>JAVJTA010000021.1:0-195872 GCA_040219135.1 Pseudomonadales bacterium | reverse complement strand
AAGCTTTTTTACTTTGAGCTCGGCGTCGCGGAGCGCGGACTGACAGTGGCGGGTGAGCTTCACGCCGCGTTCGAAGGCGGACAGGGACGCTTCCAGGGTCAGGTCCCCTGCTTCCATGCGGTCCACCAGGGTTTCCAGTTCCTCCAGTGCGGTCTCGAAGTCCAGCTCGCCGAGTCCGTCCTCCGGACTCTCGGCGCTGGCGGGGCTGCTGGCGGGCTTCTTCGGCATCGGCGCAAAGTACCCGGCCCCCGGGGCGCGCGCAAGCGGGCGCGCGAGCGGGGCGCGCCGAGCGGGGCGCGCCGAGCGGGGGCGCGATTCCCTACTAGACTTCAGGTCATAGACGTCCCGTGATCGAGGAGCCCATGGATCTCGCTACCCTCGTCGGCCTACTGGGGGCCTTTGCCGTGGTCATCGGCGCCATGCTGCTGGGTGGCTCGGCGGACATGTTCGTGAACATCCCGTCGCTGCTCATCGTGCTGGTAGGCACCCTGTTCGTGGTGCTCATGAAGTTCAGCCTGAGTCAGTTCTTCGGCGCGGTCAAAGTGGCGGTGAAGGCCTTCAGCTTCAAACTGGCCAAGCCCGAGGACCTGATCGAAGAAGTGGTCGAGCTGGCGGACGCCGCGCGCAAGGGCGGGCTGCTGTCGCTGGAAGGCAAAGAAGTCTCCAGCAACTTCCTCTCCAAGGGCATTCAGCTGCTGGTGGACGGCCACGACGCCGAGGTGGTGCGCAATCTGCTGCGCAAGGATCTGCACCAGACCCTGCAGCGCCACGAGTGGGGCTCGAAGATCTTCGCCGCGATGGGCGACGTCGGCCCGGCCATGGGCATGATCGGCACCCTGGTCGGCCTGGTGGCCATGCTCGCCAACATGGACGACCCCAAGTCCATCGGTCCGGCCATGGCGGTGGCTCTGCTCACCACGCTCTACGGCGCCATGTTCGCCAACATGTTCGCGCTGCCCATCGCCGACAAGCTCGCCCTGCGGCGCGAGGAAGAGGGGCGGGTGAAGTCCATGATCATCGACGCCCTGCTCGCCATTCAGGGCGGCCAGAACCCGCGCGTCATCGACTCGATGCTCAAGACCTACCTGCCGGAATCGAAACGCGCCGAGGAAGGGTAATTGGAAGACGACGTCTTCGAACCCAACCCGAACGGGGGCGACAAAAAAGGCGGCGCCGGCTGGGTAATGACCTTTGCCGACCTGATGTCGCTGCTCATGTGCTTCTTCGTGCTGCTGCTGTCGTTCTCCGAGATGGACGTGCTCAAGTTCAAGCGTCTGGCGGGCTCCATGCGCTCGGCCTTCGGCGTGCAGGCGGAGTTCCGCGCCGACGACATCCCCAAAGGCACCAGCATCATCGCCCAGGAGTTCTCCCCGGGTAAGCCGGAGCCCACGCCGCTGAACGAGATCTGGCAGAAGACCACGGACGAATCCAGGAACAGCCTCGAGGTGGCCTGCCAGGACCTGGGATCGTCGAACAGCGGCGAGTCGGGCGACGCGCAGAAGATGGTGGTGGTGGACAAGGTCCGCGACCTGGTCGGGGAAACCGAGGAAGACGCCATCGACCTCGCCACCGCGCTCTCCAAGGAAATTGCCGCCGGCGTGCTGGAAGTCGAGACGGCCGGCCGCAAGATCATCGTCCGGGTCAAGGAGCACGGCTCGTTCGAGTCCGGGCGCGCCGATCTCAGCCCCGATTTCCGCCCGGTGCTGCGCATCATCCAGGACGTGCTGAGAAAGACCGACGGCCGCATCATGGTCGAAGGCCACAGCGACGACGTGCCCATCCGTACCGCCCGCTTCCGCTCCAACTGGGAGCTCTCCAGCGCCCGGGCGGTGAGCGTGGCCCACGGCTTGTTCGGCAACGGCTCGCTCGCCGAGAGTCGCTTCACCATCACCGGCCACGCCGACACCAAGCCGCTGGTCTCCAACGAGACGCCCGCGGGCCGCGCGCGCAACCGGCGCGTGGAGATCGTGATCCATCAGGGCCTGAGCGAGGATGTGAAGCAGGAGCTGGAAGTGCTGCGGGCGGAGAACCCGGATGCTTTCAACCAGGTGCGTCAGGAACTGATCGAGCGCTTCGAGCTCGCGCCCGACGAGATCTTCTGATCCGGCTCAGCCGGCTTTGCGCGAGCGCGCTTTCGCCTTGCGCCACTCGGCCGTGTCCGGGTCCAGGGCCAGCACGCCTTCCGCCTCCAGCCGCGACAGCTCGCCGCGCACCTCCCAGGTCCCCATCGGCTCATTGCGTTCGCGCAGACGGGCCACCACGTCGCCGGGCCGGAACGTGGTCCGGCCGTCGGCCAGCAGGTTCTCGATGACGGCAAGCACCAGGTCGGTGCGTCGCTGATCCAGGCTCAAGGCATCCCCCTCAGGGCGTCGCGCAACGGGTGCGGCGGAAACGTCGTGGTTTCTACCAGAGTTGCCTTATTCCCGCCAGGGTTTGCCGGCATCGAACACGTCAAACTGGGCGTTCAGCCCAGCGGTTCGCCGCCTGCCGGTGAGCGTAGGGGCCGACCGAATGTCCTATTGCTGGATCCATGAGTTTCGAGTGGATGGCATTGCGGTCGGGGGAGCGGGATGGAAGTCGACCGCGCTGAGCCTGGCAGGCGATCGGTGGAGTCTATCCAGATAGTTCTGCCACCGGGCATCGTCCCAGTAGCGCATCCACGCGGCGGGCCGTGGCATTCCTGTAACCGGCCGCGGTCGGTCAGGATTGGCTTCGATGCCGCGTTGCAGCCAGCTGAAGGCATTGTCGGGATCTCCGATTGCTGCATAGACGGTGGCGATCTGCGGGAAGGTATCCGGTCCGTGCGATTTCAAGTGCTCCAGGGTTTCGTTGAATTCCGCTTCGCGCCCAAGACGGTGATAAGCGATTGCGGTGCCTGCGAGACGTTCCGCATCCGCTTCAGGCATCTGAATGTACAGTGCAAGTGCTTGTTCCGGATTGCCTTTGAGAAGTTCGATCTGAGCGCGCAAGCTCGTCGCGTGTGATGAATCCTTCAGCACGGTTGTTGCGGTCACGAGATTGTTTTCCGCACGATCCAGGCGCCCCAGCATCCGGTTGATCTCTCCCAGATTGAGCAGACAGAACCCACAGAGCGGGTCGCGATCTACAGCGAGCTCGGCAAATGGTAGCGATTCCGTTACGCGGTTCAGGTACAGCAGGAAGAGGATCAACGGTCTGAGCACGTCTTCGTGTGTGGGAGCGAGCTCCAGCGCTCTCTCGAATCGTCGTGCCCCCTCTTGCAGATCGCCTTTGATGAAAGCCTCCTGGAATGCACGATATGCGTTGGACACGGCGTCGTCTGGGTCGATTTCGAGTGCCCGGGATATGGTTTCCCAGCGCAAACTCAGCCCCTGTTCTCGGGTGATGATTCCGCTGTTTGACTGCTGCAGATACACACGTCCGAGCTCCCGCCAGGCGGCGACATAGCCGGGATCCAGTTCAATCGCTCGCTTCAGCTGCTGTTCAATGGCTTTCAGATCTTCGTTGGTTGCACCCGTCCCCAGTGCGTATCGGGCCCTCAGGTAGAGAGCATAGGCCTCAGGATTGGCGGGCGCCTGGCGAGTACTGCCGCCTGCCAGAACGACGTTCAGTGCGGCAGCAACCTCCCTCGCGATTTCGTCCTGAATCGCGAATATTTCATCGAGTTTTCGGTCGTAGGACACAGACCACAGGTAGGAATCCGAGCGGACTTCCACGAGCTGCACAGCGACTCGCACAGTGTCACCGGATTTGCGTACTGAACCCTGAAGTATGTGGTTGACGCCCAGTTGTTTTGCCACCTCCGGCAGCGTCAGGCCTCGATGGGCGAAGGAAAAAGACGATGATCGCGAGATCACTCTGATCTCGGTACTTTTAGCCAGCAAGTTCAGCACTTCTTCCGCCACGCCCTCCGAGAAAAAGACTTGTTCCGGATCGCTGCTGAGGTTCTCGAAAGGCATCACGGCGACAGATGGCTGATCGGAACCCGGCTGATGTGACTCCATGGACCACCAGGCCAGGCTTAGGAGTACGATCAGGCTGACAGTAATCAGCGTGGCGGTGGTTTTCGGAATCAGACCGCCGCGTTTTCGGAGTACGGGTTCCGGCAGGGACGCGTCGGGCCGAGTCAAGTCCGTGGTCAGCTTACGGATGAAGGTCTCGTCGTTGACGTCGTAGCGATAGATCGCCTGAGACAGACCGATCGCCAGCTCAACGCCACCTGGCAACTCGGTTGGTTCGAGATGGATGGCAACGATCTTCTTTTGCCGGGAGGCGGCGAACTGCAGTTCGTTCCTGCAGTTGCGTGAGCTGACCGATCGTGGGGACACGAAGTAGAGCACCTCCGAGGCACCACTGATGGCTCGTGCTAAGTCGTCGGTCCACTCGTGACCGAGTGAGATGCCCTCGTCGTACCAGATGCGGAATCCCAGCTCTTGAAGGGGCTGGAGCTCGGCAAAAACCGCCTTGGCATCTTCATGGGCATAACATACGAACTGGTAAGTTCCCTCACCCTTGTACGCAGGAAATGGTGTGCTCACTTGATACCGGCCTTCCTGTCAGGCTGGAGTGTAGGGCAATGGGCGAAGACGCAGTACCATCCATCGAAGCGAAGTAGGGTCGCCCCGGCGACCCTGCGCAGCTTTGGACCGGCCAGTTTCGACCAGGCGCCGACGGCCCCAGCCTATTCCCGCCAGGGTTTGCCGGCTTCGAACGCGTCGAGGTGCGCGCGCAGCTCGCCGACGAGTTCCGCGTTCTCAGGGTCCGCCATCTTCAGCGCCTCCCGCTGGGTCGCCACCGCGCGGTCGAACTTGCCGGTTTCCGCGTAGGCGGCCGCCAGGGTGTCGAGGTAGCTGGGGCTGCGCTCACGGCCAACCGCCTGCATGGCGAGGGTCACGGCCTGCGGGCCGTTGCGGACCTCGTCGAACGGGCTGGTCGCGAGCAGCCACGCGTAGTCGTTGATGGCGCGCGGGCTGTTCTGGGCCGCCGCCCGGGCGAGCCAGCCCTCTGCCCGGCGGGCGCCGTCGAGGTTGTCTTCGGCGAGCGCCTGATACGCCAGTCGGAGCTGGGCATCGAGCACCCCGGCCAGCGCCGCCTTCTCGTACCATCTGAGCGCCTCGCCGCGATCGGCTTTGACCCCGGTGCCGCTGTCGTAGAGATAGGCCAGGCCCATCAGCGCCGTGGGGTGGCCCTGTTCCGCCGCCTCGAGAAACAGCGCGTGTGCCCGCTCGGGATCCGTGCCCACGCCTTCGCCGGTCAAGTAGAGGTGGCCGAGCTTCGCCTGCGCCACGGCGCTGCCGGCGGCGGCCGCTTCGGTGAACAGCGCCCGCGCCGCCTCCGGATCCGCCGCGCCGCCTTCACCGGTTTCCGTCATGAAGCCGAGATAGGCCAGCGCGTCCCGGGCGCCGGCCTCGTGAGCCTTCTGGTACCAGGCTCGTGCCTCGTCCGGCTGCGGCGGCTCGGCGAATGGCGCCCGGTAGCTCTGGGCGAGAAACACCATGGCCGGCGCCAGACCGGCTTGCGCCGCCTGGGTCAGCCAGCGGCGGGCCGTCGGCACGTCACGATCGACCCCGCGGCCGCTCAGGTAGGCCGCGCCCAGGCGCATCGCAGCGGGGGCGTGGCCGGCCCCGGCCGCCTGCTCGAGGAACGCCGCCCCGAGCAGCGGGTTCTGATCCACGCCGAGGCCTTCCAGGTGTAGCTGCGCCACCGCCGTCAGCACCACCGGATTGCCGGGAAAGAACTCCAGGGCGCGGTTGTAGTCCTTCAGCGCCGACACGTACATGCCCTGGTCGTAGAAGCTGTAGCCGCGCAGGTAGTAGGCCTTGGAACGCTCGCCGGCATTGAGCCGGAAATCGATGAGGGCGGGTTCGAGATAGCTGCGGGCCAGGGCGTGCCGGCCGGCCTGAATCAGCTCGCCGGCCCGCTCCACGTAGGCCCGGGAGTCGATGGCGGCGGCGAATGCCGGGGTTGAAATCGCCAGTAGCGCCCAGATTGTAAAGGAGTGCGTCAGTCTCATTGCTGAACGGCTCGCCGAGCGGAACCAGGCTCCTCGAAAACGGTCAGTATAAGGGTGAGACAGCGCCAAGCTGCGGCGGTTTTGCGCGGCGCTTGGTGCTAGACTCACTGAGCTTTCTACCCCTGGGGGCGATTTGGCTTCGACGTGGGTAACAAAGCCCAAGGTGCATGCCGAGAGGGTAGTGACTCTCGTAAAACAATCGCTGCAACTTGTTATAGTTGCCAACGACGAAAACTACGCGCTAGCGGCCTAAAACCCCGCTTACACCAGTGATTCGTGCCTGTGAGGAGTAACTGGTGAGCAATGTCCACAGGATCGCGCAGCGGCCTCGCCCGGGGCCAAAGCGTTAAAACCAATCGGGATCGCCAACCACACCCTGACCGTCGGGTCGTGCGCGGCTAAATCAATAGACGGAAGCTAAGCATGTAGAGCCGAAGGTGGCGTGCCAACGGACGTGGGTTCAACTCCCACCGCCTCCACCAACACCCGATCCAGGCAAATCCAGGATCGTCCTCAAAGCCCGCGGATTGCGTTTTTTCCTTTCTGCGGGCGGCTCTGGTCGATCACGGCCTGCGCAGGACGCCGCGAATCCAGCCGATCATCTGGGCTGCGACCTCAGCACCAATCTCCTGACCGTCGGTGCCATCGAACGCCTCCTGCGCACTCCGGTAGCGTTGATAAACACGGCCGGCGGCGCGACACCGGCGGCAATGGCCATCTCCGCAGCGATTCAGAGCATCAGCGTTCGGTAGGTAAGCGAGCCCTGAGCTCGTCCGAGACGGGTTCCGAAGTGCCAGCAGAAGCCGTACCAGGACCGCCGCCCCCTCACGCTCTGGAGCAGCATCCTGGGCATGCGCAACCACTCCCGGAGGGCGTTGCCGTTGCGCGGTGGAGGCATGCCGGCGTCGCGAAAGCGGCGGTATAGAAGCACCTCGCAGGCCGCCCAGCTTCGGGCCTGGCGGAGCGCGCCAGAGGCCGAACCGCGACGGCGCAAATGAACCACGGCGGCGTCAGCGAACCCGAGCGGCGTTCCCGCCAGGTGAAGCTTCCAGCAGAAGGCCGTGTCCTCGTGGAAACGAACATCCTCGTCGAAGCCGCCGGCGGCCTCGAACACTCGCCGTCTAATCGCCAGGCCGCTGCCGCTGGCGTGGGGCAGGAACCCGAACTGAAGAAGCTGCAGACCCGTCTCCTGTTCATGCCGGTAGCTGGTCGGCTCGTTCAGGCGTGAGAACTCCAGGCGGCTGGCGACGAAATCATGCTCCGAGAGCGCGGCCGTGAGCGCTTCCAGCCAACGCTCGTCGACCTCATCGTCTGCATCGCAGAACGCCAGGCAATCGCCAGTTGCCCTCGCCGCGCCGGCGTTACGAGCCGCCGCTGCGCCGCGCCGGGCGGAGCCGTCGACCACCTGCAGTCGGGGCAGGCGCCCGCTGAAGCTGAGAGCGGCTTCTCGACTGCCGTCGGTCGAGCCGTTGTCGGCAACGATCACCTCCCAGGGCGCTCTGCTCTGACGCGTCAGGGCTTCGAGGGCAACGGGAAGTAACGATTCCGCGTTCAGACATGGGATGACGACACTGATTTTCAATGGAGCTTTCCTCGCGGCAACCGCCGCCGTCCGACCTGAGCGTGAACTCAGCCAGGACCGCTTCTCCAGCCTGCAGCCGAATGGCTTGGCCAACCGCGTCACTGTGTGCTGCGGCGCTGTTCTTTTCGGTACGTTGTCGCACATAGGAAGAACCGGCTGAACAAGCAAAACGCCCGCTCTCCTACAGCCAGTGCGCGCCTAAGCGCGCAATCGGTTCCTTTGCTCGAAGCGACCACGCGCGACGTGTCCATCGGTCGAGCGTGATCGCGTTCGAGTTGCCGAGGTCTTCCGCAAACATGGCTTCCATCTGATCGCCGAACTAACGGCCCAGAATCACGGCGTTGGCGAATAGGGAAAACAACGGGTCTTTTCGTGTGTTGCCCGCAGTATGGAAGCAGTCGGCGTAGCGTGCTGTGTTTGTTCGGGTGCTAGAGATCGATCGGGATTGCTCGGAGATCGTAGGCCTGTCGGGGTGGTTGGCTTACGGGTGTATAGGTGGAACAGGAAGCCTGGGAATGGTACACGCAGCCGGGGCCGTTGCCTGGGAATCACTGGCGTTTCCCAAACAGATCGGGATAGGTTGTATCGGACTGAGCGCGTCGTGGGGCGGCAGCCGTGGTGGTGCGCGCTGCTGAACGTGATCGAGGATTCTGCGGATGAGGTCTGGATCGGTGATGTCTGCGATGACCCGAAGCTGCCCGGCCCGGCCTTGTTTCGAATAGTCCACGCCACCCGAGACGATGTCGCAATCAGCCAGGTCTGAGAGGCGGTGGCCCAACCCGCGCCAACCAGAACACGATGGACAGCGGTGTGCGTCGGCAAAGCCCGGCGTCCTCGGCATCCGGTGCCGCCATGCGGCCTGCGATGTACCCCTCGTCGGCCGCCTCGTGGAGCAGCGGCCGGAAGCCATTCGCGTCGCCAATGAAAGACACCGGCAGATCGCCGATGCGCAACGTGGCCGGATCGACCTCGGGCATGCCCTTGTCGTCGAGGGGGACGCCGAGGATATCCAGGCCCAGCCCGTCGATATTGGGTTGTCGGCCAATCGCCGCCAGGACAGTGTCAGCGTCGAAACTGCCACCTGCACCGGCGGCCCGAATGGAATGGCCCGCGTCCTTCAGTTCGGCGGGTGCGCCCAGATGCAACGCCATCTCGGCCTCGATCAGCGGGCGGAAGACCGCCAGCACCTGCGGGTCGTCGATTCCGGCCAGCCCCTCGATGGCGTCGAACCCCATCACCTCCAGCCCCAGGTGGGCCAGCGCCTGCGCCATTTCGACGCCGATCGCACCCATGCCGATCACGGCGATTGGTGGCGGAAGATCGTGCTGTTCGAACAGGCTGTCCGTGGTCAGTATCCGGTCACCGAAGGCGCGCCAGGGTTCTGGCACCACGGGCCGACTGCCTGGGGCAAGGATGATAGCCCGGGCTTCGATCTCCTCCCCGTTCACCTCCACGCGATCAGCGGCTTTCAGTATGGCGCGGCCAGAAATGGCACGTTTACCCAGCTTTTCCGGCACCGCTTCTGGCCCCTCGACGAAGCTATCCCGCAGCCGGCGCACGCGCGTGAGGACCGCGGGAATGTCAGCGCGCAGCCCCGCCGCGCCACGAATGCAGAATTAGTCGAATGCGCGCCGGCGGTGAAAAGCGTGGGCGGCCTCGATCAACGCCTTTGAGGGCATGCAGCCCATGAGGGCATGCAGTGCCTGCCCCGATGATGACGGTGTCGACTTTCATCAGCCTATTCGTCCGAGTCTGCGTCTGCCTTCGTAGAGTGCTCGGTGCCGGGCTCGTGCTCGGGCGGGCTGTAGGTGGTAAAGAGCCTCAGCATCCCCGACCCGGTGTTTCGGAAGTTGTGAAAGATCCCCGAGGGCACGATGCTCACGTCGCCGTCGGCGACCCGGCACTCCACATCCCCTATTTTCGCCATGCCGGTGCCCGAGACGAAATAGAGCAGCTGGTCGTGCCCTTCGTGAACCTCGCCACCGATTTCCCCGCCTTCGGGAATCGCCATGAGCACCAGCTGCGTCTTCTCGCCGGTCCAGATGACCTTGCGAAACTCGTCGTTCTGGCGGGCGAGATCGACGACCGGCAGCGTCAGCTTCTGCGTTTCAGACATGCCAGGGTCTCCTTGCGCGGTTGATCGTTCCCACCTTCGCCAGCCGGACAGGGGCGTACCGTGTGACGCTTGCGCTCGATCCGCGCCCTCGTTTCCGAGTCCGGTGGAGGATGCACGCTAGAGGATCTGCGACGTCATCTCTGTTCGATTGCGCACGCAGGCACCAGTGAGCGTTGAATGGAGGCCGTTGTAGAGGGCGACAGCGCACCTTGTCCTATCTTCACTCTACGCCGCGATACCGTTCGATCGCGGCCAGGGTTTTCTCGTATCGTATACCGGGCGAAGCAGGTCGGCCGCGCGGACTACATCCTCGAGCATCAGCGTTTCGAGCACTGCGGCGTTGTCGAGGCCGCCACGGGCCAGCGCCCGGAGCGGCGCTTCGTACTCGCGACCAGCCGTTATAGCCTTTTCGAAGATCGCCGGGTTGGAGGTCACGCCCGCAAGGCCGTCTTCGCGGATGAGGCTATCAAGTCCGCCGTTTTCGATCAGATTACGGTCGATGTAGTCGAGCCACGTGCTCTGACCGAGTTCGCGCAGGCGTATCAGAGGGTTGGTCGTCATGATCAGTCTTGATTCCCGTGTGGCCACTGCCAATCACGAATTTCGGGCATGTCCTGGCCGTTGGCGCGGATGTACTGGCCGTGCTCGATGCGCTTGTCGCGCATGCGCTGCCGCAGGCCCGCCGCGCGGTAGCCGAGCTTCGGCACGCGGTCGATCACGTCCATCACCAGGTGAAAGCGGTCGAGATCGTTGAGTACCGCCATGTCGAATGGCGTGGTGGTCGTGCCCTCTTCCTTGTAACCGCGCACATGCAGGTTCTTGTGGTTGGTGCGCCGGTAGGTGAGCCGATGGATCAGCCAAGGATAGCCGTGGTAGGCGAACACGATCGGTTTGTCGGTGGTGAAAAGGGTGTCGAAATCGCGGTCCGACAGCCCGTGCGGGTGTTCCTCCCGGGACTGCAGCGTCATCAGGTCCACCACGTTCACCATGCGTATCTTGAGGTCCGGCAACTCGCGGCTCAGGATGTCCACCGCCGCGAGCACTTCGATGGTCGGCACGTCACCGGCACAGGCCAGCACCACGTCCGGCTCGCCGCCGGCGTCTGTGCCGGCCCACTCCCAGATGCCGATGCCGGCGCTGCTGTGCTTGATCGCGGCGTCCATGTCGAGCCACTGCGGCTGCTTCTGCTTGCCGGCGACGATCACGTTTACGAAATTGCGGGAGCGCAGGCACTTGTCCGCAACGTACAGCAGCGTGTTGGCGTCCGGCGGCAGGTACACGCGGATGACGTCGGCTTTCTTGTTGACTACGTGATCGATGAAGCCAGGGTCCTGGTGCGAGAAGCCGTTGTGGTCCTGGCGCCAGACGTGCGAGGTGAGCAGATAATTGAGCGAGGCGATCGGCCGACGCCAGGGAATTTCGCGGCAGGTCTTGAGCCACTTGGCGTGCTGGTTGAACATCGAATCAACGATGTGGATGAACGCCTCGTAGCAGGAGAACAGCCCATGCCGGCCTGTCAGGAGGTAGCCCTCGAGCCAGCCTTGGCAGGTGTGCTCCGAGAGGATCTCCATCACGCGGCCGTCCGGTGCCAGGCCTTCGTCCTCCGGCAAGGTTTGGGCCATCCAGGTGCGACCGGTCACTTCGAACAGCGCGCCGAGGCGGTTCGAGGCCGTTTCGTCCGGCCCGACTACGCGGAAGTTGCGCGCATCGCGGTTGCGCTGCATCACGTCGCGCAGGAACACGCCCATGACGCGGGTGGCCTCAGCCTCGGCCGCGCCGGGCCGCGGCAGCGCTACGGCATAGTCGCGGAAGTCCGGCAGGCGCAGGTCTTTGAGCAGCAGGCCGCCGTTGGCGTGCGGGTTGGCACCCATGCGCCGCGGTCCTCTGGGTGCGAGCGCCCGGATGTCGGGCACCAGCGCGCCCTGCGCATCGAACAGCTCTTCGGGCCGGTAGCCCTTGAGCCATTGCTCGAGCAACAGGAGACGCTCTGGATTCGCCGCGAGATCGGCAAACGGTACCTGGTGCGAGCGCCACGAACCCTCCATCTTTTTGCCGTCCACCTCCTTCGGCCCGGTCCAGCCCTTGGGCGTCTTGAGTACGATCATGGGGCATAGGGGTCGTGAGGTCACACCGTCCGTGCGCGCGTCGCGCTGGTTTGCGCGTATCTCCTCGATCACGGTATCCAGTGTGGTGGCCATCTGCCGGTGCATGAGCTCGGGCTCGTCGCCCTCGACGAAGTACGGCTTGTAGCCGTAGCCGGTGAGCAGGCTCTCGAGCTCCTCATGCGGGATGCGCGCCAGCACCGCGGGGTTGGCAATCTTGTAGCCGTTGAGGTGCAGGATCGGCAGCACCGCGCCATCGGCGGCGGGATTGAGAAATTTGTTGGAATGTCAGGCGGCAGCCAGCGGCCCCGTCTCAGCTTCGCCGTCACCGATCACGCAGGCGACGATCAGCTCCGGGTTGTCGAACGCGGCGCCGAAGGCGTGGGACAGCGCGTAGCCGAGCTCGCCGCCTTCATGGATCGAGCCGGGGATCTCCGGCGTGACGTGGCTGCCGATGCCGCCGGGGAATGAGAATTGGCGGAACAGCCGCTTCATGCCCTCGGCGTCCGGTGTGACCTCCGGGTAGTGCTCGCTGTAGCTGCCCTCGAGCCAGGTGTTGGCAGCCAGCGCCGGGCCGCCGTGGCCTGGACCGGCGACGTAGATCATGTCGAGATCATGGGCCGCGATCACGCGGTTGAGATGGACGTAGATGAAACTGAGGCCCGGGGTCGTACCCCAGTGGCCGACCAGCCGCGGTTTGACGTGCTCGAGCTTCAGCGGCTCGCGGAGCAGCGGGTTGTCGAGCAGATAGATCTGCCCGACGGAAAGATAATTCGCCGCGCGCCACCAGGCATCAAGCCGCGCGAGCTCATCGGCCGACGGCACCACGGCGCTCCGCTTCGTGTTCGTTTGCATGTTGGCCCTCCGGGTTTACATGGCTGCGGCGGCTAGTGCCTCCTCGGCGAGCAACTGCGCCTCGTCCACTGGGATTACCCACACCTCGGGTTGGCCGCCGTCGGGGCTGATGCGAGCCTCGATTCCCGTGGCCGCCGCATTGGTGGCCTCGTCCACCCGGATTCCGGTCCAATCCAGGCCGCGCAGAATCTGCGCACGTATCGCCGGCGCGTTCTCGCCTACGCCGCCGCCAATCAGAATGGCGTCGGCGCCGCCGAGCACGGCGAGATAGGCGCCGATGTACTTACGCGCGCGGTAACAGTACAGGTCCACCGCCAGTTGTGCCCGCGGGTCGTCGGACACCAGCAGCTCCCGCATGTCGCCGCTCAGGCCCGAGACGCCAAGCAGGCCGGAGGCGTCGTTGAGCAGCGAGTCGAGTTGCGCGGGGGACATCCCCTCGGCGCGTTGCAGATACAACAGCAGTCCCGCATCCACGTCGCCGCAGCGGGTTGCCATCATCAAGCCCTCCAGCGGCGAGAATCCCATCGAGGTATCGCGCGGCCGGCCGCTGTGAATCGCCGTCGCAGAGCAACCGGAGCCGAGCTGGAACGACACGACGCGGCCGCCATCCGGAACATCCGGGCGCAATTCACGCCAGCGCGACCATAGCGCTTGGTGGGCGATGCCGTGGAAGCCATAGCGCCGCAGTCCGTGTCGGGCGGCGAGTTCCCGCGGCAACGCGTAGGTCGACGCCACCGCTGGCAGTTGCGCATAGAAGGCGGTATCGAACACTGCCATCTGCGGGACGTCCGTGCCGAGCTCTTTGCCACAGGCGCGGATCCAGGCAAGTGCTGCGGGATTGTGCAGCGGCGCGAGTGGCGCCAGCCGTTCGATCTCCGCCTCGACCGCGGCATCTATTCTGCTGGTGGACGTCAGAATGGCGCCTCCGTGCACCACTCGGTGCGCTGCCAGGCGCGGCTGGGTGTGCGCGTGCCGGTCCAGGAAGTCGCGTAGCCGCGCTTGCGGCTCGCCGGCCTCGGATCCAAGGTGTTCCGATCCGCAGCCGCGCAAGCCAATCTCGCCACGCTCATACAAAGCAAGGCGTACTGACGAGCTGCCGGTGTTGACGGTCAATACCTGCATGCCGTGGTTCCATACCGGCGATAGGTGGCGTTTCACAGCGAAGAAATGGGTCCGGCTGAATCTGATCACACGCCTGCCGGTACAGATCCGCCCGCAGCGGGTGATCCGCACCGAATGTGTTTGTCACCCAGACCCTGCGACGTCCATGCTAACCTGCGGCGTCACAAAGGTATCAATCGATGACGGAGCGTGACACGTCAATCGGCCACATTGTGAGACTGGGTGGTGGCATTGCCGATATCCGTTTCGCAGGTACCTTGCCGGCGATCTCGACCCGACTCGTCACGCTCACTGATCCCGAGATAGTCATCGAGGTCGCCAGCCTGCCGGCCGAGACCATCGCCCGCGGGCTGGTCATGAACCCCACGTCGGATTTGCGCATCGGTCTAGCGGTGCGTGACACCGGCGGCCCGATCGAGGTGCCGGTGGGAGAGGCGGTGCTGGGACGGATGTTCAACCTGTTCGGCGAGACCATCGACGGCGGCCCGCCCTTGGGCGAGATGCGCCACCGACCGATCCTGCGCGCGCCCGTGCCGCTGGCCGAGCGCCGGGTCGAGGGCGCAATCTTCGAAACGGGAATCAAGGCGATCGACCTTCTCAGTCCGCTGGAGCTCGGCGGCAAGGCGGGGCTCTTCGGCGGCGCGGGCGTGGGCAAGACCGTGCTGATCACCGAGATGATCCACAACATGGTCGCCGAGTACGACGGTGTAAGCCTGTTCTGCGGGATCGGCGAACGCTCGCGCGAGGCCGAGGAACTGTATCGCGAGATGGGCGAGGCGGGCGTGCTGCACAATACAGTGATGGTATTCGGCCAGATGAACGAAAGCCCCGGCGTACGGTTTCGCGTGGGCCACGCTGCGCTGACTATGGCCGAGTATTTCCGCGACGACCTGCGCCGCAACGTGCTGGTACTGATCGACAACATCTTCCGCTTCGTGCAGGCAGGCTCCGAAGTGTCGGGCCTTCTGGGCCGCATCCCGAGCCGGGTGGGCTATCAGCCAACCCTGGGCACCGAATTGGCCGATCTGGAGGAACGGATCTGCTCGACCGACCAGGGCACGATGACCTCGATCCAGGCCGTCTATGTACCGGCCGACGATTTCACCGATCCCGCGGCCACCCACACGTTTTCTCATCTTTCGGCCTCGATCGTCCTGTCGCGCAAGAAGGCGTCCGAGGGACTCTATCCAGCCATCGACCCGCTGCGCTCCTATTCACGGATGCTGACGCCCGGCACGGTGAGCCCGCGCCATTACCGGATCGCGCGCGCGGTGCGCACGACCCTGGCCGAATACGACGATCTCAAGGACATCATCGCGATGCTGGGCTTCGAGGAGCTGTCCGAAAGGGACCGTGCCACCGTCCGTCAGGCGCGTCAGCTCGAGCGGTTTCTGACTCAGCCTTTCTTTACGACCGAGGCAATGACGGGCGACTCGGGGCGCTTCGTCACGCTGGACGAAACGCTGGACAGCTGCGAAAGCATCCTCTCGGGGGCTTTCGCGGACCGTGACGAGGGCGATTTCTACATGATCGGCTCTGTGGCAGACCTCGACGCGGAACAGGACAGCTCCGATGCGGCTTAAAGTGATCACACCCATGTCCCTGTGTATCGATCGCCCCGTGCGGCGCATCGTCGCCGAGGCACCCGACGGGCATTTCGGTATGCTGCCCAACCATGTCGATTTCGTTGCCGAACTCGTGCCGGGCATTCTTCTCTACGAGACCGAGGACGGCGCGGAGCGGTTCGTTGCAGTCAATTCCGGCACTCTGGTGAAGTGCGGCGGCGAAGTGCGCGTGGCGGTCCATGGCGCGGTCGAGGGCGACGATCTACCTGAGCTGCGCGCTCGGGTCGAGGCCGATTTCCGCCGTCGCGACGACGACGAGCGCGAGGCCCGCGCGGCGCTGGCGCGTCTCGAGGCCAGCATGATCCGGCGTTTCCGCGACTTGGGGACGGCGGGGCCATGACCGGCGAACGGGAGACCGAGACCGAGGCCATCGCGCGCAAGGCACGCCGGATGGAGGAGGCACGCAGACGCCACCGCGAGAGCGCGTGGTATGGGCTCGGCATGTTCGGACTCGTGGGTTGGTCCGTTGCCATACCGATCGTGGCAGGTATCGCACTGGGCCTCTGGATTGACCGGCGATGGCCCGGCGAGGTCTCCTGGACGCTGACGTTGCTGATCGCTGGCGCGGCGCTCGGCGCGTTCAATGCCTGGTACTGGATCCAGCGCGAGGGGCGCGATGAGTGACCGGGGTGCAACGGCGGACGGAGGTCTGTGATGAGCCCGTCCGTACTCGCTCTCCTCGGCGCTGTGTTAGCGGGGGCAGGTTTTGGCGGGCTCTACCTCAGCCTGCTGTGGGCGGCGGTGCAGCGCCTGCCGCGGTACCGCGGTGGTGTCGCGTTCTTTATCGCGCTCGCGGTGGCCCGAGCGGCGCTGCTTCTGGGCGCGCTGGCGGCGGCTGCCGCGCTGGGCGTAGCGGCGGCGGGTATCGTCGCGGCGCTTCTCGGATTCGTCGCCGTGCGGCTGGCTGCCAGTGCCTGCTGCGCCGCGCAGCGGCAGGCGGGGCGGCATGGAAATAAGCCCTGACAGCTGGGTCCTCTACGACTGGCAGGGCCTGCAGCTCAACGCCACGATCGGCTTTACCTGGGTGGTGATGGCGCTGCTCGTCCTGGGCTCGTGGGCGATCACGGCGCGGCTGAGCGAAGGCGAAACCGTTTCGCGCTGGCAGGTGTTGCTGGAGGTGGTCGTCTCGGCCATCCGCGACCAGATCGCGGAGGTCGGCGCCGACGATCCCGGCCGCTACCTGCCGTTCATCGGCACGCTGTTCCTTTTCATTGCCACGGCCAACGTGCTGGCGGTGGTGCCGGGCTATCAGCCACCCACCGGCTCGCTCTCGACCGCCGCTGCGCTGGCAATCTGCGTGCTGATCGCGGTGCCGCTCTTTTCAATAGGCGAGCGCGGCATCGCCAGCTATTTGCGCGCCTACCTGCGGCCCACGCCGCTGATGCTGCCCTTCAACCTTGTGGGTGAGATCTCGCGTACGATCGCGCTGGCAGTGCGCCTCTATGGCAACGTGATGAGCGGCACCGTGATCGTCGGCATACTGATCAGCGTCGCGCCGTTCTTTTTTCCAGTCGTGATGCAGTTGCTCGGCCTGCTTACCGGGCTGATCCAGGCGTACATCTTCGCCATTCTTGCCATGGTCTACATCGGCTCGGCCAGCCGCACCCGCCACGGGCTCGACATTCCGGCCGAATCAGAGAACTTCAAAGGAGACTGAAAATGGATGCAGCAACCTGGGTTGCCGTGATCTCGATCTTTACCGCGGGGCTGACCATCGCCATCGGCTCGATCGGCCCGGCGCTGGCCGAGGGGCGGGCCGCATCCCAGGCGCTGCAGGCGATCGCCCAGCAGCCCGACGCCTCGAACACGATCACGCGAACGCTGTTCGTCAGTCTCGCGATGATCGAATCGACGGCCATCTACTGTTTCGTAGTATCGATGAT
This sequence comes from Pseudomonadales bacterium, assembly GCA_040219135.1. GTDB lineage: Bacteria > Pseudomonadota > Gammaproteobacteria > Pseudomonadales > Azotimanducaceae > UBA7803. Next base: position 178,595 of record JAVJTA010000021.1, on the reverse strand, counting down.
TCTGATTTTTGCCAACCCGTTTACCGGCCTCGTCACCGAGACCGCTGCCCGGGCCGCCGCGCAGGGTGCGGGAGGCTGATGTCGTGCAGATCGACTGGCTGACCGTCGCCGCCCAGATCGTCAACTTTCTGGTTCTGGTCTGGCTGCTGCAGCGGTTCCTCTACCTGCCCATCACGCGTGCCATGGCACAGCGTGAGGCGCGGATCGAATCCCGGCTGACGGAAGCGCGGACCGCGCGCGAAGAGGCCGAGGCCGAGGGCCGCCGCCTGCACGAGGAGCAGAAGGCTTTGGAGGCCAGCCGCGCGGCGACACTGGACGAGGCGCGGCGCGAGGCCGTCGCTCTGCGCGCCCGGCTCGAGCAAGACATCCGTGAGGAGATCGAGGCCGAACGCAGGACGTGGCACGCGCATCTGGCGGACGAACGCGAGGCGTTTACGGCCCGATTGCGGCAGCGCGCTGGCCATCAGGTCATCGATATCGTCGAGCGCGTGCTGCGGGACTTCGCCGGCAGCGATCTTGCCGGACAGGTGGCCGGCACCTTTGTGGACCGGCTCGGCGCCCTCGACGCCGACGCGCGGGAAAAGCTCGTGCGTGCAGCGGATCGTGCTGAAGGCCCGGCGCGCGTGGAAAGCGCCGTGGCGCTCAGGCCCGGCGTGCGCAGCCAGGTCACCCGCACGATCCACGAGAGTGTTGCGCATGACATCGGTGTCGAATATCACGAGGACGCCGATCTGCTCCTCGGCATTCGACTGACCATCGGCGAGCAGACGGTGGAATGGTCCGCAGCGCGGTTCCTGCACCGCCTCGAGAGGACGCTCGACGAGGTGATTGAGGGCAGCGACCGCAGGGGTCTCCACCGTACGCCGGCCACGGACTGAAGGGCGCCATGACGCTCGACGATCTGCATGACGATCTCTTCACCCCGCTCGAGAGCGCTCTGCTGCGGGTCCGGCCCGCCATCGAGATGGCCGAGATTGCACATGTCGTGTCCGTGGGTAACGGGGTCGCGCAGGTTGCGGGCTTCACCGACCTGTACGCCGATGAGCTTCTGAGGTTCTCCGGCGACGTGATGGGCATCGCATCGAGCCTGAGCGAGGATCTTGCGGGTGTCATCGTGCTGGGCGAGACCGAGCGCCTGCGTCCCGGCGATCCGGTGCGCCGCACGGGCCGGGTGGTCGATGTACCGGTGGGTGACGGTCTGATCGGTCGGGTGGTGGACGCGCTGGGCCGCCCGCTCGACGGTGCTGGCGCCATAGAGGCGCAGGAGTTCCGGCCTGTCGAGCAGCCGGCGCCGCCCATCATGCACCGCGCGCCCGTGCAGGTGCCGCTGCAGACTGGGATCAAGGCCGTCGACGCTGCCATCCCCATTGGGCGCGGGCAACGCGAACTGATCCTGGGCGACCGGCAGCTCGGCAAAACCGCCATCGCCGTCGATACGATCCTCAACCAGCGCGACAGCGGCGTCATCTCGATCTACTGCGCCATCGGGCAGCGCGCCTCGGCGGTAACCCGCGTGATCCAGAGCCTGCGCGACGACGGAGCGATGGACCGCGCCATCGTCGTCGTCGCCAGCGGTGAGGATGCGCCAGGCCTGCAATTCGTCGCCCCCTATGCCGCCACCTCCATGGCCGAGCACTTCATGTCGCGCGGGCGCGACGTGCTGATCATCTACGACGATCTGACACGTCATGCGCGCGCCTACCGCGAGCTGTCGCTCCTGCTGCGCCGCCCTCCCGGGCGCGAAGCCTATCCTGGTGACATCTTTTATATCCATGCCCGCTTGCTGGAGCGCGCCACCCAGCTGCGTGAGGAATTCGGCGGCGGCTCTCTCACCGCCATGCCGGTAGTCGAGACGCAGGCGCAGAACATCTCCGCCTACATCCCTACCAACCTGATCTCGATCACCGACGGACAGGTCTATCTCTCGCCGGGGCTCTTCGAAAAGGGGCATCTCCCAGCCATCGACATCGGTACCTCGGTCAGCCGCGTGGGCGGTAAGGTGCAGCTGCCCGCCTTCCGCGCCGTCGCCGGCAATCTGAGGCTGATGTACGCGCAATTCGAGGAGTTGGAGACCTTCGCCCGCTTCGGAACGCAACTCGATGCCGAGACCCGCCGCAAGCTTACCCGCGGACTGCGCGTGCGCGAGGTGCTCAAGCAGCGCGAGCACGACCACATTGATGTGCCGGAGCAGATCGCAGCCCTTCTCGCGGCGACGGAGGGCCTGTTCGATGAGCTGGAGCCTGATGCTGTGGCCGAGGCCGAGCGGACGGCCCGCGGGGCTGTGCGCGCGCGCGCGCCGGATGTCTGCAACCGGATTGCCGAGGGCGCAAGGCTGGATGAAGCGGATCGGGCGGCGCTGATCGAGGCGATTCAGGGTGCGCTCGACGAGGCGCAGACGGGGGCGAGCGATGGAAACGCTTGAAACTCTGTCCGACGCGCTCGAGACCACGGGTGACATTCAGTCCATCGTGCGCACGATGAAGGCGCTGTCGTCCGTCAGCATCCGGCAATACGAACACGCCGAAGCAGCGATGGCGCATTATGCACGCACCGTCGAGCTGGGTCTGATGGCGCTCTTGCGCCAGCGTCGGCAGGCGGGCCTGTCCCTGCCAGGGGCCGACAGCGGAACGGGGCGCGAGGCGCTGATCGTGATCGGCTCGGATCGTGGGCTTTGCGGGGGCTACAACGACAAGATCACCCGCGTTGCCATGTCCCGGCTGGAGGACAGGCCGATGGTGCTGGGCGTCATCGGGGTGCGCGTCGCGGCCAGGCTCGAAGCGAACGGGCTGCATGCAGATGCCGTTCATCCCCTGCCGGGCTCAGTCGAGGGATTGTCGCGGCTGGTGCAGACCATGATCGTCGACATCGACCGCTGGGCGCGGTTCGACGGGGTCGGGCAGGTCCGGCTGGTGCACAATCGCCGCGAGGGCCGCAATACGGCAACGCCGCAGTCCCACCGGCTGCTGCCGCTGTCCGACCGCTATCTGCGCAGACTGGCCGAGGCGGACTGGCCGGGGCGGTCCCTGCCGCTTTTCCGGATGGATCCCGAACGGCTGATGTCATGGTTGGTGCAGCAGCGGCTCTTCGTGGTGATCTATCGCGCACTGGCCGAGGCGCTGGCCAGCGAGCATGCCTCGCGGCTCGCTGCGATGCAGGCCGCCGAGCGCAATATCGAAGAGCGGCGCGATTACCTGCGCCAGCTCTACCGCCTCCGACGCCAGGAGACGATCACCCGCGAGTTGCTGGACGTCGTGTCGGGCTACGAAGCCGTCAGTGCGGCCGACTGAGCGGATAGCCGCCTCCGCTAGCAGCCTGTTGAAAATGTCCCGGATCGGAGCCATTGGCCGATCGGGTATGGATTCTGAGTGTGGAGTTCGTCGGTTCGAGCGAACTTCGCACTCCAGGCCGTCGTGTTGAAGCTGAGTTGGATGTCGGCAGGGTTGTACGTACAACCCGCGCTCTGGCTCACCCGAGTGCCTTTGGCCGGGCATTTCATGTCGCCAGCCCCTGATTTCGTAGCCGCGATGCTGGGTCGCGATAAGGTCCGATCCACGGGTTGACGTTCGACGCTGGCAGATGAGTTGACCCGTGGCAGGCACGAGAGGACGATCAGGAAGTCAGTTGTCGGCGCCCGCGCCGTGTCTTCATCGGAGTTCCGCCTGCATGCGTGTCTTCGCCAACCCGGTCGGATCCGGCCTGCTGTGGTTTGACAACCTCGCCACCGCCGACGCCACTCCTGTTGCCTACGACCCCCAGGCGCGGGCTTTCCTGCCCATGCCGCCGTTCTGCGCCAACCGGGAGATCATCGGCTGCAACTGGATCGCGCCTGAGCAGGGTGCCTTTTGCCGGTCTTGCGCCATGACGGAGCTGGCGCCGGACCCCTCCATCCCAGGCGCCATCCCCAACTGGTCGCAGACTGAAGCCGCCAAGCGCTGGGTGCTGGACAATCTCGGCCGCTGGCACTGGTTCAGGCCGGAGGATCCGGGCGCGCCACCCAGGTTTCACATGCTCGCTGAGGGTCCGACACCTGTTCCCATGGGACATGTGGAAGGAATCGTGACGATCAGCGTGGCCGAGGCCGATCCGGTCCTGAGGGCGACCCGACGCGAGGCGCTGGAGGAGCCCTATCGCACCATGATCGGCCATATGCGCCACGAGATCGCTCATATGCTCTGGTGGCGGCTGAGCCTGCGTGAAGATTTCCTCGACGCCTTTCGCGCCATGTTCGGCGATGAACGCACGGACTACGTCGCTGCGCTACAGCGCTACTACAACGACGGTCCGCCGCCGGATTGGCGGCTGCGTTTTCTCACTCTGTATGCCTCGGCACATCCCCATGAGGACTGGGCCGAGACGGCTGCGCATCTGCTGCACCTGACCGACATTGCCGACAGCTTTGTTGCTGCGGGCCTGTCCGCGCCGGAACTGCCGCGCTCGGATTGGGATCCATACGCGGAGCCGGATGCCGAGCGGCTGACCCATGTCGCCGCCTCCCTCACGACGGGGGTCAACCACGTCAACCGTTCCATGGGCTTGTCTGATCTGTATCCCTTCGTCCTGTCGGAAGCCGCGCTGCGCAAGCTGGCATTCGTACATGACTGGCTGCGCCGGGGTGCTCAGGGACGTTGAAGGGATTTCCGGGTTTGCGCTTTGGCTGGTGGGACGTGCAGATCGCGCTGAATTCCACGAGCGTGATGCTGCTGTCCGACGGAATCCGGCTACCGCGCGGAGAGCGGCCGGGACACCTACTGCGCCAGCCACCGCGAAACGGCTGCTCTGGATTCTGGCAGGACTGCTCCTGCGCCAGCACGGCCTCGTGTTCGCCGGCGCCGACGGACCGTGGTGGCGCGAACTGCGCGATGGCGCCGTTTCTCCGATCACTGCAAGGCAGAAAGCAGGATGAAGTACGCCATACGCCCTCGGGAAGACTGGATCCTGCTTGGCCTGATCGCCCTGCTCGCCGCGTTCGCCTGGCTGGCACTGCGCGAGGGTGCCTGGCCGATGGCGCTGCTGGCCGTCGCGTTCGCAAGCGCCACGGCGGTCATGCAGTGGCGGATGATGAACGCGCGCTGGTGCAGCGAGTGTCAGGCACAGATGCGGGCCCTCGCTCCCGCGGAGCGCGACTACGAGACCAAGCGCTATGTCTGCGACCGCTGCGGGCGCCACCAGGACTCCGGCGTGCAGACCAACTGGCCGGACTGAGAACACAGGCCATGGATGAAGCGCACGATCTGGGATTCGCCTATCGAAGAACGCGGGAGGGGTACACGATTACTCACCATGGAAATCCGGCTGCCACCCTGCGCGGCGCGAAGGCCAGCCGATTTGAGAAGGCGGTAGCGGAGAGCGACTTCGCGCAACTGCAGAGACTGATGACCAAGCTGACCGGCAACTACAAGCGCGGCAACGAGAGAAATGCCGCCAGCCACCCGCGGAACCGCCGCTAGCGAGGTGTACGCATAACCGAACCGGTGGCCGTTCACGTCGTGGTCTACGCCAAAGACCTCGAACGTCTGAGGCGCTTCTATGAATCCGTCCCGGACCTGGACGCGTTCGAACGCGGAACCGGGTTCGTGGTGCTCGGAGGATTCTCCGTGGTCGCCGTACCACAGGCCGTGGCCGATAAGATCACCATTCACTCGCCCCCGGCCCTGCGGGAGGACACCCCGAACAAGGCCTCGTTTCTGGTCGCCGCCATCGAAGAACGCCGCGGCGTGATCGAACAGGCCCGCGGCATTCTCAAACCGGCCGCGGACCAGTGGGAATGGCGGCACCAGTTACACCTCGACGGGGCGGATCCCGAGGGCAACGTCTTTCAGCTTAGGCAGCGAAGCGGCACCATCTGATTGCGGCTGGCGAATCATCGCTGGCCAACCGGCTCGACATCGGCTCGCGATGGACGCTAGCGTGCCAGCCGAGCGCACCGGGCCGGTTCCGGAGCTAAACAGCAGTTTGTCGGCGCCACCCAAAGCACCTACCATGGGTTGCCGTTCAAGGGGAGCGCAACCAATGAAGTTTGGAATATTCTACGAGCACCAACTACCGCGGCCATGGACGGAGGGCATCGAGCAACGGCTGTTCAACGAAGCCCTCGATCAAGTTCAGCTCGCCGACGAATTGGGCATCGACTTTGCGTGGGAGGTCGAGCACCACTTTCTCGAGGAATATTCCCACTCGTCCGCGCCAGAGGTCTTTCTCGCCGCGTGCTCACAACGCACCAAGAACATCCGGCTGGGCCAGGGCATACGCCAAGTCATTCCGCAGTACAACCATCCCGCGCGCACGGCGGAGGTGATTGCAACGCTGGATCTCGTGTCCAACGGTCGAGTCGAATTCGGCACGGGCGAATCGTCCGCGGAACTCGAGCTCGGCGGCTTTCGCATACCAGTGGCGCAAAAGCGCGAGATCTATCTCGAGGCGACCGAGCAGATCGCCAACATCCTGGCGATGGACCCTTACCCCGGCTACGAGGGCAAGTACTTCTCAATGCCCTGTCGCAATCTTGTGCCAAAGCCCGTGCAAAAGCCTCACCCACCCTTGTGGGTGGCGTGCTCCCAGCGCGAGACCATCAAGATGGCGGCACGCCTGGGGATAGGCGCCCTGACCTTTGCGTTTGTGGATCCGTTGGAGGCGCAGGAGTGGGTGGACGAGTATTACGGCATCATCAAAAGCGAAGCCTGCGTGCCGATCGGGCATGCGGTAAACGCCAACATCTGCATGGTCTCTAGCTTCTCGTGTCATGAAGACCGCGAGCTTGCGATTGCCAACGGTCTCGAGGGCTTCGAGTTTTTCGGGTTCGCGCTCGGAAGCCTCTACGGCTTTGGCGCCCACAAGCCGGGCCGCACCAACCTGTGGGCAAACTTCCAGAAAGCACGGGCAGCCAAGCGCGATAAAGAAGCCACCGATTACAACAATGCGCTCTCCGGTAGCGCGGGCGGCATCGGAACGCCCGAGGATCTGGCCAACCATCTGCGTAAGTTCGCCAAGGTAGGCGTCGATCAGGTCACGTTCATCCAACAAGCGGGCAACAACAAGCATGAGGACATCTGTCATTCGCTGGAGCTCTTCGCGCGTGAGGTGATGCCCGAGTTCAAGCGAGACGAGGCGGAAAGGGAGCGCCAAAAGCAGCTAGAGCTTGCGCCCTACATCGAAGCTGCGATGGCTCGTAAGGAATACATGCGGCCCTTGGCGGACGCTGACATCCCCGTCTTCGAGGCGCTTGGCCGAAAGATCACCGAGGAAAACAAGGACGAAGAGTCGATCTACGAGGACCGGTCGGCAGGCTGATCCTGCACACCGGTTCGTCTTCCAGAACAGGGCCATTGCGTCCATTTGGAGGGACGTATGGTCTCGCCCGTAACCACAACAATCCCAATCACCTAAGAACGGGGTATCCATGGGTGCACTTCCGGCGTTTGATTCCCAGGCAACGGCCCCGGCTGCGCGTACGATTCCTGGGCTTCCTGTTTCACCTGTACACCCGTAAGCCAACCACCCCGACAGGCCTACGATCTCCGAGCAATCCCGATCGATCTCTAGCACCCGAACAAACACAGCCCGCTACGCCCAACTGCTTCCATACTGCTGGCAACACACGAAAAGACCCGTTGATTTCCCTATTCGCGGCCGTCCCGGCGCCTGCAGTACGGTCTGTTCGAACACGGTGCCAGTGGGGTTCGACGGCAAACGGTGCGCCCCGCAGGACGGGCAAAAGCCACGGCGTTTGCAGGAAAACGCCACCAGGTGCTCGTGCCGGCAGCCGTTGCACTTCACGCGCACGAAGCCGTACTCCAGTCGGCCACAGCGCAGGTAGTCCTGGAACTCGCTAAGCACGAAGCGGGGCAGTGAGGTCTCGTGATGCTGCAGTTCGTTCCGCAGCGTCGGCAGATGCTGCTAGACGATCGGGTAGAGCGACGTATTCTCCGGCTGATGGCGCTGGTAGCGGTGGCTTGAGCAGCGGCCGCTCGGTGACGGCGGCGGCACGGCCACATTTGTAGACCACGCGGGTATGCGAGCGCCGCCGCAGGGACAACCACTCGTTCTCGGCCAATTGCAAGTACGACACCGTGCTGCCGTCGGCTCGCCGCTGCTTGGACTCGAGTAAGTACATGTGCCCACGTGTAAGCAGCCCAGGGCAAGAAAAGCAAAGGGTCAGCGCCGACCCATCTATCTGGGCATTCGGCGCCAGACGGCAATGCCAGGGCCAGTCGAATCCACCAGTTACGCGATCTGAACACGTCAAGACCGGGGCTATGTGCCTCGGAGCTGTCAGATTCGGATCAGAGGCGCCAAAGACGATGAATCCTTGTTGAGGCTGCGCACCGCGGCTTCATCTGCAGCCGTGCGGCGAACTGTTCGAATCCCAGGGACTTGATTGGCATCTGTCGACGGAATATCCATCACAAGCGGGCGAATTCGGTTGGGATTCGTGCCATAACCCGACGCAGCGCTCCTCGAGCCAGTCGTTCAGCGCCGCCAGATCCCGGTGGGGCGGTACGTCCCGCCACACCCGGCGCCGGGCATCCTGCACCGCCTTATCGACCTGACCCTTTTCCCAACCTGAGGCCGGGTTGCAGAAGGTTGCCTCGAACAGGTAGTGGCTCGCCAGCGCCTTGAAGCGCGCGTTGACGACCCGCTCCTTGCCCCGGCCGATCCGGTCGACCGCCGTCTTCATGTTGTCGTAGAGGCCGCGCGCCGGCACGCCACCGAACACGCGCAAGGCGTGGTTATGGGCGTCGAACAGCATCTCGTGGGACTCCTGCCGGTACGCCCGTTAGGTGAACGCACGGCTGCACTGTTGCTAGTCAATCTGTTTTGACGGTGGTGATCCTCAGGCGCAAGGAGAACAGGGAAAACAGCGGGTCTTTTCGTTTGTTGCCAGCAGTATGGAGACAGGTGGCATAGCGCGCTGTGTTTGTCCAGGTGTTACAGATCGATCGGATTTGCTCGGAGATCGCAGGCCTGTGGCGGTGGGCGTACGGGTGTATAGGTGAAACAGGAAGTCCAGGAATGGTACTTGCGCCGGGGCTGTCGCCGGCGGGTGGAAAGTCTCCGGCTCAGGGACCCGAAATGGCATGCGGCGGACTGGAACTGCCGGATCGTTCAAGCCGCGCCTCCGCTATCGGCGCGCTTCGCAAAGCCGCATCCTTTCGAATCATCCACCATGCCGCACACCCTGCGGCTGAGTCATTGTGACCTGACGCCGATCAACTGATCGGGCCGTACTTTGCCGTTGATTCGTTGGCTTCCAAGATTGCCTGCTCCGCTGAATTGAATTCGAACATCACCCCGGCAGCGATGCTGCGTTCAACTCCTGCCGGTCCGGCCAGTATCCTCAAGGCCAGCTGGCCTGTGAAACCACATCCCTGCCATGTGCAACTCCGCACCGACATATGGCGCAACCGCAATCGTAACGATTGCTTGACCGCCGCCAGACTTGATGTAACCATTAGGTTACATATTGGTTGTGGAACAGCGAGATGCGCGGTTTTTCGAAGATGGAGACTGGCATGGCTGGCGCAGCGCTGACGTCGATCTTGCTGGCCGCACCTTATGCGGACGCCGCCGGCTACCGGTCGATCGTCCATGAAGTCATCGTGCCGACGGATGCGTGCTCGGCCTGGGCGATGTGGGCCACGGACGAAGGATTCCAGAGTTTCTTTCCCGGCGGGCCCGGCCTCAAGACCCACATCGAACTGCGGCCCGGCGGCCCGTTCGAGATCTTCATCATCGAGGGCGCGCCCGAAGGCTCCCGCGGCTGCGACGACTGCGTGATCCTCGGCTTCGAGGAGGGCCGCATGTTCTCCTTTACCTGGACGAACCGACCCGACATGGCGGTTCGTCCGCACAAGATGCACGTGGTCCTGACGTTCGAGCCTTTGAGCGAGGGGGAGACGAAGGTCACCCTCGTCTCCGACGGTTTCGGGATCGGCCCCGAATGGGACGAATCCTACGAATACTTCATCGGCGCCTGGGGCGCGGTCATGGCCGCCTACGAGACCGTGATCGAAGAAGCGGCGGTCGAAGGCTCCGGAAACTGAGGGTTTTCATGTCCGACGACCGCGATATGGAGGCCGTGTTTCAGGCGCTGGCCCACAAAAGCCGCAGGCGTATGCTCGACATCGTGAAGGAGAGTCCCGGGATCGGTGTCGGCCATCTCGCGAGCGAGTTCGACGTGAGCCGCGTCGCGGTGATCAAGCATCTCGCCGTGCTCGAGGAGGCAATGCTGGTGGTCTCGGAAAAGGATGGACGCACGCGCAGGCTCTATTTCAACGCCGTCCCCATCCAGATGATCTACGACCGCTGGACCAGTGAGTACAGCGCCTACTGGAGCGGCGGGGTCGCAGGCCTCAAATATCTCTCGGAGATCCGTGCAAGGCACGAAGAAAGCGAAAGAAAGAAAAGGACGAAAGGATGAACGGGAAAAAGTTCGCCGACCGCGCCGTCTACAAGGTGATGATCGACGCGCCGATCGAGACCGTCTGGTCCGAGCTCGTCAAGCAGAATACGCCCCGCCCCTTCATCTGGGACGGCGAGTGGGATGCGCCGGAATTCTCGGCCGGCAACCCGTATCGGGTGATGGCGAACAACGGCAAGGCGGTCGCCGTCATCGGCCGAATCCTCGAAATGGATCCGCCGCGCCGGCTCGTCACGACGTTCCGGCTGACCAGCCTGCCCGACCCGGCCTCGAAGGTCACCTATACGCTCACCGAAAAGGATGGAAAGACGGAGTTCTCGCTCGTCACCGAGAACGTCCCCGCCGGGACGAAGAGCGAGAAGTCGATGGCTGACGGCGCGAAGTTCATCGTCGAGAACTTCAAAGCCTATGTGGAGACCGGCAAGGTCACGTTCGGCGCGCGGATGATGCTCGCCGTGTATTCGCTGATGGCGCCGATGATGCCGAAATCCATGCGCACCGAGAACTGGCCTTACGACAAGGCCGAGTGAAGCGACGTCAACCGCAAGGGAGATAGGGGAGAGAACCATGGCGAAATCTCCGGAGGAAATGGAACAGACGATGATCGCCAATCTCAAGGCGAACACCGGCAAGTCGCTCGATCAGTGGATCGCGATAGCGAAGAAGTCCGGCGCGGCGAAGCACGGCGCAATCGTCAGGATGCTGAAGGCCGACCACGGGATCACTCATGGCTTCGCCAACCTGATTGCTCTCAAGGCCCTGAAGAGGGATGCCGGGAGCGCGGGCGGTGCTGACGATCTGGTCGCCGCACAGTACGCCGGTGACAAGGAGGGACTGAAGCCGATCTACAGTGCGATTCTGAAAGCGGCGAAGGCCTGCGGCGACGTCGAGGTCGCGCCTAAGAAGGCCTACGTCAGTCTTCGGCGCTCGAAACAGTTCGCGATCGTCCAGCCCTCGACGAAGACGCGCGTCGATCTCGGCCTCAAATTGAAAAACGAGCCCGCGTCCGGCCGCCTCGAGGAGTCGGGCAGCTTCAACGCCATGGTCAGTCATCGCGTGCGTCTGGAAAAAGCAGCCGATGTCAATGCCGAGGTCAGGGCGTGGATCCGGAAGGCATGGTCCGAGGCCTGACGAGGCGCTCCAGGGATTCCCGCGCGCTCGGCCTTGTCGAGGCCGATGGCGATCATGGCGGCCGAGACGTCGGTGGCGTCGATACGTGGCACGTGGGCGGCGTCCGTCAGGGCCGTCGAGCCGGTGCCGCAGCCGAGCTCCAGCACCGCCTTGTCCGGCCGCATCAGCGCCTGGGTTGCGGCCAGCTTGCGGGCGTCCTGGGCTTCAGCCTCGACGACATTTGTCGGAGCGGGATCCAGCGCCGGCGTCGTGAGATCCCGCCACCGCCCCCGCCGTCATTCGCAGCGGAAAGACGGGCTGTCGGCCTCGAGCTGCGGCACCCTCTGACAGCGCTCGGGCCACCCGTGAGCATCCCACGCCGCCACCAGACCGATGCGCTCGGCGAAAGCCGGGAAGTCCGGATGCCGGCGCAGCTCGGCAAAGCCGAAGTCGTCCATCCAGATGGGGAACACGAAGCTGGCGCTGATCGGATAGGGATTTTCGAGGAACAGCCGCATGGCGTCTGCGGGCCTGCCGGCCGCCACGAGCAAATTCAGGCGATACGTGTTGGCACGCGCCCCGGGCTCGACGAGGTAGTCCGTCAGCATCGTCGCCAACGGCGCCAGCGCTGCCGCATCCTCGTCAAACAGCGCCTGGCCCAGCGCCTGCCACGGCTCCGGTGTCTCGATCTCCGGCAGGAAGCGGCCGGGCGCGGACTCACCGAAAGCCTGCCAGACCGCCAGCGCCGCCTCGCGATCGCCGTGCCAGGCGAGCACCTGGGCCAGGGCTGCCCCCACCGGCGCGAAGCCGAGATCCCAGCTGCGCTGATACAGCTGCAGAGCCCGATCCGCGTTGCCGAGCATCATGTGAATGGCACCCAGATGCGCAAGGCCGGCGGCATCCGTCGGGTCGAGTCGCAGACCCCGTTCGACCAGTTCGAGTGCCGCCCCGGTCTGGCCGATGAGGGCCAGATAGTAGCCGTAGCGGATGGTCAGGAACGGATCGCCTGGCTCGAGGCGGTGCGCCATGGCGAAGGACTCCAGGGCGTTCGCGTAGTCGAGATCGAACTCGTGGATCAGCCCCTGCACGAAGTGGCCCATGGCGAGATCCGGTTCGAGTTCGAGCGCCCGGCTTGCCGCCTGCCGCGCTCTCGATACGTGGGGCTCGTAATCGAGCTCCGGGTTGGAGATCGGCACGAACAGCTCGGTGCGCGCGAGCTCGGCCCAGGCGAGGGCGAACGCGGGATCAAGGGCAACGGCCTGCTCGAGCAGCACCGTGGCCAGGACCTTCTCGTCGGCGCCGAAGCGGCGGGCCAGTCCCCTCGCCTGAAGAAAGGCATCGTAGGCCGCCTGGCTGCCGGTGAGGGCGGGCGCGAGACGTTCCGTCCCTCCGGAGTCGAGGGTGACCTCCAGCGCCAGGGCGATGGCCCGGGCAATCTGCTCCTGGAAGTCGAACACCCGCTTTAGGTCGCCGTCGAAGGCGCTGGACCAGGTGCGATAGCCATCGTCCGTGCGCACCAGCTGGGCCGTGATGCGGAGCTCGTCACCGGCCTTGCGCACGGACCCCTCCAGCACGTGGCGAACGCCCAGCTCGGTGCCGATGGTGCGGACGTCGACGTCGCGGTCCCGGTACGCGAAGGACGACGTGCGGCCCGCCACCGCCAGCTCGGGGACGCCGGCGAGCGCGTTCAGGATCTCTTCCGCCAGGCCGTCGGCGAAGTAGGCCTGGTCACCGCCGGGGCTCAGGTCCGCGAACGGCAGCACGGCGACGGATCGATCGGGCAGCGTCGCCGCCGGTTCGGCCTCGGGGTCGCCCGTGGGCGTCACGGCAAACCAGATTCCCAGACCCAGAAGCAGACCGATCAGGGATACGGCTGATCCCCAGAGATAGCGTCGACGATTGCCCCTCGCCGGAGCGGCATCTCCCGCCGGCACCAATGGCCCATCCAGCGACGCCACCAGCCGATAGCCACGCCGCGGGATCGTTTCGATATGGGCCTGCCTGCCGCGGCGATCTCCGAACGCCTTGCGCAGCAGCGACACGGCCCGGGACAGGCTCTCGTCGCCCCCCGACTCCCCGCCCCAGACCTGGTCGATCAGCGCCTGCCGGCCGACTACGGACGGCGCCTGGTCCACCAGGACCTGCAGCACGGCCATCACCTTGGGCTCCAGCGACGAGAGCCCCGCGGGTCCACGGATGGTGAGCGCGTCGAAGTCGACCTCCGCCGAGCCGATCCGCCGCACCTGCCCGGACCCGTTTGCACTCTGATCAGCCACGCCAGGCATGGTAATGGCAACCGGCCAGCCTGCCCAGGTGATTGATTCCGAAAGACTTAACGCATCCATCAGAAAAACATCAGGTGGCCATCCGGAAAACCCTGGCCATCCGCTCGACGATCGAACCTGCCAATCCACGGGAGGAGACCGATGAATACTGCGTACTGCACGTCCAGTCCGAGCCTGGAGACGACGCTGGTGCCCCCGGCGGGCTTCCCGGCGTGCCGGGAAGCCGTGACCCCGGACTGGGTCCGGGAGACCCTGGCGGATCATCCCCGTTTCAGCCTGGATCCGATCCGCACGGTCGAGCTCACCGATCTCGGCGACGGCCTCGGCCAGCTGAGCGCCCTGACCCTTGCCGGCCTGACCTGCGCCTCCGGCCGGCGCGGTCAGCTGGTCATCAAGCTGCACGCCCCGGTGCCCGACATGCACCAGGTCGCCCTGAACTACGGCCACTACGAGAACGAGGTGAGGTTTTACGCCGAGATGGCCCAGCGCGTCCCGATGCGCACCCCAGAGATCTACGTGAGCGCGATGGATCCGGTCCACAACCGGGTGGTGATCGTGATGGAGGGCTTTGGCGCCTGGCACTCGCCCGACCAGATCGCCGGCGCGACGGCACGGGAAGTGTCGATCGCCGTAGGCGCTCTGGCGGGCCTGGCCGCGACGTTCTGGGACGCACCCCCACGCGAGACGTTCCCCTGGCTGAGAGCCGCGGACTCTCCGGCGTACGCCTCGCTTCCGCAGGATTATGCGGCCTGTCTGCCGGGCGCATTGGAGCGCTTCGAGTCGATCTGGCCCGAGGGCTCGGCCCGCACCCTGGCCCGCATCGCCCGGGGCTACGGCGGGCTCCGGGAGGCCGTCCTGACGCGGACCCAGGTGCTGAGCCATTGGGATTACCGGGTGGAGAACCTGTTCTTCGGGACCGGCGGCGAGCTGGCCGTGATCGACTGGCAGCTGATGTGCCTGGACAGCCCGGCCCACGATCTCGCCTACCTGCTGGCCACCAACGTCGAGACGGCCCTGCGCCGGGAAATCGAGGCCGAGATGATGGCGCTCTATCTGCGCCGACTCCGGCAGCACGGCGTGACCGGCTACGGCGAGGCGGAGCTGATCGAAGACTATCGCCGGGCTCTGCTCAGCGTGAGCGTGATCACCGTCATCGGCGGCGCCAACGCGGATATCGAAAACGCGCGCTCGCAGGCACTGTTCGCCCGCATGGGCTCACGCCTGCTCGCCGCCATCGACGACTGGCAGGCGACGGAAGTGCTGGACGGGCGTTGCTGAATTCGCCATTCCTTCACTGAAGGCGCTGCCTCAACTCGGAGCCGACCCTCTCGAAACCGAACTTTTCATAGAACGGAAGGTTTTTTTCGGTGGACTGGACCAGATAAAGGCCGTACTCGGCACATCCTCTCGACCTGGCCCGCTCCACCGTGGCGGTCACGAGCAACGCCCCCACATTCCGTCCTCGCGCGGACGGATCGACGATCAGCTCCTCGAGCTGGCAGTATTCGCCGCCGTAGCGCATCGCCAGGTTGTACGACACGCTCGCCAGGCCCAGCACGCTGCCACCGTCGGCGGCGACGAGCACCTCCCCTCTTTCCGCCGCCAGAAGCCGGTCGAAGGCTTCCCCTGCCTGCGCATCCAACGTGCCACCGGCCGCACGCCGCAGGTCATCGAGCAACTCCAGGCAGCGCTCCTTGTCCTGCTCGCTCGCCGGCCGAATTTCTATTGCCATGTCATCATCGGTGTTCGCTGCGATTCGCGTAGGATACCGCTGGAACGTCGAGGAGTTCGCGACGGCTACCGGCCGATGCGCCAGGGTGGAAGTTGAGTGGTGTGTTCTCCGGCTGATGGCGCTGGTAGCGGTGGCGTGTGCCCATGGCGGTTGCCGGGGACAGTTCCCACCGGACTAGGATGGCCGGCGAGGGCGGTATATCTCGGGCGTTGATGCCGCAAGCCGGACAATGCCTGGACAAACGCCATCCTGTCGGCGGACAGTTTACCATTTCGTACTGTGAGGAATCCGATGAACGACCCGAAGCCCCGACGCGCGCTCAACCCGCTCTCGCGGGAGGAACGCCAGGTAATCCTGGAAAAGGGCACCGAGATGCCTTTCAGCGGCGAGTACGACGACCACTTCGAAACCGGCACCTACGTTTGTCGGCAGTGCGACGCGCCGCTGTACCGCTCGGACGACAAGTTTCAGGCGCATTGCGGCTGGCCTGCGTTCGATGACGAGATCGAGGGGGCGGTGCGCCGCGAGCCGGATCCGGACGGCCTGCGCACGGAGATCCTCTGCGCCGCCTGCGGTGGCCACCTCGGCCACGTGTTCGAAGGCGAGCGGTTGACCGAGAAGAACACGCGCCACTGCGTGAACTCGATCTCCATGTGTTTCGTGCCGGGCGCTGATTGACGGATCTTCCACCGGCTGGCGTCCGCTTGCAGAGCCGTCACAGGGGCTTCTCCACAACGGTGAACTCCAGGTGGTCTACCTTGGGGATGCCGAAACGCGGGTCGGTGGGGAAGGGCAGCGTTTCGCCGGTGGGCAGGTAGCCGCGGCGGCCGTAATACTCGATCAGTTCGCGGCGCACGCTGATCACGCTCATGCGCACGGCGTGCACGCCCCAGCGCGAGCGGATCCAGTGTTCCGTCGCCTCGAGAAAACGGCGCCCCAGCCCCTGACCCTGGTGGCCGGGACGGACGGCGAACATACCGAGCCAGGCGCGAGCGCCGTCCCGCGCCAGGTGGGCGCAGGCGAGCAGGCCGGCGTCGTCGTCGGTCACCAGGAAAATCGAGTCGGCGGCGTCGATCAGTTGGCCCACTTCGAGCGCGTCGGTGCGCTGCCCGTCCAGCAGGTCGGCCTCCGTCGTCCAGCCCAGGCGGCTGGAATCGCCGCGGTAGACGGAATTGATGAGGCGTACCAGGGCGTTGACATCGGCGGGGCCGGCTTCCCGCAGGCTCAGGTCGGTCACGAATGCGCTCCCTCGTCGCGTTAGCCCATCGTCGGCTCGGTCATGGCAGCACTGTACGCCGATTGATTCGCCCGCAGCACCATCGCAGACTGCCCAACATACCCAGGACTGACGGTCTCTGCGCATGATCGACCTCACCCGAGACGGCGACGTCTTCACTCTCACCATGAACGCCGGCGAGAACCGCTGGAACACCCGCTTCGTGCACGCGTTCCTCGCGGCGCTCGACGAGGTGGAAGCCTCCGCGGGTGCGCCGGCCCTGGTGACCACGTCGGCGAGCGGGAAGTTTTTTTCCAACGGTCTCGACCTCGACTGGGTGCGGGACCCGGCAGCCCATCCCGAAGGCGGCGATCGCGGCCCGTTCGGTGACGTGTTCATGAAGCTGATGGCCCGGCTCATCACGTTTCCGATCCCGACCGTGGCCGCGGTCAACGGTCACGCCTTCGGTGCAGGCTTCATGCTGGCGCTTTGCCATGACGTTCGGGTGATGCGTGCCGACCGCGGTTTCCTGTGCGCCAACGAGATGCAGCTCGGCATGGCGATCCCGGAGCCCGAACTCGCCCTGTTCCGGCACAAGCTGCCGATGAACG
The DNA here is from genome assembly GCA_040219135.1 of Pseudomonadales bacterium. Taxonomy (GTDB): domain Bacteria; phylum Pseudomonadota; class Gammaproteobacteria; order Pseudomonadales; family Azotimanducaceae; genus UBA7803. The sequence goes on along the minus strand of JAVJTA010000021.1, from coordinate 161,224 downwards.
TGTTCTTCGAAACGGTGCAGCTGGCCCGGCGCTGGACCGGTCCGGACGCGCTCGCCGCTGGCATCGTCCAGGCCACCGGCGGCGCCGACGAGGTGCTGGATACGGCGCGACAACGGGCGCAGGAACTGGCGCCCCTTGGCGCCAACCGCGCGCTGTTCCGCGGCCAGAAGGAACGGCTGTATGGCGAGAATGCGGTGCTCAACGGCCCTCACGGCGCCGCCCACATGCTGCGCAATCTGGATCAGTACAGCCACTGAGTGCGGTCCGGGCCGCGTGGCGGCGTCCTGCGCCGCGGGCATGGATGAAAGTCCGAGCAGGGTCAAACACGGAGGGACGTCATGAGTCAGTTGCACAATCGAGAGATCCATCTCATTTCGCGTCCGGAGGGAATGCCGGTGCCGGACAACTTCGCGCTGGTGGAGACGACGCTGTCGCCCGGCGCTTCGGACGTCGTGGTGCAGAACCTCTACATGTCCGTCGATCCGGCCATGCGTCCGGCCCTGTCCAACGGGCAGACCCCACTCGGCGAGGCCATGCCCGGCGGCGCGATCGGCAAGGTCGTCCGGAGTGAGTCGGCGGACTATCCCGTTGGCGCCTACGTCAGCCATCGCAGTGGCTTCCGGGAGTTCCATGTCTCCGATGGTTCGGATCTCAGCCTGATCGCGCCGGAAGACGAAGCCATCACCACCCACCTGCACATCCTCGGTGGCACGGGGCTCACCGCCTACGGCGGTCTGCTGGAGATCGGTCAGCTGAAGGATCGGGAGAACGTGTTCGTCTCTGCCGCTGCCGGCGCCGTGGGCTCTGTCGCCTGCCAGATCGCCAGGATCCATGACTGCCGGGTCGCCGGCAGCTGCGGCTCAGACGAGAAGGTGGCCTACCTCAGGAACGAACTCGGCGTCGACCATGCTTTCAACTACAAGACCAGCAGCATCGCTCGTGAGCTGCACATCGGGCTGCCCGAGGGTATCGACGTGTACTTCGAAAACGTCGGCGGCGCTCACCTGGATGCAGCCTGCGGGCAGATGCGACCGCTCGGCAGGATTCCCGTGTGCGGCATGATTTCCGCCTACAACAACAAAGGCGCCCGGTCCGAAGGCGTGACCACGCTGGCGAACATGATCTACAACCGGGTGACCATGCGGGGGTTCGTCGTGTACGAGTTCAATCACCTCCGGGAGCGGTTCCTCTCGGACATGCGGCGATGGATGCGGGAAGGACGGATGACGTATCAGGAGACCGTCATGGAGGGCATCGAGAATGCGCCGGCCGCCCTCATCGGCCTGCTCAACGGGGAGAACACCGGCAAGATGCTGGTACGCCTGGCAGAGGGCTGAGTCGTGCGCGAGCTTGCACAACTGCCCGGATTCCGATGATCCGCCTCGTCGCTCTGGACATCGACGGCACCCTGCTGGTGCCGGGAAGCGATACCAGGGCCCTCCCTGACGCGGCGATGACGCGGGCCGTTCGGGACCTGCAGGATGCGGGCATCGCGGTGGTGCTCGCAACCGGGCGCATGTATCCGGGCACGGTCCGTGTCGCTGAAACGCTCGGCATCGAAGCGCCGTCGATCTGCCAGCAGGGCGCGTCGGTGCACGAGTTCGATGGCAGTCTGCGGCACGGCTGCGCCATCGACCCGGAGATCGCCCTGGAATTGTTCGACTACGCCCAGCGCGAACGCTGGTCGCTCGCCTGGTTCGATTCCCAGCGCTACCTGGTGACGACGCATACCGCTGAGGCGCAGTTCTTTGCCGATGTCTCCCGGGTCGAGATGGAGATCCATCCGGCGCCACACCGCTCCGGTGTGCGGGCGACGGGCATCGACATCATCAGCTCTCGCGAGCACTCCGCAGATGTTCATCGATTCATGGAGTCCCGCTACGGCGATCGCATCGTGCTGCTGGACTTTCCCGCCGTCACGGCCGTGCACGCGCCTGAGGCGAGCAAGGGCAACGCCTTGCACATGCTGGCGCGGGAGCTTGGCGTCGCCCGGGAAGAGGTGCTGGCGATCGGGGACAGCGTCAACGATGTGTCCATGCTCAGCTGGGCCGGACAGAGCGCGGCGCCGGCACACTGCGATCGCTACGCGCGCGCTGCGGTGGAGGAAATCCTTTCCGGCGAGGGCGTGGACGGTGTGCTGGCCAGGCTGCGCTCCGTCCTCGACTGACCGAGGCGCCGCTCAGCCGTTGCCGACTGCTGCGGCGATGGCCCGCTCCAGATCGCTGCCGAGGGGTGTGGTGGACGAGGGAAAGTGCCGGACGTCTCCGCCTGCGGTGACGAGGTACTTGTTGAAGTTCCAGGACGGTGGTTGCCCCGTGGCGGCGGCCAGGCGCTGGAAAAACGGGTTGGCGGCGGGCGCCCGAACGCCACTTTCGGCGACCATGTCGAAGGTGACGCCGTAGTTCACGTAGCAGACTTCGGCGATGGCGTCGGCGTCGGCAAGTTCCTGGCGGAAGTCGTTCGATGGAAAGCCGACGACTTTGAGGCCGCGTTCCTTGTACTTCTGATACAGGGCTTCCAGGTCGCCAAACTGGGAAGTGAACCCGCAGCGGCTTGCCGTGTTGACCACGAGGAGGGTCTGGCCACCGTAGGCACTCTGGAAGTCGATGACGTCATCGGCACGCAGCCGCTGGGCACGGAAGTCTAGAAGACTCGCGCCACCGGTGGCGTCGGTTGGGGCCTCCGCCGCGGACGTCTCCAGGGACGAGGCCACAGCGGCCGACGCCCGGGCATCCTCCGAAGCCGGAGCGCAACCCGCGAGCAGGAACATGATCAGGAAAACGAGGGGACCAGCGAACATGGCAAATCTCGAATCAATGACAGGGCATGCTGCTGGGCGATGGGTCAACGTTCCGTGAAAGGGGGCTGCGATCAATGCCGGCGTGTCCTTGTGGCATCTCCCTCGCTCGAGCCATCGCAAGTGCCGATCGGCAAAGGGGCCTTTCACACGCCTGGCTGAAGGAAATACCATGCGTTGGTTTTCGACGGATCACACAAGAGGGAACCCAATGGCATGCCGCTTGGTGGCCCGACCCCATGAGTGACTTCCGCTACCGAGCATTCATCAGCTACAGCCACGCGGACGGCAAGCAGGCAGCGTGGTTGCAGCGGCAGCTCGAATCCTACCGGGTGCCGGGGCGTATCGCCCGACGCTCCGGAGTGCGCAGGCTCGGAACGTTCTTCCGTGATCGGGACGAGCTGCCGGCCGGAAGTGATCTGTCCGACACCATCAGGCAGGCGTTGTCGCAGTCCGAGTTCCTGATCGTGATCTGCTCTCCAGCAGCACGCCGATCCGAGTGGGTGAACAGGGAGATTGAGGAATTCAGACGTCTGCGGGGACGGCGTCACGTGTTGTGCGTCATCACAGATGGGGTGCCGCATGGCGCCTCCAGCGCTGAGACTGCTGACCGGGAGTGTTTCCCCCCGGCGCTGGAACTCGATGATGAGCCCATCGCTGCCGATCTGCGTCCGGACGCGGATGGCCCACGTCTGGCGAAACTCAAGGTCGTCGCGGGATTGCTCGGGGTCGGCCTCGACGAGATCGTGCAACGCGAGGCTCAGCGCCGCCAACGAACCCTCCTTACCGTCAGCGTTGCATCGTTCAGCGGCATGCTGGCGCTGGGCGGGTTGGCGCTGATCACGCTGGATGCGCGCCACGAGGAACAGCTTCGGCGGGCTGAAGCGGAAGACCTCATCGAGTTCATGCTCAGCGACCTGCGCGGTCGTCTGGACGCGGTCGGCCGGCTGGACGTGCTGGACGCCGTGGGCGAAAAGACGATTGCCTATTACGCAAAGGCGAGCCTGGCGGATCTGAACGAAGACTCTCTCGGACGCCGCGCCCGGGCATTCCACCTGCTGGGCGAGGTGGCAGAACGCAAAGGCGACATCGAGAACGCGCGAACCGCATTTGAAGAGGCTTTCCGCGCGACGGGCGAGCTGCTGCAGAGATCGCCCGATGACGGCGAGCGCATCTTCGATCAAGCCCAGTCCGTATTCTGGGCCGGCTATCTGGACTGGCGACTCGGCAATGACAAACCCGCGAAAGCCGCCTTCGAGGAGTATCTCAGGCTCGCCCAAAGGCTGCAGCTGCTGGACTCAGACAACCCCGCGTGGCGAGCCGAGGTGGGTCACGCGAGCCTGAACCTGGGTGTCTACACGCTCGAGCGCGGTGACCCCGCCGATGCGGCCGGGTACTTCGAGGAGTCGCTGGATGTGTTCAGCGATCTGTCGGACATCGAACCGACGCAGTCCGAGTGGGTCCGGCTGAGTGCCCAGGCACATGCCTGGCTCTCCGATGCCTATCGCGTGACGGGTCCTCTGGATGAGGCGCGCACTCATCGCATGGCCGAGATCAATCTCTATCGGGAAATTCTGGCTCGGGATCCGGGCAATCAGGGTGTCAACCGGCAGCTGATCGTGTCCTATCACACCATGGCCGAGCTGCAGATGTTTCGTGGAGATTCAGCGGCGGCCATCGAGGACCTGGAGTCGGCGGCGAGCTACGGCGATGCATTGCTCAGGTTGGAGCCCGATGACCAGTGGGTGCTGGCTCAGACGACATCGGTTTATGGTCATCTGATGGAGGCGCTGACCCTTGCCGGGGAACTGTCTTCGGCGGATCGTGTTCTGGAGCGGGCGAACGGCCTTGCCGGACGTCTCGATACGAAGGGAGACGATGTTCTTCACTGGCGGCAGATACTCGTCGCGCTGGACCTGCAGCGCGCGAAACTGCTCGTGGCCCATGGCCAGGACGAGCTGGCCCGGCAACGGCTGGACGCTGCGGCAACGGAACTCGAGGCGTTGACGGCGACTCATCCGGAGATCGTCGCGTTTCGCCACCTGCTCGCCGAAGCGCTGTTTCTCATCGGCCGGTCACATCCGGAAACGAATGCGGTATCTGCGGAATACATGGCACGCGTCGTATCGCTGCTGGATGCGGATCACGAGACGCTGCCCCTCGGCAGTCAGGCGCTTCTCCACAGCGCCTACCACCAGATGGGCGACGCCGTCGGGAAGGCCCGGGAGATCGGCCAGCGGCTGCACTCGCTCGGGTTCCGCGATCCGGAATTCGTCAGCCCGGACGGCACGTTTCTGCGCTAGGTTCCCTAGTGTTCAGTTCCACTGGTTGGAAATGGAAGGATCACAGTAGATGTCCGGCGTGGCGGCGTTCTTCGGATTCGTAATCACGGTATAGCAACCAACTTCGTTGTCCTGCGTCCCGTCGTCCACGATCTCGATGCGATTGTTGTTCTTCGCCTGGATGTGCATGTCGGATGGGTCGGCAAAGTTCGGTTTCCACGTGGCTTCCTTCAGCTGGAAAGCGCTGTTCGAGCTGCCGTCCAGCCGAATGTAGTTGTCCATCTCGGCACCGCGCCGGTGACCGGGACGGCTCGGATCCTGCTCGCCGTCGTTGACCACACTGACGGGCGAACGCTCCTCCATCCGTGTTGTGGGGGTTCAGCGCGTCAGCACCAGATACGGATCCAGACTGCACCCCTCAGGAGTCGTGACGTTGTACTTGATGATCAGATCCATGTCAGCCACCGGCCAGCTCGATGCAGGCGCGATCTTGCAGATCTTTGTGCCGGGATGGCTGCCGCCGATCGAAGGGCTGCAGGGGTCGAATCCTGATGGGGTATCGAACGTAATGCCAAAGCTGGCGCTCGGACCACCTCCCAGCCGTATCTGTTTGAACTTCACCTGCTTCAGCTCCCCGCGGCAGATCGCATCGCCGATGGGCATTCTGCACTGTGGCAGAACGACGTACGCAAACCTCGGACACCCACTTTCGTCGAAGAAGAGGTAGACATCGTCCTGGTAGGGGCCGAGGTTGGCCGCGCGGATTTCGGACGCCGTGAGCACGCTGGAATATCCGCTCAGCGTGGTGCTGGATCTGTTGACTGTGGTGCAGCCTCCCAGCAGCAGCGCCAGGCTCAACAGAGCCGGGACAGTTGCGTTGTTCATGGTAGTGGTCATGGTAGCTCCCTCTCAATGCAGTTGCTTCGTCGTTTCCGATCCGAGCGTCAGAAACTCGAACGTGGAATCGGCCTGAATGAGTGCCTCGGGGTAGCCGAGGCTGCGTGCCGTTTCCAGATACTGGAGCGTGGTCTTGTCGTCACCAAGACGGGCAGCGGTCACTGCCGCCAGGTAAGCCATGTCCGGTCGCTGCGAGATGAGATCCCGCTCGCGTTCCAGCACGGCGCGTGCCTCCTGTTTGCGGCCGAGGGCCGCCAGGATCGGTGCACGACCGACCTGGACGTCCACGTTGTCTGGATTGACAGCCAGCTCCGCCTCCGTCCGTGCCAGCGCTTCCTCGAACGACGCCCGTGCGGCGTCCGGGGCGAGCAGCAGCTGCGCGTCGCCCAGACTGCTCCACCAGCGGAAGTCCTCCGGATGCAGGCGGACGGCCTCCTCATACATCGCCATCGCCCTCTCCGGATCACCGGACCAGTAGTAAGCGCTGCCGAGATTGCCGTAGGCGGCAGCGCTGGGGTTCAGCTCCAGCGTACGGGTCCAGGCGTCGATGGCCCGATCGAACTCCCCGATCATCAGGTAGGTGACGGCCAGATTGTTCAGCACCGTGCCATCGCGCGGTGCGAGCGTCAGCGCCCGGTCGAAGCTGGAGCGGGCTTGCTCGATGCGGCCCTGCTGCAGCAGAAAGATGCCGAGCTCGTTGTAGGGCCGCCAGTAGCCTCGCTGCATGAGGATGGCCTGTCTCAGCAGACCCTCTGCTTTCTCCCTCTGGCTGCGGGCACCAGCTATGCGGGCCAGGCCGATGTATGCCTCCGCGGACGAGGTGTTGAGGGTGAGGGCCTCGGTGAAGCTGGCCTCGGCTTGGTCCAGGTTGCCGGCGAGCAGGTGCAGGTCACCCAGAGCGAGCCCGGCGTCCGACGAGCGGTGCGCGGAGCCGAGTGCCTGCGTGCAGTGCGACTTCGCGGTGTCGAAGTCCTGGTTGTTGCGACCCTCCTCGAATCGGGTGAGAAAGACCCTGCAGAGACCGGCCTTCGCCTCAGCATAACCGGGCTCGAGCGTCTGGGCCTGATGGAAGAAGTCCTCCGCTCCGTCCAGCTGGCCCAGCCTGAGCATCGCCTTGCCGCGCAGATACAGCACATAGGCTTCGCTCGTTGCCTGGGAAGTCGCTGGTAGCGGAGAAATGCCGAGGCCGTTGCGAACACCGAGCGTGGCGAGCACGTCGCTCGCGATGTCCCGACGCAGCCGTTCGAGATCGGCGGCCACGGCGACGTAGCGTCTCGATTCGCGCAGATAGCCGCTGGCCGCGTCGATCAGCTCTACGGCGATCTCGATCTGATCCCGCGCACCGGAAATGGATCCGGCGACCAGCCAGCGTACCCGCAGGCGCTCGCCGATCTCCCAGGGCGTCAGTGCGGCTGGAAGTGCCCGGGTGGCGGACCGGGCCGCAACGGGTTGTTGGTCGACCTCGGCCAGGGTCTCGCGGAGCTCGTCGACGAACACGTCGGCGATCTCAGCAAGCGGCGGGTCTTCGAGCGCGTTGTCGAACTGAAGTATGGCAAGGCTGCGCTCCGGCACGTCGGGGGTCTGCCATCGCGTGCACTGATTGCTGGTCAGGCAGGTGCCGGCGAGGCCTGCAAGCATCACGAGCGCACCCACGGCGGCGGCACCCAGCAACCGTCGAACCTTGCGGCTGTGGAGCCGGGCGCGCACCCCGTCGACCAGCGCCGCCGTGCCGGTCTCGGGGGCGTCGTGCAGGGAAACCACCTGCACGGAGCCGAACTCGGGCGGGATGTGAACGTCTTCGAGCAGACAGGGAACGAGGATGCACCGCTCGCGGGCCTTGTTGGCTTCCAGTCGTACCCAGGGAGATCGGATGGCGGCTTCGGACCAGGCGACGACGACGCAGCGGGCCCGCTTGAGCTGTCGCTCGATGACGCTTGGCCACGTTTCGCCCGGTTTTAACACCCGGTCCCACCAGACGGACCATCCCTCGGCTTCGAGCGCGACCACGATGCCGCGGACCCGTTCCACGTCCTGGCTCGCGTAGCTCAGGAAGATGTCCGACATGTGACGACCACCAGACCTGGGGTCTCACGCTCTTCTAGCACCGGGCGATAGCCTGGTCAACCGAGGCAATCCAACATGCCATCCCGATGAACGTGGGTCGCATGGTCATGACTGCCTACTCCTTGAGCTCGATCAGCAGCCTGCCGTCCTCTATCGCCATGGTGTCCACGCCCGCCGCGAAGCTCTTCCAGAATCCCGGTCTGCCGCCGAATTCCCGGACGAGGTCGACGTTCTTCAGGTTGCCCAGCCAGGCGTTGGGAACGGGTACACCCATGACGCTGACCCCGCGCAGGATGACCACGGGATTCTGGTCCCGGTAGTCGAGCTCCAGGCCGGCGGTCACCCGGATGGTCTTGCCTCCGAGGACTGGAAACTCCGGGTCCATTGGAATGAGCAGTTTGGCGCTGGCAAGGCTTTCGGACAGGTCGATGGCGAAACGGCGCGCCATCTCCGGGCTGCTGGCGACGAGGGCGTTCAGCTCCTTCTCCGTCAGGCGGACGGCTCGGTTCCCGGGGTCCTCTGCGTACTTCTCGGCAATCAGCCGCCCCGTCTCGTCGAAACGGTCCGGAGCCCTTTGTGCGTTCGGCAGCAGGTCCACCGGATTGAGTCCGAGAGTCAGCAGCTTTTCGTCCAGCTTGCGCTGATCCTTCTGCGACAGGTTGACCGGCTCGAACGGAGAAGCGTAGACGTAGGTTCGGAGAAACCAGAAAGTCAGCCCGGCGACCAGCACGACGGTGATCAGGACGAACAGGAGCACCTGCTTCCCCGTGTACCCCCGTCGGTCCGATGCAGCTTCACTCATCATGAATTTCCAGTCCTCATCGTTGCTCTTAGGAAACGGCGGCGAGTATCAGGATATCGCAGGCTCGGGCGATCACGCTCATGAACGTTCCCAGCAGGCCGCAGGAGGTCAGGCGTTGGAACACGCCAAGCGCAATGGCGGAGGCGCCGAGCATCCAGAGCGTCGGGTTGGATGTGTCGGCTCCAGGGTGTGGCTTCAGGCTTTCGATTCTTCCGGGTTAAAGGGAGAGCTTATCGGTGGGTTTGCTGCTCTTCAGCGCGGGGGAGTTTCACGCCTCGTTGATCGATTCCGTGGACTAATCGCGCAATGGAAGCTCCCGCTCCAATGCCGGACGTCGCTCTGTTCCCGATTCCGAACCTCGTGGCCTTCCCGGGAACCGTCGTCCCTCTGCACGTCTTCGAGCCGCGCTACCGGCAGATGGTTCAGGACTGCGTGCGCGACGACCGGATGCTGGGCGTCAGCCACGTGCTGAAGACGATTCACGACCCGGGCCGGCAGGAGTCGCTGGAGCAGGCCCTGAGTTCCAATCAAGCCACCTACAAGCCACAGCACGTGTTCTCCGCCGGTCGCTGCGAGATCGTAGACACCACCCGCGACGGCCGCATCCTTGCGCGCGTCCGTATCAGCGAGCGTCTGGTGCTTGTCGAAGAACGGCAATCGCTTCCGTACCGGATCGTTTCCTGCCGGCGGCTCGAGGACACGGTGGAAACAGATGCCGATGTCGGCGACCTGCGGGCGAGCATCAACGAGAAACTCGTCGAGATCATGCGCGATCACAACCCCGACCTGGCGCGCGCGATGGCGGCACCTCCCTGGACGACATTGAGCGCCGGCGACTACAGTTTCCGGATCTTTCAGTACCTGCGCTTCGACGCCGACCTCATGCAGACCATCCTCGAGGAGCGCAGCCCGACCGCGCGCCTCGAAACGATCTGGTCGGTTCTGCGTCAGACCTGAACGCCTGCCGCAAGGTGGGTGGGCGACGGCACGCTTCGGCGGCATACTGGTTGCACCGCAGCCGACGCTGCGCCGAAGAGAGGGCGCGGTCTTGGTCGAGGACATCCAGCATCCGCGGGTGCGATTGACCCAGCAGCCGAATACGAGCGGTGACCCGCTGCGTGCCCGTCAGGGATTCGGGCACGTGAGCCGTGAGCCGGCGCGTGCTTTCGATCCCGCAGGCGAGATCGACGCGGCGTGTGCTCATTTCGAGCGCGAAGGGTTCGTTGTGCTGGCGAACTGCCTCGACGAGCGCGAGCTTGACCACCTCAACGCCTTCTGCGCCCGCACTCAGGCCGAGCGGCCGGAGGCTTGGGGCCTTGCCGGCCGGCGCAAGCCGCACCACCGCAATCAGGGCCTGATCTACTCCCAGCCGCTGCTCGATCATCCCGAGCTCGATCGCTACACGCGCCACCCGCGCTCGTTCCCGGTGGTGGCGCGCCTGCTTGGCGGCGAGGAGCGGGTGCGCTTCTCCGAGTTCAATCTCCGCGAGACGCCGGCCGGTGCGGGCATCGGCGCGATGAACTTTCACCATGACGCCGTCGTCGCCGACCGCCTGACGCGCGATCCGTACATGCCCTGCGACTGGCTGTGCGCGATCCATTATCTGAGCGACGTGGAGCGCGGCGCGCCGGCCTTCTGCGTCGTGCCGCGCAGTAACCGTTTCGAGACCCTCGCCGAGGCACAGGCCGGCCTCGGTGAGCATTACTCGGAGGTGCCCATATACGGTCCTGCCGGAACCTGCGTGCTCTACGACACGGCGATTTTCCACACCCGACTCGACGGCGACGGCGAACGCATGCGGCGCACCTGGCACCAGTACTACGCCCGCGGCGGCTGGCTGCGCAGCAGCCTGCCGACGACGGACCGCTACATGCGCCCGCCGTCACCCGTACTCACCGACTGGAACCTGTTCCCCGAGCGCCTTGCGCTGCACCCCGACCCCGCGATCAGGCTTTTCTTCTCGCACTGGAACACGGCTCAGGGCGAGTGGGTGGCGAGCAGCTTCGATCCCGCCGTGCGCCGGGCCATGCCGCGGGGTGAGCAGTAGCGCCCGCCGTGGGACCAACGTGAGCGCGGACCCGCGGCGATGTCGACGGTGCGCTGGGAGCCCGCGTTCAGCTGGCGGCAGCTGACGAGCCGGTGGAGCTGAGAGACCGCTTCTCCGCGATGACGAACAGACTGTCCGCGCGGCCGCGGGTCCAGTGTTCTCGGGGCACGAATCCGGCGTCCTCGATCTCGCGGAGCACGGCGCCTGACTTTGCGAAACTCACGTATGGCGCCTTGCCGAGCCATTGCAGCACCGGGATCACTGGCCGCAGGAACCACAGTCGATCCGCCAGGCACACGGTGCTGGAGACGAACAGACCGCCGGGCTTCAGCAGCCGGTGGATCTTCGTCAGTGCCGTGGCCCGATCCGGCAGCAGGTGCATCAGGTTGAGCGCCAGGACCATATCGTAGGCGCCGTCGGGCGCGGCGAAATCCTCCACGCCAGACTGCCGGAACGTCACGTTGCCGACTCCGGCGGTCGCGGCTTTCTCGCGGCCGATGCCGATCATGGCGGCTGAGACGTCGGTGGCGTCGATGCGGGCCACGTACGAGGCGTGGGCCAGCGCCGTCGAGCCGGTTCCGCAGCCGAACTCCAGCACGGTCATGTCCGGTCGCATCAGCGCCTGGGTCGCGGCCAGCTTGCGGGCGTAACTCTCGGTGTCGGCGATGGGCCGCTCACTGTAGTCGGGGGCGATTCGGTCCCAGAACTCGGCGGAGGTGACGGCCATAGGTCGAACCCTCATTTCGTAGCGGTGATGGTTGCCATTCAGCCATACGATGGTCGAGCATAGAAGTTCGAATGCCCTTGGTCGGATATACACAAATCAATGAACTGGGAAGCCATAGCCTTCGACTGGAATCAGGTGCGGGCCTTTCTCGCCACCGCCGAGGAAGGCTCCCTGTCCGCCGCCGCCCGGGCGCTGCACCAGACCCAGCCGACGCTGAGCCGGCAGGTGACGGGGCTGGAGCGGACCCTCGGTGTCACCCTGTTCGAGCGCGGGCACCGGCGGGTGCGCCTGACCGGTGCCGGGCTCGAGCTGCTCGAACACGTGCGTGTCATGGCCGAGGCGGCCAACCGGGTGTCGCTGGCGGCTTCGGGTCAGTCCCAGGCCATCGAGGGTCGTGTGCGCATCACGGCGACGGAGATGCTGGCGGCCCACCGTCTGCCACCGATGCTGCGGAAGCTGCGCGAACGGGCCCCCGGCATCGTGGTCGAGGTGATCGCGTCCGACGAGCTGCGCGATCTGATCCGACGCGAGGCCGACATCGCCATCCGCCATGCCCGGCCGACCCAGCCGGACCTGATCGCCCGCCGGGTCGGATCCGTCCGCGGCCGCATCTTCGCCGCCCGGCGGCTACTGGACGAGGTCGGTGTGCCGCGCACGCTCGACGATCTGGCGGACCAGGATTTCATCGGCATCGACGACACCGAGGGGCTGCTCGTCGGGCTGGCGGCGCAGGGGCTCGAGCTGCGTCTCGAGCAGTTCCGGGTTCATGCCGCCAGCGGCAACTGCATGCTGCAGCTCATCCGCGAAGGGCTCGGCTTCGGCTTTCTGCCCGCGGATACGGCGGCGCTGTTCGACGATCTCGTCTGCGTTCTGCCCGAGCGCTTCGACCCGGAGATCCCGGTGTGGCTCGTCTCCCACCGCGAGCTGCACACCAGCCGGCGAATCCGCGTCGTGTTCGATCTGCTGGCGGGAGAGCTTGCAGCATCCAGCGAACCGGTTGGCTGACTCCGAGCGGGCGCCCGGATGCCTTCGTGGATGTCGGCGAAACGCGTCTGCAGCCGGCCGTGCCGGGGACTGCCGAGTTAAGGAACAAGCATCACCTTGATGGCGGTATCGGCACGGTCCTGGGTGGCATAGGCCCGCGTTGCTTCTTCCAATGGAAACTCGTGGCTGATCAGTGGCGTACGATCGATCTTCCCCGAGGTAATCAGCGCTAGCGCCGCCACGAATTCATCGGGCTGCCAGGCCCATGAGCCCAGCAGGCGCACCCCTTTTCGGACAATGACATTGGGATCGATTTCCAGGCGTCGCTCAAACACCGCAACCACAACCACTTTGCCGTTCTGGTTCACCATCGACAGGGCCTGCTCGAGCACGGTTGTGCCTTTGAAGTTGGCGGTCGCGCCGACACAGTCGTAGACGGTGTCTGCAGCTCCGGCCATACCCTGCAAGAGCGCATGGTCAGGACGATGTCCTGGCACGAGGCGCGCCACCACATCTTCGTTGCGGGCATTGATGATCTCATCGGCGCCGAGCGCTTTGGCCAGCGACAAGCGCTTGTCGGAGAGATCCACGACGATGGTTCTTACATCGGCACGCGTGCGCAGGCACTGCAGCACCCCCAATCCGATAATGCCCGCCCCCATGATCACGTGCGTCTCTCCGTCCCGCGGCTCGGCGAGATTGACGGCATGCAGAGAGGTCGCCAGTGGTTCCGTCGTCGCCGCTTCCGTAAAGCTCACGTGCTCCGGGATCGGCAGCACCAGATCGCGCATGGCTCGAGAGATCTTGACGTATTCCGCGTTGGCGCCCGTCGTGACCGTCGTGACCCGGTCCCCGGCCGTCAGATCGGGCCATTCGCCGCAGATCTCTTCGATGACCCCGCTGAATTCATGGCCAAGGATTCGTCCGGCCGCTGTCGCCCGTCCCAGATCCTCGAACAATCCTTCCCGGTAGGTGTGCAGGTCAGAACCACAGATGCCGCACGCGCGAACGCGCAACAAGGCTTCGCCATCGTGCAGGGACGGACGGTCGACCTGACCGAAACGTACATCCCGGGCGCCGTGCAGTATCGCGGCTTTCATGGTTTCTGCTCCTCATAGCGCATCGGTTCTTCCGATCACTCGGGTCGTCACCGCAACGGCCGCCGGCGCGTGCCGGATTCGGCGTGGACTTCCAGATACCATACGATAGCCGGGTCAATCTGTCGCTTCTGCCAGGGGAAACGCATGCCAACGGCGCATCTCGACGAACTGGAACTCGAATACCAGACCTACGGAGCACCGCAGGACACCCCGTTGCTGCTGGTGCATGGTCTTGGCGTTCAGCTCACGAATTGGAGCGAAGCGTTCATCCGCGCCCTGACGGATCGGGGGTTCTTCGTCATCGTCTACGACAATCGCGATGTCGGGCTGTCGACGACGTTCGACGGCTGGGGACCGGCGGATATCCCTGCGGCGTTTCGGCAGGCCCGGGCGCGGCAGCCGGTGGCAGCGCCGTACACCCTCGAGGACATGGCCGACGACGGCATCCGTCTCCTGGACGTAATTGGGGTGGATCGGGCGCACGTGCTGGGGCTCTCCAACGGCGGCGCCATCGCCCAGCTCATGGCGATCCGCCATCCCGAACGGGTCGCCTCCCTGGTGTCGATGATGGCGACGTCGGGACGTCGTGGCCTGCCGCGGCCGACCAGGGAAGCCGATACCTGGCTGGCGCAGCCGCGCAACCCGGAGGGTACCCGCGACGGCGCGATCCGCGATGCGCTGACGGCCGCCCGGCTGCTGGGGAGCCCGGGATATCCCGGCGACGAACAGGCCATCCGTGACGCCGCGGGCCGCGACTACGACCGGGCATTCAATCCGCAGGGCAACGTTCGGCACCTGCTGGCGAGCCTCGCTTCCGGCGACGCTCGGGCGGCGAAGCTCGCCGACATTCGAGCACCGACCCTGGTGATTCACGGCGCCGAGGATCCGCTGGTGCCGGTGGCCTGTGGCGAGGATGTGCGGAATTCGATTCCAGGCGCGAAGATGCTGGTCATCCCTGGTATGGCGCACGATCTGCCGGAAGCGCTGGTGCCGCAGATTGCTGACGCGATCGCCGGGAATGCGCGCCGCGACCAGGAGGGGGCAGACGCATGAGTACGAGCTGCTTTCGCAACAGCGCCATCGTCCTGCTCGCAACGGTTCTGCCGGCAACGGTCCTACTGGGGTGCGCCGTCGGGCAAAGTGATGCGCCATCGCCGTCCACCACGGCGGTCGACGGCGCGCCGCTTGCCGTGCTCGTTCCCGGCAGCGGCGTCTACAGCCGCCCGATCGGCACGCCGGTACCGCGCGCCCAGGCGTTCTTTGACCAGGGGCTGCGCCTGGCCTGGGGCTTCTACTTCCCGGAGTCGATCGCGTCCTACCAGGAAGCCGCGCGTCTCGATCCCGGTCACCCAATGCCGTACTGGGGCATGGCGCACGCGATGGGTCCGAACCCGAATTCACGGTACGCGCGCATGCCGGACGATCCGAAAGGCGAGGGACTGAAGGCGATCCGGGCTGCGCTCGCCCGCCTGGACCGGGCCACGCCGCTGCAGGCCGAACTCATCCGCGCCATGCACATGCTGTACGACAGGGATTCCATCGCCGACGATGCGGCCCGCGACCAGGCGTACCTGGCTGCAATGCGCGAGTTGAACCGTCGCTACCCGGATGATCCGGACATTGCGGCGCTGTACGCGGCTGCCTACATGTCGATCGGCCGCTGGGATTACTGGGACGCCGACGGCAATCCGAAGTCGGAGACCCTGCCGGTGGCAGAGGCCCTGGAGCACGTCATCGAGCGTAACCTCGGCCACCCCGGGGTCCTGCACCTGCACATACACCTGATCGAGGCGTCGCTGGAACCGGAACGTGCGCTGGTTTCGGCGGACAATCTCGAGGCGACGGTGCCGATCGGTGGACACGTCGTGCACATGCCGGCCCACATCTATGTGCGGGTCGGCCAGTACGGCAAGGCAATCGACAACAACGTCCGTTCGCAACAGGTCGACCAGCAGTTCGCGGCGGTCTGGGGCGACATGCCTCTGCCGAACCTCGGCACCTATCCGCTTTCCCACCGCATGCACGCCGGCCACGCGCTGGATTTCGTTCGCTACGCGGCAACCGTGCAGGGCAACTACGCGGTGGCCAGCGAGGCCGCGTGGCGCATGGCGAACCGGATCTCGGACGATCCGGCGGCCACGCGCGGCGGGCAGAAACGCGTGGCAGCACCGTGGCTGGTGCTCAAGATTTTCGGCAAGTGGGACGAACTGCTGGCGCTGTCGCCCGCCTACCAGGGTACGCCGTACTTCGACGGAATCTGGTCGTATGCGCTGGGCAGTGCCCACCTGGGCGTGGGTGATCTGCCGGCCGCCCGTGCCCAACTTGCCCGCCTGAAGTCGATTGCCGAGGCGCCGAACGCCGATGAGTACCGCGTCGGGGCAACACCGGCATCGGCGGTTCTGAAACTCGCAGCCCATGGCCTGGAGGGTGAGGTGCTGATGGCCGAAGGCGACGTCAATGGCGCCATTGCCGCGTTCGAGGCCGGCGTCGCCATCGAGGATCAGAACAACTACACCGAGCCGCCCGACTGGGCCCAACCCATGCGGCACTACCTTGGTGCCGCGCTGCTCGCCGCCGACCGCGCCGCAGAGGCCGAGGCCGTGTACCGACGGGACCTGAGGTGGAACCAGAACAACGGCTGGTCGCTGTTCGGCCTGCACCAGGCGCTGGCGGCGCAGGGCAAGACCGACGAGTCGGCCAAGGCGCGCGCGGCGTGGGAATCGGCGTGGGCGGCTGCAGATGTGACGCTGACCGCTTCGCACCTGTAATGCGCCGGCGGAACGCCGCTCCCCATCGTCACGCCACGGTCGACCCGATGGGCCCGGCCGACGGGTGATCGACAACCCCCACTTCCGCGAGGTGACTTCCTGGGAAGAAGCCGGCGCGTGGCTTTCGTTCACCCCGCTACGGCCGGCGCACACGGCAGGCCGCGAGCTGAAGTCGTTGAGCGTGTTCGTACGCGATCACCGGCACCGCGAGCTTGCCGAGGCGGACCGCTCGCTGGAGGCGCATTACGTCGACTTCGTGGTCAGTCAGTCGTCGCCGGGACCCACCGAAGCGCGCCGCAAGGCTCTCGAGGTGAGCTACGGTGCCGACCCGGTGGAGATATGGGTTGGCGGTCACCCGGGACGACGCTACGAGCTCGGTTCGCGGGTGCCCGCCGACGATCCGGAAGGCGGCAGCCTGTGAGCATCATGACGAACCCTTGCGCACGATCGCCACGGCGTAGTGTGTCTCTCCGAGGTCTGCCAGAAGCTGATCGACCATCAGGACGAAGTCCATCCATCCGGCATCCTCATCCGTGAATCGGGCCAGAATGTCCTTGAGACCGACGTGATAGATCGCCCCGCCCGTCGGGACGATCTCGGCGTGGGGAAAGTGCTTGAGGATCGCGTCCGGAATGCGTTGGCTGTCGGCGGCTTCGGTGGGATCGACCGCCATGAGGCGCTCCGGGTCCGGTCGCTCGATTCGGGCGCGCAGGCGGGCGCCTGGCGTCTCGGTGGCTGCCATCAGTGAAAGCGGTAGCGCATTGCGGACCTTCTCGATGTAGTCGAGGTTGCGATCCGTCCACTGGAACCGGTTCGGGCCGACGAAGTCGTACATCGCAAAGATACCGCCGGGCTTGAGCACCCGGTGCGACCAGTCGACGGCGGCTTCCACGTCGAGCATGTGGTGCAGCGCGTTGTCCCAATGAACGAGGTCGTAGCAGTCCTCCTGCGGATGCGCGACGGGGTCTTCGTCGAGAAACCGGATGTTCCCGGCGATTCCGAATTTCTCGGCCTGGGCCTGGGCTTGCGCAATACGGTCCTGGGCGATCTCGTACAGGTCGAAGTGATCGGCCAGACCAGCCCGGACCAGGGCCATCTCCTTGTTGGCTGCCCCGCAACCGACCGAGATGGCGCGCGGCAGGCTTTGCCCATCGGTCATCTGCCTGATCCGCCGATGAAATCCGGCGGTCAGCCCAGCCAGGGGTTCACCGCAGATCCGCGCGTTGATGTGAGCGACGATGGCCTTGCTTTGCCACCAGTTTACGGTCGATGAGGCGGCCCGGGCCTGGGAGATCCCCGACCAGTGCTTCGCAGCCTGATCGAGCAGTGGATCTCTGTCAGTCATCCGTCATTCCTTCTTTCCTTCTTTCCTTCTTTCCTTCTTTCCCTCTTTCCTTCTTTCCTGGCAGATCCCGGGAGGCCGGCCGGCGACGCCAGACGTTTCGAGCGTCGACCGGGATCTGTGGAACGCGCGGAAAATGGCACGATTCGTCGACGCGGCTCACTCTCACCGATCCCGGCGTCAGGCGCAACCGGCCCGTCCGGAGCGCGCATGAGCGAACTCCTGATCGCTATTCGTGCCTCAGCGCATCGCCTGAGGCACGAAAACGAAATCCCCCACCTCGTGTCCCGCGGACTTTATGGCCTTGAACTCGGGCTGCTGAACGAACTCGATTTCCGCGGCCGCCACACGGACCTTGTCGCGGATCCTCAGATAGAGCTGGGGTGCCGCGAGAACGTCCTGGTTCGTCTCGAGCTCATCAACGAAGGCGCGGGCAAACACTGAATGGTCGCCGCCGCCGCTGTCGAGCACCGGCGCATCACCCCCCGAGGACAACAGCAACCGGGCCCGCTTGGACATCTTGAAGCGCATGAACTCCGGGTCGGAGTAGCTGGGGATGCGATCGCCGATGAGGAGCAGGCTTGGCTCGCTGGACAGCAGTCCGGCATAGCAGGAGTCCGCCACCACGAGCACGTGCTTGGCCTTCAGCCGTGACAGGTGGCCGGTGACGAACTCGTTGGATATCCAGTAGGTGTTGCGCGGCGGGGGTTCCGCGTTCGACGGCAGCCAGTAGCCGATCTCATTGCCGCCGGCCTGCAGTCGGCTGCCGTGGCCGGCGTAGAAGATGAGCAGGTTGTCGTCCTCGCTGAGCCGGTCGTCTAGATCGTTGATCGCCTGCATGACCTCGATGTTGTTGCCGTCCTCGACGGTGAACACCTCGAAGCCGTAGCGCTCCTCAAGCACCTGTCTTGCCCGCTGGATGTCGTTGATCGGGGTCACCAGGTTGCTCAGACCCGAGTAGCTCGCATTACCGATGAGCAGTGCGTAGTAGCGGCCCAGGTTTATGTCCTTGAACCACCGCTCGCTGGCCGACGCGGGCTGCTGAGACCGCTCTGCCGTTTCCGGAGGCTCCCGGGTACGAAGCTCGGGCACGGGAACGGCGGCGAGTTGCTCTCGCTGGGCGGCCTGCTGACCGCGCAGCTGTTCGACCAGCCCATGCAGAGTGGCGATCTCCACGTCTGCCGTCGCGCGGTCGTTCTGCGCGTCGCTGCGGTGCGCCTCGAGCTCCTGCAGTCTCCGCTCGAGAACCTCCACCTGTTGAGCCTTCTCGGCCAGCTGCTTCTCGAGCTCCGCGCGCAGGGCCGCCTGCTCCCGCTGCGCGGCGGAGGAGAAGATCACGCTGTCCTCGCTGAGCCCCCAGGCGCGGCGGTACCAGTTCAGGGCTTCCACGGTGCTCTGGGGCACACCCAGGCCCTGCTCGTGGAGTGTTCCCAGATTGAACTGAGCTCGAGCGTAGCCCTGCTCCGCGGCCTTCCGGTACCAGATCAGGGCCGCCGCGTAGTTGGGCTCTGTGCCCAGGCCGCGCTCGAAGATCTCGCCAACGTTGGTCTGAGCGTCGGGGTCACCGGCCTCGGCGGACGGCATCCACACCCTCAGTGCCGAACGGTAGTCGGCACGATCCCAGGCCACGTACTCGCCGCCCCGCAGCCGGCAGTCCGCGGCCGTGGTGCGAATGGGGCGCCGCGGGGTGAGGAAAGTTCGCCGGCCCAGCTGCCGGACCTGCCCAGGAAGCAGACAGTCGACGACGTGCAGGTCGGCGATGGCCGCCTGTCCCTCGAAAGCCTTGTCCGGGGTCGCTGCCATCGCGGCCGTTGCCGCGACGAGGCTCGCTGCCAGCAGAAGCCACGCTTCCGCAGATCGGGCTGCGCTGATGATCAAGGGCTGTCGCCCTGTCTCAGCGGAGGCGCTGCAGTGTCTCATTCGCTCTCACCAGGCTGTCGTTTCTCGCCAGAAAATCGTCCTCGGCCATCAGCGCTTCGATGTTGGCGCGAAGCGTTGGAGCGTCATCGACGAGTTGCTGGCTCTCGGTGATGTCGACGAGCTCGTCGATGAGGGTCGTCATGCCCTCTACGGCTTGCGGATTGCGCGGGTGAACCCGATAGGCCTCGAAGTAGCGGTCGAGGGCTGACGACAGGTCACCGAACTGATGCAGGATTCGCCCTTCGTCCATAAGCGTGGTGAAGGCCTCACGACGATCGCTCGCGAGCTCCTCGAAGGGAATATCAGGCAGGCGCGCGCGAACGCTCTGGTATTCCTGAAAGCCGGCAAAACCCAGCGTGCCGACCAGGGCGATGGCCGTCGCGCCGAGAACCAGACGAAGCTTTGGCGGGCCCTCAAGCTCTTTGAGGAACTCCGCGGCATGGGCCGTTCGATGTTCCCGATCCAGAGCGAGCCCGTGCTGCACGGCGTGCCACGTTCGACTCTTCACCTGGCGGATCGGCGCGGGCTTCAGGCCCTGAGCCTGCGCCTGGAGTGCGGTGGCGCCCCCGAAGGGGTGCTTACCGGTGAGGAGCTCGTAGGCGACGATGGCCAGCGCGTAGACGTCGTCGCTGGGATGGGGGTCGACGCCGTGCCACATTTCCAGCGCGGCGTAGGAGGGCGTCAGGGCGCCGAGGCTGGCAGCGTCGAAGACGGTGACGTCCGAGGCCCCAGCCTCCGCCACCGGGGCCGCGCGGGCGATGCCGAAGTCGAGGATCTTGACCCGCCCCTCGCTCGTCAGGAAGACGTTGCCGGGCTTGAAGTCGGAGTGGATGATGTTCTTGTTGTGGGCGTAGGCGAGGCCCAGGCACAGACCTCTGAGCAGCGGCAGGACCTCCGCCTCCGGCATGCCCTCCGGATGGTTCTCGATCAGCTCGTCCAGCGGCTGCCCTTCGAGCAGCTCCATCGTCAGGTACACCGTGTCGCGGTCGCGGTCGAAGTCGTAGACCGTAGCGATGGACGGATGCGCCAGGGTCTGCGCTTTCCGCGATTCCCGCTGCAGGCTGATGATCATCGTGGTGTCGAGGCGGAAGCGGTCGCTCAGCACTTTGAGAGCGACGTAGGGATCGCGGTCCTCGGCTTCCTCCTTGCGGAGATCGCGGGCCCGGTACACGACCCCCATGCCGCCGCGTCCTATCACGCCGTCGATGACGAAGCGATCCTTGATCGTCGTGCCGACGGTCAGCTCACCGAGGGAGTCCTTTTCGGGACCTGCCCTCTCAGGGTCGCTGACGAGGGTGCTATCGAGGTCAGCGTCCGGGGCCGAGGGCGCCGCCTGCCGGGCCGTGCGTTTGAAAGTCTCGTCTACCATGCGCGTTCGAAACGGATTCCCCAGGTGACATCTGAGAGACTGATGTCCTGGAGATTCCGCGTCGTGCGGTAGTTCACGAATCCGGCCACTCCGTTGATCAGCTGAACGGACGTTCCCAGCGAGTACACCTGATAGTAGCGATCGCGTGCGTCGGTTTTCACGGGAATGATCGGCGTCTGGCTCAGCAGATCGTCCGCGAAGCGATCGCTCGCAAACTTTACGGTGATGGTCTCCGAGGTGTCCTTGAACTCGCGAACCATGTCCGCGCGCAGATAGGGAACGATCACGCCCCAGCTGGGTGTAAGGGTGTAGGAGGCGTGCAGCCCGACGTTGGCGGTCAGCGACCGGGCGGCCTGTTGACCCACGTCGAGATTGAGCCCGCCGGCGCCTTTTTCCGTGTAGGAGTGTGCCTCCAGCTCCGTGAAGTTCCCGCCGCCGTGGGGCCCGAAGATCCAGGCGCCCGGCGTGAAGTCATAGCCAAAGCCGGCGCTCAGTGAGTACTGATTCCCCTTCGTGTCCGCCCGGGCGCGGCGGTTCTGATCACCCAGTGCGGTCTGATAGACGATGTGGCGTGCCGTCTCCAGGTCGTTGCGACCGTAGCTACCGATCAGGTCGAGGTAGTACTTGTCTTCGGAGAAATAGCTGCCGAAGGCGGAAACCGCCCAGGATTTGAGATCCAGGCCGCCGCCGTCGTTGAAGTCGGCGTTGACGGCGCTGTAGCTGGCGGAGCCTCCGAAGACCATATCATCGCGGGCCCGGTAGTCGAGACCGATGGTCATGGTCATCGTCTCGTAGTCGAAGCCACCGCCGTTCTCGGTGGCATCCTGATCGCCGAAGTAGAAGTTGCCGTTGCCGAACATGCCCCACCTTGCGAAATCGTCGGACCCGGCCATGCCGCCGATGAGCTTTCGGGCAACGCGCTCGAGGTCCTCGGCGGCGATGCGGTGTCCTTCATAGTGCAAGTCTAGTCCGGTGAAGTCGAAAGGGTTGGAACCCGAACGGATCCCGTTGACCCGCTGGGACAGGTTGCCGTGCTGCGGAATGGTGAAGAGCAGCAGGGCATTCACCATCTGCGTGGTCTCGTCGGTGCCGAGCGCCGTGAGGGCCAGACTGATCTGGTCCGGAGTGTTGCCGGCATTGCGGACCTCGGCGCAGACCTCGAGCAGGTCCTGCTCGTCCGCCGTGAGGTTGCCGGCCGCCGCCGTGAGCGTGCAGGTTCGATCGAAGGTGGTCGCCAGGGCGGTCTGATTGGGGGACAGCCCCAGAGTCGGGGCCACATCGATGTCCAGGAAATTGAAGCTGCCGACGCGCGCCAGCACCGGCAGGCCACTCAGCGGGTCGGTGACTGTGGCGTCGACGAAGGCGAGCTCGAAGGCCGGATTGCCGGAGCCGACGTTGAAGGCGACGGCGGGATCGACCGTGACATCGCCCTGTGCCACCAGCAGCGGCAGCTGCTGGGCGCCCTGCGGTTGGAATCCGCCGTCAAACAGGATGTCGACCTGCCCGCCCTGCAGATCGATGTCGCCGCTGACGAAGAGCTGGTCGAACTCGCCCGGATTGGTGCCGGACGCCGTGAACTGAAGCGCGCCGGCTTCCTGGAAGTAGTTGCCGGTCACGACCAGGGTGCCGCGCTGATTGATCGCGCCGGGGTTTACCAGTCCGCCCTGATTGACCAGGTCTCCGGCGATCGTGCCCGTGCCGGAGACCTGGCCGAAACCACCCACGAGCGTGGCGAGGGCGGAGACCTGGGCATTGTCGCCGAGGCGTAGCTCGCCGCTCAGGAACTCGCCGGTATTCGGGTTGGCGTCGTTGTCAAAGCCGATGCCGATACTCCCGGCCGCGGTGATCGCGCCCCCGGATTCGACGCTGGCGATGCCGGTTCCGGCGCCGAAGCCGATGATCAGATCGTTCGTTCTGACGTCGAGGCGCCCTCCGTTGGCGACGCTGATCGTACCCGACGCCCCGGCGTCCTCCACCCCGCCCACGTTGCTGCCCACGAAGTACCCGTCGGCCGCCAGCAGCGAGCCGTTGCCGTCGATGGTGACCGTCGCGGAGGCGCTCCCGCCGGAACCTATGGAGATCAGGCTGCCGCCATCGACGACGCCGCCGTTCAGGATCGAGATCGTGCCGAGCCCCCCGGGGACGGGATTCGGCGAGAAGCCGATGAGCAAGGAGTCCGCGCTAGCCGCACCTCCGTCGACTATCAGTGTGCCGTCACCGCCGCTGAAGCCGACGATAGTCGAACCGACCACGTCGAGGCCTGCTCCGGTACCAATGAAACCTGCGCCCACCCCGGTCTCGGAGCCGCCCACGATGAGGCTGCCGGCAATGCTCACCGCGCCCTGCGAGTCCACGCGGAAGGCGCCGGCGCCGCTCGAGCCGACGAACAGCGAGTCCGCCGTCGCGAGCGAGCTGCCGGCGCCCGCGACGGTCAGCAGCGCCTGATCACCGGCGTTCGTGTCTACCCCCACGGCGCCGCTGGTGGTGAACGTGGCGCCGTTCAAGATCTGCAGCACCGTGCTGGTGCCAACCTGCTGGCCGCCGATGAAGCCGACCGTCACCGGGCCCGCTACGGACCCGGATGAACCGGCGCCGTCAAGGGTCAGCTCGACGTCTCCGGTGCGGGCGTTCTGCTCATCCACGGTGGTCGAGCCGAGGATGAGCACGCCGTCTGCGGCCAGCGCAGCACCGCCGCTGATGGTGGCGCTTGCCGCCCCTTCCACGCCGAGGAAGACGTTGCTGGCCGCCAGGTTGGTGCCGATGCCGTCTACGATCACCAGGCCGTCACTGCCGGCGAAACGACCCGCGGCGAAGTCGCCGGCTTGAACCAGGGCGCCGTTGCTGACGGTCAAGGAGCCGTCGCCGAAGGCGCCGACAAAGAAGTTGCCGGCGACGCTGACGACGCTGTCGATTCCATCGACGAGGACGTCGCCGACCGAGGAGCTGTTGTTGCTCACGGCGAAGGTAGCTGCGTTGATGACAGCGCCGTTGGTTACGTTGACCGAGGCCGCGCTGCTCGCACCGAAGGCGCCGGAGACATCGAAGCTCCCGGTGTTCCAGGTGGATCCAGGGCCGGAGATGTTCACGGTCGCGTCGGTGAGCTGGCCGGGCTGGATGTTGCTGCCGGTAAGTCCAGGAGAGATAACCGTCGATTCCGCGTTGACGATGCCGCCATTGCTGAGGTCGAAGACGGCAACGGAATCGGCGCCGCTCTGGCCGAAATCGGTGTTGGCGCCGGCGATCACGAGCGAGTTGATGGTATTCAGCTGCGAGCCGATGCCATCCACGAGCACCGTTGCGTCCGCGCCGGGGAAGTTGCCAAGGAACAGGTTGCAGGTCGCGGGGTCACAGATGCCTCCCGTGGCGTCTATGACGGCGCCATTGAGGATCTGGATCACGCTCGCCGGCCCCTGCAGGTCCAGCCGGTTGAAGTTGCCGGTCAAGTCGATGCGCGTCTGGGGCCCGGTGACGGTGATGAGGCCGGAGTCGATGATCTGGTTGGCGCCAACGGACAGCGCCGAGCCGTTGTTGACCAGCAGCTGGCCGTTGAGGATGGTGATGGCAGTTCCCGGATCCAGAATCAGGTCGCCGCTGGAGGGCTCGAGGGGACTCGAGTCACCGGAGGCGACGTCGACGGCGTCGACGCCCCCGGTCGGGATGACCTCGGCATGCGCGTGCCATGTGAGCAGCGCGGCGCAGAGTGCGGCCGCCGTGCGCAGGACGCGACCTTCGCTGACGGCGAACCGTTGCGTTGTGGACATTCCCCATCCCCCGGATCGTTGTTGCGATGGCCGCCGAGCGAGCGGTCATCGATGGACCGTTGTTCCCCAGCCTGCTCCACGGCCCCAACCGCAAAGCGCGGCCTCTTTGGTAGCACCAAAGGCGGCGCGATGCCAGTGGAAAGGTCCGAGATCGAGCCAGGGCTGCCTGCCGAGCGGCCGTGGTTTGATATGACGGCGATCGGCAGGTTTCCGGTATCCTACCGCCGAGGGGCAACAGGCGAGGGGCACATGCGCTTAGCACTCATCTTTGCGGTGGTCTGCATCGCAGCCGGCTGCGGGTCAGAAAATCCCGGCACATCCAGAACAGACGAGGCTGAAATCGATGCCTTGTACGCGGACTATCGGGTTGCCGTCGAGAACGCCGATATCTCAGCCTATGTCGGTGCGCTGCATCCGGCCGTGCGGCTGCTGCCGCCCGGGGCGGATGCGATCGTTGGCGCCAATCGCTACGCGGGTTTTCTCAGGCCGGTGTTCGAGGCGGCGACCTATCGAATCGACGTGGTGACGATGCCGGTGATCGAAGTGTTCGGCGACGTGGCGGTCGCGGAGTATGAATACGTCATCCATCTGGACCTGAAGGACCCCGAGGTCGGTGTGGCGGAGCCCGGTGCGCTCACGGCGTCGCGGACCAGATCCCGCTACTTCGACGTGCTGCGCAAGCGCGAAGACGGCAAGTGGGGCATCTGGCGGCATACGTGGACCACGCTGGAGGAGTAGCGGCGGTCGAACCGGCGGCCGCCACACGGCCCCATGGAGTGCGCACAGCCGCCCTGACGTTGGAGCCACGAGATCGCGCGAAAAGACCACATCGACGCGCTGGCCGCGACCACCCTGATCGGCTTCAACGTGCTGCTGGGGCTGAACCAGGCGCTGGTCAAGCTGGTCAACGCCGGGTTTGCGCCGGTGTTCCAGGCCGGCCTGCGGTCCGCGTGCGCGTTTCTGCCGGTGCTGGCCTTCGCGTTCGTCGCGCGCCGCCGCCTGTCCATCACAGACGGCTCGCTGGCGCCCGGACTGCTCAACGGTCTGCTGTTCTCCGCCGAGTTCTGCCTGCTGTTTCTGGCGCTCGATTACACGACGGTTGCGCGGGTGTCGCTGTTCTTCTACACCATGCCGCTGTGGCTTGCGCTGGCGGCACACTGTCTGCTGCCCGGTGAACGCCTGACGGTATCGAAGCTGGCCGGCCTCGCCCTGGCGATGGCCGGCGTCGCGCTGGCGCTGTCCGGGCGCGACACGGCCGCAACGGCGTCGTCGTGGATCGGCGATGCGCTGGCGCTCGGTGCTGCGTTCTGCTGGGCCGGGATCGCTCTGCTCACCCGTCTGTCGCGGCTTCGCGAGACGTCGGCGGAGATGAACCTGCTGTACCAGCTGGCGGTCTCCAGCGTGGTGCTGCTGATACTGGCGCCGCTGTTCGGTGACATGATCCGTGAGCCGACCCTGGTGGTCTATGCGATCTTCGCCTTCCAGTTTCTGGTCATCGTTTCCATTGGATTCGTCGTCTGGTTCTGGCTGCTGTCGGTTTACCCGGCCTCCAACATGGCGTCGTTCAGTCTGTTGGCGCCGCCTGTCGGGGTACTTTCGGGCTGGCTGATCTTCGACGACCCGCTGCCCTGGAACCTGCTGGTTGCGCTGGCGCTGGTCCTGGGCGGCATTTTCCTGGCGAACACCCGGCGGGCGGCGAGCTGATCGACGCTGACGATCAACGAGGAGGAGCTACGCCGGTCTGTTGGCGAAGGGCCTGTGACAGTCTTCGCGTCGCGTGAAGGAGGGTTCGCTCCTGAAACTGTCCTCGACGAACTGCAATGCGGCCGCCTCGTCCAGGTTGGTATCCCACAACACCCCCTGCGGCTGATCCACGTGCCAGGGCGTATCCCAGAATACTTCGACGCCGTTTTTTTCGGGATCGTTGAAGTACAGGGACAGGGTGTTGCCGTGGGAGAGGGGCAGGATATCGACCCCACGCTTCTGCAGGCGCTGGCTCATTTCCTTTACTTCATCGAAGGATTCCACGCGGAATGCCAGGTGGTTCAGAGAGGTGGCGGGAGACTCGTCGCGCTGCGCCACGATGGCAAGCTGATGGTGTTCATCATCGCTGTTGCTCATGAACACGATCTCCGGCGCGCCCGGCGCTCCCATTGGGCCGCGATCCGAGATGGTGAAACCCATCACCCCGGTGTAGAAGTCGAGCATCGGCTGCAGGTCGCGGGCATTCAATACGGCATGTGACCAGTGGAGTTTCATTATGTTTCCCTCGCTCTTGATTATTGCAGCCCGCTGAGCGCCTTCTCGACCTGACGCGCCGCCCTGACGGGTGGCAGTCCGAGCAGCCTGAGATGCGCCTCGCAGGTTCTTCGAGTGGTTTCCTTGCTGATCTTCCGGTCCAGCAGGATCGCGGTGCTGAGTAGCGCGAGCATCTGGTTGACCAGCAGCAGGTCGACCTCGATGTGGAAATAACCCTGCTCGAGCCCCATCTGCAGGTCCTGCCTGAGGTAACGGACCACCTGAGACTGGAGTTCGGGCACGATCGGGATGCTGCTCAGCAGAACATCGATCCACTCGGGTTCCTGTCTTGCGACCTCGAGTACCCGCGCCGTGGCGGTCACCACGCGGACAATCGCGTTGATGGTGTCTGCCAGTTCATCGTTGATGCGGCGGACGATCTCCACCGCGAGGCCAATCGCCACATCGTTCAGGATCTCCTGCTTGTCGCGGTAGTAGTTATAGAACGTGCCGTTGGCGACGCCCGCGTGCTCGGTGATGTCTGTGATCCGTGTTGCCTCGAAGCCCTTGCTGGCGAAGACGCTGATGGCGCTGTCCAGCAGGGCGGAACGGGTTCTTTCACGCTTGCCGCGGTCAAGCGTCTGCTCCTGGAAAAGGCTGTGGCTCGTTGCAGACAAGATCGTTCTCATCACGCCAGGTCGACTGCAATCTATCCGATCTGTTGACACCCGGCAAGAAAAATGAGACGGTTCTCAAAAATGAGATACATCTCAAATATGGGACCGGCAAACATGGGGCCGACATGAGCCAGGGAGGACATCCGCGCATACTGATCGTTGGCGCCGGCCCCGTCGGCCAGCTTGCCGCGCTGCTGCTCTCGAACCACGGAGTGCCGTCACTGCTGGTCGATAAGCGCAGAGCGCCCTTGAGTGCGCCCAAGGCCCACGCGGTGAATCCCCGTACCCTGGAAATCTGCGAGAGCATCGGCGTCAGTGCGGCTAGGCTGCGGGCGCTTGGCGCGGATGCCAACGACGGCGGCGAGGTGCGTTTCGTCGGGACGCTGACAGGCCCCGAGTTCGGGTCGCTGCCCTATGAACGGCAGGATGAAGCCGCGCTCCGGGATACGCCATTCCCGCTCAGCAACATCCCCCAGCCTGTGTTCGAGCGGGAACTGATCAGCGCCATCGCGGACCACGACGACATCGATTTTCGACGAGGCGTCGAATGCACCGGCCTGGCGGATGAGGGCAACTGCGTCCTCGCAGACCTGCGTGACGGTGATTCGGGCGCCACGCGATCCTGCGCCTTCGAGCATGTCATCGCCGCTGACGGGGCCGGTTCGTCACTGCGCAGGGCACTCGGCATCGCCATGGAAGGACCCGAGGCGATCCAGGAGTTCCTGATGATCCACTACTCGGTGGACCTGCGTCGGTACACCGAGGGGCGTCGTGGCGTGCTGTACTTCCTCTTTGACCCCGCCGTCCGCGGAACCCTGATCGCTTACGACCAGGCCAGGACCTGGGTCCTGATGCACCCGTGGGATCCGACATCGGAACACCTGGCGGACTACGGCGAGGCACGTTGCCAGGCATTGCTGTCGGCGGCTGTGGGTCGGCCCGTACCCGATGCCGTGGTGGAGAACATCAGCCCCTGGAGCATGTCGGCGCAGATCGCGGCACGCTACCGGTGTGGCCGTGTGTTCCTGGCCGGGGACGCAGCACACCGGTTTCCGCCGGCCGGCGGCCTGGGTCTCAACACCGGCGCGGGAGACGTGCAGAACCTGACCTGGAAGCTCGCAGCAGTGCTCAGCGGCGCGGCGGGCAGCGATCTGCTCGAAACCTACGAGGAAGAGCGCCGGCCGGTTGCCCGAATCAACAGCGAACAGAGCCTGATGAATGCCGGCAGACTGTTTGAACTCTTTGCCGCCATCCACGGCACGGATCATGGAGGCACGGAGCATGGAATTGCCGAACACTATGCTGCCGTCGCGGCTGACCCGGGTGCCTTCCCCGAGCTCGGCGCTGCCGTGGCGGCGCAGAAACCGCATTTCGACAGCTTTGCGCTGCAGCTCGGCTACCGCTACGACAGTCGTGCGATTCACGAGCCGGCGCCACCGCGGCCGCTGACGAACGTTGCCGATTACCAGCCGACCTGGGAGGCGGGCGCGCACTTCCCGCATCGCTGGGTCACCGTCGACGGCGATCACAAGGCGCTGCAGCAGTTGCTGCCGGCGAATCGATTCTCCCTTCTGCAAGGTCCGGGCGCCGCTTCGCCCGGAAACGGCCTTGGCCTCAACGAGCTCCGCTGGGGGGCTGATTTCGTGGACGAGAGCAGCTGGACCGAGCAGACGGGTCTGCCGGAAACCGGTGCCCTGCTGATCCGTCCGGACGGACACATTGCGGCGCGCTTTCTCTGCGTCGCTGACGGCTCTGTCGAGTCGGCGCTGGATTCACTGCTGGCGAGGGCGGACTGACATGGATCTGGGTATCCGGGGCCGCAAAGCCATCGTCTGCGCGTCGTCGCGTGGCCTGGGTAAGGCCTGCGCCACGTCACTCGCCCGGGAAGGCGTGGATGTGGTGATCAACGGCCTCCACGAAGACCGGCTCGAGGCTGCGCGGGCGGACATTGAAGCGCTGGGTGGTGGCAGCGTCGCGGTCGTGCTGGCGGATATCAATACGCAGCAGGGTCGGGCGGCGCTGATCGCCTCCTGTCCGGAGGCGGATATCCTGATCAACAACAATGAAGGTCCGCCACCGGGCCGGTTCGCCGACTGGCAGCGTGAAGACCTGCAGCGGGCACTGGATGCCAACCTGATGGCGCCGGTGTTCATGATCCAGGGGCTGATCAGCGGAATGGCGGAGCGCCACTTCGGCCGGATCGTGAACATCACCTCGGCCATGGTGAAGTCGCCCAGGGCACCCATGGGGCTGTCGACCGCTGCAAGGTCGGGCCTCACGGCCCTGTGCAAGGGGCTATCCCGGGAAGTGGCCGCCAGCAACGTCACCATCAACAATCTGCTGCCGGAACGCTTCGACACGGACCGCCAGCGATACATGGTGGAAATGGCCATGAAGGTGCGGGGTGTTTCGCGCGAGGAGGCTCATGCCGAGATGATCTCGTCCATCGCCGCCGGCCGCATGGGAATCCCCAGTGAACTCGGCGATGCCTGCGCCTTTCTCTGCAGTGTCCAGGCCGGGTTCATTTCCGGCCAGAATCTGCAGCTCGATGGCGGTTCCTACGCCGGACTGATCTGAGGAGAAAGGCGGAGATGAACGAAGTTGCGCTCGCGCCCAGGATCATTTTCAGCGTCATCGCACTCGCGAGCGCCATCGGCCCGATGATCGCGGATTTCAACAGGACCCATGCCACCAACCCGCTTTGGACTCCGCACGCGCGTTTTCACGTGGTCTGGCAGGTGCTGACGCAGGCCGGCGTGGCGACGGTGACGCTCTACCTGATCTGGGGTCCGGGCAGTCACGACGCGAGTCTGGTTCTGGTGGCCGCGATCCTGAACTACGTCTGGGGCGGCACGTTCTTCGCCACCCTGGCGTCCATGCCGCTCTACGAGGGCGCGCTGAAGGACGTGAACGGCATCAAGCCGTTCCGTTTCAACATCCTGGGCCGGGTCTGGCTGGTGGACACGAACCTCTTCGGCTGCACCATCCTGATGGCGTTGAACACCCTCGGGGTTTACCTGCTGCTGACCTGATCAGGCGACCTGAGCGAAGTGAAGTGAGAGAGAAAACATGTTGAAAGTGCTGCTGGGCCTCTTGGTGCTTCTGGCCATCGCCTTCGTCACGGCCACCTGGTGGGTCTCCAGGCCCGTGTTCAGCGAGACGCGTGGCGACTTTGCGCCTGGCATCGCGGACCCCGCGCAAGCGTTGACCTTCGCGCGATCAGCCGATGGTCTGATCTGGGTCACGGGACACACCGGGGATGCGGTGACGGGGATCAACCTGACGAAGATCCATGGAGAGGCAGCGACAGCCGATCTCATCGACTTCGTCAGCGCGCTGGATCCCGCCTTACCCGCGCCGGCGGGGGAAACCGAATCCTTTCCCCTGTCGGCGTTGAACCGGCCGCTGGACTACGCCTTTCCGCACATCGCAGCAGGTACCAACTTCAAGGAGCATGCCGACGAGATCTATTCCGACGATCCGCCTTTCCTGTTTCCGAAGCTGGTTGAAGCGGGACGCTGGCAGGACCCGGTACCCTTCACGTCGCGGCTGGATTTCGAGGCAGAGCTTTGTCTCTTTCCCCTGGCCGACATTGATTCTCCCGACGAACTGCCGGACTTCGGCCTGGTGCTGTGTAACGACTTCACGGACCGCTGGACGCTGGTGAAAGAACTGGAGTTCGGGGGACCGCTGGGTTTGACGGGTTTCGCTTCCGGCAAGGGTCGCGCTGGCTATCTGCCGACCGGGTACCTCGTCGTGATTCCTCGATCACCGGACTTCTACCTGTCGCTGGAACTGTCGCTCTACCTCAACGACCACCTCCGGCAACGCTTCGCCATGCGGGATGCGATTCTCACCATCGAAGGCATCATTGCGCAGGCGTTTGCTCAGCGTGACACGCCATTCCAGAAAGGCGACGAGGCGGTGAGCCTGATGCCCCACGGCAACATTCCCCGCGGTACCCTGATCCTCACCGGCACCGCGGCGGGCGTGATCTTCAAGCCTTTCAACATCTGGTACCAGGGCTTCTACCTGGAGCCCGGCGATACCGTCAGGACGGAGGGGACCTGGCTCGGTCACCTGGAGAACAACGTCGCGGTCGGAGGAGGTTAAGCCATGGAACTACCGGCGGGAGCGATCCGGACGAGGGAAGTGCTCGACTGGCGGGGCGTTCACCTGCTGCATTACCCGATGTCTTCCTGCTCTCAGAAAGTGCGGATCCTGCTGAATGAAAAACGGATCGACTGGGTTTCTCACCCGGTGGACCTGACGAAGGGAGAGCAGCGCCGCGACTGGTATCTGGGGATCAACCCCGCCGGTGTCGTGCCGGTACTGGTGCACGATGGTCACGTCTGGAACGAAAGCAATGACATCCTGGCGTATCTGGATCACGCCTTTCCTTCGAAGGCCCCCTACCTGCCTTCGAGTGACGCCGAGCGGCGACTGGCAGAAGAGCTGTTGCGACTGGAAGACGGTCTGCACGCGCACCTGCGTGTCGTCACCTTCAGCTTCGTGATGCCGGGTGCGCTGATGAACCACGTTTTCGAGCCCAACGAGATCGAAGAGGCCGTGCGCCGATTCGACGAGGTGCTGGCGGAACTGGACGCCCGCCTCGGGGAGTCAACCTGCCTGTGCGGCGACCGGGTCATGCTGCCGGATATCGCCTGGTTCATTACCCTGCACCGGCTGGTGCTGGCGGGTTACCCGCCCGATAGACGGCCACACCTTTCCCGATATCATGCGGCGCTGCTGAGCCGGCCCGCTTTCCGTCGGGAGGCGAATGCGGGCGCGCTGCTGCCGAAAGTCATCGGCCATCTGTACCGGTCCCTCAACAGCCTGCGAGGTGCCACCCTGGGAGACCGACTGATGGCGTAGTAGTTCGCCCCGCCAGAGCCTCGAACGTCGGGAGTCATTCCGCCTGGGCCCATCGGCGCGTAGACTGGTTTGACTCCGTTGCCGGGCAGACACGCCGTGCGCCTGAAGGACAAGCTCAGAATCGGATCCGCCAGGGTGCTGTTCGGCGCGATGGCACTGTGGGAACGCCTGCGCTACGGGGTTGGCGTCAACCTGCTCTCGCCCGCGTACCTCGACGACCCCTATCCCGCCCTGAATCACCTGCGCGACGTTGCGCCCATCCACTACTCGCCGGCGATCAAGGGTTACTGGGTCACCGAATTCAGCAAGGTTCAGGAAGTTCTGCGCGATGCGCGCTTCGGCGCCGACGTGCGGCGCTACGAGCGACACATGAAGCCGTTCCGCAAGCGCGCCACCGCGCAGCAGCTGGAACGGCTCGAGAACCCGAGCATGCTGACTCTCGATCCTCCGGATCATTCCCGTCTGCGCCGGCTGGTCACCCACGGTTTTCTGTTCAAGTACATCCAATCCCTGGAACCGAGAATTCAGCAGATCATGGATCGCTGCCTGGCGCGCGTCGACAATGCCGCGACCTTCGACGTGGTGGACGCGGTCGCCAGGCCGCTGCCGGCGATCGTGATCGCCGAGATGATGGGCCTGCCGGAAAGCGACCATGACCAGTTTCAGACCTGGTCGGAGGAGCTGATCGCGGGCACCGGGATCAGCAGCGTAGAAACGTCCGAGGCAGCAGACCGCGCCAACGACGCCCTGATCGATTACTTCAAACGCATCATCGAACAGCGGCGCGGCGCACCGCTCACCGACGATCTGATCGGCCAGCTGATGCGCGCGGAGGAACAGGGCGACAAGCTGAACGCGAAAGAACTGTACAACACCTGCCTGCTGCTGCTGGTCGCCGGCCACGAGACCACCACCCGGTTGATCGGCAACGGCCTGTTCAATCTGCTGATCCGGCCCGAGCAGTTCGAGTATCTGCGCGAGCATCCTGACGCGATTCCCGCCGCCATCGAGGAGATGCTGCGGTTCGAACCGCCGGTCATGGCCACCGTGCGTTTTGCCCGCGAGCCGATGGACTTCCACGGCACGCCGCTCGAGGAAGGAGATCAGGTGTTCGTGAGCCTCGCTGCGGCGAATCGCGATCCGGCGGTCAACGCGCATCCCGAGGAGTTCGACGTGCAGCGCGAGACAGCGAAGCAGATTTCATTCGGCCACGGCATTCATCTGTGCCTGGGCGCCGCGCTCGCCCGTCTGGAAGCGAAAGTCGCCTTCCGAACGCTGCTCGACCGCTACCCGCAGATGCGCCTGGCGGACCGCGAACCGCACTGGGACCACAACCCGTTTTTTCGCGGGCTGAAGGCTCTGAACGTGGTGACGGGTTCGACCGCGGCGTCAGCGCCGCACATTGGAGGAGGACGCTCATGACCAATCGCCGCAACCTGATCACCGGCAGCCTGGCGCTGCCGTTCCTGCCGCTGAGCGCCTGCTCGCGCACCGCCTCCGCGGACAACCCGTATCTGCAGGGCAATTTCGGCCCGATCGACAGCGAGACCACGGTCGCCGACCTGCCCGTCACCGGTTCGATTCCCGCCGAACTGTCCGGTCGGTTTCTGCGCAACGGCCCCAACCCCAGGGGCGAGGCCGAAGCCGGCTACCACTGGTTTACCGGTCAGGGCATGGTGCATGGGCTGCGTCTGAACCAGGGCAAGGCCGAGTGGTACCGCAGTCGCCGGGTCGGCGGCAGCGGCGCGAATACCAACGTCATCGGCGTTGGCGGGCACACGCTGGCGATCGTCGAGTCCGGCGCGCTGCCGCAGGATCTGAGCTACACGCTGGAAAACCTGGGCGACAACGCGTCCATCGGCACCGGCTACAGCGCGCACCCGAAGCTCGACCCGGCGACCGGCGAACTGCATGCCATGTGCTACGACTGGGCCAACCTGCGCGATCACCTGCGCTACGTGGTGGTGGACCCTGACGGCGACTTGAGCCGTGAGCTGGCGATACCCATGGATTCGATGCCCATGGTGCACGACATGAGCCTGACCGAGCACTACGCGCTCATCTACGATCTGCCGGTGACGCTGAGCTTTCTCGCCCTGGGTACGGGGGCCAGCTTTCCGTTCCGCTGGGACGACGAGCACGAGCCACGGGTAGGCCTGCTGCCGCGCGGCGGGCAGGCAACGGACATCGTCTGGTGCCCGCTCACGCCCAACTACGCCTACCACCCGATGAACGCCTACGAGAACGCCGCCGGCGAGGTGGTGGTGGACATCGTGCGCTACGATCGCATGTTCGACCAGGATGTCCTGGGACCGTTCGGCGACAGCAAGCCGCGGCTGGATCGCTGGACCATCAATCCAGCGACGCGCACGGTCTCTGAGCAGGTCATCGACGAGCGCTCCCAGGAGTTTCCGCGCTGCCATCCGCAGCGCAACGGCAGACCGTACCAGTACGGCTACACGGTCGCCTTCGAGGATTACGGATTCCCGCGCATCTACAAGCACGACGTGCGGGCCGGCACCGCTACCGAGTTTTCCGTGGGGCCAGGACAGCACGCCGCCGAACCCGTATTCGTTCCCCGGCAGGGCGCTGCCGCGGAGGACGATGGCTATCTGCTGACCTACGTATTCGATGCAGGCACTCAGACCAGCGACCTGGTCATTCTCGATGCGCGGGATCTGACGCGCCCGCCGCTGGCCCGCGTGCACCTGCCGGTCCGGGTGCCATACGGCTTTCACGGTAACTGGGTGGCGGATTCGGCGACCGTGCCGGCGTAAGCTTGCGTGAGGGGGAGGCCATGAAGATTCTGCTCCGGCTGTGTGCCGCGGTGCTCGCCGGCCATGCGCTGGTAGCCGGCGCCGACAGTTTCATCGAGGGGCGCGTCGTGTCCGGAGACGATCATCCAGAGG
Organism: Pseudomonadales bacterium; assembly: GCA_040219135.1. Lineage (GTDB taxonomy): Bacteria > Pseudomonadota > Gammaproteobacteria > Pseudomonadales > Azotimanducaceae > UBA7803. The sequence continues at coordinate 125,665 of JAVJTA010000021.1, read as the reverse complement.
GTGGCGTCTGGGTCATCGCTGAGACCACGTCGCTGCCGACCGACTATCGCAAGATCGTGGTGACCGATGCCACTGGCCGCTTCGTGATACCGGAACTGCCCGAAGCGGAGTACCGGGTCTGGGTCCGGGGCTACGGACTCAGGGATTCCGGCAGGCTGGCTGCGACGCCGGGCAGGCCGCTCGAAATATCGACCACCACCGCAACCGCCCAGGCCGCCGCCGCGATCTACCCGGCGAGCTACTGGCTCTCCATGATCAGGCCGCCGGTGGATCACACGGGCTGGGTAAGCAATTTCAAACTGGGCTGCCAGCTGTGCCACCAGGTCGGTTCCGCCATCACCCGTACCCGAACCCGGGACCTGTTCGATCACGGCCTGAAGAAATCGACCTACATGCACGCGACCGCCGATGGCCTCGGCCGGGACGGACTGCTGGATTCACTCGAAGACTGGTCGATGCGCATCATGGCCGGCGAAACGCCGCCGGCGCCGCCGCGACCTGCCGGGATCGAGCGCAACCTCGTGATCACCCAGTGGGGATGGGGCGATGCCTATACCTACGCCCATGACGAGATCGCGACCGACAAGCGTCAGCCGACCCGCTACGCGAATGGCCCGATCTACGGCGTGGACCTGGCCAACGACCGACTGCTGATCGTGGACCCGGTGTCTCACACGGCGTCCGCACACGCGGTGCCGACCCTCGGCGATTTCTCCACACCCTGGTGCAAGCAGACCTACCAGGGCGCCATGCTGGGTACCGGTGCTACGGTCATCCCCATGGGATTCGGCTCGCTCGGCTGCCCGGTCGAACCGGGCATGACGCCTTTCGAAGGCAGGTACGACAACCCCGCCAACCCGCACAACCCGATGCTGGACGCGCAGGGCAGGGTCTGGATCACGACCCAGGTGCGCCGGGAGTGGGATGCGGACCTGCCCGCCTTCTGCCGTGATGCGCCCGCCATCAAAGGGCGCTATCACCATCGACAGCTTGGGTACTTCGAACCGGGGAACGGCAGCTTCCAGCTGATCGACACCTGCTACGGCACCCATCACCTGCAGTTCGATGACAACGGCGTGCTCTGGACCAGCGGCGATTCCTTCGTCATCGGCTGGTTCGATCCGGCGAAGTACGATCCGTCGAAGCCGGCGAGCCTCGAGGCGGCACAGGGCTGGGTGGAAACCATCGTCGACAGCGACGGTGACGCGAAGCCGGACACGGCCCTCGTCGGGTTCAACTACGGCATCATTCCCAATCCGGTGGACGGCAGCATCTGGACCGCGCAGCCGGGCGGCGACCCCGGGGTGAGTCCCGATTACCGGGGCCGGCTGATCCGCTATGACCCGGCGACCGGCAGCGTCGAAACCTACGTGCCCCCTTCACCGGGCGCAGGTCCGAGGGGCGTGGACGTGGACGGCAACGGCATCATCTGGGCCGCCATGGGGGGCAGCGGCCACCTGGCCCGGTTCGATCGCTCGAAGTGCAGCCGGCACTGGGGTGTCGGAGACCAGTGCCCGGAAGGCTGGACCCTGTACCGCAGTCCGGGCCCGGTCATGAAGACCCCGGACGGCGGGGACACGGAACTGGGTGCAGACTTCCACTACTACCTGTTCGTCGACCAGTTCGACACGCTGGGCCTCGGGGAAAACGTCGTGGTCCTGAACGGGACCGGGTCCGATTCGCTGCTCGCGTTCGATCAGCAGACGGAACAGTTCACCGTCATCAGAATTCCCTATCCCCTGAACGCCTTCACCCGTGGCCTGGACGGCCGCATCGATGACGCGAAGGCCGGCTGGAAGGGCCGGGGACTCTGGTTCACGAACGGCGGTGACCCGATTCACCATTCCGAGGTGCCGAAGTCCTACGTCGGCAAGGTACAGCTGCGCCCTGACCCGATGGCGCGCTAGGTTCCCTAGCGTGGCGCAGTAGACCAGGAGCCGGAAACCATGGGCGAGCGTTTTGCAGGGAAGGTCGCCGTCGTCACGGGCGGTGCATCGGGAATCGGTCTTGCCATCGTCGGCCGGCTGGTGGCGGAAGGCGGCCGTGCGGTCATTGCCGACGTCAACCCGGCGTCGCTGGCATCCGCGCAACGGGAACTGGGTGACCGAGTGGCGACGATCGTAGTGGATGTCCGCGACGAGTCCCGGATCCGCGCCATGGTCGCGCTTGCGGTCGACGGGTTCGGCAGGCTCGATCTGGGATTCAACTGCGCGGGACTCAGCGTGCCTGGTGAGATCATCGACCTCTCGGAGGAGGACTGGGATACCACCGTCGATGTCTGCTTGAAGGGAGTCTTCCTTTCGGTGAAGCACGAGGCTGGCGCCATGGCGGCATCCGGTGGTGGCGCGATCGTCAATATCGCCTCGCTGAACAGCCACGTGCCCATGATCGGTGGAGCCGCGTATGCCTGCGCGAAGGCGGGGGTCGAGATGCTGTCGCGCAACGCAGCCCTCGAGCTGGCGGTGAAGAAGATCCGGGTCAACACGGTATCCCCCGGCCTGACCGACACGCCGCTCACCGCGGCCTTCAAGGAGTTCCAGGGTCTGGAATCGACTTTCCTGGAACGCATCCCGATGAACCGCTGGGGTACGCCGGAGGACATGGCGGTGGCGGCACTGTTTCTTGCCAGCGACGATGCGGGATACATCTCCGGCTCGAATCTTTTTGTGGATGGCGCCTGGGAGACGACCGGGTATCCCAATCTGCGGCCGTTTCTTGCCGGCTTCCAGGAATCCTGAAGTGACGCTGCCACCTGTAACCGACGATCTGAAGCAGGCGAAGGCAGATATCCGCCAGTATGGCCTGGCGCTGCTGTCGGGCCAGCTCTCCGATGAACAACTCCGCACAGCCCGGGATGCGACCTACGCGGGCGCGCAGGAAGACGCGCGACTCGGTCGCGAGGCCGATCGCTTCGGCCTGGACTACGGTGAGGGCAACATCCGCGTCTGGAACATCCTGAACCGGCACCCGGTGTTCGCGGAACTGGTGCAACTGCCGGCCGTGCTGGAACTGCTCCGTGACGTCATCGGCTGGCCTGCCTTGCTCGGTAACCTGTCCGCGAACATCGCGGCACCCGGGAACGGCGGAGGCATGTGGCACCAGGACCAGCTGTTCGTGCCCAAGCCCTGGCCACCGGTGCCCCAGGGTATGAACGTCGCCTGGCTGCTGGATGATTACGCGGCGGACAATGGCGCGACCGAAGTCGTTGCGGCAAGTCACCTGGCGGCCGATGCTGAGCTGACCCAGGCGGAGCTCGATGAAACAGGGCAACCGGTCATCGCTCCGGCGGGGACGCTGATGGTGATCGAAAGCCGGGTCTGGCACCGGACCGGCTGCAATCGTTCCAGCGCTCCCCGGGCCGCACTCTTTGGCTGGTACACGCGCCCCATCTACCGGACCCAGGAGAACTGGTTCCTGTCCCTGGACGACGAGGTCATCGACGGCGCCTCGGACGAACTCCTCGTCCTGCTCGGTTACCGGGCACAGGGGCTCGGGCTCGTCTACGGGCGTTCCCCGCGATGAGTCACGCCCCCGTCCAACCTGGTACCGACCGACACGACGCCCGCCGCGGATCGACGCCGACTCAGTAGAGCGCCAGCGGATTCAGCGGCGAGCCGGTGCCGCCCGGAACGCGCAACGGCGCGCCCACGAACAGGAACTCCCAGCGCTGGCTCGCGCGCGCCTGCTGCGCGAGGGCATCGAGGTCAAGGTTGTCGAGGATGGGCATGCCGAGGCCCACGAGTACCAGTTCGTGCAGCGGGTTCACGAGTCCTTCCACGTGGGACGGCATCACGTCGCTGACCCCGTCCGAGCCGATCACCGCGACGTCGCGCGCCTTGAGCCACAGGGCGATCGAGGCGTGGGATCCGGCGGCGGATTCCAGGAAGTTCCACTGACCCTTCTGCCGGATGCGTTCCCAGCGGCCCGTGCGGATGAGCAGCACATCGCCGCTCTGTACGCGGGTGCCCGTCTTCTTCTCGAACGCTTCGAGATCGTCGCGGGTGATCACCGTGCCTGGCTCGAGGTACTCCACGCCTTTGAGCCAGGGAACGTCGATCAGCACGCCGCGCGTGAAGATGCCCTGGTGAAAATTCTCCACGCCGAGCCGTTCGGCACCGGTGGGCTTGAGCGTGTCGACGCTGAAGCCGTTGTACATCCTGCCGCCGTGCGCAAAGTGGGGCAGGCCGTCGATGTGAGAATGGGCGAAGCCGTGGTACTCGATGCTGTACGAGTCGCCGGCGACTTCGTGACCGCCGAAGGTACCCACGGCGAGCTCGTGCTTCAGCGGATTCGCGTTCAGGGCGTCCTGTTGCTTGTTCAACTCGAGTGCCAGCGACACCGAAACGCCGTCCGTCACCAGCCGCGCCGCCGCGACGCGCTTTTCCGGCGTGATGAGATTGAGCGTGCCGAGTTCGTCGTCGGTGCCCCATCGGCCCCAGTTGGAGATGTCCGTCATCCACTGATCGAACTGGGCCCGGGTGACGGCAAACGGATCGGCGGTCGCGTTCAGGGTCGTGAATCCGAACGCCATGGCAAGGCACGCCGAGACCAGTCGGCCGATATTGAGCTTCATGTCGATTCCCCCGTTGAGATGAGCCGCTGCCGAGGGATTGTAAGCCGGGCTCCCACGGCCGTCTTGTCAGCGCCGTTGCAGAGTTGCGCCGGTGCCGGCGTGCTCGCAGGCCCCGGGGAAGGCCGGTTGCCCGTCGCGGGCGATGCATCTGGGACAGGGGGAGATACGCTATGGCGGTTCCGGAGAGTACGATTCTGTATGCGGGCGTGCTGGGGATCATGGCGATCGGTCTCGGAGCGACGGCGGGCATCTTTCGTGCCAGGCAGGGGATCTCCATCGGCGATGGGGGCAACCCGGAATTGCTCATGCGCATGCGCCGGCACGCCAACTTCGTGGAGAACGTTCCACTGGCGCTGATTCTGATCGGGCTGCTGGAGATGCAGGGCGTTTCGGGCATGGCGATTCACGCCCTCGGCGCGGCGCTGGTCGTCGGGCGCATGCTCCACTGGGCCGGCTTCGGGGAGAACGTCCGGAACCCGTTGCGAGGTCTGGGCGCCGGACTGACGTCTCTGACGATCCTGGTGGCGTCGGTTTGGGGAATCGTTACGTTCTTCTGAGCATGGCCGGGACTACCGGAACCGACCGAGCCGATTTCGTTCGGTCGAGCCGGAGCGTACATTCCCGGGTACTGGATCCACCGCGGTGAGTCCCATGCCCGACCCGATTCGACTCTGGGGCGCTGGCACCAGCCGGACGCTGCGGCCCATCTGGGTGGCGGAGGAGCTGGGCGTGCCCTACGAGCTGGCGCCCATCGGTCCGCGCACGGGTGAGACCCGGACCGAGCAGTACACCCGGTTGAATCCCAAGCAGAAGATTCCCGTGATGGTGGATGGCGACTTCCGCCTGTCGGAGAGCGTGGCCATCTGCCGGTACCTGATCGAGAACTACCCGGGGGACGCGATCTATCGGCCGGACACGGCGCGCGACCGGGCGCGCGAAGACGAATGGTGCTGTTACATCTACGGAGAGCTGGATGAAACCAGCCTCTACGTGATGCGCCGTCACGGCGATCTGAAACACCTCTACGGAGAGGCGCCGGCCGCAGTATCTTCCGCGCGGGAGTACGCGCAGAAACACCTGGGCGTGGTGGATGGCCAGTTGGCGGACCGCGATCACGTCATGGCCGGCGGCTTTGGTCTTGCGGACATTCTGCTGACGACCTGCCTGGCGTGGGCCCGTGCCTACGGAGTCGATCTGCCGGCGGGTCTCGATGCCTACCGCAGGCGCATCGGCGAGCGGGAGGGATACCGGCGCGCGGTCGCGGTCAACTTCAAATCGGGAGGCTGAGTCATGGGACCGTTGTCCGGAATCAAGGTTCTCGATCTCACCACCATGGTGTCCGGCCCGATGGCGGCGATGATGCTCGCCGATCAGGGCGCGGACGTGATCAAGGTGGAACCGCCGGGCGGCGAGCAGATGCGCCATCTGGGCGCGCCGCACAACGGTGTCAGCGCCATGTTCTTCTCCTGCAACCGCGGCAAACGATCCATCGTTCTGGATCTGAAGAGCGACCCGGGCAAGGCGGTGCTGGCGGATCTCATCCGCGAGACCGACGTGCTGATCCAGAATTTCCGCCCCGGGGCGATGGCGCGCATGGGTTTCGACGAGCCGCAGGTGCGTGACCTCAACGACAGGATCATCTACGTCTCCATCAGCGGTTTCGGCGAGCACGGCCCGTATGCGCACAAGCGGGTCTATGACCCGGTGATCCAGGCGCTTTCCGGCGCCACCGACATTCAGTCCAACCGGGAGACGGGAAAGCCCGCCATGTTCCGCATCATCATCGCTGACAAGGTCACCTCGGTCACCGCGGCGCAGGCCATCTCCTCAGCCCTGTTCCATCGCGAACGCACGGGCCGTGGGCAGCACATCAGGCTGTCGATGCTGGAGACCATGCTGGCCTTTTTCTGGCCCGAGGGCATGGGCGGGCTCACCTTCGCTGACAAGGAGTACGACGTGACCCGTGGCCAGGGCAGCATGGATCTGGTGTTCGAGACCCGGGATGGCTTCATCACCGCCGGCGCCATCTCCACGAAGGAGTGGGTGGGCATGTGCCGGGCGCTCGATCGGGAGGACCTGATCGAGGACGAACGCTTCGCAACGCCCCGGGCCCGGGGTCAGAACGCGGACGAGCGCAAGCGCATCATGGCCGAGGAGATCGCCAAGTGGCCGCGAAGCGAGATCCTGGCACGCCTCGACGAGCATGACGTGCCCAGCGCGCCGCTGCTCACGCGTATGGAGCTGCTCGATCACGAACAGGTCCGGGCCAACGAATCCATCCTGCGTATCGAGTTCGAGGGCTTCGGCGAGGTGCGCCAGGCAGTACCCGCAGCCCGCTTCAGCGACTCGCCGGCGGCGATCACCGCACCCGCGCCACAGTTCGGTGAGCACAGCTTGGAAATTCTCGAGGCGCTTGGATACGACGCAGCGCGCCGCGAAGGACTCATCGGATCGGGCGCCGTGCACGCCCGTGACTAGCTCTATGTTGCTTTGCACCATGAGCGCCGTCGATGGCAAGGTCACCGTGACCGCTGCGAAGCTGCTTGACACGTCCGGGTCTCTGATTTAGAAGCTGGTAGAGAGTCGAAGACCGGGGGAGATCGACCATGGCCCGCCTGTTTACTCTCATCGCCATCGTGCTGCTTGCGACCGGCGCCCACGCGACGACCAAAGCCTTCCGAACCAGCGCGACCCGGGTTCTCTCCGATACCAGCAATTTCGGTGGCTGCATGGTGCACCTCACCAAAACGCCGCTGGAGGAGGGACTGGATTGCAATGGACCCTGGGTTTCGTTCAGCTGCAGCGGCGATTTTGCCCCTAGAGATGCTGCGGTACGCAACTTCGAGATCGCCCAGATCGCGGTCTTGACCGAGCTGACGATCCTCGTTGTCGTGGACGATACCAAGAAGCACAACGGCTACTGCTTCGCGTCGCGAATCGACCTGCTGCGCCAGTAAGGGTGGCTCCGTGGCTGGTCGATTGGCGTTGCTGATCGCCGTGTTTGCGCTTTGCGCGTCAGGCTGGACTGTCTACCAGGTCGGCGAACTCCGTGCCGTCGTCCGACAGTGGGATGCGCGCCCGTCGTCGGCGCATACGGCGTGCTGCGATGGCTGGATCCAACCCGCTCACGCCGCTGGGGCGGAGCCCGGCGTCGCGCCGGTCGAGAAGCCTGCGGCGCCAGCTCAACCCATCGCGCGAACGCCCGAAACACCGAATCGGCATTCAGGAAGCCATTCAGGAAGCCATTCAGGAATCCGTTCAGGAAGCACAATCATCGTGGATCGGGGCGACGAGCAGGTCGTCAACATCGGCGAGACGATGGACGTCGACGCGACCTACCTCGACGCTGCTTCCCGGGAGGTTACGGACCTCGGCGGACGGCTCGAACCTTGAATCCGATGCCCACAGCGCTGGGATCGCGGGGGAAGCCATGACCAGGAAACGAAAAACACCTGCAGCAAACATGCCGATACTCGCTGCCGCCTGGGTGGGAGCGCTCCTTGCGCCCGGCCTGACCTACGCACAGGCGATCGGCACCGAGTTCCAGGTCAACACCACCACGAGCATGAATCAGCGGGAGGCCGATGTCGCCGTAGACGGCGACGGCAACTTCATCGTCGTGTTCCAGAACCATCTGCCCACGACGAACGCCAACGTGTCGGCGCGGCGTTTCAGCCGTGACGGGCAGCCGATCGGCGACGAGTTCCAGGTCAATACGACCTCCTTTTCCGACGTCACCCTGCCGGCCGTTGCGATGGCGCCGGACGGTCGGTTCGTGGTCGTCTGGCAGGATTTCGGTGACGACGGCAGTGGTTTCGGGATCTTCGCCCGGCGCTACGCGGCGAACGGGTCTGCACAGGGCGCCAACTTCCTGGTCAACACCACCACCGACGATGCCCAGCGACGAGCCGACGTGGCCATGGACGATGACGGTAACTTCGTGATCGTCTGGGAGGACGACACTGCCGGGAACGAAAAGCGGGGCATCAGGGGTCGACGCTACAATGCCGTTGGCGGAGCTCAGGGCGGCGAGTTCGACGTCAGCACGAACGCCGACATCGACCACACCTATCCGAAGGTGGCCATGGACGGCGACGGCAACTTCGTCGTCGGATGGTCGTCGGGCAACGTTGGCGCCAATCAGAACGTCGTCTTCCGGCGATTTCAGGCCAACGGCACGGCGATCGGATTGCCCGTGCAGGTCAACGTCACCAGCAGGATGGAGCACGCCTCCGGCGTCGTGAACAACATGGCCATCGGCTCTGATGCTTCCGGTAACTTCATCGTCGCCTGGGCGGCGGACAACTTCTCTGGTCCCGGCGTCCCGGGTCAGAGCATCGGCATTCTCGCGCGCGGCTACGACAGCACCGGAACCCCGCTGGGCAATGCCTTCGAGGTGAACACCGCTAATCCGAGCGGCGCGCCGGAAGTCGCGGTCACGGCCAACGGTACCTTCGCCATCGCTTTCGAGGCGCCGGATGGCAGCCTGTCGGGGGTGTCTGCCCGGTTCTATGATTCGGACGGTCAGGCGCTCGGTCCGGCCGTCCGTTTCAACACCACGACCCAGCTCGGCCAGGAGCGGCCGTCAATTGCGCTGGATGAAGAAGGCCGAGGGGTCATCGTCTGGCGGGCGCGCAACAATCAGGACGGTGACGCTGACGGCGTGTTCGCGCGGCTGTTGCGCTACGATTCAGGCGCCCTGGGCGGAAACCGCGTGCTGCGCATCCTCTGCCTCGTGGACGAGCAATGTAAAAAGTGAAGGTGAGTCGCAACGCGCGCAACCGGCGCTCGAACTCACCGTCTCTTTGTATCGACAAGAGATTGCATAGCCGGTTTTTCGCGAGATGCCGAACTGCGCAGCACTGCCGCGTCCGGTACAAGCGTTGCCTGTGTGTCGGGTAGCTCTGCGCCGCCTCAGTGCGTTCGCCGACGGCGCCTGAGCAGAATCCAGGCGAACGCCAGCGCGGTAGCAACCATAGGAAACATCAGCGTAACCACCACAGCGATTGCCTCGGCGCCGCCATCGGCGGATCCTGATGCCGAATCGGGGGCGTTTGCATCGTAGTAGATGGTGTGGGTGCGGCCGACCGGCCAGCGCTCGCGCTCGGCCTCGACCACGGAATAGTCCTGGTCGGAGAACACGCGCAGCGCAGGCGTTAGGTGCGGGGTTCCCGCTACGGCGTAGGAGAAGCGCGCTTCCAGGTCCCAGGCCGGCGGCCCGCCGCCGGAACGCGACGAGACGATTGCCGTGGACGCAACGCGTCCTTCCGTTTCGCGCCAGTCCCCCTGGGTCAGTGCCAGGGTCACGACGAACACGAGGAGCAACGATGCGAGTGCTCCGATGCCGGCCAGCAGCCAGAAGCGCCAGGTTCGTCGGCCCGACTTTGACTCGTTCAAGCCACCTCCAGAGCGGCTGCACCGTCGACGTCTACGCCTCGCAGAAGCCCAGCGCTGGGGCTCTGCACCACTAGCCTCTGTCCCCCGGCGCGCGCACCACGAACGCCGGTTTGCTCTCGCTGACCTTTGCCCAGGCCTTACCCGTCTCTTCGACGGCCATCAGACGGATTACCTCCGAGGCCACCTGCTCGGCGGACATGAAGACCGCGTCCTCGGTGCGCTGCGCGTCAGGAATGATGGCCGTGTCGATGCCGCCCGGGCAGATGGCGTTGATCTTCACGCCGCGCTCCGCCAGGGTCGGTGCGAGGCTGCGCACCAGGCCGACTACCGCGTGTTTGCTCATGGCATAGAGCGGATCGATGGCGTAGGGGGTGATTCCCGCCAGGGAGGCGGTCACCACGACGGCCGCTCCGGGTTGCAGCAGCGGCAGCAGGGCCTGCAGGCCGAAGACGACCCCATCGACGTTCACGCTCATCATTCTGCGATAGCGGTCGAGGGTCATCGCCTCGAGCTGATAGTCCGCCAGCGGCGCCGACGGCGGCGCGATCTGGACTCCGGCATTGAGGTGAACGTGGGTGGGCGGGCCGAGCCCGGACAGCGTCCGGGCGACGGTCTGCCAGTCGTCCGGTCTGCCGACATCGCAGTGCTGGTACAGCGCGCCGGTCTCGTCGACGAGTTTGTTGCCTCCGGAGTCGTCCACGTCCAGGGCCAGCACGCGCGCGCCGGCGCTTCGAACCGCACGGGTGACCGCGGCGCCGATGCCGGAAGCCGCGCCGGTCACTACCCACAACGAAGACGCATCCATCATCGGTGCCACCTACATCGGGGGATGAAGATCGTGCCACGGGGTCGCCCGCTCGTAGGCGTGGCCCACGCGGCAGAGCACGGCCTCGGAGAGCGCCTGGCCGACGAACTGGACGCTGTACGGCAGGCCATCGGCGGAGAACCCGCAGGGAACCGAGAGCGTGGGGCTGCCGGAGAAGTTGAACGGTTTGGTGTGCGCGTCGTTGATGACCAGACTGGCCCAGTTCGCGTCGGTCCCCGCGCCGAACGGGTCTGCCAGCTTGTTCCGGGCGGCATTGGACAGGGAGGGGCAGACCAGGCAGTCGACCTGCGCGAGCACGCCGTCCAGTCGCCCTGAAAACTGCGCCCGAAACGTCGCGGCATCGGCGTAGGTCACCCCGCTCACGCTCGACCCATACGCGAGCACCTGGCGGAATCCTGGCCCGTACTCATCGGCACGGGCGGGGAACGTGTCGGCATGAAAAGCCGCGGCCTCCACGGTGGCGAGCTGCCACCAGGCCAGCGCCACCGGCGTCACGTCGGGCAGGGTCACCGGGACGATCTCCGCGCCAAGCTTCGTCAGTTCGGTGAGCACGACATCGAGCGCCTGCACCAGCCCGGGCTCGACCCCGTCGCTGGCGTAGCGGCGATCGAAGCCGATCCGCAGACCCTTGATGCCCGCCGTGAGCGTGCTGCGCACCGGCGCGACGGGCTCGCGGCGCGACGTCGGATCGTTGCCGTCGAAGCCGGCCATGGCCTCGAACAGGATCGCGGCGTCTTCGACGCTGCGCGCCATCGGCCCGACGTGATCCATTGATTCGGCCAGCGCCAGCACGCCGTGACGGCTCACCCGACCGTACGTGGGCTTCAGGCCGACGCAGCCGTTGACCGCCGACGGGTAGCGGATCGATCCGCCGGTGTCCGTGCCGATGCAGGCGAAACACAGGCCGGCGGCGGTGGCCACGCCCGAGCCGCTCGACGACACGCCGCTCCAGCGCGTCGCGTCCCAGGGATTCACCGGCACCTCGAGGTCGGGGTGATAGGGGGCCATGGCGCCCTCGCACAGGGTGAGCTTGCCGAGGACGACGGCTCCGGCCGCTTTCAGGCGGGCGACGGCGGTCGCGTCGTATTCCGGAACGAAGCCGGCGAGCACCCGGGTGCCGCCCATGGTGCGAACGCCGCGGGAGTAGCAGAGATCCTTCACGCCGATCGGCATGCCGTGCAGCGGACCGCGATAGCCGCCGGCCAGAATCTCGCGCTCCGCCTGCCGGGCGCTGTCCATGGCCGCCTCGGCCATGACCGTCACGTAGCTGTGCAGGGAACCGTCCACGGCTTCGATTCTGGCCAGCATTGCGCCGGTCAGTTCCACCGGCGAAAGCTGCTTCGACTCGATGAGCGCGGCTGCGTCGGTGAGCGTGGCGTAGTGCAGGGGCAGCGGGCGCGACCCGGCCTGCGGCCTGGCGACGTCGGGCCAGGCGCCGACGGCCGCCGCGCCGGCCATGGACCGCAGTACAGCGCGTCGCGAGGCACGGGTCGTCATGGTGTGCGCCCGGGTCGGTTGGCGCGCCGTCGAGTTCCCTCGTTCATCCGTCGTCCTCCCAGCGGACGATTCTACGCCCAATTTTTCCGTTATCCTCTGGTCAGTTCGCTCTGGGGAGAGAAGCCATGGTCCCGCGCGCCTCACCGCTGCCCGAGCTTCAGCCGTGAAGGTCTCGGCCGACCGGTCCACGGCGGAGGCTGTGACCGCTTGCGAAGCTCTGACCCGCGGCGACGGATTCACGGTGTTGCGAGCGCTGATTGCCCCGGAGCCCGCCGCGGTCGCCCGGAGGATCGTGCTCGATCACGCCGCGGAAGCGGACCACAACGACGACGGCGTGCTGCGCCTGCCGAACCTGCTTGCCCTCGACGATGTCTTCGCCGATCTGGTCACGCACCCGCGGCTGCTCGCCGTAGCGCATCGCCTGGTCGGCGAGGACGCCATCCTCGCGGCCGTCGGCGGGCGTATTCTCATGCCTGGATGCGAACTCGGCGGGCTCCACGTGGACTACCCCTACTGGGCCATGGATCCCGGCATGCCGGTGGAGCCGGCGCTGATCATGCAGGTGATCTGGATGCTGGAGCCATTCACCGAGCACAACGGCGGCACCTGGGTGGCGCCGGGCAGCCAGGCCTGGGTCGGGCGCCCGCAAGGGTCCCGGTTCCAGGCATCGGCCATCCAGGCCACCGGCAACGCCGGAGACGCCGTGATCAGCCACGGCCTGCTCTGGCACCGCACCGCCGTGAACGCGACGGCTTCGCCCAGGGTGGCGCTGCTGATCAACTACGCTCAGCTCACCATCAAGCCCATGACGCCCATGGGACCGTTTTCCGAGGACTACCTGGCCCGGGCTTCGCCGGCCCTGCGTGCTCTGCTGGATCTGGACCGCGGGAGAGCGCTGCGGCGGCGGCTGTCGGTGAACGTGCAATCATGAAGAACGCGCCGAGCATGATCAGCTGCCGGGAGATCCCCTGGGCGCGGCTGGAACGATTGGCGCCCTGACAAGCACGGGTTCGAATCGATGGACAGGCGAGCCGAGCAGAAGCAGATTCTGGAGGCGTTCGAACGGGCGCTGGAAGCCCCCGACCCGTCTGCCTGGCTGGAAGCCTCTGCTCTGCCTCGACCCATCGTCGATGGGGTCAGGCGGCTCCTCGAGTCCCAGGATCGCTCCGAGGTCGGGCTCCCCACGCCCGCCGCGGCGTGGCGCTATCACGGCCCGGAGGCGGCCGTGGGTGACACCGTCGGTTCCTACCGCCTGGAGCGGGAGCTCGGTGCCGGAGGGATGGGCCGGGTGTTTCTGGCGACCCGCATCGATGGCGAGTTCAGACAGCAGGCGGCGGTGAAGATCGCCCGGGCGAGTCTCCTCGACCGTGGCCTGCTCCGGCTCTTCCACTCCGAACGGCAGATTCTGGCGGACCTGAAGCATCCGAACATCGCCATGCTCTACGACGGCGGCACCATCGGCGACCAGGTGCCCTATGTGGTGATGGAGTACGTGGACGGGGTCCCGCTGGATGCCTACGTGGCCGAGCACGAGCTCTCCGTAGAGTCCACGCTGCAGCTCTTCCTCAGGGTGCTCGACGCCGTGCAGCGGGCGCATCAGTCGCTCATCGTGCACCGGGACCTCAAGCCCGGAAACGTCCTCGTGACGGCGGACGGGACGCCGAAGCTGCTCGACTTCGGGGTCGCGGCGCAGCTCTTTGCGGAACGCGGCGATGCCACGGCTGCGCCGGCCATGACCACCGCCTACGCAAGCCCGGAGCAGCTGCGCGGTCGGCGTTCGACCACGGCCTCCGACGTGTATTCACTCGGTGTCGTCCTCTACGAACTGCTCGCCGGGCAGCGACCGTTCGACGATGGTTTGACGCCCGTTCAGCTCAGCGAGGCAATTGGTCACGGAGCGCCCGCGCCGAGTCAGCGGGTTGCCAGAGCGCCGGTGCAGCGCGCCGCACGACTCCGCGGCGATCTGGACCGGATTCTGCTTCATGCCATCGACGAGGACCCCGATCGGCGCTACCCGACCGCCGGAGCGCTGGCCGCGGACATCCAGCGTTACCTCAAGCGGGAGCCGGTGACCGTGACGGCGCCAACCCGCGTTTACCGTCTGCGCAAGTTCATCGCCCGGCATCCGCTGGGTGTGGGGGCTTCCGGCGCCGGGCTTGCGGTTCTGCTCGGCCTCGTCGGCGCTCTGCTGGTTCAGGTTCAGATCGCCCGGCAGGAGCGCGACCGTGCGGAGGAGTACGGCGACTTCCTGACGGCAGCGATCATCGCGCCGGTGAAAGCGCTCTCGCCGGCCGCGCGCGTGGTCGAGCCGTTCAAGCTGGGTCTCGACGCCACCATCAATGATCTCTGGCAGGCCCTCGAAGCGCGCGCCACCAGCGGCAGCCTGTCGCCGGAGGCGAGTTCCAGGATCCTGCTGGCGATGGCTCACAGCTTCTTCGCCCAGGACCGCTGGGAAGCCAGTGAGCGAACGGCTCGTCGTGCCCGCGCGATTCTCGAGAGTCAGGCCCTGGAGGCGCCGGATCAGCTGTTTCTCGCCGGCGCCCACATCGTGCAATCCATGCACCGGCAACAGAAACCCGGGACGGGACGCGAATACGAGCGCCTGCTCGAGACGTTTGCGACGGCCGATCTGCAGGATCCGGTCCAGTACGCGCTGTTCAAACGCAGCTACGCGGTCTGGCAGTGGGAGAAAGGTGAGACGGAGCGCGCCGCCATGCTCCTCAACGAGGTTCTGGAGGCGCTTTCCGACGCGGCCACCCCCGATGTCGCGTATGAGTATGCCTTCACCCTCGCGAACGCCGGATTGCTCGATTGCCAGGTCGGCAATGTACCGCGCTGTCTCGGCCGCCTGGATCGGGCCATCGAGATGCTCGATGAGGGTGGGTTCGATCCGCTGCCGCAGTTCCACCGGGCGCGGGCTGGGGCGGCCGGCTACGTCGGTGACATCGACGCCATGCTGCGCCACGCGCTGACGGCCGAAGCCGTCGCCCGCGAGGTCTTCCCGAACACGATCGAACACGCGCGCTCCCTGCGCATGGTGGTGTCGGCGCGGATCTACGCGGGGGATTTCGACCTCGCCGCGGCAGGACTCGACGAGCTGGACGGCATGGAGGCGGATCTGCTGCCCGAGGATCACTTCGAGCGCGCCGACGCCCACGTGTATCGTGCTCGACTGCGCCTTGCCCGGGGTGACCCCGAAGGGGCGCTGGCTGCCATCGAACGCGCCCGCCACCTCAGGTCCAGCATCAAGAGTACCTACGATACGTCGTTCAGCTCCTACGACGCCGTTGCTGCCGATGCACTGCTTGCCCTTGGACGACTCGATGAAGCTCAGCCGCTGGCGCAACGCGCATTGGACTACCGTGAGGCGCTCTACGGTGACGAGCTGGCCGTCAGCCGGCGGGCGGCGGACACGCTGACCAGGATCGAAGCGGCCCGTGCGGCGGCCGTCGGTGCGCGTTGGCAGCGCCTGGCGAAATGAGGTAAAAGCCGGAGACACAACCGTTGCGAGAGACGAGGGCTGGATGGCACGGACGTTCTGGGCACCACTGCTGATCACGACGGCGGCCTTCGCCGCCTCTGCCTCCGCCCACGAGCCCGTGGTCGTCCCGGCTGGTGAAGGGCGCAGTGTGGCCGTGCCGTTTCACGAGACCCGGCTGCTGCTCAGTGAAACAGGCAGCGAAGGGGGTGCTTCCATCTACGAGTTCGTGGTCCCGCCCAGGTCCGGCGGCGCGCCGCCCCACGAGCATACGCACGAGGATGAGTACGCCTACGTGCTCGACGGCACGCTGACCCTGCTGCTCGGCGATCGCACCGTCGAGGCCGGCCCGGGTACGCTGGCCGCGCTCACCCGCGGCACCGTGCACGCCTTCTGGAACGCCAGCGACGAACAGGTGAGAACGCTGTTCTTCGTTTCCCGGGGCGGCTTCGAGCACTTCTTCGATGCGGTAGCCGTCTCCCTCCGGGAGCAGCCGCCGGCGACCGCCGAGGAGGCGAATGCGCGGGTCGGCGCGATCGCGGCGGAGCACGGCATCGCCATCCGCCCGGAGCTGATCCCGGAGTCTGTGCGTGACCTCTACGAGCCCGGATGATCTCCCGCGCACGTCGTTCCGTCCGGCCAAGGTCCGTCCGGTGGTGCGGGGCGTCGTCTACTTCATGCTGGTTTTCGCCGTGGGTTTCGCGCTGGGCATACTCCGCGTGAGCTGGCTGGTTCCGCTCGCAGGAGAGCGGGTGGCCGAGCTGGTCGAGATGCCGCTCATGCTGATCGCGATCTATCTGGCGGCGCGATTCGTCATCCGCCGCTTTCCCGCGCGGCGCCCATCGAGCCACCTGGCGTCCGGCGCTCTGGCGCTGCTGCTGCTGGTTTCGGTCGAGTTCTCGGTGGTGCTGTGGCTGCGTGGCCTGTCCGTGGGCCAGTATCTGACCGAGCGCGATCCGATTGCCGGCGGCGTGTACGTGGTGATGCTCGGCGTGTTCGCGCTGGCGCCCTGGCTGCTCCGCAGGAGCAGGCACGCAGCCCGGGCGGGGCAGCACCCGTGAGCCCGCAGGCCAGAACCTGGCACCACGGTCTGGTCGCCCGCTGGTGGGCCGAGTTCAACCAGGGCGGCGACGACGTCGCCTGGTTCCAGCGCGCGCTCCAGGACTCCGGCCAGCCGGTCCTCGACGCCGGCTGCGGCACCGGGCGGCTGCTGCTGCCGCTCCTGCGCGCAGGCATCGATGCCGACGGCAGCGACGCCGCGCCGGACATGCTCGACTGGTGTCGCACGGCGGCGGAGGCCGAGGGGCTGTCGGTCAGACTCCACAACCAGGCCATGCACGAGCTGCGGCTGCCGCGACGCTACCGCACGGTGATCGTCTGCGGAGCCTTCGGGCTGGGCGGTAGCCGCGCCGAGGATCTGGAGGGGTTGCGGCGCATCCGCGGCCATCTGGAGCCGGGCGGCGCGCTCATTCTCGATCACCACCTGCCGAACCGCGAGGACCCCCGGGGCTGGAAGGCCTGGGTGGAACGGCCCGAGCTGCCGCGCCCCTGGCCGAGCCGCGGCGACCGGCGCCGGGCCAGCGACGGTACCGATCTCGAACTGCGGGTGCGGCAGCGGGACCTGGATCCGCTGGCTCAGACCACGACGCTGGAGATCAGGGCAAGCCAGTATGCGGGCGATGTGGAGGTGGCCGCGGAGACCCACACGATCGACATCAATCTGTATTTCCAGAAGGAAATCGAGCTGATGCTCGCGGTGGCCGGATTCAGGAGCGTCGCGGTGCAGGCGTTCGGCGAGGACCGGCCGCCCGAGCCCTGGAAGGACGAGCGGATCGTGTTCCGCGCCCTGGCGTGAGCACAACGCCCTGGTTCCGGATGGCGGCCCATGGGAGCGCGCTGGTGCCCGGGCTGCCTCGCTGTGCCACTGGTATTCCCCTATAGGCGCCCGAGCGCTGCTCGCGGATGATCTGCGGCTGCGAGCAACAAACGGGATCGATCGATGTTTCAGGAAGTATCCGGCGACATTCTGCTCAGCGATGCCCAGGTCATCGCCCACGGCGTGGCACCCGGCGACCATTTCAATCAGGGACTC
This sequence comes from Pseudomonadales bacterium, assembly GCA_040219135.1. Taxonomy (GTDB): domain Bacteria; phylum Pseudomonadota; class Gammaproteobacteria; order Pseudomonadales; family Azotimanducaceae; genus UBA7803. The sequence goes on along the minus strand of JAVJTA010000021.1, from coordinate 107,802 downwards.
GCCTTGAGCCTGCGCGAGCGCTATCCGGCCATGGCCAAGGATTTCCGTCACTATTGCCAGACCAGCAGTCCAAAGCCCGGCGAGCTCTGGACGTGGGCGGGCGCGGATGGCAAACGCATCGTGAACCTGATGACCCAGGAGCCGCCGCCGTCCAAACAGTCTCATCCGGGGCCGGCCACCACCCACAATGTGAATACCGCGCTGCGCAATCTGCGCCAGCTGATCGAGAAGGAAGGGTTCGAGAGCCTGGCGCTGCCGCGACTCGCCACCGGCGTGGGCGGTCTCAGCTGGGACGAGGTTCGACCTCTGCTGGACAAGAACCTCGGTGATCTCGACATCCCGATCTACCTGTACACGACCTATCGGGCGGGGGAATCCGGCGAGTCCTGAGCGGCCGCGCGTCCGGGGTGTCGTGCCCCGGCCATAAGGGTCATCATGCCTGCCACGACCGATGCAGAGGAGGGCTGACATGACACCGCCGATCAAAGACCGCGTCGTCCTCGTGACCGGCGCCGGCAGCGGATTCGGAAGACTCGTCAGCCAGAAGTGCGCGGCCCTGGGCGCCCGGCTCATGTGCGCCGACATCGATGACGCCGCGGCGGCCGCCACCGCGGAAAGTATCCGCGCGGCCGGTGGACAGGCCGCCTACCAGGCCGTGGACGTGACCTCGAGTGCCCAGATGGTCACGCTTGCGGCCGCTACGATCACCCGCTTCGGCGCCGTCGACGTGCTCGTGAACAACGCCGGCACCATGCCGCTGGCGTTCTACCGCGATCATGCGGTGGCAATGGGCGCCTGGGACCGGTGCATCGACGTGAACGTCAAGGGTGTGCTCAACGGCATCGTCGCCGTCTACGATCAGATGATCGCCCAGGGCCGGGGCCACGTGATCAATCTGTCGTCGATTTACGGCAATTTTCCGGTGGCCGGCGCGGGCGTGTACGGGGCGACCAAAGCCGCCGTCAACTTCCTCTCGGAGTCGCTTCGGGTGGAGAGCCAGGGCCGCATCAAGGTCACCGTAGTCCGGCCCACCGGAGTGCCCGCCACCAACCTGGCGGCGGGCATCATCAACCCCGAGGCGACGCTCGGCATCAAGGGCCACAATGCCGCCGATGTCGATGCCCGGTTCGAAGCCTGGGCCGCCGGCCAGCTGCCGGCCAACGAGCTCGATCGCAACGACATCGGCTATTTCGCTCTGGATCCGGAGAGCCTGGCGGATCAGATCGTCTACGCCATCAATCAGCCCTGGGGTGTCTCCATCGCCGAGATCACCGTCCGCGCTTCCGGCGAAGGCTACGTCCTGTAGCTCACCGGGAAAACTCACCCGCCGCTGGGGACGTCATGAGAAATTCGGCAGTCGAAGAGCTGCGCGACCGGCTTCAGCACATGGAAGCCGAGCTGCACGGCTGACTGCGCCCCTGATCTACAGCCTGATCGTGCCGTTCACGCTCATCGACCTGTGGGTAACCGTCTATCAGCAGGTGTGCTTCCGGATCTACGGGATCGCGCGGGTTCGGCGGCGCGACTACCTCCTGTTCGATCGCCGTCTGCTCGGGTACCTGAACGCGGTGGAGAAGGCCAACTGCGTGTACTGCAGCTACGCAAACGGCGTGGTCGCCTACGTGCGCGAGGTGGCCGCGCGCACCGAGCAGTTCTGGTGTCCCATCAAGAACGCGCGACGTCCTCGTGACACGCACCCGCGCGAGGCTGCCTTTTTCGCTTACGGGGACGCCGAGGCCTATCAGCAGGACCTGCCGAAGATCGGCGCCCGACTGGCTGACTGAAGCGCCCTCGGCGGTCCGTTCCTCGCCTGGTTGTCTATCCTCAATGTCAGGAGGATAGACGTATGAGCGATCGCCCGCCGGCGGTCTTCGGCAAGCTGAGCGAGGAACGGCGCAACGACATCTTCTGGGTGGGGCTGCTGCTGGGGCTCGTGCCGGCACTTCGGGCCGACCTGCTGTTTCCGTTCTCGTGGTTCGGTGGCCTGACGAGTCGCTATGCTCTGCCGACGGTGGAGAACCCGTTCGGCCCCGTCGCGGGAGTCCTGGCGTTGCTCCTGGCCGGCGTCGCGCTGGGATCGCGACGAGGCCTTCGGGCGCTCGCGGCTGTCCCCTTCGTGGCTCTGCTGCTGGCGGACAGTGGCTTCGGCGCGTCCCTGGCGGGGCTCAATACCGTCTATCTGGTCAGCGCGTTCATCGTCTTCGTGTACTTCGCGCTGCGCGGCGAGGCGCTGTCTCTGCCGTTCGTGGTTTTCATGACGTTGCTCGTCGTCTGGGAGCGCTTTGACGATCTGCTCTCGTTGCCGCAGGTCGTGGTGTTTCTGGCCGCAACGCTGGCGTCGCGCTTCGTCGTCGAAGCGGTGCGCCAGAATCTGCCGCTGGCCCGCGATCTCGGCCGCAGCAACCTGCTGAGCCTGACCGGGCGCACGCTTTCGCTCTGGTGGCCCATGCTCATCCTGATCGCCATCGGCATGTGGTTCAGCGCGCAGATCACGGACGCGACCGAGCGGCTGATGTACGAACGCGGCTACGTCGTTCCCTACTGCGCGCTGGATCCGGCGGAAGCGCAGTCGGCGGTGCCGTGTCCCGAGGGCGAGCGGGTATTGCGATCGGATGAGTTCTATCGCGAGCCCATGCCCGATGTCGCCGAGGGCGACGAGTATCGGCAGACCTGCCGGCTGCGCGAGCAGCGATTCGAGGAGCTGGCGCCCCCCGGGCATCGCTTTCTCTGCCCCGACGGCGAGGCGGGCGATGCGTGGCCGCTCGCAGAGCTGGCTTTCTTCGACAGCCTCGATCTGACGGTGCAGCGTCGCTACGAAGTCGCCGGGTGGGAGCTGCAGCAGATGCTGCGCAGCATCGATGCGGCCGCGCTGAAGGCCGACAAGCGTGCCGGCACGGAAGCGCGGCGCTTGTTTTCGATCGTGCCGAAGACCACCGGTATGGAACCGAGTCCCTGCTACGATCCGCCGTGGCTGGATTGCGAAGCCGCCAACATGGTCATCAGGGGCCTCAATTCCGCCTACGGCAAAGGCCGGGCGCGGGCGGAGTCCCGGTTCGTGAACTACATCGACGAGCGAGCGGGCGAGGCGAGTTCCAACGCCAGGACGCTCACCGCGGACGTGCGTGATTCGCTCACGGCGGAACTGGATGCAGCGGAAACGAGCACGCGACAGGCCATCGAGCGCGTGCGCTCCGCCAGCAACGTCGTGCGCCAGATTCTGCTGCTGTGGCTCGTCGTCGCGGCGACCAAGAGCATCCTCTACGTGTTTGCGCGGGTAATCTTCGACAAGTCCACCGACATCGACGTCGATCTGCTGGAACCCGACAGCGTGCCCGCCGAGGGCACTGTCAGGCACGCGACGGAAGTGAACATCCCTGGCGACTATCCGTACGACATCTACTACAAGGCGAACTATCAGCCGCTCGGGCCGGCGGCGCGATTCAGCATCCCGCAGTGGCGCGCGTCGGTGATGTCGCGCCTGCGTTTCGGTGCCTGGAACATGAGCCGGGTCGAGATGCCGCTCGACGATCCGGACGGCGTGACGTTCAACTCGATCGAGGCGGAGCACCTCATCGACTGGGAGATGGCGGAAGGCGAGGAGGTCGTGTTCAGCTATCGCAACTTCGTCGCCATGAACGTCAACGTGCAGCTGCGTACGGTGATCAGCCTGCGCGTGGCCACCCTGCTGCTAGGCCGGATCGTGTTTCACACCGCACGCTGCAGCGGCGGGCCCGGACGGCTGATTCTGCGCACGCGCGGCAAACCGGCGACGGCCGAGCAGGTGCGCCGGAGTATTCCGGCGGCGCGCCTGGTTGCCTGGAACCGCTACGCGCGGTTCTCCGTCGACAGTCACCTCACGCTCGCGGACGTTTTCCTGAACGGCTTCAACCTGCGTCGCAGTCAGTCCGGCTCAGAAGCGGAGCCGCAGGGTATATTGATCGTCGAATCCGACGCCCGCGACGGCGGGTTGCTGGTGGGCACCATGCGCTTCGCGAAGAACTTCCTGATGCCGGTTTAGGGCGGGCCGCGCAGTGGGGTCTCGGGCTGCGTGCCGGTCAGCGCCGCCACACGCGCTTGTTCGTCGAGCCGAACATCTCTGAGAGTTCCACCCGTGTGGGTGTGATCCGTACCGGAAGAAAATTCGGGTCTTCCGGCCCGGTCGAGCCGAACTGGGTCAGGTCGTAGTCGATCGCGTTCCAGGCGTGGTTCTTCGTTGCCTGATCGCTGACCAGTTCGGCCGTGCCCCGGACCATCACGTGAACGAAGTTCGGGGGCGCGACCTGGTACTGGATATCGACATGAGGGTTCTCTCTGAGCTGTCTCGCCTTCGGCGATTGCGGCCCGGTGGCGAACCAGAGCACGTCGCCGTCCCAGGTGGGATGGACGATGCGCACTCTGGGCTGATCCGCGTCGACGGTGGCGAGCGCGCACCAGACGGCCTGCTTGCAGGCTTCGTCGACCTGGGCGAAGAACGCCGCCTTCTCAGACGCTCCAATTTTCTGCATGGCCCTGACACCGATGTGATTCAGAGCCAAGATATCAGAGGATCTGCCGGACGACACGCGTCTCATCGAGAACGGTTCGGCCTTATGCTGGGCAGGGCGTTGAGGGACCACTGAGGACGTGCCATGAGCGGTTTTTCTGGATTGGGTCTGCACCTCGGCAATCTGAGCCGACTGTCCAGTGCCCGCAGCCGGTCCATCAGCCCGGAGAACTTCACCGGTGCCAAGGGGCGGGGCGGGATGTCCACGGACGGCCCGGCCGCCAATGCGGCACGGGGGCTGGGCCAGGGCTGGAAAGTTTCGCCGTACGTCGTCGTCGAACCCGGCCAGACGGTTGCGCTGGCGGACATCGAGGGCCCCGGCGCCATCCAGCAGATCTGGATGACCCTCGCGGGCGGCAAGTGGCGCCACACGATTCTGCGCGCTTACTGGGACGGTCAGGAGCAGCCGTCCGTCGAGTGCCCGGCCGGCGACTTCTTCGCCTGCGGCTGGGAGCGGTATGCCCAGGTTTCGTCGCTGGCGGTCTGTGTGAATCCCGGACGGGCATTCAACAGCTACTGGGAGATGCCGTTTCGCGCGCACGCCCGCATGACACTCGAGAATCTGAGCGACGAACCGATCTACGTGTACTACCAGATCAACTACACGCTGACCGAGGTACCCGAGGACGCGGCGTACTTCCACGCCCAGTTCCGCCGCACCAACCCGCTGCCGTACAAAGAGGTCTACACGATTCTCGACCGGGTCAGCGGCCACGGGCACTACGTCGGCACGTACATGGCCTGGGGTGTGAACAACGCCGGCTGGTGGGGCGAGGGCGAGATCAAGTTCTACCTCGACGGCGACGGTGAGTTCCCGACGATCTGCGGCACCGGCACCGAGGATTACTTCTGCGGCGCCTATAACTTCGATCCGGGCAGCATGGAACGCCGGCAGCCCGGTGGGCCGCCACCGGGTTACCGGGAGTTCAACACGCCCTATGCGGGCATGCCCCAGGTGATCCGTCCCGACGGCCTGTACGCCTCACAGCAGCGCTTCGGCCTGTACCGCTGGCACATCATGGACCCGGTGCGGTTTGAGGAGGACCTGCGGGTCACGATCCAGGCGCTCGGCTGGCGGACCCATCGGGACCGTCAGTATCTGCCGCTGCAGGACGACATCGCCTCGGTGGCGTTCTGGTATCAGGCGCTGCCGACGGCGCCGTTTCCGGGACTACCCGATCGGGACCAGCTCGAGGTCATCTGATCCCCGGATCGGGCAGCGGAACCGAGCCGCCGTCAGTCCGCGACCGACGCCGGAATCCAGCTGCCGTGGAAACCGTTGGGAATGCGCGGCAGGTCGATGGTCGCCACCGGCGTGGCGTCCATGCTGGCGGCGTCCATGATGACGAACTGGCTGGTATCCGACGCGGCGTCGTACACATAGGTCATCAGATAGCCGTCGTCCTCGCTCGTGGGACTGGCAGAGGGCACGAACACCGGCTCGCCGCCGGTCCGGCCGCGTCCGAACTCGATGTCCGTACGCTTGCCGGTCTGACGGTCGTATTTCAGGATCGCGCCTGAGGTGGCCATGGGATCGTCGGAACTGGCGCCTTCCGACATCGCCATCATGTAGCCGTAGCGATGCTTCAGACCGATCACGCTGTCGGCGACCCGGGGAAACTCGGCGGACCGGTCGTCGATCTGTTCTTCCCGGACCTTGCCGCTGCGGGTATCGATGGTCCAGCGCCAGAGGCTGGGCGGCGGGAAGTCCATGGCCGAGTCGCGCCAGATGTGGCTGAACCGGGCGACGTCGAGGACGATGTTGTCGCCATCCTCGTAGGAGTTCATGGGGTGGAAGACGTAGCAGGGGTCGATGTCGTACCAGGTCACCTGGGCATCCGTGCCATCGCGCGGCATGACCCCGAGACGCGCCGGATAGTCGTCGTCCCAGCGGATCGGCATGTCGCCGCTCATGGCCAGTTCCATGTTGAACACGGCCGGCAGGTCCATGAATACCACGTGATTCCGGGTGACGTTGAAGTCGTGCATCATCGTCGGTCCGCCGACCGTGATGTTCTCCGTCTGCACCAGATCGCCCTCGGCGGACACGCGCAGGTAGCGCAGGTAAGGCTCGATGGCCGAGTAGCCGAAGGCGAGCAGCTCGCCGGTGACGGGACAGATCTTCGGGTGGGCGGTGAACGATCCCTTGAGCGTGCCGCCGAAATTGAGGGAGCCCACGGTTTCGAGATTGCCGTCGACCACGTAGGGGAAGTGGCCTTCCTCCAGCGCGAGGATCCGGCCCGCGTGGCCGACCACGTGGGTGTTCGCTTTTGATGCGGTCATGTCCATCATCACCGACGGATCGAGAATGTCGACGGACGGATTCCTGATGAACGGGGTCTGCACGTAGCGGTTGCGATACCACTGCGCCTTGCCGTAACGCAGACGCACGCCGTGCAGCATGCCGTCGCCGAAGAACGGATGCGCGCTGGTGCCGCTGAGCGGATTGGCGCCGTTGCGCACGTAGCGACCGTCGAGTTCGCGCGGTATCGACCCGGTTACCTTCAGCTCCGTGATGGTCTGCTCTTCGGTCACCGGTCGCCCGTTGCCGCGCAGATGAGACGGAGTGCTGTCGAGAACGGCTGCCATGATGAAATCTCCCCAGTGGATAGGCGGGGGTCATGGTAATTCGGCTCGCGAGAAAAATCTACCGATGGTAATTTAAGAGCATGACGATCGGAAACAGAACCCTGCGCCCCGCTCATAAGGCGCCTCGGCCCCGTGGCCGGCCGGCGGGACGTACCACGGCAGACGGGGTAATCGCCGATCGCAGCACGCTTCTGGCCGCCGCCGAGAAGCTCATCCGTGAACGCGGCCCGACCGTGTCGCTCGAGGCGATCGCGAACGAGGCAGGAGTCACCAAACCGACTCTCTACCGTGAGGTGGGCGACAAGGACGCGCTGGTAAACGCCCTGGCGGAACGCCTGGCCGTGCGCATGGCGGAGGCGACGTCACGGCTGGTCGCACAGGCCTCGGCGCCGCGGGAGGGATTGCGAAATCTCATTGCCGGGTACCTGGATCTCGCCGCTCGTGACCGTCATCTGTATCTCTTCGTCACGGCGGGGGTTACCGGCGACGATCGCGTTGCGCAGTCTCTGCTTCTCGCCGACGGCGCCGCGAGCCAGTTCGCTGATCCCATTGCGGCTTATCGCAGCGCGCGCGGCGCCGATCCCGCCGTGGCGACCGTCTGGTCGTACGGGCTGCTCGGGGCCATGCACTTCGTGACGCTGTGGTGGCTGCGCGAACAGACGCCGGACATCGAGGTGGTGATCGATCAGATCACCGCGCTGCTGTGGTCGGGCATGGGTCAGGATAGCGAGATCGTTTGAAGCGGCAGCGCCGACTGCCGGTCGCTCGTCGTGGCGGTTCCGCCATCGCCTGCCGCGCACCGCGGGACTAGCTGCGGCCCGAGCCTTCGACTTCTGCCGTCGTCCCCTCTTCCTCCACCACGACGGGGGCGCGGGTGCGTACCGCCTCGTCGATGGCGACAGCGAGCCGGGCGTGATCCCAGGCGGAATTCACTTTCAATACGTTGGACATCAGCGCGATGAGATACCGCGTCTGGGTGCCCGGCCACTCGACGATGGTCACGACGTTCATGAAGTTCTTGCTGTTGCCCATGTACTTGCCGCAACGGTAGCCCTCCTCGGCGCGGCACTGGTACAGCGAGCCGCTCTTGAAGTAGATGGCTGCTCTGGCGAGTTCCGGTGCGTAGGCGTAGCGGTAGCGGCGTTTGGTCATGTACAGGTAGCGCTTCATCTCCAGGCTCGACCAGGCATCGACGAGGCGGCCCTGCTCCAATCGGAAGAGCAGCTGCGCCAGGGTGCGGGGCGTTGCGTAGCTCTGAATGCCGGGCACGTACTGTTTGCCGACACGGGTGAACATGGAACCCTGCTGCAGGTCGGCGAGCCGGATGTCCAGACCGGCGAGCGGTTCGTTCACCACCTGCTGGCTGAGATCGGTGAGCGCCCGCTTCGGGGTGTTGCGGAAGAACGCCTCGGCCTCCGCGGCGGGGACCGGGTATCGACTGCCGAAGTGCCGGAGCAGCATGGCCTCGCGCCACACCACCGATCCGGCGGCATTGGCGGAGGCCGAGACCATGTGGTCGATCCATTCCGCGAGCGTGAAGGTGTCTTCGGGCCGAATGATGCTGAAGGTGTTGGTGCCGGTCTCGGCATCGAACTTCGGTACAGCATGCTCATCGGAAAGGGTCCAGTCAGCGCCGGTGACCTGAGTCTCGCGCAGCACGCGTTTGCGCGCTTCCACGTCTGGAAATGCCCGGGCGAGCCCGTCGAACAGGGCGATCAGCGGCAGCAGTTTGCCGACGCTGCCCGGGTTCTGCCGCACGTCGGGTCGCACGCCGGCCCAGACGATCCGGTCTGGCTGCGACAGATCGACCACCACGAATCCGTTGCTCGGATCGCGCTCGGCAAAGATGCTTTCCACCGCCGTCAGCAACTCGGGATCCATCGGTTGGGTATCGAACATCGGCGCGTCCGCCTGCTTGATCAGGGTCAGCCGGATGTCGGTGGTGGCCAGCAGACCTCCGCTGGCGATCTTCGGTCCGCTGGGCGCCTGCTGAGCGTTGCGGTAGCCGATCAGCCTGCGGATGCCGGAATCCTCCGCGCCATCCAGCGGGTACGCGACTGCCGAAGAGGGCAGGCCGCACAGCATGGCGAGGCACAGGGAGCCCGCCAGCAGCGCCCGCCGGCCTGGCACCGCGCCCGCGCGCCACAGGTATGAGATCCGCGAGGTTCTGTCGCCGGTGTACAGGTCCATGCTCCTTGGCGTGCCGGGCCGCTGCTCGTCTGTCAGCGAATCGTGCACCGGCCGTTGTTGATGGAGACGACGTCGCGCTCCCTGATTCGCACACGGAAGCTGATGACGTCCTCGTCCTGCCACATGTCCACGACCTGAGTTTCCCCCGGATAGACGGGTGATGAGAAGCGCACGTCGAAGCCGGTGATCCGGGTCTGGTCGTAGTCGAGCAGGGTTTTCAACACCGCATGGCAGGCGATGCCATAGGAGCACAGGCCGTGCAGGATGGGCCGGTCGAATCCGGCGCGCCTGGCGAACGCCGGATCCCGGTGCAGCGGATTGCGGTCGCCGCACAGGGCGTAGACCATGGCCTGATCGGCGCGGCCGGGCATTTCGCACACGGCGTCGGGTTCGCGTTCCGGCAGCGGGTGCGGTACCGGCGCACCCTCGGACTTACCGCCGAAACCGCCGTCGCCGCGGAAGAACAGGGTCGATCCCAGGGTGAACAGCGGCGCGCCGTCGGCGAGGGTCACGCTGGTCTCGTTGGTCAGCAGCGCGCCCTTGCCTTCGCCCTTGTCGTAGACGCCCGTGGTGCGGCCGCCGACCAGGATCTCGGCGGCAGCGGGTAACGGCTGGTGCACGGTCAGGCGCTGCTCGCCGTGCAGCATCAGGGCGAAGTTCATCTTCGCCATCAGCGACATGCCGGCATTGCCGGAGCGTCGGGCGCGGGCCAGCACCGTGGCTGCGGTGGGCACCACCCGCGAGCCCACGGTCTCGCACACATACTCGAGTTCCTTCGCGTCCAGCGGGTCCCGGCCCATACCGATGGCAACGGCATAAAGCAGGCTGTCGCGGTCGCTGTAGCTGCCCGGTTGCGGTTCGGCGGTCTGGGCCAGGGCCTGTTCGACGTCGGCAACGGTGATGCCCATGTCTCTCTCCTGCGAATCGGGACTGGAAAAGATACCCGATTTCGCGTCGGCGGCGGGCCCTCCGTAGAATCCCGGATGGTCCGCGCCCGATCGCCGACCTAGGTTTGGTTGGCTTCCGTCGGCCGTAACGGGTCGATCGCCTTTGAGAGGAGAGAGCTGTGGCAGAAATCCGAGAGAACGGCAATGCGACCCACGTCGACGTGCTGATCGTCGGCGCTGGCATTTCCGGGATTGGTTCGGCCTATCACCTGCAGGATCAGTGTCCGGACAAGAGTTACCTGATCCTGGAGATGAAGGACACCTTCGGCGGCACCTGGGAGACCCACAAGTACCCGGGCATCCGCTCCGACTCGGATCTGTACACCTTCGGCTACCGCTTCAAGCCCTGGATCGGCCCGCCCATCGCCAGCGGCGAGGCCATTCTCGAGTACATGGGCGAGGTGATCGAGGAAAACGGCATCGACGAGAACATCCGCTATGGCCACCGCATCACCCGGTGCAGCTACTCGCGTGAGGACGACCTCTGGACCGTGGAGGCGACCCGCCTGGCGGATGGCACGACGGCCAGCTTCACCTGCAGCTTCCTGTGGATGTGTCAGGGCTACTACGATCACGAGCATCCGTACATCCCGGACTGGCCGGGCAGGGACAAGTACAGGGGTCTGTTCGTCCACGCCCAGCTCTGGGATCCGAAGATCGATTTTGCCGGCAAGCGGGTGCTGGTGATCGGCTCCGGCGCCACCGCGGCCACGGTGATCCCGGAGTTTGCCGAGAAGGCCGCCCACGTCACCATGCTGCAGCGCTCGCCGACCTACTTCTTCTGCAGCGAGAACCGGAACGAGCTGGCCGACCGGCTGCGCGAGATCGGCATCGACGAGCCCACCGTGCACCGGGTGGTGCGCGCCCAGATCATGCACGACCAGAACGTGCTCACCGAGCGCTGCCTGGCTGAGCCGGATGCCGTGTTCGAGGAACTCAAGGCATTGATCCGCCAGTACGCGGGCGAGGACTTCGAGTTCGAACCTCACTTCACCCCGAAGTACCGGCCCTGGCAGCAGCGTCTGGCATTCTGCCCGGAAGGCGATGTGTTCCAGGCCGCCGCTGCGGGCAAGCTCACGGTCGTGACCGACACCATCGACACCTTCACAGAGAAGGGCGTTCGCACCGGCTCGGGCGAAGAGCTCGAGGCCGACATCATCGTCGCCGCCACCGGTTTCCACCTGTCAGTGATGGGCGAGATCCCGTTCGAGGTGGACGGCAAGCCCGTGGACTGGCACGAGACCGTCAACTACCGCGGCATGATGTTCACCGGCGTGCCCAACATGGTCTGGGTGTTCGGCTACTTCCGCGCGAGCTGGACCCTGCGGGTGGATCTGCTCGGCGACTTCGTCTGCCGGCTGCTCGACCACATGGACGCGATCGGCGCAAAGCGCGTGGAGGTTGCGCTGCGCGTCGAGGACCAGGACATGGAGATCCTGCCCTGGATCGAGCAGGACAACTTCAATCCGAACTACCTCATGCGCGATCTCGACCGGCTGCCGCGCCGCGGCGCGAAGTCGGAGTGGCGTCACAACCAGGACTACTGGCGCGAACGCGAAGAGATTCCGGCCACCGACCTCGATGGTGCCGAGTTCCTCTACGACGGCAAGCGCCGTGCGAAGGCGCGCAAGGCGAAGAGAACCGCCAGCGCCTGAGCATCCAATCGGTGCCGGGCATTGAGCTTCGGCCCTCTGCAGCAGGCGATTGCGTGTCGGGACCAACGCAGAAGGTCAAAGGCTAATGCCCGGCACCAACGGGGATCCAGATCTCCAGCCCGCCCTCGCCGGTCTGCGGATCGAAGGCGTCGCCGTAGCGTTCGAACCAGGGCGCTTCGATGACCTGTCTCCCGGACGCGGGGAGCCAGTCGGCCCAGATGGCTTCGCAGGTTTCCCGCACCGCGGCGACGTGCCCGGCATGTGCGAACACGGCGTAGCGCTGGGGCGCGAGATCCAGCCGCACCACGTTTTCGGGCGCAGCGTCCCCCTTGGGCAGTTCGACCCCGGTGAGGTAGTCGAAGCTGTCGTGACCCGAGTTGTAGATCACGCCGTAGGTCACCGGCTTCGGTGATCGGGTCAGGCGCGCCATGAGCGGCACGAACGACTGCCATTGTTCCGGGATCTCGGCTACCCGCTCGAACGGGTAGTGCCGCGATATTCCAGCGATGGTGAGCCTGCCGGTGTCTTCGAACCGGGGCTCCTTCAGCGAGGCGGTTGTGATCGTCTGCATGCGAATCGGCTCCATGAGGTCGAGATGCTGAGTGTGTCCCTGCTTTCTGACCTGCTCGGGCGTCTGCTGGAAATGCTCCTTGAAGGCTCTCGAAAAAGCCTCGTGGGAGCCGTAGCCGAGCGACAGCGCCAGATCGAGGATGTCGGATTCCCCGGCCGCGAGCTCGATGGCCGCCCGCGACAGGCGGCGCATGCGCAGGTAGCGGCTGAAAGGCTGGCCGACCCTGTAGCAGAACATCCGGCTCAGGTGATAGCGCGAGACGCCGGCGACCTGCGCGAGGGTCCCCAGGGAGATACGCTCGCGGTAGTGGGCTTCGATGTACCAGATCGCCTTGTCGATGGCGTTCATCCGGGCGGCTTCCGTTGGTCAGGCGGGGTGAAGATAGTTCGATTCTGCCGGAATCGCTTGATCGTGGTTGCGCCCGGTACGCCGGTCGCAGGGTGGCCGTACGGCGGGCACCGCGTATGATCAGCGCATTGGAACCCGGGACGGTCCCGTTTGGCTGGACCGTCGGATCAGTGACCTGATGGTGCGCCCGTACTAGTGGATTTCGAAGCCGAGCAACTGCTCCAGGAAGCGACGGGCCTCTGGCAGCGTGTCGTGGACCTCGCCAGTCAGATGGACATCCTGCTGCAGCTCGCCATCGTGGCGGTCGCCTACGGCGTCGCCCTGGTCCTGTCGTGGAAACTCGAGCCGCCCTTCGAGGAGCGCGCCCGCGCCATCAAGGGCAACCCGGGCCTGCTGCGCCTGGTGATCGCCCTGCTGCGGCGTCTCGAGTGGGTGTTCCTGGTGGCCTTTCTCGGCGTCGCTCTGCTCATCCTGCGCGCCATCGGCTGGCCCGAGAACACCGGTCTGAGCTACACGGCGCTGCTGCTGGTGCTGGCGTGGCTGGTGATCTCCGTGCTCTCCCACACCGTGCGCAGCCGGGCGCTGTCACGGCTCATCGCCATCGTCGTGTGGAGCTACGTCGCCCTGCTGGTGCTGGGCATCGCCAGCGAAGCGGCGGCATTGCTCGACGACGCCGGCTTCACCGTGGGCAACATCCGCATCTCGCTGCTGCTGGTGATCAAGACCGTGGTGGTGCTGAGCACGCTGCTGTGGATTGCCTTCGGCCTGGGCAACTTCCTCGACAACCGCATTCAGCGGTCTGACGAGCTGACGCCGTCGATGCGGGTGCTCATCGGCAAGGTGCTGAAGATCACCCTGGTTGTGCTCGCCACCATGATCGCTCTGTCCGGGCTCGGCCTCGACCTCACCATGTTCACGGTGTTCTCCGGCGCCGTCGGTGTCGGCGTCGGCTTCGGTCTGCAGAAGGTGGTGTCCAACTTCATCTCCGGCATCATCATTCTCCTCGACCGCTCCATCAAACCCGGCGACACCATCTCCCTGGGGGAGACATTCGGCTGGATCCGCGAGCTGCGCGCGCGCTTCGTCTCGGTGGTCACCCGCGACGGCCGCGAGTACCTCATTCCCAACGAGGACTTCATCACCCGGGAGGTCATCAACTGGTCGTTCTCCGACGAGCTGGTGCGTCTCGACGTTCCGTTCGGGGTCTCCTACAACTCGGACCCGCACCAGGTGAGCGCGCTGGCGATCGAAGCGGCGTCGACTGTGGATCGAGTCGTCAGCGGGCGGAACCCGGTGTGCTGGCTCACCGGGTTCGGTGATTCGTCCCTCGACTTCCTGCTCCGGTTCTGGATCCGCGACCCCCAGAACGGTCTCACCAACGTGCGTGGTCAGGTGCTGCTGGCGGTCTGGGATGCGTTCAAGGAGCACGGTGTGAACATTCCGTACCCGCACCGGGAGATCATCATGAAGGCGCCGCAAACGGACGTTTGAGTCGGACGGCGCCGCGCGGTCGTTCCCCGTGGACCGCTGCAGCCCGGAAACCCTGGCGGCTGCGATCGGCGGATTCTGGATGATGACCTCGACGCGCCGGTTTCGCTGGCGGCCGCCTTCGCCGTCGTTGCTCACCAGCGGATGGGTCTGCCCGAGTCCCTGGGTGGACAGGCGCTGCGATGCGACGCCCTGCTGGACCAGATAGCTGCGCACGGTATCGGCGCGCCGCTGGGACAGATTCAGGTTGTAGCCGGCGCTGCCAACGTTGTCGGTATGACCCTCGATAACGACAGCGCGGTTGGGGGATTGCTTGAGAAACGCCACCAGCCTGTCGAGGTTGCCCGCAGCCCCGACCGCAAGGTCGGCATTGTCGAATGCAAACAGCAGATCACCGAGCGTGAGCACGATTCCCCGGTCGGTTGCCTCGGCCTGGAGCAGCTCGATCTGGCGTTTCAGTTCGTTGCCTCGAGCGAGGCGCGCGCGGCTGCTTCATCCGCCATGTCCGCTTCGCCGCGTGCGCGATCCGCCTCATGCGTCCGCGCGTCCAGCCGGGCATCGGCGCGTTGCCGCGCCAGCAGCGCGCGCTGGTCTTCGGCATACCGCATGCCTGCTTTCGCGTTGGCAATCTCAACCATATGGTCGGCCATGTAGACGCCATGACTGCCGATCGCCTGGTCCGGGACACTGTTCGTCAGCGGCTTTTCGGCAAGGCGCACGGCGGTCTCGGCCACTGCAAGTATCGTTTCATCGTTTCTCTCCCGATCTCCGCATTTCTTCAATCAGCGCGGCTATGCCGCGTTGCGTCTCGTCGTTTATCGCCTCCGCCTTGACCGTCTCGGTGCGGACATAGGCGAGCTCGGCGCCGACGCGGGCTTCGTTGGCAAGTCGTTCGGCGAGCATCATGTCTTCATCCCGTACTGCCGTGTCGGCAAATGCCAGACGATTCCGCGCTTCCCCCAGATCGAATGCTGCGAAGCGTCCTGCGTCGATCCGCTCCGCACTGGAGATGGCCGCGCGTGCGGCGTCGAGCGAAGTCGTCGGTCTCGGCGGCGCGGCGGCATAGCCAGCGGCCGTGATGAGCGCGGCGGCCAGGTAGTTTTTTGCGTATGTCATCCTGTCTCCGAATCGCGTCTGAATATGCCATGCGTCGTGCGCCATGCTGGTGGGCATCTCTGTACGGTGTCGGCACCCTCGGGAGTCACCATAGCGAGGGCGCAGTCTGCTGGATTTCGGTTCGTGGTCATCCATCTGTACGATGGCAGACTGACACACGCGGCGGGTGGGTTCAGAGTCCTCAGTGACGACCAGAGCCCAATCTCCCACAGTGAGAAATGACCATGACCGTAGCAAAGACCATAGAGATATCCGCAGACTCGACCGTCAGCTTTGAGGACGCGATCAAGGAAGGCGTGAAGAAGGCGGGCGATTCCGTGAACCACATTCAACAGGCGTGGATCAAGAATCAGGTGGTGATGCTCAACGATGGCAAGGTCGAGGGGTATCGCGTGCACATGAACGTCACCTTCGAGGTCAAGTGATGCCCGCAAGCGCCGGCATCATCGGCGCATGATGAGCAGACCGGCAACGGTAGCGACCGCGCCGAACACGAAGTACCACGTGGTCGAATCCGAGAACCGCCCGGTAAACGTCTCGTAGACCTGCTCACCGATGCTCTGCGAAGCCTGGTACCCGAAGTAAGCCAGGACAGCGCCGGCCGCGATGAGAGCGATGCCTAGTGTCTGGTTTCTGGTCATCGTGCTGTTTCCATGTGGATCAGACGGCGGAGCGCGCCGTGTTTGTGGGTATCGGCATCTGACCACACGCAGTCCGGACTGATCTGTGCGCTACGGTACGGACGGGTTGCGGCGCCTTGCTGCGTTCGCTACCGCACCGACCGATGCAGGGAACAGTGCGATGCTGATCTAACCCCCTCGGCCTGCAGAACGCCTCATCCCCTCCCCCGATCTGTAGGCCAGCCCCCGGAAACCCCGGGGGTTTTTTTTGCCCTGATCCGATCGGGTGCTATTCGAATGCGTTCTCGTAGGACCTGCGGTCCGCGGCGTAGCAGCTGCAAGAGGCGGTCTTGAGTCCGCGCCGGTTCAGCACCGTGATCCGGCCGCGGCGGTATTCGATCAGACCCCGATCCTGAAGCGCGCCGGCAGCTCGAGTGACGCCTACCCTGCGGACCCCGAGAATCGAACTGAGCAACTGGTGGGTGAGGTGAAAGGTATCCGCGTGGGCACGATCCTGAGTCATGAGCAACCAGCGGGCCAGACGTTGCTCGACGACATGGAACCGAGTGCAGGCAGCCAGCTGCGCGAGCTGGTTGAGGTGAACGTGAACGTACCGACCCATCATTCGGGCCAAGGGTATGCTGGCGGCGAGCTGACGTTTGAACGACACCGTGTTCACGCGCAGGCCCGATCCAGCACCCTGGGCCACGGCTCTAACCGTGGACCGGTCGATTCCGAGTACGAGTTCGAACCCGCACGCGCCTTCATCGCCGATCAGCGCGACTTCCAGAGAAGCGGCGCCATCGATGGTCATGGTCAGCGCGATGCAGCCGCTGCTGGGAAAGTAGATCCGGTTGAGATCTCCTTCGTCATACAGTGTTTCGCCACCCGTCAGCTGCACGGTCTCGGCTCTGGCGAGCATGTGCCGGCGGTCGCGCTCCGGCAATGTCGCTAGAAGTCGATTCGCCCCGGACGCATGCTGATTGCTTGGCATGGCGCGAGGGTACGGCACGGCTGGCGGCCCCGTCTGCGCGCCACCGTACCGTGCGAGGGGTCAGGCAGGTGTGTCGCTGGTCTTCTGTGTGGCGCGGCGATTCCAGGGGAGCAGCCGATCGAATTCATCTTTCACGACCCGGTAGCATTCGCAGCATCGCTGCTCCAGCCGTGGCCGATCGAGAACGGTGATCTTGCCGCGCCGGTAACGAATCAGGCCGACGTCCTGCAGGCGACCCGCAGCCTCCGCCCTCGCGGCGCACGCCCAGCATATTGGCGATCAGCTCCTGAGTCATCGACAGCTCGTTCGACGGCAACCGGTCCAGGCTCAGGAGCAGCCATCGGCAAAGCTGCTGATCGATGGTGTGGTGCCGATTGCAGACGGCGGTCTGCGACATCTGGGTAATCAACGCCTGGGTATAGCGGAGCAGCAGCTCCATCGTGGGACCAAACCGACCGAATTCCTCTTGCAGCAGCCCGGCCTTCAGCCGGTAGGCGAACCCCGCACTCTGCACGACAGCCCAGCTCGGCGTGGTGTCGCCACCCATGAACAGCGAGATTCCGAGAATTCCCTCGTTTCCTACAATGGCGATTTCCGCGGAAGCGCCGTCGGCCATCACGTACAACAGAGACAGAATCGATGTCGTCGGGAAGTAGACGTACTTTAATCTCGAGCCGGGTTCGTACAGAACCTGACCGAGCTTCAGGGGTATGAGCTCCAGATTCTCAGCTATGCGGTCATATTCCGCAGCCGGGAGCGCATCCAGCAGGTGATTTTGGTTCGGGCTTGATGCCCCATCCTCGGTTGGTCGAGGCTTGCTGGGATCCTTCTGCATGTACGCCTCGTTGGGCAACCCGGCGGTCGCTGAAGATGCCCGGCCCTCAAGCTTACCCTCTGTACGCTAGCGCTCATAGCGAATTCGGTTCCGGTTCCAGGCTCGATTGACACAGCTGCGCGGGCTCGCGGATTTCCGTGGAATTCCACTTGGTTGACGGGTATGGAGAAACATCGGCAAAGGCAGAGCGATTGAGTGGTCCCGGACGCAACGGTGTCACGCGGTTGAGCGGCCGATTCGGGCCGTGGGGCCAGGTGCGATCAGGCGCGCAACGCCACGCGTTCATTGATTCCCCGCACGACGATCATCGCGCCGGAAGTCAGACCGTAGCGGTTGCAGATGGGCGCGACATAGCACTCGGCAACCGGCTGAACGGCGTTGTCGGCGCTGCGTACCCAATCGATGCCCGGACCGAGTCGACGGCTCTCTTCCATCGCCCGGGCCGCAAGGCTGCAGACGCCCTGGCCGGGCTGGTCGCCGTCCTCGGGGAATAGCCACGAGAGCGGCATGCCCAGAAGGTCGCTCCGAGATCTTCCGGTCAGCAACTCGACGTGGCGATTGACGTAGACGAGCCTGCCATCGAGACCGACGGCCAGCACGGCTTCGATTTGAGCGAGTCCGACAGCCGCCGTCATGTTGGTGCAGAGTTGCTGCGGATTCACGAGTAGCTTTGCCGCAAGAGAATCAGCAGCGAACCGGGAGCGCTGGCCTTTCCCGGTACCTTCCACGTGTTCATGGCGATCACACCCCATCGAAGAGAGTCGGCGCGGCGATGCCGCCGCGCCCGACGTAGCGGTCGTTTCTGAGCCCGTTTATCGCTTGTCGGACCCGTCGGCGTCGTTCCTGGACTTCTGCTCCATGGCCTCGAAAGCCGAGAATTCAGCTCTGTCTATGCGGCCATCATGGTTGGTGTCCGAATCTCGAATCATCGACAGGCCGCTCCGAGCTTCGATCTCGGACGTGCTCAGATAGCCGTCGCTGTCGCGGTCCATGTTCGTGAACTCGCGGTCCTGATCCGTCATCACTGGTTCACGGGCTGAGGGCGCCGGTGCCGTGGTACGCGCAGCAACCGCGGCGGCTGCGGTTGGGCCGGTCATGAGGGTTGCAGTCAGCGGCCAGCTTTCCTTGTCGAAGGTCTTTGCGGCTTTCCATTGGGATTCAGTAGCCGCAAGCGACACGGCCGATTTGTCACCTGGGACGGCTTCGAGTGCTGAGAGCGGTACGGCGATGCTCTTCGAGCTGAACATGCCGTCCAGCTCGACGACGGCAAACGGGATAGTGGCATCATCCAGGTTGACCGCGAAATCCTTGAGATTGCCGACGCTGTTGCCCTGTTGATCCATCACCGACTTGCCGATCCATTCGCTGATCTTGCCGATCTGCGGCGCCTTGTCCGCTGGCGCGCTCGCAGGGTTCTCGGCGAGCACGGCCATGCTGGCGCTGAGTGCAATGGCACCGGCCAGAAGTGTTCGTGTGAACATAGTCTTTGACTCCAGTTCTGCTTGTATTTGTTTGCCTCGTTACTTTGGTCGCAGCCGCTGCTCGCGACTGTTCGGTAGCTCACACAGCCTGCGAAAATGGGGCCGCGCGCCCTCTTTGCTTGAGCGGCCTGTGCGCGGTTTCGGAACGCTTCTGTGTAATCCAGCGAACAGACTTGAGCGTCGCTGGGCGCGAGATTGTCCGGGCTTGAATTGAAAACGATAGAGGACAGCAACCATGACGAATTTCCGACTTGATGTATGGGTGATCGGAGGCGCTTTGATCACGTCGCTCGTGTCTGGGTGTGCAGATCTACCGGGCTCGTCGAAGGAGCAGGGTGTCGTCGTCGGGAGCGCGGCGGGAGCGGCGGCTGGCGCCATGGTCGCCGGCGGCGATCACCGGCTGCTCGGCGCGTTGCTCGGGGGCCTGCTCGGCGCAGGCGGTGGCTACATGATCGGCGCGAATCGCGATCAGCTTGCCGGCAGAGATGAAGATCGTAATGCCGCACAGGCGGCCATCGACCGGGCGCAGCGTCACCCGGCCACCGTGGGCGACGTTGGCCGAGCGACGACGGCCGATTTGAACAGCGACGGCTTCGTAACCGCGGACGAGATCATAGCCATGTCGCAGGCGCGACTGACCGACACGGAAATGCTCTCGCGCCTGCGGGCGACCGGCCATGTCTTTGAGCTGACCGAGGTCGAGCGGGGCTATCTTCTGGACCACGGCGTTTCGCGCAACGTAGTGAATCGCATGGAGCAACTCAACGCATGAGGTCGCGACCTTAGATTAACGCGGCAACTCCGACTACCTCTGCTACGCTTAGGCGTTCAGGGGTATGCCGGGGTCGGTTTGGGCAATCTAGCTGCGCGAATACTGAGCGTGTTGGCTGTGGCCGCTTGCGCTTCGTGTGCGGTTGCCGTGGCCGACACCCTGGTGCCTATCCTGCCGCACCAGGAAATGGGCACTTTCTATATTCAGGTAGCGGTCGCCGGCGCTTCGCACGAAGACTACCTGGTCGATACCGGCGCCGGATTCATGACCATCACCGATGAGACCCTCCATCGGTCCAAGCTGGCGGGAACGGCAACCTACGTGCGCGAACTCGACGGCCAGCTGGCCGACGGGACCGTGCTTCAGGTGTCCGTTTATCGTCTCGACGAGATTGTCGTCGGTGAGCGATGCCGGCTGCGCGACGTTGAGGCGGCCGTCTTGCCCGGCGCCTCGCGTGGTCTGCTGGGGTTGAGCGCGCTGCGCAAAGCGGCGCCATTCGAGTTCTCCACCACGCCCCCCAGCCTGCGGCTGAGCAATTGTGACGTGGGGCCGATCAACTGATCGTGCCCTCCTGGCGCCGGTCTGCTCGAACGCGGCCGTGACGATGAAGGGGTAACTAGATCCGTCTGCCCTGTATGACTCGGATGGCGATGACGATCAACGCCCCCACGAGCAGGATGTGGACCAATCCTCCCATGGTGACCGAGGAGACCATCCCCAGGGCCCACAGGATTATCAGCACGATCGCAATGGTTTCCAGCATGATGCAGCACTCCCGGTGTCAATGAAGAAGCATTCGAACGGACCCAGACTAACTCCGCGGCGCCTTTTCCCTCGGTGCGTTAGCGCACGTGACGTGCGCGACGAACGCAGTTTCGGGGTAGGGGTCATTTCTTTCGCGGGTTCAGCGTCTCGAAGAACCGTTTAACCTGACGGTCGGCTTCGTCCCGGGTGATGGCGTAGCGTTCTTCGATGGCACCGGCCAACTTGTCTTGACGGCCCTCCGCCTTCAACAGCTCGTCCTCGGTGAGCTTGCCCCAGGCGAGCTTGGCGGCACCCACGTGTTGCTTCCACTTACCCTTGATCTCGTCGACGCTCGGAACGGTTGGCTTGTCCATGGCTTGCCTATGCGGGTTCGATGCAGTGGCCGCGGGATTGCGGAACGCCCGATCGAACGCTGACCAGATTGCCAGCGGAACTGCCCGGCGTCGGTGCGCTGGCGCGCCAACGCGGGGGCGACTCGATGATCTGTGTTCCCGGGACGGCCGGCACTCAATCGGCAGCGTCTGTCTCGTTCCCGTTCATGCTCTGGAGAAATCCGAACAGCTCGCTGTCGGTCGAGAGCACCAGCGTTGTGTTCTCGGATATGATGGTCTGATAGGACTGCATGGTTCGAGTGAACTCGTAGAACCTCACGGCTTGCGGACTCTGGTTGTATGCCGAGGCGTAGATCTCCGTGGCCCTGGCATCCGCGACGCCGCGGATTTCCTCAACCTCTCGGTAGGCTTCCGACTGGATCTTGTTCAGATCCCGAACTCGGTTGCCGCGGATCCGGGCGGCTTCCCCGTTCCCCTCGGAGAGGAATCGCTCAGCGATCTGCCTTCGTTCGCTGATCATCCGGTCGTAGATTTTCGGGCGCACGCTATCGTTGTAGTTGATGCGCTTGAATCGGATATCGAGCAGCTCGATACCAAAGACCAGAACCTTCTCGGCTGCGGCGGCGAAGATCTCGCTTTCCACCAGCTGGCGGCCCTTGTTTATCGGCACGAGAGAGCCCATGTTGAGCTCCTTCTCTGCGTCGGTCAGCAGCGCGTCCCGAAGCGGTACGCGATCTCTGGTCGTACGGATGATCTCGATGAGTTCGTGCTTGGCGACGGCGTTTCGGGTCTCGCTACCGAGAATGTCGTCAAGGCGGGACTGAGCGCTACGCTCGTCGCGCAGCCGCAGAAAGTACTGCAGTGGATCGACGATACGCCAGCGGGCGAACAGATCGACGGAGATGTACAACTTGTCTTTGGTGGGCATGTCCGACGGCGTGCCATCCCACTCGAGCACCCGTTTGTCGATCGCGTTGACCTCCTGGATGAGGGGCAGTTTGAGCTTGAGTCCGGCAGTCGTAATCGGTTCGCCGATCGGTCTGCCGAACTGGGTGATGATCACCTGTTCGACTTCGCTCACCGTGTAGATCGAGTTCGCAACGAGATACGTTGCGACACCGAGGCCTGCGAGCAGGACGATCTGTGCGATGCGGTTCATGGGCCCTCGACCGTTCGTGCGTCGAGATTGAGCAGCGGCAGGATTCCCGGTGTCTGCCCATCGATGATGACTTTCGAGCGGATCCCGGGCAGCACGCCCTGCAGGGTCTCGATGTAGATTCGCCGTCGTGTGACTTCCGGCGCCTTGGTGTATTCGGCCAGAAGCGCACTGAACCGGGCGACGTCGCCCTCCGCTTCGTTGATGCGCTTGAGCCGGTAGCCGTCCGCCTCGCGGATACGCTGGTCCTTCTCGCCTTCGGCCAGCGGAATCACCTTGTTGTAGTCTCGGCGCGCCTCGTTGATCAGCTTTTCCTTCTCCTGCTGCGCCTGGTTGACCTCGTTGAAGGACTCCTGCACGGGTTCCGGCGGATTGATGTTCTTCAACTGCACCTGGTCGATACTGATGCCCATCACATACTTGGTGGACAGCGCCTGCATCTTGGCCAGCGCTTCCGATTCGAT
This sequence comes from Pseudomonadales bacterium, assembly GCA_040219135.1. Taxonomy (GTDB): domain Bacteria; phylum Pseudomonadota; class Gammaproteobacteria; order Pseudomonadales; family Azotimanducaceae; genus UBA7803. Next base: position 84,936 of record JAVJTA010000021.1, on the reverse strand, counting down.
CTCCTGCCTGCCGATGGTGATGACTTCGTCGACGGTTCGGTCGCCGACCACCTCGCGCATCACGGATTCAGAGACGTAGCGGAGCGTTTCGCTGGGTTCACGAACCTCGAAGAGAAATTTCACCGGGTTGGATATGCGGTACTGAACCACCCATTCCACCAATGCGGCGTTTAGGTCTCCCGTCACCATCTCGGTTTCCCGCTTGGTGTCCTGTGCGCCGAGTCCAGTCTGATACGGATCGCGGGCACCCGGAGTCGTGAATCCGAATTCCTGCTTCAGTTGCCGCTTCACCGGAACGATGGTGGCAGAGTCGATGCCGAGCGGCAGTTTGAAGTGCAATCCCGCGGGGACATCCTTCAGGTATTTGCCGAAGCGCTGAACGACCGCGACGGAATCGCTCGGCACCGTGTAGTAGGCGGTCCAGGCGAGGAGGCCGGCCAGGACGACCAGGGCAACGACGATCACGCCGCTCGGTCCTCCGGTCGGAGAGAATTGCTTGAACCGTTCGCGCCACTGCCGAATCAGCGCCTCGAGATCGGGAGGCGCGTTGCCCGTGCCCCAGGGACCCTGTCCGTCGCCGCCGTCCTGCGACGGCATCAGAGGCGATGCATCAGGATAGGTACCGAGCGCATCTCATTCCCTCGTTCTCGGCACGATCGAGCGCCCGTTGGTCGAAACTCCGCGCTAGGGACAGCAATCCTGCAGCCGGGACCGCGCACTCGTTCTTGCGGGCCAACGAGGCCGGCATGATCAGCCGCTCGCGTCCCGGCGCTGCGCGCCGCGCTGGCTTCGATCCCGGAATTCGACTGATCTCATTCACGTTGTTCTCGCGTCTGTGGGGACCAGGTGGGCGCTGTTGCTGGCGCTAACCGGTGCCGAGGACTCGAGCATGGCCCGACCGCTCCATTGTGGTCTGTACGATAGGACACACTTGTGGCCCGCAACGATCATTTGTGGACCGCTGAGCGGGCAGATGGTCCTAACCGGAGCGTCTTTCGGCCTCGCGCCACGCCCGCAGGAAGTTGCCGCCCCAGATTTTCTCGATGTCCTCGGCGCTGTAGCCGCGCTCGATCAGGCCCACGGTGACGTTCAATGCGTCGCTCGCATCCTCGAAGCCGGGGAGTCCACTGCCGTGATTGAAGTCTGTGCCGATGCCCACGTGATCGACGCCTACCCGCTCGACGATGTAGTCGAGGTGATCGAGCATGTCGTTGATGCTGCCGGGTCCGAGCAGGTCGCTGACGGACGTCAGGAAGGCGGACTGCGCCTCCGGATCGTCGATCTCCCAGTAGAGCTCGAACGGGTAGAGGTAGTCCTCCTCGACGCCGGCGGCGCGCCGGGCGGCGCGGATTCCGGCGTCGAGTTCCGCGTCCGAGGAGTCGAACAGGTAGCCGCGGAACGGCGCCACGTGAATCACCCCGCCGGTCTCGGCAATCCGATCGATCTCCTCGTCGGACAGATTGCGGCTGACGTTGGAAAGCGCCTGCACGTTGGAGTGACTCGCGATCACCGGCGCGCGCGATGTCTCCAGCACCTGCAGCGCCGCCTGTCGCGACAACTGCGAAATGTCGACGATCCCGCCGAGATCGTTGATGCGCTCGATGGCGGCCACGCCGAGTTCCGACAGGCCGCCGTGCTCTGCGGTTGGCTCGTGGCTGCCGGTCTCGGAGATGAACACGGGCCGGGAGGAGTCGGCGAAGTCGTTGTGGCCCATGTGGGTGAGGGCGAACACGCGCACGCCCTGGTCGTAGAGTTGATCCAGCCCATTGACGTCGGTTCCCAGCGCACGCGCGTTCTGGAAGCCGAGGACGAAGGCCAGCTTGCCGGCATCGTGGGCGGTGAGAAGGTCGTCGGCGCTGCGGGCGATCACCACGTCGTTGGCGGGGTCGGCGGCGAGGGCCTGCACCGCGGCGATCTTGTCGTCCACGAGCTGTCGCGCGGCCGCGTAGCCTTCCGCCGTCCTCGGCCCCGGGCCCACCGCTGCGGACATCACCACCGTGTCGACGCCACCGGCGCGCATCTTCTCCGGCGCCACCCGGGAAACGCCGTCGGGGCCGGCGTAGCGCGACGGCTTGTCGGGAAACTCGATGTCCGCGTGGGCGTCGAGGACGAGGGCCGCAGCGTGGATCGCCCGGGCGCGGTCGAGCGGGCTCGCCTCGGGGGCCGTGACGGGGGCCGCGGCCGGCGGTGCGGTTGCGGACTCGGAGCCGGGCTCCGTGCAGGACGCCAGGAGCAGCAGGGCGAACCCCGCCCACACCATTCTGATGACCTTGTTTTCGGTTCGCACGGTCGTTCTCCCCTGGTTCAGATGTGCCATCCGCGCGGTGGCGCTCAGCCCGCGCGGCGCGCCCCTGGCATGAATTGAAACGGCCTGCTCCACGTGTTGGGGTAGTCCACCAGCGTGCCGCCTTGATCCACCGAGTAAATCAGCGCCAGCGCGCGGCGCAGAATGTCCGTCTGCATCTTGCGGTCGCCGGGGGCGCCGAAGTTGTTGCCCATGGGGTGATTGACGAACAGGCAGCGTGGCGGCTTCACCAGCGCCGCCAGGTCGCGGCCGGTGGCGACGCAGGTCGTGGCGATGCCGCGCTCTTCGAGCAGTCTGCAGACCAGACCCACGGTCTGGTGATCGAGGGGTCAGCTCGGAGCGGCGACCAGAATGTCGACGCGGTCGTCCATGAGCCGCTGGGCAAACGCAGGTCCCGACTCCTCAAGCACGCGGCTGCGGTTGTAGATCCGACCCATGAACCCGCTCCACAAACGCGGAGCCACCGAGCCGACCTCACCGCTTGCGGCCAGCTCGCGCAGGCGCTCGAGGGGAAACACGCAGTTGATGTCGTGTTCCGCGTCGCTGTGGTCGTAGTAGTTGTCGTGGATCTGGAAATCGTCCGCGGACGCCTGGCTGTCCACGGCGTCGAGGCGGTGATCGTTGCGCGCCTCGGGGTTGAAGGGCAGTTCGCAGCGGCGCGATACGCCGCCCGAGGTGAGCAGGCTCACCGTGCATTCGCTCAGCGGTTTGTCCGGGCGATGCAGGGGCGCTGTGTCGTTGATGGTCCACCGGTACGCCGGGTTGCCCTGGGACCGGTAGTACTCGTTGAGCGCATCGACGTAGCGGATGGGTGGGTTCATGGCTTGATTCCGCTGAAACGGGTGAGACTTCCGGGTATGAACTCGTTGACCGCCACGTCCGTGAAGCCGGCGGACTTCAGGTAGCCGAGGCAGTCGGTCTCGGAGTGCGCGAGGCCGGTCGAGTGGCTGACCGCCTCTGACAGGCCCCACAGGGCCGGCGCCAGCGGCCCGGTGGCGTTGGCGTTGATGGCTTCGCCGATCAGGTGGAACTCGCCGCCCGGCAGCAGCGCGTCGAACACCCGCTGCACTACGTCGGCGATGATGGCGCGGCTGTACTGCGGCAGGTTCGAGGCCATGATCGCGACGTCGGCGTCGGTCGGCAGCGCGTCGCGGGTGAAATCGCAGGCGCTGGCGGTCACGCGCGCCTCGACGCCGTTCTGTGCGATGAACTCCCGGGTTACGACCACCACCGAGGGCAGATCCAGCACTTCGCCGCGGATGTCGTCGTAGCTCTGCGCCGCGACGATGCAGTAACAGCCTGAACCGCCGCCCAGATCGATGATCTTGTGGCGTCCGGCGAGATCCACCTGGCGGTGGAAGCGCCGCGCCGCGCCCATGCCGATGGAATATGTGGCCTCGTGGTACTCGCGTGCGCGCTCCACGGTGAAGGTGTCGTCGTACATGCCGAGGCGGCGCTGATCGGCCTCGCGCACTTTGAGGTGTTCGGTCAGGTGACCCCAGGCCTCCCAGCGCGGCTTGCCGAACAGCATCCACGGGCCCGCATAGGTCGGCTTGGCCCTGACCAGAAACCGTTCCACGTCCGGGGCGTTGCGGAAGCGGTCGCCATTGCGCAACACCAGTTCCATGGCCGTGAGCGCGACCAGCAGACGTTCGGCGTTGAGCGGTTCGATGTCGAGGGTGTGCGCCACCGAGTCGATCGTGTCGTGGCCTTCGGAAATGGCGCTGAAGAGGTCGAGCTCCACCGCGCTCATGAGCGCGGCCGACTCCCAGAACGCCTTGCTGATCCGCTGCAGACGGATCGTGTCCGGCTTCTTCGCGCTGGATGCATCGTCGCTCGGCATGTCGGCTATGCTAGCACGCGACGTTGCCGTGCAGCGGCTTACGGGAGGACGAAGCGTGCCTTATCAATCGGGATTCCGCGGCGGGTTGTTCGACGGCTGGACGGTCTTCGTCCCGGGCGGCGGCGGCGGGCTCGGGCGCTGCATAGCCCACGAGATCGCTGCGCTCGGCGGCCGCCTGGTGCTGGCCGGGCGCACCCTGGAAAAGCTCGAGCGCACGCGACGCGAGATCGCCGAGGACGGCGGCGAAGTGCTCGGCTGCTACGCCGCCGAGCTGCGCGACGAAGCCCAGGTGAGAGCCCTGGTCGCCACGGTGCTCGATGCCTACGGCCCGGTCCACGGACTGGTGAATGCGGCCGGCGGGCAGTTTCCGGCGGCGCTGAAGGACCTGACCCTCAACGCCTGGAATGCCGTGCTGCACAACAACCTCACCAGCTATTTTCTCGTCGCCCGGGAACTGTACAACCAGTGTATGGCCGAACGCGGCGGCAGCATCGTCAACATCGGCGCCGACCACGAAGGCGGCATGGCAGGCATGGGTCACAACGGCGCGGCGCGCGCCGGTCTGTCCAACTTCACCGCCACGGCGGCCACGGAGTGGGGTCGGGACGGCGTGCGGGTCAACTGCGTGATTCCGGGATTCATCGCCACCACCGGGCTCGACCGCTACCCGGAGGCGGACTGGGAAGCCCTTCGCGGCATCGACAAGCGGGTTCCCCTCGGGCGCCACGGCACCGCGGCCGAGATCTCGGCGATGGTGGTGTTCCTGCTCTCGGACCTGGCCGCCTACGTCACCGGCGCCGATTTCCGCGTCGATGGCGGCATTCACAACGGCGCCGGCAGCTTCGTGTTCAGACCGGGCCCGGCGCGCAATGTCAGACGGTTCGAGGGCTTCCACCGCGACGAGCCGCCGGCCATGCTCTCCGACTGAGCGCGCGCCGTCGCGTTGCTGTCGGTCCGCTCGGGAGCGCGCTAAGCTGGTTCGCTGACACCAACGTCGGGAGCACCAGGCCCATGCCCAGCAGCTACGTATCCATCGAACGCGACGGACCGGTCGCCACCGTGACCTTCGATCGACAGAGGAATCTGAATGCCTTCGATGGTCAGCTCATCGCCGAGCTAACCGAGGTCGCACGATCGTTTCACGACGACATCGATACCCGCGCCGTGGTGCTCACCGGCAGCAGGGACTACTTTTCCGCCGGCGCCGACATCGAGGATCTGGCGGCCCGCAGCAACGCGGATCTCTCGGATCTGGAACGACGCCAGAGCTACTTTCGCGGCGTGCGCCTTTGCGAGGCCTGGGAAGCGATGCCGCAGATCACGGTGGCGGCGATGGAGCGCCTGGCCGTGGGCGCGGGGGTGGCGCTGCCGCTCGCCTGCGACTGGCGGGTGATGGGTGAAAGCTGCTACCTGTACGTGCCCGAGGTGAAGATCGGACTCAATCTCCAGTGGGGCGCGCTGCCGCGGCTGGTGAATCTGGTCGGGCCGGCCCGGGCGAAGCGGATCTGCATTCTCTGCGAGCGCATGGATGCCCGCACGGCCCTCGACTGGGGTCTGGTCGAAGAGGTGGCCCCCGACGGCCAGGCGGCGGCGCGGGCGCGGGAGCTGGCGCACGCCGCGGCGGAGATGCCGGCCATCGCCACCCAGATGATCAAGGAGGCGGTGAACGCGACGGCGGGGGCGCTGAACCGTACCGCGAGCTTTGCGGACGCGGACCAGAGCCAGCTCACCGCGGCCAGCCAGGACGCGCGCGCGGCGCGGGATCGGTTCAACGCGCGGTCGCGCCGCGGATGACCGTGCATGACAGCAGCGAGGCGGCGGCGGCCCAGCAGGACAAGGCCTACGCGGCGCGGCTATGGCAGTACAAGCAGGGCGAAACCGTTGCGCTCATGCTCCACGTCGGCCGTCGTCTCGGCCTCTTCGAACGGCTGGCGGGCGCCGGCCCGATCACGGCGGCCGCGCTCGCGGAGCGAACCGGACTGCACCCGCGCTGGCTGCTGGAATGGTTGAGGCTGATGACCGCCGCGAAGGTCCTCGTCTATGTCGACGAAGAGCACTTCGAGCTGCCCGCCATCGGATCAGAGCTGCTGGGCGACGAAAGCAGCCGCGCATTCATGCTCGACAACTTCAACGGCGGCGAGTCGGCGGCGACCATCGACGGGCTCCTCGAATCGTTTCGCACCGGCATCGGCAACACCTATGAGTCCGCCGGTCCGGAAGGGGCACAGCGCGGTGAGGCCCGGCACTGGCGAGCGGCCCGCGGCCAGGTCGTGCCGGTGATGATTCCGGCGCTGGACGGCGTGGCGGAGAAGCTGGGACGTGGCTGCCTGGTGGCCGACGTCGGCTGCGGCGATGGCGCCGTGATCCTGGCGCTGGCGGAGGCGTATCCGAACAGCCGCTTTCATGCCTACGACCCGAATGTCCACGCGGTGGCGCGGGTACGCGAGATCGCCGCCGGGATGGGGCTGGATCAGGTCGAGGTGATTCAGGCGCGGGGTGAGGATCTGCCCGGCAACGGCGGCTACGATCTGGTGCTGACCTTCGACTGCATCCACGACATGACCGATCCCCAGCGCGTCATCGAGGCGATTCGCGCAGCCCTGCGCGACGACGGCACCTGGTTCGTCAAGGACATTCGCAGCAAGCCGCGCTTCGAGGACAATCTGCGCAACCCGATGCTGGCGATGATGTACGGGTATTCGCTCCTGGCGTGCATGTCCTCGGCGATGTCCGAACCCGGCGGTGCGGGCCTCGGAACCCTCGGTTTCAACCCCCAGGTGGCGGAGCGGATGAGCCGCCAGGCCGGGTTCAGCCGGTTCACGCTGCACGACTTCAAGGATCCCGGAAACCTCTATTACGAGGTGCGCCCATAAAGGCGGTGGTTTTCGGGACTACACTGGGCGCCGGATACGATCGAGGGCGCCGCGGCGGTCACTGAGGTCACCCACTGGGCCCGGGCGCCCTTTGCCGGTGAAGGGCGCGTTGCAGCGCTCAGTGGATGACCGCGAGCCCGAGCATGGCGGCGGCGGCAAATCCGACGGCCGCGGTGGGTGCGATCAGACCCGCCAGCATGGACTCGAACGGATCCTCGATGCTGCGTGCGGCGCGCTGGCGCCAGGTTTCTGGAGCGCCTTCCCGGGCGGAAGCCTCTCGGTCGAGGTCGTAATCTGGGTTCATGGTCTGGTCCTCCGGTCGCAGTACGGTCGCGTCTTTCCGGCGCGTAGTGTCCGCAGCGTGCTGGCCGCGAACAAGTCGGTTTCCCGGCAGCGATCGTTCGAGGATTCCGGGTTGCGCGGGAATTGCGAATCGACGGGTCAGGTCGTGATGCGATCTTCCAGCGCATCGTCGCGCCAGCGCACGCCGCGCCCGCGCCAGCGGGCTATGGCAATGCACAGCGCCATCGCGACCGCGGCGCTCAGCCACAGCCCGCCGGCGCCGAAGCTCTGGTAGACGCCGCCGCTGGTCAGACTCGCCGCGGCGGCCACCACCAGTCCGGTGGCGCCGAACAGGCCCTGTCCGGCGGCGAAGGCCTCTTCGCCGCTCGCATACCCGACCGCGAGCTGCAGCGCCGGCATGGTGACCGCATCCATTGTGGCGTGGATCGCCACCGGCAGGCAGATCCACCAGATCGAGTCGATGAATCCGTAGCTGAGCATGGCCAGCATGGCACCGGTCATGGTCAGCGTGATCATGTTCAGAACGTGGCGGCGCGCCGCCAGCCCACCGGCCCAGGGGGCGATGACCAGCATCGGCAGGGTGAACAGGCTCATGGTCGCACCGATGAACAGCTGGCTGGCACCGAGATCGGCGATGAACAGCGCCCAGATGGCATCGAACACCCCGATGGCGAGATAGAAGGCTACGCCCATGGCGAGGCAGCTCTGCATCGCGGGGCGGCGCAGCAGCGTGCGCATGGCTCGGTCCAGCGGCCGCGCCGTCGCCGGAACGGCCACTCGCCAGACGAACGGCGCGAGGGGCACCGCGAGCAGTGCGACGAAGGCGAACGGCGCCCGCAGGCCCGCCTGCTCGAACAGCACCGAGGCGACGATGGGCCCGATCAGAAAGCCGACGATCTCCCAGGCCGCCAGCCGGCCGAGGGTCTCCCCGGCGCGCTTCGGGTCGTAGACGAAGGCCAGGCGGCGGATGCCGGGACGCACGCAGCCTGCACCGAATCCGAGCAGGGTGCGCGCCGCGATCCAGGCCCATAGCGACTCCGCAAAGCACATCCACACCAGGCCGATGAACGTCAGCGCGAGGCCCATGCGCATCAGCCGGTTGCCGTGCCCGGAGTCGGCGAATCGCGAGAGCCACAGCTGGGCGACGAAGCCGGCAATGAAGGCCGAGGCGACGATCACGCCGATGGCGGCCTCGGAAAAGCCGAACGCCGCGCGCAGCTGGGCGAGCAGGGTGAAGATCGCCGCGTAGGCGACCATCAGCAGCGCGCTCAGCGCGTACAGCGGGGCCATGGAACCTGGAGCTGACATGAGCGAGACCGTCCGGGGCATTGACGAATGCTACCTTGCCGACGGCGTGGTCGGTTGCTCTGGCCTGAGGCAACGTGGCAATCGCCTGCCATCTCCCTTACATTCGGGGTCTGTCAATCGGGGTCTGTTCGACACGGGGGAAGGTCTGCGACGGTCGATTCCTCGCCTGACGCCGTTGCTGAATCGCCGCCAAGGAGGTTGAGACCATGCACGCTGGATTTCTGCGTTACCCGCTGTTCTTTGTCGCCCTCGCGCTGTCACTGGCAGCGCACGCGCAAGACGCCCGCTCCATCCTCGAGAGCGCCCAGGAGAAACAGCTCGAGCGCTGGCAGGGTGTGAACGTTTACGTGGTGGACCAGTCGGTCATGGGGCACAGCACCCGAACCTACTTTCAGCGCTTCGAGGTCACCGACGACAGCGGCGAGACTCAGACCCTGTTCATGCCGGTGGCGCCGAGCGATCTTCCCGAGGGCAGTTGCAGCACGCCGCGCCGGATGTCGGCGGAGGAACTCGACGCGTTCGCCTCAGGCATCGATATGACGACGGCCGCGACGGCGCAGGGCATCGAAGACGGCCTGGAAGAGGCCGGCCTGCCGCGCGGATTGCTGGCTGCCAGCGGTTCGGATCCGAACGCGACCTTCGATCCGCGGGTGATGATGGGCCCGGGCGCGAACATGATGCGCAGCATGGCCGAGCACGAGCGCGCCAGGGCGGCCGATCCCGATCGCGCCACCCGCGACGCCACCGAGTCCGCCAATCACATGGCGGAGTTCTTCCGGACCGCGAAACTGCTCGGTACGGAATCCGTTGACGGGCGTCAGGCCTATCGGCTGGAAGCCAGCGGCATGAACCACGTGCAGGGGATGGATGACGGGCAGTTCCGCATGCATACGGTGACGATATGGATGGATACCGAGCAGTACGTGCCGCTGCGCATGCAGATGGAGGGCGAGGTGACCCAGGGCGCGGAATCCCGACCGATGACCATCGAGCAGTACCAGTCCGACTTCCGCGACGTGCCTGGCAGCAGCCTTTACGAAGCGTACCAACGCAGAATGAGGATCAGCGGCGTGATGGACGCCGCCCAGCAGGCCCAGCTGCAGGACGCGCAGAAGCAGATGGCGGAACTGGAGCAGCAGATGGCGTCCATGCCCGCCAGCCAGCGCGCCATGATGGAGAAAATGATGGGGCCACAGCTCGAGATGATCCGCAACATGGCCTCCGGCGGTGGCTTCCAGACGGAAATCACCGTGAATTCCATCACCGTGAACCCGAAGACCTGCGGTGGCGGTTCGGTCCCTGGCTGAGCCGGAAAGAGGGAGACTGGATTCGATGCAGCCGCGTAGTTCCCTGGCCAGGCGGGGCGGACAGCCGGCTTCGTGAACGTTCCCGCCGTGCTGGCCTGGCTGGCGCATCTCTACACGGGCCTGGGTCTGATCTGTGCGGCGCTGGCGCTGCGTGCGCTCGCCGAGGGCCGTCCGCTGGGCGTTTTTCTCTGGCTGGCCGTGGCGTTCGTGATCGACGCGACCGACGGCGTGTTCGCCCGCCGGGTTCGGGTGGATCTGCACACGCCGCACTTTTCCGGCCGCAGACTCGACGACATCATCGACTACCTGAACTACACCTTCGTGCCGGTGTGTCTCATCTATCAGCAGGGGCTGCTCGCGGAGCCCTGGCTGCCGGTGCTGGCGTTCACGCTGATTGCGTCGGCCTACGGCTTCTGTTCGGAAGGCGCGAAAACCCGCGACGGCTACTTCACCGGCTTTCCTTCCTACTGGAACGTGGTGGCGTTCTATCTTTATTTTCTGCAGCCGCACGAACTGGTCTCCGTCGCCGTCGTGGTGATACTGACCGCCATGACGTTCTGGCCCGTTCGCTACCTCTACCCGACCAGGAATCGTCACGCCCGGGTGGTCAGCCTGGGCGGCGGCGCGCTGTGGGGAGGGCTCTGCCTGTGGCTGGTCTGGCAGCCGGATCCGCCCCGCGGTTTGCTCTACCTGTCGTTGATCTACCCGGCGTGGTACATGGCCTACTCGTTCTACCTGCACTTCCGCAGCGGTGGGGCGGAGCGCTCCGGCGGCGGGATCGGCGGGCCGGCGTCGCACTGAAGCCTCAGCACCGCACCCGCGCCTCACTGATCACGACCGACGTATCGGGGTCGATGTGCGGACCCGCCGCGCATCGGTTATGTTTCGGGTGACAACCCGGAGGACGGACCATGGGCCAGGTGGTCATCGTCGGCGCGGGGCCGGCGGGCGCGAGCCTCGCGTATCTGTTCGCCCGTCGTGGGATCGAAGTCACCCTGGTCGAACGTCGTCAGGATTCGGCGCGCGAGTTCCGCGGCGAGGTGCTCATGCCGAGCGGTATCGCCGCGCTCGAGCAGATGGGCCTGTCGGACCAGCTGGCCGGGCTGCCCACGTTCCGTCAGCAGCGCATCGACGTCTATCTGAACCGGAAGCCGCTGTTCAGCGAGTCGCTGGATGACGTTGCCGCCGATGCGTTGCGCGTGTTGGCGGTGTCGCAGCCGGCGCTGCTCGACATGCTGATTGCCGAGGCGGGCGGCGGTCCATCGTTCGCCGCCATCCGCGGCGCGTCGGTCAGGGCGCTGCTGCGCGACGGAAACCGGGTGACGGGCGTTCGGATCCGCCAGGCAGACGAAGAACGGGATCTCGCCGCGGATCTGGTGATCGGCGCCGACGGCCGCAACTCCATCGTTCGACGCCAGCTGAGCCTGCCGGTGCGCTCCATGGGCGCGCCCATGGACATCGTCTGGTGCAAGGTGCCGTGCCCCGAGGACTGGCGCGGCGTGCGCGCCTACGCCGGCCGCGGGCACCTGCTGATCGCCTATCACACCTGGGACGGCACCCTGCAGCTCGGCTGGGTGATCCTCAAGGGCACCTTCGGCGAATTGCGCAGCCGCGGCGTCGGGCAGTGGGTGGAGGAGATGGCAAATCACGTATCGGCGGACTTTGCCCGGCATCTGCGGGCCCACGGTGGCGCCGTCGGGCGGCAGTTCCTGCTCGACGTCGTCGCCGATTGCGTCGAGCGCTGGAGCGCGCCCGGTGCGCTGCTGATCGGTGACGCCGCGCACACCATGTCACCGGTCGGCGGCCAGGGCATCAACCTGGCGCTGCGCGACGCCATCGTCGCGGCCAATCATCTGGTCCCGGTGCTTGCCGCCGAGCCCGTCGACCAGGCGGCGCTGGACGCCGCGCTGCAGGCCATCGAAGCGGAGCGTCTGCCGGAGGTCCGCGCGATCCAGGCGCTGCAGGCGCAGCCGCCGAAGGTCCTGCTCAGCCGCGCCTGGTGGGGGGAACCGGTGCGGCTCGTCGCCGGGGTCCTGCTCAGCCGGCCTGCACTGCGGCGCCGCGGCGCCGGCCGGGCCGCGGTGTTCTTCGAGGGCGTGACCGAGGTGTCTCTGGCCGGCTAGGTTCCACACCTGGCGGACGCAAACCGGTTGACGCGGCGCCCGCACAGGTGCTGGATGGTTCGAGAGTTCATGGAGTGACCGGGGGGAGCCATGAAACTGGCAACCTTTTTGATCGTTGGGCTGTTCGTCGGAGCCGTGCAGGCCGCCGAGTATCCGAACATGGAAGGGACGTGGAGCGGTTCGGTGCGCACCGTGTCATCGGGGGAAGAAGTCCAGAGCCAGGTCGCGCGCGGCGGGGCGGTGATCCAGCGGGTGGACCTCACGTTCATGGTGAGCTACCAGGATGGTGAGGTCTTTACCGGAGAGACCCGCTCGTCCGCGGCGAACGCCGTGCCGCTTTCAGTGTGGGGTGCCATCCGCTCCACCGGCCGTGAAGCGGTGTTCGTGACCGGCAACGGTGGCCGCGGCCAGCTCTGGTTCTCGTCCCCGACCGAATTCGAGTATTGCTACGCGAATCAGACCCAGGAGCAGATGAGCGCGTACTGCGCCGTGCTGCAGAAGCAGCCCTAGGGCCTGGTGTGGGCGCGCGCCGGCGCGCGGATCACTCGATGGGCGGAGCCTCGTTGCGGGTGCCCTGTCCCGCGTCGACCGCGGCGTTGACCTGACCGAGGAACACAATCTCGTCGACGCCCGCCTCGTCGCTGTCGGGTACGTCGTCGAGTCCCTGGCAGGTGAACGCCACCGTGTAGGCGCCCGGGTCGAGAAACTCGAAGGTGTAGCTGTAGGCGCCGGCCATGGCGTCGTTCACCCTCACCGGCGCGGTGGTTACCGGCTCTCCGGCGCTGCCCAGATCGTCGGGGGTCGCGTTCTCGCCGACAAACAGATAGACGAGGTTGCCATTGCCTTCGGCGTCGCTGGTGCAGGCGTTGTCCATGGTCAGGCCGTCGGCCACCGTGCCGCTGAGGCTGCCGTATTCGGTGATGTCGATGAGGCGGTGCGCGGGGGTGAGCTGCCAGCCGTTCTGGCCCACCGGATCGGTCAGGGCGCGGCGCAGGTCCCAGTCGAGCATGAATGCGTTGTTCTGCCCCGCGGTCACCACGAAGCCGCTGACGAAGCGTGCGGAACCGCTGGGAATGCGCAGCTCGATCATGCCGCCGAGAGCCGTTTCCAGCGCGTAGGAATCGAAGACGCCGTCGAACTCGGCGTTGGCGTGAACTTCGATCCAGTTGTAGCGACCGGCGGGCACGGTTTCGTCGACCAGCAGGTCGAACACCGTGCCGTTCTGCAGGGCGAGCACATCGACGTCCTGCGGGCTCGTGAACATGAAGTCCTGGGCCGGCCCGGACTGCGGCTTCACGGACACCCCCGTGATCTGGACGTTGACCTCAAAGACCTCGTCCACGGGGGCGTCGACGAGACCGAGGCTCAGCGAGCCGGTTGCCGGACCGTCGCCGTTGCCACCGCTGCCACCCCCGCACGCCGACAGGAGCGTGACTGCCAGGGTGCCAACGACAGTGCGGGTGATTGGGATGGTCATGGTATGCCTTGTTGACCGACGTGATCATTCAGGATAGCAACGCGGCGGAGGCCGGGCGGGCTGCACGTCACAGAGCGGCGACGTCGCGGGCCGAGGGCTTTGGGCAGGCAGTTCTGCTGACGATCAGCCCGCGGTCGACGGCGTCCAGTCGCAGCCGTCGCAGAGCGGCGAGCGGCCGTGCCGCTCGAGCACGGCGAAGATGAAGTCGCGCCAGGTCTGGTTCGGCTGCCACACGGTGTTCATGTCCGCCTTGGCCTCGGCCACCGGCACGTCCTCGTAGATCACCCGGTAGAGAAAGCTGAACGCCGTGGCCCGGGCGTTGACCTGGCAGTGCAGCAGGGTCTTCGCGTCCGGCGCCTGGCGCATGAACGCGGCGAAGGTCTCGAATTCCTCGGGAAGCGGGTCCGACCAGACCACGGGAATGTGCAGGTAGCGCATGCCCAGGCCCTTCACCACTACGTCTTCGTCGGCGATCGCCTGGCCGCCGTCGCTGAAAGCGATGTACACGACCCGTTCGAAGCCCGCATCGCGGATCAGCGCGAACTGCTCGCGCGTGGGCTGCCCGGCGCTGGCAAAGGTGGGGCTGTAGGCGCGGTAGTTGAGGACGCCGGACAGATCGCTCACCGCGCTCTCCGTTGCCTGAGTGGAGGCGCTGAGGATACTCAGGATCAGGCTCGCCAGGGTGAGGCAGTGGCGGATCATGCAGGCTCTCCGGCCGGGGCTTACGATTCGGCGAGCTCCTCTTCTCCGACCACTCGATTGCGCCCGCCGGCCTTGCACTGATACATGCATTTGTCGGCTCGCGCCACCAGCGCGGAGTGCTCCTCTCCGGACTGGTACTGGGCGACGCCGATGGAGATGGTCAGGTCCTCGATGCTGCGGCCGTCGTCCAGAGTGACCACCTGGGCTTCGATGATGGCGCGGATGCTCTCCGCCAGCATCAGCGCCCCCTTGCTCGAGGTCGTGGGCAGCAGGATGGCGAACTCCTCGCCGCCGTAGCGGGTCAGCAGGTCGCGGCCCTTCACGCACTGCTTGATCTCCTGGGCGACGAAGCGCAGCACCTGGTCCCCGACCACGTGGCCGTAGGTGTCGTTCAGGCGTTTGAAGTAGTCGACGTCGGCCAGCAGCAGGCACATGGGCTGGCCGCTCTCGTCGGCCTCGCGGGTCAGGCGCTTCAGGCCGTCTTCGAAGGCGCGGCGGTTGGGCACCTCGGTCAGGGCATCGAGAAGGGAATCCCGGGTCAGGTGGTCCACCTGTGCGCGCAGTTCGGTCAGTTCCTCGGCCATGCTCTGCAGGGAGGTCTCCGTGCGCGAGCTGCGCTCCCGGGTGCTGCGGGTCTCGTGAACGAGGATGGTGACCAGCTTCGTCAGGTCTTCCTGGGTGGGCGCCCTCGCGAGAGACTCGCCGGTGTCGTCGAGCACCGCGGCGAACTCACCAAGACCTTCGTGGAACTCGCCGAGCTCCCCGAGTACCGCGTCCACGGCTTTGCGCATGGCGGTTTCGATGTCCTCCACCTGGGATTGGACCGGCTCGGTGAAGTATCTCTGATAGAGCGTCTCGCAATACTCCGGGCTGAAATCCAGACCCCGGTCCATGCGATCCTTCAGTTCCTGCACCAGGTCCGGGTGCGCCTCGCAGACGTAGTCGTACCAGACCGTGTAGTTCGGTGGGGTGGTGGGGACGCCGTGCTGGCTCATCAGCGGCAGCACCCGTTTCAGAATGGCGTGGGACTCTTCCGTGGACACACTGACCATCGCGCTCGCCGTGTTTTTGTTGTTTGACTTCGTAGCCGTCAATGTAGACCCCCGCGTCCATGTCGGTGGCGTCGCAGTTGGATTTTCGCGATTCGGACGTGGATTGATGTAAGCAAAATGTGCGCTGGCGCACGAATCAGCGCGAATTGCATTTCCCCCGAGCCGGCGCGAACTGACTGCAAGACGGCGGCGCATTGCCGACCTGCGCAGCCGTCTCGGCGATGACGCCAGGCAGCCGAGCTACTTCAGACCGTGCCGAAACGCGGCTACCGGCTGATCAGTGACGCACGGGCACCCGGGCGTCGCGGCGGCCGCGCAGCAGACGGCGGCCCGGGTGCTGGCCTCGCTGACGCGCGAATCCGACGGCACGGTCACGGCAGCCGGTCGCCGATCATCTGAGAGATCTCCAGCCGATCCCTGATCGTCGGGGTCTTCGACACCGCGTACCACCATCGCAGCCCGACCCGCGAACGGGCGCAACGGCGTGCGCTGGTCAGATGAAGACCACCCTGGCGTCGGCGCGCTATGCTGCCCGCAGCGCCCTCTACAGCGGATGCCGATGACTGCCACTGCCCTGCCTGCTCACGTGCTCGATCCACCTGCTGCCGAGGACGGCCGGTGACCGAGAAGCGCCTGCGCGGTCCGGTACTGAGCTTCTCTGCGCGTCCGACGGACGCCGACGCCCCCGGAGTCGACTACCTGGACGACGCGGTGGTGATCCTGCGCGGCGAGCGGATCCACGAGGTTCTGCCGGCGCAGCGTTTCCAGCGCGATGGTGGCGATCTGCGCGGCTGCGAGGATCTTTCCGCCGGGTTGATCATTCCCGGCCTCATCGATGCGCACATCCACTGCTCGCAAATGAGCGTCATCGCCAGCTACGGGTCCCAGCTGCTCGAGTGGCTCGAGAAGTATGCTTTTCCGGCGGAGCTGGCCTTCGCCTCCGCGGAGCACGCGCAGCTGCAGGCCGAGGCGTTTCTCGATCGTCTCGCCGAGCACGGCACCACCACGTCGCTGACGTTCACGACGGTTCACCCGGCGGCGACGCAGGCGCTGTTCGCCGCCGCGGCCCGACGCAACGTCCGACTGATCGCCGGCAAGGTTCTGATGAACCGCAATGCGCCGGACGGTCTGCTCGACCGTGGCGACGGCATCGACGAGAGCGTGGCGCTGATCGAACGCTGGCACGGCCGTCACCGCCTTGCCTACGCGGTGACGCCGCGCTTCGCCCTCACCTGTACGCCGGCGCAGCTCAGCCGCGCCGGCGAGCTGCTTGCACGCTATCCCGGCGTGTATCTGCATTCACATCTGGCGGAGCATCCCGACGAGACCCGCTCGATGCTGGAGCTCTTCCCCGAGGCGCGCGATTGCGTCGACGTCTACGACCGCTTCGGTCTGGTCGGCGAGCGCAGCGTGTTCGCCCACGGCATCCACCTGTCCGATGCGGAGCTCGAGCGTCTGCACGATGCAGGCTCCACGATCGCCTTCTGCCCGTCGTCGAACCTGTTCCTGGGCAGCGGCCTGCTCGATCTCGAACGTCTGGATCGGTTTGGCGTGCACTATGGCGTGGCGACTGACGTCGGAGCGGGTACCAGCTTCTCCATGCTCACCACCCTCGGCGATGGCTACCGCGTGGCGCAGCTCACCGGACAGAGCTGGCATCCGCTGCGGGCGCTCTACACGGCAACCCTCGGCAATGCCCGGGCACTGGGCTGGGACGACCGGATCGGCCGGGTAGCGGCGGGCTACGAGGCGGACCTGACGGTGCTGCAGCCGGTTCCGGGAACCGTGCTCGCGGATCGAATCGGCAGCGCACGCACCCTGGCGGAACGGCTGTTCGCCTACCTCGTGCTCGGCCAGCAGGCGGTGGCGCGCTGCTACATCGGCGGCGCGCTGGCCTACGTCCGGGAGCCGGCGGTTCCCTAGCTGCATGCTTCTTCGGGCGATGCCGTGCCGTCGGCGGGATTCCATGAGAAAGTAGCCTTTCCAGGCCGGGAGGGGGATGCCAGTGAACGAACGGGTCGTGATCGGAGGGTGTGACGGGGAGCTGATCGCCCAGCTCGGCAACATGGCGAACCGCCATGGACTCATCGCCGGCGCCACCGGTACCGGTAAGACCGTTACCCTGCAGGTGCTGGCCGAGGGCTTCGCGCGGCTCGGCACTCCGGTGTTCGCCGCGGACGTCAAAGGCGACCTCAGCGGCATCTCCCAGCCCGGCAGGCCGCACAAGGAGGTCGACCGGCGTCTGGCTGCGATTCCGATCAGCGGCTACACCCAGCGCGGCTATCCGACCCTGTGCTGGGACGTGTTCGGCGCCGACGGTCACCCGGTGCGCAGCACCATCTCCGAGATGGGTCCGCTGATCCTGTCGAGCCTGCTGGACCTCAACGACACCCAGACCGGCGTTCTCTACGCGGCCTTCGCCATCGCCGACGACGACGGCATGCTGCTTCTCGATTTAAAGGATCTGCGCGCCATGCTGAGCTGGATGGGGGAGAACGCCAAGGCGCTGCGCAATACCTACGGCAACATTTCCTCGGCTTCCATCGGCGCCATCCAGCGCCGCCTGCTGGTGCTCGAGGAGCAGGGGGCCGAGCAGTTCTTCGGCGAGCCGGCGCTGAAGATCACCGACCTCATGCAGCGCGACTTCAACGGTAACGGGGTGATCAGCCTGCTCTCCGCGGACCAGCTGCTGCAGCGTTCGCCGCGCATCTACGCGGCGTTCCTGCTGTGGCTGCTGAGCGAGCTGTTCGAAGAGCTGCCGGAGGCCGGCGACATCGAGGCGCCCAAGCTGGTGCTGTTCTTCGACGAGGCGCACCTGCTGTTCGACGACATGCCGTCGGCGGTGCTCGACAAGATCGAACAGGTGGTGCGGCTGATCCGTTCGAAGGCCGTAGGCGTGTACTTCGTGACCCAGAACCCCATGGACATCCCCGAGTCCGTGCTCGGCCAGCTCGGCCTCAAGGTGCTGCACGCGTTGCGTTCGTTCACCCCGAAGGACCAGAAGGACATCCGCGCCATCGCCCAGGGGTTCCGCAGCGACGGTACCATCGACCTGGCGAAGGCGGTCACCGAACTCGGCGTCGGCGAGGCCCTGGTCTCCGCCCTGGGCCCCGACGGCGCGCCCGGCGTGGTGCGCCCGACCCTGATCCCGCCGCCGGAATCGCGCATCGGTCCGATCTCGGCAGAAGAAAGGGTCGCGCTGCTCGAACGCTCGCCCATGAAGGGCCGCTACGACGCCGCCGTGGATCGCGAGTCCGCTTACGAGATGCTCAGGGAGCGGGCCGAGCTTGCGGCGAAACGCCAGCAGGAGGCGGAGGCGGAGGAAGCCCGGGCGAAAGCCGAAGCCGCCAGCGAGAAGAGCAAGGGACGCTCCTCGTCGCGCCAGAGCATCGGTGAGGCCATGCTCAAGAGCGCCGCGCGCTCCATCGGCAGCGGCCTCGGCCGGCGTCTCGTGCGCGGCCTGCTCGGCTCGCTGTTGAAGTAGCTCCGCAGGGCCGTCACCGTGGCAAATACGCCCCTCAGCCGCAGCAACGTCTGGATCTACGGGTCGCTGGGATTTCCGCTGGCGCTGCTCGGCTATCCGCTCGGCATCTGGCTGCCGCGCGCCTACGACACCTACATCGGCGTGGATACCGTGGCCGTGGGGCTGGTCATCACCATCTCCGCTCTGTTCGATGCGGTGACCGACCCGGCCATGGGTTACGCATCCGACAGATTCCGCACCCGCTGGGGACGGCGCAGATCCTGGATCCTGGTCGGCGCGCCGTTCCTGGCTCTGGCGCTGTACTTCCTGCTGAATCCCGAGAAGGGCAGCACGGTGCTGTACCTCGGCGCCTGGTTCATGTTCCTGCGCCTCGGTACCACCATGCTCGGGGTGCCTTACGCAGCCTGGGGCATGGAGCTGTCCAGTGAGTACAACATGCGCACCCGAATCCAGGCGTCGCGCGAGGTGTTCGTGCTGGTCGGGCTGATCGTGGCCGCCGCGATTCCCGCTGCCGTGGAGTTCCTCTATCGCGAGGAAACCACCGCCGTTCTGGTTCTGAACGCCTACACCTGGCTCGCGGTGCCGTTGCTGCTGCTGGTCCCGATTCTGGTGGTGACGCGGCTGCCCGAGCCGCCGCCGAGCACCCGGGAAGGCCAGACCGGCTTCCTCAGTTCCGTCGGGCTGATGTACCGCAACAAGCTGTTCCTCCGGGTGCTCAGCATCGAGCTGCTGGTGGGCGGCGGCGAAGCGTTCCGCAACGCGCTGTCGCTGTACTTCATCCAGGACTACATCGGCGCCAGCTTCGCCGGCACGCTGTACATGGTGTATTTCGCCATGGGGCTGGCCGCGATGCCGGTGTGGAGTCTGCTCGCCCGACGCTTCGGCAAGCACCGCTCGCTGTCGGCGGCCATCATCCTGGTGGGGGCGGTGAGCATCGCCATCTTCACCCTGGACTACGGCCAGGTGGGCGCGTTCTACGTGCTGTTTGCGATCAAGGGGTTCTGCTTCGGCTCGTTCGCCTATCTGCCGCGGGCCATGCTCGCCGACGTGGTGGATCTGGACACCCTGCGCACCGGCGATGCGCGCACCGGCGGCTACTTCTCGATCTTCGGTTTCATGACCAAGACCGCGCAGTCGTTCAGCGGTCCGGCGCTGATCGCCCTCGCCATCGTCGGTTACGACACCAGCATCGGCGCCAGCAACAGCGCGGTCCATCTGACCTGGCTCGGCGTGCTCTATGCCATCGTTCCGACGCTGTGCTTCTGCTTTGCCCTGTACCTGTGCTGGACCTGGCCGCTCACGGCGGCAAAGCACGCCCAGCTGCAGAGCCTGCTGGCGCGCCGCGAAGGGCGGCGCCTGGCTGCGGCGGTCGCGCCTGTGGGGCCGCAGCCGGGTTCGGCGCCGGACTGGTCGGGGACCTCGCCGGCGCCGCGCAGCGTCTGAACGGCGCCGCAATGAATCAACGTTTCGCGAGCAGGGCGGGATCGATGCGGCCGGTCTTCGCGTAGGAGGTGAGGCGTCGGTCGTTCACGCCGTCGACGATTTCGCTGACGATTTCGTGGACGCAGCGCGCGCTTCTCGATACGCCCTTGGTTCCGGCGTGCAGCTCGCGGCAGAAGGCGCTGGCTTGTGCTTCGGCGCGCTGGTGCAACGCTGCAACGCGCTCCACGCTGGTGAGGTCGCTGGCCGACCAGCGAAACACCTGAGGGTCTGCCAGGGCGGCGGAGCTGAACATCAGTGCGACAGCGGTAGTGATGATCCTCGTCATGGGGAGTCCTCGTATGGCGTTGGTTGAGTTCGGGTCGAGAGCGCTCTTACTCATAGATGCGCCAGCGGCGAAAACGGTTGCGCGCTTGGGTGCGACCGTCAGTTCCGCTATTCTCGAGCGCCCCGTCGTCAGGACCTCGTCATGGCCAAGACCGTCGTCGATCTCAGCGGCCTGCCCCGCGTGGCGGGGCCGGGCCGCATCGCGATTCTGCAGTCGAAGTGGTATCCGGAAATCGTCAACAGCATGGCTTCCGTGTGCGAGTGCGTGCTCCGCGAAGCCGGCTATACGCGGGTGGAAACGCACACCCTGCCGGGCTCTCTGGAACTACCGCTCGCGGCGGCCGATCTGCTGGCGGCGGATGCCGCCCGGGACCTCGATGCGGTGATCTGTTTCGGCGTGATCGTGAAGGGCGAGACGCTGCACTTCGAGATGATCACGAATGAGTGCATGAGGGGGCTCGGCGCGGTGAGTCTCGAGTATCATCGGCCGGTGGTGGTGGAGGTACTGCCGGTGCTCGACATCGAGCACGCCCGGGCACGCGCCGGAGACGACGAGTTCAACAAGGGCTACGAAGCTGCCGCCGCGGCCATTGAGATGATTCACTGGCGGCGCAGCGTCGGCGCACCATGAGGCTCAGCCGGCGTCCTTGAGAATGCGCTCGCGCTGCCGGTTCCACTCGCGCTCCTTCAGGGTGGCGCGCTTGTCGTGCTGCTTCTTGCCTTTGGCCAGCGCCACTTCGCACTTTACCCGCTGACCTTTCCAGTACAGGGCCGTGGCGACGCAGGCGTAACCTTTCTGCTGCGTGGCGACATAGATCTTGGAGATCTCGCTGGCGTGCAGCAGCAGCTTGCGTGTGCGCTGGGGGTCGGCCACCACGTGGGTCGAGGCGCTGTTGAGCGGCGTGATGCTGGCGCCGAGCAGCCAGGCCTCGCCGCCCTTGATGAGCACGTAGGAGTCCACCAGCTGACCCCGGCCTTCGCGCAGCGCCTTCACCTCCCAGCCTTCCAGCGCGAGTCCTGCCTCGAAGCGTTCCTCCAGGGCGTATTCGTGACGCGCCCGCTTGTTCAGCGCGATGGTGGAAGACGGGTTCTTGCCCCTGGATTTCGTCTTGCTGGTCGTCATGGGCGAATTATACGGGCGATGCTTGTGACGGTTATAGCGTTGCGCCAGAATGCGGCGCCAACACTCGCGCCTTGGGGAGAACCATGGCTGTCAGCTCCGAATCGCGCCATGGAATGTGGTCCAGTCGCTGGCTGTTCGTGCTTGCCGCGGCGGGATCGGCGGTCGGCCTCGGCAATATCTGGAAGTTCCCCTACATCGCCGGAGAGAACGGCGGCGGAGCGTTCGTTCTGATCTACCTCGGCTGCGTGGCCTTCGTCGGCATTCCGATCATGATGGCCGAAGTGCTGATCGGCCGTGAAGGCCGGCAGAGTCCCATCAACACCATGCGCGCCCTGGTGCAGCAGCATCACCGCAATGCCGCCTGGGTGCTGATCGGCTGGATGGGCGTGCTGGCCGGTTTTCTGATTCTCTCCTACTACACGGTGATCGCCGGCTGGGCGTTGTTCTACGTCCTGCAGATGGCGCGAGGGGTGATGGACGGCGCCACAGGCGAGTTCGCCGCCGCCACCTTTAATGACTTCCTGGCCGATCCATGGCAGCTCGTGTTCTGGCAGACCCTGTTCATGGTGGCCACGGTGTTCATCATCTCCCGCGGCGTCATCAAGGGTCTGGAGACCGCCATCCGCTGGTTCATGCCGCTGCTGTTCGTGCTTCTCTTCGTGCTGCTCGGCTACTCGGCGACCACCGATGGCTTCGATCAGGGTTGGGACTTCATGTTCGCGTTCAACTGGGAGACGGTGAGCGGCGATACCATTCTCATCGCCATGGGTCAGGCGTTCTTCACGCTGAGCCTCGGCATGGGCGCGATCATGGCCTATGGCGCCTACGTGCCGAGCGACACGTCGATCGTCGGTACGGTGAGCATTATTGCGATACTCGACACCGTGGTGGCGGTGGCCGCGGGACTGGCGATCTTTCCGGTCGTGTTCGCCAACGGTCTGGAACCCGGTCAGGGTCCCGGACTGATGTTCGTGACCATTCCGCTGGCATTCGGTCAGATGCCTCTGGGCGCCCTGTTTGGCACCTTGTTTTTCGTGCTGGTGAGCTTTGCCGCCATCACCTCGGCGATCTCGATCTCCGAGCCGGCGCTCGCCTATCTGGTCGAGACCTACAACGCCAAGCGCTCGCGGGTCGCGGTCAGTCTCGGGGTGATCAGCTGGATACTCGGTATCGGCACCGTGCTGTCGTTCAACGTGTGGGCTGACGTGCATATCGTCGGTCAGCTCACATTCTTCGACTTCGTCGACTACGTGTCGCAGAACATCATGCTGCCGCTGGGCGGGATGTTCATCGCCCTGTTTGCCGCCTGGGCGCTGCCGAAGACGGTCATCGGCAGTCAGCTCGGTCTGCAGTCCGGCTGGGTCAACCTGGTCTGGAAGCTGCTGTGCGGCGTTGCCGCACCCCTCGGGGTTGCGGTCGTGTTCATCGCCACGCTGCTGGGCTGACACCGCAGCGTGCCGGAGATCCGCCGATCCGCTCTCCTGCCGCTGCCCGTCGCCCGGGTCTTCGACGTGGTGGGCGACGTTGCGCGCTATCCCGAGTTTCTGCCGTGGTGCCGCAACGCTACCGTGCTCGACCGGAACGACGCCGAGCTGGTGGCGGAGCTCGAACTCGACGCCCGCGGGATCCACCAGCGCTTCACTACGCGCAACGTCATGCAGCCCTTCGAACGCATCGAGCTGCACCTGGTGTCGGGCCCTTTTCGCACTTTCGAGGGTGTCTGGCACTTCCGTTCGCTCGGCGCCGACGAGGGCTGCAAGGTCGAGCTGGATCTGCGTTTCGAGCTCGCCGGAGTGCGTGCTCTGTTCGGTCGCGCGTTGTCCGGGGTGTTCATCGAGGCCGCGGACCAGATGGTCGATGCGTTCAGTCAGCGCGCCACCGATCTTCACGCGCGTCCATGACCGGCGCCGCGGCGTCTGTCGAGATCGACGTCGTCTACGCCCGCCCGGAGCGTCAGCACCGGATCGCGCTGGTGCTTGCGCCGGGCGCCACCGTGGCCGATGCGCTGGCTGCAGTGGCGGAACATGAAGCGTTTTCCGGCCTCGACCTCGACGCGGTCCCGGTGGGGGTGTTCGGCGACCGGGTGAGCCGGCAACGGGTGCTGCAGTCGGGGGATCGGCTGGAGATCTACCGGCCGTTGCAGGTGGATCCGCGGGAGGCCCGTCGGCGCCGCGCCCGGTCGGCCGCCAGCCGACGGCGCTGAGCGCCTGACCGCATGCAGAAGCCTGGGCCAGCCGCTGGACGCGGCGCAGGCTTGATCAGAAGTTCTTTAGAGCGTGCGGTCGTCCCGATCGGCGTCGGCGCTGGCCGTGGCGCCGGGCTCCGCCGGCGTTTCCGCGCCACCGCCGGTTGCCGTCGTCGGCGCGTAGTCGCCGGTGAAGTAGGCGAGCACGCCGTTCTCGAAGTACAGGCTCATGCGCTTCTCTTCTTCGTAGTAGCCGGGGATCTCGAGCGTGTAGATGTAGTCCCAGCGGTTGTCGTCGAAGGCGTTGCGGAACACCGGTTCTCCCATGACGTAGACGACCTGGGTGCGGGTCATGCCCGGCTTGAGCTTGTCGATCATGTCCTGGGTGATCACGTTGCCCTGCTGGACGGGAACCTTGTGCACCCGCGGCAGGCCGATCTTCGGCAGGCTGCAGCCGCTGAGCAGCAGGGCGGTAGCGACGATGATCACGAGTGCGCGCATGGCGGCGCATGTTACCCACCCGGACCTGGAGAGGGAAGGAGCGCCTGCGGCGGGATAAAGCGCCTGCGGCGGGATAAAGCGCCTGCGGCGGGATAAAGCGCCTGCGGCGGGATAAAGCGCCTGCGGCGGGAAAAAGCGCCTGCGGCGGGAAAAAGCGCCTGCGGCGGGAAAAAGCGCCTGCGGCGGGAAAAAGCGCCTGCGGCGGGAAAACAAACGCGGACGCGCCGGCTAGCGGGCCGCTTCGGTGAGCAGGGTGCGGGCGTAGTCGCGCGATTTGTCGGTGATGTCGGCGCCGGCGAGCATGCGCGCCAGCTCTTCCACCCGGGTGTCCGGGGCCAGTGGGTCGATGAGCGTGTCCTGGTGCTCGTCCTTGCGCACCCGCAGGTGGTTGTGGCCGAGGGCAGCCACCTGAGGGGCGTGGGTCACGCAGATCACCTGGGTATGGTCGGCGAGCGTCCGCAGCAGCCGGCCGACCACGTCCGCCGTGGTGCCCCCGACGCCCACGTCCGCTTCGTCGAGGACCAGACACGGCATGGCCGACTTTTCCGCCGCGACCACCTGAACCGCCAGCGCGATGCGGGCGCGTTCACCGCCCGAGGCGATGCGCGCGAGCGGTCCGGAGGGGTACTTCGGGTTCGTCGTGACGTGGAACTCCACGCTTTCCAGACCGGTTTCCGCGAGCGCCTCGTCGAAACGGAGTTCCAGCGCGCCGCCCTTGATGCCGAGGGTGTTGATGCAGGCGCTCACCGACCGGGCGAATGCTTTGGCGGCCTTGCGGCGCTGCTTCGACAGCTGCAGGGCGCGCTCGCGGTAGTCGGCTTCGTGGCGCGCGGCCGCGCGCTCGAGGTCGTCCAGGGCCGAGCGGTCGGTGGTCAGGGCATCGAGTTCCTCGCGCAGCGCCCGGGTGTGCGCGTCGAGCTGCTCGGGCGCCAGCCGGTGCTTGCGGGCGACCTCGTGAATGCTGGCGAGGCGTTCGTCCAGGGCCGCAAGACGTTCCGGGTCCAGATCCAGAGATTCGTCGTAGGCGCGCAGATCGCGCACGGCGTCGGCGATGAGATCGTCCGCTGAACGCAGCAGTTCGATGGCGCTGGTCAGGCGCGGATGGTCGTCGTCCAGGGCGCCGAGCGCGCGCAGCACCCGACCGACGCTGGCGTCCTCCTCCAGACCTTCCAGGCTCCGCGCGACGCTGGCGCGCAGCGCCTCGGCCTGGGACAGGCGGCGGTGCTCGGATTCCACGGCTTCGAGCTCGCCGGGCACGAGCCCGAGCCCGTCGAGTTCATCGAGCTGATAGCTGAGCAGCTTCGCCCGATCCTCGCTCCGGCTGAGCCGCATCGCCAGATTCGCGGCCTCAAGCTCGGCACGTTTCCAGGCCCGGAAGCCGTCTCGGACCCGGCGGCGCAGGGCGCCGTCGACGCCGAAGTCGTCGAGCAGCGCGAGCTGCACGGCGGGCTCGGCGAGACGCTGATTGTCGTGCTGGCCGTGAATGTCGATGAGGTCTTCGCACAGGGACCGCAACACCTGCAGGGTCACCGGCGAGGCGTTGATGAAGGCGCGCGAACGTCCGTCTGCGCCCACCACCCGGCGCACCAGGCAGCGGCCTGGCGCCTCGGCGTCGGTGAGGGCCTGCTCCTCGAGCAGGCGCAGGGATTCGGGGTGACCGTCGAGGTCGAATTCGGCGCTGATGTCGGCGCGGGCGGCGCCCGGACGGACCGCGTCGCTGGCCGCCCGGTCCCCGAGCACCAGCCCGAGGGCGCCCAGCAGAATCGACTTGCCGGCGCCGGATTCGCCGGTGATCACCGTCAGCCCGTCGGCGAATGCGATGTCCAGGGATGGCACCAGGGCGAAATCGCGGATGGTCAGCGATCTGAGCACGGCGTTGGCCATAACTTGACTATAACGAGGCAAAGGTCCAAAAGTTTCCGTAGTCTACATGGCGGCCGGTGAGAAGAATCTGGCGGTGTCCACCCGGGCGCGGTCAGGCGCGGTTAGTAGAGTTGTATTGCCAATGAGAAAGCAAGCGGAAGATCTCCTCGACGAGCGCGCGCAGCTGGTCTTCAAGCTGCTGGTCGAGCACTACATCTCCGACGGCACGCCGGTGCCGTCGCGCCGGCTCGCCACCCAGCCGGGCGTAGAGGTCAGCCCCGCCACGGTTCGAAACATCCTCGCCGATCTGGAATCCCAGGGCCTGGTGCGTTCGCCGCACACCTCGGCCGGCAAGATTCCCACCAATCGCGGTCTGCGGTTCTTCGTCGACAGCCTGCTGCGGGTGGAGCCCCTCGACGAGGCGCAGGTGAGCCGGCTGCGCGGCGAGCTCGATCCGGACCTGTCGCCGAAGCAACTCGTCGAGTCGGCGTCCAAGGCGCTTTCCCACCTCACCCACATGACCTGTGTGATCACGTTGCCGCGGCGCGATCACGTGGCCCTGCGGCACGTGGAGTTTCTGCCGCTGTCCGGCGGTCGGGTGCTGGTGATCCTGGTGCTCAATGATCGGGAAGTGCAGAACCGGGTGATTCATACGGACCGCGAATACGACGAGGGCGAGCTCAACCGGGCCGCCAACTTCATCAACCGCGAGTTCGGCGGTTTTTCGCTCATGCGCGTCCGCGAGGCGCTGCTGGCGAGCATGCAGGCGGACAAGGACCGCATGGACAGCCTCATGCAGACCGCCCTGGACGTTGCCAGCCGGGCTTTCGCTGCGGGCGACGACGCGGACGACGGGCTGGTGGTCGCCGGGCAGACCAACCTGCTCGATTTCGGCGACGTGGACCAGGTGCGCAAACTGTTTGACGCTTTTTCCCACAAGGGCGGCATTCTGCATCTGCTCGACCGCTGTCTCGACAGCCAGGGCATTCAGCTGTTCATCGGCGAGGAGTCGGGCTACCAGCTGCTCGACGACCTGAGCCTGGTGACCGCATCCTACGAGGTCGACGGCCGGCTGGCCGGCGTTCTCGGCGTGGTCGGCCCCACCCGGATGGCCTACCAGGAAGTGATTCCGGTGGTCGACGTCACTGCCCGGGTGCTCGGTGCGGCCATGGATCGCGCCTGATGGCGGCGGGTTGAAATCCCCCACCGTCTGCCCCAGATAGAGGCCAAGGGACGGGAGCGCGGCGGTTGCGTGCACGAAGCTCCCGCCACCACCGTGCAGTGAATCTGGAGAGCACACCTTATGGCGGAACACGACGACCGGAACCCACAGTCCGACGACCTCCCGGAATCGGCATCTGGCGCCCCGGGGGCGGAGTCGGCGGGGCAGCCGGACGGTGCGGCCGCACAGGCGCCCGCGGAGCGCATCGCGCAGCTCGAGCAGCAGGCAGAGAGCCTGCGCGATCAGGCGCTGCGCGCCCAGGCCGAGGCCGAGAACACCCGCCGTCGGGCCAGCCGCGACGTGGAGAACGCCCACAAGTATGCGCTGGAGAAGTTCGGCGCCGATCTGCTGCCGGTGCTGGACAGCCTGGAAAAGGCGGTGGAAGTTGCGTCCCAGAGTGAAGCTGCAGAGTCCATCGCCGAAGGCGTCGATCTGTCGTTGAAACTGTTCCTTTCGGTGCTGGCGAAGCACGGCATCGAGCGTATCGACCCGACCGGCGAACCCTTCGACCCGCAGGTTCACGAGGCCCTGACGATGGTGCCGAGTGCTCACGCCGAGCCCAACTCCGTGCTCGAGGTCATGCAGGCGGGCTATCTGCTGAATGGCCGCGTGGTGCGGGCGGCGAAGGTGGTGGTGGCGAAAGCGCCGGACTGAGCCGGACTGAAAAGAGGAAAAACCGCCGTCGGGGGTTGAAACCCGCCGAGTGGCACCGATATTCCGGGTATTGAGAAACATCACTGGTCGGGCAAGCGCTGCGAGCGAACTCTCCGACTCCTACGAAGATTCTGGAGAACACTGACATGGGCAAGATCATCGGTATCGATTTGGGCACCACCAACTCGTGTGTGGCGGTGCTGGAAGGCAAGGACGCCAAGGTCATCGAGAACGCCGAGGGCGACCGCACCACGCCGTCCGTCGTCGCCTACACCGATGACGGCGAGACCCTGGTGGGCCAGAGCGCCAAACGGCAGGCGGTAACCAACCCGAGCAACACGCTGTTCGCGGTCAAGCGTCTGATCGGCCGGAAGTACTCCGACGACGTGGTGCAGAAAGACATCAAGATGGTCCCCTACAAGATCGCCGAGGCGAACAACGGTGACGCCTGGATCGAGGTGAAGGGCGAAAAGCTGGCGCCGCCCCAGGTGTCCGCGGAAGTGCTGAAGAAGATGAAGAAGACGGCGGAGGAGTACCTGGGCGAGGAGGTCACCGAGGCGGTGATCACGGTGCCCGCCTACTTCGACGACTCCCAGCGTCAGGCCACCAAGGACGCCGGTCGCATCGCCGGGCTGGAGGTCAAGCGCATCATCAACGAGCCCACCGCGGCGGCGCTGGCCTATGGCATGGACAAGAAGCGCGGCGACACCAAGATCGCCGTGTACGACCTGGGCGGCGGGACCTTCGACATCTCCATCATCGAGATCGCCGAGGTCGACGGCGAGCATCAGTTCGAGGTGCTCTCCACCAACGGCGACACGTTCCTCGGCGGTGAGGACTTCGACAAGAAAATCATCGACTACCTGGTGGCGGAGTTCAAAAAGGATCAGAAGATCGACCTGAACGCCGATCCGCTGGCGCTGCAGCGGCTCAAGGAAGCGGCAGAAAAGGCCAAGATCGAGCTGTCGAACAGTCAGCAGACGGAGATCAACCTGCCGTACATCACGGCCGACCAGACCGGGCCGAAGCACCTGGTGCTGAAGCTGACCCGGGCCAAGCTCGAGTCGCTGGTGGAGGACCTGGTCGACCGGACCGTCGGCCCGTGCAGAACGGCGCTGGATGACGCCGGCCTGTCTGCCGCCGAGATCGACGACGTGATCCTGGTAGGTGGCCAGACGCGCATGCCCAAGGTCCAGGCCAAGGTGAAGGATATCTTCGGCAAGGAGCCGCGCCGTGACGTCAATCCGGACGAAGCGGTGGCCGTCGGCGCCGCCATCCAGGCCGCGGTGCTGTCCGGCGACGTCAAGGACGTGCTGTTGCTCGACGTCACCCCGCTGTCGCTGGGCATCGAGACCCTGGGCGGCGTGATGAGCGCACTGATCGAGAAGAACACGACGATTCCGAGCAAGAAGACGCAGACCTTCTCGACCGCTGACGACAATCAGACGGCGGTGACCATCCACGTGCTGCAGGGCGAGCGCAAACAGGCGGGGCAGAACAAGTCCCTGGGCCGCTTCGACCTGGCGGACATCCCGCCGGCGCCCCGGGGCATGCCGCAGATCGAGGTCAGCTTCGACATCGACGCCAACGGCATTCTCAACGTGTCCGCCAAGGACAAGGCTACGGGCAAGGAGCAGTCCATCGTCATCAAGGCGCAGAGCGGTCTCTCCGAGGACGAAATCGACAAGATGGTGAAGGACGCCGAGGCCCACGCCGAGGAGGACGCCAAGTTCGAGGAAATGGTCGGCCTGCGCAACCAGGCCGACGGCCTGGTCCACGCCAGCCGCAAGACCCTCGAGGAGGCCGGCGACAAGGTCGGCGACGACGAGAAGCACTCCATCGAATCGGCGGCTACGGCCCTGGAAGATGCGATCAAGGCCGGCGACAAGGCCGACATCGAAGCGAAGATGCAGGCCCTGTCCGAGGCCTCGACCAACCTGGCTCAGAAGATGTACGCGGATCAGGCGGGCGAGGCCCAGGCGGGCAATGGCGCCGACGCGTCGGATCCGGGCGCGGACACGGTGGATGCCGAGTTCGAAGAGGTGGACGACAGCAAGAAAGACAAGTAGACCAGCGGCACGCGGGCGCCTCGCGGGGCCTGCTATGCTGTGATGGTCAACATGCCGCAGCAGCGACCCCGGGGGAACGACGTTCGTCCGGGGTCGTTACTATGATGCCGGAGAGACATGTCGAAACGCGACTACTACGAGGTGCTGGGGCTTGCCCGCGACGCCAGCGACGGTGACATAAAGAAGGCATACCGGCGTCTGGCGATGAAATACCATCCGGACCGCAACCCGGATGACGCAAGTGCCACCGAGCGATTCCGCGAAGCCAGCGAAGCCTACGAGATCCTCAGCGACGGGGAAAAACGCCAGGCCTACGATCAGTTCGGCCACGCCGCCGTCGACGGCAGCGCCGGGATGGGGGGTGCCGGCTTTGCCGGCGGCAGTTTCAGCGACATCTTCAGCGACGTCTTCGGCGACATCTTCGGCGCGGCCGGCGGCCGCGGCCGCAGTTCGGTCATGCGCGGCGCGGACCTGCGCTACGGCCTGGAGCTCGACCTGGAGCAGGCCGTGCGCGGCGACACGGTAGAGATCGACATTCCGGTGCTGTCGGCGTGCGAGACCTGCGACGGTTCCGGCGCCAAGCCGGGCACCCACCCGTCCACCTGCCCCGACTGCAACGGCGCCGGTCAGATCCGCGTGGCCCAGGGCTTCTTCTCGCTGCAGCAGACCTGCCCGCGCTGCCGCGGCAGCGGCAAGGTCGTCACCGACCCCTGCGGCAAGTGCGGCGGTCGTGGCCGCATGGAGAAGCGCAAGGCGCTCAGCGTGCGCGTTCCGCCCGGGGTCGACAGCGGCGATCGGATCCGCCTTGCCGGCGAGGGCGAGGCCGGGATGAACGGCGGCCCGCCGGGCGATCTGTACGTGCAGATCGAGGTGCGCGAGCATCCGATCTTCACCCGCGATGGTCGCGATCTGTACTGCGAGGTGCCCATCGACTTCGTCGACGCGGCCCTCGGCGGCGAGCTCGAAGTGCCCACCCTGGACGGCCGGGTGAAGCTGAAGATCCCTGCGGAAACCCAGACCGGCAAGCTGTTCCGGCTGCGCGGCAAAGGCGTCACTCCGGTGCGCGGCGGTGGTCAGGGTGATCTGCTGTGCCGGGTCATCGTCGAGACTCCGGTCAAGCTGACCGAAAAGCAGAAGGATCTGCTGCGCCAGTTCCAGGCATCGGTGAGCGACGGCGGCGACAAGCATTCGCCGAAAGGCAGTTCCTGGTTCAAGGGCGTGAAAGACTTTTTCGACGGTCTCACCGGCTGAGTCGACAGGAGAACCAGCGATGACCCGAGTGGCGGTGACCGGCGCGGCCGGCCGGATGGGGCGGACACTGATTCGAGCCATTCACGAGGCGGACGATCTGACCCTGGGTGCGGCCCTGGAACGTTCCGGGCTGTCGTTGCTCGGCGCCGATGCCGGTGAGCTGGTTGCTGTCGGCAATCTGGGAGTCGCTCTCGGCGACGATCTGGCGGCGGCCGCCGGGGCGTTCGACACCCTCATAGATTTCAGCATTCCGGATGCGACCCTGGCCAACGTCGCGGTCTGCGAGGCGCACGGCAAAGGACTGGTGATCGGTACCACCGGGTTCGATGACGCCGGGCTGACCCGGATCCGCCGGGCCGCGGAGCGCATTCCCATCCTGATGGCGCCGAACATGTCCGTCGGCGTCAACGTTACCTTCAAACTCCTGGAGATGGCGGCGCGGGCGTTCGGCGACGAGGTCGACGTGGAGATCATCGAGGCCCACCATCGCGACAAGATCGATGCGCCCTCCGGCACCGCGGTGCGCATGGGCGAGATCGTCGCCCGGGCCCTGGAGCGGGATCTCGCCGAGGTGGCCGTCTACGGCCGTGAAGGCATCACCGGGCCGCGGCGCCGCGAGACCATCGGCTTTGCGACGGTCCGCGCCGGCGGAATCGTCGGCGAGCACACGGTGCTGTTCGCCGGCAACGGCGAGCGGATCGAGATCACCCATCGCGCCGAGAGCCGCATGAATTTTGCCCAGGGCGCGCTGCGCGCCGTGCGATATCTCGGCGGCCACGAGCACGGACTGTTCGATATGCAGGATGTGCTGGGCTTTGCCCGGCAGCTTGGGTAAACTCCGCGACCCAGAAGGCGGGTCCGATCTGACGTTCAGGATCGCTCCCGCCTTTCTTGCGATCGGCCTTTCGAGCAACGCCCTACCGAGGTGCCAGCCATCCGCGAGCTCTCAGTGAGCTGGCCGGGCGCACCCGCAGGCGCACCACGCTCGGAGGTCGGCGGGGGCGCGTCCGAGCGGGCAGCGCGGGCGCGGCGCGGACACACGAACGGGTAGCTTGGGTGGCGATTTGATACCGGCACTGCTGGCATTGGAGGACGGCAGCGTCTTCCGCGGACAGTCTCTGGGCGCTCTTGGAACGAGTGTCGGCGAAGTCGTTTTCAATACCGCGATGACCGGCTATCAGGAGATCCTCACCGATCCGTCCTACGCCCGCCAGATCGTCACCCTGACCTATCCGCAGATCGGCAATACCGGCGTCAACGACGAAGACGTCGAGTCCGACCGCATCCACGCCGCCGGGCTGGTGATCCGCCAGGCGCCGCGGCGTGCCAGCAACTGGCGCATGCAGCGGACCCTGCCGGACTATCTCGAAGCCGAAGGCATTGTCGCCATCGCCGACGTCGACACCCGTCGTCTGACGCGCCTGATCCGCGAGAAGGGCGCGCTGAACGGCTGCATCGCGGCGGGTCCGGACCTCAGCGCCGATCAGGCCGTGGCCGAGGCCCGCGCGTTTCCGGGTCTCGAGGGCATGGACCTGGCGCGCGAGGTCAGCCGCAGCGACGTCGGCACCTGGACCCAGACGAGCTGGACCCTCGGTCAGGGTTACGGCGAGCTCGGGAATCCACGCTTTCACGTGGTGGCCTACGACTTCGGGGTCAAACGCAACATCCTGCGCCTGCTCGCCGATCGCGGCTGCCGGCTCACCGTGGTGCCGGCCGGGACCCCGGCCCGGGATGCGCTCGGTCTCGCCCCCGACGGCATCTTCCTGTCCAACGGCCCCGGCGACCCGGAACCCTGCGCCTATGCCATCGAGGCGATCCGCGAACTGCTCGAGCACGACGTGCCCATCTTCGGCATCTGCCTGGGCCACCAGCTGCTGGCGCTCGCCAGCGGCGCGAAGACCGTGAAGATGCCCCACGGCCATCACGGCGCCAACCATCCGGTGAAGGACCTGCGCGACCAGCGGGTGCTGGTCACCAGTCAGAATCACGGGTTCGCGGTGGACGCCGAGCAGTTGCCGAACTGCCTCACGGTCACCCACACCTCTCTGTTCGACGGCACGCTCCAGGGCATCCGTCGCACCGACCGGCCGGCGTTCGGCTTCCAGGGCCATCCGGAAGCGAGCCCCGGGCCCCAGGACTGCGAGTACCTGTTCGACGAGTTCATCGCGCTGATGCACGACCGGGCGGCCAATGCCTAAGCGCACCGATCTCGAAACCATTCTGATCCTCGGCGCCGGCCCCATCGTCATCGGCCAGGCCTGCGAGTTCGACTACTCCGGCGCCCAGGCATGCAAGGCGCTGCGCGACGAGGGTTATCGGGTGGTGCTGGTGAACTCGAATCCGGCCACCATCATGACCGATCCGGCCATGGCCGACGCCACCTACGTGGAGCCGGTGGAATGGCGCACGGTGGAGGCGATCATCGCGACGGAGCGTCCGGACGCCCTGCTGCCGACCATGGGCGGTCAGACGGCGCTCAACTGCGCTCTGGACCTGGTCCGGGAGGGGGTGCTGGAGAAGTACGGGGTGGAGTTGATCGGCGCCAGCCAGGACGCCATCGACAAGGCCGAGGACCGCGAGCGCTTCGACCGCGCCATGAAGCGCATCGGCCTCGACTGTCCGCGCTCGGCCATCGCCCACAGCATGGAGGAGGCGCTGCAGGTGCAGAGCCAGCTCGGCTACCCGTGCATCATCCGACCGTCGTTCACCCTCGGCGGCAGCGGCGGCGGCATCGCCTACAACCAGGAAGAGTACGAGGAGATCTGCGAGCGCGGCCTGGATCTGTCGCCGACCAACGAGCTGCTGATCGACGAGTCGCTGCTCGGCTGGAAGGAGTACGAGATGGAGGTGGTCCGCGACAGGCGCGACAACTGCATCATCGTCTGCTCGATCGAGAACTTCGATCCCATGGGCGTGCACACGGGAGACAGCATCACCGTTGCCCCGGCGCAGACCCTCACCGACAAGGAGTATCAGATCCTCCGCAACGCGTCCCTCGCCGTGCTGCGCGAGATCGGCGTCGAGACCGGGGGCTCCAACGTGCAGTTCGCCATCAATCCGGAAGACGGGCGCATGGTGGTGATCGAGATGAACCCGCGGGTATCGCGGTCGTCGGCGCTGGCCTCGAAGGCGACCGGATTCCCCATCGCCAAGGTGGCGGCCAAGCTCGCCGTCGGTTACACCCTCGACGAGCTCACCAACGACATCACCGGCGTCACCCCGGCCTCCTTCGAGCCCAGCATCGACTACGTGGTGACGAAGATTCCGCGCTTCACCTTCGAGAAGTTCGCCCTTGCCGACGCCCGTCTCACCACCCAGATGAAGTCGGTGGGAGAAGTGATGGCCATCGGCCGCACGTTCCAGGAATCGCTGCAGAAAGCGCTGCGCGGCCTCGAGACCGGCATGAACGGCCTCGACCCCGTGGTGCCGGCGGAAGCCCTGGAAGGCGACGGCGATGCAGCCCGGGCGATCCTGCTGCGCGAACTCAGCGTTCCCGGCGCCGACCGGATCCGCTACGTGGCGGACGCCATCCGCTTCGGCATGTCCGTGGACGAGATCTACGAGATGTCGCGCATCGATCCGTGGTTCCTTGCCGAGATCGAGGACCTGGTGCAGACCGAACAGGGCCTCGCGGGCCGCACGCTGGGTGAGCTCGATGCGCTGCAGATGTACGCATTGAAGCGCAAAGGCTTCTCCGATGCGCGCCTTGCGGAACTGCTCGGCGCCTGGGAGGACGACGTCCGTGCCCACCGGCTGTCGCTGGACGTGCGGCCGGTATACCGGCGTGTGGACACCTGCGCCGCGGAATTTCCCGCGGCCACCGCGTACCTCTATTCCACGTACGAGGAGGAATGTGAGGCGCTGCCCACCAGCCGCCGCAAGATCATGGTCCTGGGCGGC
Source organism: Pseudomonadales bacterium (assembly GCA_040219135.1). GTDB lineage: Bacteria > Pseudomonadota > Gammaproteobacteria > Pseudomonadales > Azotimanducaceae > UBA7803. The sequence goes on along the minus strand of JAVJTA010000021.1, from coordinate 49,624 downwards.
GGGCCGAACCGCATCGGCCAGGGCATCGAGTTCGACTACTGCTGCGTGCATGCGGCCCTGGCGCTGCGCGAGGACGGCTTCGAGACCATCATGGTCAACTGCAACCCGGAGACCGTCTCCACCGACTACGACACGTCCGACCGTCTCTACTTCGAGCCGGTGACCCTGGAAGACGTGCTCGCCATCGTCGAGGTTGAAAAGCCGGAGGGCGTGATCGTGCAGTTCGGCGGCCAGACGCCGCTGAAGCTGGTCGAGCAGCTCGAACGCGAAGGCGTGCCCATCATCGGCACCAGCCCGGATGCCATCGACCGCGCGGAAGACCGCGAGCGCTTCCAGCAGCTGATCAACGCGCTGGGCCTGCGCCAGCCGAGCAACCGCACCGCCACGGACGAAGCGACCGGCATCGCCGGCGCCCGGGAGATCGGCTATCCCATCGTGGTGCGCCCATCCTACGTCCTCGGCGGCCGCGCCATGGAGATCGTCTACGACGAGACTGAGCTGAAGCGCTACCTGCGCGATGCCGTGGTCGTGTCGAACCGCTCCCCGGTGCTGCTCGACTGCTTTCTCGACCAGGCCACGGAGATGGACGTGGACGCGGTCAGTGACGGCCGTGACGTGGTCATCGGCGCGATCATGCAGCACATCGAGCAGGCCGGCGTGCACTCCGGCGACTCCGCCTGCTCGCTGCCCCCGTACCGGTTGTCTGCCGAGCTGCAGGATCTCATCCGCGAGCAGGTCAAGGCCATGGCGCTGGAGCTCGGCGTGGTGGGGCTGATGAACGTGCAGCTCGCGGTGCAGGACGACGAGGTGTTCGTGCTCGAGGTGAACCCGCGGGCGTCTCGTACGGTGCCCTTCGTATCGAAGAGCATCGGCGTGTCGCTTGCCAAGGTGGCCGCGCGCTGCATGACCGGCGTGACCCTCGCCGAGCAGGGCTTCACCCGGGAGATTATTCCCGGCCACTTCAACGTCAAGGAATCGGTGTTCCCGTTCGTCAAGTTTCCGGGGGTGGATCCGATCCTGGGTCCGGAAATGAAGTCCACGGGCGAGGTAATGGGCGTCGGCGACAGCTTCGGCGAGGCCTTCGCCAAGGCCAGTCTCGGCGCGGGTGTCATCCTGCCGCAGAGCGGCCGGGTGTTTCTGTCGGTGAAGGAATCGGACAAACCCGGCGTGGTGGCGGTGGCCGCGGACCTGGCGTCGCTGGGCTTCCGCCTGGTCGCGACCCGGGGCACGGCGCGGGGACTGATAGAGGCCGGTATCGACTGCCAGATCATCAACAAGGTGGATCAGGGCCGTCCTCATGTCATCGACATGCTGAAGAACGAGCAGATCGATCTGATCGTCAACACCACCGAGGGCCACCAGTCGATCCGCGACTCGGCCATGATCCGCCGGCTCGCGCTGCAGAATAAAGTGTGTTACACCACCACCTTGACGGGCGGCGAGGCCTTCGCCATCGCCATTCGTTATTCCCGCGAGAATCGTGAGGTCAAGGTACGGCGTCTCCAGGACCTGTACCAGCAGGCGACGTCCTAGTGTACTGCGCCATTAGGACGACGATCGACCGGAGACCTGGCGTGCTGCGCCACGCAGTACACTAGCCGCACGAGTGGGCCCCCGCCGGGGCAACTGTCAGCAACACGAAGCAGGAGCCATGAGCGTCTCATGCCAGTTCCGATGACATTGGAAGGCGCGCAGGCGTTGCGCGAAGAGCTGAACCGGCGCAAGTTCGAGTTGCGCCCGCAGATCACGCAGGCCATCGCCGAGGCGCGCGAGCACGGCGATCTCAAGGAGAACGCCGAGTACCACGCCGCGCGGGAGCAGCAGAGCTTCAACGAGGGTCGGATCCAGGAGATCGAGGGCAAGCTGGCCGATGCTCAGGTGATCGATGTCGCCAGGATCGCGCCCACCGGCAAGGTGATCTTCGGCGTGACGGTGTCGCTGATAGATTGTGAATCCGCGGCCGAGGTGCGCTACCAGATCGTTGGCGAGGACGAAGCGGACCTGAAATCCAACAAGCTGTCGGTGATGTCACCCATCGCCCGGGCGCTGATCGGCAAGTCCGAGGGCGATGTGGTGGTGGTGAAGACCCCGAAGGGCGACGTCGAGTACGAGATCGACCGCGTCGAACACGTGTAGCCGGCGTGCCGGCCGAGCCTTCAGCCGAGCCTTCAGCCGAGCGAGTAACGGGACAGGTTCGACAGCTTCGGGTTGGGTTCCGGATTGCGCCGGTACAGTACCGTGATCTTGCCGATGGTCTGGACCAGTGCGGCATTGCAGGCTTCGGCGAGCGCCTCTGCCAGCGCACGGCGCGCGTCGCGGTCGGCGGCGTGGATGCGTACCTTGATGAGCTCGTGGTCGCCCAGCGCCCGTTCCGTTTCGGCGATCAGGGCGTCGCTGATGCCCTGGTCACCGACCAGGACCACCGGGTCGAGGTGGTGGGCGATGCGCTTCAGATCGCGGCGGGTGTCGCGATCGAGCGCGGTCTGTGCGTTGGGTCCCGGCATGGCGCGCATTCTACCCGCGCGCCGGTCCGGTTACAGTACGGTTTGGGCTGATGGGGTGAGCAAGCGCAGTAAATCCAGCCAGCGCTGGCTGTCGCGCCAGCGCCGCGACCCCTTCGCCCGGCGCGCGGCCAGCGAGGGTCAGGTCTCCCGTGCGCACTTCAAACTGGAGCAGCTGGACCGCCGCTACGGTCTGATCCGGCCGGGCATGACGGTGCTGGAACTCGGCGCCGCCCCCGGCGGCTGGACCCGGTACCTCGAGGAGCGTCTGACGGGCGGCCTGCTGATCGCGTGCGATCCGCGCCCGGTGAGCGCCGGCGCCGATACGGTGGTCATCGAGTCCGCCTACGGCGAGCCCGCCACCGACCAACGCCTCGCGGAACTGCTGGCTGAGCGTCGAGTGGACCTTGTGCTCTCCGATATGGCCCCCAATATGAGTGGTAACCGCGCCACGGATCAGGCCCGCGCGATGTATCTCGCGGATCTGGCCCTGGAGGCCGCCGAGCGCTGGTTGAAACCCGGTGGGGCCCTTGCGGTCAAAGTGTTTCAGGGCGAAGGCGTGGACGCGTGGGTCGACGATCTGCGCAAGAAGTTTGCCAAGGCGCGCCTCAGCAAGCCGGCGGCGTCCCGAGCCGAATCCCGCGAGGTGTACGCGGTCGCCGAAGGTTTTCAGGCCTGAAGACCCCACGCCCCGGCGGGGCGAGCGTGCGCCGGGACCGCGGCGGGCGTGACGGGGCGCAGTTTCACGCGTTGCAGACCTGGTGTAGGCTACAAAGTCACTCGAGTCGCCGTTCTCGCGCTGGGCGCGGCGTCGAAGCAAGAGGATAAACCCTTGTCAGACATGGGAAAAAATCTGCTGCTCTGGCTGATCATCGCGGCCGTGCTGCTTACCGTCTTCAACAACTTCAACGTCAAGCCGGAGCCGCAGTCCCTCAGCTATTCCGACTTCATCTCGCAGGTGCGCAACGACGAAGTCCGCCAGGTCATCATCGAAGACCGGCTGATCCGTGGCAGCACCCGGAACGGCGAGGAGTTCCAGGTCGTGCGGCCGGGCCTCAACGATCAGAAGCTGCTGGACGATCTCTATAACCACAACGTCGAGATCGTCGGCAAGATGCCCGAGCAGCAGAGCATCTGGGCTCAGCTGCTGATCGCCAGCTTCCCGATCCTCATCATCATTGCCGTGTTCATGCTGTTCATGCGCCAGATGCAGGGCGGCGGCGGCGGCCGTGGCGGGCCGATGGCGTTCGGCAAGAGCAAGGCGCGGCTGCTCTCGGAAGACCAGATCAAGACCACGTTCGCCGACGTCGCCGGCGTCGACGAGGCCAAGGAAGACGTTCAGGAACTCGTCGAGTTCCTGCGCGATCCCGGCAAGTTCCAGCGTCTCGGCGGGCGCATCCCGCGGGGCATTCTGATGGTCGGCCAGCCGGGCACCGGTAAGACGCTGCTGGCGAAGGCCATCGCCGGTGAAGCCAAGGTGCCGTTCTTCTCCATCTCCGGCTCGGACTTCGTGGAGATGTTCGTCGGTGTCGGCGCCAGCCGGGTGCGCGACATGTTCGAGCAGGCCAAGAAGCAGGCTCCGTGCATCATCTTCATCGACGAGATCGACGCCGTCGGCCGGCATCGCGGCGCCGGTCTCGGCGGCGGTCACGACGAGCGCGAGCAGACCCTCAACCAGCTGCTGGTGGAGATGGACGGTTTCGAGGCCAACGACGGCATCATCGTCATCGCCGCCACCAACCGGCCCGACGTGCTCGATCCGGCGTTGCTGCGGCCGGGCCGTTTCGACCGCCAGGTGGTGGTCGGCCTGCCGGACATTCGCGGTCGCGAGCAGATTCTCAAGGTGCACATGCGCAAGGTGCCGCTTTCCGACGACGTCGAGCCGGCGATCATCGCCCGCGGCACGCCCGGATTCTCCGGCGCCGACCTGGCGAATCTGGTCAACGAAGCGGCGCTGTTTGCAGCGCGCGCGGGCATGCGACTGGTGGACATGGACCAGTTCGACAAGGCCAAGGACAAGATCATGATGGGCGCCGAGCGCAAGTCCATGGTCATGTCGGAGAAGGAGAAGCGCAACACTGCCTACCACGAAGCCGGGCACGCGATCATCGGCCGCCTCGTGCCGGATCACGACCCGGTCTACAAGGTCACCATCATTCCGCGCGGTCGTGCGCTCGGGGTGACCATGTTCCTGCCGGAGGAGGATCGCTACAGCTTCAGCCGTCAGACCATCCGCAGCCAGATCTGCAGCCTGTTCGGCGGCCGTATCGCCGAGGAACTCATTCTCGGTCCGGAGTACGTCACTACGGGCGCTTCCAACGACATCCAGCGCGCCACCCAGCTGGCCCGCAGCATGGTGACCAAGTGGGGCCTTTCGGACAAGCTCGGTCCGATCCAGTACGGCGAGGACGATGGCGAGCCGTTTCTCGGCATGTCCGGCGGCGTGCGCCCGAAGCAGTTTTCAGACGACACGGCGCGGGTGATCGACGAGGAGGTGCGGCGCGTCATCGACGAGTGCTACAACACGGCCAAGCGGCTGCTCGAGGAAAACGAGGACAAGCTGCACATGATGGCGGATGCGCTGATGGAGTTCGAAACCATCAACGCGGCTCAGATCGACGACATCATGGCCGGCGCCAAGCCGCGGGCACCAGGCGATATTCCGCCGCCGCCGGGATCCGGCAAAGGCTCCCAGGAGTCCCGACCGGGGTCCGGTGAATCGCCCATCGGCGGTCCCGCGGAAGAGACCTGATCCTGCGGTGAGCGGGCAACCCGGGGTGCTGCACTGCGGCGCCCGCCGGCTCGATCTCTCCGAACCACGGATCATGGGGGTGATCAACGTCACCCCCGATTCCTTTTCCGACGGCGGCCGGTTTTTCGGCGGGACCGCCGACCTGTCCCGTATCAGCGATATCGCGGCGGCCATGCTTGCCGACGGCGCGGCGATTCTCGACGTCGGCGGCGAGTCCACTCGACCGGGAGCCGCCGCGGTTCCGGCGGACGAAGAGATCCGCCGGGTCATGCCGGTGATCGAGCGCCTGCTCGATTTCGACGCGATCTTGTCCGTGGACACCAGCAAGCCGGCCGTCGCTGCGCGGGTGCTGGCGGCCGGCGCGCATCTGGTCAACGACGTCACCGGTGGGCGCGATCCGCAGATGCTGGCGGCTGTGGCCCGATCCGACGCCGCCTTCTGTCTGATGCACATGCAGGGGGAGCCGCGCACCATGCAGGAGGCGCCGTACTACTCTGATGTGGTGGCCGAGGTCAGGGCGTTCCTGGCCGGTCGGGTGTCCGCCTGCCGCGCTGCCGGTATCGGGCACGAGCGGCTGCTGCTGGATCCGGGGTTCGGCTTCGGCAAGACTCTGGCGCATAATCTGGCGTTACTGAAGGATCTGGCGGCGTTACGGGTCGATGAGCTGCCGCTGCTGGTCGGCCTGTCGCGGAAACGCATGATCGGTACCATCACCGGGCGCGCGGTGGAGCAACGGGCGGTCGGCAGCGCGGCCGCCGCCGTGCTCGCGGTGCAGCGCGGCGCGGCCATCGTTCGTGTGCACGACGTGGCGGAGACAGCGGACGCGCTGGCGATGCTGGTCGCGTTGCGCGACGCGTGAGGGTCCGAGGGGTTCGAATGAACGCTCGACGAGGGGAGTCCAATTGAGCAGAAAGTACTTCGGCACCGACGGCATTCGCGGTCGGGTTGGCCGGGATCCGATCACACCCGAATTCTGCCTGCGCCTGGGCTGGGCGGTCGGTAAGGTGTTCGCGAGGCAGGGCGAGAGCCATGTGCTGATCGGCAAGGACACCCGCATCTCCGGGTACATGCTGGAGTCCGTGCTGGAGTCCGGTCTGGTTTCCGCGGGCGCCAACGTCAGCCTGCTCGGACCCATGCCGACGCCGGCGGTGGCTTATCTGACCCGCACGCTGCGCGCGGACGCCGGCATCGTGATCAGCGCGTCGCACAACCTCTACTACGACAACGGCATCAAGTTCTTCGACCATCAGGGCAACAAGCTGCCGGACTCGGTTGAGCTCGAGATCGAAGCTCAGCTCGAAGGCGAGATGGCGTGCGTGGATTCCGATCGCCTCGGCAAGGCGACGCGCATTGACGACGCGGCCGGCCGCTACATCGAGTTCTGCAAGGCGACGGTGAACCGGGGATTTCGCCTGCGCGGCCTGAAGGTGGTGCTCGACTGTGCCCATGGCGCGACCTACCACGTGGCGCCGGGAGTGTTCGAGGAGCTGGGTGCCGAGATCCACGTCACCGGCAGTGCGCCGAACGGGCGCAACATCAACGACGGCTGCGGCTCGACCGCGCCCGAGGCGCTGGCTGCCCGGGTCCGGGAGCTCGGTGCCGACGTCGGCATCGCCTTCGACGGCGATGGCGACCGGGTGGTCATGGTGGATGCCGCCGGCGAGGTGGTGGACGGCGACGAGCTGCTGCTGATCATCGCCGAGCATCGCGCCCGACAGGGCACACTGAACGGCGGCGTCGTCGGCACCGTGATGTCCAACTTCGGACTCGAGCGGGCGTTTGCCGGGCTCGGCATTCCGTTCTGTCGCGCCAGCGTCGGGGACCGCTACGTCCTCGAGACCATGCGCGAGAAGGGCTGGCAGCTCGGCGGAGAGACCTCCGGGCATGTGCTGTGCCTGGATCTCACGTCGACCGGCGATGCCATCGTCGCCGCGCTCCAGGTCATGGTTCCGATGGTCGAGCAGCAGCGCGGTCTGCACGAGTTGAAGCGGACCATGACCAAGCTTCCGCAGACCATGATCAACGTCAAGGTGCCGGACCCGGCGGTTCGGGCCCGCTGTCCCAGCGTGGCGCGGGCGGTATCCGCCATGGACCAGCGCCTCGGCGGCCGTGGCCGGGTGCTGATCCGGCCTTCCGGCACCGAGCCGGTGATCCGGGTGATGGTGGAAGGCGAGGATCGGACCGAAGTCGACGCCATCGCCGAGGAGCTGGCCGACGTCGTTCGGGCCGGCTGACGACGGCCTCAGCGGGTCACAGCGCGTGCTGCACGTCCGGCGGGCCGCGATTGCCGACGTTGTACGCGCTCTCTCGAGCCGGTACCATTGCGCGCCTTTTCCGAGCAGGCCATCACCATGCGTCGGCCCCTGATCGCCGGAAACTGGAAGATGCACGGAGACTCTGGCTTCGCGGCGAGCTACGCCGCGGGGCTGCTGGATTCGCCGTTGCCGGAAGGCGTGCAGGTGCTGCTGCTGCCGCCCGCTCCCTACGTTCGCGAACTCGCCCGGGCGCTGGCCGGAAGCGGCGTGGAGTTCGGCGTTCAGAACGTGCACGCCGAGCAGCAGGGCGCGTTCACCGGTGAGCTGGCCGCGGAGATGGCCCGCGATCTGGGCGCGACCTGGACGCTGGCCGGACACTCCGAGCGGCGCGCGCTGTTCGGCGAGACCGATTCCGTGGTGGCGGCCAAAGTCGCGGCCGCGCTGCGCGCCGGTCTGAGGCCCATTCTCTGCGTGGGCGAGACGCTGGCGGAGCGCGATGCCGGATCCGCTGAGGCGGTGGTGGATCGGCAGATCCGCAGCGTCGCGGAAGCCGCGGGGGCCGATGTCCTCGCGGCGGCCGTGGTGGCGTACGAGCCCGTGTGGGCCATAGGCACCGGGCGTACGGCCACGCCGGAGCAGGCCCAGGAGATGCACTGCGCGGTGCGCCGCCGCATCGCCGAACTGTGCGGTGCCGATGTGGCGGAGGGTCTGCGCGTTCTGTACGGCGGCAGCGTCAAGCCCGACAACGCCGCCTCCCTGCTGGCGCAGCCGGATATCGACGGCGCGCTGGTCGGCGGAGCTTCGCTGAAGGCGGCGGACCTGCGTGCCATTGCCGCAGCGGCCGGATCCGCAGACAACGAGTTTGGAGACTGAACGTGAACATGGCGACGGTGGAAACGGTCCTGATGTTGCTGCTGGTGGCGGATGCCCTGGCGCTTGCCGTCCTGGTGCTGATGCAGCACGGCAAGGGCGCTGACGTGGGCGCCGCGTTCGGCAGCGGCGGCGCGAACACGGTGTTCGGCAGTGCCGGGTCGGCGTCGTTTCTCACCAGGCTCACGGTGTGGCTGGCGATCGGTTTTTTCGTGATCGCCTTCGGCCTGGCGTACACGGCCAAAGAGCGGGCCGCCGCGCTCGACGAACTCGGAATTCCTCAGGTCGAGGACACGGCCCCTGTGGAATCGGCGCCCGCGGACGACCGATCGCGGCCGGTGCAGGAACAGTTGACTCCGGAATCTGAGCGTGTAGATTCCGACATCCCCGAGCTTTGAGACGTGGGAAATGCCGCCGAAGTGGTGAAATTGGTAGACACGCTACCTTGAGGGGGTAGTGGGCGAAAGCCCGTGGAGGTTCGAGTCCTCTCTTCGGCACCATCTCTCGATCATCTGGCAGCCCAGGGCCGACCGCCCCTAGCACCGTGTGCTCCGCACTCAGCCGCCGTTTGAGAAACAAACGGCTGGGTGCTCGCAAAGCGAGCACACGGTTGCATCCCCCCGCCGCAAGTCCCTATAATTCGCGCTCGCTGATGCGGGGTGGAGCAGTCTGGTAGCTCGTCGGGCTCATAACCCGAAGGTCGTAGGTTCAAATCCTGCCCCCGCTACCAAAGGATTCGAAGGGCCCCGTGCAGGGGCCTTTTAACAGCAGGTCCGTGTTTGCATCGGTCGGGACCCTCTCGCTCCCGACCGGATACCCTGCGAAGCATCCTTGGGGTGGCCGCCTCGTATCGGTGGGTCGCCTGTGCGCGTCGGCAAGGGCCCGGAAGCGGGTGGCGCCGAGCGGAGATGAAATGGGCGCTAGCCCATTTTTTTTTCTCGGGCGAACGGCTGGCCCGCCGATGTACGGACGACAAGCCGGCGGGTACGGATAACGTGGAGTATCGATCGGAGCAACTTGAACCGGCGCGAAGATCAGATCGAAAGCCTGCTTGCCCCGGCGGTGGAAGCGCTGGAGTGTGAACTGTGGGGCGTCGAGTTTTTCTCGCAGGGACGGCACTCGAGGCTCAGGGTTTACATCGAGCGACCCGATGGGGTCTCGATCGAGGACTGTGAGAAGGTCAGTCGCGAAGCCAGCGACCTGCTCGACGTGGCAGACCTGATGCCGGAGTCGTACACGCTGGAAGTGTCGTCACCGGGTATGGATCGGATTCTGTTCAAGAGCGATCACTATCAGGCGAATGTCGGCGCTGTCGTGGATGTGCGGCTGAATTTTCCGCTGGAAGGCAGAAAGCGCATTGTCGGCGTGCTGGCCGGTCTGGAGGACGGCGAGATCGTGGTCCGTCCCCAGGACGCGACCGAGGACGGCGAGGAGTATGTATTGCCGCTGGAAAACATCCATCGGGCGCGGTTGGTGCCGCAGTTCGATTGAAGGGTCTAGGAAGCTATGAGTAAAGAAGTGCTTTTGGTCGTGGAGTCCGTCTCCCACGAAAAGGGCGTGCCCAAAGACGTCATTTTCGGGGCAATCGAGGCGGCGCTCGCCATGGCGACCAAGAAGCGGTACGACGATGACGCCGAGTTCCGCGTGTCCATCGACCGCGAGTCGGGCGATTACTCGACGTTCCGCGTCTGGACCGTTGCCGACCCGGAGGAGGTTGCTGCCCGGGAAGTCGAGGAAGGCGAGGAGGAAGTCGAGTGGAATCCTGCCGCCCAGCTCACGGTTGAAGAAGCCCGTGAGCGCAGGCCCGATGCCCAGCTCGGCGATGCCATCGAAGAGCCGGTCGAGTCCGTGGAATTCGGCCGCATCGCCGCCCAGACCGCCAAGCAGGTGATCGTGCAGAAGGTGCGCGAGGCGGAACGCGCCCAGGTCGTGGACGCGTACATGCCGCGTGTGGGCGAACTGGTCAGCGGTCAGGTCAAGAAGCTCGGTCGCGACAACATCATCGTCGACCTCGGAAACAACGCCGAAGGCCTGCTGACTCGCGAACACCTGATTCCCAGGGAAACGTTCCGGATCGGCGATCGCCTTCGAGCCCTGCTGCTCGAAGTGCGTCCGGATAACCGGGGGCCGCAGCTGATTCTCACCCGCACCTCGCCGCGGATGCTCATCGAGCTGTTCAAGATCGAGGTTCCGGAAATTGCCGAGGACATCATTGAAATCCGCGGCGCCGCCCGTGACCCGGGCTCCCGGGCCAAGATCGCGGTGCGTACCAATGACGGACGCATCGATCCGGTCGGTGCGTGTGTCGGCATGCGCGGTTCCCGGGTCCAGGCCGTGTCCGGCGAGCTGGCCGGAGAGCGCATCGACATCGTGCTGTTCGACGAGAACCCGGCGCAGCTGGTGATCAACGCCATGGCGCCCGCCGAGGTGGAATCCATCGTCGTTGACGAGGACACCGGTTCCATGGATATCGCCGTGGCCGAGGACAATCTCGCCCAGGCGATCGGCCGTGGCGGCCAGAACGTGCGCCTCGCCAGTGAGCTGACCGGCTGGACGCTGAACATCATGACCGAGGAAGACGCGGTCGCGAAGCAGGAAGAGGAAGCCGGGAAGCTGATGAGCGATTTCATGGAGTCGCTGTCGGTGGACGAGGACGTGGCCGCGGTGCTGGTGGAGGAAGGTTTCGCCTCGCTGGAGGAAATCGCCTACGTTCCGGTCGAGGAGATGAAGAACATCGAAGGATTCGACGAAGAGATCGTCACCGAGCTGCGCAACCGCGCCAAGGATGCGCTGCTCACCAAGGCCATTGCCAGCGAGGAGTTGCTCGGCGAGAAAGAGCCGGCCGACGACCTGCTCAACATGGAAGGCATGGACCGTCATCTGGCGTTCCTGCTGGCCAATCAGGACATCGTGACCATGGAGGACCTGGCGGAGCTGGCTGTGCCGGACCTGCTGGAGATCGCCACGGAGCTCGAAGAAACCAGGGCCGCTGAACTGATCATGACCGCCCGGGCGCCATGGTTCGAGGACGCCGAGGAATAGAAAGGGGATACGGCATGTCAGATGTCACCGTAAAACAACTGGCAGAATCGGTCGGCGCCCCCGTGGACCGACTGCTGAAGCAGATGAACGAGGCCGGCCTGCCCCACAGCAGTGAGGGTGAGCCGGTGTCCGAGGACGAAAAGCAGGCGCTGCTGACGTTCCTCAAGCGCAGCCACGGATCGACCGAGGCGGGACCGAAGAAGATCACGTTGAAGCGGCGTTCGGTGGGGACCCTCAAGTCGGGGCAGGGCCGATCGGGCCGCAACGTCACCGTCGAAGTGCGGCGCAAGCGCACCTACGTGAAGCGCGCCGAAACCGAGGCCGAAGTCGAGCCCGAGGAAGTTGCGGTCGAGGCGGTAGAGGCGGTCGAGGCGCAGCCGGAATCGCCGCCGGAGCCGGCCGATGCGGCTGCCGAGGTGACCGAGACGGTTGCCGAGCAGCAGCCCGGGCCGGAACCGGAAGCGCAGGCGGAGCCGGCCCCGGCGGCACCGAAGCGCCGGCTCAGCCAGGCCGAGATCGAGATGCAGCGCATCCGCGAGCAGGAGTCGGCGCGCATTGCTTCGGCCGAGCGCACTCGACGCGAGAGCGAGGAGCGCAAGGCCGCCGACGAGCGTCGGAAGGCGGAGGCGGCCGAGAAGGCGGAGCGCGAGCGCCTCGAGGCCGAACGCAAGGCGGAACAGGAAGCCAAGGCCAAGTCCGAACCCGACAAGGTAGTGGAAGGCGTGGTCGCCGCCCAGGCCGAGGCGCAGTCGAGCGAGAAGTCGGGCAAGCACCGGCGTGGCAAGGAACGCGACCGCAAGAACGAGGATTTCGCCGGCCGCGGACGCCGCCGCGAACTGTCGCTGAAGAGCGAACGCCGCCGCAAAGGACGTCAGCCCCAGGGGCCGCTGAAACTCGACCAGCACGGCGGCGAGTTCCGGCCCACGGATTTCATCGCCCGCGACGTGGAGATCCCCGACGTGCTTACGGTGGGTGAGCTCGCCAGCAGGATGTCGGTGAAAGCCGGTGAGGTGATCAAAACCCTCATGGGCATGGGGGTGATGGCGACCATCAACCAGACGGTGGATCAGGACACCGCCGTGATCGTCGTCGAAGAGATGGGCCATCGTCCTCAGATCATTCACGGTGACGCGATCGAGCAGGCGCTGGAGAAGTCCCTGGACGTCGAAGGCGAAGAGCACCCGCGGTCGCCGGTGGTAACCGTCATGGGGCACGTCGATCACGGCAAGACCTCGTTGCTCGACTACATCCGCAAGACCCGGGTCACCAGCGGCGAAGCCGGGGGCATTACCCAGCATATCGGCGCCTACGGGGTGGACACGCCGAACGGCAGGATCACGTTCATCGATACTCCTGGCCACGCGGCGTTCACCGCGATGCGTGCGCGTGGTGCCCAGTCCACGGACATCGTCATTCTGGTGGTGGCGGCTGACGACGGTGTCATGCCGCAGACGATCGAGGCCATTCAGCACGCCCAGGCCGCCGGCGTTCCCATCGTCGTGGCCATCAACAAGATGGATCTGGAGGGCGCCGATCCGGAACGGGTGACAAATGAACTGGCGGCGAAGAACGTGGTGCCAGAGGAGTGGGGCGGCGATACCCAGTTCGTGAAAGTTTCGGCGATGACGGGTGAAGGGATCGAGCAGCTCCTCGAATCGGTGCTGCTGCAGGCGGAGGTGCTGGAGCTCAAGGCCGTGCCGGAGGCGCCCGGACGTGGCGTGGTGATCGAGTCCCGTCTGGACCGCGGCCGTGGTCCGGTGGCGACGGTGCTGGTGCAGAACGGCACGCTCAAGCAGGGCGACATCATCATCGCCGGCGAGAATACCGGCCGGGTACGCGCGATGCTCAATGAAGCGGGCGAGCAGGTGAAGGATGCCGGCCCGTCGGTTCCCGTCGAGGTGCTCGGTCTGAACGGGACCCCGGCTGCCGGAGACGAGTTTTCGGTAGCCACCGACGAGAAGACTGCCAGGGAGCTGGCCCAGTTCCGTCGCGACAAGAGCCACGAGCATCGCATGGCGCTGCAGCAGGCGGCGAAGATGGAGAACATGTTCGCCGGCCTCGGCGAAGGCGAAAAGCGCGTGCTCAAGGTGGTCCTCAAGGCCGACGTGCGCGGCAGCCTGGAAGCCATCTCGCAGGCGCTCGCCGACATGGGCAACGACGAGGTCGCGGTGAACGTGCTCGGTTCCGGCGTCGGCGGCATCACCGAAACCGACGCCAACATGGCGCTGACCTATGGCGCCGTCGTGTTCGGCTTCAACGTGCGTGCCGACAATGCAGCGAAGACGATCATCGAGCGCGAAGGGATCGAGCTGCGCTACTACAGCATCATCTACGAACTGCTCGACGACGTGAAACAGGTGCTGACCGGCATGCTGGCCCCGGAGGTCCGCGAGGAGATCGTCGGTACCGCCGAGGTGCGCGACGTGTTCCGCTCGCCCCGGTTCGGGCAGGTGGCCGGCTGCATGGTTACCGAGGGCACGGTGTTCCGCAACAAGCCTATCAGGGTGCTGCGCGACAACGTGGTGATCTTCGAAGGCGCGCTGGAATCGCTGCGTCGCTTCAAGGACGACGTCAACGAAGTCCGAGCCGGCACGGAGTGCGGCATCGGCGTGCGCAACTACAACGACATTCGGCCCGGCGATCAGATCGAGGTGTTCGATACCCGAGAGGTCGCGCGGGAGCTGTGATGAGCCATGCCAGACTACGGCCGTGATCTTCGAGTTGCGGATTTCATTCGCGACGAGCTTGCCGCGATCATCCAGCGCGAGATGCGGGATCCGCGTGTCGGCATGGTGAACGTGAACGAAGTGAAGGTCAGCCGGGATCTGTCGTATGCCGACGTCTACGTGTCGTCTCTGGACGCGGACACGGACGCAGCCCGTGACGAGCTGATCGAGGTGCTGAACAAGGCGGCCGGCTTCTTCCGTTCGGAGCTGGCCAAGCGTCACCGCATGCGCACCACGCCGCGTCTGCGTCTGCACTACGACCGGCTGATGGAAGAAGGACCGAAGCTGGAAGCGTTGATCGTCAAGGCCGTGGAGTCCGACCGTCGTGCCGGCAAGGCCGCAGGCAATGAGGATCCGGCGGATGGCTAGGCGCCGTCGCGGCCGCGACGTGAACGGCATCCTGGTACTGGACAAACCGCAGGGGTTCAGCTCCAACGATGCGGTTCAGAAGGCGAAGAGGCTGTTCGACGCCCGCAAGGTGGGCCATACCGGTGCGCTCGACCCGCTGGCCACGGGCGTGCTGCCGCTGTGCTTCGGCGAGGCCACCAAGTTCTCCCAGTACCTTCTCACCTCTGACAAGAAGTACTGGACCCGACTCAAGCTCGGCGTGGCGACGGACAGCGGTGATGCCGAAGGCAACGTGCTGGAGACCCGCCCGGTAGAGGGGGTCGACGTAGCCCGGGTGGAGGAAGCATTGCGCTTCTTCCGCGGTGAAATCGATCAGGTGCCGTCCATGTTCTCGGCGGTCAAGCATCAGGGACAGCCGCTGTACAAGCTGGCGCGTCAGGGCATCGAGATCGAGCGCGAGGCGCGCCGGGTGAAGATTTTTTCCAACGAGCTGGTCTCGCTGGAAGCAGACGAGCTGGTTCTGGCGATCCACTGCAGCAAGGGCACCTACGTGCGCACGATCGCGCAGGAGCTCGGCGAGCATCTGGGTTGCGGCGCCCATGTCGCGGCGCTGCGCCGTCTTGGTGCGGGGCCTTACAGCGAGGCGGATCTGGTAACCTTCGACACCCTCGAGGCCGCCCTGGACGAAGGATCGCTGGACCGCTTCCTGCTGCCCGTGGACAGCGCCGTGGGTGACTGGCCGGAGGTCAGGCTAAACGACGACACCGCCTATTACCTGCGCCAGGGCCAGCCCGTGATCGTTCCGCACGCGCCGAGCAGCGGCTGGGTGCGGCTGTCCGAGCAGACCGGCGAAGGCGCCACCCGGTTTCTCGGGGTGGGAGAGGTTCTCGATGACGGCCGGGTCGCCCCGCGGCGGCTGGTCGTCGGCTGACTGAGGCATCTGCAGATATGCGCGGATGTACTCGTATTTCAATCAGGCATATTGGAGAAGCAAGCAATGGCACTTTCCGCAGCAACCAAAGCTGAGATCATCAAGGAATATCAGGTTGAGGAAGGCGACACGGGATCTCCCGAGGTTCAGGTCGCCCTGCTGACCCACAACATCAACACCCTGCAGGAGCACTTCCGCGCGCACAAGCAGGATCACCATTCCCGGCGAGGTCTGATCCGCATGGTGAACCAGCGGAGGAAGCTGCTCGACTACCTGAAGCGCAAGAACGCCAACCGCTACGCAGAGTTGATCGGCCGGCTGGGACTGCGCCGTTAAGTGTGCGCCACCGTGGGGTGACGCATGAAAAAGGAAACGGAGGAATAGAGTTTGAATCCAGTAACGAAACAATTTCAGTTTGGTGAGCAGCAGGTCACCCTGGAAACCGGACGCATCGCCAAACAGGCTAGCGGCGCCGTGCTCGTGACCATGGGGAACACCGTGGTCCTGTGCACCGCGGTCGGTGTCAGGCACGCGCGGCCGAACCAGGCGTTTTTCCCGCTGACGGTGAACTACCAGGAAAAGACCTATGCCGCGGGTAAGATCCCGGGCGGTTTCTTCCGCCGCGAAGGTCGTCCGTCGGAGAAGGAGACGCTGACGTCGCGCCTCATCGACCGGCCGCTGCGGCCGCTGTTCCCGAAGGGCTTCATGAACGAGGTGCAGGTGATCTGCACGGTAATGTCCGCGGACAAGAACGAAGATCCGGACATCGCCTCGCTGATCGGAGCCTCCGCAGCACTCGCGGTCTCCGGTATTCCGTTCGACGGCCCCATCGGCGCCGCCCGGGTCGGGTACAAGGACGGCACCTATATGATCAATCCGGGCTACGCGCATCTGCTCGAATCCAAGCTGTCCATGGTGGTGGCGGGAACCGAGGACGCCGTGCTGATGGTGGAGTCGGAAGCTCAGGAACTCACCGAGGACCAGATGCTCGGTGCCGTGCTGTTCGCGCACCAGGAGATGCAGGTCGCCATCAGCGCCATCAAGGAGCTGGCGGCGGAAGCCGGCAAGCCGCGCTGGGAGTGGCAGCCGGGGCCGGTGGACGAGTCTCTCAAGGAAGCGGTGGAAGCCGCGGCGAAGACCGATCTCGGCGAGGCATACCGCATCACCGACAAGATGCAGCGCCAGACCCGGGTCAGCGAAGTCCGCAACCGCGTGATCGAGCATCTCGCCGGCGGTGACAACCCGCAGTACGGCTCCGAGGACGTGGCCAACGCCTTCGGCAAGCTCGAGAAGACCATCGTCCGGCAGCGCGTGCTGAACGGCGAACCGCGCATCGACGGTCGCGACCTGCGCAAGGTACGTCCGATCAGCGTCGAAGTCGGCTGGTTGCCGAAGACTCACGGCAGCGCGCTGTTCACCCGGGGGGAAACCCAGGCCATCGTCGTGGCCACTCTGGGTACCCTGCGGGATGCGGCGCTCATCGACGCACTGGAAGGGTCCTACAAGGACAACTTCATGCTGCACTACAACTTCCCGCCGTTCAGCGTCGGTGAGGCCGGCTTCATGGCCGGTCCGAAGCGGCGTGAGATCGGCCACGGCCGTCTGGCGCGCCGCGGCGTCGCTGCCGTGTTGCCGTCGGTGGACGAGTTCCCTTACACCCTGCGCGTGGTTTCGGAGATCACCGAGTCGAACGGCTCGAGCTCCATGGCCAGCGTCTGCGGCACGTCGCTGGCGCTCATGGACGCAGGCGTACCGATGAAGGCGCCGGTAGCCGGGGTTGCCATGGGTCTGGTGAAGGAAGGCAACAAGTACGCCGTCCTCACAGACATTCTCGGTGACGAGGATCACCTCGGCGACATGGACTTCAAGGTGGCCGGCACCGCGAAAGGGGTGACGGCGCTGCAGATGGACATAAAGATCTCCGGCATCACCGACGAGATCATGGAAGTGGCGCTCAACCAGGCGCTGGAAGCGCGCATGTACATCCTCGGCGAGATGAACAAGGTCATCGACAAGTCGCGCGACACGATCTCCGAGAACGCGCCGGCGATGAAGGTGATCATGGTGCCCACGGACAAGATCCGTGACGTGATCGGCAAGGGTGGTGCCACCATCCGTTCCATCGTCGAAGAGACCGGCGCCGACATCGACATCGAGGACGATGGCAGCGTGCGTATCTACGCCGACAGCGCGGAGTCGATGGAAGCCGCCGTGAAGCGGGTTCAGGAGATCACCGCGGAGGCCGAGGTTGGCAGGATCTACCATGGCCGCGTGGAGCGCATCGTCGACTTCGGCGCTTTCGTCAACATCATTCCCGGCAAGGACGGCCTGCTGCACATCTCGCAGATTGCCGACGAGCGGGTGGAGCAGGTGAGTGACTACCTGCAGGAAGGTCAGATGATCGACGTGGTGGTTCTCGACGTGGACCAGCGCGGCCGCATCAAGCTGTCGATGAAGGAAGTCCCGAACTACGCGCAGAGCGCGTAGTTCGTAGTCCGTCTGTAGGAGCGATGTCCGGATCGCGGAGATCGCTCCTACCTGTCTGCCGACTCTCCCGCATCCTCTGCGGGCCGGAAGTATCGCTCCAGTAGCCCCGGATCGTCGAAGTGTCTGCGCCCGACGAAGGCAATGGCATGGTGTCCCCACTGGCGCATGGCGCCCGGTTCGGGAACGCCCATGGGCCAGAATACCCAGCGTTCGCGGCGTTCCGTTCCAGCGACGATTCCGTCGCTTCGGAACAGACTCCGGCTGCCGCCACCGGGTCGCGGCAGCGTCCGCAACTCGTCGTAGTCGGCGAAGGCGTAGGTGCGGACCGGCAGCCCCGAGGACGCCTGCGGCTGTACGCGGTCGAGCCGCTGCAGGTAGTGACGTCCCGCGGAGATCCGCAGCACCATGGCCCCGCTGCCTTCGGGCGCGGTCTGGGGCACTGACAGCGGTTCTTCGAATCCCCGGGGGCGGCGCTCGACCACGCGCCGGGTGGGGAAGACCTTGTGGTAGCAGCCGCAGTTGTGCATCGAGTCGAACAGCAGCGGTCGACCGTCCATGCCCAGGGTGACCCGCCAGGTGATCCCGTCGAGGTTTCCACTCACGAGATCCAGCCGGGATTCGCGCGGCCGCGCGGGAAACCACAGGACGTAGTTGAGTTGCAGCAGGGTCTGACCGCGCCAGCGGACGAATGACCTCAGGGTGAAAACCGTGGCTTGTCCGGCCACGGTGGGCGCCGCCGTGCCGATCACGGGCCGCCCGGGGAGATCTGCGGCGGACGCGCTGTCGATATCGAAGCGCGGCGCGAAGGTCTCGAACAGGGCCTGCAGGTCCTCGTCTTCCGGGTCGGGAATCGCCAGGGGATTGGCCGCCGCCCGGGCCAGGATCATTGCGACCTCGGCTGCATCGAGGGTCGCTCCCGGCGCTGGTACGTAGCGCGTCAGTTCGCCCTCCCGGGGCAGGTCATCCAGCGGCGTGGCGAATGCCCTCGCCGTCTCCCGGTGCAGGTTGCGTACCCCGAACAGAAACGGCACAGCGGTCGCCGGATAGAGACCCAGCACCCGCAGCCAGGGCTGGTAGGCGTCCTTCACCGTGGTGCCGACGAGCGCGGCACGGCGCTGCGGATCGGACAGGTCCCGGGCGCGCAGAACTTCGGCACATTCGTCCAGATCCTCAGCGGGCGCCGGATTCGGTGAGGGGAGATTGGCGATCTCGAGGCGTCGGGCGCGTCGGTCGAGATCGCGCAGTCGCGCTACCCAGGCGTCGAATGCCGGCCCGGTTGCCTCGGGCGCCAGCGCGGCATGGAGGCGGTCGATGCGCAGATAGGGAAACTCCGGCACCGGCGCGGACTGGCCGTCGCGGATGCCGGCCGCGGAAATGCGCTCGTCGAGCGCGCGGAACACGGCCCTGCAGGTTGCCGCCGTGTCGGTCGCAGCCGTCGGTGGCGGGGTCGAAGGGTCGCTGGCGCAACCGCCGACCAGCAGCACCGCGACGAGCAGGCCGCGGATCCGCTCAGCCGTGCCAGCGAGGTCCGTCATGCCGCCACTGTAGCCACGTGGCGGCAGCGACGAAAGCCGCGGCCGATCAGCCGAGCGCTGCGGGCGGCGGCTCCATCTGCGTGCGGTCCAGGGCGTTCTTCAGCGCCCAGTAGAAGATCTCGGTATCCGCTTCGAACTCCGGGTCTCCCCCAAGGTCCTCGAAATCCAGCTCAAGATCCTGATCGTCCATGATGCACGCGTCCTGTACGTGTTGATGGGTGCCGCAAGTGGCCTGGGTCGTCTGCTGATCCTAGTGACCGTGGCATGCGGTGCTGTGACCGGTGCCTCGTTTGCGGGAACGGCCGGTGTCCGGGGAGGCACAGACGGACATGTCGCACACTGGCGGCGGTGCCGTCAGTGCCGATGGCCACCCGGGCCGTGGGCGTGGCCGTGGGCGATCTCTTCGTTGCTGGCGGGCCGTACCGATAGCACGTCGATCACGAACGTCACGGTGAGCCCTGAATACGGGTGGTTGGTATCGACGTCGACGACTTTGCCGCCCACTTTGACGATCGTGACGGTCTGCGGCCCGGAGTCGGTCTGCAGCGTTGCCCTGAGACCGGGCCGGAGGCTTTTCGGCTTGCCGAAGTACTTCTTGGAAACCCGTTTCAGGGCATCGTCGCGTCGGGGTCCGAAGGCCTGCTCTGGAGGGACTGTGACCGTCACCCGCTCGCCGGTGGATCTGCCCCGCAGCGCCTGCTGAACGGGTCGCAGCAGGCCCGGCTGACCGAACAGGATCGTCAGCGGATCTCCGCCGGCGCTGGTTTCCAGGGCGTGCTGCGAGTCCTCGTCGCGCACCGTGTAGTGGAACGTCAGCACCGTGCCGGTGCCGATGATCGCCGCGCTACCGCTATCCGCCTCGTCGTCCATGATCCCGTCCGCTCTGCTGCATCCCGGGTCGGCGCGTCAGTAGCCGAGAGTCCGTGCGTAGCGCTCGCGGTGGAACGCCTGGTTGCCGTAGATGGCTTCCAGGGCCCGGGCGCGCTTCAGATAGAACCCGGCATCGTACTCGTCGGTCATGCCGATGCCGCCGTGCATCTGAATCAGTTCGTTGGACGTCAGGTGCAGATGGTCGCCGACCCTGGCTTTCGCCAGTGAGACCAGTTCAGCGACGTTGTTGGCGTCGGCATCGATGGCGGACAGCGCCGCCTCCGAGCAGGAACGTGCGAGTTCCATGCCCGTGAACAGTGCCGCCGCCCGGTGGCCGAGCGCCTGGAACGAGCCGATGACCTTGCCGAACTGCTTGCGTGTCTTGAGGTACTCGAGCGTCATTTCGAAGGCGGCCCCGGCGGTGCCGAGCATCTCGGCCGCGACGCCTGCGCGGCCGCGGTCGAGGATCGCGTCGAGCAGACCGAAGCCGTCGTCCACGGTACCAAGCACCGCGTCTGCCCCGACGGACACGCCCTCGAAGTCGACCTGCGCGTAACCGCGGCTGTCCGCCGTGGCCAGGGCGCTGCGGGAGACGCCGGCGGCGTCCGCGGCGACGAGAAACAGCGTGATCCCGGCTTCCTCGCCGGGGGCGCCGGCGCTGCGCGCCGCCACGACGTAGTCCGTCGCCGCCATGCCTTCGAGCACGAAGGCCTTGCTGCCGGACAGCCTGTAGCCTGCGCCCTCTTTCGTTGCCGCAAGCGCCGTCTTCGCCGGCGCATGGCGCGGGCCTTCGTCCACCGCCAGCGTCAGCACCGCGGAGCCGTCGACGATCTTCGGCAGGTAGTGCTGCTGCTGGGCATCGCTGCCACCGAGGCGGATTGCGGAAGCCCCGACCAGCGCCGACGCGAGCAGCGGTGAGGCGGTGAGCTGGCGGCCGAGCTCCTCGAGGATGAGGCCGAAGGTGAGGTAGCCCAGGTCCGAGCCGCCGTGAGCCTCGGGCACGAGAATGCCGGTCCAGCCCATGTCGGTCATCGCGGACCAGGCGTCGGGCCAGTAGTTGCCGTCGATGCCCTGGTCGCGCATCTGGCGGAACTTCGTCACCGGCGATTCCGCGGTCGCCCAGTTTTTCGCCTGATCGCGGATCAGGGTCTGTTCTTCGTTCAGTGCTGCCATGTCTGTCGCTCAGCCTTTCTGGGTGGTCTCGGGGAGCCCGAGGATGTTTTTCGAAACGATGTTGCGCTGCACCTCGTAGGAGCCTCCGTAGATCGAGATGGCCTTGCCCCAGAGCCACTCGCGCACGGCGCCGATTTCCTCGGCGGTGAAGTCGTCGCCGCTCCAGCCCAGGCCGCGATGGCCCATGATCTCCAACGTCAGTTCGGCTTTGCCCTGACTGACGTCGGTGGCGGAGTTCTTCATGATCGATGCGGCCGCGGAGACGTTGACGTTGCCCTTCGCTTCGGCGGTGATGCGCTCGATGGTGAGCTTGTGCGCCGCCGCGTCCATCAGATGGCGGGTGATGCGGCCGCGCAGATCGGCGTCTTCCAGACGTCCGTCGGCGTCGACGCCCACGTACTCCTTTGCCAGCTCGTGCAACGGCCGGCTGTTTCCGCCACCGGGGCCGCCGGCGCTCGTCTGGCTGGTGCGCTCGTGCTGGAGCAGGCGCTTGATGACGTTCCAGCCGTCATTGAGATTGCCGAGCAGGTCTTCCTTGGCCGCGATGGCATCGTTGAAGAAGGTCTCGCAGAAGGGTGAGGCGCCGGAGATCAGGCGGATCGGACGCGTTTCCACGCCTGGCTGATCCATCGGCAGCATGACGAAGCTGATGCCGTCGTGCTTCTTCGCGTTGCCGTCGGTACGAACCAGCGCGCCACACCACTGCGAGATGTCGGCGCCAGAGGTCCAGATTTTCTGGCCGTTGAGGACGAAGTGGTCGCCCCGGTCCTCGCACTTGGTGGTGAGCGAGGCGAGGTCGGAGCCGGCGTTGGGCTCCGACAGACCCAGGCACCAGCGCACCTTGCCGCTGGCGATGTCCGGCAGATGCTTGCTCTTCTGCTCGTCGGTGCCGTAGTCGAGGATGGTCGGGCCGACCATGGTCACGCCCATGCCGGCGAGCAGCGGGATGTGGTTGAAGGCACCGGCCCGGGCGATTTCCTGGGCGACGATGCGCGCGCTGGGGTGATCGAGTCCTGCGCCGCCGTACTCCACGGCCCAGGTCGGCGCGCCGTAGCCGCGGGAAGCCAGCGCCTCGCGCCACTGCTCCAGCGCTGCCGCGTGGGCCGCGTCCTGGCCACCTTCCATGGCCGGCGATACGCCCTTGAGGGCGGCCGGGAAGTTGCCCTCCACCCAGTTACGGACCTCGGTCCGGAAGTCCTTCGTGTCCAGTGCTTCGCTCATCGTGCTTCCTTCCGTTCCATGCTCGTTTGGTGAATCGACGGGCGGCCGCCGCCCGACGGCGACCGGGCTGCAGAGTTTAGCGTCACCCGGCGGGGGGCGCACTCCGCGTCCCGAAGGCTGGATGCCGGATGCCGGATGCCGGATGCCGGATGCCTCGAAGAGCAGCGCTGCACGGACCTTTCTGCTTGACTGTGAAGACGGTCACGCGAATCCAGTTGTCAACGAACTACCGCTGCGTCACGGTTCCCGCATGCGACGATCTATTGCCACTCTGCTGCTGCTGCTCTCCGGTGCGCCTGCCGTTGCCGGCGAAGCGGCGCTACCACGCGAGGTACAGCGAGGCGAGGTGCTGCCCGGCGCCCCCATGAGCGGGCTCAACGGCCCCGCCAGACAGCTCTCCGACTACCGCGGTAAACCTCTGATCATCAACGTCTGGGCAAGCTGGTGTGGCCCGTGCCGGGCAGAAATGGCGTCGCTCGAGCGGCTTGCCTGGACCGACACGGCGGTGGATCTGAACGTCATCGGCGTCTCCATCGACGACTACCCGGAGCGCGCGCTGGCGTTCCTTGCGTCGTCGAACGCGACGATCGACCACTTCATCGACTACCGGCTGCAGCTCGAGACGCTGCTCGGCGCCTCCAGGGTGCCACTCACCGTGCTGGTGGATGCGGACGGTCGCGTGGTCCGAAAGGTCACAGGCGCCAGAAGCTGGGACAGTCCGGATGCGTTGCTGCTTGTGGAACGTGCCTTCGCGCGTTGACGGACCAGGAACGTCAAGCAAAAGGCGTTTGGACTCCGGCAATGGCCGAATTCTGAGAAAAGACGCACAATAGGGGAATATTTTCCCTGATATCGTCTACCCTGATATTGGCTACCTGATACAGACCGCAATGATGGCCCGCTCCGTTGGACGCTTTTCTCTCCGGGGGGCCATGCCGGCACCAGGCATTCCAGAGAGGGGACCATGCTGCCATGCCGATGGGTTCCCTGATGAAACCGCGCATCCGAGGCTTCCTCAGTCTGGTTCTGGCAGGCGCGCTGGCTGCCTGTTCGGGTGGTGGCGGAGCAGACCCGTCCGGACCGGTGCCGGACCCGACGGCCACGCCCGATGGCATCGCCACCGTCGTGGCGCGCACCGGTCCCATCGTCAAGACCGTCGTCGGCGATCTGGCTACGCTGGACGGCAGCCGATCGCGCACCACGTCGGCGGATCCGCTGACGTTCACCTGGAGCTTCTCTTCCAGGCCTGAGGGCAGCACGGCCGAACTGTTCGACGCCTCCTTCGCAGACGCCTCCTTCGTGCCTGATGTTGCGGGTGCGTACGTAGCCCAGCTGATCGTCAGCGCCGATGGCGTTTCCAGCCGCCGGGTGGTCCAGCTCGTCATGGCCGACAGCCCGGCGAAGATTCCCTTTCACGACGGCCTGTCGTCGAACTGTGTGAGCTGTCATACAGACGGTTTCAGCCCCGCACCTGTCAAATCAGTAGATCACGTAGCAACCAGCGATGCCTGCGCCACCTGTCATAGCGCCGAACCCGTAGGGTTCGCTTTGATCCACTTCGTCGACCATCAGGAGGTGTTCGGGAACTGCAGTGAATGCCACGACGGTGTTCGGGCAGTGGGTAAATCCGAGTTCCATGCCGCCACGGAAGCCGAGTGCAGCGACTGCCACAACACGGTCAGCTTTCTCGCCCTGGAACCCGATGGCAGCTTCGATCACTCTGGAATTCTGCGCTCCTGCAGCGGCTGTCATAACGGCACCATCTCGCGCGGCAAGACGCCGAGCCCGCCGCACCCGGAGACCAGCTCCGAGTGTGGCGCCTGTCATACCACAGAGACGTTCCTGGACGCGTTCCCGGATCACACCGGCCCGGACGTCGTCGGCAACCGCTGCGACTCCTGCCACGGTGTCTCGGCCGGGGGTCCGATCGTCGGCCACCCGGAGCCCTTCGTCGACTGCGGCGCGTGTCACAGCACCGCGACGTTCAGCATGGATGGCGTGTTCAACCACCGTATCGATGCTGCGATGCAGCCGTGTCAGTCGTGTCATAACGACAGCAACAGCATCAACGCACCAGGCAAAGGGTCGGCAGCGTCGCACCCGGTGACCAGCGAAGACTGCGGCGTCTGCCACAACACGACCGATTTCGCGGATGCCTTCGATCACACCGGAATCGTCGACAACTGTGCCTCCTGCCATGGCGTGACGGCGACCGGACAATCGCCCAACCATATGCCGACAACCGAGGATTGCAGCGTCTGCCACACCCCGGGCACGTTCGCCACCGGCACCTACGACCATTTCGGCGTGGTCAGCGGCTGCGAGAGCTGCCACGACAACGTGATCACGATCGGCAAGCTCGACAACCACCTGCCGACGGCGGAGGATTGCTCCGCCTGTCACACCACGGACACGTTCGTGGGAGCGGTGTTCGACCACGTGGGCATCGACACCGGCGATTGCGCCGCCTGTCACAACGGCGTGATCAGCCTCGGCAAGAACGACGGGCACGTACCGACCACGCTGGACTGCTCGGCCTGTCACACCATCAACGACTTCACCAGCTTTGCCGGCATTGCCTACAACCATGAAGGCATCGACCCGAATGATTGCGCCTCGTGCCACGCCACCGGGGTATCAACGCCGAAGCCGGTGCAGCATATTCCGGCGGCCACCGAGTGCAGCACCTGTCACGACTCCACGAGCACGTTTGCGTCGAACACCTTCCTGACCGACCAGCATCCGGGCGTCATGCGGGGCTGCGAGGGCTGTCACGATGCCCCGTTCTTCGGCGCCAGCTCCGGACTGGCGAAGGCGGCGAACCACCTGCCGACGTCCCAGGACTGCTCGGTCTGCCACGTGAATACTGCGTTCTCTCCGTCGGAGTTCGATCACACGGGCATCTCGAACAACTGTGCGTCGTGCCACAACGGCCGCGCGGCATTCGTTGCCCTCGGCGCCCTCGGCGAGACGGATACGCCCATCCACCGCAACACCACGAGCGACTGCTCGGTGTGCCACAACACCAGCGACTTCGCGGCCGCGTTCGTCGATCACGACGGTCCCGAGGTGGTGGGTAGCCGCTGTGACTCGTGCCACAACGGCTCGGACGCCACGGGCAAGGATGCGGCGGACCCGCGGCACGTGCCGACGACGCAGGATTGCGGCGTCTGCCACGTCCCTGGCGGGGCATTCTCGCCGGCCGGGTTCGATCACACCGGCATCGTCGACAGCTGCGCCTCGTGCCACAATGGCATGGATGCCACAGGTACGGATGCGAAGGTCGATCCGCCGCACATTCCGGTTACCCAGGATTGCTCTGCCTGCCATACGCCCGCCGGGTTCGCCGGCGCGCGTTTCGATCACCAGGACATCGTCGGGAACTGCGCGTCGTGCCACAACGGGGTGACCGCGACCGGCAAGCCCAGCGATCATGTGCCCACCAATCAGGATTGTGTGAACTGCCACCAGACCACCGGATTCGTGCCCGGCACCTTCGATCACGCGGGCATCGTCGACAACTGCGCGTCCTGCCACGACGCCGGCTTTGCCACGGGCAAGTCGAACACGCACCTGCCGACGAACCAGGACTGCGGGGTGTGCCATAACACCCGCGCCTTCACGCCGGCGACCTTCGACCACACCGGCATCGTCGACGACTGCGAGTCGTGCCACGACGGTGCGACGGCCATCGGCAAGGATGCCAGGACCAACCCGGCGCACCTGGTGACGGCCCTGGACTGCCACTTCTGCCACACCACGGCGACCTTCGCAGACGGGTCGTGGGTGCACGATGCCAGTACGGCGGGGCGCTGCGACGACTGCCACAACGACACCGATGGGGTGGCGACGTTCAAGCCCCAGGGCCACCTGGCGACCAACGTGCAGTGCGACGCCTGCCACAACACCAATACCTGGGCCCCGGCGGTGTTCGCGCACGACCCGGCAGGCGACTATCCAGGCGATCACCGGAGAGACCCGGGCTGCGACGGCTGCCACGGACCGAGCGTCAACGCGGCGTTCGTCTACCGGTTCCCGCAGTACGCTCCGTTCTGCGCGGCGTGCCATGCCAACGACTTCGAGAGGAAGGGTGACCACATCGGCGGCGAGAACGGTACGGTGGAGCAGAACAGGGACTGCAGCAGTGGTGGTCGCGGCTGCCACCGGGTGAGCGACAGCAAGTTCGACTAGGGCGGCCGGGTGTTCGACGGCGCCGCCGAAGCCTGCGCAACGGCCTCAGCTGCGCTCGCGGTTGGCCACCAGATCGTCCACCACCGAGGGATCTGCCAGGGTCGTGGTGTCGCCGAGACTGTCCAGTTCGTCCGCGGCGATCTTGCGCAGGATGCGCCGCATGATCTTACCGGAGCGGGTCTTGGGCAGCCCCGGGGCGAACTGGATGACGTCGGGCTTGGCGATGGCGCCGATCTCGCGCCGCACCAGGGCGGTGAGCTCCTCGCGCAGCTGTTGCGGATCTTCGTGACTGGCGCTCATCAGGGTCACGTAGGCGTAGATGCCTTCACCTTTGACCTTGTGGGGGAATCCCACCACGGCGGCTTCGGCTACCTCGTGGTGCAGCACCAGCGCGCTTTCCACCTCGGCGGTGCCGATGCGGTGTCCCGAGACGTTCATGACGTCGTCCACCCGGCCGGTGATCCAGTAACAGCCGTCGGCATCGCGACGTGCGCCGTCGCCGGTGAAGTAGTACCCCGGATAGGTGGCGTAGTAGGTGTCGACCACGCGCTGATGGTCTCCGTACACGGTGCGGATCTGCCCGGGCCAGGTGTGGGTGATGACCAGATTGCCGCGTGCTTCGACTTCCTCGATGAGCTTGCCGTTGTCGTCCATGAGGCCTGGCTGAACCCCGAAGAACGGCAACGTCGCGGAGCCGGGCTTGAGCGCCGTGGCGCCGGGCAGCGGCGAGATCATGATCCCGCCGGTTTCGGTCTGCCACCAGGTATCGACGATGGGACAGCGGTGTTCGCCGACCACCCTGTGATACCACTCCCAGGCTTCGGGGTTGATGGGCTCGCCCACGGTGCCGAGCAGCTGCAGGGACTCGCGCGACGTGCGGGTGACGAAATCGTCTCCCTGGCCCATCAGCGATCGCAGCGCGGTGGGCGCGGTGTAGAAGATGTTGACGCCGTGCTTGTCCACTACCTGCCAGCAGCGTGATGCGTCGGGGTAGGTCGGCACGCCTTCGAACATCAGCGTCGTGGCGCCGTTGGCCAGGGGGCCGTAGACGATGTAGCTGTGACCGGTGATCCAGCCCACGTCCGCCGTGCACCAGTAGATGTCGCCGTCGTGGTAGTCGAATACGTACTTGTGGGTCATCGCGGCGTGCAGCAGATAGCCCGCCGTGCCGTGCTGAACGCCCTTGGGTTTGCCGGTGGACCCGGAGGTGTAGAGGATAAACGAGGGGTCCTCGGCGTCCATGGGTTCGGGCGGGCACGCGGCAGGCTGATCGTGCACAAGATCGTGGTACCAGACGTCGCGCTGTGGATTCCAGGCGACCTCCGCACCGGTGCGACGCACCGTGACTACGCTGTGCACATTCGGGCAACTGGCGAGCGCCGCCTCGGTGTTCGCTTTGAGCGGTACCGTGCGGCCGCCGCGCACGCCTTCGTCGGCGGTGATCACACAGCGGCAATCCGAATCGAGAATGCGATCCTCCAGCGATTGCGGTGAGAAACCGCCGAACACCACCGAGTGGATGGCGCCGATGCGCGTGCAGGCGAGCATGGCGAAAGCGGCTTCCGGAATCATCGGCATGTAGATGCACACCCGATCGCCTTTGCGCACGCCGCGCTGCTTGAGGCCGTTCGCCAGCCGGCACACCTCGTCGTGAAGCATCTGGTAGCTGATGGTCTTGTCGTCGCCGGGGTCGTCGCCCTCCCAGATGATCGCGGTCTGATCCGCACGCTCCGGTAGATGCCGGTCGATGCAGTTGTAGCTGATGTTGAGCACCGCGCCGTCGAACCAGCTGACCCGGCCCGCGACCATGTCTTCCTGGAACACCCGATCCCAGCGCTTGTCCCAGGTCAGGAAGATGTCGGCCTGCTCCGCCCAGAACCCCTCCGGATCCTCCACGGAGCGCTGGTACATGGCCCGATACTGCTCTTCGTTGATGAAGGCGCGGTCCAGGGCGGATTCCGGGACCGGGTAGATGTGCGTTTGAGACATGTGAGTTCCCCTATCTTTCCTACGGCCCGGTCCGGTCCGGGCTGCGCAGGTGTTCTACCAGGTACCGGGTGGAAGCGTCCTGGTTCACGGTCTGGGCGCCGGCCAGCTGTGCGTGAATCGGCAGGGCGAGACGCTTGCCCACTTCCACGCCCCACTGGTCGAAGGAGTTTATGTTCCAGATGACGCCCTGGCAAAACACCTTGTGTTCGTACAACGCTAACAGGGCCCCCAACGTGGAAGGCTCCAGACGCTCCATGACGATGGTGGTCGTGGCCTTGTCTCCGGATACCCGACGGTGGGCATCGTTGCTGTCCTGGCCCGCCATCATCGCCTGGCTCTGTGCCAGCGCGTTCGCCAGCAGCCAGCGGTGGTGGTCCTCGAGGTCGTGGTCCCGATGCGCGATGACGATGAAGTCGGCAGCGAAGGATCGGGTGCCCTGATGCAGCAGCTGGTGGAAGGCGTGCTGTCCGTTGGTGCCTTCACCTCCCCAGACGATGCCCATGCTGTGAACGCCCACCGGCGAGCCATCGTGCTGCACGCTCTTGCCGTTGCTCTCCATTTCCAGCTGCTGCAGATAGTCGGGCAGCAGCCGCAGTCGGCTGGCGTAAGGGAGCACCGCCAGCGTGCCGGCGCCGAGGAAGTTGAAATTCCAGATCCCGGTCAGCGCCAGCAGCGCGGGCGCGTTCTCGAGCAGCGGCGCGTGGCGGAAATGCTGGTCCATGTGGCGTGCGCCCTCGAGAAGACCGGCGAAGGCCTCGGGTCCAGCGGCCAGCGCGATGGGCATACCCACCGCGGACCACAGCGAGAAGCGCCCGCCGACCCAGTCCCAGAGCGGGTAGATCATGGGCTCGGCAATCCCGAACTCGCCGGCGGCCGCGACGTTGGCGGTCACCGCGACGAAATGCTCCGCCAGCGCATCCGTGCTGGCCGTGCGCTCGAGAAACCAGCTCCGTGCCGCCAGCGCGTTCTCCCGGGTTTCGAGGGTGGCAAACGATTTCGAGACCACCACGAACAGCGTCGTTTCGGGGTCGAGACCGGACAGCTCCCGGGTGAGCACGTCGCCATCGACGTTGGCGACGAAGTGGCAGCGCAGGCCACGCCCGCGCGCCTGCAGCGCGTCGACGACCAGCTCCGGACCCAGGTGGGATCCGCCGATGCCGATGTGGACCAGATCCGTGAATGCGCGGCCGCTCGAGCCGCAGCGCCGGCCTGCCAGGACGTCAGCAGCGAAGCGCTGCAGCCGTGCCAGCGTTTCGGCCACGACCCGACCGGCGTGCTCGGGCGCGTCGCCGGGGCCGGCCCGCAGGGCGGTGTGCAGCGCTGGTCGGTTTTCGCTCGTGTTCAGCGCGGCGCCGGCGAACAGCTGCTCGATGCGCGCGGGCAGCTGCTGCTGCCGCGCCAGGGTCGTCAGCGTCGTGAGCGCTTCGTGGTTGAGACGCTGCTTGGTGAAATCGAGGCTCAGCCCGGCGACGTCGATGCGCAGCGCCTGGTTGCGTTCCTGATCGTCGAGCAGCTCTGCCACCGGGCGCCGGGCGAGTCTCGCCGCCAGCTCGGTGAGCTTCTTCCAGGCCGGCTGCCGCTCCGGGCCCGATCCGCGCACGAGATCGTTCATCTGGCTTCGCCGGTCACTAGAGCAGGGTCGGGTTCGGGTTGAAGTACTGACGCAGCCCGTCCAGGTTCGACAGCTGCGTCAGCAGCGCCTGGAAGTGCGTGTCGTTGTTGGCAAAGTCGATTTCGCTCGCGTTCACCACCAGCAGCGGCGCTGCGTCGTAGTAGTGGAAGAACTCGGTGTACGCGCGGTTCAGCGTCTCCAGGTAGTCGCTCTCGATGTCGCGCTCGTAGGCGATACCGCGCCGACGGATTCGTGACAGCAGGACCCCGACCGGTGCCTGCAGGTAGATGACCAGATCGGGCGTCGGCGTCTGAATCTCGAGGTTCCGGTAGATCTGCTGGTACAGCGAGTACTCGTTCTCGTCGAGGGTCATGCGCGCGAACAGGTCGTCCTTCTCCAACAGGAAGTCGGCCACCAGGCTGGGTCCCACCAGGTCGTCCTGGGGCAGGTCGGCGAGCTGCCGGGCGCGATTGAGAAGAAAGTAGAGCTGCGTGGGTAGGGCGTGGCGCCGGCCCTCGCGATAGAAGCGGTCGAGGAACGGATTGTCGGTGGACGGCTCGAGCAGCACCGGGTATCCATAGTGCTCGGCCAGACGCTTCGCCAGGGTGGTCTTGCCGACGCCGATCGGGCCCTCCACGGTGACGAAACGGGGCGGGCGCTCGGCGTTCTGCTCTCCACGTGGGGTCGACTGGGCCTGAGTATTCATCCGTGCCATGCGATCGGTCCGGACCCAATCATGTACTCGGCCCGCGGCGGCTTCAACCTTGCTGGTCGGATGCGCCGCCGGTAGCGCCGGTGGCACCGCCCGGGCTGCGTTTGCGGCGGCGGCGTTTGCGGCGTTTGCCGGATTTCTCCGAGCCGGAATCTCCGCGCAGCGCGTCGACCATGGCCTGGCGGCCCTCGTCGCCGAGTTCCTGATAGCGGGTCCACCAGTCACCGGCTTCCTCGACACCGTCGCCGGCCTCACCGCGCAGCACCAGGAAATCGTAGGCAGCCCGGAATCGCTCGTGCTCGACCAGACTCGCTACGGTCCGCGGGCGCCGCTCCTCGAGGCGGTGCTGGAGCCCCCAGACGTCGCGCACGAACTGGGAGAACCGTCGCGGGATGGCGATGATCAGCTGCTCCTGGGCCAGCGTCTCGCCGGCCGCAATGGCACGGGCTTCGGCGGGTTTGTGGTCGGTGAGGTACTCGTTGCGGCGCGCCTCGTAGTCGCGCCACATCACGACGGCGAAGAGAAAGCCCGGGGTCACCGGTTTGTCCTCGGCGATGCGCCGGTCGGTGTTGTTCATGGCCAGCGCGATCAGAGGATCGTCCGGCGGCGCGCATGGAAACAGCGCCCAGCGCAGTCGGGTCGGACTCAGGTAGTTCCACCCCTCCAGCGACTTGCCCGAAACGAACAGCTTGCAGATCTCGTCGAACAGCCGCGCCGGAGGTATCTCCCGCAGGTGCTCGGCGAGTTCGGGGATGGCGGCTTCGATCTCCGGATCCAGCGCAAACCCGAGCTTGGCGTGGAAGCGCACGGCGCGAAGCAGCCGCACCGGGTCCTCGCGCAGGCGTACGTCGGCGTCGCCGATGAAGCGCAGGCGGCGCCGTTCGAGGTCCTGGAGCCCGCCGACGAAGTCGATGATCTCTTCAGTGTGCGGGTCGTAGTACAGGGCGTTGATAGTGAAATCACGGCGGAATGCATCTTCGTCCAGGGTCCCCCAGACGTTGTCGCGCAGGATCAGACCGGAGTCGGCGTGATCGCGTTCGTCCTCGTCATCAGCCAGGCCCTTGCGGAACGTCGACACCTCGATGATGTGACGCCCGTAGCGCACGTGGGCGATGCGGAACCGCCGCCCCACCAGCCGGGCGCGGCGGAAAACGCGCTTCACCTGCTCCGGGGTCGCGCTGGTGGCGACGTCGAAGTCCTTGGGGGCCTTGCCGAGGAGCAGGTCACGCACGCAACCGCCAACGAGAAAAGCCTGGAATCCGGCTTCCTCGAGCCGCTCCACGACATCGACGGCATTGCCGTCCACCTGGGAGCGCTGCAGACCGTGCTCTCTGGCGCTGAGGTGCTGGGCTTCGGCGCGTGGGCTCACGTGGCGTCCCGCCGCCGACCACGCTGCCGGGTGCGTTTGCGCGGGATGTTCAGGCGCTGGCGCCGCTCCCACAGGCTCTTGCGGCTGATGCCGAGCTTTTCCGCCAGTTCGGTCTCGGTGAGGTTGTCCTGATGGGCCAGCACGAAGCTGACGAAGTAGTCTTCCAGTGACGTCTGTTCCGTGGCCACGGCGGGGGCTTCGGGACGCCCCGGAACGTTCGTGTCGATGGCCAGCAGATCCGGAGCGATGGTGTCGTTGTCGCACAGGATCACCGCCCGCTCGATGGCGTTCTGCAGCTCGCGGACGTTGCCCGGCCAGGCATAGTCGAGCATGGCCCGGCGGGTTGCCTCGGCGAAGTGCAGCGACGGCTTGCCGAGCTTTTCCCGCGTGCGCGCCAGCAGGAAATCGGCCAGCTGCAGGACGTCTTCGCCGCGTTCGCGAAGCGGCGGAACTTCCAGGGCCACGACGTTGAGGCGGTAGAACAGATCCTCGCGGAACTGCCCGTTGCGGATCAGCTTGTCGAGATCCCGGTGGGTGGCGGTGATCAGCCGGACGTCCACGGGAAACGTCTCCATGGAGCCGAAGCGGCGCAGCTCGCCCACCTGCAGCTCGCGCAGCAGGCGCGCCTGAGCTTCCAGACCCAGCTCTCCGATCTCGTCGAGAAACAGGGTGCCGCCGTTGGCGGCTTCCAGCAGACCGCTGCGGGTAGCTTCCGGGCGGGCATCGGACGGGCTGAAGCCGAACAGTTCGGTTTCGATCACCCGCGGCGGGATCGTCGCGCAGTTCAGGGTGATGAGGGGGGCGCGCGCACGGGTGCTTGCCGCGTGCAGCGCTCGCGCCACCAGTTCCTTGCCGGTGCCGGACTCGCCGCGGATCAGGACCGTGGAGTCGGTGGCGCCGACCTTGCGGATCCGGTCCAGCAGTTCGCACATGGGCGCGCTGTCCCCGACCATGGGGAAGTCGCGCGTGCCGGGGTCGCCGCTGCGGCCTCGCTGTTCGGTGATGCAGCGTTCCACCGCAGCGACCAGCTCGTCGGGCTCGAACGGCGTCAGCAGATAGTCGCTGGCGCCGCGTTTCATCGCGGACACGGCCCTAGGCACGTCGGCCTGTTCCGCGACCAGGATCACCGGGATCTCCTGGCACACGCTCAGAATGTCGATGGCCCCACCGCAGCAGCGCTCGGCGCTGGCGATCACGCAACCGTAAACGGAAAAATCCATGGAATCGACCGCCCTCGATGCCGAGGGACCGGGTTCGCCCACGTCGAAACCGTTACTTTCCAGGATCTTGCGCAACCGCGCCCGGGCGGGCGCGTCAGGCTCGACGATGAGTACCTGCGTCATGGCCGGAGATAGTAACAAAGCCGTCATGCAACCTCACTGTGCCAGCGCGTCGCCGCCTGAAATTCCGCGCAGGTCGAATCGCTCCACCGCCCACTGCAGCATCTCGTCGCAACCGGCTTCGGTCGGAGCGGTCGGTAGACCCAGCAGCCCCAGGGTGCGCGCCAGATTGTCCGCAGGCCGCGTCAGGTCAAGCGCCGGGGCGTGAGCCTGCTTGGAGAGCTTCTGGCCGTGGCGGTCGACCAGCAGCGGAACGTGTCCGTAGACGGGCACGTTCAACCCGAGCCGGGACATCAGGAACACCTGCCGGGGGGTCGTGGCGAGAAGATCGCGGCCGCGGATCACCCGGGTGATGTCGGCGTCGCCATCGTCCACCGCGGTCGCCAGCTGGTAGGCGACGATGCCGTCCCGCCGGCGCACCACGAAGTCCCCACCCTCGGTGGCGAGGGGCCAGCGCTGCGGACCGAGGAGTAGATCGTCGAGCTCCACCACGGCGCCGTCCACGCGCACCCGGATGGCGCTGTCTGCGCGCGGCTTTACGTAGCCCCGGCAGCGGCCCGGATAGACGGTGGTGTGGCGCAGCGCGCGCCGTGAGCAGCGACAGTAGAACAGTAGCTCCTGGCGTCGCAGTTCGTCCAGGGCCGCGGCGTAGCGGTCGGCGTGTTCGCTCTGGCGGGTGACCGGGCCGTCCCAGTGCAGGGCATGGCATTCCAGAGCGAGCAGAATGGCCCGGTCGGCGCCGGCTTCGTTGCGCGGCAGATCCAGATCGTCGAGTCGTAACCGCCAGGCGATCCCCTGTCGGCGGGCGTCCAGGAAACTGGCCACCGCGGCGAGCAGCGAACCGGCGTGCAGGGGTCCGGTCGGCGACGGCGCGAAGCGCCCGGCACCCTGGACCCCGGCGGCGTTCATGCCTCAGCCGTGGAGCTGCCGCTCCTTGATTTCGTCCAGCGACTTGCAGTCCACGCACTGGGTCGCGGTGGGGCGGGCTTCCAGGCGTCGCAGGCCGATCTCCACGCCGCAGGTGTCGCAGTAGCCGAAATCCTGTTGATCCAGACGGTCGATGGTCTGATCGATCTTCTTGATCAGCTTGCGCTCGCGGTCGCGGGTTCGCAGCTCGATGCTGAATTCCTCTTCCTGGGTGGCGCGGTCGGCCGGATCGGGAAAGTTCGCCGCCTCGTCGCGCATGTGATGCACGGTCCGGTCGACCTCCTCCATGAGTTCCTGGCGCCACTTCAGCAGAATCGAACGGAAGTGAGCGAGCTGCGCTTCGCTCATGTACGACTCTTTCTTCGCCGGCTCGTAGGGGGCGAAGTTTCTGAATGGCGAATCCGCCGAGGATCCCGCCGGTCTGGTCGGGGTCGCGGCTGCAGCTTTGGACCTGTTCTTCATAGAGTTTTTCGCGGAATCTCTCGACTTCTTGACTGGGGACTTCTTCCGGACGCTGGTCTTTGCTGCGCTGGCTTTGCTGGCAGCCGGTGCCCGCTTCTTCGCGGCGGGCGCGGGTTTCGCTTTAGTTTTCGCCTTCGCTTTGGGCGCGGCATTCGCCTTGGGCCTGGCTTTCGCCTTGGGCGCGGATTTCGCTTTCGCCTTGGCGGTCGCCTTGGCGGTCGCCTTGGCAGTCGCCTTGGATTTCGCCTGGGCCCTGGCGGTTTTGGGCCGGGCTTTCGATTTCGATTTCGCCGCCGCTTTCGCTTTGGGCTTCGGCTTCGCTGCCGGCTTCTTCGCTGCCGGCTTCTTCGCCGCCGGTTTCTTCTTCGGCGCCTTGACGGTTGCCTTTGCGGTCGCGCGTGCTGCAGCGCGGGTGCGGGGCTTTTTCCGGGACTTCGTACCTGATGATGCCGCCATGATGTTCCCTGGTTCCTGACTCGAGAGCGGTGCGTGTTGCTACGCCGACGCCGGGAATTCGAAGGGCGCGTAAGCTACCAGAACGCTCTGACGTTGACCATATAATGGTGCGAAGTTTTTCCGGCGGTGTTTATCCCAGATGACAGCCCGCAGACTGCAGCAGATCGCGCCGTTCCGCGTCGTCGAGTTGCTCGAGCGCGCCAAGGTGCTGGAGGCCGCCGGCAATCGGGTCGTGCACCTTGAGGTGGGCGAGCCGGACTTCCCCACCGCCGGACCCATCGTCGATGCCGCCCACAGGGCGCTCGATGCCGGCGCCACCAAATACACTCAGGCGCTCGGTATTCCGGAACTGCGGCGCCGGATAGCCGACCACTACGCCAGTGCAGCCGGCCTGACGATCGCTCCTGAGCGGGTCGTGGTGACCTCCGGAGCGAGTGCCGGCCTGCTGCTGCTTGCTGCGCTGCTGCTCGATCCCGGCGACGAACTGCTCCTGACCGATCCCGGCTACCCCTGCAACGAGGTCTTCGCGTGGCTGGTGAACGGCGTTCCGGTGGCTGTGCCGGTTGCCGCCGAGGACGGTTTTCTGCTGACACGTGCGCACGCCGAATCCGCCTGGACCCCGGCGACCCGCGGGCTGCTGGTCGCGTCACCGGCGAATCCCACCGGGGCGGTGCTCGATCGCGACGCGCTGGCCGGTCTGGCAGCGCTGGCCAGGGAGCGTGATGCGTTCCTGATCCTGGACGAGATTTATCAGGGCCTGACGTTCGATGAATGCGCCCCGGGCTATCGCAGCGGGCTGGTCGTCGACGACGGCATTTACGTGCTGAACAGCTTCTCCAAGTACTTCGGTATGACCGGTTGGCGGCTCGGCTGGATGGTTCTGCCGGAAGCCGCCGTGGAGCCGGTAGCGCGGCTTGCGCAGAATCTGTTCATTTCTCCACCGAGCCTGTCGCAGCATGCGGCGCTGGCCGCCTTCGACGACGAATCCATCGCCATTCACGAACAGCGTCGTGCGGTGTTCGCGCGCCGCTGCCTGCGCCTGTGCGACGGGCTCGAGTCCCTGGGATTCCACATTCCGGTGCGGCCGCGTGGAGCGTTCTACGTCTACGCCGACATCGTCCACACCGGGATGGATGCCGTGGACTTCTGCTGGCGCCTGCTCGAGGAGCACCACGTTGCGGCCACACCGGGCATCGACTTCGGCGCGCACAACGCCGGGCGTTTCGTGCGTTTCGCCTTCACCACCGGCGAGGAGGAGATCGTCCTCGGCCTGTCGCGGATCGCGCAGGCACTGCGCGCCTGGGGCATCTCGTGAGATGGACCCCGCCCCTCGCCCGGGGGCGGCTGGTACGCCGGTACAAGCGCTTCCTGGCCGACGTAGACATCGGCGGCGAGACCGTCACGGTGCATTGTCCCAACACCGGCGCCATGACGGGATGCACGGAGCCGGGCCTCGAAGTCTGGTACTCCACATCGGACAATCCCAGGCGCAAATACCCGCAGACGCTGGAAGTGGTCTGCACGCCCTCCGGACGGGTCGGCATCAACAGCGCGCGCGCCAACGCGCTGGTGGCAGAAGCGCTGAGCAGCGGCGTCATCGGCGAACTCGACGGCTATCCGCTGCGGCGCCCTGAGGCGTCGATTCCGGGCGAACGGGGACGTTTCGACTTCCGCCTCGATGGCGGTCCCGTGCCCTGCTGGGTCGAGGTCAAGAGCCTGACGCTCAGCCTCGGCGGCGGTCGCGGTGCGTTTCCGGACGCGGTGAGCACCCGTGCGTTGCGTCACGTCGAGGCGCTGGCGGCACGGAGCCGCGAAGGTGAGCGTGCCGTGCTGCTTTTCTGCGTGCAGCATACCGGGGTCGAGTACGCTACCCCGGCGGACGAGATCCATGCGGAATATGGGGCCGGACTGCGGGCCGCGGTGGCCTCGGGGGTGGAGGTGCTGGCCTACGGCTGCAGCATCGAGCGCAGCCGCATGGCGGTCAGCCGGTCGCTGCCGGTGCGGCTTTGAAGGCCTTCAGGGTGCTGGCGTAGTCGCCGATTCGGCGCAGACGAGCGCCAAAGGTCTGCACCAGCTGCGCGGCGGCGAAGTTGCCGAACGCAGCCGCCTGAGTCGGACTCATGCCGGCGCACCAGCCGTACAGACAGGCGCCCGCGTACATGTCGCCGGCACCGTTGGTGTCCACCGCGCGCACCTGGTAGCCGGGTACCAGGGCCTGGTCGTGGGCACTCACGGCAAGGCTGCCTCTGCTGCCCAGCGTGACGTTGAGTTCCCGGCCGATGTCCTTGAGTTCTTTGACGGCGATGTCCAGGCGGTCCGTGCGGGCCCAGCTCAGAGCTTCCTCCTCGTTGCAGAACAGATGATCCACGCCGTTGCCGAGGATCTTCACCAGGTTGTCCCGGAAGATCTCCACCATGCTCGGATCCGACAGACTGATGGCGGTCTGCACGCCGGCGTCCTCGGCCAGTTCGCGGCAGGCGACGGCCGCGGCCAGGCTGTCGGGCGACGACGACAGGTAGCCTTCCGCATAGAAGAAGCGGGCCCGCTCCAGCGCCGCCTGGTCGATCTCCGAGGTGCCTAGCTGGGTCGAGATCCCGAGAAACGTGTTCATGGAGCGTTCCGCGTCCGGCGTCACCAGGACCAGGCACTGGCCCGACTGCCCTGTGATACGGGGCTTGGGGCGAGCGGCGTTGTCGTTGGTGACGATGCCGGCCTCGTCCAGATCGCGCAGGAAGTAGCCGCCCACCTCGTCGTCGGCGAGACGGCACGAATAGAAGGTGCGGCCGCCGAAACCCTGGATCGCGATCATGGAGTTGGCCGCCGAGCCACCGCTCATGCGCTCGGGTTGGTATTCCTTGAGCGCCGCCACGAGCGTGTCGAGGCGCGCTTCGTCTACCAGGGTCATGTGCCCCTTGGCGATGCCGTGGCTGCGCAGGAACGAGTCGTCGACCCGGTACTCCATGTCCACCAGGGCGTTGCCGAGTCCGTAAACGTCGTACATCCGTGGGCTCTCCGGTTGCGGTGTCGGTTCAGCCGGCCAGCGCGCTGAACGCGTGGTTGGCGGCAGCAATGGTGGCGTTCAGCGTGTCGTCGTCGTGGGCCGCGGAAACGAAACCAGCCTCGAATGCCGACGGCGCCAGGTAGACACCCTGGTCGAGCATGGCGTGGAAGAAGCGGTTGAACGCGCTGATGTCGGCGTTGGCCACGTGGTCGAACTCGGTGACCCGGGCGCTGGTGAAGAACAGGCAGAACATGCCGCAGACCCGGTTGACGGTCACCGGGATGCCGTGACGCGCGGCAGACTCGGCGAGTCCCGCACAGAGCCGTTCGGTGGCTTCGGCGATGCGCGCGTACACGCCGTCATTCAGCGCCCGCAGCATGGTCAGGCCGGCGACGGTTGCGAGCGGATTGCCGGACAGGGTGCCGGCCTGGTACACGCTGCCCTCCGGGGCGATGTGGGCCATGATGTCGGCCCGCCCGCCGAACGCACCCACCGGAAGGCCACCGCCAATGATCTTGCCGAGCGTGGTCAGATCCGGCATCACGCCGTAGAGTGCCTGGGCGCCACCGCGGGCGACCCGGAATCCGGTCATCACCTCGTCGAAGATCAGCACGCTGCCGTGGTCCCGAGTCAGGTCGCGCAGACCCTCGAGAAACCCCGGTTCAGGAGGAATGCAGCCCATGTTCCCCGCCACCGGCTCGACGATCACCGCCGCGATCTGATCACCGTAGCGGCCGAACACCTCGGCGAGCGGTTCGAGACGATTGAACGGCACGGTCAGGGTCTGAGCCGCCAGGGCGGCAGGAACGCCGGGACTGTTGGGTAGTCCCAGGGTGAGCACGCCGGAGCCCGCTTTGACCAGAAGCGAATCGGAATGGCCGTGGTAGCAGCCGGCGAACTTCACGATCATGTCGCGGCCGGTGAAGCCTCGGGCCAGTCGGATGGCGGACATGGTCGCCTCGGTGCCGGAACTGACCATGCGCACCTTGTCGATGCCCGGCATCATCTCGATCACCTGCTCCGCCAGCTCGATTTCGAGCTCGGTGGGCGCCCCGAACCCCAGCGAAGCCTCGGCCTGGCGCTGAACCGCTTCGATCACGTCGCGACGCCCGTGGCCGAGAATCATCGGACCCCAGGAGCCGACGTAGTCGATGTAACGGTTGCCGTCCACGTCGGTCAGGTAGGCGCCCTCGCCGCGTTCGAAGAACACCGGGTCGCCGCCGACACCCTTGAAGGCACGGACCGGTGAATTGACGCCGCCAGGGATGGATCGGCTGGCGCGAGCCATGAGCTCTCTTGATCTGTCTCGTTGCATGATCGTCTCGATGCAGATGGTTCGATTGGGCGGCGCGCTCAGAAAGGCTTTACCACGACCAGGATGACGATGCCGAACAGCAGCAGCGTCGGCGCTTCGTTGAACATACGATAGAAGCGCTCACTGTGTGGACTGTGATCTTCCGCGAACGCTTGGACCAGCCGCGCACAATAATGGTGATAGCCGAGCAGCGCCACCACCCCGAGCAGTTTCAGCCACATCCACGGGGCCGCAAGCATGCCGGGGCTGAGCGCCAGCATGCCGATGCCGAACACGAGCGTCGCGATCATGGCCGGCCGCATGATGACCCGGTAGAGCTTGTCCTCCATGATCTTGAAGCGCTCTCTTCCCGGGGTGTCCTGGGTGCCGACGTGGTAGACGAACAGCCGCGGCATGTAGAACAGCGCCGCAAACCAGGCCACCACGGCGATGATGTGGAACGCTTTGATCCACAGGTACAGCGTGGTCATAGGGCGGAATCCCGATAGTTGTCGATGTCTTCGCGGGTGATGACGCCACGCACCGAGGCGATCATCGGCGCCGAGGTGCGGCGCACGCACAGCGCTTCGACGTCCGGCGACTGCAGCAGCGCCCAGGCTTCTTCCAGGGTGGCCCGGTAGTCTATGTCGCGTGCGTCGCGGCGCACCCCGGGAATCTTCAGCAGCGCCACCTCGGCCTCGTCGTCGGCTGCGGTTTCTTCCAGATAGGCGCCGAGATCGCCGGCGTTCAGCACGCAGCGCGGTTGGCCGGGCTGCTTTTCGACCACGATCCAGCGCGGCCTGGCGGAGAGCGCTTCACGGGCCTCGGCCTGGGTGCAGACTTCGCGCAGGCGGACCAGACTGCGGTTCATGATCGACGCCACCGCGGCTCGCTGGAGGTGCGCGCGG
Source organism: Pseudomonadales bacterium (assembly GCA_040219135.1). GTDB lineage: Bacteria > Pseudomonadota > Gammaproteobacteria > Pseudomonadales > Azotimanducaceae > UBA7803. Next base: position 8,652 of record JAVJTA010000021.1, on the reverse strand, counting down.
ACCGGATTCGGCGGGTATTGCAGGCCGAGGGTGGACAGGGTCGAGAGAAACACCGACTTCTGCCCGAAGCCCACCCCGGTAACCATGGTGGCGACGACGATGATCAGCATGGCCGGGACGATCACGTTGGGGTTGGCCGTGAGTTCGAGCACCGCCATGAGCGCCGCCAGCGGAGCCTGCAGCACGGCGGCCATCATGGCCGCCATGCCGAGCATGACGTAGAACCCGGCGCTTACCGTATCGGTGCCGATGGAGGCGGCGCTCTGCAGGGTTCCGCCGAGGATGCCCATCAGGCCGCCGATGGCGGCACCGATGACGAAGATCGGACCAATGATGCCGACCGGCATGCCGAGCCCGACCGCCGCAGCGCTGGCCAGGGATTTGAACACCAGGACTGCGGTCAGGGTGATCAGGGTCAGGTCACCGACCATGGCGGCGTTCACCGTGTCGTAGCCGACGCCCATGATCTCCGGCGTCAGATATCCGGCCGCGGCGGTCACGGCGCCGGTCAGCAGCGCGCGCATCCAGAATGGCCGTGCCTGGAGCCGGGCGAACAGCTGCACCAGCTGGATGTAGCTCGCGGCGATGATCCCGATCACCGCGCCGCACAGGACGATGTAGGGGATCTCGAGGAGCGAAGCGAGTTCCAGCGGCGGTACTTCGAAGGCCGGTTGCGGGCCGATGAAGTAGTAGGTGAGCAGCGTCGCCGTGACGGCGGACAGGATCACCGGTATGAACGAGCCGATGGTGTACTCCATCATCACCACCTCCATGGCGAAGATCACGCCGGCCATGGGGGTATTGAAGGATCCGGCGATGGCGGCCGCGGTGCCGCAGGCGACCAGGGTGCGAATGGCGTTGTTCGGCAACTCGAAGCGCTGGCCCATGAGGCTGGCGCTGGCGGCCCCGAGGTGGATGGCCGGGCCCTCCCGCCCGCCGGAAACGCCGCACACCAGGGCGAGGACGCCGCCGAAAAACTGGGCCACGGCGTTCCGCAGGGGCAGGTAGCCCTGGTGCCGGGACAGCCGCTCCATGACGTGGGTCACACCGAACTGCAGGGTGTCCGGCGGCAGCCAGGCGAACATCACGGCGAGCAGGGTCATGCCGGCGAGGGGCAGGGCGATGCGGTCCACGGTGGCGAGGCTCTCGAAGCTCTCCGGCCCGCCGGTGAGAAGGTAGCCAAGCACCAGATCGATGGCGAGGCGGAAGGCGAGAATGACGGACCCCGTCAGCAATCCGGCGACGACGGCGAGAACGGCGAGCTGCGGCAGCGCCTCGGCGCTGGAAAGCCGGTGCCGGAATCGTTCCAGCGAGGGCTTTCGGGTCAGTATCGCAAGGCTCGGCCAGGGGATCGGTGGTTCCTCGAGACTGGTGACGCGGGCTCGCTAGTATATGCTTCCTTTCATGGTATGGGAGAAGCTACGCACCCTGTGGGGGCCGACGCCGCACGGGCAGTACCGGGTGGTGCCCCATCGACCGCTATGGCGGGCGTTGCTGACACTGCTGCTGATGGGTCTCCTGATCGTCGGAGTGGTCTTCGGCTACTGGCTCGGGGGCCGTCACCGCGAGCTGGACCGGACTTACCTTTCAGCCCAGGAAACCCGCGCCGGGGCGCTGGACGCGCGGGTTCTGGATCTGGAGCGGGCGTTGGCAGATGCCCGTCTGGCGCAGTCGGTGGACGCTCAGGCGGCGCGATCGCTGCGCGAGACGATCAGCGAACTGCGCCATGAGCTGGGCGCGCTGGACGAGGAAGTCACCTTCTACAAGAGCCTGATGGCGCCGTCGAGCATCGAGCGTGGCCTGCAGATCGCCGAGTTCGATCTCGCGGCCGGCGCCGCCGACAACGAGTTCGTCTACCGTCTGCTCCTCACCCAGGCCGCGGAGCGCCGCAGCTGGATCCAGGGCCGGGTGCGACTGGAGCTCCGCGGCGTTCGCGGGGCTGACGACGGCGCGACCGCCGAGGCCGTGCTGCCGCTCACGGAACTGACCAGCATCGACGACTACCCTCTGAAGTTCCGGTTCCGCTACTTCCAGGACCTGTCGGGTACGGTGACCATCCCCGAGGGATTTCTGCCGCAGTCGGTCCACGTCACGGCCACCCTCAAAGGCAAGTCGGCCGCTGCCATCGAACGCAGCTTCGACTGGCTGGTCCGATCCGGGTAGTCCGCGGGGCCGACTATACTTCCGGACAGGCACAGTCGGCGCGTGGCGCCCCGGCCTGCCGCGTTCGAAAACCGATGGATGGATGCCATGGCACGAATCAAGATCGACAAGGGCGTGACCCTGATCGCCCCCAATACCGAAGTGGTGGGTGATATCCGCTTCAAGGATCAGCTTTACGTCAATGGTCATGTCGATGGCAATGTGCTTGCCGGTGACGAAGAGGCCGCCACGGTAATCATCAGCGAGCAGGGCTCGGTCAAAGGCGAGATCCGCGTACCGAACGTGGTGATCAACGGCGAGGTCGAAGGCAACGTCTACGCCAGCGATCGGGTGGAACTCGCAGCCTGTGCCAGGGTCAAAGGTAATGTCTACTATCAGCTGATCGAAATGCAGCTCGGTGCCATGGTAGACGGGCAGCTGCTTCACGAGCCCGCCCCCGGGAGCGCGGCGGAGGTGCATCCGTTCCCCGCCGAGGCCCCCGCCGAGGTGATTGAAGGGAGAGTGCCCGCGAGGCTGAGCCGCGTCGAGCAGCCGAGTCCGAGTTGACGGCACATGAGCCTTGGTGCAACGTGCAATCGCTATGCAAACCGAAATCGCCCTTTCCGACCGCGCCGCCGATAAGGTGAGAGCCCTCATGGATGCTGAGGGCAACCCGGAGCTGAAGCTGCGGGTGTTCATCACCGGCGGCGGCTGCAGCGGCTTTTCCTACGGCTTTACCTTCGACGAAGAGGTGGCCGAGGACGATGCCGTGGTGGAGCGCGATGGCGTGAGCATGCTGGTGGATGCCCTGAGCTACCAGTATCTCTCCGGGTCCGAAGTGGACTACCAGGAGGGCCTGCAGGGCGCCCAGTTCGTGGTCGCCAACCCCCATGCCACCGCCACCTGCGGTTGTGGCAATTCGTTCGCCATCTAGGATTCCAGGGTCGACCCGCCGCGCCATGCGGCGGGATAGTCCAGCGCGCCCCGATCGGCCGAATCACGCGCGATAGACGGCGCCGAGTACGCGCGGCCCGGTAGCGCCGGTAACCGCCGGTTCATTGCCCGGTTGTCCGTTCAGGGTCTGATGCGCGAGCCAGGCGAAAGCTGCGGCCTCGATGCTGTCGCCATCCACGCCGTGTTCTTCGGTGGTTTCGACTGGAATCCGCACACGGCTGGCGATAGCGGCGAGGAGGGTCCGGTTGTGGCGGCCTCCGCCGCACACCAGCACCCGCTGTGTCGACGCGCCCCACGTTGCGAGCGCGCGCGCCACCGTCTCCGCCGTGAAGGCGCACAGGGTCGCCTGTACGTCCTCGGCGGGCACGCTGCGGTCGCTGAGGTGGGCGCGCAACTGGTCGTTCAGCCAGGCCAGGTTGAAGTGTTCGCGGCCGGTGCTCTTCGGCGGCGGCGCGGACAGATACGGATCCGCGAGCAGACGTTCGAGCAGCACATCGTCCACTGCCCCGGAGGCGGCCCACTCACCGTGCGCGTCATATCGTTCCTGGCGGCTGTGCGCGATCCAGTCGTCCATGAGGGCGTTGCCGGGACCGGTGTCGAACCCCGTGATCGTGGCGTCGGGGTCCGCGGGCAGTACGGTGAAGTTGCCGATTCCGCCCAGATTCAGTACCGCCCGACTCTCGTCGGCGCTGCGGAACAGGGCGCCGTGGAAAGGCGGTACCAGGGGGGCGCCTTCGCCTCCTGCGGCCATGTCGCGGCGGCGGAAGTCGGCCACCGTGGTGATTCCGGTGCGTTCGGCGATACGGTTCGGGTCGCCGATCTGCAAGGTGAACGGATGGGCGCCCGCAGGTCGGTGACGAACGGTCTGGCCGTGGCTGCCGATCGCGGTGACCTCGGAGGCCCGGCGACCGCTGCCGTCCAGGAAATCGATCACCGCGCCGCCGATGAAGTCGCCGAGCGCGGCGTCGGCATCGCCCAGCACATCGAGAGCATCGGCCCCCGCGGCGCTCCGCGAGGGACGGCCGAGGTCCAGCAGGCGGTTGCGCAGATCGTCCGGGATGGCGATCGTCTCGGCGGCGAGCACGCGTATGGAGCGGGTGATTTCGATCAGCGCGAGATCGAGCCCGTCAACGCTGGTTCCGGAAATGGCGCCCAGGTAGACCTGACCCCGCACCGCGGGATCAGCGGCCGTAGGCCAGTTGCACCTGCTGCTTGAAGTCGTCGAGCAGCATCAGCAACGGTCCGGCACGCTCGTTGAAACGGGCCAGCTCGGGCTTGGGAATCGGGGCGGCGTCAGGTAGCTGAACCGTGCGCGGATTCTGATGCACGCCGTTGACCAGGAACTCGTAGTGGAGGTGGGGCCCGGTGGCCCAGCCCGTCGCGCCGACGTAGCCGATTGTCTGACCCTGTTTGACCCGGCTGCCGCTTTTGATGCCTCGCCCGAATTTCGACATGTGCAGGTACTTGGTCGTGAACTGCTCGCCGTGCTGAATCACGACGTAGTTGCCATTGGGCTTGGTGCGCGAAGCCGTCACCACTCTGCCGTCACCGGCCGCCAGGATCGGCGTGCCCGTAGGCGCTGCGTAATCGATGCCACGATGCGGAATGTTGCGCTTGAACAGCGGATGCACCCGGCGCAGATTGAAATTGGAGCTGATTCGTGAGAACTCGACCGGCGCGCGCAGGAACGCTTTGCGCATCGAGTCGCCGCTCGGATCGTAGTAGTCGGCGTGGCCCTGAGCGTCGGTGTAGCGGATGGCGCGGTAGCTCTCGCCTCGGTTGATGAACTCGGCCGCCAGGATGTCGCCGTAGCCGATGAACTCGTCACCGACGTAGAGTTCTTCGAACACCACGTGGAATTCATCGCCGCGGCGGATGTCGAGCACGAAATCCACGTCCCACTGAAAGATCTGAGCGAGGCGCATGGTGACCGCGTCCGAGAGCCCCGCCCGCTGGCTGGCCACGAACAGGCTGTGGTCTATGACGCCGTGCTTGTAGGCCGTGGTTCGTGCGGGCTCCTGGAACATCTCATTGCCGACGAACCCGTCTCCGACCCGCTCGAACTCAAGGGTCTCCAGCGGGCCGGGCGTGTACGCTAGCTTCACCAGCGTGCCGTCGTCGGCGCGGCTGAAGGAGAGCGAGTGACCCGGGAAGATGTTGCGCAGGCGTTTGCCGAGGGGCTCGCTGGCCAGCAGGTGCTGGATCTCACGGGCCGGGATGCCCAGGCGCTTGAAGATCACCGACAGGTTGTCGCCGGGTTTGACCTGAATGGTGCTGACAGCCAGCGCCGGCGGCGTCTCCGATGGCGGCTCCGCAACGAGTAGATCCGCGGTCGCGCTCGCGGTAACGGTCAGCGGTGGCGCCACCGGGTTGTTGTCGCTGCCCGGCGTGACGCTCGGGACGAGCACGTTCCCGGGCCGCGCCAGCACGATCCGGCCGTCCGGCGGGGTAATCGCGTCGAGGGTGGACAGACGGTCGAGCGAGATCGGCAGATCCAGCAGAACGGCTTCCGTGGTGAAACGGTCGGAAGCGTCGTCGGAGAACTGATCCAGGGCAAACGTCAGCATGAGCAGCGTCAACGCGCCGATCGCGATCAGGTGGGGCCTGGGGAACGTACCGGGGTTCACAATGCTCGGGACATCCTTTCCGTCACTAGTCAAATACCGTCGTTACGCCGATACCCGATGTCGGTCCGTCGCAGTCACCGCGGCCTGGCCCGTGCCCTGCCGGCAGCATCGAGTTGTCGGAAAAACTATTCTAAATCGGACGCTTACAAAGGTTTTGTGACGTCCGCCCCAACCCAGGGCCTAGTATATGGATTTCACGATGGTTGAAAAGCCTGAGTGTGCGCTGCGTCCGGATTGCGCTGATGGATCCGGCGGGCGTTGCACCGACCGTGCGCTGCCCCCTCCGGCTAGGTCGCAATGGGGGCCTTCTGGTAAGGTTCGCGCTCCCGGACTGGGCTGACCGAGATGGACGAACCGTCGTTGCTGGAAGAACTTCGCACCCGTGAGCTGCTGGCCCAGGCATCCGACCCGGACGGCATCGAGCGGCACCTGGAGAGCGCCAGCCGCACCGTTTACTGCGGATTCGACCCCACCGCCGACAGTCTTCACATCGGCAATCTCGTGCCGCTGCTCACCCTGCGTCGTTTCCAGCGTCGCGGTCACCGGCCGGTGCTGCTGATCGGCGGCGCTACCGGCATGATCGGCGATCCCTCCGGGCGCAGCGTCGAGCGCAACCTCAACAGCGCCGACGTGGTCTCCGACTGGGTGGGTCGGATTCGCAGCCAGGTGGAGGGCTTCGTCGAGTTCCAGGACGGACCGCTCGGTAACAGCGCTGCCGTAATCGTCAATAATCTGGACTGGACTGCCGGGCTGCACGTCATCGACTTTCTCCGCGAGGTCGGCAAGCACTTCTCTGTAAACCAGATGATTCAGCGCGACTCGGTGCGCTCGCGGCTCGAGCGCGAGGGCGAAGGCATCTCCTACACCGAGTTCAGCTACATGCTGCTTCAGGCCAACGACTTCGTGGAGCTGGCCGAACGCTATGGCTGCTCGATTCAGATTGGAGGCAGCGATCAGTGGGGCAACATCGTCTCAGGGATCGACCTGGTGCGACGCAAGCTCGGTCGGGAGTCGTTTGCACTGACGCTGCCGCTGGTTACCAAGGCCGATGGCAGCAAGTTCGGCAAGACGGCTGACGGCACCGTGTGGCTGGACCCGCGGCGCACCTCTCCTTACACCTTCTATCAGTTCTGGCTCAATACCGCGGACGCCGACGTGGTCAGGTTCCTCAAGATATTTACCTTTCTGGCCCTGGGCGAGATCGACGCCCTGGGGCGCGACCTGGCGGCGGCTCCGGAAGGGCGCGCGGCGCAGCGTCGGCTGGCCCGTGAGGTCACCGCGATGGTGCACGGGTCGGAAGCTGTGAATTCCGCCGAGCGGATCAGCGAAGCGCTGTTCGATGGCGCCGTGGCGGCGTTGTCGGCCGACGACCTCGAGCAGCTGGCGCAGGATGGCATGGACTGTACGGAACTCGCCGCTGGGGACATCGGTCTGCTTGCCGCACTTGCCGACTGCGGCCTGGCCCGCTCGCGTGGCGAGGCCCGCAAGCTGATCGGCGGTAACGGGATTCGGCTGAATGGGCAGGTGCAGACCGACGCGGAACGCTCGCTCGACTGGTCCGATGCGCTCCACGGCCGCTTCTATCTGCTGCGCAAAGGCAAGAAGAACTGGCATCTGCTGCGCCGAGCGTCCTGATTCCTCGAACTGCCGGTCCAGCTGGCCGTGCCCGCTGGAAGAGGCGGGTCGGCGGTCACCTGGGAGCCGCTAAAAAAACTTTGATCCGTGCTTGCCAAGGTATGGCGCGTACGTATAATACGCAGCCCTTGCCCCGGGGGAGACCAATTCGGGGCCGCTCTTTAACAGCTTAAGAACTGAACAAGCCATTCGTGTGGGTGCCTGTAATTCACCGTCGGATGCGCGTCGCGAGGCGTAGTATTCGAATGGGTTTTATAAGCATTCAGCTTGAAAATTCATTGAGCCTGAAACGATCGAATGCTTGATTGGCGTCTTCGGATTCCAATTGGGCTTCTTCATAAACTGAAGAGTTTGATCATGGCTCAGATTGAACGTTGGCGGCAGGCCTAAAACATGCAAGTCGAACGAGAAAGCACTTCGGTGTGAGTACAGTGGCGGACGGGTGAGTAACACGTAGGAATCTACCCAGTAGCGGGGGACAACCCGGGGAAACTCGAGCTAATACCGCATACGTTCCCTTCTTACGAAGGGAAGAAAGGGGGCCTCTATTTATAAGCTCCCACTATTGGAGGAGCCTGCGTTGGATTAGCTTGTTGGTGAGGTAAAGGCTCACCAAGGCGACGATCCATAGCTGGTCTGAGAGGACGATCAGCCACACCGGAACTGAGACACGGTCCGGACTCCTACGGGAGGCAGCAGTTAGGAATCTTGGGCAATGGGCGCAAGCCTGACCCAGCCATGCCGCGTGTGTGAAGAAGGCCTTCGGGTTGTAAAGCACTTTCAGTGGTGAAGAAAAGCCAGAGGCTAATACCCTCGGGTCTTGACGTTAACCACAGAAGAAGCACCGGCTAACTCCGTGCCAGCAGCCGCGGTAATACGGAGGGTGCGAACGTTAATCGGAATTACTGGGCGTAAAGCGCGCGTAGGCGGTTCGATAAGTGGGATGTGAAAGCCCCGGGCTTAACCTGGGAACTGCATTCCAAACTGTCGGGCTAGAGTATGGTAGAGGGAGGTAGAATTTCCTGTGTAGCGGTGAAATGCGTAGATATAGGAAGGAATACCAGTGGCGAAGGCGGCCTCCTGGACCAATACTGACGCTGAGGTGCGAAAGCGTGGGGAGCAAACAGGATTAGATACCCTGGTAGTCCACGCCGTAAACGATGAGAACTAGCCGTTGGGGCCCTTGAGGTCTTAGTGGCGCAGCTAACGCGATAAGTTCTCCGCCTGGGGAGTACGGCCGCAAGGTTAAAACTCAAATGAATTGACGGGGGCCCGCACAAGCGGTGGAGCATGT
>JAVJTA010000020.1:0-4905 GCA_040219135.1 Pseudomonadales bacterium | reverse complement strand
CCTCTGGGCCGACATCCGCAGTCTGTCCCCCGGCACATCGGCCACGGCCATGCCGTTGACCTCCAGGGTGTGGCTGAAGTGCGCCCGGTAGCTGAGGTCCGCGAAGTATTCCCATCCGAGCCGCAGTTGCATGTGTTCGAGGAATACCGGGTCGGTGATCGAGGTACCGTTACGAATGAGATCCTGGTAGCGGCTGCGCCAGGTCTGCTCCTTGGCGATGAACAACGCCGTGAAGTCGTCGGCATCCAGGGCCTCGAGCTGGCTTCGCGGAAGCTCGTCGATCACCTGCCGCAGGGTCATGGCCCCAGCGTCGGCGCCCGCGAGTGCCTGGTACAGGGCCTTCTGGTACACCGATAGCGAATTGCGGGTCTCCGCGATCGCGGCGCGGTGGGCGGCATCCTGTACCGAGTCCGAGAACATCAGCAGCCGCGGCTTGGCCGCCGGTTGCTCCTCGTTGTGCGTAGAGGTGTAGAGCGTCCCGGTGACGCCGGTAGTCAGCCGTGCCGCACGCATCCCGAACAGCAGCAGGCCATGTTCCTGGCCGCAGGCAGGGCAGGTGCGGTCGATGCGACCCTGGTCATTTACGGGGTTGTACATCCAGGCCGGCGAGGCCGTGCCCGCCGCCGCCTTTTCCGGATCGCAGGGAATGAATTCCAATGACTCGGCATCGAGCAGCCCGGGCATGATCGGAGAGCCTGCGCCACGAGCCTTCGACTTCCGGTGCAGCGACTCGTAATAGAACAGCCGAATCCGGCCGCTGCCGGTGTTGTCGAAGAACTCTTCATAAAGGGTATCAAGCGGCGCCCAGACATGCGTGGAACCGGGGTTCAGGCGGCCCACGTGCGCGGTCGCACCGCAGCGGTTGCAGGTCACCACCGGCAGGGTACGCCGAAGGGCAACGTGGTCGAGATCCAGCGCGTGGAACAGCTCCACGGGAGAGCGCCGCGCCCCGGCCTCGAGCTGGGGTAGCGTGGTGACCATGCGCGACATCTCACGCACCCACAACTGCAGGCGGACGTTGAACAGGGGCCGCAGGCTCGCAGCCGAGCCGGTACGTGCCCAGGCGACCAGCGCCACGACCAACTCCGCCAGCGCTCGATGATCCGCCGGCGCCCAGTCTCGCAACACCCGGACCTTGGCCAGGCCCTCGGCGACTGCATCCAGCGAGGCGGGTCCGGCGTGCTCGGCGATGATCTTCAGCGCCCGCTGACACAAATGATTCAGCACCAGCCGCTTGCCCAGCGTGACCCGCCAGTCCGCATCGCTGGGATCACCGTCCCCCAGAAATGCGAGCTCCGGGTCATCTGCATCCGGGAAGAGGCACACCGCCAGCCGTCGCGCGGCACCAGCCTGATCCATGTCCTCGGCATCGCTCAGCGCCGCATGGATCTCTGCGGGCTCCGGCAGCTCGAGATATTCGGGGTCGTCAAAGACCTCAGTCGGCGATTTGCGCGTCTCGCCGATGACCGCTTCCCTGTCAAAGGCTTCCCCGAAAATCTGCTCGGCATATTGCCGAAGCTCATCACGAGCGCCCTCACCCGATCCCAGCGTGGCGGATGAACCCACGCAGACCAGGTGCCCTTCAGGGGTGTTCAGCCGGTATTTGAGCCGCCTGAGCAGCAGCGCAAGGTCCGCGCCCTGCGCACCGTCGAAGGTGTGCATCTCGTCGACGACGAGAAACCGCAGGGTCTCCGGATCGTTCGTGGCCCACAGCGGCTTGTCGCGCCCCCGTAACAGCAGGTAGTCGAGCATCTTGTAGTTGGTGAGCAGGATGTCCGGCGGGTCCTGACGCATCGTCTCGCGGTGGGTGATGATGCTCTCCGCGGTGACCGCGTGAGCCGGATCCTTCGGCTCGGCGTCGGCATAGATTCCCGCACGGATACCCTCCAAGGAGGGGATTGAAGTCAGTGCCGAGGCGATCCGGCGCGCCTGGTCGCTCGCCAGCGCGTTCATCGGATAGATCAGGATCGCCTTGATGCCCGGATCACCCTTGTGCTGCCGGCAGTGCTCGAGAATCGGCCAGAGATAGGATTCCGTCTTACCCGACCCCGTGCCCGTGGCGACCAGCGTCGAGCGTGGCGCGTCTCCTGCCAGCCGCTCGAAGGCCTGCATCTGGTGCCGGTAGGGTGCAAAGCGAAGGGGCACATCCGGGAAGGGCTGCGCCCAGTCTCCTGTATCAGCGCCGTCGATCTGCTGGAACGGCATGTCGACCGAGACCCAGGGTCCCTTGATGAAGTTCGCCGGATCATTCAGGAACCGATCCACCATGCCGTCGAACGCGCCGCAGGAGCTGTTCAGCGTGGTCTGGACCAGCTCGCGCAGGCTCTCCTGGACATGACGGGCCAGCAGGATCGGATTCATCTCATGCAGCCTCAGTGGCGTTCAGCCGCTCGAAGTGCGCCCAGGCGCGTTTGTAGTCTCCGATCCGGTCGCTGCGCGTAAAGGGACCGATGAAGTGGCGGGTGACCTCGCGCGGGCCGCCCGGCAAGGTGTCGTCGATGGCTGTGCAGGTCAGCTCGGCGGGGTTTTCGGCGAGAAGTTTCTCCCACGCAGCGCGCCCAGGGCTTTTCCCGCGATCGTCCAACCACCCGACACCGGGCAGACCCTTCGAACAGGTCCAGACAATCCGTCCCTGCTGGTCGTACCAGGTGCCCGCCTCGTTTTCCTGCAGCACCGGGAAGTAGATCCGGTAGATCTCGATCTGTTGCTCGAGCGTGAGCCCAAGCGCCTGTGCGACCAGCACGTCGATTTCAACGAGCGCCATGCGGCGGGCGAATTCGGTGCGCAGGCCGGCAGTGCGGTCCCAAGTGGCAGGGCCTTCGACCGGGCCTTCGAGCGCCAGCCGAGGATCCGGGCTAGACCACGGCAGAACTTCAAGGGCGGACGCGTTTCGGTTCCAGAGACCTGCATAGGCAGATGTCAGGCAAGCGACGCGGAGAGAACGGTGGAACGAGCTGGAGCTACATAGCGTCCACGGTAAAGAACCCGCCATCAAGTTTAGGTTTTGCTTTCCACTAGCTTTAATAAGGAAATCTATCGGGATAGAGGTAAATAGCGTGACAGCATTGAGTAAGTTAGTTGGGTCCGCGAATGAGATACTTTCGACACTATGGACATGCGATACCCCTTCCGGGATAAGCGCAGATATGAGGCTTCTTTCACCGTTTAGGGCGATCATTCCTCTGGCTGCCACCCGATAGAAGTCCGCATGGCTCCTCGTCGGATCCCAGCGGCACCGCGTCATCCGCCGACGATATTCATCCATTTCCACAGCAGGGCCGTAGTTGGTGCGCGGTCGATAGTCATCCGGGATGGCGGTCAGGTCGACCACGTCATAGTCAGCGTTCGTGCGCGAGACTGGACGCGGCGTCTTGTAGATCGGATTGCCGACATGGAACAACGGTCCTTGAAGAATCATCTGCTCGGCATCGCGGAAGGCGGTTTCTCTGCGGATCGTCCCGTCCTTCTGAGACCCAGTCTCGTGCCAGTGCGCCGACATCTGCCAGAGAGGAACCTTGCCCGTCTTCTCTCCTGAGAGGGAGGGGCTGGAGCGCTCGACTTTGGGAATAGCCGTATCCAGTTTTGGAAACTTTGCCATCTTCCGGAACACTTCCAGCGTGCGTGCCGAATACGGCTGGATGAAGCGTGCCTCCTCAACAGGTACGGTTTCCTCTTCGGAGAGTGCGTGGATGACAGCCAATGCCTCGCGGTCGATGCGCATCACACGGTCGCGGTGTCCACGCGTATCCCAATGTCCACTCTCGTTCTTGATGCTCGGAACCGGACCTAATCCGTCCGCATCAGCATAAGAATCCTCAATCTGCGAGGCAGAGAACGCATAGGTGAATTTTTCAAAACTTGGGGCGCTATGGGCACCGCGATAGATGTTTATGCTGAACCTGACGTTATGGTCCACTTCCGCAAAATTTCGAGATTTCATACGATTTATGAACTCGAAGTGCTTAGCTATCCTCCCGTACCAATGCCTCCTGAACGTTCCCGATTTCGGATCACCCAGATGCCCATCCTGATGGATCAATGCAGCATACCCCTGCGGCCCAACTAACCGAAAAGCCAGATCAACGAAACAGCGATAGAGGTTGTTCGAACCGCCCCCTGCAAACGGGTTCATGACCTCCGATGACGTTACCTCCATTGCCCCGCGCGTGGAGACAAACTCCTGCAGGAACCCCTCTGTGGCAGGCACGAGTTTCCCCTCACGCCTGACGGGTACGGCCTTGGTCAGCGCCTCGCCGAGAATGTTTTTGGCCTCCGTAGCCGGCAGGCCCGCGTACAGGGGATCGATATCGGCCAGGACCAGCCCCTCGTTCCAAGACGGCTTCGCACAGGGCGGATTCCCGACAATCACATCGAACCCACCCCGCACCTTCATGACATCCGCGAAGATCAGCTCGAAATGCACGAACCGCTCTCGCTCGGCCACCTCGGCGGCGGTCTGCAACCAGTCGAAACTCTCGATCAGCGCCTCGACATTGGTCTCGCGGAACAGCCCGTCCTGTACTTGCCAGGACGTCTTCTTTGAAGGGTCGTGCGGCGTGTACGAGTCCAGCTCGCCGAACAGATCCCGCACTGGCTCCGGGAACTCCGTGACGCTTGGAGCGGCCAGGGAACCATCCGCCGTGAACCCGCCCTCCAGGATCATCGCCATGCCTTGCAGGAATTCGGACCGGCTGGGCAACTGATCCGCCTTATCGAGCGGCCACAGCCATAGCGCACACCAGGCGTCCAGCGCGGTCTTCAGGCGTTTGTATGACAGCGTGTTGATCGCGTGGTCGTCGCCGGTGAGACGCGCGTTCAGCCGGGCCTTGGCATGAAAGTCCATCGCGCGGTTGCCCGGCATGACCTTCTCTGGCCAGAGGGTGATTTCGTCGTAGATCGGAAGAG
>JAVJTA010000019.1:0-156189 GCA_040219135.1 Pseudomonadales bacterium | reverse complement strand
CGCCGACATGGTGGTGCGCTCGGGCGCCGTGGACGTGGTGGTCATCGACTCGGTGGCAGCGCTCACACCCAAGGCGGAGATCGAGGGCGAGATGGGCGACTCCCACGTCGGCCTGCAGGCCCGGCTGATGAGCCAGGCGCTGCGCAAGATGACGGGCAACATCAAGAATTCCAACACTCTGGTGATCTTCATCAACCAGATCCGCATGAAGATCGGCGTGATGTTCGGCTCGCCGGAGACCACCACCGGCGGCAACGCGCTCAAGTTCTACTCTTCCGTGCGCCTCGACATTCGCCGCATCGGCGCGGTGAAGGAGGGCGACGAGGTCATCGGCAACGAAACCCGGGTCAAGGTGGTGAAAAACAAGGTAGCGCCACCGTTCCGCCAGACCGAGTTTCAGATTCTCTACGGACTGGGCATCAACCGCATGGGCGAGGTGCTGGATCTCGGCGTGCAGCAGGGCCTGGTGGAGAAGTCCGGCGCCTGGTACTCGTACAACGGGGATCGGATCGGGCAGGGGCGCAAGAACGCGGCCGACTTCCTGCTCGCCAACCCGGAGATCAGCTCGGGGCTCGAGGCCGAGATCCGTCGCCAGCTGCTGCCCCAGGTCGGCGAAGTGGACGACGACGTGGTCGTCCCCGAGCCGGCCCAGGATTCCCTGTAGGCGAGTTGCCGGCGCGGTGACCGACGCGATGCATGCACGGAACCACGACGAACCCGGTGCGCACGGCGACGACCTGCCGGGCGAAGCTCGGCTAGCCGATCGGCTCGGCAAAGAGGACCGGCTCGAAGAAAAAGAGGACCGGCTCGAAGAAAAAGAAGACCGGCTCGGTGAAGAGGACCGGCTGTACCGGGCTGCCTTCGACCGGGCGCTGCGGCTGCTCGGCCAGCGCGAACACTCGCGGCGCGAACTGCTGACCAAGCTGCGCAGCAAGGGCGTCGACGCGGCCACCGTCGGTCTGGTGGTGGACGATCTGCGCGGCCGCGGCCTGCAGTCGGACGAGCGTTTCGCGGAAGCGTTCGCGCACAGCCGTATCGGCCGGGGCCACGGTCCTATCCGCATCCGCCAGGAACTCGGCCAGCGCGGCATCGATGACGACCTGGCGGACGAGGTGCTCACCCAGCCCGCCGACTACTGGCTCGATCTCGCGGCCACCGCGCGGCGCCGCAAGTTCAGTGACGCAGGACCGGCCGACCGGGACGACTGGAATCGGCAGGCGCGGTTCCTGGCCCGGCGCGGCTTCCCGTCCGACCTGATCTACCGGCTGCTCGGCAGCGCCTCGAGCTGATCCGACAGGCAGCCGATGGCTCCTGCGGGCGCGGCGTCTGGCATGGCGCCAACCTTTCTATATACTTGGCGGCCGTTTCTAACTCGCTGATCGCACAATGAAAACCGCTGACGTCCGTGCGGCTTACCTGAAGTTTTTCGAAGACCGGGGACACCGGGTGGTGCCCTCGAGCCCGCTGGTGCCGCACAACGACCCCACCCTGCTGTTCACCAACGCGCGGATGAATCAGTTCAAGGATGCCCTGCTGGGGCGGGAGGATCCGGGGTTCAAGCGCGCGGCCAGCGCCCAGCGCTGCGTGCGGGCCGGTGGCAAACACAACGATCTGGAAAACGTCGGTTACACCGCGCGTCACCACACGTTCTTCGAGATGCTCGGCAATTTCAGCTTCGGCGATTACTTCAAGGAAGACACCATCCGCTGGGCCTGGGAGTTCATCACCGAGGTGCTGGCGCTGCCGAGGGACCGGCTCTGGGTTACGGTGCATCCCAGCGACGCCGAGTCGCGCCGTTACTGGGAAGACGAGATCGGTGTTCCCCGCGGTCGGGTCATCGACCTGGAAGAGAATTTCTGGGCCATGGGCGACACCGGCCCGTGCGGACCGTGCACGGAGATCTTCTACGACCATGGCCCGGAAGTGGCCGGCGGGCCTCCAGGGTCGGCGGACGAAGACGGCGATCGCTACATCGAGTTCTGGAACCTGGTGTTTCCGCAGTTCGACCGCCAGCCTGACGGCGAGTTGACGCCGCTGCCCCAGCCGGGCGTGGATACCGGCATGGGCCTGGAGCGGATCACGGCCATTCTCCAGGGCGTGCAATCCAACTATCAGATCGACCTGTTCCGCAACCTGCTGGCCGCCGTCGGCAAGCTGGCCGGCATCGAGGGGGCCGATGCGCAGTTCGAGAACGCGTCGGTGCGCGTCATTGCCGACCACATCCGGTCCAGCGCGTTCCTCATCGCCGATGGCGTCATGCCCGGCAACGAGGATCGCAGTTACGTGCTGCGCCGGATCATCCGCCGCGCCCTGCGCCATGGGCACATGCTCGACGTCCGCGAGCCGTTCTTCCACAAGCTGGTGGCACCGCTGGTCGCCGAGATGGGCGATGCCTATCCGATCCTCCGTGAGCGCGCGGCCGACGTGGAAGCGGCCCTGCTGCGCGAGGAGCAGCGATTCGCCGAGACTCTGGCCCAGGGCATGGAACTGCTCGAGCGCACCATCGCCGATCTCGGTTCCGACGTGATCCCCGGAGACGTGGTGTTCCAACTCTACGACACCTACGGCTTTCCCACGGACCTCACCGCCGATGTCGCCCGGGAGCGCAACCTGTCCCTGGACATGGCCGGCTTCGAACGGGCCATGGAAGCCCAGCGCCAGCGCGGTCGCGCGGCCGCACAGTTTTCCGCGACCCTCGGCCAGCGGGTGCATACCTCCGGCCGCGTCGAGTTTCTCGGTTACGATGGGCTCGAAGAATCCGCAACGGTTTGTGATCTGTTCGATGCCGACGGCAAGCCGGTAGCGGTGCTCGAGATCGGCGAGCGGGGCGTGGTGGTGCTCGATCGCACACCGTTCTACGCCGAATCCGGCGGTCAGGTCGGCGACAGCGGCCTGCTCGCCGGTGACGCCGTGCGCTTCCGCGTGGACGACACCCAGGCCAGCGGCGATCAGCATCTGCACATCGGTGTGGTGGAATCCGGTTCGATCGCCAGCGGCAGCCCGTTGCACGCCAGCGTCGACACCGAGCGCCGTCGCCGCATCATGCTCAACCATTCGGCCACGCACCTGATGCACGCCGCGTTGCGCGGCGTGCTCGGCAGCCACGTGCAGCAGAAGGGTTCGCTGGTCGCGCCGGACCGGCTGCGCTTCGATTTCTCCCATCCGCAGCCGATGACCGACGCGGAGATCGCCGCGGTGCAAGCCCGGGTCAACGAGCAGATTCAGGCCAACAGCCCGGTCGGCATCGAGCATCTCTCCTACGACGACGCCATCAAGCGCGGCGCCATGGCGCTGTTCGGAGAGAAGTACGGCGACGAGGTGCGCGTGCTGAGCATGGGCGGCGGCTTCTCCATCGAACTCTGCGGTGGCACCCACGTCACCCGAACCGGCGACATCGGCGTGTTCCGGATCGTCGGTGAGGCAGGGGTCGCAGCCGGTGTTCGGCGAATCGAAGCGGTCACCGGCCCCGGGGCGTTGGCCTGGATCGACGCCACCGACCGGATCGTCGAGTCCGTCGGTGCGCTCGTCCGAGCATCGCGTGGTGAGGTGGCCGACCGGGTCGCCGCCGTCGTCGAGGAAAACCGCCGGCTCGTCAGAGAGGTCGAGCGCCTGCAGCAACAGCTGGCGTCGTCCCAGGGCACGGATCTTGCCGGTCTCGCCGTGGACGTTGGCGGTGTGAAGGTGCTGGCGGCGCCCGTGGAAGGCGATCCGAAGTCGCTGCTGCAGACGCTCGACATGCTGAAGTCGAAGCTCGGCTCGGCGGTGATCGTGCTCGGCAACGTCTCCGACGGCCGGGTCAATCTGATCGCCGGGGTGAGCAAGGATCTCACCGACCGCATGGCGGCTCCGGAGCTGATCTCGCTGGTCGGCCCCGACGTCGGCGCGAAGGGCGGGGGCCGTCCGGACATGGCCCGCGCCGGCGGTGGCGACAATCCGGATGCGCTCGGCCCGGCGCTTGCCAAGGTGCAGGGCTGGGTCGCCGAGCGCGTGGGCTGAACCGTCCATGGCGCTCATCGTGCAGAAATACGGTGGTACCAGTGTCGGCAGCGTGGAGCGCATCCATGCGGTCGCGGCGCGGGTGATCGGCTATCGTGAACGCGGCCATCAGGTGGTGGTGGTGGTCTCGGCCATGAGCGGGGAGACCAACCGTCTGGTGGAACTCGGCCGCAACGTTTCGGCGCGGCCCCTGGCCCGGGAGATGGACGTGCTCACGGCCGCCGGCGAGCAGGTCACCATCGCCCTGCTGGCCATGGCGTTGTCGGACCGCGGCCAGCCAGGCAAGTCCTATCTGGCCGATCAGGTAGCGATTCACACCGACTCGAGCTTCGGCCGGGCGCGCATCAGCGGCATCGACACCGAACGTCTGGAGCGAGACCTGGCCGCAGGCATCGTTCCGGTGGTGGCCGGATTTCAGGGGGTGGACGGTGACGGCAATCTCACCACGCTGGGGCGGGGCGGTTCCGACACGACGGCCGTGGCGATCGCCGCGGCGCTGAAGGCGTACGAATGCGAGATCTGTACCGACGTGGACGGCGTCTACACCGCTGACCCGCGGATCGTCGAGAACGCCCGGCGCATGGATCAGGTGACCTTCGAGGAGATGCTGGAACTCGCCAGTCTCGGTTCCAAGGTGCTGCATCCGCGCTCGGTGGAGTTCGCCGGCAAGTTTCAGATTCCTCTGCGGGTGCTGTCCTCGTTCGAAGAAGGGCCGGGCACCCTGATCACCACGGAGAGCAGCGAGATGGAACAGCCCATCGTGTCAGGCATCGCCTATTCCCGGGACGAGGCCAAGATCACCATATCCGGAGTGCCGGACATCCCCGGCATCGCGTCGCGCATTCTCGGCCCGGTGGGGCGCGCGCCCATCGAGGTGGACATGATCGTGCAGAACACGGGTGCCGACGGACTCACCGATTTCACCTTCACGGTGAAGCGCGACGATTACGAACGCGCCCTCGAACTGCTGCGGCCGCTGCAACAGGAGATCGGTGCGCGCTCTCTGTCCGGCGACAACCGCATCGCCAAGGTCTCGGTGGTCGGGGTGGGGATGCGTTCCCATGCCGGCGTCGCGACGCGCATGTTCGACGCGCTGGCGGCGGAGAACATCAATATCCAGATGATCTCGACGTCGGAGATCAAGATCTCGGTGGTGGTGGCGGAACGCTATCTGGAACTCGCCGTGCGTTGCATTCACGACGAGTTCGAGCTGGGCGATGTCAGGGCCATCGCCCAGGATTGAGGCGGCGAGGGGTCAGGACGCCTTCAGCGCGTCGCGGATCTCCTCCAGCAGTTCCTCCTGACGCGGCTTCGGCGGCGGCTCGGCCGGCGCCTCTTCCTTCTGCTTCTTGACCGAATTCATGCCTTTGATCACAAAGAACAGCGCCAGGGCCAGTATCAGGAAGGCGATGACGTTGTTGATGAACAGGCCGTAGTTGATGGTTGCGGCGCCGGCAGCCTGGGCCTCGGCCAGAGACGCGTAGTCCCCGCCGCCAAGACTGACGAACAGGTTCTGGAAGTCCACCCCGCCCAGCACCAGGCCCAGGGGCGGCATGAGGATGTCGTTGACCAGGGATTTCACGATGGTCGAGAAAGCACCCCCCAGAATGAAGCCGACCGCCAGGTCGACCACGTTGCCCCGCATGGCAAAATCACGAAATTCCTTTAGCACGTTTCTGTTCTCCTTATGGATGGCTACGGCGCTACCGCCTGCCGTAAGTTGATGATTGCATGGACCTTGGCGTCAGCCAACGCACCCCGTACGCTGCCCGCGTAGTTTCTGGCCCCGGACCGGGGACGTGGGTACAATGCGGGACTTCGGAGAGATGGCCGAGTGGCTGAAGGCGCTCCCCTGCTAAGGGAGTATGGGTTAATAGCCCATCGAGGGTTCGAATCCCTCTCTCTCCGCCAACAAGTATGGGGCCCAACGGGCCCCTTTTTTGTTGGCGGACAGAGCTGGCGATGCAGGGCCCTGCGGTTCGACAAACCCGCAGAGCGGGTTTGGACGTTGCCGCATAGCGGCGGCGCCCCGAAGGGGTGAGGGGCCGTCCCCGGCCCCGAATCAATCCCTCTCTGGCAATAATCCCTCTCTGGCAATAATCCCTCTCTCTCCTTTCCTGCCTCGGGTCATTCCCATATACCCAGTTGCCAATCCGCTCCCCGGATTCCTCTTCGCCCGATTCGGCGACCCGTGCACAGCCTATAGCAACTGCTCAACGAGCAGTCAGCGCTCCGGTAAAACCCGCGTAAAACCCGGTTCGGCCGTTGCCGCCGTCTCGCGAGGATTTCCTGCAAGAGTCACAAATCTGCTAGTGGCGGCGCGACGAAACTCCCGCAAACTACCAGTCGATGATTCGACGGGAGCTGTCCGGACGCGACGGCGCCGTTTTCTCGAAAGCGTAGAGGGGATGACATGAAGCTGACGGCCCTACTGATCCTGCTGTGGACGCCGATGCTGTGCTTCGCCGCGCCGGCGGACCCGCCTCTGTCGCTCGCGGACCTGGCCCCCGCCGTGGACCTGGACGATGACGACGACATCGGCATTGCCGCGCGCTTTCACTTCGCAACCCACACCGTGGACTTTGATCGGGCGCGGGACTTCTACCGCAAGCTCGGCTACACGCAGGGCATGGGTGGATTCCCGCTGACCAACACCCATCAGATGGCGCGCGCTCTCGGCATGTTCGATCTGTGTCAGTACGAGCTGGCCAAGGGCGAGGTGATCTCGCTGCCGTCGAGCGTCAACGGCGCCAACATCGACCTGCTTCAGTTCCGGACGCCCTTCAACGACGATCGGCCCTACCGGCTGCCGAACCATCTGGGCATGGCGTACGCGGCGTTGCTGACCACGGATCTGTCCAGCGACGTGGCCTATCTCGAGACGCTGGGCGTCGAGTTCCTGTCAGCGCCCTACGGCATCCCGGGGAACCGCTTCGTGTTCTTCCGCGATCCGGACGGGGTGCTCTACAAGCTGATGGAAACCGCGCCGCCCCACGGCGATCCGGACGCCGACATGCATCTCATCGCCATGCCTTACATCGGCGTCAACGTCAGCGATTTCGAGACGTCACTCGCGTTCTACCGGTCGCTCGGGTACACCGAGACCAGACCGCTCCCGGAAACCGGCACGCTTGAGGAAGCTCGGGCCTACGGGCTCGACGTGCCGCTGCGCATCAGGGGCGCCGACATCGCCATCGCGCGCGGAGACAGGCATGTGCTGCGGCTCGTGCAGTGGCTGGCGCCGTTCGACCCGGAACCGGCGTACCCGCCACCGATCAACCACATCGGCATCAATCGAATTGCGCTGATCGTCCCGGATCTCGATCGTGCCGTCGCGATCCTGAAGGCACGGGGAATGACCTTCCTGTCCGAAGTGGCACCGTGCTGTTCGGGCACCGGTGAGGATGAGAGCGGCATCGTCCACCTGCTGGATCCCGACGGGATCTTCCTGGAGCTGGTCGGCCCGATTGCCAGGCGTGAACCGCAACCGCAGCCGGAGGGATGTCCCCCTCTGGAGATCAAGATGCCGCCGGAGACTTGAGGCGGGTGGCGCGGATGAGTAAGGGAATTCCACACCTGCCAGGGCCCGTGCTGCTGCGCAGCGTTCTGGCGATGCTGCTGTCGGCCGGCGGGCAGGCGGCGGCAGCCGCGGATCCGTCGATGGCTTCTGCGGAGCCGGTCAGCGACGTCGGCGCGGCGCTCTATCAGACCCACTGTGCCCAGTGTCACGACGAGGCGTTCTACAAGGCGCCGAGCCGGGTCCTGCTGCGCGGCCTGACGCCCGACAGCGTGCTCCGTGCGATGACCGACGGCCGGATGCGGGCGCAGGCCTCGGCCATTGACCCGAGCGGTCGCATGGCCATTGCCGAATACGTCACCGGCCGCCGTTTGAGCGATGTGACCGAACCGTCGCTGCCCCCCGCGTGCGCTGCCGAGGACGCTTTCGACCCAAGCCTGGTTCCCGTGTCGCGAGGCTGGGGCGTGGACGTTCGCAACACCCGATTCCAGCCGGTGGAGACTGGCGGACTGAGCGCGGCGAACGTCGCCGATCTCGAGGTCAAGTGGGCGTTTGCCTATCCCAACGCGATTCAAGCCCGCTCCCAGCCGGTCTACGGCGGCGGGACCATCTATGTGGGCAGTCAGGACGGCACGGTCTGGGCGCTGGGCGCCGAGACCGGCTGCCTGCGCTGGCGGTTCCGTGCCGCGGCGGAAGTCCGCACGGGCATTACCATCACGCCCTGGACCGCCGACCAGGCCGAGGTGGAGCCGCTCGTCTTCTTCGGTGACCTGCTGGCCAACGTCTACGCAGTCGAGGCGAAAACCGGCGAGCTGCGCTGGCGCATCGCAGCCGACGAGCACCGCGATGCGACCCTGACCGGCACGCCTGCCTACTTCCGTGGGCGCCTGTACATCCCCGTGTCCTCGCTGGAAGTGGTCGCAGCTGCCGATCCGGGCTATGCGTGCTGCACGTTTCGCGGCTCTGTGCTGGCGGTGGATGCCGGCACCGGCACGACGGTCTGGAAGGCCTACACCATCGACGACCCCGCGGAGCCGGTGGCAAAGACCTCGGTGGGCACCACCACCATGGCCCCATCCGGGGCGCCCATCTGGTCGGCACCCACTATCGACGAGCGCCGCCAGCGGCTCTACGTCGGGACCGGCGAAAACTACTCGTCTCCCGCCGACGGCAACTCGGACGCGATCATGGCCTTCGACCTGGCGACCGGGCGCAAGCTGTGGGTCGCGCAGCAGACCAGCCGCGATGCCTGGAACGTCGCGTGCTTTCCTGCCATCGGCGGCCCCAACTGCCCGGAGGAAAACGGGCCGGATTACGATTTCGGTTCGCACCCGATTCTGATCGACCTCGAAGACGGGACCGATATGCTGGTGGCTGGCCAGAAATCCGGGGGCGTCGTCGGGCTGAATCCCGAGACCGGCGAGACCGTCTGGAAGACCCGCATCGGCCGCGGCGGCGTGCAGGGCGGCGTGCACTTCGGCATTGCCGCAGAGGGTGAGACGGTCTACGTGCCGATCAACGACCTGGCGTTTGGCGGTGACGAGGTGCGCTACGACAGCGGACGATCGCCCGCTCCGGGAGTGCACGCGCTGAACGCGCGCACCGGCGAGCGCCTCTGGTCCGCCGCGGCCGACGACGTCTGCGCTGACCTGCCGCGCTGCTCGTCCGGCGTTTCGCAGGCCATCGCGGCGATTCCCGGCGCCGTCGTTGCCGGATTTCTCGACGGTCGGCTGCGCATCTACACGAGGGATACCGGCGAGTTGCTCTGGCAGCGGAATATGCTCGGGCCGTACCCCACGGTGTCCGGCGCCACGGCCATCGGAGGTGCTTTCAGCGGCGGCGGAGTGCTCATCGCCCGGGGACTCATCTACGTGAATGCGGGCTACGGGTTCAACAATCACATGCCCGGCAATGCGCTCGTGGTGCTGGGTCCGAAGGAGTCTGACTGATGCTCGATGTGCGCTGGGGTTCGATCGCCAGACTGGTGCTGCCGGCCGCGCTGCTGCTGGCCGCCTGCGCCGTTCCGGGCTGCGCCGTCGGCGCGCCGTCGGCGGACGATGCGGCTGTCCGCCAGGCTCTGGCCGAACAGGAAATCGCGCGGCTGCAGGTTCGCTACGGGCAGGCGACCGATCTGATCACCCGGGAGAACACCGATTCGAGCCGCACCCGGGCCGTCTACCGCCGCCTCTTCACAGAACGGGCGGAGATCGGCCTGCAGGATCAGAAACACGTCGTCGGTCCGGACGCCTGGCTCGCTTTCGTCGAGGTCAGCCAGGCTGCCCTGCAGGGCAGCCAGCACCTGATCGGCAGCCTGGTCGTGGAGGTCGTCGAGTTGCCCGATCCGCGGGGCGCCGGCGGCAGAGCGACGATGACGAGCTATCTGACGGCGACCCAGGTCGCGCCTGGAGGCGCCATTGCCCGGATCATTGGAACCTACCGGGCCCAAGCGGTGCACACGCCTGGCATTGGCTGGCAGCTGTCCAGGATGACGCTGTCTCTGCTCGCGGTGGACAGAGCGCCCTGAGCCCCTGGTTCGAGCCGCGGGTGCTGAGGGTCTCGCATCCGTGGCGAAGCGCGAACCGCCGGGCTGTGCACTGTCGCGCAGTTGCGGACTTCTGTGGTCCATATACTCGCCAGCAGGACACGCTTCTGACCAGGAGACAGCCCCGTGGCGACGCCCATCGACCAGTATCTCGCTCTGCTTTCCAGGAACGACGGTTCCGATCTGTATCTGAGCACGGGGGCGCCGCCCTGCGGCAAATTCCAGGGATTACTGAAACCGCTGAACAAGACCCCGTACCGGCCGGGCGAAATCGACGCGATCGCCCAGGAACTCATGGACGAGGAGCAGCGCGAGGCCTTCAGCCACGAGCTGGAGATGAATCTGGCGGTGTCGATTGCCGGGGTAGGCCGGTTCCGCATCAACATCTTCCAGCAGCGCAACGAGGTGAGTATCGTCGCGCGCAACATCAACACCGACATCCCGAAGTTCGAGGATCTGGGTCTGCCGGACATCCTCAAGGACATGGTGATGGTAAAACGCGGCCTGATGCTGTTCGTCGGCGGCACCGGTTCGGGCAAGTCCACGTCGCTCGCGGCCCTCATCGATCACCGCAACGCCACCAGCGGCGGCCACATCATCACCATCGAAGATCCGGTGGAGTTCGTCCACCGGCACAAGAAAAGCCTGATCAATCAGCGCGAAGTGGGCGTGGACACTCGCAGTTTCCACAACGCTCTGAAGAACACTCTGCGGCAGGCGCCCGACGTCATCCTGATCGGCGAGATCCGCGATCGGGAGACCATGGAACACGCGCTGCAGTTCGCCGAGACGGGACACCTGGCGATCTCCACGCTGCATGCGAACAACGCCAACCAGGCGCTGGAGCGAATCATCAACCTGTTCCCCGAGGAGCGCCGGCCGCAGCTGCTGCTGGCGCTGGCGCAGAACATGCGGGCCATCGTCAGCCAGCGGCTGATCCCGACCGTGGACGGCAAGCGCTGTGCCGCCGTCGAGGTCCTGCTGGGTACCAAGACGATCGCCGAGATGATCCTCAAGAGCCGTCTGGAGGAGATCAAGGGGATCATGGAGAAATCCGAGAACCTGGGGATGCAGACCTTCGACTCGGCACTGTTCCGGCTTTACTCCGACGGCCGGATCTCTTTGGACGACGCGCTGGCCAACGCCGACTCGGCCAACAACCTGCGGCTACGGATCAAATTGAGCGAGTCGGAAACCCCCGGGCCGGCAGCGTCGCCGGAGCAGAGCCCGGAAAGCCCGGCGAGCGCGGCCCCCGAGGTCCGCAAGGACCTGTTCTCCAATCTCGAACTCGAAGTCATCGACGACGACGACGACGAGGACGACGACGAACTCCGGCAGCTGTCCGGAATGGGCTAGCCCGCGGGCTGCATCCGGGATCCCGGGCTCCCGCCTGGCGTGCACGCTGCGGCCCGCTACGGGCTCTGTCCCGGTCACGTCTGGTTGGAGCCCATGACACTCTTTTCTGCCTAGTCGGTTCCGCTCGTGCTCGATTCGCTCTACCATCGAATTTTGCTGCGGGAGGGGCGGCGCGATGAAAGCGTCTGATCTGTTTGTCAGGGCTCTGGAAGCCGAGGGCGTGGAGTACGTCTTCGCCATACCAGGGGAAGAGAACCTCGACCTTCTGGAATCTCTTCGAACGTCGTCGATCCGTCTGGTGCTGACCCGGCACGAGCAGGGCGCAGGTTTCATGGCGGCCACCTACGGGCGCCTCACCGGCAAGGCGGGCGTATGCATGGCTACGCTCGGGCCGGGCGCTACCAATCTGGTCACGGCGGCGGCGTATGCTCAGCTCGGCGCAATGCCCATGGTGATGATCACCGGGCAGAAGCCGGTCAAGGCCAGCAAGCAGGGCCAGTTCCAGATCATCGACGTCGTGGACATGATGCGGCCCATCACCAAGTTCACGCATCAGATCGTCAGCAGCGACAACATCCCTACCCGGGTACGGGAAGCGTTTCGCCGCGCCGAGGAGGAGCGGCCGGGGGCAACTCACCTCGAGCTGCCGGAAGACATCGCTGACGAGGAAACCGACGCGCCGCTGACACCGGCGAGCCTGGACCGGCGGCCGATCGCCGAGGACAAGGCGATTTCCCGTGCGGTCGCGGCGATTGCGGAGTCGCGGCATCCGTTGCTGCTGATCGGCGCGGGCGCCAATCGCAAGCTCACCTCGAAGATGTTGCGTCAGTTCGTCGACGAGGTGCAGATCCCGTTCATCACCACGCAGATGGGCAAGGGCGTGGTGGACGAGAACCACGAGCTGTTCATCGGCAACGCGGCGCTGTCGGACCATGATTTCCTGCATCGGGCCATCGCCGGATCGGACCTGATCATCAACGTCGGTCATGACGTCGTCGAGAAGCCGCCGTTCTTCATGCGCGGCGACGCGCTGCGGGTGATCCACGTCAATTTCAGCTCCGCCGCCGTCGATCCCGTGTACTTTCCCCAGATCGAGGTGGTCGGCGACATCGCCAACAGCATCTGGCGCATCAAGCAGGGCCTGGTTGCGCAGGGGCACTGGGACTTCGATCATTTCCGCAAGGTGCAGGAGCGGCTTTCCGCCCACATGCTGGCCGGCCACGATGACGAACGTTTTCCCATGCAGCCGCAGCGGCTGGTGGCCGATGTACGCAGCGTCGTGCCAGACGACGGCATCATTGCCCTGGACAACGGGGTCTACAAGATCTGGTTTGCGCGCAACTACCGGGCGCGGCAGCCGAACACGGTGCTCCTCGACAACGCGCTGGCCACCATGGGCGCCGGATTGCCCAGCGCCATGGCGGCGCACCTGGTCTATCCGGACCGGTGCGTCACCGCGATCTGCGGCGACGGCGGGTTCATGATGAACTCCCAGGAGCTGGAAACCGCCGTGCGCCTGGGAATGAACCTCGTCGTGGTGGTACTGCGCGACGATGCCTACGGCATGATCAAATGGAAGCAGGCCAACATGGGGTTCGTCGAGTGGGGCCTCGACTACGGCAATCCGGATTTCGTCAAGTATGCCGAGAGCTACGGGGCCTCCGGTCACAGGGTGAGCGCTGCGGCGGAATTCGCCCCTCTGCTGGAGCGCTGTCACAAGGCTGGCGGCGTCCACCTGATCGATCTGCCGGTCGACTACTCCGACAACGACCGTATCCTCAATCGGGAAATCAAGGAACTCAGTCAGAGTCTCTGAACGTGACTGCGGAGGACATGGTGTGTTGAGAGAATCCTATCCCTACTACCTGGCGAACCAGCCGCGGTCGCCCAATACCGACCTGGTCGTGACCGACA
Organism: Pseudomonadales bacterium; assembly: GCA_040219135.1. Taxonomy (GTDB): domain Bacteria; phylum Pseudomonadota; class Gammaproteobacteria; order Pseudomonadales; family Azotimanducaceae; genus UBA7803. The sequence continues at coordinate 142,864 of JAVJTA010000019.1, read as the reverse complement.
AGTACAGCGGCGACGTGGCGACACGGGTGGCGATGGCCGATGCGACTGCCATCGACGAGGCAATCGGGGCAGCCCGGCAGGCGGAACAGGCGATGGGCGATCTGCCGCCCTATGCGCGCCAGGAAGTGCTGATGCACTGCGTCGAGCGCTTCGGTGCCCGCCACGAAGAGCTGTCGATGGCGCTGTGCATCGAAGCCGGCAAGCCGATCAAGGACGCGCGCGGCGAGGTGACCCGCCTCATCGACACGTTCCGCGTGGCCGCCGAGGAAGCCGTTCGCATCAACGGTGAGACCCTGAATCTGGAGATCTCGCCGCGCGCCCGCGGTTATCGGGGGTTCACGAGACGGGTGCCGATCGGCGCGTGCTCCTTCATCTCGCCTTTCAACTTCCCCCTGAACCTCGCCGCCCACAAGATCGCACCCGCTATCGCGGCAGGCTGCCCGTTCGTGCTCAAGCCCGCCAGCCGCACGCCCATCGGAGCCATCCTGATCGGCGAGGTGCTCGCGGAGACGGATCTGCCTCGAGGCGCGTTTTCCATCCTGCCGTGCAGTCGGGATGGCGCTGACCTGTTCACGACCGACGATCGTCTCAAGCTGCTCAGCTTCACGGGCTCGCCCGCGGTCGGCTGGGACCTGAAGGCACGGGCCGGCAAGAAACCCGTGGTGCTGGAACTCGGCGGCAACGCCGCCTGCGTGGTGGACGCCGACGCCGACCTGAGCGATGCCATAGACCGCATCGTGTTCGGTGCCTTCTATCAGTCGGGCCAGAGCTGCATCAGCGTGCAGCGTATCCTGGTGCACGAATCCCTGTATGAGGAGTTCCGGGAACGCTTCATCGCCAAGGTGACCGCGTTGCCCATGGGCGATCCGCGCGAGGAAACCACCTTCATCGGGCCCATGATCGATGAACGCGAAGCCATTCGGCTCGAGTCCTGGATCAACGAGGCGCTGGAGGCTGGTGCGAGCCTGCTTTGTGGCGGCAAGCGCGATGGCGCGATGCTCGAAGCAACGGTTCTCGAAAACGTACCCCGGCAGTGCTCAGCCTACGGCCAGGAGGCGTTCGGCCCGCTGGCGATCGTCGAGCCGTTCTCGGACTTCGACGAGGCGTTGACTCGCGTCAACGACAGCGATTTCGGGCTGCAGGCCGGCATCTTCACGCGCGACCTCTACAAGGCGCAGAAAGCGTGGGACACGCTGCACGTTGGCGGCGTGATCATCGGCGACGTGCCGTCGTGGCGCGTCGACAACATGCCCTACGGCGGGGTCAAAGACAGTGGGCTGGGTCGAGAGGGCGTGCGCTATGCCATCGAGGACCTGACGGAACTCCGGCTGCTGGTGATCCGCAATCCGGCTGCCTGAGACCGGACGGTGACGCGGCTCGTCATTTTCGTAGCCACCAGCGGGGAAGTGCCAGTGCGGTAGTCCCCGCGATCAGGGGTCGTTCCGATCGCGCCGCGCCAGACGGCGGGCAACCAGCCGGTACACGTGAGCGTCGAAGCCGAGGCCGATGTGGCTCGAATTCACTTCGACGTGCTCGACGGGCGCATCGCCCTCCGGGTCGATGCAGGCACGCCAGGCGACGATGCCATCGCGGCGACTGAAGATGGCCGTGGTGGGCACCCGCAGTGGCACGCCCTTGCGGCGCTCGACCTCGACTTCGATCTCGTCCAGATTCCAGCCCTGCAGAGGCGCCAGGACGGCGACGGACGTGTACTTGGGACCGCCGATGACGGGGCTGCCGAGGGTGATCACCCGGCGCACGCCGTGGGGTTTGTCGCGGGCCACCTCGCGGGCGATGTAGCCGCCGAGGCTCCAGCCGACCAGCGACAGGGGCGCGTCCGACTCCTCCAGATGGCGCTCAACCAGCGTGCCGATGACATCGATGGATTCCGGCACTGTGGCCCGGTTGGACCCCAGTCCCCAGCCGCGCACGCGGTAACCGAGGGAACGCAGGAACGCGCGCAGCGGCCAGGTCGACAGGTCGTCGCCGCCGAAGCCGGGCAGCACCACCACGGTCGAGCCGTCGCCGGCGGGCTCGTCGCGCAGACTGGCGGCCGACAGCGCCAGCATGGGCAGGCCGAGGAGCCCGGTGGCTTCCCGGAGCATGCTCTGCCAGTTTCCGGTCGGCGCACTGAGGGTCTTGTCTGTGTTCATGGCCGGTGGCTCCTGCGGCAGACGATGGACAGGTTGTTGGCGGGCATGTCGATGATCTCTGCTTCATCCAGACCGTGCTCCGCGGCGCAGGCGAGCAGCGATTCCGCGTCGCGCAGGCCCCAGCACGGGTTTTCGGTCCGCAGGGCGCTGTCGAAGCGCCGGTTGCCGTCCGAGGTGTAGGCGCCGCCGCGGCGGAAGGGGCCGTAGACGTGCAGAATCCCGCCGGGTTGCAGTGCGGCGGCCGCGCCCTCGCACAGGGCGGGCAACGCCTCGGCAGGCGCCACATGAAGCAGATTGGCGACGATCACGGCATGCACGCGCAGGGGCGGCCACGGGTCGAGGACGTTCAGGTCGAGCGGCGCAGCGACATTGCCGAGATCGGCCGCCGCGACGCGGGCGTTGATGGATGCCCGCTGAACCGGGTCCGGGTCCGATGGCTGCCAGCGCAGCATGGGCAACGCGGCGGCGAAAAGCTCGACGTGCTGGCCCGTACCGCTGGCAATCTCCAGAACGTCACCTCGAGCCGGCAGCGTGCGCCGCAGCACGTCGAGGATCGGCCCGCCGTTGCGCCCGGCGGCGGGCGCATGGCGAATGTCGTGATCGGCCATGGCGGCGGCTGTCGCGCTCGTCGCCGTGTCAGGCAGGCTCGGCGATGCGCAGCAGCTGCTTGCCGACGTTCTTGCCGGTGAACAGGCGATTCAGCGTATCCGGAATGTTTTCGAAGCCCTCCTGCACGTCTTCCTGGTGGGCGAGCTCGCCGCTCTCCAGCCAGCCCAGCAGGTCCGTGACCGCTTGGCCGGAGCGGGCCAGGTAGTCGATCACGATGAAGCCCTCCATACGCGCGCGCATGATCACCAGGTTCATCAGATTGGTCGGGCCCGGCTGCGGCTCGGTGGCGTTGTAGCCGGAGATGCCGCCGCACAGCACGACTCGCGCGCGCATGTTGATGTGATTCAGCGCTGCTTCGAGGATGTCGCCTCCGACGTTGTCGAAAAACACATCCACCTTGTTCGGGCAGAGCTCACCGATGCGTGCGTCGACGTCCTCGTGCTTGTAGTCGATGGCGTCGTCGAAGCGGGCGACCTCCTTGAGCCATTTGCACTTCTCCGGCCCGCCGGCGATGCCGACCACGCGACAGCCTTTTATCCGGGCGATCTGCCCTGCCACGGATCCGGTGGCGCCGGCGGCGCCGGACACCAGCACGGTTTCGCCGGCCTGGGGTTGACCGAGGTCGAGCAGTCCCCAGTACGCGGTCAGTCCGGTCACGCCGAACAGGCTCAGCGCCAGGTTGGGCGGCACCCCCGGGGGCAGCTTGGTCACGCCCATCATGCCGCCTGCCGGACTGGCCACCAGGAAGTCCTGCCAGCCGCCCGTCGTCTGCACCAGGTCACCCTTGGCGAAGTCGGGGTGGCGCGATTCCACCACCTGGGCGACGGAGCCGGCGCGCATGACCTCGCCGATCTGCACCGGCGGCAGGTAGCTTTCGCGGTCTTCCATCCAGCCGCGCTGGGTCGGGTCGAAGGACAGGTACAGGTTGCGCAGCAGCAGTTCGCCGTCGGCGGGCTCGGGAATCGCCGTCTCGCGGTACTCGAAGTTGTCGCCGGTCACCATGCCGTGCGGGCGTTTGGCCAGCACCCACTGTCGGTTGACGTTCATTCTGATTCTCTCCCCGGGATGCGATGAGTCGACGATTAGATCAGCTTCGCGGCTCGCCGTCACCGAGACGGCCGCGCCACAGGTACGCTCAGGCCGGCGGGATCACAACCGGCATGTAGCTGACGTCGTCCTGCATGTGGGTACCGAGCACCTCGTCGAAGGGAATCCGCTGTGCCAGCACGGCATGACGCACACGGTTGCGGCGCAGCAGGTCGTAGGCCTGCTGCAGACTGCTGCAGCGCCAGGCCTCGGTAGGCGACGCGTCGTTGAGGGTCACCACGTAGCTACTGCAATTGGTGCTGTGGATTGTCGCCGTGCTCTGCATGTCGGATTCCGAATGACGAAGTTGAGGTAGGACGTCAAAGTAACGGGCGTTGGGTCAACGCGCCGTGAAGGTCATCGGCGGTTGCTGAGCCATCGGCACTGGTAGGGGGCGAATGTGATGCTGCCGCGGCTGGCGTCGATGGATTCACCCGACAGCAGGTCGACCCAGTCCTCGCCGCCGATCAGATTGATCGAAACCACCGGCAGAGCGATGGCGTGGCGGCTGACGTTGTGCAGCGCGAAGATCGACTGATCGCGGTCGAGACTCTGGCGCCAGAAGCCGAAGATGGCGCTGCCGAGCTGCAGAGTGAACTGGGTAGCGTTGGGGTGGAACGCCTTCTGACGTCGGCGGATGACCAGGCGGGCTCGCAATGCGGAAAGCACCCGGGCGTGGATCGAATCGCCGTCACCGAGCGCGGCGAGCAGGTCGGCGTAGTTCCAGCGGTGACGGTTGATGGCGCGGTTGGCGCCGGTCCTGGCCGCTGCGGCGTAGTCGTTGCCGGTGGCGAGCAGGGCATGAATGTAAAAGGCAGGAATACCCTCGAGCGCCATGACGATGGTCTGACTGCACAGGAACCGCGCGAGCTGCCACTCGTCGGGGCCGTCGAGCGTTCCCGCCAGGGCGTCGAAGTAGGTGGTGTTCAGCTCGTAGGCGCGCTCACCCCCATCCGGCACCGCGCGCATGCTCAGCAGAGCGCCGAAACCGCGTACCGCGTCGATCACGGCAGCGATTTCGTCGTCGTCGAGCAGGCCTTCGGCCGGTCGCAGGCCGATGCCGTCGTGGGAGGCGGTGAAATTCAGGTAGGTGCAGCCGAGCTGGGCGGGGGGCATCGCCATCTGCCATTCGTTGAGATGCCGCGACGTGCCGGTAAGCAGTGCGTGCAGAATGAGCGGCGGCAACGGAAAGTTGTAGATGACGTGGGCTTCGTTGCGGTTGCCGAAGTAGGCCAGGTTTTCGCTGTTCGGGACGTTGGTTTCGGTGAGCAGAATCACCGGCTCGGCCGCGTAGTCCACCAGCAGACGCAGCAACCGCACGATCGCGTGGGTCTGAGGGAGGTGGATGCACGACGTGCCGATCTCCTTCCACAGGAACGCCACGGCGTCGAGGCGTACGACGCGCACGCCGTGATCGATGTGCGCACGCAGGATCCGCAGGAACTCGAGGAGAACCTCCGGATTGGAGAAGTCCAGATCCACCTGGTCGGGGCTGAACGTGCACCAGACGTGGCGGACTCCGTCGACGGTATCCACACGGCGCAGCAGCGGGTGAGTGCGCGGGCGGACCACGTTGCTGAGATCCTCGGAGGGATCGGCTTCGACGAAGAATCGGTCATAGGGTGCGTGGCCCTGAAGGTAGGCGTTGAACCAGGTTCCCTGGCTGGAGACGTGGTTCAGCACCAGGTCGGACATCAGCTTGAATTCGTTGGCTATGCGCTCGACGTCGCTCCACTCCCCGAGCGCGCTGTTCACCGCAAGGTAGTCGGTGACGGCGAACCCGTCGTCCGAGGTGAACGGAAAGTACGGCAGGATGTGCACGCCGCTGACCGCTTCGCGCAGCTGGGTATCGAGGAAGTCCGAGAGCAGGTCGAGGGGTTTGTGGGCGCCGTCGACGAGGCTGTCGCCGTAGCTGATCACCAGCGCATCGGCTTCTGACCAGAGGCTGTTGCCCGGCGCACGGGCCCGGCGCCGGCGCGGCGCGTCATCGGGCCAAAACGCCGCGCAGGCGGCTTCGACCAGCGTCTCGTTGGGGCTGTGCGGATAGAGAAATGCCAGCAGGGTCGACAGCTTGACCTCGAGGCTGGTCGGCGGGGCGGTCACCGGGCCCGGGCCACGGCAGGATCAGCCGTCCGGATCAGTGGCCGACCATGGCGCCGAGCATCCGCCGCAGGCGGCCCGGCCGCGACCCGCGCCGGCGGATGTCGACGTCGTAGACCAGGACCGGTCCGTCGTGCTCGACGATCGTACCGTTGGAGGCACGCAGGATCCTGCGGATGCGGGCGTTGTCCGCCAGCGCGTGGGCTCGGAAGTGGGTGATGCCCTGAGCCCGCGCTTCGCGGGTCAGGCGACGCAGCAGCAACCGACCCAGGCCGCGGCCCTGAAGCGTGTCCACCACCGCCACCGACGGTTCGGCCACCGTCGCACCGGATTCGGCGCGGAAAAACCGGGCGACCCCGACGACGGTCGGGTCGACATGACCGGACTCGTCGATCAGTCGGGCACCGATGGCAACGTGGTCTGTGCCGTCCGTGTTCACCAGGCCGTCGACGATGAACGTCGGCAGCATCCGCATCCGGGAAAAGAAGCGCAGGTAGCGTGACCGCGACGACAGGCCTTCGAAGCCGCGCAGCAGGTCGGCGCGATCCGCCGGACCGATGAAGGCCAGGTCCACGCGTTGCCCGTCCGTCAGGGTGCCAGGACGCACGGCGGGCCGGGGGCGGCTTTGAGCAGGGGCTACTGCAGGGGGCATGCTTCGAGCGCCATGAGTTTTGCCAGGATGGTGCAATGCAGCAATGATAGCTCAACGGGATCAAATTTGTGTGAACAGGTGACGCTGGCATGGTCGCGGACGTCAGTCCTTTTTCAGCAGATCGAACTTCTTCAGATAGCCGCGCAGCTGATGGTAGGTGAGCCCGAGCAGCTCGGCGGCCTTGCGCTGATTGTGCCGAGCCTGGTCCATGGCCCGCTCGATCAGGTCGATCTCGAAGTCCTGAACGGTCTGCTTCATGTCCACGGGCAGGGCGGTGGGATCTGCGCTGGCATCGTCAGCGGCCGCGGGTGGCGGCGCGCCCGTCGGCGCGGCGCCCGCAGGCGTCGTGGCGGCCGCGGCCCCGTTGCTGCGCGCAGCGGCGCGGGCGGACGAGGCGGTAGGGCGATAGGGTGACTCGAACGGATCGAAGACGATCTCGTCGACTTCCTGGTCCGCCGGCGTGCGGTAGACGCAGCGCTCCACGACGTTCTTCAGTTCGCGCACGTTGCCCGGCCAGCGGTAGCCGGTCAGGGTCGCCTGGGCGCGGCTGCTGAAACCGGCGAACAGCTCGCGCTCGAGTTCGTTGGCCATGGTGATGGCAAAGTGTTCGGCGAGCAGCAGGATGTCCTCCTCGCGCTCGCGCAACGGTGGCAGGGTGATCACGTCGAACGCCAGCCGATCCAGCAGATCGAAGCGGAACTCGCCGGCCTCCGCCCGGGCAGGGAGGTCCTCGTTCGTGGCGGCCACCAGACGCACGTCGCAGGTCAGCATGCGGCTGCCGCCGACCCGCTCGTACTCGCCGTACTCGATTACCCGCAGCAGCTTCTCCTGGACCCGCATCGACGTGTTGGCGAGTTCGTCGAGGAACAGGGTGCCCCCGTTGGCGCGCTCGAAGCGGCCGTGGTGGGTCTTGGTGGCCCCGGTGAAGGCGCCGGCCTCGTGACCGAACAGTTCGGTCTCGAGCAGAGAATCGTTGATGGCGGCGCAGTTCAGTTTGAGGAACTGGCCTTCCCAGCGGTTCGACAGGTAGTGCAGGCGCGCGGCGATCAGTTCCTTGCCGGTCCCGCGCTCGCCGACGACCAGCACGGGCTTGTCGAGCGGCGCGACCTTCGACACCTCCTCAAGGGTCTTCAACATGGCCGGGGACTCGCCCAGCAATCGGTCCTGCTCGTTGGCCATCGGCGGATTCTGCCAACAGTTGGCGAACGATGCCATCGGTCGACCGCGAATCCTCGTGTGCCGAGCGGGTGGCCCCTAAAATACGCAACTAAAACAAGTGGTTAGCGTTTCTAGCCAGAGCTGGCACGGATACTGTATTGAAGAAGGGGCAGTCGCCGTACCCGGGCTGACCCCCAAGCCCGGGACGGCACCTCCGAGGAAAACCCTCGAGCCAACTGGAGGCAGGAAGACAATGGGCATCTTTTCGCGAATCACGGACATCATCAATTCCAACATCAACGCCATTCTCGACAAGGCGGAAGATCCGGAAAAGATGGTCCGGCTGATCATCCAGGAAATGGAAGAGGCGCTGGTCGAAGTCCGCAGCACCTCGGCGCGCGCCATTGCCGACCGCAAGGAAGTGATGCGGCGACAGGACTGGTTGCGCAAGGAAGCCGGTGAGTGGGAGCGCAAGGCGGAGGTGGCGGTGCAGAAGGGCCGCGACGATCTCGCCAAGGGCGCGCTGGTGGAACGCAACAAGGCAAGCGAAGCCCGCGAGCTGCTCGACCGGGATCTGCAAATCCTGGACGATACGCTGGCCAAGCTGAGTGGCGACATCGCCGCACTGCAGGCGAAGATCAAGGACGCCAAAGCGCGTCAGAGCGCGATCATACTGCGCGGCAAGGCCGCCCAGTCGCGGCTCGGCGCCCGGCAGAAGCTGGCGGATCACAGCATCGACGATGCGATGCAGCGGTTCGAGACCTACGAGCGCAAGATGGAAGATCTGGAAGGCCAGGTCGAGTCCTACGACCTGGGTCAGAAGACCCTGGCCGAAGAGATCGAGGAACTCGAAGAGGACGAACGCATCGACGCGGAGTTGCAGGCGCTCAAGGCGCGCGTTGGCGGCACGGCTCCGGCGCCGGCGCCGCAGGCCGGACCGGTGGGCGGTCACGGCGAGGGCAATACGTCGGCCAACGGCTAAGGAACGGTCATGGAATTCTTGCTGGCACCGACCATCATCTTCATGGTGTTCGTCGCGCCGATCTGGATCTTCATGCACTATCGCAGCAAGCAGAGGTCGCAGAGCACGCTGTCCGAGGACGAGCGCGCGGAGCTCGAGAATCTCGCGGCGAAGGCGGAACGGATGGTCGAACGGATCGAAACGCTGGAGTCGATTCTCGACAGCGAGACTCCAGGATGGCGCAACCGCATGAGCGCGGAGTACCGTCATGAGTGATGGCAGAGCCGACAGTCAGCGACATGACGATGCGGGCACGCGGCCCGGGGCCGGCCGCTCCGGCGACTTCCAGGAATCCGTGGCGCGTCTCGAGCGCGCCGTGGACGAGCTGGTCAGCAGCGCGCGCGGTCAGGTCTCGGACCGGGCCTCGGCATTCATCGACGAGACCACCCGGCGCCTGGAGCGGGAGATCGGACGCCATGGACGCCGTGCTTCCGCAGCCTCCGCAGGTGCAGGCCGGCGCTACCGTGAGGATTCCCTGGAAGGCCTGCCGCGACGTCTCTATCGCGACCCGGCGCGGGAGAAGATCGGCGGCGTGTGCGCCGGAATCGCCCGCTACTACAGCGTGGAACCCTGGGTGGTCCGGTGCATCGCCGTCACCGGGCTGCTGTTCTTCCCGACCATCGTCTTCCCCGCGTACTGGATCGCGTATTTCGTCATGGGAAAGCCGCCCAGGGCCGGTGAGGAACCGTCGCGCCGACGCCGCCGCCAGGCCGGCGACGCGGCCGATCAGGGCCGCCATGATCATCGCTCGCCGGCGCCGGAACTGGGCCCGCGTCTGTCGCCCCGCTACAGTCTGCGCAACGTGCAGGCCGATCTCACCGAGGTCGAACTGCGCCTGCGGCGCATGGAAACCCACGTGACCTCGGGGCAATACGAACTGCAGCGCGAGCTCAACAAGATCGATGGTGGCGCCGATTCCGTCCGCTAGACCGATCGGTCCGGACGGGAGGCGTTAGGGAGAAGGTATGGACGTTTTCACCATGGTCGTCATCATCGTCGCCATATCCTGTCTGGCGGGGGTATTGAACAACTTCCTCAAGACCAAGCGGGCGACGCTCCGCCAGGGTCCAGGCGACGAAGCGATGGCCGAAATCGAGGCGCTCAAGGAGCGGGTCGCGGTTCTCGAGGAGATCGTCACCGACGACCGCTATCGACTCGACCGGGAACTGAATCGCCTCGGTTGATCTAGGCAGGTCGGGGCCGATCGGCCGATCAGGTCAGAGTCCGCGCTGCGATCCGGTCCGGAAGGTCGGTGAACACCCCGCTCGCGCCGTTCGCGATCAGCGCCCGGGCGCTTTCGAGGTCGTTGATCGTGTAGACGAAAACCCGCAACCCGAGTTCGCCGGCCCGCTGCAGTCGCTCCGTCGTCGCCGCACGCCGGGACAGATTGACCGCCCAGGCATCGAGCTCTGCCGCGACCTTCCAGGCGTCTTCGCGCCAGCGGTTGAACAGCGGCGCGACCCGGGTCCGGCGATCCAGGCGCCGGAAATCGGCGAGCTGGCGATGGTCGAACGACGACACCAGCCAGTCCACGTCGGGACGGCGGGCGATGAACGCGGCGGCGGGCGCCGCGGTTTCCGGGCCCTTCAGCTCAACGTTCAAGCCGACGCCGGTCGGCAGCTCGGCGACCACCTCGGTGAGAAACGGCACCGGCCAGCCGCCGCCGGCGTCGAGGCGCCGCAGGCTGTCCAGCGACTGGCCGAGCAGGGTGCCGGTGCCGTCCGTGGTCCGGTCCAGGGTCTCGTCGTGAAACACCACCAGCTCGCCGGCCACGGTGTAGACGTCCAGCTCCACGGCATTGACCCCGCACGCATAGGCGCGGCGGAAGCTCGGCAGGGTGTTTTCGGCGACCAGACCGGCGGCGCCGCGGTGGCCGATGACGACGGGGGATGGATCGCTGAAGCTCATGGAATCTCCTGCAGGCGTAAGGACCGCTGACCCTCCTGACGGCTCGGGCCGACGGAGGCGGGACACGGCAGAGGCGAAGCTACTACAATGCCGGGCGATGAGTTACCAGGTTTTGGCCCGCAAGCTGCGGCCCGCCACGTTCGATGCGCTGGTGGGTCAGGAACACGTCGTGCGTGCACTGCGCCATGCCCTCGACCATGACCGGCTGCATCACGCCTACCTGTTCACCGGCACCCGCGGGGTCGGCAAGACCACCATTGCCCGGGTTCTGGCCAAGTGCCTGAATTGCGAACGCGGCGTGTCGTCGACGCCGTGCGGCGAGTGTTCGATCTGCATCGAAGTGGCGGAGAACCGGTTCGTCGATCTGATCGAGGTGGATGCGGCCTCCCGGACCCGGGTCGACGACACCCGCGAACTGCTGGAGAACGCTCAGTACCTGCCGACCCGTGGGCGCTACAAGGTCTATCTGGTGGACGAGGTTCACATGCTGTCGGCGTCCAGCTTCAACGCCCTGCTGAAGACGCTGGAAGAACCGCCGGAGCACGTCAAGTTCCTGCTCGCCACCACGGATCCGAAGAAGGTCCCGGTTACGGTGCTGTCCCGTGTTCTGCAGTTCCAGCTGAAGAACATCTCGGCCGAGCGCATCGCCGACTACCTGGCGCGGGCGCTCGAAGAGGAAACGGTAGAGTTCGACGTGCCCGCGCTCGCGACCATTGCCGGCGCCGCCCGCGGCAGCATGCGCGATGCCCTGTCGATCACCGATCAGGCGATCGCCTACGGCCAGGGCGCCGTGCGGGCGACCGACGTGGCCGAGATGCTCGGACTGGTGGGGCGCGATCAGATCGCCGCGCTGCTCGATGCCATTGCCAGTCAGAATGCCCGGCGGATTCTCGATGTGACGGCGGAGCTCGCCGATCGGGCGGTGGACTTCGAAGATCTGCTGGCGGAACTCATCGCGGCGTTTCACGCCATGGCGGTGCAACAGGCGCTCGGCGCCAACGATGCGGCGCCGTTCGCCCCGGAAGTGGTCCAGCTCTACTACCAGATCGCCCTGATGGGCTATCGCGACCTGCAGATCGCGCCGGATCCGCGCTGCGGCATGGAGATGACGCTGCTGCGCATGCTGGCGTTTGCCCCGGACCCGGACCAGGCCCGCAGCGTGCCGGCCGCTGCCGGACCGGGGGCGCAAGCAGACTCTGCCGTGCCGGCGGCGGCGCCGGCGGCAGCCGCCGCTGCCGCGCAGGAAGCGGAGTTGCCGGCGGACGCGGCGCCCTGGCACGAACTGGTGTCGGCGCTGTCCCTGTCCGGGGTCGCGCGCATGATCGCCGAGCATTCGGAACTGCTCGAGCGCACCGACGGGGTCTATCGGCTGCGCCTCGATCGGGCCCACGATACCTTGCTGTCCGAGGCGCCGGTCGCGGCCATCGAGCGTGCCCTGGCGGCCCACGAGTCCGCGCTCGCGGTGAAGGTTCGCGTGGAGATCGGCGACGTCGCGAAGGAAACGCCGGCGCGGCGGTTTCAGCGGCTGCGCGACGAACGCCAGCAGGCCGCCGAGCAGGCGCTGGCCACCGATCACACCGTGCGCACGCTGCTGAGCGAATTCGGTGGCCGCATCGACGGCGTCAGCCCCATCGAGTAAGCGGCCGGGGCAGCGGGCAAACGGATGCGCTGCGTCCTGCCGGATGGCGTTGCGCAGTACACTGAGCATTTTCCAGGAACGGGATTCACCGATGAAAGGTCTCGGCGACTTGATGAAGCAGGCTCAGGCCATGCAGGAACGCATGCAGAGCATGCAGGAAGAAATGGCGGCCACGGAAGTCGATGGTGAGAGCGGCGCCGGTCTGGTCCGGGTGACGATGAACGGACGCCACGAAGTGCGCCGCGTGCACATCGATCCCAGCCTGCTCGGCGAAGACAAAGCGGTGCTCGAAGATCTGGTGGCGGCCGCCTGCAACGACGCCGTGCGCAAAGTCGCGGACGCGCACCGGGAGAAGATGGCCGGCATGGCCTCGGGTCTGGGTCTACCGCTCGACAAGATGCCGTTCAACCTCTGATGGGAACGAGCCCGCTGATCGACCGCCTGATCGAGGCCTTTCAGGTGCTGCCCGGGGTCGGGCCGAAGAGCGCCCAGCGCATGGTCCTGCACCTGCTGCAGCGCAATCGCAGCGGCGGCCGCCACCTGGCCGAGGTGCTCGTCGAGGCGCTGGACAAGGTCGGCGAGTGCGAGACCTGTCGTAATCTCTCGGAGACCCCCCAGTGCCGTCTGTGCAGCGATCCGCGCCGCGACGACGCGGTGCTCTGCGTGGTGGAATCCGCTGCGGACATCCTCGCGCTGGAGCAGGCCGGCGGCTTTCGCGGCCGCTACTTCGTTCTGCACGGACATCTGTCGCCCATCGACGGCGTCGGCCCGGAGGCGCTGGGCCTGGATCTGCTCGAGCGCAGGGCCCGCGAACTCGCGCCGGCAGAGGTGATTCTCGCCACCAACCCCACCGTAGAAGGGGAAGCGACCGCGCACTACATCAGCGAGCTGCTTGCCGGGGTGGTGGACAACGTCACCCGCATTGCTCACGGCGTGCCCCTCGGGGGCGAACTCGAATACATCGACGGAGGGACCCTGGTCCATGCCCTGCAAGGCCGCCGCAGCATCCGTTAGCTGGATCGACTCTGACCGGGCGCTGGCGGAAGCCGTCGCCGGCTGGGGGCGCGTCATCGGGATCGACACCGAGTTTCAGCGCACGGACACGTTCTTCCCGCTCCCCGGGCTGTACCAGGTGTCCGACGGCGAGGAGATTTTCCTGGTCGATCCTCTGGAGATCGCGGATTTCAGCCCGTTGCTGGAGATCCTGGAAGACCGCCGCATGACCAAGATCATGCACGCGTGCTCCGAAGATCTGGAACTGCTGCGGCATCATTTCGGCGCGGTTCCGGTGGGGCTGTTCGATACTCAGCTGGCCAACGCGTTCCTCACGCCGCACTACAGCGTCAGCTTCACCCGGCTGGTGGAGGAGCGGCTGGGCATCGAGCTGGTGCAGCACGAGACCCGCTCCGACTGGCTCGCCCGACCGCTGTCGGACGAGCAGGTCCGCTACGCGACCGAGGACGTGCTGTACCTGCCGCCACTGCACGCCGGGCTTCATGAGGCGCTCCTCGAGCGCGGCCGGTTCGACTGGTTTCGCGAGGAAATGGACCGGCGCGGCCGCTTCGAGCTCGGCGACCCGGAGCGCTACTACCTGTCCATGAAGAAGGCCTGGCGGCTGCCGGGACCGGTCCGCGCCCGGCTGCAGGCGCTGGCCGCCTGGCGGGAACGCCAGGCCATGGCCGAGGACCGGCCGCGCAGCCGGATCGTCCGCGACGAGCACCTGCTGCACCTGGCGGAGCTCGAGCGGGTGGCCGCCGACGAGGTCCGCGACGTGCTGCCGCGCGGCGTGGCGCGGCGCTACGAGGATGATCTGCTGGACGCCCATGCCCGCGGCAGTGAAACCACCGAACATCCGCCCGCGGCCGAGGTGCCACTGGACGCCGCGGCCAACGCCGTGGTGCGGGACCTGCGCGATCTGGCCCGGGCGCGGGCCGAAGCGCTCGGCATGGCCCCGGAGCTGCTGGCGCGCAAGCGCGAGGTCGAGGCCTGTGTTCGCGAGTTCGCCGCCACGGGCGAGCTCTCGGAGCCGTATCTGGGCTGGCGCGACGAGCTGGTGGGGGAGGCGTTCCGCGAGATCCTGGGGCGCGCCCGTTGAGCGCTGATCGGGGTCGCCACGTGCGCGTGTACCGGAGCAGCCGCAAGCCGGACATGTATCTGTACGTGGATGCGGGCGATGACCTGGGCCCGGTGCCGGAAGCGCTTCTCGAACGCTTCGGCAAGCCGGTGGAGGCGCTGTCGCTGATGCTCACCGCCGAGCGCTCGCTCGCCCGCGCCGACGCCGGCCGGGTGCTCGCGAGCATCGAGGCCGAAGGCTACTACCTGCAGCTGCCGCCGCCGCCCGGAGATTGGAGTGGGTCATGAGCTTCTGGGACGAGAAATCCCTGGCGCAGATGACGGCGGCCGAATGGGAGTCGCTGTGCGACGGCTGCGCGCGCTGCTGCATGATCAAGCTCGAGGACGAGGACGACGGCCGGGTGCACTACACCGAGCTGGTCTGCGATCTGCTCGATCTGGAGGCCTGCCGCTGCACGCGCTATCCGCTGCGCCACGAACTGGTCCCGGACTGCATCGAGTTCGACGCCGATCTCGCCGCCACCCTGCGCTGGCTGCCGCGGACCTGCGCCTACCGGCGGCTCGCCGAGGGGCGCGGCCTGGCGGACTGGCACCCATTGGTGAGTGGCCGCGCCGACAGCGTGCACGAGGCGGGGATTTCCGTGCGCGGTAAGGTTGTGCACGCGTCCCGTGTGCGCGAGGAGGAGCAGGTGGAACACGTGATCCGATGGGTGGAGATCTGATGACCCCGTACGGCTGGGCCTGGTTGATCGTCGTCGCGACGGTGCCCGTCGGCCTGTTCGCCCTGCAGCGGCTGTTCCGCGGGACGAACCTGCCGCGCAGCAAGCGCACGGCCGCCTTGCTCATCGCGGTCTGGCTGCTGCTGCCCGCGCCGGTACCGGGCCATGCCGGCCACCTGGCACCGGCCTTTCTGGTGCTGGCCTTCGAGTGGCTGTTCCAGCGGCCCGGTCAGCCTCAGACCGCGGGACTGATCCTGGCGGCCGGTACCGTCGCGGCGCTCGGCGTGGCGCTGCTGGCCGTCAGCCTCGGCCGACGCGGCGCCAGACGCCGGGGCTGAGGCCGCGGCGCCACGGGCTGCCGGGGCGATCCTGGGTGGGCAGATTCTGCCTACACTTGGAGAGTATGAACGGCTATCTCCAATTTCTTCCGGCACGTCTTCCGGCAGGTCTTCCGGCGCCGCGCGTTTTTTGCCGCCTGCTGCTGCTGTGCGTGGTTGCCTGGCTGCACGCGCCCGCGGCCATGGCGGCCGACGTACGCCTGATCGTCGATGTTTCCGCGAGCATGGGTCGTGCGGATCCCGACAACCGGCGCGGCGAGGCCCTCGGCATGCTGCTGAGGATGCTGCCCGACGACGGCCGCGCGGGTGTGTGGACCTACGGCCAGTTCGTCAACATGTTGGTCAAACATGGACCCAGCGACGGGCTCTGGAAAGAGAACGCGGTGATTCTCACCAGCGACCTGGCGTCGGTCGGTCGCCGTTCCAATCTGCTCGACGCGATCGATCAGGCGAGCTGGGATCGCCGGCCCGGCGCCGCCCCGGCGCACCTGATTGTGCTGACGGACGGTCGCCTCGACGTTGCCGACGATGCCCGCGTCAACGAGGAGCAGCGCCGGCGGCTGCTGACCGAGCTGGCGCCGGAGCTGGCGGCGGCCGGTTTCCGCGTGCACACCCTGGCGCTGTCGGACCGCGCCGACACCGAGCTGCTCGCCCAGCTGGCGTCGCTCACCGGCGGTTATCACGGTCGCCTCGAGTCGCCGCTCCAGCTGCCGGAAGGGCTGTTGAGTCTGCTCGGCTGGGTTTCCGCGCCGGCCGCGCTGTCGGTGAGCGCCGCGGGCAGCTTCCAGGTGGCTCCGGGGATTCGCGAGCTCATCGTCCTCAGGCTCGGTGGCGGACTCGATCAGCCGGTGGCCCTGGTGGATCCCACCGGCGCCCGTCTCGAGCGCACGACGCCGCGCACGCGGGTGCGCTGGCACGTCGCCGAGGGCTACGAGATGGTCTCCCTGCAGCGTCCGGCGCCCGGCGTCTGGCGCTTCGAAGGGGCCGGCGCGGGCGGGCATGGCAGGGTATTCGCCTACGGGGATCTGTCCCTGGCCTATGCCGATCTGCCGGGCACGCTGTTCCCCGGTGGCCTGCGAAGCTTCGATCTGACGCTGCGCAGCGGCGAGGACCGGGTCGCGGACCCCGAGTTTCTGGACTTGCTGCAGGTCTCGGCGCGCCTCACCGGGCCGGACGGGGCGCTTCCGCTGGTGGTAGAAGGCGAAGAGGACGGGCGCTTCCGGGTGAACCTGCTCGGTCCCCATGTCCCGGGCGACTACCGGCTGGAGACCCGGGTATGGGGACCCACCTTCGCTCAGACCCTGGCGCTGCCGCTGGCGCTGCGCAATCCGCTCGCCATCGAGATCCGTCCGCTGGAGGACGGACTGGTGCTGTGGACGCGGGTGCAGGCGGCGGAACTCGACCACGACCGGCTGCGGCTCTCGGCGATGGTGAAACGGCCGCCGGGTGCAGCGCGCCTTTTTCCTCTCGAGCGACGGCCCGCCGGGCTCTGGAAGCTGACCGTTCCGGGCGCCCGGGGAGTAGTCGAAATCGAGTTAGATATCCAAGGTAACTATTTGAACGAGCGTCCGTTTGTATTGCGAACTCAGCCGATTCGCGTGGTCCTGCCGGTGACCGCCGTGCAGTACGTGAACCTGGGCCTGGACGGTCGGCCGGCGCTCGTGGCGACGCCGCCCGGCGCGCCGGCGGACGCCGACTGGGACCGCGACCCGCTGGGGCTGGCGACAGCGTCCGACGCGGCACCGGTAGCCCCGGCCGAGACGGCGGCCGCCGCGCGTCCACCGTCCGCGGGCGACATGCTGGTGCGCGACGAAGCGCCGCCGGCCGATCAGGGGCTGGAGGCCGTGCTGCCCGTGTGGCTGGCGATTGCAGCGGCGCTGCTCAACCTGCTGCTGGGCGTGTCGGTGTGGTGGCTGGTCGGCGCGGCGCGCGCCGGAGATTCCCGCGACGGGACCCTGGCGAACCTCCGGGCCAGGCTCGGTGTTTCGGATCCGGAGTCGGATCCGCAGGCCGATGCGCACGCAGACCCGGAAGCCGCGAACGACGCCGCCGCTGGCAGTTCCTCTGCGTCTGCCGTTGCTTGATCCGCCGCGTTGCGCTCCGCTAAAGTAGCGGATTCTCCCAGCTACGACTCATCGACCCCTCTGCCTCGGAACGCACGGAGGGACTCCCACAAATTCCGGCGCCGGGTCCCTCGAATGCCGGGCCCGTCCACTACCTGCGAGACGATTGCATGATTTTCGACAGTACCGACACCTATATCTCCACCGAGGAACTCAGCATGGCGGTGGACGCCGCCGTCAAGCTGGAGCGGCCGCTGCTGGTCAAGGGCGAGCCCGGCACCGGCAAGACCATGCTGGCCGAGGAGGTGGCGAAGAAGCTCGGGCTGGAGCTCATTCAGTGGCACATCAAGTCGACCACCAAAGCCATCAACGGCCTCTACGAGTACGACGCGGTGTCCCGCCTGCGCGATTCGCAGCTCGGTGACGAGCGCGTCAGGGACATCCGCAACTACATCAAGAAAGGCAAGCTGTGGGAGGCGTTCGAGTCAGACAAGCGGGTCGTGCTGCTCATCGATGAGATCGACAAGGCCGACATCGAGTTTCCGAACGACCTGCTGCAGGAACTCGACCGCATGGAGTTCTACGTCTACGAACTGCACGAGACCATCAAGGCGAAGCAACGGCCGGTGGTGATCATCACCTCGAACAACGAGAAGGAACTCCCGGATGCTTTCCTGCGCCGCTGCTTCTTCCACTACATCAACTTCCCGGATCGGGAGACCATGCAGTCCATCGTCGACGTGCACTTCCCCGAGGTGAAGAAGAACCTGGTGAAAGAGGCGATGGAGATCTTCTTCGACGTACGCAAGGTGCCCGGCATGAAGAAGAAGCCGTCCACCTCGGAGCTCATCGACTGGCTGAAGCTGCTCATGGCGGACGACATCCCCGACGAGATCCTCACCAACCGCGATCCGAGCAAGGCGATCCCGCCGCTCTACGGCGCGCTGGTGAAGAACGAGCAGGACGTGCACCTGCTCGAGCGTCTGGCTTTCATGAACCGTCGCGACAGCCGCGGCTGAGTCACGTCGTTCCAGGGAATCGCCCATGCTGATCAACTTCTTCATGACCCTGCGCAAGTACAAGGTTCCGGTGACGCTCCGCGAACTCATGGACCTGCTGCAGGCGCTCCAGTACCGGCTGGTGTACGCCAACATCGACGACTTCTACCTGCTCTCGCGGACCTGCCTGGTCAAGGACGAGAAGCACTACGACAAGTTCGATCGCGCGTTCGCTGCCTACTTCAAGGGCCTGGAGGATCTGCACGGACTGCTCGAGTCGCTCATTCCCGACGAGTGGCTGCGCCGCGAGTTCGAGAAGTCGCTGACCCCGGAGGAGCTCGAGAAGATCAAATCGCTCGGGGGCCTGGAGAAGCTCATCGAGGCGTTCCAGCAGGCCAAAGAGGAGCGCGAGAAGCAGGAAGCGCAGAAGGGCAAGGAAGGCGAGGAAGGTCAGGAGGGCGACGACCCGAACCGCACCGGGCGCAAGGGCCCCGGGGGCATGGGTCAGGGCAAGAAGAAGAAAGCGAAGAAGGTGTGGGACCAGCGCCAGTACAAGAACCTGGACGATTCCGTGGAGCTCGGCACCCGCAACATCAAGCTCGCCCTGCGCCGGCTGCGCAAGTTCGCGCGTTCCGGCAAGGACGAAGAGCTCGACATGGACAACACCATCAAGTCCACGGCTCACAACGGCGGCATGCTCGACATCCGGATGCGGCCGGAACGCAAGAACACGGTCAAGGTGCTGCTGTTCTTCGACATCGGCGGTTCGATGGACGCCCACGTGAAGGTCTGCGAGGAGCTTTTCTCCGCGACCCGCACGGAGTTCAAGCACATGGAGAGCTTCTACTTCCACAACTTCATCTACGAATCGG
Source organism: Pseudomonadales bacterium (assembly GCA_040219135.1). Taxonomy (GTDB): domain Bacteria; phylum Pseudomonadota; class Gammaproteobacteria; order Pseudomonadales; family Azotimanducaceae; genus UBA7803. The sequence continues at coordinate 123,475 of JAVJTA010000019.1, read as the reverse complement.
TGTGGAAGGACAACCGGCGGCGGATGAACGAGCGCATTCCCACCCTCGAGGTGCTCAACAAGTATGCCCACGACTACAAGGTGGTGTTCGTCGGTGACGCCACCATGGCACCCTACGAGATCACTCACGCGGGCGGCAGCGTCGAGCATTGGAACGAAGAGCCCGGGGCGCACTGGATTCAGCGCTTCACCGAGCTCTACGACAAACTGGTCTGGATCAATCCGACCCCGCAGGAGACCTGGGAGTATTCAACCTCCGTCGGCATGACCCAGGATCTGGTGGAAGGGCAGATGTACCCGCTCACCATCCGCGGTCTCGAAGAAGGAATGAACTTCCTCTCCAAGTAGGCACCTCGAGCGCTCTGGTGAATGCCCATCCCGACGCCTGAGTCAGCGTCCGACCGATTCGATTCCGGCGCGGTCATGGCCCGCGACGTGGTGGCGCTGCGCCGCCTTGCCCGGAAAGACGCCGGGAAAGACACTGCGGCCTTCGGCGCGCTGCTCGAACGGTCGGCGGCCGAACTCGAACGGCGCCGGGCGCGTGAGCTGACGATCGCCTATCCGCCGGAACTGCCGATCAGCGACCACGTGACCGAGATCGCCGGGCTGCTCGAACGCCATCAGGTGCTGGTCGTGGCCGGGGAAACCGGATCCGGCAAGACCACCCAGCTGCCGAAGATCTGCCTGCAGGCGGGCTTCGGTCGGCGCGCCAGCATCGCTCACACCCAGCCGCGGCGTCTGGCAGCCCGGTCCGTGGCGGCGCGCATCGCCGAGGAACTCGGCGTGGCGGTGGGCGGGGAGGTGGGCTACGCGGTTCGCTTCAGCGACCAGACCGGTCCCGATACGCTGGTCAAGCTGGTCACCGACGGTCTGCTGCTGACCGAGATCCGCCGCGATCGGCTGCTCGAGGCCTACGACGTGATCATCGTCGACGAAGCCCACGAGCGCAGTCTCAACATCGACTTCCTGCTCGGCTACCTGAAGCGCCTGCTGCGCAAGCGCCGCGACCTGCGGGTGATCATCACCAGCGCCACCATCGACGTGGCCGCGTTTGCCGACCACTTCGAAGGCGCGCCGATCGTCGAGGTGAGCGGGCGCGGCTATCCGGTGGCGGTGCACTACGTCGGCGATGACCGGCCGCTGGAAGAACGGCTGCTCGAGTGCCTGGACGACATCGAGACCGGCCCCCAGGGCCGGGCCCGCGACGTGCTGGTTTTTCAGTCCGGCGAGCGCGAGATTCTCGAGACCGCGCGGCTGTTGCGCGAGCGGGTCGGTGATCGTTTCGACATCCTGCCGCTGTACGCGCGCCTGTCCAGCCGCGACCAGCAGCGGGTCTTTCAACCCGGCCAACGCCGGCGCGTGGTACTTGCCACCAACGTCGCGGAGACCTCCATCACGGTGCCGAACATCGGCTACGTGATCGACCCCGGCGTCGCCCGTATCAGCCGCTACAGCTACCGCTCGAAGCTGCAGCGGCTGCCGGTGGAGCCGGTGTCCCAGGCGAGCGCCAACCAGCGCATGGGGCGCTGCGGCCGGGTAGCGCCCGGCGTCTGCTACCGGCTCTACGAGGAGTCTGATTTTCTCGGCCGCCCGGAGTACACCGATCCGGAGATCAAACGCACCAACCTGGCCGCCGTGGTGCTGTCCATGGAGGCCTTCGGCCTCGGCGACGTGGCGCGGTTTCCTTTCCTCGATCCGCCCGACGCCGGCGCGGTGCGCGACGCACGCAAACTGCTCGAGGAACTCGGGGCGCTGGTCGACGGCCGGCTCAGCGACATCGGCAGGCGTATGGCCCGACTGCCCGTGGACCCGCGCCTGGCGCGCATGCTGGTCGCCGCGGACGAGCACCGCTCCCTGGCCGAACTGCTCGTCATCGCCAGCGGTCTTGCGGTGCAGGACCCGCGCGAGCGGCCGCTCGACAAGCGCGCTGCCGCAGACCGCGCGCACGATACCTACAACGACGAGCGCTCGGACTTTCTGGCGCTGCTCAAGCTGTGGAATTTTCACGAGCAGGCGCGCCAGGAGAACACCCGCAACGGCCTGAAACGGCTGCTCGAAAAGCAGTTCCTGGCCCCGGCGCGGATGCGCGAGTGGCGCGAGCTGCACCGTCAGCTTCTGCTCGCGGTGCGGGATCTGGGCATGCGGCCGAATCAGCAGCCCGCCGCGTTCGTCGACATCCACAAGGCTGTCCTGGCCGGTTCGTTGAGCCTGATCGGTATGCACGAGGAGAAGGGCGCCTACCTCGGCGCGCGCAATCTGCGGTTCCGCATCTTTCCCGGGTCCGGTCTCGCCGAACGCACCCCGAAGTGGCTCATGGCCGGCGAGATCACCGAAACCCGACGGGTCTATGCGCGCTGCGTGGCGGCTATCGAGCCGGCCTGGATCGAGGCGGCGGCGACCCATCTGGTCAAGCGCAGCTACAGCGAGCCGCACTGGAGCGCGCGGCGCGGCGAGGCGGTGGCCTTCGAGTCCGTGACCCTCTACGGGCTGCCGCTGGCCGACCGGCGCCGCATCAGCTACACGCGCATCGATCCCGCCCACAGCCGCGAACTGATGATCCGCCATGGCCTGGTGGCCGGCGACGTCAAGCGTGCTCTGCCGTTCCTCGAACACAATCTGGCGCTGACCCGGGAACTCCTGGATCGTGAGGCGCGCGGCCGGCGCCGCGACCTGCTGGTCAGCGAAGACGTGCAGGCAGCGCTGTATGCGGAACGTCTGCCCGCGGACGTCGCCAGCCTCGTGCAGCTGGAGCGCTGGTGGCGCAAAGCCGGCGAGGTGGCGCGAAAGCCGCTGTTCTTCACGGAATCCGACCTGACACCGCAAATAAATGTGCGTTTCGGCGACGACGACTATCCGTCGTCGCTGACCCTGCGGGAGGCAAGCTTCGAGCTGAAATATCGCTTCGCGCCCGGCGAACCCGACGACGGCATCTCGCTGCGGGTGCCTCTCGGCGCGCTTCCGGCGGTGGTGGCTGAGGCGCTGGAGTGGTCCGTCCCCGGCTTCTTCCCGGCGGTCTGCGAGCACTGGCTGAGGTCGCTGCCGAAAGGCAAGCGGCGCCTGCTGGCGCCGGTGCCGGACAAGGTCCAAGAGATGCTGCCGCGCCTGCTGCGGATGGACTGCTACCGTCAGGGCCGGCTGCCAGTGGCGCTGGCTCAGCTCGTCGAGAGTCTCTACGGCGTGCGCATCGGCGCCGATGACTGGGATCGCAGCCGCATCGATCCGCACCTGCTGATCAACGTTCAGGTGGTCGACGACAACGGCGCGCTGCTGGCGCAGGGTCGGGATCTGGCGGTGCTGCAGGCGCAGTTCGCCGCGGAGGTGCGCTCGCGGGTGGAAGCCGGGCTCGGAGAGGGCGTCGAGCAGCACGGACTGAGCCGCTTTCCTGACGGCGTGACGCTCGAGCCATCCAGGGTGCTCAACGAGGGCGGCAGGCAGGTGGTCGTGTATCCGGCGCTGGTGGACGGCGGCGACCACGTGGATCTGAAGGCGCTGGCGTCGCAGGCTGAGCAGCGCCGGGAGAACCCGCGCGGTTTCGCGCGGCTGGCGCTGCTCAGCCTCGGTCCGAGCGCGAAGCACTTGAAGAAGCGCGCCGAGCGCGAGCGCGAGCTCGGTCTGCACTACGCACCCCTCGGCAATGCCCGCGCGCTCCAGGACGAAATGCTGCGCGGCGCGGTCTGGTACTGTTTTTTCGCCAACGGCACCCTGCCGCGCACCGGCCAGGAGTTCGAGGCCCGCCTGCGCGAGCGCAACGGCGCGCTGGCCGCCGTGTTCGAGGACACCGTCGTCGCGCTGCGTCGGATCCTGGCGCTGCGTTTCGAGCTGGCCCGCAAGCTGCAGGCGCTGGATTCGCCGGCCTTTGCCGATGCGCGGGCCGACGCGGCACGTCAGATCGAGCGCCTGGTGCCGGCGGACGTGCTGTCGCAGACGCCCAGGGAGTACCTGACCGAGTTGCCGCGTTATCTGGCAGCGCTCGATTACCGGCTCGAACACCTGCACGGGAGGGTGTTGAAGGATCGCGACGCGAGCGCCGTGGTGCGCGGTTTCGAAGCCCGTCTCGAGGTGCTGTCGGCGGCAGCCGGCACGGCCGACGCCGATTATCAGCGCCTGCGATTCGCGGTCGAGGAACTGCGTATCGCGCTGTTTGCCGAGCCACTCGGGACGCGCGGCAAGATCTCGCCGAAGCGCCTGGACCGGGAGTTCGTCGCGCTGGAACGGGAACTCGGACTGGTCTGAGCGCCGGCGCAACCGGCGGGGAACTGGTAGCATCCTGTCCGACACGGCGGAACCAAAGTGCTGGCCGCCGGGTCGTACCGCAAGACCTGGAAGAAGCAGTAACGACAAACCGTCACCGAAGGGTCTGCTGTCGAATCATCACATCATGGCCGGGGGTTGGCCTCGGAGAGGAGATCTTGAAAATGCTGAAAATGAGAATGAAGCCGGTCGTTGCTGCCGTCGGTACTGCGTTTGTAGCATCCCTGGCTACGAGCAGCTTCGCTGACGTTCAGAGCACGCCGTTCGGCGCCGCGGAACTCGATTCCGGCTACGATCTGCTCGCCAAGGGCGAGGGCGAAGGCAAGTGCGGCGAAGGTAAGTGCGGCGAGTCCAAATCGGAAGGTGAGGGCAAGTGCGGCGAGTCCAAGTCCGAAGGTGAGGGCAAGTGCGGCGAGTCCAAGTCCGAAGGCGAGGGCAAGTGTGGCGAAGGTAAATGCGGCGAGTCCAAGTCCGGAGGCGAGGGCAAGTGCGGCGAAGGTAAGTGCGGCGGCGCCTGAGGCCGGCGTTCGCGACACCAACTCGATGACGCGGTTTCCGGTGCAGGGCGCAGGTCTCGGCCTGCGCCGTGGCCTGATGTCCGAGGTTACCGACATGGACGACGCCGCCGTCGATTTCATGGAAGTGGCCCCGGAGAACTGGATCGGTGTCGGCGGCCGTTTCGGCCGCCAGTTCCGGGCCGTGGCGGAGCGGTTTCCGCTGGTCTGTCACGGCCTGTCTCTGTCCCTCGGTAGTCCTGCGCCTCTGGACAGCGAATTCCTGAAGGCGGTGCGGCGGTTTCTCGATGCCTACGACGTGCACTGCTACACGGAACACCTGAGCTACTGCAGCGACGACAAGGGCCATCTCTACGATCTCATGCCGATCCCGTTCACCGACGAGGCGGTGCATCACGTGGCCGGTCGGATCCGTCAGACCCAGGACATTCTCGAGCGGCGCATCGGCATCGAGCACGTCTCCTACTACGCGGCGCCTGGAGCGCAGTTGAGCGAAGTCGAGTTCGTGAATGCGGTGCTCGCCGAGGCGGACTGCGACCTGCTGCTCGACGTCAACAACATCTACGTCAACAGCATCAATTCCGGCTACGACCCGTATCAGTTCCTGCATGACATCGACGCGGCGCGTACGGTCTACGTGCACGTTGCCGGCCACTACGTGGAGGCCGAGGACCTGCGGGTCGACAGTCATGGCTCCGCCGTGATCGAGCCGGTCTGGAAGCTGCTGGCGGCCGCCTACCGGCAGTGGGGCGTGATGCCCACGCTGCTCGAGCGCGACTTCAACTTCCCGCCCATGGACGATCTGCTCGCCGAGGTCGAGCGAATCCGTTCCCTCCAGGGCGCGGCCGGGCAGCGTGCCGCGACGGGGTGACAATCTGCCGGGCTTCGTCGAGCACCAGCTCGACTTCGCCGCCCACATCCGCAACCCCGCGGTGCATCCGCGGCCGGCCGATGTCGAAGCGCGGCGCATGCAGATCTACCTGGATCTGTTTTACAACAACATCGAGTCGTTCCTCGCGGGCGCGTTCCCCGTGGCGAAGAGCCTGCTGGCCGGCGAGCGCTGGCCTGCTCTGGTTCGGGCATTCGTTCATCGGCACCCGAGCGAGTCGCCCTATTTCCTCGAGATCTCCCAGGAGTTTCTGAGTTTTCTCGCCACCGTCCCGGATCTTTCGCTCGGCGATGGCCGGCCGAACGACCTGCCGCCGTTTCTGCTCGAGCTGTGTCACTACGAGTGGGTGGAGCTCGCGCTCAGCGTCGCCGAGGAGGAGATTCCCGAGGACGGCATCTATCGGGATGGCGACTTGCTTGCCGAGGTCGTAGTGGTCTCACCGCTGATCTGGAAGCTCGCCTACGCCTTTCCCGTCCACCAGATCGGCCCGGACCATCAGCCCGAGGCGCCCGGGGACTCGCCGACCCAGCTGGTCGTGTTCCGACGCCGCGACGATCGGGTTCGCTTCATGGAGGTGAACGCACTGACCATGGCGCTGCTGGATGCGCTGGAAGGCGACGTCAGCGGCGCCGAGGCCCTGGACCGGGTGGCCGGTCAGGCGACGGCGCTGCATCCGGAAACGGTCCACCGTGAGGGCCTTGCAACCCTGGAGCGATTGCGAAATGCTGAGGTCGTGCTCGGTACCCGCCGCCAATCTGGAGACGCAAGCCCGTGAAGTCCGTGACCTCTGGCATCGCCAGGATCGTCGTCCTGTCCGCCTTCGTGCTCGCCGCGCTCCTTCCTGCCGCGGCGCTGGGTGCTCAGGACCCCCAGGATGCCCAGGACCCGTTCGAGCCCGTGAATCGGCGGATATTCACCTTCAACGACGCGCTCGATCGCTGGTTCCTGCGACCGATCGCCCGGGGCTACGACGCCGTGACGCCGGATCCGGTTCAGCGTCGCATCGGCAACGTGTTCGAGAATCTGCGCACCCCGGCGGTCGCTGTGAACCAGGTTCTGCAGGGCAAGCCGCGCACCGGGCTCGGCGATTTCACCCGCTTTCTGGTCAACTCGACCGTCGGCATCGGCGGCCTTTTCGACGTCGCGGCGGCCAACGGCCTGCCGAGTCACGAGGAGGATTTCGGCCAGACCTTCGCCCGCTGGGCCGGCGGCCAGGGCCCGTTCCTGACCATCCCCGTGCGCGGACCGGCCACCACGAGCTCCGCAGTGGGCATGGTGTTCGACCTGTTCACCAATCCGATGCTGCTGATCTCGCCGAACCGCGACCGTGCCCTCATCGGTGCCCTCGACGTGGTCGATTCCCGGGCCCAGCTGCTGTCTTCGGAGAAGCTGATCTCCGGCGACAGATACCTGTTCATCCGCGACGCCTACCTGCAGCGGCGTGCCTACCTGATCGACGACGGCAAGGTCCAGGAAGACCCATTTCTGGACGATTTCTAGGCTCGTTCGGCACACAGCCCACTAGCTTGTCATTCGTGGGAATAGAGAGTACCGTTCGCATCCCATCTATGATGGCTTTACACCGTCAAGCATGAGCCTGGTTCTGGCAGCAGCCGACAATGAACCGGCGGCTCACCTCCTGGAGCAGCTCACCCAACTCGGCTACCCGGTGCAACGAGCGACAGATATGCAGGTCGTCATGAACCTCTGCGAGCACGCGGCACCGGAAGCGGTGATCGTCGATGAGCTCGAACAGGCGCGTGGCATCGTCGATGCGCACCCGCGCGTGCCCGTCGTGCTGGCGTGCCTGGAGCAGGCCGACGCGGATCTGCTGCTCGACGCGCTGCGCTCGGGGGTGAGCGACGTCTGGACGTTACCCATGGCGGATGCGGCCCTCGCTGAGCGCCTCGAGGCGGTGTCTGCGCGCCATCGCGCCGTCGCGTCCGATGCGGAACGACGCCTCGGTCGCGCGATCAGCGATCTCGAGCGTGATCAGCGCGCCGGTCGCTACATTCAGCTCGGCATGCTGCCGCCCAATCCCATGGCCATCGACGGCTACCGGCTTCAACATCACATTCTGCCGTCGCTGATCCTGTCCGGCGACTTCGTCGACTATTTCCGCATATCGGACCGCCACTTCGCCTTCTACGTGGCGGACGTATCCGGTCATGGCGCGTCTTCGGCGTTCGTGACCGTGCTGCTGAAGAATTTTTCACGGCGCCTGCGGCGGGAGTTCCGACCGAGTATGCTGGTCGAGCCCGGCGAGATTCTCGAGTGGATAAATCGAGAACTTCTGGAGCAGGATATGGACAAACACGTCGCGCTGCTGCTCGGCGTGGGAGATCTCGTCAATGACGAGATCCGCCTGGTGAATGGCGGGCATTACCCGCCGGCCATTCTCAACCGGGCTGGTGCCAGCGAGTTCGTCGAACAAAAGGGAAAGCCGGTTGGCTTGTTCGACGAGGTCGCCTACACCGCGCAGGTCATCCGGCTGGAACCCGGAGACCGCCTGGTGATGTTTTCCGACGGAGTCCTGGACGTCATGGGCGCAGGCGACCTGTCCGGAAAGGAGCAGCGTCTGCTGCGAGCCGCCAGCGAGGGCGGTAGTGTCGAGGAGATGTGGAGTTTGCTGGACATGGATCTGAACGTCGGCAATAGACCCGACGACATGACCTGTCTGGTCGTACAACGGGAGACTTGATCTTGCGCGGTCGTATTCTGGTTGGTGATCACCAGGGTGTTTACGTGCTGCTGTTTCAGGGCGACGTCCGTCTGACCCTGTGCACGGCTGTGGATTCTTTCCTGGACCGTATGTTCAATGACGCCGGCTTTCAGTCGGTGGTGGTGGATCTGGCAGACACGGAGAGCATCGACAGCACGTCGCTGGGCCTGCTCGCCAAACTGTCCATCCGTGCGGGGCGCCAGTTCGGCTATCGGCCGACGCTGGTCTCCACGCGGCCGGACGTCACCCGGATTCTCACGACTATGGGGCTCGACGACGTGTTCAACGTCGTGCAGCAGCCCCTCGAGCACGGCGAGCAGCTCGAAGAGCTGGCGTGCTGTGCGGCCACGGAAGAGGAAGTGCGCACCCGGGTTCTGGAAGCGCACCGCATCCTCATGGACATGAACGAGTCCAACCGGGCCGCTTTCCACGATCTGGTGGAGACCCTGGAAGCGGACTGCGCGCCGATGCCGCTGCGGCGTCAGGCCGCCCTCTGAGTCCGGCCTGAGTCCGGTCTGAGTCCGCCCGGACCGTCGTCACGCGACGGGGCGGAATCAGCCAGGGAACACGCAGGTCGGGCAGTCGGGGTCGGCGGCCCGGGCGTCCTCCGCGCTCTGATACTGCGGGGACGCGTGGCGTTCTACCCGCTCGTCGGAGTGTCGGTTCGCGGCATCCAGGCGCGGACGCATGACGCTGTCTTTCCAGGCGTCGTCCGGCTGCCATTGGTGGCTCAGGTCGACGATGGTGCCTGGCTGGTCGATCGCTTCGAAGGTCTCAAGGGTCGCACGCATGATCTCCATCTGGTTGGCGGGATCGTTGCGTCGGCCTGCGGTGTGCCCGAGCGGGAAGTCCAGAAACACGGCCCGCGGCGGCGCCACAGCGGCCGTAATCGAGCGTGCGCTCGACATGCTCAGCGTCGGGATTCCCTGACTTTCGATCTCCCTTGCGATCAGTCCCACGGACTGATGACACACCGGTCAGACAGGAACCAGCAGAACCGCATCGACGGCCTCGGCGCGCAGGCGCTGGGCCAGGGCCGGCGCCAGCACGTCGCGGACTTTGCTGCTCGAGTAGATGCCGCCCATGAACGTGAAGGCGCGCTGCGCCAGACCGCCGAGCAAGCCTTCGCGGACGCAGCGCCGCAGGGTTTCGAGCGGAAACACCACGTTGGGGTCTGCGCGCGCGTCGGTCAGGTCATAGGCGAAGTGGGTCGCGCGCAGTGACGCGACGGGCGTATCGACGTCGATCTCCCGGTAGCTGAGATCGTCACGGAAGTGGAAGGCGATCTGGCCGACGCGATAGATACCGCCCGAGGCGATCAGGCCCAGGCGCGACTGCCGCAGCGGTTTCGCGAGCGGTACGAACGGCGGTGGCGTGTCGCTGTACACCCAGCGATACGGTGGATAGCCGAGGGCGTCGTATTGCTCCCGCGTCCGCTGGATGTAGTCGACGGGTGGACGGTTGGCCATGAGTTCTCCTGGCAGGTGCTCGTTCAGGTCTCGCGCCTGGCTTTGAGCTTTGCCTCGATGAAGCGGCTGTGCGACAGGTACAGCAGCTCGGCGATTTTGCGGATGGTGTGTTCCTCGTAGCGGTCGAGACCGCTGTCGGCCAGAGCCAGCCGCCACAGCGCGGTGACGAGGTCGAACTTCTGCGCCTCGCTCCACTGCTCGTTGATCGTGCGGGTGTAGCCGTACACGCCGACGCTGGTCTCCTGAACCTTCCGGGATTCCTCCACCAGCTCGGCGACTTCCCGGCTGGTCAGGGCGAACTGCTGTTTCAGCTGCCGCTCGATGACGCTGAGTTCGTCCGCGGCAATGTCGTGGTCCGCCCAGGCGACCTCGAGCAGCAGCGCGGCGGCGGCCAGCGCCAGCAGATTTCCGCCCTCCGGCTCCTGTTCCGGCGCCTTCAGTCGATTCAGCAGTTTACTCAGCACAGGGAGCGCTCAGGCGGCCCGTTCGTGCGCAGCCCCGGACGGGCGCAGCACCGCCAGCGCCTCGTCCACGAGCGCGATGTCGTTGTGTTTCAGCCGCGGCGCGTCGCTGAGGATGCGCCGGAAGCGGCGCGCCCCGGGCTGCCCCGCGAACAGCCCGAGCAGCGGCCGGGTCAGATCGGCCAGGCGGCTGCCCGCGTCGAGTTCGCGGATCATGTAGTGCCGGTAGGCGTCCATGATTCGGCGCGCGCGTCGGGCGTCGTCGCCGCCATCCTGCCGGTCTTCCCGGGCACCGAACAGATGCCGGTCCATGTCCGCGAGCAGCAGCGGCTTCTGATAGGCGGCGCGGCCGACCATCACCCCGTCGGCGGCGCCGAGGTGGATGTCCAGCTCCGTGACCTCGCGAATACCGCCGTTGACCACGATCTCGAGATGCGGATGACGCGCCTTCAGGTCGTAGGCCCGCTGGTACATGAGCGGCGGCACGGTCCGGTTCTCCGCCGGAGAAAGCCCGCTCAGCAATGCCTTGCGGGCGTGGACGTAGAACGTCCGGCAACCGCCGCCGTCGGCCACGGTGGTGGCGAAGCGCTCGAGGAAAGCGACGCTGTCGTCATCGTCGACGCCGAGCCGGCACTTCACCGTGACGGGCACCGTCACGGCCTCCGCCATGGCCGCCACGCAGCGTCCGACCAGTTCCGGTTCGCGCATCAGGCTGGCGCCGAAACAGCCTTTCTGTACGCGCGGCGACGGGCAGCCGACGTTCAGGTTGATCTCGTCGAACCCGGCCTCGGCGCCGAGGGCTGCGGCGTTTGCCAACTGCTCGGGGTCGCTGCCGCCGAGCTGCAGCGCGACCGGGTGCTCGCTCGGGTCGAACTGCAGCAGTCGCTGGGCGGGCCCGTGCAGCAGCGCGCCGGCGGTAATCATCTCGGTGAACAGCAGCGCATGCGGCGCCGCCAGGCGATGGAGGTACCGGCAATGCCGGTCGGTCCACGCCATCATGGGGGCAACGCAGAGGGTTCTGGTCGGCTGGCGCCTTGTGGCCATCGCTCACACTCGGAAGTCTTCGGAACCGAAGGGCATTGTACATACGTAACCACAGCGCTGAAGCGTCTGCCGCCGCTGCATGAAGCCGTTCAGGGTCGGAGCGACAGATTTCGTGGGTGCCCGCCCTCTGGATAGGTAGACCCCAACAGAGAGCGAGCGTCATGAAGATCATCCAGACCATCGGAAAGCAGCACCATCACAAGCAGGGCATCCGGGCGAGGGGAACTATCTGGGCCCTTGCCCTGGCACTCTGGTCCCTCCCTGCCCTCGCGGTTGGAGGCGAAAGCCGCACCCCCTGTACCAACGGTGCTGCGGACATGTTCAAGGCCTGCCGGGCCGATGCGTATGCTGGCCTGGCCGTCACCATGGCCAACTGTCGGCAGTTTCCCGCGCGCGCGGATAGAGCCGAGTGCTTTCGCGGCGCCTACGACGAGCTGGACGAGAGCCAGGACTTCTGTGGCGATCAACGCGAAGCCCGGATCAGTGCGTGTCGGTTGCTCGGCGAAACGCGTTACCTCGATCCGCTGATCGATGCCGAAACCGATTTCATCGATCCCGATGACATTCCCGGCATCTATCCGAACAACCCCTATGTGATCCTGCAGGCAGGCCACACCTTCGTTCTGAGCGACGAAGACGAAACGATCATCGTTCACGTCACCGATGAAGCGCGCGAGATCCAGGGCGTCCAGTGCCGTGTCGTCGTCGACGTCGTGGTCGAGGAGGACGAGGACGATGGAGAAGTCGACTACCTGCCCATCGAAGTCACCGATGACTGGTTCGCCCAGGATAGCAACGCCAACGTCTACTACTGTGGCGAAGTCGCACGAAACTTTGAAGACGAGGTGCTGCGCGACCTGGATGGATCATTCGAAGCGGGTCTTGGGTTCGCTAAGGCTGGCTTCCTGGTGAAGGCGATGCCCGCACCGCCGATGGCGCATCGTCAGGAATACGCGCTGGGTGAGGCAGAGGACATCATCGAGTACCTGGAACTGAATTCCGCCCCGGGTGCCGAGGAAGGGGGCGAAAACGATGCTTTTCCCTGTGCGGGCGGCTGCCTGAAGACGCGGGAATTTGCGCCGCTCGAGCCCGAAGGGTCGGAATACAAGTACTTCCTGCCGGGGGTGGGCTTCGTCCTGGCTGTCGCTCTCGAAGACGGTGAGGTCACCGGTGAGCGTGAGGAACTCGTCTGCGTCGGCGACTCGCTGGACGTGCTTGCCGACGCGAGCTGCGGCATCGAAGATCCCGAGGAGTTGCTCGAAGACCTGTGCGAGCTGCACGAGGCGTTCTGCCCGGACGACGACGACGATGACGACGACGACGATGACGACGACGATGACGATGACGATGACGACGAGGACGAGGACGACGACGGGGACGACGACGACGGCTGATCGAACCCCGCCCCCCACTCCGTCAGGCGTTCGGCCTGGCGGAGTGCTCCTACCACCACCCATGGGCTCGTTGCGGAACCTGGCATGGCCCGGTACCTCACCTGCACCCCCAGGGCATTCTCAGCTTCGGGCAGCGTCGATCCACGCCATCATGGGGGCGTCGCGCAAGCTCCAGCTCGATGTTCGAGTGCCACGGTCCGGGGGCACACGCCCGACCTCCTATCGCGTTCCCAGAAGTCGCGCCAGCACGCCGATCAAGGCGCACCAGAGGGCAATCCAAAGCAGGTAGACGAGCACATCCCCGAGGGGGTTGTTGATCAGCGTCAGAAGCGTCGCGCGCGACACGGTCCAGCAGGCCCAGAACGTGGTCAGGCGCGCCGGCTGGCGCAGGCCCAGAAACCACGCGAGGGTTCCCGTCACGGCCAGCGTCAGCGCCTGGGCCAATGGCACCGTGAACACCCAGAACAGGTCGCCGGTCAGGTCCCAACTCGGTGGGAAGTAGGGGACCATCAGGGTGATGAAGATGATGTCTTCCAGAACCCCGGTGGCGAGCCCGAGTACGACGATACCTGCCCAGCCGAGGACGTTGCGCACCTTACTCACCACCGACCAAGGTCCGGACCTCTTCCAGCACCGAGTCCCAGTCCGGCCGCGACCGATAGCCTGGTTCGGCGAACTTGGCCAGGATCGTTCCCGCGGGCGAGAGCACAACCATGCCGGGATGCGGGATGCCGTGGGCAAACGTGCCTTCGCCGTACTGCTCGTTGCGGATTCCCCAGGCATCCACATGCCGGCCGTCTACGTCTCGCAGCAGCGGAAACGCTATTTTCCACTCGTTGTGGAACTGCCGAATGTGCTCGGGATCGTCGTAGGTCATCCCGGCGACGCCCACCCCAAGCGCTTCGAATCGACCGTGTATATCATTCAGTTTCACGAACTGACGTTTGCAGAAGGGTCACCAGTCGACGGAGCGGGAGAAGACGAGCAGTAGTCCCTTGGGCCCGGCCAAGGTTTGGAGTGTCTGCCGATTGCCCTCCTGGTCGTCGGCCGCCAGCAGGGGCGCCGGTGTTCCCACGCCAGGTCCCCAGAGCTCGAGGTACTCCGGGTTCGCAATCGAAAACTGACCCATGGCGGCCAGGGCTCCGCCGACAAGCCAGCGCCACAGACCGTGCAAACGATCGCGTCGGTGCGGTGTTCTCCCGTGCTTCATGGCGCTCTCTTTGCTGTTCGTAGACGACGTAGGATTCCACCTGGGTCCTGGCGGTTCAACCTCGCAAGCATTCGCCGTCGGTTGGAACTGGACAGCGGACACCGCACGCTTCCAGTGGGGGCGGGCGTCGATCGTCGGACAGAAGACGCTCCGCAAAATCCGGCTAGACTTACCTATGTCATTGATCTCCGGAGGAGAAGTGTCATCGAACTGTGACATGGCGTTGATTTTCTCTCCATTTTTCTCTCCATTTTCTCTTCATTTTCAGTTTGAGGGTCTGTATAGTTGCGCCCCAAGCTACTGAATTCCCAAGAAGTACCCAGATGTTCCGACAGAAAACCATTCGCCGCCCCGTCCATGCCATCGGCATCGGCGTGCACTCTGGGAAAAAGGTCCGTATGACGTTGCGCCCTGCCGGGGAGAATACGGGCATCGTGTTCACCCGCACGGACGTTGCCGGCCGCGATGGCCGCGCGACCTCCGTGCGGGCGGACGCCTGCAAAGTTTCGGACACCACGTTGTCCACCAGTCTTGCCGACAACGACATTCAGGTGGCGACGGTGGAGCACCTCATGTCTGCGCTCTGGGGCATGGGCATCGACAATCTCGTCGTCGAACTGACCAGTGAGGAAGTGCCGATCATGGACGGCAGCGCCGCGCCGTTCATCTATCTGATCGAGTCGGTGGGGGTGGTCGAACAGGCCGCCGCGCGCCGCTTCATCCGCATCACGCGAAAGATCGAGGTGGCCCAGGGCGACTCGGTAGCGAGCCTCGCGCCATACGACGGCTTCCGCGGACACTACACCTTCGTTGCCGACCACCCCGTGTACAACCGTTATCCGAAACAGACCACCGTGGACTTCAACGCCGCCTCCTACATCGATGAGGTGAGCCGCGCGCGGTCGTTCGGACTGGTCCGCGAGCTCGAGCAGGCGCAGGCGATCAACCGCTGCCTGGGGTCGACCCTGGAGAACGCGGTGGGCATCGACGACTTCCGGGTCTTGAACCCGGACGGGCTTCGCTACGAGGACGAGTTCGTCAAGCACAAGCTGCTCGACGCGATCGGCGATCTGTACCTGCTGGGTTCGCCGTTGCTCGGCGACTTCCACGGCTACAAGTCCGGACACGCGTTGAACAACAAGCTGGCCCGGGCGCTGATGCGCTGTCAGGACGCCTGGGAGATCGTCACCCTCGGTGGTCCGGATTCGGGCGAGCGCGAGCGCGAACTGACTCCCGCCACCGCCTGAGGAGCCTGGTGCGCTGCGCCGCTGGGGCGCAGCGACCCGCTGGCGCAGACTTGATCAGAGGTTCCCTAGGGGCGGCCGCTGGCGCTGGCCTCTTCGTGCATCTTCGCCAGGAAGCCGCGCAGCGCGATTTCCGCCTCCTGCCGCGGCATCAGCCGCTGTTCTTCCAGAACCTTCGCCATGTCCTTCAGCGAACGCTTGCCGTCGATCAGCGACATGATGAAGGCGTGCATGCGCGTGGTCATGGCCTGGGTCTGGAAGCCGGGCAGGGCCGGAACCGGGGCGCGGCCCTCGACGATCCACTCCGGCAGGCTGCGGTGCTTGGCCGGAGGCTTAACCGCGGCCATGCGTCGTGCGCGCAGCGTGACCACCGACTCGATGCGCCCATGGCGGGAATCCGGACACTGCATGTAGGGCGTGCACTGTTCTTCGGCGTGCAGGTCCGCGAAGCCGGTCGCCGCGGCCAGCTCGATCAGCTCTTCCAGCGTCAACCGGTCCGCCGGATCGGCCCCGTCGAAGGCCACGGAGCCCTGGTTCAGCCAGACTCCGTCCTCGGCGAGCAGCGCATTGATCCGACGCAGCACCTGTTCGGCGGGCTCGTCGATTACGTCCAGGAACCACGGCGTTACCACCAGATCGAAGCTGCCGCCGGCAAACGGTACGCGCAGCGCGTCTGCCAGCACGAAGTGCAGTCCCGGACGCGTCGGCGCCGGCGCCGCCAGGGTGCGTTCGAGCGCCGCCGATTCGGGCTGACGTGGGGCCAGCGGGAATTCGACCAGCGTCGCCGTAGCGCCGTGGCTCACCCGGTGCCCGACGTAGGCGAGCAGGGGGTTCAGATCCACCGCCAGAGTCAGTTCCGCGGTACTGTGCTGGTGCAGGTCGTAGGCCAGCCGACCGGCGCCGGCGCCGAGCACCAGCACGCGCTGTGCGCTGTGCCCGTCGAGCAGCTGCAGCGCCGCGTCACGCGCGACAGCGCACTCCGCGTCGCCCCAGCACCAGTCCCGGTACACGTTGGCGTCGTAGCTGAAGATGCCCTGGGACGGCGGCAGCCGGGTGCGCAGGGCGAGCAGCGTCTCCATGGAAGTGCCGCGCGCGAGATTGAGCGGTTCGAGCAGATCCTCGAGATAGCCCTGCTGGGCCTGATAGCCGGCCTTGAGCGTCTGCAGCCGCCGCCTCGTGCTCGGGCGCGGCGGCGGGTTTGCGGCGAGGGCTCGTTCGGTGCGCTGCAGATCGGCGCGCAGCCGTTCCGCGGCCAGAGTCCAGCGGTTCTTCCAGTCGCTGATCGCGGCGCCGGGATCGGCGAACAGCCAGGGAACGCCGCCGTGCAGGGGATAGTCGATGCGGCACGACGGGCAGTGCAGGTCGTCGAGCTCGCGGTCACAGCGCGGGCAGGCCAGCAGTCCTGCCAGATCGGCGACGGTTTCGGTCACGGACACGTCCCTATGTCGGTGCAACGGCGGCCTGCCTGGCCTCCACGTAGGAGCGATCTCCGATCGCGATCCTGATGGTTCGCGATTCCAGACGCGGATCGCGATCGGAGATCGCTCCGCACGGGCTCCTACAGAAAGCCTAGCCCATCATGTCGGCGTGTCGATGGTGCCGGAAACGATGGGTTCGAACGCGGTCAGACTGTCCTGCAGCGTGGCGTTGCCGAGGTTGCCACCAAACGTGCCGGAGAAATTCCCGTTCTCACCGTGCAGAGCCATGTAGTTGAGAATGATGGTCTCCGCCAGCAGGTTCACGTTGCCGGCCGCCGGCGTGGCCGCGGTCTCGACCGAGCCGTCGGGGCGCATGTAGCCGATCTGCTGGTGCAGCGCCTGTTCCTCCGGCGTCCCGCCGATCAGCGTCGGCCTGCGTGTGGGGTTGTAGACCAGGAAGAACGTCGCCGCAGTGGAGCTGTTGTCGCTCGACCACTCGCCCTTGCCGCGGCCGTCGACGGTATTGTCGATGGCGCCATTGGACGACAGCGAGCCGTCGGACATCACGTACATCATCAGCGGAACACCGCGGATCGCCGCGTACTCGATGCACGCGCCCATGCACTGACCGGCGCGGAAGTCCTTCACCTCGCCCTCGGCGCGGCGCCCGCCATGGTAGTCGTAACCGCCCATCTCGATGGTGCCGGCGCCGGCGAAGCCGTTGATGACCATCTTCATTACGGACGCGGTCTTGCGGAACTCGGACGAATCGCGACCGCCGTTGTTGAACTCGACGTCGCTGAAGATGCCGCCGGCGCCGACGATCTCCGGGTCGCCCGCCGGGTCCAGCGTGGACGGGTTGCCGAAGCGGTCGGCCAGATCAGCGCTCTTCAGGTAGCCGCACTTCACCAGGTCGCGCACCACGGCGTCGGTGGTCACGGTCTGTCCGGCGTTCATGTTGTCCATCTTCTGTTCGCTGATGCGATAGATGGATTCCATCACCGCCACGGCGTCCTGCTGGCTCAGCACGCTGACCAGGTCGCCGACGTCCACCAGACCGGTGACATCGCTGGGGCGGTCCACCTTGGTCGGCCGGATGGTCAGATCGATCAGGCTGGCGGGCGCCATGGAGTTGCCGCCGGAGTCGGAGTTTTCCGAGCCGATCAGGGTCAGCAGGGAGCCGTCGGCGCCGGCCCGCGCGATACCGTACATCGGATTGTGCGGGTTGTTGCCGGTGTCGTTCTCAGAGCGTGCCGGAATGACCGCGCCGTTGATATTGGCGGCGGTGGCGGGGCTGATCTTGGTCATCATGCCGCGCAGGAACGCACTGTCGCTGTGGAAGGCGAGTCCCAGGGTGGCGTCGATGAAGTCGTTGGTATTGGTCGCCGGATTCACGATCGGCGGGATCATGTCGCCCGGCAGGCCCTGGCGCTCGTAGCCTCCGGTCGTCAGGAAGTCGAGCTGACCCCCGCGCTGGCCGACCAGGACGTTCGATCCGGCCTGGCTCGAACCGCCGGCGAGGTCGAAGCAGATGAACGGAATCTTCCCCGCGCCCTGGGTGGCGATACCGCACTGGGCCACCAGCGGAGCGAGCCCGGGAGACAGGGCTGCCCGGGCGCCGTTCGGCAGCGTCAGGGTCGCCCCGCCGAGCACCGAGGCTCCGCCCAGGATGAAACCCTGGGCAAGAAAGTCACGCCGGGTCCGAGGACGCCCGTGATCCGGGTGCCGGATCGGGTCGTCGTAGTTGCGCTTGGATTTTCTTCGCATGGATCTGTCCTCGAATGGTATCGCGCTACTGACCTGGGGTTACTGGACGAGCATCGCGGCGCTGCCGAGCGCTGCCGCACAGCTCGCTTTCATGATGTCTTCGGTGTTGCTCGACCCGCTGGCCAACCGCGAGATCAGGTCGTCGATCTCCGTAGCGACGGCACCTTCTCCGGGCTGGGTGGCGATCCCGCGGCCGACGAAGTTGTCGATGATCGGATCGATCACCGCGCTTCGGTCGCCGCCGAAGGCCGCTCCCGGAGACGCGTTCCAGTCCGTGAAGCTCGGCCAGAAGCTGGCGCGCAGGCCGGTGTCGTCCACCAGCACGCTGCAGTACTTGATGGCCAGCTGCGTGATGCCCATCTGCTGCGACGAGATGAAACCGCCGATCCCCGTCTGTACCGGCATGGCCTGGTAGACCAGGTCGTAGGTGCTGGCGACCTGCGAGTTGCTCGTCGGCACGCCCGTCATCGTCGACATCGTCGCGTTGATCTCGGCGAAGTCGCGGATGCCGTGGGGCGCAGTACGCTCGTCGATCGGTACTTCGGCCGGCGGCGGCGGCGGTGCCGGCGTGGCTTCCACCACCACGTTGGTCGCCGATCCGAGCCGTTCGAAGGTGAGGAAGAACTCGTCCTCGTCCGGACCCTTCTCCAGCGGCACGACGGTGCCGAGCGTCGACAGGACCTGGATGCCGGACGTGTCGTACTCGGCGTCGGTGATCGTCACGTCGAGATTGCGGAAGGCCTGGCCTACCGCGACTTCACGACCGTTCAGACCGATGCGCATGCCGGCCATCGGAATGCTGCCGGGGCTCGCGCTGCTGTCGAGGATGACGAAGAACGGCTCGTCGAACAGATAGCTGTAGGAGTCGAACTGGCTCACCTCGAACACGACGTAGGCGTCATCGATTCCCACGTGCGCGCTGACATTGAACAGCAGGTAGTACTTCTCGCCGACGCCGACCTCGAAGTTCTGCAGGATCTGCTCGTCGGTGAGCACCCGGTTGTGCACCGCGAGCAGGCGCATAGTGCCGGCCCAGCGGTTCTGATTGTCCACCTCGCTGCCTACGGCGAACGCAAACGTGTTGTCCCATTCGCTCAGCAGGTCCGGCGGTATCGGGTCGAGGTCTTCGGTGAACTGCCCGTTGACGTAGATGCGGCGTCCTTCCACCGGGTCGTAGGTCATCACGACGTGCTGCAGGGTCGCCTGCAGGTCCTCGTCGTCCGGGTTGGTGGAGAGTGCCGGCTCGCCGTTCTGATCGGTGGCGTCTGAGCGCAGGTAGGCGTCGTACTGATACAGAGTCTGGCCGAGCATGAAGTTGCGCGCCATGGAGCCGCCGCTGTAGCTGACGATGCGCGCCGGTCCGTCCTGGGTGACGTTGGCCGGGACCACCCAGGCCTCGATGCTGAATTCTCCGGTGGCGGTGATCAGATCGTAGAGCTTGGTGCTCGCCGTGGTGGAGCCCTGGGCCTTGCCCGCAGTGAAAGCCACCCCCCAGCCGCCGACCCAGTCGTAGCCGCCGGACAGGGTCAGGTTCAGGGCCGGCTCGACGCCGCTGGTGTCGTAGGCCTGGGATCCCGTGCCCGTCTTGAACTCGTACAGGGCGATCACGTTGGTCTCGTGGCGTCCGCCGGCAGAGGAGACGATGCCGTCCGGCAGGCCGAGGGCCATGGAGGTGACCAGGTCCGGATCCACTTCCGTCACCGGGATCAGGCCGGACAGATCGACGATGGCCTGCTCCATGTCATCGGCGTCGCTTGCGCAGTTGCCGCTCCAGCAGTTGTGGAACTCCTCTCCCAGCCGAACGACGAAGCGCGAGTTTTCTGGCGCATCCAGGTCGATCTTGGCCTTGGCTGCGTCGTAGGCCGTGTCCAGATCGGCGCTGGCGAAGTAGGGCGACTGAGGCACCACGGCGGTGTCGGTGTGGCAGTCGACGCAGAAGCTGGTCAGCAGCGGATAGACCGTCGCAGCGAAGTCGGACGGGTCGTCGGGGAAATTCTTGCTCGAGCCGGGCATCTGCTGCGGCGGCGCGATGAGCTGGATCTCCTTGGCGACTCCACCCAGGGTATCGCCGGCCCAGTTCTCGATGTAGGACTGGATGATGTCGGCGCAAGCATCGTCGCTGGCAAGCCAGCAGTTGTGGCCGCCGCGAACCTTGCCGACCATGATCGACATGGCCGGGTCGGTCAGTTCGACGACCGTGTTCGCCGCCTCGTAGGCCAGGTTGACGTCGTCGGAGCGCACGAAGCGCGGAGTCTGGCTGTCGTTGTGGCAGGAGCCACAGCGGTTGTTCGGGACCAGGTTGTCCCAGACGTTGAGTTTGAAGCTCTGCACGTCGGCGGTAGCCGGCGGCGGACCGCTGTAGTTGCTGACCTCCGGAGGTGTGGTCAGCGGGTTCGACACCGTTGCGGCGCCGCTGCCGCCACCACAGCCGTAGCCGGTGGCGAGAACCAGCAGGGCCAGCAGGCCGCGGCTGCCCGAGCGAAGGAAACTGCGAGTATTCATGATCCGTCTCCTTCCTCAGTTACCCATGCAGTAGACGGCGGATTCCGCAAACGTCTGCTTCAGGTTGTATCCGGTGGTTTCCAGCGAGGAGACCATCACATCGATCTGGGCGCGGTCGGCGTCGGTTTCCGGCGAGCGCAGGCAGACGTTGCGGAACACCTTCTTCACCTGGCACTGCGCGAACGCATCGCTGTGCGCCAGCTCCTCACCCATGGACTTCGCGCCCGTGCCGGAACCTGGCAGGGACGCGTCCCAGCCGAGCAGCACGTTCTGACCGGCGCGCCAGTAGTTGTCCCAGGAATCGTCGGGAGTCTGGAAGCCGTGCTCAAAGTTCAGCGCGTTGTTGAAGTACTTCGATTCCACCCGCGTTCCGGTATCCGGATCGACCTCGCCGACCGCGTTGTAGTTGATGGCGCCGAACTCGCCGTCCGGATCGCTCATCACGTCGTACTCGTAGTCGTAGTAGGCAAACGCCTGGGCCAGAGGATCCATGCCCGAGTGACAGCCGATGCAGTTGTTCAGGAACACCCGGCTGTCGCCGCCGGGGCTGCGCGAGACGTCCTGGCGGATCCGATCCGGCGGACGCGTGATGTCGAGGACCTGCTCCATGTCGTTGCACAGGTGGTTGAGCATGGTGAAGCGGAACATGGCCCGGTTGGTGCCGTCGATGAAGAACGCTTTGGCCGCGGCGCGGGTGGTCATCACGCCGGCGGTGGCGTTGGCCGGCAGACCGGTCAATGAGGACTGGGTAGTCCGGGTAAGCGCGGCCCGGAGATCGGCGCCCTGGCTCTCGAGCGCCTCGTAGTGGTCGTTGTTGCTGATGGAGTAGGGCGGCACGCCGCCGCCGCTGCCCACGTAGAGGATGTCGCCGTGAAGGATCTCGCGGAAATCCACCTCGTCGCGGACGATGCCGATCACCGTGGCGATGTAGTCGTTGAGCGGGACGAACACGCTGCGGTCGCGGTTGGTCCAGGGTGCTGCGAAGTTCTTCAGGGTGACGCTGTAGAACGCCGGGGCGTCGGTGGCGATGAGCGCGGCGGCGAGGGGATCGTTGTTGAGCTGGATCTCGTCCGCCATGTTGGCCAGCGTGGTGGGATCGGGTGGAACCCCGGCGATCCGGTCGTGCAGCCGCTTGGCCTGGTCCAGGCTATCGGCGGCGGCCGCGGCTGACAGCAGCAGGCCGGCGATCAACAGCGCGGACGCTCCGCCGGACCGCACGCGAAAACGTCTCAGCTTCATGGGTCGCTCCTATCCGATTGGCGGCCTTCGCGATTCCTTGCTCCGGCGTTCTATTACGCTCTGCTGCTGATGCCTGCGGCCAGCGCCTGCGGCGACGAGCACACCAACGCCTGCGGCGATGTGTAGCGCTCGGCGACCTGTGCTGATGTGAGCCTTCCCTGCCGCAGCTTCGCTCAGGTGGCGCAAGCTTCCGATAAAGCGCGAAGTCGAACCGTGACCCGACGCACAGAGCTGCCAAACGGCCCACTGGTCACCCTGTGATCAGGGTCACGTTCGGCGTCCGGTCGCTGTGGAAGAATGCCCGGCAACTTCGACGGGCGGTCCATGGATGGGTCGGTGGTAATCGGGTCAGTGAAAGCATTCCACTCCGCACGGTCCAAAGCGGCGCTGCTGTTGTCGTTCAGCATTGCGCTCGGTGGCTGTGGCGGCGGCAGCACAGGCGAGGCAAGCCTGCTCGGCGGGGGCCAGGATCCGGATCCCGTCGTGCTCGACTTCGCCGTGGCCTACGTCAAGCGTCCGGTTCCCAGGGACGACAATGGCGACTTGATGACCAGCGACGTGCGCGAGCCGGCCGAGTTCTATCCCGGCGCGGAGCTGTTCCTGCGCGACCGGGCATCTCCCAGTGCCGCCGCGATCTCCGTGACCGAGGGGGTGTTTCCGGACGACGTGGACGGCAACCCGCCGCTCTACGACATCAAGGATCTGTCGGTTTCCTTCGACGGCATGAAGCTGGTGTTCGCCATGCGGGCGCCCGAAGACCCGAACCTCGACGACGACGAGCAGCCGACCTGGAACCTGTGGGTGTACGACCGCGAACTGCTGGAGCTGCGCCGGGTGATCGCCTCCGACATCACCGCAGAAGAGGGTCAGGACGTGGCGCCCCGGTTCCTTCCGGATGGGCGCATCGTGTTCTCCTCCACCCGCCAGCGCAGAGCCAAGGCCATTCTGCTCGACGAGGGCAAGCCGCAGTTCGCCGCCTTCGACGAGGACCGCAACGACGAGGCGTTCGCGCTTCACGTGGTGGACGAAGACGGCTCTGATCTCCAACAGATCACCTTCAACCAGAGCTCGGACCTGGATCCCGCAGTACTCGACGACGGCCGTGTGGTGTTCAGCCGCTGGGACAACGTATCCAACATCAACCGCATCAGCCTGTACTCCGTGAACCCGGACGGCACCGGGTTGCAGCTGCACTACGGCGTGCACAGTCACGACACCGGACCGGACGGCGATACCGTCGAGTTTGTGGAAGCCCAGGAGCTGCCTGACGGCCGTCTGCTGGCGATCCTCAGGCCACCGGGCAATCAGGCGCTCATGAGTACGGTGCCGGTGGCCATCGATACCGAGGCGTTCGTCGAGCACGATCAGCCGACGTTCGCCAACCAGGGCCTGCTCACCGATGCCCAGGAACTGCTCATCGCCGGTGCGCTCAGCCTGGACGAAAGCGCGGCGGTCGTTCCGGGACGCTACGCCCACGTCACGCCGCTGTTCGACGGCACGGATCGGCTGCTGGTGGCCTGGAGCCAGTGCCGACTGGTAGACGACGTCACCGATCCGTTGAACCCGGTGTTCGCCGCGTGCACCCCGGCCAATCTGGCGGATCCGAACTTCGTCGAAGCCGATCCGCTGTACGGGATCTGGATGTACGACCCGGGCGAGCAGACTCAGCAGCCCATCGTGGTCGGCGAGGAAGGTATTGCCTACAGCGACGTGGTGATCATGGAACCCCGCGTGGCGCCGCCGGTGATTCTCGATGGGGTTCCGGGGATCGAGCTGGACGCCGATCTGGTGGCGGAATCCATGGGCGCGCTGCACATCCGCAGCGTCTACGACATCGAAGGCATCAGCGCCGTGGATCTGCCCTCCCTGGCGGACCCTGTGCTGACCGCGGCGGATGCCCGGCCGGCGCGTTTCCTGCGTCTGGTCAAGGCGGTGTCGATGCCGGACGACGATCTGGTGGATCTGGACGGCACCGCGTTCGGCCGCTCCCAGGACCAGCTGATGCGCGAGATCCTCGGCTACGCCCCGATCGAGCCGGACGGCTCGGTCACCGTCAAGGTGCCGGCGAACGTCGCCTTCTGGCCGGAAATACTCGACGTGGATGGGCGTCGCATCGGCCCGCGCCACCGCAACTGGCTGACGGTGCGTCCGGGCGAGACGTTCACCTGCAACGGCTGCCACACGCCGACCAGCGAAGTGCCGCACGGCCGTCTCGACGCGGAACCGCCGTCGGCGAACGCGGGCGCGCCCGTGGACGGCTCGCCGTTCCCGAACACGGCGGCGGCGCTGTTCGCCAACCAGGGCGAAACCATGGCCGAAGTGTATGCACGCGTCATGGGCGCCCGGACCCCGTCGGTCGATGTCGTCTACGTGGACGAGTGGACGGATCCCATCGCCCGCACCCCGGACGTGAGCTTTGCCTACAACTACGACCCGCTGATCGTGCCCCCGGTGGACCGGGGCTGCATCACCAACTACAACGCCACCTGCCGCATCGTCATCAACTACGAGCAGCACATTCATCCGCTCTGGGGCCAGCCCAGGGTCGACCCCGTGGATCTGGTGACGGATCGAACCTGTTCAAGCTGCCACGGACCCGTCGATGCCGCCGGGATGGCGCAGGTTCCTGCGGATCAGCTCGACCTCGGTGATGGCGCGTCCGCCGATGAAGCCGACCATTTCAAGAGCTATCGCGAGCTGCTGTTCAACGACAACCAGCAGATCGTCGATAACGGTGCGTTGATCGACGAACTCGTGCCGGTATTCGACGGCAACGGCAATCAGGTGTTCGAGACGGACGCCAACGGCGACCTGATTCTCGATGCCAACGGTGACCCGATTCCGGTGCTGGTGCCGATCGGCCTGACGCCGCCACTGAGTGTCGCCGGCGCCAACTTCAGTCCGCGCTTCTTCTCGCGGTTTGCTCCGGGCGGTACCCACGACGGCTGGCTGACGCCGCATGAACTGCGACTGATTTCCGAATGGATCGATATCGGCGGGCAGTACTACAACGACCCGTTCGCCGTGCCCCAGTGAGCTGAGAGACACGATGTTCGAGCCGAAATGGACAAACGGCAGGCCCAACCCTTCTGGCGCCCCGGCAGCCTCCCCGAGGCGAGCGGCCATTCTGCTGTGGCTGGGGCTGATGCTCTTTCCGGGCGCGGCGTCAGCCTGGTTCGAAGACCACCAGCCCACCGTGATGGTGGCGGACCCCTTCATCGAGATGCACACGGGCCCCGGGCGCGGCTACCCGGTGTTCTATGTGGCCGGCGAGGGCGACGAGGTGGTGGTGCTCAAGCGCCGAACCGACTGGTTCAAGATCCGTGGCCCGAGAGAGAAGGAAGGCTGGGTGCACATCGATCAGATGCGCCGCACCCTGGATCTGGCGGGCGAGCCCATCGACTTCGGAACGGTCGGGCTGGAGCAGTTCCGCGGCCGCCGCTGGGAGATGGGCATGCAGGGCGGCGATTTCGCCGGCGCGCGCACCCTGTCCGGCTATCTCGGCTTCGCCCTGACCCCGAACATCTCCCTGCAGCTCGAAGGCACCCAGATTCTCGGTGACTTCTCCGACGGCCTGATGGGCACCGCGAACATTCTCATGTTCCCGTTTCCCTCGTGGCGCGTGTCACCGTTTTTCACCATCGGCACCGGCATCATCAGGACCGAGCCGCAGACCACGGTGGTCCAGGCGGAAGATCGTCAGGACGAGATCGTGCATGCCGGAGCCGGTGCTAACCTTTATTTGAGCGACCGATTCATTCTGCGCGTGGAGTACAAGCGCCATACGGTTCTGACCAGTCGGGACGACAACGAAGAGATCAACCAATGGAAGGCAGGATTCAGCGTATTTTTCTGACGGCGTTGGTGCTGGTGGCGTTCGCGCCGCTCGCCGAGGCCGCCAAGCCGGAAGAACTCGAGCTCGAGCCGCTGGTGGTTCGTGAGCCCGAGCGCCGCGACGTGAAGGTCGACGCCATCGACTCCGAGGACTGGGAAATCGGCGTCTACGGCGGCGTGCTCAGCGTCGAGGACTTCGGCAGCAACTCCGTCGTCGGCGTGCGCCTGGCCTATCACGTAACCGAGGACTTCTTCGTCGAAGGCATGTACGGCCGTACCACCCTGGGCGAAACGAGCTTCGAGCGGCTCTCCGGGGGTGCTCAGATTCTCACCGACTCCGAGCGCGAGATGAGCTACTACAACGTCTCGATCGGCTGGAACCTGTTCCCCGGAGAATCCTTCCTGGCGCGGCGCTGGGCCTACAAGGGCGGTCTGTACGTGGTCGCCGGAGCCGGCAGCACCTCGTTCGGCGGCGATGACCGTTTCACCATCAGCGGTGGCTTCGGCTACCGCCTGATCCCCACGGACTGGCTGGCACTGCACGTCGACGTTCGGGATCACGTGTTCAATTCCGACCTGCTGGGCACCAGCGAGACCCGGCACAACGTCGAATTCACCGGCGGCCTGACGCTGTTCTTCTAGAGGTTGATGATGGTCAAGCGAATCCTGTTCCTGATGCTGCTGATCGGCGCCGGCCTCGGCACCGGTGGCTGCAGTTCCTTCGAGGTCAAGCCCTGGGTCAGCCCCTACGAGCGCAACAACCTGGCCGACCCGATCATGAGCTTCAGCCGCGCACCCATCTCTCAGGGCTATATCACTCACGTCTACCAGGTGCGGGAAGGCGCCAGCGGCGCCGAGGGCGGCACGGGAGGGGGCTGTGGCTGCAACTGACATGATGTCGGGACGCAGGTCGCTGCGGGTCAGCCGTCTGGCCGGCGGCGTGCTGGCCTGTCTGCTGCTGGCCCAGGCCCATGGGGCCATTCTCCCGGAAGATCGCGTCGACCTGATGTATCACGGTTACGACGGCGGCGGTCTGCTCTCCGAGGGCCCCGCCGTGCTGGTGCGCAAGGCCTACAAGGACAAGGTGTCGGTCTGGGGCAACTACCTGGTGGACATGATCTCCGGCGCCTCGATCGACGTGGAAGCGCGAGCCAGCGAGTACACCGAGAAGCGCACCGAGCTCGGCGCCGGCGCCGACTACCTGCACGGCAAGACCATGATGAGTACGTTCTACGTCAACAGCACGGAGAACGACTACGAAGCCAACACCGCAGGACTGAGCGTCAGCCAGGACTTCTTCGGCGATCTGACCACCCTCGGCATCAGCTACTCGCGGGGCTGGGACACCATCACCAAGACCGGCGACGACACCTTCGAGGAGGAACTCGACCGCCAGAGCTTCGGGGTCAGCATCTCGCAGATCCTCACCCGAAACCTCATCGTGAACCTGAACTACGAAAGCGTTACCGAAGAGGGCTTTCTTCAGAGCGCGTACCGTGAGGTCCGCTACGCCGATCCGAACGAAGCACGTGGCTTCGGCTTCGATGCGGCCGCTCATCCGCGCACCAAGACCACCAGCGCGCTGGCGCTGCGGGCCATGTACTACCTGCCGTATCGGGCGTCGCTGAAAGGCGAGTTCCGTCACTACTCGGACAGCTGGGGCGTGGCCGGCTGGAACGTCGAAACCGCCTACGTGCACCCGTTCGCGCGCAGTCTGACCGCCGAGATCCGGCTGCGCTACTACCAGCAGTCCGAGGCCGACTTCTACAGCGACCTGTTCGAGCGTCAGAACGCGCAGAACTTCATGAGCCGGGACAAGGAGCTGTCGAGCTTCACCACTACCACCGTCGGGGCCGGGCTCTCCTACCAGTTTGCGACTCCATGGCTGCCGCTGATGAAGCGCGGCGAGGCGAACCTGTTCGTCGACTGGCTGCGCTTCGACTATGACAACTTCCGCAATGTGACCGTCGATGCGGCGACGCCCGAGGAGCAGCCGCTGTACGGCTTCAATGCCATCGTGGTGCGCGCGTTCCTGTCGTTCTGGCTCTGACCACGCGCGCTCCCCTCAGCGGGTGATGGTGTAGCCCAGCTGCTCCAGCACGAATCCGGATTCGCGCAGCACCCAGTTCCTGGCCACCTTGCCGTCGTCGTTGAACTGGAAGCGCTGCACTGAACGCTCAACGAAGGGAAAGCCCGTGTCCGCCTCCGTGTCTGCGATCTCACTGACCACGAACACGACGTTGCCCTCCTGCACCACCTCGGAGATCTCCAGGGAGTCCACCTCCCAGTCCTCGGGGTCGGCCATGGCGATGTTGCGCAGTGACTCGGACTTCGGCGTCTCCACGGCGATCACGCCGCGGGCCACCGCAATCTCCATCTGCTTGCCGTCGCGCTCGATCACCGCCTTCACCGTCTCCCCGGGCTTGCCGCGGAACAGCAGCCGGTCGCGGTTCTCGAACGTCGCTGGCGTTCCGGCGACGGACACGAAGCGGTCACCGGCCTTCAGTACGGCGGCCGCCGGGGTGCCCGGGGTGACCCGGACCACGACCATCTCGTCGTCGTTTCTGGGGTCGAAAGAGAAGCCGAAGCCGACGTAGCGCTCCGGAACGAAGACGCCGTCGTCCGCCATGTGCTTTTCGATGTAGGCGGCGAGGGCTTCGGGGGATTTGGCGCTGGCCTCGACCCAGCCCCGGGCAACCTGCTTGAGCTCGTGGTGATCCGCCTGGGCCGTCGACACGGCGCCGACGAGCAGGATGGTGAGAAGTACGGGAACGGTGTGGTTCATGGCGATTGTCCTGTTCAATGGGCTGATGCGCACGGTGAATGAGCCCGATCCACTGCATCGGACGCGTCGACGCAGTAGACAACGCCGGGCTTCGGTTTTCCAGCCTGGTTGCCTAGGTTCCCTGGCCGGTCGGGCGCACGGCGACGAACATCTCGTGCGCGCCGGGCTCGGTCTCCGAGTGCTCGAGCGCGACCGCTCGGGCGTCGACGAACCCGACGGCGTGCAGAGTGTCCAGCCAGGCTGCTCGCGGAAACAGCCCCTCCAGGTGGCGGTCGTGCTCCACTCGGATCCGGTCGCCGTCACGCAGCAGGAAGGCGTAGTCCACGGTGTAGGTCGTATCGCGCCGATCCGGGTCGGTCACCCACTCCAGGTAGCGCAGACCGCGGTCGTCGCCGTCGTAGCCGCCGCAGTCGGTGCCCGGGCGGAAGGTCTCGCGCACGTAGTCGGGCGCGAACAGGGCGCCGCCGCCAGGACGCAGGTGTACGAAGGCGGTTTCCAGCGCCAGCCGCAGGTCGTCGAGGGTGGTCATGTAGACGATGGCGTCATGAATGAACACGCGGTCGAACTGGCGCTCCAGGCGGGCGCTGCGCATGTCGCCCTGGACGTGCTCGCAGTCGGGATTCAGGCCGCGGCTGACGGCCAGCATGCCGGCCGACGGCTCCACCAGAGTGAGCTGGAATTCGTGCTTGAGAAAGGACGCGTTGTTGCCGCCGCCGCTGCCGAGCTCCAGCAAGGTGCGCGCCGGGGCGGTGCCCGTGTCGTGCAGCAGCTCGCCGTAGATTCCGGCCTCCTCCTCGTAGTCCTGGACCGCGGACATCAGCGGCCACCAGTCGGCGAGTTCGCTGTAGAACATCGGCACCGTATCGGTCATGACCCGTCGATCTCCTCTTGCTGGAGTTGGTGGCGAGCGTCGGCGCCCAGGATTCTACCTCCTGGCCCAGTGGGCGCATCGAGGGGCAGTCGGGACTGCAGTATAATCCGCCGCCATGACGATCCGTACCCGAGTCGCTCCATCCCCCACCGGCGATCCCCACGTGGGGACGGCCTACATGGCCCTGTTCAACTGGGTGTTCGCGCGCAGCCAGGGCGGGCAGTTCATCCTTCGCATCGAGGACACCGACGCGGCGCGCAGCACGCCGGAATCCGAGCAGATGATCCTCGATTCCCTGCGCTGGCTGGGGCTCGAGTGGGACGAGGGCCCCGATGTCGGGGGTCCGCACGGCCCGTACCGGCAGAGCGCGCGCAAGCACATCTATCAGGAACATGCTCAGCGCCTGCTGCAGCAGGGCGATGCCTTCCACTGCTTCTGCAGCCCCGCACGCCTGGACGAGATGCGCACGGCCCAGCAGGCGGCGGGTGAGAATCCGCGCTACGACGGCCACTGCCTGGCCTTGAACGAATCCGAGGTGCGTACCCGCCTCGACGCCGGCGAGGCCCACGTGGTGCGCCTGAAAGTCCCGTCGGGGGGTGTGTGCGGCTTCGAAGACGCCCTGCGCGGGCCCATCGAGATCCCGTGGACTCAGGTGGACATGCAGGTGCTGGTGAAGCAGGACGGCTTTCCCACCTATCACCTCGCCGTGGTGGTGGACGACCACCTCATGGAGATCACCCACATCCTGCGCGGCGAGGAGTGGATCAACTCGGTGCCGAAGCACCAGTTGCTGTACCAGTACTTCGACTGGCCGATGCCCGTGCACTGCCACCTGCCGCTGCTGCGCAATCCGGATTCGAGCAAGCTGTCGAAGCGCAAGCACCCGACCAGCGTCAACTATTACCGGCAGCTCGGCATCCTGCCCGAGGCGCTGGTCAACTACCTGGGCCACATGGGCTGGTCCATGCCCGACGAGCGCGAGCTGTTCACGCCCCACGAGATGGCCGGCGACTTCGAACTCACGCGCATCCATCTCGGCGGGCCGGTGTTCGACCTGGCCAAGCTGTCGTGGCTGAACGGCCAGTACCTGCGGCGCCTGGAGCCGGACGCGTTCATGGATCGGATCCAGGCCTGGGCGCTGAACCGCGACAACCTGGCGCGCCTGGTTCCGCTG
This sequence comes from Pseudomonadales bacterium, assembly GCA_040219135.1. Classification (GTDB taxonomy): domain Bacteria; phylum Pseudomonadota; class Gammaproteobacteria; order Pseudomonadales; family Azotimanducaceae; genus UBA7803. The sequence continues at coordinate 92,687 of JAVJTA010000019.1, read as the reverse complement.
ATCCAGGAGCGTACCGAGCGGCTTTCCGACATTGCGCCCCAGGTGGACTACCTGCTCGGCGACCGGCGGCCTCTGACGCCTGAGGACTTCCACAGCGATCGCCTGAGCGCCGAGCAGACGGCGCAGATTCTCGACCACGTGTCGCGGGAGCTGGACGCCATGCGCCAGTGGGAGCGACAGGCGCTGTTCGACGCCTGCCAGGGCCTGGCCGGATGGATGAACCTGAAGATCCGCGACTTCCTGTTCCCGCTGTTCATCGCGCTCTCGGGGCGCACGGTAGCGCTGCCGCTGTTCGATTCCATGGTGTTTCTCGGTCCGGATCTGACCCGCAACCGCATCCGCGAAGCGCTCAACGTGGTCGGTGTGTCGAAGAAGCAGGCGAAGCGGCTGGAGAAACAGCACCGCGAGTTCCGTGAAAGCGCCGGCCCGACCGGCTCCGACGAAGGTGGTGACGCTTGACTGCTGAGGGGTTGCGATAGTGCGGGAGCTCGAGTTCTACGGCGCTGCCGGTCAGGTTACCGGGTCCTGCCATCTTCTCCGCATCGACGGCCGCCTGGTGCTCCTCGACTGCGGCATGATTCAGGGCGCCGGCGCCGAGTCGGATAACGCGGCGGACTTCCCGTTCGACCCGGGCGCGGTGGACGCCGTGGTTTTGAGCCACGCGCACCTCGATCATTCCGGGCGTCTGCCGCTGCTGGTCAAACGCGGCTTTCGTGGCACCATCCACGCGCAGAACGCCACCCGGGCGCTGCTGCAGATTCTCCTCAATGACGCCGCCAACATCGAAGCCGGCACGGTGCGTCGGGAGAACCGCTGGCGCGCCGATCAGGGCAAGAGGCTGGTGCAGCCGCTGTTCGATGTGGACGACGTAGCGCGTACCCTCAAGCTGGTGGAGTCGCACCGTTACGACGAGCCCTTCGAGGTATGCCCCGGGCTCGAGGCGTGCTTCCACGATGCCGGCCACATCATGGGGTCGTGCGTGGTTGCGGTGCGCCTCGGTGACGGTGACGCCGCCCGGCGGCTGGTCTTCAGCGGCGATCTCGGGCAGTACGATTCGCCGATTCTGCGTGATCCGGTGTCGCCGAGCCCGGTGGATCTGGTGCTGATGGAAAGTACCTACGGCGATCGCTGCCACAAGGACCGGGACGCCTCGCTCGCGGAATTCGGCGAGGTGCTCGAGCGTGCCCACAGCAGCGGCGGCGGCGTGCTGATTCCGGCGTTTGCGGTGGGCCGAAGCCAGGAGCTGCTGTATTTCCTCGGTAAGCACTACGAGGCCTGGGGGATGGACCGCTTCCAGATCTTCCTCGACAGTCCGCTCGCCATCGAGGCGAGCGAGATCTACTGGGATTACCCGCACCTGTTCGACGAGGAGGCCGATGAGTTCTTCCGTGAGCGCGACTTCATGCCGACGCTGCCGAACCTGCATTTCACCCGCACCGCGGCGGAATCCAAGGTGATCGCGAAGCTGAAGCGCGGCGCCATCATCATCGCCGGCAGCGGCATGTGCAACGGCGGGCGGATTCTTCATCACTTCAAACGCGAGATCGGGCGCAAGGAGACTCAGGTCGTGTTCACCGGCTTTCAGCCCCGGGGAACGCTCGGGCGACGCATCATCGACGGCGCCGACACGGTGCGCATCCACGGCAAGCAGTTCCCGGTGCGCGCCGCCGTGCACACCATCGGCGGCTTCTCTGCCCACGGCGACCAGCATGACCTGAAGCGCTGGTACGACGCCTTCGAGCGGCGCCCTGACGGCTCCCGGGTGCCCGTCCAGCTGGTGCACGGTGACCCGGAGGCGTCGGCGGCGTTTCGCGACTATCTGGCGGCCGACGGCGTCGAGGCGCGGGTGGCCGCAGTGGGGGAGACGGTGGACCTTGACGCCGTCGGCGCCCGGCGCGACTGATCAGCCGAGCAGCAGGACCAGTTCGCGGATCACGAACGCCGCACTGAGAACGAATCCGATGGCCGGAAACGCGCGCGGAAAGGCGTAGGCTCCGTCGGGGGTCGGCTGGTGGCCCTTGATGCGCCACAGGGCCAGATTCACCGCCGCGAAGATCGTCAGCATGATCAGCGACGTCGTGCTCGCGAGGCCACCGAGACGTCCGTACCAGGCAAGCCCGAGCACCGCGCCGGCGGCCACGATCGTGGCGATGACGGGCGTTCGGGTGGTGCCGTGAACCCGGGAAAGCGCCGCCGGCAGCTGGCCGCGGGAACTCAGGCCGTAGAGCACCCGGGATGCCATCACGATCTGCACCAGCGCGCCGTTGATGATCGCGAACATCGCGATCACCCCGATCGCCACCGCGGAACGCCCGGTGTGGGATTCGAACAGCGTGGCTACCGGGGCGCCACTGGCCGCCAGCTCTCCGGGCGTCATGGCGAGCAGGGCGGTGGTCATGAGCAGCAGGTAGAGCACCGTGGAAATGCCGAGGGTGAGCAGAATGGCCCGGGGCAGGGTGCGCTGCACGTTCTTCACTTCTTCGGCCACGTCCACCATGTCTTCGAATCCGATGAAGGCGTAGAAGGCCAGGGTGACGCCCAGCAGCACCGCGCCGGCGCTGACGCCGCTGGCGGCGCCGGGCAGGAACTCGGGCCAGCGTTCCGGCAGGGCGGCCAGCTCCGGCGCACCGACGGCCACCACCAGCGCCAGGGCGCCGGTCTCCACGACGGTGATGACGGCCGCCACGGTCACCGACTGGGCGATACCCCAGGCCGCCAGCGCCCCCAGCGCCACGGTAACGGCGACGATGGTGGCGCCGCGCGGGACGTCGACGTACGTCTGCAGGTAGCCGGTGAAGCCGTTGACCAGCGCGGCGGAGGACACCACGCCGGCGAGGATCACCAGCAGCCCCACGACCAGCGCAACCTGTCGAAGGCCGAAGCCCTGCTGCACGTAGAGCGCGGCACCCGCCGCCTGCGGAAACCGCGACGCCAGCTCGGCGAAGGAGCACGCGGTGAAGCCTGCGACGATCGAGGCGATCAGGAACGACAGCGGCGCGCCATAGCCCGCCACGCCGGCGATCTCGCCGACCAGCGCGTAGATGCCGGCGCCGATGGTGGTGCCGAGCCCGTACAGGGTCAGCATCGGCAGATCCAGTGCACGTTTCAGTCTGGCCGCAGCCATGTTGACACCCCCGGAGGTGCTACGTAGTATCGCGCCTCCTTCGTCCGTCCCGCCCGGGACGGCATCTGTGGGGCCATAGCTCAGCTGGGAGAGCGCTACAATGGCATTGTAGAGGTCGACGGTTCGATCCCGTCTGGCTCCACCAAATTCCCCCTTAAAAACAGCATGTTACGTGGAACTGACCAGTGACAAAGCTCTCGCGCACTCATTGTGTCAGTTGGTTCTGGTCTTCGTTTCACACGTTGGGGGCTCGCAACCAGCGGGTCAAACTCAAGTGTGAGAGGGGCTGATCTGGTGGTGAGCACGCTGGCGCTACTGAGCCGCCCGGAAGGGGTAATGTGCCTAGGCCCGCGTGGCGCCTTTCGGGACGTCGCTGTCACCTAGCTCGAATGAGCGGAACACGAACGCACGCTTGTCCGCCTGTACCTGAGTTCGATATTCGTGCCAGGCTTGAACGCCTCCGTAGTAAGCGAGATCTCCGGGTCGCGCTACTCCTTCGCCATTGTAGTAAGACAGACAGTCACGGAGTGGTCGGGTTAGTGTGTCCGCCTCTCGACAATGCTGTGCATAGTTTTCTTCCGCTGCTTCGGTCACATCCACATCTGAATAACCGTGGCTCCTCATGTGATCAAGGATCCATGTCACGTAGCTGACCTGATCCTCAATCACGTTGGTGAAGTTGAAGCTGCCTCCGCCGCCTTGGGGTCCGGCGATGACGAGCAGATTGGGGAATCCCCTGCTGTGAACCCCAAGGAGCGTCTTTGTGCCTTCCTGATCCCACTTCTCTCTTATCGATCGACCGGCGGCGTCCTTGATCTGGGCGAAGGTTGCCGATGCCATGTATTGGAAACCGGTCGCGTAGATCAGCACATCGAGTTCATATTGAACGCCGTCGTGAACAACGCCCCACTCGTTAATCTCACTTACGCCCTCCGGGGCAGTGTCCACCAGGAAAACGTGGGGCAGATTGAACGTGGGCAGATACTCGTCGTGAACGACAGGTCGCTTGCAACCGTAGGGGTAGTAGGGCTTCAGCGCGTTGGCTGTCTTGGGATCTTCCACGATGGAGTCGATGCGCGCCCGAATCCGTTTCATGAGCAGCAGGTTCTTCCGAAGCACGACCTGTACTAACTCTTCCCTGCTGAGTTCTCGTTCGTGCGTCTTCCTCTTCTTGAAGTCCGATTTCTTTCCAGATAGGTAGTCATCGTCCGCGTAGATGGCGTCCCGGACATTGAGGATCTTCGCATATCGAGCACGTCTGGCTTGTGCCCATCCAGGTTCGTTCCGCCACGACTTGATCTCCTCAGGAGTCGTTTCCCGCTGGTTCCTGACATCGATGGAAGATGGCGTCCGCTGAAACACGTAGAGGGTTTTCGCGACTTTGGCGATTTCGGGAATGACCTGCACGGCAGTCGCCCCGGTCCCGATGATGCCGACGCGTTTTCCTGTGAGGTCCACGTCGTAGTCCCAACGCGAGGTATGAAAGGAGTCACCCTGAAACTTCTCCATCCCATCGATGCGGGCCAGCTTCGGAGTCGTAAGGATGCCGTTTGCCAGTACAAGAAATCTGGCCCGCATCCGGTCTCCTCTGTCTGTGGTGACTATCCATCGTCTGACGTCTTCGTCCCAGTGACTGTTCTCGACCACGGTATGAAAAAGCGCGTGGTCATAGAATCCGGTATGGTCCGCGATCCGTTGGCAATGCTCCAGGATCTCCAAGCCTGAGGCGAACTTCCTTGTCGGGATGTATCCAACCTCATCCAGTAGAGGGAGATAGCTGTATGCCTCGACGTCACACGCAACTCCGGGGTACCGGTTCCAGTACCAGGTGCCGCCGACGTCGCCTCCGCGTTCGCAGAATCGGACGTCATCGAATCCAGCGTTCTTCAGTGAGTTCCATAGCATGAGGGCGGCGAACCCAGCCCCGACTACGAGTACTTCACATTCGTCGACCAACGGTTCGCGGGGAACTGGCCGTTTGCTGTGGACGTCCTCCATGTAGCGACGGAGGGGACCTTCCATTGGGACGTAGCTGGCGGTCCCGCTGTGGGAATTCTTGTATTCCTGGTATTTCGTCTGCTCGATGCCATCGAGGACCGTGCCGGCGGGCAGTTCCGGAAGCGTTGTGAGTCGGTCATCCGAAACGACCGAATACCCTCGCCGGGCTTCGGCTCGGTATGTGGAGGCGGCTCTCGTATTGAATATCTTCCTGCCGGTCCCTGGGTCGGTCGTTACCGGGGGTCTTTTCAAAGTCACGAACGCATCTCCGGCTGGTCTGTAACTTGTATAATATACAAAAGACAATGGCGATCAATGCCGGATTTGTCTATTCTCATACACTACTGAGCAAGGTTTGTACAAAAGGCAAATGACCAACAAGCAGGACGATTCGAAGACGGCGACTGGCGCCGTCGAAGGTCGGGAAAGTCAGAATGAGGAACGCCGCCGGGTGATTCTCAGGGCGTTGCACAACTGCATTCGAGCGAAGGGCTTTACCAAGTCTTCCCTCACAGACATTGCCCTCGAGGCGGGCATGTCACCGAGCCATATTCGCTACTACTTCAACGGCAAGAACGCGATTCTGGAAAGTTACCTGGAGCAGACCTGCGAACAGATTCTGGAACAGATTCGCTCCATCGATCGGTCGGACCCGCTGCGGTGGTTCGAAGACTTCACACAGTTCTTCATTGGTAACCCATGGATCACGCCTGCGCGTCTGAGCGTCATGGTCGAGATCTTCGGTATCTCGGTCCACGATGCTGAACTCCGCAGGATCAAGGCCAGGTACGACCAAGAAATCCGCGACACGCTTCAGCGATTCTTCGAGGAAATCGGGTGCACGCGATCGCTTGGGCCAGCTGACGCAGCGGAAGTTACGCAAGCTATTGAGGCGGGGCTGAAGTACAACACGGTCTTCAAAGAAGAGTTTGACCCCGTCCATGCGCGCCAGGTATTCGTCAGTGCTGTGCGTGAACTGACTGGCGCGCCAGTTTAAATCTGCTGAAAGCCTGGAGCCCCGCGTGAGCTCCGTTGGATTCAGCGACCTGAGGGGCCTGGCCGGATCCTCTGGAGTTTCCTCCTTGTGTGCCCTCCCGCGCCTTCAGGGTAGCCGCTAGATTCTTCGCCACCAGGAAAGTTGATTTCGGGTTGCAATTTGTACATTATGCAAACGGCAAATCTCGCTGCACTCAATGTTGCACGTGCTGGTTGCCAAGCGAGTTGGAAGTCGGGTCAAGATCGATTCGAGGGGAGAGAGTCCATGAAAGCGTATCAACGAGCGGCGTTGCTGATCGCCGCGCCCTGGCTGAATTTCTTCGCGTTCCAGATCCATGCCGCCGAGCCATCGGCTTACGACGGAGGCGTCATCGAGGAGGTCATCGTGACCGCCGAACGCCGCGAATCCTCGCTCCAGAAGACGCCGGTGGCCATTTCGGTATTCGACGAGGGGTTTCTCAAAGAGAGCTCGGTTCGGAGCATTCAGGACGTAGCGCCGTACTCGCCGGGGCTCAACTACACCCAGGTGTCGAACTTCGCACAGCTCAACATGCGCGGGATTGGTCTCGAGCAGATCAACTTGGGCGGTGAGCCTGGCGTGGCTTTCCACATCGACGGTGTCTACGTGGCGAGACCGTTTGTCAACGATGCCGTATTCCTGGATCTGGCGAGAGTCGAGGTGCTGCGTGGCCCTCAAGGCACACTGTACGGTCGAAATGCGACGGGCGGATCGGTAAACCTGATTTCGAATCAGCCATCAGACTCCTTCGAGAGCGAGTTCTCCGTCCTGCTCGGTAACTACGACAGGGTACGGGTCACCGCGGCTGCGAGTGGTCCGCTTGGCCGGCCTGAGGTGCGAGGCCGGCTCTCGGTCGTAAGTGACGAGCGCGATGGGTATCTGGACAACCTAGTCGATGGCGAGAAGCTCGAAGATGCGCAATCCCGGTCAGTGCGCGGCGAACTCGACTTCGATCTGTCGGATTCACTGACTTTAGCTATAGCAGGGGACTATATGGAGCAGGACGACAAGGGTCCGATGTTCCGTCCCGGCGACATTCCCGGCACCGCGGCGGCATTAGGCGGGCAGCTCTCCAACGATCCGTGGAAGGTCTATGTGGACGGCCCACGCGATCAGGAGATCGATGCATCCGGGCTGAGTGCCAAACTGGCGTGGGACCGTGAGGAATTCACTTTGACTTCACTTACGGCGTATCGCCGATCGAGCTTCGATCTGAACAGCGATCTCGATGGCACGGATTTCTTCCTGGTTAACGAAGACCTCCATGAGGACGCAACCCAGTACAGCCAGGAGTTTCAGATCGTTTCTGCGGGTGATGACCGCCTCCAATGGCTGCTCGGAGCGTACTTCTTCCACGAGGACGCGGACCTGGATTACATCTTTCCGATTCCTCTTCTCGGCACCACGATCCGATTCGTCTCCGAGCAGGAAACGACGGCCTATGCGCTCTTCGGACAGGCTTCCTTCGAAGTGACGGATCGACTGACCTTGACCGCGGGCCTTCGTTACAGCGATGACAAGAAGGAGGGTTCCACCGAGCAGACCTTCTTCGTAGTGGGTAACACCGAGGTCGACGACAGCTGGCAGGCGTGGACGCCCCGGTTCGTCGCGGACTATCAGCTCACTGAAACAAGCCTTATCTACCTTTCCATTGCCCGAGGCTTCAAGGCTGGAGGCATCAATACGGGGAGCCTGCAGCAAGCGGCATACGATCCGGAGTACATCTGGAATTACGAGATTGGTCTCAAATCCCGCTACTTCAACGATCGCCTGCAAACCAATGTCGCGGCGTTCTACTACAACTACGATGATCTTCAGGTCCTGCAGTTTGCCGTGGGCCAGACCTTCATTGAGAACGCGGCGGATGCGAAAGGGCAGGGCATAGAAGTCGAGGCCACGGCCTTGTTCGGTCCGCACATGAGCGTGATTGCCGGATTGGCGTATCTGGACACTGAGTTTACCGAGTACCAGGCGTTGGATACGTTCCGGCCCCAGCTCGGGGTTCTCGATCTCGATGGCAACCACCTCCCGCGGGCGCCTGAGTTTACTGCAAGCGTTGTCGCTCAGTATGACCAGCCGTTGCGCTCAGGGGCGCTGCTGACCGCGCGGTTGGAGTATCAGTATCAGGATGACTTCTATTTCACGTCCTTCAACACCGACTATGCCGAAGGCGGCGGGGCGGATCTTGTGAATGCACGGATCGCGTTCACGTCCCCTGGGCAGCAATGGGAGATCGCAGCGTACGGAAAGAACCTTACAGACGAGGAGTACGAGCTGGCTACCACGGTGTCTGGCATCAACGCGGGAACGCTGGAGCTTTATGGCGCACCGCGAACGTATGGCTTGGAAGCCAGGTTTCGTTTCGAATGAGTGGCCATGAAGACGGTTCCGAGGGCTAGGCATGGGCGAACCAGTTGACATAAAGGGGTACACGGCGCCTGGGTTCGAGCGGGTGCGGGATGCATTCGCACGGAATTTCGACGAAGACACTGAATGCCCTGAAGTCGGTGCCGCGTTCTCGGTGATCCATGAGGGCGAATGCGTCGTCGATCTGTACGGGGGCTATGCCGACGCCGCCAGGACCCGACCCTGGTCTGCGGATACGATCGTGAACACGTTCTCGACGACAAAAGGGGTCGGGGCGATCTGCATCAGCGTCCTCGAGGACCTTGGTCAGATCGACTATCAGAAATCCGTAGCACATTACTGGCCCGAGTTCGCGGTCGAAGGCAAGCAGCACATAACGGTTGCAACGGCGTTGTCCCACCAGGGCGGTCTGTCAGGCTTGCGGACTCCGCTGAAGATCGACGATCTCTTTGACTGGGACCGGATAACAGGGCTGATCGCTGCGGCAGCACCCCTATGGAAACCTGGCAGCGCTGCGGGCTATCACGCGATTACCTGGGGCTTTATTGCGGGTGAGCTTGTCCGCAGGGTCACAGGGGGTACGACCCTCAGCACGTTCCTCCAGGAGGAAGTTGCTGGCCCAGTTGATGCTCAGTACTACATCGGCACGCCCGAATCTCTGTTCCCGAGCGTCGCCGAGATGATCGCACCACGCGGCGAGCCGGTTCAGACACTGGCTGAGATGACGGAGATACTCCAGCTCACGCTCGGCAACCCCATTATCGAGGCCGAGGTGGCGAATCGCCGAGACTTCCAGGCGGCCGAGTTGGCCGCACTGAATGGTATGGGCAACGCCCGGGGAATCGCCCGACTGTACGCACCCTTTGCTTCTGAAGGTCAATACTCCGGCCGGCAGGTGTTGAGGCCCGAATCGATCGCGCGCGCGGTTGCCGCTCAGTTCGTGGGCGTCGACATGAATCTAGGCACCGACGTCCGCTGGGGTGCAGCTGGGTTCTTCGGCAACAATCCGAGGAACTGGTACGGCCCTAATGTCGGAGCGTTTGGACATAGTGGCTGGGGCGGATCGATGGGGTATGCCGACCCAGACGCGCGAATATCGGTCGGCTATGTGCCGAATCAGATGGATGCCAATCTCCACGGGGACCCAAGAAGCATGCGCCTGGTGGATGCGCTCTACCGATCCATTGAGGAGCTTTGAGGGCGCCGTCGAGGTGTTGGCTGCGGAGTCTTTGAAACACGGGGAACGATAGTGGGGAGAACGGAACAGCAACCAATTGGTTCGGGTTTTCACGCGAAGTCCAGCGCAGCAGAAGTACTCGATGGGGTCGATATCTCCGGAACGAACGTCGTGGTCACTGGAGGTTACTCGGGAATCGGTCTTGAGACAGTGCGCGCCCTGGCTTCGGCTGGAGCATGCGTGACCGTTCCGGCACGGCGCCCGGAGGCGGCGCGCGAGGCCGTAAAATCGATTTCGGGGTCCGTTGAGGTCATGGCCATGGACCTCGCAGATGTGGAAAGCGTGAGAGGTTTTGCCGCCGAGTTCCAGAAGACCGACAGGCCGCTCCACCTTCTGATCAACAACGCCGGAATCATGGCGTGTCCTGAATCACGGATCGGGCCGGGCTGGGAATCGCAGTTCGGGATCAATCATCTTGGTCATATGGCGCTTTTTCTGGGTCTGCTGACCGCGCTTCGAAAAGCCGAAGGCGCGAGGCTGGTTGCGCTGAGTTCGGCGGCACATGCCATAAGCGACGTGCTCTGGGAGGACCCTCTGTTTCAGCGTTCGCCTTACGACAAATGGGTGGCCTACGGGCAGTCGAAAACCGCTAACGCACTGTTTGCCATTGCCGTCGATCGCCACTTCGCCAGCGAGGGCATCCGGGCGTTCAGCGTGCATCCAGGTGGAATCTTCACGCCGTTGCAACGGCATCTGCCGGAGGAGGAGATGGTCGCGCTCGGCTGGAAGAACCCGGACGGCTCAATCCCGGTTGGAATTCGAGAGCTCTTCAAGACGCCCCAACAGGGCGCTTCGACAAGCGTCTGGGCGGCGACATCCGATCATCTTGCGGAGCGAGGTGGTGTCTATTGCGAGGATGTGGACATCGCTCGCCTGGCGGGTCCAGACAGCCGACCCGGTCAGCATGTCCAGCCTTGGGCGTGCGATGATGAGGCCGCGGAAAGACTGTGGCAGATGAGCCTTCTGTACCTCGATGCGGCGTAGTACCCAGCGGTCGTCAATCGCTTGGGATCTTGGGCGAGCGTGCTGAATCTAGAGCGTCGGCGGCTCGAACGTTGCCCGATATTTGCCCCACACGGTCCGACATCGTGCGACTCGGTGCGCCGGAATAGGGTGCGGACGCCCTACATATAGTTCATAAAAAACAATTGCTTACGAGACTAATCTCACAATGGCATTGTAGAGGTCGACGGTTCGATCCCGTCTGGCTCCACCAAATCACCATTTCAGAATCAGTAGGTTAGCGATTCCCGCCTGCGATCGCTGCTTTCCGTTGGGGCATTTCGTCCGACGTTTGTTCCGGTCCGAGAGGACCGGACGTTTGATGCCCGCTGGGGCAGCTCCCATTTTACTGTGTTGCATCCATGATGCGGCGCTCGACCTCGGAAAGTTCTCGATCTCGCCCCATTGATTCCACAACGTATCGCATGTGCGGTCTCAGGGCTGGCCATTGGCTCGCGACAACCCCGATATCGTTCAATGTTGCCTGAAACGCGTTTCTCGTAATCCATCCCTCTTGATACCCCCGCTCCGCGTTGATCCAGACATTGCGGTTCCAGAATGCAAAGGCGATGGCTTGTTGTACCTGCGGCTCCGAAAGATCCTTCGGATCACCCCTGAATGCAGCGGCCAACTCGCCGAACTCTCGGCTGCTCGCCATCTCCAGGTTCATCTCGTTGTAGTGACGGCTGATGTCGGCAGCGACCGTAAAGCGACCCAAGCTGTTTGCCTGGTTGAGCTCCCATGTCAGCAATCCAAGAGAGATTACAACGGCGACGATCCCGATGAACTCGGCCCACTTCGATAGCTGCATGTCTGTCCTCCTATCGATGCGCTTCCGACTCCCTCCAATGACGGATGATCGCGTCGTGGAAGCTCGTGTACCAATCGCTCGTGCTGATCGGCACGCCTTCAAGGGCAGCGTCCACGGCTTGGACGAAAGTTTCGTCCGGGTAATTTTGGCGCTGCCCAATCCAGTAGGCTCTCCCGCTGGGCGTACTCAATTCAGAGATCAGTCCAGTGTTGAACTCAGGATGGCTGGGATCTACCGCGGCGCGCCGGTCGTCTCGGTCCACGACGCCTCTCTCGCCAAAGGTGCTTGATCCGGCGCCAATGTAAAATTCGGTTCTGGTAGTAATAGTTGAGCGCCAACAGCTCGGCTGGAGAGAGCTCCTCTGGACTCAGGTCGGCTTTGGCGAGAAGACCAGCTGGCTCTTCACCAACATCGCCAGATTCACGCCCAACCAATGGTCCCAGCGCTCGAAGAACAACGTGTCCTTTGTCAGTTGCGAAGCCTGAGTCCACCGCGTTGCCTTGTAAGCTGCTGGGAATTGGCAGGTTCGCCTACATTCGACAATTTGTGAAGGACCTTTTTGGGTCGGGACCGGAAGTTCTAAGGGCCTCCCCGGCTTATGCCGTTCCCGGCCCGGAGCGCTCAGTCCGCGATTGCGCAGAATCGTATGCCTGCGGCAAAGTGCTGTCTCCAAGCTGGGTTCTAAGCGTTCCGTCGTCTGTACGAGTCGAAAAACGCCGAGCAGGAACTCGGAGTATGGTTCTCGGATAGCCATCGACTACCGGCTTCCATAATCTCAGGTTCCCACGTCGTATTGCGCCACCACCATCGGCCGTACTCCGTCGAGAAAACGAGTCCGAAATTGCCCGTCCAGTCGTCCCATTGATCACCGATGATGTCGGACTGCCTGGAGATCACCAATCCTCGACGAATCCGATTTATGATGGCTGTGTAATAGGCCGATAGAACGATCATGTCTCGCGTCGTCAGGTTGTCCGGCTCGTCACATGCCTTCGCGATTGAACTACTCGGGTCCTCGCCCATTTGCGTCAACAGCTGGTTTGCGAAGTGATCAAAGGAGCTCTCCGCCTGCTGCGCAACCGCAATCTGTCGGCCCTGATTAAGCTCCCAGAAGACCAGGATCAGCCCGAACACGACCGCGAAACCTGTGACTATCTGGATCCAATCGACGAGTTTCGATTTCATCTTGGTGCGCTCCTTCGATTCCAAGGTAAACGATGATCCTAGATTCCGAGAAGGGTCGGAACCAGCCGCCGAGCGAAGTGAGTCGTACTGGCCGCTTCCGGTGGTGGCAGAAAGGCTTGTACGCGGTACCGCTAAGCGCCCTTGTCATTCAGGATCGAACATCCGTGAAAGAGGTGGCTGGAGGAATACTGGCTAGCGGGTTACGCGTTTCTCCGTATCGGGTATGCGGCCGGACAAACGCATAGTTGTGACATGTTCACCGAATTTGGACCGTCACTCTATGTAGCCGAAGGGCCAACGGTATCGTTCTACGGTTTTCCGTATCCAACCCGAATGGCCGTTGCGCGTCTCGCAGACGGAAGCGCCTGGGTCTGGTCACCGGTCGCCCTAACAGACGATATCGTTCGCTTCATGGATGCGTTTGAATCGGTAGGTCACATCGTCTCGCCGAACAAGATTCATCACCTGTTCCTGGCGCAGTGGCATGAGCGATGGCCTGAGGCGCGCATGCACGCGCCACCGGGCCTCGCGCAGAGAATGCCTGATCTCCCGTTCGACGCAGAACTCGGCGATGCGCCTGACCCGGCATGGGCAGCCGACATCGATCAGGTGGTTTTCCGCGGTTCGATGGCCATGGAAGAAGTCGTCTTCTTTCATCGAGCATCGCGCACCGCCATCGTGTGCGACCTGATTCAGCGGCACCCCGAGACGGCAATGACCGGCTGGAAAGGCAGGCTGATGCGACTCGATGGCCTCGTTGGTAAAAACGGAAGCACGCCCAAGGAGTGGCGGGCGAGCTTCCTTCGACGCGGCAAGGCACGGGCGGCGCGCGCAAAGGTGCTCGGCTGGAATCCCGAACGGCTGCTCATTGCCCATGGAGAATGCGCACAGGCTGGCGCAACGGAAACAATCGATAAAGCTCTCGCCTGGATGTAGACCATTGTCGGTCAGGCGGTACCGCGACCCTTCGCCACGCGAGTCGGTTTGGTTGTGGTTCCTGTGGATTTCCGGGCGTTCGTCCGGGCAGGCCTTCGGCGGCGAGGCGCTGCGCTGGGCGCCGCCCCCGCATTCTCCGGAGTTTGCCGCAGGCGGATCACGATCTCGCCGCCGTAGACCCGGTGCTCGGCCGAGTACGGGTCGGCTCCGTCGGGTATCGGGATCGCGCGGCGGTAGCAGTCTTCGGCCGGAGCGCCATCGATCCCCGAGCCGTGCCGCAGCACGCTGATGACCAGCGATGATCCGATGACCCGCACGTCGGCTTCGACCGTGTGCGGCTGCGGCAGCTCGAGACGGATTTCGACGGAGCTCTGTTTGCGCTCTATCTCCGGTCTGATTGCGCTCCATTGTTTCGATTTGGACGCCGGCTGCTCGCGGCTCGGGCTTCGCTGCAGTCGAGTCCAGACATCGCGGTAACTCTGTTGCAGCCGGGCCGTCGTCGTATCGACCCAGCCGAGCCATTCGGTTTTGGTGATCATGCAGGCGTCCTTCTCGTGTTCTTTTCTTGTGTGTCTCTCAGGCGTCGAGCGGCGATGCGTCGCGTCGACGAGTCCTTCACCGTGCGCCCCCAGAATTTTGCGCCCGGTCGGCCCAGGCGTTTGCCCACGTCCGAACCGTAAGGTTATGCCGGAACGGTGTCTCGGGGCCAATGATTGAAGGCCGAGTACGGGCCACAAGGGGGGCGAGGTGGGCGGGGGTTGAATCATCAGGCCCAGTGGCCTCTGATAAACGTCACAAATATTAGCTGCTTACGAAAGATATCTAGCAATCAGGTGCGGTCCCACTCCATCGCGAACGGATCGGCAGAGAATTCATCCTCTGCCGTCGGTGGATGTGGCGAACCGGCGCCGGTCAGGCCTCGTCGTCAGGGTGACCCATCGCGACCAGGAACCCGCCCACGTACTCGATCGCCGGGTCCGTGGGATCGCCTTTAGGCGTTTGCGCTTCGATCTTCTCTCGGAAGGTCTCGGCGCTGTCCTGCGGCTGGTAGCCCAGATGCGCTGCCTTTTCGTTGGAGAAGAAGCGCTCGCGGTTGTTCGAGATTCCGTAGACCACGGTCAGGCCGATGCGCTCGGCGACCAGGCAGCGGGTGACGAGCTGGACCAGATCGGGAAAGCTCAGCCAGGTAGCCAGGTGCCGGCGATCCACAGGCTCTGGATAGCAGGAGTTGATGCGCAACAGCGCGGACTCGATCCCGAACTTGTCGAAGTAGAGCCTGGCGAGGTCCTCGACGAAACACTTCGAGAGGCCGTAGAGCGTATCCGGCCGGTGTTCGGTCTGAGTATCGGCACCGGACTCGCGGCGCACGTAGCCGACGGCGTGGATGGAGCTGGCATAGACGACGCGCCGGATCCCGTGCCGTCGGGCGGATTCGTAGACGTTGTAGCCGCCCCGGATCGACGAGTTGAGGATTTCGTCCCAGGGACGCTCCATGGGCGCCGCGCCAAAGTGCACGATGGCGTCGCATCCTTCGACGACGTTCATGACCGTGTCGAAGTCGCCGAGTTCGGCGGGCACGATTTCCTCGTGCGGCTGGGCCTCGCCCATCGGCTCGCGATCGGTCAGTCGCAGCGTTGTGGCCAGTGGCTGCAGGCCATCGCGGAGCACGGAGCCGAGCGCGCCGGCGGCGCCGGTGATGAGGAGACGATTGAAGCGGGGCATGGGCCTCCTGGTTCGGTCTTTCCGGTGGCAACGAGTCCTCATGGTACGACCGTTTGCCGCCGGCCGCCCAACACGTACCATTGTCCGGGAAGCAAGCGGTCGTGAGGAATTGACCGGGTGCGAAACTCCCTGAGAGCAACAGCATTGGCTGCGTGGCTTGGTTGCTGCAGCGCCGCGGCCGAGGAAACCGTACGAGCAGACGACGGCGCTCCGGTCGACTACGTGCAGGCATGGGTCGGCGCTCTCGATACCGACGACGCCTGGACCCTCGACCGGTCAGTCCCCGACGACGATCTCGTTGGCGGTCTGGGGACCCTGCCGTTCGGTGGCGGCGCCGCTCAGCGTCTGTGGGGGCAGGGATTCCTGCGCATGGGCTACGAGGGCGGCGGACTGGTCTCCTGGAAGAACGACGACACCCGGTTCTTCGCGGCCAGCGACGGCGGCGGCGGGACGATCGCGGTCACCACCGAGAACCGGTTCTTTTCCATAGGCGTGTTCATGGGCGGCGTGGCGAGCTTCCAGCTGGCTGAGCGGCTGCGGGTGCAGGTTGCGGCCGGACCATCGCTGAGCTGGGCACGTCTGGCACCGGATGACGACGCACCAGACAGCACGGCGGTGGGTCCGAAGGCGAGCGATGACGTGTCGCTCGTGCCCTACGGCCGGCTCGGGGTCGAAGTTCTGCTCGGCCAGGATCTGATGCTCGGTGCCAGCATGCGCTACGCGGACGACGACTTCGATTTCGGACGCAACGGGAAATTCGAGATGGACGAGGTCATGTGGCTGCTGACCTTGGGATCACGGCTCTGACGGTCCTGGAGCGGTCCGGATAGATTGCCAGCATGGAAGCGCTGCTGCGTGTCATCACCCTCCTGGCTGCAGCATACGCCGTGCTTTGTGTCTTTCTGTATCTGGTGCAGGATCGGCTGATCTTCTATCCCGCGGGCGTCTGGCGGGAACCTCAGGGGCCCCACGTACAGCCCGTGAGTCTCGAGCGCGAGAACGGCGCGCTGAACGGGTGGGTCGTCAACGCCGATGCCGAGGGACCGGTGCTGGTCTACTTCGGCGGCAACGCCGAAGAACTCTCAGGGCTCGTGGATGTGTTCGCCGGTCTGGACAGCACCACACTGTTGATGAACTACCGCGGCTACGGACGCAGCGCAGGCAAGCCGTCCACGTCTGCCTTCGTCGAAGACGCGAGAGCCGTCGTCGAGGTGCTGGCCCGCCGTTATGCATCGGACCGGCCCCTGGTGCTGTTCGGACGTAGCCTGGGCACCGGCATCGCCGCGTCCGTTGCGCAATCGGTCCGGGTCGATGGCGTCATCCTGATGAGTCCGTTCCGCAGTTTGACCCATCTGGGCGAACGCCTCATGCCCTGGCTGCCAGTTCGATTGCTGTTGCGGCATGAACTCGACGTTCTGGCGTCCCTCGACTCGCTTCCGGACCGAACGCTCGTCCTCTATTCCCCAGAGGATCGCATCGTGCCCGCCGCGGAGTCGAAGGCACTGCTCCGGCTGTTTCCGCGCACGCCGCGCGTCGTCGAATTCGACGGCGGCCACAACGTGCCTTTGACGCATCCTGAGGTGTGGCGGGAAGTTGCAGACTTCCTTGGCTCTAGCTGGGCCAGCCGGTAGTGCAGCGGTCTGCTCGGCGGCATTGAACGGCCAGGTCGTGTGTTAACGTGTGGTGCCTATCCATCGTGCGTCTGGAGGAAGTATGGTTCGTCGGGTGTGGTTGGCCTGCCTGGGCGTGCTGGCGTGTCAGATCGCGGCGGCGTCGCAGCCCGACCCGGCGGGCGGAGATGGCGAGCCTGCCATCGAGCAGCTCCTCGCGAACGTCGTAGAGGAGCGACTGAGGGAGGTCGAACCCATTCTTCGCACACTCGATGTCTCACGGGTGCGTATCGAACAGCTGTTGCGGTTGTGTGGTGAGCAGGAGGAGGCCGATCGTCTGAGAGAGATCTGGTGGTCGAACGCGCAGCGGCGCATATCGGCTGCCGTCGACGCACACGAGCCGGAGCGCAGCCGCAGAGACTACCTGCTGCGGATACTGACCGGGGTCAACTCGTTCGAGTTGGGCATGTCGGCGGCACTGGCGCCTTTCGTCGACGACCAGGCCTGCGAGACGGCGCTGGAGGCTGGTGCGGACCTTTGAAGGGCGATGCTCGAACGATGACGAGATCGAGAAATCCAAGATGGCTGCGGACGGCGGTCAGAGGGCGACCGGCAGCGAGCGGTTGCCGAGGTTCCTGGTCGAAACCGTGAAGCGATCGGCCGTGCGCGTGCTGGTGGGGCTGATTGCCCTGGCTCCGATGGCGTTCGCCGGGTCCGGCGAGGCCGATTGGCCAAGCTACGGGAGTTCGCCCGCGTCGACCAAATACGCGCCTTTCGATCAGATCAACCGCGAGACCATCGGCGACCTCGGCGTCAGCTGGATCTGGGAGTCGATCGACAACGACGCGGTACGGATGCGCCCCGAGTTCGTCCCCGGCACCTACAAGTCCACGCCGATCGAGGTGGACGACGTGCTCTACACGAGCACCTCCCTCGGCAGCGTGGTCGCTCTCGATGCCGCCACCGGCGAGCCGATCTGGACGTTCGATAGCGGAACCTGGAAAGACGGCCGTCCGGCCAACATGGGATTCAACCACCGCGGCGTGTCGTTCTACGAAAAGGGCGGGGTGTCGCGCATCCTCATGGGCACCAACAACGGCTATCTGTGGTCGCTGGACGCCAGGACCGGAACGCCCGACCCGGAGTTCGGCGACGGCGGCCGGGTGGATCTGACGCTCGGTCTCGGGCGCCCGGTGCCGCGGCAACTCTATTCGAACACCGCGGCGCCGATGATCGTCGGTGACGTGGTGATCATGGGTGCGGTGGTGCAGGACTCGCCCGCCTACGGGTATCGAACGGCGAAGCGCGACATGATGCCGCCCGGCCACGTGCGTGGATTCGACGTCCGGACCGGCGAGATGCGCTGGATCTTTCATTCGGTGCCCAGGCCGGGCGAGCTCGGCGCCGACACCTGGCAAGGCGAGGACTGGACCGATACCGGCGCGGTGAACGTCTGGACGCTGATGAGTGCCGATCCCGAGCTGGGCTACGTGTACCTGCCGTTCGGCACCGCGAACAACGACTTCTACGGCGGCGAGCGCCTCGGCGACAATCTCTTCAGCGAAAGCCTGGTATGCCTGGACGCAGCGACCGGTGAGCGTATCTGGCACTTCCAGATGATCCATCACGGTCTCTGGGACTACGACCTGCCGGCGGCACCCAACCTCGTCGACATCGTCGTCGACGGCAGGCCCGTGAAGGCCGTGGCGCAGGTGTCGAAACAGGGCCACATCTACGTGTTCGACCGGGTCACCGGCAAACCGGTCTGGCCGATCGAGGAACGCCCCGTGCCGCCGTCGAGCGTGCCCGGCGAGAAGGCGTCGCCGACCCAGCCGTTCCCCACCCGGCCGCTGCCGTTCGATCGCCAGGGCATCAGCGAAGACGTTCTGATCGACTTCACGCCGGCGCTGCGTGCCGAAGCCCTGAAGACGATCTCGGACTACGACATCGGCCCGCTGTACACGCCGCCCTCGCTCAGGGGAACCGTGGTCCTGCCGTCGGATGCCGGCGCCGCCAGCTGGACGGGCGCGGCGGTGGATCCGGCAACGGCGACGATCTACATCCCGTCGATGACCCTGCCGGCGCTGTTCAAGCTCGGAGAGCTCGATCGCGAGCAGACCGAGTACCGCTACGAGCGTTCGGCGATGACCTTCATGAGCGGACCCGGGGGCCTGCCGCTGATCAAGCCCCCCCTGGGTCGGATCACGGCCATCGACCTGAACACCGGTGAGCACCGGTGGATGGTGCCCAACGGCGAAGGTCCGAGACAGAAGCTGATCGCCGCGGGCATTGCCGATCCCGGGCCGGTCGGCAATCAGGGCTACACCCACCTGCTGGTGACCCGTTCGCTGCTGTTCACCACCCTCACCGACGACGGCACGCCGGTGTTGCGTGCGCTCGACAAGGCGACCGGTGCGCTGGTCCGCGAGATTCCCCTGCCGGCAAGTCCGAATGGCGCGCCGATGACGTACATGGCCTATGGAAAACAGTACATCGGCGTCGCGGTGGGTGGCTCCACGGACGCGGCGATCATCGCCCTCGCGCTCGGCGGCACGCTGCAGATGACGAAGAAGGAGATCAGCGCCGAGGATCGACTGCGCCGTCCCGACCCGCTTCGCGTCGCGCAGCTGTACGGGCAGGCCTGCGCGAGCTGTCACGACAACGCGGTGCAGGGCGCTCCCCGGCCGGGTGACCGGGCGCTCTGGCGCCCGCGCCTGGAGGCGGGCGTGGACAAGCTGTACCGATCGACGATCAACGGCATCGGCGAGATGCCGGCGCGCGGTGGCTGTGTTGCCTGCACCGACGGCGAGCTGATGTCGCTGGTCGACTCAATGGTGCAGGGCGTCGAGTAGCGCGCCGTGAGGGCGCCGGGAACGGCGTGAGGGCGCCGGGAACGGCGTGAGGGCCCCCGAGCGGCGTCGCGGACGACGCGGCGCTTTGCTTGTGCCCACTGTGCTGCTGGGGCATGCTCGAGCGTTGGAGAGATCCGGCAACGAGGGGGAGTGCACATGATCTGTTCGATACGACTACGCACCGGCGTGCTGCTCATGGCCGCCGTGATGGCGGCGCCGGCGAGCGCCGGCGTGCTCACCGGCACCGTCGAGGATGACCAGGGGAACGCCATCGAGGGCGCGCTGGTGCGGCTGACCGATGACGTCCTGGGGATATCGGAGTCTGTCTATACCAGCCCCGAAGGCGTGTACGTGCTGGTGACCGACCTCAACGGCACTCTGAAACTCCGGGCCCGCAGCCCCTATTTCCGGGATGCCAAGACCACCGTGGAGATCGATCCATCCGGCACCACCACAGAGAACGTGGTGATGGTCCCCATGACCAGCGACGCGGAGATCTCCGAGAGCCTGCCGGCGGCCTACCACTTCGGCGGCCTGCCCTTCGAGTCCGGCGACGACAAGGACTTCAACCGCTACCAGTTTCAGCGCGATTGCCTGTCCTGCCACCAGATGGGCAACCCGTTCACCCGCCAGGTGCGCACGGCGGAGTCCTGGGCGGTGACCATCGAGCGCATGCACCGCATGGTGGGCAACTTCGACGCCGAGCTGAGAGATCGGCGCTCGGTGATCCTCGCCGAGGGCTTCGACGGCAAGCCGGTCAGCGTGCGCCCCGAGTTTCCCCTCGACAAGGAACTCCGCAGCGCCAAGATCCACGAGTACATGCTCGACCGGGCCTTCGTCCCCCACGACGCCATCGTCCATCCGAACGGCCTGATCTACACGGTGGACCAGGCGCTCGATCACATGGTGGTGACGGATCCGGCCACCGGTCAGTCGACCTATCACCCGCAGGCCGACGGCCGCGCCATGGAGTACCGCAAAGGCTTCTCCACGGCGGAACAGGAGGTGGTGGGCGAGTTCAACCCGGGCTCGCGGCACGGGCCCCACTCCCTGGATCTGCGCCGCCAGGACGGTCGGTACTACGTGACCAACGCCGGTAGCCGCAGCATCGGTGTGTTCAACCCCGGAACCCGTGAGTGGGAGCCCTCGTACTTCATCGATGCCGAGACGGGGGCGAACTACCCGCACACCATCCGGGTCGATAAGAAAGGCATCGTCTGGTTCACCCTGGCGGGCTCCGAGCACGTGGGCCGGCTGGATCCGGATAGCGGAAAGATCGACATCCTCAAGCTGCCGAACGTGGTTCCCGGGGGCATCTCGGGCGGCACCCAGCCCTACGGCATCGACATCAATCCGGTGGACGACCGCATGTGGTACGGGCGTCTGTTCGGCGACAGGATCGGCACGGTGGACCCGGTGAGCCTCGAGATCACCGAGTACGATTCCCCCGTTCGGGGTCCGCGCCGCATGCGCTTCGACGAGGACGGCGTGCTCTGGGTGACCGGCTACTCGGAAGGCGAGCTGGCCCGCGTCGACGTGAGCAAGGGTTTCGAGAGCAAGGTATACGCGATGCCCGAGTTCGCGCCTGGCTACCGCCCGGCGCCGTACGCGTTGGGCGTGCACCCGGATACTCAGGACATCTGGGTGAACGAGAACATGACCGACCGCATCTACCGGTTCATCCCGGAGCAGGAGCGCTGGGTGGTCTACCCGGTGCCGCTGTCCGGCTCCTACTCCCGCGACATGACCTTCGCTGCGAGCGGCGAGGTGTGCTTCTCGAACAATCCGATCCCGCCGCCGGCGCTGGAAGGTGCCATGCTGCAGATCGTCTGCATCGATCCCGACTACGACCCCAAGGCGGCGACGGCCACCCTGGCCGCGAGTCGGAACTGAGGCAGCCGCCGGACCCCGCCCCGGCGGGGTCGCGGAGGTGGCGGGGAACGGGCGCGGAACGGGGCACAGCCGGATGGTCTGGGATCTGCCCGTGCGGGTCTTTCACTGGAGTCTCGCCGGGTTCTTCTCCCTGGCCTACTGGCTCGGCAGCGACTGGCCGGGTCTGCATGCCCACGCGGGATACACCGTGGCGCTGCTGGTCGGGTTCCGCATTCTCTGGGGCTTCATCGGTTCGACTCACGCCCGCTTTGCGGACTTCGTCACCGCGCCGGCGGCGATGCTGCGTTGTCTCGGCGCGCTCGCCCGGGGTCGGCCCGAGGTCTACCGCGGTCACGACCCGGCGGGCGCGGCCATGATCCTGGCGCTGCTCGCGAGCCTTCTCGTCACCGCGTTGTCCGGCATGTCGCTGTTCGCCATGGAAGGTCGCGGCCCGCTGGCGGGCACGGCGGTCGCCGGCTGGTCCGACCGGCCCATGGTGGACGTGCACCACGTCGCCTCGGACCTCACCCTGGTGCTGGTGGCGGTGCACGTGGCCGGCGTGCTGATCACCAGCGCACTGACCCGGACGAATCTGGTTCGCGCCATGATCACCGGGCGCAAGCCGCCGGTCGGGCCGGCGGCGGGCGGGAAAGCGCGGACGTGAGCGTGCGGTCGCTGACGCTGGGTCTGGCCGCACTGGGAGTCGGGCTCGCGCTGGCGGCCACCGCCTTCGGCGCAGCGCCGGAGCCCGGCGCGCTCACTGAGGCGGTTCGGACGATGCTCCAGGACCTGGAGCGGGACGCGTCGGAGCCGTTCACCGTGCCAGCGGGCCATCGGACCTGGTACAGGAGGGAGCCGAACGGCCGGAGCTGTACGAGCTGTCACGGCGAGACGCTCGACGTGCCCGGCCGTCACGAGAAGACGGGCAAGCGCATCGAACCCATGGCCCGGTCGGTGAACCCGGAGCGGCTGACCGAGCGCAGGGAAATGGACAAGTGGTTCCTCAGGAACTGCAAGTGGACCTACGGCCGCGAGTGCACGGCCCAGGAGAAAGGCGACATCCTGGTCTGGCTGAGCGGGCAGTAGGAAGACGGAGTACGGGAGTCGAGGCATGGGCGGAATTCAGAGAGCGACGGGCGGCCTGCTGCTGTCCGCGATCCTCGGCTTTGCCGGCTACGGCGTGCTGGTGAACGCCCTGGAGGGACAGCCGCAGTACCAGCAGGACGAGACCTACGTCGACGAGTGCGGTGCCTGCCACCTGGCCTACGCGCCGGACCTGCTGCCGGTTGAGAGCTGGCGCAAGGTGATGGCGGGTCTCGAGGATCACTTCGGTGACAACGCCGAGCTGGACGAAGCGACCGCGGCGTACATTACAACCTACCTGGAAGCGAACGGACTGAGCCGCGGCCGGCCGTCGAAGATGAGCCGGCTGCTGCGCGGCCTGCCCGACGATCCGCCGCTGCGGATCACCGAGCTGCCGGCCTTCGAGAACATGCACTACATGATTCCGCGGGAGCTCGAGGTAGCCGAGCTGGCGGAAGGGTTCCTCAGCCCCTGCGCCGACTGCCACAAGGAGGCGGCGCTCGGCATCTACGACGCGGAGCGCCTGCACCCGGGCTACGGGCCGGGCGTGTGGGACGGCAAGCCGGCGGACGCGCCGGCGGGTTTCACTCGCGGGTCAGATAGTTCGTCACCATCCCGGGGACCATGACCATCGCGGCGACCACCGGTACGCCGAACGACCACAGCGGCAGGTCGGCCAGGGCGACGGTCACGATCCCGAACAACCCGGCCAGGAACGCATACACGCCAGCTTGAATCTCCAGGGCTCGCTCTCGCGTCATTGCACTCGTCTTCTGCTCATGCCCGGGTACTTCACCACGCGGTCGCGCCGATTTCTGTCGCTGCAATGTCACCTTCTCGTATCGTGTGCTGACGGGACGGATAGATGGTTCGGAAGAAAACTTTTAAATAATAGTAAGTTATAGAGATAACCTAGAATAAATCTGGAGCGCGACGACGACTACGAGGCGACGACTACGGGACTGAGAAATGGTCGTCGTGGCGGAGGCGGACAAGCCGACCCGTACCGGTCGACCGTGTCGGTGGAGACCGGGGCCTGCGATAGTGCGCGCCGGGATGGTGGTAGGCTTGAACCCGCTATCGCCACGGAAGGAGAGCACAGTGGGCCGGTTCAAGCTGACGGTCAATGGAGAGACGCACGAGGTCGACGTCAGTCCCCAGATGCCGCTGCTCTGGGTGCTCCGGGACAAGCTCAAGCTGACCGGAACCAAGTACGGCTGCGGGATCGCCCAGTGCGGGGCGTGCACCGTGCACGTCGACGGCAACCCGGTGCGCGCCTGCGTGCTGCCGATCTCCGCCGTCGCCGGCGCGGTGACCACGATCGAAGGGCTCGCCGATGGTGGGGATCTGCATCCCCTGCAGGCGGCGTGGATCGAGCATGACGTGCCGCAGTGCGGCTACTGCCAGTCGGGGCAGATCATGAGCGCCGCGGCGCTGCTCACCGCGAAGCGGCGGCCCACCGACGAAGACATCGATTCCGCCCTGGCCGGCAACTATTGCCGCTGCGGCACCTACGTTCGAATCCGCCGGGCCGTGCATACGGCGGCTTCTTACTACGATGCGGCTGCTGGGGCAGGGCGATGAGCGGCGTCCGGATGAACCGCAGGGAAATCCTCAGGGCCGCCGCGCTGGCGGGCGGCGGACTGATGCTGGAGCTGCGGCTGTCCGCCTCGGCCGGTGCCCAGGAACCCGATACGCTGCTGCGCTCACGCGAGCTCAATGCCTACATTCAGATCGCCCCGGACGGTGAGATCACCATCTACTCCAGCCTGCCGGAGATGGGGCAGGGGGTGAAGACCGCGCTGCCGATGATCATCGCGGAAGAAATGGGTGCCCGCTGGGAGGACGTCCGGGTCATTCAGGCGCCGGTCGATCAGTCCCGGTTCGGTCTGCAGGGCGCCGGCGGCTCCACGTCGATCCCCCGCGACATCGGCGCGATGCGGCGCATGGGCGCCTCCGCCCGGGAGATGCTGATCGGTGCCGCCGCGCTGCTGATGGAGGTGGATCGGGAAGGGCTGGAAGCCCGGGACAGTGAGGTGATCCACGCCTCCGGTGAGAGCCGGAGCTTCGGTCAATTGGCGGCGCTGGCGGCGGAGCAGCCGGTGCCCGATCCGGAAATGCTCTCGTTCAAGGATCCGCGCTCCTACACGATCATCGGCACGTCCATCGGCGGGGTCGACAATCTTGTCATCGCCACCGGGCGCGCCGAATTCGGACTCGACGTCGACATCCCGGGACTGAAGTACGCGACCTACACCCGGTGCCCACGCATCGGGGGCAAAGCCGTGCGGTTCAACGAAGCGGAGATCAGGGCGCTGCCCGGGGTCACCGACGCGTTCATCCTGCAACCCGACGCGCGATCCGGCAAAGCCTCCATGGCGTTCCTGGAGGGGCTGGCGGCGCTGCGCGGCGGGGTCGCCATCGTCGGGGACGATACCTGGTCGGTGCTCGACGCCAGGCGCAGGCTGGTGGTGGAGTGGGACGAGTCCGGAGCTTCCGACGACGACTGGTTGCAGATGATCGATCGGGCGAAGGCGATCGCGCGCGAAGGCGGCGGCGACGTGCGCTCGCCCGGGGTTTCCGTGGACGAGGCGCTCGCCGACGGCGGCAACCGCGTGCAGGAATCGTTCTACCAGTTCCCCTATGTAGCGCATGTCTGCATGGAGCCCATGAACTGCACGGCCGACTACCGGAAAGGCCGGAACGGCGCCGCCGACAGCCTGGAGGTCTGGTTGGGCAGCCAGTTTCCGGCCCAGGTGAAGGAGGTCGCCCATCACCTGCTCGGTCTCGAGCCGGACAACGTCAAGGTGCACCTGATGCGCCTGGGCGGCGGCTTCGGGCGGCGGGCCGTTCACGATTTCGCGGCGGAGGCGATGGCGATATCCCACCGCGCGGGCGTCCCCGTGAAGCTGACGTGGACACGGACGGACGACATCCACAACGACTTCTTCCGGGTGGGTGGGTTCGAGAACCTCAAGGGTGCGGTGGATACTCAGGGCAAACTGGTCGCTCTGGATCAGCACTACATCGGCTTCCAGCACAACGGCAAGCCGGTCATCGGATCCGGGCTGTCCGGCAACGAGTTCACCATGAGCGCGATGAAGAACGCCCGCGTTCGCCAGACCATGATGGAAGTCGCGACCCCGTGTGGAGCGTGGCGGGCGCCCGGCTCGAACACCAACGCGTTCGTCGAGCAGAGCTTCCTTCACGAGCTGGCCGTGCTCGCCGGCCGCGACCACCTCGAGTTCCTGCTCGAGCTGATGGAGCCGCGCCGCTGGGTCGTCGAGGGAAACGTCAATGCCCTGAACACGGGGCGCGCCATGGACGTGATCCGGCTCGCCGCGGAGAAAGCGGGATGGGGCAGGGAAATGCCCGACGGCTCGGGTCTGGGCCTGGCGTTCTATTTCTGTCACGCGGCCCATGTCGCGGAGGTGGCCGAGGTCAGCGTCGATGCGGATCGGAACTTCCGCGTCGAGCGAGTGACGGTCGCGGTCGACGTCGGCCCCATCATCAACCTGAGCGGCGCCATCAGCCAGGTTCAGGGCGCGGTGGTCGATGGGCTCAGCACCATGGCGCTGCAGCAGATCACCATGCAGGGCGGGGTGATTCAGCAGGACAACTTCGATGAGTACCCGGTCATGCGCATTGCGGCGACGCCGGCGATCGACGTGCACTTCATTCAGAGCGACAACCCCTCGACGGGTCTGGGCGAGCCGGCGCTGCCGCCGCTGGCGCCGGCGGTGACCAACGCGATCTTTGCTGCCACCGGTGTGCGCATCCGGTCGATGCCATTGAGCGGGGAGGGCTTCAGGCTGGTGTAGCCCCGCAGACGACGATTCGGACGACGCGGTCAGCCGCCGGTCCCGAGGCGGCGCCCTCTCAATCGTTGAGGTAGTAGTCGTCATCCAACGTCTTCACGACATCGGGATGGAAGACGGCGAAGGCCGTGACCAGCATGCCGTTGACGAAGCCTTCGGGGAACATCAGCAGGAAGACGAAGGCCCAGTTGTCCAGCGCACTGTCGGCCCAGCCGGACTGACCGATCAGCCAGAACGTCGGGAGTGCCAGGACCGCTGCCAGCAGAACACTCAGCAGACCGCCGCCGAAACCGGCGCCCAGCATGTACACGAACAGGTTCTTCAATCCATACATGCGCAGCAGGTGGGCCAGCAACCGGGTCGTCGTTGCGGGTATCAGCACTGAGAAGAACCAGGCTACCGGCGCAGCCATCAGGGATTGTTGCAGCCACCACAGGTATCCGAACAGCACCAGCGTCGCTCCCAGGACAGCGAAGCGCCAGCCGACGATCAGAGTCAGGCTGGTGACGCCGAGAAGGTGTATCCAGACGTCGGCGATTACCTGGAATGAGAGAAGCCAGAGCAGCATGAGCGCGAGGAGGCCGCCGAGCAGGACGTGCTGACGTTCCGATGCGGCGCGTAGCGCCGGCCAATGCGCCGTGAGTGCGGCGCCGCCTACACACGTCATCATCAGCAAGCCGGCCGCGACATTGAACCAGAGCGGAATGAGATGCGCTGCCAGGACCATGGGCGTGGGCGCCATCCATGCGGGGATCAGCCCGGATGATACGGGATCCGATTTCAGGGCGTCGGCGCGAGCGACTTCCGCAGGGCGCCGAACCGCTTCCGGTACTGCGCGGCGATCCAGGTCTGGCAGCGGGCGATAATGGCATCGTCGACCTGGCGCGTGCGGGCCAGGCGTGCGTATGGCTGCTGGTGGAAGCCATCGGCCGGGTCCTGGCTCGGAGGCAGGTCAGCCCGTGGTGAAGCGGGGCTAACTCAGTGGAGACGATTCGTCGCGAGATCGAGGCGCTGGTACCGTAGGGTCAGGCCGAAGCGGGCACGCAGGAACTCGACGTAGTCCTGCGTGGTCGCGTCCGGCTCGGCCTCGCCGACGACGACCAGCGCTTCCGGTTCCGGAGACTCGGATTGGTACAGACCGTTCAGCAGGCGGCCGAGGGTTTCACGCAGGCAGGCGTGCGCCGTCAGTTCGGTACTGATGCCGTAGTACGTGTACACACCCTGGTGGCAGACAGTCACGTCGGCGGTCACGCCGTTACGGGCGTGGGCGTCGACGACGCCGCCAGCGCTGCCGCTCTGCAGCGAGTCGAGGTGTTCGACGAGGGCTGACCGCAGCATGCGGTGGCGCAGCGCCCGATCGACGGTGTGCCGATCGCGAGGTGCCTGCCGTTGGGCCGGGGCATCGACGGTGGGCGCTCGACCGGCAGCCGGCGGCGCCGGTACCGACAGCTCGGTGCCCGTTTCCACGTAGTGATGGAGCGGCATGAGTGCATCGTATTCATCGAGCACGCGTTCGACCGCAAGCTCTTCGAGGGGCACGTGCACGCCGAGGAACACGAAGGCGTGCGGGCAGACGAAGTGAGAGGGCAGCGGCCCGGGATCGAACGTGGTCACCTCACCAAACCGGTGGTGCTGGACGCGGAGCCGCGCGAATCGGTCAGGGTCGGCCTGGAGAAATTCGTTGAATCGATCAATTTTCGGCAGGAACCGCTCGAGACCGCTGGTCTTACTCGGTGAGAGAGCAAGGCCGACGCCATAGCGAATCCACGGCTCGCGGTCAAAGCCGACCATGGCGATGTGGAAATGCAGTTCGTCGCGGCCGCCTGCGTGGTAGGCATAGCCATCGTTGCGGCGAACGCTGCGGCCGCCGAACAACAGATCAGGGGCCGCCTGCAGCCCCACGCGCTCCGCGCGCAGGTCCTGAAGTCTGCCGATGACACGACCATGGGCTGCCGCGTTCAGAGCCCCCGTAATCGAGTCGATGAGCCGGGCTCGGGCTTCGATGCGTTCGCCATGGCTGAACAGTGATCGGAACCGCGCCTGGAGTACCAGCGATTCCAGTGTCAGGTCGAAGCGCCCGGCCTGCACCAGGTGCCGATAGCCTGGCGAGGTATTGCCGTGGCGTTCCAGTTGACGGCTCGCGAACTGTCTGGCGCCACTCCGGGTGCCGCTCTTCAGCGTGACCAGAGCGATCTGATTCTCTGCAGCCGCGCGTGCGCAGACTTCGAGCATTGCCTGTTCGAGCTCTTGTTCGGGCGACATGGCCATCGTCTCGCGACCCTGAGACGGAATCTACAACGATGGCTAACCAGGCGTCGAATCTCCCGGGTCAGCGGCCTACGACGAGACAATCCTGGTTCTTCGCCTTGAGGCGTTCGCAGAGGCTGTGCGCATCGTCCGCCGACAGGGGTACGGTTCGAACCAGGTAGTAGTTGCCGGACCGCTCCAACTCCAGATCGGTCTTGCCGAGGATGTCGGCGAATCGCTGTTTGAGTCCGTCTGCGCCGCTCCGGGCCTGCTGCTCGGTGCGTAGAGCGGCGAGCTGCACGCGGTGGCTGTAGGCGGCTTCCTCGGCGAGCCGACGTTGGCGTTCTTCCTCGCGCCGCGCCTGCTCCTGGCGTTCGGCCTCTGCCGTAAGCGCACTGACCCGTTGCCGTGCCTGCTCGGCGAGCGGGTCGCCCGGCTGCGTCTCGACAAACGCCCGCAGTGCTGCGATGTCGCTCGAGCCCCGGAGGCGCTCCCACGCCGTCTGCCGCTCGATCTCCGAGAGGCGTTCGCGGGCCTGTTCGGCGCGATCGGCGTCGGGGAACTGCTCGAGGAAGCGTCGGTAGGCGTCCGCGGTATCGGCCTGGCGTGCCTCTTCCCAGAGCTTCGTCCGTTGCAGTGCGCGGATCCGCTGCTCGGCTTCCACAGCCTGGGGGCTGTCGCCGTGCTCTTCGAGATACGCCTGATAGGCGGCAGCCGTATCGGTCGCCTGCGCCTCCTGCCAGGCGGCTTCCTGCCGATCGCAGCCGCTCAACGCCAGCGCGCAGAAAAGCAGCGCTGCGCAAACTTTGGGAAATGCTGGTACAGCCGGTGGCGTGGTGAAGTGCATCTTCGAGCCTCCTGTGCCGGCGCACGCCACGACGTTCGATGCCTGGCAGGCGCAAAGCGGAACCCAACCCGGCGTCATTGTGCGCCTTTGCGCCGGGTCGGGAAACTCGGCCGTTCGTCAGCGCGCCGTGAGCAGCGCTACCCAGTGCCCGGACGATGGCGCTGCGAGCCGGGTCTTCGTGACGCCGGCGGCCACCGCCTGGCGCACCCTTCGGCCACCGAGCACGTCGATCCAGACCACGTCGAAGGGATCGGCCGCATCGCGGAGATCGAGCTCGATGCGCCCGCCGTCCGGAAAGTAAACCGCGTAGGCACGACCCGGATCGGCCGTGGCGAAGGCCTCGTTCGGCTGACGTCCGTGCAGCAGGTGGTTGGCCGGCTCCATCTCCCAGAGGCGCACCCGGGCTTCGATTTCACGCGCCGCCATGATCGACCGCGCGGCCGGCGCCGACAGGCCGAGCCCGGACCCGCCGCGGTGAAACCGCACTGCCGCGGCGCCGCCGATCAGATGTCTCCACCAGCGCTCCAGACCGTCGCGGGTGCTGCCGAACGGACCGCCGTCCTTGCCGTAGGTCTTCACGGCGTTCAGTGGGTAGGGGCGTGGCGCAAGCCGCTGGCGGATCGTCTGGAAGCGGTCCCAGTGCCGGTCACCGTGGAGATGGTTGTTCTGAGAGACGTCCGCGTAGTCGTAGAGGTCACGACGCTCGAGCGTGTGCCGGTGCTGATCGCCGGTGATGTTCCAGTCGTCCCACATTTCGGTGATGAAGACCCGCCGGTTCGCTGCGGCGGCCCGGCGGCGGATGTGGCCGGCCCAGTAGGCGCTCCAGGCCGGCATGCCGGAGGTTTCGTTGTCGATGCAGTAGAGGATGTGGTCGTGGCGCAGCGTTCGGCGCAGCAGTTCGTCGACGAACCGCTGCTGGAACCGCCGCACCGTGAGGTTGTTGTCCAGTTGCGGCGGCGTCTCGAAGAACGGGTTGGCGTTCTCCCACGCCGGTTGCGGATAGCGCGGCGCCAGGCCCGATTCCGCAGCGCTGTAGTTGATGTTGTTGGCCGGGTTGTACGGGTGGGCGAGCCAGGCCGCGCCGGCGTAGTCGAAGCGGTCCCACACTTCGATCTGCACCACCATGCCGCGCGCGGCGGTCAGTTCGAGCAGGGCGTCGAGACGCTTCCAGTATTCCGGGTTCCAGCGCGCGAGGTCGAAGCGACCGTCGTCCAGCCGGGCGAACGGGTACACCTCGAAGCCGCGCTCGCGGCGGTCGCTCATGGTGTTGCGAACGTAGTTCCCGCCTGCCGCGCCGAGCTGATCCAGGTGTTCCTTGAGGTTCGGGATCTGAAACAGATTGTCGTCCGGACTGCCGCCGAGCAGCAGCGTCGGCCTGCCCCGATAGGCCCAGTAGCGCGGGTTCTCCGGCCACGGCTGCAGCGCCGGGAACGTCCCGGCTTGATCCCTGGCAGCGGGCTCCAGCGCGCCTGTGTCGACGCCGGCCCCTGGCCCGCAACCCGCCTGGGCCAGCAGGATCACCGTGACCAGGATCAGTCGCCGCATGTCGGCGGCCCGGCCCGGTGTGCCGCTCGACGCCAGCGCGGGCACGCGCCGGTGTCGGCGCGGAGCGCGCCATGGCGCCCACGCCCGCTGTGGTTGTACGATCCGCCTGCGTCGATCGTTTCGTGGCGGAGAGGCATCTGATGCAGTGTCCGAAGTGCGGATCCCGGTTCGAATCGCTGGTCGTCGAGAGCGTGGAGATCGATCGCTGTGTGGGCTGCGGCGGCCTCTGGTTCGATGCATCCGAGAAGGAGGCGCTGGAACGCAGTGAATCCGCTCGAGCCGTCGATACCGGCGATGCGCGCGCGGGCAGAGAGTGGAACAAGACGTTTCACGTGGACTGTCCGAGATGCAGCGTGCGCATGGATCGAGTGGTCGATCGCACCCAGTTCCACGTCGAGTTCGAGAGTTGCCCGCAGTGTGGCGGAACCTATTTCGATGCGGGCGAGTTCAAGGACCTGGCGTCGCTTTCGGTCATGGAGCGGATGAGAAAGCTCGTCGACATCTGGCTGGCGGTCAGATGATTGCGCGCAGACCGGATCAGCCAACCGGCACCTCGCCCTCTGCCCAGGCGCGGATGAGGTGGTGGGCGATGGCGATCTCGCCGGGAACCTTGAAATCCGGATGCTCACCGGCGATTGCGGCCTGAATGGCATCGCGCTCGAACCAGCGCACGTCGTGCATCTCTTCGTCGTCGATGGCGATCTCGGTGCTCTCGGCGACGCCATGGCAACCGATCATCAGCGACGACGGGAAAGGCCACGGCTGCGAGGAGTGGTATCGCACCTGACCGACTGTGATGCCGGCTTCTTCCTTGGTCTCGCGTCGTACCGCCTCTTCGATGCTCTCCCCCTGGTCGACGAAGCCCGCCAGCGCCGAGAACATGCCGATCCGCACCAGGGGACCCTTGCTCTGGCCGAGCAGGCAGCGGTCGCCGTCGACGATCAGCATGATCGCCACCGGGTCGGTGCGCGGAAAGTGGCTGGCCGAGCACGCCGGGCAGTCGCGGACGTGGCCGCCCTTGCCTTGGACGGTGCGCTCGCCGCAGACGCTGCAGAACTGGTGGCTCTGGTGCCAGCCGATCTGCGCGCGGGCCTGGGCGAGTATTCCCGTGTCCGGGCCGGGTAGCGCCATCGCCGCGCCCCGGGACTCCTGAAAGGAGAAGCCGTCGCCGAGGTTCAACTCGTGATTGGGGTCGTGCAGCGCGGAGATGTCCTGGGCGAAATGCGCGACACCCTCCGCGTCCACGCCGAGAAACACCGGCGGCAGGTCCACCTCGAGCCAGCGGACGTCGTCGTACTTCAACCAGCCGAGGCGCGGCGCGCCGCCCAGACCGTCGACCAGGACGTTCAACTGGTGCAGGGGGAGGATGCGGGTTTCCGGCGCCCGCGCGGCGGCTTCCAGCCACTGCGGGTCGCGGCGCCTCGCGTCGGCGCGGTCCAGGGGGTTGCCGGCAAAGGTATGCACGAGGGACAAGGCCAGACTCCTGTCTTGATGCGAACTGGGGTTTACCTGCGTATTGTACGTCCGACAGGGCAGCACGTGGGCGGGGAGGCACCATGCAGGAGCTGAACGGAAAGGTGGCGTTCGTCACGGGCGGCGCCAGCGGCATTGGCCTCGGCATCGCCCGGGCGGCGGGCGCCGAGGGCATGCGGGTGATGATCGCCGACATCGAGCGCGACGCGCTGCAGCAGGCGTGCGACTCGCTGCAGAGCGCCGGCGTGGACGCGCAGTCCCTGGTCTGCGACGTCTCCGAGCGCGACTCGGTGCAAGCGGCCGCGAAAGCCACGCTCGAGGCTTTCGGCAAGGTGCACCTGGTATGCAACAACGCCGGGGTGAGCACGGGCGGCTACGTCGACGAATGCGACCCCGGCGACTGGGACTGGAGCGTCGGCGTCAACCTGATGGGCGTAGTCCACGGCTGCGAAGCGTTCGTGCCGCATCTCAAGCGCCAGGGCGAGGGCGGCCACATCGTCAACACCGCCTCCATGGCCGGCCTGCTCGGTGGTATGGCGGGCTGGGGCCCCTACAACTCGACCAAGTTCGCGGTGGTGGGGCTGACGGAGGTGCTGCGCCAGGAAGGGCGCGAGGGCGGTTTCGGGGCGTCGGTGCTGTGCCCGGGCGCCGTGAACACCAACATCTTCGAGGCGCCGCGCAACAGACAGTCGCGGTTCGGACCGCAGCGCTCCAGGGTCGCGGTGATGGAGGATCCGGGCGAAATCGCCCAGGGTCTCGACCCGGCGGTGGCGGGACGGCTTGTCATCGAGGCGGTACGGGCGAACCGCCTCTATATCTTCACGGACCCACGGTTCCGCCGGCTGGTGGAAAAACGCTTCAGCCGGCTGCTCGAGGACTTCGAGTGGTCGGCACAGTCGAACGCCCTGGTCGACGCGGGTGCCCCGGGGGCTTCCTCCTGAGGCTGTTCCCGGCCCTCACCTGGACAGCATCAGGAACACCATGGCCGCTGACAGGGAGAAGTGAAGTGGAGATCAATGCGACCCGACGGGCGTTCATGAGATCCGCCGCTGGGGCAGGATGTGGGCTGCTCTTGGGTATCACTTTCCGGGCTGCGGCAACCGCCGATCCGCTGGAAAACGTCCCAGGCCACCTCCGACCGCTGGCCTGGGATCCACACGCCTTCATCCGAGTTGACACCGATAACACCGTGACCGTCTTCTGCAAGCACACGGAAATGGGCCAGGGCATTCACACGGGCATGTCCACCGTGGTGGCCGAAGAGCTCGGCGCGACCTGGTCGCAGATGCGTGCTACCGGAGCCCGCGCGGACACTTCGCTGTACAGCAATCTGCTGTGGGAAGAGCAGATGACCGGTGGCAGCACTTCTCTGGTCAACTCCTACGACCAGCTGCGTGAGGTGGCCGCCGCAGCCCGGCAGATGCTCGCGGCCGCCGGCGCGTCGGTCTGGGGTGTGAGGGTTGCCGAAGTTCTCGTCGCCGACGGTGAGGTCCGGCACCCGCCGAGCGCCCGACGGCTCGCTTTCGGAGACCTGGCCGATGAAGCAGCCCGGCAGCCGATTCCGGAGACGGTGGCGCTGAAACGCCCGGAAGCGTCCCGGCTGGTGGGAAGCCGGCTGCCACGGACGGACGTACCGGCCAAGGTCGACGGCACGGCGGTCTACACCCTGGACTTCCGTCTGCCGGGCATGTTGACCGCTGTCGTCGTTCATCCCCCCCGATTCGGTGCCAGTCTGGCGTCGTTCGACGACCGCGCGGCCAGAGCAATGCCGGGCGTGGTAGACGTCGTCGAGATCCCCAGCGGAATCGCACTGCTCGCGCACAGTTTCTGGGAGGCGGTGCGAGCCCGGGATCGGTTGCAGGTGAAATGGCACGACGCCGCCGCCTGCACCCTCGGATCCGCGGACATCGTGGCGCGCTTCAAAGGCCTGAGCGACACCCCGGGCGTGGTTGCGCGCGAGACCGGCGCAGTCACGCCCGCGCTTTCCGATGCCGCCGTGGTGATCGAGGCAGACTTCGAGTTTCCGTATCTGGCCCACGCTGCGCTGGAACCGATGAACTGCGTGGTGCGGCTCTCCGCAGGCCGTTGTGAGATCTGGAACGCCGCACAGCAGCAGACTCGTGATCAGGCGATGGCGGCAGCAATTCTCGGTATTGATCCGGACAAGGTCGAGGTGACCATGCTCTATGCCGGCGGCGCCTTCGGCCGGCGTGCCTGCAGCGACTACACCGGTGAAGCCATTCACATTGCCAAAGCGATCGAAGGCCGTGCTCCGGTGAAGCTCGTCTGGTCTCGGGAGGACGACATGCAGGCAGGCCAGTTCCGGCCTTTGAACTACCACCGGATGTGGGGAGGGCTCGACGCCGATGGCAATGTCGTGGCTTGGCAGCATCGGCTGATCGGTCAGTCGATCGCCGCCCGGCACTCGCCCGACTGGATCGTCGACGGGGTCGACGAGATGTCCGTGGAAGGCGCTCACGATCATCCGTACCGGTTCGCCAATGAGCGTGTGGATCTTCACTCTCCCGAGGTGCCGGTCCCGGTCCTCTGGTACCGCGGCACCGGTGGAACCCATGCGGTCTTCTCGGTAGAGGTGTTCATCGACGAACTGGCCGCAGCTGCCGGCATGGACCCTGCGGACTTCCGCCGCAGGCATCTGCAGGACGACGCGCGGTTGCAGAACGTCCTGGATCTGGCTCTGACCGGATCGAACTGGGGTTCACCCGTGGAGCCGGGTCGCGGCCGGGGGCTCGCAATCTGCAGGCAGCGGGATACCCGTATGGCCCAGGTGGCCGAGGTTTCGGTCAAGAACGGCTCCTTGTCGATTGATCGGGTGGTGACGGCCATTGATTGCGGGCTCACGATCAATCCGGACATCGTCGTGGCTCAGGTCGAGAGCGGCACGGTCTTCGGCCTGTCCTCTACCATCGCCAGCGAGATCACGCTGGCGGAGGGGTACGTGCAGCAGTCCAACTTCGATGCCTACCCGGTGCTGCGCATGGATCAGATGCCCGAGATCGAAGTGCATCTGGTTGAATCGAACGAGCCCTTGAGTGGCGTGGGTGACATGACACCAATGCTGATCGCACCGGCCGTCGCGAACGCGTTTTATGCGGCGACCGGGAGGCGAATCCGCAAGTTGCCGATCGGGCCGTTGAGCTGACGATCGACGCAAGGAGACGAGGCCAATGACGATTGCGACGACTAGGCGATGGTTCCTCGGCGCTGTCGGCGCCGGTGCGGCGTTGAGTGCATCGCGGGCGACCCGGGCCGCCGACGGTGACTACTGGGAGCTGATCCGTGCCCAGTTCGCGTTCTCCGAAGACCGGATCCCGATGAACGCGGCGAACCTGTGTCCGTCGCCCCGGTCCGTCGCCGAGCGCGTTTATCAGCTCACCTACGACATCGACCGCGACTGCTCCTTCCAGAACCGCAGCAGCCTGACCGATCTGCTCGAGCGCTCCCGGGCGGGGGTCGCCGCGGCGCTCAACGTCAGCGTCGACGAAGTCGCCCTGGTTCGAAACACGAGCGAAGCGAACAACGTCGTCAACAACGGACTCGTCCTCGGGGCTGGCGACGAGGTCGTGCTGTGGGATCAGAACCACCCGACCAACAACGTGGCCTGGGACGTGCGCGCCGCGCGGTCCGGCTTCCGGGTCCGGCGCGTTTCGGTGCCCGTGCGGCCCGTCTACGAGGACCAGCTCATCGACCCGTTTGTCGATGCGCTGAGCGACAGCACCCGGGTACTGGCCCTGACCCACGTGTCGAACGTCTCCGGAATCCGTCTGCCGATCGCGGAGATCGCCGCACGGGCACGCCGCCGCGGCGTGCACGTGCATGTCGACGGCGCCCAGACCTGGGGCGCGCTCGACGTCGACCTGGCGGCGCTCGGGTGCGACACGTACACGGCGAGCGCGCACAAGTGGTTCATGGGCCCCAAGGAGGCGGGACTCCTCTACGTCCGATCGGACCGGATCGAGCAGCTATGGCCCAGCATCGTCGCCCCGGGCTGGGGCGAGGACGCGGAGAGCGATCTCGTCGGAGCGCGCAAATTCGAGTCGCTCGGCCAGCGCGACGACGCCTGTCTGGCGGCCATCGCCGATGCGAGCAGACTGCACGCTGCCATTGGCGCTGCGCGCGTGGAGCAGCGCGTGCGCGAGCTTTCGCAGCGGCTCAAGAGCGGTGTTGCCGAACTCGGCCTCGATCTCGTCACCCCGATGGATCCGGCGTTGAGCGGCGGCGTCTGCATCGTCGAGGTCGCGCCCGGACGGCGCGGCGACGTCTGGGACCGGCTGTACACGGAGCACGGGATCGCCGGGGCGCCCACCGGCGGGCTGCGGCTGTGTCCCCACGTCTACAACACCACGGCCCACGTCGACCGGGCCCTGGCGGGGATCAGGGCGCTGCTCGTGGGTTGACGTCCGAGGTACCTGCGGAAGCGCTGCTGACTTCTACCCGCGCGCCTCGAGCCGGAACAGATACGCTTCGGCGACGTTTTCGTTTCTCGGCCGGCGCCCGTACTTGATCTCGTAGGCGTTGCTGAACGCCTCGAACTCCTGCGGATCGTTGACCCGGATGGCGCGCAGTTCGTAGAGCGCGTCGCCGATCAGAAGACGCACATCGGGGTTGTCGTCGATGTGTTCGACCCACGTCGCGCGGTTGGCGCCGGCGTGCACGTACAGGGCCGGTCCCAGTCCGATCACCCAGAGCTTCACCGAGTAGGGGTCGCCGGGGCGCGTCTCGAGCTGCACGACGTCTGGCCGGGCTGCTTCGGTCCAGTCGGCGGGCGCGGCCGCAGGCGTGCCCGTAAGGACGCCTCCGGAAAAGGGAATCACGTCCGAACATCCGCACAACAGCACGGCGGTGATCAGGCTGACCCGATTCATGCGCACGTTGCTTCCCTCTTGACGGACGCGCCCGATCACCACATTACCGTGGGCGATCCGATCGAGCCGGTGGCGCCGCGAATCGGCGCCGGCGTGTAGAAGTAGGCGAACTGGTACACACCTTTCGCCGCGAGCGTCGCCAGGCTCAGGTTTTCCTGATTGACGATGCCGTGGCGGGTCTGCAGAAACGTGTGCACGCAGAAAGCGCAGTCGGGATCGGGGTTCGGAACTGCCTCGACGGGCCAGTTGTCGGCCCCGGTCACGCCGACTTCGTTCTCGGCGAGCCAGCGCGCCACCTCCATGCCGATTCCGGGGCAGCCGTCGTTGTACTTGTCGTTGTCGGTGATCCAGTAGCGTTCCCAGCCGGTCCGGAACAGGACCGCGTCGCCGGGTTGGAGCTCGAAATCGCTCATTCCCTGGCGCTCCAGAGCACGTCGAACGTCGGCCATGGTGATCACCTGGCCCGCTTCCATGGCATCGACGGAGCGCGCGGCGGCCACGTCGATGAGCACGCCGCGCGCGACGATCGGGTGGAGTTTCTCGGTGCCGAGACGCTTCAGGCCGTACGGATCGAGCATCTCCTGACCGCGGAAACCGTTGTAGAAACGCATCTCTGCCTTGTCCCCGTCGCTGCCGACGGCGACGCCGATATGGCCGAGGCCATCGAACTGCGTGCCCACCTGACCGACCTCGGTGGCGAGGAATTCGTCCATGTAGATCACGCGGTTTTCTCCCAGCACGCCGCCGGTGGGTGCGCCCGGGATTCGCAGGGTGAATTGCCGTGATCCGAACAGCGGCATGGCCGCTTCGTAGCCGTGGCCGATCTTCAGGACCCGTCCCTTTTCGATCTGCTGCAGGGCGCGTTGCACCACCTCGGGCTGCGTGTACCAGTTTGTCGAACCGGCTTCGTCACCGGCGCCCCACCGCGGATGCGGCCACCAGCGGTCTCCGAGCGGAGTTTCCATGCAGTCACCGTCGACCCAGGCTTTGCCGTGCAGTTCGGAGTACGCATCGCAGTCCGCGATTGCCGGGAGCGCAAGTGAGACGAGGATTGCCAGTAGACCGACCGGGGCCAGATAGGTTCTGAAAACCATACTGCTGTCCTCTCCCGTGCGTTTCATGATCATGTTCCCAGTTTCTGACTGGGGCGACCACCCCGTTTCTGCTCAGGCATCCGGTGCGGTGTCCGCGACCCGGGTGTGGCCCAACCCCTCCGCCTGGGGCAGACCGTGCTCGCCGCGGGTCAGGGCGAACTCCTCCTCGGGGGAGAGCACCAGCCGGTGCCGGCCCACCACGCCGAAGTAGACCAGCCCGGCCAGGAACCAGATTGCCACGCCGGTGACCCCGGGCCGGAAGTCCGGATTGGTAAACAGCAGCACCAGAGTCACCAGGGAGATGAGCAGGGCGACCCACGCGCCCGCGCTGCCGAGGGGCGAGCGGAAGGGTCGATGAATGTGCGGAAAGCGTCGGCGCAGAATCAGGAAGGCGATCATCTGCATGGCATAGGCGATGACCGCGCCGAACACGGCCATGTTGAGGATCACGCCGCCGAAAGCGCCGGACCCGGTCGGATCGATGGCGTGCAGCAGCAGCAGAACGCCGTAGCCGACGGCGGCACCCACCACCAGCGCCACCCACGGCGTCTTGCGGCTGCCGTGGGTGACCGACATCCACTGCGGGAAGTAGCCGGCCCGGGACAGCGAGTAAATGTTGCGCCCGTAGGCGTAGATGATCGCGTGGAAGCTCGCGATCAATCCGGCCACGGCGACCAGGCCCAGCAGTCTGGCGTTGCTCACCCCGATGGTGAGCTTGAAGCCGTCCAGCAGCGGTTCTTCGGTCGCGCTGCCGAAATGCGCTGCGCCGCCGCCGATGCCCATGTTCAGAAAGGTGATCAGCACGCCGGTCAGAATCAGGGTCAGCAGGCCCCAGATCAGGCCACGCGGCATGTCGCGTTTCGGATCGTGGGATTCCTCGGCTGCAAGCGGCAGCTGCTCGATTGCGAGGTACAGCCAGATCGCAAACGGCAGCGCCGCGCCGACGCCGAGCCAGCCCTTGGGCAGGAACGTGCCGTGACCCGGATCCGGGGGGATGTTCCAGAGCTTGTCCCACTCGAACAACGGAATGGCGGAGACGTAGAAAACCACCAGAATGGCCAGCGCCAGACCGGTGATGAACACCACGAACTTGAGCGACTCCTCGACCCCGAAGACGTTCAGTCCGACGAACAGCAGATACAGGCCCAGCCACCAGATCGGCTGCGCCGCGTCCGGGGTGGCGAAGATGTTCTGCAGGTAGGCGGCGGCGAAGTAGCAGACCACCGCGGTGGTGATCACGTATTCCATGTTCTCGGCGAGCCCGGTCACGAAGCCGCCCCAGGGCCCCATGGCCGAGCGGCCGAAGGAGTAGGCGCCACCGGTGTGCGGAAGGGCGGGCGACATCTCGGCGATCGAGAAGCACAGACCCAGGTACATCACGGTGACGATGGCGAAGGCGATCAGGAAGCCGCCGAAGCCGCCCTGACCGACCCCCAGGTTCCAGCCCGAGAAGTCGCCGGAGATGACGGCGCCGACACCGAGGGCCCACAGCGACCAGACGCCGGCGTAGCGCTTCAGGCCACGGTTTTCGAAGTAGCCCTGCTCCGCGTCACGGTAGGTGACGCTGCCGACTTTGCGTTCACTCATCTGTCAGCGTCCAAGGGCTGCGCGCTCATGGGGCTGTGCGAAGTCGATGACGGGACCTTTCGGAAGAATGCCCGGCGGTCGGGATCCATAGTAGATGCCCTTGATGGCGTTTAGGTCCACGGTGTCCGCCACCCGCGGCTGCTGGTAGAGGTCGCGGGTGTACGGCCAGAGGTGTTCGAACTCGACCAGCCGGTTGCGGTTGCAGCGAAACTGGCCGTAGTAGGCGGTATCGAAGCGGACCAGGGTGGCGAACAGACGCCAGTCGGCCTCGGTGATGGTGCCGCCACAGAGGTAGCGTCGCTCTGCCAGGCGGGCGTCGAGGTCGTCCAGGGTTTCGAAGAGCCGGTCGAAGGCGGCATCGTAGGCCGCCTGGGACTGCGCGAATCCGCACCGGTACACGCCGTTGTTCACGTTGTCGTAGATGGTCTCGTTGAGCGCGTCGATCTCGTCCGCGAGCGGCGCCGGGTAGTAGTCCGTCGCGTCGACGGCATCCAGATCGTCGAACGCCGAGTTCAGCATGCGGATGATGTCCGCCGACTCGTTGTTGACGATGGTTCGCTCCTGCAGATCCCAGAGCACGGGGACCGTGCAGCGGCCCGTGAACGCCGGATCGGCCGCCGCATAGACCTCGTGCAGGTGTCGAGCACCGAGGATCGGTTCCGGTTCGGCGCCGAAGGTCCAACCCTCCGGCCCCGCCGCCGATCGGGTGGCGGAGAGACCCACGACGTCGTGGAGGTTCTTCAGAGCCCGGTAGAGAATGGTCCGGTAGGCCCAGGGGCAGCCGGCGTTGACGAACAGGTGGTAGCGCCCGGCTTGCGCGGGAAAGCGCCCGTCGGGCGCGCCGACGACGTGCCGATAGGGCGACTCGGCGCGCACGAACTCGCCATCGGCAGCGTTACGCTGCAGGTCGTCCCGACTCCACACCCCGTCGATCAGCATGCCCATCCGGCCACCTCCCCAGGCGCTCGAGATCGGGACATGTTACGACGGCTCGAGGGCGCGCGGACACTTCGGGCCGGCTGCGGGCCGCCGGGCGCTATCGGCCGTCGGCGTTCACCCAGGCTCCGTGGAATCCCGCCGGGATGCGTCGCGGCAGGTGCACGGTCGCCAGTACCTGGCCGATGTCGCTGCCGTTCAGGACTACGACGTCGCTGCTGTCCGTCGCCGCCCGGTACACGCAGACGATCAGATAGCCGTCGTCCTCGGACCGGGCCCCGGGCCGCGGCACGAACACCGGCTCGCTGTTCTGGTCGCCCGGGGGAAGCGCGAATCTCTGCAGGGTTGTGCGTGTGCGGTCGTAGCGGATCACGCCGCGCATCTCGGCGTTCGAGGGCTGCTCCACGGCGTAGAGGTAGCGGTACGGCGATCCGGTTCGGGTCTCGTTGATGCGCGGCAGCTCGACCTGGGCGTCGTCGAGCTGCTGCTCGGTCGCCGTGCCGGTCGCCAGGTTCAGGTCGTAACGCCACAGCAGCGCCAGGGGGTCGGGCACGAATCCCGCGCCGTCGGCTGCCGCGCGCAGGTACCAGGGATAGCGCAGCGCTTCGAGGACGATGGTCGACTCGTCGGCATCGTAGGCGTTGACCACGTGCTGGATGAAGCACGGCTCGATTTCGAACCAGCGCACGCTGCCGCCGTGCCGCGGCACCACGCCAAGGCGTGCGGGCCGCTCGTCGTGCCAGCGCAGCGGCAGGGTGTAGCCGCGTGACAGCATCGACAGGTCGTAGCCGACGTTGAGGTCCAGCAGAATGCTGTGCGTTCGGGTGATGGCCAGATCGTGCATCATCGACGGCGCCGGGATCTCCACGGTCTGGTCGCAGATCGGCGAGCCGCCCGCGCCGACCACCCCGTACTGCAGGTACGGCGCCTGCCACCCCGAGCGGAACGTCATCATCTCGCCGGTGACCGGATCGACCTTGGGATGGGCGTTGGTTCCGCCGACGAGCCCGGGGTGCCGACGCGGCGCCCCGCAGGTGTCGAGCGCACGGGAGATGGCGAGGGGCGGCGATCCTTCCGCCAGCGCCAGGATCTCACCGGCATGGCTGATGACGTTGACGTTGGGATTGGTCTCCGGATAGCTGGCGACGGCTTGCGGGTCGTTGGCTTCGGCCCAGCGCCGCGTGCGCACCCAGCGATTGCGGTACTCGAGCGCGCGGCCATCGGCGAAGGCGATGCCGTGGAGCATGGCCGCCTCCGGCCACCAGGACAGCACGCCGCTGCCGAGGAAACGCCCGCCGACCGGATTCGGCCCATTGCGAATCAGCACACCGTTGAGGTCGCGGGGCAGCTCGCCGGTCACGGCCGGTGCCTCGAGCAGGACTTCGTCGGCGACGGGCGCGAGCGCGCCCTGATTGAGATCGATCAGGCTCATCGGTCCACTCCCTGGTGACGTTACTTGCGCGCGAGCTGTTCGAGGCTGGCGATGACGGCGGGTCGATCGACGCGCTCGAGATCGAGGCCGGCGATCACGTCGTCCACGGCAAGCTGGGCGTCGGCCAGCAGCTCGCGGCCACCGGCGGTCAGCTCGGCCAGGCTGCGGCGGGCATCGCGATCGCTCTTCT
Organism: Pseudomonadales bacterium; assembly: GCA_040219135.1. Lineage (GTDB taxonomy): Bacteria > Pseudomonadota > Gammaproteobacteria > Pseudomonadales > Azotimanducaceae > UBA7803. The sequence goes on along the minus strand of JAVJTA010000019.1, from coordinate 49,818 downwards.
GGGTGGTGACGTAGCCGAGTTTCTCCAGCGGTTTGAGTGCCCGCGTCACCGCCGACGGCGTGAGTCCCACCGCCGCGGCGAGATCGACCCGGGTCGCCGCCGCGCGGTGGAAACCGGATAGCTCGCGCAGCAGGTGGTACTCGCGGAAACTGATTCCGCGGGTGTTCGAGAGCGTCCGGTTGAGCAGCAGCTCGATCCGGTTGGCTGCATCGAGCAGACCGAATACGAGCGCGTGATCCGAGTGTTGCTGAGTGTTCATCGCCTGCATGATACGTGAGTTATCACGTATTACAACGGTTTATTTCGAAACCGGCCATCTCGGAGCCATGCATCTCGCTGGAGTGGCAACCGTCGGGATCAGTTGCGCGGGACGTCCTTGAACGGACCGCCGTCGAAGCGCGGTTCCTTGGGCAGTTCGAGGATGCGTTCGGCGATGATGTTCTTCTGGATCTCGTCGGTGCCACCGGCGATGGAGGTCGCCGGCGTCGACAGCAGGACCTCGCCGACGATGCCGTCGAGGGGACTGTCGTCGCCCTCGAACATGGCCTCGATGCCGCTGATCACCGTGTGCGCCTGATTGCCGGCCCGGGCCACGCGGCTGGCGGCGAGTTTGCCGATTGAGCCCGCCGGGCCCCTGGCCAGACCGCGCGCGCTGAACCAGTTGGCGCAGCGCTGCAGGGCGATCGCCGTGGCGATGTCCTGGCGCACCGCGGGGTCGCGGATCGCGCCGGACTCCGCGGCGCGCTCGAGCAGCAGATCGATGCGACCGGCGCGCTGGGGGTACCAGGTGTACGGCTCGTTGGCGATCTCGAGTTCGCGCTCGTATTCCCGATAGACGCGGCCGTGCCGGCCTTCGAACCGGTCGCCGCCGCGAATGCGATTGAACCCGGAGCGCTCGTAGGAGAGGGTCGTCAGGGCAATCTGCCAGCCCTGGCCCAGCTCACCGACCAGATCGTCGTGGTCGACCACGGCGTCGGTGAAGAACACTTCGTTGAACGACGCGTGTCCGTTCATCTGCTTGAGCTGTCGGACCTCGACGCCGGGCTGGTCCATCTTGATCAGGAAGTAGCTGAGCCCCTGGTGTTTCGGCACTTCCCAGTCGGTGCGGGCCACGAGGATGCCGTAGTCGGCGTGGTGCGCGCTGGTGTTCCACACCTTCTGACCGTTGACGATCCAGCGCTGGGACGCAGCACGTCCCGCCTGACCCTCACCCTGGGATTGTACGCGGTCGGCGCGCGTGGTCGCGCCGGCCAGGTCCGAGCCGCTGCCCGGCTCGCTGAACAGCTGGCACCAGGCGTCCCGGCCGGTGAGGATGCCGCGCAGATAACGCTTCTTCTGGGCGTCGCTGCCATGCTCGAGCAGGGTGGCGGCGGCGAGTCCGCGGGGGCCGGCCGTGGCTGCGCCCACCGCCCCGATCCGGGCGAACTCCTGCTCGACCACGGCGGCTTCGCGGGCGCCGAGACCCCGTCCGTAGAACGCCGCCGGCCAGGTGGGCTGACCCCAGCCGGAGTCGGCGAGGCGATCGCGCCATTCCACCAGACTCAGCTCCGGGTCCCAGTTGGCGGCGAGCCAGTCGCGGACTTCGGCGGCGCTGGCGGCCAGGCTGTCGCGGGTCGCATCGCTCATGCGGTCATCTCCTGAATCATGCGCTCGCGGTGGAACGCCGGGGTGCCGAGGAACACTTCCGATGACTTGGCCCGCCGGTACCACAGATGCGTGTCGTTCTCCCAGGTGAAGCCGATGCCGCCGCGCAGCTGGATGGCCTCGCGGGCGGCGTTCATGCAGGCGTCGCTGGTGGTGAACTTGGCCAGGCTCGCCGTGGCCGACACCGCTTCGTCTGCGGCCAGCGCCGCGGCCGCCTGATAGGCGGCGACCCGGGCCAGCTCGACGTCGACGAGCAGGTCTGCCAGTCGGTGCTTGATGGCCTGGAACGAGCCGATCTTGCGTCCGAACTGAACGCGCATACCCACGTATTCGACGGTGGAATCGAACAGTGCCTGAGCGGCGCCGGCCGATTCGTTGGCCAGTGCCACCAGGGCCGTGTCGTAGACGTGCTTCAGCTGGCGGTTGGTCAGGCTGCCGAGTCGGTCGGCGACGACGCCATCGAAGCGCAGCTCCGCGAGCCGGCGGGTGCGATCCATGGTTCGCAGCGGTCGCGACGTCAGGCCGTCGCTGCCGGCGTTTGCGGCATGCAGAGTCGGGCGAGCGTCGTCAGCCGTGATGATCAGCACGACGTCAGCGTGGCGCGCATCGAGCACCGCGCTCACGCTGCCGTTGAGCCTGCCGCCGTCGGCGCTCACGCTGCGGCAGATCGGATCGCCGTGCTGCGGATCGAGGGCCAGGGTCGCGATCGTGTCTGCAGCGGCGATGTCGGCCATCAGTGCATCCCTGGCGTCCGACTCGCCGAGCTCCGCGAGCGCGCTGGTGGCGAGCACCGAAGCCAGGTAGGGGGCCGGCATCAGGCTGCGCCCGAACTCCTCCATGACGATGCCGAGTTCCACCGCGCCGAAACCGGCTCCGCCGCTCGATTCCGCCACGTGCAGGCCGGCCACACCGAGCTGACCGCACAGCGCGCGCCACAGATCCCGATCGAAGCCCGATTCGGTTTCCATGATTCTGCGAACCGTCTGGGCCGGCGATTTGTCGCGGCAGAACCGCTGCACCACGTCGCGGAACTGCGCCTGCTCGTCGCTGAACTCGAACTGCATCTCTGTGAAGACCCTTCAGGTTGCGGACATCACCCGGGAGCGCCCCGATTCTAGAGACGAACGGCAGACGAGGTAAGGGCCGCTGGGAACCCGCTCCCGGCCAGCGGCGCGGCAGTCTCGTGGCGGCAGATCGCCTTCGCCGCCGCGGTTGCCCGGCCCGCTGCGGTAGACTTTCCGCATCGTGGATATGGGCGGACAGGTGGTGCAAAGCAGATCTCTCGGCTTCCTGCGAAACGTGGTTGTCGTGCTGGCCGCCTGCCTGGCCTGCCAGGCGTGGGGCGGCGCCACCGATTCGAGCCGTTTTCAGGCCGAACGGGTCGTGGTGTTCGGTGATGTGCACGGTGCCTACGGGCGCCTTCGCGATCTGCTGATGAAAGCCGGGATCACCGACGCCGAGGGCCACTGGCAGGCGGGTGAGACGCATCTCGTGAGCCTGGGCGATCTGCTCGATCGAGGACCCGACTCGCGCAAGGCCATGGACCTGCTGCGCCGCCTGCAGGGCGAGGCGGCGGCGGCCGGGGGCCGGGTACACGTGGTGCTGGGCAACCACGAGCTGATGAATCTGACCGGCGATCTGCGCTACGTGTCTGCCGAAGAGCGGGCCGCACTGGCGGACCTCGCCGCGGACGGTCTGGACGGCGTCAACGCGGCGTTCGCAGCCGACGGCGTCTACGGATCCTGGCTGCTGCAGCAGCCGGCCGTCGTGGTGGTCAACGACAGCGCCTTCGTCCACGGCGGCCTGTCGTCGCTGCTGGAAGGCCGCAGCGTCGAGCGCCTGAACCGGGACGCAGCGGACATGCTGAGAGAGCTGCTGGCCCTGCGCGCAGCGCTCGAAGCCGGTGGGGTCCTGTCGCCCGGGTCGGAAGTCAACGATGCCGCGGACCAGCTCGCTGCCCGCCTCGCAGAAGACGACGAGCTGCCCGACGACCAGCAGCGGGCTGCGCGACGTTTCGTCGAGCTGGCGCGGGATCCCCTGTTCGGCGGCGAAGGACCGTTCTGGTATCGCGGCAACGCCAGCTGTCCGGCGCTCATCGAGCAACCGCCCCTGCGCCGCGTGCTCGCCGCCTGGGGTGTCGCCCGCGTGGTGGTCGGACACACGCCGACGCCCGACCACCGGGTGCTCGGCCGCCTGGACGGCGCCGTGGTGCTCGCCGACACCGGGATGCTCGCCTCCTACTACGGCGGCCGCGCGTCCGCGGTGGTGATCGAGGCAGACGGGATTCACGTGGTCTACGCGGACGGTCCGGCGTCCACGGTTACAGAGGATGATGGCGGGCTGCTGTTTCCGCTGGCCGAAACGGAGGTCCTGGCAAAGCTGGCCAGCACCGGGCGGACAGTGCTGGCCGACGCTGACCGCTCCGAGTGGTACCCGCTGGCGCTGACGGAATCCGATCCGCTGGCGGTGAAGTTCGAAAGACGCGGGCGTCAGCAGCGCAACGCTGAGCTGGCTGCGCTGCGCCTCGATCGGCTGCTCGGGCTCGGCCTGGTGGCGCCCGTGGTGGAACTGACGGTCGGCCGCGATGACGGCGTGGTGACGGCGCTGTGGCCCGGGGCGGTCAGCGAAGCCGAGCGCGCCGCGGCCGGTCTGGCGCCGCCGAACACCTGTGCGATGGGGAACGCCTTCGACCTGCTCTACGCCTTCGACGCGCTCATCGGCAACGAGGGGCGCTCGGCGCAGAACATGGTCTACGACCGCCGCACCTGGCGCCTCGGCAGCATCGATCACGGCGATGGCTTCGGCCGCGGCGAGCGGTTTCCAGCCTACGTGGAGCGCACCCCGCAGCGGCTTCCGCAGGGGTTGGCCAGGCGCCTGCGCGAGCTGGACGAGGAGACGCTGCAGGCCGAACTCGGCGATCTGCTCGACGAGCGGCGGATTCGCGCGCTGCTGGCGCGCCGTGACGCGCTGCTGGCGACCTGGCAGGTGCTGGACTGACGCCCTCGGTCCGCGTTCAGCCCACCCGCCGTTCGATACCCCGCCAGTAGGGCTCGCGCAGATCCTTCTTCAACACCTTGCCGCTGGCGTTGCGCGGAATCTGGTCGATGACTTCGATTCGACGCGGGATCTTGTAGCCGGCAAGCCGGTCGCGGCAGAAGTCGATCACAGTTTCCGGTTGGATCCACTCGCCGGGCTTCAACTGCAGGAACGCGAGTACCTCCTCGCCCCAGCGTTCGCTCGGCACGCCGATGACGGCGGCGTCGGCCACGGCCGGGTGCTCGAACAGTACGCTTTCGATCTCGCTCGGATAGATGTTCTCGCCGCCGGATACCACCATGTCCTTGATGCGATCCTGAATGTAGATGAAGCCTTCTTCGTCCATGTAGGCGGCATCACCCGTGTGCATCCAGCCATTGACCAGCGACTTCGCGGAGGCCTCGGGCAGATTCCAGTAGCCGGTCATGAGCTGCGGACCGCGCACCGCGACCTCGCCGATGGTGCCGCGAGGCACCTCGTTGCCCTCGCCATCGATGATCCGGATCTGCGTGCCGATGGCCGCGCGACCGGCCGAGAGCAGCAGCCCGGGTTCGCCGGCGAGGGCGCGCCGGTGATCCTCACGGCTCAGGGAGGTGGCCAGTGCCGTGGTCTCGGTCATGCCGAATCCCTGGACGAAATCGCAGCGGAACGTGTCCATGGCCTCGCGCAGGGTTTCCTGGGCGATCGGGCTCGCGCCGTAGAAAAGCACGTTGAGGCTGTCGTACCGGCGCGCCCGGACGTCGGGCACGCCGGTCAGGCAGGCCTGGATCATCGCCGGGACCAGCGTGGCAACGCTGATCGCATCCTCGGACAGCGACCGCACGACGGCGGCGGGATCGAACTCACGATGCACGACGATCGTGCAGCCGAGCACACCCATTGTCATCAGGCAGATGCCGGCCGCCGCGTGGTACATGGGGGCGACCACCAGACAGCGCTCGGCTTCCGATGCCGACAGGGCGGTCGAGATCTGCCGGATGTTGTTGTCGATGGCGTACTGACTGAGCATCGCCCCCTTGGGCAGGCCGGTGGTTCCGCTGGTGTACATCTGATAGATCTGGTCCGACGCCTCGACGGCGACGTTCGGGTTGGTTTCGTCGTCGCTCAACCAGTCTTCGTGAGACGTCCAGCCGTCGTGGTTCTGCTCGCCGATCGCTACGAACTGCTCCGCCGACAGCGCCCCTCGAACCCGATCGATGCCGGTCACGAACTCGTGCTCGGCGACGAGCAGGCGGCACCGCGCGTCGTTGACGATGTACTCCCACTCTCTTGGAGCAAGGCGGTAGTTCAGCGGCACCGGAACCGCGCCCACCTTCGATGCGCCGAAGTACATCAGTGCGAAGTCGATCGAGTTCTTGGACAGATAGGCGAAGCGGTCGCCCTTGCTCAATCCGGCCCCGGTCAGCGAATGGGCGATCCGGTTGGCCCGACGGTTGGCTTCGTCGTAGGTGACGATGGCGCCGTCGAACTGCACGTACACCTTGTCGGGCGTGTCGCGTGCATGAAACTCCAGGTAGTCGTGCAGAACCATATGCTCGCCTCGGTCAGTTCTCGTCGGGAAACGGGTCCTCCATGCCGTCGACCAGATCGACTTCGAACGCATTCAGGGTGTGGGAGATCAGGCAGTAATAGCCGATCAGCGTCACCAGTTCCACCACGCCGCGCTCGTCGAACGCGGCAATGGCGCGATCGTAGGTAGCCGGCGTCGGTCGATGGCGGCGCAGCAGCTCGTCGGTCAAGGCATGCGCGATCGCCTCGTCGCCGTCGAACTGCGGCGCTTCGCCGGCCCGCAGCCGGTCGATCGCCGCCTCGCTGACCCCGGCGCGAATCCCCAGGGTGCGGTGTGCGGCGAACTCGAACTTCGCGCGGTGAAACGCGCCGACCGTGCAGATCGCCACCTCCTTGATGTTCTCCGGAAGCGACGTGCCGAAGCGCAGCGCGGCGCCGAGCAGCTGGGCGGGCTCGCCGATGTGCGGGGCGCGCGCCCACACGCCGTAGGGGCCGATGAGGCCGAGCCGCCTCCCGGCGCCCCGGGGTCCCTGGTTCAACCGGTCGAGGAACGCCCGCTGGTCGTCGTCCAGTTCCGCTTCGGTGAGAGGCTTCAGTCGCGTCATGGTGCGGCTCCGTCAGAAGCTGGGGTTGGTAGAGTAGGGGGTCAGCTGGAGTTCGTGGGTCCAGCAGGATCTGTCCTGGCGGTGCAGGTAGTAGAAGGCATCGGCAATGGCGTCCGGATTCATGATGATGTCCGGCCGCTTCTGCGCGATCGGCAGCGCGCGGGTGCCAGGCGAGTCGATCAGCCCGTCGACGATCACGTTGGCCACGTGCACGCCGTGAACCGAATACTCTTCGGTAAGCACCTGGGCCAGCGTGCGCATCATCACCCGGGGGTAGTAGAGCGACTGACCGGTCTGACGCTTGCGGCCGCGCAGCGAGGCCGCGTTGTTGGTGATCAGAAACGAGCCGCTGCCGCGCTCGCGCATGGCCGGCAGCGCGGCCCTGGCCACGAGGAACGGCCCGCGGCTGGCGATGTGCTGGGCCGTTTCGAACATCTCGGTGGGAATGTGCTCGAGCAGTTCCTGGCCGGGGGGAAGATCGCGCCCCTCGAGGTAGCCGGCATTCAGCACAACCACCTCGGGGTCGCCGAGGGATCCGCGCACGGTGGCGAAGGCTCCGTTGATCGACGCCTCGGAAACCAGATCGAGCTCGACGGTCGTGCAGGCGCCGCCCTGGTCGTGGATGGCTGTTTCCAATGCTGCGGCGTTGCCGGCGCTGCGCGTGGTGAGAACCACGTGGAAGCCTTCCCGGGCGAAGCGCTGGGCGATGGCGCCGCCAACGCCCCAGCGCGCGCTCACGGGAATGGCGGAGTCATCGACGTCGTGGCCGTGGGCAAGGCGGGTGTTGCGCCCGTCCGACTGCCACTTCGACGTCGCGCCGATGACGACGGCGACCGGTTGTGCGCTGCTCATGATCCCTGCTCCTCGAATTGGTGAGACGGCTCCCCGTTGACGACCTACGCCACGCTCAGGCCACCGTCGACGGGCAGGGCGATGCCGGTGATGTACCCGGCCTTGTCCGACGCCAGAAAGGCGGCCGCGTGCGCGACATCCCAGGCGCTGCCCATGCGCCGTCGCAACGGCACCTGCCGGTCGCGCTCGGCAACCACGGCTTCCCGAGGCTTTTCTGCGCTGATCCGTGCCTCGATAGCCATCGGTGTGTTCATCAGCCCCGGGAGAATCACGTTCGCCCGGATGCCGTAGCGCGCGTTCTGCGCGGCAAGCTGCTCGGTGAGGGCGATCACGGCGGCCTTGGTGGTCTTGTAGCCGACCAGCGGATACGGCTTCCACGCGGCGAGGGAAGAGATGTTGATGATCACGCCGGAACCGGCGGCGCGCATGTGCGGCAACACGTGTTTGCACGCGAACACCATGCCGCGCAGGTTGATCTCGACCAGGCGGTCGAACGCGTCCGCGCTGATGTCTTCCACGGCAGCATCGCCGCCGGTCAGGCTCACGCCGACGTTGTTGTGCAGCACGTCGATGCGCTGCCAGGCCGAGATCACCGCCGCCACGAGCTTGCGCACGGACGGCTCGCTGCGCACGTCGACCTGGTAGGCGGCCGCGCGATTGCCCTCGGCTTCGATCAGCGCCGCGGTCTCCCGGGCCGAGTCGAGATCGAGATCGGCGACCGCTACCCGGGCGCCCTCACGCGCGAACTCGAGCGCGGCGGCGCGACCGTTGCCGATGGTCTCCCCCGGCGTCTGGCCGCCGCCGATCACCAGCGCAACTCTGTCCTGCAGCAGCATGGGCGCACCCCTGCGAAAGCCACGCTCTGGGGCGCGGCGTGAGGAGTATGTTACCCGCTCGTGCGGGCGCCGGCGCAGTTGGTGTTCGAGCCGGGCCACGGCGCAACCGGCTGGCTTCCAGGGAGCGTTCGGTCGAGTATCTGGCTACCATACGGTTCCGCTGTCCGACCGATCCATCAGGGAGATCACACCATGGCACACGAACAACTGGGGCTCAGCAACGACGAGCTGCTGAGCACGACGCGCGCGGTACGCAAACGCCTGGATTTCGACCGGCCGGTTCCGCGCGAGGTGCTCGAGGAGTGCCTGGAGCTGGCGGTCCAGGCGCCGTCCGGTTCGAACGCCCAGGGCTGGCAGTTCATGTTCGTCACGGACGCCGAGAAGAAGGCGAAGATCGGCGAGTACTACCGCCAGGTCTATGCCGAGTACCGGAAGATGCCCGTCGCCATCCACAAGCTGCACATGGACAGCGGCGACACGACGCTCACCGAGAGCCAGAAGCGCTCGGCCGCCTCCGCCGACTACCTGGCGGAGAACATCGGGCGGGCGCCGGTGCTGCTGATCCCCTGCGTCGCCGGGCGCACCGACGCGCCGGGGATGAACGTCATGAGTCAGTCCGCCGTGTACGGTTCGATCATTCCGGCCGCCTGGTCGTTCATGCTGGCCGCTCGGGCGCGCGGTATCGGCACGGCGTGGACCACGCTGCACATCACGTTCGAGCGCGAGATCGCCGAACTGCTGGGCATTCCCTACGAGCAGTTCACCCAGGTGGCGCTGATTCCCATCGCCTACACCAAGGGAACCGATTTCAAACCCGCCTACCGGCCGCCGGTGGAGACGGTGATGCACGTGGATCGTTGGTAGACTCGAGTCTCGCAATCCGGGGAGGCGACGACGATGGGCGAGAACGCACGGGCCAGCTTCGATGCGGTGGTGGTGGGCGCCGGCTTCGCTGGCATGTACATGCTGCACCGGCTCAAGCGGCAGGGGCTGCAGGTCCGGGTGTACGAGGCCGGCGGCGGCGTCGGCGGCACCTGGTACTGGAACCGGTATCCCGGCGCGCGCTGTGACATCCCGAGCATGGAGTACTCCTACCAGTTCTCCGACGAGCTGCAGCAGCAGTGGGAGTGGTCGGAGCGCTACGCCCCGCAGGCGGAAATTCTCAATTACGCCAACCACGTGGCCGAACGGTTCGGTCTGCTCCCGGACATACAGTTCGACACCCGGGTGACGGCCGCGGTGTACGACGAAGCGGAGCGCCGCTGGACCGTGACCGTGGATTCCGGCGAAACCGTGTCGGCGCGCTATGTGGTCATGGCGACCGGCTGTCTTTCCGTTCCAAACATGCCAAATATCAAAGGGTTGGACCTGTCTTCTGAGAACGTTTATCACACCGGTCGCTGGCCCCGGGAAGGCGTGGACTTCACCGGCAGACGGGTCGCCGTGATCGGTACCGGCTCCTCGGCGATTCAGAGCATTCCGCTGATTGCCGAACAGGCCGCCAGCGTCACGGTGTTTCAGCGCACGCCCAACTACTCGGTCCCGGCGCACAACGCACCCCTCGATCCGGAATACGTGGCGGACATCAAGTCGCGCTACCGGCAGTACCGGGCCGAAAACTGGCAGCGCGGGTTCGGTGCCGACTTCCGCGACAGCGATCGTTCGGCGCTGGCGGTGAGCGATGAGGAGCGGCTTGCCGAATACGAAGACCGCTGGGCGCGGGGCGGCCTGGCGTTTCTGGCCGCGTTCAACGACCTGCCGTTCGACGACGCGGCCAACGCCACGGCCCAGGAGTTCATCCGCGGCAAGATCCGCGAGCGGGTCGCAGATCCCGCTCTGGCCGAGAAGCTCGCGCCCACCACGCCGGTGGGCTGCAAGCGGCTGTGCGTGGACACCGACTACTACGAGACCTTCAACGAGGATCACGTGCAGCTGGTGGACCTGAAGGAAGAGCCCATCGTCGAGGTGACGGCATCGGCGGTACGTACCGGGAGAGCCGAGTACCCCGTGGACTGCGTGGTCCTGGCCACCGGCTTCGACGCCATGACCGGGGCGGTGTCCCGCATCGACATCCGCGGCTCCGGCGGGGTGTCGCTGAAGGACAAGTGGCAGGAAGGGCCGCGCGCCTACCTCGGCCTGGCCACGGCCGGATTCCCGAACCTGTTCCTGATCACCGGGCCGGGCAGCCCCAGCGTGCTGTCGAACATGCTGCCGTCCATCGAGCAGCACGTGGAGTGGGTGTCGGAGTGCGTCGACTACCTTCAGACCAACCAGTACGCGGCCATCGAGGCCGAGCCCGATGCCGAGGACGCGTGGGTGGCCCACGTCAACGAGGTGGCGGATCTGTCCATCTACCCGAAGTGCAACTCCTGGTATCTGGGTGCCAACGTCGAGGGCAAGAAGCGGGTGTTCATGCCTTACCTCGGCGTGCCGCCGTACCGGGAGAAGTGCGCCGAGGTGGTGGCCAACGACTACGAGGGGTTTGCCCTCAGTCGCTGACCGCGATCGTCCATTACAGGGCGTCCATTACAGGGCGTCCATTACATGGCGTCCATGAATCGGCCGGACATCTGCAGGTAGCCGTTCGGGTCGGGATGGCGGGCCCATACCGCCTGCCATTCCGGGCTTTCGATGGCGGCCTTGAAGCCCTCGGCGCGGGCCTCGAGGTTGTCCCAGCGGATGATCCAGGTGACGTTGGCAGACCCGATGGGGGAGTCGATGGGGTGGGTGCCGGTGATCTCCGGCGCGGCGCCGCTGTCGATCCAGAACCCGAGCACGTCCAGTTTCGCCCGCAGCACCGGCACCGCCTCGTCAGCCCACGCCTTGTAGGCGTCGAAGAGGTCGGGCCGGTAGTGGTAGTCACGGATTTCGTAGATCATTTAATCCTCACTAAAGTCATTTAAAACATAAAGATGCATCGATAATCTCGACACTATCTGGCGATCTTCTCGAACAGCCCGCCCCAGAACCTCGACGGTCGATCGTGCTCGAGCTCCTCCCGATCGGCGCGCTGGCCAATGGCCTGAATGGCTTTCGCGCCGAGCCAGCGCAACGGTTCGGGTTCCCATCTGCGCGGTACGTCGTCCACCCAGGGCAGGTCCGTCAGAGCGCTGGTTCGCTCGAGCACCAGGTCGGTGAGGGTGCGAGCCGCCAGGTTCGACGCGGCCACCCCTTCGCCGACGTAGCCGCCGGCCCAGCCCAGCCCCGACCGCGGATCGAAGGTCACACACGGGCGCCAGTGTCGGGGCACGCCGAGCACGCCGCCCCAGCCGTGAGTGATGGGATGGTCGGCCAGCTGCGGGAGCAGTTCGCGCAGCAGGGTGGCGACGCGCTGCACCGCCCCATCGTCGGCGGACACGGTGCGGCGCCGCTCGGAGCCGAAGCGATAGCCGGCGCGCCCGCCCAGAGCCAGGCGGTTGTCCAGGGTCCGCTGACCGTAGATCACCAGCCGACGGTCGTCGCCGAAGGTTTCGCGCCCGGCAAGGCCGATGTCGTCCCAGGCCGAGTCCGGCAGCGGGGCGGTGGCCACCATCATCGAGTACACCGGCAGCAGGGTGCGGCGTTCGCCGCGCAGCGACGCGGTGTAGGCTTCCGTGGCGCGCAGGATGCGTCCGGCGCGCACGCGGCCGCGCAGCGTTTCCAGATGGCCGGGTTCGATCCGGGTGACCGGAGTTGCTTCGAGAACACGAACGCCGAGACCGCGCACGGTGTCCGCCAGGCCACGCACCAGGCGCGCGGGTTGAATGGCGGCACAGTGGGCGAAATGCAGGGCTCCGTGGTTGGACGACAGGTTGATCCGGCCGCGCGCGGCGTCCGCGTCGAGCCATCGGAAATCGGCGTCGCCGAAGCCGAGCGCCTGCAGGCGTTCCAGTTCCCGGCGCTGGCGGTCGGCCTGAAACGCTGCCGTGGCGACGCGCAGGGTACCGCCGCGGACATAGTGGCAGTCGATGTTCTCTGCCTGACAGACCCGGCCCACCTCGTCCACGGTGTCGAACAGCGACCGCATCAGCGCCAGGCCGCGGCTGCGGGTCGCCGGGTCGGCGAGCAGCCGCTCGGTGCCCCAGGCGGCCCCGATGCACCAGCCGCCGTTGCGCCCGCTCGCGCCGAAGCCGGCGACGTCGGACTCGAACACGGCGACGTCCAGGGTCGGCTCCGCGCGCTTCAGGTAGTAGGCGGTCCACAGTCCGGTGTAGCCGCCGCCGACGATGGCGACATCCACGCGCTCGGGCAGCTCGGCGGGCAGCGGCTGCGGAATCGCGTCGAGGCCGTCGAACCAGAGGCTGCCGTTGTGGTAGGGGTCGTAAGCGTCTGACATGGCCGGGACAGTAGCACGGTCCCGGCCGTCGGGGGCGTCGCAGGTCAGCCGGAACCGGTGTCCTCGAGAGGCTGGTCTTGCGCGCGGAGCCAGGCGAGGGCGTCGGCTTCAGACTGGAATACCCGGATGCTGGCGACGAAGTTCGGATTCGTGGTCACGCCGGCGAGCGCGCGGCCCGCCGTCTGCGTGGCGGCGATGATGGCTGATCTGCCGCCCGACGCACGGCGCCGGTCGGTGAGGGCGCTGGTGATCTGGTGCAGTTTGCCGATGTCGGCGACGGAGGCTTGAATGAACTGGCCGCGCAGATCCCACAGCACGGGCAGGTCCGGATCGAATTCCGGGTGTTCGAACCAGTGGTGAAAGGCGGCCGCGACGGCGTCCAGCGTCACCGGTCCGGTGGCCGTGTGCCTCACCATGTCCGTCGTTATGTCGGTTGCAAACACGCGTGGGCTCCAGTGGATCTCAGCATCCATTGTATGTCAGGGTGAGGCGGATCCCGGAACCGGGTCGTCCCGGTGTGATGAAGTTCATTGTTTGAACCAAATCGCCCGGGAGCTGACCAAAATTACATCCATGCCATTCGGGGGAGAGGCATGTTCACGCTGCGGGAAGAAAAAGCCCTGCGCGTTCCGGGCCGTGACGTCTGGGCTGTGCTCGATGACTTTGGTGCCCACCACCGCTTCAATCCGTTTATCGAGCAATCGTCCATCACCAACGGCGTTCCGGTGGGCGAGGGCGCCGAACGGGTCATCCGACTCTACGACGGAACGGTGATGCGTCAGCGGATCGTCGACTATCGCCCGCCGGTGAGCATGGTCATCGAGGTGCTCGAGACCACGCAGATGATCCGTCACCATCTGATCGAGATCTCCGTGACCCACCAGGGCGACGACGCCTGCCAGCTTGCCTACACGGTGTCGTTCCAGGTGCCCCTCGGGATTCTCGGCTACCCCCTGGGCCTGTACCAAAAGGTCGTGCTGCGCAGCCGTTACGCTCATGTCCTGCGTGGCCTGGAGCGCTATGTCGCCGGGCTCCAGATTCCCTCCAGTAGCCCCTAGTGGGCCGCGAGCGGCCCACTAGTAGCGCTGCGTCGCGTTGATGCCGTCGAGCGGGTAGATCGGCCGGCGCACGTGCTCGAAGGTGAGCTCGGCGTAGTCCGATGTGCACACGCCGCGGCCGGCGCATTCCACTACGGCCCTGGCCATGTCGCGAAACCCGACGCGATAGTGGATGCGGCTCTTCAGCATCAGGTAGCGGCGTGTGGCAGGGTCGATGCCGACGGCGCGGAAGCAGCCGGGATCGAACGGCTCGACGTGCCGCGACACGACGACGATGTCGACCTTGCCGGTGCTCAGCACCGCCGTGGTACCCATCTGCAGGGTGAGGCCCCGGGACATCGCCACCGTGGCCGGAAACTCGCCGTCGCAGATCAACTTCACGCGACCGCGCACCTCGAGGGGGGCGCTCTGACGTTCGAGCGCCGGCATGGCGAGCTTGCCGCCGAGCGAAACGGTGAGCTCGGCGCCGACCCCGGCGCCCACCATGGCCCGCACCGCGGCGGGGTCGTAGAAGCCGAACACGGCCACGTCGTCGAGGTTCTGACGGAGGATCTCCGCGAGCACCTCGGTGGTGTCCATGGTGCCGCCGGAGGCGGTGTTGTCGTAGTGATCGAGCAGGATCACCGGGCCTGCGGTGGTCGCGTCGGAAGGGACGTCGAGCCCGAGTGCTTTGCCGCGCGCCACGGATTCCTCCAGCGGTTCCGGCTGGTAGACGAAGGTCTCTCGTGCGGCCCAGGCGCTGTCGAGCAGCTCGTCGCGAATGGCGCCCGCGCGCGCCGCGTCGCCGTCGGTGACCACGCAGACCGAGAGGCCGGCTTCGCGCACGTCGGCGTGGGGGAAGCCGGTGAACAGGCTCACCGCGAGCACGCCCTGCGCCTCCAGTTCGCGGGCCCGCGCCTGGAGCGCCTGGTTGGGCTGATCGTCGGTACCCTGGCGCATGACGTGGGGCAGCATGGGCGCGTTGCCCCAGGCCATCGTCGGCCTGATCGCGCCGTTGAGCACGTCGACCAGCAGCCGGCCGGCGCGCTCTGCGGTGCTGTCCATGTCGACGTGGGGGTAGGTGTGATAGCCGGCGAGCACCGTGCAGTTGTCGACGATGGCATCGAACAGATTGGCGTGCATGTCCAGGGACACGGCGATGGGCACCGTGGCATCGACCGTTCGGATGCGCCGCAGCAGTTCACCTTCGCCGTCGTCGAAGGAGTCGGTGACCATGGCGCCGTGCAGGTCGAGCATGACCGCGTCGCAGCCGGCGGCAACGGCCTCGACGATGCGCCCGGCGATGTGCTCGAAGGCGGCGTCTTCCACCGGGCCGCTCGGCGCGGCGCCGGCGGCGATGGGCAGCACGACGTCGTAGCCGTTCGCCTCGCAGACGCTCAGGTAGCCGCCAAGGCAGGTCGCGGTGCCGCGGAACGTTCGAATCGCGGCCTCGCCGGACGGGGGCTCGCTGCCGCCGCGTGAGAAACGCGCGAGATCGGTGGTCACCGGAGAGAAGGTATTGGTCTCGTGGCTCATCTGCGCGACGACGACGCGGGTCATGGCGATGTTTCTCCGATCGGTGCGGTGGCGGCGCTGCGGAAGCCGTCTCTGTTCGGCATCTCGACGCGGGGCAGCGATTCGGCGGACATGACCGCGTCCACGGCGATGATGCCGTTCTGGTGGAGCAGATAGGCGGTCACCGCGTAGACCTCGTCGGCGCTGAGCGTTCCGGGCTGCTGGTAGGGCATCGCGCGGCGGATGTAGTCGAACACCGTGGTGGCGTAGGGCCAGTAGCTGCCGATGGTTTTCTGCGCTGCTTCACCGGCCAGAGAGCCGATGCCGCCGACCAGGGCATCGTTCGGCCCGCCGCCGCCATCGGCGCCATGACAGGCCCGGCAGTGGACCGCATACACCTGCTCACCATCGCGGGCGGCGCCGCTGCCCGGGGGCAGACCGGTGCCGTCGGGCAGCACGCTGAGGTTGGCCGCCTCGATTTCCTCGACGCGCAGCGGCTCGCCGAGATCCGGACCCGCCGCGAAGCTGGTGGAAAGTCCGGCGCCGGTCGTCGTCGCCAGCAGGATCAGCGCGCTGCCGGATCTGCGGAAGCGTTCACGCATAAACATTGCGCGCTCGTCCATCGGCATCGATGCCCCAGGCCTGGATGGCGTTGTAGTGATAGAACGCGCTGCCGCCATGGCGCGCCAGCCAGTCGGCGCGGTCGGGTTGCGTGGCGCCGCTGTGGTCGGTGGCGCGGCTCAGCAGCCGGGTCGGGGCGCCGTTCCAGCGCCAGGCGGCGCGGAACCGGGTCAGGCCCAGCGCGCTGCCGGGCGAATCGAGCTGCGCGGCGGCCCAGCTGCGGCCACCGTCCGCCGAGACCTGCACGGATCGGATCGCTCCATGACCCGACCAGGCGAGTCCGGATATCTGATACAGGCCGGGGCCGTGCAGATCGAGGCCGGGGGACGGCGAGGTGATCACCGACTTTACCGCCATGGGAAAAGTGAACAGCAGCGCGCTGCCGTCTGCCTGCAGATCCGAGTACTTCGAGGTCTCGTCGCGGCTCATGGCCGGCTGCGCGGTTATGTCCAGGCGGCGCAGCCATTTGACGCTCATGTTGCCCTCGTAGCCTGGCAACAGCAGGCGCAGCGGGTAGCCGTGCTCCGGGCGCAGGCGTTCGCCGTTCTGGTAGAGCACGAGCATGGCATCGTCCAGGGCTTTGACCAGCGGCACGCTGCGACTCATGCGCGCGGCGTCGTCGCCTTCGGCCACCACCCAGGCGGCGTCTTTCAGCGGGCCCGCCTCGTCCAGCAGTGCGGCGAGCGGAATGCCCGTGTACTCGCTGGCGGAGATCAGGCCGTGGAGCTCGCCGCAGCCCCGGTCCGGCGGCTCCGGGGCGGTTGCCAGCACGCCGCTGTTGCCCGAGCACTCGAGAAAGTACGTGCGGGTGACCAGCGGGTAGCGGGCGAGGGCCGCCATGGAGAAACGCAGCGGGCGGCGCACGCGGCCGTGGATCAGCAGTTCGTGGCGTTCCGGGTCGATGTCGGGAACGCCGCTGTGATGGCGCTCGAACCCGAGACCGTTGGGCGTGATGGTGCCTTCCAGGTGTTCGAGCGGCGTGCGCGAGGCGCCGCTGCCGCTGGTGCCCGGCTGCGCGCCGATGCCGACCCGCTGAACGTGCTCCTCGAAGCGCGAGCGGCTGCCGTACCCGCTCATCGGGGCGCCCGGTACCCGCGCCCAGGGTTGGCGCGGCGCCTCGGCGGCGCGAGCCTGGGCGATGCCGAGTCCGGCCAGGGCCGCGGCGCCGCCGGTGAGAAAGAGACGTCGGTCGAGAAGACCGTTACCGGCCGCCGGCGGTGGCCTAGTGCCGTCCGTCACGGGCTACTCCGTGTGGGCGCTGCCGGGTGGCAGCGGGCTCATGCGTTCCATGAAATAGCACAAACAGTCCTGGCGGACTACCGCCGGATCGGTGGTGTACATGGCCGGTATGACCGGGGCGCGCAGGGTGATCCGATCCCCGTCGGCAGCGAAGTAGTCGGCGGTGACGTCGCGATGCTGCACGTCCAGCACGCGCAGCGTCGACAGCCCGCCGGCGCTGCGGGCGAACTCGGTGCCGGTTGCGAGTTCGTGGAAGTTCACTGCCTCCAGGCCACCGGTCAGCAGGAGTGGCGTGGCGATGCCATCGCCGACGAAGGAGAAGGGCGTGTCCTCGGTCACGTGAACGCGCGCTTCGCTGCGGAACAGCTGCATCTGCCCGGCGTCAGCGGGTGGAATCCGCGTGAGCGCCAGGCAGCGCTTGACGATGTCGAAGGCGCGGTCGTCGCAGCGCGGATCGCCGATCGGGCCGAGCTCGAGCGCCGCCGCCGGGCCGCGGCTCACCAGCGCGCGGGTCATCACCGTGGCGGGCTCGCGCACGTACACGGCTTTGTCGTCGAACAGATAGGCGAGGGCAAGGTTGTCGGGGGTCAGGTGGGTGAGCACCGCGTAGTGGGGGTTGTGGCCGGTGTTGTTGTGCAGATCCAGCGAAGCGAACACCTCCCCTGCACCCAGCGCCTCGAGAACGGCGGCGGCCAGGGCCCCTTCGGCGCCGTCAGCGCCCTGCCAGATGCGGTTGTAGTCCTGCTGACCCGGCAGCGTCCGCACGCCGGCGGCGGCGGCATGGACGTTGCCGATGAACAGCACCAGGCTGCGCGGCAGCGGCGCCGCTTCGCTGAGCAGTCGACGCACACCGTCCCAACCGCTGGTTTCGTTGCCGTGCAGAAGGACCGAGACCAGCAGCGGTGGTTCCTGGCGGCCGGGAATACGGATCAGCGCGGGCCCGCCCAGGGCGGCGGCGAGTTCTCGCGCCTGCAGTGCCGCGAGCCCGGCCGGCTGGCCATCGAATGTGCGCAGCGTCTGCCTCACAGCGACCAGGTGTGCACCGGGTCGCCGCGTTCCTGGCGCTCCAGATAGGCCTGTACCAGCTCGTGCAGGTCGATGCCGTGCATGGCTACCCAGCGCCGCTGCCAGGCGGCGCCGTTCTGCGAGGTATCGACCCGGGCGCCGATGATGTCCAGGTACTCGTCGATCTCCGGGTCCGGAATGCCGCGGCTCTGCAGGCCTCGCCTGGCCAGCGGCAGCAGTTCCTCCAGCACCAGCTGGCGCACGCCGATGTCCCGATCCCCGCGTTCGGACGGCCACAGCAGTCGGGCGTTGAGACCGTAGCGCGCAGCGCCGTAGAAGTTGTCCCGGGCCTTGGCGAACGGCAGCTGCGCTTCGATGGGCGTCTTCCAGGTGCCGAGCCCGTAGATCAGGCCATAAAAGAACGCGGCGTTGGCGATGCTGTCGCGCAGGGTCGGACCCGCCGGTACGACCCGGTGTTCGATGCGCAGGTGTATCTGGCCGTCGAAATCGAAGCCGATCAGCGGCCGGTTCCAGCGCCACAGCGTGCCGTTGTGAAAGCGCACGTGGGCAAACTTGCCGGGCGCGCTGTTCTGCACGGCGGGCAGCAGGATCATGTGGTCCGCATAGTTCTCCTCGAAGATTTCGAGCAGCGATTCGTGTATGTAGTCGGTGCCGAAGCTGACCCGGGGCAGATAGCGATCGCCCACGTCCACGGCCTGCTCAAAGAGCGGAATACGGGTCTCGTCCCAGAGCGTGTGTCCGAACAGAAACGGCGAGTTGGCACTGACGGCCACCATCGGCGCGGACACGGCGAGGCTCGCGTTGAAGTCCCGGCTGACCCGGTCGCGCCGGCACTGCAGGTGGATCTGAAACGAGGTGGCCGCTGCCTCGAGCATCACGTCGGGGTGGGTTGTCGAGAGCGGGACCTCACCCTCGATCTCGACGGCAAGCGGTCGTCCGTCGCGCAGCGCCATGACCCGATCGTTCAGCGAGTGGTAGCGCTGCATCGAGGACATGTGCGCGGAGTCGAGCATCGCCTTTTTCACCGTGGGCAGGATGCCGATGGTGACCAGGCCACAGCCCATCTCCCGGGCGGTGCGCTGACAGGCGCCCCAGGTGGCGCTGAGCTCGTCGTACAGGCGCGAAAACACCTTGCCGCCGATGGACGACGGGCTGCCGTTCAATTCCACGTTGTACGCGGCGAGCTCCGGTACCACCAGCGGGTTGCCGAGGCGCTCGAGAAACTCGCCGTTGCGCGGCAGGGGATCGCCCTGGGGGTCCACCAGCCAGGCTTCGAGTTCGAAGCCGGCCACGTCGCCGCGGTGGCTGAACTCGTTGCGTCTGAAGTGTTCGCGCAGCAGTTCCTGTTCCGCATCCAGCGCGGCGCGAAAGGCGCTGAAGTGCTCGGCGTCGAAGTAGCGGTTGTTGATTTCGTCGCCCATGCGGTTTCCTTCAGCCGTCGTCGCGAACCAGGATGGAGAAGCCGTCGAAGTCGTACTCGCGCAGCCCGTCGGTAACGTCGTAGTCGGCGCTGCCCGCGGCCACCGCGTCGAAGGCGCGGGCCATCGCCTTGAGATACGCGCTCGAGACCCAGGGAACATTGTGGCCCGGCAGCAGGTAGTCGACCAACGGTTCGAGTTCGGCGAGGCGCCGGGCGGAGTCGCGGTAGCGGGCGAAGTCGGCGCCCTCGGTGTGGGTGTAGAGCGGTGCCGGGTAGAAGGTGTCGCCGGTGAACAGCAGACGGTTGTCGCGGTCGAGCAGACACAGCGAGTCCGGCGCGTGTCCCGGCGTGAGCAGTACTTCGAGCCGGCGGCCGCCCAGATCGAACACGCGGCCTTCGTCGACGAAGCCGTCGATGCGGTAGGGCTCGATGCGATAGGCGGCGCGATCGAAACCGGCTGGCAGCGGCTTCCAGATCCAGGCGTCCGATACGACTTCCGCCACCGCCTCGTGCGGGGCGCCGGCGCTGCGCGCCCGGGTGAAGTCGGTATCGCCGGCATGGACGCCGGGGAACAGGTGATTGCCGCCGACGTGATCGTAGTGGCTGTGGGAATTGATCACCGTCACCGGCAGTGCGGTCACCGCGGCCACCGCCGCTGACATGTCGCCGATGCCGAGCCCCGTGTCGAACAGCAGGGCGCGCGTATCGCCGAGGATCAGATAGGAAATCACTTCCTCGAACTGGCCGGGCTCGTAGATGGCGAACACCCCCGGCCGGATGCGGTAGATCTCGTACCAGGCCACGTCTTCGGCCACCCGTTCGAAGGCTGCCCAGGCCGGCCGGGGCAGGGCGTCCCACCAGTTGTTCTTGCCCGCACCGCGGTTCTGCACGCCCTGGCCGGGTTCCTCGGCCGCGACCGGGCCCGCCACGACCGTCGTCGCAAGCAGGTACGCAGGCGCGGGCACCAGCAAAGACGCCAGCAGCAGCCAGCGTCGGGCGGCGGCGCCGAGCCGGCGCGGTCGGGGTGGCGACCGGCCGCTCACCGGAACAGGCAGGTGGCGCGCAGTTCGATGCTGCGGCGGCTTGGTCGACCGGGCGCCACGGTGGGATCGGCAAACGCGGAGTGCGGCGTCCAGAAAGGTTCGCCGCGATCCAGGCGGGCGCTGTCGTAGGTACGGAAGGCGACCACCTCGTCTCTGCCGAGCCCAGGAAACCCGTACCACTGGTGGCGCGCGGGATCCTCGGGCGCCACGACGCCGAGGGTGTCGAAGTCGAACCCGCCGCCCGCGTAGTCGCTGACCGGCAGCGTCCGCAGATCGGTCGCCGGCACGCTGCGGGCGTCGCAGAACGCGATGGGCAGATCCATCGTCTGCGGTCCGGTATTGCGCCAGAACTGCAGAATCAGCAAACGGCGCGCGTTCACCACCGCCTCGGCGGTGATGCCGGCGCGCTCGAGCGCGCGCCGCGACTCCGGTTTCGGATCGCGGTACAGGCCGCGGATCAGCTCGCCGTAGCTGGCGGCGAAATCCGAGTGAACGAAGGCGATGGGACCGAGATCCGCGTGCCGCGCGGCTTCCTCCGGATTGCGGCGGATGTGGCCTGCGACCAGAGCGTGGTCGCAGCCGCTGAGGGCCTGTGCCAGGGCGGCAATCTCCGCGTAGTGCACCCGTTCGATCTCGTCATCGTCGTCCCAGTTCTGCACCTGCGAGGCGTGCTCGACGAGTTCGAAGCCGGCGCTCTCCCAACCCGGCAGGCGCGCCTGGCGGCCGTCGGCTACCGTAACGGTGACGGCCCGGGTCGCCACGCCGCCCACGCTATCGCCCGCCACGTAGTTGAGCGCGGCGCGGCACCATGGCGGTGCCGGCGAATCGACGATGGCTCTGGAGTCGGAAGTCTGCATGGCGTTGCGTCTGAGGGTCTCACGGTGAACCGTGCTCGATTCCACGGGGATTGTCCAGACGCCGTGTTGACTTACCCGGGAAAGCGCGATATCCGTGGCGTTCGGTGACTCGAGGAGCAGGCATGAGCAGCATCCGCCGCGACGGCGTCGAGATCTACTACGAGCACCATGGCTGCGCGCGAAAATCTGCGCCGACGATGCTGTTGAGCCACGGCTACAGCGCCACGTCGGCGATGTGGCAGGGCCAGATCGAGGCACTGACGGCGGACCATCACCTGATCATCTGGGACATGCGCGGCCATGGCCGTTCCGACAGCCCCGACGATCCGGCGGCCTACTCCGAGGCATTGACGGTGGCCGACATGGCGGCGCTGCTCGACGCCTGCGAGGTCGATCGTGCGGTGATCGGCGGTCTGTCCCTCGGCGGCTACATGAGCCTGGCGTTCCATCTCGATCACCCGCAGCGCACGCACGCACTGATGCTGTTCGACACCGGTCCCGGATACCGCAACCCACAGGGCCGTGCCGGCTGGAACCGGACCGCGGAGGCGCGGGCCCGGGCGCTCGAGTCCGACGGCCTGGCGGCGCTGGGCGACGGTCACGAGGTGCGGATCAGCCAGCATCGATCCGCCCAGGGTCTGGCCCACGCCGCGCGCGGCATGCTGGCCCAGGTGGACGACCGGATCATGCGTTCGCTGGCGACCATTCAGGTACCGACGCTGGTGCTGGTGGGCGCCGACGATGAGCCGTTCCGGATCCCCACGGACTACATGGCGAACAAGATCGCCAACGCCGAGCGTGTGGTCCTCGACGGCGCCGGCCATGCCGCCAATATCGATCAGCCGGAGGCGTTCAACGCCGCCGTGCTCGCATTTCTGCGTAGCGCGCTTGGGTAGCGCGAAGGCTGACGGGCGCCCGGCCGCGCGCGCGATCTCTGCGGCGCCGTGAACGTCCGCCGCGGGGTCGTCATTCCATCGGCTGCCGCCATCGGCGCGCTGCTCCTGTGGACGGTCGTCGATGGGTCCGGCGCGGCCCGCTGGATCGGCGCGGCGCTGACCTGGACCGCGGCCACCTTCGGATGGTTCTACACCCTGGCTGTGCTCGTCTATCTGGTGTTCGTCGTGGCGCTGGCCGCGTCCCGGTTCGGGCGCATCCGCCTCGGCCCGCCGGACTCGCGGCCCGAGTTCCCGCTGCTGAGCTGGGCAGCCATGCTGTTCGCCGCAGGGATCGGCATCGATCTCCTGTTCTTCTGCGTGGCCGAACCGCTGTCCCACTATCTGCGGCCGCCGCGCGGCGACGGCGAAACCGTGGCGGCGGCACGCCAGGCGCTGCAGCTGACGTTTCTGCACTGGGGGGTCTCGGGCTGGGGCGTCTACACGCTGGTGGGCATGGCGCTCGGTTACTTCAGCTTCCGCCGCGGCCTGCCGCTCAGCGTGCGCTCGGCGCTTCAGCCGCTGCTCGGTGACCGCGCGCGCGGCCCTCTCGGCGACGCGGTGGACGTGGCGGCGGTGCTCGCCACTGTGTTCGGCCTCGCCACCAGTCTGGGAATCGGCATCCTGCAGTTGAACTACGCGCTCACCGACCGCTTTGGCATTCCGCAGAACGCGCTGGTGCAGGGGGCGCTGGCGCTGCTCATCGTCGCCTTTGCGGGGGTGTCGGCGGCCCTGGGCGTGGAGCGCGGTATCCGCCGGCTGTCGGAGTTCAACATGCTGCTGGCGGTCGGCTTTCTGTTGTTCGTGCTGCTTGCCGGGGACAGCCTGTTTCTGATCAACGCGCTGCTGATGAACGTCGGTGATTACCTGGGCAATTTCGTCGAGCTGTCGTTGGACACCTATGCTTTCGATGCGCCCACCGGATGGCTGAATTCCTGGACGTTGTTCTTCTGGGCCTGGTGGATCGCCTGGGGTCCGTTCGTCGGTCTGTTTCTCGCACGGATATCGAGGGGACGCACGATCCGCAGTTTCGTCATCGGCACGCTGACGCTGCCGTTGGCGTTCATGATGGCCTGGATGTCGATACTCGGAAACAGCGCCATCGAGCTGCAGATGGCCGGGCTCACGGAGCTGGGCGATGCAGCGCTTGGTGACCCGGGCGCCGGCATCTATCTGCTTCTGCAGGAGCTGCCCTGGCCGGGCCTGAGTGCCGTCGTCGTCACCGTGCTTGCGGTGGTGTTCTTCGTCACCTCAGGTGATTCGGGTGCCCTGGTGCTGGCCGACTTCACCTCGGGTCCGGACGACCGGATCGACGCGCCGGTGCCGCTGCGTCTCACCTGGGCCGCCGTCGTCGGTGCCCTCGCTGCCGCTCTGCTCGGCGCCGGTGGGCTGCACACGCTGCAGAGCGCGGTGGTGGTGATGGGGCTGCCGTTTGCGGTGATTCTGCTGCTGATGGCCTGGTGTCTGTATCGCGCCCTGCGCGAGGAGCCCCCGAACAGCGCCGGCGAATGATCTCGCCTGGGCGCCGGGATGGGGTTAGGGTATCGGGCGCAGGGGAGAGGAGTCGCCGATGACCGCAACCACTCGCGCGCCCGGGGTCTGGCCGCGGCGTTACAACGTCGTGCTGCTGTCGTTCCTGGCGGTATTCGTCTGCTACATCGATCGCGTCAACATCTCCGTGGCGATCATTCCCATGGCCCGGGACATGGCCTGGACGCCGGAGATGATGGGCCGCGTGCTGTCCTCGTTCTTCGTCGGCTACCTGCTGCTGCAGGTGGTGGGCGGGCGCCTCGCCGACCGCTTCGGCGGCAAGGCCGTGCTCGGCGCCGGGGTGCTGCTGTGGTCGCTGTTCACGATTCTGACGCCGCCGGCTGCCTATGCGGGATTCGGGCTGCTGATCCTCGTGCGCATCCTCATGGGGACCGGGGAGGCGGTGACGTTTCCGTCCATCTACACCCTGTACAGCCGCTGGGTGCCCCTGACCGAGCGCTCGCGCGCCGTGGCGCTGGCCAACAGCGGTATTCCGCTCGGCACGGTGTTCGCGCTGGTGGTGACGCCGATCATCGTCATTCATCTGGGCTGGCAGTGGGCGTTCTATCTGTTCGGCGCGGTCGGCGTTCTCTGGTACGCGATATGGCACGTGAGCGTGACCTCGAAGCCGGCGGACCACCCGCGGATCACGGCAGAGGAACTCGCCGACATCGAGGCCGGCGTCATCGCCCAGACCCAGGCCGACGCGGTGCCGTGGAAGGCGCTGCTCACGTCGATGCCGGTGTGGGCAATCATCGTCGCCCACTTCTGCAACAACTGGTCGCTGTACGTGCTGCTGTCGTGGTTGCCGACCTTCGTCAATCAGGGACTCGGCGTCGACTACGACTCGGTCGGCTGGGTGACTATGATCCCGCACATCGCTTCGTTCATCTTTCTGAACATCGCCGGCAACATCGCAGACCGCCTGATCGCCAGCGGCATGGATGTGACCCGGGTGCGCAAGCTCATGCAGACCATCGGTTTCGGCGGCATTTCCGCGGCGCTGCTCATCGTTGGCCATGTGGAAACGGCGTGGATGGCAATCACCATCATGACGGTGGGCAATGCCCTCGCGGCCTTCGTTACCGGTGGCTTCGCCGTGAACCACATGGATGTGGCGCCGAAGTACGCGGGCACGTTGATGGGTATCACCAACACGGCGGGTACCATCCCCGGGATCATCGGCGTCTATATCACCGGTCTGATCCTCGAACTCACCGGCTCCTGGGCGCTGGTGTTCGGGGTCGCCGCCGGCGTCACCCTGTTCGGTCTGGTGTTCTACCTGCTGTTCGCGACGGGACGGAAACTGTTCGACTGACTCGTCGATTCAACGGCCCATGGACCGAAGCACCGCCTGGCGGGTTTCGTCGATGACCCGGCCAGCGTGCGGGTCCCGCTGGATTGCCTGCCAGTAAGCCCGGACCCTCGGGTGGCCGGCCAGCAGGTCGGGACCACGGAAGATCGGCAGCCACTCGTCGGTGAGCTGCAGCATTGGACCGAGGGTGCCATCGGCGTGGCTGAGCCGGTCACCCCAGGCGTAACCGGACTCGCCGATGAACGTTTCCAGATGGTCCAGCGCCCGGTCGACGGCGCGCAGCTGTCGAGCGATGAGCGTCTGATCCCACGCCCGGGGTGGTTCAGCGACGAGATCGAACAGCGGGGCCATGGCCATCACCAGATAGACGTCGCTGATCCGCGACAGCAGACGCACCCGGGCCCGGTCCCAGGGATCGTCGGGCCGCATGCTCGGTTCCGGATAGCGGTCTTCGAGGTACTCGCAGATCACCTCGCTTTCCGGCAGCACCCGACCATCCTCCAGGCGCAGCGCGGGGACCCGTCCGAGCGGATTGATCTTCAGGTAGTCGCCCTTGTCAGCTCCGTCGTGGATTCCCGGCGGCGCCACCAGCTCGTGCTCGATGCCTTTCACCAGCAGCACCAGCCGCACCCGGGTGGGGAACGGCGAGAGATAGGTCTGATACAGGGTCAGCAAGGCGTGGGCTCCCGGTCGATGTGGCGTTGGCAGTGTATGAGTAGCGCGCCTGCAACGACAGCCACGGCTGGTCCGGCTGCCGGGCTGGGGTTAGCATGCGGCCGTTGCGGCCCGAAGGCCCGCGAAAGCTGCAGGAGGCGAGCAGACATGGCTGAGCTGATCGAGATCGAGCAGAACGGACACGCGCGCCGGGCGTTCTTCGAGAAGCGCGCGCCGACTTTCTCCGGGCGATGAGCAGCCCGCGGATCGAGCGCATCGGCGCGCCCCTCGGGGCCCGGGTCGAGGGCATCGACGTGCGCGAGGTCGATCAGGACGTCTGGAACGCGCTGAACGCCCTGTTTCTCGAGCACCACGTACTGGTGTTTCCGGAGCAGACGCTGCGGCCCCAGGATCAGATCGCGTTCGCGTCACTGTGGGGGCAACTGGTGCGCCATCCGTTCGCCGGCATGAGCGAGTTTCCCGACATCATCGAGCTGCGCAATCGCGGCAAGCGCACGGACGTGAATCAGCACTGGCACAGCGATATGACCTACAACGCAGCGCCGCCGAAGCTGACCATGCTGTATGCGCTGGAAACGCCGGCAATCGGCGGCGACACGGCGTTTGCGAATCAGACTCTCGCCTACCAGAACTGCTCTTCGGGGCTGCGAGCGGTACTCGACGGACTGCGTGCCGAGCACAGCGCGGCGGATCTGGCTCGCCTTTACGGCGAGGATCCACGGCAGGCGCCGCGTGCCGAGCATCCGGTGGTGCGCACCCATGACGAGACCGGCGAACGGGCGCTGTACGTGTGCCGTGCCTTCACCCAGCGCATTGCCGGCTGGAGCCGCGAGGAGAGCCGCGGCCTCCTCGAGTATCTCTACGCCCAGGCCGTGAGACCGGAGTTCCAGGCGCGCCAGCGCTGGCGACCCGGCGATCTGGTGATGTGGGACAACCGCTGCGTGCAGCACTTCGCCGTGCACGACCACGGCGACGAACCCAGGCTCATCCACCGGCTGCAGGTCGCCGGCGACGTGCCGGCATAGGCTGTGACTGCACCCGCTGCGGGCACGGGCGGTGGCGTGGGCTATCTGGCGCCGGTGTTCCTCGGCTCGACGGCGTTCGTCTACCTCAACTTCAGCCTGCCGATCTACGTTCGCGCGCAGCAGGTCGACGCCGTCGTCATCGGCGGCATGTACACGGTGTTCACGCTGACCATGCTGGTCTTCCGGCCGCTGGTCGGCTGGGCTCTGGACCGCTACGGCCGGCGTCCGTTTTTCGCGGCCGCGTTCGCTTTCTACACTCTGGCAATGATGGCGTTCGCCGGCGCCGATGCCGTGCCGGCGTTCTATCTGGCGCGCTTCCTCCAGGGCATTGGCGCTTCGCTCATGTGGGTATCGGCGCGCACCATCGTCGCCGACGGGGAGCGCGCGACGCAGGGAGCCGCCATGGGCCGGCTGCTGGCGACTTCGGTGCGCGGCAGCATGGTCGGCGCGACCTGGGGTTTCACCCTGCTCGGCTTCATGCCCTTCGCCGAGGCCTGGACTCTGGCATTCGCCGGCTACGCGGTGACGTCCGCGGTAGCGCTGGGCTACACGCTGCTCCGGTTCGAGGCGCCACCGCACGAGAGGGAGGATCGCGGGGCTCCCCTCGAACTGTCCCCGGCGTTGCGGCGCCTGCTGGTCATCGTCCTGCTCGGCGGTTTTTCCAGCGCGCTCGTCGAGCCCATCTATCTCATCTATCTGAAGGACAAGTTCGATCTCTCCGTGGTGGCGCTGGCTGGGGCGTTTCTCCCTGCCGGGCTGGTGTTCGCGCTGCTGCCGCGCTATGCCGGCGGCTGGTCCGATCGCTACGGCCGCTGGCCGCTGCTGGCGGCCGGTATGGCCATGGCAGCGGTCTGCGTGACCGCGCTGCCGTGGTTGCCGACGCTGCTGCTGGTGGCGTTGTGCTACGTGCTGTCCGCGGCGGCGTGGGCCACCGCCAATCCGGCCCAGGACGCGCTGCTGTCGGAGCTTGCGCCTGCAGCCCAGCGCGGTCGGCTGTTCGGCTGGAAGGAGGCGGCGGCGAATCTCGGCGCCGCCGCAGGTCCGCTGGCCGGAGGCGCACTCTACGATTACGCCTACCCGGCAGCAGCGTTCATGGCGGACGGGGCCCTGCTCGCCCTCAGCGCCGCACTGGTGGTGTGCTGGTTCCGGCCGCGGCGATGACGGCCGCCGGTTGCGGAAGAATCAGGCGTTGGCGACCCGAGGCCGCGTCTCGGGCGATCGGGCGAGCACGCGTTTCAGGACGCCGCCGTAGCCGTGGAACACCCGGTCCTCGTGCACGAGTCCTTCGGCGACGAAGATCCGGTGCACCTTCGGCAGATCGCAGAACGGCACCGACGGGTAGTAGTGGTGGTAGACGTGCATGCCGAAGTTGAGGTCGGGAATCAGCAGCCGCTGCCACCAGGGCAGCACGATCAGCGGAGTGGTGTCTTCGACCCGCGCGTTGGCGACGCCGTACTGGTGCTCGCAGATGGCTTCCCAGCGCAGCAGCGCCTGCATCACGGTGAGCAGCGGCAGCAGCCAGAACAGCAGGAATTCGCTCCAGCCGCCGAGCACGGTCAGCGTCACTGCCCAGGTGCCGTAGTAGACCGGTCGGACCCACACCGGGATGCTGCCGAGGCGCTGGTAGGGCGTCGTGCCGCCGGTGGTCTTGCCCTTGATGAGTTTGATCAGATTCAGCCCGAGGAACTCGCGGATGAAGGTCCGGGCCATCTCGCTGCGGGTCTGCGGGTAGGTCCATTGCGGCCCGTTCTTGCGCACGAAGTCCGGATCCTGCTCGGTGAAGTAATGGCGATGATGGCTGAGGTGCACCTGGGCGTATTTCTCGGTGGTGGCCACGAGCAGCGGATAGGCGGCGAGCAGGTTGGCGAGAAGATCGCCGTGCCGGAAGCGGAAGGCGTTGTGATGCGCCTGATCGTGCATCAGGTAGCCGAGGGCCAGCTGGCGCGAGCCGATGAGCAGGATCGCCAGGGTGGTCATCAGCCAGTGGTCGACCAGCTTCGCGGCGATGATCAGCGCTGCGACCGTGGCCCAGATTCGCGCACACTGGAGCAGCCAGCGCCACGGCGCAGGCCGCGTCAGCGCAAGCACGGCGGCGCGACCCTCGGGCGACAGATCGCGCTGGCTGCCGTTCATGGAGGGTGGAAAGAGGTAGTGCGCTGGCGATGTGCTGGGCATTGGCCGACGGTTGCTCGTGAACTCCACCTGCTTTGTAACACAGCCACCACGAGCGCGGTATCGCGCCGGCCGCCGGATCTGCGGCGCAGATCGCCGGGCGAGGCCGGCGCAGACGGCTTGCGTTTGTCAGGAGCATGTCTTACCGTCGGTTCGCGATCTACGTAATGGCCTGCCTTTCTACCTCCAGTCGCCATCCGACGAGCGTACCAAGTCACCCACTACATCTGATTGCTCGGCGCCGTGTCCCGATTGTGCACGGTTCAAAGCAATGGCTCATGGAGGCTCTCATGCCCACAGGTACGGTCAAGTGGTTCAACGCCACGAAAGGCTATGGATTCATTCAGCCGGAGAACGGTGACGCCGACGTGTTCGTGCACATCAGCGCGGTGGAAAAGGCCGGTCTCGGCTCTCTGACCGAAGGCCAGCGAGTCAGCTACGAGGTGGTCGAAGAGCGCGGCAAGAAGGCCGCCGGCAACCTGCAGTCGGCCTGATCCGGTTTGGCCAAGAATCAGCACACTTTCGCGAAGCGCCAACGCGAGATAGAGAAAAAGCGCAAGGCGGACGAGAAACGTGCCCGGCGCCAGCAGAAGAAGCAGGCGCCGGATTCATCCGATCCGGACCATCCCGGCTCCGACGACGTCGACCGTCCTGCACCGGACGACGACGTGTCCTGAGCCCTGCGTGGCGTGGTGATGGGCTTCAGCTGGATCACCGTCGCCATCGCCGTGTTTCTGCTCGCCGCCGCAGCGCCCTGGGTTGCCTGGGTGCGTCACCCGCGGCAGCGTCCATTCTCTGCCTACCTCACCTTCGTCTGCGTGTTCGCACTGATGGCGGTCGTGGCGTTCGTGGTGCTCGCCTGGCTGGTGAGCGCGTTCGGCCTGGGCGAGCGGCTCGGCCGCTCGGGTGTCGCCCTGGTGCTGCTGCTGTTCGGCGTGCTGCCGGCCCTCGTGGCGGCGACCTGGCAGGCACGCCGGCCGCCGTCCCGTTGAACCATTCCCGGGCGCGTTCGCGCCGGGCGGGGCCGTCTGGTCGGACACCTGCTATACATCCCCCCACGCCTGACGTAGCCTCGAAACGACCAGCCAGTTCGGGGTGCTTGCGACCATGTTCTGGGGGCGTGGTGCTCTAGGATCAGCAATCTGCTTCGCTGTGACGCTGTCCGCGTGGGCCGGGACGGCGCGCGCCGAGGCGACCGGGGTCCGGGGCGGCGAGCCGGAGCGTACCGCCGTGCCCGTGGACCTGACCCGGCTCCATGTCGCCCGGGTGGTCTACGACAGCATCGGCGGCATGGGTGAGGCGTACTACCATTTCGAGGGCCGGCTCTGGGAACGCTGGGAGACCGACTATCCCCAGGCGGAGCAGAATCTCGGCAAGCGGCTCAACGAACTGACCCGAATCGAGGCGGCGCTGCAGCCGGTGCGCCGGCGCCTGACCGACGCCGACCTCGGCGACTTCCCGCTGCTGTTCATGTCCGACGTGGGCTACATGCGCTTCACCACACAGGAGACCGATGCCCTGCGCGAGTACCTGCGCAACGGCGGATTTCTCTGGGCCGACGACTTCTGGGGCGATGCCGAGTGGGCGAGCTTCGAACGCTTCATGCGCCAGGTCCTGCCCCGGACCCGCTGGCGCGAGGTTCAGCCCTCCCACCCGCTGTTCCGCATGGTGTTCGAGATCGAGCGGATGCCGCAGATCCCGGCGCGCAGCTTCGTCGATTCGTATTCCGTCGAGACCGCCGAGTCACCGTGGGCCCACCGGCCCCCGGCGGGGTCGCTGCGCAACGCCAGCATGCGCGGCTACTTCGATGACGACGGGCGGTTGATGGCGATCGCTACCCACAACACCGACATTGCCGACGGCTGGGAGCGGGAAGCCTACGGCCACTGGTACTTCGAGCGCTTCAGCACTCAGTCGTATCGGCTGGGAGTCAACGTGATCACCTACGTGATGACTCACTAGTGTACAGCGAGCACTTGTGGACCGCTGAGGCCGGGTGATGGTCGAGTGGCTGTTCAAGTATCCCGTCGACGTTTTCCGCCAGGGCGAGGTGGTGTTCGCGCCCTGGTTCGACGGTTCCGGAGTGCTGCGCGTGCTGGCACTGATCCTGCTTTTCGGATTGCTGGCCAGCGTGCTCGTCGGCGCCAGACTGCGCGGCCTGCCGCTCGGCCGGCGCCTCCTGATCGGTGCCTGGCAGGCTGCTTTCGTCGGAGTAGTGCTGATTCTGCTGGCCCGTCCGATGCTCGAGCTGTCGACGCTGGCGCCAGGGGCAAACTCCGTGGCCGTGCTGGTCGACGTGTCCGCGAGCATGGGGCTGCCGGCGGGGGATGCGGCGCGTTCGCGCCTGGATGCCGCCGTCGCGGCCCTCGATGAGGGCCTGTTGCCGGCGCTGTCCGGTCTCGCCAGCGTCTCGACCTTCAGTTTCGCTGCCGCCGCCGAACGACGCGCGATCGACGGTCTGGCGGCAGACCAGCCCGATACCCACCTCCTGGGCGCGGTGCAGCAGGTGCTCGAGAGCTTTCGCGGAGCACCGCTGGCGGCCGTGGTGGTGCTGACCGATGGCGCTGACACCGACGTTGCCGCGCCGGATATCGCGCTGCTGGCGAACGCCGGGGTGCCGGTGCACACCGTCGGGGTGGGGCCGCTCGCCCTGCCGGGAGAGGTCGAGATCGACGATGTGGCCCTGCCGGCCCGGGCGCCGCCCGACAGCCGGGTCGTGGCCCAGCTGACCGTACGCCACGCCGGCGCCGGTGAGGTGCTGCTCAAGGTGCGCGACGGCGAGCGGCTGCTGGCGGCGGAGACGCTGACCCTGGCCGCCGGCGCGACGGCCGCGCGCCATGCTCTGAGCTTCGACAGCGGTCCCGGCGGCATCCGCGAGCTGACCTTCGAGATCGACGCGCCGGCGGGCGACCGCCTGACGCAGAACAACCGCATGCGGCGCCTGCTCACCGTCAGCGACCGGCGCCATCGGGTGCTGTATCTCGAAGGCGAACCGCGCTGGGAGTACAAGTTCATCCGCCGCGCCCTGGCGGGCGACGACGTCATCGAGCTGAACTCCTGGCTGCGCACCACGGATCGCAAGACCTACCGCCAGGACGTCAGCGGCGCCGACGAGCTGAGCGAGGGATTTCCGCGATCGCTCGAAGCGCTCTACGCGTACGACGTGGTGGTGCTCGGAAGCCTGGCGGCCACGTATCTCGACGACGACGCGCACAGGCGGCTCGAGCGCTTCATCGGCGAACGCGGCGGCAGTCTGATCGCCCTGGCCGGCCGCGACGCGCTCGCGGACGGGGGCTGGGACGTGAAACCCCTCGCCGACGCCCTGCCGGTGCGCCTCGAACGTCTGGACGGCGGCAGCTACGGTTCGGTCCGGGGCCGGGTTCGCCTGACCCGGGAAGGCGCCAACTCGCCGGTCACCCAGCTGCTCGGCGGCGAGGGCGGCGACCCCTGGACGACGCTGCCGGAACTCGCCGATTACCAGCGGCTCGGCGGGCTGAAGCCGGCGGCCACCACGCTGCTGCAGGTACTGATTGACGATCGACCGCTGCCGCTTCTGGTCGTGCAGCCCTACGGGCTGGGGACCTCGGCCGTGCTGGCGACCGCCAGCACCTGGCGCTGGCGCATGGCGACGCCAGCGGACGACAACCGCCATGGCCTGTTCTGGCGCCAGCTGTTGCGTCAGCTCGCGGAAACCGCGCAGCCACCGCGCGACCTGGCCGTCGACGTCGGCGGCGGCGCGGTGGAGGTGCGTCTCACCGAGCGTGATGCGGCCTTCGTCCCGAGGTCCGATGCCAGCGCCCGCGCGGAGGTGACCGGCCCCGACCGTGCGACCCGGACGATTGCGCTGACGCCGACCGCTGCCCCCGGCGCGTTCGCCGCGCGCTTCGTCCCCGATGCGCCCGGCGTGTATCGCATCGACGTGACGGTGGATGCCACCGCCGAACCGCTCACGCGTTTCGTCCGCGTTGGCGCGGAGAACCGCGAGTATCAGCATGCGGTGCGCAACGACGCGCTGCTGCGGCGCCTGGCCGCGGTCACCGGCGGCCGCTCCTGGGCGGTGGAGGACGCCACCGCGATTCCAGCGGCGCTGCGTTTCAGCGCGGCGGGGGTCACCCAGCGCGAACGCCTTCCGCTGTGGGACATGCCGGCGCTGTTTCTGCTGCTGGTGCTGTTGAAGAGCGGGGAATGGTTGCTGCGCCGTCACTGGAGGCGGATCTGATGCGGCCGCTTCGACAGAGCGTGTGGCTCGCCCTGTGGCCGGCCATGGTGCTGTCTGCCGCGGGCGCGGTTGCCGCGGACACGCGCGCGCTGGTGGTCGCCGGACTCGGTGGCAGCGATGCCTACGAGAGCGCCTTTCAGCATCAGGCCAGGACCGTGGCCGACGGGCTGCGCGCGCTGAGCGGCGACGTCACGTTGCTGCTCGGCGGGATGGCCGGGCGCGACCGCTGCGCCGACGAGCTGGCGGCCTTGGGCGCACGGGCGGAGGCGGGCGACACGCTGCTGCTGGTGCTGATCGGCCACGGCAGCTACGACGACCGGCACTACCGCTTCAACGTCCCCGGTCCCGATCCCACCGGCGAAGACCTGGCGCGCTGGCTCGACGCGTGGCCGGTGCAACGTCA
This sequence comes from Pseudomonadales bacterium, assembly GCA_040219135.1. Taxonomy (GTDB): domain Bacteria; phylum Pseudomonadota; class Gammaproteobacteria; order Pseudomonadales; family Azotimanducaceae; genus UBA7803. The sequence continues at coordinate 15,992 of JAVJTA010000019.1, read as the reverse complement.
GCTGGTGGTCGCGGCGACCAGCGCCAGCGGCGCGCTGCAGCCCCTGCTGGCGCAGCCGCAGCGCACGGTCATGACCGCCACCCGCAGCGGCGCCGAGAACAACGCCAGCGTCTTTGCCGAGCACTTCGCTGCGGCTCTCGCCGACTCCGGCGCCGATCTTGACAAGGACGGCTACGTGTCGGCGGAGGAGGCGTTCGCCTATGCCGAAAATCGGGTCGGCGTTCACTATGCGACGGCCGGCAGCATGGCCACCGAGCATCCGCTCAGTGCAGGTCCGCGTGCGACCGCGCGGCTGGCGCGGCTCGACGCGGCGCCGGCGTTCGCCGCCGGCGGCGGTGCCGGCGCCGGGCGGATCGCCGAGCTGCAGGCGGCCATCGAGGCGCTGCGCGCCGACAAGGACAGCCGCGACAGCGACAGCTACTACGCCGAGCTGCAGCGCCTGCTGATCGAACTCGCGCTGGCGCGGCGTGGCGACGTACCGTGAGCGGCACGGCGTTCATCCGGGTGGTTCTGCTCGTCGCGGCGCTGGCGCCGGCACGAGTCGCGGCGTTGGCCGCTGCGTCCGGTGGCCCGCCGCTCGGGTGCGACGCGGCCGCGCTGCGCGGCGACCCCGAGGCCGACGCGTGCTATCGCGCCGAGGCTCGGCGTGCCGGAGACGATGCGCTTCGCGCCGAAGCGCTGTGGCGCGCCGGTGATCTGGCCGGCGCCAACGCCGCATTCCGCAGCGCGCTGTCCCGGACGCCGGACGATGCCGGGCTGCGCGCGCGCTGGGGGCGCCTGTTCATCGACGCGCATCAGGAAGCGGACGCCGAAGCGCTGTTCCGCGAAGCCCTGGAACGCGACGCCGACAACGAGCAGGCACTGCTCGGCATGGCACAGCTGTCCCTCGGCCGTTTCGAATCCGGCGTCCGCAGCCACCTGGCGCGAGTGCTGCGCCGGCGTCCGGATCATCCGGAGGCACACCTGATGCTCGCCCGCATGCGCCTCGAACTCGGTGAGGTGGACACGGTACGCGAGGACCTGACGCGTCTGCTCGACGCTGGCCTCGGCGGCTGGGAGCGGCTCGATGCCTTCGCGCTGCTCGCCGCGGCGGATGCGCTGGCGGGAGTCGAGCCGAGTCCCTGGGTCGAACGCGCGCTGGCGCTGAACCCGCGCTTCGGCGCCGTGCATGCCGTGGCCGCCCGTCAATTCGTGATCAATCGTCGCTACCGCGAGGCGGTTGCCAGCTACGAGCGGGCGCTGACGGTGGAGCCGGACGACTGGCTGGCTCGAGCCGAGCTCGGCATCAACCTGCTGCGCGTCGAGCGGCCGGCGGACGCCCGCCGGAATCTCGAACGCGCCTACGCCGGAGATCCCTACAATCCGCTCACGGTGAACAGCCTGCGCCTGCTGGACCTGCTCGATGACGACTTCGCCGTGGTGCGCGAGCCCGGCCTGCTGGTGCGGGCGCCGCGCGCTCAGGCGCCCGCCCTGACGCCCTACGTGGTCCGTCTGGCACGCCGCGCGGGCGCAGACATGGCCGCGCGCTACGGCTACACGCCCGCCGGGCCGGTGGTCGTGGAGCTCTACGAGCACCATGACGACTTCGCGGTACGCACCGCCGGGCTGCCGGGGCTCGGCATCCTCGGCGCCACCTTCGGCGACGTCGTGGTAATGGACGGTCCGGCGGCGAAGGGCATCGAGGACGGCTTCGACTGGGCCAGCGCGCTGTGGCACGAACTCGCCCACGTGTACACACTGGGTGCGACCGGCAATCGGGTGTCGCGCTGGTTCTCCGAGGGCGTCAGCGTCATGGAGGAGTGGCGCCACGGTCCGACGCCGAATCGTTCGGTTCCGCTCAGCTTTCTCGAGGCACTGGCCGAAGACCGGCTGCTGCCGGTGGCGGATCTGGACGAGGGATTTCTGCGGCCGCAGTTCCCGCAGCAGGTGGGAATCTCCTACGTGCAGGCGGGGCTGCTGTGCAGCCTCATCGATGCCCGTTTCGACTCCGGACTCGCCGACATGCTGGCCGTGTATGCCACCGGCGGGAACAGCGTCGAGGCGATCCGCACGGGCCTCGGCATCGCACCGGACGCGTTGGACCGTCAGTTTCGCAGCTATCTCGGCGAACGCTTCGGCGGCATCCTCGCGGCGCTCGAGCCGTTTCGGGAGGCGCTGCGTGCGGCTCACGAGGCTGCCGAGCGGAAGGACTGGCAGTCGGCCATGGACGCCGGGCGCCGGGCCGTCGCGCTGTATCCGGACTACGTGCAGCCGGACAGCGCCTACCTGCCGCTCGCCCGGGGGGCGGCCGGACTCGACGATCCGGCGGTGCTGGACGCGACGCTGGCAGACTATTTCGCCCGCGGCGGGCGCGATCCCTGGGCCCTCGATCGGCTGGCCGATCGGCACGCCGCGCAGGGCCGGCCGCGCGAAGAGATCGCCGTCCTCGAGGCGCACGCCCGCACCCGGCCGCTCGACGGCGCGCTGCGCGCACGCCTCGGTGAGCGGCTCGCCGCGGCCGGACGCTACGCCGAGGCCCTCGAACACGTGAGCGTTGCCGTCGAGCTCGAGCCCCACGACCGCGCCGGCGCGCAGCTGCGCCTTGCCGACACCTACTACCGTCTGAACCGGATCGAGGAAGCGCGGCGCGCCCTGCTGCAGGCGCTGGAGATCGCGCCCACCTACGGTCCGGCTCTGGATCTGCTGCTCACTCTGAATGGAACCGCACCGGATGAACGACCCCACGAATGACATCGACGCCGCCGCCGGCCGCGCCGGCGACCGCGCGGCCACCGAAGCGCTGGTCGGGCGCTTCACCGACACCGTGGCACGTATCCGCGCGGAGATGGCGAAGATCATCGTCGGTCAGGACGCGGTTCTCGAGCAGCTTCTGATCACCGTGCTGGTGGGCGGCCACTGCCTGGTCACCGGCCTGCCGGGAACCGCCAAGACGCTGATGGTGAAGAGTCTCGCCGAGGCGCTCGGCCTCGACTTTAAACGCATCCAGTTCACGCCGGACCTGATGCCCGCGGACGTCACCGGCACCGACGTCATCGACGTGGACCCGGTGAGCGGTGAGCGCCGCTGGCATTTCGTGCCGGGTCCCGTTTTCGGCAACGTCCTGCTCGCCGACGAAATCAATCGCACCCCGCCGAAGACGCAGTTGGCGCTGCTCGAGGCCATGCAGGAAGCCCGCGTCACCATCCGCGGACAGACCCATCTGCTGCCGGCGCCGTTCGTGGTGCTCGCCACCCAGAATCCAATCGAACTGGAGGGGACGTATCCACTGCCGGAGGCCCAGCTCGACCGCTTCGTGTTCAACGTCCTGCTCGACTACCTCGACGCCGATCAGGAGGTCGCGGTGGTGGAGCGCAACACTCTGGGGATGAGTCTGCCCGTCGTGGCCGCCTGCACCGATGCCGCCGCGCTGCTCGAGTTTCAGCATCTGGTGCGCCAGGTGCCCATCGCCGATGCGGTGAACCGCTACGCGGTGGCGCTGGTCCGCGCGACGCGGCCGGAGGCGCCGGAGGCGCCGGAGCCGGTGCGTCGCTATCTGACCTACGGCGCGTCGGTGCGCGCCGCGATCTTCCTGTCCCTGGCCGGCCGGGCGCGGGCGTTGCTGCAGGGCCGCTACCACGTCACGGCGGACGACGTCCGGGCGTTTGCGGCCCCGGTGCTGCGCCACCGTCTGCAGCTGAACTACCTGGCGGAGTCCGACGGCATCCAGGTGGACGACGTCGTCGCCGCCGTCGTCGAGCAGGTGCCGGCGTGAGCGCCGCCGCGCGCCTGATCTCGCCGCAGACCCTGGCGGGCCTCGCGAACCTGGAGCTGCTGGCCCGCGTGGTGGTGGAAGGGGCGCTGATCGGTCTGCACCGCTCGCCGCGCTTCGGCTTCAGCCAGGAGTTTGCCGAGTACCGCGCCTACACCCCCGGCGACGATCCGCGGTTCATCGACTGGAACGTCTTTGCGCGCGCCGATCGTACCTACGTCAAGCGTTTCTTCGGCACCACCAACACGCGGCTCACGGTGCTGGTGGACACCAGTGCCTCCATGGGCGTACCAGCGAGTCCGGGCGCGGTGAGCAAACTCGATTACGCGCGCTTTCTCGCCGCGGCGCTGATCCACGTGGCCGCGCGCCAGCACGATGCGGTGGGGTTGAGCGCCTTCGCCGGCGAGGTGCACGTCCAGCGGCCGCCGGCGGCGCGTGCGCGGGCGATCCAGGCCCTCTACCACGACCTCGACGGCCTGCGCGCGGCGGGCGGTACCCACTGGTCGGCGTTGTTCGAACATGCCGCCGGACGCCTCGGCAAGCGTGGTCTGACGGTGCTGCTGTCGGACTGCTTCTGCGCGCCGGAGGAACTCGGCGCCGGTCTGCGCGCGCTGGCTGCCCGGGGCCACGACCTGCTGGTGTTTCAGATCCTCGATCCGGCGGAGCGTCAGCCGAGCGCGGCAGGCGGAACCACCCTCGAAGACGTCGAGACCGGGGTCACGCTGACCGTGTCCGCGGGTGATCTCGCCCGCGACTATCCGCAGCGCCTCGCCGAACACGTTGCCCAGATCCGCCACGCGGTGCTCGGCGCCGGTGGCCACCATCGGCTGATGAGCAGCGACGAGCCGCTGGACCAGTCCCTGGCGGAGTACCTGCGCTTCCGGGAGCGACACCCGTGAGTTTCGTCGCGGCTGCGTTCCTGGCCGGCCTGGTCACGCTGGCGTTGCCGTGGTGGCTGCATCGTCTGGAGACGCGCGATCCCCGGACCCGGCTGGTGAGCTCGCTGCTGCTCATGCGCCCGGTCGAGGCACCGCGTCAGCGCCACCGCACCGTGCGCTATCGGTGGCTGCTGGTCGTGCGCCTGCTGCTGCTCGCGGTATTGACCTTCGCCTTTGCCCAGCCGCTGCTGGAGCGGGCGCCGGGCGCCGCCGCGGCGACGCCGGCGGTTGCCCCCCGGGTGCTGGTGCTGGACACGTCGCTGTCCATGGCCGCGGTGATGGACGAAGCACGCGACCGGGCGCTGGGCTTGATCGACGATCTGCCGGCGGGGATCGAGGGCGCCGTGATCGGCGCCGGAGCCGAACTCGCGCTGCTGGCCGGCCCGACGGCGGATCACGATGCCCTCGCGGCGGCCGTGAGGGGCGCCGCTGCCTCCGCTACGCGGCTCGGCTTCGACGGTCTGCTGGGCAGGGTCGCCACCCTGGTGGCCGGGGTCAGCGACGCGGCGGCGGAGGTGCACCTGATCTCCGACTTTCAGGCGAGCGCGATGCCGGACCGGTTCAACGCGCTGGTCGCTGGCAACGACCTCCCGGTGCAGTTCCATCCGCTGCGCGCGCGCCGGGACAACTGGACGCTGACGGGCGCGCTGAACGACGGCAGGCTGACCGCCACGGTGCGCAGCCACGCGGACGTGCCGCGCCGCCTGACGCTGGTACTCGAGAGCGCGGCGGGTGAGCTCGAGCGGACGACGCTCGAGGTCGCGGCGGGGGCGAGCCGCAGCGTGGACTTCGCCGTTGCGCAGGTCGGCGGCGCCGACCGCTGGCTGCGCGCCCGGATCGATGCGGCGGACGCGATCGACGGCGACGACGTGCTGCATGTGGTGGCGCCCGGCGCCGGGGTGATCGACCTGCCCGTGTATGTCGCCGCGGGCGCAGAGCGCCAGAGCGACTATCTGCACGCCGCGGTGCAGGCGGCGGCGCCGCGCTTTCGACCCGGGCCGGCCGCGCTGCAGGGTCCGGTGGCGGTCGCCCTCGACGGCGGCGGCCTCGACGCGCCCGAGGCGCGCCGGCTGCGACGCCACCTGGCCGCAGGCGGGGGCGTGCTGTTGAGCGCTGGCACGGGCACCCGACGCAGCGGCGCGTTGCCGTTCGACGGCCCGGCGCTGGGCGACCGGCTCGCGGATCCGGCTGCTGCCGGGCCGCGCAGCGTGATCGGCATCGACCTCCGCCATTCGTCACTCGGCGGGGCCGCGGCGTGGCGCGAGGTTCAGGTTTACCGCCATCTGGTGGCCGACGCGGAGCAGGACAACGTGCTGCTCGCCCTCGACGACGGCACGCCGCTGCTGCTCGAGTATCCGGTGGATGCCGGCCGGGTACTGGCGCTCACCACGGCGCTGGATCCGCAGTGGAGTTCCCTGGTCACCGACCCGGTATTCGTCGCCCTGATCGGCGCCGCCCTCAGCTATCTGGCTCAGGAAGACCTGCCCAGGTCAGCGATCGCCGGCGAAGCGCTGACCCTCGGCGCCGCGAACGCCCAGCTGTTCGACAGCGCCGGCGCTCGCCTGCTGTCGCTCGGCGACAGCGCGGCGGGCGGCAGCCTGCGTGTGGTTCGCCCCGGACTCTACACGCTGCGCACGCCCAACCGGGAGCGACTGCTGGCGGTGAACCCGGATCCGCGCGAGTCGCAGCCGGAGCCGGCGGACCCTGCGCTGCTGGCGCGCTGGCAGGCGGCGGCCACCGCTGGCTCGCCGCCGTCGGCAGCGCAGCCGGCATCCGCCGGTCCGGCCTGGCCCCTGGCCCCGTGGCTGCTGGCGCTGCTGCTGCTGCTGGCGCTGCTGGAACCCGTGATGGCCAACCAGGGTCGAGCCGGAGTCGGCACGTGATGCTCCCGGTCTACCTGGATGCGGCGCGCCGGCGCCTGCGCTGGCGCTGGGGCGCGCGAACCGCGGCGCTGATGCTCGGCGGTCTGCTCGCGGTGACCCTCGGCGGCGCCGCGCTGGTCATGGAACTGGTGCCCTCGGACACCCTGCTGTCCGCCGTTCGAGCGGGTCTGTACGCGCTGCCGGTCGCCGCCGCGCTGCTGTCGGTCGCCCTCTGGCGCCGCCGCGATCGCGCGGTCGCGGAGCTGGAACGGCGAGTTCCGGCCTTCGCCGGACGCCTGGACACCTGGCACGATGGGCGGCGCCGCAACGACGCCACGGATCTGTTCGTGCTGCTCGAACGGCAGACCGCCGAACTCGCGGCGGCGCACCCGGTCGATCGGGCGGTTCCGGCCCGTGAGATCCTGGTTCCTGCGCTGCTGGCGCTGCTGCTGTCCGTCTGCCTGGCGCTGCTGCTCGCCGGGAGCCGGCCGCTGCAGCTGGCCGGGCAGCGCCTCTGGACCGGCGAGCTGTTCGCGGCGGCGCAGCCGCGCATTCTCGTCAGCCCGGGCGACGTCGTGGTCCGTCGGGGCAGCGACGTGGTGATCAACGCCACCGTGCGCGGGTTCCGGGCCGACGCCATGACCGTGCACGCGGACTTCGGCGGCGGCTGGGAACGGGCGCCCATGGTCGAGCTCGGCGCTGACCGGTACGGCTTCGTCCTCGTCGGCATCGGCGAGGGCGTGGACTACTACGTCGCCGATCGCGGCTTGAGTTCCGGCCGTTTCCGGATCGAGGTCGCCGATCTCCCCGAGGTGCTGGCGCTGGAGACGCGCTACCGGTTTCCCGAGTGGACGGGGCTTGCCGAGCGCGCGGGCGGCCCTGGGGACGTCATGGCACTCCCCGGCACCGAAGTCGAGGTCACCGCTGTGGCCGACCGCGCCCTAGGCGAAACGCTGCTGGTGGTGAACGACGTGGCGCGGCCGATGTCGGTGGGCAGCGGCACGGTCGAAGCCTCCCGCAGCGCGCGCGGCGCGTTCGCCGTGTCGGCTCCCGGCCGCTGGCACATCGCGGTACGCCACGAGGGCGAACTGGCCCGGATCAGCGACAGCTACCTGATCGAGCTGGCCGAGGACTCGCCGCCGGAACTCGCCTTCGTCTGGCCGGGACACGACCGCAAAGCCACGGCCATCGAGGAGGTGGCGCTCGAGTTCGAAGCGCGCGACGACTACGGCGTCACGGCGCTGACGCTGCGCTACGCCGTCAACGGCGGCGCCTGGAACGAGCTGGCGCTCGGCGAGGGCGGGCACCTGCTCGCACTGGAAAACCTGCGCGCCGGCGATGGCAATGGCGATGGTGACGGCGTCGGCGCCCGCGCGCTCGCTCCGGGAGACGTCATCTCGCTGTACGCCGAAGCAAGCGACCACACCCAGAGCACGCGTTCGGCGCTGTATTTCATCGACGTGCGCCCGTTCGAACTGCGCTATCGCGAGTCCCAGCAGATGGCCGGGCAGGGCGGCGCGGAAGGCGGCGGATTCGATATCGCCGAGCGCCAGCGCGACCTGCTCACGGCGACCTGGAATCTGATCAACAAGCAGCGCGGCGGCGCCGCCGACCCGACCGCCGCCGAGCGTCGCGCCCTCGCGGACGAGGCCGAGGTGCTGGCGGCGCTGCAGCGCACGCTTGCCGAACAGGTCGAAACCCTGGTTGCCCGCTCTGCCGCGCGCGGGCTCGGCCGCGACGGCGAGACCTCCGAATTCGTTGCCGAGCTGAAGCGGGCGCTCGAACACATGACGCCGGCGGCGGCGCGGCTGGCGGAACGGGAGCTCGAGGAGGCGGTGCCCGCGGAGCAGCGGGCGCTCACGCATCTGGCGACGGCGGAGGCCAGCGTGCGCGACGTCGACGTGTCGCTGTCGCGCAATGATGGTCGTGGCACGTCGAGTCGTTCGCTGAGCGAACTGATGGAGCTGGAGATGGATCCGGAGCGCAATCGCTACGAGATGCCGCAGCAGGCGGCCCTGGCCGAGGACGCCGGGCAGGATGCCGACGCCCGCTGGCAGCGCCTGGAGGAACTCGCGGCGCGTCAGGAGCAGCTGGCACGGCAGAGCGCGGACGCGGCCGACAGCCTGCCCTCGCGCTGGGAGCAGGCCCGACTGCGTCGCGAACTTGAGCGCCTGCGCGAGGCGCTGGAGGCCGGACGCGCTGACCGCCGGTCCACCGATTCCGCTGCCCCTGGCGAGAGCCTCGAGCGCGCCATCGCCGATGTCGACCGCGCACGCCGGGCGCTGGACGCTCCGGACGGCGCCGAAGGTCGAGATCAGGCAGCCGAGGCATTGCGCCGGGCGGCGGACGCTCTGCGCGACTCGTCGCGCGGCGAGCTGCAGGCGCGTATCGCCGAGGCCGCCCGCCGCGCCGGGAATCTTCAGGCCGACCAGGGCCGGGTGATGGAGGCGCTCGAACAGCTGCAGGAGGCCTCGCTGGAGCGAGCCCGGGAAGGTGCGAGCCTGGTCCGCGGCGACTATGCCATGCAGACCTTCGCGGAGGTTAAGCGTCGCATGCAGGGCGATCTCGCCGAGCTTCGGGCGGAACTCATCGATCTGAGCGATGCCGCCGGCGAGCGCAGCGCGCAGGGCGCGCGCACCCTCGACCGGGCCCTGGACGAGCTCGACGAGGTGCGCGTCGACGAACGCCTGGCGGCATCGGCCAGCGCCTTCGATCTGGGGCAGCCGCTCTATGTGATCGGAAGCGAAAGCCTGGTGGAAGATGCGCTCGAGCGTCTGGGCGGTCGCATCGCTCAGGCACAGCGCGCCTTCGCGGACGACCTCGCGGGGGTCGGTACCGACCCACTGGCGGAGGTCCGGGAGCTGCGCCGACGGGTGCTGGAGGCGGGTGACGACGATGGCGGTTTCCGGCGTCGGGCGCTGGAGGCGGTGGCCGCGGACCTGGCGCGCATGGGAGGAGCCGGAGACGCGGCCGGTGGCGGGGCGACGATGGGCGCCGGGCTGGATCGTGGCCTGTACACCATTCGCGGGACCGCGGATGAGAACACCGAGGCTCTGCGCCAGCTCGTGCTGGACCGCCTCGATCTGCTGGAGTCTGCGCTGCTGAGTCTCGATCGTGCGCCGGTCCGGGCGCAGCAGCCACGCCCGTCGGGTCGCGATTCACCGGCGGCGGCCCGCTACTTCCGCACCCTCAGCCGCGGCGCGCAAGGCGACGCTGGTCCGAACGCGGAAAACCCCTGACGACGTAGCGCCGCCAGGGGTGAGGTGCGGGCGATTGCGCCCGCGGAGACGAAGCTCAGTCGCTCAGGTCTGCGGAATGAGCACGGTGTCGATCACGTGGATCACGCCGTTGCTGGCGGCCACGTCGGCGCTTACGACGCCGGCGCCCTGGATGGTCACACCACCGTCGGTGCCCACGGTCAGCGTGCTGCCCTGGAGGGTGGTCAGCGGGCTCATGGCGGCGACGTCGGCGGCACCGACTTTACCGGCCACGACGTGATAGGTGAGCACCTTGGTCAGTGCTTCCTTGTCCGCCAGCAGGCTCTCCACGGTGCCTTCCGGCAGCGCGGCGAAGGCGGCGTCGGTGGGCGCGAAGACGGTGAACGGGCCGTCGCCGGCCAGGGTCTCGGCGAGCCCGGCAGCGTTCAGTGCGGCGATCAGGGTGGTGAAGCTGCCGGCTTTGTCGGCGACCTCGACGATGTTGGACTGCTTGTCCATCGCGTGATTGTCGGCCTGCGCGACTGCAGCCAGCAGGCCGAGGGTCATTGCAGCGACGGTGAGTCTCAGGGTGGTCATGGTCGGTACTCCGTGGGTTGTGTTGATCAGGGAGACGCAGAATCGACCAAGCGCCGTGAGGCACCGGTGAAATGATCGTGACGACGGCGTTCACGGCGGCGCCGCGAACGCCGGGTTCAGTCGAGGGTGTCGACCAGCGCCTGGGTGTATTCGCTGGTGGATGCGCTGCCGCCGAGGTCGCGGGTCAGCGCCCGGCCGGCGCCGATGACCGCGCGGATGGCGGCGCGCAGACGGCGGGCGTGGTCGCTCAGGTCCAGATAGTCGAGCATCATCGCGGCGGCCAGCATGATCGCGGTGGGGTTGGCGATGCCCTGTCCGGCGATGTCGGGGGCGCTGCCGTGCACGGCCTCGAAGATGCCTTTGCCGGTGCCGATGTTGGCGCCCGGCGTCAGTCCCAGCCCGCCGACCAGGCCGGCGCAGAGATCCGAGAGAATGTCGCCGAACAGATTGGTGGTGACGATCACGTCGAAGCGTTCCGGATTGATCACCAGCTGCATGGCGCAGTTGTCGACGATCATCTCCTGGAACTCGACCTGAGGGTGGGTCTTCGCAACTTCCCGCGCGACCTCCAGGAACAGCCCGGACGTGGAGCGCATGATGTTGGCCTTGTGCACCACCGTGACCTTCCTGCGGCCGAGTCGGGCGGCCATGTCGAAGGCGTAGTCGAGGACCCGTTTCGAACCCGCCCGGGTGATCACGCTGCGCAGTTCGGCACGCTCGCCGTCGTCGCTGCGGATGTGGCCGACGCCGGAGTACAGACCCTCGAGGTTTTCACGCACGATGATGATGTCGACGTTCTCGTAGCGCGATGGAATACCGGGAATGGACAGCGCCGGACGCACGTTGGCGAACAGCTCGAAGTGCTGCCGCAGGGAGACGTTCACCGAGGAGAATCCTCGGCCCACGGGCGTGGTGATCGGTCCTTTGAGGCTCGCGGGATTGCGCTCGATCAGGTCCAGGGTCTCCGGCGGAATCAGATCCTGACCCTTTTCCATCGCGGTCTGTCCGGCGATGGCGAAGTCAAAGGCGAGCCCGCAGTCGAGTTTGTCCAGCACCGCGATCGTCGCCTCGACGATGTCGGGACCGATACCGTCACCGGGAATGACGGTAATCCGGGTCTGAGTCATGTGGGCTCCTCGGCCGCTACGGAAAGAATCAGCAACAGTATACGGCTACACGCGGACTACGGTTGCCTCGGGGCGGTCGCATCGACCTCGCCGATGGATCTGGCGATGGCGGCACCGAGGGCCTCGGCCAGGGCCAGGTGAGTGCGCACGAGGGCGTCGTAGCCATCGGCGGACGTGTGCATTTCGCGGACCAGCTGATGGTGCCCGACGATCCGGTTGTCGCGCGGCTGGCGCAGGGTCCAGTCGGCGACCAGCCGGACCACGCCGTCCTCGGTACCGTGGAACTGGTAGACGTCGACGTCGACGATGGTGCCGGCGCCGTGGCCGCGCCGCGGCGGCGCGGCCACGGCCAGCCCGCTGTCGCGGGCGATTTCCAGCTGCAGCACGCGCCGCAGTGAGTGAGCGAGGGGTTCCGCCCAGCGGTGTCCCTGGGCGGCGGTGACGGTACCGTCGCTGGATTCGACGACGATGCCCTGGCGGTCGAGATACGGGGCGAGGTCGATCCGACCCAGGGCCACCGCATAGCCGCCGGCGCCGCCGCGGGTCGATTCGGATTCCGGCGACGGCTGCAGCAGGTATTCGGCCGGCGGCGGCGGGGTCGTCGATGTGCAGCCTGCTGCGAGCAGCAGGCCGAGCAATGGGAGCACGGATCGTTTCATGGTCTTCCTGCCCGGGGTGCGGGGTCGGGGTGGGGTCGGGTGGGGAAGATCACGGCGTTCGGATCGCGCTCCAGGGTCTCCGCCACCGCACGGACGCTCTGCAGGGTGTCGTCGAGCTCTTCCAGGGTCCGCGTCAGCTGGGCCGGCAGGCCGCCGTCGTCAGCGTAGGCCGCGAGGGTGCGGTCGAATCGGCGCAGGGAGTCGTCGAGCTTCTCGGGAAGCTCGCGCACCGAATCGCTGGCGAGCAGGTCGCGCAACGCTTCGGCTGCGGTTCCGAGCGCCTCGATCGAGGCGTTGGCGGAGGCGACGCTCTGATCCAGCGGCAGCCCGTTGAGCTTGGCCAGCAGCTGTCCCACCTGCTGCTGGAGCCGGGCGAACACGCCGGAAATCGTCGGCAGCGTGGGTTTGCCGTTGAAGTCGGCGACGCTGGCGGGCTCGACGCCGTCGACGAAGTCGAAATTCACGTACAGGCTGCCGGTCAGCAGGTTGCCGGATTCGAGCACACCGCGCAGACCGTTCTGCGCCGCTCGCGCCAGCGCCTCGCGCAGGCGCTGAACGCCGGCGCGGGAGTCCTCCATCTCGAAGCGTCCGGGCTCGATGCGGATCAGCACCGGAATCGGCCGGTCGCTGCCGTCGTCGAGCGCTTCCGCGGTCCCCTCGCGGACCATGATGCGCTCCACGCTGCCGATGCGGATTCCCCGGAAGGTGACCGGTGCTCCGGGGTTGAGTCCGCGCACGGACTCGTAGAACGACACCACGTACTGCTGCCCGTAACGATACGGGTTGGCGTCGATGCTGGCCTCGTCGGCGTAGAGCTGGAACTCCTCGTTGGCGCCCACTGGATTGCCGGGTACCGCGGACAGCGGCAGGTCGAAGGCGACCCCGCCGGCGATCAGCGTGTCGATGGAGGCAAGGCTCAGGGTGGCGCCTTCGGCGCTGAGCGCCGCGGAGATGCCGCTGGCGTTCCAGAAGCGCGTGCTGCTGGTGACCAGCCGGTCGTAGGGCGAATCGATGAACACCGAGTAGCGCACCTCGCGCGAATCGACGTCGAGATCCGAACTCTCCACGCGGCCCACCGAGTAGCCGCGGTAGATCACCGGATCGCCGACGCCGAGGGAACCGCTGCTGTCGCTGACCAGGACCACCCTGAGTCCGGGCGTCCCTGCCGGCGTCGGGGGTTCGTGGTCGAGTCCCTCGAAGTCGTAGTCGTCGGCCGCGTCGCCGATTCCGGGGGCGATTTCGATGTAGGCGCCGGAGACGATGGTGCCGAGGCCGGAAATGCCGGTGCGGCTGACCCGTGGCCGCACGACCCAGAAGCGCGTGTCCTCCCGCAGCAGCCCTCGCGCGTCCGCGGTCAGATCGGCGGTGACGACGACCGCGGACAGATCGTCACTGAGGGCGACCTTGCTGACCACACCGACCTCCACGTTGCGCACCTTCACCGGCGTCGCGTCTTCGTCGATGCCCTCGGCGGTGCTGAACGTGATGCGCACCTCCGGCCCCTGGCGTCGGTAGGCGTCGATCACCAGCCACAGCCCCAGCAGCATGGCGACCACGGGGACGATCCACACCGCGGATACGCGGCGTCGCACCACGGTTGCTTGCGGTTCAGTCATCGTCGCGGTATTCCCGATCCCAGATGAGGCGAGGGTCGAAGTTCTCGGCGGCGAGCATTGTAACAATCACCACGCCGGCAAAGGCGAGGGCAGCAGCACCCGGTTTGACCTGCATGATGCCGCCCATCTGGATCAGCGCCACCAGCACGGCGACCACGAACACGTCCACCATGGACCACTTGCCGACCAGTTCCGTAATCCGGTACAGCGTGGTGCGCTGGGCCGGTGACGAGACCCGGCTGTGGGTGACCGCCCAGCAGAGCAGACCGAGGGCCGCGAGCTTGCCCAGAGGGATCAGCACGCTGGCCACCAGGATCACCAGTGCGACCGGATACGAACCCATCTCCAGGAGCCGCAGCACGCCGCCGATGATGGTGCTCTCGGTGACCCGCCCGAACTGATCGGTGACCATGATCGGCAGCAGGTTGGCCGGCAGGTAGAGCAGCGCGGCGCCACAGCAGAGGGCGATCGTGCGCTGCACGCTGTTCGGAATCCTGCCGTGGACGCGGGCGCCACAGCGGCCGCAGGCGTGCCGCTCGACCGGCGTGGTCGCGAGGCAGACGTGACACACCGCCAGTCCCCGTTGCAGCGCCGAGGTCACCGCGCCTCCCGCTGAGCATCCACGGCCGACCACACGCTGACCCGATCCAGGGTGGTCACGGTCAGCAGGAAGCACACGCTGAAACCGAGATAGGCCCAGAACGCCGTGCCGAGCACCACGTCGGCCATGGTCGAGAGCTTCACCAGGCTGACGATGACGCCAATGGCGAACACGTCGGCCATGCACCAGGCGTCCAGGCGGAACAGCGCGCGCGCCAGCGGCACCAGCACCCGGCCACCGCGGCCGTTGTACAGCAGCAGGGTGAGGACCAGCACGGCGGCCATCATGAGCCCGGGGACGAACACCACGAACGCCATGACCAGCACGGCAACGGCGTTGGCGCCGAAACGCGACAGCGAGGTCATCGCCTCGAACAGGTTCATGTGGTTTTCCAGGCCGGCGGCGGTGACGGCGAGGAACGGGAACCCCAGGGCGAGCAGCATCAGCACCAGGGCGGCGCTGGCGTAGGCCATCGGCCGCAGAAAGCCGTCGTGCACCCCGGTCGCCAGCACGAACGCACAGCGCGGGCAGCGGGCGACGTGTCCCGGCGCGGGCGCGTCCAGGTGCAGCAGCAGATCGCACTCCGGGCAGCCGATGAGCTGGCGCGCGGGCGCGGGCGGAAGTCGGTCCTCGAAGGTTGCGCTGGCCATGCGGCGCAGAGTCTACGGGATGCCGGGCGCCGCCACACGTGCACCGGCGGATCGGGCCGGGTGCCCTGGTACTTCCGATGACGCGTCCGGCCTGGTATCTTGCCCGGCTTTCCACGCCCCCGGGGCGCGTAGCTCAGTTGGTTAGAGCGCTGTCTTCACACGGCAGAGGTCGCTGGTTCGAATCCAGCCGCGCCCACCAGATTCGCTCTTTTTTTTCAATGGGTTGAGACGCTCGGCCAGGGCGAGCGAAAACTGAGCCCCACGTTCTAAGTGCGTCCTAAGTGCAGAGCCTTCCACATTGAGTCTCCTTCTGCGCTGCCCAGCCGAGATGCGGACGGTGCGCACGTTCGACGCGGCCTCCGGACGGCTGCGGACGATCTCGACCGGGACGCTGGCATCACCGAAGAGCGTGCAGGACCTGGAAGCGGTGTGGCGCTCGAACGGGGCCCTTTACCAGCGCATCGACCGCCGGGGCACGACGTCGACGACGGACGACCTGTTCGACACCCTGACCTACGATACCCTCGAGCGGTTGACCCAGCAGGCGACGACGACGGGGGCGTCACGGACGCTGTCGTTCGCCTACGATGCGTACGGCAACCTGACCACGAAGACCAGCAACGTCACCGCCGATCTGGACGTGACGGGGTACAGCTACACGGCCAGCGGCAAGCCGCACCGGCTGGTCTCGGTGACGATTGGCGGCGTGTCGACCGCGCTTACCCACGATGCCAACGGCAACATCACGGTCTACGACGCGGCGACGGGCAACGACACGTATCTGTCCTACGACGGTCGCAACAACGTCACGAAGATCACGGTGGGGACGTCGTCGACGACGCCGACGCCGACGGCGCGGGACGAGTTCTGGTATGCGCCGGACGGGGACCGCTACCTGGGCCGGGAGTCGTGGGACGCGGGCGGGGTGCAGAAGTCGGCGGTGACGACCTATCTCGGCGCCTACGAGGAGGTGCGGCCGGCCAGGTGCGGCCGGCGG
>JAVJTA010000018.1:0-5302 GCA_040219135.1 Pseudomonadales bacterium | reverse complement strand
CGCGGGCACGCCGCGCCGACCACACCAGACAACGTAGTCCTTCCAGTCCGAGAGGTAAGCCGTGCGGGTCTTCTCCGCACTGGCGCCGCGTGCGTAGCCGCGCGCCTTCTCGACCAGGTCGGCGAGTTCGTCGGCCGGTGCCGGCGGCTCATACGGCGGAGCGCGTTCCGGCAGCAATTCACCGACAGGCTGGCTATCGCCGGTAACTTCATTCGCAGTCACAACCGCAGCCTCCCGCCGTGTCGGACAGTTTCCAGAAGAGCCGAAATCCGCCATTCCACCCACGCCCGCCTCGCCACCGTGCCCGCCCGGGTTTCGCAACCCGTTCGCTGATCGGACCCGCCGTACGTCGTGTGCACGCAGGATCTTTCTATAGAATCAGATTGCTCCCGATAAGGGAAGCTTATCGGGAGCAACTTACAACCGACGACCCCGGCGCTTATCTCCATATCTTCTCGTATAAAGCGCCGTTTTGCGCTAAGATTCTGGCCATGCCGCTCCACAATCTCCCATCTATGCCAGCCACTTGGTCGCGTCCGCCAGCCTGGGCTCGCGGTACAGTCGATGACGGCCTCGCGGACGCCGCCATGCGCGCCGGTGCCGCGCTCGCGCTCGTCGACCAGATGGTGCGCCAGGACACCCCCTGGCGCGGCGCCTGGCTCGACCGGCTGGCGCTGGACGCCGCTGCGGCATCGCTGCGCCTACTGCGGCGCCCGGAGGACGTCGCGGAAATTCGGGACGCCCATCACCTGTGCCGATCCGGCGACGACCCGGGCCCGGCTGGGCGGGTCTACGCGTTGTGGCGCCGACTGGCCACGCAGCGACCGTCGATCGAAGCCGAAGACGTCGCCCACGCAGCGGAGCGCAGCGGCATCACCTGGAACGATGAGCTCGAGGCGGTCCGGGCTGCAGCCGAGGGCGTCGCGCCCGGCACGACACCGCTCGCGGCGTCGCTCACGCTTCTGACGGCGCACCGGGTCGAGCGGCTGGAGGCTCTGCCGGGCCTTCTGTGGCTGGCCGACACCCTGCTCGCCCGTGGTGCCGGCTGGCCCGTTGGGGTCCCCCTGCTCGCCCGCGCTGTCGGACCGTTGACTCGCGGTGATGCCACGGCCGACGACCGACGCCGGGCCCTCGCCACCTATGCCCGCGCCGCCCTCGGGGCCCTGGACACCGCCCGGGCGATCGCCGACCGGGCCACGGCCCTGCAGAGCGTGGCGGGCCGGCTGCGCGCCAAGGGGGCGCCTGCGGTCGTCACCGCCCTGCTCGGCCAGGACGCCATTGGGCCTGGTCTGCGGGTGCGGGGCCTGAGCGATCGCGGCCGACGCCGGCTTTACGACCGGCTGACCGCCCTTGGTGCTGTACGCGAGCTGACCGGGCGCGCGTCATTCCGGCTATACGGACTCTGATCATGGCCCGTCCCCCTGCCCCGCTCGACACCGAGCTCGCCGACCTCGAGCCGGATGCACGCTGGCGGGAATGGCTCGGTCGGGTCGAGGCGGTGATCTTCGCTTCCGATCAGCCGGTGCCGCGCGAGGTTCTCGGTCGCGTCGTCGGATCGCGGTGCAATCTCGACATGCTGCTCGCCGAGCTCGAAGCGGAACTCGTCCCTCGGCCCTACCAGCTGCTGCGCATCGCCGGCGGCTACGCGCTGCGCACCCGCGCCGAGCACCGCGACGCCATCCGCACTGCGTTCCCGGACCTGGAGGCGCCGGCCCTCACCAAGCTGGAAGCCACGGTACTGATGGCCATCGCCTACTACCAGCCGGTAACTCGCGACCAAGTCGGCTGGATCCTCGGCTACCGGGTCGATGGCCGCCAGATCGACCGCGACCTGATCGGCCGGCTGCGACGGCTCGGCCTGATCGCCAATGGCCCGCGCAGCCCGGAGCCGGGCGCGCCCATCCTCTACGTCACCACACCTGCGTTTCTGGGGCGGTTCGGGCTGGACTCCCTCGATGCACTGCCGGAGCGGGAGAAGCTAGAAGCCGCAGGCCTGCTGGACAAAGCCAAACTGTTGGCTCAGCGCCGGGCCCTGACTCCGGAGTCGGGTTCGACTTTGCCCACAGTTCACGATGAGGACGACGCGGTCGAGCCGCTCGAGAGCTGAAACGTCGCTGCGCATGTCGACGAAGCGAGGCGCAACGGACGCCCTTCACACCGCATCACCCGCACGATTTCGCTGGCCCACCAGCAGCTCTCCGAGAAGATGAGAGAATGCCCTCACGTCGCCCGACAGGCTGGCCACGTCGCGCGCGGCCAGGTACCGCTCGCACTCCTCGAAGCGGACCACGGTCCACGGGTAGCCGCCGGCGGCGAGCAACGCGTTCATCACGAACCGAGCCGATCGGCCGTTCCCGTCCGGGAAGGGGTGGATGTACCCGAGGAGCCAGTGGCCGAGGACAGCCTGCACCCCGGGCCGGTGTTCGGCCCTCATGCTCGCGAACATCGCCGCCATCGCGTCGTCGACGCTTTCGGCCCGCATCGGAACGTGGCGTGAGCCCTTGATGTAGATGGGATGCCGACGGTACCCGGCGAGGCTGCCCGGAGCGATCAGGCCGACCTCGACCGACGGCTGGAACAGCGCTCGATACCACGCCAGATGGTCCCGCTCGACCACGTCGGCGGCTTCGGCACCTCGGAGGATCTCGGCGATCGAGGCTTTCACCAGCTGAAAGGCTCCCCAGTACCCGCGCGCCGCGAGGGCATTGCGGTGGTCGCGGTCCTCCTCGCTTCCATCGGGGTTCCAATCGCCGCGACGCACCCGATCGATCAGCGCCGGCGTCACCCGATACCCTTCGATCGACAGAGAGTGATAGGCGTCCTCGACGTAGCGCTCCTCGATCCTGCGCAGATAGGCGTCGATGTCGTTCGGCCGGCCCGGTGCCGGCGGGAAGTGTCGGGCGACGACCTCGGCGCTTCCCGCCCAGAGCTCGGTTACGCGCCTCGCTGCCGCCGCAAGCGCGGGCGCCCGGTTGCCGAGCGGCACCGCCATTCCCTCGAACGGGTCCTTCTCGACGACGCGGTACCCGGCGGCCGTCATCGTCGACACGATGTCCTCGGCGAGCTTGTGGGTGCCGACCCGTCTGAGCGCACCGACCAGCCGGCCGGCGATCGCGGAGTGACCGCCATCCAGGAGCCGCCCGAGCAGGTCCGACGGCCGCAGCGGGCCGCAAAGCACTGTCCGGGCATCAATCGCGTGCTGCTGGAAGAAGCGCTCCCCCGACCGGATGAGGCCGGGCTCGACCCGGAACAGGCGAAGGCCGTCGGCCTTCGCTATGTCGGTCCCGGGCGGCCGCGCCGTTTCCTTGGTGTCGATGAGCGTCGTCTGGAAAGGCAACTCCAGGACGTTGTTCGAGCCTCGGCCGGAGTAGACCAGGATCTGGCGAGGCACCGCGGTGTTCCCGGCGTGCAGCATCAGGGACTGGCCGGCCGACAGATGCCAGTCGTCACCGAACCGCTCGTCGCAGTACGCCCCGCAGAATTCCCAGAACGACGAGAACCAGGGAGTGGTGTCGCCCGGATCGGCGGCCGGGTCGCTCGCCATGACCCAGCCGCGGACGATCGGCTTGAGGAAACCACCCGCGATCAAGCGCTCGCGGTGGACGCGCGAAAGCTCCGCGGACCGGAAGACCCGCCGGCCATCCTCCTGCAGCTTGCGCAGGATCTCGAGAGAAGTCGCGAGCTTCTCGTGCGGCAGCGCCATTGCCGTCATACCTCGATCCAGGGCACAAACAGCGTTCCAAGCGTATCGCGAATCATAGTCTAAAGCGTGTCACGACGCTACGTGTTAGGCGCATCGCGTATTTTAGTGCAAAGCGCATCATCTCCTGTCTTGAGGGAGGAGCGCCGGCATGAGGCACACAGACCGCTGCGCGCCGATCTAAGGTCCGGTTCGCCTCAAGTGTCGAAATCAAGCTGAAACACTACCCCGCCGGCGGAGCCCTTGCCTTTTCGGCCGTGCCATCTCCTCCTCATGGGCCCGTTGTCCAATAGAATGAGCGATTCACCCGTCCGTGCTGGACATTGGAGCCAGGACGCCTCTTGTCGTCCAGAGACTTCCACTATCAACGCTCCAAAAGTCCAATAACTACATGCAGCTATGGCGAGAGGAAGATATCACGCGTGAACTGTAGCGACCTCCGGTCGTAGACATGGCGTCGAGCTTGCAAAAGTTATAGACTGCAGCCATCCAATCGGCGGAGGCAGGTCCATGACGATCGCGGTCCAAGAGGAAGACGACGGCCGGGAGGAACTGGACGTCGCACGCCAGGCGGAGCTGTTCGCGCGCAAGGCCCATGACGTCCAGGTCCAGGTCCTGGAGCTGTTCAGTGCCGACAAGCTCGGCGACGCATCGTCTCGGCTGTTCACCGTCGAGGAAGCGGCGGCGATCGCGCGGATCACGGCAGCCAACACGCACAAGCTGCTCAGCCGCCATCACGACAAGGTCCAGACCGAGAAGTCCGGCAAGCGGGTGATGCTGACGCCGGAGCAGGTCCGCCAGCTCTGCGGGCTCGTTCAGTCGCACACGCGCTCCACCGTCCCCCAGCGGGCCGAGGGTCAGGCGCCGTTCGTCCTGACGACCAGCAACCTCAAAGGCGGCTCGTCCAAGACCACGCTCACGATCCACCTCGCCCAGTACCTGGCACTGCGCGGCCTGAATGTCCTGCTGATCGATCTCGACGCGCAGGCCTCGGCCAGCCACTACTTGGGGCTGTCCCCCGACCGCCTCGGCGCCGACATCGGAACCGACGATACAATGTACAGCGTGCTGGTCGGCGAGCGTCGGATCGAGGACGTCATTCGCAAGACCTACTGGCCGGGATTGTCGATCGTGCCGGCGACGGTCGGCCTCGCCGACATGGAGTACCAGATGGCCGAGCGCCACATGCGGTACCGCAGCGCCCTGGCGATGCAGGACCTTGGCGCGCTCAGCACGATGTTGCCGTTCTACGCGGTTCTTGACCGCGCGCTGGCCGAGCTGCCGGTCGACCGGTTCGACATCGTCCTGCTGGACACGCACCCCGACGTCAGCTTCCTGACGCTGTCGGCGCTGACGACCAGCGACGCCCTGCTGTGCCCGATCCCGGTCGGCATGCTGGATTTCGCGTCCACGGGCGAGTTCTTCCGGGTCATCCACGACTACACAGAGAGCCTGCGTGAGGCGGATGCGCGTCGACCGATGCTGCGGCGCTCGAAGGTCCCGTTCGATTACCGGTTCATCTCGATCGTGCCGTCACTGTATGACCCGAACCACGACTCCGAGCGCAAGTTGCTGAACTTCCTCAAGTACACCTATGACCAG
>JAVJTA010000017.1:0-667852 GCA_040219135.1 Pseudomonadales bacterium | reverse complement strand
GCTCGTCAGCTTCATGGAGTATGATCTGGGCTTCTTCGACCAGGATCAGGATCGGGTGGAACCCGCAAAGAACCCGTTTACACCGAAAGTGTTACCTATGTCTTCGGTATAAAACGTAACCCATGTCTCCGGGTTGCACCGCGGAGGAATTGGAGGCTGGGGTCGGAATCGAACCGGCGTACACGGAGTTGCAGTCCGCTGCATGACCACTCTGCCACCCAGCCCGGGAGGCACCGGCGGAACCGCCGGAGGGCGCGAAGTTTAACGAGGATTGCCGGTCAGCGCGACCCCGGTCCGGGCGCGCGGATGCCTCCGGCCGATAGGCCGATCAGCGCTGCTTGAACCCGCTGCGCAGCGTCGGCCAGGCCGCGCGCAGGTACAGGATCATGGTCCACAGCGTCAGCAACGCGGCCGCGTAGAGCATGGCGCACCCGGCGACCACCCCGGGATGCTCGAACCCCGGCGGGTTGGCGAGAAGAACCAGAATCGCCACCATCTGCAGGGTGGTCTTGACCCGGCCGATCCAGGTGACGTTGACCACGCCGCGGCGGTTCATCTCCGCCATCCACTCGCGCAGCGCGCTGACGACGATTTCCCGACCGATGATCACGGTCCCCGGCAGGGTAATCCAGAGACTGGCGTGGTGACCGATGAGCACGGCGAGAGCGCTCACGACGATGAGCTTGTCCGCCACGGGGTCGAGAAACGCACCGAACGGCGTGGTCTGATTGAGCCGACGCGCGAGATAGCCATCGAGCCAGTCGGTGAACGCCGCCAGAGCGAACAGCCCGGCCGCGTAAAGATAGGTGCCCGGGCCAGGAATCACGTAGACGAGAACGAAGAACGGAATCAGCAGAATCCGCGACAGCGTCAGCAGGTTGGGCAGGTTCATCGGGGAATTGTAGCGGGGGGCGTCAGTCTGCATGCAGCGCTCCGTAGATATCCTGAGCCAGCTTCCGGCTGATGCCGGGCACTTTGGCGATCTCCTCGATGCTTGCCCCCCTGACTGCCGCCACCGCGCCGAAGTGGCTCAGCAGTTCGCGTCGCCGCTTCGGTCCGACCCCGGCGATGTCGTCGAGCTCCGAATGCCGCCGACTCTTCTGGCGCCGCTGGCGGTGACCGGTGATGGCGAAGCGATGGGCTTCGTCGCGGATCTGCTGCAGCAGCATGAACGCGTCGCCCTGGGGCGGGATGACGATCTCGCGCCCACCGAAAACGAACTTCTCCAGCCCCGGCTTGCGGCTCGGACCCTTGGCGATTCCGAGCACCGCCACGTCGTCGACCTGCAGCGCTCCGAGCACCTCGAGCGCACGACTCACCTGCCCGGCTCCACCGTCTATGACGAGCACGTCGGGCAGCTTGCCCTCGCCCTGCTTCAGCCGCGTGTAGCGCCGCCGCAGAGCCTGCTCCATGGCGCCGTAGTCGTCCCCGGCGGCCACCCCTTCGATGTTGAAGCGGCGGTAGTCGGACTTGAGCGCACCGTTGCTGTCGAACACGACGCAGGAAGCCACCGTCGCCTCCCCCATGGTGTGGCTGATGTCGAAACACTCGAGCCGCTGGGGAACGTCGTCAAGACCCAGGGCATCCTGCAGCGCCACCAGCCGGGCGTAGACGTTGCGTTTGTCGGCGAGGTAGGCATTGAGGCTGTGCGCCGCGTTTTCCACCGCCAGCGCCAGCCAGCGCGCGCGTTGGGCGCGCACCTGGTGAACGACATCCACCCGCCGGCCGCTGCGTTCGGCCAGCGCGGCGCCAAGCAGGTCGGCGTCGTTGCTGGCTGGCGAGGTGATCACCGTTCGCGGCAGATCGCGCTCCGGCCCGCCCAGGTAGTACTGGGAGAGAAACGCCTCGAGCAGCTCGTCCAGCGGCAGGGCGAGCTCGTTCTTCGGAAACCAGGTGCGCTGGCCGAGCATGCGACCACCGCGCACGAACAGCGCCTGCACGCAGCAGACGCCCGCGTTCTCCTGCACGGCGAACAGGTCGACATCGCCTTCCTGGGCGTGCACGTACTGGGTTTCCTGAACGCGCCGAAGGCGCGCAATCTGATCGCGGAACTTCGCTGCGCGCTCGAAATCGAGGTCGTCGGCCGCCGCCTGCATCTTCGCCTTGAATACCTCGAGCACCGACTTGCTCTTGCCATCCAGGAACATGACGGCGAGTTCCACGTCCTCCCGGTAGTCGGTCTCATCGACGAACCCCACGCACGGGCCGCTGCAGCGCTGAATCTGATACTGCAGGCACGGCCGCGAGCGGTTCTTGAAGAACGCGTCGTCACAATGACGCAGCCGGAACAGCTTCTGCAGGATATTCAGGCTTTCGCGCACCGCCCCCGCCGACGGAAACGGTCCGAAGTAGCGGCCGGTCTTGCGTTTGGCGCCGCGATGAAACGTAAGCCGCGGATAGTCGCCATGGTCGGTCAGGTAGATGTAGGGGTAGGACTTGTCGTCCCGCAGCACGATGTTGTACGGCGGCCGCTCGCTCTTGATGAGGCTCTGTTCCAGCAGCAGCGCTTCCGTTTCGCTGCTGGTCACGGTGATCTCGACGTCGCGGATCCGATTGACCAGGGCGATGGTCTTTGCGGCCAGGCCGGACGCGCGGAAGTAGCTGGTTACCCGGGCCTTGAGGTTGCGCGCCTTGCCGACGTAGAGCGGGGCGCCGTCGGCATCCAGCATGCGGTAGACGCCGGGTTTTTTCGGCAGCGTCTTGAGGAACGATTCGGCATCGAACTGAACGGCATCCATGGCGCGACACTATAGGTGGGCGACGTTGGATGATCCATATCGGGAACGGCGGGACGTGCCCGCCTCAGCGGTCGGCGTCGAGAAAGCTCCGAGCCGCCGCCATGACCTCATCGAGCATGGGTTCCGTGAGCCGCCGGGTATTCGTGTTCTGCCGGCTCGGGTGGAAGCTGTCGAACAGCCCGAGGCCCGGGGCCAGGGACTGTTCGCCGCCGTGCCGGAAGGGGGCAAGGCGCATTCCCAGGGCACGCCCCACGGACTCGTGTGCCAGCCGTCCGAGGGCGACGATACAGCGTGGCTTGCGCGCCCTGGGGGACCACAGCTGATCGATCTCGACGCGAAGATAGCCGCTGCAGCGCTGCAGTTCCGAGGCGTTGGGCCGATTGCCCGGCGGCAGACAGCGCACGGCGTTGGTGATGCGGGCATCGCAGAGCTTTGCCGCAGCCGGGTCCACGCTGTCCGAGAATCCAGCCCTGGCCAGAGAGCGGAACAGAAATACGCCGCTGGCGTCGCCGCTGAACGGCCGGCCGGTCCGGTTGGCGCCGTGCATGCCAGGCGCCAGACCGACGATCAGCGCCCGCGCCCCGGTCCCGCCGAGGGGCGGAACCGGGCGGCAGTAGTAGTCGGGATGATCACGCCGGACCGCGGCGAGATGTCGCGCCAGGCGCCTGCAGGCACGGCATTCGGCTACCCGATCGTAGGCTTGGGGTGGTCGCGGGCCCGGCGGCAGGATCATGCGGGCCAGGATAATCCAGAACGTGCCGGAATGGTCCAGGCAGACCGGCGCCCGAGCCGGCCAGCACCGGCCGGTTCCTAGGACGCGGCGGCCCGGGTTCTGCCGGGCTCGGCGGCCTGAGTTCCGCCGGGCTCGGCGGCCTCGATCCGCTGCGGGCCGATCATGCCGTGGCGCACCGCCATCAGCGCGAGCTCCACGTCGCTCTTGACGTTGAGCTTCTCGAAAATCCGGTAGCGATAGCTGTTTACCGTTTTCGGCGAGAGGTGCAGGCTCGACGAGATGTCGTTCACCCGGTGGCAGTTGACCACCATCATCATGATCTGCATCTCTCGGTTCGAGAGCTGATCGAACGGAGCTTCACCATCGTCCTCGAAACTGCTCACTGCCAGCGCCTGAGCGATGTCCGCGCCGAGGTAGCGCTTGCCGACGAAGGCCCGCTTGATGGCCGTGCCCAGCTCCGCGGTGGTAGCGCCCTTGCTCAGGTACCCGGAAGCGCCAGCCTTCAGCGCCTGCACCGGGAACGGCAGCTGGTCACACGCGCTCAACACTACGACGTGGATGTCGAGCTGCAGCCGGGCGATGCGGCGGATCGCCTCCAGACCGCCGATTCCCGGCATGATCAGGTCCATGAGAATCACGTTCGGCCGCTGTTCCCGGGCGAGATGCACGGCGCCCTCTCCGTCTTCGGCCTCGCCGACGATCTGTACGCCCTTGAGGTCTTCGAGCATTCGCCGCAGACCGACCCGGAAAAGTTTGTGGTCATCCACCAGCAGCAGTCTGATCATCGCGTTCCCTTCCCGTGTCGTGCTTGATTGAAGGCCCAACCATAGGCACGACGCCTACCCGCGACAACGCGACCGGGGCGTTTCTGGCAAGCTTTCAGGAAACTTCCAGATTGCGATAGGAACCTGATATCAGCCGGTAAAAGCCTGCAGACCGGTCTGTGCGCGGCCGAGGATCAGCGCGTGAATGTCGTGGGTTCCCTCGTAGGTGTTGACCGTCTCGAGGTTCATGACATGGCGGATCACGTGGTACTCGTCGGCGATGCCGTTGCCACCGTGCATGTCGCGGGCGTTGCGTGCCACGTCCAGGGCCTTGCCGCAGTTGTTGCGCTTGAGCAGCGAGATCACCTCCACCGGCAGGCGGCCCTCGTCGAACAGCCGGCCGGCACGCAGGCAACCCTGCAGGCCCAGAGAGATTTCCGTCTGCATGTCGGCCAGCTTCTTCTGGATGAGCTGATTGGCCGCGAGCGGCCGGCCGAACTGCTTGCGCTCCAGGGTATAGGTGCGGGCCGCGTGCCAGCAGAACTCGGCGGCCCCCAGCGCCCCCCAGGAAATTCCGTAGCGGGCCCGGTTGAGGCAACCGAACGGACCGGCGAGACCCTTGACGTTCGGAAGCAGATTGTCCTCCGGCACGAACACGTCCTCGAGCACGATCTGACCAGTCACCGAGGCGCGCAGGCTCATCTTGCCTTCGATTTTCGGCGTGCTGAAGCCGTCGAACGCACGCTCCACGACGAAGCCGCGGATCTCTCCATCGAGCTTCGCCCACACCACGGCGAGATCGGCGATGGGTGAGTTGGTGATCCACATCTTGGCCCCGTTCAGCACGAAACCGCCGTCGACGGCCTGGGCGCGGGTGACCATGCCGGCGGGATCGGAGCCGAAGTCCGGCTCGGTCAGGCCGAAACAGCCGACCCACTCACCCGTGGCGAGCTTCGGCAGATACTTCTCCCGCTGGGCTTCGGTACCGTAGGCGTAGATCGGATGCATGACCAGGGATGACTGCACGCTCATTGCCGAGCGGTAGCCGGAATCCACACGCTCCACTTCGCGGGCGACCAGCCCGTAGGACACGTAGTTTGCCTCGGAGCAGCCGTACTTCGCCGGCAGGGTCGAGCCGAGCAGACCGAGTTGCCCCAGTTCGTTCATGATCTCGCGGTCGAAAGTCTCCTCGCGGTTCGCCATGAGCACCCGCGGCATGAGCTTTTCCTGGGCGTAGTTCCGCGCGGTGTCGCGGATCATCCGCTCCTCTTCGGTGAGTTGATCGTCCAGCAGGAACGCGTCGTCCCATACAAATGCGGCGGCTCGATCGCTCATGGTGTGTGCCTCTGCGGGTTCCGTCGGGTCGGGAAACGCAGGCTAATGCAGTCCAGAGACATGTGCAATTTTCTGTATACTCGCCGCTTCCCTGCCCCGCCGGAGCGTTGCCCCATGGCTCTCGACGCCAGCACTCTAGATCAACTTCTGTCCACCCTCGAACGCTTCGTCCGCGAGCGGCTGATGCCACTGGAAGCGCAGATCTCCGCCGAAGATCGGATCCCGGCCGACGTCGTCGAGGAGATGAAAGCCCTGGGTCTGTTCGGCATGACCATCCCGGAAGAGTACGGCGGGCTGGGCCTGAACACCGAGGAGGAGTGCCTGGCGGTGCAGGTGCTCGGACGCACCGCGCCAGCTTTCCGCTCGGTCATCGGAACCAACAACGGAATCGGTTCCCAGGGTCTGGTGATGGATGGTACCGAGGAACAGAAGGCCCACTACCTGCCGCGCATGGCCAGCGGCGAGATCATCGGCTCGTTCGCGCTGACCGAGCCGGACGTGGGGTCCGACTCCGGGGCAGTGAAAACCTCGGCACGGCGCGACGGCGACGACTTCGTGCTCAATGGCACCAAACGCTGGATCACCAACGCCCCCAGCGCGCAGCTGTTCACCGTGTTCGCCCGCACCGATCCGGAGCAGGCAGGCGCCCGTGGCGTTTCCGCGTTCCTGGTGGACGCGGAGAGTCCCGGCATCGAGCTCGGCAAGCCGGACAGGAAGATGGGTCAGCAGGGCGCGCACGTCTGCGACGTGATCTTCAACGACTGCCGGGTTCCCGCCGCCAGCGTCGTCGGAGGCCCCGAGCGGCTCAACCGCGGCTTCGCCACGGCGATGAAGACCCTGGACCGGGGCCGGCTGCACATCAGCGCCCTGTCCGTGGGCTGCGCCAATCGGCTCATCGACGAAAGCCTCGCTTTCGCGACCCAGCGCAAACAGTTCGGTCAGCCCATCGCCGAGTTCCAGCTCATCCAGGCGATGCTCGCCGACAGCAAGGCTGAAGCCTACGCCGCCGAGTGCATGGTCATGGACGCTGCCCGCAGACGGGACGCCGGGGAAGCGGTCAACACCCTCGCTTCGTGCTGCAAGCTGTTCGCCACCGAGATGGTGGGTCGGGTGGCCGATCGCGCGGTGCAGATTCACGGCGGTGCCGGATACATGGAAGAGTACGCGGTCGCCCGCTTCTATCGGGACGTGCGGCTGTTCCGGATCTACGAGGGCACCAGCCAGATCCAGCAGAGCATCATCGCCCGCAATCTCATCCGCGAATTCGCGTGACTCGGCGCGCCGCCTAGACCCGCGCGCCGGGATCCAGAGGCAGGAAGATCGAGAACCGCGTGCCCTGCCCGGGCGCGGTCCGGACATCGATGTTGCCGCCGATCTCGGCGACCAGCCGGTGCACGATGTGGAGCCCGAGCCCGGAGTGGTCGCCGCCCTTGCTGCTCTCTTTGGGTTCGGCGAGACGCTCGAGGACCTCGGGCGGCAGCCCGGGGCCCGTGTCCGATACTTCCAGCAGCATGCCGGCGCGGCTTTCCCGGTAAACACCGCTCACCGTGCTCACGCTTACCGACGCGCCGTGCGCCGCCTCGATAGCGTTTCGAACCAGATTGTTGAGGATCTGCGCCAGGCGTTGCTCGTCGGAACGCAGCTGCGCCGGGCTGGCGAGGAGTTGCTCGGTGAGCTGCACCTGCTGTTCCTGGGCGTAGCCCAGATGCAGCTCCACGACCTGGCTGGCGAGTGCGTTGACGTCGAGATCGGTGAATTCGGCCCCGGACTCGGGCCGCTCTGCTTCCAGCTCCGGTACCTCGCGTGCCCGGGCGATCAGCTCGCTGGCTCGGCGCAGCTCGGTGCCGATGGTGCGCAGCTGCTCCACCGCTTCGGGCTCATGAGCAAGCTTGAGCTCGAGTATGTGCAGATAGTTGTTGACGATCGCCAACGGATTGTTGACCTCGTGTACCAGTTCGCGCAGACGTTTCTCCTCGCGCTGGCGGAAACGGCCGAGCGGATCGCGGTCGCCGGCCGCCGCCGATCTGCGCGGCACGAGCCGCCTGGCAAGTTCATCCGCGTAGAGCGCCATGGCGGTCTCATGATCCACGTCTTCGTCGACCGCGCAGATCATCACGCCGACCACACGCCCGCCCGCCTGAACCAGCGGCAGACAGACACCCTCTGCACTCCCGAGGTGGCGCAGGACCTGGCGATCCGCCACCGACTGGTCGGTTCGATCGATGAGCTCGGTGCGCTCGCCGAGGCGGGCGCTGCGCGCGATGCTGCTCGACTGGGAGCGCAGCG
This sequence comes from Pseudomonadales bacterium, assembly GCA_040219135.1. Lineage (GTDB taxonomy): Bacteria > Pseudomonadota > Gammaproteobacteria > Pseudomonadales > Azotimanducaceae > UBA7803. Next base: position 659,996 of record JAVJTA010000017.1, on the reverse strand, counting down.
AGATGTCCGGGCCATCACAAGCGAGCCGACGCAGGCGGATGCCGCTGTCGTCGAGAATGAACAGGTCCGGCACCCGGCCGAACAGACGTCGTGACACCAGCGCGTGGATGTCGTGCAGCGCCGATTCCGCTGCCGCGGTACTGCCGCCCGCAGCGCCGGACCCATCCGGAAACAGCCTGCCGAGGATGCCTACCTGCATGCGCAGCCACAGGCGCTCGGCGGAATCGAAGTCCCGCTCTCCAGACAGCCCGAGCGCCCCGAGCAGCTCCGCGCAACGGCTTTCCGCCGCCTGCACCAGGGCCTGATAGCGCTCGGGGGATATCTCGAGCAGGGCCTCCGCGGTTTCCTGAGAAACCAGCGGATCGTTGACATCGAGTGATTCCACCACAGCGAACAGGCGATGAATCGCGGACGCGTCTTCGAGCAGCTCGCGGCGCGCACCACGAAACGCCAGCAGTTCCATGAGCAGAGGGTCCTGCTCCAGGTTCACGCCCGAAGCCGCCAGCAGCACGCGCCAGCGCACGGCCACCGGGTTCGGCAGGCCGAGCTCTACGGCCAGAAGTTCGCTGACCAGGCTCGAGTTGAGCACCGACTGCCATTGATCGAAGCTGAGGCGCACGCTGCCGGAAACGGTCAGCACCGCCAGCGCCTGGGACATCGCCAGGTCATGGAAACGATCGCTAGGCAGCGCGGAAACCGCCGAAGCAAAGGCATCGGGATCGGCGGGACAGGACAGCAGCTGCAGCCAGCGGCTCAGCAGATCGGCGTCGGTGCCGACCAGCAGCACGAAGGCAGCCGCATCGAACGGCTCGCGCGTCGCGGTCTCGAGATATCGGTCAATCACCGCCTCAGGGGTCAACGCCGGTCTCCTGCCAGATCGTCCTGAATCGACCGCCGCCGAGGCGCCGGACTATCCAGACGTGAATCGGGGACCGCGATTCCCTGTGCAGCTTCCCGTGCTTCTCCCCGGGGGCTTGGAGCCCCGTCGAGACACTCGTCGCATTCTACTGCCAGCGCTGCGGCGGCTCGTGACCAAGATGTAATGCCACGACACAGAGATATAAGCTGTTTTTCAATTAGTTACGCAACATTTCGCGACGCAGCCGCAGGGTCCTGGCGGACGCGGGCTCAGGATCCGACGCCGGTCCGAAGCCGATCGCGGCCGCTGCGGATCGCATCGCGCAGGTCCCGGGCGCTGGTGCGGGCCGCGTCGGCGAACGCGGCGCCAGCGTCGGCGTAGAGTACCGAGCGCGCGGCGTTGATCACCAGTCCATGACCACGATCGTCGAGACCGACCGCAAGCACCTCCGCCAGATCGCCCCCCTGGGCACCGATTCCAGGCACCAGCAGTGGCACCGGACCGGCGATCTCGCGAATTCGACGCAGATCGTCCGCATAGGTCGCCCCCGCCACCAGCATCAGGTTGCCGTGCCGGTCCCAGCGCCGGGCCGCTTCGGCCACCCGCAGGAAGGCCGGCGCATCCGCAGGATAATCCTGCAGCCAGGCGCTGTCGGGATTGCTCGTGCGGCAGAGCAGAAAGACTCCGCGATCGGCGTAGGCAAGGAACGGCTCGACGCTCTCCCGTCCGAGGTAGGGATTGACCGTGACCGCATCGGCGTCGTAGCGCTCGAATGCCTCCACCGCGTAGCGCCGTGCGGTGTCGCCGATGTCACCGCGCTTGGCATCGAGGATGACCGGCACGCCGGGGTGCTGCCGGTGGATGTGTTCGATCAATCGGGTCAACTGCGCTTCCGCCGCCAGCGCGGCGAAGTAAGCGATCTGCGGCTTGAACGCACAGACCAGATCCGCGGTGGCGTCGACGATGGCGATGCAGAACTCGAGCAGACCGTCAGGGCCTGTCAAGCCGGCGGGTAGTCGCGCCGGATCCGGGTCCAGCCCGACACACAACAGGGTATCGGCATCGTCCCATCGACGGGTAAGCTGTGCGACGAACGGAGGGCGGGGAGTCACGGCGGCCAGTATAGACCGAGGTGATCAAACGCGTCACCGCAAAGTGACCCTGGGCGGCACTCGAGGGCGGACAAACTCTCCTGACAACCCGTTGTGAAGCCCGACATGAAAGATACAACTCTTTTGTTTTCATGGGGTTATCATTGGGTTCGGATCTCTGGCACGGTTCTCGCTTCGACCTGCCGGAACTCAAACGCAACCCGGGAACACCGGAGCACGCTATGGCGGACAACATCATAGACTTCACGTCGGTTCGTGTGCGGACGCGCCAGCGCAGTCTCGACAAGCGCATGCATCCGAGACTGGAAAGCGACGACCGGTTGTTCACCCAGGTCGTGCTGTCTGCCGATGACCCGGACCTCGTCGGCACCACGCTGTCCTGCACCGCCATCAACATGTCGGTGGGCGGCATTCAGTTCGCCACGGCAACGCCCCTGCCGATCGGCGCTCTGCTGGATCTGTGGGTAGACATCTCGAGCCGCCCGGGCAAGTTCTTTCTGGCCGGCGAGGTGCGCTGGACCCGGCCCGGCGACGGTGAGCCTCGCGACCCCGACCTGTGGCACATCGGCGTGCAGCTGAAATCCGGCGCCGCGACCGACATCATCGACTGGCGCGAGTACCACGCCACCGCCACCGGGGCCTGATCGCGGACCCACAGCACCCCCGAGTTGTGCGGCGCGTCACAGGCCCGGCGTCGCCCCATTCCCAGTTGCATTGCGCCACAGCTGCTTTAATTGTCAGTGATAGAGGAGCGCAACCTGGGAGATATCTCTCGTGTCGAACTCGAAGGTGGTCTCGCTGCAGCCCGACCGCAAGAGCCCTCAGGCGATCCCGCCGATCGTCACCCGTCTGCGCCAGCAGGCGCGCAAGCAGCTGCTCGTGCTGCTCAAGCAGCTGCTCGACTGCACGGACGACGCCCTGTTCGAAATGGCCGACCGGTCGCAGAACAACACCGATCACAACCTCTACTTCGACTCGATGCGCCAGATCCGGCTGCACCGCGGCGACATCCAGAAGCAGTTCATCGAAGAGCTGAATCTCGGCTTCGAACGGGTGTTTGCAACGGCTGCCGGGAACCATGACGAGTCCCTGGACGACGCCGACCCGGACGAGATCGGCCTGGTCCACAACGACGATCTGGAAGTCTCAGTGGCCATCAGCGGCATTACGTCGAAGATCACCAGCCAGTTCTCGCTGCCGATCATGGAGCTGACCAAGCGCTTCGACCACCTGGCCAGGCACGTGACGGTCAACGAGCGGCGCAATCCGCTCGGGCCCCAGATGGTGAGCGAGGCATTCGGCCGGGCCATCGAAGTCATCGACGTCGACATCAAGATCCGCATCATCCTGTTGAAGCTGTTCGAACGCATGGTTATGCAGCGCATGGGCCCCATCTATGACGAAGCCAACCGGGCGCTCATGGATGCCGGCGTGCTGAAGGACCTGCGGCGAAGCCTGAGCCGGGGTCGCAACCCGCAGGCCGGGGCGACCCGGCCGGCTGCGGGAAGCGGCACCGGGGCGGGCACCCGCGCCGGGTCGGGCAATACCCGGGACGCTCATGCCGCCGGATACGGTACGTCCGCTTCCGGCGATCACGCCACCGGCGCTCACGCCGCTGCCGATCAAGCCGCCGCAGGCGCTCACGCCGCAGGCGCTCCGGCCACCGGCGGGAATTCCGCGGGCGCAGGCCACGGATCCGGTGCCACGAGCACCGCAGGATCCTCGGGCTTCGGCATCATCCAGACCCTGCTGGCGCGGCTGCGCGATCCGGACTCGGGGCCCGGCGACCACGGTCAGGGCACCATCGCCACGCCCGAGCTGATCACTCTGTTGAACGCCGTTCAGAGTGAGTCAGGCCAGCAGCAGCTGCGCGTCGACGAGGTTCCGCCACTGCTCGACCTGCGCCAGGTGGTGGTGAGCCGCGCGCCGGACGTCACCGGCGAGGCGTTGAACCACCTCGGGCGGGCCGACGAGGACGTGGTCAACTTCATCGGCATGCTGTTCGACTACATTCTCAACGACCGCAATCTTGCGATCCCCATGAAGGCACTGATCGCCCGTCTGCAGATTCCCATCGTCAAGCTCGCGATCATCGACAAGACCTTCTTCGATCGCTCGTCGCATCCTGCCCGGCAGCTCCTCAACGAGCTCTCAAGCGCCGGAATAGGCTGGAGCTCCGCCGCCGAACTCAAACGCGACGCGGTCTACGACAAGATCGAATCCGTGGTGATCCGGGTGCTGAACGGATTCAGCGACAATCCCGGAATATTCGCAGAACTGCTCGACGAGCTGCGCGCCTTCCGCAGCCGCGACAGCGAACGCCATGCGCGCATGGAACAGCGGGTGAAGGACACCGAATCCGGACGCGCCCGAACGCTGTCCGCCAAGCAGGAAGTGCAGCAGATCATCAACCAGAAGGCCTGCGGTCTGCGCCTTCCGAGGGATGTCGGCCGTTTTCTCTCCGACGTCTGGAGCCGGGTGCTCGTGTACGCAACGGTCCGCGAGGAGCCCGGCACGGAAACCTGGGAAAGCCTGATGCTGGCCCTGGACGACCTGCTCTGGTCCGTTCAGCCGCTCGACGACCTGCACGAGATCAGCCGGCGCGACGAGCTGCGCGACGACCTGCTCGATCGCCTCGGTTCGGGTATGGCATCGATAGAGCTGGCCGAGGCCGAACTGGCGCACTGGCGCGAGCTGCTGGCCGAGCAGATCAGCGAGGTCAGCCGCAACGACCGCGCTTTCCTGGAAGACGACGATGCCGCGCACGGCGCGGAGGTATTTCCCGAGATGGAGGAAATCGTGCTGGCAGCCCCTCACGAAGTGACCGACAGCTACCAGGGCGCGGCACCGGCCCCCGACTTCGTCGAGAAGATCAATCGCCTGAGCGAAGGCAGCTGGGTAGAGATCCAGCAGGCCGAAGGTTCAGCCGTGCTGCGCTGCAAACTCGCGACCATCGTGCGGCCGGGCGATCGTTACGTGTTCGTCAACCGACGCGGCATGAAGGTGGCCGAGAAGACCCGCATGGAACTCGCTCGGGAGCTGCAGGACGACCGGCTCGTGGTGCTCAACGACAGTCAGGTGTTCGATCGAGCGCTGCAGGCTGTGATCGGCAATCTCCGCCAGATCCAGGACCAGAAGAAGAGCTGAGCGTTTCGTTCGGCTGGGGTCAGGGATCCGGCCGGTCAGTCAGCCGTCCGGGAGAAGCGCTCCGCCAGAACCCGCTCGACGGTCTCGACGATGGTCTGGGTCTGTGCGTCGACTTCCAGGTTTACCCGACCGCCGGTCTCAATGCGTCCCAGCGTGGTCCGCTCGATGGTCTCGGGAATCAGGCAGACGCCGATTTCCCCGGAGGCCGCATCGACGTGCGCCAGCGTCAGGCTGGCGCCATCCAGAGAGACGAAGCCTTTGTAGGAAAGGTACTTCATCAGCGCGGCCGGAACCCGGAAGAACAGATTGCGCTCGTTGGTCGCTTCTTCGATGCGCACTACCGTGGCGACGCCACTGACGTGCCCCGACAGAACGTGCCCGCCGATCTCGTCGCCAACGCGGAATGAGCGTTCCACGTTGACCCGGGCGCCGACCCGAAGGTCGCCGAGATTGGTGAGATCGAGGGATTCCCGAATGATGTCGAAGCGAGCGGTTCCCGCCGTTGGATCCGCGGCGGTGACGGTCAGGCAGACGCCGTTCACCGCGACGGAAGCCCCGTTCGCCAGACCTTCGCAGAGTTCACCGAGTTCAAGCGTCAGACGCTTGAGACGCGGCTGATCGTCAATGCTGTTGACCTTACAGAGGCCCTGGACGATTCCGGTAAACACGCGCCTGGAAGATCAGATCGCCTTGCGCAGCTGCTCCGCGCGCTCGACCTCACGGTCGATATGGGTGATCCACTGCTGGCAGATCCGCCGGTTGGAATCATCGTCCGAGCGCCGCGACGAGCTGCGGCACTCGACGAAGGACTTCCGCGCATCCGTCATCTTGTCCATGTTGTACTGGCACATGCCGCGGATCACGTACATGCTCTGGACGTTGCGCAGGCCGCCCTTGTCCAGCGCGCCGTTGGCGGCGTCAACGCAATCATCGTACTCATCGTTGTCCAGATACAGCGACGCGAGTCGTTCGTAGATGCCGCCGTCGTCAGAAAGCTTGGCGGCCTCTAGGTACACGGGTATGGCCTTGTCCACTTCCTGGGACAGCTGCCAGGCCTGACCCAGGCTCTGCAGCGTACGGTCGGTACGGTCGACGACGCCCGCTTCGATACCCCGTTCGAGAACCCGGGCGGCACGGAACGGAACCTCCGCCTGCATCAGCAGACCGGCCAGGTTGGTGTAGTCCGACGAGCGCTCGAGGAACCCGGCCACGTCAGCGGCCTCGTAGGTCCACAGCGACTCCTCGTCGTTGCCCTGCTGGCCGTGGATGCCAGCGAGACGGCGCCAGTACTCGGCCTTCGGGAAGTCGCGGACCAGGATCTCCAGGGTCTCCAGGACTCTCGGCCAGTTCTCCTGCTCGTAGTAGAGAAAGTTGAGCAGCGCCCACCACTGTTCTTTAAGGGGCACACCGCGCTCGCGGGCGACCTCGATACCCTTCTCGATCTGGCGGGTAGCGGCCGGATAGTCCTCCATCTGGTAGTACACCTGCCCCATGAAGATGTAAGGCTCGGCGCCCGGATTGGTCGCCTTGGATATCCAGGTTTCCATGTAGTCCAGCGCCTGCTGGTAGTCTTCGTTGACGAACGAGAGCTGGGCCAGGGTGTACAGGGTGGTGACCTCGAGCCCCGCCGGAATGTCCTCGCCCTGGGCGATCACCTGGCGATAGGCGTTGATGGCCTGAGGGTAGTTCTCATCCGAGAAGTAGACGAAGCCGAGCATGTTGTAGACCTGACCGACTTCGTTGCCGTTCAGCCGGTCGCGACGCTCGAGCATCTGGTTGAGCACCTGCTTGGCGGTGTTCAGATCCTTGGCGTCAATGGCTTCCTGGGCTTCGGTGAGCTTCTTGTAGGTCGCCTCGCTCATGGACGGAACCCGACGGGTCTCACGCTCCTCCGGTTCTTCCTGCGCCTGGGCTGCCACGCCGGCGAGACCGAGTTCGTGCAGCAGCGGCGCACCGAGGTACAGCGCCAGCGCGCAGGTCAGGCCGATGATTCGCTTCAACATCTCGTCCACCCTTTTTCTGTGCCCGTTTCTTTGCCCGGCTTGTTTGCCCGGCTTGTTTGCCCGGCTTCTGTGCCCGGCTCCTGAGTCCGGCGCCTGCTGTGCCAGTCCCTGGCGTTATTCCGCGAGCTCGAAGGTGATCAGGTTGCGCACCCCGGCAACATCGATGGGTTCGCCGTTGACCACCTTGGGCTTGTATTTGAACTTGAGCGCCGCCTGCATGGCCGCACGGTCGAAGATGCCTGGCGGGCTCGCCTCGACCACCACGGGGTCGCGGACCGCACCGGTCTTGGTGACCACGAACTCCAGCAGCACGTAGCCTTCGATGCCCCGAGTCTGGGCCCGTCTCGGATACACCGGCGCCACCTTGACGATGGGCAGGTACTCGCCGTCCGAACTGAATCCGCCGACGCCACCCACGTTCAGGTCGACGTTGGTGTTCACGGCGCCCATGTCGACCCCGATGCTGACATCGCTGGAATCGAAGGTCTGATCCGGCATGTCCGGGGGCGGCTCATCGGGCGGTGGCGGCGGCTTGGGTTTGCGCACCTTGGTTTCGATTTCGTTTTCGTCCTCGAGGCGGACGAAGTCGACGATCTTGCCCTGCACGGCATCGTCGAACGGGCTCTTGTCGCTCTTGATCAGCGCCTGCATCAGCAGGAACAGGGCGAACGTCGCAACCGCGCCCAGGGCGACTCCGAATACGTACCGGATTATCATTGCTGCTGCCCTCTTTTCGTCGGTTCTACGCGTCGGCGCGTCGGTTACACGCGTCGGTTACACGCGTCAGTTACACGCGTCAGTTACACGCGTGTCATTCATCGGTGGATATCGCCACCTCGGTCAGGCCGGCGGCGCGGGCGGCGCCGAGCACGGCCGCGACCTTCTGATACTTGGCCGCCTTGTCTGCTTGGACCACCAGCCCGCCCTTCGGGTTCTCCGCGTGGATGCGCTCGATGTGCGCGCGGACGGCAGACTCCTCCACCTGTTTCTTGTCGATCCAGATGTCGCCGTTGGCTCCGATCGCCACCAGCACGCTGACCGTCGGCTTCTGCTGGGCCGACTCGGCATCCGGACGGAACACGTCGATCCCCGCCTGCTTGATGAACGTGGCGGTCACGATGAAGAAGATCAGCATGATGAACACGACGTCCAGCATGGGCGTCAGGTTGATGTCCGATTCTTCGTCGGTCCGGGCCATTCTGGCCGAAGCTTTGCGCATGGAAACTCCTCTGCGATCGGTCGATTAGCGACCCACTGATCGGTAGTGCACGACTAGTGATGCACGACTAGTCGTCCACCACTAGTGATCCATGGTCAGGTGGTCCTGGAACAGCTCGGTTTCGAAATCGATCTTGCGTTTCAGCACGGTACTGCCCACCACACCGGACAGCGAGGCGATCATCCCGGCCATGGTCGGAATCGTCGCCATCGACACGCCAGCGGCCATGGAACGGGCATTACCGCCCTGGGTCGCCATGGCGTCGAACACCGAGATCATGCCGGTCACCGTACCAAGAAGACCCAGCAGCGGACACAATGCCACACAGGTCAGGATCAGGGGCAGCGTCCCGGCAATCTTGTCGGACGCTTCCGAGATGATGGACTCGCGAATCTGGTGGGCGCTCCAGGAACGGCGCTCGGGGCGCGACTCCCACGTCTCGGTCGAATCGCGCACCAGCGACTTGTGTTCCGACTGGAAGTACCAGAACCGCTCGAAGATCAGAGTCCACATGAGGAACGTCAGGGCGGCGATGAGCCAGAGCACGTTGCCGCCCGCGTCCATGAACTCCATGATGTTGATGTAGGCGTCGTACATGGTGGTCTGCTACCTGCTCAGCCCAGAGCCTGGCCGGAGCGCTCCGCATGGTCCGCGATGATGCCCGCGCTCTGCTCTTCCAGAACGTGCAGCACCGCCCGGCTCCGCGAAGCGACGATCGAATGCAGCAGGGTCATTGGAATCGCGACGCACAGACCGAGCACCGTGGTCATGAGGGCGGTGGAGATACCGCCGGCCATGGTCTTCGGATCGCCGGTGCCGAACAGCGTGATGGCCTGGAAGGTTAGGATCATACCGATTACCGTGCCGAGCAGTCCGAGCAGCGGCGCCACCACGGAGATCACCTGCATCAGCGTGATGTTGCTGGTGATCTTCGGCGTCTCACCGAGAATCGCCTCGCCGAGCTTGAGCTCGAGGGTCTCGACGTCGACGTCCTTGTTCTCCTGATAGACCTTGAGCACACGGCCCAGCGGATTGCTTTCGTCGGGGGTGTCGGTCTTCTTCTGGGCCGCCACCTTGCCGCCGATGATCGACAGCTGAATGAGCTTCCAGACCGCCAGGATCACGCCGAAGATACCGCCGAGAATGATCACCGAGCCGACGTAGCCGCCCTGCCCGTCACAGAACGGCAGATAGCACTCGCCGGTGCCGATGCCGCCCATGGGCGAGCCGACCCGCTCGCCGAGCGTGGCCGCCTGAATCAACAGGCTCAGCAGCGACCCCCGGGTCGGGTCGACGGCGAACGAAACGATCTCGTCCGGAGACGCCGACTGCAGGTCGTCGGCGGTCGCCGTGAACCGCCCGGCCGGCTGCCGCGCCAGTTCGATCAGGGTACCGTTGTCAGGGTTGTACTGAACGTAACCGCCGTCGGCGATCAGATTGAATGCGCCCACCCGGGTAATCTGCGTGTCGAGCTGCTCGCCGTTGTTGAGAATCACGGTTCCCGGAAACTGAACGACCTTTCCTGAAGCCGTCATCTCCCGCTGCAGTTCGTACCAGAGCGTTTCCATCTCGTCGATGGTGGCGAGATTGCTGGAGGTGCCCATCTTGGCAGCGAAATTCTCGAGCCATTCGCCCCGATTCGGAAACTGCGCCGAAATGATCGAGCCTTCGAACAGGCCACGGGTATCGCCCGCCACCTGCTGCAGCACGCCGAACAGCTCGCGCAGCGAGCCGAGACGCGCGTCCAGCTGTTCCTGCATCTGGCCGATCCGGATCTCGTTCTCCTCGAACTGGGTCTCGAGGCGCTCGGAGCGCTGCTCCTCGCGGGTGCGCTCGGCCCGGGCATCGGACAGCATCTTTTGCTGCTGGGCCTTGTCGCGCTGGAACTCCGCCTCACGCTGTGAGTGGATGCGCGACTCGACCACGCGGCGTTCCTGAACGTTCTCGAGCAGCTCATCGAGGCTACCCGCCTCGTTGAGCTGAAGATCATCGGGCGTTGCCGCCGCGGGGGCTTCCGCTTCCTGAGCCCAGACCGGGGCCGCGGCCAGCAGCATCCCGGCGATCAGGCCGGCAGCACAGTGCTTGAGGTTGATCATTTTCATTCTCCGGCCTCCGAACCCTGACCCGCCTGGTTGAGCTGCGCCGACCGATTCGGCCCGGGAACTTCCTCCGGCCCGGATACCGGCATCGACAGCATGTCGACGGACAGCTGTTTGCGCGCCATCCGGATGCCGTTACGCACCGACGTGTTGTAAGAATCGTCCAGCGTCTCCCACTGTGACGTCTTCGGGTTGTAGAAGCCGGTCACCTCGCCGTCGGGACTCTGGAACACCAGCGCGATGCGGCCGACCTTGAGGACGTCGACCTGGCGTTCGGCACCTTCGAGGGCCACCTGGTCGCCGTAGGCTTCCATGGTCCGACCGTACTCGTTCTCGATCTGATAGGCGCGGAGGATCTGGCTGAACTTCTCGGACACCGCCACGTCGGCGCGATCCATCATCTCCCGCAGGGTCTCGATACGATTCATGCGCTCGTCCCGCAGGAACGGCAGGTCGAGCTGCACGAACTGCTCGAGACCATCGATCATGCGCAGCATCAGCGGCGTGATCTGCCGCTCGATGATGGTGACCTCGTCGATGGATCGGGTCAGCTGCGCCATCTCGGTCTCCTGGTTGGAGATCTGACGCTCGAGCTGGCGGTTGTAAACCCGCAGGCCCTCGATCTCCTTCAGGACCGTCTTGTATTCGCTGAGGAGAGCGCGGGTTTCTTCGGTGAGGGCATCGATTTTAGCCTGGGACTGCTTGGCCTGGTCGTTGATTCGTTCGGCGATCTGATAGATGTCATTCAGAGTCGCTGCGCCGGCGCCACCACTTGCGATGACCCCCAGTGCCAGCAGCAGTGACGCCGAAAGCCCTTTGATAAGATGTCTGTTCATACGACTTCCTACGGGTTTGTTTGATTTTTCTCGATCACCTGTACGTCACCGACCGACAACCCACGGGCCAGGGCGACCCGATGCTGAGTGCTGGTGAAAGCAGGCTTGTTCAAGCGACCACTCCGGCCCGGGTGTCCGCCAGGCTGAAACAGCCAAATACGCGGGGGGTACGCCGCTAAGCGTACCTGTCGAAATTCCCGCCCCTTTTCCTTCCGCGAAGGATCAACAAACGCCTACGGGAAGTCAAGCTTGATGGCCAGCGGACGCCGCATCGCGCTGTTTCTCCAACAACTTTGCCCTCCCGCGCGCGGACACTGGCGGGGTCACTGAAGGTGTTCGGCGAAGAACGCCAGCGTGCGCTGTTTCGCCAGCCCGGCGCTCGACGCGTCGAAGCTGGCGCGGTGGTCGCAGTTGAATCCATGGTCCGCCGGGTAGACGAAAACCTGGGCCGCCGGCTGCGCCTTGCGGATCTTCGCCACGTCATCCAGGGAGATGTGTGCGTCCTTCTCGCCGAAATGCATCATCACCGGGCAACGCGCCTGCCGTTCCGTCTCGCGCGCGATGCCCCCGCCGTAGTAGGCAACCGCAGCGGTCACGCCACGCGCCTCGCATGCCGCGCGCCAGGTCAGCAGGCCACCGAAGCAGTAGCCGACCACCCCGACCTTGCCGTCGCCGGCCGCCGTGTCGATGGCCGCCTGCACATCCTGCAGTGCCAGCGCGTGGTCGAGCTGCTCGAAGGCGATGGCGACGCCGCGCGTCAGGTCCGCTTCCTGGTAGCCGAGCTCGACGTCGCGTTCCACCCGGTCGAAAATCTGCGGGGCAATGGCCACGTACCCTTCCCGGGCGTATCCGTCGACCACCTGACGGATATGGTCGTTGACTCCGAAGATCTCCTGGATCACCACGACGGCACCCTTCGCCGCGCCGGCCGGAGCGGCGTGATAGGCGCCGAGCCGGAAACCGTCTGCTGACTCGATCTCGATTCGATCCCCCATGGTCGTCTGCCTCCTGATGTAGCTGCTGATATGGCCGGTGTCGCCGGGCCGGAGAGCTGCCAAGCTTCGCGCAACTGCCGTGCACATATCCAGCCGGACATGAATCGGTCCCGGCCGGCGGCTCGAGCGACCGTCATACGCGATAGCCCGGACAGTCACAATGTCATCAAGCTGTAACAATCCACGCCGAGAATGCGCCGCGTCGCAGATCGCAGCCTGCCTATCCTGGGTTTCAGCATCGTTTCAGCATTGAGGGAGAGACCGTGACCAGAAGCCAATGCCTGCTCGTATACTGCATCTGCAGCACTTTTGCGCTTCCGGCGATGTCCAGCCACGCCGCCTCCGCCAGCGTCGGCGATTACAGCGTCGATCTCGGCGGCCGCCTGATGTGGGACCTGGACAGCTTCGACGACGCCATGAACCCCAGCGGCGACGGCGACCGGCGCTTCAACAGCCAGCTGCGCCGCGCGCGGATCGAGCTTGCGGGCGATCTCCCCGGCGACTTCGACTGGGTGTTTGAAGTCAACTATCTAGACGACACCAATGAAGCCGAGGTGCACGCGGCAGGACTGCGCTACACCGGCTGGGACGTGGCCAACATTTACTTCGGCCGCACCAAGGAGCCGTTTGGACTCGAAGAACTGGAGAGCTCGAAGGCGATCTCGACGCTGCGCCGCAACTTCTTCAGCGATGCCACGGACGCCGACAGCCAGACGCACTACGGCCTGCAGCTCGACGGCTTCGTCGGCCCGGTGGGCTGGTCGGCCGCCGTCGTCAACCCCGGCGACAACCCGACGACTCGAGACGGCAGCGACCGCCTGGCCTACACCGGGCGCGTCTTCGGCAACCTGCTGGGGGAGGGCGAGCGGATTCTCCACGTGGGCGCGGCGGCGACCGACCGCAACCTCGACGAGACCGAGACGCTGCGCGGATTCGCCATCCGCATCGCGGAGACTGCGGACCGGATCCCGTCGGCCAGCCTGGCCACCCGCCGCGACCGTCAGTATGGACTCGAGGCGCTGTACCTCGACGGTCCGTTCTCCTTCCAGGCCGAGCACTTCTGGCGCGACATGACCGGGCCCGGCAACAGCCCCGACGCCGAAGTGCGCAGCTATTACCTGCAGGCGGCCTGGACCATCACCGGCGAAAGCCGCGGCTACAAGACGACCGACGGGGTGCCGGGCATGATCACGCCGGCGCCGGGAAGCACGGCGATCGAACTGGTAGCCAAGGTCGAGCGGATCGAGTTCGACCCCGATCAGGCGGTCGACCAGGTTGGTCGGGCCTACATTATTGGCGCCAATGTCTACCCCAACCGCAACGTCAAGCTGATGCTGGACGTCAGCCGCCTGACCACCCGAGCGCTGGTGGCGCCCGGCCAGCCGGACGACAGCCTGGCGATCTCAGCCCGGATCCAGGTGGCGTTCTGACGGGCCCGGTCCATCATGTGACCACCCTGCAAGTTCATGAAACCGTCAGACTCCTGCGATCTAATGCCACCGATGCAACAGCGCACCGGACCGCCGCCATGACCGCAAACACCATCCTGCTGATCGAGGACGAACCCGAGATCCGCGACATGCTGAGCTTCTCCCTCGGCCGCGCCGGTTTCCAGGTGTGGGAATCGGCGACCGCGGAGGACGCCGCCAACCGTCTGGAAGGGGTGCTGCCGAGCCTGCTGATCGTCGACTGGATGCTGCCCGGTATGAGCGGCGTAGAATTCGCGCGTCGGATACGCCGCGACGACCATACCAGCGAGATCCCGATCATCATGCTCACCGCCAAGGGCGAGGAGACCGACAAGCTCAAGAGCTTCGATTCCGGCGTCGACGACTACGTCACCAAACCGTTTTCACCCCGGGAGCTCATCGCCCGGGTCAAGGCCCTGCTGCGCCGCACCGGGACACCGGAATCCGGCGTCATCGAACACGGTCCGCTGCAGCTCGACCTCAGCGCCCACGAGCTGTCGGTGAGCGGCAGACCCGTGCGCCTCGGCCCCACGGAGTTCCGCCTGCTCGAACACTTCATGATGAATCCGGGCCGGGCCTTCGACCGCTCGCAGCTGCTCGATCGGGTCTGGGGCCGAAGCGTCTACGTCGAGGAACGCACCGTCGACGTGCACATCCTGCGGCTTCGCAAAGCGCTCAAGCCATTCGGCCTGCAGCATCTCGTGCAGACGGTCCGAGGCGTGGGCTACCGCTATCTGCAGGCCGAATGATCGATGAACCCATCGTTTCAGGAATGGCTCATCGGCGTCGGTCTGCTCGGCGCCGCATTTCTGATGGGCGCCCTTACCGGCTCCTGGGCCCTGGCGCTGCTGATTGCGCTGTGCACGTGGCTCGCGCTGCAGTACCTGGAGCTGCGGGCCCTGGTACGGTGGTCGCAGCGCCCCCTGACGCGACCGGCAAACTCCCTGGAGAGCTGGCAGCTGCTGTCCTGGCGCCTGCATCGCTTGCTGCGTCAGTCACGACTGCGCACTCGGCGTACGCTGCAGCGCTTCCGCAGCCTGAGGGTGATCATCAACGCCCTGCCCGACGCGGCCGTGGTGATCGACCGCAACGGCGACATCGAGAACTTCAACCCGGCCGCCCAACAGCGGCTGCATCTGAAGCCCTCGGACCGCGGCGAAAACCTGGCTGCCCTGGTCCGCCAGCCGGAGTTCGTCGCCCTGATCAGGGGCAAACGCCAGGACGGCCTGGTGGAGTTCGCCTCACCGTTCGACGACGACCTGCGTCTCGAGGCGCGTCGCATTCCCATCGATCAGGACTATGCCCTGATGCTGGTTCGTGACGTCACCCAGCTCAACCGGCTGCTGACCATGCGCCAGGACTTCGTCGCCAACGTGTCCCACGAACTGCGCACGCCGCTCACCGTCGTGGTCGGCTACCTGGAAACCATGTCGAGCGAGGATCTCGACGCCGACACGATCCGCGAGCTGCTGAAGAAACTCGAATCCCCCACCGCACGGATGCGGGCCCTGGTCGACGACCTGCTTCTGCTGTCGCGGCTGGAGGCGAGCCCGCAGCCGGCGGACGACGAGCTCGACCCCATCGACGTGGCCGCCGTGATCCGCAGCTGTGTGTCCGAGGCCCGCGTGCTGAGCGAAGGAAAACACTCATTCGAGGTCGACGCGGACCGGACCGTGAAGCTGCTGGGCGTCGAGAGCGAGATCTACAGCACCACGCTGAACATGGTTACCAACGCCGTCAGGTACAGCCCCGACGGAGGTCCCATCCGGATCTCCTGGAAACGTCAAGGCGATGGTGCGCGACTCGCGGTTGCCGACCAGGGTATCGGCATCGCCCCGGAACACCTGCAGCGAATCACCGAGCGCTTCTTCCGGGTGGACCTCGCCAAATCCAGGGTTCGCGGCGGCACCGGCCTCGGTCTCGCGATCGTCAAGCACGTGCTGAAACGCCACCGCAGCGCCCTTCGCGTGCGCAGCGAACTCGGCAAGGGCAGCACGTTCTTCTGCGACTTTCCCGCCACACAGCTCAGGATCCCATCGACTCAACAACAGGAAGCGTCATGATGAAACAACCACACCACAGCTCCACGGGCTCGGGACGGATCAGCCAGGGCCTGTCGTGGACGCTGGCAATTCTCTGTCTGAGCGTATCCGGCGCCGCTCGCGGCGCCGAGGAATCGGCCGGCGACGCACTACCCGAGTACCAGCGCGTGAGCGGCGTCTCGGGCACGCTGTCGAGCATCGGCTCCGACACCCTCGCCAACCTGATGACGCTGTGGACCGAGGAGTTCAAGCGCGAGTACCCCAACGTCACCATTCAGGTCCAGGCCGCCGGGTCGTCGACGGCGCCCCCGGCCCTCACCGAAGGCACCGCCAGCTTCGGCCCCATGAGCCGGGCGATGAAGGACAAGGAAATCGAAGCCTTCGAAGCCCGCTACGGCTACAAGCCGACCGCCATGCGGGTCGCCATCGACGCACTCGCCGTGTACGTGCACAAGGACAACCCCATCGAGTCCCTGACCATTCCGCAGGTGGACTCGGCGTTCTCGGTCACACGCCGCTGTGGCGGCGAGAGCGACGTCAATCGCTGGGGCGCACTGGGCCTGGAAGGAAGCTGGGCGGATCGGCCGATCCAGCTCTACGGACGTAACTCCGTCTCCGGTACCTACGGCTACTTCAAGCAGGTCGCCCTCTGTTCCGGCGACTTCAAGAACACGGTCAACGAGCAGCCCGGCTCGGCGTCGGTGGTTCAGGCAGTCTCGTCGTCTCTCAACGGCATCGGCTACTCCGGTATCGGCTACGTGACTTCCGGGGTGCGAGCAGTACCGCTGGCCGAGTACGAGGGTGCTGTTGCGGTCAGCGCGACGGCCGACAACGCGCTGTCCGGCGACTATCCGCTGTCGCGCTATCTGTACGTGTACGTGAACAAGCGTCCCGACACGCCCCTGCCGCCGCTGGAGCAGGAGTTCCTCAAGCTGGTACTCTCCCGGTCCGGCCAGGATGTCGTGAGCAAGGACGGCTACATCCCGCTTTCCCCGCGGCTGGTCGCCCGCGAACTGCGAAAAATCCAGTAGCCATCGTGAATCGCACCGCAGGAGCCCCCCATGGCCGGTGAAGCCGGGCTGTCGAAACTGCCCCGAAGCAGACGGCTGGTGAACGCCATCACCGCCCGGGTCGTGGCGTTGGGCGGCGCCGCGGTAATCGCCGCGATCGCCCTGATCTTCTTTTATCTGCTCTGGGTGGTCGCTCCGATATTCGCCGGCGCCGAGGTGGAAACCGGCGAGCGCTACGTGCTCGACCCCGCCGAACCTCTGCTGGTGGAAGCCAACGACAGCGAAGAAATCGCCGTGCGCGTGGCGGCCTCCGGCACGGCCACCTTCTTCGAAATCGACGGCGGCCGGGTGCGCGACCGCGTGGACCTCGGGCGCGAGCTGACCGCCGTCCAGCCGCTGGCCGACCAGACCGGAATGTACGCCATTCTCGACGCGGACGGGGCCATGAGTTTCATTCAGGCGACCTACCCGATTTCCTTCGCCGGCGAGAATCGAACCATCACCCCGAAGCTCGATTTCGTGTTCGAAGACGCCTGGCTCGACGTCGGCGCGGTTGACGCGTTCGACGTTCACTACGGCAACTTCGAAGTACTGATAGCGACGGTCAACGGGCGTCAGCTCAGCGTGCGGCGCTATCGCGACGCGGAGCCGGGATTCGAGCTGGAGTTCCCGCAGCGGGGCCAGTACCAGCTGCGACGCGCCTACGACCGCCTGTATTTCGGACCGCGCGGCCGCTGGGTGTACCTTGTGAGCCACGCGGGCGCCGTCGAGGTGGTGGATCTCACCCGGCCGACGGCCCCGGCCGAGCTCTACGTCGGCCGCATCGCGGCCGAAGACTCCCGGATCAGCGACGTTGCACCGCTGCTTGGGCGCTACTCGCTGCTGGTGGCCGATCAGCAGGGCCGGATCAGCCAGTGGTTCATGATCCGCGGCGAGTTCGGCCAGAGCCTGGAGCAGGTCCGTCATTTCGACCTCGGTGCGCCGGCGCGCCGGATCATTCCGGAACCTCGCCGCAAGGGCTTCGCCGCCATCGACGCGCAGGATCGCCTGCACCTGTTCTACACGACGTCTGCCAGGGACCTGGCGCGGCACGATCTGCTGCCCGCTGAGGTCGCCGCAGCCAGCATCACGCCGCGCTCAGATCTGCTCCTGACCGCATCGCCGGACGGCACGGTGCAGGGCTACCACCTGAAGAACGAGCATCCGGAGATATCCTTCTCGACCCTGTGGTCGAAGATCTGGTACGAAGGTTACGAGGAACCCATCTACAGCTGGCAGTCGTCGTCTGCAGACAACGACTTCGAACCCAAATTCTCGCTGACGCCACTGCTGTTCGGCACCCTCAAAGGTGCCTTCTACGCCATGGTGGTGGCCGTGCCGGTCGCCATCATGGGGGCGCTCTATACCGCCTACTTCATGGCGCCGGCGATGCGTCGCATCGTCAAACCCGGCATCGAGATCATGGCGGCCCTGCCGACGGTGATCCTCGGCTTCCTCGCCGGCCTGTGGCTGGCGCCACTCATCGAAGCGAACCTGACGGCGGTGATGGCGATTCTGCTGGTCATGCCGGCCGGCACGCTGCTTACCGCCTGGCTGTGGAGCCGTCTGCCCGAACGCCTGACGCGACCGTTCGGCGGCTGGTACGGGCTGCTGGTACTGCCGGTGCTCATCGGTACCGTGTGGCTCGCCTTTGCCCTGGGACCGTGGATCGAACTCAGTCTGTTCGGCGGCAACGCGCAGGCCTGGATCCTCGAGAACCTGGGCCTCAACTACGACCAGCGCAATGCCCTGGTGGTCGGGCTGGCCATGGGGCTGGCCGTGATTCCGACGATCTTCTCGATCGCCGAAGACGCGATCTACGGCGTGCCCACCCACCTCATCAACGGATCTCTCGCGCTCGGCGCGACGCCGTGGCAGACCCTGATGCGCGTGGTGATTCTGACCGCCAGCCCGGGAATTTTCTCTGCGGTGATGATCGGCCTGGGCCGCGCCGTGGGGGAAACCATGATCGTGCTCATGGCGACCGGGAACACCCCGGTGATGGACATGAACATCTTCGAGGGGATGCGAACGTTCGCCGCCAACATCGCCGTGGAGCTTCCGGAATCCGAGGTGGGAAGCACCCACTACCGCATCCTGTTCCTGGCGGCCATGGTGCTGTTCCTGCTCACCTTCGTCTTCAACACCGTCGCCGAACTGGTCCGCCAGCGGCTGCGCACCCGCTACGGAAACCTCTGAGCATGCTCCACCAGCGAAACGCCAACCTGCGCACGTGGTTCCGCTCCGGGGAACCGTGGATCTGGATGAACGCCGCCGCTGTGGGCATCAGCATCGCCGCCGTGGTCGGCATTCTGCTGCTCATCGGCTGGCGCGGTTTCGCCCACTTCTGGCCGGCATCGGTGGCCCTGATAGGCTACCAGGACAGCGGCGGCGAGCAGCAGGTGGTGCTCGGCGAGGTGGCCGACTCCGAGCTGCTCCCCATCGGCCAGTATCTGGAATCCGCCGGCAGCCGACCCGACGCGGTGCCCGAGGGCATGGTTCAGATCGAGCGCTGGCTCATCAAGACCGGCAACCGTCGGGTCGCGGCGCCGGACTTCCGCTGGCTCGTCGCCCACCGCATCGACACCATCGACTACCCGCCGGACGTGGTGGTGCTGGAACGGCTGGAATGGGGCAACGCCTACGGCTACCTCGAGAACGTGCGCGAGGGCGCCAACATCGTCAGCGAAGGCGCCGCCGCCTGGGCAGACCTTCGTGACCGCCTCGACCGGGTCGACCGGCTTCGCGAAGAGACGGAGGAACTCGAGCAGGGGCGCCTGTTCTCGATCAACTATCAGCTCGAACAGCTGCGCCTGGAACGCCGTAGTCTCGAGCTCGGCGAGAAATCCAGCGACGCCGTGGCCGCCGCGAATGCCGAGCTCGATGTCCGGGAACAGCGTCTGCTCGCCGACTACGAGGTCGCCGAGGCCGCGTTGCGGGCGATGCGTGAAGAGCTGCGCCGGGACGCGCTGACGCTGACGACCGCCGGCGGTCAGAGCATCGACGTCAACCTCTCCCAGGTCATGCGCGCGTGGCAACCGAACCGCATGAGCTGGATCGACAAGCTCGGCCACTACGCTCAGAGCCTGGGCCATTTCCTCACCGACGACCCGCGCGAAGCCAACACGGAAGGCGGCATCTTTCCGGCTATCTTCGGCACGGTGATGATGGTGCTGCTGATGAGTCTGCTGGTGACCCCGTTCGGCGTGGTCGCCGCGGTGTACCTGCGTGAGTACGCACACCAGGGCCCGTTCGTCCGGCTGATCCGTATCGCCGTGAACAACCTCGCCGGAGTTCCATCCATCGTCTACGGTGTGTTCGGGCTCGGCTTTTTCGTCTACTTCCTCGGCGGCAGCCTCGACGCTCTGTTCTTCCCGGAGGCGCTGCCTTCGCCCACCTTCGGCACCCCCGGCCTGCTGTGGGCCTCGCTGACCCTGGCCCTGCTGACGGTGCCGGTGGTGATCGTTTCCACAGAGGAAGGCCTGACCCGGATTCCCCGCTCGCTGCGCGAAGGCAGTCTGGCGCTCGGCGCCACGAAGGCGGAAACCCTGTTCAAGGTGGTGTTGCCGGTGGCAAGCCCATCGATTCTGACCGGCGTGATTCTCGCCGTCGCCCGGGCAGCGGGAGAGGTGGCGCCGCTGATGCTGGTCGGCGTGGTCAAGCTGGCACCGGCGCTGCCGCTGGACGGCAATTTCCCGTACCTGCACCTGGAGCGCAAATTCATGCATCTGGGTTTTCACATCTACGACGTCGGCTTTCAGAGCCCCAACGTCGAGGCGGCGCGGCCGCTGGTGTACGCGACGGCTCTGCTGCTGGTCATACTCATCATTTTCCTCAATCTGACGGCGATCATGCTGCGCAACCGGCTCGAGAACCGGTATCGTGGCGTCGAAGGCTGATCGCGGCAGGCACGGTGGAATGACGCATCCATGAACTACCACACATGAACAACCAAACCGGATCATCGATGTCTGCAGATCACGTGGCCCCCACAGGTTCCACCGGATTCACCGCGACCGGCGGCGCCGGCGACGCCAGCATCGTCGTCGACGATCTGTGCCTGTTCTACGGCGAGACCCAGGCGCTGAACGACATCAGCCTGTCCATTCCGAAGCGCCAGGCCACCGCGTTCATCGGTCCGTCCGGCTGCGGCAAGTCGACCCTGCTGCGCTGCTTCAATCGCATGAACGATCTGATCGACAACGTTCGGACGACCGGCTCGATCAGTCTCGAGGGCCAGAACATCAACGCCAAAGACGTCGACGTCGCCCAGCTGCGACGTCGGGTCGGCATGGTGTTCCAGAGACCCAACCCGTTTCCCAAGTCGATCTACGAGAACGTCGCCTACGGCATGCGCCTCGCCGGCAAGATGCCGAAGTCGGAAATGGACGAACGGGTGGAATGGGCGCTGCGCAGCGCAGCACTCTGGGACGAGGTGAAGGATCGACTCAAGGAATCGGCACTCGGCCTCTCGGGCGGCCAGCAGCAGCGGCTCGTGATCGCCCGCGCGGTGGCGATCCAGCCCTCGGTGCTGCTGCTCGACGAGCCGGCATCCGCCCTCGACCCGATCTCCACGCTGAAGATCGAGGAGCTGATTCACCAATTGAAATCTGACTATACTATTGTCATCGTGACCCACAACATGCAGCAAGCTGCGAGGGTTTCCGACTACACTGCCTTTCTGTACCTGGGGGAACTGATAGAGTTCAACAGAACCGACGACGTGTTCACCAATCCAAAGCAGAAGAAGACCGAAGACTACATAACCGGCCGCTACGGATAAGAAAGAGCTACGGATGTCGAATAGATGACCCGAGGTACCCGTCATGAACAATCCGCACATATCCGAGCAGTACGACGCTGAGCTCGACGCAGCCCGCAATCTGCTGATGGAAATGGGCGGCCTGGTGGAGCAGCAGCTCCACGAAGCCAGTCTGTCGCTCATCAACCAGGACCACGAACTCGCAAGTCGCGTGCGCGAGAACGACGCGCGCATCAATCAGTTCGAAGTCGACATCGACGAACGCTGCATCCACATCATCGCCCGGCGTCAGCCGGCCGCCTCGGATCTGCGCACGCTGATCAGCATCATGAAAGCCAGCACGGACATGGAACGCATTGGCGACGAAGCCGGGCGGATCGCCAAAATGGCAAAGGCCCTGTCAGGCATGGAGTACCCGGCCGATCAGTACAGCGATTTCCGCCAGCTCTCGACCAAGGCGGAAGACATCGTCTCGAGAAGTCTGGATGCATTCGCGCGTCTCGACGTCGACGGCGCGCTCCAGGCCATCGCCGCGGACGAGGAAATCGACGAGGGCTACAACGCCATCGTCCGCGAGCGCGGCTCCACCATGCGCCAGGATACCGACGGTATCGACCGGGCCATGAACGTGATCTGGGCGGCCCGGTCTCTGGAGCGTATCGGCGACCATGCGAAGAACATCAGCGAGTACGTGGTGTACCTGGTACGCGGCCAGGACGTTCGCCACGAAAAGCTGGCACGCAAAGCGTCAGTCTGAGGCGCCCGAAATGCCGTCGGCTACGCGCGTCCGCTACGCGCGTCCGCGACGCGCGTAAGCCGAGAGCGTCAACCAAGTGCGTCAGCGACGCGCCAGCGGCATCTGGGTGAGGTGGTGACCGCCGTCGAGCAGCAGCGTTTCCCCGGTCACCGTTTCGGCACCGGTCAGAAAGTACACGATCACCTCGGCCACGGTGTCCGGCGTGCTGGTCAACTTGAGCGGCGTATTTTCCTCCAGGTAGGCCTTGGTCCGCGCGTAGGTCTCGCCGCCCATCCCCGCCTCCAGCCAGTCACCCTGAATGAAACCCGGACAGACGGTATTGAGACGGATTTCCGGACCGAGCACCCGGGCCAGGGATAACCCGAGGGTGATCATCGCGCCCTTTGACGCGGCGTAGGCGATGGAACTGCCCACACCCATCACTCCGGCAATCGACGCCACGTTGACGATGCTGCCGCGTCCGCCGCGACGCATCGCCGCAGCCACCGCCCGGACCATCTGGTAAGCACCCACCGTATTGACGCCGTAGATGTGCTGGAAGTCTTCGGCGCTGAGCCCGTCGAGATCGCTATGGGCGCAGAATTTCGTGGTGCCGGCGTTGTTCACCAGGGCGTCGATGCGCCCCCACTTCTCGTCCGCGGCTGCGGCCATGCGACGGCAGTCGGCGTCGCTGGATACGTCGGCCTGAAGAACCAGCGTTTCCACCCCGAACGCCTCACAGGCCTGCTGTGTCTCCCGCGCCCCAGCTTCGTTGTGCGCGTAGTTGATGACGACGTGGCAGCCCTTTTCCGCAAGCTGACGCGCCGTGGCCGCACCCACGCCGGACGACGAACCGGTGACGATCGCTACTCCCCCATCGAGATCCATCGTGTCTCCTCACGCGATTGGCTGATGCAGCGCAGAACCTAGCAGAATTCGCCTCCCGGGTCGCCCGGGCGGTAAACTGCCGGGCTGAACCAGCGAGGATGCCGCCAACCATGGCTTTCGGACCCTTCGACCTCTCCGGCAAAGTCGCCGTCATTACCGGTGGCAATGGCGGCATCGGTCTCGGCATGGCCGACGGCCTGGCCCGGGCCGGTGCCGAAGTGAGCATCTGGGGAACCAATCCCGACAAGAACGATGCGGCCCTGGCCCGGATCGAAGCCCACGGAACCCGCGTCAGTGCGCTGCGCTGCGACGTCGCCGACGAAGCCGAGGTCGCCCGCTGCTTCGAGGAAACCCTGGCCTTTCACGGCCGCATCGACGGCTGCTTCGCCAACGCCGGCATCGGCGGGCGCAGCACCCGCTTCGACGACATGGACGACGCCGAGTGGCGACGGATTCTGGCCGTGAACCTCGACGGTGTGTTCTACACCTTCAAGCATGCCGCCCGGCACATGCGCGAACGCGCGGAAGCCGGCGACCCGGGCGGCCGTCTGATCGGTACCAGCAGCCTGGCGGCAGTCTCCGGACAGGCCCGCGGCGAGCACTACGCCGCCACCAAAGGCGGGCTGGTCGCCATGATCAAGGCACTCGCCGTGGAGTACGCGCGCTACGGCGTGACCGCTCACACCATTCTGCCGGGCTGGATCGAGACCGCCATGACCGAAGGCGCGTTCGACAACCCGAAATTTGTCGACAACGTGATGAAACGGATTCCCATGCGGCGCTGGGGGGACCCGGCGGATTTTGCCGGCATTGCCGTCTACATCATGAGCGACGCCAGCGCCTACCACACCGCCGAGACGTTTCTCATCGACGGTGGCTATTTCGTTTTCTGACAAGCCTGCGAGTGTTCCATGACCATCGACGCCATTCTCTGGGATTTCGGCGGCGTGCTGACCACCAGCCCGTTCGAAGCCTTCAACCGCTACGAAGCGGAACGCGGACTGCCGAAGGACGTGATCCGGACCATCAACGCAACCAAGCCCGAGGACAACGCCTGGGCCAGATTCGAATCGAGCCGCATCGATCTGGACGAGTTCGACCGGCAGTTCGCGGCGGAAGCCGGCGCCCTGGGCCACGTGATCCCCGGTCGCGACGTCATAGGCCTGCTGTCCGGCGACCTGCGGCCGCGCATGGTGGCAGTGCTCGAACACTGCAAGGCGCACTTCCGGGTCGGCTGCATCACCAACAACGTGAAGAGCGGTCAGGGTCCCGGAATGGCCAGCTCGAGCGAGCGCGCCAGCGGCATCGCCAACGTCATGGCGCTGTTCGACGTGGTGGTGGAATCGAGTATCGAGGGCATCCGTAAACCGGATCCGCGCATCTACCACCTGGCCTGCGAAAGGCTCGGCGTCAGCGCGCCGCGAACGATCTTTCTGGACGACCTCGGCGTCAACCTGAAACCGGCGAAGGCGCTCGGCATGCACACCATCAAGGTCCTCGACGAGGATCAGGCCATCGCCGAACTCGCCGAGGCAACGGGCCTGAATCTGCCCTGATCCTGCGCCCACGGCCGGCGCGAAGGTCTGGCCGCGCACTGGGAGATGTGGGGATTCGTGATGGGGGCATGACGCCGATCCAGGCGCTTGCCACCGCCACCATCAATCCCGCCCGTTACCTGAGCATGGACCAGGATCTCGGCAGCGTCGAGTCGGGCAAGCTCGCGGATCTGCTGATCGTCGAGGGCAATCCCCTGACCGACATCCGCGCGAATGCCCGGCGGCTGAACTGCCGGCTTCGCCGGCTCTTTATCCGTCCGCAAGTGCATTCAGCCGAAGTTCGCTCCTGGCGAACTTCCAAGCTGAACTGCCGGCTTCGCCGGCAGTTCAGCCGCCCTCAATGCGCTGCATGAAGAACACTTCGCTAGCAGGCTCGATCGGCTCGAGAAAGGCGTCCTGGTAGATCTGGCCGTCGATGGCGACGGCCGCTTTGCCGAGCGCTTCGCGGCAGCCCGGAAACCGCGTTTCCAGCGCTTCCAGGAGCTGCCGGAAATTCCCCGCGGCGATCTCCACCTCACGCTCACCGCCGGTGAACGTGAGGAGGTGATTCGGGAACACTACCCGCGCCATCGACGCGGAACTCAGACCCCGGCGGCTTCGAGGGCCGCAAGGATGCGCGGTGGCGACATCGGAAGATCGGGGATACGCACGCCGGTAGCGGAACGCACGGCGTTGGCCGCCGCGGCCAGCGGCGCCACGATCGGCGTTTCGCCAACGCCGCGCACCCCGTACGGATGGCTCGGGTTCGGTACCTCGATGATCTGAGTGTCGATCATCGGCAGGTCCGAGGCGACCGGAATGCGGTAGTCGAGGAAGCCGGCATTCTCCATGACGCCTTCGGCATCGTAGATGTACTCCTCGTTCAGCGCCCAGCCCAGACCCTGAGCGGCGCCGCCCTGCAGCTGGCCTTCCACATAGGCCTTGTGGATCGCGCGGCCGGCGTCCTGAATCGCCGTGAACGCCAGCACGTCGACCTTGCCCGTTTCCCGGTCGACCTGCAGATCGGCGATGTTCACCGAAAACGACGCGCCTGCACCCTGGGCGTTGAGCGACGCCCGGCCCAGCAGCGGCCCGCCCGTCTTGGCGGCGTTGGCGGCGATGTCGGCGAGGGACAGCGGTTTGATGTCGGCGTTGACGCCAGGCGCCGGCGTGGCCTGGCCGTCCTCCCACAGCACCTGGTCCTCTTCCACGCCCCAGGTCGCCGCGGCACGCGCCCGGCACTGGGCAATGATGTCCTCACAGGCCCGCACCACGGCCATGCCGGTGGCGAACGTGGTGCGGCTGCCGCCGGTCACGTTGGAGAAGCCGGTGCTCTCGGTGTCGCCGATGAGGGCGCGCACCTGCTCGTAGGGCACTCCGAGGGTCTCGGCCGCCATCAGACACATGCTGGCCCGGGAGCCACCGATGTCCGGATTGCCTTCCACCACGGTCACCGTACCGTTCTCGTTGATGTGCACCTCGGCGCTGGACTGCATGCCGACGTTGAACCAGAAGCCGACCGCGACACCGCGGCCCGCCCCCTCCGGCAACGGCCGGGAGTAGGCAGGATGGGCCTTGGCTGCCTCGAGACATTTCTTCAGGCCGATCGCCGGAAATTTCGGTCCGTAGGGCGCCTGAGTGCCCTCCTCCGCCGCGTTCTTCATGCGCAGGTCGATGGGGTCCATGTTCAGCTTGCGGGCCAGTTCGTCCAGCGCCGACTCCATGGCGTGCATCGACTGCGGCGCGCCGGGCGCGCGGTATGCGGCGACCTTGGGCTTGTTCACCAGCACGTCGTACGCCTCGACCTTGAAGTTCTCGAGGTCGTACGGGGCGAAGATCGCCATGGCACCGGGGCCCATGGGCGCGCCGGCGTATGCGCCCGCTTCATAGGCCATCCAGGCCGTCGCCGCGGTAATGGTGCCATCCCTCTTGGCGCCCACCTTCACCTTGATGTGGGTTCCGGAGGTCGGACCGGTAGCGCGGAACACGTCCTCGCGGCTCATCATCATCTTCACCGGCCGGCGCGCCTTGCGCGACAGCATCACCGCCAGCGGTTCCAGGTACACCACGGTCTTGCCGCCGAAGCCGCCGCCGATCTCGGAGGCGATGAATTTGAGGTCCGCCACGTTCATGTTCAGCACCTTGGCCGTCATGGCGCGGAATTCGAAGTGGCCCTGGGTGCAGCACCACACGGTGGACTGACCCGCTTCGTTGGTGTTGGCGACACAGGCATGGGGTTCGATGTAGCCCTGGTGGGCCATGGGAATCCGGTACTCGCCTTCGACGATCACGTCGGCCTGTTCGAAACCCTGGTCCACGTCGCCCCGGGCGAGCTGCATGACGGCGGCGATGTTGCTCGGCTTGTCGGGCTTCTCGGGCAGGTTCTTGGTGAAGCAGTTCTCGTCCAGCAGCGGGGCATCGGGGGCCATGGCGGCATCGATGTCGAGCACCGGCTCCAGCACCTCGTATTCCACCTCGATGGCCGCCAGCGCCTCGTCGGCGATGCGCAGTGAGCGCGCCGAGACCGCCGCCACCGCGTGACCGTGATACAGCACCTTGTCCCGGGCCATGATGTTCTTGGCCAGGTCGGAAACGTCGCCGCCGCTCTCACCGCCGATCTCGCCGTGGGCGGCCTGGGGAAAGTCCCTGCCGCAGATCACCGCATAGACGCCGGGCATGGCCTCGGCGCGGCTGGTATCGATGCGCTTGATCCGGGCGTGGGCGTGGGGGCTGCGCAGCACCTTGCCGTAGATCTGATTGGGCAGGTTCAGGTCGGCGCCGTACTGCGCGCGGCCGGTGACCTTGTCGACCCCGTCGGGTCGAACCGGCGAAGTACCAATTACTTTAAAATCAACAGCTTCTGCCATTTTTCTCGAGCCTCACTAATGTCTTTCAGATCTGCATTCAGGCGTCGCTGCCCGCGCCCGCCGTTACGCCGGGTGAGCCAGTTCCTTCGCTGCGTCCTGTACCGCACGGACGATCTTGTCGTACCCGGTACAGCGGCACAGGTTTCCCGCCAGCCAGTAACGGATGGTGGTCTCATCCGGATTCGGATCCCGGTCGAGCAGCGACTTGGTCGCGATGATCAGGCCCGGCGTGCAGATGCCGCACTGCAGAGCCGCATGCTCGAGGAACTTCTGCTGGATCGGATGCAGCCCCTCGTCGGTGGCGATGCCTTCGATGGTGGTGATCTCGTGGCCCTGGGCCTCGACGCCGAGTACCAGACAGGAACACACCAGGCGACCATCCACCAGCACGCTGCAGGCACCACAGTCACCGGTGCCGCAGCCTTCCTTCGTTCCGGTGCGCGACAGCGTCTCGCGCAGCACGTCCAGCAGGGTCTGCTGGGGTTCGCAGAGAAAATCCACCTCTTCGCCGTTGATGGAGGTGGAGACTTGTACCTTGCTCATGCAGCTAACCTCTTCGGTGATCCTGTCATCTCGCCAGCGCCCGGTCCCGGGCCGCGGCGGCGGCGCGCCGGCACAGCACCGCCACCACCTTGCGCCGGTAGTCTTCGGTGCCGCGCTTGTCGCTGATGGGCGATGCCGCCCTGGAGCACGCCGCGCCGGCGGCGGCGAGCGCCGCTTCGTCGAGCCTGGACCCGACGAGGGCGGTGGCGGCGTCGGCGACCAGCAACGGCCGCGGCGCCACCGCGCCGATCCCGACCCGCGCGGCGGTGCAGGTGCCGGATCCATCCAGGGTCACGCTGACGCCGCAGCCGGCCACCGCGATGTCCATTTCCGTGCGCGGGATGAAGCGCAGGTACGCGTCCGCGCTGCGCGCCGCAGGCGTCTTGATCTTCAGCCCCAGGAGGAACTCGCCCGCTTCCAGCGCGTTGCTGCCGACGCCGGTGCAGAAATCCTCGACGGGCATTTCCCGGGTCCCGCTGCGGCCGGCAATCACGCACACGGCAGCCACCGCGATCATCGCCGGGATGGTGTCGCCAGCGGGAGACGCGTTGCACAGGTTGCCGCCGAGGGAAGCCCGACCCTGAATCTGGGTCGAGCCGATCAGATCGGCGGCTTCCACCAGCCCCGGCAGCAGCGCCGCCAGTTCGGCGTTCTCGTTGAGCACGGCGCTCGGCACCGCAGCGCCGATGAACACCTCCGACGCGCCGATCTGCACGCGATTGGTTTCCGCCAGCTTTTTGATGTCGACGATGGTGCGCGGCTCGCGATCGACCCCGCGCAGCTGCACCAGCAGATCGGTGCCGCCGGCCAGCACCTGAGCGCGCTTGCCGTGATCGGCGTGCTCAGACAGCACGGCGAGCGCCTCGTCCAGGCTGGACGGCGCGACGTAGCCAAAGGCTCCCATGGAAGGCTCCCACTCGAAAATTCAGGGCTGGCAATCTAACACGAAGCCCGGGCCTGTGGTGAGCCCGCCGGGAAAGGTACACTGCCGCCGTGAGATACTTCGCCGACCATCTCGATACCCTGCAGCAGCGCTGGCACGACGCCCTTACCTTTGCCGGCTTCGACGCCGCTGTGGTGGCCGCCGGCGAACCCCGCGACTACTTCCTCGACGACCAGGCTGCGCCGTTCCGGCCGAACCCGCACTTCGCCCAGTGGTTCCCCGATGCCGATTGCGCCCATGCCGCGCTGCTGATCCATCCCGGGGAACGACCGAAGCTGTTTTTCCACCAGCCGCGCGACTACTGGCACCAGCCGCCGGCCGTGCCCGACTGGGCGGAAGCCCATCTCGACGTTGCCGTGTTCAATTCGCTGGAGGCGCTGCAGTCGGAGCTCGGCCACGCCATGGCCCGCTTCAACCGGCTCGCCCACGTGGGCGAACGCGAGCCCGGAAATCTCGGTCCGGCGCAGCACAACCCGGCCCTGCTGCTCAACCACCTGCACTACCATCGGGCGTACAAGACCGAATTCGAGCTGGCCTGCATGGAAGAAGCGACTCGCCGCGCCGTAGCCGGTCACGTCGCCGCCGAAATCGCATTCCGCGAGGGAGCCAGCGAGTTCGACACCCACCTGCGCTACCTGACCGCTGCGCGCCAGACGGCAACGGACCTGCCGTACTCGAGCATCGTCGCGCACAACCGCCACGCCGGGGTGCTCCACTACCAGCACTACGACCGCTCCCCGCCGCAACCTCTGCTGAGCTTTCTGATCGACGCCGGCGCCAGCGCCCGTGGCTACGCCGCCGACGTCACTCGAACCTATGCCGCGGACCCGGACGGAGAGTTCGAAGCGTTGATCCGCAGTATGGACGCCGCCCAGCTCGGCCTCATTGCGGGCATTCGGCCCGGGCAGAACTATGGCGAAGTCCACGAGGCCGCGCACCGGGCGGTGGGCGACGTGCTGGCCGTCCATGGGGTGGTCCGTGTGAGCGGCAGCGAGGCGTTCGAGCGCGGCCTGACGCGCACGTTTCTGCCCCACGGCGTCGGGCATCTCATCGGTCTGCAGACCCACGACGTGGGCGGCCAGCAGGCCAGCCCGGAAGGCGGCGTGCGGCCACCGCCCGACGCCTATCCGGCGCTGCGCCTGACGCGCCAGATCGAGGTCGATCAGGTGTTCACCATCGAGCCGGGCCTGTACTTCATCCCCCTGCTGCTGGAGGAAGCCCAGGCAGGCCCGCACGCGGACGCCATCGACTGGGATCGGGTCGCGGCGCTGGCGCCGTGCGGCGGCATCCGCATCGAGGACAACGTGGTGGTCACCGCGAACGGTGTGCGCAACCTGACCCGGGAGGCCTTCGCGCCGCATGTCTAGACCGACCGTGTCTACCGACCGTGTCTGAACCGACCGTGTCTGAACTGACCGTGGAGCGTCTGTTCAGCGACCCGCCCCTGTTCGGCGGTGTGCCGCAGAACCCGCAGTTCAGCCCGGACGGCAGGTTCGTCACCTATCTGCGGGCGGCGGATGACGATCGCGAACGCCTCGATCTGTGGCGTATGGATCTGGCCAGCGGCGAGCACGTCTGCTGGGTGCCGGGTACCCGGCTCGACGGCAGCGCCGGCGAAGCCAGCGCCGCGGAAAAGGCCGAACGCGAACGCCGGCGCCAGTTCGCCCGGGGCATTACGGCCTATCGCTTCAGCCCCGACGGTCGCAGCCTTCTGCTACCGGTGGACGGCGCCGGCTTCCTCATGGACGTGGCCAGCGGCGAACTGCGCCGGATCACACCGGCCGGGAGCCGCCAGACCGACCTGCGGTTCTCGCCGGACGGCGCCAGCGTCACCTGGGTGCGCGACGGCAACCTGATCCGCTACGACCTCGCAGGGAACCGCGAAGTCGCGCTGACCCGCGACGGCGGCGGAACCGTCAGCAACGGCCTGGCCGACTTCATCGCCCAGGAAGAGATGCACCGCTTCGACGGTTACTGGTGGTCCCCGGACAGCGCCTGGCTGGCGTTCACACGGGTCGACGAGAGCCCGATCGCGGAATCCCAGCGTTTCGAGATCCTGGCCGACGAGATCACCACCGTTCCCCAGCGCTATCCCTACGCCGGCGCCGCAAACGCCCACGTCCGCCTGCTGGTCCTGCACGTGTCCAGCGGTCGCCTGCACGAACTGCCCTACCAGGTGGAGCCCGACGACTACCTGGCACGGGTCGGCTGGCTCGACGGTCGGGTCTCCGTGCAGCGTCAGAGTCGTGACCAGAAGACCCTGACGCTGAGCCTGTTCGACCCGGACAGCGGCGCCTGGGAGCAACTGCTGGAAGAGCGCGCCGCCACGTGGGTCAACCTGCACGACAACCTGATGCCCATCGACGAGCCCGACGGGCAAGGACCCGACTTTCTCTGGACCTCGGAACGCACCGGGCACAGTCATCTGTACCGCTATCGGGCCGGCGAGCTGCAGCCGCTGACCAGCGGCGACGGTCGCATCAATCGCGTGCTGTGGGCGAACCGCCAGCGCGCGCTGGTGAGCGGCTGGTTCGACACCCCCACAGAGCAGCATCTGTTCGAGGTGGCCCTGAACGCCTCTCCCGGGCAACCGGGCGCCATGCGCAGGCTGACCGCCCGGGCTGGCTGGCACGACCCCACGGTGAGCTCGGACGGCAAACGGGTCGTCGACCGGCTGTCCAGCCTCGATCTACCGGGGCGCCTCGACCTGATCGTCGTCGATCCGGAAGCCGATGAGGAGCCCCGCAGTCTGGTAACGGAGTCCGTGAGCGGCGAGCATCCCTACGTTCCGTATCTGCCGCACCACCGGACCCCGCGGCTCGGCACCCTGACGGCCGCCGACGGCCAGACCCTCCACTATCGTCTGACCGAGCCCCGGGGTCCGGAGCCGGCGGGCGGTTTTCCCGTGATCGTCAACGTGTACGGCGGGCCCGGCGTGCAGCGCGTAAAGAACGAATGGCCACCGCTGCTGCTGCAGCTGTTGAGCCACCGTGGCTACGGCGTCATCGAGCTGGACAACCGCGGCACGGGCAACCGCGACCGACGCTTCGAAGCCGCCATTCATCGCCGCCTCGGCGCGGCCGAGGTGCAGGATCAGATCGAGGGCGCGCGCTTCCTGGCCACCGTGCCCTGGGTGAACGCCGACCGCATCGGGGTGTTCGGCCACAGCTACGGTGGCTACATGGCGCTCATGTGTCTGCTGCAGCGACCGGACGTGTTCAAAGCCGCGGTTGCCGTCGCGCCGGTTACCGACTGGCGTCTCTACGACACCCATTACACGGAGCGCTACCTGGAGACGCCCGAGAGCAACCCGGAAGGCTACGCCGCCAGCGCGGTGACCAGCCATGCCGACCGGCTCGACGGGCATCTGCTCATCGTCCACGGCATGGCCGACGACAACGTTCTGTACACTCACAGCACCCGACTGTTCCGGACCCTGCAGGCCAGCAATCTCGCCTTCGAGATGATGGCGTACCCGGGCAGCAAGCACGGCCTGCAGGAACGTGACGTTTCCATCCACCGCTTCACGCAGCTTCTGGAATTCTTCGGCAGAAACCTATGAGCGATTCCATTCAGATCCGCCCGGCCAGTGACGAAGAAGCCGGTCTGCTCGTGGAGTTCAACCGCGCGATGGCGGCGGAGAGCGAGGACAAGGGCCTCGACGTCGACACCCTGCGGCGCGGCGTCGACTACCTGCTCGGTCATCCCGCGGAGGGCTTCTACCTGCTCGCCGAATGCGACGGCGAAGTTGCCGGGACGCTCATGGTGACCTACGAGTGGAGCGACTGGCGTGCGGGCCGCTTCTGGTGGATCCAGAGTGTCTACGTGCGCCCGGAGCACCGCCGGCGCGGCGTTTACCGCGCGCTGCACCGACACGTCCGCGACCTGGCCACGCTTGACGAACAGGCCTGTGGCCTGCGTCTGTACGTGGAACGGGACAACCGCGGCGCCATGGCCACCTACCGGAATCTCGGCATGGAGGAGACCCACTACCGGCTCTACGAGGAGGAGTTCTAGGCGAGAAACAGACGCCGGAAGTTCGCCCCGGTGTGGCCGGCAAGGTCCGCCACACTCTGTCCCCGCAGATCGGCTAGAAAGGCCGCCGTGTCGACCAGAAACGCCGGCTCGTTGGGCTGGCCACGATGCGGCACGGGCGCAAGCCACGGCGAATCGGTTTCGATCAGCAGCCGGTCGTCGGGAACGCGTCGCGCGACCGCTCGAACGTTGTCGGCGTTGCGAAAGGTGACGATGCCGGAAATGGAGACGTAGAAGCCGAGATCCAGAGCGGCGGACGCCATGTCCCAGGACTCGGTGAAGCAGTGCAGCACCCCGCCCACACCGCGATGAGCGCGCAGCCGATCCAGCGTGTCGGCTTCGGCCGCGCGGGTGTGCACGACCACCGGCAGTCCGCGGGTCGCGGCCAGCGACAGCTGCGCATCGAAGCAGTCGAGCTGGCGGCGCCGGAGCTCGGGCTCGCTGGCGTGAAAGTAGTCGAGACCCATCTCGCCGGCCGCCACGACCCGCGGCTGCGCCAGCCTGGCCTCGAGCCAGTCGAGATCGGCGCCGGCCGCATCGGGGTGCTGACCGACGGTCGCCCAGACGTCGTCGTGCCGCCCAGCGAGATCGAGAACGTCATCGATACCGGCGACGTCGACCCCGATGCAGACGAACGCCGACACGCCCCGTTCCCGGGCCGCTGCCAGTCGGACGGAGGGATCATCGAGGAAGTTCAGGTGGCAGTGGGAATCTACCAGCATCGTCGCGGCGGGCGCCGACGGATCACATGGTGTGGGTGTGGCGGTCGGACTGCAGGGCACCCGCCAGATAGGTCTCTATCTTGCTCCGGGCAACGTCGTCCTGATCGTTGAACTGCACGCCGATGCCGGCCGCCCGGGCGCTCTGCGCGCCCTTCGGGGTGACCCAGACGACTTTGCCGGCCACCGGGATCTTTTCCGCCTCGTCCATGAGGTTGAGCAGCATGAACACCTCGTCGCCGAGCTCGTATTCTTTCTTGGTGGGAATGAAAAGTCCGCCGTTGCGGACGAACGGCATGTAGGCGGCATACAGGACGGCCTTGTCCTTGATGGCCAGGGAGAGAATTCCGTTGCGGGCGCTGCGTTTGGCACTCATCGGCAAATCTCGGACGCTGCTGTCCTTGTCCTGCGTACTGGCGGCAGTGTCGGGTCCTCCGCCACCGCTGTCAATTCGGCAACTGCGACCCAGTTCACGGTCGCGGCGGCTACCGCTCGCCGACGACCCACATGTGTGCAGTGTAGCTCATCGGGCACGGGGCAGCTGGCACCAGCGCGCCACCACCCGTTCCGCGACCAGGCGCTCGTTGGCACTGTTGGACGTGAGCAGTTGGCGACGAGCCCAGATCAGCTCGTCGGCGAACGCCATCAGCGCCCGCGGGGGTACCTGGGCGAGCTGCGCGAGACGCCATTCCGCCGCCGCCAGCGCCAGCACGTAGCGGTACCAGCGCGCCAGCACCCCGGCGAGTCCGGGCTCGAGCAACTGCTGCACGACTTCACCGCCGCCATGGCCGCGCAGCGCGTGCTCGAGCAGCGGCTGCAGGGGCGTTTCACCGCGGCGCACGGCTTCGAGCACGGCGACCGGCGCGCCGCCGTGCTCGAACAGGGGCACGTCGACGTCGGCGCCGTCGAGCTGATCGCTCAACCACGATCGCGCCAGGGCCGGATCCGGCTGAATGATCAGATCCTGACAGCGGCTGCGGATCGTCGGCAGCAGGCGCGCCGGATGGCTGCTGGTGAGGACCAGATGGGTTCCCGCCGGCGGCTCTTCCAGAGTCTTGAGCAGGGCGTTCGCGGCACTGACGTTGAGGGCGTGAGCATCGGCGATCACCGCCACCTTGCGCGGACCCGCCTGGGGCGTGCCCTGAGTGAACGTGACGACGTCGCGTATCGAGTCCACCTTGATCACCGCACCGTCCGGCGCCAGCCAGCGCAGATCCGGATGCGCGAGAGCGGCCGCTTCCCGATTGGTCGGCAGGCCGAGCAGCGTCAGCGCCAGCCAGTTGGCCAACGCCGTTTCACCCCAGCCCTCCGGACCGACGATCAGCAGCGCATGCGGCAGACGACCGGCAGCGAGCCGCTCACCCACCGAGCGCTGCAGGGCCGCATGCCACGGCAGCGCGGTCACCGGGCGTGCTCGCCGACGAAAGCGTCGACCACCTCCGCCAGACGTCGTTGAACCTGGTCGAGGTCGGCGTCGGCATCGATGATCCGGAACCGAGGCGCGCCGTCCGCCCGAGCCAGGTAGGCGTGCCGGACGCGCTGGAAGAACGCCCGATCCTCGCGCTCGAACCGGTCCCGCTCACGATCTCCCAGGCGCGCTTCGGCAGCATCCAGGGACAGATCGAGAAACAGCGTCAGGTCCGGCTGCAGCCCCTGCTGCACCAGCCCCTCGAGCGTCGCTATCGCCGCCGCATCGAGCCCGCGCCCGCCTCCCTGGTAGGCATAGGTGGCATCGGTGAAGCGGTCGCAGAGCACCCAGGCGCCGCGTGCCAGCGCCGGCTCGATCACCCGCGCCAGATGCTGGGCACGGGCTGCGAAAACCAGCAGCAGCTCGGTGAGCTCTGCCATCGGCTCCGGGCTGACGGCGAGGAGCAGGCCGCGGATCTCTTCGGCCAGCGGCGTGCCCCCGGGCTCCCGGGTGGTGATCACGTCGAGGCCGGCAGCGCGCAGGCGGCCGGCGACGAAGCTCAGATTCGTGGACTTGCCGGCGCCTTCGCCACCCTCCAGGGTGATGAACCGTCCACGTCGCGGCGCCGCCGTCATGGCCGGACCTCGAGCAGGAATTTCCATCGACCGGTCACACTGGCTCCTTCACTGCAGCTGAAAGCGACGCACCGCGGCCTCGTGCTCTTCGAGGCTCTGCGAGAATTTGCTCGATCCGTCTCCACGACTCACGAAGTACAGGTATCTGCCTTGCGCCGGATGCAGCGCTGCGTGAATCGAGCTGGCGCCGGGGAGCGCGATCGGAGTCGGCGGCAGACCGCGATTCAGGTAGGTATTGTACGCCCCCGGCGCGCGCAGATCGGCGCGGCGCAGGTCGCCGTCGAACGTCTCGCCCAATCCGTATATCACGCTCGGGTCGGTCTGCAGCCGCATGCCGCGTTCGAGGCGCAGCGCGAACACCTGGCTGATCAGCGGTCGGTCGGCGTCACGGCCGGTTTCCTTTTCGATCAGCGAGGCGACGATGAGAGCGTCATAGGCGGTCTCGTAGGGCAGCCCGGCGTCGCGCTCCTCCCAGGCTTCCTGAAGCACGCTCTGCATGCGCGTGTAAGCGCGACGCAGAAGATCGGCGTCGCTGTCACCGCGAACGAAATGATACGTGTCCGGAAAGAACAGCCCCTCGGCATGGCCTGCAGGGAGCCCGAGAACTTCGAGCAGGGTGTGCACGGTCACACCCTCGAGCTGCCGGGTCAGCGCCGGCTGGCGCCCGAATTCCGCCAGGGCCTGCATGACCGTCCAACCCTCGAGGATCTTCACGTCGTAGGTGACCACGTCCCCGTCCACCAGCTTCGCCAGCAGGCTCGCCGGTGAGTCGCCGGGCTCGATGGCATACTCCCCTGCCTGCACCCGGCGGGCCTGGTCGCCCAGACGCGCAAGCCACGTCCACAGCTGCGGATGATCGACGATTCCGAGTTCGTGCAGGCGACGGGCGAATCCGGCGAACGCTTCGCCACGCTCGAGGATCACCACCTCGCGCTCGGCGACGTCCAGGGGCGAGCCCTGCCAGTGGCTGACGTACCATGCCGCGACGGCGCCGGCGGACACCGCCACCACCAGTCCCGCGAGCAGAACTCTGATCAAGAACGTCAAGGGGTTGAGGGACCCAGGCTCACCGGCGCAATTCTACACGCCAACGCGCGATCCGCTCAGAGGGCGCTGAACACCACCGTGCCGTTGGTCCCGCCGAAGCCGAACGAATTGGACAGCGCGGTGCGGATCCTGGAGTCTCGGGCGGTATGGGGAACGTAGTCGAGATCGCAGCCCTCGCCGGGATTGTCCAGATTGATGGTGGGCGGCAGGATCTGATGCTCTATCGCGAGAATCGTGAAGATCGCTTCCACCGACCCGGCGGCACCGAGCAGGTGGCCGATCATGGACTTGTTGGAACTCACCGGCACCCGCGTGTCCGCACCGAACACCCGTTTGATGCCCCGCGTTTCGGATACGTCGCCGAGCGGCGTCGACGTTCCGTGGGCGTTGATGTAGTCGATCTGGTCCGGATTGAGACCAGCATCATTCAACGCGTTGATCATGGAGGACGCCGAGCCCTCGCCGTCCTCAGTCGGTCCGGTGACGTGGAACGCATCACCGCTCATGCCGAAGCCGACCAGCTCGCAGTAGATCCTGGCGCCGCGGCTTCTGGCCCGCTCGTACTCCTCCAGCACCAGGACGCCGGCGCCGTCGCCGAGCACGAAACCGTCACGGTCGCGATCCCAGGGCCGGCTCGCCTTCTCCGGCTCGTCGTTCCGGGTCGACAGTGCCTTCATGGACCCGAACGCCGCCAGCGTGATGGGTGAGGTCGCCATTTCCGCGCCGCCCACCACCATGACGTCGGCGTCGCCGTACTGGATCATCCGGGCACCGATGCCGATGTTGTGGGTACCCGTCGTGCAGGCGGTCACCACGGCGATGTTCGGGCCCTTGTAGCCGTAGCGGATCGAGAGATTGCCGGCAATCATGTTGATCACGCTCGCCGGGACGAAGAACGGAGAGACCCGGCCCGGACCTTTTGCGAGCAGAGTGCTGTGAGTTTCCTCGATGGTGTTGATGCCACCGATGCCCGAACCGATTGCGACGCCGTAACGATGCGCGTCGTCCGGATGATCCGGGAGGCCGGAGTCCTCGATGGCCTGAATCGCCGCCACCAGGCCGTACTGCACGAAGGGATCGATACGGCGGATTTCCTTGCGATCGAGATAGCCGGTCGGGTCGAAGCCCTTGACGGCAGCATTGAAGCGCACGCTGTGCTCGCTGGCATCGAACGCATCGATGGGCGCCGCGCCGCTCCTGCCAGCGACCGCGCTCTGCCAGCTGCTGGCCACATCATTACCGATGGGCGACAGCATGCCCAGACCGGTAACTACCACGCGACGCTTGCTCATCTAATCGACTCCCTGCTGGCGACCGCTTCCTCGCAAAGCGGCAACCCAAAAGCAAGAAGCCGCACCATGTCAGTCGAGTGCGGCTTCCGGCATGGTCAGCGAAGCTGTTCCTTTACTGGTGGGCCAGGATGTAGTCGACGGCCTCTTTGACCGTGGTGATCTTCTCCGCTTCTTCGTCGGGAATCTCGGTCTCGAATTCTTCCTCGAGAGCCATCACCAGTTCGACCGTATCCAGAGAGTCAGCGCCGAGGTCTTCGACGAAGGAGGCATCGTCCTTCACTTCGTCTTCTTTGACTCCGAGTTGCTCGCAAATGAGTTTCTTAACACGTTCTTCTACGCTGCTCATGCCGCGGTATTCTCCCAATCTGTTCCCGGGGGGCTTTGGCGACGCGCATTCTATAGAGGGCGCATACCCAATTCAAGCAACGTGCCTGGCGCTCCCGACTTGACCAACCCACTGTTTTTCGAGCGTTTCTTCGGTACTTTTCGCGTTTCCGACGAGCGCCCGAGTGACCCGTTCGGCGACTATTCAGCCGCTTCCCGACAGCTCCTTCTGCAACCTCGTGTCAACCCTTCCACATCGTCGATTCAGACCCCCCAGCCCGGTACTCGAGCATGCCCTAAGCCATGTACAGGCCGCCGTTCACCTGCAGCGTCTCACCGGTAACGTAGCCTGCCTGGTCGCTGACCAGGAAGGCTACCGCATGGGCCACGTCCGCAGGAGAACCCATCCGACCCAGAGGAACTCGCTCCAGCATGGACTGAACCTGATCGCCGGTCAGTTCGGCCGTCATGTCGGTGCCGATGAACCCCGGCGCCACAGCATTGACCGTAATCGCCCGGCTCGCCACTTCCTGGGCCAGCGAGCGCGTGAAGC
This sequence comes from Pseudomonadales bacterium, assembly GCA_040219135.1. Taxonomy (GTDB): domain Bacteria; phylum Pseudomonadota; class Gammaproteobacteria; order Pseudomonadales; family Azotimanducaceae; genus UBA7803. Next base: position 620,879 of record JAVJTA010000017.1, on the reverse strand, counting down.
CTTCTATGCCTGCCTTGCTGGCCACGTAGTTGCTCTGCCCCGGATTACCCATTCGCGCTACGACGGAACTGAGATTGACGATCCTCCCCCAGCGCGCCTTCATCATCGCACGCAGCGCCGGTTTGATCACTCGGTAAAGTGCCCCGAGATTGGTATGCACGACCGCATCCCATTCCTCCACCTTCATGCGCAGCAACAGGTTGTCCCGGGTGACCCCGGCGTTGTTGACGACCACCAGCGGCATTCCGCAACCGGCCTCCAACGCCTGGTACGCGGCCTGAACCGACGCCTCGTCCTCGACGCGCATTTCCAGTCCCTGGCCGCGCTCACCGAGCGCAGCGGCAATGGTATCCACGCCGGCCTGAGAGGTTGCGGTACCCACGACGAAGAATCCGTCCTGTACCAGACGTTGCGCAATCGCGGCACCGATTCCCCGCGAGGCGCCGGTGACCAGCGCCACCCGGTCGCCATCGGCCGCGCCGCCGTGATTGCTGCTCATGTTGTCGACCCCCGCCCGAGCGCTGCGTTGAGACCATCGAGGCTGCCGAGCGCAGCTGTGGCGACGGACTTGTCGATACGTTTTACCAGCCCCGAGAGAACCCTTCCCGGGCCGCACTCGATCAGCCGATCGACGCCTCGTTCGACCATCGTCTGGACACAGGCGGTCCACTGCACCGGCTGGGAGATCTGCTCGAGCAGCTTGCGCCGCAGCTCGTCGAGGTCGGCGGCGACGGCCGCGTCCACGTTCTGTACCACGGGAATCTCCGGCGCCACCAGTCTCACCGCATCGAGATCGGCGGCAAACGCCTGCTGTGCCGGCTTCATCAGCGCGCAGTGGAACGGACCACTCACCGGAAGCAGAGCAGCGCGACGGGCGCCCGCTTCCTTGCAGCGCTCGGCGGCAGCCGCGACGGACGCAGCGCTACCGGCGATCACCACCTGCCCGGGCGCGTTGTAGTTCGCCGCCGACACGACGCCGTCGACCTCCGCGCACACCGCTTCGACCTGATCATCCTCGAGGCCGAGTATCGCCGCCATCGCACCCTCTCCCTGAGGCACTGCGGCCTGCATCAACTGGCCGCGCCGGTTGACCAGGCGGACCGCGTCCGCAAACGACAGGGCGCCGGCGCACACCAGCGCCGAATACTCGCCGAGGCTGTGTCCCGCGAGGCAGGCCGGCCGTTCGCCGCCGAGGTCACGCCACACCGACCAGAGCGCGACGCTGGCGGTGAGAATGGCCGGCTGGGTGATTTCCGTGCGCACCAGCGCTTCGTCCGGACCGGAACTCACGATCTGCCACAGAGGCTGGCCGATGGCGTCGCCCGCCTCGTCGAAGTGGGATTGAATCTGCGGGTACTCGGCGGCCAGATCGGCCAGCATGCCGACCGCCTGAGAGCCCTGGCCGGGGAACACGAAGCCGAGCGACATCGGCACCTCCTCGTTCTCTGCGCGCGCAGACGCGGCGCGGTCATGATAGCTCTGAGTGATGCCCGGATACCGCAGGGCCGCCGCGATGCGGCACAGTTCGCGCCAGTATAGCTCCGGGGATTACCGGCGCGCCCGGTGGGCCCGCTGCTAGTCGGCGCTTTCGACGACCTTTTTGCCGCGGTAGAAGCCTTCGGCGCTGACGTGATGCCGGCGATGGGTTTCGCCGGACGTCGGCTCGATGGACAATGCCGGCCCGGAGAGGGCGTCGTGGGAACGACGCATGTCGCGACGGGCGCGGGACTTCTTGTTCTGCTGAACGGCCATTAGCGGGGCTCCAGTAACGATTGGTCAGTCTGTCGATTCACCGGCCGCGCGCTTCAGCGACGCCAGCACGTGAAACGGATTGTCTTCCGGCGCCGGCTGCGGCGCCTCGTCGGCCGGGTAGCTCAGCACCGGCGCGTACGGGCAAGGATCCTCTCGACACAGCCGCTCGGGCAGCGCGAGCAGCAACTCGTCTTCGATCACCTGAGCCACGGTCACCGTGTCGTCTTCGGCAACCAGCACGTCGACGCCGTCGGCAAGCGCGCTGGCAAGATCCGGATCGGCGACGATGCAGAGCTCGAAGTCGACGAGCATGTTCTGATCGAAACGTTCCAGACAGCGCTGGCAGGTCGCCGAAATCGCCGTATCCGCGGTGCCGCGCACCCAGGGCCGTCGGTCGGCGTCCAGGGTGAATGTCATGTCGATGCGAAGTTCCCGCCGACCGGATGCAATGGCGGCGAGGCGTGGCAGCGCATCCGGCGCCAGTGTGCGCACGATCCGTGCGCCCTGCCCCGCCAGATCACGGAATGGCAGACGCTCGTCAGGACCGGTACTCATGGCGGGCGCCATCATAGGTACCGCAAGCGCCGCTGTAAAGCACAATCTCGTCCACCAGAACAGCTCTAACCGATTAGAATCACAGAAGATTTTCCCTGGAGCCTTACGGTGAGAGAACTCGTTCTTGCGTCGTCTTCGCGCTACCGCGCCGAGCTCCTCGCACGCCTGGGGATTCCCTTCGAAAGCCGTGCTCCTGAGATAGACGAATCCGCGCTCCCCGGCGAGGACGCCGGCGAGCTCGTCGTCCGTCTGGCCTGCGAAAAGGCGACTGCGGTAGCCGCGCACTATCCCGACGCCCTGATCATCGGCTCCGATCAGCTTGCCGTCTGTGGTACCGAGCTGCTCGGCAAACCGGGAACCGAGGAGCGTGCTCGAGCACAGCTGACCGCGCTGTCCGGCAGAACCGTGACGTTTCTCACCGGACTGTGTCTGCTCGATGCGGCGTCTGTCGAATCCCAGTCGGCGCTGGTGACCACTCCGGTACGCTTCCGTCGCCTCGAGGTCGACGAGATTGCCGACTACGTGGCGCGGGAGCAGCCCCTCGATTGCGCCGGCGCCTTCAAATCGGAAGGTCTGGGGATCGCCCTGTTCGATGCCATCGGCGGCGAGGACCCGACTGCACTGATCGGCCTGCCGCTGATCGCTCTGTGCCGCATGCTCCGCGCCGCCGGGTTGCCGGTGCTCGATTCGGCTTCATCCGACTGAGCCCAGCGCCTCCCAGGCGGCAATCAGGTCGGCGGGCAGCGGTGCGCTGAACCGGTGCTTCCGGCCGCCGATCACGACCACCAGTTCAGCGGCGTGCAGGCACAGGCGGTGCACGCCGCAGGCGGCCACGGCGCCCTGCTGCCGGGGACTCGAGTACTTGACGTCGCCGGCCACCGGGTGGCCGGTGGCGCAGGCGTGGACGCGGATCTGATGGGTACGGCCGGTGTGCAGACGGGCGCTGAGCAGGGTCGCCGCGGCGCCGCGCTCGCGGATCTCGAAATCGGTGCGGCTGGGCTTGCCATCATCGGCCACGCGGACACGCCGCTCACCGGAAGCGGTCAGGTACCGCTTCAGCGGCAACTGCACCGTCGTGGTGCGCCGCGGCCAGAGGCCAAGCACGATCAGACTGTAGTCTTTCTTGACTTCTCGTTCCCGGAGCGCCCGATGCAGCTCGAGCAGCCGGGAGCGCGATTTTGCCACCAGCAGGCACCCCGAGGTATCGCGATCCAGGCGATGGACGAGTTCGAGGTCCGTGCCCGGCCGCAGCCGTCGCAGCGCCTCGATGGCACCGAACGCCAATCCGCTGCCACCGTGGACCGGCATGCCGGCGGGCTTGTTGATCACCAGCAGGTCTTCGTCTTCGAAAACCACGGCCTCCTCCAGCGTGCCGAGGACCGCATCGCCGATGAACGCGGGAGCATCGGCTCCGGCCCCCGGCAGCCCGTGCACCGGCGGGATTCTGACCTGATCGCCCACCGCCAGGCGATGGGTCGGCTTGACCCGACCACCGTTCACCCGCACCTCGCCTTTGCGCAGCATCTGGTAGATGCGGCTGCGGGGCAGTCCCTTGAGCTCCCGAAGCAGAAAATTGTCCACCCGCTGCCGGTCGTCCTGGCGCACGGTCAGGTAGCGCACGCCGGTCCCACCAGGTTCGCTGCAGGTCATCGCGTCCAGCCGTGATCGGCGGAAATCTGGACCAAAATTTTTTTAGGGGTTTGAAGCACTTACCTGGGACTGCTAGTATTCCGCGGCCACTTCCGAACGACCGTCCGGCTCAACACCGTAGCGGCAGCGGACGAGGGTAAACAGGAATCACTCGGAAGACCATCCACGAGTGAAACGGATAAGCCAACGGTAAGGCGAATTGCATTCGAGCCCACTCGGCCGACCGCCGGTTGCGGAGCAGGCCACGCTCGACGGCGTATTCAACTAGGCCAGCGGCATCCGGCCACGCCAGTTGCGTGCGCCCGATGCGGCCACCACTTCGCTACGGATCTTCCGATCGGAGACGGTGGCCAGGCACGGCACAGGACGACAGCGAGACAGGACAAGACGACGGCAGAGGCGGCGGCGGCGATGAAATCCCCGAACCGAACGATTCTGCCGGGTTGTGCCCCAGGGTACGACGAACGACAAGGCAACGAACGACGAGGCAACGTTCCACCATGTCCCCGATCGGACATCGATCGACGGACAGTACCGTGGCCGGCGGCCCGGCCAGAGGCCGTTCCGCCGGCAATGACGAGATCGAATCGGATGCACCCCGACGCCACAGAGCACGGCACGAGTGAACCTATCCGGCGCGCGCAGTATCGCGCCGGCGCTCCCGCGCCCGCCGGACAGGCAGCGCGCCCCGTTAGCTGAAGCACCGCGGTGCTTGTCGGAAATTCCGGTCCGGACGCCACGCCGAGCGTTCCAGCACCGCGCCACCGGTACGTTACCGGACGGCGCGGGAATCATGCCGAGTCGAGCCGCCTGTCCGCACACCGCGTCCTCTGACCGTCCCTCGCCTGCGCAATCGCCTTCCGGCAACACGGGTGCCGATGGCACCCACTAGAGGGATTCGACAACCATGAAGAGAATGCTGATCAACGCGAGCCAGCCCGAGGAGGTGCGCGTCGCCCTGGTCGACGGACAGAAGCTTTACGATCTCGACATCGAGAATCGCGACCGCGAGCAGAAGAAAGCCAGCATCTACAAGGCCCGTATCACGCGGGTCGAGCCCAGCCTGGAAGCAGCTTTCGTCGACTTCGGCTCGGAACGCCACGGCTTCCTGCCGCTCAAGGAAATCGCCCGCCAGTACTTCAAAGAAAGCGCCAAGGATAAGGGTGGCGACAACGGCGGCCGCATGATGATCCAGGAACTGGTCTCCGAAGGTCAGCAGGTGCTGGTCCAGGTAGACAAGGAAGAACGCGGCACCAAGGGCGCGGCGCTGACCACCTTCATCAGCCTCGCCGGCCGCTACCTGGTGCTGATGCCGAACAATCCCCGCGCCGGCGGCATCTCGCGGCGCATCGAGGGGGATGATCGCGACGAGCTCCGGGAAGCACTCGGTCAGCTGGAGATCCCACAGGGAATGGGCGTGATCGTGCGCACCGCCGGCGTCGGCCGCAGCGCGGAAGAACTGCAGTGGGACCTCGACTACCTGATGCAGCTGTGGGACGCGATCCAGAAGGCGGAGTCTGCAGAGAAAGCGCCGGCACTCATCTATCAGGAAAACAACGTCATCGTCAGGGCCATCCGCGACAACCTGCGCAAGGACGTCGGCGAGGTTCTCATCGACGGCAAAGAGGCGTTCGACGAGGCCCGCAGCTTCATCGAGCAGGTCATGCCGCAATACGCGGACAAGGTGAAGTTCTACGCCGACTCCATACCTCTGTTCAGCCGCTATCAGATCGAGAGCCAGATCGAAATGGCTTTTCAGCACACTCTGCGGCTGCCGTCCGGCGGCTCCCTGGTGATCGACCCGACTGAAGCGCTGGTGTCGATCGACATCAACTCGGCACGTGCGACCAAGGGTGCCGACATCGAAGAAACGGCGCTCAACACCAACCTCGAAGCGGCCGAGGAGATCGCCCGACAGCTGCGCCTGCGCGACGTCGGCGGCCTGATCGTCATCGACTTCATCGATATGTCCAGCACCAAGAACCAGCGCGCCGTCGAAACCAAGATGCGCGAGGCCCTGGACGCGGACCGCGCCCGGGTTCAGGTCGGGCGTATCTCCCGCTTCGGCCTGCTGGAAATGTCACGGCAACGGCTGCGGCCGTCGCTGGACGATCTGACCACCGAGGTCTGCCCGCGCTGCAGCGGACAGGGCCGCATCCGTGACGTCCGCTCGCTGGCCCTGGCCATTCTTCGGGTCATGGAGGAAGAGTCGCTCAAGGAACGCAGTTCCATCATCCGGGCACTGGTACCGTTGAACATCGCCGCCTACCTGCTGAACGAAAAACGCGGCGACGTCCATCAGATCGAGCAGCGCACCGGCACCCATCTCATGATCGTGCCGAACGTGAACCTGGAGACACCGCACTACGAGGTGCACCGCATCCGCGACGATCAGGTGGAGGAAGCAACCGCGTCTCTGAGCTACGAGCTCACCGAAGTGGGCGATCAGCCCGTGGACTTCGAAATGCCTGCGGAGCCGAGCCCGGTGACCCGCCAGGCGGCGGTGCAGACGATACCACCGCGCAAACCGATGCCGCGTCCGCGTCCGGAAGCCGCTGAGTCGGAGGAAGCCGCACCCGCCCCTGCGGCTCCGGCTCCGGATCCGGCTCCGAGCGCCACGGTCGCGTCGTCCGCCGAGCGTCCGGGACTCTTCAAACGCATTGCTGCGACGCTGTTCGGTCCCGGACCGGCGGCTGCCGACCACGACCAGAACCTGGCGCCACCGGCGGCGCCGGCGCAACCGGCAGCCGGTGAGACGCGCCCGCCGGCGCGAGCCCCGAAGTCCGATCCGTCCCGTAACGACGTCCAGGACTCCGGTGGCAGGCAACGCGACGACGGCCGCGGGCGCCAGGACGGTGAACAGCGCGAGGGCGGTCGACGCTCGCGGCGGCGGCCATCGAGGTCACGGAATCGCGACGCCGACGACAGCCGTCGCGGCGCCCAGGACAGCGGCGCCGAGCGGGAAACGCGCACGGACCGGAGTACCGAAAGCGATCGCCAGGAACGCGGCAATCGGGAATCCACAAGAGCGGACCCTGACGTCGATCGCGACGATCGCGGCAGCGACGACGGTGACACCCAGGCTCGGGCTGAGGGGGATGCCCGTCCGCGTCGAAGACGCGGTGGCCGGGGGGGTCGCGGACGTAACGCCGCCAACGATTCGACCGAGCAGACTCCGGTCCGCACCGCAAGCGACGGCCTGCCCGCCTCCGAAGCGGAGATCATTCCCCTGGAGCAGCGCCGCCCCTCGGCGGAAGTGCTCGAGGCGAGCAAGCGCATGCCGAAACGTGATCGCTCGCAACTCGATGACAGCCGACCGCTGCCGCCGCGACCACAGCCGGCGAACGTGGACCCGGTAACCGTCGAGGACGCCGCTGGCACGGCAGCGGTTGCAGCGGTCGCGTCAGCGGACGCCGAAGCTGGCCCGATCGCGTCGTCGGGTTCGCCCGCCGATCGACCGGTCACGCCGGAGCAGACTCCGGCGCCGCCGGCGGATGCCGCCAGCGCGAATCGGGATGACGCGTCTGCCACGGATACGGAACGACGCGAGCCCGTCAGCGCCGGCGATACCGAAGCCGTTCAGGCGCCCGGGCAGCCGGCCGTCGAATCCCCCGCGGCAGGCGTCGCGGCATCCGCCGCAGCGACCGCCGGCACGGCGGAAGCAGAGCCCGAGGCAGCGCCGGAGCACGAAGCGGAAGCCAAGCGCGCCTACAACGACCCCAGGGAGGTGCGTCGACGCCAACGCGAGGCGAAGCTGAAAGCGGAAGGGAAAGCCTGAAAGCAACTGGCCCTGATGGGGCGCCCCTGACCGGGCGTCCCTGACCGGGCGTCCCTACCCTGAAAAGCGACCAATCACGCCTCGCCGAGAACCTGCGGCTCGACGGCCAATGCGACGCCGAAGCGTTCGGCCACGCTCTGACGAATGGCGTCCCCCACCTCCAGGACCTGCTCGCCGGTCGCCCCGTTCAGGTTGCACAGGACCAGCGGCTGACGCGGCCAAACGCCCACCGACCCGATACGGCGCCCTTTCCAGCCGCAGGCATCGATGAGCTGGGCGGCGGACAACTTGTGCTGACCGCCCGGCGCCGGATGGGCCGTCAGCGTGGGCAGCAGCCGTCGGATCCGCTCCACCGCTGCGGCGCCAACCACGGGATTCTTGAAGAAGCTGCCGACGTTGCCGATGTAGCGGGGATCCGGCAGCTTGCCGCGCCGGATCCGGATCACGGCCTCGGCGACCTGCACCGGCGTTGGTCGCGGCAAGCCGAGCCGAGATAGCTCGGCGCTCACGTCGGGGTAGTCCAGCCGAGGAGAAGGGTGCCGCTGCACGGTCAGGGTAACGTCGAGTATGACCAGCCCCTCACCCTGCGGATGTTTGAACACGCTGTCCCGGTAACCGAACCGGCAGGCGGCGCGATCGAACTCGACGACGCGCCCGCTGTGGACGTCGAGCGCCCGCAGCCGCACGAAGCGTTCGGCCAGCTCCACCCCGTAGGCACCGATGTTCTGAATCGGCGCCGCCCCCACCGACCCGGGGATCAACGCCAGATTCTCCAGTCCGCTCCAGCCGCCGCCGAGGGTGCGCCGCACCAGGTCATGCCAGCGTTCGCCCGCCGCCGCGGTGACGTGGGCCATGCCGTCGTCGAGCGGATCGATCCGGACGCCGCGCAGGCGCATCAGCGCCACCAGGCCGGGCAGCCGGCTCCTCAGCACGACGTTGCTCCCGCCGCCGAGGACCGTCAGCGGATCCCGGGCGGCCGCTGGCTGGCGCAGCCGCTGCACTACCAGTTCCTGAAGTATCGCCTCGCTGTCTATGCGGACGAGGCGCGCCGCCGTGGACGCGACCCCCAGGGTGTTGCAGGCCTGGAGCGGCGCGTCGATCACGGCCGCGCCCGGTCCACCAGACGGAACGTCAGATTGATCCGCTCGCCGACCGGCCGCCGCGTCCTCGGCAGGCTGTGGCGCCAGCGACCGTCCATCGTCAGCGCCGAGCCGTGTTCGAGATCGAGACCCCACGACCGGTCGGCTCCCGGTGGACGCAGCAGGAACCGGCGCGTGGCGCCGAGACTCAGGGAGACAATGGCCGGCTGCAGTCCGGTCTCGTCGTCCCGGTGCCAGCCCATGTAGTCGCGTCCGTGGCGGTAGCGGTTGAGCAGCACCAGATTGCTCGACAGGCCGAGTTCGCGGCGCAGCCGGGCACGCAACGCCGCCAGGGACGGCAGCCAGCCCTCGCAGAGGTGATCGGCCGCCGCATAGCGGTAGTTCACGCCGCTGTCGCCATACCAGCCGAGCAGCCTCGGCACCGTCACCGGCCGGCCGAACAGCTGCAGGCGCTCGCGACGCCAGGCTACCCCGTCGCGAAGGTCCTGGAACAGCGCGTCCGCCTCCGCCGGCGCAAGGAATCCGGCCCGGTAGCAGGGCTGCCCGTCCACCGTCAGCGCTCCGCGGCGAGCTGCCGTCGGACCCGCTCCAGATCCTCGGGGGTGTCGACCCCGCCGGGCACCTGGGCCGCGGCCTCGGCGATCCGGATGCCGATGCCCCGCTCCACCAGGCGCAGCTGCTCCAGCGACTCGACACGCTCCAGTTCTCCTACCGGCAATTCCACGAAGTGGCGCAACGCAGCCAGGCGATAGGCATACAGGCCGATGTGACGACGCCAGTGACCGACCTCCGGCAACCGGCCGGCGGCCGGTTCGCTGGCGCCGAAGCCGTCGCGGGAGAAGGGGATCGGCGCCCGCGAGAAGTAGCGTGCGAATCCATCGCTGCCCACCACGACTTTGACCACGTTCGGATCGAACACCCGGTCGCGGTCGCTCATGAGTTCGCACAAGGTCGCAACTCCGGTATCCGGGTCTCCGAGCAGCAACCGGGCCACCTGGGCGATGACTTGAGGCGGAATCAGCGGTTCGTCGCCCTGCACGTTGACCACCACAGTGTCCGGCGACCAGCCGCACGCCACCGCGACTTCCATCACGCGGTCGGATCCGGAAACGTGATCGGCCCGGGTCATCCGCGCCTGACACGGCAGCGCCCGCACGGCGTCGAGCACGCGCTCGTCGTCGCTGGCCACCACCACTTGGGCGGCGCCGGATCGCAGTGCCTGGTCCACCACCCGGGCAATCATCGGCCGCCCGCCGATGTCGGCGAGTGGCTTGCCCGGCAGCCGGGTCGACGCGTAGCGCGCCGGGATGACCACGTTGAAGGATTGATTCATGATCGCCTGATCCCGTGATCCTCGAGCACGCGTTCGAAGCGCGCCTCGGCGGTTTCGTCGAGTGCGGCATCCACCTCCAGATACCAGCATTCCCCCGGCAAGCCATCGATCCGGCGCAGCTTCACGGCGTCCTTCTCGGTGCACACCACGGCCAGAGCGTCGCCGAACTCCACCTCGGAGCCGTCGAACAGATGGTGATCGGGAAAGGCGTGCAGCAGCGGCCGGATGCCGGCGAGCCGCAGGCTTTCGGCGAACCGCCAGGGATTGCCGATTCCGGCCACGGCGTGGACCTCCGGATGTCGCTTCGCAAACGTGGCGACGGACACGGCTTCGCCGGTCGCGACCCGCACCATGCGGCTGGCCGAAACGGTCATGCGGCAGGCGTCCGGAAACTGCCAGGCGCCGGCGCCGTTGATCACCACCAGGTCAACGCGCCCGAGACGCTCGGGAGGCTCCCGCAGGGGTCCGACGGGCAGGCAGCGGCCATTGCCGAGACCGCGGCTGCCATCGACCACCGCGACCTCGACGTCCCTGGCCAGCGCGTAGTGCTGCAGGCCGTCGTCGGCGATCACCAGGTCGCAGTCGTGGGCGCCGAGCAGCTCACGAACGGCCCGGGGACGATCGGCGCACACGACCACCGGACAGCGCGTGCGCGCGGCCAGCAGCGGCGCTTCGTCGCCGGCCATCTCGGGGTCGGTCTCACGATAGACGTGCAGCGGCGAGCGCCCGGCCTTGCCGCCGTAGCCACGGGAAACGATGCCGGGACGAAATCCACGCTCGACCAGCCAGCGGGCCAGCCACACCACCAGCGGCGTCTTGCCGGTCCCGCCGACGGCGATGTTGCCGACGACGATCACCGGTACCGGCGCCCGCCACGGTGCTTTGCTGCCGCTCGCGTAGCGCAACCGGCGGCGCTCGGCGACGCGTTGCTGTGCCCATTCCAGCGGCGCCAGCAGGCGCACCCAGGCAGCATCCGAATACCAGGCGCGCACCAGACGCGATTGCGAGTCCAGCAGCGGGGCGGTAGCCGGTGGCGGGATCGGCGCAGCTGGCGGGCGCGGCGCCTGCTCCGGACGTTTGCCCGGTTCCTCGAACTGCGCGTTGTAAAGCGCCGCATAAGCACCACCGCGCTCGAGCAGAGATCGGTGGTCACCCGACTCGACGATGCGGCCCTCCTCCATCACCAGGATCACGTCGGCGTTTTCGATCGTCGACAGCCGGTGGGCGATGACCAGGGTGGTGCGCCCGCGCATCACCTCGTCGAGCGCGGCCTGGATGTGGCGCTCGGACTCGGCGTCCAGGGCCGACGTGGCTTCGTCGAGGATCAGCACCGGGGCATTCTTGAGCAGCGCCCGGGCGATGGCGACGCGCTGGCGCTGGCCCCCGGAGAGCAGTACGCCGTCGTCGCCCACTACGGTCTTCAGGCCCTGGGGCAGATCGTCGGTAAAGGTGTCGGCGTGCGCCCGCACCACGGCGTCACGCAGCGCTTCCGGCGTGGCGTTGGCGAGCGCGCCGTAGGCGATGTTGCGCTCCAGGGAATCGTTGAACAGCGTCACCTGCTGGGTGACCAGGGCGATCTGCCGGCGCAGAGACGCCAGGGTGTAACCGGCGAGAGGACGCCCGTCGAGCAGGATCTCTCCGGAAGTGGCCTCGTAGAACCGCGGAATTAGGCTCGCCAGGGTCGACTTGCCGCTCCCGGATTTGCCGACCAGCGCGACCGTCTGGCCAGGCTCGATCGTCAGATCGATGTCTTTCAGCACCGGAACCGGTCCGTCCGGCCCGGTGTAGGAAAACGACAGCTTGCGGAACTCGATCCGCCCTTCGACCCGATCGACGTCGACGTCGCCGTGATCGGCCTCCAGCGCCTGATCCATCTGCCCGAAGATGTCTTCCGCAGCGGCCAGGCCCCGCTGCAGGCGCGCATTCACCTCGGACAGCTTGCGGATGGGGTTCGCGAGCATGCCGGCGAGACCGAGAAACGTAACCACCTGCCCGGTCGTGAGTCCGCCGCCGACTTCGGGTCGGAACAGCAGCGCGATGAGCAACGCCAGAGCGGCAACCACGAAGATCTGAATGACCTGGGTGCTGGTGACCTTGGTGGCGACCATCTTGAGGTTCTGGCGCTGGTTGCTGCGGCTGGAGCGGTGGAAGCGATCCTTCTCGTAGCGCTCGCCGCCGAATATCCGCACCACCCGGTAGCCGGACACCGCCTCCGAAGCAACGTGGGTAACGTCGCCCATGGAGTTCTGAATGCGCCGACTGATTCGTCGGAAACGGCGGCTGGCATGCATCACGACGAGGGCGACCACCGGCGCCGTGGCGACGAAGATCGCGGTGAGTTTCCAGCTGAGGAACAGCATGACGCCGAGGTAGACGATGACCTTGCCGCCGTCCTGAATAACGGACTTCAGGGCGTCCGTCCCGGTGTCGCGAAGCTGGGCGACGTTGTAGGTCAGGCGCGACACCAGATGCCCCTGAGAGCTGGCGTCGAAGTACGCGCTCGGCATCTGCAGCAGCTGATCGAACAGCTGAGTGCGCACGTTGTGCACCACGCCGAACGAAATCTGGCTCAGCAGCAGTTCGCCCAGAACCTCTCCCAGGCCCCGGGCGACCGCGGCGCTGAGCATCAGCACCGGAATCGTGTAGGCCGACTGCAGGGCAGCCTGATCCCAGGAGTCGATGAGCTCGCCGAACAGCTTCACGAAGTACGCTTCGGCGCCGCTGCCAACGAGGAAACCGAACACCGACAGGACGAACAGGGGCCAGTACGGCTTCACGTAGACCAGCAGACGCCTGTAGGTCTGCCAGTCGCTGGCGCCCTGAACGGGCGGCGCCGCGGCGCCGGAGACGACGGTCGGCACCGGTCTGGAGGCCACGGTCGGCTACTCTTCCTCTTCGGGCTGGCGCGTGGTGATGCTGACTCTTGACAGGCCCACCCGCCCCGCGGCGTCCATGGCCCGTACCACGTCGGCATGGGCCGCCTTGGCATCGGCGGTGATGATGACCCGCACCGTGGGCTCGCGTTCACCCAGACGCTCGCGCAGGGCACGCAGCAGCGTGTCCATCTGATTGTTGACCAGCAGCTGCTGGTTGACCGCGTAGTCGCCGCGGCGGTCGACGGTGATCTCAATGACGTCCTCTTCGATCTCCTGGAGCTCGCCGCTGGCCTCCGGCAGATCGATCTTGAGCTGGGTTTCGCGGATGAAGGTCGTCGAGACCATGAAGAAGATGAGCAGCAGAAACACGACGTCGATGAGTGGCGTCAGGTCGACGCCGGCCTCGTCGCGCCGTCGGCGGTGGAAATTCATAGCCGCGGCTCGTCCTCGGGGCCGCCCTGCATCATCTCGACGAGTTTCACCGCCTCCTGCTCCATGGTCACTACCAGCTCATCCACCCTGCGGAGGAAGAAACGGTGAAACATGATCGCCGGGATCGCCACGGACAGTCCTGCCGCGGTGGTGATGAGCGCCTGGGAAATGCCGCCCGCCAGCACGTTGGCATTGCCGGCACCTTCGAGCATGAGCGCCGTGAAGACCTTGATCATGCCCACCACCGTCCCGAGCAGTCCGAGCAGCGGCGAGATGGAAGCGATGATGCCGAGGGAAGTCAGGTAACGCTCCATGTCGTGACTGACCTGACCCGCCACTTCCTCCATGGCCTCTTTCATCACGTCGCGTCCGCGCTTGGCGTTGCCCACGCCCGCCGCGAGCACCTGCCCGAGCGGGCTGGAGGCACGCAGGTCGCGCAGCCGTTGCGAATCCATCTCGCTGTTGCGCAGCGCGCTCCAGACCTGCGCCAGCAGGTTCTTCGGCGTGATCCGTGAACGCTGCAGCGTCCACAGCCGTTCTACGCTGATGGCGGCGGCAACGATGCTGCACAGCAGAATCGGCACCATCAGCCAGCCGCCGGATTGTACGATCTCCAACATACAGGGTCTTCTCCGTTTACCCGAGTGCGGCCGAGGCGCTTACCAGGAACAGCCGCGCGCCGCGATGGGCCACGTTTCGGTGACCATGCCTTCGCGGCAGATCCAGTACCAATCGTAGAGGTTGACGGTGGGATCGCAATGCGGCGCGATGAAACGCTGCACGCTGCCGAGCAGCGGTTCCTGCGTAGGCGCTTTCAGGATCAGCACGCCGTGCTCGTCCCCAGCAAAGCGGAACTCCGTTTCGGTGAGATCGATGGGCTCCGGGTTGACCGAGTCGGAAGCGAACGACTTGTAGCCGCCGTCGACGGTGATGGCGGCCGGCGTGGGCTGGCTGATCGCCGTGGTCAGCACCTGAAGTGACACCTCGAAATCATCAAACCAGTCGCTGTCCCGGCCGCCGACCAGCCGATACTCCTGATCCATGAATATGTAGCTCCCCACCTGGAGGTCCGTTATCTCGGCAACATCGCAGTCGATGTCGTAGGTTCCGGTACCGCCGCCGGTGACGACCTCCGGGGCCAGCCCCCGATCGGCCAGCGCCGCCACGATGGTGGCCACGGACTCCCACAGGCGCAGAGATTTCTCGCGGCGCTTCGCATGGCCTTTGACATGCATGACGTGGCCGGCGTAGTGCTGAATGCCGCGATAACGCAGCCCCGGCGTGGTGGCCGCGGCCTCCGCCAGCCTGATGATCTCCTCGACGTGGCGATTGCCGGTACGCCCCATGGCGATGTCGACGTCGATCAGCACACCAATGTCGACGCCGGGGCGGCCCGCGGCCTGCACCAGCGCCTCGAGACCGATCCGGCTGTCGACCACCACATCGAAGCGCTCGCAGCGCGCGGCCAGGTCCGCCACCAACTCAGCCCTGGCGGCGTCGACCACCGGCGACGTGACCAGCACCCGGTCGATGCCGGCGTTTACCATCACCGCCGCCTCGCCGACTTTCGCGACGCAGATTCCGGCCGCGCCCGCCTCGATCTGGCGCGCCGCGATCACCGGGCACTTGTGGGTTTTGGCATGAGGACGGAATCCCTTGCCTTTGGCCCCGAGAAACGCCGCCATGCGGGCGAGGTTTCGTTCGAAGGCATCGGCGTCGAGCACCAGCGCCGGAGTCGGCAGCTGATCTATGGGCAGCGCATCGCCGAGCGAGTGAATCTGCCAGGGCCGTGCCGTGACCTGATCCAGAGCCGCCTGCAGAGCCGCATTGCGGGCCATCAGCCCTCCCTGCGTTGCATTTCCTGATAGCAGTAGTTGGTGGCGTCCACGTAGCCAGCCACAGAGCCGCAGTCGAAGCGGCGGCCCTGGAATCGATAGGCGATCACACAGCCTTCCTTGGCCTGGCGCAACAGCGCATCGGTGATCTGCAGCTCGCCGTTCTTTCCGGCCGGCGTGGATTCGAGGATCTGGAATATGTCCGGTGTGAGAATGTAGCGGCCGATGATCGCGAGATTGCTCGGGGCCTGCTCCGGCGCCGGTTTTTCCACCATGTCGGTCACCCGGAAAAGGCGGTCGCTGATTGCGTCTCCGGCGATGACGCCGTAGGAATGCGTCTGATCCGCTGGAACCTCTTCGATGGCGACTATGCTGCAACGGAACTGTCGGAACAGGGTGACCATCTGCGACAGCACGCCGGTCGTCTCGCCGAAACAGAGGTCGTCGGCCAGCACTACGGCGAACGGTTCGTCGCCGATGAGGGTGCGGCCTTTGAGAACGGCATCGCCGAGGCCTTTCATCTCGATCTGGCGGGTGTAGGAGAACGTGCACCGATCGATCAGCGAGCGGATGCCCTCCAGCGCCTTTTCCTTGCCGGTTCCCGCGATCTGATGCTCGAGTTCGTAGCTGACGTCGAAATGATCTTCGATGGCCCGTTTGCCGCGCCCCGTGACGAAGCCGATATCCGTCAGCCCCGCTTCCACCGCCTCCTCGACGCCATACTGCACCAGCGGCTTTTCGAGGATTGGCAGAATTTCCTTCGGCATGGCCTTGGTGGCCGGCAGAAAGCGGGTTCCGTACCCGGCTACCGGGAACAGACATTTCTTGATCATGAAGTCCCTATCCTAAGCGTCCTTGCGACACCTGCTATCACCGGGGCGATGGTACCCGCAGGCTGCCTTCGAAGGGGTGAAAGCTTCACAGATCGGCAAGAAAACTTCTACCCGGGGCCTTAGGGCGACGGCGGGTCCTCGGCCTCGGCGAGCAGCGCCTGCAGGTGATGGCAGATGGCCAGGCCGGCCCTGGTCTGCTGCGGCGAGTGATCGGGAAAACGCCACATGGCCCGGGACAGCCGCCAGGCGGCGCGCAGGTGCTGATCGCCGCCCGCGTCCCCGCGGGAGGGCCGCCCCGGGCGCGGAAACCCGGACGTGGCTGGCGCGCCGGCCGCTGTCCCGTCCGCCATGCCGGCTGCGATGCCGGCTGCGATGCCGGCCGCGATGCCGGGACGGCGACCGCGTACCGGGGTACCGGCCGACTCGTCGGTGGGCAGCGATGTACCCGCCGGTTCCAACCCGTCGAACAATGGCAGCGTGGCGTTCATGCCGG
Source organism: Pseudomonadales bacterium (assembly GCA_040219135.1). Taxonomy (GTDB): domain Bacteria; phylum Pseudomonadota; class Gammaproteobacteria; order Pseudomonadales; family Azotimanducaceae; genus UBA7803. The sequence continues at coordinate 604,242 of JAVJTA010000017.1, read as the reverse complement.
GCATTTTACCGACCACTGTATAAACATACAATACCCGCCTGCCCGCCCCGCTCAGTGGCCGAAGGTGAACGTGCCGTCGTGGAATCCGACCCGCACCAGGTCACCGGAGGCGAAGTCCCCCGATAGCAGCCGCGACGCCAGCGGGTTCTCGATGCGCTTCTGGATCACCCGCTTCAGTGGCCGGGCGCCGTATACCGGGTCGTAGCCTTCCTCCACCAGAGCCTCGATGGCCTCCGCCGACAGGGTCAGCTCGATGTCCTGATCCGCGAGACGGCGCTCGAGCACATCGAACTGAATGGTGGCGATCTTGCGCACCTGATCCCGATCGAGGGGATGGAACACCACGATGTCGTCGACCCGGTTGATGAACTCCGGCCGGAAGTGCTGGGCCACCACGCCCATCACCGTGGAGCGGATGCGTTCGAAGTCACCCTCCTCCGCCAGGGTCTGGATCACCTCGGAACCGAGGTTCGAGGTCATGACCAGAACCGTGTTGCGAAAATCGACCGTGCGTCCGTGGCCGTCGGTCAGGCGTCCGTCGTCGAGGACCTGGAGCAGGATGTTGAACACGTCGGGGTGCGCCTTCTCGATCTCGTCGAGCAGGATCAGCGAATAGGGCCGGCGCCGCACGCGCTCGGTAAGGTAGCCGCCTTCCTCGTAGCCCACGTAGCCCGGGGGCGCACCGATCAGGCGTGCCACCGAGTGCTTCTCCATGAATTCGGACATGTCGACGCGGATCATTGCCTCCTCGCTGTCGAACAGCACCTCGGCCAGCGCCTTGCACAGCTCGGTCTTGCCGACTCCGGTGGGCCCGAGGAACATGAACGAACCGTTCGGCCGGTTCGGGTCCGACAGACCCGCGCGCGACCGGCGCACCGCCTCGGACACGGCGGTCACCGCCTCGTCCTGGCCCACCACACGCTTGTGCAGCTCGTCTTCGAGGCGCAGCAGCTTCTCCTTCTCGCCTTCCAGCAGCTTGGCGATGGGGATGCCCGTCCACTTCGAGACAACCTCGCCGATCTCTTCTTCGGTGACGCTGTTGCGCAGCAGCTGGCGCGGTGCCGCCTCACCGTTGCTGCCGGCCTCGCTCAGCTGCTTCTCGAGCTCCGGAATGCGCCCGTACTGCAGCTCCGACATGCGGGTCAGATCACCCGCACGGCGTGCGCCTTCGAATTCGAGGCGCGCCGCATCGAGCTCTTCCTTGATGTCCTGGGTGCCGCGCAGCGAGGCCTTCTCAGCGGTCCAGATCTCCTCGAGATCGGCATACTCCTTCTCCACCTCGGAGATGGATTCCTCGAGGACGCCGAGGCGCTTCTTGCTCGCTTCGTCGGACTCGTGCTTGAGCGCTTCGGCCTCCATCTTCAACTGGATCAGGCGCCGCTCGAGACGATCCATGGACTCGGGCTTGGAGTCCATTTCCATGCGAATGCGGCTGGCCGCTTCGTCCACCAGATCGATGGCTTTATCGGGAAGCTGCCGATCGGAGATGTAGCGATGCGACAGCCGGGTCGCGGCTACGATGGCGGGGTCGGTGATGTCGACCCCGTGGTGCAGCTCGTAGCGCTCCTTGAGGCCCCGCAGAATGGCGATGGTGTCTTCGACGCTGGGTTCGTCCACCAGCACCTTCTGGAAACGCCGCTCGAGGGCGGCATCCTTTTCGATCTGCTGGCGGTACTCGTCCAGGGTGGTGGCGCCCACGCAGTGCAACTCGCCCCGGGCCAGAGCCGGCTTCAGCATGTTGCCTGCATCCATGGACCCCTCGGCCTTACCGGCCCCGACCATGGTGTGGATCTCGTCGATGAACAGAATGATGTTGCCCTCCTGCTTCGACAGCTCGTTCAGCACCGCCTTCAGCCGCTCCTCGAACTCGCCGCGGAACTTGGCGCCGGCGATCAGTGCCCCCATGTCCAGCGCCAGGATACGTTTGTTCTTCAGACCTTCCGGCACCTCGCCGTTGAGGATGCGCTGGGCCAGACCTTCGACGATGGCCGTCTTGCCGACGCCGGGCTCGCCGATCAGCACCGGGTTGTTCTTGGTGCGCCGCTGCAGCACCTGGATGGTGCGGCGGATCTCCTCGTCGCGGCCGATGACGGGATCCAGCTTGCCTTCCTCGGCCCGGGCGGTCAGGTCGACCGTGTACTTGTCCAGCGCCTGACGCGCCTCTTCCGCGTTTGGATCCGACACCGTTTCACCACTCCTCGTCACGTCCACCGCCTGTTCCAGGGCCTTCTCTTCGACGCCGGCGCCTTTCAGCACCCCGGCCACCGCCGTGTCTCCGTACATCGCCAGCAGCACCTGCTCCGTCGACAGATAGCTGTCGCCGGCCTTCTGGGCGAGACGGTCCGCCATGTTCAGCACCTTGGCCAGCCCCTGACCGACCGCGATCTCGCCGGTTGGCTGCTTCAGCGTCGGCACCAGATCCAGGGCCCGGGCGATGCCCTGGCGCAGGGCTTCCGGGCGCGCCCCGGCACGAATCAGCATCGGCAGCACCGAGCCGTCACGCTGCTCGACCAGCACCGACAGAAGGTGCACGGTTTCCACCGCACTATGATCCTTACCAAGCGCCAGGGACTGCGCGTCACTCAACGCGTTCTGCAGCCTGCTGGTCATTTTGTCCAAACGCATGTTCGCTTTCCCTTACACGACTGCTGGTACAATGTGGTCCGTTGCGACAATTTCAACCTGCACAGCGTCGGCGTGATCGCCGGTGCGTCACGCACGAGCCTCACGCCTAGCCAATGGACCAGAGACGCCATCCACGCATACAACTGCCGCTTCTGGTTGAACTCAAACACCCGACAACGGGCGTGCACCGGTGCATCGCCAGAGACGTATCCGAAGGCGGCGTGTTCGTCTATACGGAAAAGCCGCAGATCAAGCCCGGCGCGAAGGTCAAACTCACTCTGCAGAACACGCTGAGCGTCGAATCCCAGCCAACGCCCACCGTCGACATGGAGGTCAAGCGGGTCGACGCGGACGGCCTGGCTCTGGCTTTCGTCAACGCCACAGGCCGCCACCTCTGGCAGAGCGTGGAGCGGCTGCGCACGGAACTGGCGATCGGTCAGGACTACTTTCAGGTACATCTGAACGCGCTGGTCATCAACGACGACAACGCCATCCTGCTGGCTCAGCAGCACGGCAAGTGGACCTTCCCGGCCACCTTTCTCGAGGTGGGCCAGGACTGGCGCGCCGCGCTCGAAGCCTTTCTCGCCAGAGACCTCGACGTCCCCGTCTCCGGCTTCGGCAACGTCGTTGCGATGAATTCGGTGGGGTATCCGGAACTGCCCGAGGCTGCGGTGATCGATCTGTTCGTCGAGGCGTACAGCAGCGCGCGGAGCTGCAAACCGGGGAAAAAAAGCCGCTACAAGACGGTCCGCTGGACCGATCGTCGACGCGACATCGAGGAGGCCACGTTCGCCAGCGAGGAAATCCGCGAACTGGCCGATGCCGCCCTGATGCGGCGCATCAAGAACGAGGGTCCGGGATGATCGTCAGCGAATTCGACGGCGCCGAGGGCCGAATCGTGCTGCGTCCGAACCGATCCTGGACCTGGCGCGCCAATGCCTATCTCGTGGGCACACTGATGGCGGTTTCGGGCTCGATGGCGACACTGTTCGCTTACCAGGGCATGTGGCTGATACTGCCGTTCACGGTGATCGAAATGTCTGTCCTGCTCGCCTGTCTGTACTACTGCGTGCGCCGCACGCACCTTCAGGAGGTGCTGACTTTCTCTCCGGAGTATCTCGTGCTCGAGCGCGGCGTCGGTCGACCGGAGCGCCGCGACCGGTTCCAGCGCTACTTTACCCGCTTCTTCGTGCGCCGCCCGCCGCATCCCTGGTACCGCAAGCGCATCGCATTGAAGTGCCGCGACCTCGAACTGGAAATCGGCAGCTTCCTCAACAACGACGAGAAGGACGATCTGGTCGTGGCGCTGCGCGACATGATTGCTCGCCTGGATCAGCGCTCGGCGGGCGGCGAGGCTCGCCAGTAGGGCGCCCGGTCGCGACGCCACCGCAGCACGGCCGCCGGCGCGCTGCTGCGCCACACCAGCGCACCGTCGACCCCGGTCTGGTAGATCCTCGCCCCGAGCCGCCGATAGCGGGACACAACGTCCGGGTGCGGGTGCCCGAAGCGATTGCCACGACCGGCGCTGACGAATACCAGCCGCGGCCGCGCCACCCGGACCAGCGCCGTGCTCGACGAGCTGTTGCTGCCATGATGCGGGGCGAACATCAGCGCCAGCGGCGCGATCTCCGCGAGCGGCCGGAGCAGGCGCCCTTCGATCCGCGCGCTGACGTCACCGGCCAGCAACGCATGCCGGCGCCCATCGTCGACCAGCAGAACGCAGGATCGATCGTTGTCCGTCGCCCGCGGTCCGCGAACGACATCGAGGAAACGGAAATTCACCCCGTCCCAGGTCCAGGAGCGGCCGTGACACCCCACTCCGACGGATGGCGCCGTGTCCGCGGAGTCGCCGGGCATTCCCTGCACGACCACGGACGGCGCCAGTGCCGCGCGGACCGCTGCGGCACCGCCGACGTGATCGACGTCGTCGTGACTCAGGACCAGCGCCGACAGGGCGAGCGGACCGGTGGCGCCGAGGCCTGGAATCACCACGGCACTGCCGGTCTCGAATCCGCTGGGGAAGGCCGGACCGGCGTCATAGAGCAGGCGGTGGTACTGGGTATCCACCAGCACCGCGGTACCCTGACCGACGTCCAGCGCGGTGACCCGATACTCGCCGTGCGCTACGCCCGTGGTGCGTGGCGTTAGCGGCGCGGCGAGGCACAGCAGCAGCACCGGCCAGTGCTGACGCGGAGCACCGAGCAGCCACCACAGCGCGGCGGCCTGGGCGACTAACAGGGCAGACCCCGTAGCCACGACGACCGGCTGCGGGAGCGCAGCCAGCCACTCGAGCCAACTCACCAGGGCCGACAGCACGCAGTCGACGACGCCGATCAGGAAGCCGGCAGGCGTCGGCGCCGCGAGCAGCAGAATGCCTGCCAGCAGCACCATTGGAACCACCGCCAGGCTCATCATCGGCACCGCCAGGGCGTTGGCTGCGATTCCGGTCCACGGGACGGTGCCGGTAAGCAGCGCGAGGCCCGGCAGCATGCCAACGCTCAGGACCAGCTGAGTCCGCAGCGCCACCATCACCGGACCGCTACGGCCGTGCCGGGCCAGGGTGAGCAGCAGCAGGCCGACCGCCGCGAAGGACAGCCAGAAGCCCTGCTGATGCACGGCCAGAGGTTCGTATGCGAGGACCAGCAGCAGCGCCAGGCACAGCAGACCACCGGGCTGGCAGCGCCGCCCGCCGGCAAGCAGCAGCAACACCGCGAGGCCCATCACCAGAGCCCGCAGCGCAGGGAGGCCGGCGCCGGCGAGGGCGATGTACGCTGCGGCGACCAGAGCACCCACCGCGCAGCCGGCGCGCCGCGCGTCCAGCCACAGCGGAAGCAGCGGGCACAGCCGGCAGAGCAGCCCCCCGACCGCGAACCCGAGCGCCGTGGCGAGCGAGACGTGGAGTCCCGATATCACCATCAGATGCACGGTGCCGGTCGTGCGCAGGGTCTCCCAGAGCGCATCGTCCATGGTGTCCGCGCGGCCGAGCAGCAGCGCCAGGAGGATGCCGGCGTGCGTCGGCTGCAGCCGCCGAATGGCATCCGCCACACGCTGTCGCAGCCGTTCCAGCGCGTCGGGTGCAGCACCGGCGAGACGTTCACCGTCACGCACCCAGCCGGTGCCGTGAATGCCCTTACCCAGCAGCCAGCGCTCGTAGTCGAAGCCGCCCGGATTGGCAAAGCTCCATGGCCCCTTCACCCGGGCGTGAAGACGCCAGAGTTCCCCGCGGCGCACGTCCGGCGCCGCATACCAGGTAAGCCGGATCACGGCGCCGCCAGAGATGTCCGCCCGGAGGCCTGGCTGTTCGATGACCCGGACCTGAAAGCGCGCGGCTGGTACCTGTCCGGGCGCCAATGACCGCTCCGGAACCGTCAGGATTCGCACGAGCAGGGTCACGGCGTCCGCGCCGGCGCCATCCAGGCGGGCCCGGAATGCCGCCTCGTGGGCGCAGGCGCTCGACCCGAGACCGATCAGCAAGCCCAGACCGCCGGCGCTGACCGCGCTCCTCGCGGGTCGCGCCACGAGCAGCAGCAGACCCAGCCCCAGCGCGCAGCCCAGGGTGAGCAGCAGCGGCAGCCGGACGTCGCCGGGCCAGGGCAGCCCGAGCAGCATCGCGCCGCCACAGAACCCCAGCACCACACGCTGCATGTACGGCATTCAGACTCCCCGTGCATAATGCCTTTATGCCGAGAAACTTCCTTCGCCGGCACCTGCCGACCCCCGCGTCCGTACGTGCGTACCGGGCGCTCGGGCCCGTGAGCCGTTGGCTGAACGAACCCGAACTCTGGCACCTGCACCGCCGTTCGGCGGCGGGCGCGACATTCATCGGGCTGTTCTGTGCGTTTCTTCCAGTGCCGTTTCAGATGCTCATTGCGGCGCTGCTGGCTGTGCTGTTCCGCTGCAATCTGCCGATCTCGGTCGTACTGGTCTGGATCACCAATCCGCTGACCATCACGCCGATGTTCTACTTCGCCTACCGGCTCGGCGCCTGGCTGCTGGACCTGCAGCTCGAAGTGGGGACCATCCGTCTGTCCTGGGAGTGGCTGTCCAGCCACGTTGGCACCATTGGCTGGCCCCTGCTGTTCGGTTCCCTGGTCTGCGGGTGGGTGACCGGCGTGACCGGCATGGTGCTGGTGCGGGTTGCCTGGCGACTGCACGTCCTGCGCCGCTGGCAGGAGCGGCGGGAACTGCGCGAGCAGCGACTTGCTGGCCGGCGCCGGGACCGCGAGTGAGCGTCTTCCCGCGCCGGTTTCAGCTGTGCAGGCCAGTCACCGGATTCACCGCCGCGGCCCGGCGCGCCGGGATCCAGGCCGATATCAGACACAGGGTTCCCGATATCAACCCGATATAGACGAGGTCGCTGGGCTGCACCACGGACGGCACCTCGACGAAGTAGGTACCCTCCAGCAGCCGGAAACCCAGCCAGCCTTCCATGCGGGCGATCAGACCGCCGATGTGCTCGGCCACCAGCACGCCGGCGCCCAACCCGACGCCGATGCCGACACCCGAGATCAGCAGGCCCTGAAGCAGGAATATCCGCAGTATCGTGCCGTCGAGGGCGCCCATGGTGCGCAGGATGGCAATGTCGGCACGCTTGTCGGTCACTGCCATGGATTGCCCGGAGACGATGTTGAACGCCGCCACGGCCACCACCATGAGCAGGATCAGGAACATCATCAGCTTCTCCAGGCGCACTGCCTGGAACAGATCGCCGTAGCTGTCCGCCCAGCTGCTGACGCGCCAGCCCGGCTCGATCTGCTCGATGCGCGCGGCAACGCCGGCTGCGGCAAGCGCATCGTCCAGCGTGACCCGGACTCCGACCCTGCCGAGGCGGCTGAGCCCGAATTCGGCCAGCGTCGCCATCGGCACGATTGCCAGCGTGTAGTCCAGTTCCGCGCCTACCTCGAACACGCCGGCAAGCTGGTAGCGCAGGAGTCGCGGCGTGATGCCGCCGTCGCCGGGTTCGCTGATCACCAGCGCCAACGTGTCACCGGGAAGCAGGCCCAGGTGGGTGGCCAGCGGCGCGCCGAGCAGCACACCGCGCGGCTGCTCCAGCAGCTCCGCCAGCGACCCGTAGCGCATGCCGTCTTCGATGCTCGACATGGCGCCGACGGCGGTCGCGTCTATCCCGTAGACCGTTACCGGGTTTACCGCGCCGCCAGCGGTCGCCATGCCGGCACCGATGAAGAAGTTGTAGATCGATTCGATCCGTTCGCCGATCTGAGGGCGGCTGCGCAGCGCGGCGACGGCATCGGTGTCGACGTCGACACCCTCGATGAGCACGTGCGGAACGGTGCCGAGAATGCGCTCGCGAAGTTCGGCGTCGAAGCCGTTCATGACGCTCACGACCACGGTCAGCACCAGCACGCCGAGGGTGAGACCGGCCACCGAAACCCGGGTGATGAACGACGCAAACTCACGCCGCCGCGTGCGTACGTAGCGCAGCGCGATCCACCAGGCCACACTCGTCCGTGCGGTGACCGGCATGGCTTGCCCGGATGCGCTCACTGGATGCGGCCATCCACCAGCCGCAGCACGCGGTGCACGTTGCCGAGCAGGCCCTCGTCGTGAGTGACGATCACGAAGCCGATGCCACGCTCGTCGCTGAGCTTGCACATCAGCCGGAACACCTGCTCGGCGTTGTCCCGGTCGAGGTTGCCGGTGGGCTCGTCAGCCAGCACGACCAGCGGGCTGCCGATCAGTGCCCTGGCCACGGCGACACGCTGCCGTTCACCGCCGGAGAGCGCGGCGGGTCGATGCCGGAGCCGTTGTTCCAGCCCCACGGCGGCGAGCATCTCGCGGCTCTGGCGAGCGGCGCTGGCAGCATCCACGCCACCGAGACGCAGCGGCATGGCGACGTTCTCGAGGGCCGAGAACTCGGGAAGCAGGTGATGCAGCTGGTAGACGAAACCCATGCAGCGGTTGCGCAGGCGCGCGCGCTGCGCCGGCGACGCTGCGGTCATGTCCTCGCCGCCGACCAGAACCCGGCCGGAATCGGGATCGTCGAGGCCGGCGAGCACGTGCAGCAGCGTGCTCTTGCCCGACCCGGAGCGGCCGATGACGGCGACGCGCTCGCCCCGACCGACGCGGAGGTCCACCCCCTGCAGCACGTCGATCCGGTCGGGACCCTGTGCGTAAGACTTGCACAAGGCCTCGGCGACGAGCACAGGGCCGTTCTCCCTCTGACTCTCACTCATGCGCGAGCACCCGGGATGGCGACAAGGTGGCGGCCCGCCAGGCGGGGTACAGGGTGCTGAGCACGCACAGACCCATCGCCGTGACGACGATGCCGGTCAGATCCGACGGACGCACCTCCACCGGCAGGTAGCTGACGAAATACTGGTTCATGAGATCGAGTCCCAGCGCCCGGCTGACCTCGGCGTAGAGATCCGGCAGCCCGTAGGCGATGCCCGTGCCGACGAGGGCGCCGAGGAGGATCCCCATGGCCCCGAGCAGCACGCCGAGCAGCACGAACGCGCCCACCACGGTGGCGGTGCCGCTTCCCAGGGTCCGCAGAATGGCCACGTCGCCGCTGCGCTGATTGACCACCATGACCAGGGTGGATACCAGGTTGAACGCCGCCACCGCGACCAGAAAGGACAGCAGTACGAACATGGTGCTCTTCTGTACGCCAATGGCCCGGTAGAGATTGCCGTGCGTGCGCATCCAGCTGCGGGCGCCCACGCGATCGCGACCGAGCCTGGTGATGGCCGCGCTACCGATCACGTCGGCGGCAAACAGGTTATCGAGGCGCAGCTGGTAGCCATGGATGGCATTGCCGAGCCGGAACAGTTTCTGCGCGTCGCTCAGGGCGATGTACGCAGCGCGGGCATCCACCTCGGATCGCGAACGCAGCAGCCCGCTCACACGAAAACGCTTCTGCCTTGGGAACAGGCCCGCCGGTGTCACCGTTGCCGCGGGCAGCACCAGGGTCACCTCGTCGCCGATGCCAACGCCGAGCTGATCGGCGACACCGGCACCGAGCACGACCCGATAGGAGCCCGGGAGCAGATCGGCAGCACCCTCGAGATGACGGGCGTAGTCGGAGACCTGCCGATAGCGTGCGGGATCGATTCCAGTGATGCTGATGCCGGTGACGCCGTCGCTGACCGCGGCGAGCCCAGCGCCTTCGACCACGGGAGCGACCCCGACGACGCCGGCGATGTCCGCCAGCAGCGCGATGTCCGTCTCACGCTCCGCCATCGGCGCCCGTCCGTACACGCTCAGATGCGGCAGCACGCCGAACACACGCTGCTCGAGCTCGCGCTCGAAGCCGTTGATCACCGAGACGACCACCACCAGCACCGCGACGCTGAGGGCCAGACCGCCGACCGCAACCAGGCTGATGAACGACAACGTGCTGCGACGGGAAAACGCGTAGCGCCCGCCAAGGGCAAGAACCAGGGCTGAATTCACGACACGCCTGACGATGCGGAAAGCGGCGATGGTAGCACGCGATCGGGTAAACTCCGGCGATGGCCGACGAACCGAAAGACAACCGCAGAACCTCCGTCCGACGCCAGGTCAGGCTGCCTTTGGGCTACGCGGCGATCGATCCGGGCGCCGCCATGGAGACCCTGTGCGACGCGCTCGCCTTGCCGCAGACGATCGCCGTGCGAGCGCGCCTTTCCGATCTGGACGACGACTTCGCCAGGATCATCGTCGGGATCGGGGACGCCCGCACCAGCGACGCGTTGCGCCTGCTGGAGCGCAAGGTCTCGGCGCTCGAGGAGGTCGTGCTGGCAGATCTACCGGTACCCGCGGAGACCGATCTCGCGCTGTCCGCCGACGGCATCGGCTTCGAATCTTCGGGGCCGCTGGCGGTCGACAGCTGGGTCGCCATCCATCTGGTGCTGCCGCACCGTTACCACCTGGTCGCCGCCGCCAGAGTGAGCCGCTGCGCGGCGCCGGCACAGGCTGGGGGCCCGTACCGCATCGGCGCCGAGTTTCAGGGTCTCGATGGCGCGCCGGCGCGCCGCCTGACACGCTTCACCATCGGCCGGGAAGAACGCGCCGACTGAGCGGCTCAGAGGCGGCGGTCGTTGCCGCGTGTGCCAGATGCATCGGAACCGAGCGCCGCAGCCGCGGACGTGAGCCGCCCGGGGCGACGATCGCCGTCGCAGGCGTCCGGATTGCCTCCGCAGATCTCGCAGGGCCCACCAAGGCCCAGGGCGCTGATGCCGCCACAGCTGCCGGCAATGGGCTTGCGGCCCATGATGACCCCGATGGCCATGGCGGCGACGATGATCAGCATCAAGAGAAAGGCAAAAACGACGGTCACTGGCTTGTCCTGGTGGTTGCGCCGGGCGGCTGCATACCATTTCGGCAACTCCAGGGGGATGGAGTTCCCGAGCCGGCTCAATCGAGCAGCAGCGCTTCGAACGGCTGAGTATAGCGTTCTTCGAACCCGGAATCCCGACGGATCACGAACAGCGCGGCCAGGTCATGCTCGCGCGCGAACGCCAGACCCTGCTCCGGGCCGAGCACATTCAGCAGGGTGGCGTAGCCGTCGGCCCACATCGCCGATTCGTGCACCACGCTTACCGACGCCAGGGCATGCTGGACCGGGTAGCCGGTGCGCGGGTCGATGGTGTGGGAGAAACGGCGTCCGTCCGCCTCGCGGAAATTGCGGTAGTCGCCGGACGTTGCCACCGCGCTGTTGTCGATCCGTACCACCCGCTGCACGGCGCCGACGCTCTCCGGATCCGGCACTTCGATGCCGATTCGCCACGGCGTTTCCATCGGGCTTGGACCGCTGCCGCGCACCTCCCCGCCGATGTCCACGAGCATGGCGTCGCAGCCGGCCTCGCCGAGGCGGCGCGCCACCCGGTCAACGCCGTGACCCTTGGCGATCGCCGACAGATCGACGTAGAGTTCCACCGTCTTGCGCAGCGCCGGCGGCTCGGCGCGCACCGCGAGGTAACGGTGGCCGACCCGGGCGAGCGTATCCGAAACCGCCAGATCACTCGGCACGCCGTCGGTAGCGTCCGGCCCGAAGCCCCACAGGTTCACCAGCGGACCCACGGTCACGTCGAAGGCGCCGTCGGACTGGCGGCTCAGGGATTCCGCCGCCGACACGACCTCGATCAGTTCCCGGGGCACCGGAAACCACTCGTTCACGGGCGCGCTGTTGAACCGGGAAAGAGCAGAGTCCGGCAGATAGGTCGACATCTCCCCGTTGACCTGGTGCAGCGTGTCTTCGATGGTGGCGCTGACGTCGTCCGGGCAGCGCGCGGTGACCTGATAGTAGGTGCCCATGGTGCTGCCGCCGTAGCGACGGAAATCGGAACCGCGGTCACAGCCGCCGACCAGTCCGGCCAGCAGCAGCACGGCGGCGCCGATTGCACCGGCCTGGCGTCGCAAAGCTGACGCTGCGACCGCGACCCTGGGACGACCCGATGGCACCGCTTACAGACCTCGAACAAGCCAACCCCGTCAAGATACCATTCCCGCGCGCCAAGTGACGCAGAATGCTTGACGACGAGGCGGGCGGGGACCCGACCTGGTCACCGGCACTGACCGGGATAGGAGCCACGTAAGCACCGGCGATGACCGGGCAAAGCATAAGGAGTCAGGGGTGAAACGTCTCAGTCTGTACAATCGCGCCGAGGTGCTGCCCGCCCTGCACCGCCGCAGCGTGACGCCGGCGGCGCGAGCACGACGCAGCGAAGCCAAGGTCACTTTCGATCAGCGGGTGACCCGGACCAGCCGATTTCCGGTGGAACAGTCGATCGCCCGTTCGCCGGAGTCGCCGTGGCTCGGCCGATTCCTCGACATCGAAGTCTGAAGCACGAACGTCGAGGGTCCGGCAGATGCTAGCCTAACGCGCCATGGCTCGACTGCTGCTGCTGCGTCACGGACAGATCAAGGCCAACCGCCAGGGGCGTTGGCACGGCTCCACCGACAGCCCGCTGACCTGGCGCGGCCGTCGTCAGGCCCGTCGTACCGCCCGCTATGTGGCTGCCCTGGAACCGGGAATCGACGCCATCTACAGCAGCCCGCTGGTGCGCTGCCGGGATACCGCCGCCACCATCGGCGACCTTCTGAACCTGAACGTCAACGTCCACCCGCACCTTCACGAATACGCGATCGGCGAGTGGGAGAACATGCGTTTCAGCGATCTGGCCGACCGTCATCGGTTCGTCGAGACCGCCACCCGGAACCCGGATTTCGCGCCGCCTGGGGGCGAGACCCTGCGCCAGGTGTCCGACCGCATGCTTCCCGCCATCGAGGAGATCAACGGACGCCATTCGGACGACGTCCGGGTCCTGGTGGTCGGCCACGGCGCTGCGCTGGCCGTGGCCCTCGGAACCCTGCTCGACGGTGACCCCGGCCTCTGGACCCGCTACCACTTCGCCAACTGCAGCCTCACGGAACTGGTGCTTTCACCGTCGCCATACGTTAATTTCTTCAATCTCACACAACATCTCTGAAGCCCCGGGGGAGCAGCGACATGGCGGAATTCTGCAGCGTCGAAAGGGACGGCCACGTCTTTATCGTCACCATCGAACGGCCCGAGCGCCTGAACGCCCTGCATCCGCCGGCGAACGCGGAGCTCGGCGAGGTATTCGACGAGTTTGCCGCCGACGACGACGCCTGGGTGGCGATCATCACCGGCCGAGGCCGCGGCTTCAGCGCCGGCAACGATCTGCGCTACCAGGCCGAAGGCGGCGAGCGCGTGCCCATGCCGCGCGGCTTCGGCGGGCTGACGTCACGCTTCGACCTGACCAAGCCGGTGATCGCTGCGGTGAACGGCGTTGCCATGGGCGGCGGCTTCGAGATTGCTTTGGCCTGCGACCTGATCATTGCCGCCGAAGAGGCTACCTTCGCGCTTCCGGAGCCCAGGGTCGGTCTGGCGGCGCTGGCCGGCGGTCTGAACCGGCTGCCGCGCCAGATCGGCGTGAAGCGCGCGCTCGGTATGATTCTCACCGGCCGTCACGTGTCCGCCGCCGAAGGACAGACCCTGGGCTTCGTCAACGAGGTGGTTCCGGGCACCGACCTCATGGATGCGGCCAGGCGCTGGGCGGCACAGATCTGCGAGTGCGCTCCGCTGTCCATTCGCGCGAGCAAGGATGTGGTCTACGGCAGTCTCGATACCGCGTCCCTCGAGGCATCCATGCGCGCCAGCTACGATTCGGTGAAGGCCATGCTCACGGGCGAGGACTTCGTCGAGGGCCCGAAGGCGTTCGCAGAGAAGCGCAAGCCGAACTGGAAGGGGCGCTGAATCCAGTCCGCTGCCGCATCAGCGACCGCGTCTGCGACCGCGTCCGCAACCGCGTCTGCAACCGCGTCTGCGACCGCATCAAATATGCTGCGCCAGGAGCTGGGCCAAGCCGATGGCGTCCGCTACCAGGGCAACCGCCAGACACACGTCGTCCAGGGTCTCCTGCTCACCACGCACGGTCATCTCGGCGATGATCTCCATACGCGGGATCGCCACGTGCAGCAGGTCCGGTGTGGTGGCGAACTGCTCAGGGTAGATTTTCGCTGCTGGGTTCATTCCGTTACCGCCTTCGATGAGTCTCAGCATGGGAGCCACGGAGGTGAATCCCGGCACCGCCGTCGGGAGAAGACGATTCAGAATTCGTGCCAGCCTTAAAAACCCTCCGTAACTCACTGTATTTTATGTCTATTCTTCGTGCGACTCGTCGCTCACCCTGGACCGGACAAGGGACGATGGCCGGGCCCGGTGACGCGCCGCGGAAGAAACTGACGTGCAACGCCACCCGCTGGGCCGGTTGGTGAGCGACAGCCATCGCCTGCGCCGCGCCGAGCGCCTCTATCAGGTCGACGTCCGCCGCAACCTGAATCGCAACTTCGTCGTCAACCTGATCCACGGGATGCTGGGCCAGACCGGATTCCGACTGCTCAACGCACCGACCTTCCTGCCCGCCTACATCCTGCTGCTGTCCGGTTCGGACTTCGCGGTGGGCGTTGCTCTGGCATTGCAGGCATTCGGAATGGCGCTGACGCCGCTGATCGGCGCGACGTTGATCGAACATCGCCCTAAGGTGCTGCCCATGGGATTCGTCACCGGCGGCGCCATGCGCCTGTCGGTGCTCGGCATCGCGCTGTCCGGTCTGATACTGCCGCCGGCGGCCGCCCTCTACGCCATCTTCTTCTGGTTGACCCTGTTCGGGCTGTTCCAGGGGATGCAGGGCGTGATCTTCAACTACCTGATGTCGAAGGTCATCCCGGTGTCGAAGCGCGGTCGCCTCACGGGTCTGCGCAACTTTCTCGCCGGCATCACTTCCGCCGGCGTCGCCCTCGCCGGCGGCGAGTTCTTCCTCGGCGCGGACCCTGGCGTGCGCGGCTACTCGTACACGTTCGTGCTCGCCTTCGTCCTCACGACCTGCGGCCTGCTGTCGCTGGCATTCATGCGCGAACCGACACCGCCCACTCTGCGCCCGCGCACCGGACTGCTCGCACGGCTGTCTGAGCTGCCCGCGCTGCTCCGCGCAGACCCGGCCTTCACCCGTTACTTCCTCGCCCGCGCGCTGGCGACCGCAGGACGGATGGCGCTGCCGTTCTACATTCTCTTCGCCGGTGCCAGTCTCGAGCTCACCGGCACCAATCTGGGGATACTGACGGTGGCGTTCACCCTGGCCGGCACCGTGTCGAATCTGCTGTGGGGCAGCCTGGCCGATCGGCACGGGTTCCGGCTGGTGTACCTGCTGAGCATCGGGCTGTGGGTGCTCGCGACGCTGCTCCTGGTCGCCTCATCCGGGCTCCTTATGACCGCCCTTGTGTTCGTCGGGATCGGCGCCGCGGTCCAGGGATTCCAGAACTCCTCGATGAATCTGACGCTGGAGTTCGGCCACCGTGACGACCTGCCGGTGCGTATCGCCATTGCCAATACCGCCTCGGAGCTGGTGGGAACCCTCGGGCCGCTGCTCGGCGGCGCGATCGCCGCGACGCTCGGCTATCCGATGGTGTTCCTCGTCTCGGTTGCGTTCCTCGTCGCCGGTGGTGTAATGGTCATCGTGCTGGTTCCAGAACCGCGACACGGCAGACGAGGATGACACCATGGCGTTGACCACCGGTTTCCGGGCCCTGCTCGAGGCCGCCGAGGCCGAGATCCGCACCCTGTCGGTGGAAGAGGCCAGAGCGATGCTCAGCCGCGACGACGTTCAATTCGTGGATATCCGCGACGTCCGCGAACTGCAGCGTGAAGGCACCGTCCCCGGCGCCTTCCACGCGACCCGGGGCATGCTCGAGTTCTGGATCGATCCCGACAGCCCCTACTTCAAGGAGATCTTCGGCTCGGGAAAGACGTTCGTGTTCTTCTGCCAGAGCGGCTGGCGCTCGGCGCTAGCCACCCAGACCGTGCAGCGCATGGGCCTGCAGAACGTCTGCCACATCGGCGGCGGCTTCCACGCGTGGAAGGAGGCCGGTGGCGTCACGGAGGAGCGTCCACCGCGCGCCTGAATGCGGACGCCGGCGCCTCGTCAGGCTGCGCCGCCTTCCAGCACCCCGCGCTCCTGGAGATAGCCGAGCAACCGCTCCACGGCCTGTTCCGGATTGAGTTCGGTGGTCCGGACGTGCAGTTCCGGCGCCTCCGGAGGCTGATACTCGGAATCGATGCCGGTGAAATTGGCGATCTCGCCCGCCCGGGCGCGTTTGTACAGCCCCTTGGGATCGCGCTGCTCGCAGACCTCCAGGGGCGTGTCCACGAACACCTCGATGAAGTCACCGTCATCCAGCAGATCGCGCACCATGCGGCGTTCGCTGCGGAACGGCGAGATGAACGAGACGATGGTGATGAGTCCGGCATCGACCATCAGCCGCGCCGCCTCGCCTACCCGGCGGATGTTCTCGACCCGGTCCGCCGTGGTGAAGCCCAGATCGCGGTTGAGACCGTGGCGGACGTTGTCACCGTCGAGAATGTAGGTGTGCCGGTCCAGGTCATGGAGCCGACTCTCCAGCAGGTTGGCAATGGTCGACTTGCCGGAGCCGGACAGGCCCGTCATCCAGATGACGACCGGGCGCTGGTGCTTGATCGCCGCGCGCCGCGCCTTGTCCACCGTGAGCGCCTGCCAGACGATGTTGTCGGCCCGGCGCAGGGAGAAATCGAACAGGCCAGCGCCCACCGTCGCGTTGTTCTGGCGGTCGATCAGGATGAAGCTGCCGAGCTCGCCGCCTTCGGTGAACGGTTCGAACGCAACCCGCTGACTGAGGCTGACGTTGGCGACGCCGAGCTCGTTCAATTCCAGGCTCTTGGCGGGCTGGGTCTTCAGCGTGTTGACGTTGACCGTGTGCTTGAGTTCGGTAACCACGCAGGACACCGTGCGGGTCCCGGTCTTCAGGTAGTACTGGCGCCCCGGATACATCGGCGCTTCACTCATCCACAACAGGTGCACGGCGAGCTGATCCGACGTCTGCGGCGGGGCCTGGGCGGCGGCAATGACGTCGCCACGGCTGATGTCGATCTCGTCCTCGAGCACCAGCGTCACCGCCTGCCCGGGCTGCGCTTCGTCGAGCTCGCCGTCGAAGGTCACCACCCGGGCGACCCTGGAGCGCACGCCGGAGGGAAGCACCTGAATGGCGTCGCCCGGATGCACCGTACCGCTGACGATCGTGCCGCTGAATCCGCGGAAGTCCAGGTTCGGCCGGTTGACCCACTGCACCGGCATGCGCAACGGTTTCGACACCAGATCTCTGCCGGTCTGCACGGTTTCCAGATGTGCGAGCAGCGTCGGCCCGCGGTACCAGGGCATGCGCTCGCCGGCGGTGGTGACGTTGTCGCCGTTCAGCGCCGAGATCGGCACGCCGGTCACCCGCAGCTCGCCGCTCAGCTGCGCGGCGAATTCCCGATACTCGCCGAGAATGCGCTCGTAGACCGCCTGGTCGTAGTCGACCAGATCCATCTTGTTTATCGCAACGACCACATCGCGGATCCCGAACAGGGACGCGATGTAGCTGTGTCGCCTGGTCTGGGTGAGGATGCCCTTGCGCGCATCGACGAGTATCACCGCGAGCTCGGCGTTGGAAGCCCCCGTCGCCATGTTGCGCGTGTACTGTTCGTGTCCCGGGCAGTCGGCGACCACGAACTTGCGCCGGTCGGTGGCGAAATAGCGGTAGGCGACGTCGATGGTGATGCCCTGTTCCCGCTCCGCCGCCAGACCGTCCACCAGCAGCGCGAAATCGATGTTCTCGCCCTGGGTGCCCTGACGGCGGCTGTCCGCCTCGAGCGCTGCCAGCTGATCCTCGAAAATCAGTTTCGAGTCGTACAGCAGCCGGCCGATCAGGGTGCTCTTGCCATCGTCGACGCTGCCGCAGGTGAGGAATCGCAGCGTCGTCTTGGCGGCCTGGTCTTCGAGGTAGTCTTCGATGCTCCGGGGCTGGGCGCTTTCGCTCATCAGAAATAGCCTTCCTGCTTCTTCTTCTCCATGGAAGCCGAGGCATCGTGATCGATGGCCCGACCCTGGCGCTCGGAGGTCCGCGTCACCAGCATCTCCTCGATGATGCCGGCCAGGTCGGTGGCCGAACTTTCGATGGCACCGGTGAGCGGGTAGCAGCCGAGGGTGCGGAACCGGACCCGGCGCATCTGCGGCTGCTCGCCCGGTGCGAGCGGCATACGTTCGTCGTCCACCATGATCAGCATGCCGTCACGTTCCACCACCGGACGTTCCCGGGCGAAATAAAGCGGCACGATCGGAATCTGCTCCTGGTGGATGTACTGCCAGATGTCGAGCTCGGTCCAGTTCGACAGCGGGAACACGCGAATGCTCTCGCCCTTCCTGACCCGGCCGTTGTAGAGATGCCACAGCTCCGGGCGCTGGTTCTTCGGATCCCAGCGATGGGCTTCGTTCCTGAACGAGAACACCCGTTCCTTGGCTCTGGATTTCTCTTCGTCCCGGCGCGCACCGCCGAACGCCGCGTCGAATCTGTACCTCTCCAGCGCCTGCTTGAGGGACTGGGTCTTCATCACGTCGGTGTGCAGCTGAGAGCCGTGGGTGAACGGTCCGACGCCATCGCGGACCCCGTCCTGATTGATGTGCACGATCAGATCCAGGCCGAGTCTGCGGGCGGTATCGTCGCGAAACTCGATCATCTCGCGGAACTTCCAGGTGGTATCCACGTGGAGCAGCGGAAACGGCGGCTTCGAGGGATGAAAGGCCTTGAGCGCCAGATGCAGCATCACCGACGAATCCTTGCCGATGGAGTACAGCATGACCGGGTTTTCGGCCTCGGCGAGCACCTCGCGCATGATGTAGATGCTTTCCGCCTCGAGCCGCTCGAGGTGGGTCAGAGGTCTCGGCACAGCGCGCCTCGGGACTGGAAAAAACGGCGACGATTAGACCCAAGTTGTCTAAACAGGGCAACTATCATGTTGTTCAATGCATATGACGGTTTGTAAACTCGCGGACTTCGCGGCGCGGCGCTCCGCGCCGGCCCGCAGTCAGACCGAGGCGCAACCGGCACACATGGCACCCATCATCTATACCCTCGCCTTCATCGGCGGTTTCTCGATCATGTCGCTCGAGCTGCTGGGCGGTCGCGTTCTGGCCCCCTATTTCGGCAGTTCGATCTACGTCTGGGGCAGCATCATCACCGTGTTCATGCTGTCCCTGTCGATCGGCTATCTGCTGGGCGGACGCCTGTCGCTGCACAACCCCACCCTTGGACGATTCGCGCTGATCTTCCTGGCCGCCGCGGTCTGCCTGTACCCACTGGTGTACTTCAGCGAGGACATCATGGTGTATATCTTCGAGCGGGTGCTGGACCCGCGCTACGGATCCCTGCTGGCTTCGGCGATCCTGTTCATCGTGCCCACGGTGATCATGGGGATGATATCGCCCTACTCCGTGCGCATGCTGGTGCAGACCACTCACCAGTCGGGGCACGTCGCCGGCGTGCTGTACTTCGTTTCGACCCTGGGCAGCGCGCTCGGCACGCTGGCCACGTCCTTCTATCTGATCCTCTGGTTCGAGATCAACACGATTCTGACGCTGCTCACCGGCGCGCTCCTGGCGATGGCCGTGCTGGCCGCTGTCGCCAGCCGGTTCGGCGGCTCACTGCCGCGCAGCGGGAGCGCCGCCCTGGCGCTGCTGGGCGCGCTGCTGGTACTGCCGGGCCCGGCGCCCGAGGCCCGGATCATCCACCAGGAGCGCTCGCTCTACAGCAACATTCTCATCGACAGGCAGGGCCCGGTGGTCTGCCTGCAGTTCAGCGTGCGTCGCGACCAGCGCAACCAGACCTGCCGCAACGAGCGCAAGCCCCGGGAGATGGTCTTCGCCTATGCGCAGATGATGATGACGAGCCTGCTGCTGGAACCCAGGCCGGCGCGGGTGCTGGTGCTCGGGCTGGGTGGCGGCACGCTGCCCATGGCGCTGGACGAGATTCTCCCCGAGGCCCGGATCGACGCGGTGGAGATCGACCCAGCCGTGGTCCGGGTGGCGCGGGAGTTCTTCGGATTCGCGCCGAGCAACCGGGTCAACGTCTTCGCTCAGGACGGTCGCGTGTTCGTGAAGCGGGCGGCGCAGAAGGGAGAGACCTACGATCTGATCATGCTCGACGCCTTCAACGGCGAGTACATTCCCGAGCACCTGATGACCCGGGAATTTCTCGAAGAGGTAAAGGCCCTGCTGGCCCCGGGCGGCGTGCTGGCGGCAAACACGTTTTCGATCTCCGACCTGTACCACCACGAATCCGCCACCTACGCGGCAGTGTTCGACAGCTTCTACAACCTGCGCACCGACGCCAGCGGCAACCGGGTGATCCTGACGCGCAACGGTCCGCTGCCGGACGCGGCCACGCTCGAGGAAAGGGCCGCGGCGTTGAAGCAGACCGTAGCTCCCTACGGCGTGAACTACGACCAGCTGATGGCGCTGATGACCACCGATCGCGACTGGAACCCCGAAGCCCGCATCCTCACCGATCAGTACTCGCCTGCGAACCTGCTGCAGAGCAACTAGTGTACTGCGCCACCGGGAGGGAACGCCTCGCTCAGGTGCGCTTGCCCCAGTACTCGTCCTTGAGCAGCCGCTTGTAGAGCTTGCCGGTCGGATGGCGTGGCAGCTCCGCGCGGAAGTCCACCGACCGCGGGCACTTGATGTGGGACAGCTGCCCGCGGCAGAACTCCATCAGCTCGAGCGCCAGCTCCGGCGTGGCGTCCTCCATGCTGCGGGGCTGCACGACGGCTTTCACTTCCTCGCCGAATTCCTCGTTGGGGACTCCGAACACCGCCACGTCGATCACCTTCGGGTGGGTGATGAGAACGTTCTCCGCCTCCTGGGGATAGATGTTCACACCGCCGGAAATGATCATGAAGTGCTTGCGGTCGGTGAGATACAGGTAGCCGTCGTCGTCCAGGTAGCCGACGTCGCCGAGCGTGGTCCAGCCCTGCGGATGGCGCGAGCTTGCCGTCTTGTCCGGATCCTTGTGGTATTCGAACTGGCCTCCGCCGGAGAAGTACACCGTTCCCGGCTCGCCGGTCGGCAGTTCGTTGCCCTCCTCGTCGCAGATGTGTATCTGGCAGTTCAACGGCTTGCCCACCGAGCCCTTGTGGGCGAGCCACTCCTCGGAGTTGAGTTGCACGAAGCCGTTGCTCTCGGTGCCGGCGTAGTACTCGTAGAGCACCGGCCCCCACCACGCGATCATCTGCTCCTTCACCGGAATCGGACAGGGCGCGGCGGCATGGATCGCGCATTCGAGCGACGATACGTCGTAGCGCGCGCGCACCTCCTCCGGCAGCTTCAACATGCGCACGAACATGGTGGGCACCCATTGGCTGTGGGTGATGCGGTACTGCTCGATGTATCTGAGCGCGAGTTCGGCTTCGAAGTGTTCCATGACCACCACCTGGATGCCGTTGCGCAGGCACCCCATGGTGAAGCCGAGCGGTGCCGCGTGGTACAGGGGTGCGGGGGACAGATAGATGGAGTCCTCGGTGGCACCGTAGATCAGCTCGAGCAGGTTCAATGCCGCGGCGTCGCCGTAGGGTTCCTCGGGCAGGGGTTTCTTCACACCCTTGGGGTAGCCGGTGGTGCCGGAGGAGTAAAGCATGGCCTGCCCCTCCGACTGGTCTGCGATCGGACCATCCGGCATGGCGGCAATCGCCTTGTCCCACGGTTCGAAGCCGGCGATGGTGCCATGGGCATCGCCCACGGACGGCACCACGAAGCGGTGCTGCACGCTAGGCATCCGGGCGACCAGAGGTTCCACGACGGCGGCGCGTTCACTGGAGGTGATGAACACGCGCGCTTCGCAGTTGTTGACGATGTACTCGACCTCGGCCTGCTGCAGGCGGTAGCTGATGGCCGTGTAGTAGAGACCGGCACGCTGCGCGGCCCAGCAGATCTGGAAGAACCGGGGGTGGTTCTCCAGCAGAATGGCAATGTGATCTCCGCGCTCGAGCCCGAGCGAGCGGAACAGCTGGGCGCCCTGATTGGCGGTGCGTTCGAGTTCCGCGTAGCTGACCCGTTCGCCGGTGTCGGCCATCACGTAGGCCGTCTTGTCCGGATTCCTGGCGGCGAAGATTCCCGGGTGCACGTACCACTCCCCCACAGATTGGACCGGATACGGTATGGCGTTTTTCCGGGCAGTGCAAACGGCCGACTGGCGCCTCGGGGTTTCTGCTATCGTGCGCCGAACCGACGCAGCAGCGCCCGACGCAGCCCATGTCCACCCTCAGTTTCGAGCAGCCCTACCCTTCCCGGCGTTCCCCGGTCTGCGCCAGCAACGTGGTCGCTACCTCCCAGCCGCTGGCGACCCAGGCGGGACTCGACGCTCTGCGCCGCGGCGGCAACGCCGTCGACGCCGCACTCGCGGCGGCCATCACCCTCACCGTGGTCGAGCCGAACAACAACGGTCTCGGCAGCGACGCCTTCTGCATTCTCTGGGACGGTGATCGGCTGGTCGGGCTGAACGCCTCGGGGCGCGCGCCCGCGGCCTGGACCCCGGAGCGCTTTCAGGGTCGCGACGCCATGCCGGAGCTGGGCTGGGACACGGTCACCGTCCCGGGCGCAGTGAGCGCCTGGGTGGCACTGTCGCAGCGCTACGGTGCGCTGCCGTTTGCGACGCTCTTCGAGCGCGCCATCGGCTACGCCCGGGAGGGATTTCAGGTAGGGCCGAAGACCGCCTACTACTGGCGCCTGGCCGAACGCCGCCTGGGCGGCTTCGCGGCGTTCGCCGAGCACTTCCTGCCGGCACCGGCGGCCGGCAGCCGGTTCCTGAGGCCCGACTTGGCGCACGCCCTGCAGCAGATCGCCGAGTCCGACGGCGAGTCGTTCTACCGCGGCGATCTGGCCCGGCGCATCGTCGACACCGCGCGTGCAGCCGGCGGCGCGCTCTGCCTCGAGGATCTGGCCGCACACCGCGCCGACTGGGTGGAGCCCATTGCCCAGCCCTATCGCCACGTTTCGCTCCACGAGATCCCGCCGAACGGACAGGGCCTGGCGGCACAGATCGCCCTGGGCATCCTGCGCCACCGGTCGCCGCCGCCGGCGGACTCGACGGCCGCCGTCCACGAGGAGATCGAGGCGATGAAGCTCGCCATTCGCGCGGCCTTCGATCACCTCGCCGATCCCCGCGCGATGCACGTCAGCCCCGAAGCCCTGCTCGCGCCCGGCATGCTCGCGCAACTCGCCGGCGCCATCGGCGAGCGCGCCGCCGCGGTTCCGCCCGCACGACTGCCGGTGGGCGAAGACACCGTCTACCTGGCCGCCGCCGACTCCGGCGGCATGATGGTGTCGTTCATTCAGTCGAACTACGAGGGCTTCGGATCCGGCGTGGTCATCCCCGGTACCGGCATCGCCCTGCAGAATCGCGGACGCGGCTTCGTCCTGGACGCCGACCATCCGAACTGCGTCGCGCCGGGCAAGCGGCCTTTCCACACCATCATTCCGGGGTTCGTCTGCGACGCGGACGGCGCCCCGCGCCTGGCTTTCGGCGTCATGGGCGGGCACATGCAGCACCAGGGCCATGTGCAGATGGTCCGGCGCATCTTCGACCACCAGCAGAATCCCCAGGCGGCCAGCGACGCACCGCGCTGGCACGTCTATCCGGACTACTCGGTTGGCCTGGAGACCGGGTTTCCCGAGGCCGTGGCCGAAGCGCTCGGCGACCGCGGTCACGCAGTCCGCTACGAGCCGCTGGAACACGTATTCGGCGGCGCTCAGCTGATCCTCAGAACCGAGCACGGCTACGTCGCCGGCTCGGATCATCGCAAGGAGGGTCAGGCGGCGGGTTTCTGACCGCCGTCAGTGGGCTTGTGAACCCGCCGTCTGCGGGCGGCCCCGGGGGCGCCGGCCTCAGTCGTCGTCGCGAGCTTTCAGATCGAGGGACGCGGAGTTCATGCAGAACCGCAAACCGGTCGGCCGGGGACCGTCCGGAAACACGTGGCCGAGATGGGCGTCGCAGTTGGCGCAGAGCACCTCGGTACGGCGCATCATCATGCTGTCGTCTTCCTGAGTCGTCACCGAGTCGGGGCTCAACGGCTCGTAGAAGCTCGGCCAGCCGCTGCCGGAATCGTACTTCGTCTCCGAGTCGAACAGGGCCTCGCCGCAGCACACGCAGTGATAGGTGCCCGGCGTCTTGGCGTCCCAGTACCTGCCGGTGAAGGCACGCTCCGTGCCCGCTTTGCGGGCCACCTCGTACTGCTCCGCGGTCAGGGCTTCGCGCCACTCGCTGTCGCTCTTGTTCACTTTTGCCATGATCTGCCGTCTGCTCCTGCGATTCGCCGCAACCTCCGGCTATGTCGGCCACGTCGGTTTCGCTACACTTCACTGAAGAGCGGCGATGGTAATACGACCAGGAAGGCGAATGGAATCCACAGGCGTGCCCGACAACGGCCTCTCGCGCGACAATCTCGCCGCGCTCCCGGCACGTCCACGTGCTCCGGGACAGCCGCCGTCGCGCGAGATCCGCAAGTCCCACAAGCTCGATCACGTGTGCTACGAAATCCGCGGTCCCGCCATGAAAGAAGCGGACCGGATGGAGGAGGAAGGCCACCGGATCATCAAGCTGAATATCGGCAACCCGGCGCCGTTCGGATTCGAGGCACCGGAAGAAATCCTCCGCGACGTGATCCACAACCTGCCCACGGCCCAGGGTTACTGCGACTCGAAAGGTCTGTACCCGGCGCGCAAGGCCGTCATGCAGTACTACCAGAGCCAGGGAATCCTCGACGTCCAGATCGACGACATCTACATCGGCAACGGTGTCTCGGAGCTGGTCGTGATGGGTCTGCAGGGGCTGCTCGACAACGGTGACGAAGTGCTGGTGCCGGCTCCGGACTATCCGCTCTGGACTGCCGCCGTGAGCCTGTCCGGTGGTACGCCCGTGCACTACCGCTGCGACGAGGGCGCCGACTGGTATCCGGACCTCGACGACATCCGCCGCAAAATCAGCCCGCGCACCAGAGCCATCGTCGTGGTGAACCCGAACAACCCGACCGGCGCCGTGTACAGCCGCGAACTGCTCGAGGGCATCGTCGCGATAGCGCGCAGCAACGACCTGGTGGTTTTCGCCGACGAGATCTACGACAAGATCCTCTACGACGGGGCGCAACACGTGCCCCTGGCGTCGCTGGCCGAGGACCTGCTGATCATCACCCTGAACGGGTTGTCGAAGACCTACCGGGTGGCCGGCTTCCGCAGCGGCTGGATGCTCGTGTCCGGCGCGAAACACCGCGCCGGCGACTACATCGAAGGGCTCGACATCCTGGCGTCGATGCGACTGTGCGCGAACGTCCCCAGCCAGCACGCGATCCAGACCGCTCTGGGCGGCTATCAGAGCATCACCGAGTTCATCGTCCCCGGCGGGCGCCTCCACGAGCAGCGGGAGCTGGCCTGGACGATGCTCAACGACATCCCCGGCGTGTCCTGCGTCAAACCCATGGGCGCGCTTTACCTGTTCCCGAAGCTCGACGTGAAGCGCTTCAACCTGACCAGCGACAACCGCTTCACCCTGGATCTGCTGCGGCAGGAGAAGATCCTGGTCGTCCAGGGCACCGGCTTCAACTGGCCCGATCCCGACCACTTCCGCATCGTCTTCCTGCCCCGGGAAGAGGAACTGGCGCACGCCATCGACCGCCTGGGTCACTTCCTCCACGCCTATCGCCAGTAGCTTCGCCCCGATGAGCGCGATCAACGTCGACGACTTCTGCAAGGACGCCGCGCGCGCCCTGCTGGCGCTCTACCAGGCGTTCCCGCGCCCGCACACGGTGTTCGTAGAGGATCTCGTCGGACCCGACCAGATCGACGAGTTCGGCATGCACAGCGAGCGCCACCTGGCCTGCTTCAGCACCCTGCTCTGGCTCGCCGAAGAAGGCCTGATGCGCTACGTCGACAGCATCCGTCAGGAAGCGGTCGATCAGGCGGTGCTGACCGGGCGCGCGTTCACCCTGCTGGCAACGCCGCGGCCCGAGTTCGCGGACGGACTCGACGAATCGCTGCCGGAATCCCTGCGCCTGGAACAGCAGACCCATCAGTATCGGCTCGAACAGGCGCTCAACCGGCGCTCGTCCAGCGAAATCCGCAGGGCCGTGCTTGACCTTCTCGGCGCTCTGCAGAGCGAGAGGCCGCGCGTTCAGCCGGAACTCGCGACCCGGTAGTACACGCTGTCCTGATAGCCGGTGATCACCTCCACCAGGCCGGCGAGTTCGCGATCGAGCGCCGGGTCGTCGGTATCGACCAGGAGCGGCCTGCCTTCCAGACTCAACAGCTTGGTGCGTGTTCCGACCACCCACAGCCGATGGCGCGGAATGCGCCGCAGCAGCGCCGGACTGAACTGCTGGTTGCCGCGGCCGAGCAGAAAACCCTGCTGTCGGGTGAAGCTGACCACCAGCGCCGGCAGCGCATCGGTACCGTCGAGGTAGTCCAGCAGCCAGGCCGCGTCCACGTCCGTACCCACCTGCCTGGCGTCGTGCCAGACGTCGACCCCGACCAGGGTCGGCTGCATGCCCAGCGCCCGTTTGATCGCGGCGAGACTGCTGCCCGGACCGAGCAGGAAGACGCCGGCGGACTCGCGGACTCTCTCGCTCACCCCGGCGACGATCTCCTCCAGCGCCAGCGCCTCGCTCTCGCGCCCCCCCTCCTTGGTGTGCTGAAGAAAGCCGCCCTGCTCTGGAACGGCGAGTTCACCGTAGTAGCGCGGCCGCACCGCCCCCTGCCGCAGCGCCGCCTCGTCGAGATCGCGCACCTCCGCGACGGCTGCACGCACCAGGCCGCCGTCCACCAGCAGCCGGAGTACGGCGCCGGCAGCCTCCGGCGTGGTGGCGAACACGCCGGAGTGCATCTTTACCCCCGCCGGCACCCCGAGAACCGGCACGCAACTGCCCACCGCGTCGAGGATGTCCCGGGCGGTGCCGTCGCCACCGCAGAAGACGATGAGGTCCGCGCCGGCATCGCGCAGGGCGCGTGCCGCGGCGCGGGTGTCAGCGGCGCTCGGCGGTGACTGCGGCTGCCCGAGCACCTCGGCGCCGAGTCCCGCCGCGCCGAGGACATCGGCGCCCATGACCCCACCCCAGGTGAGCCAGCGCACCGAACTCAGCGCTGCGCCCCCGGCCTGCAGGGCGCGGGCCGCGCGGGCGGCGCCACGTGCCTGTCCGCCACGACGACGCGCCTGTTCCTGGATGGCGGCCCCATCGCTGCCCTTCAGACCGACGCTGCCGCCGAGCCCGGCCACCGGATTGATCAGCAGGCCGAACCTCAACACCGCGGGTCTGCAGGATCGGCGCCGGTGACCGCTGCGCCAACCACCTCGGCGATGGCGAGCGACGCCGTCAGGCCAGGCGATTCGATGCCGAGGAGGTTGATCAGCCCGGCGACGCCGTGGGTCTGCGGTCCGTCAATACGGAAGTCCGCCGCGGGCTCACCCGGGCCCGAGATCTTCGGCCGGATACCCGTATACCCGGGATGCAGGCGGCGCGGCTCGAGGCCCGGGAAGTAGCGCCGGATGGCGTCCTCGAAGGCGGCGCGACGACTGTCGTCGAAGGCATAGTCGACGCCGTCGATCCACACGACGTCCGGGCCGAAGCGGACCTGACCGCCGAGATCGAGGGTGACGTGCACGCCGAGGCCGCCCGCCTCGGCCACCGGATAAACCAGCCGCGAGAACGGCGCGCGACCCTCGTAGGCGTAGTAGTGGCCGCGCGCGAAGTACGCGCGCGGGGCGTCGGCGCACAGCCAGCGCGCGACCACCGGAGCCGCCAGTCCGGCCGCGTTCACCACCCAGCGGGCGTCGAGGGCGAGTTCCGGGGTCTCGACCCGCAGCCCGTCGCCCGAAGCGGCCAGTCCCTGCACCTCGGTGCCGAGGGCGATCATGCCGCCGGCCGCTTCCAGATCGCCGCGCAGCGCCACCATGTAGGCGTGGGAATCGATGATTCCGGTGGACTCCGACAAGACACCGGCCACCGCCTGCACCTCGGGCTCGAGCGCGGCAACTTCGGCCGCCGTCAACCAGGGCAGCGGTGCCACTCCGTTGCGTAGTGCCTGTGCCTGGTAGTCGCGCAACACGGGGACCTGGTCCTTGCTGCTGGCGACGATGATCTTGCCGCAGCGCCGATGGGGAACCGCGTGCTCCTCACAGTAGCGGTACAGCAGCTCCTTGCCCCGGACACAGAGCGCGGCCTTGGCGCTGCCTGCCGGATAGTAGATGCCCGCGTGTATGACCTCGGAGTTACGCGAGCTGGTCTCGCTGCCGATCTGACCGTGCCGCTCGATCACCACCACGTCGAGCCCGCTCTGCGCCAGCCCCCGGGCACAGGCCAGACCCACGACCCCGGCACCGATGACCACCACGTCCACGGCGTCGGTCACGGTCCGACTCCCGGGCAGGCCCGCCAGCGCGGATTCAACAGCGTGAGCACCGTCTCTGCCGCGGCGCCCGGACCCCGACGCTGCAGCCGCGCGCAGTGTGCGGTGACCGCGCGCTCGAAAGTCACCCGATCCGGTCCGCCGTCGGCTCCGGGGTTGTCGGCACTGAAGCGGAACTCGATGCCACAGGCCAGCGACAGCAGCATCTCCAGCCCCTGGACGGGGATTTCGGCGGCATAGAACCTGGCCTGCTGCGGCGCAGTCCGCGGCGGCGGCGAATACCAGAGACCGTAATCCTGCTGCGTTCGCGCCTCGGGACTCGCCAGGCACCAGTGGGCCAACTCGTGCAGAGCGCTGCGCGCGTAGTCCCGGGTGTAGCGGATCAGCGCCGGACGATGGCCGCAGCGCGGCAGGTAGACGGGTTCCGCGGCGCCACCGACCAGAAGGGTCGCCGCCGGGCGCCGGCTGGCAAAACAGGCGTTGAAGCGCCCGCTGATTCCGACGTGGTCCAGGGCAGGCCCGGTGCGGGCGACTTCTCCCGCGCTCACCGGTCCTCCAGACATTCCCACGCAGCCAGCATCCGGAAGTAGTCCCGGGACAGGAACGGTTCGCCGGCGAGCAGGTGGTCGAGGTAGCTGCGCGGCGGTTTCAGCCCGGGCCGCAGCACCGCCGGATTGGCCACGTAGGTCCAGGTTGCCACGATGCCGGCGCCGGTGTGCACGAGCATGGCCTCGCGGCTGTAGTTGACGGGTGCGGCTTCGAAGCGGTCCATCTTGACGATCTCGTCGGCGCCGGCGAGCCGATACAGAACCCCCTCGACCACCGCGCCGCGATCGAACGCGATGCTGGCATGGCCGGCGCCCAGGTGGGCGGCCGAGTGCTTGTCGAAGGTGAGCCTGAATCCAGGCAGCCGGGCGGCCTCGATGCCGGCGACCGTCAGACCGCGTTCCCGAACGCGGGCCGGATTCATGTTCGAGCCGTAGGCGAAGTAGCACTCCACGAACCGGCCTCAGCCCTTCCGGATCCAGAACTCGAAGCGCTCGTTCGCATGTTCCTCGGCGAGCAGTTCGTGACCCATGAAGCGACAGAAGTTCTGGAAGTCGCGACTCGTCGACGGATCGGTCGCGGTCACGTGCAGCACCTGGCCGCTGGCCATCTGGCGCACCTGGTTGCGCACGATCATCAGCGGCTCGGGACAGTACAGCCCGGTGGCGTCGAGTTGCCGGTCGGCGTGCAGCATGACGGTCAGGTTCCAACTGCGAATGTCCCGCGCCGGATCTCCGGGGCGGGGCCCATGGAGCGGCGTATTATCCACAGGATACGGCCGAGTGAAACGGTCCCGGATGGCGTCAGGACCTCCGTTCCGGCACGGAAGGGCAGCGATCTTGACTTGCTCAGGGACCCCACCCACACTCGAACCGACCCGCTGAATCGTGGTCCAACATGCGAATCGCGCCTGATTCAACTCGTTTCCGACAGGCGTAGCTCCGCCGATGAAGTACTTGCTCGAGGTTGGCGTATCGACCATGAATTCGACCCCCGCAAAGCTCGACCTGCGTGCGCCGACGCGTACCTGTCTGATCTGGCTGCTGCTGTGCGGCGGCGCCGGTGTCGGCGCCGCGGAGGGAGCCGGTGCGCCGCAGGAAGGCGCGCCACAGGCAGCCGCGCTCGGCGAGCCTGAGATCGCGCCGGAGCCGGCGGCCCCGGACTCCGCGTCCGCGGCGACCGCAACGCTGGAAGAAGTGCTCGGTGAGGAGGTCAGCCCGCTGGATCTCGTGGAGCAGCAGATCGAAGCTCAGGAGTACCCGGAATCCGCCCTCTGGCTGGAACGCCACATCGCCGAGATCGAGGCCGAGAGCCACCGCTTCGATCCCCGTCTGGTGCGCCCGCTGACGCTCCTGGGCGATGCCTACGCCGGCCAGGGTCGCCAGCAGGAAGCGCTCGTCAGGTACCAGCGGGCACTGCATCTGAGCCGGGTCAACGATGGCTTGAACACGCCGGATCAGGTCGCCATCGTCTACCGGGAAGCCACGGTTCTCAAATCGCTGGGCAGCTATCAGGCGGCCAACGATCGCGAAGAGTACGCCTACGACGTGCTGCACCGCGCCCATGGACCGCTGGACGAAGAACTGCTGCCCGGCATCTATCACCTGGCTCAGTGGTACGAGCGCACCAGCAACGTGTTCGCGGCGCGCTCTCTCTACGAACAGGCGGTGCGGATCATCGAAGCCCACGACAAGCTGGAGACGCCGGCCGCTATTCCCGCCCTTCGCGGGATCGCCACCAGCTACCGTATGGAACGGTTTCCACCTTTTTACCTGTCGGATATGGAGCAGGACGAGAGCAGCGTCATCGCCGGCAGCGCATTCCGCCAGCAGGTCACAGTGAACAACTTCCCGGCCGGCGAAGCCGCCCTGCAGCGCATCATCCGGATCCGCCAGGAACAGCAACCGGTCGATCAGCTGGCGCTGGCAGGTTCGGTGCTCGACCTGGCGGACTGGTACACGCTGTTCGACAAATCGCGGCGCGCGGAGCCCCTCTACGCCCATGCCTGGGAGCTCATGGCCGACATGGAGAATTTCGACACCGCCAGCTAC
This sequence comes from Pseudomonadales bacterium, assembly GCA_040219135.1. Taxonomy (GTDB): domain Bacteria; phylum Pseudomonadota; class Gammaproteobacteria; order Pseudomonadales; family Azotimanducaceae; genus UBA7803. Next base: position 573,263 of record JAVJTA010000017.1, on the reverse strand, counting down.
TTCGCGGACCCGGAACTGCTGTATTTCCCGACCCCCGGCAATCCGTCGGCGCCGCCGCCGGAGCAGCGCGGCGAGCGCAGCACCGGCTATGTCGAGGTTGCCTTCAGCGTCACCGAAGACGGCTACGTGCGCAACCTCGACACCGTGGCTTCGCAGCCCGACGGTCTGATGGACTTCCGCGTGCGCAAGAGCCTGCGGCTGGCCCGCTACCGACCGATGCTGGTGGACGGCGTGCCGGTGGCCCGGGAGTCGTTCACCTATCGACACGAGTTCCCCTACTACGCGGCGCGCCCGGCTGAGGAGATCAGTGCGGCCGTCGACCCCGGTCGCTGATGTTCGACCACCGTGGCGTGTACAGGCTACGTTCAGCAAGCGTGGGTTAACATGCGTCCGTCGAGGACGCGAGGATGGCAAGCAATGCGCGAGCAACCCGATCGATCCGTCGGTTCCAGCGGGATTCCACATCGAATCGCCGGCGCCGCGTGCGCGCTGCTGCTCATCGCCGGATGCAACAGCGCGTCTTCGCCACCGTCGAGCCCGAGCCCGCCGAGCACGCCATCGAGCATGCCGGGCGGGGCTCCCAGTTCGCCGAGTTCCAGCCCGTCGCAGCGACCCAGTTCCAGCCCGCCCGGCGGCCAGAGCGGCAGCCAGAGCGGTCGGACCGGTCAGAGTGGTCAGAGCGGCGGCCAGAGTGGTCAGAGCGGCGGCCAGACCGGTCAGAGCGGCACGATGCCCGGCGGCATCCCGGGCCAGCCCGGCAGCGGCAGCGGCCTGCCGGATTCCGGCGGCATGCCTGACACCGGCCTGCCCGGCGCCGGCGGCAGCAGCGGCACGGCAGACACGGGTGCCGGCACGGAAGGTCAGGAACCCGGCGGCGGTGGCGCAGGCGGCGGTGAGCGGTCGGGCACAGAAGAGGGCTGGGAAAGCGGTCTACCCGGCAGCGAGGACGGCTGGCAGACCAGCAATCAGGTTCCCGGCGGCGGCGAATCGCGGATCCCGCCCATGCCGTCCGAGCGCGGCAAGCCGCCGGGCAGCGGCGACGGTGAACTCGACGGCGCCCTCGAGGACTTCGACGGCGAGATTCTCGCCGAACGCGAGGTGATACGGCAGCGCTCCAACGAGACCGCCGGCTCCGGCGGCGGCAGCCTGCCCGAGGCCAGTTCCGGCGTTCCGGGCGGCGCCGACGGCAGCGTCGACGTGGCGACCCGCGGTGGTCCCATGGGGGTGCCCAGCAACCGCAGCGCGCCGCCGGCGCCGACGCCGGTTTCCAGGGGCGGTGTGCCGGACGACATTCCCGACGCCCGGGACGACGACATCATCGCCCGCCAGCTGCGCGAGGCCGCCATGCAGGAGACCGATCCGGAGCTGAAAGAGAAGCTCTGGAACGAGTACCGTCGCTACAAAGGAATCTGAAGGAGCCGTCGCACCCATGCGCCACCGTGTCATCGCCCCGATCTTTGCCGGCCTGCTGCCGCTGATCTGCGGCTGCGTGAGCCACGAGGTGCGAACCGTGGACATGACGCCACCGCAACGCTTCGAGCAGGCGCTGCCGGAAACCCAGCTGCTCGACGTCGGCGTGACCGTGTTCGACGCCAACGTTCCGGAAAGCTACGACGAACGAATCGAGCAGCTGATCCAGCCGGACATCCGTCGCGCCGAAGCCAACTACATGCCCTACTTCGCCAAGAATCTGCTGCAGAGCACGGGCAACTGGGGCGCGGTACGGGTCGTTCCACGAGCTACCCACGCGGTGGACGTCGTGGTGACCGGCAAGATACTGCATTCGGACGGCGAGAGCATGGAGGTTGAGATCCGGGTCGAAGACGCCACCGGCAAGGAGTGGTTCACCCGACGCTACGAAGCCCTGGCCAGCAAATACGCCTACGACGACAGCGTGCCCGCCAACATCGATCCGTTCCAGTCCGTGTACAAGCAGCTCGCCGACGACATGCTGGCGTATCGGCGTGAATTGAGCGCTGAGCAGGTGCAGACGATCCGCGCCACGGCCAAGATGAAATTCGCCCAGGATTTCGCTCCGGATGCCTTCGCCGACCACATCGCCGAGTCCAAGAACGGGGAGTTCCAGCTCAAACGCCTGCCAGCTCCCGACGACCCGATGTTGAAGCGGGTAGAACGCGTCCGCGAGCGCGAATACTTGTTCATCGACACACTCGACGAGTACTTCGAGAACTACCACCGCAGCATGTACGGCTCCTACCACGACTGGCGCGAGGCAACCTACGAGGAAGCCATCGCCTACAAGCTGCTGCGTGACGAGGCGCGGCGCCGAACGCTGGGCGGCGCGGTTGCGATCGTCGGCGGCGTGGCCGCGATGGCCGAGAGCAGCGACAGCGCCGTCGATACCGGCGGTCTGGTCAGCATCATCGGCGGCGCAATGACCCTGAAGAGCGCCATCGCCAAGCGCCAGGAAGCGGAAATGCACGCCGAGGCGCTGCGCGAGGTCGGCGTCGCCGCCGAAGCCGAGGTGATGCCCCACACCATCGAGCTGGAAAACCAGGTAGTGCGCCTCGAGGGCACCGTGGATCAGCAGTACGACAAGCTGCGCGGCATCCTGCGCGATCTCTACTTCGCCGATCTCGATCTGCCGGCCGCGGACACGGCGGCTTCTGCCGACGTGAACGCTGCGGACACGCAGGCCGACGCGGAGCAACTCGAGCAGGCGATCGACACCACCCTGACCCAATGAGCGACGACTTCAGTCCCATTCGCGCGAAGTCGGTTCCGCTGAGTCACGCCGCCGCGGATCCAGCGCCGCCGAGCGGTCGCGGCACCAGCCTGTTGACCTGGACGCTGGCTCTCGCGCTTATCGCCGGCGTGCTCGCGGTCGTTTTTTACGTGGTTCCCGCGTGGCTCGAAGCCAGCGGCGCGGCGAGGCCGACGGTCGTCGAGCCCGGTGCCGATCCGGCTGCGCCCCCCGCGGCGACCGGTAACCCCGCCGGAACGACCGAAGACCCGGCGCTACCGCCCTTTCAGCAGCTGCAGCGGCAACAGGCGAGGGAAAAAGCTCAGGCCGAACTCGCCCGCTTCGTCGAGCTGCAGATCGAGCTCGAGGACAGCATGCAGGTGGGCGCCTGGGGCGAAGAAGAACTCCGACGCGCCAAGGCCCTGGCGGCCCAGGGCGACGAGCAGTTCGTCGGCGAACGCTTCGAAGAGGCGGTGGCAAGCTACCAGCTGGCGACCAACGCCCTGGCCGACCTGATCGAGCGCGGCCGCTCGGTGCTCGACGACGCCCTGGCACGAGGCAGCGCTGCGCTCGAGGCCCGCGACCAGTCCCAGGCCGACGAAGCGTTCACGTTGGCGGCCACCATCGCGCCCGAAGACCCCCGGGTCAACGCCGGCCAGGCCCGTCTGGCACTGCTGCCGGAGGTGAGCGCGCGGATGCGCGAGGCACGCAACCAGGAGCTGGCCGAGAACTGGTCTGCGGCGCTGGATACCTACCAGCAAGTGCATAGCCTCGACCCCGAAACCAGCGGCCTCGACGACGCCCTGACGCGAGTCGCCGACGGGCGCAGGCGCGCGCGGGTTCGGACGCTCCTGTCCCAGGGCTTCGCGCACCTGGACGCCGCCCGCTTCGACGCCGCACGCGGCGCGTTTCGCGACGCGCTGAGCCTGGATCCCGGCAACCAGGTGGCCAGCGGCGCGCTGGAACAGGTCAGCAAGCGCGCGGACGTCGCCCGCCTCAACGGCCTGAAAGCCCAGGCCGAGGCCGCCGCGGCGGCGGAAAGCTGGGATGAAGCCGCGGACCTCTACGGCCAGGTGCTGAGTCTGGATGCGACGATCCAGTTCGCCCAGACGGGCCGCGCCGGGGCCGAGGCCCAGCAGCGCACCGCGCTGGCGCTGCAGCGCATTCTCGACAGCCCCGACCGGCTGTCCTCGGACAAGCTCTATCGGGAGGCCCGGCAGATCCTGGAACGGGCCGAAACCCTCGAGCCCCGCGGACCGCAGCTCGCCGCCCGCATCGAGGACGTGCGCACGACGCTGACCACCTACGCCAATCCGGTCCCGGTGGTGCTGCGCTCGGACAACCGCACCCAGATCACCGTGTCCAGCGTCGGCGTGCTCGGCCGCTTCGAGGAAAAGCGCCTCGAACTGCGCCCCGGCTCGTACACCGTCATCGGCAGCCGCGACGGCTGCCGCGACGTGCGCGAGCAGATCGTCGTGCGGCCGAACATGAACCCGGTCGACATCCGCTGCACCGAAACGCTCTGACGTGGCCGAACCGCAACGACCTACCAGCGGGCGGCCGGACGGCGAGATCATCCGTCCGGTCGATTACCGTCCCGCCGAGGAGACCCGGGGCAGCCGCATGCCCCTGTCGCCGCTGCAGCTGGTGCTGCTCGTGGCCGTCGCGCTGGTGGCCGGCGTCCTGTGGTTCCTGTTCACGGCAAAGTCCGTACGCCTCGATCTCACACCGGCGCACGCGCAGGCGTCGGTGTCCAGCGGCCTGCGCCTGCAGCTCGGCGACGTCTGGCTGCTGCGCAGCGGCAGCTACGCGGTCAGCGCCAGCGCCGCTGGCTACTACCCGCTGACCAGCACAATCGAGGTGGGCGCGGCACGCAATCAGAGCCACGCCCTGAGTCTCACCCGGCTGCCGGGCAAGGTCACTTTCGAAAGCGATCCGCCCGGCGCCACGGTGACGAGCGGCGAGCTGCTGCTGGGAACGACCCCGACCGAGCCCGCAGACGTGCCGGCGGGCCCGATTGCCCTGACCTTCAGCAAGGACCGCTACCAGCCGCAGCAGCTCGACGCCGACATCGAAGGCATGGAGCGACCCCAGACCGTGGTCAGCGAGCTGCTGCCGAACTGGGCCGACGTCAGCGTCACGACCAACCCCGAGGGCGCGGAGGTGTTCGTCGATGGCGAGCCCACCGGACAGAGCACCCCGGCGGTCGTGGAGATCCTCGCCGGCGAGCACGAACTGCGTCTCAAGGCGCCCGGACACAAGAGCCATCGTCAGCGCATTCTGGTGGCGGCCCGGGAGCAGCGCACCCTGCCCACCGTGCAGCTGACCCGGGCCGACAGTCTGCTGACCGTGCGCTCGACGCCGGCGGGCGCCGGGATCACGCTGAACGGCGAGTTCCGCGGCGAGACACCGGTGGAGCTGGCGGTGCGATCCGGGGTTCGCTATCGCCTGCAGGCTTTCCGCGCCGGTTACGCGTCTGCCGAACGTTCCATCGAGCTCGACGCCGGCGCCGAGCGCACCATCGACCTGGCTCTTCAGCGCCTGACCGGCACGGTGGTCGTGCAGGCCCGGCCGGATTCCGCCGAGCTGTTCGTCAACGGACGTCCGCTCGGCTCCGCGAACCAGACCCTGGAACTGCCCACGGAACCCCAGAAAGTGGAGATCCGGCTGCCGGGCTACGCCGGCTACAGCACCGAGATCACCCCGCGGGAAGGTCTGACCCAGGAGATCAAGGTACGCCTGCTCACCGTGGAAGAGGCCCGCCTGGCGGCCCTCAAGCCGGTCATCACCACGCCGGTGGCACAGGAGCTGGTGCTGCTCCGGCCGGAACCGTTCACCATGGGCGCATCGCGGCGGGAGCCCGGCCGGCGTGCCAACGAGACCCTGCGCCAGGTCGACATGAAACGGCTGTACTATCTGGCCCGTCACGAGGTCACGAACGCACAGTATCGGAAGTTCATCGGCGACCACGATCCGGGCAAGTTCCAGGATCAGGATCTCGACGAGCCGGACCAGCCGGTGGTACAGGTCAGCTGGCAGGAGGCGGTCGCCTACTGCAACTGGCTTTCGGATCTGGACAGTCTGCCGCGCTTCTACCAGATGGATGGCGCCGCGGTCACCGGGATCAATCCCGCCGCTACCGGTTACCGGCTGCCCACCGAAGCCGAGTGGGCCTGGGCCGCCCGTCAGACAAGCATCACCGGCGAGGACGCGCGCTTTCCCTGGGGGCTCAATCTGCCGCCGCCGGACCGCTACGGCAACTACGCAGACCGCTCCGCTGCGAACCTGGTGGGCCGCATCATCTTCGGCTACAACGACAACCACATCGTCGCGGCGCCGGTGGGCACGTTCCCGGCCAACGCGCTGGGCCTGTTCGACCTGTCCGGCAACGTGGCCGAATGGACCAACGACTTCTACGAGATCCCCGGACCCGCCCCGGTGTCCGATCCCCTCGGCCCGGCCAGCGGCGAGTATCATGTGATCCGCGGTTCGAGCTGGATGCACGGCACCATCACCGAGCTGCGGCTTTCGTTCCGCGACTACGGTAACGACGGCCGCCAGGACCTCGGCTTTCGAATCGCACGCTTCGCGGAGGCGCAATGACACGATCACGATCGACTGGATCTGCCGTCGACGGGCACGCTCGGCCGTCGAGCGGGAAGCCCGGGCGCCGGATCGGCGCCGCGTTGCTGGGCCTGTGGCTGGTCGTGACCCCCGGCGCCCGGGCAGCCGAGGCAGCGCCCGAGGCAGCGCCCGACGCCGCGTCGTCCCCGGTCACATCGACGGAGCCGCGGACCCGGGGCGACGACGTTTCGCCAGCGCAGCCGGAGAGCGGCGCCGCGGCGAAAGGTGATTCACCGGACGTATTCGTTCCCAGCGAGGACATATCCGAGGATTTCGCGGTCTCATTCCCGGTCGACATCTGAAGCAGACCATGCAGCACGGACACAATCAGGCATGAACCGGCAGCTCCCGTTCGAACTGATCTACCAGGTCACCGCGCTGCTGGTCTCGGTGGTCATAGTGCACCTGGTGTACATCACCGTCATTCGACCCAACGCCGATGCCATCCTCGAGCGTCAGGTTCAGCTCGCGGCCGAGGGTCAGCCGTACATCCAGGATCGGTCGCTCTACGTCGTGCTGAAGGACTACGAGCAGGAAGCCTGCTTCGTGCTGATGTTCTGGGCCATGGCGATCATGGGCTACAAGGGACGCCTGGCCCTCAAAGAACGCAGCCTGCTGCAGCGGGACATCGTTCCCGTCAGCGAAGGCATGAGCGTGTTGCCGGAAGACACCCGGGAGTACGCGCGCTCCATCCAGGCACTGCCTGGCGAATCCCAGGATTATCTGCTGCCGCGGACCCTGCAGGCAGCGCTGCACCGCTTCGCCTCGACCCGCAACGTCCAGGATGTCTCCGAAGCGGTGCAGTCGACGTGCGACGCGGAAACCGACCGTCTCGACAGCGAGCTGTCCATGGTCCGCTACATTGCCTGGGCGATACCGTCCATCGGCTTCATCGGCACGGTGCGCGGCATCGGCGACGCGCTGGGCCAGGCCTACCGCGCCGTCGAGGGCGACATTGCCGGCGTCACCGCAAGCCTCGGGGTGGCTTTCAACTCGACCTTCGTGGCGCTGGTGATCAGCATCGTGATCATGTTTCTGATGCACCAGCTGCAGCTGATTCAGGAGCGCCTGGTGCTCGACGTCCACAGCTACTGCGATCAGCGTCTGCTGCGCCACATGCAGGTGCGCGAGGCATGAGCTGCATCCTCGAACTCAACGACGCCGCCATCACCCTGTACCGGGACGAAACCGTGCTGCAGCGGTCGCCCGGAGTTGCCATGGTCCTCGACGACCGGGTCTGTTTCGGCGACGAGGCGCTGCGGCTGTCCCGCATCCATCCGCGCCAGACCAACCAGCAGTACTTCACCCGGCTCAACGCCGATCCGTTGCCGGCACCCGGCAGGCGGGCACGCAACCATGCCGATCTCGTCTACCTGCATCTGCAGAGCCTGAAACCGCAGATCGATGCCGAGGGCGGCGAGGTGCTCGTGGCGGTGCCCGGCATCCTCTCCGCCGACCAGCTCGGCGTGCTGCTCGGCGTGTTCCAGGAGGTGGGCATCGGCGTCAGCGGCTTCGTCGACGCCGCGGTCGCGGCGCTGTCCACCCGCGAACTGGTACCCCACGCCTACCACCTGGACGTGATGATGCAGCGCGCCGTAGTGACCACCATCGACGCCGACGGACAGGTGCGGAAGTCGGCTGCCCAGGAGGTGCAGGAGTGCGGTCTGAACCGGCTGATCGAGGGCTGGATCAACGTCATCGCAGACCGCTTCGTGCGCGAGACCCGGTTCGACCCGCTGCACGCAGCGGCGACGGAGCAGCAGCTGTTCAACCAGGTCTACGACTGGGTCGATGCCGGCGCAGAGTCCGCCGAGCTGGTGGTGGAAATCGTTCACGCCGACCACACCCGCCGCGTGGAACTCGCGCGCAGCCTGCTCGAGGAGAAATCGGCCCAGCGGCTGCGCCAGCTCTCGGACGCCGTGCCGTCGGGTTCGCACCTTTATCTGAGTGCCCGCAGTGCCCGCCTGCCCGGACTGAGCGCCGCCCTGGAAACGCTGCAGATCGAGGCAGAGGCACTGCCGGCGGATGCGCTCGTCCGGGGCTGTCTGCGCCACCTCGACCAGATCGTGCCGGGCGACGGCGAGCTGCGCCTGGTGACCCGCCTGCCGGGTGCGCCCTCCGCCGCGACGGCGCGCGCGGAGGCGGCATCGACGACAGCACCCGCATCTGCGACCGCGCCGGCCGCCGTGGTCTCGAGTCCAGCCGAACCGCCGGCCAGTCATGCCCTGCGCAACCACCGGGCCTGGCCGCTCAGGGGCACCGGCTCGCCGCTGCCGCTGGAGCACCACGGCGACCGACCGCTGCTCAAGGCCGCCGAAGGCGTGCGCCTGAACGGCGCCGCGGTTACCGCGGCAAGCCCGTTGAAACCCGGTGACCGGGTGGTGGTGGGCGCCGACGAATACCTGATCATTCACGTGTCCGGCTGAGGTCGGAAGCGAGCCGCCCAGTCATGGCACGCCGTCAGCTCAACGTCTTTTCCCTGTCGTTCCTCGACGTGATGTCCTGTGGTTTCGGCGCGGTCGTACTGATCTTCCTGATCATCAACCACGCCTCCGAGGAGCAGACCAAGACCGTCAATCAGGACCGACTCGCGGAAGTGCGGCTGCTCGACTACCAGGTGCAGAACGGTGAAAGGGACCTGTTCCAGCTGCTCGAACGGATGGACGCTCTGAGCCAGCGCCTCGACGCCTCGGATGCCCAGCTCGCCAGCACGCGCAGCGCCATCGAGCGACGCCGTGAGGATTTCGAGGACCTGCGCGAGGAGTCCCTGGCCCAGGAGGAGAGCCTGGAGGCGCTGAAGACCGACGTCGATACCCGGGAGGAAGAGCTGGAGCGGCTGCGCGCCCTGGAAGCCGCCAACCAGGGTGGTCGCATCCGCAGCTTCACCGGCGAAGGCGACCGCCAGTACCTTACTGGCCTCAAGGTCGGCGGCAAGCGCATTCTCATCGTCCTCGATGCCTCGGCGAGCATGCTCGACGACAACATCGTCAACGTGATCCGTCGCCGCAACATGGACGACGAGCGCAAACGCATGGCGCCGAAGTGGCAGCGCGCCGTGCGCACGGTGGAGTGGATCGCCGCACAGCTGCCGCTCGACGCCCGGTTTCAGGTCTACGCGTTCAACACCGAGGTGCGTTCGCTGGTGCCGGGCGGTGATCTCGATTGGGTTCCGCTGGCGGAAGGTCGTGAGCTCGACGGCGCCATGCGTGAGCTCAAGGAAATGGTCCCCGGCAACGGCACCAGCCTCGTCAATCTCGTCGACGCCATCAACCGCCTGAGCCCGCTGCCGGACAATGTCTATCTGATCGTGGACTCGCTGCCTACCCAGGGCGCGCGCACTCCCCGCGGAGCCACCATCACCGGACGCGAGCGCCTGGGACTGTACAGCGACGCGGTGGCCAAACTGCCCACCGAGGTTCCGGTGAACGTGATCATGTTTCCCATGGAAGGTGACCCCATGGCATCCGCCGCGTTCTGGAATCTGGCACGCACTACCGGCGGCTCGTTCCTGTCGCCGTCGCGGGACTGGCCGTGAGTCGCCGCCGCCACGGCCGTCGCGGCATCGCCGAGTTCGGGCTTTCGTTCCTGGACGTCATCTCCTGCGGGTTCGGCGCCATCATCCTGCTGCTGATCATTTCCAAGACCGTGGAGCCGAAGCTTCTGGAAGAGAGTCAGATCGATCTGGACAGCCAGATCGCCAAGCGCGAGCAGGCACTCTATGAAATCCGCGGCCGCATCAGCGAACTGCGCCGCCAGGTCAGCGACGCCGAGTCCCAGCTCGAGGACAACCTGCTTCTCGTTGCGGCGCTCGAGCGTGAGCTCACCGAGATCCTCGGCCGCTTCGCCACCACCGTGGATCGGCAGGACGAGGCGCTGGAGGCGACTCAGCAGCTTGCGGCCGCCAAGCAGAGCCTGACTGATGAAATGCAGCGCCTGCTCGGGGTCGACTTCCGCCGCAAGACCGACCTGGTCGGCGGAATCGCCGTGGACAGCGAGTACATCATCTTCGTCATCGACACCTCCGGAAGCATGTTCAACGCCGCCTGGGGTCAGGTACTGCGCAAGGTCGATGAAACCCTGTCGATCTATCCCCAGGTCAAAGGCATCCAGGTGATGAACGACATGGGGGACTACATGTTCCCGCGCTTCGCCGGCGAGTGGATCGAAGACTCGCCGAGTCGCCGCGCGGCGATCCTGCAGCGCCTGCAGTCGTGGAACCCGTTCTCGAACTCGAGCCCCGTGGAGGGGATCGAAGCCGCGATCAGCACCTTCTACGCCCCGGACAAGCGCATCAGCATCTATGTATTCGGCGACGACTTCACCGGTCGCTCCATCGAGGAGGTGGTCGACGAGGTGGATCGCATCAACCGAGCCGACGCGACCGGTCGACGCCTGGTTCGCATCAACGCGGTAGGATTCCCCGTTTACCTGGACCGTCCGTCGGGCCGCGTCTACCGCTTTGCCGCGCTGATGCGCGAACTGGCGTATCGTAACGACGGGACTTTTGTCGGTCTTTCGGAATTCGAGTAGGCTTTCGAGGTCAGCAACCCTATGCGGGAGGAACGTCTGAGTAACCAGTCGGCACGTCGTCGGAGCCTTCAGCTCCTGGCGCTGGGCGTTGTCCTGCTGCTCGGCGGCTGCGGTGGTGCCAGCGTCTCCGTCCCGCCCGCCCTGCCGATCCCCCTGGTGGACCGGCTGCCGCTCGCCATGGGCATCTACCTGTCGCAGGAACTGCTCGACTACGCACACCAGGAGACCATCGAAGGCAGCGGCGACTGGACCATCGAGTTCGGCAGCGCGCAGACGCTGATGTTCGACAATCTGCTCGGCGGCATGTTCGACGCCGTGCGTCCGGTGGCCGCGCCCGACGCACCGGGCGGCGACGTCGACGGCGTGCTGGCCCCGAGCATCGAGGAAGTTCAGTTTTCCACCCCGGACCAGACGCGCAGCGACTATTTCGAGGTCTGGGTACGCTATCGTTTCCAGCTCTACGGCCGCGACGGCGGCCTGGTCGGCGAGTGGCCGCTCACCGCCTACGGCAAAGCCAACGCCCGTAACTACGGCATGAACAGCCGCGAACCGGCGCTGCAGGCGGCGGCACTGGCGGCCATGCGTGACGCCATGGCATTCTTCACCGTGCAGTTCCGTACCGTGCCTGCGGTTCAGGGTTGGCTGAGCGCTGAATTGAGAGGCTCTGACACGCTCACTATTCGAGGTTCGTCATGAAGGCACCCAACGGCATCCTGGCCATGTTGTCCGTGGTTCTGAGCGTACCTCTGACCGGCTGTGTGACCAGCACGATCCAGGAAGTCCGGGAGGCCGACACCGGCATGGAAGCCCACGAGTCCATCGTCGTACTCGGCCGGCGCACCCTGCCATCGACGCAGGAAACCGAATTCGGTTTCGTCGACTGCGTGACCAGGAACATGCGCGGTGGCTCGAGGGGCATCAAGGTCATCGACGAGGATGAGTTCCGCGACGCCATGTTCCCCTGGTTCGAACCGCGCACCGCACCTGCCAACACCTCGGACCTGCCGGAGATCATCAATCAGCCCAACCTGGCGAAACGCCTGGAGGAACTGGGCCTGCGCTATCTGGTCTGGGTCGAAGGCGACACCGATCGCACCGAGGCAGGCGGCTCTCTGACCTGCAGCGTAACGACCGCCGGGGCCGGCTGCTTCGGCTTTCTGACCTGGGAGAACGATTCGTCCTACGAGGCCTCCGTCTGGGACATCCGCAGCGGCGCATCAGTGGGCAAAATCAGCTCCGACGCCGTGGGGACCAGCTACATGCCCGCGGTGATCGTGCCGCTGCCGTTCATCGCGCGGGTCCGCTCCTCGGCCTGCAACAGCATGGCCGATCAGCTGAAGACCTTCCTCACCACGGAGAGCTGACGAAGCGGCCGTCGCGCGCGGTCATTTGCGCGCAGCCTTTTTCGCTTTCTTGCGCTTGGGCCTGATCTCGACCACCTCGCCGGCGAAGTATTCCGGCTCCGGTGAGTACCATTCCATGAGCTCCACCCGATGGTGCTTGCGCGCCAGGTCGCAGAACTCGTAGAACGGTGGACGACCCGGATCGGTGATGACCACCCGCTTCACACCGCCTTCGAACGCGCGCTTCACCAGCTGATTCAACGGTTTGATCATCTTGTCCCAGAAACAGATGTCCGAGCCGACCACGACGTCGAAGCGCGACAGATCGTCCGCCGACAGCTTCTCGAAGCGCGAGGTCAGCGGCTCGACGTCCACGTCGTTCAGTGCCGCCAGCACATCGAGAAACGGAAACACGTCCTTGTCGACGTCGAGAGCCGTGACCCGGGCCTTGAAGCGGCTGGCGCAGAACACGGCGCCCGGCCCCCAGCCGCAGCCCACCTCGAGCACTCGGGCGCGCTTTGCCAGCGGCGCGTGCTGCAGGTAGTCCATCAGCAGAAAACTGGCGTTCCAGGCCTTGTGGCCGTGGACGGAGGGCTGGTAGGCCTTTTTCAGGCGCCGGATGAGTCGATGTTTCGACTCCAGAAAGTAGATGCCGTAGGCCTGGTAGATGTTCGGTTCCGGGAGTCTCTCCAGCTTCGGCATGGGCAGGCGCTGTCCGTGATGTCAAGAAACGGCGCATGTTAGCCGTTCCTTACCGGCGCTGCATAGCCGCGACGCGCGCCGGTCCGCGCGGCCATGGGCTTTGCCCGAATACCCGACTAAATTACTCTGGTATTGGCTTCCGGCCGGCGGGTACAATGTGCGCACGCAACATCCACCAACATCCACAAGGTAGCCCTTCGTCGTGGCCGACAGTTCCGTTGAATCCCTGGTAAAACGCGAGTACCTGGCCGGGTTCGTCACCGACATCGAATCCGACACCCTGCCGCCCGGCCTCGACGAGTCCGTGGTCCGCTTCATCTCGGCGCAAAAACAGGAGCCCGAGTGGCTCACCGAGTGGCGCCTCAAGGCGTATCTCGGCTGGCTCGAGATGACGCCTCCGGCGTGGGCCCACGTGCACTTCCCGCCCATAGACTTCCAGGCCATCTCCTACTATTCCGCCCCGCGTCAGAACGGCGACGGACCCAAGTCCCTGGACGAGGTGGACCCGGAGCTGCTGCGCACCTACGAGAAGCTCGGAATACCGCTGCACGAGCAGGAGGTCCTGGCCGGCGTGGTCAGGGATCGGGCGCCCGGCGATTTCGACCCGGGGTTGGAGCCGTCGCCCGGGTCGGCCAGCAGCAACGTCGCCGTGGACGCAGTGTTCGACAGCGTCTCCATCGCCACCACGTTCAAAGACAAGCTGCGCGAAGCCGGGGTCATCTTCTGCTCCATTTCCGAAGCCGTGCGCGAGCATCCCGAACTGGTGAAGAAGTACCTCGGCAGCGTGGTGCCGGCGGGAGACAACTACTTCGCGGCGCTGAACTCCGCCGTCTACAGCGACGGGTCGTTCGTCTACGTACCGGAAGGCGTGCGCTGCCCGATGGAGCTGTCGACCTACTTCCGCATCAACGCCCAGAACACGGGTCAGTTCGAACGCACCCTCATCATCGCCGAGAAAGGCGCCTACGTGAGCTACCTGGAAGGCTGCACGGCACCCATGCGTGACGAGAACCAGCTCCACGCTGCCGTGGTGGAACTCGTGGCCATGGAAGACGCCCAGATCAAGTACTCCACCGTGCAGAACTGGTACCCGGGCGACGCCGAGGGCAAGGGCGGCATCTACAACTTCGTGACCAAGCGCGGTGCCTGCCTGGGCGACCGCTCGAAGATCTCCTGGACCCAGGTGGAGACCGGCTCCGCCATCACCTGGAAGTACCCGAGCGTGGTGCTGCGCGGCAACGACAGCGTCGGCGAGTTCTACTCGGTGGCGCTGACCAACAACTACCAGCAGGCCGATACCGGCACCAAGATGATCCACCTGGGCCGCAACACCCGCAGTACGATCATCTCCAAGGGCATCAGCGCCGGGCACAGCAACAACAGCTATCGCGGCCTGGTGCGCACCTCGCCGGGCGCCACCGGCGCGCGCAACTACACCCAGTGCGACTCCCTGCTGATCGGCACGGAGTCCGGGGCGCACACCTTTCCCTACATCGAGAACCGCTGTCCGACGGCGATGATCGAGCACGAGGCCACCACCTCCAAGGTCAGCGACGAGCAGCTGTTCCTGTGCCAGCAGCGCGGCATCGATCCGGAGAAGGCGGTGAGCATGATCGTCAACGGTTTCTGCAAGGACGTATTCCGCGAACTGCCCATGGAGTTCGCCGTCGAAGCCGGCAAGCTCCTGGAAGTGAGCCTGGAAGGTGCCGTTGGATGAACATATTAGAAATCAATAATTTACAGGTTGAAGTTGGAAACAAACTCATCCTCCGCGGGGTGGATCTGGAGATAGCCCCGGGCGAGGTGCACGCGATCATGGGCCCGAACGGCTCCGGCAAGAGCACCCTCGCCAATGTTCTCGCCGGTCGTCCCGGCTACGACATCGTCGACGGCAGCATCCAGTTCCTCGGCCGCGACCTCACCGCCCTGGAGCCGGAAGAGCGCGCCCAGGCAGGTCTGTTTCTGGCGTTTCAGTACCCGGTGGAAATCCCCGGTGTCAGCAACATGGAATTCCTCAAGGGCGCCCTCGACAGCCTGCACGCGTCCCGGGATCAGGCACCGCTGACCACGGTGGAATTCATGAAGCGCGTGCGCTCCCTGGCGACCCGGCTTCAACTGAGCCCCGAATTCCTCAAGCGCGGCGTCAACGAAGGCTTCTCCGGAGGCGAGAAAAAACGCAACGAGATCCTGCAGATGCTGCTCCTGCAGCCGCGCCTGGCGGTTCTCGACGAGACTGATTCGGGACTCGACATCGACGCCCTGCAGGTGGTCGCCGATGGCGTCAACGGCTTCCGCGAGGGCGCCGGGGAAGGCGGCGAGCCGAACAGCGTCCTGCTCATCACCCACTATCAGCGCCTGCTGAACCACATCGTCCCGGACTTCGTGCACGTGCTCACCGGCGGGCGCATCGCCGAGTCCGGCGACCGCAGTCTGGCGCTGAAGCTGGAAGAACAGGGCTACGCGTGGCTGGCGTCATGAAGGCCCTTGCTCTCCCCGACGTCGCCGATCTGGTGGGGCCGGCGGCCGCTGCGCGCGACTGGCTAGACGAAGAGCGGCTGCGCGGCCGCATCGGCGCGAACCTGGCGTCGGGCACGACCCGGGAACTGTGGAAGTACACGCCGCTCCGCGGCTTTCTCGACGCCCTGGCGGGCTGCCCCGCCCAGACCCCGCTGCCGCGACTCGAGCACGCCGATCAGCCTGGCCTGCGCGCGGTTCCTCTCGCCGACCTCGATGACGTCGATGCGGCGCGGGTCCGCGACAGCATCAATCAGCGGCTCGAAGGGGAGCGCCACCCCCTCGCCGATCTTGTCCTGCTGCGCGCCCGCGGCGGCTGGCTGATCGACGTGCGCGGCGAGCCGGCGCAGGCGCTGGAGATCCACAACCCGCGGCACGGCATCGCGCCGGTGTTCCTGCGGCTCGAGGCCGGTGCCGAGCTGACCGTGATCGAGCACCACCACAGCGAGGGCTTTCTGGCCCAGATCACCCATGCCGATCTCGAGGCCGGGGCCAGGCTGCGCCACTATCGCGCCGCTCTGGAGCGCGACGTTGCGCACTACTCGCTGGTCAACGTGCACCTCGATCGCGACGCCGCCTACGAGCTGAACCAGAGCCTGGTGGGGGGCAAGCGGCGCCGGGCGGACGTGCACGTGGTGGTCGACGGCACCGGAGCTCAGACCGATTTCGCCGGCGCGTACCTGGTGGAGGACGGCCAGCATCTGGACCAGCAGCTGGTGGTCGAACACCGCGCCGGGCACAGCCGCAGCCGACAGAAGTTTCACGGCATCGGCGCCGGCAAGGGCCGCAGCGTGTTCAACGGCCGCATCCACATCCATCGCGGCGCGCCCCAGAGCGATGCCGAGCTCAGCAACAGAAACCTGGCCCTGCATCCGGACGCCGAGATGAACACCAAGCCGGAACTCGAGATCTACACCGACGACGTGCGCTGTGCCCACGGTGCCACGGTGGGGCAGATGTCGGCGGAGGCACTGTTCTACCTGACGGCCCGGGGAATTCCCGAAGCGGAGGCCCGGCGCCTGCTGTCCCACGGTTTCGTTCGCGAGTGTCTCGCCGGCCCGCTGGCCGAGATGGCGGCCGCCCGGTTCCGGGAGGCTCTGTCATGAACCTCGACATCCGTCGCGACTTCCCGGCGCTGCAGCAGCACGTCGGCGACAATCCCCTGGTCTACCTCGACAGCGCCGCCACCACCCAGAAGCCCCGGGCGGTGATCCAGGCGCTGGTGGACTACTACGAACAGGACAATGCCAACGTCCATCGGGCCGCCCACGCTCTGGCCGACCGCGCCACCCGCGGCTTCGAGGGCAGCCGGGACAAAGTCCGCGCCCTCATCAACGCCCGTCGCAGCAGCGAGGTGATCTTCACCCGCGGTACGACCGAGGCCATCAATCTGGTGGCGAACTCGCTGACGCAGCGCTTCGCCGAGGGTGACGAGATTCTGATCTCGGTGATGGAGCATCACGCCAACATCGTGCCCTGGCAGATGCTCTGCCAGCGCACCGGCGCACGGCTGGTGGCGTGCGACGTCACCGACAGCGGCGAGCTCGACCTCGACAGCTTCCACGCCCTGCTCAACGAACGGACCCGGCTCGTGGCGCTCGGTCACGTCTCGAACGCCCTCGGCACCGTGCACCCGGTCGCCGACCTGACCCGGGCCGCCCACGCGGCGGGGGCCCTGGTACTGCTCGACGGCGCCCAGGCGGTCCTGCATCTGGACGTCGACGTGCAGGCGCTGGATTGCGATTTCTACGCGTTCTCCGGACACAAGCTGTTCGGGCCTACCGGCGTCGGCGTGCTCTACGGCAAGGAGTCGGTGCTCGACGCCATGCCGCCGTGGCAGGGTGGCGGCGAGATGATCGAACGCGTGACCATCCCGGCCAGCACGTACCAGGCGCTACCCTACAAGTTCGAAGCCGGCACGCCGCACATCGCCGGCGCCATCGGCCTGGGGGCCGCCGTCGACTATCTCACCGCCCTGCCCCGCGCGGCCCTGCTCGAACAGGAACACGCCCTGGTGGCCCGGGCAGTGAGCGGGCTCAAGCAGATGCCCGGCGTACGCCTGGTGGGCGAGCCGCGGGACCGGCTCTCGGTGATTTCATTTCTCGTCGACGGCAGCCATCCCAACGACATCGGCACGCTGCTCGACCAGCAGGGCGTCGCAGTGCGTGCCGGCCACCACTGCGCCATGCCGCTGATGGACCGGCTCGGCGTTCCGGGAACCGTCAGAGCCGCTTTCAGTCTGTACAATTGCCCGGCCGACGTGGACGCCCTGTTGAAAGGCGTCGAGAAAGCCCAGAGCTTTCTCTAACAGCCCCAGGAACACCAGCAGCCCCGGGAACCAGAGCAGCCACAGGAACAAGCGATGACCGTCAGCACCTTCGACCCCCGCCAGACTGGCCCCGCCGTCAGCGTCACCGCCGCCGCGCTCGAGCACCTGCGCACGCAGATCGAACGCTCCGGGCAGTCGTGCCTGCGCCTCGGGGTCAAGGAGAGCGGCTGCAACGGCTACATGTACACGCTCGACTACCTCGACGCCCCGACCCCGGACGATCGCGCCTGCGAGGTGGGCGACGGCGTCGCCATCTACGTGCGCGACGACGACCTGCCGCTGGTGCGCGGCACCGAGGTCGACTACGTCGTGGAAGGACTCAACGCGAGCCTCAAGTTCAAGAACCCCAACGCGGCAACGTACTGCGGCTGCGGCGAAAGCTTCGCGGTCGCCTCCGGCAGCTGATTGACGAGGGCGCTATGGAAAGACGCCTCGTGCCGCTGCTCCGGGACTGCCCGGCCCGCCTGGTGCCCACCGGCGACCCCATCACCATCCGTGACGGCACCTTCGTGACCCTCACCCAGAGTCTCGGCGGCACTTACACCGTGGTGGTGAACGGCAACATGGCGCGCATCGACGGTGCCGACGCCGACGCGCTGGGCTTCCAGCCGCAGGTGCTGAACTTCGAACCCCGCTCAGACGGGACGGTGGACGAGCAGCAGGTGCACGACGCCCTCGCCAGCGTCTACGACCCGGAGATTCCGGTGAACATCGTCGACCTCGGTCTGATCTACGGCTGCGACGTGGTCGATGGCGGGCGGGTCCTGGTGACCATGACCCTCACCGCCCCGGGCTGCGGCATGGGGCCGGTGCTGGTGGAGGACGTCAAACGGCGCGTCTCCCAGGTACCTAACGTCCGCGGCGTGGAGGTCGAGCTGGTGTTCGACCCGCCCTGGTCCCGGGACATGATGACCGAGGAAGCACAGCTCGAGCTGGGGCTGTTCTGATGGCCACCCCGGGGGAGAGCACGCCGACCACCAACGCCGGAATGGACCTCGACGGCATCCGCGAGTCGTTCGCGTTTTTCGACTCCTGGGAGGACAAGTACCGTTTCGTCATCGATCTCGGCAAAGACCTGCCGCACATGGACGAAACGCGTAAGACCGAAGACCATCTCGTGCGCGGCTGCCAGAGCCAGGTCTGGCTGCACGCCGAGGTCGACCCGGACACCGGCACCATGCACCTCGAACTCGACAGCGACGCGCACATCGTCCGCGGCCTCATTGCCATCGTCCTCGCCGCCTACCAGGGCCGGACGCCCCGTCAGATCATCGATTTCGACATGACCGGCCTGTTCGACGAGCTGGATCTTCTCAGCCACCTCTCGGCGACCCGGGGCAACGGCCTGCGCGCCATGGTGCAGTCCATCGAACGCTGCGCGGAACGCGCCGCGGCGAGCGGCTGACCGTCTCAGGCGACCCTTCAGGCGACCCTTCAGGCGACCTCTTCAGGCGACCTTTCACGCGACCCGTACCCGCTCGACGAAACTGCCGCTGCGCTGCACGAAGTCGAGCAGACGCTGTTCGTCCTCACACAGGCCGAGGCTGGCCGTCAGGGTCTCCAGCGGTTCACCGCGTTCGAGCCGCTCCCGCGCTTCGTGCAGAAGATAGCGGCGCGAGGATGTCACCCGTGCTGCGGGCCCGGCGGGTTCGACGTCGCCGCGCAGCAGATGATCGAGGCTGTCGGCGACCCGCGTCGACGCCTCGGCGAATATCTGCAGATCGCGCTGCATGGCGTCGATCCGACGACGTTCCCGCGCCGACCGACGGGCGATCCGGTAGCTCGTCAGCAGCGCGCCGGCGGCGACGGCCAGGGCGAGCACCGTCAGCCAGGTCGTGGGCAGCGCGGCGCCGGACAGCTCAGGCAAACTCATCGATCCCTCCACGCTTTCGGGGCTCCGCAGGCTTGCGGCGTTTCGGCCGGCGTTTGCTTGAGTCGCGCTGGTTGTCGGCGGACTCGGTGCGCTCGCGCCAGCGCTGATCGGCGACGGTACGCACTCGAGCGATGCCGGAGGGTTCGGAGGTGATTCGGTCTGGCATGGTCGACCTCGCGACGTCGTTGGTCTCCTGCAGACAAGCGTAGTCCAGATCCGTCAAAGCGCCAGCGCCGGGCGGCGGCTGCGGCGTCGGGAACCCGTCGTTCCGGCACCCGAAGCATCCTGCGCCACCGGCCGGCCGCGGGCGAAGACCTGGCGCACAGTTCTGGCTATCCGGCAGTCACTCAGACCGCGCCGGTTCGTTGCTGAACAGCAGACCGCCTTCGGGGGTGCGGCGCCGTTCCACGGCGTCGTCGAGCTCCAGCGGCACGGCGTGACGGACGTGAGCAAACGCGCTGCCCTGCTCGGCGGCGTTGCGATTGCGGGCGCTGTTGCCCTTGCGCGCGACGATGACGTCCACACGACGGTTCCGCGCCCGGCCCCCGGGCGTCGCGTTGGTCTCTGCCGGGTGGTTCTCGCCGTAGCCGACGGCGGCAATTCGCGAGCGCTCGATGCCGCGCGCCTCAAAGAAGCGGGCCACCACCGAGGCCCGGAAGGCCGACAGCTCCCAGTTCGACGGAAACCGCGACGAATTCACCGGCACGTTGTCGGTGTATCCCTCGACGGTCACCGGGTTATCGAACTCGGCGAGAAACGCGGCGAGCTCCTCGAGCAGCGCTTCGCCATCGGGGCGCAGCGACGCGTCACCGGGCGCAAACAGCAGTTCCGAAGGCAGGCTGATCTCGAGCCAATCCTTGTCGCTGGCCATGCGCGGTGTCTCGATCCCGTCGAGTCCGGCAAACCGTTCCTGAAGCCGGTCCACGGTGGGTTCGATACGGCTGTCGCCCGGCTCCTGATCGGCATAGCCCGGGTCGGCGCTGGAATCCACGACGTGGGGCGAGGCCGCCAGCAGGGGATCGCCAACCTGAATCGGCTGCAGCGCTCGAGGCTCGGCGGCAAACGTCGCCGACAGGGTCTGGGAGAGCTCGGCGAGTTCCACCTGATTGCTCCGGGCTACCGCGTACATCACCACGAAGAACGCGAACAGCAGCGTCACGAAGTCCGCATAGGACACCAGCCAGCGATCGTCGCCGGCCGGCTCCCGTGGCAGCGGCGGGCGCGCCATCACCAACCCGACAGATAGCCGTTGAGGCGCGCGCGGATCCGGCTCGGATGCTCGCCCTCGGTCAGGCACATGAGACCTTCCAGCACCATCGCGCGCCGCTGCCACTGCCCCTCGGCGATGGCCCGCAGCCGGTCCGCCAGAGGCAGAAAAACCAGATTCGCGCTGCCGACCCCGTAGATCGTCGCAATGAATGCGGTGGCGATACCGATCCCGAGCTGGTCCGGATCGTCGAGATGCCCCATGACCTGAATGAGCCCGAGCACGGCGCCGACGATGCCGATGGTCGGTGCATAGCCGCCCATACTGCGATACACCTGCGCGGCTGCCAGGTCGGTGCCGAGCCGGGTGTCGTTCTCGAGTTCCAGAGTGCGACGCATGCTGGCCAGGTCACTGCCGTCGGCCACCATCTGAATGCCGGCTCGAATGAATGGATCCCGCTCCGACCCGGCAATCTCTTCGAGGCTCACCAGACCGCCCCGGCGTACCTGCCGCGACCAGTCACCGATACGGTCGATCAGGCGTTCCAGTTCGAGCGGCGGCGGCGTCGCCACCCAGCGCAGACGGTTCCACGCGCGCCGCAGTGTCGCAGCCGGGGTCTGGAGGACGACCGCGCCGAACGTGCCGCCGAGAACGATGACGGCCGCGGGCAGATTGGCGAGACCGGCTACCGACAGGCCTTCCAGCGCAGATCCCCCGATAATGGCCAGGAATCCGAGGGCGGCACCGGCAATGGCCAGCACGTCGATGCGCCCACCCGACGGAGCGCGGGGCGCGCGGCTCGCAGCAAGTCGGGACCGCTCAACCGCCATCGATCCACTCCTTGAGATGCGTTCTGAGACGCACCGTGGCCTGGCTCATGAGCTGGCTCACGCGAGACTCGCCGACGCCGATGACGGCGCCGACTTCCTTGAGATTGAGTTCCTGGTCGTAGTACAGCGACAGGATCAGCTGCTCGCGCTCGGGCAGGGCGCCGATGGCTTCCGCGAGCCGCTCACGGAATGCCGACGACTCGAACAGCGCACCGAGGTCGCTGCCGCCGGATTCCACGGCATCGCCACCCTCGACGGTCTCCTCGAAGCTCACCAGCTTGTGGCCCACGGAGTCGTCGAGCATGGCGAAGTAGGCGTCCATGGGCACGCCCAGCTCCTCGGCAATCTCGCGGTCCTGGGGCGGCCGTCCGAGCCGCGCCTGAGCGCGGCGCATCGCCTCGTCGAGCTTGCGCCCGTTCTTGTGCACCGAGCGAGGTGTCCAGTCGCCACGGCGTACCTCGTCGATCATGGCGCCGCGGATGCGGATGCTGGCAAACGTCTCGAAGTTCGCCCCGCGGCTGCCATCGTAATTCTGCTGCGCTTCCAGCAGCCCGATCATGCCGGCCTGAATCAGATCGTCGAGCTGAACGCTGTCCGGCAGACGTGCCTTGAGATGGTAGGCAATGCGTTTCACCAGGTGCGCGTGGCTCGCGACGAGATCGTCACGCCCGGGCTCACACGCCGTGTAGGCCGACACCGCTCCTTCTCCCATCAGCCGGCCCTGCGCTCGGCAACCAGGTTCTCGAGAAAGAACTCCAGGTGACCACGCGCACCGCTGGCCGGCGGCCAGGCGTCCACCCGACGCGCCAGCGCGTCGAAAGCGCGTGCGCTGTCGCTGCTCGGAAAGACTTCGGTCACGGCGCGCTGCCGGCTGACGGCCTTACGCAGCTGCGGGTCCATGGGAATCGAGCCGGTGTAGTCCAGGCGCACGTCGAGGAACCGATCGGTAACCCGCTGCAGCTTCTCGAACACGCTCTGCCCGCGCTCGCCGGGAGCCACCATGTTCACGACGACGCGGAAGTGATCGATACCATGACTGACGTTCAGCACCTTCATCAGGGCATAGCCGTCGGTGATCGAGGTGGGCTCGTTGCACACCACCACGATGACCTCCTGGGTGGCGGCAAGGAAGCCGAGGACGTCGGACGAGATACCGGCGGCGGTGTCCACCAGCAGCGTGTCGATGCTGTCGGCGATGGCGCCGAAAGCCGAAATGATGGCAGCCTGGCCCTGCACGCCGAGCGCCGCCATCTCGCGCACACCGGACGCAGCCGGCACGATCCGCAGTCCGCTCGGCAACTCGATGAGCACGTCGGCCAGCGAGCACTCGCCGGCGAGCACGTGCTCCAGCGTGCGGGTCGGCTTCAATCCGAGCAGGACGTCGACATTGGCCAGACCCAGGTCCGCATCGAGCAGCGTGACCCGCTGACCGAGCCGGGACAGGGCCACGCCGAGATTGACGCAGACGTTGGTTTTGCCCGCACCACCTTTGCCGCTGGACACGCCAACGACCCGCACCGGCCGGGTGGCAGACACCGTCATCAAATTCTCCTGCTATCTAGCAAAGATAGAAGCCAGGGCCGATCGGTCAAACGCCGTCATCAAAGCCCGCAGGCAGGTGCTGTCCGTGGGGGCGTCGAGTTCCGCGGCAAGATCGCTGCCCTGGCCGATCCAGCACAGCGGCACCGACCATTCGACCAGCAGATTGACACACTCCCACAGGCTCTCCGCCTGATCCGTCTGGGTGACGACCAGGCCCTCGAGGGGATGGTCCTGAAACTGACGGCGCAGTCGGCGCAGCGCGGCTCCCTGCCACACCGCCGGCAGGGTGAGCAGGTCGCTGACGCCGGCAACCGGCGGCGGCGGCGCGTCGCCCCGGCTGCCGCCGGCGTCGATCAGCACCAGCTGCATGTGGCGCCATTCATCGAGCACCTCGGAGAGCGCCCGCTCGGCGCACTCGACGTATTCGATGCCGAGCAGTTCCGCCGACGTCGCCAGCTGCTCGCAGCCCGCCAGGCGGCTGCGGTCGGTACCGACCAGCAGCGTCCCGAAGCGGCCGTAGCGCAGCACGCGGGCGGCGGCGAGCTTGATCAGCGCCGTGGTCTTGCCCGCCCCCGGCGGTCCGAGCAGGCGGTAGCGGCCGCACAGCGGCTGCGGCGGCGGCGCGCAGGCAATCAGCCGGCCGATGGCGCGCTCCACGTCGGCGCAGCCGTGCAGCGCCGGGGGCAGCCGCGACAGCGCCGCGTGGCCCAGACCGATCTCCCGCAGTCTGGCAATGATGCGATCCCGATCGACGCGCGCCGGGCTGTCGGCCGCGTCGGTGCCGGCCAGCACCTCGATGCGGCCTTCGCGGCTGTGCTGTTCGAGAATCAGCGCATCGGCGCCAAGCTCGGCGCGAACGCGGGCGTACACCTCGCGGATGCTGCTGCCGACGAAGCGTCGCGGGCCGCTCTTCGGCGCCGCTGACGGACCCGCCGGGGGCGTTTCGCTGCCGGACAGCGGCTGTCCAAGCCGACGCGGATCGAACGCCACACCCTCCGAGGTATCGGAGGCATCCGGTGCATTCACTGACATCAGGCGGTCCCCCTACCGATGGTGGAAACGACGGTGATCTGTTTGTTGTCGGGAATCTCTTCGTAGGCCAGCACGTGGATGAACTGGCGCGACATGCGGAAGAACCGCGCGAGTAGAGAGCGGATCGCGCTGCTGACGACCAGAACGGTCGGCTTGCCCGCGACCTCCTGGCGTTCTGCCGCCTCACGCACCGAGCGCTGCAGGCTTTCCATCATGCCGGGCTCTATGGTCGGCACTCCGTCGGCGCTGCTCTGCTTCTTGGCCTGAGTGAGCAGGCGTTCGAGCTCGGGGTCCAGGGTGATCACATCCAGGTTGCTGTCGTTGCCGTAGATGTTCTGCACGATCATGCGGCCAAGCGCCGTGCGCACCGCCGCGGTGAGCTGATCGCGGTCGGCGTTTCCCGGTCCGAGTTCGGTAATGGTCTCCGCGATGGTGCGCAGATCGCGGATCGGGATCTTCTCCGACAGCAGGTTCTGCAGCACCCGCAGCAGTCCGGACAGCGAGATGCTCTCGGGCACGAGCTGTTCGGCCAGCTTCGGCGAGTGCTCCTTGAGCAGATCGAGCAGCTGCTGGACCTCGTCGTGACCGAGCAGCTCCGCCGCATGATCCTGCATCACCTGGTTCAGATGGGTGGCGATGACCGTACTGGCATTGACCACCGTGTATCCCAGGGACTCCGCCTCCTCGCGCACGGCCTCCTCGATCCAGTAGGCGTTCAGGCCGAACGCGGGATCGGTGGTGGGAATGCCGTCGAGCTCGCTGAACACCTCGCCGGGGTCAATGGCCAGCAGCTTCCCGGGATGAACTTCGCCCTCGCCCACCGTCACGCCCATCAGGGTGATCACGTAGCTGTTGGGGACCAGCTTGATGTTGTCGCGGATGTGGACCGTGGGAACGAGGAACCCCAGCTCCTGGGACAGACGCTTGCGCACCCCGCGGATGCGTTCGAGCAGATCGCCCTTCTGTTCCCGGTCGACCAGCGATATCAGCCGGTAGCCGACCTCCAGGCCGAGAATGTCCACCGGCGCCACGTCGTCCCAGCCCACTTCCAGGTTTTCCGAAGGCCGCTCCACAGACTCCGCCGGAGCCGCGTCGGCGAGCTCCGCCGCGCGCCGCCGCTGGTCGATGCTGTACGCACCGAAGACCGCTGCCGCTGCAAGGCTGAGGAACACCAGGTGCGGCATGCCGGGCACCAGCCCGAGCACGAGCAGAATTCCGCCGCATACCGCCAGCGCCCGAGGATCCTCGAACAGCTGGCGCATCACCTGGGCGCCCATGTCTTCGGAACCGTTCACCCGGGTGACCATGATCGCCGCCGCAGTCGACAGCAGCAGCGACGGGATCTGCGCCACCAGACCGTCGCCAATGGTCAGCAGCGTGTAGTTGCGCAGCGCGGCCGAGAAATCCAGATCGTGCTGGACCATACCGATGATCAGGCCGCCGACAATGTTGATCAGCAGGATCAGGATTCCGGCGATGGCGTCGCCACGCACGAACTTGCTGGCGCCGTCCATGGAACCGTAGAAGTCGGCTTCCGCACCGATCTCGACCCGGCGCCGCTTGGCTTCCTCCTGATCGATGATGCCGGCGTTGAGATCGGCGTCAATCGCCATCTGCTTGCCCGGCATGGCATCCAGGGTGAACCGCGCGCTCACCTCGGAGATCCGACCCGCGCCCTTGGTGACCACGACGAAGTTGATGATCACCAGGATGATGAAGACGACAAGCCCGACGACGTAGTTGCCGCCGACCACGACCTCGCCGAAAGCCTGGATCACTTTGCCGGCGGCGTCGCCACCGGCGTGGCCCTCGAGCAGTACCACCCGGGTGGACGCCACGTTGAGCGCCAGGCGCAGCAGGGTCGCTACCAGCAGCACCGTCGGAAACGAGGCGAAATCCAGCGGGCGCATGGCGTAGACGGCGACCAGGAGCACGACGATGGCGAGCGCGATGTTGAACGTGAACGAGACGTCCAGCAGGAACGGCGGCACCGTCAAGGTCATCAGTCCCAGCAGCAGGAGCAGCAGGAAAGGTATGCCGAGGCCCAGATTCGCTCTCATCGATCCACCGCAAATTCAGTTGGAATGTCGACCTCGCCGAGCACCGGCACCTGCCTCACCTGGCCGCGCCGGTACATGTCGAGCTGATAGACGTAGGCCAGCACCTTGGCCACCGCCACGTACAGCGGTCCCGGTATCTCCTCTCCGACCTCGCTGGCGTAGTACACCGCACGCGCCAGGGGTGGCACCGCGATCTGCGGCACATCGCTGGCCCTGCCGATCTCGCGGATCCGGAACGCCATGTGGTCCGCGCCCTTCGCCAGCACCACCGGAGCCGCCATGGCATCGCCGTCATACTTCAGCGCCACCGAGTAGTGTTCCGGGTTGGTGATGATCACGTCGGCGTCGGGGACGTTCTTGAGCATCTGACGCTGGGAGATCTCCTGCTGCAGCTGACGGATCCGCGAGCGGACCTCGGGCTTGCCCTCGGAGTCCTTGAGCTCGTCCTTGACCTCCTGCTTGGTCATCTTCAGCTGCTTCCTGTGCTGAGCGATCTGGAACGGCACGTCGATCGCGGCCACGACGACCAGGGACATGCCGATGAACAGAAGCGCGAGCCCCACGTACTGAACGCTGCCGGCAACGGCGGATTCCAGGGTCAGTCCGGACAGCGCCAGCATGCCGTCGACGAATCCGGACAGCGCCAGCGTCGAGATGCCGGCAATGAGCAGGAATTTGGCAATCGACTTTCCCAGCTCCATCACCGACTTCACCGAAAACATGCGCTTGAAGCCGCTGATCGGACTGATCCGGCTGCCTTTGAAGGCGAACGCCTTGGCCGACAGAACCACGCCGCCGGTCATCACCATCGACGCGCCGCCGAGGACCGTGACCGCCACGAGAAACGGCAGAACGGCGGCCAGACCCGCCTGCATGGCGGTCTCGAGCACGGTGAACATGTTGTCCTGTGGGTTGGCGGCAAGCTCGAAGCAGCGGCTCATCAGCCCACCGACGCGCTTCGCCGAACTCGGGAACAGCAGCAGCAGCGTGGCCGCGCCGACGGTGACCAGCGCCATGGACGTGAGTTCCCGGGAGCGCGCGACCTGACCCTCTTCCCGGGCCTTCTGCAGGCGTCTGGGTGTCGGCTCTTCTGTGCGTTCCTGGCCCTGCTGTTCTTCTGCCATCTCAGAGCATCCAGCCGCTGACCACGTCGACGAACTCCGCGAACATGCGATCGAACTGCGGCAGCCAGCCCTGCAGCGCGACCAGCATGATCACGGCCCCGAAGACGATGCTGAACGGGAAGCCGAGCGAGAACACGTTGAGCTGCGGCGCGCTGCGGCTCATGACGCCGAACGCCAGGTTGACGATGAGCAGCGCCGTCACCGCCGGCAGTGCGATCAGCACGCCGCCGACGAACATCCAGCTGCCGAGCGCCGCGATGCGCTCGGCGAACTCGGTGAGCGGTATGCCGATGCCGGTGGGATACAGCTCGAATCCGCGAACCACGATCTCGAGCATCAGCAGATGACCGTTGACCGCTAGAAACATCAGCGAAACCAGAAGCAGGTAGAACTGACTCCAGGCGGTGACCTGCACCCCGTTCACCGGATCGGCCATCATCGCGAAGCCGAGACCCATCTGCATGCCCATGAACTGACCGGCGACCACGAACAGCTGAAAGAACACGCTGGTGGCGAAGCCGAGACCGATGCCGGTGAGCAGCTGCTCGGCCATGGTCATCACGGTGAGCAGGGAGAAGTCGTCGATCCGCGGCATCGCGGTGAGCAGCGGCGCCACCGCCACACCGATTGCGAAGGACAGCGCCACTTTGATTCGCGGCGAGACCATCTGATTGCCGAGGATCGGCACGACCATGATGAAACCGCCGATGCGCAGAGTCGCCCAGACCACCTGGCTGGCCCAATCAATCAGGCTGTCGACGGAGACTTCCATCGGCTCAGCCGATCAGACCGGGAATCATGAGCATGAGCTCCTGAAAAGCGTCCACCATCTGGCCGAGCAGCCAGGGCCCGAGGGCCATGATCGTGACCAGGGTCGCCAGCAGTCGCGGCAGGAAGCTCAGGGTCTGCTCGTTGATCTGGGTAGCGGCCTGAAACACCGAGACCACCAGCCCGACCAGCAGGCTCGGCAGGATCAGCACGGCAACGCCGAGCACCACCAGATACAGCGCATCGCCGAACACGTACAGCACGTCGCCCTGGGTCACGTGAGGCCTCCAAAACTGCTCGCCAGGGTGCCCATGATCATCACCCAGCCGTCGACGACGACGAACAGCATGATCTTGAAGGGCAGCGAAATGATGAGCGGGGACAGCATCATCATGCCCATGGACATCAGCACGCTGGCCACGATCAGGTCGATGACGAGAAACGGAATGAAGATCATGAAGCCCATCTGAAACGCGGTCTTCAGTTCGCTCGTCATAAACGCCGGCACCAGCACGAAGAAGTTGACCTCCTCCGGGGTGGCCGCCTGGCTGTCGGCAAGATCCATGAACAGTGCCAGATCGGCCTCGCGGGTCTGCGACATCATGAACTCGCGGATCGGCAGCGAAGCCGCCTGCATCGCATCCTGCGCGCTGATGGTCTCCGCCATGTACGGTGCAACGGCGTTCTCGTTGACGCGTTCGAGCACCGGCATCATGACGAAAATGGTCAGGAACAGCGCCAGGCCGATGAGAATCTGATTCGACGGCGTCTGCTGCAGGCCGAGCGCCTGACGCAGGATCGCGAACACGACGATGATGCGGGTGAACGCCGTCATCATGATGACCAGCGACGGCAGCAGCGTGAGCATGGTCATCAGCGCGAGGATCTGAATGCTCACGCTGTAGCTCTCGCTGGAACCATCGGCGCCGGTCACCGTAGCCAGCGGCAGTTCGGGCGCAGCCAGCGCCACGCCCGGGACCAGTAGCATCGCCAGCAGAGCCAGCGGTCGTGCCGGATGACGGACCATCACTGGCTCTTCCTCATCAGACGGCCGAGGGCATCGGAAAAACTCGGCACCGGGGGCACGCCCTCGGCGACGCTGGCGGGCACCTCCCGCAGCGCCGATATGCCGTTCTGGGTGACGCCGAGCAGGGTCACCTCGCCACCGACTTCCACCAGCACCAGGCGCTCGCGGGATCCCAGCGGACGCACCGCCAGAACCCGGATCTGGTTTCCGGCGCCGCTCTGCACGCCGCCCATCATGCGGCGCGCAGCGAACGCGCACAGCAGCACGAGCGCGATGACGGCGCCAAGCGCGAGCAGCACCTGGATCACGTTGCCGGTGGCGTCCATGCTCAGTTGAGAGTCTCGATGCGCTGCTTGGCGCTGACCACGTCGTGCAGGCGGATGCCGAACTTGTCGTTCACCACCACCACCTCGCCGTGGGCGATCAGGCGGCCGTTCACCAGCACGTCCAGCGGTTCACCGGCGAGCCGGTCCAGCTCGACCACAGAGCCGCGATTGAGCTTGAGCAGCTTGCGGATGCTCACGCTGGCGCTGCCGACCTCCATGGACAGCCGCACCGGTATGTCCATTATCACGTCGAGATTGCGATCGGCATCGGCAACCTCGTCGAATGCCTCACCTTCGGGGCCGGAAGCCTCCGCCGGCGGCTTCTCCGGAGCATTGGTGGTCTCGTCACTCATGGGATTCTCCGATCACTGCATTACCAGGTTGTTGAACAGAACCGCGTCGACGCCGGCGCCGGCGGCCTGCGTCTTCAGCGCCCCGTTGATCAGTTCGGTCAGGCCGTCGAGCATCTCCTGCTTGCCGTCCCGGCTCTGCACCTTCTCCGGGTCCAGGTCGGTCAGGAAGCCGATCACCTCGGCGCGGATCAGCGGCCCGTGACGGATCACGGAGTCGATGGCAGCGGGGTCGTGGGCCATGACGGCAAGATCGGCCTGCAGCATGAACTGGCGGCTGCCGTACGGCAGGGTGACCACGAAGGGAGGACGGAGATTGTGGTAGATGGCCTTCTGGAACACGCTCGCCACGCCTTCGGACTCGGCTTCGCTGGCCGGGTCGGCATCACTCCGGGACCAGAAGAACAGCGCCAGGGCGATCTGGACCCCGAGCGCCACCGCCACCCCACCGATGATGAGCACGCGCTTGTTCATACACGATCCTGCGGTTGTTTCGTTGGCGCCGGGAGCGCCTCACGGCGCCGGAATCCCGGCGTTCACAGGAAGTGTAGAAAAGAATCCGAAGTTCGCGAGGCGCGGCGACGGAATTCCGTCGCGATCGTCAGACGAAGGCGTCAAGCAGCCGGTCACCGTCCGGGCGACGGCGGAAATCGGTCACCTGATCGGGTCCCGTGGCGCTTGCAGAAAGCCGGCTTCCGCGCGCTGCCGCCGGCGCGGATTCCCGCTGACCGCTGCCCTCGCCCCGGCCCTGAAGGTTTGCGGCAACGTCACCGAGGTCGAGGCCGCCTTCGGCGAGCAGTGCCCGAAGCCGCGGCAGCTGGCTCTCGAGAGCCTCGCGGACCGCCGGATCCTGCACGACGAACTGCACGTGAGCCTGTCTCGACTCCATGCGCACGCTGATCCCGACGTCACCGAGATCACCCAGCTTGAGGTTGACGCTGGCGCTGCTGAGACGGCGGTGCGCCAGCATCTCGATGCGCTCGGCGAGCGCACTCAGGTCCCGCGGCGCCAGCACCGGCAGAACCGGTCGCTGGGTGAGCGTGTTGTTGCGCTGTTCGCTGCTCTCCACGGCGACGCCGGCGGACCGGTCCGCCGTCTCGGTGGCGGAGCCATTCGCCTCGCGCGACCCCCGCTGTCGACCCGCGGCTTCGAGCAGCGCGCGCCGATCGAGCGTTGCCGCCACCGCGGCGGCATCGCCCACCGGTACCGCGTCCGGGCGCGCGTCCCCGACCGCCGGGACCGGCAACGGCTGCAGGGCGATGCCCCCCGGCGCAGCGGCGCGCGGCAGCCCGGCGGGCGCATCGGCCAGACCCTGGCCGATGCGTTCCAGCAGAGCGGCCGCTGAAGCGGCCGCCGCAGCAGCGCCGGCGGGTGCGGGAGGCAACGTTTCCACGACACCCGGCGCGCGCGGCGCGACGGGCCCATCGGCGGCGCTCGATCCCGCTGCGGCGCCCGGATGCACCGACGTTCCCGGCGCGACTTTCGGCGCCGCGGCGAGCATCGACACGGACTCCGGAGCGTCGGCCCCGGCACCCAGGGCGGCCGCGGAAACGGCGCCGGCAGCAGGTGCGGTCCGGGTCTGGGCCGGCACGGCGCGCCGTTCGTGGCGCTGGGGAGCGCCGGGCGCCTGCCCGGAAGAGGCCGGCAGCGGCGTGTCCGCGCCCGCGACGACCCGGTCGCCGACGATCGGATGGCCGGGACCGCGCAGCGCCTCGACGGGTAACGCGTGGGCCGTTGCCGGCTGGCCGGGAGCGCTGACCTCGCCTCGAGCCGCGCCAGCGGCAGACGCCGCGGCGGCATCTGCGCCGGTCGTGGCGCCAGGGGCCGCGGGCACGACGGCTGCGGCCGACGCAAGTCCACCAGGCGCGACAGCCACTCCGCCGCTGGCGGACAGCGGCAGGAGTTTGCCGCCTTCGGCCGCTGCCTGCGGCAGACGACTGCCGGTCTGCTGAGGTGTCAATGCCGTTTCGACGTCACCCGGTTGCGGTGCCGGGACGGCCAGCCAGGCGGGAAGCGCCGGAACCCCCGCAACGGGCGGGCCCTCGGGCGGGATCGTGGCGGAAGCTCCGAGGCGCATCGGATCCTGACCGGGATCATCACCGGGATCAGGATCTTCACGGTCCGCCGTGCCCGTCCGGGTCGGCGTCGTGCCCGGCGCGCCCGGCGCGGCCGGCGTGGCCGGCGACGGCTGCGCGGCTCTGGCATCGCCCAGGCTCACCGCAAACGGGCTGGCGTCCGGGCCTGCGCTGGTCGCGGCCCCCAACGCAGCCGGGACCGGGGACTGCAGCAGCGGTCCGAAGAACAGCTCGGAGATCGAATTCATGCGTCGGGTTCACCCACGGAGACCCGTAACTCAATGCAAGATCGCTGCCAGCTAGTGTACTGCGCCGCGCCGTACACTAGTGCTCGCGGTTGCGCTGCGCCGCCCGATCCGACGCCACGACACGTTCGCGCCGCCGCGCCCGTTCGTTCTCACGCCGCTGCCGGTTCTCCTCCAGGCGCTCGCCGCCGCGTCGTTTGACCAGCGCCGCCAGGCAGTCGGACTGGGCCTGCTCGAGCTCCTGGCGCAACCGGTCGACCTGCAGCGACTGCACCTCGACCACTTCGTCCAGCGACTGGTTGAAACGCCTCAGCAGCTGCAGGTCGCTGGCACGCACGCCGGACTCGCTGCTGCCCTCGAGGCGCTGGCGATACTCGCGCTGCAGCTCGGTCAGCTGCTCGGATTTCGACTGCGCGCCGCTGACCGCCTGCTGGCGCTGCGCCAGCCGGCGTTTGGCCTGCTCTTCGCGGTGACTCAGCAGGCGCACCAGGGTCTGCAGCTTCTCGCTTCGGTCGTATCGACTCATGAGGTCCTCTTCACCCCGCGCTGGCGGGTCGGTTGAGTTTCTGCGCTACCGGGCCAACGATCTGACCGAGCGAGCGAGCGCTCTTCTCCAGATTCACGGATTCGGTGGTGTCCTGGGCCACGAAGCCGCGCAGCTGCGGCTGCATGGCGATCGCCTGATCGGTCAGCGGGTCGGATCCCGGCGCGTAG
Organism: Pseudomonadales bacterium; assembly: GCA_040219135.1. Classification (GTDB taxonomy): domain Bacteria; phylum Pseudomonadota; class Gammaproteobacteria; order Pseudomonadales; family Azotimanducaceae; genus UBA7803. The sequence goes on along the minus strand of JAVJTA010000017.1, from coordinate 540,344 downwards.
GCGCCGACGCTGATCAGATCTTCCTGCTCGCGGTAGCGGCTCCAGAGCTGCTTGAACAGCCGGGCCTGGCGCTCCTGATCGGCGTCCACGACCCGCGGCATGACCCGGCTGATCGAGCTGGCGACGTCGATGGCCGGATACACGCCGGCCTCGGCGAGACGGCGATCGAGAACCAGGTGGCCGTCGAGAATCGCCCGCGCCGCATCGGCAACCGGCTCCTGGAGGTCGTCCTCTTCGGTGAGCACCGTGTACACGGCGGTGATCGAGCCCTCACCTCGGGAAAGGTTGCCGGCCCGCTCCACCAGACGCGGCAGCAGCCGGAACACCGACGGCGTGTAGCCTTTGGTGGTCGGCGGCTCGCCGGCCGCCAGCCCCACCTCGCGCTGGGCCTGCGCCACCCGCGTGAGCGAGTCCATCATCAGCAGCACGCGCTTGCCTTCCGCGCGAAAGCGCTCGGCGATCTGAGTCGCCGCAAACGCCGCGCGGATGCGCATGACCGGCGAGTCGTCCGCGGGCGAAGCCACGACCACCGAGTTGCGCAGGCCAACGCCGAGGTTCTCTTCGACGAACTCGCGCACTTCCCTGCCGCGCTCGCCGATCAGACCGACCACCACCACATCCGCCTTGGCGTAGCGGCCGATCATTCCGAGCAGCACGCTCTTGCCCACGCCGCTTCCGGCGAACAGGCCGATGCGCTGGCCGACGCCGACCGTGAGCAGTGCGTTGACCGCACGAATGCCCAGATCGAACGGTTCGTCGATGGGCTGGCGAGCCAGCGGATTGATGCGTTCCGGAATCCACTGGGCGCGCCGACTCACCGGCAGCTCCGCGCCGCCGTCCACCGGCTCGAGCAGCCCGGTCACGACCCGGCCGAGCAGATGGTCCAGACACGGTTCCAGGCTGTGACTGACCCGCCGCACCAGGGCTCCGACGTTCAGCCCGCGGATGTCGGCCAGCGGCTGCACCAGGATCTCGCCGTCGCCGAGACCGATGACCTCGGCGTCGACACGCTTATCGCCGATGTCGATGCGGCAGCGCTCGCCGAGACCGAGCGCGCAGCCGCTCACCGCCACGGTTTCACCGACCACCCGACGCACCCGGCCCTTCATCTGGAATCGCGCGGGTAGCGCGTCCAGGCGGGCATCGAGGCGTTCGATCAGGGATTCAACCGGCGAGGTCATTGCGGATGTCCTCGAACAGCTCGTCGAGGAGCGTCAGGGGCTGGAAGTCGGAGGCCTGGGTCGGCAGGCGCACGGAAACACTGCACGGCGGGACCGAGGGGTCGCTGTGCAGCGCCATCGCGCCCTGATGAAGCCCGGCCAGGACTGCGTGATCCTGCGGGTTGACGAACACTTCGGCCGCGCCGGCATCCGCCTCGAGTCGGCCCAGCGCTTCGGCAAGTACGCTCTCGAGGGCGTCGACGCTGGTGCGCAGTTCGTGCCCGACGACTCTGGCGCAAAGCGCGTGTGCGACCGCCGCCAGTCGGTCCACCTGACCGATGCGGTAGTCGTCGAGCTGTCTCTCCAGGGATTCGAGCGCCGAACCGAGCCGCGTCCGCATCTCGTCCACCTCGGCCCGGGCGGCCTCGCGACCCTCCGCGAGTCCCTGCTCGTGTCCGGCAGCGCGACCGGCGGCTTCGGCCTCGCGGCGCAGGTCGCCGAGGCTGGCGCCAGCGCCGTGATGCTTGAGCTGCGGCCAGACGAACGCCTCACTCATGCCAGGGGCTCCACCAGTGTGCGGCGCAGTACACTAGACCATCTCCTCGGCGCTGTTGCCGAGCATGATCTCGCCGCTGTCGGCGAGGCGGCGGGCGACGATGAGAATTTCCTTCTGCGCGGCTTCGACGTCCGACAGACGGACCGGCCCCATGATCTCCATGTCTTCCACCAGCAACTCCGCCGCGCGCTTGGAAATGTTGCCGAGGATGCGCTGCTTGACCTGTTCGTCCGCGCCTTTGAGGGCAAGCTTGAGGGAGTCGCTTGAGACCTCGCGCAGCAGCGTCTGAATGTCGCGATCCTGCACTTCTGCCAGATCCGCGAACACGAACATGAGATCCTCGATTTCCTGGCCGAGGGCTTCGTTGACCCCGCGGATGCTGGCCATGACCTCCTCTTCGATCCGTGTATCCAGACCGTTGAGGATCTCCGCTGCGACCTTCTTGCCGCCGAAGGTCATGAAGCGCTGCGAGCTGAACCCGACCAGCTCTTCTTCGACGATGTCGTTGACCTCACGCAGCGCATTCGGTGACAGCGAATCCAGCGTCGCCACCCGCATGATCAGGTCCGCACGCACCTCGTCGCTGCTGAGATAATCGAGCACTTCCGCGGCGTGTTCCGGCTTCAGATACGAGAGGATGATGGCCTGTACCTGTGGGTGTTCCTTCGACACGAACTCGGCGATGCTGCGCGCATCCAGCCAGCGCAGCTTGTCGAGCGCGTTGGTGTTCTCGCCGAAGATCCGTTCCAGGACCTCCTGCGCCTTGTCGTCGCCGATCGCGTCGACCAGAAGCCGCTTGAGATAGTTCGACGAATCCAGCGGCACGCTGGACTCGTTGCCCACCTCGCTGAGAAAACGGTCCAGCACGGCCTCGACGTCGGCGCGCTTGATGTCGCCGAGCTGAGTCATGGCCTTGCCGAGCTTGTGCACGCCATGGGCGTCGAGGCGTTTTAGCACGGCTGCGGCGTCCCGCTCACCGAGCACCAGCATCAGAATCGCTGCCCGCTCCAGTGAGCTCCGGTTCCCGGCCGAAGGCGCCAACGCGGTGCTCTGGGCCGGCATTTCCTGCGCTTCACTCATTGGCCAATGTCCACTGTTTGACTACACGCGCCACGGTCTCGGGTTGTTCTGCCACGAGACTGCGGACCGACTCGAGCTTACGGTCGCCGTCGACCCGAACCACTCCGCCACCTGACGCGGACTGCTGCGCCTGCATTGCCAGGTGTTTGTGTGTTCTGATGGTGTCGCCGGCGTTGCTCAGATTGCGGAACATCGGCCGCAGCAGCATGAACACGATCAGCAGCACGATGATCGCACCCAGCACCTGCTTGCACAGCTCGAGGAACCAGGGTTCCATCCAGAACGGGGCGGCCTCGACGGTTTCCATTTCGGTGATCGCGAACGGGCTGCTCGCCACGGTGACGGTGTCGCCGCGCTCCTCACGAAAGCCGACCGCGTTCTTGACCAGCGCGGTCACGCGTTCGAGTTCCGCATCGGTCCAGCCGGATTCGGCGCCGTCTCCGGCGTCGCCGGCCGCCCCACCGGGTCGGACATCGTCGAGCACCACGGAAACACTCAACCGGGCGATCTGTCCGACCTGGTAGCGGGTGTGACTGATGGTTCGGTCCACCTCGAAGTTCCGGGTAGCCTCGACCCGGACCTGTTCCGGACGAGCGGCAGATCCGGGCACGGCGATCGCCCCTTCCGCCGCGGTCTCGGGCGCGCTGGCAACGCCCGGGGGCTGATTGCTAAGCGCGCCGGGCACGCCGGCGGCCACGTCGGCGCCGCTGCGCGACTCTTCCAGACTCTGCTCGCTGCGCAGAGCGCGCTGCTCCGGATCGTACGACTCCTCGGTCTCCTCCACCGTGGTGAAGTCGACGTCGGCATTGACCTCGGCGCGGAAGCGCTCCGGGCCGGCGACGGTATTGAGCAGATTGCCGACCTTGTCCTGCAGTTTGCTCTCCAGGCGCTGAATGTAGGCGAGCTGACGTTCCGTGCGCTCGAGCGCGGGATCTTCGTCCTTGCGTGACAGCAGCGCCCCGCGCTGATCCACCACCGCGACGTCTGCGGCGGAGAGCTCGGGAACGGCGCCCGCTACCAGGTTCATCACGGCACGAACCTGATCGCCGTCGAGAGACGCCCCCGGGGACAACGCCAGCGTCACGCTGGCCGTCGGCTTGCGCTGATCGCGCACGAAGGCCGTGCGCTTCGGAATCGCGAGGTGCACGCGCGCATGCTGAACCGAATTCAGCGACGCGATGCTGCGCGCCAGCTCGCCTTCCAGACTGCGTCGGTAGCGCGCCACTTCCATGAACTGACTGACCCCGAATCCCTGGTCCTGATCGAGCAGTTCGAACCCCATCTGCGAGCCGTCGACGATGTTCGCCCCGGCCATCTTCATGCGCGCTTCGTGAATGCGATCCGCAGGCACCAGCAGCATGCCGGATGCGGGATCGACCCGATGCGGGATGCCGCTGCCGGACAGCACCTCGGCCACCTCGTTGGTCTGGCGCGCGGAGACCACGCCGGTGAGCGCCCGATAGTCCTCCTGCTGACTCCACAGCACGACGGCGAAGCCCAGGGCAACGCTGGCCGCCAGACCGATCATCAGCCCGATCTGACGAACCATCGGCAGGCTTCCGAAGCCGACCAGGAAACTCAGGTCGAGCCCTCTGGCAGCGGCAGCGGAGCGGTTGGCGCCAACGGCGCGGGAGTCCGTGACCTCGGCAGGCAGATCAGCCATGAGTCGTACTCACTTACATCCCCATCTTCATGATTTCCTGGTACGCGTTGACCAGCTGGTTGCGCGTGTGTACCAGGCCCTGGAAGGCCACATTCGACTTCTGGCTGGCGATCATCACGCCAACCAGGTCGTTGTTCTGCCCGCTGGCGAACTGAGTGCTCAGCGCGCCGGAGGTCTTCTGCAGGCCGTTGACCGTGTCAGCCGCCGTCTTCAGCATCGTCGCAAAGCTCTCCGTCGGCGCGCCGGCTTTGACCTCGTCCGTGCGCGGCGACTCGAGACCCGCCTGGGCCTGCGCCTGGAGCAGCCGCATCTGCGCGATAACGCCCTGCACGTCGCTTCTCATATTGACTTCGCTCATTGCACCACCTCTTCACGCTCACGCAGTTTCTGCAGCTTGTAGCGCAGGGTCCGCTCGCTGATGCCGAGCGCCCGCGCGGCGTCCTTGCGGCGTCCGTTGCAGCTCGCCAGCGCCTGCTGGATCACGCTCTCCTCGGCGTCGCGGACCCGCGACTCGAGCCCGGCGGCCCCACTCTCTGTGGCACCGTCGTCTTCGATGCCGAGATGTAGTGGCTCTACCGCATCGCCCTCTACCAGCACCAGCGCACGCTGGATCGCGTTCTCCAGTTCGCGCACGTTGCCGATCCAGGCATGGGCAACCAGGCGGTCGCAGGCCTGCTTCGACAGCCGCAGTCCGGGCTTGCCCATGCGCGCGCCGTGCTTGCACAGGAACCAGCGCGCGAGCGGCAGAATGTCTTCCACGCGCTCACGCAGCGGCTCGAGCCGCAGCGGGAACACGCTCAGCCGGTAGAACAGGTCCTCGCGGAAGCGGCCCTGGCGCACTTCCTCGCGCAGGTCACGGTTGGAGGTAGCCAGAACCCGCACGTCCACGGCACGGGTATCGTGCGCGCCGATCCGCTCCACTTCGCGTTCCTGCAGCACGCGCAGCAGCTTCGCCTGCAGATCGAGACCCATCTCTGAGATCTCGTCGAGCAGCAGGGTGCCGCCTTCGCTCACCTCGAACTTGCCGGGGCGCGCCTGATGCGCGCCGGTGAACGCGCCCCGCTCGTGACCGAACAGGGTCGCCTCCATCATCTGCTCGGGAATGGCCGCACAGTTGACGCCGACGAAGGGGCCGTCCGCACGATCGGAGCGCTCGTGGATGAACCGGGCGACGACCTCCTTTCCGGTACCGGATTCGCCGGTGATCAGAACCGACACATCGGTACGGGCGACCCGTGCCGCCAGGTCGAAGCTGTGCCGGGACGCAGCGGACTCGAACACGGGCGCGCTCTCACAGCTTTTCAGGTAGCCGTTCAGCATCCTCGCCAGGCGATCCCCATCGACCTGCTCAGCGACGAAGTCGGCGGCCCCGCCGCGCATCGCCTCGACCACCGTGGAGGGGTCGTCGACGCGCCCGAACAGCACCACCGGTACCAGCGGCGCGCGGCGGCGCAGCTCGCGGATCAGACCGAATGCAGCTTCTCCTCCCCGCGACTCGCAGCGTGCCAGCACCACGCCGACGTCATCGCGACGCCCGACCAGGGCGACGGCGCCTTCCAGGGACGGGGTCTCGAGGAACGTTTGACCGATGCGTTTGAGGACCGCGCTCATGGCCTGAGCGCTGCCCTGCGATCCGCCGACCAGCAGCACCAGCGGCGCGGTCTCGACGATCGAGTCCTGCTTGCGGGCGGTCAGCATCATACGGCGTCCCGGCGGATACCGTACTTGCGCATTTTCTCGACCAGCGTGGTGCGACGGATGTGCAGCCGATCGGCCGCGCGGGCGACGATGGATTCGGTATCATCCAGCGCCTGCTTGATCAGGCTGCGCTCCATGTCGGCGAGAAATTCCCGCAGATCGATGCCGTTTACCGGAAGCACGACGCCGTGCTCTGGGGCAGCGGCGGATGCCGGCTCGCCAGCGGAACCTGCAGCCGCCGGCCGCAGCCGCGCAGCCCCGCTGCGCAAACGCAGGGGTAGATCGGCCACGTCGGCCAGCCCGTCGGGCAGCTGCACGACCATTCGCTCCACCAGATTGCAGAGTTCACGCACGTTGCCCGGCCACTCGTAACGCTCGAGCGCTTCCCAGGCGTCGGGCGAGAAGGTGATCGAGGCGGAATGCTCACGCTCGAGCTTTGCCAGCAGGCTCTGGACGATGGGCCGAACGTCTCCGGTGCGCGCCCGCAGAGCCGGCAGGGTGATGGGAAACACGGCGAGACGATAGTACAGATCCTCGCGGAACCGGCCGGCGCCGATCAGCGCCTCGAGGTCCTGGTGTGTGGCCGCCACAATGCGCACGTCGCAGGGAACCGAGCGCACCGAGCCGATCCGCTCGATGCGCTTGTCCTGAATGGCGCGCAGCAGCTTGACCTGCATGGCGAGGGGCATGTCGCCCACCTCGTCGAGGAACAGGGTTCCGCCGTGGGCGAGTTCGAAGCGACCCTTCTTGGCGTCGAGCGCGCCGGTGAAGGCGCCCTTCTCGTGGCCGAACAGCTCGCTTTCCAGCAGCTCGGCGGGAATGGCGCCGCAGTTCACCGGAACGAAGGGTCCGCCGCGGCGCCGCGACGCCTGGTGCAGACTGTGCGCGACCACCTCCTTTCCCGTTCCGGACTCGCCGGTGATCAGCACCGTCGCGTCGCTGTCGGCGACCTGGCCCATCATGTTCTTCACGCTGCACATCGGCTCGCTGTCACCGACCAGATCGGGGAAGTCGGTGCCCTGCGCTGCTTCGGCGGAACGCAGGGACTGGGTGCAGGCCCGGGCAAGGGTTGCCGCCAGATCGTGCTGACGCGGCGGCCAGGCGATACGGATCGCCTGGGGATCTGCGCTCAGCGCACCGCGGCCGGCGTTCACGCGTACCACCACGGTGTCGCGGGGAACCGACAGGTCCGGGGCATCGGTGAGCACCACGGCTTCGGCGACGGCGTCCTGCGGATTCCGCAGCGTCGGCTCGAGACCGAGAAACTCGAGGCAGTGCAGCAGACGCTGCGCCACCTCGGCGTCGTGGCAGGCGATGGCCACCGGGCATTGACTCATACTCGACTTCCTGAATCCGGCTCGTCAGAACTTTGACGATCACGCCTGGAAGTAAAGTACGGTTCGGACAAACGTCAAATCATCGACGGCTGGTCCGGCGGGTTCGGTGACAATTCCCTGGCGGATCAGGCCGGGAGTGCGCTCACCTCGGGGGCGATGGCCTCCCAGCCCTCGAGAATGGTCTCCAGCAGGGAGCTCACTTCGGCAAGCGAATCGGGGTCGCGCTCGATCCTGGCTTGTTCCAGGCGGCGGAGCATGTAGTCGTACAGGTCGAAGAGATTCGCCGCTAGCTGGCCGCCCCGATCCATGTCGAGGGAACCCTGCAATGCCTCGATGATCGAAACCGCTGCCGCCAGAGACTGCCCCGCCCCGGTCAGCAATTCGTCACGGGCGCGAGCCAGACGTCCGAGCGCGCCGCCCAGCAGCATGGACACCATCTGATGCGGAGATCCCGTTGCCGCCATGGAGCGGACGAGTGTCGGAGCGAGTACCTGAGGGGATTGGGTCACCGGAACGTCCCTGTTTGCCGATCACGAAGAAGCTATCGGCGTGACGCCGTGTTTCTTTAGGTGCAACCCGAAACGGGTCACGCGTCGGGGATCAGGCCCCGAAGGACAGCGCCTGGTAAGCCGCACTCGCCCGCGCCTGTCCGCGCGCAGCGCGCAACGCGACCAGCGAACGCGCGCGGGCTTCGTCCACGAGCCCCGCCAGGCGGCGGTCCATGGCCACGAGCGCGCGCAGCCGCTCGCCAGCGGAATCGAGCTCGTCCGCGTCCAGACCCTGCAATCGGATCCCGCCGCAGCAGTCGCGGCGCAGGCGCTCGAGTTCGGCGACCTGCTGCCAGTCACCGGCCATGGCGGCGCTCAGCATGCGATCGGTGAGTTCGGTGCAGCGCTCGATGGCCTCACGAAGCGCCCCGCTCGCGGTCATCGCCTCCGTCATCTTACTGCCGTCGCCGGTTCCGCCGCGTCCGCGATACCGTCCCACCCGGCCTTGATTTCCTTCAGCAGGCGCACCGCCTCGTCGAGTGCCAGCACGTCGTTGTGAACGTTGGCGTGCAGCAGCCGTCGGATCAGGTAGTCGTAGAGCGCGGCGAGGTTGACGGCGATATCGCCGCCGGCTTCGACATCCAGAGACGCCCGCAGACTGTCGACGATGGTGATCGCCCTGCCGATGCGCTCTCCCTTGCGCGCGATGAGCCCGCGCTCCATGGCTCCCCGCGCCTGGACCACCCGCTCCACCGCGCCATCGATGAGCATGGCGACCAGCGAATGGGGGCTCGCGTAGCGGGCCGCCTGTACCGACTCGTTCTGGTAGGCGGTAACGGCGCGGCCGCCAGCGGGGCCCTGGATCTGTCTGTCGATTGTCATGGTTGCTCCAAGCTCACTGCTGATCAGGTGCTGCGGGTTCTGCCGCCGTTACGTGCCAGGGATTCGAGGCCGGAAAGCTGGCTGGTCAGGAAGCTGCTGGTCTGGTTGAGCTGGGCCACCAGCGCGTCCATGGCGCTGAACTGCGCCACCAGTCTGGCTTCCAGCCGCGTCAGCCGCTCGCTCAGCTCGATGCGCTCATCGGCGATGTCGTCGATGGTATCGGTGATGCTCTTGGTGGCGCCGGAGAACGGACCGCCGGAATCCAGAAACGTGTCGATGGTCTGCGACAGCAGGCTGCTGATGCCACGGGAGAACGATACGTATCCCAGAGCGCCGATTGCGGCGCCGGTGACCTCGATCTTGAGGCCATCCGGGTCGCCGGATTGAGCCGTGAGATAACGGCCGAAGCCTTCGGCATCGATACCGCCGATACTCCCGGCCACATCGACGCCGGTGGCTATCTGGCCAACACTCAATCCGAGTGTTGCCGCGCTGCCCGTATCTGCGAAGGTGATCTCCACGCCCGCGTCGCTGCCGTATTCGCTGGTACTCAGTACGAAGCTGCTGCTGGCGGTGTCGAACTCCACGGCAAGCGCTACGTCCGCGTCGCGCAGGGTTGCCGAACCGTTGATTCGAGACTGCAGCTCGGCAACCAGGGCGGTCGCGCTGGTGTAGACGCCCTGGGAAAGGGTGATGCGGCCGCTGGCGACACCGTTCACCGTGAGTTCGATTTCGTCGTTGCCCGCGTCGATGACTACCGGCGAGATGAGGCTCGGCTCCGTGACCGCTGAACCGCTCAACCGCGCCTGATCCGCAAGCTGGGTGACGTTCACGGCATAGCGACCGGCCTTGGTTTCCGTGCGCGAGCTCTCGAACGCGAATCCGCTGCCACTCACCAGTCCGGCAGTGCCGAACAGAGCACCGACCTCGTCAAGCGAATCCGCGAGGCGCTCGCTGAGCCGGGTGGAGTCGACCTCCAGCTTGCCGTCACGGGTCGTCCGGATGCCGATGTCCGCAAGCGCCCGAACCGATCGGCCGTCCAGCACGCCGAGCTGCTGGGTAACCATGCGGCGCATGTTCGACTCGACGCTGCGGACCAGAGAATTGCCCTGCAGCACACCGCCCTGCTGGGTCTCTGCATCGTAGCCGGCCACCGACTCGATCTGCGTCTGCAGCTCGTTGTAGGCCTTGACGAAACCGTCGATGAGTTCGCGCGCCTTCGTCAGGTCGGGTTCGACCTGAACCTCTACCGGAAACCCGGTGGTTCCGCGCAGGGTCAGGGTCGCACCTTCGAGCAGATCGTCTATCACGTTGCTTTGGCGCGATACCTTCAGGCCGTCGACCAGCAGCTGTGCGTCCCCGGCCGCGCGGTTCATCGTCAGATCGGCAGCGCCCTGACTGTAGCTCAGCTGCGACAATCCCGAGCCATCGGCCAGGTCGCCGTCATCGTCGGCAATCTCGACCAGAAAGCCGTTGGCAGCGCCGGTATCCGTGGCGCTGAACACCAGCCGATCGCCGGTGCCGTCATTCAGAATGGACGCGCGAATGCCAATGTCCGCCGCATTGACCGCATCACGCACGTCACCGAGGCTGGTGCTCCCGGCTGGAATGTCGAGGGTGACCGCTGCACGTCCACCGTTCTGCGCGAACCCGCTGACAGCGCCGGACCCGTCGACGGTCACCGTACCGAAGCGGAAGGTGATCGACCCGGAGCCGACGTCCGCCGAAGCACCGGAAAAAACACCGGAGGCAAGCGACTGGGCCTGGGCCAGGGCGTCGACCTGAATTCCGAAGGATGCAGCACGCTGAACCTCGGCGGCGCCCGCCACCTCGATTGCTTCGGGATCGCCCGACGTCCCGCGGGCAGCCCGGAAGGCCGAGGCCTCGGAGAGGTTGGAGACGGCGTCCGAAAAGGCCGACAGCGCCGATTTCAGAATGCCGAACGACGACAGCTCTGCCTGCAGCGTGGTTTCCTTGCTGTCGAGCCGGGACTGCACCGGTGCGCGTTCGGCGGCGACCAGCTGATCGACGATGTTGCGGATATCGATGCCCGAGCCCACGCCGAGAGAGCTGATGCCGGCCATAGCCTGAGAGTCCTTGAAATACGGAAGGTCTACCGATGAGTAAAGCACAGGACCGGGAAAATCCCGGCCCCGTGCGCCGGTTTCAAGCTCGCTCGCCGAGCAGCAGACCGGTGATCTGCTCCAGGTTAGCCGCCATCCGCAGCATCCGTTCCGGCGGGATCTGGCGAATGATTTCGCCGCTGTCCGCATCGATCACGGAAACCACCATCCGACCGGAGGTGGGATCGTCCTTGAACTGCAGGTTGCGACGAACGCTCTGGAACAGCTGCTCCACCTGGCGGGTGGCCTCTGCCACCTTGCCGGCATCCATCGCAGGTTCCGGCCGTGCCTCTGGTTCGGCCGCACTCACGGTGCGGGCGCTGTCGCCCGGCAGCTGCGCCTCGACAACCACCGGCCGGATGCTCTGCATTCCGCTCATGCCGTCTATGGGAGTGGTCATCCTAGATCGTCCAACTCAGATTCAGGAAGCGGGCGCCCCTGCGGGCGCCCATCCATCGTACGAACCGTCTACAGCACGATTACTGCAGCAGGGCCAGCACGTTCTGCGGCGTCTGGTTCGCCTGAGCCAGTACCGAAGTACCGGCCTGCTGGAGGATCTGGGCCCGGGTCAGGGCTGCCGTCTCCGCGGCAAAATCCGCATCCTGAATCCGCGACCGGGCAGCGGACAGGTTCTCCGCCGTGGTGCTCAGGTTGGAGATGGTGCCCTCGAAGCGGCTCTGCACCGCACCGAGGTCGGCACGCAGACCGTTGATGAACTCCAGGGCGCCGTCGATCACGGCGATCGTGTCGGCGGCCGCGCTCTGAGTTGCCACGGAAGCGCTCGCCACCGCGCTCAGGGCGCTGGAGAGATTGCCACCGGCAACCACCGTGTTGGTGCCGTCGTCACTGCCGACCGTGAAGCTGCGCGAGGAGGCGAAGCTCACCTGGCCGCCAACCACGATGCTGTCGTTGCCGCCGGCTTCCGTGTCTGCCAGGGCGACGGCGTCGACCGTGAATACGGTTCCGGTAGCGGCCGCGCCGTCGACGTCTTCGATCACGATGTCGTCGCCGGCTTCACTGGTCAGCACGATCGAGGCCCGATCGCTGGAGAGCTCGGCCGTGATGCCCGTGGTTGCAGCGTTGTTGTTGATCGCTTCGGCGACGTTTGTCAGGTCGGTTGCCGAGGCAACGTTCGCGGATATGGCAACCGCAGTACCGTCCGCGCCCGTCAGGTTGAAGTCGACCTGGCCGACCGCACCTGCGGCGAAGCCGGCGATGGTCGCCGTGGACCGGGCGGTCGCGGAGACGTTCGTCGATGCCTGAGCTTCGTTCACCAGTGCGGCGATCTCGGCGGCAGACGCATCGGCTGCAAGCGTGACCACGGAGGTACCGAGGCTGCCCGAAACGGTCAGGTCCTGACCGGCGACCCCGTTGCCGCCGGTGCCATCCGTGGCAGCGGCAAGCGCCGTGCCCACGTTGGCTATGGAAGTGCCGGTATTGGAACCGATGTTGGTCGCCTCGGCGCTGCCGATGGAGACGTTGATCGTCTGATTGGCGTTGGCGCCGACCTGGAACTTGGCCGACGTGAACGAGCCATCGAGGATGTTCTGACCGTTGAACTGCGTGGTCGTGGCGATTCGCTGAATCTCGGCCACCAGCTGGTTCACCTCACCCTGAAGCGAGGCACGGTCGGAGGCGGAATTCGTGTCGTTGGCAGACTGGATGGCCAGCTCGCGGATCCGCTGCAGGCTGTTCACGGTCTCGGCCAGAGCACCTTCACCGGTCTGAGCAAGCGAGATGCCGTCGTTGGCATTCCGAACCGCCTGGTTAAGGCCGCGGATCTGCGCCGTGAAGCGCTCGGAGATGGCAAGACCGGCCGCGTCGTCCTTGGCGCTGTTGATGCGCAGACCAGACGAGAGCCGCTCCAGGGAAGTTTGCAGCGCCCCCTGGGATGCATTCAGGTTTCGCTGTGCGTTCAGCGAAGCAATGTTGGTATTGATTACCTGGGCCATGATGTCGTTCCTAGTTGCTGTCGTTGGTCCGGCCAGGCCGGGCTTAACCGGGCATTCGTTGCCCTTCGAGGAGGGATAACGGCAGCGTTCGGAAACTCTTTAGGGAGATGCGAGAGGAATATTCGGCAGAAGTGAGAGCCCGGTCACAATCGGCGGGAGCCCCGCCCGCCGGTCAGATGGCGTCGAACAGCGACAGCCTGGAGACGCGGACGTAGCTCTGCTGAGCGGCCTGCAGCACCAGAGTCTGCTGGTTCAGATCGCTGATCGCCTTGGCGAAGTCGACGTCCTCGATGCCCGACTTCACGCTCCTCGACAGTTCGCTCACCTGCTCGTGCAGACCGCGAACCGAGTCCATCACCCCCATGCGTGCACCGATTTCCGAGCGCACCTCGAGGATCGAGCCCATGGCGTTGTCGATGTTGTTCAGCGAATCGGCGATCAGCTCCTGGTAGGCGTCGTCGCCGACGCCCCCCGCAGGCAGGCTCCGCAGACCGCCGATCAGCACATCGAGGGTGCTGAGAACGCCCTGCTTGTCGGTGGCCTCCACGACGAAGCGGTCACCGGCCCGCGGGCTGCCTTCAATGGCAAACTCGACGCCGGCCACCGTGACGGCGGCGCCAGCCTCGAAACGCACGTTCTCGAGACCGCCCACGACGCGGTTGTCGCCGATGCGCCGCACGGTGAAGTTCGGCAGACCATCCGGATCGTCGCCGAGCGGTTGGAACTCGATCACCACCCCACCGTCAGGAAACGCCTCGAATGCCGCCCGATCCACCACCTGCGGCGGCGTCAGCGCGCCGCTGCCTCCGGGCGGATTGTCGGCCGCGTAGCCGACCGCCGTGGTTCGGCTCGCGGGTATGTCGACGAACAGGCGCCTGCCGGAGTCGTTCACCGGCAGGCGGATGGCGCCATCGATCTGCACCGCCCGCTGGCCCTCGTCACCCTGGTAGAGGATGGCGCCCGCGGCATCGCGCACGAACGGCGGCTGACCGCCGACGTTGCCACCGAACAGGTAGTCGCCGGAGGCAAGTCGCGTGTTCATGAGCGCCATGAGTTCGTTCATGCGCGTTTCGATCTCCGCAGCAATGAAGGCGCGGTCCTGCACGGAATTGACCGGATTGCCCGCCTGCACGGTCAGCTCGCGCACCCGCTGCAGCAGATTGCCGGCCTGATCGAGCGAGGCCTCCTCGAGGCGCAGTTCGCTCTCTGCGAGATCCATGTTGCGCTGGTACTGTTCGCGGACGGCCAGCTCCCGGTTGAGGCGCTCCACCCGCAGCGCGCCGAGGGGGTCATCGGCCGCGGTCCGGTACTTGCGTCCCGAAGCGATCTGATTCTGCGTGTCGGCAGCCTGACGCTGCAGGTCGAGCATCTGGTTGACCGACTGACTGTGCATCTGACTGGTCGAAATCCGCATCGCTTACGCCACCGCTCCGAGAAGCACGTCGAAAATTTCCTTGGCCACCGACACTACCCGGGCAGACGCGTTGTAGCCCTGCTCGAACTTGATCAGGTTCGCGGCCTCCTCGTCGAGATTGACGCCGGACACCGACTCGCGCCGCGCCACCGACTGCTGCAGCAGCGCTTCTGCCGCCTGCGCGTCGGTGCGCGTCTGGCTGGTACGGATGCCGACCTTCTCGACGATGCCGGAGTAGGCCTCGGAGAAACTGATCGGCGGATCGCCGAGCATCGCCCGCACCTGCAGCTCCGCCAGGGCAAGTGCATTGTAGTTGTCCAGGTTACCGGCATCGTTGAACCGGATCTCGAACGTGTCACCCGCTCTGGGTCGACCGGAAATGCCCGCCTGAAAGCCGAGGCCTGCGGGTTGAGCCACGGGCGCGGCGCTGAACAGCCCGCCGCCGGGAACCGCGCTGTCGCTCTCAAGGCGCAGGCCCGACTCGAGCAGCAGCCGCACGCTGCCGGCAACGCTTACCGTCGCGAACACGTCTCCGGGCCCTGCGCCATCGAGATCGAGGCTCGCGCCGCGGCTGTCGCTGACCGTAATGCCGTCGGTGACGTCGCCGGCCACGTGCAGAGACAGATCGTCACCGCGCTCGGCGGTGAGCGTCAGCGTCGTACCGTCGCTGCGTGCCCGGATGCCGGCGTCGCGCAGGGTCGCGGAAGCGCTGATTGCGTCCGCCAGATCGTCGAGACTCGATCCCGGGGCCAGCACCAGGCGCTCGCCGTTCACAGCCACCGTGAGCGGCTCGCCGATGCCGTTGTCGCGCAGATTGCTGATGGTGAGTTCGGTGCGGGCGGCCGCGGACACGCCATCGAGCTGTTCCAGTGCCGCCGCGACGGCGCGCGCACTCATGCCGGGTTGAATGGCGACCGAACCGAGCGCGGTCGCGGCCCCCGACTGAGGGTCGATGCGCGACAGCCGTAGCGTCTCGCTGCCGACGGCATTCGCCACGGCACCGAGATCCAGGCTCGTCGCGACCGCGTCCGGCAGCGCGTTGGCGTCCTGGCCATCGGCGACGATGAGCTGCTGATCAGCATCCGGCAGCAGCGCCTGCACGCCGCCGGGGACGAATGGAAGGCCCCACATCGGCGGGTTCAGCGGGCGCGGATTCAGACGATCGGTGGCGTCGAGCACCTCGTAGCGGTTGTCCGCCGTGAATCTCACCAGCAGCGGCGGCAGCAGCTCGCCGGTGCCGGAGAACAACGGCGTACCGACGTCATCGACGGTGCTTAGCGCGATCTGGCCTGAGCCCTGATTGGCGTCGCCGGTGAGAAACGCCACCGGGCCCGCGAGCGCCAGGTCGCGCGGATCGCGCAACGCGACCCCGAGATCGTTCACGCCGAGCGCCGCGGCCGTCACCCGGAAATCGGCGCCGGCGCGAATCTCGCCCTCGCCGATTTCCAGGCTGAGACCATCGAACGACACGGCCTGCGGGCGCGCCGCCCCGATCGAACCATTGGCCACCACCGTGCCGTCGCTCTCGCGGCGTACTTCGAACGTCCCACCGACATCGAGAAAGCGAACGCGGTACTCGCTGGCCATCAGCGCGGTGGGCTCTTCAATGCGGACGCCAAGGGTCACCGTGCTGGCGTTGGCCATCTGATTGGCGGCGACCACGCGGTTATCCACCGCGCTCGCCGCGTTCAGATCGGCGAACAGATTGCCGCCGTAGGCGCCGCGCAGATCCAGTCCCTCGCCGTGCATCTCGTTCACCGTTCCGGCGAATGCCAGCGCCAGTCGCCCGAGATCGTTGATCACCGGATCCAGGGTCTGCTCGCGGAAACCGAGCAGGCCGCCGAGCGAGCCGCCGCGGACGTCCACCGCCAGCCCCGCGCCGCCGGCTTCGCCGCTGACCGTCACCGCCCCGGACGCGGACAGCTCCAGGGTTCTGACCGTAGCCCCAACCACCAGCGCCTGACCCTTGCCGACGAACACGTTCATGCCGAGCTTGCCTTCGGCCACGGTGCGAACGTCCACCCGCTCGGCAAGCTGGCGCAGCAGCTCGTCACGCTGATCGAGCAGCGCGTTGGTGTTGCCATCCTGCGCCTCCAGCCCGGTCAATCTGGCGTTCAGCTCACCGATACTGGTGGCGAGACGGTTGACGGCGTCGATCTCGCCCTGCGCCTGCCGGTTGACCGCCGCACGCTGCTCCCGCAGCCGCCCGTCCAGGCTCTGAAAACGCATCACCAGACCCTCGGCCTCGGACAGCACGAGCTGCCGTCCGGGCAGCGAGGTCGGACTGCTGGCCGCGCTCTGCAGCGCAGCGAAGAACGCATCGAAGCCGCGGTTGAGACTGGTCGCCTCATCGGCCAGCAGCAGATCGACCTGGGCGAGCTGCTCCGACAGAGCGTCGAGGCGCGCGCTGCTGGAGGTGTCCAGGCGCAGCTGACCGAGGGTGGCCTCGTCGACGATGCGCTCCACGCCCTGAACCAGCACCCCCTGCATGCCGGTTCCCGCCCCGGTGGTCACCTGGGCTTCGAGATTGACCCGCTGACGCGAGTAGCCGGGCGTCGAAGCATTGGTAATGTTCTGGCCGGTGGTCGCCAGCGCCTGCTGGTGCGCGCGGACGCCGGACAGGCCAATGTTGATCAGCGAGGAATTCGACATGCTGCCCCCGTCACGCGCCGGTCAGCTCGCGCAGCGAGCCGATGACCGCGCGGATCTTGCTCGCGTAGGCCGGGTCCGTGGCATAGCCGGAACGCTGCAGAGCGCCCGCAAATCCGTCGTCGCTGCCTGCTTCCAGCACGTCGCGATAGCGGCTGTCCGACTCGAGGAAGCGGACGTAGTCCTCGACGGCGGCGCGCACGCTGGGGTAGCTGCGGAACTCCGCCTTCTCGACGCGCGGGTGTCCATCGATCACTTCCAGAGTCCGGACCTCGACCCGCGGTCCCTCCCAGCTCCGGCCGGCCTTGATGCCGAACAGATTGTGGCTGCTCGCGCCGTCGGGCCCGTGAATCACCCGCTGGCCCCAGCCGGTTTCCAGGGCGCTCTGCGCCAGCACCGCCGTCGGCCGCAGACCGGCATCGGCCAGGACCTCCTGCAGCTGCGGAAGCACTTCGGCCACGAAGGCCTCACGGCTGGCGAAACCCGGCTGCTTGAAGCCGCGCGCACGTGCGGTCACCGTGGTCGCCGCGGTATAGCCGGGATGCTCACGCCCGCGTCGTTCCGGCAACGCCTGGGCCTGTGCGGACTCCGCCGCCGGCCGTGCGCCGCCGAGCTGCGACTCGATGATGGTCGCGAGCCCGATGCCGCCGCTCTCCGCCATGTGGATGGCCCACTGCTGATCGAGCATCTCCTCGTGCAGGGACAGCTCCGGACTCGACAGCATGCTGCTTTCCGCGAGCACCGCATTGGCCTCACGCATGCTCTTCAGCATCATGCCGATGAACAGCGATTCGAACTGCTGGGCCACCGCGCGGATTCCGCTCGCGTCGTCGGTCTTGATCCGCTGCAGCGAACGGATGTCGCTGTATGCGAAGCCCGGCGACTCGGCCGGGCTCGCAGGTACCGCCAGAGGGCTCGTTGCGGAAAGAGACACTAGATCACCACCAGCTCCGCGCGCAGCGCGCCGGATTGCTTCAACGCTTCAAGTATAGCCATGAGATCCCCCGGCGCCGCGCCGACCGCGTTGACGGCATTGACAATGTCCTGCAACGCCACACCCGGCGCGAAGTAGAACATCCGGTTGGCATCCTGCTCCGCCTCGATCTCCGACTGCGGGACCACAACGGTATCGCCGCGGGCGAGTGGATTCGGCTGGCTGACCGCCGGATTCTCGGAAATGGTGACGCTGAGACTGCCGTGCGTTACTGCCGCCGGCGCCACTTCGACACGTTCACCGATGACGATGGTGCCGGTGCGCGAGTTGATGATCACCCGGGCGGCAGCCGGAGACGCCTCGACCTCGAGGTTCTCCAGAACCGACAGAAAGCTCACCTTCTGATCCGTTTCCGCGGGCGCCCGCACGGTGATCGAACCGCCGTCGATGGCGCGGGCGACGTCCGGGCCGAATGTCTCGTTGATGCGCTCGGTAACCCGGCGTGCCGTGGTGAAGTCGCTGCGATGCAGATGGAAGGTCAGCTCGTTGCCGCTGGCGAAGCGGTTCGGCGACGGCCGCTCCACGAGCGCGCCGGCCGGGATCCTGCCGACGCTCGGCACGTTGACGGTGACCGAGGAGCCATCGGCCCCTTCGACGCCGAAGCCACCGACCACCAGATTGCCCTGGGCCACCGCGTAGATCTGCGCGTCGAGACCCTTGAGCGGGGTCAGCAGCAGCGAGCCGCCGCGCAGGCTCTTCGCGTTGCCGATGGAGGACACCGTTACGTCGAGGGTCTGCCCCGGTTTGGCGAAAGGGGCGAGCTCGGCGTGCACCGAGACCGCGGCGACGTTCTTGAGCTGCAGGTTCTGACCCGGCGGCAGCTGGATGCCGAACTGCCGCAGCATGTTGTTGAACGCCTGCACCGTGAACGGTGTCTGGGTGGTCTGATCGCCGGTGCCGTCCAGGCCCACCACCAGACCGTAGCCGACGAGCTGGTTGGCACGCACGCCGTCCACCGAGGCCAGGTCCTTCAGGCGCTGTGCGTAAGCCGTGGTGGCAGCCAGGGCGATCACGAGCGCAAGCAGATATCTCATGGAGCTGTTCATCCTGGGTGAATTCTCAGAAAGGCATCAAAGGGCTGAGGAAGAAGCGGCTCAGCCATCCGGCCTTGTTGGTATCGGCGAAGTCGCCGGTGCCGCTGTAGGCGATGCGGGCATCGGCAAGACGCAGGGACGACACCGTGTTGAAGCCGTCCACGTCCTCCGGCCGGACCAGACCGCTGACGCGCACGTACTCTTCGCCGCGATTGAGGTTCAACCACTTCTCGCCCTGTACCACCAGCAGTCCGTTCGGCAGCACCTCGGCGATCACCGCGCTGATGGTGCCGCGCAGGCTGTTGCTCTGGTCGCTCTCGGCCCCGCCGTTGAACTCTGAATCGCTCTGAAACTGACTGGTGAGATCGTCGATCATGGAACCGAACAGGGTCGGCTCGCCGACGTTCTGGTCGCTGGATTTGTTGTAGGTGGTTTCCGCCGATTTCCGCGACGTGGTCTGCTCCTCGAGACGGATCGTGACGATGTCGCCCACCCGGTTGGCGCGGCTGTCGTCGAACAGGTAGCGCCCCTGCCCGGCCTGGAACAGACTCGCCTGATCCAGCCGTTCGGCTCTGGCGATCTCCGGATAGGCCGGGCGGTAGCCCGGTTCCTGGCGCACGGGATCCTGGCTGATGCAGCCGGCGGCAAGCGCCGCCACCGCGGCCGTCAGCAGCCCCCGGAATGCGTCCCTGCAAAGTGCCCGCATCATGCCTCCTTACAGGTTCTGGGTGACGAACTGGAGCATCTGGTCCGCGGTCGAGACCACGCGGCTGTTCATCTCGTAGGCACGCTGGGTGGAGACCATGTTGACCATCTCCTCCACCACGTTGACGTTCGAGTTCTCGAGGTTGCCCTGGAGCAGCCCGCCGAGGCCGTTGCTGCCCGGATTTCCGGTCAGCGGCGCACCGCTCGCCGGTGTCTCGCGGAACAGGTTCCCGCCGATCGCCTGAAGGCCGGCCGGATTGACGAAATCGGCGATCTGGATGTTGCCGAGCTGGGTCACGCTGGTGCTGCCGGCGAGCATTGCCGACACCGTGCCGTCGGCGGCTATGGTGATCGACTGGGCATCCGACGGCACGTTCAGGGACGGCTCCAGCCGGTAGCCTTCGGCGGTGACGATCTCACCCTCTTCGCTCAGCTGGAACTGACCGTCGCGGGTGTAGGTCAACGAACCGTCCGGCATCGCCACCTGGAAGAAGCCGCGGCCGTCGATGGCCAGGTCGAGAGGCTGCTCGGTGGCCTGCAGATCACCCTTGGTGAAGATCTTCTGGGTGGCGCCCACCTCGACGCCGGTACCCAGCTGCAGGCCCGATGGCAGCGTGGTGTCCTGGGAGGAAAGACCACCCGGCTGCTCCTGGACCTGATAGAGCAGGTCCCGGAACACGGCGCGCTCGCGTTTGTAGCCCACCGTGCTCACATTGGCCAGGTTGTTGGAGATGGTCCGCAGCGACGTATCCTGCGCGGCGAGGCCAGTCTTGCTGACCCAGAGTGCTGACATCATGTCGGGTTACCCCTGTTGTGTATGGTTACGCCTGATCAGCGGCTCGACAGCAGCTCGGAGGCTGCCTCGTCGTTCTGCTCCGCCGCCTGCATCAGACGCAGGTGAATCTCGAATTCCCGCGCGATCGCCAGAATCTCGGTCATCTCGTTGACCACGTTGACGTTGCTGTTCTCCACCATGCCGGAGACCAGGCTGACCCCCGCCGCGGGGGGTTCCGGCAATCCGTCGGCCCGGGTGAACAGGCCGTCAGGACCCTTCACCAGCGCGCCCCGCTCGGGTGCTACCAGCTTCAGCCGATCGACCTGCACGAGATTGCTCGGGTCCTGTCCCACCGGCTGCACGGTCACCGTACCGTCGCCACCGATCAGCACGGTTTCGAACGGCGGCAGGGCGATCGGCCCGCCCTCGCCGAGGACCGGCTCGCCCCGCGTTGTGCGCAGCAGCCCGGCGGAATCCACTTCGAGACTGCCGTAGCGCGTGAAGGCCTCCGTGCCGTCGTTGCGCATCACGGCCAGCCAGCCGTCGCCGTCGATGGCGACGTCCAGGTTGCGGCCGGTCTGATCGAGGCTGCCCGGCGACATGTTGGTCGCCGGGCTCTCGGTCGCCGAATACACGCGACCCGGATAGCCGTCGCCGTACACCTGCATGGCGCGGGCCTGGGCGAAGTCCGCCTTGAAACCGCCGGTGCCGGCGTTGGCCAGATTGTTCGCATGCACGGTCTGCGCCTGCATGAGCTCCCTGGCCGCGGACGAAGAGAGATAGAGAACGCTGTCCATGTCGATTACAGGTTGATGATGGTCTGGGTGATCTCGTCGCTCGTGGAGATCGTCCTGGCATTGGCCTGGAAGTTCCGCTGAGCGATCAGCAGCTGAACCAGCTGCTCGGAGAGCTCGACGTTGGAATCCTCGAGCGCGCCGGAGGTAATCGCGCCGAGCGAGCCCGAAGTCGCCCCGGCGATCACCGGCTCACCGGAGTCGCTGGTCTGGACCCAGCCGGTATCGCCCATGGGCTTGAGACCCTGAAGATTGGCGAAGTCCGCGAGCGCGATCTGGCCGAGCGTCTGGCTCTGGCCGTTGGTGAATCGGGCATCCACCAGCCCCTGGTCGTTGATCGCGAGGCCGCTCAGCTCGCCCGACGTGTAGCCGTTCTGGCTGACGCTGTTGAGCGCGAAGCCGGTGCCGAACTGCGTCGACTCGCCGAGCCGGATCTCGAAATTGGAGCTGACCGGCGGATCGGCCACCGGCAGCGAACCACCGAGCAGCTGGTTGAGCGGGCCCTGCGCGCCGTTCGGATCACCGTCCTCATTGAGTGGAATCCAGTTGGAGATCAGCACCGGATCGGTGCCGCTGGGATCGAGGCTGCCGTCCGAATTGAAGCGAACCCGATAGGACGCCGGCGTCGGCTCGATGTTCTGCGGCACCGGCAGGTTGGGATTCGGGTCTCCGACGTCACGCCCGTCGATCTGAACGTGCATGGTCCAGCTGTTCTGCTCGCTCGGCACTGCGGGATCAAAGCGGTCCTTGACGAAGTACATGCTCAGCACGTGCGGGTTGCCGAGGCTGTCGTAGATCGTCGCCGAGGTGGCGGCGTTGTAGGTCTCCTGATCGGTCGGGTCGAAGGTGTTCAGTTCGAACGGCGTGAACGAACTCGCCGTGAGCGGGCCGAACAGGTTGCTGCCCGCCGGCTGCGGCGTGGCCAGGGTCACGCCCTCGTCGAGGGTGAACTCCACCGTGCCGCCCACCGCTGCGGCCGTGGTGCCACCCACCGCCAGAGTCACCGGTGCCGCCTGGGCACCCTGAACGTTCAGGGAGTCGCCGGCTGCTCCATCACGAATTTCCACGCGGATGTCGTTGCCCACCTGGTCGCTGATCACGAGGTTCCCCGATCCGTCGATCGTCGCGCTGATGGTGCCGAGGCTCGCGGCCGCGTTGATCGAATCGCTCAGCGCGGCAAGGCTGGTGCCCGCCACGGCGACGCCGTTGACGTTCAGCGCCAGGGTACCGCTGCCGTTCACGTAGGACCCGGCCGGGATGGTCGCGGTGGTGCTGCCCGAAGCGCTCACACCCGGGACCGCCGATGAGCTGAACTGACCGGCGATTTCCGCGGCGGTGGCGCCGTCCGCGGTCGAGACCGTCACGGCGCTGCCGTCCGGCGCTACGACATCCACCGATTGAGCCACATAGCCGTTGGTCACGGCAGGCACGCCCGGAACCGTCACGCCGGTGGCAAGATTCAGCGCGTCGATGACGTCGGTGTCGCTGACGCCGACGTTCGAAGCATCGATGTTGCTGATCGCGATCGTCGAAGGTTCACCATCCTGGGTGGCGTAGAACTCGATGCGATCCGGGAACGCGGCGTTACGCCGCACGTCGATGCCGATGCCTGACGCCGCCAGGTCGTCGCGCACAACCGAGATCAGGTCGTCGACGTTCTGCACGTCGCGATCGAGACGGATCGTAACCGTACCGTTTCCGCTCGCAGCGCCGGAAAGAGTCAGCTCGAAGGTAGCCGCCGTGCGGGTACCGGTCTGGGCGGTGGCACCGGTGCCACCGTTCGGATTGGGGTTGGTACTGGTCGAACCACCGCTGCCCGCGCCCAGCGAGATGCCGCCGAGCACCGCTTCGACGTCGGCCAGCACCACACCCGTTCCGGCGGCCGCGTTGTTGTTCGGATCGATCGCGACCAGCGAGTCTTCACCGCTGCTGGTTGCGTAGAACTGCAGCCGGCCCACCTGATCGGGGTCCTGGCGCACATCGACGCCGATACCGCTGGCCACGAGATCGTCGCGGATGTCGTCGATCAACGCCTGCAGCGACGTGATGTTGGAGTCCAGGGTCACCGTGACGGTCTGGTTCTCGGAGGCGTTCGACGCCCCGCTCAGCTGCACCTCGAAGGTGGATGCCGCCGGGCCACGGAAGTCGAAGGGCGTGATGGCGTTGCCGGCGTTGATCGTGGACGGCTGGTCGACGCCGAAGTCGAACGGCGTCGGTGCCCCACCCGCCTCGAGCACGGAAGCGGTGGGCGCAGCGATGCCAGCCTGGGCGACGCCGATGGCGCTGCCCAGTGTAGTCGCCGTGGTCCCGATGCTCGACAGCACCGGCTCCCGGGCGTCGAGGTTCAGAGTCGCCTCCACCCGGGTGGTGCGGGCCGGAGCCAGATTGCTGGTCTGCAGCTGCAGATCGCCAAGAATGCTGCTGACGTTGCCCGACCCGTTGGCGCCGAAACCCTGCACCCGGGCACCGCTGGCGGAGGTGATGAAGCCCTCCTCGTCGACGCCGAACATGCCCGCACGCGAGTAGCTGCGCGCGCCTTCGTCGCTCAGCACGAAGAAACCCCGACCATCGACGGCAAGGTCAAGGGCATTGTTGGTGAAAGAGATGGTGCCCTGGTCGAACTGCTGCGCCACGTTGGCCAGCTTCACACCGCTACCGATCTGGTTGCTCCCCGAACCGAGCAGCGTGGATGCGTAGACGTCGGCAAACTGCGCTCGACTCGCCTTGAAGCCTACGGTGCTGGAGTTGGCGATGTTGTTACCCGTGACCCGCAGATCGGCCGATGCCGCGCTGAGTCCGCTCAATGCCGTGTTGAATGTCATGAGTTAGCTGCTCCCTTTCCCGATCCGTTACTGAAGTTCTCTGATTTCCGACAGCCGCACACTGGCGCCGCCGGCCAAATTCAATCGCGCCTCGCCGCCGTCGAACGAGACGCTCGCCACCCGTTCCGGCAGCTCGACCTCGAGCTGGGTCGGTTCGCCTTCCCTCAGCGCGTACGCCCTGAAGCCGTAGATTCCGGCGCTCTGCGGCTCGCCGGCCGCGTTCTCTCCATCCCAGCGGAAGCGCACGTCGCCCTCGGCGTGAGGTCCCAGCTCCAGGCGCTGCACCAGCGCCCCGCCGGCGTCGGTGATCTCCACCACGATGTCCGCCGTGCCCTGATCGTTGACCACGTTGCCGCCGAGACCCTGGCCTTCCATCAGCGCCTGGCCGGCAGGGGCCACCACCGAGCGCCCGACCATCGATGCCGCCTGCAGCGTGGTGCTCGAACGCAGCGCCGCTGCCATGGACTCTACGGTCGCGTTGAGATTCTGAATGCCCTCCAGGCTGCTGAACTGGGCCAGCTGGGCGATAAAGTCCTCGTTCTTCGCCGGTTCCAGCGGGTCCTGGTTGTTGAACTGCGCGATCATGAGTTCGAGGAACTGGTTCTTGCCGAGCTCTTCGCGACCGGCCGTCGCCGCCGCTCCAGCGGCAGCGCCAAGGTCGTTCGCCGATCGAATGCCACCTAGATCCATCGGGTTCTCCTTACTGGCCCATGCTGAGCAGGCGCTCGGCCATGGATTTGACGGTGGTCAACATCTGCACGTTCACCTGAAACGAGCGGCTGGCCGACATCATGTCCGCCATCTCCTCCACCACGTTGACGTTGGGATAGGCCACGTAGCCGTTGTCGTCCGCCATCGGGTGGTGCGGTTCGTACTTCATCTGCAGCGGCGCGTCGCTCTCGACGATGCCGGTCACCATTACGCCAGTGGCGGCCTGATCGATCGCCGCCGCGCGCGGATCGCCGACCAGGGTCTGCTCCGCCAAACGGGCGGCGAACACCGGGTGGCGCGCCCGATAGGTCTCACCCCGGTTGCTCGACACGCTGTCCGCGTTGGCCAGATTGCTGGCCGTCGTGTTGAGACGCAGGTTCTGCGCGTTCATGGCGCTGCCGGCGATGTCGAAGATGTCCATCAGGGGCATGACTATTCTCCTTTGATGGCGGTTCTGAGACTCTGGAACTTGCCGTCCAGGAACCGCAGCGAGGCCATGAAGTTCACCGAGTTGTCGGCGAACTCGGCCTGTTCCACGTGGCCCTCCACCGTGTTGCCGTCCAGCGACGGCAGGCTCGGATTGCGATACATCAGGTCCCTGTCTGGCGATGTCGAGTCGGGCGACGTCGAGCTCGGCTCCATGTGGCGGGTGTGAGTGGTGCGCAACCGACCGTCAGCAGGCTGACTCTGCGCCGCCATCACCGCTTTGAAGTCGAGGTCGCGGGCCTTGAAATTCGGCGTGTCGGCGTTGGCCAGGTTGTTCGCCAGAACCTCGGTGCGCCGGGCCCGCAGGGCCAGCGCCGCAGGGTGTACTCCGAGAGCTGCATCGAATCCGATCTTCATTGCCAGGCATCCATGACTGTCATCGCAGCGGCCGCACCCGCAGTCCGCCGTCTCCGTGACCAGCAAGGTCCATGCCACAAACTTCGGCAGCCGCGACGACAGCCGGCAAACCCCCGCACGACGGGCTCGAGCGACGTCGCGGGACGCGTCGTGACGGACGGCGTACATCGCGCGCCGGTGTGTACGACCGGCAATCGCTTGCCGGTCGCCGGCAAAACGCTGCCGTCGGGCGAAGTCTGCCGTTTCTGCTATTAATGCCGGGTCTCTGGCAGACCTCCGAGGTTCGATCATGGGTCTACTGCAGCAGTCCCGGAACGGCACGACCTGGATCCGCGCCCGGCTCGTTGCGGTCGCGTTGGCTTGCTTGTTTCAGTGCGGCATCGGTAACGCGGATACCGCGGAACTGCTCGAGCGCGCCGAAGCATTCGCACGTCAGGCGGCAGAGCACGCTTACCCTACCGGCACGGTGTCGGTGCGAGTGGTCCCTCTGGATCCGCGCCTGCGCCTCGAACCCTGCACCGACCTCGCCCTGGACATTCCCGGCGAGCGGGTCGCGGGGCGGGTTGCGGTGCAGGCCCGTTGCCGCGCGCCCGTGAACTGGGGCCTTTACCTGACGGCCCAGGTCGACGTGGTGATACCGGTGGTTCAGGTAGCCCGCCCGATTCCCCGGGATTCGCTGCTGCGTCCCGCCGACGTCATCCTGGTGCCCCACAATCTCGCCGGGATCCGCGATGGCTATCTGATCGATCCGGCGGACGCCGTCGGTCTCGCTGCGAAAGCCAACCTGCGCGCGGACAGCGTTCTCTATCAGCGGCAACTGGCGGCGCCGCGGCTGGTCAGCAAGGGCGATACCGTCACGCTCGCCTCCAGCCAGGGGCCGGTTCACGTGTCCACTCAGGCAATTGCCTTGACTGATGGGGTCTACGGCGAGCAGGTCGAGGTCCGCAACCCGCGGTCCAGGCGGGTGCTGACCGCCTGGGTCACAGGCCCGGGCCGTGTTTCCACGCATCCCTGAACGCGCCGGCCCCGTGCGCGGGGCCCAGGCGCCGCCGGCAACTTCAAAAACTCCGAATCTGGACTAAAGTTCGAGTCAGCGGGGCCGATAGATCGAAGGCACCCCGACGAAACAGCGGCGAGACCATCATGAGCATCGACCTGCGCGACCTGAACGGCTACCGGCAACTGCCCGGACAGGGCTCCCCTGCCGACGCAACCCGCGACAGCGCCGCCAGTTCGGCGAAGGAGAGCCGTGGCTCTGAAGCCGCCGATCACAGCGCCGACCGAACCGCCGCCGCGGACAAGGTCGAACTCAGCAGCACCGCCCGGACCCTGCGCGCACTCGCGGATTCGGCCCAGTTGAGTGACGGCATCGACAGCGATCGCGTGGCGCGGATCCGCGAGCAGATCGCCGAGGGCCGTTACCACGTCGACGCCGGCAAACTCGCCGACCGGATGATCGACCTGGAGCGGGCCCTGCTTGGCTGATTCTCCGTCATCCGCGGGATCTGACGTGGCGCCGGGGGCCACGGCGACCCACGACCATCTGCTGGAACGCTGCACCGCGCTGCTGGACGTTCTGCTGGCGGAACGGGCCGCACTGATCGGCACCTCGGCCGACGATCTGCAGGTGCTGGTCTCGCGCAAGGAATCGCTCTGCGCGGACATCGCCGGCATTCAGCACACCCTGCTCGACGCTTTGAAACCGGCGACCACACTGCCGGATTCCATGTCCGAACTGCGCAGCCTGGTACAGCGCTGCCGCGACGAGAATACCTTGAACGGCCGCATCGCCAACCGCGCCCGCCGCAGCACCCGAACGCTGCTGGCCATTCTGACCGGTGAGGACAGTGACGATCTCTACGATCGTGGCGGCTCGAGTCATGGATCCGCGCCGGGAACCGGTCTGGCCGGCCATCGTCTGGGCTCAGCCTAACGCTCCAGGCTCAGCCTGGTCCATCTTCATTGCGGGTTTGCCCATCGACCGGAGGGGCCGCAGGCGGGCGCTCAGCGGACTCGATCGTCCTCGAACTCCAGCGCCACGTTGCCGTTGGTGGCGCCGAGGCGGGCACGGAACGCCGGAACGCCGTTGGCCGACACCGGGTGCACTTCGGGCATCTGCAGCGGAATGAAGTCCCCGGCCTTGAGCTTCAGGACCTCGGCCATGGTGAGCTGCTTGTTACCGATGTGACAGGTCAACGCCACGTCGACGTCGAGCAGATGGCGCTCCATCTTCGCCGTCCACTGCGGATCTTCCTCTTCCTTCTTGTTGCCGGCGCTGTCGACCAGCTCCTGGTGGGGCTCGAGCATGCTGTAGGGCATGGCGATCTGCAGGTTGCCGCGGCCGGAGTCGAAGGCCACTTCGAAGGAACTCACCACGATCACGTCGTTGGGCCGCCCCAGATTGACGAGCGATGGATTCACCTCGTAGCCGGACTGGGTCATGCGCACCGGCATCGTGCCGCGCCACGCTTCCTCCGTGGACTCGCGAACGAATTCGAACAGACGGTTGATGATGCGGCTCTCGCTCACGGAAAACTCGCGACCCTCCACCTTGGTCCGGTTGCGCCCGCCGCCAAAGAACTGATCGACGATCTCGTAGATGAACTTGGCGTCCATCACCACCATGGCTTCGCCGTTCAACGGCGCCATGTTGACCAGATGGACGCTGGTGGGAACGTAGAGCGTGTAGATGTAGTCTGAGTAGCGGCTGATCTCAATTCCGCTCGGCGTGACGTTGACTTCGGAAAAGATGTACTTGCCGAGGTGAGTACGAAAGGCCCGGGACAGCTTCTGATTGATGACGTTGAGAATGGGAAACTGGCCGCGAACGATGCGGTCGCCGGCCACGAGATCGTAGTCCCGGACCTCGACGTCCCTGCCGTTGAGTCGGATCAGCGTGCCGTCACCGCCGACGCCGGCGTCGTCGTCCACCGTGTGCAGCAGCGCGTCGATCTCGTCCTGCGTGAGAATCGAGTTGTCGCCCTTATCCGGAGTATCGGTCCCTTCCGCCATGACTCAGCGCACCCGATCCAGTTTGTCCTTGAGCTGTGCGGGCTGAAACGGCTTGACCACGTAGCCGTTCACCCCCGCCTCGGCGGCTTCGAGAATCTGCTGCTTCTTGGCTTCAGCGGTCACCATCAGCACGGGCAGCTCCTTCAGCCGGTCGTTGGCGCGCACCGCCTTCAGCAGGTCGATACCCTCCATGTCAGGCATGTTCCAGTCGGTGATCAACAGCGCGAAGTCGCCGGCCTCGAGCAGAGCGAGGGCCGTGGTGCCGCCATCCGCGTCGACGACATTCGCATAGCCCAGGTCGTTCAGCGCGCTCTTGAGCAATCGCCGCATCGTCTGCATGTCGTCGACGATCAGGATTTTGGCACTCTGATCCATGAACAACCTTCGTCAGTTCCCACTCAGTGTAGTTGAAGCGGGCCTGCCCGCCAGGCGCGGGCTCAACCGCTGACGCAGCTGACGATTTCGCCGGCGATGCGCCCCAGCGCCACGACTCTCTCCACCGCATCGAGCTCCACCGCCGCGCCCGGCATGCCCCAGACCACGCTGCTGGCTTTGTCCTGAGCCAGGGTCCGGGCGCCCGCACCCCGCATGGCCTGCAGGCCGCGCGCGCCGTCCCGGCCCATGCCGGTGAGCAGCACGCCGATGCCACTTGCCCCCACCGACCCCGCGACGGAATCGAACAGAACGTCGACCGACGGACGGTGGCGGTTGACCTTCGGATTCTGATCGAGCCGGCAGGTGAAGCCGAGGCTGCTACGGGCGACACTCAGGTGGTAGTTGCCCGGCGCGACGTACGCGTGACCCGGCACGAGCGCCTCACCGTCCTGCGCCTCGTGGACCTGGAGCGCCGACAGCCCGTCCAGGCGCTCGCTGAACGAGCGGCTGAACATCTCCGGAATGTGCTGGGCGATCACCACGGGAGGCGAATCTTCGGGCAGCGCAGCAAGCACCGCAGCGATCGCCTCGGTGCCGCCGGTCGATGCGCCGATGGCGATCACCCGTTGACCGAGCGCCCGCGGCCGCACACGCGGTCCGGCGGCGTGCCCGTTGCTCCGACGACGCACCGGCACCTGGCGCACCAGCGCCGCGACATTGGCCGTCGCTGCCGTCTTGACCTTCTCGATGATCTCTTCGGCGTAAGCGTCGAGCGTCGTCTGCACGTCCGCCTTCGGCTTGCTCACGTAGTCGACGGCCCCGAGGTGCAGGGCCTCGAGGCTGGTGCGGGCACCGTTCTGGGTCATGGTCGACACCATCACCACGGGCGTTGGACGCAGGCGCATGAGATTGGCAAGAAACGTCAGTCCGTCCATGCGTGGCATTTCGATGTCCAGCGTGATGACGTCCGGATTCAGGGCCTTGATCTTTTCCCGAGCGATGTAGGGATCCGGTGCCGTGCCCACCACGTCGATGTCCGGATCGGCGGACAGCATCCGGGTCAGCAGTTTGCGGATCAGCGCCGAGTCGTCGACGATGAGTACCTTGATCGCCATCAGAACAACTCCGCGTTGCCGGTCACGGTTTCCTGCTCCAGGGCGCGCCGGTAGCCGAGTTCCTCGTTTGCGACCAGTGGCGCTACCTGCAGCGGCAGTTGCTTGACCCGCACGCGACCGCTGATCACGTCGTAACAGACCCTGCGCGGACTGTTGCCACCGACGTGCTCACCACAGGCGTTGAGCCCCTCACGGCGCAGATACCTGCGCACGAACTCGATGTTGAGCGCACCGATGTCCTGTCCCTGTTGGAGAATCCGCCCGCCGCCGACGATCTTCACCTCCAGACGCGCGCGCTCCGCGCCCAGCTTCATGACATCGTTGATCACGTGCTCCATGGCATGGCTGCCGTAGCGATCGGCCCGGTCGGGCCCATACCCGGATCCGCCACGAGCGTCGAAATCCGGAAGCATGAAGTGATTCATTCCACCGACTCCGGCCTGCGGATCCCGGATGCAGGCCGACACGCAGGATCCGAGTACCGTGACGATCCATTCACCTCCCCGGCTGACGTAATACTGACCGGGGAGGATTTTCGCGACGTAGGCGTGAAGTTCCGGCTGCCAGAAGCGCTGCACGCTCTCGAATCCCGGAACCACGGCAGGACGACTGGTGGAGCCAGCGCTTCTCCCGTTCATGCATCCACCCTGCGGTAGATGGTCCGGCCGAGCCTGGCGAAGCGGCTGGATACCCGCTGCAGATTCTCGGAATGCCCGATCACCATCAGCCCGCCGGGCTTCAGGCGGTCGGCGAACCGGTCGAACAGCATCCGCTGCGACGCGTCGTCGAAATAGATCACCACGTTGCGGCAGAAGACCACGTCGAAGGCGCCCAAGGCAGGCCAGGGATCGAGCAGGTTCTGCACCTGAAACCGCACGAGTTCGCGAACCTCGGGTCGAATTCGGATGCTGCCCTGGTTGCGCCCGATCCCGCGAAGACAGTGTGCTGCCAGTCGCGACCGATCGAGACCGCTGGCCGCGGCCTCTTCGTAGATGCCGGCCCGTGCCAGCTCGACGCAGTGGGCGTCCACGTCGGTGGCCAGTATCCGCAGCGCCACCCGGCGCCGCGCCGCCTGACTTTCCCGGAACACCATGGCCATGCTGTAGGCCTCCTCTCCCGTCGAGCAGCCGGCGGACCAGAGCCGCAGCGACGAACCCGCCGGACAATCCCGGAAAAAGCGATCGAGGAACTGAAAGTGATGGTCCTCGCGAAAAAACGCGGTCAGATTGGTCGTGATGGCGTGGATGAACTCGTCGAGTTCCTCGTCGAGATGGGCGAGCAGATGTCTACGATAGCCGCTGAAGCTGGCCAGACCGAGCGTGCGCATGCGTCGCTGCAGACGGCTCGACAGGAGCTGCCGCTTGCCTTCGCCCAGGGTGATTCCGGCATGTTCACGGACGATGCGGGCGAACGCCGCATGCTCTTCGGGCGACATCAGACCCGTACCCGACGGTGCGATGGTCGATGCATCGGCGGCCACTTTCAGAACAGCTCCACGCTGCCGCGCGCCGTGTCCGCCGCCGCGAGCCGAACACACGCCTCCTCCGCCGACAGGCCGTTGTCGACCAGCTCGAGCAGAACCCGCTCCTCGGCATCACTCAATACCGGGGCGATCTCGATCTCGCGGCCCCGGCTCAGGGCGTCGAGAAGCAGCTTCACATGCGCCAGCCGCTGATCGGTGATGTCGTGCAGCTGCACGGCTGCCAGACCACGGCGCAGTGCCTCGCCGAGCCTGGCACGGGACTCGCCCAGTTCCGCCACGCGCGACGCCGGGTTGTCAGAAGGCGCTTCGAGGTCGCGGACGAAGCCCGCGGCTTCCTCGAACACCCGGGAGATGGCGGCCATCGCGTCGCCGTTCTCCCGCACGGTCAGCGCCAGCAGCGCGCGGCAGAACGTCAGCGTACGGTCAGATGGCCCAGGGTCCGCTGCCCTTGTCATGACTCGGCTCCCAGCCGGGCCGGTGGCTCGAACTCCAGAAGGCGGCCCAGTCCCAGCATGCCTGCGCACTCGCGAACAGCGGCCGGGGCACCGAGGATCGCACAGCCGGAGCCGCGCTCGAGCGCGGCGGTACGCAGCACCACGAGGCACTGCAGCGCGGCGGTATCGATCGTCACCACGTCGGACAGGTCGATGCGCAGCGTCTTGCCCGCGGCGATCCGCGCCGCGCCGGCCTCGAGCACCTCGGCGGCGGCCTCGACGGTAAAGCGCTCAGGGGGACGCAACTTGGCCGATTTCTTCTTTCCAGCCATATGGAGTCAGGCGTCGCCGGCAACGTGAGCGAGATCGAGCAGGATGATCATCTTGTCCGCGAGCGTCGCCAGACCGCGCACGAAGCGGCCGTCGAGGCCGGCTTCGAGTGACGGCGGCGCGCTCACCTGATCCGGCGCGATGTCGAACACGTCGGACACCGCATCCACCACTACGCCGAGGACTTTTTCCCCGTCCGCCGCGGCGTGGCGGATCACGATCACCACGGTCAGCTTGCCGGCGTCGCGCGGCGCCATGCCGAGGCGGCGTCGCAGGTCGATCACCGGTATGACCGCACCGCGGAGATTGATCACGCCGAGCACGTAGTCCGGCGTGTTCGGCAGTTCGGTGCACGGTTGCCAGCCCTTGATCTCCTGAACGCTGAGGATGTCGATACCGTACTCTTCGCCGTCGAGCAGAAACGTGAGGTACTGAGCACAGTGCTGCTGAGCGCCTGCGGGATCGTGCTCCGGATTCGCGGTGGTCGTTGTTGCTGAAGACATGCTGCTACCTCACGCGGCACGAATGCCGGTCAATCCGCCGTCCTGGCCCCGCCGGCCGCCAGTGGCGCGCAGCAGCCTAGCGAGTCCGGTTACGTCGACGATCAATGCGACCCGGCCGTCACCGAGAATGGTCGCGCCGGAAACACCGGGAACCGCACGGAAGTTCGATTCCAGGCTCTTGATGACGACCTGCTGCTGAGCCAGCAGGTCGTCCACCAGCAGGCCCATCCGTCCGTTGCCACTCTCCACCAGCACGAGCAACCCGCCAGCGACCGGCTGCGGGGTCGCCTCGCGAATGCCAAACAGCGAAGTCAGGTCGACGACCGGAACGTAGTCGTCGCGAACACGGTAGAGCTGGCCCCGCTCGGCTATGGACTTGAGGTTCGCGCGTTCGACCTGAAACGATTCGACGATCGACACCAGCGGCACCGCATAGATCTGCCCGGCCACCTGGAGCAGCTGGGCATCCACGATCGCCAGAGTCAGGGGAAGGCGGATGGTGAACGTCGAGCCCCGACCGGCGTCCGACGCGATCTCGACGCTGCCGCCGAGCCCGAGGATGTTCTGCCGGACCACGTCCATGCCCACGCCGCGTCCGGAGACGTCGCTCACCTCCTCCGCCGTGGAAAAACCCGGATGGAAGATGAGCTGGTGTACCTGCGCCTCATCGAGCTGCTCTCCGGCGTCCACCAGACCTCTGTCCCGCGCCTTGGCTCGAATGCGCTCGGTGTCCAGGCCGGCACCATCGTCACTGATCTCGATGACCACGTCGCCGCCGGCGTGAAACGCGGACAGCGTCAGCGTGCCGCGTTCGGGCTTGCCGTGCGCCGCGCGCACTTCCGGCATCTCGACGCCATGATCGACGGCGTTGCGCACCAGATGCACCAGCGGGTCGCCGATGCGCTCCATCAGGGTCTTGTCCAGCTCGGTGTGCTCGCCGTGCATCACCAGGTCGAGCTGCTTGCCGAGTCGCGCGGTAAGGTCGTGCACCGTCCGGGGCATACGGTTGAACACGTTGGAAATCGGCACCATGCGGATCTTCATGACGCTTTCCTGAAGCGCACGGGTGTGCCGTTCGAGCTGCTGGAATCCCTCGCGCAGCTTGTCCAGGTCGCAGAGCTCCACGTCCTCGCCCAGGTCGCTGAGCATGGACTGGGTGATCACCAGCTCGCCCACCAGGTTGATCAGCGTATCGATCTTGTCGATGCCCACACGGATGGTCGCCGACTCGGCGCCGGCGGCCCGGCGCTCGCCGCGGTGCGGGGCGGAATCAGGTCGCTCCGCTGTCCCGGCGGCGAGTGTGCCGGCGTCGGCGGAACGCCGTTCGGTTCCCGCCGCTGAACCCGCTTCCATCGGTACCGCCGGGGCGCCTGCGGGCGCAGCTGCAGGCACGGCTGCAGGCGCATCGTCAGGCGTGGCCTCCGGCCGGGATTCGACCTCCTGAAAGTCGATCTCGCAGAGGTCCTCGACCCATTCGAACGCCTCGAGGACCACCTCGGGGTCCGACCCCGTGGCGATGTGCAGCGTCCAGGCCAGGTAGAGCTGGTCGGCCCGGAAGCCGTCGAGAGTCGGCACGGAGCCGGTGTCGACCTCGACCTCGAGGTCTCCGAGTTCGCGCAGCGCGCGCAGGATGTGCAGCGGATCGTTGCCGGTGCGGAACAGCCCGTGCGCGGGGCGGAAGCCTATCCGATAGCGGCGCAAAGCTGCGCCGGTTTCCGCCGCAGCAGCGTCCTCATCGCTGCTGTCGGGCTGCGGCGGCGACGTCTGCGGCGCAGCGCCTGAACGCTCGAGGCAGGCTTCGAGCGCCGTCCTGGTTGCCACGGCGAGCCCGGCATCGGCGGGCCCTCCGCCTTTGACCGCCGCAAGCAGGTCCTTGACGCAATCCGCGGCGGAGAGCAGCACATCGACGAGCGACCGGTCCACCGCGATGGCACCCTCTCGAACCTCGTTCATGAGGGTTTCCATGACGTGTGTGGTCTCGGTGATTTCTGCGAAACCAAAGGTCGCCGCGCCACCCTTGATCGAATGGGCGGCCCGGAACACGTTGTTGATGCGCTCGGGATTGTCAGGCTCGAACACCATTTCCAGGAGTTCGGCCTCCATGGCTTCCATCAGCTCGTCCGCCTCTTCGAAGAAGATCTGATGGAATTCTTCCATGCTCATGGGGAGACCCTCACCGCCTACTGCGGGAGTACCTTGCCGACCACGCCGAGCAGCTTGTCGGGATCGAAAGGCTTGACGATCCAGCCCGTCGCACCCGCAGACCGTCCGGCGCTCTTGGTCTCGGGCGAGGATTCCGTAGACAGGACCAGAATCGGACGGTACGAGTAGCGGCGAAGGCCACGCAGTTCCCTGATCAGGGTCAGCCCGTCCATGACCGGCATGTTGATGTCGGTGATCACCAGATCGAAGTGATCCACACCGTCTTCGGCAATTCTCAGAGCCTGCGCGCCGTCCGCGGCGGCCATGACGCTGTGGCCGGCGGTCGTCAACGTATAGCTGACCATTTCCCGCATGGAGCTGGAGTCGTCGACCACGAGTATGTGGGACATAGCCGTTCCGTTCCTTCGAAGCCGTGAACTCAGTATAGACGGGCCGCTACCGGCTCATTCGGTCTGGATCTCACCGCCGCGACAGACGAACCGGGTTCCGGGACTGTCGCTGCGCAGCGGCAGTACCGCATCGGCGATTTCCACCACGACCCCGGGGTGGACGTGCAGATCGCCGACGACCGCGGCGGCGTTCGCCGAGTCGAGGCGTTCGCTGATCGCATCGATGCGCCCGTTGACCTCCGAGGTCCGACGTTCGAAATCCTCGATGGTGCGCCGGACCTTGTCGACCAGGTTGTTGCGTCCGGCCGCGGCGTCGTCACCGCCCTCTTCCTGCATCGACGCGAGCATCGCGTTGAGTTGCTCCAGGCGGGCAACCAGCCCGCGCCGTTCGTCGAGCGCTTCCCGCTGGGTGCGGCGCAGAGCCTCGTGGACACCGGCGCGGACCCGGGTCGGGACGCTACCCGCGCTGCCGAGGACCCGGGCGGAGACGCCCTGGCAGCCGTGACACCGGCCGCCGACGATCACGCCGTGGCCGCCGGATTGCCCCACCAGAACGTGCCCCGACGCATAGGTATCGCAGTGATTGAGGTACTCCTTGATCACCACGTCTTCACCGGCCTGCAGCCGCACACCGCTGGCGAACGCCGCGTGGACCGAACCCGCCGCCTCGGCCATGACCTCGCGCTGGCCGCCGCTCATAGCACTCTCCGACCCGGTGATGCCGCAGCCGACGACGAGATCGCCACCGGCTTCGAGAAACGCGTTCTCCACCGTGCCTTTGACGGTGATGTCGCCGGTCGCGATCACGGTGACACCGGCCGCCACGTCGCCCGCCACCAGCACGGAGCCATCGAACTTCACGTTTCCGGTGCGCAGGTCGACGAAGTCGAGCGGCAGCGTCTTGTCGACCCGAACCCCGCCGGGAATCGCTACCGGATGACCCTTGAATTCGGCTACGAAGAGATCGGGGTCGTCGTCGGAAGGACGCACCCCGGACATCTCCTTGGGCAGGGGGACATCTTTGCCGTCCTGAGCGGCAATCGACTTGCCGAACACGTCGCGCCCGGCAGAGCCAGCTGTGGGCGGAAATCGGCGCAACACCCGGTCGCCGGCCTCCACCACGACGAATTCCCGAACGGAATAGTGATCGACCTTGCCGTTGTCGTCTTCGCGGGGCCGCGAGATCTCACAGGTGAGATCCACCAGCAGTTCGACGTAGCTGTCACTTCCGGCCTTCGGCGGAATACCCTCGGCAACGATCAGCTTTTCTACTTCGCCCTGGGCCAGCGCCTCGGTGACGGCGTCAGCGATGACGAGATCGTCGCAGATGTGCTCGTCCCGCAGCGCCTGGCGAATCGCCGTTTCGTCGAGCGGTGCACCGCCATACGACGCCGTCGTGGTCAGACAGGCAGTCAGGCCGTCGGCCGAGACCAGAACGGTCGCACCGGCGTCGAGACGAGAGGCAATCGCGACGTCGCCGAACTCGAGCTTCTGCAGGCGTCGGAGAACGCCGGCGAGCGCGTCCGGCTGGAAGCTGAAAGCTCCGTAGCCGGCGGCTTCGATCAGCTCCACCAGAGCCTCCTGACCGAGCGGGATCGGCCCTTCGGCGGGGGTGATGCAGGCGTACAGCAGGCCGCTGTCGGCGTCGAAGTTCAATTCGACGGCGGCGTGCGCCGGTTCCACCGGCTCGTCGACGTCATCCGGTCGTCCAGCGCGGCCTGCGTCCGGGCACGGCGATCCGTCGCCGGCGCCAAAGGCGGCGGGCTCCGTGTCTGGGTCGTCTGTCGGAGGAGTCTGCGCCATGGTGGCCGACACTTCGAAACCTTCTTCTAGACTTGGAGTGTAGTCCAGCACCCGCGCCGGACCGGGTCGCCGCGCTGCCGTTCAAGTTCGCTGGCCGGCCGCCGATAGCTGTACCTGCGGCGGTGCCGGTCTGCAGCGCGGGATCCGGCACCACGAAACGACGAGGAGGTTCGATGTTGCGGAAGGCCATGACGATCAAGGGTCGCCTGATCACGCTGCTGGCGTTCCTCTCGCTCATGCTCATGGCCATCGGCAGTCTGGGCATCTACGGTATGAACCGGAGCAATGAGGATCTGCTCCTCGTGCATCAGAGTCGGACGGTACCTAGCGGCCAGATCGCCGACATCAGAGCGCTGGTAATGCGCAACCGCATGCTGGTCTTCGACGCCGTCAACGATCCATCGCCAGCCGTCATCCGCAGCAAGGCCGGCCTGGTCGCCGAGAACCGACAGCGCGCGAGTCAGCTGTGGCAGG
The DNA here is from genome assembly GCA_040219135.1 of Pseudomonadales bacterium. Lineage (GTDB taxonomy): Bacteria > Pseudomonadota > Gammaproteobacteria > Pseudomonadales > Azotimanducaceae > UBA7803. The sequence goes on along the minus strand of JAVJTA010000017.1, from coordinate 502,583 downwards.
CCTATGTGGACCGAGACCTCGGATCGGTGGAACGGCAGATGGCCGACAACTTCGAAGCGAGCCGCCAGGTTTTCATCGAACAGGGCCTCAACCCGACCATCGCCGGACTGCAGGCGGGACGCCTCGAAGAAGCGTTCAAGATCGCCTTCGAGGTCATGGATCCCGCCTTCGAACCGGTGCTCAACGCCGCCGACCGGCTCATGGCCTATCAGGTGGATCAGGCTCAGCGGGACTACGAGGAGGCGACCGGACTGTTCACCATGATTCGCGGAATCACGGTTGCCGCGGTGCTCATCGCCATTCTGCTCGCCGTCATGGTGGGCTCGATGATCATGCGCGCGATCATGGTACCTCTCAGCGAAGCGGTGCGCGTCGCCGACAACATCGCCCGGGGTGATCTCACCGACCGGATCGAACCCCACAGTGACGACGAGATCGGCGGGCTGCTCGACGCGATGCAGCGCATGAGCGACCGCCTGCGCCAGCTCGTGCAGGAGGTCACCGAATCCAGCCTGACGGTGGCGTCCGAGGCCCGCCAGATCGCGGCCGGTAACGTCAGCCTGTCGCAACGCACGGAAGAACAGGCGTCGTCTCTCGAGCAGACCGCCTCGGCCATGGAACAGATGACCGCCACAGTGCGCCAGAGCGCCGAGAACGCCAGCCATGCCAACCACCTCGCGGGCGAAGCGCGTGACTCCGCCGAGAAAGGCGGTATGGTCGTTTCCAGCGCCGTCACCGCCATGAACGATATCAACGAGTCGTCGAAGCAGGTGGCGGACATCATCGGCGTGATCGACGAGATCGCCTTCCAGACCAATCTCCTGGCCCTGAATGCCGCCGTCGAAGCCGCCCGGGCGGGGGAGCAGGGTCGCGGATTCGCCGTCGTCGCCACCGAGGTACGCAACCTCGCCCAGCGCTCCGCAAGCGCCGCGAAGGAGATCAAGGCGCTGATCCAGGACTCCGTCGAAAAGGTGAACCAGGGCACCACGCTGGTGGAGCACTCGGGTCTCACTCTGAACGAAATCATCGAGCGGGTCAGTAAAGTCACCGAGATCGTCGCCGAGATCGCTGCCGCCAGCGAGGAGCAGTCGTGCGGCATCGAAGAGGTGAACCGGGCGGTGATGCAGCTCGACGAGCTGACCCAGCAGAATGCGGCCATGGTCGAGGAGGCCACCGCGTCGAGCCAGGCCCAGGCCGACCTGGCGAACAGCCTGCACCAGCTTGTCAGCCAGTACCGGGTAAGCAGCGACGCCAGCAGCGCCGGCGCGGCAGCGCGACCCCGGGAGGTGACCGCAGCAGCCCTGCCGGTGGAGCGGCGAGGCGCCAACCGCCCCTGGACCGGCCCCGGCAGAGACCGACGCAGCGCCCCCACGGCAGCATCCGCCACCGCCCGCGCCGCGACGGGGACCGACGATGCCGAGTGGGAGGAGTTCTGAGCACCGCTTCCACGTTGCGACCGCGGGACGCGTGATCCGGGTCACAATTGCCGGAGACGGCGGTTACGCGAATCCAGCTTCTGATGCAGACTCCTGACCGTCCGCTCCGCCGTCCGCGGAGCCTCGGCGCATGCCCCCGCGGGGAGAACTGCACACATGAAGCTGGCCTTCAAGGACACGACCGGCAGCGAATCCGACGACGATAGTCGTCGCGGCGTGTACTTCACCCGGACCCCCGACATCCTGCCCGTTCTGAAGGTGCTGCGCGATCACTCCGCCGATCTGGAACTGCGCTTCAGCGGCGTCGACAACGCCTACCGGGGTCGCGTGCTGGACCTGGACGGACAGCAGTTTCTGCTCGAAGACATCCGCCCGCGGGAGGGTCTGACCCATCTGCGCAAGGGCACGCGGTTCAACTTCTCCGCCCGGGTCGAAGACCTCTATGTCTGCGGTGAGGACTGCCGCGTCACCGGCGTCGAATCCGAGCGTGGATTGCCCTACTACCGCGCCGATCTGCCGAAGCGCCTGCTGCGCCATCGCCGCCGTCGCCACGCGCGTGTCACCCTGCCGCCGCGTGTCCAACCCGACGAGGGCATCGTCCGGGTCGTCCGCGGGAATGCCGACCATCCAGAACTGCACGGAAGAATCATCGACGTTTCCGTCGGAGGCTGTCGCGTTGCGTTTCCCGGCGCGGTCCTGCCGGCACTGCAGCCGGAGGATCGCTTTGCGTTCTGTGAGCTCCGAATCAGCAGCTCGCTGGAATTCACGACTGCGGCCGTGGTTCGGCATTGCGCCTGGGACCCGGCGCAGCGCACCACAATCTGCGGCCTCGAGTTCGCGGACATGACCATCGGCGACCGCCGTCGGTTGGAGCACTACGTCTCTCAGCTCGCCGTGCGGGCTCATAAAGCCTGACCTCGACCTATACTCGTTCTCATGAGCTGGCAACTTTTCACTCTCATTCAGGTCGGCGTGTTCGCGGTCGCAGCCATTGTCGCGCTGCTGCTGCGCAATCGCGGATTGTACCGGCGCAACGATCAGCTGCTGTCGCTGTGCTCCCAGGCCCACGAGGAGCTGGTCAACGTCACGAGCAAGCTCTCCGAGATGGAGACTACGGCGACTCCGGAGCAGCTTCTGGCGGAACGCGCGAAGACGCTGAGCGGAGACGACGTCGTCGTCACGCTGCGGCGCCTGGTCCTCGAAAACGAGATTCAGCCGAGCCCCGACTTCACCCTGCAGATCAGCGAGTTCCTGCGCAGCGATGGATCCGCGACGGATCAGGACGGCACAGGCGATGGCGCCGCTACGCTGTCCGAAGCAGAGTTGGTGCAGCACTGGCAATCGATCCGACACGAGTGCCAGCAGCTGGCCATGTTCCTGGTCGCCGATCAGCCGGATTTCCTGCCCGCGGTGCGCCAGCTGTTCGACGTGTTCCAGCCTCTGGACCAGGCCTCCCACATCGATCTGCCGCCCGTGCAGCTGCCCCATCAGTCCGTCGCCGCCGCGGCGCCCGGAGAAGGCGAAGACGATCTGGACCAGGCTGCCCTCGATGCGCTGCTGGCCGATGTTCAGACCGCGGCGCACGGCGTTGGCGCAACGGGCGCTGGGCCCGGCGAGTCCGCCGGTGACGAGACACCGGTGGATGCCGATCCCGCTGCCCTGGACCCGGCCCGCACAGGGACCGGGTAGGTTTCCTTAGCGCGAGTCGAGGTATCGCCGCCAGCCTGCGACATCGTCGACGTCCCAGATCTCCGGTAGCAGATCCACACTGAGCGACATCGCCCGCGCCCGGTGCAGGGTGCTAGCGAGCACCCGGTCGGTGCCCCAGGGGATGTCGTGGAACAAGGTTTTCACGACGGCCGGATCGCGCACTCGGGTGCCGATCAAGCCATAGCCTCCGTCTTCGGCCGGGCCCAGCACCACATCGTGGCTCGCGAGCGCAACGGCGGCCAGACTCACGTACGTGGCGTCGATGCCCGGACAATCGGACCCGACCACCAGAGCACGCGGTGCACGGATCAGGCTGGTGGCCAGCGCATCGCTCATACGCACTCCCAGGTCGCCCGGGCACTGTTCGCGCAACGCCGCGATGCCGGGCGGGACCTGGTCGGCCATCGCGGCCGCGGAACCCGCCACCCACAGCTCGCTGACCATTCCCTCCACGTTCGCGAGTCGCTCGAGCGTGTCGTCGAGCAGCCGTTTGTGGGCATCGAAAGCTGCCGCATCGCCGATGTCCGCCGCAAGTCGACGCTTCACCGCGCCGAGCACCGGCTCCCGGGTGAAGATGCAAAGCACCGTACTCACCGGTAGTACTCCCGCGCCAGGTCCTCCGGGTCGGCACCAAACCAGTAGCGCAGGCGATAGAGCCACATGCCGAGAACGGTTCTGACGATACCCCGGCGGTGCCAGCGCCGCGACGAGCTCGTGAGCGTTTCCGCGCGGGCCAGAGGTCGGGCCAGGCGTTTCAGGCGTCGGCTCAGCTCGATGTCCTCCATCAGCGACTGCGGCGGCACGCCGCCCGCGCGCGCGAGCAGATCGCGGTGAACGAATACACCCTGATCGCCGGTGCAGATGCCGGTCAGACGGGACCGCTGATTCATCATGAACGCCACCAGACCGAGCGCCGAATTGCCCGGCTGAAACGCGACGCCGAACCGACCCCAGGCTGGATGTGCCGCGTCCGCCGATGTGCCCGTCAGCGCCAGCAGATAGTCGAGCGGCGCGGCTACGGCGCTCGAGTCCGCATGCAGCAGCCACAGCCAGGTGCCCCGCGCCGCCGCTACGCCGGCGGCGAGCTGCTGGCCGCGGCCGCGCTCGGTGCGGATCAGGCGGGTACGCGAGTGCACCGCATGCTTTGCGGGATCGTCATCACTGCCGCCGTCCACCACCAGAACCTCCATGGTCGGATGGCTCGGCGGATCGAGCTCGGCCAGCAGCCGGCCAAGCACCTCGGCATCGTTGCGCACCGGTATGATCACCGACAGTCGCGGCGCCTCTGCTGCCGGCATGGGCCCCGATTCAGCCGTCGTTGGCGGCAATGCCGAACTGCGCCAGAATCTCCGCGCGATGCTCGTCGAGACATGGCGCCCGCCGGTAGATGTCGGTGGGCGTGGCAGAGAACTTCAGCGGCGGGCCCGCGAGGCTGACCCGAGGGTTGTCTCCCGGCAGCGCCACCTCGCAGATCATGTTGCGTGCCTTGAGATGCGGATCGGCGAACAGGTCCGCCGCGGTGTTCACCGGACCGCACGGCACCTCGCCGCCCAGGGCTGACATCACGTCGGCCCGGGTTCGCGTCGCCGCCCAGGATTCAATGGCCGCGTTGACGAACTCGCGATGCGCCGAACGCGCCCGCACGTCACGGCTGCGTTCATCGTCGATCAGATCCGGTCGGCCCATGGCGGCGCACAGCGCCTCCCACTGCTTCGGCCGGGGCGCGGCTATGGCCACCGAGCCGTCTGCGGCGGGATAGATGTCGAACGGGCAGAGATTTGGATGCCCGGAGTCCCGCGGTCCGAGCGACACCCGGTCGTAGCCGTAGTTGGCCACCACCGTCTCGCAGAGGAACGTGATGGCGTCGTACATGGCGACGTCGACGAACTGGCCACGTCCCGAGGTCCGGGCGTGATGCACGGCGGCAACCACCCCGAGCGCCATCAGCGTGCCGGGATACAGATCGCCCACGCTGGCCCCGCACGGATATCCGGTGCCGGAGTCCGGGCCGGTGATGTGAGCAAGCCCGCCCATGCTCTGGGCGACGATGTCGAACGCCGGCCAGTCGACGTACGGGCTCTCGCCGGTGCGCGGATCGCCGAACCCGCGGATCGCGGCATAGACGATTCGCGGATTGCGCGCCGCCACGGTCTCGTAGCCGCAGCCGAGTCTGTCCATGACCCCGGCCCGGGTGTTCTCGAGCACCGCGTCCGCCCGTTCGCACATGCCGAGGAAGATCTCGCGATCCGCTGGATCCTTGAGGTCCAGTTTGATGGAGCGCTTGTTGCGGTTGATGCTCGCGAAGTAGCCGCCATAGTCGCAACCGGCCCGGCGACCGGAAGTCGGGGTCGCGAAATCCGGCGGGTGCGGCGGCGTGCCCCGGCTCATGTCGCCCGCGGGCGGCTCGATCTTGATCACGTCCGCACCCAGATCCGCCAGAATGGCGGAGCCGAACGGTCCGGCCAGGGCCATCGTGCAATCGACGATGGTCAGGTCCGCGAGCGGCCCGCTGCGAGTTCCTTCTGTCATCGTTTCCCCCAGCCGCCACGGCGAGTCAGGTGGGTTCTAGACCAATTCGAGAGACTCAACACGACTGTTTGTTTTATAGCACTATTTTTGATAGCCCCGCCAAGTGCCACCACGCAATCCCAGACTGTCGCATACAGGATCACTAACTCGTTCTCAATCAAACAGTTACACGACTTTCTTGTACTTTCCCGTAGCATCCTGTTGCACCCAACTAGAGGGTGTGTGTTGGAACCATCGTGGTCCTGACTGCGTGTTGAGCGTCATTTTCCCTTCCTCGACAAACTTGCGGGGAACAGCGGTTGGAACCATTCGCCAATTCATTGTACAGCCGGGAGTTTGGGTAACGAGGTTCGATTCCCACATGCCGAAGAAAGCTCCCGCCCTGGCCGCCTACCAGGTGAAGCGGTTGAAGCGTCCTGGAAAACATGCCGACCGCCACGCGCGGGATTGGGTCAGCTCCCTCGAGATGGGTACCACGCCGATGATTGGCAGCCTACCCGTGGATCAGGTAGAGCTAGCCCATTGTCGCGAACGTGTTGGAGCCGATCCGGACGACGAAGACGGAGACCGCACGTCGAGTTCGCCAACGCATGGAAGCCGTGATGGCGGGCAAAGGTGAGCGACTACCGCACCGGCGACAATCCGGCTGCCTGGAACCACAACCACGAGCACCTGCTGGCTCGACCTTCTAAGCCCCACAAGGTCGCCCACCACCCTTGCCCTACCCTGGTAAGAGATTGGAGCGTTCATGGCTGAGTTGCGCAGGCGGGACGACAGCAGACTGACCACGATCGAGTAAGCGAAGTTTGTCCTCAAGTGTGGGCCGCCTGGTCGGCTTCTCGTAGAACACACCGACCTCTCTGCTCGGCTCATAGCCATGACGCACGAGGTGTCGGCGCAGCATGGAGCAAAACCTCGCCTCATCTTTGGCCACCGCATCCAACACACGCTGAAGCTCCTCCCCCACCACAGCGTTCATATCGAGAACTCCCATCGCACCCGCGCGTTCACCCTCCAGCAATTGGTTGAGACGAGCAGCCACATCAGCGGGGATCATTGGAGCGGGATCCTCGAGTTCGTGTTGAAGACAAGGAGGAGACGCGTACTCGCGGAAATCATCATCTTGCGCTATGTGCTCTGTCTGACGTCTCGAGCGAATATTTCCGGATGCGCGCATCGGCGATCACGCTACATCCAGCTAAGCCAGCGATAGCAATCTGACCAGTGGTCTTGGAGGTCGCGCCAGATCGGATACGGTGTACTCGTCAAGGACGTCCAGAAATGCCTCTAGCGCATCTCGTAACACCGTCTTCAATTTGCAGGCCGGCGAAATGACGCACTGACCGCCCTCGCCGAAGCACTCAACAAGATCCAAATCCGGCTCCATATCTCGCACCACTTGGCCAACAGTGATTCGATCCGGCGGCATTCTCAGGGTCAATCCGCCTCCTTTACCCCGCGTCGTTTCGATGTAGCCCTTACGACTGAGCTGCAGAACAACCTTCATGAGGTGATTTCGCGAGATTCCGTATGCCTCGGAAATCCCCTGAATCGTACCGAAACCTTCGGGATTCACCGCAAGATATGTGAGCACGCGTAGGCTGTAGTCCGCATATCGAGTTAATCGCATTCCCGGCCTTTCCTCCTTAACATGCATTTCGCATGCTATTTAAATCAAAGTCCCATTCCAACCTCCCGCTAAGACTTATTCGTTGCTATCCGGGGACGAGCATATCGATTCAATACAGAGGTACATTCAATCTGAAAAGCCATACAGTATGCAGGAGTAACGCAATCTAGCCGAGAGCTCATCATGTCCCATCACCCACCGAAGCCAGGGAGCCTCGATCAGCATCGTCTTGGACTTGGTCGGGAGCAATATGATCCCGCGCACGCCGACCGACCCCTGGACGAAGCATTGGAGGCGACGTTTCCGGCAAGCGATCCCCTGGCAGTGACGCAGCCCGGCTTAAGTTCTGGCCACAGCTCGAATCGGAGGCGCCGATGCGAGTGACGGTTTATCGCTACAATCCCGAGTCTGACAGCGTCCCGTATCTACAGGACTACGACTTCGAAGTGCCCCAATCGAGAGACCTGATGGTCCTCGACGTCCTCGAGGCACTCAAGGAACAGGACCCGACGCTGACCTTCAGACGCAGTTGCCGCGAGGGGGTCTGCGGATCCGACGGTATGAACATCAACGGAGCCAATGCCCTCGCTTGCATTACTCGGGTTTCAACAGCGCTTCAAGGCGGCCGCCTTCCCTCCGGACAGAAAATCAACGCTTCCAAGAGTTTGATCATAAGGCCGCTGCCAGGCATGCCGGTGATCCGAGACCTCGTCGTCGACATGCAACAGTTCTGGGAGCAATACAAATCCGTCAAGCCCTGGCTCATCAATGATCAGCCCCCGCCATCGCAGGAAAGACTGCAGTCTCCGGAAGAGCGAGCGCGACTTGATGGCCTATACGAATGCGTCCTTTGCGGTTGTTGCACGTCTGCGTGCCCTTCTTGGTGGTGGAATCCGGAAACCTACGTAGGTCCAGCGGGTCTGCTCTGGGGCTATCGCTTTCTGGCGGACAGCAGAGACACGGCTTCTCGCGAGCGCCTTGCGGATCTTGACGATCCGTTCAGCGTCTTTCGCTGTCGCGCCGTCCTGAATTGCGTCGCTTTCTGTCCTAAAGGACTGAATCCTCGGAACGCGATATCGCGTATCGAGGGCATGCTGCTGCAGGAAGGATCGTGATGGAGCGCCTGTACGCTTACGAGAGTGTCTACCACGTTCTCAAGGTCCTCTCGGACGTACATCAGCACATCAATCGAGCGCTCAGCCAACTTAGCGACGACACTCGCGATCGCCGCAGGAAACGCGCTCGGCTATCCTGGCAGACCACCAATCTGAACGGGTCAACGCGCCTATTGAGGACGTGATCTACGATATTGACGCCTTTGTGGATCGCCTGTTACAGCACATGAAGTGCCGAGCGGAGACGGGCAATGTCGAGGCGCTGTTTGCAGATCTGCTCGACATCGAGGACCGCGAGTTCGTTCTCTTGACTGCCTGGGTCCTCCCACTTCTAGGGCATATCGACTGTCTGCCGGGCTACGCATGCCAGCCGGCCACTCGAAGGAGAGAATGGTCCGAGTATCCGCGGAATGGGCCGGTGTGATCGACGCGGTCTGCGTTTGTGATGGCAGTCAGGTGGTCATAGATTAGCTATTGGCAATCATTAGATCGAACCAACCCGATCGCTAAACCCCACGGGAATTCGAACCACGCCCGTGACATGTGGCCGTTCGCCTGCGAGAGCTTCCCCAATATCGCCGCCTGATGTATGGTCGACGCGTGTTATTCGCATTGCTCGCAACTCGCCGCGTCACTACTACCGGCGCCCAGAACGGGGTCCGCTCGCGGCCCTGCTTCGTCTGGGCGGCTGAGGCACACGCTCGCCTCCGCCGCCACTCTTCTGACATCTAGAAACCCTTCTTCTCACTCTTCGAGGAGTGCTAATCGTGACTCAGACACGCTCCGTGCTAGTGTGCGAACGTGACTACGCCCGGTTGTTGAGCCTTGTGACCAAGTCGGAACAGGAGGCTGTGGAGCTGCTGTACGACGAGCTAGATGCTGCAACGGTCATACCCGACGCCGAACTCCCTGCCGACGTGGTAGCGATGGGCTCCATCGTTACGTTCCGGGATACGGACACTGGCGAAGAGTCGACCGTGGAACTGGTCTATCCGGCACACGCAGACGCTGCGCGGCGCCGGATTTCGATCCTGGCTCCGGTCGGCGCCGCTCTAATCGGGCTTCGCGTGGGGGAACAGATTGCCTGGCCCCTCCCGAACGGACGAGATCGAAATCTCGAGGTCAAAGACGTCCGAGCATACGCGTGGTCCGAGCCGTGACGAGCTTAGCATCAAACCGAACACTGATTTGGGACCGGTTGCTGTCCCTCGCCGATGAAATAGACGGCCAGCGGTGCACGATCGAGGATCTAGAGACTAGGCTCCTCTCCATAGAGGAAGGATTCTCGAGCGTTTTCGACCCCGCGGATCACTTCGCAGAGTACGTCGCAGTTTCATTCTGTCGCGCGCTCGGGCGCGAATCGAACGCGCACGGCTCAGGAAAGCGTGAGGCCCTCTTGCACAGGCTGTGCTGCTGCCGACAGCATTGCTCGGCGGCGCCTTGAATGCGATTGCTGGCGGCGGCTCTTTCTGACGCTGCCGGCAAGGTCTGTGCGACGCAGAGCGGATAGACACTGCTGACCGCACCTCCGAATGTCAGCGCCACGATCAGCAGGGCGACAAGCGGCAATTCTGAGGCGATGAAGCCCGCCAGCGTGCTGCAGGCGGTGCCGACTGCCATCAAAGCGCCAGACATGACAACGCGCCGGTCATACCGATCCGCCATCGCACCTATGGGGAGTTGGAAGGCCAGACCGCCGAGCACTACGGCGCTCATGAGCAACGCAGCTTCGGACACGCTCAATCCGATTTTCAGCGCGAAAACGACACCCAGGGCATAGAAGAAATCCCACGAACTGTTTTGCGTCGAACAGGCGCGAAACCGTGCAGCAAACGGCACACCGTGGCCACCGTGCTGCTCGACGGTTGACTCACGTTTCTGAACTGCGGAGATTCCAAGTGCGGCTGACCAGCGGCCGCAACGCGGAGATCACCACGATCAGGAACAGCATGCCGCCCAGCACCGAGACCAGGCCGCCCAGCCCCATCAGTCCCATGCCTGCGGTCTGCGCAATGCCATCCAGCCCCTGCGCGGTCCCGGATACCTTGCGCTGTACACCATAACCCCCGCACCAGGCCAGCCCGGTCACATGCATGAGTTGCCCGGACGCATAGATGTAGGGCTGCCAGAGCGCCGCCCGCGGCATCGTGATGGGTCGGCTGAGACGCGGTAGAACGAAATAGACCAGGCCCATGAGCGCCAGGGTCACGCCGACTATAGAGCCGTGGTAGTGAGCCGGAATCATGGTGTTGGAACCGCGGATCAGAAATCCCATGATCCCGCCGACTGCGAACAGACTCAGGGAACACAGCGCCGCGGCGCGCAGCCAGCCCCCTTCCGGGGTATGGCTACGGCTGGCAAGGAGACCGGCGAAGGCCAGCAGCACCAGCGGTATGGCTGCCACTCCGCCCCAGCGCATCATTTCCGTGAACCGCAGCACGTGCTCGCGTGCATCCAGTTCCGGCAGATAGGCCCAGGGCACCATCAGCGTGGGGACCACGGCAATGATCAGCAGCCACCTGATCCAGCCCCACTGCCGGGCGTAGCGCTTATCGAGGCCGCGCACCAGAACGATCCAGGCGGCCAGTGCCATGAGCGTGTAGGCCACCTGCAGCACATGGCCGCTGCCCCAGAACAGCAGATCGTAGTAGATCTCGCCGCTGAGCCCTGCCGGCATGAATGCATAGGACAATCCGAGACAGCCAGCAGACAACAGCATCATCACCGCGACCAGCGCCATTGCCAACCGTACGCAGCTCATGGCATCCATAGCGCGCAGTAGTCCCATTCCGCGACAGGCAGCCAGATAGCGCCATGCCCCCACGCAGACGCCGGCCGCCACCAGCCCGAGCGCGGCGAGAAACCAGCTCTGTTCCAGCACCGGCACGTAGTTGTTCATGATGGGGAGCGGTGCTCCGATGAACGGCGCCAGCGTCAACATGGCGGTGCCGATCACTGAAAGGCCCAGCGCGCCCCGGCCCCACAAACCGCGCGGATCCGGGATCAGCAGACTCCACAGCAAGCTGGCACAGGCACAGAACCACACCAGCGCGGATAGGTCCACGTGAACCACCAGCGCCACTTTGAACAACGCCGGATTCTCCAGCACATTCTGGATCAGGGGTGTACGCGCCAGCGCCAGCAGCAGCGACATGAGTCCTGCGCCAATCAGTGAGTACACGGACAGCCACAGCCAGCCCAGGGGCGACCGCAGAGTGTCTGCGTCAGCAGGGACTTCCCGGGTGGGCGTCAAGGCGTCGTATGTGATGTTGGCCATAATCTGTTTCCCCGACACTGCTACGAACCCAGCCGCCGCACGGAAGCAACCATCTCGGGAAGTCGCGCCCCAGCGCCGAACATGGCTCGAACCCGGCCTTCCTGGTCGATGAGATAGATGTGCGAGCTGTGGGCGAACCCGTAGTCAACCCCGGACGGCATGGATTCGCGCTGGTAAACCGCCCGGTAGCGCGCCGCGATTCGCTCCAGCTCATCCGGCTTTGGCCGCAGCCCAATCAGGCGTGGGTGAAAGTGCCTCAGGTAGCGATCCAGCGCCGGCAGCCGGTCGCGTTCCGGGTCGATGGTTACGAACAGCGGCTGCACCGACACATTCAAGGCGTCGAGGTCCAGAAGCAGAGCGCGCATGCGCGCCAGGACCGTGGGACAGACGTCCGGGCAACTCGTGAAGCCGAAGTTGAGCAGCACCACCCTGCCCCGAAAATCCGCCAGTGATACCTCACGGCCACGGGTGCTGGGCGCCTGCAGGGCGCCGCCGATGTCCTCGAGAAGCGGAAGCTCGGGCGCTCCGGGTATCACCAGTTTGACCGTGGCCAACGCCAGCAGACCGGTGATCACGCTCAACAGCATGCGCCGATGCCGCTTAGTCATGGCCGATTGCCCGATAGTTGATGTCCACCAGCACGACGACGAGGCCCGCGGCCAGCAGGTTGTGCAGTAGAACGAGGAACAGCGGCATTCCGGCGGCAACCGCCGCCAGGCCCACGCCGATCTGCAGTGCCAATAGCGCGCCGACCATGACTGCGTGGGAACGCAACCCCTGGCGCCACAGACCCGCCGCGAGCAGGGCAAGCACGGCAGCGGTCAGACACGCTCCCAGCCGATGGACGTACTGAATCAGCCATGCCTCCGGCCCCATGAGCACCCGCCCAGTGGCGTCCAGTTCCAGCTCGCGGAAGTAGTTGAAGGCAGCCAGCCCTGACACCGGGGCCGCCAGCTCCTCACACGCAAACACGCCATTGCACGCTATGCCGGCAAAGTTGGCGCTGGTCCATGCACCGAGTGCAGATTGCGCAGCCACGACGACCAGCGAGACCAGGACGAAGAGCCGAACCCCGTCGGCCACGGCCACTTGCCGCGGACGGCGGCTCACCAGCAGCAATCGCCAGGCCAGCGCGAGCAACAGCAGCCCCCCCAGCAGATTCGTGGTGGCGATTGCCGGCATGGTCTTCAGATAGCTGGCCGGTCCCACCACGGCCAGCCCCAGCATTACGGCGGCCAGGGCGAAGGGCAAAGTTGCCTCGCTCCCCAGCAGGCCCAGGCGCGCGCGCTGGTGCAGCACAACCAGAACCACCAGGACCAGCGCGCCGGCCAGCAGACGATGTGCTTGCTTCAACTGCTCATGGGGTGCCAATGCCGCCGGCAGCGCCGATTCCATTTCCCGGTTACTCGCTGCGAGCTGCGCGTAGCAATCGGGCCAGGGTGTGCAGCTCAATCCAGCTTCGTCCAGCCGCAGATAGGCGCTCAATACGTTGGTTGCAATGATGAGCAGAACCAACACCGCTGCCAGCCGCGCCAGGAACGGATGCGCAACCGGGTGCCGGCAGGAAGGCGTGACGCCGACCGTCCGGGCTGTCATGCCGATGCCCCTTTGCCTATGCTGTACGGCTGGATCCCAGCCGAGCAGCACACTGCATGCAAATCGTCCTGTTCACTATCGTTGCCGCGGCTCTGTATTTCGGCACGGACGCGCTGCTGAAGTACCTGGAGGCCCGCCGTGGTCAGCCTTTCGAGCAACGTTCGCTGATCTTCTTCGCCATCATCCTGGTGCTGGCAATCGTCACGTTCGAAGTGATGCAGCGGTTGCTGGGACCAAGTGCCATGTAGCAGCCGACTCATCGCTGATTCCACCATCAGATCAACACGAACCGGCCGGACTGCGCATCGAAGTCGATGACCAGAACGTCCCCGGGGTGGAGTTCCACGTCACGAGCGAGCTCGTAGGCAAAGCCCTCACTGCGCACGTCATCGCTCATCCTTACGGCCACGCTGAACGTTCCGGCGGGCACTTTCAGGCGTCGATAGAACGCCGCACGGCCGTCACCATGGAGGCCTTGTGGTTCCAGGGTGGCGTCGATGAGTCGAACGCCGTCGAGATCGAGCTGCAGCAGCAGCGGCGAACGTTCTCGCGGACACTCCTGGGCGGCACGCATGTTGGGCGGCAGATCGGCCATTTCCGCGTCGCTGCGAGTGCGGCACTCGCCAAGGCGAACCCCCGCATGGAGCAGACTGAGCTTGACCATCGCTTCATCCGGCTCGCGGTAGCGGTACGCGGGCGAGGTCGTGAGGATGGCCACGGCGCCAATGAATCCGAGCAGAATCGCGGCTTGAGCCAGCAGCCGCAGTATTCCCCCTCTGTTCATGACACCTCCCCTGAGCGGGCGGATGCAATCTCGCTTGCGTTGTGACCGCCTTCACCGTCGGGCCGTATGTCATGCGACCGGATACTTAAGGCCGCCAACGCATCCTCGAGTTTCTGTCCTTCCAGCGGCCCCGCCCAGACCTGCTCCACCTTGGATCTGCCGTCGGACGTGCGCAGATGAGGACTTCGCTCCGCCGCGAGCCGCTGGGAGACCCATTCACTTCCCAAACGGTAGTAACAGGCTTCCGGGTGGCAGCCGGTAACCAGAATGCCAGCAACCTGCGGTTGCCGGGCAACATAGTCCACGAACGACGGCGGCAGGATGGCTGTACAGGGCAAACGCAGTGTGGCGACCTGTCCATCGGCCAGCCGGGTCACGTCGGCACCATGATCGCAACCGAACACCATGATGCCCTCGCCGCCATCGAGTCGGCTCAGTGCTTGGCTCGCCTCGTCGCGCAGGCGCTGCAACGGGTAGTCGGGAATCTCGATGCCGGAGACCAGTTCGTCCACGTGCCGGAATGGTGTAGCCGACGGGCAGGCGCCGGCGCAGATACCGCATCCCGTGCACAGATCGCCGTTGACCTGCGCCTGCCGCATGCCTTTCTTGTAATCATGGGGCACCATCACGATGGCCTCGAAGGGGCAATCCTGAAAGCACCAGGTGCAGCCGTTACAGTTGTCCGGGTCCACCACCGCGGGGGCGAATTGCTCACTTCGGGCGGGTGAGAGCCGCGGCAGAACGATGAGCAGCAAGGTTACTGCGCCGACGATGCTCCACAGCGTTCCCGGACCGTAGCGGTCGAGCAGCGGATACTGGTTCAGATAGACCCAATCGAACTGGACAAGCGCCGGTACGGTCTGGAGATCGGCGGGCGCCATGCTGGTAGCAGGATGCACCAGCGCCACCAGGGTTATGGCCGCACAGGTGGCCGCGGAGACCACTCTGCCGGCGCTGGTACGCGGCAACTTGAGCCGTTTGATGTGGATGAACATACCGACCAGAAGAAACAACGGAATGGCGATGTGCAGGAAGACCAGCAGCGAAAACAGCCGGTCGCTCATGGTGGCGTCGCTGACGAAGGCGCGGGCGATTGGCTCTCCGAAGACCGGCAGCCAATCCAGCCACTCGGCGGTGGCCGTTGCCAAGTATTGCGCGAGCTGATCCCAGACCAGAATGTACCCGCCGATGGCTGATGCGAAAAGCAGCCAGAGCAGCGGCACCCCGCTGATCCACGAGAATGCGCGCGCACCCCGGAATCGGCCCATGGAGAATTCCCGCAGCAGATGCAGGGTCACGGTGACCCCCATGGCAGCGGAGGCGTAGCGATGAAGGCTGCGCATGACCCCGCCGGCATACCACTGCTCCCGGGTGAGATACTCCACAGAGACATAGGCTTTGGTAACGCTGGTGTCGAAGAACACAAACAGATAAACGCCGCTCACCGCGACAATCCAGAAGTACAGAAAGCTCAGGGCGCCGAGCTGATACAGAGGGTTGTAGGGCTCAGTGAACAGCCGATCGAGACCCCGGTCGAGGCGCAGCCAGCCTTGCCGTGTCAATCGTTCGAAAGCTCGAATCATGCATTGCTCCGCCGTGTTGCTGGAGCGTTGCTACGGTGGTTGCGCGCCCATTCCCGTCCGAGCAGATAGACCGCCACGGCCCCCAGCACCAACCCGATGACCAGGCCCACGAAGATGGCGTAGCTGAATCGATAGCTGTCGGAAGCCGGATCATAGACGGTGCAGAACAGGCGAATGCGGTTCGTCAGCGATTGATACAGTGACTGCTCCGGCTCGAGCGCGTAGATCAGCTCCTTGAGAGGCTCCAGCAGATGAGCCAGCGCGAAGTCGATGCCGTACACCTGACGATAGATGCTGCCATTGCGATCGACGATGGTGGACTGAATGAGATGATCGAAGCCGCCGCCGCTGGGAAAGTAGATGAATCCAAGATCCTGGGCAATGGCATCGATGGTGGGCTGGTCTGCCGCCAGGAAGTACCAGTTGGGCTCATCGATCCCCTGCCGCCGAGCGAACTCGCGCATGGCCTCCATGGTATCTCGCGGCGCATCGAACCCTATTGTGACCACGCTGAAGCTGTCCCGGCCGAAATTGCGGCGCGCCTCGGCGACACCCTCGCGCAGGTTCTGGGTAGTGGCGGGGCAGATGTGCGCACAACTGGTGAAGATCATGCTGATCACCAGAGGCTTGCCGGCGAATTGCCCCAGCGCCACCGGCCTGCCGTCCGATGCCAGCAGTTCGTGATCCCCCAGGTGCCTTCCCAGCGCGCCCTGGCTGATCGCCAGGGCTTGAGTGCGGTCGAAGCCGCCCTGGGTACGAATGGCCCGGGCCTCGGCGAGAGCACCCGCCGCCGCCGGGGCCATCAAGCACAGCAGGCACAGCAGACAGGCGGCGCCACGGAGCATCAGCTCAGCCCCCAGGTCTCGGCCAGATATTTCCAGTTGATGAAGTAGTACAAGGCAAACACGGCAAAGAAGACGAACAGCATGGACAACGTGCCGGGTATGATGACTCCGCCCACGCCGATGCCGCTGTATGACTTCTCCGACGGTGGCTCTGCCAGAGCGATTTCGGGCATTTTCTGATCCTCGCCGACCTTTCGCCCGGCCAGGACCGTGCCAACGATCACGGCGATGAACATACCCCCGCCCAGCGCGGCCAGAAGCACAGACATGCCATTGAGGCTCATCATGGTCAGGGCCGCAGCAGACCATTCGTAGCCGTTCTCCGCGCCGCTGAACAGAATGTCCCAATGGCGTCGCGGCACGCCCAGTGTTCCTGCGCCCATGAGAAACAGGGATACCCCCGTCATACCCAGCCCGAACACATAGGGTTGCCAGGCAGCCACTTTCTTCATCACCAGCTCGCGGCGGAACAAGAGCGGGACCAGCCAGTAGGAAAAGGCCATGAATGCCAGAGTGCTACCCACCACCACCGTGCCGTGGAAGTGCCCTGGTACGTACAAGGTGTTGTGAACGATCAGATTGATCTGTTCGGCGCCCATGACCACCCCGGTGATGCCGCCCAGGACGCCGAAGCCCACCAGAGATATGAACATGCCCGAGAACACCGGGTTGCCCCAGGGTGCCTTGCGCAGCCACTGAAAGAAGCCGGAATTGAAGCCGTGAGCCCGCTGGGCAGCTTCTATGGAGCCGGGGACCGTGAGTCCGTGGACCATGCTGGCCATCACGGCCAGATACATGGCATAGCTCGTATTGAAGATCCGCCACTCCGAGCTCAGCCCTGGATCCACGAGCAGGTGGTGGGCGCTGGCGATCTGCAGGACGGCGATATACAGCAGAAAGGCGAACCGGCTGACTTTCTCTGATAAAGGCTTGGCACCGAATACAATGGCGGCAATGGCATACCAGATGGTTACGTGCACGGTCACGTTGATCTGCTGGGACGAATGACCGAACGCCCACCAGATAAGGCGGTAGACGCCGGCATCGATGTTGCTGACGAGCCCCAGGTTCCACAGCAGAGTAGGGACCAGAATGATCGCGCCGGAAGCGATCGTGAAGATGGCGATGATGCAGGCCGTGAGCCCCCCGAACGTCACCAGCGGTACGGATCCCTCGTAGGTGCGCTCGCTCTTGGCGATGATCAACGTTCCGAGGAACTGAAAGCAGATGATCAATGCGCCGACAGCGAACAGTATGAGACCGAGATAGAAGAACGTGCCGGCTGGCATGGGCACGTAAGACGTCATCATGACGCTGGAATTGCCCTGCACCAGGACGGCATAGTTGTTCAGCAACGCGCCGCTGATCATCAGAGCGAACGCTGCCCAGCCGAGGCGCGGGGTCGCCCAGCGTGCACCGAGGACCACTGATGAGGTGAAGATCAGCGCCGCCATCTCGAAGAAGATGATCCAGTAGATCAGCACGTTTATGCCGTGCGCCGTCAATACCTGGTAGAACATGCTGGCGTCGAGCAGGTGGACATCCGGCCACCGCGTCAGCCCCACACCGATTCCCATGATGCCGCCCACGAGCAGGAACACGACGGCCGCGACGGCATGGGCTTTCATCTGCAGTTCCGCCTGCCGGTCGATCTTCAGCCCGGTATCAGCGCAGATTCGGTACAGCGCCTTGCTGGCAACAGCTGTGGAGCTGCCTGCAGCGGACGCGCCGGGATAAGTTACGTCACTCATGATGATGTTTCCCCCTCGACCACGTAGATCTTGCCGACCATGGTGTGGTGCAGGATGCCGCAGTATTCGTTGCAGACGATGCTGTGCTCGCCGGTGCGGTTCGGCGTGACCGTCATGACCATGTCGTAGCCGGGCAGCACCTGGACATTGATGTTCGCCGGCTGCAGAGAGAAGCCGTGCTGCCAGTCCATGGACATGATGTGCAGCCGATAGCTCTTTCCGACCTCCAGTTCGAAGATCGGCCACCAGCTCCACAATCGGGCCACCAGGTAGATGTCCTCGCCAACCGGTGGTTTGACCACCGGCGTGTTCATCTTGCCTTCGGTGCGCACGCTGTACTGCTCGACGACGGCCTGCGCCTTGGCCATGTAGTTACTGGGAGTGGATCTGTAGGCTTCGCTGGAGAGGTTCTGGTCGCCGTAGAGGTGCCAGAATGGCATCATCAAGGTGAGCACGATGCCCCAGATCACGACCACGGTGATCCAGATCAATTCACTTCTGTCGATGGTTTCATTCCACCAGATTTTTCTGGGCGGTGGTGACAAGCTGGTCATAGGAGTCCTCCTGGACCTCGGTGAATCCCTTCAGTCGGCGATGGGCAGGGAAACCAGCTCCATGATTCCCCACACGATGTACGTCAGGGTCGGTATGGCGATGCCGATGAACAGAAGAATGAACGGGTTGTCCAGAATTCGCTGCATCGTCGGTATGCCGGGTTCATCCTGATCATCGTTTCGGTCATTCATGAGTCTCCCCTCGTGCTTGTTGTAACAGGTATTTAGGACACTTCTTTAGCAGCGGCCGCTCAATACGGACAACCACCTAGTCCAGCCCGGTCCATGCGCGACGGATCGCAAGGTCACCTGCCTGTGCGGATGCGTGTACAAGGGACATTTGTTCCGAGCCGGGACGACCGTTATTCGCGCTCTCTGGCGGGCGCGCGGGCCCAGATCCTGCGGCCAGTCTGTCAGCCGCTGGTTAGGGAACCTAGGCGGGGCGGGCCCGCGCAAGGATGGCTCGGGTGTCCGCGCCCACGGGCAGCGTTCCGAAGGCATCCCCGGTGTCGCTGCCGAGGCGGGAAGCACAGTAGGCGTCGCCAACCGCCGCCGGCGCGTCACGCAGCAGCAGTGAAGCCGACGCCAGCTTGGCCAGCCACTCCACCAGCCACCGGGCGCGCGCTTCCAGAGATTGGCCGTCCGCCAGCTCAGCGCGAAACGCCTGCAACGAGCGGTCGTAGTGGGCATCGGTACCGGCCGCGAGCTCCAGCTCCGCCAACACCACGTCCATGGCAGCCGGCTCACGCTGCAGGACCCGCAGCACGTCGAGACACATCACGTTGCCCGAGCCCTCCCAGATGGCATTCACAGGCATTTCCCGATAGATGCGCCCGGCAATTGCTTCCTCTACATAGCCGTTACCGCCCAGACATTCCATCGCCTCATACGCCAGGTTCGGAGCCCGCTTGCATACCCAGTACTTGGCGACGGGCGTCATGATACGGCGGAATGCTGCTTCGTCGGCATTGTCGTGAGCGCGATCGAAGCTGCGCGCCACTCGAAAGCCGAGAGCCGTGGCGGCTTCCGTTTCGATAACCAGATCGGCCAGCACGTTGGCCATCAGCGGCTGATCGATCAAGTGCTTCTGAAACACCGTGCGGTGAGCACAGTGATGTAGCGCTTCGGCCACGATGGCCCGCATCATGCCCGCCGTCGCCACCGCGCAATCGAGCCGCGTGTAGGTAGCCATCTCGATGATGTTGCGCACACCACGGGCTTCTTCACCGATCAGCCAGCCGGCTGCCGCGTGAAACTCCACTTCCGACGAAGCGTTGGAGCGGTTGCCGACCTTGTCCTTCAGGCGCTGTATGCGTATGGCGTTGAGCTCGCCGTCCGGCGTGAACCGCGGCATGAGAAAGCAGGCCATGCCCTGTGGTGCCTGGGCGAGCACCAGGAACGCGTCGCACATCGGGGCCGAGAGAAACCACTTGTGACCGGTGATTCGGTATTCGCCGCCGGCGCCGCCGCTGCCGACCGGTTCGGCCCGCGTCGTGTTGGCACGCACGTCGGTTCCACCCTGCTTCTCGGTCATACCCATACCCAGGGTCACACCGCGCTTGTGCTCGGCGGGCAGAAAGCGCTGGTCGTACTCGCGGGAGAGAATGCGAGGAAGCCACTTCTGCGCCAGCGATGGCTGGATCCGCAGGGTCGGCACCGCGGCATTGGTCATGGTGATGGGACAGCCATGCCCGGCTTCCACCTGCGTCATCATATAGGTACCCGCCAGCCGCGCTACCACCGCGCCAGGCGTGGGAGTCGCATCGGGCCTCTCAGAGAGATGATCCCAGGGCGAAGCGTGCAGGCCCTGACCAACGGATAGTGCCATGAGGCGATGATAGGCGGGATGATAGTCAACCCGATCCGCGCGCTGGCCGAAGCGATCGAATGCTATCAGCACCGGCACATGATTATTGGCCTCGCGGCCGAGATCCATCACGTCGGCGGAGCCGGTGAGCATGCCGAACTCGGCGAGTGAATCCCGCGCCGAGCCGCCGCCTTCCCGCTCCACTGCCGCCTGAAGCGCCGCATCGCTGGTGTACCGGTTGAAGTCTTCGAGCGGCGGCGGTTGATTGAAGACTTCGTGGGTAACGAAGGCTTCGGGGGCTATCGACCGATACGTCACGATTGTTCCTCGGCAGACACTGCGTTACCGCGCCCGCAATGCCGCGATTTTGCTGCTCGCCACGGTACGCGACGACTCCATCACGCCGGAGCCCTCAGCTCACCGGCAGAACGAGCACCTCCGTGTCAATCTGGTCGATCACCTTCTGCGCTGTACTCCCGACCAGGCGCGGCGAGTCGGGCCTGGCCACGCGCGCGATGACGAGCAGATCGCTGCTCTGCTGGACGGCGGTTTCGGCGATGATCCGCTCCGGCGTGCCGGTGGCAGCCGACACCTGGTTGCGCTTCAGTCCGCAGCGATCGGCGAAGTGCTGCCGGTCCGGATGCATGTCGCGGTCGTAGCAGGTCACTGCATGCAGGCTAGCCCCGAAGTCCGCCGCCACCCGGCGCGCAGCCGACAGGATGTCGTCGTTGGCTTTCTCGTAGGCGTCATCGCCAGGGCTGTGCTTGACGGCGACCAGGATCCTTTCGATGTTGAACGGCCGCCCCGTCTTCAACAGTAGAATCGGACATTCGCATTCGCGAATGAGGGTCCAGTCCGACGTCTCCCGCAGCAACCGCCCCATGCGCGAGTGCTGGGTCATGCTCTTGACCACCAGAGCGCTTTTCTGTCGGGCGGCCGCCGCGACGATGGCCTGGCGCCATTCGTCGTTCCACTCGACTTCGGTCACCACGGTAATGCCTTCAGCACGCGTCTGCACCACCAGACGCTCCAGCCACGCGCGCGTGCGCTTCCGGGTTTCCTCCGGGCCGTTCTCGCCCGGAACCACCGCCACCGAAGCCGGATTGATGCAGCAATAGACATGCAGCGTCGCATCTATGGAGCGATGAACCTTGAACGCTCGGACGACCTCTTCGCCCCACTGCAACGTGGCCTGCTCCATGGAGGTCGGATCCAGCACGACGAAGACTGTTGTAGCGTCCACCATGGCACGCAGCATCCCTTGGTTGATTCGCCTACCCTACGACCTCTACCCGCCGCCCACCATGGGTACTTTCCCAGACTGAATAAGGGCCTGCCACGATTTCCCCTAGTCGCTGCGGGCGCCTGAGCCGAATTCTGAGGCCCGCGTTTCGATCGGTTCTCGTTGGTCTCGGCTCAACATCCTCAAGTTCGGGCCGCCCACCGCCGGCGCCTTCCATCCACTGAGTTCCTGGTATCGAAGCTGGGCATACCGATGTCGTAGGCAGTGGAGCTTAGAGAGGCCGGCGTTAGCCGCAGCCCATTGCCGCCTGCCTACCGCTCTGCCCCCAAACGTGCCTGCCCCGCTTCTGGCCGAGACAGGTTGTCTTGAGACAGTGGTTTTACGAGGGAACCAATGTTGGAACTTGTAAGAAGTGATCCCAACCCATTGATTTTATCTGCCACTTGGTAGCCCCGCCAGGAATCGAACCTGGATTTGCCGCTTAGGAGGCGGCCGTTCTATCCGTTGAACTACGAGGCCTCAGGAGCGCGAGTGTACCAGCCCGCCGCCTGTCGTTGACCCGGGCGGATACGCCTTGAGCCGATCCCGGCCACCAGGGAACCTAGGGTCCGGCAAACAGAATCATCACCCCGGCAGCCACGGCGGAACCGATCACCCCGGCCACGTTGGGACCCATGGCGTGCATGAGCAGATAGTTGTGGGGATTGGCCTCCAGACCGACCCGGTTCGCCACCCGCGAGGCCATGGGCACCGCCGACACGCCCGCGGCGCCGATGAGCGGGTTGATCGGTTCCCGGGTCAGCAGGTTCATCAACCTGCCCATGAGCACCCCGCTGGCCGTGCCGATGGCGAACGCGACCATGCCCAGTAGCAGAATGCCGAGGGTGCTCGGCACCAGGAACTGACCTGCCGCGAGCTTCGACCCTACTGCCAGCCCGAGGAAGATGGTGACGATGTTGATCAACGAGGTCTGGGTGGTTTCGGAGAGCCGATCCACGACCCCGCATTCGCGCATGAGATTGCCGAAACAGAACATGCCGAGCAGCGGCGCGGCGGAAGGCAGCATGAGCGCGACCAGCAGCAGCAGCAGGAGCGGAAACAGCACCCGTTCGGTGCGCGACACCACCCGCAGCTGACGCATCTCGATGGCACGCTCTTCGGCCGTGGTGAGCAGGCGCATGATCGGCGGCTGGATCAGGGGCACCAGCGCCATGTAGGAGTACGCGGCCACGGCAATGGCGCCGAGCAGATCCGGCGCCAGCTTGCCGGCAACGTAGATCGCCGTGGGCCCGTCGGCGCCACCGATGATGCCGATGGCGGCGGCCTCGCGAACGCTGAAATCGAAGACGCCGAGCGCGCTCAGACCGAGCGCACCGAGCAGCGTGGCAAAGATTCCGAACTGCGCCGCCGCCCCGAGGAACAGCGTCTTCGGATTCGCCAGCAGCGGACCGAAGTCCGTCAGCGCGCCCACCCCCATGAAGATGATCAGCGGAAAGGCACCGGACTCAATGCCGACCACGTAGGCCAGGTGCAGCAGACCGTTGCCGGTGGCGATTTCCACGCCGGGAATGTTGCTGAGGATGCCGCCGAAGCCGATGGTGACCAGCAGCAGCGGTTCGAACCTGCGGACGATGGCGAGGTAGAGCAGCAGCAGGCAGACGCCGATCATGGCGAGCTGACCCCAGGTCATCTGGTACATGCCCGACGAAGCCCAGAGCTCGCCAAACAGCTCCATTCAGCTGGACGCCGGCCGCATCACCCGAGGGAAACCAGCGGATCGCCGGTAGCGACGGCATCCCCGGCGGCGACGTGCACGTCGGTCACGGCCCCATCCCGGGGCGCGCTGATCTCGGTCTCCATCTTCATCGCCTCGACCACCACCAGCGGCTGGCCCGAGGAGACTCGATCACCGGCCGCCACCAGCACCTTGACCACGGTGCCGCCGAGCCCGGCGCCGACCACCTCCGCGTCGCCGCCCCCGGCGGCCGTCGCGCCGGGTTGCGCCGGCTGCGCATCCGTGACCGCGCCGGATTCCGCCACCTCGACCCGATAGGCTTTGCCGTTGACCTTCACGTCGTAGGCGACGGCACCCCCGGGCGCGGCAGCGCCGCTGTCCGAGGGCCGTCCGGTTGCCGGCGCCGATTCGGCGTCCGGCGCCGGCTCGAACGCAGTGGGGTCGTTGCGATGCTCGAGGAACTTGAGCCCGACCTGGGGAAACAGCGCGTAGGTCAGCACGTCGTCGACTCTGGCAGCGGCGAGTTCGATGCCCTTCTCCTTCGCCAGCCGGTTCAGCTCCGCGGACAGCGCATCGAGCTCCGGCTCGAGAAGGTCAGCCGGACGGCAGGTGATCGGTTGCCCTCCTTCCAGAATCCGATCCTGCAGATCCCGATTGAGTGGCGCCGGCGTAGCACCGTATTCACCCTTGAGCACGCCCTCGGTCTCGCGGGTCACGCTCTTGTAGCGTTCCCCCGTGAGCACGTTGATCACCGCCTGGGTACCGACGATCTGCGACGTGGGCGTGACCAGAGGGATGAAGCCCAGGTCTTCACGCACGCGGGGAATTTCCTCCAGCACCTCGTCGAGCCGGTCGCTGGCCTTCTGCTCGCGCAGCTGGTTTTCCAGATTGGTGAGCATGCCGCCTGGCACCTGCGCGACCAGAATCCGCGAGTCGACACCGCGCAGCGATCCTTCGAAGCGCGCGTACTTCTTGCGCACCTGACGGAAGTAGGCGGCGATCTGCTCGAGCAGGTGGATGTCGAGTCCGGTATCCCGGTCCGTGCCCTCGAGGATCGCCACCAGCGATTCGGTGGCCGAGTGACCGTAGGTCATGCTCATGGACGACACCGCGGTGTCGACGTTGTCGATGCCGGCTTCTATGGCCTTCAGATAGGTCGCCGTGGACAGCCCCGTGGTGGCGTGACACTGCATGTGCACCGGGATAGCGAGGGTCTCCTTGAGCCGGCTCACCAGTTCGAAGGCCGTGTACGGGCGCAGCAGGCCGGCCATGTCCTTGATGCAGATCGAGTGCGCGCCCAGGTCTTCGATGCGGCGCGCCAGGTCCACCCACAGGTCGACCGTGTGAACCGGACTGACGGTGTAGGAAATGGTGCCCTGGGCGTGCTTCTCCACCGCCAGGGTGGCTTCGACGGCGGTCCTGAGATTGCGTACGTCGTTCATGGCATCGAAGATGCGGAACACGTCCACGCCGCTGGTCGCCGCCCGCTCGACGAACTTGCGCACCACGTCGTCTGCGTAGTGGCGGTAGCCGAGGATGTTCTGACCGCGGAACAGCATCTGCTGCGGTGTGTTCGGCATGGCGGCCTTGAGGCGCCGGATGCGTTCCCAGGGATCCTCGCCGAGATAGCGGATGCAGGCGTCGAAGGTCGCGCCGCCCCAGGACTCCATGGACCAGAACCCGACCCGATCCAGCATTTCGGCCGCGGGCAGCATGTCGTCGATGCGCATCCGCGTGGCCAGCAGGCTCTGATGGGCATCGCGCAGCACGAGCTCGGTAATGCCGAGGGGCGCCCGGTCGGCCTGAGCGTCAGTCATGAACTGAGTTCCTCATCCACGGAGTGCGCCCGTCACCTGCGCCGACGGTGCAGCGCGATGGCGGCTGCGATGGCGGCGACCTCGGCCGCGCGGTCTGCCCCCGGCGCGGGCATGTCGTCATCGGCTCCCTGCCAGCGCTGAATCAGCCGGCTCATGGTGGCGGTCGCAAAGACCAGCAGCGTCAGGAAGGCGAACACGGTGCCCATGCCCACGACCATGAGCTCGAGGCCCTGGGTGAGAAGGTCGCTCGTCATGGTTCGCAGTATACATCCCCGGGTTTCCTTGACGCGTCCGGGACCCTTCCAGATAATACCGGCCCTTCACGCGCCCGTAGCTCAGTTGGATAGAGCGTGCGGCTACGAACCGCAAGGTCGGGAGTTCGAATCTCTCCGGGCGCGCCATGGAAAACGCCCCCTCTGCGGGGCCGTCCGCCGCTCCCGCGGCGCGAGTCGATCTCTCCGGGCACGCGCTCGGCAGCGCCCGGCCTTTATCGCGCCCCCGATCACCGGCCTTGGCTTACACAACCCCTTCTGGAATCATCGCCCGATGACCAGCGATCAGAACGACCCAACCATCCAGGCCCGCGAAAAACGCTTCCGCGGCTGGCGTCTGCTCGCGGTGATCATGAGCGTCGTGATCGTCCTCGCTCTGGTCAGCTTCCTCGTCGACTGGATCGTCATCGGCCCCCTCGAAGGCCGCGCATTCTGATCCGACTACCAGCTGTTGCGCAGCTCGCGCAGCCGCAGAAACACCTCCTTCGGTGAAGGCTCGTCCGGCAGGTCCGGGAACGCCTCGCGCAGCCGTGCGATCACCGCCGGGCTGCTCAGCCGGAAGAACGTATTCACCTCTTTCTCCAGACCCAGGGTCGTGACCAGAGCGTTCGCCGGATCGTGGTCGGCTTCCAGCTCCGCCAGCAGCGCCGCCGCCTTCGCGTTGTCCGGCTCGCGATCGAGGGTGAACCTGAGGTTGTTGGTGATGTAGTCGTGACCGGGATAGATGCGGGTGTCGTCGGGCAGCCGGGCGAGCTGGGAAGCAAAGGTCTCGTAGAGTTCGTTGGGGTGCCCGCCGTTGTGGCAGTTACCGGCACCGGCGTTGAACAGCGTATCACCGGAGATCAGCGCCGGAGCATCTGTCTTCGACAGGATGCAGACGTGACACATGGTGTGTCCAGGGGTGTCCAGGGCAAGCAGCTCCACCGTGCGTCCGACCCGAATCGTGTCACCCGCGGACAGACCTCTGTCCACGCCCTGAATACGACCGGCCGCGTTGTGATGCGCCAGCAGCTTCGCCCCGGTCGCCTCGATGATCGGGCCGTTGCCACCGGTATGATCGCCGTGCTCGTGGGTGTTGAGAACCTGGGTGATGTCCCAGCCGCGCTCCCGGGCACGGCCGAGACACTTCCGGTGGTCCAGGGGGTCCACCGCCATGGCCTCGCCGGTTTCCGGGCAGGCGATCAGGTAGTTGAAGTTGCGGTAGGCGTTTGCGGTCCAGATCTGCTCGACGATCATCTGCGGCTCCTGTCGATGGGTCACTGCTGGTGCGTTGCAACCTGCGCCCGGCCCCCTACAATGCGCGGCTTTCGCCGCACGAGAGGTTGTCCAGATGACGCGCTTACTACGAATCGGCTTGCTCGCCTGCATTATGACGTTCGCCGGCACCGGGTTACAGGCCGATGTCCTCGAACTGGCGGATGGCAGCCGGATCGTTGGCACGATCGAGCAGATCGACGCCACCCAGGCGACGCTCAGCAATACCTTCGCCGGTGCTCTCAGCGTTCCCCGCAGCACCATCGTCGGCATTCAGACCAGCGCGCCGGTCACCGTGCAGCTCGACGATGGCGCGTACCTGACCGGTACCGTGAGCACGCCGGAAGCCGGCACTCCGGTGGTGAACGTCGAAGCGGCAGGCCAGCGCCCGATACCGCTCGGCCGCATCAGCGCTGTCTACCGCGAGGACCCGTTGACCCTGCAGCGCCGGGAACTGGCGGTGAAGGTCAGCGCCCAGGCCAATGTCGGCGTGACTCTGTCCAGCGGCAACACCTCGTCGGAGAATCTGCACCTCGACGGCCAACTGGTGACCAGAACCAAGCGCAACCGCTACACGCTCGGCGGCGAGTACAACAAGGAGGAGTCGGAGAACGTCCTCGTCAAACAGAACTGGAACAGTCTGGTGAAGTACGACCACTTCGTCTCGGACAGGTGGTACTGGTTCAACAGCGCCACGTTCGAGAACGACGACTTCGCTGACCTGGAGCTGCGCTCGGCGATCGCGGCCGGCATGGGCTTTCAGTTCTACGAAACGGATACCCGCTCGCTCTCGGTCGAATTCGGTCCGTCCTACATCGACGAAAACTACATCGTCGCCGCGGACGACAGCTTCGTCGGCTCGCGCTGGGCTCTCAACTACGACCAGCGGCTGTGGGACGGGCTGTCGTTCTACCACTACAACGAAGGGCTACTCGGTCTTGAAGACACCAAGGAACTGACCGTACGCTCGCGTACCGGTCTGCGGATGAACGTTTCGGAGCGGATCATCGCGCGGATTCAGACCGCCATAGACTGGGACAACTCGCCGCCGGCGGACACCGACAGCACCGACTTCGAGCACTCGCTGACGATCGGTTACCAGTTCTGAACCGCCGGGGCGATCTGCTGAACCGGACACGACTTCTGCGTCCTGCCCCGCGACGAGCGGGCCACCAGCGGCATCAGGGCACCTGATCCAGCGCCTCCGACAGGCCGCTACCGGACGCCTCGAACAAGCGCAGCAGGGCGGCGCGCTCGTCGCTGCTGCTGCGCCGATCCGTCACGAAGCGCGCCGGCGCGTCCGGATGCTGCGGGTCGAGCTGTATGCCCCACAGCGCATCGATGCGGTTCGGTACCATGGAGTAACGCACGTCGATGACCCGGGCCGAAACCCGAGGATCGAGCGCGAGAAACCCTGCAGAAAACCTGCGAAAGCGCTCCAGGTCGTACCACTGCCGGCTGCCGGGCTCCAGCCACGGCAACTGCCCGGTCACCTCCAGCACCGCGATCCGTTCTCCGGCGAAATAGCTGCGGGATCCGGCAATCCTGACCGCATCGACGTAGAACCGGCCCTCGAAGGCGTACACGGTCTTCCACACGAGCAGATTGCCGAACGACGGTTTCACGAGCAGCGTCTGCGGCGCATGACCGCGTGCGTCAGCGAGCTCGAAGCCAGCGGAACGGGCGCGCGCCTGCTGCAGCGCCCCGAGGCTCAGGTAGGCGAGCGCCCAGATCAGGGCGCCGCGTGCCAGCCAGGGCCGTGCCGTGAACAGCCCCGCCACGAGCAGCGCCAGCAGCGGCAGAGTGAACAGCGGATCGACCACCGAGACGACGTTCCACGCCACCCGCACGTCGGAGAAAGGCCAGAACAGCTGCGTTCCGTACGACGTGCAGGCGTCCAGCAGACCGTGAGTCGCGTAGCCGAGCAGACAGAACAGATAGGTGGCCCGGAAGCGCAGCCGGCGGCGCACGACGAAGTGGGCGGCCAGCGCGCAGACGAGCGCGCCGACGGGCACGAACACCAGCGCGTGGGTGAACTGACGGTGGTACTCGAGGAACAGCAGCGGATCGGACGGGGAACGGATCAGCACGTCGAGATCGGCCGTCATGCCGGCAAGCCAGCCTAGGGCCGCCGCGTGCCAGCGCGCCTCGACGGGAGCGACGGAGGACGCGGCCGCGCTGCCGAGCGCTCCCTGGGTCAGTGGATCCACGCCGCCACTCTCCGACTGCGGATACTAGGGAACCTCTGATCAAGCCTGCGCAACGCAGAGCCTGTCGCGTCCGTCAGGGCAAGGCGCAGCCCGCCGGGAAGGGTGGTTCCCTTGCCAAGGGCTGCAACGCGGCCATGGCGGACTCGACAGGCTCCCAAAGGGCATGCCATACCGGCTCTTTGGACAGCGTTGCGCTTCTTGGAAAGGGAACCACCCTTCCCGGCGAAGCGCGTTTTGCCAAAGGACCGGTATGACACGCTGCGCTGCGCAGACTTGATCAGAGGTTCCCTAGAGCCGCCGGGCGGCCGCCACCGCTGCCCGCGACCCCGCGTCCACGATGACGCTCCAGGCGCGTCCCGACCAACCGGGCTGACCACCGCCATAGAGCGCCAACGCGTCATCGCGATGGTGATCCTCGTCGCCCTGAAACCGTTCGAGCAGACTCCGCAGTTCCCTGAGGTGGGGGTATCCAGCGAGCGCATCGATCTGATTCTGATAGTGTTCGACCACGAAGGCTTCCACCGCCGCCACGGTGAGATAGGCGCCTCGGCGCCCGCCCAGAGCGCCGGCGGCACCGAGCAGCCAGCCGGACAGGCGCCACAGCGGCAGCAGCCGACTGCGCGCAGAGCGCGGCAGAAGAGCGTCGAACGCAGCCAGGTGTACTCGTTCCGCATGCATGTGCCGACGCGCGAATTCACCGACCGCGGCATCGCGGGTAACCGCCATCATGCCCTGGTAGATGGCCACGGCGCCGGTTTCCCCTGCATGATCTGAACGCAGCTCACCGAGCATGCCGCGCGGCAGCTCGCCGGTGTCGATGGACGGTAGCGCCAGCTCAGCCACGATGCGCGTCGAGCCCGCGCCGCGCCGCCAGCATGTAATTGATGCCCTCGAACGGGGTCAGTCGGAACAGCCTGGTCAGCGGGTTCACCGCCACCCCACTGCGTCCGATCAGCTCGCAGTCCTCGTTGTGCAGGAGGGATTCGAGTTCCGTCGGCTTGACGAACCTGCGCCAACGGTGGGTTCCCCGCGGCAGCCAGCGCAGCACGTATTCGGCGCCGACAATGGCGCTGATGAAGGACAGGGGCGTGCGGTTGATCGTGGCGAGCACCTGAACCCCGCCCGGGCGGGTCAGCCGGCAGCACTGCGCGACGAAGCCAGCAAGGTCGTCGACGTGCTCCACCACCTCCATATTGAGGACCACGTCGTAAGCGCTCCCGGCCAGGTCTTCCGCCGTGCCGTTGAGGTAGCGGATAGCGAGACCCGCACGCGCGGCATGGCGCCGTGCAATCTCGATGTTGCGCGCCGACGGGTCGACGCCGGTGACGTCGGCACCCAGGCGCGCCATCGCCTCCGACAGCAGCCCCGCCGCGCACCCGATATCGAGTACGCTCAGCCCGCGCAGGTCGGCCCGATCAGCGTCCGCAGCTTTCAGCCCGGCGAGCTGGTCAACGATGAACGGAACGCGCAGATCGTTGAGCCGATGCAGAGGCCACATCGGGCCTCCTGGGTCCCACCAGGTGTCGGCCAGCTGATCGAACCGGGCGATCTCGCTCCGATCGACGGTGCCGTTCATCAGCCTTCAGCCTCTCGGGACCCAGGCGTTGCACCAGCCGGCGCCGGCCACCTGCTTGCCGGGAAATATCCCGCATCCGCCCCAGCCGTCCGCGCCCGCCTGATAGAGCGCGCAGGAAATGCAGTTCTGCTGATCGCCGTCGGGGCCAGCCTTCTTCGGCCACTTCGTGACGTCGACGGCAGCCGCGTCCTCGACGTAGCCGAGCGCCTGAGCCTGAGGGTCGTCCACGGACAGCTTGGGGTCTCCGGAGGCGGCAAAGCTGCCTCGCGCCAGAAGTGCCGCGCTGCCGGCGAGAGCACCCTTCAGCAGCACCCGGCGCCGAATCGACCTTTCGAATGCAAATTTCTCGGACACGATAGTCTCCTTTCGCTGGTGAATGCCGAGGGTCACTCGGCGATGGTGGCGCGAAGCATTCACGCGTTCTCTTCGTGCAGGCTTTTGAAGTCGTTGCACGTGAATGGCAGACAATGTTCCCGCGACGGACGTCAACCGACCGTGATTCGCCACATCGCCGCGTTTCACACGGCTTCCACGGCCCGCCCCGATCCGGTCGAGTCCGCCGCAACGGCTTCAGCCCGCGGGCGCCGCGGCGGTGACGCGGATCTCGACCCGGGCGCCGGGCACCGCGAGTTCGCTGACGCCGATGGCGGTCCAGGCGGGCCACGGCGCCTCGAGGAACTCGTCGCGGACGGACATGAACGCGCGCAGATGCTGCGCCAGGCCGACGTGAAACGTCGTGTACTCGAGTACGTTCTCGAATCCCATACCGGCTTCCACCAACACGCGGCCGACGGCGCGCCAGGCCAGACGGAACTCCTCCTCGGCGGCCTCGGGTGCGCTGCCGTTCGAGTCCACGCCAATCTGCCCGGAGCAGATCAGCAGGTCGCCGTGACGTACGCCCTGGGCGAAATGGAAGCGCTCGTAGGCGACGCGGTCCGCCTCCGGGACGACGACGTTTCTGGTCATGTTCTACCTCCCTGATGCGAGCATTGACTGCAACCGGATCATGGACTAAAAGAAACCGTCATTCCGGCTTTTTTTGGAGAGGACCGGTTCGACCCTGTCTGTGTCCGCTGGCCCGGACTTCTGCGGTGCAGGCTCAAATCAACGTCTGGAGAGAGGGGTGGCGCACCACCCGGGGAGATCTCGCATGCAAGTTCCACGCAGTTCGTTCGGCGCGGTCAGCCGCGCGCTGGCTTCCGCCAGCAGTCTGATACTCATCATCGCCGGTTCCCTTGTGTCCGCGCCGACGTTCGCCGCCGAGCGCGACACGTCGGGCATCATCGAGGAGATCATCGTGACCTCCCAGCGGCGCGCGGAATCGATACAGGACGTTCCCGTATCGGTTACGGCCTACCAGCAGGAGGACATCGAGCGGATCTCGCCGCGCACGCTGCGTGACCTGGACGCGATGGCGCCGAACGTGCGCATCGGCATGGTGACCGCGGCACCGGGACAGGGCGCGATCTTCATCCGCGGTCTCGGCTACGCCGACGCCGAAAACAACCAGCCGCCGGCGGTGGGCGTGATCATCGACGGCATCTACCAGGGCACCAACACCGGTCAGCTCATCGATACCTTCGACATCGAGCAGATCGAGATCAACCGGGGTCCGCAGGGCGTGCTGTACGGCAAGAACACCACCGGTGGCACGATCGTCGTGAAGCGCGCCCAGCCGCGCATGAACGAGTTCGGCTTCGACGCCGCGGCCCAGGTGGGCACCGAGAACGAGCGCATCGTCAAAGCGAAGCTGAACATACCCCTGCTCGACGACGTGCTGGCCATGAAGATCGGTGGCGTGCACAAGGAGCGCGACGGCTTCTACAAGAACGTCACCCGCGGGGGCGACGCCGGCGACGAGGACTACGACGCCTACACGATCTCCCTGAAATACCAGCCCACGGATCGTTTCGATGCCGTGTTCACCTACGACAACATCGACCAGGGCGGCGACATCCCGCCCCAGGACCCGCGCTGGAACGGCGACGACCCGTTCGTCAACGAGGCCGACTACGACGAGTTCCAGCTCCTCGACGTCGACATGTTCGGCCTGAACATGAACCTGGACTTCGGCAACGGCATGGTGCTCGAGAGCATCACCGGCTACATCGACTCCCGCGACGCCACCGGTCAGGACTTCGACGGTTCCACGCTGGAGAGCACCGCGAGCCCGCTGGCCCAGCTGCACACGCTGCGCGACCGCAACTACGAGCAGTTCTCCCAGGAACTCAAGCTCGCCGGCGACATCAACGACAGGATCTCCTATCAGGTGGGCGGCTTCTACTGGGACGCCGAATTTGACTTCAAGCAGGGCACCAACCAGGTGATTGCCCTGCCGTCGGTGGTTCTGGGAGCTCCTTTCGGAACCCCGTGCGCGGCATTCATGCTGCCGAGCCCGGCGCTGGACCCGTCCCTGTGTCAGCTGCCGCCGGCGTTCACGGCGCAGCGCACGGCCGAGAAGGTGGAGTCCGTCGCGGTGTTCGGATCGATCGACTGGGAGGTTTCCGACACAGTCGCGGTGAGCGCCGGGGTGCGCTGGCTCGACGAGGAGAAGGACTTCGAAACCGCCTTCTTCCAGGGCGTGCCGCTGCCCGACGCGCCGTTCAACAAGTTCGGCGCGACCATCCTGCCGCCGAAGGAAGCAACCGGCGCACCGCTGGTCGCCGCCTCCGGCTCGGACAGCTGGGACGACGTGCTGCTGCGCTTCACCGCGAACTGGAACGTCACCGACGACAACCTGCTGTACGCCACCTTTGCTCAGGGCTTCAAGTCCGGCGGCTTTCACAACCGCGGCGTCGATCCCGAATTCCTGGCCTTCGAACCCGAATCGGTGGACAGCTGGGAACTGGGCAGCAAGAACACGCTGATGGACGGTCGGCTGCAGCTCAACTTCGCCGCGTTCTTCACCGAGATCAAGGACGCCCAGGCCGCCGCGGTGCTCACCCAGCCGAACAACGCGCCTCCGGGCACCAACACGCTGGTGAACAACCTGCCCAAGCGGGAAATCTGGGGCCTCGAGTTCGAAGGCAACGCCAGCATCACCGAGAGCTTCTCGATGCGGCTTGCGGCCGGCTATATCGACGCAGAGACCCAGAGTTTCTCCCTGGATTCGCGGCGCACGGCATTCAATCCGGACGGCAGTTCCTGCAACCCGTTCACCAACCCCGGCTTGTTCCCGAACGCACCCGCGACCCAGCCGAACACCTGCCCGCAGGTGTCGTTCTCGGGCGGCGAGGTGCTGTTCGTACCGAAGTGGAACTACTCGCTGACCGCGGCCTACGACCAGGTACTCGCCGGCGGTGTGTTCCATGCTTCCACGACCTGGCGCGCTCAGGACGACTTCAACATCGCCGGCTCGCCGCCCAACAACTTCCTGGTCCAGGACGGTTACGGGCTGCTCGACGCGCGACTGAGCTACCAATGGAATCTGCCCAGCGACGACTTCCTGCGGGTGTCCGTGTACGGCAAGAATCTGCTGGACAAGGAGTACAAGGAGCAGATCCTGCTGCTCGGCGTCGACGGCGGATTCCAGGGCTGGGGACCGCCGCGCCAGGTTGCCCTCGAGCTGGTCTACTCCCGGTGAGCTGAGCGCGCACGCTCTGGAGCTTGCAGCGGGCCGCCATGCGGCCCGCTGCCTCTCCAGCGCCGCGTCCCCGGATCAGTACTGAGCGCTGCCCCCGTCGACGCTCAGCGCCGTACCCGTGATGCCGGCGCCGGCGTCGGAGGCCAGCAGCAGCGCCACCGCGGCCACCTCCTCCACGGTGACAGGTCGTTCCAGCGCCGAATCCTTCGAAAACAACGCCACCATCTCGTCGAACGTGATGCCCATGGCCGCCGCCGTGGCGGGTCCGTTCTGCTGGACGATGTCGGTGATCACCAGGCCCGGGCAGATCGCGTTCACGGTCACCCCCGCCGTGCCCACCTCCCGGGCCGCGGATTTGGTCAGACCGTTGATCGCGTGCTTGGCGGCGGTGTAGGCGGTGAACACCGCCTTGCCGTGCTTGCCCTCCACGGACGAGATGTTGATCACGCGACCCCAGCCGCGTTCGATCATGCCCGGCAGCGCCCGGCGCGTGGCCCAGAACGTGGAGTACAGGTTCCACTTCATCACCAGGTCCCACTCCTCGTCGGAGAGCTGGACCAGCGGCCGCAGGTCCCTGGCGCCGCCGGCGTTGTTCACCAGAATGTCGACCCGCCCGAACCGCTCGACGGCCGCATCGACGAAGCCCTCGACGTCGCTCTGACGGGTGGCGTCGCCGGCGACGAATGCAGCGCGTCCGCTGGCGCCGTGGTCGGCGGCCAGCGCGTCCGCCACCTTCTGTCCGCGCTCCGCGTTGCGCGCCATCAGTGCCACCTGCGCCCCTTCATGGAGAAACGCCTGCGCGATGGCGAGGCCGATGCCCGCCGTGCCTCCGGTGATGGCGGCGACCCTGTTGTCGAGCTGCATGGGCTTCCTCCCTGGCCGGTGCCGCGGCTACAGACCGAGCACCGCTTTGGCGATGATGTTTTTCTGAACTTCCTGGGACCCGCCGAATACCGAGGCGGCCCGGGCGTTGAGGTATCGGGCGGTGACGGTCTCGCTGTCATCGGGACCGACCCAGGGCTCGTTTGCGCCATCCAGGGAAATGAGATTCGCATGCGGCAGCGCGTAGTAGCCGATGGCCTCGAGTTTCAGCGTGGTCAGCTCCTGCTCGATGGACACCGACGTGTTCTTGGCCAGGGAGGAACCGGCGCCGGGGGATTGACCACCGGCCATCCGGGCCAGATTGGTCAACTCGCCAAACTGCAGAGCGCGCACCCCGATTTCCACCGTGGAGACGCGGGCCCGAAAGCCGGGCTCGTCGATCAGCGGCCCGTCGCCTGCGCGCGCTCTCGACGCGATCGCCCTCAACTCCTGCAGAGCCATCTCCAGCCGCGGCGCCGAGCCGCCACCGCCGCGCTCGAACTCAAGCAGGTACTTGGCCACGGTCCAGCCTTCGTTTTCCGGACCCACCCGGTTCGCCTGGGGCACCCGGACGTCGTCGAAGAACACCTGATTGACTTCGTGATCCCCCGCCAGGGTGATGATGGGCTCGACGCTGATTCCGGGCGTGTCCATGGGGATCAGCAGAAACGTGATTCCCGCCTGGGGTCTGCCGGAACTGTCGGTACGCACCAGACAGAAGATGTGATCGGCGAAATGGGCGTGTGTGGTCCAGATCTTGGTGCCGTTGACCACGTAGTCGTCGCCGTCCCGATCGGCCCGGGTCTTGAGGCTCGACAGGTCGGATCCGGAACCGGGTTCGGAATAGCCCTGACACCAGTAGTGCTCGCCGGAGAGGATGCGCGGCAGGTAGTAGCGCTGCTGCTCCGGCGTTCCGTACTTGAACAGTACCGGCGCCAGCATGCGCAGGCCCAGCGGGATCAGCCCCGGCGCACCGGCGCGCGCCGATTCCTCGGCGAAGATGTACTTCTGGGTCATGGTCCAGCCGGTGCCACCGAAAGCCTCCGGCCAGGCGGGCGCCGCCCAACCGCGTTCGGCGAGGATCCGCTGCCAGCGCATGGCCAGATCCTTGTCGGCGAACACCGTAGTGACCCGCGCCGCCGCCTCGCGCATGTCGGCGGAGAGACGGGTGTCGAAGAACGCACGGACCTCGGCGCGAAACGCTTCGTCCTGACTGCTGAAGGACAGATCCATGGCTACCTCTCGAGATTCGGCCGTAGACTCACGTGGCCGCTCCGGCGAACAGACCCTCGGCCTGCACATCCTCCAGCGAGGCCTGAAACACCTCGATCAGCCTGTCCACCTCGCGCTCGCCGTGGGCCGCGGAAAGGAACGCGCGCTGGGTGCCCGGCACCAGCACGCCGCGGTTGAGCGCGTGCAGGTAGAAGGCTTTCTCGGCCGCCGCGTGATCGCCGCGGACGTCGCGCAGGCTGTCGATGGGCTCACGCTGAAAGAACAGGTGGAACATGCTGCCCACGTTCTTCATCTGCGCGGGAATCTGCCGCGCTTCGCAGAAACCGTTGATGGCGCCGGCCAGACGGTCGCCGGCGGCGTCGAGGCGGGCGTAGATCTCAGGGTGATCGCGCAGATGGATGAGCGCCGCGCTCCCGGCCTCCATGGTCAGCGGGTTGCCGGAGAACGTGCCGCCGGAGAAGATCCCACGTTCGGCGCCGAGACCGGTGAAAACCTCCATGACGTCCGCCCGACCGGTGACGGCGCCCACCGGAAGGCCGCCACCGAGCACCTTGCCGTAGGTCGCCAGATCCGGAACGACAGCGAAGCGTTCCTGGGCGCCTCCGTAGGCGAGGCGGAAACCGGTGATCACCTCGTCGATGGCGAACAGCACGCCGGCGCTGCGGCACACCTCGGCCAGCTCGCGCAGGAACTCGCCGGCGGCGGGCTGCGGGTTCGAGCTCTGCACCCCCTCGACCATCACCAGCGCCAGGGAATCCGCATGCCGGCGGATCAGATCGAAGGCGCCCGGGTGACGATAGGGCAACAGCATCACCAGATCGTCCAGGGCCTTCGGAATGCCGTGCCCCATGGGAAGTTTGCGCGGTGCGTCCCGCGGACTGCGCGGGTCGGTGATCCACATGCCGTAGTCGTGAGCACCGTGATAGCAGCCGTCGAACAGCGCGATGCGCTCGCGGCCGCTGAAGCCGCGGGCGGCGCGGATCGCGTACATGGTGGCTTCGGAGCCGGTATTGCAGAACACCACGCGCTCGGCGCAGGGGCTTGCCTGGTGCAGCAGGGCGGCCAGCTGCATCTGCGCGGTGGTGTGAATGCCGAACATCCAGCCGAGCTCGGTGCGGGCTTTGATCGCCGCCTCGATCTGCGGGTGCCGGTGGCCGAGCATGTGCAGCCCGAACCCCACCGAGGTGTCCAGATAGCGGTTGCCATCCGCGTCGAAGACGTAGGCGCCCTCGCCCCGATGGATGAAGATCGGATGCGGCATCTCGACGTTGGCCGCAAGGCCGGAGTTGAGGATCTCGGCGCGCTCGCCGGCGATGGCCTGGGAGCGCG
Source organism: Pseudomonadales bacterium (assembly GCA_040219135.1). Taxonomy (GTDB): domain Bacteria; phylum Pseudomonadota; class Gammaproteobacteria; order Pseudomonadales; family Azotimanducaceae; genus UBA7803. The sequence goes on along the minus strand of JAVJTA010000017.1, from coordinate 464,853 downwards.
GGGTCCTGCGTTCCAGTTCCGCCTTCGCCTCGGCGGCGCGCATCAGCGCCCTCCGAGCCGCTCGACCACCGGCGCGAACGCCTCCATCGCGCTGTCGCCGACCGTCACGTAGGAGATGCCGAACAGCTCCCGACGGCGCTCGAGTTCCTCGCAGACGGTGTCTACGGAACCGAACAGCGCGTGCGGATGTCGGCGCATCTCGTCCTCGCTGTAGCCGAACGCGCCGGCCATGCCTGCGAGCGGCTGGCCGGGGTCGTCCATGACGAACGTGAAGTAGGCACCGATCTCGATCTCGATGTCATCGAATCGGTCGCCGGCGCCCTCGCGAATCCAGCCGAGCTTGCGTTCGGTCTCAGCCTCGGACGAAGAGCGCACGCCGTCGGGACCGATCACACCGGCACGGTTGTTGAAGTTGAGGCTGACGATGTCCGCCTCGCGGCCGGCCAGACGCAGGATTCGCGGGCTGCCGCCACCGATCATGAGGGGCGGTTTCGACACCGGCTTGGGCACGCCTTCGAAATCACGCCAGCGGATCGTGTCGTTGTCGACCTGAACCAGGCTGTCGCCGCTGAAGGCGCGCAGGCCTTCGATCACGTCGGCCAGCCGGTCGATGCGCACTCGCGGTTCGTCGAAGGCAATGTTCGCCGCCGCATACTCCTCTGCCAGCCAGCCGGCGCCGAGACCCAGTTCCAGCCGTCCGTTGGACAGCCTGTCAATGGTCATGGCCGATTTGATGAGCACGAGGGGGTCGTGGTAGTCGATGCAGAACACCCGAGCGCCGACGTGGATCGTCGAGGTCACCGCGGCCGCGTGGGCCATGGCCGGAATCGCCGCCAGATTCTGCACCGGGTGGGCGGTCTTCTCGAGGGCCGGCCCCGGGCCGAGCAGATGGTCAGCGAGAAACAGGGTCGAGTAGCCGAGCGCCTCGGCGCGGCGCGCCCGCTCGGTCCACTCCGTCCCGGACTCCGCGTTGAACGACTGGACCGCAAACCGGAATGGACGCGCCATTAAGCTCCCCTCCCCCGCTTCTTCTGGTACGACACCGTAGACGACAGCAGCGATCGGCGAAGTCCGGCGCAACCGCCCGCTTCGTCCGTGAATCCCCATGGTGCCCGGTGTCGCGGTCAGAATAAGTACCGTAAAATAGTCAGTCAAGATTGTTTTTTTGGAGGGGACGATGACCGCCGTCAATCGCCAGTTTCTGCTCGCCGCCCGCCCGGAAGGCATGGTCAAGGAGTCGGACTTCGAGTACCGCGAGACGCCGGTCCCGGAGCCCCAGGAGGGTTGCGTGCTGATCCGCACCGACTATGTTTCGCTCGATCCCTCCATGCGCGGGCAGATGGAAAACCGCGCCGACTACGTAGCGCCGCTGCAGATCGGCGACGTCATGCGCGCGGGCGCGATCGGCCACGTGGTCGCCTCGCGCAACCCGGACTTTCCCGAGGGCACGCAGGTCGGCGGAAGCTTCGGCATGCAGGATTACGCCCTCTCGGATGGCCGCCAGCCGCCGCTGCGCCGCTTCGACGCCGACGTCGATCCGACCGAGGCCCTCGGCGTGCTCGGCGGTACCGGCATGACCGCCTACTTCGGCCTGCTCGATCTGGGCAGACCGACGTTCGGCGATACCGTCGTGGTCAGCGGCGCCGCCGGGGCCACCGGCAGCATCGCCGGCCAGATCGCGAAGATTCACGGCTGCCGCGTGGTCGGCATCGCCGGCACGCCGGAAAAATGTCGCTGGCTCACCGACGAGCTCGGCTTCGACGCGGCCATCGACTACCGGCGCGACGACGTCGGCGCAGCGCTGGATCAGCACTGCCCGAAAGGCATCGACGTCTACTTCGACAACGTCGGCGGCGAGATTCTCGATCTGTGTCTGGCGCGGATCGCGACCGGCGCCCGGGTGGTGATCTGCGGCGGCATCTCCCGCTACAACGCCACCGGCCCGCTACCGGGGCCGAAGAACTACTTCAACCTGGTGTTCCGCCGGGCGCGCATGGAAGGCTTCATCGTCATCGACTACGCGCATCGCTTCGACGCGGCGGCACGGCAGCTGCGCGCCTGGATCCAGGCCGGCCGCCTGACCCAGCAGGTGACCGTGGTGGAAGGTTTCGAAGAACTGCCGCGGACCCTGATCAAGCTGTTCGAAGGCATCAACACCGGAAAGCTGATGGTCAAGGCGCACTGACCGTCGCTTCAGACGCCGCGCGGCCGGCGTCGCGGGCCGTTGACCTCGGAAACCCAGGCGATGGCGTTGCCGAGCAGGCGCCGGAATTCGGGGCTCGCATAGGCCTGCGGCCCATCGCCGCACTGCAGGTAAACGATGCGGCTGGCCGCGTGGTGGCGCACCCAGCCGATCAGATTGCTGCCGGGTTCGTGGCTCCAGCCCTCGTTGCTGAACATCCGCCCATCGCGCACGACGTGGGCGGCCGAAAAGAAGTTTTCGGCCGTGAACTCGTGGCCGCTCGCCAGCAACGGCTGCACGTCGTCCTCGAACACCTCGTACAGGTACAGCTCGTCGGTGAGGCTGAAGCGCTCGGGTACTCCGTCAGTGACCGGGTGGCGATTCAGCACACGCACCTCGTGGGTCACGTCGTGACGGTAGCCGGAATCCTGGCGCATGCGCCCGCGCAGACTGCCCGGCAGGTAGAGAAACCGGCCGCCGACGATGTCGGCGTATTCCGGCCACGCGGGCCAGCCGGCGATGGCGTGATGCAGGAACACGAATCCGTGACCGTGTTCCAGCAGCTCGAAAAAGCGGCGCTGATAGGTCGGATCGGGCGCCGGAAAATCCGGCGGCCCGTCGGCATGAAAGACGATGCCCGGCATGTCGTAGAGCACGAACGCATCGAACGGCGCCGCCGGCTCCACCGCAAACAGTGCCTGCGCCGCGGGCTGCTCCACGTGCGTCCAGGCCACGCCGTCGAGGGCGTCGAACATCGCGAAGAACGGTTCCCGTTCGAACGGGTGACCTTTGGTGACCAGCAGAATGTCGTGGGCCACGGTCACTCGAACTCCGGCACGGGCACCGCCACCGCCGGCAGGCGGGCGCTGCGGTGCAGGCGGATCTCACCGTTGGCGCCGTTCGCCAGCAGGTCGACGACGTCTTCCGCGAGCAGATCCACGGGCATCAATTCCATGCCGGCCTGGCGCAGCGCGGCCGGCACGATGGCCGTGTCGACGCCGCCCGGACAGATGGCGTTCACGCGCAGCGGCGAGCCCTCGCCCGCGGCGGCGACGCTGCGTACCAGGCCCACCAGCGCATGTTTGGTTGCCGCGTACAGGGGATCCACCGGCAGCGGCACCAGCCCCGCCAGGGACGCCGTGACGCAGATGGATCCGGGGCGCTCGCGCATGTGCGGCAGCAGCGCCTGCAGGCCGAACACCACCCCGCCGAGGTTGATGTCGACGATGCGTCGGACGCTGGCCTCCGCGAGCCGGTCGATGGACTGCAGCGGCGCGTCCGCCGGCACGCTCATGACCCCGGCATTGAGATGGGCGTGGTCGGGTACGCCGACCCGGTCGATGCACTGCGCCAGCGCCGCAAACCAGGCGGCCCGGTCGGCGACATCGCAGCGAACGAACACGGCATCCAGCTCCGTCGCCAGCGCCTCGCCGCGGGCGGTGTCGACGTCGAGCAGCGCGAGCCGCGCGCCCAGAGCAGACAGCCTGCGACTCACTGCCGCGCCGATGCCGGAGGCGGCGCCGGTCACCAGCGCGACGCGGTTTCTTACAGACGCTTCCACTCAGCCCACCTCCACCATCTCGAAATCGGACTTCGGCGTGCCACACTCCGGACAGACCCAGTCATCGGGCACATCGGCCCAGCGGGTACCGGGGTCGATGCCGTCGTCCGGCCAGCCGTCGGCCTCGTCGTAGATGAAGCCGCAGGTCAGGCACTGCCATTTCTTCACGATCGGTGGCCCTCCGATTGACAATCGAGCGGTGGGCCAAAACAATCACCGTCCACCGCGAAAAACAAGCATACCACCCGGTTTTCCTGGGGAGCACGCATGACCGCATTCGGCAGACAGCTCGCGGCGCAACGGCCCGATGAAATCGCCCTGCGCGACGAGTCCCGCGGGCTGACCTGGGCCAACGTCGACGACGTCCTGAACCGCATCGCCAACGCGCTGCTCGACGCCGACCTGGGACCGGAACGGCGCATCGCCGTGTTCGCCGAGAACGCAGCGGAAACGGCGCTGGCGAATCTGGGCGGGCTCATCGCCGGCGCTTCCGTGGTTCCCGTGAACTTCCATCTCACCGCCGAGGAGGTCGCCTACATCCTCGACGATTCCGGCTGCCGGCTGTTGTTCGTCGGTCCGGAGACGGCCGAACGCGGCGTTGCCGCCGCCGCGCTGGCCGGCGTGGATCGGGTCATCGGCTGGCACGACGCCGACGGCGTTGCCGATGGTGTTCGTTCGTGGGACGCATGGCTGGCGGCGTCGAGCCCGGTGGAGCCACGCGCCGACGTCGCACCGCGGCCGAACCTGCTCTACACCTCCGGCACCACCGGCCGACCCAAGGGCACCGAACTGCCTCCCACCATGTTCGCCGGTGGTGCCACGGTGGCCGAGCATCTGGAAAACCTCGCGCGCAGCCCCATGGCCGACTGGGGACCACACCTCGTCGTTGGCCCCATGTACCACACCGGGCCGTTGGCCGGTGCCCGTCTGCTGGCGGCCGGGGTACCCTCCGTGATCCTCGGGCGCTTCGATGCGGAGAAGACCCTGCACGCGATCGAGACCTACCGCATCGGCAACAGCGTGATGGTGCCCACCCACTTCGTGCGCCTGCTGGCCCTGCCGGAAGCGGTGCGCCGCCGCTACGACGTCAGCTCGCTGCAGCGCGTCAGTCACACCGGCGCAAAGTGTCCGGTGGAGGTGAAGCGGGCGATGATCGACTGGTGGGGGCCGGTACTGCTCGAGGCCTACGGCGCCAGCGAGGTGGGCACCACCTGCATGATCACCTCCGAGGAGTGGCTCGAGCATCCGGGTTCGGTCGGCCGCGCGGTGCCGCCGTTCGAAGCCCTGGTACTGAGCGAGGCCGGCGATCCGCTGCCACCGCGCACCGAGGGGCAGCTGTACTTCCGCGACGCGACCGGGCGCGGCGTGATCTACCACAACGATCCCGGGAAATCGGCCGCCGCCCACATCGTCCCCGGCACGTTCACCCTGGGCGAGATCGCCTATCTCGACGAGGACGGTTACGTCTACATCACCGACCGTTTCAGCGACATGGTGGTCTCAGGCGGGGTCAACGTCTATCCCGCGGAAGCGGAGCAGGTGCTCATCGACCATCCCGCCATCGCCGACGTGGCCTGCATCGGCATTCCCCATCCGGAAATGGGCGAGCAGCTGCACGCCCTGGCCATCGCCGAAGACCCGGAGCATGCACCCGACCCGGCCGAGATCACTGGCTGGTGTCGGGAACGCCTGTCCCACTACAAGTGTCCGCGCTCCCTCGAGTGGGTGGAGGACCTCGGCCGCAACACCATGGGCAAGATCAACAAGCGCAAGCTGCGCGCACCTTACTGGCGCAATCAGGGAGAGGGTTCGTGAAGGCAGGCATCGTCACCGGCAAACAGCGCCTCGAGCTGAAGGAATTCCCCGATCCCGAACCGTCTCCGGGCAAAGCCGTGGTGCAGATCGCCTACTGCGGCATCTGCGGCACGGATCTCCACGCCTACCAGTCCGGCGCGCCCTACAATCCGGCCATCTGCGGCCACGAGTGGTGCGGTACAGTCTCCGCCGCGACGACGGACACGTCGGTACGCGAGGGCGACCGTGTGGCCATCGGCATCGCCCCCGCCTGCGGCCGCTGCCCGAGCTGTCTGCGCGGCGATCACGGCCACTGCGATACCGCTTTCGCCGGTCTCATCGGCGTGGGCCCCCTGGCCGCACCCCACGGCGGCTTTGCTTCCGCCATCGCGATCGACGCATCACGGCTGTATCCGGTGTGGGACGGGATCGACGACGTCCACGCCGCCATGCTCGAGCCCGCAACCATCGCCCTGCACGCGGTTCGTCGTACTCCGATCCGGCTCGGTGACTGCGTGGTGGTCATCGGCGCAGGCCCCATCGGCCTTCTGGTGGCCCAGTGTGCCCGGGCGGCCGGCGCCGGCGCGCTGGTCGTGGTCGAGCCGCAGCCGGCCCGGCGGGCGCTGGCCGCGAGTCTGGGCGCCGACCTGGTGGTGGATCCCAACGCCGAAGACGCCGCCGAGCGCATCGACGCGTTCTCGGGGCGCAGCGGCGCCGACGTGGTGTTCGAATGCGCCGGAATCCCGAGCACCATCGACATCGCCGTCGCGCTGTGCCGACGCGGGGGGGCGGCGTCCCTGGTGGGGGTTCCCAACGCGCCGGCGACGATTCAGGGCGCCGCCTGGCTGGTCAAGGAGATCAACGTCACCGCCTCACTCGGCTACGGCCGCGAGGAATTCGACCTGGTCCAGGGACTGGTGAGCGACGGCCGTCTGGCACTGCCGCCGCTGCACACCGCCACCGTGGGGCTGGACGGACTGGCGGGCGCCTTCGACGCCCTCAGCCACGATCCCGCGGAGGTGAAGATTCTGGTGGACCCCGGCGCGTGACGTCGACCGCCGGCCGCCGGACTCGGGTCAGGTGCCCGCCGTCCGCGCCACGCAGTAGCCGATGCCGCGCCGCAGCAGCTCGTAGTACTCAGGCTTCTCCCAGCTGCCCCGCTCGATCTGCGGGTAGTAGTCCATCAGCGGGCGCATGTCGTAGTGGCCACGACAATGACCCAGATTCAGGTACAGCACCTCGCCCTTGCCCACCGGGTTGATGTAGTACAGGGGGCGGGGCGTATCGTCGTGCCAATCCGACTCGATGAAGCCTGCCGCCTCGCCGTTGAACTGGGTGTCGAGCAGCACGTGCAGATCGCCGTGAATGCGCGACAGGTACAGCTCGTCGTCGGTCTCGAACTCGGCGATGCCCGCCACCAGTTCGTGCTCCGGGTCCGCCACCCGGACCCGGAACAGCTGGATCGGCGGATGCGCGATGAACTGCGTGCCGAGCGTACGCATGAGTACCGGCGCGGTCTCCGGCGAATTCACGCCCTTGTCGAGAAACTCGAGGATCGAGTTGGTCCCGTGCAGAGCGAACCAGCGCTTGCCGCCGGCGACGTAGTCGTGCAGCGCCTGCTGCTCGGCTTCGCTCGGCACCAGATTGCAGGTGTAGGAGATCAGGAAGTCGCTGGCGCCGATGGCTGCCGTATCGCGGTAGTCGGCCGCTACCGTGCAGCGCACGTTGTCGTGCTCCGCCAGCAGTTTCAGCAGCTCCAGCCGGGCGAAATCGATGTCGTGGAACTGCCCCGCGGCCACCAGGTAGGCGTTGACGATGCGATCCGCGCCGGCCATGGTCAGAACTGGATCCGCTTGGTGAAGCCGCCGTCGATCACCAGGTTGGAGCCGGTGGTGAAGGCACCGCGCGGACTGGCCAGCAGCGTGACCTGCGCCGCGACCTCATCCGCCAGACCGAGGCGGCCCATGGGAATGGCGGCCACGGTCTGATCGTAGAACGCCTTCATGCCCTGTTTGATCTTGTCCCAGGATCCCCCCTCTACGAAGATCGGCCCCGGGCAGATGGAATTCACCCGGATGCCCTTCGGTCCGAGATCCTGCGCCAGCGCGCCCGCGTACTGGATCATCGCGCCCTTCATGGCGTTGTAGGCGCCGGCGGCGATGAACTTCTCCAGAGCGGCCGTTGAGGAAATCATGACGATGCTGGCGTTGTCGGACTTCTCCAGGAACGGCAGCGCGCTCTCCACCAGTCGCACCGTACCCAGCACGTCGTGCTCGAAGTTCGCCCGCCAGCCCGCCTCGCCGGGGGCGTTGCCGCCGCTGACGTTCGAGACCAGACAGTCGATGCCGCCGAGTGCATCCGCGGAGGCATCGACCCAGGCCTTGAGCGCATCGCCGTTGCCCACGTCCACCGCGTGCCCGAACACGTTGACGCCCTTGTCTTTCAGCTCCTTGACCGCCGCCTGCACGTCGGCTTCGGTGCGCGCGCAGATGGCGACATCGCAGCCTTCGCCGGCGAGCATGTCGGCAATCGCTCGGCCGATGCCCTTGGTCGCACCGGTGATCAGTGCCTTGTTGCCTTTCAGTAGTAGGTCCATGCAATCCTCGCAATCAGGTTAGTTGAGCGCCCGCACCGTGGGCATGCGGCCGCAGAAATCTCACAGGTGAACGCACCCCGTCAACGCGGTGGCAGACCGCGCTTGGCGCGTTCGCGGTTCATCCGCACTGCGTCGGATTCGAGCCGCGGCGTCTTTTCCTCTTCCGGAAGCTGACCGGCCATGTCCAGGGCCGCCTTCGTTGCATCGTAGGTGATCCACTTGACCGGTTCGATTTCCAGGATAACGCGCAGCGGCGAGTCGAGCAGGTCTTCGAAAGCCTGTTTGCCGCCCTCGTCGTCGGGCCGGACCTTGGCGGCCAGCGCCGGGTAGAACCAGGCCTTGGTTTTCTCGTCGTCGTGGAACGTGGCGCGCCCCTTCATGGTCGCCGCTCCCGGCACGCTCTTCGCGGCAACCCCGCTCACGGCGACCGAAACCCGGTTGTCGCGCCCGATCGCCGCTGCGCGATGGCGGTGGGCAGCGAAGGTCAGCCAGACCCTGCCGTCTTTCCACAGGAAGGCGTGGGTGACGCCGACGGGCCAGCCGTCTTTGGTCGCCCACATCAGCACGCACTCCGAGGCCTCGGTCATCAGCTTGTCGATCTGATCCTCGCTCATGCCGTAAATGGACACGAGTTCATGATCATGGGACGTGTCGGTCATGCTTCCCTCCCCTTCCAGGTTCCCCAACCTTTTGCCCAACCCAAAAAAACCGTCATTAGTGCTCGTTTTTTGATCGTAACGGAGGTCCGCGGTCCGGGCAATAACCCGGGCGCTCGGGAACGCGGCTTCAGGGCCCGCGACCCTCCAGCTCCGCCCGTCGCGGATAGCTCGGCGGACGCTGACCGTTCTCGTCCACCAGATCGAACTCCTCGGCCAGGTCCTCCACCCACTGGATGCTTCCGGAGCGGGACATCAGATCATCGGCCGCGAGCAGCGCCACGGCGGCGCGACCGACGAACAGCGGCGTCTGCGAATCCGACAGATCCGTGCCCCGCTGGGCCGCAAAGCTGCGGACGAATTCCGTCGACACCGATCCGGGGTAAAGCACGACGGCGGCCACGCCCTTGGGTTGCAGTTCGATGGCCATGTCGGCCGTCAGACGATCGAGGCCCGCCTTGCCGGCGCCGTATGAGGACGAGAAGTGATACGCGAGGCCACCGGGCGACGACACGTTGATGATGGCCGCCCCGGCTCCGGCGGCGAACAGCAGCGGCGCCGCGTGCCAGCTGGCCACATAGTGCGCCCGCAGACCGATCCCGACCTGATCGTCCCAGATGCTGATCGGATGCTCCCAGAAGCCACCGCCCCAGGCCGGCGGGTCGGGAATCTTGTAGACGTTGTTGACGAGGAAATCGATGTGCCCGGCGGCCTGGCCGACCTCCCGGAACAGCGCTTCGATCTGCGCGTCGTCGCCGTGATCGCAGGCAATGGCGTGGCCCTTGCCGCCGGCCTCCGTGACCAGGCGCGCGGTGGTGTCGATGGTCAGCTCACCGTCCCCCCGGGTGCGCCCGGTGACGAACACCTCGCAGCCGCGCCCGCCGAGCGCAATCGCGATGCCCTTGCCGATGCCGCGGCTGGCGCCGGTCACCACGGCCACTTTCCCCTTCAGGTCTTTCATGCTGCCCCCTGCAACGAACCGGGCGTCATCATAGCAAATACCGGCATCGTTGACTGTTTTCCCGGGTTTGGCACACTGCAGGGCATGAACGTCTGCCAGCCGTCGCCAAACCCGCCGGGGCGCATCCGTTGACCGCCCCGGCGGGCGGAGGCGAACGGTTGCCGGCCTGGCGGCTGGCGGCGTTTTCCTCCATCGCCTTTCCCAGCGCCGGGCTGGTGCTGCCGCTGGCGATCTTCCTGCCGCCCTACTACACCAAGACCCTCGGCCTCGGCCTGGCGGAAGTCGGTCTCGTGTTCATGCTGGTGCGGACCTTCGACATCTTCACCGATCCGCTGATGGGCATCGTCGGCGATCGCTTCCGCAGCCGCTGGGGCCGGCGCCGCCACTGGCTGGTGCTGGCACTGCCGTTCCTCACGGCCGGGGTGTACATGGCCTTCATGCCCCAGGGCTCGCCGGGCATCGGCTATCTCGGGTTGTGGCTGGTGGTGCTGTACGCCGGCACCACCATGAAGACCATCTCGCATACGGCATGGGCCGCCGAGCTGTCCACGGACTACGACGAACGATCACGCATCGCCGGCTTCAATTCGTTCGCATCCTTCGCCGGTTCGCTGCTCATACTCACGCCGCTGGCGCTGCTCGAATACCGCGGCATGGCGCCGGCGGGCCACGAGGCGCTGGCGTTCTTCGGCATCATGGTGCTGATCTTCGCGCCGCTGTGCGTGCTCGCTGCGGTGACCCTGGTGGGCGAGCGGCCGACGGTGCCGGCGCCGACGATCCGGCTGCTCCCCGGGCTGGCAACGGTGCTCGCGAACCCGCACATGCGGCGTCTGCTCATGGCCGACGCCATGGCATCCATGCCCGGCGCCGTGATGGCCGGACTGTTCATCTTCTACCAGGCCGAACTGCTCGGCACCGCACAGTTCAATTCCCTGGCGCTCATCGCCTTTTACGTCGGCCACATCTTCGGCGTGCCGACCTGGGTGCGGGTCTCCTACCGGCTCGGCAAGCACGGCGCCTTCGCGCTGGATTCGCTGTGCTTCTGCGCCACGACGGCGGTGTTCTTCCTGCCGGGACAGGGCGACGTTGCGCTGTTCATCGGCGCCATGTTCGCCACCGGTTTCGCCCACTCAGGGCTGCAGTTCCTGATCCGCTCCATGGCCGCCGACGTCGTCGACTACGACAACCTGCAGACCGGCGAACAGCGCACCGGCCTTTACTTCGCGCTGCTGTCGATCACCGCCAAGATCGGCGGCGCGCTTGCCATCGGCGTGACCTATCCGCTGCTCGCAGCCGTGGGATTCGACGCTCAAGGAGGCAACAGCGACGACGCCAAGGCCGCCTTCCGGCTGGTGTATCTGATCGTACCGGTGACCGCCATGCTGCTCGCCTGGCTGTCGATCCGCGGATTTGCCCTGGACGAGAACGAACAGCGCCAGCTGCGCCAGCGCATCCGGGAACGCGACGGCGCGATTGCCACCCACAATGGAGCTGCACCATGACCAACAGCGACATCGTCGTTGCCTTCGTCGACGCCTGGAACCGCATGGACTGGGACGCCGTGATCAACCTGCTCACGGACGACGTGATCTACCACAACATCCCGATGGAGAAAATCGAGGGGAAGGCGGCCGTCCGCGCCGCCATCACCGGCATGCAGCCGCTTGCCGTGGACTGGCGGATTCTGAGCATCGCCGAAAACGGTGACAAAGTACTGACGGAACGCGTGGACGACTTCGACATGCCCGGCGGCCGGCATCTGTCGATGCCGGTGATGGGCACGTTCGAAATCAGCGACGGCCGGATCAGCGCCTGGCGCGACTACTTCGATCTGGCGACGTTCACGCGGCAGATGGCCTGAGCCGCACGCGCGGCTCGATCACGGGATGTTAGACTTCTGACAGACGCACTCGGACCCCAAGCATGGCACCAGCAGCTGACGCCGGCGAGAAAACCTGGCAGCAGACCAAGAGCGAACGCACCCGCACGTCGATCCTCGAAGCCGCGATGACGTGCTTCTACGAGCGCGGCTATTTCAACACCACCACGGAGAGCATCGCGCGAGAGGCCGGCGTCTCCCGCGGCGCCATGCTGCACCACTTCCCCACCCGGGCAGATCTGATCAAGGCAGCGGTCGAGCACATCAACCAGATCCGTCTGGACATGTTCACCCAGGAGGAACTGCGCACCCAGGAGGGCGCCGATCACACGCGGGTCGACGAGGGCATCGACGCCTACTGGCGCCAGCTCTCGACCCGGGTGTTCGTCGTGTTCCACGAACTGAAGGTGGCCGCACGCACGGATCGCGACCTGGCCAGGGTGCTGAAGCCGGCGCTCAAGGCCTACAACCGCGCCCTGGCGAAAGCGAGCGCGCAGGTGTTTCCCGACCTGGCTCAGTCCGAAGCGTACCAACGCACCACGTTCCTGACCCAGTACCTGCTCGAGGGCATGGCGATAACCAAGCTGTTCGAGGATGAAACTCCTGTGCCTGAGACGATGCTGCTCGACTGGCTGAAGGCCGAACTGAAACGCAGCTACCGGGACGTGCGCGGCGTCTCACGCCGCAACAGGTAACGGCGACCGTTCCTGTCTCACTGAGCCCGCGCCTTCGCGCTCCCTCAGGAGACCCACTCGGACAGCAGCGTGTGGAAATGCCGCAGTTTGGTTTCCTGATAGCGGGCGAACACCACCTCGTCGTACTGCGCTGCTTCGAGCCCGCGCTGCACGTTCGGCAGATTGAAGGTGTCCTGGGTGAACACCTTGGCGAGCACACCGAGTTCCGGCGCGTCGGTCCACGGTTCGTCCTCGCCGAGCAGATGGAATTCCGCCGGCGGCGGGCGTTCGCCGGCATAGGGACTCAGGAAGTAGCACTCCATCAGCGAGCGATCGTGACGATCCTGCCAGGGGCGGAAGCGATAGACGATGCGGTTGTAGCCGCCCCAGGGGTGGAAGTTCGGGAACAGCGTGTAGTAGATGCTGTCGGAGACCTCGGCGTCGGACACTGTCCTGTCCTTACCGACGATTTCCTGGATGCCCGCGCGGGCGCCCGCAGCAAGCATGGCGCGCGCGGACATGCCGGCCGGCACGTCGGGATTCGGCGGTCCGTCGAGCTCGCGCATGGTCACCGAGTCGAACTTTTCCTGCTCGTTGGGCTGCCAGCGGATGTGCGGGCTCGGCGTGCCGTTCGGTGTGATGGCCCGGGAGAAGTTGCCCCAGGCGTCGTACTGGGAGTTCTCGTCGCCGATGGCCGCCAGCAGCTGCGGATGAGTGGTGATGACGTGGAAGGCCTCCATGAAGGCTTCCTGGCAGAGCTTCCAGTTGCACTTCATCACCTTGCCGACGTGGGCCTCGACGTAGCGGTCCTCGGGAGACCACACGGAGAAGTGTTCCGGCAGGTCGCCGAGAAACCCGGCCAGCGGCGCGGCATTGGTATCCATGTTGACGAACACCCACCCTCCCCAGGTGTCGCACAGCACCGGGGTCAGATCGAAGTCGTCCTGGTCGACGTGAGGGAAGTCCCAGTCCGAGGTGACGCTGCGCAGCGAGCCGTCGATGTTCCAGCTGAAGCCGTGGAACGGACAGATGAAGCTGGCCGCATGCCCCGCGAAGTCACAGAGACGGCGCCCGCGATGGCGACAGACGTTGTGGTGAGCGCGAACGCCCTCCCGGGTGCGCACGACGATGATGCTGAAGTGGCCGATCTCGTAGACCGTGTAGTCGCCGACCTCGGGGATCTCCTCTTCCCGGCACGCCATCTGCCAGACCCGGGGCCATAGCCTGGTCATTTCGAGATCGTGCCAGGCCCGGGTGCGGTAGCGGTCCACCGGAACCGAAGCGAGGGAACCCTGATAGGGGTTTTGGAGTTGCAGCACCGCCGGCGGCGGCACCACGTCCCCGGAAATCAGTTCCTGATAGCTGATGCCGGCGGAACGATCCCGAGTACTGGCTGCGTTGGTTGCCATGGTGGCCTCCTGTTGCGTCGGCGGAACTCCGGGCGGAGTACCGCGTTCGTTCTATCTGTCCTGCGTGTCGGCTGCTTTGCGCCGGTCTAGCGGTTGCGCCGCACGTTGGCACCGGGCGGCAGCTGCGGTCCGGCGATCCACAGGAGCATGTGCGGATCGGCCTGGCGCAGTTCGCCTTCCTGATGGCGACCGTCGAAACGGAACACGCCGGTCAGCCCGTTGTTCTCTACTTCCACCAGGCCGTCATCACGCAGGGTGTAGACGGCGCCGGAAAGCGGGTGACGCAGCACGGTCATGCTGTTCTCCTGTCGATTGATGCCGATCGAAACCGTCAGCAACGGTTGTCTGCCCCATCGGTTTTCGCTGCTGTTCCAATGGTCCCGCTCACCCGGCGGTGAAGAAGTCGGCGCGCGGTGTCCCGGTCTCGTCGTAGACCGGCTCGGACACGTCGACCCGGTACTTCGCGGTCACGGCGGCGAGGATGCCGAAGGAACCCAGGGTATCGCGCATGCGCAGGTACCACTCGGACTGGAAGTGCGCGGCCAGCGATGCCTCGTCCGCCCAGCGCTCGAAAACCCGGATGCGGCCAGGTTTGAGCGGGTCCGGGCACCAGTCGTAGTCCTGGCACCCGGCCTCGGTCAGGGCACCCTCGATGAGCGGCTTCGCCGCCTCGAGGGCTGCCTGCAGCCGATCGGGGGGCAGATCCACGGTGCCGGATATGATGATTCGTGTCTCCGTCATGACGCTCTCCTCAGACTCCTGGAAATGCCCTCGATCGGCCAACGCCGATCAAGGGCTCTGCAGCGCACCGCCGTCGACCAGCAACCCGTGACCGGTGATGAAGCCGGCGTCGGCGGACGCGAGAAACGTGATCGCGGCGGCAATGTCCTCCGGCTGGCCGAGCCGGCCGAGGGCCGACTTGCCGATCCAGAAATCGCGGAACTGCGGATCCGCATCGAACACCTCACGGGTGATGCCGGTGACGATGGCGCCGGGCTGCACGTAGTTCACGGTGATACCGAGCGGCCCGAGTTCCAGCGCCAGCACCTTGCTGAGCCCGGCCACCCCGTGCTTGGAGACCGTGTACGCCGCCATTCCCGGCGCCGCGCGTTCGCTCATCACCGAGCCGATGTTGACGATGCGACCGCGCTCGCTGTGTTCGAGCAGACCGATGGCCGCCCGGCTGATGCGCAGCACGGCATCCAGATTGACCCCGAGCACGCGGCGCCATAGTTCGTCGCTGAGCTCGCGAACCGGTGCGCCATCGGCAATGCCGGCATTGTTGACCAGCACGTCGAGACCGCCAAGACGGGCCTCGGCCGCCGCCATGAGCTGCGCCGGCGCATCGTCGGCGGTCACGTCGAGCACCAGGCGCTCGACACCATCGAGATCGCCGAGGCCGGAATCGTTGCGATCGCACGCCAGCACCCGGCCGCCCTCCGCCAGTAGACGGCGCGCCGTTGCCTTGCCGATGCCGTCGGCGGCGCCGGTGACGATGCAGCGCACACCTTCGAACCGTTTCACCGTGCGGGCCCCATCGGAAATCAGGCTGGAGAATAGGCAGAGCAAAAACCGTCAGTCAAGCCTGTTTTCTGGAAACCGACAGAATTGACTGTTTTCAGTGGTTGGGCTTGAATCGCCCACCTGAACAGACATCGGCACAGCATGCAGAACACATGCAGAACACATGCAGAACAGGGGTAATGGGGGAACCAGCATGGGCAATCGACTGGAAGGAAAAGTAGCGGCCATTACCGGCGCCGCAAGCGGCTTCGGCACGGCCATCGCACAGCGTTTTGCTGCCGAAGGGTGTCGACTGGTACTCGGTGACATCCAGCGCGAGCCCGGCGAAGCGCTCGCCGCCTCGTTTGCGGACCGGGCGGTGTTCATCCCCTGCGACGTCACCCGCGAGGACGACGTCGCCGCCATGGTCGACCTGGCGGTGGAACGCTTCGGCGCCCTCGACATCATGGTCAACAACGCCGGCATCGTCGGCGCCGTCGGCCCCATCGATCAGACCAACAGTGACGAGTGGCGCGCCACCGTGGACGTCCTGCTGAACGGCGTGTACTACGGCATGAAGCACGGCGCCCGGGTGATGAAGCCGCGCGGCAGCGGCGCCATCATCAGCCTGGCCAGCACCGCGGGCATTCAGGGCGGCCTGGGGCCGAACGCGTACTGCGCCTGCAAGCATGCGGTGGTCGGCCTGACCAAGAACATCGCTGCCGAGCTGTGCCGCTTCGGCATTCGCGTGAACGCCATCGCGCCGGGGTCCATGGCGACCCCCATGGTCGCCAACGTGATCACCGGCGATCCTGCTGACCTGGCCGGAGCACGCGAGGCGCTGGCGGCATCCTCGCCGCTGATCGGCCGCGCCGGGCTGCCGGAGGACGTAGCCAACGCTGCCCTGTTCCTGGCCAGCGACGAGGCCGGCTACACCAGCGGTCACACCCTCACCACCGACGCCGGACTCACCGTGGGCGCCGGCACCGAGGCGCCGCCCTTCAGCGAATACGAGCCGATGATGCGCGAGGCCGGCCGGCGCGGCCTTTAGGGAACCGACCGCGAGTGCGCGGCTTCACATGGCACGCGGGCCTTTCCGAAGCGGCAGAGCGACCCTGAGCGGGGTCGCTAGTTGCCGGCAACCAGCTGATAGACGCGGTATTCCACCGCGCCGGGACGCAGCCGGCCTTCCGCCACCGCCAGGGTGCGGTTCAGCCAGGCGTAATCGGGATGCCCGGTCTCGAAACGCAGCTGGGTCAGGAAGATGGCATCGCCGAACTCGGTGGATCCGCCGCTGCCGAACGCCCCGAGGATGGCGTCGTTGTATTCGAGCAGGCCCTGATAGCTGACGTAGACGTTCGCCCCGTCCTCGGTGGCGAGGACGATGCGCACGTCGATGCGCCCGATACCGGCACTGTCCACGATCACCCAGTCGGCGCCGCTGTCCAGCACCCGGCCGCGCAGCCGTGGCCCCTCGAAGTGGCCGCCGGTCACGTTGGCGACCGTGCGGTTACCGACGCCGCCATCGCCGACGGGCATGGACTCGCCGATCATGGCGTAGAGCGTCATCAACGGTTCCAGCTTCATCGTCGCAGCACCTCCTGTCCCCGAGGTTACGCCACCGCGCCCGACGCAGGAACCCGGACGCGTTGACCGCGGACGATAGAGCCCCCTATCCTCGCTGCGTCATCGGCCCGCCGGAAGCCAGTTTGAGCACACCGTATCCCACCTCGCCGGAGGCCCTCACCGCCGCCTGGCTCAGCGCCATAACCGGCCACCCGGTCGATGATTTCCAGGTGGCCGGACTCGGCGCCGGCGTGGGCGTGATCGGCTCGGTGAACCGGGTCACGCTGCGCGCGCCGCTGCACACGCCGCTGCACACGCCGCTGCACACGCCAACGGGCCCGGACAGCCTGATCGTCAAGTTCTCCAGCCGGGCGCCGGAAAACCGGGCCGTGGCGTTGACCTACGACATGTACCGGCGCGAAGTTCACTTCTACCGCGAGCTTGCCGGACGCGTGCCGATCCGCACCCCGCACTGCTTCGCCGCCGAGTACGACGACGCCGAGGACGAGTTCGTCCTGGTGCTGGAGGACCTGCGCGACTGCCGGGTCGGCGATCAGGTCGCCGGCGCCAGCCTCGGCGACGCCGAAGCGGTCGTCGACACCCTGGGCGCCCTTCACGCCGCGACCTGGGGACGCGCCCTGGAGGGCGTGCCGTCTCACAATGTTCCGGCACAGCGCGACGGCATCGCCGGAGGCTTCCGGATGGGCTGGCCGGCCGTGGTGGAACGCTTTCCGGACCTGATTCCCGCCGACGCTCTGCGCCGCGCTCCGGTGCTGGGCGATCACATCGGCGGGCTGATCGACCGGCTCACGGCCGGTCCACAGTGCCTGGTGCACGCCGACGTGCGGCTCGACAACGTGCTGTTTCCCCCCGACCGGCCTGCCGGCGCCGCGCCGGCCGACGGCGCGCCCATTCTGGTGGACTGGCAGTCGGTGTGCCTGTGCAGCGGCGAGCAGGATCTGGCGTACTTTCTCACCCAGAGCCTGCCGGACGCGTTGCGCGAGCGACACCTCGACGGGTTGATCCGCCGCTACCACGATGCGCTCGTGGCCGGCGGCGTGAGCGGCCACGACCTCGACGCCTGCCGCGAGCGTTTTCGGGTTGCCGCCGTCTACCTGCTCGCCTGGGCGGTGCTCATCGCCGGCACCCTGGATCTCGGCAACGATCGCGGTGTCGCCCTGGCGCGGGCGCTGCTCGGGCGCTCGCTGAGCTCCGTGGTCGCCCTGGACGGCTTCGATCTGCTGCGAAGCTGACCGTGACTCCCAGCGAATCCGAACTGCTGCGCACGCGCTCTCTCCAGGACGCGGACGTGCAGGAAGATCCGACGCCCTACCATCACGCCCTGCACCAGCAGCCGATCCACTTCGACGCCCGACTCGGCTTCTATATCTGCTCCACCTACGAGCTGATGCGGCGGATCCTGCGCGACCCGGAAAGCTTCTCGAACGTCGACAGCCAGCGCGTCGACGGCCTGCGCCAGCCGCCGCCCGAGGTTCTGGCTCTGCGCCGGTCCGGCTACCCGCCGGTGAACACCCTGGTCACCAACGACCCGCCGTCGCACACGCGCATTCGCAGGATGGTCGACGAACCGTTCCGGCCGCGCCGCATCGACGCGCTCAAATCCTCCATCCGCGACATCGTCGATGAAACCGTGGATGCAGTCGCTGCACGCGGCGCGTGCGAGGCGGTGGCCGACCTGGCGGTGCCGATCCCGGTACGGGTCATCGCCGACATGCTCGGGCTGCACCGGAACCTGGCGCCGCAGATCAAGGTCTGGTCCGACGCCTCCGTCGCGCCCCTCGGGCTGATGGTGAGCGACGCGCGTCTGATCGAGTGCGCGCAGCTGATGCGCGAGTTCCAGGACGTCATGGCCGCCGAACTCGAGAGCCGCCGGCAGAACCCGCGCGACGACCTGCTCAGCGGTCTGGTGAGCGCCCGGGACGAGCATGGCCAGGGTCTTTCCATGGCGGAGATGCTGTCCCTCACCCAGCAGTTCCTGGTGGCCGGCAACGAAACCACCACCAACGCCATTGCCGCCGGGATACAGCTGCTGGCGGCGCATCCGGACCAGTACCGGCGCCTGCAGCAGCGCGCCGACGACCGCGTGCTGAAAACGTTTGCAAACGAGGTGCTGCGTCTCGAATCGCCGGTGCAGGGGCTGTTCCGCGTGGTCACCCGCGACACCCGCCTGGCGGACGTGACGCTCCCCGCCGGCGCCCGGATCATGCTGCGCTTCGCGGCGGCGAATCGTGACCCGGAGCAGTACCCGGAACCCGACCGCCTCGACGTCGAGCGCGGCAACTCGGCCACGCACCTGGCCTTCGGCGCTGGCATACACCATTGCATCGGTGCCAGTCTGGCACGGGAGGAGCTCGTCGCCACCTTCGACGTGCTCCTCGAACGCACCCGCAACCTGCGTCTCGCCCCGCACCGGGAGCCGCCGCGCCACCACCCGTCCATCGCTCTGCGCGGACTGGAGCGCCTCGACGTGGAATTTGATCCCGCCTGACGCGGAGGCACCGGATTCGAATCGGCGGCGGCCACGCGACGAGCCGCGATCGTGTTGGATCTACCTGAGCAGTTCGTCCGCGCGCAGGTCCACCGCATGGCGCGCGTAGCGCCGGGCCATGGCGATGAACATGGCGTCGCCGCGCTCGGTGCGGGCCACCGCCACCGAGGCGATCACGGTCAGGCCGAAGCCCGCGAACGCCGCGCGCCGGTACTCGTGCCAGCAGGCGTCCCAGGAAAAGCCCGCAACGCCGGCGGCGAGCAACGCCCGGTGGTAATCGCGCAGCACGTCCTGCTCGACCTGCCGGCGGACCTCCGGCTCGAGTCCGCCGGCCAGGCACAGGGCCACGTCGTTCAACGGCCGTCCGGTACGCATGCCCTGCCAGTCGACCACGGTGACCCGGGGCGGCGTGCAGGATTCGTCGATCATCAGGTTGTCGAGCCGGTAGTCCCGATGCTCCAGGCAGAACGGCCGACCCACCGGGGCGAAAAGCGGCGCCCGCGGGCTGTCGCCGAGACGCTCGATCACGTCGAGTTCGGCGGCATCGAGGGCGGCGCCGTAGCGGGCGACGAATTCCGGCAGCATGCGTCGGTAGAGCCCGGCCATGTCGCTGAAGACCCCGTCCTCGGGCTCCGCGAAGCGCGCGCCCAGGGTCGCATCGCACCAGGTCGGCGCCTGCAGACCCACCAGTTCGAGCACCGCCGCGCGGGCGACCGCCGCTGAGCAGCCGGCGAGCTGATCGCCGGGTCGCGCCGGTGCGAGGTCTTCCATCAGGATCAGGAAGTTCTCTCCGGCATCGTCCACGTCGAGGAAGTAGCAGTGCGGCAGGCGGATGCTGAGTCGTGGGGCGACGTCCCGATAGAACTCGACCTCCCGCCGGTGCAGACCCATGGCCACCGCGGTGCCACGGCTCTGCGCGTCCGCCGACGGGTATTTCGCCACCAGCGACCGCGGCGCCGCCGGGGCGCCAGCAGCATAGTCGATCTCGATGCGCGCGCAGCCGGCCGTCTGCCCGGTGCCGATAGGCCGGCTGCGAACAGCGCTCACGACCACGTCGCCGCAACCGTTGCTGCGCAGGCAATCGGTCAGCCAGGGCGCGGTCAGCGACTCGAGACTGGGTATCATGCTCGCCTCCCGGGGAACGCGGCGACTATAACAACCGCCGGCAACCGGGCAAATTCCCAGCAGACTTGATTGTTTTAGGCGATCGGGCAAACTGCGGGACTGGTCGTTGTTCGGCAACGGCCCGCCACGTACACGCAGCGCGAGACCGTCGGGGAACGGCTCGCGCGGTTCGGTCGAAGCCGAACGCCACCGGGGGAAATCACTTTGACGGAACAGATAACCGACGCGACTCTGCTCGACATGCACCGGCGCATGGTGCGGATCCGCCTCTTCGAGGAGACCGCAGGCAAGCTCATGGAGGACGGCAAGATTCCCGGCGCCCTGCATCTCTACGTCGGCCAGGAGGCCGTCGCCTGCGGCGTCATGGTGCACCTGTCGAACGAAGATTGGATCACCAGCACCCACCGCGGCCACGGCCACCTCATCGCCAAGGGCGGCGAGTTCGACCGCATGTTCGCCGAGCTCTACGGCCGCGCCACCGGCTACTGCAAGGGTAAAGGCGGCAGCATGCACATATGCGCCATGGAACTCGGCATGCTCGGCGCCAACGGCATCGTCGGCGGCGGGCCGCCCATCGCCGTGGGCGCGGCGTTCTCGAATCGATTCCGCAAGACCGACCGGGTCGCCTGCACGTTCTTCGGCGACGGCGCCAGCAACGAGGGCGCATTCCACGAGGCCGCCAACATGGCCGGGCTGTACAAGCTGCCGGTGGTGTTCGTCTGCGAGAACAACGGCTACGGCGAGTACACGGCCCAGGCCAACCACCAGGCCATCGTCGACGTCGCCGACCGCGCGGCCGGCTACGGCATGCCGGGCGTGGTGGTGGATGGCATGGACGCGGTGGCGGTCTACGAGGCCGCCGGGCAGGCCATCGAGCGGGCGCGGCGCGGCGAGGGCCCGACCCTGCTCGAGTGCAAGACCTACCGCTTCTACGACCACGTCGGCGTGCGCGGCATGGGGTTGAGTTACCGCACCGACGAAGAAGTAGCGTACTGGAAAGGCCGCGATCCCATCGTTCTCCTCGAACAGCGCCTGGCCGACCAGGGCATTCTCTCCCCCGAACAGGCCCGGGCCGTGCACGAGGAGACTACCGCTGCGGTTCAGGCCGGCGTGAAGTTCGCCGACGAGAGCCCCATGCCCGACCCCGACGCCCTGCTCGAAGACGTCTACGCCTGACCGGAGGAACTCATGGCAGAAGCACAGGCACAACCGCGCAAACTCCCCTACGTCGCCGCCATCACCGACGGTGTGCGGGAGGTTCTGAAAGAACAGGACAACGCCTTCGTGATCGGCGAGGACGTGGCCGGCGCCGGCAGCGTGTACGGCTACTACAAAGGGCTGCTCGACGAATTCGGCCCGGAGCGCATCTACGACACGCCGATATCCGAGGAAGGGATCATGGGCCTCGGCGTCGGCGCCGCGGCGACCGGCTGCCGGCCCATCGTCGACCTGATGTTCATGGACTTCATCGCCGAGTGCATGGACGAGATCGCCAACCAGCTGGCCAAGATGCGCTACATGTTCGGCGGCCATGCGCGCTTGCCGGTCACCGTGCTGACCATGGCCGGCGCCGGTGCGAGCCTGGCAGCCCAGCACTCCCAGAGCCTGGAAGCCTGGCTGTGCCATCTGCCGGGCCTGAAGGTGGTGATGCCGACCACGCCCTACGACGCCAAGGGTCTGATCATCGCCGCGGCCCGGGATGACAATCCGGTGTTCGTGGTGCTGAACAAGGTCTCGCTGGCCATGATGGGCGAGGTTCCCGAAGGCGCCTACGAGATCCCCATCGGCAAGGCCAACATCGTCCGCAGCGGCAGCAACTACACCATCGTCGCCAGCGGCCGCATGCTTCACGAGGCGCTGAAGGCGGCGGAGCAGCTGAAGGAACTGGGCGTCGATGCCGAGGTGATCGATCCGCGCACCCTGCAGCCGTTCGACATCGACACCGTGGCCGATTCGGTGCGCAAGACCCACCGGGTGATGGTGGTGCACGAAGCGGTGCGCACCGGCGGACTCGGCGCCGAGATCGCCGCCCAGATCCAGGAGCAGGCCTTCGACTATCTGGATGCGCCCGTGGCCAGGGTGGGGGCGCCGTTCTCACCGGTGCCCTTCAGCCCCGCGCTGGAGAAGCACTACGTGCCCAACGCCGAGCGCATCGTCGCCGAAGCGAAACGCCAGCTCGGACTCTAGCCCCGGTGGCAATCGGCACCATCGGCATCATCGCCAATCCGGCGTCGGGCAAGGACGTGCGCCGGCTGGTGGCGCGGGCGTCGGTGTTCGACAACCAGGAGAAGCAGGCGATCGTCCGCCGCGCGCTGAGCGGAATCGCCGCCGCCGCCGGGCGCCGCTGCCGCATCGCCTATTTCGACGACCTGCACGGAATCACCCGGCGGGCATTGGAAGAAACCGGCACCGGGATGACCGCCGAAGCCGTTTCCGCAACCCGCACCGCCAGCGCCATGGACACGGTCAGCGCCGCGCGCGCGATGCAGGCCATGGGCTGCAGCGTGGTGCTCACCCTGGGCGGCGATGGCACCAACCGGGCCGTCTGCGGCGGCTGGCAGAACGCCCCGCTGATCGCCATTTCGACCGGCACCAACAACGTGTTTCCGAGCCTGCTGGAAGCGACCGTTGCCGGCGCGGCGGCGGGACTCATCGGCAGCGGACAGGTGTGCCTCGACGAGGTCGCAGAGCAGCGCAAACGGATTCATGTCGAGGTCGACGGTCAGGGCGACGACCTGGCGCTGATCGACGCGGTGCTCAGCAGCGAGCGCTTTCTCGGCTCCCGGGCGCTGCTCGAGCCGGACGCGCTGCGCACCGTGCTGCTCACCCGCGCCGATCCCGCCGCCGTGGGAATGACGGCGCTGGGCGGATTGCTGCATCCGCTGTCCGACAGCCGCGATGCCGGCCTGCTGGTGCAGCTCGCCCCCGGATCGGACAGCGTCAACGTGCCCATCGCCCCCGGATACTACCGGCCCGTTTCCATCGCCTCGCTGCGCGAGGTCGGCCTCGCCGAGACGGTGACCGTGGCCGGGCCCGGAGTGCTCGCCTTCGACGGCGAGCGCGAGCGGGAACTCAAGCCCGGACAGCGCGCCCGATGGCGCATCGAACGCACCGGACCCCGCGTGGTCGACGTGGCCCGCGCGCTGCAACTTGCCGCAGAACGCGGCGCATTCCGAACGGCGGCGACGCCCCCGGGCGCCGGACTGTATGCAATCTCCGATCGCTAACCGCACAAGGGAGACCTGATGCCCACCGAGATCTACCTGGTAAAGGTCGGCATGAACATGACCGAAGGGGTCGTCGAGGAATGGTACGTGCCCGACGGCGGCAGCGTGCAGAAGGGCGACCTGCTCTATCGCCTGGAAACCGAAAAGGTGAACCTGGACGTCGACGCCGAGACCTCCGGCACCGTCAGACACGTGGTGGCCGAAGGCATCACCATGCAGCCCGGTGACGTGGTGGGTTACATCTATGCTGCCGGAGAAGACATGCCGGCAACGCTTCCCGGCGCGGCACAGGCCGCCGGCGAGTCGCCGGCGCCGGCTCAAGGCGCGCGCCAGCCGGCCGACGTCGCGGACGCAAAAGCCCGGCCCGCCGCCGGGGCTCACGGACGCCAGCTGTCATCACCGGCGGCTCGGCGACTGGCCGGAGAACTCGGCGTCGACATCAGCGCCCTGACCGGAAGCGGCCCCGGCGGGCGGATCGTCGAGGCCGACGTCAGAGCCGCCGAAGCCGGCGCCGGCCAGCGTCCACCACCCTCCTCGCCCATCGCGCGCAAACTGGCCCGCGAGCTCGGCGTGGACCTCGATGCCGTCCGCGGCAGTGGACCCGGCGGTCGCATCACCAAGGAAGACGTGGAGGCCGCCGCGCGCAGCGCGCCGGTCGCGCCGATTGCAGAGCCGGCGCCGGCGGACCGCTCGATTCCGCTCCGCGGCATGCGCAAAACCATCGCCGCGCGCATGCACGACAGCCTCCAGAGCATGGCCCAGCTCACCATGGACATGGACGTGGCCATGGACCAGGCCGTCGAGGTGCGTCGCCAGCTCGTCGAAGCCTGGGCCGATGACGGCGTCAAACCCGGCTACACCGATCTGGTGATCCGTGCCGTCGCCCTGGCCCTGGAACGGCATCCGCTGATGAACGCGACGTTCGGTGAGAACGAGATCACCCTGCTCGGCGGTGTCCACGTGGGCATGGCGGTGGCGCTCGACGACGGCCTGATCGTGCCGGTGGTGCGCAACGCCAACCACCTGACCATGGCGGAACTGTGTCGCGAGACCTCGCGGCTCGCCGCCGCTGCCCGGGACGGCGCCCTCGGCATCGACGATCTGCAGGGCGGCACGTTCACGGTATCGGCCCTCGGCATGTTCGGCGTGGACTCGTTCACACCGATCATCAACGCCCCGCAGGTAGGCATCCTCGGTGTCAACCGGCTGCGCGATGACGTCGGCTGGGACGGCGACCGGCCGGTCCGACAGCAGCGCATGAACCTGTCGTTGACCTGGGATCATCGGGCCCTGGACGGCGCTCCGGCGGCCCGCTTCCTGGCCGCGGTGCGCGAACTGCTCGAAGCCCCGGTGCGGCTGCTGATCTAATGTACTGCCTGCGTACACTCGTGGCGGGCGCGATGCTACAGCGCGCTGCCGCCGTTGACGTCGAGCAGCGCACCGGTGATGCCGCCGCCGACGTCGGAGGCGACCAGCAGCGCCATGGCTGCCACCTCGGCGGCCGTGTTGAGACGCTTGATCGCGGCCTCTGCGGCATAGCCGTCGAGGAACTGCTCGTAGCTGATCCCGGCAGCGGCGGCCGCCTCCGGCCCGGCGGTCTTCATCAGGTCGGTTTCCACGGCACCGGGAAGAATGGCGTTGCTGGTGATACCGTGCGGACCGTACTCCAGCGCCACCGCTTTCGTGAGCCCGTGGACCGCGTGCTTGCAGGTGACGTAGTGCGCCACCGACGGCTTGTTGACCCGGCTGCCCTCCACGGACGAGATGTTGATGATGCGACCCCACTCCCGCGACACCATGTCGCGCAGTGCTGCCCGGGTCGCCCAGAACGTGGAATTCAGGGTCCAGTCGAGGGCGTCCTGCCAGGCCTCGTCGGAAAGCTCCGCCACCGGCGCGAAGCCGCTGGAACCGCCCGCGTTGTTGACAAGAACATCCACGCGACCGAAGCGCTCGATCACCGTGGCGATGAATCCCTCGACGTCCGCCTGGCGACGCACGTCTCCGGGGACGAACAGAACGCGCTCGCCACCGCCCATCTCGGCCACGGCCCGACGACCCTTCTCCTCGGAGCGCCCGTTGATGGCGACCCACGCGCCTTCGGCAAGAAAGGTCTCGGCGATGGCGCGACCGATGCCGCGGCTGCCGGCGGTGATCGCCGCTACCCGGTTCTCGAGCTGCATGAGGCGCTCCCGTTCAGACCGTCACCGGGGACAGCGGGCGCCAGCCTCGCAAGTCGTGGCAGGTCATGGTTAAGTGATTGCCTTGTAAACCCGCAAACGGAGGACAGCTTATGCTCAGCAGAGGCCCCGTGGAAGACCGCCTCGCCATCCGCGAACTGGTGGATTCCTACAACGACGCGGTCATGCGCTTCGACGCCGAGGCCTGGGCCGCAAACTGGACGGAAGACGCCAGCTGGACGCTGCCCGGCGCCGGCGAGGTGACCGGCAGGGACAACGTCGTCGGCGTCTGGAAGCAGGCCATGGAGGCGTTTTCCTTCGTCGGTTTCTTCGCCTCCGCCGGGCCCATCGTCGTCAACCGCGACGAAGCGCACGGCACCTGGTACCAGCAGGAGTTCCTGCACCAGAAGGACGGCGTGAAGCGCACCATCGTCGGCCGCTACGAAGACGACTATGTAAAGGCAGGCGGACGCTGGTATTTCCACAAGCGCGTGTATTCGATTCTCAACGCCGAATGACCCGATGACTCACTGACCCACCGAACGAGCAGGTAAAGCCATGAGCGATTCCAACCCCTCGGACCGCATTGCCCTGCAGGACGTGATGCTGCGCTATGCCGCCGGCGTCGACGAACGCGACTTCGAGCTGTACGCGTCCGTGTTCGCCGACGACGTCGAGGTCCTCGATTTCGGCCCGAAGCCGATCCACGGCCGGGACGCCTGGGTGGACTACGTGAAAACCGCGCTGGAACAGTACGGGCCGACCCAGCACATGCTCGGTCCGCAGCTGGCGACCATCGACGGCGACACGGCCACCTGCCGCACCGACGTTCAGGCCCTGCACTGTCTGAAGGAACCCGAGGGCAGCATTCTCACCCTGTGGGCGACCTACGAAACTCAGATGCGGCGCGGCCCCGAGGGGTGGAAGATCCAGCGCCATCGTCTGGTCCCCCGAACCACCCGGCGCAGCTGAGACCGGCGATCGGACAATGGAGGAACCCATGGAGAGAGCGTTCAATCTCATGGTGGCCCGGCACGCCATCGAAGAGGTGATATTCAGCTACGCCGAGGCCATCGACAGCGGCCGCGTCGAAGATCTGATCAGCCTGCTCGCCGAGTGCGACCTGACGCTCCCGGACGGCGGGATGCTCAGTGGCGGCGCCGCCATTGCCGCCCGCTACCGGGATCTGATCATCTTCTACGACGACGACGGCAAGGCGCTGCCGCAGGGCACCCGGGGCGGCACGCCGCGAACCCGCCACGTGATCACCAATCTGCGCTACACGTTCTCGAGCGACGCCCGTTCCGCCGAGGTGAGCAGCTACCTCACGGTCTATCAGAACCTCGACGGCGCCAACAGCATCGTTGCCGGTGGCCGCTACGTCGACCGCTTCGAGCTCACCATCGGCGGCTGGCGCATGAAGGCCAAGGAGATCTTCATCGAACAGGGCGGCGACATGAGCCGTCACACCCACGGCAGCTGAGCGGCCCCGCGGCGCGGTGAGCGGCAGCCCATGACCGACGCAGCAGCGGGCACGGAGGACACCGCCGGCATCGACTGGATCCTGCGTACAACACGGTCGGTGCGACGACGGCTGGACTTCGACCGCCCGGTGCCGCGATCGCTGCTGCTCGACTGCATCGACGTGGCGGTGCAGGCGCCGGTGGGTGGCGGCGGCGAGAACTGGCGCTTCGTCATCGTCGACGAACCGGCGCAGAAAGCCGCCATCGCGGATCTCTACAACCGGGCGCTCGACGACTTCGCCCGACTGCGGGATTACGAACCGAAGCCCACCCAGCGGGCGCTGGCCGATCGACTCAAGGACATTCCGGCGCTGATTCTGGTTTGCGTCGAGGGCGAACCGCCTCCTTCGGCGCCGGGCCAGATCGCGTTCTACGGCTCGGTGCTGCCTGCGGCGTGGTCGTTGATGCTGGCCCTGCGGGCCAGGGGGCTCGGCAGCACCTGGACCAGCCTGCTGGCATCGCGGGCCGGGGAGGTCGCTACCGTCCTGGAAATTCCCGATGGCGTCACCCAGACCGTCATGCTGCCCGTGGCCTACACCCTGGACGCGCGCCTGCGGCCCGCTGACCGGCTCGCCGCGCGGCGGGTGACCTTCGGAAACCGCTGGGGCGAACCGGCCGACAGCTGATGGCGCGCAACAACTCGGGAGACGGACGTGGCTGAAAACAGCGTGGAACAGCGGCTGCGCCGCATCGAGGACGTGGAGGCAATCCGCCGT
Source organism: Pseudomonadales bacterium (assembly GCA_040219135.1). GTDB lineage: Bacteria > Pseudomonadota > Gammaproteobacteria > Pseudomonadales > Azotimanducaceae > UBA7803. Next base: position 436,795 of record JAVJTA010000017.1, on the reverse strand, counting down.
CTCAAGGCCGAATACTGCGCTGCCTGCGACGCCGACAACGACGCCGACGCGGTGGTCGCCCTGTTTGTGGGAGATTCCCCAGAGGATTCTCCGGCGAATTCCCCCCAGGTGCCGATCTGGGAGGCCACCGGCAGCGGCGCGAAGCGCGGGCGCGCGGAGATCCACCGCTACTTCGCCGACCTGCGCGCCAGCGGCCGCATGCGCAATTCCGCCCACAACGTGACCAACGCCATCGTCGATGTCGACGGCGACCGGGCCATCGGCCGCTGGCGCGTGATCATGCTCTACACCGCCAATCTGCCGGACGGCGACGTGGTCTTCATGCGCCTGATCGGCTGGTATCGCGACACCTTCCGGCGTGTCGACGGCCGCTGGCTGTTCGAAAGCCTGTACTGCGAGGTCGAGGAGCACGCGCCCTATGCGGTCCCCGGCGCCTCCTGACGGAGCCGCTCTGGACGATCCGGCCTGAATTTCGGCACAATGCGCTAAAACCGTCATCGTGTCCGGTTTTCCGGATCACGCGAATGAATCGGCAGGAGGCAGCATGGCAGAGTCGAAGGCCACCACGGCGACGCGCGGAGACGGCACGGGCCAGGGCATCGCGCCCGCGGCGCGCGCCCGGCTCATCGAGATGGCGCGGCACAACATCGCGACGGTCCACTCCGGCGCCATCGATCAGGCCCCGGACGTGCTGCGCGTCCCTGCGCACCACTACTACGACCCCGAACGCTGGCAGCTCGAGATCGAGCAGGTGTTCAAGCGCGTGCCGCTGATGCTGGCGATGAGCTGCGAGCTCAAACAGCCCGGCGACTTCAAGACCCTCGAGGTGGCCGGCGTTCCCGTGCTCATGGTTCGGGATGAGCATCTCGACGTGCGTGCCTACGTGAACTCCTGCAGCCATCGCGGCGCCGTGATCGTCACTGACGCAAGCGGCAACCGCAAACGTTTCACCTGCCCCTACCACGCGTGGACCTACGATCACGGCGGCAACCTGGTGGCCGTCTACGCCGAAGCCGATTTCGGCGAGATCGACAAGAGCTGCCATGGACTGACCGAACTTCCGGTGGGTGAACGCGCGGGCATGATCTGGGTCAATCTCGACGCGGACTCGGCGCTCGACATCGACACCTTCCTGTGCGGCTACGATCAGGTGCTGGAAAGTTTCGGCTTTGCCGACTGGGCGCTGTTCGACTCGCGCACCCTGCCCAGCCCGAACTGGAAGGTCGCCTACGACGGCTACATGGATCTGTACCATCTGCCGATCCTGCATCGCAACACCTTCGGCGCGAACATGCCGAATCAGGCACTCTACTATCCGTGGGGCCCGCACCAGCGGGTGTCGTCGCCGAACCCCGAACTGCTCAAGTACGAGCAGAAGCCCGAGTCCGAATGGCCGACGGAAGAACTGATCAAGAGCGTGTGGACCATCTTTCCGCACATCTCCATCGCCTCGTTCGACGGCGGCGGCGGGCGGGCGGTGATGGTGTCGCAGCTGTTTCCCGGAGACACCCCGCTGGAATCGCGCACCGTGCAGAACTACGTCATGGAGAAGCTGCCGACCAGCGACGAGGTGCGCGACGCCGCCAACGAGCAGTTCAAGCTGCTCGAGTACGTGGTCAGCGAGGAAGACTACGCCACCGGATTCCGTCAGCAGCGCGCGCTGATGAGCCGCCCGGGGGCCGAGGTGATGTTCGGCCGCAACGAAGCCGGCGGCCAGCACTTCCACGGGTTTCTCGACAAGCTCCTCGCCTGCCCGGACGAAGGCCTGCCGGCGCTGTTCAGAGAAGCGGCCGGCTGAGCACTACCACACGTGCGCTTCGCCGTTCCACTTGTAGAAGCGGCCGGAGTCCTTCTTGCCGAGCCCGGCGATGACCTGGCGGATACCTGAGGCGCTCTCCTGTGGCGTGATGTCCGCATGGGGCCCGCCCATGTCGGTCTTCACCCAGCCCGGATGCACCAGCGCAACGACGACGGGCTCGTCCTTCCAGTCGATGGCGAGCGTGGCCATGGCACGGTTCACCGCCGCCTTGGACGTCGCGTAGGCATACATGCCGCCCATGGGCCAGGTGGAGGCCCCGACCTGACTGGTGACGGTCATGAGCTTGCCCTTGGCCGCCGCCAGGTGCGGCTTGAACGCGCGCGCAATCAGCAGCGGCCCGATGGTGTTGACCGTGAAGGTGTCGTGCCAGGCGTCCAGATCGAGATCGTCCAGGGCCTGATGAGCGCCGCCGGTGGCGCCGGCATTGTTGATCAGCACGTCGATGGGCGTCGTGCCGATGGCGGCCGCCGCCGCGTCGATGGAGGCGGGATCGCCGGGATCGAGTGCCTGCACGGTCACCTTGCCGGAGATGCCGGCCAGGTCCCCGGCCTTCTTCGGATCGCGCACGCAGGCAATGACGTCGTCGCCGTCCGCCGCGTACTGCCGGGTGAGTTCGAGTCCGATGCCGCGGCCGGCCCCGGTGATGAGTACTTTCGCCATGGTTTCCCCTTTTTCTCGATTGGCGCCACTGAGAGTCTGCGATGGTAGCAGGTGCTGTCCGCCGGCGGCACGCCGGACCGGCGCCAGTCTCCCTGCGCGGACTCAGCCGGACGATCGGACGGCGGTCAGCGACGTGAAGACAACAGGTACCTCACGTCGAAGCCACACACCAGAGAAGTTGACATTGAATACCGCGTGCAGAAATCAATCGCTGCCGCGCCGCACGGACTCCACCCCGGCCACCGCCAGCAGGGACTCCACGCAGTCGCGGATCGAATCGTCGAGCGGCCGGAACTCGATACCGCCGACCGCGCGGATACGATCGTTGCGCATCTCGGTCTGCGCCCAGATCGCGCGCATCTCGGCTTCCCGCGCCTGAATGCGCTCGGGAAACGGATCGCTGACCTGCGGCGCGTCGTGGTCGAGTTCCGGCAGCAGCCGGGCGATGCTGGCGCACACGTCCTCGACGTTGCGACGCTCGGTGGAACAGGCGATGAAGCGCTCGCCGTTCTTCACCTCCAGGCTCTCCAGCAGGGCGATGTGGCAGTCGGCGTCGTCGCGCACGTCCACGGTCATCCACGGCCGGTAGGCCGGCGTCTGCGGGTAGCGGCCGCGCAGCATGCCTTCGATGATGTGCTGCCACGGCCCCATGTTCTTCTGGTGCGCCGACAGGATCGGCCCGACGTTGTCGCCGGGACAGCAGGTAATGGCGTCCCAGCTTCCCGATCGTTCGGCGGCATCGGCGAAGGCGCGCTGGGCGATGACCTTGCCGATGGAATAGCCCTGGCCTTTGGCCGGGGTACGCTTCGGGTTGGTCTCGTCCGGGTAGCGGTCCTCGTAGAACACCGGGCGGCGCACGAATTCCTGCAGATCCACCTCGGAGATCACCGCGGCAATGCTCGAGGTCACCACCACCCGGGTGACGCTATCGGAACCGTCGACGCTGGCGATGATGTGATCACAGACACGACGTACGTAGTCCACGTCGTCGTAGTCGCTGACGTGGGAGACGTGACAGACGCCGTGGCAGCCTGGAAAGACGTCGTCGAAGCAGCCGTCGTCATTGAGATCGGCGCCGAACAGGGCGAGCCGGCCCGAGGCATAGGCGCCCATACTCTTGAGAAAACCGGTGCGGTCCGGGTCTTCCGGGTCGCGCACGCAGGCGCGCACCCGGTAACCCCGATCGAGCAGCCGCTTCACCACCCAGCCGCCGATGAATCCGGCCGCGCCGGTGACCGCCACAGTGCCGCCCCTGGGTATCGGTGCCATTGACGCTTCTCCCCTGCATCTCGCAGCGGCCATGATGGCATACTCGTCCTCGTAACGGAGGGGAGAGAACCGTGATCCGGACGCTCGCCGGCATCTGCCTGATCACGCTGACCGCAGCCGCCTGGTCGCAGAGCTACGACCTGGTGATCGACAACGGCCGGGTCATGGATCCGGAAACGGGGCTCGACGCGCTGCGCCACGTCGGCATCCGCGACGGCATCATCGTGCGCCTCAGCGACGCACCGCTGCACGGCGCCGAACACCTGGATGCCGCCGGCCTGGTGGTCGCGCCGGGGTTCATCGACCTGCACGCCCACGGTCAGGACGAGCGCAGCAACCGCTTCCAGGCCGCAGACGGCGTGACCACGGCCCTCGAGTTGGAGCAGGGGGTACTGCCGCTAGGCGCCTGGCTCGAGTCGCGTCGGGGCCGGTCGGTGGTCCACTACGGCGCGGCGTCCGGCCATCTGGCCGCGCGCATCAACCTGACCACCGGCCGGCAGGTGGGCAACCCGGTGTACCGGGCCGGCGACGAGCTGGCCGGCAGCACCGACTACGCCAACGCACGCTTCGACGAAGCGCGCATCGCCGAACTGATCGACGCGCTCGACGCGGGTCTGCGCGAGGGCGGCCTCGGCATCGGGTCCGGCATCAGCTACCTGCCCGGCGCCAGCCACGCGGAGATACTGGCCCTGTTCGAACTGGCGGCGCGCCACGGCGTGCCGGTGTTCACCCACATCCGTCAGGCCCGCCAGCTCGGCGGCGACCTGCTCGCGCCGCTCCAGGAGGTGCTGGCCGACGCCGCCGCCACCGGCGCCTCCCTGCACGTGGTGCATCTGAATTCCAGCCTCGACGAGTCCGCGCCTCTGGCCATGCAGATGATCCGCGGCATGGTGGCCCGGGGTCTCGACGTCAGCACCGAGAGCTACCCCTACACCGCCGGATCGACCCGCCTGGAGAGCGCCCTGTTCGAGGACTACCAGGGCGATCTGAGTCAGCTGCAGTGGACGGAAACCGGCGAGCGGCTGACTCCGGAGACTTTCGAAAAATACCGCAGGCAGGGTGGCTGGGTGATCATCCACGGCCGCCGCGAGGAGACCAACAGCTGGCTGGTCGCCCAGCCGGACGTCATGGTGGCCAGCGACGGCGTGCCCTTCGTCGGCGATTTCTCCCATCCGCGCAGCGCCGGCACCTTCGCCCGGGTGCTCGGCCACTACGTCCGCGATCGCGAGGTGCTGCCGCTGATGCTGGCGCTGCGCAAGATGTCGCTGGACCCGGCGCGGCGGCTGCAGGCCTTCGCACCGGCCATGGGCCGCAAGGGCCGGGTGCAGGAAGGCATGGACGCGGACCTCACCCTGTTCGATCCCGCCACGATCATCGACCGGGCCACCTACACGGAGCCCGCGCAGACCTCGGCGGGCATTCGGCACGTGCTCGTCAAGGGCACGTTCGTGGTCCGCGACGGCGCCCTGGTGGACGGCGTCTACCCCGGCGAGGCGATCCGCTCCGACCTGTAGGGCCGCACCTCAGGCCGGCTTCCAGTTGCCGTGGAAGCCGAACGGCACCCGGTGATCCAGATAGGCCGTCGCCAGCGGACCGTCCGCCACGTTTTCGGCGTCCAGCACCACCAGGTGGCTGGCCTTGCGGTTGTCGTCGTAGATGTTCGCGAGCAGGTAGCCGACGCCTTCCGCGGCGTCGTCCGAGCGCGGCACGAAGATCGGCTCGTTGGTGGCGCAGCCGGCGCCTACGTCGTACACGTCCAACGCACCGGTCTGGTGGTCGACCCGGGCGATGGCGTTGAAGCCGCCGATCTTGAATTCCGGGTCCGTGTCGCAGGCCATGAAGCCGTAGCGGTAGTCGAGGCCCGTTCGGCGCTCGTCCAGGCGCGGGAACTCACAGGCGACGTCGTGCAGGCGCTCGGTCCGGTAGTCGCTGGAATTGCGCGACAGATCGAAGGTCCAGCGGGTCAGCCGCGGCACCGCCCTGGCCGGGTCGCCGGGCGTTCCGTCCGGCATGGGGAACAGCGGCGCCTGCTCGAACTCACAGACGTCGCAGACCACCGTGTCGCCGTCACTGTGGGCGTTCATCGGATGGAACACGTAGGCCGGGTCGCCCTCGAACCAGCGCAGATCGTCCACCGTGCCGTTGCGCGGCATGATGCCGATGCGGGTGCCGAGTTCCGGCTCCCAGGCATACACGGGCGCGCCGCGCATGGCCCGCTCCATGGAGCCGGTCAGCGGCATGATGGGGAAGATCACGTGGTCCCGGGTGACCATGAAGTCGTGCACCATCGCCGCATAGGGCGCGCGGAAGGTTTCCGAGCGGAACAGCTTGCCGTCCCGGTCCACCACGTGAAACGACATGGCGTCGGAGATGCTGCCGTCGGCGTTGTAGCCGAAGAACAGCATCTCCCCAGTCTCCGGATCGATCTTCGGGTGCGCCGTCATCGGTCCGATCAGCTTGTCGCCGAAGCGCCAGGCGCCGCGAGACTCGAGCGTATCCGGATCCATCTCGAACGGCGCATGCGCCTCCTCCAGCGCCAGCAGCCGGCCGCCGTGCCAGACGATATTGGTGTTGGCCAGCCCGTCGGTCTCCATGTCCATCACCGACGGATCCGCTTCCGCCGGATTGAAAGCCGCGAACAGCGAGCGGCCGGCTTCGCGCTCGAGCTTCCACTTCAGCGTGCGTGCGTAGCGGTTGCGGTAACCGACCCGGCCATCCTCGATGCGAAAGGCGTGCACCATGCCGTCGCCGGCGAACCAGTGGTGGCCGCCGCGCGGCGCGAACTGCGGATTGGGACCGTTGCGGAAGAAGGTTCCGTTGAGGTCGCGGGGGATCTCACCCTCGATCACCAGGTCCGGTGCGTCGCATTCCATGCGCACCGGCGCAAAGCCACCGATCAGATTGGGGTGCCGGGGATACGGGGCGGCCATTGGCTTTCTCCTGGTTTGCGACGGGCTCTCTGCGACCCGATTGAGATAACACAGCCGCGGAGGCTTGGGAAGGCGCTCCGCGGACGCTGCTTCGCTAGCGAGTCTGTTTTCTGCGGCGTCGCGGGCGCCCCGAAAATCCGAATGCCGCCAGCACTTCGATGTGGCCGGTCTGCGGAAACATGTCCACCAGACACAGTCGTTGCAGCCGATAGCCCGCCGCCGCCAGCGCCGCGGCATCCCGCGCGAAGGTGGCGGGTGCGCAGGACACGTAGGCGACGGTCGCCACCGGCCTTGCCGCCAGCGCTTCCACCAGCGCCAGCGCTCCGGTGCGGGGCGGGTCGAGCAGGGCCACGTCGACCGGGCCCACCCCCTCGAGCGGCGCCGGCGCTGTGAGATTCCGCTGGGCGAACTCCACGGTGTCGAGGCCGTTGGCATCGGCGTTGGCCCGGCCCCGGTCGACCATGGCGGCATCGCCCTCGAGTGCGAGCACCCGGAAGCCGCGGCGCGCCAGCGCCAGAGCGAAGTTGCCAACCCCGGCGAAGGCGTCGAGCAGGCGTCGACCGTTCGGCTCGCCGAGCCAGTCGACGAGGCGGCCGACCAGGCGTCGATTCACCTCACCGTTGCCCTGCAGGAAGTCACCCGGGCGATAGCCGATCCGCAGGTCGAACTCCGGCAGCAGATAGCCGGGTTCCTCGGCGACCGGCCGATAGACGTCGTCGAGCCTGCCGCCAGGGCCACCGATGCTGAGATAAGTCGCCGCCTCGCGCGCGACGGTCATCAGCCGGTCGCGGTCTGCGGCGTCGAGGGACCCCGCAACATGCACGTGAATCAGCGGATGGATCGCGCCGTCGCGGGACTCGGACAGCCCCAGCTCGATGTGCCCGACATCCCGGGGCCGCCTCAGCCCGGCCACGGCCGCCTGCAGCCGCCCGGGCAACGGCGCCAGCGGTGGCGCCAGCACCACGCAGCGGTCGACGGCGACCACCCCGGTGCCGGCCGCTTCACGAAAGCCGACGCGGGTACCGACGCGGGCGCCGACGCGGGCGCCGACGCGGGCGTCGCCACGGTCAGTGGACACCGCCAGCCGCGCGCGGCGCCGGTAGCCGAACGCTGGCGAGACGATCGGCTCCGCCAGTTCGACGGGGACGATGCCGCCCTGACGCTTCAGCAGATCGAGCACCACCCGGGTCTTGTGATCGACCTGGGCGGCCGGGCTCTGATGCTGCAGATCACAGCCGCCGCAGCGCCCCACCAGCGGGCAGCGCGCTTCGACTCTCTCCGCCGCCGCCACGATCACCGCGCGCAGCCGGTACTCGTCGTGGCGCCGGTGGGACTTGTGCAGCACCGCCTCGACGGTTTCCCCCGCAAGCGCGCCAGCGACGAAGGCCGCCTTGCCGTTCACCCGGCCCACACCCCGGCCGTCGTGGCTCTGGGCGTCGATGTCGATGCGCAGCACGCTCGGCGCGGACAAGGGGCGCGGGCTCAGACGCTCACCTGCCCCACCAGGTCGCGCCCGACGCGCTCGAGCACCGCGTAGCGGGTGTCGAAGTTCGGCAGGATCATCACCTGGTCGAGGCCGGCACCGGCCAGCGCGCCGAGCCGGGTCAGCAGTTCGTCGCGGGTGCCGATCATGCTGCCCGCGCGCAGCACGTCGGCGGTGAGAAAGCGCTCCTCCTCCGCTTCCACCCAGCAGTTGTGGCCGGCATGAATCCGCTGATGGCGGCGCTCGGCGGGGTAGGACTCGATCAGTGCGCGGTAATCGCCCCAGATTTCCCGGTACGCGCCCGGCGGCTGGTGCCCGAAGTTGCGCCACTGGTCGTAGGCATAGTGAACGGCGGCCATGGCCATGGCGCCGCACTCCGCTTTCACCCGGTCCGAGTCCACCGCCTCGCCGTCGTCGAGCACGACGATCGTGGTAAGGGCCGTGGTGTAGAAGTTCGCGCGGTCGAGGGTTCGACCCGCCGCGGCGGCGCCCTCCTCGATCCAGTGACGCATCTGCGCCATCACCCCGGCGTTCGCCGCCAGCGCCAGCACGGCGCCGTGGCCATGTTTGCCGGCGAGCGCCAGGGAGCGCGGCCCGAAACCGGAGACGTAGAGGGGGATCGGGTCGGCGAAGTTGACGAAGCCCCGGTCCGGCATGATGTGCCGGATCGGCGCCTCGCCGTCGGCGCCTTTCGTGAGCGGCCCCATGAGCGCTTCCTCGCCGCGCAGCAGCGGCGCCAGGGTGGTCAGGTAGCGGTCGAACTCACGGATCCGGTGCGGCGGCTGGCCCATCACGCGCATGGCCGTGTTGCCCGCGCCGACGCCGAGAAACGTGCGCCCCGGTGCCAGCGCGTTGATGGTGGCGATGGCCGCGGCGGTGACCGGTGCCGGCCGGGTTCCCGAGACCGCCACGCCGGTACCGAGACGGATCCGCGAGGTGCGGTCCGCGGCCAGAGCCAGGGTGGCGTAGCAGTCCGACCAGAGCATCTGGCTGTCGGCCAGCCACGCGTGGGAGTAGCCCAGTTCCTCGGCGCGCACGACGTAGTCCACGTCGTTGATGTGCGATGCGACGCAGACCCCGATGTCCATGGCCGAAGCCTCCTCCACCACTCCCTAGAGCCCCAGAATGAACCCGTCCCGCGGCCGCGCGCGGTTCTGCAGCACCGCCTGATAGACCTTCGCCACCGCTTCCGGACCGCGCTCGCTGCGCACGTCCATCCAGCCCTCGGCCACCGCGACGAACGGTTCCCAGGCCGCCGCCGTGCGCTTCGCCAGACCGTCCGCGCCCCATTCCTTCGCCCGCTTCTGAATCTGTGACGGGGCGAAGAACAGGGTCGGGCGGGGCCCCGGGAGCACGTCATTGCCGCCGATCTTCGCCGCCTCCCAGTGGGTGGCACCCACCGAGCAGCTGTATTTCAGCGCGTCGCCGTAGTGGTGGTGCAGCGCACCGCGCAGTTCGGCGTTGCCCGCCATGTCGACGAACACGCTCGATGCGAGTTCGAGACTGGTCAGCTCGTCGTACGTCACCACCTGGTCGTAGCAGCCCAGGGACTCGACGAACTCGACGTTGCCCGGCGAGGTCAGCCCCACCACGCGGACGCGGTCACGGCGGTTGCGGTGCAGCAGCCAGGCGAGACCGAACGCAGTCTTGCTCGAGGCACTGGACAGCACCACCGTACCTGCGCCGAAGAAATCGTTGTCGTCGAGAAAGTCGTCGAGGAAGAAGCTGGTGGTGAACAGCGGCCGGAACAGCATGATCATGGCTTCCTGATCCGCGCGGTACGCCGGATCCGTGGTGGTGCGGGTGTAGTTGTTGTACACCGGCGGCAGTTCCGCCCGGTGCGCGGCGCCGTCGCTGAAGCCGCGTTCGCCGGCCCGCTCGGGTTTCACGGTCAGGTACCCGGCCATGGGGAAGTAGCCGTAGAAGCGATCGCCGGGCGCCACGCCGTCCGCGGCCGAGCGCACCACGTCGCCGAACCCCCACACCGGAATCCGTCCCCAGCCTTCCGCTTCGCCACCGTGTGGCGGAAAGAAGCGCCAGTAGCCGATGCTGTCGCCGGCCACCGCGTAGGTGATGTTGTTGGCGGTGAGGGCAAACGCGTCGACGCGCAGCAGCGCTTCGCCCGGAACGGGTTCCGGGACCGGCTCGCTGACCACCCGGGTCTGATCCAGCGCCTGGCGTTTCACTTCGAAGACGGAATTCTGCTCGCTCATTGGACTGCTCCTCGGATCTGGGCACGATCGTTGCCGCCGTCATCGCGGCGGGGAACGGCCATGCTAACCGGAGCGGGCCAGGCGAGCACCCGGATTGCTCGACAACGTCTGCCGGCGTCACTGGCTATCCGGCGACGCGTGTGGGTATGCTCCGGAGACGCCCCAACGGCAGCACCGCGTTGACCCAGGCCGCAGTCTCCCTCGCCGGGACCCCCGCCGCCTCGCCGCTCGGCTATTACAGCTGGACGTTCGGGCAGGCGGCCCGGGATCCCTACTACATCATGGTGGTGATCTACATCTTCTTCCCGTACTTCTCGAACACCGTGGTCGGGGATCCGGTGCTCGGGCAGACGCTGATCGGCTACCTGAACGCCAGCGCCGGCGTGGTGCTCGCGCTCACCGCACCGTTCCTCGGCGCCATCGCCGACAAGAACGGGCGCCGCAAGCCCTGGGTCGCCGGCACGGTGACGGTGATGTCCATCGGCGCCTGCCTGCTCTGGTACGTGCTGCCCGGCGGCGGCGGCATCGGCATCCCTCTGGCCTTCGCCCTGCTGCTGGTGATCAGCATCGCTTTCGCCATCTCCGAGGTGTTCCACAACGCCATGCTGCCGAGCGTGGCCCCCGTGGATCGCATCGGCACCGTGTCCGGTATCGCCTTCGCGCTCGGCAACGTCGGCGGCCTGTCACTGATGCTGGTGGTGCTGTTCGCGTTCGCCATGCCGGGCACCAACGACTGGGGTTTTCTGCCGGCGCAGCCGCTGTTCGGCATCGATCAGGCCGGCCACGAACACGATCGCATCGTCGGCCCGATCGCCGGCGTCTGGATGCTGCTGCTGACCCTGCCGGTGCTGCTGTTCACGCCCGATGGCGCGCGCTCCGGCACACCCATGGTGCAGGCCGCGCGCCAGGGCATCCGCGACGTCATCGACACGCTGCGCAAGCTCAAGCACTACGCCAATATCGCGATCTATCTGCTCTCGCGCATGCTGTTCATCGACGGCATGGTCGGCGTGATGACCTTCGGCGGCGTGTACGCTTCCGGCACCTTCGGCTGGGGCTCCACCACGCTGCTGATCTTCGGCCTGTGTACCAGCGCCTCGGCCATGCTCGGGGCCTGGGTCGGCGGCATCCTCGACGACCGGGTGGGTTCCCTCGGCGCCTTGAAGATCGCCATCGGCATGAGTTCCGTCATTCTGATCGTGCTGGTCTCCATCCAGCCCGACATGGTGCTCTACGTGGTCCCGGTCAGCACCGAACCGGTATGGGAATTTCCGTATTTCCGCACTACGGCGGAAATCGTCTACTTCTGCACGAATCAGGTGTTTGCCATGTTCTTCGTCACCGGTCTGTCATCGTCACGTACCCTGATGGCGCGCATCGCGCCGCCGGAGATGGCCACGCAGTTCTTCGGCCTGTTCGCCCTGTCCGGCACGGTTACCGCGTTTCTGGCACCGATGATGGTCGCCGCCACCACCACCTGGTTTCAGTCCCAGCGCGCCGGCTTCGCATCGCTCGCGGTGCTGATGGTGCTCGGCTTCGTCATGCTCGGATGGGTCCGCCAGGAGCGGGCCACGGTGGCCGCCTGACCGTGGCGCCGGGAAGATCAGCCGCTGACGGCAACCGCCTGGACGCGCGAGCCCTGCTGCGCAGCAACGATCTGTTTCGCGGTCTGGACGCTGCCGCCCTCGAAGAGATCGTCGACCTTGGCTATTCCACACCCATGCGCCAGGGCGAGATCCTGTACCTGCAGGGCGATCCGGGCGCCTGCCTGTTCGTGGTTCTTGCCGGCGAAGTACGCATCAGCGCGAGCGGCCCCGACGGCCAGGAACTGCACTTGAATACGCTCTCGGCGGGAGACGTGATGGGCGAGATCGCCCTCATGGACGGCGGCAGCCGGACGGCCACCGCCACCGCGACCCGCGACGGCCGCCTGTTCCGCATCGACCGGGTGGATTTTCTCGGTCTGGCAGAGCGCACGCCGGACATCACCTGGCAGCTTCTGCAACTGCTCTGCCGGCGGGTGCGCTGGACCAGCACCCTGCTGGCGGACTCGGTGTTCCTGTCGCCGGAGGCGCGCCTGGCGAAACGTCTGCTGGCGATCGCCGCGGCCACCGGGACGCCGGTTCCGGGCGGACACGAGATCCGTCTGTCACAGACCGAACTGGCCGGCTATCTGAACCTGGCCAGGCAGTTCGTCAACCGCATGCTGCAGACCCTACAGAGCGAGGGCGTCGTCGAACTCGGCCGCGGTCGCATGATCATCCGCGACCCGGACCGGCTGCTCCGGCTTTCCGCCGGCTGACGGATCGGCGCCGCTGCGGCGGGACCCCGGCAGCAGCAGAACCATCAGCAGGATGCCGATGAAGGTGTAGAACAGCAGGCGCCGGCAACGGGCGTCCGGCCGCAGTGCCAGCAGCCGCGCCAATCCCTTGCGTCCACAACCGTCCATCTGCCGATTGTCGCGGCTCGAACCCGCCGCCGGTGTCCGCGAGAGGACACAGCGGCAGAAATCAGACGTCCTCGAGGCTCACGAACAGCAGCACCAGCGCGCAGTAGACGGCATTCTGAAACGCGCCATTCAGAGACTGGGCGCCGAGGTCGGTCTGCCACATCTGGAAGAACGCGCCGCCGACGGCACCGAAGTAGCCGAACCACACGATCACGCCGGCTCCGCAGCCGAGCAGCGCGAATGTCTTCGAGCGATTGAAGGTACCTGCATCGGCAGCGCGCGCCGACCACAGATCCCAGGCGCCCTTCAACGCCAGCAGGCCGGCGGCCAGTTCGCTGGCAATGATGACGATGAGGCCGAGCCAGGCGAGCGCCGGGTTCGTCAGCGCAGGAACCAGCGATCGGGCGTAGTACTCATGATCCGCCATCGCGAGCACCGCGCCGACCACCCCGACCGCCGCGTCGATGTTGACGATGTTCTGCAGCGCGTACATGAGCGCCATCAGACCCACGAATGCGACCAGACAAGCCTTCAGATAGCGGTTCACCCCCATCGCGCGACCGCTACATCTCGGCCGACAGCCGCAGGTACCAGAATCCGCCGTTGAAGCCGTAGGGCGAGGTCAGCGAGCGGGCGACACCGAGGAACTGCGCCACCGGCTCCTTTTCCTTCGGCGGGACTTCGTCGAACACATTCTCCGCTCCGAGCGTCACCCGATAGTTCTCGGCGAAGTCGTAGCTGAGTTCCAGATCCACCAGCACCGAACCGCTGTAGTCGTACTGGTCCGAGGCGTCGCCCGGGCTGAACAGACCGCCGGTAGTGGACCAGTCGTCGTAGTAGTTGAAGCGCACCAGCGCCTGCACGGCATCGCGCGTGAAATCCAGGGTGAGCACAGTGCTGTTCTCCGGCACCTGGTTCTCGAGATCGTACACACGGGAGGCGTTGATCGTTCCCGCGGTGATGTTGGAGACCTCCTGCTGGTTCCAGTTGTGGCGCAGATCGGCGATCAGACTGCCGTCCCACACCGAGAAGCTGCTGGTGACGGCGAGGTCGATGCCGCTGACCTTGGAATCGAAGCCGTTAACGAAGAAGTTGGCATTGCTGCCGAGCAGCAGACCGGCGTTGGGGACACCGGCTGCGGTCAATGCCGTGACCGCAGCCGCATCGATGGTGTTGCTGAGCAGCGCCAACCGATCTTCGATCTTGATGTGGTAGTAGTCGACGGTGACGCTGGTGATGTCGTTCGGCATGAACACCAGCCCGGCGGTGTAACTGGTCGACTCTTCCGCCTTGAGCGGCTGCGCGCCGAGCGCGATGGCCACCGGATCGGACACCGGATACGTGCCGTTCGGAATCAGGTTGCCGTTCACGTCTGACGTGGTGGTGACGTTCAGCGTGTTCACCTGCCCCGGCGTCGGCGTCCGAAAGCCGGTGTTGGCGGTCGCCCGCACCGCGAACGCATCGTTGACCTGGTAGCGGCCGGAGATCTTCCAGTCGAACGTCGTGTCGAACTCCTCGTAGTCCTCGTAGCGCAGCGCCAGCGCGCCGGAAAGCTGATCGGTGATGTCGGTTTCGAAGTCCACGTAGGCGGCCCAGCTGTCGCTCTCGAAATCGCCGGCGGATTCTTCCGGAAAACCCTGGAAGCCGTCGGAACCGACGCCGAAAATGGCGGCCGTCGGGCCGGCAACGATCGATGCCGGATTGCCGGCGCCGATCTGATAGGTCTCGTTGCGCCACTCCGCGCCGAACGCGACGTTCAGCGGCGAGCCTTCGAACGTCTTGACGAAGTCGGCGTTCACCCCACTCTCCTCCTGGGTGAGGGTGCCGGGGCGGAAGCTCAGCGGCGTCAACCGTCCGAGGCTCGGGTTGATGGTCTCGCCGACCCGGTAATCGACCTCGTTCTCGGCGTAGCGGGCGCGCAGATCCCAGGTCAGGTCGGCATTGAATTCGCCGCGGCCACCCAGGACGAAGGCGTAGTCCTCGATGTCGGCGCCGAAGTCCGGGTTGTACCCACCGGGGAATTTGCCGAATACCGGATTGCGCAACACGAAGCCGCTGGGACTGGTCGCGTCGGCGACCAGGTAGTCCGCTACGGTCAGGCCCTGGCCGGCGATGTCGTCGACCAGCGTCTGGGGTGCCGGATCCGGCAGAAAGTCACCGTCGCTGTCGATCTGCAGCGTGGTCCGCGCCTCGATCCCGGCCGAGGGGTCGAGCACGGGCGTGCGGTAGAAGAAATCGGAGATGGTCTCGTTGACCATGTAGCTGGCGAACCCGTAGAGCTCGGCCGTCTCCGAGATCTCGTAGCCGGCGTTCACGAGGAACTTGCGGGCTTCCACGTCCGGGTCGCCCCAGCGCTGGCCGAGGCCGTTCAACGGCACCAGGTTGTCGCCGACCACGTCGCCGACGGCGGCCGCATCCGGGCGCGCATTGCCACGGGAAGTGATCTCGGACTGGGAGTATTCGCCGGTGATGTTGACGAAACCGCGCTCGGTGAGCGGCAGGCCGACGTTGCCGCTGACGCTGAATCGATCGCCGTCGTCTTCGTAATACCTGCCGTACTGGCCCGATACCGAAATGCCTTCGCTCGCGTCCTTGAGAATCACGTTGATCACACCGGCGATGGCATCGGACCCGTACTGGGCCGAGGCGCCGTCACGCAGGATCTCCACCCGCTCGATGGCGGCAGCCGGAAACGCCGCCCAGTCCACGGCCTGGGAGCCCTGGTTCACCGTGCCGAGCGGCGCCAGCTGCAGATTCACCAGCGCCGAGCGGTGCCGGCGGGTGCCGTTCATCAGCACCAGGGTATGGTCCGGCGAGAGGTTGCGCAGCGTCACGGGTCGGATCAGCGCGGTGCCGTCGGCGATGGGGAAGCGCTGGGTGTTCAGCGACGGGCTCAGCTTGGTGAGCGATTCGGTGAGGTCGAAGGACGCCTGCCGGTCGACCATGTCGCCGCTGATGAGATCCACCGGCGACAGCGTCTCGGTCGGCGACACGCCCGCCTTGCGGGTACCCGTCACCACCACTTCCTCGATCGGCCCGGAGGCGGCCAGAACCGGCTCCACCGTCAGCAGCGCGCCGGCAACCAGCGGCCACAGCAGACCCTGCAGCCCTGCAGATGCCTTCGTCATGATGTCTCTCCCCTGAGTACGGAATCGCGCTCGACGATGCGGCTGGCTTCAGTCGATCCTCGAACTGGCACTAAAGGTGCCACTCAAGCAACTGGGAAACAAGTACTTTGTAGGGGTTCATTCTCTCGGGTGAGGATAGCCGCGGGCATCGAAGTCCCAATCGGCGAAGGCGAATCCGTAGGGATGTGCCCCGGCCGGATCGAAGTGCCAGGCGTTGCTGGCGCCGAAGCGGAGCGCCTTCTGCATCATGGTCAGGTCGAGCTGCCAGGCGTTCTCCTGACGGACGAAGAAATACGGGGCGCAGGCGCGCTGTCCGGGCGGATAACGAATCACCGCACGCGCACCGGTCGGGTCGACGAGGGCCGGCTCCGCCCGGCACTGGCGATGGCTGCGCACCAGGTTGTCCATCTGCGCCGGGGTCACGAGCCAGTTGGCGAGCATGGCGCGGGTGTCGGCGGTGTAGATCGGGAGCTCGGGATCGGCATTGTGATCGGCCATGGCCTGGACGTAGGCGGCCAGGGTCGCTTCCGGGGTCGATCCCGGACTCACGCTGCCACCCGAGTCAACGGGCCCCGCGGCGGACCCGGCCCCGAGGCGGGCATCCGCCGTTGCCCCGGCGCCGCCGCTCGACGCCCGCCAGGCCTCCGTCGCCGCATCCATCTCCCCCGCCGCCACCCGGGCGCGGGAGACAATGAGCTCGGTCGTGGCGGCAATCCCGTCCGCGATCCGTCCACGTTCGAAAAACGGCACCATCTGATGCCGTTCCACGTAGTCGACGAAGGCATCAGGAAACGCCCCCTCCAATGGATAGCCGACCTCGAGACGCACCTGATCGGCTCCTGCATCGACCAAGAGCAGCAACGCCCGGCCGCTTTCGCTGCGCGAACGCTGACCGAATTCGCGCAGCAGGGTCACCGCGACCCGGTCGACGTCGTCGAGTCCGCGGCTGGTCTCCACCCGGTAGTCGATGTCGAAGGCGCGGAGCAGATACTGGTGATGGCGGGCCAGCGCCGCGCGCTCGTCGGGCGTCATCAGGCCGGCATCGTCGCGTACCAGGGTGATCTGTTCGGTCCCGACTTCAGTGTCGGGTCGCAGCCACAGCAGGAGCAGGCCGACCGTCAAGAGCAGACCGACCGACGCCCCGAGCCGCAGCCACAACTTCCGCATCGCCACGCACCTCGCGGTCAGGCGAGTGAGGCGTAGGCCCCCTGAAGAATGCTGAACCCGCGCAGGTCGCCGAGAAGATCCGCCTCCATGCGATTCATCACGTAGGACACGCACAGGCGCGCGTCCTGATCCACCACCACCGACGAGCCGCCCCAGCCGCCCCAGTAGGCGATGTGCTCGTTGGGACCCATGGGCATGGCCTCACTCGTGAGACCGTAGCCCATGCCGAAGCGGATCGGCACGCCGAGCACCAGATCGGTGCCGAAGGTCTGCTCGTCGAACACCCGGCGCGCGCCGGCTTCGCTCAGCAGGTTCACACCAAACGCGCTCCCCAGATTCGCCACCGCGGTCTGCACGCGAACGATCGAGCGCGCGTTGCCGTGGCCGTTGGCCGCGGGAATCTCCGCCAGCCGCCAGCCGTCCGTGGCGGCGTCGTGGGCGCTGATGGCCGGACTGCGGAAGGTGCGTCCGGCGATGCTGTCCTCGCTCGCCGCCTCCGCCGGGCCGCTGACCGGCGGCACCAGTTCGGCGATGCGCGGGAAGTGTTCGCGCGGGGTGCCGATGTGGAAATCCGCTTCGAGGGGCCCGGCGATCTCGCTGCGGAAAAAGCTGCCCAGGGTCTGTCCGGTCACACGCCGCACCACCTCACCGATCAGGTGACCCTGGGTCAGGGCGTGGTAGCCGCTCTGCGTGCCGGGTTCCCACCACGGCGCCTGGCGCTCGAGCGCGGCGATCATCTGCTCCCAGTCGTAGACGTCGGCCCCGGACACGGGCTCGTCCATGCCGGAGAGCCCGGCGCTGTGGCTGAGGAAGTGGCGCACCTCCACCGCCTCCTTGCCGTTCTGCGCGAACTCGGGCCAGTAGCTCGACACCTTGGCGTAGAGATCCACCTCACCGCGGTCGGCGAGCAGCAGCAGGCACAGCGCCGCCATGGTCTTCGTCGAGGAATACACGTTGACGATGGTGTCCGCCTCCCAGGGCTGCGTGGCGGCCTGATCCCGATGGCCGCCCCAGAGATCCACCACCATCTCGCCCTGGTAGCTCACCGCCACGCTGGCGCCGAGGTCGCCGCGCTCGGAGAAATTGGCTTCGAAAGCGTCGCGAACGGCGCTGAAATCGTCGTGGCAGGTGCCGTGGATGTCGGTCATGCGGGAGTTCTGCGTTGCTGTGTGGGTTTCGATCTTCCTCGACGAGCCGGCGCCACACAACCTCGCCGGCAACGCACTGCCGCCCGGCGGGGACCTGCGGAAGATCGACATCGGCCGAATCGGCGATACACTGGCTGCCGCGATCCCAGGAGGAGGAGCCCGTGGATACCCCATCCGACATGCAGTTCATCAACTACGAACGGCCGGCAGACCATGTCGCCCGTGTGGTCCTCAACCGCCCGGAGCGCGCCAACGCGCAGAACGCGCAGCTGCTCTACGAGCTGAACGGGGCACTCGATCACGCCGCCGCGGACGATGACGTCAAGGTCATCATCATCGCCGCCGAGGGCAAACACTTCTCCTCCGGCCACGATCTTTCCCCCGAGGGCGACTGGAAGCTCGAGGATGTCGGCGTCAGCCCCTGGGGCGGGTTCAAGCAGCCGGGCATCGAAGGCGGCTGGGCGCGCGAGGAAGAGATCTACTTCGGGCTCTGCTGGCGCTGGCGCAACATCCCCAAACCCACCATCGCCGAGGTGCAGGGCAAGGTCATCGCCGGCGGCCTGATGCTGGTGTGGCCCTTCGACATCGTCGTCGCCAGCGAAGACGCCACCTTTCAGGACCCGGTCGTCGCCTTCGGCGTGAACGGCGTGGAGTACTTCGGCCATCCCTGGGAGTTCGGCGTGCGCAAGGCCAAGGAGCTGCTGTTCACCGGACGCGCCATCACCGCCCGCGTCGCCCACGAACTCGGCATGGTCAATCGGGTCGTGCCGCGCGACGAACTCAGCGCCGCGACCCTCGAGCTCGCGCGCGAGATCGCCGTGCAGCCGAGCATGGGACTCAAGCTCGCCAAGGAGTCCGTCAACCAGATGCAGAACAGCCAGGGCCTGTATCAGTCCCTGCGCGCGGCCATGGGCCACCAGCAGATGGGCCACGCCAACAACCACATCGTTCACAAGATGGGCGTCGATCCGGCCGGCGGCCAGATCGTGCGCGATCTGGCGAAGAAGCCGCCGCTGGAGGAGTGAGGCCGGGGCGCGACCCTCAACCCATCCGCTCTGCCGCCGGCGCCCGCAACGCGCTTTCGGGCGTTCCGTATTGCTGTCATGATCGGATGACGCCCGTGCGCCGAGACCGCGGTGACCCAGATGACCTCTGCCGCTCGAGCCCCTGACCTGAACGATGCGGAACGGCACGTCCTGGAAGCGATTCAGGCCGACACGACCGCCGATTTCAGCCGTCATCCGGAACCCCGACCGAGCGTATCCGCGACCTTCCTCCAGGCGCTCGTCTCCGGCACCCACGACGACTGGCCCGTCCTGCGCGGGCCGCTGCGCATCCGCGGCGCTGCGATCCACGGGCCGCTGATCCCGCCGTCCGGCCGCAGGCCCGAGGGATTTCCGGCGCTGCTGTTCCGCGACTGCCGCTTCGACGCCCCCGTCGATCTGAGCGGTCTCGACTTTCTGTCGCTGCGGTTTGTCGACTGCCAGCTTCCCGCGTTCATCGGCGACAACCTCACGACCAAGGCGGATCTGGATCTGTCGGGTTCGAGCCTGTCGGGGATCGACGGCTACGAGTGCGACCTATCCGAGGTGGGCCGTTGTGCCATCCATCTCAGCAACGCGCACGTCGGCGGACGCCTGGTGCTGTGCTCGTCGCCGCGATCACGCTTCTCGGCCTGCGCGACCGTGCGGCTCGACGGCGCCACCGTCGATGGCGACGTGCTGCTCCAGGGCGCCTGGCTCGACGGCAGCGGCGACGCGGCCTTGAGCGGTCGGGCGATGACGGTGGGGGGCAACGTCGAGGCCAGCCCGCTGCACGGGCACCGCTTCGAGGCGACGGGGGAAGTCGCGCTGGCCGCGGCGAAGATCACCGGCGATCTCGGGCTGTCGGCGGCGCGACTGATCAATCCCAGCGGCCGGGCGTTGCACTGCGAGGATCTCCGGGTCGAGTCGCTGTTCATGACCGCGCGCGACGATCTGCCCTTCGAGGCGGCGGGACGTCTCAACTTCCTGTCCGCCACCATTGGCGGCGGCTTCTTCATGACCAGCGCCCGGCTGGCGCCGGGACCGGACTACACCGGCCTGCTCAGCAAGGGCGGCCCGGTGGCGGTGAACCTGCAGCAGATCCGGGTCTCGAACACCCTGGTGCTCGCCAACGTCGGCGCGCTCGACGTCCAGGCCCCGCCGCCGGCCAGCCGCTCGGCACCCGCGCAACCGGTGGAAGGCTGGTTCCTGCTCGGCGGCGCGCAGATCAATTCCCTGCAGGACGACATCGCCACCGGCTGGCCGGCCGCTGGCTACCTGGATCTGGAAGGCGCCACCTACGAACGGCTGCGCGCACAGAGCGGCGATCTGGTGACGAGGCGAATTGCCTGGCTGCGCCGGCAGTTCCCCGGCGGGCAACCGACCGCCGCCCTGTTCCGGCCGCAGCCCTACGAAGCGCTGAGCCGTGTGCTGCGGGCCCAGGGCCAGTCCACGGAAGCCAACGCGATTGCCGTGGAGAAGATCCGCATGCGTCTGGCCGCCCGGGTGGATCGGCCGCTGGCGCGCCTGTTTCCGCGGCTGCTCATGCTCATCAGCCACCACGGCTACTCCAGCGGTCGGGCCGTGGTGTCGTTCCTGGTGTTCATGGTGCTCGGCGCCGCCATGTACAGCGTCGCGCTGTGGAAGTTCGACCAGGCGTTTCTGCCCATCGAGGCCGACCCGGTCGCGGTGGAGTACCTGCTGCCGCTGGGCCTCGCCCGGGTTCCCGCTGAGCGCGGCTGCCCCGGGCTCGAGATCGTCCAGTTCACCCTGGACGTCGCCTTGCCGGTGATCAATCTGGGCCAGGACAGCTACTGCCGGTTCGTGCCCCAGGGCCGCGCGCGCCTGCTGTGGTCGTTGCTGCACAGTCTGTTCGCCATTGCCGGCACGGCGCTGTCTGCGGTTGTGGTGCTGACCCTGACCGGCGTGCTGCGGCGGGACTGACGCGGCTCACCGTTCTGCGGCTCGAACGCGTGCGTTGCCGCCGCCCCGCCCACGTGTGACAATTCGTCAGTACAGGAGAGAGTGCTCATGCCTGCAACGACAGAGCACCGTCGAAGCGCCCGCCGATTCACAGCGCGCGCCGTCTTGTGCACGTTCTGCGTTGGCGCCCTCAGTGCGCCATTGCCCGCCTTCGCCGACGAGAGACGGCAGATCGAAGAGATCGTTGTGACGGCCGAGCGCCGCGAGTCCACCCTCAGCGACACCTCGATCTCGATCACCGCGTTCACGGACACCATGATCGAGGACTTCGGACTGCGCAATCAGGAGGACCTGCAGAACTACATACCCGCTGCGGTGATCGAGCCCTACGACATGGCCATCCGCGGGGTGGGGCGCAACTTCCGTTCGCTTGGCGGAGATCCCGGCGTCGCGACCTATCAGAACGGCGTGTACTCCGAAGATTTCGGCATCGCCTCGACCGAGGGCGGGCTGTTCGACGTGCGGCGCATCGAGGTGCTGCGGGGGCCCCAGGGCACGCTCTACGGCCGCAACGCCATCGGCGGCGCGGTGAACTTCATAAACAACCTGCCCACCGAGGCGTTCGAAGGAGAGGCCCGGGTGGTGGTCGGCAACTACGACCTGGTGGAAACCTACGGCGTGCTCTCCGGGCCCGTGCTCGACGACTGGCTGCAAGCCCGGCTAACCGGCGTGAAGCGCGAGCGGGACGGTTACTACGACGACAAGGGTCCGGCAAGGGATGCCGGCAACTACGGCGACGAAAACTACGCCCTGTCCCTGCGCTTCGCGCCCACCGACGGCTTCGAGCTGAACGTCCGGGCCAACGAGCGCAGCTACCGACGTCGCATGGGAGGTGCCAACAATGGCGGCATCGTGGTGTTCGATGAGAACGGCAACGAGTTCCGCGACACCACCACCCTCGGGCTCGGATTCCGCGCCGTCGATCCCGCTGCCGCCTGCCCGAGCGCGTTCCTGCGTACCCCCATCGTGGCGGTCGACCCGACGCTCAAGCGCGGCGAGATTGGCTGCGCCGTGCCGGGCCTGCCGCTGTTTACCTTCACCAACCCGGAGACCGGCGGAGACGTCATCGCCCAGCGCCGGATACCGGGTATCGATCGCTCCGACGTCGGCATCAACCGGGCGTTCGGGCTCACCGACGACCAGGTGGCCGTGATCGGTTTCGACGACATTAGAGGGGACGATCTCGAGACCGCGACCAACGGCTTCCAGGACGAGTTCTTCGATCACCAGGCGGTCTCTCTGAATGCCGACTGGCGCGTGGGCGACACCCTGGCGGTGCGCTACCTCTTCGGCTACACCGACTACTTTTACGATCGCACCACCGACACCGATCTCACCAACAGCCAGCTCTTCGACACCCAGGCCTACCTGAGCCAGGAGACCGAGTACGCGTCCCACGAGCTGCAGGTCTTCCTCGACCCCACCGAGCGGCTGTCCGTCACCTCTGGCCTGTTCGCTTACGACGCCAGGATCACCCAGCGTGGCGACAACTTCGACGGCATCTGCCAGCGCGATCCGGCCTGCAACTCGAAGACGGCGAACGATTTCGCCATCCCCTACGCCGCGCTGGGTCCGGGCCTCGCCTTTCTCGACGTCACGCCCCCCGTGGACCTCAGCTACGCGCGCCGCGCCGGGGTGGCGCAGAAGTCCGGCGCGGCGCTGCCCTTCAACTGCGCGCCGCTGAACACCATTCCCGTCTACTGCTCCGGGCCCTGGCGCGGCGACACGGGGGACCGCATCCCCCACGGACCCGCCACGGTGGGCACCGGCCGGGAGTACCAGACCCGCACCGAGCGCGAGGCCTACGCCGCCTTCAGCCAGGCCACCTACGAGTTCAACGACGCCTGGGCGCTGACTCTGGGCGTGCGCTGGGCCCGGGACGAGCTCGCCGGCTACGAAACCGTCTTCTACTACACCGAGGACGACTTCATCGCCTTCGACTTCGACCCGGTGAACGGCGGCTTCTCGCCGCTGATGTTCATCAATATGGGGCTCGGCTACATGAGCCCCACCGGCGAGGTGCTCGATCCGCAGCGGCTCATCACCGCCGGCGTGCCGAGCGGTGTCTCCCTGTGGCGCGAACTCGATCGAGTCGACGAGAAGATCACCTGGCGGGCCAACGTCGACTGGACGCCCACGGACAGCCATCTCGTGTATCTGAGCGCCACCCGCGGCTACCGCGCCGGCGGCTTCAATCTCGGCTTTTTCAGCTCGGACGCGCAGTACGAACCGGAGACCCTCATCTCCTATGAATTGGGCTACAAGGGGACCCTGCTCGCCAGCACCCTGCAGCTGAATGCCGCCGTCTACCTGTACGACTACGAGGATATCCACACCTTCGGGCAGAGCCCGTCGCTTATCGACCCCGACGAGACCACGACCAGCGTGTTCGCCGTGCCGAAGGCCGAAATCCGCGGATTCGATGCCGACCTCATGTGGCTGGCAACCGCCACGCTGACCCTCGGCGGCAACATCAGCTACACCCGGGCCCGCTACGACAGCGACTTCCTCATGATCAACGGCTTCGGCCCGGAGTCGCCGGATTCGCTCTTCAACGCCACCGGTCGGCTGCAGAACCTGAACGGCAACCGCATGCCGCGCATCCCGGAGTTCAAGGGCGGCGCCTGGGCCCAGTACACCTGGCCGCTGGGCGACGCGGGCAACCTCGAAGCATTCATCAGCTGGAGCTGGATCGATCAGGTGTACTTCTCCGAGTTCGAGGAAGACACCGACTCCGCCCCCGCCTACGACCGCTGGGATGCCCGTGCCACCTGGCGATCCGCCAATCGCGCCTGGTCGGTCGCCGCGTTCGTGAACAACCTGCGCGACGAGATCGGCATCCGTCAGGTCACCCGCGGCGGCGAGGGCAGCAACTACCTGCGAACGGGGGCGACGACGGATCCCAGGCTGTACGGCCTGGAGCTGCGTTACCGGTTCGGCGCGTTCGAGCTGTGATTACACGCCTGCATAGCCGTCCAGGAGTTCCGGAGCCACGCTCACGCGACGGCGTTGCTAGTCCGCCGTCTCTTCCTCAGTGGCCAGACCCGGAATGCGGACCTCGAAATCCTCCAGGTTCATCCGGCGCCGGAACTCGTCGAACGGCGGACCCTGCAGGTTGAATTTGAGCAACGTGTCTGCGGTGCCGAACCAGCGATCCTGAACAGCCCATTCGAGTTCCTGAATGAAGTTGCTCTGAGAGAACAGTAATCGGGGCACGTAAGTTCCCTGCGCCCTGAGCCCGTCGAGCTCGAGTGCCAGCTCGTCGTTGCGCGACGGGTCTGCGGCGCGCGCGACCATCACGTCGGCCCACCGGGTCATCCCGGACTCTTCACCGAACTGGCGCCGAACCACGTCGGCGTACTTGCGGGTCATCTCCACATTGCCCATCAGGGCGTAGTCGCCAACCAGGGTCCACGCCATGGGATACATCTGCACGATGTCGTCGATGGAGGCCAGTACCTCGGCCGCGTCCTTGCGGCGTCCCAGCCCCTCCAGGTAGCGGGCATGAGTCGAGGCCACCCAGACGTTGAGCGGATCCAGCCGCCAGCCCCGCTCGCTCTCGACGAGGGCCTCGTGGATTTGATTGGTCGACCACAGCAGCATGGCGAGATAGGTGTGCGTTTCGCCGTCCGTCGGGGCGAGCTCGGCGCCCCGGCGCGCCAATGCCAGGCCCTCGTGCCATCGTAGGTTGGCGAACCCTTCGTAGAACCCCTTGGCCGCGAGCGCGTTTCCGTAGTCCGGTTCCAGCGCCAGTGCCTTGTCCAACGCCGCCAGCACCACCGGGGCATTGTCGCGCGGAGACCGATCGTGCCTGAAGTTGTAGATGAGCGCGTAGGCCACCCAGGCACCGGCAAACTCGGCGTCGATCTTCGTCGATGCATTCAGCAGGACCAGGGCCTTGTCGAACGCTTCCACCGTGCCGGTGTTGAACGCCTCGTGCATCGCGCGCAGATACAGATCGTAGGCTTCCGGGTTCGCCTTGACTCTCGCGCTCAGGTTGACGCCGCGCTGTGCCAGATTCGAAACGCTCCAGGGCACGTTCTGGACACCGAGGTGTTCGCCGATGGCCACGACGACGGCGCCGGCGATCTCGTCCTGCATGGCAAAGACGTCTTCGAGGTCGCGGTCGAAGGTCTCGGACCACAAGTGCACACCCTTGTTCGCATCGATGAGCTGAGCGGTGATTCGAACCCGGTTACCGGTCTTGCGCACGCTGCCTTCGAGCACGTGGCTGGTACTCAGCCGGGCGCCGATGTCCTTCACGTCCAGATTCTTTCCCTTGAACTGGAACGACGACGTGCGCGCGATCACGTCGATGGTCTTCGTGTTGACCAGAGCGTTCAGGATTTCTTCCGACATGCCGTCGCTGAAGTACTCGTTCTCCGGATAACTGCTCATGTTGACAAACGGAAGCACGGCGATGGCGAGCCGGTTGCCGGTGGCTTGCGGTTTCTGGGCCGGGGATTCCCTCGTCTCGGACTCAACCGGCGCCTGCGAGCGCCGGTCGGCGTCGACCCAGTAGAACAGACCAGTGCCAGCGATCGCCGCAACCAGGGCCGCGGCTCCCGCCATCGACCGGCGCGATCTCACAGCGGCGTGCCTGTGTTCCGGCTGTCTTGCCGGTCTGTCGGCATCGTCGAATCGCGCCGATATGCCGTCGAGCAGCTTCTCTTCGTACTGGCGCTCGGACAGGAGGTGCTTGAAGATCGCCTGGCGGTCCCCGAGGGCGAGTTCGAGGCCGGGTGCCAGCGCGGTTTCCTCGAGATGCACGGCGAGTACCTCGCGGTCGTGGCTCTGCGCGTAGCTGAGCTCGCGCAGGCAGTGCGGGGATTGGACCGATCTCGGCGTGATGAAGATGAGGAACAGGCGACAGTCGTGGATCCGGGTCGCCAGCTCGTCGCTCCAGCGGCTGCCCGCGCGGATGCCCTCGTCGAACCAGATGTGGAATCCCGCGTTTCGCAGGCGGGTCAGCTCGCCCACAACGGCCGCCTCGTCAGCGTGGGAGTAGCTGACGAAGATGAACGGCTCGTCGCCGCGGGAGGCTGCAGAGGGGTTTTCCATCGGGCCAGTTTACTGTACAGGACGGCGTTTTGGCTCATGACCTGTGGCCGCCCGGACGCCGACGGGCCCCGTCGCCCATCTCGTCGAACCTGATCGGCGATCCCAGAACCGGCCAGGCGCTCGGATTTTGCTATAGCAGCTCCGCCAGCCGCTGCCGGTTCCAGGCGCCGTCGCCGAACAGGAACTGACTGTGCATCTGCCGCTTGTGGTAGATCTGCACGTCGGCTTCCCAGGTGAAGCCGATGCCGCCGTGGAGCTGGGTCGAGCGATTGGCGCAGAACGCCGCGGTGTCCGAGGCGCTCGCCTTGGCCAGGCGCGCGCAGCGCACTGCGTCGTCGCGATCGTGATCCCAGGCGCAGGCGGCGTTGTAGACCAGCGAACGGGTCTCGTCCGCGGCGATCATCATGTCGACGATGGGATGCTTCACCGCCTGAAAGAAGCCGATGGGCCGGTCGAACTGAACGCGCGTCTTCGCGTAGTCCGCCGTGGTCTGCAGCTGCCACTCGGCGGCGCCGGCGATATCGGCGGCCACCAGAGTGAGCAGCGCCGGCAGCGCGCGCTCCAGCACTGCCGCACCGTCGCCGGGTGCGGCAACGGTTTCCGCCTCGCAGCCGTCGAGCACCACCCTGCCCTGATCGCGGGTCAGATCGACGATCCGGTCGGGCTTCACCTCGACGGCATCGCGGGCAACGTAGTAGAGACCGATCCCGTCCGCGGCGCGGGCGGCGACGACGAAGCCGTCGGCCTTCCCGGCGTCCTGCACGAACCAGCTGGTGCCGCTGAGGCGACTGCCGTCGGCCACCACGTCGGTGGAATCCGCGCCGAGCGAACCGTCCTCGCCGGTGACGGCGAGCGCCATGGCGGTGCCTTCGGCGACCTTCGCCAGGTGACCAAGGGCTTTCGCCTCGATCAGCACGAAGGTCGCCTGCAGGGTGCCGGTCAACGGCGTCGGGCACGCGGCCCGGCCGATCTCTTCCTGAATGGCCGCTGCCGCGACCAGCCCGAGCCCGACCCCGCCGGCCTCTTCGGGTACTGCGAGCTGATGCCAGCCGAGCCCGACCATCTCCTGCCAGGTGGCGGCGTCGTGCCAGCCCGGGCGTTCGCTACCGCGGTACGGATCCTCCGTACCCGCGAGCCGCGCGCGCAGCTGCACCAGCGGCTGACGCTGCTCGAACAGGCGTCGGGCGCCGTCCTTGAGCATGCCGGTCTCTTCGTCGAAGCCGAAATCCCGTGGTTGCGCCATGGTCGATCCTATTTCGTCTTCGGCAGGCCGAGCACGCGCTCGCCGAGAATGTTGCGCTGAATCTCGCTGCTGCCGCCCGAGATCGTGCCGGTGTAGCTGTTCATGTAGGCGAGCGCCCAGTGACCGTCCTCCTCGGCGTGCTCGTCGCCAACGTAGAGGCTCGAGCGCAGCCCGAGGATCCCGAGGGCAACGGCGCCGAGCTCCTGGCCGATCTCGCTGCCCACCAGCTTGCCCTGCAGCGGCAGGCGCATGGCGCCGCCGTTCAGTGCCTCGATGCGCGCCCGGCGGCCGTTCTGCATGGCCGCTTCCGTGCGCTCGTAGAGCTTGACGATACGCTCCCGCCACACCGGATCGTCCCATACCGCCACGCCGTTGCGCCGGGTGCGTCTGGCCAGCTCGATCACCTTCAGCACCGCCGTCAGCGGCGACTCGCTGCTGGCGACCGCCCCCACGCCGGCGGCCGCACCGCGCTCGCTGGTGAGCGTAGACATGGCGACCTTCCAGCCGGCGCCGACGGCGTCCACGCGGTAGTGGTCCGGGATGATCACGTTCTCGAGAAAGACCTCGTTGAAGCCCGCCTCGCCGGTCATCTTGTGGATCGGCCGCACGGTGACCCCGGGCTGGTCCATGGGCGCGAGGAAATAGGTGATGCCGTTGTACTTGTCGTGCCTGTCGGTGCGGGCCAGCAGCAGCATCCAGCTCGCCAGCGCCCCCAGACTGGTCCACACCTTGCTGCCATTGACGACCCAGTTGTCACCGTCCTTCACCGCCGCCGTCGACAGCGACACCAGATCGGAGCCGGCGCCCGGCTCGCTGAATCCCTGACACCAGATCTCCTCGGCGGTGAAGATCGGCGGCAGGAAACGCCGTTTCTGTTCCTCGGTGCCGTGCACCAGAAGGGTCGGCGCGGTCATGCCGAGACCGATCCAGTTGATGAAGTAAGGCACCCGGGCGCGCCGCACCTCGGCGCTGGCAATGGCCTGGAAGTTGCTGTGGCCGTGGCCGCCGTACTCCTTCGCAACGTCCGTGGCGATCAGCTGGGCCTCGTAGCACTTCGCCTGCCAGTCACAGAGGTAGCGGCGATGGTCGGCGTAGGTGACCTCGTAGGCGGCCTGGGGCAGCGGCGTCTCAGTGGGCGGCGGCCGGTTCTCCTCCAGCCAGCGCCGGCAGTAATCCCGGAACTCGTACTGTTCGGCAGACGATGTCTTCTCGGCCATGGATGTCGCTCTCCTCTGGTGCAGCGTATGCTGGCATTTGTTAGACTCGGAAACAATCAACGGTGACGGTTTCGCATAAAGCCGCAGGAGGAACCATGGCGGAACAGATCCCCCTCGTCGATACCTGGCCGGACCAGGAAACCCGCGGCCACCGCATTCCCGGAGAGCGTTACACCTCCCGCGAGTTCTTCGGCCGGGAGTGGGAAGGCATGTGGACCCGGGTGTGGCTGCTGCTCGGCCGCGAGTCGGAGCTGCCGGATCCCGGCGACTGGCAGATGGAGGAAGTCGGACCCGAAGAGGTCCTGATGGTCCGGCAGAAAGACGGCTCCGTAAAAGCGTTCTACAACGTCTGCCAGCATCGCGGCAACCCGCTGGTCTCGGAGCCCAAGGGCAGCATCAAGTCACGCTTCGTCTGCAAGTACCACAGCTGGGCGTTCCTGCCGGACGGCACCCTCAACTTCGCCCCGGACCGGGAAGACTTTCCGGAAGGCAACCCGTGCGAGCACGTGCGCCTGCAGGAGCTTGCCTGCGAGACCTTCGCCGGCTTCGTCTGGGTGAACATGGACCCGGAGTGCGAAAGCCTGAAGAGCTTTCTCGGCCCCATCTGGGAGGAATGGGAAAAGCGCGAGATCCACACCTGGAAGCGCACCATGGCCAACAGCATGTGGCTGCCGTGCAACTGGAAGGTGGTGCTGGACAACTTCAACGAGTCCTACCACGTACCCACCGTGCACATGGCGGCGACGCCGGACACCGACCGCAAGAAGATCCGCGGCAACATCAATACCTACTTCAAGGAAACCAAGTTCGACCTGTCCGACGAAGGCCACAACCGCATGGTCATGCAGGGCGGCTACGGGGTAGGCGCCACGGATCAGGACGGCAACATTCAGGAGCCGCTGGCCAGCCAGCTGCGCTACTGGGACCTGGACCCGGCCGACTACAAGGGGCGGCCCGAAGACACCCGCACGGCGATCCAGGAGGCGAAGCGCCGGCTCGGTCCCGACCGCGGCTTCACCCACTATGCCAGCGTTCCGGACTCCCAGCTCACCGACGCCTTCCACTACACACTGTTTCCGAATTTCGCGGTGTCGCTGTGGTCCGACGGCTTCCATTTCCTGCGCGCGCGCCCGCACCGCAGCGATCCGGAACAGTGCCTGTTCGACAACTGGTGGTACGCGAGCCCGGCGTCTATCGCCGCAGGATCAAAGGCCAACGAGCGCGGCATGGGCACCCAGTTCGACGGCAACGACGCGCCCCTGCGGATGCTGACCTACGGTCAGGACACCATCGGTCCCGCCATCGAGCAGGACGTCGGGGTGTTCGTGACCCAGCAGCGCGGCTTCCGCTCGCGTGGATTCAAGGGCGTGTACCTATCCAACCAGGAGAAACGCATCCGCCGCTACCACGAGCTGATCGACGACTACATCGACGGCCGACGTCCGTAGTGCGGTCACCCGTAGTGCGGTCGCCGGCGTCGAGCAGGATCGGACAGCGGTGAGCGCGCCGCCGCCCATCGACGCCGTGTTCTTCGACCTCGGCGGAACGCTGTTCCGCTACGGTGGCCGCCAGGGCGGCGGCATCCGCTGGGTGCTGGAGGAATTCCAGATCGCAGCGCCCGCGGAGCAGATCGGCAGCGCCTGGCGCGACGCCTCCAGCCAGGCGGCGGAACGCTATTCCAGGCAGCCGTACTTTCTGCACCGCGACCTGTTCCGCGCCACGCTCGACCATTTCCTTCAGTCCTTCGGCCACCGCGCCGACGAGGACTTCTTCGAGGCGTTCCATCTGCGCCAGCTGCAGGCCCTGGTCGACCACCTGCCGCTGCGCGAGGAATGCCGCGACACCCTCCAGGCGCTGCGCGACCGCGGCCTGTATCTGTCCGTGGTCTCAAACATCGACGACGACTATCTGTTTCCGCTGCTGGAGAAGCACGATCTGGTTGCGCTGTTCGATCACTGCATCAGCTCGGAAGCGGCCCGCTCCTGCAAACCGGACCCGGACATCTTCCACTTTGCCCTCGGCAAGGCCGAACGCCATCCGCACGACGTGCTGTTCGTCGGTGACTCCCTGCACCACGACGTCGCCGGCGCCCACCGGGTGGGCATGCGTTCGGCGCGCATCGTCGACGAGGGGGTGGCCACGCCGCTCACCCAGGGACTCGAGGTGGTGGCGGACCCCGACTACGAGATCACCACCCTGAGCGACCTGCTGGAGATCGTCGATGGCGTCGGACGCTCGTGAGTATCTGCCGGAAACGCCCGAGGCCCTGACCGCGGACTGGTTGAGCAGCGCCCTCGGCGTTGCCATCGACGACGTGCACCGCCGCCCGGTGGGCGAAGGGCTGGGCTTCATGGGCGACGTCCTGCGCCTCACCCTGGAGACCGACGATCCCGCGGCGCCGGCCAGCGTGGTGGCGAAGATCCCGCGCATCGCCACCCGCGCCATGGGCGAGATGCTCGGCGTCTACGAGCGCGAGATCATGTTCTACCGCACCCTGGCCGACGCCGTGCCGGTGCGCATTCCGCGTCTGGTCTATGCCGGGTTCGACCGCGACCGCGGCTCGGAGAACCAGGAGAAGATTCTGCGCACCCTGGATCGGATGCCGCAGTTTCTCCTCGGCGCCATCACCGCCCTCGGCGCCCGGGTCGCCGCCGCCAAGAAGCGCCGCTACGTGCTGATCATCGAGGATCTGGCGGGCATGCAGCCGGCGGATCAGCTCGCCGGTCTGGATGAAGCCGGCTGCAGCCGGGTGCTGACCGAGATTGCCCCCCTGCACCGGGCGTTCTGGAAGAGCCCGCAGCTCGACGGCCACTTCTGGCTGCTGCCCCTCGACGTCGACGCCCGGCTGCGCCACAACCGCTTCAAACAGTCACGCGAGCGTTTCACCGCTCTGCTCGGCCCCGAGCTCGCCGACACGTTGCGCTGGCTCGATGACCACGGTGAAGCTCTCAGCCGACGCTTCGTCGCCGATGCGCCCGCCACCCTGAGCCACTGCGACCTGCGCCTCGACAACGTGATGTTCGACGGCGACCGCTGCGCCTTCATCGACTGGCAGCTGCTGCGCCGCGCGCCGGCCGCCTACGACGTGGCCTACTTCCTCAGCGGGGCCCTGCACGAGGACTGCGAGCCGGCCGCCGAAGACCGTATCCTGCGGCGCTACCACGAGGTGCTGGACGTTGCCTCCTATCCCTTCGTGGCGTTCCACCGCGACTACCAGCGCGCCATGCTGCTCAATCTGGCCAACCTCGCCAGCGCTGACGAGGTCGATCTCGGCAACGACCGCGGCAGCGCGATGATGGCGACCTGGATGCGGCGCCTGGCCGCGCGGGCGAGGCGTATCGATCCGGCCGACACGCTGCGCGAATCAACGCGAACTACTTGAACTCTTAGACCAGGTTGATGGTGGTCAGTTTGTCGGTTCGAAGGAGTCGCGGGTCTCGAAGAACTTGTAGCCGATACCGCCGGTGGCCGTGAGCCGGGTCCGATCGTTGTCGATGAACCGCCGCCCCGGTCCCGCGGAGACCGTTGCCTGTCGCGGCTCATGCTGCCGCCAGCGACGCGGAAGACTACAGAAACGGCACACCGGGAGAAGTGGCGATTGGTAAAACCCGGGTAATAACGCAGGGCGCGATGGCGACTGCCGACAGCGCCCGATCAGGTTGCCGGGTCGCCCGACCTTCCGAAGCGCAGCGGCAGGGTGTCGAGCCAGCGCTTCAGTCCGCGAGCCGAAGGCGGTTCCGCCAGCGCCACCGATTCCTGGGGCCGTTGCAGAGCCAGTTGCCCGGCGAGTATCGCCTCGGTGCGAGCCATGGCTTCGATGACGGTGGTTGACGCTTCGAGTTGCCGATCCACCCCGCTTCCTCCCCGATAGCCCGGCGAGGGGACACGAGTCCGTTGGTCGGGCTCAGCCGTTCCATCCTCACGCCGGACTGCTCTCTTGCTTTCCACGGTTCTCAGTATGCCGACCGGCGCCGGCGGCCACTGTCCGGCCAGTGACACAACGGCAAATCCTTCGAGACCCGAAGCGGGTAGAATCGAGTCAACCCTCTGCCGCCGAGCACACCTGAGCATGATCAAGCTCTACATCTTTCCGCCCGCCTTCGGCCTGCGCAACGTCAGCCCGTTCTGCACCAAGGTCGAAATGGCGCTCAAGCATCTCGGCATGGATTTCGAACTGGTCGAACAGGCCGATCCGCGGCCTGCGCCGAAGAAGAAGCTCCCCTACGCGAACATCGACGGCGAGATCGTCGGCGACTCGGAGATCATCCTGTGCCGGCTCGACGCGATGAGCCAGGGCGGGCTGTACGGACATCTCAGCGACGCACAGCGCGGCGAGGGCTACGCCTGGTCGCGCCTGGCCGAAGATCACCTGTACTGGATCGGTGTGGCCAGCCGCTGGCTCGACGATGCCTGGTGGCCCAACGTGATCGACGGGTTCTTCGGCTTCGTGCCCCCGGTGCTGCGCGGCATTGCCGCCCGCGCCGCTCGCAGGCAGACGGCGCGAACCTACGATCTGCACGGTCTCGGCCGCCACACGCTGG
Organism: Pseudomonadales bacterium; assembly: GCA_040219135.1. Taxonomy (GTDB): domain Bacteria; phylum Pseudomonadota; class Gammaproteobacteria; order Pseudomonadales; family Azotimanducaceae; genus UBA7803. The sequence goes on along the minus strand of JAVJTA010000017.1, from coordinate 403,462 downwards.
ACGAGCAGAAGGATTTCGCGCGCCGCGACCTGGCGGCCCTCGAGGCGGTGACCCGGTCGCGCCAGTACCTCGTGGGTGACCGGCTGTCGGGGTTCGACTTCGCGGTGGCCAGCCTGATTGCCGGGTTCAACGATCACCGACCGGCGACCTGGCTGAACACGATCATGGACGAGTATCCCGGCAATGCCGAGTACGCCGAACGCATCCAGGCGGAGGTCGGCGTGTACTCCCGCCAGGCGATCTAGTGTACTGCGCCACTCTATTTGGCCCTTAAAGAGCCCCTGAACGACGTCAGTGCAAGGCGCCGTTCGCAGAGAATGGTGGTTCCATTGTCTAGAACGGCAACGCGGCAATGGCGTTTTTCAGGGGCTCCCTGCGGGCGCGGGCGCAGGCGGCCATCTGCGGCGTTGCGCCCGCTACCCGTACCACCGGTACGGCGGCGCGAGCGCGCCTGGCAGCTGACCGCCTGCGCTCACGCTATAAGGGCCAAATAGAGTGGCGCAGTACACGAGCCCGGCTCGCCGGGCGGCCCATAGCCAGGCCGTGATGACGTGCTGAGTTACCGTCACGGCTTTCACGCCGGCAACCATGCCGACGTGCTCAAGCACGTCATCCTGGTGCTGGTGCTCGACTACCTCACCCGCAAGGACAAGCCGCTTTGGTACGTCGACACCCATGCCGGAGCCGGCGTCTATGCCCTGGACCGCGGCTACGCAACCAGGCTGGCCGAGCACACCGACGGCATCGGCCGGCTGTGGAACGCAGCACCGCTGCCCGAGCCGATCGCACGCTACGTGGCTCTGGTGCGCGACCTGAACGGCAACGGCGCCCTCGCCCGCTATCCCGGTTCGCCGTGGTTCGCCCGGCGGCTGCTGCGCCGCGAGGACAGGCTGTGGCTGTACGAACTGCATCCCGCCGATCAGCGCGCACTCACGAGCGCGATCGGCGGCCGCAACGTGCGGGTCGCGCGCGAGGACGGACTCGCGGCCCTGCGCGGCCGGCTGCCACCGCAGCCGCGGCGGGCGCTGACCCTGATCGATCCGCCCTACGAGGTGAAGGGCGACTACGCGGCGGTGCCTGCCGCGCTGGGCGAAGCCCTGGAACGATTCCCCCAGGGCACCTACCTGATCTGGTACCCGCAGATCGCCCACCCGGCCGCGAGCCGGCTGCCGGAGCAGCTGCAGAGCCTGAACGCCGAGAGCTGGCTCGACGCCCGCCTGCGGGTCCGCGCGGCAGACGCGCCGGGCATGTACGGCAGCGGCTTGTTCGTCATCAACCCGCCCTACACCCTGCCCGGAGCCCTGGAAGACACGCTGCCGGCGCTGGTGGCGCTGCTCGGCCAGGACGATGGCGCCGGGTATGGTCTGGACTGGCAGATCGTCTGAATCACGCGGAGGGCGCTACGGTATCCGCTCGAAATTCCCGGTCGCCTCCTCCCAGGCCCGCTGCAGCACGAACCCCCGATCCAGGCCCAACGAGACGATGAACCGGATCGGCTCGTAGCCCGCGTCTTCGGTGAGGCGCTCGCTGGCGCGGGTCTGCTCGAGCGTCCAGCCCTCCGCCCCGGCCTGCCGGCCGATTTCACCCAGCTGGGTCATGAATGCCTGAAACTGCCGCACGCCGGCGCGGTCCGTGGTCGCCCCGTGTCCGGGGATGACGCGCTCGAAGTCCAACGCCAGCACCGTGTCCAGCGTGGCCGGCCACCCCTGGACGGTGCCGCCCGCCTCCAGGTCGATGTTCGGGTAGTGCCTGTGGAACAGCAGGTCACCCAGGTGAATGACGCCTTCGTCGACGAAGACAACCACCAGGTCGCCGTCGGTATGCCCGTTCCCCGGATAGATCAGCTCGATCTGTTTGCCGCCCACGTTCAGGGTCTGCCGATCCGAGAACGTCTCGTTGGGCAGCAGCCGCGCCGCCGCCCCGCTCCAGAAGTCCGCATCGATGGTCTGCAGATATCTCAGCGTGCGCTCGGTGGACAGGACCCGCGTGCCGTCGGCGAACGCCGGATTGCCGTGCGTGTGATCGATGTGGTAGTGGGTGTTGATGATCAGCGCAACGTCCGCGCCCGTCAGCTCCCGGGCGACTTCGCGGATGCGCGCGCCCTGCACGCCGAAGGTCATGGTATCGACGACCACGGTGCCGGCGCTGCTGCGCAGCACGGCGGTGTTGCCGCCGAATCCGCGCAGTACCCACAGGTCGTCGCTGAGCTGCTCCACGGTCAGCCGGCGCACCTGCGAGTAAACGTAGCCGCCGGTCACCACCAGCGCCACGACCAGCAGGCCGACTACGAGCTGCCATCGCTTCATGCGCTCCCTCCCCATCCCGCGGTTTCACCGATGCTGCGGCGATTGTCCCACAGCAACCGGACGCCGGCAGCAGAGCCCCTGGCAATCGCTGTCGCGTGATCCGCGACAACCCGTGTAGAGTTCGAGGCATCTGCCGGACGAGGAATCTGCACATGGCCGATCGGTCTCCCTGCCCGCCGCTGCATGACTGACGGCGTGGCGACGCAAAGCCCGCCAGTGGAGACGGTGCCGTTGATGATCGGCGTGACCGGTCATCGCGATCTCGTCGAGGCCGAGGAACCGCTCCTGGAACGCGCCGTGGAAGCCTTTTTCCGCGACCTGAGCGCGCGCTTCCAGGACCTGCCGCTGCTGGTGACCACACCGCTCGCGGAGGGTGCGGACCGGCTGGTAGCCCGGGTCGCCCAGCGACTCGGCATTCCGCTGAACATCCTTCTGCCGATGCCGCGCGAGATCTACCAGAACGACTTCGTCGGCGCATCGGCCGCCGTGTTCGATGAGATGCTGGCCCTCGGCGAGGTCATCGAACTGCCGCTGCTGGAAGACGTTCGCCAGGCCGACGACTCGATCACCCCGATCGCCCGGGACGCCCAGTACGAGTACCTGGGCATCTACCTGGCCGCGCACAGCCACGTGCTGCTGGCAATCTGGGACGGCAAGGCATCCCCCGCGCCCGGCGGTACGGCTCAGGTGGTGCGCTTTCACCAGGAGAACGTGGTCCACCTGATTTCCGGGGTCGGCGTGCGCTCGGCCATCGACTTCTCGGAGGACGAAAGCGATCTTGCCTATCACATCGCCTGTTCCAGGGTCAGCGCCGGCCCGCCTCTGGCGGGTCTTTCACCCGGAGAGGCCGCCTGGCTGACGCGCGACGATCTGCAACCGCGGACCTCGGCCATGCCGCAACGCTACGTCGAAGTGTTCCAACAGCAGGAACGGCTGAACCGAGATCTGCAGGTCGCCGGTCTGCCAGCCGATGCAGACGGTCTGCTTCCGGCAGAGGCGGATGCATCCGTGGCTGCCGACATCGGCGGTCTGGCCACCGCCGTGGATTCCCTGGCCGTCCGTTTTCAGCGGCGTGCGCTGCGAACGCTGCGGACCCTTTACGTGCTCGCAGCCCTGACCGGGATCAGCTTCATCGTCTACGCCGATTTCCCGGACCAGGACGCCATGATCTGGGCTTATCTGCTGCTGCTGGCCCTCGGCTACACGCTGTATCTGCTCGAGCGTCGCGGCGCCTGGTACCGGCGCTACGTCGACTACCGGGGCCTCGCGGAGGGGCTGCGGGTGCAAGGCTACTGGGCCATGGCCGGGGTTCACATGGAGGTGCCCACCGAATTCGCCCACGACCGCTACATGCGCCGCGAAGAGCTGTCCCTGGGCTGGATCCGCAACGTCATGCGCTTCGCCGGCCGGCGCAGCGACGCCGCTACGGCCGACGCCCCGCCGGCTGCCCTGGGCAGGGTGATCCAGCACTGGATCGACAGCGAGCACGACTACTACCAGCGGCGCTTCCGGGAACATGTCGAGCACATCCGGAACATCGGCCGCCTCAGTGTCGCCGGGTTTGCCACCGGCCTTGCTGCCGCCGGCGTTCTCGCGCTGTTCCAGCACTCCATGAGCGATGCGAGCGCAAACATCCTCATCGCCGTCATGGTCGGGCTGCCGTTCATTGCCACGGTGCGAGCAAGCTACGCTGAGCGGATCTGTGAGCGCGAACTCGTCGCCCAGTTCGCACACATGGCGCGGATCTATGCCAACGCCCACCGACTGTTGAAGACCACGGAAGACGCCGCAGAGCAGCGCGGCATCCTGCGCGCCCTGGGTGAGGAGGCCCTGCAGGAGATCGGTCAGTGGGTACTGCGACAGCGGGAGCGACCGGTGTCCGGCGATCAGCTGTTCAGGACAGGATGAAGAGGAGCCTGCGAGCGTGACCATTCGTGTGATCAATCATACCAAGCGGCCCGTCGCGATCCGCGACTTCACGACAGACCGTTACTACGACCGCGGTTACCTCGAGCTCGAATGGGAACGCGTCTGGCGCAACTCATGGCTGCTGGCGGGCCTGGAACAGGATCTGCAGCGGCCGGGAGACTTCTTCGTGTGCGACCTCGGCCGCGAGCAGATCCTCGTATCACGGACGGGCGCCGGGGCGGTGCAGGGCTTCTACAACGTCTGTCAGCACCGCGGCAACCGCCTGGTCAACGCCGAGCGCGGCCATGTCAACGGCTTCCGCTGCGCCTACCACGCCTGGACGTATGCCGACGACGGAACCCTCAGGAGCGTGCCCCACCGGGATCGGTTTCCCCACGGCGTGCCCTGCGCCGAACGCTCGTTGCGCCAGGTACATACAGACACCTGGCAGGGCATGGTTTTCGTCTGCCTGGCCGAAGACCCCCCGTCTCTTACCGGGTTTCTCGGACCGGTGGTCGAGCAGCTGGCGCCTTACCGCTTCGACGAGATGGTGGTGGTGGAGGATCAGACCGCCAGAGTGCGCTGCAACTGGAAGGCCGTGGTGGACAACTTCAGCGAGCTCTACCACGTCGATTTCCTGCACCCGCAGCACAAGCGTATGGTGGACTGCAGCAACGACACGGTGCACCTGTTCGAGCACGGCCATACCGGGCTCGCCGTGCCCGGCGCCACCAGCAACCCGCGCTTTCCCGTACCCGAGGAACCTACCGACATACAGGCCGCCCAGCTGAAGAGCCTGGGGCTCGATCCGGCGGACTTCCGCGGCCGGGTGCTCGACGTGCGCCGCGCGGTGCAGGAGCGCAAGCGCGCCATCGGTCATGAGCTCGGCTTCGACTACTCGGCATTCGCCGACGAGCAGCTCTCCGACGTCTGGCAGTACAACCTGTTCCCCAACGCGATCCTCTCGTTCACGCCCGAGCACCTCTGGATCCTGAGGCCGCGGCCGCATCCCACGGATCCCACGCGCTGTGAGTTCGACAAGATTTCACTGCTGCGCTTCGCCGATCCGACCATCAACGCCAGCGCCCGCAACCTGGCCGGCCCGGCGCGGCAGGCAGAGGCCGAAAGCGGCAACCGGCCGGCCGACTACCGCCGCCCCGAGCGCGACGTGTTCGACCACCGCGACGTCATCGCCGGACGCAAGACCATGACCATCACCATCGACCAGGACATCGAACTGCTCGGCGGGGTGCAGGCGGGCATGATGTCCGGCGGCTTCGACTCCGTGTGGCTGAGCGAGGATGAGCTGCGCATCCAGCATTTCCACGATCAGCTGGACGCGCTCATCGACCCGGTGAGCTGAGCGTTGTGTGCCGATTGCGGCGATCTGACCGGCAGCAGTCCATCGTGCAAGCTGCTGGACCGCCTGGGACTGCGACGAATCGCGACGCGGTCGACAAATGTTGCGACGCAACAACGATTTCGCCTATGATGCACCGCACCATCACTACCGCCGGGAGCACCATGCCGCAATCCTCAGCCCGTTCGACACCGTTGCCTTTTCCGCTCTTCTTCCCCACGGCGCTGCACCAGGTTCCGACCTCGCTGGCCAGACTGGGCTGCGACTCGCTCAGGCACCTGGCCGCCCGGCAGGTCGAATATGTGCAGGACCTCGGCACCGTGTCGGATCTGCGCGGCCTGATGGACTGGCAGGCGCGATGGACCCGGACACTGTGGCAGGACCAGCAGCGAGTCGCGCAGCAGGCGCTGCGGATCCTCGGCCTGCCCGACGGCAATGCCCCAGCGGCCGGCAGCGAACCGACTCCGGCGACGACTTCGCGGCCGCGCCGGGCAGCGGAGCCGGCCCGCCAGGACGCCGTCGACACCACCGCCCCTGCGGCCGAGACCGGTCGTAGTGTCGCCAGCAAGACCACCGGTTCGACGCGAACCGGCAGCCGGCGCCGCCGCAACCGTGCAGAGCCGCGCGTGACGAGGGCGAGCTACGAACTCTTCGTGGACAGTGCAGGCGACCACCGGTTCCGCCTGAAGCGGGCGGACGGCGCGGTACTGCTCATCAGCAACCCCTACCGGTCGCGCGCCAGCGCCGTGAACGGCATCGACGTCGTCCGCAGGAACGCGGCCAACGATGACCGCTACGTGACGGCGCAGGACGACGCCAGCGGGCCGACGTTCGACCTGCGCGCCGGCAACAGCCGCGTGATCAGCTCCTCGACCCCGTTTGCGTCGACGGCGCAGATGGAGGCGGCCATGGCCATGGTCAAACAGCTGGCAGGATCCGCCCGGATCGAATCCGGCTGAGCGTTCGCGGGGTTCGACCCCCAGGTGACGCCGGGCCACGGAATCGGCATGCTCGTGTGATCCTAGCGACCGACACCGATCATGAGCGAATCCGATACACCGCCGGAGCAGCTGTCCAACCGCGAACGCCAGGAGGCCTGGCGCATCGATCCCCGGCAGGATCCCGCCGATCTGCCGCTGGGCAGGCTGAACCCCGGCCACGAGGCCCTGTTCGAGGCGAACACGGCGCTCCCCTACTTCGACCGGCTGCGCCGCGAAGCGCCCGTGCACCTGTGCGAGGACAGCCAGTACGGGCCCTACTGGAACGTCACCCGATACGACGACATCGTCTACGTCGACACCCACCACGACCTGTTCTCGTCGGACATCCGTCTCGGCGGCATCCGGATCGGCGGGCGGCCGCTGCAGAGCGAGCCGGATCCGACCACCCACCTGCCGATGTTCATCATGGAGGACCCGCCGGAGCACGACGAGCACCGCAAGGTCCTGGCACCGCTGTTCGGGCCGCGCAACCTCGCCGGGCTCGAGGACCTGATCCGCGAGCGCGCCGGACGCATACTCGACGGCCTGCCTGGCGACGAGGAGTTCAACTGGGTGCGCCGGGTGTCGGTGGAACTCACCGGGCAGATGCTGGCGAGCCTGTTCGACGTGCCCCAGGAAGACCGCCACAAGCTGATCCACTGGTCCGATACCGTGGAGCGCCTCGGCGATCCGGACTACTTCGAGTCGGTCCGCGAGGGCTTCGCCGAGCTGTGGAAGTGCTGGGAGTACTTCGATGCCGTCTGGAAAGAGCGGGCCTCGCGCGCCGAACCGGGCCCCGACCTCATCTCGCTTCTGGCCCACGGAGCCGCCACCCGGGACATGGCGCCGAACGCGTACCTGGGCAACGTGCTGCTGCTGATCGTCGGCGGCAACGACACCACCCGGAACTCCATCTCGGCCAGCGTGCTGGCACAGCATCGCTTTCCGGAGGAGTTCGCGAAGCTCCAAGCCGATCCGGCGCTGCTCCCCAATCTCGTCTCGGAAGTCATCCGCTGGCAGTCGCCGGTGGCGCACATGTGCCGCACGGCCACGGAGGATACTCAACTCGGCGGCCACACCATCAGAAAACACGACAAGGTGGTGATGTGGTACGTATCCGGCAACCGTGACGAATCGGTGTTTCCGGACGCCGACCGGGTGATCGCCGACCGACCCAACGCCCGCCGCCATCTGTCCTTCGGCTTCGGCATTCACCGCTGCCTGGGCAACCGGCTGGGCGAGATGCAGCTGCGCGTGCTGTGGCAGGAGATCCTCAAGCGCTTCGAGCGCATCGAGGTCACCGACGAGCCCAGGTACCTGCGCTCGAGCTTCATCCGCGGCATCACCGAACTGCCGGTCCGGGTCGTGCCGAAGGCGTGATCGTGCGCCGGCGACGGATCGGAAACGCGGCCAGAGACACTGGGGAGGCGCGCCTTGCCAACGCCACGTGAGATCGTCGAACTGCTCGGCCTCGACGCGCCGATCCCCGCCGAGGTCAACGGCCGCCGCAACGGCGTCACCAACGACCCCGCCTGGGACGCCGCGTACCATCCGTGCCCGGAGGCGTTTCCCGGCGAGGAAACCGCGCACGGCCGCGTCACCAAGCTCGAGGGCTGGACCGGGTCTACCGTCTATCCGGGCACCCGGCGCGACCTGTGGATCTACCAGCCGCCGGGCGAACCGGAATCGGCAACGCGGCTGGCGTTCTTCAACGACGGCGCCTGGTACCTGTCGCGCAGCGGTCCGGTGCGGGCGAGCAACGTGCTCGATTCGCTGCATCATGCTGGCGAGATCGCGCCGACGGCGGCGGTGTTCATCATGCCCGGCGATCCCGACGGACCCGTCGAGGGCCCCATCGAGTCCTACGATGCGAAGACGGCCCAGCGCAGCCTCGAGTACGACCCGCTGACGCCCCGCTACGGCGAGTTTCTGTTCCGCGACATCCTGCCGCTGGTCGAGCGCGAGACCGGGCTGCGGATCAGCCCGCGTCCGGAGCATCGCACCGTCTGCGGTATCAGCAGCGGCGGAATCGCGGCGTTCACGGCGGCCTGGCATCATCCGAGCGCGTGCAGCCGGGTGCTCAGCCACTGCGGTTCGTTCACCGACATCTGGGGCGGCCACAACTACCCGTCCCTGGTGCGGCGCACACCGCGCAAGCCGGTGCGCGTGTTCCTGCAGAGCGGCGCGCACGATGCCGACACCCCGTTCGGGAACTGGGCGCTGGCGAACCAGGCGATGGCGAGCGCACTCGACTGGGCGGGCTACGACTACCGCTTCGAGTTCGGCACCGGCGGGCACAATCTCGACCACGGCGGAGCGATCTTTGCCGACAGCCTCCGCTGGCTCTGGCGCGACGACGAGGACTGATCCATGAGCGAGACGGCAACGCCCACACAGCGCCCCGCAGCGGGTGAACGCCGGCGCTTTTCCGCCGCGGACATCGAACGCTGGCGCAGCGACGGCTTCGCCTTCGTCGAGGAGTTCTTCTCGGACGAAGAGATCGCGCCCATCGTCGCCGACTACGAACGGCTCTACGGCGCACGCCGGCCGGAAACGCGGCAGGCGATGGAGCGTAAGGCCGAGGGGCAGATCGGCCGCTTCGACCGGCACCAGTTCTCCAACATCGACACCCTGCCCTACGACGGCTCCACCGAGATGAACCTGCTGTCGCTGCATCCGGCGCTCATCGAGTTTGCGAAAGCGGCACTCGGCGCGGCCGACGTGCATCTCTATCAGTCGCACACCTGGGCCAAATTCACCGGCGAGGCCGACTTCGACCAGCCGTTCCACTGCGACTTCGGCAACCACACGCTCACCGTGCCAGCCGACGAGCCGTTGCAGCGGACCATCGACTTCATCGTCTACCTGACGGACGTGACCGACGCACACGGGGCGCTCCACTACGTGACCAAACCGGACGCCTACGCGGTGCTCGGCGACGGCGCGGTTGCCGCCGAGAGCGCGGCGGACCAGGCGGCGCTCAAGGCCCGGGAACGTTCCGGCGCAGCCCCGGCGGGCACCCTGGTGGCTCACGGGATCGACACCTTCCACCGCGGCACCAACCTCACCCTGCCGGGCGGACACCGCTACACCCTGACCGTGGGGTACAAGGCGGCCGGCAACGACCAGATCGGCTTTCACGTCTGGCAGGCGTCGCAGGAGCGCAACTGGGCGCCGATTCTCGCCAGCGCATCCCCGGAACAGCTGGCCGCGCTGGGCATCCCGCGCCCCGGCGACCCGTTCTGGACGCCGCGCACCCTGGCGCTCACTCAGGCACGGTGGCCGGACTGGGACCTGAGCCCCTGGTTCGACCGCGCGCCGACGCGCTGATTGCGCCGCGGATGATGCCCGCGCCAACGACGGCACTCGGCCTGATCGGCCTCGGCGCCATGGGCCGGAACCTGGGCTGGCGCCTCGCCGAGCTCGACTTTCCGCTCACCGTGTACAGCTACGACGACGCGGAGACGCAGCGCTTCGTGGCAGGCCTGAACTCGCCCGTAGCCGCGGCCGCCGATCCCATCGATCTGGTTCGCCGATTGCCGCCACCACGGACCGTCCTGCTGATGGTCACCGCCGGCGAGGCCGTGGACCGGGTGATCGACGACCTGCGGCCGGCGCTCGAAGCCGGGGACCTGGTGATCGACGGCGGCAACTCCCATTTCACGGACACGGTCCGGCGCGGCGCCAGTCTCCGCCAGCAAGGCATCGGCTACGCCGGCGCGGGGATCTCCGGGGGCGAGCACGGCGCGCGCCACGGCGCATCGCTCATGGTCGGCGCCGACGCCGCCGACTACGACCGCGCCAGGCCGGTGTTCGAGGCGCTGGCCGCGCGGGCCGATGGTTCGCCGTGCGCGGCGAACGTGGGGCCGGATGGTGCCGGCCATTTCGTCAAGATGGTGCATAACGGGATCGAGTACGCGCTCATGCAGCTCATCGCCGAGACCTGGCGCACCATGGCCGACGTGCTGGGCTGGGACCGGCAGCGCCAACAGGACGCTTTTGCCGGCTTCGCGCACGGACCGGCCGCCAGCTACCTCGTGCAGATCACCGTTGAAATCCTCGAGACCCACGACCCCGAGGGCGGATATCTGCTCGACCGGGTGTCCGACCGGGCCGCCCAGAAGGGTACCGGCCGCTGGACGCTGTAAGCGGCCCTGGAACTCGGCGTGCCGGTGCCCGCAATCGCAGCGGCCGTGAGCGAACGGATGCTCTCGGCCGGGCGGGCGAGCGCCACGGGCGCGCCGGCCGTCGCCAGGGGCGCCGGAGCGTCACTCGACCCGGAGGCGCTGGAGGGCGCCCTCGGCGCAGGATTCGTCGCCAGTTTCATCCAGGGGTTCACTCTGCTGAGTGCCGCGAGTGCGGCGTACGGCTGGCGGCTCGATCTCGCCGAGATCGCGCGCATCTGGCAGGCCGGGTGCATCATCCGCGCCGATCTACTGCAGGAAGTCGAAGCCGCCCTGCGCGCGAACCCCACCCTGCCCTCCCTGATGGAAGCCGAGTCCTTGCGCACGCGCCTGGCCGACGTCGAGCCGCACTGGCGCCAGTTCGTCAGCGCCAACGTGCTGGCAGGAACCAGCCCGCCCTGCGCGAGCGCGGCCCTCGCCTGGTACGACTCGCAGCGCGCCGACCGCCTGCCCACCAGCCTGATCCAGGCCCAGCGCGACTACTTCGGCGCCCACGGCTTCGAGCGCACCGACCGCGACGGCCGGTTCCACGCGGCGTGGAAGCGCCCGTAGTCCTCATCGTCTGCGGGGTGAGCGGCGCCGGCAAATCCACGGTGGGTCGCCTGCTGGCGCAGCGGCTGGGCTGGAGCTTTCACGATGCCGACGATCTTCACCCGCCGGACAACGTCGAGAAGATGCGCCGCGGCGAACCGCTCAGCGACGCGGACCGACGACCCTGGCTTGACGCCCTGCGCAGCCTGATCGACCGCTGCGTGGAACAGGGACAGCTCTCGGTTCTCGCCTGCTCAGCGTTGAAGGCAGCCCACAGGGACCGGCTCGGTGTCGATCAGCGGCGCGTGATGACGGCGTTCCTGGATGGCCCGAAGGACCTGATCGCGACCCGTATCGCCCAGCGCGAGCATGGCTTCATGCCGGCATCGCTGCTCGACAGCCAGTTCGAGGCGCTCGAGCCTCCAGCGGGAGGGATCCGCGTGGATGTCGGCGTTCCCGCGGATCGGGTCGTTGCGCGCATCGCCGCGGCGCTGCCGCGAAAGTGACCGCGAAACGCCCGGGCCGACCGCGCCGCAAGAGCGCCAGATCCGGGCGGGCGAAGCGCTGAGGTTGCTGTATGCTTCGACCAACCGGGGCGAAGTCGATGCGACCACCCCACCAGACCATGCCCGTTGAGGTCGAGTAACTGGATCATCTGGAGAAATTGGTATGAATGAAGCGTGGATCATCGACAGCGCACGCACCCCGCGCGGCATCGGCAAGCAGCACAAAGGGGCGCTGTGGGAGATCCATCCGCAGAAACTCCTGTCCACGGTGCTCAAGGCCGTGGCGGAGCGCAACGGCCTCAACACGGAAGACGTGGATGACGTCGTCATCAGCTGCAGCAGCCAGTTCATGAAGCAGGGCAACTGCATCGGCCGAATGGCGGCCCTGGACGCGGGGTATTCCATCAAGGCCTCCGGTGTAACCCTGGATCGCTTCTGCGGCGGCGGCATCACGTCGGTGAACATGGCGGCCGCCAGCATCATGTGCGGCATGGAAGACCTGGTGGTGGCCGGCGGCGTCGAGATGATGTCGTACACCAGCGCCGAAGGTATTCCCAACCCGCTGGATGCCGGCAACCTGGACCTGCGCGAACGCCATCCCCAGACCAACGTGGGGATCGCCGCGGACATCATCGCCACGGAAGAGGGTTTCAGCCGCGAGGAGCTGGATGCGTTCTCCGCAGAAAGTCAGCGCCGCGCCGGCATGGCCATGGAGAGCCGGGCGTTCGACCGGAGCCTGATCCCCGTCTACCGGCCCGACGGCACCCTGGCCCTGGATCACGAGGAATATCCGCGCCCTCAGACCACCGCCGAGAGCCTGGCGAACCTGGAACCGGTGTTCGGCCGCTTCATGGACATGCCGTTCTTCGATTCCGGCCTGACCTTCCGCCAGATGGTGGAAAAGCGCTGGCCGGGGCTGAAGGTCGTGCACGTGCATCATGCCGGCAGCTCGTCGGGTGTCGTGGACGGTGCCGCCGCGGTGGTCCTGGCGTCGCCGGAGTACGCGAAGGCCCATGGCCTGAAGCCCCGGGCCCGGGTCCGCGCCATGGCCAACATGGGGCACTCGCCGGAGCACATTCTCAACGCGCCGGTGGATGCGGCCAGAAAGGTGCTCGGCAAAGCGGGTATGACCCTTGCCGACATCGACCTGTTCGAAGTCAACGAGGCGTTCGCCGTCGTCCCCGTCAAGTTCATGCGCGATCTGGGTGTGGATCACGACAGGCTCAACGTCAACGGCGGTGCGATCGCCCTGGGCCACCCCATCGGCGCCACCGGCTCCATGCTCATCGGTACCGTGATCGACGAGCTGGAACGCCGCGATCAGAACGTGGGGATGGTCACCATGTGTGCAGCCGGCGGCATGGCGCCGGCGGTGATCGTGGAACGCATGTAAGGGTCGGGGGCTCGGCTAGCGGCTCGTGCCCGTGGGTATCTCGTTGAACGGAATCCCTTTGTCCGCGCGCATGTCCTCCGGCAGCCCGAGCACGCGCTCGGCAATGATGTTGCGAAGTATCTGATCCGTACCGCCTTCGATACGCACCGCAGGCGAGCGCAGCAGCATGGCCTGGAAACGCGCCGCACCCTCTGCCACCTCCGGATCCGTCAGCACGCCGCCCAGGCCCTGAAGGTCGAGCGCGAACTTGGCGATGTCCTGCATCATCGTGCCCGCCACCAGCTTGCCGATGGAGGCTTCCGGCCCGGGCGTGTCCCCTTTGGACAGCGCCGTGATCAGGCGTGAGGCGGTGTTCTTCAGACCGGCGGCCTTCACGTGCCAGTCCGCGAGCCTGGCGCGCACCGCCGGGTTCTCCATGGCCACACCCTTACCCAGTGGCAGGGACCGAACGAGATCGACCAGGTCCGGGAAGCCGGTGGCGATACCGCCGCCGATGGCCAGACGCTCGTTCATCAGCGTGGTGAGCGATACCCGCCAGCCTTCCCCGACCGCGCCCAGGCGCTGAGCGTCGGGAATGCGCACGTTGTCGAAATAGACTTCGTTGAACTCGCTCTGACCGTTGGCCTGTTTGATCGGTCGCACATCCACACCCGGGGAGCGCATGTCCAGGAAGAACATGGTCAGCCCTTTGTGTTTGGCCACCGTCGGATCGGTGCGGGTGATCAGAATGCCGTAGTCGCTGTGCTGGGCCCCGGACGTCCAGATCTTCTGGCCGTTGATCACCCAATCATCGCCCTCTTTCGCCGCCCGCGTGCGCAGACCGGCCAGATCCGAGCCGCCGTGGGGCTCGGAGAAGAGCTGGCACCAGATCTCCTCGCCGGAGGCCAGTTTCGGCAGATAGCGCTTCTTCTGGTCTTCCGTGGCATAGGCCATGAGGGTGGGGCCGCACATGCCGTGGCCGATGATGAACGCGCCGGAGAGCTTGCCGTACACGCCCTCCTCCTGATTCCAGATCACGCTCTCGATGGGACTCGCACCGCGGCCACCATGCTCCCTGGGCCACTGCAGGCAGGCCCAGCCGGCGTCCGCCTTCTTCGCCTGCCACTTACGCGACTCTTCCAGCGTGTCGTGGGGGCCTGTATTGGTGCTGCCGAACCCACTGCGCTCCAGAAAGGTCTTCAGGTGTCTGGGTGCGTTGGCCTCGATCCAGGCCCGGGCCTCGGTGCGGAATGCTGCTTCTTCCCTGGTATCGCTGAAATCCATGACTAACTCCTCACGCGCTCGCCGCCGCGGCGGACCCATGTCCGGCGGGATTCAGCCCATCCACCAGACGGCCCTCCCATACCGACAGGCCGCCCAGTTCCAGAGCGAGGAAGTTGGAGCGCCGGTAGTAGAGATGACAATCGAACTCCCAGGTGAAACCCATCCCGCCGTGCACCTGGACGTTGTCCTTGCTGCACTGCTGGAACGCCTGGGTAGCCGCCACCCGGGCGGTAGCCGCCGCCAGCGGCAGGTCGGCGGAATCCGTGGACAGTGCCCAGGCCGCGTAATAGCAGTTGGACTCCGCCAGCTTGGCGGCTACGTACATGTCCGCCAGCATGTGTTTGATCGCCTGGAACGAGCCGATGGCACGGCCGAAGGCGAAGCGCTCTTTGGCGTAGGCTACGGCCATGTCCAGGGCCCGCTGGGCCCCACCGAGCTGCTCGAACGCCAGCAGCACCGCGGCGGTATCGTAAACGCGCTCGAGGTGCTTCCAGCCTTCTCCTGGCTCGCCGAGGACTTCCGCCGGCGTTGCGGAGAAGGTGATGCGCGCGGTGTTGCGGCTGGGGTCTACGGATGCCACGTTCTCCCGGTCGATGCCGCTGGCCGTCGCGTCGACCAGATACAGGCCGCAACGGCCGCCGTCCCGCGCCAGCACCACCAGCACGTCGGCCAGGCCACCGTCCGGCACCACCAGCTTGGTGCCGGTGAGAGTGCCGTCGACGAACTGCGTGGCCACGGTGTCCGGGCTGATCTGCTCGAGGTTCTCCACCACCGCCAGAGCACCCTTCACCTCGCCGGCGGCAATCCTCGGCAGCCAGGCCGACTTCTGCGCATCGCTGCCGGAACGCAGCAGCGCCTCGGCCACCAGATAAACGGTCGAGCCAAATGGCACAGGGGCCAGCGCGGCACCCAGCTCCTGAGCCACCAGGCACAGCTCCAGATAGCCGGCGCCGAAACCGCCGTGCTGCTCGGAAATGCCGGTACCCATGAGACCCATGTCCGCCAGGCCTTTCCACACCGCGTCGGCGTAAGGCGCCTGGCCTTCCACAACACTGCGCACCACGTCGCTGCCGCAACGCTCGGTGAGAAACCGCGCTGTCTGCTCCCGCAGCAGCTTCTGATCATCGGAGAAATCGAAATTCACTCGCCACCACCCCCTGACCCGTGTCTACGGCAGAACCAATCGGACAGGAACCTGATGCCTACGTCAATGGGCCATGTACTTGCGACTCCCGAAGAGGCGCGACGCCTGACTTGGGCGTACTGCCGGGCGGCGACACCGTTGCGCCGACCACGGCTGAACGGAATCAGCGATGCAGATCGTAGATTCGCTTCACCCAGGCGATGGCAGGGTGATCCCGATACTGCCCGACCAGCTCGGCATACGCGTCCGGCACCGGGCGCGGCCGGGCCATATCAGGATGCGCCAGGTCGGCGATCGGCGCGAGCAGTGCCGCTGCGGTCAGATCAGCGACAGAGAAGCCGGTGCCGATCAGGTAGCCGGAGTTCTGTACCTGCTCGGCCACCCGATCCAGCGCCAGCGCGGTTTCGGCAAAGCAGCGCGTGACGTTCTCCGCTCGATCCACTCCGTTACCCTTCGCGATGAGGCCGCGCGCCAGAGGAAACGCCGCGCGGTAAGCGAGCCGCTTCGGCCAGCTCTTCGAGCCGGCGAACATCCGGCAGAGGTAGGCGCCGTCATTGATCAGCTCGGAAAAGACCACCGTGCGAACTGCCGGCCCTACGGTTTCGTCGAAACGCCCCTGCAGATCCAGTGCGGCGCCACGCAGCCCGGCATCACCCGGATAGAGGGCGGGATCCGGTTGCCTTTCTTCGAGTACGTCGATGATGTTCGCCGAGCCGCTGATCACCCGTCCGTCCAGCTCCAGCACCGGCGTCTGCGTCTGCCCGGACAGCCTGCGGATAGCCGGGATATGCGGCCCCGGCAGGTAGCTCACGCGCTCGTGCGCGAGGCCCTTGAAATCCAGCGCCCAGCGGACTTTCTCGTTGAAATGTGAGGCCGCGAACTGGTGCAGACGCAATGTCATTCCGGTGCCCGGCGGCATGAGTGCAGGTCGGTCATCATACCGCGGGTACTGGGGCGTCGGCGCAGGGTGCGCGCGCATTCTCCTTCCCGGTCCTCAGGTATACTATCGGGCTTGAAATCGCGAGCCAGTCGCAACGGCCGGTTCCAGCTAACCAGGTACTCAGGACAGAAATGACAGACCGGAAACTCAAGATCGTCTACACCCTCACCGACGAAGCACCGGCACTTGCCACCTATTCGCTGCTGCCGTTCATCAAGAAGTACACCGAAGCCGCCGATGTCGACGTCGAACTGAGCGACATCTCGCTCGCGGCCCGCATCCTGGCCACGTTTCCGGAAGACCTGACCGAAGCGCAGAGAGTGCCCGACGCGCTGACCGAGCTGGGCAATCTGACCCAGGAGGAAGGCGCCAACATCATCAAGCTGCCGAACATCAGCGCTTCCGTGCCGCAGCTCATCGAAGCGATCGAGGAGCTGCAGTCCCAGGGATACGAGGTGCCGAGTTATCCGGAGGAGCCATCGAGCGACGAGGAGAAAGCGATCCACCGCCGCTACGCCCATGTGCTCGGCAGTTCGGTCAATCCGGTGCTACGCGAGGGCAACTCGGACCGGCGCGCCCCCGAGTCGGTGAAGCAGTTCGCCCGTAAACACCCTCACCCCATGGACAAGTGGAGCCAGGCGTCCAGCACGCACGTCGCCCACATGCGTCACGGCGATTTCTATCACAGCGAGAAGTCGGTCACCATCGAGCGCGGCGGGAAGCTCAGGATCGAACTGCTCCAGGAAGATGGGACAGTGACCGTACTGCGCGATTCGGTGCCCGTTCTCGATGGCGAGGTCGTCGACGGCATGTACATGAGCGTCGCCGCCTTGCGTGAGTTCCTGGAAGAAGAATACGAGGGTGCTCTGCGCGCGGGCCTGCTCGCCTCGCTGCATCTCAAGGCGACCATGATGAAGGTCTCCGACCCCATTATTTTCGGCCATGCGGTGGAAGTGTATTACCAGGAGGCCTTCGACAAGCACCGTGAAACCTTCGAGCAGCTCGGGGTGAATCCGAACCTCGGTCTCGCCAGCGTGCTGGACAAGGTGCGCGAACTGACGTTCTCCCTGCGCAACGAAATCGAGGCCGATCTGCGTCGTTGCCACGAGACCCGGCCCGGTCTGGCCATGGTCGACTCGGATCGCGGCATCACCAATCTGCATGTTCCGAGCGACATCATCGTCGATGCCTCCATGCCGGCCATGATCCGGGTCGGCGGCAAGATGTGGAGCGCCGACGGAAATCTGCGGGATACCAAGGCGATCATCCCCGACTCCTGCTATGCAACCATCTATCTCGAGGTGATCAATTTCTGCAAGCATCACGACGCTTTCGATCCGACCACCATGGGCACGGTTCAGAACGTCGGGCTGATGGCGCAGAAGGCCGAAGAGTACGGGTCGCACGACAAGACGTTCGAACTGCCGGCGGGTGGCACCGTGCGTGTGACCGATGAATCCGGCACCGTGCTGATCGAACACGTCGGCGTAGAGAAAGGCGACATCTGGCGTATGTGTCAGACCAAGGATGCGGCGATCCGTGACTGGGTCAAGCTGGCCGTCAACCGCACCCGTGCATCCGGTATTCCGGTGGTGTTCTGGCTGGACGGCCATCGCGGCGATCCGGTTCAGAAAGGCCACGATGCGCAGATGATCAAAAAGGTCGAGAAGTACCTGCAGGAGCACGATACCGAAGGACTCGACATAAAGATCATGACGCTCGATCTCGCCATTCGACACACGCTCGAGCGGGTTCGACACGGCGAGAACACGATTTCCGCCACGGGCAACGTGTTGCGCGACTACCTGACCGATCTGTTTCCAATCATGGAGCTGGGTACGAGCGCCAAGATGTACTCCATCGTGCCGCTCATGGCGGGTGGCGGCCTGTACGAGACGGGTGCCGGCGGATCTGCGCCGAAACATGTTCAGCAGTTCGAAGCAGAGAATCATCTGCGCTGGGACTCCCTCGGAGAGTTCCTCGCACTGACGGTTTCCCTCGAGGACATCGCGGTAAAAGCGGACAACAAGCGGGCAAAGGTCCTGGCCGATGCCCTTGATGCGGCCACCGCCAAGCTGCTCGAGAACAACAAATCACCGTCGCGAAAGACTCACGAGCCGGACAACCGTGCGAGTCACTACTACCTGGGCATGTACTGGGCCGAGGCTCTGGCGGCTCAGGATAAGGACGCGGCGCTGAAGGAACAGTTCACGCCCCTCGCGAAGTCACTGGCGGAGAACGAGGAACAGATTCTGCGCGAGCTCGTCGAGATCCAGGGTGAGCCGGTTGATCTCGGAGGCTACTACCATCCGGACCCCGACAAGGCCGATGCTGCCATGCGTCCGAGCAAGACGCTGAACGGAATTCTGGCCGGATAGCCCCTGCGCAGCGGCGGATGCCCTGAAGGCCACAGCCGACTGGGTCGGACACCGTCCTCGATCCTAGGTCTCCGGTGAGGATCGACAGGTCACCATCTGGTAGTCGAGCCGGCTCATCTCATCGGTGACTGGCTCCCGCAATCCGTACAACACCCGGGTTCGAGCCTCGATGCTCGCCAGCAGGGCGCCGCCCAGCTCGAGTGCTTCATCCGCCTGAGAATGGGCGTAGTCCGTGAGGACACGGCGTGCGGGATCCGGCTCACCAGCGGCGTACAGGGTGGAGGCACGCCAGCCGGTGCAGACCGCGAACTCCGGAGGAGAGTGCACATGTCCACAGATCGCCACGTGCTGGTCGCCGGCGCCAGCGGCCTGGTCGGCCGCGCCGCCGTCGAACACTTCGCCCGCCAGGACTGGCAGGTCACCGCGGTCTCCCGCCGCCCGCCCATTGCCGACTACGGAGCGAACTTCGTCTCTGTCGACCTGGCCGACGCCGATGCCTGCCGCGAGGTCTTCGCCGACGCCGGCATTACCCATCTCGCCTTCGCGGCTTTGCATGAGGAGCCGCAGCTCGTGGAAGGCTGGCTGCAGGAGTCACAGATCGAGCGCAACCGCGCCATGCTGACCAACCTGGTGGAGGCGTTGGAGGGCAAGGACTCGCGCCTCGAGCACTTGGTGATCGTCCAGGGGCCAAAGGCCTACGGCGTGCACGTGGGACCCATGCCCGTTCCGTCGCGGGAGAACCGCGACGAACGTCGCGACGTGCCCAATTTCTACTGGGCCCAGGAGGACTACCTGAAGGCCCGCCAGCGCGGCAGCGCCTGGCACTGGACCGTGCTGCGACCCGGGCTGGTGATCGGCGAGGCGGTGGGCGCTGCCATGAACCTGATCGCCGCAATTGGCGTCTACGCGGCGCTGCAGCGGGAGCGCGGCGAGCCGCTGTACTACCCGGGCAATCGTGACCTCGTGGCGCAGCCCACCGACACCGACCTTATGGCCGCGGCCTTCGAGTGGTGCTTTGCCTCGAAAGCGGCG
Source organism: Pseudomonadales bacterium (assembly GCA_040219135.1). Taxonomy (GTDB): domain Bacteria; phylum Pseudomonadota; class Gammaproteobacteria; order Pseudomonadales; family Azotimanducaceae; genus UBA7803. Next base: position 383,537 of record JAVJTA010000017.1, on the reverse strand, counting down.
GACAACCAGATCTTCAACGTCACCAACGGCGAGATGATGTCCCTGAAGGCGCTCTGGCCGTTGATTGCGGAGACTCTGGGGATGAAGCCCGGCGAGTCGCGGCCCATCCACTTTGTCGAGGCGCTCAGCGACTGCGGCGCCGAGTGGGACGCGGTGCGCAGGCGCTACGGCCTGAAGGCCGATGAACTCGACGCCTTCATCGGCAAGTCTTTCCAGTTTGCCGACTTCTGCCTGACTCTCGGTGGCGAGAACCCGGGGCCGCCCGCCATGATGTCCACAATTAGGATCCGCCAGGCGGGGTTTGGTGAATGTCTCGACTCCGAAGAGATGATGGCCAAGTGGTTCCGCCGCTACCAGGCCGACCGCCTGCTGCCACCGGCGGACTAGCCGTGCCGATCGGCCAGTAGTGGCTCCTTCCGATAGATTCTCATGCGGCAGTGTCCGCTGCGAGATTCAAGGCGACACCCGGCAAAGGCCGTAGGAGCTCAGCGCGTTTCCAGGCCTTCGACGATCAGGTCGAGGACGAAGGGTCCGTCAACTGCCAGGCCGTCTCTCACGGCCTCGGCGATCTGAGTGGGGTCGCTGACCTGGACGCCGGGAACCCCCATCCCCGCTGCCATCTCCCGGAAGCCCAGTACCGGGTTGGCCAGGTCCATGTGCGGATAGGGCTTGTTCGAGGGCGCGTTGAATCGGCGCCGGTACTGGTCGATGTTGTGTTTCAGCACACGGTACTCGCGGTTTGACAGGATAACGAACAGGATCTGCAGCTTGTGGTGGGCGGCAGTCCACAGTGCCTGGATGCTGTACATCGCCGAGCCGTCCCCGGACGTGGCAACAACCTGCTGATCCGGCCTGGCGACCGCGGCGCCCAGCGCGCCGGCAACGCCCTGGCCGATGCCGCCACCTTTTCCGCCGAAGAAGTCGTGGCTCGAACCTAGCTTGAAGTGCCGCATGACGTCGGCGGTCGCGGTGATGCTTTCATCGGCGATGACGGCGTCGTCCGGGATGGCAGCGGCGACCTCGGCGAGAGCCCGCGACGGTGTCATGGGCATGCGATCGTGCAGCGCCGCGAAACGCTCCTGTTCGGCCTGGTTCTCGACCATCTTTCGTTCACTCAGTGACTTCCTGCGTTCCGGGGAGTCCGAAGCAAGCACCGTGATCCGGGTCAGTGCGTCCTTCAGATCACCAGCGATACCCAGGGTGACGCCCAGATTGAACGCAATCCGTTGGGCGCCAGGCTCCAGGTGCACGACGGTGGTCCCATCGGCGAACGGTGACTGCGGCGCAAACCAGACCTCCTCGAAGAACGAGCCGCCCATCAGAATGACCAGGTCGTTGTCCGCCAGGACCTGCTGAACAGCGGCGTTGTCAGGCCCGAGCCGGCTTCGGAAGTGGTCGTGATCGATCGGGAAGTTGAAGCGACCGCAGATCAGCTCCGAGTGGACTCCGATACCGGCTTTCTCCGAGAGCGCGACCAGCGCGTCGCGGGCGCCACCGCGGCTGATCTCGTCTCCGGCGACGATGGCAGGATTCCGACTCTGGTCGATCAGCTCAGCGACCCGCGCAATGCTCTCCTCGCTCGCCAGGGAGTCGATCTGCAGGTCGCCGGACGTGTAGGCCGCGTTCTCGGTATCCTGTTCCATCACGTTAATGGGCAGGGCCACGAACACGGGCCCCTTCGGGTACTCGTTCGCTATCTTGAAGGCCCGCTGCATGATGGCCGCCATCTCGTCGGCATGCTCCACCTGTACGCTCCATTTGGTGACGGGCTCTGCCATCGCAACCAGGTCGTGGCCGAGCACCGGTCCGCGCAAACGGATGCGGGTGTCCTGCGCTCCGGCGGTGATGATCATGGGCGACGAGTTCTTCAGGCCGCCATAAATCATCCCGATTGCATTACCCAGACCGGGCGCAACGTGCATGTTGGCGACCCCGGTACCACCCGAGGCCTGGGCGTAGAAGTTGGCGGCACCCACTGCAACGCCCTCGTGCAGGTGCATGACGTACTCGATCATCGGGTAGTCGGACAGGTTGTCCATCAGCGGGCTCTCTGTCGTGCCCGGGTTGCCGAAAATCCGGCTGACACCGTGAAGCCGCAGGGAATCCAGGAAGACATCGCGTCCGCGCATGAGAAGAGTCCGTGTTTCGGGTTGCTGGTGGCCGATGAGCAGCAACCCTATCTGAACCTGGGTCTGAGCAACACCCTCGAGCCGTTTTTCGTACGGCGGCCCAGCGCGCCGACTCGCTACCGCGTCGGGAACCTCCAGCAGCCTGCAGATCGCCGCCGCGAGCCTAGGCTGCCGGGATGGTTGAAACACTGAGCGGAACGGTCACGACCAGCGATCGAATCGCATGATCTCTTCTACCGGTCTGCGCCGAACCGGGCCGAACCGGCCTCTCGGGTAACCCACTGGAATCAGGCACAGCGCGGCAAAAGTCTCCGGCAGGTTCAACACACCCCGGACGGCATCCTGGTCACGCAAGGCCAGTGTGGTCGGCGCCGCACCGAGCCCCAGCGACCGCGCGGTCAACAGCAGGTTCTGGATGCCCGGCCACACCGAGCCGGCCTGGCGATAAATGTCCGCTCCCTCCACCCGCTCCCCGTAATCCAGGCAGGCGACGATCAGCGCGGGAATCTCGTGCATGTGCTCCATCTGCCAGACCACCGCCTGCAGCATCCGCGCCTGAGCGTCGCTTGCCGGATTCGCGAGACTTGGTCCAATGTACGGCTCGGCAAACTGCCGATTCAGCTCCGCAAGCCTTCGTTTCTGATCGGCTTCACGGACCACCACCCATCTGGCCCGCTGCGCGTTGGAACCCGACGGCGCCTGGTTCGCGGCATCGATCAGCTTGATCAGCTGCGCCTCCGGTACGTCGCGGAACTCCAGCCTGCGCATCGCCCGGCAGTTGTAAATGGCTTCCGACAGAGACAACTCTGCGGTCGTTGGCGTCTCAGGCATCACTTGATCTCCCCGCTGGGTGCAGTGCTACACGGAGACGACGCGCCTATCGCCGGCGGCCGGCGCGTCGACTCGCTTCAGCGCATGGTACGGGGGTTGATCGAGAGGTGCATATTGACCGCCCACACCAAGTGGCGTAGGTTGCATGTTGTGAACATGCAACACGGTTATGCACATGTCAAAGATGATTCAAGTGCGGAACGTGCCCGATTCGATCCATCGTGCCCTGAAAGCCAAAGCGGCGCTTGCGGGTAAGAGCCTGAGCGATTGGATCCTGGAAGAACTCGAATCCCTCGCGACCATGCCAAGCGAGGAGGAGTTGCTCGAGCGGCTAAGGGAAACCGAACCTTTCGCAATGAAGCGTTCGTCCGCAAAGATCATTCGCAAGGACCGTGACGCTGCATGAGGCGCGTCCTCGTCACCGACGCCTCCGTGGTCGTGGACCTGCTCGGTCGGTTCGCCGCGGAGCCCATCGAGACGGCACTGTTCGGCGGCGGCAGTCAGCTTGTCGCGCCGGAACTCCTGGATATCGAAGTCCTGCACACCTTACGGAAGCTCGAGACGACGCAGGCGATCCCGTCGAGCCGTCGGACATCTGTACTCGACGACTTTCGAGCGTTGCCCATTCGTCGGTTCCGACACGCCGCTCTGTGGCAGGACATCTGGAGATTGCGGCGGAATCTGACGGCGTACGACGCCTGCTATGTGGCACTGGCGCGTCAATTGGAGGCAACCCTGGTTACCCGAGACGAGCGGATTGCACGGGCTCCGGGCGTGGGAATCAACGTCGAAGTGGTATGAACTCAGCGACATGATGCGGGCAGGGCTGTGAGCCAAGTGTCCCGACGATGCCGAGAAACCGAATGATTTCCAACCCACCGCCGTTGCTCGCCCTGCTGCTGTTGCTCGCAGCCCCCGCCCATGGCCGCGGTCAGGACTCTGCCGATGACAATCCGGCCCGGGAACGCCATGACCACCATGCCGGGGAGGTGGAGGAGATCATCGTCCAGGCGACGCGGTCACGGCGCCGTGTCCAGGACCTGCCGATCCGCGTCGAGGTGCTGTCTCAGGAAGAGATCGAGGAGAAGCTGCTCATGCGCCCGGGCAATATCTCCATGATGCTGAACGAAACGGGAGGTCTGCGGGTACAGGTCACCTCCCCCGCCCTCGGTTCCGCCAACGTCCGGATCCACGGCATGCGCGGCCGCTACACCCAACTGCTGGCCGACGGCTTGCCGCTCTATGGCGGCCAGGCGGCGTCCCTCGGGTTGCTGCAGGTGCCGCCCAGCGACCTCGGCCAGGTGGAGGTGATCAAGGGCTCGTCGTCGGCCCTGTACGGCGGTCAGGCACTGGGCGGCGTGATCAACCTGGTGTCGAAGCGGCCCGCCGCCACGGGCGAGGGCGAGGTGATCGTCAACGCCACGACCCGGAATGCCCAGGACCTTTCCGGCTACGTCGCGAGCCCCCTCGGCCGTGGCTGGAGCGGCTCGTTGCTGACCAACTACAACCGCCAGTCGGCGCAGGACCTGGATGACGATGACTGGATCGACATGCCCGGCTACCAGCGCGTCGCAGCGCGACCACGGCTGTTCTACAACGCGGCGGACGGCTCCAGCGCCTATCTGACCGTCGGCGCCATGACCGAGGACCGGCGCGGGGGCACGCTGGGCGGCAGCCTCGCCCCCGACGGCGAGCCGTTCCGACAGAATCAGGATACCCGCCGCGTCGACGCGGGTCTGGTGCTTGAGCGTCCCGTCGCCGACTGGGGGTTCGCGCAGCTCCGCGGCTCCGGGATGCGCCAGTCCCACGACCACCGGTTCGGCGCGCTGCTGGAGGAAGACCGCCACGAGACGAACCTGATCGAAGCCTCGCTGAGCGGCGAAACGGTGACCACTTCCTGGGTCGGCGGCCTGGCGTTCCAGACCGAGGACTACGAGGCCGGGACGTTTCCGGTGTTCGATTACCACTATCAGACGCCGGCGGTATTCGCTCAGCTCGACCGTGATTTCGGGCCCGACGTAAGCGTGGCCGCGAGCGCCCGCTGGGATGACCACAGCGAGTACGGCGGCCGGTTCAGCCCGCGCCTGTCACTGCTGTATCGCCCCGGACCGTGGACGGTCCGTACCTCCTGGGGGCGTGGTTTCTACGCGCCGACCCCGTTCGTCGAGGAGACCGAGGCCGCCGGACTGTCGCGGCTGGAACCGCTGTCCGACCTCGACGCGGAAACCGCAGAGACCCTGTCGCTCGACATCGGCTACACCGCGGGGGCGCTGGAAACCGGCGTAACCCTGTTCGGCTCGAACATCGACGACGCGGTGCGGCTGCAGACCGTGGCGGCGGACCGGGTGCGGCTGGTCAATCAGGACGGCGTCACCCGCACCCGCGGGGTCGAAGCGCTGGTGCGCTGGCGCCAGGCACCGTACGTGGTGACCGCCAGCTACCTGTATCTGGACGCCAGCGAACCGGCGGACACCGGGCCCGGCCGACGCACGGTGCCGCTGACGCCGCGCCACTCCGCCGGCGTGGTGGCCATGTGGGAGCAGCACGACCGGGGCCGCATCGGCCTGGAGCTCTACTACACCGGCCGGCAGCGGCTGGAGGACAATCCGTATCGGACCCGCGGCAAACCGCACATGCACATCGGCCTGCTCGGCGAGATCGTGCTCGGCCGCTACCGCCTGTTCCTGAACCTCGAGAACCTGCTGAACGTGCGTCAGACCCGGGAAGATCCGCTGGTGCGGCCGAGCCGCGCGCCGGACGGCCGCTGGACCGTGGACGCCTGGGCGCCGCTGGAAGGGTTCATCGCCAACGCCGGCGTGCGGATCCGCCTGGGGCGCTAGTGTACTGCGCCACTCCATAAGGGCCAGATAGAATGGCGCAGTACACTAGCTGCTCTGGAGCGGACAACCGCCTTTCCCGATGAGCTCGGACTCGACGGTGACTGCAGACTCGGTCTCCGACTCGCGCAAGGCCGCCGCTTCGCGCTCCAGCTCCAGCCACAGGGGAGAGGCAGCTGGCCCTTCCATCAGGCACGAGGTCGCCTTCAACGTATCGACCGCCCATTGCTTACCCCGGATCGAGGCCCGTACCAGAAAGATCGTATAGGCCAGCGTCAGTCCGCTTGCAGTCAGAAACACCCATAAGGCGTCCATCGCTCTCTCCACCAAGACGCGTCGCGTGCGGCTCAGCGCGACACGCCATTGCATCGACGGTGCCGCCAGCGGGATGAGTGAGCTTCGACTTCTACTGCTTGGCTGGAATCGGGAAGATCGGATCATCTCACCGGCATTGCACCGGTGAGTAAACCCATGCAATGCGAGCTACCGCCCCACCGGAATCCGGTGGGAGGACGGAGTCGCCATGTCAAATCTGCATCGGTTCATGGCGGCGAACGATACGCCCGTTCCGCGATATGTCAACTGCTGAGGTCGGGTCGATGGCACGACATGGACCAATGGCTGGAGCGGTCGGCCTTCCGGCTCACAAGCGGACGCGAGACGTTCAGGGCGCCGGTTCGCAGGGAATACGAGTCGCGGCCAGCTTGTACTGTGGAACCCAGTCGCCACTGGCGTCGTGCGTGAAAGAGACGCGATCCCAGTGGTCCGCGTCGTGAATATTGAATACCGCCTTGAAATCCGGTCGCTCGGGCGCGACCTGCCACATGGTCAGCGTCCCGTCTTCCATGCGCGCGCGAAGATCCTGCACAACCTTGCCCGACGTCGCGATCCACATCATCTTCCAGAGCTGCTCCTGCGGATCGTACAGGCGCACATTGACGCCGCGATTCCCTCCGGGATCCTGCGCCGGATCGGGGTTGAACCACTCGTCGTAGATTGCCATGCCGCGCAGACCATAGCGTCCGTTCCAGCGCGCGGTCACACCCGGGCTTGGCGGAGACCACCCGTCACCCTGCCAGGCGTGCAGGTGAATCCGGTAGTTGCCGATCAGGAAACCGAACTGGTTCAGCTCGACCGGCGCCGCCGGATCGGGCGCGCCGAAGTCGCACACCACCGGCGCGGTCGGCTCCACGGCAAATGCCCGGGCGCCCGCGGCCACCGCCAGGACGACCGTCAGACCTCGCCAGTCCATCATCGCCGCCTCCTTGATCGCGTTTCTTCGTGCATCAGTTTGTCTTCAGCGACCGCAGCCCCCGCGGCGGCGCGACCCCGGCAGCGAGGGCAGGGTCGTCCACCGGGCGGCCTGCCCGCGTGGTCACGGGCAACACACCGGCCCAGACGTCGAGTTCGTAGTCCGCCACGTCGTCCACGGGCGGCCCGCTGCGGGACTTCAGGACCGCCTCGTCCAACGGCAGGCTCATCAGCGACGTCAGCCGCAGTTCCCGCGTCGTCGGTTGGCGCACCTGGTCCCACCGCCCGGGCGCGATGCGCTCCATGAACAAGGCCAGCTGGCGCAGCTTCTCCTGCGCATCGGACACGGGCTCGCTGGTCCCGAAGATCATGACCGAGCGATAGTTCACCGAGTGGTGAAACGCTGAGCGTGCCATCACCAGCCCGTCGAAGTGCGACACCGTCAGACACACCGGCATCCGCATCGACTGATGCTTGAGCATCTGGCTCGCGGCCGATCCGTGCCAGTAGACCCGATTGCCCTCTCGCCAGTAGGCGGTGGGCGTCACGACCGGTCCTTGGTCCAGCTGGTAGCCGACGTGGCACAGCAGCCCGGCGTCGAGCACGGCATGAATGTCTTCGAGCGCGTGGCTGGCACGGCCGGGATTCCGCCGCACCCGGGTGCGGGCCGTCCGTCGACTGGTTCCGTCGCCGGCTCCGGGCGGATCGCTGACACGCATGTTGGGTACCCTCGGGTCTGGACACATCGCACGCTATCGGATGAGTGGTTCTAGAAAAAGATCCAGTTAAGCAATACGGTTAGTACCACTATTCCTGACCAGACTCGCCATGTCTCGACGAACCGACGCGCCGCTGCTTGCTCTGGCCATCGGGCTCGAAATGGACGGATCGCGGCCCCTGCACCGCCAGGTCTACGACGGCCTCCGCGATGCCGTCCTCGCAGGCAATCTGCCGCCTGGCGGGCGCCTGCCGTCGACTCGGGCTCTGTCCGAGGACCTCGGTTGTTCGCGCAACACGGTGCTGAACGCCTACGAGCAGCTGCGCAGCGAGGGCTATCTGGAAGCCAGGCGAGGCGCCGGCTGCTTCGTCTCGCCGGTGCTGCCCGAGACGCCGCTGGCCCCGCTCCGGAGCGCAGGGTCCGACGCCTGGGTCCGGCCGGGCGCAGCGCTCGGCCTGTCGGACCGTGGCAGGACCCTCGCCGGCCTGCACCGTCCGGAAGTCGACGCCCTCGCCGGGGTCGGACCCGCCTTTGCCACTGGCGTACCCGACCTGAACGCTTTCCCGTTCGATCAGTGGGGCCGCCTGCTCGGCAGCCTCTGGCGGCACCCGGAGCCTGAGCTGATGCATTGCCGCGACCCTGCGGGCCTACCGGCGCTTCGGGTGGCCATCGCCCGTCACCTGAATGCCGTGCGTGGTCTGCGCTGCGATCCGGAAGAGATTCTCGTGACGAGCGGGTCGCAGCAGAGTCTCGATCTCGTCGCGCGGCTGCTGCTCGAGCCTGGCGCGCGGGTCCTGGTCGAGGATCCCGGCTACAGCGGACTGCGCGGCCCGCTGGTGGGCGCGGGCGTGACGATGGTCCCGGTCACGGTGGACGAGCATGGCATGCGCGTCGAACAGGCTTTGCAGACCGAGCCGGACGCACGTCTGGCCATGGTCACGCCGTCGCACCAGTATCCGCTCGGCTCGACCCTTAGCCTGTCACGGCGCTTGGCGCTGCTGAGCTGGGCCCACGAAGGCGCCGGCTGGATTCTCGAAGACGACTACGACAGCGAGTACCGCTACGCCGGCCGTCCGCTCGCCGCGCTGCGGGGCCTGGATGCGGAGCGACACCCGGGCGGGCAACGGGTCATCTACATGGGCAGCTTTTCCCGGGTGCTGTTTCCCGGTATCCGGCTCGGCTACCTGGTCGTGCCGCGAGCGTTGGTGACCGACTTCGTCGCTGCCCGCCGGGCGCTCGACGACTACCCGTCCCTGATCACCCAGCCGGTGCTCGCACGCTTCATGGAATCCGGACAGTTCGCCGCCCACGTGCGCCGCATGCGGCGTTGCTACGGCGAACGCCAGCGGCGGCTGCTCGCCGGGGCTGCCAGCGAGCTGGACGGCATTCTCCATCTGCAGGCGGACGACGCGGGCATGCACCTGGTCGCGCGCCCGGGGCCCCGCCTGCCGGCCGGCGTATCCGATCGGGATCTGGTGTCGACAGCCGCATCCGCCGGCGTCAGGGTCAGCGCCCTGTCCCGTTGCTATCTCGACGCCGAACCTCGACACGGTCTGCTGATGGGCTACGCGGCCGTGGACGGCCCGGCGATCGACGCTGCGGTTCGACGACTAAGTCGGGCGTTTCGACGCGAAAGCAAACCGTGACTGACACGTCGTTCGCGCAACGCATTCTCTTGTCCTGCGCTCGCCCTGTGGACCGGGGCGGAGGTGTGGCTGGATCGCCGCCCTGCGCGACGAAGCCGTCGTCGACCTCACACTGACGCCCGGCTGGATCCGGGTCGGCGCCGTAGGCTCCCGGAGCGAGTGAACGCGGCGCGATACTGATTCCACATGGCCAGGCAGATGGACCCGGCGATCGCGATGAAGGTCCCCATGGCCGCGGCTTCTGCTACAAGAAAGTCGATCATCCCCGTGCCCCTCCCTGGGCAACAAGCCGATTCGAGATCTGAGTGGAGGCCAAATATCTAACAATCTTATGGGGTTATCAACCTTTTTTCATCAAAGACTCAAGAGCTTCACGGCTTCGGACGACCAGCCCTGGGTCTACGGAGCCGGCTCCGCGCCCGTACCCCGCGCCCGGGTCGCAGTGAGCGCCTGCTTGAGTTCCGCCTCGCAGGTCACCAGCTGCTGCTCCGCCTCGGCGCGCTGGCGACGGCCTTCATCGGCGATGCGCAGCGCGTCGTCGATGGTGGCAATCAGGGCATCGTTCGCCTGCTTCACCGACGCGATGTCGACGACGCCGCGCTCGATCTGGGTTCGGATGGACTCGTTCGAGCTGCGTAGCGCTTCGGCGTTGGCCGTGAGCAGCTCGTTGGTGAGGTCGGTGGCCTGCTTCAAGGTCTCGCCCGCCTCGGCGGACCGGGCGATGGTGACCGCCATGGCGAGCTGCTGGCGCCACAGCGGGATCGTGTTGGCCAGGGTCGAACTGATCTTGCTCACCAGCGCCTTGTCGTTCTCCTGGACCAGCCGGATCGACGGCAGGCTCTGCATGGTGACCTGCCGGGTCAGCTTGAGATCGTGGACCCGGCGTTCCAGGTCGTCGCGCTTGGCCCTCAGGTCGCGCAGGGCCTGGGCTTTCAGCACGTCGCCGGCGGCGTCCGCTTCCCGGGCGAGCTCCGGGATCGTCTGCTCGTCGAGGCGCCTCAACCACTCCTCGCCGGCGGCGATGTACACGGCCAGCGCGCGAAAGTAATCGAGGGTTCTATCGTACAGGCGATCGAGCAGGCCGATGTCTTTCATCAGCGTGCTGGTATGGCCGTCCAGGCGATTGCTGATGGCATCGATCTGACCGCGCACCTGCTCGTAGCGCTGCAGTACCCGGGTGATGGGCCGCGCCCGCCCCAGCAGGCGCGCGAGGAATCCGCGCTTACGGCCGGGATCGAGCTCCTCCACGGAAAATCCGCGCAGGGTCGAAACCATCTCGTTCAGTGCCTGCCCTGCCTGGCCGGTGTCCTTGTTGCGGACCCCCTCCAGCATCTCGTCGGCGACCTCGGTGACGGCGCTCTGGGTGCCGGTGCCGAAGAACACGATGGAGTTGCTGTCGTCGACGTCGATCTCGCTCATCGCGCGTTCGATCTCCGCGAGATCGGCGCCCCGGGCCGAGCCGTAGGGCGCGACTTCGGTGGCCGGCAGCGGCGCCGTGGGTTCCAGTGGCTCGGTCGTTTCGGTCATTTCCGGTTCCTCGAATCGTTCACGCTCGGCCGGGCGGGATCAGCCGATGCCCTCGCGCTTCAGGCGCGCGTTCAGCACCTCGATCTCCACGTCCAGCGACAGCACGTCGTTCTCCAGCAGCTTCCGGTGCTGGTCAACGAAGTTCTGTTCCATGTCGATCAGCAGCTGGCGGAAGTTCTGTTCCAGCGGACGGCTGCGGACCTGCCGATGCGTGCGCGCATACTCTGCCGTAACCCGCTCCGCACTGTCGAGGTAGATGTTGAGAAAGCGCCGGGCGCGCGCCGCGTCCCGCGGATCACGCTCGATCTCGCCGAGAATTCGCTGACCGATCCCGGCAATCCGGCTCAAGCGCTCGACGAACTCCGGTACCGCGATCGCCCGCGCGGCCGATTCGATGCCCTGCAGGCGACCGTAGGCCTGCTTCAGCTGTGCGGTGACCGCAGCGGAGTCGATCCCCGGCACCTCGGCCAGTTCGATACGCCGCGGCTTCGGGTCACGCCCGTAAAAGGCGCTGTAGCCACCCATCGCCAGGGCGGCGAACACGAGACAGCCGATCGGACCGTTGCCCCCCGCACTGGCAGCGAGACCCGTGCCGGCGCCGGTGAGTACGGTGGCGATGAGCTTCAGCGGCACGACCGGAGGATCCGGCCGCTGGCCGAGATAAAAGCGCGCCTGGGCGACCAGGGCGCGCCAGGTGAGCACACCGGCACCGAGCAGCGACGCCAGCGCCGCACCGACGGCCCCGAGCCTGCCGAAATCACCGGTGGCGAGCGCCACCACGAAGGCCAGCAGCAGCGGCAGCGGCAGCAGAAACAGCGCTGCGGACTTGAGCACGGGAGCCCAGGCCCGCCCCGTGCGCAGCAGGTCGTTCACGCGGTTGCCGCCGCTGCGGCGGGCATGGCCAGCGCGGCCCCCATATTCGCGACGCCCACCCCGCGGTCGGGGAGACGGAACAGAGCCTGGCAGCTCGCCACCCCGATCGAGACGATGAGCAGCGCAAGCCCGAGGGCCCGCCAAGGAAGTCTGGCCAATTGCGGCTCCACGGCGCACGGATCTGCAGAGCCTATTAGACGAGCATCCGACGTTCCAGTTCCGGCCCACCACGGGCTGTCCGCGCAGACCACTGCGGGTAAACTGTACGGCCACGCTCAGACAAGCGGCACATGTCGTTGCTCATCGCCTTCGCGGCACTCTCCATCGGCTTGTCGTTTCTCTGCTCGATTCTGGAAGCCGCGCTGCTCTCCGTCACGCCGAGCTACATCGCCTCGCTGAAGGCGCAGGCGCCGCGGCTGTCGGAACGCCTGCGCGCCCTCAAGGACGGAATCGATGACCCGCTCGCAGCCATTCTCACCCTCAACACCATCGCCCATACCGGCGGCGCGACGGGAGTCGGCGCAGAGGTGGCGGTGCTGTTCGGCGAGGTCTGGCTCGGCGCCGCATCCGCCGCGATGACCCTGGCGATTCTGATCTTCTCGGAGATCATCCCGAAGACCATCGGCGCCAAGTACTGGCGGGCGCTCGCGCCGTATCTCCCCGGCGCGCTCGGGGTTCTGATGTCCCTGCTGAAGCCCTTCGTCTGGCTCTCGCGTCTGCTCACCCGCCGCATCGGGACGGCAGACGAAGTCGACGTTCGGGGAGAGATTGCGGCCCTCGCCGAGATCGGCCTGGACCAGCACGCGCTGGACGACGACGAGCATCGAATCATCAAGAACACGCTGCGCCTGCACCAGATCAAAGTCAGCGCCGTGATGACGCCACGCGCAGTGTGCAAATACCTGCGCCCGGCGACCACCATGGGCGAGTTCAAGGAGCACTTCCGGAGTCTGCCGTTTTCCAGATTTCCGATCATCGACGAGCAGGGTGATCCCCTCGGCTACGTACACAAATCGGACCTGCTCGGAGTCGCCGACGACACCCTCGTGCGGGAGTGCGCGCGAAAGGCGACGACGGTGAAATCCACCACAAACATCGACTACCTGTTCGGCGAGATGCTGCGCGAGCGCCAGCACATGGTCCTGGTGTACGACGACCTGGGTACCTGGATGGGCCTGGTAACGATGGAAGACATCCTCGAATCCATCATCGGGCGCGACATCATGGACGAGACGGACAACGTCTCGAACCTCCGCCGCTATGCCAAGCAGCGTTGGGGCCGGCGGGTGAGGAAGCTCTCCTGAGCCCCGGCACCACTATCCGGAAGCGCGCGAACGCTCTGTGCCCGCAGCACGGACCCGGCCGCGATCTCCTGACCGCACGGGCTCCTGGCAGGGGCTCGTGATCACCCGGTTGCCGCTGGAGTCGAGGACCGCGGCCGCCGTGTCCTGCGCGACCTGCCCCGGGGGGAGAGTCGAACCGCAGGGCCCTCATCGCCAGGGGGAGGGATTGTTCGGCCCAACTCGCTCAGGCGAGTTGGGCCTCCCCCCTCAAGGGGGCCGCTCACAGCCTTCGGCTGCTGCGCGTTCTCTCCGCCCTGATCCGAAACATGTTTCGGATCAGCGCTCCGAGTCGAACCGCACGGTCTCAGCCGCATCCATCTGCACCAACGAAAAAGGGGCCCGATGGGCCCCTTTTTCGTTGGCGGAGAGGGAGTCTGAATTTTGGCGGTCTCATGGTGTCACATCGTGTAGCTATGACCCTTGTTTTTTATTGATATTTCTCATTTCACTGGAAACATAGGAGCGCACGAAGTAGCATCCAATCACCTTCGTTTTGTTGGGATGGTGATTGGCATACCAAAACGCGCCCGCCCGCTCTCCGCCCTCGCCGTTCGCCGCCTGGGTCCTGGCTTCCACCCCGTCGGCGGGGTCGCCGGGCTCGCCCTGGTCGTTCGCAGCACCGGTGCGAAGTCCTGGATACTTCGAGTTGCCGTCGGCGGCAAGCGACGCGACATCGGCCTCGGCGCCTACCCCGAGGTCGCTCTCGCCAAGGCTCACGAGCGCGCAGCGCATGCCCGTGATCTGATCCGCCAGGGGATCGATCCGGTGCGCGAGCGCAAAGCCCAGCGCGATGCCCTCAGAGCCGAGACCGGCCGGGCCCGCACGTTCAGGCAGTGCACGGACGCCTACCTGAAACGCAAGACGGCCGAGTTCAGCAATCCGAGGCACGCGGCTCAGTGGCGCACGACGATCGAGCAGTACGCGTACCCAGTGGTGGGCGACCTGCCGGTTGAGGCGATCCAGCTCGGCCAGATTACCCGGATTCTGGAGCCCATCTGGACAACCAAAACGGAGACCGCGACCCGGGTTCAACAGCGCATCGAAGCCGTGCTCGCCTACGCGATCACCCACGGCTATCGAACCGGCGCCAATGTCGCCGTCTGGAAAGGCAATCTCGACACGATCCTGCCCAACCCGCAGAAGCTCAAGCGGGTCAAACACTTCGCCGCCGTACCCGTCGGCGACATGGCCGATTTCTGGGCCAAGCTTGGGTCCCAAGACGGGACGGGTGCGCAAGCGCTTCAGTTCCTGATTCTGACGGCGGCTCGATCCGGCGAGGTCCGTGGCGCGCGCTGGGACGAGATCGACCTGCAGGGCCAAATCTGGACCGTCTCGGCATCTCGGATGACGGCGCGTCGCGAACATGTCGTACCGCTCTGCCCCGCAGCCGTCGAGGTGCTGGAAGCTCGCCCCCGCGAATCAGCGCTGGTCTTCCCGGCGCCCCGCGGCGGCATGTTGAGCGACATGGCGCTCTCTGCCGTCCTGCGTCGCATGGGTGTCGATGCCACCGTGCACGGATTCCGGAGCGTGTTCCGCACGTGGAGTGCTGAACACACCGCTTACCCTCGGGAAGTGTTGAGCAGGCGCTGGCGCACACTCTGGGTGCGTTGGAGCAGGCCTACAATCGCTCTACTCTCCTCGAAAAACGTCGGCGCTTGATGGGCGACTGGCAGCGCTTTCTCGAGACCCCGGCGATGAGCGGCCAGGTGCAGGCGCTGCGCGCGTAACAACAACGCCGGCGACAGTGGTTTGGAATCGTCGCCTGATCGGCGGTGGGTATCATCGGATGTTCCGGTCCAACATGGTTTGCGACGATGACGCCCTCCGACCCGCCCTTGCCTGAGACGCCATCCATCGAAAGCCGCCCCCGTGGCTGGGCATCCGATCGGGAGCTTGCGCGCTACTTCAGCGTCTCCCGCGCGACGGTCTGGCGCTGGGCCCGTGACGGACGTCTGCCGCCCCCCGAAAAACTCAGCCCCGGCGTGACCCGCTGGCGTTGGAGCGACGCGGTGGCGCTAGAAGGGGAACGCTAAGCAGATTGCACCTACCGCGACTCCGACCAGCCACGTCACCACGGTTCACATTCTTTCCATTCTCCACACAGTGATTTGAGGGTAATCACTTTGGCCTGATCGCCGATGCCGGACCGCAGAGGCGGGTGGGGACACGCAAAGGGCCCACGTCACTGCCCGCCTCGCGGGTAGTGACGTGGGCGACCCCCGCGGCACGGAAGACGACAAAGGCCACTCGGTTCGGGGTCCACGGTGGAAAAACGACGCCACCCCGGCGCCACCTTCCCACGTGACTGGCGCATTCGGTGTTCGTAGGGTAACCCCAACAACGATTTATCCGCGGCCACTGCGGCAAAGTGGCAAAGGCCCACCCCGCCTTGCTTGATGCAGAAGGGGGAGGCGGCAACCGGAAGGCCGGCTCCGCCGACCATGCGCCGACTCGGACTTCACCGGCGCAGCGGTCACCTCGACCGTGGTCCTCCTTCGACACCTCGCCGTCCGCGGATTGCCGCCACGGTTTTCTTTCCACGCCGGCCAGCGCGCTCACTTGTGGCGCGCCGGCCCAACCCAAGGAGGTTCAACGACCCAGCCCTGTGGCTGGAAGAAAAGTTGGTCAGCGCGGGCCGTCTTCTCCAGAAGACACACCGTGCGGTCTAGGTCCAGACACCTTCAGATCGACCGGGACTGGTGCCCCGTGATCGAACCGCGCAAGCGGACCCAGGCAGCCGCGGCTGTCGGGTGATCAGAAGCACTCACCGAAGACAAGCAACACCATCTCGGCGACCCCATGCGGGCCCATACGTTCGCTCTGTAACTTCTGCGGGGTGACAAGTTGTACGAGGGAGTCGGCTCCCCTGTGACGCGCCGATGTGGATGCCGAAATCTAACGGAAACCGTAAGAGCTGTGGGCGATCGATTAGAAGTTTCGATTTCCCACACCGGACAACCCCAGCCTAAACTCCCGATTCCCAACAACGGAGGGTACGCTGATGAGTGCAATTCAGCTCGCGTCTCTCTTCCTTTCTCTGACTCTCCTCTCAGGTGTGTCGAATGCGGCCGCAACCGCCGACACACCGGACTCTGTGGCGTTGCGCTGGCTCGCAAAGATGGCGGCTTCGGACGATTCAACCCCCGAGAACTCGCTCTTCGATTTCGTTGTCGCGCGACTGATGGACGGTGGCATGCCCGGACCGGAAGCTGAAGCAATGGCGACACATCTCGCCGACGTGTACCCGCGGTGGCAATCAGAAAAGCACGCAACTGAAGCCCAAGTAGCATGCGAAAATGGCCAACCGAGAGCTACTGACGATGATGACGCCTACAGAGCACTGGACCTGGCAGATGAAGTCGGCGCGGTAGTCGACCAAAAGTACCTGCTCCTGACTCAGTCAGCTGCAGGGAACCACGCCTACGCACTGACGGCAACGCTAGAAGAACTGAAGAAGGGCATCGACATTCAAAAGATCCCGTCGTCCGATTTCTACAGCGAAGCCATTGAAGGAACTGCGTTAACCGACCTCGCATACTTCTGCGACGCACGGGGAATCTGATCATGCACTGCCGAAATCACTTCCAGACTCTGGTGTGGTCCTTGGCGTGTTTGCCCCAACTTGGGGGGCGGCGGCGACAAACGAATGCCTTGTCAGCGTGGGGCCGGTTGGAAATCAAGTCGTAAGCGTCCATGGCATTAACATCTCTACCGGGTACACGACATGGACCTACACGGGCAAACTATTCCGCGATATCGGAAGTGGCTACACTCTGATTGCTTCAAGGACGAAGAACAACCCAGATACTTCGTTCATCCAACACAGTGTCCTAAAAGCGCCCTGCATTTGGTACAAGGGCGAAACCACGGCTACGATATCGGGTCCCGGGCAGACGACCTTCATCTGTGGATTAAACGACGAGTACTTTAGCGATACACGCCCAGCGGAGTGTTGATCGAACTGATGGAGTAAGTTGATCGGGGCTGTCGATAGCCTGCGTAGGAGTGCCGGGCGGGTGTAGTCCCGAGCCGCCCGGATATCCATTAGAACGCGACATTGTCCAGCCCACTATTTTTGGGTCCATCGGTTAGGTTAGGGATCTCCTCGTTTGCATTGGTGAGTTCGAGCGGGCGTCGTCCCAATCTTTGATGAATTGGGACGGCGACCCTGCCAGAGCTCCGTGCCCGAACGCGACAGCTCGAGGAACTCCGCCTGCCGGGTCACCGGCAACGGGTGCTCACGGTTATCATCGCTTTTTTTGCGCTCGGCCCGTGTATCCGGCCGAGCGCGCATCGTTCTCCATCGTCAGCTGGCCGATCTTGGCCTGCAAATCCTTCACGCTCGGCCCCGACTCGGCAGATTTCCGCTCGGCCTTGGTGAGGACGCCTCCTCAGCCCGGGACAGCAGCCGCCGCTTTCACTCGGTGATCTGATTGGCGTGAACTCGAACTGCTCGGCCAGCCCAACAACGCTCTTGTCGCCCTTCAACGCCGCCAGCGCGACCTTCGCCTTGAACTTCGCGCTGTGGTTTCTTCTTGGTCTCTTCATCTCTGCTCCATCGGGCATCAGACCATTGCCGAGCAGCCTTTCCACTTATGCGAGTGTCCTGATTTTCGAGACCGGCTTTCGAGGCCGTAGGTTGATGGCTCAGTGAGCTGACTGGAAGTGTCATGAACGCTCACGGCGTCCGAAGAAAACGATCGACCGGCGAACCCGCGACGAACGAGAGGTGGGTGCGCAGCCCTGTGACGGCTTATGCGATCGCCCTAGAGAAAACCGGATTTGTTGGGATGAAAGTTGGTCTGCACAGCGAGAATCCGAATATTCCCTTTAATATCAGATAATTGCAGTGCTCTTTGGCGGAGAGGGAGGGATTCGAACCCTCGATGGGCTATTAACCCATACACACTTTCCAGGCGTGCGCCTTAAACCACTCGGCCACCTCTCCGAAGATGGTGGCAACCCAAACCAGCCACACCCCGGCACACGAGTCTGCTGCTACCGTTGCTCCCTTCCGGGCCTGGCGGAGTTCACAACGTATCGTTGCGGGGGGACCGGAATGGGTCACCATTGATCACAAGGACGCGTATGCTATCGAAACTGACTGGGGAAGTGTAGCAAGCGGGGGAGTTCCAGGCGGTGCGCAGAGATCATCGGCCCTACGGGCTCAAGCGCCTGCATCGGGCGCTGGAACGGGCCTGGGTCGACTGGCGGATCCGCCCGCAGCTCGACGCTCTGGGTCCCCACGCCAAGGTCATGCAGCCCTGGCACCTGAAGATTCATGGTGCGCAGATCGTTTTCGGTTCCTGCGTGCATGTCATCGCCGCCGGCGACCGCCAGGTCCGGCTGACCACCTGGGAGCATCCGGACGGTGGCGGGCGCATCGAAATCGGTGACTACGCCCTGATCTGCCCCGGGGTGCGAATCGATTCCGCCTGTCAGGTCTCGGTGGGGCGCAACACCATGCTCGCCGCCGGGGTCTACCTGACCGACGCCGACTGGCACGACGTCTACGACCGCACCCGCATCATTGGCGCCCACGCACCGATCATCCTCGAAGACAACGTCTGGATCGGCGACGGCGCCATCGTCTGCAAGGGTGTCACCATCGGCGCCAACAGCGTGGTCGGCGCCGGCAGCGTGGTCACCCGGGACGTTCCCGCCAACGTGGTGGCCGCCGGCAACCCGGCCACCGTCGTGCGTGCGCTGGATCCGGCGCGCCCCTTGGTGAAACGCGAGACCCTGCTCGCCGACCCGGAGGACCTGGACGCGCGCATGGACGGGCTCGATCGCTGGATGCACGCTGAAAATTCCTGGTTCGGCTGGCTGCGTACGCTGATCCGGCCGTCGATCCGGGACTGAGGTTACTGGCGCGAGAGCCTCGGCAGGGTCAGCGACTCCCCGGCATCAGCGCGCAGCGGATTGATGTCGAGACCGCCGCGACGCAGAAAGGCGCCGGCGACCAGCAGCCGGTCGCAGGCGCAGCGCGCCTTCAGGTCGACGAAGATCTGCTCCACCGTCGCCTCGTGAAAGCCGGCGTGATTGCGGTAGGAGATCAGGTAGCGCAGCAGCCCGGCCCGGTCGACCGGCGGTCCCGAGTAGCGGATCAGCAGCGACGCCCAGTCCGGCTGCGCGGTGACCGGGCACAGACTGCGGAACAGGTGGGTGTGCAGCGTCTCCGTCACCGCCCCGGCTGCGGAGTTCGTTTCCAGCAGCACCGGATCCCGGGCGTAGGTGTCGACGTCGACGTCGATCGCGTCGAGCGATTCACCTGGAAGCACGCCGTCCGCGGACTCGATCTGAGCGGGATCCAGCAGCGTTACCGCCACCCGATCACCGAACGCCGCGGAGAGATCCTTGGCCAGGGTCTCGCGCACGTCGTCCGCACTCGGGAAACGCGCCTGGGCAAAGCCGTTCAGGTACAGCTTCATCGACTTGCTCTCGACCATGCAGGGCGAATGCGCATCCACCTGCAGGCGCAGTCCGGCCACCCGCGGCATGCCGCGTTCGTTCAGCCAGGAAAACTCGTAGCCGTTCCAGACGTCGTTGCCGACGAACGGCAGCACCACGCCGATTCCCATGGCGGCCCGCGACGTCGCCCGTGCCATCGGCGCGAGCAGGCCGGGGTCGTAGCGCTCCGGATAGTCGGTCGGCTTGCCCAGGGGAATGTCCATGGCGCGCACTACAGCGACCCGCGGGCGGCGTGTCAACGCGCGGGCGACCACGCGCAGCCGACCGGCGGGATGCGCGGTTGCCGCAAACCCGGTACGGTGAGCCGGGAAATCGCGGGACGGGGCGCTGCATGATCGAACGGTTCCAGAGCCTGGCCGAGGCGTTCGCGACCTATGCCTGGGGGCCGTGGCTGCTGGTTCTGCTGCTCGGCGGCGGCTTCTTCTTCCTCGTCTACACGCGCTTCGCGCCGTTCCGTCACCTGCCCCACGCCGTGGACATCCTGCGCGGCAAATTCGACTCCGACGACGATCCCGGCGACATCACCCACTTTCAGGCGCTGTCCTCGGCGCTCGCCGGCACCATAGGCATGGGCAACATCGCCGGTGTGGCCCTCGCGATCGCCATCGGCGGCCCGGGCGCCATCTTCTGGATGTGGATGACGGCCATCCTCGGCATCGCGACTAAGTTCTTCACCTGCACCCTGGCGGTGATGTATCGCGGTCGCGACAGCGGCGGCACCCTGCGCGGCGGGCCCATGTACGTGATCCGCGAGGGTCTGCCGAAACACTGGCACTGGCTCGCTTTCATGTTCGCCATCGTCGGCATGATCGGCACGCTGCCGGTGCTGCAGGCCAACCAGCTCATTCAGATCGTCCGCGACGTGGTGTTCATCGACAACGGCTGGCTCGGCGAAGACGGCCCCCACTTCACCTTCAACATCAGCGCCGGCATCGTCCTCACCGTCACCGCCGGGGTCGTGATCGTCGGCGGCCTGCACCGCATCGCCGAGGTGGCGAGCCGCGTGGTGCCGACCATGGCCTCCCTGTACATCGGCGCCACCGTGCTCATCGTGCTGCTGCACGTCGACCGGTTGCCGGACGTGCTGTGGCTGATTCTGGAAGACGCCTTCACCGGCCGCGCCGCCGCCTCCGGCGCTCTGCTCTCGGTGATTCTCTACGGCGTGCAGCGCGGTGCGTTCTCCAACGAGGCCGGCATCGGCACCGAAGCCATGGCCCACGGTGCGGCGAAGACGACCGAACCCGTGCGCGAGGGACTGGTGGCCATGCTGGGGCCGGTGATCGATACCCTGTTCATCTGCTCCTGCACCGCCTTCACGATCCTGCTGTCCGGCGAGTGGCGCGGCGACGAGGACGGCGTGACGCTGACCGCGAGCGCCTTCGAGCAGATGCTCGGCACCCCCGGATTGGTGATCGTGGTCCTGTGCGTGATCGCGTTCTCGACCACCACCATCCTCACCTACTCTTATTACGGCACCCAGTGCGCGGGCTTCCTGTTCGGCGCCCAGCACCGTCACCACTACCAGTGGCTGTACGTGTCCTTCATCGTCGTCGCCAGCGTCGTCACCCTCGAAGCGGCGGTGAGCATCATCGACGGCGCCTACGCGCTGATGGCCATTCCCACCATGACCTCGGCCCTGCTGCTGGCGCCCAAGGTCAAGGCGGAGGCGCAGCGTTACTTTGCGAGTCTGGATCGCAAAAACCTCTCTGCTCGGTGAGAGAAGTAACTTAAATTATTGTTTTATCTGACTATTTCTCTGTCGTATCTCCGCCAGGATCTCCCCGTGCCGGTCCCGGCTGATTCCGTAGCCCGCGATGCAGGCGATGGAAACGGCAGACAGCAGCACCACGCTCGGCCCGGCCGCCCAGCCGAAACGAGCCAGGGCCTCAGGAGCCACCTCCGAGGGCAGCGTGCCGGGAACGATGCCGGCCATATCGATGATCAGGCCGGCGAGGATCGGCCCGGCGCCGCCAACGGCCTTGCCGGCAAAGGACGCGGCCGCGTAGTAGATGCCTTCCTGACGCAGCCGGTGCCGGCGTTCGTGCTCGTCGGTGACGTCAGCGATCATCGATCCGATCATCGGGATCGCGATACCGAGGCCCACGGCGGATATGCAGCCGCTGATGATGTAGAGAATGGCCACCGTCCGATCGCCGTCGCCGGGCAGCACATCGAGCAGCCGCAGAATGATGACGCTGCTCGTCCAGGCCGCATACCAGGCGGAGCCGGCGATGAACAGGGTCCGCTTTTCCCGGATCAGCCCCGCCGCAGGACGGCTCAGCAGACTGCCGATGATGATCCCGGTAATGGCGCCGGCGAACAGCAGAATGATCTGGTCGCTCGACAGCTGAAAGAAATAGGTCGCCAGGTACAGGTGCAGCGCCTGGACCATGCCCTGGTTGATGCCGAATACGATACTGGCGCCGACGATCGCCCCGAACGCCGGGATTCTAAAGGCCGTGACGACGTCGTCGAAAGCCGCCCGCAGCACCGGCTTGCGCGCCGTGTCGGCCGGCTGGCTCAGCCGGTGCACCTCGCTCTGGGTGCCGAGCGCCGCGCCCCATACACCCATCAGCAGCACGGGCACACAGGCAAGCGCGAACGGATAGTAGGCGGCCGGATCGAGCTGCCCGTTGGGATAGTCTTCGGAGGCGGAGAAGAACAGCAGGTTGCCGCCGATCAGCACCGCGAACATACCGAGCAGCTGGAACACGTTGCGCAACGCCGCGAGCAGGGTGCGCTCGTCATAGCTGTCGGACAGCTCGGCGCCCAGTGACAGGTAGGGCACCTGATAGAACGTCATCGTCGTGCGCACGAGCACGGCGAACGACAGCAGCCAGAGAAACAGCCCGGTCTGGCCCAGCCCGGCCGGTGGGGAGAACAGCAGCAGGAAGCTGAGCGCGAACGGAATGGCTGCCGCGTACATGTACGGATGACGGCGGCCGCGGCGCGCCCGGGTGAAGTCGGAGATCGATCCCACCAATGGATCGCTGATGGCATCCACGCACAGGGCAATGAACAGGGCAAGCCCGGCCAGCGTGCCGGAGAGCCCGAGCACCTGGTTGAAGTAGAACAGCAGAAAAAAGCCGAACGCGGCGGACTTTATGCCTTCGGGCAGCTGCCCCAGAGCGTAAGCGATCCGCAGTTTCCAGGAGAGCGACGGATGGTCCATCTACGACCACTCCGCCCGAGCGGGATCGATCAGCACCAACGGCTTGTCCTGCCAGCGGAGTGACTGCCGATCATACTGTGCCTGCTTCCTGGGCACACGCTCCCGCGGTGCTGGCGAGCGCATCCGCTGGTGCCGTCACGACGATCCGACCGGCACCTCTCCGTACGCTGAAAATCTGCTTACAACTGATTGTATGCAAAAGAGAATGTACCGGGTTTAATCGGAGGTGGGGAAGCTCTGGGGAAGACCGTTGCCGCGTTGCGGGCCGAAACAGTGCGTGGTCGTGCTGACCACATTGACGTTGTTCTGGCTGATGCTGTTCTGGCGTACCGCCGTGGCCGCAGAGGAAGAGCCGCTGCTGCCGCGGCCGGCGACGCTCGAGCCCGCGGTGCAGTTCTGGATCCGGGTCTTCAGCGAGATCGAAACCGACGAAGGCTTCCTCCACGACGACCGCTACCTGGACGTGGTCTACGAGGTCGTGCAGCTACCGGCCGGCGCGTCCTGGCGGCGCCAGCAGGAGATCATCCGGGACGCCCGCGCGCGCTACCGACGTGTGCTCGCGCAGCTGGCCACCGGCGCCGCCGACGACGACCCCCAGGCCGAGCGCCTGCGCAGCCAGTGGCAGGCCAGCGCCGACCCCGACGCGCTGGCCGGCGCGGCGGATCGGGTGCGCTTCCAGCGCGGTCAGGCAGACCGCTTCCGGCAGGGCCTGAGCCGCGCCGGCGCCTGGCGCGAGTACATCCGCCGTACCCTGACGTCGAGCGGCGTCCCCGAGGCGCTGACCGCCCTGCCCCACGTCGAGTCGTCCTTCGATCCCACCGCCTACTCGCATGCGGACGCCGCCGGACTGTGGCAGTTCACCCCGTCGACCGGCCGGCGCTTCATGCAGATCGATCACGTCGTCGACGAACGCCTCGATCCGTATCTGTCGACCCATGCGGCCGCGCAGCTGCTGCGCTACAACCAGGCGGTGACCGGAAGCTGGCCGCTGGCCATCACCGCCTACAATCACGGTGCGGCCGGCGTGCAGCGCGCCGTCGAGCAGCTGGGTACCCGCGACATCGGCGAGATCGCCTGGCGCTATCGGGGCCGCGCCTTCGGCTTCGCATCGCGGAATTTCTATGCGGCGTTTCTTGCCGCGCTGGACGTGGAGGCCCGCGCCGACAGCCTCTTCGGCGCGGTCGCCGTGGAAGCGCCGCCCGAACTCCAGGTCGCCACGCTGCCGGATTACGTCAGCGTTCGCACCCTGGCGAGCGCGCTCGGCGTCGACGCGCCGTTGCTGCGGGCGCTCAATCCGGCGGTGCTGGACCCGGTCTGGACCGGTCGCAAGCACTGGCCGCGAGGCTTTCCGCTGCGCGTGCCGGCGTCGGCGGCGCCGACCGGGCTCGAAAGCGCCCTGGCGGTCATACCGCCATCGGCCCGACACGACCGCCAGGTTCCTGACCGCTACCATCGGATCGACCCGGGCGAATCGCTGTCGCAGATCGCCGCGCTGCATCGGACGTCCGTGGACACGCTGATGCGTTTGAACGACCTGGCCAGCCCGCACCGTATCCGGGCCGGCGCCCGGCTGCGCCTGCCTGGCGCGGGCATGCCGGTTCCGCCGGTCCGACCCTCGGTGATCCTACGCTCCGGGCTGGCGGACGCCTCCGGCGCGCGTCGTGGGGACGCGGTGCTGGCGCTGGGTGACAGGCGCCCCGACGCCCCGCAGCCCACCCCGACGACCCATGTCGATGCGGGCAGCCGCTGACCCCCACCCCAGCGCCAGGGCCAGCAGGTGCAGCTGCCACACCGGCTGGACGACATCCATCGGCGGGCCACCGGCACGCAGCGCGATCCAGAGCTGATACGCCACCGCAATGCCGATCACCCGGCGCCCATAGGGCATCCGGCCCGATCCGGCGAGGGCCGCCAGCAGCGCGTAGTTCACCGCAGAAACCCCGGCGAAGCGGACGTATTCGGGGAGCAGCAGATGCAGGACAAGCGTGGCCAGCAACGCAACGGCAACCGCCAGAGCGAACAGGAACCGCGACGACGTCACCCGTTCGAGCCAGACCGCAAGCAGGCAGAAGGCCGCCAGGTTGGTCCACAGGTGCGGGCTGTCGTAGTGCACCAGGGACGCCGTCAGGTAACGCCAGAATTCCGCGCCGTGAGCGCGATCGTAGATCAGCGCCTCGGGGTAGAGGGCCGCAACGCCGATCGCGCAGGCAATCGCCAGACTGCCCAGCGGGCGCACGCCGTCACGTCCGACGGGCGGCGGCGAGGCCGGCAAACGCCAGCAGCAGCAGGAACCAGCCACCGGACCCGCTGCCCTGATAGCCTTCCCGTTTGGCGATCTGCACTTCCTCCGGCGCCTTTTTGATGCGCTGCCGGAACACCTCGAGCTCGGACGTTAGGTTGGTGACCAGGTCGCTGCTCGCGAGTTCGAAACCCTCCGCCGCGTCTTTGCGGGTCTGCTCCTGCAGATTGATCGGAGTCGCCGAGCTTTTCACGCTGCTGGTGCCAGGGGCCCGGAACAGCATCTTGCGGCTGTCGATGTCGTAAACCACGGTATCGAGCAGCGTGTGGGTGGCGTTCTTCTCCCCGGGCACGACATAGGCGCCGACGAGGGTCCAGTAGGCGATCGACGCCCAACCTTCGTCGGTGAAGCGCGTCTGGTCGTACGACACGAGCGCGATCACGTCGATGTCGAACATCCGTTTCAGCTGCTGCAGGTTCTCGAAGCTTCCGCCGGGCCGGAGATAGGCACTGGGAACGATCTCGATCGACCTGACGAATTCGAGATCCCGGAAATTCCGGCTCACGCTCTGCAGCAGCTCGGTCTTCTGCACTTCGCTCAGCTCGACCGGGCCGTAGCCGGTGACCGGCGTAAACGCCACGCCGACCTTGAGTGGCAGCGTCAGCCTGGGCACCTCACTGCTCACCTGAACGTTGCGCGAATCGGGATACAGGTAGTCGACGACACTGCTGTTGCGATGCTGAGACGCGGACTGGCATCCGACGCCCATCAGCAGCACAGCCACAAGGGCCAGTCTGACGCGACGCATGGGGAAACCTCGCAAGACTAAGGGCGAATGCCCGGGCGAACTATACGCCGGCCAACGGGCCGCACAAGCGCCCACTCTCCACCGTCTGCATGCCCGGCCGCCATGCCACCACCGCGTCGCTGCCGAAGAATCGCAGGCTCAACGTCCGGCGTCGGCCCGTGGCGTCGCCCCGCCGCCATGAAGGATGGCCGGATGGAAGACGAGCACGTCACCCGGATCCGTGCCCCAGGAGACCACTGGCCAGCGGGACCGATCCGCCTCGATGTCGGGCAGTCGGGGGTAGCTGGGACGTGCGACGGGAATCTCCGTGTTCTTTGCGGAACACCTGCTCGTACATGAACCACACGTCCGGCTGACCCCAGGTTGCGGCGATGATGTCGCCGATCTCCGTCTCGCGCACCAGACGATCGTAGGCGGCGAGCGCCGCGGGATTCGCCAGATCCTGATAGAACACGCCGCTGCCCTTCGAGGGCCGGCCGCGCCGGGGCCGGGATGATCGAGACTCCAGTCGAAGGCCTCCCTGGCGAGCCGCATCGTCGCAGGACAGAGCACATGACGCAGGCACACAGCGCCATCTTCACGGAACGCCCGTGCCGCTTCGTCCGGCAGGGAGTAGGTGCCTGGGGATCCGCTGGCGTGCGCTTGTTCGTCTTTGCTCATAGCTTGCCCGTGGCTTCTCGTTCCCTCCTACCCGCCGGCATCCAGTCGAGCAAGCAGGGCATCTTCGGCACCGAAGTCGAAGGTGTAGTGCTGCCGACCTTCCGCCTGGTACCACGCGTAGGAATCGGCGTAGCCTGCCTCGCAATCTCCTGGGGCACGTACACGATCTCCGGGTTCACGCCCATGGCTCGAGCCACCAGATGCACCACCCCGAGGATGCTGGCCACTTCCCGCCCGGAGACGTTGTAGGCCTCTCCTTTCACCCGCTCGTTGCCCATGAGCGCGGTCATGCAACGGGCCACGTCGTTGATGTGCACGAACTGCGTGACGGCAAAGCCGTCACCGGGCACCAGCACGGGCCGGCCCGTTTCCAGCCGCGCAAAGAAGATCGGGTCCCGCGTCGGCGCGGGGCTCCTCGGCCCCATGGTGTGGCCGACGCGCAGGCAGGTGGCCGGGAACCCGGTCCGTTCGTGCACCTCGAGCAGCAGGTCTTCACAACGCACCTTGCCGACCCCGTAGGCCTTCCGCGGGTCGTCGTCCGCCGGGGAGTGACGGGCAAAATCCTCGCGGATCGGCAGCACGAAGCTGCGCCGGTAGACGGCCTGGGAACTGGTGAACACGTAGTGAGCGAGACGGTCCCGGAAGAGCTCCACCATGGGACTCACGTCGTCGGGCGTGAAGGCCGTGTTGTCGAAGAACACGTCGAAGTCGTCGCGCCGGTCGCGCAGCGCCGCCTCGAAGGCGCCGGGCTGGCGCCGGTCCGCATGAATCCGCTGAACGCCGTCCGGCAGATCCACCTCGTGGCTGTGTGATCACCGTCACCTGGTGACCACCGGCGGCGAGCTCGCGCACGAGCTCGAGGCCGATGTAGCGATTGCCACCGCTGACGAGTATCCGCATCCGCCGCCTCAGGCGCCTGTTTGTCAGGCGATTGCTTTGAGCTTCTTGCGCAGCTTTGCCACCTCGTCGCGAAGCTCGGAGACGCAGGCTGCCAGTTCGGCCACGTCCGCCGGCATGCCGGTACTGCCGTTCGCCTCGGCGCAGACCCGATCGTACTCGGCCTTCAGACGCCGGCCGCTGTCCCGCTCCTCGGCGATGTAGCGACCGAGCAGGGCGCCTGTCGTCGGATCGATTGTGGTGTCATTGAAGAAGCCTCGGAACGGGTCGCGCTCCTCACGGCCGCTGCCGTTACCACCGGTCAGCATGGCCACCTTCTCCGCATCGGTGGCGTCCGAGCACGCACAGGCCAGCAGCCCGTCGAAATCCTTGAACACCTGATAGGCGCTCTTCTCGTCCACCTCGTAGCCGAGTTCGCACATCCGCTTGGTGAACGCCATGGCGTGCTCTCCTTCGCGGATGGCCACGAACTGCAGCGCGGACTTAAGCTGTGGATCCCGTGTGGTGTCCGCCCAGGACTGCAGCAGCTTCTCGCCCTTCGCCTCGTTCACGGCGATGGAATTCAGCAGCGGTAGGTAACTCAGTTCGCTCATCGTCATCTCCTCTCTTTGGCTGACCGCCCGGCTTGCTCCGCAAGCAGGGCGCGTTTGCAGTGTTTCGTGAACTCGTGGAGCCGGGCCATGTACGCCGCACTCCCGTGGTCGCGCCCGTGCGGGCCGAGCTTGTCGAACCAGTCGTCCTCGCCCAGCATCTCGCCGAGGCGCGGCGCGTTGCGGTGCATCCTCTGTACGTCCACCCGCTTGGGCTCGAGGCCTCTGAGGATGCCGCGGTTGAAGTGGGAACGCAGGGTCACTCGCTCACCCGGCTCGCACCGGTCACCCTGCCAGTGCCTGACGCCGTCGAGCCAACGGTCGGACAGATACTCGCAGTAGATGCGGCAGCGTGATCATCCGATCTCCCCCTGTCAGCCGGCCCCCAGGGCGGGCCCCTCGCCAGCGCGATCGCTCAAGGATATACCCGCCAGCACTTTTTTAAACTGCGTTATAGCTCCGGCGGCGGCCGGACCCTGCCGGGTCGGGGCATCATCTGCCCACCGCTGCTCACGCCGCCCGGCGTTGTTTGCGCTGCGCCACCAGGCGGTCGGCCAGGCGGGTCGGTTCCGGCAGCCGGTAGCCACGTCCCATGGCCAGCACCCAGGCGACGCTGCTGACGTGGTCGGCCAGATGCCCGGGGCTGACGTAGAGCGGACGGCCGCCGTCGCGGCTGCGCACGACCGTGCCGATGCGCTCGGGGCCATCGAGCAGCGGCACCGCTGCGCCGCGCTCGGGTCCCGGTTCCTCATGGGTGCCGCACAGCCGCGATTTCGCGCACCCCACCGTGGGCAGCCCGACGATGAGTCCGAGGTGCGCGGCGAGCCCGAGGCGGCGCGGATGGGCAATGCCCTGGCCGTCGCAGAGAATGCCGGCCACCGGCGTCTCCAGACGTCGCAGCAGTTTCAGCAGCACGGGAACTTCCCGGAACGAGAGCAAGCCGGGCACGTAGGGAAATCGCAGCACGTCCGAGGCAGTACGTTGCTCCACCACCACGCCGGCCGCGACGTCCCAGACCACGGCGGCGGCGAGAATCCGCTCCGCCAGAAACGCGCAGTCGAGGCCCACCACCCGTTCCGGTAGCGGCGCCGGCTGCAGGCGGACGCGGCCGGCCAGGCGACGCTGCACCGCGACGGCCTGCTTCGGCGTGAGGCGCCAGGCGTGAGGGGCGCGGGGAACGCGCAAGCAGACTCCATCAGCGATTCAGAGCTTGATAGCATGACCGCACAACCTCGGGAGGAGAACCGCCAATGAGCCAGGGACGCGAGCCGCTGCCGGAATCCGAGCGCACCCCCAAGCCAGCGACGCCACACACCCGCACCGCCCAGCAGGCCGTGCTCGACGCCCTGCCCTTCGAAGACCGGCAGAGTTTCGACGACGCCGCCCGCGGCTTCATCGCCAGCCTCGACCCGCTGACCATCCCCCACGACCGCGGCCGCCGCCCGGCCTTCGACCTGAGCGACGTCGGCTTTCTCGCCGACGTCGCCCCGGATACGGTGAATCCGAGCCTGTGGCGCCAGGCCCAGCTGAATGCCCGACATCACGGCCTGTTCGAGGTGACCGACGGGGTCTACCAGGTGCGCTCCTTCGACATCGCCAACATGACCCTGATCCGGGGCGACAGCGGCTGGATCATCGTCGACCCGCTGACCTCGTCGGAAACCGCCCGGGCGGCCCTCGACCTCGCCAATCGGCACCTCGGCGAGCGCCCCGTACGCGCCGTGCTGCACACTCACAGCCACGCCGACCACTTCGCCGGCGTGCTCGGCGTGGTGACGCCGGATCAGGTGGAGTCCGGCGAGGTGACCGTGGTGGCCCCCGCCCACTACGTTCAGGAATCGCTGAACGAAAACGTGCTCGCCGGCAACGTCATGAACCGCCGGGCCACCTACATGTACGGCAACCTGCTGCCTCACTCGCCCACGGGCTTCGTCACCACCGGCCTCGGCGCGGCATTGTCCATGGGCTCCACCGGCTTCGTGGTGCCCAACGACATCGTCTGGAAGACCGGCGAGACCCGCGTGCTGGACGGCGTCGAGTTCGAGTTCCAGATGACCCCGGGAACCGAGGCGCCGGCGGAGTTCGTGTTCTACCTGCCGCAGTTCAAAGCCCTGTGCATGTCGGAGATCACCTCCCACCACCTGCACAACGTGTACACGCCGCGGGGCGCCCAGGTGCGCGACGCGCTGGCCTGGAGCGCGCAGATCAACGAATCCATCGAGCGCTTCGGTGAGCGTCTGGAGATCCAGTTTGCCTGCCACCACTGGCCGATCTGGGGCCGCGAGGCGGCGGTCGCCTATCTCACCAAGCAGCGCGACCTGTACAAGTACCTTCACGACCAGACCCTGCGCCTGGCCAATCACGGCTACACCAAGGAAGAGATCGCCGAGCAGATCGAGCTGCCCGACGCCCTCGGCCGGGAGTTCTACAACCGCGGCTACTACGGCAGCGTGCATCACAACGTGCGCGCCGTGTACGTGAAGTACCTGGGTTACTTCGACGGCAACCCGTCCACCCTGTACCCGCTGCCGCCGGTCGAGGCCGGGCGCCGCTACCTCGAGTACATGGGCGGCGCCGACAGCGTGGTGGCGAAAGCACGGGAGTCCTTCGCCGCCGGCGACTACCGCTGGGTGGCCGAGGTGCTGCACCGCGTGGTCATGGCCCAGCCCGACCATGAGGACGCCCGCGCGCTGCTGGCCGACACCCTGGAGCAGCTCGGCTACCAGTCCGAATCGGCGCCCTGGCGCAACTTCTTTCTCTGCGGCGCGCTGGAGCTGCGCCACGGGCTGCCGGAGACCGGCACCGCGTTCGCGGCCAGCGAAGGCATGGCGCGTGGCATGCCGCTGGAGAATCTGTTCCAGACCATGGCCGTGCGGCTGAACGGCCCGAAGGCGGACGGCGTGCGCCTGGCGCTGAACCTGACCTTCACCGACGTGGAGCAACGTTATCTGCTCAGCATCGACAACAGCGTGCTGCACGCTTTTCCCGACAAGCGCTCCGACACCGCCGACGCGTCGCTGACCACCACCAGCCTGGCGTTCAAGCGGCTGATGATGGGCCTGACGATGGCCGCCGACCTGCTCGGCGACGGCCAGCTCGTCCTGGACGGCCGGCTCGAAGCGCTGGCCTCGCTCGGTGATCTGTTCGACCGCTTCGAGCGCCGTTTTCCGATCGTGACGCCGCGTCCGATCCAGCCGTAGCCAGGCCTCTGGCACCCGCCCGGACGCGTGGGGGACGCCGCCGCGCGCCGGTTTCCCGTGGCCGCCCGGCGCGCGACGAGCTGTTACAAACCTTGACATCTTTCTCCTGACAAACTCATAAGTCGGCGATGTCGCAAATGTAAAATCCCTGGACATTCGGGGCATCCCGAATCATCAGCTCCGGGTGCTCCATGAACCGCGACGTCACACCCCTCAAGGCCGATCAGACACTGGCCCGGCATACCGACTACCGGGCCTACATCGCCATCGCGCGCCCGGACCACTGGTTCAAGAACGTGTTCGTACTGCCCGGCGTTGCGGTCGCCCTGGCCGTCGGTGCGGAGTTCAGCTTCGCCACCCTGGTGCTTCTCGTCACCGCACTGCTGGCGACGGGTCTCATCGCCAGCGCCAACTACACGATCAACGAGTACCTCGACGCCGACTCCGACCGCTTCCATCCCGTGAAGTCGAGGCGTCCATCGGTGCTCGGACGGGTCGATCCCGGACTGGTGTTCCTGCAGTGGGCGCTGCTGTCATTGTTCGGGCTCCTGCTCGGCTTCCGGCTCAACGCCAGCGTCGGCTTCACGCTCGTATCGCTGCTGGTGATGGGAGTGGTCTACAACGTGCGGCCGATGCGCTCGAAGGACGTGGCCTATCTCGATGTGATCAGCGAGTCGGTGAACAACCCGATCCGGTTCCTGGTCGGGTGGTTCCTGCTCGCCCCGGACATCGTTCCCCCGGCAAGCATTCTGCTCAGCTACTGGATGGGCGGTGCGTTCCTGATGGCAGTGAAGCGCTACGCGGAGTACCGGTTCATCGGCAACGCGGAGGTGGCCGCCGACTATCGCCGCTCCTTCGCCCACTACAGCGAGAACACCCTGCTCCAGTCGGCATTCCTGTACGCCATTCTGTCCTCGTTCTTCCTCGGGGTTTTTCTCGTCAAGTACCGCATCGAGTTCATCCTTTCCCTGCCTCTGTTCGCCATGCTGTTCGTCTGGTATCTGCGCCTGGGCATGCGCAGAACCTCCGTCGTGCAGACGCCGGAGAAGCTCTACCGCGAGAGGCGTTTCCTCGCTTTCGTCGCGTTGCTGGTGGTGGTGGTAACGCTCTGCTTCTTCGTCGACGTACCCTGGCTCGAGCAGATTTTCCTCACGACCCAGGCACAGGCATGAGGCGACTCGCGCTCTACTGCGTGGGCGGCGGGCTGGCCGTCACCGCCCACTACGCGGTACTCATCGTGCTGGTCGAGTTCGGCGCCGTTCGTCCGCTGATCGCGACGACGCTCGGATTCCTGACTGCCGTGCCGATCAACTTCGCGTTTCAGCGGACGCTCGTCTTCGCCGAACTCAACGCACCGCGTCGGCGCTTCGTCCGCTACTGCATCGTCACGGCCCTGACGTTCCTGCTGAACGGATTGATCTTTGCGATTCTCACCGACGCGCTGGCGGGCCGCTACCTGCTGGCGCAGGTACTCACGACCGGAATCATTCTCGGCGTGAACTACCAGGCCAACGCCTTCTGGACGTTCAGAAAGATCGTGGCGCAGGACTGACCATGGCAATCGCAGTCTTCGATCTCGACGGAACCGTGATCCGAGGGGACAGCTTCGTGGCGTTCCTCTGGGCGTGCCTGCAACGCCACCCGCGGCGTGTGACCCGCTGCCTGCACCTCCCGCTGGCCGTGGTTCGACACACCTTCGGCCTGCGCGACAACACCTGGCTCAAGACCGTGTTCGTCGAGGCGATCATCGGCGGCCTGAGCCGCCGGCAGGTCGAAGAGATCGCCGTCGGGTTCGCCGAGCGCCTGCTGGAACGGCGCATCAAGCCGGAGGCACGGCGGACGCTCGACGAGCTGTCCGCACGCGGCTTCAGGCTCGTCATGGCGTCGGCCAGCCTCGACGCCTACGTCGAACCCCTGGCCGCAGGGCTGGGCTTCGACCACGTCATCTCCACCCGGCTCGCGTGGCGCGGCGATGTGTGCAGCGGCGGGCTTGACGGCGGGAACTGCTACGGCGACGCCAAACGGCAGGCGATCGTTCATCGCTTCGGCCGCATCGATCTGGCCTACTCCGACCATCACTCGGATCTGCCCCTGCTGCTGCACGCCGGGCAGGGAGTCGCCGTGGATCCGGACCGGAAGCTCGCCGCGCTGGCAGCCGTTCACGATCTGCAGATCCTGCGGTGGCAGCCGTGAACGTCCAGGCCGGTCGCCGGGGCCGACCAGGTTTGTGGCCCGGCCTCGTTGCGATCGCGCCGCTTGGTCTGGGCCTGCTCGGTGCGCTGCTGCTGGCCGCCTCTCTGGTCAACTTCAGCGAGATGAAGGCGGCCGTCGACGCGCTCTCCCCGGACGGCGATGCGGAGCGATTCGGTCGCGAACGCTTCGAGTCGAGCATCCGGATGCTCCGGGTCTATTCCGGCCTGCTCTGGAGCCTGGGTCTCGGCGCCTTCCTGTTCCGCCGCGACCTGTACCAGTTCGACCCAGGCGCTTCTTCTCGACGGCTCCTGGGCACGGTTCGCGCCGACTGGTCGGCCACGCCGCTCGTCGTCAAGGCGTTCTTGGGCGCCTCTCTGGCGATTGGCCTGGCGCTACGCCTGCTTGGCATCCAGCAGCCGATCCGATCGGACGAAGCGTGGACCTACCTCTCCTATGTCAGCCGGCCTCTCATGGTCGGCCTGAGTGAGTACAGCTCGCCCAACAACCACATCCTGCACACGGTTCTGTCCCACATCAGCCTGTCCGCCTTCGGTGACTCGGAAGCCGCCCTGCGCGTACCGGCTCTGATTGCCGGCGTCTGCTCCATCCCGCTCGCCTACCTTCTGTTCCGGCAGTGGGCCAACCCGAACGTAGGCATGCTGAGCTGCGCCGCGGTCGCCGCCTGGCCGATGCTGGTGGACTACTCCGTGAACGCTCGCGGCTACAGCCTGATCGTGCTGTTCACCCTGGGCCTGACGCTCGCGGCCGATCGAATGCGCCAGTGCCGCAGCGTCGCGCCGTTCGCCGCCTTCGCGGTGATCTCGGCGCTGGGATTGTATGCGGTCCCGTCATTCAGTCTGTCCATCCTGACCTGCGGCATCTGGCTGCTGCTATTGCTCATGTCCGGGCGGATGAACGGCACCGCGCCGCGGTTTCTTCGTCAGCTTTCCCTCACCGCAGTGGCCGCGCTGGTCCTGACCAGCCTGCTCTACGCGCCCGTACTGACCCAGAGCAGCATTGCCCTCCTCATCGGCAACGACGTCGTCTCCGGCGAGGGCGTCACTTTCCCGGGCACCCTGGCTCAGTTGGAGTTCATCCGCCAGGACTGGCTGCAGGGCGTGCCCGCTGCCGTGGGATTGATCGCCGCGGCGGGGTTCATCGTCTTCCTGGTACGAGCCCCCGCGCGCTTCTCGGCTTTCTGGCTCGCGCTCGCGATCGCCGGAACGATCGTCGCCGTTCTGCAGGGCACCCTCGGGCCACCGCGCGTCTGGATCTTCGCGCTGCCGCTGTTCATCGGCTGTGCCGCCTGGGGCATCCTATCTGTTGTTCCAGCCCGACCGCAGCCGGCGGCGGCGCTATCGCTGGGCGCGATGCTGCTGCTGGCAGGTCTGGTACTGCACGTCGCCAGCCCGACCCGAACCCTGTACCGGGAATTCGGCGCCTTCGAGGAAGCCGGGGCCGTAGTGCGTGTCCTGGCCGCGCGCATGCAGCCCGAAGACGGGTTGCTCACGGATTTTCCCGCGAACCGCACCGTGAACTACGAGGCAAAGAAGATCGGCCTGATGCGGGCAGTCAACGATGCCCGCCGGGCGGCTCGCGAGGACACGCCAGCGAGGATCTTCGTCGTCGTCCCCGCTGATCAGGACGTTGCTCAGGTGCTCGCCTTCAACGACCGCGTCTTCGGCACCGACCTGCAGCAACGCAGCTACCGCAGCGCCGAGCAGATCGCCGTTGGCCGCGCACACGTCGAGATCGTCGGCTTCGACCCGGGCCCGCCCTACGCCGCGCGCCCGCCCCGCAGTACTCCCTCGAGCCAACGACCGTAGCCCGGCGTGGGCCAGAGCGCACCGGCAATCACGCGCTGGCCTCGGTGTTCACGTCGGGCGAACCACGCGGCGCAGCGCGGCTGGCAGCACCGCGGCCAGCGCCAGCACGAGCCCCAGCCCGACCTGCGTACCGCGCGCCGTGCCGGTTAGTTCCGGCAGGATCGGCGGCAGCGCGATCAGCACGCCGCCGACCACCAGCAGCAGCCGCTGCAGGCCGTTCCAGCGGACGCCGAGCCACGGCACGTAGGCCTGAATGCCACAGACCACCAGCCAGATGCCGGCGAGCGCCTCCAGCAGCGCCACGGCCAGGGCCGGCATCGTGTCTTCGAGAATCAGCGCCGGGCTCAACACGAACATGAACGGAATGAAGTAGATCACGCTGCCGAGCCGCATGGCGGCCATGCCCGTGGCGAGCGGTCGCGCCTGGGCGATGGACGCTGCCGCGTAAGCGCCGAGCGCCACCGGCGGCGTGATGAACGAGAGCATGGCCCAGTAGAGAATGAACAGATGCACCGCCATTGGATCGAGACCGCCCTGGATCAGCGCCGGCGCCAGAACGATGGCGAGAAAGATGTAGGCCGCGGTCACGGTCATGCCGATCCCGAGCACGAAGCTGGTGAGTGCGCCCATCAGCAGCAGCAGCCAGACCGAATCCCCCGCCAGATACAGCAGATCGTTCACCAGGGTGCCGGACAGCCCGGTCAGGGACAGCGCCCCGACGATGAGCCCCACCCCGGCCAGCACCGCCACCAGCTCCGCCAGCAGGCGGCCGCTGGCGAACAGGAAGTCGACGGCCTCGGCGACACCCCAGCGGTGCTCGCGGGAAAACTGATTCAGCCCGAGCAGCAGGCCCGTGGCAACGTAGGGCGCCACCGATTCCCGCTGCATCACCATCAGCAGGAACACCAGGGCGATGAACGCGCCGAGGTAGTACCAGCCGTTCTTCAACGTGGGCCAGACCTTCGGCAGGTCGCGCCGGTCCAGGCCCTCCAGACCCCGGGCGGCGGCGTGGGCGTCCACCTGCAGAAACAGCCCGGTGAAATACAGAAACGACGGTACCGCGGCCGCCAGCGCCACCTCGTAGTACGGCACCTCGAGGAACGTGGCCATCACGAAAGCCGTGGAGCCCATGATCGGCGGCAGCAGCACGCCGCCGGTGGAGGCGCAGGCTTCGACGCCACCGGCGACCTCCGGCTTCGTACCGGTGGCTTTCATGGCCGGTATGGTGAGCTGCCCGGTTGTGAGCACGTTGGTCACCACGCTGCCGCTCATGGAGCCCATGAGCCCGCTGGAGACGATGGCCACCTTGGCCGCACCGCCGCGCACGTGGCCGAGCAGGCCGAAGGCGAGATCGAGAAAAAACCGGCCGCCGCCGGTGTGCTGCAGCGCCAGACCGAACAGAACGAAGCCGATCACCAGCTCGGCGAAGGCGCGAAACGGCAGGCCGAAGACGCTTTCGATGCTGAGCACGTGATAGGCCGCGGTCTGCGCCCAGTCTGCGGGCAGACCGGCGAACGGCGCCGGCAGGCTGTCGGCCACCAGCGGCATGAGCGAAAACGTGGCGGTGATCACGAACAGCGCCCAGCCGCCCGCGCGGCGCACCGCTTCGAGCAGCAGCAGCCACAGCGCCAGCGCCAGCCAGGTGGCCGTGGGCGGCGCGCCGAACTCCCAGCCGAGATCGACGATGTCTTCCGCGTGCTGAAAGAAGTACCCGCAGCAGGTGACTACGGCGATGGCCAGGAGCGCATCCAGAGGCAGCCAGCGGGCGAAAACCAGGTAGACGAGCGGCAGCAGCAGACCCAGCAGCGCGAAGTAGTAGTGGGTTTCCAGACTCACCCAGCCGGACAGCAGCGGATCGCCGCCGAACAGGCGCAGCGTGTCCATGGCCAGCAGCAGCGTGACCGCCGCCGCCAGCGCAACGCCCCAGCGCAGCGGGTCGAAGCCATCGGTTGCTTTCGTATCGCTCAACGGGATTGCGGATCGGTCCAGATCGGATCGAATCCGGCGGCTTCAAGCGCCCTCACCCGGGCCGCCAGCCAGGCTTCGGTGAAGGCCTGATCCGACGCGTGAGAACCCGCCTTCACGACCCGCCAGGCGTCGCCGAGCACGCGCTGGCGCTCGAGCAGCCGCTGGTTGTGGGCCTCGTAGGCATCGGTCCAGACGCCGATCTTGCGAAAGTAGCGCACCGCGCCGGTGTGATAAGGCACCACCCACTCGAACAGCTGCCGGTCCATGGCCCAGCCGATGGCGCCGGGATCCGCATCCTTGAACTCGTCGTAGTGATGGTGGATGACCTCGGCGACGGCATGAACCATGTCCGCGTCGGTGTCGGCCAGGCCGATGAGCAGAGGGTACGGGTAGGTTGCGCCTTCGTGGGGCTGCGTGGCGCTGATGCCGGCCCCGCGGGTCGCGACGTGCTTGACGAAGTACGGCGCGACCCGCTCGATGCCGGCCCAGCAGGCCGCGTCGGCATGGCGCGCCGCGGGCCAGCTTATTCCCCGCGGCGAGGCCTCGAGCTTGCGCGTGGGTCCGGATACCGTGGTGGCGTAGGCGGCGTCCACCTGGCCGTTGACGATGCCGGTCCACATGGCGCCATAGCCGGAGAATTCGACCCGCTCGACGTCGCCCCAGGCGAGCCCGCCGCAGGCGAGGAACGCCTCGGTGGAAACGTTCAGCGAGGGCGCGCCACGTACCCAG
The DNA here is from genome assembly GCA_040219135.1 of Pseudomonadales bacterium. Lineage (GTDB taxonomy): Bacteria > Pseudomonadota > Gammaproteobacteria > Pseudomonadales > Azotimanducaceae > UBA7803. The sequence goes on along the minus strand of JAVJTA010000017.1, from coordinate 345,629 downwards.
GGCACCCGCCGCCCGCGCAGCTGATCGAACGAGGTGATACCGGTGTCCGCGGCCACCGCCAGAGCCTGGTTACTGTCGCCGTTCGAAACCATCACCAGACGCAGCGGCAGCGGCCCCCAGTTGGGGTGGGCGAACTGAAACGCGCCCTCCTGGGCGAAGTAGGTGGCGACCCCGTTAGCCGACAGCTGCACCCGCCCGCGTACCAGCGGCAGCAGCCGCGAGACGTCGTTCTTGCCCGGCAGCACGCGCAGAGTGACGTTGTAGTTGTCCTTCAGCACCTTGCCGATGGCGACGGCCTGGTTGTACCCCGTGGTTCCGAGGTTGTAGGCGCTCCAGGCCATGGCCCGAGGCAGGCCTTCGGGGCCCGCCGATACCCCCGTCGCCAGCGCCAGCGACACCACCACGCCGAGCAGTCGTGAACCCAACCGATACATACCTTCCCCGCTTCCTTCCCCCTGGGCGCCGCGGCACCCAGTCTACAAGACATACAGGGCGCGAAGTCAGGTGCGTCCACCTCGTGACCCGGTTACCCTTCGGCAACCAAGCTGCAGGAGGGGCCGCCGCGATGACCATCGCCGAAACCACCCACGGGCCGGTCCAGGGCCGGGCCAAGGACGACGTGCTGCTGTTCGCCGGCATCCCCTACGCGGCGCCGCCGACCGGCCGCAACCGGTTCCGCGCCGCCCAGCCCATGGAACCCTGGCGCGAGACCCGCGCCGCCACCCGCTTCGGGCCCGCTGCACCCCAGGTGCCGAGCGGTGGACTCACCGACAGCGCCGCCGTGCGCTGGGACGAGGACTGCCTGACCCTGAACATCACTACGCCGGCGCTGGACGATGCGCGGCGGCCGGTCCTGTTCTGGATTCACGGCGGCGCCTACCGCACCGGCCAGGGCGCCATTCCCTGGTACAACGGCGCGCGCTTTGCCGCCAGCGGCGACATCGTGGTGGTCAGCGTCAACTACCGTCTCGGCGCCCTCGGCTTCACCGACCTGTCCCGGTTCGGCGCGGACTTCGCGACGTCGGGGGCCAACGGTCTGCTCGACCAGATCCGCGCGCTGGAATGGGTACGCGACAACATCGAGCGCTTCGGCGGCGATCCGGCGAAGGTGACCATCGCCGGAGAGTCCGCGGGCGCCTTCGCGGTCTGCTCGCTGCTGGCGAGCCCCCTGGCCGATGGTCTGTACCGGGCCGCCATCGCCCAGAGCGGCGGTGGTCATCACACCCTGCCCGCCGAAGCCGGACGTCTGGTGGCGGACCGATTCCTGGACGCGCTGCAGGTGGACACCATCGAGGCGGCACAAGCCGCGGACGCCGAAGCGTTACTCCGCGCCCAGGGCGCGGTCACCGAGGCCGTCGGCGACGGCGCCCGGGCGTTCGAACTGCTCGGCGTGCCGGTGGCTCCGTTCTATCCCGTGGAAGGCAACCGGGTCGTTCCGCGCACGCCGATCGACGCGATCCGCGCCGGCGCATCCCGCGGCATTCCCCTGCTTACCGGCAGCAACCGCCACGAGACCACCCTCTGGGGCTACGCCGATACCGACAACGACCGGCTGCGTCACCTCACCCGCCGCTACGGCGCGGAATCCACCCTCGCCGCCTACCGCGAGAACCGTCCCGGCGCCCGCGCCGAGGACATCCAGATCGCCTTCACCACCGACCAGCTGTTCCGCATTCCCGCCGTGCGGATGCTCGAAGCCCGCAACGCGCTGCCCGGGACGCCGAGCTGGATGTACTGGTTCTGCTGGGAGTCGCGCGCCTTCGAAGGCCGTCTCGGAGCGACCCACGCCCTGGAGATCCCGTTTGCCTTCGACAACCTGGACAAGCCCGGCGTCGATATCTTCCTCGGCCCGGGCGACCGACCCCAGGATCTCGCCAGCTACATGCACCAGTGCTGGACCCGGTTCGTGCGCGACCTCGACCCCGGCTGGGAGCCCTACGATCTCGAACGCCGGGCGACCATGAAGTTCGACGTCACCAGCGAACTGGTCCTCGACCCGGACGGCGGGGAGCGCCAGGCCTGGGAAGGTCTGCGCTGAGCCCGTCGTCACGGGCCGTGCGGAACTGATGGCGCGCTTGCGCGAGATCGTCGTGGACAGCGCTCACCCGGCCCGGCTGGCGCGGTTCTGGGCGGAGGTCCTGGACGGCTTCGAGATCCGGCCCTACGACGACGCCGAAATGGAACGGCTCGCCCACCTGGGGCTCGACCCGGACACCGATCCCAGCGTCGCCGTAGACGGCCCCGGGCTGACGCTGTTCTTCCAGCGCCGTGACAACCCGAAGCACGGGCGCAATCGCCTGCACCTGGATGTGGACAGCCTGGCTCGGGAGCTGGAAGTCGGCCGCCTGGTGGCTCTGGGTGCCACGGTGCGCGAGACCGGCGCAACCTTCTCCGTGCTGCTCGATCCCGAAGGCAACGAGTTCTGCGTGCAGGATCGCAACCGCCGCCGCCGCGGCGCCGAAGACCACGTTCTGCTGCCCGCAGCGGCGTCGGTCGCGGGCCTCGCGGCGGTGCTTCTGGCGCTGCTGGTGCCGGTGGTCGGCGGCTGGCAGTACCCGGGATTCAGTCACTCCGCCCAGTACATCAGCGAGCTCGGCGCGCTCGGCGCTCCCCATGGTCAGCTGATCAGCGTGGCCGGATTTCTGCCCATCGGCGTGCTGGTGGCGGCCTTCGTCGCCTTCGGCTGGCGCGCGCTGGCGGTCTCGCCCGGATCGGCCGTCGGCTGCCTCCTGTTTCTCGGCGTGGCCGCCGGCTACCTGGTGGCCGCCATTGCGCCCTGCGACGCCGGTTGTCCGGCGCAAGGCTCTGCGCGCCAGGCGCTGCACAACCTCGGCGGGCTGCTGGAGTACCTCGGCGGCGGTGCCGGGCTGCTGCTCATCGGCGCAGCGCTCGCGCGCCGGCCGGCGCTGCGCCAGATCGGCATGACCACGATACTGCTGGGGCTGTTCGTCCTGGGGGTGTTCTACTGGATGGGATCGAACCCCGACGGCGCGTTCCGGGGCGCCTGGCAGCGGGTGACCGAGGCGGCCCTGTTCGGCTGGATCGCCATGGTATCGATTGGCCGCCTGCGCCCGGACGGGAACGACTGGCCGGATCAGAGCCCGGAGCCATCCTCGGAGTAGATTACCCGGACCTTGCTGTAGCCGTCGGTATCCCAGATGCCGCAGGGCTCGTCGATCCCGACGCGCACCTTGCCGTCATCAAGCCTGTTTCCAGCGCTTGAACACTTCGAATAGAAGGTTTCGCAGGTCGTCAGCATTGCGCTCGAAGCCCGTTCCGTTAGCCAGCACGACAATCCGGACTTCGCTGTTGATCTCGTAGGCTGAGGCGGTGATTCCATCCCAGCCCCCTGATCCACCGAAGACTGTGCCAGAGCTGCTTTCACCGCTGTTATTGCGAATCAGCAGTTCCCTACTTTCGGGGCTCAGCAGTCTGTTGCTGCCCAGCCCGAGCAGGAAGCGCTGCAGATCAGCGGCACTGGAAGAAAGCCCGCCTGCCGCCCAGGCCCAGCTGTTGTAGAGCTTGTAGCTGCCGCTCAGATCGAAGACGCCTTTGCGCGCGTCCCTTTCCCACCCTCGTCTTTTCGCCAACAGGCGCTGGCCGAATCCGGCCTTCAGCAAGCTGTGCTGCACCTTATCCATGCCGGGCTCGAATCCTTCGAGAAACGTATCCGTCATGCCCAGCGGCTCGAAGATACGGCTGCGGTAGATTTCCGCTAGGGCTCTGCCGGTTGTCCTTTCGATGATGCTGCCAAGGAGGATGTAGTTCGTGCTGGAATAATGCCTCTGAGCTGTCTTGCCGGGCTTGAAATAGGGTTCTTTCCGCGAGCTGTAGCCAATCAGCTCTGCGGGATCCCATGTCCGATCCAGCCCCCGGCGATCATAGGCTTCCCGCCAGAATGCAGCGTCGTCCGTGAAGTCCCGAATCCCGCTGGTGTGGTCGAGCATCATGGCGAGGCTGATTGAATCGGCATTCGGGACGTCTGACGCGGGTGTTTCCGGAAGCATCTCGGCCAGCGTGTCGCTCAGATCCAGCTCGCCTTCATCGACGAGCTGCAGAATCACGGTTGCCGTAAAAAGCTTGGTGATGCTCGCGATTCGGAAGCGTGAATTGACGTTCAGAGGCTCGTCCGAGGAGCTCGATGTCTCGCCTGCAACGCCAGCCCAGGACCGATCACCCCAGACCAGCGAAGCGGAGACGGCAGGCAGACCCGCTTTGACGGATTCATCGAGGATTGCTTGAAGCCCAGCCTCGAGCGCCTCGGTGTCGGCATTGGCCATCGACGAGAACAACAGCCAGATGAATGCGAGCTTCGACAGCGAGATGAATCGTCGTCTACGGCGTGAAGGGCTGCTGATGGCGCTCGGATCTCGATGGTTCACTGGTAACCTCCGGCGCGGAGCGCGATGTCCGGTATTCTGATCGGTACTGCTACCGGAACGCTACCAGCTGTCTCGAGGGAGGTTTGCTGACATCGCATGCCGATCAGAGCCCGGAGCCATCCTCGGAGTAGATTACCCAGATCTTGGTGTAGCCGTCGGTATCCCAGATGCCGGTCCATTCCTTCGGAATGGTCACGGCCTCGCCGGCCTCGATGACCTGCACGGTACCGTCGGCCGACGTCAGGGTGACGCCCCCCTCCAGGAAGTACATGAACTCGTCGACGCCGTAGGGCTCGTCGATCTCGAAGCGCACCCTGCCGGAACGGTACATGCCGGAGGCGAAGCGGCCGTCGCTGCTCTTCAGGCTGGTGACGTCCAGGGTGACGTTGCCTCCCCCTTCGCTCCGCACCATGTCCGGCCGCTCGAAGATCGCGCCGGCAATGTCGGCCCGGGTGAGTTCCACCGGCCATGCCGGACCTTCCGCCGCCCCGGTCATAGGGGCCGCGACCGAGAGCATCGCGACGACCAGCCAGCCCATTCGTCCCATTTCCGGTCTCCTCATGCCATCTTCAGCTGTTCGTTCACCGCGCGGTGGGCAGCATCCACGGCACCGTTCACGTAGGCGTAACCGGCCGCATCGGAATTGGCGATGGAGATGCGCCCGATCTGCGCGCGCCCGGTGACGTGGGGCCCGTTGTCCGGACCCCAGCCGGCGGGATCCGAGTAGTCGTTGTACTCGTAGGCGTAGCCGTGGGGCCAGCGGTTCACCGTGATGGCCGCCAGATCGCGTTCGACGTCGAAGCCGGCGGTGCCCAGGGCACCGTCCAGCTTGGCAACGATGTCCTCCTCGAATGCGGCGAAGTCGAGTTCGTAGAGCGCGCGCCGCCCGATGGCGTGCTGCTCGCGGGCGGTCAGCCCGCGATCCGGCGCCGCCGGGACCCACGATCCGTGCAGCAGCGTCGGCTGATCCGGTGACGCGGCAAAGGCGTAGTCGCCCATGCTCACCGGGAAATCGAGCCCGAAGGCGTGCAGGTACTTCGGCTGCGGCACGTAAAAGCTGCCGTAGCCGAGCTCGGCGAACGGCCGCCAGTTGCGCACAGCGAGGCTCATGTAGACCAGCGGGACCTTTTCGGCGTACGCCATGGCCGCGCGCTGCGCCGCCGGCAGCTCCGGGCACAGATGCGGGATCATGGCGTTGTAGCAGGCGAGCACGACGTGGCGGCCACGGGCTTTGCGCACCTGACCGTCGCGGACATAGGTGACGTCGACACGGCGGTCGCCATCGACATGGCGCACCTCCACGGCGGTGCTGTCGAGGCGGATGCGGGTGCGGCTGCCGTCGCGGTCGAGGCGCGCGTAGTCCGCCACGGAGGTCACCAGGTCTTCCATGGTCGACCCGGGCACCGCGTCCGGCAGCAGCCGCCGGACGATGGCCCGTGCGACGCCGGCGTTGCCGTCGGGGAAGTGGAAGATGTAGGGCTCGTCGTCGTAGCCGCCCACGTCCGCCAGGGCCGGATCCACGGCGCCGATGCCGGGCATGCCGAGCCGTATTGCCTCGAGCGTGGAGAGCGCGTCCCAGCCAACGCCCCACAGGCCGAGGGGGATGTTGCGGGCCAGCGCCACCACGCTCTCCGGCATGCCCATTTCCCGGCGCAGATAATCCGAGTAGCTGGTGGCGCGCAGATGATCCACGCGCGCCTGCGGCGCCAGATCCACCAGGGGGTCCGCGTCGGTGGTCAGCAGTCGCAGCAGAGCGGCGCGGTCCGCGTCCGCCAACGGATAGCGGCCGACCAGCGCGGCCACGTCTTCGGGCACGCCGCCGAAGAATCCCGGAAACGCATTTGCCGCGGTCAGATCGCGGCCGTAGCGATCGGAGCTGAAGTAGATGCCGCGCCGCAGCCCATGGGTCTGGTCGAAGTTCGTGTCGTAGTAGCGGTAAAAGCGCTGCACGTCGATGCCGACGTCTTCCAGCAGCTGCTTCGACGCCGCCGAGTACTGACCCGGCGTATCGATGGACTGGCTGCCGCCGTAGCCGATCAGCCGTTGCCCGTCGACGACGAACTCGTTGCGCTTGGCGTGGCCGCCGAAATCGTCGTGGTTGTCGAGCACCAGGACACGTGCATCCGGCCCGCTCCGCTGGCGGTAGAACAGCGCCGCCGCGAGGCCCGAGATGCCGCCGCCCACCACCACCAGGTCGTAGTCGTCTTCGTCCGGAGCGGCCGGCGCCGTGAACGTCTGGCCGGACCAGGCCACGGCGTGCGCGATCTCGAACGAGCCCGGATGGGCGCCGCGCATGCCGGTGAGCATGGGGGGATACGCCGGCACCGCGGTTCCGGTCGCTGCCGCAAGTTCTGCCGGCGACAGCATCGCGCCGGCTGCCGTGCCGAGCGCCACGCCGTTGAGGAAGTCGCGACGGCTGAACGTCACGATGCGCCCGGCGTTCCGTGGAATCCGGGACACATCGAGGTCAGAACTCCCAGCCCAGTCGCAGGCCGAAAGTGCGCGGGCGGCTCGGTCCCACGTGGTGGGCGACGATGATGCCGCTGTCGGGAACGCTCAGGTCGTAGTAGAGCTCGTTGGTGACGTTCTCGACGTAGCCGATGACCTCCCAGCCGGCGTCGGCGCGGAAGCCGGCGCGCAGGGCCAGCTCGACATAACCGTCCTGCTCGCCAGCCGGATCGTGCTCGAGACCGCCGCCGGTCTCGGTCTGGCCGAACAGCTCCGCGCTGCCCACCCAACGGCCACCCTGCACCGGGAAGTTGGTCTGCAGCACCGCGGAATAGGACAGGGTCGGCAGTTCCGGCAGCGAATTGCCTTCGCAAAGGTCCAGGCCGTCGCACGCCGCCTGCACGTCGTTGGCCTCGGTGTCGGCCCAGGCCGCGGACAGATACAGATCGACGTTGTCGCTCAGCAGCAGGTTGAACGTGGACTCGATGCCCCAGCCGTCCACCTTGCCGACGTTCTCCACCAGGATACCGCCGCCCTGGCCGCCCACGGTGACCTGCAGATCCTCGTACTGGTAGAAATAGCCGATCGTCTCCAGCGACGCACGGCCGTCGAGGAGTTTGCCTTTGGTTCCCACCTCGTAGGATACGACGGTTTCGGGATCGAACGAGTCCGGCACCGCCTCGCCGGGCAGGATGCCCGGCGTGCCGAACACCGGCGGGTCGGGAAATATGGAGAAACTGCCGAAACCGCCTGACTTGTAGCCGGTAGTCACGCTGCCGTAGACCATCCAGTCGTCGTTGGGCCGCCAGCGCACCTGCAACCGCGGACTCAACTTGTCCCAGTCCCTGGTGTCCTCCAGATACCCGACCGTCGTAAAGCCGAGCGCAAAGAACGGTCCGAGTTCGCTGTCGACATCGAAAGCCCGCAGCTTGAAGTTCTTCTCGTCGTAGGAGTAACGGACGCCGATGCTCGCATCCAGCGTCTCGGTGAATTCGTAGGTCAGATCCACGTAGGCGCCCCAGCCTTCGTAGTCACCCTTGACGCGATTGCTCTCCACCAGGCCGGCCGGGTTCGGCGTGAAAACGTAGCCGTAGTAGGCGAAGTAGTCGGTGCAGTTGCTGAAGCCGTAGTAGGACAGGTAGTAGTTGCACATGACCTCTTCGTCCGAGGCCTGGGTGAACAGGGCGTCGATGTTCTCCTGGTAGTAGGAGACCCCCGCGTACCACGACAGCGGCCCCGTTGACTCGGAGACCAGCCGGAACTCCTGCTCGAAGTAGTCGCCTTCCTGGTCCTGCAGGTAGTCGTTGATGCGCAGCGGCGTGCCGTCGAAGTCCTCAGCGTAGCTGAACTCGTGGTCCTTGTAGCCGGTGATCGAGTTGAACTTCGCGAAGCCCAGATCGTGCTCGATGTCGAGATTCAGGGAAAGGACCTCGCCGTCGTCGCGCTCACCCGAACTGAGGTCGCTGTCGGAGTCGCGGCCGTTGCCTGCCAGCCTGGTCAAACCGAACACGTCCTGCAGGGCCACCCAGCCGTCACCTTTCTGCGTGGCACGGTAGACGGATCCGGACTGCTTGCGGTCCTCGTACTCCACCATGAAGTTGGCGTCGGTCTTGTCGTTGAGGAAGCGCAGCGACAGGCGCGCGGCCTTCTTGTCGTGCTCGATGAGATCGTCGCGGCTGGGATCGAACACATCGTCGACGTAGCCGTCCTCCTGGGAGCTGTACAGCGCCAGGCGGGCAGCGACGGTCTCGCTCAGAGTGCCGTTGATGGCGCCCTCGGCGACTACGTGACCGCGTTCGCCCACGTCCAGCTCCGCGTAGCCGCTGGTGCCATCGAGATCCGGCCGGCGGGTATGGAAGTTGATGGCGCCGGCGATGGAGTTGCGCCCGAACAGAAAGCTCTGCGGTCCGCGCAGCACCTCGGCCCGATCGACGTCGAAGAAGCTGGTCACCACCGCACCATTGCGGCTCTGGTAGAGCCCGTTCTTGAACACGCTCACCGACGGATCACCGCCGACGCCGAAGTCGTTGGTCAGCACGCCGCGGATGTTGAGGATGTCGATGAAGCTGTCTTTCGAGTTGCCGGTGAGACCCGGGGTGTAGAGCACCAGGTCCTTGACGTCGTCGAGGTTGGTGTCGCGGATGAACTCGCCGGACAGCGCCGTCACGGCCAGCGGTACGTCCGACAGCGCCTCGGCACGGCGCTGCACCGTCACGACGATCTCTTCGATCACGCCCGACGCCGCGGCCGCCTGTCCAGGCGCGCCAGCGATGATGACGACGGTGGCCGCAGAAACCGTCGCCGCCGAAATGGAGCGGGCCAGGCGGCCTCTTCCGGACAGCTCGAACGTCGGCCCCATAGCCCTTTCCCTCAGGTGAAACGTCGGCGCATCAAACCACACGACTCTGGCCACCGGCAAGACGGCGCAGGGTCGGGGTCAGGGTTCCAGCCCCGCGTCCTCGAGCACCCGGCGCATGGGCGCCAGCTGAGCTTCGTAGCGCCGCCAGCGGCCGATGGAGCGGGTGTGGGCGGGCTCGCGAACCTGCACCGCGCTGGCGGTAGCGACGCCGCCCGCCTGGCGGTGAAAATCCAGACAGGCGTCCTCCCAGGGAAGGCCGAGGTAGCCGATCAGGGCACGCGCGTTCGGCTCCAGATCAGCGGCCACGTCCTCGTAGCCGATATCGTAGAAACGTCCGGGAAACCGTGACCGCCAAACGTCCATGAGGCGATGGTAGCGGACGAAGTGGCGCGCCATCTCCTGCTGCTCGTAGGAGTGCGGATAGGCATCGGCGAACAGCTGTTTGAAGCTCGCGAAGCAGGCGTCCATGGGTTGACGCACCACGTGCACGATGCGCGCGCGCGGCAACGCCTTCAGGATCAGCGGCAGGTAGAGGAAATTCGACGGCAGCTTGTCGACGAACCGGGAGGTCGTGCCGCGCTGGGTCGCCGCGGCCTGAAGGTAGGCCTGGCCGAGGGCCGCCGGATCGACCTGCGCAGCCCGCTCCATCAGGGCGGCGGAGAAGCGTCCGCTCTCCTGGTAGTTGACAAGCCGGCGGACGGAGAGCCCGAAGTGCTGAAGCTCACCCGCCGAATGCACCTGGGAGTGGGCGCTGATGATCCGTTCCACCAGGGTGGTGCCCGTGCGCGGCTGCCCGACCACGAAGATCGGCGCAGGTTCGTCTGCGCCTACCGCAGCCGGTTCGGTCGCGTCCCGGTCGAGCCACTCGCTGGTAAACGTGCATTCCAGGGCGTCGTACATGCCCTGCTCGGCGGCCTCATCGAAGTCCAGAGTCCGGCGCCGCTGCGCCGCGCCCCGGGCAAACGCCTCGAAGGCGCTGTCCCAGTCTTCCAGGTCCTCGAGCTCCTTGCCGAGGGCATAGTACAGAAACGCCAGGGCCGCGGGCGGTTGCCCCGGCCGCGCGGCCAGCTCGACCAGCTGTTCCACGTGGCGCCGGTCGCTGGCCCTGCGCACGCCGGCGAGCAGCCAGTGCGCCTGCGCATTTCCGGGCGCCTGGGCCAGAACCCGTTCCAGTTCGGCCACGGCCGTGTCACGGTCGCCGAGGAACACCAGGGCGTTGGCGAGATTGACCCGGAACGACACGCGCTGCGGCGCCGCCGCCACGGCCCTGGCGTACCAGTGGCGGGCCGCGGTCTGGTCGCCGAGCAGGGACTGGACCGTACCGATCAGGTCGTGCACGAGGGGATCCCCGGCCTCGTGAGCCACCGCTTGCACGAGGGCGCGATCCGCGCGGTTCGCCTGACCGGCCTGCATGAACAACCGCGCGAGCTGCGCCCAGGCGGCGCCGTGGGACGGACGCAGCCGGGTCACCGAGCCGAACGCGGAAATCGCGGTGCGGCGATCGTTCATGGCCAGCGCCACCAGACCCACCAGAAAGTGCGCCTCCGCCAGCTCAGGCGCGGCCTGGAGAACACGCCGGCAACCGGCGCCGGCGGCTTCCAGACGGCCCGCGTTCAGATCGGCGAAGGCCCGGGCCAGAGCCGGACGGATCCAGGCCGAGGGGGGCGATGGGCTCACGATTCGGGTAGCGCGGCTACTCGCCGATCTGGGACTGGATGTAGTTCTCCAGACCGGTCTTCTCGATCAGGCCGAGCTGGGTTTCGAGCCAGTCCACGTGTTCTTCCTCGGAGCGCAGGATGTCCTGAAAGAGTGCCCGGCTGGCGAAATCGGCGACGCTTTCGCAGTGCGCCACGGCCTCACGCAGCACCGGCAGGCCTTCCATCTCCAGCTTCAGATCACACTCGAGCATCTCTTGCACGCTCTCGCCGACGTAGAGCTTGCCGAGTTCCTGCAGATTCGGCAGACCCTCGAGGAACAGGATCCGCTCCATCAGCGAATCGGCGTGCTTCATCTCGTCGATGGACTCGTCGTACTCGTATTTCGCCAGACGTTTCAGCCCCATGTCCTCGAGCATCTTCGAGTGCAGGAAATACTGGTTGATGGCCGTAAGCTCGTTCTTGAGCACCGCGTTGAGCAGTTGGATGACTTTCTTGTCGAGAGTTTTCATGGTGCGATTCCGTTCCGTTGAACCCCAGAATGCCGTAGGTACTTCTAGGTAACAACCATAACCTATTGATATTGAAGATTAATCATTCTCATTCGAGAATGCACGCCAGCCGCGAATCCAAACAATACACAGTTGCAATCAAGAATGATTTGCATTTAAATAACGCCATCGAGTGTGAGGGTCCGCCATGTTCGTCTGCGTCTGTCATGCCATCACCGATCGAGACATTCATGATGCCGTGGATGCCGGCGTGGATCACGTCGACCAGCTCGAAGAAGTGTGCGGTGCCGGAAGTGCCTGCGGCACGTGCCGATACACGGCCCAGGAACTCATCGACGCGCGCCTGATGGAGTCCCGGAGCTACGCGGCCTGACCCGGGGCGGCTCCTCCGCCAACGACAGCCGCGCCAACCCTCCGCGACGCCGAACCTCGCGAAGCGTCCACCTTCTCCTCTGAGTCCGTCTCAGTAGTCCACCGCGTCGTCGACCGCATGGCCACGTTTGGGGATGAGCATGGCGCGCTCGAAGCTGATCACCTCCACGCCCCCCTGCTTGAGGCCCCGGGTGCGGATGGTGACGATCCCCTGGGTGGGCCGGGAGCGCGACTCGCGAATGCCGAGCACCTCCGATTCCGCATACAGCGTGTCGCCGATGAATACCGGGCCCGTGAGCTTCACGTCGTTCCAGCCGAGATTCGCCACCGTCTTCTGGCTGACGTCGGAAACCGACATGCCGGTGACGATGGACAGGGTCAGGCAGGAATTCACCAGCACCTGACCGAACTCGCTCCTGGCCCCGTACTCGCGATCGAAATGCAGCGGATGCTGGTTCATGGTCAGCAGCGTGAACCAGGTGTTGTCGGCTTCGCCGATGGTGCGTCCCGGACGGTGCTCGTAGACGTCGCCGACGCTGAAGTCCTCGAGATAGCGTCCGTAGGACTCGCGGTAGCGCTGCTTTCCCACGGGTTTCGCCTGTGCAACCATGACCGCACTCCTGAACCTTCGTTCGTCCAACACTGACCATAAAACCGAGCAGGGGCAAGCGCATGAACAATCCCGCACCCGGCTTCGCCCGCCACCCGGAGCACCGCGTCAGCGCCACCCAGAGCCCCCGGCACGTACGCGTGCTGGTGGGCGAGACGGTGATCGCCGACAGCCGCGCCGCCTTTCTGGTGGAGGAAAGTCGCCACGATCCGGTCTGGTACTTTCCGCCCGACCACGTCGACACCCGGCACCTCATCCCGACGGAATCCACCAGCTACTGTCCGTTCAAGGGTCACGCCAGCTACTGGACCATCAACGCCGGCGACGGCCGGATCGACGACGCCGTGTGGGCGTACCTGGCGCCCTTCGACGAATGCCGGGCGCTGACCGGGTACTTCGCGTTCTATCCGGACCGGGTCAGCCTGGAAGTGGACGGCGAGCTTCAGCGGCCGGTGTAGACCGGGTCGCGTTTCTCGAGGAACGCGCGCACCCCTTCCCGGGAGTCTTCGGTCTGGCGCAGGCGCGTGATCTGCTCGATGGCCCAGCGCCCGGTGTCGCGCCAGTCCGGCTCGACGGTGCGTCGCAGACCGGCTTTCAGCGCCTGCACCGCCAGCGGCGGATTGGCGGCGATGCGTCCAGCCAGCTGCAGGGCCGCAGGCATGAGCTGCTCCGCGGCGACCACCCGCGACACCAGGCCGATCTCCCGCGCCGTCGCGGCGTCGATGATCTCGCCGGTGAACAGCAGCTCGGCGGCCTTTTCGCGTCCGACCAGCGCGGCCAGACGGCCGAGTCCCGGGGCGTCACAGCACAGTCCGCGCACCACGAACAGCTCACCGAAACGGGCCCGGTCCGAGGCCACCCGGAGGTCCGCCATGAGCGCGAGCTCCATACCCCAGCCCACCGCCGCACCGTTCACCGCTGCGATCACCGGAATGTCCGTGTAGAGCAGCGCCTCCGCCGCCGGGGTGAGACCGCCGCTGCGCTCGCTCCTTTCCCGGAAGCTTTCCGGCGCTGGCTCGCCGCCGCCGAGGATCTGCTTGACGTCGTCGCCGGCACAGAAGGCCCTGCCCGCCCCGGTGATCACGAGCACGCGGGCGCTGGATTCACGGACGGCGTCTTCGAGCTCGGCGTAGAGCTGATAGTTGAGCGAATTCATGGCATCGGGGCGGTTCAGCGTGATCACGCCGACGTGATCCTGTTCGCTGTAGCTGAGCACCTGATCCGACATGGTCCTGCCTCCCGCTGTTTCACCGCATGATACCGATTCCCGCAATCGCCGGGGACGCGGGTCGGCCGGCCCGGGAACACGAGGACCACGGACAACTGTGAACCAGGTGCCGTTTCGCTCCGGCCGGGTCGTCTAAGCTCGCCGGTAAGGGATATGTGTTCGCCGCGACCTGGAGGTCCAATGCCCCGTTCGACGATCGCCGTTCTGCTCGGCACCCTGGTGGTGCTCGGCGGCTGCGCCAGCAGCATGAGCGAAAGCCAGTGCCTGGCCAACGACTGGGAGACCGTCGGATACCGCGACGGCCTCGCCGGGACCCAGAGCACGGCGCTGATGCGGCACATGGACGCCTGCATGAAGCACGGCGTGCGCCCGGACCGCAATGCCTACCTGGCAGGCTGGAACGACGGCGTGGCGCAGTACTGCCAGCCGGCCAACGGGTTCTCGGTCGGCGAGCGCGGCGCCGGTTACGGAAACGTCTGCCCGCCGCACCTGCAGGGCGCGTTCTACGCCGCCTACCAGGACGGCCGCCAGCTGTATCTGGCGCAATCGGAGCTGAACGGCATCGGCAACGCGATCAGCCAGCGCGAACTGCGCCTGCGCGATGTGAAGTCCGAGCTTGCCGGCATTCCAGCGGGCATGATCTCGGCGGAATCCACGGCCGCCGAGCGCGCTGCCATGCTGCTCACTGCGAAAGCCCTGGCGGAGGAGCAGGGTGAGCTTAACGCTGAGATCGAGGGTCTTCAGGCCGAGTACGCGGTGAAGGCAGAGCGCCTGGACAACCTGCGCCACAGCCTCGCCTACGCGGACTGATCTGCGTCGACGGAGACCGGCCGGAGGAATCGCCGCCGCTGGTGTACTAGCGGCTGTCGCGAAGCGCCTGCACGGCTTCGCGCACTTCCCGAAGCTCCGATTTGACCTGATCGAGCATGCCGGGCAGCCGCTCAGTCGAGTCCTCCCGGGCCAGCAGCTCCAGCTCGCCGCACAGCGTCGCCAGTTCCGCGGCACCGATGTTGCCGGATGCGCCCTTCAGGCTGTGAGCGTGGCGCTCCAGCCGCTCCATGTCATGGGCTTCCCAGGCCTCGGAGACCTCGAACAGCCGGTTTTCCGAATCCCTCAGATAGGTCTCGAGCAGCGAGGTGAAGTCCTCCTCCATCAGGATCTCGAGTTCGTTCAGCAGCTGAAGATCGAGCCGCTCAGTCATCTGCCATGCTCCCATCGTCGTCTTTCCCATCGTTGTCGTCCCAGGCGAACATGACCTCGACCTCGTTGCCGCGGCCCCGGTAGGTCAGTGATCGGCACAGCTCGCGCAGCAGGCGGACCCCGCGTCCGTGGTATTCCTGGCTGGGCATGTCGTCGTCACACAGGCGGCTGCGGTAATCGAATCCGGGACCGCTGTCCGTGACGGTGACGAACAGACTGCCGGCGCCACCGTCGATCTCGCAGCGGACGTCGAAACGTACCCACCCGTCCAGATCGGCGAGCGCACGCTGGCGCCGCTCGTAGTAATCGGCGAACCCGCTGGCGGAGCGCTTGAGGCGCGAGTCCAGGCCCATCACGCCGTGCTCGAGGGCGTTCGAATACAGTTCCGACAGCACGGTGAAGATCGCGCCCGCCTGCGGACGCAGCTGCGGAAACTCGACCAGCACCTGCTGCAGCAGCGGCAGCGGATTGGAGGAACGCAGCGAGCGCGGACCGAGTTCGTAGCTCAGATGCCAGTCTTCGGAACCGTACAGGGTCTCCGCGGCGCGCTCGCCGGTCGGCAGATCCACCGCCTCCGGCGGCACCATGGTGACTTCCACCAGGGTGATGTCATCGTCGCGGCCGGTGCCGCCGATGTGCGCGTAGACCTCGCGCTTCAGGCTTTCGAACGCATCGCCATGGCTCCGCGCCCGCGACAGAATGTCGTCGAAACGCTCGAACCCGAATGCCTCACCCTGGGCGTTGCGGGCCTCGACGATGCCGTCGGTGCACATGACCAGACGGTCGCCACAGGCCATCTCGAGGACCCGCGTACTCGCATCGAAGACCTCGTCGGCGCGGATCCCGAGCGGCAGGTGGCGCGATTCCAGATGCACCAGGTCGGCGCTGCCGGGGCGTATCAGGCAGCCGGGCGGCAGCCCACCGTTCCAGAACTCGAGGGTGCCTTTGGCGAAACTCATGGCCACCATGGTGGCGCAGCAGAAGTAACCCTTGGGCAGAATCTGGGAGAGTTTGCGGTTGGCCTCGCGCAGAATCTCGCCGGTGCTGAAGCCCTTGCGGGTCATGCCGTAGAAGATCTCCGCGAGCGGCATGGCGCCGATGGCGGCAGTGAGGCCGTGCCCGGTGAAATCGCCGAGCAGCAGGTACAGGTCACCCGACGGGTTGCGCGCCGCCAGCAGCACGTCGCCGTTGAACACCGCAAGCGGCGAGATCAGGTACTTGATGAACGAGGCATCCAGGTTGCCCGTGTGCGCGACGTTGTCGAACACGGCCTTGGCGGCTTCCTGCTCCTGAATCAGGTGTGCGTGGTGGCGGCTGATCTCGTCGCGCTGCTGCTGCATGGTCACGTGCATGGCGCGCATGCGCTGCAGCGCCGCCAGCTTCGCCTTCAGCACGATCTTGTTGTAGGGCTTGGAAAGGAAGTCGTCGCCGCCGACCTCCAGCGCCCGCGCCAGCGCGTCGGCCTCGGTCAGCGAGGTCAGAAAGATGATGGGAACGAAGTCTTCTCCCGCCTCCTCCTTGATGAAGTGGGCCACCTCGAAGCCATCGAAGCCCGGCATCAGGGCGTCGAGGAGCACCATCTGCGGCCGCGCGTCGCGGAACCGGGTCAGGGCATCGGCGCCGTCCACGGCCTCGACCACGTCATAGCCTTCCTGGCGGACGATGCGCGACAGCACCATGCGATCGACATCGTTGTCGTCCACCACCAGGACCCGCAGCGCGTCCTTCACGGTGTCACCGTTTCCCGGCTTTCATGGCACGAATCCGGGCTCTCAGTGAATGGTAAACAGTTGTTCGAAGTTGGAGATGCTGAGAATCTTGCGAACGTCGGGATTACAGTTCGCCAGCGTCACCTCGGCGCTGTCGCCGCCGGCGTGATCGCGCAGGAGCAGCAGCATGCCCAGGGCCGAGCTGTCGAGATAGCTGGTTTCCTGCATGTCCACGCGATACCGGCTGGGTCGCCCGGAAAGGTGCTCGTAGGCGTCGCGAAATTCCTGATGAGCGCTGAAGTCGAAGCGTCCACTCACCCGGATCACCAGTTCGTCGCCGTTTGCGGAAAGCTCGGCAGCTACCGCCATGAGGTCATCCTCCTGCCCGAAATCGTGAACTATCCAGCTTCAAGGATAGTCCACGGCTGGGATTCGGCTCGTGCGGGCAGGAGCGGCGGACAGGCGCGTGCGAAGACGCGGCCCTTGTGGGCCGCTATGGGGCCGGCAGCGCCGGAGAGAGGCGGATCAGCCGCCGAAGTCGTCCAGGAGAATGTTCTCCGGTTCTACGCCCAGGTCTTCGAGCATCTGCAGGACCGCGGCCACCATCGGCGGCGGGCCGCACAGGTAATACTCGCAGTCCTCGGGAGATGGATGGTCTCTGAGATACTGGTCGAACACCACCTGGTGGATGAAGCCCTTGTGGCCGCTCCAGTTGTCCTCGGGCAGCGGATCGGACAGCGCGACGTGCCACTCGAAGTTGTCGAACTCACCGGCGAGCTGCTCGAACTCGTCGTCGTAGAACATCTCGCGCAGCGAGCGAGCGCCGTACCAGTAGCTCATCTTCCTGGAACTGCCCTTGCGCTTCAGCTCGTCGAAGATCTGCGAGCGCAGCGGGGCCATGCCGGCGCCACCGCCGATCCAGATCTTCTCGGCATCGGTGTCCTTGACGAAGAAGTCGCCGTAAGGCCCGAACACGGTGAGCTTGTCGCCCGGCTTCAGATTGAACGCGTAGGACGACATCTTGCCGGGCGGCACGTCCATGCCCGGCGGCGGCGAGGCGATCCGGATGTTGAACTTGAGGATGCCCTTTTCTTCCGGGTAGTTGGCCATCGAGTAGGCGCGGATGGTCGGCTCGGCAACCTTACTGTGATGCTGCCAGACGTTGAAACGGTCCCAGTCGCCGTGGAAATCCTCCTCGACGTCGATGTCCTTGTAGTCCATCTCGTAGGGCGGAATCTCGAGCTGAACGTATCCACCGGCCCTGAAGTCGACGTTCGCGCCCTCGGGGAGCTTCAGGTTCAGCTCTTTGATGAACGTGGCCACGTTGGGGTTGGAGATGACCTCGCACTCCCAGCGTTCCACGCCGATGGCGTCTTCCGGGATCTGGATCTTCATGTCCTGCTTCACCGCTACCTGGCAGGACAGCCGCCAGTGGTCGCGGATCTCGCCGCGGGTGAAGTGACCTTCTTCGGTCGAAAGGATGCTGCCGCCACCTTCGACGACCCGGCACCGGCACTGCGCGCAGGTGCCGCCGCCACCGCAGGCACTGGCGAGGAAGATGCCCTGGTTGGCCAGGGTTCCGAGCAGCTTGCCGCCCGCCGGCACCACCACGGCCTTCTCCGGATCCTCGTTGATTTCGATGGTGACGTTGCCGCTGCTCACCAGCCTCGACCGGGCGATGAGGATGACGGCGACCAGGGTCAGCACCGTGGCCGTGAACATGCCGACGCCGAGAACGATGGTGGTGTCAATCATGATGGTTCCTTACTGCACTGCCGTCAGGACCTGCTGGCCTCAGATGGTTCGGGTCGAAGCCCATCAGATGTCGATGCCGCCGAAGGACATGAAACACAGGCTGATCAGGCCGACCGAGATGAACGTTATGCCAAGGCCGCGCAACCCTTCGGGTACGTCGCTGTACTTGAGCTTCTCGCGCACGCCAGCCAGCGCGGTGATCGCCAGCGCCCAGCCGACCCCGGCACCGAGTCCGAACACGGTGCTCTCGGCGAAGTTGTAGTCCCGTTCCACCATGAACAGGCTGGCGCCGAGAATGGCGCAGTTCACCGTGATCAGCGGCAGAAACACGCCCAGCGCGTTGTACAGGAACGGCACGAAGCGATCGAGAAACATCTCGAGAATCTGCACCATGGCCGCGATCACGCCGATGTAGGACAGCAGACCGAGGAACGACAGATCGACGTTGGGGAATCCGGCCCAGGCCAGCGCGCCCTCCTTGAGCAGGTAGTTCAGAATCAGGTTGTTCACCGGCACCGTAATGGCCAGGACCACGATCACGGCAACGCCGAGACCGATGGCGGTGGTGATCTTCTTCGAGATGGCGATGAAGGTGCACATCCCGAGGAAGAAGGTCAGCGCCATGTTCTCGATGAACACCGCGCGGATGAACAGGCCGAGGTATTGCTCCAGCACTACATGGCCTCCTTGTACTGCAGGTTCGGCGCGATCTCGTAATCCGGCGCCTCTACCTGCTCCGGTTTCCACGCCCGGATCGCCCAGATGAACAGGCCAATGATGAAGAACGCGCTGGGGGCCAGCAGCATCATGCCGTTGGCGTAATACCAGCCGCCGTCAGCAACGCGGGGCAGTATCTCGTAGCCGAGCAGGGTCCCGGAGCCGAGCGGCTCGCGAACGAGGGCGACGCCGATCAGAATCACCGAGTAGCCGAGCGCCGTGCCGAAGCCGTCCAGGGCCGAGAGTCCCGGCGGGTTCTGCATGGCGAAGGCCTCCGCCCGACCCATGACGATGCAGTTGGTGATGATCAGACCGACGAACACCGACAGGCTCTTGGAGATCTCGTAGGCATAGGCCTGGAGGAACTGGTCCACCACGATCACCAGCGAGGCGATGATCGTCATCTGCACGATGATGCGGATGCTCGACGGTACCCGGTTGCGCACCAGCGACACGGCGGTGTTGGAGGCCGTCGTGACGGCAATGACCGCCGCACACATCACCAGCGTTGTCGCCATGTTGACCGTGACCGCCAGCGCCGAGCAGATGCCGAGCACCTGCAGCGCGATCGGGTTGTTGTCGAAAATCGGGTCCAGCAGTACTTCTTTGGCAGTTGCCATGACGGCTCCTTACGAGTTCAGGCCGCGGTTCCGGCTTCCAGGTTCTTCAGGAACGGGCCGAATCCGAGCTCCCCGGTCCAGAACCGGACCAGATTCTGTACGCCCTTCGTGGTCAGCGTCGCGCCGGACAGCGCGTCCACCTCGTATTGCGCCTGCGGGCTGCCCTGGGGCGAGCGCCCCTTGACCAGATGCACCGCCGGCTCACCGTCCTGATCGTAGACGCTCACACCCGGCCACTGCGCCTTCCAGGAAGGGTTGTCGACCTCGCCGCCGAGGCCGGGGGTTTCTTTCTGCGAATAGAACCCGAGCCCGGCGACGGTGCGCAGATCGCCCTGCAGCGCCAGGTAGCCGTACAGTGTCCCCCACAGGCCGTAGCCGCGTACCGGGAGCACGACCTTCTCGATCTCGCCCCGGGCGTCGCGGCGGATGTAGACCTCGGAAATGTCCTCGCGCCGGCCGATCGTAGCGATGTCCTGCTGCTGGGTCAGATCCGTGGACAGCGCCGGATCCTTCGCCGCGGCGATGGGATCGTAGGTCTGCGGGTTCACCGCGTCGGTGAACTCACCGGACTCGAGGTTCACCGCCCGGACCTCGAAGTCGCTGAACAGTTCTTCCACACTGCGCCCATCGGGACCCACGTTGCTGCCTTCGGCGAGCACGCCGGCGGCGCGCAGGATGTTCTGCATCTGGTCGTACTCCTGGTTCGCTTTCTGCTGCGGCTTCAGCATCACGGCCGCCGCCGAGACCACGATCGAACACACCAGGCAGACCGAGATGGCAACGAACAGGACGTTCCTGAGGCCTTCCTTCTCGAATTTCTGCTCCGCTTCAGGCACGGGCCATTCTCCGCTTGACGTTGCGCTGCACGACGAAGTAGTCGATGAGCGGCGCGAACAGGTTGCCGAACAGGATCGCCAGCATGATGCCTTCCGGGAATGCCGGGTTGACCACCCGGATGATCCCGCACATCACGCCGACCAGCACCCCGTAGATCAGCCGGCCGGTCTCGGTGTGGGATGCGGACACCGGATCCGTGGCCATGTACACCGCGCCGAACGCGAAGCCGCCGAGCACCAGGTGCCACCAGAACGGCATGGCGAACATCGGGTTCGTCGAGGTTACCGAGTTGAACAGCAGAACCGTGAGCACCAGGCCGAGCACGCAGCCCGCCATGATCCGCCACGACGCGATCCGCGTGGTCAGAAGGATCGCCGCGCCGATCAGAATCGCCAGGGTCGACTCTCCACCCAGAGTTCCCGGGGTGAATCCGATGAACGCATCCCACAGCGACACGCCGTAGTCCTCGCCCAGGGCCGCGTTGCCGAGCGGCGTGGCCCGGGTGTAGCCGTCCACGGCCACCCAGACCGAATCCCCCGACATCGCTGCCGGATAGGCGAAATAGAGGAACGCCCGGCCGGTGAGCGCCGGATTGAGAAAGTTCTTGCCGGTGCCGCCGAAAACTTCCTTGCCGATTACCACGCCGAAGATGATGCCGACGGCGGCCATCCACAGCGGCGTGGTCGGCGGCAGGGTCAGGGTGAACAGAATGCTGGTGACGAAGAAGCCCTCGTTCACCTCGTGGCCGCGCTTCGACGCGAACAGAATCTCGAAAGCGATCCCCGAGGCAAAAACCACGATGTACAGCGGCAGGAAGTGCGCGAGACCGTAGATCAGACAGTCCCAGAAGCTGCCCGGATCGTAGCCGATCAGCGGATCGAGCACGATGGCGTGCCAGCTGTCGACGGTCACGGAGCCTACCGACTGCAGCGCCTGCAGTGCCAGCAGGCCGGTGAAATAGGAACCCACCAGCGCCGGGATCCAGGCGCAGGCCCACACCGTGATCATGATGCGCTTGAGATCCAGACCGTCGCGAACGTGGGAAGCACCGTCTGTCACCTCGCCCGGCGTGTAAAGGGCGGTGTCGATGGCCTCGTATACCGGATACAGCGCGGCGAAGCGCCCGCCCCGCTCGAACTGCGGCGCCACCCCATCCATCACCGAGCGCAGACTCATCTCAACCTTCCTTTTCTATCGTGGTGAGCACGTCGCGCAGCACCGGTCCGTACTCGTACTTCGCCGGGCAGACGTAGGTGCAAAGGGCGATATCGTCTTCGTCGAGTTCCAGGCAGCCCAGATTCACCGCGGATTCTATGTCCTTGACCAGCAGGCTGCGCAGCAGCTGGGTCGGCAGTATGTCCATGGGCATGACCTTCTCGTAGGTGCCGATGGGCACCATGCCCCGCGGGCTGCCGTTGGTGGTGGTGGTGAACTTGAGCGGCCGCCTGCCGAGCCAGCGGGAGAGGTAGATCGGATACACCGAATGGCGATCCGGGCCCGGCGTGAGGTAGCCGAGCAGACGCCGCTCGCGATCCTCCGGCAACACCGACACCTGGACGTGGTAGCGGCCGAGAAAATTGACCGGCTGCTCGGCGGACTGCCCGGACAGCACCGAGCCCGAGATGACCCGCTGGCTGCCCTCGGCCAGCTCGCCGCTGGTCAACTCGGTCAGGTTGGCGCCGAGTACCGTGCGCAGCAGCCGCGGCCGGATGACGCCGGGCCCACCCAGCGCGACGATGCGCTCGTTCCAGAGCACGCCGTCGAGGAACAGAAAGCCGATGGCGATGACGTCCTGGTAACCGACGAACCAGACGGTCTTGTGCGGTCCCACCGGGTCGAGGAAATGAATGTGGGTACCCGGCAGGCCGGCCGGGTGCGCCCCCGCGAATCCCTCAGGCGTGATTCGGGAATCCGAACCCCGCGGAACTTCGCGACCCGCCGCATGGCAGACGAAAACCTTGCCAGCGGTGAGGCGCGCCAGCACGTCCAGGCCGGCGCCAAACTGGTCGACGTACTGATCGATGACGAGTCCCGGATCGGCCGCCAGCGGGCTGGTATCCATGGCCGTGACGAAGATCGAGTGGGGCTCGCTGTCGAGGGCAGGCACCTTGCTGAACGGTCGCGTCCGCAGAGCGACCCAGAGACCGCTGCCGACCAGGTTGTCGACGACCTTCTCCCGCTCAAGAGAGGCGAGCTCAGCGGCAGGATAGCGGGCAAAGGACTCGGAATCGTCGCCGTCGACGTCGATGACCACAGACAGCAGCGCGCGCTTTGCGCCGCGATGGATGGCGCTCACGGTCCCCGATGCCGGCGCCGTGTAGCGGACGCCTTCGTTCTTCTTGTCGGTGAACAGAACCTCGCCACGCTTGACCCGGTCCCCGTCCTGCACGTGCATGGTGGGCTTCATGCCCGGAAAGTCCTCGCCGAGCACGGCCACGGAAGACACCGGACGCGCCGCCTCGATCACCGGCTCTGGCGCACCGGCGATTGGCAGATCCAAGCCCTTTCTGGTTTTGATCATGAACGGCGATATCCCTGCGACGAAACTGCACTACGCGTGACGGGCCTCGTGCCCGATGCCCATCTGTTCTGGACCCTGATGCGCCCCAAAACCCCGGGGCCTGCGCCGAACTGCCGCGCGCAGCGACCAGACGTGGGTTGATGTCGGCTTTCCGTATCGGCTACGACCCGGATCGCGCCCGGGCGCGGTGGCTGAGAAGCCTCTGGAGGCCGCGCAAATTATAGTGGTCAGACTAGGCCGATGCCAATGGTTGGGGATGCGGAAAGGTCGATCGAGTCTGGCCGCCGAGAATTGATTTGCTGCGCGCGGGCGTGTTTGTAGCAGGTCGGCTCAATTGGCGCTGGGAGCCTGAAAGCTCCGCAAATCAATTCTCCGCGTCCGCCGCGACGCCCTTCCACACCCGGACGCCGGGTGGCCCCTGACCCCGCATGCGATTCGCCTATGCCAGGCAGGCGGCGTGCGGCAGCGGCGGTGGTTCAGGCAAATGCAGTGGCGCGTAGCGCGTAGAAGGCTCCGGAAAACACCTTTTCGAAGGTTCAGGCTCCCGGCTGCAGCCGAGCCCGTCCTTCGACAACGACGCCCGCTTTCGAAAAGGTGCTTTTCCGGGGCCTTCTGCGCATGCAGCCCGCCGAATGTGCCCCGGAACGTTCAGAACCCCTGATGCACCACGTCCTTCGGAACCAGCGGATACGAGATCCCCGACCAGCGCTGCACCACGCGCACTACCTGGCAGGCGTAGCCGAACTCGTTGTCGTACCACACGTACAGCACGACCCGGTTGTCCTTGCCGATCGTCGCACCGCCGTCGACGATGCAGGCATGTCGGTTGCCGACGAAGTCGGACGACACGACTTCCGGGGAGTTCGTGTAGTCGATCTGGCGCTGCAGATCCGAATGCAGGGCCATGTAGCGCATGTACTCGTTGACCTCCTCCACCGAAGCATCGCGGGACAGGGTCAGGTTGAGGATCGCCAGCGAAACGTTCGGCGTGGGCACGCGGATCGCATTGCCGGTGAGCTTGCCGTCGAGTTCCGGAAGCAGCTTGACCACCGCCGAGGACGCCCCGGTTTCCGTAATCACCATGTTCAGCGGCGCCGCCCGGCCACGCCGGTTCTTCTTGTGGTAGTTGTCGATCAGGTTCTGGTCATTGGTGTAGGAGTGCACGGTCTCCATGTGGCCGTGGACGATGCCGAACTTGTCGTTCATGGCCTTGAGCACCGGCACGATGGCGTTGGTGGTGCAGGAAGCCGCGGCGATGATCTTGTCGTCCTTGGTTATGCCGCTGGAATTCACCCCGGACACGATGTTCTTGATGTTGCCCTTGCCGGGCGCGGTCAGCACCACGCCTGCGGCGCCCTTGCTCTTCAGGTGCTTCGACAGACCGGCTTCGTCGCGCCAGGCGCCGGTATTGTCGATGACGATGGCGTCATGGATGTCGTACTGCTCGTAGTCGACTTCCTCCGGCGACGACGCGTAGATCACCCGGATGACGTTGCCGTTGGCGATGATGCAGCTGTTCTCTTCGTCGGTGCGGATGGTACCGAGGAAGCTGCCGTGCACCGAGTCGCGGCGCAGCAGGCTGGCGCGTTTGACCAGGTCGTCGTCGCCGGCCCTGCGCACCACGATGGCACGCAGCCGCAGCTGCTGGCCGCTGCCGGTCTTTTCCACCAGCAGGCGGGCGAGCAGCCGGCCGATGCGGCCGAAGCCGTAGAGGACCACGTCCTGAGGTTTCTCCAGCGGCGGAACGTGCCGGCCGATGACGCCCGCACACTCGCGGGTCACGAAATCGAGGGGCGAGATGCCGGTTTTCTCAGCCTCCTCCATGTAGGCGATGGCGAGCTTGCCGACGTCGATGTGCGATGGCCCGAGATCGAGCTGTGCCAGCGCCTCGATGATCGGGTAGCTCTCGAACTCCGAGAGCTCGTTCTTCGCCACCTGACGCACGTAGCGGTGCGTCTTCATGATCTGCAGCACGCTCTGATTGTTCAGCGTCCGGCCGTAGCAGTAGGTCACCACGTTGCTGCGGTAGAGGCGCCCGATAACGGGAATCATCGCTTCCGCGAGGGCTTCCCGCTCCTTCCAGTCGGGAAAATAGTCGTCAAGGCTGGGTAGTGCCACGGCGGTTCCTCTCAATCAGGCGCGGGGTGCGTGAAGGGCGCATATTATCGAAAACCCATTATCGCCCCGCAAGGCAAAACCAGAGCCGGGAGATGTAAATCGCCCGTGATGAGGCTGTAAGCGCATCCGGAGCCGCGCCGCGCCGACCTCATCGGCACGGGCAGCCGGTCAGCGGAAGCTCTCGTTGATCGCCGCGAGCGCGCTGTTTCCGGGGCAGAGATCGGCTTCCTCGAGCGCGTTCAGGGGCCGCGCCACGGTTTCCAGGATGTCGTGGCAGTCCGCCGCGTTCGGGTCGACGTAGAGCAGCCCCGTCACCACTTCGCCACGTTCCTGAGCCTGCTGGACGTGGGTCAGCGCGCCGATCCGGTCGTGGGGATCGTAGTCCCGGTCGAGCTTGTACAGCCGCAGCGTCGATCCGTCCGGCATGGCCACGTCCTCGGCGCTGCCGGGCTCGTAGTCGGCGGTGATTTCCTCGCTGCCGCGGATGAAGTCGGCGCCCGCCACCGGGTCGCTGTGACCGCGCACGTACTCGTAGCTCTTGGTGGAGCCGTTGTGATTGTTGAACGCCACGCAGGGTGAAATCACGTCGATGAACGCGAACCCCTGGTGCATCAGGCCGGCCTTGATCAGCGGCACCAGCTGGCGCTTGTCGCCGGAAAAACTGCGCGCGACGAAGCTGGCGCCGATCTGCAGCGCCATGCTGGCGAGATCGATGGGCTCATAAAGATTCGGCTTGCCCTTCTTCGACGTCGAACCCTTGTCGTTGGTCGCCGAGAACTGTCCCTTGGTGAGCCCGTAGGTACCGTTGTTGTCGACGACGTAAAGCATGTTGATGCGCCGACGGACGATGTGGGCGAACTGGCCGAGACCGATGGAAGCGGAATCCCCGTCTCCGGAG
The DNA here is from genome assembly GCA_040219135.1 of Pseudomonadales bacterium. Taxonomy (GTDB): domain Bacteria; phylum Pseudomonadota; class Gammaproteobacteria; order Pseudomonadales; family Azotimanducaceae; genus UBA7803. The sequence continues at coordinate 319,688 of JAVJTA010000017.1, read as the reverse complement.
ACGCCGATGCAGTACAGCTCGCGGTTGGCCAGATTGGCGCCCGTGGCGACCGACGGCATGCGTCCATGCACCGAGTTGAACCCATGGGAGCGGTTGAGGAAGTAGCTCGGCGTCTTCGACGAGCAGCCGATGCCTGAGACCTTGGCGAATCGATGCGGCGGCAGCGACAGCTCGGCACAGGCCTGAACGATGGCCGCGCTCACCGAGTCGTGACCGCAACCGGCGCACAGAGTCGACACCGCGCCCTCGTAGTCGCGGCGGGTAAGGCCGATCTCGTTCACCGGCAGACGCGGGTGATGGACCCTGGGTTTGGCAACGAACGTCATGACTTAACCTCCGTCAGCCGCGGGAGCTTGCGTGCGGTGAAATGCGCCGACACCTGATCCTGAATGGCGTCCGCCGAGATCGACAGGCCGCCGTAGTAGCGCACGCTGACCAGTCGCGCCGGATCCAGCTCCAGTTCGTTGACCAGCAGCGTGCGCATCTGGCCATCGCGGTTCTGATCGACCACGAATACGAAGTCGTGGTCGTCGATGAACCGCACCACCTCCTCACCGAACGGGAAAGCGCGCAATCGCATGGTATCGAGGTGGATGCCCTCCCCCGCCAGCAGGTCCATGGCCTCCGGAACGGGCAGCGCGCTGGTGCCGAAGTAGATGATTCCGGCCGCGTTGCCGCCGGACACGATCTCGGCTTTCGGGACCAGGGTGGCGGCCGTGCGCCACTTCAGCGTCAGGCGGTCCATGTTGCGCACGTAGGCGTCCGGCGATTCGGTGTAGCTCGCGAACTCGTCGCGCGAGGTCCCGCGGGTGAAGAAAGCGCCTTTTTCCGGGTGCGTGCCGGGGTAGGTGCGATAGCCGATGCCGTCGCCGTCCAGGTCCAGGTAGCGGCCCCAGCGCTCTACGGATTCCAGCGCCTCGGCGTCCAGCACCTTGCCGCGATCGTAGCGCCGCGCGTCGTCCCAGCCGAGCGGCTCGCTCAGGTTGTCGTTCATGCCGAGTTCGAGATCGCTCAGAACGATCACCGGCGTCTGCAGCCGGTCCGCCAGATCCAGGGCGTCGGCGCCGAACTCGAAGCACTCGCCGGGCGTCGACGGAAACAGCAGCACCTGTTTGGTATCGCCGTGGGACGCATAGGCAGCACTCAGCAGGTCGGACTGCTGAGTGCGGGTGGGCATCCCGGTCGAAGGGCCCGCGCGCTGGATGTCCCAGATGACCGCGGGGATCTCGGCGAAGTAGGCCAGGCCGAGAAACTCGCTCATGAGCGAGATGCCCGGCCCGCTGGTGGCCGTGAACGAGCGCGCGCCGTTCCAGCCGGCGCCGATGACGATGCCGATGGCAGCCAGCTCGTCCTCCGCCTGGACGATCGCGAATTTGCGCTCCCCGCTCTCGGTCGTGCGCAATCGCTCGGCGTAGCGTTCGAAGGCTTCTGCCACCGACGTCGACGGCGTGATCGGATACCAGGCCACCACCGTAGCGCCGCCGTACAGAGCGCCGAGCGCCGCGGCCGTATTGCCGTCGATGAAGATGCGATCGCCGATCTTGTCGCTGCGCCGCACCTGCAGCGGCAGTGGGCACTCGAGATACTCCTGGGCGTAACGGCGGCCGATCTCCAGGGCGTGGATGTTCGGCCGGATCAGGTCGTCCTTGCCCCTGTACTGCACCGCCACCATGTCGGTAATCACGTCGAACTCGATGTTCAGCAGCGCCGAGAGCGCACCGAGGTAGGTGATGTTCTTGAACAGACCACGCTGCTTGGGATCGTCGAACTCGGACAGCAGCAGGGTCGAGATCGGGATGCCGATCTCGCGGATGTCGGTACGCCGGTGTACCTGGGCCAGCGGCTTCGAGTTGTCATACAGGAGATAGCCGCCGGACTTCAGACTGGCCACGTCCTCCGCGTAGGTCTCGGCGTTCATGGCCACCATCAGGTCCACGCCGCCGTCGCGCCGTCCGAGGTAGCCGTCCTCGTTGACCCGGACCTCGAACCAGGTGGGCAGGCCCTGGATGTTCGAGGGGAAGATGTTCCGCGTCGACACCGGAATGCCCATGCGGAACAGGGCCTTGGCGAACATGCCGTTGGCGGACGCCGAGCCGGACCCGTTGACGTTGGCGAAGCGGATGACGAAGTCGTTGAAGAGGAGGTTGCTCATGAGGCGTACGACCCGAGCTGTGGAACGTGGATGATCGACCTCTGCATGTCCCAGGCATTGGTGGGGCAGCGTTCCGCGCACAGACCGCAATGCACGCAGACGTCCTCGTCCTTCACCATCACCCGGCCGGTGGGCAGGGCACCGGAGACGTACAGATCCTGATCGGTGTTGTCGGCCGGCGCGGTGAGTCGCTTGCGAAGCTCGCGCTCGTCGCCGTTGGCGGTGAACGAGATGCAGTCCATGGGGCAGATGTCGACGCAGGCGTCGCACTCGATGCACAGATCGTCGGTGAACACGGTCTGCACGTCGCAGTTGAGGCAGCGCTGCGCTTCGCGGGCGCCCAGTTCCTGATCGAAGCCGAGTTCGACCTCCACCTTGATGTTGGACAGCGCTTTCTGCTTGTCGGCGTGGGGCACCAGGTAGCGCTTGGCCGGATCATGCTCGCTGTCGTAGCTCCACTCGTGCATGCCCATTTTGGTGCTGAGCAGGTTCACGCCCTCGGGCGGCCTTTCGGCTTTGAGATCTTTGCCCGAGAGCATGAGATGGATCGAGATGGCGGCCTTGTGAGCGTGCGCCGATGCCCAGATGATGTTCTCCGGACCGAAAGCGGAGTCGCCGCCGAAAAACACCTTCGGGTTCGACGACTGCAGGGTCTCCGCATCGAGAATCGGGCAGTCCCACTTGTCGAACTCGATGCCGATGTCGCGTTCGATCCACGGGCAGTGGTTCTCCTGGCCGATGGCCATGAGCACGTGGTCGCACTCCATGAACACGTCCGGTTCGCCCGTTGGCTCGTAGCGCAGGCGCCCGTCATCGCCCTTGACCGGTTCGACGCACTCGAACCGGATGCCTTTGAGCTTGCCGTTCTCGTGCACGAACTCTTTCGGCGGGCGGTTGTTGATGATGGGAATGCCCTCGCTCATGGCATCCTCTTTCTCCCACTCCGATGCCTTCATCACCTCGAACGCGGAGCGCACCACCACGTTCACGCTGTCCGCCCCGAGCCGCCGCGCGGTGCGGCAGCAGTCCATGGCGGTGTTGCCGCCGCCCATGACGATGACCTTGCCGGAGATGGCCGTGGTGTGGCCGAAGGCAACGCTGGACAGCCAGTCGATGCCGATGGAAATGTGTGCGTCCACCTCGGCGCGTCCGGGCAGATCGAGGTCGCGGCCGCGCGGAGCGCCGGTACCGACGAAGTATGCGTCGAAGCCCCGATCCAGCATGTCCTTCATGCTGGTCACCTCGTGACCGAAGTGGCATTCGACCCCCATGTCGAGAATCAGGTCGACCTCCTCCTCGAGCACGTCGGCCGGCAGGCGGAATGCCGGAATCTGGGTGCGCATCATGCCGCCGCCGAACGGATCCTTCTCGAACAGGTGGACTTCGTAGCCGTGCGGCAGCAGGTCCCGGGCCACGGCGAGGGAGGCCGGGCCGGCGCCGAGCAGAGCCACGCGCTTGCCGTTCTTCTGCAGCGGCACTCGCGGCAGGTAGCCGCTGATGTCACCCTTGTGATCGGCGGCCACCCGCTTCAGCCGGCAGATGGCCACGGGCTTCTCCTCGGTGCGGACGCGCCGGCAGGCGGGTTCACAGGGCCGATCGCAGGTGCGGCCGAGAATGCCGGGGAACACGTTCGAGTCCCAGTTGAGCATGTACGCCTCGGTGTAGCGCTGCTGGGCGATCAACCGGATGTACTCGGGGACCGGGGTGTGCGCGGGACATGCCCACTGGCAGTCCACGACCTTGTGGAAGTAATTCGGGTCAGATATGTCGGTCGGTTTCATAGGCAAACTCCGCCCCGACCGCCTTCTCCGGCAGCCCGGACGTTCTCCCCTCACTGCATAGTGGAATTCAACAGCTTAGACGTACTTCTTAAGGGCTCTTCACGGACTCTCTACGCGCTCTCCAAAGGCACTTCCCGAGGCGGCATGGGAATGCCCGGGTCGCCGAGCTTCGCTGGCTGGTTGACAGGGCTACAGCAACCCGACTTTACGCCTCGACGCGCGATATTTAAAGCGCCGGATCCACCCGGCCGAAGCGTCCGCTCACCGTGGAAGCCCCGGCACCGCACCTCGGGTGGGCGCCGGAAAGCGACCCAGCACGTCCATGCCGAGGAGACCGTCGACCCCGTCCGGGAGCGCCTCGTCGAGCACCAGGACTTCCAGCGAATCGATCCGCAGCGCCCCGATCTCGACGTCGCGCAGGCGCAGGAGTTCCGCGTCGACCACACCCCCCGCGGTGCGCACCTTGACCCAGCGGCCGCTCGGCTTCGCGCCCAGCGCATCCGCCCGGGCGCGCGACAGCGCAGTCGTGGTGGCTCCGGTATCCACCAGCAGGCGGAGCGGCGCTCCCTGTGCCATGGCGCGGACGTGCAGCGCGCTGGCCGGACCGGCAGATCCGGGCTGCGCTTCGAGCGGCAGCCCGGTGCGCGCGAGTACCAGGGCAGCAGCCAGATCCTCCCGCGTCCGCGGATCCACGCCGACGCTGCCGGTCTCGGCCAGCGTGAGCGCAGCTTCATCCAGGCGTCCGGCCCGCAGCTGCCAGTGGGCGAGCCGCAGGCGGTGGCCGTCGAAGCCGGGATCGCGGCGACTCAGATCTTCGAAGTAGCGGATCAGCCCAGGAACGTCGGCGCGATTGGCGAGTTCCGTTTCCCGCACGTTGACCAGCAGCGCCAGCCTGTCCCGCGCCTGGCGGATCAACGCCGGTTCGTCGGCGAATTCGAGGAGGGTCAGCAGCGGCCCCAGGGCATCGTCCTGACGGCCCTGCATCTGCCACAGATCGGAGTCGAGCAGGTGTGCGGCGCCGTCGAACGGATGCCGCGCCAGGTAGGCATCGAACTGTGATCGCGCAGCCGCCGAGTCGCCGCTGCGGGCCAGCGTCAGGACCTCGTCTAGCAGTCGTCCCGCAAGAGCGGCCGCCGCGGTGGACTCGCCGCGCCGGGTGAGATCGTCGAGCCGCGCCAACGCCTGCGGCCAGACGGCGCGGGCGTCGCGTTCGGCGCCGGGCACGGCCGGGATGAGGCGCGGTGTCGCTGCGGGCGCGGCGCGCGCACCCGGCTCGACCGCCGCCTGGAGGCTCGCCGGAGCGCGCTCGCGCTGTCCCAGGTACAGGCCGAGCAGAAAGGCCATTGTGGTCACGAGCGCCCATCCCAGGTGCCGCATCCTCCACTGACTCCATCACGATATGTCCGTAGAATACCCGCCCCTCGAGCAACACGGCGATAACCAGCCTCACGCTCAGCAGCGGACCACGTCGACACGGATGAACCAGCAGCGCCAGCCCCAGCACAGTCCATTCGAGCCACCGGCAGCCCCCGGCAGCGGCCAGCGCAGCCAGTGGCAGGCGTTGCACGCCGGGGCGGCCGGCCTCGCCGTGGCGCGGGCGGCGACCCGCCATGACGCGCTGACCGTCGTCGTGGCGCGGGACACCACCTCGGCCCAGCGCTGGCTGAGGGAACTCGGCTTCTACGCCGAGGCCCTGCCGCGGCTGCAGTTTCCAGACTGGGAGACCCTGGCCTACGACGCCTTCTCGCCCCACCAGGACATCGTCTCCGAGCGGCTGACCACGCTGCGCGAACTGCGTGCGTTTCAGGACCAGCCGCGGTCGACGGTGCTGGTGGTACCAGTGCAGACCCTGTTGCAGCGCGTGGTCCCGACCAGTTACGTCGACGGCCACACCATGGAACTGGCGACCGGGCAGCGCTACGACATCGAATCCGAGCGCCGCCGCCTGGAGGCCGCCGGCTACGGCGCCGTGGAGACCGTCACCGGCCGCGGCGAGTTCGCCGTGCGCGGCTCGCTGATGGACATCTTCCCGATGGGTCTGGAGGTTCCGGTGCGCGTCGACCTGTTCGACGACGAGATCGAGAGCCTGCGCACCTTCGACCCGGAGACCCAGCGCACAGTGGACCGGCTCGAACGCATCAGCGTTCTGCCCGCACGGGAATTCCCCCTCGACGACAGCGCCATTGCCCGGTTCCGTGACCGCTGGCACAACACCTTCAATGTCGACGTGCGCCGCGCCAGCATCTACCAGGACGTCAGCCAGCGCATCCCGCCCGGCGGAATCGAGTACTTTCTGCCGTTCTTCTTCGACGGTGTGGCGAGCCTGTTCGACTACCTGCCGCCGGGCACCCTGCTCATCGAGGACGAAGGCACCAGCGACGCCGCCGGGCACTTTCTCGACGAAGTGGCACGGCGCTTCGAAAGCCTGCGTCACGACGTGGAACGACCAATTCTTCCGCCGGACGCCCTGTACCTGGGCCTCGACGAATTGAATCAGGGACTGAACCGCCACGGGCGCATCCAGATCAACCGCGACGGGCGCCACGCCCTGACGTTCGCCACCGCCCCGGTGCCGGACGTCGAGGCGAACCCGCGGGCGCGCGATCCGGCCCAGGCGTTGAAGCGGTTCCTCGCGGCAGAGCCGGCGCGCACGCTGTTCGTCGCCGATACCGCCGGACGCCGCGAGGTGTTCTGGGAGTTTCTCGCCCGTGCCGGGATGCAGCCGCGGGAGGTGGACGGCTTCGACGCGTTCCTCGCCGGGACCGCCGAGCACTGCATCACCATCGCGCCACTGGACGAAGGCCTGGTGACCGGCGCGATCCGGGTGGTGACCGAAAGCGAGGTGTTCGGGCATCAGGTCCAGGAACGGCGCCGCCGCGCCAACCGGGTGCTGGACCCTGAGCAGATCATCAAGAACCTCACCGAGCTGCATGTCGGCGAACCGGTGGTCCACGTTGAGCACGGCATCGGCCGCTACCAGGGGCTCAAGACCCTGGAAATCGATGGCACACCTCACGAATTCCTGATGCTCGAGTACGCCGAGCAGGCCAAGCTGTACGTTCCGGTCACCGCGCTGCACCTCATCAGCCGCTACGCCGGCGCGGAAGAGGGCCTGGCCCCGCTGCACCGACTGGGCTCCGACCAGTGGGAGAAGGCCAAGCGCAGGGCCGCCGAGAAGGCCTACGACGTGGCGGCGGAACTGCTCAGCATCTACGCCCGACGCGAAGCCAATCCGCGCTTCGCGTTCGCCGAACCGGGTGACGACTACCAGCGATTTGCCGAGCAGTTTCCCTTCGAGCTGACGCCGGACCAGGAGTCGGCCATCGAGGACGCGATCGCCGACCTGTGCTCGGAGCGGGCCACCGACCGCTTGATCTGCGGCGACGTCGGCTTCGGCAAAACCGAAATCACCATGCGCGCCGCCTTCGTCGCATGCAGAGCGGCAAGCAGGTGGCCGTGCTGGTCCCCACCACCCTGCTCGCCCAGCAGCACTTCGACACCCTGCGTGACCGCTTCGCCGACTGGCCAGTGCAGATCGAAGCGCTCTCCAGGCTGCGCTCGGACGCCGAGATGAGCGAGTCCGTGAAGCGCATGGCCAGCGGCGGTGCGGACATCGTGGTAGGTACCCACAAGCTGCTCGGCGTCGCCAAGCACTTCAAGGACCTCGGCCTGGTGATAATCGACGAGGAGCACCGCTTCGGCGTGCGCCAGAAGGAGCGTCTCAAGTCGCTGCGCGCCGAGGTGGACGTGCTCACCCTGACGGCGACGCCGATTCCGCGCACCCTCAACATGGCCATGAGCGGTCTGCGCGAGCTGTCCATCATCGCCACGCCGCCCGCGCGGCGACTGTCGATCAAGACCTTCGTGATGGAGAAGCGTGGCCACGTCATTCAGGAGGCCATCAGCCGCGAGCTGATGCGCGGCGGCCAGGTCTTCTACCTGCACAACGAGGTCAAGACCATCGACGCCGTCGCCGCGGAGCTTGCCGAGCGGATTCCCGAGGCGCGCATCGGCGTCGGTCACGGGCAGATGCCGAAGCGCGAGCTGGAAACGGTAATGAACGACTTCTACCACCGCCAGCTGAACATTCTGGTGTGCACCACCATCATCGAGAACGGCATCGATATTCCCAATGCCAACACCATCGTCATCGAGCGCGCCGACAAGTTCGGTCTGGCGCAGCTGCACCAGCTGCGCGGTCGCGTCGGACGCTCCCACCGCCAGGCCTACGCCTACCTGCTGACACCGCACCCGAAGGCGATGACGGGCGACGCGGTGAAGCGCCTGGAGGCGATCCAGGCCGCCGGCGAGCTCGGCGTCGGCTTCACCCTGGCCACCCACGACATGGAGATCCGCGGCGCCGGCGAGCTGCTCGGCGAGGAGCAGTCGGGGCAGATTCAGTCGGTGGGGTTCTCGCTGTACACCGAGCTGCTCGACCGCGCTGTACGGGCGATCCGCGAAGGCCGCACCCCGGATCTGGACGCGCCCCTCGAGCCGCTGAGTCAGGAAGTGAACCTGCACGTCGGCGCGCGTATTCCCGACGACTACCTGCCGGACGTTCATGGCCGGCTGATTCTCTACAAGCGCATCGCCAATGCCGCGGACGACGACGAGCTCGACGATCTTCGCGCCGAAGTCGTGGACCGCTTCGGTCCCCTGCCGGAGCCGCTCAAGCAGCTGTTCCGGGTGACCGGTGTGAAGCTGCGCATGCAGGCGCTCGGCATCCGCCGGCTCGATCTGGGCCCGGGGGGCGGCAAGCTCGAATTCAACGCGGACACCCGGGTCAACCCGGCCAGCATCGTGCACCTGGTGCAGACCCAGACCGCTACCTACCGCCTCGACGGCGCCACCCAGCTGCGGGTGACCCGACAGCTACCGGAGTTCGATGCGCGCATGGACTTCGCTCTCGGCCTGCTCGACACCCTCGCCGACGACAACGCCCACAGCCGGGCGCTCGCCGGGTGAGCGCAGGCCCGATCAGAACCGCAGCCCAGCGCCCCGCGCTCGCGCTGCTGTGGCTGGCCACCCTGTTGCCGGGACCGAGCGCTGCGGTCGAAGCCGAAGCGCCGACGGATCTGCTCGCTCAAGCCTGGTATTACACCGAGGTCGTGGTATTCGAACGCCCTCAGATCATGGATCACGCCAGCGACGAGGCGCTGGCGCGCGCACCCGCGACGCTGCCGGCAGACCTGCGCTGGCTGGCGCCGGACGCACCAGGAGGGCAGCCCGGACGGCCGTCGCGCGGCTACGACCTGTACCCGGTCACCCAGGCCTATCTGGCGTTTCCGTATCTGGACCGGAGCCTGCTGCCGGAGTCGGTCACCGCGAGCGACGGGTTTTCCGACCCGCGCTTCGGCGATGCCCGATACGGCGAGGCGCGAGCGGCCGATGAGCCGGACGACGGGCAGGACGATGGGGCCGACGCGTCGCGCCGACCCGTGCCCACGATCGAGCCGCGGCTGGCGCCGGATCCGCTGCTCGATTTCCTTCGCGAACTTGCCGCGTTCGAGGCATCGCTCGAGGAAGCCAGCTATCGCTGGCTGGCGCCGGAGACCTTCACCCTGAACTCGGAGGCCAACCGGCTGGAACGCCGGGGCGGCTACCGGGTGCTGCTGCACGGCCGCTGGCTGCAGCCCGTGCCGGCGCGCGACGCGCCGGAACCGCTGCTGTTCCGGGTCGGTCCGAGATTCGGCGATGCCCACGCGCTCGAGGGCACGTTCGACGTCACCGTGGGGCGGTACCTGCATTTTCATGCCCGCATCTACTACACCGAGCCCCTGCTCGGCCGCACGCCCATCGACCGGCCGCAGAGCGAGGATCCCGCCGCAGTGCCGCCAGCGCGGCTGGCCTTCGATCCCGCCGGGGTGATGCAGCTGAGCGAAAGCCGGCGCCTGCGCAGCGACGAGCTGCACTACCTGGACCATCCGAAACTCGGCGTGCTGGTGCGCATGACGCCGGCTCAGCCGCCGGAGGCTCTGTCAGCGGCGTTTGCCGCCCTGCAGATCGACGGCAGCGAAAAACCGACGCAGTAGCCGCTCGACGTCTGCCATACCCGCCGCGGACACGGCCGCGATGGCGTCGAGGTCGAAGGGGTCGCGTGCCCGGCCGGCCGCAGGATTGACCACCAGCGAGAGCATCGCGTAGGGCAGACCCGCCTCCCGGGCCAGGGCGGCCTCCGGCATGCCCGTCATCCCCACCAGATCGCAGCCATCGCGCGCCATGCGCTCGATCTCAGCGGCGGTTTCGAAGCGCGGCCCCTGGGTGGCGCCATAGACACCGCCCTGGTGCACGGCCACCCCGGCGGCGTCCCCGGCCTGGCGCAGCCGCCGGCGCAGGCCGTCGGCGAAGGGGTCGGCGAAATCCGCGTGAATCAGTTCCTCGGCGTCGCTGAAGGTGTGCTCACGGCCCCAGGTGTAGTCGATGATCTGATCCGGCAGGTGCAGGCTGCCGGCGACCGCCGATGCCGAGATGCCGCCCACGGTGTTGAGCGCGATCACGCCCTCCACGCCCAGACCCCGCAGGACGTCGATGTTGGCCCGGTAGTTGATGTCGTGCGGCGCGATTCGATGCGGCGTGCCGTGGCGCGCCAGAAACAGCACAGTCTGCGTGCCGACCTCACCCGCCAGAACATCGGCCGACGCGGATCCATAGCGCGACTCGGGCACCTCGACGGGTTGCAGCGATAAGGCCAACGGCAGAGCGCCGGAGCCGCCGATCACGGCCCAGGGCATCAGTCGGAAGCACCGTGACCGGCGGACTCCAGGTCCACCGGAAGAGCATGGATGTCCGGCAGGTTGCGCCAGTAGCCCTGGTAATCCATACCGCAGCCGAACAGATATCGGTCAGGACATTCGAGCGCCGCGTAGTCGACGGCCAGCGGTCGAGCCGTGGCGATCTGTTTGTCCACCAGCACCGCGGTGACCACCTCCGCAGCGCCGGCGTCGCGCACCCATTCGACCAGCGCAGCCAGGGTCTTGCCTTCGTCGAGGACATCGTCGAGCAGCACCACGGTGCGACCGTGCAGGCGCACGGTCGGCTGCGAGTGCCAGACCAGATCGCCGCCGCGGGTGGCATCGCGGTAACGGCCCACGTGCAGAAAACCGACCTCGAGGGGAAAATTCAGCCGCGGCAACAGCGCCCCGGCGAAAGGCAGCGCTCCGTTCATGATCGTCAGCAGAATCGGATTGGTGTCCTGGAGCCTGAGTGACAGGCGCACCGACAGGCGGTCCACGGCGGCGCTGACGTCCGCGGCACTGACCAGGCACTCGGCCCGCTGCCGCGCCGCGAGCACCTCCGCCGGCGGCGCGCTTGCCCTCGGGCGCCCCGGACGGCTCATCGCTCGACCTCGTCCGGCGCCGCCCGTTCATCCCGCCGCGACGCCGCCGCATCGTCCTCCGCCGCGCCGGCGAGATGCAGAGTCTGGGTGGGGAAGGCGATCTCGGCGCCGTGCCCGGCGATGATGTCGGCGATCCGGAACAGCACGTCCTGCTTGACGGCATGGAATTCGGCCCAGACCACGGTGCGGGTGAAGGTGTACACCATGAAATCCAGGGACGACGGGCCGAAGCGGACGAAGTTGACCATCAGCGTGCGCGCCTGATCGATGTCCGGATGTTCCTTCAGCATGGTCTCCACGTCGGCGACGATCGCCGCCAGCACGCCGACGTCGTCGTAGCGCACCCCCACGGTCTCGTAGATGCGCCGGTTCAGCATCCGCGACGGGTTCTCCACCGTCAGCGTCGAGAACACCGAGTTGGGAACGAACAGCGGGCGCTGATCGAAGGTGCGGATCCGGGTCAGGCGCCAGCCGATTTCCTCCACGGTGCCCTCGATCTCGCGATCCGGCGAGCGCACCCAGTCCCCCACCGCGAACGGCCGGTCGAGGAAGATCATCAGCGCCCCGAAGAAGTTGGCGAGCATGTCCCGGGCGGCGAAGCCGATGGCAATACCGCCGATGCCGCCGAAGGCGAGCACGCCCGAGATGCTGAAGCCGAGCCCCTGCAGGACCATCAGCGCGCCGGTGATGATCACCGACGCCCGCAGCAGCTTGCCAACCGCGGTGGCCGTCGTCTTGTCCACGGGGTTCTCGCGGTACCCGGCGTCGGAGATGTGGTCCTCGACGCGGCCGATGAAACGCACGGCAAACCACACCAGCAGGCCGATGACGGCCACCTGGCGGATCTGGTCGACGTAGGCGAACAGCTCGTTCGCGTCGGTGTCGTCGACCAGCTGCGCCGCCCAGCTGATGCCGATCACCCAGATGCCCCAGCCGAGCGGGCCCCGGGCCGCCTCGACGAGCGAGTCGTCGTAGAGATTGCGGGTCCTTTCCAGCTGCAGGGACAGGCGCCGCATGAGCAGGCGCGCGGCGGCATGCACGACGCCGGTGGCCAGCACCGTGAGGAACACGTCCAGCACCCATCGATGCTCCGTGAGGTAGCTCAGCGTCTGCTCGACCATCCGAATCCGTTCACCTCAGAAAAACCGGGTCAGCTCGAGCTGCACGTAGTCGTCGTCCTGCAGCGATCGGCTCTTGAACTCCCCGTCCAGCAGCTGCAACGGCGCCAGCGCCGCGTCGACGCCCGGAGCGCCGGCGAAAACGCGCCCCTCGAGCACCGCCTGCCAGGACGATCCGAAGCGACGGCTGGCCTCCAGACTGATCACGTACTCATCGGTGTCCACGTCCCAGATCACCCCGAGCAGGGCCGTCGTGTCCGCAAGATCGTTGCTGCGCCAGCGGGTACCGAGGGCGAGGTCGTGTTCGAACAAGGTGTTGAACGCAACCTCGTCGCGCTCGTCATACATGTACTCCGCCACCAGGCCAAGGTCGGCGCGAGAGCCGAACACGCCCACCAGGGTGCGCTCGAAGCCGGCTGTCAGCGCCGCGAAACGATCGCCGTCGCCGCTGCGGGTGATGGCCTCGACCTTCCAGGCCCAGTCGCCGAACAGCGCCTGGCCGTCGAAACCGGTCTGATCGATGACATGATATTCGGGGATCAGCACCAGGGAGCCGTTGCGCACCTCGGCCAGGTAGCGCGGCTCCCGGCCGGTGCCGGAGAAGTGGTGGACCCCGAAGTTCAGCGGACCGACGTGATGGGACCAGCGCACGGCGCCGTCGACGCGGTTGCGCCCGGCCCCGGACGCATAGCGGGCATCGTCACCATCCACCGGCAGCAGCCCGCGCAGGCGCCCGTCCTCGCCGGGAAAGGTGCGCTCGCGAAAGCCGCCGAGCAGAAACAGGTCGACGATGCCCCAGTCCCGGACCAGCGAAAGCTGCACCATGGGCTGTCCGAGCTTGTCCTCGCCGTCGATGTTCTCCACCAGATCGGTCTGGTTGACGATGTCGACGAGGTGGTTGAACTCGGCGACGCCCCAGAAGATCTGGCGCACCCCGGCGTGCACCTCCCAGGCGTCGCCGACTCGGGTGTAGAAGGCCTCGCGCAGGTCCGCGTGGCTGCGTTCGTCGTCCTCGGCGTCGAGACGCAGGAACGGCGTGAGCGTGGCGCTCGAGCGACCGTCGTCCCACGCCCGGTGATACTCCAGGCGGACGCTGACGGACGGCTGGAAACGGTCCTGGCCGTCGAGCCCGCGCTGCGGATAGGTGCGCGTCTGCAGCCCGACGTCGATATCGGCATAGGTCTCGACGCCGCCATCGCGGCGGCTCGGGGCCCGCTCCGGGGTGCTTCCGGTCGCCGCGCCCGGGGGGCGCACGGCGGGGGTCAGCGCGGTCACCGTCCGCTCTGTGGGTGCCTCGCTGACCGGGACCTCCGGCGGCACCGACGACGTCACCGTGCCGGGGCGCTCGTAGGTGCCGCGAATCACCCACACCGACATGTCGCGGGCCGCTGCGGCACGCTGCAGGGCATCGCGTTCGGCCGTGCCGAGACTGGGAGAGCGCACGCGGAACCAGATCCCGTCGTCGCGGTGCACGCGCTCGACCTCGAACTCCCGGGCAAAGGTCTGCTGCAGTTCCCCCGCCCAGGCACGCGCGTTGGCCTCGCTGCGGAAGCTGCCGAACACCAGCTGTTCGGCGGCCACGCAGAGGCCGAACGGCAGCAGCCACAGCAGCGCCGCCAGTCCGGCGGCGCGGCGGCGACCGGTCACCGGGCCCTCATCAGGCTGTTGGTGGAAAAATCGCGCTCCGCCTGCAACCCGGTGGCAAACGCATACTGCTGCCACAGCAGTTCCGTGGTCTTGCCGGTCTGCAGGTTCTCCATGTACATCCGCCGAGGCTTCCAGTAGCGATCCTGGTAGAGCTGGTAGTCATCGTTCACCAGCACCTTGAGGGGCCGTTCGCGGCGGTCGAAGTAGTCGATGCGTTCCACCCTCAGGGTCGGCTCGTGGAGCAGCACTTCCTGGCGTGAGTAGCCGGAGTACTCGTCGTCGGGGATTCGCTCCACCCGCAGACACTGGCTGTCTCCGCAAGGCTCGCTACCGAGCAGCCGATAGCTGAACTGTTCGACCTCGTGCAGCGCCAGATCCTCGTAGGCGAACTCGCTGGACAGAAACGGGCCGGACTTGTTGCGCGAAGCGATCTTCTTCACCCGCCGCTGGGCAGGCAGGTACAGCCACTGATCGTCCGGCCCGTCGACGTGCGTGTAGCTGAGCAGCGCCGTGCCGCGGATCGGTTTCGGGGTATCGAACACCACCAGAAGGCGGTCGCCGTCGTCGTCCATCTCCAGCTGACTGATGGACAGCGCGCGCCGCGCCTCGGTGCCGCGGCGGTCGCGCAGAATCATGTCGAGTTCGACCTGCAGGTCCCGGTAGCCGGATTCGCGCTCATCCTTCTCGCGGAAGATCGCCAGCCCCTGCTGCTCGGGATTGAGGCCGGCGAGATCCGGCAGTCCGGGCGGATCGGCGCGCACGCCGCTGATGCCGGTTGCGAGCGCCAGGACCCAGGCCAGGACCGTCGCTCCCCAGCGGGACACCCGCGCCCCACTGCCTGTGGCCGCTACTGCCATTCTGCTGCCATGACCTCCCTCGGACGCCGCCCTCGCCGGTGTGACGCGGATGTTATGCACCCGCCCGGGGCTGTGCAAACCGGAAATGTACTGTATATACTCCCAGGCTACTGTATATCCGAACAGCTTCACAGGAACGCCGTCAGTCATGGAAACCCTCACCCAGCGACAGGCCCAGGTACTCGATCTGATCCGCCGGCACATCGATGACACGGGGTACCCGCCAACGCGCGCGGACATCGCCCACGAACTCGGGTTCAAGTCCCCGAACGCCGCCGAGGAACACCTCAAGGCTCTGGCCCGCAAAGGGGCGATCGAGATGATCCCGGGCACTTCGCGCGGAATCCGCCTGCCGGATCCGCCCGGGCTGCCCGTTGTGGGGCGGGTCGCCGCCGGGGACCCGATCCTCGCTGCCGAGAACATCGAGGATCACCTCGACGTGCCTTCCAGTCTGTTCCGACCGCGCGCCGACTTTCTGCTCCGGGTTCGCGGCGACAGCATGCGCGATGCCGGAATCCTCGACGGTGACCTGCTTGCCGTGCACAAGACCCCGGACGCGGCCAACGGCCAGATCGTGGTAGCCCGGGTGGACGACGAGGTGACGGTGAAGCGTTTCCAGCGAACCCGGCAGAGGAACCGCGTGCTGCTGCTGCCCGAGAACGACGCCTACGAGCCCATCGAAGTGGATCTGGCGCAACGGGCGTTCGCCATCGAGGGATTGAGCGTCGGGATCATCCGGCGCGGCTGACCCGGCCGCCCGCCGGCGGCATCAGTGAAGCGTGGGCGGCGGGTCGTCGTCGAGGTTGCCGGCGTCGTCCGGCTCCGCTTCCAGGTACTCGGTGGCGGCGTCGATCATAGCCTCCGCAACGCTGACCAGGTCCTCACCCAGCATGTCGCGGACCTCGCCGGAGAACCGGATCCGCACCAGCGGTTCGCTCTCGACCTCGGGTTCCGTGTCCGCCTCGCGCAGCACCACGTCGCCATTGGCGAGCTCGGTGATCTCCAGCAGCGTCGTCATTCGCTCCTCTCGCTGTTGCGGCCATTCGCCGAGTCGCCGCTCGCCGCTGCCGCCTTCGCCGTCGGCTTCGCGGCCCCCTTCGCCTTGGGTTTCGCCTCCGCTTTCGCCTTGGCTTTCGCCTTCGCTTTCGCCTTGGCTTTCGGCTTCGCTTTCCGCTTCGCTCCGGCGCCCGATCTGCGGCCAGCGGCGGATCCACCGCGGTTGTCCTCGGCTATCCAGCGGCCGTCCTGATACACGGCGCGCCAACCCGTGGCCTTGCCGCCTTCCTCGGACTGGACGTATTGCGATCGGTCCTTGCGCGAGAAGCGGATGACCGTGGGTCGGCCATCCGGGTCCTGGTCCGGAGCGTCCACCAGGTAGGAGAACTTCGGATCGAGCTCGTTGGCGTGGGGGCGGATCTCCGTCACCAGCGGGGCACGGGTCTCGCGGTTCTTGGGAAACTGACTGGCGGCCAGGAAGATGCCGGAGGCGCCGTCGCGCAGCAGGTAATAGTCGTCGACCTTCTCGCAGCGCAGTTCCGGCATGGGCACCGGGTCCGCCTTCGGCGGCGCCGGCTCGCCGCTGCGCAGCAGCTTGCGGGTGTTCTTGCAGTCATCGGCGGTGCAGCCGAAATACTTACCGAAACGCCCGGACTTGAGCTGCATGTCGGCGCCGCACTTGTCGCATTCGATCACCGGGCCTTCGTAGCCCTTGATCCGGAACTGGCCCTTCTCAACCTCGAACCCGGCGCAGTCGGGATTGTTCCCGCAGACGTGCAGCTTGCGGTTCTCGTCGATGAGGTAGCTGTCCATGGGGGCCCCACAGCGGGGACATCGGTGCTTGGCCCGAAGCAGCTTCGATTCGCCCTCTTCGTCCTTGTCCTCGTCCACCACCTCGTCGCCGGACACCAGATTCATGGTGTTGGTGCAGCGCTCCTTCGGCGGCAGGCTGTAGCCGGAGCAGCCGAGAAACACCCCGGTGCTGGCGTTGCGGATCTGCATGTGGCGGCCACAGCGTTCGCACTCGATGTCCGTGTCCGTGGGCTCGTTGGTGCGCATGCCGCGCTCGGGATCCTGAGCCTCGTCGAGCCTCGTGCTGAAGTCGCCGTAGAACTCGTTGAGGACCCGGCGCCATTCCAGATCCCCTTCGGCCACGCGGTCGAGTTCCTCCTCGAGCTCCGCGGTGAACCCGTAGTCCATCAGGTTCTTGAACTGCTCGATGAGCCGGTCGGTAACCAGTTCACCGATCTTCTCGGCATGGAAGCGGCGGTTGCGCAGGCTGACGTAACCGCGCTCCTGGATCGTGGAGATAATGGCCGCATAGGTGGAAGGACGGCCGATGCCGCGCTTCTCCAGTTCCCTGACCAGGCTCGCCTCGGAGAACCGTGGCGGCGGCTTGGTGAAATGCTGCACCGGCTCGACCCGGGCCAGCTTGAGAACCTCGCCGACCGCATAGTCGGGCAGCGGCGGGTCTTCGTCCCTGTCCTGGCGCTCGGACAGGGTCACCCGGGTGTAGCCATCGAACTTGAGGATCCGACCCCGGATGCGCAGCTCGAACTCGCCGGCTTCGACCTGCACGTTTGTGCTCAGATACTCGGCCGGCGGCATCTGGCAGCGCAGGAACTGGGACCAGATCAGCCGATACAGGCGCACCGCATCGTCGTCCACGCCGGACAGCATCTCCGGGCGGGTGCCGACATTGGAGGGCCGGATGGCCTCGTGGGCTTCCTGGGCGTCGGCCTTGCTGGAGTAGCTCTGCGGCGCCTCGGGCAGATAGTCCCTGCCGAACTGCTTGTCGATGAACTCGCGGCACGCCGCCACCGCGTCGTTGCTGAGAGCGGTGGAATCCGTGCGCATGTAGGTGATGTAGCCGGCCTCGTAGAGGCGCTGCGCCAGGGTCATGGTCTTCTTCACGCTGAACCCGAGCCAGGTGCTCGCCGACTGCTGCAGGGTCGAGGTGATGAACGGCGCCGACGGCCGGCTGCGGGTGGGCCGGTCCTCGCGGTTCTTCACCGTGAACGCGCGCTGCTGCAACCGACCCATCGCCTCGTGAGCGGTCTCACCGTCGCCGGGGCGGAAGTTCTTGTCGCCGTCTTTGATCACCTGGAACCGGCGAGCCGCGTCGTCGGCGCCGTCAGCGACCCGGTTCAGATCGGCGAAGCCTTCCCAGTACTCTTCGGGAACGAACGCGCGGATCTCGCGCTCGCGTTCCACCACCAGGCGCACGGCCACGGATTGGACGCGCCCGGCGGAAAGGCCCCGGGCCACCTTCGACCAGAGCAGCGGTGACAGCTCGAAACCCACCACCCGATCGAGAAAACGCCGCGCCTGCTGGGCGTTGACGCGGTTCATGTTCAGCTCGCCGGGTTCGGCGAAGGCCTCCTGAATGGCCTTGCGGGTGATCTCGTTGAACACGACCCGGCGGTAGCGGGAGCGATCACCGCCGATGGTCTCGCGCAGGTGCCAGGCGATGGCTTCACCTTCCCGGTCCAGGTCGGTGGCCAGATAGATGGTTTCGGCATTCGCCGCCAGCCGGGTCAGCTCGTCAACCACCTTCTCCTTCCCCGGAAGGACCTGATAGTCGGCGTCCCAGTCACCGCGGGGATCCACACCCATGCGCTTGACCAGCCGTTCACGCGCCCGCTGCCGCTGGTGCTCGGCCTTCTGCTCCGGCGACAGCTTGCGGGTCTTGGCCGCCTCCCGGGCGCGCGCCTTCGGATCCGGAGTGGTCTGCCCGCCCACCGGGAGATCGCGGATGTGGCCCACACTGGATTTGACGATGAAGTCCTTGCCGAGATATCGGTTGATGGTTTTGGCTTTGGCGGGGGACTCGACAATGACGAGGGAACGGGCCATGGACCTCCCGGGGGCAAAATTCCGCGCCGTTATAAGGCCAGCCTGAAAGCAGTGTCAAATGTTTCTACGGTCCCAACGCCTCCGGGTTCGGCAGGCCGGGAGCCGTCAATCGCCCGCGGGACCGGCCTCGGCAGCGGCCTTCAATGCCGCGTCCAGCGCCGTGAGCGCAGCGGCGGCGCGGCGCAGCAGGCGGGCGAGGTCGTCCACCTGCTCGGGGGTGGTCTCGCGTCCCTCGAGCCAGTAAGCGCCGAGGCTGAGCGACTGGCACTCCAGCGCGATCACATCCTCCGGGAGCTCGCCGACGACCTCCCCCGCCGCGGCCAGCGCGGCGTCGAGATGGACGTGGTCGGGACGCCGGCCGGCCTCGAATGCCCACCCCGGCAGCGCCGTGATGCCGTCGCCGTGTCGCAGCAGGCGCCAGCTCGGCAGCATGCGCAGCCGCGCGTCCAGAGGACACAGATAGGCCGCGTACTCAGCACTGACGTCGCGCGGACGGCCGCCGGCGCTGACACGCTCCTCCGCGGCCACGTCCGGACGCGGCAGATTGCGCAGCTCCACGCGCAGACCGAGCTGGTAGGCGCGCTGCCGGAGCCGCGCCAGGCGCCGCTCGCGCGCGCTCGGCCGCAGCCACAGCAGGGGTCCGAAAGCGACGATGAATATGCCGGCGATGATGATCCAGACCACGTCGCACGCACTCCTCATGGGCGCCCGGGCGGCGCCTTGTGGGGTATGGGGATAATGTGTATCGTCGCCGCAACCGACTCCGGGGAGCAACATGTCTGACTACCGTCGCATCGTCCTCGCCGTGGATCTGACGGAGGAGTCGACCATCGTTGCCGAGCGCGCGCGCAAGCTGGCGCAGGCCTTCGACGCCGAACTCCACGTCGTTCACGTGATCGAGCCGCTGAGTCTAGCCTACGGCGGCGACATTCCCATGGATCTGTCCACGGTGCAGGACCAGATCCACGAACAGGCCAAGTCCCATCTCGCCGAGTTCTCGTCCAACCTCAACGTTCCGCCGGACCATCAGCACCTGATCTTCGGGCGCCCGGAGAGCGAGATCCAGCGTACCGCCAAGTCCGTCGGTGCCGACGTGATCGTCGTCGGCAGCCACGGCCGCCATGGCCTGGCGCTGCTGCTCGGTTCCACCGCCAACGGCGTGCTGCACGGCGCCGCCTGCGACGTACTCGCTGTCCGGGTCGGTCAGGAGGAGCAGGCGGAATCTTGATCCGGTTACTGGCGCTGGCGGTCCTGCTGCTGGCCGCGGGGTCGACGATGCCCGTCGCGGCGCGCGCACTCAGCCTCTACGAGCAGCGCGAAGCCTATCGCCAGGCCCTCGATCACCTCACTGCCGGACGCAGCGCCGAGTTCGAGCGCGGCCGCGCAGCGCTCGAGGACTACCTGCTCGCCCCCTACCTCGCCTCCTACGACGTGCAGATGCGGCTTGCCCACGTCTCGGATGCCGAGATGGCAGCCTTCCAGGCCAACTACGGTGAACTGCCGGTGGCCGGTGTGCTCCACCACCGCTGGCTGAAACACCTGGGTTCCCGGCGTGAGTGGCAACGGCTGCTTGCCAACTACCGGCCGAGCAGAGACCCGGAACTCGGCTGCTACCACGCCCGAGCCCAGCTCGCGACCGGCCAGCGCGACGCGGCGCTGGAGGCCGCCGCCGCCCTGTGGACGGTCGCCAACTCCCAGCCGAAGGCCTGCGATCCGCTGTTCGAGACCTGGATCGCCGCGGACCTGCTGACCGAAGGCCGTGTCTGGCAACGCCTGCAGCTGGCGCTGGAGGCCGGCGACCGGCGCCTCGGCCGCTACCTGCTGCGGTTCTTCGATGGCCCGCTGGCGGTCTGGGCCCAGGCGCTCTACGACGTGCACGTGGATCCGGCACGCATCGGCCGACGCGGTGCGGTCGCCGAGGACAACGGCTACGCCCGGGTAGTGATCGGCCACGGGCTGCGGCGCCTCTCGCGCAGCGATCCGGCCGCGGCCCTCAAAGCCTGGCAGCGCCTTCAGGACACCCACGACTTCGGCCCCGCCGACGCCCGGGCGATCAGCGAAACCCTGCTGCTGGCCCAGGCCCGGGCGGGCACCTTCCCGAGCCGCCGGCCGACCGACCACTCGGCCGGGTTTGCCGATGGAATGGCGGACGCCGCGCTGCGCGCCGAAAACTGGTCCGAACTGCTGTACTGGGTGGACCATCTGCCCGGCGAACAGAAGCACGAACCGCGCTGGCAGTACTGGCTGGCCCGCGCCCTGAACGAGACCCACCTGGGGTCCGAACGGGCCCGACTCACCTACCAGTCCCTGGCGGAACGGCGCCACTACTACGGATTTCTGGCGGCAGAGCGGATCAACCGCGCGCCGAACATGAACCCGGCCATCCGCAGCGCCGCGGATCCCTTGGCCCTGGCCCGCCTGCGTGCGCTGCCGGGCCTGCGGCGCTCCCTGGAGCTGTACGCCGTCGGCGACCTGGTGAACGCCCGCCGCGAATGGTATGCGCTGCTCGGAACGCTCGATGCCACCGAGCTGTTCTACGCCGCCCAGCTCGCCAGGGAGGTGGGCTGGGTGGCACAGAGCATCTTCACCGCCAATCAGGCGAATCTCCACGACGATCTGGAGCTGCGCTTTCCGGTTGCCTATCCCGATCTGTTCCAGCGCGTCAGCCACGTCACCGCGGTACCGCAGCCTTTCCTGCTCGCCGTGGCGCGTCAGGAAAGCGCATTCGACTCGAGGGCGCGCTCGCCGGCGAACGCCCGCGGCCTGATGCAGCTGATGCACCCGACCGCGAATCAGGTAGCCAGCCGGCTCGGCGTGGACGTGCCGTCCACGGCCGATCTCTACGATCCCGGCGTCAGCGTGGAACTCGGCGGCCATCACCTGGCCGAACTGCTGTCGCGCTACGCGAATCGCCGCCCCCTCGCAGCCGCGGCCTACAACGCCGGCGAGGGCCGCGTCGACCGCTGGATACGCGATCGCCGAGGGCTACCCATGGACGTATGGATCGAAACCATCCCGTTCAATGAAACCCGCAGCTACGTGAAGAACGTCCTGGCGTTCACTCAGGTTTACGGCAGCCGGCTGGGCAAACCGGGCCCCATGCTCGAGCGCCACGAAAACGCCGTCAACTGACCCGGCGGGCGGCGTGATCGACATTGGCGTCAATCTGCTGCATCCCCAGTTCGACGACGACCGCGAGGCGCTGCTCGAGCGTGCCTGGGCCGCCGGGCTCAGCCACATCATCCTCACCGGGACCGATCTGGAGGGCAGCCGGGCGGGCGCGGACTACATCGCGGACCACATAGCGGCTTCCGGCAAAAACGCCGCCGCAGCCGGTCGCACCCGCCGCCTGTCCTGCACCGCCGGCATCCATCCCCACGATGCGGCCGGAGCGCCCGACGACTGGCGCGACCGGCTCGAGGCGCTGGCACGGCGCCCGGAGGTGGTCGCCATCGGCGAAACCGGGCTCGACTTCCATCGCGACTACTCGCCGCGGCCGCTTCAGGAGCGGCTGTTCCGCGGCCAGCTCGAGCTGGCCGCGTCTCTCGACCTGCCCGTGTTCGTCCACGACCGCGATGCCGGCGACACGGTGGCGGACTGTCTGCGGACAAAGCCCGGCGGAGCGGCCGGCGTCGTGGTGCACTGCTTCACCGGCGACCGGCACGCCCTGCATCGCTACCTCGACCTCGGCTGCCACATCGGCATCACCGGCTGGGTGTGCGACCGGCGCCGTGGTGCCGAGCTGCGCGACCTGGTGGCCGATATCCCCCTGGACCGGCTGATGGTGGAGACCGACGCGCCGTTCCTGCGGCCTCATGACGCACCGAAGGACGTCCACGGGCGCCGCAACGAACCCGCTCTGCTGCCCTGGATAGTGCGCCGCCTGGCCGAGCGCTACGGCTGCGACGAGGACGAACTGGCGACGCGGACCGCCGCCAATGCCCGGCGTTTCTTCCGCCTGGCCGACTGAGGACGCGCCGGCGTACAGCTCACCGCGCCAGCACCGCCACGATGGCGGCCGCATCGAACGGCCAGGTGAGTTCATGCCCCTCGACCAGCAGCACGGGCAGACGCTCGCCATAGCGCTCGACCAGCGCCGCGTCGTCGGCAATGTCCAACACGCGCAGGGCGCTGCCGCGCAGTTCTGGCATACTCGCCAGCAGGTCGAAGGCCTGCTCGCAAAGCGAGCAATGCGCCGTGGACAGGAGCGTGAGTGCGTGGGATGTCATCGCCGTTCCTCTGACAATCGAATCGAGATCCGCAATAGATGTACCTGATGCCGACCCTGCGCCTCGCCGACCCCGATACTGCCGCCCGCTACCCCCTGCCGGTCTCCGGGAGCAACGAGTGGCACAGCGACGCCGATTGCTGGACGACGACCCATGCGCTGCCGCCGCTCGCTGCCGGCACCTTGCTGGTGCCGAGCTTAGCACCCGCGCCGGACGCTGACGGTGCGGCGCCCCGCCACCGCTGGACCCTGATCGCCGACGGCGGGCGCTTCCCGCTGCCGCCGGTGCCGAGCGAGCCACCGGAGGGCGGGAAGCAGGCCCCAGGGAAGACCAACGGACCGGTGAGCTGCCACATCGACTGCTTTCGCGTCCATCGCTCCCTGAGCGGCCCGGCTCTGATGCTCAGCGTCGAAGGCCGACGACCGCCGGAGCGCTATCTGCTGACGATTTCGGCGCGACCGTTCACCATCGCCACGCCGCCGATGCCGACCCGCCAGGCGGCCACGCCGCCGCCGCCGCCGCGCAGCCAGATGAACGCGCCGCCCGAAATCGCCGCGCGCATCTGCTCACCGACCTGCGTGTCCATGGTGCTGGCCGGCTGGCAGCGGCCCCACGACTGGCTGAGTCTGACCGGCGAGTGTCTGGATCCGGGCACCGGCATGTACGGCGTCTGGCCGCTGGCGCTCCGTGCCGCCGCACGCCGCGGCTCGATCGGCGCGGTGGAGGTGTTCAGCGGTTGGGAGGACGCACTGACCGTGCTCGAGCGCGGCATCCCCCTGGTCACCAGCATTCGCTTCGGCGAGGGCGAGTTGCCCGGCGCACCGCTCGGCGAGACCGGCGGCCATCTGGTGGTCGTGTTCGCAGCCGGACCCGACGGCGTCGACGTCTGCGACCCGGCGGCAGCAGATGCCGAAGTGCGCCGCCGCTATCCGGCGGCGGCGTTCAGCGGGGCCTGGCTTCGCCACCGCGGCGCGGCGTATATTTTGCCTCCATGAGATATTTCCTGCGGTTTCTGCTGCTGACGCTGGGATTCGCCCTGACCACCGCAGGCCTGATGTCGTGGCACGCAGACGACTTCAGCTTCCACGGTGTGTGGCTCGTGGACAACGACTTCCGCCTGCACCCGCTGCATCTGCTGATTCTCGGCCTGGCGATGATTCCGCCGGCGTTGTGGGAGATTTTCCTGCTCGAGCATCGGCATGAACGGTAGTCCGGCAGATTCGGCGCTGCGCGTGTACCTGCGCCCGGTCACGCGCCGCGACCGCAGCGAGTTCCTCGATCTGATGCAGCGCAGCCGGGTCCTGCACGACCCGTGGATTCAGCCGCCGCTGTCGAACCTGAACTTCCACAACTACCTGGCCCGCACCCACCGCGACGACCACGAAGGCCTGCTGGTGTGCTGCCGCGACAGCGACGCGATTGCCGGGGTGATCAACATCAACAACATCGTCCGCGGTTCGTTCCTCTCCGCATCACTCGGCTACTACGCCGGCGCCCCGTACGTGAACCGCGGCTACATGCGCGAAGGCTTGGAGTTGGTGAAATCCTACGCCTTCCGCAATCTCGGCCTGCATCGCCTCGAGGCCAACATCCAGCCGGACAATGCCGGATCCATCGCCCTGGTGAAACGCTGCGGGTTCGTCTACGAGGGATTGTCGCCCCGGTTTCTCTACATCGCCGGGGCGTGGCGCGACCACGAACGCTGGACGGCGTACGATCCGCGCCCGACACTGAATCCGTAACCGCCCACCGTCCGTTCTGCTGGAGAGTTGACGCTGTGACCACCCGGACCCTGAACGTTGTCGTGCTCCAGGGGGGGCCATCGGCCGAAGCCGAGGTATCGCGGGTATCGGCCCGTGAGGTCGCCCGGGCGCTCGACAGCGCCGGCCACCACGCCACGCTGCTGGAGCTGGATGCAGACTGCGCCCGGGCCCTGCTGCAGCTCGCACCGGACGTGGTGTTTCCGGCCCTGCACGGCCCGCCGGGCGAAGACGGCACGGTCCAGGGCTTTCTCGAACTGCTCGGCCTGGCCTACGTGGGCAGCGGCGTGCACGGCAGCGCCGTGGCTATGGACAAGAGCCTGGCGAAAGCGATATTCCGCCGGGTCGGGCTGCCGGTAGCGGCAGAGATCGTCGTCGATGCCGACTCCGACATCGACACGGCGGCGGCCCACATCGTCGACACCATGGGCGATCGCGTCGTGGTCAAACCGCTGCGTCAGGGCTCGGCGCTCGGCACGACGCGTATGCCCAACGGCGGCGACATCGGCGACGCCCTCGAGGAAGCGCTGCGCTACGGCCACGGGGTGCTGGTGGAGCCCTACGTGCTGGGCCGGGAGATCACCGTCGGCGTGCTCGATCTGCACGGCGAGGGCGCGCGCGCCACGCCGGTCATCGAGATCCGCACGGCGAGCGACGAGTGGTACGACTATCGCAACCGCTACACCCCCGGGCGCAGCGAGCACGTGATTCCCGCGCTGCTGCCCGCCAGCGTGCTGCAGGAGCTCCAGCAGATCGCCGTGCGGGCGCACCGTGCGCTCGGGCTGCGGGACCTGTCCCGCGCGGATTTTCTCGTCACCGACAGCGACGGCATCGTGCTGCTCGAGGTCAACACGCTGCCGGGCATGACGCCTACCAGCCTCTATCCCGACGGCGCCGCCGCCGAAGGCATGGATTTTCCAGCCCTCACCGACGCTCTGGTGCGCAGCGCCGCCGCCCGTGGCGTGCGGCCGGATTGAGCGGCGGCCGCTTACAGGTCGTAGCCCTGTTCTACAGGTCGTAGCCCTGTTTTACAGGTCGTAGCCCTGTTCGTTGTGGGAAACCAGATCCAGACCTTCGAGTTCCTGGTCGTCGCCGACCCGGTTGCCCACCATCACGTTGGTCAACGCCAGGATCGCCGCCGTCACCACTGCCGTGTAGCCGAGGGTGGCGAGCACGCCGATCACCTGGATACCGACCTGACTGCCGATGTCGATGTCCTCCTGGCCGCCGAACACGCCGAGGGCGTTGCTCGCGAACACGCCGGTGAGAACCGTTCCGAGAATGCCGCCCACACCGTGCACGGGAAATACGTCGAGGGAATCGTCGATGCGCAGGGTGCGCTTGAGGTAGTTGGTCGCCGTAAAGCAGAGAACACCCGCGAGAATTCCGATCACCAGCGCGCCCCCGGGTCCGACGAAACCCGACGCCGGGGTGATGGTGCCGAGCCCGGCGACCATGCCGGTGACCGCGCCGAGGGCGCTGGGTTTGCCGAACCGCAGCCATTCCGCCACCAGCCAGGTGAAGGCGCCGGCCGAGGCGGAGATGTGGGTGACGAATATCGCCATGGAGGCATCCCCGTTGGCCGCCAGCGCGCTGCCACCGTTGAAGCCGAACCAGCCCACCCAGAGCATGCCCGCTCCGGCCACCGTGATCGTCATGTTGTGGGGCTTCATTGGAGTCTCCGGGAAACCGCGCCGGGCCCCGAGCATCAGAGCCGCCACCAGCGCCGCGGTGCCGGCGGTGACGTGGACCACGGTGCCGCCGGCGAAATCCATCAGGCCGAGCTCACCGAGCCAGCCGCCGCCCCAGACCCAGTGACAGACCGGCAGATACACCAGCAGCAACCACAGCCCGCTGAACAGCAGCATGGCCGAGAAGCGCATGCGCTCGGCGAAGCCGCCCACCACCAGCGCCGGTGTGATGATGGCGAAGGTGAGCTGGAAGACGGCGAAGGCCGTCTCCGGAATCGTCCCGGACATGGAATTCTCGGTGACGCCGGCAAACAGCACCTTGTCGAAGTTGCCGATGAACGCATTGCCGTCGCCGAATGCCAGACTGTAGCCCACCAGCAGCCACAGCAGCGACACCATGCAGGTGATCACGAAGCACTGCATGAGCACGCTGAGCACGTTCTTGCCACGCACCAGACCGCCGTAGAACAGGGACAGCCCGGGAATGGTCATGAACAGGACCAGAGCCGTAGACGTGAGTATCCACGCGGTGTCCCCGCTGGACAGGGCATCCTCCGCCAGAGCCGGTGCCGCGGCGAAAACACCCGCCAGCCCGAACGCGATTCGCTTCATCGTCTCCCCCTTCGTGTGTCGATGGCCGTGTGTCGATGGCTGTCGCTTCGACTGCGCCGTCGCGACGGCGCAGCAGCCGGTGCGACGGAAAACGCCGGCTAAAGCACCGCGAGTTCGCGGATCAGGGTCGGACCACGATAGATGAACCCGGTGTAGATCTGCACCAGCTCACTCCCCTGCTCGAGCATGGCCTTCCCCCCTGCCGCGTCCATGATACCGCCGACTCCGATGATGGGCACCGTGCGTTCGAGCACCGCACGCAGATGGGCCACCGTCGCCAGGGCCAGCGGGTGCAGGGGCGCCCCGCTCAGGCCTCCCGCCTGCGCCGCAATGGGCCCCTCGACGCCCGGCCGGCTGATGGTGGTGTTGGTGGCGATGACACCTTCGATTTCGAAACGCTCCACCGCGGCCGCAACCACGTCCACGTCCGCCTCGGCGAGATCCGGCGCGATCTTCAGCAGCACCGGAACCCGGCGTCCGTGCACCGTGGCAAGACGGCTCTGGGTGGACTTGACGCCCTCGAGCAGAGGCGCCAGCGCTGCCGCGGACTGCAGGGTGCGCAGGCCCGGCGTGTTGGGCGACGACAGGTTGAGCGTCAGATAGTCCGCGTACGGATAGACGACTTCCATACAGCGCTGGTAGTCGGCGCCGGCGTGCTCGAGCGGCGTGTCCTTGTTCTTGCCGACATTGACGCCGAGCACGGTGCCGCGCAGACGATCACGCCGCCGCAGGCCCTCCAGGCGCTCGGCCATGGCTTCCACGCCGAGATTGTTGAACCCCATCCGGTTGATGAGAGCCCGGGCCGGCGCGATGCGGAACATACGCGGCCGCGGGTTTCCGGGCTGCGGGCGCGGCGTGACCGTGCCGACCTCGACGAAGCCGAAGCCGAGCCTTGCCAGTCCTTCCACGGCGTGGGCGTCCTTGTCGAGACCGGCCGCAAGGCCCACCGGGTTCCTGAACTCGAGCCCCAGGAGTCGACGCGGCCGACCGGCAATCGGCGCGATCCGTCCGGGCAGGCGGCCATAGGCGGCCAGGGCAGCGAGGGCCAGGTCGTGACTTCGCTCGGGATCGAGGGCGAACAGCAGGGATCGGGCGGCGGCATACATCCGGCGGCAGTGTACTGCACCGCGCCGCGCGTTTCGCTTCCGCCGGCGCGCGTCAGGTGCGCTGACGGACCATCCGTTCGAGCCGATTGGCCGCATCCACCTCGAGCTCGAAACGCCCGTAGACGCCGGCCGTGGTGACGAACGGGCGCAGCACGGCGGCCGGAAACCGCACCCTTCGACCGTACCGGTCGCGGGCGATCACGACCGCTGCGCTGCCGCGGTAGTAGCGCAGCAGCTCGCTTGCAGGGATGTTCAGATCGACGACGTAGCGGCGCACGAAACTCGCTTCCCGATTCGGCCTCTAACTGAACTTAACGATAGCCTGAAGAGGCCGGACTGCCGCGCGCCGGTGGTGCGCGGGGCCGAGGATGTATTTCCCCGTCCGGCCGCTACAATAGCGAGCTTTTCGACCGGGAACGGCATGAACGCACTGGAATCTCCGCACCAGCACAAGGTCCGGACCGTCACCGACTGGCTGAGCGAGCGCATCATCGGGCAGCAGACCCTGCTGCAGCGCCTGATGATGGCCCTGCTCTGCGGTGGTCACCTGCTGGTGGAAGGCGCCCCCGGACTGGCCAAGACCCGGGCGGTGAAAGAGCTGGCCAATGCCGTGGAAGGCGACTTCCACCGGATTCAGTTCACCCCCGACCTGCTGCCCAGCGACATCACCGGCACCGAGGTCTTCCGGCCCGAGGACGGCAGCTTCAAGTTCCAGCCGGGGCCGGTGTTCCACAACCTGCTGCTGGCGGACGAGGTCAACCGTGCGCCGGCCAAAGTGCAGTCGGCGCTGCTCGAGGCCATGGCGGAACACCAGGTCAGCGTCGGCCGGGAGACGTTTGCCCTGCCGGATCTGTTCCTGGTGATGGCGACCCAGAACCCCATCGAGCAGGAGGGCACCTACCCGCTGCCGGAGGCCCAGCTCGACCGCTTCCTCATGCACGTCCGCGTCGGCTACCCCAGCGAGAGCGCCGAAACCCAGATCCTGCATCTGGTCAGGCAGGAGTCCGGCGCGCGTGCCCGGGCCCCGGTCGCACCGCAACGCCTGACTCAGGACGACGTGTTCGCCGCGCGCCGGGAAATCCTCGGCATCTACATGGCGGAGCCGGTGGAGCGCTACATCGTCGCGCTGGTGATGGCCACCCGGGAGGCCCGGGGCGAACTCAGCAACCTGCTCGAGTTCGGCGCCAGCCCCCGCGGCACCATCGCGCTGGATCAGTGTGCGCGGGCCCTCGCCTGGCTCGAAGGCCGCGACTTCGTCAGCCCGGACGATGTCCAGGCCGTGGCCCACGACGTGCTCCGCCACCGTCTGATCCTCACTTTCGACGCCGAGGCCCAGGGCATCTCCAGCGATCGGGTGGTGGAACTGCTGCTGGATCAGGTACCGGTCCCCTGAGCGCATCGATGCCGCATCTGCCGGGCAAACCGGACGACCTGCTCCGCGGCGCCTACGTCGAGCTGCACGACCTGCTCGCCCTGCGCTTCCGGCCGCTGGCCGAACCCCGGCTGGCCTCCACGGTCGTCAGCGCCCGCGGCGGCACCCGTCTGTCGAAGCAGCGCGGCCGCGGTATCGACTTCTCGGAGGTCCGCCTGTATCAGCCGGGCGACGATGTCCGCACCATCGACTGGCGCGTCACCGCGCGCAAGAACGTGCCCCACACCAAGGTGTTCCGCGAGGAGCGGGAACGCCTCACCCTGGTGGTGGTGGACCAGACCCAGTCCATGTTCTTCGGTAGCCGCGAACGGCTCAAGTCGGTGGCCGCCGCCGAGTTCGCGGCCCTCACCGCGTGGCGCGCGATCCGCCACAACGACCGGATCGGCGGCATCGTGATCGGCAACGACGAACTCGCCATCCACAAGCCCTATCGCAACCTGAAGTCCCTGGCGCGGTTTCTCGGAGACCTCGCGCGGCTCAACCGCAAACTGGTGCCCGGCGACCCGCTGCCCGGGCGGCAGACCCTCAGCGACGCCCTGCTGCGCGTGCGGCGCCTCGCGCGCAGCCACTACCGGATCTATTTCGTCAGCGACTTCGATCCCATGGGCGACCACTGGCGCGACACGTTCCGCGCGCTGTCCCGGCACAACGAGCTGGTCGCGATCCGGGTCTACGACCCGCTGGAGCAGGAGCTGCCGCCGGCCGACCAGTACACCGTCACCGACGGGCGTCAGCGCTGGCAGTTCGACGCCGGCGATTCGCGCCTGCGGGAACGCTACCGGCGCCGGTTCGACGAAGACCAGGCCCGGTTCGAAACCCTGTGCCGCAACACCAAAGTGGCCACCACGACGCTGGCGACCACGGAACCGGTGCAGCGCGCGGCCGGCTGGCTGTAGGGGCGGTCGATGGCGGCGTCAGAACTCCAGCAGCTGCGCGACATCCACCTTCCGGAACCACCGGGCCCGTGGCCGCCGGCGCCGGGCTGGTGGCTGCTGGCAGCGCTGCTGCTGGCGGCGCTCGGCCGGCTCGCCTGGCGGCTCTACGCGCGCCATCGGCGCGGACGTCCGCTGCGCTACGCGCGCACCCTGTACGCCGACATCCACCGCCGCTACCAGGCCGGCGCCATCGACGCGCGCGAATACCTCGATGAAACCAACGAACTGTTGAAGCGGGTGCTGATTCACGGGCTCGGCGAGCGTCAGGCGCGCCGTGCCACCGGGACGCGCTGGCTGCAGCTGCTCGATCAGCACCTGGAGGTGCCCGCGTTCAGTCGCGGCCCCGGCCAGGCGCTCGGCAACGGCCGCTTCCAACCCGTGGCGTCCGCGGACCCGGAGCAGGTTCACCCCGTGGTCGAACGGCTGCTGTCGCGTCTTGCCGCTCCCGGGAACGCCAGGGCGGGACCGCGATGATCGAGCTGGTCTGGCCCTATGCCCTGCTGCTGCTGCCGTTGCCGCTGCTGGCCCGCACCCTGCTGCCGCGACGCGACCGTCGTCAGGCCGCCCTTACTGTGCCCGACGTCAGTCACTTCCGACCCGACGAACGCGAGGCCGGGGGTCGTGGCCGCCGGCGCTGGCCGTGGCGTCTGCTGCTGCTGTGGCTGATGTGGCTCGGCCTCGTCGCCGCCGCCGCGCGACCGCAATGGACCGGGGATCCGGTGACGCTGCCCACCACCGGCCGCGACCTGATGCTGGCGGTGGACATCTCCGGCAGCATGGGTACCGAAGACATGCAGCTCGGCAACCGCCTGGTGAACCGGCTCACGGTGGTGAAGAAAGTCGTCAGCGACTTCGTCGAGCGTCGCCAGGGAGATCGGGTCGGTCTGATTCTGTTCGGCACCAATGCCTACCTTCAGGCTCCGCTGACCTTCGACCTGCCCAGCGTCAACCGCCTGCTCACCGAGGCGCCGGTGGGCATCGCCGGCGGCAAGACCGCCATCGGTGACGCCATCGGCCTGGCGGTGAAACGCCTGCGCCGCAGGCCCCAGGGCGACCGTGTGCTGGTTCTCCTCACCGACGGCGCCAACAACGTCGGCGAGGTGGCCCCGGACAAGGCAGCGGAACTGGCCAGCGTCGAAAACATCCGTATCTACACCATCGGCGTGGGCGCAGAGTCGATGCGCATGCCGAGCATCTTCGGGGTGTTCTCCTCCGGCATCATCAATCCCTCCGCCGAGCTCGACGAGGACACCCTGAAGCAGATCGCAGCGGCGACCGGCGGGCGCTACTTCCGTGCGGAGAACACCGAGCAGCTGCTGGAGATCTACGCCCTCATCGACGCCATGGAACCCATCGAACAGGAGGCGGAGACCTACCGGCCGATCGCCGCGCTGTACCACTGGCCGCTCGGCGCCGCCTGGCTGCTGGGCCTGGGGCTGGTGCTGCTGGACGTGCGGGGGCGGCATGTCTGAGATGGCATCCGAGGTGCTCTCCAACCTGCACTTCCTCCGCCCCTGGTGGCTGCTGGCCGTAATTCCGGCATTGCTGCTGGCCTTCTACTGGGTGCGCCGCCGCGCCAGCGGCAGTCACTGGGAATCCAGCATCGCCCCGGAACTGCTCGCCGTGCTGCTCGAGCGCGGCGGCAGCAGCGGCGCCAGGCGCCTTCCCTGGCTGGTCGCGGCGGGGCTGTGCGCGGCCGCCGTGGGCCTCGCCGGCCCCACCTGGGAGCGTCTGCCGCAGCCGGTGGAGCAGAAGGCCGACTCGCTGGTGATCCTGTTCGACCTGTCGCTGTCCATGTACGCCGAAGACGTGAAACCATCACGCGTGGTGCGCGCCCGGCAGAAAATCGCCGACGTGCTGCGGCGCCGCGAGGAAGGCTTCACCGCGCTGATCGCCTACGCCGGCGACGCCCACGCGGTCGTCCCCCTCACCGACGACATCCGCACCATCGAGAACCTGCTGCCGGCGCTGCGCCCGGACATGATGCCGGTGCTCGGCAGCGACCTCGGCGAAGCGCTGGACCTGGCCCGTGAGCTGTTCGCCAACGCCGGCGTGCGCCAGGGCCGAATACTGGTGATCACCGATGCGGTGGATCAGATGAGCGCCGCCACCGAGCGTCGGGATCCGAGCTTCCCCATTTCCGTTCTCGGCGTCGGCACCGCCGCCGGCGCCACCATCCCGCTCGACTTCGTCAACCAGCCGGGTCAGGTCCTGCGCAGCCAGCAGGGCGAACCGATCCTCGCCAGGCTGGACGAAACCCGTCTGGGCAAAATCGCCGAGCTGACCTTCGGCCGCTACCAGACGCTGTCGCTGTCCGACGCAGACATCGAGCGCCTGCTGGCCACCCCGCTGCCCGGCGAGGACGACACCACCGAGGTGGAGCGGGATTTCGACACCTGGGCCGACCGCGGCTACTGGGTGCTGGTGCTGCTGCTGCCCCTGGCGCTGGCGAGCTTCCGGCGCGGCGCGCTGGCCGTGGTGGCGCTGACGTTGCTGCCGGGTCCCGCCGACGCCGGCATCTGGGACGATCTGTGGCAGCGCCGCGACCAGCAGGCCTTCGAGGCGCTGCGCGACGGTGAGCCCGAGATCGCCGCGGTGCTGTTCGAACAGCAGCCGTGGCGCGCAGCCGCCCTGTACCGCAGCGGCGAATTCGGCGCTGCCGCCGACACCTACCGGCAGCAGCCGTCGACCACGGCGAGATACAACCTGGGCAATGCCCTCGCCCGGCAGGGCGACTACCAGGCGGCCATCGACGCCTACGACGCCGTGCTGGCGGAACAGCCGGACCACGAGGACGCCCGGTTCAACAAAGCGCTGGTGGAGAAGCTGCTGGAGCAACAGAACCAGGCCCAGGAGAACGAGCAGGCCCAGCAGCAGCAGGGCGAGCAGCCGGAGCAGGACACCGAGTCGCAGGACGGCGGCGCCGACCAGGCCGAGCAGAACGACCAGGACGGACAGCCGCCCGAAGACCAGCAGGACCAGCCCGAGGAGCAGCCGAGCGAAGCGGAGCAGAACCAGGACACCCGGAGCGAGGAGGAGCTCGCCGCCAGCCGCGACGAAAGGCAGGACGCGCTGGAGCAATGGCTGCGCCGGGTCCCCGACGACCCGGGCGGACTGCTGCGGCGTAAATTCCAGTACGAGACCAATCAACGCCTGCGCCGCGGCGACTACCGCAGCCAGGAAACGGAGAAGATCTGGTGACCCGGTGGCGCCCGTTTGCCCGCGGACCCCTGGCCGGCATGTGGGCCATCCTAGCGCTGGCGCTGGCGCTGGCACTGACGGCCGGCGCCGCCCGCGCCGACCTGCAGGCGACCATCGAACCGCGCATCGTCGACGAGTTCGACACCGTGCGGCTCACCATCCGGGCGACGGACACGGCCCAGACCGCGGCGCTCGACCTGGACCCGCTGCGCCGCGACTTCGAGGTCCTGACCACGCAGAGTTCGAGTCAGTACCGCTCGGTGAACGGCCGCGTGGAATCCTGGGTCGAGTACCAGATCATGCTGCGTCCCCGGCGCAGCGGCGACATCACCATACCGCCGATCCAGGTCGGCGCCGAAGCCTCCAGGGAACTGCGGCTGCGGGTCCGGGGCATCGATCCGGCGCTGCGCGAAACCATCGACCGGATGGTGTTCTTCGAAACCGAACTCACGACCAACCCGGTGTACGTGCAGGCGCAGACGGTGCTGGTCAGGCGTCTCTACTATTCCAGCGGCGCCCAGATCTACAGCGACCTTCCCGGCATGCCCGATGTGCCCGACGCCATCGTGATGCCCCTGGGAGAGGCCACGTCCACCGCCACGATCCGCGACGGTCAGCGCTACGGCGTCATCGAACAGCGATTCGCGATTCTTCCCGAACGCAGCGGCGAGGTCACCATCCCGGCCATTTCCGTCACCAGCAGCGTGCGCCTGCAGAGCGATGGCCGCACGCGACGCTCCGGCGTCCGGGTCGCCACCGAGCCGCTGACCCTGGAGGTGCTGCCGATCCCGAGCGAATACCCGGCGGATCATCCGTGGCTGCCGGCCGAAGACCTGAGCCTCAGTGCGAGCTGGACGCCGGATCAGCGCACCCTGGCGGTGGGCGACCCGGTGCGCCTGACTCTGCGCGCCGCCATCCGCGGCAACGTCAGCTCCGCCGTCCCGCCGCTCGAGCCGGCCCTGCCGGACGCGCACTTCCGCCGCTATCCGGAGCCGCCCGATCTGCAGGACGACGACAGCGGACCCAGCGTGCGCGGCCTGCGCGAGCAGGCCTACGCGATCATACCCACCGCCCCGGGGACGGTGGCCCTGCCTGCCGTCGAGGTGGTGTGGTGGGACGTCGCCACCCGGCAAACGAAGATCGCCCGGGTTGCGGGGCGCAATCTGTCCATCACCGGCCAGGCGACCCAGCTGAGTCCGCCGCCGGAACGGACCGACGTGTCGACGACATCGCCGACGGAGGCGCCGGCCGCCGCCCCCACCCCGGCCGCGCCAGCGTCGGACCCCATCGTCGAGCCGGATGCAGCGAGGCGCACCGCAGCGATGATCGTCGTGCTCTCGGCGGTCCTTGCCGGGCTGCTGGTCTGGCTGCTCAGGGACCATCTGTTCAGGACCGCCGCGGCCGCACCGAAGGACGCCGAAAGGGCCGCACGCCGGGCCCTCAAGGAAGCCTGTCGGAGCCGTGACGGCGGCGCCATCCACGGCGCGCTGCTGGTCTATCTGCGACGCCACTTCGACGCGCCGCTGCCGGAAGCGCTGCGGCGCTTTCGCGAGGCCGGTTACGCCGATCTGCTGGCCCGACTCAACGCCAGCCGCTACCAGGCAGATCCCGGTGGCGGCGCGGACCCCGGCGGGTCCGTCAATCCTGAGGAAATTCTCGCTGCCGTACGCTCACTGCGGCGCCCGCGCCGCCGTGCCGCGCCGTCCCTGCCCGCCCTCTACGACTGAGCCGCCGGACGCTCAGTCGACGAGGCTCTTGCTCACCACCTCGTAGAGATCGCGCGACAGCTTCGGTTCTTCGGCCATGCGCTCGAGCGACCGGCGCATCAGCGTGCCACGAGCGGAATCGAACCGGCGCCAGCGCGTCAGCGGCATGGCCAGGCTGGCCGCCATCGACGGATTGCGCCGATCGACATCGAGCACCGATGCGGCGAGAAACTCGTAGCCGGAACCGTCGAGGGCGTGGAAGCGCCGGTGGT
The DNA here is from genome assembly GCA_040219135.1 of Pseudomonadales bacterium. Classification (GTDB taxonomy): domain Bacteria; phylum Pseudomonadota; class Gammaproteobacteria; order Pseudomonadales; family Azotimanducaceae; genus UBA7803. The sequence goes on along the minus strand of JAVJTA010000017.1, from coordinate 284,001 downwards.
TCTGGCGCGAGAAGGCCCCGTGCACGGCGCGCAGCTTGTTGGGATTGCGCCCATCGAACGCCGCGTGCTCGGTGAGCGCGCGGACCCGGGAAGCGTCATAGCGTGAACTCGACGCCTGGGCGGAGAACCAGACGTTGACGACCAGCGCTTCGTGCTGCCAGCGGTGATAGAAGTCGTCGAGGATGCGCTGGCGGAAGTCGTCGTCCAGGCGCGGATGGCGGGCCACCTCGATCAACGCGGCCTGCCGATCGGTGAGATTGTCGGCCCCGGCATAGTGGACATCCAGCAGGCGCCGGGCCTCGTCGCCGCCGGCGGCGGCGCTCAGAAAACCGAGCGCTGCGTGTTTCAGGCTGCGGCGGGCCATGGCCGGCGCCGCGGGATCGAACACCCCCGGCGCCCGGTTCGCCTCGTAGACCCGCTGCCAGGCCGCCCGGTGACGCCTCGCCAGCGTCAGGCGCACTGTGTCCAGCGCATCGCACAAACGCTCCACGTCGACCCGCTCGAACTGAGCAATGAGATAGTTCTCGTCCGGCAGGGTCAGCATGGCGGCGAGCATGAAGCGCTGTTCCACGGCGTCGTCCAGGACTTCCGCGGCGGCGAGCAGCTGGCCGAACAGATCGACCACGACCGCCGCAGGCTCGTCGCCGCCACCTGGGTGGTCGTGGAACCGTCGGATCTCGTCGACCAGCAGGGTCTGCAGGGCGTCCCAGCGGGCGAAACCATCGCCGTCGTGCAGCGCCAGAAAAGCCAGCTCCTCGGCGGAGCGCGGGTAGTTCACGCGTACCGGCGCGGAGAATCCCCGCAGCAGGCTGATCCGAGGGCGCCGCTGCAGGCCGGGGAAACGCAGCGTGGTCTGCGCCGCCCGCAGATGCAGCAGCAGGCTGTCGGGAGCCCTGGCCGTTGCGGTCGTAGCGCCGCTGCGCGCCTCCAGCGCCGCGTCGCCCTCCACGACCAGGTCGGGACCGGTGAGCTCGCTGCCATCCTCGTCGAGCACACCGAACAGCACCGGGATGTGGAAGGGTTCCTTGTCCGGCTGACCCGGCGTCGGCGGGCAACGCTGGGAAAGCGTCAGGGTCAGGCAGCCGTCGCTGAACGCTTCCTCGACGTCGAGCACCGGCGTGCCGGCCTGCCGGTACCAGCGCTGAAACTGGGTCAGATCGATGCCGCCGGCCTCAGCCATGGCGGCAAGGAAGTCGTCGGTAGTGGCGGCGCTGCCGTCGTGGCGCTCGAAGTACAGATCCGATCCGGCGCGGAAGCGCTCCGGACCGAGCAGAGTGTGGAGCATGCGCACGACCTCGGCGCCCTTCTCGTACACCGTGGGCGTGTAGAAGTTGGAGATCTCGATGTAGGAATCCGGTCGGACCGGATGGGCCAGCGGGCTCGCGTCTTCGGCAAACTGCACCGAGCGCAGCAGGGTCACGTCGTCGATGCGTTTCACCGTCCGCGAATTCATGTCGGAACTGAACTCGGCGTCGCGGAACACGGTGAAACCTTCCTTGAGGCTGAGCTGAAACCAGTCCCGGCAGGTGACCCGGTTGCCCGACCAGTTGTGGAAATACTCGTGGGCGACCACGCCCTCGACGCGCTGGTAGGCCGAGTCGGTAGCGGTGTCCGGAGAGGCCAGCACGCAGGAGGTGTTGAACACGTTGAGGCCCTTGTTCTCCATGGCCCCCATGTTGAAGTCCTCCACGGCAACGACCATGAACACGTCCAGATCGTACTCGCGTCCGAACACCTCCTCGTCCCAGCGCATCGCGCGCTTGAGCACGTCCATCGCGTATCCGCATTGGGCGATGTTGTGCGGTTCCGAGTAGATCCGCAGCGCCACCGGGCGTCCGGAGCGGGTTTCGAAGACGTCCTCGAGCAGCGCCAGCCGGCCGGCCACCAGCGCGAACAGATAGCTCGGCTTGGGAAACGGATCCTCCCAGGTGACCTCGCGGCGACCGTCGTCCAGAACGCGGTCCGCCACCAGGTTGCCGTTCGACAGCAGTTCCGGGTAGCGCGCCGCATCGGCGACGATGGTGGTCGTGAACCGGGCCAGCACGTCCGGTCGATCCTGATAGAAGGTGATGCGGCGAAATCCCTCCGCCTCGCACTGGGTGCAATACATGCCGCCGGACTTGTACAGGCCCTCGAGCGCCGTGTTTTCTTCGGGCCGGATTCGCGTCGCGATCTCGACCAGCGTCTGCTCCGGCAGATCGAACAGGGTCAGCGACTCCTCGTCGAGGCGGTACTGATTGCCGCCGAGCGGCACGCCGTCGACGCGCACCTCGAGCAGTTCGAGCTCCCGCCCGACCAGTCTGAGGGGCGTTCCCGGCGCGGTACCCGGAGCCCGCTCGACGGTCAGCGCGCTGCGCACCTCGGTGCTGCCATCGCGGATGTCAAAACTTAACTTCGTTTCTATTATTTCGTACTCAGGTGGCTGATAATCCTTGAGATAAATCGTCTGAGGATTGGCATCTTTCACGAAAAAAGCTCCAGTTGGGAATCGTCGATCGGATCGTCCGTCGGTGCGGGGGCGGGCTCCACACGGGGCAACGCCCCCGCCGGCTGCAGCGCCACCCGGACGTGGAATGCCCGGTGGCCACCGACGCTGAACACGCCGTGTTCGAACAGCAGGTACTGGCCCTTCACGCCGACCAGCGTGCCTGCGATGCGCCGGTGCCGGTCGAGACGCAGACGGCGCAGCTGGCGCGGGTAATCGAGCACCGGGTAGTCGAGACTGACGACCCGACCGGAGTCCCGCCAGACTACGCCGTCCGGCAACGGCGCGCCCCGGTCGCGCAGCCACGCGCGCAGACGGTCGCGCAGCGCCGGCAGATCCACCGGCGCCGCCGGCCCGCGCAGCAGCGCGCGCCAGTCGGTACGATCGCTGACCGCCCCGGTTAGTTCCTTTTCCAGCACGCCGGCGAGGTGCCGCGTCGGCGCATCGGCGATCACCAGGCCCTGACTCGCCCCCTGATCCAGCCAGCGGGTGATCTCGCCCCGGGCCGTGGTGATGCCCACCTTCGGGCCGCTGGAGTTCGCCAGATAGACCTGGTGCGGCTGCATGCAGAAGGCCTCGCCCCAGGCGGGCTCCCGGCAGGTGCCGAGATGGAAGTGGCAGCGCGCCGGACTGACCACGCAGAGATCGCAGCGCGCCAGGGCGCGGAAGCAGGGATAACAGTACCCGCGGCCATAGCTCTTTGCGGTGACCGTCCCGCACTCGGCACAGCTGATCCGGCCGAGAAACTCGATGGACAGCGCGCGGCCGAGCAGCGGATTCAGCTCGAGCCCGCCTCGCGGGCTCGCCGCGCTTTCTGCGCCGCCACGGTCTGCGACAGGTTCGTCGCGCAGCGCCAGCCGGTAGCGGGCAGGCTCGCCGGGTGCCACGGCCAGCTTCTCCAGCGGGCCCTCGATCCGGCTCCCGGGCCGCATCTGCTCAGGCCTCGGCGGGCGCCCGCCACAGGGCGCCGAGCAGCGCGCCGGCGGCCAGCCCGCTCCAGTGGGCGGCGTTGGCAACGTACAGACCGAACGCCTCGGTGACGCCGGTGCTGAACAGCACCAGAAACACCAGCAACCCGCCGGACAGACCCGGCGGCAGCCGCCAGACTGCGGCAGCCGGCCAGCGCCGCGCCATCACCAGGACGAAGCCGAGCAGACCGTAAGCGACCCCGGACAATCCGCCGAACAGGGGCCCGCCGCCGAAGGCGAACTGGCACAGATTGCTCGCCGCCGCGAGTGCCAGCACCAGCAGCCACAGCCCCAGCGCGCCCAGCGCACCCTCGACGCGGCGGCCGAGTTCGATGGTGATGGCGCAATTGAAGGCGAGATGCAGCACCGAGAAGTGCAGGAAGATGGGTGTGAACCAGCGCCACACCTGGCCTTCGGCGAGCAACGCCGGCAGCGACGGCAGCGTGTCAATGGAGCGCGGATCAACGATGGTCAGCGCAGCCGCGACGTCCGACAGCGTCCCGGAAGACAGCGGCAGGCTGAAGGGAAATGCCAGGCAGGTCAGCGCGATCAGCAGGGTCAGGCCGCGATAGCGGACCAATGCGCGCGGCCAGCGTGCCGGCGCGCGCGGCCGCGCTGCGGCCTCGAGGGTGAGCCGGCCACTCTTCCAGGCCCGATAGGCGTCGCGCACCTCCTGCTCCTGCCCGGGATCGGCGAGTTCCACGACCTGGGCGCCGCTCTCCTGGAATATCCGGTGCGGCACGCGCCGCTGCCACAGGTAGCTCGAGAACAGCGACAGATCCTCGTCGACGGAGGTCTCGATGACGCGCATGAAGAAAGGCCGGGAGAAGTAGTAAACTGGCCTGGCACTTTCACCACAATAGCGGGGATATGCAAGCCGTAGACGACGAAGTACTGGGACAGATCTGCCGCTGGCTCGAGGGCGGCGAGTCCTGCTGGCTCGCCACCGTGATCGAGACGTGGGGATCGTCGCCGCGACCCGTGGGCTCGCTGTTCGCCTGCAACGGCAGCGGCCGCATCGTCGGCTCCCTGTCGGGCGGCTGCGTCGAGGACGATCTGCTGGAGAAGCTCACCACCGGAGAACTCGCCCGGGAACGTCCGCAGTTCTTCCAGTACGGCATTTCGGCGGAGGAAGTGGAGAAATTCGGTCTGCCGTGCGGTGGTTCGCTGCACATCGCGATCGAACCGCTGTCCGCGGACGCGTCGACCCGCGAGCACTTCGACACGCTGCGCACGCGACTCAGCCAACGCGTCTGGACGCAGCGCATCGTCAATCTTGGCGACGGGACCCGCGCCCTGGCCGATACCGACGCCTTCCAGCCCCTGCACTGGAACCCGGCGAGCCAGACGCTGGCTCACACCATCGGGCCACGCCACCAGCTGTTCATCATCGGCGCCGGCATGGTCTCGAAATACCTGGCCGAGCTGGCCCTGAAGCTCGACTACCAGGTTACCGTCTGCGACCCGCGTCAGCACCTGATCGACGAGTTCGGCGTGGCCGGGGTCACGCTGATCGCCGACATGCCCGACGACGCGGTGCGCGCCCACGCCAGCGATCCGTCGTCGGCGATTGTCGCCCTCACTCACGATCCCCGCATCGACGACATGGGGCTGATGGAAGCCCTGGCTACGCCGGCGTTCTACGTCGGCGCGATGGGATCCACCCGTACCTCGGCGAGCCGACGCGCGCGGCTGCGCGAACTCGACGTCGACGACGCCGCCCTCGACCGCCTGCACGCGCCCATCGGGCTGCCGATCGGTTCGAAGACGCCGCCGGAGATCGCCATCGCCATCATCGCCGAGATCATCGCCGTGCGCAGCGCCGCCGCGGTGCGCTCGCGCGAGCAGCTCGCCACCGCGGTGGCCGGCTGAGCGAGCCCGCGCCAGGCGGTTCCCGCGCCGGCGCCATCGTTCTGGCCGCCGGCTTCGGGCGCCGCTTCGGCAGCGACAAGCGACGTCACACCCTGCCCGACGGTACCCGCCTGCTGTTTGCCACGCTGCAGCGCTACGCCGCCGCCTTCGCCGAGGTAATGGTCGTGCTGCGCCCCGAAGACCGGGATCTGGTCGAAGACATCCGCGCCGCCGACTGGGCCGCCCGGGTGCAGGTGGTGCTGTGCGCTGACGCCCGCCTCGGCATGGGCCACAGCCTGGCCTGCGGCGCGCGCGCCGCGGCGCAACGGGGCTGGGACCGGCTGTTCGTCGCCCTCGGCGACATGGCCTGGGTGCAGCCGGCCACCCTCGCGATCCTGCAAGACGCCCTCGCCAACGCCAACGGACCGGCCATCGTCCAGCCCGTACACGACGGTGAACCGGGGCATCCGGTGGGGTTCTCGCGGGACTACCTGCCGCGCCTGATGGCGCTCAGCGGCGACCAGGGCGCCCGGCCGCTGGTGCGCGGCGCCGCCGCCGGGTTGATCCGGGTGCCGGTGGTCGACGCCGGCGTGCTCGAGGATCTCGACACGCCGCCTACGGACTAGGGGCCCCGTCCGTGCGCGGTCCGCCGAGCCGGCTGGCCCAGTCGAGCTTGCTGCGGCAGGACTCGTAGAAGTTGTGATCCATGGGGTATATCAGGCGCAGCGCGGTCTGGTATTTACGGATCCGGACCTCGGCGCCGGCCTGGAGCGGGAAATCGACCTGCGAATCGCAGCTGACCTGACCCTCGGTGGTGCCGGTCTCGCCGATGACGATGCTGATCTCCGACTGACCGCGCACGACCAGCGGCCGGGACGTCAGGGTGTGGGGAAACATCGGCACGATGACGATCGCATCGAGCGAGGGATGCATGATCGGGCCTCCGGCAGACAGCGAGTAGGCGGTGGAACCGGTCGGCGAGGCGATGATCAGCCCATCGGAGCGCTGATCGTAGACGAACTGGCTGTCGACCCACAGCGAGAACTCCATCATCCTCGTCATGGTTCCTAGGTGCACCACCACGTCGTTCAACGCCGGCGAGCGCCCGGTCTCGATGCCGTCGTTGACCACCCGGGCATCGAGCAGGAAATGGTCTTCGGTGCTGTAGTTGCCGTCGAGCACCGCCGGCAGCCGGATGTCGACCTGATCCGGCGGGATGTCGGCGAGAAACCCGAGCCCACCGCGATTGACACCGAGCACGGGCACGCTGAAATGCGCAAGATCCCGGGCCACGCCGAGCAGGCTGCCGTCGCCGCCCACGACCACCAGCAGATCGCAGCGCCGACCGAGTTCCAGCCGTGGCGCCACCTCGCCACGGAATCCGGGCAGCGTCGCAGCCGTGACGTCCTCCACGACCACGGCGCGCTTGTGGCGCTGCAGGCAGTCGTGGACCGCGATGACACTGTCGAGGATCTCCGGACTGTCCCGCCGGCTGATCAGCCCGACGGTGGCAAACTGGCTCATCCTGTCTCCCCCGAAAACCGCACAGTACACATACCGCCCCCCTGCGGACAATCCTGCCGATGGCGCCTCCGGCTCGCTCGCGGCGGCCCCTGGAAATTCACCGTGCACGAAACTAACCTGCAGGGCCCGCGTCCAACCAGCTGGCGCAGCGAATCCGGAGTCCGGCATGAACACGGCCGTCGATCAGCGCTACCTCGAGGCCATCGAACAGGTCCGCCGCGCCAGCGCCAGCGAGGGCAGCGCCGCGCTCTGGGCACTGATGCGCGAAGAAGCCGCGGTCAAAGCGGCCCAGGAGCCGATACTCGGCAGCTACTTTCACGCCACCGTGCTCAACCACAAGTCGTTTGGATCGGCGCTGTCGTTCCGGCTCGCCAGCAAGCTCGACAACCCGATGCTGCCGACCATGCTCATTCGCGACGTGATCACCGAAGCGGAGGAAGCGAGTCCGGAGATCCTCGGCGCCGCGGCGCTGGATATCGTTGCCGCCTACACCCGCGATCCGGCGTGTGAAGACCTGTCACAGCCGTTCCTGTTCTTCAAGGGCTTTCACGCCCTGCAGGCGTATCGCATAGCCCACTGGCTGTGGGGACGCGGTCGCCGCACCCTGGCGCAGTTCTTTCAGAACCAGATCAGCGTCACCCTGGGTGTGGACATTCATCCGGCGGCGCGGATCGGCTCGGGGATCATGCTCGACCACGCCACCGGCGTGGTGGTAGGCGAGACCGCAGTGATCGAGGACGACGTATCCATGCTGCACGCGGTGACCTTGGGCGGCACCGGCAAGGAGACCGGCGACCGCCATCCGAAGATCCGGCGCGGTGTGCTGCTCGCCGCCGGATGTAAGATCATCGGCAACATCGAGGTCGGCGCCGGAGCCAAGGTAGGCGCAGGCAGCGTGGTGCTCGAGGATGTGCCGCCGGGGGTTACCGTGGCCGGCGTGCCGGCGAAAGTGGTGGGTCGCACCGGCAACAAGATCGCTGCCCACGAAATGGATCAGACGCTCGGTTGAGCGGGACGCCCAGGAGCACACCGATGGCTGCTGAACCGAAATGCCCGGACTGCGGCGTGCAGGGCATGAACCACATCGTCTCGCGCGAGAGCGTCGAGCGTTCCCGCCACCGGCAGCCGTGGTTTCTGGTGATCCACTGCAATGCCTGCGGTCACGTCTACGACGTGATCGCCAAGCATGTGTTCAGCCATTCCGTGCCGCCACGTCTGGTGCTTCCCGACCACCGCTAGCGCGCCGCACACCGCCTGCTGCGCCCTTCAAGCTTCCTCGGCAAGGCGCTCGCGCGCGCGGGAGATGAGCTGACTCATGGTTTCCCGCGGCTGCGCGCCGGGGATGGCGAAGCGACCGGCGAGGACGAAGAACGGCACGCCGGTGACGCCCACCGCCTGTGCCAGGGACAGCTCCGAGCGCACCTTGTCCTCCTCGTCGTGGCCGGCCAGCATCTCGGCAGCGGCAACCGCGTCGAGGCCGGCCTGTTCCGCCGCTGCGGCCAGCTCGGCGGGGTCGCCGACGTCGCGACCGTCCTGGAAGTAGAAACGGAAAAGCACCTCGGCGAGTTCGTGCTGGCGTCCCGACCGCTCCGCCCAGGACAACAGACGGTGGGCGCGAAAGGTGTTGGGCGCCGTGCGGATGCGATCGAAGTGGAGGTCGAGACCTTCGCTGCGCGCTTCCGTGAGTACCCGCTGGTAGATCTGGCCGGCATCTACTTCATCGCCGAACCGGGCGCGCATGAAAGCCTCCCGGTCCATGCCCTGCTCGGGCATCTGCGGGTAGAGCTGATAGGGACGCCAGGAGACGCTCACGCCTTCACCCGCGGCTCCCGCCAGCACGGCGTCGAGGCGGCGCTTGCCGATGAAACACCAGGGACAGACGACGTCGGAGAATACTTCGATGTGCACGGCCGGCCTCCGTGATATCCGTGGAGTGGCCACCCGCGGGCGGCCGACCTGCCCGATGATAGGGATCACGACGCCGGCTGCCTAGCCGGCCGCGCCTCGCCGGCCGCGCCCAGGTGCCGAGATCAGACGTCGCCGCGCAGCAGCTGCTGCAGGCGACGGTTTCGTTCCTTTTCGTGGCGCAGGGCAGACTTCAGTTTCTGGATTTCCTCACGGCAACCCTTGATCTGCTCCAGATAGCCCTGCTGCTGGCGCTCCATTTCGCTGCGGAACTGCTCTGCCATGTGCTCCCGATGCTGGCGCGTGTACTGGCTGACGTTGACCCGCCCGGCGTCGCCGAAGGTGGCGGTCAGGGTTTCGTCGATGGCGCGCAGCCGGGCCCGTCCGATGGTCCCGTTGGCCGCCTGATCGAGCTGCACGCCGCCTTCGACGCGTTGTGCCGCGCGCGCACCCGCCAGCTCTTTCGATTTTGCCGCGCCGTTGCTGACCGCCGTCATGGGTACGGGTTTGAGCCCCAGCCGATTCCGCCATACGGCTTTCTGCACCAGCATCGCGGGATGGGACTTGAGTTCGCCGGACGGTTCCCAGACGTTGATGGAGTGCCACGGCACCGGACACTGGCTGCGGCAGGCCATGACGATGGGACCATTGCCCAGGTCCGGACCCTGGCCGGCGTTCTGCGCCATGTAGTCGAGGGGAAGATTGAACGCCGGGTCCACGTAGCCGCTGTCGTTGACCCTGAACAGGAAAAACACCACCGCGCGGACAACCAGTCCGGCACCGACCTGGGCATAGGCAGCCCTGACCGTGCTGGCGGCGTGGCTGCCCAGGGTGGCTTTCTGCGCAAGCAGGGCGTTGAACTGCTCGAAACGCATTTCCAGGTCGATCTTCGACCCCTGCGCGTCGAACAGCACAATGATTTCCTGCGCGCCGTCCTGACTGGCCATGACACTCCTCTTCCGTTACCCGTGTACGCGATCGCCGGCTGGAACGAACCGGCCTGTGGTAACGTCCGATTGAATCAGAGTGGGCCGCAAGCCGCATCGCACGGGTTCACAGTGAAACCGTGAACCGAATCACCCTTCGTAGGCGTCGACCCAGGCCGGCGCGGGATCATCCGGGTCCCAGGGCGTGCCGTCGCCGAGGAAGGCGTCGCCCGCGCGATCGCCCTCGGCGAGTTCTTCAAGTTCCATCTTCAGGTTCCGTCTTCAAGATCCGTCTTCAAGATCCGTCTTCAACATCAATGGCCGTCCGTGTGCCGGGCGTTGCTCAGGTGCCCGACGGGGCGTCCAGCAACGCGGCGATGTCGTCGTAGTGAAAGGCCGTTCGGTTGCCGCACGACGACCCATCGGCCCTTGCCGGAGGCGCCGCGCACCGCCCTTCGAGCCGCTCCGCGTACACCATGGCATCACCCACAAGGCGCCTCACGTCGACAATCCGATAACGGCCGTCGGCGATGGTGAAACTTCTTCCGACCAGATCTTTCATGTGCTTCGACCTCGTTCCACACGTACGACAGAATAGAGCGCCGGCATGACGGGAACATGACGATGTTTGTAGTCGGGTTGTCGACACGGATCGGTCCGCGAGTCGCCGCGCGATTGGCCAAGGTTTGGCGAATCGCGCCAGCGCAAGGCCGACCGGTCTGACAAAAATTCACGGAATCAATGGGTTACAGTTGGCATCAAGACTGCATGAAAGCGACCGGGTACTTGCTCCATCTTCGTCACGGAGGCTTCCATGGTTCGCAAACTGCTGCTGTTGCTCGCCGGCGTCGGCCTGTTGCTGCTCGGCCTGATCGGTCTGGTGCTGCCGGTCCTGCCCGGCGTCCTGCTGCTCATCGGTGCGGCAGGCTGTTTCTCGCTCGCGTCCGATCGCTTTCACGCCGCCCTCGGATCGCGTCTCGAGCGCCATCCGCGCCATCGGCTGGCATGGCGGCGCTGGCAGGCTTCCAGCGGTATGCCGCTGTGGCGGCGGGCGCAACTGGGATTCTGGCTGACCCTGGCCAGTGTGCTCCCCGGCGGTTCGCGCTGATGCCTGCGGTCCGCTGAGATGGCCCGGCTGCTGATCTGCGGGACCCTGGCCTACGACGACATCGGCTACTTCGATGCCCCGCTCCATGCCGGGACCCGCAACGTCAAGCTGGAAAGCCTGCACCGCGACTTCGGCGGCTGCGCCATGAACATCGCCTACAACCTGGCGGGACTCGGACATCTCAGCGTGCCGTTCGTCTATGCCGGCGACGACTACTCGGCGGGATACGCCCACCACGTGGCCAGCCACGGTATCTCCGAGGCCGGCATTTACCGAGTTCCGGGTACCCCGTCCGCGCGCGGCATCGTCCTCACCGGCGCCGACGGCGTCCAGTTCACTGCGTTCTACCCCGGTCCTTCGGGGACCGAACGCTGGCAACGCGACCTGGAGGAACTGCATTCCGGCGAGCCCTTCGACGCGGTGATCATCGCGCCGGATCTGGCCGGGAAGATGGTCGGCTGCGCGGCGCGAGCGCGGCGGTCGGCGTTGCGCATCTGGTGTCCCGGGCAGTACGCCGAACTGCTCGAGCGCGCCGAGATCGAACCCGTGCTCGAACACTGCAACCTGCTGGTGGTGAACCGCCACGAGTGGCAGGCGCTCGCCGACCGTGTCGGCGAGTCGCGCCTGCGCCAGCGGGCTCAACCAACCGTCATCACCGACGGTGCCGGGCCCGTCGAAGTGCTCCCCGGGACCGCGACCGGCACCGGACGGGCGGCCACGGTTCCGGTTCCCGCCGTGGCTGCGACGGACCCCACGGGGTGCGGCGATGCCTTCGTTGCCGCACTGGCCGACGCTCTGCTGCATGGTGCGGAACTGCCGAGCGCCGCCGCCGCCGGTATCCGCCTCGCGGCCCGGTGCCTCCAGTGCCGGGGCGCCCAGAGTCACCGCGTCGCCGACTGAGTCCGCTCGAAGTCCTACGAGAAAGACTCAATAACTCGTTGATATACGTACAATCGTCTGCTAACTTCCTTCACGATTTCGCCCTGCCTGAAATCATCGGACTGCGGATCGGGGAAGGATCCTTAGAAACTCCAGAGACAGGGTCGCGCGGCCACCGGCCGCGTGGAAGAAACCGCGCAGTTTCAGGTACGCCCGGCACATAACAATAATTCCGGGCTTTTTCAGCCGCCTTCGGGCGGCTTTTTGTTTTTCAGCAGTTGTTTTCCAGTGGTTGTTTTCCCTTGCCACCGCCTTCGACGCGCATCGATAGTACAGTGCGCGTTCCACCAGCCAACCCCAGAGCGGGCCATGAATCACCACTGGATCACTGACACGCCACGCGTCGAACTCGGATTTCTGCCGACACCGCTGACCCCGCTGGATCGACTGAGCGAACGCCTCGGCGGGCCGCGCATCTGGCTGAAGCGCGACGACTGCACGGGCCTCGCCACGGGCGGCAACAAGACCCGCAAGCTGGAATACCTGCTGGCCGATGCGCGCCGACAGAACGCAGGCGCGGTGGTGACTTTCGGCGCCGTCCAGTCGAATCACGCGCGCCAGACCGCGGCGGCGTGCGCGGTGCTGGGCCTGCCCTGCCATCTGCTCCTGGCGCGCAAGGTCCCATGGCGCCATCCGCACTACGAAACCTCAGGCAACGTGCTTCTCGACCAGCTGCTCGGCGCAACGGTGCATCTGGTGGACGCGCCCGGGTTCGGCCCGCGGCGCGAGTCGCTGCTTCAGGAACTGCGCGCAGCGGGCACCGAGCCCTACACGATCCCGGTCGGCGGGTCGAACCACATCGGCGCCATGGGCTACGCCCGCTGCGCGCTGGAACTGCTGGAACAGGCCGCGGCGCAGGGTTTCGCCGTCACCGACGTGATCCACGCCTCCTCAAGCGCCGGCACCCAGGCCGGTCTGGTGGCAGGCTTTGCCGGGATCCGTCACGGAGGCGATGTGGCGCCAGCGAGGGTGCACGGGATCAATGTCTCCGAACCCGATCCCGCGACCCTCCCCGGAGACGTACTGCGGATCGCGTGCGAGGTACTCACCCGGCGCGGCGTCGAGGCGTCGGTCAGCGAGGTCGACGTCCGGGTGGACGACCGCTATCTGGGCGACGGCTACGGACTGCCCACTCCGGCCACCGTCGACGCCATCCGCCTGCTCGGGGGCAGCGAGGGAATCGTCCTGGACCCGGTGTACTCCGGGAAAGCGTTCGCCGGGCTCATCGACCGGGTGCGCCGCGGCGAGTTCGCCAACGTCACCGACCTCATTTTCATCCACACGGGCGGCACCGCAAGTCTGGCGGTCTACGACAGCGCGTTCGCGGAAACCTAGGCCGCTGCCAGCCTCGGCCGTGGCGCGTTGGCCTCAGTCCTCGGTCCGCACCCGGACCGCGAGCACGTCACGGCGCACGCCATGAAGCACGGCGCTGGCCGTCGAGCCGAGCAGCAGGCCCATGCCATGACGCCCGTGGGTGCCGATGACGATGAGGTCGACATCGAGCTGTTCCGCCAGTTCGCGGATGTCGTGTGCGGGCGCTCCCAGAATGACGTGTACATCCTTGTCAGCCACGCCGGAACTGGCCGCCAGGGACTTCGCCTGCTTCTCCGCCTGATCCATCGCCTGCTCTTCGAAGGACACCGCGCTCCCGGCCATGGGCGCCACGTCGATGCCGCCGTACACCTGGGTCAACGGTTTGACCACCGAGACGAGAGATAGCCGCGCGCCATGGCGCTTGGCTTCGTCCCGGGCCCGATCGAGAACCTGGGTCGATTCCTCGGAGAGATCGATCGCTGCAAGAATGTGCTTGTAGGCCATGAATTCATCGCTTCGCCGGTTTGTGAGGAGCTTACGACGCCTGGCCGGCGGCGGCCAGCCTGAACTGACGGCGGCCGCCTGCGGAATTCCCTTAGCCACGGGGAGATGTGCCGCCGCCTCATTTGCTGTAACGTCGGGAGGTCGCAACCTTCACGAAAACTCGTGGGAGCAACCCAAGGTGGATCCAGCCGAGTACAAGAAGATCCTCGAACAGCGCCGCGACGAACTCGTCGAGCGGCGCACGCGGATCGAGCGCCACACCCGCCACCGCGATGAGCCGCTGCCGCCGGACTTCGCCGAGCAGGCGGTGGAGCTGGAAAACGGTGAGACCCTGGTTGCTCTGGACCGCGAGGTCAATGCCGAACTCCGCGAGATCGACAAGGCGCTGCGGCGCATCGAGGACGGAGGGTTCGGCGAGTGCACCGAGTGCGGCGAAACCATCAGCGAGCGCCGGCTCGAAGCCCTGCCCTACGCCAGTCTCTGCATCGACTGCGCCAACAACGCGCAGCCGGCCGCGCGCTGACCGCCCTGCCGCGCTGACCACGGCGAGCCGGCGTCAGCGACCGAGCAGCGTCTTCGTCAGATCGTCCAGGAACGCGTCGTCGACGCTGACCGTGGTGTCGACGCGCACGGCGTCTGCGTCCGGGGGCTCGAAGGTCTGCTGCTGGTGCTCGAGGACGGCCAGATCCGCATCCGAAGGGTCGCCGCTTGCGGCGCGGTCGTGCAGGCGGGCGCGAAGGACCGCCTCGGGTGCCACACAGTAGAGCACCACGCCGTCGCTGCCGAGGGCGCGGGCGAGGCCGAGGAATCGCGCCCGACGCCGCGGATCGAGAAACGTCGCGTCGACGATGACGTGCTCCCCGGAACGCAGCAGATCTTCCGCCAGGGCAGCGAGCCAGTCGTACACGGCCTCCGTTCGCCCCGCCGCGTACAGCCCCTCGCCCACCGCGGCGGCCGCGCCGCGATCCGGGCTGAGCCCGGCCAACGCTTTTCGGGCCACGTCGGAGCGCAGCCGCAGCGCCGGCAGCCGCGGCGCCAGCCGACGCGCGAGAAACGACTTGCCCGACCCGGACAGGCCACAGGTCAACAGCAGCCGGCCGGGCGGACGCCGCAGCCAGTCGGCGGCCCAGCGCGCATGGCCCGCGAATCGCGCTTCGAGCGCTTGCGCGAGCGTTGAACCTGCTTCGGCCTGGGACCGGCGCAGCGCCGCTACCTTGGCCCGGACCATGGATCGGTAGGCGGCATAGAAGGGCAGCAGCCGCACGCCGTCGTAATCTCCCGAGCGATCCAGGTAGCCGTCGAGAAAAGCATAGGCCAGATCTGCACGGTCCCGGACCAGACAGTCCATGAACAGGAATGCCACGTCGCTCTGGGGGTCGATCCAGCGCAGAACGGGATTGAACTCCAGGCAGTCGAAGGCGGCCACGCCGTCGTCGAGCAGCACCAGGTTGGACAGGTGCAGGTCACCGTGGCATTCGCGGATCCAGCCGTCACCCAGACGCCGGCGTAAGGTCTCGATCTGACGCTGCGCCTGCGCCTCGCTCGCCGCCCGGCACCGGTGCAGCAGCTCGGCGTACGGGGTGGTCCAGGCCAGTGCTTCGATGTCGTCGAAGTTCTCCGTGACCGGCGCCAGCACCCGGGACTGCAGGGCGTCTGCGCCCAGATTGCGTGACGGCAGCGCGCCGTGCTGGTCCGCCAGGGTACGGCCGAAGCCCTCCAGCAGATCGGCGTCCAGGGCGTCGCGCTCGAGCAGCCGGTCGAGCTGCGCCTCGGCCGGAAACTGGCGCATCTTCACCGCCCATTCCAGCGCCTCGCCCGGCCCGTCCATGTGCACCCCGCGGTCGCCGTCTGCGACCACCTTCACCACGTCGACATACAGCGACGGCGCGAACCGGCGGTTGCAGCGCAGTTCTTCGCGGCAGAAGTGCTCGCGCCGTGCCAGGGTGGAGAAGTCGACGAACGCGAACCGCACCGGCTTCTTCAGCTTGTAGGCGAACTCGCCGGTGAGCAGCACCCAGGAGATGTGGGTTTCGATCAGCTCGATGACGGTGCACGAGTGCGGGTACGCGCCCGCCCCGAGCAGCGCGCGCCAGCTTTCCGGAAACCCTTCGGGAACGCTCATGGGCGCAGTGTAATCCCGTACCGGCCCCGCGAAGCGCCGGAAATTCCCGTATCCGCCGACGCCGGCATGGGGGAAACTACGGATATTCGCCGGGGCCGGTGCCGGCCACGATCCGACCGTTACTGCCAGGAACTCACGATGCTGCGATCAGCCCGCCGACCGCTGTCCGAACTTTGTCTGCTCACCGCTGCGCTCTGCGTCACCGCCGCGCTCTGCGGCAACGCCCTGCCGGCAGCGGCCGTGGAACGGATCGACGACCCGACCGCAGGCAGGGACAGCTACATCGCCCAGTGCGCGCGCTGCCACCAGGGTGACGGTGCCGGCATCGACGGGCTCTACCCGAGCCTGCGCAACCTGGACGACGACGCCGCCGGGCGCGAGGCAGCCATTGGAACCCTGCTGAGCGGACGCGTCGGCGTGTTCGACGTCGACGGCGTGACCATGGACCGCGTGATGCCGACGCACGGCTATCTCGGCAACGAGACCATCGCAGCGACACTGACCTACGTGTTCACCGAGTGGGGCGCCGACGCGACCCCGGTCACCACCGAAGAGGTCGCCGCCATCCGCCTCACGCTGGTGTCCGGCCACCCCAGCGACACCGACACGGTGACCGGCGTCAGCCCCCTCGCCGAACTGGACGCCTCCCAGTACGTCACCAGCAGCGGTCCGGCCATATCGGTGGAGGAGTTCGAGCGCGCCCGACGCCTCTACTACGGCCGCTGTACCGGCTGCCACGGTGTGCTGCGCGAGGGCGTCGCAGGCAAACCGCTGACGCCGGAGATCATGCGTCAGCAAGGCACCGAATATCTGCGCAGCGTCATCAGCTACGGCTCCTCCGCCGGCATGCCCAACTGGGGCACTTCGGCGGATCTCGGCGCCGAGGACATCGAACTGCTGGCGCGCTTTCTGCAGCATCCAGTGCCTCAGCCCCCCGACATGGACGCCTATCAGATCCGCGATGGCTGGCACCTGGTCAAGGCGCCGGCGGAACGACCGGCGCTGCCCGAGCACGACTACGACATCGACCGGATGTTCGTCGCCGCCCTGCACGACGTCGGCGAAATCGCCCTGTTCGATGGCGTGGGCAAGACCCTCATCGCTCGCGTCCCGGTCGGTCGCGCACCTCACCGCATCACGGCCTCGGCCTCCGGCCGCTTTCTCTACGTCATCGGCCGCGACGGCACGCTCAGCCAGATCGATCTGTACGCCTCGCCTCCGGCCACGGTGGCCAGCGTGCGTGTCGGCTACGAGGCCCGGACCCTGGCGGCCTCCAGCTATCCGGGGTTCGAAGACCGCTACGTGCTGGCGGGCGCCTACTGGCCGCCGCAGCTGGTCCTGCTCGACGGGCGCACGCTGGAGCCGCTGCGCCTGATCTCGACCCGCGGCTATACCGCCCGCGGGCATCGTTACCACCCGGAGCCCCGTGTCAGCGACATCGCCTCGTCACCGGCGTATCCGGAGTTCATCAGCCACATCAAGGAGACCGGGCACACGTTCCTGCTGCCCTACGACGGCGATCTGGGCCTGCTCGAGATCGACGACCTGGAAGATCTGCCGGAGCTGCGCGCGGGCAGCTTCTCGAGTGACGGCCGCTACTATCTGACCCCCACCGACGGCAACGCGGTGAGCGTGTTCGATGTCACCGGGCGATCGGTCGTCGCCCGGATTCCGGCCCGGGTGTTCGGCGGCAACTCCGGCGTCGGCTATCGCCATGCCCGGCTCGGGCCCGTGTGGGTCACCAGCACCATGGTGGATCGCAACCTGGTGGTGATCGGCACCGATCCAGCAGCGCACCCCGAGGCCGCCTGGCGGGTGCTCCAGGAGATCCCCGGGCCGGCCAGCGGCTCGCTGTTCGTCGCAACCCACGAGGACTCCCGGCATCTGTGGATGGACACGCCGCTGACCGCCTCCGGCGACAGCCAGACGGCCACCGTGTTCGCCAGAGACGACCTCGAGGCCGGATACCAGTCGCTGCCGGTGGGGCGCTGGTCGGGTCTGAAAGAAGGTCCACGGCGGGTGATCCAGCCAACCTATTCGGCCGACGGCCGCGAAGTCTGGCTCGTCGTCTGGAATCCCCAGGATCAAGGCTCCGCGATCGTCGTAGTGGACGACGCCAGCCTCGAGCCGGTTGCTACGATCCGTACCCCGGATCTGATCACGCCGACCCGGCTGTACAACGTCGCCGCGCTGCGCAACGCCGAGGGCGTGGCCGGTGCCGCAACCCGCGCCGGGGCGGTGCCAGCCGGCGCCGATCTCTACGCCCGCCATTGCGCCAACTGCCACGGCGTGTACGGCGAGGGCGACGGGCCCATGGCTCCTTCCCTGTCCATGACTCTGAACGACCTGCGCTATCTGTCAGCGCGCAATAGCGGTGAGTACCCGCGGGAGTTCGTCCGGCGGATCATCGACGGCCGCGCCAGCCACGGCCCCGCCGACATGCCGGTATGGGGCGCCGAATTCCGCAGCGCTGAAGGGGATGATGGCGGTGATGCCTCGGAAGCTCGCAGCCGGCAACGAATCGCGGCCCTGGCGGACTTTCTGGAATCCGTTCAGGTCGCAACGCCCCGGTGAACGCCTTGCGGGGCGTGGCGTCCTGATCGCTTCAGGAACTCAGGATCTGGACCGTTAGATCTAGACGTGTACCGCCAGCACGTCGCAGCCGGCGCGCTGCAAAATCTTCTCCGCCGAGTTCCCCAGCAGCCGTTGTTGCAAAGCCCGCCGGGCACCCGTGCCGACCACGACCAGGTCGGCCTTGATCTCGCCCGCCACGCTGGCAACCGCCTGGCCGACCTTGCCGCTCGGCAGGTGGATTCGACTTTTCGCGACCGGATAATCGCCGATCAGCTCAACGACCCTTGAGCGGGCGTCCGCCACCGCCTGACGCCGCGCTTTCTGGGTATCGAAGTAGCCGAGGTCCTCGAAGCCCGCGTCCAGCTCGACGACGTTGAGGCAGTGCAGGCGTGCGCCCTCGAGCTCGGCGAAACGGGCGGCGGCCGCGAGCACGCGGCCATTGAGGCGCTGGTGCCGCGCATCGCGACTGTGCAGATCCAGCGTCGCCAGGACGTTGCCGGAACGCCGACCCGGATTCGAGACCGTCAGCAGCAGGGGCACGGGGCAGGTCCGCAACAGCTCCCAGTCGAGGGGTGTGTGCAGCAGCGTCCTGGAGCGGTGCACGGACTTCACCACCAGGCTGATGTCACCCGCAGCCGACCGCTCGGCCACCGAGCCCGCGATGTCGTTGGTCCAGACCACGTCGGTGACCAGGTTCGCGGCGGCGAGACCACGGTCCTGGACCAGCGCGCGCAGCCAGCGTCGACGTTCCGCCATCGCGGACTTCTTGATCGCCAGGCGCTGATGGGTGTCGAACACGTCCGAGCGCGTCACCATGGGCAGCCAGCAGAACGAGGTCAGCACCAGGCGCGAACCGCTTTCGGCCGCCAGCGCGAGGGCGCGCTCCAGAGCCACCTGATCGTGCTTCGGCTTGTCGAGAACCACCAGGATGTCGTGTCGGTCAGTCAGTTGCATGAAACCTCCAGATCAGGATGCATCGTCAGCGTGCACGGTGACCACGTCGGTGGCCAGCTCATACACCAGCCGTTCCGACGTGTTGCCCATCAGCACCCCGCGCAGCCCCTGGCGCGCATGGGTTCCCACCACTACCAGCTCCGCGTCGAGTTCGCCGGCAAGCACGCCGATCACGGTGTCAGGGCGGCCTTCATCGGCATAAAGACGCGCGTAGCTCACCCCCAGCTTGCCGGTGAGCGCCACTACCCGCGCGCGGATCTCCTTCTCGATCTCCTGCTTGAGGTCGTCGTAGTCGCGCAGGCTGCCGAGCTCACCGACCCAGCGCTCGAACAGCGGGTAGGCCACCACCAGATGGAGGCTGCCACCGAGTACCTGCGTGAGCGCTTCGGCTTCGCGCAGCAGTGCCTCGTTCAATGCATCGTGGGCCGGGTCGAAGGCGTCGAGGGCGCAGACAATGACCGGGTCCTTGACCCAGACCTGGGGCTTGACCAGCATCACCGGAACTGCCGCGCAGCGCAGCAGATTCCAATCGTCGGGGGTGCGGACGATGTCGCCGAACCGGCTGTGCCGGCTGGCACCCTTGACGATGAGATCCGCCTCGGTCTGCTGCGCCGCATGGAGTACGCCTTCCCAGTGCCGGGGATTCCACAACGTCGCGGTCTCCAGCGCGGGCAGACGGCGACGTGCCGGTTCGACCAGTTCTTCGGTCACCGTCTCTTCGGCCTCGAGAATGAAGGTCTTGAGCTGCGCGGCGCTGTCGATGGCCGTGGCGCTGAGGTCGGCGATTCCTTCGTAGACGACGCGCACGGCATGAACGGCGGCACCGCTGCCGGAGGCCAGCAGCGCCGCTTTCTCCAGCACGTAGCCCGCGTCGTCCCGGTCATCGCCGAGCACGACGAGGATGTTCTTCAAGGATCTCATGACCGCCTCCGTCACTAAGGTATTCATGGTAGGTACCGGCCGGGCCGTGGACACTGCGTAGATTCCACCGCGCACCGGCGGCAGCGTAACGGAATCTACCTACTGATCGACCCGACGCGCTCCGGCGATCATACTGCGATCAGCCGACCTGGACAGGGGTGAATCGAGCGATGACTGGCAACGGCTTGCAACGCGTGATGGTTGCCGAGGACGCTGGCGACGGGCTGGACGTCGCCCTCGGCAAGGCGCTGCGGATCACCGCCAGAGACGGTCGGATCCTGGTTCTGCGAACCTGCTACGACGCCGTGGTGGAGGAGCCGGAAGACGTCATGCCGCCCACCACCCGTGATGAACTGCGCGACGCCGTGCTGACCGGACAGCGCGCCGCTCTGGACAGCGCCCTGCGGCCCCATGCCGACGAGCGCCGCATCGAGGCCCGGGTCGAGTGGACCAGGGACAGCGCCGGGACCATGGTCGAGACAGCGGCCCACTGGCCGGCCCAGCTGCTCATCAAGCCGGTGTCCAGGCACCATCCTGTGGCCGACTATTTCCACACGCCCCTGGACTGGTCGCTGATGCGCCGCGCGCCCTGCCCGGTCCTCGTCTCCAAAGGCGAAACATGGGCGCAGCCGACCAGCGTGCTCGCCGCCGTTGACGCCGGCGACGTCGAGCACGCGGCGTTGTGCCGCGAGATCCTGCGCCAGGCCGCGGCGCTGGCAGCGGCCCTGCAGGTCGATCTGCACGTGGTCTGTGCGTATCCCGATCTCGGACAGACGGTCAACGAGCTGCAGGTCGCCAGCGACTTCGCCGGAATCAAGTCGGACATGCGCGCGGCCCGCCAACGCAGCGTCACCGGCATGGCGGCCGAACTCGACGTGAGCATCCGGGAGCTGCATCTCCTCGAGGGTCGTGCCGCCAGCGTGGTCGCAGAGCTGGCGGACCGGCTACCCGCCACCGTCACGGTCCTCGGCAGCGCGGCGCGCGGCGGTCTCGCCAAGCTGATGATCGGCAACACCGCCGAGGACCTCATCGGCCGCCTCCCGGGGGATCTGCTCACGGTTCGCGAACCGTGGAGCTGACGCCGGATCAGCTGCGCCGCCAGGCGGATCCGGAGAGCCTCGGCTTTGCCTCCACCGCCGACGTCAGGATCGCGGATGCGCGACTGGGCCAGCAGCGCGCCGAGCACGCCCTCGGCTTTGCCATGGCCATGCGCTTCGAGGGCTACAACCTGTACGCCCTCGGCGCGCCGCAGATCGGCATGCGTGAGTTCGTTCACGAGCGGCTCGTCGATCTCGCGAAGCAACGGGAAGCGCCTCCTGACTGGTGCTACCTGAACAACTTCGACGACGTATCCAGCCCGCGGGTCTGCCGCCTGCCGGCGGGCATCGGGCGACGCTTCAAGCACGACATGGCCGAGTTCATCAGCGGGGTACGCTCGATGCTGCCGGCGGCGCTTGCTTCCGACGAGTACCGGCGCGAAGCCGAGCAGCTCGGCCAGGGCCTGCAGCAGCGCCAGATTGCAGATACCACCGAACTGCAGCAGGAAGCGGAGAGGCTCGGTCTGACCATGCTGCCGACGCCGAACGGGTTCGCGTTCGCGCCGGTGGCCGACGGCAAAGTCATGGAGCAGGCGCAGTTCGCGGCCCTGGACGATGCCAGACGCCAGGAGATCAGCGAGTCCATCGAGCAGATGAACGTCAAGCTGATGGAACGTTTGCGCGAGTACCCCCGCTACCATGAGGAACTCATCCGCCAGCAGCGCGAACTCACCGGAAAGACGGCGTCCCGGGTGCTCGACTCCCTGGCCGCGAAGCTGCGCAGCCGCTACCAGATCTATCCCGAAGCCATCGCTCACGTGATCGCCGTGCATGCGAGCCTGCTGGAGAACACCGAGCGCATCGTCCTGTTCGAGCGCGGCGACGCCGGCATGATGGGAGGTGCGGCCCTGGCGCCCGGCAGCGTCAGCGCCATGGCGGATCAGTTCTTCGCCCAGTACCACGTCAACCTGATCGTCGACAACGCCGAACTGGAAGGGGCGCCGGTCGTCTACGAGAGCAACCCCAGCCTCGACAATCTGGTCGGCAAGCTCGAGCACCGCTTCGAGTACGGAACTCCGGTGACCGATTTCAACATGATCCGACCGGGCGCCCTGCACCGGGCCAACGGCGGCTACCTGGTCCTGGACGCTGATCGGGTGCTGCAGAAGCCGTTCGCATGGGAGGCTCTGAAGCGCGCGGTTTCGGACCGCTCGGTGCGGGTCGAGTCGGTCAGTCAGTTGCTCAACATGGCCTACTCGGTGTCGCTCGATCCGGAGTCCGCGCCCCTCGACCTGAAGATCTTGCTGCTGGGCGACCGCAGGCTGTATCACCTGCTGCGCGAGTACGACAGCGACTTCGATAACCTGTTCAAGATCGTCGCCGACTTCGACGACTACATCCCCTGGGACGACGAGCATCAGCGCGAGTACGCCGGTCTCCTGGCGCGTCTGGTCGAGGCGTCGAAGATCCGCCATCTGAGCGCAGCCGCGGTCGCCAGTGCCCTCGAGCAGTCGAGCCGCATGGTCGAGGACCGGCGTCGTCTGTCGGCCCGCGTAAAGGACATGGAAGACATCCTCCGCGAGGCCGACCAGCTCGCCGCTGCCGACGGTTCGGAGTTCGTCGAAGCGCGCCATGTCGACGACGTGGTCCTGCAGCGCGCCTACCGGGTCGATCGTATCCGCGAGCTGGTGCACGAGAGCATCACCCGCGGCGTCATTCTGGTGGACACGACGGGCACTCGGGTGGGCCAGGTGAACGGCCTGTCGGTGGCACAGATCGGCAAGCTGGTGTTCGGCCAGCCCGCACGGATCACGGCCACCGCCCGACTCGGACGCGGCGAGCTCATCGACATCGAGCGCGAGGCAAAGCTCGGCGGCAAGCTGCACACGAAAGCGGTGATGATCGTGTCGAACTTCATCGGCGCGCGCTACGCCCGGGAGCAGCCGCTGTCACTGCACGCGAGTCTGGTGTTCGAGCAGTCCTACGGCGGCATCGAAGGCGACAGCGCCTCCATCGCCGAGGTCTGTGCGCTGATCTCGGCGATCATCGATCGACCGCTGCGCCAGGACATCGCCCTCACCGGCTCGATGGACCAGCACGGAGCCGCTCAGGCGATCGGCGGCGTCAACCAGAAGATCGAAGGCTTCTTCGACATCTGCCGGGAGCAGGGACTGACCGGCAGCCAGGGCGTGATCATTCCGCGCAGCAACGTCGACAACCTGATGCTGCGCCAGGACGTCGTGGACGCTGCCGGCGCCGGTCGCTTTCACGTGTACACCATGACCAGCGTCGATGACGCCATGGCGCTGCTGTTCGCCCCGCCGGAGGGTCCGCCCGCGGACCCGGCCGAGCTCGACGCCGCGGTCCGGGAACGGATGCGGCAGCTGCACGAGCTGCACCTTCGGACCAGCCACAGAGACCGCGATGGCGACTGATCGGGAGCTCAGGGTGCTGGTTGCGCTGGACAACGCCGAACCGAACGAGCGCGCTCTGCGACTGCTGGCGGTTCTCGACCCGCGCGCCGCCCTCGAGATCACCGGGCTGTTCGTCGAGGACGAAGACCTGCTGGCGGCCGCCCGCCTCCCCGGCCTGCAGGAAATCTCGCTGACCGGACAGCAGCTGCGGCTGGACCCCGAGCGGCTTGCGCGGGATCTGGCACAGGCGGCCGCCCGCGCCCGCAGGGCCTTCGACACGCTGGCCAGCCGGCTCGGCGGTACCGGCGTGGCGTTGTCGCGACACTCCGAGTTCGTGGTGACCCGCGGTCGTGTCACCGAGGAGTATTACCGTGCCGCGGAACACTGCGACGCGGTGATCGTCACGCGCGGCGTGCACACCAGCGGCCTGCGCAGCAGACCCGGACGCTCGTTCCTCACCCTGGCCCGCCAGCCGAAGCCGGTACTGTTCGTCAACGAGCCCTGGGAATCCGGCTCCTCGGTGGTCGTGCTCGCCGGTGACGCCGGCGCTGTGGACACGGCCGCCCGGCTGGCCCGGGCCGAGGGTCTGCGCCTGATCGTGGCCGCCCCGCCCGGTGCCAACGCCGCAAGCCAGGAGCTGCCGAAGGAGGCCGCACCGCGTCAGCTTGCGGACTGGGAGGAAGACACCATCGCCCGGCTCTGCGTTGCCGTGGACGCGCGCCTGCTGGTGCTGCCGGCGCGCAGCGATGTGGACCTCGCGGAGCTGCTGGTCTCGCTGATGGACCGGCTGCCCTGCTCTCTCCTGAAACTGAGTTGAAGCGGGCGCGCTGAGTCAGCTCAGCGGGTCGGGTCGTCGGGCTGATTCGCCTCCAGAATCCGCTGCAGCGACCCCACCAGATTGATGGGCAGCGGGAAAACAATGGTGGAGCTCTTTTCCCCGGCGATCTCGGTGAGCGTCTGCAGGTAGCGCAGCTGGATGGCTTCGCCCTGCTCGGACAGGCGCTTGGCCGCCTCCACCAGCTTCTCCGCCGCCTGCTGCTCGCCTTCAGCGTGAATCACCTTGGCGCGCCGCTCGCGCTCCGCCTCCGCCTGCTTGGCGATGGCGCGGATCATGCTCTCGTCGATGTCGACGTGCTTGATCTCCACGTTCGACACCTTGATGC
This sequence comes from Pseudomonadales bacterium, assembly GCA_040219135.1. Taxonomy (GTDB): domain Bacteria; phylum Pseudomonadota; class Gammaproteobacteria; order Pseudomonadales; family Azotimanducaceae; genus UBA7803. The sequence goes on along the minus strand of JAVJTA010000017.1, from coordinate 259,292 downwards.
CCCACTGGTCGGTCTGCTTGTCGAGGATCTCCTGGATGTCGGCGTTGAGTTTCTCCCGCTCGGCGAGCAGCTCGTCGAGCTCGTGCTGGCCGAGGACCGAGCGCAGCGTGGTCTGGGCGAGCTGGCCGGTCGCCTCCATGAAGTTCTCGACGTTGATGATGGCCCGCTCCGGGTCGACCACCCGGAAGTACAGCACCGCGTTGACCTTCACGGAAACGTTGTCCCGGGTGATGAGGTCCTGGGTCGGCACATCGAGGACGAAGGTCCGCAGGTCTACGCGCACCATCTGCTGAACGATGGGAATGATGATGATCAGACCCGGACCCTTGACCTTGTAGAAGCGGCCGAGCATGAACACCACGCCGCGCTCGTACTCGCGCAGCACCCGGAAAGCGCTGATCAGCAGACCTGCGATCAGAACGATGATGACCGTCGAGAAAATCTCCATGAGCCGTTACTCCGCAGTTACCTTGAGCGTCAATCCGTCGATGTCGGTTACCTTGAGCCGATCGCCTCTGTTTACCGGCACGTCGGACCGTGCGTTCCAGCGCTCGCCGAACGCCCACACGTGTCCCGACCCGGTAAAGTCCTCCAGCGCCTCGGCGCTGCCGCCGACCATGGCCTCTACACCGGTCGCTACCCGCCGTCGGCGCGCCTGAACCGCCGCGCCGACGGTGAACAGGGTGAGTCCCGCGGTGGTGGCGGCGAATGCCCCGATCACCAGGAACGGCACCTGGTAGCCGGGCGCCTCGGTGTCCATGAGGATCACCGAGCCGATCACGAACGCGACCACCCCGGCGACACCCAGGATCCCGAGCGAGGGGGTGAAGACCTCCGCCACCATGAGCCCGATACCCACCACGATCAGGGCGAGTCCAGCGTAGTTGATGGGCAGCATCTGCAGGCCGTAGGCGCCGAGCAGCAGGCAGATGATGCCGATGACCGACGGGAACACCATGCCCGGGTTGTAGAACTCGAGGATCAGCCCGTAGATGCCGAAGATCAGCAGGCCATAGGCGATGCTCGGGTCGGTGATGATGGTCAGCAGCTCGTGGCGCCAGTCGGACTCGACCACGCGCAACCCGGCATCGGCCACGGCGAGCGTGACGGTGCGGGTGTTCAATGTCACCGACCGGCCATCGACCTGCTCGAGCAGACTGCGCAGGTCCGAGGCGATCAGATCGATGACGTTCTGCTCCAGGGCTTCGGACGCGCGCAGGTTGGCACCGTAGCGCACCGTTTCCTCGGCCCACTCGATGTTGCGGCCGCGCAGCTCGGCCAGGCCCTGCAGATACGCAACGGCATCGTTGATGACCTTGCGGGTCATGGCATCCGTCGAGGCCGGCGTGGCCCGACCGGCGTCCTCGCCTTCGCTGCCGGCCGCGTCTCCGGAATCCTCCGGGGCTGCGGGGGAGCCTGCCGGGGCGCCGGGCGTGGGCATGCCGGGGCCCGGCGCAATGCTCACCGGCGTCGACGAGCCGATGTTCGTTGCCGGCGCCATGGCGACGATGTGGCTGGCGTAGGCGATGTAGGTGCCGGCGCTTGCCGCCCGCGCCCCGTCCGGGGCGACGAAGGTGATCACCGGCACGTCGGCGGCGAGAATGCGCTTGACCAGGTCACGCATGGATTTGTCGAGGCCGCCGGGCGTATCCATCCGGATGACCAGAGCACGGGCACCGACCTCCTCGGCGTCGTCGATGGAGCGGATGATCAGATCGACGGAAGCCGGCCCGACCGGACCATCGAGGTCCACCACCCAGACCTGGCCGCGGCCGCCGGGTTGCTCCGCCGGTTCGGAAGCCGCCCCCAGGCCGACCGTCAGCCCGGCGAGACACAGAGCGAGCGCCGCCCAGCGCCCGCGGGCGCGACTCAATCGTTGATGTGTACCGTCAGCACGTCGCATGGGGCTCCGTGTAGTACTCCAGTAGCGGTGGATCCGAGGATAACCCTCGAGAAGCCCCGTCGGCCATGAGAACCGATCACGATCAGATCGGCATTGAGCTCCTCTGCCTGAGCGTGGATCTCCGCTGCCGGACGGCCGAAGCGGACTGCGACCCGATCAGGAGCGATGCCGAACCGCGCGACCCGCTCGCGCACGCCGTCGCTGATGTCCTTGGTGATGCTCGCTTCCATGTCCTGCAGCGGCCACGACGCCGCGAACGAAGCGCCGCCCATACCACTGACACCATCCATGATCGGCGGAATAACCGTGACCACGTGGAATCCCTCGTTGCCCTTCGGATCGATGTTGGTCGCAGCTTCGAGAACGTCGTCGGCGTCCTCGGTCGCGTCGACCGCGATGAGAATGCGCTGATAGGCAACCGTCATGGCGCCTCCTCGGAACGGATCCGCACGGTCAGGACGTCGCAGGTGGACTGGTGCAGGATGCCGTTGGCCGTGGAGCCGAGCAGCAGACCGAGCCCGTGCTTGCCGTGGGAACCGGTGACGATCAGATCGGCGCCGAGCGCGCGGGCGGTCTCCACGACCTGACTGGCCGGCGCGCCGATGCTGACGTGCACGTTGTCTGCCTTCACTTTGACCTTGGTGGCTTCGGTCTCGACCTGAATGCGCGCCTGCTCCACTGCCTGCTCTTCGAAGCTGACGCTGGCCTGGGTGTAGGCCATCATGTCGAGCCCTCCGTATACGTGGGTCAACGGTTTCACCACCGTACAGACCGAGAGCTTTGCCTTGTGTTCGTCCGCAATCCGGCGTGCCCGCTCCAGCACCTGCCGCGCCTCATCGCTGAGATCGATGGCTGCCAAGACGTGCTGATATGCCATGTTCGCTCCTGTTCGGTTGGTGTTCGTCGGACCAGCGGTTTCGCGGAGCTGAAGGAACCGACCCTGGCGCGAATGTACCCCCACCCCGCCCCGTCGCCGAGTCGGGAGTACCCGGCGTCGCGCTTCGGTATCCACCTAGTGCGCTGACCGCATGATCATATGGAAATGCGCGCCCGCCTGGGCGATGCTGGCGTCGTGGAGTAGGATGCGCGCTGACCCGAAGCGGCGGCATCAGGTAACGAGGTAGCTCGACCGTGTACAGAAACGTTCTCGTGGCCATCGATCTGACGGCGCAACCGGCGGCCTACGTGCTCGAGCGGGCACGTTCCTTCGTCGCCGCGATCGACGCGCTCAGCGTGATCCACGTGGTGGAGCCCCAGTACGTCCAGTACAGCTTCGACCCGACCTTCAAGGGCACGATGAGTCGTTCCCTGGAGCAGGGCGCCCTCGACGTGGCCGCTACGCGGCTCGGCGAACTCTGCGAACCCTTCGGCATCGATGCCGACCATCGCTTCGTGCTCCTCGGCCGCGCCGCCGACCGGATCCACGAGCTGGCCGAGCAGCGCGGCGTGGACCTGATCGTCATCGGTTCCCACGGCCAGGAAGGCCTGCGGCGTCTGCTCGGCTCCACCGCCAACGCGGTGCTCCACGGCGCGCCCGCCGACGTTGTCACCGTTCGCTTGCCCAAGGATCTGAAATGAGCGACCAACTAAACGACACCCCTGACGGGTTCTCCGTGCTGCGCGCGGATCTCGACCGGCTCGCCGAGGACGCGGAGTCCCTGGCCAAATCCTTCGACCGAGGCTCTGCCCTGGCCCGGGAGGAGGTGGTCGGCGCGGAGCTGCTCGCTTCCCGGGAAGTGGTCGCGCAGCTCGGTGTCGCCTGGGAAACCATGGCCCAGCTCGGCGATCTGTATGCGCGCCAGGCGCGCTACCTGGTCGAAGACAACGTCGCGACCTTCGGCAAGCTGCTCGACGGCTCCGCCCAGGGACGCTTCGTCGAGGTTCTGGGCGAGCACTGCCAGCGCCGTCTGGGCCATCTCGGCGAAGGCGTAGATGAGAGCATCGAGGTGCTGTCGCGACAGTCCGAGGCGGCCTCCTCCGCTCTTGAGATGCTGTGGGCGCCTTTCGTCGCCGTGGTCCGCCGGGACTGGCAGGGGCAGCGCTCGAACCGGCGGCGCAACGCAAACATCGGCACTGCCGGCGGAACCGGCTAGGCATCCATCCAGCGGGAGGCGATGCCATGAACAACCCGCTGTTCGACTCGAGCTACCGGCGCCTGTTCGGCGACGACATCGCGGTCGATGCCGGCTCGGATCCGTTCTTTGCCGGATTCTATCGACGCTTTCTCGCCGACCGGGACATCGAAGCGCTGTTCGCAAACACCAACATGGCGCGGCAGGTGGTCATGCTGCGCAAATCGTTCTTCCACCTGGCAGGCTTCTACGTGACCAACGAACCCTCGAGCGAACTCGAACGCATCGCTCGACTGCATTGCCACCTCGGGATCGGCGCCGAACACTACGATCGCTGGCTGGACTGCCTGGTGGCGACGGTCGCGGAGTTCGACACGGAATGCGACACGGCCACGGAACTCGCCTGGCGCTGGGCGCTGACGCCGGGCATCACCTACATGAAGCTCTATGAGCACTTCCGGCACAATCCGGCATGATGCAGCTGCCGGAGACCTATGCCCTGCCGTTTCCGGTGTTCACCGCAGGCCGCGACGGTCGCATCGACAACACCAACGCGGCCTTCGAAGCGCTGCTACCGGGCCGCGTCGGCAGCCTCTGGCTGGACGCGTTTCCCGGCCTCGACCGGAACCGCTTCGAGCAGGCCTGGCGACGCTTCGATCGCCACGACGCGCCGCTCACCGTGAGTGCCGATCTCGTCACGCCGAACGGCGACGGCCGCTACTTCGACATCATCTGCCAGCCGCTGCTGGAGAGCGAGACCGCACCCGTCCGACTGCTCGGCATTCTGGTCGACGTCACCGAGCAGACCCGGCGCGAGGCCGAGAATCAGGCGCTGCTCGACACCGCCGTCGACGCGATCATCATGATCGACGACAGCGGCCTGATCGAGACGTTCAACGGGGCCGCCTCGAGGCTGTTCGGCTACAGCGCCGACGCCGTAGTCGGCAGGCCGATCACCCTGCTCATGCCCGAGCCTCACCGCAGCCGTCACGACAGCTACATGCAGCGCTACATGACCACCGGCGAGAAACGCATCATCGGCATCGGCCGCGAACTCGAGGCCGAGCACGCAAGCGGACGGCGGATTCCGATCTATCTGGCGGTCAGCGAGATTCTGCTGCAGGGCCGCAGGCGCTTCGCCGGCATCATCCGCGACCTGTCGGAACAGCGTGCGGCCCGTGAGGCGCTGGCCGAGCAGCGCGAGAAGCTGGCCCACGTCGGGCGTCTGTCGACGATGGGCGAGATGACGGCGAGTATCGCCCACGAGATCAACCAGCCGCTGACCGCCATCGCCATGTACGCCCAGTCGAGCCTGAAGCTGATCCAGCGCGGCGACCCCGACCTGGACAAGCTGGCGGCCGCCCTGGAGAAGCTCAACACCCAGAGCCTGCGCGCCGGCGCCATCATCGAGCGCATCCAGCGCTTCGCCCGTGCCCAGGAGGGGCAGCGGGAACTGCTCGACATCAATCAGCTGCTCAAGGAGCTGGTGAAGCTGGCAGAGGGAGACGCGCGCATTCACGACGTGGCCATCACCTTCGATCTGGCGGACGGCCTGCCGGCGGTGTTCTGCGACCCCATACAGATCCAGCAGGTGGCCCTGAACCTGGTACGCAACGCCATCGACGCCATGCAGGAGATCGACTGCCGTGACGGCAATGCACTGGCGATCACGTCACGAGGGGTTTCCGGGCAGCGGGTCGAAGTCGCCGTGTCCGACCAGGGGCCCGGGGTTGCCGAAGACCAGGTAAAGCTGCTATTCAAGCCGTTCCACACCACGAAGAAAGATGGCATGGGCATGGGTCTCTCGATCTGCCGGACGATCATCGCCGAGCACGGTGGCGAGTTCGGATTCCGCAACAACGACGACGTCGGCGCAACCTTCTGCTTCACGCTGCCGGCCGCCCCGCGAAGCAGCGATGCCTGAGGCGACCCCGTCTGACGGAACTCCCACCGTGTTCGTGGTGGACGACGACGAGCCGGTGCGCGACGCCATCGGCATGCTGCTCGACACCGTAGACGTACCCTTCGAGACGTATCCTTCGGCCCAGGCGTTTCTGGACGCTTACGACAATTCGCGGCGGGGCTGCCTGGTCCTCGACATCCGTATGCCGGGCATGAGCGGTCTCGAGCTGCAGCAGCGGCTGGTTGAGATGAACTCCGCGCTGCCGGTGGTGTTCATCACCGGCCACGGCGACATTCCCATGGCCGTGGAGGCAATGAAGCGCGGCGCCGTGGACTTCATCCGCAAACCGTTCCGCGACCAGGAGCTGCTCGACCGCGTGCACGAGGCGCTGGGCGTGGAGGCCGGCCGGCGCGCCGAGGCCGCCGATCTCGAAACCATCCGCAGCCGGGTGGCCACCCTCACCCCGCGCGAGCACGAAGTGTTCGAGCGGGTCGCCGACGGCCAGGCGAACAAGGTGGTCGCCATCGATCTCGGCATCAGCGAACGCACCGTCGAGATCCATCGCAGCCAGGTGATGCAGAAGACCGGATCGAGATCACTGGCCGACCTGGTGCGGATGAAGCTGACCCTGGAGCGTGCCGGACCCGGCTGAGCGCGCCCCTCCTCAGGGGAAGTTCGTATTCCGTTGTCCCTCGCCGCGACCGTAGTCTGCGCCCTGCGAGCGTCGGAGGGCCAGCCCATTCAAACCATCGAACCACGCATCCGGGTCTGCGTCATCGACGGTGATCCGGCAGTGCGTGACAGCCTGGTCACGCTGCTCAGCCTGAACGGTCACGACGTGACCGGGTTCGGCACCGGCCAGGCCTTTCTCGAGGCGGCCGAGAACCTCAGCGGCACCGGCGAGGGCGCTGACCTCGCCGAAAACCGCGCCGCGCTGATCGACTGCGTGGTGTGCGAGGCCGAACTGCCGGACACGTCCGGCCTGGAACTCTTCCGGGCCTTCAAGCCCGGGCACCCCGAAACCCGATTCGCGCTGCTGACCAGCCGCAACGATCACAGCACCGTGGTCGCGGCACGTACCTGCGGCGTCGACGCGGTGTTCCGCAAGCCCCTTGTGAGCCAGCGCCTGCGCGCCTTCGTGCAGCGGCTCTGAGGGCGCATTTCGGGAACTACGCATGGTCCGCAGCGGGGCGCGTCCCTAGGCTTGCCGCGGGCTCGATACGGGGCAGCGGAGTGGTCTGTCATCCCGCCCGACCATGGACTGAAGCAGGACTGAAGCAGGAGCGAACGTGGAAGCAGGAGCGAACGTCACCGGGGCATCTCCCTACAACCTGCGGGTCGTGCGCTATTTCGCCATCATGACGGTGGTGTGGGGCATTGTCGGCATGGCCGTGGGCGTGCTGCTCGCCGGCCAGCTCGCGTGGCCGGCGCTCAATTTCGACACCCCCTGGCTGTCCTTCGGGCGGTTGCGGCCGCTGCACACCAACGCGGTGATCTTCGCCTTCGGCGGCTGCGCGCTCATGGCCTCCGCCCTGTACGTCGTGCAACGCACGTCCAAGGTCCGATTGATATCGGACTCCCTTGCCTGGTTCGTGTTCTGGGGCTGGCAGACGGTGATCGTCGCCGCAGCCATCACCCTGCCGCTGGGACTGACCAGCACCAAGGAGTACGCCGAGCTCGAGTGGCCCATCGACATCCTCATCACCCTGGTCTGGGTCGCCTTCGGCATCGTCTTCTTCGGCACGATCGGCAAACGTCGGGTCAGCCACATCTTCGTAGCAAACTGGTTCTTCGGCGCGCTGATCATCGGCGTGGCGGTGCTGCACGTATTCAACAGCCTGGCGCTCCCGGTGTCGGCCTTCAAGAGCTACTCGATCTACGCAGGATCCGTGGACGCCATGATGCAGTGGTGGTACGGACACAACGCCGTGGGTTTCTACCTCACCGCCGGCTTCCTCGGAATCATGTACTACTTCGTGCCGAAGCAGGCGGAGCGGCCGATCTACTCCTACCGCCTGTCCATCGTCCACTTCTGGGCGCTGATCGCCATCTACGTCTGGGCCGGCCCCCACCACCTGCACTACACGTCGCTGCCGGACTGGGCCCAGAGCCTCGGCATGGTGATGTCCCTGGTGCTGCTGGCACCCTCCTGGGGCGGCATGATCAACGGCATCATGACCCTGTCCGGCGCCTGGGACAAACTGCGCACCGACCCGATCCTCAAGTTCCTCATCGTGTCGCTGTCGTTCTACGGCATGAGCACCTTCGAGGGGCCGATGATGTCGATCAAGACCGTGAACTCCCTGTCCCACGCCACCGACTGGACCATCGGTCACGTCCACTCCGGCGCGCTCGGCTGGGTGGCCATGATCAGCATCGGCGCCATGTACCATCTGATCCCGTCGCTGTTCGGCCGCAGGCCCGGTGAGATGTACAGCGTCCAATTGATCAACGTGCACTTCTGGATGTCCACCCTCGGCACCGTCCTGTACATCGCGTCGATGTGGGTCAACGGCCTCCTGCAGGGTCTGATGTGGCGCGCCACCACCGTCGACGGCAACCTGACCTATTCCTTCGTCGAAGCGGTGGAGGCCAGCTACCCCGGTCACTACGTGCGCTTCATCGGCGGCAGCATCTTCCTCGCCGGCATGCTGATCATGGCCTACAACGTCTGGCGCACGGTGCGCGGTGAGAGCCGCGCGGAGGCTCCGGCACCGGCAACGCCCCTGGTCACCGCGGCGGGAGGCGGCGCATGAATCACGAACTCATCGAAAAGCGCGTCGGCGTGATGATCGTGCTGATTCTCATCGCCGTCAGCTTCGGCGGGGCGGTGGAGATCCTGCCGCTGGTGTTCGAGAAAGCCAGCGTCGAGCCCATCGACGGCCTGGAACCGCTGGCCGCGCTGGAGCTCGAGGGGCGCGACATCTACATCCGCGAAGGCTGCCACGTCTGCCACACCCAGATGGTGCGTACCCTGCAGTTCGAGACCCAGCGCTACGGCCATTACTCCGTCGCCGGCGAAGATGCCTACGAGCGCCCGTTCCTGTGGGGGTCGAAGCGCACCGGACCGGACCTGGCGCGGGTCGGTGGTCGCTACAGCGACGACTGGCACCGGGTGCACCTGGAGAACCCCCGCTCGGTCGTGCCCAACTCCAACATGCCCGGCTACCCGTGGCTGTTCGAACGTTCCCTCGACGGCGAGCTCACCGGCCGCAAGATGGAAGTCCTGCGCACTTTGGGCGTGCCCTACGGCGACGAGCAGATCGAGGCCGCCCAGGGCGCTGTGGCCGGCCGTTCGGAAGCAGACGCCCTCGTGGCCTATCTGCAGAGCCTGGGACAGGACATGCGCAACTACACCGGAGCCGGGCGATGAGCGCCGCGGAGTTCTCCCTGCTGGCGGTCACCGTGAGCTTTCTCGGCCTTGTGGTGTGGGTGTACTGGCCAGGTCGCCGCGGGCGCCTGGAGTCCTACGGCCGCATGCCGATGGAGGACGAAGCCGCAGATGAGAAGGACCGCCGTGGAGATCGACGATGAGCAGCGCCTGGAACTGGTTCGTAGTCATCGGCGCGCTGGGCAGCCTGGGTTTTTTCCTGGCGCTGCTGTTCGGCAACCGCAAGACCAGCAGCGACGCCACCACCGGCCACGACTTCGACGGCATCCAGGAGTACGACAACCCGCTGCCGATGTGGTGGGTGTGGATGTTCGTGCTGAGCATCGTCTTCGGCCTCGGCTATCTCGCCTGGTACCCGGGGCTCGGCAACTTCGCGGGCGCCGGTGACTGGACTTCGGCGACCGCGCTGCAGCGCGAGCAGGCCGCTCACGATGCCCGCTTCGCTCCGCTCTATGCCGAGCTGGCGGCCCTCGACGAGTCGGCCCTGCACCAGAACCGCCAGGCCATGCAGGTGGGACGACGGCTGTTTCTGAACAACTGCTCGACCTGCCACGGGGTCAACGGTCGCGGCGCGTCGGGATTCCCCAACCTCACGGACGACGAGTGGATCTGGGGCGCAGGATTCGCCAACGTCAAGACTGCGCTCAACCAGGGTCGACAGGCGGTGATGCCGTCCTGGCAGGCGGCCCTCGGTGACGACGGCGTGCAAGACGTGACCCAGCACGTGCTGGCCCTGGCCGGGAAGGAGCACGACACCGCCGCTGCCGCCCGCGGCGCCACCGGCTATCAGACGTTCTGCGTCGCCTGTCACGGCGTCGAGGGCGCCGGCAATCCGATGCTCGGAGCGCCGGCCCTGAACAACGACATCTGGCTCTACGGCGGCACCGCCGAGAAGATCTCTGAAACCCTGCGCGTGGGCCGCAACGGCCGCATGCCGGCATTCACCGACATCCTCGACGCCGACAAGATCCACGTGCTCAGCGGCTACGTAACGTCGCTGTCAGCTCCGCAGTCGGAGTGAGATCGAGCGTGAACGGACCGCCACCCGCAGCGCCGCCCGGAACGCCGGAGGAACAGCCGATCCGCCTGGAGGGGTTCGGCGAGCGCGATCTGTACCAGCGGCGCGAGAAGATCTACACGCGCTTCGTCGGCGGGTTCTTCCAGCGCCTGCGCTTCTTCACCGGCTGGCCGCTGCTGGCCGGCTACTTCCTCGTGCCCTGGCTGCAGTGGGGCGAACGCCAGGCGGTGCTGTTCGATCTGCCGGCGAGACAATTCCATATTTTCGGCGTGACGTTCTGGCCGCAGGACTTCTGGCTCCTGGGGTGGCTGCTGATCATTGCCGCCTTCGCGCTGTTCACCTTCACCACGCTGGTGGGGCGGATCTGGTGCGGCTACACCTGCCCGCAGACCGTCTGGACCGCCATCTTCATGTGGATCGAACAGTTCGCCGAAGGCGAGCGGCACCAGCGCATCCGTCTCGACCAGGCGCCGCTCAGCCTGCGCAAGGTGGGACGTCGCTTCCTCAAGCACGGCATGTGGCTCACCGTGGCGCTGCTGACCGGCCTGACGTTCGTCGGCTACTTCACACCGATCCGCGAGCTGGCGCCCGATCTGATCACGCTGGACGCCACCCCGTGGGCGATCTTCTGGGTCCTGTTCTTCACCGCCGCCACCTACGGCAACGCCGGCTGGATGCGCGAGCAGGTGTGCATCTACATGTGTCCCTACGCGCGCTTTCAGTCGGCCATGTTCGACCGCGACACCCTGATCGTGTCCTATGACGCCGCTCGCGGAGAACCGCGCGGCGCCCGCAAGCGTGGCGCGAAACCTGAAGCCCTGGGCGACTGCATCGACTGCACCATGTGCGTGCAGGTCTGTCCCACCGGCATCGACATCCGCAATGGTCTGCAGTACGAGTGCATCGGCTGTGCCCACTGCATCGATGCCTGCAACCAGGTCATGGACCGCATGGGCTACGCCCAGGGACTGATCCGCTACACCACCGAGAACGAGCTGGCCGGCGGCCGCAGCCACTGGCTGCGCGGGCGCAGCGTCGGCTATGGCATCGCCCTGCTCGTCATGTGCCTGGCATTCGGGTATGCGGTGCTGGTGCGCAGCGACGTCGAGGTCGACGTGCTGCGCGAACGCGGCGACCTCTACCAGCGCGTTGCCGGCGACGGCATCGCAAACCAGTACCGACTGCGCGTGCTGAACAAGACCCAGCGATCGATCACGCTGACCCTCGAAGCCCGGAGCACGGTGCCGCTGACGGTCTCGAGGACCACGCCGGTCGTTCTGTCACCGGCAGAGCTGCTCGACCTGCCTCTGCTGCTCACCGCGCCGGCCGACGCACTGCCCGGGTCGAACATGCCGGTCACCATCCGGGTGTGCGAAGCCGCCAGCGGACGTTGCGACGAGGAACGCACCAGCTTCCTGGGGCCAGCGCCGTGAACGCGAAGACACGCCGACCCGGCGTCCTCTATCTGGTGGTTGCCATTCCGCTGACCGCGGTTTTGATGGGCATTCTCACGCTGTACCTGGCGTTCTCGAACGCGGACCCGGGTGTCGGCCTGGAGCAGCCGGCCATGTCCAAGACCAGCTGGCGCGAGCAACCGTGACCGTGTCCACCATCAGCGTGCGCGACATGCACTGCGCCAGCTGCGTGGGCCGGATCGAACGGCATCTCGAGGGCGTGAAGGGCATCGTTGCGACCCACATCAACCCCGCCCGGCGCCTGGTCCTGGTCGAGCACGCGTCGGACACCGACCCGGTGTCTCTGCTGCAGCTCATCGAAGATGCCGGGTTCCAGCCGAGCCTGGCGCGCATCGATCGCGGCAGCGCCGGTCAGCGCGACCTGCTGAAACGGCTGGGGATCGCCGGACTGGCGATGATGCAGGTGATGATGTTCGCCATCGCCCTCTACGCCGGGGCGTTCACCGGCATGGACGAGGCCTACCGGCGCCTCCTGGAACTGGCGAGCCTGGCGTTCTGCATTCCCGTGGTCGCCTACTCGGCCATGCCGTTCTTCCACAGCGCGCTGAGCGCATTCGGCCACCGCCGCCGCGGCGCCGGCCTGTCCATGGACGTACCCATTGCCCTGGCCATTGCCGCCGCGTTCGCCGTGAGTCTGGCGCACACACTGAGCGGCGCCGGTGAGGTCTACTACGACTCGGTGGTGATGTTCACGTTCCTGCTCCTCGCTGCGCGCTACGTCGATGATCGCTTGAAGGCGCGCTTCGAAGACGCCAATGCCTCTCTCGGCAACCTGCCGGAGCAGGCCCTGGTACGCGACGCCGCCGGCAGCACCCGTCCGCGGAATCTGGCGCAGATCGAGCCGGGCAGTCTGGTCTGGGTGGAACAGGGCAACCGGGTTCCACTGGACGGAACCGTGGTGCGCGGCACCGCGACCCTGGACGAATCGGCGCTCACCGGCGAGTCGACCTGGGTCCGCCGGCTGGCCGGAGAGGCGGTATTCGCCGGCACTCTGAACCAGGGTGCCGGGTTCGAACTGCGCACCACGGCTACCGCCGATGCGACCCGCATGGCCGGAATCGCCGAGCTTGCCGCCCGCGCCCAGGCGGGCAAAGCGCCCCTGGCCCGGCTCGCCGACCGGATCGCCGCGCGCTTCGTCCCCGCGGTACTCGCCCTCGCGGCCGTGACCTGGCTCGCCTGGCAGCTGGTGGATCCGGAACGCGCCTTCGTCGCCGCGCTGACCGTGCTGGTGGTGAGCTGTCCGTGCGCCCTGTCCCTGGCAACGCCGGCGGCCGTCACGGCGGCATTGACCCGGCTGCGTCAGAACGGCGCGGTGCTGACCCGCAGCGACGCCCTGGAGCAGATAGCCAGCGTCGATGCCGCAATCGTCGACAAGACCGGCACCCTCACCGCCCCGGACCCGCAGCTCGACGGTGTCACCTGGCTCGCCGCCAGCGCATTGAGCCACGACCGCCTGCTCGCCCTGACCGCCGCCCTGGAACGGCACGCCAACCACCCTCTCGCACGCGCCTTCGCGCGGGCCTGTCCTGACGCCGAACCCGGCGCCCTGAGCGATGTCACCGTGATCCCAGGGGCCGGCGTCTCGGGGCGCTTCGGCGATACCCGGCTCAAGGTGGGACATGCCGCATTCTGCGGCGCTCCGGAGGAAGACGCCCGCGCCGTGTTCCTCACCGTCGACGACGTCCCGGTGGCTCGGTTCGACATCGCCGATCCGGTGCGTGCCGATGCCGCCGCCGCCATCCGGGGCCTGCAGGCCGCCGGTCTCGAGGTCACGATGATCAGCGGTGACGCGGTCGAACGCTGCGCGGAGCTTGCCAGCGAACTCGGCATCGACTTCGCCGCGCGCCAGTCGCCGGAAACCAAGCTCGAAATCACCCGCGCGCTGCAGCAGCGCGGCCGCCGCGTGCTGGTGGTGGGCGACGGCATCAACGATGTACCGGCGCTGGCCGCCGCCGACGTCTCCGCCACGGTGCTGGAGAGCAGCGATCTGGTCAAATCCAAAGCCGACGTGCTGCTCCTGAGCCGGCGCCTGGGCGCGCTGGTGGATCTGGTCCACATCGGCCGTCGCGCCCGACGCATCGTGCGGCAGAACCTGTTCTGGGCCCTCACCTACAACCTGACCGCCGTGCCGATTGCCGCCCTCGGCCTGATGCCGCCGTGGCTCGCCGCGCTGGGGATGGCGAGCAGCTCCGTGCTGGTCATGAGCAACGCCGCGCGACTGCTCGGCCGCGCCGGAGCAGACTGATGGCCATCCTGCTGCTGCTCATTCCCATCTCCCTGCTGCTGATTGGCATAGCCGGCGCCCTGTTCCTCTGGGCGGTGAACCACGATCAGTTCGAGGAGCTGGACCGCCACGGCTTCGACATCCTCGACGATTCATCCGGAGACGATTCATGAGAACGCTGCTGAACGGCATCCTGGTCACCTTTGCGCCCGGCCCCGGCTGGCGCAGCATCAGCGAAGATGCGCCCGGACTGGCCGCGATCCTCGGTTTGCACACGATCCCGTACGCGCTGATTCCAGCGCTGTGCTGGTACTACGGGGTGACCCGCGTGGGCTGGAGCGTCTCCGACGAGGTCATGCGCCTGACGCCGGCCAGCGCGCTGCCGATGTGCGCGCTGTTCTTTCTCGCCATGGTCGCCGGAGTCGTGTTCCTCGGCTTCATGGTGCGCTGGATGGCCGTTTCCTACGGCACCGAAACGGACTTCGCCCACGGCGTTGCCCTGATCAGCTACACCGCCTCGCCGTTCTTTCTCGCCGGCGTGCTGGGACTGATGCCGATTCTCTGGCTCGACATCATGGTCGGCTGTCTGGTGGCCTGCTACTGCATCTACCTGCTCTACCGCGGCACCAGCGTCGTCATGGCGGTTCCTCCGGAACGCGGCTTTCTCTACGCCAGCGCGGTGTTCGCGGTGGCTCTGGTGTCCTTCGTCGCCCTGCTCGGCGCCACCGTAGTGCTGTGGGACCTGGGCCCCGCACCGGAGTACACCTACTGAGCGACGGTCCGGCGATCGTCCGGATCGGCTACTAGTGGGCCGCTTGGTAAAAGCGGCCCACTAGCAACTTCCCAATCGTTCTTGCCAAACGCGTTCAACCGCCCCGGAATGGCGGGTACAATGCCGGGCTTTTTCGCACGGGAGCCTCGTCGTGGCACACCAGCACCATCGCCTCATCGTCCTCGGCTCAGGGCCGGCAGGCTACACGGCGGCGCTGTACGCGGCGCGCGCCAATCTCAAGCCGGTCCTGATCACCGGCGTGGAGGTCGGGGGCCAGCTCACCACGACCACCGAGGTGGAGAACTGGCCCGGCGGCCACGCCGAGCTGCAGGGTCCGGAGCTGATGCTGCAGATGGCCGAGCACGTCGCTCGATTCGACGCCTCGATCGTCAACGACTACGTCACCGCCGTGGACCTGGCTGCACCGCCGTTCAAGCTCACCGGCGACGCCACCAGCTACACCTGCGACGCGTTGATCATTGCCACCGGGGCGTCGGCCAAGTACCTGGGACTGCCCTCCGAGGAAGCCTTCAAGGGGCGCGGCGTCAGCGCCTGCGCCACCTGTGACGGGTTCTTCTACCGCAATCAGGCCGTCGCCGTGATCGGCGGTGGCAACACCGCGGTGGAGGAAGCCCTGTACCTGTCGAACCTGTGCAGCAAGGTGTACCTGGTGCACCGGCGCGACGAGCTGCGGGCGGAGAAGATCCTTCAGGATCGCGTGTTCGCCCGGGACAACATCGAACCGGTGTGGAACCACACCCTGGACGAGGTCCTCGGCGACGATCAGGGGGTGAACGGTGCACGGCTGCGCGCCACCCAGGGGCCGACCACCCGGGAACTCGACGTCACCGGCGTGTTCATCGCCATCGGCCACCAGCCCAACACGCAGATCTTCGCGGGACAGCTCGATATGAAAGGCGGCTACATCATCACCCGCAGTGGTCTCGACGGAAACGCCACTGCGACCAGCGTGCCCGGCGTGTTCGCGGCCGGTGACGTTGCCGACCACGTCTACCGTCAGGCCATCACCTCGGCCGGATTCGGTTGCATGGCGGCCCTGGATGCAGAAAAGTATCTGGACGCTCAGGAGGTCTGATCAGGTGAAGAAATCCGAACGCCAGGCCATCGCGGCCCTGCCGATCATTCTCGTCGTGGCCGCACTCGTGGCTGTCGCGGGATCGAGCGCCGGCCAGCGGGCCTTCGGCGTTCCCGTATTCGCCCTGTGCGCGCTGCTGTCGTTCGTGATCAACTGGCTGGTGTTCGTGCCATCCTACCTGGCCCGCACCGAACACTACTTCGATCTCACCGGCAGTACCTGCTACGTGACACTGACCCTCGTTGCCCTGCTGCTCACCCCGTCGGTGGACGCGCGCGGTGTCGTGCTCGGGGTCATGGTAATCGTCTGGGCCCTGCGCCTCGGCAGCTTTCTGTTCCTGCGCGTACGCCGCTCAGGACGCGACGCGCGCTTCGACGAGATGAAGCAGTCGTTTCCGCGCTTTCTCATGGCGTGGACCCTGCAGGGACTGTGGGTGCTGTTCACCGCGGCCTGCGCGCTCACCGCCATCAGCGCCACGGCGGCACTGCCCCTCGATGCGTTCGCTCTCATCGGCAGCCTGCTGTGGCTGGCCGGGTTCGCCATGGAAGTGATCGCGGACGCCCAGAAATCCGCGTTCAAAGCCGATCCGGACAACGCCGACCGCTTCATCTCCAGCGGCCTGTGGGCCTGGTCGCGGCATCCCAACTACGCCGGCGAGATTCTGCTCTGGCTGGGCATCGCGGTGATCGCCTATCCGGCCCTGCAGGGCTGGCAGCTGGCAACCCTGATCTCGCCGGTGTTTGTCTACGTGCTGCTGACCCGGATCAGCGGAATTCCGCTGCTGGAATCCCGGGCCAACCGCAAGTGGGGCGACGATCCGGCCTACCAGGACTACAAGGCCAGAACGCCCGTGCTCTGGCCGCGACCCCCCCGGAGCTGAACGGAGCCCTTCCGCCAGCTTTAGAGACCTGGCCTAACTAGCTGACTTTCAGGCAGTTTTTCTGTAAACTTTGCGCCAATTCGAGCGCCAGATTCATGTCGAACTTCATCGCACTGAAAAGCACCCAGCCCAAAGCCCTGACGCGATACAAGCGCGAAGTCCGTGCGATCGTCATCGATCGGGCCGCCGATCACATCGAACAGCTGCTGCCGAAGAGCCGCACGGCGTCGCCCAAGCGCTACGACAAGGCCCTCGAGCAGGGTCTGCTCCGGGCCAAACTCGAGGTCATGGCCGAACTGTTCCGGATCATGCACGATCTCGCCCGCAGCAACACCGTGGCCGACTGGTCCCGGGGCGACGACGGCCTGCGTCGCAAGCCGCGTTCCGCGGCGGCCACCATGAAGACGATCGTGGCCTACGAACAGGTGGTCCGCTACGTCGCCGGCATCCGCGCCAGCGTGAAGAGGAAGTGACCGGCGTCGGCGCGAACCCGGCGAACAGCACCGGCCTCAGCCTGCAGCAGCGAGCCGAGGCGCTGCAGGCCGACGGCGTCTTCCTCGGCGGACCGATCCGCAAATTCGCCACCGTCGGACGCAACCAGCTGTCGATCCTGCTGCGCAACGGGCTGAACGGTGACTCGCGGGTTCTCGACGTCGGCTGCGGCGCCCTGCGCGCCGGCTACTGGCTGATCCGCTTCCTCGACCCGGGGTGCTACTTCGGCATCGAGCCGAACCGGGCGATGCTCCAGGCCGGCTGCGAGCGCATCGTCACCGCGCCCGTGATCGCCGCCAAGCAACCGCGCTTCGACCACAACGACCGCTTCGACTTCGCCGTGTTCGGAATCGAGTTCGACTACGTGATCGCGCGTTCCATCTGGACTCACACCAGCCCGGCCCAGGTGATCACCATGCTCGAGCAGTTCGCCGCCACGGCCCCGCGCGGCGTGATGCTCGCCAGCATCAAGGAATGTCCCTGGTACCGGCGTCAGCATCGCGGCACGGGGTGGGTGGGCAAGAGCCACGAGAGCGACGAAGGCGGCACCGTACGCTACCGGTTCTCCTGGATCGCTGCTCAGGCGCGACGCCTGGGCCTCGAAGCCCACCGTCTTGATCGCGAGTACGGACAGACCTGGATCCGGATCAGCCAGCCGGGCCGACCCCTGGACCGTTGATTCTCGTCGACGTCGCCGCGGCTCAGCGGTCGCCGGTGAGGGGCACGAACTGCACCGGCAGCACGTCCCGATCACGCAGGCTGCCGTCGCTCAGCCGGGTGGCCTGGACCAGCATCTGGCCGCCGTGTTCCGGACCCAGAGGCACTACCAGCCGACCCCCTTCCCGAAGCTGCTCGACCAGCGCGGGCGGCACCGCCTCCCCCACCGCGGTCACGATGATGGCGTCGAAGGGCGCCGCTTCGGGCCAGCCGAAGCGGCCGTTGCCGGCGCGCACCGCCACCGCATCGTAGCCGAGCGACTCGAGGCGCGCGGCCGCCTCCTCGGCCAGCTCGGGAACGATCTCGATGCTGTAGACCGTCACGCCGAGCTCGGCGAGGACGGCCGCCTGGTATCCCGAACCGGTGCCGATCTCCAGCACCCGGTCGCCACGCCCGACCTCCAGCAGATCGGTCATCAACGCGACGATGAATGGCTGGGAGATGGTCTGGCCGTGACCGATGGGCAGGGGCCGGTTCTGGTACGCGTATGCCTCGGTGCCGGGCGGCACGAAGCGATCCCGGGGCACCGCGCGAATCGCCTCGAGCACCGCATCGCTGATGCGATCGCTGCCGGTGTAGGGCGCCGTCTGCCGTGCGTCCAGGCGAATCGCTTCCATCATCTGCTCCATGTCGGACACCCGCTCCGTCGCGCCAATCGCCGTCACGCTCAGCCCGACCATCGCGCCGAAGACCAGCCGGACCAGCCATTCGTTCCCGCGTTTCATTTCTGGAGCCGTAACGCCGCAGCCATTTACCTCATCTCCGCAACAGTTTACCTACGCCACAACAGTCTACCTGACGCCGCAACTACTCAACGCCGCACCAGTCTACCGCCGCAGGCGCTCAATCAGGCTGGAGGTGTCCCAGCGGCCGCCGCCGTAGCTCTGGACGTCGCCGTAGAACTGATCCACCAGCGCGGTCAGCGGCAGTCGTGCCTGGACCGCGCGGGCAGTGCGCAGCGCGATATCCAGATCCTTGCGCATCCAGTTCACCGCGAAGCCGAACTCGAACTCGCCGCGCGCCATGCTCGAGGAGCGATTCTCCATCTGCCAGGACTGAGCCGCACCCTTCGAGATGACGTCCACCACGTCTTCGACGTCCAGGCCCGCCCGTTCGGCGAAGTGCAGCCCTTCCGCGAGCCCCTGGAGCACACCGGCGATGCAGATCTGGTTCACCATCTTGGTCAGCTGACCGGACCCGGCGGGGCCCATCAGCCGAACCGATCGGGCGTAGCTGTCGAGCACCGGCCGAATCCGCTCGAACGCTGCCGGATCCCCCCCAACCATCACCGTCAGCGCGCCCTTCTCGGCCCCCGCCTGGCCCCCGGACACCGGCGCGTCCAGAAAACTGCAGCCCACGGCCGTCGCCGCCCCATCGAGCTCCCGCGCCAGCTCGGCAGATGCGGTGGTGTGGTCGACGAGCACGCTGCCCGAACCGAGACCGGCGAGCACGCCGTCGTCGCCGAGCACCACGGCGCGCACGTCGTCGTCGTTGCCGACGCAGACGAATACCACATCCGCACCGTCGGCGGCATCCTTCGGCGTCGCCGCGGACGCACCGCCGTGCTCGTCGCACCAGGCCGCCGCCCGGGCGGCGGTGCGGTTGTAAACGCGCACCCGATAGCCGGCACGGCTCAGATGGCCTGCCATCGGGTAACCCATGACGCCCAGACCGACGAACGCCGCGGTTTTGACTTCACTCATGGAGGACTCCTCTGGATGACTCAGTCCGGCGTGTGTTCGCGCAGAAACTCGCGCACGGCGGCCCGCGCCGCGTCCCGTTCGGCCCCCTCCTTCCAGTGCTCGATGAAGCGCGCCCCGGGCGCCAGCGCAGCGATCTCGCGCGATGTCTCCGTCGGGTGGTACAGGTCGGCGCCACAGAGCACCAGCAGCGGCGTCTGACAGCGGCGAACGAACTCACGGTCGACGTTGAACAGAAAGTCGCCGTCGTACATGTTGTGCTTGAAAGACTCCCAGGCCGCTTCCGGCACTTCGGGTCTTTGCGGCTTCAGCTCCTCGGACCAGCTGTCGAACATGTCGTAGAAGGCCTGACGGTTGTCCTTGAGACCAATGGTCTGAAAAAGCACCGCCGACGCCACCCGTTCCGGCGCGGCTTCGATGAGCCCCATGCAGTAGGGACCACCGATGCACATCCCTGCGACGTGAAAACGGTCGACGCCGAGGTGGTCGAGCAGCGCCAGCTGATCCGCCGTGTAGACGTGCCAGCCGTCGTCAGCGCGGACCGGCGCCCTCGACCCGCCGGCGTTGCGCTGATCCATGGCGATCACGCGCAACTCGTCGGCAAGCTCGGTCATCGGGTTCCACGGCGTGCGCTCCCAGAACGACAGTGCCGAACGCATGCCGCCGGGCGCGATCAGCAGCAGCGGAAAGCCCTGCCCACGCTCCTCGTAGTAGAGTTCGACTTCTCCGTCAGTGAACGTCGGCACGCTCGATCCCCCTCCGCTGATTCGCCCGTACCGTAGGGGATGGCCGGCGGGAAATCCAGTCAGCGGCAGTCTCAGAACAGATCGCGGAAGCGTTCCCGGAGCACGTTCTTCTGCACCTTGCCCATGGCATTGCGCGGCAGCGCCTCGACGCTGACCACGGCCTTTGGCTGCTTGAACCGTGCCAGCCGCCCATCGAGGGCGCGGGCG
This sequence comes from Pseudomonadales bacterium, assembly GCA_040219135.1. Taxonomy (GTDB): domain Bacteria; phylum Pseudomonadota; class Gammaproteobacteria; order Pseudomonadales; family Azotimanducaceae; genus UBA7803. The sequence continues at coordinate 238,696 of JAVJTA010000017.1, read as the reverse complement.
ACGTCGGCCTGGGTGACCTTCGCAGCACCGGTGACCAGCACCGCCACCACGCCTTCGCCGAAGTCCGGATGGGGAACGCCGATGACGGCACTTTCCACCACACCGGGGATCTCATCCAGCAGGTGCTCGATTTCCTTGGGGTAAACGTTGTAACCGCCGGTGATCACCAGGTCCTTGGCGCGGCCGACGATGGCAATGCGGCCGTCGTCGGCCATGGTGCCGAGGTCACCGGTAACGAAGAACCCGTCGGCGCGGAATTCCTCCGCAGTCTTCTCCGGCATGCGCCAGTAGCCGGAGAAGACGTTCGGGCCGCGAACCTCGATGATCCCCACTTCGCCGGGTTCGAGCACCTGGCCCTCATCGCCGGTGATGCGCGCCTCCACCCCGGGCAGCGGGTAGCCCACGGTGCCTGGCACGCGCTCTCCGTCTAGCGGGTTGGAGGTATTCATCATGGTTTCGCTCATGCCGTAACGCTCGAGGATGCGATGACCGGTGTGCGCCTCCCAGGCGGCGAAAGTCTGCTCGGTGAGCGGAGCGGAGCCGGATACGAACAGGCGCATGTGAGCGCACTCGGACCGGTCGAGGTCGTCGCATTCGAGCAGCCGGGTGTAAAACGTCGGCACGCCCATCATCACCGTGGCGCGGGGCAGCGCGGCCAGCACGGCAGCCGGGTCGAAACGCGTCAGAAAGATGATCGGCGTGGCCCCGAGCAGCGCGCAGTGCAGGGCCACGAACAGCCCATGGACGTGGAAGATCGGCAGCGCGTGGAGCAGCACGTCGTCATCGCGCCAGCCCCAGGCCTCGCGCAGCACCCGCGCGTTGGAGGCCAGGTTCGCATGGCTGAGCATGGCGCCCTTGGATCGTCCGGTGGTGCCCGAGGTGTAGACGATGGCAGCCAGATCCCGCGCCTCACGATGTTCGACGCCGGTGAACGGATCGGCCCGGCGAGCGGCTTCGCGCAGCGACCCAAGGCCCTCGCCGTCAAGGGTAAGCACGGTCACCCCGGCCGCCGCCGCCGCCGTGCTGTCGGCGGTGGGGCCACAGACGTACACCCGGGGCTCGGCGTCACCCAGGAAATAGGTCACCTCCTCCGGCGTGTAGGCGGTGTTCAGCGGCACGTACACGGCGCCGAGGCGCAGGCAGCCGAGGTATAGCGCCACGGCTTCCGCCGATTTCTCCACCTGCACCAGCACCCGATCGCCCGGCGTCACGCCGGCCGCGTGCAGAGCGCCGGCCATGCGCTGAATCCAGGTGTCGAGATCGGCATACGACCAGGTCGGCGCATCGGCCGCCGCGCCGAGTCTGAGACAGTCGCGGTGCGGATGATCGGCCGCCGCCGTGGCAAGGGCTTGAGCGAAATTTCCGTCGCGGTTCATCGCGCTAGTTTACACGCTGCACGGCGCCACGCTGTGGGCTGCGCAACCCGCGCGACGCGGGTGTCCGGGCTGGATTTCCGGGTATGATCCCGGTCCGCTTCGGGGAAACTCTGCTGGTGGCGTTTCGCGCATTCGGCCTGTTCGGCCTGACCCTGGTACTGCTCGGCGGCTGCACCGACGAGTCGGCCACGCCCGCCGGTCGCACCCCGGGCGGCGCCCGCGGGCCCACGCTGGTGGTCACTGCCGCCGCCCAGCCGCGCATCATCCGGGCGGAAGTCGAGGCCATCGGCACCGCCCGGGCCAACGAGTCGGTGACCATCACCGCCAAGGTGACGGACACCGTCAGCCAGGTCCGCTTCGACGACGGCGGTCTGGTGGCTGCCGGTGACGTGCTGCTGGAACTCACCAACCGGGAAGAAACCGCTCTGCTCGCCGAGGCCCAGGCCAACGTCGACGACGCCCGCACCCAGCTGCGGCGTCTGGAAAATCTGCTCGCCCAGCAGACCGTACCGGTCTCCCAGGTGGACGAAGCCCGGGCCCGATTCGCCGCCGCCGAGGCGCGCTACCAGTCGGTCGTCGCCCGGCTCGCCGACCGGTTGATCCGGGCGCCGTTCAGCGGCCTGCTCGGGTTCCGGCAGGTGAGTGAAGGCACCCTCATCACCCCGGGCACGGCGATCACGACCCTGGACGACGTTTCCGTCATCAAGCTGGATTTTTCCCTGCCGGAGATCTATCTGAACCTCCTGCATCCGGGCATGGAACTCGCCGCCCACAGCGTCGCCTATCCCGATCGCACCTTCGAGGCGACCGTGCGCAACATCGATTCGCGCGTCGACCCGGTGACCCGCGCCGCCACCGTGCGCGCTCACATCGACAACGAGTTGCTGCTGCTGCGGCCGGGCATGCTGCTCACCGTGCGCCTGGTGACCGCTCAGCGGGAAGCCCTGATGGTGCCCGAGGACGCTCTGATCCAGCGCGGCGATCAGGTGTTCGTGTACACCGTAGTCGATGGTCATGCGGACATCCGCGAGGTTCGCCACGGTGACCGCTACCAGGGCTGGGTGGAGATCATCGACGGCCTCAGCCCCGGCGAGATGGTGATCACCGAGGGCGTGATCAAAGTCCGGCCCGGCTCCCCGGTGCGCACCGCGGATGACGCGCCGGAGGACCTGCCCGGCACGGCCGGAACAACCACCCGACCGGAGGGCTGATCCGCCATGTGGCTGTCCGACGTATCCGTGAAGCGTCCTGTGTTCGCCACCGTGATCAGCCTGCTGCTGGTCGCGTTCGGCGTTCTGTCCTTCAACTACCTGCCGCTGCGCGAATACCCGGACATCAACCCCCCGGTGGTCTCCATCAGCACCGACTACGTGGGGGCCTCGGCTGAGATCGTCGAAACCCGCATCACCCAGGTGATAGAGGATCAGATCAGCGGCATCGAGGGCATCCGGCAGATCACCTCGTCATCCCGGGACGGTCGTTCTGGCATCAACATCGAGTTCGACCTTGACCGGGACATCGACGAGGCGGCCAATGACGTCCGCGACCGCGTGTCACGCATCGTCGGCCGCCTGCCCGAGGACGTGGAGAAGCCCGAAGTCGCGAAGCAGGATTCCGACGCCCGGCCGATCATGTACATCAGTCTGTCCAGCGACCGCATGACCATGATGGAGCTGGACGACTACGCGCGCCGCTATCTGGAGGACCGTTTCGCCGTGATTCCCGGCGTCGCCTCGGTGGGCATCAACGGCGGCGGCCGTCCGAGCATGCGCATCTGGCTCGATCGCCTGGCGCTGGCCGCGCGCAATCTCACCGTCACGGACATCGAAGCCGCCCTGCGCCGGGAGAATCTGGAGCTGCCCGCAGGGCGCCTGGAATCCAGCGACCGCGAGTTCCAGGTGCGTCTGGAGCGCGGCTACAACACACCCCAGGACTTCCGCAATCTGGTCCTCGGCACCGGCCAGGACGGCCACCTGATCCGCCTCGGGGAGGTGGCCGAAGTGGCGCTGGCCCCGCAGAACCTGCGCGAATCGTTCCGGGCCAATCAGAAGACCACGGTGGGAATGGGCATCGTCAAGCAGTCCACGGCCAACACCCTGGCGACCCTCGAGGCCGTCAAGGCCGAGATCGCCCGCGTCAACGAGTCGCTGCCGGCGCACATGGATTTCATTGCCAGCTCCGACGATTCGCTGTTCATCCGCGAGGCGATCGATTCCGTCTACCAGACCATCATCGCCACCACCGTGCTGGTCAGCCTGGTGATCCTGGCGTTCCTCGGCACCTTCCGCACCATGATCATTCCGGCGGTGACCATTCCAATCTGCCTGACCTCGGCGTTCATCGCCCTGGCCGCATTCGGCTACTCGGTGAACCTGATCACCCTGCTGGCTCTGGTGCTGTCCATCGGGCTGGTGGTGGACGACGCCATCGTCGTGCTGGAGAACATCCACCGGCGCATCGAGAATGGCGAGCCGCCGCTGCTGGCCGCCTACCGCGGCTCGCGCCAGGTGGCCTTCGCCGTCGTCGCTACCACCGCCGTTCTGGTGGCGGTGTTCACCCCCATCGTGTTCCTCTCCGACAACATGGGCGTGATCTTCGGCGAGCTGGCGGTGACCATCTGTGCGGCGGTGATCTTTTCCAGCGTGCTCGCGCTGTCGCTGACGCCGGTGATGTGCTCGAAGATTCTCAAGAAGAAGGAACGCAAGAATCCGTTCACGAGAGGGGTGGAACGCGCCTTCGGGCACCTGGAAAGCGCGTACCAGCGGGCGTTGACCGCCGTACTGCGAGTGAGCTGGGCGGCGATCCCGGCGACCCTCGCGGTCCTGGCCGCACTCATCTGGCTGTACCAGGAGCTGCCGTCGGAGTACGCGCCAGCCGAGGACCAGGGCATGTTCATGGCGATGGTGCGGGCACCGGAGGGTACCGGCATCGAGCGCATGCGCGAGGCCATGGCGGAGATCGAGGCGCCGCTCATCGAGATGCAGAACGAAGGTCTCATCGCCCGCACCCTGGTGCGGATACCGGGCTGGGGCAGCTCGGCGCCGAACTCGGGGGTGGTAATGGTTTCCATGGTGCCTTGGCAGGAACGCGACCTCAGCACCGCACAGGCCGCCGCCAGAGCCGGAGACACCTGGCGCAACATCCCCTTCGTACAGGCCTTCCCGTTCAGCCGCTCCGGCCTGTCCGGCGGCGGCGGCGGCAACATGCCCGTGCAGTTCGTGCTCGGCGGGCCGAACTACGACGAACTGGCGCGCTGGCGCGATCTGCTGATGGAGCGGGCCGAGAACTGGCCCGGCATCGAGCGCATCGACAGTGACCTCAAGGAGACACAGCCCCAGGTCGTGGTGCGCATCGACAAGAACCGGGCTGCCGCCCTCGGCGTCTCGGTCCAGAACGTCGGACGAACCCTGTCGGCGATGATGAGCGAGCAGCGCATCACCACCTTCGTCCAGGACGGCGAGGAGTACGACGTGGTGCTGCAGGCGCGCGAGGACCAGCGAGCGTCCGCCGCAGACCTGTCGAACATCTACGTGCGTTCGGAGACCAGCGGCGAACTGGTGCCGCTCGCCAATCTGATCAATCTGGAGGAAACCGCCGGCGCGGGCACGCTGTACCGCCACAATCGACTGCGCGCCGTCACCCTGAGCGCGAGCCTCGCACCCGGTTATTCCCTCGGCGAGGCGCTCGAATTCCTCGAAGACCTGACCCGCGATGAACTTCCGGAGACCGCCCAGGTAGGATACAAGGGCGAGTCCCTGGAGTTCAGAGAGGCCGCCGACAGCCTGCTGTTCACCTTCGGTATCGCGATGCTCATCGTGTTTCTGGTGCTCGCGGCTCAGTTCGAGAGCTTCATTCATCCCCTGGTGATCATTCTCACCGTACCTCTGGCCATGGCCGGGGCCCTGCTCGGCCTGTACCTAACCGGCTCGTCCATGAACATCTACAGCCAGATCGGTCTGGTCATGCTCATCGGTATCGCCGCGAAGAACGGCGTGCTCATCGTCGAATTCATCAATCAGATGCGCGACGCCGGGCGCGGGTTCGAAGCCGCCATCGTCGAAGCGGCCGGCATCCGCCTGCGACCGGTGATCATGACGACCCTGTCCACGGCCATCGGCTCTCTGCCGCTGCTTCTCGCCAGCGGAGCCGGGGCGGAAAGCCGCAACGTGCTCGGCGTGGTGATCTTTTCCGGCGTCACTGTCGCGAGTCTTCTCACCCTGTTCGTGGTACCGGCGTTCTACCATCTGTTCGCCCGGCGCACCGGCTCGCCGGAGGCCGTATCCCGCGAGCTCGCGCGCCTCACCGGGCAGGCGCCGCCGCCTCAACCGTTCAAGGAAAGTTGACCATGCGTTTCCTGACGTTCCGGATAGGCCGGGAAGAACACTTCGGCGCCATCGTCGACGACCGGGTGGTGGATCTGTCGGAGCGTATGCCCGAATACCCCAGCCTGCGCCACGTGCTCGACGCCGGCGCACTGGTCCGCGCCCAGGACGTGGCGGTGAGTGGCTCCGCCGATTTCGCGCTGAAGGAGATCGACTATCTGCCGCCGCTGAACAACGCGCGCAAGATCGTCTGCATCGGTGTCAACTACCCCGATCGCAAACCGCGGGTCACCCCGGAGGGCAAACGGGCCGAGTATCCCAGCATCTTTCTGCGCACCCGGGAGTCCCTGGTCGGTCACGGCCAGGCGATCCTCAAGCCGCCGGAGACGGAGGAACTGGACTACGCCGGTGAGATCGTCCTGGTGGTCGGCAAGGAGGGCCGGAGGATCCCGGAGGAAAAGGCCCTGGAGCACATCGCCGGTCTCACCATCATGAACGAAGGCTCGGCCCGGGACTGGATGGCCCACGGCGAGTTCAACGTCACCCAGGGGAAGAACTTCGAACGCTCGGGATCCGTAGGCCCCTGGCTGGTCACCCGCGACGAGTGCCCGCCGCTGGACGAGCTGTCGCTGACGACGCTCGTGAACGGCGAGCAGCGCCAGCAGGGAACCACGGCCGGCCTGCGCTTCCGCTTCACCTATCTGGTGAGCTATCTGTCGACGTTCATGCGCCTGACTCCGGGCGACCTGATCGCCACCGGCACGCCCATGGGCACCGGCAGCGAGCAGGACCCGCCCCGCTACCTCGAACCCGGGGACGAGATCGAGATCACCGTGAGCGGGCTCGGCACGCTGCGCAACCACGTCGAAGCCGAGCGCCCCGACGACTGAACGCGCGCGCCTGTGCGTTCACCAGGGCGTGGCGTAGAGATTTTCGCAGGCCGCTTCGGGCATGCCGCGCCCCGCGACGCCGTCGGCGGCGGGCTGCTCGGCCTCGTTGGCCGGCTCGTACTGCTCGAAGAGAGCGGTGGCATCGTGAATCACCCCGTCGAGAATCAGTTCAGCGTTGAAACCCAGCGTCTGGTCGAACATGGACGTAACTCCTCACGCGTCGGAAACGAATTCAGTAGCTCGCCCCGCCCTGCGTTTTTCGTCGCAATCGCGGTTGCGGCTGCAATCCAGTCTGCAATCCAATCTGCCATCGGATCTGCAATTGCAGTGCCAACCTGTGATCCCGCAGCGCCAGAGGACTCCCGAAGGGAAATCCGGCCCGTGCTGCGCCAATCTGGCGCAGCACGGGCCGGCGGACGCACCGCAGTCGCGCGCCGCCGTGCGCCGCCGAGGCGTGCACCGGCGGAGCTTCGCGGCGAAGTGATTCAGCGAGCGCGGCTCATCGACTCAGGCGCGGCACCCCGCAGGCGGCCGCCGCCTGCACCTGGGCGACCACCGCGTCGACGTCGCCGAGCACGGTGATGGGCGGCCGGAAGGTGATCCGCTTCGCCGGGTAGTCGAGGATCGTCGGCAGGACCGGCACGTTGGCGGCGCAGGCGATGCGCGCAAAGCCCGTGCGCCAACGCGACGCGCCCTGGCGGGTGCCCTCCGGAGTGATGCCGAGGATCAGCTGCGGCTGCTCGGCAAAGCGCCGGCTGATCTGTTCCACCAGACCGCTGGCGGCGCGCCGATCGACGGGAATGGCGCCGAGACGCCGCAGCAGCGCGCCGAGGGGAAACCGGAACAGGGAATGCTTCGCCAGGTAAGAGGCCCGCAGGCCGAGCGACCAGATCACCGCGATGGAGAGGATCCAGTCGAAGTTGGACGAGTGCGGCGCCACGGCGACGATGAGCTGGGGCCGATCCGGGAACTCCCCCTCGACGCGCCAGCCCGTGAGCCAGAGAAACGAGCGGCCGACCGACCGCGTGATCCGGTTCCCGCCCCTGGGCAGCCGGGGGCCTAAAGTCTGCCAGGCCACGGGGACCCGACCGGCCCGTCCAACGCGAAGCCGGAGCCTACTCTACGCCGCCGAGGCACAGGTACTTGATCTCCACGTAGTCGTCGATGCCGTATTTGGAGCCCTCGCGGCCGTTGCCCGACTCCTTGACCCCGCCGAACGGCGCCATCTCGTTGGAGATCAGTCCGGCGTTGACGCCGACGATGCCGTACTCGAGCCCCTCCGAGACCCGCCAGATGCGGCCGATGTCCCGGGCGTAGAAGTACGAGGCGAGGCCGAACGGCGTGTCGTTGGCCAGCTCGATGGCCTCTTCCTCCGTATCGAAGCGCACCAGCGGCGCCACCGGGCCGAAGATCTCTTCGTTGAACACCCGCATCTCGCGGGTGACCCCGGTGAGGACTGCCGGCTCGACGAACGCCTCGCCGTTGGCCGCCCGCTTGCCGCCGAGCACCAGCCGGGCGCCGCGGCGCACGGCGTCCTCGACCATCGAGAGCACGTCGTTGGCCGCATTCGCGTCGATCAGCGGACCGATCTTCACGCCGGCCTCGAAGCCGTCGCCGAGCTTCAGCTCGCGCACGGCGGCGGCGAGTTTGTCGCTGAACGCGTCGTAGACGCTGGACTGCACCAGCATGCGGTTGGCGCACACGCAGGTCTGGCCGGCGTTGCGATACTTGGACGCGATCGCGCCCTCCACGGCTGCATCGAGGTCGGCGTCGTCGAAAACGATGAACGGCGCGTTGCCGCCCAGTTCCATGCTCGTGCGCTTGACGTTCACCGCGCAGGCCTTGATCAGCTCCTTACCGACTTCCGTAGAGCCGGTGAAGGTGAGCTTGCGCACCTTGCTGCTCGACGTCAGCGTTTCGCCGATGTCGCCGGTGCGCCCGGCAAGCACGTTGATCACACCCTTCGGAATGCCGACCCGATCCGACAGCTCCGCGATGGCGAACGCCGACAGCGGCGTGGCGTTGGCCGGCTTGCATACCACGGTGCACCCCGCGGCCAGGGCCGGGCCGATCTTGCGGGTGAGCATGGCGTTGGGGAAGTTCCACGGCGTGATGCAGGCGACCACCCCGACCGGCTGCTTGATGGTAACGATGCGCTTGTCCGGGGACGGGCCGGGAATGGTATCGCCATAGACGCGCTTTGCCTCCTCGGCGAACCACTCGATGAACGCGGCGCCGTAGGCGATCTCGCCTTTTGCCTCGTCCAACGGCTTGCCCTGCTCCGCGGTGAGAATGCGGCCGAGATCGTCCTGGTGCGCCATCATCAGATCGAACAGACGCCGCAGCAGCTGGGAACGTTCCTTGGCGGGGCGCCGCGCCCAGTCCTTCTGGGCGCGCTCCGCGGCGTCGATGGCGCGCGCCGTTTCGGCGCGGCCGCATTTCGCCACTTCGGCGATGGTCTCCCCGGTGGAGGGGTTGATCACCTTGTTGGTCGAGCCATCGTCGGCGTCGATCCAGGCGCCGTCGACGTAGGCCTGAACTCTCAGAAGATTGGGGTCTTTGAGCTGCATGTTGGACTCCCTGATGCTGAGCAGGGCGCCATCCTAACACCGCCTCCGAGGCGCCGCGCGAGCGCCCCGTGAAACACCGTGGGGCGTCAGGCGAGCGGCTCTGGCAGCGTCACCCCGAAGCGTTCCGCCCAGGGGCGCATGGCGTCGATGACGCCCGGGTAGGGCACAAGCCCCCGCTCGAGTGCGTCACGGCGGCGCGCCCAGGCCCGCGCTCCCGGCACCCGCACGGGATCGTCCGGGACGTCCGGCGTTGCGCCGCGGCAGGCGGCGACCAGATGGTCCACCTCCCGCAGATAGTCCGCCCAGGGCGCGAACGCGCGCGGGTCGATGATCTCCAGATACACGGAATTGGCTTCGCCTTCGCCGGCGGCGTTACTGCGACCGTGACCGCCGAGCGCCTGGGACAGCACCTCGGTCATCAGGGTCAGCGCGTAGCCCTTGTGGCCGTGGCCGAGGCCACCGATGGGCATCACCGTGCCGGGCGGATCATCGTCCATCACCGCGGGATCGTCGCTGGCCGCCCCGTCGGCGGTCTTGAGACACGGCTCCGGCAGCCGCCGGCCCTCCCGGGCCGCGCGCGCCACCTGGCCCCCGGCGGTGATCGCCATGCTCACGTCGAACAGCAGCGGCGCCGTCGAGGTCGGCGCGCAGAAGGCGATGGGGTTGTTCGAGAACACGGCCTGGCGGGCGCCGAACGGGCTGATGAAGCGTTCGTCCGGCGTGCTGACCATCAGCATGGCGACCAGCTCCGCTTCGATTACCGGAACCAGATAGGCGGCGAGGCAGGCGACGTGGGTGCAGCGCGCAAGCGTCGCGGCCGCAATGCCGCCGCTGCGGGCGCGGCGCATGGCCTCGGCTACCGCCTGCCGCAGCACCCAGGGACCGGGCAGGAAACTCGCGTCCCAGGAGAACGCCGCGGCGCGATCGCTGCACACCCGGGGCTCACCCGTGCGCTGGGTGACGCCGTCGGCCAGCCACTGCAGGTTGATCGGCACGCGCTGCAGACCGTGGGTGGTGAAGCCGAGCAGATCGGCGTCGACGAACGTTCGCGCCAGCGCCCGGGCGCGTTCTTCGGCGAGCCCGGCGCCGCGGAACAGCGCCGTGCTGAATTCCTCCAGCGCGGCGGCGGCATAGCGTTCACCCATCGACACCGACCTTCAGTTGACGCTGCGGTCGTGGCCTTCCCAATAGGGCGCCCGGAGCTCGCGTTTGAGCACTTTGCCCGGACCGGACTTCGGCAGCGGATCGTGGCGGATGTCGATGCCCTTCGGCACCTTGTAGCCGCCGATCTGACCCTTGCAGAAGCGGATGATCTCGGCGGGATCGACGTTGTGGAACTCTTCCCGGGGCACGACCACCGCCCATACCGCTTCGCCCCACTTGTCGTCGGGCACGCCGAACGCGGCCGCTTCCAGTACCGCCTCGTGCTGGTAGAGCACTTCCTCCACCTCGGTGCAGTACACGTTCTCGCCGCCGCTGACGATCATGTCCTTGCTGCGATCGACCAGGCAGAGATAGCCCGCCTCGTCCATGAAGCCGAGATCGCCGGTCCAGTAGCCGCTCTCCTTGAGCACCGCGGCGGTCTGCTCGGGCTTGTTCCAGTAGCCCTGCATGACGTTCGGGCCCCGGACCACCACCTCGCCCACCTCGCCGCGCACCACGTCCTCGCCGTCCGGATTGAGAATCCGAATGGCGTTGCCCAGGATCGCCTGCCCGCAGGAACGCGCCCGCGGACTGTCGAGCAGGCGTTCTTCGCCGACCAGCGCGGTCGCCAGCGGCGACAGCTCCGTGGCCCCGTAGACCTCGACCAGCTGAGCGTTGGGGAAGGCCTTCGCACAGCGCCGCAGCACTTCCGTGGCGACGGGGGAGCCGCCGTGGGCGAGCATGCGTACCGTGGACACCTTGCGCGGCCGCTTGTTCTGCGCCTCCACCATGGCGGCGAGCATGGTCGGCACGCCCAGGGATTCGGTGATGCCGTGCTGCTCGATGAGATCGAGGGCGGCGTCCGGTTCGAAGGCCGCCAGGGTGACCTGGCAGCCGCCGGTCCAGATGCTGCCGAGAACGCTGTTGGAGCCGGCGGCGTGGAACAGCGGCGCCATCACCAGATAGCGGTCGTCGGCGCTCTGGGGCACGGTGGCGAGCCAGTGAAAGGTGTTGGCGATCAGGTTGCGATGGGACAGCATCACCCCCTTGGACTTCCCCGTGGTGCCGCCGGTGTAGAACAGGCCCGCCAGATCGTCCTCGGTGATGCCGTCGCCGAGCGGCTCGCCGGTGGCGCCAGCCAGCGCGGACTCGTAGCTGTCGCCAAGGCTGATCACGTGATCGACCACGGCGCCGAGTCGTCCCGGGTCACGGTCGGTGATCAGCACCCGGGCGCCGGAATCCTCCAGCGCGTAGTGCAGTTCGGGTTCCGCATGGCGCGTATTCAGCGGCACCACCACCCGGCCCGAAGCCGGCACGCCGACGTAGGTCTCCAGGTACTCGTGGCCGTTGGCGGCGAGAATCGCCACGCGCTCGCCGCGCGCCACGCCGAGCGTGGAGAGGGCCCCGGCCAGCCGGCAGCAGCGTTCGTGGAATTCCCGGTAGCTGAACGACTTCGCTCCAGAGATCACGGCCGTCCGGTCGGCGGCGATCTGCAGCGCGCGCTGCAACGGATCGGCAAAGGTGTGCATGACTGGCCACTCCCCGATGGATAGCGTGAGTGTCCCAGATCGAGCCCGCGAAGTGGAGCCCGGCGACGCCGGCCGCCACTCCGGGATCCGCGCGCAGACATGATAGGCTTTCGCCGCTGACTCTGGTGTATTTCGGCCGCTGAAGAGACGTGTCATGACCCAGGCTTTCTCCGGTATCCGCGTGCTCGACTTCACCCAGGTGCTGGCCGGGCCGTTCGCGACCCAGCAGCTTGCGGTGCTGGGCGCCGACGTGATCAAGATCGAGCAGCCGGGCACCGGCGATCAGACCCGCGGCCTGATGAACGCCAGAGCCGCCGCCGGGCCCGGCATGTCGCCGTCGTTTCTCACCTGCAACCTGAACAAGCGCAGCCTGGCCCTGGACCTCAAAGCACCGGAAGCCATCGGGATCGTGCACGAACTCGTGGCCGGGTCCGACGTGGTGGTGGAGAACTTCCGGCCCGGGGTGATGGCGCGTCTCGGTCTCGACCAGGCGGCGCTGCGCGCGCTGCGTCCCGACCTGGTGTACTGCTCGATCTCCGGCTACGGCCAGCACGGCCCCCGGGCGGACACCGCCGCCTACGACGGGGCCATACAGGCGGATTCCGGAATGATGGCCATCACCGGACACCCGGAGACCGGCCCGACCCGCACCGGTTACATGCCCGTGGACATGGCCACCGCGCTGAACACGGCGTTCGTCCTGGCCGCCGCCCTGTACCGGCGTCTGGCCACCGGTGCCGGTCAGTACCTCGACGTGGCGATGATGGACACGGCCATGGTTCTGCAGGCGCCCCAGGTCAGCAACCACCTGGTCAACGGCGACACACCGGGCCTGATCGGCAACCGCTCCCCCACCGGTCAGCCGACGGCCAACGTGTTCCGCTCGGCGGACGGCTACATCCAGGTGATCGCGCTGCGGGACGCGCAGATCCGCGGCTTGTTCGAGGCGCTCGGCTGCGCCGAGGCGCTGGCCGATCCCCGCTACGCCACGCTGGAGGCCCGCATCGCCCACTACGACGAGATCGTCGAGTTCCTCCAGGGCCGGCTGGCATCCCGCGGCACCGCAGAGTGGGTCGCGCAGCTTGCCGGGCACGGCGTTCCCGCGGCGCCAATCCGGACCCTCCCCGACGCGGTGCGCGACCGCCAGTTCGAGTCCCGGCGCGTGTTCGCCGACGTGCCGAGCCCGCGGGGCGTTGGCACTGTCCGTGTGGTTCAGGCTGGGCATGCCGCGGACCAGGACGGACCCGAAACGCGACGACCCGCGCCGGCCCTGGGCGAGCACAGCGCGGAAATTCTCGGCGCCCTGGGCTACACGCCGGGCGCCATCCGCGACCTGGCCGCCCGCGGCGTAGTTCAGCTCGGCGCGGAGGCAGATTCATGACCACGACCTCGCGCTTCATACCCCCGAACCGCCGACGGATCTTCCTGATGCGCCACGGCGAGGCCGCCTACGTGGCCGCGGACGGCACCGTGACCGACGACCCGCGCAACGTCGCACTCACCGAGCAGGGCCGGATTCAGGCGCGCAAGCAGGCGGCCGTGCTCGCCAGCGTGCCCTTCGATCGGGCCATCTGCTCCGGCCTGCCGCGGACCGTGGAGACCGCCCGCCTGGTGCTCGCCGGACGCGACCGGCCGGCGCTCGAAACGCGTCCGGAACTGGAGGAAATCCGCGGCGCGGATCGGGACCATCCGGTCGCCGACGTCACCGTCTGGCTGGCCCACGTGGCCAACCCCTGGGCGGGCGCAGACCAGCCCGAGGCTCGCTTCCTCGGCGGCGAGCGATTCGTGGACTTCGCCGCCCGGGTGGTGCCCGCCTTCGACGCCATTCTCGCCGACCCCGACTGGCGCCAGCTGCTGCTGGTGCTGCACGGCGCCGTCAACCGCATGCTGTTCAATCACGTGATGAACCTGCCCTGGCAGGGCCGCATGAGCATCGAACAGGACAATGCCTGCCTGAACATCATCGACGTGGACCACGCCGACGACGGCAGCACCGAGCGCTTTCTGATCCGCGCGATCAACCTCACCGGCTACGACCTGAACAAGTCCGGCATGCACCTCACCACCATGGAGCAGACCGCCCAGCGCGTGGCCGAACGGCTCGGCGACTGATCGATCGCGACGGCGTCGGGGCGCCGCGAACGGCGCCCCCGGACAGGCTACAGGCGCTCGATGATGGTGCCGCTGCCGAGGCCGCCGCCGCAGCACATGGCGATGAGCCCGTAGCGGCCACCGCTGCGCTCGAGTTCGTGGAGTGCGGTGGTGATCAGGCGCGCACCGGTGGAACCGGTGGGGTGACCGAGGGCAATGGCGCCGCCGTTCGGATTGACCCGCTCGGGATCCGGCGACAGTTCCTTTTCCCAGGCCAGCACTACCGAGGCGAAGGCTTCGTTGACCTCGAACACGGCGATGTCGTCCACCGACAGGCCGGCCTGATCCAGCACCTTGCGGCTGGCAGGAATCGGCCCTTTCAGCATGGTCACCGGATCCACGCCGACCAGGGTGGTGGCAACGATGCGTGCGCGCGGCTTCAGCCCGAGTTCGTCCACGGCTTTCTGGCTGGCGAGAATCACCACCGCCGCGCCGTCGGAAACCTGGGAGCTGGTGCCCGCCGTATGGATCTCCTGACCGGGGACCGGATTCAGCCCCTGCAGGCCCGCCAGCGTGGTTTGCCGCGGTCCCTCGTCGCGGCTGATGGTGCGCTTCTCCGCGGTGGGCTTGCCCTGGTCGTCGAGCACCGGGGCCTCGACCGCCACGATCTCGCGCTCGAAGCGGCCTTCCTGCCAGGCCCGGCTGGCGCGCTCCTGACTGCGCAGGCCGAAGGCGTCGGTGTCGGCACGGGTGATCTGGTACTCCTCGGCGATCATCGCCGCGCCCTGGAACTGGCTGGTGGGCTGATAGTGGGCCATGTAGCTTTCGCCCATGGGCACGCCGTCCTTCATGTTCGAGCCCAGGGGCACCCGGGACATCATCTCGACGCCGCAGCACATGACGATGTCTTCCATGCCGGACGCTACCATGGCGGCGCCGAGGGACGTGGCCTGCTGGCTCGATCCGCACTGGGAGTCCACCGTCGTTGCGGCAATCTCCTCCGGCAGGCCCTGGGACAGCCAGGCGATCCGGGCAATGTTGAACGACTGCTCACCGACCTGGGACACGCACCCGCCGATGACCTGTCCGACCCGCGCCGGATCGATGCCGCTGCGCTCCAGGGCGGCTTTCTGTATGGCACCGAGCAGATCCGCGGGCATCAGCCCCGCCAGACCCTTGCCTCGCTTGCCGATGGGGCTGCGGGCGGCTTCGACGATGTAGACGTTTTCCATGGTGGCCTTCCGGTTGCGGGAAATTGCGGCGGAATTCTACGCAACACGCGCCCCGTGCGCACCGCAAAGCGGGTGCGCCCGGGAGCGGGAGAAAGCCAAAAATATTGCTCTTAACTGCCGCAACGCCAGGCGGAATGGCCATGCTGCAGTGCAACAGCGCGCCCGATCGGCTATACTGCACCGCACAAAACCGCAACGCACAAGAGATGTCGCAGACTCCCACGACCCGCAGGACCCGAGCCCCCGGCGACCCGAAGGCGCCGCAGAACCGCCTGCTGTTCTGGTTCACCGCCGTGCTCAGCCCCGAAGCGGCGTCTTTCGAGGTGGGAAGTCCGCGCGCCCTCGCTGGGCGCGTCGATCTGACCGGTCAGGCGGAGGCCAACGACCGCGACGGCGGCACCCCGGATCGCGACGCCGCCTGACGCCGGCGCCTCCGGGCGCAGACGGACCTCGAGGGCGACCTAGTGCGCGTGGCCGTGCTCGAGCTCCTCCGGCGTGGCCTCACGCACGCTTTCCACCGTCACCTCGAAGGTCAGCACCGCCCCGGCCAGCGGGTGATTGGCGTTCAGCGTCGCGGTCTCGTCGCCGATGGCATCGACACGCAGATTCTGCACGCTTCCATCCGGGGCTTTCGATTGCAGCGCCATGCCGACCTGCAGATTTTCGATGCCTTCCAGCACCTCCAGCGGGACGTCCTGCACCAGTTGCGGGTTGACGTCCCCATACGCGTCTTCCGGCTGGACCGTCGCTTCGAACTGATCGCCCGGCACCCGTCCCTCGAGCTCTCGCTCGAGACCCGGAATCAGGCCCTGCTTGCCGTGGAGATAGGTCAACGGTTCCTGGCCACGGGAGGAATCGAGTTCCTGTCCCTGCTGATCGGTGAGGGTGTAATGGATGGCAACGACGCATTGGTTGGCAATTTTCATGACGGCGGCTCCCTGACGCTTACCAGAATGAAAGACAGGGCGGCCGGCCCTGAAACGCGTCGCCATGATGCCCAGATGGCGGAGCCGATGCCACCTGGGTAAACTCACGCCATGCTCGGAATCGTCGTTCGCGTGCTGATCATCGCCGGCGGCTTGTGGCTGGCGGCCGCCCTGATTCCCGGGGTGCGCGCCGACAGCTTCGGCACGCTGCTGCTGGCCGCTGCAGTCCTCGGGCTGGTGAACGCCGTGATCCGGCCCATCGTCGTTCTGCTCACCCTGCCCATCACCTTGATCAGCCTCGGCGGCTTCCTGCTGGTGGTAAATGCCGGCATGCTCGCCCTGGTGGCGTGGCTGCTCGACGGCTTTCAGGTGGGCGGCTTCTTCTCCGCCCTGTTCGGCAGCCTGGTGGTGAGCATCACCGCCTGGATAGGCTCGACCTTCATCGGCCCGAAAGGCCGCTACGAGGTGCTGGTGATCGAGCGCCGCGGCTAATCGAGCGCCGCGGCTGATCGAGAGCCGCGGCTGAACGAGAGCCGCGGCTGATAGGGCCGACCGGCGGTTGCTCTCATTCGTCGAAGACGACGGCGATGCGTCGATTCAGACGACTCTTCTTTTCGATCTTGCTGACCCGCACGCGGCCGATCTCGCCGGTACGGGCGACGTGGGTACCGCCGCAGGGCTGCAGGTCGATACCGGGGATGGACAACAGCCGCACCCGCCCGGAACCCCGCGGCGGCGCCACCGACAGGGTGCGGACGAGCTCCGGCATCTCATCGAGTTCGGCCTCGCTGATCCACTCGACCGCGGTCTCGATGTCCCGGTCGATGAGCGCGTTCAGCGCCTCGGTGAGCTCCGCCTTGTCCAGGGCGGCATCCGGCAGATCGAAATCCAGCCGGCCCTTATCGGCGCCCAGGTTGCCGCCGGTGACCGGCGCCTCCACCAGCGCGCAGAGCAGGTGCAGGCAGGTGTGCATGCGCATGTGGCGGTGGCGCCGCGGCCAGTCGATCACCGCGCGAACCGAGGTTCCCGGCGGTGGCGGCCGCTGCCCCGCGGCCACGACGTGGACGATTTGATCGGCCTCGCCCTTGCGGGTGTCGAGCACCGACAGCCGCTGGCCGTCACCCCACTCCAGCACGCCGATGTCGCCCGGCTGGCCGCCGCCGCTGGGATAGAACACGGTGCGGTCGAGCACCAGCCCGTCAGGGCCCGCAGCGACGATCATCGCGTCGCACTCGCGCTGGTAGGCATTGTGCTGGAAGATGCGGCTGGTCATGACTGGAGCTCCTCGTTGTCGGGGGACGCGGCGAACGCCGACCGGGCCCGCCACAGGGCCACTGCCGGAACCGCGAACACGGCGGCCGCCACCAGGCCCGCGGCCAACCCGGCGCCCCGCGGGTCGAGCACATTCCACACCAGCATGGCCAGGCTCACCTGGGCGGTGTACAGCGCCGCCCACGGCCACATCCAGCCGCGCATCTTCCAGAACCCGTAGGCGCCGGCGGCGTAGATCGCCCAGTGCAGGGGCGCGGTCGCCTTGGCCGCCCAGCCGTGCAGGGTAATGCCGAACCAGACCTCTTCGTCCGCGGCCACCGGCTTGAACAGGAGATCGACGAAGGGTACGTAGACGAAGGTCATGTAGACGCAGAACCCGAACAGTCCGTTCATCCACCAGGGCCGCGCTGCCCATTCCCGCTGCAGATAGTCGATCATTCGTCACTACCCCCCTGATGCCCCGGCGCCGAGTTGAGCGGCCTGCAAAGAGCATCGGCTGACGATCCGCTTCACCGCGCGCGCTCCGACGTCACAGGCCGCGTAACAGGCGTACGTACGCGCGCACGCCCTGCACCATTCCCGCCGTGCTGATGCGTTCGTTGGTGCCGTGAAATCCGGCAATCTCCGCCTCCGTGACCACCATGGGATTGAAGCGGAAGGCATTGTCGGCGATCTCGCCGTAGTGGCGGCTGTCGGTGGCGGCCACCAGCAGCCCCGGCGCCACCACCACCTCACCGAACTCGGCGCGCACCGACTGTTCGATCAGACGGAACCCTTCGGACCCGGCATCCGCCACCGCCGACGCCGGTCTCCCCGGCAACGCCTCGACCCGCACGTGCTCGCCTGACACCACCGACTCAACGTGCCGGACCACGTCCTCCACGCTGTCCCGCGGATGTATCCGGAAGTTGACCGTGGCCACCGCTTCGATGGGCAGAACGTTGACCTTGGGACTGCCCTGCAGCATCGTCGGCGCGGTGGTGGTGCGCAGCATGGCGTTGGCAAACGGCAGCTGCGCGAGCTGGGACTCCACCAGCGGGCCGAACAGCCAGCGATTGGCGAACAGCGCCCGCTGCAGCAACGGCATGTGCGGGCCGATGGCGTCGAAGGACTCGGCGGCCAGACCCTCGAGACCACCCGCCAGCGGATGCTCCTGCAGCCTCACCAGCGCCTCGGCCAGACGGCCCACCGCGGTCTCCTGCGGCGGCATCGAGGAGTGACCTCCGGCCGCCGTGGCGATGATGCGCAGCGTCACGCTGCCCTTTTCCGCCGTGTTGATGGTGGCGACGGGTACCGTCACGCCGGGAAACATGTTCTGGAAGACGAAAGAACCCTCGTCCAGGCTCCACGCCAGGCGAACGCCGGATTGTCGCAGATGCTCGACCACCGCGGCGGCGCCCGCCGTGCCACCGAGCTCCTCGTCGTGGCCGAAACTGAGATACACGCTGCGCTGCGGCCGCTCGCCACGCTGCAGCAGCCAGTCTACGGCCTCCATGAGACCGACCACGGCATTCTTGTTGTCGAGCGCGCCGCGACCCCAGACGTAGCCGTCGGCAACGCGACCGGCGAACGGCGGGTACCGCCACAGCGACTCGCTGCCGGCGATCACCGGCACAACGTCGTAGTGAGCGGTTAGCAGCACCGGTGCCGGCGTCGCGCCGGTGCCGGCCCCCCTGCCAGCCCAGGTGAGAAGCAGCGAGTGACCGCCGTGCCGCGTCGGCTCGAGTTCAGCGAAGACCCGCGGATAGGTCGTCTCGAGCCAGGCGAGGAAGGCGTCGAAGGCCAGGGGATCGGCGATCTCCGGCGGTTGCGGAGACACCGTGGGAATGGCGATGGCCTGCTGCAGATGTTCGACGATTCGGGCCTCGTCGATTTCCACCGGCAATCCCGGCGGCGCGTCGTCGATCACGTGGCGATAGGCGACGGTGCGGATGGACACCACCGCGGCAAGCACCAGCAGCGCCAGCAGCAGCACTCTGAACATACGCTCCCTCCCCCGATCGACAGCCATGATAGCGCCGCCGCCCCGAGCCGGACCAGCGCGCTGGCGCCACGTGGACTTGCGTCGACCAATCCTGAGATGATCGACGGCAGTTCCCTTTCACAGAGACCGGTGCGATGAGCGAAGAAGCCTGGCAGGTGTTCGACATTCAGAAGCTCGAGGCCCGACTGGCCGGCGGCAAACCCGAGTACAGGGAATTCCTGCGCACACCGAGCCTGTCATGCGGCCTCTATCATCTGCCAAAGGGCGCCCGCGACATGCAGTCGCCGCACGACGAGGACGAGGTCTATCTGGTGCTGTCCGGCCGGGCACGGATGAAAGTGGCCGGCGAGGAACGGGAAGTCCGCGAGGGAACCGTGCTCTACGTGCGCGCCACCGAGGCGCACTCGTTCTTCGAGATTGAGGAGGACATGACCCTGCTGGTGCTCTTCGCCGCCTCCGCCTGAACGCTGAACCGGTTCAGCAACGCCCGCAACTGCTCGACCGTCACCGGCTTGCACAGATAGTCGTCCATGCCCGCGGCCAGGCAGGTTTCCCGATCACCGCGCATTGCGTTCGCGGTCATGGCCACGATGCGCACGGCGTCAGCCGCCGCGCCGAGCCGGCGAATCTGCCGGGTCGCCTCGAGACCGTCCATCACCGGCATCTGCAGATCCATCAGCACCACGTCGTAGTCGCCGCCGGCCACCGCCTGGACCGCCAGCTCGCCGTTCGGTGCGAGATCGGCCTCGCAGCCAAGCCGCTGCAGCATCTTCAGCGTCACCCGCTGGTTGACCGCGTTGTCCTCTGCCACCAGGATCCGCAGCGCTGCCACGGACGGATCGGCATCGGCGGACCCGTCAGCCGGACCAGGAAGCGAACCGACGACCGCGGGCAGCACCGCGCCCGCGTCGCCGGCCGGCGAACCGTCGGCACCCGGCGCTGCCGCCAGCAGCGCGCGCCAAAGCTGGCGGCGGCGCAGCGGCCGGAACAGCACCGTCCGCGGCTCCCGGACGGCGGTTCGACTGGTGGGAGACTCGCTCATCGGCGCCAGGCGGATCACCCGCGGCCCGCCGGTCTCGAGCACCGCTTCCAGCGCGGCCGCCTCCGCCGCCGAGCAGCCGGCGAGCACCGTCGTGAAGCGATCGTGCTCGAAGCGCTGCAGGGCCGCGGCCGCATTCGCCTCCATGCGATGGTCGATACCCCAACCGACCAGCTGCCGGGAGATGGCTGCCCGGACGCCGGCATGGGGCTCGATGACCAGCACCTGCAGCAGCGCCGCCGCACCGAGATCGATTTCCGCGCCGCCGTCGGCGGGCGGCGACCGTTCCATCAGCACATCGAACTCGAACGTCGACCCCTGCAGTTCCCGCGATGCGACCCGGATGCGGCCACCCATCCGCTCGACCAGCTGCCGGCAGATGGAGAGACCGAGACCGGTGCCGCCGAAACGGCGCGTGGTCGACGAGTCCGCCTGGGCGAAGGCGCGGAACAGGCCGCCGATGTCGGCCTCAGAGATACCCACACCGGTGTCGCTGATCCGGCACGATAGGCGAAAGCCGGAGCGGCCCTCGGATTTGCCCTTGAGCAGCACCTTGACGTCGCCGCGTTCGGTGAACTTGACCGCATTGCTCAGCAGGTTCACCAGCACCTGGCGCAGCCGCAGGCTGTCGCCGAGCACCTGGGCCGGCAGGTCCGGGGCGCTCTCGCAGATCAGCTCGAGGCCTTTCTCCCGGGCCGTCTGCGTCACCAGAGCGAGGGCCTCCTCCAGGCAATCGAGCGGATCGAACGGCGCCCGTTCGAGCTCGACGTGACCGGACTCGATCTTGGAGAAATCGAGAATGTCGTTGATCAGCAGCAGCAGCCCTTCGCCGCTGGTGCGGATGGTGCGCAGATAGTCACGCTGGGACGACGTCAGCTCCGTACCTTCGAGCAGTCCCGCCATGCCGATCACGCCGTTCATCGGCGTGCGGATCTCGTGGCTCATGTTGGCGAGAAAGCGGCCGCGGGCCGCCACCGCGGCCTCCGCCAGGTCGCGCGCCTGGCGCAGGTCGCCCTCGGCGACGATTCGATTCACCTGCACCGAATAGGTGAGCATGCCCACCGCCACCACGGCTGTCATGAAGAACAGCGGATCGATCTCCACCACCTCGGCGAGCAGGACGGTGGCGCCGATTCCGAGCGCGGTACTGATCAGATAGGCGGCCAGCATCGCGCGGCTGCGCAGCGCCAGGGAGCAGGCGAACAACAGGATCAGCAGTCCGTAGCTGGTGTTCACCGACAGGCCGTTGACGTAGGCCATGTGGATGACCCCGGCGCTGACCATGTACAGGCTGGCGGCGATGAACGCCTGCGGATGGCGCCGCACCGGGCCATCCACCATGGTCAGCGCCGCGAAGGCCAGCAGGAACACGGAAATGCCGATCCGTTCCCACAGCGGATCGATGGTGCCCGGGTCGATGATGCGGCGGACGATGCCGAAGCCGGGAATGACCATCGCCGCCGTCACCGCCAGACTGCGGTAGAGACTGAGCGCCTGCTCGTCGTCGCTGGACACGGCAGACGCCTGCTTGAACGCCGGCTCCATCCTGGAAAACTAGCAGGGTGTCAGGGCGCAGGCGTGGTGCCGGTCACAGTTTCACGACGAGACCACAATCAGCGGCTGCCCTGGCCGTCGTCGACCTTGATCACGGTGCCCGTGACGCATTCGGATGCCGGCGCGACGAGGTACAACAGGGTACTGTCCAGCTGCGCCGGATCACCGAGCCGTTTGCGTGGAAAGTGCTGGGTGATGTCACCCATGCGCTCGAGCATGCCGTCCATCATTTCCGAGGAGAACGCGCCGGGCGCGATGCCGTTGACGTTGATGTTGTAGCGCGACCACTCCACCGCCAGAACTTCGGTCATGCGGTTGATGCCCGCCTTGGTGATGGAGTACAGCGCGGCACCATTGCCGCCGTAGGTGAACGCGCCTACCGAGGAGATGTTGACCATGCGGCCGGGCTTCCCTGCAGCAATGAGTCGCCGCGCCACCTCGCAGGACAGCACGTAGGGGCCCCGCAGATTGGTGCCGAACACGTCGTCGATGAGTTCGACCGACATCTTGTGCGCGCGCTGGGCATCCGGAATGCCGGCGTTGTTCACCAGAATGGTCACGGTACCGAGGGCGCGCTCGGCCTCTTCGACGGCACCGAGAATGCTGTCGGTGTCCGTCATGTCGAGCCGGATGCCGACGCTCTTCGCCCCCAGCGCCTCGAGTTCGGCCTGCACCTCGCCGAGCCGTTCGACCCGTCGGCCGGCCACGGCGACGCTGGCCCCCGCCGCCGCCAGCACCGCGGCAAACCGCCGGCCCAGACCCGAGGTGGCACCCGTGACCAGAGCGACCTGGCCGCTGAGATCGCTATCGGCATTGGGCAGATCGAACTTTGGCACGGCGGTTCCTCCCGGCGATGAGCGGTCGTGGTGACGAGCCGGGCAGGCTCACACGAACGCCGCCGACCGTCAACGCCTCTGCGTGTCGCGACGCCCCCCAGGCGGAAAGACATGCCAAGATACCCCACCCGCATCACGACGGAGCAACCGCATGCGTTTGAGATGGCTGATCGTGCTGGTAGTCGCGGCGGCGACCGCGCTGCTGGTGACCTACCGCGCCGAGGTCGCCATGTGGGCAATGTCCCGGGCGCTGGACGCCAACATGACCGGCGATGCGATCGCCGAACTGCCGGACGGGCTGCACCTCGCCGTGTGCGGTGCCGGCGCGCCGCTGCCGGCGGCCGAGCGTTCCGGGCCGTGCCTGGCGGTGATCGCCGGGCGGCGCCTGTTTCTGGTGGACAGCGGCAGCAACGGCATCCGCAATCTGCAGCGCATGGGCCTGCCGGCCGGCCGCATCGAGGCGGTGCTGCTGACGCATTTTCACTCGGACCACATCGACGGGCTCGGCGAGACTTCCATGCTGCGCTGGACCGCGGGCTCCAACAGCGAGCCCCTACCCGTGTACGGTCCGACCGGTGTGGAGCGGGTGGTGGCGGGATTCAACGAAGCCTATGCCCTGGACGCGACCTATCGCACCGCCCATCACGGTGCGCTGGTGGCGCCGCCGGGCGGCGCCGGCAGTCGCGCGATGCCGTTCGCCCTGCCCGGGGCCGGCGCGCCGATCAGCCTGATCGACGATGGCGATCTGCATATCCGCGCGTTCGTCGTCGACCACGAGCCCGTGGTACCCGCCGTTGGCTACCGCTTCGACTACGGCGGGCGATCGCTCGTGATCAGCGGCGATACGAAGGAATCCGCGGAAGTGGAGCGTCTGGCCAGGGACGTCGACCTGCTCGCTCACGAAGCCCTCGCCGCCCAGCTGGTGGGGCTGATGAACAGAGCCGCACGTGACGCCGGGCGCGACAACCTGGCGCACATCACTCAGGACATTCTCGACTACCACACGACGCCGGAAGAGGCCGCCGCCGTGGCCGAACGCGCCGGCGCGCGGCACCTGCTGCTCTACCACATCGTGCCGCCGCTGCCGCTGCCCGGCCTGGCCACGGCGTTCCTCGAGGGCGTGGGCGACCGCTACCCGGGCCCGGTAACGCTCAGCGTGGACGGTACCTTCGTGACTCTGCCCGCCGGCAGCGGCGCCATCGAGGTGAGCCAGCGACTGTAGCCCCGGTATACTCCGGTCCCGTCAGGTCCAGCCCGGAGCCGCTACGCATGCTCGACATCTACCACGTCGCCGGTACCCGCTCACTGCGGGTGATCTGGCTGTGTGAGGAACTGGGCCTCGCCTACCGGCCGATCCCGGTGGATTTCTCCGCCGCCTACCGGGCGACACCGGCGTGGCGCGCGCTGAACCCGGTGGGCAAGGTTCCGGTCATGAAAGACGGTGAGCTGACCCTGTTCGAATCCGGGGCCATGGTCCAGTACCTGGTCGATCGCTACGGGGACGGTCGGCTGCAGCCGCCTCCGGGGACCCCGGAGCACGCCCGCTACCTGCAGTGGAGCTGGTTCGCCGAATCGACCTTCGCGCGGCCGCTCGGCGAGATGGTCAACCACCGCCGCGAGTTCCCGGACGCCGAAGTCCCCGCCGTACTCGAGGAAATGGCCAGGCGGACGGAACTGTGCCTGCACGCGGTGGCGGACGCCACCGCCGAGGGCCCCTACCTGCTGGGCGACGCGTTCTCGGCGGCCGACGTCATGATGGGCTACTCGCTGTTTCTCTCCGAGCACCTGATTCCCGATCGCCTGCCTGACGGCGTGCTGCCCTACTGGCAGCGGCTCGCCGCGCGGCCAGCGTTCCAACGGGCCCGCGCCGTCCCATGAGGTGCGCGTCGACCGGTCGCCGGCGGCTCGGCGCCGCCTGCGGGATGCTGTTTGCCATGCTGGTCGCCGCGCCGGGCGCAGCGCAGGAATTCACGCTGACCGAAGAGCCCGTAGCGCAACCCGAAGTGCTTGAACGCCAGGCCCTGTCCCAGGCCTGTCTGCTGCGCCAGCTGGAACAGGCCGCCGACGACGCGACCGTCGCGGACATACGCGCGGCCTGCGCCGAGGAGGAGTCCCTGAGCGGGGAGTCGCTGCTGCTCGGACGGCTGCGCCGGGAGGAAGCCGCCGAGGAAATCACCTCGCTGCTGACACCGCACAAGGCCAACTACTTTCTCCCCGTGACCTACGCCCGCCACCCCAACCTCGATCCGTTCGAAAACGAACTCGGCGAGATCCTCACGGGCAACGACCTGGACAACGTCGAGACCAAGTTCCAGCTCAGCCTCAAGTTCAGCCTCGCCGGCGATCTGCTGCTGCCGCGGGACCGGCTCTACTTCGGCTTCACTACGCTTGCGTTCTGGCAGGCCTTCAACCAGAACGTGTCCGCGCCGTTCCGGGAAACCAACTACGAGCCGGAGCTGTTCTGGTCGACCCCCGTCGACTGGGGGCCGTTCGACCTGGACGCCGGGCTGATCACCCTGGGCCTGAGCCATCAGTCCAACGGCCGCGGCGGCAGCCTGTCGCGAAGCTGGAACCGGGTGTACGCCAACTTCCAGTTCGAGAAAGAGAAACTGGTCGTGAGCCTGAAGCCGTGGTGGCGCATTCCGGAAGGCCGCAAGGATGATCCCCTCGACGCCGACGGGGACGACAACCCGGACATCGAAAAGTATCTGGGCTACTTCGAGCTGTCCTCCACCTACCGCCGACGCAATCACGAGTTGAGCCTGATGCTGCGCAACAACCTGCGCTCGGACAACCGCGGCGCGGTGCAGCTCGAGTGGACGTTCCCGCTGTGGCGCGGTATTCGCGGTTACGCCCAGTATTTCAACGGCTACGGCGAGAGCCTGATCGACTACGACGAGAACATGGAGCGCATCGGCATCGGCATCCTGCTCAACGACCTGCTCTGAGTCACGGATTACCGCAATCGGCTGATCGAGACTACGCTTGTCGAGAGGAACCGAGAGCTCCGATGGCATTCAAACGCGCCCTGGTGGTGGACGACTCGAGAACCGCCCGGCAATCGCTGGCCAAGCTACTGTCCCAGCACGACCTGGAGGTCGCGTTCGCCGAATCCGGCGAGGAAGCCCTGCAGTTTCTGCGCGGGGAGCTGGTGGACGTGATCTTCATGGACCACACCATGCCCGGCATGGACGGGCTGGAAGCCGTCTCGGCAATCAAGAACAACCCGCGCACCGCCACCATTCCGGTGATGATGTACACCACCAAGGAAGGCGAGGTGTACGTCAGCCAGGCTCGTGCGCTCGGCGCGGTGGGCGTGCTGCCCAAACAGTTTCATCCCAACGTTCTGTTTCAGATGCTGGAGAAGCTCGGGCTGGTCACCGACCGGCGCGCCGACAGCGCCGAACCGGACGACGAGACACCGCGGCGGCGAATCAGCGACCTGGCCGATGACGTCGAGCAGGAGTACGAACGCCGTGCGCTCGGCGTGTCGGTGCAGACTCTGGTCACGCGCATCCTCGAGGAGCAGCATCTGAAGCTGCGCGCCGAGATCCTTTCCGGCCAGCGCTCCTTCGCCCGCCAGGTGGCGACCGAGATCCTGGAGCACTATCCGGGCGAGGAGGAGACCGCGACCGGCGTTCCGTCCGCCCGTCGCGCACCGCGCCCGTTGTCCAGCGTGCTCACCGGTAGCCTTGCGGTGGCGACCCTGGTGTTCGGCGCCATCAGCTGGCAGATGGTTCAGGAACGCAACGCCGCGCGCACCGAAGTCGCCCGCATGACCACCGCCTCGCGCAACGAGCTGGCCCTGATGGGCCGCCGCAATGCGGGTCTGGATCAAAGCCTGCGCGAGCGCCTGGTCGCCGCCGACGCCCAGCGACGGGAATCGTTCGGCGCTCTGCAGTGGGCCCTGAACCACAGCAGCACGGTAGCCTTCGACGGCACCCCGTTCGACGATCGGGCAGCGGAGGCTCTGGCTACGCTGCTGCAACATCTCAACGCCCTCGACTATCGCGGCAGCGTCAGCATCACCGCGCGCCTGGCACCCTTCTGTCTGACTCGGGACGCTTCCGGCGAGCTGCAGCTCGCGCGGCCGGAAACACCGGTCGACGGCTGCGAAGCGCTCGGCCATCCCCTGCAGGAGGTTCCGGCGCTGAGCGGTCTGCAGTCGGTGGCCTTCGCCACCGTCGCCGCCGAAGCCGCCGAGGCCTACGGCATCACCGTTCACCTGGCGGCACGTCACGAATCCGCCAGCGACAGCGCGCGCTTCCCGCCCGGAGCCGACCGCGCCGGTGCCTGGAACCGGCTGGCTGCGGATTACAATCGCCTCGAGTTCACCCTGGACCCGCGCAGCACCGAGGTGGCCACACTGCGCTGACCGGGCATAGCGTTCCTGCTAGGCTGGCGGCCCCGCGACCCCGCCCGGAGCCACGCCCTGACACATCTGCGACTCGCCCCCCTGCTGGCCCTGGCGGTCGCCCTGGTGCCGCTGGCTCTCGATGCCTATCTGCCCGCCTTCCCGCAGATCGCGGCGGACCTCGGCGTGACCACCAGCGAGGTCGGGCTGACCCTGAGCATCTACGTGTTTCTGCTCGCTTTCGGCCAGCTGATCGGCGGGCCTCTGTCGGATCGGTTCGGACGCCGGCCGGTGCTGTTCGCCGGTCTCGTGGTGTTCATCATCGGCAGCCTGATGGTCGCGCGCGCCGAAACGCTGCCGGCCATGCTCGGGTGGCGCGCCCTGCAGGCGTTCGGCGGCGGCTGGGTGGCGGTGAGCGTGCCGGCCATCGTCCGCGATCACACGTCCGGCAGGGACACGGCCCGGCTGTTCTCGCTCATCGCGCTCATCATGTTCATCGCCCCGGCCATCGCGCCGACCATCGGCTCGATCCTGCTGAGCGTGCTCGGCTGGCACGGGGTGTTCGAGTTCCTGGCCGGCTACGCACTGCTGGTAGGCGTGCTGCTGCAGCTGCTGCTGTTTCCGGCCATGGGACCCATCCGCGGGGGACCCCGGGAACCGCTGCATGCTCTGATCAGCAACTACGGCCATGTGCTGAGAAACCGCACGGTCGTCCTGCTGGTGCTGCTTCAGGCCCTGGCGTTCAGCACGCTGCTGATCTACCTGACCCACGCACCGTTCCTGCTGCAGGAGTGGCTGGGACTCGGCAACCGGGACTTCTCCGCGGTGTTCGCGCTCAACGTGGCCGCCATGGCCAGCGTCTCGCTGCTCAACCGCCGCCTCCTGGAACACTTCGAGCCCCGCCAGATCCTCGCGGTGTCGGTGCGGTTCCAGTGCCTGGCCGTGGCCGTACTGCTTTCCGCCATCGTGCTGCCGGTGCCGCGCTGGCTGGTGATTCCCGGGCTGATGCTGGTGATCGGCGCCATGGGCGCGATCGCACCGAACGTTCAGGCCAGCGTGATGCAGCACTTCCGCAGGCTTGGCGGCACGGCGGCCGCGGTGCTGGGTGCTACCCAGTTCGCCGGCGGTGGGCTCATCAGCGCGGCCTCCGCGCTGCTGGTTCAGGGCCACGCGCCGCGGGTGGCTATGGCCATGCTTGCCTGCGGGCTCGGCGCGGCGGCTCTGATGGTTCCGGTGGGACGCGGTCTGCGGGCGGTAACTCCACCAGAGTGATCACAACGACGGCGGGCGCCCATTTAGGGACGCAGCCGGTAGCCGGTGCGGAAAATCCAGGCGATGGCGGCGACGCCGACTCCGAGGAACAGCAGGATCATGACCGCACTGGCCGCCAGGCTGACGTCGGCGCTGCCGTAGAAACTCCAGCGGAAACCGCTGACCAGATAGACCACAGGGTTGAACAGAATGATCTTTTGCCAGACCGGCGGCAGCATGTCGATGGAATAGAAGGTGCCGCCGAGAAAGGTCAGCGGCGTGATCAGCAGCAGCGGCACCAGCTGCAGCTTCTCGAACCCTTCGGCCCAGATGCCGATGATGAACCCGAGCAGGCTGAAGGTGACCGCGGTGAGCACGAGGAACACCAGCATCACGAACGGGTGCTGAATCTCCAGGGGAACGAACAGTCCGGCGGTCGCCAGAATGATCAGCCCGATGACGATCGATTTGCTCGCCGCCGCACCGACGTAGCCGAGAATGATCTCGAAGTACGACACCGGCGCGGAAAGAATCTCGTAAATGGTCCCGGAAAACTTCGGAAAGTAGATGCCGAACGAGGCGTTCGACACGCTCTGAGTGAGCAGCATCAGCATGATCAGTCCGGGCACGATGAACGCGCCGTAGCTGACCCCGTCGACCTCGCTGATGCGCGAGCCGATGGCGGCCCCGAACACAATGAAATAGAGCGATGTGGACAGCACGGGTGAGACGATGCTCTGCAGCAGCGTGCGCCGGGTACGCGCCATCTCCGCGGCGTAGATCGAGCGCACCGCGTGTACGTTCACGATCTTGCCTTGAGCAGCTCGACGAAGATCTCCTCGAGGGAGCTCTCCGACGTTTCGACGTCGCTGAAGCGCACGCCGGCCGCCTCGAGATCCGCCATGAGCCCGTCGATGCCGGTGTGACCGCGCGTCGAATCGTAGCTGTAGACCAGCGTCTGTCCGCTTTCGCCGAGCTCCAGCGCGTGTCGCGACAGGGGCTGTGGAATCGCCGCCAGCGGCTCGCGCAGGGTGAGCACCAGGCGCTTGCGACCCAGGTCGCGGACCAGAGCCGCGGTGGGTTCCACCAGAACCAGCTCGCCGCGATGGATGACGCCGATGCGGTCCGCCATCCGTTCCGCCTCCTCGATGTAGTGGGTGGTGAGAATGATGGTCACGCCATCGGCGCGCAGCCGTCGCACCAGGTCCCACAGCCCGCGCCTCAGCTCCACGTCGACACCGGCCGTGGGCTCGTCGAGGAACAGAATGCTCGGCTCGTGGGCCAGCGCCTTGGCGATCAGCACCCGGCGCTTCATGCCCCCGGACAGGGTGATCTGCTGGTCGTCGCGTTTGTCCCACAGCGCCAGCTGCCTCAGCACCCGCTCGATGTGCGCGGGGTCGGGCGGGCGGCCGAACAGACCGCGACTGAAGCTCACGGTGTTCCAGACCGTCTCGAAGGCGTCGTTCGGCAGCTCCTGAGGCACCAGGCCGATCCGCGATCGTGCCTGGCGGTAGTCGCGGACCGCGTCGTAGCCGTCGACGAGGACTCGACCCGAACTCAGATTGACGATGCCGCAGACGATGTTGATGAGCGTGGTCTTGCCGGCGCCGTTCGGCCCCAGCAGCGCGAAGATCTCGCCGCGGCGGATCTCCAGATCCACGCTGCGCAGCGCCGCCAGTCCGGAATCGTAGGTCTTGGATACGCCCTGAACCGACACCACGGCGTCGCCGTCGGCAGGCAGCGCATTGCCAGCCCCGCCCGACCCGGCCGTTTCCGCGAGCGAGCGGGACATGAACACGCTGTTGGGATCGTCGACGTAATCTCCGAACGGGCCGCACGGCTCGAAGCCGTAGCGAGCGTAGAGCGCCCGGGCCGGCGCGAAGTGCGCCATGGATCCGGTCTCCAGGCTGAGCCGGCGCAGACCGCGGCGCTGCGCCTCGGCGACGATGTGATCGAGCAGGGCTGCGGCAACCCCGCGGCGCCGGTGGGCGCGGGCAGTGCGCATCGACTTGACCTCGCCGCTGTCGGCGCCGAGCGACTTCAAGGCCCCGCAGCCCGCCAGTTCCCCACCCTCCCAGGCCGTCCACACCGTCACGTCGGGCGAGCGCAGACCATTCACGTCGAGCGCGTGCACGCTCTGCGGCGGCGAGTGGCTGGCCATCTCCGCGAGATGCTCGCGCAGCAGCGCGGCAATTGCATCACCGCTGAGGTCGTCTTCGACGATTCGCATGGCCGCTGATGTTACGGCACACGCCGGTTCTGCGAACACCCTCGGCGCGGTGGCCGCCGGTCCTTGACCAGGCCGATCCATCGACGCATTCTCGGGCCGACGACGCTTCCGGGGGGGAACGATGGGGCACGCCAACTCTCTGATCGCAATTGCTCTCGCAACGCTGCTCGGCCTGTCGGCGCCCGCCCACGGCGAGCTCGGCGACTACAGCGGCTGGCGCACGTTTCTCAACCTGTTCAGCCCGCCGCGCCCGGACAATCCGGTCACGCCGGCACAGCGCGCCGGGCCCTATCCGCTGCTGGCCAATCCCGGAAACTTCAACGACGGCTTCCAGCCCGGCCGCTACCGGCGCTGGCAGACGATCCAGCTCGCCGCCGGAACGGAAGCCGTCTGCGGCAACGGCTCGCCCTACAAGTTCTTCGTCAATCGGGTCCCGAACACCAGCAACATGCTGATCTACATGGAGGGCGGCGGCGCCTGCTGGGACTACGCGAGCTGCAGCGGTCAATCCGGCGTGCG
Source organism: Pseudomonadales bacterium (assembly GCA_040219135.1). GTDB lineage: Bacteria > Pseudomonadota > Gammaproteobacteria > Pseudomonadales > Azotimanducaceae > UBA7803. The sequence goes on along the minus strand of JAVJTA010000017.1, from coordinate 207,578 downwards.
CGGCGCGCGCAACCCGGACGGCATACCCGACGACTACATGGCGCTGCAGAATCCGGGCGCCAGCCTCGTCAGCCCATTGGTGTTCCGCGACCATCCGTGGACCGACGTGAAGACCCAGGACTGGAACCTCGTCTACGTGCCCTACTGTACCGGCGACATCTACGCCGGCGACCGGGTCGCCATCTACGACGACCCCGACGGCGGCGACAGCCTGGTCTGGCACCACAACGGGCTGCGCAACGTTCGCGCGGTGGTGTCGTGGCTGAAGGACAACCTGCAGCGACCGGCCCAGCTCCTCTCCAGCGGCTGCAGCGCCGGCGGCGCCGGCTCGCTGGTGAACTACGCCCACCTGCGCAGCGACATGGCGCCGACCCGCGGCTTTCTATTTAACGATTCGGGCCCGGTCTTCTACGCCAACGCCAGCAGCGCTGACAGCGGCCGGTTTCCCTCGCTGCCGCTGCACAACCAGATCCGCGCCGCCTGGGGCCTGGACGGGGGACCGCTCGCCTATCTGGACGCGCTGCTGTCCGGGCTGACCCTGACCAACCTCGGCACCCTGAACGACGCGCTGTCTGTGAGCTACGCCGGCGACCGCCTCGGGCATACGCACTTCTGGCGGGATCTCAACTACTCCGCCTACTCCTACGAACGCTTCTACCCGGAGATCGCCGATGCGCCGGATGCCGCGACCCGGGACGCTCTGATCCTGCAGCGCTGGGATCAGGACACCCGGCGGCTGCGCAACAAGCTGGGCAACCTCGGCAACTACGGCTACTACCTGCCCCAGTTCCGCGCCGTCAACGACAGCCACTGCACGACGATCATCGAGTTCGCCAACGCCGACATTCAGGAAGCAGGACTCGAACTCGACGACTTCGTCGACGACCTGCTCGACGGCAACGGCATGCCGCTGCAGGCCTCGGAGTCGAGCCCGGCCGCGGACTTCGCCAAACCGTTCAACCTGCTGTACTTCCTGCTCGACCAGCTGCTCTAGTGCACGACTCTGATCAGTTCGGATCCGCGTAGTACCGCTCACGCAGGGCCTGAAGCTGCGCCCGCAGCTCCGCCTCCGGCAGATCGCCGGCACGGGCAGCACGAACCAGGTCTGCTTCCGCGGCCCGGTAGGCCTCGTGGCGTGGATCGGACTGCTCCCGGTAGGCCCGCCAGCCGGCTTCGCTCGCCTCCCGGTAACGTTCGATCAGGGCCGCGCTCCGGCGCGACAGATCCTCCTCGTCCGTCACGCTGGCGCGCAGCAGCGACAGCTGCAGATAGGCGCTTTCCGCCGGCACCAGATCGCCCGCCGCTTCGCGCGCGAGAACGACCCGTTCCAGCGCCGCGGCGCGGCGCGCCCGCTCGCCGGGTTCGAGGTTCTCCGAGTCCGCCAGAAACCGCCGCAGCTGTTCGCGGAACGGCTGCGGCACCGGTCCGCCGGAATGTGCATCGCCGGCCGACGCCGGAGTCTGCGGCGTGGAAGACGATTCCGCCGGTGTCTCCACAGCGGCAGGCTGCCTTGCTGCCGCAGGCGCGGACTCCGTGCGGACCACGTCAATGTGCTCGGCGTGCAGCAGCAGCCAGACTACCGAAGCGACCGTGGCCAGCCCGAGGGCGCTGAGGAGCAGCCTCACGTTGCCGCCGCCGCGGCACGGCGCGTCCGAACGCCGGCGACGAACGCCTCGATGACCGAGCGGAACGCGAAGCAGCGCTCGAGAACGGCTACATCCGACGTGCTCACTCCGACCTCGTCGAGTTGCTCGCGCCAGCTCTCGGTTGCCTCGAGGACCTCGCCGGCGATGACCACCGCCTCGTCGCGATCGATGCCCATGCGATGGGCAGCGGCCTCGAGGTTGTCGCGACTCGGCGCGTTTCCGAACGCGCCGAGGGCGATGGCGTGGGAGCCCTGCAGACCGGTGTTGGGAACGATGTCGTAGCCGGGAGTGAGCCGGTACTCGGCGCGTGTGGCGCGCTTGTAGAACGCATGGTTGCGCAGGTGATCGTCGGTGTTGCCGATGCCGATGTTGAACAGCATGCGCCGGAAGATGTCCTGGGCAAGCCCATCCGTGTGCGAACCGATACGCTTGCCGAGCTGCAGGATGCCCGGATAGGACATGGCGGCCTCGTCGAACTGGGTGATGTCGAACTTGTTGATCAGACTCGCCACCGATACGACGTGATGCTGACCCTCGCTGCTGCGGTCGAAGCGTTCCACCAGCACCACCGGCCCGCGCGCGGTTTCCGTCATCGCGACGTCGGGTACGTCGATACCCGCGGCCCGGGCCATGCGCATGGACGCGTACTCCACCCGGCACATGTCGACCAGGTCGCCGTCGCGGCCGAACTTGGCGATCCAATGCCGGTCGTCGTGTTCGATGAGGGTCTTCGGCCGCGCACCGCCGAGGCCGCTGCCGTGGAAGAAGTAAGGCTCCAGCGACCGATCCACCTCACGCCCGGCTTCTATATCCGCGGCGATGTGCTGCAGATGCACGAGGTTCTCGAATGGTCGCTGCGGCGGCGGCTTCGGCCGGTCTTTCATTTCCGCGGTGAAGTGCAGGGCACCCACCCCTTCGCCGGACGCCGCCAGCAGGAACTCCACGTGAGTCACCGGCGGCGGACGCCGGGTCTTCGTGAGCTGGCGCCGGCCCCACTCGTCCGGACCGGCATCGATGAGCACGCCGAAGACACCCGGCGCCTCCCGGGTCCGGGGATTGACCTGGACGTCGGCGGTCAGCGGAAGATTCACCGGATCCAGCGCGAACGCTCGCGGGTTGTCCAGATAGGCACGCGCATACTTGAAGCGGCCCTGTTTCTGATCGACCAGGAGCTGTCCCGCCAGCACCTTGTCGCCATTGCCGAGGTCCGCGTGAACGAACAGCTTCTCCGCCATCTACAGCTCCCACTCGTCGGCGCCGTCGGCGCTGCGCCGGCTGCTGCCCGCCCGCTGCCGCAGCGCGCTGCGGGCCAGCGCCTCGCCGAGGGTGTCGTCACCGGGCGCGAGCACGGCGTCAAAGGCGTTGGGCGCGCCGAACACGTCGAGCACGGACAGGTAGGCGGCGATCATAATGCGCGGCGAGCCGGCCTCGACCTTCTTCACGGAACTCTCCGATAGCCCGGCCTTCTCGGCGGTCTGCTCCTGGGTCCAGTTGCGGCGCAGCCGCGCCTGCCGCAGGCGCTCGCCGAGCCCGACCAGCGCGCCGAGAGCCGCATCGCTGAGGACGGCATGGGCTTTCGACGGTCGGGGCATATATAAACCTTTTAAGTGCTAATTCAGATCTATAAGAAACCTGAAGCAACCGCCTTCAGTATGGCCTCGCCAGGACCCGAAGCCAATCCCGGGGGCTGAAATAGATCCAGGAAGTAACGCTACAGCGGTATATACACCCCCGCCGTGACCGACTGCCTGTTATCGCGCAGCGAAACGAAATAGTTTTATATGAACCTTTTAAAAAACTTTAAAGCTATATGAACATCTGGAAACGACTGCATCGATTCGTTGCGCCTTGGTGTATTTCGCCAGATGATGGGCAATCCGTCTCGGCGAACACCGGAGAGCAGCCTTCAACCATTTGATTTATCTGCGTTTTTCTGTTGGTCCAGGAATTGCACAACCATCTGCTCAGTCATCGCGACGAACGGAGTGGTCCATGGAACTCATCGGCTCGACCTTCGCCCTGGCCGGCCTGCTGCTGTGCGCGCTGATCTGGCTGCTGCCGATCATTCTGATCGCCGGGTCAGACCGCACCGGCGGCGGCGAGAAGATCGCCTGGATCCTGGCGGTGATCTTCGTCTCCTGGTTTGCCTGGGTGTTCTACCTGCTCCTGGCCCCGCTCAAGCGACCCGAGCGCCCCGACTACGGCCGTTACGACCGCTACGATCGTTACGGCCGCTACTGACCGACACGCCCGGCGCCGCCTTCCCGCACCGGCGGCGCGGCGGACGGCTGGCCGTGGAGATCGCTGAGCTGGTCGTTGGACCAGATCTTGCGCACGAAGCGCGGGTTCTTCGACGACATGTCGATCTGATAGAGGCTGGCGCCGTCGCGTGCCGGCAACCCCAGCACCGTGCGTAGTTCCCGCGCCAGCCAGGCTTCGATCTTCAGCACCACCAGCTTGCGACGCAGCCGGCCCTGCTCGTCCCGGTTGAGGATGGTCGGCATGGTGTTCAGCGTCAGGATCTCGTCCACCGCGGTGCTCGCGAGCTTCTGCCGGCCTTCTTCACTGGCATAGAAATGGGTGACCACGAAAACCAGCCGTCCCGGCTGGATCTGCTTGAGGAACTCGCAGGTCTTCACGACGGTGGAGCCGGTGCGGACCATGTCGTCCAGCAGCACCACGTCGTGACCGTGGATTTCCTCGAAGGTCGTCTCACTTTCCGGGTGCAGGGTGATCTCCACCTTGCGCTCGCCCGAGCGTCGCTTGTCGAGCAGGATGACCTTCGCCCGGGACAGCCCCAGGTGACGGAACAGCGCTTTGACGAAATCCCGCGCGCCCTGGTCCGGGGCGCACAGCGCGAGCCCCTCGCCGTCGGCTCCGTAGCGCACCAGGTTGGAGTTGCGCAGGTAATCCACGTAGATCTCGTAGGGCATGATGTTGTGAAAACGCCCCTCGAAGATCTCTCGGAACATGGTCTGCACGGCATGGGAGTGGTTGTGCACCGTGAGCACCGCGTCCACGCCCGCGAGCTTGAGCATCTGCCCGTACAGCAGCGCGGTGAACGGCTGGCCGTCGAACTTCTTCAGATCCTCCTGATCCCGGTTCGCTCCGCGGTCGCCGAGCTCCGGACGCGGGCCCCGATCCTGGGCGCTGTAGTAGAGATCGGGCTCCACGAGCACCACGTCGCGCGCGCCGTTCTCCTTCGCCGCGCGGGCGATCATCAGCGTGCGCATGGCCAGGTTCTGGCGGCTGACCAGGCGGCTCGAGGAGCTGACGATCACCACCGTCTTGCCCTCGAGCTGGCGGCCGATGCGCGAGTAGTCGCGTTCGTCGGAAATGAAGCGCGGGCAGAACTCCGAGTTGGCGAAGGACTTCAGACTGATCAGATCCGCCACGTCGGTGGTCTGGCCGAAGCCGAAGGCCACATCGATGGCAAACGGATCGTCCGAGGAATTGCCCACCACGATCACGTCGTCTGCGCTGATGGGTGTTCCGCTCAACGTCTGCCCTCCCCGGCCCGAATCATGGGCGAACTTTACGCCGCACGCGCCGGAAGTGCACGGATCCGGGGGGACGCCGCCGCCGCGCTCGATGGCCTGCGGCGTTGCCGCGTGACCGCATGTCACGCTACCGTACTTCGATCCGATGTCGCCGGGAGAGCTGGCCGTGCCCTACATCAACGATCGCATCGTCCACGATGCCGACGCCCACGTATTCGAGGCCCCGGGCTGGCTCGATCCCTGGGTCGATCCCGACGACAGGGAGCGCCTACAGCCGTTCCTGCAGCCGAGCAACGGGCAGGTCCACGAGATCGTCGCCAAGGCTCGGCGCGCCTATGAGGACCCGGCCTACGACGGCCGCAGCGAAGACGAGATCACCCTGCGCAAGGGATTCACGGCGCTCGGCGCCTTCGTCAAGGCGGAGCGCCCGCGGGCACTCGACTACCTCGGCGTCGCCAGCCAGCTGGTGTTCACCACCGCCGGGCTGCGCCCGCTGACCGCCAGCGATCGGGGCGGCGATGCCGGCCTCGCCGGCGCCGTCGCGCGCGCCCACAACCACGCCATGATGGACTTCTGCAGCGTCGATCCGCGCCTGCTGCCGGCCCTGTACGTGCCTCTGAACGACATCGAGCAGGCCGTGCGGATCGCCGCCGAGGCCATCGACATGGGCGCGGCCGCGCTGATGCTGCCATCCGCCTGCCCGAAGGGACACGCGCACAGCCACGTCGGCTTCGAGCCGCTGTGGGCGCGGGCCGAGGCCACGGGAATCCCCGTGGTATTCCATGTCGGTGGCGGCACCGCGCTGAACGACGACTACAAGAAGAACGGCCTGCCCCCGGTGAAGGACTTCATCGGCGGCGACGACAACTTCACCTCGGTGTCCTACATGGCGATTCCCGAGGCGCCGATGCAGACGCTGGCGACGATGATCTTCGATGGCGTGCTGGAACGGCACCCGCGGCTGAAGATCGGTGTGATCGAAATGGGAGCCGCCTGGGTCCCCGGCTGGATGCGCTCCATGGATTCCTGCGCGCATGCCTTCGGCAGGAACGAACAACGCCTGCAGGCGCTGTCGCTTAGCCCCTCGGAGTACGTACGCCGTCAGATCCGCGTCACCCCCTACCCGCACGAACCGGCGGGGTGGATCATCAGGAACAGCGGGGCGGAGGTGTGCCTGTTCAGCTCGGACTATCCCCACGTCGAGGGCGGACGCGCACCGCTGAAGCGCTTCGACGCCAGCCTCGACGCCGAGAACTGTACCCCCGAAGAACGCGAGCGCTTCTACCGCTGGAACTTCGAAGATCTGATGGGCAGCGCCCTGGGAAAGCCGCGATGACCGAGCCGTACGATCAGAGCAACCGCTTCATCGACGCCAACGGGCTGGCGTTCCACTACGCCCTCGACGGTGACGTGGACAAGCCCGTGCTCGCTCTGGTGAACATGGCGAGCCACAACCTGACCTGCTGGGAACCCGTCATGGACGGCCTGCTGGACACCTTCCAGGTGCTGCGCTACGACATCCGCGGCACCGGTAAGAGCGCCCGGGGCGACGCCTCCGGATTCACTTTCTCCCAGTACGCCGACGACCTGGCGGCAATCATGGACGCGTTGGCGATTCCCTGCGCCTTCGTGCTCGGCGTCGCCTACGGCGCGCGCACGGCGGCCCGCTTCGCGCTGCGCCACGAGGACCGGCTCAGCGCCCTCGGCCTGTTCGACGTGGCGCTCACCCCGCCGGTGGAGCAACGCGGTCAGCGCGCGCTCGGTGACGAAGCGCGCCGGCTGCTCGAGGAAGCCGGCGAGCCGGCGGTGACCCCGCGCAAGTCCTGGCGATTCTACGAGGATCGCGACGCCGCGCTGCTGGCCCATACCGCCCACGAGCACGAGCCGGACATATCCGGACAGCTCGGACACCTCACCGTGCCGGTGCTGGTCGCCTGCGGCAGACAGGACATGAACCTGGCCGAGGCACGACGCATCGCCGCCGCCATCCCGGGCTGCGACCTGGCAATCATGGAGATGACCGGACACGGCTCGCCGTTCTTCCGGCCCGGTCTGTTCGTCGATCTGGTCAGCCGATTCGCCGCGGCGCACGAGCTCAGTCGTTGATCGGCCGGGCAGACGGCGCGCGCAGCGGCGCGTGGACATCGGCCAGCCACTCGCGCGGCAGCTTCTCGACCCGGCGATCGTAGGTGAGCAATCCGTTGACCTCGCCCTCCACGTCCGTGGTCTGGGTGTACACCGCGGCTGCCAGTCCGGCCTCGCGGTGCAGGGCGATCACGGCGTCGGTCTTCCTCCGGTAGGCCGCGCGGACCGCATCGGCATCGTCGTAGGTCTGGTAGCCCCAGTTGCGGATGTCGGGGTTCCACAGATGGCCTTCGATGGGCCAGCCGACCCCGCCGTACTCGCCGAGCACGAGAGCCCGCTCAAGATGGGGCGCCGGCGCCTGCGGTGACTCGGCGTAGTCGTGCCGATCGCGCACGTCGCCGGCCTCCACGTCGAGCCAGCCGCTGGCCGCGTTCACCAGCCGCGTCGGGTCCAGGCCCCGGACCCAGGACGCCAGGCGCGCGCTGTCGAACTGACCCCAGCCTTCGTTGTGTATCACCCACATGATGATACTCGGATGCGCACCGAGGCGGTTGATCATGCGCCGCATCTCGAGCTCGTACTGCTCGACCACGACCGCTTTCTTCAGCGCCTCACCTTCGTCGTTCGGTGCGACGAACTGGGCCGGCGCAAACGCGCTCGGCATGTCCTGCCAGACCAGCAGGCCCAGGCGGTCGCAGTGATGGTAGTAGATCGCTGGCTCCACCTTGATGTGCTTGCGCAGCATGTTGAATCCGGACGCCTTGAGGAACTCGATCTCGTAGACAATGGCTTCCGGCGCCGGCGGCGTCAGCAGACCGTCCGGCCACCAGCCCTGGTCCAGGGTTCCGAGCTGAAACCGCGGCTCGCCGTTCAGCAGCAGCGCCGGCCTACCTTCGCGATCCGGACCGACGCCGAGGCTGCGCATGCCGAAGCAGCCACAGACCCGATCGATGGGTTCGCCGGAGACTGTCGCCGCCGCGTAGCGCGCGGCTTCGCTCGGTCCGCGCAGCGGCACCCGCCGGTCGAGCGATGCGAGCTGGCGCTGCCCGTCGTCTGCGGGCAGCGGATCGTCGACGGACACGAGCTCGGCCACCAGATCGTAGAGAAACGGCTGTTCCGGCGACCAGGCGCGCGGCGCGTCGATGGAAAGCCGCACCCGCCGATCAGCAGCGGCAATCCGCGCCGCGACCTCGCGGCCGTCGGCGAGCACCCGAAGGCGCACGCCGAGATCGCTGCGTCGCGTCGGGCGGCCGAGGATCACCTCGACATCGATCGCCGCCCCCGCAAGATCCGGCGTGATCCGCAGCTCCTCGATGTGGTTTTCCGCGGGCAGCGGCTCGAGCCACACGCTCTGCCAGATGCCGGTGACCGCCGTGTACCAGATGCCCTGGTTATTCAGGTGCTGCTTGCCGCGCGACTGCTCGCCGCGGTTGCTCGGATCCCACACGCCGACCACGAGTTCGACGTCGTCCGGCTGCAGGAACTCGCTGACATCGATGGAGAACGGGTCGAAGCCTCCGCAGTGGGCGGCGACGAACGCACCGTCGATCCACACTGCGGCTTCGTAGTCGACGGCACCGAAGTGCAGCACCATCCGCCGGCCGGCCCAGGACGTCGGCGGCGTGAGCCGCCGCCGGTACCAGAGCCGTTGCGTCGGCCCGACCCGCCGGGCAACCCGGGACAGCGCGCTCTCTACCGGGAACGGCACCAGGATCTCGCCATCCCAGGCATCCGGCAGCGGCTCCGTGCGGGGACGGATCGCGTATTCCCAGAGGCCGTTCAGCGACAGCCAGGCATCGCGCCTGAGCTGGGGCCGGGGATACTCCGTCCAGGCGTTCTCCGGCGTGACGCCTTCACCCCAGGGCGTATCCATCTCAGCACCTTGCGTTGCCGACCCACCGCCAGTGTAACCCGCGGCGGTGCAACCGGACGCGGCACGGCCGCTGGGTCCGCGGGCCGGGCGAAATCAGGTCGGCGCCTCGGTGCCTCCCGCGGACCGCCGGTCGAGCCGCGATAAATCGCGATACAGCGGCGACACCAGCAGGCCGAGGAGGCGCTGGGCCGCGGGCCCGCGCACGTCCTCTAGACCGAGCTCCATGGCCTCCTGGGGTTCCCGGGTCTCGCTGCGGAAGGTGCCGAACACCACGTCCCAGATCGGAAACACCGCGCCGTAGTTGCTGTCGGTCTCCGGCCGGAAACTCGAGTGGTGCACCCGATGCAGGTTGGGCGTGACGAGCACGTAGCGCAGCCAGCGGTCGAGCTTGGCCGGCACCTGCAGGTTCGAATGGCTGAACAGGGTCACCGCCACGTCGAGGAACTCGTAGATCACCAGAACCCAGGGTGACAGCCCCAATGCGACCACGAGCGGCACGCCGATGAGCGCGTTGACCGGCATCTCGAGCGGATGGAATCGCACGGTGCTCGAGACGTCCAGTTCGGTATCCAGATGATGGACCCGGTGCAGGCGCCACAGCAGGGGCACGCGATGATTCAGCCAGTGGGTCAGGGTCGACAGACCACCGCGCAGCAGCAGCGTCGCAACGATCACGACGCCCGGCGGCAGCGCAGCGAGATTCAGCAGACCGACACCGCGGGCGTCGGCCCACATCGCGGCGCCGATGAACGACACGGGCACGATGCCCAGGCTCAGCACCGCCAGCAGCGTGAGTGCGGCGTTGGTCCGCAGGCGCGCCGCATCGCCCGGCAGGCGCCGGAAGGGCAGTATCCGTTCCACCACCAGGAGCAACGGAAGCAGCCCGAAGAACAGCCCGTACTGCACGTTTTCCCCATGTTCGAGCAGCCAGCTCGCCGGATCCGTCATGCATTCCTCCTGCCCGGGCGCGGGACTATGTGACAATACAGGTTGTCATCATTCCCCATCGCAACATCTATTGTCAATACGACAATAGATGTTGCTACAATGGACACGGCCGGGCACAATCCCCGCAATGACACCCGTCAGCGAACTCGTTCTCGAAATCCGAACGTTCTACAACATGCTCGTCGAGCGCGGTGAGGATCTGCACGCCGGGAGCGGCGTCACACTGGGCATGCGCGCGGTGCTGGAGGTATTGGATCTGCGCGGCGCCATGACCGTGCCGGATCTGGCCCGCGACCGGCGGGTGACCCGGCAACGGATTCAGGCGCTGGTGAACGAACTGCTGGAAAACAAGCTGGTAGCGCGACGCGACAACCCGGCCAGCCGGCGATCGCCGCTGATCGAGGTCGCTGCGGCCGGGCGCAGGACGCTCGCTGCAATGCAGGCGCGGGAGCTGCGGCTGTTCCGCGACGCCGGCCTCGACGTCAACGCCACCGACCTGCGGCGCCTCACCCGACGCCTGCAGAGTCTGCGCGAACAGATCGAGGAGCGCGGGTAGGCCCCCGGATCAGTCGCGAAATCCCGGATCGAGCCGATCCGCCTTGCGCACCAGCGCCGACCACGCGAGCGGACCCACGGTACCGTCGAACAGCACTTCACTCTGCCGCGCCGCCTTCTCGGCCGAGCCCTGGGGCGGCTGGCTGACCGCCGTGCCCCCGGCCAGCGCCCGGACCTGCATGGTGCAGGCCCGTTCCAGGTAGTACATGACCATGAATGCATCCGCACAGGTGGCGCCCACCGCCAGCGTACCGTGGTTGCGCAGGATCATGGCGCGGCCGCTGCCGAGGTCGCGGACGATGCGCTCGCGCTCGTCGAGATCCAGGGCCACGCCCTCGTAGTCGTGGTAGGCGATCTCGCCGAGCTGCATCGCGTGCTGGGAGATGGGGAGCAGCCCGGTCTCCTGGGCCGACACCGCCACCCCGTCGTCGGTGTGCAGATGCATCACGCAGTGGGCGTCTTCCCGGGCCATGTGCACGGCGGAGTGAATGGTGAAGCCGGCGGGATTGATGTCGTAGGGCGACTCCAGCGTCTTGTTGCCCTCGGCGTCGACCTTGACCAGGCTCGACGCGGTGACCTCGTCGAACATCAGGCCGATGGGATTGAGCAGAAACTGATCCTTGGTACCCGGAACCCGGGCGGAGAGATGGGTAAACAGCATGTCGTCCCAGCCGTAGCTGGCGACCAGACGGTACAGCGCAGCGAGATCGACGCGCTGCTGCCACTCGGCATCCGATACCCGATCCCGAACCGATTCGATGGCTTGTGCGTTGGCGGACATGGCGTTCTCCCCGGGGTTGTGCTGAGCGCGGGACTCTACCACACCGGCTCAGGCCGCCTCGGCGGACTCCGACGCCGGATCTCCGGCAATCCGCGAGTGGAACATGATGCGCGGCTCACGCATGTCCCAGGGCCGCGCCCGGTGCAGCAGGCAGCGGTTGTCCCAGAGCACCGCGTCTCCGGGCGCCCAGCGGTGGTGGTAGATGCGCGGCGCCTGACAGGCGAAAGTCACCAGCCCGTCGAGCAGGCGTTCGGACTCGTCAGCCGTCATCCCGGGAATGCCGTGGGCGTGGCGCCCGATCAACAGCGAGCGGCGGCCGGTTTCCGGATGCACCTTGACCAGCGGCCGCAACGGCGGTTCCTGATCGTGAAAGCCGTAGCCGCTGTAGTCGCTGCCCGGCTTCGGCGCGTGGCCGAGTTTGGCCTGACTGTAGTACAGCGAGTGTCGGGCGCTGAGACCGCTGACCCGCTGGCGCAGATCGTCGTCCAGAGCATCGTAAGCGGCGCGCATGTCGGCCCAGCCGGTCTCGCCTCCGGCTGGCGGCACCACATGGGCGGTGAACACGGCGCCCTTGGCCTGCACCGGCATGTAGGTGCTGTCCGCGTGCCAGCCCATGTTGCCTTTGAGCACCTTGACCACGTCGTCGCTGTCGTCGTCGGCGCGCAGCGAGCCGTCCCTGCGGACGTTGCTCAGCGGGGCCAGGTCGAATTCGAGGTCACCGAAGCGCCTGGCAAAGGTCACCTGCCCGGCGTTGTCGAGATGCTGCCCCGGGAAGATCAGCAGCGCGTAGTCGAGCCAGGCCCGGTACAGCTCATCGAACTGATCCGCGTCGAGTTCGGCGAGCCGCAGGCCGCTCACCACCGCACCGAACGTGGCGTCGAGCGGTTCGATCCGCAACGGCATGGACAGGACCCTCCCGGCATCCAGATCAGACCATGATAGCCAGTCGTCGGGCGCGTCGTCACCGGTAGAATCGGGTCCCACCCAATGGAGGAGGTTCCGATGAATCTGCAGGCCCTCGGTAGCGTCGGCGGCCTCGTCGTGATGATCTCGGTGATCTATCTCGCCATTCAGATCCGCCACAGCACCCACGCACAGCGCACCCAGAACTCTGCCGTCGCTCTCGACCGGCTGAGCAACTTCCAGGCGCGGATGAGCCGCGATGCGGACTTCGCCGACCTGCTGCTGGCCGGCGTGACGGACATAACCGCGTTCGAGTTCATGTTCCACCAGGCCGAGGAGGGCACCATGCCGGACGTGGTCTGGCAGCGCTGGCGCACCACGCTGCAGTGGTGGATGGCGTTTCCCGGCGTGCAGGCGTGGTGGGACTCGAGGCCGTCGCCGTTCACCGGGAGTTTCTGCACCGAGGTGGCGCGGCTGCGCAGCGCCGGCCTGCCGGATCCTGCCGCTCAATGGCGCTGGCGTGAGTTTCTGCGCGGCGCTCAGGACGCCGCGATGGAAAGCCCGGAGTAGGCTCGCGCCTCGACCTCCAGCAGCCGCTCCTTGTACGGCGGAAAGCCGATGAACGGCATGAACACACGCGGCTTGCCCGGCACGTTGGCGCCCAGGTACCACGAGTTGCAGCGCGGATACAGAGTCTCCGCGGCGCGCGCGTTGACCAGCTCCACCCAGGCCGCCTCGGCGTCCGGGTCAGCCTCCACCAGCCGGGCGTCACGCCGCCCCAGGTCTGCGATCAGCCGGGCGATGAACTCCGCATGCTGCTCACCCGCCGTGATCATGTTCGCCAGCACCGACGGGCTGCCCGGCCCGGTCATGGTGAACAGGTTGGGAAACCCGGCGATCATCAGGCCGAGGTAGGTCTTCGGCCCGGCGGCCCACTTCTGCCGCAGCGGCAGACCGCCCCGGCCGCGGATGTCGCAGCGCAGCAGCGCACCGGTCATGGCGTCGAACCCGGTGGCGAAGACGATGCTGTCGAGCCTGAACTCGCGACCGCCGGTGACCACCCCGTGCTCGGTCAGCCGCTCGATGGGCGCGGAACTGACATCCACCAACTCGACGTTGTCACGGTTGAAGGTCTCGAAGTAGCCGCTGTCGGCGCAGAGCCGTTTGCAGCCGAGCACCGTGTCCGGACACAGCAGCTCCGCGGTTTCGGGGTCGTCGACGATGCTGCGGATCTTGCTGCGTACGAACTCGGCGGCCAGCTCGTTGGCGCGTGGATCGATCGCGATGTCGCTGAAGGCGCCGAGGAACATGAAGCCGCCGTGCTGCCAATACTCTTCGAAGCGCCGCTCGCGCTCCTCGGGTGTGGCGCTGAGCGCCGAATCGGCGTGCCGCGGGTAGTTGGCGCCGAACGCCGCGGGCTGCTCCTGATCCCGTGCCCGCAGCTCCGCGTAGCTGGCTTTGATGCGCCGCTGCAGCTCGGGGTCGAGCGGCCGGTTCTGCGCCGGCACGCTGTAGTTGGGCGTGCGCTGGAACACGCTGAGCTGCGCCGCCTGCCGGGCGATCAGCGGGATCGATTGGATGCCCGACGATCCGGTTCCGATCACGCCCACCCGCTGACCCGAGAAATCCACACCGTCATGGGGCCAGGCGCCGGTGTGATAGGTAGGGCCGCGGAAGTCGGCGAGCCCCCGAAAGTCCGGGACGTTGGCGGCGGACAGGCAGCCGCTGGCCATGATCAGAAAGCGTGTGCGCAGGGTGTCCCCGCCTTCCAGCGTAAGCTGCCACAGGCCCGAGGCCTCGTCGAAGTCCGCCGCGGTCAGGGTGCTGTGGAAGCGGATCCAGCGGCGCAGCTCGAATCGGTCGGCGACATGTCGGGCGTAGTCGAGGATCTCCGGCTGCGAGGCGTAGCGCTCGGTCCACTGCCACTGCTGCTGCAGGTCCGCGGAGAACTGATAGGAATACTCCATGCTCTCGACGTCGCAGCGGCAGCCGGGATAGCGGTTCCAGTACCAGGTCCCACCGACGTCGCCACCGCGTTCGATGCCGAGCGCATCCAGACCCTGGCGGCGCAACAGATGGAGCATGTACATGCCGGAGAATCCGGCACCCACCACCACCGCGTCGCGTGTCTCCTGCATCGACGTTCTCCCACTCGGCAAAGCCGCCGACATTACCATGACCATGCGCCCAAGGGCGGCCCAGGGCAGGCGCCGCCATGGTCTGGTCCGCGCCCCCGCTGCGGCCTATGATTCAGCCCATGCTGGACGTCACGCCGATCACGACGAACATCGGGGCCGATATCGCCGGCGTCGACCTGACCGATCTGTCCGACCAGGTCTTCGCCGCCATCTACGGCTGCTGGCTCGATCACCAGGTCATCCGGTTCCGCGACCAGCGCCTCGACGACGACCAGCTGCAGGCTTTCAGCCGCCGCTTCGGGCCCCTGGAACGCGCGCCGCTCGGCTTTCTTTCGGAGGCCGAACGCGAGCGGGTCGACAACCCCTACGTGACGGTCATCTCCAACATCAGACAGGACGGCAAGCCGATCGGTGGGCTCGGCAACGCCGAGGCGATCTGGCATTCCGACATGACCTACCTGGAAACGCCGCCGCCGGCCAGCGTGCTGCTCGCCATCGAAGTGCCGAGCCGCGGCGGCGACACCTACTTCGCAAGCCAGTACGGCGCCTACGAGAGCCTGCCCGCGCCCCTCCGCGAGCGCGTTGCCGGGCTGTCCATCAAGCACGACGCCGCCCACACCAGCATCGGCCGACTGCGCCCGGGCTACGCGGCGTTCGACGATCCGCGTGAGGCCCCGGGCGCGGTCCACCCGATGGTGCAGCGCCACGCGGAGACCGGGCGCACCTGCCTCTATCTGGGGCGACGCGACTACGCCTACGTTCCCGGGCTCGAACTGGCCGACAGCGAAGCGCTGCTCGACGAGCTCTGGCGCTACGCGGCGCTGCCCGAGTACGTCATGGTCCAGTCCTGGCGTCCGGGCGACCTGGTGGTCTGGGACAATCGCTGCGTGCTGCACCGCCGTGACGGTTTCGACGACGCCGAGCGACGCCTGATGAAGCGCTGCCAGGTTCTGGCCGCCTGACCGCAGCGGGCACCGCGTCCGGGACCCGGCGTCCGGTACCCGCGTCCGGTACCCGCGTCCAGTACCCGCGTCCGGTACCCGCGTCCGGTACCCGCGTCCGGAACCCTGTCACAGCCGGTGGCCGCGCACCCTGCTATTTTGAGCGGATGCAGCCAGGGACCGGCCATCGCAGTGCCCACGACGATACCCAGCGTCACGCCTCGTCCCGGGCCATGACCCGGCGTCCGCCATGAAGGGCCGTCTGTTTCCCACGCTGCTGGCCCTGCCTTTCGCCGGCTTCGGCGCGTGGATGCTCTGGAGCATCGTCGGCATGACCGTGGATGCCCAGCGGATGGCGGACTGGCGACCGGTGAGCGCGCGGCTCGACGAAGCCGGCTACCACAGCCGCAGCGGCGACGACAGCACCACCTACCAGGCCTACGCGCGCTACCGCTACCGCATCGACGGGCGCGACCACACCGGCACCCGGGTCGGCATCGGCAGCGGCGCCGACAACATCGGCGACTATCAACGCGACATCGGCTCGCGACTTGCGTCGGCCTGGTCGCGGGGCGAGGCGATCACGGTGTTCGTCGACCCGGATGATTCGGGCCAGGCCATCATCGACCCCACGTTGCGCTGGGAGATGGTCGGGTTTCAAGCCATCTTCGTCCTGGTTTTCGGCGGCGTCGGAGTCGGACTGCTGGTCTTCGCCTGGCGCCGTCGGTCCGAGCCGGCGACGGACGGCGCCACGATGGCGCAGGCACCCTGGCTCGCGAACGCCGACTGGCAATCGGCCACCGTGCGCTCCGGGTCGAGGACGGTAATGTGGGGCGCCTGGGCATTCGCGGCGCTGTGGAACCTGATCTCCGCCCCGCTGCCGTTCATCGCCTGGAACGAAGTGGTCGACAAAGGCAACCACGCCGCCCTGCTCGCACTGCTGTTCCCCCTGGTCGGAGTGGGCCTCGCCATCTGGGCGATCCGCCGCACCCGCGAGTGGCGCCGGTTCGGTCCCGCGCCGCTCACCCTGGACCCGTTTCCGGGCTCCATCGGCGGGCACGTCGGTGGCCGCATCGCGCTGGCCGCGCCACTGCCGCGCGACGCGGACGTCGAGGTCACCCTCACCTGCCTGCACAGCTACGTCTCCGGCACCGGCAGGAATCGCAGCCGCCGCGAAGACGCACGCTGGCAGGACAGCCGCGGCGCGCATCTGGAACCCGTCGGCCGGGGCTCCCGGCTCAGCTTCCGTTTCGAGGTCCCCGACGGCCTGCCGGAAGCAGACGCACGGCGCCACAACGACAGCTACGACCTGTGGCGCCTGAATGTCCGTGCGCGGCTCCCGGGCGCCGACCTCGACCGCGACTACGACGTGCCCGTGTACGCCACCGCTACCCGTTCGGCAGCGCTGCCCGACCCCGCCCTGGCACGCGCCGATGACCGCCAGCGCGACAAGGCCGATGCCGACGTCGCGGCCCAGGTCCGCGTACGGCGCTCGATCCTGGGCAATCGTCTGTACTACCCCGTCGGCCGCCATCTGTCCGCCGCCGCCACCGGGGTGCTGTTCGGTCTGGCCTTCGCCGGGGCCGGCGGTTTCTTTCTCGTCCAGAGCGACAGCCTGCTGTTCGGCCTGGTGTTCGGTGGCGTCGGTACGCTCATCGCGCTGGCCAGCGTCTATCTGGGGCTGAACTCGCTGGAGGTCTACCGCGAGCGCTCGGACATCGTCAGCGTCCGCCGCTTGCTCGGCGTGCCGATCAGCCGGCGGCGTCTGAACGTGGAGCACTTCGCCGGGTTCGATCAGCATGCGGCCATGAAGTCGAACTCAGGTGGGCGCCAGGTTATCTCCTACAGCCTCCGCGCTGTAGACCAGCAGGGCCACCGGATCACGGTCGGCGACGGGTTCCGCGGCGACAGCGCCGCCCGCGCCGGCATGCGCCTGATCGCCCGCGAACTCGGCCTCGACTACCAGGAGCCGCGGGCCGGTGAAACTCTCCCGGACCAGCTCGAGATCCGGGAAACCAGGGAAGTCGGTGTCGGGCATTAGCCCCCGGCCTTCCGACGACGAACCGGAGAAGGCGGAGAAGGTGCCGGGCGTTAGCCTTGGCGGACTGTTATCGCCACATGTTGGTGCCGCCACACACGGTAAGCGCCTGACCGGTCATGTAAGCGCTGGAATCCGAAGCCAGAAACACCGCCAGGCCTTTGAGATCGTCTGACTCACCGAGCCGGCGCAGCGGAATCTGCTCGTTGGCACGCTGCTCGGCTTCCGGATTGTCCCACAGCGCCCGGGCGAAATCGGTGCGGATCAGACCCGGACAGATGGCGTTCACCCGCACCCCGCTGGGGCCGAGCTCCGCGGCCAGGTTGCGCACCAGGGCGATGTCGGCGAGCTTCGATATGTTGTAGGTGCCGAGCACCTCGGACGGACCGAACGCGCCGGTGCTGGAGGTGATCATCATCGAACCCGCACCTTTGCCGATCATGTCCGGGGCCACCATCTGGCACAGCCAGTGATTGGATTTGACGTTGGTCGCCATGATCTTGTCGAACGCCTCGTCGGGAATTTCCGACATCGGTCCGTAGAACGGATTCACACCGGCATTGCAGATCAGCACGTCGATGGGGCCGAGCTGCTCGTGGGCGGCGTCCACCAGCGCCTGCAGCTGGTCTTTGTACCCGACGTTGCAGGCCACCGGCACCGCGCTGCCGGGTCCGCAGCGCTCGTTGATGGCGGCCGCCGTCGCCTCGCACTGGTCGAGCTTGCGACTCGACACCACCACCCGCGCGCCGTGATCGGCGAGGGCTTCGGCCATGGCGCGGCCCATGCCTTTGGAAGCGCCGGTGAGCAGCGCTATTTTTCCGCTCAGATCGAACAGTTCCGTCGACACCATGGTCAATGCTCCCCGGCAGCGATCTTCGCGACCGCCGCCTCCTTGAGTTCGCGCTTGAGAATTTTGCCTGAAGCCGTGCGCGGCAGCGGATCCGGCGTGACCGTCAGGTAGCGGGGAATCTGGAACCGCGCCAGATGCTCGCCGAGGTAGTCCCGCAGCGCGTCGACGTCGAGTTCGGCGCTGCCGTGCACCGTGGCGCCCACCTCCTCGCCGAGGCGCTCGTCGGGTACCGCGTAGACCGCGGCTTCCCGCACCTGGGGGTGGGTCAGCAGCGCCGCCTCCACCTCGCCGCAGCCGATGTTCTCGCCGCCGCGGATGATCAGATCCTTGATCCGGTCGACGATGAACAGATAGCCCTCGTCGTCGAGATAGGCGACGTCGCCGGTACGGAACCAGCCGTCGACGAACACTTCCTCGTTCACGTCCGGGCGGTTCCAGTAGCCGTGGAACAGCGAGGTCCCGCGCACCAGCAGCTCGCCACGTTCCCCCGGCGGCAGCTCGGTACCATCGGGCGACACCACTTTGAGTTCCAGTACCGCGGAGCAGCGCCCGGAGCTCGCCGGCCGCTGCAGGTATTCCTCGCCGCCGATGCCGGTTCCGATGGCGTTGGTCTCGGTCATTCCCCAGCCGGTGTTCGGCAGCGCCTTGGCGAATGAGGAACCGATCTGCCTGACCTGTTCCGGCGCCCTGGGGGCTCCGCCCCCACCCACGGTGGCCAGGGAGCTCAGATCACGATCGGTCTCCCGCGCAATTCGCACCAGGTCTCCGGTCATGGCCGCCGGCGCGACGAACTGAGTGATGCGCTCCCGCTCGATCAGCTCTGCGGCGAGCGCCGCATCCCACTTGTACATGGACACCAGCTTGCGCTGTGCGCGATAGGACATCAGATACACAGCGTGGGAACCGGTCGCATGAAACAGCGGTACCGCCAGCAGCGTGGCCGGCTGGTGTTCCGGTTGCGGCGGGGTCACGCCGGCCATCAGCCCGGCGGCGCGCAGGTCCAGCTCCCAGGAGAAAAGCGCGCTGAGAATGTTGCGGTGGGTCGAGACCACGCCTTTGGGGTGCCCGGTCGAACCGGAGGTGTAGAAGATGGTCGCCGGATCGTCGGCGGCGACGGCCACGTCCGGCATGCTGCAGTCCCCGACCGCTTCGATGAGGTCGGCCAGCACCGGGTATCCCGGATCCGGCTGCGCCGGGCGCACGGCGATCACCTCAACGTCCGGCATCCCGTCGATGCGCGCCAGCCGTTCGAGGCGCTCGGCGTCTGCGAACAGCACGCGGGCGCCGCTGTCGCGGAGACCGTAGGCCATTTCCTCCGCCTGCCAGAGCGCGTTCATGGCCACGGCAATGGCGCCGACGGAGGTGACGGCGGTGAACGCCGTGATCCACTCCGGAAAGTTGCGCATGGAAATCGCGACGCGGTCGCCCGGGCGAACGCCGTAGTGGTCGACGAGAACGCGGGCGATGGCGGCCGCCTGGCGGTACGCGTCGGCATAGCTCAGGCGCTCGTCTTCGAAGACGATGAACTCCGCATCGCTTACCGTGCCGGCGAACAGTTCGCGCAGCGATGGCGGCGCGCCTACGAACACCCGGCAGCGTCTGCCGGCAACGACCTGGTCCTGGAGTTCGTAGGGTTCGCCGGGGGCGGTGAGCGCGGCGATGGCATCACGACGGGTCATTGTGACGGTCATTCGTACTCCCTGCAGCGTTCGAGAAGCCGGTGATAGGACTCGTTGCGATGGGTCTCAAAGCGCTGCTGAATCTGCCCCAGGGTGAAACGGTCCGCCGCAATACCCGGGACATCGGCCGGGGTCAGTGGTCCCAGATGGCGGTAGCGGCCTTCGTCCATGGCTCGGCGTACGTGCACCAGCGAGCCGTTGGGATCGCCGGTGCGGCCGTTGCCGCTGTAGCCGTAGCCTTCCACCATGTTCCGAACCGCGGTCGCCTGCAGGCCGAGGCGCATCAGCAGACGCGGACTCGCCGCCGCCAGCACTTCCGGACTGATGGTCAAGAGAAAGCTCTCCTGCTGTTTGATCCACGGTTTCACCGTGGAATTGGTGATGATGTAGCGAAGCTTGCGCGAACGGTTCACCGCGCCGCCGTGCAGCACCCGACCGTCCATCATCAGGATGGTCCCGCCCGGGGCCTCGAGATTGATCGCCGGCGGCAACTCGCCGAACCGGCCGTCAGGCGTCTGCGCGCGATGAGAGCCGGGGATCAGCAGCGTGCCGCCATTGTGCTCGTCCACGTCCTGTAGGATGTAGATGGTGTTGACCAGCATCGGCGCCGCCAGCGTGTGCAGCGGCGCGAGAAAACCCTGGTCCTGGTGCAGACCCTGGGGGTGGCAGTCAGGAAACGAGATGTTGGCGATGAAGCTGAAGTGGTTCCAGGCGTTGCTCAGGCTCTCGCCGAGCAACTGCTCGATCAGCGGTCCCGCCTGCACGGCGTGCGGGTCGTGCTCCATGCAGGCGACGAACTGCTCGCCCTTGTTGATCAAGGCCCAGACGTGCTGCTGGGCTGGGCTCAGGTGGGCGATGCCCAGGGCGCGTTCCGCCTCTGCCTGCTCGGCCACGCGTTCGCGCAGGCGCCGGCACTGCGAGGCCGAGACGCCGTCCTCGATCAGGCAGTAGCCCCAGCGCAGAAAATCCCGGCGCAGCACGTCGAGGCGCTTGCTCGGCGCCGGCAGATCCTGGTTCTGCCAGTACGGGTGTCTGCGGGCCACGGTGGTGTCGTAGTACCAGCCATTGCCCCACTCGAGAGAATCCTTCGGCCGTGGCGCGCGCAGCCAGGGGTTGTGCTCTAGCAGCGATCGATAAGGCTCGCCGGACTCGAGGAACTCGCCGAACAGCGTGTCGCCGGCGGCGGCCGCCGCCGCCACGGCCGCCGCGCTGAACTCAGTAGGAATGGCCATCTGCGAACCAATCGGGTGACCGAGCGAAGAGGACATAACTACACCAGCCGATTCGGCGACACAACCGGGCCGGTGGCGCCTCGGATCCGCGATGTCCGGCGCGCCGCGTCGACGATGCGTTCAGCTTCCGCGCTCCTGCAGGCGCGCGATCTGCGCGAGCTGATCGAGGCGCCGGAGATACCCGTCGAGATCCGCATAGCGGAGGGCACAGATCAGGCGCTCCACGCCGAGAGCCCGATAACGATCGAGCAGCCCGCGGGCGTCGTCCGGCCGATCCAGGGGCAGGCCGGCCATCACCGTCACGGGGCCCGGCTCGCCGCCCGCTTGCCGGGCCAGCTCCCGGTACAGCTCGAGATCCCGGGCCAGCGCCTCCGGATCGCGCACCATGGGTAGCCAGCCGTGGCCGAAACGCAGCGCCCGGCGCAGCGCGTGGGGGGCCGCGCCACCGACATAGATGGGCGGCGCCGGAGGCCGCGGCTTGAACAGGAACGGCTGGCCGTTGCGGGTCACCACGTCGGCGGCGAAACACTCGGCGAGAAAGGCCAGGGTCTCGTCGGTGATGCGGCCGCGCCGGTGACGATCGACGCCGAGAGCACGGAACTCCGCCTCCATCCAGCCGACGGCCAGGCCCAGCAGCAGGCGATTGCCGGTGAGTTCCTGAACCGTGGCGACGGCCTTTGCCGTGGGCAGAGGTGGCCGATACGGTACGATCAGCACCCCGACGCCGAGCTTGATGCGCCGGGTCATGCCGCCGAGCCAGGCGAGCGTGGTGAGGGGATCGGTGTAGCGTCCACCACTGCCCGCGGAATCGTCCGGTGGAATCGCCAGGTGATCGGTGATCCAGAGCGATTCGAAGTCCAGGGCCTCTGCCGCCCGGGCGCCCTCCCGGAGCGTCGCGACATCGCTCTGTGGACCCATGTTGCGCAACGTGACTCCCAGTTCCATCGCCGTCCTCCGCATAGGCGTGCCGCCAACCATGCAGTAACATCAGCGCATGAACCAGCAGTACCCGCTCCGGGAACAGCGCAAACAGCGCAGCCGCGAGGCCCTCGTGCGCTCCGCGGCGCGACTGTTCGCGCGCCGCGGCTTCGCCGCCACCACCCTCGAAGAGGTGGCCGACGACGCCGGTCTGCACGTGCAGACCCTGTACCGGCATTTCCCGAACAAGGCGGAACTGGCCGCCGCCGTCGATCAGCAGAACCTGGAGAGCTTTCGCGAGGCATTTCGGACACGGGATGCCGACACCCTGCACTTCTGGCGCGCCTGGGTGGAACAGGCCGCCCGACGCCTGACTGCGGACGGCGGCAACGCCTACCGCAAGGGACTGCTCAACTTCTACAACCTGCCGTCCCTGTCGAGCACCTACCTGCAGACCTGGAATGAGTACGAAGAGATACTCGCCGAGGGCCTGCGCGAGGACTTCGGCGCACCGGACGGACCGCGCGCGAACCTGCCGATGCTGGTGGCCTGCATGCTCTGGGCGGGAACCCGGCGCGCCGCCTACGACTGGGCCAATGCCAGCGGCAAGCGCGATCTGGTGGCCGAGTGCGTCGCCGTGGTGGACACGGTGATCGCCGAGTTCGGCCACTACCTGAAGGCCAGCTGATGTCTCTATCTAGCTCGAGATAGTCGTTTTAAGCCACTGAATAATATAAGGATAAGATTCTCGATCCTGTATCAGGAACAGGTGGCCTCCGTCGAAGAAGCGCAGCTCGCTGCCCGCAATGCGCGCGTGCAGCGCGCGCATGTTGGCCGCCGGCGCAATGCCGTCGTGCTCCCCCCCGATCAGCAGCACGGGCATACGCAGATGGGCAAGCCGGTCCGCTGTGTCGTGGCCGCGACGCGCCTCGAGCTGAGCGCTCGCCCCGGCCTCGTCGCGATCCGCCCGCTGCGCCGCCAGGGCCAGTTCGAGGCGCCGGCGCCAGGCTTCGGGGTGCGCCGCGATCCAGTCGTCGGTGTGGCGCAGATCCGCCACCCGCAGGTGCGCCTCGGCCCGCTGCGCGGGTGCCAGGTCCTCCAGTTCGTGCAATGGATAGGAGGCGCCGCCCACGCCGCCCGACGACGTGCACGCCAGTACCAGGGCCTGCACCCGATCCGCATGACGCAGGGCGAACTCCTGCGCCACCATGCCGCCGAACGACACCCCCATGACCGGCAGCCGGTCGATGCCGAGTCCGTCGAGCAGTGCCGCCGCATCGTCCGCATAGTCCGCCATGGTGTAGGGACCGGGCGGCTTGCTGGTGCGCCCGAGACCGCGCTGGTCGTAGCAGAGCAGTTCGAACGCGCCGGCCAGGGCCGAGTCGAACGGGTTCGGCCGGTTACGCAGATCGCCGCCGGTGCCGCTGATGAACAGCAGCGGCGGTCCAGCGCCGCCGCGTTCGTAGTAGATCTCGATGTCGTTCGCGGCTGCCAGGGGCACCTTGGCTCTCCTTGCCGGGATTCTGCTATGCGCGTCCGTTACACGCGTCCGTTACACGCGTCCACTACGCGCGTCCCAATGCCTTCAGGTTCGCCTCGTGCTGGCGCCGGTCGATGCCGTACATCGACAGGCAGGCGATCATGATCATCCACAGGCAGAACAGCGACGGGGCGTAGAACGCGCCGAGCCGGAACACCGCGGTATCGGCCACCTCTCCAGGCATCACGCCGCGCGGGAACTGGGCGATGGTGAGCACCATGCCCGCCGACACGACGCCGAGCCCCTGGACCATCTTCCGGGTGAACGTGACCGCGGCAAAGAACACCCCCTCGGAGCGGCGCGCCGTCTGGCGTTCGCTGTCCTCCACCAGATCCGCGATCATCGACGACATCAGAGTCTGAAAGGTGATGATCAGCGCCACGTCCACGACGGTCACGGTGAGAATCAGCGGGAACAGCAACGGCTCGCCGTTTTCCGGCATCAGCCCGAACAGCCGCAGCGCCACCGGCAGCGGCGCCACGGTGAACGCCAGCACGCCGACGATGATGGCGCCACGCTTCTTGCCCAGCAGCTTCGATGCCGGCGGTGAGATCAGGAAGCCGAGCACCGCCGAACCCACCACCGAGATGGACAGCACGCTGATCTGATCGGTGGTGAACTCCCAGTAGAAGGAGTTGATGTAGTAGTTGAGCCCCGCCCCCATGCCGGTGGCCACGGCGCCGAACAGCGCGGCCAGGAACAGCGCCGCGAACGACCGGTTGGCCAGCGTTTCCCAGAGCTCCGTGTAGATGCGCCTGAGGGTCATGGGCGTTTTCGCCGGCGGCAGCTTGAGATTCGGAATGTAGCGGTGGGTGCCGAGGGCGGACGCCATGATGGCGAAGAAGATCACCGCGCCGGCGATGATGCCCATGCTCGAAAATCCGCCGACGTTGAACATGCCATTGCTGATGGTCTCCGTGGGCACCAGCAGATAGGCCAGCGCGAACGCCGCCATCAGCGTGCCGCCGGTCCAGCCGAAGAAGTAGCGGTAGCTGAGCATGGTGGTGCGCTCGTCGTAGTCTTCGGTCATCTCCGCCACCAGCGCGGAACTCGGTATCTCATACAGCGTGATCAGTGTGCGCACCACCACCGCCAGCACCGTGAGGTACGGGAACAGCTCGTTACCCTCCAGGCTCGACGGCGGGTTCCAGATCAGCATGTAGCCGAGCGCCACCGGCAGCGCGGCGGCGTACATGAACGGGTGGCGCCGGCCCCAGCGCGAATGGGTGTTGTCCGAGAGATAACCGACCAGCGGATCGCTGACGGCATCGAACACCAGGGCGATGAGCAGCGCGAGACTCACCAGCCCCGCATCCACGCCCATGACCTGGCTGTAGAAAATCAGGAAGAAGTAGTCGAAGCCGTTGTTCTTGACCCCGTAGGCAACCGACCCGATGCCGTACGTCAGTTTGGCGACCAGCGATACCGGTTGTGACATACGCTTCCCCTGCCTACGTGGCCCATCACGCACGGCGGCTGCCGCCGGCTTCGCGCTTCATGGTAGCCTACTATCTTCATCTGCCGGAACCGGATTCGGGAGGGAATCATGCGGCCAGTGACTGGCAGGCGGCGCGGCAGTCCGCCTCGGTGGCGGACATGATCCGCTTCGGCACGCTGGGCGCAGCCCGGATCACCCCGCGGGCCCTCGTCTACCCCTGCGTCGACGAACGCCGTGCCGGCATCATCGCCATCGCTGCCCGGGACCGCACCCGCGCCGAAGCCTTTGCGAACGCGCATGGCATTCCCCGGGTGCTCGACAGCTATGACGCCGTGGTCTCCCATCCCGACGTCGACGCCGTGTACGTACCGCTGCACATCCCCGCACACCGGGAGTGGACCCTGAAGGCGCTGGCCGCCGGCAAACACGTTCTGTGCGAGAAGTCCTTCGCCTGCAACGCAGCCGAAGCAGAGGAAATGGCCGCGGCCGGACACGCCCACGGCCGGGTGGTGATGGACGCCTTCCACTACCGCTACCACCCGCTGTTCCACCGCGCGCGCGCGATCTACACCTCCGGCCAGCTCGGCGACATCCGGCGCATCGAAGCCAGGTTCCACATACCGGTCACGAACTCCGGCGACATCCGCATGGACTACGCCACCGGCGGCGGCGTGACCATGGACATCGGCTGCTACCCGCTGTCCTGGGTGCGCCACGTCAGCGGCAGCGAACCAACGGTGGTCAGCGCGAGCGCCGAGGTCGGGCCCCCGGACGTCGACGTGATGCTGCGCACCGAGCTAGAACTGCCGGACGGCGCCAGCGCCGCCACGTCGGGCGACATGCGGCCCGACGCCCGCTTTGCCGCCGAGCTCACCGTGACCGGCAGCGCGGGGCGCATGCACGTGGTCAACCCGCTGGTACCGCAGATGGGTCACCGCCTCGAACTCAGCATCGCCGGCCGCGACACGGTCGAGACCTTCGACCGGCGGCCCACCTACGGCTACCAGCTCGATGCGTTTCTCGACGCCATCGAGCACGGCGCGCCGCTGCTCACCGACGCCGACGACGCCGTGCGGCAGATGCGCCTGATCGATCACTGCTACCAGGCTGCCGGGCTGCCGCTGCGCGGTCTGCAGTCATGATTCACGAACCCGAGGAAGCCCCATGAAACGCCTGCTGACCGCCCTGTTCGGGCTGACCGCGTGCACCTGCGTCGGCGCTGAGCCCGCGCTGGACCAGTGCCGCCAGCGCGTGATCGACTACGCCTACTTCTGGGACCACGACGACGGCGCCGGCTTCGCCGACCTGTTCACCGCCGACGCCACCCTGACGCTCGGCGGCAACACCTTCTCGGGCCGCGACGCCATCGTCGAGCGCATGATGGCCAATGGCCCGGTTCTGCGTCACCTGATGAGCACGGTGCGGGTCACCGCCGTCGACGCCGGCAGCGCCCGCGGTGTCAGCTACGTGACCGTCTACGCCGCCGAACCGGTCGCGGACGGATTGCCCAGCGTGGACGGTTTCGCCCTGCTCGGCGAGTACCACGACACCTTTGTCATCGACGCAACCGGCTGCCGGATCAGCGAGCGTCGGCTGGTGCCGGTGATGCGCCAGGCACGCGCTTCGTGAATCGCCGCGTGTCAAACGCCTCCTAGCGCCGCAGGCGCTCAGCCGCGCTCGAACTCGCGGATCACCCGACCCGGCCGCTGCCCGGTGTGCACGCCGTTCTCCACCACGACATCGCCGCCGACGATGGTGGCGAGGTAGCCGCGGCTCCTGACGATGAAGCGACCGCCGTTGTGCGGGAAGTCGTTCACGTACTCCGGATGGCAGGTGCCGAGGCTGGCGTAGTCGATGACGTTCAGATCAGCATGCCAGCCCTCGCGAACCACGCCGCGTTCGCGCAGCCCGAGTACCTGCGCCGACTGCTCGGTGATCCGGCGCACGGCCTCCGGCAGGCTGTAGACGCCGCGCCGCCGGGTCAGCTCGCTCAGCAGAAACGTCGGCGAGTCCGCGTCCACGAGTATGCCGACGTGCGCGCCGGCATCGCCGAGCATGGGCACACAGTGGGGCATCTGCATATAGCGCCACTGATTCTCGAGGGCGCCACCGAACATCCAGAAGTTGTAGAGTTCGCGGCCCTCGGACTCCAGCAGACGCTCGACATAAACGTCCACGGGATCCTTCCCGGCCGCGTCGGCCAACTGCTGGAGGCTCGCCCGCCGGTCCAGATCGAACTCCGGCATCTCGCCCATGCCGAGCGGATGCAGCTGGTCCGGGTTCACCCGGAAGCCCGCCTCTTTCGCCTCCTGAATCAGTCGCCGGCGCGCCGCCGGATCGCGCAGCTCGGCCAGGCGCTCGGGAATTCCCGGCAGCTTCATCAAGGCTTTCCAGCTCGGCGTGTCGAAGGGACAGACCCGCGGCAGCCCGAACAGCGCGCCGCTCGGGCGCGTGTGGCAGATCCCGGTCATGCGCCGGCCGGCCTCGTTGTTGCGTCCGAGAAACGCCTCGAACCGGGACACGCCGCCATCGCCGTTGGTGCCGGCGCCGCCGGAGAATATCACGTGGCAGCCGAGTTCGGCGCCGCGTTCGAACATGGCCAGCTCGGTGTCGAAGCGGCTCTGGAAGTCAGGCGCCGCCTGGAACAGCGCGCCCCGGCCGCCCGCCTCCACCGCCGCACGCTGGATCGCCTCGGTCTCCCGGAGATCGGCCCAGGTTCCCGGAGTGAGGCGCCCGTCCGGCACCTTGTGACCGAGAAAGCGCGAGGTCGAAAACCCGACCGCCCCCTCTTCGACCGACTCCCGGACCAGCCGCCCGATGTGCGCCAGCTCCCGGTCGTCGGCCTGAACGCCCTCGTCGAGGCCGCGGTCGCCCATGGCTTCGAAGCGGATCGACGAGTGTCCGGCCAGGCCGACGATGTTGAGTGCAGGGCGCAGCGACTGAACCGCATCGAGGTAGCCGCCGTAGCTGGTCCAGTTCCACGGCAGGCCGTCCATGATGGCGTCCGCGGAAATGTCCTCGACGGCCTCCATCAGCTCCGCCAGGTAGCGGCGGTTGGCTTCGCTCACCGGCGCGAACGTGACCCCGCAGTTCCCGATCAGCGCCGTCGTCACGCCGTGGTAGGAACTCGAGCGCAGCTCGGGATCCCAGCCGACCTGGGCGTCCAGATGGGTGTGCAGATCGACGAAACCGGGCGTGACGAGCTTGTCCGTCGCGTCGATGGTGCGAGCCGCAGTGGCGCCCGCGAGATCACCGATCCGGCTGATCCGCCCGCCGTCGACGGCGACGTCCGCGCGCACGCCCTCGGCACCGGTACCATCGATGACCGTACCGCCCGCAATGATGAGATCGTGTTCCACCGTATCTTCCCCCTTCCGTTTTCGACCTGAACGCTCGAAGTTCGATTACCGTGCCTCGGAGACTACCCCGATTGCGCCGACGGTTGAACGTTTATCCCCCCGCCACGCGGCCCCCGACGCCCGAGTCACGGCCTCGCCGGGCGCCACATCGGACCCGCGGCCACCAGGAGCACAATCACGTTGAACGCCACGTTTGCAGCGTGACCGGAGGCCACGGACCCGGCGCTGTCCAGAACGAACCAGGCCAGCAGGCCCGTCAGAACCGCCTGGCGGACCGCCTCGGGCGCGGCATCGTAGACGGCGCCGGACAGGCGCCAGATCAGCACGCCCCAGCCGAGCAGAAATCCGCCTGTCAGAGCCGACAGGAAACGCATGCTCGGGCCTTCGTAGGTCTGCGCGCCGTCCAGCGGCCAGCTCAGTAGATCGAGGGTGAAGCGGGCCGGCTCGTCGGTTGTCGCGAGCGTGCCGAGGAAGAACACGGGACCGAAGGATCCGACCACGATGGCTGTCACCTTGAGCCAGGTCTTGTGGAATTGTCGAGTCATGAAGGCACTCCCCAGATGATTGCACTGATCGCAGCTTCAGCCTCCGGCGCGCAGTACCTCAGCCAGCGTCGGAATCGCTTCCTGCGCACCGGAGCGCATACAGGTCAGCGACGCCGCGACACTGGCCCGCCGCAGCAGATGCGCGTCCAGACCGCCGTCACGGGCGATGCCGGCGGCCAGATAGCCGCAGAATGCATCCCCCGCGCCAACGGTATCCACGACGTCCACCCCCAGCGCCGGCACCTCGACGATCTCGCCATCGAGCGCGGCCACCAGTCCGCCCGCGCCCCGGGTCACGATGAGGTCCAGGTCGTTCGCTGCGAGCGCGGCGACCAGCTCCCGCGGCTGGCGCGCGGCAATCCCGAGCACGCCGGCGAGCGCTTGCGCCTCGAGCTCGTTCACCACCAGCACATTCACCTGTCCGAGCAGATCTGCCAGCGCCGCATCGAACGGGGCCGCGTTCAGCAGCACCCGCGCCGCGGCCTTTCGACCGCGGGCGCAGGCGGCCGCCAGGGTCTCCAGCGGTATCTCACCCTGCAGCAACAGAACGTCGCCGGCGGCAAGATCGAGACCGGCGGCCTGGGCCGGATCCACGGCAGCGTTCGCTCCGGGCACGACGACGATCACGTTCTCGCCGTCCGCTCCCACCAGAATCAGGGCGGTGCCGGTGGGACGGTCGACTTCGCGCACGGCCGTCAGATCGACGCCGCCGGCAGTGAGGTTGGCCAGCGCCAGCGGCGCGAACGGATCGCTGCCGACGGCGCCCGCCAGGCGCACGGTCGCACCGGCCCGGGCGGCGGCCAGCGCCTGGTTGGCCCCCTTGCCGCCGGCCCGCTCGGAAAACGTGGAGCCGGTCAGGGTCTCGCCCGCTACCGGCAGCCGCTCGACCACCGCGGTCAGGTCGACGTTGATCGAGCCAATGACCACCACTCGACCCATCGGCTCAGCCCGCAACCACCAGGAACTGCCGCTCGGGATCGTTCTGCAGCTCCGGCTCGTCGCGACCCTCGCGGTAGACGGCGGCGCCATCCGGCGCGTACTGGAGGATGTAGGATTTGCGCACGCGGTCGGTGAGATTCGGCCCCGTGCGATGGGGCGTCAGCGAGGAGAACACGACAATGTCACCGGCCTTCGCCGGCACGGGAACCGCGCCTTCGGGTTCGCTCAGGCATTGCAGACCCAGAGCCATTCTGCGGTGTACCAGCGTACCGAGACGGTGCACCCCCGGGACCACCCACGGACAGCCGTTGTCGACGTCGGTGTCGGTCAGCGCGACCCAGCAGGTGAGGTACTGCTGCGGCTCCACGTACGAGTAGCCGTTGTCCTGATGCCACGGGAATTCCTCGGGATTGCCCGGTTTCTTGTAGACGGCCTGGTCCCAGTACAGGCGCGCCGGCGGCCCGAGGGTGTCGTGACAGAGGCGCTGGAACACTACGTGCTGACTGAAACGCTTCAGCACCGGCGACTGCGTCACCAGATGGATGGTGAACGTGATGGCGTCGGCCCGGGCGATGAAATGACGGCCGTCGAATCTCTCCTTCAGCATCCGCGTGAAGCGCGCCTCCAGCGGATCGATGGCGGCGGTTACCTCGCGGACCTCCTCGCCGCTGAAGGCGCCCGCCACCCGAACGTAGCCGAACTCGTCGTACTGGCCGGCCTGCTCCGGAGTCAGAATCCGGTACGGACCGCCGGCTGCGCGCCAGCGAAAATCGAGGTTTCGCGGGTGAAGCTGCATTGCTGTCTCTGGCTGCGCTCCGTGCATGATCAACCGGCCGCCAGAGTCATCGCCACCGCCACCGTCCGGTCCACCAGATCTTCCAGCGCATGCTCGTCCTGCCCCGCCAGCGACACCGCCACCCGGCCCTGCCACGGGTCGGTCCAGCGCGCGGGAATATCGCGGCCGGTGATGCCCCACAGACCGCCCACCGTCGCGCCGTTGCAGTCGGTGTCCCAGCCGGCGGCCACCACCTCGCCGATCGCGGCATCGAAATCGTCGGGGTAGCTGAGCAGTGCCCACACGACCAGCGCCAGGTTGTTCAGGGTGTGCACAGGAGACAACGCAGCGTACTCCGCGCGCAGCAGCGCCAGTGCATCGTCGCGCCCGGCCACGGCACGGCCGAGATCGATCGCCCAACGCGCCGGGGAATCCTCGGGAATCTCGGCACAGGCGCGCCGCACCGCGTCCCCGAGCGAGTCGGCCGCCGGGATCGCCGCGCCGCAGGCCGCCACGAACACCGCGCCGTGCACGCCGGCACCGCGATGGGACAGCGCGGCATCCCGGGCGGCCAGACGCGCGGCCAGTGCCGGATCGCCGGGACAGACCCAGCCATACACGTCGGCGCGGATCTGCGCGCCGATCCAGTCGTTGTAAGCATTGTCGGCACAGTCGGCGAGATCGAAACCCGCATCCGCACCGTAAGCGAAGAAGTCGTGGGCGCGCATCGCGAGGGTCAGATAGGCCGCCTTCTCGGCGGTGAACACCGCAGCGAACGGCAGCCAGCGCAGCCAGGCCCTGGCCACGTCCACCGTGGCGAGATCGGCACCGTGACGCTCCAGCAGCATCAACGCCAGCACCGAGTAGTTGAGGTCGTCGTCCGGCTCGGCCCGTTGCAGCTGGCCGCGACACGAGCGGCGGAACAGTATCGGGCTGCCGTCATCGGGCACGTAGTCGCGCAGCGGCAGTGCCTGCATGCTCCCCAGATAAGCGTGCAGGGCGTCCGGACCTTCACTCATGGACAACCGCTCCACCGCCTTGCCGAGCTGACAGCCCGAGACACGGCCCTTCCAGGCGTTGCTGATGCACTCCCGGCTCACGTTCATGGCGTTGCCGTACCTCTTCCCTGCCGCTCATCGTGAGTCTACCCCAGCCTTCGGCTACAATTGCGCCTTGGAAAATCACGGCCCGCTCCAAACCAATGGTCGACGTCGACGCCCTGAAAGCCCAGTTCCTCGATCTCGAGTTCGACACCCGCGATTTCGTCCTCGACCCGGACAAGCTGGTGTCGGTGGCGAAGGCCTCCGGAGAGTCGCGGCCGGAGTATCTCGATCCCACGCGCAGCGACTTCCAGGCCACGCCGGCGTTTCTCGCGAGCCTGGCGGCCGGACGGCACCTGCCCCTCGACTTCCCGAACCTCGGTGGCATTCCCATGGATGGCGGCAAAGCGGTTACCTGCATCGCGCCGGTGCCGGCCGGCGTGCCGCTCACCGGACGCACCCACCTGCACGAGATCTACGCCAAGAGCGGACGCTCAGGACGCATGGTGTTCGTGGTCTCGCGCATGGAGATCTACGACCCGGAGGGCGCCCACGTCGCCACCAGTGATTCGCGCATGGTGATCAGGGAGAAACCGGAAGCATGAGCATCGCCTGCGTCGCTGACGTGGAATTCGGCGCCGAGCTGCCGCCGTTCCGACCGGACACGTCTCTCGCCAATACCTCGGGCTTCGCCGACGCCGTGGGCTGGGGCCGCGGCGGGCGTTTCAAGGATCACGACAAGGCCCGCAAGGAAGGCCTGCCCGGCGCGCTGGTGCCGGGGATCATGGCCATGGGCTTCCTCACCAGTATGATCCACGAATGGTCGCCGGCAGCCCAGGTGCGCCACATCGATACCGTGTTCCGCGCTCCGCTGCTGGCCGACGAGCCCTGCATCATCGGCGGCGTCGTGACCGACATCGACGAGGACACCGGTGCCGTGCAGCTCGACCTGACGGTAAAGAACGAAGCCGGCGAGACCCGGGTCTTCGGCACCGCCGACGTCGTCCTGCCGACGGCGCCGGCACCATGAGCATCGACCGACGCGATCCGCGGCTCGACCACATCGTCGATGCCGACGCCGAGCGCGAAACCCTGGGCAGCGGTTTCGGCTTTCTCGAGGGGCCGATCTGGCACCCGCGGGGCAAGCACCTGACCTTCAGCGACATTCCCGGAAACCGTCTGCACCGCTACAGCGCGACGGCGGGCTTCAGCGTGTACCGCGAACCGAGCAACATGGCCAACGGCAATACCTACGACGGCGACGGCCGCATGCTGTCCTGTGAGCACGCCACCAGCCGGGTGGTGCGCGAGCGCAGCGGCGAGCTGGAGGTGCTGGCGAGTCATTACCAGGGCACGGAACTGAACAGCCCCAACGACATCGTCGTAGCCTACGACGGCGCCATTTACTTCACTGACCCGACCTATGGGCGCCAGGCGCGCCACGGCGTCGAGCGGCCGCCGCAGCTGGGCTTTCAGGGTGTCTACCGGATCGACCCCAACGGCGATCTGGCGCTGCTCGCCGGCGATTTCGAGCAGCCCAACGGGCTGTGTCTGGGCCTCGACGGCACCACCCTGTTCGTCGCAGACACCACCCGGCGCCATGTGCGCCTGTTCGCGTTTACCGGCAACCATCTGAGTGGCGGCGACGTGTTCTGCGAATCGCCCGCCCCCGACGGACTGAAGCTCGACGCTCAGGGTAATCTGTATGCGGGCGGTCCGGAGGGCGTGTACGTTTACGACCGTGACGACGGTGGCCTCCTCGGCGTGCTGCGCACACCGGAATTCTGTGCCAATTTCACCTGGGGAGACGACAACCTCCAATCGCTGTACCTCACCGCCTCCACAGGCCTCTACCGCTACCGGGTCAACGTGCCCGGCCTGCCGCTGATGTGACCGGGTCGGGATTGCGGTACGGGGCAGCCGTCTATACTGAAAATGGCATTCAGTACGGCGGGCCGGCATGCAGGCACCAGAGAAACCGACGGACGAGGGCACCCGCCTCGATACGCTGCGGGCACTCAATATCCTCGATACCTCCCCGGAGGAACGCTTCGACCGCCTCACCCGGCTTGCAAAACGACTGTTCGGCGTTCCCATCGCCCTGGTGAGCCTGGTGGATGAGGACCGTCAGTGGTTCAAATCCTGTGAGGGCCTGAGCGCTACCGAGACACCGCGCGACATCTCGTTCTGCGGCCACGCCATCCTTGGCGAGGACGTGCTGCTGGTGGAAGACGCGGCACGCGACGTTCGCTTCCACGATAACCCGCTGGTGACCGAGGACCCCAACATCCGCTTTTACGCCGGCTGTCCGCTGAAGGTGCCGAACGGCAGCAAGCTCGGCACCCTGTGCCTGATCGATCGCGAGCCCCGGGAATTCACCGAGGAAGACCTGGCCCTGCTGCGCGACCTGGCACGCATGGCGGAGCAGGAACTGGCCGCGGTGCAACTGGCCACCATGGACGAGCTCACCCTGCTCTCCAACCGGCGCGGCTTCGAGGCGCTGGCCACACACGCGTTGTCCCTGTGCCGGCGGCTCGATCGCCCGGCAGCGCTGGTGTACTTCGATCTGGATGGATTCAAGGCCGTCAACGACACCTTCGGCCACGCCGAGGGCGACCGTGCACTCACCGAGTTTGCGAAGCTGCTGCTGCAGACCTTCCGCGAATCTGACGTGTTGGGACGACTCGGTGGCGACGAGTTCGCCGTGCTGCTGGCCAACGTAGACGAGGCCGCCCTGGAGCGTACCGTCACCCGCCTGCAGGACGCCGTCAGCGCTTGCAACGAGAAAGCCCGACGCGGCTACGACATCGCCTTCAGCTGCGGTGCGCTGAGCTTCGACCCGGACCGTCACCGCGATCTCGCCGCCCTCATGGCGGAAGCCGACCAGCGCATGTACCAGCAGAAGCGCGGGCGCCAGGAGAAGCGTTCCGCCACCGGTTGAACCTGCGCCGCCTGCCACTCACAGCAGGATCGGGTGTAATCTAGCCGCTCGACCCTGGCGGCGGAGGCGCCATGAAGCAACAGCCACTGCGCGACGTCGAGCAGACCCGGTCCCCGCGCGTCCTCGCCGCGCCACTGCTCTGGCCGGAGCGCGTGCCATGACCGGACTGTTCTCCGACCTCACCGTCATCGACGCCGCGTCGTTTCTGGCCGGCCCCTGCGCCGCCACCATCCTCTCCGACTACGGCGCGAACGTGATCAAGATCGAGCCGCCGAGCGGTGACCGGCACCGCTCCATCGCCGCCGGCCACCCTAGCGAGTACTCGTGGCAGCTCACCGACCGCAACCGCCGGGGGCTGGCCCTCGACATCAGCACCGAGGCCGGCTACGCGGTGCTGATGCGCCTGCTCGAACGCGCCGACGTGTTCGTGGTGAACTTCAGCGCTGCCCAGCTCGAAAAGCACGGGCTCGAATGGGAGACCCTGCGCAAGGTGAACCCCAGGCTGATCTTCGCCCAGATCTCCGCGTACGGACTGAAGGGACCCGACGCCGAACGCCGCGCCTTCGACCTGACCGGCTGGTTCGCCCGTAGCGGCATCCTGGACATGATGCGCGACAAGGACGTGCCGCCGACCCTGCCCGCCGGCGGCGTCGGCGACCATGCCACCGCCATGACCCTGTTCGGCGGCATCATGATGGCCCTGTACCGGCGTGACCGCAGCGGTGAAGGCAGCATGGTGTCCACGTCCCTTGCGGCCACCGGCACCTGGGCCAACGGCCTGAACCTGCAGGGGGTGCTGGCCGGCGTCGACCTGGCCGCGCGCCGCGACCAGGAAGGCTGGTCGAATCCGGTGCAGAACGTCTATACCACTGCCGACCACCGCCACGTGCTGATCGCAGTGCAGAACATCCAGCGCGACTGGCCGAAACTCGTAGCGCTGCTGGAGCAGCCGCAATGGCTCGATGACGAGCGCCTGCAGCCGATCAAGCCGCTGTTCAAGAACCGCTTCTACGCCCGCGAGCAGATCGACGCCGCGGTCCGGCTGATTGACGCCGACGAACTGTGCCGCCGGCTCGCCGCCAGCGGCATCGTCTACAGCCTGGTGGCGAAGAACGCCGAGGTCGTCGAAGACCAGCAGTTGCTGGCCAACGGCGTGATCGTGCCCTACGAGAGCGGACTACCCGGCGTGGAGCGGACCTTCGCTACACCGTTCCAGCTGTCGGCGGAGGCCCAGCAGCCGCCGCGTCGGGCGCCGGACATCGGTGAGCACTCGGTCGACGTGCTGCGCGAGTTCGGCTACGACGACGCGGCGATCGCCGAACTGACCGCCGCCGGCATCATCGCCTCAGCGCCCACTCGACGCCGGTAATGCCGCAACCGCCGCCGCCCGCTCCCGGGCGGCGAACTGCTCGCCCATCGCCAGATAGCGATCGCGTCGCAGCACCGGCCCGTAGCCGCTGCGGTCGTGACCGAACGCCATCTCCCCGGGCGCCAGTTCAGTAAACGGTCGCCAGGCCGCCAGACCGGCCGCGTTGGGGTCACCGGTGCGCGCGAACTGCACCCAATGACTCTGCATCTCGCCGGTGAGCTCGATGTCACGTCCGTCCGTCGGCCAGAATGGCAGCATCGGCGTGCCGAACACGTGGGCGATCTCAAGCGCGTGGGAAGCGCCGATGGTCTGGTCCGGCGACGGCGGCCGGCGCTCGTAGAAGTACAGATAGGTGGGAAACCCGTTGCGCGCGTGACGCTCGGCGGCATAGTAGGCGTGGCGGCCGAACCAGCTGTCGGCCATGAGCAGTTCGGCCGCCGACACCACGTCCGCGTCGCCGTCCACGCCGTAGGCCAGCGCCACCTTGCCGGCCCGGGGTCCGAATGCCTGGTCGAGCAGAGCGTCCCACTCCGCCACGGTCTGCGGCTGCGCAAGCTCGGCCCCATCCACCGGCGTGAGTCCGAAGTGATAGAGCACCGAGCCTTCGTCGGCGTTGCTGCCGACGATCAGCGGCACCGGCGCCTCGCGTCCGGCCGCGAACGCTAGCGCCGTCGATTCGGGCAGCACGAAGCCGTCGATCTGCGGATGGAAGGTCTCGCTCACCTCGGGGTTCAACGCCACGTCACGCAGCGCTTCCGTCGACAGCTTGCGCAACGCCTCGATCTCGCCGTCACCGGTGACTCCGGCCAGCTCGGCCACCCGCCGGCCGGCGCCGAAGCCGCTGTCCCGCTCGATGGCCTGGTCCATCGCCTGGAACTGGTAGAAGCCGATGCCGCTCTGGGCAATGGCGCGATGAAACAGGCCGCGCGCCGGCGGCGACACCATGAGCTGACCCACGGAATGGCCGCCGGCCGACTCGCCAAAGATGGTGACGTTGTCCGGATCGCCGCCGAACGCGGCGATGTTGGCCTGCACCCATTGCAGCGCGGCGATCTGATCGAGCATGCCGTAGTTGCCGCTGCTGCCGTGGGCATCCTCCGCCGCGAGCTGCGGATGAGCCAGAAACCCGTACAGGCCGAGCCGGTAGTTGATGGTCACCAGCACCACACCCCGCGCGGGCAGCGAGTGGGATTCGTAAGGGTTGGCGGAACCGAACTGATGCCCGCCGCCGTGGATCCACACCATCACCGGCAGCGCTTCGGCGGGCGCCACCGGCGCCACCACGTTCAGGTAGAGACAGTCCTCGGACACCTCCGGCGCAGCCATGCCGGCCAGGGTCGTGATCAGCCAGCGGCCGTATCCGGGCATGCCGCTGCCTTCTGCCAGCGCATTGAGAAACATCGCATCGCCGGCATCGGTCGCCTGCCAGCAGGCCGGTCCGTAGTCCGTCACCTCCCGCACGCCGTCCCAGGCCGGTGCCGGGCGGGGCGCCCGCCAGCGCAGGTCGCCAACCGGCGCCTCGGCATACGGGATGCCGCGGAACACGCGCACGCCGTCCTCGATCACGCCCTGGACGTCGCCGTCCGAGGTGGACACCGCCGCCGAGCGCTGCGGCGAGCAGCCGCTGCCGGCCAGCGCCGCCAGCAGGATCCACAGCAGGGTCCGGCCGGCGGCTCGGCCAGCCACGATCAGCTCCTCTCCGCCGGCGTCAGCTCGAGACCGGCAAAGTCGCCCTGCTCGCGCCACTGGCGCAGCACGCCGAAGAACTCCACCGGCCCGCCGCCGTAGTTGGCGTTCTGACCGTTGCGCTCACCCGGCCTGCCCTCGTTGTTGTAATACCCGGGCGTGCACTCCTCGAAGAACTTCAGTCCCAGACGGGCCTTGTCGACGATGGTCTGCACCCACTCGGATTCCGCCCCTTCGGTGGCTTCCACCACGCCGATGCCGTGATCCCTGGCATGGCCGACGATGTGTGCGATGTGCTGGCTCTGCTCTTCGAGCGCATGCGGGTAGTTGGCCGTGAAGCCGGTCTGCGCCGTGCCCATGATGAAGCAGTTGGGGAACCCGTGGCTGTGCATACCGTGCAGGGTGGAGATGCCGCCCGCCCACTTCTGCGACAGGCTGACGCCGTCGCGACCCACCAGATCGTAGCCGGCGCGCCGGGTGTAGCTGGTACCCACTTCGAAGCCGGTGGCGTAAATCAGGCAGTCCACTTCGTATTCCACACCGTCGAACACCACCCCTTTCTCGGTGATGCGTTCGACCCCCTGACCCCGGGTATCCACCAGGGTCACGTTGGGCCGGTTGAAGGTGGGTAGATAGTCGTCGTGAAAGCACGGGCGCTTGCAGAACTGCCGATACCAGGGCTTGAGCGCCGCCGCCGTTTCCGGGTCCTCCACCAGTTCGTCCACGCGGGCGCGGATCTGCTGCATCTTCTGGAAGTCGGCCAGCTCCATCTTCTGCATCAGCGCGTCCGGCGACAGGTCCGGCGACTCCTCGTCACCCACCAGGAACAGCAGGTTGCGGATGATGTCGGTCCAGCCGTCGTTGACCAGGTCTTCGTCCTGGAAGCCTCCGGCCACCAGGGTGTTGAAATTCTCCATGCGCCGCTTCTGCCAGCCCGGCTCCAGGCTCGCCACCCAGTCCGGGTCGGTGGGCCGGTTGCCGCGCACGTCGATGGACGACGGCGTGCGCTGGAACACGGTCAGCTGCCTGGCCCACCGGCCGAGATGGGGCACGCACTGCACGGCAGTGGCGCCGGTGCCGATGATGGCGACGCGCTTGTCCTGCAGCCTCGTCAGACCACCCTCGGCGTCGCCGCCCGTGTAATCGTAGTCCCAGCGGCTGGTATGAAACGAGTGGCCCTTGAAGCGGTCGACCCCGGGAATGCCCGGCAGCTTGGGCCGGTTCAGCGGGCCGTTGGACATCACCACGAAGCGCGCCTTCATGACGTCCTCGCGGTTGGTGCGGATGATCCACCGGGACGAGGTCTCGTCCCAGCGCATGTCGGTGATTTCGGTCTGCAGGCAGGCGTTGTCGTAGAGATCGAACTTCCGGGCGATCGCCTGGGCGTGGGCCAGAATCTCCGAAGCATGGGAGTACTTCTCCCGGGGCATATAGCCCACTTCCTCGAGCAGCGGCAGATAGATGTACGACTCGATGTCGCACTGGGCGCCCGGATAGCGGTTCCAGTACCAGGTGCCACCGAAGTCGCCGCCCTTCTCGATGACCCGGATGTCCTTTACTCCGGCTTCACGCAGCCGGGCCGCCGCCAGCAGGCCACCGAAGCCGCCGCCGATGACCACCACCTCCACCTCGTCGGTGAGCGGGGCCCGGGTGAAGCCGGGCTCCACGTAGGGGTCGTCCACGTAGTGGGCGAAGTCGCCTTTGACTTCCACGTACTGGTCATTGCCGTCCGGCCGCAGACGCTTGTCCCGTTCCTCACGGTACTTGCGGCGCAGCGCGTCCGGGTCGAAGCCGGGATCGCGGCGGGCGGTGGTGGGCTCGGGGGCGATGGCAGACATGAACGCGGACCTCCAGGCGGGTGCGGAAAGCGGATATAGTGCACTACACCCAAATACCCGGCAACCTTGAAAGCGGAGGAACCCATGCAGGCGGCGAGCGAGACCAGCGACCCTGCCCTGGCGAGCGTTCTCGAACGCATTCACGAGCTCAACCTGGCGCGCCATCTGATCGACCTGACGAACTACGGCTACGGCGTTGTGCCCAGGGCGCCGTACCCGAAGCGGCGCTGGCCCGCCACCCCAACGACGAGCGCTTCCACACCCTGCTCCACGGCAAGCAGCCCTACGGCTGGCAGAGTGAAGGCCCCGACTACGGCGTGATGGTACGGAACCCGCGCGGGCTGTAGGATTGAGCGCGCCGCTATCGGGCCACATCGCTGGCAGGCACCGATTCTAATGGCGGCTCCTGCGGCGAACCGTGACGCGCCAGCCAGGCATCGGCCCGGTC
Source organism: Pseudomonadales bacterium (assembly GCA_040219135.1). Lineage (GTDB taxonomy): Bacteria > Pseudomonadota > Gammaproteobacteria > Pseudomonadales > Azotimanducaceae > UBA7803. The sequence goes on along the minus strand of JAVJTA010000017.1, from coordinate 167,573 downwards.
CATCGCGTTGTCGCGGATGTTCATGTAGAACATGGCGTAGTCGTAGGCGTGATAGCTCCTGCTCTGGTCGTCGAACGGCTGGTCGAAGGCGAAAGCCGTGTCGGACTGGTCGGCGATGTAAAGCACGCTGCCGCGGCATTGCGCCCAGGTGTGACCCGCCAGCGGCGCCGGCAGCGCGTCTGTAACCTGGCGGCGCGGCGAATCGTCGGCGAAATCCAGCACATACGGCCACGCTGCGAGCAGCGCGCCGCGATTCTCTGCAGCCGGCGCCAGCGTCTGGTCGACGCGCCACGTCAACGGATTGGTGCACAGCGCCGGGACGTCGTTGCGCTCTCCGGCATTGCCGCCATCACCGTAGGTGTCCCATGCGATCACGCACCCGAGATCCGTCGGGGTCGTGCAGGCATCGATTCCTGGCAACGACTCCAGGTACGGCAGCGTCACCGGATCCATGACCCCACCGATCAGATACGCCGCCACCAGCCGTTGCGCGAGCGGCGTGCCGGCGATGTGATCGCGCAGCAGCCGCAACCCGTGATGAGTGCCCTGACTGTGGCTGGCCAGAATGAACGGCCGGCCGTCGTTGAACTCGGCCAGGTAGTGCTCGAACGCCCGGACCACGTCGCCGTAGGCAACCTCCATCACCGCCGCTTTGGTAGCCGGGTCGGCGAAGTAGGCGAAGATAGACGCTTCCCGGTAGCGGGGCGCGTAAACATTGCAGCAGCCATTGAAGGCGCTCGCCTGGTGGGCCAGCATCCAGGTGGTGTTCTCCTCCGCGGCGCTGTCGGGATTCATGGTGGACAGCCAGCTCGAGCCGGTGAGGAAGCCGGTGGGATGAACATAGAACACGTCGACCCCGGCCTCGCCCTGGGTCACACCGGGGGCCACGCCCGCCGGCACCCAGTCGGCGGCATCGGACTGGTCTGGCAGCGAACCCCAGTTCTTTGCGTCCGCGTAGTCCGGTGCCGGCGGCGCTTCGGCGGCCACGAACGCCCCGGCAGGCCCGTACATGAATGACAGGGCGCGCAGGCCCAGCTGACCCGCAAGGCCGGTCCAGACCAGCACCCCGACCACCACCGCCAGCAGTACGACCAGAACAAGCAGCCACTTGATCACTTTCATCATCGCCTGAAACCTCTCTGTGCGCGCGGCGGGTTCCACGCAGTGGCATCGTAAACCAGTCCACGCGGATCTGTTCAAGCCGTGATTTCGAGATCATGATTCCTGAGCGGCTTGATGGGACTAAGGAGTCAGCGGCGATGCAATGCAGAGTTGACGAGATTGCACCGGACATCTTTCGGCTGTCCACTTTCCGGGACGACATGGGCATGCAGTTCAATCAGTTCCTCGTCGTGGACGACGAACCGATGCTGATCCACACCGGGTTCCGCACCATGTTCGACACGACCATCGAGGGCGTTCGTCAGATCATCGATCCAGCCACACTGCGCTGGATCGGCTACAGCCATTTCGAAGCCGACGAGTGCGGGGCGCTCAATGAGTGGCTCGAGCAGGCCCCCGCCGCGCAACCCCTGTGCGGCGTCGTTGGCGCCATCGTCAATCTTGCCGACTACGCCGACCGGCCGCCGCGGGTACTGGAGGATGACGCGACCATGACCATCGGACGCCATCGCCTGCGCTACCTGGCGACCCCGCACGTTCCGCACGGCTGGGATGCGGGAATGTACCTCGACGAGACCGGGCAGACATTGTTCTGTTCCGACCTGTTCTTCCAGCCCGGAGACCCCGGGCCCCTGGGAGACCGTTCGCTCGTCGACGAGGCCCGGGCCGCCGTGCTGGCCGGCCGGGAGTCGCCGCTGGCACACGACGTCCCGTACACGGCGCAAACACGGACGACGCTGGAGCGACTGGCCGGGCTGCGCCCGACCACGCTGGCGATCATGCACGGTTCGTCCCTGCGCGGCGACGGCAGTGCCGCGCTGCTGGCGCTGGCGGACATCTACGAGGAGGTGCTCGGCGGCCACCGACCGGGTCTCGCCGCCGGCGGGTAGTCCGCATCCCCCGGTGAGCTGGAACCCGGCTGATGCCCGGCCGCCGTCGACCCGACGGTCCGACGCGTTATCATCCAGGCGCTGGATGAGGGGAGCGACCATGAGAGCAGAAACCCCGTGGCGGCGCGCGACGGCAGCGTGGCTCACCGTGTTGTGGTGGTCTTCGGCGCTGGCGGCCTCCGCGGACTACCTGTCGCCCGAACTGCTCGAACGGGTCGACGCGCTCAGGGCGGAGGTAGCCACGACACCGACCAATCCGCAGAACGCCGAGGCCCGCGCTCAGGTGCTGTGGGAGTGGGCGAACGCCTGGGCGACGAGCGGTGGCTATCTGCCGGTGAACCTAACGGCCATGATCCGACCGGGCGTTACGGATTCCGCCAGCGCAGCCGCGGCCACCGATGCCTTCGTCCGCGAGCTCGGACTGCTGCACGACGATGGCAACGCGTTCGGCTCCCTGAGCGCCGACACCGGCCCGTTCGAAGCGCGCTCCTGGGCCACGTTTCAGCAGACCTGGACCGTGGGCAGCAGGCCCGTCGGCCCCGGTGGCGGCATCGTGGTGACCCGGCACTTCATGCTGGACGGTGGCGCCTACCAGACCGCGGATCCGGCGGGCGACAACTACGTCAGCATACGCAGCTCCGATCCGACCGTGGCGTTCAGCGCCGACAGCGTGCCGGTCGCCGGAATGCACGGCGGGTTTCGCGGCGCCGCACCGTCCCTCGTGTTCCGGGTCACCGAAGGCGAGCTCAACGCGCGCGACACCGTCACGGTCACCTACGGCGACCGCTCCGGCGGTAGCCGCGGCCTGCTCATGCCGACGTTCTCCAGCGATCGCATGCCGTACCCGCTGTACGTGATGTTCGAACCCGACGGACATCAGTTCTCGCTGCCGATCCAGCCGATCCGAGTGGCCGGAACCGCAGTCGCCGGCGTGCACGGCTTCGCGCCTTCGGTTCTGCGCCCGGGCGAACCGTTCGAACTCTCGGTGCGGGCCGAGGACCGCTACTACAATCGGGCGCGGGGGCCGCTCCCCGGCTGGCAGGTGCTCGCCAACGATCGGCCCCTGGCGCAGATTCCGCCCGGCGACCAGGCCATCGTCGTGCTGAACGATCTCGCTATTGCCGAACCCGGCGTCTACCAGATCAGCATCCGTTCCGACGACGACGTCGTCACCGGAGTCGCCAATCCCGTTCTCGTCTCCGCAGATGCGCCCCGCGTGTACTGGGGCGACACCCACGGCCACAGCGGGTTCGCCGAAGGCATCGGCACGCCGGAGCGGTTCATGACCTGGGCCCGGGACGATGCGCGCCTGGATTTCGTCACCCATTCCGAACACGACATCTGGATGGACGACCACGAGTGGCAGGTGCTCAAAGACATCGTCGAGGGCTACTCGGAGAACGGCCGCTTCGTCGCCTACCTGGGCTACGAGTGGACCACGCGCAATCTGTTCGGCGGTCACCACAACGTGTTGTTCCGTACCGCCGCCGGCCGGCAGCGGGTGGCGACGCAGTTCTATCCGACCCTGTCGAAGCTCTACCAGGGCCTGCGCCGCCACCACGACAGCGCCGACGTGGTGGTGATTCCGCATGCCCACCAGGCCGGCGACTACCGGCAGAGCGACCCGGAACTGGAACCGCTGGTGGAGATCATGTCCCAGCACGGCACCTTCGAGTGGTTCGGACGCCTGTATCTGGCCCACGGTCATCAGGTGGGTTTCACCGCCGCCAGCGACAATCACCTGGCGCAGCCCGGCTACACGTCGCCGAAAGGCGGCAGCCTGTCCCAGCGCGGCGGCCTCGGGGCGGTGCTGGCGACGGAGAAGACCCGCGACGCGATCTTCGACGCCATGAAATCGCTGGCGGCCTATGCCACCACCGGCGAGCGCATGATTCTGGATGTGCGCCTGAACGATGCGGTCATGGGTCAGCGCATCCCGTTCAGCGCGACGCGGCACCTGCGCGGCCGGGTCATCGGCACCGCGCCCATCGAGACCATCACCGTGGTGAAGAACGACGCGGAAGTCTGGCAGCGGGATCTGCTCGACGTGGGCGACACGGCCCTCGGCAGCGCGGAAGCGCTGTACCTGAACTTCGACAGCGATTCGGTACCGCTCAATCCGGGTGACAATCCGCGCGGCTGGCGACCGTGGACCGGCACCCTCAGCGTCAGCGGCGCCACCCTCAGTGACGCCAGCCTCACCGACGTCACCAGCCCCAGTACCCAGGACCTGTCACGGGACGGCAACCGCCTGCGCTTCCGCACCAGTACCCGGGGGGACACCAGTTCACTCCGGCTGGCGCTGACGGACATCACGCCGGGCGCCCGGATCGTCGTCGAACTGGACGCAGGACAGGAATTCGGCGGCGGCCCGCCGCTGTTCCGTCAGCACGCGTCGGTCCCGGCCGCGCGCGTCGAACTGCCGCTCGCGGAACTCGAACGGGGCCAACTCACCCGCGAGCTGCCCCTGGAAAGCTACCGCGACACGGTCACCCTGCGGCGCCGCCTTGCCAACGGCGAACGGGACGTGAGCTTCGAGTACGACGACGAAGGCCAGGTCCAGGGCGACTACTACTACGTGCGAGTCAAACAGGTGGACGATGCCGAAGCCTGGTCGAGCCCGATCTGGGTCGGCGGCTTCCCACCCCGATAGTGCCGGGCATTTGCCTGTAGCCTTTCGAAAAAAGGTTAACGCCCGGCACCTCTACACGACCGGCGCGGACGCCCGGCCAACTAGGTCGTCAAATCCGGGGTGGGTGCGGATTGGATCAAAATCCGGATGTGCCGATTCATAGTGCAGGTCGAAGACGAAGTTCTGAGGAAAGTTCGTCGAAACGGCGTGATCCAGGTGGCGCATCGCGGTTTCGTAGTCGTTTACCGCCATGTGCATCCAGAATTGCCACTCCGGAGTCTGACCTTCTGTATCCGCTCCGACTGATTCAAAGACCCGCCTCGCCTCCCGCCGATCGCCAACCTGGCCGTAGGCCCGAGCGATGGTGGACAGGTCTGTCAGGCCAGGCTGTCGAGCCTCCGCCAGCTTTGCGTACCGGTACACGTCGGCCGGCTCCCCGGCGCGACTGCTCGCCAGCGCGTGCAGCCCATACCCGAGCGGCAGTTCCGGCAGCATCTGCACCACACTTTCAGCTTGGCGTACTGCTGCCCGCCATTGCTTTGCCCAGTAAAGTATGACGCCGAAGTTCCAAACGTTCGCGCCATCGGCGGGATTGAGCTCGATTGAACGCTCCATCAATCTGATCGCAGAGTCGACATCTCCACGATCCCGCCACGCGGAGCAACCGGCATAGGCGAGAGCGAAATACTCGCTACCGTTGCTCGGAATCCGTTCGAAGTTCTCCCTTGCAGCCTTCCACCGGTGGTCGTGAAGAAAGACCGTACTCAATGCGAGGCGTGCCAGCGTTTCGTCCTCGTCCAGAGCTAGCGCGCGACGCGCCAGCTGATCGGCTTCCCCGATCAGTCTTTCCTGATCCTCCACACCAAACCGTTCGATGCCGAAGAGACTTCCGTACCCCGCTTCGACGGAGCGTATCCAGGCCTTGAATGCCAGGGGAGCAGCGAACGCCGGATCTGCCAGTATTGCCGCGTCCAACGCGTCGTGGACTGGACCTGTCGCTGCCAGGTTTCCCCATTTCGACAGTGCCAGAAGATAAAGACGATAGGCTTCCGCGCTGTCGGTAGACCGGCGTCTCATGCGATGCCGTTCCTGCGAAGGGAACTGAGCATTCATCGAGCCGGCGATACGAGCGGCAATGGCAAGCTGAACCTCCAGAATATCTTCCAGATTTTCCTCGTAGGCTTCAGACCAGAGATGAGCACCCGTTAGCCCATCGACAAGCTGCACCGTAACGCGCACGCGTCTTCCCGAGTAGCGCACACCGCCTTCGAGAACGGTCTGGACCTTGAGTTCCGAAGCGATCTCTGGAATCGAGAGCGCCGTCTTCGAGTACTGCGTCATCGTCGTTCGCGCGATCACGGATAAATCCGTGATCTTGGCAAGCTGATTCAGGATCTCCTCATGAATCCCGGCGGCGAAGTAGCCGTGGTCCGGATCGGGACTGAGATCCGCCAATGGCAACACCGCGATGGATCTCGGCAACCTGGCAGATATGAAAGCTGATTCGTTCTGGCGGTCAGCAGTTCGAAGCGAGGGCTGCATTCCGTCTACGGCCACGTACTCCTTGCGACGCACAGGGGCAATTGCGCGATAACCCTGTTTGGAGATGGTTTCTACGTATTCGGGGTTTCGGGCATGATCGCCGAGCAAGCGTCGAATGCGGGCGATATGCCGTTGCACGGCGTTCGGCTCAACAATTCGCCCAGCCCAGACCGCTTCCAGGATTGCGTCGATGGAAACCAACTGGCCCGGTCGATCGAGCAGGCAGACAAGCACAGCGAGCGTCCTCGGTTCGACGTGAACCGAGCTTTCTCCACGCACGATTCGATTGAGCGACGGTTCGATTGTCCACTCACCGAACTGAAAGCTGATCAGGCTGAGTTCGTTCTTCATCAAACTTCGTTTTGTCTGATTTCGACGTAGTCGCTATTCTGAGAATACTCGCCTCCGCCAGTTTTTCCAGGCCTGACCAAACTGGTCAGGAAAACATCAGCTCTTCATCCGCCTTCCCGAAAGTCTGACCGCCCGCATCATTCTACGCTGTGGCTGTTTGTCATAGCGACTCAATCAGATGAACAGAATGGCGATTCGATCGAGGAGTCGACGGTGCATCGTGCCGACTAGCGCGCTGCTGATCATCACTGGATGTGCGACAAACAACGTGTTCAACGCACGATTCAGTTCCTGCATCGCTGGTGTAGACGCGACAGAACGCAGCCCGCAGATGACGGTTTTCCCGAAGGGTCACAGCAAGATGGACTACTGCTTCCGCTATGCACGTGGCACGACCCTGCGGCTCCCATAGAGATTAGCCACCTCGCTCCAATGATAGTGCCGGGCATTGCCTTTAGCCTCTTGTCGAAAGGCTAACGCCCGGCACCGTTTTACATTGGCGCGTTTCGGAGTTTCGCCAGGTCCGGGAAATCCGCGTCGCGCTTCTCGGCCTTCGCCGAAAACGCTTCCTGCATGTGCCCCGGCGCCAGCATGGACGCGTTCCACACCCCAATGTAGTCGAGGGTGTCGGCGGTGTTGTGATCGCGTCCGTAGTTGATCAGGACCTTGGAGCCGGTCACCGCCACCGGGTTCTTCGAGGCAATCTCCCGGGCGGTATTCAGCACATGATCGAGCATCGCCTCCCGGGTTTCGAACACCTCGTTCACCAGCCCGATGTCCTTAGCCTTCGCCGCCGGCAGGCGCCGCCCCGTGTAAGCCATCTCCCGCACCCAGCCCTCCGGGATCAGCCGCTGCAGACGGGGAAATGTGCCCACGTCGGCGGTCATGGCGATGTTGATCTCCTGAATGCAGAAGAACGCGTCCGCCGTGCACCAGCGGATGTCGCCGGCGCAGATCATGTCGATGGCGCCGCCGATGACCCCACCCTGGCAGGCGATCAGCACCGGCATCCGCGCCTCTTCGAGCACGTTGAACGCGCTCTGAATCTGGCGGATGTTGGAACGGAACGCCTCCGCCGCCACGGCGCGGTCCACCTTCCCTGCTCCGCCACCGCCCTGGCTGAACACCGACAGATCCATGCCGGCGGAGAAGTGCTTTCCCGTTGAGGAGATCACGATCACCCGGGCCAGGGCCTCGCGATCGATCTCGCCGACGATGTCGGGAAGCTCGTTCCAGAAGGCCTTGTTCATCGTGTTCATTGCGTCACCGCGGGACAGGCGCAGGTGCGCAACCCGGTCCGCGATGTCGACGTCGAATGCCTGATAGGCGTCTTTCATGGCGCTACTCCAGAGGTATCACGAATTTGCCTGGCGTCAGTCTGCCGGCACGAACCAGATCGGCGACGACCAGGCGCGCTCCTGAATGGTCGCGTGCAGATCCGACCGGGGCGGCACGCCGGCGCGCATGGCATCCCATGTCGACCAGCGGCAGGTGGGATTCTCCAGCACGCGCACGTAATAGAACGCCCGATGCGCGGGATCGAAATCCGGGTCCCGCCACAGCGCCTTGAGTTCCCCGGCGCCGACGCCGCTGCCGTAGGAGCAGTCGTCGAGGTTCACGGTCGCGCCGTTGTCCGGACAGCGGTGAGTGTCCGGGTCGACCCGACCGCCGTCGGAGCAGGCGACATCGTAAACCTGCTCGTGGTGCTCACCGTTCACCGTCCAGCCCTTGATGATCTGCAGCCGCTGCAGCGGCGCCGACTGCGGGTCGCGGGTGGCCCAGGCAATGAACGACGGGGCACGATCACCGGCTGCGAGCAGTTCCGAACCCATGCTCACGCCTTCGGCGTAGGCGCGGGTGAGCACGTCGGCCTGGTCGAGCATCGGTGTGGCGAAATCGAAGCCGCCGAACAGGCGCACCTTCATCCGTGGCCCCGACGTGGCGAAGGTCTCCTTGCGGCGGAACGCCTGGTAGATGGCGGAGCGCGTGTTCTCTTCCGCCCAGACACCGGTCAGGCCGGAGGCACCCCAGGTCTCATACGCCCCCGCCGCATACTCGTTGCCATCCACGGTTTTCACCTCAACCCGACCCGCCTCGCGTACCGCGGCAGCCGCCTCGACCGACAGCGGCACTGAGCCGCGCAGCTCGCCACTGCTGTCGAGCAGGCCGGCCTTGGAGAAGTAGTTGTCTTCCTCGACGGATGCCGCGCCGGTATGCGTATCCGATGCGGCGACGAAGCCGAACTGATAGGCATTGGCGATACCGGCATCCTGCAGGGTCAGACCGTTGAGCAGCGCCTGACGCGCGTAGGAGCCGTTCGGTTCGCTGTACAGGGTGGTCGCGATCCGATACGGCATGATCTCGAAGTCCGCCCACTCGTCGTTGTCCGACAGCATCGGGTGGGTTTCCGAGGTGCCCTTGATCTGGGTCAGCTCCACTAGCGGCTCGTTGCGGATCCGCTGCTCGGCATACGCCTCGTCCAGCGGATCGCCGGCCCAGTCCACCATCTTGAACATCTGCCCGTTGGAGCCGTTGGCGTTGTGTGGAATGGCCAGCGCCTCGATCCCCTGGGCGCGCAACGCATCCATCCAGTCCCACAGCCCTTCCGGGTTCTGGCTGTGGAAGCGCGAAAACGGCATCGCCGGCAGCTTGTCGGCATGCTCGAAGATCACGTTGCGGTGCAGATTGCCACGGTCGTCGGTGGACGACGTGTATTCGTAGGCGACGAAGGTGGTGAACGATCCCGGGCGGTTGCTGGCTTGTGCGGCGGCGATGATGTCCGCCCACGCGGACTTGACGATGCCGTTGACCATGGCTTCGTCGATACTGCCGTCGGCGATGCCGTTCAGGGTGTCCGGCAGGAACGTGCTGAACGCGGTGACACGCCCCGGCACGCTCTCGAGGTTCAGGTTGCCGGGGGCGTTCAGATCGTGCAGGCCCTGCACGTGGGGCAGCTTCGAAAACGCGGTACCGGTATCGGCGGCTGCCTTGACGGCGCCGAGAAACATGGCGTGATCGGTCACCGCGTAGAAATCGAGGGGCGCCTTCAGCTTCACGTCGAAGCCGGCGGGGTGGCGGATCGCTTCGCCTTGCGCATAGCGGTAGGCGTCGTAGGGCGTGGCCGTGGTGCCGAAGGCGAAGGCGTCGAACGAGTAGTCGGTATGCACGTGCAGATCGCCGAAATACGCATTGCGCGTGGCGTTCTTCGCCGGCTCGGCGACGATAACGTCCCCGGGCATCTTCAGTTGCCGCCCGCCGAAGCGCCCCGGCGGCCCGCGGGTCTCTCCGGCCGCAGACGCAGCGGTATCCTCCAGGTCCCCAGCCGCATCCGCCGTCGCGGCCAGACCCTGGCCGGATACGCCGGTCAGCAGCAGCGCGACCGCAAACGCCAGCGCCGGCCCGGCCGCCGGCCGTCCGGGATCCGTCGTCATCACCATGTCGTCTCCCCCCTGCCTGCTCCCGGAATCGAGTGTCGCGCAATTGCTCTGCCCCGTCACCCTCGGAGCGGGCCGGCGGGTCTCAGCTGCCGCGGAACGTGACCCGGACCGACGTGCGCACCGGGATCGGCCGCCCGTTCTCCAGCGTTGGCTCGAAAGTCCACTGGCTTACCGCCTGCAGCGCAGCGCGCTCGAAGTAGCCGGGGGGATCACCGAGGACGACGATGTCGCGGACCTCTCCGGAGATGGTCACCGTCATCTCGAGGTCGACGTACCCCTCCGCCCCACGCGGCGCACGCCTGGGAAAGCGAGGCGGTTCCTGATTCAACGCGTTGAGTTCCGACATGAAATGCAGACGCTCGAATCTGCCGGCCTCGGCTTCGCCAAGTCGCCTCAGGTACAGCGCGTCCTGGCGCAGCCCGTCGATCGCTTCCGTGTTCACGCCCGTCTGGTCGGCTACGGCGAGCAACGCCAGAGCCGCAGGGTAGTCCTCGGCTTCCAGAAGTTCCCGGGCTCTTTCGATCAGCCGTTCCCCGGCGAGCATCATTCCCCGCTGCGCGCGAACGGACTCAGGCGCCAGGTCGAGGGCGCGCCGGTAGCGCGCAACGGCGGAATCATCGGCCCCGGTGAGCCGTCCTTCCGCCAGCGCGACGTCTGCAAGCCTGAGGTCACGGTGAAAGGCGTAGGGCTGCGCTGCATCGACGTCGAGAACGATCTCTTCGAGGAGCCAGCCTGCCACGGGGCGAACCAGATCGACGCGATCGTCGCCACCCGGCGCCACCTCGGTGAGTCCGCCCGGCGCGACGTCGCGGTCGCGCGACTCGACGCTGCCTGGGTCATCGGCGAGTCCTCCCCGCGCCGGCTCTGACGAATCGTCCGCTACCTCCGCTACCTCCGATGCATCCAATGCATCCGCCGCATCCGCCGCATCGGGCACCTGCTCCTGCCGCTCCGCGCGGCCGGACGCGACCTGGTCTGGCGCGCGCTGACGGTCGATCGCCCCACCGCTGCCGCTTTCTCCGCCGGGCGCAACGACGACCGTCGAAGAAGCGGCCGCTGGCGGCGCCAGGCGTTCGCTCGCTTCCGAGCCATCCACCGTTTCAACGACGTCAGCCACGTCAACGACTTCCGCCGCGCGCCCGACTGGCTGGACGTCAGGGTCCTCCGCGGCCTCAGCGGCGGCTACGGGACCGACCGGTTCGGCAGGGGCGTCCAGTTCGACAGGGGCGCCGCCGCCAGCCGGCTCATCGGCTGCGTCCGCCGCGTCGACTGCTTGCGGCGCGGGCTGGTCGCTCAGCGCGAGATCCGCACCGACGCTGTCGAAGGCGGCCCTGACCTGGGCCGTTGCGACGTCCGTCGTCGCCGCAAACTCGAGCATCCGTGTAGCCGAATCCATGTCCCCCAGGTCGCGCTGGCGCTGCGCCTCGCCGAGCAACCGCAAGGTCAACTGTTCCATGGCGTCGACAACGCGGGCGTCGTCCGGGTATGCCACCAGCAACGCCTTGAGCGAACTAATCGCAAACGAGATGGTCCCGGCGTTCGGCAGCGTTTCGTCATCGAACAAGGTGGAAACGCTGACGAGCATCGGGGCCTGCGCGCCGGAAGCCGGTTCGGGCGCCTGCTCGGCAGCGGGCGTCGCCGCTGGCGCACCCTGCTGCTGCGCGACGTAGGCAAGCAGCAGGCAGACGGCGCTCAACATCACGAGTACGGCAACGTTGAGACGCGGGCCGGTCGGCGTTTCCGCCGGCACCCGCGGCGCGAGCGCCTCCGGAACCCGAATCACGTCCTGGTGATCGGTGCCGGCGCCGACGCTGGCCGGGTCGTCGGCTACTACCCGGATGATGGTTCGATCTCTCAGCGGGTGCGGATGAGCGAAGTCGACATCGAGGACAATCACATTCCGGCCGAGATGGATATTGGCCCCAGCCTGCGAATCCACGGCAATGCGTCCCGTCGGGCTACCTGGATTCACGTCCAGCTCGAATGCGCTGGACGCCGATTGGACCTCGAGCCGCCCATCGCGCAGCGGCACCAGCGACACCCAGGCATGCGCTGCCTCGAAACTGAGATCTCCGTTGGCGTCTTCGCCCAGGTGCATACCCGGTACAACGCGAACCGCGCTCTCGCCGTCTCTGGTGATCAGGTACCACCCCGAGGTCCCAAGCGGATGCGACTGATCCTGCAACATCCTAGTCGCCTGTAACGAGCATGTGTGGACCGCTGCGCGCCATGCATCCCCCAAAGCGACAACCGGGACAGAGTCGCTTCAACGAAGGAAACGAGCAGGAATCTTAACAAACCCAGCCCGTCCAAGGGAATCCTCGGGCGCGGCAATCTGCCATTCGGACGGCCTCCGCGCGAACAGGTATGCTGCGAAGCTCACCCGATCGAGTGTGCCCATGATTCGGATCGAGCTTCAGGTCGGACTGCAGTACCAGCTCGCGTTCGCCACGGACCTGCTGTTCAACGTCCATGCGGCGCACACGCCCAGGCAGCTCGTGACCAACGAGAACTTCCTGGTGCGACCGGACCTGGCCCTGCAGACGTTCTCGGACCCGTTGACAGGCAACCGCTTCGTGCGCATGCGCGCCCCGCCCGGCAATTTCGAGCTGTCGTACTCGGCAACCGTGGACCTGAACCACTACCGGGCGCAACCGTCATCGCTTGCCGAAATTGCGGTCAACGATCTGCCGCCCGCGGCTATCCCGTATCTGTTTCCGAGCCGCTACTGCGAATCGGACCGGCTGTTCAATCTCGCCCATCGGGAGTTCGGCGGGCTGCGACCCGGTCACGAGCGCGTCGACGCGATCCGCAGCTGGGTACGCAGGCACGTGACGTTCCGCCAGAACGTCACCAACAGCAACACCTCGGCCATTACCACGCTGGTGGAACAGGTTGGCGTGTGCCGGGATTTCGCCCACCTGATGATCGCGCTGTGCCGGGCCGTGAACGTGCCGGCCCGATTCGTCACCGGGACCGACTACGGCGCCGACCCGGCGCTCGGCCCCCAGGACTTCCACGCCTACGTGGAGGTGTACTTCGGCGGTGGCTGGTACATCTTCGACCCCTCGGGCCTCGCCATTCCCATGGGCTTCGTCCGCATCGGCACCGGGCGTGACGCCGCGGACGTCGCCTTCGCCACGCTGTTCGGCGGCTTCACGGCACGGCCGCCGACGATCCGCGCCGTTGCCGTGAACGATCCCGCGAACGGATTCGAGCTGCCGATCCACACGAGCGACGCGCTGTCCACCGACGTCGCGACCGGGACGCCGTTCGCCACGCTATAGCGGCCGGACGCTACAGCAGTTCGCCGCCGCACGCCGACGCCGTGGTGCCGTGGGCCTCGTAGGCCTTGATGACGTTGCGGCCCACCCGCCAGCGGTGCACTTCGTCCGGGCCGTCCACCAGGCGCTGGCTGCGGATGCTCGTGTACCAGCGCGCCAGCGGCGTGTCGTGGCTGTAGCCGAGAGCCCCGTGCAGCTGCAGCGCGGTATCCACGACCTGATGCACCATGTGCGCGAGAAACACCTTCGCCATCCCGTTCTCCTGGCGCAGGTCCATGCCCTTCTCCGCCTTGTAGGCAATGTGCAGGAGCATCAGCCGGGCCTTGTAGAGCTCGGTGGCACAATCGGCCAGCATCCACTGCACGCCCTGCCGGTCCGCCAGACGCTGACCGAAGGTTTCGCGCTCCGTGACATGCTTCGCCGCCAGATCCAGCGCACGCTGGGCCATGGCGACGTTGTGCATGCCGTGGCGCAGACGGCCGTAGGCCAACCGGTGCTGACCCATGTCGAAGCCGCGGCCGCGGCCGCCGAGAACGTTCTCCCTGGGGACTTCCAGGTTCTCGATCCTGACCTCGGCATGACCGGCGCCGAGCTTCTGACCGAGCTCCGTGTGCGGCGTCATGGTGGGAATGTCGCGGACGATCTGATAGCCGGGATTCGGCAGCTCGACGATGAAGGTGCTGTAACGCTGGTGGCGCGGGGCGTCCGGGTCGGTCATGGCCATGACCACGGCGATATCGGCCACGCTCGCCGAGGAGCTGAACCACTTCTCACCGTTCAGCACCCACTGGTCGCCTTTCAGCTCCGCCCGGGTCTGCATGCCGGTGGCGTCGGCACCGGCCGCCTTCTCGGTCATGGAATAGCAGATGCGCTTCTTGCCTTCGAGCAGCGGCTTCAGATAGCGCTCCTTCTGATCTTCGGTGCCGTGCTCGAGCAGCGTGAGCATGGTGGCGTCGTCGGGTCCCTGGGTGTTCAGCGCGAGCGCGCCCAGCATGCTTTCGCCCAGCTCCATCTGCACCAGCGCGTTGGCCAGCGGCTTGAGCCCCATGCCGCCGTACTCCACCGGAATGAACGGGCACCACAGCCCCTGAGCGCGGGCCTTGTCGCGCAGTTCCCAGAGCACCTCCTCGAAGTCGCGGTTTTCGAGCTGCTGTTCGGCGGGAACGCATTCGTTCTGCACGAACTGGCGCACCTTTTCGCGGATCGCCTTGGTTTCCGCAGGCACTTCGAAATCAATCATGGTCTTCTCCCATTCATTCAGGTTGTTCTTCAGGTTGAAATCAGGTCTGAACGCCCTTCTGGAACGCGGGCCGCGCTTCCAGACGGTCGATGTAAGCATGCAGGTGCGCCATGTCGTCGGTAACGCAGCCGATGCGCCGCGACATGAACGACGCGTGGCCGATCATGAAATCGGCGCCGGACAGATCGCCGATCATGTACTCGCGCCCTTCGAGCGCGTCGTTCACCGGCGCCAGCGCCTTGGTCAGCAGGCGCTTCGCCTGGCCGAGCGCCTCTTCGCTGCGGCGTTCCGGCGGCAGCAGTATGGTCTGCACCACCACGGTGTTCACCGGCGGCATCACCATGCCTTCGCAGTAGTGGAACCACTGCAGGTATTCGGGAAACAACGGCGATTCGACGGCGGGCCGCAGCTTGCCGTCGCTGTGCCGGGCAATGATGTACTCGACGATGGCGCCGGACTCGTAGAGCATCACGTCACCGTCCTCGAGGACCGGCACGCGGCCGAGCGGATGCCTTGCGCGGTGCTCGTCGGATTTGAGCGCCTTCGGATGAAATTCCATCCGATTCAATTCGTAGTCGAGGCCCAGCTCCTCCAGAAGCCAGACGATGCGCCCGGCGCGGCTGTTCGGGGCATGATGCAGCGTCAGCATGGGTTCGTCCCTCCCCTTCGGACTGAGTAGTATGCACGGGACAGGGTCTTTTGTGTCCGGGGGCAACGTGACGAGCGCTACAGAGATCGAACCCGCGGTAGTCATCGAACGTCACGACGGCTGGGCCGAAGTGATTCTGAACCGGCCGGAACGCAGGAACGCCATCACCGGACCCCTGGGCACGGCCCTCGACGCGGCGCTGACGGCGCTGAGCGGCGACCCGGAGGTGCGCGCCGTGCTGCTGCGCGGAGCCGGGGGCGCGTTCTGCTCAGGGCTCGACCTCAAGGCGTTCAACGCCGATCCGGTCCCGGACTGGCTCGCGGAGTTTCCGCGCATCTGGCGCGGCGCACATCGCGCGCTGTTCCGCTGCGACAAGCCCATCGTCGGCGCGCTCGAACGCTACGCGATCAACGGCGGCGCCGCTCTGGCACTGGCCTGCGACCTGCTGGTCAGCGGCGACAGCGACTTTCTCCAGGTGGGCGAGGTAACGCTCGGGATGGCGGCCCCGTACAACCTGGCGTGGCTCAGCCTGCGCCATTCGGAAGCGGTGAACGCGCGCGTCGCGCTGATCGGCGAGCGCCTCGCGGGACCCGAGCTGGTGAGGCTCGGCATCGCGCAATCCAGCGTTGCAGACGATACCGTGGTCGAGGCCGCGCGGTCGCTGTGCGCGACGCTCGCCGGTCACCCGGCCGGTGCCGCGGCGCGCATCAAGTCGACGCTGCGCGCGCGCCTGGGACAGGACGCCGACGCCTGGTTCGACCGTTTCGTCGGCGACGGCGCCGGAGCCGCACGGCCACCGATGTTGTCTGAACGGAGCTAGGGAACCTGGTGGTGCAGATCGCCCTCACACCGGAACAGCGCGATTTCCAACTCCAGGTGGAGACGTTTCTGCGCGAATCGCTGTCCGGCGACCTGGCCGACAAGGTGGCCCGCGGCGCGGCGTTGAGCCGCGCCGAGCTCACCCGCTGGACGCGCATTCTCGATGCCCGCGGCTGGGCGGCCCCGCACTGGCCGCGCGAGCACGGCGGCACCGGCTGGAGCCTGGTGCAGCGACACCTGTTCGACGTCGCCTGTCGCGCAGCGCACGCGCCGCCGCTGTCCGGGTTCGGCTTCAACATGGTCGGTCCCGCCATCATCCGCTACGGGACAGCGGCCCAGCAGCAGGCGTTTCTGCCGCGCATCCGCAGCGGGGAGCTGTGGTGGTGCCAGGGTTACTCGGAACCCCAGGCCGGTTCGGATCTGGCCGCGGTGCAGACGCGGGCGCTGCGCGACGGCGACGACTACGTGGTCAACGGCCAGAAGATCTGGACCAGCGCGGCTGAAGACGCCGACTGGATCTTCTGTCTGGTGCGCAGCAATGCGCACGTGCAGAAGCAGAAGGGCATCAGCTTTCTGCTCATCGATCTGGCCTCCCCCGGGATCACTGTGACGCCTCTGCTGGCCTTCAACGGCAAGCGCCTTTGGAACCAGGTGTTCTTCGAGAACGTGCGGGTGCCGGTGGCGAACCGGCTCGGCGAGGAAGACCAGGGTTGGACGGTGGCAAAGCGACTGCTCGGGGACGAACGCCTGATGGTCTCGCGGGTGGCGGAGAACCGACGCCTGCTCGGCCGCGTGCGCGACGTGCTGGCGGCGCAGCGCGAAGTCGCCGGCCCGAACCCGGCTGCCCTCGAGCATCGGCTGGCGGCCCTGGAAATCCGTCTCGACGCCCTCGAGGCGAGCAGTCTGCGGCTGCTCACCGCCGCCGACCGGGGCGATGAGATCGGCGCCGAGCCGTCCATGCTGAAGCTGCAGGGCAGCACCCTGGTGCAGGCCTTCGACGAGCTGCTGTTCGAGGCGGTGGGATACTGGGCGCTGCCCCGCGACGCCGCCGGCAGCGCTCCGGCCGTCGGCCCCGGGTACGCGGAGTACGTCGCCTCGGGCACGTACCACCACCGCGGCTACACCATCGCCGGCGGCGCCAGCGAGGTTCAGCGCAACATCATCGCCAAGCAGGTGCTCGGGCTGTAAGGCCGGGCAGGTCGCCGGGCAGGGCGCCGAGCCGGCGCAGCGGTTTGACAGTCACCGGCACTATCGACACGATCACTGCCACAAGATCGACGGGACCGGACATGAATACGGCCAGCCGCGATGGACGGCATCAGCGCAGCGAGCAGAGCCGTCAGCGCATCATCGACGCGATGATCGAGCTGATTCAGGAAGGCGTGCTGGAACCCACCGCGGAACAGGTGTCCGCGCGCGCCGGCCTTGCGATCCGCACCGTGTTCCGTCACTTCAACGACATGGACAGCCTGTTCCGGGAAATCTCCCGGCGCATGACCGCGCGCGCTCAGGCGATCGTCGGCGGAGACCCGGACGGCGACAGCGCCGAAGCCACCCTGCACGATCTGATCGATCGCCGCAGCAGACTCTACGAAGACATGCTGCCCATGCGCCTGGCCGCCGACGCGCTGCGCCACCGTTCGCCGTTCCTGCAGGAGGACCACGCCCGCTTCGTCGACCAGGCGCGCAGGACTCTGCGCGACGCCTGCCCGGCCCGGGTGATCGACGACACGCAGGGCTTCGAAGCCGTCGACGCGCTGCTCAGCTACGAGCTGTGGATGCGCCTGCGCCGGGAGCAGAAGCTGTCACCCCGGGCGGCGGTCGCCGTCGTGCACCGTCTGGTGGATGCGGTGCTCGCCGAAGGCGCCTGAGCAGGCTGATCGACGCCGTCCAGTGGGCCGCCCGGCAAATCAGCCGCGGTCGCGGACGATGCGGAAGCCGATGTGCGAGGCCGAGAAGTCCGTCTCCTGTGGTTGCCGCGCCGCCGGACGGTAGCGACGGCAGAAATTGTCCGCACAAAGGAACGAACCGCCTTTGATGGCGTGGGTACGCCCATCGGCGTCATAGGCCGTGTCGGTCCACTCCCAGACGTTGCCGATCAGATCGTAGGCGCCGAAGCCGTTGGCCGGGAAACAGCCCACCGGCGCGGCGCCGGCGAAACCGTCGGTTGCGCTGTCGACGAAGGGAAAGAAGCCCTGCCAGGTGTTGGCCAGCGGCGCGCCGGCGCGATCGTAGGCGCCCGATCGGGCATCCGCCGCATCCGGCAGGCCCCGCGCCGCCGCGTACTCCCACTCCACTTCCGTGGGCAGGCGCCCGCCGGCCCAGGCGGCGTAGGCGCGGGCGTCAGCCAGCGACACGTGCACCACCGGGTGCCGCCCCCGCCCGTCGAGGTCCGAACCCGGACCGTCCGGGGCGCGCCAGGTCGCGCCCGCCACAAGCCGCCACGGGTTCGCCGAACGGGCCTGCTCGCCGGGAGAGGCGAACACCGCCGACCCGGCTTCTGCCGCGCCGCTCGCAGCGCCGCGCTCCGCGTCGGTGACGTAGCCGGTGGCCGCGACGAAGGCGGCGAATTCCGCATTGGTGACCTCGTGGGCGAGCAGGGAGAACCCCATGACGTGCAGGGTCACGGTGGGCAGTTCCTCGGGGTACATGGGCGCAGCCCCCTTGGTGAACTCGCCGCCCGGGACCTCGACGAAGCTGCCGATCTCGGACTCGTTCAGGGGGCAGGCCCGGGTATTCCCCGGCGGCGGCGCCTCGCAGCCGCCGAGGGCGAACAGCAGCAACAGGCCACTTCCGCGCCGCAGGCACCCTGACAGCCCCTGACTCATCGTCCGCCAACCCCTCGATCCGGGACAAATTGACAGAAAGTGTGCCATAAGATGCGTTGCCGTCGTCGCTTTCTATCGAGAACCGCGGCTTCTACAATCAATTGCACGCGATTCACCGGGCTGGGGAGACTGGGACATGAGCAGCATCGTGACGCAGATCATGAGGGGAATGATCACCGCGGCCGCCTGCGTCTGGGCGACATCGGGACTCGCACTCGGACCCGGCGAGCGCATCGAGGACTTCCGGCTCAGCGACCACCAGGGCCAGTCACATCACCTCTACTACTTCGGCGACGCGCCGGCGCTGGTGATCATGGTTCAGGGCAACGCCTGTCCCGAGGTGCGCGAAGACGTGCCGCGCTTCCGGGCGCTGCGCGACGCCTACGCACGGCGCGGCGTGGAGTTCTTCATGCTCAACGCCAACGCCGGTGACGGCCGCGAAGCCATCGCCCGGGAGGCGAACGAACTCGGCATCGACGTACCGATTCTCATGGACCAGACCCAGCTGATCGGGGAATCCCTCGGGCTGACCCGAACCGGCGAAGTGCTGGTGATCGATCCCCGGACCTGGACGCTCGCCTATCGCGGCGCTGTGGACGCAGCCGCTGCCGGTGATGCCCTGAACGCGCTGCTCGATGGCAGCGTCGTGGCGGGAACCCGAACCGAGGCTTCGGGCTGCCCGGTGAAGTTCATCGCCAGGGAAAGCGCCCACGGCGCCGTGTCCTATGCCGACACGATCGCGCCGATGCTGCTGGAGAACTGCGTGAGCTGTCACCGACCCGGCGGCATAGGCCCCTGGGCGATGACCGACTACAACATGGTGCGCGGGTTCGCACCGATGATCCGCGAAGTGCTGCGCACCCAGCGTATGCCGCCGTGGCACGCCGATCCGGCCCACGGCCAGTTCTCCAACGACCGCAGCCTCAGCGCCGATCAGACCCGTACTCTGGTCCACTGGATCGAGGCCGGGGCCCCCCGCGGCGAAGGCGACGACCCGCTGGTCGCCGGCGTGGCGCCGCAGCCGCTGTGGGGTCCGCTCGGCGAGCCCGACCTGGTCATCGACATCCCGCCCACCGAGGTTCCCGCCACCGGGGTCGTCGACTATCAGTACAAGTACGTCACCAATCCCCTGGATCACGACGTCTGGGTGCGCGCCTCGCAGATCCTGCCCGGCGATCGTGCCGCCCTGCATCATGTGATCACCCGCTTCGGCATGCTCGAGACGGAGGGGCCGCGCAAGGGCCGGATCTCGCGGCGCGGTGCCGGCGGACTGTCCGGCTATGTGCCCGGCTGGGTGGCGCGCGATCTGCCGGACGGCACCGGCACGTTCCTGCCCGCCGGGGCCACCATCGAGTTCCAGATGCACTACACGACCAACGGCAGGCCGACCGTGGACGAATCGCGAATCGGCATCTATTTCCACGACGAGCCGCCGGAGCACAGGATCCAGTCCATGATCCTGGCCAACGGCCGCATCCGCATTCCGCCGCACGCGCCGGCGCACAAGGAGTCCGCAGAGCGTTCCTTCGACACGGACGTGCTGGTGTACTCCCTGTTGCCCCACGCCCACTACCGGGGCAAGGCGTCGGAGTTTCGCGCCGTGTACCCGGACGGCAGCGAGGAACTGCTGCTGTCGGTGCCGAACTACGACTTCAACTGGCAGACCACCTACGAACTGGCGGAACCGAAGCGGCTGCCGGCGGGCACGAAGATCGTCCACACGACCTGGTGGGACAACTCGGCGCGCAACCCGGCCAACCCGGACCCGGACCGCGAAGTGCCCTGGGGTCAGCAGTCCTGGGACGAGATGCTGTTCGGCGCCATCACCTACCGGGAACTCACCCCGGCCGAACGCGAAGCTTTCGTCGCCGCCACGGACTGAAGTTGCCGTCGCTGGCACCCGGCGCCCGTCGCGCGGCCCCTCGGCCGCGCAGCGCGCTCGCCCTGATCGCGCTGCTGGCGATCGGCGCGCAGGCCGCCGCGCCAGGCGCATCGCTCAGCTACGCCGAACGTCTCGGCTGGCCCGCCGGAACCCGGGTGCTGATCCTTCACGTGGACGATGCCGGCATGTCGCTGGATTCGAACCGCGGCACCATCCGCGCCATCGAGGACGGCATCGCCACGTCCCTCAGCGTGATGATGCCGACGCCCTGGGTGCCGCACATTGTGGCCTGGATCCGCGAGCACCCGCGGCACGACGCCGGCCTGCACCTGACCCT
This sequence comes from Pseudomonadales bacterium, assembly GCA_040219135.1. GTDB lineage: Bacteria > Pseudomonadota > Gammaproteobacteria > Pseudomonadales > Azotimanducaceae > UBA7803. The sequence continues at coordinate 146,560 of JAVJTA010000017.1, read as the reverse complement.
GACCTCGGAATGGGACAACTACCGTTGGGAACCGCTCACCGGTCGCCGCGCCGCCGGGCTGATCGACAGCGAGGGAGCGTTCTGGCCCACCGTCGAGCAGGTGGTGGCAAACGCCAGCGCCGACGAGGTGGCCGCGGAGATCCGCGCTCAGCTCGAGCGTGCCCGGGCCATGGGCTTCGAGCCCACCCACCTCGACTCCCACATGGGCACCCTGTTCGCCCACCCGGACTTTCTCGCGCGCTACCTCGAACTCGGCATGGCAGAAGGAATTCCGGTGATGTTTCCTGCCGGCCACAACTACTTCATCACCAGGCAGAATCCGCAGGCGACCACCCTCGGCCACGTCGGCGAGCAGTTGTGGGCCGCTGGCCTGCCGGTGCTGGACGATCTGCACAACTACAGCTACGGCTGGGCGCGGCAGGACAAAACCGACAACTACGTCGACGCGGTGCGTCAGCTCCGGCCCGGGGTGACGATGATGATCCTGCACGCCACCGAGCCCACCGAGGTGTTCGCCAGCATTTCGGACTCCGGGCCGTCGCGGCTCGGCGATCTCGAAGCCATGCTCGATCCGCGGCTGGCGGCCGCCATCCGCGATGAGGGCATCGTGCTCACCACGTGGCGGGAACTGATGCGCCGCCGCCAGGCCGTCGGCGACGGCTGCCACACCTGCGGCCGCTGAGACACGCGTACGCCCGACCGCGGGGATCGGACCAACGTCCAGGGGAACAAGGGGGAAACATCGTGCAGGCAGACGATCCGCGCGTTCCGGCGCGCCACTACGTGTTGCTGAGCTTTCTCACGCTGCTGAACGTGATGAATTTCGTCGACCGGCAGCTGCTCTCGAGCTTCGCCAACTTCATCGTGCCGGATCTGGGTCTGACCAACACCCAGTTCGGTCTGCTGACCGGGCTGTTCTTCATCGTCTTCTACTCCGCCATGGGTGTGTTCATGGGCGTGCTCGCCGACCTGGTGAACCGGCCGCGGCTGATCGCCGCCGGCCTCGCCCTGTGGAGCGCGCTCACCGCCCTCTCCGGAGCAGCGAAGGGCTTCTGGACGCTCGCCGCCCCGCGCATGCTGATCGGCGTCGGCGAATCGATCATGACGCCCACCTCCATGTCGCTGCTGGCCGACCGCTTTCCTCCGAGCCGGCTCGGGTTCGCTTCCGGCTTCTACTACATGGGCGTGCCCATCGGCGTCGGCGTGAGTCTGCTCATCGTCGGCTATCTCGGCCCCGCGATCGGCTGGCGCAACTGTTTCTACCTGCTCGGCGCCATCGGACTGGTGCTCGCCGTGGTCATGCTGTTCGTCAAGGAAACGCCACGCCGGCATCACGTCGAGGCGGCCGCGGCACGCGCGGCCGGCGGACAGGATGCCGCACCGGCACCCGGCCTCCGTCCCATTCTCAAGACCCTGAAGTTCGCCCTCGCGAACTGCCCGGCGCTGGGTCTGACCATCGCCGGCGGCGTCGCCCTGCACTTCATTCTCGGTGCCGCCGCATTCGACCAGCTCTGGTTCGTCCAGGAACGCGGCTTCGAGCGCGCGGAGATCGCGGTGATGACCGGCTGGATCGGCATGAGCGCCGGGATTCTCGGCAACCTGTTTGGCGGCATCGGCGGCGACTGGTTCCTCCGTCGGACGGGCATGGGCCGCCCGATGTTCCTGTTCTGGATCATGCTGCTGCTGGCACCGCTGAACATCGCCTACCGGCTGGTGGATCCGGACACCGTGTGGTTCTGGATCGGCGTGTTCGTCGGCTTCTTCCAGCTCGGCTGTTTCTACGGCCCGACTTTCTCCACCGTCCAGGAACTGGTGCCACCACAGATCCGGGCCACCGTCGTGGCGGTGTACATCCTGCTGCTGAATCTGGTGGGGCTCGGCTTCGGCATCACCGCCGGCGGCATCGCCATCGACCTGTTCGCCGAGGCCGGCGTCGAGCAGCCCTACACCTGGACCCTGGTGGTGTTCACCGGATTCTCGCTGCTCTCGATTCCCCTGTTCTTCCTCGCCGGGCGCCGCTTCAACGCCGACCGGGAGCGCCTGTTCGCCCGGGTGGCTGCGGCCTGAGCGAGCGCGGTCAGTCGAGTGTCAGGGGCTCGTGGCGGATGCTCGGTCGCCGCAGGCGCGTCGGCGGCAGCCATTCGCGGCGCTGGTCGCGCACCCACCAGGCGCCGCTGTCGCGGCGCACGTCGGGGCTGGCGAAGCGGTAGCGATAGGCGACCACCCGCAGCATGGCCGGTCGCGCGCCGTCCAACGGATCCTCCACCAGTCGCAGCACCGCCGGACTCGCTTCCAGCAGCGCGCCGAGCAGATCGTAGATCCAGTCCGCGTGGGCGGGGCCGTTCAGAGCCGCAAACCACATCTGCCAGTCCAACCGCGGCTGGTGCGGCGTGGCCCACACGGGTCGACGCATAACGTCGCCGGGCTGAAACGGAAACTCGTACGGCACCCAGGTTTCCCCGTCCAGGGAGCCTTCGATGATGAGCTCGTCGCGGCGCGTGGTCATCACGGCGAACAGGCCGTACGGATTCACCACCGCCCAGGGCTGGGCGTACACCAGCAGTGGCCGCGCCACCGCCACGCCCAGCTGGTTGGCCATCTGCAACGCACCGAGCGTGATCAGTACGCCGGCGCAACACCGCGCGCCCGTGGAGGAGACACGCCGCGGGCGCACAATCAGCCGCGGGCGCTTCATCCGCCGCGGGCGCTTCAACCGCCGCGGCAGATCGGCGTCGTCCAGCAGGCACAGACACAGCACCAGGGTGAGCAGATTGAAGAAGTTGTAGTTCCCGGTGAGGAAAATCAGCCCTTCCAGCAGCACGATGGCGGGCAGCGCGACGAGGCGCAGCCGCCGCGGGCCGATGACGAACAACGCCAGCACCAGCTCGATGAAAAGCGTCGCGTAGCTCGCCGTGCGGAGCAGGACTTCCGGCAGCTGCGCGGCGTACCAGGCCAGCACCGTGGGCAAAGGCTGGGTCAGGAAGTGGTAGTCCAGGGCCGTGCCCGACCACCAGCTTGGGTCGCTACTGGCCAGCTTGACGTACCCGGAGAGGAACAGGAATCGCAGCAGCAGGGCCCGCGCCGCCCACACGCCGGCGCCGGGCGCGCGCCCGAGCAGCGCCGCCAGCACCAGGCACTCGAGCAGCAGCGTGTCCCACTGGTAGCTGAGGAACACCTGGCCGGCGTGCAGCAGGGACAGATAGCAGCCGTACTGGATCAACGCACTCGTCGTGCTCCAGCGCCCCAGCACGCCAACCAGCGCGGCTGCGGCACCGACCGCGCACAGCAGGTGCAGGGACGCGGATCCCGCGTCGATCCAGAGCAGGGTCGGCAACCAGTAGAAGCGTTCGCCACCCGTGCCTGCCGCCACCGCGTCGAGGAACGACCGGGCCGGCAGCACCCCGTCCGGGCCGATCAGCCCCTGCACCTGCCACCACAGGGACACGAACGCAGCCAGGGAGCACAGACCGATGCCGCGCCCCATCCACCCGGCCACGCGTTCGTGCCGCGCGGGGATCAGCTTCGGGCCGACCAGCAGCCGGGCGAGGCGCAGGCACGCGGCGCGATGGCGGGCGACCCAGGCGTAGAGGCGTTCACAGAGCCAGGCGAAACCGGGCAGCCGACGGTACAGGCGCATCCAGGCGCGTCGGCCGCCCAGCTCCAGCACCCGGAATGCGGCCGCGGCGCCGCTCGTACGCCCGCTGTAATCGATCAGCTGAATGGAGGCCTGAAAGGCTTCCAGCGGAATGTCCGGGTACTCACCGGCGACCTGCTGGAACGGGAGATACACCACCGCCTCTCCGGTCACGGCGGCGGCGTAGCCGACCGTGTAGCGGCAGAACCCGCAGTCGCCGTCGTAGATCAGGCGCGGTCGCACGGCAGGCCGCTCCGCGGCGGGCTTCAGATACCCAGATCCAGAAGGTTGTAGTCCTTCAGCTCGGCCATGACCTCGGGCGTCCAGAGGTAGGTCTCACCCGCCAGCGGCTGATAGACGTAGGCCGTTTCCTCGGGAAAGCGCTGGCGTCGGGCATCGATGGCGTAGCCGATCAGCGCCGCGCGCTGGTGGATGCGCGCCTCGTCGTACACGGCCGGCGCGTTGTGCACGCCGCCACCGGTCACCCCCAGCACCGAGCGTCGCCGGTGAAAACCGAAGTTGATGGTAACCCGCACCTTCTCGCTGGTGTTGGCGAACGAGCCGTGGACGATCTGCCGGTTGCAGATGGCCACGTCGCCGGGGCCGCAGATCAGCGGCACCGCATCCGCGAGCCGCTCCGACCCGGCCGCCGCGGTCATGGCCGGGATGTCCGCCTTGCCGACGGCGTGAGAACCGGGAACCACCCAGAGCCCGTTGGCCGCGTCGCAGCCGTAGAGCTGGGCCATGAAGTTGAATCCGTGAGTACCGGCATCGAGCTCCGGGCTGTCCCAGTGGGTCCAGCCGTCCTGGTGCCAGGCCACCGAGCCGCCGAGACCCGGCTGCTTGATCCACACGGCCTCGTTGAACGGGGCGAAGTCGTCGCCATTGACGCTCGCTGCCACGCTGAGCAGCTGCGGGTGTCCGTACAGGCGCAGGCAGGCGGGCGAGAACTGCAGCGAGCCGAGCACCAGCTGCACCACGTGTTCGGGGGCCTCCGGCGGCGGTACCGGCTCGATCATCTTCACGGGATGGCGGCCGTTGGCGTGTTCGGTTCCGCCCAGGGGATCGGACAGGGGACGCACCCAGACCAGCGTGGTGGCCGCGCAGTCGACACCGAGCGCCGGGCGACCGTGACGATCCACGGCGCCGCCGCGGGTCGTCGGGGCGCGCTCCAGCATGTCGGCGACGTCGCGCTCGATGTCGTCGAGCTCAGCGGCGTCGAGCACGCGTTCGAAAACGTAGAAGCCATGTCGCGCGTAGGCGGCGACAACGTCCGGATGCAGGCGGCCGCGGGCGTCGAGGCGGATGGGACCCCGGTTGTCGAGGGCGAGAGCCCGGCGCGTGCCGGCCTTCCGGTACGCGGCCATGGCGGGTTCGTCGGCACCGTAGTCGCCGGCTGCGACCCGCGGCAACGGCAGTCTGGCAGCGTTCATCCGCTTTCCCTCAGTGAGCGCCGGAGCCACCGATTGTGAGCGCACCCCGACGCGGCTGCAATCCGCGCCCGGGTGCTGCACCATCGCTCTTTCCGCTGTCATCGGTTGCCACCATGCCCGTACCCCGTCCGCAGCGCCCATCGTCCTTGCTCGTCGTGCTGCTGCTCGGTGCCTGCACCGGTATCCCCGAAGGCCTGGAACCCGTCCGCGGCTTCGACCTCGATCGCTACCTCGGCACCTGGTACGAGATCGCCCGCCTCGATCATCGCTTCGAGCGCGGCCTGTCCCGGGTCACGGCCAGCTACAGCCGGCGCGATGACGGCGGGGTCAACGTGGTAAATCGGGGCTACGACGCGACCGAAGGGCAGTGGGACGAAGCCACGGGCAAGGCCTACTTCACGGGCGACGCGGACGTGGGCCGCCTCAAGGTGTCCTTCTTCGGGCCGTTCTACGGCGGCTACAACGTCATCGTGCTCGACGAGGGCTACCGCTTCGCCATGGTCACCGGGCCGACGCGCGACTACCTGTGGATTCTGGCCCGCACGCCGTACCTGGAACCCACGCTGCTGAAAGCCCTCGTCGAGCGCGCGCGGGCGCTGGGATTCGATGTCGACGAGCTCATCTTCGTGGCGCAGACGCCCATCGACTGAACCCCGTTCGACCGGTCAGCAGCGGCCCTTCTTCGCCTGACCCGGAGGGCAGTGAACGCCGGGATGGCGTGCTCCGGGCACGCTGGTCTCGATGCGCACCGTTTCGCGGACGACGTGCGCGGTGCCGGAGTCCCGGTCCTCCGTTGCGATTGCCGCACCCACCGCGCCGCCGATGGCGCCGCCGACGATGGCCCCGTTGCGGTCGCCGAGTTCCTCGCCGATCGCCGCACCGACGGCACCGCCGACTCCTCCGCCGACCGCGGCTCTGACCGTGTCATCACCCGCCAACGCCACGGCACCGGGCAGCAACAGGCTGAAGACAAACACTGCTGGTGTTTTCACTGGGGCACCCTGCTCACGATTGAACTCCGCCGAGTCTAGCGAAGGCCCTCTGCGGACCCGGTGATGCGCGTCACAACGCGCTGTCGCTCCTGGCCAGGGCGGAGCCGACGCCGGGCTTTCACGCCGTCGTCACGAGCAGGTCCCGAAAAATGTACAATCCGGCGCATGAACAGGGAGGAAGTGACGTGGCGAAACTGAACGTGAATGGCAGGGTCATGGAGGTCGACGCCGACGGCTCGACGCCGCTGCTCTGGGTGCTGCGCGAGAATCTGGAGCTGACCGGCACCAAGTACGGCTGCGGCATTGCCCAGTGCGGCGCCTGCACCGTGCACATCAACGGCGCTCCGGTGCGTACCTGCGTGCGGCCCCTGGCCAGCGTTTCGGAAACCGACAAAATCGTCACCATCGAGGGCCTCTCGAGCGACGCGTCGCATCCGCTGCAGCAGGCCTGGCGGGAACTCGACGTGCCCCAGTGCGGCTACTGCCAGACCGGCATGATCATGGCCGCCGCGGCGCTGCTGGCCAAGAACGCCGCGCCGACGGATGCAGACATCGATCGTGACATGACCAACATCTGCCGCTGCGGGACCTATCGCCGGGTTCGCGCCGGCATCCACCGCGCGGCGGAAATCGGGGGGACCAAGGCATGAGCACCTCAGTCAAGCTGTCGCGGCGCAACTTCGTCATCGGCGGCAGCGCCGCAGGCCTGGCCCTCGGTTTCCCGCTGCCGTTCACTGCCCGCAGCGCCCACGCGAGCCCAGGGTTTCCGGATGAGATCAACGCCTGGGTAGTGGTGCAGCCGGACGAGCAGGTCATCATCCGCATCGCGCGCTCCGAGATGGGCCAGGGCACCCTCACCGGCCTCGCCCAGATGGTCGCCGAAGAACTCGAATGCGACTGGGACAACGTTACCACCGAGTACCCCTCGCCCACCGAGAACCTGGAGCGCGGCCGGGTCTGGCAGAGTTTCGCCACCGGCGGCAGCCGCGGCATCCGCGAATCCCACGACTACGTGCGCCAGGGCGGCGCCGCCGCGCGCGAGATGCTGATCGCCGCGGCCGCCGCCGACTGGAGCGTTGCCCCGGGTGAATGCACGGTCAGCAAGGGCGTGATCACCCACGGCCCGACCGGGCGCACGACCAGCTACGGCAAGGTCGCGAGCGCCGCGGCGAAGATGGAAGTGCCCACCGACGTCAAGCTCAAGGATCCGAAGAACTGGACGCTCATCGGCAAACCGGTGAAACGCCTCGACACCGACGACAAGGTCACCGGCAAGCAGATCTACGCCAGCGACCTCATCCTTCCCGGCATGCTCAATGCCGCCATCCGGCAATCGCCGGTATTCGGCGGCACCGTGGCCTCGTTCGACGCCGCCAAAGTCGAAGACATGCCCGGCGTGCGCAAGGTACTGCAGGTCGAGGACAGCGCGGTCGCCGTGGTGGCCGAGCGCTGGTGGCAGGCGAAAACTGCTCTGGACGCGCTGCCCATCACCTGGAACGAAGGGGAACACGCCGGATCCTCCAGCGAGGCAACGGCAAAGTTCATCGCCGCCGGTCTGGCCGCCGATGAGGCCTTCGAAGGCAACCGGCGCGGCGATGTGGGCGGTGCCATGAGCGCCGCGGCGAAAACCGTCACGGCCGATTACGCCTATCCGCACCAGAACCACGCCACCATGGAACCGATGAACGCGACGGCCCTGTACACCGAGGACCGCTGCGAGGTGTGGTGCCCGACCCAGAACGGCGAGGGCGCGCTCGCCGCCACCGCGGAGGCTTCGGGGCTGCCGCCGACCCAGTGCGAAGTGCACAAGCAGCTGCTCGGCGGCGGTTTCGGCCGGCGCGGCGCCAACGACTACGTGCGCCAGGCCGTGCTGATCGCCATGGCGATGCCCGGTACGCCGATCAAGCTGCTGTGGACCCGGGAAGAGGACATGACCCACGGCCTCTACCACCCGGTCACCCAGGCCCGGCTGAGCGCCGGCCTCGACGAGTCGGGCAACGTCAACGCCTTCCGCGTGCGTATTTCGGGGCAGTCCATTCTGGCGGGGCTGATGCCGGAACGGCTCGGCGGCGGCGCCGATCCCGTGGTTTTCCAGTGCTATGCGCCGGACGGCGACCACGCCTTCGCCTACGACTTCGCCAATCTGCTGGTGGATCACGCGATGCGCAATCCACCGGTCACCCCCGGCTTCTGGCGCGGCGTGAACGCCAACCAGAACACCCTGTACACGGAGTGCTTCATCGACGAGGTTGCCGAAGCGGCGGGCCGGGACCCGCTCGAGTTCCGCCTCGCCCACATGACCAACTACCCGAAGAACCAGGCGGTGCTGAAGGCCGTCGCGGAGCGGGCCGGCTGGGGCAAGCCGGCGGCCGCCGGCGTCTACCGCGGCCTCGCCCAGTGCACGGCCTTCGGCAGCCACATCGCCGCCTGCGCCGAGGTTTCGGTCAGCGACGGCAAGCTGAAGATCCATCGCATCGTCGCGGCCACCGACTGCGGCTACGCGGTGAATCCGCAGCAGATCGAAGCCCAGGTGGAAGGCTCGTTCGTCTACGGCCTGTCGGCCATGCTGCTCGGCGAGTGCACGGTGGAGAATGGCCGCATCGTCCAGACCAACTTCCACAACTACCCGGTAATGCTGATCCGCGACATGCCGGAGGTGGAGACCATCGTCATGCCGTCGGGCGGCTTCTGGGGCGGCGTCGGCGAACCCACCATCGCGGTGGCGGCGCCGGCGGTGCTGAACGCGCTGTACGCGGCCACCGGCAAGCGCATCCGCAGCTTCCCGCTCCGGCATCACGACCTGACGAGCGCCTGAGGCACGGCTTGCTGGCGGTCGCAGCACTGGCGACGGGGGTGGCGGCCTGGGCCGTAGCCGGGGCTCCGGCTGCGGCGACCGCCGATGGCCTGCTCGACTTCGAGGTCCGCGGCGACGCCGTTCCGGCGGCGCTCGGCGGGCTCATCGGCGCCGCATCCCGCGGGCGCGCCATCGTCATCGACCGGCGTGAAGGCAACTGCATGATCTGTCATCACTTGCCCATCGAGGAACAGCCGTTTCAGGGCGAGCTCGGTCCGCCCCTCGACGCGGTCGGCGCGCGCCTCAGCGAGGGTCAGATCCGCCTGCGCCTGCTCGACCAGAGCCTGCTCAACCCGGACACCCTCATGCCGCCCTACTATCGAGTCCGCGGCCTCACCAACGTGGCGTCCGAATATCGCGGCCAACCGGCGCTCGACGCGCAGCAGATCGAAGACGTGGTCGCTTATCTGACCACGCTGAAGGCATCGCCGTGACCACCCGGCGTCAGGTCATCGGCCACCTGCTCGGCGCCGGCGGCGTTCTGTGCATCGTCCCGACCGCGGTGCTGGCGACGCCGGCGATGCGCGATGCAGCCATCGCCGAACTCACCGGCGGCGCCCCCGTGGGCAACGGCCGGGTCACCCTGACCCTTCCCGCCATCGCCGAGAACGGTCTGTCGGTGTACACCACGGTTGCGGTGGACAGTCCCATGAACGACAGCGACTACGTGCGCGCCATCCATCTGCTCTCCGAGGAGAATCCGATCGCGCGCCTGGCGACCTTCCACCTCGGCCCCGGTGCCGGCATCGCCCGGGTGTCCACCAACATCCGCCTGGCCGCGTCGCAGCAGGTCACCGCGCTGGTGGAATTCTCCGACGGCTCGTTCTGGCAGGACCGCAGGGATGTGGTGGTGACCCTCGCCGCCTGCATCGACGGCGGCTGAGACAGGGAGGCGGTACCATGGCCCTGGCAAACGCCCGTGTCTCCATGCCGGATCGAGCGGTCCGGGGCGAGGCGCTGGAGGTTAAGGCGCTGATGCGCCATCCCATGGAGACCGGCTATCGACTCGACGCCATGGGCCGCCCCATCGAGCGCCACATCGTCGAACGCTTCCGGGTCCGCTACGACGGCCGCGAGGTGTTCGCCATCGACCTGACCCAGGGTGTGGCGGCGAATCCGTTCTTCGCGTTCTTCATCAAGGCCACCCGTTCCGGCGACGTCACCTTCGTCTGGGAAGACGACCGCGGCGAGGTCACCACGGTCACCAAGTCGCTGACGGTCACCGAATGATCAGGGTCACCCTGCTCGCCGCCGCCCTGCTGCCCGGGCTGGCGTCGGCGGACCCACTGCCGTCGGGAACCTCGCTGCTCAGCGAAACCCTGCAGACCCAGCAGCGCGACCCCGACGCCAATCCGGGCATGCTCTGGGTGGCCGAAGGGGCGCGCCTGTGGGATACCGCCGCCGCCGACGGGCCCGCCTGTGCCGCCTGCCACGACCGCGCCGAGATCTCCATGCGCGGCGTTGCCACCCGCTATCCGCAGGTAGCGGCCGACGGCGTGCTGTTGAACCTCGAGGGCCGCATCAACCGCTGTCGCATCGACAATCAGCGCGCCGCCCCGTGGGACTACGAGAGCGGCCCGCTCCTCGCCATGACCGCCCACGTCGCCCGCCAGTCCCTGGGCCTGCCGATGGACGTCCGCATCGACGGTCCGGCGGCCGTCCACTACGAGCGCGGCGAGGTCCTGTTCCAGCAGCGCCAGGGCCAGCTCAACCTGTCCTGCGCCCAGTGCCACGACGACAACGCCGGACGCCGCCTGCGCGGCGACACCATCTCCTACGGCCTCGGCAACGGCTTTCCGATCTATCGGCTGGAATGGCAATCGCTCGGATCGCTGCACCGGCGCCTGCGCGCCTGCTCCCTCGGCGTGCGCGCCGTTCAGTTCGATTTCGGGTCAGCCGAATATCTGGACCTGGAGCTGTACCTGGCCCGACGCGCAACCGGCGTTGCCATCGAGACCCCGGCGATCCGCCGCTGAACTGCGGAGACAACCGACGATGCAAATGGGAAATCAGACCAGAAGACAGTTCGTCCGGCGCGCCGCAGCCGCCGCGGCTCTGGGTCTCGCCACGGCAGCCTGCACGGGCGCACCGATGCTCTCCCGGTCGAAACCCCGGATCGTGGTGGTCGGCGGTGGCGTCGGCGGTACTTCCGTGGTGCGCCGTCTTGCCGCAGATCATCCCGGCGCGCTCGACATCGTGCTGCTGGAACCCGACCGCACCTACACCACCTGTTTCTATTCCAACCTGTTCGTCGGTGATCTGCGCGAGCTCGAAGTGCTGCAGTTCGACTACGGCCGGGTGGCCGCGCTGCCTGGCGTGCGTGTGGTGCACGAGCGCGCCGCGGCCATCGACGTCGCCGCGCGCCAGGTGCTGCTCGGCGACGGCACCGCATTTCCCTACGATCGTCTGGTGCTCTCTCCCGGCATCGACCTCGACTACGATTCGGTGCCCGGCTGGTCGCGGGAGGCGGCGCGGATCATGCCCCACGCCTGGCGCGCCGGGCCCCAGACGGCCCTGCTGAAACGCCAGCTCGACGCGGTCCCGGACGGCGGTCTGATCGTGATGCTGGCGCCGCCGAACCCGTACCGTTGCCCACCCGGACCCTACGAGCGGGTATCGATGATGGCCCGCGCGCTCACCGAGAGCGGCCGCACGCAGACGCGTATCGTCATCGTCGACCCGAAGCGTAACTTCTCCAAGCAGCCGCTGTTTCAGCAGGGCTGGGAACGCCACTACCCGGGCATGATCGAATGGCTGTCGCCGATGATCCACGGCGGCGTGCAGCAGGTGGATCCGGCCACCATGACCGTCGAGACCGGATTCGAGACCTACCGCAACGCCGACCTGGTGAACGTGATTCCGCGGCAGACCGCGGGCGCCATCGCCGTCGCCGCCGGTCTCACCGGTGAGGACGACTACTGCCCCATCGACCCGGCAACCATGCACTCGACCCTGGACCCGTACGTGTTCGTGCTCGGTGACTCCTGCATCGCCGGCGACATGCCGAAGTCGGCGTTTTCGGCTCACAGCCAGGCCCAGGTGGTGGCCGCCGGCATCGCCCACGAACTGCTCGACGCGGCGCCGGTCCGCGCCACCTATCGCAATCGCTGCTGGAGCCTGATCGCCGATGCCGACAGCGTGTTCGTCGGCGGCTGGTATCAACCCGCCGACGGTCGCATCAGCCAGACCGAATCCGAAATCTCCGCCCTGGAGGACAGCGGCGCGCAGCGCCAGACCAACTATGCGGACTCGGCCGCGTGGTATCTGGGACTCACATCCGAGCTATACGGTTAGCCGTCGGGGCGCTCAGCGTGAGGATCACGCCGATGGCACCAAGCACCTCGCCGATCGCGCCTATCCCTTCCCAGCTGATACCGGTCCCTCCCTGCACCGACTACAGATGGTTGGTGAGATCGCGCAGCGTCTTCGTTTCGCTGTCCTTCAGCCGCGCTGCGATCCAGGCCCGGGCGACGCGCCACTTGCGTTTCACCGTGGCCGGACTCACGCCGAGGCCGTCCGCGGCCTCTTCTATGGTCATGCCGGCAAACAGCCGCGCATCCGCGAGCCAGAGGTATTCGGGATCGATCTCGCCGAGTTCGTTGAGCGTTTCGTTCAGCATCAGCAGCGCGTCGAGATCGACGCCGTCGCCGAGGAACTCGCCAGTCAACCGGGTCTCGAGCGCCCGGTCGCGCTTCTGCGCGCGGGCGTGACGGGCTTCATCGACCAGGATCTCGCGCATCAGGCGACCGGCCAGCCCGAGGAAGTGAGCGCGGCCGTTGATGTCGATGCGGTTCAGATCGACCAGACGGAAGTAGGCTTCGTGCACCAGCGCGGTCGGCTGCATGTCGAGGTTGTCGCCGCTTTTGCGCACCTGCTGCCCAGCGAGCTGGCGCAGCTTGGCATAGAGCGCATCGAACACGAGGTTCTTCCGCTCCCGCGGCTCGTTGGCCCAGTTGCCCAGCACCTGCGTGATTTCTTCCATCGCCGAGAATGCCTGTGACCGGTCCAGCCGTGGCGTCCCTTTCCAGTAAGGTATAACAACCGAGCAGGGAGGATGTGAGGAACTTGCATGGCAGATGCTGCGCCCGATGGCTCGGCGATGCCGCTGCGTTTGCTCGAATGAACCGGGTCAGAACACGGCCTGCAGAATCAGTACGATGAGCACGACCGCGCCAACCAGACGACCTGTAGCAGACGCTCGACGCCAGAGCCTGACCCGAGCGTCGTCGTCGAGGGCGGGAGCATCCCAGGCCGGCGCCGCCGCACCCACCAGCGAAAGCACCCCGCCACGACCCTCGGCCATTCCGAGATCCCGCAGCGGCAGCCCGTAGCGTTCGCTGATCAGGGATGCGCACTCGCCGATGAAGGTGGTGGCCATTCCGGAGCCGAGTCCGCGATCCTCACCGAGGAGAATCCGACGGCCATCCCGCAGCCGCAGCGTGAAGCTGCGCTGCATGTTCGCCATGCCGAGGCTCCGATACGCCTCCAGCCGATGATCGATGCCGACGACGCTTGCCACCGGGAGGCGGCCGTGAAACGAGCCCGGCCGATGAGTCAGAGAGCGGGCCGCCGGTAACTTCAGATTCAGAACGTCGGGCTCCACGACAATCTTCCAGCCCCAGAGCGCCCGCCATTCGCGGCCCGTCACTTGGACCAGGAAGAAGATCAGCGCGGCGATGAATCCTATGAACAGCGACAGGGCCCTCTCCCCGGCGATCACGACGGCGAGCGCAACAGCGGCCATGAAAAGGCCCAGAATCAGGAGAATGAGAGTGCCGATCGCGGCACTCCAGCGCCGGGCCGCAGGCATTCTCAAGATCAATGTGTCCTCGGCGTTCGTCATCTCCACAACCTCCGCGTGACCCGCTGTTCGCCGCAAATCCGCCTAACCAGGTGGAGCCGTGAAATTCCTCTTCAACTCGAGGCTGGCCGATGAAAAAACCCAACAACCTCACACTGATCGCCGGCGTCGCCCTGATCGGCACGATCGCCTACCTGGATTCCGAGGAAGGCTCCCTCGGAAGCTTTACCGGCAGCGGCAACGGCTGGCCCGCCGTGAACGCTCAGGCATTGCCGTTCGCACCGGGCCAGGTGCCGCCACCGGTCGACCTGCCGATCGAGAACATCCCCCAGGAAACCCAGGTCTGGTGCTGGGCTGCGGTGGCCCAGCAGATCATCAAGGCGACCAAGGGTATCCAGGGCACGCCGCCCCAGTGCGCCCTGGTGGGCATGGCCAACGGCCAGCACCCCCAGGCCTGCTGCCAGAACCCGGGCGCCTGCGTCACCACCGGATCGTTGCAGCAGATCCAGGGGCTGGTGCAGCAGTTCGGCGGCCGTGGCTCCCAGGTCGCCCAGCCCACCGACCCCATGACCGTGTACAGCGCCCTCGCCGGCGGCCACGCCGTCGTCATGGCCGTGCGCTCGTCGCCCTACGCCGGCCACGTGGTGGTGCTGCGCGGCATGGCCTGGCAGCCGACGCCGGCCGGCCTGCAGCCGGTACTGTTCATCAACGACCCCATGGCGTACTTCACCCAGCCGGTTCCCTTCGCCAACATCGCCCGCTACTGGGAAGCCGCCATCGTCATCCGCTGACGGGGCGTGATCACCGCTGGCGCGCCAGCTGGGCGACCGGCGTCTGCAGCACCCCACCGCTGATCTGAAAGGGAAACGGCGCCATCTGCGGCGGATAGACGGGCTGGCAGCCATAGGGGCCGCAGCTCTGTCCGCCCATGGGCCGGAGCTGCATGTAGTTGCCCTGCAGCGCAAAGGTGCCCCAGCTTTCCACCCGCACGCTGTTGTCGAAGGCCGTTTCCACCTGGCGGTATTCGCCGTTGCCGGCAAACTGCACCCAGATGTAGCCGTACGGCCCTCTGCCCTCCCAGATGCCGATCAGCGTCGCCGGTCCGTTGTCCGGCTGCGGCACGTACGGATCCGGGCCGGGTTGAGGTCCTGGGCCCGGCGCCGGTTGGGGCGCCGGCTGCGGCCGCGAGGTCCGCGCCAGCTCGATGATCTCGCCCACCGCATCGCCGCCCCCGCCCACCAGGCTCTTGATCCACAGCCGGTCCGGGGCGGCGGGATTGGCAAGCACCATATAGGTCTCGCGGCCGAGAATCTTGTTGCCGCTCTCGTCGAAGGTGATGAGGTGAATGGTCGGCAGCAGCCGGGTGTCGAACTGCACCACGAACTGGTAGTCGCGCATCTCCGGCGCAATCATCTCCTCGTTGATCATCATCCGGGCGATGTTGCTGTCCGCCGACAGAGGCTCGCCGATGCGCAGCACCTCCTGGCCGTTGACCGTGGACCAGACCCCGCCGAGATCGCGGATGCTGCGCTGGCGGGCGCCGTCGAAGCCGGCCTTGATGTCACGCTGGGGGGCGACCACGTTCACCGTAGCGTGCCCCACGTGCTTCTCGCCGGAGAGGTTTTCGGCGATGGCCCAGGTTCGATAGGTGCCGTTCGGCACCTCGTCCATGATCAGCTCCAGTCCATCCTTCCAGGGGAACGTCACACCCTTCATCCGCTTCAGCTCACCGTCGCCGTCGTCGGGCAGAAACTCGTAGAGCAGCGTGACCTCATCGTCCGCCTCGGGCTCGGCGGCGCGCGGCACGATCCGGCCGTCCTCCTGTTGGACCAGCAGGATCACCCCGGTGGCCTTCCAGGTGCGGAGATCGAAGGAGATGATGGCGCGGTGCTCGCCCTGGGTGCGGCTCTTGTACAGCGCCTCGATGGTGGCCGACGTGCCCTGACCGATCTGCGCGCCGCTGGCATCCAGGGTCGCAAACGCCGCGCGCTCGCCGTTGCTCACCGCATAGGTCGCGGGGGCCACCTCCATCTCCATCTCCGCCGTGCTGCCGCGGAACTCCGGCATCAGCAGCTCGGCTGCGCTGCCGGAGGTCGCGAGCTTCTCGGCCAGATAGCGGCTGTCGGCCAGATAGCCCCGGGAGTAGATCAGATACCCCTTGTCTTCCTGGCTGTAGCGGCCCACCAGTCCGGACACCCAGAGCAGGTTGTCGCCTTGCACCGTGACCTTGAGCGTCGTGTTGTCGAGCATCGACGAATCCGTCACCGGGGTTCTGGTGCCCGCTCTGACGTAGCTCATCGCGGTCACCCGCGGCGCCGCCCGGTTGGCCTGCTGCCGGGCGTGCAGGTCGTGCAGCAGCGCCGGCCAGCGGCTGTCACGGCCGAAGCGGCTGCTGGCGTAGGCGTCGTTGAACGCGCCGGCGTTCGGCGGCGCGTAGATCGACAGGCCATGGCTCAACCGGTGCCGGCGACTGGTGTGGTTGTCGAGGATGGCGCCGTCCACGGCTTCCACCAGGCGATGGAACTCGGCTTCGGCGGGAAAACGCTCTCCCAGCGACGTGCGCATGCGCTTGACCATGTCGAGCAGGTCGGAACTCGCCAGGGCGTTCTCACCGCGCTCGAGGTTGGCGGTCTTGCCGCCGACCTCGAAGCTGTCCGCCCAGAACAGCGCCCGCGACAGTGACGGCCAGTACTGACCCGACACGCCCCGCAGCCGGTCGGCCAGCGCGTCGAGCGCACCGCGCACCGGCTCCAGGCGAGCCAGATCGATGGCGGACTGGGTGGCCACCTCCTCGCTGCGTCCGTCGGTGAACTCGCCGTACTTGCGGACGATGTTCTGCGCCAGACGCCGCGGACCCACGGTGGCGTGACCGAACTCCGGCAGCAGCACGTCGTAGGGCCAGCCGTAGGACGGCTCCACCGCCTGGGACGCCACCATGAACTCCGCCAGGTCGGCGACCTCGTAGGCCATTTCGAGCTGCGCCATCAGGCACATGTCGAAGCCGATCAGGTCGAACTTGCGCCCGTCCGGCAGCGCCCCCCGCAGCGCGTTGCCGACCTCGACGACGGACAGGTTGTCGTGTCCTTCACCGTTGCCCGGATCCTCGTCGTCCGCCATGCCCTGCCAGCCGCCACCGTGGTTCCACAGCACCAGACCGTAGCGCCGCGCCGGATAGCGGCTCGAGGCGAAGCGGACGAAGTCGGAGAGGGTCTTGGGATCGCCGGTATTCACCTCACCCAAGCGCACCAGTTCGTCCAGGTCGAGCACACCGCGCTCGCGGTCGGGCCGCATGCGCAGCACCCGGGCATCGGTCCAGTCGCCGGCGGCGTCGCTGTAGCCCTTGGCGCGATCGATGAACACGATGGCTTCGACGCCGGACTCCGGCAGCCCGGCCTCGATCTCGTCCAGATCCTTCAGCGCCGCACCTTCCAGGTCGTTGTCCGCGGCGATGTAGAACATCAGCGTCCAGTCGACCTGTGTGCCCGCGGCCGCGCCTGCGAGCGCGGCCCACGACAGCAGCCAGGCGCAGGCTGCGAGGCGCAGCCACGGTTTCAGCACTCTCTGCATAGCAACCTCCGGAAAGTCAATCGGCTCAGCCCAGCAGCCGTCCCTGGGCCAGCGCCCGCAGCGTGGCGCCCTGCACGCGCTCGGCCCGGGAATCGAGCAGCAGCGGCAGGCGGCGCCCCGCGACACGGACCCGGGTGAAGGCCGGTGTGTACGAACCCAGCGTCAGGTCGCCGCCGATCTCCGTGGCACCGGCAAAGTCCACCAGCCGCAGTCGCTGCCGACGGACTCCCAGCAGGCGCACGGTCTCGACCTCGACCCACGGCGGCGTCAGCCGGATGCGCACCACGTAGGTTCTCGAATACGCTTCCAGGCCCAGCACGATCAGCGCACCGAGGCCGAGCATCAGCAGCATGGGCAGTCCGCTGCGTGCCTGATACAGATCCGCGGCGAGCACCACACAGGCGGCGACACACACCAGCGCCAGCGACATGACCAGCCGGGCGGCCGGAAGCTGGCGGGTGTTCTCGTAGACCAGACTCACGATTCGGTTCCCTGCAGCGCCGCCCGGGCGAACAGCGCGAGAAGATCCACCGGCTCGTCGTCGGGCACCCGCTCCGCGGCGCTGAGCAGGCTGACGGCCTCCGCCTTCAGCGCCGCCGGACAGTGGGCGTGCAGCCAGCGGGCGCGAGTTCCCGGCGCCTCGGCCAGCGCCTGCTCGACGAGCCGGATGAGCAGACGGTGTCGGGTCATTGCCGCGTTGCTGGCGCCGGCTGACATGGCAACGCCTTGGGCGCCGCTACCAGGCGCCATCCGCCTCGGTGGCGTCGTCCAGATAGACCTCGCCGCTGTCGACCGCCGCGCCGTTGGGGCCATAGCCGGCGTCCGGGCCGTAACCCGGGCCCTGCGGGCCGTAGCTGCCGGGACCGTAGCCGCCGGGACCCTGCGGACCGTAGCCGGCCGGACCTTGCGGACCGTAGCCGCTCGGACCTTGCGGACCGTAGCCGCCCGGACCTTGCGGACCGTAGCCGCCCGGAACCTGGGCGTAGCCGCCGGGGCCCTGTGGCCCGTAGCCGCCGGGCCCCTGTGGCCCGTAGCCGCCGGGACCCTGAGGGCCCTGAGCGTTGTAGCCAGCGGGGCCCTGGGGTCCGTAAGCCGCCGGCGTCTGTGGTCCGTAGCCGTCCTGACCACCTGGAGCCGGAACGCACGTCGACCCACCCGGGTAGTCGGACACCGTGGGCAGCATCCCCGGCGGGCACTGCTGCTGGCTGCCCGGGCCCTGGCTCCAGCTCTGGTTCCAGCCCTGGCCGCCGTTCAATTCCGTCATCGCCACGTAGCCGAGTCCGACGGCGCCGCCGATGATGGCGATCAGTTTGGGTGACAGTTCCATGGTGTTCTCCCGAGTGACTGATTGGGTCTGGTGAATAAGGCGGCGATTCCGTCGATATCGGCTCAGCGGTCCTGCGAATCCGGAGCAGCGCCATCGTCGGCCGCCGAGCTGCGCCAGTAGCCGCCGTCGGCCGGCGGGTTCTGGTAGGGGTTCGAATTGAAGCCCGGCCCGTACGGGTTCATGGGCTGCTGGGCGTAGGGGTTCTGCGCCTGGCCGGCGAAAGGATCCGCATACGGATTGCTGTTGAGGCTCTGCATCATCTGCTGCTGCAGCACTTCGTTCTGCTGCATCTGCCAGTTCAACTGATCGTCGATCTGCTGCTGCAGCACGTAGGGCTGGGCGCATCGACTGAACGTCGACAGCACCAGCAGCCCCCCCACCAGGGCGATGCCGAGCTTCGTTGCAGGATGGGTCTTCATGTTCGGTTTCCTCCGGTTCGCCCCGTTGCCGCGGCCGTCCGCCGCGCGAACTGACCGTCTGCCTGCCTGTAGGCGCGATCCGGCGGGAAAACGGCTCAGATATTTTTTTGCGTCCACCGTGAGCCGATTCCGCCGCGCCCTACGCCTTTTGGGTCAGAGGGTGGAAAACCGCACGCTCCGCGTCCCGCCCAGGTGTCGACAGGCCCACAGGAGTCGCAGACATGAACGAAGCAACCGGTAACCAGTGCCCCAAGTGCCAGGCGACCAACCCGCCCGGAGCCAAGTTCTGCTCCAGCTGCCGGGAAAGCCTGGTGAGCGCGCCAGCGCCGATCCAGAACGGCGGCCAGATGCTGCCGCCGCAGCCACCGCCCCAGCGGCCGGGACTCGCCGGCCTGATGGGCCAGTCCGGCGGCAAGACCGAAAGCACAAACGTCAGCGCCGACCCGGGCGCCGTGTTCGCCCACCTCGTGCGTTACGTCGAAGGTCTCGACGGATCAGCAATCCGCCAGCAGTTCGCGCCCCAGCAGCTCGTTGCCAAGATCGCCTACCGCGACTTCGTAGCCACCGGCGGCTTCGTGGTGAAGGTGGACACCCAGATCAACATCACCCCCAGCGCCCCGGGCCAGACCAGCGTCGCGGTGAGCTCGAAGCTCGACTTTTCCTCCACCACCACGCTGTGGATCGTGTTCGGCTGCATGATGGCGTTCGTGATCGCCATCAACCCGTACATGTTCATGCAGTATCTGTTCCTCGGCGTGCTGGGGGCAGGCCTCGGCTTCTGGTTGCTGTCGGCGCGTCCGGCCAGCAGAGTCAACGAGGCGCTGCTGGAAAACCTGCGCAGCAATGGCGCGACGCTGCAGGCCGCCGCCCCGGTGGCCACACCCGCGCCGCAGCCGGCACCTAGGACCGTGGTGCCGCCCATGCCTCCCGCACCCGCACCGGAGACGCCGGCTGCGGCCAACGGCAGCGCCGCCGCGGACGATCCCGACGAGGAGGTGTTCAAGCGCATCCGCAAGTTGGCGGAACTCAAGGAACTGGGGGCCATCAGCGCCGACGACTTCGAGGCCAAGAAAACCGAACTGCTGTCCCGTCTTTAGGACCGGCCATGAGCGAAACCCGAGTCCAGTACTGCATCGCCTGCGGCTTCGAACTGCAGTCCGGGGCCGTTTTCTGCAGCGACTGCGGCCACGAGGTGGGCACCGTGCCGCCGGCCGACGAACCGCTGCCGCTGCAGCGCCCGATCGCCATGGGATTCGGCTGCAGCACCTGCGGCGGCGACGGCAGCTACCTGGATCCCGGCTACGTGTACTGCCCGGAGTGCCGCTGGCTGCGCCCGCTCGGCGACGATTACTTCCTCGAGATCGATGCGTTCATGTGGCAGATGGACGCCCAGGCCATGAGCGTGCTGAACGGCCTCGGGCCGCTGGCCTCGGCCGCGCACGGCATCGCCGAGCGCTACGGACGTCCGGTGTTCGAGGCAGCCACCAACGGCATCCGCCTCAGCGAACGGCAGATGCCGGAGATCTTCGACATCGCCCTGCGCTCGGCGCGGCTGATGTCGCTGTCGCACATGCCCGAGGTGTACATCTCCGGTGAGCGCATGTGGGACGTGTACTCGCTCGGCGGCTACGGCGGCAGCTTCGTCTCCATCGGCAGCGTGCTGATCAACTTCAAGCCGACCGACCTGATGTTCCTGATCGCCCGGGAGATGGGCCACATCCGCGCGGGTCACGTGTTCTGGAACACCGCCATGCAGTTCCTGAAAGGCAAGTCCCGGGGCCAGGCCACCATCCTCGGCGAGGGCGTGCTGCAGTTTCTCAATCCAGCGAAACTGGTCGAGAGCGCAATCGAAGCGCCGCTGATGCGCTGGGCCCGGCATTCCGAGATCACCGCCGACCGCGCCGCCACGCTGGTCACCGGCGATCTCGACTGTGCCAGACGGGTGCTCACCCAGTGGGCGATGAAGTCGTTCCCGGTCACCGGCAAGATCAATCTCGACGCGTGGCTCGAACAGGAGGCAGCGGCGGACGATCCGTATCTGCGGCTCTCCGAACTCACCATGTCGACCACGCCGTACCTGGCGCCGCGACTGAAGATCCTCAGCGAATATTCGGCGGACTCTCACTTCGCCGAGTGGCGCCGCTACATCGATCACTGGTACCGGGCCGCCGGGCTCGGCCCCAAGCCGAAGCCCGCCAAGCCGCCGCCGGACACCGAGCGGATCACCTGCGCCGCCTGCGGCGAGCGCATGCGGGTACCGCGCCAGGTGCTCGAGGGCGACAAGCCGGTCAACGTGCGCTGCCCGAACGAAGCCTGCCGCAAGGTGCTGCGGGTGAAGCCGAAACCACCACCCGCGCCCGAGAAGCCCGCCGAGCAGCGGCGCCTGGAGAAGGCCAGGACGAAAGCCAGACTGACCTGCCCGTCGTGCCGGGAACCGATGTTCGTCAACCGGACGGACCTGGAAGGCGACGCGCCGGTGAACGTCCGCTGTCCCAACACGGCCTGCGGCGAGGTTCTGAGCGTGAAGCCGAAACCGAAGAAACCCGACCCGCAGCGTCCGGACCTGATGTCGGACTGAACGGAGGCCCGCGATGGCAGACGAACGCAACGACTCCACGGACCAGGACGACGACCTCCGCGTCGAAGTCTCCGTCGCCCGCGATGACTCTGGTCCCACCCTGGAGGCACTCAGCCAGGCCCAGATGGAGGCCATGGCAGCTTCCGACGCCGCTGGCCAGGCGAGCGTGGCCGGGGAAACCGAACTGGCCGACCTGAAGGTCGGCACCCAGGACAGCCGCAACCAGAACGACGCCGCGCTCTCTGCCCGGGATTTCACCGCCGCCCAGACCACGGCGACCGCCAGCAGCGCGCAGGCCAGCGCTCAGGCACAGGCGCAGCAGGCCCAGCAGGCCCTGGCCGAGCATGAAGCCGTTCACACCAGCCAGGCGGCGGCCGTCGAGGAGCAGGAACGCGAGCGGGAACGGTTCGAAGCCGAGGAAGCCGCGGACCAGCAGGCGGAGGCCTACCAGGCCCAGCTCGACGCCCAGCGCGAGGAACAGGAGCGCCTCGACGCCGAACGGGAGGAGCGCGAGCGCGAAGAGCGGGAACGGGAAGAGCAAGAGGAACGCGAGCGCGAAGAGCGCGAGCGCGAAGACGAGGACGGCAGCGGCTACGCCGACTGAACCCAGGAGACCAGCATGATCAACATCGGTAGCAATTCAACCCTGTTCGCCAACGTCATCGAGAACGCCGTCGGCAGCCTTCCAGACGCGGCCTTCACCCCGGAAAATCTCGAGGCCATCGGCCAGGTTCTGCGCGATGCCTACGGCCAGTCGCTGACCGAAAGCGGCTTTCCGGCGGAGGCAAAGGACTACCTGAACAACCCCGGGGAACGGAACAACGCCGACGTCTGGGACGCCTACGTCAGCCATATGGCCGCGCACCCCGAGGACGGTCCTGGCAACGTCGCTGAACTGGACGCCGCCGTGGCAGAACTGGCAGACAATCCGGACGCCGACGCCGCATCCCTCGACGCCCTGGTCTCGACCATGGGCGGCACTGCCGCCGGACTCGGCGGCGGCATTAAGGACGCAATGGGAACCAACGTGCTGCAGACTCTCAACGAACGCATCGGCGAGATGCTCGACCGTGTCGGCGAACGCATGGAGGAACTGGGTGAAGTAACCCTCGACCAGGCGCCGGAGCTGATCGAGTCCGCCAGCAGCGAGGTCGACGACCTGCACCTGCAGCAGGACATGCAGCAGGTGCAGGAGATGTTCCAGACCATGGACAGCATCCTGCAGGAACATCACGACGGCTCCATGGAAGTCATCCAGAACCTGCACGGCGACGCGGGTGACGTGATCGAGGGTCAGAGCGACACCGCGGTGGAACTCGCCATGGCCGACGCGGACACCGAAGTCGTCGAAGGCGATGCGGACGGCGAGGCCTTCGACGCCTACCGCGACGACGCGGACGACGCCTACGACACCGACGATCAGCCCACCTACGAAGATAACCACGACGGCACCATCGCCTGAGGAGCACCACCATGTCCGAGACACGCTACACCGACGACGACAAGTCCGAGCCGGGTACCGCCGAAGCGGTGGAAGAGGAGTTCGAAGTCGAACTCGCCGGTCTGAACGACAGCGAGCTCGGCCAGGTGCGGGACGCCCTGACCGAGGCGGAGTTCAACGGTGAACTCGGCCAGCTTGAGATCGACGAGACCATCCAGCAGGCCCAGTTCGCCGAGGAGGATCGCGCGGAGGCGGAACTTGCCCAGCGCGAGCAGGCCAAGGAGGCGGACGCCGGCGATTTCGAGGCCGCCCGGGAACGCGCCGAGGAGGTCCGGGACAATCTGCAGGATGCCTCCGGCCACGGCGCCAGTCTGGAGAAGGCCAGCGCCGAGAACGCCAACGACGTGCAGGTGCTGACCGAGGCGGAGTTTCAGCAGGACACTGCCGAGTACTTCGGGGACGCCGCCGTGGACTACGCCGAGGACGGCTCCGAAGACAGCGCCGATGCCTCCGCCGACGACGCCGCCGACGCCGCCGACATCGCCGACGAGCAGGCCGACCAGGGCGATCAGGACGGCACCTACGGTGATCAGTCGATCTACACCGACAACGCCTGAGGCCGGCGCCCGATGACGCCGCCATGACCGACGCCTCTGAAGACGCTGAGCCCGGCCGCGACCCGCGGCCGGCGAATCCCGACGAACGCCGGCGTCACCGCTGGGTGCACGCGCGGCCGGCGGACCGCAAGCGGCACGAGGCCATCGCCGCGACGGTGCGCACGCCCGAGGATCTCGGCGTCAGCGACTACGCCAGCTACGCACCGCCGCTCATCACCCTGGCCGCGACGCTGGGCATCGCCACGATACTCGGCGAACGCCTCGTGGACGCGAGCGCCAGCGATCCAGATACCGAACCCGCTTCCATGGGGATCGAGCAGACGGTGATCGAACTGCCCGACCCAAGCGTGCTTCTCGACGACGACAGTCTTGACGACGAGTAGCGTCCCACGAGGAGCCGAGCCCCGAGCGAAGCCTCAGGCGCCACCTGCCATGGCATGAAGCTTCAGCGTGGTCGCCCAGTTCCGCGTTGTGGCGTGCTTACCTGCAGCACCGAGAAGTGCGTTTCCCGCTTTGCTCTCGAGAATACCGGCCGCACAGTAGAGGTAGGCACAATGTCGGGTGACCGTGAACAACTCCGTCGGGGCGACGAGGCTCTCCAGTTCCCTGAGCCCGGCCAGGCTGCGTCCGTCCCGAGTGAACGCCACCAGCAGCCGGGCATGATCCAGCGCCCGGTCGGTGAACGGATTCTCCGCGACGAGAGTACCAAGCTGCCGGGCCGATTTGACGACCACGGGAACCTCGATGGAGAGCTGCTCTGCAATCGCCGTCGCAATCGCCGTCGCGACGGCGTTCGCATCGGCCGACGCCGCGCCCCCCGGCGCGTCGAAGACGGCGTTGCCGCTGTTCAGCAGCGTCCTGACGTTCTCGTAGCCCAGACCCGCGAGCAGATTGCGCAGCGTCTCCATCGGCAGGCGTTTGGCCTTACCCACGTTGATTCCCCGGAGCAGCGCAACAAAGGTCGTCATGATCGCGCGACTCTAGTCCGGCATCGCCAGCCTGAGACCGATGATGCCGGCAACGATGAGCGCGATGCTGACCAATCGGCCAGCGTTCGCCGGTTCTCCGAACAGCGCGATCCCGAGAACCACGGTGCCGACCGCGCCGACCCCCACCCAGACGCTATAGGCCGTTCCAACCGGCAGTGACTTCATGGCAACCCCGAGCAGCCAGAGACTGAAAGCCATCGCCATGACCGTCCAGACGCTCGGCCACAAGCGGGTAAATCCTGCCGTGTATTTCAATCCGATCGCCCAGCCGACCTCGAACAGTCCCGCAACCAATAGTATGACCCAGGCCATGAGCACTCCTGTCCAGATGTCCCGCGGCGGGCTTCAGACCCTCACGTCGTCGGCATAGGCCGTGACGAAGGCCTTCGGCATCCGCGTCGGCCGTCCGCTCTTCAAGTTGATGCAGACGTAGTCGATGACGGCCCGCATAACCGTCAGCTCGTCTGACTCACGAATGATCTGAAAGCTGCGCTGGGCGCGCAGCCGGCCGTCGCTGGCCGTGATCCAGTCGCCGACCCGGAGTCTGTCGCCCTCGTAGGTCGCGCCGATGTAGGTCATGCGGGTCTCGCGCACCGCCATGGCGTAGCCGAGCGCCAGCATGTTACCGGCATCGAAGCCGCGGGCGGCCGAGTGCGCCCAGGCACACGCCTGCAGCCAGCCGAGATAGTGAACGTTGTTGGTGTGACCCAGCGCGTCGATGTGCTCGGGCCCGACGACCACGTCGATCACGAACGGATCCGGACGGTCCCAAGGTAGCGCCGGAGTGCGTGAAGCTGTCAACGCGGGAGCCTCTGATTGCTGTCGACTAAACTAAAGGACCGGTGCGCGTCCGACGCACCTCCGCCGGACGCGCACCTCGAGGTTGCTGGCCGAGGCGCTAGTCGAGTTCCACCCGCAGGCGGAGATTCCTCACCTCGACGTTCTCCAGGAACAGCCGGTTGCGCTCGCTCAGTTCGAGCCCGGCCGCCAGGCCACCCTCACCCGCAGGTGCCGGCTCGACTTCGGGAACCGGCCGCTCGAAACCATCGACCACCGATACGCTCTGGACCCAGCCGGCGTAGCTCGACACCCGGGTGTCGCCCGCCATCTCGCCGTACGAGGAGTCGAGGCCGCAGGTGAAATCGGTGCCGTTGGTGACCCCCTCGCAGAGGTGCGTGAAGCCGAAGGAATGAATGCCGGCGATCTTGCCGTCGATGAAGCCCGGACCACCGCTGTCGCCGGGCGCGATGCCGACTTCGCGCTTGCCGAAGCCCTTGAAGTCCGGATAGCTGCCGTCCTTGAACGTCGTGCACTGGCCGTTCTGCGCCTGGGGCGGCGCGGTCGGATTATCGGGGTGGCAGGCGAAGCTCGACGTGAACCACCATTCCATGGCGTTGTGCTTGCGCCCGCCGCTGTCGAAATCGTGGACCAGCTGGTCGAACAGTCCCACGAGGAAGTCCGGCAATGGGCCGACGAGTGGCTCCACGGTCTGTTCGTAGGTGTTCAGCCCGGTTCGCGCGTAGAAGAAGTCCGCGCCACCCGTCGCCCCTTTGTTGCCCTTGCCGGAACGGCCGTGGCCGTAGTGACGAGCGGGCTGACCGAACTCGTCGGCCGCCGTGTACAGATCGTAGGTCTCGATGCCGTCCGGCAGGTCCTCCCAGAGCTCGATGACCGCCACGTCGCCCGGCGAAATGGCGCCGAAAAACGGCGCCAGAGCGTCCCAGAACGGGTGCACGGAGAAGCCCTTCGCGGGAAGGATCAGCGGTGCGTCGAGTCCCGCACTCAGCACGAAAAGCAGGTCCTTGACACCAAAGCCGGATTCCGTGACGCAGTGGGCCGCGGTCAGGACATGTCGCGGTCCAATGGCACTGGCCGTGCAGATGAAGCCGGCATCATCCTGCCCGGGCGCTTCCAGCAGGATGAAAATCGAGCCCACGCCGTTGCGCAGGTTCTTCCCCGCGTTCGCGTAGGCTGGATCGGCCGGATCACCTGAGGTGATCAGGTACGGCGCGACGTCGATGTCGGCATCATCCCGCGCCAGCGCGGGCGCGGTGATCAACGCGGCGAATAAAAGCGCCAGCAAGCTGTGAGAAAATGAACGACGGTGCACGGATTGCAGCCTCCCTCGTGATGTGACGGATTGGAATGGTCGTTACGCGGCCCAGCCCCCGCTCGGCGCACGCCATGACCGGATTACACACGTCTCTGCGACGAGAGTCCAATAGCTTGACGTTCGTCCGGCCAGCCGGTTCGCCTCCAGCCTCAGCTGTGGGGGCGCAAAGCCGGAATACGGCTGAGGTACACTCCAGGAATTCAGGACAGGCAGGAGCAGACCGGGATGGTGGCGAACGTCGATCAACGCGAGACCGTCGACTCGCTGCACGCGGAGATCGCGCAGCGCGCGGATGCCATCGAGACGGCACGGCGGATGCCGGACGATCTGGCGAGGCGAATGGCCGCGGCGGGCATGTTCCGCCTGCTGGTGCCGGCGCGCTACGGCGGCGCCCAGGTGCATCCGCGGCAGTTCTTCGACGCGCTGGTGGACACGGCGCGCCATGACGGCGCGGCCGGCTGGTGCCAGATGATCGGCGCCACCACCGGCCTGCTGTCGGCCTCGCTGCCCGAGCGCTGGGCGAAGACCATCTACGGCGACCATCCCAACGCCATCACCACCGGCGTCACCGCGCCCCTCGGTCGCGCCGAGCCGGTGGACGGCGGCTACCGGGTGTCCGGGCGCTGGCCGTTCGGCAGCGGCTGCCAGGTCTCGGACTGGATCTGCGGCGGCTGTTTCGTCATGGAGGACGGCAGGCCGCGGCAGAACGCCCACGGCCTGCCGGAGTCGGTGCTGGTGATGTTCCCCGCGAGCGAGGTCACGGTGCACGACACCTGGCACACCTCGGGGCTCTGCGGTACCGGCAGCAACGACATCGAGGTCCGCGACGCCTTCGCCCCCGAGGGCCGCTGGAGCGTGCTCGGCGGCCGCCCGCAGGTGGACGCGCCGCTGTACCGTTTTCCCACGCTGGGCCTGCTGGCACTCGGCGTCTCCGCGGTCGCCATCGGCATTGCCGAGCACGCCATCGCGGCCTTCGTCGACCTGGCCACCGCCAAAGTGCCCACCGGCAGCCGCCGCACCGTGGCCGAGCGCCCCGGTACCCAGAAGGATCTGGCGCGCGCGCAGGCGCTGGTCGCCTCGGCGCGCGCCTACACCAACGAGGTCATCGACCGGGCCTGGCAGCAGGCCGAAGGCGAAGGACGGCTCGGCATCGACCGCAAGGCGGACCTGCGTCTTGCCGCCAGCAACAACACCTGGAGCGCCGTGGAAGCCGTCGACCTCATGTACCACCTGGGCGGCGGGTCCTCTGTGTACGAATCGAACGTGCTGCAGCGCTGCTTCCGCGACGTCCATGTCGCGACCCAGCACATCATGGTGGCGCAGCCCACTTACGAAGTGGTGGGCAAGGTTCTGCTCGGCATCGACCCGAAGACGCTGCTGTAATGCTGGTCGGAACCCTGGCCTCCCCGGCTCTACTCACTTCGCCGCATCCGCGGCGCGCCGAGCTGGTCGCCCGCATCGTCGAGCAGAACATCGACCACGTGTTCGTCGCCGACCACGTGAGCTTCCATGTCGGCGCCGGAATGGACGGGCTGATCAACGCCGCCACCCTCACCGCCCTGGATCCGCGCCTGAAGGTCTGCGTCGGCGTTTACCTGCTGGCCCTGCGCCACCCGGTACCGGTGGCGCGGCAGCTGGCGACCCTGGCGGAGGCAGCGCCCGGCCAGCTCATTCTCGGCGTCGGCGTCGGCGGCGAAGACCGCAACGAGATCGCCATGTGCGGCGTCGATCCGGCGACCCGCGGCCGTCGCACCGACGAATGTCTGGACGTCGTCCAGGGCCTGCTGCACGGCAAACCCATGGACTACGACGGTGAGTTCTTCCAGTTCACCAGGGGCTGGATCAAACCGGTACCGAGCCAGCCGATCCCCATGGTGATCGGTGGCCGCGCCGACGCCGCCCTGGAGCGCGCGGCGCGCTTCGGCGACGGCTGGCTCGGGGTGTGGACCTCGGCCGGGCGCTGTGCCCGGGTGCTGCAGCACGTCGACGCCCGGGCGGCGGAACTCGGCCGCCCGGCGCCGGCGCTGCACGGCATTCAGATCTGGGCCGGCTTCGGTGCCGATCGCGACCGCGCCCGGGCACGCCTCGCCCGCGGCATGGAGGACTTCTACCGCATTCCCTACGAACGCTTCGAAAAGTACAGCCCCTACGGCACCGCCGAGGAGGTCGCCGGGTTCCTCGCACCGTATCGGGACGCCGGCTGCAGGTTGTTCAACATCATGCCGATCGCCGACTCCGAAGAGGCCGGCATCGACGCGGTGGCGGAAGTCGCCCGACTGCTGCGCTGACCCGTCTCACGGATCCTGGCGCGCGCCGGCGAAATCCGTCGCCGTGGCCAGCAGCCGTCGCGGCGAGCGCTCGACGTCGGCGAACCGGCGCACGTCCGCCTGAATCACGCCGCGGCTCTCGGCCGTGGTGAAGAAGCGCTCGCGCAGGTCGTCGACGGAGCCGAAGCCACACAGAGCGAAGCCGTCGTAGGGCGTGCCGGACAACACGTCGAGCACCGCAAGCTGAAGGTAGTGGGTCATCGCGGCGTGGTGCTCCAGGGCCAACGGACCGTGCACGTCGCGCCAGTGACCATCGGCCTCGGCACGGCTGAGGTCGGGCTTTCGGCACATGGGAAACAGCCCGTACACCGCCGCCCGCCCCGGACGAATGGCGCGCTGGCAGACCACGTAGCAGCCGACGTCGGCAACCGCCGCCAGCGTCTCCAGGTCATCCGTCACGGCCACCACCAGAGCACGGAACGGCAGATCGTCGCGGCCCGGGCGCGCGTCTTCGTAGAGCGCGGCCGAGAGCGCCCGGGCAACCTCCCGGGCCGGCTCGAGCTGACTGAAGGCACCCGCCAGAGCCAGAAAATCCTCTTTGCGTGCACTCATCTGTTTCCTCCATTGCCCGCCGGGGTTTCAGCGCCACCGCGCGCCCGCGCACGGCGGAAGCCATCGCGCGCCATGAGATCGTCGAGATAGCGACGGCAGTTGGGCTTGTAACGCTCGTCCAGACCCAGCGTCGTCCCCATGAACAAGGCATAGCCCACGGCAATGTCCGCCATGGTGAAACGATCGGCAACCAGGTAGCGGCTATCCTCCAGGGCGGTCTCCACGCTGCGCAGCCGCGACAGATACCAGATGGAGTAGTCCTCCACAACCTGGGCCGGACGCCGCTCCGGCGGCTCCAGCCGGGTGTAGCGGAGCACCAGGGTCTGCGGAAACGTGAGAGTCGCGTCGCTGCGGTGCAGCCAGTTGAGGTAGGCGCCGAACTCGGGCTCCGCCGGGGTGACCGCGAGGTCCGTAGGGCCATGCACGGCGCCCAGATACTCGCAGATCGCAGCGGACTCGGTGAGGACGCTGTCTCCGTCCACCAGGGCCGGAACCGTACCGAGGGGGTTCACCTGCAGATACTCGGGGTGATGCACGCGCGGCGGGAAGCGCAGCACGGTGAGCTCGCAGTCGAGGCCGAGTTCCTCGATGGCCCACAGCGCCCGCAGCGAGCGCGAATCCTGGCAGTGATAGAGTCGCATCCGCATCCCGTCCGCTACCCGGCGTTCGATCAGAGTACCCGCTTCCGGCGGCAATGCCACACCCCGACCGGCGACCGCCGGCCCGCTGTGCGAACAATGGCGGTAGTATTGGGCCTGTACCTGGATTCTGCGGCAGCCGGGGAACCCCGCGCCCCGCGAGCCACCGAGGAGCCTTCATGACCCTGTTCGTCCGCACCCCCGACGAGAACTTCAGCGACCTGGCCGACTTCCCCTACCAGCCGCACTACCACGCCTGGCAGGACCTGCGCATGCACTACGTGGACGAAGGCCCGAGGGACGCGCCGGTGATGCTGCTGCTCCACGGCATGCCGACCTGGGCCTACCTGTACCGCGACATGATTCCCCGCCTGGTCGCCGCCGGCTATCGCTGCATCGCCCCGGATCACATGGGTTTCGGCCGTTCCGACAAACCGACGGACATCCACTGGTACACCATCGCGCGGCACACCGAAATCCTGACCACTCTGATCACGACCCTCGATCTCCAGCGCGTCACCCTGGTCTGTCAGGACTGGGGCGGACCGACCGGTCTCGCCCAGGCGGTGACCATGCCGGAGCGCTTCGAGCGGCTGATCATCATGAACACCTGGCTGCACCATCCGGAGTTCGAGTACTCGCCCGCGATCCGCAACTGGTTCGAGAACTGGAAGGATGGCGGCCGCTTTCAGCGTCCGAAGCCCGACGTCGGCCTGCTGCTGCTGCTGAGCGGCGGCATCGCCGAACCCGAGGTGATCTTTCCGGCCCTGTCCGAGGGTAAGGATCCCGGGTTCACCGGCAGGGCCGCGACCATGTACCGCGGCTTCTCGGCACCCTATCGCGGCCTGCCCGACGAAGCCTTCAACGGCTACCGGCGCTTTCCGCTGTCGATCCCGGCCAGCAGCTACGACAACGGCAACGGCGCCGCCCAGACCCTGCACTACCGGCTGCTGCGCCAGTGGAACAAGCCCGCTCATTTCGTCTGGGGCTGCCGGGACGACGTCTTCACCGAAGCCTGGGGCCGGCAGTGGGCCGGTCAGCTGAACGCCAGCTTCGATCCCATCGAGGATGCCGGCCACTTCCTCCAGAACACCCACGGCGAGGCGGTCGTGGGCCACGTCCTGAAACGCATCGGCGAAGAGAAGTAACCGACCCGAGCTACCACTTCTCGCCGAACGGGCGCAGCTCCGAGAGGAACGTCCACGCGGAGCGATCCTGGGCGTGCAGGTACCAGGCGTTCTCGGCGATGGAGGCCGGCTGGATGAAGAAGTCGTCGGGGGCGTCGGCGAAAGCCTTGCGCGTCCAGGCCAGATCGATCACCGCGTCAATGACGATGTAGGCGACGTGCACGCCCCTGGGGCCGAGAGTGCGCGCCATGGACTCGGCGAGAATACGCTGGGCGGCCTTGGTCGGCGCAAAGCCGGCGAAGAAGTCCTTGCCGCGCAGCGCGGCGGTGTTGCCGGTGACCAGGATCGAACCGCGCCCGGCCTCGATCATGGCCGGCGCCGTGGCCCGCGCCAGGTACAGCAGACCCATCACGTTGACCTGAAAATTGCGCTCGAGCACCGGGGGATCGATGCTGAGAAAGTCACCACGGGCACCGCCCACGGCGTTGTGGATGGCCACTTCCGGCGCGCCGAGATCGGCGTTCACGGCGGCCACCGCAGCGTTCACCGCGGACTCGTCGGCGAGATCGCAGACATAGCCCTTCGCGTTCGGCAGCTCGGCTTCCAGGGCATCCAGGCGCTCTCTGGAACGGGTCAGCATCGCCACGGCGAAGCCGCCGTCGTGAAAACGCCGCACCAGGGCGGTGCCGGTGCCGGGACCCACACCCGTCACCAGGCAGACCGGTCGGTCACTCATGTCGTTCACTTCCCCGAAAATGTCGGCGTGCGTTTCTCCATGAAGGACGCCACGCCTTCACGGAAGTCATCCGAGTTCGCCGTGCGCTGACGCATGACCGGAATCTCGGCGATCGCGGCGGCCTCGCCGGACTCGACGTACACCATCGCCGCGCGCTTGATCTCCTGAACCGCGATCGGCGCGTTGGCGCAGATCTCCCGGGCCAGTTCGCGGGCTCTGGCGATCTGGCTGCCGGCCGGCACCACCTCCTGAACGAAGCCGAGCTCCCGGGCCCGGTTCGCATCGAATTCGTCCGCGCGCAGCAGATGGTACATGGCGTTGCCCCAGCCGGCCCGCTGCACGTAGCGGAAGTGGGCGCCGCCGAACACGGCGAGCCCGCGCTTCGGTTCCAGCTGACAGAACCGGCAGTCGTCGGCGGCCACGACGATGTCTGCGGCCAGCAGCATTTCGATACCGATGGTGAAGGTCACGCCCTGCACCGCCATCACCAGCGGCTTGCGGCAGCGCCGGCGCAGCGCGAATCCGTCCACCCGGTCATCGACCGCCGCGTCGCGCTCGCCGGAGCGCATGGCGTCGGCGAACTTCGGCAGGTCCAGACCGGCGGTCGCATGTCTGCCGGCAAACGTCAGCACGCCGACCCAGATATCCGGATCCTCGTCGAGCAGGGTCAGCGCGTCCGCAAGGCCGTCGAACATCTCCGGGGTGAAGGCGTTCATCTTGTCGGCACGGTCGACGACGATCTCGAGGATCCGGCCGTCCCGCTCGACCGCGACGTTGGCGCCCGTCATGCCGCCCCCCGCTGCTGCCGGACGATCTCCTCCTCGACGTCACGCAGCTTGTCCTTGCCGAAGAACAGCGCCTCGCCGACGAAGAAGCTCGGCGAGCCGAACACGCCCCGCGCCACCGAGTCCTCGGTGTTGGCGACCAGCTTCGCCTTGATTTCGGGATCCTGGATCCCGGCCATGATCGTCTCCACCGGCAGCTCGGATTCCGCCAGCGCTGCCGCGAACACCTCGGGCTCGTCCATCTTCTTCGGCTCCGACCACATGTGCCGGTAGACCTCGTCGACGTAGCGTTCGAAGCAGCCTTCGCGCTGGGCGACGATGGCGCCCCGCATGAGCTGCAGAGTATTCACCGGGAAGTGCGGGTTCTGCTTGTAGTCGGTGATGCCGTGCGCCTTCAGAAAACGCCGGGTCTCCAGCGCCTGATACTCGCCCTTGTTGCGGATTCCCTTCAGCGACACCGCCGGCGAGGTGTTGTTGGTGGCCTTGAAGATTCCGCCGAGCAGGATCGGCACGTAGTCGAATTTCACCCCGGTCCGCGCCTCGATGGCGGGAATCACCCGATGGCTGAGATACGCATTGGGGCTGCCGAAATCGAAGTGGAACTCGACGGACACGGTCATGATCGGTCTCCTGCAATCACTGGGTCAGACGCCTTTGAACTCGGGGGGCCGTTTCGCGAGAAACGCGGCCACCGCTTCGCGATGGTCCTCGGTGCGGGTGCATCGGACCATGCGGTCCGCCTCCATGGCCAGGCAGGTGCGTAGATCGCCCTGCAGCGCCCGGTTGAGATTCTCCTTCATGTAGCGCTGCGCCACCGGCGGCCCCGCCGCGATCTGTGCCGCCAGTTCCCGAGTGCGCGCGGCGAGGGCGTCGAAGGGCACGACCTCGTTGACCAGCCCGAGCGCCAGCGCTTCCGCGGCTTCCACCCGGCGGCCGGTGTAGAACAGCTCCCGGGCCCTGGCTGGTCCCACCAGCCGGGTGAGGAACCAGCTCGCGCCGTAGTCGCCGGACAGGCCGATGTTGCGGAACGCCGTCGTCAGAAACGCCGAGTCCGCGGCGATCCGCAGGTCGCAGGCGAGCGCGATCGACAGCCCGGCGCCGGCGGCCGGACCGGGCAGCGCGGCGATGGTCGGCTTGGAGAATTCGTGCAGGCGCAGGGTCAGCGTTTCCTGCTTGTGGCGCAGCGTCGTGATGGCGTCGTCCAGAGTCGGCCTGGGTGCCGCCGGCGCCGGCTCGCTGCGCCGGTTGCTGCCCATTCCGGAAACGTCGCCGCCGGCACAGAACGCGCGCCCGGCACCGGTTATGACGAGACAGCGCACGTCGCTGCGGCCATCGAGGTCGAGCAGCGCCTGGCGCAAGGCCGGGGTCAGGTGATCGGAGAGCGCGTTGCGTTTCGCCGGCCGGTTCAGGGTGATCGTCGCGATCCCGGCATCCAGGTCCAGCAGCAGTTCGTCGGTCCCGGTCTCGATTCGGCCCATGGTGCCCCCTGTGCTGACCGTCGCCGGTCGTTTCCGGCCCGTCGAACTCTAGCCGTCAGAGTTTTATGATGCAACCATCCCGGTGGCAGCCTCCGACGAGTCGCCGCGACGCGCCCCATGAGGCATGCTGGCCATCAGCGTCCGAGGAACAGCCACCGTGATCGATCTATCCCGCCCGGTAAATCTGCTGTCCCCGGACTTCATGGCCGACAAGTACGCGTGGTACGACCGCATCCGTGAGGAACGGCCGGTACATCGGGCGAAGATCAGTGTGATGACGGTTTACACCGTGGCCCGCTACGACGACTGCGCCAGTCTTCTGAAAAACCCGCGGGTGCTGCGCAACCGCACTACGGTGACCGGCGGCAGGCGGTTCCCGTTTCCCATCCCTGCGTCGCTGAAACCGATGGCCGAGAGCATGATCCAGGAGGACGATCCGAACCACCGCCGGCTGCGCGAACTGGTCCGGCGTGGCTTCCGTCCCCAGGCCATCGCCGACCTCGAGGAGCGCATTGACCGCTACTCGCGTGAACTGCTCGACGACCTGGAAGACGCCGGCGAGTTCGACCTGCAGGCGCGCTACGCACTGCCGATTCCGGTGCGCATGATCGCCGCCATGATGGGCGTATCCGCCGAGGCGATGCCAGCGTTTCAGAAGTCCATGGGGGTCGTGACCCGGGGCTTCAGCGGTCTGCGCATGCTGCGCACCCTGTTCCTGGATCTTCCGCGCACCGTGAATTTCGTGCGCGACCTGATCCGGGAGAAGCGTGACAACCCCGGCGACGACATCCTCACCGGCCTGATCCAGGCGGAAGACGACGGTGATCGGCTGAGCGAGGACGAGCTGGTCGGCATGGTGTTTCTGCTGATCGTCGCCGGCTTCGAGACCACCGTGCACCTGATCACCAACGGCGTCCTGACCCTGCTGCAGCATCCGGACCAGCTCGAGAGGCTGCGCGCCGATCCGACCCTGATCGACTCCGCAGTGGAAGAGATCCTGCGCCACCGCGGACCGGTGCAGAGCACCAAACTGAACTACGCCATGGAGGACATCACGCTGCACGGCGTGACGATTCCCAGAGGCAAACCGATCATGCCCCTGCTCGCGGCGGCAAATCACGATCCACGGGTGTTCGACGACCCGCTGCGTTTCGACATCGGCCGCACGCCGAACCGGCACCTCGGCTTCGGCCATGGCGTGCATTTCTGTCTGGGCGCGCACCTGGCACGTGCCGAGACCCGACTCGCGCTGCGCAACCTGCTGAAGCGCTTCCCCGACCTGCGTCTGGCGGTGGAACCGTCGCAGCTCGAGCTCCAGCGCATGCCCGGCTGGCATCGCTACGAGACGCTGCCGGTCAGCGCGCGCGCTTGACGCGCGATCTGCGCAGTACACTAGCCACTGACCGGCAGCGCGCCCTCCCAGTCGGTCGGTTGCAGAATCCCTTCGATCGACCGCAGGATCTCGCGCAACAGCTTGCCGCCGTCGTCGGCCTGTACCAGCCCGACGAGAATGTAGTTGCGCCACTCGGTGCCGCGGACCAGCACCGAGTCGGAATGAAAGTCGCGCCAGGTACCGGACTTGCGATAGGTCCTGGCATTGGGTGCGAGCACGTCGAGCTCGGCGACGAACTTGTGGTGCAGCCCCGGATCCTGCAGGTGCGAGAGCATCTGCCGGGAACGCTCCGAGCTGATCAGCTTGCCGGTCGCCAGCAGATAGTAGAACCGGCAGACCTGGGTCGGGGTCGCGCCATGGGAGATTCCGTGCATCGGGTCCCCCACCCGCGGCCCGGCCTTCGCATAGCGTTTGCCGACCCAGAGCCCGCCGCCGCGGGACTCGTCATAGAGCCCGAAGGCGGGATCGCGCAGCGTGGCATTGATCTTGCGCATGCCAACCGCATCGATCATGCGGGTGGCCGCGTCGTTGCTCGATACCCGGATCATCTGATCGAGGTCGTCCTTGTACTCGGGCTTCTCCTCGAGGCTGCCGTCCTCGAAGGCAGCATAGGCACCGAGCAGGATCGCGATTTTCGGCAGGCTCGCCGCATACATCATCTCGTTGCCGTTGACCCGGGCGAACCGCGGAGGTGACGAGTTGAGATCGACCACGCACAGGCCGAGCCGGTGCTGATCGACCAGCTGCTGCCAGCGGCGATGCGACGCCACCTCGACGTCCAGCTTGTGCTGCAGCTCCTTGTCGACCCGCTGGTACAGCGGCGCCCAGTCCGCCGGCTTGTGCGGCACCCGGCGACTGTTCAGTGCGGTCAGGTCGTCGCCGTCCTCGAAGACCGGACCATCGGCGGAGGCGGGGAAGGGATGAAGAAGCCAGGCGAGAACCAGAACCAGTACGCAACCGATCGAGGACGAGGCAGACCGCAGACGCAGTGTGAACCGCAGGCGCGATCTTTCAGGTGCGGGGACCATGGATACTCCAGCGTTTGTGCTCTTGCTTCAGATAGATCGCGATCCCCAGCCAGGCCAGGACCAGCACGATGTTGATCGCGACGAAACCAACGATGCTCAGGGAAAACACCCGGGTGCCGAGCAGAACGGTCATTGCCGCCATGCCGTCGCCGAGGCGGACGAACAGCGTGTCGATGGCCGGCTTGGCCTGGTAGAGCATCTGCTTGGTGGTCGGCAACCAGAGTATGTGTCGTGCCGTGTTGTTCACCGAATAGTTGCTCGAGTTTTCTGCGATCTTCATCACCTTGATCAGACCGAGCAGAGGAACGAACAACATCGACGCGTAGGCGGTCAGCGATACGATGGGTGTGGCCAGGATCAGCGAGCCGAACCCGGCATAGCGGAGAATCCGCGACACCACGAACGCCTGCAGCAGCAGCCCCATCAGGTTGATCCAGAAGTAGAGGTTGCCGTAGAAGGCCGTGGTCGCCGCATTCAGCAGCGTCTGGTAGCTGGCCGAGCCGATCCCCTCGCTGGCGAATCGTTCCTGCAGCATCTGCTGCACGAACCCGAACAGGATGTTGTCGCCGCTCGCGACGACCCAGCTGAACACCAGCGTCATGGCGGCAGTCGCGCTGAGGTAGCGGTAGCGGGCGATCAGACCATAGGGACCGTCGCCGTCGGGCGCCGCCGGTTCCTGCCAGCGGCTGACGGTGCGCTCGCCGGGTTGTCCCGACGCGCCGCGTCGATCCGACCAGGCAGCGAGCGCGATAGCGGCACCCAGCGGCAGCAGCGCGCAGAGGATCAGATCGAAGGCATCGACCACCTGAGACCGGATCAGCCGCTCGCCCATCCACGAGCCGACCACGGCACCGGCCGAGGCACCGACGGCCACCAGCGGGAACAACCGCTTGCCCTTTTCGGCCCCGTAAAGATCCGACGCGAAAGACCAGAACTGCGCCACCAGGGTGACGCTGAAAACCCCGACGAACAGGTAGAAGACCACTCCGGCATACGGCACCTGATCCATGACGATGCCGGGCTGGGCCAGCCAGAAACAACCGAGCAGCGCCGCGAAGAACGCGCCGACGCGGATGATCAGCTGGCGCCGCGTCCAGGTTGCCGCCAGGTGGGCGTAGACCGGCATCACCAGCAGCAGGAACAGGCTCTGGCCGAACGCCGAGTAGGCTTTCACCTCGATCGAGGTGAAGCCTTTGAGCATGCTGATCGCCAGCCATCCCTCACGGACCGGCTTGATCAGGTAGTACGCCGCGAGGATGAGAAAGATGTTGGCAATGAGAAGGCATGCCGTCGTCCCTTCCCTGGGTTGGACGTTGGCGAACAGTCGCAGAAATCGCTCGAACGGCGAAAGCGAGATGGGTACGCTGGTCAAGGCAGTCCTGAGGTTCACCGCTCGGGCGAAATTTGACCGGCCAAGCATGCACGAAAAGTTCGGGCGTAGACACAGGATCCTGCTCACATCGCTGGTGCTCACGGCAGGATTTGTGGATTGGAGCACGTCTCCGGCCGCCGCCCCCACCGACTCACCGCCGCCGGAGACGATCGTCGAAGCGCGCCGCATCGTCGCGCGCATGGCGGCGAATCCCCGCGGCCCCTACCAGCGCATCCGCTGGTTCTGCAACGACGGCGTCGTGCTGCCGCCCCAGGCCCTCGCCTGCCGCGAGCACGGCGGCGGCCACCAGCACGCCCAGTATTCCGAAGAACGGGAGACACTGGCCGCTCTGGGCTTTCGCGTCGGCACCATCTTTACCGCGTTGTCCTGGGATGAATTCTTCGACGCGGACGCGCGCCAGCAACGCATGCGCGAGCTGTCCCTCGAGCGCTACCTGACCGACATCGACGACGGCTGGGTGCTGCGCCGAGCCGTCGACTACCGCGGGCGCACCCAGGCGCAGGACGAGGAGTACGCGGGTCGCAGCCTGCTGCTGCAGCTGCTCGCCGACCCGGCCTGGCTGACCGATCACTTTCTGCTCGCCCGGGAAACCGTGCGGGTCGTTCCCCACGGGGCCGACGGCGAGGCCACCCGCGACGTGCGCCGCGCCGTTCAGAGTCTGGCAGAGGCCCACCCCTCCGCCGAACCTCTGCGCAACGAGATCCACAACACCCCTACCGTCCGATCCGCCGCCAAGGTCCGGCGCTGGGCAGACGGGCAGGCGGACGAGTCGGCCGCGGCGGCAGCGACCGCCATTGCCGAGGCGCTGGATGCGCTGTTCTCGCCGCAGCAACGTCAGGCCCGCATCGAAGCGCTGCTGACCCGACTGCGATCGGGTCCACGGGGGCGTGAGGCGCTCACCGCGCTGGACCTCGGCGCGGACGCGCCGGTCGTGACCGGCACGCTGCTGGCGCGCGTGCGCGACGTCATCTCGACCACCGCCAGCACCCAGGTGCGGCTCACCCTGTTCGATCTGCTTGCCGAGATCGAATCGGAACTGCTGGCCGCGGAGCGCGCGCGGACCCGGCCGGCGAACCGCGCCGCGGCCGCGGAGCGCGCCATGGATCTAATCCGCGCCGCCTACGGCGTTGGCCTGGTATCGCCGGGCGAGCTTGCGGCTGCCGCCGTCGCCATGCCGGATCCCGGCGCCGAAACCTGGTCGTTCGCGCACTATCGGGAGTTCGTCCGGCTGCTCCAGCGCGTACCCCAGTGGGGTGTGGGCGCCGTGCGCCATGCCTTCGCCGAACCGCTGGCGCGCTACACGGCGCTCGATCCGCGAGCGGCCCGGTTCGTGGACGATACCCTGCGCAGTTCGGCGCTGTTCCCTCTCGCCGGCCTGATCCAGACGCTGGCGGCGGATCTGCAGCAGCTTTCGGGCGTGGCTGTGGACCTGTTCGGCCGCGCCGGCAGCTCGGTGATCGGTCTGAACGCCGGCTATGCCAGCGGCCCGCTGCGCATTCTCGGCCCCGGCGACGACGTCGCGAGCCTCGGCCGGGATGAGATCGTGGTGCTGCCGGAAACGGCCGCGGAGCTGCCCCCGGTGGCCGGCATCCTCACCCTGGGCGAAGGCAGTCCGCTGTCCCACGTGCAGCTGCTTGCCCGCAACTTCGGCATTCCCAACGTGGCCATAGCGGAGAACAACGTTCCGCTGCTGACCCAGTTCGCCGGCGAGCAGGTGCTGCTTGCGGTCGGGTCGGACGGCTCCGTGGCGTTGCTCGAAGCATCGCGCGCCGCGCCGCTGGTCGGCGAGCTGCTGGCGCAGCCCGATCCACGCCACGCCACGACGCGCCTGCGCGTCCCGCCACCGGATCTCAGCGTGACCCGGCTGCTGCCCATTGCGGAACTGCGCCGGGAGCTGTCGGGCAGGGTCGTCGGCCCGAAGGCGGCCAACCTGGGCGAACTCAACCGGCTGTTCCCGGGCCGCGTCGCGCCCGCCATCGCGATCCCGTTCGGCCTGTTCGCCCGGTACACGGCGCGCGGGGATGGGAATATCCGCAGCGAACTGGAACTGGCCTATCGCGACTTCCGCGCCGGAGCCATCGACGAGGCGGAGCTGAACTCGCGCCTCGCGGCCGTGCGCGCGCGCATCGCCCAGCTCGAGTTCCAGCAGGCCGATGCGCTCAGATCGCTCATGCGGGCGCAGTTCGGCAGCGACGACGTGGGCGTCTTCGTGCGCTCCGACACCAACGTGGAGGATCTGCCGGAGTTCACCGGCGCGGGCCTGTCGGAGACCGTGCCGAACGTGGTCGGGTTGGAGGCTCAGGTGCGCGCCATTCCGCGGGTCTGGGCTTCGGTGCTGAGCCCGCGGGCCATCGCCTGGCGCTCGAATCTTCTCGACAACCCGGCGGACGTCTATGCCTCCGTCCTGCTGATGCTGAGCGTGCCGTCGACCAAGTCGGGCGTGCTCGTCACCGCCAACCTGATCGCGCCCGGGTCCCCGGGCCTCACGGTGTCCACCGCCTGGGGGGTCGGCGGCGCCGTGGCCGGCGAAGCCGCCGCCACGCTGGTACTCACCCCGGACGGCAGCAGCCAGCTGGTGTCCGAGGCCAAGACCCCCTACCAGCGCCAGCTTGCGGAGCGTGGCGGCATCGCCTGGATACCGGCGCCCGACGGGCCCGTGCTGGCGCCCGACGAGCAGCAGCAGCTGCGCACACTGGCGTTGGAAGTGGCGGAGAAGTACGCGCCGGCACTGGACGCTGACGGGCAGCCCCGGCCCTGGGACATCGAGTTCGGCTTCGTCGACGGGCGCCTGACGCTGTTCCAGATCCGACCGCTGGTGGAGCGGGGCCCGGCCCGGGCGAATCAGCTCGTGCGGCGTCTGCTGCCCGACAAGCCATCCGAACCCCGGACCGTCGTCGCCACAGAAGCGTGGCCGCAGTGAGATCGTCGCCGCTCGCCCCGCGGGAGCGCCCGCTCAAGCAACCGAAACGCGGCCCCGGCTTCGGCTCACCCGCCGTCCCGTGAGCGATGGCCGAAGACGAACACGCTGCCGATGCCCGAATCCCGGCTGACGATCATCCGCAGCCGGTCGAAACCGCGCTGCTCGAGAATCACCAGCACGCGGTTCATGTCGTACGGGTTCATTTCCATCGGCGCCACCTCCCGCCGCCGTCCGTGCAGCCAGCGCGCCAGCGCGTGGCCGAACGGCAGCCTGTCACGCAGCCAGGTCAACGCCATGCGCACCCCCGGCCGATGAAACATGAACTGGATCGCCACGACCCCGCCCGGGGCCACGCGATCGACCAGACTCGCAAGCAGGCGCTCCCCGTCCGCCGGCCGGATGTGCTGAAACACCAGGGCCGAGTGCAGCAGATCGTAGTCGCGCCGGTCTCCGGCGAGGAACTCGGCGGTGGCGAGCAGCGTCACGTTGTCTGCGCCGGCCTCGGCGCAGTTGGCGCCGGCTTCGTCCAGCATGGCGCGCGACACGTCGATGCCGGTGACGGCGTCGAACTGCTCCGCGAACGGAATGACCAGCCGTCCGACGCCGCAGCCGAAATCCAGCGCCGAGCCGCGCGACAGGCCTTTGCCCGTCAGCGCGTCCGCTCCCCGCAGAACCATGTCCACGTGCGCCCGCCCGGAACCGAAGAACGCTTTGCGATCCTCCGGTCCCAGGCGCCCGGCGCGGTAGCGGTCATGGGTCAGCACCGCGAAATAGGGGTCCTTCGAACCCCAGATCTGCCAGGCCCTGTCAGTCCTCATCGCCAGCCTTTCCGGTGCCGGGCACTAGCCTTCAACCTTTTCCTGATGCCAATGGCCAAGGTTAATGCCCGGCACTGCCTGACGGAACCCAGCCGAGATCGGGATGCGCGTCGTGCCAACCCGTCGCCCTCTCGAACGCCTGCGCCACGCGCAGCACCAGGTCTTCCCGGAACGGCGCTGCGTAGATCATCAGCCCGATGGGTAGCCCCTTGCGGGTGAATCCACAGGGCACGCTCACCCCGCACAGATTGAGCAGATTGCCGACGAAGCAGTTGCGCAGGTAGCGGCCGGCGTAGCGCATGTAGGTCTCGAAATCCCGGTCCACCGCCGCAACCGGTTCCGCCGCCAGCGGACAGGTCGGCGCCACCAGCACATCCACGCCAGCGAACTGGCGGGCCGCGCGCTGGCGCAGCGGAACCAGTGCGTCCAGCGCCTTACGGTAGGCTGCAGCGCTCACCTCGCGGCCCGGCAGCATACGCTCGTAGACCACCGGATCGAGCTCACCGGCCCGGTGCTCGAGGCGATCGGCGTTGATGGCATAGCCTTCCACCTGGGAAATGACGCTGGGCGTGCTCATCACTTCGCGCGCTTCGCCGAACTCGTGCGTGCTGACCGTCGCGCCGAGATCGCGGAACACGTCGACGCAAGCGCGCACCGCACGCTCCACCTCC
Source organism: Pseudomonadales bacterium (assembly GCA_040219135.1). Taxonomy (GTDB): domain Bacteria; phylum Pseudomonadota; class Gammaproteobacteria; order Pseudomonadales; family Azotimanducaceae; genus UBA7803. The sequence continues at coordinate 103,929 of JAVJTA010000017.1, read as the reverse complement.
TCGTCCAGTTCTTCGAACAGGAAACCCTCGGCCACGCCGATGCGCAGCCCCTTCACGCCATCGTGGAGCGTGCCGAGCACGTCGATGGGTACCACGCCGAGGGTGCTCGGATCGGCATCGTCAGGACCCTGCGTCGCGCTGAACAGCAATGCCGCATCCTCCACCGACCGCGCCAGCGGACCGACGGAGTCCAGGGTGCCGCTCAGCGGATGGACTCCGCGCCGGCTGATCCGCCCGACCGTGGTCTTCAGGCCCACCACGCCGCACAGCGCCGCCGGGGTGCGCACCGAGCAGGCCGTGTCCGTTCCCGTCGCCAGCGCGCTGAGTCCCGCGGCGATCGCCACCGCCGAGCCGCTGCTGGAGCCGCCGGGTACGTGCGCTTCGGCGTGCCAGGGATTGTGCGGCGTGCCGTGGCTGTGATTGATGCCCACGCTGCCGAAGGCGAACTCGACCGTGTTGGTCTTGCCGAGCAGAACCAGGCCGGCGGCCGCAAGGCGCGCGGTGACCGCAGCATCTGCGGAGGCCACGTTGTCCTCCAGCGTCCTCGACCCGGCCGTCGTCGGCAGCCCGGCCACGTCGAACAGATCCTTGGTCACGTAGGGCACGCCGTGCAGCGGCCCGAGATCGATCCCCGCGGCAAGCTGCCGGGTCGCCGCTTCCGCGGCCGCCAGGGCGCGATCTTCGGTGACCAGGCGGAAGGCGTTGAGCGCCGGGTCGAACCGACGGATGCGCGCCAGGTAGTGCTCGCAGACCGCCAGCGGCGTCAGTTCACCCTGGCGGAGCAGGCGCGCGATCGCCGAGGCCGTGAGCGGGTGCAGGTCTTCCATGAGTGGCGGTCCGGATCGCGCGTCAGTGCGGAGCCTACCACCGAAACCGCCGACAGAGACGGGTCAATCAGCCAGGTACGCGGCGCACTTCTCGAGGTTTCGGACGTGAACGTCACGCATCTCCCGGAGATCCGCCAGCAGCCGGGAATCGTCCACCGACGGCATCAGCTCGTCGAGCAGGCGCACCACCGCCGACTGACCGCGATCCAGCAATCGCAGCTTGGCGTCCAGATCTTCGCGCCGAGCCAACTTGTCGTAGAACTCGCCGGTCTCGTGACTGGGCGCGTAGCCGAGCCGGGTGAGGTGATGGCTCAGCATGGCGCAGAACCGCGCCTCGTCTCTGGCCACCGCGTCGAGCAGGCGTCCCAGCTCATCGTCCCGACCGGCCTTCATGTCGATCAACCCCCGAGCGCCGGCGCGCTCGCCCTCCAGCAGATCGTTCAGGCGTACTGCCACCTCATCCAGCGTGAGCGGCGGCACATCGAACTCGTGCGCATAGCACACCGGCGAGGCATACCCTCGGGGCTCGTCCATGGGGTCTCGGCTCATCGATGCCTCCACAGCGCAGGGAATCGCTTCACGCTACCTCACCCGCCCTGCGGCTCAAGCGAATAATGTCGCTGCGAGCCATCGATCAGGCCGATCGTCCAGCCGGCGGCCGATTTGTCATCGACGCGACCGATGCTTGCCAGTGGAATTCATCGCTTTGCGGCTGAATCTACCCCGGGTAGTGTCTCTTCCGTCCAGGCTGAAACTCCACCTGGGCGTTGAGCCTGGCGGCACGCCGGCGTGTGGGCCCTTTTCTCGTATCTCCCTTAAGCCGCGCGCCAACCCCTGACTGCCGCCAGGCTCGTTTTCCGGTCTCCCGCCGCCAACCTCGCCGCGCCGATCGGTGCGGCGCCCACGTGCGCCGTGCCAACGCGATGGAACCACGCCGCGAGCCGGCGTAGATTGACCCGATCGAGGGGAGGAACAATCAAGGGGAGGAGCATCGGTATGCGCAGGCAATGGTTCATGATCCTGGGGCTGGTGATCGCCGCACCGGGGACGGCGGCCGCGGCCGAAGACGCGGCCTCCCGCCAGGCACTGTTCGGCGAGCTGCACGTCCATACGCAGCTGTCGTTCGACGCGTTCATCTTCGGCGTGCGCGCCACACCCGACGACGCCTATCGCTATGCGCGCGGCGAGGCCATCAAGCACCCCGCCGGATTCGCGATGCAGCTCGATCGGCCGCTGGATTTCATCGCGGTCACGGACCACGCGATGTATCTCGGCATGGTCCCGCAGATGGCCGATCCAGACACCAGCGTCGGCAGGCATCCCATCTCGCGCCGCCTGCAGGCAGCCACGACCCAGGAAGAACGGCTCGCCGCGTTCTACGAAGTGATCGGTCGGCTGCGCGGCAACGTGGCAGATGACGATCTGTTCGATGCGTCCGTGGTGCGCTCGGCCTGGCAGGAAATCGTCGAGGCGGCGGAGCGCAACTACCAGCCCGGCAAGCTGACCACGTTCACCGCGTACGAGTACACGCTGTCCGGCCAGGCGCAGGAGAATCTGCATCGCAACGTCATCTTCCGCGACGGCCGTGTGCCGTCCATGCCTTTCTCCAGCCTCGATTCGCGCAATCCGGAGGACCTCTGGGGCTGGATGGACCAGCAGCGGGCCGCGGGCCGCGAGGCCCTGGCGATACCGCACAACTCGAACGGCTCCAACGGACTCATGTTCGAGTACACGACCCACAGCGGCGCGCCCATCGACGCCGCCTACGCCGAGCTGCGCCTGCGCAACGAGCCGCTGGTGGAGATCACCCAGGTCAAGGGCACCTCCGAGACCCACCCACTGCTCTCCCCCAACGACGAGTGGGCGGACTTCGAGATCTTCGCCCAGCGCATCGCCAGCGATCTGCCGAGCGACCCGTCCGGCAGCTACGTGCGCGACGCCTACCGTCGCGGCCTGGCCATGGAGGCGCTGTTCGACGCCAACCCCTACCGCTTCGGTCTCATTGCGTCCAGTGATTCCCACGTCGGCGCCGGCGCGTTCAACGAATCCGACTACTGGGGCAAGGTCGGCCTGGTCGATGCCAGCCCCGAGCTGCGCGGTTCGGTGCCCGTCGACGGCGCCGAGCCGGGCGCACCGGTCTACGATCCGGGCTACTTCCAGCGCTGGTCGGCCGCCGGCCTGGCCGGCGTCTGGGCCGAGGAGAACACGCGCGAATCCATCTACGCCGCTCTACGAAGGAAAGAGACTTTCGCCACAAGCGGCCCGCGCATGCGCATCCGCCTGTTCGCCGGCTACGATCTCGGCCCCGGTCCGGACGAAGACGCCATCGCGCGCGCCTATCGCAGCGGCGTTGCCATGGGCAGCGAACTGCCGGCGCCGGCAGACGGTCAGGCGCGCCCGGGTTTTCTCGTCTGGGCGCTGCGCGACCCGGCGAGCGCCGGACTGCAGCGTCTGCAGATCGTCAAAGGCTGGATCGACGACGGGGAGACCTTCGAGCGCGTCTATGACGTCGCCTGCGCCGCCGGCGCCGTCGACCCGGTCAGCGGGCGCTGTCCGGACAGCGCGGCCAGCGTCGATCTGCGCACCTGCACGCCGAGCGGACAGGGCGCCGCCGAGCTGCGCACGTTGTGGCAGGATCCGGATGCCGAACCCGGACAGCGGGCGTTCTACTATGCCCGGGTGCTGGAGGAGCCGACCTGCCGCTGGTCGACCTGGGACGCGAACCGCGCCGGCGTGGCGCCGCGCCCGGGGTTGCCCGCGCTGCTTCAGGAGCGCGCCTGGAGTTCGCCGATCTGGGTCGGGGGCTGATCGAACGCGGAAATCGTGTCCTTGCGATCCCGGGCCGCCGCCGCTCCCCGGGATCACCCGCCCGCGCCGACGATCTCCCGCGTGGTGCTGACGATGAGATCGACGACCGTGCCCACGCTGGCGGGATCAGGATCGGATTCGTGGACGATGTAGGCGGGCAGCCGGAAATCCGGAGCCTCCGGGCGCTGGTGCAGGCGCCCCAGAGCCAGGTCGTTCTTGACCAGGCGCAACGGAAAATAGCCGGAGCCGCCGCAGGCGAGAATGTGCTGCAGACCGAGCCAGCCGATGTTTGCGCTGAGGCCGGCGCCGGCGAATTCCGGAAACGTCGCGCTGTGCTGGCTCGCAAACTCCGGCCCCCAGTCCACGTACACGTAGCCTGCGCCGGGCAGGTCCTCGACGTCCGCGTCCGTGCAGACATAGACCAGGGTCTCGTCGTGCAACGGCTGCACGGTGAGCCCGGGGCGGTTCTCCGGGGTGTACATCACACCGATATCCAGGCGACCCTCGACCAGGCCCTGCATGAGATCGTCTTCGAAACCGATCTCGCTGCGGATCGCGAGATCCGGCGCGGTCGCGCGGATTCGCGGCAGTACTGCGAGCAGAAGACTCTCCCAGAGGCCGAACCGACCGCCGATGGTCACGCTCGCGGCGAAGCCGCGCGCCACGCCCACCTCCTGCCGGACCCGTTCCACCGTGCGCACCAGCGTCGTTGCGTGGGCCTGAAACCAGCGTCCCTCGGCCGTCAACGTGGTACCGCCCTTGTTGCGCACGAAGAGCCGGCAGCCGAGCTGGTCTTCCAGGGTGGCGATGCGTGCGCTCACCGTGGACTGGGTGACGAACAGCCGTCCCGCCGCGGCACTGAAGTTGCCGGCGGCGACGACGGTCAGGAAGGTTCTGGCGAGTTCGGTATCCATGGGCAACGCCAACGTCTTTGGTATCGAATCTGCCGATATCAAAGCCTCAAGTAAATGGCTGTCTCTGGACCGCTCGCCACGCGCCGGTTCGTCTGCCGGACCCATCGGCGTCTGGCGGCGGGTTCCGGGTTTCGGTATTTTTCCGGAACCCTGGGGAGAATCACCATGACCGACCTTCTGACCACGCTGGCAGGCGCGCTCGGCGACAAGCCGGCCCTCATCGACGACCGACCCGACGGCACGCTCATTCAGTGGACGTTCGCCGAACTGGAAGCCAACGCCAACCGGCTAGCCCGGGTGTTTCTCGAGCGCGGTATCCAGCCCAAGGACAAGGTGATGTGGTGTGGCCACAACTCGGCGTGGACCGTGACCTGCGGCCACGCCGCGCGTAAGGTCGGCGCGGTCTCGGTGCCGCTGAACTACCGCCTGACCCGGGAAGAAGCAACCTACGTCACCGACAATTCGGATGCGCGCATCGTCTTCATCGACGCCGAGCACGCGGAGCTGTTCGAGTCGATCCGCAACGGGATCCCGCGCGTCGAGCACGTCATCGTCTACGACGGCGCGCCGCGACCGGGCCAGCTCGCGGCCGCCGAACTGCTCGATGCCGCGAGCACCGACACCGTGGACGTTGCCGCCGATCCGGCGGCCGCCGGCACCATGATCTACACCTCCGGCACCACCGGAAAACCGAAGGGCGCGGTGCGCAGCAACGTCGGTGATCCGAACCAGGTACAGGCCATGCTGGCGGTCTACGGCTGCCGGCCGGACGACGTCTACCTCACCACGGGGCCGCTCTACCACTCCGGCCCCGGCGGTTATCTGGCAATCTGCCAGAGCCAGGGCAACACGGCGATCCTGCAGCGCGCCTTCGACGCCGAAGACTGGCTGCGGCTGGTGGACAAGTACGGCGTCACCACCACGTTTTCGGCGCCGACGCCGATCCGCCGGATCTGCCAGCTGCCGGACGAGGTGCTCGCGAAGTACCGGCGGGACAGCATGCGCATCATGGTCGCGAACGCCGCGCCCTGGTCCTACGCGCTGAAGCTCGCCTATCTGGAGCGGTTTCCCGAGGACTCCCTGTTCGAGGTGTATGGCTCCACCGAGCTCGGCGTCAACACCATCCTCACCCCCGAGTTCCAGCGCGCCAAGCGGAATTCCTGCGGCCGTCCAGCACCCGGAGTACAGATCCGACTGTACGCAGAGGACGGCCACGTGGTCGACAAACCAAGAGAGCCGGGCGAACTGTTCGTGCGCTCGGCCAGCGTCTTCACGACCTATCACAAGGCCGAGGACAAGTTCCGAGAGGACAACCGTGACGGCTGGCAGACCGTAGGCGATATCGCCTACTTCGACGAGGATGGCTTCTACTACATCTGCGACCGCAAGAAAGACATGATCATCTCCGGCGGCGTGAACATCTATCCCGCCGAGATCGAGGATGCTCTGGAGCACCATGAGGACGTGATGGACGTCGCCGTGTTCGGCATCCCCAGCGAGGAATGGGGCGAAAGCGTGCACGCCGTGGTGGTGAAACGCCCCGGCTCAGCGCTCGACGCGCCGACGCTGCAGGCTTTCGCCCGCGAGCACCTGGCCGGGTACAAGGTACCGCGCTCGGTGGACTTCGTCGCCGAGATTCCAAAGACCGGGTCCGGCAAGATCCTCAAGCGCGATCTGCGGGCCACGTACTGGCAAGGTCACGACTCGCAGGTCGGCTGGTCTGCAGGGACAGGGTCGAAGTCGACTAAAGGCCCTGTTCCGGCAGCTGGTCCATCAGCTCCGAAGGATCGATGACGCGACGCTCGAGGAACTCGGTCATGTCGTCGCCGCGCTCCACCTTGGCGAGAAACTCCTCGGGGTCGAATTTCACCCCGAGCGGGTTGGTGGCGAAGTCGCTCTGCTCCAGCCACGCCGTGGTGGCTGCGGCATCCGGAAACAGATCCACCTGCAGCTCCACCCGGTTGCCGTCCGGATCCTGGTAGTACATGGACAGGGTCATGCCGTGGTTGATGCACCAGAACGGGGTGATGCCCGCGTCGCGCAGACGCTTGTAGGTCGCTGCGAGATCTTCCAGCGAGCCATAGGTGTACGCCGAGTGTTCCACGCCGGCGCAGTCGGCCGGCTTGTCCTTCAGGTGCGGCATGTTGGCGAAGGCGATGCGATGGTGCTCGTCGTCGTAGGTCATGAAGCACAGCAGGTCGTTCTGCAGCACGACCTCGGCTTCCAGCACCGATCTGTACCAGGCCACCATTTCCTCGTAGCGCGGGGTCCGGTAGACGATGTGGGCGAAATGCCTGGGCGCGATCTTGCCGCGGGCCGCGGCGGTCTCGGGGACTCGGACGATCAGGTTCATGCCTGGCGCTCCTATTCGATGACGGTCTCGAGGGTTTCGGCCACCAGCTCGTTCTCCAGGTTGCCGATGCGATCGATCTCCACGCGCACCCGGTCGCCGGCCTTGAGGAACTGAGGCGGCTTCATGGCGACGCCCACGCCGTGGGGCGTGCCGGTGAAAATGACGTCGCCCGGATCCAGCGGAAATGCGGCGGACAGTTCCGCCACCTGATCGAAGCAGTCGTAGATGAGATGACGGGTGTTCGAATCCTGACGCAGCTCGTCGTTGACCCAGCAGCGCACACGGGCATCGTGGGGATCGCCGAATTCGTCGGCGGTGACGATCCACGGTCCGATGGGTCCGTGGCTGGCGAACGATTTGCCCATCGTCATCGTCGGCGTGCGCAGCTGCCAATCGCGCACGCTGACGTCGTTACCGCAGGTGTAGCCGAAGATCACCTCGGCCGCCCGCTCCTTCGGCACATGGCGGCAGCGTTTGCCGATCACGAAGCACAGCTCGGCCTCGTAGTCCACGCGATCGGGCGCCACCGCGGGAACGTCCACGGGCGCGTACGGACCGGTGATGCAGTTGCGCTGCTTGTTGAACCACACCTGGTGCTTCGGCGCGTCCATTCCGCTTTCCTTGATGTGGTCGCCGTAGTTGAGGCCGATGGCGAGCACCTTGCCCGGATTGGGCACCGGTGCCTCCAGGCGCACGGCGTCCAGCGGGTAATCGGCGGGACGGTCAGCGGCTGCCCGGGCCTTGTCCCAGACGGCCTCCCCCGCCTCGAGAAATGCGAGCATCTCCGTGGGCAGCTCCGGTTCCGCGCGGCTGAGATCGACAATGCCGTCGTCGACCACCACACCCAGACGGGTGCGGCCGCCTTCGGTGAATCTTGCCAGTTTCATGTCGTTGTCCCCCTGCTCAGTGATTCCACTCAGTACTCGTTCGCGGGCAGCAGCATGCGCACCACCATCTCCGCATGACGCTCGACGAATGCCGCGTCCCGGGGATTGGCGCCGAACAAGCCGATGCATTCGTGCTCGGCGCTGAACACGAAGGCCCCGGCGCCCACCATGGCGTAGTAGCGATGCGGGTCACCGTCGCCGTAAAGCAGCGCGTACACCTCGGGCAGCTGCGCCCGCAGCGCGTCGAGCATCGGCTTCACGTGCTCACCGACAAGGTGATCGACGCGCCAGGAGGCCTGCATGCACTCCTGCATCATCAGCCGGTTGAGTTCCGGGTGCGCGGCGCTGAACCGCACGAACTGTTTGATCAGCGCGCCGGCCGCCGCCACCGGGGACACATCGGCCAGCGTCGGCAGGCGATCGCCGAAGCGCGCGGCGAAATCCGTGAAGATGTCGGCCACCACCGCGCGCCACAGTCCGTCCTTGTCGCCGAAGTGATAGGCGACCAGCCCGCGTTGAACCCCCGCCGTCTCTTCGAGTTGCCGCACCGAAATGCCTTCGAAGCCCAGGGTGCTGAAGGCTTCCGTCGCCGTGTCAATGAGCGCTGCCCGGGTTTCCAGGGTTCGCTGCTGCACCTTGCGGTCGCCGAGGGTGGCCAAGTCAGACATCCGTGCTCGTTCGATGGGCGGAAATAATATTTGTCATCTGACGTATTTTCAATTATTTTTTTTGTCACTATACAAATTTATTTCGAGGTGCCCACATGTCCACCCCCCTGAGCACCCAGGTGTTGATCATCGGCGCCGGCCCGGTAGGGCTGAGCCTGGCCAAGCTGCTCGGCGTCGAAGGCGTCGATACCGTGCTGGTGGAGCGCCACCCAGGCTGCGTGCCGGAACCCCGCGCCATCGGCCTGGACGGCGAGAGCATGCGCACCTATCAGGCCGCCGGCGTCGCCGCCGCCGTCGCAGCGGATATGAACGAAGGCTTCGTCAGCGAGTACTTCAGCGGCGACGGCACCTTCCTGTTCCGCACCGACCTGCGCGACCGGCCGTTCGGCTACTGCATGCAGAACGCCTTCGATCAGCCGCGCCTGGAACGCACCCTGCTCGAGCACCTGGGCCACGAGCCCAGCGTGAGCGTGCGCCACAACACCACCCTGCTCGACTTCGAGCAGGATGTCGCCGGCGTCACCGCCCGGCTGGAGACCCCGGACGGCCAGACGACGCTCAAGGCGGATTTCCTGGTGGCCTGCGACGGCGGCCGCTCGAGCGTCCGCACCGCCCTGAACATCCCCATGCAGGGCGACCGTCTGCCGCAGAAGTGGCTGGTGATCGACACCGTGGAGGAAGGCGACCACGACCTGCCGGAGTGCCGCTTCTATTGCGATCCCGCCCGACCGGCCATGACCCTGCGCCGACCCTACGGCGAACGCCGCTGGGAGTGGATGCTAATGCCTGGGGAAACGGACGAGGCGTTGCTTGACGATGCCCGCATCCGCGAACTCCTCGGCGCACACACCGACCCGGACCGCGTGCGCGTCTACCGCAAGTGCGTCTACGGTTTCAGCGCCGTTGTGGCCGAGCGCTTCAGCGAAGGGCGGGTGTTCCTCGCCGGCGACGCCGCCCACATGACCCCGCCGTTCGCCGGTCAGGGCCTGAACTCCGGTGTGCGCGACGCCCGCAACCTGGCCTGGAAGCTCGCCTGGGTGCTCGACGAGCGCCTGCCCGCCACCGTGCTCGATTCCTACGACACCGAGCGCCGCGAGCACGCCCGGCGCATGGTGAACCTGGCCGTGGGCCTGGGCGATCGCATCCAGCCCATCGATGCCACGGCGGCGGCCGAGCGCGACGCCTACTTCGCCGCCATCAACGCCGACGACGCGGCGCGCGCGAAATACGATCAGCAGTCCGGACGCGAACTGCGTGACGTGCGTCTGGCGGACGGCTGGTTCGACGCCGCCGCCTTCGGCGGTCGGATGATTCTGCAGCCGGCGCTCGCCGACGGCAGCCTGCTGGACGACCATCTGGGGCCGGACTTCGTAGCGCTCGCCATCGGCGGCGCCACCCCGAGCGACGCGATGGCGAACCATCCGCTCTGGCAACAGCTGTCACCGAAGCTCGTGGACATCGACGCGCTGAAACTGAACGCGCAGGACCTGCTGCCGGCTCTTCCGGACGAACCGGCGATCCTGCTGCTGCGACCCGACCGGATCGTGCTGGCGCGCCTCGACGGCGCCGACTCGGACCGGCTGGATCGGCTGCGACCCTGATCCCGGCCGCCGGCTCAGCCGACCGCGCGCCTGGGTCCTGCCAGCGACACGGATGGCCCCGGCATGCCGACATGGAATCCCTGCACGTAGTCGATACCCAGGCGCTCCACCATCTCGAGGGTGGCCTGGTCGCCGACGAACTCGGCCACGGTCTTCTTGTGCAGGGTCCTGGCGATCTCGGCAATCGAGCGCACGATCACCTGGTCCACCGGGCTGTCGACAATCTTGCCGATGAAGGTGCCGTCGATCTTGATGTACTGCATGGGCAGCTGCTTGAGGTAGTTCAGCGAGCTGTACCCGGCGCCGAAGTCGTCGATCGCGAACTCGCAGCCAAGATCCATGAGGCTGCGGATCTGCCGGGAAGCGTCCGCGAAGCTGCCAACGGCCACCTGTTCGGTGATCTCGAACACCACCGCCGAAGGCGGCAGCCGATGGCGCTGCAACGTCTGTTGCACGAACTGATCCAGATCGCCACCGTCGAAACTGGCGCCGGACACGTTCACCGTGAAGCGCACGCTCGGGTCTTCTTTGCGCAGGAGCGCCAACCGTTCCAGCGCGTTGCCGATGACCCAGCGGTCGATGTCGCGCATCAGCCCGAAGCGGGTAGCCGCGGATAGAAAGCTGCCCGGGCTGCGCAGCTGGTCGCCGTCGCGCAGGCGCAGCAGCACCTCGTGATGGCTGAACTCCCCGCTGTGCAGACACAGAATGGGCTGAAAGAACAGCTCGAAGCGGTCCTCGCGCAGCGCGGTCTTCAGCTTCCCGAGCTGATCCAGATCGGACTGCAGTACCTCCAGCGCACCCGCAGCCGGCTCGAACACCCGAACCAGATTTCGGCCGTCCTGCTTGGCCTGATGGCAGGCCATGTCGGCCTGGGCCAGCACTTCGTCGACGGTGTACGGCGCCACCAGTCGCGAGATGCCGACGCTGCCGTTGAGGTTGAAGGAACGCCGCTCGAAGACCAGTGGGTAATCGCGGATCTCCGCGAGCAGCCGCTCGGCAATCTGCCGGGCCTCGGTCATGCTGACATCGCGCAGCAGCAGCATGAACTCGTCACCGCCGAAGCGGGCGACCACGTCGTCCTTGCTCACGGCGGCGGCGAGACGGGCCGCCACCTGGCGCAGAATGATGTCGCCGGCCGTGTGTCCAAGGGTGTCGTTTATGTACTTGAAGTGATCCAGATCGAGAAACAGCAGCGCGTCGGCGTCTGCGTCGCGATCCGCGGGCGCTGAGCCGGACAACGCCTCGGCCAGCAACTCCTCGAAGTGGCGCCGGTTCGGCAGTCCGGTCAGGTCGTCGTAGTTGGCCAGCCGGCGCAGGCTCCGGTCGCGCCGCAGGATGCTGGCCACGGCGTGGCGCAGGGTCTGGGCGATGGCGGCGATTTCCCGGTGCTCGGACACGGGGATGTCGATCTGCGGGTCGCCGGCGGCGAGCTGCCGAAGCGGCGCCTGAAGCTCAACCAGCGGCCGCACGGCGCGCCGCAGAGCGATCCGGCCGACCAGCATGAGGACGAGAAACGTCAGCGCCGTCGCTGCACTGCCGATCAGCACGCTGCGAACCAGCTGCTCGTCGTAGAACCGATAGTCGAGCCCCAGCTCGACGAACCCGACAAGCTCCGAGCGCGTGGGGGCCTGCGCGAGGTCCTGGACATCGAAAAGCCCATCCGATGCCATGGACGTGACCCTGATGGCTCGGCTCAGCCGCACCAGTGGCGCCAGCGAAACGTCGTCGTAGGCGTAGCCGTCTTCGCCGCTGCGCCCGTCCAGATCGGCGAGTTCCGCGTTCGACAACGCCGCGCCGGCCGCTTCCGCGGCGGGACCTTCGGCAAAGGTCAATCGGCCGTCGGCATCGTAGTACCGACGAAGGCGATCTCGGGAAACTTGGCAACGTAGCGCTCGATCTGCAGGTACCGATCAGGCTCGTCGGCCACGTACAGCGTAACGCCCAGCGTGTCGAGCTCATTGATCCATTGCTGCGCCCAGACGGCGAGACCGTCACGCACCACCCAGCCCGCCACCCACCAGACGCTGACAACGGCCACCACGCCTACCAGGCCGGCGAAGACCAGCTGGGTCGCCAGGAGTTCGCCCGCCAGGGTCCGACGCGGCAGGCGCCGCTCCAGGTCGGCTGCCGGCGGCAGTTGTTCCGGTTCTGCGGGCCCTAGGCTCACTGGGCGACCAGTGTCTGCCGCACCGTGACCCGGGCCCGGCTGAGCGGCCTGGGATCGGTCGCCGGGTCGAGTGCCTGCAGAGCGCGCAGAGTCTGTTCGGCGACCTCGTCAGGGTCTGCGGCAATCAGAAGGGTGGCGCCCGCGTCGAACAGAGCCTGATTGTAGGTGGCCACCCAGACATCATGCTTGCGGGCATAGCCGAGCAGCTCGGTCAGCGCCGTCGGACTCAGGATGCTGGCGTCCGGGTACAGCAGATAGCCTTCGATGTCCGGCACCATGCGTCGGAACAGGAACAGCAGTTCCTTGTCGGAGCGGGCCACGGCGCGCAGCACCTTGAGATCCTTGCGACTGGCCGCGGCCTCCAGCGTGTCCGCCGCGGACTCATGATCTGGTCCGGTAATGATCCCCACGCTGCGCAGATCAGGCTGCAGCTTCAGCCAGGATTCCAGCTGGGCGCCATAGCGCGGCAGCGACTCCACTCCGCCATGCACGCGATCCCGGGGCGCGGACGGATCGAACACCTGGCAGTAGACGGTCACCAGTTCCGTCGTCTGCAGCAGATCCAGTGCCTGGCGACCGATGGCAATGGCGCCGCTGTAGCCCGTGGCGCGAAGCCTGCTCTGAAGTGCGGCGGGATCCTCAGCCGTGAGGCTGAAGCGGGCTGCCGGACGCGGCAGGCGCCGGTCCAGCGCCTCGGCCACCGCCAGGTAGTCGGGCGTGTCGCTGCTCAGCACGATGGCCACGCCGGGACCCGCGCCGGGCGGTTCCGGCGGGATCTGACCGGCGGGCTCACCCGGCAGCGCCAGCGGCTCCTCGGTCACGCCGACGGCCATTGGTTGGTCCGCCGGTTCGGCGGGGGGTTGGCCCACGCAGCCGCCGAGCAGCACGGCCACGGACACCAGCATGGCGCGGGCCAGGACTCTGCGGACCAGGATCGCTGATGCGCCTGGTTTCGGTGGACGTACGGGCATGGCGGCAACTGTGATGACGCTCTAACAACTGTAGGGGCGATTTCGGGGCCAACATGTGACGCAGGCCTCAATCGTGGATGAGCCGCTCAGTACGCCGGGGCCGGCTGCCCGCGGACCGTGTCTTCGCCCGATGCCGGGCGAAACGCTTCCGGCGCCGCGTCGCCCTTCACGGTCACCCGCTCGCCGCGCCGGGTTTCAGGGTAGTAGTCCCACACCGCGTGGTGATGCACCGCCCGGTTGTCCCACAGCACCAGCGTTCGCTCTCGCCATTTCACCCGGCAGTGAAAGCGCGTGTTGGTCTCGATGTGCCGGTAGAGCATCTCCAGAATCGCCGCGCTCTCGCGCGGCGACAGCTCGTTGATCCGCTCCGTGAACGGCTCGTTGACGAACAGCACCGGCTGGCGGGTCTCCGGATGGCGGATGACCACCGGATGGGTCGCGCAGGGATAGGTCTGGCCGGGCTCCACCTCGACCCCGTAGGCCCGCAGATCCCGGTAGCCGCTGTGATAGGCAGTCAAACCCAGCAGCAGCTGCTGGATCGGCGGCGTGAGCGTGGCGTAAGCCTCCTGCATGCTGGCGAACAACGTGTCGCCGCCGCCCGACGCCGGCACCTCGGTAATGTACAGCGCGCTCGCCATCGGCGGCACCGGCTCGCAGGACAGATCGGTGTGCCAGCCCTCGCCGTTGGCCACCTTCGTTCTGGCCGTGATGTTGACGTCGAAGATCTCCGGGTCGCCGCGCAGGCCGAGCTGGGTTTTTGCCGGATGCGTCTGCAGCTCGCCGAACAGGCGGCCGAACGCCTTGTGCTCATCGCGGGTGAGCTGCTGGTCTCGGAATACGAGCACCAGGTGCTCCCGAAAGGCCCTTTTGATCTCCTCAGTCATCGCCGGCGTCGGGTTGGCGAGGTCGACGCCACGTACTTCGGCGCCGAGGCGCGGCGTCAACGGCTCGACGGTGAGATGTTCGTAGGTCTGCGGCATGGCAAGTGTCCCGACGATTCCATCCGCGGTCATTTAAGCGTATGGCTGCGGGGCTGGCGAGTCGCACGCGGCGGCGGCGTTTATTTGCGCCAGGCGTCGGACTACCATGGTCCGCAGGGGTCACAGGGGAGAGAGGAGCATGATCATCGTCGTGGCTGCGCTCGAGTTCGCCAGCGAACAGGACCGGGACCGGGCCGTAGCGCTCACCGCCGACGTTCAGCTCGCCACCCGGGTGGAGGAAGCCGGATGCCGGGACTACTGCTTCGCGCCGGACCCGGCCGTGCCGACCCGCATCCAGGTCTACGAGCTGTGGGACGACGGCGACAGCCTGGCCGCCCACTTCCAGCACCCCAACTACCACAGGATGGTTGAGCTGCTGTCCAGCGCCGGCATCAAGGAAAGCATCAACCGCGCCTACCTGGTCGAGCGCAGCGAGCCGGTGTACGGGCCGGAGGGCGAGAAGAAGACCACGTTCTTTGCCGACTGAACTGAAAACGGGCACGGACATGACCAACCGGGTTTACAGAAACGCTAGATTGTTCACCGCCGCGGACGGCGATGTCATCGAACCGGGTGCGGTCTGGGTGGACGACGACGTCATCCGCTTCGCCGGCCCGCAGGCCACGCTGCCGACCACCCCGGCCGACACCGAAGTGGTCGACGTTCAGGGTAAGTTCGTCATGCCGGGCATGACGGAGACCCACGCGCACCTGTCCTTCGCCGACGCGAGCCCCTTCGCCATCGGCGATACCCCGGTGGAAGTCGCCACGATCACGGCCGTGGGCAACGCCAGGCTCATGCTGTCGTCGGGCTTTACCTCGGCCATCAGTTTCGGCTCCACCTACCAGATCGACGTGGCGCTGCGCGACGCCATCAACACCGGCAGGATTCCGGGCCCACGGCTGCTGGCCGCCGGGCGCGATCTCGGCGCCACCGCCAGCAACATCGATTCCGGCGGCGGCCTGAGCCAGATCGCCGACGGTCCCTGGGCACTGCGCAAGGCCGTACGCGAGCAGCGCAAGGCGCGGGTGGACGTGGTGAAGATCTTCATCGACGGCGAGGCCATCAATCCCATCAACCCGCCGGGCGAGCTGTCATTCTGTGACGAGGAAGTCGCCGCGGTGGTGGACGAGGCACACCGGCGCGGGCTGCGGGTCGCCTGCCATGCCCGCTCCGCGGCCGCGGTGAAGCAGGCGGTGCGCGCCGGCGTGGACTTCGTCGGCCATGCCAACTACCTGGACGACGAGGCCGTGGATCTGCTCGCCGCGCGGCGCGAGCGCGTGGTGGTCGGCCCCGCCATCGCCTGGGAAGTGCAGTACCTGGCGCAATGCGAAACGCTTGGGATCTCGCCTGAGACGGTGCGCGCCCAGGGCTACGAAGCGGAAATCGACGCCACCATCGCCAGCGTCGAGAAGCTGCGCGGCGCCGGCGTGCGGCTGGTGGTGGGCGGCGACTACGGCATCAGCATCGCGCCCCACGGCACCTACGCGAAAGATCTGGAGTACTTCGTCGAGCTGTTCGGCATGCCCAACGCCGAGGCGCTGATCTGCGCCACCCGCCACGGCGGCGAGGCTTTCGACCCCGAGGGCCGGGTGGGCACGCTGAAGTCCGGCGCGTTCGCGGATCTGATCATCGTCGACGGCGATCCGCTCAGCGACATCCGCGTGCTGCAGGACCACGCACGGCTTACGGTGGTGAAAGGCGGCGCGCCCGCCTGACCCGATCCCCCGCGGCCGCGCTCAGGCGGCCTCGCGCGTCCAGCGCCGGTGCGAGGGGCCATCGGGGCCGCGCTTCTCGCCGGCGTGCTCGGGGTACACGGAAGCGGTGTAGAGGTCGCCGTGCGCATCCATGGCGAGCTGATGGATGTAGATGGCGATGTTCTCCACCCGATCCACCACCTTGCCGCTGCGCGCTTCCAGAATGGCCAGATTGCTCATCCTGTCGCTGGCGTAGACGTGCTCGCCGTACACGGCGAGGCTCAGCGGCATGATGTGGGTCCACTCATCCATGTAGTTGCCGTCGGGGTCGAGAATCTGGATCCGGCTCCTGCACCCTTCCACCGTCTTGTTTCGATGCTCGGCGATCTGCCCCGGCACCGTCATGTAGGCGTGGAAGTTGCCGCCGCAGAGATCGGCCACCAGCAGCCGCCCTTCGGCGTCCTGGGCCAGGGCATGGGGGGTGTTGAACTCACCCGGCCCGCGGCCCCAGGTACCCACCGACCGGATGAACTCCCCCTCCGCCGTGAACCAGACCAGGCGCGAGTTCCAGTAGCCGTCGGCGACCACGATGTTGCCGTTGTCCTGCACAACCACCGCCGTCGGCCCGTTGAAGCGATCGGGCCCGTCGCCCCACTGGCCGAATTCTCCCAGGGTCAGCAGCAGGGTGCCGTCGGGATGGTACTTCTTGACCAGATGGCCGTCCCGATCGGTGGTCCAGAACATGCCGTCCTTTTCGATGTACAGGGTGTGCGCGCCGAGGGCAAAGCCGCGTTCGTCCGACGGCCCCCACTTGCCCAGGTAGCGCCCGCCGCGGTCGAACATGGAGATGCTGCTCTTGCCCATCTTGTCCTTCATGGCGAGCGGGTGCGCGGCCCAGTGCTCGATGTCACGGGTGAACAGATAGATGGTGCCGGCCTCGTCCACGGCCACGCCGGAGCCCATCTCGAAGTGCATGTCCGGCGGGTAGTGGGGCCAGTCCGACACCAGCCGGTAACCGTTGCGGCCGTCATCGTTGCCGGTGTCGTCGGTCACGTCGTGGGACTCACACATGGAACGCCCTCCCCTGCTCCGGTGCTTCAGGCCAGCACGTCGTCCAGATAGGCCGCGCTCTCGAGCTCGATGGCCGACAGCCGGTCCATCTCGTCGGCCTTGGCGGGGTAGGCCTGCTTCAGATTCTGCCAGGCCCCCGCCCCCTGCTTCTCCGCGTCCGCCTGAATCGTCATCTGCTCGATGGGCGAGTAGCCGTCGAACACCGCGTAGTAGGCGTCTCGAGCGGCGGGCAGCAGGCCGTCTACGAGCTGCCGATGCGCGTCAGTCGGCGGAAACATCGCCTCGACCCGGTCGGCGATCTCGTCCTCCCGGGCGGCACAGGCCAGCAGACCTTGCCGATGCTCCGGCACTGCGTCCGCCCAGCCGCGGTATCTTGCCGCTGCGGTTCTTTCCAGCTGCGAGAGCAGATAGGGGTAGGCTTCCGCGGGCACGCCGCTCAGATGTTCCTGCAGCACCTCGCCGAATCGCGGGATCTTCACTTCGCCCATTATCATTGTCCTCCTTCGTTCTGGCCGCCGTCAGGCCAGCCCCTCCGGGATGTCCTTTGCCGACAGGGTCCACTGCGGATCCCGTTTCTCCAGAAACGACACGATGCCTTCCCGGGCGTCGGGTTGGTTGCCGAGCCAGGCGAACGGCTTGCCCTCGGCCCGCATCATGTCCGCGGGCGTCGAGTCGAGTCCCTTCCAGAGCAGGCGCTTGGTGATGGCGACCGAGGCCGGCGCCGTACTGGCGAAGTCGTTCGCCATCTCGAGCGCGACGTCGACGAGTTCGTCTCTCGGCAGAACCCTCGACACCAGGCCCATCGACAGGGCTTCTTCAGCCAGGAAGATGCGACCCGAGAGGAGCACGTCCGCCGCATTGGAGAATCCGGCCACACGCTGCACGATCAGATGTGCGGCAAGTTCCGGCATCATCCCCCGACGGGTGAACACGAATCCCATCTTGGCCTTCTCCGCCGCCAGGCGGATGTCACACAGCATGGGATAGGTCATGCCGACCCCCACCGCCGGCCCGTTGATGGCGGCGATGACGGGCTTGTCGATCTCGTAGGGATGCACGTTGCGTTCGCTGCGCCCGCGATCACCCTCGCGGCCCGCGAAGGTTTCCGCTCCGCGCTCCAGATCGGCACCGGCGCAGAAGGCGCGACCGGCGCCGGTCAGAACGACCGCGCGCACCGCATCGTCCGCGTCCGCGTCCTGCAGTGCCCGGCTCAACTCCGCGGCCACGGTGTTGTTCCACGTGTTGAGCTTGTCCGGACGGTTGAAGGTGATCAGAGCCGCGTGATCGCGGACTTCGTACAGCAGAGACTCGAACGGCATCCTGGCATCTCCCCCGGGACATGGACGATTGTGCGATGGTAGCCCCTTGGTCGACGCGCGCAAAATCCGTCGAACCGTTGATTGTAGGCCCCGGATCGAAACCGCATCATTCGATCATGAAGCGACGTGTACCCGATCCGCCGCCGGTGCTGCACTCCAGCACAGGCACGCCGCTCGTGGCGACGACCGGCACGGTCTCGGTACGGCTGGTCAACGGCGTGCTTGGAGACCCGCTGGCGGAGATTCGCGTGCGCGGCTTGCGACGGCGGCTGCTGCTCGACCTCGGCGAGGCCATCGGCCTGTCCCGCCGCGAACTGCACGCGGTCACCGACGTGTTTCTCACGCACGCGCACTTCGATCACATCTGTGGATTCCTGTCTCTGCTGCGCGCACGCATCGACGGGGGTTCGGGAGCGTGTCGGATCTTCGGGCCGCCCGGGATTGGCGGGCATATCGCCGGTTTCGTCGGCGGCATTCACTGGGACCGCATCGAGAACGATGGCCCGGCGTTTCTGGTGGCGGAGGTCGGTGACTGCGACATTGCCTGGCAGCGTATCCAGCCCGGGCGCGCCAGCGCGGGTCTCGCGCCAGAACCAACAACCAACCGCACGCTGCTGGACGGGGGCCGGCTGGGCGTGAGCTGCATCCGGCTGGATCACGGCATTCCGGTGCTGGCGTTTGCCGTTTCGGTGCCCGGACGGCTGAAGGTTCGTGAGGATCGACTGCAGAAGTCGGGTTACCCGCCCGGGCCCTGGCTCGGCGACCTCAAGCTCCTGGCAGCCAGCGGCAGCGACGCGGCCATGATCACGATGCCCGACGGGACGGATCAGCCGGTGGGCACCCTGCGCCAGAGGCTGCTGGAAGCCCTGCCGGCTACACGCGTTGTCTATGCCACCGATTTCGCTGACACGCCCGGCAATCGCGAATGCCTCATCGGCTTCGCTGCCGAGGCGGATCTGCTGATCTGCGAATCCACCTTCCGACGGGCCGATCGCGGCAAAGCGCTGGAGACCCGGCATCTGACCACCGATGCCTGCGGCACGATTGCCCGGGCGGCCCGGGTCGCGCGCCTGCTGCCGTTCCATTTCTCAAAGCGCTACGTGCACGACCTGAACGCCGTCTATCGCGAGATCGAGGCCAGCGCCGGGGAGACCGAGGTGATCCGCGCAGAGCGTCGCTAGTGCCGCTGCCACCATTCCTGCAGGTCGTCAATGCTGTCGAGCACCGCGGTCGGTTCGATGTCCCCCTCCAGATCCGCCCGGCGAAACTTCCCGGTGCGCACCAGCAGGCCACGGATACCCAGTGACTGAGCGCCGTCGACATCGCTGCGAATGTCGTCACCGATCATGAAGGTATCCTCTGCGCGCGCTTCCAGAAGATCGAGCGCGGCTTCGAAGAAAGCGGCCGCCGGCTTGCCAACGACCACGGGCTCGACACCGCTGGCGTGAGCCAGGGCTACGACGAATGGTGCGGTATCCAGGCGCAATCCGTCCGGCGCCTTCCAGTAGCGGGTCATGCCCAGAGCGATGAGCTCGGGTGCCGGATCGGCCATCAGCAACCGGAACGCACGATTCAACGTGGCGAAATCCCAGGCTTCCCCCATATCACCCACCACCACAGCCTCGGCGCCGCTGGTCTCCTCCGGCCCCAGGCACCGGAAATGCTGGAACTCGGCCCGCGTGGCTTCGGCCACGAACAGCGCGACGGTGTGATGTCCTCGGTCTGACAGATAGCGGACAGCCGCAACCGCAGGCGTCAGGATCTGCTCTGTGTCGACGTCGATACCGAATCCGGCGAGCTTGTCGACGATGGCTTGTCGCGGTTTGGAGGTGGTATTGGTGACGAACAGGTGCGGAATCTGCGCCCCCTCGATCCAGCGGATCGCACCCGCGGCGCCGGCAACGGCGCGATCGCCCTCGTAGAGAACCCCATCCAGATCGATCAGCAGATTCGGCATGTCTCTATGCGTCGCGGTTGGTCCAGGCTGAGATCACCTTTCGATTGGTGTATCGTGCCTGCGATACGGCCGGCAGACATGGCATACGCATGGCATACGCCTGGCATACGAGTGACAAACGTTGGGTGGAATGAATTGATACCGCGCGTCGTCCTGCTCGTCCAGTTCTCCGTCCTCCTGTCGGCCTGCGGCGATGGCACCGAATCACCGCCGGCGGTGCGCCAGACCCTGGAAGCGCCGCAGGGCGATACGCAAAGCCCCGCGGTGTCCGGCTACGCGACCTACCAGGCGTTCTGCGCGTCCTGCCACGAGACCGGCGCGGGCAACGCACCCGTAACCGGCAATCGCGCCGACTGGGAAAACCGTTCCAGACTCTGGGTCGCCGTGCTGACCGAGCACGCCAAGGCGGGCTATCTGGAAATGCCGGCAAAAGGCGGCGCAGCCGGACTGTCTGACCTGTCGGTCAACCATGCCGTCGAATACATGATGCTGAAGACATTTCCGGAGAAACCATCCGGCTGACTGCACCATGACCCAAGGTCCCTACGCCGGCATCGTCACCCGCCTGTTCCCCGGCGCGGAGCTCGAGTCCATGGAACGCCTCACCGGTGGTGTATCGGCCGATGTGCATCGGCTCGACCTGGTTCTGGCCGATGGCACCGCCACCCGCGTGATCCTGCGCGCCCATGGCGCGTCGCACTGCGGACACTCGGCCGAGCTGGAATTCCGGCTGCTGAGGGCGCTGTATCGGCGAGGCGTGCCCGTCCCGGAGCCGCTGCTCGTCGACGCGAGCGGCCTTCTTCTTGCGGATCCGTTTCTGGTCATGGCGTTCGTCGAGGGCAGCAGCCAGGTACCCGCCGCGCAGGAGAACCACTACCTCGACGCGATGGCCGATCTGCTCAGGAAGATCCACGAGTTGCCGACGGACGATCTGCCAACCCTGCCGGCGCGCAACGACCCGCTGCCCGAGGTGTTCGACTTCCTGCCGCAGGACCCCGAGTGGAACGACCTGCGCGAGCACCTTCGCGCGCTGGGCGACACCGCGTCTGCGGAATCACCGACGCTGCTTCACGGCGACTTCTGGCCGGAGAATCTGCTCTGGCAGGACGGCGCCGTCACTGCGGTCCTCGATTGGGAAGACGCCGCCCTGGGTGATCCGCTGTCCGATGTGGCCTGTTGCCGCGTGGAACTGCGCTACAGGTTCGGCAAGGTCGGCATGGAGCGGTTCACCCAGGCGTACGCCGGGAACCGGGAAATCGACCTGCAACGACTGGCATTGTGGCAGGTCTACGTGGCAGCCGCCGCGCAGCGATTCATGGGCGAATGGGGCCTGGCTCCGGAGCGGGTTGCGCGCATGCGCGCGGAGGCGCTGGCCTCCATTCGCGAAGCCGGTGCTACGCTGCTGGGCCAGGCAGCGTCCTAAACCGGAACGTCAGAGATTCCGTTCTTTGATGATGGGCATACTGCCCGTCGTGCTGCCGGCAGGCCCGGCCTTTATCGGATCCCGGCGCGCCAGGGTGGTCTGAACGCTGGACAGGCGCTCCAAGTCGCGCAGCGGTGACGGAACCTCGATACCCCGCGCCTTGAACTCGCGTTCGATCGCAGAGTGCAGCTCGTGGGTCAACGGCACACGATCCATAACCGTTTTCGTGAATGCCCGAACCTCGAAATCCAGCCCCGTTTCACCGAAGCCCATGAAGAGTACGCTCGGCGGTGGTTCTGCAATCACCCGCGGATTGCTTCGCGCGACGTCGAGCAGCGCCTGCTGGACGACGGCCGTGTCGGAACCGTGGGCAACGCAGATCTTCAACACCAGGCGCGTAATCGAATCCCTGAGGGTCCAGTTCGTCAGCTGATCGTTGATGATGGCCCGATTGGGGATGATGTGTTCCCTGCGATCGTGGTCGATGATGGTGGTCGAGCGTATCCGGATGCGCGAAACGGTTCCCGTATGGCCGCCGATCGTCACCGTATCTCCTACACGGATCGGCCGTTCGAACAGAATCAGGAATCCGGAAACGAAGTTTGCGACCACCTCCTGCAGGCCGAAACCCAGGCCCACACCGAGCGCGGCGACCAGCCACTGCAGCTGCGACCACTGAGCACCCAGCAGGCTGATGACCGAGAACGTTCCGGTGAACACGATCAGGTACTTGGAGATGGTCATGATGGCGAAGCTCGACCCCGGCTCGAGCTCGAGTCGCGCCAGCACCGAGACTTCCAGAGCACCCGGTAGGTTGCGATAGCCGAAGTAGGTGAGAAACGCGATGAGAACCGCCAGCATCCCGTGCGCCAGAGTTATGGCTTCGTGATCCGGACCGCTGTGCCACAGCGTCATATCCTGGATGACGCTCAAAGCCGGCAGCATGTCCGACCACAGCCCCCACACGACCATTGCCGTGACGGCGCCGATTGCCATTTTCACGACCGACCGCGTCTGCAGCCCCACCGCGTCCACATCGATCTCCTGCAGATCTACCGTGGCGGGACTGTCCTGGCTGGCGGAGTCGGCCTCTGACAGAGCGCTGTCCTGGTCGAGCCGGGTTCGAAATTTCGACAGCGCCAGCCTTCGCTCAACCACGGAAATGGCGCACACGGCGACGTAGAAGGCGAGCACGCCGATGGCAACAATGCCCACGGTGATCAATCCCCGCTGCGCCAGCTGCTGCGCGGTGAAGTGGTAGCCGGCCACAGAAAGGACCAGGAGTGACAGCGGAATCAGTACCGCGAGCATTCGCGCGAGAACGCGCAGGACCCGGGATTCGGATGCGGCGATCGCATTGGCGTCCAGTCGGGCTTGAGCGATGTTGTGCGCCGAGAAGGCGACTGCCAGCAGGGAGAAGGCAAAAATCAGGCGGCCGAAGCCATCGCTACCCACCGCGTCGGCCGAAGCCTCCGCCACGCACAGCAGCAGCGTTGTGGTGACCAACACGGCCGACAGGAACGGAAGGTTGCTCCGCAGCGCGTCGAGAATCCGCTGCGACCATTTGAAGTGACGTTGCGCGATGCCGTCGGGGCGGCACAGATTTGCGAACGCAGCCAGGAGATACCAGATCAGCGCCGCCTGCTGGAAACCGGTACCCACGGTAAGGCCGAACCCGCTGCCGCTTTCCAGAGCGATACCGAAACCGTACAGCAGAAGGGGGGCGGGAGCCGCGGCCGCCAGCGCTCTGCCCATACCCTTCCACGTCGCTCCCATGGCGGGCCCGTGCACACTGTCCGATACCGAACTCAGTCTGGCGACCGGTTGCCACAGGCGCCTGCGGAACGCCAGCAGCAGGCCCGCTGAGCAGAGAACCAGGAGGGCGACGCCGGGCGACCGCCTGAGCTGATCGAGTCCGGCTGCCGGTTCGATCTGGCCAGCCTGTGCGCCAATCCATCCGAACTCGTCACTCAGGGTAGACCAGCTCTCGATGCCTATGCCCGCCGAACTCGGAATCCAGAACAGGCGTCGATTCAGCAGGCCTTCATAGCTGTCGGTTGCCGTTCCCAGCGCGCTCGCATCGCTGCGAATCCGTGTCATCTCGGTGATGTAGCGGCGGTATGCGGCGACGCCTTCGTCCAGCAGCTTCAGACGCTTCTCGCGCAGGTTGCTCGCCAGCTCCAGGGAGCGGTCGATGGCCACCTTGTTTTCCCACTCCGGCCGCGCCAGCGTCGATTCGCTGAGCTGCTGGTCTTCCAGCTTCAGCTGCAGCAGCCGCGCCGAGGTGATCTGCTGTTCCAGCTCCTGGTAGTCGGGCGCGCTGCGGAGTTCGTTCAGACGCTTGCGCTGGCGAACCATGGCTCGTCCCAGCTCGGCGCTTTGCTCAGCGCCCGTCACGGCGAGCTGCTGGGTCAGGTTCTCGTGATAGCGCGCGATCTGCGCCTGCTGCTCGGCGAGGGCGTTGCGCGCCTTCGTCAGGACTTCTGTTTTCTCAGTGACGTCGGCAATCTGCGCGGCCAGGTCGGCGTTTTCGGCAGCCATGTCACGAACCCATTGCGGCTGCTCGTCGAGTCGGGTCACCAGTGCCTCCGCGCTCCTCGCTGCGCGGCCGGCTACCCGCTGGCGAAGCTCGTTGACGTGCGACTGCAGATGATCCACCCGTTTGGTGAGCAGATCGATGGCCAGCGTCAGGTAGCGGCGATGCGCCGCCATCTGAGCCAGTCGCGCGTCACGCGACAGCAGGCGCTGCTGCAGCATGTCCGCCTTCGCTCGAAGCGCCCGCTGTCTCGCCGCGGCGGCAATGTCGAAGGCTTCGGAAACTTCGGCTGAGCCATAGTCGGCATCCAGCCGATTCTGCGGCTGTGCCAGGGCCATTTGGACTTCCGCCAGCGCTGCCGGGAGATCCAGATCGGTTTCGGCGCCTGCCGCTTCCTTGACGGATTCGAGTTCGGCCTGCAGCTCGGAAAGCCGTGCCTGTTCTGCGGCCAGTTCGCGGCTCGATGCGTCGATGTCTCCCGCTGGCGTAGAAGGTGGCGCTGAGGGCAACGCGGAGAGCCGTGCGGATTCGCGCTCCCATCTCGCGGTTGCGTTCGGGGCGCCTTCCGGGGCCCGGGCGAACGCCCGGGCGCCGGCGGTGTCCCGTTCCCAGGCCTCCAGGCTGGCCACCGCGTTCCGATACAGCTGCAGCGTCCGCTGCCTGGCGGATTCGTCGATGGCGCCGGAGGTTTCGATGGCCCCGATGCGCGAGTGGATCTCGCCCAGATCGGGCAGCAGCGCGTCGGCACAGAGCCCATGACCTGCCACGGTCATGGCCATTCCGGTTGCCATCCCGCGCAGCCAGCGGCGCTGGTGTGTCAGCATGGTGTGCTTCCCCCGGAATATAAAAGCTCTGTCAACTATCAGGTCTATCACGCTGATTTATGGACGATTATATGAGCATGAGGTGAGGCGTCCAGACTGGACAGAAGCGCTCGAACGTGCGAGCGGACCCGTCCACGGGGACGATCTCGGGGACGATGTCGCGGACCAGCAACGACGCGTCGAGGTCACGGTCATCGGCCCCTCTGTGCCGTCGGCAGGAATTCGCGGAGTTGGCAGACCGAACCATGTCCTGGAGGTTGCTGGTGAAGGAAAGACCCCGCGAGAAAGGTCTTCTGCGGCCGCTCAACGCTTCAGCCCACCCGCCATTGGCACCCCGGCTCGTTCCGGGTGTAGAGTCACCCGAGGGAAGAGAGAAGGCTTGCACATGTCGCTACAGGTGACTGTACTCGGAGCGGGATCGTGGGGAACCACCGTCGCGTCCGTGCTTTCGCGCAACACGCCGACCCTGATCTGGGCACGCGATCCCGCCACGGTCGACGAAATCAATCAGCACCGCAGCAACAGCCGCTATCTGCCGGACGCCAGGCTGTCGCCGCGCCTCGACGCCAGCGTCGATTTCGAGGACGCGGTGGCCAGATCCGATGTGCTGGTGGTGGGCGTGCCCGCCCAGAGCTTCCGCGCGACCCTGGAAAAAGCGTGCCCCCACGTGCGCCCGTGGATTCCGGTGATCAGCCTGGCCAAGGGCCTGGAGCTCGGCACCCGCATGCGCATGACGCAGATCATCCAGGAAGTGCTGCCCGGGCACCCCGCCGGGGTCCTGACGGGACCGAACCTGGCGCGGGAGATCATGTCCGGCCAGGCGGCGGCGAGCGTGCTCGCCATGGAAGACGAGATCATCGTGCGTACCCTGAAGGAAGTGTTCAGCTCCGGACTGTTCCGGGTTTACACCAACAACGACGTCATCGGCTGCGAGCTGGGCGGGGCACTGAAGAACGTGATCGCCATCGCCGCGGGCATGGGCGACGGGCTGGGCGCCGGCGAGAACACCCGTGCCGCGGTGATCAACCGCGGTCTCGCAGAGATCACCCGGCTTGGCATAGCCCTCGGCGGCCAGCTCGCGACCTTCGCCGGTCTGGCCGGCATGGGTGACCTGGTGGCCACCTGTACGAGCCCGCAGTCGCGCAACCGCCACGTCGGGGAGCAGCTCGGCCTGGGGCGCACGATCAAGGAGATCATCGATGACATGCACATGGTCGCCGAAGGGGTGAAGAGCACGCCGGCCATCATCGCCCTGGCCGAAGAACACGGCGTGGAAATGCCCATCGTCCGCGAGGTGCACCAGGTGCTGCTCGGCGAAAGCACCCCGCAGAGCGCGTTCCGCGGCCTGCTGCGGCGCAAGTCCGGAGCCGAGTCCGAACCCGGTTAGTCGATAGTTCCATGCATCTCGATCCATCCCTGGCGCTGCTGGTGGGCATCAGCTTTGCCGTGCTGCTCATCGGTCTGGTGCTCGATTACCTGCGTCAGCCGCTGGTGCTGGCGTACCTGGTCGTGGGCATCCTGCTCGGACCCCACGCGTTCGGCTTCGTCGAATCCGGCGGGGCGCTCGGCCCGCTGGGCGAACTCGGCATCATGCTGCTGCTGTTCTTCGTCGGTATGGAGGTGAGTCCCCGGGAGCTCATGAAGTCCTGGCGGGTGGCCGTTTTCGGGACCCTCGCTCAGGTGCTGGTATCGGTGGGCTGCGTCTGGATCATCGGCAGCTTCCTCGACTGGCCGCTGCCGCGAACCATCCTGCTCGGCTTCGTCATCAGCCTGTCGAGCACCGCCGTCGTGGTGAAGCTGCTGCAGGATGCCGGCGAGCTAAACACCGACACCGGCCGTGACACCCTCGGCATTCTGCTGGTGCAGGACCTGCTCATCGTGCCGATGATGCTGATCCTGGTGGCGCTCGGGGAGCCGCCGGAAGACAGCCACCAGACCCCGATCGCGCTGCAGATCGTCGGCGCCGTGGGGGTCTTCGGATTCGTCATCTGGGTCGTCCGGCGCGGCCGCATCAGCCTGCCGCTGGCCGGCTACCTGCGCGACCATGAAATCGAGGTGTTCGCCGCCCTCGCCATCTGCTTCGGCTTCGCACTCGCCACCGCGCTGCTCGGGCTGTCCGCGGTACTCGGCGCGTTCGTGGCTGGAATCGTGGTGGCCGCCGCCCGGGAAACCAAATGGTTCCACGAGAGCCTGCAGCCCTTTCACGTCCTCCTGGTGGCGTTCTTCTTCCTCTCCGTGGGGCTGATGCTGGATCTCGATTTCATGCTCGACAACCTCACGGAAGTGCTCCTGCTGGTTGCGGCGGCACTGCTTACCAACACCTTCATCAACGCCGTGATCCTGCGGCTGCTCGGCGAGGACTGGCGCCACAGCCTGTTCGCCGGCGCGCTGCTGTCGCAGATCGGCGAGTTCAGCTTCGTGCTGGCGTCGCTGGGCCTGGCCGCCGGCATCATCGGCCAGCAGAGCTACCAGCTGACCATCTCGGTGATCGCCCTGTCGCTGCTGGCCAGCCCGCCGTGGATCAGCCTGGTGAGGCGCCTGGTCGGATACCGGCCTCCGGATCCCGTGGACGGCCAGAACCCCGCCTGAGCCGCCAAGCCCTTGTCGAACCCGCGCCATTGGAGTATCAAGGGATTTGCGTGGATTCCAACGGGGGGAGGGCCATGCGACTGACCGAAAGCGACGCCGGTTTCCTGTACAGCGAGACCGCCAGCGGACCGATGCAGACCGCGAGCGTGGCGCTGCTGGACGGCGAACTGCCGTTCCGTGACCTCTACGACGGTTTTGCCGCGCGGATCCATCTGGTGCCGCGCTTCCGGCAGCGCCTGCTGTGGGTGCCGATGAACCTGGCGCACCCGAAGTGGGTGGATGATCCGGACTTCGATCTGAAACACCACATCGTCGAGCACCGGCTGCCCGCCGGTACGTCCTTGGACGATGCCGTGGACGCGCTGGTCGAACTCAACGAGGGCCTGATGGACCGGAACCGGCCGCTGTGGAAGACCTTCGTGGTCTCCGGCGTGCCCGGTCACACCCTGCTGCTGCAGCAGGTGCACCACGCCATGATCGACGGCGCGTCGGCGGTGCATCTCTCCACGGTGCTCTACGATTTCACGCCCGACGCCGCGCCGCCACCACCACCGGAGGCGCCCTGGAACCCGGCACCGCTGCCGTCGGAGTTCGATCTCATATCCGAAGCGTTGCGTGAGAACGCCCAGCACTTTCTCCGCCATAACCCGGTCAACACCATGACCCGCGACGAGGCGAGCCGTACGCTGATGCAGCAGGGCGTGGAAACCATGTCCCGGTTCTTCACCCGTCCCGCGATCACTGCGCCATGGAACGCCGGTATGCTCGGGCCGAAGCGCAAGATGCGCTGGATTACCCGTCCATTCTCGGAGCTGCGCGACGTGCGACGAGGTCTCGGCGGCACGGTCAACGACGTCGTTCTCACCATCATCAGCGAGGCCGCCGCCCGCTACCTGCAGCAGCATGACGAAGCGGCCACCGGCCAGCACTTCCGCATCATGTGTCCGGTGAACGTGCGCGCCGAGGAAGACGGCGGCGCGCTCGGCAACCGGGTGTCGGCGATATTTCCGATGCTCCCCGCCTGGCCGATGGATCCCACAGAGCGGCTCGGCCTGGTGTGCGAGGAGACCGGACGCATCAAGTCGGCACAGGAGGCCCAGGCGCTCACCCTCATGCAGGAGAGCGGACTGACGCTGCCTCCGCTGGCCCTCGCGCCCCTGCAGCTCATCGGCACCGGCATGGACCCGACGCAATGGATGGCGCAGAACCCGCCGCCGCTGCCGCCACAGTTCGGACCGCGGCCGCCCCACTACGGCTTCAACTTCACCTGCACCAACGTACCCGGCGTGCAGGTGCCGCAGTACGTCGCCGGTCACGAGGTGCTGGAGACCGCGGGCATCATGATGCTCGGTGGCACCCTCGGCTACGGTGTGGCGGTGACCAGCTACAACCAGAAGATGATCTTCTGCCTTACCGGCGAGCCCAGACTGCTACCCGATCTGGAGTTCATGGTCGAGCAGGTGGAGAGCGTGTACGCCGAACTGCTCGAAGCCGCCAGAGCGAAGGCCGGACTGGCGGCCTGAAGCCGTCAACAGGAGGCATGATGAACGACCGTGTAAAGGAAATTGCGCCGAAGCAGGTGACGCTCAAGGACGGCGCGACGCTGGACCTGCGGCCGATGACCGCCGCCGATCGCGACGCCGTTCTGGCATTCGCCCGGAACCTGCCGGAGGAAGACCTGCAGTTCATGCGCGTCGACCTGACGGATCCCGACGTCGTCGACGAGTGGGTCCGCAACCTCGGCACCGGCCACTCCATCTCGCTGCTCGCCTGGGACGCCAACGGGGTGGCCGGTTACGCCACCGTGCACCGCAATCCGGCCCGCTGGACCCGCCGGGTCGGTGAGATCCGCGTGAGCGTCAGCCCCGAGTACCGCAGCCGCGGCCTCGGCAGGATCATGACCGGCGAGGTATTCGACATTGCCCGCACTCTGGGGTTGCGCAAACTGATGGCCAACATGACGGTCGATCAGCGCGGCGCCCAGGGCGCGTTCCGGCGCCTCGGCTTCGTCGCCGAAGCGCTGCTCGCGGACTACGTGGAGGACCGCAACGGCACGTCGCGGGACCTGATCATCATGTCCTACGACATCGACGGGCACACCGAGCAGGTGGACGAGCGCGTCCGGATCTGATCCGCTCCCGTCAGAGCCGGCGCCAGCGGCCGCTCACCTGACGCGGTAGCGGATCGGAATCTCCTCCAGGCCGCGCAGCAGGATGTTCGGCATGTACTCGAGCTCCTCCGGCGCGCACGCCAGCTCCAGACCATCGAGGCGGTCGAATATCTCCTCCCAGGCAATGCACATCTCGAGCCGCGACAGATGCTGGCCGATGCAGACGTGGGTGCCGAAACCGAACGCCACGTGGCGCTTGGCGTTGGCGCGGGTCACGTCGAATTTCAACGGCTCCTCAAACACCGCGTCGTCGTGGTTGGAGGAGAAGTACTTCAGCAGCACCATGCTGCCCTTCGGAATGTGCACGCCGCCGAGTTCGTAGTCGTCCTTGGTGAAGCGCCACATGTTCGACGTCGGCGAGGCCAGGCGCAGGCTCTCTTCCACCAGATTCGGAATCAGGCTGCGATCACTCTGCACCAGCGCCATCTGGTCGGGAAACAGACACAGCTGGCGCATGCTCTCGGCGAGGGTCGCCGTGGTGGTCTCGTTGCCCGCCACCAGGAACTGGGTGCAGTAGGACAGCTGCTCTTCGATGGTGGTCGGGCGATCACCGTACTTCGTGTTCGCAACCAGCCCGAGCAGGTCCTGCACCGGCTTGCCGCGGCGCGCATCCAGCGCCTGCGCGAACCACTCGTACTCCTCTTTGAGCCCCTTGTTGGCTTCGACCAGCGCCGCCGTGTCCGCGATCTGCGAGAGCACGGTGACGTTGTCCACCGTCCATTTGAACGCCTTGTCGATCAGCTCCGGCGGTATCCCCAGCACGTGCATGATCACAGACAGTGGATACGGCCGGGCAAACTCCTCGATGAAGTTGCACGACGTCTTTGCCGCCAGCTCGTCGAGCAGCGTCCGGGCGCGTTCGCGGATCCACGGCTCGTAGGTCTTGAAGTGGTCCGCCGTGAACCAGTCCTTGACCGCGTCGCGATAGATCTTGTGCTCCGGGTCGTCGATGGTCAGCAGCGTGCCCCGACCCAGGTTGTAGCTGGTCTCGGCGATGGCGCGAACCTCCGGCGCCACCTCGCGGGCCGAACCCACCGCCAGACCGAACTCGTTGGAGAAGACGTCCTTGGCCTTGTGTGCCTCCCGCACCAGATCGTAGGTGGAGACGACGAACACGCCGGTCTGGGGATCGCGATGTACGGGGTCTTCGCGACGCAGGGTCTCATCGTAGTGGTAGGGGCAGCGCAGCGTGGCCGGATCCATCAGCGGCATGTCGGCCAGAGATCGCGTGTCGTCGGAATTCACTTGGCTCATCGGTCACACCTGGTCGGCGGAAATTGTCCAATGTTAACAACAACGCCTGCCCGGACTACAGGGTCGACCCCGACTCCGACGTCGGATGTCCGCAGATATCGTGGTATCCCCCTAAACAATCGGGAATCGCTGTCGTGCTACGGTGCCGCCCATGCTCGACACGGCAACCACGACGTTTCTGCTCGTCATGCTGGGTTTCGTCGCCATTGGCGCCCTGTCCATGCGGCGCAAGGCCGCCAGCGTCGACGATTACCTCACAGCCAGCAGCCAGGTGCCGGCGTGGCTCGTCGGCCTGTCCGCGGTCGCCACCAACAATTCCGGCTACATGTTTATCGGCCTCATCGGCTTCACCTTCGTCGAGGGCATCTCATCGGCCTGGCTGGCATTCGGCTGGCTCACCGGCGACCTGCTGGCCTGGTTCACCATCCACCCGGCCGTGCGGCGCTTTTCGGAGAAGAATCCGGTCAACACCGTACCGGCCCTGATCGCCCATCGCGGCGAACGGGCCGGCGGGTCCGTGCGCATTCTGGCCGGGGTTCTGATCATCGCCTTCCTGGCCGTCTATGCCGCCGCGCAGCTCATGGCGGGCAGCAAAGTGCTCAATGTCGTGTTCCACTGGCCCGAGTGGCTCGGCGTCATCGGCGGAGCGGCCGTGGTGCTGTTGTACTCCTTCGCCGGTGGGCTGCGGGCCTCGATCTGGACCGACGCCGCGCAGTCGTTCGTCATGCTGTTCGGCATGCTGGCCCTGCTGGCGGCCGGCGTCAGCGACGTCGGCGGACCCATCACCCTGTGGCACAGCCTTGCCAGCATCGATCCGGCGCTGGTCACACTGATCCCTTCCGGCCTGAGCTTCGGCCTGCCCCTGTTCGTGCTGGGTTGGATCGCAGCCGGCCTGGGCGTAGCCGGCCAGCCGCACCTGGTCGTGCGTACCCTGGCCCTGCAGAGCCCCGAGCAGATCCCGCGGGCCAGGCGCGTTTACTTCGCCTGGTATCTGCCGTTCGTGACCATGACCGTGCTGGTCGGCCTGTACGCCCGCGCCCTGTTCGACGGGACTGCAACTCTGGTCGATCCGGAACTGGCCCTGCCGCTGATGGCACAGGCTTATCTGCCGGACATCGGGGTCGGGATCGTGCTGGCCGCGGTGGTCGCGGCCGCCATGTCCACGGCGGACTCGATGCTGCTGTCCACGTCCGCCGCGGTAAGCCAGGACATCTTCCATCGCTTCGGGCAGTCCTACGTGCGCACGAAGATCGGCACCGCGCTGGTGACCGTGGGCGTGGTGTTCATCGCCATCGCCGCGCCCGCCAACGTCTTCGACCTGGTCATTCTCGCCTGGTCCGGGCTCGGCGCCACCCTGGGCCCGCCACTGGCGGTACGGGTCCTGGGCTGGCCCCTCGGCTATCCTGCGGCCTTCGGCATGATCCTGGCCGGGCTTGCCGGCGTGGTGGGCTGGCGCCTCCTCGGCCTGCAGGCCGCGGTGTACGAGATTCTGCCCGGATTCGTCTGCGCCGCCACCGTCTATGGTGGCGCGCGTCTGTTCGATTCACTCTGGTCGCGCGCTGGCCGTGCGCACCCGGTTGCGAGGAGCCCGACGTGACAGACCTGCCATTGATCCGGCGCATTCTCTGGGCCTGTGATCCCTCCCGGGTCAATCCGCTGAGCGTCGCCTACGTCCAGCAGCTGGCGCTGTGGTCCGAGGCCGAAGTGTGGCTGGTGTTCGTTTCCATGGTGCCCGAGGAGACCCTGGCTCGATTCCGTCAGCGTCTGGTTCCGCCGGAACAGCTTCAGCAGACGGTGGAAGCGCTTCGCGACGAGGCGGTCGATCCGCTCGCCGGGGTAGCGCGCGAGCTGGTACGCACCGGGCTCGCCGTTCGCACCCGGGTGGTGACCGGCGAGCAGATAAACCAAGGTATTCTCGAAGCCGCCGCGGCCTGCGACGCCGATCTGATCGTCATGGGCGCCAGGCAGAAGTCCCTGCTGCAACGCCTCTTTTCCCCTGACGAAGCCCGCGCCACCGTGGAACGTTCGACCCGGCCCCTGCTGATCATTCCGGAAGCCGCGGAAGAGCGTGGGGAACCTGCCTCAGAGCAGGCCGCCGCGGCCGATCCGGCCGTAGATCAGGCGTGAACCCGCACCGGCAGGTCGAGGATGCCGCGGATGAGGTTCGAGCGGAGCCGCTTCGGCGTGCCGACCACCTCGACCCGGGAAAACCGCTCGAGGATCTCTTCCCAGAGCACGCGTAGCTGCATCTCGGCGAGGCGGTTGCCCATGCAGCGGTGGATGCCGAAGCCGAACGCCAGGTGATGGCGCGGGTTTTCCCGGTCGATGACGAAATCGTCGGCGCGCTCGATGACGCTGCTGTCTCGATTGCCCGAGACGTACCACATGATGACCTTGTCACCCCTGCGGATCGTCTTGCCACGGAACTCGACGTCCCGCGCCGCCGTCCGGCGGATGTGCAGCACCGGTGACTGCCAGCGGATGATCTCCGGCACCATGCTGGCCACCAGACCGTGGTCCGCTCGCAGTCTGGCGTACTCGTCCGGGTACTGATTCAACGCCAGCACGCCACCGGAGATGGAGTTCCGGGTGGTGTCGTTGCCGCCCACGATCAGCAGAATCAGGGTGCCGAGCAGTTCTTCCGGGCGTTCGACGAGATCGGCGGTCTCAGGCCCGTGCGCCAGCATGCTGATCAGGTCGAAGCGGCCGTCGCCCGGCTGCACGCGCCGCTCGGCGAACAGGCGGGCAAAGGTTTCCATGCACTCCCGGGTGCCCTGGCTGCGTTCCCGGGCGGTGAACTTCGAAGCGCCGGTGCGCGGGTCATCCGTGAACACGTCCGACCAGTGGATGAGCTTCGCCCGCTGCTCCTGGGGAAAGTCGAACAGCGTCGCGAGCATCCGGCTGGTCAGGTTGATCGAAACCCTGGACACCCAGTCGAAGGTCTCACCGACCGGCAGCGAATCGAGGATCTCCGCCGCGCGCCGGCGGATCAGCGGCTCGAGATTGGCGAGGTTTCTCGGCGCCACCGCCGGCTGCACCGTATGGCGGCGCGGGCCGTGGCGCGGCGGATCCATCTGAATGAACATGTCCGGCGGCGGGCGGTCCGCGGGCGCCGGGTCGCCGATGGTGATGACCGGCTGCGCCGAAAACGCCTCGTGGTCGGCATCGATCGCGCGGCAGTCGTCGAAACGGGTGATCGACCAGAAAGCGCCGAACGGGCTGTCCGCCAGGAAGTGCACCGGGTCTTCGGCGCGCAGCCGTTCGAAGTACGGACGCCAGGCGTCCTGCTCGTAGAGCACGGGATCGCTGACGTCGATGTCAGCCAGCGGAAGGGAAGCTGCCCGAGCCGCGTGGTCCATAAAAGGATTGCTATCGATACCCACCGGAGACGGACGCCAGCATAGCGCGATTCGAACGCCGCGGCCCCTGGGAGATTGCGCCTGATCCGGACCACCCGCCTCGGGATGTTCGGCTGCCGCGAACCAGTGCCCGTGCTTCCTGCTACTGCATACCGGAATAGCGCCGCAGAGTCGAGACGTCCGTTTGCCGGAACGGCTTCCCGTCGGGCAACCGGAGACGAGTGCAGTTACTGTAGTGCAGCGTACCCGGTTCCTGAAGAGACAGCTCGGCCTCGTATCCTGTGATGTCGGAAAACTGCGCAAAATAGCCGGAGACCAGTATGCCACGTTCGCCCGACGCACCCTCCGTCGAGACTCTGAGCACGCCTTCGGCGTCGACAGAGCCAACGGCGAGCGCGGATAGCCCTCTGGGGTTCGAAACCTGCAGAACCACGCGGCGCTGCTCCTCTACCCAGACGAAGTAGCCGTTCTCCTCGTAGACAGGAAAGAACGTCGACGGGTGCGCCGCGTCATCAGTCGCGAGATCTTCGCACGCATACCGCAAAGCACGAACCGTCTGCTTCCCGTACGTGAGGATCGGGCCGGCAGCGAATTCCAGCTTCTGGAAGAATCCCGTGCTGACCGGCCGGCCACTCTCGTCAGGCACCGTATCGATGCCTGTGCCGGTCCACACACCGATAAAGGTCTTCAGTGGTCCGTAAGCGGTCTCGTCGTTGGACATCGGTGCGCCTCGGTCGTGTTGCGGTTCTCAGAGCTGCCCGGAGATGCAGATGGCTCAGACCTGCACAGAGTACACTTCTATCGTGTCCGAGCGACCTCGAATGGAAATCGCGCCGTGACCCTTGAAGTCTACAGCCCGCGAGCCCGCCTGCGAATGCGTTCTCTTGTCGATGATGATCGTTGCGCCCAGGTCGCGCGTCAGTGACTGCAGCCGCGCCGCCAGATTGGTCGTATTGCCTATCGCCGACCAGATGTAGCGGTCCACGGCACGGATATTGCCCACGAACGCACTTCCGGTTGCTATCCCGATGCCAACCTGGAGCCGGCCTCCGTCTGCATTCCCGGCACGCTGCGGCACGACCATCTGCTTGAGTCTCTGGACGATGGCGTATGCAGCGTCGACTGCCGCCGTTTCCTTCTCTGCGAGCTCTGCTGGCGCCCCGAAAACGGTCATGAGCCCATCACCGTTGAACTCCACGATCGTACCGCCGTGAGCCTCCACCACGTTGGAGACACATTCGGTGTAGCTGTTCACCGTCGAAAAGACCTGCTTCGCACTGAGGCTCTCGGAGATACTGGTGTAGCCTCGTATGTCGACGAACAGTATCGATACGTCGCGGGGTCCCTCCTCCATTTCTTCCCCGGATTCCAGCTGCCTGGCGATGGCGCCCGGCACGTACCGCCGCATGCGCTGCTGCATCACGTTTGCCTGCGCGACGAGTTCCGCAGTCCTGAACTGCTGAAGTTCGCTCGCCAGCTCATGGGCCGCGGCGCCGAGCAGGGTCAGCTCCGCCTGTGTGTAAACGTCTCCAGAACTCTTGGCACCGACGAAGATCAAAGCGGCCAGTTCGCCCTGACCCCTCACAGGCAGGAGCACGCCGGACCCCAGCGCCTGCAACCGCGCTCTGTCTCGCTCCGAAATCTCACTGCTGACGGCAGCATCCGCCAGCAATGCAGGAACTTCGACGGCTCGATTTCCGCGCTGCAACAGCTCCGACGCGGGCCCGCTCAGATCGAGCGTAAGCGGAACACCGCTGCCATCGACATAAACCGCACCCAGCGCATCCCCGGTCCGTGCGAACACGACGCAGGCGACGC
This sequence comes from Pseudomonadales bacterium, assembly GCA_040219135.1. Taxonomy (GTDB): domain Bacteria; phylum Pseudomonadota; class Gammaproteobacteria; order Pseudomonadales; family Azotimanducaceae; genus UBA7803. The sequence goes on along the minus strand of JAVJTA010000017.1, from coordinate 67,736 downwards.
TGCCGATCTGGCTCAATCGGGAGCCGCACTCCGTCAACAGCGCGTCCGCCGTCTCAGAGTGCTGCAGGTCGTCGATCAGCCCGCGAACGGCATGCTCGAGAGCATGGCGCTCGGGAAAGAACCACTGGTCGATCTTCGGTCTCAACCGCCGGTGGGCGGGGAGCGCCGCGCCAACCAGCATGACCGACAACGCGATCTCGCCCAGCGTCGAATCGAGCCCGACCACAGCAGAAACGGCTTCCGCAAATCTCGGCACGACCATCAGCATCCCGGCGATCACCGCAACCGAGAGCAGCGTGTACGATGCCGCGTTGCTGATCAGTCGATTCACGTCGAACAGGTCGTACCAGACGATGGCGATCAGGAACCCCACGGGTATGAGCGGGAATCCGATCCCGCTCAATGTGTAGAGGAGAAACTGCTGGGGATAAGCGGCAACGACCCCGGTCACGACGGCGGCGGGAATCATGGCGGCAAAGAACCCGAACAGCACCCAGCGCACCTGGCGCCGACCCACCGGGTCCGAGGAGAAATAGTTGGCCGCGAGAGCCGCCAGCACGCCGCAGTACACCGCGACCTGGAGCGCAGGATGCGCAACCCGTGCGAACTCTGCGGACAATGGGGCGCCAACGAACGCGCTGATCGCGACCGGCGACATGATTGCAAAGATCCACGGCAGGTAGAACATCAGCCGCCATTGGCCCAGCGCCTGCTCCGGAAGTGCCATGGCCGCCTGCAGCAGAAGCGGGCCGGCGAACAGCATGGAGGCACCGTACACCAGGATCCCGGCCGCCGCCTGGCTCGCCGAGCCGCCTATGAATATCAGCCAGGAGAAACTCCAGGACATGAACGCGAGAAAAGTGATTCGTGCCGAACGCGACTGAGGCGCGCGCACGACCACGATCAGGCCGACGACGGCAAAGCTCAGCGAGAACAGGCTGGGCCACCACGACGGAACCGGCATGGAAACGACCGGCAGTTCGGCCGTGAGAGTCTCATCGCCACGGCGCGCAGTCAGTTCCGGCAGTCGGTCGTTCTGCCACTCTCCCTGCGCAAGAATCACCGTTGCGAACACGCCTCGGCCTCTGAGGTCGCGACCGCCGACCTCGAGGAGCTCGTCTCCCTGACTGAGCGCCTGTACCTCGACCCCATCGGCGCCGCCGGGCACATACCCGTCAAACGTCGGGTACGCTTCAGCCCCGGAGGCACCGTTCACGTAGATCCCGATCAGGCCGAAACGATCGTTGATCACGCTATCCACATGGAGCGCGAAGCAGACCAACCACACCGGCGGCGCCGCCAGGAGTACTGTTCGGGTGATCGGGGGGAGTTGCGCCAGCCACTGCAAGGCGAACCGTATTCGTGCGAACATGCCGAACAGCCTGTTTGGCCGCCAATCGGAACTCGCTTATACACAGAGGACGCGCCAGATGAAACTGCAAGCATTGGCACCCGACCTGCAGACAGGAGACATCGTGCTGTTCCACGGCACCGAGTGGACCGACCGACTCATCGAAGAGGTGACCGAGAGCGACTTCTCCCACATGGGTATGGCCTACCGAGCTGCGGGAGGCGAGTTGCAGTTATGGCAGTCCTGGGAACCGACAGGAGGCGTGGGGCTGGCTCCATTCGTCGAGTTCGTATCGAGCAAGACGGCCGGACCCGATTGCTACATCCGGCGACTTGAGGTGGAGCGCACGCCGGAAATGCTCGACGCGGTAGAAGCGTTTCAGCGGACGGTCACGGGACGGCGGTTCCCGAAGGTGAAGCAGTTCGTGCTGAACTACGTCGAAGGCCAACTGGGCCGAGACTCCGGCGACGAGACGTTCTTCTGCTCACAACTGGTCGCTGCAACTTACATGCAGATGGGAATCCAGTCGGACAAGCATCCGCCGAACTACTACTCGCCGGAGCGCTACAGTACGAAGTACAAGAAACTGAAGCTGATTGACGGCGCCAGTCTCGGCGAACAGATCAAGCTCGACCTCTAGCCGTCGCGCCTCAGCCACCGCCCGAGGCGGCTTCCAGCGGCTCGTGACAGCGGTGGCAGTTCCTGTCGCCGCCTCCGGAATGAGCCGTCACTCTCGCGTAGCCGGAGGTTGTCGGCGCTTCACAGGAATTCGGCACGTCGAACGTACCCGACGGCACCACGGTCGGCGCCTCGTAGCCGATATAATCGGCGAGCGCCAGACTGGTCCCCTCTCCTACCGGCGCTCCGGTCTCCATGAAAACGATCGGATGGCCAGCCGGCGTGTACCACATCCAGAACACGCGTTCGTCCTCCAGCGGACACTGAATGACCAGCTGATCATCGAATTGACTCCACGCCGGATCGTTGGACACGCGAGCCCGACATCGGCAGTCGTCGACCGTCTGCCAGTTCGGAACCGGTATACCGGGGAGGACCTGCTGGCATTGCTGTGGTTGAACCAGATAGCCGTCACCGCCGATCAGCAGCGCATCAGCATTGATGTCCGACCCCTCGATGACCTTCTGACCGCTGTTGTACATCCTCGTTCTCATAGACCGGACGTCATCGTCGTATCGATAGAAGACTCGCGTTGGCAGGGGATCGTACTGATAGGCGACGGAGGACATGAACGTGGTCATCTGAAAGCTCGGCTGGAACTCCGGCAATGCATCGACGGAGCACTCGAAGTTCAATCCGCTAATCTGGGGAACGGCCGGCCAGTCGGGACTTCTGCGGCTTTCCGCGACGTCGTGCGCATAGAGATCCGTGCCGCTGTCGATCGTCAACGGCGCCGACGGCACGTCTTTGCAGGCCGCTATGGCCTGCGGAATCGGTGTCTCGTCAACCGCGTGAAACTGCTGGAAGAGGTTGAAGGAAAACAGTCCTAGAACGCCGAATTCAAAGGACGGCTTGGCAAACATCGTTCGCCACGGACGTCCGTTCATATCGAACCAGAACCAGGTCGTTGGCGGCTGCTGGTTCGCTTCCGGCTCCACCCGCGTCTTCCACCACTGCGCGTTGATGCCCTGCACCCGGGACTCGCCGGCACATCGAGCCGAATCGTCAAGCCAGTCCCTGCCGGGCGGACGCAGTCTGGTGCTCACCTCGACACAGCTTTCCGGACCTGCAGCGGTCGTCGTCACCGCATAGGTCGCCTCCTCGGTGACGAGCCAGGCCCCCTGCGTTCCGTCCTGCCACTGCAGCGAGTGGTAGATGGCGCGGGCACCGGCGTCGAAGTAGGTATCTGAGGCAGCCAGCCGCGCCGTCTCGTGGAAAGGATGGAGCAGCGCCTGCATCCGCCAGCGTTCTGGCAGTTCCGGATGGACAGGGTTCTCACCACAGCTCGACAACGCCGGCAAGGGAAGCAGCGCCGACTCGGACACACTCTCGCCCGCCGGGACCGCTGTCGAAGCGTCGGCGTCCGTGGTCGCATCAGCCTCCTCCCGCGGACGCTCTCCGCAGCCCGAGACGAATAGTGAGGCTGCAATGAATGATGCAACGCACACGTTTCTGATCATTGCCGCTCTCCCTCCGAGGCAGGTTCGAGCATAAGTCCGATGAGCAGACAGGACCAGCCCAGAGACACCAAAACCATTGCCCTCGCCCAATCCAGAGGTCGTCAATCTGAAGATCTGCAGTCTGACACCGAGTCACACTGAACCTGTACCGGCAGCTCGACATCATGTTCGGCTGCCACGAACCGACCGCATTGCTTATAATGTTCCTCATTATTGTAGCGAGCGTTCCCGACGGGCGCGGCGGAGGGATCTCAGAGGTGAGCCAGTACACGATCTACGGCGGCGAGCTCAGCCTGTTCACACGCAAGCTCGAATCCGCAATGATCTTCTACGGCGCCGACTTCCGCCGGGTAGACAAGAACTCGAGTAATGCCGAACTCATCGAAGCCCGCGCCGCGACCCATCAGGTGCCCGTGCTGCACACCCCGGAGAACTGGATGATCGCGGACACCACGCCGCTGATCCGCATGCTCGACGCACGCTTCCCTGCGCGGGCGATGTTTCCGCCCGGGGAACTCGGCGTGCTGGTTCACGTGCTCGAGGAGCATTTCGACGAATGGATCGCCCGGGTCATGGTGCACTACCGCTGGCACTACCCGGAGAGCGCGAAGTTCGCCGCTCTGCGCATGGCCGGCGGCGACGACCGCATCGCCGAGCGCGTGCTCGACTGGGGGCCCCGGGCCTGCCGCGCGACCGGTACGGACTCCGAGCAGCAGCGACGGGCCGCCGAGTCGGAGTACGAGCGCGTGCTCGCCGCCGCCGAAGCGCAGCTCCGCCAGACGGCATTCCTGCTCGGCGATCGGCCCACCGCCGTCGACTGCATCGTGCTCGGCGGCTTGCGGGCCCACACCAACATGGACCCTGACCCGAAGAAGGTGACCGCCAACTACCCCACCGTCGTCGAGTGGGCAGAGACCCGGGCCGATCGCTGGGATGGCGGCGGTTTCCTGGCGCCCTTCCCCGAAACCACCGGGTTCGCGCGTGCCGTGCTGGGCGAAATGGTGACCACCTACGCCCGCCACGCGCTGGGCAACCGCGCCGCTCAGGACGCCGGCGCCAAAGCGTTTCACGCCGACATCTACGGCGAGGACGTGAGCTTCCTCGCGCGGCCCTACCCCGAGCGATCGCGGCAGATGGTGGTCGAGCGGATCGCCGAACTGGACGAGCCGGTACAGGCCAGGATCCGCGACTGGCTCCACCGGCACGACCTGGCCACGGTGTTCGGCTGAGCGTGGCGGTAGGCGTTCCGGTCCACGTGGACAAGGTCGACAGCCGCCGGACCCGCAGCGCAGCGACCCAGGCAGCGCTCATGCGCGCCGCGGAAAAATGCATCGCCGAGCGCGGTATCGAGGACGTGTCGATTCGCGACATCGTCGCAGCCGCGGGCCAGAAGAACGAGTCCGCGCTGCAGTACCACTTCAACAACCTCACCGGGCTGATCGCGGCCATCCACGACGAGCGAGCGAAGCAGGTGCAGGCGCGCCGCAGCGAGATGCTGGGCACCCTGCTGCCGCGCACGCCCGAGCCTACCCTGCGCCAGCTCTGCGCGCTGATGGTGGAACCGACCTTTCAGATCGCCCGATCGGACGTCGGCTTCCGCCGCTACGTCAAAGCCTTCGGCCACGAACTGGCGCTCGCGGAAACCTCGGCGTTGTCCCGGGTGGCGCGACACGGCGGTGGCGGCGGGCCCAGCGGACACCAGCTTGCGCTGCTCCTCAAGGGCGCGCTGCCGCACCTGGATCCGGGCGCCTATCGGCGCCGGATGGAGACCGCCGTGCGGCTCTGCGCAGCCTCCATGTACCATCAGGCCCGGCAGAGGAGCGCGTTCCGAGGCAGACCGGCCGAGCTCTTCCTGCACAGTCTGATCGACGCGCTGGTCGGATTGCTCAGCGCGCCGGTGTCCGCCGAGACCGCAGCGCTCGCCGCCGAACTCGACCGGAACTGAGCCAGCCCGCGTCCGCCAGCCTGGACTCCGCTTGGCGGCAGACCGTCATGCGATCACCAGTCTGTTGTTCACGCGCTCGATGGTGTGAGTCAACGGCACGTTGAGCAGATTGCTGGCCACGCCCGGGCCGAGCATGGCCTCGATGCCGGAGCGGGCCTCCGCCGGCCGGGACTGAAACCAGCCGCGGGCACGCTGAGACAGCCACACCGCATGAAGATTCGCCCGGGTCGCCTGCTCCACGCCGTCGACTGTGACCCGTTCTTCCGCCAGGATTGGCTGGTCCTGATCCGGACTCAGCTCGTAGCCGGCCTTGGCATCGACGCGTGCCATCGCCTGATTGAACGCGAGCGCCCCGAGCACGAACGGCTCGCCGTACTCCCGGGCAATGAAAGCGAGAATGCCGAGGGCGGTCTCAGGCACCGCGTCGTCGGCAAGGTACTCGACGGGCCGGCTGAAGAATTCCGGCGACTGCACCTCCGGCACGATCATGTGTTCGACCCAGCGGAACGTTCGCGGCGCGTGGTTCTGCATCATCCGCAGCCCCGCCGGGTCCCGCCCCAGATGCGCGTGCAGGGCGCCCATGATGGCGTAGTCGGCGGCGGACGGATGCCCGCCGAGGAAATACGGATGCTCGATCAGATGCGCCTCGAACAGGCCGAGCAGCTCGAGGTACTTTTCGTCCAGCGCCTGCCGGAGCGCCTCGGTGGACTCCGGCAGGCCGTAGCTCATCATGCGCTCGGCGATCAGGCTGCCGTATTTCCACAGCTCGTCGTCGCTGCCCTGCGGCTTGAACGAGCGGCCGAAGTCCATCTTCACGAAGCGCTGGTTTTCTTCGAACAGCCAGCGGTGCAGCCAGGCCAGCCTGACCAGCCCTTCACTGGCGAGCAGCTCCATCAGGTGCACGAAGGTACGCTGCCGCGGACTCCCGGGAAACGCAGGCAGTTCGGGAAATCGGCGCTCCAGGTGGTCGACGATGGCGACGCTGTCCTGAACGACCTCGCCCTGCGGCGTCAGCAGCTGCGGAATGCGGTGACTGCCCGAGGCCGGCCGCACGCGGTTGCGGAACATGGGATCGCTCGGCAGCCGCTCCACGAACGGAATGCCCTTCTTGCGCAGATCGCTGCGTACCTTGGCCGTGTAGTACGAAGCGTAGGAGCCGTAGAGCGTGTAGACGTCCGACATGTTCGTTTCCGCCCCGCAGTTCGCCCACTCTAATGCTGTACATTAACTCGGACAAGCTGATAGCGTTGCCCGTCGTCACGGGAGAGGCAGGTCTTGCCGGCACGAGTCATCATATGGATCCTCCGGGCCCTGTGCGTGCTGGCCCTCGTGTTGCTGGCCCTTTTCTGGCTCGCCTTCTGCTCCGCACGCCCGCCGCTCTCGACCGATCCAGCCACCCTCGCCGGCGACGGCAGCCGCATCGACTACTGTGACCTGCCGGAGCTGGATGACAGCGGCAAACGGGCGGTCGAGATCGCCAAGGGCAACACGCCCGGCTGCCGCTACGCCCACTTTCCCCTGCCGATCCTCGCCGAGTGCACCGAACCCCTGCCCGAAGGCGCAGCCGACATCCGCGGTCTGTGGCTGGGCGTGGAGGGCCGGGTCGGGCACGTGGAGCGCGTAGAGCAGTGCGGCTCACGCACGGTCGTCACCAGCAGCGGCATCATCCACGACTATGGCCCGAACAGCAGCGCCGGACTGAACACGAACGACACCGAGGGCACCGTGCTGTTCACGATCGGTGATCGCGAGTACTGCCCGCGGACCTCGGCCAGCATGATCTGGAACGACGGGGTACTCGACTTCCACGTCTTCGGTTGGGGCCCGGTGGTGGTGCGGCGCTACCTGAACGGCGAACAACTGATCTGGGAGTACGCCGACGGCAGCGTCACGCGGATGGACCGGATCTGCCGGCTCCCCGACGCACACAGGATACCCGAGCCCCGAGGGCGGCGATTCTCACTCTTCTAGTGGGCCGGCTCAGGCCAGCGCATCGCGTCAGATCTCGGCCCGGCGTGTTCGTTGCGCCGCAATCTGTTCGAGCACCGGCAGGAGGTGGCCGACGAAGGCATCGGGGTTCTCCGACATCGGGAAATGCCCCACCCCTTTCATCTCGGTCCAGGTGGACCCGGCAATGGCTTCGTGGGCCTCGCGCCCCAGCTCCGATTTGCCGCTCCAGTCGTACTCCCCCGAGAGGATGTGCACGCCCACCTCCGCCGTGTCGATCTCTGCCGCCACCGGCCGCAGGTCGAAGTCTTCGACGTAGTAATGCAGGTCGCCGAGAAACGCCGGTGGCCAGCCGCTGGCGTAGACGAAGCTGGTTTCCTTGCGATAGGCCTTGGGCGAGCTTGGCGACATCAGCCCTTCCATCAGCCGCGCTTTGTATTCGTTGCTCACCTGCGGGTGCCAAAGCTCCTGCATGTCCGCCTGACTGCCCTCGATCTTGAGCGCGCCTTCCACGGAAATCACGGCGCGAAACCGGTCGGCGTGTTTGTGCGCCAGATCCAGCGCCAGCAGCCCGCCGACCGAGCAACCCACGAACACCGGGTCCTCCAGCTTAAGCACCTCGCCGAGCGCCAGCGGTACGCGGCGCAGGAATTCGCCTTTCAGATCGTAGCGCTCCGCCCACCACGGCGCGCCGACCGGCGGCAGCGACTTGCCGTGGTACGGCAGATCGTAGGCGATCAGGCGGAATCGGCTGGTGATTTCCGGGACCTCGAACAGGTGTCGCCACTGGCTGCCGTGACAGCCCGCCGTGTGCTGCAGCAGCAGCGGAATGCCGCTGCCTGCCTCCTCGAAGTAGACCCGATGGTCCTGCCCCAGCAGGTCGAGATGCACATAACGTCCCACCGGCGCGTCGAACGTCCGCCCGCCGCCCTCCAAGGGCAACGCCGGCCCGTCGCTGTGTCCTTTCCGGAGCAGTTCGATCGCGCGCGCCGCCGCGGCGTAGTACTGCGCACCGACCAGCGGATCGCCCGAGCGGGACAGACCCATGCCCGTGGACAGGTTCGCCATGACGTCGTTGTGAAAGCGTGGCGGGGTCGCTTCGAGGATTCGTTGCCAGACGGCGTCTTCGGCCGCGATCTCGATGACGCCCCGGTCCGCCTCGCCGGCCGAGGCCACGCCGTCCGAGACTCTCAGCGCGAGCTGCGCCTCGCCAATGCGCAGGTGGATGCCGCCGTTCCAGTGCCGCGCCGCGAGCGCGAACTCGCCGTCGGCCCGGCAGATTTCCGCCCAGGTTTCCGCAGTCGGTAGTTCCACTGCCATGTCTCTCCCGTCGATCGACTCGCAAGCCGCCATCCTGTCGCTTCGCATCCTACCGTGAACGAAACAGGAATCGGACACTGATTGCTTTCGATCGGACGCCCCCATAATATAACGGGTGTTATGTTTTGGGAGGGCCGGGATGAAGCTGGATATATTCACTGAAGTCCAGAAGCGGGACTGCGACCACAACGGCGGCTTCCCGCAACTGCTGGACGAGACGCTGAAGCAGGCGAAGGCGGCGGACAAAGCCGGCTTTCGCTGCTGGTGGCAGGTGGAGCACCACTGCACCGAGGACTTCAGCTACAGCTCCTGCCCGGAGATGCTGCTCGAAGCCATCGCGTTGAACACGAAACGGCTGCGGGTCGGTCACGCCGGAATTCTCGCTCCCTTTGCCATCAACCATCCGTTGCGGGCAGCGGAACGCGCTGCCCTGCTGGACAATCTGAGCAACGGCAGGATCGAGGTCGGACTCGCCAAATCGGGCGGCAAGGAATGGGAAACGTTCAACGTCAGCGAGGAGTCCGCCGCCGCGGATCTGGTGGAGCTCACCCGCCTGCTGCCTTTGGCATGGAGCGACAGGCCGTTGTGCTGGAACAGCGACCGCTGGCAGGTTGCGAACCGCAACGTGCTGCCGAAACCCGTTCAGCAACCGCACCCCCCTCTGTGGCACACGGTCTCCAGTCCTCCGTCGTTCGAGCGCGCGGGCAGCATGGGCGTGGGAGTGCTGGCGACCACCCTGTTCGCTCCCCTCGACGCACTGCACTCGATGGTGACCGGCTACCGGCGGGCGATCGCAGGCTACGAACCGCCACCGGGAGGAACGGTCAACAACCAGGCCGGTGTGTTCACCTTCGTCCACGTCGCGAAGAGCACCAAAGCCGCGATTGCCAGCGGAGCGCCGCGATCCGCACTCTGGTACGTGAGTTCGGCTCCCCGGGTATTCAACGTGCCGCGCCAGATCTTCTATCAGGCGATCCGCGGTCAGACCGACCCTCGCTCGGCGCCGTCCACGGCTGCTCTGAAGGCGCCGGAAGCCCCGGACCCGAACGACACGAGCGACAGCAACCCGGTCGTCAGCCTGATGAAGCGCGAGTTCGCCGGCGAGGAAATCAGCAACGAAGAGATCTTCGAAACCATCCGCCATCTCGATTCCGTGGTGATCGGCGATCTCGCCACCTGCCGGGCAAAGATGCGCAAGTTCCAGGAGATCGGCATGGACCGGTTGATGTGCCTGGTCCAGATGGGTGAAATTCCCCACGCCAGAGTGATGAACTGCATCCGACTGATCGGCGCCGAGTTGATTCCGGAGTTCGATCCGAGCTGATCCAGGACCCTGAGGGAGCCTCCGCTATGACACAGGACATAACTCCGGATCTCTGCGAAAGCATCTGGCAGGAGGTCTGCAACTGGGGGCGCTGGGGCGACGACGACCAGCTCGGGGCGCTGAACTTCGTCACGACCCAGAAGCGTCTCGAGGCGGCGAAGCTGGTACGCAGCGGCATCAGCCTCGGCATCGGCAATCCCTGGCCGGTCGACCCGGGACCGCACAATCCGTGGCCCGCCGAACACCACATGCTGCGAGGCGGTGACGACGCCGACTACCCGGGGGTGCCTGGGCTTTCCGTGGCGCTCGACTACATCGGCGTGCAGCACCACGGCATCGCCTGCTCGCACATCGACGCGCTCTGTCACGTCTTCGTGCGCTCCAGGATGTACAACGGCTACCCCGCCTCGGAGGTCCGGAGCACGGGCGCACGACGCAACGACATCAAGCCCATGGCCAACGGGATCGTGACCCGCGGCGTGCTCCTCGATCTGCCGCGGCTTCTCGGGGTGGAGTTTCTCGACGGTTTCTACCGCATCAGAGCCGAGGATCTCAGCAGGGCGGAAGCGACCGCCGGCCTCGAGGTGAGTCCGGGAGACGTGCTGTTCGTTCACAAGGGGCGCCAGCGTCGCGTTGCCCGGGAGGGGCACACCGACCCCAACCAGACCGGCATGCCCGGACTGCATCCGGAGTGCGCCCGCTGGCTGCACCAGCGCGGCGTCGCCGTCCTCGGCAGCGACTACATGAACGATCCGCAGCCCAACTGGGACTGTGAAGGCTGGCCGATTCCCATTCACTATCTCGGCATCTGCGGCATGGGCATGACGCTCATGCACGCGCTGGATACCCAGGCGCTGGCCGACGCGTGCGCCCGTGAGGGACGCTGGGAATTCCTGACCACGCTCGCGCCCCTGAACATTCCCGGGGCGACCGGCTCGCCGCTGAACCCAATCGCGATTCTCTGAGCGGACCTCGGATGCCGAAGGTAGTAGACCACGAACAACGCCGACGCGATTTCGTCGACGCCGCCTACGAGACCATTCTCGAAAAGGGCCTGGCCGGCACGACGGTGCGCGCAGTAGCCAAGAAAGCCGGCTACACCACCGGCGCGCTGGTTCACTACTTCGGCGACAAGGACGAACTCATCAAGCAGGCGCTCACCCGCTTCGGCGACGAAGTCCGCGCGAACATGGAATCTGCTCAGAGCGAGAAGTCCGGTCGTTCAGCATTGCTGCAACTGATGCTCGAGGCGCTTCCCAGCAACCGCGGTGCCGGGGACCGCTGGCGAGTCTGGCTGGCCATGTGGTACCGGTCGGAATCGAGCCAGGAGATGCGCCGCGAGGAGCGGGCCCGCTACCGTGAGTGGCTCGGTCGGATCGAAGTCGTGCTGGAGCAGTCCGTGGACTGCGGCGAGCTGCCTGACACGCTGAATCTGACGGAAGAAGCCCGCACGATCGTTGCCATGATCGACGGCATCGGCGTGCAGTACCTGATGTCGAACGGCAGAGTACCCGCCAGAACGCTCACTGCCATGGTGAATGGTTATCTGGAGCGACTCTACCGGCGCTGAACGTCGTTGCCAATGCAATTGCCATAACGTATGTTATGTAACGTCTGTTACGCAATCGGCTGCTAGCAATCTTGAGGGGAGAGAGCCAATGTCCGACCAGCATTCGCGCACGCGATCCGATCCGGCAGCGTCCGTCGCCAGGGTGCTCCACGCTACGGCCGGGGTGATGGTCGCGCTTGCGACGGGCCTGCACTGCACGACCGTGCTGGCGGCGGAGTCCCGGATCATCGAAGAAGTTCTGGTGACCGCGGAAAAGCGCGCCGGCACCGTGCAGGAGACCGCCGTCGCCATTACCGCCTACGATTCCGAGGCGCTCGCGCTGCGCGGGATCGGCAACATCGAGGACTTGCAGTTCTCGGCACCGAACCTGGTGATCAGTCACAACTCGCAGTCGCCGGTGACCTACGCCTACATACGTGCCATCGGCTCCGATCAGCTGGTCGCGGGCTTCGATCCCGGCGTCGCCTACCACGTCGACGGCGTTTACGTCGGCCAGCCGTCGGCGATGCCCGGCGACCTCTGGGATCTGGAGCGCATCGAGGTGCTGCGCGGTCCCCAGGGCACCCTCTACGGAAGAAACACCACCGGCGGCTCCATCAACGTCATCACCCGCGACCCCTCCGAGGCGTTCGATGCCACCCTGGACGTGACCGCCGGCAACTACGACCGGCTGCAGGTCCGCGGCGCGGTGGGTGGCGGCATCACCGAGGGCGTTTCCGGCCGTCTGTCCTTCGCCTCCGACGAGAACGACGGATACCAGAAGAACCTCGCGGGAAAGGACGGCGACCAGACCGACTACACCTCCGTGCGCGGCAAGCTCAAGTTCGACATCGCCGACGCGGGAGAGCTGGTGCTGACGGCACAGCGGTTCGAGAACGAAGGCCGGCAATCGCAGAAGCGTCGCGAGCCCTTCGAGCCGGTCCAACTGGCACCCGGGTTCGTGCTGTTCGTGTACGACGGCGCGATCCCGAATCCCACCGACCCGCGCAAGGTCGCCAAGGATTACCCGGAGAAGCTCGACCTGGAGAACACTTTCGCCTCGGCACGCTTCACCTGGGACTTCGCAGGCGTACAGCTCGTCTCCATCACCGGCTACATCGAAAACGAGTGGTACCAGAGCGCAGACATCGACATGTCGAACAACCCGGTGCAGTTCCAGACCTGGGACATGGAAACAGACCAGTTCACCCAGGAGCTGCAGCTGATCTCCACCGGCGAGGGGCCCTGGGACTGGATTCTGGGCGCGTTCTTCTTCGACGAGGAACTCAGCACCGACTACTACTTCGAGGACAGCTCCATCGCCGGCTTCGTGTTCATGAACGGCGGCAAGCTCGACACCCGATCGACGGCGCTCTACGGTCAGGCCAGCTACGACTTCCGTGAAGTCGGCGACATGCCGATCCGCGTCGTCGGCGGCCTGCGCTGGACCCAGGACGACAAATCCATCGACGAGTTCCAGATGATCCCGGCGTTCGGCGTCAATCTGGCCGGAAGCAGCAACGAGTCCTGGGACGAATTCTCCGGCAAGCTCGGGCTCGACTGGTTCATTCAGGACGACGTCATGGCCTATCTGAATCTGTCCCGGGGCTACAAGGGCGGCGGCTTCTCCATCGGCCAGTTCGATACCTACGATCCGGAGACCGTGGATTCCGTGGAACTCGGCCTCAAGACCCAGTTCTGGGATCAGCGCGCCCAGGTCAACGACGCCGCGTTCTACAACGACTATCAGGACCTGCAGGTCAACTTCCTGCTGTTCACCTCGTTCACGACCGACAACGCGGCCAAGGCCACCATTCAGGGCATCGAGATCGAGAGCACGCTGCTGCCGACCGACAACCTGACGCTGCAGGCCAACGTCACGTTCCTCGACGCCGAGTTCGACGAGTACCAGTTCTCCCCGACCATCGACCTGGCCGGCGACACCCTCAACCGCGCGCCGGAGTCCACGTTCGCCCTGTCCGCGCAGTACGACGTGCCGCTCGGCGCAGCGGGTACGATCGCCGCCCGCGCCGACTACTACTGGCAGGACGACGTGTACTACCGGGTGCAGAACATTCCGCGGCACAAGGCCGACGACTTCTACACGCTGGACCTGCGCCTGCTGTGGACGAGCAGCGACGGTCGCTGGGAAGTGGACGCGTTCGCCAGGAACGTCACCGACGAGGACAACCAGCGCGGGCTCACCGTCTCCGACGGCCTGTCGACGGGCAACAGCAGCTTCGTCACCTACTACCCGCCGCGGACCTACGGCGTGCGGGTAGGCTGGCACCTGGGAGAATGAGCATGGCCGACTGGCACGTCCGCTCGATCTTTCACTTCATCCTTCCGTGCAGCAACGTCGAGCGCTCGATGGCGTTCTACGCCCACTTCGGCTTCGAGGTGATCAAGGACAACCGCGAGGTCAAGTGGCCAGCCTACGTCGGAGAGAACTTCAACATGGTCTCCGGCGCCCAGGGCCGGGCGGTACAGCTGATCCTGCCCCAGGACGACGAGCTGCAGACCCGGATCGATCTGATCGAATGGGTGAGGCCGCGCTGGACCAACGAGAACGACACGAGGGCACCGGAGGAGCGCATTCCGCGGGTCATGGCATTGCTGACGCACAACGTCCAGACGGCGGCGCGCGATCTCGAGCAGCGCGGATTGGTGCCAACCAATCCAGTACGCCCGCCCGATCCGGTGATCGGTGTTCAGGGGGTCGTGTGCTTCGCCGACCCGGACGGCCACATCGTGGAGCTGATCGAATACTTTCCCGGCCAGCTCGGCAGCCGGACCGACGACCTGCCGCGGCTCGACTGAACGACCGCATCGCCCGGCCGACCTAGGGAACCTAACCGAGCACGAGCTCGGCAAACGTCCGCAGCTGCTTCACGTCCTGAGTCGAGACCAGCAGCGAGGTCACCGGGCTCTCCCGCCAGGCGCCGAGACGATCCTTGATCCGCTCGACCGGACCCACCAGCGAGATCTCGTCGGCGAGTTCGGTCGGCACGGCGGCGGCGGCCTCGTCCTTTCTGCCGGCGAGAAACAGGTCCTGAATCTTCTCCGCCGCTTCCGCGAAGCCCATCCGCTGCACCAGCTCGTTGTGGAAGTTGCGCGACTTCGCCCCCATGCCGCCGATGTAGAGCGCGAGGTTGCGCTTCAGCGGAATCAACGCCTTGTCGACGTCGTCGTCGATGATGACGGCCAGGCCCTGCATGATCTCGAAGCCTGGCCGGGCGTGGGCGATCTGGTCGGCGTATACCTCCTGGCGATAGGGCGAGTAATACAGCGGAAGCCAGCCGTCGGCGATCTCGGCGGTCATGGCGACGTTCTTCGGCCCCTCGGCGCCGAGGAAGATCGGCAGATCGGCGCGCAGCGGATGGGTGATGGACTTGAGCGGCTTGCCGAGACCCCAGGCGCCCTCCCCCGTGTACGGCAGCGGATAGTGCTCGCCGTCGCTGCTGACCGGCGCCTCGCGGCGCAGCACCTGGCGGATGATGTCGACGTACTCCCGGGTGCGCGCCAGCGGCTTGCCGAACGGCCTGCCGTACCAGCCCTCCACCACCTGCGGCCCGGAGACGCCGAGGCCGAGGATCACGCGCCCCTTGGACAGATGGTCCAGGGTCAATGCGGCCATGGCCGTCGCGGTCGGCGCCCGGGCGGAGAGCTGCGCGATGCCGGTGCCGAGGCGGATCCGCTCGGTGTGGGCGCCGATCCAGGCCAGCGGCGTGAACACGTCGGAGCCCCAGGCCTCGGCGGTGAACACCGCGTCGTAGCCGAGCCGTTCCGCCTCCCGGGCGATCTTCACCATGTCCGGATTCGGTGCGGCACCCCAGTAGCCGAGCTGCAGGCCGAGCTTGAGATCACCCATCGTTCATCCTCCTGATTTCCGACCGGACCGTCCGGTCCTCAGTAGAAGCGTATGCCCTCGTAGCCGCCGGCCGCCACGCTGGACAGCCACTGGGCGTACTTGGGTCCGCCGCCGTTGTAGATGTTGTACCGCATTCTGCCGTACTCGTGGCCCGGGACGTTGGAGTTGTACCCGGTGATCCAGCTCTTCGCCGTGCGCAGCAGCAGACCCTCGTACATGTCCTTCACGTGTTCCACCCAGGCCGCTTCGGCCTGCTCGTCCACCTCGAAGCGCCGGTAGCCGTGGCGGTGCATGTGCTCGAGCAGCGGCGTCACCCAGTCCACGGCCAGCTCCACGCCGCGGGGAAAGTTGGTCGCCGCCGTCTGCGGCCCGGCCAGCATCAGCAGGTTCGGAAAGCCGCCGACCATCACGCCCAGGTAGGTCACCGGTCCGTCCGCCCACTTGTCACGCAGGCGCTGGCCGCCGGTCCCGCGGATGTCGATGCGGTCGAACGCGCCGGTGAACGAGTCGAACCCGGTGGAGTAGACGATGATGTCGAACTCGAAGGACCGGTCGCCGGTTTCAAGCCCCTCCGGCGTCACGCGTACGATCGGCGTCTCGCTGACGTCGACGAGCTCCACGTTGGTGCGGTTGTAGGCCTCGAAGTAGCCGGTCTCCAGCGGCACCCGCTGGATGCCGAAGCCGTGGTCCTTCGGAATCAGCTTCTCCGCCAGCGCCGGATCGTTCACGCGCTGGCGGATCCGCTCGGCGATGTACTCCGAGAACTCGGCGTTGGCCTGCTCGTCGGTGAAGATCTCGACGAAATTCCGCAGCCAGATGCCGAACCCGGGTTCGTCGTAGAGCCGGTCCCAGAGCGCGCGACGCTCCCGGGGGCTCACCTGGTAGAAGCCGCGTCGATCCGGCTCGTGCTCGAAGCCGCCGGGCGTGCGCGCGCAGGTCTCGAAGATCTCGTCGTAGCGGCCGCGTATCTCGTCCATCTCACGCTTCGAGATCGGCGCGTTGTTGAGCGGCGCCGCCCAGTTGGGACGGCGCTGGAACACGGTGAGCTGCGCCGCCTCCTTCGCCACCTCCGGAATCAGCTGAATGGCGGAGGCTCCGGTGCCGATCACGGCCACCCGCTTGCCGGCCAGTTCCACGGGCTCCCGGGGCCAGTCGAAGGTGTGGAACGACGCGCCGGCGAACGTCTCCCTGCCGGGCAGATGCGGCAGAGTCGGCGTGGACAGCACGCCCAGCGCCGTCACCACGAACCGGCTGGTCAGGGTCCGGCCGTCGCCGAGGGTCAGGCACCAGCCGTCGGTCCGCTCGTCGAAGACCATCGACGCCACCGCGGCATCGAACTGCATGTGTTCGCGCAGGGCGAACTTGTCCGCCACGTAGTTCAGGTAGCGCAGGGTTTCGGGCTGCGGGGAGAACCGCTCGGTCCAGTCCCACTCGTCGAGCAGTTCTCGCGAGAACGAGTAGCCGTAGGTGTAGCTCTCCGAGTCGAAGCGCGCGCCCGGATAGCGATTGTGGTACCAGGTGCCGCCGAGACCGTGGCTCGCCTCGAGCACCGTGGCGCGCACACCGAGGTCGACCAGACGCTTGATCTGATAGATGCCGGCCACGCCGGCGCCGACCACGACCACCTCGTAGTCGTGCGCTGCCGCGGAGTCGTCACGATGGGACGCCGGCGCTGCCTGCTCGGTCACGACGCTTTCCTCCCGGCTGCCGTTCCACGCCCAGCCTACAGGGCTGAGCGGGTTTTCCAAGGGGGGCGGGGCGATCTCCATGAACTCGCGGTAGCATAGGCCCCGGTGATTCGATTAGCCTCAGCTCGGGGCTCGCGTCGTTCAGCACGACAGGCAGACACGAGACGCATTCACGAAAAGCAAACACGGGAAGAAGGACGGAACCCATGAGATACGAAGCGCCGACGTCGACCCGCGACGCCGTCACCCTCCTGACCAAGGCCAGAGGCAAAGGCCTGGTGCTGGCCGGCGGGTCCGACCTGCTGGTGCGCATGAAGGGTGGGTTCGCCGAACCGGAGCTGATCGTCGACATCAAGCGTATTCCGGCCATGCAGGCGATCAAGAAGACCGCCAGCGGCTTTCGCATCGGCGCCGCCGCGTCCTGCGCCGAGATGGGCGAGCACGCGGCGCTGCGCAAGGCGTGGCCCGGCGTCGTCGAGGCCGCGAACCTGATCGGCTCGGACCAGATCCAGAGCCGCTGCACCGTGGTCGGCAACCTGTGCAACGCCTCGCCGGCCGCCGACGCCGTGCCGGCGCTGATGGCCGCGGGCGCCAAGGCGGTGCTGGTGGGTCCAAAGGCCCGGCGCACCGTGGCGGTGGAGAACATCCCGGCCGGGCCCGGCAAGACCACGCTGAAGCCGGGGGAAGTGATCGAAGCCATCACCCTGCCCCTTCCCAAGGGCAGGACCGGCGACGCCTACCTGCGTTTCACCCCCCGCACCGAGATGGACATTGCCGTCTGCTCCGCCGCTGTCTGCCTGACCCTGGGTCGGGGCGGCGTGGTCGAGAAGGCTCGCGTGGTGCTGGGCGCCGTGGCGCCGACCGTGGTGCTGGTGCCGCAGGCCGCCAGGGCCATCGTCGGCAGCAAGCTCGACGACGACGCGCTGGCCGCGCTGGCCCGGGCCTGCGAAGCCGCCTGCGCACCCATCGACGACAAGCGCGGCACCATCGAATTCAGAACCGAAGTAGCCGGCGTGCTGGCAAAGCGCGCCGCTCGAATCGCCTATCAGCGCGCAGGGGGGAAATGACCGTGAAAGGTGTACACGTATCGACGACGATCAACGGCGACACGGTGGAGTTCGTCTGCCAACCCGGCGAGGTGCTGCTGGACGTGCTGCGCAACCGGGTGGGCCTGATCGGTGCCAAGGAAGGCTGCGGCACCGGCGACTGCGGCGCCTGCAGCGTGACCCTGGACGGCCGCCTGGTGTGCGCCTGCCTGGTGCTCGGCGCCGAAGCCGACGGGCGCGCGATCACCACCGTCGAAGGCATGGCCGAGGGCGAGCGGCTGCATCCGCTGCAGAGCAAGTTCATCGAGCATGCGGCCCTGCAGTGCGGGATCTGCACCCCGGGATTCCTGGTCGCGGCCAAGGTGCTGCTCGACCGCAATCCCAACCCCTCGGTGGAAGAGATCCGCTACGCCCTGGCGGGCAACCTGTGCCGCTGCACCGGCTACGACAAGATCGTGCGCGCCGTGCAGGCGGCCGCCAAAGACCTGGCCCGCGACGCCACCAGGACCGCAAAGAAAAAGCCCGCGAAGAAAACGAAGTCCAGCGGCAAGAAAGCCGCCTAAGTTGTTGATCGAAAAAGAATTCAGGAGGCTCGCGCCATGACACACGACAGCAGCTACCAGCCCAGGGACTTCAAGCTGGTGGGCACCCGGGTGCCCCGTCCCGACGGCCTCGACAAGGTCACCGGCCGCGCCCGCTATGGCGCCGACATGTCGGCGCCGGGGCAGCTGGTCGGCCTGATCCTGCGTTCGCCCCACGCCCACGCCGAGATCAGGAAGATCGACGCCAGCCGGGCCGAGAAGCTGCCCGGAGTGAAGGCGGTGATCACCAGCGCCGACCTGCCGGATCTGGTCGACGGCCGGCGCGACATGCTCGACATCCTCGAGAACTGCATGGCCCGGGGCCGGGCCCTGTACGACGGCCATGCGGTGGCCGCGGTGGCCGCCATCGATGCCGAGACCGCCAAGCAGGCGCTGAAGCTGATCAAGGTCGACTACCGGAAACTGCCTCACGTCACCGACGTGGATGAGGCCATGGCCGACGACGCGCCCATCATCCAGCCCTGGGTGCGGACCCCGGGCGGCGATGCGAACAAGCAGACCAACGTGGCTCAGGTCTCGGAGTTCGGTCACGGCGACGTCGACGCCGGATTCGCCGAGGCCGACCTGGTGATCGAGCGCAGCTACAAGACCGAACAGACCCATCAGGGCTACATCGAGCCCCACGCCTGCCTCGCCAGCGTCGGTCCGGACGGTCAGGGCGAGCTCTGGGTGACCACCCAGGGCCACTACACGTTCCGCAACCAGTGCGCCCAGCTGCTCGGCATGGACATCGCCAAGCTGAAGGTCACCTCCTCCGAGATCGGTGGCGGCTTCGGCGGCAAGACCCACGTGTGGATGGAGCCGGTGGCCCTGGCGCTGTCGCGCAAGGCCAACCGCCCGGTGAAGCTGGTGCTGACCCGGGACGAGGTGTTCCGTGCCACCGGCCCGACCTGCTCGACCTCCATCGACGTCAAGATCGGCGTCAAGCGCGACGGCCGCATCACCGGCGCGCTCGCCGTGCTGCGCTATCAGGACGGCGCGTTCCCCGGCATCTGGGGCATGCTCGGCGGCATGACGGCCTGGGCCTGCTACGACCTGCCGAACGTGAAGTCCATCGCCTACGACGTGCTCGTGAACCGGCCGAAGGTGGCCGCCTACCGGGCGCCGTCGGCGCCGATGGCGGCGTTCGCCGTGGAGAGCACCGTCGACGTCGTGGCCGAAGCCATCGGCATGGATCCGGTGGACTTCCGCCTGATGAACGCGGCCCAGGAGGGCACCCGGGCGTCCTACGGACCAACCTACGGACCGATCGGCATCCGTCCGACCCTGGAAGCGGTGAAGCACCATCCCCAGCGCAAGATCAAGCTGGGCCCGAACCAGGGGCGCGGCATGGCCTGCGGGTTCTGGTTCAACTTCGGCGGCCAGACCTGCTCCACCGTGAACATCGGCGTCGACGGCACGGTCAACGTCTCGGTGGGCACCGTGGACGTGGGTGGCGCCCGGGCGTCGCTGTCGCTGATCGCGGCGGAGGAACTCGGGGTGCCCTACGAGGACGTCAAGTGCACCATCGCCGACACCGCGGCGCTGGGCCACAACGACACCACCGAGGGCAGCCGCGGCACGTTCTCTTCCGGGATGGCGATCATCTTCGCCTGCCGCAACGCCATCGACGTGCTCAAAGCCCGGGCGGCGAAGATGTGGGAGATCCCCGCGGACGAAGTGGAGTGGCGCGACGGTCAGGCGCTGGCCGTGGGCGTGAAGCACGACAACCTGAAGCCGCTGACCCTCGCCGAGATCGCGCGCAAGTCACCGAACACGGGCGGCCCGATCGCGGGGCACAACGAAGGGGTGGCCGACGGCGCCGGCGTCTCCTTCGCCAGCCACATCTGCGACGTGGAGGTGGATCCGGAAACCGGAGCCACCAAGATCCTGCGCTACGCAGTGATCCAGGATGCGGGTAAGGCCATCCACCCCGACTACGTGGAAGGCCAGTTCCAGGGCGCCGCGGCCCAGGGCATCGGCTGGGCCCTGAACGAGGAGTACATCTACGGCAAGGACGGCCGGCTGCAGAACCCGGGCTTCCTCGACTACCGCATTCCGGTCTGCTCGGACCTGCCGTTCATCGACACGCAGATCCTCGAGATCCCGAACCCGGGGCACCCGTACGGCATCCGCGGCGTCGGCGAGACCTCGATCGTGCCGCCGCTGGCCGCCATCGGCAATGCGGTGTCGGCCGCCGTCGGCGTGCGCCTGAACCACGTGCCCATGTCGCCGCCGCGCATCCTCAAGGCCATCAAGGCGCAGCGCCGGGCCGAAGCGGCGGAACTCGACCAGGCTTCGGCAGGCTGAGGCGCGCCGTGCAGGTCGCCGTCACCGGCCTGCTGCGTCAGGCCGTGGGTGACGCGGCCTCGATCGACATCGAGGCCGCCAGCATCCGCGAGCTGCTGCGCAAGCTGGTGGAGCGCTATCCGGACGCGCAGGCGCACCTCGACTCGGGCATTGCCGTCGCCGTGAACGGCGAGATCTACCGCGACAACTGGGGCGAACCCATTCCCCCCGGCGCCGAGGTGGTTCTGATGCCGCGCATCCAGGGCGGATAGAGCGCGCGGGGGCTCGACCTGAACCCCGCGTGGCACTTATGCTGGCAACGACCGTTCACGGAACCGGCCATGTCCTCGAGAACGTCATCTGCCCTCGCCTTCCTGCTCCTTTTCCTGACTCTGCCTGCCGATGCCCAGCAGGATGCGCCGGGAGCAACCGATCCGGCCGCGATCGGCGCCCGCTTCCCGGGCGCCGTGATCAAGAGCCAGACGAGCCGGGAGTTCGATGAGTATCACCTGATCACCGGACCGGTACGTCGCAAGGACGAAATCGAAACCGGTGAGCGCCTCGAGGGCCGGATAACCACGACGGTGTACGAGATCCCGAAGGTGCATTCGACGCTGGAAGTCGTTCGCAACTACGAGAACAAGCTCGCCGAGGTCGGCTTCGAGACTCTTTTCGGCTGTGCTGACCAGGACTGCGGAGGCCGGTCTTTCAACCTGACGGTCGTGCCGTACATCCCGGGCTTCGGCGGCAACGAGAGCGGACAGCGCTACCTCGCTGCGCGCCGGGCGAGCGAAACAGGCAGCACCTACGCATCGGTGTACATCACCAAAAACGCCTCGGTCGGCGGATCGACGAAAGATCTCGTCTATGTCCGACTGGTGCTGGTGGACGTCGAGGAAATGCGCTCGCAGCTGGTCGTGGTCGACGCAAAGGAGATGCAGCGCGAGATTGAAACCAGCGGCCGCGTGGCGCTGTACGGGATTCTCTTCAAGTTCGCCAGCGCCGAGATCCTTCCCGAGTCGAAGGAAGCGCTCTCCGAGATCGCGAAGCTGATGAACGAGGATCCTGATCTGCAGATCCTTGTGGTCGGCCACACCGACAACGCCGGGTCGCACGAGTACAACATGGACCTGTCGCAGCGCCGCGCGGTAGCCGTCAGGGCTGCTCTGGTCGCCGACTACGCCGTGAGTGATGCCCGGCTGTCTGCCCACGGCGTCGGATTTCTGGCACCCGTGGCGACGAACAGCACGGAAGCGGGTCGCGCCCGCAATCGCCGCGTCGAACTCGTTGCCCGATAGGCAGGACCCGCTCGCAAGACATGAAAAGACCCGCCATCAAAAGACCAGCCATGAACAGAGCACGCGGAGCTTGTCTGCTGGCGAGCGCGCTGTGGCTGTTGGCCGTGGCAGGCTCTGGTTCCGCGGCCGCAGCCGCCGAAAGCCCCGTCGTGGGCCGTGTGGCCGATCTGGCATGGATGGCCGGGTCCTGGGTCGGACCGTTCGGCGAGCGGACCCTCGAGGAGCGGTGGCTGCAGCCGGCGCACGATTCCATCGCCTGTCTGGTTCGAATCACCGGCAACGGCACCACCGAGATGCTGGAGCTGATCCTCATCGAGCAGGCGGACGGCACGCTCGTGTTCCGGGTACGGCAATGGTTTCCGGGTTTCATCCCACGCCGGCCCGAACCCCAGGTGATGGCGCTGACGGCGATCGGCGAAAACCGCGTGTCTTTTTCCGGAACGGGCGACGTGGATTTCAGTTCGCTGACCTATAGTCGACCGAAACCGGACGAGTTCCACATCGACGCAGTGACCATGGCGGGCGAAGCACTGCAGCTACGACTCCGGGCGGCGCCCTGGCCGCCGACCGCCGCATCCGCGCAAACGGGAACACCGTGAGCCCGCAACCGCGGCTGTCGAACCTGCCACGCCACGCCCGGACCATCATTGGCGCCGCCGTCCTGTCATGGGCGTCGGCATGGCCCGGCGCAATTCCGGCGGACGAGGTGACGCCCGGGATCTTCCGCACGCCGGACGCCCGCTTCGAGAAGCTGACGGACTTCCCGTTCGAGCCCCACTACGCTCAGATCGGCGAGTACCGCGTGCACTACCTCGACGAAGGCCCCGCCGACGCAGCGCCCGTGCTGCTGCTCCACGGCGAACCGACCTGGAGCTACCTGTACCGCAACATGATCCCGGTCCTCACCGCAGCCGGGCACCGGGTGATCGCTCCGGATCTGGTCGGCTTCGGCCGCTCC
Organism: Pseudomonadales bacterium; assembly: GCA_040219135.1. Lineage (GTDB taxonomy): Bacteria > Pseudomonadota > Gammaproteobacteria > Pseudomonadales > Azotimanducaceae > UBA7803. Next base: position 44,431 of record JAVJTA010000017.1, on the reverse strand, counting down.
GACAAGCCGGCCGACGAGGCCGACTACAGCTACCAGCTGCAGATGGACACCATGCTCGAACTCGTCCGTCGCCTCGACCTCGAGGACGCCACCTTCTTCGGCCAGGACTGGGGCGGGCTCGTCGGCCTGCGCGTGGTCGCGGCCGAGCCCGATCGGTTCGCGCGGGTCGTCATCTCCAATACCGGACTGCCGGCGGCGAGCGGGCTGCAGGGCTACCTCGGCTATCCGCTGTTCAAGCTCGCGGTCTGGTGGACGGGCCCCATCACGCTGGAAGACCTGCGAGCGGAAACCACATTTCCGCGCTGGGTGGCGTACAGTTACCACGTGGACGAGCTGCCGATCGGCGAGCTGCTGAGATTCATGGGCGGCGACGAGGCCGTCGGCGCCGCCTACGAGGCGCCGTTTCCGGACGCGCGCTACAAGGCCGGCGCCCAGATCATGCCGTATCTGGTGCCGAGCCAGCTGCGCGAAAACGAGCGCGCCTGGCGCGAGGTGTTCGAACCCTGGGACAAACCGTTCCTGGTCGCGTTCAGCGACTCCGACCCCATAACCGCCGGGAGCGAACAGACCTTCATCGAGCGGATTCCCACCGCGCAGAGCGTCACCATCCGCGGCGCCGGCCACTTCGTGCAGGAGGACGCTGGTCCCCAGCTGGCCGCGCTGATCAACGACTTCATCGCCGGGCGCCGCGTCCGCGGCTTCACCGCGGCATCGCCAGCGTCGGAGTGATCAGCGGCGGGCGAGTCCGAGCCGCCAGCGGCCGACGATTCAGCCCTCCTCCACTGCAGTCGCCGGGCGCGACGCCCGCACGCTCGCCTGCGCGGCCGCGATGCGGGCAACGGGCACCCGGAAGGGACTGCAGGAAACGTAGTCCAGACCGAGATCGTGGCAGAACTGGATGGAGCGTGGGTCGCCCCCGTGCTCGCCGCAGATCCCGTACTTCAGGCCCATCCCGGCGGCGCGCGCCTCCTCCACTGCAAGCTGCATGAGCCGGCCGACGCCGCGCTGGTCCAGCGAGACGAACGGGTCGCTCTCGATCAGCTTCTTGTCCAGGTACTGGGGAATGAAGCGACCGGCATCGTCCCGGGAAAAGCCGTAGGTCATCTGGGTCAGGTCGTTGGTGCCGAAGCTCATGAACTCCACCGCCTGGGCGATGCGCCCGGCGCCGAGGCAGGCACGCGGCGTTTCCATCATGGTGCCGATCCGGTAGGGAATCGACACCGATTTCTGCCGCAGGATCTTCTGAATACCGCGATCGATGATCTCCGTGACGAGGCGGATCTCGCGCACGTTGACGACCAGGGGAATCATGATTTCCGGCTGTGGCCTCAGTCCCTCCTCCACGGCCTGCAGGGCAGCGCCGATGATCGCCCGCACCTGCATCTCGGTGATCTCCGGGTACACCACCGACAGCCGGCAGCCCCGGAATCCGAGCATAGGGTTGACCTCGGCGAGGTCCAGCAAGCGCTCGCGCAGCGCGTGCAGCGGCCGGCCCAGGCGTTCGGCCAGCTCCGCGAGCTCGTCGTCGCCGTGGGGCAGAAACTCGTGCAGCGGTGGATCGAGCAGCCGGATCGTGACCGGCAGGCCGTCCATGACCCGGAACAGGGCCAGCATGTCCTCGTACTGGAACACCTCGAGCTGCTCGAGCACGCGGGCACGCTCGTCGACGGACTCGGCCAGAATCATCGATCGCATGGCGTCGATGCGCTCCGCCTCGAAGAACATGTGCTCGGTGCGGCACAGGCCGATCCCCTCGGCGCCGAGTTCCCGGGCCCTGGCGGCGTCTTCGGGGGTCTCGGCGTTGGCCCGCACCTTCAGCCGGCGATAGGTGTCCGCCCAGGCGAGCAGCGTCTGAAAGTCGTCGCTGCCGGCGGCTTCGATCTTCGGCACGTCGCCCAGCATCACGTCGCCGACGTTGCCGTCCAGGGTGATGACATCGCCGGCGCGGATTTCCACGCCACCGGGCGCCGTGATGACGCGCAGCGTCCGGTCGATGCTCAAGGCCGAACAGCCGGTGACGGCACACACGCCCATCCCCCGGGCGACCACCGCGGCATGGGACGTCATCCCGCCCTGCTCGGTAAGAATGCCCTGGGCGACCTTCATGCCGTGGATGTCTTCGGGGGTGGTTTCCCGGCGGACCAGAATCACCGCCTCCCCAGCGGCCGCCTTCTCCACCGCCTCGTCGGCGCTGAAAACCACCCGACCGGTGGCGCCGCCGGGACTGGCCGGCAGGCCGCGCGCCACCACCTCGGTCTTGGCCGCCGGATCCACCATGGGGTGCAGAAACGCCTCGACGTGCTCCGGCGACACCCGCATCAGCGCCTCCTTCTCATCGAGCAGGCCCTCGCCGACCATGTCGACGGCGATCTTGATCGCCGCCCGCCCCGTGCGCTTGCCGCTGCGGGTCTGGAGCAGGAAGAAGCGGCCTTCCTGGACCGTGAATTCGATGTCCTGCATGTCGCGGTAGTGGCGCTCGAGCAGCTCCTGGGTGTGCTCGAGCTCCCGATACACCTCCGGCATCGCGTCCGCCAGCTCGCCGATGGGTCGCGGCGTGCGCGTGCCGGCCACCACGTCCTCACCCGCCGCGTTGAACAGGAACTCGCCGTACGGCTCCCGGGCCCCGGTTGCCGGGTTGCGCGTGAACGCGACCCCGGACCCGGAGCTGTCGCCGAAGTTGCCGAACACCATCGCCTGAATGGTGACCGCGGTGCCCAGACTCTCCGGGATGTTGTTCATTTCGCGGTAGACCTGGGCGCGCGGCGAAAGCCACGACAGAAACACCGCTTCGATGGCCAGACGGAGCTGCTCCAGCGGGTCTTCCGGTATGCGTGCGATGCGTTCGTATTGCGCAACGATCGCCTGCCAGTCCTCGGCCCCGAGCGCCGGGTCCTCGGCGATTCCCCGCTCCGTCTTGTACTGGTGGAGGGCCGACTCGAAGTGCTCCGCCTCGACGCCCTGCACCACCTCGGCGAACATCGCAATGAAGCGCCGGTAGCTGTCGTAGGCGAATCGGGCATTGCCCGTGCGGCGCGCGAGACCGGCGGCGATCTCGTCGTTGAGCCCGAGGTTGAGAATGGTGTTCATCATGCCGGGCATGGACACCGGCGCGCCCGAGCGCACCGAGAACAGCAGCGGATTGTCGGGGTCGCCAAAGCGGGCGCCCATCCGCGTTTCCACCAGCTGCAGCGCCGCCCGGTACTCGGTCTCGAGACCGGGCGGGAGACGATTGCCGCGCTGGAAGAACTCCCGGCAGGTGGGCGTGGTGATGACGAATCCGAACGGCACCGGCAGACCGAGCCTGGTCATCTCGCAGAGATTCGCCCCCTTGCCGCCGAGTAGATCGCGATCGTCCCTGCCGCCCTCGTCCAGAAGATAGACACGCTTGGCCATGTCGTCGTTGCCCCGTGCAGCCGCGTTGACCGAAGTCTACGGGGGTTCCGGCGCGGGCACACCCCGCCATTGCTGTTCCGCCCGGGCGGACCGCAACCTCAGCGCTGTGCGTGCCGCAGCATGGACATCAGCTGTTGCACCGTCGACTCGAGCTCATCGACCCGATGGCGCAACGACGCGATCTCGCTGTCCTTCGCTTCGACCGTGTTTTCGACCTTCGCCAGACGCTCAGAGGCCTGCCGACCCAATCGGTCCAGCTCTTTCACGCCGGCGACCGCGATGCTGGCAACGTCCAGCGGGGCGATGCTGGCGTGGGAGCGCCCCAGCGGGAAGCTGGTGTAGAAGTCCTGCGCCGTGGCGCCGACGTGTACTTTCCTCTCGGTGTCGGCTTTGTAGTGCCAGGTCGATATCGGCAGCCCACGCAACCGCTCCAGGACGAACTGGCCGCTCAGCGGCTCAAACCCGTCTTTCGAGTTGGCGTCGGATTGCTGGAGCAGCGCCCCGCTGATGGTCAGATTGCCACCACCGTCGAGCTTGAACTCCTGGACTCCGGTGCCGGCGAGGGTGATGTCGAAGGTGAGGCGGTTCTGAAAGACCCATGTATTGCCGCTGCTCTGATCAACCAGATCGAAGCGAATCGCGCCGAACCGGCCCAACTCGAACATCGTCTGCGGCACAAGAGGATTCGCCGGCACCAGGTCTTCTGCGACACGAAGCTTCGCGGTTCCGTCCGCGCGGGTCACGGACAATGCGGTCGTTGCCTGGGAGGGGACCCCGACGCTGACGTCGCCGATGTCGTTGATCGTCAGGCTGGACCCCGGCGCGTTCTCTCCGATGAGAAACGGATAGCGCGCCTCGAGCACCTTTCCTATCCCGAACGACGCGTTGTCCGACGCCAGGCTCCACGCCTGTGCGCCGTTGTCGAGGGATAAAAACGGAAACGTAGAAAGGATGTGCAGCGGCCCGAACGGTGTGGCAGTCCCGATCCCCACCGATCCGGAGGCTCCCACCACGAGCGTGTTCAGGGCCGCGTTCCGGTCGACCAGGAACGCCGGCACCGGCATTCCAGCGCCATCGACCTGAGTCACGGCAAAGGTCTGTGGCACGAGGTCGGTGCTGATCGTGAACTCGTGCGGCTGCGCTCCGGTGACGTTGGTGTCATCGAAGAAGATGTCCGGGTCGGAGTCGGAAACCGAGACGTCGGCGGCGTGGACCGCGACCGGGACCGCGACCAGCACTGCGGCGGCAAACACCATGGCTGTGGTCATGCGCTTCATCGTGAGCCTCCCTGCCTCGGCCCTCCGCCGCGCACGACGGAGACCGAGCCCTGATCTATCTGAAACGTTCCGGTCTGCACCGGGCCTGGAGCACCGCCCTGCGGCGCTCGCAAAGCGAACGCCTGGCCCGTCGAGGCGCTTTCGTTCTCGGCGCTGACGACCCGAATCTCGTACCGGTACAACCCATCGGGTAACGGCCTGCCATGCTGGTCGTCGGGCCGGAACACGGCGCCTTCCCCCGACTCGACCATCATGCGATGCCAGAATCCCGGTCCGGCCACGGTCAGGCTCAGCGAGCCATCCACCTTCGGATAGACGGACAGGCCACCACCGCCCATGACCTGAGCGATGGGCTCGCTCGCGCGTGCCACCGACGACATCGTGAGGACCCCGAGCGTCAAGGTGGCCGACAGAAACAGTCGAAATATCGAAGACCTCATCCCTCTTCTCCTCATCCCTCTTCTCCTGATAGAGAGGCCTGGCAGGCGCGTGGCGACACCGTCAGCGTCCGGCCAGGCGTGAATCCGAGTCTCCGCGTTTGACGACCCGCGGGGGCTCCCTGGCGAAATCCCGGACGCGACTCCGCTCGACCCCCGATCGGGGCTCGGTCAAAAACCAGGTCGAGAGAACTCAGGCAATGAAGCTGGTGGGAGATGGGGAGAGCGCAGACCACGCCGCTGCCGAAAGGCATCACAACGGCGGCATATCGACCAGATCTGCGCATGATGGCTCCCCCGCCATTTGCGCCGCACGGGACCAATTACCCTAGCAGCCCGGAGAGACCGAAATGTAAACAAGATGTGGAATCGCGCCGCGACGGCCTGGGAGCATCGCGCTCGGGCTACCCGCGGGCGGCGCGAGCGACCCTCAGGACGCCAGCACGTTGATGAACTGCCAGGGGTCGGACTCGTCGATCTCCTCGTCGAAACCACTCCAGCGGTTGGCGAGGGGATGCCACTCCGTGTAGTGCCCTTCCACCGGGCCGAGATAGGGCTTCTGGATGCCGAGACAGCGCTCGTGATCCATCTCCTCCGCCTCGACGATGCCCGCGCGCGGATTCTCCAGCGCCCAGACCATGCCCGCGAGGATCGCCGAGGTGACCTGCAGCCCGGTGGCGTTCTGGTAGGGCGCGAGCTCACGCGTCTCGGCCATCGACAGACGCGAGCCGTACCAGTAGGCGTTCTTCACATGGCCGTAGAGCAGCACGCCGAGCTCGTCGATGCCGCCGATCACTTCCGTTTCATCGAGGATCCTGTGCGTCGACTGGACCGCGCCGCTGCCGAAGGTCTCGTGCAGCGACAGCAGCGCATCGTTGCAGGGGTGGTAAGCGTAGTGGCAGGTGGGCCGGAACTCGGGATCCCCCGGATCACCGAGCGTGAAGTAGTCGGAGATCGAGATCGCCTCGTTGTGGGTCACGAGAAATCCGTACTGAGCACCGGGCGTGGGACACCAGCTGTGGACGCGGGTAAGCCCGCCGGGGCTGTCGAGATAGATCGCCGCCCGGCAGCCGGACTCGTGACGTCGACCGTTCTCCGGAAACCACTTCTCGTGCGTTCCCCAGCCGAGCTCGGCGGGTTGGAAGCTCTCGGCAACGAAGCCCTCGACCGACCACGTATTCACGAAGGTGCCGATCGGTTTCGGCGTGTGCACGTACTGGGTATCGCGTTCCGCGATGTGCACGCCCTTCACCCCGAGAACGTGCATCAGTGTCGCCCAATCCTCGCGGGAACGAGGACGCGCAGCGCCGTGACCAAGGTCGCGGGAAAGGTTCAGCAGCGCCTCCTTGACGAACCAGCTCACCATGCCCGGATTGGCGCCGCAGCACGATACGGCCGTCGTGCCCCCGGGGTTCGCCGCTTTCTCTGCGCGCACGCGCTCGCGCAGCGCGTAGTTGGTGCGCGCCTCCAGCGGCTGATCCATGTCGAAGTAGAAGCCCGGCCAGGGTTCCACCACCGTGTCGATGTAGAGCACGCCGAGTTCGCGGCAGAACGTCATCACGTCGAGACTGTCGGTGTCCACGGAAACGTTCACCACGAATCCCTGCCCCGTCTCGCCCGCGAACAGCCCGCCGAGCAGCTCACGGTAGTTGTCGCGGGTGAGCGCCTGGTCGATCAGGCGAACGCCACGCTGCTTGAGAAAGGTGCGGTTTTCGGCGTCGGGGTCGATCACGCACATCCGGTTGTGGTCGAAGGAGAAGTGGCGCTCGATCAGCGGCAGAACGCCGCGACCGATGGACCCGAAGCCGATCAGAACGATCGAACCGCTGATGCTGCCGTACTCGGGCCAGTCTCCGCTCAACGAATCGTGCTCGGTTCTATCATTGACGCCTTCACTGGATTTCCGGAACCCGCAAGCGCGCGATCGAGGCATCGTCGAGCTTGAACTCGCGCAGCATCTGCTGCCGCTCCACGCTGTCGTAGTACCATGGGTACATCCGACGCATGCCCACGCTGCCCTGGCTCCAGGTAAACGCCGGGTGCTCGCGGTTGGCGAGGGAAAGCGCGAAATACTGCAGGGCCCGAGGCAGGTCGTTGCAGAACAAGGCGAGCAGCCATTTGAGAAACGCGGGCACCTGCGTCGCTTCGACCGTGGCTAGCGTTCGTCGGCACGCGTCCAGATCGCCGCGAAAGGAATCGAGTGCCGCCTGGTGCGAGAGGTGCAGCCAGTGGCCCTCGCCGAGCTGCCTGGCGATATGCGGTATCAGGCGCTCCAGGTCATCCGCGTCCTGCCGCTCGAAAGCCAGCGTTGCCTGTTCCGTCGTCATGTGCAGACCCAACCGTTCCGCCTGATCCAGCGCGTCGCCCGCCTCTTCATAACGGCCCAGATCCCTGAGATACATTGCCTGGTTGCGATACTCGAATGCAGACAGCGGGTCTCGTTCCAGAATCAGTTCGGTCACCCGCAGCGCCTGTTCGTAGCAGCCGATGGAGCGCAGCATCTCGGCGTAGTTGTCCATGGGCTGGTCCGGATGCGCGCGCCACAACTCCGAGCAGGTATCGATGGCGGTCTGGAAATCGAGGTCCACCATGAACCGCAGCGACGCCTGGATCTGATTTGCCAGGACGTGACCCGGCTCTATCGCCAGCGCGCGTGTCACGCAATCCTGTATGAAGGACTGGCTTTCCTTCATGCCCATGATGCGGAAGCCGAACTGGACGCCGGCCATTGCCGCATGAGCGTCGGCGTAGTCCGGATCGTAGCCAACCGCCTGCTTGAACGCCGCCATGGCAGCGACCGGGTCCATACGGTTCATGTGATAGCGGCCGAGCAGATACGCGTTGTACGCTTCACGATTCGGCACGGACAAGTGCGCCAACCTCGGACGAAGAAGGTGCAGATGCAATGCCTGGAACACCTCACTGCCTATGTCGTCCTGAATCAGGAAGACGTCGTCGAACTCACGCGTGTACTGCGACGACCAGATCTGTGTCTCGTCGTCAGCCTGGATCAATCTCGCCATGACGCGAACCCGGTTTCCGGCTTTCTGCACGCTGCCTTCCAGCACGTGGGAAACGCCCAGGGTCCGCGCGATCGTCTTGATGTCTGCGTTCTGAGCTTTCAATGCGAACGACGAGGTCCGCGCCTTGACGACCAGGCCTTTGTGTTGTGCCAGTCGATTCAGTATGTCCTCTGAGATCCCTTCGCTGAAGAACTCCTGTTCCGGATCACTGCTGAGGTTCCTGAACGGCATGATCGCGATCGTCGGCTTGTCGCCGCGCGCGGCAGGGGCTGATCGGGGTGCAGCGGAAGGACGGGGCGCCACCCGGCCTTCGCTCAGCGCGGCGAGGAGCTTGCGCGCGTACTCTTCCTCACTGAGCTGGTATTTCAGCAGGGCCTGGCGATTGCTGAGCATCAGCTTGAGCCCGGAAGGCAACGCAACGGGTTCCAGATGCACGGCCAGCAGCGTGATTTCCTGATCGAGAGCAAAGCCGATCTCGCGGCGGCAGTACTCCGACCCGACGGAGTTCGGCGTGGCGAAAAACAGGAACTCGGTGCACGACTCAATTCTCGAACCCAGGTGTTCAGACCACTCCGAGCCCAGTGGAATGCCGGCGTCGTACCAGACATTGAGGCCGGCGTTGCAGATGCGCAGGAGTTCGGGGTAAATGAGGTCGAAATCGGCCCGGGCATAGCAGACGAACACGAAGGGCTCATCACCCTCATACACGGCAATTGGCGAACTGGAGGTGCCCATCCCTTTCTTTTCCCGTCGCTCTGTCTTGCCGCAGCACCCCGAAGCCATGGTTGCAAAGCGTGTCACCCGATGCAAGGTCGCCGCGCCCGACGGCGCAGAAATGGACGGGTGCTCGCGGGTTCACTATATTCCCCGATCTCCCTTCGGGCGCAAGGGGCCTCGATGTCGATAGAGACCCGACTACTGTCCACGGTTTGCGCCGTCGTTCTGGCAGCAGGCTGCGCCCACCGCAGCCACTGCCCGGCGTGCAGCGCAGTTCCCGTCGCACACCCCTACGCGTGCGATGCCTCCGCCGTGCAATTGCCCGCATCCCAGTCCGAAGGCATCGACATGCTGTTCCTCTCTGGCGGGGGCTCGTTCGGCGCCTACGGAGCCGGCGTTCTGTACGGTTGGAGCGCCGCCGCAGGCGACCACGTACGCAACCCGTTCCACGTGGTAACCGGCATCAGCACGGGGTCGTTGCAGGCCACGCATGCATTTCTCGGCTCCGCCTACGACAACTACCTCTACGACAACTACACGAATCCCGGAACCGAGCTGATGCCCCGTCGCCCATGGTGGCAGATCCCGTTCGCCTCCTCGGTGAACGAGACCACGGGGCTCGTCCAGGTTCTCAAAGACACCGTCCCCGATTCCATGATCGACGACGTTGGCCTTCAGCAGGGTCAGCGCCTGCTCTGTGTCGGCACGACCAACCTCGACAACGGTGACTTCGTGACCTGGGACCTGACTCGGATCGCGAGTGAAGGGAAATACGACCTGTACCGCAGCCTCCTGCTCGCCTCGGCTTCGGTGCCGGCGGCTTCACCGCCGGTGAAGATCGGCGGGGCCCTGTACGGCGATGGTGGTGTGCGCAACCAGATATTCGCCACGCCGTTGGTCGAGCAGTTGCGTCAAGGCAGGGAGGCCGCCGAAGACCGGGGCTATTTCCTGGTCAACGACCAGCTTTCCATTCAGGCACAGTGCACGCAGCCGCGCATCATTCCGCTTGCGGAGCAGACGATCCGGATTCTGCTCACCGGGGGCCTGAACTCGGCGCTGTACGAGGCGGAAATGGAGCTGACGCGCTGCAGCGATCCGGGCGACGCGCTGGGGATCTACTTTCTCTACATCCCCGACAACTTCGCCATGGGCTTCGACAACGCGAACTTCGACAAGGACCAGATGTGTCGCCTGTTCTGCCGGGGGCTATCGGATGGCAGACAGGCCAACTGGAGCGACTGCCGACCCACGGGCATGCAGTCCCGCAGCTGTGCAACGCCGATCTATCCGCCCGGTGACACGCTCAGCGACTCGACGTGTCCGGTTGGAGGGCCACCGTCCTGCCCAGCGGACAGCGTATATGCGCCCTTTCCTTCCAGTTGCAGCGCGGACCCGTGCGCGCCCTGAGTCACGGGAAGCCTGCGGGGAACAGCTGTTCCGGATTACTCGCCGATCACGACGTATGAAAGGGTCGGCGCGTAGTTGAACCTGCGCAGCCTGTGTTCGGCCATATCGAGGCTATCCAGCAACGCGGCCGTCTCGCCGGGAAAGCTGCGATGATTTGCCTCGTCGAACAGCACAATGGCCCCTTTCGGCATCTTCGGCAGGACTTCCGTCAGCGCGATTCGCGTCGGCAGGTACGTGTCTACGTCGATGTTCAGCAGTGAAACCAGCATGTGCTGGTTGTCCGCCATGAACCGAGGGAGGGTTTCTTCGATCGGCCCCTGAACGATTCTGACCTTCTCCACGTGGCCGAGAAATCGGGTCTGGCTATGGATTCGCGCGGCCTCTTCGATTTCCGCCGCGGTCCCCGCGGCGACCCGGAACCCGCCCGGGCGAAGTCGCCCGCTGTTGTCGGCGCCCGCGTCGCGCTCGTGCACAGCGGGAAAGCCTGCGAACCTATCGAACCCCACGATCTCGCGCGTGTAGTTGACCGGCTCGTAGATGGAACTGAGCTGCAGCCAGGTGAACAGGCTGCCCCCGTACCCCACACCCAGGTCGATGACACAGCCGTGAAACGCAGCGGAGCGGTTCCAGTGCGCATCCAGCGCTGCATGGTACTCGACGTCATCGGTCGACTGATTCGCCGGCTCCCGGAGAAATGGTTCGCTGGTGTCGATGTAGATCTCCCCCGAGATGCGTTGCCTGCTCCCTGTTCAAGAATGACAATATTCGGGCGCATTGGCCACCTACGGCGCACCTGTGGGGCGCCATGACAGGAGAACCCGAAAAATGCCGTACGCTCAAATCAACGGCGCGCGCCTGTGGTACGAGGTGGCCGGCGAGGGCGAGCCGATTCTGCTGCACCACGGCTATACCGCCTCGCGCGTGAACTGGATGCCGGTGGCCGAGCGCTTGCGGTCCCGCTATCGGGTCATCCTCATGGAGTGCCGTGGCACCGGGCAGAGCGAGCACACGGCCGGCGGCTACAGCCTCGACCAGTACGCGGCGGACGTCATCGGCATCCTCGACCACCTCGCCCTGGACCGCGTGACCTTCGCCGGCCACAGCATGGGGGGCGGCGTGGGTTACCTGCTGGCGCTCGAGCATCCGGAGCGCCTCGAGCGTCTGATTCTGGTGGCGCCGATACCGGCCGAGGGCGTCGCGAAAATCACGCCGGAGCTACGCCAGCAACGCCTGGCCGAGCGGCGCCGTGGTGATCGGGACGCCATCCTCGCTCGCTATCGGGCGCTGCGCTTTCGCGACGACGTGGAAACCGAAGCCTGGTTCGAACTGCGCGCCGAGCACATCCTCAGCGTCTCCGAGGGCCACTTCGAGCGGGGCGCCGAGTCGATGCAGGCCTTCGACGTGGTCGACCGGCTCAACGAGATTGCGACCCCGACGCTGATGATCGCCGGCGCGGTGGACAGCCTGCTGGTCTCGAATCTTCAGGACTTCCTGCGCCTGCCGAACGCCACGCTGGAAGTGCTGTCCCGGGCGGGCCACGAGGTCGCCGTGCACGAGCCGAGGCGGGTCGCGGACGCGATCGTCGGCTTCATGACCTACGGCCCGATTACCGCGGCGACGCTGCTGGCGCGGCTGGCCGCGCCTGAATAGCGAGCATGGTCCCGGCCGCGCCGGCGTGGCTCCGGCCGGCGCGCAGGCGAGCAACGGCCGGATCGGGGAGACTCCGAGCAAGGGTTCAGGTGAATCGTCTGGCAACGGCCCGCGCCACCGCTTCGTGTGCGCCGGCAGACAGGAACGTTCCGTGGGCGCTCAATAGCTGATCGAAATCCAGTTCGAGCAGACGCTCGAACTCCCTTCTCACCTTGTCCCGGTCCGCGGCAAGGAGCTTTAGCCACATCGGCCCGATCAGGGTTTCATCAGGAAAGCCGATAAAGGGCATCAGCAATCGAGCCAGCCGATTGGTATGCGGCTTGTGTGGCGGCGTCGCATAGCTCTGAATCGCGTCGCAGGTCAGCAGAACGCCGGCGTCGCGCTCGAGGAGAATCGCGCCTTCGGTCTGGGTCAGATGATGAAACACGAACAAGGTTGCGCGCCCGAACGGCAGCGTGCCGTCGTCCCCTAACACATGATCGATGGCCGGACGCGGATGGACCTTCCCGTCCGGGAACGCCCAGAACGCGGCTCTGTAGCGGTCGACGTAGAATGGATCGTCCTGGCCATGCATCGGGCCGAGCCGCAGCACGTTGCGGACTGCGCCCAACCGCTCGAGTTCCTGCAGTCCCGCGTCGTCCATCCGCACGGGATTGACCAGCGTGAGCTCACGCCCGTCACGCACGATTGCCATGTTGCGTGTAAACCGGACCAACGGGTTTGCTCGAATGCTCCCGTAAACGGCGAACAAGTCTTCACCGATCTCTTCGGGAAGGCTGTGCGCGGATGACGCTGGATAGTCCAAGAGCCGTCTCCTTTCTGCAGCCAGCGGAGTGTACCGGATCGGCGAGGTGGTTCAGACGGAATCGGCTGGACGACCATCAGGAAGCTGAGCGACTTTGCGACTCCATTGCAGCGAACGCACGGGCGATTAACCCGGAGCGGCTCGCGGAACTCTCCAACCTTCATGTGCCGCCCAGGATCTCACGCACCCGGGCCTGCAGCGCGGGTACGACGTCGCGCTCGAAGAAAGGGTTCCGAGCGAGCCAGCGGTTGTTGCGCGGGCTCGGATGCGGCATCGGCAACACGCGAGGCCAGTAGTCACGCCAGTTGCGCACGATCTCCGCAATGGAAACACTGGAATCGCCAGGGAGATGCCAACGCTGAGCGTAGGCGCCGATCACCAGCGTCAGGTCGATGTCGGGCAGTTGGTCCAGTAGCGTCTGTCGCCACGCGGGCGGGCATTCCGATCGCGGCGGCAGATCCCCGCCGCTCCCGGTGCCGGGATAGCAGAACCCCATCGGCATAACGGCGAACTTCGACGGATCGTAGAACGATGCGCGATCCACTCCCAACCACTCGCGAAGCCGATTTCCGGATGGGTCATCAAAGGGAACGCCACTCTCGTGCGCACGTCGCCCGGGAGCCTGGCCTGCGATCAGGATTCTGGAGGTCTTCGACGCCTGAAGAATCGGCTTTGGACCAAGCGGCAGGTCCGCGCATAAGGTGCAGCGTCGCACGCGGTTCAGGTGGCGATCGAACTCGCGGAGTTCCTCTGTCGCTATTCTTCGTGTCGTTGATTTCCGTCTGACTGCCACGACGTCTTACCCGTTCTCGGCGGCCACGATCTGCTTCACCCAGGTGGTAGGCGGCATGCCTTTACGGGCGGCGAAGACACGCGACAACGCGCTCGCATTGGCGTATCCGATCTCGTCGGCAACCACGTTCACGGGCTTGCCCCGGCGCAACAACGACTGGGCAAGACCGAGGCGCCATTCGCTCAGATAGTTGCCCGGGGTCATGCCCACGGTATCGCGGAACTTGACGGCAAAACGCGCCCGCGACATGCCCGCCTCCTGGGCGAGATCGTCGAGCGTCCAGGCCCTGGCCGGCTCGGCATGGATGGCATTGATGGCCTGCGCCAGGCGCGGATCCGCCAGACCCGCCAGCAGCCCCATCTCCATGCGCTGCTGATCCATGAGCTCACGCAGGATCTGGATCAGCGCCACCTCGCTCAAACGGTTGAGCACCGCCTGGCGGCCGCAATGGTCTTCCTCGGCTTCGCGGAACAGCATCGTCAGGGTGCCCGAGAGCACCGGAGAAGAGGCCAGCGGCAACACGACGACGTCGGGCAACGCCAGCCGCAATGGGTTCCCCTGCCCCGCCCCGAAATCGATGTTGGCACACACCAGGTCGGCGCCGTCACTCCCCGGTGTGAGCGCGTGCGACGTGGGGTTCAGATAGAAGATCGCACTCGGTTCCTCAACCCGCTGCGACACGCTGCCTGGGGACTCGAGACGCACCGAGCCACCGCGCAGCAGGTGCAAATGGCCGACGCCCTCTGCCGCATCGTGGTGGATGCAGCTCAGCACCCTTCCCGAATGGAACACCTCGGCGCGAAGCTCGAAACGCTCCAGCAGCCAGACCAGCCGATCCTGCATGTCGATACGTTCAGATATGATAACGATATGAAATGATACTCATAGTTTTATATTGGCTGTCAACATGCGCTCCCCACTCACCAACGGAGCGCTGCCATGCGACACCGAACCACACTGCTCATGACCGGACTGTGCCTGCTGGGCGGCTGGGCAGTGAGCCTCGCCCAGTCCCAACCGACCGCCTATCCCGATGTCGAGATTGGTCCGAAGTTCACCGCCTCTGGCGAACTCCGGCTGCCCCAGGGTTTCCGCAAATGGGTATTCATCGGTTCCCCCCTTACGCCCCACGGCCTGAATGGCGGCAACGCCGGCTTCCCGGAGTTCCACAACGTCTACGTAGAACCCGCGGCCTACGACCACTACGTGGAGCACGGCGTATGGCCCGAAGGCACGATGATGGTCAAAGAGCTGCAGCTCACCCAGCCAGGCACGTTCCCGGACGGCTCCCGGGTGGAGGTCTCCGGCCGCGGCTACTTCCCGGGGGTCACCAACGGGATGGATGTCTCGGTGAAAGACAGCAGGCGCTTCGCCGATACCCAGGGCTGGGGATTCTTCAACTTCGGCCACCACGCAGCCCCTTATGCCGAGTCCGCCACCCAGGCGCCCGTCGACGCCTGCGCCGGCTGCCACATGGCCAGCGCCCACGAAGACATGGTGTTCACGGGCTTCTACCAGCTGCTGAAGCCTCTGCCATCGCAGCACAGCACCATGCGCTCCCTGAACTGACGGGACCGGCTCTGTGTACACCCTCTACTACCTTCCCGGAGCGTCGTCGTTGGCCATTCATGCGGTGCTCCGGGAGCTCGGGCAGCCGGTCAACCTGATCGAGCGCGACAGCACCTACGATTTCCTGGATCTGAATCCGGTCGGTGCGGTCCCGGTGCTCATCGACGATGACCTGGTGATCCGGGAAGGTGCAGCGATCCTGCTGCACCTTCTCGACAAGCACGAGAACGCGCTGCTTCCGAAGTTCAGGCCCGAGCGAACTCAGGCGCTCGAATCCATGATGTTCGCCAACGCCACCCTCCACGGCGCCTACCGACGCGTGTTCTTCGTCCAGGGCTACATGCTGGACGAATCCGTTCGAGCGGACGCTTTCGATGCCGCCATTCAGTGGGTCGAGCGCCTCTGGGCCATCGTCGACCGCCGGATCGGAGTCAAGCCATTCCTCGACGGCAACCGCGTATCCGCCGCCGATTTCCTGCTGGCCGTCTACGCGCGCTGGAACGCTTCGCTTCCCACACCGATTCGTCTTGGTGCGAACACGGAGCGCCTGGTGGACCGCGTCACAGGGCTGCCCGCGTTTCAGCAAGCGCTGGCTGCCGAAACACCCGGGGTTCCGCAGCCATGAGTCGACCTCTACGCACGACCGCCAGAAACCGCGGGATGGGCCTTTCGAAGTGGACGTCCTAGACGACATCCTCGATACCCTCAGTCTGCAGGGCGCTTTGTACTTCCATGCGGAATTCGCGGCGCCGTGGGGTGTGACGGTACCGAATCTGCATCAGGCCGCCCGGTTCCACCTGGTAACCAGCGGCTCGTGCCATGTCGGATTCGCCTCGGGATCGACCCTGACGCTCGGTCCAGGTGATCTGGTTCTGATCCCGCGGGGGCGCTCCCACGTTCTCGCCGATGCGCCCCGGCGCCGCGCGCCGCCTCTCGAGACCATCCTGCAAGAGACGGGCTACGACGGCAAAGGGACGCTCATCGCCGGCGCCCGTGAGCGCTTTGCCACGACCCGGATGCTCTGCGGGCATTTCACGTTTCAAAAGGGCGCCGACCATCCGCTCCTGCGCGCCCTCCCGGAATACCTCACCACACTGGCCTCGGAGCGCAATCCGGACTCGTGGCTGAGCGAGTTGCTGCGGTTGACGACCTCACGGGTCTTTCAGCACGACCTGCGCTCGGCGGCCACGATCACCCGCCTCTCCGAGATCGTATTCATGGAACTGCTGCGCCGCGGTATCCAGCGCGGGCCGGAACTCGAGTCGGTGCTCGAGGCATTTCGCGACCGCCACATAAGCCACGCCCTTCAGCTCATGCACCGAAGGCCCGAAGAGCCGTGGACGGTCGATACCCTGGCCCGGCAGGTGGGTATGTCCCGCAGCCGATTCGCCGCGCGTTTTCGCGATCTGATGGGCATGGGGCCAATGGCTTACCTCTCCGACTGGCGACTGCAGAAAGCCCTGACCCTGCTGCACGACGCCCGCGCCAGCGTTCAGCAGGTGGCGAGCCAGATCGGCTACGACTCGCCGGCCGCGTTCACCCGCGCTTTCTCGAGCAAGTTCGGTGTCGCGCCAACGGAATATCGCCGGGAACTGGCATGACTTTGCCGATCGTCCCGAAAGCATTGCACGCGCCCCTGGAATCACGGCCGTCGATTGAGGCGTCAGCACGCGGCCAATACATTGCGCATCGAGCTCCGACACGGAGCTTTGACAACTCCAAAAACACACTGAGGAAACGAAAAATGTCCAAGACGATATCGCTCGCGACGTTGGCCCTGATGAGCCTGTTTCTGTTCAGCCCGGCGTTTGGCGCCGACGAGAACAACACCGTACCGGGGCTGACCGCCGCCGGGGCGCCGCTCGGCCTGCACGGCGTCGATCCCGTGGCGTTCATCGAGATCGGCAATCGTGTCGACGGCAGTGCCGCCCACACGGCCGTTCACGACGGCGTCGCCTACTACTTCGCCAGCGCGGCGAGCCAGCAACTCTTCGAGCGCAATCCCGACCGATACGTACCCCAGAACGGTGGCTTCTGCACCTTCGGCGTGTCCGTGGGCAAGAAGTTCGACGGCGACCCGCAATACGCGGCCGTGATGGACGGCAAGCTCTACGTGTTCCTGAACGAAAGCATCTTTCAGGAGTTCCAGAAGGACCGCACGGGCACGATCCGCAAAGCCGCAGCCAACTGGAAGAAGATCCGCAGCACCCGGGCCACCGAGCTCTAGCCGGAGGGCGGCCACTTTCGGGTGGCCGCCTCGTCTCGAATATTCAGGAGTGACTAGACATGGAAACCGCTTACCTCTACCTCGCCCTGTCCGGCGTGCTCACGGTGCTTCTCTGGACACCCTACATTCTCGCGCGCATGGTCGTCTGGGGCCTGCCGACGTTTCTCAGCAACTACCCCGACGGCTATCCGGCCACTCAGCCCGAGCCACCGCTGTGGGCCCAACGCGCCCATCGCGCGCACCTCAACATGGTCGAGACCATGCCGGCCTTCATCGCTGTCGTGCTGGCTGCCGGAGCGCTGGTGGACAGCGCCGGTGCCGCAGCCGTCGGCCAGTGGGCGCAGGTGTTCTTCCTGGCCCGGGTCGGCCACGCGATCGTGTACCTGCTCGGCATCCCGTATCTGCGCACACCCGTGTATCTGGTCTCGTGGGCCGCCGTGCTGATGATCGGCGTCCAGATGCTCTAGGCGCCGACCGGCTCCCCGGGGTGTGAAGCTCCCGGGGAGCCCTCAAACGAAGGAGTACCAACCGATGTCACAACCCACACTCAAGCTGATCAGCCACTACCTCTGTCCGTACGTACAGCGTGCGCGAATCGTGCTCGCGGAGAAAAGCATCCCGCACGATCTGGAGTTCATCGACCTGGCCGACAAACCGGCGTGGTTCGGTCGAATCTCGCCGCTCGGCAAGGTGCCGGTTCTGATCACCGACGAACGGCCGTTGTTCGAGTCGGCCGTCATCACGGAATACCTCGACGAGATGACGCCGGGCTCCCTGCACCCGGGCGACCCCTACGACCGGGCCAGAAACCGGGCCTGGATCGAGTACGCATCGAGCACGCTGGGCGTCATCGCCGGCTTCTACAGCGCCAGGGAAGAAGCAACCTTCGGCGAGAAAACGGAAGCGCTTCGTGGGCGGTTTCGCACCCTCGAGGCGGAGCTGAACCCGGGCCCGTACTTCAACGGCACCGCGTTCAGCCTGGTGGATGCTGCTTTCGGTCCGGTGTTCCGCTACTTCGACGTCATCGAGACCTTCACCGACCTCGAGTTCTTCGACGACTTGCCGAAGGTCACGCGCTGGCGCCACGAACTCGCCATGCGCCCATCGGTGCGCAACGCGGTCGTGGCCGACTACCCGCAACGCCTGATGCGCTTCTTCCTGGCCCGCGGCTCGGTCCTCAGCGGGCGGCTTCGTCAGTTCGAAACCGCCGCTGGCTCCTCGTCGAGGCGTGCATGAGCACCGCGGACATCCACGTCAGCGACGCCCCCCTGGCGACCCAGGTGAAGGCCCGGCGACGTGCCGTCACCGCTGGCGCCTGCCATCTGCAGACGGCGGGACCGCCTTCCCCCGCGACCCAACTTCCTGTGAGAACCGCCACTCGGCTGCCTGCTGCTGTTCTGCGGCGACCTGATCGAGGTAGATACGTTCCAGGCGATTTACCTCGGCGAGAAATCCTTCGGGATCGACGAAGGTATCCGGATCGTAGCCCTGACCGGGCTGCCACTTGTCGTGCAGCCCGTACTGGCTACCGTGGGCAGCGACCCAGACGTCCAAGTTCATGGCTTTCTGCAGCTGGAACGTCTTCGCGAAGTCATCGGCGACGCCAGGATAGGTCGGATCGACCACCAGGCGCTTACCGTCGTTGATGGTCCCCATGTTGCCGATGACCACGTCGTAGTCGCGCCCGCCCTCGTTCACAACAAGGGTGTAGCTCGAGCTGCCTTCGGTGTGCCCGGGATGCTCGTGCACGGTGAGGGCGATGGTGCCGAGTGTGATGACGTCGCCGTGTGCGATGGTGCGGTCAACTTCGATCGGCTCGAACGCCAGCGCGCCTTTGAAATGCGGGTCGCTCAGGCCACCGTCCTCCAACACCCCAGCGTCCCTGGCCGTTGCCCACATCTCGGCGCCGGACAGCGCCTTGATCTCCGCGAGCGCCGCGGTGTGATCCAGGTGGGACTGCTGAGTGAGCAGAATCTTCACGTCGTCGAGGCTGAAGCCCAGGGACTCTATGTTGCTGCAAATGATCTCGGTGGAGTCCTGCATGCCGGTGTTGATCAGGATGTGGCCGTCGTCGGACGTGATCAGAAACGACGAGAGGTCGTAGGTGCCGACCCCCGTAGAGCCAGCCGATCACGCGAAACGCCGGAAACGGTTCAATCCACTCGTCGGGCAGCTCAGGTACGGCGGACGCTGGCTGGCCGCTCGTAGCAGCACCGGCGTGGAGCGCAGCCGCAAGAAGCAGGCCGCCGAAGCACAGAGTCATTCGGTTCAGGGTGCGCATGGAGGGAATCCTTGACGAGCATCGAAGACGCTCAGTCTAACCGAGGAAGGCGCAGGTCGGAGGAGACCCGGACGCTCTCTGAATCCGGTTCAGCGACCCTGGTTGCCCGTGACCCTGCACTCCTGCCCGCTCGTCCTAGCGGCCCGATGAGCGAACGCACGGAGGATGGCTAGGATCCTGTCGCGGCCAAAGATGAACGCCCCAACACCGGCTCATCCCGGGGGTGCTGAATAGGGACCGCGATGCCGGTGGGCTCATCCAGCAGAAACTGCACCAGCGCCCAATTGACGGTCGCCAGCCGGTCGCCTGCGGCGGCCTCGATCCGGCGCTGCAGCTCGCCGGCCGGAGCCGTGCCGTAGATGTCGTCGTGAACCTCGGCGTAGAGTCTCCCGGAACGCCAGCCGACCTTGTAGGGTTCGTTGACGATCCGTACGGGCGCGTCGCGGTGAACCATCTCTGCAAGCGCCTCCACATGCTGGTTGTACATCCGAATGCAGCCGAGACTGGCCGTCTGGCCTATGCCAAACGGCTGATTGGTGCCATGAATGAAATAGCTGGGAATACCCAGGGCGATCGCCATGCTGCCCATGGGGTTGTCGGGTCCGGGCGGCACCACGGCCGGCAGCGGATCGCCCCGGGCGGCGTGCTCACGACGCGCCGTAGGTCCCGGCGCCCAGGCCGGATTCGGCACCACGCTCTTCACCCGCGTGTCGACGATCGGGGTGGGATAGTCCAGGCGCCCCAGACCCACCGGGAAAGTGACGACTTGGCGGCCACCGGGTGGAAAGTAGTAGAGCCGGAGTTCAGCCACGTTGATCACCACCCCTTCCCGGGCACCGGAAGGCAGCACGTAGCCGGTGGGCAGGTCGATGGCGGTGCCTTCACCGGGTAGCCAGGGGTCCACCCCGGGATTGGCGTCGATCAGCTCGCGCCAGCCAAGGCCCTGCGCTTCGGCCACGGACGCGAAGGTGTCCTCATGCCGCGTCGTCAGGTACTCAACCCCGCCCACGACATCGGTATCGACGATCCCATAGGCCGCTGCTCGGGCGACAGGAGCGACGGACAGGATAGCCAGTGAGGCGACGACGGCTCCAAGAAGCCCGCAGGCTGAACGCATCATGCTGCAACCTCGAGTTTTCCACTCTTCAATTCGCGCGCATCCGACGGAGGACATGGAGGCTGCGAACTGGTCACCGCGACCCTGCACGGCGCCACAGAACGACGCAGCCTCTGGACTCCCGCTCGAAACAAGAACTTCAATGCAACCATAGTAGAAGGCGACGGAAGTGCGGCCCGGAGCTGGCAACGATATCTGCCCGGTCAGATCTAGCGACTGCATACAGGGTTCTCGAGTCGGCCTCCTTGGATTGCGCTCGTTGGGTACACTCCGGACACGTCTTTGTGCCGACCCGTGCCCTCTGGTGCTCTGCCCCGCACGGTGCGCCGCCGCCCGACGACACCGAGCAGGACTTTGTCGGAGCATTTGCGCCCGCCAGTGGTGAACCCGTCACCTGGCGCGTACCCTGCCCTTCCATATCTGTGGAAGCAGCCCGATCCAATGGCACAATCGAATCAAGGCGGCGGACCGCCCGACATCAGCGAACTATTCAACACCGACAAGCAGCCATCGAAATCCGTTTTACTCGGTATCGTCGTTGCCATTCTCGTAGGCTGGATCGGCTTCACGTCGTTCTACACAGTGCAGCCCGAGGAACAGGCTGTTATCAAGCGCCTGGGCGCGGTAATCGGCACTGCCGACCCGGGCCTGCACTTCAAGCTGCCACTCGGCATCGACGAGATTCAGTTCGTGGCCACTGAACGGGTGCTGAAACAGGAGTTCGGATTCCGCACAGAGGCCACTCAAGCCGGCGAACCCACACGCTATCAGCAGGTCGATCACGCGGACGAATCCCTTATGCTCACCGGCGATCTCAACATCATCGACGTGGAGTGGGTGGTGCAGTATCGAATCAACGATCCCATCCAGTTCCTCTACGAGGTGCGGGAGCCGACCCGCACACTTCGTGACATTTCCGAATCCGTGATGCGGCGCGTTGCCGGAAACCGGCTCGGGTCCGAAGTGCTCACGGTGGGCCGGGTGGACATCCAGAGCAAGGCACGAGAGGAAATACAGCAGGCCATGGAGCGCTATCAGTCCGGCATTCACATCATCACCGTGGAACTGCAGGACGTGGTCCCGCCCACCGCGGTGCAGCCGGCGTTCAACGAAGTGAACGAGGCCCGCCAGGAGCGCGAACGGATGATCAATGAGGCGCAGAAGCGCGTGAATCAGGAGATTCCGCGTGCCGAGGGCGCGGCGGTCCGTACCATTGCAGAGGCCGAGGGCTATGCCACGGAACGAGTCAACCGGGCTCTCGGCGAGAGCGCGCGTTTCACGGCCGTGCTGGAACAGTACCAGAGCGTTCCGGAAGTCACGCGCTCACGCCTGTACCTCGAGACCCTGAACGAGATTCTGCCGAAAATCGGCCAGGTTCTGATGGTGCAGGAGGGACAGGTTGGCCCATTGCCACTGTTGGACCTGAACCAGCCGCTGCGCAGCCAGGAGCAAGCCCGATGAAAAGTATCATCTCCGTCGCCATCGCCACGGCCCTACTGCTCGCGCTCGCCAGCCTGTCCACCTACATACTGGACGAGGCTGAACAGGCCATTCTCGTGCAGTTCGGCGAACCGGTTGGCGACGTCGTCACCGAACCGGGACTGAACTTCAAGTTGCCCTGGCAGGAAGTGCGCTATTTCGATAAGCGCCTGCTGCTGTGGGATGGTGATGTCACCCAGATCCCCACTCTCGGCCGGGAGTTCATCCTGGTCGACACGACAGCGCGCTGGCGTATCTCTGATCCCCTGAGGTTCCTCCGCAGCGTGCGCGACGAGCGGGGCGCGCGCACTCGCCTCGACGACATCATCGACTCTGTGGTTCGGGACATGGTGTCCTCTACCGAGCTCGAAGAGATCATCCGCTCCAAGGACTGGGAAGTGGACATCGAAGATCTCGAGGATCCGGCGCTGGCCGACCGTGGCGACGTGGACCTGCAGCAGCAACCGAAGCTGGGCCGTGAATTACTGGAGCAGGAAATCCTGACCCGCGCCAGGCGTCTCATGCCGGAACTCGGCATCGCCCTCAACGACGTGCGCGTCAAGCGCGTCAACTACATCGAATCGGTGCGCGAACAGGTCGAGAGCCGGATGATCGCGGAACGCCAATCCATCGCCGAGCGCTTCCGATCCGAAGGCCAAGGCCGCAGCCAGGAAATTCTCGGCGAGATGGAACGGGAACTGCGTACCATCCGCTCGGAGGCAGAGCGTCGGGCCGAAGAGATCCGCGGCCGGGCCGACGCCGAAGCAACCCGCATCTACGGCGACGCGTTCGGTGCCGATCCGGAGTTCTACTCGTTCTTCCGTACGCTGGAGAGCTATCGGGCTCTGGGCGCCAACAGCACGCTCATGGTGCGTGCGGACTCGGATTTCTTCCGCTATCTGGAACGCGCCCAGACCGGCAACAGAACACCTGGGTCGGCTCCGCGCTAACGCACGAGCGTTCGCCGGAGAGTTTACCGGGGCGCATGGGGAAGAGAATTCAGCAGCCCATAGTGCGAATGCCGTCCGCGCGAAGCGGTTGTATCCCGCCCCCTGCGGCGGTGTCTATCCGCCTGAAAGCCCTGTGACCGATCCGTCGGGCGTCGTGTTCGATGCCAGAGAAATGCCGATGGAATCAATCACATCATGCGTTTCTCCGTCCAGACAGACGCCAAGGAGCGCCGCGATGGTTGGTCCTATATCGACGATCGATGCGTTGCAAGGTGTTTTCTCAACAGTCGGACCGCAGGCGAAGTAGATACCCCCGGGAATGTGGTTTCCCGGGCGCACCTCTGAATCACCTGTGGAAACAATCCCGACGGCAGGAGACGTTGCCGCAACGATGGGTTGCGAACGGTTCCAGACGACGAACAGATCAGGTAGCCATTCGCCCACATAGCCCGGGAACAGATCTTCGCTTCTCAGCACCTGTTCTACGATAGGCAGATCGCTGTCTGGATCTTTCAGTGCCAGCAACTGCGTTTCGAGAAATCGTGTGAAGCGTTCGGTATCTGCGCCTGGCCGAATGCGACCGTCTGGCTCCCGGACCAGCTGATTAATCCTGATTGCCCCACTCATTTCATTGAAATCCACGGGAAAAGCCAGACGGCTGCGATATCGACTGGTAGTTGCGGGGATTGCCAGGCGGCTCCGGACACCATGGTAGAGTTTGTCGACGGCTGCGCGATAGCCGTGCCAGGAAGACGCATATAGGTTCTCCAGGCGCTGCAGAATCTTGTCCAACAGGTGTTCGCCGGTATGGTTGGCACGCATACCGAGATTGGAAAACACAATCACGGTCGTCTCCTGATCCACTGCCTGCAGCAGGTCCGCTACCGCGCCGTCAAGAGATCGATAGATGGATTTCAGATCTGCATCGGGCGGCCAGCATTGATGGCCTGCGCAATGCCCCTCTTTGTACACAGCAAGAAACAGGTCCCAGTCTCCTCCGCTAAGCAGTTCCTTCGCGACGGTAGTCTTGTCAGCAATGCTTCGGCGGAGCCGTTCAAAGAAGTCCTTTCTCTGGCTGTCTGTCAGCTCAGGTATTCCGCAGAGAAACTCCTTCCCGCTCGCTCGATCGGTCATGTCGTCGCCGAACCGTTGAAACAGTTCTTCAGCCAGTTCGGGAGGAATGCTCGAAGCGGTCCCCTCGTTGCCGTGGACCCGCCAATCCCGAATCTCTATCCCGTTCAACTCGCGAGTAGCCGGGCTCTTCGGGACGTCGATGATTGCCACCCGTTTTCCGCCGTTACTCAGCGCCTCCCAGAATGGCGGGTTGTTGAAGTGATGACGCCTGAACCTGCGAAGTTGGTACGATCCCGGCTGAACAGTCCGAAAGTGGTAGCGGCAGTGTTCGGCTGGAGACACGCATGTCGAGAACGAGGCCCACACAGCGTCGTCAGCCATGCCTGTCGGAGTTTCGAGCAAGCCCCACGCCCCTCGTTCGCGAATTGCAGACAGGGTCGGCAAGCAGCCACTATCGCACCAGTCGAGCAACACCTGTGGATCGACCGCGTCCAGCCCGATGACCAGCACTTTCGTATGGGTCGTCTGCGTCACGCGTTTCTCCTGTGCGTCCTGCGCGTCATGGTCCTTGGCCACCGCCCAAATGGCCGGCCCCGCCCTACATCCACACCATGGTTAGCCACTCGCCGACCAAGGCCGGCTTGTCCTCGCCTTCGATTTCGATGGTGACCTCGTGATTGATTTCCATGCGGCCGCCCTCCTTTGGTTCCACGCTCTTCACCACGAACCGACCGCGGATCCGCTTACCGCTCTTCACCGGCGCCATGAAACGGATGCGGTTGTAGCCGTAGTTCACCCCCATGCGGGTGCCGGAGATTCCCGGCACGGCCTGGTAGGCCATAACCGGCATCATCGACAGCGTCAGCAGGCCATGGGCGATGGTGCCGCCGAAGGGCGTCTGGGCGGCGGCCTCCGGGTCGACATGGAGGAACATGTGGTCCTCCGTGACGTCGGCGAAGGCGCTGATGCGGTCCTGGTCCATCGCGAACCAGTCGGACACGCCGATCTCCTTGCCGACGTAGCCCTGCACTTCCTCCAGAGACATCGTTTTGCTCGGACCCTTCATGGCACCTCCTCATGTCGCCCTCGTGTCGCCGCCCGTCCCGCGCCGTTGACCCGGCGCGGACATGAAGCGGCAGAATAGCAGGCGCGACGAGCAGGCCGGAACCGCTGCGACGGATGGGACCAGGCTCGATTGCCGCAGAGATCTCCGTCAAGATCCGGTGCTGCCATGGATCCAGAGAAGCGAGCGAGAACTTCATGAATGTGACCTTCGATGCCGCCGACGAACGCTTCCGCGCCGACGTGCGGGAATTCTTCGACCACGAGTACCCGCGCGACCTGCTCGCCAAGGCCGCCAGCGGCTATCCGCTGAGCAAGGACGACCTGCAGCGCGCCGAACGGGCTCTGGCCGCCAAAGGCTGGTTGTGCGTCAACTGGCCTGTCGAGCACGGCGGCCCCGGGTGGACCACCAATCAGAAATATGTCTTCGATCAGGAGCTTGAGCGGGCCGGCGCCATCAACCCGGTGCCGATGGGCGTGATCTACGTCGGACCGGTGATCTGCGCCTTCGGTACCGCCGAGCAGCAGTCGCGCTGGCTGCCGGGCATTCGCGAGAGCACCACGTTCTGGGCGCAGGGATACTCGGAGCCCGGGGCCGGCTCGGACCTCGCTTCGCTGCAGACCCGAGCGGTGCGCGACGGCGACGACTACGTCGTCAACGGCACCAAGATCTGGACCAGCCTGGCCCAGCACGCCGACTGGATGTTCGCGCTGGTGCGCACCAGCACCGGCGAGCGCAAGCAGCAGGGCATCACCTTCCTGTGCGCACCGATGGACTCGCCCGGGATCGAGGCCCACCCCATCATCACCATCGACGGCCGGCATTCGCTGAACCGGGTGACGTTCGACGATGTGCGCGTGCCGGTGGCGAACCGCATCGGCGAGGAGGGAGAAGGCTGGCGTTATGCCAACTTCCTGCTGGGCAACGAACGCACGTCCTACGCGCACGTGGCCGGCAAGCGCATGAAGATGGCCGCCATCCGCAGTTTCATCGGCAAGCACGCCGAGCTGCGCGAGGACCCGGCTGTGGCTCGCAGCTTAAACGACCTGGAAGTGCGGCTGGATGCGCTCGACATGACGGTGCTGCGGGTGCTGGCCTCCATCGCGGACGGTGCTTCCCCGGGAGACGAGTCCTCTATCCTGAAGATTCTCGCGACGGAGGTGGCCCAGGACATCGGCGAACTGGAGATGCAGGTGCGTGGACTCCAGGCCACGGCCCGGTTCGGCGACGGCATGCCCGACTCCGCGGCGGCCCGGGCCACCATGCAGTATCTCTCGGACCGGGCTCAGTCCATCTACGGCGGCTCGAACGAGATTCAGAAGAACATCATCGCCAAGCGGGTTTTGGGGCTCCGCTAGGGCCAGGGAGCGCCGCTGGTCCTATCGAGCTACAAGGTGGCGCTGGACGCTTTAGTCACAAGCTCGTCAAATCGTGCACGGGTCACTGGACCATCATCGGCGGCAAGCGTTCTTACCACATCATCGAGGCTATGGGTGCCGCCGCTGTTCGCGCGGATTTCCTGGTCGATCTCGCGTAGCACAATTACCGCTTTCGCCGCAATGGGGCCGTGAGAACGATTCACCTCGTCGAGATCAACGACTTCCGAGCCCCAATCGGCCAACTGGGCATGAGCCTCTTCGTATCGCTTCTCGCTTATCGTGCCAGAGCGCCTCGCCATACTTGCCGCAACATATTCCGTCGTCCTCTTTACGCTGATCGTTCAGGGGCTAAGCCTTCGCGCATTGATGCAGCGGGTCCTGAAATGAACTCCGGGACCAGAGGGTAACGTTGATGAGGGCAGGAGAATCCGGGTTAGACTTGACCAGGCCGGTGCAAGGACCGGCAGCGTCGCGGGAGGGTCGCCGAGGATGATCACGAGACTCCGTCATCGCTGGCAAGCGATTCGGTCGAGCTTCTGGTTCGTTCCTGCCGTGTTGGTGGTGGATGCCGTGGTGCTCGCCGTCCTGCTGATCACCGTGGACACGACCATCGATCTGGATCTGGACATCAGCCTGCCATTGCTCTTCGGCGCTGGTGCGGCTGGCGCCCGGGGCCTGCTGACGACCGTTGCCACCTCGATGATCACGGTGGCTGGGCTGGTGTTCTCCATCACCCTGGTGGCCCTCTCGCTGACATCCAGCCAGTACACGTCGCGTGTCGTTCGCAATTTCATGCGCGACCGCGTCAACCAGTGGGTGCTCGGTGTCTTCCTCGGCATCTTCGCTTACTGCCTGGTGGTCCTGCGGACGATGGGAGGCGAAGAGGCGTTCGTCCCGACATTGGCGGTTCTAGCCGGCCTGCTTCTCGCCTTTGTCGGGATCGCGGTGCTGATCCACTTCATCCACCACATCGCGATGTCAATCCAGGCATCGAGCATTGTTGCCACGGCGGCACAGGAGACCCTGTCGGCCGTTGACCATCTGTTTCCCGATGGGCTGGAGGAGAACGAGGATGAGGGTGTGGATGACGACCGGTTGGTCGCGCTCGCGAGGCAGCGTTGGTCAGTCGTCCCGGCCCGCAACACCGGCTACATCGAGAGTTTCGACAAGGAGGCGCTGTTGGATGTCGCGCGCAATCTGCGGACCATCCTGCGGATGGAGCATAGCGTCGGTGAGTTCGTCGTCATGGGCACTCCGCTGGTTTCGCTGCGCGATCCGAGTGGCCTGGATGCGGCGACGACGGACAGGCTGAACGCGGCCTTCGCGATCAGGCGCCAGCGCACGGTGGACCAGGATGTCGCCTTCGGCATCCGACAGATCGTGGATGTCGCCATGAAGGCCTTGTCGCCCGGCATCAACGACACCACCACCGCGGTGATGTGCGTGGACTATCTGGCGGCGATCCTGACCCGGCTGGCGGTGCGCAGAATCGGGATTCCGCACGGATTGGAACAGGGTGACTTACGCGTCATCGGTCGCGGCCCGAGCTTCGACAGCCTCTTGAGCGAAGCCTTCGACCAGATCCGGCGCGATGCTGAAAGCAATGTCACCATCCTTCTGCGGCTGCTCGGTGGTTTGCAGACCATCGCCGGTCTGACGACCAGCCCGAGCCGGCGATGGCTGCTCCGACAGAAAGTGGACGAGATTGCCGAGGTCGCCGACCGCAGCATCGTTTCGCCGCATGACCGCGATCGGCTGGCGAGCCAGCTGACGCGGGTGCGCGAGGCGATCGACATGAGGAAGGCGTCGTGAACGACGCCTTCGCGGGCCTAGTTCCTGTTCTCGTGCGTTCAACGCTCGATCGAACAAGAAATGCGGCCGCGGCAGGGGTCGCCGTGCTGCTGCTTGCCTGTGGGGCGCCTGCCGTGGCGCAGGATGCCGCGCCAGCGGTGCCGTCGCAGGCCGTGAAAATCGTTCCCGAAGCGAGCGATCCGAAGATCGAGGAACGCCTGCAACGCATCCTGAAATCGACAGGATGGTTCGAGGGGACCCGCGTATCCGTGCACGATGGGGTGGTCTTCCTCGACGGCACGACAGGGACACAGGAGCATCGAGCCTGGGCTGGCGCGCTAGCCGAAAACACGCAAGGGACCGTCGCTGTCGTCAACCGGATAGAGGCCGATGCGGATGTCGGCTCCACCTTTGCGCGAGCCGGCGAGGAATTCGCTAGCTTGTACCGACAGATGGTCCGGGTCTGGCCGCTGGTGGCGCTCGCTGTTCTCATCATCCTGGCGACATGGCTGATCGCCAGGCTGGTGGCGTTGGCGGCTCGGTTTTTATTCGCGAGCCGCATCGAATCTCCGGTGCTGCTCTCGGTGGTGGCGCGAGCGTTTGCGATTCCGTTCTTTCTGCTCGGCCTCTACTTCGTGCTGCAGTTTTCCGGACTGACGCGGCTGGCGTTCACCGTGCTTGGCGGCACCGGGCTGATCGGCGTCATCATAGGCTTCGGTTTGCGGGACATCGCTGAGAATTTTCTCGCGAGCATTCTGCTCAGCGTACGTAATCCCTTCCACAGCGGCGATCTGATCGATGTCGGCGGGCACACGGGTGTCGTGCAGAACCTGAACATGCGCAGTACCGTGCTGCTCACGCTCGACGGCAATCAGGTTCAGATCCCCAACTCCACCGTCTACAAGAACATCATCAAGAACTACAGCAGCATTCCGAGCCGCCGTGCCGAGTTTACGGTCGGCATCGGTTACGACTCCTCCGCCGCCAAGGCTCAGGTCCTGATCGCGGAGGTTCTGCAGGAGCATCCCGCCGTCCTCGAGACGCCCGAGCCGCTGGTGCTGGTGGAGGAGTTGGGCGCAGCAACGGTGAATCTGCGCATCTATTACTGGTTCGACAGCGTCGCCTACTCGCCTTACAAGATCAACTCGGCGTTGCTGCGTCAGACCAAGAACGCGCTCCTCACGGCAGGCATCGAACTGCCGGACGCCGCGCGTGAAGTGATCTTCCCCAAGGGCGTTCCCGTCATCCGGATGACGAGCCCCGCAGACGTCGCCTTGCACGAAGCTGAAAGCAGTGCGGGCGCAACCCGTGCCGCTGACGAAGCGAGCGATACGACTCCCAGCGAAGGCGACCTGTCCAGCGAGACGGTGGAGATGCGGGAGCAGCAATCCGAAGGCAACCTGCCGGAAGCGCAGGACAATCTGCTCAAGAAATAGTCGCTCTCCCGATCGATGACGGCATGGCGCTCGCAGCACGCCGTAACCGCGTGGACGGCAGTTGGCAAGGTGGGCACTGTGTACTCCAGCGCACTGTCGTTTGTGTGGAAGTCCTGCACCATCGACAGACTGCCAGACTGGCGAATTCTCGACCTTGGAAAACCCGGGAGAACGCGACATCCAATTGCAAGGATCAACGACAAGGAAAGCATGCGCCATGCGATGTACGACCGAGCTGTCGTTGAGGACCCGACCGTGACCACGAAGAACAGCGTCATCGCCTTCTATGATGACCGGATGCTGGCTCACGACCCGGATATCAAGGTTCCTTTCCTGCCGGGTCACATGGATGATCAGATCCGACTGCTGCTCTCCAGACTCAGCGTATCTAGCGTACCCTGGATTTACCCCGAGCAACCCGAGCGCCTGGAGGCGATTCAACACCTGCTGGCACTCCAGCCCGTTGCCGGCGTGCAGTTCGAGACCGGCGTGGCCGCGACGCGGGAGCAGCTTGCGCGCGTTCACGACAGCTCTCATCTGGACAAGCTCTTCCAACTTCGCGGCAAGAGCGCCTGGCTGGATGTGGATACCACGGCTGTGTCCCCCGGCAGCATCGACGCCGCCGAGGTCGCGGCCGGATGCTCGATCAAAGCGGTGGAAGCGGTCATCCAGCGGCGCGCGGAGAGCGCGTTCGCGCTGGTTCGGCCACCCGGCCACCACGCCGAGTCGGCCCGCGCCCACGGGTTCTGCCTCTTCAACAACGTGGCGGTCGCGGCCGCTCACGCTCGACGAGCGCTCGGCTGCGAGTGTGTGATGATCATCGATTGGGATGCACACCACGGCAACGGGACCCAGGAAATATTCCGGGGTGATCAGGATGTGCTGTTTTTCGACATACATCGTGCCGCGCCCTTCTATCCAGGTTCGGGTCATCTCCAGGAGACCGGCCCGCGCGCAGGCCACGGCACCAACATCAACATCCCCGTTCCCGCCGACGCCGGTGACGCAGCCTATCTCAAAGCGTTCAGGGAAATCCTCCGCCCCGTTGCCAAGTGGTTCAAACCCGATCTGATTCTGGTATCGGCGGGCTTCGATCCGCACTGCCACGACCTTGCGCTCAATGTATCGTATGAAGGATTCGCCGCGATGACGGGGATTATTCAGAGCCTGGCGAGGGAATACTGCGATGGGCGCGCGGTCTTCGTCCTCGAAGGAGGCTACAACCTGATTTCCCTGTCACGCGGCGTCAGGACGGTTCTGCAGGTACTGACCGGCACGGCGCCGCCGGAACCGGGGCTTCTTGGCGTCGCTGAAGTCGCGGCTGCGTTGTCATTCCACGCCCGGCACTTTCCCGACAGTGAATAGATCGTTGGCGGCCGGCCCCCTCCGGAAAACTGATCGTGGCTTTGCCTGCTCGTCACTGCTCTGTACGCCGCCGCACAGAAGCCCACACCCGGTTGGACTACCGTTCAGGTTTCCGCTGGGGATGCGATCTGACCCAGCCAGCATCGTGACACCAGCAATGCGACGCCACGCAAATCGGGGCGCGCCGTACACCGAGGTACATCATGCTTTACACAATCGTCGCCGTACTGCTGATCCTGTGGCTACTGGGTCTGGTGACATCGACCACGATGGGCGGGCTTGTCCACGTCCTGCTGGTCCTGGCCATCGTCGTCGTACTGGTCAGAGTCATTTCAGGCCGCCGGGCTCTATGAAGCCCGATCGCAGGTACTTGTCCAGGCGCTCCGGAGAACCGGAACCCGACCGCTCAATCGGAGAACCATCATGAACAGGCCAACATCTCTACCGCTGATCAATCTGTCAGGCTCGCTGGCTCGAAGCCTGCTGGCGGCGGTCCTGGTGTTCGCAGCCGCTGGCTGCGCCACCCTGCCGCCACCCACCGCGCAGCTCGCCGTTGCCGAAGCTTCCGTCAAGCGGGCGGATACCAGCAATACGCGGGCGAGCGCGCCAGCCGAACTCCAGATCGCAGTCGCCAAACTGGCGAGCGCTCAACAGGCTGCAGCCCGCGAGGATTACCTGCTTTCTGCGCAACTGGCCGAGCAGGCCGAAGTGGATGCGCAGGTCGCCATGCTGCACGCGGAAAGCGTGCGCTCGCAGCGATCTGCTCAGGAATCCCAGGACGCAGCCGATGCGCTGCGCGAAGAGACCCGCCGCAGGAATCTGTGAACCCCTCCTAGAGTATGATTACCATGAACACACGAACGACATTCCGCGGATGCTGCCTGCTCGCCATGGCGAGTCTGATTGCCGCCTGCAGCTCGGTTCCGCCCGCCAATACGGCCCTGGATCAGGCACGTGAGCGCTACGAGGCAGCACAGCGCGACTCTCAGGTGACGAATCTCGCCGCAGAAGAGTTGAAGCAGGCCGGCCGGTCGTTGAGCGCCGCCAATGAGGCCTGGGAGAGCCGGGAACCTGACTCCAGGGTGGACCACCTGGCATACATGACCCTGCAACATGTGGTCGTCGCCCAGGAAACCGCCACCGGCCGCGCTGCCCAGGCGGTCACGGCCCGTGCAGCCGAAGAGCGCGAGCACATGCTTCTGGCGTTGCGCACCCGCGAGGCCGAACAGGCACGGGAAGAGCTTGCCGAGTCGGAACGTCGCAACGAACGCATGGTCACGGCTCAATCGGAAGCCGCCGCTTCAGCCGCCAATCGCGAGAGCGAACGCAAGGACGCCCGTGTTACGGAACTCGAAGAGCAACTCATGGCACTCAATG
The DNA here is from genome assembly GCA_040219135.1 of Pseudomonadales bacterium. Lineage (GTDB taxonomy): Bacteria > Pseudomonadota > Gammaproteobacteria > Pseudomonadales > Azotimanducaceae > UBA7803. The sequence goes on along the minus strand of JAVJTA010000017.1, from coordinate 11,821 downwards.
CCAAGAAGACCGACCGTGGCATGGTGCTGACCCTGGGCGACGTGCTGTTCGATACCGGCCGCGCGCAGATCCGCGCCGAGGGAGCACGCGACATGCAGAAACTCGCGGAGTTCCTCAAGCGTTACCCAGAGGCACGGGCTTCGATCGAAGGGCACACCGACACCGTGGGCTCAGCGCAATCGAACTACGTCCTGTCTCAGCGACGCGCCGATAGTGTTCTTTCGGCGTTGAGGAGTCTTGGCGTGCCGGCCGACAGCCTGAGCACGCGAGCCCATGGCCCCGACATTCCGGTAGCAACCAATGACACCGCCGCCGGACGGCAGATGAATCGCCGCGTGGAAATCGTCTTCGCCAACGTTGACGCAGAGGCCTGAGTTCGCCATCTCGACCCCGCGGCGAGCGACAGCATGCGCGTGATGTCGCAGATGCTGTCGCTGTCGCCGCATGTCCCGGCCGAGGTCCGCTGCCTTCATGGGCTTGTATCCTCGCTGCTCAGCGCATGCACCAGGCTGGCCTTGATTTCACTCCAGATGGCGACGAAGAACGCCGTCAGGGGCACCGCGAGAACCATGCCGATAATCCCGCTCAGCGCCGTGCCCCAGAAGAACAGGGAAATGACCACCAGGGCCGGGTGCAGCCCCGAGCGGTTGGCCATGATCCTCGGCGTCAGCAGCCAGCTCTCAATTAGCTGCACCACCGCGAAGGCCACTCCGGTCAGAATCAGCAGCTCGAGGCCACCGCCCGGCTGCAGGTAGGCCATTGGCAGGACGACCAGAAGGCCGATCAGCGTGCCGAGGAAGGGCACGATGTTGAGCAGCCCCAATACCAGCCCGACGAGCACGCCGAACTTCAGACCGATCAGGCTGAGGCTCAATGCATACAAAGTACCCATGCTCACGGCGATGATCAGCTGCCCCTGAAAGAAGGCGGTGACGTACTCCACGAATACATCGATGAAATAAAGCAGCTTCTGCTGGGTGGGTTTGCGAAAGACGGATAGCAACTCGGACGCCTGCCCCCGGAGCAAGCTGCCCGAGAGCAAGGTGAAGAACAGCAACAGCGGCACGAAGCTGATACCCGCCAGCAGCCCTGCGTAGGACATGATGGTCATGCCCGTGGCGCCCAGGCCTGGCAGGACTGTTCGGGACTCCTCCTCATTGCGATCCGCCATGCTGGTGGAAATCAGGGAGCTGAGTTCCGGGAAGTGATAGGAGAAATGTGCCTGCCAGCTCGCCAGTATGTCCGGCAGAACGGTCATCAACTGTATGGCCTGGCTGACCAGAATCGGGGCGATCAGAAAAATCAGGCCGCCAATACCGATGAAGAAGAACAGCAGCAGAACAATGATCGCCAGCATGCGTGGCAGACGCAGCCGGCTCTCCAGAAACGCTACCACCGGATAGAGCACCAGGGCCAGAATACCGGCCAGGGACAGCGACAGCAGCAGATTGTAGAACGTATCGAGTATCCGCCCGAATGCCCACACAACCAGGCCGAGCAGGGCGGAGACTGTAACCAGACACAACAGTACTGCCGTGTAGCGAAACAAGCGGAGCTCGACCGCGGTGAACAGACTCTCGTTCGGACGCAAGCCCGTCGAGATTTGATCGGCATCTTGCGCCCCGCCAGTCAGGGATTCCTGCATGTCGTGGGGCAATTCGATTTTCCGTGTCCGACCTCAGGCGTTCAACCTAGTTGGCTACCGTGGCGTCGGTCGGTGCGTTATCGAACTTAGCAGGCGGGCCCTCCTGCAGCCGTTCGTGTGTGTCGCCGCAATGTGCTGGATCACGGCCAATATCGGATCCATCACGTCCATCGCCTGTGCAGCCGGGTACCTTTCTATCGGTTGCCCGAGGTGCTGCGCGACGTCAAGCGAATCACCCTGCACGGCAGCCTGCGCATGATCCGGCTGTCGCTCTGGGACGAAGACGGGCGGCGCCTCGTCTCTTTCCAGGAGGCCGGGCGACCCGCGCGGTAAATCCGATCCGTTGCGATTTAGAGCGGTGTGTACGCAGGCGCACAGACCATGGCGCGGCACGGCCCCATGATTGGCTCCCAGCGTTACCATAATATGAGAAGAGTCACCATGTATCCCATCAAATTCAGGTCCGCACCTTTCCTAGCCCTGCTGATGATCGTGGTCGTAGGCTGCGCGGGCACCTCGACCCGTGAGAGCACGGGCGAATACATTGACGACACGTGGATCACCACCAAGGTCAAGGCGGCACTGGTCGAGGACTCAGTCGTCAAGGCCAGCGAAGTGAACGTCGAGACGTTCAAAGGCATCGTGCAGCTCAGCGGATTCGTGACCTCTAAAGAAGCCATGGATCAGGCAATGGTCCTTGCGGCCAACGTCGATGGCGTGAGTTCAGTCAGAAACGACATGCGGATCAAATAGCAGGCATCGCGCGCCACACGTCCAATCTGTTCAGCTGATTTCCTTTCAACCATAGATCCGAAACGGTACTGGATCGCGCAACTTGCACAATGAGGTATACACAATGATCGGCCCAGCATTTACGCTTGTAATCGTCATGATGGTTTGCGGGTTTTCAATCTGGCAAATGCTCGCAGCTATGGACCGCGACGAATAGTTCATTGGAGAGATTGGACCACACGCAACCGACTTGCACACGGTCGCGCATGTAGTAGGTAGTGCCGCCCAGACTCAAAACCTGGGTGTGAGCTCGCAGTACGGCAGAGCGTAGCCAGGACGTTTCAGCAATCAGCTCAGAGTGATAGACCATGAAGATCAGTGAATCAGTTGCAGCGGCCCTGCTCGTCAGCGCCCTGATGATCGTACTGCCCGGTTGCGAGCAAGGCCCTCTCGAGGAAGCCGGCGAGGAAATCGACGACAAGTTAGATGATGCAGAGGACGCCCTGGACGATGCCACAGGCGGCAACTGACGCGCCGTCGTCGACGCCGGGGCCGGGTCGGCTTCCTGCTCGGCTACCCGTATGTGGTACGGCGAACCGAACCTGCACCTGCTTGAGCGTAGTGTTATTCCTCAGGTAGCCAGACTCAGGCGAGGTTCGTATGTCTGTACCAGTCTGGGTGAGCGTGGGAGAGCGCGCGCCCTTGCAGGATCAGCTTCCGCCGGAAGCGCTTCAGGAGATCGATCGGCTTCACGAGGAACAGCACGATGCGGCAGTGCACGCGTATTGCGTGAAGCATCGCGCCATCGCGAGCATCTGCATGAGCTGCACGCAGATCTTTCGGGTTGTCGAGTCGCAAGGAACCTCCGGGGGCCTTTCACATGGCTGGTGCAGCACGGCCTGCGCCGAGATCGGTGCCGCCAGAGCCACCGCCCCGCAGACGCCCGCTGCCGCGGGACCAGCGTCATCAACCGCGCATCCAGCCATCCGACGGCACGAATGAAGCGCATCGAGGACGTCTTCTGGCTGGTCGGCGTCCTGTTGCTGACGGTACGTGGACGCGCTTTCTAACGCGGTGGTCGAGCCGCAGGAAATCAGGATGTCAGCCGTGACAGTTCTGCGAGAAGACAACGCTGTGATCGCAAGCCTTCCGCGCAAGGAGGGTCGACGTTTCGCAGGGTTGTGCGGCCAGGATGAGCTGGTTCCCGGCACAGTTCTGTGTGAGTCGAATCAACCCTTTCAGAAGGCCTATTTCCCAACCGCCGGCGTCATATCCGTGATGAGCATTCTCACCGACCGACCGCCTCTCGAGCTCGGGTTGATCGGCAGGGACGGCATGCTCGGCGCAACGCTCTCGCTCGGTGTGCTGATGGCACCCATGCAGGCCGTGGTGCAGGAGGCCGGTACCGCCCTTGTCATGAACGTCGCGCAGATACGTACGGAACTGCGCAACAGTCCACGCCTGACGGCGGCGCTGCACCGCTATCAGTTCCGCCTGATGATGCAGCTCCTGCAGACAGCAGTATGCACGCACTTTCACGAGATCGAGCCACGCCTTGCACGGTGGCTGCTGATGACCCAGGACCTGGGCATTTGCGACAAAGTCCACTTCACCCACAAATTTCTGGCCCAGACTCTCGGCGTGCGCCGAAGCGGCGTAACGGTTGCCGCCGGATCCCTGCAGCGACGTGGCCTGATACGCTACTCGCGCGGCAACATCATGATTCTCGATCGTGCCGGACTCGAGGCTGCAGCCTGCGATTGTCATCAGTCCCTTATCGACAAGTACCATCTGGTGTTCGGCTCTCGTGGGACTCTAAAGAGCCCTGCAGGTCAACGATTTTAGGTTCGATACCGTACCCAAGCTTCCTCGGTACGCTGGGCCAGATTGTCTCCATCGACATCAAGCCAGGAAGCGATCCGAACTGCTTCAACATCAATGGGCATGGGGTCGTCCCGTCGCCGTTCCTGGTAGCGATACCTTCGACGTTCCCGATATCGACGCAACTACGCTTCGCTTCGGAGGTTTTGAAGTTCGGGCACGAGGAAACAAAGGCCCGCAATGCGCTATCGAGTACGCGAACTCCGACGCCTTGCTAGATCTTGTCTGTCAGTTTAACGACGGCTTGGACTGCGGGAACTGATGAAGCAAGGCTGACGGGAGAGACCTACGATGGTACGGCGTTTGAGGGAACGGACTCGACCAAATGAATCCGCAACCCAAAGGCGTCATCGCAAATCAGAAGGGTAACTCCCGCAACCTCATCTTTGCGACGGATTCTGGGTCGACATTGAAGTCTTTCAACATCTGAGCGTGTCTCGGATCGTCGTAGTATTCGGGAAACACACTTCGAAATGGACGGCGCCCCTGAATGAGCTGAATCGCACCAGGCTCTGCTTCCCGGATTGCACGCTACTGGTAGTCGAAGGCAGCGTCTAAGTCTCCTTCAATGAGCGCAACTCGATGCAGTACCTCATAGGGAATGTATTTGGTTTCCTACCTCTTGCACTGCACAGTGAAAAGCTAACTAACGACCCATTGCAGCTGCTCGGCGAACTCCGGCTCGCGCAATCGAGTCGGAGCTGCGGCTCGGATCTGCTCGAAGAATCCGATCCAACCGGACAGTGTCGATCGGCCCGGTGGCGAACTAGCGCTCAGATTCCCGTCAATCGGTCCGGCGCTGCAAGGTCAACCAAGCGAGCACCAGAATTCCGGCCGCGGCGGAGCACAGTGAGCCGGTGAGAATCCCCAGCTTGGCTGCGTTGAACTCCGCCGGGGGGTACGCGATCCCTGCAATGTACAGCGACATGGTGAACCCAATTCCGGTCAGGAGTGCACCTGCCGCTAACTGTCGCCAACTCAGGCCGGGGGGACGGTTTGCAACCCCAGTGCGGACGGCTAGCCAGCTGAACGTCAGGACCCCTATCGGCTTTCCGAGCACCAGGCCTCCGATGATCGCCATCACAACCGGCTGTCGGAAGTCGGCGCTAGAGACTACAAAGCCTGCATTCGCGAGGGCAAAGATCGGCACAACACCGAACCCCACCCACGGATGCAGCGCTGTTTCCAGCCGTTCCTCCGGCGACAGCGTCTCCGTTGCCGCAATCGCAGCGCGCCGCAGGTCGTCGCGATCTGTCGTGTCCCCGCTCCAATGGTCACCTCTCGGATACGACAGCACGCGGGCGAGAATAGAGTGCAGGCGCCGGTCGCTGACCCACCCGCGGGTCGAAGCCATCAATCCAAGGACGATGCCTGTGAGAGTCGGATGGATGCCCGAGGCGTCCAGGCAAAACCAGATTGCAGCGCCAAGCAGAAGGTATACCGCAATGCTCCTGACTCCGATTCGCGCGGCGCCGGCGACCGTCGCAACGCCCACGACCGCGAAGGCGAGTGCGGTCCAGTTCAGCGGATCGCCGTAGCCGACCGCGGCCACGATCAGAATCGCCCCTACGTCGTCAAAAATCGCCAAGGACAGGAGGAACAGGTGCAGACCCGGTGGGACACGGGAGCCAAGCAGCGCGAGACAGCCAACGACGAACGCCGTGTCAGTGGCCACCACGGTTCCCCAACCGGTCATCCCGGGTTGGCCATTCAGCAGCAGCAGATAGAGTCCCGCGGGGACGAGCATACCGCCGAGGGCGCCGGCGAGGGATAGAGCCGCGACGTGCGGGTTACGGAATTCACCCAGCGAGAACGAACGCTTGAGCTCGAGGGCGACCGCTAGGAAAAACAGCGTCATCAGGCCTTCATTGATCCAGTGCCGCAGGGAACGAGTGAAATCCAACGAGCCGAAGTGCAGACCGACGGGCGTATCCCAGAATGCCAGATACGGGGCGGACAATGCCGAGTTCGAAACGATCAGGGCGACACAGGTCGCCAGAAGCAACAGCCCACCAGTAGCAGTCTTGACCTTCAGAAACCGCGCGAACGGCCCCGTGAAACGGTCCGCTATCTCTGACGGAAGGTATGCTTCGCCATCGTCATTCATCCGCTTAGCATGACACGAACACCGGTGGCCGCGCCCTCATGTTGGCCTTCGGCAAACAGATTGGAATAGGTCGTATCGGACTCCTCGCGTCGTGGCGGCACGGTGCTGGTGCGCGCGGGTGTGCAGTTTGTGTGGGAACAAACTGGACGCGAGATCTCACATTACAGTTGAGCCCGAGTTCGTCGTAACAGTAGACCGCGGGCTCGATGAGTTAGGCGCAAGCACCACTGGTTTATGAACGGATGGGAAGTTAGCGGACTCCGCTTTTGCCCGGAAGCAGCCTCTTGCAATGCACAACGCCACTTCCGCTTCCGACCCACAGGAGAACTGGTTATAGCTCCAACAGTTTTTGGATTGCGATCGTGTAAAAATTAGTAGCACCAATGGAGAGCACTAGAAGCAGGGACACAGTATAGGAAAATGAGTACCCGAGTATCGGCACTTGCAGGAGGTTTAGCGCAAGTAGAAGACTGGCGATTGCTGCGCAGCTCCAGCCGATGATCAAATTGATCATGGGAATATTTTCTCTAGCCGTATTTGACAGTTGAAAATGGCGTACAGCGGTATAGGAAGCTACCCCCCCGAGCATCAACAGAAAGGTCGCGCTACTAACTACCCACACCTGTTCTTCGTCTAAGTTCGTTTCGGCAATAGCAATCGGTAGTAGCGACGCACATATTCCCATGAAAGCAGCCAGTATCATGACTCTTATCCTGATTGCGTCTTCCGCAGGAAATTTTTCCTCGCGCCGAATGAGAACAAGAAAAATTGCGACAAAGCCGACAATGGCCGCCGCAACCTCGGCGAATACGCTCAGATGCTCGAATGAAGAACTCATTCGCCACCTATCATAGGTACATCTGGACCCGCGGATCGAGATATACCGGGTCAATACTTTTGTTAACCAAATTCATCCTTCGACTTTATCAACTATTTACAGAACCAAGCTAGATACCCTTCTCCTGCGTAAGCCCGAAGGGTAGTCAAGATCTGAATAGTTCTCGGAAGCTTAACAATCGAGTGTCAGCGAATGTCTCTAGTTGGCCGGTCAGCGACCTTCGCTGCACTGCAGCAATCCGGCGGCAGACGACCATGAGCCGACGGATCGTTGCATTGCCGTAGATGGCAGAGATCGACCCAGTCCGGTCAGATTGAAGAATCATGTAGCCTTTCTCCATTCGCAGGAGGAGGAAAACGATGGATAAGCAGCTGACCTTTTCCCAATTGCTGGGCAACTACGGGGAGTTCATCGGTGGGATTGCCGTGCTCGCGACATTGGCATACCTCGCCTACCAGCTCAGACAGGGCACGCGTGCTCTCGAGCGATCAGATGTTCGCGCAATCATGGAGCGATTTGACGCTTTCTTTGTTTCATTAGGGGACCCGAAAATAGCCGCCTTGTGGCTGGAGGGACAGGCCGCTGAACTGAAAGCTGAGTCCGCCCAACACTTGAGTTACTTGTCATTAGTGACCAGGTACGTGTATGCAACGCAGAATCTTTGGGAGAGTGCGCACCAAGGAATTGTTTCGGCGCCGATGTGGACCCGCCAAGCCACGACTTTCGCTGTCGCGCTATCAACGCCTGGTGGAGCGAAGTGCTGGGAACAGATCAAAGTGGGACTTGCGGAGGATTTCGTCGATGAGGTGGAAGAACTTCGGTCAGCTGTCACCTAAGTCCTCGAAGGGGCGAAGATTCTGCTGGCCGCTTCGGGCCGGAAGCGGCGCCTCCCATAGGACGGAAGTCCGACGGCTTTCTGCTGACAAGCGGACGTTAGTGGGAAGTATTCTGCAGGCTACGGGACCGGGCGGGCAGTCACATCGAACCACCGACCCCTGCAGGTGATGCTTCACCGATGCTGATTTTCGGCCGAGGTTGCGAGAAGAGAGACCACGTAACGGCCGGAACTAGCGCCCTAACCCTTTGAAAGAACGGCAGGTTCTAAAGACCCCACCGGGACCCACACAAAAGAGACTGACTAGGTGGCGGAGCGGACGGGACTCGAACCCGACAAGTTGTGCCGCCCCGTGCCGCTCAGTGCCTGAAATCAATACCTTACCCGCACTCCGAGGCACCACGCAGCACAAGATTTGGACCAAAAGTTGGACCAACGTCCACAATGAAAGGCTTGGCCGTCTACGGGGCGGGGCGCGCCTCAAGCTGCTTCCGGTGACAGGCGGCTGCGCCGTCGGACGATGGCAAGAGCAATCGACCGAAGGACGTGTTCATTTGCTTCGCGTACCCTCACAGCCTCAAAAAACCTCTCCTCGCCGAGTTCGAGCAGCAGTACACCGAACAGCTCATCAGCAAACGAGGCCGAGATGCTCTCCACGCCCGAAAGGTCGAACTCCGCATGGCGATCTGCGTTAATGATCTCCAACGCATGTTCTCGGATACGGCTCGCCCTGGCACGGGAGGATAGGTCAGTGAACCCAAACTTAACCGTTTGCACGACGTTCATTGTTTCCATCCTCCAGACAAACCTGCAGCCACCGCATCAACTTCGTCTGTACTTTCGCCGGTAGGTTCCCGAGCATCGTTCAACCTAGATTGCCTGAGTCGGCACGCGACTGCGACCCCCTGCCATTCAGTCGAAACGTCCAACCACGACCACTCACCAGACTCTCCCTGCACTAAGATAGAATCGCCAGAGGCGATGTAAAGCGTTCCCTTGTACCGTGTAACTAGAGATACTAGTTTCGCCAGTCCGAGGCCCAGGTGGTGGTTCCCACCAGCACCCTTGGTAGTTGGGACGCTAGCGCTAAAAGGATTGCCCACCGCATCATCCGGCAGAGATTGCGCCCAAGGATCGTCTATCTTCAAGCCTTTGGTCGAGTGGCCTTCTTGCAATGCCCACTCAATCGCAGCCCGATCTCCATCTACGTTCACACCGTGCGACGTCAGCTCCCGCAAAAACCCGATGCCTACGTCTGCCAACCCGAACTCTATGAATCGATCTTCTTCGAACGGCACCTTCCAAGTCTGGGCGATTGAGAACCCTGAATCCATGCCGTGCGACCAAACGTTGTCGTGCAGCTCACCAACAACCTCTACTAGGTCCCGCACTCCTGGCGAAGTTCCTGCGAGCCTTCGAATGCAACCGCTTATCTTGCCACTTGCCTCATCTACCTGATCGGGGTTGTTCAAGTGGCACAGAGGGCTGTAGGTGGCCCCTTCGTTCCACCGCTGATGTGGATACGCATCCTCTCCAAACACTTCACGCTGAAAAGCAATGGCCTCAAGGTACCCAAAATGCGATTGGCAGAGGTCGCATTGCTCAGGTTTCAAGCCGTTCTTGTGACAGTATGCGGCGAGTACAGCAACGTAGCCGGGAACCAGGAACCCACCTCGCGGTGTCGAGACGTGCGTTGGCGAGAGTCCACCTCCATCTATGTTCCGCATTGCCTGTACTAAACTCTCCACTCCCCAAGCATACTGCACTCAAACGCGGCTTCGGAGTCTTGAGAAAAGTGACAATAAGTCTCGACGCCGCGATAGCCCGCTGGAAGGCCGCCGGGCCGCTCTCCGAAGAATCCATGAAGCTCTTGTTGGAGCTGCGCGAAGCCGCGCTCACGGATCAGCCGCAGGATTTTTTGTGGTCAGCCTTCGTGCGGTCGCTATCCGATGAGCAGCGGAAGGCGGCGTTGGCATTGATGGAGGTTGCAGACGCGGGCGAGGCTTTCAGATTTTTTTGAGACCGGGACGGGGAGCAGAATATAGTCAGGCTGGCTTTGAGCGCCTCCGCACAAGAGCCAGGGCCACTAGCCCCATCGCAAGCAGGCTGAGTCCGCCGGGTTCCGGAACCTGCTTCGCCAGCCACACCCCGAGCCCGGAAACACCTGGGTCCTGAAGACAGCCACCGGAAGCCACGTTGCTCGGACGGATGCAATAAAGACCGAATGACCGGCCAACGCCCGCGGACTCAAATGACAGCAGGTTGCTAATCGGATTGCTGGAAGCCGCCAACGACGCGAGGTTGATCGCGGGAAAGAAAGTGCTCGAAGGATCGCCTTCGAAAAAACCCAGCAAAGCCTCACCTCCACCTCCGCCCAGTGTTTGATCAAAGATCAGATCGGGGTCGGTGCTACTGAAGGCCGTCCGAAACTCGAAGCTAGGACATTGATTCGTCAAACACTCCTCGTATTCAAACCCACCAGAGCCACTCGGACCGATGAGGTTGAAGTAGTGCAGCTGATAGCTAATGACGCCGGCCTGAACTGAGCCACTGAAAAGCAAGACCATTAGTGCGGCAGCGGAAGAAAGATTGCGCAGCATGGCACTCCCTCATGCGTTGCACGAATAACCCGAACATATCAGATCCGATTCCCGCACTGATGTAAGCGGGATGTGTCTCTCCTGATCCAGCAGCCGTTATTTTGTCATGAGGGAAAGAAAGGGCGGCGCCCACCCCGCGACCGTCACGGCCGCATTTGAATGGCAGGCAACCGCCCGAGCCTAATCAGCTCACGGTGAAGGAACCACCGACCAGGGCATCGGCTCTGTAGATGGTCAGGGCGAGCCGTTCCTCGCACAGAATCGTGACCATGTTTTTCGTGAAGTCGTCATTGTTGAGACCGATCTCAACCATGGCGTCTTCCCGATCCCAGAGCTGCGCCGCCATCCCGAAGGCACCCACCAGGAAGGTCCCGGACGCGATGCTGTTCGTCACGACGACCGGCAGACCCCATAGCCGAGGTCCGTTGCCGTCCTGAGCCTGGCCGATCATGTACCGGCCCTGGCTGTCCTTGGCGAGCTGCATTTCCTTGAAGTCGCGCCCGTTCAGCACGATACCGTCTGGGTCATACTCGCTGGCCTGCACCTGGTCCATGGCGTCGCGGATGATGTCCAGCTTGGTCGTATACGAAAGCGGAGAAGTCACCGAGTACGCGGTCCGGTTGGTGTACAGCCCCGGCAGCTCGCCGTTGCTGCCGGTTCCCAGCAGAAGCTGCGTGTCCTCTTTCAGCTTGAGCCCGTACATCAGCCGATCGTTGATGTACTGCTGCAGCATGGGAGAGTCGGCCAGCACCTGCTTGGATACCGGAATCCAGTGGGCCAGCGTACTGACCGCTGCCGTCTGCAGGGTGAACGTGATACCGCTCTCCGGCTTGGTCACGTTCTCGAACGCTTCCGGCGACCCGCCAACCTGAGGCCCGGCGTTGTTCGTGTAGACGTTCTCCTTCGCGTACTCCACCAGGTTGCTGGAAGTCCGAGCGGTGGGCAGCAGGTCACGCATGGTGAACCGGCGCTCGCCGCTATGGACGATTCCCGCCAGGCGGTCGGACGGAGCCAGTGGCTGGTTCTGCCCGGTCGCGTTGATGATCGCCGTCTTCAGCGAGATCCGCGCCGTCTTCGTGGTGCCGTCGAGCAGCGCCTTGAACTGGCTGGACTCGGTGACCGCACGGCCGACGTTGAAGCCGCGAGGCTCGCCACTGGTGTACACGCCACCGCTCGCTACTGC
>JAVJTA010000016.1:0-1607 GCA_040219135.1 Pseudomonadales bacterium | reverse complement strand
TCATGCTGCCGTTCGCGGTGCTGCGCGCCACCTCCTTCCTCGCCGAACGCTCGTTCGCCATCGTGGTGAGCCTCTCCGTCAAGATGATGGTCACGCTCTTCATCTTGACCCTCGTGGAGTCGATCCTCCTGGAAATGCTGCAAACGACGGCCGGCAAGCTCGATTGGCCGATCGTCGTCAGCTACCTGGTCACCGGCATTCTGATCCCGATCCTCCTCTGGGTGGCACCAAACCTCGCCGCCGGCCTGATGTCGGGAAACCCGACCCTGAACGCGGGGCAGTTCGTCGCCAGTGCTGCCGGCATGGCGGTCGCGGGTTCCGCGCTGGCCGTTGGTGCCGTTGCGGCACCGATCGCGGCGGGCAAGGCGACCGTAGGGATCGGCAAGCTTGCGGCAGGTGCGCGCGGCGCCAGCGCTGCGGGCAGTGCTGGCGGCGGTGCCGCAGCTGCCGGATCGACGGGTGGGCCCGGCGCTTCGCCCCGTGGCCCGGCACCCGGGGGACCATCGCCTCGCGGTGGCGCCGGCGCCGGCGGGCCAGCTTCACCCGGACCGTCAACAGCCAGAGAAGGAGCAACGACTTCCGAAGCAGCAGGAGCCGGCGGAGCGCCGCCGTCCGGTAGGGAAAGCACATCGAGTCTCCCACGCAGCACCCCTGTCGGCGGCCGGGCCGCCGGTCCCGGGGCCGGGGGATCCGCAGGTCAGCCACAGGGATCCCCCGGCTCGAATCCTTCTGCGCCGCCTCACAGTGGAAGCGAGCGGGCCAGCGCGTCTGCAACGAACGCAAGCGGCTCCGAGCGGCAGCGCGGCCTGGTCGCCCAGATGGTCCGGCGCGGCTACCGGGCCGCCGTCACAGCACGCACGCTCGGTGCGGTGACGCGCGAGCCGCAGCACAGCTCGCCAACCCCGAAGGTTCACCCCGATGCCTGACGACGCTTCCATGCCTGAAACCCCCTTCAGCGAGGCGCGACGCGCCTACGCAGGCTTCGTCGGCAGTGCGCTAGCCGAGCGCGACCTGTGGCGTCGGCTCTTCTATGCCTCGGGGGCCGTCATTCTCGCGCTGGTGGGTGTGCTGACGAGGATGTACACGCGGCCCACCCTCGTCCCCTACGTAACCGTCATCGGCAGCGACGGACGGGAAATTCAGTCCGCAGCCGCCCGTTACTACGAGCCCAGCGAGGCGATCTGGCGCGATCTCGCCCGTCACTGGGTCCAGATGGTCCGCCGTGTCGGTCACGATCCATTCGTGATGGAGCAGGACGTTCGCTGGGCCTACGCTCGAACCTCGGGCCCGGCGCGCAGCAAGCTCAACACGTACTTCCTCGACCGCGGCGGCCTCACGCCGGTCGACCAGAAGACGCGCAGCGTCGATGGCCTGGTGGTGATCAAACAGAGTGCCGCGTCCTACCAGGTCGACTGGAACGAGACGCTCTACACCCGGCACGGCGAGCGCACCGGCACCGAGCGCTGGCGCGCGCTCGTCACCCTCGAACATCACCTTCCGAAATCCGACGCGGAGATCCGGCGAAACGGTCTCGGCATCTATGTCGTCGATTTCGAATGGCAGCGGGTCTAGGCATGACGTCTGGCAACCTCGGCAACAACCTCGGG
>JAVJTA010000015.1:0-475927 GCA_040219135.1 Pseudomonadales bacterium | reverse complement strand
CCCCTTTCTCCCAACCATCTGTAGGCCAACAATCCCGACCGTCTTACGAAACCAGACCGCTCTCCATCGTCCGGTTTAACCTCGCCAACGTCGACCTCCCCTGACCCCCGGGCGCCTGTACCCCAAGCAATCGAGGAAAGGCCACGTTATCGTTCCTGTCCTCGGCACGATGGCCGCGTGATTCCACGCTGCGGCTACGACTCGGAGGACGCACGGCCGGATCCGGTGGATCTGGAAGGCACCTCCGCGGAGGGGTGGTTCAGCGAGCTGGTCAGGCGGCGAAAGCCCTCCGCGGAGGTGCGGGACCAGGGGGCGACATACGCGATTTGGCGATCGGACGAAACCGGCCACGGCGGCAGTGCTCATCGATCGGCAGGCGGCTCGAGGAGACCATCGCTCGCAGGTGATGGTTCGCTAGATTCGGGCTCATCACCCAGCGCGCCATTCGTATCCACCGCTACCACAGAGTAGCGGCGCGCTATATCGGAACCCGGCAAGCAAAAATCCGCTAGAGTAGCTACCACCGCAGCGAATGCGGACTGTACATGGCCGACGTTTTTCTGTCCTATGCCAACGAGGACGCAGCCGCCGCCGATACGCTGGCGGATCACCTGTCAAGTGCAGGTTACGCGGTCTGGTGGGACCGGCAGATCCACGCCGGCGCATCTTTCGAGGCGGAGATAAGCCGCCAACTGACCGCCGCACGCGTCGTCATCGTGATCTGGTCTCCGGCGTCGGTGTCGTCTGAGTGGGTGAAGGACGAGGCGACTGAGGCGCTGGAGCAGCGTAAGTTGCTGCCTGTTGCAGTGGAAGGGCAGCGTCCTCCATTCGGGTTCCGTCAGACACAGACGCTGCAATGGTCGACGGCAGGCTCCGGTGAAGATCAGTTTTTCGATGCCCTGGGCCGCGCCATCCGGATCCTCACCGATGGTCCGGGGTCTCAGGATCGTCCGAAGGAGGTGTCACCCGACATTACACAGGAGACACGAAACCGGAACTCGCGTCGCGGTGCGATGGGCATCGCGTTCGCCGCGCTGGCAGGGCTCGCTGTCCTGCTGTCAGGCGTCTACTACCAGCGAGTAGAAACCCGGGAGGACAAAACCGGCAGCAGCGATCTGGTGTCCAGACCTCCCGACGTACCATCCATTGCCATCCTTCCACTTGCAGACCTGAGCGAACAAGGAAACCAGACATACTTCGCGCAGGGCATCTCTGAAGAGATCCTCAACGTGTTGACCGGCGCGCCGGATCTGCGCGTGGTTGGGCGCACGTCCAGCTTCCAAATTGCGAATACGGAACTGGACCTGAAAGCAATCGGTGCAGCCCTGGATGCGACGTACCTGCTCGAAGGCAGTGTTCGCATGGACGGCGACCGCGTTCGCGTGGGCGTTCAACTGGTTGACACCGCTACCGGATTCAACGTCTGGTCCGATCGTTATGATCACGAGCTCAAGGAGATATTCGAGATTCAGCGGCGTATCGCTGACGCCGTCGGCGACGCCCTGAAGATCAAGATCACTGGTTCATCGCCTGATCGCGATCTCACCGCCTACACGCTGTACCTGCGGGGATTGTATGCGTGGCGCCTGCGGCTGGTGGAAGGAGAATCTGGGGCGATTGCACTGCTTGAACGGGCCATCGCCCGGGATCCAAGCATGGCTGATGCGCACGCGACCCTGGCTGCTGCCAGGCAGGTTCGGGCCATTTCGGCGCAGAGCGTTGGATCACCAGAGCTCGAAGCCATCCGGGCGGAAGCGACAGCTGCTGCAGAACGGGCGCTGCAACTGGAACCCGGGCAGCCCCTGGCGCTGGCAGCCTTGGCTGGCATTTACGCTCACAGCGGACGTCTGGTCGAAGCACACCAGCTGCTCGATCGTGCCTTGCAGGATCCGCGTGCGTCGGAGTCATCCTACGTATTCCTTTCGGACGTTCTACGCATGGTGGGTGCGCACGAAGAAAGCGCGGTACTCATTCGAGGGGCGCTAGAAAATAACCCCCACTCCCAACCTCTTCATCGGCAGCTGTCACGGTTGGGGTTCGAGCTGGGCAACCTCGAGATGGCGGTCGAACATGGCCGCCTTGCGGTTGAACTCGGGCAGTACAAGGAACCCGCATCTGCGATCTTCACCGCTGCGGCTCTGGCGGAACTGGGGCAAGTACAGGATGCGATCGAACTCGTCGAGCGCGTATCGATTCCGGAGTGGATGCTCGACGCTCAGGGATTCCGCCTGGCGTTGCTGGCTCAATCCTCTACGGATGCACGGGATCGGTTCATCGAATTTGCCCGTTCGGACGGGTCTTTGCCCTGGTCGATGCACCTGCTCCGGCTGGGTGAGCAGTCTCTAGGAGATCAACTGCTTCTGCAGGCCGCCGAAAGTGGTGTTTTTTTTCGACAACCCACCGCCTTCGGGCGCGTCTTCGAGAACACGGCAACCAACTTCCGCCGCACGAAGGTGTTCAAAGAGGTTGCCCGCGAACTGGGGGTATACGACCACTGGCAGCAGTACGGATGGCCGGACGAATGCAGGCCGCTGAACGACGGTGCCGATTTCCTCTGTAAGTGAACGCCAGACGCCGCATGATCCGCGGTCCCCTGATCGACCAATAGTCCGTCGAGCTGGCGGCCGCTCCTTCGACTACTCGACGAAGTCAGCTAGGGTGGCGTCGATCTCGTCGCGGGCCGCGGCAGTGTCGAAGTCGTCGCCGGCGAACCGCTCCGCGAGCTCGAACATGACGCTGAACAGCGGCCGCCCGTCGACGGCCTTTTTCAGCGTCACGGTGTCCTCGGCGGTCAGCAACCCGTCCCAGGCAGCGCGCACCCCGGCCCAGAACGGCCCGGTTCGGCGCCAGTACGCGTCGCCGGCTGAGAAGTCGTAGCCGACGATGTGCTCGTAGCGGTTGAGGCCCGCCTCGCGTGCCAGGTACGGGGTGTCGTCCACGATGCCGCGATCGTCGTCGAGCACTACCTTCAGGTTGTCTTCCTCGTGGATCCACCCCTGCGGGGTGATGGTTACCCGGTTGGTGCCGGCGAGCAGGTGATAGTCGTCGCGCACGCTGAACTCGCGGCGCGGCAGCGGCCGCCACGTGTGATCGCTCGTCCAGGTCGAATGGTTGCTGCGGTGTTCCCAGCGCCCGAGCGCTTCGTAACGCGGCGAATCGTCCACCTGGAACACCGCCTGGGACCAGGCTCCGGCTACCGCGGCGGCATCGGACCGCTTGCGCTGCCAGCGGCGATGGCCGGCATAGGCGTGCAGATCGGTATCCTCGTAACGCCAGTCCTGTCGCCAGTGTTTCACCACGATGGGCTCCGAATGACTGCCGTCGTCGTGCTCGATGACCATCACGAGGACGTGCTGGAGGCTGATGAATTCGGGCTCGTCCGCGACGACGTAGACATACTCGGTGCCCCAGGACTGATAGGGCGGGCGCGGCTCATAGCCGTCGGTGAAGCCCACTGTCTCGATGAAGTCGAAGCTGGTCCGATAGGCGCCGGCCATCGCGAGGATGGCGCGGCGGTCGCGTTCGAGCTTGCTGATGCCTGGATCCATGAGCCGCAGGTAGGCATCACTCGGCGCCTCCGCCAGGGTCACCGCCGGCCCGCGGGTGTTGCCTCCGCGAGGCCGCATAGCGCCGTCGTCGGAAAACATCCACGAGAACGTGTACTGGCGGCGCTCAGACTCGGAGCCCTGCTCGGACCCCGGCTCACCGGCGAGGCTGTCGGGCCCGGCGGCCGCTGATGTGGCAAGCAGCAGGCACATCAGCGCGATGGTGGGCGGCCTACTGGCAACCCACCGCGCCAGCCGTTGGGTCGACGGCTTCGATCGGTTCCTTATCACCAAGGTACTCTCAAACACTCTATCGAGGAGACCAGACCATAGTTCACTCATGATGATTCTGGAATCATCGAATCAAGCTTTCGCGGACACAGGCAGGTTTCGATCGGGATCCTAAGTGTGGCTTCCCGATTGAGCCGACAAGGCGGCTTCCGGCACACAGGGAGGCCACCAGGGAGACACGGTTACCGGCCGACCATCCGAGATACGCCGTCAATGGCCACTGCTGACCAGTGCCGGGACGGGAATCGTCTTCAGCGTCATTGTGCTGCCGTACTACACGATCGGTGCGCTGGTGGTGCCGGTGACCAACGAGTTCGGCTGGTCCCGGGCCGAGTTCAGGCAGCGATTCTCGGCGCGGGCACCATCCCGGTCACCTGGACCAAGGCCATTACCGAAGCCTTCGATCGCCAGCGGGGCCTCGCGCTGGGTCTGGCGCTCAGCGGGACCGGGTTGTGCGGGGTGCTGATGCCCCAGTACACCACGTATCTGGTCGAGACATGGGGCTGGCGCACAGCCTACGTCGGCATCGGCCTGGCCCCTCTGCTGATCGGTCTGCCCGTGGCCTGGTGGGGGTTCCGGTCGGTACAGGAGCAATCGGGCCCCGCCGCCGTGCCGCTCGACCATCTGGCCGTGGGCATGACGTTGAGGGAAGCGGCGGGCAGCCGGGCGTTCTGGGTGGTGCTGCTGTCGATCTTCGTGGTCTACATGGCTGCCTCCGGCATCGGGCCCAATCTCTGTCGGTCACCGACGCCGGCATGAGCACCGCCCAGGCGGCGACGGTGCAGAGTCTCTCCGGCGGATCCATCGTGGTCGGCCGGTTGACGGTCGGCTGGCTGGTCGACCGCTACTGGGCCCCGGGCGTTGCGGCGCTGACCATGACGCTGCCGGTGCTCGGCTGCTGGTTGCTCATCGAACCGGCGGGTTTCGCCACCGCGGGCACTGCCGCCGTGCTGATTGGTCTTGCCGCCGGGGCAAGGAATGGCGCACCGGGCTCATCTAGAACCCGGTCACCAACAAGCTCGGCATCGCCCTGAACGACGTGCGCATCAAGCGGGTCAACTACATCGAATCGGTGCGCGAGCAGCCAGCCCAAGTGTTCGCCAGCGAACGGACGCGCGCCTATCGGCGCGGCACGCTGGCCCCGTGAAGATACTCGAATCGCTATTGTGGGTATGCGGCTGCCTCGCGATGCTGACGTACGCCGGGCTGCAGGCTCGGGGCGAGCTATGGCGTGCACATGGCATCACGGCTGTCGAGCACGCGCGGCTGTCGGTCGATGCCGCTGCTCGGCCCGCGGCCGCGGCGGTTGGTTTGGAGCCTGCGCCAGCAACGCCGGGCGGAGTACCGTCCATCGGCGCTCTGCTCGGCACTGTCAGGATACCGAGCACCGGCATCGAGGTGCCGGTTCGCTATGGCACCGCGGCCAGCGTGCTCAGCGCGGGCGCTGGCTTGGTCGAAGGTACCGGAATGCCGGGCGATGACGGCAACGTGGCAATCGCCGCCCATCGTGATTCGTTTTTCCGCTCCCTCGAGCACATAGCCGTAGGTGATCCGATCGAACTGGACACGCCTACGAGTCGGCGCTTGTATCGAGTGTCGGACCTGTCCGTCGTTGAGCCCACGGATACGTACGTGCTGGCCGACGACGGCAGCAACGTGCTGACACTCATCACCTGTTACCCGTTCCGCTTTATCGGCAGCGCTCCGCAACGTTTCATCGTTCGGGCATTGGCGGTGGAACTACCTGAGACTCAAATTCAGAGGATTCATTGATGGCGAATGGCAATACACCGTGGACGGCAGTTCTCGGAGCGGCGCTGATGGCCGCTGCTTTGAGCGCGAATGGCGCGTTCGCTGAGGAAAGGCCAACCTTTCCCGGCGAGAGAACTCAGCCGGTGACGTGCGCTGAAGTAAAATGGAACGAGACGATGCTGGAGCAGCACCCGAGGCTGGTGCAGGGCTGCCGCGAGGTCATCGTCAATGACGGCAGGAAGTGGGCTCGATTCGAGACGTCGTTCGTCCGCAATCGATCGGATGGTCTCGTGGAGTTCGAGGTCATGAGCAGATCCGGGCAGCCGCTAGAGCGGGTAGTTCTCAAAACCGCCCCCGGCCAGGTGGCCTATCTGGATGGCCGGTCGGTGCCGTTCGCGCGATTGCGTCAAAGCGATTCCATCAATCTGTACGTGCCCGAGAATCAGTATGGGTTCGCGATGCAACCGGCCGAGGCCTCTCTGGTTTCCGTAGCAGCACCAGCCGAATCCTCGTCCAGCGCGCCGAAACCGAGAGCAGCCTCGTTCGCAGCCCTCGAGCCTGAGCCTGCCATGCTCCCGGCCACGGCCAGCGTGCAACCCTGGTTGGCTGCAGGGGGAGTCCTGGCTTTGCTGGCCGCCTTGTGCCTCACCACGTTGCGCCGCCGGTCGAGCGAACGAACTGAGGCCCACCAGAGCCTGGGGCGACCCTGAATCAGGCACTTCAAGCCATTCGCAACGACGGCCCCATGTCGGTGGATAACGCGTCCGGCGTTTGCCAGGGAAGCTCGAGCCGCTGGCCAGGAACCTCCACGGCAACGGCCCGACTCACCGGGGCGTGGGATCTGAATGCGCCGAAGATCGTTGCGAAGGTCGATCGGATTCGCAGTAACGGCTCCGGTACAGGAAGTGAATGACTGCTGGCGGCAGGTTTCTGACCGGCACCTCCGCCAGCGTCTGCGGAGCGGCCCGGTAGTGGTCGAGATCGACCGTTGCCGAATAGGTCAGTTCAAGATTTCCGGGCAACGCGTGCAGACGAATGCACCGATTCCCCGACAACGGATCTAGGTAGGTATCAGGCGAACCCGCCGGATTGATGACGAGTTGCTCGTGCGTCACGATCGGCCAATACCAGGCCCAGCACGAGCCGTGCGTACCGTGGGTCGAATGGCACAGCGCAAACCGAGCAAATGTGCTGCCGATCGTGACTTTCGAAACCGGCGGGTATGTCCTCAAAGCATCGGATGACATCTGACAGGTAGACGGCGAAGGCATCGACTGCGAGCGAATCCTTGATACGCCGAACCAGGGTCGCAAGCGCTTCGTCGAGGTTCGACGCGATGCTGACCTCGCGTATGATTTCCCGCCAATCAGCGAGCATCGCACGTAGCCTTCAAGGAGGAGCTATCGCGCCCATGGCATCCACCGCCCCGAATCGTGGGGACCAAGCGCCGGGCCGTAACGGTAGATCCTGACCTTCATTCCCGCACCCGGTCCCGATTGAACCGACGACGGCGCGACAAGGGCGTGATCGATACGGGGTCACTTGCAGGAAACGTCTGGTCGAGCGCTGCGTCCAGAAGTTCGTCAATCGAGCGTCGTGTGACGGGATTCGGCCCGGCTGAGCCACAACACCTCACGACGCTCACCTACCAGGCGGACGAGGCCGGTCTGCGCAGGCGACTCCTCCAGGCGCAGGTTTCCCCGCTGCACGCGCTGCCGTTCTAGGCGACTGCCAGCGACAATGAAACCCCAGCCTATTCCGTTCAGTCGAAGGAGATGGCGCGTCGGTAGACGAAGTCGAATGAAAACGTCTTGCTTCTCGTTCGACGCTCCAAGAGCTCGGCCAGCTTGTCGAGGCGCCCTGGCACCTCCATGAGCCGCTCCTGGGCTTCACGGCCCGCAGCGTCCCCGGGCTGCAGCCCGGCAATGCCCCAGAACTCCAGGCATTGCGACACCACCTTGCGGTAGTCCCTGGGTCCATAGATGCCGGCCCGGCGCACCACGTCGGCCATCTCCGCGTAGCCTTCGATGGTGCTGCCAGGCATGGCCAGCCGCGGCATGATCCGTAGCGCCGACACCATCGCCCGGCTGGTGTCCACCTCGAGCAACGCCTTGAAGGCATCGCGGTAGAACCGGAAGTGGCGGGATTCGTCGCCGGCCACGTAGCCGAGAATCCGCTGCAGCAGCGGCTCGTGCTTCGAGACCAGCCGGCCCGTGTTGGCATGTGCGGCCTGGGTGGCGCGTTCCTGCAGACTGGTGTACGCCAGCAGCAGATACGGATCGTCTCCCCAGTCGGGGTCGAAACCGGCCTCCAGAAACCGATACTGCAGGCCCTCGAACGCCGCCATGTCGAACAGCCGGGCTTCACGGGCATAGTCGCGCAGCACGCAGCCGTGGCGGTCCTCCTCCGCGGTCCAGAGGTAGTTCCAGCGCGACCAGGCATTGCCACTGCCCATGTGCACGGCGAGCAGACGATGGAAATGCGGCAGGCCTTCTTCGGTCAGCAGATTGAGCGCCAGCGACACCCGCACCGCGTCCGGGATGCCTCGCGCCCGGTCTGGCAGCTCGCGGAGGTCGCGCTCCTGTTCTTCGGTTCCCTGGCCGGGCAGCGGCAGCAGATCACTCGGCATCCACAGGTGGCGCTCCCGAACGTGGCGCGCCATGTTTCGCTCCACCAGCGGCTCGAGCGAGGCGGCCATGTCCGCCTTCCGTGGCACGTCTGTCTGTCGGACGGTTGAATCGATGTGGCCTCCTCATGGCAAGCGCTGCAGCCAACCCATCCAGCGCCGGTTACTGCGCTTCGATCACCATGCTCATTTGTACCGTCAGTCACGAGGAGTGGCAAGCATTCGTACCAAGGAGGAATTTCACCCGATCCGCCCGCTCGCTCCCGACGCCTGGTGAGGCCCTAAGCGGGACAGCGTGCCGATGAGACGCGACGAGCGGCCGAGTACCTTGCTACTGATCCCGTTGCTGGGCGGCAGCTCCACCTATGCCCTCGCTCAGGATGGTGGCGGCGTGCCGGAGAACGCCAGCCCCCCGGCGCTACGACAATGGCTGCAGCGTGACGCTGATGGCCACGGTTGGCTGCGCGGCGATCGCGGGCACCAGCGGGATCGCGGAAGCATCCAGAACCGGGACAATCCATGACGTGAAGTTCGAGGAGCGCATGACGCCGGCGGACCTCTGGGTTCAACCCGGGGACGAGATCCGATGGGTCAATCAGCGGAGCACGCAAGTCACCGTGGAGTTTCTGGGAGATGCGCTGGACGACGTGGTGTGTCAATCGGGATTCTCCAGTCTTCTTCGAAGGCAGCAGGAGTCGGCCACGATTCGCGTCGACCGATGAAGAGTCTTCCCGGCATCGGCTGTTGACCCACGACACGGCCCAATCACGAGGCTGCAACGACCCCCCAACATCACCGAGTTCCGTGGCTGGCTAACGGGGCGCAACGTCTACGTCCCCGGATCCGTGAGGATGATCAACGCAGCTCCCCGAACACGTCGTTCAGCATCTCGAGCCCGCAGAGGGCGTGAGAAATGCCAACGTAGTCCGTGGCATTGAATATGGCCGCGTAGGCGTCGGAGTTGCACGCGTCGGTGCGGAAATCCACCTCGAAGTACGGCTCGATGACCGGCACCAGCTCCTCGGTGTTGGCGACGGGGACCAGGCGGTCGAACGCCGAGTGAAAGAGCGAAAAGCGCGTTCCCGCGCCGGTCAGCAGGTCGAGGCCGGCGGCAACGTTGGTGAAGCTGCTCTGCTGCAGCAGGCCTTTCAGGTCGTCGAAGGCCGGCTCGTTCCGCAGGAAGCCGGCAACGAAGCCCTCGTTCAGCATCTCACCGTCCAGAACGTTGTCGAGCACCAGGCCGTCGGCGGCGTAGGCAATGTAGCCGGGCAGCACCCGCTCCGCCAGGAATGGCACCGTGGTTTCGTCGGTGACGTAGCGGCAGTACACGCCGTCGTTGCAGCTGCCGTTCGCATGCTCTACTACGCCCCGGGCCGTGGCGTACAGGTTGTACGGGCCCGCCCCGGCATAGACCCCAGAAACGGCGATGTCGGGCGCTTGGGCGGCCATGGCCTGCCACAGCGCCACGGCCGTATGGCCGCCCTGGGAATAGCCCACGATCGTGGCGCTGGGGACCGCCGGGCCGCGTGCGGCGTCGTAGGCGGGGTCGCCCAGTACTGCACGCACCAGATCCAGCGAGGTGGCAGCCGTCTGCCGGGCCATCAGAAACGTCTCCGGCTCGCCGCTGGTACCGCCACGTCCCCAGTTGTCGGGCGCGATCACCAGGTAGCCGCGGGAAGCGAAGAGGGTCGCCACGAGGTACCAGGCATCGGTGACGTCCAGATCGCTCGGCGTCACTCCGGTCGAATGGCTCAACACGATGAGCGAGTCCCTGGGCTGGAAGTCGGCGGCCGTGGTATCGGGGTACGCCACCAGGCCGGTCAACTGGCTCGAGGCGCTGCCGTCCGGGCGCCGGGACGCATAGGTGACCCGTTGCGCGGTCACGCCGAACAGCGGGTCGGCGTCGAGCAGCTCGCCGTAGGCCGACTCGGCAACGGCTTGTACCAAGGATTGCACCACTGCGGCCACGGAATCAGGCACGTTCAGGTCGTCGATGAGGGATTCGTCCAGGAACGTCTGAATCAGGTCCGCCACAGATTCGCGGGGCGTGGTCACGCTGTCCTGCACCTGCAGTGCCGGTGCCGACGCAATGGCCGTGGCGAACACCAGGCGCACT
This sequence comes from Pseudomonadales bacterium, assembly GCA_040219135.1. Lineage (GTDB taxonomy): Bacteria > Pseudomonadota > Gammaproteobacteria > Pseudomonadales > Azotimanducaceae > UBA7803. The sequence goes on along the minus strand of JAVJTA010000015.1, from coordinate 465,597 downwards.
TCGAAGGTGTCGCCATCGTCCCGCGTCGCGCGCACCAGCGACTGATAGGACCCGTTGTCGGCCAGCCCATCGCACACCTGGCTGTGCTCGAACAGCGCGTCAAAGTCTACACTGAGGTCCTCCGTCGAGCGCACCAGCGTCGAGCCGTCGGCGCAGTCGCCGCTCACGTCGATGGCGAAGTCGGTATAGCCGAAGTGCGAGAGGGTGACGTCGGCGATACCGGGATCGGCCTGGGTCACTCCGTCCGCCGGCTGAGCGTCGAGCAGTTCGATCGAGGACGGCGTGTTCTCCGGCGGCGGCTCCGGCTCAGGGACCATGCCACCGTCGTCGTTCGACGAATCGCCGCAGCCCGTCAGGGCGACGCAGAGCACCCCCAGCGCGACGAGCCGGTTTGGAAGCCGCGAGCAAGCCGCAGGAGTATCCAGGCGGGGTGACGTCACCGATCCATACCTGATGCGCCAGACCCTCGAGCACGTGCGTCGCCCGATGGTTGTTGACCCGAATCCTCCAACCCCCCGATCCATGATCCCAACGCCAGCAGCAAGGAACTCCCTCCGGTAAGCGCGTGAAACAGGTACAGCACCGAACGGCCCCGGCCGTGGCTGGTTTGTTCCAGCGCGGCGCCTATGCCCGCTGCCAGGACGAGGCCCGCCGGGGAGGTCATGCCCGCGCGAACGCCGCTCTCCAGCCGGGCAGCCAGAGTAACGACACGAGCGCGGCGCCGAAGCAGCTGTTGCTGCGTGGCATGCATCTCGCCACGCAGGGATCGGGAATGCCTCGCCGTCACCAAGGTAGTCATGCTCCCGCCGCTGCCGCCTCGACCGCGGGCCGCGATCTGCGGTGCTTGAGCAAGCTCAACGTGACAGGCCAGCCCAGGCTTCGGGATTGGTAACGAAGCACCTCATAGAGCAGCAGGGCGCCAACCAGATTGAGGCCCGCGCCCACCGCCATTGAAGCCACAGCATTGAATCCGTAGTCAATCAGCGTCAGCACAGCAGCGCCCATCAGAGCCAGCCAAACGCTCGCCAGCAACAGCCCCAGCGCCAAAGCCGTAGCAAGCATGCTGGCGGCCGTACGCGCGGCCAATCGCGTCTCGAGTGAAGCGAGCTGAAGGTGATCGCGGACCAACTCGCGCAATTCTCGAGTGAGGGCTCCCGCGTCCTGAAGCAAGCTCGACGCCGGCTCCAGCGCATCTGGAGCCGGCGGCGGTGTCCCGCCGGATACGGGTTCGTGGGCAGGCACGGACACGATCGAACTACCGGGACGAGAGGGCGCGGCTGATCAGGTATCCGGCAGCGACCGCCAGGCCTATGGAAACGATCGGGTGCGCATGGAGATAGCCGTCCGTAGTCTTGATCACCTGGTTCTTGGCCTTCGTCAGTTGCTCTCCTTTGAGATCGAGCGCCTCGACCGCATGGGTAGCTAATCCACCGATCGAATCTACCGTTGCGTGAGCGTTGTGAACCATGCGGTCGACTGCCGGTCCGGATGCTGCCGAGGCGGAATCGATCTTACGGTGCGCACCTGCGGTCGCCTTGTCCACCGTCTGCGCGAGTTTGCTGTCCTGATCTTCGGTACTGGTAGTAACTGGTGTGTTCATGATGTTTCTCTGAATTTAGCCGGGGCACGACTACCCTGGCGGGTGAATCAATTGGTTGAACATTCCCGGTCGCCGGACACGGCCTCATGTCGCGAGCGCCGTGCCGGTGTGATCTCCCACTCAGTTCTGGGCGAAATCAGCCTTGGCCTGTTCGATGCAGTCGCCTTTCAGGTCACCGGCAAGAGCATCGCACTTCTCCCTGGCCAGCCCGTACTCAGCACCCTGCATGGTGTCCATCGCCTCTTCACGCGCATCGACGGTGGCTTCTCTTGCCACTTCATTCGCGTCGGAGATCTCGCGCGTCAGCTTGGCTTCAGCCATCGCGTCGGCGTGAGCGAGATCAGCCTCTTTGACGCAGACATCCCGGGCGTTGCCCGCAAGATCCTGGCAGCGCTGCTTCGCCACTGCGTGTTCCGCGTCGGCTCTGGCCACCACCAGATCGTAGCGATTTTCTTCCGTGGAGTTCTCCAGGGCGGCAAATTCAGCTTCGGCGACCCGCTCCTGAGATTCCGCTTCTTCGACACAGACGTCCTTCGCGTTGCCGGTAAGACGGTCGCAATCGTCTGCGTCGACGTTCTGCCTCATTGACGCATCCGGTCTGTCAACCCGGGACTCGGAGTCAAGGCTGTCGCAACCGGCGATACCGATGGAAACGACCACGCCGAGCGCAGCCATTTGATACATATTCATGATGATTCCTATGTTGTTGGTCAGCACACCGACAGTGCGCTGCCCTTCGTCTGAAGAGGCTGCAGCGGTCGGCACGATCCGGATAGACGATCCTATCCGGATCCACCGCGCTCAACCTCGAAGGCTACTTCCGATCACCTGACGTAGTAGGATTCGACGCTCGAATTCCAGCTGCTGTCAGCCATATCCGGCCAATGATCCTTATCGAAACCCGGCGCCTTCTTCAGGCGTTCGGCAGCTATATCGAGCGTGAAACGCTTGTGCTCTCTATCAAGCTTCAAGGCCTTCCACGGAACGGCGAACAGGCGGTCACCGATGCCGAGAAATCCACCCGACGCCAGGACTGCGTAACGAATTCTCCCGTCGGCAACGTCGAGCATGACGTCCTGAATCTTGCCGAGTGCCTCACTCTGCAGGTTGTAGACGTCGTCGCCGGTGATGGTGGCAGCACTCAGCAACGCGGCTTCCCCGAGCTGATCGTTGGCAGCGGAGTGCGTGGGCTGCGATTGCGTGGTCGGGTTGTTCACTTCGTTTCCTTCTTGATGTTGCTCTTGATGTCGCCGTATCCGGCTTCCGCCTTACCGGCAACAATCTCGGCTTTGCCTTCGAGTTCTGCGCTCTTGTTACCAGTCGCCTTACCGGCGACCTCCTTTACCTTACCCTTGGCCTCCTTCGCACGACCTTTGATCTGATTCTTGTTCATGAGCTGTGCTCCAGGTGATTGTTGTGTTGCCCTGCGGTGTCCAGCCACACGATTCATGTGGCCACAGGGCAGGCACGGACGATAGTCGGAAGCTCGAGGTGCGGTCGGTGCGTTGGCCAACACTGCTGCATGCCTCAGCTTGTGGAACTGCGCTGGACCAGGCTCAGGAGGGCGAGCAGCAGCACGGCGCCAACCAGTGACACCACGAAGCTCATGGGCGTGATGGCTTCGTTGATGGAACCGGCGCCGAGCAGCGGCCCGATCAGCCATCCACCGATCAGTGCGCCGACGATTCCGACGACGACGTTGAGGATGATGCCCTGCTGGCCGTTCGTCCCCATGATCATGCTGGCGACCCAGCCGACCAGACCGCCCACGACCAGCCATATGATGATGCCCATGATTCCAATCTCCGGATGGTTTTCGACGCACAAGGCGTCAGTCTGTCGAGACTACGACTGCTGCCTGGTGATCACTGTGCGATAGCGAACTCTGCATACCGCGCGAAGGATCGCGATACGTGCTGCAGCGTACCGACGGGCCCCTTGGCCGACTGTAGGTTCGCCGCGAAACAATGTGCTGGATCACGGCCAATATCGGATCCATCACGTCCATCGCCTGTGCAGCCGGGTACCTTTCTATCGGTTGCCCGAGGTGCTGCGCGACGTCAAACGAATCACCCTGCACGCTGCGAGTGCTACGAAGTCGTCAAGGCCGAGTGCGACAGACTGCTGCCCTGGAACGCCTGACCAACATCGGTCTCCCTCAGGGCCTCGAGGGTTCACACTTCAACTTCCGGCTCTGCTACGCTGCAAGAGTTGCAAAGCCGCTTGGTCACGCTAATCGACGTACGATTCGCAGCCCTCAGCGTTCTCCTGAGCCTGACCTACACCAGTTCCGCCAGGGCCGACGGCGGTACGGTCGTGCCAGTCAGATCCCATGTGGATTTCGCGACCTTCTACGTCGGAATTGCGATGGCCGGCGCCCCCGTAGAGGAATACCTGCTGGACACCGGTTCTGGGTACATGACCATCACCCGCCGGGCCCTGTCCCACCTCGAGAAGGCGGGAACAGCGACCTATCTTCGCGACCTCGACGGGCAAATGGCCGATGGCAGCGTGATCAGTGTGCCGGTGTATCTCATCGACAGGATGACGATTGGAGACTCCTGCCAACTGCGTGACATCGAGGCCGCCGTACTGCCCGGCACTTCCCGCGGCCTGCTCGGTCTGAGCGCCCTGCGCATGCTGGCACCGTTCGAGCTGTCCACAGACCCGCCCAGCCTCCGTCTCAGCAATTGCTCGAGTACCGTTCATCACCCACCGCGACGGTGAGCAGACAATCGGTCGGGAAGACTGATGTCTCCCCGACCAACCGCGACGCACTCTATCGGCTATCGATGATTGAGCCGATAGCGTGACTCACTCGTCGCTAGCCGGGTCGGCCGTGCCGTCCGACTCGTAGCTCTGCTCCGCGTCAGTGTCTCCGTATCGTTCGTCCGCAGAAGATTCTTCGTGCGTCCCGCCTTCCTCCAGCTCACGCGCCTCGAAGGCCGCGAACTCGGTTCGGCTGATGCGACCGTCCTGATCCTGATCGGTCACGTCGGTCGCGGTAGCGCCGCCCGTGCCCGGATACTCCTGCGTGCTCAGATAGCCGTTTCCATCGGTATCGAGGGCATCAAACCTGACATCCCGATCGAAACTCGATACCTCAGCGCCCTGATGTTGGTTTTCGGACTGCTGCCACCCGGTATCGGTGCTCTCGTCGGCGCTCGTGTCGGCGGCCACGCCGGAGACGACCATAGAGGTGTCAGCACCAAGCGATGCCTTGAGCGGCCAATCGGTTCCGGCGAAGGTTTCCGCAGCCTTCCACTCCGACTTCGAGGCCTGCAGCGTGATTTCCTCACCGTTCTCCGCTGAGGCTGCGAGCGCAGAAAGGGGAACCGCAATCGCCTGGTCGTTGAACATGCCACTCAAATCGACCACTGCGTAGACAATGGAACCGTCCTCCAGATTCACGGCGAAGTCGGCGATCTCTCCTACCTCGTTGCCTTCATTGTCCTGGACGTCCTTGCCCATCCATTCGCTGATCTTGTTGATATCAGCCGGGTCCTTGAATTGTGCGCCAGCATGTTCGGTCGCAAGAGCGGCGCTGCTCCACACGCTTCCGGCCAGTACAATGGCACTTGATAGTACGCTGCGCTTAAACATTCCGTATGCTCCAGAGTTCTATTCCGTTCTATTGAGTTCTATCCAGAACTCCAGCGCACTCTGCTCCCTGGCGGCGTACCAGTCTGTTCGTTCCCCAACACAGCCGTCGAATCAGAAGGCCTCTGTCCGCCACGACGTATTCGAACGCACCATCCGTCATCGGTACCCTACCGGTCGTTTTACCGATTCCACCACGTGGTACTTCGTATTCGGGGCCGTCGCGGCGGTGGCAGGACTGCTGGTCATGCGGCGCTGACGTGAATTACTGGCGTAATCTCGGCCGCGACTACATTCAGACAACAAGCAGCGACACGCTTCTCGCTCGCTAACCTGCGCCCTGCCACGTCATCGGCTCTTTCGCTGGCAGCCGCCGCCGCAGACCCGACCGCTCAATCCCCACCATGTTCAGGGACCAGACATCTTGCTAGAGGCTGGATATGCTGGTTGCCTGAAATCCAGGACAGGTCGGCGGGTCACCAGCAACGCTGAACGAAACCCAGGCGACATAACATCGGCTCTGCCCGGGGATGTAGACTACCAGCCCATCCGCTTCATCGTATCGCTCGGGCTCGATCGCGAGTTCGTGCTGCGTTACGTGACTGGCACGTCGGGGCGAGCCGGGCGGCACCACGGCCGCCCGGTCGCTCGGAAGCAGAGATCAGAATGCGAATTTGACCCGGCCGTAGATGATCTGACCGCGCGGGTCGTGGATCTTCGAATCGAAGCCGGGGCCGTCGTCGATCACCGGCGGATCCTCGTCGAACAGGTTGATGGCGCCCAGGGTCAGTATCGGACCCTCGCCGCCGAACATCTCCTGAAACTGGTAGGAGTACTGAAGGTCCACCGTCAGATGATCGTCCACCTGATCACTCGGCGCGCGACCGTTGAGCGAGGCGATCAGCGAGTTCGGCGCCTTGGTCAGTGAGTAGTCCGTGGTGTAGCGCAGCGTCACATTGGCCGAGTGGTTGCCCCTGAACCAGTCGACGCCGGCATTGGCCCGCCATTCCGGCGCCGGGGCGCCGATGGTCTGGAAGTTCCGCTTGCCCTTACCGTTGATCCTCGGTGCACCGGGGCCTTCCTGGAACTTGTACTCCGTCAGGTAGGTCATGTTGTAGAACAGATCGAAGCGGCCGGCCGAGTCGGTGTCGAGGCCGTAGCCCAGGCTCAGGTCGATACCGCTTGTATCCACGGATGCCGCGTTGATGAACTCCGAACGGATCACGGCGATGTTGCCGAGACCATCCAGGGTGATCTTACTCTGGGCTTCCGGATCACCGCTCACGAACGCCTCGATGACCGAAACGTTGGATTCCTTTCGGATCGCGTCCTCGTAGGCGAACGACCAGTAGTCGGCCTTGATCGAAAAGTTGGCGAGTGCTCCCGCGGTCGGCTCCCAGCTGAAGCCCACGTTGAAGACGTCGGCGGTTTCCGGGGCCAGGTTGGGGTTGCCGATGGCGATACCGGGCACGAAGACCTGCACCGAATTCGGATCGAACGGATCCTGCTGGACGTTGTTCAGTGACGTGCTCGAGCCGCCGAGTTGAGCCAGGCCGGGGGCTTTGAAGGAGGTCTGGAACGAACCGCGTACGGCCAGGTCCCGGGTCGGATTCCACAGGAACGCAACCTTCGGATCCGTGGTGTCGCCGGTGCCGCCGCCGTAGTCCTCATAGCGGACGGCAAGCGAGAGCTCCAGGGCTCCGATGGCGGAATCGACGTCGCTGACCGGTACCAGGAATTCGCTGAACACGGCGTAAACGTCACGATCGACCTCGAAGGGCTCCTGGCCCACGACAAAGGAGAAGTTGAAGTTAGAGCCCGTACCCGACGGTATCGAGCGGAACTTCTGGTCACGGTACTGGGTACCGAGGGCAATGCCAACCGGGCCGGCGGGAAGCTCGAACAGATCGCCGGTCACCACGCCTTCGACCACCCAGAGTTCCTGTTCTGTCTGGGTCAGGATCGGATCGATCATCCAGTCGTGCAGTTCGGTGGCGTTGTACAGTCCGTTCGGCCCGACGTCGCTCGGGTTGGCCAGGTAAGCGCTGCCGAAGGGGTTGAAAAAGAAGCACCCGCCGCTCTGGTCTCCGGGCGCCGTCGTTGCGGGGTTGCAGTCCCGGCCGCCGAAGCCTGAGTAGGCGGCGATCAGATTGTCGTTGTTCGTGTCGTAGGCGGTGAACCCGGAGAACTCATGCTCGCTGTAGGTACCGGCAAGCTCGAACGTCCACGACTCGACGGGTAGATTACCGCGCAGACCTGAGACGAAATGGGTCTTATCGCGCTCGATCTCCCCGGCATTCTTGACCCGGCCCTGATTCATGTAAACATCCTCCGGCAGCCCCGTGAACGGACGGATGTTGGCAATCAACGGACCGACCAGAGGGTTATCCCCGGCGGCTTCGATGGCGTTGGCGTAGCCGGCCAGCTGAGCCGCCGCGTCGTCGATCAGCTCCATCCCACCAAGACCGCGCCGGAACGCGTCGTTTCTCAACCCCGGATTGGCTACGGGAACGACGGGTGCTGCGACGAAGCCGAAGCTCGGCGAGTTGCCGCGCTTGACGTCGTTGTTGGCTGCGTGGAACTCACCGAACGCTTCGATCTCGAGTTCCTCGTTCAACAGATAGGTGAACTGGCCGAACAGCTGCACCCGTTGCTCCGCGTCAATGATCGACTGGGTGGGCAGGAAGTCCACGAAACAGCGGTCGAAGGCGGCGACGAACAGCGCCGTTGAACGGGAGCCGTTGGCACCGGGAGCCCCTTGCGCGTGTGGAACATTGGCGCAGTCGAGATCCGCGCCGCCGGCAATCGCCGGATTGATCGTCGTGGCCTGGAAGGCAGCGAGCCGCGCTGCATAGGCGGCATCGCTCTCACTCTCTCCCTGGCGCGTAAAAATGTTGCCCGGCGCGCCGAAGCCCGACAGGCCGCCGGCGAAGGTGAAGTCCCGCGCGAACATCGGCAGCTCCGTGCGGTCGAGGAAGCTTGCCGCCAGCATCACACTCCCGCGATCGCCGCCGAAGCCGACAATGCCCTGAATGCTGAAGTCGCGTGCCGGATCCCAGTCAGTGCTGTCCGAGATGTTCTGGTAGTCGACCTGCAGCTCCATGCCTTCGAAGTCGCTGCGGGTGATGAAGTTCACCACACCCGAGATGGCATCGGAGCCGTATAGGGCCGCTGCGCCGTCTTTCAGCACTTCCATCCGTTCGATGGCGATTGTCGGCATCATGGACGCGGTATCGACGAACGCGACGCCGTCGTTGGTGAGATTGGGGGCCTCCGCCTGACGCCGACCGTTCATCAGCACCAGCGTCGAGTTCAGACCGAGACCGCGCAGGTTGATGTTCTCGGTACCGGTGGTCGCCCCGGAACGCAGGGTATCCGGGAAGTTTTCCGAGCCCAGGTTGTAGGTCAGCTGCTGTGCGATGTCCTTCACCGAGATGGCGCCGGTCTTAGCAAAGTCTTCCTGACCGATGAGATCCAGCGGCGACGACGAATCGAAAGTCGAGCGCTGGATGTAGGAGCCCGTCACGATGATTTCCTCGATGGGACCCTCGCTCTGGGCCGCTCGGGCGATCGTGCCGAACAGCAGTGACGCTGCTCCTGCCGTCGCCACGGCTACGCGCGAAATGTGTTTCATTTTGATTTGCTCCCCACTGATTGATACAGCCGCTCGACCGCCAGCATCCGTCAGCAGATCGAGTACGCGGCTCTCTCCAGATTCGAGGCACCTCTCCGAAAGGAAACCGCAGACACCCCCCAACCAGAAGTTTACGGGATGGCAGAAGCAAGATGAAACAGGTTGCAAAAGGCATCTTGCCTGCTCAGTGCCGCAGTGCTTTGTCGCCCCGGACAACGATGGCAGCATACGATTCCGCCCACATTCGGAGCCCGCCATGCCCATCTGCAACCCGCACATCGGCGTGCGGCTGATAACGCTGGTGATGTTCTCGGGTGCGATCGTCGCGGCAGCGGCCGAAGCGCCCTCAAGCGCCGACGACTGCGTCGCCCTCGTCGACCGGGACGCACGACTCGCGTGTTACGACCGGGCGCACGGCCGCCAGGCGACGCCCAGCGTGACGAACACCGACCCATCAGCCGAGTCGGCGGTTGCCGAAGAGCCCATCGCAAACCCGCCCCCTTCGGCGCCTGCGCCGCCGGATCGAAGGGCAGGACCAGGGTTGCCAGCCGAAAGCGCCACGCCAGCTTCGGACTTCGGCGCCGAGCAGCTGCCGAGATCGGGCGAGGCGCGAGACGAAAACGAGACCGACCTGGTCGCCGATATCCGTGCAATGGGGAAGCAGACGACAGGCCGGCACTGGTTCCGGCTGGAGAACGATCAGCTCTGGTCTCAGGTGTCGCCTGAGCGCACGACTCTGAGAACGGGCGACTCCATTCGAATCAACCGCAGCCTGCTTGGTACCTACCACCTGCGCCGTGCAGATGGCGGCAGTCGCAGCACCGCAGTCCGTCGCCTCGAGTAACGTTTTCTACCTGGATGAATACTGACCCATGTATTTGTTACGCGGATAAATCCACGAGCGCTGAGAACAAGATCTCTTGGGTCGCGTGGCTGTTAGCGGTTTTGTTTCGGATGAATCGGGTGCTGCTCACGTGTCGACCGGCAGCGTCAGCCAGTTCTCGTAGATACAGGTTGAGTCGACCGCTTAGGTACCGGAGTGGTTTCGCCAACCCCGCGGATTATCTTCCCACGCCGTTGGCGTCCAGTCGCCCGCGACCGACCATCTCGGTAGCTTTTCCGGTTTTAGAAACCGCGAAGGCTGTAACCGCAGTGGGTTCGAGGCTCCAGAGAACCTCTGGAATCTCAAATCGAAAACCACTCAGCGCGAGATCTTCGTTCCCATAATGCTCGGCAACATCGGGAGACGGTTGGTTTACCTCCGCGAACTTCACGAACTTGCCATTCACGAACAGAAGAACATATTCAGCCGGTTGTCCGGCCCGTAGATCGGCAGCCCACCCCCAGAACGAGTGAACACCTTTGCCGGGAGGCGTCTGACTATAGATATAACCGCGTACTGCCTGAGGGACAATCTCGACCACATCCCCCGCAGGCATCTGAATGCTTCTGGTACCGTCAGACAAGTCTGCGATCGCATAGCCCTCACCCCGCCAATCCTGAGTCCCATAGAGGGTTCGAGTCATCCCGACTTTTTCGATCAGGAAGAAGTCGACGCTGTTGGCGCCGACATTTACAGATGATGGTGGGACGACGGATGAAAACTGCAACCGGCCTTCGATATGTTCTACGGGCACTACAGCTACTACGGTCCCATCCATAGCGATCCCAACCCATGAATCAGCCCCGACCGATGCACCCCTTACGAGACCAGAGACCAGAACAGGTTTAATGAAATCGGGGCGATCAGCATCTGACATACTCGATAAATCGGAATCAATCTGGAAGCGATCTTCGGCACCATGCTCTAGCTTGAGAGCAGCGAAGGGTCGCCCAAGCAAATCATCGTTCTCCGTAGACAGAACCAGATCATTCAGGCCGGTTCGATAACCGAATTTCTTCAATCGATCGGGAATCGCTTCCTGTCGCAGGAGACTGTCTTTGGTCAGGTCATAACTGGTTCCCTTGTAGCTGACCTTCAATGTCGTCCGTGCAGTTTCTGAGAGAAGTGATGCTCCACTGAATTGCCATTCGACATCGGCTGCTATGACGTCGATAACCGTCGGAAGAATGTCGGCTGTAGATACGAACGAAGCATCTTTCGTCCCGCGTTCCTGATTGGGAAACTTGATAAACAAGGGGGTATGCAGAACGTCGAGCGTATCGGGCGTCAACTCACGTTTCTGAGTATTGACGCGAAAGACCCTACCATGGTCGGCGGTTACGACGATCATTGCTTCGTCAAACTTCTCGACCTGTCTCAGCCTCTGGACCATTTCGCCGAGAAGCGTATCCAGCATTCCGAGTTGCAATAGATAACGCTGATAGGCGACATCGACGGTCGACTGATCGGCGGGCCAGGCGCCGCCAGCAGTTGAAGCACCGGCGTACTCCGTACCATCGGGAAGATACTGATACCTGTCATGGGGCAACAGGATATGAATGGCGTCCAGAGTGCTTCTACCTGGCTCGATGTTCGCCACGAACTGCCGGAAATCGGCGACCCGGGATCGTCGTCGGCTGTCGGCAGCCTGGGCAAAAAAAGCCTTTCGCGTTTCCTCCCAGTCGGCGACATCCCGTCCAAAATCGTGCCAGCCATCTTCCAAAGAGGGCAGATGTCGTGAGGCAAACGCGGGAGGTAGCACGATGTGGCCAAGTATGATTCGAATATCGGACGCGAAGACGTTCCAATCCAAACCAGAAGAAGTTCCTGGCTCGGCAGGGCAATAGACATCCGGGCACAACTTCGTGACCGTCTCCATGACGTTCATCCGGTACTGCGATCCAAGCAACGTGAAAATGCTCTTTGGATGCGCGTTAAACGTCGGCGGAACAGAACCTTCCTTCGGTGTCCGCCCCGTCAATATAGCGGGGACGGACTTGATTGTTTGGGGGTGGACGGACGCGGCGTTCGGGTACCAGTACGATGTCTGTGCCAAAGCCGCAATGTTGGGAAACCGAACGGGATCAATCTCGTCGTTCTCATCCAGCAGAGCAACTGGATTGAACTCATCGAAAATCACCAACACGATCGGAGTGCTGTTCATTTCGCGCTTTGATGCGGCACTTTCAGACTCGCCGAAAAGAATCCCGGATATCGGCGACAGGAACAGGAACTGCAGCGGAAACAACAGGACAGCTATGCTCAATAGAGCAACAATATCGCCGAGCGCTTTCTGCCGCCAAACCATGAATCCGGCGACGGCACCAAGCAACAGACTCGTTGCGCCCGCGACCGCCAGCCCCCAGTCGATCACTCGATTCAGCGTGACTATCACGAAAACAGAAGCAAGCAAGCCAAGCAGAAAGAGGTGAAGAAAGGCTCGCGCGCGCTCGTTGACGAAACCAACAACGACTTCGAGTGCAACCAGAAAGAGTGGGACCGCCAGAGATGTCACAAGCACGAATGCCAGTACATCCCATTCGCTCGCGCGGTGGGCGACAAAGAATTCCACTGAACTGCCAAGGACGAGATACAGTGGTTGCAGCAGTGCAATAGACGTTAAAGCGACGAGATGCAATGCGTCGGTTCTGAGTGATCGTTGCATACTGCAGACAGCCGTTCTATCGCTACTCGGCCAGGCTTCTGGTCTTGATCGACACGATCAACGACCACAAGTTGCTGGTCAACCAATAGAGGCAGACAGCTGCGGATAGCGGATAGATCAATACAGCAATCACGGTCGCCACGACGATGAACTTCAGCTTGCTGTTCGTAGATGTGTTCGGTTTGACAAACGCCTCAACGATGGCGACTGCCGTAAGCAGCAACGGCAGAAGGTTGATAACAACACCTTGAAATGAGATCAGGCCATCTGCAGCGCCTAAATCGTCAATGAACAGGAAGCTCTGACCATCCAAAGCATCGTATCCAGTAAGCAGGAACAGCGCAGCTAACAGGAACGGAAGCTGTAGAAGCAAGGGACCCAGTGAGGTTATGGAATGAATCGGGTGATAGTCGTGCTTTTCATACAGCGCCTCGGTGCGCTCGAACCGCTGCCGCCCCTCGAAGTTTGCGCGGATACACGCAAGGCTGGGCGCCATTTGCAGCTGAATCTGCGCATGGCGTTGCTCCGCTCGAATCGCTCGCTTAGCAATGGGCATCATGAGAAGGCGCATTACCATGCTCAGCAGGATAATCGAGAACCCGTAGCTGAGAACCACGGAGTTCAAAACCTCCAACATGACTCGCATCAGTGAGATCACGGGGGTCAACAGCAGGGCAATTGTTTCCACGTTAACGTTGACTGACCAGAAAGCCTTATCTCGGCGTCAGGAAATACAGCTTTCTGTGTCCGCCTTTCAGTGGCTGGCTGTCAGAAATGTCAAAACAGGATGAGACTACCTTTTCGAAATTCGCCTCCGTTAGTTCCTCATACTGATTTACGCGATTACGCAGTAACATCTTCGTCATCGCGTCCCGAAGCCCCACCAGCTCGATGATTACTTCGCTGTTGCGATCCCGCAACCAACCTACGAACTCATCAAGCGGAATATTGCTTGATATGACAATGTGATGAATCAGCGCTAAACACAGGATCAGTTCCGGTTGACCTCGATCGACAAACGCGCGTCGCTCTCGACCGTTCCATCCTTGATTTGGTGACGAATCGGCCAGGTTCATTACCAGCGGCAGGAGTTTCGATCCCTGTTGCTTTTTCTGATCTTGATAGAGACGCTCGATAGCCTTCTCGTCACCGTCAACAGACACTACGTAGTCGCTGTTCTCTGCACAGAGTTTGGAAAACGTTCCCGTGTTACAGCCTAGATCCCACACCACATGTCGGTGCCGCTTCTGCACGTGCTTTTCGACAAACTGCTTCTTGATATCGAACGAAGCTTCCGCGTAGCTGTGCTCGCTGTCATAGTTTCCCCAGGTGGTTCGGCTCTCCGGCACTTGAAGGCGCGCTATCGTGCGTCTTAATCCTTCGATCGTTCCCAAGACCATTGCCAGCGAGTGGCGGCCCAGTTTTTGAATGGCCGGGCCGGAAGCGTCGGCATCTTCGGTCAGGGACTTGGCCTCGTCCAGATCTCGCGAAGAAAACCTGCTCTCCATCTTTGCATGAAGATAAACATGACCAAGCACGCCTTTGCGAAATCGCGTTGTGCCAGACAGAATGTTGCTTGCGATTCGCGGCTCAATCCCATCTATCGATCCACGAAGCAGCGGCAGATAGTTAACACCCTTGTGCGCACTGAGCATCAGCGGATAGAGAAACATCATGCAGAATTGTCGATAGCCAACCCAAGGTTGGCCTTCCGTATAGGGCTCGAAGGATGGCACATCAATGAAGACGGGGCGGGAACCGACCCATTGAACGTTGTAGCTGGAAGCATCCTTCAGAGTCCAGCCATCGGGGATAGAGCGTTCGAGAATCTCCAGATGCAGGAGTGCGGCATCTTTCAACATGCCAAACGACCATTCGTAGGCGTAACTTACGAACGGTATCCGTTCATGTCTCAGGTATCCTGCCCAGGTTCGATGGTCATCCTTCTCGCCGGTGTACTCTTCCGTTGACACGACCTTCCCTTCGGCCAGAAGGTCCGAAAAAAAGGGCGTCTCACACACTGATCGCCAGTTCGAAAGGGCCGCCGCATTCAGACCGCGCAGGATCTCTCCGTCGTGTTCGTACACCCGATTACTACGATCTCGGAACGACCCCGGATCAGCAATCAGTTTCGATACTTGCGGCCCAGTCTCATTCCTCAACACACTTCTCCGGTTCGGGTTCCGCGCTCTTCTTGGAAGAGAGCAGATCCTTCAGCCGGTACATGTACTTTCGAAACGTGTAAGCAATTGCAGCGAAGAACCCAAGAACAGCGGTCGTAATGACACTTCCCGTTCCCGGGTCAATATAGGCATGGGCGTTGCTGCTGCACGCGATGAACAAGATCGCGACGACAATCAGTTTCTCAGCACGCATGAAATTCCCTCCTCAGAAATTTTGAGGCGCTAGATGTCAGGGTTTTTCTTGGGTATCGCTTCCCAAATCCGATATCAATGGCAAGCTCAATGGCGTTGCGAAGCGGAGAACCGTATTCCAATACCTTGGTCAGGCTACCCAAGTTCGCCAGTTCCGCGGTAGCTGCGCCACCTGTAACGGGACGCAATGGGAATTAAAACGCTTTTCGGCTGAAATGGCGAGTCTCAATGGCGAGCGCCGGAAAACAGGATCTCCCGGGTCGCGTGGCTGTGAGCGGGCTTGTTGGCGGATGAATCGGGCGGGCACCTACGTGTCGACCGGCAGCGTCAGCCAGTTCTCGTAGATGAAGTCGCGGTGCTCGAGCAGCGCCGGATCCACCGCCGCGCGCACCGCTTCCGGCGAGCCCTCGTAGGACGCGCGCAGGCCCTCGGGCATCGGACATTTCTCGTGCGGCAGGGGCGCGACGATCGCGGCCATCGTCGCCCAGTACAGGTCGAGCGCCGAGAGCTCGCTACCGAGCAGGTAACGGCTGCCGCGCTCGCGCTGGCGCCGCCACTGCTCGGCGAAGGTCTCGAGGATCTGCACCACGCGCGCCGGTGCCCGCGCCGCATCCTCGGGTGTGTAGCCGTAGTCCCTGCCGCGCAGCTTGGCGAAGCCCGCGGGTTCCTCGCCGGGGCGCTGCATCGCGTCGAACATCATCAGACGCCGGCACCAGGCGAGTCCGTCCTCGTCCATGAGCTCGCCGCCGAGGCCGAACAGCAGCACGCGATCCCAAGGGTCCGCCGGGATCAGGCGCGGTTCCGGGGCCAGGCGCTCGGCGAGGTGCAGGATCTCGCGCCAGCCCGGGCGCGGACGTTCGTCCTCGTAGACGGCGATGGGCGCGTTGACCACGCCGGTCCATTCGCGCAGCGCGGCGTCGGTCTGCCCCGGCTGCTGCGCCACGCGCAGGAACGGGATCTTCTTGACCTCGAACACCGCCTTCGCGGCCTCTGTCCAGGGCGCGCCCGGCACCCCCGCGGTGAGCACGAGGCGCAGGCCGTCTGCGGCCCGGGCGGTCTTCATGTCAGCGTATTCGGCCATGGGTTCTGTTCCTCCTGCTGCCTGGGGTGACGGGTTCACTGCACGACGTCGCCTGCGATCACCCAGCCAGGATCCTTGCACATCCTGCTCGATCGTACAGCCGGAACGAGCGTGATGGCCGCTAAACCGGTGTAATGTCGGCTACGCGCCCTCGCGCACGGTGTCGCTCGCCCCGACGGCGCCGGCGTCCAGGACCGGCGCCGGCGCCGGCAGCCAGATCATCACGACCATCGCCGGCACGAGCAGGCTGGCAAAGAGCAGCATCGCCACATGGTAGCTGCCGGTCAGGTCATGTAAATGGCCGGCGACCACCGGGCCGGCGGCACCGAACGCCAGCGTCAGCATCATCAGGCCCATCACTCGTCCGAAGCTGGCCAGCGCGAATCGTGCGCCGATGATCAGGGCCATGATGGGCAGCAGTCCACCACCGGCGAGCCCGACGGCGGCGACCCCGGCGACGAACGCCGATCCTGATGGCTGACCGGAGAGCAGCACCAGTCCCACCATCATCGTGCTGCCCGCGATCCAGTAAAGCACCTGATGCGGCAGCCGGTCGCCGAGAATGCCGAACAGCAGCTTGCCCGCGACCATCGTGGTAGCCGTCAGCGCGATCAGCCCACCAGCCCAGTCACCGAACCCGAGATCACCGGCGAGAGCGGCCAGGTTGGCCTGCACGGCATTGAACGCGAGGTTCAGGCACAGGAAGCCGAAAGCGCAGACCAGGAAGCTCCGTGTGCGCAGGATGGCACCCACTGCCGTGGCGTCCTGCGGCACGGCGCCGGCACTCTCACCGGGTGAACGGCGCGCCAGCACGATCAGGGTAGCGGGCAGCAGCAGCACCAGCGAAACCACGGCGAAGGTCAGCGCCGCCTCACGCCAGAGGCCGTCGCCGATTGCTCCTGCCGCCAGCAGGGGGAAGACGACGCCGCCGAGGTTGGTACCCATCGCCGAGATACCCAGGGCCATGCCACGGTCGCGGGTGAACCAGCGGGTCACCAGCACCTGCGCGGCGAGGTTGCCGGTCAGCCCGAGGGCCAGCGGGAAGCACAGCGCGTAGACGATGTAGACCTGCCAGAACGACGTGACCTGCGACAGCAGGGTGTAACCGATGACGTACATGGCGATCCCCAGCAACACCATGTTGCGCATGCGGAACCTGTCCATGGCCTGACCGATCAGCGGACTCAGAAGACCCGTACCGATCTGCATGAAGGTGACGGCGAGCATCACCTCCGCGCGGCTCCTGCCGAATTCGTCGAGCCACGGCACCGCGAACAGCGCGAAACAGTAGTAGATGCTGCCGATGCTGACGGCCTGGATCAGCAGCGTGTACGCCAGGATCGTCCAACGATACCTGTCGGGGGGCAGATGGGTTGCTCGGCCGCGAGGCTTCAATTCCCCCGCTCGCCGCATTCGGCGCGGCCGTCGTCGTGCACCGTGCGGATCTTCTGCACCACGCCGCCATCCCGGTAGGCGAGCTTGACCAGGTCGATGCGCGCCAGCGGCAGGCGATGCCCATCGGGCGCGGTGCCGCGCAGTGTGTGTTGCTGCACGAAGCCCGATTCCGTCTCTTCGCGAAACCGGACGTCGGTGTGAGCACCCTCGATGTAGCGAGGTATGCCGGCCAGGACCTTCAGGTTCTCGTCCCGACCATCTCCGGTCTCTCGTCCCTCGAGGCCGTCGAGCTTGCTCATGTCCCCTCCTGTCCCAGCAGCGCGCGGCCGAGCTCGCTGTAGCGGGACTGCCTTGCGAACACGGCATGATTCCGGAGGGCCGCCTTCTACCATCACAAGTCCCCGGCCATCACCCAGGTGCTGTGGATGATTCCGGTCCCCCATTGCCACTGGCCGCTGAGCCGATAGCCACCGTCTACCTTGCGGGCCTTGCCGCCACCCATATTGAGCGTGGCGGGCGCCAGCACGTGGTTGTTGCCATTCAAAACCTTCTCGTAGACCTTCTGCGGATAACTGAGCAGCCACAGGTTGTGCTCGATGTAGAAACCCGTCAGCCATCCCATGGCGGCATCGGCACGTGACAACGTCAGAACGACATCGAAGAACGTGTCCAGATCAGCCTCGTGCCCCCCGTATTGCTCAGGCAGCATCAAGGCATACAGACCGCTCTCCCTGACCGCATCGATCACGCGGTCCGGGGGTCTGCGGGCGATCTCGGCCTCGCGCGCGGTCTCGCGGAACAACGGCACCAGGTCTTCAGCACGTTTCAACAGGTCCACGTTGGTCTTCCTCCTGTGTGTCTCGCAACCGCCACGTCTCCTGGTGAGTCCGGTCGGGCGTCGCCTCAGAATACCGAAGCCATTTCCCTGCACTCGGTTTCGAAGGATGCGAGGTAGCTGGCGCGTTCGTCTGCGCTCATCTTCGTCGTCTGCCACGCGGTGACGGCCCTCAGGTCCGTGAGGCCCATCGCGCTGAAGACGAAACGCAGGTACGGCAGCTGAAAGTCACCGTAGTCGCCCGGCGGCGTCGACGAGCGCGTCAGCAGCAGCTGCACGGGGCGGTTCTTCAGCAGGCCGATGTGGATCATCTTTTTCGGGTCGTAGCCGAATGTGATGCCCGGTTGCATGATGATGTCCAGGTAGTGTTTCAGCGGATAGGGGACCGAGTAGTTCCACATCGGCGACGACAGCACGATCTTGTCGAAGCTGTCCAGACGCGCGATGTGCGACTTCACGTCCTCCCAGAGGCGCTTCTGGGACGCACTCACTTCTTCACCGTAGATCGGCGCGAACTTGGCATGCGCTGCGTCTGCACCGAAGGCCGGCAGCGGCGCATCGAACACGTTCAGTTTTTCGACCTGGTCCTGCGGATGCGCCTGGCGGTACGCGTCGAGAAACCAGGCAGCGAGCTTTGAAGACCCGGAACGCTCCCCTTTCGGACTGGCTTCGATGTGTAGAATTCTGCTCATGAGGTCTTCACTCCATTCGGGCCGGCCGGATCGGTATGGCTACTATTTTCGGTCAGCTCGTAGCCTGTGAGCCAGGACGCGGCAAAAAGAATTGCGGACTTTTCGGGTGAGAGCCAGGACGAACGCTACCGGCGTTTCCCGGATCACATCCCTGGCCTCATTTCCACTTCGGAGCAGTTGCTGGGCGGCTGACGACTCTACCGGTCGAACAGCACCCGTGCCCCGATCTTGCGCGGAGTGCTGGTTGTTCTTACGAGCGACCCCCTCTATGGTTGGCCATGGTGGCGTCGCGCCCGGGGGAGGATAGATATCGGCATGGCAGGACACCGGGCATGAGCGTGGAGATCAACGGCGTCGCCCACATCCAGTTCACCATCAATTCCCCCGAAGGGCTGCCGTTCTGGGAGTCGCTTTGCCATTTCATGGGGATGTCCACCCTGATCCGCAACGACGACACGGTCTACTGCATCGGTGGCCGCACCGGACTGCTGGCGCGGCTGGCGCCAGCGGAGAAGCGTGACAGGACCTTCGATCAGTGGAGCGTGGGGCTGCATCACTTCTGCCTGCGAGCGCGCTCCCGGGAAGACGTGGACGCCATCGCCGAACAGGCGCGATCCCTGGGCGCCCGACTGGTTCACGAGCCCGAGACGGGGGACCATTTCGCACCGGGGTACTACTCGGTGCTGTTCGAAGACCCGGACGGCCTCCGCATCGAGATCAACCACGTGCCCGGCAAAGGCCACTTCGGCGATCATGGCCGGCTCGGCCCCGGCGGCACCGGCCCGGCAAAACGCTACGGCGAGAGCGGCCTGAACGACTGACAGCCCTCTGCCGGTCCGAGTTGCAGTGACTCCGGGTCTGGTTTAGCTTGCCGGCGTCTCCAGCAGCCGGACGGCCCACTCGCCTGATGATCGATCCCTACCCTGCCGACGCACTTCGCCGCTACCGTCGCGTAGCGCTCGTCACGCTGGCGGCCGTCTATTTCCTCATCCTCGTCGGCGCCACCGTGCGCGCGTCCGGGGCCGGCATGGGCTGCCCGGACTGGCCGACCTGCTTCGGCCAGTGGATTCCGCCCACGAGCGAGTCCGAGCTGCCCGCGAACTACCAGGAGATCTACGCGGAACTCGGCTACGCGGACACGCGCTTCAACGTCGTGAAGACCTGGACCGAGTACACCAATCGCCTGGTCGGAGTGACGATCGGGTTTCTCATTTTCCTCACGGCGATCTTCTCGTGGCCGCTGCGCCGGCACGACCGCGCAATCACGATCGCATCGGTCGCCGCGTTCTTCATGGTCGGATTCCAGGGCTGGCTGGGAGCGAGGGTGGTGGCATCGAACCTGCAGCCCGGCCTGATCACGGTCCACATGCTGATGGCGCTTGCCATCGTCGGCACGCTGATTTTCGCGCTCGCGCGCGCTCGCCAGGGGCTCATGGCGCGCCAGCCGGTGAACGCGCTGCCGGCATCATTCGAGAAATGGCTCTACGCCGTCGTTGCCCTGACGATCCTGCAGGTTGCGCTCGGCACCCAGGTGCGGGAGATGACGGACCACATCGCCAAGTCCCAGGGCGAGGCGCTGAGGATGAGCTGGATCGAGTACATGCCCTGGTTCTTCTACGTGCACCGGAGCTTCTCCGCCGTCGTCCTCGCTGCCAACCTGTGGCTCGGCTGGCTGCTCGTGAAGTCGCTCGGCTGGGGGCACACCCTCACGCGGCTCACGGCCGCGATGGTCGGGGTGATCGGCATCGCGATCGCATCCGGCGCCACGCTCGGTCATCTCGGCATGCCCGCCTTCGTGCAGCCGACGCATCTGCTCGCCGCATCACTCCTGTTCGGGCTGCAGTTCCTGATCTGGATCAGCTACCGGCACGCGCGGGACGGTGCCGGAGATGCCCAAGCCTCTGATTCGAAGACAGCCGAACATGCCGCCGCGGCGGCGTTTCAGCGGTCCACCGGATGACATGACGAAAATCCCCGGATCGCCGGTTCGGGGCTCGACGACGGGCCGTCCGATCATGGTGCCGTTCGATCTCCTCGGACAGCGATGGACGCTCCGGATCCTGTGGGAACTCCACAAGGAGCGCCTCACCTTCCGTTAGCTGCAGAACCGGTGCGGCGACAACGGGTCGCTTCGGCCGCAAACGCTCGCTCCGTTTCAGACGCTGTGGAGCAGCAGCTCGAGATCCTCGCGCTCTGCGGCAGCTATCATACGATCAGCTTCGTCGCGAACGTCGCTGAGCTCCACGCCGAGGACTTCGCTGCGGCGTTTCCGCAATAGCTGCCGTCGCCGATTACGTACATCCCGCAGTGCCGGGTCCCGGCCGGCGAACGATATAAAGTCATGTGAACTCGATGGGACACCCGGCGGATGATCATGACGAACGCGATCGCATCCCTACACTGGCGCCAGCGTATTGACAGGCTGCCGGCGCGGATGCGCCAACACCTGCTCAGCCTGGCCCTGGCCTGCCTGGTTTTCGTCCCGGGCGCTTCCCGGGGCGCGGACGTAGGCGACGTCCTCGACGAGCAGGAGGAATTTCAGCGCGCGGCGCAGCAGAGCCAGAAGCGAATCGAGGACCTCGATGATGAAGCGCTGACCATGCTGTCCGCCTACCATAGTGAGCTCGAACGCTACGAAGACCTGCTGACCTACAACGAGAACATGCGCGGACTGCTCGCCAGTCAGGCCGCGGAGAAGACCCGACTCGGTGCGGAGCTCGAGGAAATCGAAGTCATCCGCCAGGCCCTCGTGCCACTCATGGTGGAAATGGTCGACGTGCTGGGACAGTTCATCGAGCTGGACCAGCCCATGCTGGTCGACGAGCGCAGCGCGCGCCTGGGCGTGCTGAAGTCCAACATGACCCGCTCGGACGTCGACATCGCCGAAAAGTACCGGCGCGTCATCGAGACCTACCAGATCGAAGCGGAGTACGGTCAATCCATCGAGGCCTATGAAGGCCCCGCAACGGTAGCCGGCCGCGACCTCACGGTGGACTTCCTCCGGGTCGGTCGGGTTGCCCTGTACTACCTGAGTCTCGACCGCCAGGAAGCCGGCATCTGGGACACGGTCGCCGGAAGCTGGCACCCGTTGGATCCACGCCACCTCGACGCCCTCGACTACGCCGTGCGCGTCGCCCGCAAACAGGCGCCTCCCAACCTCGTGGAGCTGCCATTGTGGACCCGGGAGACACCCTGATGCGGCTGCCCCTGATCGTCCTGCTCGCGGGCGTTGCATCCCAGTCGATTGCCCAGGCGCCGGAATCGCTGAGCGAACTCGTCGACGCCGTGCGCGAGGGCTCCTCCGTACGCCGCGCCGAGCTCGCCGAACGCGAACGTCAGTTCATCGAAGCCCGCAACGAACGCGCCGCACTGCTGAGCGACGCCCGACGCAAGCGCGAACAGGCGGAAGCCGAAGCCGATCGATTGCGTATCGAGTACGAAAACGGCGAAGCGGACCTGGCCGATCTCGAAGATCAACTGGACGAACGATCCGGCGACCTGCAGGAGGTCTTCACCGTGGTCAACCAGGTTGCCACGGACGTCGAGCCCATCGTGCAGAACTCCATGGTTTCGGCCCAGTTCACCGAGCGCATGGCGCTGCTGGAGAAGCTCGGCAGCAAGGACAGCATTCCAACCGCCATCGATCTCCGGAACCTGTGGTTGCTGTTGCTGGGGGAAATGAACGAGAGCGGCCGGGTAGCCCGCTTCGAGGTACCCATCATCACCGCCAGAGGCGAGGAAGAAACCCGTCGCGTCACCCGCATTGGCACGTTCACCGCCCTGGCAGACGGCGAGTACCTTCGATTTCTGCCGGAGAGTGGCCGACTGCTCGCCCTGGCCAGACAACCCGGCGGCATCGCAGTCGGCGACATCCGGGCCTTCGAGCAGGCCGACACGGCGCTCACGGCGGTGGCCCTGGACCCGTCCCGCGGTGCCATTCTGTCCCTGATCGTGCAGACGCCGGAGTTGCGCGAGCGCGTCGAACAGGGCGGCATCATCGGCTACATCATCATCGCCCTCGGAGTCATTGGTCTGGCCCTCGGCATCCAGCGCCTGCTCCATGTGGGCCTGGCCAGTCGAAGGGCCAGGCGCGCCCTGACCGAGGACACGACGGACGGCCAGCACGCCATAAATCGGCTGCAGCGCATCGCCCGGGATCCGGACTTCCTGGCCGACGCCGAGGCCATGTCCGCAAAAATGGACGAAGTCGTGACCAGCGCGGCTCAGGGTTTGACCAGGGGTCTGCCGACCCTGGCCATCTTCGCTGCCGTGAGTCCGTTGCTCGGTCTGCTGGGAACCGTTACCGGCATGATCGAGACCTTTCAGGTGATCACGCTGTTCGGCGCCGGTGACCCCAGGCTGATGTCCGGCGGCATCTCGCAGGCGCTGATCACCACCCAGCTCGGCCTGGCGGTCGCGATACCGCTGCTCCTCATCCACAGCTTCGTGCAGAGTCGTGCGAACGGTCTGATCACCCGGCTGGACGAGATCGCAGCGGACCTGTTCGCCACCGGCCGCGCCGGGGACGTCGCTCATGCTGGCTGATTGGTTCGACAACAGCGACCTGTTCATCGCCGGCGGCTGGGTGATGGTGGCGATCCTCGCGCTGTCGTTCGTCATGTGGATGCTCATTCTCGAGCGCTATCTGTTCTTCTGGCGTACGGAGAAGCACCTGGCAGCCGCCACCGTGCGCCGCTGGATCGCGGGCCGCAGCAGCGATCCGCTGGTCAACCGCCGGCTGCGGGCAGGGCTGACCAGCGCATTCCACGGCGAGCTGTCGAACTGGATCGGCACCATCCACGTGATCACCGCCATCCTGCCGTTGCTCGGTCTGCTCGGCACCGTCACCGGCATGATCAAGACCTTCGACGTGATGACCGCCTTCGGCACCGGCAACGTGCGCGGGATGGCGGACGGCATCTCCCAGGCGCTCATCACCACCATGGCCGGGCTGATGACGGCCCTGGCAGGCATGTACTTCGCCGGCGACCTCAGCCAGCGCATCGAGCGGGAGACCGAGCAGCTCTCGGGTCACCTGATCGATCAAGGCGGCGTGACCTTCGGAGCGACCGTGGAGGGGGACGCATGATCCGACTGCACACCCGCGAAGAAGGCGGCAACGCCGCCATCAACCTCACACCGCTGATCGACATGGTTTTCATTCTGCTGATCTTCTTCGCGGTGAACTCCACCTTCGTCAAATTCCCCGGTGTGGAGGTAGACCAGCCGGTGGCGAAATCCGCCGTCGAGCAGCAGTCCGCCACGATACTCATCGCCGTCACCGCTACCGGAGACATCTGGATCGACAAGAAACGGGTGGACGTTCGCCGCCTTCGCGGCGTGATCGAACGCATGTTCATCGAGGCGCCGGATGCCGCGGTGGTCGTGCTCTCGGATCAGGACTCACGCACGGGGCTGGTGGTGGACGTCATCGATCAGGCCCGCCTCGCCGGCGCCGGCAAAGTGGCGCTGGCGGCCGCAGCGGCCGAGCAGGAGCTGGGCGAGTGAAGGTCGCGGGCCTGCTGATCGGGGCTCTGCTGATCAACCTGGGCCTGTATCTGCTGATGGAGAACATGATCGCCCGGGATCCGACCCGGGTGCTGGGCCTCATCGATGCACAGACCATCGAGTTCGTGCGAACCCCGCTGGAGGACGAAACCCGCACCAAGGACCGTCGCCGCAAGCCGCCGCCCAAGCCGCAGGAGATCAAGCGCCCCCGGGCCGACGTCGAGAACATCGCGAGCCGGGCATCCGCGCTGCCCACGGACGTCACGGCCTTCGAAGTCACCAGTCTGCTCGGGGCGGGCGGCGGCGTCGCGCTCGGGCAGCGCCTCGTCGAAGGCACGGGCGAATCGATGGAATTGGTCATGGCGAGCGATCTCACCGTCATTTCGATGCTGCCGCCGCAATATCCCCCTTCGGCCGCGATGCGGGAACTCGAGGGCTGGGTGGAGATGGTCTTCTACGTGAACGAGGATGGCTCGGTGCGCGACCCGATGGTCGTGGACTCCAGGCCGGGTTCCGTGTTCAACAGCGCCGCCGAGGCGGCGGCGTTGCGCTGGCGCTTCCGGCCGGTGGTTCGCAACGGCCAACCGGTCACCGTACGCGCCCGAATTCACATCGACTTCGACCTGCCGAAAGAATGAAGCGCACGCTCGCCCTGCTGCTGGCCCTGACATGGATCAACGCCGCCGAGGCCGCGGAAACGGTCACGCCGGCCCTTGCCAAGCGGGTCATCAACATCATCGAACGGGCCGAGGAAGATCGACCCGGAGCGCTTGCGGACCTCAAGTCACTGGCCGACGGCCGTCGGGCAGGATCCCTGGATCTCGCCTTCGTGATGCACGAGCGGGCCGCCCTGCTGATGCAGGACGAGCAGCTCGACACCGCCCGGCGCGAGCTCGAGGCGACGCTGTCCGGTCAACCGCCAAGCTACGCCCCGAGGCTTCGCTATCTGCTCGCCCAGATCCTGCTGCTGCAGAACGAGCCCGGCGCCGCGCTGCGTGAGCTGGAAAGCTGGGCAGCCCAGTTCGACGAACCGAGCCCGAGTGGACTGCTGCTGCTGGGCTACACCTACATCCAGCTCGACCGTTTCGAAGATGCTGCCCGCATGCTCGAACAGGCGTTGGCCAGCGCCCCCAGGCAGCGCGCACAGTGGGTGGAGCTGCTGGCCTACGCTTACACGCGCACCGGGCGCCCAGCCGAAGCCATCACCCTGCTGGAAGGCATCATCGCAGACAGGCCGGGCGAAACCCGCTGGTGGCGGCAGCTCGCCACCATCTACCTGCTCATGGAAAACCTGCCGCGCGGAACCGCCGGCATTGCCATCACCGACCGGATCGAGCCGCTCGACTACGACGACGCCCGGCGGCTCGCGCGCCTGTTCGCCCATCTGAACATGCCGGCGGACGGCGCCAGAGTGCTCGCTGACGCCATGGCGGCGCGGGATCAGCCCGTCGACTTCGACGATCGGATGCTCCTCGGCGAGCTGTGGATGCTGGCTCGTGAGTTCGACCAGTCCGTGGCCGCTTTTCGCGCGGCCGCGACCATCGCCGAGGATGGCGAGAGTGCCTTGATGCTGGCGCAACTGTACGTCCAGCGCGAAGAGTACGAACTGGCGCGCAAAGCACTGCGCGAATCGCTGGCGGCATACGCCGAGGAAGCCCCGGCACGGGTCCACTACCTGCTCGCCATCGTGGAAATCAACCTGAGCAACTGGGACGCGGCCAGCCTGGCGGTCGAGCAGCTGCGCGACGACCCGCAATACGCCGCTCGCAGTCAACGCCTGGAGCGCTACATCCGCAGCGGTGCCGGGCAATAGCCTTCAGACTTTCCCGACCGGCAGACCGGTACCGGGCATTGGAGCCTTTACCTGCCAGGCATATGCCCTGGAGCTGACGTTGGTCCGGATCGGCTATCATCCTGTCCGGGTGCTTCCGGAGGGATCGGCATGCCCGTTCGAATCGGCCTGATTTCCGACACGCACATCCCCGAGGCGCGGCCGCGGTTGTGGGACGAAGTCTTTCATGCCTTCGACGGCGTCGACATGATCCTGCATGCCGGCGATGTCCACGAGTTCCACGTGCTCGACGACCTCGAGCGTATTGCGCCTGTGTACGCGGCGCGGGGCAACGGCGAAGACGGCAGCGCCGGGCGTGACGTGCAGCCGGACGATCCTCGCGTGCGGTACGCCTGGCTGATGGAGATCGAAGGACTGTGGATCGGCCTGACTCACTACGTGCCGGTGCCGGAACGGCCACCCAACATGACGATGGCGCGCTGGGTCGATCGGTTCTTTCCCGAGCGCAAACCTGACGTGATCGTTTCCGGCGACACACACCACCAGGCCATCGACTGGGTAGACGGCATCTACTGCGTCAATCCGGGTTCACCCACCTACCCCCAGAACTACAACACCCAGCACGGCACCATCGGCTTCCTCGACGTCGCCGACGGCCGCGCCGACGCAAGCATCTGGCAGCTGGTCGACGGCGGCATCGAGCCCTTCGACTGGAAGGGCGTGCCGCGCTGGAAGCGCTGATCCGGGCGATTCGTCAGTCACCTCCCGCACCAGCCCAGCTCAGAAGCGGGCACGAATGCCGGCTTCCAGCGTCCGGCCTGGCAGGGGAGCCAGGTCCTTGATGAACGAGGAATGCTGCCGCTGATCGTCGTCGGTGAGATTCCGGCCCTGCACGAACAGCGTCAGCTGTCTGTCGGAGCCAAGCCGGAAGTCTGCACCCAGGAAAGCGCGCAGGTCCCGGTACTCGTCCGTCGGCAGCTCGAAGTCAGCGATGTCGTCCTGCTCCTCGACCCACAGGTAGTCGATGGAGGCACGCACGATACCGAGACTGCCGCTGGCGCCGATCCCGTAGCGGGTCGGCGGCAGCCGCGGGATGTCATCGTTTCCCGCAATGTCGAGACTCGCGGAAACGGTGTCGAACATGGCGCTGAGCGCCAGCGAACCGCGCTCCCAGGTCGCGATCGTGGCCTCGATCTCGGCGTCAAAACCGACGAACTCGGCGTCGTCCTGGCGGAACACGAATACCGGCAGCCCGTCCTCTTCCGCGCCGGTCGGTGTCTCGTAGATGAAGTCACTGAAGTCGGTGTAGTACAGCGTGCTGTTGAACAGCCAGCCATCACCGGCGTAGCGCAGGTTCGCCGACAGATTGAGGGCCTTCTCCCCGTCGAGCGAGGCGTCGCCAACCTCGAAGGCACCGGTCGCCAGGTGCGGGCCGTTGGAAAACAGCTCCTCGGCGATCGGCGCTCGCGCGGAGTAGTCCGCCAGCAGACCGAGGGACCAGCTCCCGGCGAACGGGATGACCGTGCCGAGCGACGCCGCGTACGCCGTGAAATCGAGGCTCGACCCGACGCTGGGATCCACCGTCACGGTCTCCAATCTGACGCCGGCTTCGAGGTCGAAGCGCTCGAAGCTGCGCTCGCCGACCCAGAAGGCCCCGATGGCTCGCGTGTCCACGGGCGCGATGAAGGCCTCCTCGCCGATCGCGGAGAAATCACGATCGAGCACCTGCACGCCGAGGGCGCCGTTCCAGCGGGCCACCGGCCTGTGGGTCAGCTCGATGCGCGCTTCCACGGCTTCGTTGTCGAACACGGTGGCGACCGCGCCATCGGGCTCGATCTCCTGGTGCTCGTAGTCGTTGATTCCGACCCGGACGTTGAGGCTCGTGAAGCCCGCGAACGGATCGATCACACCGGCCTCCAGATCGATACGCGTCTGCTTTAGATCGAGCAGCGGATTGCCTTCTGTTTCCTCTGCGCCCCCTTGTGTACCTTCCTCGTGGGCATCATGCCCCCCCGGCAAACCGTAGTCGCCGTTGAGCCAGCTCACGGCCGCGCCGGCGAAACCGCGGTCGCCGACGAAGGCCGCGCCGAAGGCGCCGCCAGCCACATCCAGCGCGCTTCCCGGCAGCTGGTCCCGGGTCCCACCGCCGTCCTCTTCTTCGAGGGCACGCAGGACAGCCGACTCGGCGAAGCCGGGGATGTCGTACTCGTCGGCCTTCCGGGTGAAGCCGTCCGCGTGCCAGGCGAATCCGTCAGTGCCTCCATCCAGGCGCAAGGCCGCCGTTTCGCGGTCCGCGTTGTCGCCAAGGCGGCCCTCGAAACGCCCGGCGAACCCTTCTTCGGGTATCTCGTGGGGAATGCGTCCGGTGTGAACGTCGACCACCCCGCCGATGGCGCCTGAACCGTAGAGCAGAGTGCTCGGCCCCTTCAGGATCTCGATGCGGTCGGCGATGAACGGCTCGATGGTGACGGCGTGGTCCGCGCTGGTGACGGAGACGTCGAGGGAATCGATGCGGTCTTCCAGAATCCGAACGCGCGGACCGGAAAGCCCGTGTATGACCGGGCGGCTCGCGGCCTGGCCGAAACTGGCGGAATGAACGCCCGGCTCGTAGCCGACGGTTTCGCCGATGCTGCTCTGCAGCTTCCTGGCGAGTTCCTCGTCTTCGAGAATTTCTGCCGCAAGCGCCAGACCCTCGGCGGAAAGCGGATGCGCAGTCACCACCACGGTTTCGAGTCTCACGGTTTCGTTTTTGCTGTTGCCGGCACTCGGGTCGGCGTTCTCGGCCACCGCCGTCGCGGAAGCACAGCACAGCGCCAGGGCTGTGAAATGGCGAATCGTCATCTCGTTGCTCCTTGATTCCGACAGGACGGCGCGCTGCCGGAAGGCAGGGCGCCACCGCGATGGTCAAGGGGCTACGGGAGGTGCTCGTGCCGGGTGTGGATCGTCCGCGGGCGCGGGGAGCTGGGCAGGTTCCGGCCGGGGTATCGCATCGATCGCGGCGAATACCGGGGGGGACGACAGATCGATGGCGGCCGACGGAACCGGCAGGCCGCTCAGCGAGCACGCTACGCACTCCGGCTCGACGCCAGCATCCGTGTGCGCGTGCGTGAGCCCCACCGTCGTCGCCACGAGCAGCAGAACCGCCGCCAGCACGAGGCGAATCGACATCGGGCTTTGAAAGCTCTTCAGAGGCTGCATCTGGGTCCGCCGCAACAGACCAGGAAGAATATGGGCAGAAGTCGCGTTGAACAAGCCCTGTGCAATGCATCAGATAGAATGCAGGCGTGGAGAGATCGACGAACAGACGATTCGTTTTCTCGGGAGGTCCCGGAGCAGGAAAAACGACCGTACTCGATGCTCTGGAAAGATCGTCTCGCGCCGGATCCAGAAAGCTACCGTCCCGCGCCGCCGGCCGTCACCGGAATGACGGCGGTCACGGCACCCTCCCGGGAGAACACGGTTCGCCGGTTCAGCCAGACGACGATCACCGCGACCGCGACCAGGAGATAGCTGTCGTAGGGCTGCGCGTCCGGCCAGAGCGGGTTGTTCGCCTGAAAGTGATAGACGACGGCGACCAGAATACTGCCGCAGGAGGCATTGAACAGCGGGGTGAGGATCACGCTGAGACACACCGAACCGACGAAGAACGGCATGAACTCCCAGGAGCTCTGCGGAGTGCCGCTCAGCAGAAAGGCCGGCAGGTGCCACAGCCCCCAGATCATCCCCAGCACCAGTCCGGCAGCGAACGGAGCGAGCCACCGCTGCAGCAGCGGCAACGCGACGCCGCGCCAGCCGAACTCCTCCATGGGACCGAGCACCAGCATGAAGCCCATCGCCGCCAGCAGCGACAGCAGCCCGTCGAAGGGGACCGGTTCGCTGAACAGGTTGCCCTTGATCGCCGATCCCGCAACGAAGACCAGCGGAAAGCCGACGAACAGATAGACGTACCAGGCCACCGGACAGCGCCACAGCAGCAGACGCGACAGAAACGACCTCAGGCCCGGCGCGCCGCCGTAGTAGAGCACCAGCGCAAACGCCGCGATCGCCGGAGACCACACCGCCAGGATGAAGGCCGGGTGGCTGGCGCTGATCTCGCCGAGCCTGGCAGTCAGCTGATCCGGGAGCGCGACATAGAGCAGCAGAAGACTCCACGGCAGCCCGAAGGCGATGATGAGGTAGGGCAGCAGCGCTACCGCGGGAACCTGCGCAGAGCGCCGGGCTGAGGAGTCCGTGACCACTCACACCCCGCCTGGCGGCGGAAAGCGGACCGCGCTCACGTTCGCCTTGAAAAACGGGAAGTAGTCCGCGGTGCCGAAGAAGTTTCCCCCCTCCACCCGGGTCGGGAGCCGGAACCCGGCGAACTCGCGGAATTCCCCCGCGGTACCGCCGAACGGTTGAAGCTGAAACCGTTTCGCGGGATTCGCGTCCGACCAGCGCGGAAAAACCAACCGGGTCAGCCTGCCTTCGCCATCGACGCAGACATCGACCGCCTGCTCGAGCCCGCCCCAGGCAACGATGACGCGCGCGGTCGCGTCATCGACGCTCTGCCAGCGCACATGTGCGCCCGGCAGCAGGGCCGCCGGGGTCCAGAACAGCGCCTCCGCCACGGAGCGCCCGAACGCCGACCGCGCGTGGTCCGCGTTGTGCCCGGCACGCGCGACCGGGACGATTCCCAGCAGCCAGAAACGGCTCCAGCTCGTTGCGCCGACCGCGCAGTCGGATCCGGCGATCCAGACGCCGTTGCCGGCCCGGACCTTCCAGACGAATCCATACGGAACGGCGAGCACCTGCTCGGCACGCATGGGCAGGTAGTTCGGTTTCTCCCTGCGCCCAAGACTCAGTTCCCCCGACATGGAGACCTCGGCGACCACGCGCAGCGGCGTTCCTGGCCGGATCGCGAAGCGGAAGAAACGCCGTGCCGGCCCCGGCAGGTCATCGACCATCGTCGGATCGAACGTATCCGGAGACCCGAGCTGATGCGCGGCGAGACGTTGCCATGCTGCACGATCCGCCCGCTGGTCCGTCCAGCGCCAGACCCGTAGCGCCACGAGCAGGGCGGCTGCGGCAGTGATCAGGACAATCACTATTCTCCCTGGTGTGATCGCGTTACGAACGACATCCCGGCCGCCGAACGCCGGCAGGTGACATCAGGACTCCGAGATCACCTCGAAACCGCCGATGATCACCCGCTTGCCGTCAAAAGGCATGTCCGTCTGAGCGCGCGGGTCCGCCATCACCCTGGTCGTGCCCGCATCGCGCGCCGCACGCGACGGCCAGCGAATCCAGGAGAACACCACGGTCTCGTCTTTGCCACACTTCACCGCCATGGGAAACGACGTGACCTCGCCATCCGGCACGTCGTCGCCCCAGCAGTCCACCACTTCGAGCGCTCCGTGTTCCCGGAGAATCCCACCGAACGACTGTGCGTGCAGCCGATACTCCTCGCGCCGGGTCGTCGTCACCGCCGCCACCATGCCATCGATGTAGCTCATGTCCCTCGCTCCGCTGCCATCGCTTGCGGTCAATCTGCGCGCATTCGGGCCCGCGCGCCAGTAGCGGAAACTGTGACACAGGTCGCAGAAAGGCGGCGACCCGGTTCATAGGATGAGTGCCAACTGCGTAGCCGAAGGTTTGAGACATGGCCAAGCCACTGGGACGATTCGAAGGCAGACTGTTCGCCGAGGGCGGCTGTCTGTTCATGGTGGTACACGCCGACGAGGCCGCCGGGACCGCCCGGGTGAGCTGCCGGGTCGATCGTCAGACCCAGGTGATCGACATGCCGCTCGCGCACGTGGCCAAAAGGGTGTCCACCGGGGCGCAGCTGGTGCTCGACAACCTCAACGGCCCGGAGTCGACGCGCCGCATCCGCAAGTCCAAAGACGGCTGGCACTTCTCCACCCGGGAGGGCCAGATGGGGCCCTTCGCTACGGAGCAGGAGGCGGCACGCCAGCTCGGCCGTTACATCCTCTGCATGCAGACCGAACCGCCGGTGCGCAAGGGGCCACGGCGTGCCGAACCGGCGAAACGGCCGGCACCGGGCCGGCGCTCCGAGGACCACTCCCAGCGCGTCGCCGCCCTCTGAGTCCGCGGGCGCCGCTCAGGCGCCCGGCGGCAGCTCGGGCCGATAGATCGGAAACTCCTGACGCTCCAGCGCCCAGGCGTGCAGCGCCGCGACCGAGCCGAGATCTCCGAGGGTCTGGAGCTGCCGCTCGGTCACCCGCATGAGCCCGAACTCCCCCCTGGCATACAGGTCCAGCGCACGCCGCGGCGTAATCCACAGACTGTCCACGGTTTCCTTGTCGTCGTGCAGGCCGGTCTGGCCCGGCGGCGCCTCGGCAACGAAGAACCGGGTATCGAAGCGCCGCGGCCGGCCGATGGGCGTGATCCAGCGGTTGAAGAAGTGCACGTGATCGCAGGCTAGCGTCAGACCTTCGCGCTCACACAGCGTCATGAGATCCACCGTGCCGTCGTGCACCTGGTGGCGGTACGCCTCGAACCGCGCCTCGTGCGCGTCGTCCTGCCAGGCAAGAAGGGCGCCGCCGGCGTCGTAGGCCAGCAGCAGACCGGACTCCTCGAACGTCTCGCGAATGGCGGCGATCCAGTAGCCGCGCCACTCATTGCCGACTGCCGTCTGCTGCGGCCGCTGCGCCGCGACGGGGCCGGTGCGCCAGGCATCCCAGGCATGCAGGTGGTCGTCGGATTCAACGCGGCCACCGGGGAACACGTACATGCCGCCGGCAAACGACGCCCCCGCCGTACGGCGCAGCATGAAGATCTCCATCTCCACGACGCCGTCGCGGTCGGCGTCCCCGTCCCGGGCGATGATCACCGTGGCCGCCGGGCGGATGGGCTGAACGGGGGGCTGGGGCGTCATTCCGCGTAGCGACGCACGATCTGCTTGCCGAGCGCCATCATGTGCACCTGGTCCGGGCCGTCAGCCTGGCGGCACCAGCGGGCGTAGTTGAAGGCTTCCGCCATGGGGTAATCGGCGGTCAGGCCGCCGGCGCCATGAATCTGCATGCAGCGGTCGATCACCGTCTGCGCCATGCTCGGCACGATGATCTTGGCCGCCGCAATCAGGTCGCGGGCGTCCTTGGCGCCCACCTCGTCGATGCGCCGGGCGGTCTTCACCGTCAGCAGCCGGGCCTGCTCGATCTCGGCGTAGCTCGACGCGATGTCTTCGAGCACGGATTGGTGGTCCGCGAGGCGCCGGCCGAAGGTCTCGCGGCTGACGGCGCGCCGGCAGGCGTACTCCAGGGCCCGCTGGGCGCTGCCGATGAGGCGCATGCAGTGGTGGATGCGGCCCGGGCCGAGTCGTCCCTGGGCGATCTCGAAGCCGCGGCCCTCGCCGAGCAGGATGTTGTCCTTCGGCACCCGCACGTCTTCGAACCGCACCTCCGCATGCCCGAGCGGCGCGTCGTCGTAGCCCAGCGTGGTGAGTGGACGCACCACGGTCACACCGGGGGTGTCCTTGGGCACCAACACCTGGCTCTGCTGCAGATGCCGGTTGGGATTGTCCGGATCGGACTTGCCCATGACGATGAAGATCTTCGTGCGCTCGTAGGGCGCGTTGGTGATGAACCACTTGCGCCCGTTGATGACGTACTCGTCTCCGACCCGCTCGATGCGGGTGCGCACGTTGGTGGCGTCGCTGGAGGCCACGTCCGGCTCGGTCATGCAGTAGGACGAGCGGATCTCGCCGTCGAGTAGCGGCTTGAGCCACCGTTCCTGCTGTTCCGGCGTGCCGTACTTGAGGAAAACCTCCATGTTGCCGGTGTCCGGTGCGTTGCAGTTGAACACCTCCGGGCTCCACAGCACACGGCCCATGAGTTCCGCCAGCGGACAGTACTGCTCGTTGCGCAGCCCCCCGTGATCGGCCGGCATCCACAGGTTCCACAGGCCCGCTTCGCGCGCCCGCGTCTTCAGCTCCTCCATCAGCGGCACCGTGGAGAAGCGGTTTTCCAGGGCATCGAGCTGTTCGTGATAGAGCGACTCGTTGGGATAGATGTGCTGATCCATGAACGCCTGCAGGCGATCCTGGAGTTGTTCGGCTTCCTCGGCGGAGATGGTCATGGGCATTCCGTGGCTGGACTGACAAGCCAGTCTATTACGATTCAGCACCGCACCACGAGGCGCCGCCAGGCGTCAGCCACGTTTCGCGGTGACCACTTCCTCACCCAGGGCTCTGGCGCGCTCCAGCCGGTTGGCTTCGTCCTGCGGCAGGTGGCGCATGGCCATGTAGAGCAGTACGGCGGTCAGCAGAAACATGGCCTGGCCACAGGCGATGGCGTCCGTGAGCGCTTCCGCCGGGTCGGCGCCCGCTATCGTGAACAGATCGCTGACCTTGCCCATCAGATAGGGGCCGAGGGCCAGGCCGATGATGGTGTTCATCAGCAGGAACCAGGCTCCGGCCACCGCCCGCATGCGCGGCATGACCAGGTCGTTGGCGGTGGTGGGCGCGATGGACACCCACATGGCCGCGGGAATGTGATAGGCGAAGTTCATGAAGTACGCCATGGCGAGGCTGTCCGTGTAGAGCATGTACAGCACCATGGGGCCGGTGAGCGCGATGGTGATCATACCCACCATCAGCCGGCCGTTGACCCGGGTGGCCTTGAGCCGGTCGCCGAGCACGCCGCCGGAGACCACGCCGATCAGCCCGCCGATGGCGTTGCCGATGCCCACGTACAGACCCACGTCGCCGGCGCTGGCCCCGTGCACGCGCATCAGGAACGGCGCGGTCCAGAAGCTGGTGCCATAGGTGACGAAGGCGATGGTGGGAAACGCCAGGGTCGTGTAGATAAGCGCCTTGCTGTGGAAGATCATCTCGAAGGTGGCGCGATCGCGGCTCGCCATGCCCTGGGCCCAGCTCACGGTCACGTAGATGGCGACACCGAGCGCCGCCCACTGGGCGACGCTGCCGGTCCACCAGATGAGCAGCGCGCAGACGCCGACAACGGCCACCGCAGCCGCGACGTTCAGACGCAGCGACGCACCGTGGTGCCAGACGCTCCAGAACGTGAACGGCGGAATCACCGCCGCCAGCTCGGTGCCGAGCACTTTGAACGGTGCGGGATGTTTCGGCGTGATCAGCCCTTCGCTCTGCCCGCGCATCGGCTCGCGCAGCAGCCGCACCAGCCCGGCGAGCAGGATGCCCGGCACACCCACCGCCATGAACGCCACGTGCCAGCCCTTCAGGCCGAACGGCGCGCTCGCCGGGTCCGGAAACGCCGTCGCCCAGGAGTCGAGGATCCAGCCGCCGAGGAACAGTCCGATGCCGCCGCCGAGATACACGCCGCTGGAATAGATGCCGATCACGGTCGCCCGGTGGCGCGGATGGTAGTAGTCGGAGAGCATCGAGTACGCGGCCGGTGAGGCGCTCGCTTCGCCGATGCCGACGCCGATGCGGTACAGGGCCAGCGCCGGGAACGAGCGGGCGAGGCCCGACATTGCGGTCATGGCGCTCCAGAAGAGCAGCCCCACGCTGACCAGGCTGCGACGCACCCAGACGTCGGCGAACCGGGCCAGGGGAATGCCGAACACCGCGTAGAAGACCGCAAACGCCGTGCCGTACAGGAAGCCCATCTCCGAGTCGGTGACCCCGAGGTCGGCTTTTATGTCCTCGGCGAGGATCGACAGGATGTTACGGTCGATGAAGTTGAAGACGTAGACCAGAACCAGCAGCGCCAGCACCAGGTGCGCGTAGGCACCGCCGCTCGGCGGCGCATCGTCCGGAACGGGCTGCCCCGGCGGCCCGCTCAAGTCGGCGTCGCTGCGCTCGCTCATCTCCCTTCCCCTTCTCGTTCTCATCGCCTGCGCCCGCGCGACGATCAGTTTATCCCATCGCGCCGGCTCGCGGCCCGGGACGCTTCAGATCAGCCGCGCCTGCTGCGGCACCGGCCAGGACGGCAGCGGCTCGAGGTCCGGCACCCGGGCCCGCAGGTGGCCGTGCAGCGTCGCCGCAAGGTCCGGGCAATACAGGTTGTTCGGACAGTGCACCATCAGATACACGCGCTGGTCGTCGGCCAGGTAGCCGGCGGCACGTTCGGCCCACTCCCGCAGGCGTTCGTCGTTGCCGGAGAAATCCGGGTGCAGCACCAGGCGCACGAACACCAGCCCGCTGCGCGCCTGGGGCTGCACCGGCAGATCGGGCTTTTCGTGGCGGGCCGCACGCACGTCCGGATGATCCGGATCGCCTGCGTACAGAGCGCGGGTGTCCAGCACCACCCGACCGAGGCGGAAGCGCTCGAGCAGCGGTTCGATGCGGTCGGGGTCGCTGTAGAAAGCATCGTGACGCACTTCGAGCACGGCGCGATGGCGGTCGCACACCGTCGAGAACACGCACTCGAAGCGGCCGAGTTCCTCCGGCCCCACGGCCGCCGGGAACTGCAGCAGCAGCGGCCCCAGCCGGTCCCCGAGCGGGCCGACGGCATCGAGAAACGCAGCCAGTTCCCCGAGATCCGGACGGGCGTCGTGGGTTACCGCCCGGGGCAGCTTGAAGCAGAACTCGAACGGCCGCCCGTCGGTGGCGCGCTGCCACTGGCTGACGGTGTTCCGGTCGGGTATGCGGTAGAACGTTGTGTTGCCCTCCACCGCGTTGAACACCCGCGCGTAGCTCGCGAGCGGCGACGGAGTGTCTTCGAAATAGCGACCGCGCCAGCCGGAAAACGCCCAGGCGGGCAGGCCGATTCGGAGCCTGGGAGACATGGCGCCGACCATAGCAGTTTCTTCTGCCTCCGGCGATTCGACCGGGCGGTGCCGGAAATCCCCTATTGTGAACGCGACACGGCTCGCGCATGATGCGCGCCGCCTTTAAGACCCACCTGAGGACGTTCAATGCTAAATCGTGTCCAGGCCCGCTGGATCGCCGGCGTGGTCATGACTCTGCTGGTATCCGTGGCTGGCGCCGCCGAAGACGCGACGCTTCGCGCTCAGCTGTTCGGCGCTGCGGATCAGGCGCTGGCCGAAGCCAACGCCGCCAATGCCAACATACTCGCCCCCACCAGCTACGCCCTGGGAGCGCGCCATTATCGCGACGCCGAGCAGGCGCTGGCCCGCGGCGGCAACCTCGAGGACATCCGCGGCGACCTGGCCGAGGCGGCGGCGAATTTCGCCAAAGCCTCCAAGCACACGACGCTCGCCCAGGTGACCCTGGGTGAAACGATCGCCGCCCGCAACGACGCGGAAGTGGCGGACTCCGCCCAGTTCGCGAGCGAACAGTGGCGCGCCGCCGAAGTCGAGTTCGCCGACGCCGCACGGCGCCTCGAAGCCGGCAACATCAACCGCGCCCAGCGCATTGCCGAGGATGCCCGCGAGCTCTACCGCACCGCCGAGCTGGCCGCCATCGAAGCCAACTACCTGAGCGGCGCCCGGGAACTCATTGCCCAGGCGAAGAAGCAGCGGGTGAAGCGCTACGCGCCGAAAACGCTTGACCGGGCGGAGAGTCTTCTCGCCGACGCCGAGAACCGCCTGCGCACCGATCGCTACGATACCGACTACCCGCGATCGCTTGCCCGCGAGGCCAACTACGAAGCGCGCCACGCCATGTATCTGGCCGAGCGCATCCGGGCCATGGGTCGCAACCTCAGCGCCGAGGATCTGCTGCTCGAGGCCGAACAGCCGCTCACCCGGGTCGCCGGCGAGCTGGATCTGGTGGCCGAACTAGACAGCGGCTACGACAGCACCACGACCGCCATCGTCAACGCCATCGACAGCCTCGAGGCAGACCAGCAGCGCCTGTTCCAGCGCGACGAGCGGGTCGCGTTCCTCGAGAGCGAGGTCACGAGCCTCGAGTCCCGGCTCGGCGAGGCGTCGCAGCAGCGCCGACTGCAGGAGCAGATCGAGCAGCGATTCGCCCAGCTCGCCGCGGTGTTTACCCGCGACGAAGCGGTGGTCCTGCGCAAGGGCGACGACGTCATCGTACGCATGAGCCTCAATTTCGACAGCGGCAGTCCGGTGATAAAGCCCCAGTACTTCACCCTGCTGCGCAAGATCCAGACCGCCGTGGACCTGTTCCCCGACAGTCTGGTGGAGATTCAGGGACACACCGATTCCTTCGGCGCCGACGCAACCAACCTGGAGCTGTCGAGACAGCGAGCCGATGCGGTGCAGACCTACCTCATGGCAAACATGACCGACCTCGGCAAGACCGAGATCACGGCCGTGGGCTACGGCGAGACCGTGCCGCTGTCGAACAACGAGACTCCGGAGGGTCGCCAGCGCAACCGGCGCATCGACCTGCTCATCACCCCGAACATCGAGCGCCTGTCCCAGGCGCTTGCGAGCCAGTAGCCGGCGGCGCGGGGTCGAAAGACCG
The DNA here is from genome assembly GCA_040219135.1 of Pseudomonadales bacterium. Taxonomy (GTDB): domain Bacteria; phylum Pseudomonadota; class Gammaproteobacteria; order Pseudomonadales; family Azotimanducaceae; genus UBA7803. Next base: position 427,221 of record JAVJTA010000015.1, on the reverse strand, counting down.
GGATGAAGCTCACCCGACGTCTCGGCATCACCGTCATCGCCATGCTGGTCTCCAGCATGGCGGTCGGCATGCTCTGGCTGTGGGCATTCGATAGCCGGATTCCGAGCTACTTCAGCGGCGTGATCGGCGGTCTCGCGGCGCTGGGAGTGTGGGAGCTGCTGCGCTCCCGCTGACCCTCCTCGACAGATCGCTCTGAAGCGCTTGCAGCGGCAAACGGCTGCCGTGCAGGCTACCGCTTCTGACGTCCCACCAATCGCGCTATCCTGAACGGCCCTCAGTGAGCGTCAGGCCCATGAGGACCGTCCGCGTGTTCATCTCGTCCCCCGCGGACGTGGCCGTCGAGCGCGTCGTCTCGCGGGGCGTCGTCGACCGGCTGCAGGGGGAGTTCGCCGGCCACTTCGCGCTGGAGATGGTGTTCTGGGAGTACGAGCCGTTGCTTGCCACGGCCGATTTCCAGAGTCAGATCCCCTCGCCGGCCGATTGCGACGTCTTCATCGCCGTGCTGTGGTCGCGCCTCGGCAGCGCTCTCCCGGACATGTTCACGCGCCCCGACGGAACCCGCTTCGCCTCAGGAACCGAGTACGAGTTCGAGACGGCACTCGCAGCGCAACGGGCCGGAGGGCGCCCGGAGATTCTGGTCTACAGGAAGACCTCGCCAGCCACCGTCGTGCTGGACGACGAGGACCGACTGCTCGCCGAGATCGAGCAGAAGCGCGCTCTGGACCGTTTCGTCGAGAAATGGTTTTCCGGCGACGGGGCCGCGGCCGATCATGCCTACCATCGTTTCGACACCCCGGAGCGGTTCGAGGAGTTGCTCGAGTCGCACCTGCGAAAGCTCCTCGGAAAGCGGGTGGAGACGTCTTCGCCACCGTCGCGGCGGGCCGCCGCGTGGCAACGCGGCTCGCCGTTCCGCGGCCTGAGCGCCTTCGAGTTCGAGCACGCCCCCGTCTTCTTCGGCCGCACTCGGGCCATCACCGAGGTGCTGAGTGCGCTGGGGCACCAGGCGGAATCCGGTCGTGCCTTCGTGTTGATTCTGGGCATGAGCGGCGTCGGCAAGTCATCGCTCGTTCGAGCGGGTCTGCTGTCCATGCTGACACGGCCCGGCGTGGTGCCCGGTATCAACCGGTGGGCCCGAGCGGTCCTGTCGCCATCGGACGCCGCTTCCGACCCGATTGCCTCCCTGTCCCGCGCTCTGCTCACGCCGCAAGCCCTGCCGGGCATTGCCGAAACCCTAAACCCGGAAGCGCTTGCCGATCAGCTTCTTGCGATGCCAGAGGGAATCGTTCCACTCCTGAAACACACGCTGGACGGTGGACGCGCACGGCTGGTGCTGGTGGTCGACCAGCTCGAAGAACTGTTCACTCATGGCCAGTCGATAGAAGACGCCCGAGCATTCGTGCGGGCACTGACCGCGCTCGCGACCAGCGGCGCCGTGTGGGTAATCGCCACCCTGCGCAGCGATTTCTACCCGCGGTGCGAGGCCGTACCCGAGCTCATGACGCTGAAGGAGGGTCTGGGCCAGTACGACCTCGCCCCGCCGACCCCGGACGAAATCTCCCAGATGATCCGTCTGCCTGCCCAGGCTGCCGGGCTGGAATTCGAGGAGAACCCGACGACCGGTGCGCGCCTGGACGACGTGCTGCGCGACCATGCGTGCGCCAACCCGGACATGCTGCCGTTGCTCGAGTTCACCCTCGAAGAGCTCTACCAGCGCCGCTCCCCCGACGGCCGCCTGACCTTCGCTGCGTACGCCGAGATCGGCGGCGTCGAGGGTTCCATCGCCAGGCGCGCCGAGCACGTCTTCGACGGGCTACCGGCAGATGCCAAGGCTCAGTTCCAGCGAACTCTGGATCATCTGGTGGCACAGCGCGACGGCAAGCAGGGTGGCACGCGGAGGCGGGCCCGCGTCGACGAACTGCAGCCCGAAGCACGCTCCCTCGTCGATGCCTTCGTGAACGCGCGACTGTTCGTTACCGAACTGGACGACCAAGAGCGGGGCGTGGTCAGAATCGCGCACGAATCGCTCATCGAGCACTGGCCGCGGATCCGTCGGTGGCTCGCCGCCAACGAGGAAAATCTGCAGCTACACGCACGACTGACGGACGCCCTGGAGCGTTGGCGGGCGGATCCGACGCCCGACCTGCTGTTGCCGGAAGGAAAGCCCCTCGAAGAAGCGCACCTGTTGCAGCGCAGAGGGATCGACCTGACCCCCGAGGAACGCACCTACATCGCCGCCTCGGACCGAAGAACACGACGCAGCCGCTCCATTCGGATGAGCCTGGTGGGTGCCCTGGTGCTCCTCACCATCGCTGCAGCAATCGGAGCCGGCGTCGCCATCGAACAGCGCCAGATCGCGCGCACCGAGGCCAGTACGGCTGCCGCGACGACGGAGTTTCTCGTCGAACTGTTCCAGGTCGCCGACCCCTGGGCCGTGGCGCGGGCACCGGGCGGAGAAATCACCGTGCGCCAGGCGCTCGATCTGGGCGCCGACCGGGCAATGGCCGCACTCGCCGATCAGCCCCGCGTTCAGGCGAACTTCGTCCACGCCATAGGTTCGGTGTACCAGGGCCTGGGGCTCTCGGATCAGGCGCGTCCGTTGCTCGAGCGCGCCCTGGCCAACCGCCGGGAGCTGCTGGGCGATCGGCATCCGGACGTGGCGGAAAGTCTCCATGCCCTGGCATTCGTTGCCGAGCAGCAGGGGCGATTCGAGACCGCGGAAGCACAGCTGCGCGAGTCGATCGACATCTGGAGCACGGCAGACGGTCCCGGTTCGCTCGCGCGAGCCCTGGCCATGAATCTTCTCTCCATCACCCTGGCGAGCCTCGACCGCTACGACGAGGCGATACGAGTCCAGCAGGAAGCCATCGACATCCAGGAATCTCACCCGGAAGTCGGCGTCACCGACCTGGCCAACGCTTACAACAATCTCGGCTACGTGCTGATGAACGCCGATCGCTACCGGGAGTCCCGCGATGCCCTGCTGAAAGCGGTCGAGGTCAGCACCGACGCCAATGCCAACGGCCTTCGCGCACGCGCGCTGGCCAATCTGGCTGCCGCGTATCAGGTGCTCGGAGATCTGCCTCGCGCCCGGGCGCTGCACGAGCAAGCGCTGGATCTGAAGCGCGCCTGGTTCGAATCCGGTCACCCCGAAATCGGCTACTCGCTGAACAACCTCGCCTGGGTAGTTCGGGAGCAGGGCAACTACGCCGAAGCGACCGAGCTGTACGAGGAGGCGATCGACAACTTCACCGGCGCCCTCGGGCCCAACCATCTCAATGTCGCCGTCGTGCGGGGCAACCTCGCCAGAACGCTCCTCGAGGCGGGTCAGCCGAAGCGCGCGATCGAGCTGTTCGACGCCTCGCTGCAGCAGATCCATGCCAGCGCCGGCGACGCCAGCTCCTACACGCTGCCGATCCATGTAGGGCTGGGCGGGAGCTACGAGATACTCGGGAACGCCACAATGGCGGAACGCCACTACCGGCAGACCATCGAGATCGCCGAGAAGCTGAACCCGGAAGCCTGGGATCTGGGAATCGCACTCGGGCGCATTGCCGCATTGACCGGCGCGTCGCTATCCGACGCCGAAAGGGATGCGGCCTTCACCCGAGCCATCGCCGTTCTCGCGCGCAGCGGCGGGCACAACAACCTCAGCGTGGCCAGCGTCATGGTCGACTTCGCCCGTCATCTCGACGCTACCGGTCGTTTTGGCCGCGCGCGGGACCTGTTCAGCGAGGCGCTCGACGTCGAGCGGGCCTCGCTGGAACCGAATGATCCGACGCTTCTCGAGCATCTAACGGAATTCGAATCGCGTTTCGGCGCGGCGCCCGCCGCCGATCCCCAGGGAACCTAGCCGTCCTCGACGAAGCTGCCCGGGTCGCTTGAGCCCGGCACTCTCGCAGCCGCTCATTTGCCCTCTGCGCGCTGAATCAGGCCCACGAGGTTGCCGTCCGGATCCCGCGCAGCGGCATGTACATCCCCCCAATCCTGTCGGGTGGGCGGCTGCTCCTGGCGTGCGCCCGCGCCGACCAACCTGGCGAGAGTCGCTTCGGCACTGGCCACCCCGAACCATACGGTGGGTCCACCGGGATTCTGTGCGGTGTGCGCCACGGGCTCGAAGCCCAGATAGTTCTGCCCCAGCCAGAATCCGATGTGGTTCTCGAGCTCCGTATCGGGGTCGCCGAGTTCCAGCGCCTCCTGGTAGAACGCAGCCAGCGCATGCATGTCGGGCGTGTAGATGATGACGGTGGACAGATAGGTCGGGGTGGCCGCCCGTTCGGACTCCGCCATGCCGGGAGCCGCGAGAAGCGTGACCAGAACCAGGACCAGGACCAGACCACCGACGATACGCTGAAGTGACATTGTTTGGTCTCCGAGTGTGTGACCCGGCATCGAGTCTACCCGCGCATGGGCCGGCCGAATTGTAAGAATCGGACGGGGTCAGCCGCCGGGCTCGACCAGCAGCCGCTGCTCCTGAAGCAGCGCTCGCGGGGTCAGCCCGCAGAGCTTCTTGAGGTCGTGGCTGAGGTGTGCCTGATCGGTGTATCCGGCATGGTGGGCGGCATCCGCGAGCGAGGTGACGTCGCCCCGACGGATCGCGCCGATGCAGCTCTGGAACCGGCGGATTCGTGCGTAGGACTTCGCCGACAGCCCTACGTTGTGCTGAAGGATCCGGTTCAGGTGCCGCTCGCTGACCCCCAGCTCCGCAACCAGTCCGGCGACACTCACCGATCCGTGCGTCCGGTCGAGCTGTCGGATGGCCGCTGCTGCCAGCGGATTCACTCCCGCGGCCCGGCGACCGAGGACCAGCATGAACCGGTCGACGATACGAAAACGCTGTTCGGCGTCCGTCGCAGCTGCGAGCCGGCCCGGCAGGTCGGCAGCGCCATGGCCCGCGATGTCGGCCAGGTTCACGCTCTCGCTGGCGATCTCCTGCATCGCGATGCCGAGGAGCGGTCCGCCGCCCCAGGGCCAGAGCCGCACCCCGACCATGCCGATCCGTCCGGTCGGCTCGAGGCCGATGGCCCGGCTGATCTGACCGCCGACGAACGCCCTCTGTGCGCTGACGGGAACCCTGCCGTCGCTGGTCATTCGCGGCAGCGCGCCGAAGTGAACGATGATCTCCATGCAGCCGTCCGGCAGCACGGTATGATTGCCGCCTTCTGCCGCGGGGTCGTCCAAGTGCCAGTAGCACTTGACCAAGCGGCGAAGCGCCGGTTGCGGCAGACACGCGCAATAGCTCATGAATGGATCGTAGGTGGCCGGACCGCGGCTCACAAGCCGACGACAGGGGGCATCGGCGGAAACGCGCGCAGTCGATCGACATCGATCCTGAGGCAAATGTCTGCGGATCCGGCCATACTCCGCGGCAGCATGTCGGCTCGCACCGCACTGTCCGGGGAAGAAATCATGGTCACACGTCGCCGCTTCGTCACCGCCGCCTCGGTCGCCGCCAGCGCGGCGACGGCAGGCTGCGCCGCACGTCCCATGACCACAGCGGCAACGACCGCGGAATCAGACAATGGCGCGCCGTTTCAGCACGGGATTGCCAGCGGTGATCCGCTCTCCGACCGGGTGATTCTGTGGACGCGGGTCACGGTGGCGTCGTCCGGTCCGGTCCCGGTTCGCTGGGAGATCGCCAGCGACCCGGACTTCCGCCGCATCGTCGACCAGGGCGTCGTCACCGCGCTGCCGGTCCGCGATCACACCGTAAAGGTGGACGCGATGGGGCTGGAACCGGCGCGAACCTACTACTACCGTTTCAATGCGGCCGGCGCAGCGAGTCCGACCGGCCGCACCCGGACCCTGCCGGACGGGGTGGTCAGCCGCACGCGCATCGCCGTGGCGAGCTGCTCAAACCTGCCGTTCGGCTATTTCAGCGCCTACCGCCACATCGCCGCCCGCGGCGATGTGGATCTGGTGCTGCACCTGGGCGACTACTTCTACGAGTACGCACCGAAAGTCTACGGCGACGGCTCCGCCCTGGGACGGGTTCACGAGCCGCCAAGGGAAGTAGTCACCCTCGCCGACTACCGGATCCGCCACGCCCAGTACAAGCGCGACCCGGACCTCCAGGAGGCGCACCGCCAGCATCCCTGGATCTGTGTCTGGGACGACCACGAGAGCGCCAACAATTCCTGGCGCGACGGCGCCGAGAATCACAACCCGGAACTGGGCGAAGGCAGCTGGACGGATCGGCGCGCCGCGGCCGTGCGCGCCTATCACGAATGGCTGCCGATCCGTGAGCAGCCGGGCGCCGCCGGTGCGCACATCTACCGCAGCTTCCGGCTCGGCGATCTCGCCCACGTGATCATGCTCGACACCCGCCTGCACGGGCGTACCCGTCAGCTCGAAGACCGCAGCGACCAGGCCGGCCTGAACGATCCGGCGCGCACCATCCTCGGACTCGATCAGCAGGCCTGGCTGGCCGAGGAGCTGCGCGCTTCGGTACGCCTCGGCAGCCGCTGGCGGCTGCTCGGCCAGCAGCTGATGTTCGCTCAGCTCATCGCCGAAGACGGGCTGCTGCTGAACGTCGACCAGTGGGACGGCTACCCGGATTCGCGCCGCCGGATCCTCGATCAGCTCGAGGCCGAACGCATCGACGACACCGTGGTGCTCACCGGCGACATCCACACCGCCTGGGCCATGGACGTTTCAAGAGATCCGCTCGGCGCCGGCTACGACCGCGCCAGCGGCCGGGGCTCCCTGGCGGTGGAGATGGTGACGACCTCGGTGACCTCGCCCGGTCCCGACGGCAGCCCCGAGGAACTCATCGCCCGGGAGGCCACCATCGTTCGCGATCGACCCCACATCCACTACGTGAACCTGCGCCAGCACGGCTACCTGCTGCTGGATCTCGATCACCGGCGCGCCCAGGGCGAGTGGTGGTACGTCGACAGCCTCGACGACCGCAGCGCCGGCGAGGCCTTCGGCGTAGCCTTCGCCACCGAAAGCGGCAGCAACCACCTCGAGCCGGTGGCGTCACCCAGTTCCAGCAATGGCGACCGTCCGGCGTCGATCTGATGGCAACGCGAAGTGTGCTGCGAGAAGTCGGCCGCACGCTGGCGCTGGCGGGAACCACGGCGCTGCTGATCGCCTGCACCAGCACGGGAGGTAACGTGAGCAACCGCGAATCGGACAGACTGGCACCGTGTCCCGCCTCGCCGAACTGCGTCAGCAGCGACGCCGCCGACGGCATCCACGCCATCCGGCCGCTCGCGCTGGGCGACGACCCGGCGGCAACCTGGCGGTCGCTGATCGAGCTGCTCGAAGCGGATCCGGCCTACACCATCGTCGAGCAGACGGACGACTACCTGCGCGCGGAAGCGCGCACCCGCCTGTTACGCTTCGTCGACGACGTCGAGTTCCAGCGGCGTGCCTCCCAGGGCGAGATCGCCATGCGCTCGGCGTCGCGTCTCGGCTACTCGGACCTCGGCGCCAACCGGCGCCGACTCGAAGGGCTGCGGCGGAAGCTCGGGCAATCAGGATGAAAGCAGGGGTTCGCCGCTGACCGGGAGACGGAACTTCCGCCACGGGCAGGGTTCCGATAGATTGGCGCCGCCCGACCTGGAGGATGATCCATGCGCAGCCATCGGACCGGACTTCGCGGTCTGTTCGTTCTGTGCGCCACGATTCTGCTTCTCGTCACCTTCGTCAGTCTGCTGGTGCTGCTCGGCACCGCGTCCGTGTTCCAGCGCTCCATGGAGACGGTGTCCCGCGACACGCGCAGCGCCGCCATCGCCCACGAGATGGAGGTTGCCGCGCTGCTCTACCAGCGTCTGGCCAACCTCTACCGGGTGTCCGGCAATGCGGGTCTGATCGAAGAAAAGGCACACGTCGCCGCGCGACTCGCGGCGCTGTCGGAGCAGGCGCAGTACTACGTCGGCCCCGGACAGGAGCGGGCGCTGCTCGACCGGGTGTCCAGCGATCTGGCGCACTACCTTCAAGTCCGCGACCGGCTGGACTCGAGCGTCGACGATCTCGAAGACGTCATCCGCCAGACCGGTCCGGTACTGACCGCCGCCCTCGACGGACTGGAGTCGTTGCGCGCTCTCAACGATCTGCAGGTGGAAGCGGCACACCGCGACATGCGCCGTGCCCAGCGCCTTTCCAGCGTGTTCGGCAGCGTCGCGGCGCTGCTGCTCATCTCCGGCATTGCCGCTCTGGCACTGCTCATCCGCCGCCTGCTGTTCCTGCCGCTGGTCGATCTGTTCCAGGCGATGGCCGCTTTCCGCAGCGGCAATCTGGCAATCCGCGGCCGGGTCGGCGGAGCCCGCGAGCTCGCCGAGCTGACCGACATGTTCAACGACATGGCAGACAGCGTCGCCCGCCAGCGCCAGGCTCAGCTCGCCTTTCTGGCCGGCGTGGCGCACGACCTCAAGAATCCGCTGGCAACCTTGAAGAACGGTCTGTATCTCATGGCGCTGGACGAGTCCGCCGACGGTCGCAACCGCAAACGCAGCGGCCTGGACCACGAGATCGACCAGCTGTCGCGAATGGTCGACGACGTCATGGACGCGGCACGCATCGAAGCGGGCGCGCTGGAGCTGCGCTGCCAACCGTTCGACCTGCGCAAGCTGATCCAGGACCTGACCCAGAGCTACGCCGCCCTCGCGCCGGGCCACCGAATCGTCAGCCACCTGCCGGCGAACCAGCTGACGCTGCTGGCGGATCCGCTCAGGGTGGAGCAGGTGCTGCGGAACCTGATCAGCAACGCCATCAAGTACTCGTCCGGAGGCGAGATCTCGATTCGCGCGGTCACGCGCGCCGACAGCATCCGTGTGTCGGTCAGTGACCGGGGTGCGGGCATATCCCAGGACGAGCTCGGCGACATCTTCCTGCCGTTCCGACGGCGTCGGCTCAACGTCGCGCCCGGCGTCGGTCTCGGACTGTCGGTGGTGAAGCGCATCGTCGAGGCCCACGGCGGCAGGGTGGAGGTGGAGAGCAAGTCGGGCGCGGGATCCACCTTTGCCGTCACGTTCCCTCTTCACGGGCCGCCGCGCCAGGACCAGGCGCATGCGGGCCAGCGCGCCTTGCCGGTACACTGACGCCCTACGCGAGCGCCGGTGCGCGCCGGCTTAAGGATCGTCTCTGTCCGCAGCAGACCACCCCCCCGACCCACCGGGCGCGAGCCGTCCCTGGGGCGCCTTTCTGTTCCGCGACTACCGGGTTCTGTGGATCGCGCTGATTTCCGCCACCGTGGTGGTGTGGATGCGCATCCTGTCGACGGCTCAGTGGCTGTTCGACGAGACCGGATCCGCCATGCTGGTGGGCGCGATCGGCGTGGTGCAGCTGGTGGTGCAGGTGCCGGCCCTGCTCTGGGGCGGCACCCTCGCCGACCGCATCGACCGCAAACGCCTCATGGCGCTGGCCAACGGCGCCACCTTCGGCGTGATGCTGAGCCTGGGCCTGCTCGATGCCCAGGGCCTGCTGTCTCCGGCGATGGTCTATGCGGGCATCGCCTTCACCGCGTTCTCGCAGATGCTGGCGAGTCCGGCCAGATCCGCGCTGGTGCCCATCGTCGTGCCGCAGAAGCACCTGATGCGCGCAGCCTCTACCGACACAGCGTCGCAGAACGCGGCCGCCATCGCCGGGCCGCTGCTGTTCGCCGGCGTGGTCGCTGCCTTCGACATTACCGCGGCATTCTTCGTGGCGGCAGGGATCTCTCTGATCTCCGTGCTGGCGCCCCTGGCGATCCGGGCCCACGGGATCGCCGGCGGTCATGAGGAAGGTTCGGCGACCACGGCCCTGACGCAGACCTGGGAGGGTCTGCGTTTCGTCGCGCGCCATCCGATCCTGCCCGGTCTGTTCCTGCTCGATACCGGTATCACGGTGGCGTCGTTCTACCGCGAGATCCTTCCCGTGCTGGCCCTCGGCCTGTTTGCCGGCGGCGCCAGCGCCACCGGCCTGCTCGGTGCGGCCAACTCCACGGGCGCCATCGTCGGCTCGTTCTTCGCCCTGCTGCTGGTCGGCTACCGCGCCAAGGGCATGCTGGTGCTGTATGCCTCCCTCGCCTACGGTGTGATCCTGTTCGGATTCGGTACCGCCAGCACCCTGTGGATGGGCGCGCTGATGATCGCGGCACTCGGTGCCGCCGACGCCGTGACCGTGGCGGTGCGTCAGACCACGGTGATGCTGACCACGCCGGACCACATGCGCGGCCGCGCCTTCGCCCTGATGATCCTCGCCGCCCAGACCGCCAACAACGTCGGCACGATCTGGGTCGGCGCCTGGGCGGGCGCCATCGGCGCCGGCAATACCATGGTGCTCGGCGGCGCGATCTCCATCGCCGCAACCCTGGCGATCTGGCGTCTGTGGCGACCGATCCGCGAGTTCCGCTCGACGTAGCCGCCCCAACCGCGCCATGGCATCATCCGCTGCCCGATTCCGAGGACGCAAGCATGTGGTCGAATCGCCTCGTCGTGGCGCTGCTGGCTGCCGCCCTTGCCACCCCGGCCCTTGCCGCGCCCGCCGAAACCGACACGGCGGCCGCCAGGAACGAACCGAACAAACGCGTGTGCCGAACCATCAAGGTGACGGGCTCGCAGATCCGCCAGCGGGTGTGCCACAAGCAGAAGGAATGGGATCGCATGCGCGAAGAGGCTCAGGAGGCCATGAGAAAGGGCGGCCATCGAGTCAGCGAACCCCAGCAGCAATGAGACCGATCCCCGTCTGCTTGCTGCTGGCCTCGCTGCTCGCCTCAGCCGGGCACGGCGCCGTAACCCGGGACATCGACTATCTGTCGCACTCGGACTACGCCGAATCGAAGGACCGGCTCGACGTACACATGCCGGAGGGAGTCCCCGGTGCGCCGGTCCTCGTGTACTTCCACGGCGGCGCGCTGATGTTCGGCGACAAGAGCCTCGGCGATCCCGTGGCCGAACGACTGCTGCCCCTCGGCATCGGCGTGGTGTCGGCAAACTACCGACTGTCCCCAGCGTTCCGGCACCCGGCCCACGTCGCCGATGCCGCGGCAGCGCTCGCCTGGACCGTGCGCCACATCGCAGAGTACGGCGGCGATCCGGAGCAGGTGTATGTCGCCGGTCACTCGGCAGGCGCCTACCTGGCGGCGCTGCTGATGCTGGACGCCAGCCATCTCGACGCCCACGGACTGAACACCGACGCAATCGCCGGCGGCGTGCTGATCTCGCCGTTCCTTTACGTGGAGGAAACCGCCCCGGAGCGGCCGCTGACGGTCTGGGGCGCCGACCCCGAGGGCTGGCTGGCGGCTTCGGTAACGCCCCACATCGCCTCCGGCAGACCGCCGATTCTGCTGCTGTTCGCCGATGCCGACGATGCCTGGCGCCAGGCACAGATCCGCAGGTTCGCCGCGGCCCTGCGCGACCATGGCAATTCAGCCATCGACCTGGAACTGTCCGATCGCGACCACCGCAGCCTGATCTCGCGCATCCTGGAAGTGGACGACCGCATCGGCGCGCACGTCTCCTCCTGGATCGGTGGGTTGCAGACGCCCCACCGGGGTTGACCCGGGCTCCCCGTTCCCGGGCTGGACTCCGGTTTCGTGAAGAGACCGTTTGTTTCCATCATGCAACCCAATAGAATCGCTCCATGAAGTACAAGCGCTTCGACGATATGAACTGTTCCCTGGCGCAGACGCTGGACGTGGTCGGCGAGCGCTGGACGCTGCTGATCCTGCGCGATGCGTTCTTCGGGGTGAAACGATTCGGTCACTTCCAGCGCAACCTGGGCATCGCCAGGAACATCCTCAGCGCGCGGCTCAACCGGCTGGTGGAGGAAGGCATTCTGGAGAAGCGGGAATCCGCGGAAGGCGCCCACGCCGAATACGTGCCCACGCCCGCCGGCTGGGATCTGCAGCCGGTGCTGCTGGCCATGGTGCACTGGGGCGACAAGCACAAACCGGACCCGCGCGGCGACCGGCTGGTGTTCGTGGAGCGCGCGTCCGGCAGACCGATCCGGCGGATGGGCGCCGTGAGCGCCGATGGCCGACCCCTGTCGCCCCGCGACATCCGCGCGGTAGCCGGTCCCGCCATGGCCGACCCGCCGACCGACTGACTGCCGGACTCACGGACAAACCAGGAAGCCGACGCCATGCTCGACGGGTTCGAACGCTACCCGCTCACCTTCGGTCCCACCCCGATCGAACCCCTGCCACGGCTGTCGGCCGAACTCGGCGGCCGGGTCGAGATCTTCGCCAAGCGCGAGGACTGCAATTCGGGCCTCGCTTTTGGCGGCAACAAGCTGCGCAAGCTCGAATACATCGTTCCGGACGCGCTCCGCTCCGGCGCCGATACCCTGGTCACCGTCGGCGGCGTGCAGTCCAATCACACCCGCCAGGTGGCGGCGGTGGCCGCCAGGCTCGGCATGAAGTGCCGGCTGGTGCAGGAGAGCTGGGTACCTTTCAACGACGCCGTCTACGACCGCGTCGGCAACATCCTGCTGAGCCGGATCATGGGCGCCGAGATCGAGCTGGTTGACGAAGGCTTCGACATCGGCATCCGCGAAAGCTGGGAACGGGCCCTGGAGGACGTGAAGGCGCGGGGCGGCACGCCGTATCCGATCCCGGCGGGCGCGTCGGTGCATCCCCTCGGGGGCCTCGGCTTCGTCGGCTTCGCCGAGGAGGTTCGCGCCCAGGAGGCAGAGCTGGGTCTGCGCTTCGACTTCATCGTGGTGTGCACGGTCACCGGCTCGACCCACGCGGGCATGGTGGTGGGGTTCGCCCGGGACGGGCGCGCCCGCCACGTGATCGGCATCGACGCCTCGTTCACGCCGGCCCGGACCCGGGCCCAGGTACTCGAGATCGCCCACAACACCGCGCAACTCGTCGATCTGGGCCGTGACATCGACGACGCCGACGTGGTGCTGAAGGAGGACTACGCCTATCCCGCGTACGGCGTGCCGTCGCAAGAGACCAACGAAGCCATCCGCCTGTGCGCGCGCCTCGAGGGCATGATCACGGACCCGGTGTACGAGGGAAAATCCATGCAGGGCCTGATCGATCTGGTGCGCCGCGACTTCTTTCCCCGCGGCTCGCGCATCCTCTACGCGCACCTCGGCGGGGTACCCGCCATCAACGGCTACAGCTACCTGTACCGCAACGGCTGACGCATTGACCGGCCAATGCGGCGAGTGTATATAGTTAACTTGTTGGTTAACTATCTAGCCGAGGCGGAGCACCATCATGAGTCGAGCCGTTGCCCACGACCCGCAGGCCATCAGCCGGCAGCTCGCGGAAATGGCGTTTCACGAGATTGCGCCATTCAACGACGGCCATGCCGGCGTGTTCTGGTCCGAAGCCGGCGGGCCGTCGCCCTGGGAAATGCACCCGGAATGCGACGAACTGCTGCAGGTCCTCGAAGGCACGATCGAGCTGGAGATCCTGCCCACGGACCCGACTGGACCAAGTACGCTGACCCGGATTCCAGCTGGATCGCTGGTCGTCGTACCCCGCGGTTGCTGGCATCGCCAGACCCTGCTGGAAAAAACCCGGGAGTTCTATCTCACCCCGGGCCCGACCCTGCATTCCCAGGCCGACGATCCACGCCTCAGATGACAACCGCGCACCCGGCTGGTTGAATGCCCGGATATTCCGGAGGTGCGGCCATGACAGCGAACAACCAAGAGCAGATCGACTTCTGGAACGGCGAGGCCGCCCGCACCTGGGTCAACGCCCAGGCCCAGCTCGACGCCATGCTCGCCCCCATCAGCCGGGTGCTGATCGAGCGCGCGGCGCCGGAGGCGGGCGAACGCGCCATCGACGTGGGCTGCGGCTGCGGCGACACCACCCTGGCTCTGGCGAAGGGCGGCGCCGCCGTCTGGGGCATCGACATTTCCGAGCCCATGCTCGAGCGCGCGCGGGCCCGCGCAGCCGGCATGGAGAGCGTGGCGTTCTCCCGCACCGACGCGGCCACCCAGGCGTTCACCGCCGACCACCAGCTCGTGCTGTCGCGTTTCGGAGTCATGTTTTTCGCCGATCCCAGCGCCGCCTTCGCGAATCTGCGCAGCGCGCTGACGGACGCCGGCCGCCTGTGCTTCGTCTGCTGGCAGGCGCCGGGGAAGAACCCGTGGATGGCCATTGCCGGCGCCGCAGTGCGGCCCTATCTGGACGAGCCGGAGACCCCGCCAGACCCGCGGGCGCCGGGGCCGTTCGCATTCGCCGATCCCGAGTACCTGCGTGAGGTACTCGAGGCCGGCGGCTTCACCGGCATCGCCATCGAGCCTCTCACCACCAAGCTCCACGTCGCCGACACGGTGGACGGCGCCATGGAGTTTCTGCAGCAGGTGGGACCGCTGTCCCGCGTGCTCCAGGAACTCGACGACGCCACCCGGGAGACCGCGATGGCCGCGGCGCGCGACGCGCTCACCCCCCACGCCGGCCCCACCGGGCTCGATCTCGGCGCCGCCTGCTGGCTGGTGACCGCGCGTCCGGGCTGACATTCCGTGGCACCATCCGCCGCGACGCGTATACTGCGCGGCCGCCCGCAACGCCCGGCCGCAGCGAATGACCGATCCAGCATCGACCCGCCCAGCAGCGGGCCCGGGATTCGATCGCATCGACCTGGCGCCCGCCCTGCTCGAATCCCTGGCTGAGCTCGGCCTGACCCACATGACGCCGGTGCAGGAAGCCACGCTGCCGCCTGTGCTCGCCGGCCGCGACGTCATCGCCCGGGCGCGCACCGGCAGCGGCAAGACCGCGGCGTTCGGTCTGGGTCTGCTGCAGCGCATCGATCCGGCCTCGTTCCGGGTGCAGGCGCTGGTGCTGTGTCCGACCCGGGAGCTGGCCGAACAGGTGGCCCGGGAGATCCGCCGCCTCGCCAAGCGGCTCGGCAACATCAAGGTACTGACGCTGTGCGGCGGCACCCCCATCGGCCCGCAGATCGGCTCGTTGCAGCACAGCGCCCACGTGGTCGTGGGTACGCCGGGGCGGGTACTCAAACACCTGCGCAAAGAAACGCTGCGCCTGCGCGGGCTGGAAGTCCTGGTGCTGGACGAAGCCGACCGCATGCTGGACATGGGTTTCGCCGAGGAGATCGACGAGCTGCTCGGCCATGTGCCGGAACGCCGCCAGACGCTGCTGTTCTCCGCCACCTACCCGCCGCGCATGGAGGCGATCAGCGCCCGGGTTCAGCGTGATCCCGTGACCATCGACGTGACCGACGACGAACCGCCCATCGACGTCAGCCACGTCTGGTGCGCCGTGGGACGAGACGACCGGGACGAAGCCCTGGTGGCCGTGCTGCAGGCCTGGTCCGGGGCGCTGAACCTGGTGTTCTGCAACACCAGGATCGACTGCGCCCGGATAGCCGGGGTGCTGCAGGCCCGGGGCATACCGGCCCTGGCCCTGCACGGCGACCAGGACCAGGCAGAGCGCAACCGGACGCTGATCCGCTTCGCCAACCACAGCGCGAAGGTGCTCGTCGCCACCGACGTCGCCGCCCGCGGCCTCGATGTCGACGACGTCGACGCGGTGTTCAACTACCAGCTTCCCACCCAGCCAGAAGTGTACCTGCACCGCAGCGGCCGCACGGGACGCGCCGGGCGCCGCGGCCTGGCGGTGAGCCTGGTGGGCGAGCGCGAACGACCGCGGCTGGCCGTGATCGAACAGGACACGACCTGCGGTGCCATCGAGCGGCGCCCGCTGCCGGACGCGGCCCGAACCAACGCCATGCAGTCAACCTGCACCACGCTGGAAATCAGCGGCGGCCGGCGCAACAAGCTGCGCCCCGGCGACCTGCTCGGCGCGCTCACCGCCGCAGGCGGGGTCCCGGGCGACGCCGTCGGCCGCATCGATCTCCTCGACGAATCCAGCTACGTGGCGATGGCGAACGCTCATGTCCACAAAGCCCTGGCGATACTCAACCGAAAACGCATCAAGGGCCGCCAGTTCCGCGCACGGGTGCTGCCGGTGCAATGAAGTGCGCTCAGGGGCGTTGCGTCACGCGGATCAGTCGCGGTCGGCGTCCTGGAGTCGGGTGATTCCAATGCTGAGGTAGGCGTCGCCGTTGCCGACGGAAATCTGACCGTCGTCTATTGTGCACTGCAGTTCCATGTTGCGCGCTGCCAGCGCCTCGAGCGCCACGGCATCGGCGTCGGACAGGGACCAGACGGCCAGTTTGTCGAGCCGCGCGAGGGCTTCCCGGTTCTTCTTCCACCACACCGCCAACGCGCGCTCACCGTAGCCGATGAGCACCAGTCGCCGCGTGCGACCGGCGGCCTTGCGCAGCCGGCGTTCATCCGGCAGGCCGACATCGATCCACAGCTGGATCTCGCCGGTGGCGTCCTTCAACCACAGGTCCGGCTCGTCGTCCGTGGACAGGCCGCGGCCGAACTCCAGGTCCTCGTGGGCGTGCATGGCGAAAGCCAGCAGACGAATCATCAGACGCTGTTCGGTCTCGGACGGATGCCGTGCGAGGGTCAGCGCGTGGCTCGCATAGTGGCCGCGGTCGAGATCGGCGACCTCGAGTTCCGCCTTGTAGATCGTCGCCTTGAGCGCCACGGGACGTCAGCGGATCACGTACGCGGCGCCGGCACCGGGCAGACTGTCGTCCGCATCGTCGCCATCGACGTCGGTATCGGCACCATCCTCCAGAGCCGCGCCGACCGCCACGGTGTCGCCGTCCAGCGCCACGGCGCCGCCGAACGCATCGCCCGCATCCGTGTTCGATGCCTTCAGGTAGGCGATCTGCGAGAAGTTGCCGGCGCCGTCGCGTTCGAACACATAGACAGCACCTGAGTTCAGGGCGCTCTCGTCCGCCGGGTTGCCGTCGATGCCGGTGGCGGCGGAATTCTCCCCCGGTGCCGCCACGACCAGAATGTTGCCGCGCAGCGCGAGCGCCGCGCCGAAGTTGTCCAGCGATCCCGGGTTGGCTGCCTTCAGGTAGGCGATCTGCGAGAAGTCGCCGGCGCCGTCGCGTTCGAACACATAGACCGCGCCCGCGGCATTCAGCGTGTCGTCGCCCTGATTGCCATCGACCCCGGCGGCCGCACTGTCTTCTTCGGGGGCACCCACCGCCAGCAGATCGCCATCGACGGCGACGGCCGCGCCGAAGCGGTCGCCGCTGTCCGTGTTGGAGGCCTTGACGTAGGCCAGCGGCGCGAACTCGCCCGCGGCGTCGGCGCCGAAAAGATACACCGCACCCGCCGACCCCAGGCTGTTGTCGCCGGCGTCGCCGTCGATGCCGGTGGAACGGCTGTCTTCGAGCGGGGCGCCGACCGCGGCCAGGTCGCCACTGATCGCAACGGCGCTGCCGAAGCGGTCCGCCGCGTCGGGCGTGGACGCTTTCAGATAGGCCTGCTGCTCCCAGCGACCGGCAGCGCTGCGGCCGAACACGTACGCGGCGCCGGCGCCGGCGAGGGCATTGCTGGAATCGTCGCCGTCGACCCCGCTGGCGCCGCCGTCCTCGAGGTCGGCGCCGACGATGATCCGCTCGCCGGAGACGGCCACGGCGGCGCCGAAGCCGTCTCCGCCATCGGGGTTCGACGCCTTCACGTAGGCGCTCTGGTCCCACACGCCCATGGCGTCGCGCTCGAACAGATACACGGCGCCGACCCCGGCGGCGGAGTCGTCCTGCTCGTTGCCGTCGATACCGCTGGCGAGACTCTGCTCGCCGGGCGCACCCACGGCAAGAAGATCGGTGTCCAGACCCAGGGCCGCGCCGAACCGATCGACACCGTCGGTGTTCGATGCCTTGACGTACTCGGCCGTGCGCCAGGTCGAGCCGTCGCGCTCGAACAGGTATACGGCGCCGGCGCTGCCCAGGGAGTTGTCCGCCTGATTACCGCCGATGCCGGTGGCCGCGCTGCCCTCCTCCGGCGCGCCCACGGCCAGCGTGTCGGCGGAGATCGCCACGCCCGTTCCGAACCGATCCGGGCCGGTGTTCGAGGCCTTGAGGTAGCCTTCCTGCCCGGCGGACACGGCGCCGGCACGGGTGACTTCGATGTCGTAGGCGCGAGTCGCGACGCCGTCCTCGGCGGTCACCAGCAGCGCCAGATCGTTGACGCCCACGTCGAGGGGCGTGTAGGTGCTGTCGCCGCCGGCGGCCAGCGGCTCACCGTCCAGGGTCAGGGTCGCGCCGGCGTCTTCCGGCACTGCGCGCACCCGGGTCGCCGCGCCGAAGAAGCCGATGCCCGCCGTGTACGCGGTGATCGCCGGGTCGAACAGCTGATCGAGTTCGGTGCCGGAGAGCGCGAGATCGGTGAGCGCCGCGTTGCTGCTCGGCGGCGGGCGCCGGGTCACCACCACGGTGTAGGTGCGCTGGGTGGTGCCGTTCTCGGCCGTCACCTGCACGGCGATCGCCGTATCCCCCACCGTCAGGGCAATCGGTGCGCTGGCCGCGCCGGACGCTGCCGCCGTCCCATTAACGGTGACCGTCGCCGCCGCCACCGCCGTGGTCGGGGTCACGGTGATGCTGGTCACCGGGTTGGCTACTCCCGCCGTGTAGTCGAAGGTCGATGACTCGAACGTCGGGGTCAGCGTGCCCTGGGACAACACCAGGGACGCGAGCTGCGGATTGCGGCTCGGCCCGGCATCGTCGCCGCCGCCGCCCCCGCCACAGGCTCCGATCTGGAGCAGGACCAGGACCAGGAAAACGCGCGATGCGTTGATCTGCATGTTAATTGACCCGGGCGCCCGTTACGTCGGCGGACAGCCTGATCGCAGCCGGCTGCTTCGGGGCGATCAGCGCGTTGACGACGTCGAAGTCGAGCTCGATGCGCGGCACCCGGACCCCGGTCTTCACCCGAAGCTTGCGCACGGAGTGGGCCGCCACCTCGATCAGATCCGCATCGTCGAAGAACGTCAGCGCGCCGCGGTTCATGAGCTGCAGATCGGCATCCGAGCGGTTGCGCAGGGCAACCGTCAGGACCTGCGCGTTCCCCTCGTAGGCCGCCGCTTCGATGGACAGCGATGCCGCCAGCAGCGGATTCAGATGTTCCGACCGGCCGATCAGCAGGTTCTTGAACCACACCACGGTGCGTCCGTCGAACAGCGCCGCACGCAACGCCTCCGGCGTCCGCGCCTCGGCGAACACCAGCGTCACCGGGCGATGGCCGCCGGCGTGGGGCGGGTAGTCCCAGTCGATGAGTTCGTGCACGTCCGACACCCCGATCAGGGTGAGGTCGTGGTCCAGGGCGATCCGGAACGTCTCTTCCGAATAGTCGTCACCGTTGGCAATCTCGACGCCGTGCAGCAGCCCGTTCCTGGCATTGCCGACGTGAAACTCCGGAATCACCGGAATGCCGTTGGCGAAGTCACGGCTCCAGTAGGGATGGTTCCAGAATACGAACGCGCCCTGATCGTTGGCCGCCTGCACTGCCGCCTGGGCCGGCCACTCGCCGGCCTGCACGTAGTAGCTGCGCACGTCCGCCGGAT
The DNA here is from genome assembly GCA_040219135.1 of Pseudomonadales bacterium. GTDB lineage: Bacteria > Pseudomonadota > Gammaproteobacteria > Pseudomonadales > Azotimanducaceae > UBA7803. The sequence continues at coordinate 407,876 of JAVJTA010000015.1, read as the reverse complement.
CCTCCGGCGTTTCGGCCCTGAACAGCGCATTGGCGTCGTCGATGAAGATGGCGTTGATGTGACCGGCCGGCGCCTCCCGGGTGATCTCCGAGCCGGCGATGACCATCAGATCGGTGCCCGCCGCCGCGCTCACCGCCTCCGCATAGGCGCGGTTGCGGTCCGGATGGGGGATGTCAGCCAGGTGCGGCTGGTACTCGAGATGCTCGGTGATGGCGATGGCGTCCAGACCGTCGAGCAGCGCCTCGCCGATCCGGATCCGAGGCCACACGTGGCCGTCGGAGAACACCGAATGCGTGTGGGGATCGAGCACCAGCGTCAGATAGCGGTCGGTATCCGGAAACTCGATTCTGCGCGCCTCGGCGGCAGCGGGCAGGTCGGCGGTGCCGTGGCCGAGACACACGGCGGACGCCGTCGCCAGCAGAAGCAGAACACCGACTCTGTCGATCATCTCCGTTCTCCCATCTCGAGGCGCACGTTCTCCTGGCCCGGCCAACAGACTATCCTCTCGGGGCGAGGATGGGGAGGGAGACCATGGCCGAGCCGCTGCCGCTACAGGGCATCCGGATTCTCGAACTCTGCGATGAGTCCGCGGTGTTCGGCGGGCGGATTCTCGCAGATCTCGGCGCCGAAGTGATCCTGGTCGAGGCCCCCGGGGGCAGCCGGGCGCGGCGGCGCGCGCCGTTTCTCGACGCCGCACCGGGCCCGGAACACAGCTATCAGCACCTCTACCACAACGCCAACAAGCGTTCGGTGGTCATCGACCGCGCCAGCGCCAGCGGTCGCGAGGCGTTCCGGCGGCTGCTGGCCAGCGCAGACGCGGTGCTGGAGACCGAGCGCCTCGAGCACAAGGACCTCAGCGCCGTCAATCCGCAGCTGATTCACGTAACCGTGACGCCGTTCGGCCTTGACGGACCGCGCCGGGACGAGCTCGGCAACGATCTGATCGCTGTCGCCGCCGGCGGGCTCGCCTTCTTCTGCGGGCACGCAGACGACCCGCCCAACCAGCCGGGCGCCCACCAGAGCTACAAGCTCGGCGGCCTGGCGGCGGCCACGGCCACGCTGATCGCGCTAAGCGGCAGGGCAACCACCCCGGGTGCCGTGCACATCGACATCTCGCTGCAGAACTGCGTGGCCGCCACCACGCTGCAGTCCGGCAATCCGAACTTCGCGCGCTGGTTCAACGAGACCCTGCGGCGGCCGAACTTCGCCTCCGCGGTGCGGTGCGGCGACGGCCGCTGGATGACCGGCGTGGGCGTTCGGCCGGCCACTGTGGACGAGTTTCTTGCCTGGGCCAGAGCGCAGGGCCTCGATCCGCCGTCACCGCCCGAGGGCCTGCTGCCGCTGGAGGTGGCGGCGTTCTACGCGCCGGTCACCAAGGAGCTGATCTCACGAATTCCCCGGGACGAGGCGCTGGTGAAGACCCAGGCCCTGGGCATGCTGGGCACGCCGATCCACGCCCTGGAGGAGATGGAGGACTGCGAACAGCTGCGTTTCGTCGGTCAGTTCCGCGACGTCGACCACGCCCCGCTGCGGCGCACCTTTTCCTACCCGAAGAGTCCGGTCGCCGCCCTCGGTGACATTCCCATCCACCGCCCGCCCCTGCTCGGTGAGCACGACGCCAGCGTGCTGGCGTCACGGGCGGAGCCGGCGGCCGCCGCAACTGCCGGGCGGCTCGAGCTCGGCCGCGCCCTGGAGGGCATCCGGGTGGTGGACTTCTGCTGGGTCCTGGCGGGCCCCCTGGGCACCCGGATTCTCGCCAACTTCGGCGCCGAGGTGATCCGCGTGGAAGCCGGCGCCCGCGGCATGACGGACCGCACGCCACCGGGCACCCGGGCCACCGAGCTCGGCAGCTTCCACAACATCGTCAACACGCAGAAGCGCTCGGTGACCATCGATCCGCGCACGGAACCCGGCCGGCGCCTGCTGCTCGAACTGATCGCCACCGCCGACGTGGTCACCGAAAACTACCGGGCCGGTTCCTTCGCGCGCATGGGCTTCGACTACGCCACCCTGGCGGAGCGCAACCCGGGTCTGGTGCTGGCCCACCTGCCCGGAATCGGCAGCACCGGGCCATGGCGCGACCGCGCCACCTACGGGCCCCACGTGGCCGCCGCTTCCGGCTTGAACTTCCTGACCGGATTCGACCATCGGCGACCCCTCGGCATCGGCACCGCCTATCCGGACTTCACCAGTCCGTACGTGCTCGCCTGCTCGGTGCTCGGCGCGCTCGCGCGGCGCCGGCGCACCGGGCGCGGCGCCGAACTCGACGTCGGTCAGCTTTCCGCCACCATCTCGTTCATCGGCGCCGAGTGGCTGCAGTTCAAAGCCGAGGGCGTGGTCCCGCCGCGCAACGCCAACCGCGATCCCAACTTCTGCCCGCACGGCATCTACGCCACCGACGTCGACGACCAGTGGATCGCCATCGCCGTGGACGGCGAGGCTGCCTGGCGGCGCCTGTGCGATGCAGTGGAATCGCCACACCTGCTCGACGACCCGCGCTTCGCCAGTCACGACCTGCGGCGCGCCAACGAGAACGCCGTGGACGCCGCGGTTGGCGCCGCCGTGGCGCACCACGACAAGTGGGTGCTGGCGCGGCGGCTGCAGGAGAGCGGCGTCGCCGCCGCCCCGGTGGAAACCGTGTTCGACATGCTCGACCTCGACCCGCAGCTCGGCGCGCGCTTCTACCAGCGGGTGCGCCGGGACGTCGCGCCGGACGCGGAGATCCTCGTTACCGGCGAGCCGATCCGCGAAGCGGGGCGGCCGCGCAAGCTGCGTCCGGCGCCGGCCTTCGGGGCGGACAACGCCTATGTCGTGTGCGAGCTGCTCGGCTACTCAGAAGCCGAGCTGGAAGCCTGGAAAGGCGCTGGAATCATCCACGACTACGGCTGACCGAAGCGGCATCAGTCGTCCTCCTCTTCGATGGACAGGCTGTCGACCGCCTGAGCGGTGCCGGAGAACGCGTCCCACTGAGCTTCCACCACGGTGCCGCGGCTGACCAGGGCCGCGAACTCGTCGCGGCTGATCGCATTGTCGTCATCGTCCTCGAACACCGTCGTGCCCGGCGACGCCAGCACCGGGACGCCCAGCAGATCGAGCCGCAGATCACCGCCGCCGTCGATCACCGGCGCGGCGTCGGCGGGGGCTCTGAGCCTGGTCTCGGCATCGAAATCCTCACGTTCGATCTCCGCCGCCACCACCTCCGCGCCATCCAGGAAGCCGCGGGCTTCGACGAAGTCGCCGGCACCCAGATCGGCGAGGGTGAACGGATCGACGCCCAGGCTGCTCTCGTCCTCGAGCTCCGTCAGTTCGCGCACCACGAAGGTGACGCCCACGGCCGTGGTCACCTTGCCCGCCGCCGCATCGACGGCGGACACGGTCCCCTCGAAGCGGATCGCCTCGGTGCGCCGGAACTGGATTCGCTCTGCCACCAGCTCACCGGCCGCATTCGCGTCGCCCTCGACCTCCACCCGGACGTCCAAACCCAGGTCGCCGGCGTTGCCGTCCTCGAAGGTCGCACCCGCGGGCACGACAACGACCACACCGCTGACCGTGAACCGGGTGGCGCTGGTGAAGTCGTCGATGATGCCCTGGATGTCGTAGCGCTCGCCGTCGTCCAGCTCGACGTCGTCGAGGGCGTCGACCCGGATCGCCACCACCGGATCGCCCGACGTGAAGGTCGCGCTGGCGAACCGAACCTCCACCCGATCACCCGCGGCCGGTGTCGCCAGGCCGTTCGTCTGCACGTCGACGACGAGGCCGTTCACGGAGAACCCGGGAGCGGCGATCGCAGTCACGCGCCCCACCACCTTGTACTCGGCGAGGGCCGATTTCCGCTCGACGTAGGTTGCGACCAGCGCCCCGGCCGCGTTGCGGACCCCGCTCACCTCCAGCAGATCGCCGGCCTGCAGCAGGTCCAGGGCGGCCCCGCCGGCGTATCGGGTGACAGCACCGACCCGCACCGTCTGACCGAGCAGCGACAGCTCGCCGACGCCGGTGAGCGGATCGAAGACCGGCAGCGCGGCCAGCGGTCCCCTGATGTCGGACCGGTAGAACACTTCACTCGCCTCGCCGGCGCCGATGTCGCCACGGATGACGAGCTGCTGGCCTTCCGCCAGCTGGTTCTGACCGGACCGGCCGATTCCCGCGGGCGCGCCTTCGATCTCGAACTCGGCGTCATCGATGTCGAGCACGAGGTCGTTGATGAGAATGCTGCCGAAGCCCTGTGCAGGGCCCACCGCCCCGCCGCTGCCACCGACCCCGGTATCGGCCACGAGGGGCGCTTCGCTGCCACCCCCGCCGCCACACGCGGCGAGCGCGAACAACAGATACAAACGAAGCAGGACTCTCACGGCGCTCATGACTACTCCTCAGCGTCGTCGGCCTTTGCAGCCGGACGCGCAGTGCGGTTGATCTGATAAATGCCGAGACCCAGCACGACGCGCTCGTCGTCGCCGGACCAGTCGCGGCCGCGGTCGCGCTCGGCCAGCCAGCGGCTGAGCTCCTCGAGCACGTTGCGCGACAGGCGGGCGGAATAGCGATTGAATTCCTTCAGGTGTTCGGCCGGCACGTTGTCCGACAGCACCTTCAGCTGCACCAGGCGTTCGTCCTTCCCGTGCAGCAGGTTGTGATCGATGGTCTCCATCAGCTCGGCCGTATCGACGCCGAGGATGTCGATGATCTGTTCCGGGTCGGAACCGGGCACATAGCCGCGGCTGGTCATACGCAGGCGTCCGCCGACCTCTTCGATGGCGCCGAGGCGCAGCAGCTCGTCGGCCACCGCCCGCGGGCGCATGTCGCCGCTGTGCTTGCGCACCAGGTCGGTGAAAGTGGGTGACCCGCCGGAGAAGGGAAGATCGACCGGGTCGCCCTTGCGGTCGAGGAACTCGTCGTCGCGCAGCCAGCTCGCCAGCACGTGGGCGGCGCGGTTCCACCACTGCTCGTCCGAACGGTCCATGGGCGCCTTGGCACGCAGGCGCGAGACTTCTTTGCGGTTGAGTCCGGTGATCACGGAGATTCGGGCCACGGTCTGGCGCTTGCCGTCAATGCCGAACTCCTCCTCGGCGACATCGACGTAGGTCTTGCGCACCAGCTCGGTGAGCGCGTCGGACGGAATTCCGTTGCGCAGAAACACCCGCACCAGCGGCCGCAGAATACGGCGTGCCGCGCGCATCAGTTTCTGCTCGAGCGTCATTGCCTTCCCATCGCCATTGCTTCACCAAACTCAATCGGGGTGATGGCCGCCGGTCAAATGTCCTCGATACTCAAAGCCACGCTTTCGGCACCGACCCGAACCGATATCGTGAACTCGCCGCTGAGCAGGTCCTGCAGCGTGAGCCCCTCGGGCAGCTGATCGAAGCGCCGATCGTCGCCGTCGAACTCGCGGCCGAGCGCCCGTTCGATGATCGAGTCATCGATCAGGGTGTTGCCCACCACGCGGATGGTGCGCTCAGCGACGACGAACGAGCTGCTGCCGACGTCTGACGGGGTGCCGACGATCTCGTCGGCGCTGGCGCCATCGTCGCCATCGTCATCGCGGACCGAACCCACGATATCATCGTCCCCTTCGAACTCCACCTTGCGCGCGCTCAGCGCGCGGTCCTGGCAGCCGGTCCCGAACTCGTCGCTTTCCGCCTCGACCACGTCGCCGACATCGAGATTGTCGAAGAACGCCTGACGGCCGAGGCTCCGGTCGTCGCCCTCGAAGTCGTCGTCGCTGCTGATCTGACTGACGTCGATGGTGACACCCTGAATCACGAAGCTGAAGGCCATGGCATCGGTGCCGTCGATGGATTCGACCGGGCCGCGCAGCTCGCAGTAGCCGTCGTCTTCGTCCTCCAGCTCGATCCGGCGCCAGGTCACGGTGCCGTCGCCGTTCGGATAGCCGCGGGCCTCGATGAAGTCGTCGATCTGCACGCGCTCGAGGAACTCGGCCGCCGTCAGATGATCGCCCTCGTCGTCGCTGGCGGTGTCGTCCTCGACCCGGCTGTCGCCGGTGGGAACGATGTCGACGCCGAGCCGCGTCGTCACGGTGCCCGCCGCCGGATTGACGGCCGCCACCCGATCCTCGATGCGAACGGTGTTCTCGACCTCGAGCCTGGTCTGGCGCAGCACGAGCACGCCGTTGGCGTCGAACTCACCCTCGAGTTCGACCCGGTTGCCTTCCCGGCCCACCAGGCTGCCGGCATCGGCCACTTGCAGGGTGAGGCCGTTGATCACCACGACGTCGGGATCGGCGTCGGTGTCCACCGACATCAGTATGCCCTCGATCTCGAACTCGCCGTCGCGGTCGTCGCCGAAGTCGTCCTCGCGTTCGACCCTCACGGCGATCAGCTCGCCGGCCCCGTTCTCGTCCGCCTTCACTTCGACGAACACGCCCACCAGACCGTCGTCAGCGGCCAGACCGTCTTCGAAAAGCGTCCCGCCGGCACCTGCGACCACGAGGAACGTCGTGCCGTTGATCTCGAATGCGCCGCCGTCGCCGGCGACCGCGTCGACGAAGCCTTTGATCTCGAACTCGTCGTCCGGAATGCCCGGGACGCCGGCAGCCGCGTTCACCCGATCGATCCGGGTGGCAAGAACGCCGTCCGCCGTGGGCAGGCCGCTGACTTCGACGACCACCTGGCTGCCGCCGGCCAGCTCGAGATCGCGGATGTCGATCCTGCCGTCGCTGTTGTTGTCGCCGACGTCATCGTCGAACACGGTGTTACCGTCGACCAGAACGGTCTGGCCGAGCACGAGAAACGAGCCCAGCGCCGGATTGTCCGCGCTCGCCGTCACGTCGCGGGCCGGGCCCCTGAAGTCGTCGTCGTAGTCGATGCGCTCGGCAACCGGATCGTCGCCGTCGTCCCGCGACGCCCGGATCCGCACCCTCATGCCGACCCGCAGCCGGCTGTCGTCGCCCACGAACTCGCCGTCGTCGTCGATCCTCACCACCGTGTCGCCGGCGACCGCATAGCGGACGCCGTTGACGATGACGCTGCTGAAACCGGTGATGACGCCGGAAGTCGTTACCGGGGTCGGCGACGCCGCCGGCGGCTGAACCGGCGCCAGTGCAGGCGCACTGCTGCCGCCACCGCCGCCACAGCCGCCGATGGTCGTCAGGATGGCCGCCGCCAGGGCGGTCTGAAGCACTCGATGTGACATCTCGGATTCCTCTTGCACGAGCCTATTCGAAATCGAGGGATATTTTTCCCTGTTTTCGTACTAGGGGGAATTTATTCCCCTTATTGCTCAGACGTCAAGGCGGATCGCGAATCCTGTGACGCGGTTCGCGTCAGCTGATGGCGTTGCCGGCGCCACGCTCGTCGCGCAGCCAGGCCAGAGCGCCGGTCAGTCCCGGCGCCGGGTCGAGGATCAGGTTCAACGGCATCCGCTGCACGCTTCCGGTCAGCGGTCCACGTTCCTCGAAACGCCGGCGCAACGGGCTCTGCAGCAGGAAATCGGCCATGCCGGGGAGGATGCCGCCGCCGAGATAGACCCCGCCGGTGGCGTAGACGGTGAGGGCCAGATTGCCGGCTGCCGCGCCGAGCAGGCCGCAGAAGATCTCGAGGGTCTGGTGGCAGACCGGCTCGGCGGCGCCGACGCCGTTGGCGCTGATCCATTCCGGGTCCACCACCTCGGGCTCGACGCCCCACAGCTCGCACACGGCGCCGTAGAGCCGCACCAGACCGGGTCCGGACAGCACCGTTTCCCAGGACACGTGCCCGTGGCGCCGTTGCAGCGCGCCGAGCAGTTCGGCCTCGAGGGGACTGCCCGGGGCGAGGTCCGCATGTCCGCCTTCCGACGCCAGCACCCGCCAGCCGGATGGCACCGGCACCAGGGCGCCCATGCCGAGACCGCTGCCCGGGCCGAGCACCGCCATCACGCCGCCGGGTTCAGCCTGTCCCGCGCCGATCGGCTGCAGGCGTTCGAGCAGCGGCAGCGCGCGCGCGAGGGCGAAGAAGTCGTTGACCAGCAGCAGCGGGCAGCCGAGCTGCGCCGCCGCCGCCGACCGATCGAACGCGAGGGACCCATTGGTGATACGACCGCGATTCCCGTCCACCGGCCCGGCGATGGCCAGGCAGGCCGCCGCGGGTGCCTCGCAGTTCAGGGCCGCCAGCGCCGCGTCGAGCAGCGCCGCCGCGGTGGCAAAGTCCCGGGTCGCCAGCACGACCGGCGCCGCCGCCGGGCCATCGCCGGCCGCGACCACAAAGCGCGCGTGGGTGGCGCCGATGTCGGCAGCCAGCAGAGCGTCGGCGCTGGCGAGTCGGGCTGGCACGCCGGTCGCCCGCGCCGCTCAGGCAGCGGCACTCGGCCGGGCGGACACCTCGGCGTGCCAGCGCCACAGGTTGTCGAGCGCGCGATCGGGCTCCAGGTCCACCAGCTTGGCCGCGAAATCGATGATGCACAGCGCGCTGATGTCCGCCACGCTGTAGCGGTCGCCGACCATGAACCGGCGTCCGCCGAGTTCGTTGTCGAGGCGCCGGTAGAACGACCGGGCGGCCCGCTCTCCCAGGGTCTTCGCCGCCGGAATCTGCTCCCGGTCCGGCATCATGCGGCCGACGATGGGCCCGTTGACCCAGGCCTGGCCGACGGGGCTGAGCAGCTCGAACTCGAGCTGGCGGTTCATCATGTCGATGCGGCCGATCTCCACGGGCGTGCGCCCGAACAGCGGCGGCTCGGGTTGCAGCGCCTCGAAATAGCGGCAGATCGCCACCGACTCGCCGATGCAGGTGCCGTCGTCGAGTTCCAGCACCGGCACCTTGCCGCTGGGGTTCCTGGCGAGGAATTCCGGCCGTTTGTGCTCGCCCCGGGCCATGTCCACCTGAACCAGCGGCACCTCGATGCCCTTCTCCGCGAGAAACACCCGGACCCGGCGCGGGTTCGGAGCCTGAGTCACGTCGTAGAGCTTCATAGCGCCACCTCGTCGAAGGTTTCGAGCTGCGGATGTCCCAGGTACGTGCCCTTCGGCGCGCTCGCCTGGGCATGGGCCTTGCGGAAATGGTCAGAGCGGGTCCAGGCGTCGAAGGCGGCCCGGGAGTCCCACACCGAATGGCTGGCATAGAGGGTGTGGGCAGGGTGGTCGTCGGCGTCGGCGGCATCCACCGTGGGCCCGCGCAGCAGCGCGAACGAACGGAATCCCGGCACCTCGGAAAGATACGATTTCCGGGCGCGCCAGACCTCCTCGAACCCGTCCTCGAAGCCCGGTGCGATCCGGAAGCGGTTCATCGCCAGAAACATGCGTGCGGTCTCCCATAGTGATCTGTAAAAGGTGATCTGTAACGAGCATCGTCCGAGCGCTGAGTCGGCGCGCGGCGCTCAATCGCGCCGCCCGGCCAGCTTACTCTCGAACTTCGCCCGGGTACGCTCGTCGATGGGCGCATCGAGAAAGCGCCGCAGCTCATCGGGACTCAGGCGCCGCTGCGCGGCGCGGAAAAGCTCGACGGTGTCGACCGGCGCGCCCGGGTAGTCCTCGAGCGTAAAGATCTCACCAACGCTGACGCCGCCGGGGCGGATCACGCGGCAGTAGATGCCGGGGCGCTCGGCCTCGATGAAGCGCCTGACGAAGCCGCTGTCGCCCATGCGCGCCGCCAGGGTATTGCAGGGGATCCGTGGCGCCGTCACTTCGAGCTCGAGCTCCGCGAACTCGAGCCGGCAGCCGATCACCAACGCCGGTGCCGGCAGACCGGCCAGCGTGAGATTGTCGCCGAAGGTGCCGGGCGCCACCGGCTTACCGAGTTCTTCCGACCACCAGTCGTAGTCTTCCTGACGATAGAGATAGACCGCCTGATCCGGGCCACCGTGGTGTTTGCCGTTGACCACGGCGTCGTCCTGCAACCCCAGCGCGCCGACGACCACCCGTCCCGACACCGGCTCCTTGAAGATACCGGTATCGCCGCGAAAACTGCGAGCCTCGAGCCGCCGCCGTTTGCCGATGTTGATGCTGACGATGCGCATGACGCCAATTCTACCCGGCACGACGCGGAAACGTGCGCCAGTGCAATAGAGGACTGTGCGCTTTTGGCATAGGATCGGCAGACCGACCTTGAATCGGAGGCGTGCATGACGCGTCACTGGCTATTCTGGCTGGGTGTCCTGGCCGCTGGCGCCGCGACGGCGGCTGCGGGCTTCGAATATCCCAGCGCCGCGGCGGTCGCCCGTGCCGACGATCTGAAAGGGCGCGTCGTGGAAACCCGGGACGGCGAGGAACTCGGCCGGGTGCACGACTTCGCCGTCGACCTGGCGAACGGGCGCATCGTCTACGTAGTGGTGTCGGTGGGCAGTTTTCTCATCGACGACAGCCTCATCGCGGTGGCGCCGGACGCGCTCCGGGAGAGCGCCGACGCCGATGGCCGGCTGGTGCTGGAGACCGATGCCGCCAGTCTGCGCGCGGCGCGACGCTTTGCCGACGGCGACTGGCCGCGGCGCGCCGACGTGGTCGCGCAGTCGAGGTCAGCAGAGTCCGAACCGGCAGGAGCCAGCGGCGACGAGACCGTGTCCGCCACGCCGAGCCGCGGGATGGCAACGATAAGCGACGGCAACAAAACCGCCACCCTGTCGGCCGGCGAGCGCAGCATCCGCTTCGTCGAGCCGCCCGCGGCGCCGTCGCAGCCGGATGCCACGGCGTCCGCCAAGGGCGGGACCGCCGCAACGGCACCCAGCACCCGCTTCGGCCGCCTCGACAGTAACGGCGACGGCAACCTGGACCGCGCCGAGATCGCCCACGAGATGCGCCGCGGAGATCGTTTCGCCGACATCGACATCGATGCCAGCGGCAATATCGACGAGGGCGAATTCGACGCCTTCATCGAAGGCCGGAACGGCGGCGAGCGCTGATCGACGTAGCACGGGCACCCGGTGGATCCGCTGGGTATCATTCGGCGATGAACGACCCCGCAGATCCCAGCACGGAAACCCTGATCGTTCAGGGCATGCACGAGATCGATCCGGCCACCGGCAGCGTTGCTCCTTCGCTGCAGCCGTCCACCACCTTTGCCCGGGACCAGAACTATCGCCTGGTCTCCGCAGCGCACAGCTACGCCCGCGATCAGAACCCCACCTTCGCCGCCGCCGAGCGGATGCTTGCGCGGCTGGAGGGCGCCGAACAGGCGCTGCTGTTCAGCTCAGGCATGGCGGCCGCCATGGCCGTGATCCAGGCGCTGCGTCCCGGCGACCGGATCGTCGCTCCGGCGGTGATGTACTGGGGGCTGCGCAACTGGCTTGCGAGCTTCTGCGCCCACTGGGGGCTGACCCTGGATCTGTACGACGCTGGCGATCCGGATGCTCTGGCAAACCAGGTGCGCGCCGCGCCCACCCGATTGATCTGGGTGGAAACGCCGAGCAATCCCACCTGGGACGTTGTCGACATCGCCCGGGCCGCTGAGCTGGCGCGGGAGGTCGAGGCGACCCTGGCGGTGGATTCCACCGTCGCCACGCCGGTGCTGACCCGGCCCATCGAACTTGGCGCCGACGTCGTCATGCACTCCGCCACCAAGTACCTCAACGGCCACGGCGACGTGGTCGCCGGGGCGCTGGCCAGCGCCCGCGACGACGATCTCTGGCAGCGCGTCCGGGCGAACCGCAGCAACGGCGGCGCCATCCCGGGAACCTTCGACGCCTGGCTGCTGCAACGCGGAATGCGCACGCTGTTCCTGCGCGTGCAGCGTTCGAGCGCCTCCGCCCTCGCCATCGCCCAGCACTTCGCGCACCATCCGCGCATCCACCGGGTGCTCTATCCGGGTCTGCCGGAGCACCCCGGACACGACGTCGCGCGAAGGCAGATGCGCGGCGGCTTCGGCGGCATGCTGTCACTGCGGGTGAAGGGCGGTGCGGCGGCGGCGCTGGCGGCCGCGTCGCGCTGCCGCACCTTCGTTCGCGCCACCTCCCTCGGCGGCGTGGAAAGCCTGATCGAACACCGACGCACGATCGAAGGACCGGCGAGTCCGATTCCGGAGGATCTGCTGCGCCTGTCCGTCGGCATCGAAGCCGTGGACGATCTGATCGCCGATCTGGAGCAGGCCCTGGGCTGAGGCATTCCGGGGCGAACGGCCGGATTCTTCCTCAGGGAAACTGCGTATTCCGACGGACCACGCGATGACGCAGATTCGGCGGCATGCAGGCCCTCCACTGTCAGACCTGTCCCACCCGCCGCCTGTGCCTGGGCGCAGACCTGGATCAGCCGGCGCTGGCGTCGCTGTCACAGTGCGTGCAGCCGAGCGCACCGGTGCAGCGCGGCGAATTTCTCTATCGAGCCGGTGATCCGGCCGATGACTGCTTCGTCGTGCGCTCCGGCGCCTACAAGACGGTGGTAACGAGCAACGACGGCCAGGAACACGTCGGCGGCTTCCACTTCCCCGGCGAAATCATGGGGCTGTCGGGCCAGGCCACCGGGCGCTACCGCGACTCCGCCGTGGCGCTGGAAACCAGCACCGCCTGCCGGACGTCGCTCGCCGAGCTGCCGCAGCTGTGGCGCGTCGGCAGCGGGCCCGCACTGCTGCGCCTGCTCGGCAGCAACGACTGGACCGGCGCCGAGGGCCACGCGAATCTGAGCCGGACCGCAGCGGATGCGCGCCTCGCCGGCTACCTCGTGGGATTGAGCCGGCGTCTGAGCGGGCGTGCGCCGGACCATCTGCCCATGCCCATGAGCCGCACCGACCTCGCGAACCATCTCGGCATGACCCTGGAGTCCCTGTCCCGCGTGATCGGCCGGCTCACCCGGGACGGCACAATCACACCGGCGCGGACCGCCATTACCGTCAACGATCCAGAACGGCTGCAGCGCCTGGCCGGACACCTCGATCAGGAGTCAGCATGACCCAGGGCAACGGCTTCGACGCCGATCTGATCCGCCGCTACGACGTCAACGGCCCGCGCTACACGTCGTATCCCACCGCCAACCTGTTCAGCGAGGCGTTCCCTGCCGGCGGCTACCGGCAGGCGCTGCAGAACCTGCCGGACGGGGCGGCGCTGTCGCTCTACCTGCACGTCCCGTTCTGCGCCACGGTGTGCTACTACTGCGCGTGCAACCGGATCATCACCGCCAATCGGCGCCACGCCGTGAGCTACCTGGCGCACCTCGACTGCGAGATCGCCATGATCAGCGCGCTGCTCCCGGCAGATCACGCCGTGGAGCAGCTTCACTTCGGCGGCGGCACGCCCACCTATCTGAATGACGCGCAGTTCACCACCCTGTTCGCGACCCTGCGGCAGCGCTTCAGACTGAAGTCGGACGAGACCCGGGACTTCTCCATCGAGATCGATCCGCGCACGGTGACCGCGGATCGCATCCGCCATCTCATCGAGCTCGGCATCAACCGCATGAGCCTCGGCGTGCAGGACTTCGACCCGGCGGTTCAGCACGCCGTGAACCGGATCCAGAGCGTGGCGGACACCCGGGAGATCATTCAGGCCGCCAGGGACAACGGGATCCGCTCGGTGAGCATCGACCTGATCTACGGTCTGCCCCTGCAGAACCGGGACAGCTTTGCCCGCACCCTGGCGACGGTGCTCGACCTCGCTCCCGATCGCATCTCGCTGTACAGCTACGCCCACCTTCCCGAGCGCTTCAAGACCCAGCGTCAGATCAACGTCGTCGATCTGCCCCGGGCGGACGCCAAGCTCGGTCTGCTGGAACTGGCTGTCGACACGCTGTGCGCCTCGGACTACGTCTACGTCGGCATGGACCATTTCGCCCGCCACGACGACAGCCTGGTCGTGGCTCAGCGCGAAGGCCGCCTGCACCGCAACTTTCAGGGTTACACCACTCACAGCCACTGTGAGCTGATCGGCCTGGGCGTCAGCGCCATCAGCAGCATCGACGGGGTGTACGCGCAGAACGCCAAGGACCTGACCCGCTACGGCGACGCCGTGGAAGCCGGCACGCTGCCGGTGGAGCGCGGTCTCGCGAGTTCTGCCGAGGATCGCATTCGGCGCGACCTCATCGGCACGCTGATGTGTCAATTCCGCGTGGACATCGCCGACTTCGCGCAGCGCCACGGCATCGACTTCACGGCGCACTTCGCAAGAGCGATGGAAGCCCTGGCTGCCCTCGAGCGTGACGGGCTGGTCGAGGTCTCGGAGACGGCAATCGAAGTGACCGCCCGTGGGCGGTTCCTGGTGCGCAACGTGTGCATGGCGTTCGACGCCTACCTGGCCCCGGCGGCCGGCGGGTTTTCGAAAGCGATCTAGTGTACTGCGCCACTTTGTTTGGCCCCTATAGAGCCCCTGCAGGTGCGGGCGCAGTACACTAGCGGTTGGTGAACCAGGAAAAGCAGTCGACCGCCAAAGCGTCCGACCGGGCGGCGTTGCCGGCTGACCCGGCCGGCGTCAGGTCAGCAGGCCGGCGGCGACCACCAGCGCCAGGGTCACGGCAACCAGCACGACGACGTTGATGCCGATCTTCTTCAGCGTGTTCGAGTCTTCGACGGCGAGCATCTGCATGACGGGGTTCTCCAGACAGTTGCCGCCAGCATATCGGCGCCGCCCCGGGGCCGAATTGATCTGAATCAAACCGGCGCCACTTCGCGCCACGAATCGGCGGACTCTGGTCGGAAGGCGTGGCCGGCCACGGGCACGCCGAACGCGGAACGCCGCGATCCCTCAGTCTTCCAGATAGCTGCCGAGGCGCTCCGCCGCTACGGCGAAGTCCTCGATGAAATCCATGACCACCGAGCGTACCGACTGGGCCGAATTCATCAGCCCGACCCCCTGACCCACCCAGTAGGTGGCGAGCTTGCGCGCGCCCGGGTCACCGCCCTGGGCGAGCTTGTCGATGGCGCGCAGGGCCGGCTCGCTGACCAGGCTCTGCAGCGGCATGGGCAGAGGGTCCGGCGCCTCCGGGGCCTGCCAGGCGTCGGTCCAGGCCGAACGCAGCTGGCGCGTGTACTTGCCGGTCCGGCTGCGCGAACGCACGGTCTGACGGGAGTTCGCCGCCAGCATTTTCTCTTTCACCACCGGGTTGGTCTCCGCCTCGGCGGTGGTGAGCCACACCGACCCCGTCCAGGCGCCGTCCGCGCCCATGGCCATGCACGCCGCCATCTGCCGCCCGGTGACGATGCCGCCGGCAGCCAGTACCAGGGTATCCGGGTGGTGCTTGAGCGCTTCGATGACTTCCGGCACCAGCACCAGGGTGGACACCTCACCGCAGTGACCGCCGGCCTCGGTGCCGGAGACGATCAGCACATCGACGCCGGCCTCGGCGTGCTTGATGGCGTGCTCTCTGGCCCCGGTGAGTGCGCCCACCATCACGCCCGCCTCGCGGGCCCGGTCGAGCATGAACCGGGGCGGCACGCCGAGGGCGTTGACGATGAGCCTGATGGGGTGGGAGAACGCCACGTCGAGAATCTGCGACGCGCCGGACTCGCGCATGCCGCTCGCGAACCCTTCGTTCACCCCGCGGCTCCACAGGCCCTCCACGCTGACGCCGTTCTCGGCCAGGATGCGCTCCACGTAGGCTTTGTGCTCGGGCGGGATGCGTGCCTCGACCTCCGCCGCGGTGAGGCTGCCCTCCTTGTCGTCCATGCTGGTGGGGACGATGAGATCCACGCCGTAGGGCCGGCCGTCGACGTGTTCGTCGATCCAGTTGAGCTCGATTTCGAGGGACTCCGGAGTGTGTCCGGCGGCGCCGAGGACACCGAAGCCGCCGGCGCGACTCACTTCCGCCACCACGTCGCGGCAGTGGCTGAAGGCGAACAGCGGAAACTCGATGCCGAGCTGCTGGGCGATCCTGGATTTCATCGGTGTTGCTCCTTGCTCATCAGATAGGTTCGCGCCGCGGCCGCCGCGCGCACCTGCGACAGCCAGCCGAAGGAACCGTGCTCGAGCATCTCGCGGGCGGCATCGAGCACCGGAGCCAGGGACACCAGCGCCAGAGCGCCCCCCACGCTCACCCGCCGGGCTCCGGCGTCGGCCAGTTCGGCAAGCGTTGCCGACGGCAGAAAAGGCGCCAGCACGTTCACCGGACAGGCTACCCCCGCGCACACGGTACGCACCTGATCCAGCGATCTGAGCCCGGGTGCGAAGACCACGTCGGCGCCCGCCTGTGCGAAGGCCTGCAGACGCTTCAGCGTGTCGTCCAGATCATCCACCCCATGGAGCAGGTTCTCCGCGCGCGCCGTCAGCATGAAGGGAAACGGCAGCGCGCCGACGGCCGCCACTGCCGCCTCGATCCGCTCCACGGCCTGAGTCATGGGATAGATGTCGCGACCGTCGAAATCTTCGATGGATGCGCCCACGGCGCCCGCCTCGGCAACCCGCAGCAGCGCCGCCGCCACGGCTTCCGGCGAGTCGGCGAATCCGTTCTCGAGATCCACGCTGAGCGGCACGGAGGATGCGTCACAGAGCGTTCTGACGTGCACCACCGTCTCCTCGAGGTCGACGCAGCCGTCGCGGCGCCCGAGAGTCTGGGCAAAGCCCGCGCTGGTCGTCGCCAGCGCCTCGAAGCCGAGACCTTCGAGCACGCGGGCCGAGCCGGCATCCCAGGGATTGGGGATCAGAAACGCCCCGGACCGGGCGTGCAGAGCCTGAAATGTCGCGGCCTTCTCCGCCTGGTTGGCCATGACGCCTCCATACCCGAGCTGGGCGCAAGACTATAGCGGCGCCGCGGCGGGTAGACCAGCGAGGTCCGCAGCGCGCTGACGTCATCGGGCCATCCGGGTATGCTGGTCATCCGTTATCCACAGGAGGCAGGATGTTCGAACGCCTTGCCAGCCGTCTGGGGCTGAACGCCATCCCGCAGATCTTCTTCATTTCCGCCGCCCTTGCCGTTCTGTTCGTCGCCTTCGCCATTCCGTTCAGCAGCGGTTTCGCCGCGTTTTTCGGCACGCTGACCAGTTTCACGGTGGCGTACTTCGGCTGGTTCTACATCCTCAGCGTGAGCGGCCTGCTCGGATTTCTTATCTGGGTGGCGCTGTCGCGCTACGGCCACATCCGTCTGAGCGCGGACCACGAAGAACCCGAATACGGCACCGTGACCTGGTTCGCCATGCTGTTCGCCGCAGGCATCGGCACCATCCTGATGTTCTGGGGCGTCGCGGAGCCGATGTCGCACTTCGCCAACCCGCCGCTGCTGGAGATCGACGGCGGCACGCCGGAGGCGGCAGAGCTCGCGATGACCATCGCCCTGTACCACTTCGGGCTGCACACCTGGACCATCTTCACCCTGCCGGCGCTGGCCATCGGCTACTTCGCCTACCGCCAGGGCCTGCCCATGCGCATCAGCAGCATTTTCTACACCGTGCTCGGCGACCGCGTGTTCGGCCCCTGGGGCTGGTGCATCGACATCATCGCCGTGCTCGGCACGCTGTTCGGGGTGGCGGTCTCCGTCGGCCTCGGCACCCTGCAGCTCAACAGCGGCCTGCACTACCTGGTCGGCCTGCCGAGCAATGCCGCCACCCAGATCGCCATCGTCGCCGTCATCACCGCCGTGGCGACCATCTCCGTTGCGCTCGGGCTGGATCGCGGCATCAAGCGCCTGTCCCAGTTCAACATCCTGATCGCCCTGGGAATTCTGCTGTTCGTCTGGATCGCCGGCCCAACCCTGTTCGTCACCGCCGGCACGGTGCAGAACTTCGGCAACTACCTGCAGAATCTGCCATGGCTGTCGTTCTGGACCGAAACCTACCAGGGCACCGAATGGCAGCGCAGCTGGACGGTGTTCTACTGGGCCTGGACCATTTCCTGGGCGCCCTACGTCGGCATCTTCATCGCGCGCATTTCCCGCGGCCGCACCATCCGCCAGTTCGTCGGCGGCGCCCTCGGCGCGCCGCTGCTGTTCACCGTGATCTGGTTTTCGGTGTTCGGCCTGGCCGCCATCGATCTGGAATTGAATCATGCCGTCGCGCTGTCCGAGCAGGTCCAGGCCGACGTTTCGGTCGCGCTGTTCTCGTTTCTCGAAAACTACCCCCTGGCGACCCTCACGTCGCTGTTCAGCGTGGTGATCATCATCGTCTTCCTGACCACGTCCGCGGACTCCGCAGCGCTGGTCATCGATCTGCTGTCCAGACACGCGGACCAGCCATCGCACACCGGTCAGCGCGTCTTCTGGACCCTGCTGCTCGGCGCAATCGCCGCCACCCTGCTGCTCGGCGGCGGTCTCGGTGCCCTGCAGAACGTCATCACCACGCTCGGTTTTCCGTTCTGCGTGCTGCTGGTGTTCATGGCGGTGGCCCTGACGCGCGCGCTGCACGCCGACTACCTCGGCTACTCGCTGGACGATCTGGCCGCCGGTCGAGCCCCGCCAATCGATCCGATGGGCAGCGACACGCAAGCCGCCAGAGACGACGGCCGACCGCCGCGGCGGCGCCATCCGGGTCCCCGTGGCAGGTAGCAGATCGATGCGTTTGTGGTGGTAGGATCGAGGCAAACAAGGGACGGAATCCGAATCGCCCGATGAGCACCGCAAGCTGGACCTTTTTCCAGGCGTTTCTCAGATCGCCCAAGGTGGTCGCCTCGGTGATCCCGAGCTCGCCGTTTCTCGAACGCCGGCTGGTGAATGCAGCGCGCGTGAGCTCCGCAGGCAGCGTCGTCGAGCTGGGAGCGGGAATCGGCGGCACCACCCGGGCGCTGCTCGCGGCGATGACCCCCCAGGCCAGACTCCTGGCCATCGAGCGAACGGCAGAGTTCGTCCCGCCGCTGAAGGACATCGGCGATTCCCGTCTCGCGGTCGTGAACGGGTGCGCCAGCCGCATCGTCGCGGAGCTCGAGCAGCTCGGCCTCGCCGGCGCGGACGCCGTGATCTCGGGCATCCCGTTCTCCACCCTGCCGCCCGCCCTGTCACGGATCATCGCCGAGGAGATCGCGCGGGCCCTGCGGCCTGGCGGCCGCTTCGTCGCCTACCAGTTCACCGACCGGGTCGCCGACTTCGCAACGCCCGTGCTGGGTCCGCCCAGGATCGAGCACGAACTGCGCAACGTGCCGCCGCTGAAGGTGTTCACCTGGACGAAGCCGGCCGCAACGCCGACCGGCTGACGGTCAGCGCGGGATCGGCACCCGCGCCGGCGCCATTTCGCAGCCCGCGGTGACCGCGGCGAACCGGTGCACGGCGCCACCGGCGTCACTGCCGGACCCCTCCGATCCGGACACCACGTACAGGTCTTCGAGCCCATCACCGCCGAAACAGAGCGACGTGCACATGGGTTCCGGAATCTTCAGAAAATCGATCTGGTTTCCGGCGACATCGAAAACCGCCACGCCGTGGCCGCCGGCGGCGAGCGCCACCCAGACGGTGCCGTCCCGGGCCACCGCCAGACCGTCGGGCACCCCGCGCTCGGTCCTGGCGAACACCTCCCGCGGACCGAGGTCGCCGTCTTCAGCCACGGGATAACGCCAGACCGTGCGGACCGACGAGTCCGAGTGGTAGAGCTCGCGTCCGTCTGGCGAGAAGCCGAGACCGTTGGTCAGCCAGACCTCCCGGCCGACGATGCGGGCGCTGCCGTCGAGGTCGATGACCCAGAGATCGCCGGCGGCGGGCTCGCGGTCGTCGGCAAAGACCGGACTCGAACCGAGGGAGCCCACGTAGATGCGTCCCGCTGCGTCGGTGGTGAGGTCGTTGTAGCCGACGTTGCCGGCGTCCGGATCGCGATCCAGCAGCAGCACCGTGGCCGTCCCGTCAAACGGCTTGAACGACACGTTGCGGCCGCTGACCACCAACCCACCGGCCTCGTGGAAAGCGAGCCCGCCGATGCCACGACGGTGTTTGAACAGCGTCTCGACGCGGCCGGCGCCGTCGAGCAGGAAGACACCGCCGGCGAGCACATCGCTGAATGCAAGCCCGCGGCCCGGTAACCACACCGGGCCTTCTACCAGGCCGTAGCCGCCGGTCAGCGTTTCCATGGGTCCATCCTCCGTTCCGAAACTCCGCAACGAGTTCCGCCAGCGCAGGCTAACCCACGGCGACCGACCGCGCATCCGCCGGCTGCGTCAGTCCGTCAGCACGGCCAGATCGCGGCTGACCACGTACTCGAGGTTGAGCCGGGCGTTGTCGTTGCTCCCGTCGAGCCTCAGCGCCATTCGACGTCGTACGAGTGGCCGTCGAGCAGCGTACTGGCACTGGCGTAGTCCGCCGCCATGATCTGCTCGAAGCCCGGCGTTTCACTGAACGCGGTGACGCGGTAGCTGGCGTGGGCAACGGGCAGCAGGCCCGCGCAGAGCAACAGGAAAACAAGACATCGGTTCTTCATGAACATGTGGATACTCCAGTTCATTGAGGCGCGGCTCATGCTGGAGGGTCGTTGAGATGTCGACAAACGATCGTTGCTGGCGCGACAGGTGAAGAATCGTCACGCGGCTGCCGAAGAGGCCAGCGGCTCCGCGAAGGTGCTGATGATCCAGCGCAGAAGCGTTTCCGCAGCATCGCCCTCGGCGCCACCGCCGGCCAACGCGTAGTAGCTGTCCGGCGATTCGAGATCCTGGCGGAACAGCCGCAGCAGGGCCCCGGACTGAAACCACAACTGGCTGATGGGCATGGGAATGAGCGCGATACCGGCGCCCCGCTCCGCCGCTCGGGCGAGCGCGACCATGCTGTCGAGACGGATGATCTGGCGCGGCAGCGGCGGCCGCAGCCTGGCCAGTTCCGCCCAGCGATGCCAGGCGTCGGAACGACTCTGGTGCAGCAACAGCGTCGCCTGTTCCAGGGCGCCGACGCCAAGACTGGCGTAGCGCGCATCAGATCTGCGGGTGGCCTGCTCGATCGCACTCAGGTGCGGGTGGACGTCGCGGAACAGCGCCCGCCCGTCGTCGGTGAGTACGACGGCGCGAGTGCGGCGCTCGAACAGCTTCACGCCAAGGTGGTCCTCGAGATCCCTGATCTGATGACTGACCGCCGACGCCGTAAGACACAGCTCATCGGCCGCCTGCTTGAAGCTCAATCGCTGGGCTGCGACGCAGAACGCGCGCAAACCCCGGAACTGCACGAGCATGGGCAACTACTCCGATACACCCCTTCCCTGCGGTCGTGTGGCGACCGGTCGTTTTTTGTTCTCCCCGATTCCATGCAATCCACGCGCCATACGATGGCGGCCCGATCGGCTGCTGCCGGCAAGGCGCGGCCGGCAAGGCGCGGCGGCCAGCCAGGCGCGGCTCGCGAAGGTGCAGCGGCAGACGCTGTGCGCCATCGTGGGGCACGCCGGCAGGCACTGCGACCGGGTGTTAGCATGCGTCCTTCCACCGTAGAGCTGACCGAAGATGCCGCAGGCAGAGAAATCAGCGCGAAGTCCAGGACGTTGACCGGATGACGCCGACCCAAGCCACCTGGCTGCACGCGCGCTGTACCCTCACGTTCACGGCGCAGCTGGCCACGCCGCTGGTCCTGATGCTGCGACCCCGCAGCGGACCCGAACAGTGGGTTGCCCGCGAAGACTACCGGCTGTCGCCGCCGGTGCCCGTGGTGGAGTTCACCGATGCCTTCGGCAACCTGTGCCAGCGGCTGGTGGCGCCCGTGGGCCGTTTCCACATCCACACCGCGGCCGACGTCATGGTGACGGAACGCCCGGCAGGACCCCTCGACGCGCCATTCATCGAGGTTCCGAACCTGCCCGACGACGTGCTCGGCTATCTGCTGCCGAGTCGCTACTGCGAGGCGGACCGCCTTGGCGACATGGCCCGCAACATCGTCGACAACGTCCGGCTCGGCTACCCGCAGGTCGCCGCCATCACCGAATGGGTGCGCAACAACGTACGCTACACCCCCGGCAGCAGCAGCCTGCCGGTATCCGCCTGCGAGGTCCTCACCCGTCAGGAGGGGGTGTGCCGCGATCTTGCCCAGGTCACCATCGCGCTGTGCCGCGCGCTGTGCATTCCCGCCCGCCTGGTGGTCGGCTACGTGCGCGGTCTCGAGCCCATGGACGTGCACGCCTGGGTGGAAGCCTACGTCGGCCACCGCTGGGAGCGCTTCGACCCGAGCACACACATCCGCGGACCGCGGATCACCATCGCCTACGGCCGCGATGCCACCGACGTCGCCATCTACAACCAGTACGGACCGCTGCTGCTTCCCGACGACATGCAGGTCGCCGTCGAAAAGCTGTCCGGATCTCCGTAAGCTTCGGCGTCTGCCCGACAAGAAGCCGTAACAATGGAACTGCTGGTCGCCAAACTCGCGCTGATCGGCGCCCTCGGCGCGGCCGCTCAGTGGCTGGCCTGGCGCGCCCGACTGCCGGCCATCGTGCTGCTGCTGGCCGCGGGGTTCATTGCCGGCCCGGTCACCGGCGCACTCGACCCGGTCGCCGACTTCGGCGAGCTGCTGCGGCCCCTGGTCGCTCTGGCGGTGGCCCTGATCCTGTTCGAGGGCGGCCTGACGCTGAACTTTGCCGAGCTCCGCGAGACCTCGGTGGCGGTCCGCCGTCTGGTGACCGTCGGCGCCCTGATCGCCTTCGGTCTGGGTGCTCTGGCAGCCCACTACCTCGCCGGTCTGTCGTGGGAGAGCGCGTTGGTGCTCGGCGCGATCCTCGTCGTCACCGGACCCACGGTGGTGATCCCGTTGCTGCGTCACGCGCGCCTGAAACCGCGCGCGTCGTCGCTGCTGCGCTGGGAAGCCATCCTCGCGGATCCCGTCGGCGCGCTGATGGCGGTGCTGGTATTCGAGGTCGTTCTGGTGCTGCGCACCCCGTTCGAGGCCGACGAGCTGGCGCTGATGGTGGGGGGCGCCGCGCTGTGGGCCGTGATCGGCGGCTACGGCCTCGGCCGGCTGCTGGTGCTGGCGTTCGTCCGCGGCAAGGTCCCGGAATTCCTCAAAGCACCCGTGGTGGTCGCCGCCGTGCTCGCCACCTACGCCATCTCCAACGCCATCCTCGAAGAGAGCGGACTGCTGACCGTGACCGTCTTCGGCGTGACCCTCGGCAACTCGCGTCTCGCCAGCCTTACCGAACTGCGCCGTTTCAAGGAAGTCATCACCATCCTGCTCGTGTCCGGCGTTTTCATCATCCTCACCGCCACCCTCGATCTCGCCACGCTGGCGAGCCTGG
The DNA here is from genome assembly GCA_040219135.1 of Pseudomonadales bacterium. Classification (GTDB taxonomy): domain Bacteria; phylum Pseudomonadota; class Gammaproteobacteria; order Pseudomonadales; family Azotimanducaceae; genus UBA7803. Next base: position 384,939 of record JAVJTA010000015.1, on the reverse strand, counting down.
CGCCGCGCGACGCGCTGTTCCTGCTGGCGCTACTGTTCGTCGTCCGGCCGGCCGCGGTGCTGCTGTCCACGGCATTCACCGGCCTGTCCATCCAGGAACGGCTGCTGGCGGCCTGGATCGCCCCCCGCGGGGTGGTGGCGGTCGCGGTTTCCGGTCTGTTCGCCGCAGCTCTGACCGACCAGGGCATCGCCGACGGCCAGCAACTGGTCGCCCTGACCTTCGCGGTGGTCATGCTCACCGTGGTGGTGCACGGTTTCACCCTCGGCCCGGTCTCCCGGCTGCTGAATCTGGGCGCCACTGGCCCCGAGGGCGTGATCATCGTCGGCGGTTCGACCTGGAGCACGGCGCTCGCGGAGCAGCTCAAGGCCATGGAACTGCCGGTGATCATCGTGGATCGCAACTGGAATCATCTGCGCGACGCCCGCTACCAGGGTATCGAGATCTACTACGGCGAGATCCTCTCCGAGCTGGCCGAGCACCACATGGACCTGAACCGCTACGGCTACCTGGTTGCCGCGACCGACAACGACGACTACAACGCCCTGCTGTGCACCGACTTCGGTCCGGAGTTCGGACGCGGCAACGTTTTCCAGATCGGTCGCCTCGATACCAAAGAGGATCGCCACAGCCTGTCGGTGACTCTGGGCGGACGGCCGCTGCTCAACGAGATCGGCGGCTACCGCACGCTGAACTCGCGCATCGCGGCAGGCTGGGAGTTCAGCAAGACCACGCTCAGCGACGACTTCGGTGAATCAGAGCTGCGCGAACGCCTTGTCGACAAGGGCCGACTGGTGCTGGCGCGGCGCAAGGCACGGCTGCTGTGGCTCACCGGCACAGAGCCGCCGAAACTGGAGCCCGGCGACGTGGTGCTGAGTTTCGCGCCGGCGCGCGACTGAGCGCCTTCGCAGTACACTAGCGACGCCCGTCCACGCTCCAGATCCCCGCGCCGCGGCAGGCGATGAAGAGAAACAGAAAGCAGTACAGGGCCGCCAGCTCACCGCCGTTGTTGAGCGGGAACAGCGCCTGACTGCCGTGGGCAAGCCAGTACGCCACGGCCATGGTGCCGCTGCTGATGAACGCCGCCGGACGGGTCGCCAGACCGATCAGCACCAGCACCCCGCCAACGAACTCGATGCCGCCGGCGCCATACTGAATCCAGGCCGGTGCCCCCTCGCGGGCGGCTGCGGGAAATCCGAACAGCTTCTGGCTGCCATGACAGAGAAACAGAAACCCCGTGACGATGCGCAGCAGCGCGTAGCTCTGGCTCTCGAAGCGTCCCAGAAATCCGAGCATCGCTGTCTCCTGTTCCTGCATTTCCGATCGTGGCCAGCATACGGCATCAACGAGCGCCAGCGGAATGCCCTGCCAGCGCAGATTCGCTATAGTGCGCGCTCACTTTGTCCGGGCCCTTGGGGGAAACATCATGAAAGGAACCGTTCACTACCAGAAGAAAGACGACGTCGCCCTGATGACGGTGGACAACCCGCCGGTAAACCCGCTCTCGAGCGGCGTGCGCCAGGGCCTGCACGACGGTGTGAAGAAGGCCCTGGACGACGCCTCGATCAAAGCCGTGGTGCTTACCGGTGCCGGTCGCGCGTTCATCGCCGGCGCCGACATCTCCGAATTCGGTGCAGCGGGCAGCGAGGGGCCGGGCCTCCACGAGGTCCTCTCGCTCATGGAGGGCAGCAGCAAACCCATCGTCGCGGCCCTGAACGGCACCGCCTTCGGCGGCGGCCTGGAAGTGGCCCTGTGCTGCGACTACCGGGTGGCGGCACCCAAGGCGCCCGTCGGCCTGCCCGAGGTGAAGCTGGGCCTGCTGCCGGGCGCCGGCGGCACCCAGCGCCTGCCGCGCCTGATCGGCGCCGAGAAAGCCCTGCAGTTCATCCTCTCCGGGGATCCCATTCCAGCGCCGCAGGCGCAGACGCTCGGCATCGTCGACGAGGTCGTCGACGGTGACCTGGTGGAGGGCGCGATCGCCTACGCCCGCCAGGTGATCGCCGACGGCGGCAGGCTCCGCAAGATCCGCGACGAGAGCGACAAGGTGGCTGCCGATCGCGGCAATCAGGAGATCTTCGCCGAAGCACGCAAACTGGCGGCGCGCCGCATGCGCGGTCGGTTCGCGCCGGAAATGATCATCCAGTGCGTCGAGGCGGCGGTGAATCTCGGCGATTTCGACGCCGGCATGAAGGTCGAGCAGGAGAATTTCCGCAAGTGCCTGGAGCATCCTCAGCGCGAGGCGCTGATCCACGTTTTCTTCAGCGAGCGCGAGGTCGCCAAGATCCCCGACGTGCCGAAGGACACGCCGGTGAAGGACATCAAGTCCGCGGGCGTGGTCGGCTGCGGCACCATGGGCGGCGGCATCACCATGTGCTTCGCCAACGCGGGTATTGCGGTGACCGTGCTGGAGATGAACCAGGAGGCCCTGGACAAAGGCCTGGGCGTGATCAAGCGCAACTACGACATCCAGGTCAGCCGCGGCCGCATGAGCGAGGGAGACGTCGCCAGGCGCATGGGCCTGATCACAGGCACCCTGAAGTACGAGGACCTCGGCAGCGCCGACGTGGTGATCGAGGCCGTCTACGAGAACCTCGACGTGAAGAAGGAAGTGTTCGCGAAGTTCGAGCAGGTGATGAAGCCCGGCGCCATCATCGCGAGCAACACCTCGGGCCTCGACGTCGACGCCATGGCCAACGTCACCTCCCGGCCGGGCGACGTGATCGGCCTGCACTTTTTCAGCCCCGCCAACGTCATGCGGCTGCTCGAGGTGGTGCGCGGCGAGAAGACCGACAAGTCCACCATTGCCACCGCCATGAAGCTCGGCAAGACGCTGGGCAAGGTGGCCGTGCTGTCCGGCAACGCGCCCGGTTTCATCGGCAACCGCATGCTCGCCGGCTACACGCGCCAGGCCGGCGAGATCATCCTGCAGGGTGCCACCCCCTACCAGGTGGACAAGGTCATGAACGAATTCGGCATGCCCATGGGTCCGTTCCAGATGAACGACCTGGTGGGCCTGGATCTCGGCTGGCGGGCCCGCAAGCTGTCCGGCATGAAGCCCGAGGACGTACCCATCACCGCGCGGGTGGCGGACAAGCTGTGCGAGATGGAGCGCTTCGGCCAGAAGAACGGCCGCGGTTTCTACATCTATCCCGAAGGCAGTCGCGCCGGCCAGCCCGATCCTGAGGTGGTGAAGATCGTCGAGGAGACGTCGGCCGAACTCGGCATCGAGCGGCGCGCGATCGACGACGCGGAAGTGCTGAAGCGCTGCCTCTACGGTCTGATCAACGAAGGTGCCCGGATTCTCGAGGACGGCATCGCCATCCGCCCCTGCGACATCGACATCGTCTACATCAACGGCTACGGCTTCCCGGAGGTCGTCGGCGGACCGATGTTCTGGGCCGACAAGCAGGGTCTCGACAACGTCTACCAGGACATCCTGAAGTTCCGGGAGGAATACGGTGACTTCTGGAAGCCGGCGCCGCTGCTCGAGCGTCTGGCGAAGGAAGGCAAGACCTTCGCGAGTCTGCAGGGATGAGTGAAGGCAACCTCGCCCTGTTCTGCGATTTCGAGAACATCGCGCTCGGCGTGCGCGACGCCAAGTACGACCGCTTCGACATCCGTCCGGTGCTCGAGCGTCTGCTGGTGAAGGGCTCCATCGTCGTGAAGAAGGCCTACTGCGACTGGGACCGCTACAAGGAGTTCAAGCCGTCCATGCACGAGGCGGCGTTCGAGATGATCGAAATCCCCCACGTGCGCCAGTCGGGCAAGAACTCCGCCGACATCCGTATGGTCGTGGACGCCCTGGACCTGTGCTACACAAAGGAGCACATCGACACCTTCGTGATCATCTCAGGGGATTCCGACTTCTCGCCGCTGGTGAGCAAGCTGCGAGAGAACGCCAAGACGGTGATCGGGGTCGGGGTCAAGAACTCCACCTCGGATCTGCTGATGAGCAACTGCGACGAGTTCATCTTCTACGACGATCTGGTGCGCCAGCAGAAAAAGCCGGCGCGGCGCCGCTCCCGGGGCGGCAAGGCCAAGGCCAAGCCGGCAGCGAAGTCCGACAAGACGGAAGCCAGGTCCGAGGAAGCGAAGTCCGCCGAGGAACTCGCCCAGGAGGGCATCGACCTGGTGCTGGAAACCGCCGATGCGCTCTATGCGGAGCGCGGCGAGAAGGGCAGCCTCTGGGGCTCCATGGTGAAGCAGACCCTGAAGCGTCGGCGACCTGGATTCAACGAGTCCTTCTACGGGTTCAGCTCGTTCAGCGACCTGCTCGAAGAAGCTCAGGAGCGCGGTGAGCTGCAGCTCGAGCTGGACGAGAAGTCCGGCGGCTACATCATCCGGTCGGTCGGCGGCGACTGATCCAGGCCGATGCCGCGCTATCACCCGGAAGTCCATCAGACTCACCGAGCCGGCTGGCTGCGCGCCGCGGTTATGGGCGCCAACGACGGCATCGTGTCGACGGCCAGCCTGCTGGTCGGCGTCGCTTCCGCCGGGGCCGTCCACGGCCAGGTCCTGGTGGCCGGGATCGCGGGCCTGGTGGCCGGAGCCATGTCCATGGCGGCGGGCGAGTACGTCTCGGTGAGTTCCCAGGCCGACATCGAACGCGCCGACCTCGTCCGCGAAGCGCGCGAGCAGCGCGAACAGCCGGAGTACGAGCGCGCCGAGCTCGCCGGCATCTACCAGGACCGCGGGCTCGAACCGGATCTCGCCGAGCAGGTCGCCACGGCGCTCATGGACCACGACGCGCTCGGAGCCCACGCCCGCGACGAACTCGGCATCACGGCCGACTTCCGCGCCAGGCCGGCGCTGGCCGCCGGCACCTCGGCAGCCACCTTCTCCGTCGGCGCTGCGCTGCCGCTGGCCGCCGCCTGGCTGCTGCCGGTTGCGGCCATTCCGATCTGGGTCGCGGCGACCTCGCTCGTGTTCCTTGCGCTGCTCGGGGCGCTCGCCTCCTATGCCGCCGGCGCCCGCGTGCTCGTCGGCGCGGTGCGGGTGACCTTCTGGAGCGCGCTGGCCATGGCGCTGACGGCGCTGATCGGCACCTTTACCGGGCAGCTGCTGTAGGGGTCACCGCGCTCGGCGCGCATGCAGACGCAGTGGCGGCCCGGCACACCGTCAATGCATCATGCAAATCCGCACCGCTCGGAAGCGCTCCATGACCGCAGCCGTCGCACCGTATCTGACCTTCAATCCCCATGTCCGCGGCACCCGACCGTCCGCCACCATCGCCATCAACGAGCGCTCCCGGCAGCTGCTCGCCCAGGGACGCAACGTGGTACGCCTGGGCCTGGGGCAGTCACCGTTCCCGGTGCCGGAGATGGTGGTGGAAGCGCTGCGCTACCACGCCCACGAGAAGGACTACCTGCCAGTCCGCGGCCTGCCCGCATTGCGCCAGGCGGTAGCAGACCATCTGAACCGCCGCCAGGATCTGAGTGTCGGGGCCGACCAGGTGCTGATTGGCCCGGGCAGCAAGGAACTGCTGTTCCTGCTACAGCTGTGCTACGCCGGGGATCTTGTGATCCCCGCGCCGAGCTGGGTGACCTACGCGCCCCAGGCCCGCCTCCTCGGCCGCCAACCCATCTGGCTGGCCACCGATCGGGATTCCGGCCTCGGCGTCACCGCGGAACGCCTGGAACTGCTGTGCCGCGACGCTCCGCAGCGCGCGCGCCTGCTGATCCTCAACTATCCGGGCAACCCCACCGGCACGAGCTACAGCGCTGCCCAGTTGCAGGAGATCGCCGAGGTCGCCCGGCGCCATCGCGTGCTGGTGCTATCCGACGAGATCTACGGGGAACTCGACTTCGCCGGCGCCCACGTCTCCCTCGCCCGTTTCTATCCGGAGGGCACCATCGTCAGCGGCGGTCTCTCCAAGTGGTGCGGTGCCGGCGGCTGGCGGCTCGGCACCTTCGCCGTGCCGACGCCCCTCGCACCCCTCGCCGACCTGATGGCAGCGGTGGCGAGCGAAACCTTCACCGCCGTGAGCGCGCCCATTCAGTACGCGGCGGTGCGCGCCTTTCAGGGCGGACCCGAGATCGACGACTATCTCGACCGCTCACGGGCCGTGCTCGGCGCGCTGCTCGAGCTCGGCCGGCGCCTTCTGGTCGACGCCGGCGCCGAGGTCTGTCCGGCCCGCGGCGGGTTCTATCTGTTCCCCAGCTTCGAACGCCAGCGCGAGGCGTTGGCGCGAATCGACATCGACACCGGCGTCAGCCTGTGCGAACGGCTGCTGGAAGAGACCGGGGTGGCCTGCCTGCCGGGCTCGGACTTCGGCCGACCCGACGCGGAACTGTCGCTGCGCCTAGCGCTCGTGGACTTCGACGGCGCCGCGGCGCTCGACGACCTGGAACGGCGCGACGACGGCTACGCCGTGGACACCGCCTACCTCGACCAGCACTGTGCGCGCACCCTGCGTGGCCTGCGCAGCCTGCGCGACTGGTTCGTCCGCGCCGCGAGCGACTGACCAGCGCGAAGCCTCGACAGCGGCCTGGCCGCTAAACCGGCACCTCGGTGCTGTACTTGACCTGCTCCATGGCGAAGTTCGACGACACGTCGTAGAGCGGGGCGATGGCGATGAGCTTCTTGTAGAAGCGGTCGTACTCGGCAATGTCTGTCACCAGCACCTTCAGCAGATAGTCGACGTCGCCGCTGATGCGGTAGAACTCCATGACCTCCGGCAGTGCAGAGACCCCGCGCGCGAACTTCTCCAGCCATTCCTCGGTGTGGTTGCTCGTGCGCACGGTGACGAACACCGTGACCCCGTAACCGAGCTTATGCTGGTCCACCAGAGCCACCCGCTTGCGGATGATGCCGGACTCTTCCAGACGTTTGATGCGCCGCCAGCAGGCGTTGTGGCTGAGCCCCACCTTGTCTCCCACCTGCTGTATGGAAACGGCGGCATCCGCCTGCAACACCTGCAGAATGCGACGGTCTATTCGATCCAGGTCCATGGTTGGGAGAATATCCCAACTGACAGCGGCGATACAGATGGTATTGGGACCAGATCCCAGCGATTTTCGACTATTGTTACTTCATTGCTGACAGCGTCACGCTATTCGATCATGAACCAGCTTCTCAGAGACTTCCACGAACACCCCCAGTCGGTGGGCGAGACCTATCCCGAACACTGGTGGACCGCCATGGGATTTGCGCTGACGTTGCTGGGTTCGAGCCTCGCGTGCATGGTCCACGCCTTCGTTCCCGGGCTGTTCAAGGGAACTGCCAGCCGTACGATCACCGAACTGCACCGGCGCATGGTCACCCACCGTAACCGGCGCGCCCATCCGGACGGGCGGGCAGCGCAGCCGAGCCGCTGACCGGCGGCTGCGTCAGGATAGCGCGGGGCCGCGCTTGGCCGCTTCGATGCGCCCGAGAATCACCCCCATGATGTCGCGATACAGATCGCCCTTGCGCACCGCGTCCTCGTAGCCGGCGTCGATGCTCGGGTTGTCGTTGATCTCGATGACGGAGATCTTGTTGCCGATCTGCTTGAGGTCCACGCCGTAGAGTCCGTTGCCGATGAGGTTGGCCGCCTTCATGGCGATCTGCACCACCTCCTGCGGCGCATCCTCCACCGCCAGCGTGTCGGCAGTGCCTTCCACGGTAGCGCCGTTGGCGTCTCGGCGGACGATCTGCCAGTGACGGCGCGCCATGTAGTACTTGCTCACATAGATCGGCCGGCGATCGATCACGCCGACGCGCCAATCGTAGTCGGTGGGCACGAACTCCTGGGCGACGATGAGCTCCGACTGCGCCAGGGCCTCGCGAACCCGCTCACGCACATCCTCCTCGCGATCCACCTTGGTCACCCCGGCCGAGAAGCTCGAGTCCGGCAGCTTCAGAACCACGGGAATGCCGAGGGTCGGGACGATTTCGTCGACGTTGCCGGCGTGCACGATCATGGTTTTCGGGCTCGGCACCTTGTGGCGCGCGAGCAGCTCCGCGAGATACACCTTGTTCGTGCACTTGAGGATCGAGTCCGGATCGTCGATCACGACCAGACCTTCTGCCTGGGCGCGGCGTGCCATCCGGAAGGTATGGTGATTCACCGACGTGGTCTCGCGGATGAACAGGGCGTCGAACTCGGCCAGGCGGCCGGCGTCCTCCCGGGTGATCCGTTCCACGCCCATGTCCAGCGCCTCCGCCGCCGCCTCGAAGCGCGCCAGCGCGCGCTTGTTGGACGGCGGCATGGGATCCTTGGGATCCTCGAGAATCGCCAGATCGTAGCGCGACTGCGGCTTGCGGCGGGCGCGCCGGCGTTTCACCGAGAAGTACTCCGACGCCGCCTGGAGCACGAACTCGTGCTGAGCCGGCGACAGGTCCGTGGCGCCGAGAGCGCGAATCTGGCGCAGCTGCCACTCGCCCCCCCGGTAGACGAATCCGACCCGCAGCAGCGGCGCCTCGAACAGGCTGTAGAGACTCCACGCCAGGTTGTCGAAACTCGGCTCCGCCGATCGGCCGAACAGCACGTCCAGGGAAAACTGCGGCCCTTCCTGGCCTTTCAGGGTTTTCTGGATCGCGTCTTCCAGATCCTCCGAAAGCAGCCGCGCCACCGAGGTGGTCCGCAGATCCTGAATGGTGGCGAGGCTCGGAATCGGATGGTGGCCGCGCGCCGCGGCCAGCAGCGACACGTAGTAGCCGGCGCTCTGGTACTTGTGCGAGCGGCACAGGTTGAAGACCTTGGCTGCGCGGTTGTCGAAGTACTGCGGATCGGTGAGATAGGAGCGCGCGGGAATGACGGCGACCCCCGGGATGTCCAGGGGCCAGTCCTTGAGGTCGTTGACCACCAGCAGAATGTTCATGGCAGGGCCCTAGTGGAGCGTTAGGTAAATCCGTTAGCCCGAGGCCACGGGAAACCTGCGAACCATGGGAGAAGCCTAGTAGCCGATCGCGCCTCCGTCGGGAACGCGAAGATCGACGCCGCCTTCGAGCACGCCGCCCTCGCCGACTACGATTACCTCGGCAGCTCCCTGCTGGCCCCGGGCCTCCAGCGCGTGACCCATGGAGCGCAGTCCGTTCAGGGAATCCAGGGAAAACCCGTTGTCCTCGTAGTAGAGAACGTCCGGCAGCCACTGATGATGCACGCGACCGGCGTCCACGGCCGCCTGCGCGCTCATGCCGTGATCCACCACGTTCAGTATGGTCTGCAGCACCGTGTTGATGATGGTACGCCCGCCAGGCGTTCCGGTGACCATGAACAGCTCACCGTCACGCGCGAGAATCGTCGGCGACATGCTCGACAGCATGCGTTTGCCCGGCTGTGCCAGGTTCGCCGGCGTGCCGATCAGGCCCTGGTCGTTGGTCAGCCCGGGACCGGCGTTGAAATCGCCCATCTCGTTGTTGAGCAGGAAGCCGCCACCGGGGACGACGATGGCCGAGCCGTAGCCCCACTCCAGGGTATAGGTCAGCGAAACCGCGTTGCGCTGCGCGTCCACCACCGAGAAGTGCGTGGTCTCCTCGCTCTCCACGGGCCATTCGAACTCGTTCGGCCTGGAGACCGAAGCCTGTTCCGGATCGATGCTGGCGCGCAGGTCGTCGGCGTAGCGCTTCGACGTCAGCCGCTCCACCGGCAGCTCCGGGTTGAAATCAGGGTCACCGAGGTAGCGCGCCCGGTCGGCGTAGGCACGGCGCATGGTCTCGGTCATGCGGTGCAGCGTCGCCCGGGTGCCGAATCCGAGCCGGTTCAGGTCGTAGCCTTCGAGCACGTTGAGCATCTCGATGAGGATGGTGCCACCGGAGCTTGGTGGCGGCATGGACAACACCTCGTAGCCGCGGTAGCTGCCGCGCACCGGATTGCGCTTCTTCGGCGCGTAGCCGGCAAGATCGTCGAGGGTGATCAGCCCGCCCCCGCGCTGCATCTCGGTGACGATCAGCTCCGCCGTGCGGCCTTTGTAGAAACCGTCCGGCCCCTGCTCGGCAATCCGCTCGAGGGAGGCAGCGAGGTCCGCCTGCACCAGCCGGTCGCCGGGCCGGAACGGCTCACCGTCGCGGCTGAACTGGGCTACTGATGCCGGATACTTGCGCATTCTCGGCAGCGCCCGCTGCAGCGATTCGGCGAGCCCGTGGCTCACGACGATGCCGTCCCGGGCCAGGGCGATGGACGGCTCCACCAACCGCTTCCACGGCAGCTTGCCCTCGTCCTTCCAGGCCATGTGCAGACCCGCCACGGTGCCGGGCACCCCCACGGACATATGGCTCATGTGGTGGCGCTGAAAACTGTACTCGCCATCCTCCAGCCACATCTCCGGATGGGAACCGGTGGGCGCGGTTTCGCGGAAATCGTAGGCGACCGGTTTGCCCCGGGCGGGCCGGTAGACGAGAAACCCGCCGCCACCGATGTTGCCCGCCGTGGGGTGGGTCACCGCCAGCGCGAACGCCGTTGCCACCGCGGCATCCACCGCACTGCCCCCCTCCTGAAGCACTTCGACGCCGATGCGCGAGGCAATGTGGTTCTGCGACACCACCATGCCGTCGCTGGCGCGCACCGGGGCATTGGCGGCCAGCGCCGAAACGGCGGCACTGGCTCCGAACAACAGCAGCAGGACGACACAGAGGGCACGACGAGAAGCAGCTGGCAGCACACAGACCTCATATCAGGGATTGAACGCAACGTCCCATGGTCGTGAAGGCGCGCGGCGTTTGCAATGCCCGAGGGCCGCTTCACGCGGCCTTCACGGGCGCCGTGGAAAATCTGCCGGGTCAGAACTGCTGACACCCCAGGGCCGGTCCCCCTCCCCCCCTCTCCGGTCCTGGGGTCCCCTATCCCGGGAAATCGCCGCCGCTATCTGCCCCAGCCATTGCCCTTGGGAAGACGCACCCTCACCACCTCATCGGCCCAGCGCCGGCAGGCCGCGTGGACGTAGTAACTGCCGAACACAGCACGCTTACCCTCGTTCTGCCAGTAGCACTGCACGGTCAGCTCACGAATGACCCCGCTGCGCGCCTGCTGCAGCGGCGTGCCAGGAGTGGTGGAGCAACCGCAAAACGCCAGAAGTACCAGCGTCGCGATTAGGGGAGTCGCGACAGGGGGAAAGGCTCGACTCTGTCTGATCATGATCCTGCATCCTGCTCGCCCTCCTTCCCAGTTTGCCACTTTAGGCGCAGCAACCGGCATGCCATCCGCGAAACGGGCAGCAGCGCCGCCAAATCAGACACTTAGCGCGGTGCCGGGGACCCCGTGCCAGTCAATCGTGCAAGCGCGCACCAGGCAGGTGCGTCACGGCGTCGCCGCGACGGCATCGCCGCGACGGCATCGCCGCCCCGGCAGACCCGCAGTACACTGGCGGCACTTCGCATCGACATCACGGGCTTCGACGCCCCTTTGCAAATACGGAAGCACGCTTGAGCACCGGGACCGACTGGTATGACTATCTGCTCGACACGCTGGAGCCGGAGGAAAGTCACGAGCCGATCTTCAACGCGGCACCCCTGGCCCACGACGCCGCAGACGGCGCCACCATCCGCCGCTACTTCAGCACCGGCCTGTACCCTTATCCCGATCGCCTGGGCATCAAGGACTACTACCGGGAAAAGCTGCGGCTGCAGATCGAGATGGTGAAGCTGCAGAACTGGATCAAGGATACCGGCCGCAAGGTCGTGCTGCTGTTCGAAGGCCGCGACGCCGCCGGCAAGGGCAGCACGATCAAGCGGCTCATGGAAAACCTCAATCCGCGCGGCGCCCGGGTCGTTGCCCTGGAGAAGCCGACGGACGTCGAGCGCGGCCAGTGGTACTTCCAGCGCTACACCGATCATCTGCCGTCGTCGGGGGAAATGGTGTTCTTCGACCGCTCCTGGTACAACCGCGCCGGCGTCGAGCGGGTGATGGGATTCTGCACCGAGCAGGAATACTGGGAATTCACCCGGCAGGCGCCGATCTTCGAGAAAATGCTGGTTTCCAGCGGCATCGACCTGATCAAGATCTATCTCTCGGTGAGCCGCGAAGAGCAGGCCCGTCGCTTCCGCGAGCGCCAGACCAACCCCCTCAAGCAATGGAAGCTGTCTCCCGTGGACCTGGAAGCCCAGCGCAAGTGGGACGCCTACACCAGCGCCAAGGAATCGACCTTTCAGCTCACCGACAGCGACGAAGCGCCCTGGACCATCATCAAGGCCGAGGACAAGCTGCGGGCGCGGCTGAACACCATGCGCCTGGTGCTGAACCGCTTCGACTACGCGGACAAGGACCCGGACGCGGCCCCGGCCCCGGACCCGCTGATCGTCGCGCCGGCCCGGGTCGTGTTCGGCGGCGGCACCGAGGAGCCCTGACCCGCTGCGGATGCAACCGTTTCGCCCGAACCGGGTATCTACCCGGGTACGAACCACAAAAAGGCAACAGGAGACGGGCGTGGAAGATCTGGTTCCCATCGTGCTGTTTCTCACCATCGGGCTGGTGATCGGCAGCTATTTCTTTTTCCGTTATCGGTCCCGACAGGCGGTGCAGCAGACGGTCCGGGTGGCCATGGAGCGCGGCCAGGAGCTGACGCCGGAGGTCCTCGAGGTGCTGGCCGGCGACGTCGCCACCGGTGGCCAGCGGGACCTTCGCAAGGGCGTGCTGTGGCTGGCGCTCGCCGCCGCGTTCGGGACGCTCGCGCTGGTGGCCGACGAACCGGATGCGTTCGGCGTGGCCGCGTTTCCACTGATGCTGGGTATCGCCTACCTGGCCCTGTGGCGATTCAGTTCCCGCAATACCGGTTGAGCCGAATCGCGCGGTGGAGCCGAGTGACGAAATGCTGGTCAGCCAGGCGGCGACGCTGGGCGACAGTGACGCCTTCGAAACGCTCATGCGACGCCACGAGAAACGCATCTTCCATCTGCTGCGGCGCTTCACCCGGGATCCGGGCACGGCCGAAGAACTGTGCCAGGAGACGTTTCTGCGCGCGTGGCGCAAGCTCGGCAGCTTTCAGGGCCGGGGCGCTTTCGGCGGCTGGTTGTCCAAGCTCGCCTACAACGTGTTTCTGCAGCACCGGCGGCGTCGGCCCGGCGCCGACCAGTCCCTGGACGATCCCCACATGGCCGGCGCTGCAGACGCGGCCCTGACGGGACCGCCGCTCGCCGAAGAGGTGCCGGATCTGGAGCGCCTGCTCGCCGCGGTCTCCGCCGAAGAACGCGACCTGCTGATCCTCAGCTACGGAGCGGGCTTGAGTGCCGGCGACATCGCCGACATGCTGGGCGCGTCGGTGGGCACGGTGAAGTCGCAGATCCACCGCGCCAAGGAGAAAATCCGCCGCCGTTTCAACATCGAGGTCGATCATGACTGAACCGGATCGCGACCCGCTGGACATCCTCCTGCGTGAAGCCTTCGCCGCCGACCAGGCGCGATCGCCGGCACCGGACGTCGCCGAACGGGTGATCGCCCGCATCCGCCGCCGCCAGTTCTGGCGCCGCCTGGTGCTAGGCGCCGGCGCCGGCGTCGGCGTGATCGTGGGCCTGAACTCCGCACGGCCGGCCGTGACTGCCCTGATCACGGCAATCGGCGCCCAGGCGCCCGGCACCTGGAACGACGGCGCCCTGGTCGTCGGCGCGCTGGCACTGGGCATCGGTGCCTGGTGGCTGGTCCTGGAGGAAGAAGCCGGCTGATCGGACTGCGGACAGGCGCCCTGACCCTGTGCCATCCTTGGCGCCGAATCGGACGGCGACGGTGGGCTATGGTTGTACGGGTGTTCGGGCGGTCCGCGCTCGCGCTGCTCCTGACGACGGTGCTGGTCGCACCGACGGCAGCGGGGGAGCGGGTACGCGACCTCGGCATCGCGGTGGGGGTCTTTCCCACCGGCGAGTACAACGCGATCACCGACGTCGCTGGCGTCAAGGTCGGCCACTCCACCATCATTCAGGGTGACGACATCCGCACCGGCGTCACCGCCATCATTCCCGCCCCCGGCAATCTCTACACCCATCCGGTGCCGGCCTGGATTCACGTCGGCAACGGCTACGGCAAGATCATCGGCACCACCCAGGTGCAGGAGTTCGGCGAGATCGAGACCCCCATCCTGCTCACCTGCACCCTGTGCGTGTGGCGCGCGGCGCAGGGGCTGGTCGCCTGGATGTACGACCAGCCCGGCATGGGCGAGCACACCATCAACCCGGTGGTGGGCGAGACCAACGACTCCCAGGTGAGCAACATGTGGGCCGATCCGGTGGGACTGAATCACGTCTACGAGGCGCTCAACGGTGCCCACGACGGGCCGGTACTGGAGGGCTCCATCGGCGCCGGCACCGGCACCCAGGCCTTCGGCTGGAAAGGGGGCATAGGCAGCAGTTCGCGGAAGCTGCCACCCAGCCTCGGCGGCTGGACCATCGGCGTGCTCGTGCAGACCAACTTCGGCGGCAACCTGACCGTCAACAGCGCTCCGGTCGGCCGCGAGCTGAACCAGTTCCCCTACCAGCATGCGCTCGACTGGAGAACGCCCGCCGACGACCGCGAGGACGGCTCGATCATGATCGTGCTCGCCACAGACGCGCCGCTCGAGTCGCGCAATCTGGACCGCCTGTCGCGCCGCGCGATCATGGGTCTTGCCCGCACCGGTTCGTTTGCCCACAACGGCTCGGGCGACTACGTCATCGCCTTCTCCACGCATCCCAGGGTGCGCCGGCCGCGTCACTCCGAGAAGCCGGTGGACGCGCCCTCGCTGGTCAACGCCGCCATGTCGCCGCTGTTCGCCGCCACCGCCGAAGCCACTGAGGAAGCGGTCTACAACGCTCTGTTCACGGCCACCGCCGTGAGCAGCAGTCGCGGCACCCTGAAAGCCATCCCCCAGGACGAGGTGCTGCGCGTCCTGCGCAAGTACAACAGCCTGTTCTGGGGTTCCCATCTGCCCCCGGGGCGGATCGATTGAGGAGCCTGTGCCATGAAACCCCCAAGCCGCTTTCCCGTTCCCGAGCTTGCCGAGCTGCCCGACGACGTGCGCCAGCGCATCGGGGAGGTTCAGGAGAAGTCGGGATTCGTGCCCAACGTGTTCCTGACCCTGGCGCACCGGCCCGACGAGTTCCGCGCGTTCTTCGCCTACCACGACGCGCTGATGAACCGTAGCGGCGGCCTCACCAAGGCGGAACGGGAAATGATCGTGGTGGCCACCAGCGCCGCCAACGACTGCAGCTACTGCGTGATCGCCCACGGCGCCATCCTGCGCATCTACGCCAAGAACCCGCGCATCGCCGATCAGCTTGCGAGCAACTACCGCAGCGCTGAGATCTCCGCCCGCCAGCGTACCATGCTCGATTTCGCCGTAACCCTTGCCACGCGGCCGCAGAGCGTGGGCAACGCAGACCTCGAGGCCCTGCGCGAAGCCGGCTTTGCCGACGAGGACATCTGGGACATCGGCGCCATCACCGGACTGTTCGCGCTGTCCAACCGCATGGCGCACCTCACCGACATGACGCCCAATGAGGAGTTCTACCTGATGGGCCGGATACCGCGCGGCTGAGGGGGCCAAGAGGGCCCCGCTTCCGCCTGCACCGGCCGTGCGTTATGGTTGCGCTCCCAACCATCGGGGAGACGGCCAGTGCCTCTGGATACCGATACCAGGAACCTTCTTGATCTGCTCGAGAGCCTGGGCATGCAGGACATTGCCGACCTCACCCCGGAGGAAGCGCGGAACCTGCAGCTGACACCCCCGCCGGACGTACCGACGCCGGTGGGTGAGGTGCAGGACCGCACCATTCCCGGACCCGACGAAGATCTGCCGCTGCGTCTGTACCGGCCAGCGGCTCCCGCCCGACGCGGCGCGCTGGTGTATTTTCACGGCGGCGGCTGGGTGATCGGCGATCTCGACAGCCACGACGAGACCTGCCGACGACTGTGTCGCGGCGCAGGCGTCACGGTGATTGCCGTGGACTACCGGCGGGCTCCGGAGACCACCTACCCGGGCGCGGCCGAAGACTGCTACGCCGCCACCCGCTGGGTCGCCGAACATGCAGGAGAACTCGGCGTGGATCCGGACCGCATCGCCGTGGGCGGCGACAGCGCCGGCGCCAATCTGGCCGCCGCGGTGGCGCTGATGGCCCGGGACCGGGGCGGCCCGGCGCTGTGTTTCCAGCTGCTCATCTACCCGGTCACCGCCGCTGACTTCGCTACCGCCTCGTATCGCGATAACGGTACCGGCTACCTGCTCAGCCGCCGCGGCATGGAGTGGTTCTGGGATCAGTACGTGCCGGACCTGAAGCAGCGAAGCGAACCCTATGCGGCACCGCTGGCCGCAGACTCACTGGCAGGACTGCCGCCGGCGCTGGTCCAGACCGCCGAGTTCGACCCGTTGCGCGACGAAGGAGAGGCGTACGCACGAGCGCTGGAAGGCGCGGGCGCCGCCGTCACCCTGACCCGGTACGACGGCCTGATTCACGGATTCTTCGGCATGCAGGACGCCGTCGCCGCCGCCCGGCCCGCCATGCAGGAGGCGACAGACGCGCTGGCGCGTCGACTCGACTGAGACGTTGCCACTCGTTTCGGATATTCCCAGAAAGCGTAAGCGGAGCAATCTCATGATCTACGACAACATTCTGCAGACCATCGGCCGCACCCCGATCGTGCGGCTCCACCGTACCGGCCCCGACCATGTGGAGATGTACGTCAAGGTCGAGGCGTTCAACCCGCTGTCGTCGGTAAAGGACCGGCTGGCCTACGCCATCATCAAGGACGCCCACGACTCCGGCGCCCTGAAGCCCGGCCAGACCGTGGTGGAAGCCACCTCCGGCAACACCGGCATCGCGCTGGCCATGGTGTGCGCGGCCACCGGACACCCGTTCGTGGCGACCATGGTGGAAACGTTCTCCATCGAACGGCGCAAGATCATGCGCGCGCTCGGCGCCAAGGTGATCCTGACCCCGGCGGCGGAGCGCGGTACCGGCATGGTGAAACGCGCTGAGGAAATCGCCGAACAGCATGGCTGGTTCCTGGCCCGGCAGTTCGAGAACCCTGCCAATCCCGCCTATCACGCATCCACCACCGGTCCTGAGATCCTCGAGGACTTCGCCGGCCGCCGGCTCGACTACTGGGTCACCGGCTGGGGCACCGGCGGCACCCTGAGCGGCGCCGGGCGCGTGCTCAAGGCCGCGCGGCCGGACATCCGGATCGTCGCCGCCGAGCCCGAACAGGCCTCTCTGCTGGCGGGCAAGGAGTGGCACCCGCACATGATCCAGGGCTGGACCCCGGACTTCATTCCCAAGGTACTGGACCGCAGCATTCCTGACGAGATCGTTCCGGTAAGCCAGGAGGCCGGCAAGGAGATGGCGCTGCATCTGGCTCAGAAGGAAGGCATCTTCGCCGGCGTGTCGGGCGGGTCGACCCTGGCCGCCGCGATCCCGGTGGCCGAGAAGGCCAAGCCCGGCAGCGTGTTCTGCGTGATGCTGCCGGACACCGGCGAGCGCTATCTGTCCACCTTCATGTTCGAGGGCATCAACGAAGGCTCCGACGACGACTGGCTGGCGGCGCAGTAACGACAGCGGCGTCGGCTCACCCGACGCCGCGCCACCATCGCCTGGGGACGCTCGGCCCCGGCGTGCAGGATGGTGCCATGCGGCTGCCGTCCTTCCTGCCATCCACCCTGCTGCTGAGCACCGCGTTGGCCAGCGCCAGCGCGCTCGGCGCCGCACCGACCGGCGATGCCCGGGCGACCGGCAGCACGCCGGCGCGCAGCGCCATCTACCGCTGCGAGGGTGAACGCGGCATTCCCTGGTTCAGCCAGTTTCCCTGCGGGGCGGTCGGCAGCGCCAGGCGGGTCGACCTCGACGCGCTGCAGACAGTCAGGATCGTACCCCTCGGCGCGGCCGAGCGGCGTCGACTCGACGTTCTGCAGCGCGAACGGCAGGAGCGGCTGCGCGCCCGGGACCGGGCGCAACGACAGGCCCGGGTCGAATCCGCGCGCCGGCAGCGGAACCGGATCGAGCGCTGCCGCAATGCCCGTGCGCGGCTCGACGCACTCCGGGACGAACGCCGCAAGGGCTACTCGGTGCGCCGCGCGGCGCTGCTGGAGCGCCGCGAAGCGGAACTCGACGCCAGGATCCGGGCAGACTGCTGACCTCGCCCGGACCCGGGGTCCCCGATTGGCCTATCATCGAGATGTGCCAAGTCGAGTAGCGGTGCCATGTCCACAGCCAGCAGTCAGCCCGCCAACGGTGCTTTCAGCCTGGAGTCGATCTTCTCTCCGGAGATAATCGCGGACCCGTATCCCATGTACCGGGCGCTGCGCGAATCGAACCCGGTGCTGGAACTGCCCGACGCCAACATGGTCGTGTTGACCCGCTACGCGGACGTGCAGACGGTACTGCGTGACCGCCGTCTGGGGCACCTGCCGTTCTCCGGCCTTTCCGACGAGGAACGCGAGGCGCATCTGCGCAATCCGGCGGTGGCGAATCTGGCCCGGACCATGCTGCTGAAGAATCCGCCGGATCACACCCGGCTGCGTGGCCTGGTAGTGAAGGCGTTCGACGCGCGTCGGGTCGGCGCCATGCGCGATCGCATCCGCGCGATCGCCCACGAGCTCATCGACGGCTTCGTCGAGCGAGGAGGAGGCGATCTGCGGGCGCTGTTCAATCACCCGCTGCCGGTAATCGTGATCTGCGACATGCTCGGCATTCCCGAGGCGGACCGGCAGCAGTTCGTCAAGGGTACGCGCATCTCCGGACGCCTGATCGATCCGAGCCCGATGACGGCGCAGGAGCTCGAGGACGCCAACCGCAGCACCAGCGAGTCACAGGCGTACTTCGCCGACCTCTGCGACCAGCGTCGGCGACGTCCCCAGGACGACCTCATCACCGCGCTGGTGCAGAGCGAGACCGAGCACGGCAAGCTGAGCCGCGACGACCTCACGTCGAACATCGCGCTGCTGTTCGCCGCCGGCCACGAGACCACGGTGAACCTGCTCGGCAACGCCCTGCTGGCCCTGTACCGGAACCGCGACCAGCTCGACGCGCTGCGCGCCGACCCCGCGCTGATGCCGGGGGCGGTGGAGGAGTTCCTGCGCTACGACAGTTCGGTACAGCTGTCGGCGCGCAACGCCTTGGAGGATGCCGAGATCGCCGGCGTGGCGCTGCCGCACGGTCGCAGCGTGATCACCATTCTGGCCGCGGCGAATCGCGATCCCGCGGTGTTCGAACGACCCGACGAACTCGATGTCCGCCGCGCCAACGTGAAGCCCCTGTCCTTCGGTGGCGGTATCCACCACTGCCTGGGCGCCCAGCTGGCGCGCCTGGAAGCGGCAGAGGCATTGGCAGCCCTGTTCGCACGGCTGCCGAACCTGGAGCTGACGGAGCTGGACGCGCCGGAGTGGAAGCCGACCATCACGTTGCGCGGAGTGGTCCGACTGCCCGCGACGTGGTGAGAGAAACGACGGCCTGACGGAATCACCCCCACTGGGTATGCAGCGTGAGCAAACTCGTGGAGCAAGCAGCCAGAGCCTTCCTGCCACCCGGTGCCACGGTGTTGCTGGTCTGCTGGGGGCTGCCCGCTGTCGCCCTGGCCGCCGCGGTACTTGGCAGCCATCTGACGGATCGGCCGATCTCCGAGTTCACGCGGGACATTGCTGCGGTGGCGCATCTGCCACCCTGGATCGGCATGATCTCGAACATCGGCGTCCTGCTCTGGTGCGCCTCCGCTACCGTTCCTCTCGCCGTCGCGCTGCTCGGTCTCCACCAGGGCCGTCGCGGGCCCGCAATACGTTTCCTGCTGATGCTGGGCCTGCTGTCCTCCGCACTGATGCTCGACGACCTGTTCATGCTCCACGAGTTCGTCCTCCCGCGCTTCTTCAACGCGTCTGAACGAGTGCTGTTCGCGGTCTACGGGGTGCTGCTGTTCCTGATAGTCGTGCGGTTCCGCAGGCTCTATCCGGACACGAGTGCGTTCTTTCTTCTGACAGCGCTGGTCTGCTTTGCCCTCTCGCTGTCCATCGACTTCCTGCCAGAAGCATCGCCCTGGCACAGCTACCTGCTCGAAGACGGCTTCAAGCTGCTCGGCACAGCCAACTGGCTGGCGTTTTCGCTCCAGGCATCCCTGCCTCTCGTGATTCTTGCCGAACCAGGGGACGTTCAGCCCCGCCGGACAACGGGTCGCTCCGGCTGACGAAACCGGCGGGAGGCTGGTGAGCGCTCCCGCCGCTCGCTTCGCTCAGAAGTCGTCGCCGCTGTCGTGGCTGTGGCTGTGGCCGTGGCCGTGGCCCGACGCCGGCTTCTCCGGCGCATCGGACACCAGGGCTTCGGTGGTGAGCAGCAGTCCAGCTACGCTTGCCGCATTCTGCAGCGCCAGACGCACCACCTTACTGGGATCGATGATGCCGAGCTTCACCAGATCGCCGTACTTGCCGGTCGCGGCATCGAAGCCGTGGTTGCCTTTGCCGGCCAGCACCTTGTCCACCACCACCGACGGCTCAGCGCCCGCATTGGCGACGATCTGGCGCAGCGGCTCCTGAATGGCCCGGGACAGGATCGCCACGCCCGCGCGCTGGTCTTCGTTTGCCACCTTGAGCCCGGCCAGGACCTTGCCGGCCCGCAGCAGGGCGACCCCGCCACCGGGGACCACGCCTTCCTCCACGGCCGCCCGGGTCGCATGCAGGGCGTCGTCGATGCGCGCCTTCTTCTCCTTCATGGCGATCTCGGTGGCGGCGCCGACCTTGATCACGGCGACACCGCCGGCGAGTTTGGCGAGACGCTCCTGGAGCTTCTCGCGATCGTAGTCGGAGGTCGTGTCTTCGATCTCCTTCCTGATCTGACCCACCCGGGCGTCGATGGCGCTATGGTCGCCGGCGCCGCCGACGATGGTCGTGTGTTCCTTGGTCAGCTCCACCCGCTTGGCGGTGCCGAGATCGTCCAGGGTGATCCTGTCCAGGGCCAGACCGAGGTCGTCGGAAATCACCTTGCCGCCGGTGAGCACCGCCATGTCCTGGAGCATGGCCTTGCGGCGATCGCCGAATCCGGGCGCTTTGCAGGCCGCGACGTTCAGGATCCCGCGCAGCTTGTTCACCACCAGGGTGGCGAGCGCTTCGCCCTCAATGTCTTCGGCGATCACCAGCAGAGGCCGACCGGAACGGGACACCGCCTCGAGCACCGGCAGCAGTTCGCGCAGGCTGCTGATCTTCTTGTCGCGCAGCAGCACGTAGGGCTCGGCCAGCTCGGCGACGTGGCGGTCGGTGTTGGTGACGAAGTACGGCGACAGGTAGCCGCGGTCGAACTGCATGCCTTCCACGACCTCGAGGACGTCCTCGAGACCGGAGCCGTCCTCCACGGTGATGACGCCCTCCCTGCCCACCTTGGCCATGGCGTCGGCCAGGATCTCGCCAATGGCGCGATCCGAGTTGGCGGAGATCGAGGCCACCTGGGCGATCGACTTCGAGTCGGAGCAGGGCGTTGCCAGCTTGTCGAGCTCCGCCACGACGGCCTTCACGCCGGCGTCGATGCCGCGCTTGAGGTCCATCGGGTTGAGCCCGGCGCTGACCACTTTGAGCCCCTCCCGGGTAATGGCCTGGGCGATCACCGTGGCCGTGGTGGTGCCGTCGCCGGCTTCGTCCGCCGTCCGGCTCGCCACCTGCTTCACCAGCTGGGCGCCCATGTTCTCAAACTTGCCCTGGAGCTCGATCTCCTTGGCCACGGTGACACCGTCCTTGGTCACCAGCGGCGCTCCCCAGCTCTTGTTGATCACCACGTTGCGACCCTTCGGTCCGAGGGTCACCTTCACCGCATTGGCCAGCACGTCGACGCCACGCGCCAGACGCTTGCGGGCCGACTCATCGAACAGAATCTTCTTCGCCGTCATGACCGGATCCTACTTGTCGTTGACGATTGCGAGGATGTCGGATTCTTTCAGAACCACGAGCTTCTCGCCGTCGATGGTGACTTCGCTGCCGCCGTACTTGCCGTAGAGCACCCGGTCCCCGGCCTTCACGGCCAGCGCTCGTACCTTGCCGTCGTTCACGGCCTCACCCGGGCCGGTGGCGAGCACCTCACCACGCTGCGGCTTCTCTTTCGCCTTATCGGGGATGACGATACCGCCCGGCGAGCGGTCGTCTTCTTCCACCGGCCGGATCAGCACCCGATCGTGCAGAGGCTTGAGTTTCATCGCGTTGCTCCTTAAGCAGACGTCAACCAGGAAGCCCCGGAATCGGAACTTCCATCAGAGAGGCGAGCGCAGAATTGGGGCAGGCAAGGGCATTGCAAGCCCGGCCGGAAAATATAGTTTCCGGCGCACGGGCGGCGGCGTCAGGAACGGGCGGGCGGCGAGCCCGCCGGAGGTCGGCCTGCGGGGTGGCCGGCGTGGGCCGATGCCCACCCGGCGGCAGGTGCTGCGGCGGAGGAGCGGCCTCGCGGTGAGGCGTCAGGCGACCCGGGCAGCCCGGGCGGCCCGGGCGGAGTAGCCGTCTATGCTCTCCACGGCGCGTTCGTGAAGGGCGACGGTCGCGGCCTTGAGGTCGCTTTCGTCGACCACGAACTTGATGTCGACGGCACGCATGGACTGGTGCGCGGCGAGCACGTTGATGTTCGCATCTGCCAGGGCCGAAACGCACGTCGACAGCAGGCCGGAAACGTCCAGATTGCTCCCCACCGCGGCCACGATGGCGACCCGGCGCACCGTCACGGTAGCGTTGGGGAAGGCTTCCTCGAGGTCACGCTCGATGCGCTTGGCGTTCTTCAGCGTGGTTGCGAGGTAGTACGTAATGGAGTTGGCGTTGCTCTCCCGGGTGACCGTGCGCAACTTGAAGCGGTCGAGAATCTTCTGAATGCCGAACGCATGGCCGGCCCGGTCGACGATGTCGTGGCTGAAGAACTCCACCGCGTAGACGCCGCGGCGCCCGGCGATGATCTCCACCCGGGGCTGCCTGGACTCGTAGTCGGCCTCGATCAGAGTACCCGAGTGGTGCGGCTCGAAGCTGTGCCGCACGCGCAGCGGTATCGCCGCGCGGCGCAGACACTGCGCCGCGCCCGGGTGAATGGCTTCCATGCCGAGAACCGAGAGCTGGTCGGCAACGTCGTAGTTGGTGCGACCGATCGCCACCGCCTTGTCAACGCCGACGATCTTCGGATCGGCGCTGCACAGGTGGTACTCCTTGTGGATGATTGCCTCGCGTGCCCGGCTCACCGCCGCCAGCCGACTGAAGGTGATCTCGCTGTAGCCGCGGTCGTAAGTGTTCATCAGACCTTCCGAGCACTTCGCGTAGCCGGTGCAGATCGGCAGTTCACTTTCCAGATCGAACTCGCCGATCTTCTGCGCCAGGAACTCCTCGAGCGGCAGGGACTCCGTCTCGCCCCACCCCGAGAGGTCGGCGAAGCGGGCATTGACGCCGTGACGGCGCATCAGCAGGGCTGTGTTGTGGGCACTGTGGACCTCGCCCAGGGAAGCCAGCATCTCGCGAACCGTGTTGAGGTGGGCGTCGAGGTGGAAGTGTCCGGAGGAGCAGAGATTCTGCAGCTCTTCGAGGCGCTTGCGCACCTCGGAGACCCGCGTGGTGATGAAGTCGTTGGCCGTATGGCAGTCTTCGTCGTGGTCGAAGATGGTCGCGTTGAGCTCGCGCATATGCCCGAGGGTCTTCTCCAGCGCCCGTTCCCAGAGCCCGTCGACCTCCTGCTCATTGAACAGCGCGTACACGCCCGGGTCGCCCGAATGTTTGTGCTCGAGCAGCATGTCCGTGACGCCGGCATAGGCCGAAACGACGAAAACCCGCTGGTACAGCTCCCGGCCCCGGAGGTTGCCGACGAGCACGGAACTCATCAGTTCGTTGACCCGCGACATCGACGTACCGCCGATTTTCTCCACGGTGTGTTCCAGCAGCTTCCTGTTACTCTCCCTGTGATCGCTCATGACTACCGACTTCAACTTCTTCCTTATGCTTTCGCTCTTTGTTCCTGGGGTATCGATGATCTTGTCGTGCCTGTCCCTCAGTCCCGGACTTCGGCTGCGTCGAGCCCGTAGGCGCCGTCCTTGTCGTGCACCTCGGTACCCTTGAGCGGTGGCGTGAACACGCAGGCGCAGACGAACTCCTCCTGCACGCGCAGCACGTGTTTGTCGTGGTTGTTGAGGGCGTACATGGTGCCGGGTTCTATCACGTGCTTCTCGCCGGTCGCCTTGTCCTCGATCTCGGCGCGGCCGCTGATGCAGTAGACCGACTCGAAGTGGTTCTTGTACCACATATGCGTTTCGGTGCCGGCGTAGAGGGTGGTGATGTGGAACGAGAACCCCATGTCGTCGTTGGCCAACAGCATGCGCACGCTATCCCAGTTGTCGCTTCTGATCTGGCGTGCCGTTCCCTGAGCTTCGCTGAGTTTTCGGATGAACATGATCAGGATACCTCTTTCAGTCTGCGCCCCATGGCGTTGTCGATGGCATTCTCGATGATATCGAGCCCCTTCTCGAGATCGGCACGCTCGATGGTGAGCGGGCAGAACAGCTTCACGACCTCGTCTTCCGGGCCCGCGGTTTCGATGATAAGTCCGTGTTCGAGCGCCTGTGCGGTGACCCGACCGGCGACCTCGCCGTTCGGCATCATCAGGCCCTGCATCAGGCCGCGTCCGCGCAGTTCGAGCTTGTGCCGCCGCGCCAGCTTGGACAGACGCTCGCTCACCACGGCGGCCTTGGCCTGGATCTCGTTCTCGAACGTCTCATCCTTCCAGAAATGCTCGATCGCCGCGACCGCGGTGACGAAAGCGTGGTTGTTGCCGCGAAACGTGCCGTTGTGCTCGCCGGGCTCCCACTCGTCGAGATCCGGTCGGATCAGGGTCACCGCCAGTGGCAGACCCATTCCGCCGATCGATTTCGACAGCGTGACGATGTCGGGCTTGATGCCGGCGGGCTCGAAACTGAAGAAGGTCCCAGTGCGACCGCAACCGGCCTGGATGTCGTCTACGATCAGCAGGATCTCGCGCTGGCGGCAGATCTTCTCGAGACGCTTGAGCCACTGTTCGCTCGCGGCGTTGAGACCGCCTTCGCCCTGCACCGCCTCGACGATCACAGCGGCCGGCAGAGCCAGACCCGAGCTGGGGTCGTCGATTAATTTCTCCAGGTAATCCAGGGTGTCCATCTCGTCGCCGAGGTAGCCCGCGTAGGGAACGCGGAACGTGCCGGACAATGAAACGCCCGCCGCGCCCCGCTGGAAGGTGTTGCCCGATACCGCCAGAGCACCGAGGGACACCCCATGGAAACCGTTGGTGAAGCTGACCACGGTTTCGCGTCCGGTGACCTTACGCGCGATCTTCAGCGCCGCCTCGACGGCGTTGGTTCCGGTCGGCCCCGGGAACTGCACCCGGTACTCGAGCCCCCGCGGCTGGAGAATGTAGCGGTCCAGCGCTTCCAGGAAGCGCCCCTTGGCTTCGGTGTGCAGATCCAGCGAGTGGGTGATGCCGTCAACGGAGATGTAGTCGATCAGCTTCTGCTTCAGAAACGGATGATTGTGGCCGTAGTTGAGCGAGCCGGCGCCGCAGAGGAAATCCAGATACGCGTTGCCCTCGTTGTCGTAGACGTACGACCCCTTGCCTTTGGTGAACACCCGGGGGATCGATCGGGCATAGCTCTGTACGGAAGATTCCAGTCTGTCGAATACGCTCATGATTCTCTCTTGTAGGTGAGTTGGAGGCCCGAAGCTCCGCGCCGAACGCGCAGGCACCGGACCCATAGCTGTCTGATCTCAGCGCCCGCGGAACGGCCCGATGCGCAGCAGCACCTCGTCGCCGTGCACGCCGTCGAAGTGCCGATCCCGCTCGAACAGCAGCGACTGCTCGGACGCCGCGTCGCGGGCATCCGCAAACTTCTCGAACGCGCGCCAGCTTGCGGCATTGTCCGGATCGATCGTGGTTTCCATGTACCGCACCCCGGCGCACGCTCGCCGGTCGACGATCGCGTCCATCATGCGGGTGGCGAGCCTGCGCCCGCGGGCGCGCTCGTCCACGGCCACCTGCCAGATGAACAGAGTGGCCGGATCGTCCGGCTTCAGATAGCCGGTGATCGAACCGACGATGTCACCATCGAGCTCCGCCACCACCGCGGTCTGCGCGAAGTGGTTGACCTGCAGCAGGTTGCAGTAGCGCGAGTTCTGATCGAGGGGCGGACAGGCGGCGATCAGCCCGAACAGCGCCGGACCGTCATCTGCCGTCGGAACCCGCAGGACCACGTCCTGCACCGGGGCCGATAGCTGTTCTGCCGTGTTCGTGTTGCCTGGACTCATATTCCCTGAGGTTTTCCTGTTCCTCGTGTTCCTCGGGCTTTGCCTTCTTCTGACTCTGCCGACGGACCACGCTTTGCGAATGTCATTAGAGTCGTATATTTTAGAGGACTAAATAAATACTTCAATGGCCAGACCCGAAATGAATGCGGGCTGACCCGACTATCCCGGAAAACAGGCGCTAGACCGGTACAGATATGGCACAGACCCACACAGATCTTCGAAAAAACGCAACCAATGTGACGAATGGCTCGAAAGGAAAGCTCGCGGATCGAAGCAAACCCGAGTCGAGCCGCAATACAGTACGCCGGCGCCGGTACGCTAAGATGCCTACCACCGCCGCCGCGCGTCATCGAGACAGCGAGACCTCCTTGGCAGCCAAAGAAGACGTCCTGATCGCAATCCGCAAGATCATCCGGGCGACCGATCTGCACTCACGCCAGCTCACCAAGACGGCCGGCCTCACCGCGCCCCAGCTGCTGGTGCTGCAGGCGATACGTGATCTCGGCGCGGTGGCGATCTCGCGGCTGTCCAGCGAAGTGAGTCTGAGCCAGGCCACCGTCACGACGATCATCGATCGGCTGGAGAGTCGCAGCTACGTCTCGCGTCAGCGCAGCGACAAGGATCGACGGGTGGTGCACGCGCTGCTTACCGACGCCGGTCGCCAGGCCATGGAAAGCGCCCCGACGCCACTGCAGGAGGCTTTCAGCGTGCGCTTCGAGCAGCTCAAGGACTGGGAGCAGTCACAGATTCTCAGCGCTCTGCAGCGGGTCGCCGCGATGATGGACGCCGAAGATCTCGACGCCTCGCCGTATCTCGCCCTCGGCGATCTCACCAACCACCACGACTGACTCAACCCGCCACGCGGCGCACCGCGTAGGCCACCGTGCCGCCGGTCAGCGCATGGCGCCGGCGGAAGTTTTCCCGCGCCTCCGGAGCCGGCGTCCGCGAGGTCTGCCAGGAGTCGAAACCGTCGTACCAGGTCACCAGCAGCATCCGCCCGAGCGGCCACTGCGCGTCGTCCGCCGGTGGACGGAACAGGCCCAGGGGCCGCGAGCGGTAGGCCTCACTGGTCTCGAAGGTCTCCCAGGCCTGCAGGGACAACGCCACGATCTCGTCGCAGTCCTCGAGCCGCACATCGAAGAAACGGAACACGAACAGACCCGCCTCGGGCGGCGGGGCGATGCGCTCCGGTCGGACCGTGGCTTCGAGTGCCAGGGTATCCTCCAGCACGGCCGTCTCCGGCAGGTCTTCGGCCAGCGCAGCCAGGGACCGGGAGCCCGGTGCCGCGGCCATGACCAGGAGCTCATTGGAACTGATACCGAACAGGCCCTGCCAGATCCCCCAGCACCCGGCGCCCGACTCCGCCCAGGCCGGCTGCGTGCGTGCCAGCAGGCGCGGCAGCAGCTGCGTCGCGTCGCGAGCATCCGCCCGGATCCGGAAATAGTGGTAGCTGTCGCTCACGATTCCATCTCCGCTTCGATCAGCGCCATGACCTCCGCCGCAGCGATGGCCCCCGGTGTCAGGCCCTGGTTGACCATGCGCCACGCCAGGCGCTGACACACCGCGTTCGCCGGCGTCGGCACACCGTGCAGTCGACCGAGCAGCACGATCTCGCCGTTCAGGTAGTCGGTCTCGATGTTGCCCGTGCCGCGCACCAGACTCTGCCAGGACGAGCCGCCGCCGCGCGGCTGACCGGGCACCTCACCGAGCCGGTAAGTGCCCTCGTGCCGCGCCTGGACCTCCTCGACCGTGGCGCAGTCGATGCCGGCGGCGTCGAAGCAGGCCAGCGCTTCGCGCTTGAGTCGTCGGGAAATTTCCTTCGCCTCGCCGCGCATCTCGGTGGCCGCCTGCAGCGCGTTGTTGAGATTCATCAGCAGCTTGGCGTACTTGAGTCGCATCACCGCGGGGTCCGGCGCAGCGCTGAATCCGGCACGCTCCAGCGCTTCGGTCAGTGCGCGGCCGGCTTCATCGACGCCGTGGGGATAGCGTCCGGTGTCGAGAATGCCACCGCGGCCGACCGCGTGAGTGACCACCCGGCCCGGCTCGAGGTGCAGTGCCGGGAGATGCACGAGCATGCCGTAAACCCGCGGGAAGCGGCGCAGCGCCATGCGTTCGTTGGCCACCCCGTTCTGAGCGCAGACGATGCCGACGTCGGCGGGCGCCAGCGCCTGCAGATCCTCCAGCGCCGCCAGCGTGTGCTGGGACTTCATGGCCAGCACGATCATGTCGTCGGAGCGCACAGCGAGTTCCCGGGGATGACTGACCACCGGAATCGGCAGGGTCACGCTACCGTCGGGCGCCGCCAGCGACAGGCCGTCCCGGGCGATCACCCGACCGTGCTCGCCACGGGCAATGAGCACCACGTCGACACCCTGCTGGAACAGACGCGCGCCGATCGTACCGCCGATGCCGCCGGCGCCGTAGACGATGATGCGCATGCCTTGCTTCCCCGCTCGCGCCCGGATGGGCTATTGTACTGCGCCACTCAAATCCAGTGGCGCAGCACACTGTTGCGGCAGGTTACGTAGTGAGGGGAGGCCAGCGCAAATGCTGACCCGGGATCACGGCTATCTGCGCCTTCGCCGCGAGCCCGGCGGCGCCGCTGCGGCGCAGCTCGAGCGTGACGGCTGGGCGGTGCTGGAGAACGTCTTCGACGCGGTCGAGATCGCCGCGTTGGCCGCCGAGATCGACGCCGTCTACCACAGCCATCCTCCCGACGGCCGCTCCAAGGAGCGCAGCATCGAGGAGGATCAGGACTTCCGCTACGAGATGTTCAACCGCAGCGCCCTGGCGCAGCGGGCCGTCGGCCACGGCGCGATTCTCGCTGCCATCGAGCCGCTGCTCGGCGAGGACTGCCACGTCATCGCCAACACCTGCTGGCGCAATCCGGCCGGCGCCGTGCGCAGTCATGGCGGTGGCTTCTGGCACATCGATTCCGGCCCGCACGTGCCGCGCCCGCCCGGGATTCCCTGGGACGAACGCATCCCTTATCCGGTGTTCGCCGTCGGCGCGCACATCTACCTGCGCGACTGCACCCTGGATTGCGGTCCCACCGGGGTGATTCCCGGCTCACATCGCTCCGGTCAGCCGCCGCCCTCACGCCACGGTGCGAACCTGACGTGGGAAGGCCGCGGCGTGCTGCCGCTGCTCGCGCGGGCCGGAGACGTGGCGCTGTTCGTCTCCGACGTCTGGCACCGCCGCCTGCCCGCCGGACCCCAGGACCGCGGACGGTTCTTTCTCCAGGCTCACTACGGACGCCGCGACATCGCCCAAAGGGTGCGTTCAACCGCGCAGGTCAACCACGTCGACCCCGCCGCCGCGCAGCGGATCGAGTCCGAGCGCGAGCGCCGTCTGCTCGGCCTGCATCCGAACTTCTTCTATGACGGCTGAATGAGAACCCGCGCACACCGTCCGCGTGCGGGGGAGCTTATATTTACAATCGTCACGAATAAGAAGAAGTACCCAAGGCAGGACACACCATGGCGCTGGGATACCACATCAATCCCGACGAGGGACTCATCACCGTGCACGGCGGTGGCGACGTGGTACTTCAGGAACTGGCCAGGCTCGGCGCATCACTCCTCGAAGACCCCCGCTACGATCCCGAGTTGCCGCAACTGCTCGACTTTCGTGGCCTGCGCCAGCCGAAGGACGCGCCGCAAGCCGATGAACGGGAGATCGAAGCGCTCAAGGACTTCGTCCGCGAGACCTACCGGGAGCGCGTGAAAGCCAACGTCGCCGTGGTGATCGACGAGCATCTCGAAGACCAGCACTGCGCCGACATCTACCTGCTCACCTGCGCCCTGCGCGAAGCGGAGCTGTTCGCCGACTACGACCAGGCGCTGAAGTGGCTCATCCGCGAGGCCTTCGTGCCCGGCCCGACTCCCACCGAGCCGGCGGCGACGTCAGCCGAGCAGCAGGATACCGGAGCCGATCAGGCCCACGGCGCCCCAGAATAGATACGGCCCGAAGTACGCGACGACCCGGGCGGCGTTCTCGTTGGCCCGACTGTAGACGACGCCTTCTTCGTCGTTCATGAAGGTCTCCCGCATGCAGACTTCCCATGGTGGCGGCCTTCCGTCCCTGGCCTGCGGGGGCTTCTTGGAGCCCTGCGCCTCGAATCGTCCCTGACTCGACTGTGTGAACCGGGTCACAGTCTTTCTTGTACGCTCCTCGATGCGATTCGGCAAATAGTTAAGCACGTTGCCATGTAAGCCCTTTGTCCGGCTTCAGACGGCCACCGCTTCCGCACACTCCCGGGACACCCCGTCGCGCAGGATCCGCGCGAGGCGCTGAACGCCGGGACCGATGAAGTCGGCATCGGCGACGGCCAGGTAGAGCTCGAGCAAGCGCTCAGCGCCCTCGCGCAACGCCAGCGGTGCCAGCAGGCCCTGGTCGAGCTCGCGACGGATGCGTTCTTCCGGCAGCCAGGCGAAGCCGTAGCCGCGGCTCGCCGCCTGGATGCTGGTGGACATGTTCGACAGCGTCCAGCGCTGATTCACCTCCACCGTGGTGGTGCGGCGATCCCGCGTCGACGCCGTGTCGCGAACCACGAGATGACGATGCCCGCGCAGATCCCGCTCGGTCACCGGGCGCCCCAGCCCGTGCAGCGGGTGGTCCGGGTGCGCCACCGCCAGCATGCGCACACGCATGATCGGATCGCCGAGAAATCCCGGCGGCACGTGGGGCGTAATCGCCACGTCCGCCTGCCCGGAGAGCAGCGCCTCGCCGGCGCCGCCGAGCACGGACTCGAGCACCTCGACGCGCGTGTCCGGGCTCTCCGCGCCGAAACGCGCGAGACAGTCGAGCAGCAGCCAGGAGGGGAACAGCACCTCGACGGCGAGCCAGATCTCGGCCTCCCAGCCCGCGGACAGCGTGCGCGCGGCGCGCTCCAGCTCCGCCGCCTCCTCGACCAGCGCGCGGCCGCGTCGATACAGCATCTGCCCGGTCGCGGTGAGTACCGCGCGGCGCCCTTCGATGGTGAACGCCGCGACGCCAAGCTGCGATTCGATCTTCTGCACCGCGTAGGTGACCGCAGACTGGCTCTTGTGCAGGGCGGCGGCCGCCTGGGCGTAGCCACCGGCGTCCACGACCGCCACCAGGGCGCGCCATTGCTCAAGCGAGACATGCGGAGTCAGGGAACTCATAAATCAGTTTTTCTGATCCAGAAAGGCGAAATAATGCTCTTTTTTATCAATCTGATAAACCGTTCAATGCGTCCGTTCGACCACCAACCGGAGATTCCCATGAAGACGCTGCTGCAGATCAAGACCAGCCTGTTCCGCGACGGCCAGTCGAGCCGCCTCGCGGATGCCTTCGTCGAGCGCTGGCGCATCGCCAACCCCGACGGCGAGGTCATCGTTCGGAACCTCACCACGGACCCGGTCCCGCACCTCACCGCGGAGCGCTTCGGCGCCTTCGTGACCGCCGCCGCCGAGCGAACGCCGTCCCAGGTCGAGGCCGTGGCCTACTCGGACGCGCTGATCGACGAACTGGTCCGGGCCGACGCCATCGTCCTCGGTCTGCCGATGTACAACTTCGGCATCCCGTCGACGCTGAAGGCCTACTTCGATCACGTCGCCCGCTCCGGCATCACGTTCCGTTACACGGAGCAGGGGCCCGAAGGCCTGCTCGCCGGCAAGCGGGTGTTCGTGTTCGCCGCCCGCGGCGGGGTCTACACCGGCACGCCGCTGGACACCCAGACCGACTACGTGCGCAACTTCCTCGGCTTTCTCGGCATGGCCGACGTCGAATTCGTCTACGCCGAAGGCCTCGCCATAAACGAGGAACGCAAGGACCGGGCAATCGAGGAAGCGCACCGGGCCGCACACGCCCTGGCGCTGTGACGGGAGCCAGCGCCATGACCACACGTACCCTGCAACGCCGCATCCGCGCCATCGACACCGCCGACGGCGCCGGCGTGCGCCTGCGCCGCAGCCTCGGGCAGCGACCCGACTCACGCCTCGATCCGTTCCTGATGCTGGACGAGTTCGCCAGCGACGATCCGAACGACTACGCCGCCGGTTTCCCTTCGCACCCGCACCGGGGCTTCGAGACCGTGACCTACATGCTGGAAGGCCATCTGCTGCACGAGGATCACCTCGGCAACCGCGGCCACCTGGCCGCCGGCGGCGCTCAGTGGATGACCGCCGGGCGCGGCATCATCCACTCCGAGATGCCGCAGCAGGTCGAGGGCCGCATGCACGGCTTTCAGCTGTGGATCAATCTGCCGGCCCGGGAAAAGATGAAGCCCGGCGGCTACCGCGACGTGCCGGCCGGGGAGATTCCCCAGGCGCCCCTGCCCGGCGGCGGCCGCGTGCGCGTGCTCGCCGGCACGCTGGATCTCGGAGATCGCCGGCTCGACGGCCCGATCACCGGTATCAGCACGGACCCGGTGTTCATGGACGTGACCCTGCCCGCGGGCAGCCGGTTCGCGGCGCCGATTCCCGCCGACCACCATGCGCTCGTGTACGTATTCGAGGGCAGCATACGGGTCGGAACCCAGGACCGGACGGACGCCGTCGACGCGCCGCAGGCCGGCCTGCTTGGCCCGGGCGACAGCGTGCAGGTGCACACGGGCGCGGAACCCGCCCGATTGCTCCTCCTGGCCGCGCGGCCGCTCAACGAGCCGGTGGTGCAGTACGGACCCTTCGTCATGAACAGCCGCGAGGAGATCGAGCAGGCGCTGGCGGACTATCAGGCGGGTACCTTGACCGGGTAACCGCGGTACCGCCACCAGCGCGGCCTGCGCGGACTGACGGAACGCTCCTTTGGCGCGAACTTCGGCCAGGCAAAGCAATCCCGAATTGACCGGAGTCAGAGCCCGGATCAGTATTTACGCCATGCACATTCTCATCGCTTCGGATCTCACGGCCCGGTCAGATCGGGCCATCCCGCGCGCGTACATGCTGGCATCCCAACTCAAGGGATCCCTGACCGTCGCTCATGTCATGGATGCGGAGCTGCCGGATGACTTCCGCAGGCATTCTGCCGAGTGGGCC
This sequence comes from Pseudomonadales bacterium, assembly GCA_040219135.1. Lineage (GTDB taxonomy): Bacteria > Pseudomonadota > Gammaproteobacteria > Pseudomonadales > Azotimanducaceae > UBA7803. The sequence goes on along the minus strand of JAVJTA010000015.1, from coordinate 351,815 downwards.
GAGCGCGCACTGCGCGCAGAGCTCGAGCGCTGTCGAACCGGTAATCGGGTGAAAACCACCGTGGCGATTCGAACCGGAGACCCGCGAGTCGAGGTGGCGCGCCTGGCCGAATCCACGGGCGCCGACCTCATCGTTCTCGGCATTCATTCGGCAGCGCCCACAGCGGCGAAGACCTTCGCTGAGACGACGGCGGGCCGTATCGTGCAGTCGACCCTCAAGCCGATTCTGGTCGTGCGCAATCCGGCGGACGAACCGTACCAGCGCGCCGTTATCGGCGTGGACTTCTCGCCGTTCTCGCTGGCAGCGATCCGCCAGATCGTCGAGTACGCTCCGGGGGCGGATCTGCATCTGGTGCACGCCTACCGCGTCCCGTACGCCGGGTTCATGGGAAACCCGAGCACGCAGGAATCCGTCGCCTATGCAGAACGCCTGGAGCTGGATACGTTTCTCCGCACGGAGATGGAGGCCCTGGAGTCGCGGGCTCGAAACACCGGGAAGACTTTCGGCACCCTGCAAACCAGCGTCGAGGAAGGACATCCGGAACAGGTCATCCGGGACGCCTGCGGGCGTGTTCAGGCAGACATCGTCGTGCTCGGTACCCACAGCCGGGCAAGCTTCTCACGGAGCATCTGGGGCAGTGTCGCACTCGACATCCTCGGCAACCCACCGTGCGATGTGATGATCGCCAAACCTTTCGTTGGGATGACCGGCTGAAGTCAGCCCCTGCCGCCGACCATGGCGCGATGGCGACCACCTGATAGAGCGCGCCTCCGGGTTCCGGTCGAGCCGCATTGCCGAGGCCGCCGAGACCGGTAGACTACGGCAATGCCCTCGGCCGACCTGCTGCTCGCGTTCCTCGCCGCCACGGCGGTATTCGCCTACGTGCCCGGCCCATCCATGCTCTACGCCGCAGCGCAGACCCTCGCCCGCGGTCGCGCATCCGGCCTGCTGGCCGCGCTCGGCATCCACGTCGGCGGCTACGTTCACGTGCTGGCCGCAGCGGCAGGACTGGCAGCCCTGTTTCATGCCGTGCCGGTCGCCTACGTTGCGGTCAAGATCTGCGGCGCGGCCTACCTGATCTGGCTCGGGGCGCAGATGCTGTTCGGATCCGTGCGCGAATCGAGGTCCGGGGGGTCGTCGCCGGCCAGATCAGGACGGCGCGCGTTCCTCGATAGCGTCACGGTGGAGGTGCTCAACCCGAAGACGGCGATCTTCTTTCTCGCGTTCCTGCCCCAGTTCACCGATCTCCACGCGACCCTGCCCATCTGGGCGCAACTGCTCGTGCTCGGCACCCTGGTCAATCTGATCTTTTCCACCGCCGATCTCGCCTGCGTGGCCCTGGCCGGTGCGGCGGTACGCACGCTCGGCCGGTCGGCCCGGGCACAGCGGGTGGCGCGACGTCTGGGCGGTTCGGTTCTGGTGGGACTGGGCGCCAATCTGGCGCTGTCCGCGAGGTGATCGGCCACGCAACGCCCTGGGCTCGTTCGCCGCAGCCCGGCAGCCTCAGATCGCCGGCGTCTCGACCGCCGCGTCCTGGAGTGCGTGCAGGTCCGCGTTCCGGTCCCTGGCCAGCAGCACGTACACGGCCGGCACCACGAACAGCGTGAACACGGTGCCGAGCCCGAGCCCGGTGAAGATGACCAGACCCATCTGAAAGCGACTGACCGAGCCGGGACCGGTGGCGAGCAGCAGCGGCACCATGGCCATCAGCATCGCCACCGTCGTCATCAGGATCGGCCGGTAGCGGGTGGCCGTCGCTTGCGCGACGGCCTGGCGTTTGTCGAGCCCTTCGCTCACCTGCAGGCGATTGGCGAAGTCGACGATGAGGATGCCGTTCTTGGCGATGAGTCCGATCAGGGTGATCAGCCCGATCTGGGTGTACAGATTGACCGAGGCGAAGCCCAGATAGATGAACAGCATGGCCCCGGCGACGGACATGGGCACGGAGACCAGAATGATGAGCGGATCGCGCCAGCTCTCGTACTGGGCCGCCAGCACCAGGTAGATGACCAGCAACGACAGGAAAAAGGTGTAGAGAAGCGCGTGGCCCTGCTGCATGAGCTGGCGCGACTCACCCGTGTAGTCGTAGCCGATGTTCTGCGGCAGGGTCTCCTCCGCTGCGCGCTCGAGCGACGCCATCGCATCGCCCAGCGAGACGCCGGGGGCCATGAGCCCGCTGATGGTCACGCTGTTCAGCTGCTGGAACTGGGCGCGCTCGGTGGGCTCGATCTCGTGCACGAGATCGACGAAGCTGTCGAGCGGGATCAGCTCACCGTCGCCGCCACGCACGCGGTAGTCCTCGAGGAACGTCTCGTCGAGCCGGTAGCGGCGCGCCACCTGAGGGATCACTTCGTAGCTGCGTCCGGCCTGATTGAAGCGACTGACGTAGCCGCCGCCCAGCAGCGTCGACAGGGTGGCGCCGACCTCCTCCATGTCGACGCCGAGATCGCCGGCGCGGTCGCGGTCGATAACCAGCCGCGTGCGCGGCAGAGCGATCTCGGTGGACTTGCGCAGGTAGGCGAAGTCACCGCTGGCAAACCCGGCACCGATGAGCTGATCGGCCAGCTCGACGAGCTGCTCGTAGGCCGCGTCGCCGGTGAGCACGAACTGCAGCGGCGTGCCCCGGGACGCGCCCGGCAGCGACGGGAACGTGAAGACCGCCACCTGTACCCCGGCGATGTCGTTCACCAGTCGCTGCGCCAGGGGCTGCAGCGCCATCTGGGAGCGTTCCCGCTCCGCCACCGGCACGAATCGGAAGCCGCCGAAGCTGGTGGCCGGCGTGCCGCCGCCGCCGATCAGCAGGAAGCTGCGCAGATACTCCGGAAAGGTCTCGAAGGCTTTGACGACTTCCGCCGCGTGGGCCGTCGTGTACTCCAGGGTCGCCGTCTCCGGTGCCGAGATCTGCACGTTCAGCACTTCGCGATCTTCGGTGGGCGCCAGCTCAGTGGTGCTGCCCTGGTAGAGGAAGTAGATCGACCCGGTCACGGCCAGCGCCACCAGCAGCGGCACCGGGAGGTAGCGCAGCGCATCGCGCAGCAGGAACTGGTGCACGCGCACCTGCAGGGAAAACGCCTTGTCGACGAACCGCTCCAGCGCGGTGGCGTGGTCGCGGTCCGGCAGAATCCGCGCGGCGAGCATCGGCGCCAGGGTGAGCGCCACGACGCCGGAAACGACCACCGTCCCGGCCAGCGTGTAGGCGAACTCGGTGAACAGCGAGCCGGCCAGGCCGCCCATGAAGCCGATGGGCGCGTAGACGGCGACCAGGGTGGTCGTCATGGAGATGATGGGGAGCACCAGCTCACGGGCGCCCACCAGCGCCGCCTCGAACGGCCTCTTACCCTCGGTGATGTGCCGATGGACGTTCTCCACCACGACGATGGCGTCGTCGACGACGAGGCCGATGGCGAGCAGCATCGCGAGCAGCGTGAGCAGGTTGATGGAGAAACCCATCAGCAGCATGAGGAAAGCCCCGCCGACCAGCGACAGCGGCACGGACAGCGCCGGAATCACCGCCGCCTGCCAGGTGCCGAGCGAGAGGAAGATGACCAGCAGCACGATGGCCAGCGCTTCGAGCAGCGTCGTGTACACCTCGTCGATGGAGTCCTCGATGTACAGGCTGCCGTCGTAAACGAGGTTCAGCTCCATGCCGGGCGGAAGCTGGCTGACGATGTCGGGCAGCAGGGCGTTGACCTCCGCCGACAGCGACAGCGGGTTGGCCCCCGGCGTCGGCGTCAGCGCCAGGAGCACGCAGGGGCGGCCGCTGAACCAGCTCTCCTGATTCGGATTGCTGGTGGAGAGCACCACGTCGGCCACGTCCTTCAGGCGGGTGACGGCGGCGCCGTCGGTGCGCAGCACCAGATTCTCGAACTCGTCCACCGTGGTCAGGTTGGTGCTGGCCGACAGGTTGATGATGACGTTGTCGCCCTTGGTCTGGCCCACCGCCGACTGCACGTTCTCCGCCAGCAGTGCGCGCCGCACCTCGGACGCCGTCATGTCCAGTGCGGTCAGCCGCTGCGGATCGAGCCACACCCGCAGCGCCATGGTCTGATCGCCGTTGATGCCCGCCTTGGCCACGCCCGGCAGGGCCTGCAGCCGCGGGACGATGCTGCGCAGCGTGTAGTCGGTCATCTGCGCCGTGTTCATGGTCTCGCTGGTGAGCGCCATGTAGATCAGCGCCCAGCCATCGCTGGTGGAGAGTGAGATCACCGGGTCCAGCGCCTCGCGCGGCAGGTTGTTGCGCTCGCTGGCGATCTTGCCCTGAATCTCCGCCAGGGCGTCGTAGGGATCGTAGTTGAGCGCCATGTAGGCCTGGATGATGGATACGCCCTGCCGGGAACTGGAGGTCACGTAGTCGATGCCTTCGGCTTCGGAGGCGGCACGTTGCAGCGCCTCGGTGATGAACGACTGCACCAGGTCGGCATCGGCACCCGGGAAAGCCGTGGTCACCGTCACCAGCGCCTGCTCCGTCTTCGGATACTCGCGAACCTCCAGCGAGACCAGCGAGCGAACGCCCAGCAGCAGAATCAGCAGGCTCACGACCGACGCCAGCACCGGCCGCCGGACGAACACGTCGGTGAGATTCATCGGTCGCCCACCGCTTCGGGCAGGGGCACGCCCTCCCCGATCACGACGCTCTGACCCTCGCGCAGCTTCAGATGCCCGGTGTGCACGACCCGCTGGCCGGCCTCGAGGCCGGAGAGGATCTCCACCTGCTCGGCCCGGGTGCGACCCACTTTCACCGCCTGCCGGTGCGCGGTGAGCCGGTCGCCGGATTCGTCGATCCGGAACACCGACTCGCCGTAGGCGAAGAAGCTGATGGCCGTGCGCGGCAGCGTCAGCACCGGCTCGTCGCCGCTCAGAATCAGGTGCACGGTGGCGAACATGCCCGGCTGCAGGCGCCCGTCGGGGTTGTCGAGCTGGCCGCGCAGCTTGAGGGTGCGGCTGCGCACGTCCACGTCCGGGCTGACCACGATCAGCGCCCCGCTGAACACCTGGTCGGGCCACGCCGCCACGCTTAGCTCCAGCGTCTGCCCGGGCGCCAGCGATCCCCGATGCCGCTCCGGCACGGCAAAGTCCACGTAGATCGGATCGAGGGTCTGCAGCCGTACGATGGGCTGACCGGGCGCCACGATGTCGCCCAGACTCACCTGGCGGATGCCGAGCACGCCGTCGAAGGGCGCTCGCAGAACCTTGCGCTGCAACAGCACCTGCTGACGCTGCGCCTGGGCCCCGAGGCTCGCCATCTGCGACTGGGTGCGGTCCAGGATCGCCTGGGAGAAAGCCGCCGTTCCGCGGAGTTTCAGCACCCGGTCGTTCTCCAGCTGCGCCAGCTTGAGATCGGCCTGCAGCGCCTCGAGCTGGGCGCGCTCATCGGCGGCATCCAGCCGCACCAGCACGTCGCCCTGCGCCACCGCGGCTCCGGAGGAAAAATTGATCTCGACCACCTTGCCCGTGACCTCCGAGGCCACGGCCACGTCCTGAATGGCCGTGATGTCGCCCACGGCCTCGATGCGCTGCGCCCACAGCAGCCGCTGCACCCGGGTGTCGGTGACCACCGCGGGCGGGGGGCCGCTGCCGACGGCTCGAGCCCCGGCAGCGTTCTGCTGCTGCCGGTAGGCCAGAACGCCGGCGATGACGAGGCCGATGGCCACCGCCGTCAGTGCGAGTCTCAGAAACACGGCTGCTACAATCCCTCCAGGAATGCGTAGTGTACCCGCCGTGCTGCACCTAGCGGCCGGAAGATCTCGCACGGAGGACCAGGAGGGATCACCGGCATTCGCACCGACCCGCCAGTGGGCCGCTTGGTAGCCTAGGTGGAAACCCGCACTCGGACACCCCGGGTCCAGCCGATATCCTGTCGAACATGAGCGATCTGCTGACAGAAGCCCTCGAACGGTTCGAGTCGGTCTATCGTCGGGCCAGAGACCTGGAACCGGCGGCGGCCACCCGTATGGCACTGGCGACCGCCGACAGCGATGGCAGGCCTTCGGTGCGAACGATGAGGTTCACGGGCCTGCACGACGGCGGGTTCAGCTTCTTCGCCAACCGCACCAGCGGCAAAGGCCGGCAGCTCGAGCAGAACCCGTGGGCGAGCCTGTGTTTTCTGTGGCCGGACCTGAGAGCCCAGGTAGTGGTCGGTGGACGCGTGGCGACGCTGCCTGAGGCCGCGGCGGACGCACTGTGGAAGGCCCGACCTCGCGCCGCCGCATTGATGGCATGGGCTTCCGAGCAGTCCCTGGAGGCAACCGATCCGAACGAACTCGGCGCGCGTTATCTGGAGGCCTCGAAACGGTTCACCGATGAACGCGTCCCGCGTCCACCCGACTGGCTGGCCTACGCCGTGCAACCACAGCGGATCGAATTCTGGAGCGGCGAATGGGAGTCGCGGCAGCATCGCGACGCGTACGAATGCGTCGACGGGCTCTGGCGCTACCGCCATCTGAATCCTTAGCCAACGCCCGGAAAAATGAAGATTTCATGGATTGTGCATTCGTAACGCTTTGATAGATGACGGCATTTACGTATGCGAGACGGAAACGTGTCCTAACCCGGGTTTCCCGGGGGGGGATATTGGGTATAGTTACGTCCTCACTAGCCGGGTCTGTATGTTTATACAGTGTCATTCTCCTCGGCAGGGCGAAAGCACGACATCAGCCCGGCTAGTGAGGCCAACCACCCTTCCCCACCAACTCGCCTGAACGCCCAGCCCATCCTTTCCGAACTTCTGGGCCGACCTTCCGGGCCGACCTTCTGGCGGACTGACCAGCGCCAGCCTATGATCCGCCGCGGGGAAATGTCTCCCCTCAACTCTCAGGTGCGTACCATGCGTGCCGTTCGTTTCCCGCTCCTGCTCGCCTGCCTGGCGGGCCTTACCGGTTTCGATGCTCCGACCCTGCGCGTGCCCGGCGACGGCCAGCCGGCAGAACGCGTTCTGGCGCTCTGGGAGCAGACCAGGCCGATCCTGCTGGCCGACGCCGGCCAGCCCCTCAGCGACGCCCAGGCACTGGCCCACGGCGCCCCCGTCCTCGACGCCTGGACCAGGCTGGAAGCACAACTCGCGGCCAGCGACGCCAGCGGCGAGACCCATGCCGTGATGAAACTGCTGAACGACTTCTACGGCCGCCCGCAAAGCACGCCACAGCGGCGCCTGGCCATCCGCAATCGGACGCGAGCGGAATTCGCCCAGCGGCTGCAGAACGTCGAGCAGCGCCTGCGTCGCTGAGCCGGCGTCGGCGGCGCGAACCAGGGAACCTAAGACTTCGGCCGGTTGCCCATGACCACGCAGCCGCTGGCGCCGAACATGCCGCCGACGCCGAGGCACAGCGATACTTCTGCGCCTGCGACCTGAGCCGGTGCAGTGCCACGCAGCTGGCGCACGCTCTCCTGCAGCGCGTACATGCCGTACATGCCGGAGTGCATGTACGACAGGCCGCCGCCGTTGGTGTTGAGCGGCAGACGACCACCGGGGGCCGTGTTGCCCTCTTCGATGAACGCGCCCGCCTCGCCGCGCCCGCAGAAGCCGAGATCCTCGAGACCATAGATGGGCAGGTGGGCGAAGGCGTCGTAGATCATCATGTGGTCCACGTCCGCGTGGGAGACGCCCGCATCCGCCATCGCCCGCGGTCCCGCCACCGAGAAGGCCCTCGAGCTGGTGAGGTCCTGCATCTGGCTGACCATGGGCGTCTCCACGCTCTCGCCGGTACCCCACACGTACACCGGCGGCTGCGGGAAGTCGGCGGCGCGATCCGCCGTGGTCAGGATCAGGGCACCGCCACCGTCGGTGACCAGGCAGCATTCCAGCAGATGGAACGGGTAGGCGATCATCCGCGACTCCAGCACGTCGGCCACGCTGATGGGATCGCGGAAGCTGGCGCGCGGGTTCCTGCCCGCCCACTGGCGCTGTACCACGGCCACCGTGGCGAGCTGCTCGTGGGTCAGGCCGAAGGTCTTCATGTAGCGCAGCACCGGCAGGGTGAACAGGGTCGGCGGACCGAGGATGCCGAAAGGTGCTTCGAACTGGCCCTGCAGCGACGCGGCATCCATGCGCCGGCCGCCGCGGCCGATTCCGGAGCGGCCGCTTTCGCCGTGGGTGATTAGCACCGTCGTGCACTGACCTGTGAGCAAGGCGGCCACGGCGTGACGCACGTGAATCATGAACGAGCAGCCGCCCACCGCGGTTCCGTCCACCCACTGCGGCGTGATGCCAAGGTAGTGGGCGACGGCGGTCGGAGATTCGCCGGCGGTCGCGACGCCGTCGATGTCGGAGGGTTCGAGGCCGGCATCCGCCATTGCATTGAGTGCGGCGTCCGCATGCAGGCCCAGCTGGCTCAGGTGCGGAATGACGCCGAGCTCGGTGGTCTCGGCGGCGCCGACGATGGCTACCTGGGTCGACAGATTGCTCATGAGCGCGCCTCCGGATCCGCGGGACGGAACAGCGGCAGCGAGATTTCGTCGTTCTGCGCTTCGAACACCACCTCGAGGGGCATGTCGAGTTCGAGCGCCTCCGGCGTCTGGGCGCACTCGACGATGTTCGACATCAGCCGCGGCCCTTCCTCCAGCGCGATCAGGGCGATGGCGTACGGCGGCTCGAAGGCGGGATGCGGCCGGTGGCTGATCACGTAGCTGTCCAGGCGGCCACGGCCGCTGGCGGCTAACACCGACACCGAGCGCGAGGCGCAGTCCGGGCAGAAGGGCCGCGGCGGGAAGTACACGTGGGCGCAGTCGTCACAGCGCTGCAGACGCAGTTCGCCGCTGCGGGCACCCTCCCAGAAGTGCGCGGTTTCCGGCGTCGGTACCGGCAGAGATCGCTTCCCGGCCATGAACTCCTCCTCGGTGAGAAAGCCCGGGAGTATCTCAGATCGGGGTCAGGCGGGCACGGCAGGCAGGCGCTCGTGCCACGGGTAATCGCCATCGGCGGCAGCGAAGAACTCCGGATTCAGGAACGACTCTTTGGTGTTGTAGCGCAGCGGTTTGCCGTCGCCGGTCCACACCGCGCCGCCGGCCGCGGCGAGCACCGCGTGGGCGGCGGCAATGTCCCACTCCGAGGTCGGCCCGAGGCGCGGGTAGAAGTCGGCCCGGCCCTCGGCCAGGATGCACAGCTTCAGCGAGCTGCCCACCGGCGTGCGCGAGACCTCGCTGAAGCGCTCGGCCAGCGCCTCGAGGTAACGCTCCAGGCGCTCGCCCCCGTGACTGCGGCTCGCCACCACCACCAGCGGCGCCGCGTCCGTCATGGTACGGCCGCTGAGCGCCTGCACCCCGTCGGCCGCGTGGCGGAACGCCTCACCCGCGGCCACATCGCCTGTGTAGACGAGATCCTGGGCGGGCACTCCGACCACGCCGAACACCGCCTGATGATCCTCGATGAGGGCAATGTTCACGGTAAACTCGCCGTTCTTGTTGACGAACTCCTTGGTGCCGTCGAGCGGATCGATGAGCCAGTAGCGGCGCCAGCCGCGCCGGGTGGCGAAGTCGGCTGGGCTCGATTCCTCGGAGATCAGCGGGATGTCCGGCGTGAGGACCCCGAGCCCGTCGACGATGATCCGGTGGGCGGCGAGGTCCGCCTGGGTCAGGGGAGACTGGTCGTCCTTGGTCTCGACGTCGAAGTCGGTGCGGTAGACGGCGAGGATGGCGTCGCCGGCGCGGCGGGTGAGATCGATGAGGGCGCGCGTCTGCTGGGCTTCCATGGCGGCTCGAGCGGTTGCGGAACGGCGACCTTACCCGTTGAGGTAGGGCCGCGCCAGGCAAAGGGCGGCAATGGCCCGGGCTTCCTGGAAGTCCTGGTCGTGAATCAGCTCGTCGAAGCGAATGAGCGGCCAGCGCACCAGCTCCGCCGGCTCCGGCTCGTCCGCCGGCAGGCTCGCCGGGTACAGGTCGGTGGCGAGCAGCACGTTGATCGTGAAGCCCATGTGGCCCGGCGCCAGATTGAGCCGCCGGATGAAGCGCAGCTGCCGGGCGCCGAAGCCGATCTCCTCCTTGAGCTCGCGGTTGGCCGCCTCCTCCAGCGATTCACCGCGTTCCGCCGCACCTTTCACCAGGGTCAGCTGCAGCTCGTGAAAGCCCGCGCAGTACTCGCGGATCAGCAGCAGATCGCCGCCGTCGACGGCCACCACCATGACCGCCGGAGTCCCGACGCCGGGCAGCCGCTCGTAGGTTCGCTCCACTCCGTTGGCAAAGCGCAGATCCAGCTCTTCGATGCGGAAGAACCGGGTGCGTGCCACCTCGCGCACCGCCTTGATCTCGGGAACCCCCACCCTTCACCTCTTGTCTACCTGGGGCGGGTATTATACCGGCGCAGTTTCCCACCGGACGGCAGGCACCTTCACAACCACATGATCGACTGGGACCTCATCGACACCGTGCTGCTGGACATGGACGGCACGCTGCTCGACCTGTACTACGACAACACCCTGTGGAACCGGCTGCTGCCGGAACGTTTCGGCGCCCTCCACGACCTGCCCACGGAGGCGGCGCGCTCGCACCTGTTCAGCCACATGCACCAGTTCCACGGCACGCTGACCTTCTATTGTCTGGACCACTGGGCCGAGTTCACCGGCCTCGACATCGTCGCCATGCACCACGAACTCAAGCACCTGATCCGCTACCGGCCCAACGCCGAGGCGTTTCTCGACTGGCTGCGGGCGCGCGGCAAGCGCGCGCTGCTGGCGACCAACGCGCATCGCGACAGCCTGCTGGTCAAGGATCTGCACTCGGGCCTCGTGGCCAGGCTCGACGGCGACGTGTCCTGCCACGACTACGGCGCGCCCAAGGAGTCGCCGGACTTCTGGACGGCACTGATGGCGGAACATCCCTTCGACCGGGAACGCACTCTGTTCATCGACGACAACGACCACGTCCTGAAAGCCGCCGAGGACTTCGGCATCCGCCATCTGCTCACGGTGACCCAGCCCGACTCCGGGCGACCGCTGCGCGGCGGTCTGAACTATCCGGCGTTCAACGATTTCCGGGAGCTTCTGCCCGTTGACTGATCCGCTGCCGGCAGCCAAGGTCCGTCTCGATCGCTGGCTGTGGGCCGCGCGGTTCTTCAAGACCCGGGCCCAGGCGAAGAACGCCATCGAAGGCGGCAAAGTGCATCTGGCCAGCGGCGGCAAGCCCAAGGTCGGCCGCGAGATCGGCCTGGGCGAGATGCTCGAGATCCGGCGCGGCTGGGACACAGAGGTGGTCGAGGTGATCGGGCTGTCGGAGAAGCGCGGCGATGCCGCCAGCGCCGCCGTCCTCTACCGGGAGACCCCGGAGAGCGTCGAAGCACGCCAGGTGGAACGGGCGCGACGGCAGATGCAGCGGGCCGGCCTGCGCATGCCCCAGGGCAGACCGGACAAACGCGGGCGCCGGGAACTGGCAAAGCTCAAGCACGGCGAGGAACCATGACCAGCAGCGACATCATCCATCGCTTCAGTTTCGCCAACGCCCCGATCCGCGGGCAGTGGGTGCGTCTTTCCGACACGGTCGCCCAGGCGTTCGAACGCCAGAGCTACCCGGCGCCGGCACAACGGCTGCTCGCCGAGATGCTGGCGGCGGTCAGCGTCATGGCCGACGGTATCAAGTTCCAGGGCAAGGTGGCGCTGCAGGCCCGCGGCGAGGGCGCGGTGACGACGGCCCTGGCCGAATGCCGGCAGCGCAGCCTGCTGCGCGGCATCGTCCGCTGGGATGCCGCCGCCGATCCGGCGGGCAGCGCCCGGGCCGCCGGACCGCTCGGCACCGAGCCCGCGCTCTCCGCCCTGCTCGGCGACGGCCAGATGGCGATCACCCTGACCCCCGACCGCGGCGACCGCCAGGCCAACGCCTATCAGGGTGTGGTGGCTCTCGCCGACGACAGTCTGGCGCGGAACCTGGAAGCGTACTTCAGCAACAGCGAACAGCTGCCGACGCGGCTGTTCTTCGCCTACGCCGGCAACACCGTGACCGGGCTGCTGCTGCAGCGCCTGCCGGTGGCCGATCTCGCCCCGGAGATGACCCTGGACCTGCGCGACGACACCTGGCGCGAGCTGGAACTGCTGGCGGAAACGCTGACCCCGGAGGAACTGGCCCACCTGCCGGTCGACGAGCTGCTGCGGCGGCTGTTCCACGAGCACACCGTGACCCTGCACCCGGGCCGCAGCCTCGAATTCTCCTGCACCTGCAGCCGCGAGCGTGCCGGGATCATGCTCCAGGCGCTGCCCAAGGAAGAGATTCTCGAACTGCTGGAGACCCAGGGTATGGTCGACGTGACCTGCGAGGTCTGCGGGGCCCGCTACGAGTACGACAGGGTGGATACCCACCTGATCTACGAGCCGGAACCGCCGCGCCTGCACTGACGCCCGACCGCCCTGCTGCCGGTACCCGGTTGCCGGTCAGGAAAGGGTTACATTCCCCGATCATCCGGCGTATGACTGGGCATTCCCCTCTGGCATAATTCGCCGCCTCAAGGGGAAGCACGCGCAGCGATCATGGCCGTCGATATCGATACCACTTCGAAGCACACCACCTACGAGGATCTGGCCTCGCCGGTGCTCGCTGAACTCGCCGTCATGCGCGAGGAAGGACAGTTTGCCAGCACCGGGGCCATCGTCGTGCGCACCGGCAAGCGCACCGGCCGCTCTCCCAGGGACCGCTTCATCGTCGACGAGCCGTCCACGCGCGACGCCATCGACTGGGGCGCCATCAATCAGCCCATCGCGCCGGAAATTTTCGACGCGCTGTGGGACCGGGTGCAGGTTCATCTGGACGACCAGGACACGTTCCTGTCGCACCTGCACGTCGGCGCAGACCCGGAGCACTACCTGCCCATCGAAGTGACCACCGAGTACGCGTGGCACGCGCTGTTCGGACGGGCGTTGTTCATCAGCCCGGATCATTACAACCCGCACAACAAGGAGGCCTGGCAGGTCGTCAACGCGCCGGACTTCGTCTGCGACCCGGAGCGGGACAGAACCAACAGCGACGCCACGGTGATGATCAACTTCGCCAAGCGCCGCGTGCTGATCGCCGGCATGCGCTACGCCGGCGAGATGAAGAAGTCCATGTTCTCCGTGCTGAACTTCCTGCTGCCCGAGAAGGACGTGCTGCCCATGCACTGCTCCGCCAACATGGGCAGCGACGCCGACGTGACTCTGTTCTTCGGCCTCTCCGGCACCGGCAAGACCACCCTGTCCGCGGACCCGTCGCGCCTGCTGATCGGCGACGACGAGCACGGCTGGGGCAAGGGCACGGTTTTCAACTTCGAGGGCGGCTGCTACGCCAAGTGCATCGACCTGTCGCGCGAAAACGAGCCGATGATCTACGACGCCATCCGCTTCGGCGCCATCGTCGAGAACGTGGTCATGGACCCGCAGACCCGGGAACCCGACTACAGCGATTCGAGCCTCACCGAAAACACCCGTGCCTGCTATTCGCGCAGCGCCATCGAGGCCAAGGTTCCGGACAACCGCGGCGGCGAACCGAACCGCATCATCTTCCTGACCTTCGACGTCAGCGGCGTGCTGCCGCCGGTTTCGCTGCTCTCCAAGGAGGCGGCCGCCTACCACTTCCTTTCAGGCTACACGGCACAGGTGGGCTCCACCGAAGTGGGCTCGACGGAAGCCTACAAGGCCACCTTCTCCACCTGTTTCGGCGCGCCGTTCTTTCCGCGTCCTGCCGGTGTCTATGCCGATCTGCTGATCAAGCGCATCGAAGACTTCGGCTCCCAGGTGTACCTGGTGAACACCGGCTGGACCGGCGGCGGCCACGGCGTCGGCAAGCGTTTCAGCATCCCGACGACCCGGGCGATCATCCATGCGATCCAGTCCGGTGCCCTGGACGGGGTGAAGACCACCCATCTGCCGGGATTCAATCTGAACATTCCCACGGTCGTCCCCAAGGTCGACGGCAAGCTGCTGAATCCGCGCGACGCCTGGTCTGACAAAGCCGCCTACGACGACGCGGCGCGCCGGCTGATCGCGAAATTCACCGAGAATTTCAAGCGCTTCGCCGTGGATCAGGCCATCGTCGACGCTGGCCCCTCCCGGGATTTCTAGCTAATCTAGTCCCACTTTCGTGGGGCCATCTCCTTGACCACAGTCCCGACAGAGGTCCTCCGGACGCTCGAGCGCAGCCCCGGCGTGCTGCGCTCGCTGCGCCGCGGCATCGAGAAGGAGAGCCTGCGCGTCCGCCCGGACGGCACGCTGTCCCAGCAGCCCCATCCGAGATACCTCGGATCGCCGCTGACCCATCCACAGATCACCACGGATTTCTCGGAATCTCAGCTCGAACTGATCACCGCCGTGCACGACTCGCCGGAAGCGGCACTGGCCCAGCTCGAGGACGTGCACCGTTTCGTCTACCGCGGCATCGGCGAAGAGCTGATGTGGACGGCCAGCATGCCGTGTGTGCTCGGCAGCGATGCGGAAATCCCGGTCGGCCGCTACGGCAGCGCAAACATCGCGCGGGCGAAGACCGTCTACCGTCTGGGCCTCGGCAACCGCTACGGACGGCTGATGCAGACCATCTCGGGCATCCACTACAACTTCTCGGTAGCCGACGCGTTCTGGCCGGTATTCGCAGGTGCCGCGGGTGCGCGCGCCGACACGACCTTCCGGACCCAGAGCTACTTCGGTCTGATCCGCAACTTCCGGCGCTACTCGTGGCTGCTGATCTACCTGTTCGGCGCATCGCCAGCCCTGTGCAAATCGTTCGTGAAGAACCGGCCCCACCCGCTCGAGAGCTTCGACGAGGGATCGCTGTACCTGCCCTACGCGACGTCGCTGCGCATGGGTCGGCTCGGCTATCAGAGTGACGCCCAGAGTCAGCTGCACATCTCCTACAACAGCCTCGACCAGTACGCTCGCTCCATGCGCCAGGCGCTGACCCAGTCCTATGGCCCCTACGAGCAGATCGGGGTCAAGGTGAACGACGAGTACCGACAGCTCAACACCTCGCTGCTGCAGATCGAGAACGAGTTCTACGGCACCATCCGGCCGAAACAGCCGGTGCACAGCGGCGAACGGCCGCTGCATGCGCTGACCGAACGCGGCGTAGAGTACGTCGAGGTGCGCTGCCTCGACCTGAATCCGTTCCTGCAGGTGGGCATCGACGTGCCGGAGATGCGCTTTCTCGACATCTTCCTGCTGTTCTGCCTGCTGGCGCCGAGCCCGGCGGACAGCGAGCAGGAGAGTCAGGTCATGGGCGAGAACCAGCTCAAGATCGTGGAAGACGGCCGCCGCCCGGGGCTGACTCTCAGCCACCGCGGCGCCAGCGTGACCCGGGAGGCCTGGTCGGAGCAGATCCTCGAGAGCTGCCGGCCTCTGGCCGAAGCCCTGGATGCAGCCCACGGCGGCAGCGACTACACCCGCACCTGGGAAGAGCAGCGCCAGAAAGCCCTCGACCCGGCCCTCACCCCGTCGGCCCGAATCCTCGACATCATGGCTGCCCAGAGCATTCCGTTCTTCCGCTTCGCGATGAATCAATCCATCGCCCACAAGGGCTACTTCGACGAGCACCCGCTGCTGCCGGAGCAGCTTGCCGTCTACGAAGCCGAGGCCGCCGAATCCCTGGCCGAGCAGGCGCGGCTGGAGGCCGCGGACGACGAACCGTTCGATGTCTTTCTCGAGCGCTACCTGGCGGTCGGCTGAGCCCGCCGTGGGCCCACGCCCGTGAACTTCCTCGCCCACTGCCTGATCCCCGACCGCGCCGTCGAGGTCACCCATCCGGATCTCATCGCCGGCGGCTTTCTCGGCGACTTCGTCAAGGGACCGGTACCCGATTCGCTGCCCGCGGCGCTGGCGGAAGGCGTGCGGCTGCACCGCCGTATCGACGCCTACAGCAACCAGCACCCGCTGATCCGCCGCAGCTGCGACCGCTTTCCGCCGGAGCTGAGACGGTTCGCACCGATCTTCGTCGACGTGGTGGCCGACCATCTGCTGGCCCGGCACTGGCAGCGTTTTCATCCCCAGGCGCTGCCTGAATTCAGCGCCCGGGCGTACTTGGCCATCGCCACCCACAGCGATCGACTGCCGCCCGCGGGTCTGCGTTTCTTCGACTGGATGCAGGAGCGGGATCTGCTGACGGCCTATCGCGACGCCGAGGCCATGCACGGCGGGCTGCGCTCCATCACCCGGCGGCTGCGCCGGGAAAATCTCGACGACTCCGTCCAGGAAGCCGTCGCCCGAGCGCTACCGGGACTCGAAGCCGACTTCCTCGACTACTTCCCCGACCTGGTGCGCCATGCCAGCGCCTGGCTGGCACAGCGCAGCGCCTGAGCGCGTCAGCGCTGAACAGCGCCCGCGGCGGCGCGCTAGCGCTGAACGGCGCCCGCGGCGGCACGTTAGCGCTGAACAATAAAGTTCGTGAACAGAACGTCCTCGATGTAAGGCTGGCCCTCTTCTGCCTCGAGTATGGCGCGCATCTCCGCCAGCGCCTCGGCGCGGATGGCCTCGCGGCCGGCGCCGGTCGAGACCGAGGACTCGTCCTGGCGAGCGAGCAGCAGAATCAGCGAGTTGCGCAGCGCCGGCAGGTGGTACTGGGTCGCAGATGCGGCATCGTCGCTGCTCACCCGCACCGACACGTCCGCCTTCACGAACGACAGCCGGCCGTCGGTGGCGTCACCGAAGTTGGTGACGAACGCAGGCTGCAGCGGCACGTATACCACGTCTTCAGAAGCCTCGACTTCCGCGGCAACGGCACCGGCAGCGGCCAGCAACCACACCATGGCCGCGATGCCGACGTGCATGCCGACTTGGACGCCGACCTGGACGCCGACCTGGACGCCGACGGCATCGCGGAGATGCCTCACCCTTTCGATCATCTTCAGACCCTGACCTCGCTGTCTGTTGCAAGGATAGTTGACGCTGCAGACCCGGCCAGTACCCTTACGGGGCCAAAAAGGATGCTCGCGCAGTGAGCGCTCCCGAATCTCCATAGAGGAACCCGCATGAAGGCCGTGCTGTGCAAGAACTTCGGTCCACCCGAGAACCTGGTTCTGGAGGACGTTGCGTCCCCGGAGCCGGACCGCAATGACGTGTTGATCGACGTTCACGCCTGCGGGCTGAATTTCCCCGATGTCCTGATGATTCAGGGGAAATACCAGAGCCAGCCGCCGTTCCCGTTCTCACCGGGCGGCGAAGTCGCGGGAACCGTGGCCGCCGTCGGCGCTGGGGTGTCGCGTTTCGCCGTCGGCGACCGGGTATTCGGCGGTATTGGCGTAGGTGGATTCGCCGAACAGGTGGTCATGAAGGAACGCGCCCTGCGCCGCATCCCGGAAGGCATGACCTTTCAGCAGGCATCGGGAATCAGCACCACCTACGGCACGTCCTACTACGCGCTCAAGCAGCGGGCCGGTCTCAGGCCGGGCGAAACCCTGCTGGTACTCGGCGCCGCCGGCGGCGTCGGTCTGGCAGCCGTGGAACTCGGAAAGGCCATGGGTGCCAGGGTGATCGCCGCCGCCAGCAGCGCCGAAAAGCTGGCCGCGGCCAGCGCCGCGGGTGCCGATGAGCTCATCGACTACTCGGACGGCGAGATGAAGGAGAAGGTGAAAGCGCTCACTGACGGCAAGGGCGCCGACGTCATCTACGACCCGGTGGGCGGCGCCCTGTTCGATCAGTGCATGCGCTGCATCAACTGGTACGGGCGGATTCTGGTGATCGGGTTCGCCGCCGGGGACATACCGAAAGTGCCTATCAACCTGATCCTGCTGAAGAGCTGTCAGCTGGTGGGCGTGTTCTTCGGCGCCTGGTCGGCCAAAGCGCCGGAAGAGGCCGCCGCCAACTTCGCGGAGATTCTCGACTTCTACGAAGGCGGCAAGATCGATCCGCTGGTGGGTGCGGAATACCCCCTCGCCGAGTATGCGCCGGCTCTGCGCTGCCTGATGGAACGCCGCGCGATCGGCAAGGTCGTGGTGAACGTCCGATGATGGCCCGTTCCGAATCCTTCGCCCTGTGCACCCTCGCCCTGTCCGGCGCGCTGCTGTTCGGCGCCCTGGTCATGGAGCATCTGTTCGCCATGGCGCCCTGTCCGCTGTGCCTGATGCAACGGATCTGGTTCTTCGGCGCCGGACTGTTCGCGGTGGTCGGGCTGCTGCACGACCCGCGCTGGGGCATCTACCCGCTGTTGAGTCTCGCCTCGGCAGTCACCGGCGCCGGTTTCGCCATCCGCCAACTGTATCTGCAGAGCCTGCCGGCCGATCAGGTACCCGCCTGCGGACCCGGCATCGATTACATGATCGAGGCCCTGCCGATGAGCGACGTGCTGGCCGCCATGACCCGAGGGACCGGTGACTGCGCGGACGTGGGCTGGACCTTCGTCGGCGTTTCCCTGCCGGGCTGGGCCCTGCTGGGCTTCGTCGCGCTGGCGCTGCTGGCGGTGCTGCAGCTGCGGGCTGGTAACCGAGCGCCGGCCTGAAGGGCCGGCGGGCGCTCGAGTACCTCGTGAAGCGGTCTGGGCGCCGGGTCAGTGGATCTCGGCGTAGAGCAGCTGATCTTCCAGCTCGAAGCGTTCCGAAAGCACCTGAGCCATCTGCTCCAGGGCGGCTTTGACCTCTGGAACACGGACTTCGGCGAGCGCGCCGAAGCGGTCGTTGAAGAGAATGCCGGCCTGGGTCGTCGCCTCGATCGCAGCGTAGGCCTGGCCCGGCAGCGACAGGCGCTGAAACACCCGGAAGTGGCCGGCCGACAGGTAGTCCACCAGCGAATCGCAGAACCGCGACAGCAGCGCGTGGGAAAGGTCCGGCAGGTCATCGTTGAGCGCGTGGTTCAGCTTCACCAGATAGCTGATCAGGCGCTGACGGCACTGGCCGAAGGATTGATCTGCCTGGCTGAAGTAGCTGTCCGCGGTGGCGGTGGCCAGACGGCGGTTGGTTTCGGTGGCGATTTCCATGTGTGATTCCCTCTCTTGTTCTTGAGGAAAAGATAGCCCCGTTTCGAAAACGTGCCAGCCACCGCAGTCCGCCGGAATCCTCCGTCTACACTGACAGAGATCGTTGCCATCCCTGGAAGCCGTGCGCCCGACCCATGTACTCATCCTGATGCTCCTGACCCTGGCCGGCTACGGCTGCGGCGGGGGGCCCAAACCAACCGCCACCTTCGAACTGGCGGCGCAGGGTGTGTTTGCGGCCGCCCTGTCGGAAGGATCCGACCTCGCGCTGGTGGGGTCGTTGAATCACGGTGGCAGCCTGTGGCGAACCATCGGCCACGAGCGGCTGTTCAACTGGAACCACGCGGCGGGGGAATTCTCCAACCTGGTGGCCGCCGAATTCTCTGCGGACGGTACCCGGGCGGTGACCACGGATCCGCGTACGCTGGTGGTGTGGGATACCCGCAGCGGCGATGCGCTCGCCTACTGGACCACGCCGGGTTCCGCCCTGGACGTTGCCATCGGCAACGACGGCCGCGTGCTCATGGGACTGGCCGATCACAGTGCCGTGCTGTTCGACGCGGACGACGGACGCCATCTTCACACCCTGCTCCACGAAGGCGTGGTGGGCAGCGTCGATCTGTCGGCGGACGGGCGCTGGGCGTTGACCGGCAGCGATGACGAAACCGCCGTGCTCTGGGATACCGAGAGCGGCGCCGCAGTACAGCGATTCCAGCAGGACAACCCGGTGCGGGTGGTGGCGCTGTCTCCCCAGGGACGCCTGGCTTTCGCCGCCAGCCAGGGTCGCACCGTGGCCGTGTACGACGGCGCCTCCGGAGAGCGCGTGCTGCTGATCTCGGAACAGAATCGCGGGGTCACCAGCGCACGCTTCTCGGCGGACGAACGACGCCTGCTGGTGGGCTACGTCAACCGCACGGTCGATCTCTGGGACGTCACTACGGGTCGTCGCCTGCAGCGCTGGAACACGCCCTCCCGCAACCCCTGGCAGGCCTCGGGGGCCGCCATGCTGGCGGTGGGCTTCTCTGCGTCGACCGATCGCTTCTACGCCCTGGCCGGCGATGGACGCCTGCTGGAGCTTCGGCGAGGCTGATTCCGATCACCGGACAGCCGTCCGCGGACTTAAAGCGGTTGCTGCGAATCTGCGCTAACCTCTTGTTGACAAAATGTTCTCTGAGCGTATAGCGATTTCCGAGAACCCGGTGTTATAGTTATCCACAGGTTAGTCCCAACCGCTAACAGCGGGCCTCGAAACAGATAATTAACCCACTCGGCGCGAAGACGCACGAGGGACCGAGGAAGACTGACCC
Organism: Pseudomonadales bacterium; assembly: GCA_040219135.1. Classification (GTDB taxonomy): domain Bacteria; phylum Pseudomonadota; class Gammaproteobacteria; order Pseudomonadales; family Azotimanducaceae; genus UBA7803. Next base: position 331,671 of record JAVJTA010000015.1, on the reverse strand, counting down.
GGGGGAGCGATCGCGGCCGATGGGGCCCATCGCCGACGGGTGAAAGGATACTTGGCGTTCCCGAACCTGCGCAGTTCGGCCCGCCGAGGAACGAAGGGCTGCATGACAATGGATCCACAAGCACGACGTGTACTTGTCATAAACGGTAAAGGTGGTTGCGGCAAGACCACCATCGCCACCAATCTCGCCGTCGCCTTCGCCAGCGCCAAACACACCGTGGCGCTCATGGACAACGATCCCCAGGCCTCGAGTACCTACTGGGCCGAACAACGTGATCCCGCCCTGCCCCGGGTCCACCTGGTCCCCGCGCATCGGCGTTCCAGCATGTATCAGACCCAGGCATTCCAGAACCGGATGCCGCCAGACGTCGATCGGGTGATCGTCGACGGCCACTCCAACGCCCGCGATCGGGATCTGGAACTGCTGCTGAAACAGACCGACATCGTGCTGGTGCCGCTGCAGCCGTCGTCCATCGACATTCAGGCGGGCAGCCGCTTCATCACCGAGCTGGTCACCCATCGGGCTTTCCGTTCCGCGCCCCGGCCGCTCGGCGTCATCGCCAACCGGGTGCAGCCGAACACAGAGACCCACGCCAAGCTGCAGCATTTCCTCGCCTGCCTCGACGTGCCGACGGTAGCGACCTTCCGCGACAGCCCGGTGTACATGGAAGCCGCCGAACTCGGCAAGGGCATCATCGACATGATCGATTCCCGCGCCGCACGCAAGGAAGCGCCGGCCTGGTGGGAACTGACCCGCTGGATCGACGCGCAGCCGAAAGTGGCGGAAGGCCGACTGCGGGATGCGCATGTGCAGCCGCGCGCCGCGGGCCGCCGGACACCCCAGGACCGTTCGCTCACGGCTTGAGGTAGACTGCGCGTCCCAGAGGCGCAGGCCACCTCCGACGCATCATGCTCCAGGCCATCGACATCTCGCTGGCGCGCGGCGAGACGCCGCTGTTCGCGCAGCTCTCCTGCACCATCCACACCGGCCAGAAGGTCGCCCTGGTCGGTCGCAACGGGGCAGGCAAATCGACGCTGTTCGACCTGCTGCTCGGCCGTCTGCATGCCGACGCCGGCGAGGTGCGGGTGCCCGCCGACTGGCGCATCGCCCACATGGCGCAGCAGGTCGACGTGACCGATCGGCCGATCCTCGACTACGTGATCGATGGCCATCGCGAGCTGCGCGACGTGCAGCGGCGCATCGCCGTCGCCGAGGGTCACGACGAACCACTGGAGCTGGCGCGGCTGCACGGCACCCTCGCCGATCTCGGCGGCTACGAGGCCGAGGCGCGGGCCGGCGAGATTCTCAATGGCCTGGGCTTCTCCGCCGACGATTTCGGCAGACCGTTCCAGGCCTTCTCCGGCGGCTGGCGGATTCGAGCCAATCTGGCCCAGGCGTTGATGTGTCCCGCCGATCTGCTGCTGCTCGATGAGCCGACCAACCACCTGGACCTGGACACCACGCTCTGGCTGGAGAGCTGGCTGATCCGATTCGAAGGTACCCTGGTGATCATCGCCCACGATCGCGACTTCCTGGATGCGGTCACCGATCACACCATCCATCTGCACCACGGCCGGGCCGACACCTATCGCGGCAACTACTCCGCCTTCGAACGCCAGCGCGCCGAGAAACTGCTGCACCAGCAGGCGGCGTTCGACAAGCAGCAGGCGGAAATGCGCCACATGCAGACCTTCATCGACCGGTTCCGGGCCAAGGCCAGCAAAGCCCGCCAGGTACAGAGCCGGATCAAAGCCCTGGAGCGGATGCAGACCGCGGCCCCGGTGCACGCGGACTCGCCCTATCAGTTCAGCTTCACCAACCCCGACAAGATGTCCAATCCGCTGCTCGTGCTGGATGACGTCAGCCTCGGCTACGACGACGCTCCGGTACTCAGAGACATCCGCCGGTCGGTGCTGCCCGGCGCCCGGATCGGCGTTCTCGGCGTCAATGGTGCCGGCAAGAGCACGCTGCTGAAGTGTCTGGTCGGCGTGCTCGAACCGCTCAGCGGCGAACTGGTGCGTGGCCAGCACGCGAAGGTCGGCTATTTCGCCCAGCATCAGCTGGAAACCCTGCGCGCCGACCGCAGCGCCCTGCGGCAACTCGCCGATGCCCACCCGACCCGGCGTGAACAGTGGTGCCGGGACTACCTCGGCAGCTGGGGGTTCTCCGGAACCCAGGCGGAACGGCCCGTCGCCACCTACTCCGGCGGCGAGAAGGCCCGCCTCGCCCTCGCCATGATCGCCCTCACCCAGCCGGCCCTGCTGGTACTGGACGAACCGACCAACCACCTCGATCTGGACATGCGCGAGGCCCTGAGCCTGGCCCTGCAGGACTACACCGGCGCCCTGCTGCTGGTTTCTCACGACCGCAGCCTGCTGAAGCGCAGCGTCGACGAGCTGTGGCTGGTGGAGAACGGCACCGTGAGTACGTATGGCGATGACCTGGACAGCTACACGTCGAGCCGGCAATCGGGCTCCGGCCGCCGGCCGGCCCAGCACGATCGCCGCGAGGAGCGCCGCAGCGCGGCCGAGCAGAGACGCCGGGAGAAGCCGCTGCGCGACCAGATCCGCCAGCAGGAACGGGAGATGGAGTCGGTCGGCAAACGCCTCGAAGCCGTCGAGGCGCGGCTGGCGGATCCCCAGGTCTACCAGAACCTGCCGGCCGAGGAACTCGATGCTCTGCTGGCGGAATCCGGCCGCCTGCGGCGCACGCTGGAGATCGCGGAGGAAGGCTGGCTGCTGGCTTCGGCGCAACTGGAGGAGCTCGCCACAGCGAGCGGCAACGGCTTCTCGGGCTGAGGTTCCCTAGGGGCCGGGATCGATGACGATCTCCAGGCGCAGCTCCTGGCCGTCCTCGTCGCTGTCGATGCGGACCACGCGCTCGCGGTTGAAGAGGTGCAGTGACTTCTCTGCATTGAGCGCATCCGCGTCGACGTCCAGCGCCTGCTCCCGGCCCTGGCGTTTCACCCGCACCGGGATCTTCCCGGACGCGGATGCGAGCCGGCGCAGCGCATCCGCCGGGTCGGTGACCGCCGCATCGGCGACGCTGAGCAGTACGTCGCCGGCCTGCAGCGCCGGGTCCCGGGCCGGCGCTGCCAGCACCAGGACGCCGCGATCGACCTGGAAATAGTCGGCCAGAGATCCGTCGATGGATTCCAGACGCAGCCCGGCCGGGGCCCGCAGCAGGCGCCCGTCGAGGTCCGCCTCGAGATCCAGTTCGAGATCCAGGTCGTCGAGAATGTGCAGCTCTTCGAGTCCCTGGAGGGCTTCCAGCGGATCGAGATCACCCAGGGCGCGCAGGCTCTCGAGCCACGGCCCCTTCTCCTTCACCACCTTGACCATGAAGCTGCCCCGGGACTGGGTGACCACCTGGGCATCGTAGCTGGCACCGTCCCGCAGGTAGCCGACGGTCACCGCATCACCGGGGGTCACGGAGGCCATGGCCTCGTTCAGCGCCCCGTATGCCTGCTTCGGGCCGCCGCCGTCGAGGCGCACTCCGTTGACCTCGATTACCGTGTCACCGGCCTTGAGTCCGGCGCGCTCGGCGCCCCCGTCCGGCGTCACCCCGGCGAGGGTCAGACCGGGGCCGCTGCCCCCGTCCTTCAGCAGGATGCCGAGCATCGGCTTTTCGGACCGAGGGCCGCTGGTCTCCATCGACCAGAGCCGCGTGTGCAGCTCGGCCAGCTGCTGCGCCGCTTCGTCGAGCTTGACGCGGGCCCGTTCGATGCTCTGCTCGATGTCCGCGACGCTGGCGTCGCCGCCCGCCGTCGCCGTCGCCGTCGCGACGCTGGCGTCGGCGTCTGCCGTCGCCGTCGCGGCGGCCAGAGCGGGCCCGCCCTGCCCGAGCACGAGGCCGAGCACGAGGCCGAGCAGCAAACCCCAGAGCAATGTCGGTCGCATGGTCATCTCCTAGTAAATGGCCGGCTGCAGCACTGCCTGTCCGCGCTGCACGTCGGCCAGCGCTTCCAGCAGCATCACCCGCTGCCCCCAGAGCCGCTCCCGATCCTGCCACAGGCGCTCGCGGTCGGCCGGGTTGGCGGCGGTGGTCTCGAACAGTTCGTTGAGCTGGGCGTCCACGTCGGCGATTCCGAACCGCAGCGCCTGTTCGCTGGAAGAGGCGTTGCCGGCAGGTGCCACGGCCGGGGTCAACAGCTCCGACTCGAGCCGCTGGGAACGCTGGATGAGTTGCGCCAGCGGATCGCCCGGCTGCGCGTCCGCCAGCTGCGCGCCCCCCGGCTCCGGCGTCTGGCTGGAATTCAGCAGCATCACGCTGAGCGCCGCCGCCACGAACACCGACGCAGCGGTGGCGAGCGGAAACCGTTGCAGCCACGAGCGCTGGCGCTGGCCGGCCCGCTCCTGGATGGCACGCCAGACGCCGGCATCCGGCGTCACCGGCGGCAGCGCGTTGAGTTCCGCCTTCAGCGCCCGCAGCTGCGCCAGCTGCGCCGCGGCGTCGCCGTCCGCGGCAACGTCGACGTCGGCTACCGCGTCGACCTCGCCATCACGGAGCGCAAGCAGGTTTGAGAGCGTCACTGTCGGTTGCCGTTCCATTGTCTTCATTGCCTCGAGTCATGCGTAACAGTTTCTCGTAACCCCGGGACAGCTGCGACTTCGAGTAGCTGGCGGTCTGCCCGGTGAGCTCGCCGATCTCACGGTGGGTGTAGCCCTCGACGTCGTGCAGCCAGATCACCAGCCGGGTCTCCGGCGCCAGCCCGGACAGCGCCCGCTCCAGATCCCGGTAGCCGTCCAGGCGCTCGGCCCCGCAGCCGGGGTCCACCGGCTCCGGCGCTGCCTCTTCCGCCGAGCGGCGCTTGTGCCACGGCGAGCGCAGGCGCATGTAGCAGTGATTGACCGCCACCCGCCGCACCCAGCCGACCACCGCTGCGGGGTCGTTCAGCGTGTGCGCCTTGTCGATCAACTCCACGAACGTGTCCTGCACCACCTCCTGGGCCAATCCCTCGTCCTGCAGGATGCGCACCGCCAGGCCCATGATGGTGGGCGACATCAGCCGGTAGGCTACCGCCTGGGCACGCCGGTCTCCGCGCTGCAGGCCGCGCGCGATCCCGCTGTCCAGGTGAATGTCGGCAAAGCTGGCCATGCCCTGTTAAAGATGCGCCAGCCGTGCGAAAGGTCGCAAGTGCAGCGGCGCCGCCGAGCGGCCAGCCCATTCGAACGTTCGGTCTGTTAAGCTGCCGGCATGCCCGAAAGCAGCCAGCGAACCGACCTGATCCAGCGCCTCGGCCAGGTATTCCGGGATCGCGGGTACGAAGGGGCCACACTGACCCAACTGGCGGCCGCCAGCGGCCTGAGCAAGGCGAGCCTGTACCACCACTTCCCCGGCGGCAAGGCGGAAATGGCCGACGTGCTGGTCCGCGATGCGGTGGCTCAGGCGGAACGCCTGGCCTTCGCCCGGCTGCGCGGCCCGGAACCCGCCGAACAGCGCCTGCAGCGCTTCGTCGAAGGATTCGCCGACTATCTGGAGCGTTCCGGCGGGCTCTGCCTGCTCGGCGTGCTGGCTCTGGGCAGCGCGCGCCCGACCCTGGGCGAGACGATCTCGACCCAGTTCCTGGACTGGCAGGACCGGCTCACGGCGGTTTTCGAGGCCGGCGGACACAAGCCGAAGGGCGCCGCGCGCCGCGCCGGGGAACTCCTCAACGTCCTCTACGGCGCCCAGATGGTCAGCGCCCTCACCGACGACCGGCGGCACCTGAACCGGAGCCTGAAGCGACTGGCACGACTGCAGACCTGAACCGGGACGGCACCGGGGACGGTAGCCCCGGGCGAGCGTGCTCAGCGCAGCAGCGCGTGCAGCCGGCCGACCCAGCCGAGCAGCGTCTCCGGCACGTGATTGCGGCGCCAGGCGCCGGCCGAGAGCTTCACCGCCTCGCTCAGGGTCGGATAGATGTGAATGGTGCTCATCAGCTTCTTCAACCCCAGGCCGTGGCTCATCGCAACGATGAACTCACCAATCAGCTCTCCGGCGTGGGCGCCGACGATGGTGACGCCGAGGATCTTGTCGCTGCCGCCGGCCGGGGTGAGCACTTTGACCCAGCCCTGGGTCTCACCCTCGGCGATGGCGCGGTCGAGGTCGTTCAGCGGGTAAGTAGTGACTTCCACCTCGCGGCCCTCGCTACGCGCCTGCTCCTCGGACAACCCCACCCGCGCAACCTCCGGCTCGGTGAACGTCGCCCAGGGTACGACGCGGTAGTTCACGGCAAATTTCTTGAAGCGTCCGAACAGCGCGTTGACCGCCGCAAACCAGGCCTGGTGCGCCGCCATGTGGGTGAACTGGTAGGGGCCGACCACGTCGCCGCAGGCGAACACGTTGCGGCAGCTCGTGCGCAGGTAACGATCCACCTGCAGCGCGCCGTTGCCCGCGGTCTCGATGCCCAGGGCGTCGAGCCCGTAGCCGCGGGTATTCGGGCGCCGGCCCACCGCCACCAGAATCCGGTCGAAGGCCAGCGCCGCTTCGCCGTCCGCGGTATCCGCGTGCAGGGTGCCGGCGCCCGCCGTGCCGGTCCCGGCCTCCACGCGCACGGCCCGATGACCGAGCCGAACGTCCACGCCTTCGCGCCGCAACACCCGCTCGAGATGCGCCGAGACGTCGGCGTCCTCCCGTGGCAGCAGGCGCGGCTCCATGTCGATGAGGGTGACCTGGCTGCCGAGGCGCTGAAAACTCTGGGCCAGCTCACAGCCTATGGGCCCGCCGCCCATCACCAGCAGCCGCGCGGGCAGGGTTTCCAGCCCCCACAGGTTCTCCGAGGTCAGCGGCTGCGTCTGATCGAGCCCCGGAATCGGCGGGACCAGCGGGCTGGCACCGGTGGCGAGGATGATGCTGCGCGTGCTCACGGTCTGATCTCCGACGCGCACGTGATGGGCGTCGATCAGCTCGGCACGGCCGGCGATGCAGTTCACCCCGAGGGACCGGTAGCGCTCCATGGAGTCCTTCGGGGCGATGGTCGCGACGGCTTCGTGCACCCGGTTCATGACCCGGCCGAAATCGACCTCGGGGACCACCGGCGCGATGCCGAAACGCCCGGAGTCCCTCAGCGTATGGGCAACCGCGGCGGAGCGGATCAGCGTCTTGCTCGGCACGCAGCCCGTGTTCAGGCAATCGCCGCCCATGGCGCCCTGCTCGATCAGGGTGACTCTGGCGCGCACCGTGGTGGCAATGTAGGCGGCGATGAGCCCGGCCGATCCGGCGCCGATGACCACCAGGTTGTTGTCGAAGCGCGCCATCAGGATTCCTCCACCACGTCGTTGCGGGCCCGTCGAATCCAGCCCAGGATCTTGCGCGCCAGCAGCGGAAACAGACCGAGCAGCGACAGCGCCGCGATCAGACCCGGGCTGAGCACGTCCCCCAGGCTCTCCACCGACGCGAGCTGGGTGCCGGCAAACACATACACGAAGGTACCCGCCAGCATGCCCACCTGGCTGACCCAGTAGAAGGTCAGTGCCGAAATGGACGTGAGTCCCATCACCAGATTCACCACGAAAAACGGAAACAGCGGCACCATGCGCACGCTGAACAGGTAGAAGCCGCCGTCCCGCTCGAAGCCCCGGTTCACCGATTCGAGCTGGGCCGCGAAGCGCCGCTGCACCCATTCCCCGAGCAGCTTGCGCGAGATCAGCATCGCCAGGGTGGCCCCCGCGGAACTCGCGAAGGAAACGACCACCAGCCCCCAGACCAGCCCGAACACCGCGCCCGCCGCCAGGGTCATCACCGCCGCACCGGGCAGCGATGCCGCGGTGATTAGCACGTAGCCGATGAAAAACACCAGCGTCGACAGCAGCGGTCGCTCCTGAACGAGGGCCAGAACGCGATCGTGCACCGACTTCAGGTACTCGAGATCGAGGTAGCGGCCCAGATCGAAGATCAGGTACGCGGCCACGAGCGCCGCCAGCAGCGTCACCAGACCGATCCGGACGAACAGCGTGCGCCGGTTGCTGCCCTTGGCCATGCCGTTCGTTACCATTGCCCGCTCCAGGTGCCGCAAACCGTTATAGGACCCCGCATATGCCCCGCAGTTTCCCAAGTACGCGCCTGCGGCGAAACCGTGCCAGCGACTTTTCTCGCCGACTGGTTCGCGAGCACACCCTGAGCGCAGACGATCTGATCTATCCGATGTTCGTGATCGAGGGCTCCGCGAAGCGCGAGCCGGTGGCTTCCATGCCGGGCGTCGAGCGGCTGTCCATCGACGAACTCCTGCGCGACGCCGAGCGGGCGCTGACCCTCGGCATTCCCGCGGTTGCGCTGTTTCCCAACGTCGGCAGCGGGACGCGCAGCGCCGATGGCGCGGAGGCCTGGAATCCCGACGGCCTGATCCCGCGCGCGGTAGCGGCGCTGAAGCGTGCCCTGCCGGACCTCGGCGTGATCACCGACGCCGCACTGGATCCATACACCACCCACGGCCACGACGGCATCATCGACGACGACGGCTACGTGCTGAACGACGTCACCGTCGCAGCGCTGCAGCGTCAGGCGCTGGTCTGTGCGGGAGCCGGCGCCGACATCATAGCGCCGTCGGACATGATGGACGGCCGGGTGGGCGCCATCCGCGCGTCGCTGGACGGCGACGGCCACGTCAACACCCGCATCATGGCTTACTCCGCCAAGTACGCATCCGCCTACTACGGGCCGTTCCGCGACGCCGTGGGGTCGAGCGCCACGCTCGGCAAAGGCAGCAAGAGCACCTACCAGATGGATCCAGCCAATGCCGACGAAGCCCTGCACGAGATCGCCCTGGACCTGGAGGAAGGCGCCGACATGGTGATGGTCAAGCCCGGTATGCCCTACCTCGACATCGTGACCCGGGTGAAGCAACGCTTCGGCGTGCCCACCTTCGCCTATCAGGTCAGCGGCGAGTACGCCATGCATCGCGCCGCCATGGCCCAGGGCTGGCTCGACGATCGGGTCATGCTCGAATCCCTGCTTTGCTTCAAGCGCGCGGGCGCCGACGGCGTTCTCAGCTACTTCGCCCTGCAGGCCGCGGAAGCCCTGCGCGCCTGAGCCCGGCTCGGCGAGGAGCGAGGCGCGCTCAGCGAGGCGCGCTCAGCGGCGTCCCCAGTCGCCGACCTCGAGACGGATTCCGGCGTCGGCCAGCTGCGCCGCCTCCACGGTCAGCTCCTTGGCCGACAGTGGATGCGCCGCGAGCCAGCCATCCGGCAGCGTCAGACGCAGGGTCTCCGCGGCGGCGCTGGCGGCCACGGCCGGCACGTCGGTATCGGTATGGCTGCGATTGAGGATCACGGCGATCCGCAGCAGCGCCAGCAGCCGCACCAGCTCAGCGCGCACATCGTCGTCCAGGCCGCGCAGCGCGAGTCCCGGAAACGACCGTCGATGACCGCGCAGAAGCAGCGCGAGCTGGTCCCTTTCGGCCTGTGAAAAGGCCCGCAGGTCCGAGTTCTGCAGCAGGTAGGCGCCGTGACGGTGGTAGTGCTCGGGGGCAACCGCGCGGCCGAGTTCGTGGAGATCGGCCGCCCAGCCCAGCAGGTCGCGCCAGCGTCCGGGCTGCGTCCACCAGCCCGCGGTGGCGTCGAACAGCGCCAGCGCCGAGCCGCGGACCCGTGCCGCCTGGGCGGCGTCGACGCGGAAGCGCCGCTTCAGACCCGCCACGGTGTCCGGACGCCGGTCCGCCGTCGGCGCCGGCAGCAGCCGGTAAAGCAGCCCGTCCTGGAGGGAGGCGTCGACGAAACGCATGGTCCGCAGACCGAGGACCTCGAACAGCGCATCCACGATGGCGAGCCCGGACGGGAATATGTCCAGCCGTTCCGGGACCAGACCGGGCAGGCCCGCGTCGATCAGCCAGCGGCCGCTGACAATGGTGTCGATGAGCTGGGTCAGCCCTTCTTTGGTGATCGTTGCGGAGCCCCAGCCGTTGGCGGCAAGCACTGCCTGTATCGATTCCACGGTTCCGGACGTGCCGATGATCTCCGCACGCTCCGGGCGCTGGAGGCGCCGAAGCAGGGTCCGAGCCTCCGCCCGGGCCCGGATGAAGGCCTCGGCCTGACGGTGTCCGTTGCCGAAGTACCGATCGCGCAGAGCCACGCAACCCAGCTCGAAAGAAGCGACCCGCGCCGGCTCGGCGCTGGCGCCGTCGCCCCAGGCCAGTTCGGTGCTGCCGCCGCCGACGTCGACCACCAGCCGCATCCGGGGTGCGTTGCTGGGCACGTGATGGGAGACCCCGAGGTACACCAGCCGGGCCTCGTCCTCGCCGGACACCACTTCCAGCGGCACGCCGATCACCCGCGTTACCAGGGCGGGAAACTCGCCGCCGCCCGCCACGCGCAGGGCGTGGGTCCCGGCCACCTGAATATTCGACCTCGGCACCCCGGCCAGGCGCTGGGCGAAGCGCGCCAGGCAGTCGGCGCCGCGGGATACCGCGCCGGGATGCAGGCGAACGCCGTCGAAGCCGGCGAGCAGCTGAACCTTCTCCTTCAGCCGCTCCACCGTTTCGAAGCCGTCGTCCGTCCTGCGGGCGAGCAGCAGGTGGAAGCTGTTGGAACCCAGATCGATGGCTGCGAAGAGGTCGTTCATGAGGACTCAGTCACGGGTTCTGCCGGGAAAATCGAGCATATTGTCAGGCCAGATGGTTCTTTCGGCGGTGGATTGGCGTCATGCTACACTCGCGCGAAAGAGCTATTTCCACTGGAGACTCACCCATGAGCGACAAGATCGTGCATACCTCCGATGCGGAGTTCGGCAAGGACGTGCTGGAATCCGACAAGCCCGTGCTGGTGGACTACTGGGCGGAATGGTGCGGACCCTGCAAGATGATTGCACCCATTCTCGACGAGATCGCCGGCGAGTATGGTGACAAGCTGAAAATCTGCAAGCTCGACATCGATGCCAATCAGGAAACGCCGCCGAAGTACGGCATTCGCGGCATACCGACCCTGATGCTGTTCAAGAACGGCGAGGTCGAGGCAACCAAAGTCGGTGCCCTGTCGAAATCGCAACTGGCAGCGTTTCTGGACAGCAATATCTGAACCAACAGGCGAGAGCGGGTGCCCGGCCGGCAGTCCCGGGCCCAGCTCTCACACGGACCGCGGAATTGCGCCGCTTGACGGCGGTCCCCAAAACACTACACTTGACTGCGCGTATCCCGGCGGCATCACGTTCTTCCCTTAGAACCCACTCCGCCAACCCACCGCCGGTTCTTGGCCCTTCCCAGCGAAAGACGACCCGAGAACCCCTGTTCCCAATCTTCACAAGCATTGGTCAACGTATAACAACGCTATGAATCTGACAGATCTCAAACGTAAACCCGTGGGCGACCTCGTAGACATGGCCCGCGAGATGGGGCTGGAAAATCTGGCGCGCTCGCGCCGCCAGGAAGTGGTTGCGGCCATCGTCCGCAAACGCGCCAAGGACGGCGAGGACATCTACGGCGAGGGTACCCTCGAAATCCTCCAGGATGGCTTCGGTTTCCTCCGTTCACCGGACAGCTCCTACCTCGCCGGACCCGACGACATCTACGTCTCACCCAGCCAGATCCGCCGCTTCAATCTGCGCACCGGTGACAGCATCGCCGGCAAGATCCGGCCGCCCAAGGACGGCGAGCGCTATTTCGCTCTGCTGAAGGTCGACCAGATCAACTTCAGCGAGCCGAACTCGAAGAAGCACAAGATCCTGTTCGAGAACCTCACGCCGCTGTTCCCCGACGAGCGCATGCAGCTCGAGCGCGGCAACGGCAGCACCGAGGATCTCTCGGCGCGCATCGTCGATCTCATCGCCCCCATCGGCAAGGGTCAGCGCGCGCTCATCGTCTCGCCGCCGAAGGCCGGCAAGACGCTGATGCTGCAGAACATCGCCCAGTCCATCACCGCCAACTGCCCGGACGTGGTGATGATCGTGCTGCTCATCGACGAGCGGCCGGAAGAAGTCACCGACATGCAGCGTTCGGTGCGTGGCGAGGTGGTCGCGAGCACCTTCGACGAGCCGCCGTCACGGCACGTGCAGGTGGCGGAAATGGTGATCGAGAAGGCCAAACGCCTGGTCGAACACCAGAAGGACGTGGTGATTCTGCTAGACTCCATCACCCGTCTGGCGCGCGCCTACAACACCATCGTCCCGTCGTCAGGAAAAGTGCTGACCGGTGGCGTCGACGCCAACGCTCTCGAGCGGCCGAAGCGCTTCTTCGGCGCGGCGCGCAACATCGAGGAAGGCGGCAGCCTGACCATCGTCGCCACGGCCCTGGTGGAAACCGGCTCGAAGATGGACGAGGTCATCTACGAGGAGTTCAAGGGCACCGGCAACATGGAGCTGCACCTGGAGCGCAAGATTGCCGAGAAGCGGGTCTATCCCGCCATCAACATCCGCCGCTCCGCCACCCGTCGCGAAGAACTGCTGATGGGCGAAGAGGAACTGCAGCGGGTGTGGATACTGCGCAAACTGCTGCACGACATGGACGACCTGGCGGCGATCGAATTCATGCTCGACAAGCTGAAGAACACCAAGACCAACGACGAGTTCTTCGCGTCCATGAAGAGCCGCTAGCCGCTCACTCGAAGCCACCGCGGGGTGGAATCCTCAACGGCCATCATCGTGTCGCGCACCGGTCGACCGGTGCAGCGCATCGTGCTGCGCCTTGCCGACACGTTCACCTTCCGGGCCGGGCAGTACCTCGAAGTAGTGCACCCGGACGGCGCCATCCCGCTGTCCATCGCCAGCGCTCCGCACCGCCTGCCGGAACTGCACCTGCACTACCTGTCCATGCCCGACACGCCCGAGGCCGCCCGCATGGACGCGCTGCTGGACGCCTCCGACGAGCTGGAGATCCGCGGACCCGCCGGCACGGTGGCGCTGCCACGGTCGTTGCCCGCCGCGGCCCTGATCGCCGCCGGCGGCACCGGCGTGGCCCAGGCAATGAGCTTCATCGACGGCTACCTCGAGCGCGACCCGGGCGCACCACTCTGGCTGCTCTGGTGTGCCGATCTGGAATCCGACTTTTATCTGCGCCAGGAACTCGAGGCACTCGAGGCGCCGTGGCTGCAGACCAACCTGATCGCCGACGCGGCGCGCTCCTCGACGAATCGCGGCCTGCGCTGGCTGCGCGAGCACGCCGGCGGGTTCCGTCACCACGACAGTCGCATCGTCCTGGCTGGCAGCCCCGGCTTCGTCTATGCCGCCCAGGATGCCCTGCTCGAAGCCGGTATCGCGCCGCGGCAGATGCAGTCCGACGTCTTCAGCTACGCGCCGCGGCGCTGATCCGCAGCCTGCGGCTGCGGCAGCGCGGGCAGGTCCGCCTGCAGCGCCTCGAGCAGCAGCTCGGCGCCGCGCTCGGACTCACCGAGTGCCACACACAGGCGCCCCAGTTCACCCTGAGCCTCGGCGCTGCGGCGGCTTCGCAGACTGGCTTCCAGATACTCGCGGGCCCTGGCCCACTGCCGGTTCATCAGCGCGATCCGACCCAGCGCCAGCAGCAGTTCGGAATCGTTCGGCCGCGATTTCAGCCAGCCCTCCGCCACCACCAGCTGGCGCCCCGGATCCGCCGTCGTGAGCGCGCCATAGGCGCGCACCAGATCGGCGTCCCAGGTGTGCTCGAGGGCTTCGCGCAGCAGCGCTTCGGCCGCGTCCGCGGCGCCGCCGGCCGCCAGCGCGCCGGCGCCGTGTGCGGCCAGCGTGGGCTCGCGCCGCAGCTCTTTCGGCACGCTCTTCCAGACCCGCTCCGGCGGTTCCCGGCCCTGATCGATGCGCCCCATCCAGGCACGCAGCTCCAGCTCCCGCAGGCTCGCGTCGTCCAGCGATCCGTGTTTCCGCAGATCGCCGAGGAGCTCGAGGATCGCCTGCCAGTCCTCCAGGGCCCGGTAGCATTCCGCCAGCATGCGCAGCACCCGGGCGTGCCGCGGCGCATCGCGCTGGAGCTGCAGCAACGTGGCCAGACACTGCTCCCACTGCCGCTGATCGCGCTGCAGCTCCGCCCGGGTCAGGCCGACGGCGAACTTGGCCCCGGGGGTGGATTCGTGAGCGGCCCGCAGCAGTTCGTCGCGGCCGCTGCTGTCACCCATTTCCTGGGCGCAGCGGGCCGCATTGAGATAGTTGATCAGCGGCGCGTCAACGCGGCTCGCGGTGCTCTCGAGCAGCTTGCGAGCATCCGGCCAGCGACCTTCGGCCATCAGCAGCAGCCCGCGCAGCATCTGCTCCCGGGCGGCGCGATCGCGACGGCGCCGGTTCCAACCCTGCAGGCGGCCGCCGCCGCGGCTGAGTCGCGCAACCAGTGCCGTGATGCCCCAGGCCAGCAGATAGGCGAGCAGGAGCAGGGCCAACGCCAGCCACAGGCTGGTTTCCAGCGCCAGGTCCTGGTACACGACCAGCACGTAGCCCGGATCCCGGGCCATGAGCACCCCGACGAGACCGCCGAGGACGAGAGCGACGGCCAGTACGAACAGGGCGATTCGCATCAGGGCGCGTCCAGCGCCGGCGTCCGCTGCACCTGCTGCAGCGCGTTCAGTGACCCGGACACGTCCGGAAGCGGCTGATCCAGATCCAGCGCCCGCAGCGCGCTGAGATCGTCCACGAGCTTGCGCACCGCCGGATCGTCGAGGCGGAAGTAACGCCGTATCCAGTCGACGGCGTCACCCAGGCTCTCTTCGAACACGCGCGGTTCGCGACTCATGGCGGCGAGCTGGGCGCGCTCCAGCATGAGCCGCAGGTTGAGCTCGAGATACAGACTCTCCTCCGGCGCCAGCAGCGGTTTGACGTCGCTCTCCAGGCGCCGCACCCGCAGCAGGCCGGCGAACTGGCGTTGCAGTTCCGCGAGCACGCCGGTCTCTGCCGATACCTCGGCTGCAGGCGCTACCGCCGCCGCAGGCGCTGCCGCGCGGTACTCCGGTCTCTGCAGCGGCAGTCGGCCGATCTCGCGTTTTGCCGATTCCAGACGCAGAAACACACCCGGGAGGTCCACGTCGCGTACCCGTTCCAGCGCCGTGATCTCCTCCGCCAGCCGGACCCGGACCGGATGCAGGGCGAAGTCGTCGATCTCGGCGAGTATCGCGTCCGCCGCGCGCAACAGCTGCAGCGCGCCGGCAACGTCGCGTTCCATCAGCAGACGGTGGTTGGCGATCCGGAGCAGATAGCCGACCTCGGCCCGCTGCCACTCGCCGCTGGACGGCGGCCCCTGATTGGCGAGTTCGGTCAGCGCCGTCTGCAGCGCGGCCTCGGCGGTGCGCTGGGCCCCCTGCTGCCGTTCGGCGAAGGCTCCCAGGGTTTCCCGCTGGCGCTCATCGAGGCTCGTCAAGCGCGCGTCGAGACGCTGCTCGAGATCGGCCAGTCGCCCCTGCAGCCTGGTTTCCAGCGCCTCGAGCCGATCCGCGACGCGGTCGTCGCCGCGCTGAATCAGCTCGTAGTAGAGGTAGCCGGCAGCGGCAGCCGCGCCCAGCGCCAGCAGCAGGGCGAAGGCAGCCAGCGCCCGACCGCCGGCGCGGGCCGCCGGCGGCTCCGCAGCGGACCCGGGATCCTCGTCGAGGCCGAGCGGATCGACGGCGCCCACGGGTTCCGGTTGCGCGGCGTCCGCGGCCGCTCCCGGCGCGCCGCTCGCGTCTCCCTCCTTGCTCATAACACCCCCGCTTCCTGCAATCGTGCGAGCCCGCCGAGCCACGCGGCGCTGTCGGCCCCGCCGCAATCATGGAGTCTGGTGAGCCCCACGGCCACCGCCAGTTCCGCCACCCGCTGCGACGGCACCAGCACCGGTATCTCGCGACGTCCGCCGAGATCGAGCCAGAGCCGCGCGGCCTGGCGCAACCCTTCACCGCTGGCGGCAATGACGACGTCGCAGTCGAGCACGCTTGCGTCCATCCGGGCCACCGCCCGGCGCCGGTAGCAGGCCAGCTGCTGGAACCGGCGGTTGCGCCGGGCGAGCTCGGTGGCGAGCAGCTCCCGGCCGCCGACCCCACTTACCAGCAGGACGTCACCGGCCCGGTCCGGGGCGAGTTCGGGCAGCGCCAGCAGCCCTTCGGAGGTGGCCACGTCGGGTGCGCTGACCGTCACGCCGGCGGCGTCGAGGAGCGCCGCGGTGCGCGCCCCGACGGCCAACACCCGGACCCCGGCAAACCAGGGCTGGCGCTGCAGTACGGCGAGCCCGAAGCGCACCGCGTGTTCCGATAGAAAGACCGCCACAGCCGGTGCCCGGGCCGGCGGATCGACGGCCACCGGTTCGATCTCGATCACCGGCGCCACCAGCACCCGGTGACCGGCCGACCGCAGTTCGGCCGCCTGCCGATCGGCACCGGGCTGCGAACGGGTCAGCCAGACCTTCACCTCAAGGCAGATCCAGGCTGTCGAGAATTGCAGCCGCACCCTGGGCGAGCAGAAGCTCAACGACCTCGGCCCCCACGGCGCCCGGATCGCTGCCCGTGGCCTCCGCCCGCAGCAGCCGCGAACCGTCGACGGTGCCGAGCACCGCGCGCAGATGCAGCCGATCACCGTGGCGTTCCGCGTAGGCGCCGAGGGGCGCCGAGCAGTCGGCGCCGAGTCCCGCACTCACCGCCCGTTCGGCGCTGACGCAGGCGTTGACGGCCGCGTCGTCGAGCACGCCGAGGAGCTCGCGGACCTCGGCGGCAGCGGCCAGGCACTCGATGCCCAGCGCGCCCTGGCCCGCCGAAGGCATGGAGTCATCCACGCTCAGGTGCTCGCTGATGCGCGCCTCGAGGCCGAGACGGCGGAGTCCGGCGCTGGCCAGCAGCAGGGCGTCGTACTCACCGGAATCGAGCTTGCTGAGCCGGGTGCCGACATTTCCGCGGATCGGCGACACGTCGAGATCCGGCCGGCGTGCGCGCAGCTGCGCCTGGCGCCGCAGGCTCGCCGAGCCCACGCGGGAACCGGCCGGCAGCCCGGCGACGCCGCCGTCCGCGGCGCTGACCAGCGCATCGCGAACGTCGTCACGGTAGGCGATGACCGGCAGCACGAAGCCGTCAGGAAGATGGGCCGGTACGTCCTTCATGGAGTGCACCGCCAGATCGGCCCGCCCATCGAGCAGCGCCTGCTCGAGTTCCTTGATGAACAGCCCCTTGCCGCCGACCTCCGATAGCGGCGACGAAAGCCAGCGGTCGCCCTGGGTACGCATGCCGAGCAGGCTCACCCGGAGACCCGGGTGGGCGGCTTCGAGGGCGGCCTTGACGAACTCCGCCTGCCACAGGGCCAGCGGACTTTCGCGGGTGGCGATCACCAGTTCCTTCATCGACAGCGCTCGACTCACAGACTCTTGACGAATTTACGCACGTTGGCCAGGTGACGTCGGCTGACGTCCAGAGGTTCGTCCACGCCCTTTATGCGGATACACGACTGACCCGGGCCGACCCGCTCGAGACTCTCGATGTGGGCCGCCGCCACCAGGGAGTTTCTGTGAACGCGAACGAACAGATCGCCGAATTCCTGCTCCAGATCGCGCAGCGGCTCGTCGATGATCACCTCGCCGTCGCCGAAGCGCACGGTCACGTACTTCTGGTCGGCCTGAAAGTAACGGATGTCTTCGATGGGGACCAGTTCGATGCCGCGCCGGGTGCGCGCAGCAATGTGGCTGCGGCACGGCCGGTCCGGCCCTGCGAGCGCAGCGAGCTGTGCCTTGTTGACCCGCTGCGCTTTCTCGAGTGCGCCCTGCAGATTTTCCCGACGCACCGGCTTCAGCAGATACCCGACGGCCTGCAGGTCGAAAGCCTGCACGGCGTGCTCCTCGTAGGCCGTGCAGAAGATCACGGCCGGCGGTTCGTCCAGCTCGTTCAGGTGGCGCGCGGTCTCCAGACCGTCCATGCCGGGCATGCGGATATCGAGCAGGACGACGTCCGGATCGGTCTGTTGCGCCTGTTCCAGCGCCTGACGCCCGTTGCCGGCCTGGCCAACCACGTCGTGACCATCCCCGGCCGCGAGCATTCTCGCCAGCCGATCGCGGGCGAGCTTCTCGTCGTCGACTATCAGAATCTTCATGTCCGGGGCGCGATGATATCGCGTTCCGGCTGGTCGACGGGAAGTCGCAGCGCGGTGACGTAGCGCTCACCCTCGACGCCCGCGTCGAGTTCGGCGCGGGTGCCGTAAAGCACGGCCAGGCGGCTGCGGATATTGTTCAGCGCCATCCGGTTGCCGGAGCGGCTGCCGGGCTCGACGGCCACGGGATTGCTGATCTCGACGTGGACGCTGGTGCCGTCGACCCAGAGCCGGACACCGATGGTACCGCCCTCGGGCAGCGGCTGGATGCCGTGGTAGATGGCGTTCTCGAGCAGCGGCTGCAGGGTCAGCAGCGGAATCTTCACCCCGGCGGGCACCTGCTCGACCTGCCAGTCGAGGGTCAGGCGGTCGCCGAGGCGCAGCGCTTCGATGCGCACGTAGCGCTCGCACAGCGCCAGCTCCTCCTGCAGCGGCACCTGGCTCACGGCATCGTTGAGGCTGGCCCGGAACAGCTCGGAAAGATCTTCGACCACGGACTCGGCGGTCTCCGGGTCGGTCTCGATCAGACTGGCAATGATGTTCATGCTGTTGAACAGGAAGTGCGGCCGGATTCGCGACTGCAGCGCCTGGATGCGCGAGCGGAGCTCCGACTGCTCCTGGAGCCGGAGCTGCTGCTGAACGTAGAAGTAGCGCAGCGCCAGGGCGGCGATGATGCTGGCGATCACCAGCTCCCGCAACAGCATCCGCGCGTCCACGGCACCGCCGAACAGGGAACCGGCGACCACCCGGTCGGCCACCAGACCCACGGCCAGGGTGACGAGCATCACCAGGGCGAACGCGAGCAGCGCGCCGGAGATCAGATCGATGCGCGCGAACAGCGGTCGGGCGGCGCACAGGGAGCCGGCGGACAGCAGCGCCACCCACTGCACGAACAGCGACAGCAGCGCGAGCCGCACCCAGGAGATCTCGGCGCCGGCGAACAGCAGCACCAGCACCAGCAGCTCGCCCACCAGGACCACCAGAGTGATCGCCGGCGCGGTGCAGAGGTTGGGAACGCTGAAGTGCTCGGCGGGGACGACGGGTGCGCCAGTTGGCTCCTGCTGGCTGGTATGATTCGCCATTCTTCCCGCAAGATTCTCAGATCAGAACATGAGCCAAGACGCCAAGCCCTGGGGCGGCCGCTTCAGCGAAGCCACCGATGCCTTCGTCGAAGCCTTCACCGCGTCCGTGACCTTCGATCAGCGCCTCTACCACCACGACATCGAAGGCTCCATCGCCCTTGCCACCATGCTGGCCACCGTGGGCGTGCTCGGCGACGACGAACGCGACCGCATCGTATCGGGATTGCGCACGATTCACAAAGAGATCGACGAGGGCCGCTTCGACTGGCGCATCGATCGCGAAGACGTTCACATGAACATCGAGTCACGGCTGATCGCGCTGATCGGCGACACCGGGAAGAAGCTGCATACCGGGCGCTCGCGCAACGATCAGGTCGCCACCGACATCCGGCTCTACCTGCGCGACGCCATCGACGATCTCGACCGTCTGGAAACCGAACTGCTCGAGGCCCTGCTCGATCTCGCCGCGGGCTACACGGATACGATCATGCCCGGTTTCACCCACCTGCAGCCGGCACAGCCGATCACCTTCGGCCACCACCTGCTGGCCTGGTTCGAAATGCTGCACCGAGACCGCGAACGGCTGCGCGACTGCCGTCGCCGGGTCAACGTGCTGCCACTGGGTGCCGCGGCGCTGGCCGGCACCACGTTCCCCATCGACCGCCAGGCGGTGGCCGTGGCGCTCGGTTTCGACGCCGTGGCGGAGAACTCCCTGGACGCGGTCAGCGACCGCGACTTCGCCATCGAGTTCTGCGCCGCTGCCAGCCTCACCCTGGTGCATCTGTCGCGCTGGTGCGAGGAGCTGGTGCTGTGGTCGTCGCAGCAGTTCGGCTTCATCGACCTGCCGGACCGGTTCTGCACCGGCTCGAGCATCATGCCGCAGAAAAAGAACCCGGACGTGCCGGAACTGGTTCGCGGCAAAACCGGGCGCGTGACCGGCGATCTGGTGGCGCTGCTGACCCTGATGAAGGGCCAGCCGCTGGCCTACAACAAGGACAATCAGGAGGACAAGGAGCCGCTGTTCGATGCGGTGGACACCCTGCACGACTGCCTGACCGCGATGCGCGGCCTGATCCCGGCGATCGAGGCCCGCGGCGGCGCCATGACGGCTGCCGCGCGGCTCGGCTTCACCACCGCGACGGATCTGGCCGACTATCTGGTGCGCCACCGGGTGCCGTTCCGCGACGCCCACGAGATCGTCGGCCGCAGCGTCGCCTACGCCCTCGACCAGGGCAAGGATCTGGACGAGCTGACTCTGCAGGACCTGCAGCGCTTCGGCGGCGACGCCGTGGGCGCCGACGTGTTCGACGTACTCACCCTGGAGGGCTCCGTCGCCGCCCGCGACCATTTCGGCGGCACCGCGCCGGCCCAGGTGCGCTCCGCCATCGAGCGGGGTCGACGCCGGCTCTGATTCGCCACCGCCGCCTGCAGCACTGGATCTCAGACGGCGCCCCAGTGCGCCTCGTGTACTGCGCCACTCTATAAGGGCCAAACAGAGTGGCGCAGTACACTAGACTCAAAGGATGGAGACCTCCGCCGGACCGCTGCAGGAAACCGAGATCGATCGCGCCGGCCTGGCCGATCTGGTCGCGCGCTTTCGCCTTCACCAGGCCGAGCGGGTACGGCGCACGGGCGCGCGCCTGCCGGGGCGCCAGCGGCGGGTGCTGGAAGCCCTGCCCATGCTCTACCACCGCAATCATCCGGCTCTGCCCGGCTACGTCGGCCCCCACGTGCCCAGCGGCATCGCCCGCTACCAGCCGGATCACGCCGCTCACCAGGCGCTGCGCCGGGTGGCGCGCAGCTACCAGGAGCCGCATCCGCTGCCAACCGCCACCGACCTGCAGGCGATGTTCATCATGGGCAGCGGCGGCAGCGTCGGCCAGTCGCGCAGCAGCGACATCGACCTGTGGGTGTGCTGTGACACGCTGCTGCACTCGTCACTGTGGCCGAAGGTCCGGATGATCGACCAGTGGGCGGCAGACTTCGGGCTGCAGCTGCACACGTTCCTGGTCGACCCGGATGTGCTGCGCCTGCGTGGACGCCTGCCGGGAACGCGCACCCCGGCCCTGGTGCTCGACGAGTTCTACCGCAGCGGTGCGCTCATGGCCGGCCGCTACCCGCTGTGGTGGCTGATTCCCAGCGACGACCCGGATCGCTATCGGGTCATGGCCCGCCGCCTGATGCGGCGCCGTTTCGTCGCTCCGGACGCGGTCGTGGATTTCGGCCCGGTGCCGGCGTTTCCCACCGAGGAACTGGCCCAGGCCGCGATCATCGAACTCGATCGGGCGCTGAAGACCCCGCACAAGTCGCTGCTCAAGCTGCAGCTGGTCGAAGCCTATGCCGAGGCGCCGGAATTCGGCACGGTGTCGTCGACCTACAAGGCGCTGATCCACGCGGGCGAGACCAACCGGCTGCGTCTGGACCCGTATCTGCTGCTCTACGACCACCTGCAGCGGCATCTCCAGGCGCGCGGCCGGGCCGACGAGGTGCCGTTCGTGCGCGGGTTGCTGATCGGCAAATCGGCCGAGAACGCCCGCGTTCCGCACCTGCAGAGCGCGGCCGGCGCGGATCAGAACGCGCTCCTGCAGACCTTCCTCGGCTGGGGCTTCAGTGGCGACGACGTGGCCCGCTTCCGCTCCCTCGACGACTGGTCCATGAGCGCCCGCATCGAGGAGCACCGGCGCATCATGAGCGCGCTGGAACGCGGTCTGCAGCTGGTGGAACGGCTGGTCGCCGACGCCGGGGCCCGCGGGCACACGGCGGACCCGGGCATCGGTCCGGACGACGGCCAGCAGCTGCACTGGCTCAACCAGACCCGGTTGCGCCATCTGCAGTTCGCCGTGAATCGCCTGCGACCCGGCAGTTCCCACAGCCTGCCGCTGCTGCACCCGGCGCTGATCAGTTCCCGCCGGCAGGTGGCGCTCAAGCTGAATCGCAGCCTCGACGGCTGGGTGGCGCGAGACGACGACGGTCCGGTGCTGCGCCGCCGTCGTCTGGTCGACCTGGTGGTCTGGGCCGAACTGAACGGCGCCTACCTGATTCCACTGCGAGCGGATCCGGAGCTGACCCGCAACGTGGCTCAGATTCTCCAGGGATTTCGCGGCCCGCTGCGCGACAGCTACGTCTTCGTCAACGCCGAGGCGAACGTCGGCGATGGGCTGAACCCGGAACTCCGCACCGCGGAGAACGCCGCCGAACGGGCGGACCTGTTCAGCCTGTATGCGGATCCCCTCGACTACGTGGGTTTCCGCCATCTGGATCTCGATTCCTTCGACATCGTCTCGCGCAACGCGGACGGTCACTGGGAGGTGGAGACCCTGGAAGATGACGCCAGTCTGCTCGACCGTATCGGCCGGTTGCTGGCGAGCCCGCCGCGCGCCGTTGCCTGGCAGGTGGTCGGGGGACGGGCCCGTTTCGTCATCGCCCATCGCCTGGAACAGCTGCACGCCCTGGCCAGCCGGATTCTCGACGGCAGCGGCGCCGTGTTCGTGCTGCCGTTCGGTGACGACACGGTGACCGTGCTGCGCGGCGCGAGCGGTGTCGAGGTACGGCGCCACCGCAGCCTCGCAGCGCTGCGCGACTACATGCGCCGGCAGAACTGCGCCAGCATCGGCTACGATCCGAGCAATCTGCGTCTGCGCGCGCTGCTGCGCGCCAGCTGACGCCGCGCATCCCGGTGGCGCGGCAGCCCGGTAGCCGTGTGTATACTGCGCGCTTTCTGAACTGGAGCGCGCTATGCGCTGGCTGGCCGTGACACTGATCATCCTGCAGACCGCCACCTGCGGACAGAAAGGTCCGCTGACGCTACCCGAACGCCCGGCGGCTGTAACGGCGGTTGCACCGGCGAGCGCGATCTGACATGCGGGCATTTCCGAGAGTCGACGGCGTGCTGCACGCCGAGTCGGTGCCGCTGCCGGCCATCGCCGAGCGTGTCGGTACGCCGGCCTACGTCTACTCTCGAGCCTATCTGCGGCAGCGCTATCGCGCTCTGAGCGATGCGCTGGCACCGTGCGGCGCCGACATCTGCTATGCCGTGAAGGCCAATTCCAACCTCCAGGTGCTGCGCGAGTTCCACGCCCTCGGCGCCGGTTTCGACATCGTCTCCGGCGGCGAGCTGGAACGGGTGCTGTGTGCCGGCGGCCGCGCCGACCGCGTGATCTTCTCCGGAGTGGGCAAGCGTGAGGACGAGATCGACCTGGCGCTGAAAGTCGGCATCCGCTGCTTCAACGTGGAAAGCCGCGCGGAGCTCGACCGGCTGGCGGCCCGAGCGCGCCTGCTCGGACGCGTGGCGCCGGTCTCGCTGCGGGTAAACCCCGACGTCGACGCACGTACCCACCCCTACATCTCCACCGGGCTCAAGCACAGCAAGTTCGGTGTGCCGATCGCCGAGGCGAGAGACCTCTACCACCGCGCCGCGGACGACGCGAATCTGCGCGTCGACGGCATCGACTGCCACATCGGCTCGCAGATCCATGCCGTGGAGCCGCTGCTGGAAGCCCTCGCGAGCCTCCTGGCGCTGGCAGACGATCTCCAAAGCGACGGCATCGAGCTCGCCCACATCGACGTCGGCGGCGGTCTCGGCGTCAGCTACCAGGCGCCGGGCGACGCGGATCCGGATCACGATCTGGACAGCGACGGCTTCGACGTCGACGCCTACGGCGCCGCCCTGAACCGGGCGATTTCCGGACGCCGCGAACGGCTCGTCCTGGAACCCGGCCGCTACCTGGTGGCGAACGGCGGGGTGCTGCTGACCCGGGTGGAATACCTCAAGCCTGGATCCGACGGCCGCGGCTTCGCCGTGGTGGACGCCGCCATGAACGATCTGATCCGCCCGGCCCTGTATCAGGCGTGGCACGACGTTCGCCCGGTCAGCACCGCGGAGACTCGGTCCGCGCGACTGCGCGCGCACTGGAACGTGGTCGGTCCGGTGTGCGAAAGCGGCGACTTCCTCGCCGAGGACCGGGACCTCGCTCTGGCTCAGGGCGATCTGCTCGCCGTGTGCTCGGCGGGTGCCTACGGCATGGTGCAGAGTTCGAACTACAACACCCGCGGGCGTCCCGCCGAGGTGCTGGTGGACGGCGACGCGTTCAGCGTGATCCGGCGCCGGGAGACGGTGCGCGACCAGCTCGCCCTGGAACTGCCGGAAGACGCCGCGAGCGCGCTGCTGCCGGCCGCCGACGCTCGGACCGGGACCTGACCATGCTGCTCGAGTTCGCCAAGATGCACGGCCTCGGCAACGATTTCATGGTGATCGACCTGGTCACCCAGGAGTGCGCGGTCAGCGAAGAGCTGGCGCGCTGCTGGGGCGACCGCCGTACCGGCGTCGGCTTCGACCAGCTGCTGCTGATCGAACCGCCCACCGAACCGGAGGCCGATTTCCGCTTCCGCATCTTCAACAGCGACGGCAGCGAAGTGCAGCAGTGCGGCAACGGCGCCCGATGCGTGGCCTGGTACGTGGCGCACCGCGAGCTGAGCCCGAAACCCGAGCTCACCCTGCAGACCCGCGGCGGACCCATCGTCACCCGGCTGATGGACGACGACCTGGTGGAAGTCGACATGGGCCTGCCGCGCACCGAGGCAGCCGCCGTACCCGTCGACCCGACCCGGGCCGACGTCCAGCCGGTCGCGGACCGAACCGCCACCTACGAGCTGACGCACGATGGCGCGACCTACCGCTTCACCACGGTCTCCATGGGCAACCCGCATGCCGTGCTGATGGTCGAGAACGTGGCGAGCGCGCCGGTGGATGCCATCGGCTCGGCGCTGGTCGCCCATCCAGTGTTTCCGGAAGGCGCCAACATCGGCTTCTGCGAGGTGGTGGACCGCGGCTTCGTGCGCCTGCGGGTCTACGAGCGCGGCGTGGGCGAAACCCGAGCCTGCGGCACCGGCGCCTGCGCGGCGGCGGTGGCGGCCCGGCTGCTCGGCGACGTCGGCGAGCGGGTCAAGGTCTCGCTGCCCGGGGGCAAGGTGCGCATTTCCTGGCAGGGCCCCGGCAGCGCCGTTAGAATGCTCGGACCCGCCTCGCTGGTCTACGAGGGGCGGATCCAGGCCCCGGGCCCCCATTCCTCAGCGCATCAGAACACACCATGACGACACCCAGCGAAAACGCCATGCCGGTGAGCGAGGAGCAGGTGATCGTCTATCTGCGCAATCATCCGGACTTCTTCCAGCTGCACGGCCACCTGCTCTCGGAGCTGCATCTGCGTCACGAATCCGGCGGCGCCGTATCGCTGGTGGAACGCCAGGTAGCAATTCTGCGCGAGCGCAACATGACCATGCGCCGGCGCATGACCGAGCTGATGCAGACGGCGAAGTACAACGACGAACTGTTCGCCAAGACCCGCACCCTGACCCTGGAACTGCTCCACGTGGACAGCTGGCACGAACTCAACGAGGTGCTGGCTACCTACGTGCTCACCGACTTTCACGCCGACTTCGTCTGCTGCCATCTGGCGGGCATTCCGATCCCGGGCGCGGCCGCCGCCGGCAAACCCGGGTCGCTGGACCACATCGCCAGCCACCCGGACGGCCCGCTGCCCCACGAGCGCTACGTGCGCGGCAGCTATCCGGTGTGCACCACGCTGCGAGTCGACGAACTCGGCGAGCTGTTTCCGAGTGTCGGCCACGACGCCGAAGGCAGTGCCGTGCTCGCGCCCCTGGCTCTGGAAAGACACGGCGGCTGCCTGGCCATCGGCAGCCGCGACCCGCACGGCTTCAGCCCGGACATGGACACCCTGTTCGTCACCTACATCGCCGAGGTCCTCGGGCGCGTGGTGCAGCGGCTGGCGCCGTCGAGCGGGTAGCCGGCCGTGGACGCGGAGCTCGCGCGGTTTCTCGACTACCTGACGGTCGAACGTCGCTACTCGGCCAACACGGTCGCCGCCTACCGGCGCGACCTGCTGCGTTTCGCCGAGGAAGTGCGCGAGCCCTGGGCGGACGTCCGCAATCATCACGTCAGCGCCCACGTCGCCCGTCTCCATGGCCGCGGTCTGAAGCCGCGCAGCATCCAGCGGGTACTGTCGAGCCTGCGCAGTCTGTACCGCTATCTGCAGCGCCACGGCCTCACCGACGAGGACCCGGTGGCCGGCACCCGGGGACCGAAAACCCGCCGACGGCTGCCCGGCGCACTCGACACCGATCAGGCGGCCCAGCTCATGGCCTTCGAGGCGGCGACGCCGCTCGAGCACCGCGACCGCGCCATGGCCGAGCTGCTCTACGGCAGCGGCCTGCGACTGTCGGAACTCACCGGCAGCAACGTCGAGGATCTCGATCTCGACAGCGGGTTCATCACGGTGCGTGGGAAAGGCGCGAAGACCCGCCAGGTGCCCGTCGGCCGCCACTGCATCGCCGCCGTCGAAGCGTGGCTCGAGTGCCGCCGCGATGCGCCGCCGCCGGCCGGCACACCGCGGCCCCTGTTCACGGGCCGTGGCGCCAACCGGATCAGTCCGCGCACGGTGCAGCAGCGCCTCAAGCAGCTCGCCGTGCGCCAGCTCGGCAGCGCCGAGCTGCACCCGCACATGCTCCGGCACAGCTTTGCCAGCCACCTGCTGGAATCCTCCAGCGACCTGCGCGCGGTTCAGGAACTGCTCGGCCACGCGGACATCTCCACCACCCAGATCTACACGCATCTGGACTTCCAGCATCTGGCCCGGGTGTACGACGCCGCGCACCCGCGCTCCCAGCGCCAGCAGGACGACTGACGCGGCGCACATGGGCCAGATCAAGCTGATCACCTTCGATCTCGACAACACGCTGTGGAACGTGGAATCGGTGGTGATCAAAGCCGAGAAACGCATGCGCCACTGGCTCGACGGCCAGGTGCCCGGCTTCGACGTGCGCTTTCCGCCCGACGTCATGGCGCAACTGCGCAACACGGTGATCGAGGAGAATCCGGCGCTGCGCCACGACCTGTCGAAGATGCGCGAGGAGATCCTCTTCCGCGCCATCGTCGCCAGCGCCTTCAGCCGCAAAGATGCACGGACGCTGGCACGGCGCGCCTTCGAGATTTTTCTCGACGCCCGCCACGAGGTCGAGTACTTCGACGGTGCCCTGGAAACGCTGGAGCGCCTGTCGCAGGACTACGTGCTGGCGGCGCTCACCAACGGCAACGCCGACTTCCGGCGCCTGAAGCTCGGCCAGTACTTCGACTTCGGCTACTCCTCCGCCTCCGTGGGCGCCAGCAAGCCGGCGCCCGACATCTTCCACGCCGCCCTGAAGCACGCCCAGACGCACCCGTCAGAAGCGGTCCACGTCGGCGATCACCTGCGCGACGACGTCGAGGGCGCGCTCGGAGTGGGCATGCACACGGTGTGGGTGAATCTCGATCGCATCGAACCGCCCGAGGAGGCGGCGACGCCGACCCACACGGTGAACGATCTCAGCGAGATCCCCGAGACCATCGAGCGCATCGGCGACGCCTCGTCCGACTAACGCTTGTCGACATCGGACTGGAAGCGAAAGGGAGTTGGTTGGCGCCGGGAGGCGCCGGAAATCGATTCGTGAGCCTCGCTCGGCCGCTCCGCGGTCCACTCAGCCGGGAAAATGCCCCAGGAGGGTCATTTTCCCGACTGAGCCCTCGCTACACGGCTTCACGAATCGATTTCCCGCACCTCCCGGCACCCGCCGACGACCTTCGCTTGCCAGGCGTTGCCAGAGGCCGTTCGGGCGTGGGTCGCCGGGGTGTGGATTGCCGACACGGCTGACGAGCTTCGCTGCTCGGGCTTTGGGGAGAAGGAGACTCGGGCGTGGGTCGCCGGACGGGGCGGGGGCTGGGGGAAAACACTTTGCGGAGCGTGTAGCAAGCCGAGCGCAGGAAATTGACCGCGTAGCGGGCAACTTTCCGAAGCGAGGGCAGGCCCGGAGGGCCCGCAGCGAGCGCAGCAAAGTGCCTTTTCACCCAGCCCCCGCCCCGCCCGGCGACCCCCCCCAAGACCGCCCCTTCTCCCCAAAGCCCGACCAGCGAAGACCGTCAGCGAGCGCGCGCGTGTGCGGCAATGAACTCCTTCACCGCCTCCAGCGAAGCCGGGATGTCCGTCCGCCGCGACGGCAGCCCGCGCAGCGCGCTGAGCCGCGCGTGCTGCGCCACCTCCGCACCGACGGCCTCGTTCACCGCCTCCGGGAACTTCGCCGGATGGGCGGTGGCCAGGCAGACCACGGGGCCGGCGCTGGGAAAGCGCGTGGCGGCGGCGAGACCGACGGCGGTGTGGGGGTCGGCGACGTAGCCGTGTTCCTGATAGACGCGGCGGATGGTCGCCAGGGTGTCGTCCACGTTCACCGCGGTGGCGACGAAGTCGGCGGTGCCCGGCGGCGCGTCGAGCACCGCACGGCCGCTGCCGGCGAAGTCGTTCATGAACGCGAGCAGCCGCTCGCTGTCCTGATCCAGCAGGTAGTAGAGGTAGCGCTCGAAGTTGCTCGCCACCTGAATGTCCATGGCCGGGGTGACGGTGAAGCGGACGTCGCCGCGCTGGTACTCGCCGGTGGCGAAGAACACCGACAGGATGTCGTTTTCATTGGTGGCGAGCACCAGGCGATCCACCGGAAGGCCCATGCGCTTGGCCAGGAAGCCGGCGAACACGTTGCCGAAGTTGCCGGTTGGCACGCAGAACGTCACCGGGCCGTCGCCGCCGAGCCTGAGGCTGGCGTAGGCGTAGTAGACGATCTGCGCCAGCACCCGGGCCCAGTTCACCGAGTTCACCGCGCCGAGGTGGAAGCGGCCCTTGAACTCGAGATCGGAAAACAGGGTCTTCATCAGCGTCTGGCAGTCGTCGAAGCTGCCGTCCACGGCCAGGCAGTGCACGTTGGCGTCGGTGACCGTGGTCATCTGCAGTTCCTGCAGCTCGCTCACCCGGCCGTTGGGGAACATCACGAAGATGTCGATCTCGTCGAGCCCGCGCACTCCGGCGATGGCCGCGCTGCCGGTGTCACCGCTGGTGGCGGCGAGGATGTTCAGATGCTCGCCGCGGCGTCTGAGAACGTACTCGAACAGCTGGCCGAGCAGCTGCAGGGCCACGTCCTTGAACGCCAGCGTCGGCCCGTGGAACAACTCCAGCACGTGGACGTCGCCGACCGGCACCAGCGGCACGATCTCGGGGTGGTCGAAGCCGGCGTAGGCGTCGCGGATCAGCCGGTCGAGATCGGCGCCGGGAATG
This sequence comes from Pseudomonadales bacterium, assembly GCA_040219135.1. Lineage (GTDB taxonomy): Bacteria > Pseudomonadota > Gammaproteobacteria > Pseudomonadales > Azotimanducaceae > UBA7803. The sequence goes on along the minus strand of JAVJTA010000015.1, from coordinate 302,525 downwards.
TCGTCGACGAACAACGCGACCAGCTCGGCCGCCAGGTCGACGAAGTCGAGGCCGCGCCAGCGCTCGATGTGGCCGCGGACGTCGGGAATGCGCTCCGGCAGCAGCAGTCCACCGTCGGGGGCGAGCCCGGTCACCACCGCGTCCTGAAAACTCATAGGCGGGGTGCGGCCCCGGGTGCTCACGTATTGCATGTCGATCCGACGTCGCTCACGGAGCGCGCCATTCTAGAGCGGGCGGCCGGAGCCGTCATGCCCTGCGCTCCCGGGAGTTGCGCTCCCGCTGCGCGGCAGGCGGGGTTTGGTGCCGGGTCAGATCGACCCGCGGCCGTAGGTGTTCTGAGGGCGCTTGGGCGGATCGGCGCGGTAGTCCTTGGGTACTTCTTCGATGTTGCCACCCTGTTCGAGGAACGCTTCGACGTCGGCTTCCAGGCGGCTGCGCACCGGGGCCCGCGCCGAGATGCTGTGAACGTCGGATCCGAGAGCCTCGAGGGGCTCCGCCTGCTTGGTGGGTTTGGTCACGCCGGGCTCCTTGCTGTGGTGCTGCGAAAAAGACCCACCATTAATAGAACAGATTCGCGGTCTGGCAAGCGCGCGGCCGGTGATCGTCGGCACGCCCCAAACGAAACGGGGGCGCCGCAGCGCCCCCGGATCGGTCTCGTGTCGTCGGAAGTCAGGAGGCCTTGAGGAACTCCGGATAGGCTTCCAGGCCGCACTCCGCGATGTCGGTGCCCTCGTACTCCTCTTCTTCGGAGACGCGTATGCCCATGACCACCTTGAGCACGCCCCACACCACCAGGCTCGCCCCGAAGGTCCAGCCGAAGATGCCGAGAATGCCGATCAGCTGCCCGCCGAGGGTGGCGTCGCCGTTGTTGAAGGTCACGGCGAGGATTCCCCAGATGCCGGCGGTCCCGTGCACCGAAATGGCGCCCACCGGATCGTCGATCTTCAGCTTGTCGAGCGTGACGATGGAGAGCACGACGATCACACCGCCGACCGCGCCGATCAGCGTTGCCCACTGGATGGTGGGCGACAGCGGATCCGCCGTGATCGACACCAGCCCGGCAAGCGCGCCGTTCAGCGCCATGGTGAGGTCCGCCTTGCCGAACATGATCTTGGCAAGAATCAGCGCCGCGACCAGACCGCCGCAGGCGGCAATATTGGTGTTGACGAACACCTGAGCCACGGCGTTGGCCTCGTCGATGTTGGAGGTCTTCAATTCGGACCCGCCGTTGAAACCGAACCAGCCGAACCAGAGTATGAACATGCCCAGCGTCGCCAGCGGCAGGTTGGCGCCCGGTATGGCGTTCACCTGGCCCTGCGGGCCGTACTTGCCCTTGCGCGCGCCGAGCAGGAGCACACCGGCCAGCGCCGCCGCAGCGCCGCACATGTGCACGATGCCGGAGCCGGCGAAGTCGGAGTAACCGGCGGCGGCAATCCAGCCACCGCCCCAGGTCCACATGCCCTGCAGCGGGTAGATCACACCGGTCATGACCACAGCGAAGGCGAGGAATGCCCAGAGCTTCATGCGTTCCGCCACCGCACCCGAGACGATGGACATGGCGGTCGCCACGAACACCACCTGGAAGAAGTAGTCGGACCGCGCCGAGTAGTAAGTGTCACCGCCGGACGCCAGGGTGTCTTCCACCGTGTTTTCGGCGCCGATCCACAGACCGAAGTCCGGAATCACACCGCCTTCCACGGCACCCAGGTACATGATGTAGTAACCGCAGATCATGTACATGATGCAGGCGATCGAAAACAGAGCGACGTTCTTCAGGAGAATCTCCGCCGTGTTCTTCGAGCGTACGAGACCCGCTTCGAGCATGGCGAAACCGGGTGCCATGAACATTACGAGTGCGCCCATCACCAGGAAGTAAAAGGTGTCTAGGGCGTAGTTTGTCTGAACCAGATCTTCCACAATCTAATCTCCTTTTTCGCCCGGGCCGCAGCCGCGGGCGCTTGATCTTTGCGGGCCGCAGGCGCCCGGGCGCGCGCTACACGGCGTCCGCGCCGGTTTCGCCAGTGCGGATGCGCACGACCTCTTCGAGTGACGTTACGAAGATCTTTCCATCGCCGACCTTGCCGGTGTTAGCCGACTTGGTGATGGTCTCGATCACCTGATCGAGCAGACCGTCGTCCACGGCGACTTCCACCTTGACCTTGGGCAGGAAGTCCACGACGTACTCGGCTCCGCGATACAGTTCGGTATGGCCTTTCTGACGACCGAAGCCTTTCACCTCGGTCACCGTCATGCCCTGCACGCCGATATCCGACAGCGCCTCGCGGACGTCGTCGAGCTTGAAGGGCTTGATGATGGCTGTTACCAGTTTCATGTACTTTCTCCTTTCGAATCAGGGTGTGCACGTAGGCCCGCGCGAAGCTTGAAGCGTCGCGACAGGCGATCCTGTGGAAGATCTGTGCGCCCCCGATTCTCGCTTAATCACAGGCTTTTCGACAGCGAGACGATGGGCCGCAGCTCGCAGAACTTGTCGCAGCCATCCGAGCCGTCCGCGTCGGTGCCGACGATGCCGATGCCGAAGTCCACGCCCATGACCGGAATGGTGTAGGTGACGCTGTAGTCGATCACGTCCTCGTCTCCGAACGCGGCAACCCAGTCGCCGGCGCTGTTGTCGTCCACGGCGCTCCAGCCGACGTGGAAGTCGAGAGACGCGTCTCTTGGCAGGGACAGGCTGTACTCGGCGTACGGGTAGAACCAGGTCACATCGTCGATGGCGAAGTATTCGGGCGAGTAGATGACGCCCACGGTGAAATCAGAGAACGACAGCGATCCACCGAACTCGTTGTAGTCGAGGTTGGAACCGTCGCCGGGGTATTCGAAACGAACGTAGTTGACGTCGAAGCTCACGTTCTCGTTGATCTGACCGGAGTAGCCGCCGTACAGATCGAGTTCCTGACTGGTGGTGCCGAAGCTGACGTTGGACGACCAGGTGCCGACGTAGAAGCCGTTGTCGAAGGCGACGTCGAAGCCGCCCTGGATGGCCGGGTCGCGGTCGGTCTGGGAGACACCGCGGAACGAGTAGTCGCTCGCCAGGGTGACGTTGCCGGAAATCTCGGCCGCGTTGGCGACGCCCATTCCCCCGAGCAGCAGCGATCCCGCAATTGCGGATTTCAATGCCGATGCAGATTTCGTTTTCATGAGAACTCCTCTCTGACCATCTCTGTAATTTGTGTGCTGTGTGCGGTTTTGGACCGGGCAGCGACCAAGCCACCGGTTCCTCTACCGTCTGCGGGATTAATGGCATTTTCCGTGCCAAAAATTTTTCTCATTCAAATCAACGTGTTGGACCGAGCACGGCGGGTTGGAACCGAAATCGCACAGCGAACGCACTGAATTAGCGCGCGTTCCCGATCGGCTCTGCCCCATTTCGGTGCGCTCCGGTGCGCTCCGATGCGCTGATGCCGCGAACTGGCATCATCCGCCGATCAGCCTGCGCCAGGACGTCCCTGCGGCAAGGTCGTTGGCTCACCCGGCGGCCCGGCGGGGGCGCATCGACGTCACCCGCTGGGGCCCTTACCATCCCTGCCAGCATTACCCGGGAGCGCCGATGAACCAGAACAACCAGGAAGCCCTCATCAGCGATTTCGTCGCGCGCCTGCAGCAGCAGATCGCCGAGCTGTTGCCGCACCAGAGCGTCGACGCGGTTCTGGAGCAGGCCCGCCGCACCCTGGCTCAAGGCTTCGAGGACTTCGATCTGGTCCCACGCCGGGAGCTCGCCGCCCATCTCGCCGCCCTGGAATCCCTGCGCCGCACCGTGGAGGATCTGGAGCACCGGATTCGGGAGCTGGAGCGCGGCTGACGTGGCGCGGTTGCCGTGACCGGCCGCGTCGAAGCGCAGGGCAACCAGGCTACCGGCCGCGCCCTGGTCGGAATGGAATCGCCGCGGGTCACGGTCGAAACTCATCTGCCCGGCGGCCTGCCGGGATTCACCCTGGTCGGTCTGCCGGAGACCGCCGTGCGCGAGGCCCGCGACCGGGTCAAGAGCGCCATCCAGAACTGCCGCTACGACTTTCCCCAGGGCAAAGTGGTGGTGAACCTGGCGCCGGCGGAGCTCAGCAAGGAGGGCGCACGCTTCGATCTGCCCATCGCCATCAGCATTCTGCGCGCGACCCGCCAGCTGCCGGCCGGCGCCGGCGCCGATCTGGAATTCCTCGGCGAGCTCGGCCTGTTCGGCGAGCTGCGGGCGACCCGCGGCTGCCTGTGCTCGGCCCTCGCCCTGCAGCGGGAGGATCCCGCCGGCAGCCGCCGGCTGCTGATTCCCGCAATCAACGCAGCCGAAGCCGCAATCGGTCCGCGTCAGCGACTGCTCACCGCCCACCACCTGCGCGACGTCGTGGCGTACATCCGGGATCCGCAGGGCGCGGCGCTGGCGCCGCCGCCACCGCCGGTCTCCGTCAGCGTCGCCAGCGGGCCGGGGCTGGACGACGTGATCGGCCAGGAGGAAGCGAAGCGCGGCCTGCTGATCGCCGCCGCCGGGGGTCACCATGTGCTGCTGGTGGGACCGCCGGGCACCGGCAAGACCATGCTGGCGCGGCGCCTGTCGGCGCTGCTGCCCGATCTCGACGACGCCCACGCGACGGAAGTAGCCGCCGCCTATTCCGCGGCCGGGCTGGTCGCGCCTCCGGCCGGTCGGCCACCGTTTCGCGATCCACACCATTCGGCCTCCGCCCCGGCCATGGTCGGCGGTGGCCGCCAGGCCCTGCCCGGCGAGATCTCCCTCGCCCACCGCGGCGTGCTGTTTCTCGACGAGCTGCCACACTTCAAACCGAGCGTGCTCGATCTGCTGCGGGAACCGCTGGAATCCCGATCCATCGGCATTGCCCGGGCCGGCTATCGCGCGACCTTTCCTGCCAGCTTCCAGCTCGTCGCCGCGATGAACCCGTGTCCTGCCGGGCGCACCTGCAGCGAGTTCAACTGCCGCTGCTCGGTGGAACAGGTGCGCCGCTATCAGGGCCGGGTTTCCGGGCCGCTGCTCGATCGGATCGATCTTCATCTCGCGGTGCCGCCGGTACCGCAGCAGCTGATGGTAGGCCGGAGGGATGCAGCAGACGCCCGGACGCACAGCCGACGTCGCCACGACGCCGGCGAACAGCGCGACCGGGTGGCAGCCGCGCGGGAAATCCAGCGGCGTCGCCAGAGTTGCCTGAACGGGGAACTGCCGGGAACCCGGGTGCTCGAGATCGCCGGCCTCGACGCCACCGGCCGGCATCTGCTGAGCCGCGCGAGCGAGACCTACGAGCTGTCGGGTCGCGGCATCCATCGGGTGCTGCGCGCGGCCCGCACCATCGCGGATCTGGAGCGGACCGCCGCGATCTCGCCGGCGCAGCTATCGGAGGCGCTGAGCTTCCGGGCGCTGGACTGGTCGGCCTTCAAGGGCTGACGAATCACCCCTCGATGGCCGCGAACGGCTACGGGACCTGGCCGACCATGTAGTCGAGGGCGCCGCGCAGCTCGTCGTCCGAGCAGTTCATGCAGGTGCCCTTGGCGGGCATGGCGTTGATGCCGTTGAGCGTGTGATCCCAGAGCGTGTCCATGCCCTTGGCGATGCGCGGCTGCCAGGCCTCGGCGTCGGCGAGCATCGGCGCACCGGCCACGCCGATGTTGTGGCAGGTACCACAGAACTGGTTGTACACCGCCTCACCGGAGCGGGCGCCGCCGGCCGCTGCCATGGCCGGGGCGGCCGCGGCAGGCGCAGCGCCTGTGCCACCGGTACAGGGATCACCCGGGCGGCACAGCTGGCCGAACGGCGCCAGACGCTCGCGGATCTGATCCTCCGTGCCCGGGGGCACGCGATCGGCCAGGGCGGCCGTGGCGAACAGCGCCGTCATCGCAGCGATGAGCAGCCGAGCCGTTCGGTTTACGTTGTTCTTCCGGTTCTTCACCACTGACTTCTCCAACTACCCGTCCAGCACTGCCCGTCTGGGACAGCCCGTCTAGGACGAGAAAGATTTGCGGCGCGAGAGTATAGCCGTTGGGTGACGGCGAACAAACTCAACCGCCAGGGCGTTGTCCAACTCCGAGTCGAGTTCCGTGAAGGCCAGCCGCACCCTCATATGCGGATCATGCGGTGGCGTCGAACAGCTCCCGGCCGATCAGCATGCGGCGGATCTCGCTGGTGCCGGCGCCGATCTCGTAGAGCTTGGCGTCGCGCAGCAGGCGCCCCGTCGGGTACTCGTTGACGTAGCCGTTGCCTCCCAGCGCCTGGACGGCTTCCAACGCCATCCAGGTGGCCTTCTCAGCCGCATAGAGAATGCAGCCGGCGGCGTCGAAGCGGCTGGTACGGCCGGCATCACAGGCCTGGGCGACGGCGTACACGTAGGCCCGGCAGGCGTTCATGGTGGAGTACATGTCCGCCACCTTGCCCTGCATCAGCTGGAACGTGCCGATGGGCGCACCGAACTGTCTGCGTTCGTGCACATACGGCATCACCGCATCCAGGCAGGCCTGCATGATGCCGAGCGGCCCGGCGGCAAGCACCACGCGCTCGTAGTCGAGCCCGCTCATCAGGATCTTCACCCCCTGGCCCACCTGCCCGAGCACGTGGGTCTTCGGCACGGCGCAGTCCTCGAATACCAGCTCACAGGTATCGGAACCACGCATGCCGAGCTTGTCGAGCTTCTGGGCGGTGGAGAAACCGGTCGTGCCGCGTTCAACCAGGAACGCGGTGATGCCGCGGGATCCGAGTTCCGGGTCCACGGTGGCGTACACCACCAGCACGTCGGCGCCCGGGCCGTTGGTGATCCACATCTTATTGCCGTTCAGCACGAAGTGATCACCCTGATCCACCGCGCGCAGCTTCATGCTCACCACATCCGATCCGGCGCCCGGCTCGCTCATCGCCAGGGCGCCGAGCTGCTCCCCGGAGACCAGCCCGGGCAGATAGCGGCGCTTCTGCTCCTCGCTGCCGTAGCGGCGGATCTGGTTTACGCACAGGTTCGAATGGGCGCCATAGGACAATCCGACCGACGCAGACGCGCGACTGATCTCCTCCATGGCCACACAGTGCGCCAGATAGCCGAGCCCGGCGCCGCCGAACTCCTCATCCACGGTGATGCCGAGCAGCCCGAGCGCGCCCAGTTTCGGCCACAGGTCTCTGGGGAACTGATTGCTGGCGTCGATTTCCGCGGCGCGCGGGGCGATTTCCGAGCGGGCGAACTGGGCCACGCTGTCGCGCAACATATCCACGGTTTCACCGAGGCCGAAATCAAACTGAAACATCACGCACTCCGGAAACGGTCGCCGGCCATTCTAACGCCATCCAAGTTGCCCGGGCGCCCGGTATGATGCGGTGATGGACTACGCCGGCAGTGTGATTGCCCTGATCAGCGCGCTGTTTCTGGTCAGCGTGCTGTCCACCGCGCTGAGCCCCCGCCTGGGGATTCCGGTGCTGCTGGTCTATCTCGTGGTCGGCATGCTCGCCGGCGAGAACGGCATTCTCGGCATCCACTACGACGACGTGGATTCGGCGTACCTGATCGGCTCCGCGGCGCTGGCCGTCATCCTCTTCGACGGCGGCCTGCGCACCAACCCCGGCGCGTTCCGGGTCGCCCTCACGCCGGCCCTCACCCTGGCCACGCTGGGCGTGGTGCTCACCGCCGCCGTTACCGCACTGGGTGCGGTGATGCTGCTGGGTATGGCCTGGCTGGAGGCGGCGCTGGTCGGCGCCATCGTCGGCTCGACCGATGCGGCCGCCGTGTTCTCGCTGCTGCGCGGCCGCGGCATGGTGCTCAAGGAACGGGTCGGTGCCACCCTGGAGATCGAATCCGGGGTCAACGACCCCATGGCGGTGTTTCTCACCCTGCTGCTGGTTGAAGCCGTCGCGGCCGGCGGCGTTCCCGGCTGGAGCGCCGGCGGCTACTTCCTCTGGCAGATGGGCGGCGGCGCCGCCATCGGCGTGCTGGCAGGCACGGTGCTGGCCGTTGCCGTCACCCGCATGACCTTGAGCGCGGCCCTCTATCCGCTGCTGGTGCTGTTCGGCGCGCTGGTGACGTTCGGCGTAGCCAGCATGCTGCAGACCAGCGGGTTCCTCGCCGTCTACCTGGCCGGTCTGATGCTCGGGATCCGCGTTTCCCGCGGTCTGTACAACATCGAGCGATTTCTCGACGGCGCCGCCTGGCTGAGTCAGATCACCATGTTCCTCATGCTCGGGCTGCTGGTGACGCCGGCCGACCTGATCCCCTACGCATCGAGCGCGCTGCTGCTCGGGCTGCTGCTGATCTTCATCGCCCGGCCCGCGGCGGTGGCCGTGTGCCTGTTGCCGTTCCGCTTCTCATGGCGCGAGCAGGCATTCATTGCCTGGGTGGGGCTGCGCGGCGCCGTCCCGATCATCCTGGCCCTGTTTCCCTGGATGGCCGGCCTGAACAACTGGCAGGTCTACTTCAACGTCGCCTTTTTCGTCGTCCTGGTAAGCCTGGTCCTGCAGGGATGGACGGTGGCGCCGCTGGCCCGGCGGGCGCGGCTGGAGGTACCGTCGAGGACCGACCGCATGCAGCGCGTCGAGATCGGCATGCCCGGCCAGGAGCAGTTCGAGCTGGTCGGCTACCGGATCGCGGCCGACAGCCCCATCGTGCGCGGCTCACCCGCCCACATCGACTGGCCGGCGGACGTGGTTCCGCTGGTGGTGATCCGTGGCGGCGTCGCCATGCGCTTCGAGGGCATCGAACGCCTCGAAGCCGGCGACCAGGTCTACCTGCTGGCGCCACAAGCGGACCTGCAGCGCCTCGACCGCCGGATTCTCGGGGAGCGCGACCCGCAGCGCCTCGGCGAGCGCGAGTTCTTCGGCGAGTTCGTCATTCGACCCGATGCCGAACTGGGTGCCCTGGCCGCCATCTACGGGTTCGACCTGGACCCTTCCCAGGCCGAAACCAGCATCGGCGATCACCTGCTGTCGCGTTTTCCGCGGCCCGTGGTCGGGGACAGGCTGGCGCTCGGCGACGTGGAATTCGTCGTTCGCGAGATCGACGGCGCCCGGATCAGCAAGGTCGGCCTGAAGCTGCAGCGCCGCTGAGGTCCATTTTGACTAGTGGCCCACCAGGGAACCTAGGTCGGCACGTGGGTCGTCGTGATCTCCGCCAGCAGCCGGTCGCCATCGCCGCGGACTTCGGTGCGGATCACCGTGATGCGGCGGCCGACGCGCACCACCCGGGCGCTGGCGGTAAGCGTTCCGCCCTGCTGGTTCGCGAGCATCACCGCAAGCAGATCCACCCCCACCATGAAGGCCTGCGGCGTGATCATTTCCCTGGCGGACAATCTCGCCACCGGCGCGGCGAATCGCGCCTACGCGGCCAATACGGGTGAGTGACGTTGCCAGTCGGATTGCAGTGATGCGGCTCGATCCGGATGCGCGCGCAGTCGTCGGCGTCCGCGACCGGTTCCATGCCGATGTGCTGATCGAAGGTCATGGCCACCTCCTTGGGCAACGTCGCGCTCGCCCCGCACGGTCCGCGGCCCGCGCGGGCGAACGCACAGGTCAGGACTCCAGCGTCACCAGTTCCACGCCGTCCTCGACGCGGTCGCCCACCGCGCAGGCGACCGCAGCCACGGTACCGTCGCGGGTGGCGCGCACGCTGTGCTCCATCTTCATCGCCTCGATCACCAGCAGAACCTGACCGCCGGTGACCTGGTCGCCGGCAGCAATCGACAGCGCGATGACCTGACCGGGCATGGGTGCGGTAATGCGCTCGCCGCCGCCGGCGGCCTGGGCCAGCGCCGTGACGTCCAGCCCGGGCAGGCGGAAGCGTTCCGTGTCGCCGCCGCGGATCACGAAGACCTCGTCGGCCGCCACCAGCACCCGGGCCGTCACTACCCGACTCCCCAGCCTGAAGCGCATCAGCTCCCCGTCCACGGCCACGTCCGTCAGGTCCAGGAACTGGTCGTCGAGCGCCGCCTGCCCCGCCGTCAGCCTCACGCGGCGGGCCTGCTGGTCCTGTTCGAGGGTCAACTCGAAGGCCGCAGGCCGGTTGAGGCGGAAGCCATCGGCAGCGCCCCAGCTTCCGTCCGCGACGGCAGTGGATCGCAACCTGAGCGCGGCGGCCACCCAGCCGACCTCGTCGCGTTCCGGCAGCAGCGCTGCGCCGGCGTCGTCGATGAGATGTGTGTCGTAGCCCCCCGCACGGAACTCTCGGTGGGCCAGCACCTGGCGCAGGAACGCGACGTTGTGCTCCACCCCGGCGATCTCGGTCTTCGCCAGGGCGGCATCCAGCGCGGCAAGCGCCGCGCCACGGTCGGCGCCGTGGGCGATCACTTTGGCCAGCATCGGGTCGTAGTGCACGCTCACCGCATCGCCCGTCGCCACGCCGCTGTCCACCCGCACGCCCTCGGGGAAAGCCACCCGGAGCAGCCGCCCGGTGGACGGCAGAAAGCCGCGTCGCGGACTCTCCGCATAGACCCGGGCTTCGATCGCATGACCGCGACAGCGCAGGTCGCCCTGGGCCATGGGCAGGCTCTCGCCCGCCGCCACCCGCAGCTGCCACTCCACCAGGTCCAGTCCGGTGATCGCCTCGGTGACCGGATGCTCCACCTGCAGGCGGGTGTTCATCTCCATGAAGAAGAACGCATCGCCCTCGGCGATGAACTCCACGGTGCCGGCGCCGCGGTAGTCGATGGCGCGCGCCGCGCGCACCGCGGCGGCACCCAGAGCCTCGCGCCGTTCCGCCGAGACGCCGGGGCCCGGCGCCTCCTCGATGACTTTCTGGTGGCGGCGCTGGACCGAGCAGTCGCGCTCGAACAGGTGCAGGGTATTGCCCGCCGCGTCGGCGAGAATCTGCACCTCCAGGTGCTTCGGCGCGGTGAGGTAGCGCTCGATCAGCATGCGATCGTCGCCGAATGCGCTCTGCGCTTCGCGTCGGGCACCCGCCAGCGCCGCGGCGAATTCGTCCATGGCCGCCACCCGCCGCATGCCCTTGCCGCCGCCGCCGGCAGAGGCCTTGATCAGCAGCGGGAAACCGATGCGCCCGGCCTCGGCTGCGAGCGTCGCATCGCTCTGATCATCGCCCTGGTAACCGGGAACCACCGGCGTACCAGCTTCGGCGACCAGGTTCTTGGCTTCGATCTTCGAGCCCATGGCGCGGATGCTCGCGGCGCTCGGGCCGACGAAGACGATGCCGGCCTCCTCGCAGGCCCGGGCGAAGGCGGCGTTCTCGGAGAGAAATCCGTAGCCGGGGTGAATGGCTTCGGCGCCGCTGTCCCGGGCGGCGGCCAGCACCGCAGCCACGTCCAGGTAGCTTTCCGCCGCCGCAGCCGGTCCAACCCGCAGCGCCAGATCGGCCTGACGGACGTGCTGGGCGGCAGCATCCGCGTCCGAATAGATGGCGACGGTACGGATGCCGAGGCGGCGCGCGGTGCGCATGATGCGGCAGGCGATCTCGCCGCGGTTGGCGATGAGCAGGGTGCGGAACACGGGCTACATCCGGAACACGCCGAAGCGCGCGTCGGGTTCCGTGGACCCCTCCGGCTCCCGGCACGCCAGCTCCAGGCTGAGCGCGACGACCCGGCGCGTGTCCAGCGGATCGATGACGCCGTCGTCCCAGAGTCGGGCGCTGGCGTAGAACGGATGGCCCTGATGTTCGTACTGCTCGCGGATCCCGTCCATGAAGGACTCCTGTTCGGCCTCCGGCCACGTTTCACCGCGGGCGGCCATGCCGTCGCGGCGCACCGTCGCGAGCACGTTGGCCGCCTGATCACCGCCCATCACCGAGATCCGCGCATTCGGCCAGGTGAACAGCAGGCGCGCGCCGTAGGCGCGCCCGCACATGGCGTAGTTGCCGGCGCCGAACGAGCCGCCGATCACCACCGTCAGCTTCGGCACCCGGGCACAGGCGACGGCCGTGACCATCTTGGCGCCGTTCTTGGCGATGCCTTCGTTCTCGTACTTGCGGCCGACCATGAAGCCCGTGATGTTCTGCAGAAACAGCAGCGGCACGCCGCGCCGATCGGCGAGCTGAATGAAGTGGGCGCCTTTCAGCGCCGACTCCGAGAACAGAATGCCGTTGTTGGCGAGGATCGCCACCGGCAGGCCCTCCACGTGGGCGAACCCGCACACCAGGCTCTCGCCGTAGAGCGGCTTGAACTCATGGAACTCGGAACCATCGACGAGCCGGGCAATCACTTCGCGCACGTCAAGCGGCGTGCGCGTATCGGTGGGCAGCAGTCCGTAGAGTTCCTCAAGCGGACGGGCCGGCGGCTCGGGATCGCGACGCGCCACGGTGAACCGCCGCCGAACGTGACTGGCGGCCACCACCTCCCGCGCCAGGGCCAGCGCGTGGGCGTCGTTGGCGGCCAGATAGTCGGTAACCCCGGAAACGCGGCTGTGCACGTCGCCGCCACCGAGGGTCTCTGCGTCCACTTCCTCGCCGGTGGCGGCCTTCACCAGCGGCGGCCCACCGAGAAATATGGTGCCCTGGTTGCGGACGATGATCGCCTGATCGCACATGGCCGGCACGTAGGCGCCCCCCGCGGTGCAGGAACCCATGACCACCGCGATCTGCGGAATGCCCCGGGCCGACAGATTGGCCTGGTTGTAGAAGATCCGGCCGAAGTGGTCGCGATCGGGAAACACCTGATCCTGGAGCGGCAGGAAAGCGCCGCCGGAATCCACCAGGTAGATACAGGGCAGATGGTTTTCCAGGGCGATCTCCTGGGCACGCAGGTGCTTCTTCACGGTGATGGGGTAGTAGGTGCCGCCTTTTACCGTGGCATCGTTCACCACGATCATGCACTCCACGCCGGAGACGCGACCGATGCCGGTGATAATGCCGGCGGCGGGAATGGCATCGTCGTATAGCTCAAAGCCTGCGAGCTGACCCACCTCGAGAAACGGCGAGCCGGGATCGAGCAGCCCGGCGAGCCGATCCCGGGGCAGCAGTTTGCCGCGCGCGGTGTGGCGCTCCCGGGCGCGGGCGTCGCCGCCCTCGGCGATCTGTTCCACCAGCGCGCGCAGTTCTGCGGCCAGAGCCTCGTGGTGCCGACGGTTGCGGGCGAACTCGGTGCTGCCCGGATCGACTTTGCTTTCGAGTATCGCCATACCCCCCAACGACCTCCGTCACCCCCCTGGTTCAAGCCACGCGATGCCGCGTGAACGCCCCGGCCGTGGCACAATCGCGCCCCGGAACGATACACCATTCCCCGGCACGGTGAGGAGAACGACCCAGCATGGCGACAGCGAAGAAGAGCCCGCGCAGGACGGTGCGCAGCGCGGAATCCGACCTCAAGGCGTTGATCAGGCGCCGGGGCATCCGCTACGCCACCGTGGCCTTCGTCGACCTGCAGGGTCAGCTTCGCGGCAAGACCGTGTCGGTGCGCAGCCTGCAGAGCGCCGTGGACGAGGGCATCCCGTTTTCCGCGGACAACTTCATGCTCGACTTCGGCGACATCAAACTCATTCCTGCGGGCTACATGACTCTGGACCAGGACTACGCCGACGAGCGTTGCGACGTCGACTGGGCGTACCCGAGAGTGCTGCCGTTCGAAGATCCGGAGAGCGACCTGCTGTTCTTCGTCGAGTACGGCGACGGCACCAACGGCGGCCTCTGGGACCCGCGTCGGCTGTTCCGCCGCACCCTGGCCCGCGCCCGGGACATGGACATCGTGCCGACCTTCGCCTTCGAGTACGAGTTCCGCCTGTTCAAGGAGAGCCCGGACAGCCTGCGCGAGAAAGGTTTTCAGAGTCCGAAGCTGCTCAACGAAGTCTCGACCTACGGCGGGGTCATGCACCAGAGTCTGTGGGCACAGCTGTTCAAGGACATGCGCAACATGTGCGAGAGCATGGAGATTCCCATCTCCAGCATGCACTGGGAGCAGGCCGCCAGCATGGGCGAGGTGGCACTGTCCCATCGACCCGGATTCGCTGCCGTGGACGACGCCGTGCTCTTCAAGACCCACGCCAAGACGCTGGCCGCCCGCCACGACATGCTGCTGTCGTTCATGGCGCGGCCCATCGCCGACGACGACGGCCAGAGTGGCCACGTGCACTTCTCGCTGAAGAACTCGCGCGGCCGCCAGCTGTTCCACAACGCCCGCGCCGAAAACGGCATGAGCGATACCCAGCGCTGGGCCGTGGGCGGCCTGCAGAAGCTGTTGCCGGAACTGCTGCTGATGCTGGCGCCGAACATCAACTCGTTCAAACGTCTGGCGCCCGGGGCTTTCGCACCCATCGCCGCCACCTGGGGCGTGGAGAACCGGACCTGCGCCATCCGCGTGATCGCCGGCAAAGCCAGCGCCCAGCGCATCGAGCTGCGGGCGCCGGGTTCCGACTCGAACCCGTATCTGGTGGCGAGCTGTCTGCTGGCAGCGACGCTGTGGGGAATCGAAAACCAGGTCGAGCCCGCCGAGCCCATGAGCGGCTCGTCCTACGAGCGTGCCGACGACATCCTCGAGGACCAGCTGTTTCCGGCAACGTTCCGCCAGGCCATCGAAGCGTTCAGCGAGTCGACGCTGGCCAAGGAGCTGTTCGGGCCCGACTTCGTCGCCATGTACGCCGGCACACGGTTAGCTCAGGCCGAGCAGTTCGCGCGCATGGTCACCGATAAGGAGCTGGAGCGGTTCCTCGAGATGGCGTGAACGCCGGCACCACCCCGCAGGAGCGACCCCTCAAGCCAGCGCGGCGTGGGTTGCGTCCAGCGCTGTCTCGAGCTTGCTGAACACCTCGTCCACCTGGTCCTCGGTGATGATCAGCGGCGGGCACAGCGCGATGCTGTCGCCGAGCGCGCGCACGATCAGACCGTTGCGTTCGCAGTGGCCCATGGCCTGGTAGCCGACGCCGTCGGAGACCTCGAACGGCCGCTTCGTAGCCTTGTCCGCGACCAGCTCGACGGCGCCGATCAGGCCCCGACCCCGGGTGTTGCCGACCAGAGGGTGCTCGGCCAGGGCGTGCAGACGCGCCTGGAAGGTCTCCCCGACCTTTGCCGCGTGGGCGAACAGATCACGTTCCTCCATCAGCTCCAGCGTGCGCAGCGCCACCGCCGCACAGACCGGATGTCCCGAGTACGTGAAACCATGGCCGAAGTTGCCGATCTTGCCGCTGGATTCGATCATCGGCTCGTACATCCATTCGGGGATCAGCACCGCGGACAGCGGCAGATAGGCCGACGACACCGCCTTGGCGACGCTCATGGTGTCGGGGGTGATGCCCATGGTCTGGGCGCCGAACGGATTGCCGGTGCGACCGAAGCCGCAGATGACCTCGTCGTCGATGAACAGGATATCGTGCTTCTTGAGCAGCGCCTGGACCTTGTCGAAGTAACCGTCCGGCGGCACGATCACGCCGCCCGCGCCCATGATCGGCTCGGCAATGAAGGCGGCGATGGTGTCGGCACCCTCCTTCTCGATCAGCGCCTCGAGATTGCCGACGATGCGCTCGACGAAGGCGCCCTCGCTCTCTCCGTCGAGCGCTTCGCGGTAGTAGAACGGGCAGTCGGTGTGGAGGATGCGCTCGAGCGGCAGATCGAAGTGCGCGTGGAACGCGGGCAGACCGGTCAATGAGCCGGCGGCGACGGTCACCCCGTGATAGCCGCGCTTGCGGCTGATGATCTTTTTCTTCTCAGGACGTCCTACGACGTTGTTGTAGTACCACATCAGCTTGATCTGGGTGTCGTTGGCATCGCTCCCCGAGGAGCCGAAGAACACCCGTCCGGCGTCGAGGGGCGCCATGGCCTTGAGTTTTTCCGCGAGCAGAATGCTCGGCTCGTTGCTCTTCGAGCCGAAGAGCTGGGAATAGGAGAGCTTACGCATCGCGTCGGCGGCGACCCGTACCAGTTCCTCCTCGCCGTAACCGAGCGCCGTGCACCACAGCCCCGACATGCCCTCGATGTACTGATTGCCCTTGCTGTCCCACATGTACACGCCGCTGGCATGGTCGTGAATCGTCGGGCCCACCTGGTGGTGCACCTTGAGATTGGTGGTGGGGTGGAACAGATGCTCGAGGTCTCTGGCTTCCAGGGAGCCAGCGGGAAACTCGTTGTGCAGCGGATCGGCCATGTCGGGTCCTCGTGTGCGCGTTTTCATCGAACCTGCCGGACGCTATCGAAGCCTCCGCCGCGGAGCAAGGACACTCCGAGGCGGATCCAGGTGTACGGCGCGTCAGGCCGCGCGCTGGTGCAGCGCAACCAGTTCCAGGCCGAGGGCCTCCGCGACCATGGGGTGGCGGATCTTGCCTGCATGGACGTTGAGGCCGGCGGCGAAGTGCTCGTCGTCCTTCAGCGCCCGCTCCCAGCCCTGCCCCGCCAGCTCCAGCACGTACGGCAGGGTGACGTTGTTCAGCGCCAACGTCGAGGTCCGCGCGACGGCGCCAGGCATGTTGGTCACACAGTAGTGCACCACGCCCTGCTCGACGTAGGTCGGGTCGTCGTGGGTGGTCGGCCGGCTGGTTTCGAAACACCCGCCCTGATCGATGGAAATGTCCACCATGGCGGCGCCATCGACCATGTTGCCGACCATCTCCCGGGTCACCAGCTTGGGTGCCGCCGCACCGGGGATCAGCACCGCGCCGATCACCAGGTCCGCCTCCAGCACCTCGCGCAGTACGGCTTCCCGGGTCGACACCACCGTCTTCACGCGACTGCGGAAATGGTCCGACAGCCAGCGCAGCCGGGCCACGGATTTGTCGAGAATGGTCACGTCCGCCTGCAGGCCCACGGCCATGGAGGCGGCGTTGGCGCCGGCCACGCCGCCGCCGAGAATCACCACCTTGCCGGATTCAACGCCGGGCACGCCGCCGAGCAGCACGCCGCGACCGCCGCTGGCCTTCTGCAGCGCCGCCGCGCCCACCTGAATCGACATGCGGCCGGCCACCTCGCTCATCGGCGTGAGCAGCGGCAAGCCACCCTGGCGGTCGGTCACGGTCTCGTAGGCGATGGCGGTGACGCCGGAGGCCATCAGCACCTCGGCCTGCTTGCGGTCCGCGGCGAGGTGCAGATAGGTGAACAGGACCTGCCCTTCGCGCAGCCGCTTGCACTCGTCGAGCTGCGGCTCCTTGACCTTCACCACCAGCTCCGCGGCGAAGGCGTCGTCGACGCTGCCGATGGTCGCGCCCACGGCTTCGTAGTCGGCGTCGTAGAAACCGATGCCGGCCCCGGCCGAGCGTTCGACCACGACTTCGTGGCCGTCGCGGACCAGTTCCGCCACCGAGGCCGGCGTCAGGCCGACCCGATATTCGTGAACCTTGATTTCTCTGGGTACGCCGACTCGCATGCTTGCCGTCTCCTCATATGGCAGCCCCGGGACCGGGGCCCGATGACACGACATGCTATCGAAACGTCATGCAGGCGGCTTGCATTATCAGGGCCGACAGCCTTGAATTACACAATTATGATCGGCTGAACGAGCATATGGCGCAAGAATATATCGAATTGGACCGAATCGACCGGTCGATCCTTCATCAGCTCCAACTGGACGCCAAGCTCGCCAACCAGGCGCTGGCGGCCCTGGTCAACCTCTCCGAATCCGCCTGCCTGCGCCGCGTCCGGCGCCTCGAGGAGGCCGGCATGCTGCGCGGCTACGTGGGGCTCGTCGATCAGTCCATGGCCGGTTACCCGGACAACGTGTTCGTGCAGATCACCCTGACCAGCCAGCAGCAGAACGACCTCGCCGCCTTCGAAGCGGAGG
Source organism: Pseudomonadales bacterium (assembly GCA_040219135.1). Classification (GTDB taxonomy): domain Bacteria; phylum Pseudomonadota; class Gammaproteobacteria; order Pseudomonadales; family Azotimanducaceae; genus UBA7803. The sequence goes on along the minus strand of JAVJTA010000015.1, from coordinate 284,909 downwards.
TCCGGGAGATCCCCGAGGTCATGGAGTGCTACCTGATGTCCGGCGCCGCCGATTACATCCTGCGGGTCATCGTCGAGGACGCGCGCGACTACGAGCGGGTGCACAGCCAGCATCTCACCCGTCTGCCCGGCGTGGCACGCGTGAACTCGAACTTCTCGTTGCGCACAGTGATCAAGAAGACCGAGATTCCGATCCGCGCGCAGACGCTCAGATCAGGTCGGCGGGCTCGAGATCGAACTCCTCGATGACCTTGTCGGCGTAGTCGATGCGCCCGGTGATGCTGCGCGGATCGCCGTGCACCAGCCGCAGGCAGGCTTCCGCCATGTGCTCCACCGGCGTTACCCGGGCCTTGTTGCTCTCGTTGATCAGCTTGTGATGCATCACCCCCGGCGTTGCCACCAGCCCGGGCGAGATCACGTTCACGCCGATCTTCGACTCGTAGACCTCCTGGGCGAGACCGGTGGTGAAACGCTCGAGCGCCGCCTTGCACATGCCGTAGACGGTGCCGCCGCGGCCCGGCTGGCCTTTCTCGGGATGGATGGCGGCGTGGGACGAGATGTTGAGAATCCAGCCGCTGCCACGTTCCTTCATGTCCGCAAGCACCAGCTGAGCGAGTTCGAACGGCGCCCAGACCTGTACTTCCATCATCAGGCGGAAACGTTTCTCGGGGAACTCGGCCACCGGAATGAAATAGGTGATGGCGGCGTTGTTGACCAGGATATCCACGCTGCCGTACGCCTCGCGGGCGCGGCGGATGAGTTCGTGGCGGTCCTCGGCGCTGGCGAGATCGGCCTGCACGGCGAGCGCTTCGCCGCCGGCCGCTCGGATGCGCTCCACGGTGGCGGTGATGGTGCCGGGCAGGTAGTGATCGGCAGCGTCGACGGTGCGCGCCGAGACCACCACCTTCGCGCCTTCCATGGCGTAGCGCAGCGCGATGGCCTCGCCGATGCCGCGGCTCGCGCCGGTGACCACCGCCACTTTACCCTCGAGAACACCGTTCGGATTGACTTCGGCCACGTGCTTTCCCCTCGGTTGTCCGGCCCGCAACTATACCGCACAAGCTGCAACGGCAGCCGCCGGCCGGGTAGACTGCCACCCATGACGCACACCCGACGATTGCCCGCCGCTTTCCTTCTGATCAGTACGCTGGTGCTGCTGACGCCGGCACTGCTCGTGCCTTCTCGCAGCTGGGGCCAGGCCGCGGAGGGAGCACCGGCCGCGCCTGCGACGCCGAACAGACCCGCCGTGGCCGCGACGGATCCGGCGCGCACCTGCTACGAGGCTGCACGCAAAGGCTCGCGGGACGCCTATGGCTGCGACCTGGCCGTGCAGATGGCCCGGGACTCCGGCGACCCGGGGCGCCTGGCCGCGGCGCTCGCCAACCGCTCGCTGGTGCTGGCCGCGGACGGGCGCCTGCAGCCGGCCCTCGCCGACGTCGACGAGGCGCTCGCACTGACGCCGGACGCCGCCGACCTCCACGGCAATCGCGGCAACCTGCTGCTGCGCCTGAATCGCCCCGCCGAAGCGCTGAACGCCCACGGGCGCGCCATCGAGCTGAGTCCCGAAGACCCGATCGGCTACTACAACCGCGCATTCAGCTACCTGGCTCTGGGACAACCGCAACGCGCCGAGCGCGACGTCAGCGCCGCCCGCGACCTGCAACAATCCGGTGGCGTGACCTACCGATAGCGGCCGCCGCATTCAGGCGCCGACGAAATCGCGACGCGGGCGCGCACCGAGACCGGTGAGAATTTCGTAGGGAATGGTCTCGGCCCAGGCCGCGACCTCGTCGACGAGTACCTGCGGGCCGACGAATTCCACCCAGTCTCCTACGGCGGCGTCCACGCCACTGACGTCCACCGTAGTGAGGTCCATGGACACCCGGCCGACGATGGCACAGCGGCGTCCGCCCACCGCTACCTCGCCGCGGTTCGACAGCAGCCGCGGCAGGCCGTCGGCGTAGCCGAGACCGACCACCGCCAGGCGCAGCGGCGCGCGCGCGGTGAACGTCGCTCCGTAGCCGACGGATTCCCCAGCGGCAACGTCACGCAGCTGCAGGATTCGCCCCTCCAGCGTCACCACAGGGCGCACCGGCGTGGGTCGATCGAGAAACGGGTTGCCGCCGTAGAGCCCGATCCCCGGTCGGCACAGGTCGCCGGCGAAGTCCCCGCCGGCGAGCACGGCAGCGGAATTGCCGATGCTCACGTCGACCCCGGGAAGCGCCTCGCGAGCGCGGGAGAAGCGCTCGAGCTGGCGCCGGTTCATCTCGTGGTCGGGCTCATCGGCCCGGGCCAGGTGGGTCAGCAGCAGGGTGATGCGGACGCCGCGGAAGTGGGCGGCCGTCACGTCGGCGGGAAAGCCGAGCCGGTGCATGCCGGTGTCGACGTGCACCGCGGCGGGCCGTCCGGCAGCGGCCTCACGCCAGACGGCGAGCTGACCGGCGTGGTTGAGGATCGGCACCAGGTCGGCGCCGAGAAGATCCATGACCGTGTCGTCCTGCGCTCCCTCGAAAACGAAGATTCGGGGGTCCGGCAGGGCTGCCGGCAAGGCCGCCCGCACGTCCACCCCTTCGGCGGACGTGGCAACGAAAAAGTTCTCACAGCCGCTGCGCGCCAAGGCGCGCACCACCTCGGGTGCACCCAGCCCGTAACCGTCGGCTTTGACGACGGCGCCGGCGACGCCGGGACTGGCGGCGTCACGGAACAGCTGGTAGTTGGCGGCAAGCGCGCCGAGATCGATGCGCAGCCGGGCGCTCAACGCAGGCTGTTGATGTAGGCAACCACGTCGTTGATGGCCTTGTCACCCGCCAGAGTCGAGGCCATGGGCTTCATCTGATTGCCGAAGATGTCCTTGGGATCGTAGCCGCGCAGTCCCTGCTGGTAGTTCTTGATCTGGCGCACCAGGTACCAGTCGTTCTGGCCAGCGAGCCGCGGGCCACCCAGCTGCTCTACGCCGCCTGCGGCGGGACCATGGCAGGCGGCACAGACGGCATATGCGGCCTGACCGGCGGCCACGTCGCCTTCGATGGTGGGCTGCGCCGGAACGTCGGGCAGCGTGCCGATGTAGGCGATCAGATTCTCCAGCGCGGTGGGGTCCGAGACCGCCATGGACATGGGTCGCATCTGCATGCCGTAGACGTCACCGTTGGCAGTTCCGCGCAGGCCCTGCTGATAGGCTTCCATCTGCCGCCGCAGGTACCAGCTCTCCTGGCCGGCGATGCGCGGCGCGTTCAGCGCGGCGTTGCCCTCACCCTGCTGGCCATGGCACGCGGCACAGACCGCGTAGGCCGCCTGACCTGCCGCAACGTCCGCCGCCACGGCGGGCAACGCAAACCAGCCGGCCGCCAAGGCGACCATACCCACCAGACCGACACGCAACCTCTGCCTGCGCACTACCGGACCTCCTGAAATCCAACTGAGCGATTGTCTACGCGGCGGAAGCCTGCGGCTACGGCCGCACGCGACGCCAGAGAGCCAGCCAGCGGCGCCGCGCCTTCTGGCTGACGCCGCCATCGCGGCGCCGGTCGCCGTCGCTGCCTTCACGGCGAGCCCGCAGCTCGAGCAGCCCACGGCTGCGGCGGCGCTCTCCACGAGCCCTGCGATCGCTCTGCAGACGCCCCTCAGCTGCGTCGTCAGCCTCTGCGCTGGTCGCCCGATGACGTCTGTCCATGTCATCTCTCCCTGTCAACCACAGCCGCGTCCATGCGTGATTCCGCGTGGTGACCGCCGGACTATATCCAGACAGGACGCAAATGAACAGGCGCCAGCCGCCCGTCTCGGGGCGGCCTGGCCGGGTTGCAGGGCAGCCGGAAGCGGGTCTCAGTGAGTGATCAGCTTCACGGCCTGCTCGATCCAGCCGTCGCGCAGGATCCGGCTGCGGTGGCCGTTGAGCACGTGGGACTCGTCGTCGAGATCGGATTCCTCGAGTTCGGCAATCTGCTGAAAGCGATAGAAACCCAGATCGTTGAGCTGTTCCGCGAGCTTTTCTCCGACCCCGTGAATGCGGGTGAGATCGTCTCCGTCGCGGGTGCCCGCTGCCGATATCGTTGCCGTTGACGTCGCCGCGGCGGCCGACGATTCGATCTCGCGGATGCGCCGACGCAGTTCGTCATTGCGCGAGCGCTCGTCGGCGAGCTGCTGGTTGAGCACCACCAGCAGCTTACGATCCGACTCGGCCGCCACCTGGTCGACGTCGCCGCCGTCCTCTGCCGCGGCGTCCGGCGTCGAAGCGGCGAGCTGGTTCTGCCAGCTCACCCGGTTGAGTTCATCGGTGCGTTCGCGAACCAGATTCTCGAGCTTGCGGATCTGTTCCCGCAGCTTGTCGGTCTCCGGCGCCGGAGCGCCCTGCACCGGCACGTCATGCGCCGCGCCGGACGCATGTTCGTGGTGGGACTTGCGTGCCTCGGCCAGCTCGTCCTTCGCTTCAGCCAGTTCTTCCTCGAGGCTGTCCATCAGTTCCTTCTGACGCTCGAGCTTGGCGTCGAGCTGGGCAACGTGTTCGGCGTTCTCCTTGACGTTGCGCTCGGCGCGGCGCAGCGTTTCCTCGAGCTCATCGCGCTCCTGCTGGAGCGCCTCGCGGCGCTTCACCACCTCGACCTGATCCTGCTCCAGGGTCACGACCAGCGCCGAGCGCTCGCCGAGCTGCGCTTCGAGGTGTCGGTTGCGGGCCTCCATGGTCTGGATCTTCTCCGAAAGCTCACGGCGCTCCGCGTCGCGGTCTGCCGTGGTGCGCTGGGCCTGCCCCACCACCTCGGCGAGCCGCTGTACCTCGGCCTGCTGTTGCGCGAGCTCCTCCTGCAGTGCAGCACAACGGGCGTCGGCGCCGGCGGCGGAACTCTGCGTCGCGGCGTCGATCTCCTCGCGCGCCCGTCGCCGGACCTCGGCGGCTTCGTCGGCTGCACGCCGGGCCCGCGCTTCGGCTTCTTCAGCGGCCTTTCGCGCGGCGCTCTCGGCCGCGGCCGCCGCGGCCAGCCGGCCCTCGACCTCGGCCACTGCACGCGCACCGGACGCGGCCGCGGACTCGACCTGGTGCAGTTCCTCGACCAGCGCAGTGACGGCGCTCTCGGCGGCATCCCGCGCCGCGCTCGCGGCACTCAGCTCCTCCTGCAGATCGGCGCGCTCGCCGTCGTAGGACCGCGCAGCCTCCCTGACCGCGCCGAGTTCCTCGGCGTACCGGGCCGCATCGGCTTCGAGCTGCGCCGTGCGGGCACGCAGCGGTTCGAGTTCCGCCTGTGCCGCGTCACGCTCTGCGGTGAGCGTGGCTACCTGATCGCGCAACGCGCGCAGATTGTTGCGCAGCTCGGCCATGCTGTCGCTCAACGAGCCGATCTGACGGTTGGCCATTTCCGTGGTTTCGAACAGCTGCTCGTTGCGCCGGCGCAGGCTGTCCCGCTCCTCGACCGCCTCGGCGAGGGCCAGTCGTGCCGCTTCGCGGGCATCGGTCTGCTCGGCCAGACGCTGGCACAGGGCCTCGTTCTCGGTTGCGAGCTGCTCCACGCGCTGCTCGCGGCCGTTCACCTCGGCGGCCTGCTCGTCCAGCGAGCGGGTCACCGACTGCCATTTCCGCTTCCACGAATCCGCGTCGCCGCGCAGCTCATCGATGGTCAGGTGGCGCGCGTGCAGCTCGCCCTGCGCAACCTTGTGGCGCTCCGCCAGTTCGGCAAGCTTCGTTTGCAGTTCCTCGATCAGCTCGTCACGGGCTCGAATGCCGGCACCAGGCTGCTCGGACGCGCCGGTCTGGCGGGCGCGCTCGAGTTGCTGACGCAGAGTTTCGGCCTCGTCCGCACGCTGGCGCAGGGCGGCGGCGAGCTTCGGGACGCGCTCGCGCCACTTGGCAAGCTCGCGCTGAACCTCGTCGAGCGGCCGGCCGGCGGCGGCCTCGGCGGGTCGCTTCGCCTCGCCAGGGGCTGCACCATCCGGCGCTGCATCGGCGGACGTTGCATCGGCCGAAGGCGCTTCGATCGACGGCGCATCGCCGGACTTCGCTTCGCCGGGCAGCGCGTCGTCGGGCTTCGCTTCGCCGGGTAGCGCGTCGTTGGGCTTCGCTTCGCCGGGCAGCGCCGGCGGGGTCGCGACGGCGGCCGGCCGGTGGGCGGGAGAAGTCTGTTCCATGAGACTGTCCAGTCACGTTTCCAGGGGGCGCGGGCACAGGGCTCGATAATGCCCCGCCACAGGCAAAACTAGCCAAAATACGCCCGCTCCGATGTGAACCAGGTCTCGCGCGCCGCGGACGGCGCCGACCGGCCGCGGAATCGGGCGCAGCACCTGCAACAGGCACTTGTCAGAACTGTCGGGAGACCCGACAGTCTAACGACCGGTACCGACAACCATCGCAATCGACTGAAGAGGCGTCAATGCGCATTCTGCTGTTTCTGGCTACCAACCTGGCGGTCGTCGTCCTTGCCAGCATCACGTTCCGTCTGCTCGGCTTCGAGAGCATCCTGGCCGCCAACGGGGTGGATCTGAACCTGACCGCGCTGCTGGTCTTCTGCGCCCTGATCGGATTCGGCGGCTCCCTGGTGTCGCTGTTGATCTCCAAGTGGATGGCAAAGCGGGCCACCGGGGCGCAGGTCATCGAACAGCCGAGCAACAGCACCGAGCGCTGGCTCCTCGACACCGTAGCGCGTCTCGCCGAGAAGGCCGGTATCGCCATGCCCGAGGTGGCCATCTTCCCCGCCGCCGAGCCGAACGCCTTCGCCACCGGTGCCAACCGCAACAAGGCCCTGGTCGCGGTGAGCGTGGGCCTGCTGGAAAACATGCGTCCCGACGAAGTCGAAGCAGTGCTCGGCCACGAGATCGGTCACGTCGCCAACGGCGACATGGTCACGCTCAGCCTCATTCAGGGCGTGGTGAACACCTTCGTGCTGTTTCTCGCCCGCCTCGCCGGCTACTTCGTCGACCGCGTGGTGCTGAAGAACGAACGCGGCCTCGGCATCGGCTACTGGATCACCACCATCGTCGCCGAGATCGTCCTCGGCATCCTCGCCAGCGCCATCGTCATGTGGTTCTCCCGCTATCGGGAATTCCGCGCCGACGCCGCCGGCGCCCGGCTCGCAGGTCGCGACAACATGATCGCCGCCCTGGAGCGCCTGAAGCGCGCCCAGGACATGCCGAGCGCCATGCCGGACACGCTGGTGGCGTTTGGCATCAACATGGGGGCACGGCAGGGACTGCGGGCGATGTTTTCTTCACACCCGCCGCTGGACGCCCGGATCGCGGCCCTGAGGTCGGCAGCCTGAGGGGGATCGCCGCGTGGCGCTGAAACGCAGCACCTGGCCCGACGGCGAGACCGTGGTCGTCGAACACGCGTCTGCGCTGCTCGCAGACAACCCGCTGGGGGACCCCCACTTGCGGCGTTTTCCAGTGTGGCTGCCCCCGGGCTACTCCGCCGCGACCGGCGGCCGGAAGAAGCGCTACCCGGTGCTGTTCGATCTCACCGGCTACACCGGATCGGGCTGGTCGCACACCAACTGGAAGAACTTCGAGGAGAACGTTCCAGAGCGGCTCGCGCGGCTGACCCACGAGCGGCGCCTGCCCGGTTGCATCGTCGTGTTTCCCGACTGCTTCACCGCCCTCGGCGGCAATCAGTACGTGAATTCGAGCGCCATCGGCGCCTACGCCGACTACCTGACCCGGGAGCTCATTCCGTTCGTAGACGGCGCGTTCAGGACCCTGGGCGAGCGCGACCACCGCGGCTGTTTCGGCAAGTCCTCGGGCGGCTACGGTGCCCTGATCCACGGCATGCGCTACGCCCGCTACTGGGGCGCCGTGGCCAGCCACTCCGGCGACGCCGGCTTCGAGCTCTGCTATCAGTCCGGCTGGCCGGGTACGCTGACCGAGCTCGGCCGCTACCGCCGGCCGCAGCGCAAGGACGGCCCGGTGAAAATCGACACGTCGACGGACGCGCTCGCCGAGGGCTGCGACGACGGCCGGGTAAGACGCTTCCTCGACAGCGTCTGGCAGCGCGAAAACCTCTCCAGCGCCGAGATCATGGCGCTGATGAACGTCTGCATGGCGGCAACCTATGACCCCGATCCGAACGCGCCGAACGGCTTCCGGTTGCCCTACCACCTCGAAACCGGAGAGCTGATCCCGGCGCGCTGGCGCGCCTGGCGCCGGCACGATCCGGTCAATCTGGTGCGCCGCCGCGCGGGCGCGCTGAAATCGCTGCGGGGCCTGTACATCGACTGCGGCTGGCGCGACCAGTACCACATCCACTTCGGCAGCCGCGTGCTGTCCCGGGAGCTGCGCCGGGCCGGCGTCGCGCACCACTACGAGGAGTTCGACGGCACCCACACCGGCATCGACCGGCGCATGGACCGCAGCCTGCCTTTCCTTGCCCGGGCGCTCAAGTAGCGGCACTCTTAGGTCCCGCGTCGGTTGCGGGCAAGACGGGGAGAAACATCGATGCGAAACCATCCTGCCGCTTCACGGTCCCGCGGACGGCTACTCGGTCTGCTGCTGAGTGCCCTCGCCCTGGCCGGCACCGCGGCCCACGGCGCCGATCTCGAGGTCACCGACCACTACGCCGACAGCAACGGCGTGAAGATCCACTACACCAGCGCGGGCAGCGGACCGCTGGTGCTGTTCATCCACGGTTTTCCCGATTTCTGGTACAGCTGGCGTCATCAGATGGCGGGCCTAGAGGATCGCTTTCAGGTGCTGGCGATGGATCAACGCGGCTACAACCTGAGCGACGCGCCCGAGGGCGAGGCCGCCTACGACATGCGCCTGCTGGTGGGCGACGTGGCGGCCGTGATCCGCGATGCCGGCGCCGAACGCGCCACCATCGTCGGCCACGACTGGGGCGGCGCGGTGGCCTGGCAGGTGGCCTTCAATCTGCCGCAGGTGACCGAACGGCTGGTGATCCTGAACCTGCCGCACCCCCGCGGCATGGGCCGGGAACTCGCCAGCAACCCGGAACAGCGCGCCAACAGCGACTACGCGCGGCGCTTTCAGGAAGGCGCTCCCGAGGACCCGGACATCTTCTTCGGCGGTCCGATGACGGCCCAGTCCCTGGCCGGCTGGGTGACCGACGCAGCGGCGCGGCCGCGTTACGTCGAGGCGTTCCAGCGCTCGAACTTCGCCGCCATGCTGAACTACTACAAGCGCAACTATCCGCGTCCGGCGCCGGCCGATCAGGCCCCGCCCGAAATCGACACGCCGCGCCTGGCCATGCCGGTGCTGATGTTCCACGGACTCGAGGACCGCGCCCTGCACTCCGACGCCCTCGCCTACACCTGGGACTGGATCGATGCCGATCTCACCCTGGTGACCGTGCCCGGCGCCGGCCACTTCGTGCAGCAGGACGCGGCCGACCTGGTCACCTCGACGCTGCGCTGGTGGCTGCTGGCGCGAACCGAGCCCCCCGCCGGCGATTGAAGCCGGCGACTGAAGCCGGCGGCCGAGCCGCTTCAGGAGGACGACTGCTCCGCCGCGAACGACGCGTAGGCGGAGGCCGTCGCGCGCGCCATCTTGTCGCCGTCGAACGGAATCGACATCTCCGGGGTGAACTCGAGGACCACGCGTTCCGGGGTGTCGAGAAAGCGCACGAACATCTCGGGGTCGAGATTGCGGGTGAACGCGTTGCCTTCGTCCCGCGACTGGGCCATGCCGGCGGCGAGCAGCCGGTACATCCACATCTTGGTCTCGTGATCGTCGTGGATGACGCTGTGGCCCTTGTAGGTGACCGTCTTGCCGCCGCCCATGGGCGTGCCCTTGCTGGTCAGCACGACCGAGGAACGCCCGTCGCGGGCGATCGCCTTGATACGCACGCGCTCACGGGTGGCGGTCATCCAGATCTTGCCGTCCACCGGCACGTAGGCGGTGATCACGCCAAGCGGGTGACCTGATTTGTTCGCCCAGCAGAACACGCACTCGCCCGCGCTGCGGACCAGTTCCTGCTCGCGCTCCGGGTCGAGCCGGTACTGCCTGACGTCGTCGTAGTTGGTGGTCTGGTCGAGCGTCTCGTTGGTCATCCGGGGTCTCCTCACGAATCGGGTTGACGGGCCCAGCCTTTCTCATAGTCGGCGCTGAGGCTCGGCCCGGCGATGCTCAGCCGGCGAATCTTCCAGACCCCGTCCTGCTTGCGGTAGGCCTCTTCGTAGCGCGTCGCCTGCCAGCGTGCCTGGTTGTGCTTGCGGAAGGTGAACGGGCCGAAGAAACACCAGACGCCGCGCGCGCTTTCGCCGTCGACCTCGATGATCGGATTCATCACCATGTGCTGGGAATAACTCATCGCTCCGGCGAAGCGCTCGAACAGCGCGCGCAGTTCGTCATGGCCTTCGGCACGGCCGATACCGGGCCCTTCCCAGACGCAGTCCTCGGTGAACACGCTGGTGATGCGCTCGGGGTCGTGGCCATCGTCGCAGATCTCGCAATAGCGGGCCTTCAACTGCTTGATGGCCTCTATGTCCTCGAGCCGGGCGATGCGCCGTTCCAGAGCCTCGAAGTCCATACCGTCTCCCTCCCAGGTTTCGGTGTAGCGCGCAGTCTACGCCGTTTCCGGCGGCCGTTGGCCAGGGCGATGCCTGGCACCGGCGCCCGGCGCGCGACGCCTGCCGGGTGGGGCGTCGTCCCGTTGACATCTGCACCGGGCCGGACCATGAATGTGCGCAGCCATGCAGGCGCGGGAAACCCATGCGGCAACGCCACCGGCTGCTCATCGACTGCGACCCCGGCCACGACGATGCGCTGGCCCTCCTGCTCGCGAGCCGCGTCGCCGAGGTGGTCGGCATCACCACCGTCAGCGGCAACGCGCCCCTCGAGGCAGTAACCGCAAACGCCCTCGCGCTGGCCGAACTGGCCGGTCTGGACACACCCGTGCACGCCGGTGCCGCGCGGCCGCTGGCCGGCGAGCCGCTGCACGCGCCCAAGGTCCACGGCGCCAGCGGTCTCGACGGCACCCATCTGCCGCCGCCGCGCCGCTCGATCGCCTCCGACGATGCCGCCGGCTACCTGGTCGAGGCGACCAGGCGGTTCGACGACTGCTGGATCGTTGCCATCGGCCCGCTCACCAACCTCGCCGAAGCGCTGCGCCGCGACCCGACGCTGGCCGGGCGCGTCGCCGGCATCTCGATCATGGGCGGCAGCACGGGCGGAGGCAACGCCACGGCGGCGGCGGAGTTCAACATCCTGGCGGATCCGGAAAGCGCCGACGTGGTGTTCCGCTCGGGCGCCAGACTCGTCATGTGCGGGCTCAACCTGACCCACCAGCTGCGTTCGTCCGACGTCCTGCTCGAGCGCCTGCGCGGCCGCGCCACGCCGCGCAGCCGTTTCGGCGCCGACGTCATCGCGTTTCTGCACCAGCGCATGGCGACGCTCATCGGCGAGCGCAGCGCCGCGCTGCACGACCCTTGCGCGGTACTCGCCGTGACCCATCCCGAGTTGATCGATCGGCGACCGCGCTCGGTACGGGTGGAACTCGACGGCCGCTGGACGCGCGGCATGACCGTGGTCGATGAGCGCCCTGGACAGGGGCGCGAGCCCGGCAACGTCGACGTGGCCTATCGCATCGATCCGGCGGCCGCCATGAACCTTGTCGAGGAGGCCCTGACGTGACCGACCAATCCCCGGATACCGGCTCCTACTATCGCGACCACTGGGTACACGTGGAACCGGAGCGCATGAGCCGCTACGAGGCCATGTTCCAGTGGCGCGACGGCCACGCGGCGCTGATCGCGCCGGCCGACGTGCGCGCCGGCCAGGTGGTGGTCGACTACGGCTGTGGCCCCGGCGGGCTCTCGGCGGAACTCGCGCGCCGCGTGGGTCCCGGCGGGCGGGTGCTGGCGCTGGACATCAATCCGGAGTTCCTCGACCGCACCCGGGCCCTCGTCCGGCGCGAGGGTCTGGACGAGCGCGTGGAGACCCATCTGCTGGACGGCGAGACGATTCCCCTGGCCGACGCGAGCGTCGACCGGGTGATCTGCAAGAACGTTCTCGAGTATGTGCCCGATCCCGCCCGAACCGTTGCCGAGTTCCGGCGCCTGCTGCGCCCCGGGGGTATCGCCCACGTCAGCGACAGCGACTGGGGGGCGGTGATCGTCGAGCCCCTGGGGGCGCAGTTCGAAGTCGTCATGGCAGCAGCCGCCATCGCGTTCCGCACGCCGCAGATCGGGCGCCGCCTGTATGGCCTGTTCGGTCAGGCGGGACTCGACGACGTCCGCGTGCAGATGCTCGCCAGCCCCGACACGGAGGGCGCGCTGCGTCCGGTGCTGAGCAACATGGCCGGCTACGCGCGCACCTCGGGACGGCTCGCGGAAGCGGAGATCGCCGGGTTCCTCGCCGGCGTCGACGCAGCACTCGAGGCCGGGACCTATCTGGCGGTCCTGCCGCAGTTTCTGGTGACCGGGCGGGCGCCCGCCTGATCGCGTCCACCAGGCCGGGGCCCGGCAGCGCAACCGTTCCCGCGGCGCCTTGCGGGGAGTAGCCTGAAGGCTCCCGCCCCAGGAGCAGCGTGATGAATACCGGCACCGCGAGCCTGAACCTGTCCATCCCGACCCACATCGAGCCGCTGCGGCAGAAGGTGCTCGATTTCATCGAGCAGCGCATCTATCCCGTCGAGGGCGAGCTCGCCGACGGCGATCCCGTGGAGCGCCGCAGGATGATGCGCGGGCTCATGGACCAGGCCAAGGCGGAAGGCCTGTGGGCGCTCGGGCACCCGGAGGAGATCGGCGGCGGTGGGCTGCCGTTCATGGACTACGTGTTCGTCAACGAAGTCGTCGGCCGCTCGGCGTTCGCCACCGTGGCCCTCGGCACCCACTCGCTGCAGGATTCCATCATGCTCAACCGCTACGCATCGGACGCGTGGCGCGACCAGTACCTGAAACCGCTGGTGGACGGCGAGGTGTTTCCGAGCTTCGGCATGACCGAGCCGGACGTGGCGAGCTCCGATCCCACCCAGCTGCAGACCCGGGCGGTGCTCGAAGGCGACGAGTGGGTGATCAACGGCCGCAAGTGGTTCACCAGCGGCGCCGGCTCCGCCGCCTACACCACGGTGATGTGCCGCACGGAGCCGGACGGCACGCCCGATCATCAGGCGTTCAGCCAGATCATCGTGCCCACCAACACGCCCGGCTACGACATCGTGCGCGACGTCAAGGTGATGGGCGAGTACGAGGGCCACTACGAGGTGGCCTACCACGACGTGCGGGTGCCCAAGGAGAATCTGCTCGGCCCCCGGGGCCAGGGCTTCAAGATCGCCCAGGACCGTCTCGGCCCGGGGCGGATCTTTCACTGCATGCGTTGGCTGGGTCAGGCCCAGCGCGCCTTCGACCTGATGTGCGAGCGCGCCAACAGCCGGGTGGCGTTCGGCAAGACCCTGGGCGAGCACCAGCAGATCCAGAAGTTCATCTTCGACTCCGCCGCCGAAATTCAGGCGAGCCGACTGCTCACTCTGCACGCCGCGCAGAAGATCGACCAGGGCGACGAGGCGCGCATCGAGATCGGCCTGATCAAGGTGTACGGCGCCAGCATGCTGCACAACGTGATCGACCGGGCCATCCAGGTGCACGGCGCCAAGGGGGTGACCGAGGACACGCCGCTGGAGCGCATGTACCGGCACGCCCGCTTCGCGCGCATCTACGACGGCGCCGACGAGGTCCACGTGCAGACCACCAGCCGGCGCATTCTGCGCGCCTACCAGCGCGGCGAGGGGTTCGACTTCGGCTTGCGCTGATGACACACCGTCAGTGACGCAGGAGCCAGGGCGCTAGTGTACCGCGCCACTCTGTTCGGCCCTCATAGAGCGGCGCAGGACACTAGCGGTCCAGGGCCCAGCGCAGCACCACGTCCTCGAGATCTTCGCCGAGGCCGCGCTGGGCTTCCGGGGCGTTCACCAGTACCACCACCAGCAGCCGATCGCCGCCCGGCGTGGTCACATAGCCCGCTACCGCCGACACGTCATCGAGGCTGCCGGTCTTGAGGTGCATGCGACCCTCGCCCGGCGTGCTGCGCAGGCGCCTACGCATGGTGCCGTCCAGGCCGGGAATGGACAGCGACGACAGGTACTCGGGCATGAACGGACTGCGCCAGCCGGAGCGCAGCACGCCGGCCATCTGGCGCGCGCTGATCCGCGAATCCCGCGACAGCCCGGCGCTATTGCTCATCACCAGGCCGGTGGTGTCGATGCCATCCTCCTGGAGGATCTCGAAGATCGCGCGGCGCCCCTTTTCCACGGTCGCCGGCGCGTCGAAACGCTCCGCCCCAAGCGTGAGCTCGAGATGCCGGGTCATCACGTTGTTGCTGTACTTGTTGACAAGCCGCAGCACGTCGGCCAGGGGGCGCGAGTGGTGCACGTGGAACGCCTCGCCGGAATCCTCGGGAACGCTGCCGCCGCGCCAGCGGCCGTCGAGCTCGCCGCCGAGCTGGTGCCAGTACAGGTCGAACAGCCCGAAGGCATAGCTTTCCGGCTTGAGCACCGTGCGGGTCAGGGCGTAGCGGTCACAGCCGTTGGGGAACCGTCCTTCCAGCAGCACCTGATCCCGCGCGTCAGGATCCTGAACCGCCACCGCCACGCCGCGCTGATAGCCGCCGCAGGGGGCACGATAGAGCTTCAGCCGGTTGCTCAGCTCCAGGTTCGGCAGCGGCGGATCGGCCTGCACCGCCACCGAGCTGCCGTCCGCTCGCGGTTCGACGCTGAAGCGCACGGCGTTGAAGTTCACCAGCAGCGGATGCGGAGTCAGGTTGTAGACCCGGTCCGGCTGATTGTCGAAAGCGCCCGGGTTCTCCGGCGCCAGGTCGAAGTAGGCGTTGTCGAACACCAGATCGCCGTCGATCCGGCGGACGCCGCGCTTGCGGAGCGCGTCGGCCAGCTTCCAGTACTCCTCGGCGACCAGATACGGATCGCCGTGGCCGCGCAGGTAGACGTCGCCGGCCACCGTGTCACCCCGCAGCGGCCCGCCGAGAAACACCTCGGTGCGCCAGGTGTACGCCGGCCCCAGGCCCTGCAGGGCCGCCAGGGTGGTCACCAGCTTCATGGTCGATGCCGGATTGCGCGGCACGTCGGCGTTGACGCTGAGGAGCGGCTCCGGGGCGTCCACGTGCTGTATCCACAGGCTGATACCCGACGGCGCCAGGCCGAGGGACTGTGCCGCCAGAGCGATGGGCGCCGGCAGCTCGACGGTCGTATCCGCGCGCGCCGACGCCGCGAGCAGCAGCAGCACGCCGAACCAGAGCTTCACGGCGCGTCTCCCGACCCGGTGAGACAGCGCCCCAGAGTTTCGTCGAGCGGTGTGAGCGTGATCCCCAGAGCCGCCGTGGCGGCGCCGGGGTCGATCCGGTCGTCGTGGTCCAGCACGCCGAGCATCGCCCGGGTGACCGGCGGCTCGGCGCTGAGCTTCTCGAACAGGAAAGCAAGACCCATCCCGAGCGCCAGAGGCAACGAAATCACGCGGGTGCGGCGGCCGAACCGTGCCGCTGCGCGATGCGTCAGGGCGGTGCGCGACAGCGACTCCGGGCCGGCGAGGTCGAGTTCGGGCGCTGCTGCCGGCGCGCCCGGCGGCGCCTCCAGCGCGGCGATGACGGCATCCACCACGTCACCCGCATAAATGGGCTGTTCCAGGCTGGAACCCCGCAGCACCACGTTCCATCCGCGCCGCGCGCGTCCGCCGAGCGCCGCGGCCGCATAGTCGCCTTCGCCGAGCACCATGGGAACGCGGATCACCGTGGTCGCGACCGGACCCTCGGCGAGGATCTGCTCCGCGGCACCCTTCGAGGCGAGGCAGGCGTTTGCGGAATCCGGGCGTGACCCGACGATGCTGAGATAGACCATGCGCCCCACGCCGGCGCTGCCGGCCGCCCGGGCGAGCGCCCGGCAGGCCGCCTCGTGGGCTTCGAAATACGGATTACGTGCAGTTTCCTTGATGATACCCACCAGATGCACGACGCCGGAACAGCCTTCGAGGCCACGGGTCAACGCGTCGGCATCGGCGTAGTCCACCACCCGCACGTCCACCGCATCGCCGTGACCGAGCCCGCGGACCTGGCCCGCGGCCCGCTCCGATCGGACCAGCGCGCGCACCGTCCCCGATGGCGCCAGCCGCGCCAGCAGCCGCTGCCCGAGGTGGCCGTTGGCACCGGTTATCGCGAGCATGACGGCATGTCAGCCGGACTCCGGGAACGATATGCTGGCGCGATCATGCTGCTGTCTCCTCATCGCTGACGCCGTGGCCGGCGCCTGGTTAACCTGGGCCAACGCCCTTACCGCGCTGCGCCTGCTGCTGGCCCTGCCCTGCGCCTGGCTCGTCACCGTGCAGCGCTGGGACTGGGCCGCGCTGCTGCTGACCGTGGCCATACTCACCGATCTGCTGGACGGTCCGCTGGCACGGCGGCTGGGCCAGACGTCGGCCCTCGGCGGCCTCGCCGATCATGCCACCGATGCGACCTTCGTGGCGCTGCTGCTGGCTGCCCTGGCCAGCCTCGGCTACCTGCCCTGGCTGCTGCCGGTGCTGGTGGCGGCCGCATTTCTGCAGTACACGTTCGATTCGCGTGCCCACACCGGGCGCGCGCTGCGCGCGAGCTGGCTGGGCAAGGTCAACGGCATCGGCTACTTCGTGCTCGCCGGCTGCGTCGTCTACCGCAACGGCCTCGGCCTCGGCTGGCCCGGCGACGCCTGGCTCGACGGCGCCGGCTGGCTACTGGTGCTGAGCAGCCTCGCGTCCATGATCGACCGCCTGCGCCTCGGGCGCGCCGCCGAATAGCTCACGGTTGGCTTTCGGCAGGAACAGCACGCCGATGCTGGCGTTGAACAGAACGAAGAAGGTGTGCATCACCACGCTGAACGCGCCCACCTCGGGATAGTCGGGGAACAGTACCGTCCACATCACCAGGGCACCGGCGTGGAACGGCAGGGGCAGCGCGGCGGCGAGGAAAATCACCGGCAGGAACGCAAGCATCTCGGCTAGGCTGACGTCCACGTTGAACAACTGCAGCGCCAGGGTGTAGACGGCGATGGCGCCGAGCAGGTTGGGCGCCTTGAACAGCACGATCAGCGCGTAGTGCACAGGGCGCGCCTGGCGAAAGGCGTGCACGATGGGCTTGTCGCGGAGCTTGAAGCCCTTCAGCAGATGGCCGCGGAAGTAGGCGATATGCAGCGGCAGATAGATCGCGGCGCCGATGAACACCGACGGCAGGATCACGTCCAGGGCCAGCCGGGTGGATGCGGCCTGCACCACCTCGTAGCCGAACACGACCCCGACGGACGAGAAGAACAGCAGCTGGTAGATCTCCATGATGCCGAGCAACAGCATGCAGGAGATGGCCTCCCAGGCGGACACCCCGTGGCGCCGGAACAGATACAGCGACATCGCGCCTTTGCCCACCTGCTCGTTGACCAGCGACAGGATGTAGGCGCTGGCGCGTATCGGCAGCATGTCGGTGAACCTGAGGTCCGGCGCGTTGAACCAGCGCACCACGCGCCAGGTCACGTGGGAGTCGACGAGAAAGAAGAACACCGAGTAGGGAATCATCAGCGCGAGCCAGGCCAGCCAGTTGGCCTGGCCGAAGAAGCGCACCAGGTACTCGACCACGCTCAGCCCCTCCCGGGCCGCGGCCGCGTCGGTGCGGTCGTAGACCAGGTAGAAACAGCCGATCGTCAGCAGCCAGGTCGCGACCCGGAACAGCAGGCTCGACTTCTTCGGCGGCTTCGGTGCCTCGGGCGACGGCGCGGCGCTGGCAGAATCACTCATCCGAGCAGCCCGTAGACCATGCGCTTGAAGTCGTGGCTGAACGGGTGCCAGAACCCGGGCATGCGCTGGGTCATGCAGACACCGGTGATGCCGGCGCGCGGGGCCATCCAGGTGTGGGTACCCGCCATGCCGCCCCAGTGGTACTCGTCGGTGGCGCTCTCGGGCTCGTCCGGCCCCGGCGCGAGCTTCAGCGCGAAGCCGAGCCCGAAGACGGTATCGGACATCTCCCACATGGGAAACGCCACCCGCACGCCGGCGGGCAGCTGGTTGCTGCGCATCAGACTGAGTGTGGCCGGTTTCAGCAGCCGCACGCCGTCCCACTCACCGCCGTTGACGATGGCGCGCAGGAACGTCACGTAGTCGGCCACCGTGGACACCAGGCCGCCGCCACCCGACAGCAGCGATCGCGGCTGGCTGTAGCTGCCGCTGCGCGGATCGTCGGCCTTTACCAGCCCCCCCTTCATGGGCGTGAGCAGATCTTCGGGCGCATACATGGTGACGAAGCGTTCGTGCTTGTCGGCCGGCACGTAGAAGTCGGTGTCGACCATGCCCAGCGGGTCGAAGATGCGGGCCCGGAGAAACGCATCGAAGCGCTGGCCGGAGATCACTTCGATCACCCGCGCCGCCACGTCCGTCGCCAGGCTGTAGCGCCAGGCGGTACCGGGCTGGTAGGCGAGCGGCATGGTGGCAAGCGCGTCGCAGAGCGATTCCAGCGTCACCCCGTCGCCGGACAGCGCGTTGATGCCGGCACCGATGTAGGCGCGATCGATCACCGATTCCGGCTCGATGAAACCGTAGGAGAATCCGGCCGAGTGGCTGAGCACCTGGCGCATCGTGATCGGCGCTGCCAGCGGTTCGACGTCGCCGATGGATTCCGCATTCGGCCGCAGCACCGCCGGTTCGGCAAACGCCGGGAGGAACTTCGACAACGGATCGTCGAGGCCGAACTCGCCCTGCTCGTAGAGCATCATGGCGGCCACCGAGGTGACCATCTTGGTGTTCGAATACATGCGGAAGATCGCGTCCGCGCGGAGCGGTTCCCGGGAATCCAGGTCCATGTAGCCGAATGTGGCGTAGTCCACCACGTCGGTCCCTTTCATCACCAGCGCGACGCAGCAGCTGAGAATGTCCTGATCCACGTACCACTGCATGCGCTCGTGGAGGTCGGAGAAATCGGCGGCGTCGGAAACGATATCGAGACGGTTGATGGCGTGTCCTCCAGTCTGGCGACGGCCCATTCTACGGCGAATCGACGGCGGCGCGGGGGCTGACGATGCGAGCCCGGTCGTTCGTTATCCCCCGAGGGAGACTTTCCGTCGAACCATTATACGAATCCATACTTTCTCATCCGTGGCCGGGAGGCATAGGATCTCTGTGCGATGGGCGGGTCCTTCAGCCTCATTCAGTCGATGAATCCTACGGGGAACACGATCGGGGCTACCTGATCGGAGCGATCCGAAAACGTGAAGGGAATGCTCGAACGGACCCGCCATCGCTTCACTTCCCGCGTATCAGCCCGATTCGACCACGTCGAAGGTGACGTCGGCGTGAAGCGGCAGGCGCGCCAGCAACGCCTCGCCCATGGCCACGGCCGGGGTGAGCACACCGCCCTCCGAGCGCAGATCGTCCTGGGCCAGACAGGTGGCCGCTTCGCCGAGCATGCGCGAGGTCGACGCGTAGCCGGGGTCGCCCCGGCCGCGTATGGTCACCCGCAGATCCGCATCGCCACCGGTCGACCCTTTGCCGATCAGATCGATGACATAGCCACCGGCGGCCCGCGCCTGCTCCGAAGGACCCTGTCCCGACCGCGGCAGCATCGGCGTGATCAGGCGCCGCAGGGCACCCACCGACGCCGCCGCGGACGCCGCCGCTGAGCCGGCGCTGAGGCTGGCGGCGAGGGGAAAACCCCAGGGCCCGAAGGGCATGACCATGCCTTCGTCGTAGCGGAAGTCGCGACCGTAGTCGTAGCCGAACAACGCGTTGCTGCGTCGGACCACCTTGGTATTGATCGCGGCCATCACGAACGGCGTGACCCAGGCACCGACGTCGCCGTCGTATTCCGGCAGCGAACGCTCCGGACCGTCGAGACCGCTGCGCTCGCCTTCCGGGTTCAGGCCGTAAGGATCGTCCAGCACCTGGCGGATGCCCGGATCACCCTGCGCCTCGTCCATCATGTTGAGCATGCTGGCGATGGTGCCGCCGCTGAAGCCGCCGCGCATTTCCCGCACCCGCAACTTGACCGCCGCGGCGGGCGCGCCGAATCGACGCTGCATTTCCTGCTGCAAGAACCACGTGCCGAGATCGGACGGAATGCTGTCGAACCCGCAGGTGTGAACGATGCGCGCACCGGTTTCCCGGGCGCGCTGGTGATGGCTATCGATCATGCGCCGCATCCAGTGCACCTCACCGGTGAGATCGCAGTAATGGGTGCCGTGATGAACACAGGCGGCCACCATTTTCGAGCCGTGCAGGGCGTACGGTCCGACCGCCGAGCACACGACCCGTGTGCGCGCTGCAATCACGTCGAGCTGTGCCTGATCGTCGGCGTCGCCGAGCACCAGAGGCACCTGGGCCGCCTGCTCGCCGAGCCCGGCGCGCACCTCGTCCAGCCTGGCCTCGCTGCGCCCGCCGAGGGCCCAGCGGAAGTTGCTGCTGGCGCCGAACCGCTCGAGCAGGTGCGCGGCGACGAGCCGGCCGGTGAACCCGGTGGCGCCCCACACGATCACGTCGAATTCTCTGTCGCTCACCCGGACCTCCTGCTGCTGTGGTGACCTGAAGACTGAAACGATGGGCGAAACGCGCGACGTCGGCAAGGCGCGACTCAGCGCCGCCTGCGCCCCGTCCGCTGGTCGTCCTGCAGGATTGCCGGAAAACGGTCATGCCCGCGTGAAACCTTCCGCCCGAACTGCGCTCCAAGGATTCATGAACCGTCCCACTGCCCTGATCCGCAGCGCTCTGGCCCTGAGTCTGATGCTGCTCGCGACCACCACGGCCGCGGCGGAACTCACCGGACGCTGGCTGCTGAACCAGGAACTCACCACCGCCGAGCAGCCCGACGGCCCGACCGTGCGCAAAGGCCTGTTCAGCCGCATGCCCCAGACTACCGTGAGCGTGGGCGGCATCCCGCTCCCCGGCAGCGGCGGCAGCGGCCTGCCGTCGGTGGCGGGCAATCCCCAGGACCCGAAGGTTCTCCGGGCCGCGGAATTCAGCATCGAACCGCAGGGCGAAACGCTGCACCTGAGCTACGTCGGCGTGGGCAGCGAAACCCTCAAGCGGGGCAACGACCAGGGCCTGATCAGCCGCTGGGATCGGCGCCGCCTGAGCACCCGCTACGAAACCACCAGCCGCAAGGTGAGTCAGGAATTCACCCTGCGCAAGGACGGCCGGCTGCTTGTCACGGTCAAGCTGGATCCCAATCAGGGCGCCACGACGGTCCACAAACGCGTCTTCGATCCCGCCGATTCCACTAGCGCCCAGCCACGGTAATCACCGCCGCCCCGGTCACGTCACCCCGGCGCAGGTCGTCCAGCGCCTCGGCTGTGCGCTCCAGCGGATACTCGCTGACCTCGGTGCGCACCCCGGCCCGGGGCGCCAGATCGAGCAGTTCCCGGCCATCGGCGCGGGTCAGATTCGCCACCGAGCGCACGCTGCGCTCGCCCCACAGCAGACGGTAGGGGAATGCGGGGATCTCCGACATGTGGATGCCGGCGCAGATCACCCGGCCGCCCTTCGCCACCCGTTCCAGGGCCAGCGGTACCAGAGGGCCCACCGGCGCGAAGATGATGGCGGCGTCCAGCAGCCGCGGGGGCGGCGCTTCGGAATCCCCCGCCCACACGGCCCCCAGGCGCCGGGCAAATTCCTGACCCTCACGGTCGCCGCGACGGGTGAACGCATACACCTGCCGGCCCTGCCAGGCGGCGATCTGGGTGAGGATGTGGGCGGCATTGCCGAACCCGTAGAAGCCGATGTGGCGCGCGTCCGCGCACATGGCCAGGGCCCGATAGCCGATCAGTCCGGCGCACAGCAGCGGCGCCGCCTGAGCGTCGGGGTAGTCGTCGGGGAGCGGGAAGCAGAAACGCTGATCGGCCACGACGTACTCCGCGTAGCCGCCCGGACGCTGATAGCCGGTGAATTCGGCATGGTCGCAGAGGTTCTCGCGATCGCTGCGACAGAACGCGCAGGCGCCGCAGGTGTATCCGAGCCAGGGAACCCCCACCCGGGAACCCGGTCGAGGTCCGGACTCCGGACCCCGAACCACGTGGCCGACGATCTGGTGCCCGGGCACCACCGGATAGCGACCGTCGCGGATGTCGCCGTCCACGACATGGAGATCGGTACGGCAGACGCCGCAGGCCGCCACCCGGATCAGCACTTCCCCCGGACCCGGCTCCGGCACGGGCAGATCGACCAGTTCGAAGCGGCCTCCCGGACGCTCGAGCAGCATCGCGCGCATGAGCATTCCTCGACGAACAACACGCAGCCAACGATCGCAGAAAGCAGTTTACTTATCGTGCCGATTTCGCGCTAATGGACCCTGCACGAACCGTTGGCGCCACGCCACATGCACCGAATTCTTGCCGTCGTCCTCGCCATCGTCTGCCTCGCCGGCTGCTCCGAACCGTTCATCGTCTTCTCCGGCGGGCGCCTGTCGGGCGAGGAGGCGACGCCCCCCGAGGACTGGTCGGCGCTGGCCGACGAAGAGACCTTTCAGCTCGAAACCCGGCCCAACGACCCCTACTCCGTAAATATCTGGGCCGTCGGCATCGGTCGCGACGTCTACATCGGCACCGGTCCGGACGGCACGCGCTGGAGCGAATACATCGATGCCGATCCCCGGGTGCGCCTCCGGGTGGGCAACACGGTGTACCCGTTGCTCGCCCACGCCGTGACCGACACCACGGAGCGCCGTGCCGTGGCCCGGCGCTACGGCGACAAATACGGCATGGATCAGGACGAGAACTGGCTGCAGCAGGCACTGGTCTACCGCCTCGATCGTCGCTGACGTTCCGCTCTCGCGCCGCGCCCGATGCAGGATCACCAGTTCAGTCCCAATACCGCCATGGCCGTGGTGATCGCCAACATGGTGGGCACCGGCGTGTTCACGAGCCTCGGATTTCAGCTGCTCGACATACAGTCCGGGTTCGTCCTGATGATGCTCTGGGTGGTCGGCGGGCTGACCGCTCTGTGCGGCGCGCTGAGCTACGCGGAACTCGGCGCGGCTCTGCCGCGCTCGGGCGGCGAGTACAACTTTCTCACCCAGATCTACCACCCGCTGGCGGGCTACGTTTCCGGCTGGGTGTCCGCGACCATCGGCTTCGCGGCGCCGACGGCGCTGGCGGCGATCACCTTCGGCAGCTACCTCAGTTCCGTGTTTCCCGCTCTCTCACCCACCTGGCTGGCCTGCGGCCTGGTGCTGGCGCTGACCGCCGTGCACGCGAGCACCCGGCGCAACAGCGGCGGCGTGCAGCGCGCGTTCACCGTGCTCAAAGTCCTGCTCATCATCGGCTTCTGTCTGCTTTCCTGGCTGCTGGTGCAGCAGCCCCAGGACGTGCGCTTCCTGCCGGGCCCCGGTGACGGCGCCCTGCTCACCAGCAGCGCCTTCGCAGTCTCACTGATCTACGTGAACTACGCCTACACCGGCTGGAACGCCGCCACCTACCTGACCAGCGAAATGGACGACCCGCAGAAAAACCTGTCACGGGTGCTGATCGTCGGCACGCTCGTGGTGATGCTGCTCTACGTGCTGTTGAACTTCACGTTTCTGCACGTAGCGCCCATGTCGGCCATGGTGGGCAGGATCGAGATCGGCTACGTCTCCGCCCAGCACGCATTCGGCGCCACCGGTGCGGCCGCCATGGGGGTGGTGCTTGCGGCCCTGCTGATCTCCACGGTCAGCGCCATGGTCCTGGCCGGGCCGCGGGTGCTGCAGGTGATCGGCCAGGACTTCGCGGCGTTCCGCCTGCTCGCCCGGACCAACCGCCACGGCGTGCCGGATCTCGCGGTCGCTCTGCAGTCGACGCTGGCACTGCTGTTCATCGTCACCGCGTCGTTCGAGTCGATTCTCGTGTTCGCCGGCTTCACTCTCGGCCTGAACACCTTCTTTTCGGTGCTCGGACTGTTCGTGCTGCGCTGGCGTCGTCCGGACCTGCCGCGCCCCTATCGAGTTGCCCTGTACCCGCTGCCGCCGCTGATCTTTCTCGGCTTCACCGGCTGGACCCTCGGCTACATTCTGCTGGAACGGCCGGAAGAAGGACTCATGGGGCTCGCCATCGTCGCCAGCGGCGCGCTGTTCTATGCGCTCACGGTGAAGCTCGGCAAGCCGGCATCGGTTCAGGCGGCGCCTCCCGCACCAGGCCGGCGACGAACTCGTTGAGGGTGTCCCCAGCGGTGGCGAAGGCGTCGCGCAGGTAAGGCGTGGTGCGCACGTCCTGGCGCGCCACCAGCCACATCTCGATCTCGGAAAACGGCACGTCACTGAGCACCCGAACCAGGTTCGGCCGGTTCAGCGCCACGTGCATGGGCACCACGGTGATTCCCCAGCCGGCTTCGGCGCCGTTCAGGCGGCCGGCGAAGTTGTCGCTGCGGAACACGAACTGCTCCCTGGCGATGCGGTAGCCGAGGCGCCGCGCATTGCGCGCCAGCCGCGGCCTGCGTACCCCGTCGATGAACCAGTGCTCACCGACGTTGCCGGGTTCCGGCATGCCGCGCTCGGCGACGTAGTCGTGGCTCGCATAGAGCCCGGCCGGAAGGCCCGCCAGGCGTCGGCAGACCAGCTCCTGCTGCTGCGGCTCGACGTGGCGGAGGGCGATGTCCGCCTCGCCCTGAATCAGGTTGAGCAGGTCGTTGGCGATCAGCAGCTCGATGTTGATCAGCCCGCCGCTGCCGACCCGGCGCAGCGGCGAGAGCAGTTCCGGGAACACGTCGGCAACGAATTCCGACGCCGTGATGCGCACGAGCCCGGAGTCCCGGGACGCCACCGCCCGTGAGGCCATCTCGAACGCCCTGGCACGGTCGAGCATGCCGCGCGCCGAGGCGACCAGGCGCGATCCGGCGTCGTTCAGGCACAACCCGCTGGGGCGGCGGTCGAACAGGCTGAGACCGAGCGCCGCTTCGAGGTTCTGCACGTGGCGGGCGACGGTCGGGTGCGCCAGGCCCAGTTCGCGTGCCGCCCCGGACAGGCTGCCGGTCTCCGCCACCGCCACGAAGGTTCGGACCAGATTCCAGTCGAGATCGCCCGCTTTGTCTACTGCCATGCCAATTCCTCGGGCCACCGCGGCCTGGCTCACTCTGCCCGGGGGCCGGCGGCGGGGTGCACAGGTTCGAGAATCCGCTTCTACGTTACGTTTATTCCCACTCAAAGATCGGATTGTTACCTTAAGTAACACTTCAATACAACGCCGAGGTTCTCATGCCGCAGCCGAATCGACCCAGCCTCTTTGTCGCCGCGGGCCTCCTGGCCGCCGGCGCCGTCGCAGCCGACGCCGCTCATGCTGCCAACCCGAGCTCCCTCTCCGAATCGCGCGGCTACCAGCAATGCGTGGACGCCGCCGACCGGGAAGTCAAGGTGATCAAGGTCGACGCCGACTACTACCTGTACGATCACGGCGACACGCGGCGCTTCTACCTGAACGGCTATGCGTTCCGCAACGGTGCCAGCGAGGCCGTGAAAATCGCGTGCACCACGATCCGCAGCGGCCACCGCGTGCTCGACCTCAGCATCGACCAGGGACGCTACGCCGGCCGCCTCGTCGAGGAGGTGAACGTCGCGCAGAACTGATCCGCGCGCGGCAGCCGCACCTGGCCGGCCGCACCTGGCCGGCCGCACCTGGCCGGCCGCACCTGGCCGGCCGCACCCAGGCGGCCCCTCCGAATTGAAACTCTGCGCCATCCGAGGCTTAATTACCCGCCTCGGCGCTGGCGTCTTCAGACCGCCGGCCAGAACAACAATGACGATTCCGGGGGAGAGTCCATCATGGTATCGAGGTACCCGTTTCCACGCGTCCGGCGCCTGGCAGGCGCCGGTCTCGCCACGCTCGCAATCCTCGCGGGCTCCGCCTGGGCCGGGCTCAACGACGGCACGGCCAACGGCGAGTGGCGCTACTGGGGCGGGGACGAGGCCAGCACGCGCTACTCACCGCTGGATCAGATCGACGCCGACAACTTCGACGATCTCGAGATCGCCTGGCGCTGGAAGGCCGACAACTACGGTCCGGAGGTCGACTACATCCTCCGCGCCACGCCGCTGTACGTGAAGGGAAAGCTCTACGCCGTCGCCGGGCAGCGGCGCGCGGTGGTGAGCATCGACCCCGCCACCGGCGAGACCCTGTGGGTGTGGCGCATGAAGGACAACCCGCGCTGGGAGAAGTCCACGCGCAAGAACTACGGCAAGGGCGTCGCCTGGGCCAGCGTCGACGGCCGCGACGTCATCTATGTGATCACCCCCGGCTTCTACATGGCCGCGCTGGACGCCGACTCCGGCCTGCCGATTCCCGGCTTCGGCATCAACGGCGTCGTCGACCTGCATCTGGGTCTCGGCGACTATCCGGTGCATCCGGACACCGGCATCGGCGCTGCCGGCGACATCACCTCGTCGTCGCCGCCGATCGTCGTGAACGGCGTGATCGTGGTCGGCAACAGCCACGACCGCGGCTACTACCCGAGCGAAAAGGAGAACGTGCCCGGTCACGTGCGCGGCTACGACGCCCAGACCGGCAAAATGCTGTGGCGCTTCGACGTGGTGCCGAAGTCGGGTCAGTTCGGCTACGACACCTGGGAGGACGGCAGCGCGGAATACACCGGCAACGTCTCCGCCTGGGCGCCGCTGTCGGCGGACTCCGAGCGCGGCCTGGTCTACGTGGTCACCGACACCCCCACCAACGACTACTACGGCGGCGATCGTCTGGGTGACAACCTGTTCGGCACCAGTATCCTGGCGCTGGACGTGAAGACCGGCGAGCGGCGCTGGCACTTTCAGATGGTGCACCACGACGTCTGGAACATGGACAACCCCAACGCGCCGAAACTCATCGACGTGAAGATGGGCCGGCGCACGGTGCCGATGGTGGTGGAAACCACGAAACAGGGCTGGGCCTACGTGTTCAACCGCGAGACCGGTGAACCGGTGTGGCCCTTCGAGGAACGCGAGGTGCCGCAGTCCGATGTGCCCGGGGAGCGGCTGTCGCCGACCCAGCCGTTCGTCACCAAGCCGCCGCCGTTCGAACTGCAGGGCGTCACCGAGGACGACCTGATCGACTTCACCCCGGAACTGCGCCAGCAGGCGCTGGAGATCGCGCGCAACTACCGCATGGGGCCGATCTTCACCGCGCCGTCGCTGCTCGCGGCCGCCGACGGCACCAAGGGCGCCTTCGTCCAGCCCGGGGCCAACGGCGGCGCCAACATTCCCGGCGGTTCGTCGGTGGACCCGGAGACAGGCATGCTCTACGTGGCCACCGAGCGCGGCCACAGCGTGATCGCCCTGGTTCCCGGGCCGGAGCGCGGTTCCAACGCCGGCTACGTCTCCACGGGCCCCGGCGGCATCCGCGGACCCCAGGGCCTGGAGCTGCTCAAGCCGCCCTATGGCAGCGTGGTCGCCATCGACCTGACGAAGGGCGACAAGGCCTGGCACATTCCCAACGGCGACACGCCGGAAGCGGTCAAGAACCACCCGGCGCTGCAGGGCGTGGACCTGCCGCGCACCGGCAAGCGCTCCCACGCCAACATACTCACCACCCGATCGCTGCTGCTCTACGCCGAGGGTCGCAACGGCGACCCGATTCTGCATGCGGTGGACAAGAAATCGGGGGCTGAACTGGCCGAATTCCAGTTGCCGGCCGCCGGCAACACGGCACCGATGACCTACCTGCACAACGGCCGCCAGTACATCATCGTGTCGGTGGGCGGTGCCGGCAGCCCGGGCGAGTTCGTCGCCCTGACCGTCGCGGAGGATTGAACGCCGAATGGTCCTGAGTTCCACCATCAAAGCAGCCGCGGTCGCGGCCGCACTGGCCGCCGCACTGGCCGCCGCGTTGTCGGCCGCGTCCGTACGCGCCGACACCGATCGGCCGACCACGGCCCGGGGGGTCTACACCGCGGAGCAGGCCCGCAAGGGCCACGAGGTGCACGAGAAGTACTGCGCCAAGTGCCATCACTACAGCTACTTCCAGGGCGGTTTCCTGATCTCCTGGAAGAACCAGCCGGTGTCCGCGCTGTACGACCTCATCAAGCTGAAGATGCCCGAGGATCGTCCGGGCGCGCTCAAGCCGCGCGAGTACGCGGCGCTGCTGGCCTACATGTTCGAACTCAACGACATGCCGGCCGGCGCGGAAAAACTCAGCCACGACCACGAGGAGATGGCGCAGATCCTCATCGCGGACGAGTAGCCTTCACGGTTGAACAGCTTTCGCTTGTGGGCGCGGTCCACGGACCGCGATGCTTATCGGTTTGATCCTGGCCCGACCCGGTCGGCGCGCAGGAGCAGTAGGTTTCGGGAGTCCAGATGGCACCACCGTTCTCAAGACGACAGTTTCTCAACCTGGTGGGTACAGCCGGCGGCTCCGCCGCGGTCTATCAGGCGAGTATCGCCCTCGGTCTGATTCCTGCCGGCGCCCAGGCCCACACGCCGCGCGCCGAGCTGCTGAATCTCGGGGGCAACGGCCGCCGCGTGGTGGTACTCGGCGCCGGCATCTCCGGACTCACCTGCGCCTACGAACTCGAACGCGCCGGCTACGACGTCACTGTCATCGAAGCATCGAAGCGGATCGGCGGGCGCAACATGACCGTGCGCCGCGGCGACCTGATCGACGAGATGGGCAACCCGCAGATCTGCGAGTTCGACGATCATCCCAACCTCTACTTCAACTGCGGCCCGGCACGCATTCCCGCCCATCACCGCAACGTGCTGCACTACTGCAAAACGCTCGACGTGCCCCTCGAGGTCTTCGTCAACGTCAACTACCACGCCTGGGTGCAGGATCCCGAGGCTTTCGGCGGCCGGCCCATCCGCATGCGCGAGTACGTGGCGGACGCTCGCGGCTTCATGACGGAGCTGATATCCAAAGCCGTGAACAAGTCCGAGTTCGATGCCCTGTTCAGCGACTACGACGCGGAACGGCTGCTGGCCTTCCTGCGCGCCTACGGCGATCTGGACGCGAACAACCTGTACAAAGGCTCCGGGCGCGCCGGCTACGCCAGCGGCGGCATGACCGAAGCGCCGACGCTCAAGACACCGCTCGACTTCAGCGAGATCCTCAAGAGCAGCTTCTGGCGTTTTCGCATGCACTGGGGCGAGGGGGAGGACCAGGCCGCACCGCTGATGCAGGCGGTCGGCGGCAACGACAACATCGTCAGAGGCTTCGTCCGCAACATCACCAGCCCGATCATCACCAGTGCGCCGGTTCAGGCGATCCGGCTGCGCGAGGACGGCGTGGACGTGGTCTACGACCAGGACGGCGAGCCGACGGCGATCAGCGCCGACTACTGCTTCAACTGCATCCCGAAGCATCTGCTCCACGGCATCCGCAACAACTTTCCGGCCGAGTACCTCACCGCTATGGCCAACGTCGGCCGCGGCAAGCTGTTCAAGATCGGCCTGCAGATGAACGAGCGCTTCTGGGAGGACGAGGACATCTACGGCGGCATCACGTGGACCAACCAGGAGGTGGAGCAGATCTGGTATCCCACCCATGGCATTCACGGCAGGAAAGGCATCATGCTCGGCGCCTACGTGTTCGACCACCAGACCAACGACCTGATGGCCACTATGTCGCCCGCGGAGCGCATCGAA
Organism: Pseudomonadales bacterium; assembly: GCA_040219135.1. Lineage (GTDB taxonomy): Bacteria > Pseudomonadota > Gammaproteobacteria > Pseudomonadales > Azotimanducaceae > UBA7803. The sequence goes on along the minus strand of JAVJTA010000015.1, from coordinate 255,444 downwards.
CTGGCGATCCAGAACGGCGAGAAGATCCACCCCAACTACCGCCGGCACGTGGAGAACGGCGTCAGCGTCGCCTGGCACCGCATGAACTACCAGATGGGCTGCACGGCGCAGTGGACCGAGCAGGCGCGCCGCGACTACTTCGCCACGCTGCAGCAGCCGAGCGGACGCCACTACCTGATCGGCGATCAGATCAGCTACCACCCGGGCTGGCAGGAGGGCGCGATCAGCTCCGCGCATCACGCCATGGCGGACCTCGATCAGCGCGTGCGCGCGGAAATGGGGGCAGCGGCCAATGGGTAATCCGGATCTTCCCCGCAACGCTCTGGTCGCCGCGATGCTGGCGCTGGCACCGACCACAGCCGGTGCAGCAGCAGACGCCATCGACACCGACATCGTCATCGCCCCCGAGACCTATCGGGAGTGTGTTGTCTGCCACGGCGTGGAGCTCATGGGCAATCGCGCCGTCGACGCGCCGAAGCTCGCCGGCCTGCCCGACTGGTACATCGGGCGCCAGATGCAGGCGTTCCGCGAGGGCTGGCGCGGCAGCCACCCGGGCGATGCCACGGGTATGGAGATGCAGCCCCAGGCCAGGGTCCTGAGCCCCGCCGAGGTCGCCGGCGCCGTCGCCTGGGCTGCCTCGGTACCCGCGCATTCGAGCCCCGCCACGATCACTGGCGACGTGGACCGCGGCGCGAGGCTCTACGAACCCTGCGCGGCCTGCCACGGCACCCAGGGCGAGGGCAACCGGGCGCTGCTGTCGCCGCCGCTGGCCGGCCAGAGCGACTGGTACCTGGTCACCCAGATCGAGCACTTCCGCAGCGGCGTACGCGGCGCTGCCAGCGGTGACACCCAGGGTGCCATCATGCGGGCAGCGGCGCTGACCCTGCCCGACGACCAGGCCATGACCGACGTCATCGCCTACGTGAATACGTTTTCCGCCGAGACCCAATCATCCGAGGAAGGAGAGACCGCCATGAAGAAGACCGCCGCTGCTGCCGCTCTCGCGGCGACGCTGGGCGCCGCCGGCGCCACCGCCGACGTCACCCGCTATCCGCTGCCGAACAGCGACTTTCCCATCGCCCAGGCCGTGGAAATCCCTGCCGGTACCACGATCGTGTACCACAGCGGCATGACCCCGCGTCCGGCAGATCCGGACGCTACCCGCTACACGCGGGAATTCTGGGGCAACACCGAAACCCAGGCGATGTCGGTGTTCTCGCGCCTCGAGGAGTCGCTCACGGCCAAGAACCTCGGCTTCGGCGACGTGGTGAAGATGCAGGTCTACCTGGTCGGCGTGCCCGAACTGAACGGCGCCATGGACTTCGACGGCTTCATGAACGCCTACCGCAAGTACTTCGGCAGCGACGCGCAGCCGAACCTGCCGGCGCGGTCCGCGTTCCAGGTGGCGGGACTCGCCGCGCCCGGGATGCTGGTGGAAGTCGAAGTGGTGCTGGCTCGGCCGAGCGAATGACCGCTGGCGGAAACTACGCCGGAGCGTCCGGCTAGAGACCGACCGCACTGAGCACGAAAAGAAAAAGGGGGCCAATCGGCCCCCTTTCTGTCTATTCGGCTTACACCGTTGCGGTGCACCGAGTCGCCGGTCGCAGATACGCCGGCGACTCGAGCCGAAGTCCTTTTACAGACGGTAGGTCAGACCCAGCTTGATCTTGCGACCGAACGGATCATGGGTGTACGGATCGTAGTTGAGATCCGTCTGAGCCCGCGGCGGGTCCTCGTCGAAGAGGTTGAACAAGCCGAGGTTCACCGTCAGCTTGTCGTCCATGAGCGACACGTTGTAGTTGAGATCCACCGTGAACATGTCGCCGATGTCCTGAAGCGCGGCAGCCGCGCTTTCGTCCTCGTACTCACCCCAGTAGCGGCCGGTCAGCGTTGCCCGGTGGGGACCATTGGTGTACTGAACGAACACATTGCCCTGAAGGTCCAGGATCGGCGTCAGCGAGTTGCGGTTGTCGTTGAGTTCTCCGGCGAAGTCGCCACCAGGCGCCAGGAACACGCCGTCCGAGGTGGTGAAATCGTCCACGTCGTATTCGATCGTATACGTGCCCTGGGTACCGAGGGATACCGTGCCGAAGTCCAGATCGAAGTCGTACTGAGCAAACCAGTCGACGCCCGAGGTGGTGATGTCACCACCGTTGGTGAACTCGACTTCCACGCGGGTCAGGTCCGCCGCCCGCTGCAGGGAGCCGGCCTGGAACGTGATACGTTCCGCCAGCGCATTACACACGGCGCTGCCGAACCCCGCGCCGCCAGGCGCGCAGTCGTTGCCGATCGGGTTGGTTGCCGACGGAGGCGAATAGGCGTTGACGATGCCGTTGAAGTCCTCCACCTGGATGGGATCAGTGAAGTCAAAGCGCCAGTAATCCAGCGAACCGAAGAAGTTGTTGGTGTCGAAGATGATCCCGAAGTTCGACGCAATGGCCTCCTCGTTGCTGAGACCCGGGTTACCCAGCGTGTCGATCGCTTTGAACGCGTTGGTCGCGCCGACGAATTGCAGCGAAGTGCCCCGGCCCTCGAGGAAGTTCTGCGGCGGCCCGCGGAATGTCGAGGAAACCGAGCCGCGCAGCGCAATGGCATCCGTCGCCTGGAAGCGCAGGGCCAGCTTGGGGTCGACCGTGGAGCCAACATCGCCGCCGTAGTCCTCGAAACGAACCGCAAACTGACCGTTCAGACGCTCCGTGAACGGCAGACCCAGTTCGAAGAACGCGCCGTACACGGTCCGTTCGGTGTCCTGCGGGGTGGTCCCGGAAAGGAACGCGAACAGGCCGGTATCCGACGTCTGCGTCGACTGCGTGCAGTCGAGCGTATCGGTATTGCCGAGAGTCAGCGACACCGGATCGACGAACGGGCAAGGATTGATCGTCAGGTCATTGATCGCTTTCGGCTTGAGTTCATACTTCTCGTTACGTGTCTGGATGCCGACGGCGTAACCCACCTCACCAGCGCCAAGCTCAATCGGCAACGTGCCGTCGAAGGTGGCATCGAACACCAGCAGTTCGAACTGCGTGTCGGTGCTCAGGTCAGCCTCCAGCCACGGGTGAAGTTCCCGATTCGCTGCTGCGAGTGCGGGGTTGGCGTTCGGATTGGGCTGGCCCGTGATCGCCGAGAAGTCGATTCCGTTCGACGTCGGCGTGTGATACAGGCAACCACCTGCGCCGGGCGTTCCCGTTACAGGGTCGCAGTTCGGCCCGCCAAGACCGTCCAGCGCCAGCGCCATGCGCTCTACGTACATATCCGGGGTCTGGGAGTACCGATCCCGACGCGACCAGCTCAACGCGACATCGAAGCCGAGATCACCATCGAACAGCGTGCCGTTCAATCCGGTGGCCAGTCGATAAGTTTCAGTTTCGCGGACCCCACGGCGAGCATCGCCGTCCGGGCCGAAGCCGCCGGCGCCGCTGTGACGGGTCAAGGGAAAGAGGACCCCGAGTGAGTCCGCGGGAAATAGTCCGGGATTGTTGGCAATCAGGTCCGCAATGCCAGGATGCGTGAACGGGATCCGACGATCGTCGCCGAACAGGGCCTGCGGCGGGTAAGACGGTGACGTCGCCCAGTTCGGCACGTCAACGAAGGAATACAGCGCTTCCACGTGCCCGCTGACGGCATCGGAGAAGTCGTAGTTCAGCTCGCCGAATACCTTGTAGGTGTCCTGCTCCTCGACCAGGTTATCGAACTGGGTAAACTGAAACCGGCAACGCCCGTCAGCAATTTGGTTGCCGACGGCTTCACAACCCGGGTCGATGACTGGAAACACGCCGGTCTGATTTCCCGGCGTCGTCGGGTCGTTATCGAGAACCACGGGAAACAGAGTCCCCGGATTGCCGATCGAAGAAAAGCCGCCCTGAACATTGTCTTCGTACGGCCGCGTGTACCGGTCGAAGTCGCGCAGCTGCACCTCTTCACGACGCTCGTACTCGAAGGCCAGCATGCCGCTCAGCGCGCCCCGGCTGCCACCGAAGATGGCGCCAACCTGGTACTCGCCATCGCTTTCGTCGAATTTCTGCCCACCGACGCGGAGTTCCGCACCCTCGAAAGTATCCCGGGTGATGAAGTTCACGACGCCGGCAATGGCGTCGGAGCCGTACAGGGCGGCCGCGCCGTCCTTCAGTACTTCCATGCGACCGATGGCGATGGACGGCACCGAGCTGATGTCGACCCCGAAGGACGACGTGGAAACATGGCGCCGGCCGTTGATCAGAACCAGCGTCCGCTCGGAACCGAGGCCGCGCAGGTTGACCGTGGCCACACCCTCGTTGCCCTGACCGCCAGAGGCGTTGAACTGGTTGGTCTCGCCGAGGTTGCCGTTCGAGACGTTGAGATTGCGGATCATCTCGGTGATAGTCGGATTGCCGACGTCCTCGAGATCCTGTTGGGTGGTTACCTGGACCGGCAGCGCCGCGTCTTCAGGCGTACCGCGGATGAACGAGCCGGTGACGACGATCTCTTCGATCGGACCTTCCTGCGCCAGCGCAGAACCCGACCCGAGACCGACAACGAGCGGGACGACTCCCGCCCACGCACGACGGACGTGCGCATACTTCTTCAACATTTGACTACTCTCCCCAAACACGATTTTTGAGCCCAACTCCTGCAGCGAACGCTGTGGAGACTTGGGTCGCCGCAATTAACCATCAGCAGGCATCGAGATGCAAGTACTGTGTCCGACAAGGGAAATCCCTGCAAAAACACTGCCTTTCAAAGCCGGCCTCGATTTTTTACTTCGCTCCGTCCGACAATCGGACGATGGATACTCGTCGAAAAACGGGGCGCCCGCAGGCGCCCCTGTTGATTCGTTAGCGGACGGCGAGCGTCCGCGGAAACGAATCAGTAGTCCAGCATGGCATTGAAGCGGAAGTAGTAGAAACCTCCGTCGAAGCCCCAAGGCGTGCTGGTAGCGAACTCCTGACCGGAGTTGTCCGAGAAGCCGGCCGGTGCGGTGTTGTTGGCATCGTCCGGACCACCTTCGTCGAACAGGTTCTGCGCGCCGAGAGTGAACGTGTAGCGCTGGTTCAGCGTGTACGCGATCTCGGCGTCGAAGATCCACTCACCGTCGTAGCACTCGTCTTCACTGCAATCGATGCTGTAGCGGGTCGCACCGTCGAAGGTCGGATCGCCGGAGAAGTCACCCACGGTCCAGTCGTCGTAGAAGCTGGCCCGCAGCAGGAAGCGCCAGTCGCCCATCAGGTGGTTGGCGGTGAAGATGCCGCGGTTCTCCGGGTTGAAATTCTCCAGATCCACCACGCGGTTACGGGAGACCTCCGAACCGGCGTCGTCGACTTCGGTTTCGGTCCAGTTCCACGCCGCGGTCAGATTGGTGATGCCGGCGTTACCCCAGTCCTGAACGTAGGTGGCCACGAAGTCGATCCCGGTCGTGGTGGTCTCGAAATCGTTGGTGAAGAACGAGACGCTGGTCAGGTCCGACGCGCCGGGAATACCGAGGGCCTCGAGGCACTGCGCAAGGTTCGTCGCTCCGGGGCAGCTCACGCCGGCCGGCACCGGCTGGGTCGTGATGTCGATGGTGCCGGTCTGGGAAATCCGATCTTCGACGTTGATCTCGAAGTAGTCGAGCGTCAGCGTCAGCTGATCGGTGACGTCCCAGGCCACACCCAGAGTCAGGTTGGTGGCGTCTTCCGCGTCCAGCGGCTCGCCGCCCAGGAACTGGGCGATCGGGTTGCTCGGCGGGATCTGACCGCGCTGCTGCAGCTCGCCGTCCACGGTCACCGTGGAGACCTTGGTCACGTTCGACTGACCGGGCGTCGGTGCGCGGAAGCCGGTGCTGAACGAGCCGCGCACGTTCAGAGTCGGGGTGATCGTGAAGCGGGTCGCGATCTTGCCGTTGGTGGTGTCACCGAAGTCGTCGAAGTCCTCGTAGCGCAGCGCCGCACCTACCAGCCAACGCTCGGTGACGTCGGCCTCGAGGTCCGTGTACACCGCGTAGTTGGCCCGGTCGAACTCACCCTGCTGGGTCGGGCTGAAGCCGGCAAAGCCGTGCGCACCGATGCTCATGCCAATGAGCGGGGTCACGCCGTCGCTGTGGAAGTTGTCACCCTGGAACGCCCAGGGGCCGGCCTGCCAGGAATCCTCTTCGCCGATGGTGATCTCGAAGGTCTCGACGCGGTACTCGGCGCCGAACGCCACGTTCAGGTCGGAGTAGAAGCCGTCGACCTTCACCGGGTAGACGAAGTCGGCGTTGTAGTTCTGCTCGGTCTGGGTGTAGGCACCCAGATCGAACGACGTCGGCGAGTCCGGACCCAGGGACGGGTTCCAGGTGTTGCCGATGCGGAACTGAGTCTCGTTACGGCCCAGGCCCATGCTGAAGTCGTAGCTCAGACCATTGTCGAGGGAACCACGCAGGCCGACCAGGGCGCTGATGTCCTCGACGTCGCCGCCGAAGGCCGGCGTGTAGCCGCCGGGATACAGATTGTTGGCAACCCAGCAGTTGGCCGGCAGCGCCGCCAGGGCAGCACGGTCGGCGTCCACCGCGGCCTGATCTGTGGGCGTGGAACCGGGGCTGAACAGCGCCGGGCAGTTCGACACGGCACCGGTCTGGCCGGCCAGATTCAGGTCGATAATGGCCCGCTGGCCGCCGCTGAACGAGTCCGAGAACACGCCGGGGCGGGCGTTCGGGTTGCGGTAGAAGAAGCCGCCGGTCACGGCGCGCTCGGCGTAGTTACCGAAGCCATACAGCTCCTGGCTGTCGGAGAGTTCGATGCCGGCATTCAAAAAGAACGCGACGTCATCGTCCACTTCCGGGGCGCCCCAGATCTGCGCCGGCTGCACGACCGCAGTGTTGCCGGTGTCGATCAGCGCCTGGGCGTCGGTGCGCGGCAGGCTGCGGTCGGTGGCGTCGGAGCTCTTGACCTGCAGGGTGGCGTTGGCGAAACCGTTGTCGCCCAGCGGCAGGCCGATGTTCACGGCGCCCTGCCAGAGCTCGCCGTCGCCTTCGTAGTACTCGCCGTAGCGGGCTTCGGCATTGATGCCTTCGCGGTCTTCCTTGAGAACGAAGTTGATCACCCCGGCGATGGCGTCCGAGCCGTACTGGGCGGCGGCGCCGTCACGCAGCACTTCCACCCGGTCGATGGCGAGCGTGGGGATCACGGAGATGTCCGGGCCCTGGGAGCCAGCGGCCAGCGAACCGCCGAGTTCGGCGATGACGGAGGCGCGGTGACGGCGCTTGCCGTTCACCAGAATGAGCGTGTTGTCCGGCGGCAGCCCGCGCAGCGTGGCGGGCCGGGTGATGGTCGCCGCGTCGCTGATGGGCAAGCGCTGAACGTTGTAGGACGGCAGCAGGTTCCGCAGCATGTCGTCCATGTCGGACGTGCCCATGTTCTGGAAGTCGTCTCCGGAGACGACGTCGACGGGCACCGGTGAGTCGGTGGCGGTCCGGCCGGCACGGCGCGAACCGACCACCACGACCTCTTCGATGGACGTGGCGCCTTCCTGAGCCAGCGCCGCGGGAACCGCGACCGGCGAAAGGACCACGGCACCGACGAGGGCGGATCGCAGCAATGAATTCTTCAATTCACCCATGGTTGGTACTCTCCTTGTGCCGCGCCGTTGGCGGCGCGGCTGTTATTGCTCCCCACCCGGTCACCTCGAGAGATGGCGGGTTGACCTGCCGCAGATGGGAAGCCAACCGTGATGGATCACTCCCTAAGAGACCCCGATTGACGCCGTCAAGCGCGCAGGAAGTGCGGAGAGTACAACATCCGGAAACGAATCGAAATGCTTTTGGAAACATATTGAAATCAGCTCCAACCACCAGCAATGTAACGGGTTTTGCGACAATGACCATCCAGCCAACGACCGAGGAGCGCGCATTCACATGACGGGAAACGGGTTCGGATGGAGCCGCACCATGGGCGCTGCGCTGCTTTGCGCGATCGCCCTGCACGCCGCGGGCGCGCAGCGCGACGCCGACGTGATTCTGACCAACGCCGAGATCTACACCGCCGATCGCGCCCGACCCTGGGTGGACTCACTGGCGATCACCAGCAATCGCATTCTCGCGGTGGGGGACCGGCGCCAGGTGATGCGTACGCGTGGGCCGGACACTCAGGTGATCAACCTCGACGGCGCCTTCGTCTCGCCGGGCTTCAACGACGCCCACGTCCACGTCGACGCCACCGGCAACCTGCTCACGGGCGTGAACCTGCTGGACGTCCATGAGCCCGGCGCCTTCGTGGAACGGGTCAGAGGCGCCACCGAACGGCTGCCCAGCGGCAGCTGGATTCTGCGCGGCGACTGGGGGGCCTACGAGCAGTGGGGTCAGGGGTCCGCGGGCAGCGCGCCCGGCGAGGACCCCCAGCCGGGTCCGTTCACCCCGCACCGCGACCTCATCGACCCGGTGACGCCCGAGCATCCGGTGCTGCTGTCGCGCTTCGACCGCAGCATGTATCTGGCCAACAGTCTGGCCCTGGAACTCGCCGGCATCAGCGCCGAGACCGAGGATCCCCTGGGCGGCGAAATAGACAAGGATGCCGACGGCCGCCTCACCGGCATTCTGCGCGGCAGCGCCGCGGCGCTGGTGGAGGACGTCATTCCGCCCATGCCTTTCGAGCAGCGTCTGGTGGCGGTACGCGCGGTGCTGAAGGAAGCGCGCGAAGGCGGTGTTACCACCATCCAGGACCTGTCGTCGGCCGAGCAGGTGATGGCCTACCAGCACCTCAAGCGTGCCGGAGAGCTGACCGCGCGGATCATGATCCGGCCGCAGATCTTCGAGGCGGAACACGTGGCCGCGCTCGGCATTTCCCGCGGATTCGGCGACCATTGGCTGAAATTCATCGGCTACAAGGGCTGGGTCGACGGGATCATGGGCAACTCCAGCGCCATGTTCTTTCAGCCCTACGACCACGACCCGGAGAACCGCGGCAAGCTGCGCCCGCCCATGCTCCCTGAGGGCGAGGAGGGCGCCGCCTTCTCGATGACGGAGACCGATCACTACACGCAGTTCCCGGCCGGGCAGATGGAGAACTACATCGAAGCCTGGTTGCCCACCGGCGTGCCGCCGCACATTCACGCCATCGGTGATCTCGGCAACCGCATCCTGCTCGACATCTACGAGCGCGTACTGACCCGCCACGACATGGTCAACGCCGACCACCGCTGGCGGGTCATCCACGCCCAGGTCGTGCGCGACGAGGACATTCCCCGATTCGGCCAGCTCAAACTGGTGGCGGAAGTGAATCCCTACCATGTTTCCGACGACATGCGCTGGATGGAAGAGCGCATCGGCGCCGCGCGCTCGGAGGGCGCCTACGCGTTCCGCAAGCTGAAGGACGCGGGCGCCGTGCTGATTTTCGGCAGCGACTCGCCGGGAACCAACGCCGCGCGTTACTTTTTGAGTCCGGTATACGGCCTGTATGCCGCCGTGAGCCGCCAGACCCTGGGCGGCGAGCCGGCGGAAGGTTGGTTTCCGGGCCAGCGCCTGACCATCGAGGAGGCCATGGACGCCTACACCCGCGCCCCGGCCTGGGCGTCGTTCGAAGAAGACCTGAAGGGCACCCTGACCCCGGGCAAGCTCGCCGACATCGCCGTGTTCGACACCAATCTGGTGGAAGCGGGCCGCGCCGATCCGGCGAAGCTGCTCGAAGCCAAGGTGCTCTACACCATCGTCGGCGGCCGCGTAGTCTACCGCCGCGACACGGACTGAACGAGAGGCGCCCGGGAGGGCTGCCAGAGAGGTTGAGGGAAGATGAATGCCCGCGTGTATGCCCTGCTGCCTGCGCTGTTCGTCTGGAGTGCGGCGTTCGCCGCGCAGCCAGCGGCCCTGCCGGCGGCGGCGCCGCTGCCTCAGCCGACCATCGAGGAGTGGCCGGTGCCCTGGGAGAACAGCCGTCCGCGCGACCCCTACGTGGGCCCGGACGGTGAGATCTGGTTCGTCGGCCAGCGCGGCCACTACGTCGCCGCTCTCGACCCGGACAGCGGCGAGTTCCGGCGCTTCGATCTCGACCCTGGCACCGGACCGCACAATCTCATCGTCGGCGACGACGGCACCATCTATTATGCCGGCAATCTCGCCGCGCACATCGGTCGCGTGGACCCGCAGACCGGCGCGATCGAGAGGATTCCCATGCCGGACCCGGCCGCCCGGGATCCGCACACCCTGGTGTTCGACGGTGCCGGTCACGTCTTCTTCACCGTCCAGGGCGGCAACCGCGTCGGTCGCCTCGACCTGGCTACGGACACCGTGACTCTGACCGAGGTCGCCACCGCCGGCGCCCGCCCCTACGGCATCGTCGTCGCGCCGTCGGGCACGGTGTGGGCATGCGCCTTCGGCAGCAACCGGCTGCTGCGGATCGATCCCCGGACCGTGGCGGTGACGGAGGTGGCGCTACCCCGGGAGGATGCCCGGCCGCGCAGACTGGAAGCGACCAGCGACGGGCGCATCTGGTACGTGGACTATGCCGGCGGCCGGCTCGGGTTCCTGCACCCGGAATCCGGCCTGATCATCGAGTACCCGGCACCCGGCGGGCCACAGAGCCGACCCTACGCCATGACGGTGGATAAGGCCGACCGGCTATGGTTCGTGGAGTCCGGTGCGTCACCCAACCGCCTGGTGGGCTTCGATCCGGTCAGCGAGACCTTCACCACGCCGGTGGCGATTCCGAGCGGCGGCGGCACGGTGCGGCACATGGTCTACGACCCGGCGACCGACTCGATCTGGTTCGGCGCCGACACCAACACCATCGGCCGCGCCCACCTGTCACCCTGACCCGGCGCGCGGCCAGCGGCGCGCGGCCAGCGCTCAGCGGGCGTGCCAGCGGGCCTCGGCGGCCTCGTCGAACAGCGCCATCTCCTCCTCCAGCAGGCCCTCCACCACGCCGGGCTCCTCGCCGAACACCAGGTAGGGTACCCGCTCCGCGTCGTAGCCTGGCCAGGCTGGCGCGCCAGGCGCGGACGGCACGCCGGTGCCGGCGAAGTTCACCCAGTAGTCCGACATCGTCTCCGCCAGCGCCCGATCCACCGCCGTGGCGGTCATGTCGACGTCGGGGTTGGCGAAAACGTAGCGGATCTCGGCGGCGTGGTAGGCGCCGAACCCAGTCGGCGACGGCGGCTCGTGAGCAAAGTAGTAGAGCCACACGTTCTGATCGTGCCGGGCCGCCTGGCCCGCCCAGAAGCGCATCGGCCAGGTGAACGACTGATCGCGGTAGCTGGCGAGAAAGGCGGTGAGGTAGTCGCGCTTCGCGTCGTAGACCCGCAGCAGCTCCTCCGCCAGCGTGCCGAAACGTTTGCGCATCATGGCCTCGAACGCCTCGGCGGATTCCGGCTGACCGCCGAGGGTCAGGTTGCTGCCCTCGTCGGCGTTGGAGCCGAGCAGCAGCGGCACCCGGTTGTGCCGGCCCTCCCGGTACAGCGTGACGATCTGCTCCGGAAACACCCAGCCGTCCACCACCGGCCGCGCCAGACCCGGAATGTTCGCGCGCTCGTAGGCGCCGAGCAGTGCGTCCGCGGACAGGCCGCGCAACGCTTCCAGGGAATCAACCCCGGCCGCATCCTGCAGGGCGAGCCCGGTGCGTTCGTGGGGCTCGAGGCCGAAGCGCTCGCGATCCAGCTCCGGAATCGGATACGCATGTGCACCGCTCTGGCCGATGGCCCTGTGAAACAGTCCCGCCGCCAGCGGCGTCGCGGTGAGCTGATGCACGCTCCAGGATCCGGCGGACTCACCGAAGATGGTGACGTTGCCGGGATCGCCGCCGAAGCGGCCGATGTTGTTCTTCACCCAGGTCAGCGCCGCGATCTGGTCCAGCAGACCGTAGTTTCCGGAAGCCCGGTGGGGCGACTCCTGCGACAACGCCGGATGCGCCAGATAGCCGAACGCACCGAGCCGGTAGTTGATGGTCACCAGGACCACGCCTTTGCGCGCCAGGGCGGCTCCGTCGTACCAGGCGCTGGCGCCGCTGCCCCGGGTGAGGGCGCCGCCGTGGATCCAGACCATGACCGGACGCCGCGCCTGCGGGTCGGCGGTGGCGGTCCAGACGTTCAGGTACAGGCAGTCCTCACTGGTGGGATTGATGCCGCGGTCGAAGAACGACTGGTCCGGATACGGGAGCTGCGGACAGTCCGGAGCGAACTGCATGGCGTAGCGTCGGCCGCGCCACGGCTCGGCGGGTTCCGGCGGCTTCCAGCGGCGCTCTCCGACGGGCGGCGTGGCGTAGGGAATGCCTTTGAAGACCTGAACGCCGGCGTCGCGCAACCCCACCAGCCGCCCCTGTTCGAGGGTGACCTGCGGCGCCGCCAACAGACCCGTCGCGACGGGTTCGACCGCGGGCGCCGCATCCGCCTTCGCCGAACGCTCCGCCGCATCTGCCGCCGCCGTCGCCAGGCCGGCGGCCAGCACCAGCGTCGTTGTCCATTGCCAAGCCTGCACGCCGTTCCTCCTGCCGGGGCACGCCGCGAGGCTACGGCGGCGCGCGCCGGATTGCTACCATCGCTGGCATGAGTGAATCGGACGACGACCCGGCACCCGCCCCGTCCAACGCCACGGCGGGCATACCCGACCAGGCGATCACGCTGCAGTTCGTTCGCGCCAGCGGCCCGGGCGGGCAGAACGTCAACAAGGTCGCCACGGCGGTGCAGCTGCGCGTCGATCTGGACAGAGCCGGACTGCCCGCCGCCGTGCGCGAGCGGCTCGAGGCGCTGGTGCCCGGGCAGATCACCCAGGGCGGCGAGCTGATCATCGCGGCCCAGCGCTTCCGCTCCCAGCTGCGCAATCGCGAGGACGCGCTGGAGCGTCTCAAAGCCCTGGTCAGCGAGGCCCGGCGGGCGCCGAAGCGGCGCGTGAAGACCCGCCCCTCCCGCACCCAGAAACGCAAACGCCAGGAGCAGAAAAAGCAACGCGGCGCACTGAAAAAGCTGCGCGACAAGCCCACACTGGAGTGAGCGTCGCAGCGGTTCGAGGAGTAACCTCGAGGCGTGCACACCAGGGGATCCCGTTCATGCAGTACCGACTGCTCGGCCACAGCGGCCTGAAAGTATCCGAACTCGCCCTCGGCGCCATGACCTTCGGCACCGAGACCGGTTTCGGCGTCGACAAGGAAGAGAGCCGCCGGGTCTACGACCGCTTCCGCGCCGAGGGCGGCAACTTCATCGACACCGCCAACGTCTACGCCGCCGGAACCAGCGAGACGTTCCTCGGCGAGTTCATGGCCAGCGAGCGCGAGCGCGTGGTGCTGGCGACGAAGTTCACCGGTCCCATGCGCGGCCGCGACATCAATGCCTCCGGCAACTCGCGCAAGAACATGATGGATTCCGTGCACGCCAGCCTGAAGCGCCTGAACACCGACTACGTCGACCTGTACTGGGTGCACGCCCGCGACTACCTGACCCCCATCGACGAGGTGATGCGCGGCCTCGACGATCTGGTGCGCCAGGGCAAGGTCCTCTACGTCGGCGTTTCTGACACGCCGGCGTGGGTGGTCTCCCAGGCCAACACCCTCGCCGAGCTGCGCGGCTGGAGCCGCTTCGTCGGCCTGCAGATCCGCTACAGCCTGGTCGACCGGACCGTGGAACGGGAGCTGCTGCCCATGGCCCGGGCGCTGGATCTGGCGGTGACGCCCTGGGGCATCGTCGGTTCCGGCGTGCTCACCGGCAAGTACAACAAGCGCCCCGACACCGACGGGCGGGCGCGGGCACGGGAGCTGGACACGGACCGCAGCCTCGAGATAGCCGCCGAGGTGATCGCCGTGGCCGAAGAACTCGACGCCACGCCCTCCCAGGTCGCCATCGCCTGGGTGCGCGCAGGCGAAGGCAACATCATCCCGCTGGTCGGAGCACGCACGGTGGAACAGCTCGACGACAATCTCGGCTGCCTGAAGGTGACCCTGTCGGAAGCGCAGCTGGCACGGCTCGATCGCGCCAGCGCCATCGCGCCGGGGTTTCCCCACGATATGCTGCGGCCGCAGGCCCAGGCGGTGGCGAAGCGGGTGCACAACCACCGCGCCGCCACCACGCCGGAGTACCGCTGAGCAACGCCAGAGTCGCCGCGGCCTGTTTCAGGCGCCGCGGCCTGTTTCAGGCGCCGCGGCGCTCCAGACGCAGCGGCTTATTCCAGACGCAGCGGCGCTGGCGCGCGGCCGCCGCTGCCGACCAGGCGCGCCAGGTCGGCGCGGCTGATCTCACCGCCGCGCCGGAACGGCATCGAGCGCGGCCAGCCCTGCAGGTACACGCGGCCGGTGAGTTCGTAGCTGAAGGACTCCCGGTTCGGCAGGTCGAGCAGCTGCCGCGCCACGTCGAACAGGGACGTGCTGACCACCGCGCTGACCCGGGTCTCGCTTAAGCGGTCTACGCGGAAGGCGCCGTTGTCCACGCCCCGGGCCAGGCGCTGCCCGTTGACGTTGAGCGTCATTTCCATCCCCGTTGCCTCGAGGGCGCGGTCGCCGAAGTTCTGCAGCCGGAAGTCCAGGCGCAGACGCTGCTCGAGCAGCGTGGATTCCATCGGTGCAAGACCAACCAGGTTCACGTCCACGGAGGGTTGTGACGCACAGCCGCCGAGGCCACCGAGCAGGGCAACCGCCGCCAGCATCCGCCACAACCACGCCCCCGGGAACCGGCGGCGATACGTCGGAGCGCGCATCAGCGCACCCCTGCCACGGCCCGGACCTGCTCCATCGACAGGCAGTTGATCAGCAGCTGGTGTTCGAGGCCGGCTTCGCGATGCACGTGCACGGCCTGGTAGCGCTCGCTCGTGGTCATCTCACGGAACGCGGCGAAAGACGGGTACTCGACGATGGCAACCAGGTCCCAGGCCAGCTCGCCGTCGCCGATCACCTGCACGTTGGTCCTCCCGCTCCAGATGCCGCGTCCCCCCAGATCGCGTATGATCGCGCCGACGCCTTCGGCGTACAGTCCGTAAGCTTCGGCGCCTGTGAGATCCGTCTTCCGCCCGTCCGCATAAGCCGCCCGTTCCTTGAACTTGAGCAGGTTGAGCATGTACATCTTCCCCTCGGGGGCGCGTTCGGCGAGCGACTGGAGCTGTTCCGGGCGGGGCGCGATGGCCATGTCGGGTACCTCGACGGTGATGAAAGCGATGTTCAGTTCAGGCAAGCGAGCGTCCGAAGGGTAATCCGCTGACCATGTCTCAAGCAAAGACCCAGGCAAAGACCCAGGCAGAACGCAAACGTGCGCGGGCATCGGCAGCCGTGACGCCGCTGTCCGGCTATCGGAAGTACTGGGCGCACAAGCTCACCCCGGCACCCGTGCTGCCGATGAGCCGCGAGGAGATGGACCTGCTCGGCTGGGACGCCTGCGACGTGATCCTGGTGACCGGCGACGCCTACGTGGACCATCCGAGCTTCGGCATGGCCATCGTCGGCCGGTTTCTCGAATTCCAGGGGTTCCGCGTCGGCATCATTGCCCAGCCCGACTGGCAGAGCACGGCCGACTTCGAGGCCCTGGGCCGCCCGGAGCTGTTCTTCGGCGTGACCGCCGGCAACATGGACTCCATGGTCAATCGCTACACGGCGGACCGGCGCATTCGCCGCGACGACGCCTACACGCCCGACGGCGCCGGCGGCAAGCGGCCGGACCGCAGCGTCATCGTCTATTCCCAGCGCCTGCGCGAGGCGTTCAAGGACGTGCCGCTGGTGATCGGCGGTATCGAAGCCAGCCTGCGGCGCATCGCCCACTACGACTACTGGCAGGAGAAGGTGCGCCGCTCCGTGCTGCTCGACGCCCGCGCGGACATTCTGCTGTACGGCAACGCCGAGCGGGCCCTGGCCGAGGTGGCCCACCGCATCGCCGGCGGCGAAGCGGTGGCCGACATCACCGATGTCCGCGGCACTGCCTTTCTGCGCGGGTCGGTGCCCGGCGGCTGGATCGAGGTGGACTCCACGCACCTGGACAAGCCGGGCCGGGTCGACGCGCACCCGGACCCTTATTCCATGGAACCGGGCGCCACGCTGCCCCCGGCGGACGGCCCCGGGAGCGCAGCCGCTGCCCCGGCCGATCCGGACGCGGTGCAGGTGGTGCGCTTTCTCGGCGACGTCAAAGCCGCCGACCGCGGGCGCAGCGTCATCCGCATGCCGGGCTTCGAGCAGGTCAGGAACGACCCGGTGCTCTACGCCCACGCCTCGCGGATCCTCCACCTCGAGGCGAACCCCGGCAACGCGCGGCCCCTGGTGCAGCGCCACGGCAACCGGGAGCTGTGGCTCAACCCACCGCCGATCCCGCTGACCACGGCGGAAATGGACTCCCTCTACGAGCTGCCCTACACGCGCCGCCCGCACCCGCGCTACGGCGATGCACGGATTCCAGCCTACGAGATGATCCGCTTCTCCGTCGCCATCCAGCGCGGCTGCTTCGGCGGCTGTACGTTCTGTTCCATCACCGAACACGAGGGGCGGATCATCCAGAACCGCTCGGAAGACTCCGTGCTGCGCGAGATCGAGACCATCCGCGACACGGTCCCGGGGTTCACGGGCGTGATCTCTGACCTCGGCGGGCCCACGGCGAACATGTACCGGCTGGCCTGCAAAAGCCGCGAGATCGAAGCCGCCTGCCGGCGCCCGTCGTGCGTGTTTCCAGGCGTGTGTCCGAACCTGAACACCGACCATTCGCCGCTGATCTCGCTGTACCGCAAGGCGCGGGCGCTGCCGGGCATCAAGAAGGTGCTGATCGCCTCCGGCGTGCGCTACGACCTAGCCATCGAATCCCCGGAGTACGTCCGCGAGCTGGCCGCCCACCACACCGGCGGCTATCTGAAGATCGCCCCGGAGGCGCTGTCCGACGGGCCGCTGTCGAAGATGATGAAGCCGGGCATGGGCAGCTACTACCGCTTCAAGGAGCTGTTCGACCGCTACTCGAAGGAGGCCGGCAAGGAGCAGTATCTGATCCCCTACTTCATCGCCGCCCACCCGGGCACCACCGACCAAGACATGCTGGAGCTGGCGCTGTGGCTCAAGTCGAACGGCTTCCGCGCGGATCAGGTGCAGGCCTTCCTGCCCTCGCCCATGGCCACCGCCACCGCCATGTATCACTCGGGCACCAACCCCCTGCGCAAGGTCAGCCGCGACGGCGAGCAGGTGGTGGTGCCGAAGGGGCTGAAGCAGCGGCGCCTGCACAAGGCGTTCCTGCGCTATCACGACCCCGACAACTGGCCGGTGCTGCGCGACGCGCTGAAGCGGATGGGACGCGCGGATCTGATCGGCAACGGCAAGCGGCATCTGGTGCCGCGGTTTCAGCCGGCAGGGACGGGGGGCGCGCCGGAGGGAAAGCGAAGGCGACCGTTCCGCACCCAACACACACGGTAGGGCGCGATTGGCGGTCTCGAGGGGAAATTGGTGCGTGTTGGCGGCCGTCCTGCGTGCCGCCCCTTCGTCCCCTCCGAGTTGCCGCCTCCGGGCAAACAGCAGCACAGGCGGGTACCGGTTTTACGGGGACGAAGGGGCGGCACGCAGGACGGCTCCCAGCGCGCTCCCGGAATTCACGAGCCTGCGAATCGCTTGGGCTGGTATCGCGCGGCTGAGCGTGGTGGGTACAGCGCCTGCCATGACCGGAACGCAGGGCTCACAGCCCCACCGCAGGCGATGACGACCCCAGTAGAGTCCTGAGGGACGGTGGAGGGCGACTTCCGAGCGTCGCGTCTGACGCCGTAAAACCGGCACCCACTCCTGCGGCGGTTTGCCCGGATGCGGCAACTCGGAGGCGCCAGACGGGACGCTCGGAAGGCGGCCCCCAACTCCCTCAAGCATCGCGCGGCCAGGCGCCGTGGCTGAAGCTCGCGCGGAACTCGGGTTGCACACCTCCATCGGGCCAACGCAGGCGATGACCACCCCAGTAGAGTCCTGAGGGACGGTGGAGGACGCCTTCCGAGCGTCGCGTCTGACGCCGTAAAACCGGCACCCACTCCTGCGGCCGTTTGCCCGGATGCGGCAACTCGAGGCGCCAGACGTGACGCGCGGAAGGCGGCCCCCAACTCCCTCGAGCATCGCGCGGCCAGGCGCCATGGCTGAAGCTCGCGCGGAAGTCGGGATGCGCAGGTCCACCGGGCCAACGCAGGCGATGACCACTCCAGTAGAGTCCTGAGGCACGGCGGAGGACGGCTTCCGAGCGTCACGTCTGACGCCGTAAAACCGGCACCCACTCCTGCGGCCGTTTGCCCGGAGGCGGCAACTCGGAGGCGCCAGGCGTGACGCTCGGAAGGCGGCCCCCGACTCCCTCAGGACGATGCCCGATGCCGCATCAGTCCTTCCTGCATAGTCGTCGCCACCAGCACCCCGTCCTCGGTGAAGATCATCCCGCGGTTGTATCCCCGCGCCGCCGAGGACGACGGGCTGTCGAGCACGTAGAGCAGCCAGCGGTCGACGCGCCACTCGGTGACCGCGTGGCGATGGAACCACATGGCATGGTCGAGGCTCGCCATCTGCATGCGCTCGCGCTTGAACGACCCGCGGTGCGGCAGCCGCCCGGTGGACAGCAGCGCGTTGTCGGACTCGTAGACCAGCAGGCAGGTATGCAGCACCGGATCGTCGGCGAGCTGGCCGCTGGCACGGAACCAGATGTGCTGCTGCGGCGGGTGCGGCGCCTCCTCCTTGAGGGCCTTGTGCTCCTCGCGCCAGGCGATGAACGGCGCTTCCTTGAGCTCGGCGGGAATCTTCGCCGCCGGCGGCGGCACCAGCGGCGGCATCTCCATCTGATGCGACAGCCCCGGCTCGTCCACCTGAAACGACACGTCGAGGTTGAGGATCGCCTGACCGTGCTGGATGACCACGACCCGACGGGTGGCGAACGAGCGACCGTCGCGAATCCGCTCGACGTCGATCAGTGCCGGCACGCCGGGGTCGCCGGGACGCAGAAAGTAACCGTGCAGCGAGTGCGGGCGACGGTCGTCGTCCACCGTGGCCACCGCGGCGCGCAGGGCCTGCGCCATGATCTGTCCGCCGTAGAGGCGACCGCGGCGCCCCTCGGGGTGCCGGGCGCGGAACAGGTTGAGCTCGATGCGCTCGAGGTCGAGCAGACCCACCAGTTCCTCGAGCCTGGCGGAGGTCGCCAGGGCAGGATCAGGGGCAGGCGTCGATTTCGCCTCGGGCAACTGGTCGGGCATGGCAGAAAAGGCGTTTGGAGTGAGGCGCGCATGCTACAAGAACCCAAACGCCGGCGCGATCGAGCCCCAGCGCCCGCCGGCCGGCATTCGTGTGCGATGCGGACCCCACATTGTTCAACTTTTGTATAATACAGCGCCTCATAGCCGCCGGGCCCGGCGGCACCCCACCACGGAGCGACCATGGCCAGAACCGACCGCTCACGCTACAACATCGGCGCCGTGTCCAGACTGTCCGGCGTGTCGCGGGAGAAGATCCGCATCTGGGAGCGCCGCTACGGCGCCGTGACGCCGACCCGCGATGCGGGCAACCACCGCCTCTACAGCCACGCCGACGTCGAACGGCTGACCCTGATCCGCAACCTGGTGGAGCGCGGCCAGGCGATCTCCAGCGTCGCCAACCTGACCCTGGCGCAGCTCAAGGACCGCGCCGCAGGAGCCATCAGCGCTGCGAGAGCCCTCAGCGCTATGAGAGCCGCCAGCGACGCGCCCGCGACGATCGAAACCCCGGGTACCGCACTGGTGGTGTCGAGCGCCGCCGCGGAAATTCAGGGGCTGCTGGGGGAACTCGGGGTCGCCGACGTCCACACGGCCAGCAATCCGGCGGCGGCCCAGGCCTGGCTGGAAGATCACGGCGCCGAACTGGTGATCGTCGAGACACCCACCCTGCTTGCCGGCGACCTCAGCGAACTGGTGCGGCTGCGGCGCCAGGCGCCGCGCAGCCGCATGCTGCTGCTCTACCGGTTCGCCCCCCGGACCCTGCTCGAACCGCTTCGGACCCTGGGGGTGCACACCGTCAAAGCGCCGCTGCAGGCGGACCATCTGGCGTTTCCGCCGCCGGCGTCTGTCTCCATGGAACCGCCGAGCCCCCGGGAACGCCGCTACACGCCGGAGCAGATGCGCCGCATCGCCAGCCTGGCCGACCGCATGCTGTGCGAGTGCCCGCGGCATCTGGTAGACCTGATCCGCGATCTCAATGCCTTCGAGGACTATTCCCTCGGCTGCGAGGTGGATTCTGCGGCGGATGCCGCGCTGCACCGGGAGATCTACGAGATCGTGTCCCGTGCCCGGACTCTGGTGGAAGACGCGCTGACGCTGGTGGCGGACGAGCAGCGCGAGGTCTGAGCGCCCGGGCGCAGAGATACCAAAATAATTGACGGCGGGGAAAAAGAAGCCGGCGGGACGGGGGAGGGGGAGAGGAGGGGAACCATCCCGCCGGCTTTGGCAAACCGGAGACTGCTTGACTCCGGCCCGATGAATACTACGCCGCTGTTCATTGTTTGTCTAATACAAATAGTGTACAAACATCGGCCTGTACACGGGAATGGATTCGGCCATGGCGGACACAACCTCACCTGACGCCCGCACTGCCGTCGTCGTCGGCGCTTCCGGCGGCCTCGGCCGCGCTCTCACGCGGGCGCTCGCAGACCGCGACGACATCGGCCGCGTGTTCGCCCTGTCCCGCCGCCCCGGCGCCGTGGAGCACGACGCGGTGACCAGCCTGCAGGCCGATGCCTGCGACCCGGCGTCGCTGGCCCGGGCCGCCGAGGCAGTCGCCGCAGCGACGCTGCGCGTGCACCTGCTCATCGTCTGCACCGGCATTCTTCACGGCGGCGAGGCCGAGCCCGGACTGGGCCCGGAGAAGAGCCTGGGCCAGCTCGACGGCGATGCCTTCCGCCACGTCATGACGGTGAACGCCCTCGCGCCGCTGCAGGTACTGCACGCCTTCGCGCCGCTGCTCAAGCACGACGAGCGCGCGGTGGCCGCGGCGCTGTCGGCCATGGTCGGCAGCATCGGCGACAACCGCATCGGCGGCTGGTACAGCTACCGGATGAGCAAGGCGGCCCTGAACATGGGGTTGAAGAACGCCGCCATCGAACTCGGCCGGCTGCGACCGAAGGGCCGGCCCGCGCCCATCGTCGTGGCCGTGCACCCCGGCACCACCGAGACCGATCTGAGCCGCCCGTTCCTGCGCCAGCACGACGCGCGGCCTGCCGACGACAGCGCGGCGCACATACTCGCCGTGCTGGACGACCTGGATGAAGCAGACAGCGGCCGGTTCTTCAACTGGGACGGCCGCGAACTGCCCTGGTAACGAATCTGGTAGCTCAACCACCTGGAGAGACGATCATGTCCGCGTCGACCAACGCGCCACGAAAGACCTTCCTGATTTTCGGCAACCAGCTGTTCGACGCCGGACACCTGCGCCGCCACGGCTGCGACCGCGTGCTGATGGTGGAGGACGAGGCGTTCTGCCGTCGTTACACCTATCACCGGCAGAAGCTGGCGTTCATCCTGTCGGCCATGCGCAGCCACGCCGACGGTCTCCGCGAGGCCGGGTTCACGGTGATCTACCACCGTCTCGAGGAAGGCATGGACTGGCGTCGCGCGCTGACCGACCTTGCCGCCCTGGGGTGCCGCCGCCTCGGGCACTTCGAGGTTGAGAATGCGCATCTCAGCGGCGCCATCGCGGCGCACGCCGCGCACCTCAGCATGGATCTCGAGGTGGTGCGCACGCCGATGTTCATCAACACCCTGGACGACTTCCAGAATCACCTGGACGAGCAGGGCTCGCCCAAGCTCCTGCCCTACTACCGTCAGCAGCGGCTGCAGCACGACATCCTAATGACCGCGGACCGGCAGCCCGTGGGTGGACGCTGGAGCTTCGACATGGACAACCGTGAGAAGCTGCCACGGGACATCACCCCGGAAGATCCGGATCTGCCGACGGAAACCGGCCACACGACAGACGTGAAAGCGCTGGTCAAAGCGCGCTTCGACACCCATCCGGGAAAGCTCGAGCGGCTGTGGATGCCGACCACCCATGCCCAGGCATCCGACTGGCTGGACGCCTTCCTCGAGCAGCGCTTCGCCAACTTCGGGCCCTACGAAGACGCTCTCACCCGGCGCTCCAGGTTCGTCTTCCACAGCGGTCTCTCACCGCTGCTGAACGTGGGACTGCTGACCCCGCAGCAGGTCCTCGACCGGGCGCTGCGCTTCGGCGCGTCGCACAACGTGCCGCTCAACAGTCTGGAAGGACTGGTACGGCAGATCCTCGGCTGGCGCGAATTCGTGCGCGGCATCTACCACCACTACTGCGAGCCCCTCACCACGCGCAACATCTGGAACGGCGATCGCCGCCTGACCCAGGACTGGTACCGGGGCACCACCGGCATCGCGCCCCTCGACCACGTGATCAGAAAGACCCTGGATCTCGGCTGGGCGCACCACATCGAGCGGCTCATGCTCGCCGCCAACCTGATGAACCTGTCCGGCATCAGCCCCCAGGAGGTGTACCGATGGTTCATGGAGATGTTCGTCGACGCCTACGACTGGGTGATGGTGCCGAACGTGTTCGGCATGGGACTCACCAGCGACGGCGGCATCTTCACCACCAAACCCTACATCTGCGGCTCCAACTACGTGTTGAAGATGGGCGACTTCAAACGCGGCGAGTGGTGCGACGTGATGGACGGCCTGCTGTGGCGGTTCGTGGCCTGCCACGAGGCGAAGCTCAAGGTCAATCAGCGGCTCGCGCCCATGGTCGCCAACCTGCCACGGGTGGCGCGCCGGCGTCCGGAGATCTTCTCCCTGGCCGACGACTTCATTGAAAGCAAGACCCGGGCAGCCTAGGGTTAGTCCACGCAACCACGCGAGCCGCGGTCCATGGTGGAGCCGCCCGAACATCCTCCCACCCACGCGCGTCCGGTTCCCAGTGAGCCGGGCCGGGTGGTGGTCGCCGGCGGCACCGGCCTGATCGGCCGCAACCTGGTGCCCGCCCTGCACGCGGCGGGACACGAGGTGGTGGTGCTGACCAGGCGAGAGCGCGGCGCCAGCGAGCATGCCCGCTACCAGCGCTGGAATCCGGGACAGCCCGGGGACTGGCAGCAGACCCTGGCCGGCGCCCACGCCGTAGTCAACCTGTGTGGGGCGAGCATCGGCGACGGCCGCTGGACGCCGGCCCGCAAGCGCGAACTCGTGGAGAGTCGCACCGGGCCGAGCCGCGCTCTGGTGCAGGCCTGCAACGCCCTGGAGCGCCCGCCCGCCGTCCTGCTGCAGGCGTCCGGGGTCAACTACTACGGTACCGGCGAGGACGAACGCAGCGAGGACGATCCACCCGGGAGCGACTTTCTCGCCGAGCTGTCCATCGACTGGGAGGCGCCCCTGGCGAACACCCCCATCCGCACCGTGGCGCTGCGCTTCGGCGTGGTGCTCGACCGGCAAGGCGGCGCGCTGACGCAGATGCTGCTGCCGTTCCGGCTGTTCGCAGGCGGTCCCGTCGCCGGCGGCCGCCAGTGGCTGTCGTGGATTCACATCCACGACGCGGTCGCCGCGATTCTGTTCGTCATGGATTCCCCGCTGACGGACGCCGTCAACGTCACCGCACCGCGCCCGGTGCGAAACGCCGACTTCGCGCGCAGCGCCGGACGCGCCCTGCATCGCCCCGCCCTCCTGCCGCTGCCCGGCTTCGTGCTGCGCGCGGCACTGGGCGAGCAGGCGACGCTGATCTGCGACGGTGTCCACGCCGTGCCCGGCAGACTCGAAGGCGCCGGCTTCCAGTTCGCGTTTCCGGACATCGGCCCGGCCCTCGACGATCTGACCGGGCCCTGACCGCCATGCACCTCAGGGTGAGCGTGCTCCTGCTGGTCGCCTACGCCGGCTGCTGGGCGCAGACCGCTCGAGCCGCCGCCGAACCGCTTGCAGACATCGTCGCGCGCCTGGCGGCCCTGGGGCACCCGATCACGTTCAGCACGGACCTCGTGTCCCCGGGCGCTCTCGTGGAGGTGAGCGAGGACTCTCCGGCGGCACTCATCCGGGCCCTGACCCCCCTGGGCCTAACCCTCGAACGGGTCGACGAGCGCTGGGTGATCACCCGCGCCACCGACGCCGCGCCGTCGGTCTCCCGCCTGACCATCCGTTCGGCCCAGAATCTGCCGCTGGAAGACGCCGAGGCGCGCTGGCGCGGCCGCGCGCTGCCGCTGCAGGAGATTGCCGACGGGGTCTACCGGATTCCTCTGGCTGCGGGGAATGTGGTCTCCATTCGTGCCAGTCAGCACCGGCCCCAGCTGGTGCGCCTGGACCGCAGTTCCCGGGAAGTGGTTCTCGAACCGCTGCAGATCATCGAGAACGTGATCGTCACCGGCACCCGACACCGGCTTTCCGGCCGCAGCATCACCGGATCCGTGACCACGCTGGACGCGGAAGAGCTGGCGACGATACCGACCCTGGGCAACGACGCCATGCGCGCCCTGGCGCAGCTGCCGGGCATGTCGTCGGTGGGTTTTTCCGCGAAGCCGCGCATCCGCGGCGGCGTGTCGGACGAACTGCTCGTGCGCCTCGACGGCGTGGAGCTGCTGGATGCCTACCATCTCGCCGACTTCCAGAACGTGTTCAGCGTGGTGGACGATCGCGCCGTGCAGTCGGTGGATGTCTACACCGGCGGGTTTCCGGCGCGCTACGGCAACCGGATGAGCGGCGTGATGGACATCAACACCGGCCCGGTCGCGCGCGAACGCCGCACGGAGATCGGCATCTCGGTGTTCTCCCTGCTGGCCAACACCCAGGGCACGTTCGGCGAGGACGGGGACACGAGCTATCTGGTGTCACTGCGCCGCGGCAACCTCGACCTGATCACCAAGCAGCTCAATCCGAGCCTCGGAGAACCCCGCTACCACGACGCCTTCGCGCGTCTCGATCACGATCTGACGGCGAACGCGCGTCTGTCCGGCGGCCTGTTCTACACCAAGGACGACGTGCGGCTCACGGAAGACGAAACCTCTGCCGGTTCGAAGATCGATACCCGCTACGTCTGGACGCAGCTGGCCCTCGACCACGGCAACGGCCTCGACAGCACCAGCACCCTCACCTACACCTGGTCCGACCGGGAGAAGAGCCTGTTCGACGAAGACGACGAGGATCCCCGCGAGGGCTTCCTCGACCACCGTCAGACGCTGCGCAAGGTCAACGTCCGCAGCGACCTGAGCTGGCAGCTCAGCCGCCTGCTGACCGAGTTCGGCGCCGAGATCGAGTACGGCAGCAGCCGCTACGACTCCGTCGCGGAAATCGAACGCGGGGTGCTCGGGGAGCTGCTCGAAAGCGCCGCCGGCGACGGCCACGACATCCAACTCGACCCGGACGGCTTCTCCGGCGGCGCCTACTGGGCGCTGGAAGTACCCGTCGGCGAGACGCTGGTACTGCAGCCGGGCATCCGCTGGGACTTTCAGTCGTTCGATCCGGCGGGCAGCACCTACCACACCTCGCCGCGCATCGGCCTGCGCTGGCGGCCGCGCGACACCGTGTCGGTGCGCATCGACGCCGGTCGCTTCCATCAGCCGGAGGCGCTGCACGAACTGCAGGTCGCCGACGGCGAAACCGCGTTCTTCCGACCGCAGAAGTCGGATCACTTCATCATCGGCGGCGAATGGCTGACCGCCGGCGGCTGGGCGCTGCGCGGCGAGCTCTACGAGAAGCGCTACAGCCGGGTCAAGCGCCGCTACGAGAACCTGCTGAACCCCTTCGTGCTGGTACCGGAGCTGGAACCCGACCGCATCGCCATCAATCCGGACCGGGCCAGAGCCCGCGGCGTGGACCTGGATCTGCGCCGCGACCTGAGCGATCGCGCGGAGCTGCGCCTGCACTACAGCTACATGGACGCAGAAGACCATCTGGACGGCTTCTGGATTCCACGCCGCTGGTCCCAGGAGCACACCGCCAGCGCCATGGTCTCCTGGCGCGGCGAACGCCTGACCGCGGCCCTGGCGGTCACCTGGCATTCGGGATGGCGCGGCGCCGAACTGCCGGAAGAGGTCGCGCTCGGTGATACGCTGGCCGTGCCACAGGTGCTCAACAATCTGGAGCTGCGGGATTTCGTTTCCCTGGACGCGAGCGTCCGGCGCAGCTGGCAGATCGGTCGCTCCGAGGTCACGGCCTTCGCCAGCATCACCAACCTGACCAATCGCGAGAATGTCGCCGGCATCGACTACTCGGCGGAGCTGGACGACGGCGTGGTGCTGCTGGAACCGGCCCGCGAGACGCTGCTGCCGCTGGTGCCCTCAGTCGGCGTCCTGATCAGCTTCTGAGGCGAGTGATACCGTCAATGTCGAGCCGTCGCCGGGGACGACACGCAGCCGGGTCGCCGCGACGACGACGTTCAGGGCCTGCTCCGGGCCGACGCGACCACCGCTGCCTGCAATCCGCGCTTGCTCAGCCAGTTCGCGGACTGCCGGGCTCGCGTAGTCGAGCCGCAGGCCGCGTTCCCGCGCCACCCAGCGCAACACGTCGTCGGCGTTGCGTCCCGAGAGCTCGAACCCGGCGGACGATGCCTCGCTCCAGGCCCACAGCTCACCGCTGCTGGACACCGCCGACTGCTCCGTTTCGCCGCCATCGTCGACCACGACCTGGCGTGCGGCGTCTGCCGCGGCCACCAGCAGCAGATCGTCGTCGCCGCGGTGCAGCACGATGCGACCCTCGCGGACCGCGCCGACGACCGAGGTGTCCGTGACCGCCACCAGGAACTGCGTCCCCACGTGTTCGAACCAGCCGTACGGCGTCTCTACCCTCACCGTGGCCGCGCTGCCCGACCCGGTGTCGGCAGGTCCGGTATCGACGTAGACCCGGCCCGACACCAGCTCCAGGCGTTCTGCACCGACAATGACGCTGGTGGAGGCGTCGAGACGCACGTCCGCGCCGCGATAAACGAGACCGAGACCGCTGTACAGGCCGGATTCGACGCGTGCGCCGGCGGCAATCGACGCACCGGCCCCGAGGCGGGTGCTGGCGCCGTCCCGGCCCCGCACGACGTTGCCGCCGAGCGCGGTGACCACCTGCGCCACCGGCGCGGCCGCCGGCAGCGGCGCTCCGCCCGGAAACAACAGAACGGCAACCAGCAGAGCCGCCGCACAGGCGCCGAACACGCCCGCCAGGCGCAGCGCGCGGCGGCGCCGACGCCCGTGCAGCTCCGCTTCGAACTGTGCGCGCCAGCGCCCGAGCTGCTCCGTAGAGGGCTCTGGCCGCCGGCCCGCCGCGCGCAGCAGTTCGCCCAGGCGGCGGTCAGCGTCCGGGCTGGAATCCGTGCCGCTCACGACTCACTCCAGGCGCACGCGGTCGCCATTGTGGCTCTCGGTGTCCCGGGTAACGTCCCGGCTGAATTCTTCGACAATCCGTTCATCGCACACCTCGCGAAAGGTCCGCCTCGCCCTGGCCAGCAACGACTGCACCGCGTCGTCGCTGAGATCCAGCTGCGCGGCGATTTCCTGTGAGCTGTATCCGTCCACGTATTTCAACTCCAGCGCCAGCGCCTGACGTTCCGGCAGCCGATCGAGACTCTCCCGAACCCGCAGCAGCAGCTGCCGCCGCGCGGCCATTGACTCCGGTTCCTCGCCCGCCGGACCGGGAATGCTCGCCACCTGATCGGCGTAGCCGTCCTGGTAAAGGCTGACGACGTCCCGATCGCGGCTCACGCTCGCCAGCTGTTTCGACACCTCGCGTCGACAGATGCCGAGCAGCCAGGTGAACAGCGTCGACTGACCGCGGTACGTCTCGATGCGGCGCGAGGCATTGCTCAACACCACCTGGACGACGTCGTCCGCGTCCTCGGGCGTGGGCAACCGCTGCAGCGCAAACCGGTACAGGCGTGGCAGGTAGTAGCTGCAGAACTCGCCCATCGCCCGCTCGTCCCTGTGCAGCATGCGTTTTACGAGCGCGAGATCCTGATCGATCTGCCTCTCATCGGCTGGCACGCCGGGATTCCTCAGTTCGATGGTTCCGGCAGTATAGAGGGCGCCCCGCGGAAAAATCTGTCTGGCCCGGGTTACCATGGCCGAAAGCGACCGGGAGAAGCCTGTGAGTAAAACGCATCGAGACCATGATCTGGATCCGGACGGCTTCAGGCTGCCGATCAAGATCGACACCACCAGCAACGGTGAGTTTGTGCCGATTCCGCTGTCCACGGCGAACCGTCTGGGCAACCGGACCGCGCTGCAGGCGGCCTCGGACAACGCCCGACGTACCGGGCGCAGCCGCCGCAGCTTCCTGGTCTCCGGCTGCGGCGCGGCGACCACGCTGCTGGCAATGAACCAGGTCAATGCCGCCGCCGGCAAGCTCGGCGGGTTCTTCGAGCTGCCCGCCAACGCCGCCTTCGACGGCGAGCTGGCCCAGGCCAGCGTCGGCGGCGCCGAGTTCATCTTCGACGTGCAGGGCCACTACGTGGATCCCACCGGCAAATGGCTCGATCAGATCCCCGAGTTCGCCAAACCGTTCGCCGGCATGCCCAAGGCCGACTGCGATCTCAACTACGGCGGCGACCCCATGTCCTACCTCGACTGCCTCGGCCCCGAGGAGTTCGTCAAGGACGTGTTCCTTGATTCGGACACCGACATCATGGTGCTGTCGTTCGTGCCCTCCGCTCTGGACGCCGAGCCGGTGACCATCGAGGCGGCCAGCGCCGTGCGCCAGATCGTCGACGAGCTGGAAGGCACGCAGCGGCTGATGCTGCACGGCCGGGTGAACCCCAACCAGGACGACGACGTTGCGCGCATGGAATCCCTGGCGAAGGACTGGAACATCAGCGCCTGGAAGACCTACACCCAGTTCGGCCCCGGCGGCGGCTACTGGCTGTCGGACGATGCGGGGCTCGCCATGATCGAGCGGGCGCGCGACCTGGACGTCAAGGTGATCTGCATTCACAAGGGCCTGCCGCTGTCGGATCAGGCCTACGAGTACAGCACCTGTCGCGACGTCGGCGTGGTGGCGAAGCAGTATCCCGACGTGAAATTCATCATCTACCACTCCGGCTACGTGGCCGGCAAGCCCGAACGCGCCTTCGAACCCGGCGCCGGCCGCGACGGCATCGACACCCTGATCCAGTCCCTGGCTGACAACGGCATCGGACCGGGCAGCAACGTCTACGCCGAGCTCGGCAGCACCTGGCGCTTCCTGATGCGCGAGCCCGACGATGCCGCTCACGCGCTCGGCAAGCTGCTCAAGTACGTGGGCGAAGACAACGTGCTGTGGGGCACCGACTCCATCTGGTACGGCTCGCCCCAGGATCAGATCCAGGCGTTCCGCACGTTCCAGATCGCCGAGCCGCTGCGCGAAGCCCACGGCTATCCGGAGATCACCGCCGCGCTGCGCGCCAAGGTGTTCGGCCTGAACGCCACGGTGCCCTATCGCCTCAGCGCGGAGGAAGTGAAACTGCGCGCCGGCGGCGACCGCATCTCCCGGGCGCGGGCCGAATACTCGGAGCGGCCGAACCCGAGCTATGCGACCCACGGTCCGAAGACCCGGCGCGAGTTCTTCAACCTGCTGCGCTCGGGGGCAGCGTAGGCGTTCTCGATCAGAAGACCACGAAGCGGGCGCCGTTCTCCTTGAAATTGCGAGTTTGCAACCTTGGGCTTCACCGAAGCTCCCCGTATGATGCGCCCGCGAATCAATCCGTCAGATTTACTCAGGGTCAGCACCATGCAGGAACGCCGAATCTTCCGTCCATCAGCAATTCTGCTCGGGCGGCGGCAGCGCGCAGGGAAGCGGATGGCGGCCGTGCGTCGCCATGCCCGGCACGCGGCACGTTCCGGCCTGGCGCTGTGCTGCTGGTTCGGCGCGATGCATTCGGCCGGGGCGGACGTCGACGTGCTCGATCCCTGGTACGCGAGTCTCGGCATCGGATGGAGCTACGCCGAGACCCTGGAGCTCGACGCCAGTGACGCGACCATGGATTTCGACCGGGGCACCAATCAGCTCGTCGTCGCGTTAGGCAGGCGGCTGAGCGACGACTGGCGGGTGGAGCTGGATTACACCCGACTCGATCGCTCGCCGGAGCTGCTCTACTCGTCCTCGGCCGGCATCGAGGTCGACACGGACGACCGCGATTCGGTGCGCGCCTCCAGCCTGATGCTGAACGTGGTCCGCGACCTGCGTGTCGGCCACGCCTGGCGGCCCTACGTCGGCCTCGGGGCTGGCAGAGGACGTTTCGACGTGCACTTCTCCGAGCTGGAGATCAACGGTCCGTTCTTTCAGCGCCCGCGGCGCGACATCATCGATGACGGCGACAGCGGGCTCGCATGGCAGCTGATCGCCGGCGTCACCGTTCCGCTGACCCAGCGGCTGGAACTCGCCGCCGATTTCCGCTACTGGCAGATGCCCGACGTCGACCTCACCGAAGCCTCCGGCGCCGACGTCGACGCGGATCACACCGTTCGCTCCGCCTGGCTGCAGCTTCGCTATCACGGCGGCCATGCCGGTTTCTACGCGGCGCCCGCGCCGCGCCAGGCATTCGAGAAGGGATGGTACGCAATCGCCAATCTCGGCGGCGGCTTCGCCCAGGACGAGGAGATCAAGGAAACGGCCCTGGTGATCGATGCGTTCGACCTGGGCACGACGGCCACGGTCGGCGTCGGCTACCACCTGCGCCCGCGCTGGCGCGTCGAGCTGGAAGCCAGCTACTGGGAAAACGGTGTGGAGGTCATGGAGTTCTCCAAGGACATCGGCGAAGACTCCGCGTCCGGCAACGTCGAGAGCTACAGCCTGATGCTCAACATCGTCCATCAGTTCAATCCCGGATCGGCCGTGCGGCCGTTCGTCGGTCTCGGCGGCGGCCTGATCAGATCCTCCTACGACATCCGCACCGCCGGGTTCTGCCGGAACTTCGCCTGTGATCCGGTGGAGCAGCGGGCGCTGCTGGTCGACGACCACGGCACCGCCTCGGCCGCCCAGGCCATGGTCGGGGTGGACGTCGCCATCACAGACAGGCTGCATTTTTCCGCCGCCTATCGTCAGCTCATCACCGGCGTCACGGACATGAACCAGGCCGACGGGACGCCGTTCGACAGCGACCGCCGCTACATCACTTCGGTCACCGCCGGCCTGCGCTACCGCCTCGGCCGGTGAACGCCGTATGCGCGCCGCTCAGGACCCGAGCCGCTCAGGGCCCGAGCCGCTCAGGACCCGAGCCGATAGCGGATCTTGAACACGAGCACGTCCTGCAGCGGCTCGTCCCAGGCGTTGCGGAACACGTCCGTGAACGAGTCGTCGCCGAGCGCGGCCGCCAGGTCGGCCTGGCGGGTGTAGACCAGAAACACGTCCGACAGCGGCGCAATCTCCCAGCGATAGCGCGCCTGGAAACTGTACTGGGAGACCGAGAAGTCGTAGTTGGCGCGGGTCCCGGGTCCCGTCGGCTTGCTGCTCGGGATCAGGTCACCCGGTGATGTCGGAACGCGCAGAAAGTCCTTCTCCTTCGCCCGGATACCCACCCACTGCACGCCAAGCCGCAGCTGCTGGCGGGCGCTGATGAAGTAGTCGACGCTGAGCTTCGGCTGCCACTGGTCGGCCTCGAAGGTGGCGAACAGATCGTCGTTCTGGTGCAGGAGCCAACCTTCGCGGCGGCGGTAGGTGGCGCTCAGGCTCAGGCTGAAGCGGTCGCTCGGTCGCCAGTTGATGCCCGCCTCGGCCATCCAGCCGGGATCACCGAGGTTGTCCTCGAAGTATCCACTGCCGATCTCGTAGGCCAGGGCCCTGGTGCTGTCCGAATCCCACGACAGGAACGCCTCGGTGCGCTGCTCGATCCGATAGGTTCCGTTGCCGAAGCTGTTCAGGTCGTCGTACTGCTCCGGCAGGAAATGCAGTCGCGCCGTCACCGTCGACAGGTTGTCGAAGGTAGCGCGGTTGGTGAAGAAGATGCCGCCGCCGGTGAACAGGTCCTCGGAGACGTTGTTCTGGAGGAAGCCGCGCACATCGAACTGATTGATCCGCGCCCAGGACAGGTCGGAGCGCGTCAGCACGAACGCGCTGCGCAGGCGGTAGCGGTCATTGCGGTCGAGAAACCCGAGATCGTTGATGTCGAAGGTCTCGTCGAAGTACTCGATCCCCAGCCGCTGCTGCATGCCGCGCCGGAACGTGTACTCGAAATCGACGAAGCCGCCGTAGCCGCGTCCGATCCCGTCGACGTCCGAGGTCATCGCCTGGCCGTCGATCTTCAGCCTGCCGTCGGGGGTGAGGTAGTGACCGTCGATCCCCTGAGCCAGCGCATCGCCGTCAGGATGGAGCACGGCCGTCGAGAGAAAGCCCAGGGCGCGGTAGGCGCCGCGGGCGTTGTCCTCGTAGAGCAACCGACCGACGCCGTAGTCGCTGCCGTCCTGATGCAGGTTGCGCGGTTGGCCCGCGTCCTCGACGTCGAACTTGACCGTGTCCTCGAACGCGCCGAGCACGCCGTAGCGCAGCCGTCCGGTCTGCCCCGTGACCTTGGCGGCACCCATCAGTTCGGTGGGCTGAAACCGTTCCCGGTCCGGCAGCTCCACGCCCGGCGGAAGATCCGGTGGCCGCGGGACACCGCCGATCCGGCGCGTGTAGACCATGGTGTACGGCGCCCCCGAGTTGCCCACGCCGCCGCCGCGCGTGTCGGCCCGCGGCGTGGCGAAGAAGATCTCCTGTCCCTCCAGAAAGAACAGGCGCTGCTCGGGAAAGAACACCTCGGTGGCGGTCAGATTGATCACCACGTCGTCGGATTCGACGTTGCCGAAGTCGGGGTTCACCGTGGCATTGAGCTGGAAGTTGGACGACGGCCGCCAGAACACGTCGGCGCCGACCCGGTAGCGGACCTCGTCGTCGACGAAATCATCCCCAGCGGCCACGAACGGGTAGAAGTTGTACTGCTGGCGCGGCGCCACCTCGCGCATCTCGATGTTCTGCAGCACCGACATGAACTTGGGCACGGTGTCCGGCAGCGCCGGCCAGCCCCAGCGTTCGTCCAGGTAGGCGACCTTGCGTGACATGTACAGGCCCATGCGGCGGATCTCGCCCGCCGACGGCATGGACACCGTGCTCCAGGGAATGAACATCTCCGCGGTCCAGCCCGTGGCCGTGGGCTGGCTGCGGCCGCGCCAGGGGCCATCCCAGTCGTTGCTGAACTGCCGCTCCGGCAGCACCGTGCCGTCCATCAGCGAGTCACCGAGATTGACCCCGAACCAGAATCCGTAGCGGCCTTCACCCGAGGTATCCAGGGTCAGGTTGATGCTGTCGCGGTTCAGATCCCGGGCGTCGCGGCTCGACAGCCGCGCGATCAGGGTCTCCGCCGGCTGGCGCAGGTCCGCGCCGACGTAAAGGCCGCGCGCGTCGTAAGCCAGCCGGATGAGCGTCTCGTGGCTCGTACTGCCCAGGGTATCGGGATCGATGACGACGAACTCGTCGTAGGCCGGGAGCTGTTGCCAGATGGGTTCGTCGAGGTGACCGTCGATGCGGATCGCGTCCACGGACTCGAGGCGCTGGAGGACGATGCTCTCCCCCGGCGCCAGCTCAACGGTGATGTCCGCCCGTGCGGCCGCTCCGGCCAGCAGCAGCCAGAACAACACAACTACCCTCTCCATAGCAGCTTTTTATCATTGCCCGGCGTCGCAGGGAAAGCGGAGACCGGAATTCGCCGCCGGACCGGGCCGGTCAATCCGGATCGTCCTGCTGCGTACGGTCCGCCCGCTGATCCGACGGGACCACGTGCTTGCCCAGGCGGGCGGCGCGGGCGCCGTCGCTGGAGCCTTCGTGGAGAAAGCCGAGCCGGCGCACCAGCTCGAGCATGCGCCCGTTCTCCCGCAGTACGCTTGCCACCAGATGGGTGATGCCGGCGCCGCGGGCCACTTCGCGCAGATCGGTCAGCAGCCGCGTGGCGATGCCCTTGCCCTGCCAGGCGTCGGCCACCACGATGGCGATCTCCGCGGTGTCGGTGCCCGGCTCGCGCACGTAGCGCGCCACGCCCACCTGGCGCTCGCCGCCCGCTTCGTCCACCACCGCGACCAGCGCCATGTCGTGCGGATAGTTCACCTGGGTGAAACGCTCGAGCATCGC
This sequence comes from Pseudomonadales bacterium, assembly GCA_040219135.1. Classification (GTDB taxonomy): domain Bacteria; phylum Pseudomonadota; class Gammaproteobacteria; order Pseudomonadales; family Azotimanducaceae; genus UBA7803. Next base: position 221,561 of record JAVJTA010000015.1, on the reverse strand, counting down.
CGGGGTGAGTTCGCGCAGGGCCGCGTGAAAGCGGAAATAGCGGGACGCCGCGGACAGCTCGCGAACGAAGGCCGCCTCGCGTTCGCGGTCGCCGGGGCGGATCGGCCGGATCCGCACCAGAGTTCCGTCGACGCGAAGCTCGTCGGCAAAAGCGGGGATTCGAGCAGCGTCATCCGGGTCCGGCATGGTTCATCCCTCCACGGTCAGCAGCGTCTCGACCAGATCGGTCAGCCGGCGCCGGGCATCGGCGTCGTCGGGCTCGTCGAACAGAGCCTTGAAGCAGCCGGCGAGGTCCTTGCGCAGCCGCTCGGGAACCTGATCCATGAGGTGCTCGTCGCCGCCCAGGGCGAGGGAAATGGCCTCGCGGCGCGCGTGGTTGCGCTCGGACACGAGGCGATGATGGACCCAGCCGCGGCCGACCATCACCCAGGGAAAATTTGCGGCCTTTACCGGCCCCACCTGGATCACGCGCCCACCCAGGGATTGCCCCAGCACCTTCACCCGGGCCAGCTCGCTGCCACCGAACCAGGCGCCGGCGCCGCCGACGAGCGCACCGATGCCGGATCCGAGCAGCAGCGACGCGCCGCCCAGCAGCACGTCGATGCCGCCGCCGGCCAGCGCGCCGGAGAGCGCGCCGGAAACCACCAGCTCGGTGCGGGACAACCCGAACAGCTCCCAACCCTCGTCGGTGAAGATGTCCGTGGCGAGCAGTTCGGCGGAGGTTTCTTCGCGCTTCAGGCCCTCGTGCCGGTACACACTCTGGACCCGGTCGCGGGATTCGCGCTCGCGCTGGCGGATGCGCTCGCGCAGCCGTTCCAGCAGCCGCGCCTCGATCTCCCGGCGGCGCTCGCCGGAGGCCGCGTCGGCGTCGGTCAGCGGGGCGCGCTCGACCAGGGCGAGGCAGCCGGCCACGCAGTCGGCGATCTCCGCCGCCGAGCGATGCCGACGCCGCTCCCGTTCGGAATTGAGAGCCGCCACGGCACGCTCGATGGGTTCCCGCCAGTTCTCGTCGAGCTCGGCAAACGCCTTCAGCAGTGCCAGGCGTTTGCCAAAGTCGGCGCGCACCGCATCGAACACCCGGACGATGGAGAAATACTGATCGAGACCCTGACGCCACTGCTCCACGTAGTCGCCGTCGCCGATCAGGTTGATGAGCGCCATGCGCGGCCGGCCTGTCCACTGCAGCACCTGCATCTCCAGCTCGTACTCCGGGCCGTAGGGCTTGGCGCCGTCCACCACGTAGAGTATGCCGGCGCCCTCGACGATGGGCTCGAGCAGCTCGCACTCGTCGTGAAAGCGCGGGTCGTCGCGATGCTCTTCGAGGAACCGGGCCACCACCGCGGGGCGCTCCTGAGCACTGGCGGCCCGGTCCTCGAGCCAGTCGAGCACCGCCCGCGCACGCTGGAACCCGGGCGTGTCCACCAGCACGTACTGAGGCTCACCGTCGATGCTGAGGGTGTAGCGGTGGGCGCTGCGCGTGGTACCCGGAATCGGCGCGATGGCAATGCGCTCGTCTTCCGCCAGGGTCGCGACGATGCTGCTCTTGCCCTTGTTCGGCTGGCCGACTACGGCGAAGGTGGGAATCACGATGCCTCCGCAACCGCATCCAGAACGTACAGGCGCGGATCCCGCACCCGAGCCAGGGCGCGGGCCCAGACGTCACGGTCGTCGGCCTCGACGGCGCTCGCTGACACGTTCAGGGGAACCACGGTGATGGTCGCCTCGCCGCCGAACGCCTCGCGCACCAGGCCGAGGAAGTCCATGAATTCGAGCAGCGGCGGCTCCCAGCCCTTTGTTACCAGCACCACCCGCCGAACCGGACCGTCGAGCGCCTGGCGCACGTCCGCCAGCGTGCCGCGCTGGGCATCCTCGCGCTGCAGAATTCCGACGTCGGCGCTGGCCTCGGCGCTGGCGCCGAGGTGGTCGGCGAGCCAGCGCCGTGCGGTCCCACGGTCCGCGGCCGCGTTCCACACGAGCAGTACCAGTCCCTGGGTCGACGGCAGCTCCCGCGGCGCCGGCAGCCCCTCGCGCTCGGCCTCGAGCCGTTCTTCCTCGGAGCTGCCGCCCAGGGCCAGCAGCGGCGCGTCCATGCGGTCGAGCAGCGCGGAGACCTCCGGATCGTCCAGCAGCAGGGCCACGGTCGCCCGGCGCAGGCGCCAGCCGCCGAACAGCAGCAGCAGCAGCCGCGGCAACGCGCCGTAGACGACCATGGTCATGAGCACGAACGGCCACCAGGCGCCGAGCTGCGCCGCCCGCGCCTGCGGCATGCCGCCCTCTTCGAGGCGGAAGAAACGCGAAGCTTCGACCAGCGCCGCGTCCGGCGCGGCGTCAGGCAGCCAGCCGGCCCAGGGTGCCGCCAGGGTCGCCAGCGCCCGATGCACCAGCGCCGCGTCGACGTTCAGGGTGGTGCTCCAGCCGAACGCGAGGTCGGTGAAGGTCACGCGCAGCAGCGCAACGGACAGGGCGCCGGCGAAGAAGCCGAGCGCCAGCCACTGGGAGAACACCAGCAGCTGCCACTTCGAGAAGGCGCCGGTGCCGCCGCTGCGCAACAGGCCCGGGGCGAACAGGTCGGCGCCGAGAAAGCGATCGAGCCAGGCGCCCGCCCAGCGCCCTGGATTCATCCCGGCAATCACCGATTGCAGCGCCCGCAGCCCCGGCACGCGTCCGGGCAGCAACAGCAGCGTGAACAGCAGCATCAGCAGCGGCAAGCCGACCAGCACGCCGAGCAGGGTGAACAGATTCACCGGGTAGCGACCGTCGTAGCCCAGCGCCACACCCACCACGGCGGCGCCGAGCAGCAGTCCGAACAGGGCCAGGCCAGCGCTGGCGAGCCGGCGCCCGACCACCACGCGCTCACCGAGTCCATGCGCATCACCCAGAGCCGCCGACTCGGACGCCCGCACGTCGTCCCACCACGCGAGTACCCGGTCCACAGCCCGGTGCTGGTCGAGCGCGCGGCCGATGGCGCGATCGCGCTCCAGGCGCTCGGAATACGGTGTGCTGCGATCGTCGTGCAGCCAGCGCCGGATCTCCACCGCCCGGGCGAGAACGGGCGCGCTCAGAACGACCTCGACGGCATCAGCCCGCCAGGGCCTTGAGGAAGGTGTTCAGATCGAAGTAGTCGCGCCATTCGCGGATCTTTCCGTCGCTCATCTCGAAGACGCCGAGACACGGCAGGTCGACATCGCCCTGGGTCGTCTTCGTGCGATCGACCCGTTCGGCGTAGACCCGGTCGCCCACCGCCGCAATGCTCACCAGCTCCCAGTCCGTGGCCGTCCAGCTGGCAGTGAAGCCGCGGATGAATTCCTCCACGGCGGCGCGACCCCGCACGGGGTGCGCGGGGATATTGTGGTAGCAGCCGTCTTCGGTGAAGTAGCCGGCGAGTTCGGCGGCATCGAGACGTGACCAGGCCGCGATGAATTCGCGGACCACGCGTTCGTTGTCGTTCATGGCGATCCCCGCTGATCAATGCTGTGACAGGCTGCGACTATACCGCCTTGGCGCGGGGTCCATCAGAACGGCGCAGCAGCGCCAGCCACGCCAGGGCGCCGGCCATCACCGCGAGCAGGGGCAGCGAGCCCCAGAGCACGCCTTCCCAGCCGACCACGTGCACCACCGAACCGGCCAGCAGGGAACCGAGCGCCGCGACGCCGAACACGCAGAAGTCGTTGGCGGCCTGAGCGGTGAAGCGCTCCTCCGGGCGGTAGCTCTGCACCAGCAGACTGGTACCGCCGACGAACAGGAAGTTCCAGCCGATGCCGAGCAGCAGCAGCGATCCCCAGTAGTGCAGGTACTCGTGACCCTGCAGAGCGATGACCAGGGTGGCGACGAACATGCCGAGGCCCAGTCCCATCAGGCGGCCGATGCCAAGCCAGCCGATGAGCAGCGCCGAGGCCAGCGACGGCACGTACATCGCCAGCACGTGGGCGCGGATCACGCCGGCGGTTTCCGCCAGGGTGAAGCCGTCGAGCACGTGCATGGAGATCGGCGTGGCGGTCATGACGAAGGTCATCACGCCCTGACCCACCACGCCGCCGAGCACGGCGATCACGAACAGCGGCTGCCGGGCGATGGCGCGCAGCGGGCGACGCGGTAGCTCCACCTCCGGCGCCGCCGCCACGACGGGCTCGACCATCAGGTACAGCAGGCCCGTCGCGACCACGAACACCACGGCCAGGGCCAGGAACGAACCGGCGAACTCGACGCCATCGACCAGGGCCGCCGCCCGCGTCGCGAGTTCCGGGCCGATGAACGCCCCGCCCACCGCGCCCAGCAGCACCAGCGACACGGCGCGTCCGGCCGCGGTCGGCGCCACGCTCTCGGCGGCGGCGAAACGATACTGCTGGCTGAACGCCACTTTAGCACCGATCAGCAGAGTCGCCAGGCAGAACAGAACGAAGCTCTCGAGCCACAGCGCGCCAGCGCCGAGCAGCGCCGCGCCCACCGCCGCCAGCGCCGCCAGCGAGAAGCCCCGGCGCCGGCCGATGCGGCGCATGAGCAGCGCGGCCGGCACCGCGGTCATCGCGGTTCCCACCACCATCAACGACATCGGCACCGTCGCCAGCGCCGCCTCGGGCGCCAGTGCGGTGCCGACGATGCCGCCGATGGTCACGACCAGCACCGTGCCGGCGGTGACCATGCACTGGCTCGCCATGAGCAGGATCAGGTTTCGGTTCACGCCGCCTCCGCCGCGACGGGGTTCCACGGACGGGCCGTCCGCTGACAGAGCCCCGAGCCGCCACCATATTCGATCCGACCATGGGAGAGACAGCATGGCGACGGCGCAACGGCCCGGGAGCGAAGTCGGAGTCGGCCGGAGCCGCGGTCAGTTGCCGAGTCGGCCCCCAAGCCACCAGCACGGCGGCGCCAGCAGCAGCAGTGCCAGCGCCGTCGGCATCCGCGCGAGGCCCTCGCGCAGGGTCATGGCCCAGTCTCCGGCAAGAAACCAGCGCGCCTGCAGCAGGCCGCTGTCGTAGCCGATGCGCAGCAGCGACTGATCGGGCCAGCGCTCGGTCTGCAGAAACTGGATGAAACCGGCCAGCACCAGCACCGCGGCGATGCCGCCGCAGCTGAGTGCCAGCACGCGCAGCAGCGGTGCAAACAGCCTGTCCATGAGCCTGCCTCCGGGGTTCGGAGCGTCGGGCCTTCAGAGTGGCGCAGCCGACGGCGGAGAACCGGGCCGCGCGTCACAGATCCAGCCCCGACGCGACCCTCAGATCGGCGCCGGCCCCGCACGTCCGCCCAGCAGCCAGCGCACCATGGGCAGATGGGCGCGGCCGACGAACACCTCGCCCGCCACCACCAGACTCGGCACGGTGAACACGCCGGCGGCGACGAGGCTTTCGCGCAGCGCCGCCAGCGCGCCGTTGCCCGGACCGGCGGCAAAGGCGCGATAGGCGGCGGAATCGTCACCCAGTTCGTCGATGACGCCGGCGACCAGCGTCGTGTCGAGCGCACCCAGTTCCCCGTCCCAGAGCCTCTGAAACAGCGCCCGGAGATAGGCGCCGAGCTGCGCCGGCGCGCGGTCCCGCAGCCACAGGTGGCCGAGGCAGGCGGCGCCGCCATCGACGTCGCGGAACGGCTCGCGGATGCGCAGACCCTGTGCCTCGGCATAGCGTTCGATCTCGCTCGCCTGGTAGGCGGCGCGGTTGCGCCGGTGGCGCACCCCGCGTTCTTCCCCCGGCGGCGGCGGCGGCTTCAGCCCCGCCGCCGCAAACGGCAGCCAGTCGACGGCAACGCCGAGCTCCGCCGCCAGCGCCTCCACCGGCCCGAGCGCCAGGTAGGCCAGCGGGTGGGTGACGTCCATGCACACGGACAGGGGCGCGCGGAACGCAAAGGCATCGACCGGGACGTCTGTGCGGGCATCAGCCATCGGCGGCCGCCAGCGGCAGATAGCCAACGTCCGGCGACGGGCCGTGGCGGCCCTCGAGTATCCAGCGCACCCGCGGCAGGTGCTCGCGGCCGAACAGCAGCTCGCCGTCCGCCACGTAGCTCGGCACGCCGAAGATGCCGGCATCGAAGACCGCCGTCTGCTCGGCGTCGTGACGGCGCCGACCGTCGCCGAGCCGGTATTCGGCGAAGCCAGCCACGTCCGCGCCGGCTTCGCGCAGTACGCCAATCACCACCTCCGGGTCTTCGACATCCAGCTCGCGGCGCCAGAAGCGTTCGTAGCAGCGGTCCAGGTAACCGGCGAGCACCGCGTCGCCCTGATCCTTCGCCCAGGCGAAACCGATGTGGGCGAGCGACGTATCCCAGATCTTCTCGGTGCCGCGCAGGGTGTAACCGAGCAACGCCGCGTAGCGGCGCGCGTCACGGTAGGCGTAGCGCACCGACGTCCACTGCTCCGGGGTGCGTTCGCTCTTCACCACCCGGCCCTTGTCGTCGAGCTTCGCGGAGCCGAGGTAGCTCGGGATGTCGAGGGTCAGCGGGCGCCAGTCCACGCGAATGCCCATCGACCGGGCCAGCGCCCGGGTCGGGTCCTTGGCGATGAAGGCGTACGGGCTCTTGATGTCGAGGTAGACGATCAGATCGGCGTCGGTTCGCCACGGGTCGAAGTCCTGCCCGCTCACACCCGTATCCGGTTCGGCCGGGAGTGCCGCCATTCGGCGAGCAGGGTGCGCAGCGCGCTGACGAACGCCAGGGGCTGGTCGAGGAACAGATGGTGCTGGGCTTCGGGTATGGCCACGAACGGCACCGATTCGTCGAGGGTGCGGAACATGAAGTCGGCGATGTCCTGGCTGAACAGATAGCTGTCGTCGCCGTAGATCACGCCCACCCGGCAGGCGAGACGGGCCAGCTCCTCGTGCATGTTCTCGCCGAACTCGAACTTGCGGAACAGCCCGTCGTCGAACTTCCAGGTCCAGCCGGCGTCCGTCTGTTTGAGCGAATGGCGGCCGATGTAGTCGAGGAGGAAATCGTTCTTGCAGTCCTGGGGCGGCATCAGGCGAAACCGACCGAGGGCTTCTTCGAAGGTCGCGTAGACTTTCTTCGGCTTGATCGGCGAGCGCCGCGGGTCACGCTCCCACTTGAAGTCCGGCGGCCGCACGGCGGAATCGACCAGCACCACGCCTGCGAGGCGCTCGCGATACAACAGCCCGGTCTTCAGGGTGATGAAGCCGCCGAAGCTGTGGCCCACCACCACCGTGTCATCGCCGAAGCCGGCGTCATCGGCCACAGCCGCCACCTCGGCGGCGAACTGCTCCGGCGTGTATCGCTCGCGCTGACCGCTGTCGCCGGCGCCGGAGAGATCGAGTGCGGCGACCCGGTAGTGCTCGAGGAAGAACGGCGCCAGAAACGTCCACCAGTGCGCGTGGGCGCCGTTGCCGTGCACGAACACCAGGCCCGGCTTCGACTCGGCGGCATCCGATGGCCAGAACAGATAGTGAATCGGCACGCCGGTGACCTCGACGAAGCGATCCTCACAGAGCGTCTCCAGGGCGCGCACGAACCAGCCCGGTTTTTCCACGCTCGTTCCTCGTTTATCCCGCGAGCGGCCATTGTACCCGGCCGACGCGGCGCCGGTTTGCATAGCCAAGCGGCCGATGCGAAAGTCCCGTCCTCGCCATCTGGAAGGGAAGTCTGGGGCCCATGCGAATCATCTCTCACGGCCACGTCGTGGCCACACTCACTCTGCTCACGCTGACGCTGTCCGGCTGCGGCGAATCCGGCAGCGCGCCGGACCAGAGCGCAGCGCCCAGGCCGGCCGTGGCACCCGCGGACCTGGTGCTGCGCGGCGGCCGGATCGCCACCGTCGACCCGGCGCTCGGCATCGCCCAGGCCATCGCCGTGAACGGCCACACCGTCACCGCGGTGGGCAGCGACGAGGAGATTGCCGCCTACGTGGGCGACGGCACCGAAGTCATCGAGCTGAACGGGCGCCTGGCGGTTCCCGGATTCATCGAGGGGCACGGCCACTACCTCAGCCTCGGTCGTGCCAGGCAGATCCTCGATCTCAACCGCGTCGCCAACTGGGAGGAAGTGGTGAACATGGTGGCGGTGGCCGCCGACAAGGCCCAGCCGGGCGAATGGATCTTCGGCCGCGGCTGGCACCAGGACAAATGGGATTCCGTGCCCGAGGACGCCGTTGACGGAGTACCGCGAAACGACACCCTGAACGCCGTGTCGCCGGACAATCCGGTGCTGCTCGGCCACGCCAGCGGCCATGCCGCCTTCGCCAACGACGCCGCCCTGGCCGCGGCCGGCATCGGCGCGGACACGGCGGACCCGCCGGGGGGCACCATCGTGCGCACGCCGGAGGGCAAGGCCACCGGTCTGCTGCGGGAGACCGCCCAGCGCCTCGTGAACGGCGCCGTGGACGCCTACGACGAACGCCTCACCGACGAGCAGCAGGAGGCGCTGCTGCGCCAGCGGGTGCAGCTCGCCGCGGACGAAGCGCTGCGCCACGGGGTCACCTCCTTTCACGACGCCGGCGCCGACTTCGCCACCATCGACTTCTTCAGAAAGCTCGAAGACGAGGGCAATCTGCCGGTTCGGCTGTACGTGATGGTGCGGCGCGAATCCAACGAGGACATGGCCGAGAAGCTGCCCGCCTACCGCATGCCGGCCGAAGGCAACGACTTCCTCACGGTACGCTCGATCAAACGTCAGATCGACGGGGCGCTCGGCGCCCACGGCGCCTGGCTGCTGGAGCCGTACACCGATCTGCCGGATTCCGCCGGTCTGGTGCTCGAGCCGGTGGAGGACATCGAGCGCACCGCCGAGATCGCCGTGGAGCACGGCTTCCAGGTGAACACCCACGCCATCGGCACCCGCGCCAACCGCGAAACGCTGGACATCTACGAGCGCGTCTGGAACGCCGCCGGCGTCGACGGCCGGCCCCTGCGCTGGCGCGTCGAGCACGCCCAGCACCTCCATCCGGACGACGTGCCGCGGTTCGGCTCGCTCGGCGTCATCGCCGCCATGCAGGGCATTCACTGCACCTCCGACGGACCCTGGATTCCGACCCGCCTCGGTGCCGAGCGGACCGGGCAGACGTCCTACCCCTGGCGCGACCTGATCGAGACCGGTGCGCTGATCGGCAACGGCACCGACGTGCCCGTGGAACCCATCGATCCCATTGCCTCCTACTACGCCAGCGTGTCGCGGATGATGCGCACCGGCGAGAAGTTCTACCCGGAGCAGGTAATGACCCGCGAGGAAGCTCTGGCCAGCTACACCATCAACAACGCCTACGCCGCGTTCGAAGAGGACATCAAGGGCTCGCTGACCCCCGGCAAGCTCGCCGACATCACGGTCCTGTCCCAGGACATCCTGACGGTTCCCGAGGCGCAGATTCCGGCCACGGAAGTGGACTTCACGTTCGTCGGCGGCGAGCTGAAATACGCCCGCTGAGGCGCAGGAGATTCGACGATGGTTCGCCTCTGGCTGCTGAAAGCCCTGCTGATCGCGCTCGTGGTGGTAGCCGTCTGGGCCTGGTTCTGGCCGCCGGCGCTGTGGTCGCTGGCGCTGATCGTGCCGCTGGCTGCCCTCGGCTTCCGCGACGCCTTGCAGCGCCGGCGCACCATCCTGCGCAATTTTCCCCTGGTGGGCCACATCCGCTACTTCATGGAGACGTTCCGCCCGGAGATCCAGCAGTACTTCATCGAGAGCAACATCGACGCCTTTCCCGTGGAGCGCGAAATGCGCGCCATCATCTACCAGCGCTCCAAGGGCGAGCTGGAGACCCGGCCGCTCGGCACCCAGCGCGACGTCTACCAGGTGGGCTACGAGTGGGCCAGCCATTCGATGGCGGCCCACCACGGCGCCGCTGACGCGCCGCGGGTGACCGTCGGCGGGCGCCACTGCCTGCAGCCCTACAGCGCGTCGATCCTGAACATCTCCGCCATGAGCTTCGGCGCCCTGTCGAAGCCGGCCATCGCCGCCCTCAACGGCGGCGCGAAACTCGGCGGCTTCGCCCACAACACCGGCGAGGGCGGCATCGCCAACGAGCACCTCAGCGGCGGCGACGTGATCTGGCAGATCGGTACCGGCTACTTCGGCTGCCGCACCCGCGAGGGCCGCTTCGACGCCGACGCCTTCCAGCGCCAGGCCACCCACACGTCGGTCAAGATGATCGAGATCAAGCTCTCCCAGGGGGCGAAACCGGGCCACGGCGGGGTGCTGCCGGGAGTCAAGGTGACCGAGGAGATTGCCCGGATCCGCCTGCTGGAACCCGGCAGGACCGTCCTCTCACCGCCTTCCCACGTCGAGTTCGACGACCCCCTGGGGTTACTCGAATTCGTCGCCCGGCTGCGCGATCTGTCCGGCGGCAAGCCCACCGGGTTCAAGCTCTGCGTGGGCCGCCGGACCGATTTCTTCGCCATCTGCAAGGCCATGCTGGAGACCGGTATCACGCCGGACTTCATCAGCGTGGACGGTGGTGAAGGCGGTACCGGCGCGGCACCGCTGGAGTTCTCCAACTCCGTGGGCATGCCGGCCCGCGATGCCTGGGTGTTCGTTCACAACGCGCTGGTTGGTGTGGGCCTGCGCGAGGAAGTGAAGCTGATCGGCAGCGGCAAGATCATCAGCGGATTCCACATGATCCGTGCCCTGGCACTCGGCATGGACCTGTGTGCCAGTGCCCGGGCCTGGATGTTCGCCCTCGGCTGCATTCAGTCGCTGCGCTGCAACGCCAACACCTGCCCGACCGGAATCACCACCCAGAACCCGGCGCTCACCTACGGTCTCGACGTCAACGACAAAACCCAGCGGGTCGCAAGTTTCCACCGCAACACCATGACCGGCTTCGGCGAGCTGCTCGGCGCCATGGGGCTCAACCATCCTGACGAGCTGCGCCCGGAGCACATCTTCCGGCGCGTGGACGATCTGCTGATCCGCAACATGAGCGAACTCTACGAGTACCTCGAACCCGGCCAGCTGCTCGACCACGAAAAGCTGCCGGAAGGGCTGCGCAAGGAGTGGGATCAGGCGCGCCCGAACCGCTGGACCCTGGCCGTGGAACACGGCCAGTACGGGGGCGGGAAGCTCCGCGAGGCCTAGGGAACCTCTGATCAAGTCTGCGTTGCGCAGACTTGATCAGAGGTTCCCTAGCGGCCGTCTAAACGTTCAGGAGCAGGTGCTCGCGCTCCCAGGGGCTGATCACCTGGAAGTAGGTCTCGTGCTCGACCCGCTTGATCGCGCAGTACAGCTGCACGAACTCGTGACCGAACATGTCGTGCAGCGGCGTGCAGGCCTCCATCAGATCGAGCGCCGCGAACAGGTCCCTTGCCAGGCCCTGCTCGAGCTTGTAGGCGCTGCCGGAGAGCGGCTCGCTCGGTTCGAGCTTTTCCACCATGCCCATGTAGCCGCAGGCGAGCGAGGCGGCGATGGCCAGATACGGATTCACGTCGGCGCCGGGGATGCGGTTCTCCACGCGGCGGTTGGCGGCGTCGGAATGCGGTACCCGCAGTCCCACGGTGCGGTTGTCGTAGCCCCACTGAACGTTGATCGGCGCGGCCAGAAAGCGGGTGAAGCGCCGGTACGAATTCACGTAAGGGCCGAACAGGATCAGCGCATCGGGCACGAACCTCTGCAGCCCGGCGATGAACGATCGGAACAGCGGGCTGATGGTGCCGTCGGGTCGGGAGAACAATGCTTCGCCGGTCTTCACGTCGAGCACGCTCTGGTGCAGGTGCAGGGCACTGCCCGGCTGACCTTCCATGGGTTTCGCCATGAACGTCGCATAGATGCCGTGCTTGAATGCGGCTTCCCGGGCGACCCGTTTGAACAGGAACACCTGATCGGCCAGCTCCAGCGGATTGCCGTGATTGAAGTTCACCTCGAGCTGACCGGCGCCGTCCTCGTGGGACAGCGAGTCGGCATCGATCTCCATCGCTTCGCAGTAGTCGTAGATGTCCTCGATGATCGGGTCGAATTCGTTCACCGCTTCGATGCTGTACATCCGTCCGGCGGTTTCCTTGCGCCCGGCGCGACCGACCGGGGCTTCCAGGGGATAGTCCGGATCCGTGTTCTGCTTGACCAGGTAGAACTCGACCTCGGGCGCGATGATCGGCTTCCAGCCCTTGTTTTCGTACAGCTTGAGAATGCGCTTGAGCACCTGACGCGGCGCGTGGCCCAGCGGTTCGCGGTCGCGGCGGTAACAGTCGACGATGACGCTGGCGGTGGGTTCGTTGGTCCACGGCACGATGCGCAGGGTGTTGTAGTCGGGCTCGAGCAGCAGATCGGGATCGATGTCGTAGAGGTCTCCGGAGACCTCACCGTAGTCTCCGGTAATGCCCTGGAGAAACACGGATTCCGGCAGTCGCAGGTTGTGTCGCAGGAACTTGCTGGCGGGGAAGAACTTGCCCCGGGGCACGCCGGCCATGTCGGGAATGATCGCTTCCACCTCGTCGATGTGGTGTTCGCGCAACCAGGTCTCGGGATCCGTACTCATAAAGCTCCGCGGCTCATCTGACACCTGACAAGTGTACCCCAACGGACCCGTCCGAACGTCAGTACCGTGTAGTTCAGGTCGCGCCGATGCGCGCCGCCAGGGCGCGATTGCCCGCCTCGATTTCCGCAAGCAGGTCCACGAAGCGGGCATCACCGCGCAGCATGGCGAACGACGGATAGCGGTCGAGGCGCAGGAAGTTGTCGAAGTCGAACGGCGTCCGATACCCCTGACGGCGCGCATCCTGAAGTTCCGCGAGGGCGTCGTCGGCGCGCCGGAGCAGCGCCAGGGCGTGGGCGCGCACGAGCTTCCTGGCGACGGGGTCGAATCCCTGCGGCACCGGCGCCTGGGCCTGAAGCAGGCGGTCGAGCAGGCGCGTCGCCTCCTCCACGCGGCCCTCGAGCATCAGCACATTGCCCGCCAGCACGACGTTCATCGGCGACAACCGCGCAACGTCCGGATCGGGACCCAGAACCGTCGGTTCGAGCTGCCGCAACTGCTCGCGCGCCCTGTCCAGCGCGCCGCTGTTGAGCGCCGACAGAACCACCAGCGGACGCCAGATACGATCCCCGCTCCGCTCCTGCTCCGACTCGGCGTGGCGCAGTGCCGCGGCGTCGTCGCCGCCGATGACCAGCCGCACCATCTCTGCCAGCGGCAGCGAGTAGGGCGCATCGTCGAGCTCGGACAGCGTCTTCAGCACAATCCGCTGGGCGCCCAGGTTCAGATAGAGGTGCGCCAGGGCAAACGTCGCCCGAGGCGAAACGCCGGACTCATGCGCCCGGCGCAGGTGGTCGAGGGCCAGCTCCAGGGCCCCGGACTCCACCAGCAGCTCGCCGAGTTCGAGGTGCCCGGGGGCGTAGTCCGGACTCAGTTCCAGGACCCGTTCGAGCTCCGCGCGCGCCTCCCCGAGCTGGCCCGTGCCACGCAGCGCCTCGGCGTGCTGCAGGCGGATGGCACGATCGAGGGGGTCGCTGGCAACGGCGCGCGCGGTAATCCGCACCGCGCTGTCCCAGCGCCCCAGCCGCACCAGCATCCCGGCGTAGCTGCGCAGAACTTCGGGGTCGCCCGGGGCCAGATCCAGAGCCCGGGCGAGCGACCGCTCGGCCAGATCGGCGTAGTGGGTCTCGTCGGTCCGCAGCGCCATGACGTCGTAGACCTGGCCCGCGGTCAGGTTGGCGGCCACGCTGTCCGGCGCCAGCAGCAGAGCGCGCTCCACGGCCGCCACCGCCGACGCCGCCGCCGGCTCGAACTCCAGGGTCAGAAACGCTCCGGCCAGCAGAACGGTGGCCCGGGCGTAGCCGGCCAACGCCTCGACGTCGTCGGGCGTCTGCTCGAGAATGCCGCTGAACAGGGCACGCGCCTGCGTGAGCGACTCGCGGGTGCGCTCGCGCAGCAGCCCGGTGGCGACGAGGAAGTTCGGATAGCTGCTGGCACCGCCCTCGGCGGCGTGGTCGTGACCGTCGGCGAGCAGCGTCGCTCGCAGCGCGGCCGCCACGTGGGTCGCGATGTCTTCCTGAATGGCGAAGGCGTCCGTGAGCTCGCGATCGTAGGCGCGCGACCAGAGATGAAAACCGTCGCCGGTGGAGACCAGCTGCACGGTGACCCGAAGGTGCTCGCCGGAACGACGCACGCTGCCTTCGACCACGTGGGCGACGCCGAGCTGGCGGCCGATCTCGCGGAGATCCTGGTTGCGGTTCTTGAAGTAGAAGGACGACGTCCGGCCCGGAACCTGCAGCCCGTCGAGCTGGGCCAGCCCGTTGATCAGCTCTTCCGTTAGCCCGTCGGCAAAGTAACCGTCGTCGCGACTGTCGCTGAAGCTGGTGAACGGCAGCACGGCCACGGATTTCAGGTCCGGCGCGGCCGGCGCGGCGACGACATCCGCGCCGCCTCCGACCCCGGGCCAGCTCAGCACCTGCACCACGGTGATCGCCACCACCGCGACGACTGCGACGAGCAGCGACACGTCCACCCAGGTCGAAGCCGCCGTCGGCGCCAGCTCCGCCGGCGTCGGCGGTTCCTGCGCCACCGCCACTCCTTCAGTCGCCGCCGCCACTCCTCCAGTCGCCGCAGGCGCTTGCAACGCCCAGCCGACGACCACGGCCACGGGCAGGCCGGCCAGCAGCAGCAGGGCGACAAACGATATGGTCCAGTCCGGCAGGGCGAGGATCGGTGCGGCGGCTTCCGCAGCCTGCACGACACCCCAGCCGGCCACCGTATAGCCGCCCGCCACCCGGAGTACCTTGCGACGCCGCAGATCGGCCAGCCAGCGGAACATCATTCGAGCGCTACCGCGCGGAACAAAATGGCGCGGTAGTATGTGCCTTCCGCATGTTTCCGCAAGAGGGAGAAAAGCGCCATGTGGTTGAAACTGCGCCAGATTGCCCTGGTGGCCGAGCGCCTCGCGCCGGTCGAACGCGCGCTCACCGAGGTGCTCGACGTGCGCGTCTGCTATCGCGACCCCGGGGTTGCCCGCTTCGGCCTCGAAAACGCCCTCATGCCCATCGGCAACGAGCTGCTGGAAGTGGTGGCACCGACCCGCGAGGACACCGCGGCCGGCCGCTACCTGGCCCGTCGCGGCGGCGACGGCGGCTACATGGTGATCACCCAGTGCGACGCCCACCGGCCGCGGCGCAAGCGCGTGCAGGATCTCGGCGTCCGCATCGTCAATCAGTTCGAGACCGACGAGTTCCGCAACATGCAGCTGCACCCGAAAGACACCGGCGGTTCGTTCTTCGAGATCGACGAGCAGTTCGGGCCGGACGCGCTCGAGCCCGACGGTCCCTGGGAACCCGCGGGCCCGGGCTGGCAGGCGGCCAAGTCCACGACCCGGGTCGGCGGGATCGTCGCCGCCGAGTTGCAGTGCGACGATCCGGCCGCGGTGGCCGCGCGCTGGGCCGAGATCGCCGAACTGCCGGTCGCCGACCATCACGGCGAGCCGCACATCGAGCTCGCCAACGCGACCCTGCGCTTCGTGCCCTGCCGGGACGGCCGCCCGGAGGGCCTCGGCGGGATCGACGTGACCGCCCACGACCGCCAGGCCATTCTCGATGCCGCCGAAGCCCGCGGCGCGGTGATCGGCGCGAACCAGATTCAGCTCTGCGGCGTGCGCATCACGCTGGTCCGGACGTAGAGACGGTCAGCCGAAAGGTGAACAACGTTCATCTGAACCCCTGCGGGTCGTCAGGGTCGAAATCACGCGGGTCTCACGGCGTGCACGGAATACTATGGCTGCATGGCCAGGGCCTCTAGAATACGCGCCCGCCATGGCGTCGACCCGACAGCCACCGGCCCCGCCGCCAGCAACCGGAATCACCTCGGAAAGCCCATGAACACTGCCCTCCGCGCCGCTTTCGCTCTCGCCCTGCTGGTCGTGCAGGCGCTGCCGGCGCTCGCCGCCGCGCCCCAGCGACCGCTGGCCGCCGTGATCGTCGAAGAAGTCGGGCGCCAGCGCATCGCCGACACGCTGGAGGCCCTGGGAACCCTGCGGGCCAACGAAACCGTGCCAATCACAGCCAACGTTTCCGACACCATCTCGCGGATCAATTTCGAAGACGGCCAGACCGTGGAAGCCGGCGACGTGCTGGTGGAGCTCACCGATGCCGAGGAGTCCGCACTGCTGAAGGAGGCCGAATCCCTGGCCGACGAGGCGGAACGTCAGTACCAGCGGATCCAGCGACTGGTGGCCCAGGGCAACGCCGCCGAGTCGCTGCTCGACGAGCGCCGCCGCGAGTGGCGCACCGCCGAGGCGCGCCTCGATGCCGTGCGCTCGCGTCTCGCCGACCGCATCATTGCCGCCCCCTTCGGCGGGCACGTGGGCCTGCGTCAGGTCAGCCCCGGCGCCTTGGTCTCGCCCGGCGACCTGATTACCACCCTGGTCGACGACTCGCGCATGAAGCTCGACTTCACGATCCCGGCCCTGTACCTGTCCACGGTCAAGAGCGGCACGGTGATCGAAGCCACCAGCGCCGTTTTCCCGAATCGCAGCTTTGCCGGCAATGTCACATCGGTGGACAGCACCATCGATCCCGTGACCCGCTCCATCGTCGTGCGCGCGATCATCCCCAACGAGCGGCACGATCTGGTGCCCGGCATGCTCATGACCCTGAACCTGCTGCGCAACGAGCGCGACGCCATCGTCATCTCCGAAGAGTCGGTGATCCCGCGTGGCGAGAACACCTTCGTGCTGGTGGTGGATCAGACTTCGGAGCCCTACACCGCCGAGGAGCGGCAGGTAAAGCTTGGCACCCGCATGCCGGGCCAGGTGGAAGTGTTGTCCGGTCTCGAGGTGGGCGAGACGATCATCTCCCACGGCACCATGAAAGTGCGCCCCGGCAGCCCGGTGCGAATCCATGCCAAGGACGACGGCAGCCGCCCCATCGCCGAACTGCTCAAGCCGGATCCCGAATCCGCCGCGGTCCAGGCCACGCGCACCGCCGCCGCCAGCGCGGGCGTCTGATCCATGATCATCTCCGATACCTCGGTACGCCGGCCGGTCTTCGCCGCCGTCATCTCGCTGCTGCTGATCGCTTTCGGGCTGATCTCCTTCGACCGCCTGCCGCTGCGCGAGTACCCGGACATTGATCCGCCCATCGTCGGCATCGAGACCATCTACCGCGGCGCTGCTGCATCGGTGGTGGAAACCCGCATCACGGAAATCATCGAGGAGCGCATCGCCGGCGTCGAGGGCATCGAGTTCATCGAGTCCTCGAGCCAGGATGGGCGCAGCGACATCACCGTGGAATTCAGTGTCGGGCGTGACGTGGACGCCGCCGCCAACGACATCCGCGACCGGGTCTCCGCCGTGCTGTCGACGTTGCCGGACGAAGCCGAGGCGCCGGAAGTGCGCAAGGTGGACTCCAACGAATCGGTGATCATGTGGATCAACCTGACCAGCGACCGTCTGACCGTGCCGGAACTCACCGACTACGCCGAGCGCTATCTGGTGGATCGGTTCTCCGTGCTCGACGGGGTCGCCCGGGTTTTCGTCGGCGGCGCCCAGCGTTACGCGATGCGCATCTGGCTGGACCGCAAGGAGCTGGCGGCGCGCGGCCTTACCGTCAGCGACGTCGAGAGCGCCCTGCGCGCCGGCAACGTCGAGCTGCCCGCAGGCGAAGTGGAATCCATCGAGCGCCGCTTCACCGTGCGCGTGGAGCGCGAGTTCGAGAACGCCGAGGACTTCCGCCGCCTGGTGATCGCCGAGGGCGCAGACGGTTACCTGGTGCGCCTGGGCGACGTCGCCCGGGTCGAGAAGGGCACCGAAGAAGACCGTACGTTCTTCCGCGGCAACGGCATTCCCCAGGTCGGAATGGGGGTAGTCCGCCAGTCCACGGCCAACCTGCTCGAAGTCGCAAGAGCTGCGAAACGCGAGATGGAAGTGCTCGGACCATCGCTCCCCGAAGGCATGAGCTTCGAGCAGAGCTACGACTCGTCCATCTTCGTCGAGGGCGCGGTGAACGAAGTCTACAAGACCCTGTTCATCGCCGTCGGCCTGGTGGTACTCACCATCTTCCTGTTCCTCGGCAGCTTCCGCGCCATGCTGGTGCCCGCGGTGACCGTTCCGGTTTGCCTCATCGCCACCTTCATCGCCCTGTACGCCCTCGACTTCTCGGTGAACCTGCTGACGCTGCTGGCCCTGGTGCTGGCCATCGGCCTGGTCGTGGACGACGCCATCGTCATGCTCGAGAACATCCACCGGCGCATCGACCACTACGGTGAGACCCCGCTGGTCGCCGCCTACCGCGGCGCCCGCCAGGTGGGCTTTGCCATCGTCGCCACCACCGCGGTGCTGGTGGCCGTGTTCGTGCCCATCGCGTTTCTCGAGGGCGACATAGGCCGGCTGTTCTCGGAGTTCGCCCTGACCATGGCGGCGGCGGTGGTGTTCTCGTCCATCGTCGCGCTCACCCTGGCCCCGGCGATGGCTTCCAAGGTGTTGCGCTCGAGCGAAGGCGAGAACCGTCTGACGCGGATGATCGACCACAACTTTGAGGTGGTGAACAGCATCTACCGGCGCATGCTGACCTTCATACTGCGCCACTCCGTGATCGCGGTGATCACGTTCCTGGCCATCCTCGCCACCAGCGTGCTGCTGCTCCGGGTGATCCCGGCGGAATACACGCCGGACGAGGACCGCGGCAGCTTCTTCACCTTCGTCAGCGGCCCGGAGGGCGCGACGTTCGAGTACATGCGCCCGTACATGGACGAGATCGAACGCCGCCTCATGCCCTACGTGGAAGCGGGCGAAGTGCAGCGTCTGCTGGTCCGCACCCCCGGCGGCTTCGGCGGCGTGCCGCGTTTCAACAGCGGCGCGGTCATCGTGGTGCTCTCGCCGTTCGACCAGCGCCGCTCGGCCTTCGAGATCGTCAACGAGGTGCGCGGCGTGCTCTCCGACCTTCCTGGCGTAATGGCCTTTCCGGTGATGCGCCAGGGCTTCGGGTCCAACGCCGACAAACCGCTGCAGTTCGTGATCGGCGGCGGCACCTACGAACAGCTCGCCAAGTGGCGCGACATTCTGGTGGACGAGATCAACGCCGACAACCCGGGTCTGCTCGGCCTCGACTGGGACTACAAGGAGACCCAGCCGCAGCTCAAGGTGCACATCGACTACAATCGCTCCGCCGACCTCGGCGTGTCCATCGCCGAAATCGGCCGCACACTGGAAACCCTGCTCGGCTCGCGCCGCGTGACCACCTACATCGACAACGGCGAAGAGTATGAGGTGATCATCGAGGGCGAGCGCGAAACCCAGCGCACGCCCTCGTCCATGGAGAACATCTACGTTCGCTCCGCCACCACGGGCCAGCTGATTCCGCTGTCAAACCTGGTACGCCTGGAGGAGTTTGCCGACTCCAACAGCCTCAACCGCTACAACCGGGTGCGGGCCATCACCCTGGAAGCCAATCTCGCGCCCGGCCTGACGCTGGGCGACGCTGTCGCGCACCTGGAGGGTCTGGTGCGCGACAAGCTGCCCGAGGGCGTCGTGGTCGACTACAAGGGCCAGACCCGGGACCTGCAGCAGTCGACGGATTCGGTGGTGTTCGTCATGCTGCTCGGCATGGCCGTGGTGTTCCTCGCCCTGGCCGCCCAGTTCGAGAGCTTCCGTCATCCGCTGACCATCATGCTGACCGTGCCCATCGCCATCGCCGGCGGTCTGCTCGGCCTGTGGGCGACGGGCAACACCATCAACATCTACAGCCAGATCGGCCTGGTCATGCTGGTGGGCCTGGCGGCCAAGAACGGCATCCTCATCGTCGAGTTCGCCAACCAGCTGCGCGACGAGGGCCAGGCGTTCCACGACGCCCTCGTGCGCGCCTGCGAGGTGCGCCTGCGGCCTATCGTCATGACCACCATCACCACCGCCGCCGGCACCCTGCCGCTGATCCTCGGCTCCGGCCCCGGCGCCGAGACCCGCGCGGTAATCGGCATCGTGGTGTTCAGCGGCGTCACCGTGGCCACCTTCTTCACCCTGTTCATCGTCCCGGTGGCCTACCAACTGATCTCCGGCGGCGGCACCTCGCCGCTGGAAAACGCGCGCCGCCTGGAACAGGAGCTGAAGCGCCAGCCGCCGCCGCGCGGCGGCCCGTCGGACCTGGGCGCCGAACCGGGCTCCGCGGGCTGACGGTCGACCGCGCCGGACCCGGCACGATCCGGCGCGTCCGTTCAGACCGGCGGGATCAGCGCAGGGCCGCGCGCAGTGCGTCCACCTGATCGCCGCTCACCGGCTGGAATTTGCCCAGCGTGCAGGGAATGCCGTCCGTCCAGTTCCACGGCCAGCGCCGGTAGCGCGACCAGACGAACCAGTCGGACACCAGAAACTGATCGAATTCGCACACCTGAAAGCTCTGATTGCGGAACGCCAGCGTCCGGCCGCGATCGAGCCCGGGGCAGCGGCCCTTGAGCTCGTTCAACCACAGCGTGCCGCGGGATCCCTCGAACACGAGGTAGCGGTCGCCGAGCGGCTCGAAGTCGCGCAGCGCAATTTCCGACATGCAGCGCCGCGGGGTGCCGTACTCCTCCGCGTCCAGCGGCTGGTTGAGAATGTCCGCCACGGTCTCCTGCCGGCGCTCGCTCGCCTCGCGGTCGGCGGGCGCGCTGGCGCAGCCGACGACGAGCAATCCGGCAACCAGCAACGCGGGAATCAATCGGGAAGGCTTCATCGGATTACTACTCCACTGCCGCAGCGTAAACTGACCATCACGCCGCTGAAAACCATGAGACGGGTTCTTGACCAAGTCTGATCACTACACCGCGCAAAGAGCACAACACTATCAGGTTCACCACGCAAAGAATCTCCGCACCCGTTTGACCACATGGCGCGAGCGGAAGTGCCTGGAACAGGCACTGCGCGATGCCGGTCGACCCGCGACCGCGCTGGACCTGCCCTGTGGTACCGGACGCTTCTGGCCGGTGTTCGCAGACGCCGGGGTCGACACCCTGATCGCCGGCGACGGCAGTGCCGGAATGCTCACCGTCGCCGAGCAGAATCGGTTGGGGCCGAAACTTCCCGAGCAGCTCGTCGAGACCTCCGCATTCGCCATGGACCTGCCGGACCGCTGCGTCGACTTCGCGGCCTGCATGCGCTTCTACCACCATCTTGCGATGCCGGACGACCGCCGCACCCTCCTGGGGGAACTGAAGCGGGTGTCGCGACGCTACGCTGCCGTATCGCTGTGGGTGGACGGCAACCTTGCCGGCAACCGCCGCCTGCGCAAGCCACCGCCGCCTGCCGAACCGGGCTACGGCAAACGCCGCTGCCGGCGGCGCGTGGAGGTCGAGCAGGAGTTCACCGACGCCGGTTTCCGCATCGTGCGCCACTACGATGTCTGGCCCGTGATCTACATGTGGCGTCTGTATCTGCTGGAACACGACGCGTGAGCGGACCTTCAGGTCTGGTGAAACCCGCACAGCGGCGCGGCCGCGACGGTCTGAGCACGATCTGCATCGAACCGGCGCAGGCCTGGAATGCGGGCGAAGGCCGGGTGTACGTCAAACGCCAGCAGGCGTACTGGTGCCGGCCGCCGTGGCGCCTGTACCGAAGAACGCCCATGCTGCGCCGCGAGCTGCGCGGTCTGGAGGCCTGCCGCAGGCACGGCATCGGGGTGCCGCGGGTTGTGACCTACCGCGAACGGGGTTCGCTGTCGGAACTGGTGCTGGAGGAAGTGCAGAGCGCCACGCCCTTCGACGAAGCGCTGGCCGCGGCTCCGGAGCGCGACCTCGTTGTGCGCGAGGTTGCCGCCGCGATCGGCCGTCTCCATGGCGGCGGCTGGACCCACGGTGCGCTCTACCCCGCCCACATCCTGGTCGGCGCGCCGCCAGACCACGCGGTCACCCTCATCGATCTGGAAAAGGCGCGCCACAATCCCCTGCGCCGGCATGCGGACCTGGCGCGGTTCTGGCGCTACTGCCCGCCGCTGACGGGCATCGAGCGAGCGCTGTTCGAACGTCACTACCGACGGGCCCGGCGCCATCGACCAGAGTGATCCCGCCGCCTGATCCGGTGCCGGCGCCATTCCGCACGGGTCGGCCTGGCACCGCCGTCGAAGCGGCGTACATGAAATCTTCACGCGTCCCTTGGTATGGTGCTCGGCTGCGGACTGTCATTCACCCTGAGCGACCCATCTCAGCGCCGTTTTTCCGGCGCAGATGGCCCTCAGTCGTCCGCAACGACTGAAAACAGGAGCCCTCAGCAGTGCACGAACTCCCCAAGCTTCCCTACGCCGACAACGCCCTGGATCCGGTCATCTCCGGCGATACCCTGGGCTTTCACTACGGCAAACACCACCAGAAATACGTCAATACGCTTAACGAGCTGCTCGAGAGAGAGGACGAGCTGGCCAGTCTGACGCTGGAGGATCTGATCCGTGAGACCGTCAACGACGACGGACGCGGCAAGCTGTTCAACCAGGCAGCACAGACCTGGAACCACACCTTCTACTGGAACAGCATGCGTCCGGGCGGCGGCGGCAAGCCGACAGGCGCACTGAAGGACCGGATCGACGCCGATCTCGGCGGCTACGACGCCTTCCGCAAGGCCTTCACCGGCGCCGCCACCTCGCAGTTCGGCAGCGGCTGGGCATGGCTCGTCGTCGTCGACGGCAAGCTCGCCGTTACCAGCACCTCGGACGCCATGACGCCGCTGGCCCACGGCAGCACGCCGCTGCTCACCATCGACGTCTGGGAACACGCGTACTACCTCGACTACCAGAACCGTCGGCCGGACTACGTCGCGGCGTGGCTCGACAAGCTGGTCAACTGGGAGTTCGCCGCTCAGAACCTGAGCTGAGCCGGAGGCTTTCCGGCGCTCCCGGCTCGGCTGACAGTGCCACCAGCGCCTGGTGGGTACTGAGGAACACGCGGCCGGGATCGAGCCGGTCGAGCAGATCCACCCGTTCCAGCGCATCCATCACCGGGCCCTTCACCTCCGCGAGGTGGAGGGTCACGCCGGCCTGACGCAGCTCGTCGATCAGGTTCTCCAGAGTCTCGAGTGCGCTGGTGTCGATGAAATTGACCGCGCTGCAGATCAGTACCACGTGGCGCAGGTCGCGTTGCTCAGCCACGCGGTTGATGAGCATCTCTTCCAGCGCCTGGCTGTTGGCGAAGTACAGGCTCTCGTCCACACGGATGGCAAGCACCCCGGGGTACGTGGTGACGGCATGGCGTTCGACGTTGCGGAAATGCTCGGACTCGCCCACGCGGCCGACGACGGCTGCGTGCGGACGGCTGGTGCGCCAGAGAAACAGCACCGCCGACAGGGTCACGCCGCTGGCAATGCCCGCTTCCATGCCGTAAATCAGCACGACCGCGAAGGTCGTCACGAAGGCCGCGGCATCCGCCCGGTTGTAGCGCCAGCACAGCTGCAGCGTGTGCAGATCGAGGAGGCCGACCACGGACACCACGACGATGGCGGCGAGCACCGCCACCGGCAGGTGGAAGAACAGGGGGGTAAAAAACAATGCCGTCAACGCAATCACTCCGGCGGTTACCACCCCGGCAAACTGCGTGCGGGCCCCGGCCTCGAAGTTGACCACCGAACGACTGAAGCCGCCGCAGACGGGACTGGCGCCGGTAAACGCTGACCCCAGATTGGCCAGGCCCAGACCGATCAGCTCACGATTGGAGTCGATCTTCTGGCGCCGGCGCGCCGCCAGCACCCGGGCGATCGACAGACTCTCGACGAAGCTCACCAGGGCGATGGCCGCCGCCGCACCGCTGAGGCGCCACCACACGTCGATGTCGAACGCCGGCAGCGTCAGCGACGGCAGGCCGCGCGGAATGCTGCCGACCACGTCCACGCCGGATGCCGGGCCGAGCCACCCGGTGAGCACAGTCGCCGCCGCCACCAGGAGCAGGGGAAACACCCGCACCAGCACGTCGCTGCGCGCAGTCGCGATGCCGACGCCCTGCAACCAGCGGGCGCCGCGGCGCATGACGAGCAGCAGCAGAACCACTGACCCGCCTGCCAGCAGCACGGTCTCGGGATTCGCCGCGGTCAGCCCCGTGACGACGGCCTGCAGGGTCTCCAGAAGATCGCCCTGGGGGATCGTCAGCCCGACCAGGTGCCTGAGCTGACTGACCACGATGACCAGCGCCGCGGCGTTGGTGAAACCCGACAGAACCGGATGGCTGAGGAAGTTGGCGACCACGCCGAGACGCGCCACACCCATCACGAGGAGCATGACGCCGACCAGCAGCGCCACCACCACCGCGCCGGCCACGTACTCCGGCGAGCCCGCCGGCCAGATGGCGGCAAGGGCCGCCCCGAGCATCAGCGAGGCGACCGCCACCGGTCCCACCGCCATCGTGCGACTGGATCCCACCACGGCATACAGCACGGGCGGCAGCATGCTCGCGTACAGACCGATCTCCGGAGGCAGGCCCGCGAGCTGGGAGTAGGCCATGGCCTGGGGAATCAGCAGGGTCGCCGTGATCACGCCGGCGACGATGTCGTTCGCCAGAGTCGGCGGCAGCGATCTCAATCCTTGCCTACCGGCGCCCTGGCCGCCTCCCAGGCGGCAAACCCGCCGGCGATGTGGCAGACGCCGGGAACGCCCATGTCGAGCAGCGTCTTGGTCGCCAGTGCCGACCGTCCCCCGGAGCGGCAGAACAGCACCAGGCGGTTGCCGCTGGAAAACACCGGATTGTGCACGTCGGACGCCGGATCGGCGTGGAACTCCAGGAACGAACGCGGCGCGTGCACCGAGCCCGGAATCGTTCCCTGCTGACGCTCCGCCGCGTCGCGGATATCGACGAAGACGACGCCGGGGTCGTCGAGCAGGGCCAGCGCATCGTGCACGGCCAGGGTATCGATCTCCGCGTTGGCCTCGGCCAGCATCTGTTTGACACCGCGTTTCAGTTCCATGGTTTTCCTCCTGGCGGCCTGCAGCGAACCTTGCAGGCCATTACAGTGCGTTGATCGGGATTTTCAGATACGACACGCCGTTGCTCTCCGGAGGCGGCCGGTGTCCGGCGCGGATGTTCACCTGCACGGCGGGAAGAATCAGCGTCGGCATGTCCAGCGTGCGGTCACGCGCCTCGCGCATCCTGACGAATTCGGCCTGCGCGATGCCGTCGTGCACGTGCTTATTGCTGCGGCGCTGCTCCGCCACGGTGGTCTGCCAGACGTATTCGTCCCGACCCTCAGGGAGATAGTCGTGGCACAGGTACAGCACGGTCTCGTCCGGAAGCTCGAAAACCCGGCGGATGGAGCCGTACAGCGTCGCTGCATCGCCGCCCGGGAAGTCCGCCCGGGCCGTACCGTAATCCGGCATGAACAGGGTATCGCCGACGAAGGCGGCGGCACCGCACACGTAGGTCATGCAGGCCGGCGTATGCCCGGGCGTGTGCATGGCGCGCAGCTCCAGTTCGCCTACGCGGAATCGCTCGCCATCCGCCAGCAGCCGGTCGAACTGCGAACCGTCCGCTCGGAACTCGTCCCCGAGGTTGAAGACGCTCTTGAAGATCTTCTGCACGTCGACGATGTGCTCGCCGATGGCGACGGGCGCACCGAATTCAGCCTTGAGATACTGGGAGGCGCTCAGATGGTCGGCGTGCGCATGGGTCTCCAGAATCAGCTCGACGCGGCAATCGCGCCGGCGGACGTACTCGACCACTTTTTCCACGGATCGGGTGCGGGTGCGACCGGACTTCGGGTCGAAATCCCACACCGGATCGATGATCGCGCAGGCGCCCGTTGCGGGATCCGCCAGCACGTAAGACACCGTGTTGGTGACGGCGTCGAAAAATCCCTCGATCTCTGCGGCCATGTCAGTCTCCTGTCGATCGGTCCAGCGGCGCGCCGTGAGGGTTCAGATGGCCGCCGTCGAGCAGCGGCAACACCCAGTAGTGCACGTCGGCGTCGGGGAACTCGCGCCGCGCGTCACCCAGCAGCCCATCGAGACGGTCCGCCGGAATGCGCACCTGAAGCTGCACGCGGCGCTGGAAGCCGCGCACCTTCTCGGCGGCGCTCAGATGGTCGTGCTCGGCATTGTGCTCCTCCACCGCGACGCTGCTGAAGCCGGCGTCGGCGTGCCCGCTCAGCAGCCAGTCGACCAACGCTTCGTGCAGCACCGGCCGCACGCTGAACACCACCAGAACGTCGTCGAACAGCGTGCTCACGGCGTCTCCTCGGCACCGAAGCGGCGATAGAGAATCGGCAGCAGAATCAGCGTGAGCGCGGTCGCCGAGACGAGCCCACCGATCACCACGACCGCCAGAGGCCGCTGGATCTCCGAACCGGGACCGGTCGCGAACAGCAGCGGCACCAGACCGAACGCGGCAATGCTGGCCGTCATGAGGACCGGCCGCAGCCGCCGGGTAGCTCCCTCGACGACGACCTCGGCGAGCGGCATGCCGCGTTCGCGAAGCTGATTGAAGTAGGTGACCAGGACGACGCCGTTCAACACGGCAATACCGAGCAGCGCGATGAAGCCAACGGACGCGGGAACCGACAGATACTCACCCGTCAGCAGCAGCGCGAACACGCCGCCGATGAGCGCGAACGGAACGTTGCTGAGCACGAGCAGGGCCTGGCGAACCGATCGGAAGGTGGAGAACAGCAGCAGAAAGATCAGCCCGAGCGACACCGGCACCACGATGCCAAGGCGCGCCGCGGCACGCTGCTGGTTTTCGAACTGGCCGCCCCACTCCACGTAGTAGCCGGCCGGCAGCGCTACGCTGTCCCGCACCGCGGCCTGTGCATCCTCGACGAATCCCACCAGATCGCGACCCGCGACGTTGCTGCGAACCACCGTGAAGCGCTGACCACGCTCGCGACCCACGGCGACCACGCCTTCCACGCGCCGCACCTCGGCGACCATGTTCAACGGCACGCTGGAGCCGTCGGTCAGAACGATGGGCAGATCGGGGAACGATCCCGGGGAGTCGCGAACGTCCATGCCGGCACGCACCAGCAGAGGCGTCCGCCGCGCGCCCTCCTGAACGATCCCAAGGGGCACGCCTTCGAGCTGGCCACGCAGAATTCGCTGGAGGGTCTCGGCATCGAGATCCAGCCGGCCCGCACCGAGCCGGTTCACGTTCAGCTCCAGATACTGGACGCCTTCGTTCTGGCTGGAGAACACGTCCTCGCTGCCGCGCACGGTACGCAGAACGGCCGCAATCTCCGCGGCCTTCTCGTTCAACACGTCGAGTTCCGGACCGAACAGTTTGACCGCCACGTCACCGCGCACGCCGGTCAGCATCTCGGACACGCGCATCTCGATGGGCTGGGTAAAGCCGTAGGCGATACCGGGAAACCGGTCGAGGACGTCACGTATCGCTGCGATCAGCTGTTCTTTGCTGTGCATGCGCCAGGTCGACTTCGGCGCGAGAACCATGAACATGTCAGTTTCGTTGAGTCCCATGGGATCCATTCCGATTTCGTCGGAACCTACCCTGGCGACGATACGTGTCACCTCGGGTACCGCCTCGAGTATCGCCCGTTCCACCCGGAGGTCGAAGTCGACGGACTTGTCGAGGGTAATGGAAGGCAGCTTCTCCAGCTGCACGATGATGTCACCCTCGTCCATCGTGGGCATGAAGGTCTTGCCGATGAACAGATAGGCGATCGCCGCGAGGACCAGCGCGACCACGGCGACACCGGCCACCAGAGCGCCGCGATTCAGGCACCAGCGCAGGACCGGCTCGTAGAGCTCGCGCAGCTTACGCGGCAACCACGGCTCACCGTGTGATACCTGTCCCAGCAGGAAGGACGCCAGCACCGGGATCACCGTCAGCGACAGCAGCAGCGACCCGGCCAGAGCGAATACGATGGTGAGCGCCACCGGCGTGAAGAGCTTGCCCTCGAGACCCTGCAGGGTGAGGAGCGGAAGAAACACGATGATGATGATGCCGATGCCGGAAGCAACGGGTACCGACACCTCGCGTACGGCCCGATAGATGACGTGCAGCCGGGGCAGTCTTGCCGCCGCGTCCCGGTCGGCGAGCCGCGTCGTGACGTTCTCCACCACAACGACGGCCGCATCTACCAGCATGCCGATGGCAATGGCCAGCCCGCCGAGGCTCATCAGATTGGCCGACATGCCGAACTGACCCATGAGGATGAAGGTCATCAGCGCCGCCAGCGGCAAAACCAGCGCCACCGTCAGCGCGGCCCGCAGGTTTCCGAGAAACGCTACCAGCAACACGATCACCAGCACGGTGGCCTCGGTCAGGGCACGTCCCACGGTGCCAACCGCTCGCTGCACCAGGTCGCCGCGGTCGTAGAAGACGTTCACCGAAACCCCAGGCGGCAGAGCCGGTGCGATCTCGTCGAGCTTCGCCCGTACGCCGTTCACCACCTCGCGCGCGTTGGCACCGCGAAGACCGAGCACGAGACCCTGCACGGCCTCGGATTCGCCGCTCTGAGTCACGGCACCATATCGGGTGACCGCGCCGATCTCCACGCCGGCAACGTCGGCCACCGTGATGGGCATGCCGCCGCGGGCGTCGACGACGATGGCGCGCACATCGTCCAGGGTGCTGATTCCGCCCTGCGACCGCACCAGCAGCGTCTCTTCGCCCTCGTTCATTCGACCCGCACCGTCGTTGCGGTTGTTGGCTGTGAGCGCCGATTCCAGCATCAGCAGGTCCACGCCCCGTGCCGCCATGTGCACCGGATCCGGCACGACTTCGAAGCTGCGCACGAAACCACCGAGCGCATTGACGTCCGCAACTCCGGGTACGGTCCGCAGCGCAGGGCGGATGGTCCAGTCGAGCAGCGTGCGCCGTTCTGTCAGGCTGCCGGCACCATCCACGGTGAACATGAACATCTCACCCAGCGGGGTGGTCAAGGGTGCCATGCCACCTTCGATGTCCGCGGGCAACGTATCCCACGCCCCGGCCAGCCGCTCCGCCACCTGCTGGCGGGCCCAGTAAATGTCGGTGCCCTCTGCGAAATCCACGGTGATGTCCGACAGCGCGTACTTGGCCACCGAACGCAACATGACCTGATTGGGAATGCCCAGCAGTTCGACCTCGATGGGCGCGGTAATGCGGCTCTCCACCTCTTCCGGCGTCATGCCCGGCGCTTTCACGATGATCTTCACCTGGGTGGGCGAGACGTCGGGAAACGCATCGATAGGCAGCCCGCGAAACGCGTAGTAGCCGCCGCCGACCACGAGCAACGCCAGCAGCATCACCAGTACCCGCTGGGTGAGGGCGAACTGAACCAGGCCCTCGAGCATCAGGCATCCTCGTCCGACTGGCTGGACCAGAAGGCCTTCAGCGCGGCGACCCCGCTGGTTGCCAATCGGCTGGCCGCATCCAGATCACCGGTCACCAGCGCCCGGCCGCCGGCGGCACCCAGGCTCTGTACCGGCCGCACCAGGAAGCCGCCTTCGCTGCGCACGAACACGAAGTGCTCCGCGCCGCTGCGCACCACGCTGGCCAGGGGAACCGACCAGACGCCGTCGCGCCAGACGGCGGCGTCCTCAGCGCCGATGCGCGCCGTCACGAACTGGCCGGCGCGCAGGCGATGATCTTCGCCGTCGATCACGGCGCGTACAGTCACCGTCTGGGTCTGCGGGTCGACCGCCCGCGCCACGGATTGCACCCGGGCAGGCACCGACTCCGCGCCGTCGACGATCACCGCCATGCCGGCCGCGACCTCGTCGACGTGGTCCTGGGGCAGCTCGATCTCGAGCCACAGCGTGGACACGTCACCAATCCGGTACAGCGGGTCGGTGACGTCGACCCCGTGTCCTGCCGTCGCCAGCAGATCGAGAACCACACCGTCGATGGGCGCACGCACCGGCATCAGCTCGAGCAGGCGTCGACCGCGCGCCAGCGCGTCGACATCGCTCGCCGTGAGTCCACCGATGCGCAGCATCTGCCGGTGTTCCGCCAGGGCGGCGGCCGCCGACGCAGACAGCGCGCGAGCGTCTTCCAGCCGTCGCCGCGAGACGATGCCTTCGACGAACAGCTGCTCTTCCCGCGCCAGACGCACGCGAGCCAGCGCCTCTGCCGCGACGGCGTCGAGGAACTCGCGCTGCGTCGCCAGAAACCCTGGACTGCGCAGCTCCGCCAGCAGCTGACCCCGGGACACGGCATCCCCGGGTGCCACATGCAGACGCACCAGCAGACCCGCCTGGGCCGCGCTCACCACGAACTCACCGGTCGGCGGGATGACCACCCGGCCGCGCCCGGTCGGGCCGGAAACCCGCCCCGCCGGCTGCGGCGCCGTCAGCTCGATACCGAGGTTGTCGATCTCGACCGGCGACAACAGCAGCTCCGCGGCCGCCAGCGGTAAACTCGCGAGGATCAGGCCCACGGCGGCGATGCGGCCCGGCAGACGGCTCATGGCATCTCTCCAACGGCCTGGTTGTACATGGCGATCTGCCGGCCCACCTCGATGTCCAGCCGGGCCGCCTGCCACTGCGCGGCCATGGCGGCCTCCTCCACCTTCAGCAGATCCATCAGATCCATTTCTCCCTGATCGTAGGCACGGCGACCCATGCGGGCGTGACGGCGCGCCAGATCCGCGCGCTCGGTGGCGGTCTGCAGATTCTCTCGTGCGACCTCCAGACCATGCTCGGCCTCATGCAGGTCCAGCGTCAGCATCCGGCGCAGCTGATCACGACGCGCCACGGCGGCGGCCACCTCGCGGCCCGAAGCCGCCAGCTCGGTGCGCGAATGGGAAGTGCCTGCCAGCGGTACGGTCAAGGTCACCCCGATGCTGTCGTCGTAGCCGCTGCCCAGTGCCGGACGCTCCCAACGGGGGCCGATCAGCAACGTCGGCGAGCCTCCGGTGCCCTCGCGCACCAGCGTCTGGCGCGCGCGGGCGCCGGCGAGCTGCGCTTCGACCAGTGCCAGCGCCGGATGCGTGCTGACGATGGCTGCCACGGCACTCTGCGCCTCAGCCTCGATGACCGGACGCGCCTCGAGCTCGGTCAGAGCCCGGTAGCTGCGCTGGGCGTCGAGCAGCGAGGCACGCACATCGAGCAGCTCGGTCTCAGCCTGCAGATGGGCGCTGCGAGCCAGCAGGACGTCGCCCAGCGACACGTCGCCCAGCTCGTGACGGCGCGCCACGCTGGCGGCGAGGCGCCCGGCGACGTCGTATGCCGAAACGGCGGTCACCAGGTGCCGTTCGGCCTCGGCAACGTTCCACACGGCGGTCCGCAGCAGACCGGCCACCTGCCAGCGCAGGCCGTGCGCGGCGGCGCCCGCTTCCACCGCCATGGCGCCGGCATAGCTTCGCGCTGCCCGCCGCTCACCCCAGCGCCACAGCGGCAGCTCGACGCCACCCTCATATTCCCGCAGCCCGGCGTCGTCACCCCAGCGGTCGGTCTGATAGCGGAACGACAGCGCCGGCCGGTTCGCCAGCGCGCTGGCGCTGCGCGATTGCCAGGCATCGACCTCATCGGTGCGCGCCGCCAGCTCGCCGGCCGCGGGGTAACGGGACAGTGCATGGCTGAGCACGTCGCCGAGGGACAGCGCCGGGTCGACCGGCAGCGGAGGATGCTGCGATTCCTCGTGCGGGGCCGCGGTGACCTCGGCGGCCAGCGCCCCCCAGACCACACCGATCAGTCCCCACCGGGTAACGGCTCGACCCACCTAGCGGCCCGGACCTTTCCCGGCACCGGCGCCTTCGCCGTTGCCCATGCCCTGACCCTGTGCGTTGCCTCGCTCGCGACCGCGCGGCCCATCCGACAGCTCGACACCGCGCTCCATCGCGCGGGCCTGCATCTGCTGATGGTGCTCGGCGCGGATCCGCGTGCGCTCCTCTGCCGTAGTCGCGCTGCGCATGCGGGCCTGCATCTCCAGGCGTTCCTCCGGGGTCATGAGCTGCCAGCCGGAAACCTGTTCCCGGGTCGACTGCTCGGTGTGCTGCGCGGCCGGCTGCGGCGCCGCTGCCGCGGCCTGGGACCCGGCGTTGGCCGTCGCCATCAGGCCGAACGCGAGCATCGCCGCGACGAGGGGACGGGCAGGGAAATTCATCGGCTTCAAGACTTGCTCCTCAATAAACGGTTGGTGTTCAGGCGTGCTGCAGGGCTGCCTGCTCGAGCTGCGGCTGACGCAGCAGCCCGGCCTGCTGCCAGACCAGCCTGCCGCCGCGGAACACGGCGAAGTTGGGAATGCTGCGCACGCCGTAACGCGCGGCCAGGGCACCGTGGGCATCAGAGTCCACTTTCAGAACCACGGCGCGGCCAGCCAGCGCGGCCGCCGCTTTGGCCACCTCGGGCGCCGCCATCTTGCAGGGCCCGCACCACTCGGCCCAGAAATCCACCAGCACCGGCACGTCGGCCTGGCCGATCACCTCGTCGAACAGCGCGCTGTCGGCGTCCAGCGGTTGCGCCAGCGGCGGCAGCGGTTGCCTGCACGCGCCGCAGCGCCCGGTGTGCGCAAGATGCCTGGCCGGCACCCGATTGCCTTTGCCGCAGTGCGGGCAGCTGCGGATCACGGCGCGGTCTCCGCGCTCGCCGGCCAGTCGATGAGAAACGCGCCGCGCAGCTCGCCCGGCTCGAAGCCGGTGGCGCGGTCATCCGGATAGCGCGCCGCCACCGCCGCCGCCACGTCCGGCGCCAGCACGGCGCCGTGGCAGGCGACGCAGAGCGGATCGAGCGGGATCGCGCGCAGATAGCGCGTGCCGCCTGCGCCGTTCGGGCCGAGGTGCTCGATGGGCCCCGGCTCCGCAGCGGCAATGCGCGCCCGGAACTGCTCGAGCACTTCGACCGCGTCCGCATCGGGAGCATTCTCCGGGTTGCGCACCCGCAGCGCGGTTCGGCTGACCGTGGCGCCGGTTTCCGCCGACATCCGTGCGGCGATGGCCGGCGCCACCTCTGCGCAGACCGAAATGGCGCTCACCGGCCCACCGTCGGCCATGGCCAACTTCAGCGCGCCACCGAGAGTCTTCTGGAACTCGAGGGCAATGGCCCGCGACTCGTCGAGACGATCGTCGGCGACGCCGGCTCCGGCACCCGGCACTACCATCCCCGACAGCGCCGCCGCCAGCAGAAAGCGCCTCATGCGTGCTCCTCCGCCTGCGCGTGCTCGCCGCTCTTCAGCCGCAGAATGCCGAGCGCTTTGAGCACGTACTTCTCGTAGACCGGCTCGGTGCTCCCGGTGCGCATCTTGCGCATGAAGTACTTCTCGAAGGCGATCTTCGCCAGATGCACCCATTTGCCCTGCCTGGCCCAGGTGACGTTGCGCGGCGGAATCTGCGGCAGCGCCACGAAGGCCACGCCGTCGTCACCGAGGTCGGCGAGGCAGATCGCATTCCAGGTGGCGCGGTGACTCGGCGCCTTGCCGGCGATGGCCTCCTCGATGTTATGGACGATCGCGGTGACCATGGATTCGATCATGTAGCCGGTCTTCGGCGCGCCGGTCGGCACCGGGGTCGCCTCCACCGGCGGGATCGCCACGCACACTCCGGCGGAATAGATGTTCGGATAGGTCGGATTGCGCTGGTACTCGTCGATGAGCACGAAACCGCGCGGATTGCACAGACCCTCGACGCCGGCCACCGCGTCCACGCCCTTGAACGGCGGGATGAACATCGTGAACGAGGTCGGCACCTCGTGTTCCGTCAGCACCTCGCCCCGGGCATCGTGCTCGGCGACCTTGACGGCGTCCGGCCCTGCTTCCAGCACTTTGGCATTGGTGATCCACTTGATGTGGCGCTGGCGCAGCTCCGCCTCCAGCAGCCCCTTGGAGTCGCCGACGCCGCCCAGCCCCATGTGCCCGATGTAGGGTTCGCTGGTGACGAAGGTCATCGGCACCCGATCGCGCAGCTTGCGCCGGCGCAGATCGGTGTCGAGGATCATGGCGAACTCGTAGGCGGGGCCGAAGCAGCTCGCACCCTGGGTCGCGCCGATCACCACCGGTCCAGGATTCTTCAGGAACGCCTGATAAGCGTCTCCGGCCGCCTGGGCATGGGGCGTGGTGCAGACGCTGTGGCTGTTGGCCTCCGGGCCCAGCCCGGGGATCTCCTCGAACGCCAGTCTCGGCCCCGTCGCGATCACCAGATAGTCGTAATCGAGGGCCTCGCCGCCGGCCAGGTGCACGACGTTCTGAGCCGCATCGATACGCGCCACCGGCTCGGCGATGAAGCGGATGCCGCGACGCTCGACGTTCGGCCGGATCGGCACCAGCACCTGGTCCGGCTCGCGCCAGCCCACCGCCACCCAGGGATTCGACGGCGTGAACTGGAAGTGTTCGGAGGTGCCGATGAGCACGACCTCGTGGGCTTTGCCCAGGGACTTTTTGAGATCGTACGCCGCCGGCATGCCGCCGACGCCGGCGCCCACTACGATGATCCGTGCCATGTGTCTCTCCTTGCCCCCGCTGGGGCCGTCGACTAAGCTGCGGTCATACAGTACATTAGATTTTTCTTAATTAGCACTAGGTGATATTACCTATGGTCGACCCCAACGGGCTACCGGATCCTGACTCCATGGAAGAGCACGCCGACTCCGCCGCGCAGTTTCTGCGGGCACTGGCCAATCCGCATCGGCTGCAGATTCTGTGCCTCCTGAACGACGGCGAGTACTCGGTCGGCGAGCTCAACGCCCGGATCCCGCTGTCGCAGTCCGCCCTGTCCCAGCACCTGAAAGTGCTGCGCGACGACGGCCTGGTGACCACGCGGCGGGCGTCCCAGACCGTGTACTACCGCGTCGCGCCGGGGCCGGCGCTGGACATCATCGACGTCCTCCACAGGCACTTCTGCGAGCTTCCGGTGCAGCCGGCCGATGGCCGAGCGGCTACCCCAGCCACGCTTCCGGCAGGTTGTCCTCGACCAGCTGGGTGATGCTGATGCTGTTGATGTCGTGCTCACGGCCGACGTCGGTGGCGAACACCGACACGTCGTTGGTGCGGGCGAACACCAGCGCGTTCGGCCAGGTCCGTTTCACCCACATGGCCGCGCGCAGGTTCTCCTCCGGGCTGCCGGTGCCGAGGATCACCGTCGGCTGGCTGTGGCCGAGATCCACGGATTCGGCGAGCTTGCGCCACACCTCGGGGTGGCCGACGTTGCCCTGGACCACCACCCGCCGGTAGTCGTCCGACAGATGCCCCTGCTCGTGCACCACGAGCACCCGTCGCTCGGCGTCGAGATCGATCAGGCCCACGGTGCTGATCTCGCCGGCGGCATGAACCTGCAGCTCCTCGAGAATGGTCTGGCCGAAGCGGCCGAACCCGGCCAGTACCACCACGTCCTTCGCCCCCGTCTGCTGGAAGTGCTGCAGCAGGTAGTCGCGGACCAGGCCGGCGGCGGCCAGATGGTAGCTGTTGAAGCCGGTGCAGCGGCGGCCCACGGCCGTCTCCTGCATGGTGCGCAGAAAACGCAGATTGTGGCTGTGCAGGACGATGCGCGCCTCGAGACCCGGATAGAGACGCAGCATCTTGCTGGCGGCTTCGAAGGCGAGGAAGTTGTCGTCGGGCAGCAGCACCACGCGGCTGGCGCGGCGCAGCCGCAGCAGGCGCAGCATGAACTCGTGGGTCGGGTCGCCCACCACCACCTTCACGCCGAAGCCCTCCTCGAGCTCCTGCCGGCGCGTGGTCTCGATGGATTCCACCAGCACGACCACGGCGACGTCCGGGCGTTTGCGCCGCAGCACCCGCAGGTAGGTGAGGGTGAGGCTGCCGGCCCCGACGATGATGACGTGACCCGAAAGACGCCGCAGCTGCCAGCGATCCCGGGTCATGACGCGCATGACCGCTTCGATCACCGCCGACGCGGTGAGCAGCGGCGCGCCGAAGTAGGCGACCCAGAGCAACCCGCGGCCGAACAAAGGTCCGCCCACCGGAAAGCCCACGTCGAGGCCGCCGAACACGAACAGCCCGAGGCTGTAGTAGGTCATGATCAGCCAGCCGGTCTCGCCGACGTCGGGGCGTTCGGACAGGCTGACGCCGGAACTCAGGCCGCCGAGCGCGAAGGCGAGGAGGCCGAGCGCGGCCAGCCAGCGCCAACCGAATCGAGCGCCATGGATGCCGGCGGACCAGCCACGCGCGCGCTCGGATCGAGGCGCCGGCACCACCGGCCGCTTAGGTGCGGGAAGCGTCGAAGATGCTCTGAATCGAAGCGTCGAGCATGCCGTTGAACTCGCTGTCCGTCTGCTGCTTCACCAGCCCTTCGGTGAGCGCCCGGGAGAAGCTCGCCACCATGCCGTTCTGCTCCGCCAGCCGGGCATTGGCTTCCTCACGCGAGTAACCGCCGGACAGCGCCACGACCCGCAGCGTGTTCGGATGGGCGATCAGGTCGCCGTAGAAATTCTTCCGTTCCGGCAGGGTGAGCTTGAGCATCACCTTGTCGCCGTCACCGAGGCGATCGAGGTGCTTGATGAGTTCGGCTTTCAGCAGGGTCTCCGCCTCCGCCTTGTCCGGGCACTTGATGTCGACTTCCGGCTCGACGATGGGCACCAGGCCGGCGGCGATGATGCGTCGGGCGAACTCGAACTGCTGGTCCACCACCGCGGCGATGCCCGTCGGGCTCGCCTGCTTGATCACCGAACGCATCTTCGTGCCGAAGATGCCGTTCTCTTTGGCCCGGGCGAGCAGATCGTCCAGATGCGGCATGGGTTTCATCACCTGCACGCCGTCCTTCTCGTCCGCCAGCCCCTTGTCGACCTTGAGAATCGGCACCACGTGCTTGACGTCCCACAGGTACTCGGCCGTCGGCTGGCCCTCGATCTCGCGATCCATGGTGTTCTCGAACAGGATGGCACCGAGGATGCGCTCGCCGGTGAATGCCGGGCTGGTGATGATGCGGGTGCGCATCTGATGGACCAGATCGAACATCTCGTCCTCGTTCGACCAGGCGTCCTCGGACACGCCGTACAGCCCCAGGGCTTTCGGAGTGCTGCCGCCACTCTGATCCAGGGCAGCGATGAATCCACTGGCGCTGGCCATCTTCTTCTGCTGTTTCTCGAAATCGCTCACGTGTGCCTCTCGTTCCGACTCTCGACTGAGGGTCTGGTGACTGGGTGGCGCCCATTATGGGGCACACGGGCGATCCTTTGCAGGTACGGCCGGTCAGGTACGGCCGGTCAGGCGGGGCCGCTAGGCGTAGCCGAGCACCGCGACGAAGTGACAGGCGGTGCCGCCGAGCACGAACAGGTGCCAGGCGAAATGGGCGTAGCGCAGCTGATCGTCGAAAACGAAGAACACCACGCCGAGGGTATAGGTGATGCCGCCGGCGGCGAGCCAGGCGAGCCCGGCGCGCGGCAGTTCCGTGAACAACGGCCCCGAGGCGACGATCACCATCCAGCCCATGGCCAGGTAAAGGGCCGTGGACAGCACCGGATGCTTCGCCCGTGCCAGACACTTGAGCAGAACCCCGGCGGCGGCCAGCGCCCACACCAGGGCGAACATCGGCCAGCCCCAGTCGTCGCGGAACACCCCCAGAGCGAACGGCGTGTAGGACCCGGCAATGAGCAGGTAGATGGCCGAGTGATCGAGCACCCGGAACACTTCCTTGGCACCGCCGCGCAGCTCGTCCGGGGAGTGCCGCGGGGCTGGCAGGGCGTGGTAGAGCGTGGACGCCAGATACATCAGCAGCATCGTCGCGCCGAACACGGCCACGGCGAATACCTCCACCGCCGGGCCGCCGCCGCTCACGGCGTCCACCAGCAGCACCGGGATGGCGGCCACGGCCAGCACGGCGCCGGCGCCGTGACTCACCGCGTTGGCGATTTCCTCACCCAGGCTCTGTGGCCGGGGTCCCGGAGTGGTCGACGGCATGCGCGCTCCGCTACTGCTGGGGGTACTTCTCAAACTGAGGCAAGAAACTGCGGCAAGACACTTCGACCATCATAGCCCGTCATTAGTGCCAGTATGTGACGACGAGAGCGCCGGCGGCTGAGATCGCCCGCCGGCTGAGATAACATCGCCGGCGTCACGAAACCCCGGAGACCGCCATGCTGCTGAACATCAACGGCCGCGACCACGAGGTCGACGTCGTGCGCGACGACACCCCGCTGCTGTGGGTGCTGCGCGACCATCTGGGGATGATGGGCACCAAGTTCGGCTGCGGCATCGCCCAGTGCGGGGCGTGCACCGTGCACATCGACGGCTCCCCGGCGTTCGCCTGTTCGGTGCCGGCAGCCGCCCTGGAAGGCCGGCGCATCACCACCGTCGAAGGTCTTGCCGACGGCGACGGCAATCTGCATCCCCTGCAGCAGGCGTGGATCGATCACGACGTGCCGCAGTGCGGCTACTGTCAGTCCGGCCAGCTCATGCGCGCCGCCGCCCTGCTCGCCGACAACCCGCAGCCGAGCGCCGAAGAGGTGGACGCGGCGCTGGCGCCGAGCCTGTGCCGCTGTGGTACCTACAACCGCATCCGCAGCGCGGTGCAGAGTGCGGCGGGCCGGAGCGCGGCCGGAGGAATGGCAGATGAAGCGTAGTCCTGGCAACGGCGCCGCCCTGGGCATCAGCAAGCTCGACCGGCGCAGCTTCCTGCGGCTCACCGGACTTGCGGGCGGCGGCCTGATGCTCGGCGTCTCCGTCGGCTGCTCGCCGGAGCAGCCGACGGGGCAGTCCACGGCCATCACGCCGACGAGCGAGTTCCGGCCCAACGCCTACGTGCAGATTTCCGAAAACGGCATCTTCATCTTCGCCCCGGCGCCGGAGATCGGTCAGGGGGTGAAGACCTCGCTGCCGATGATCGTCGCGGAGGAACTGGACGCCGCCTGGGAGGACGTCACCGTCATCCAGGCCGACATCGACCCCGACCAGTACCAGGGCCAGGTGGCTGGCGGCTCGCGGTCGATTCCCGGCGGCTGGATGCCGCTGCGCAAGGCCGGCGCCATGGCCCGCCAGATGCTCGTCAGCGCGGCGGCATTGCGCTGGGAGGTGGACGAAGCGGAGATCGCCACCCGTGACAGCTCGGCGATCCACACCCTCACGGGCCGCACGGTGTCTTATCTCGAACTGGCCGCCACCGCAGCCCAGCTGCCTCTGCCGGATCCGGAAGCCGTCGAACTGCAGGACCCGAGCGAATTCACCCTGCTCGGCCGCCGCGTGGGCGGCGTCGACAACCGCGCGCTGGTCACCGGCGAGGCGCTGTTCGGCATCGACACCCGGCTGCCGGATCTGCTCCATGCCACCTACGTGAAGTGCCCGGCCTCCGGCGGCACGGTGAAGTCCGCCAACCTGGACGTGGTGCGGCTGCAGCCGGGCGTGGTCGACGCCTTCGTGCTCGAGGGCAACGGCGTGCCCACCGAGCTCGGCGCCGGCGTGGCCATCGTCGCCGTAGATACCTGGTGCGCATTTCAGGCCCGCGAAGTGCTCGAGGTGGAGTGGGACGAAAGCCGGGCCGCGAAAGACAGCTGGAGCCAGGCCCAGACCCGGGCCCGGGAGCTGGCAGAGGCTATCGGCAAGGAGGAGATCGTCGCGCGCGGCGACGTCGACGACGCTTTCGAAGACGCTGCGCAGACCGTGGCGGGCTTCTACCAGTACGCGTTCGTCAGTCACGCCCAGCTCGAGCCCCAGAACACTACCGCCTGGTTCCACGACGGCACGATGGAGTTGTGGGCACCCACCCAGACTCCCCAGCAGGCCGAAGCCGCCGTGGCCAAGGTGCTCGGGCTCGAGGCCGACAACGTGGTCCTGCACCAGGCCCGGGCGGGCGGTGGCTTCGGCCGCCGGCTGATGAACGACCCGGTGATCGAGGCGGCTGCCATCGCCCGACGCCTGGATCGACCGGTAAAGCTCACCTGGAAGCGCGAAGACGACATGGCCCACGATTTCTACCGGGCCGGTGGCTTCCACGCCCTGCGCGGGGCGCTGGATGCCGGCGGCAGGCTCACCGCCTGGGTCAACCACTTCATCAGCTTCAGCCACGACGGCGACAAGCCGGTCGCCGGCGGCGGCATCCGCGGTGACATCGATCCGGGGCCGTTCGTGCCGAACTACCGCATCACCCAGAGCCTGCTGCCGTGGCAGACGCCGTGCGGCTACCTGCGCGCGCCGGGTTCCAACGTGATCGCCTTCGCCCACCAGTGTTTTCTCCACGAGCTGTCGGTGGCCGCCGGCCGCGACCACGTGGAGTTCCTCCTGGAACTGCTCGGCGAGCCACGCTGGCTCGACGAGGACAACGCCTACGCGCTGCACACCGGCCGGGCCGCCGGCGTCATCCGCAGGGCCGCAGGCGAAGCCGGCTGGGGCGCTCCGCTGCCCGACGGTCACGCGCTCGGCATCGCGTTCTACTTCAGCCACGCCGGTCACGTGGCCGAGGTCGCCGAGGTCAGCATCGGGCCCAACAAGCAGGTCAACGTTCACCGGGTGACCGTCGCCGCCGACGTCGGTCCGATCGTCAATCTCTCCGGCGCCGAAAACCAGGTCGAAGGATCGGTGATCGACGGGCTCAGCGTCATGCTCGGTCAGCGCATCACGTTCGAGCGCGGGCGCGCCCAGGAGCTCAACTTCCACCATTATCCGCTGCTGCGCATTCCCCGGGCGCCCGCCGTGGACGTGCACTTCATCGAGAGCGATTTCCCGCCCACCGGCCTCGGCGAGCCGGCGCTGCCGCCGCTGGCGCCGGCGGTGGGCAACGCGATCTTCGCGGCGAGCGGCGAGCGGGTCCGGCGCATGCCGCTCAGCGCCGCCGGGTGGAGCTGAGCGTCGGACCGGTTGTCAGACCGAATCGAGCGGCGTAGGGTGAGTCGCACGGGGTAGAAGGTACGGTCGCAGTGAGCTGCGGAGTCGGCGACGCCGTTGTCGTCGCCAATACGAAAGACCGCTGCCGTGCAGACGTTCAGATCGAGTCCCCGCGGATCCACGAAACGGACTCGACGGAGATCTGCCATGCGTATTCCGCTCCTTCCCGCCATCCTTCCCTTACTCCTGTGCGTCGCCGGCGCGGACGCCGACGTCCGCAGCATTGACGATGCGGCCATCGCCGACGAGTCGAACACCAGCGAGTGGCTCGCCTACGGC
Organism: Pseudomonadales bacterium; assembly: GCA_040219135.1. Classification (GTDB taxonomy): domain Bacteria; phylum Pseudomonadota; class Gammaproteobacteria; order Pseudomonadales; family Azotimanducaceae; genus UBA7803. The sequence continues at coordinate 180,811 of JAVJTA010000015.1, read as the reverse complement.
CGTACCCACAGCGAGCAGCGTTTCAGTCCTCTCGATCAGATTCATACCGGCAGCGTTGCCGCGCTGAAACCCGACTGGTATCTCGACCTGCCCGGCGCAGTCGGCCTGGTGGCGACACCGCTGGTGGCCGACGGGGTGATGTATTTCTCCGGATCCAAAAACATCGTCCGCGCCGTGGATGCGCGCACCGGAAAACTGCTCTGGCAATACGACCCGCGGGTGGCCGAGGTCGCCGGCGACCGCCTGCGGGTGGCGTTCCTGCACGGCAGCCGCGGGGTCGCCCTGTGGAAAGGCCGCGTTTATGTCGCCACGGTGGACGGCCGGCTCATCGCCCTGGACGCCGCCACCGGCGCCGAACAATGGAGCGTGATGACCCTCGACCCGAAGCAGGCCGTGTACATCACCGGCGCGCCGAAGGTGTTCAAGGACAAGGTACTGGTGGGCAACGGCGGCACCGAGAACGGGCCGTCGCGCGGCTACGTCACCGCCTACGACGCCGCCACGGGCAAACAGGCCTGGCGTTTCTACATCGTCCCCGGCAATCCCGCCGACGGTTTCGAGAGCCCGGCCATGGAGATGGCCGCCAAGACCTGGACCGGCGAGTGGTGGAAGATGGGCGGCGGCGGCAACGCATGGCACGGCTTCACCTACGACCCCGAGTTCGACGCGGTGTACATCGGCACCGGCAACGGCGCGCCGTGGAACCGCAAGATCCGCAGTCCGGGCGGCGGCGACAACCTGTTTCTGTGTTCCGTTGTGGCGCTGGATCCGGACACCGGCGCCTACCGCTGGCACTACCAGACCACTCCGGGAGAGACCTGGGACTACAACTCCAACATGGATATCGTGCTCGCCGACCTGAAGATCGACGGCAAGCCGGTCAAGGCCCTCATGCACGCGCCGAAGAACGGCTTCTTCTACGTCATCGACCGTGCAACCGGGAAGCTGGTCTCGGCGGAGAAGTTCGCCGAGGTCAACTGGGCCAGCCACATCGACATGGCCACGGGACGCCCGGTGGAAGTGCCCGGCGCCCGCTACGAAAGCGGCGAAGCGGTGATCAGCCCGGGGCCGCTGGGGGCCCACAACTGGCCGTCCATGTCCTTCAATCCCAGGACCGGGTTCGCCTACTTTCCCACCATCCATCAGCGCTACCGCTACGACGACACGGCAGTGAATCTGCAGACCTGGCAGCCCGCCGACTGGCTGGCCACCGTACCCACAGAGGGCACCGGGGTCGGCTGGAGCCTGGCCGGACACCGCAGCGACGGCATCCGTGGCTCGCTGCAGGCCTGGGATCCGGTGAACCAGCGCCAGGTCTGGGAGGTGGATCTGCCGGTGGCCTGGAACCCGGGCACTCTGACGACGGCGGGCAATCTCGTGTTCGCCGGCCGCGCCGACGGCGACTTCGTCGCCTACGACGCGCGCACCGGCAAGGAACTGTGGCGCATGCCGCTCGGCGCCGGCATCGCCGCGCCGCCGATCACCTATGCCCTCGACGGCCGCCAGTTCGTGGCGCTGCTGGTGGGCTGGGGAGGCGCGTTCGCGGCACTCGGCGGCGCCGACGCCGGCGCACTCGGCTGGAGCTACGGCCGCCAGACCCGGCGCCTGGTGGTGTTCTCTCTGGAGGGCAAGGCGCAGTTACCGTCACAGCCGTCGCCCCTGGTGCCGCAACCGCTGGAGGCACCGTTCTTCGAGGTACAGTCCGCCAAGGCAGAACACGGCAAGGACGTCTACGGCCAGTGCTTCTTCTGCCACGGCGACGGCGCCATCTCCGGCGGCATGTCCCCGGATCTGCGCGCCTCACCGACAGCCCTGGACGCCAAGGCGTTCGCCGAGGTGGTCCGCAGCGGCGCGCGCCGCCCCATGGGCATGCCGTCGTTCGAGGGGCTGACGGATGCACATCTCGAAGCGCTGCGGCACTATATCCGCCAGCAGGCCAATCTGGCATTGGACGCCAGTCCCTGACGCCAGGCCCGGGGTAGAGCCGGGGTAGAAGCAATGAGGAGGCGGTCATGGGTCTGACCATCGGCACCCTGAACGTGCGCCGCAGCATCCTCATCGAGGCGCCGCCGGAACGGGTCTGGCAGGAGTTCGCCAGCTTCGAGCACATCGAGGCCTGGCTCGGCCTCGGCCACCGCCTCGACGCCTTCGAACCCTGGGTGGACGGCGAGGTCGAGTTCAGCGTCGAGATCGACGGCACGCTGTGCTACTTCGGCGGCCCGGTGCTGGTGATGGAACCGGAGCGCGAGCTCAGCTTCGAGATCAACTGGAACCCGCCAGACGACTGGCCGGTGCCCACCTTCTGGACGCTGCGCCTGACGCCGATCTACGACGGCACCCTGGTGGAACTGTTTCACCACGGCTTCGAACGCCTGGGCGCGGACGCCGCCGACGAGCTGGAAGGCTACGAACGCGGCTGGGACAGCAAGCACCTCGAGGCGCTGCGATCGCTGGTCGGCCGGTGAGGCGCGCGTGTCGCTGCTGCTGACGGCCTTCGGCTTCGATGCGCTGAATCCCTGGCTCGACGATCAGCGGGCCGACGGCCCCGTGGTGATCGTCGACAACGCCGGCCGCGGCCTCGACGACCACGCCGGCATCCTCGCGATGGCGCTCGACGAACTCCGCGCCGGCGGGCGCAGCGCTGACGTGGTGGACGTCGGCGGCGGCGATCTCACGCCGCTGCGCCGCGCCGCGGCGGTGGTGATGACCGGCGGCGATCCGTTCCGGCTGCTCGGGGACCTCAGGCGATCGGGTGCCGACCGGCTGCTGGTCGCCGCCCGGGGTCTGCCCATCGCCGGGCAGAGCGCCGGCGCCATCGTCTGCGGCCCGGACCTGAGCCCGATCCGCCTGACCAGCCCGTTCGCGCCGGCGGCGGATCAGGACCTCACCGGGCTCGCCCTCACCGACACCCTGGTGCTGCCCCATCACGGGCAGCCGGAACGAAACGCCCGGCATCGACAGGCCGCCCTCAGGGTCGGCGCCGGCAAACACACGCCGCAGGCGCTGACGCCGCTGTGGGACGATGAGACGCTGATCGAAGCGGACGGCGGCTGGAGAATTCAGCGCGGCGGCCTGCTCACGCGGGAAGCACAAAACGACGATGCCGCGGCCGTCGCCGATGTGTTCCATCAGGCGGCGGTAGCCGCCTGGAGCGGATTTCTCGGCTCGGCCATCGAGCGTCAGACCGACGCGCTGTGGGCGCAACGTATCGCCACGGCCGGGGCGCGTTTTCTGGTCACCGAAGATGCCGTCGGCGTGCTCTCGTTCGTCTGCTGGACGGCGAACGACGATGGCGCCAGCGGCGAGATCGACCTGCTGTACACCCATCCCCGGGCCTGGGGCAACGGCAGCGGACGACGCCTGCTGGAGCGCGCCACCTGGCGCCTGCTCTGCGAGGGCTTCCGCGATGCGGTGCTGTGGACCGAGGCGCGCAACGAGCGCGCGCTGGGCGTGTATCGGCGCAACGGCTGGCGAACCGACGGCGCCGTCGACGAGCGCGAGTTCGCCGGCGTGCCGATCCGCAACCTGCGCCACCGCCTGGACCTCACCCGCTACGCTGGCGGCGCCTGATGTCCGACGGGGATTCCGAAGCCGACGACGCGCCCGATCCAGCGCGCTACGCCCGCAACCGCGAGCGGGTGAAGGCCGGTTTCTGGCCGAAGTTCCGTCGGGTCGCGGCGCGGCTGCCGTTCGCCGAGGACCTGCTGGCCGCCTACTACGCAGCGCTGGATCCGGCGACGCCGCTGCGCGTGCGCGCCGGCCTGTTCGCAGCGCTTACCTACTTCGTGATGCCCGCGGACATGATCCCCGATGTCATCGCCGGACTCGGCTACACCGACGACGCGGCGGTGCTGATGGCGGCACTGCGGACCCTGGGCAACCACATCCGCCCCGGCCACCGGGCGCAAGCCCATGCGGCGCTCGAGGAAACCGTCGAGCCGCCACCACGCTGAGTCCACTTCGCGCATGACGATGCCGTGCGATGGGGTAGACTGTCGAAGCACCAAGGCTCTGGGGGGAGACCGACATGCGTTTCACGAATCGCGCCGCGTCCAGCACGCTCGCACTCGCCATGCTCGCCACGCTCGCCACGCTGGCCGGCTGCAGCGGCGAGACCGACACCACCAACGGCCCGGCGGCGACCGCGCCCGAGACGGCCGCGCCGGCGGCGGAACCCGCCGAACGCATGGTGACCTACAGCGAAACCCGCGAACCCTGCGCCGACTATTCGGAGCAGCGCATGCCGCTGTTCGGCGACGTGCATGTCCACACCAGCTTCTCCTTCGACGCCGCGGCGAACAGCATCGGCACCACGCCGGCGGACGCGCATCGCTTCGCCCAGGGCGAGGCCATCGCGTTCTGGCCGCTGGACGACGCCGGCCAGCCCGCGGGCAGCAAGTCCATCGACCGGCCGCTCGATTTCCTCGCCGTCACCGACCACGGCGAGTTCCTCGGCGAGCGGGCCCTGTGCCGGACCCCGGAGTCGCCGCGCTACGGGAGCGAGTTCTGCCAGCAGTACCGGTCCGATCAGCGTCTGGGCATGCGCATGCTCGGCACCGTGATCACCACCGAGACCCCGGCACGGATCCCGCAGCTGTGCGGCGACGACGGCGCCCTCTGCCGCGACTGGGCGGAGGAGCCGTGGCAGCGCATCGTCGAAGCCGCGGAAGACGCCTACGACCGCAGCAGCGCGTGCACCTTCACCAGCTTCGTCGGCTACGAGTACACCGGCACCCCGGGCACCTCGAACCTGCACCGCAACGTGATCTTCCGCAACGGCAGCGTGCCGAGCCGGCCGGTCTCCTACATCGACGCGCCCGCGGACAGCCTGCTGTGGAACCAGCTCGACGACGCCTGCACGGACGACTGCGACTACCTGACCATTCCCCACAACTCCAATCTGGCGAACGGCCGCATGGCGCCCTACACCGCCATCGAGCCCGGCGTCGCCAACCGCCGCGCCTACGCCGAGCAGCGGCTGCGCCGCGAGCCGATCATGGAGATCTTCCAGCACAAGGGTGGTTCGGAGTGCATCAACGGCCTGACCTCGGTGCTGAGCGCGCCGGACGAGCTGTGCGACGTGGAGCAGGTGCGGTTCATGGGCCGCAACGAGGAGTATGCCGTCACCGTGGTCGAGGACGACGGCTCCATCGGCGTCGGCCAGACGACCGAAGTCACCCGCGAGTGCGAGCCCGGCGAGATCGGCAGCAACGGCATGCTCGGCGCCGGCTGCGTGCACAAGACCGACTTCATGCGCTCCGGGCTGCTCGCCGGTCTCGCCGAGGAGGCGGAACTCGGCGCCAACCCGGTGAAGCTCGGCATCATCGCTTCCACCGACACCCATGCCTCCACCCCGGGCGCGGTCGCCGAAGACGACTGGGGCGGCCACGTCAGCGGCGAGGCAACTCCCCAGGAGCGGCTGCAGCCGGGGCTGCTGACCAGCGGAATCGACGGCAACCCGGGCGGCCTCGCCGGGGTTTGGGCGGTGGAGAACTCGCGTGACGCCATTTTCGAAGCGATGCTGCGACGCGAGGTGTTCGGCACCTCGGGCCCGCGCATCGTGCCGCGCTTCTTCGCCGGGTGGAATTTCTCCGGGGACCTCTGCAACCAGGCCGACATGGTCGAGCGCGGCTACGCCGACGGCGTGCCCATGGGCGGTGACCTCGCGGCGGCCCCGCAGGGCGGCGCACCGACTTTCGTCGCCTACGCGGCCCGCGACCCGCAGGGCGCGCCCCTCGAACGGCTGCAGCTGATCAAGGGCTGGGTCGGCGCCGACGGCGCCCAGCAAGCGGAAGTGATCGACATCGCCGGCGCCGGCGCCAGTGATGCCGGCGTCGACCTCGGCACGGGCAAGCGCACGGGCAGTTCGGGTCACGACACCCTGTGCACCGTCTACCGCGACGACGGGTTCGACCCGGCCCAGCCCGCCTACTACTACCTGCGGGCGGTGGAGAACCCGAGCGCGCGCTGGAGCGTGCACGACTGCCTGCGCATTCCCGAAGCCGAACGGCCGGCGGTCTGCAGCGACGGCTCCTATCCCGAGATCATCCACGAGATGGCCTGGACCTCGCCGATCTGGTACCGGCCGGAGAACTGAGCAAGGGCACGATCTGCCAATGAGCACGCTGCCAAAGTCGTCTTTCGCGATGGTGCAGACGGGTATCCGCAAGCTCGAGCCCCGTGACGTGCCCATCCCCGACATCGACGCCGACAGCGCCATCCTGGAACTCGAGGCCTGCGGCATCTGCGGCAGCGACTACGAGCAGTTCGAGGGTCAGCTGCGTACGCCGATGCCGGTGATTCCCGGCCACGAACCCCTCGGCCGCATCGTCCGCATCGGCGACCGCGCCGCCGCGCGCTGGAACGTCGACGTCGGCGACCGGGTGGCGGTGGAGACGATGATCTCGTGCCGCCACTGCGGCCCGTGCCTCACCGGCAGCTACCATCTGTGCGACCACCGCAAGATCTACTCCTACATCCCGCTCGACGAAGCGCCCGGGCTCTGGGGCGGCTACGCCCAGTACATGTACCTGCATCCGCACTCGGTGCTGCACCGCATCGACGCGAGTCTGCCCGCCGCGCTGGCGGTGATGTTCAATCCCCTCGGCGCCGGCTTCCGCTGGGCGGTGGAGATGCCGGACACCCAGCCCGGTGACACCGTGGTGATCCTCGGCCCCGGCCAGCGCGGACTCGCGAGCGTCGTGGCCTGCCGTGCCGTCGGCGCCGGCACCCTCATCGTCACCGGGCTCGCCGCCGACGCCGACAAGCTCGCCCTCGCCCGCACCTTCGGCGCCGACCACACCATCGACGTGGACAACGAGGACGCGGTGAAACGGGTCAAGGCACTCACCGACGGCCGCGGCGCCGACGTGGTGGTCGACGTCAGCGCCTATGCCACCAAGCCGGTGGCCGACGCCCTGTCCATGGTGCGCCCCGGCGGCACCGTGGTGCTGGCCGGCGTCAAAGGCTTCAAGGCCGTGGACAACTTCGTCTCCGACCTGGTGGTGATGAAGGAGATCAACATCAAAGGCGCCATCGGCGTGACCTCGAGCGGCTACCGGGCTGCCATCCGGCTGATCGAATCGCGCAAGGTGCCGCTCGAGCTGATGCACACCCACGACTTCGACCTCTCGGACGCCGAACTCGCCATCCGCACCCTGGCCCGGGAGATCCCGGACCAGGCGTCCATCCACAGCTGTCTGGTACCGCCGACCTGAAGCACGGAGAAACGCGATGCGCTACGGCCTGATCCTGGCCTCACCGGCCATCGCCGGGCAGACGGCAACGGCCCGCCGCGCGGAGGTGGCCGGCTTCGATTCCGTCTGGACCACGGAGTTCTTCAACGCCAACGGCCTGGTGCGGCTGGCCGCCGTGGCCGCCGCCACCGAACGGGTGCAGGTGGGCAGCGCCATCGCCTACGCGTTCATGCGCAGCCCCATGCTCGCCGCCTCCGCCGCCATGGACATCGACGAGATCTCGGGCGGGCGCATGGTGCTCGGCCTCGGCAGCGGCACCGAGCGGATGAACAAGGACTGGTACGCCATGCCCTTCGACGCCCCGCCGGCGCCGCGGATCAAGGACGCCATCGGCCTGGTGCGCGCCGCCATCGCCGCCCAGAAGGGCGGCGGCCTGCGCTACGACGGACGGTACTATCAGGTGAACATACCGGCCTACGCACGGCCGCGGGCCGCGCGCCCGGAGATTCCCATCGGCCTGGCGGCCGTGAACCGCGGCATGATCCGCGCCGCGGCGGCCTGCGCCGACGGGCTGATCGGCCATCCGGTGTTCACCCGCACCTACATCCGCAACGCGGTGCTGCCGGAACTCAACGGCAGCCGCTGCGCGCTGTGGCCCTACGTGGTCACGGCGGTGGCGGACACCACCGCCCAGGCGCGGGAGGAAGCCCGACGCCAGATCGCCTTCTACTACACCACCCGCCTGTACCACTCGATCCTCGAGCCCCACGGCTGGAGGTCTGCCGGCGAGACCATTGCCAGCGCCTTCCGCCAGGGCGACTTCAAGGCCATGGCCGACGCGGTGAGCGATGAAATGGTCGACGAGATCGCCATCGCCGGCACCCCGGACGAGGTGCGCGACCAGCTGAAGCAGTGGGACGGTCTGGCCGAGCGGGTGCTGCTCTACAGCCCCAGCATCGGCATGAAGCCGGAGCGGGTGCAGGAAAATCTCGACGCCATCATCGACACCTTCGGGAGCTGAGCATGTCCGATACGACGTCCGAAACAAGCGCCGCCGGAATTCCCTACGACGCCGGCATCGCCAGACGTTTTCTCGGCCCGCCCAAGGGCGGCGGCGGCCTGCCGGAGTACCTGGGCTTCGAGCTCACCGACGCCGGGCCCGGCTTCATGACCGGCCGGCTCGAGGTGCGCGAGGAGCTGATCACCCCCTTCGGCAACATGCACGGCGGCGTGCTGTCGGCGTTCTGCGACCACATGCTCGGCTGCGTGTGCTATCCGGCGATGAAGAAGGGCCAGTGGGCGGCCACCACCGAATTCAAGATCAACCTCACGGCACCGGTGAGCCAGGGTACGCTGGAAGCGCGGGCGGAGATCGTCAATCTGGGTCGAACCCAGGCCGTGGTACGGATCGACGTGATGAACGACGGCCGCCTGGCCGCGGTGGCCCAGGGCACGGTCACCATCCGCGACCCCAGATGACCACCCCCACGCCTCCACCACCCCTCACGCCCCCGTAGGAGCGCTCTCCCGAGCGCGACTCGAGCCACCCAACCGGCTGGAGTTGCGTCGCCGACGCCCGTAGAATTGCGCGCTTCGACTCTCCCGGAATCGGTCCTCGCGCCCGTAGCTCAGCTGGATAGAGCGTTGGCCTCCGGAGCCAAAGGTCACAGGTTCGAATCCTGTCGGGCGCGCCATTAACGGATTGATTTCTATGCGGTATTTTTTCCTACCTCATTCCAACCCGTTTTCCTGCATCCGGCGCCTCCTGATCATAAATGACAGAGGCAAACGTCTACTGCCGCGCCCCTCTCAACTACTCCGTCGATGGCGCGCCTGCCCCCGTCGAGGTGGACATTCTGGATGGCCGCACGGCGAGCCTTCCTGGATGGGAGACCTGCAGCTTCGAACTGAAGAAAGCCCCCTCCCAGGTCGTCGACTAGCATGACTCGAACGACGTCTGACGCAGGCTGATGGCAGGCACCCTGTGGCAGGCACCCCGTGAAGAAGGAAGAACTCGAGAAAGCCATCGGCTTTCTGAAGAATCTCGTCCAAGCGACAGAGCGCGCCTTCGAAACGGCTGATGAACCGGTGAGCGGCTAGCCGGCAATGCCTTTCGCTACACAGCCTCCACGACTCGAATCACCCAGACGGTGGCGACGCCGACGCCACCTCCACTGGTTCCACGGCGTCATACTGTTCGCGGCGGGCTTCGTTCTTGGCGCGTGGATATTCGGCTACAGCCAGTACCGAACCGAGGTGACGGCCGCGCTCGACTCGGCGCTGGAGTCAGCACTCGGCACCGAACGAGCGCCCTGAACGGAGCTCATCGCGCAGCATCCAGCTCCAACATCCGGCGGATCGATTCCTCGATCTGACCGCCGCAATACAGGTTGCCGTACTTGCGCTCCTCAGCCGCCACGTACCGTGCCAGCGACGGCCGCGCGCCGATGCTCCGGCAGAGCGCATGGATACCCGGCGCATGCTCGACGAGCTCGGTTTCGAGTTCCGGGAGACATCGGGTCATGTTTCCGAACAGCGCGAAAACGCCAATGTCCGCGAACCCCACGCTTTCCCGGCCGATCACGCCGCGCTCCAGACACGCCTCGAAGATCTGCATCCAGCGGGGAAGGCGCCGGGAACGGAACTGCTTCCATTCCTCCCGATTCCACATGAAGGAACCGTTGTAGCGACAGATCTCCATCAGCACGTCGTTGCAGTCCATGAGCACCTTCATGCTCATGGCCAGTTCGAACGGATCGTCGGGCAGGAGGTCGAGCTCCCTCGAGACATAGAGCACGATGGCCGGCATCTGGCTGAGGGTGCGAGCGGATTCGTGATCATGCAGGACCGGCGGCCCCATGAAGGGCACCTCCTGCTCAGCAGGATGGCGGCTGATCAGCGCTTCGATCTGCTCGAAATCCGACTCCTCGGACAGCGGAACATCACGATACGCGAACAGATAGCTGACGAAACAACCGCGGAAGGGAATCGGCCAGTAGCACAGCTCGAATCTGGTGTGGGACATCTGCGTTGCTCCTTCCTCGTGGCCGGCGATGAAGCCGTCGAATCGAACGAGACTACCGCATACCCACCGCCCGCCGGCTACCCATCGATCACCACCGGTGGGAACATCAGGGAATCACGGATTACGGGCCGCTGACATGACACCGAAACGACCGATCCACCTGAGCGAGATCGAGCCCGAAGTCTGGTATGCCGGGACCGACCGGGAGCTCCGCGGGTGGGCATTGTGCGACGTCGGAGGCGCATCGAAGCTGGGAGTCGGCGTGCTCGAGCTGGCGCCCGGCTCGAACACCAGGCCGGCCCACTACCACACGAAAGAGGAAGAGCACCTGTACGTGCTCGACGGTCACGCCACCCTCCATCTCGGCGACGACCGCTACCCGCTGGTTCCCGGTTCCTACGTCTGCTTTCCCGCGGGCCAGGCAGCCCCCCACTGCCTCTGCAACGACGGCCCCGCGGTCTTCCGCTACCTCATGATCGGCGAGCGCATCGCCGAGGACCGCGTCGTACAGATGGAGGACTGACGGGACCGACCTTGCCTGGGTCGATATCGCTGGGTGTGGCAAGCACCGTGGAGATGGCCAGCTTCGACGGGCAGCGGAGATCGCCGTAGACCGGGCTTCGGCCCACGACACAGGATCGAACAAGTTAGCAGACTGACCGGCAGGTCACAAACGCCTTAGGCTGGCTGCTCTTCAATGGCGGAGCAGGAGACCATCGTGGCGCTCATTCATCTCATCGAAGGTCCCGTCGGTGCCGGGAAATCCACGCTGGCGGCCGCGCTCTCGCTGCGCCACCGGGCCGTGCATCTGAACCTCGACGAATGGATGGTGACCCTGTTTCGTCCGGACAGGCCGGACGACGGGTTCCTGCCCTGGTACCTCGAGCGCAAGGATCGCTGCATCCGGCAGATCTGGGACGTCACCCGTGGGCTGATCGAATCGGGAACGGATGCGGTTCTCGAGCTGGGGCTCGTGCAGGCCGCGGACCGGGAGGCGTTTTATCGGCGCGTCGACGGCACCGGCTATGCGCTGCGGGTCTACCTGGTGGACGCCCCCGAGGAAGTCCGCCGGCAGCGCGTGCGGGACCGCAATCAGCAGCGGGGCCACACCTTCCGCATGGAAGTGGACGACGCGACCTTCGAGTTCGCCAACCGGGCGTGGCAGCCACCCGACCCGGACGAATGCGAATCGCACGACATTCAGGTCGTCAAGACCCACGGTCAGGGGCTCTGAGCGTTGCTGCCATTCGCTGCTCGATCCTGCTATAAGCTTGGCATCGCTCGACGCGCCGCCGGAACGTCACCATGGATCTGATCAAGCGCTTCCTGGAGTACGCCGAAGCTTTCGAGAAAACCTACGAGGACGACGACTGGTCACGCCTCGAAGCGTTTTTCACCGAGGATGCCAGCTATCAGTTCGGCGACCAGCGTGCGGACGGCCGGACGGCTACCCTCGAGATGCTGCGCGGCAGCGTCGACGGTCTCGACCGGCAGATGGACAGCCGTACCGTTGACTTCGACGCGCCCACGACTGAGGGCAACACGGTCCACATGGACTGGAAGGTCACCTACACCAAGACCGGGTGTCCGGACCTCGTCATCTCCGGCCACGAGAACGCCGTGTTCGACGGCGACCGGATCAAACTGCTTCGGGACGAGATGGCCCCGGGCGCCGAAGCGGCCCTGAACGCATGGATAGCCGACCACGGCAGCAAGCTCGGCGGCTGACCGCACAACGCATCACAACCTAGAGAGGAGAGCACCCATGTTCAGTCACGTCATGCTCGGCGCAAGCGATATGGACGCATCGAAGCGGTTCTACGACGCCGTCCTCGGCGCGCTCGGACACGCCCCGGGCACGATGGATCCCAAAGGGCGCTGCTTCTACTTCGCCGACGGCGGTATTTTCGCCATCACCCCGCCCATCGACGGCAAGCCGGCCAGCCACGGCAACGGCAGCACCATCGGTTTCGCGGCGGCGAGTGCGGAGGCCGCGGACGCCTGGCACGCGGCGGGCCTGGCCAACGGCGGCACGACCTGCGAGGACCCGCCCGGAGTGCGCGACGGCACCACCGGCAGGCTCTATCTCGCCTATCTGCGTGACCCGTCGGGCAACAAGATCTGCGCGCTGCACCGCATCGCGTGAACCGGAACCCTGGCCCCGGCGCGGGCTAGAGGTCGATCCCGAAGTATTCCTTGAACCGGGCGTTGTACTCCTGATCGCTCAGGTCGTCGCCCATGCGCACCCAGTCCTCGGCAGCCAGCTTCGGTCGCGCCGCCAGCATGCCCTCGGCGTCCGGGCCCACCGGCCAGCGCAGCCGGTAATCGTCCGTGGTAGCCGCTTCGAGAATGGTCTCGGCGACGCGCTCCGGCGGCACGGCGCGCTTGAAGCCGGCGGCGAATACCTTGCCGTTGCGGCGCATGATCGGCTGGTACGGCGAGGTCTTGTCGTAGCGGGTCTGCTCGGCCGAGTTCTCGAAGATGTTGGTCATGATCACGCCGGGCTCGACGTTGACCACGCGCACGCCGAAGCGGTAGACCTCGTGGGCCAGCGCCTCGCCGAGGCATTCGAGCGCCCATTTCGAGGCCGAGTAGGCGATCTGGTTCGGGGTCGCCAACAGCCCCACGGCGGAGGTGACGTTGACGATGCAGCCCGTGCCACGCTCGCGCATGGCCGGCAGCACCGCCTGGATGCAGCGCACGGCGCCGAAGTAGTTGGTCTCGAACATCTGCCGGTGCTCATCCTCCGGGGTCAGCTCCAGGGGCGAGGCGCCGCCGATGCCGGCATTGTTGACCAGCAGATCGACGGGGCCCTGCTTCGCCACGCCGGCGAAGGCCGAGTCCACCGACGCCGCGTCGCAGATGTCGAGCTGCATCACGGTCACCGCAAGCGATGCGTCCTCCGCCGCCTGCTTCAGGGCCTCGGCTTTTGCCAGGTTGCGCATCCCGGCGAACACCCGATAGCCGTTCTTCGCCAGGTGCAGGCTGGTGGTGTAGCCGATGCCGGTGCTGGTGCCGGTGACAACCGCTGTCTTCATAGGAGTCTTCGCGCCGTGAGGTGTGTTGCGTGATACTCCGGACCCGGGCGCATCGAGTCAAACCGCGCCCACGGGAGGGAGACATGCAGATCGGCATCCACGCCGCCCAGCTCGGCCGCCAGGTGGACGCGGCCACGGTCCGGAATTTCGCCACCGCCTGCGACGAGCTCGGCGTTCACTCGTTGTGGGTCAGCGACCACGTCTGCTGGCCTGCGAACATCGAATCGAAGTATCCGTACAGCGACGACGGTTCGTTCGCGGCCACCCCGGACATGGGCTGGCTCGATCCCCTCGGCACGCTGCTGTTCATCGCCGGCTGCACGAGCCGGGTGCGGCTCGGCACCACGGTGCTGATCCTGCCCTACCGGCTGCCGGTGGCCACGGCGAAGCAGCTCGCCACCCTGGACGTGGTCTCCGACGGCCGGCTGATTCTCGGCGTCGGGGTCGGATGGATGGCGGAGGAAGCCGCCGTGCTCGGCATGCCGTGGGATCAGCGCGGCAAGCGCTCGGACGAGCAGCTCGAGGTGTTTCAGCGGCTGTTCACCGAGTCCGAGCCGAGCTTCGACGGTGAGTTCTACCGCTTTCCGACCGTCGGCTTCGAGCCGAAGCCGGTGCAGCAGCCGCTGCCGATCTGGATCGGCGGCGCCTCGCCGGCGGCATTCCGCCGGGTCGCCCGCTACGGGCACGGTTTCCACGCCGCCTTCCAACCGCTGGACGTGGTTCGGGCGGAGTGGCGCCAGGTGCGCGCCGCCTGTGAGGCTGCGTCCCGGGACGCGGACGAGATCACCCTGTCGCTGCGGCTCTATCTCGATCCGGATGGGGTGATGGACCCCGCGGTCTCCGTCGCCGGCAGCGCAGCGGCCATGTCCGAGCGGCTGAGCGAGCTCGCCCAGGCCGGGGTCGGCCACGTCGTCCTCGATCCGGTGGCCCGCGGCGGCGCGGCCGGGCGCCTCGAGGCAGTGCGCGCCTTCATGACCGAAGTCGTTACTCCTGCATCCCGTGATACAGCAGGCGGATGAACAGGCGCACGCCGTCGTTTTCCTTCAGCTCCGCGTAGCGCGGTCCGGCGCGACGGCCGATGTCGCGGATGTCGCGGATGTCGCGGATGTCGGGAAAAAAAGCCACGTCCGGTCTTTTCCTCGCTGCAAACGCACGACAGCGACGCACGTCTGGGCAACAATGCATCGCCAGCTAGACTTCAGGAATCGTTCGCGCCGCAGATGACCCCGTGACGTTCAACATCGCCATCATCGGAGACCTGCACAGCCACTGGGACGACATCGACGTCGTCCAGTTCAACCGCAGCGCCTACGACCTGCTGCTGTTCACCGGCGACCTCGGCGGCGGCACCCGGGAGAGCAGTCTGCGCATGGCGAAGAGCCTCGCGCAGCTGAGCAAAGACACCCTCGTGATGCCGGGCAATCACGACACGGTGAGCATCGCCGAACTGGCCGCCGAGCTGTCGCACCGCTCCGGGTCGAACGCGCTGGCGGCGGTGCGCAGCGGCAGCGCTGCGACGCCGGCGGCCATCCGGCTGTGCGGCTTCAGCAGTCACCGCATCGTCCGCGACGCCATCGACGTGACCCTGATCACCGGTCGCCCCCACAGCCTGGGCGGGCCGGAACTCGCCTATCCGGAGCACATGGCGCGCGAGTACCGGATCGACAGCCTGGAAGCCTCGCAACGACGCCTGGCGGCGCTGGTGGACCGGGCCGAATCGGATCGGCTGCTGTTCTTCTCCCACAACGGCCCCGTGGGCCTCGGTGATGCGCCGGACGCGATGTGGGGCTGTGACTTCAGGCCTGGCGGCGGAGACTGGGGCGATCCGGATCTGCGTGGCGCCATCGACTACGCCCTGGCGCAGGGCCGCGAGGTGCTGGCCGTGATCGGCGGACACATGCATCTGCGCACCCGCTGCAACCGGGAACGGCCGTGGCTTCAACATCACCAGGGAGTGAGCTACGTAAATGCGGCGCGGGTTCCGCGCATCGCCGTCGGCGAGGTCGACACCCACCGCCACCACCTGGCCGCGACCCTGACGTCCCAGGGCATCGAGGTCCGCGAAGTTTTCGTGCCCCAGACCTGCGCCTAGACTTCCCGACTGGCCGTCCGCGACTGGCCGTCCGCGACTAGCCGTCCGCATCGAGCACGCCTCGCACCTGGCGGTCCGACAGGCCGTAGTACTCGCGAACCCAATCCAGCGCCCGGTTTTCGGCCACATCGACGCGATCGTCCGCCATGGCCACTGCAGCGGCCAGGGCGAAGGCCGTTTCGCGATCGTCCCGATCGCGGCTGATCCAGGCGCCGATCCGCGCCAGGCGCCCCTCCCGGCCGTCGCGCTCGAGGTTGGCCTGAAACGAATTCAGCAGGATTTCGAGGTCTGTGGCGGTCAGGGCACCGTCGGTAAGCGTGGCGAGCGCCGCGCGCATCGCCTCGTGCTCGACGTCGGCTCGATGGTCGTCCGCGCCCATCATCAGAAACATGGTCTCGGCGAAGGGCTCTACGCGCCGCAGCAGCGCCTCAGGCGTTGAGCACCGTTCCGCGTCGGGCGAACCGCGGGCTGCAGCAGGGGCTGCAAGCAGGTGATCGCGAAGTCGCCGGATGGCATCGGTGTCGACGTTCACGGGACGCGGCTTTCCATGGCGGGGCACGCAGATCATACCGCGCCGTCGAGCGCGATGGAGATCGCGTCGTCGCGGGCTTCCGCTACCTCAACCGGAAACCGCGAACTCCAGCGTCACCAGACCCACCACGACGATCAGCAGGCCCAGCAGCGCAAGATCCGCCCAGTGCGCGTTCCGCAGCCGCTTCACGAACTCAGCGACGGATATGCCGTTCGACCCGGGCTTCGATGCGCGCCGGCGTCCGCGCGCGCAGCACGCGAAGCACCAGCCAGACGGCGAGCGCCATGGCGAGCGCGGTGGGAATGGCGGGAGCGATAAATGCGGCCAGGCTCATGACTGAACTCCATCGATACAACGGTCTCCAGTCTGCGTCGCGGGCGGTGAGAACCGGGTGAACGGCCCGTGAAGCCGGCGTTCGGCCGCGCAGGCGCTACGGCGCGATCGATCGTTCCCAGAAACGTCTGGCGACATACAGCTGCGCGATCAACAGGCCATTGGCGATGACAATCGACACGGCAGCCACCAGCGTTCCCGGCTCCCAGAGCATCGCGCCGATCCCGAACGCCGCAAGCCCGGCGACGACCGCGAACGCGCCGTAGAAGTCGCGCAGGGTCGCCCGACCGACGCCAGCAAAGAACTCGGCGTTCTCCTCATCGAATCGGGCACGGCGCATGGTTTCGTGCGACACCCAGTTCATGATCGCGAAGACGAATGCCAGGGTCAGGAACCATACCCCGAGGTGATCAGGACCCAGCGTCGCGACCAGCACGAACTCGCTGATGCCGATGATGAACGGATACACGGAGTCGCCGGTGGACGGAACCCAGCGAAAGCGCATCGCGCTGCTGGCATAGACCACCCAGATCAGCACGATGCCGAGGAAAACCGCGAGGATCTGGCTCCACCACAGCGCCGCCGACCAGGACTCGTAGAGATAGCCGGTTTCCCGCACGTGGGACCAGAGCAGCTCCAGCGCCAGCGCCTGAACGATGCTGAGCAGCGTGAGCAGCACCGAGGGCAGATGTTCCTTGACCCGTTCGCGAATCAGGCGCACGTCGCCTCCGTTTCAGATAGCGTCTTCCACGACTCCGATCGTCAGGCCACCGCCCGCTCCAGCCGGCCAACGAAGTCCTGCAGCGCCTTGCCGCTGGGCGCGTCGACGTCGACCCGGCTGTGGAACAGCACCCGCACCCGGACCCGACCGTCGCCGATGGTCACCGTGTACCCATCAAAGTCCGTTTCGGCACGGAGCTCACCGAGATGGTACACGCCGTCACGCCGCTCGCCACGGTCCAGTACCGCCTGGTAGGCGCGCAGCGCCAGCCGCACGTCGACCTTACACCCCTGATCGTCCATACCCACACCATTGCGGAAGATTGAGCCCGCACGCTAGCGCCCGCAGCCTCAGAGCAGCGTGAAAGCCAGCAGCGGTCTTCACCCGACGTTGACCCGCACCGGCATAGTCTGGATCGCTCAGCCCTGCTGGCCACAACCATGCCGTCACGTCGCGCCCTCCTGCTGACCGCCACGGCGACCATCGCGCTCGCCGCCTGCGCCACGACGGTGGTCGAAGCGCGCGACGGCGCCCGTTTCAGCAATCCACACATCGAGGCGCGCAGCGGCGGCTTCTTTGCCTACCTGCGCATGCGCCTGTTCGGCGACGACGTCTGGGCTTCCTACGATCCCGTGCGCGACGGGCCGGTTCCGGTCGCCACACCCGCAGCGGTTTCTGACGGCACGGTAACCGTCAACGCCACGGTCACCTGGATCGGCCATTCCACGGTGCTTGTCCAGCACCGCGGGGTGAACGTGCTCACCGATCCAATGCTCTCGGACTACGCCTCGCCCCTGCCCTTCGCAGGACCGCGCCGGCAATCGGCGCCGGCACTGGAGGCAGACCAGCTGCCCGCCATCGACGTGGTAGTGATCTCCCACGACCACTACGACCATCTGGACGTGAAGACCATTCGCGCGCTGGGCAACCGGCCGCACTACTACGTGCCGCTGGGCCTCGCCTCCTGGATGGTGCGCCAGGGTATCGATCGCGACCGGGTCACGGAAATGGGCTGGTGGGACCGCACCACGCTCGATCTTGCCCACGCCAGCGTGGAGATCACGGCCACGCCGTCGCAGCACTTCTCCGGGCGTTCCCTCACCGACCGGAATCGCACGCTGTGGGCATCCTGGGCGATACGCTGGCAGGACTTCTCGCTGTGGTTCGGCGGCGATACCGGCTACAACCCGGTGCAGTTCAAGGAGATCGGGCAACGCTTCGGCGGCTTCGATCTCGGCATCGTCCCGATCGGCGCCTATCGTCCCCGGGACTTCATGGCGCCGGTGCACGTCGATCCCAGTGAGGCGGTGCTCATCCATCGCGATATTGGCGCCCACCGGTCTCTGGGCGTGCACTGGGGCACCTTCATCCTCACCGCCGAACCGCTGCTGGAACCGCCTGTGGCACTGGCGCGAGCCGCAGCCGAAGCCGGTCTCGCGCCAGAGACTTTCACAACCTTCGCCGTCGGCGAAACCCGCTCCTTCACCCCGCAGACGGCGATGTGAGCGGCGAACCGGTCGCCGGCCACCGGTCTTCCGGGCGCAAATGCTACGCCTTCACCAGGGTCCACACCCCGATCAGGACGAAGCCCGCGCCGGCAACGTAGTGCATGGCCCGTTCGTTCACGTACTGCGACAGCAGCGCGCCCGCCGCCACGCCGATGGCGCTGGCGAGAACCAGCGCCAGGGAGGCGCCGAGAAACACCGTGAGCCGACTGACCTCCCTGTCCGCGGCGAACAGCATGGTGGCGAGCTGGGTCTTGTCGCCCAGCTCGGCGACGAACACCACCACGAACACGGTGAAGAAGACTTTGAGCTCCACGGGTTTCTCCGTTCCTTCAAAAGCCGCGCATGATAAGGCAGCCTTGCTGGCGACGCAGATCTGCGAGACGACGATGACCACCGCGGACGAACTCATCGGCCGGGTCGAACTGGCATTCGCCGACATCGCCTATCCCGGCGACGACGATCTGAGCGACAGTCGGTATGGCGAGGAGCCGGCGGCTCTGCGCGAGGACTTCCGGGGTCGCGACGACTGGCGGGCCCTGTCGCCGGAATTTCTCGATCAGGCGCCCCAGGGCTGGAGCTCGGCGCTGTCGTTCTTCTCCCCTGCCGCCCTTCACTTCTACCTGCCCGCCTACCTGATCGCCGACCTGCGCGGCGAGCTGATCCACGGCAGCGATCCGGCGTTCCGGCTGTGCTGGGGCGTCACGCCTGCTGCCGCAGCGCGCAGAATCGCCAGGGCACATGGTGGCAGCACCATCGGCGCGCCCAGCCGGCGCACCTTCGATCGCTTCAGCCCGCACCAGGTCCAGGTCATCGTCGACTATCTGTGGTGGAAGCTCGACCAGGCGGACTACGACCCGATCATCGAACAGGGGCTCGAGCACTACTGGCTGGCGCGACTATCCGACTGACGCGGCAGGCGCTCGCGCAAGCCGCCTACAGGACCACGGCCCGGGTGGTACCCGGTGAACGTCCGCGGCTCCGATCGAGCCAGTCACAGGCCTCTGCCAGGGTCGCGAGGATCTCCAACGCGACCTCGCCGTCCCGGTATGCATGAGCGCCATAGAGCCGTGACAGTCCGTGGCCGAGTTTCGTGGTGGTGACGACCGCCAGCAGATTGGGCTCGGCGTTCTCATGGCCCGGCCGCGGAAACGAGCGGGCTATGCCGCGCAGACCGCTCGCGGTCACCTCCACCGCCCGGGTGCCCAGGAACGAAGCAATCTCGTCCATCCCGGGAACGAAGTCAGGATGGTCGTACACGGCCAGCAGAGACTCGAGCAGGCTCCGGTCGTCGATCCGCTCGCCGTGCTCCATTACCACCAGATTGAGATCGTGAAAGAACCGGAACTGCCGCACTGCACGCTATCTCCAGCGACCGAGCGGGCAACGTTACAACCGCCTTTCGGCGCCGCGCAACCCGTCGCGCGCCGGGTTCCCGACAACGTGACCCAGCGCTCGCCCGAGACGATCGTGCAGGCAGCGCAGAACGATTTCCTATACCTTCTACGCTCCGTCCAGGAACGCGACGACGGCGCAGCCCGTCCACGCACTCGCAGACGCTCCCACGAGCTCTGGCCCGGAAGTTGAGGAGATCCGATCCATGACCCAGGCGCCCCCGGTCAGCGTTACCGCCACCGCCCGGCTGCCGACCCGCCACGGCGAGTTCAGCATGGATTCGTTCCGCTTCGACGACGATCCGACGCCGCACCTGGCACTGACCGTGGGCCTCGATCCCAGCGCGGCCGCGCCGATGCCGATGGTCCGCGTGCACTCCGAGTGCGCCACGGGCGAGCTGTTCGGCTCGCTGCGCTGTGACTGCGCCGAGCAGCTCGACGAATCCCTGCGCCGCATCCAGGCGTCCGGCTGCGGCGTGCTGGTGTATCTGCGCCAGGAAGGCCGCGGCATCGGCATCGAGAACAAGCTCAGGGCGTACGCGCTGCAGGATCAGGGACTGGACACCGTGGAGGCGAATCTCGCCCTCGGCCTGCCGGTGGACGCGCGCTCCTTCGACCCCGCGGTCGCGTATCTGAGTCATCGCGGGGTCAGCCGCTGCCAGCTGTTGACCAACAACCCGGAGAAGGTGAAGGCGCTCGAGGCCGGCGGCATCGAGGTCGACCGTGTGCCGCTGAAGACGCCGGGCCAGGCCGTCAGTCACGCCTACCTGGAAACCAAACGCCAGCGCATGGGCCATGACGTCTGAGACCAGCCTGGCCGACCAGGCCAGAGACCGCCTCGTGCCGCTGATCGAGCGGGTCCTCGAAGCCCACGACCGGGACGACGACGTGCTGAGCCAGGCGTTCTTCACCAACCTGCTCATGCAGGCCCACGCCATGCGCGACGACACCGACCTGGCAGCGTTTTTCTTCGAGCTCTCAACGACCGCGTTCCAGGGCTTCGTGTTCACACCGGCACAGGCCGAGGCGATCGACGAATTGCTGGCGGAATCGGAGAATATGGCTTTCGCGCTCACCGCGCCGTCGGAACGCCCACACTAGACCGGCGGGCGCTGGCGCACCCACGACCCGGGAGGTTCCAGTGACGTCGACCAGAACGCTCAATCCCCTCGTTCTGCTGCTGGCATTCGGCGCCGCTGCCGGTCACGCCGCGGAAGCCTGGCAGATCGAATCGCGGGTGGTGCCGCCACCGGCGGGCGCCAGTGAGGCGCTGCGCGAGTCCATCGCTGCGACGCCAGCGCCCGACCTCGACAGCCGCCGCCGCAGCGTCCCGCGGACCCGCGCGGAGTGGGACGCCGCCATCGCCGAGCGCGCCGCCGCCAGACCGGTGTCGCTGGAAGACCTGGAGCGCACGTTCGCCGTCGACATCGCCCGCGACCGGATCGCCGGCGTGCGCGTGCACCGGATCACGCCGCAGCGTCCGCAGCCCGCCCACGAGGGCCACCTGTTCCTGTACGTGCACGGCGGCGCCTACGTCTACGGCGGCGGTGACTCGGGCATCACCGAGGCCGCGGTGATCGCCCGCATGGCGGGCATGGACGTGATTTCCATCGACTACCGGATGCCGCCGGCACACCCGTTCCCCGCGGCCGTCGACGACGTGGTCGACGTCTACCGCGACGTGCTCGACGGTCACGCGCCGGGCGCCATCGCCATGGGCGGCACGTCGGCCGGCGGCGGCCTCGCGCTCGCCGCCGTGCACCGCTTCAAGGCCCTCGACCTGCCGGTACCGGGCGCCGTCTACGCCGGCACGCCCTGGGCCGACCTGACCAAGACCGGCGATACGCTGTTCACCAACGAGGGCCTGGACCGGGTGCTAGTCACCTACGACGGGTCGCTGGGCGCCGCCGCACGTCTCTACGCCGACGGCCACGACCTGACCGATCCGCTGCTGTCACCGGTGTACGGCGACTTCAGCGGCTTTCCGCCGGTGTACCTGGTGACCGGCACCCGCGACCTGTTCCTGAGCGACACCGCGCGCACGCACCGCAAGCTGCGTCAGGCCGGGGTGATGGCGGATCTGAACGTCTACGAAGGCATGTCCCACGCCGGCTATGCGTTCAATCAGAGCGCACCGGAGTGGCGTCAGGTCTACGGCGAGCTTGCCGCGTTCCTCCAGGCCCACCTGGACTGACCGCGCCGGGCGGCGCGGCAACCGGCGCCGCGCTCAGCGCAGGTCGAGGCCCTCGAGCAGGCCGTCTTCGCGCCAGGTCTCGAGCAGCTCGAAGAACTTCAGCGGCCCACCGCCATACATGTCGGAGAAGAAGCCCCGGGTGTTCCCGGCCTCGCCCTCGCTGTTGTAGTAGCCGGGCGTGCACTCCGCGTAGAAGCGGGTGCCGAGCCGGGCCAGGGTGCGGATATCGTCCACGTACGCCCGCTCCCCTTCCGGGGTCGCTTCCACCACCCGCTTACCGCGCGCGCGGGCCTCGTCGATCACGTAGGCCAGGTGCTTCGCCTGTTCGTTCAGCGCGTGGGGCACGTTCACGGTGACCGCGGTCTGGGTGAAACCGAGGAAGAAGCAGTTCGGAAAACCGTGGCTGTGCAGACCGTGCAGGGTACGCAGCCCCTCGGACCAGTGCTGGCTCAGCGTGCGGCCGCCGCGGCCGACGATGTCGTAGCCGGCGCGCCGGGTGAACGCCGTGCCCACCTCGAAGCCGGTGGCGAAGATCAGGCAGTCCACCTCGTACTCGGTGCCGTCCACCACCACGCCGCGCTCGGTGAGACGCTCGACGCCCTTACCGTCGGTGTCCACCAGGGTGACGTTGGGCCGGTTGTAGGTCTGCAGGTACTCGTCGTGGAAGCACGGGCGCTTGCAGAACTGCCGGTACCAGGGCTTGAGCTTCTCGGCGGTGGCCGGATCGTTCACCAGCCGCTCGGCGCGGGAGCGCACCTGGTTCATCTTCTTGTAGTCCGCCAATTCCATGAGCTCGGCGCGCTCGGCGCTGCTGAGGCGCCGGCCGAGCTTGCGCGACGCTTCCTTGGCCGCAATGCCGGTTAGGTTGCGGAAGATGTCGGTCCAGCCATCACCCACCAGGTCTTCGTCGGCGTCGCCGCCGGAGACCAGGGTGTTGAAGTTGTCCATGCGCGCCTTCTGCCAGCCCGATGGAAGCGTGGCGGCCCAGGCCGGGTCGGTCTCGGCGTTGTTGCGCACGTCCACCGAGGACGGCGTGCGCTGGAACACGTACAGCGCCTTGGACCACTCCCCCAGGTGCGGAATGCACTGGATGGCGGTAGCCCCGGTGCCGATGATGCCCACCCGCTTGTCCGTGAGGCCGGTCAGGTTGCCGCTGGAATCGCCGCCGGTATAACCGTAGTCCCAGCGGCTGGTGTGAAAGGTGTAGCCCTTGAAGTCGTTGATGCCGGGAATGCCCGGCAGTTTCGGCCGCGACAGCGGACCGTTGGCCATGGCCACGTACTGGGCGGTGAAGCGATCGCCGCGGTCGGTGCTGACGGTCCAGCGCGCCGCGTCCTCGTCCCAGGTGAGCTCGGTCACCCCGGTCTGCAGGCACGCATCGCCGTACAGGTCGTAGTGGCGGGCGATGCGCCGGCTGTGCTCGAGGATCTCCGGCGCAAACGAATACTTGTGCTTCGGCACGTAGCCGAGCTCCTCGAGCAGCGGCAGATAGCAGTACGACTCCACGTCGCACATGGCGCCCGGGTAACGGTTCCAGTACCAGGTGCCGCCGAAGTCACCGGCCTTGTCCACCATGCGGATCTTCTCTATGCCGATCTCTCGCAGCCGGGCCGCCATCAGCAGACCGCCAAAACCGCCGCCGATGACGGCGACCTCGACCTCGTCGAACAGCGGTTCTCGGACGAAGCCGGGCTCGACGTACGGGTCGTCAACGTAGCGCGAGAACTCGGCGGTGACCTCGACGTACTGGCGGTTGCCGTCCGGGCGCAGGCGCTTGTCGCGTTCGGCAAGATATCTGGCTTTCAGCGCGGCGGGATCGAAGTCGATGTCGCCGACCAGGTCGGCGATGGCGTTCTCGAAGCTCATGGGACTCCCGGGTGGATCGGACCTCGACGGATTGTACGGCGCTCTTCATTCCGATCAAACAAGGCGTCCGGCTCCCGCCCAGCCCCGACAGGCTCGGTGGCGCCCGGCAGGCGAGTGGGGGATACTGCCGCGTACGGGGACTGATGAGGCGTGTCTGGGGCGCGCCGGCAGCACCGTTCACCAGCCTCCTTCGATTCACGCAAGACGCTGAAAAAGAAGGGAGAATTACCGTGATTACCAATCCACTATGCGCGCGGCCGCGCGCTACGATCGTCTGTGCCCGCAAAAGCCGCTGGGCCACGATGATCTCGGGTCTGTGTCTGCTGATCGCCGCGTCGATCGGCCAGGCGGACGTCCGCGAGGTCTACCGCTGCAGCTTCATCGACGGCGCCGGCATGAAGGAGCTGATGAGCGCCCGGGATTACCTGGTCGAGCAGTCGCAAAAACTCGGACTGACCGACATGGAGGCCTTCGTCTGGACACCCTACAAGGTGGACGGCTTCCCCGACGACTTCCTCTGGTTCAGCAACCACGCCGACCTGGCCGCTTTCGCCAAAGCCGGAGACATCTATGCCAAGTCGAAAGAAGGTCAGGCGGTGCAGGCGCGGTTCGACAAGATCGTCGAGTGCAACACCAGCATGTCGACCCGGGAGCAGATCTACACCGGCAGCGAGGAGATGACCATCACCCCGCCGGCGCTGATCGCCAGCTTCGCCTGCAAGCTGAACCACGGTCAGACCATGGCCCACATGCAGGACCTGATCAGCCACTACAACGGTGTTCTGGACGCGAGCGGGTCCTACGGGCAGTTCCTCGCGTTCATGGACGTACCGATGGTGTCGTCCACCGACAACGACCTCTACGTCTACGAGGTGCATGCGGATCTGGCCACCTGGGCGTCGCGCAACGACGAGATGGAGACCTCGGAGGCAGGCCAGATGTTCGGCCGTCACGCCCAGCAGGTGGTGGACTGCAGCAGCGCCCTGTGGTGGGGCCAGCGGGTGGTGCCGCCTCAGTAAGAGGCGGTCAGGAGACCGCGGTCAGGAGACGGCGGTCAGGAGGCGGGCTTCTCGAACACCAGCACATGCTGCTGCGGCAGGTAGTCGTCGGTTCGCTGCCAGACGAAGCCCGCCGCCGCCAGCTCGCGTCGCGCCTGGCGCTCGGTCATTTTGTGCAGGGGCTTGATCGGCACTGTCCGGTCTTCGCCGCGGTATTCGACCAGCACCAGGGTGCCGCCGGGAACCAGCGCGCGGTACATGGCTGCGCCCATCTCCCGCGGGTGCGAGAACTCGTGGTAGGCGTCGACGATGTAGATCAGGTCGACGCCGGCATCCGGCAGATTGGGGTCGGTGACAGTGCCGAGCACCGGCTCGACGTTGTCGACGCCGCGCTCGCGCCGCCGCTGGTCGACGATGGTGAGCATTTCCGGCTGGATGTCGACGGCCAGCACCCGCCCTTCGGGCACCCGGGCGGCGATCGGAAACGCGAAGTAGCCGGTGCCGGCGCCGATGTCGGCCACCACATTGTCGGGATCGAGCGGCAGACGTGCCACGAACAGGTCGGTGCGTTCCTCGCGCTCGCGGCTCGACCGCTCCAGCCAGCCGGCGCCGAGGTGACCCATGACCTGGGAGATCTCCCGGCCCAGGTATACCTTGCCGGTGCCGTCGCGGCTCGGCGCGCGCTGCTCGTAGCCCGGCGCGGCGCGCTCAACCGATGCTGCGGCTTCGCCGGCCGCGGCCGCCGCCCACGGCGGCGCCATGCCCAAGGACCCCACGAGCACGACAGCGACCGCCAGTGCCTTCATGTCGACGCCTCCCGCACCGGACGCGCACCCGGCCGATCTCCAGCCGTCAACGGATGCCAGAACAGATAGGGATAGTCGATGCCGAATGGATTGCCCTGGTCCAGACGCGCATAGCCAGAGCGCTCGAAATAGCCCACCGACACCCGCTCGGCCTTCACCACAAGCCCGTGGTAGCCGAGCGCGGCCGCGCGCTCCGCCACCCGGCGCTGCAGCAGCGAGCCGAGGCCGGCGCGCTGGGCCTGGGGGCGCACGTACAGACCGTGCAGCAGAGCGCCGCGCGCTCCCCCGACGGCGTCGACAGCGGTTGCGGCATCCCACGCCGCCACCGCCGCAGGCTGGCCGCCGATCTCGGCGACGAGCACCTCGAACTCGCGCAGGTCCACGGCGTCGTAGCTGAGCACATTGAGGGCGATGCGTTTCAGCCGTTCGGCCATGGGCCAGGACAGCACCGCGGCGCTGACGATGTCGTTGATCATCGCGAGCTCGGTGGCTTCGGCGGGGCGCACGCTGGGAAGGAAGTCGGCCATGAGACGAAGCATGGGAACGGCCTCGTGAACACGGCGTGATGCCGACCCGGCGGAGATCGCTAGATGGTGTCCGACACCCCGCGCACGAACAGCGGCTCGAGTTCGAGCTCCTCGACGTCTTCGGCCACCGCCTCGGCTACGCCGCCCACCCGGGCAGGATCGAAGTCGCGGGCGGCTTCCAGCATGGGCCGCAGCAGGGTGGCGTCGCTGGAGGTATTCAGAAACACGCCGGGCCGCGCCAGCACCCAGTGCACGGCGCGGCGCAGGGCTTCGGGGTCACGGATCGGCTCGTACCAGGAGAAGCGCTTGCTGGTGTCGTCGTCGCGCCAGCGCCGCCGCGCCACCGACTTGATGGTCTGCACGGCGACGTTGCGCTCCCGGCACAGCGCGCAGACCTTCTCGAAGGACGCCGCGTAGCGCGGGTCCTGCATCATCATGTGGTTATACGGCAGCAGCACGGAATCGAAATCGAAGGCAGCCAGGCTCTTCAGGTGCATGTCGGCCACCGCGGTGCCGTGACCGGTCACGCCGATGAACCGCACCAGGCCCCGGTCCCGGGCTTCCACCGCCGCCTCCAGCGCGCCGCCGGTCCCCATGGCGGTGTTCCAGCCCGCCTCGTCGGTGAGGTTGTGGAACTGGATCAGGTCGATGTGATCGATGTCCATGCGCTGCAGCGAGCGTTCGATGCTCGCCTTGGCGCCGTCGTAGGTGCGATCGCCGGTCTTGGTCGCGACGAAGAAGTCCTGCCGATGTTCGGCCAGCCACGGCGCCAGCCGCAGCTCCGCATCACCGTAGCTGGCGGCCACGTCGATGTGGTTGACGCCGAATTCGCGCAGGATCTCGAGCACCCCGTCGGCCCGGTCCTGGCGCATGGCGCCGAGGGCGGCGGCGCCGAACAGGGTACGCGTGCTGGTGTGGCCGGTGCGGCCGAAAGGCAGTCGCTGGATCTGAGCCATGGCGTCGACTTTACTCCTCGATCGCGGCGCTGGCGACCGCAACGGGCAGCGGGTAGGCTCGGACGTCCACGTCATCGACGACACGGAGGAGCCCATGCTGCTCGAGGAACTCACCGTTCCGCGCACGCGATTCGAGGCCGGGACCGGCTGGCAGATCAAACCCGAAGGTGCCTGCAAGGGTGATGTCTGCATCCCGCTGAAAGCCCAGCCTGGGGATACCGTGAACGTCGCCGACCTGGCCGAACAGATGGGGTTGCCGCTGGTCGCGGACGCGAGCCACGGCCTCTGGGCGCTCGGCCCCGAATCCATCGGCGGCCGCGCCCTCACCACCGCCGAAGCCCCGGACCTGACCCTGCCGGACCTCGACGGCAGACCGTTTCGCCTGTCGAGCCTGCGCGGCCAGAAGGTGCTGATCTACGCCTGGGCCCCCTACTGAGGCTGCTCGCGCGACCTGCCCGTGTGGCAGGCATTACGTGACGAGCTGCATCCCCAGGGGTTCGAACTGGTGACCGTGGGTCTCGACGCGCTGGGCGCGGAGGCCTGCCGACCATTCATAGAAGCGGCGCAGCCGAAGCATCCGTCGCTCGTCGACGCCCATCACGCTATGGCGGAGCTGTTCGGGGTGATCAACATCCCCCAGAGCATCTGGATCGACGAGCAGGGCATGATCGTGCGCCCGACGGAGACCGCCCCGGCGCCGCCGGGCAGCCGGGAGCCCCCCGCGCCGCCGGCCGGCGAGATGCCCGAGCGCTTCAAGGCCATCATGGCGGAAGCGGCGAAGATCCGGCAGGACGCCGAGCCCTACCACGAAGCCCTGCGCGACTGGGTGCAGCGCGGGGCGAAGAGCCGCTTCGCCCTGACGCCGGAGGAGGTCATCGCCCGCTCGCGGCCGCGCAGCATCGAGGTGGCCGTGGGTCACGCCCACTTCGAGCTGGCCTGCGAGCTGGAACGACGCGGCGAGCACGCGGCGGCGATCAACCACTTCCGCGAAGCCCACCGCCTGGTGCCGGACAGCTGGACGTTCCGGCGTCAGGCCTGGTCGCTGGAGACGCCCGTGGACGGGCCGGTGGCGCGCTTCTGGCAGGGTCCGGGGCCCGACGCTGAGCAGACCTGGCCCTACGAGGGCGACTGGCTGAAGGACATCCGCGAAGTCGGCGCGGAAAACTACTACGAGCCCTGGCAACCCTGAAGCCGGGGGGAGAACACCGATGACCATGGCGACCATTCTGAGGGCTGTCGTTCTGGCCGCAGGGCTGAGCACGGTGGCCGATGCCACGGAACCTGGTGCAGGGTCTCCAGACAGTCGGACGATCGCTGCGCATCCCCAGGTCCGTGGCGCCCTGAACCTGCTGGACCGCTGGATCGAAGCCCACCAGATCTACGAACGCGTGCCCGGGATCTCCGTCGGCGTGGTGCTGAACCAGGACCTGATCTGGCACACGGGCTATGGGCTCGCCAACGTCGCGCAGCGGATTCCCGCGGACGCCGACACCGTGTACAGCATCTGCTCGATCTCGAAGCTGTTCACCAGCATTGCCGTGATGCAGCAGCGTGACGCCGGCCGCCTGCAGCTCGACGACCCGGTGGCCAGGCACCTGGATTGGTTCGACGTCGAGCAGGCCCATCCGGACAGCGGCGCGATCACCGTGCGCGGCCTGCTCACCCATTCCTCCGGCCTGCCGCGGGAATCCCTGCCGCCGTACTGGAATCCCGACTATCCGTTCCCGAGCCGGGCAGCCATGATCGAGGCCCTGGGACGGCAACGGACACTGTATCCGGCCGACCGGTACTTTCAGTACTCGAACCTCGCGCTGACCCTGGCCGGCGAGGTCGCCGCAGCGGTCGCCGGCAAACCGTACGCGGAGCTCGTCCGGGACGACATCCTCACGCCGCTCGGACTCAGCGACACCAGGACCTTCCTGCCAACGGGGCTGCACGGCAGCGCCATGGCACTCGGCTACGCCGCCCTGGACCGGGCCGGCGAGCGCGCTCTCGAGCCGGCCTTCGACACCGCCGGCATCACCCCCGCCGCGGGCTTCACCTCCAACGTCCGCGATCTCGCCAGATTCGCCGCCTGGCAGTTCCGGCTGCTCGACGACGGCGGCACCGAGGTGCTGCGCGCCAGTACCCTGCGCGAGATGCAGCGCGTGCACTGGGTGGATCCGGACTGGAAGACCACCTGGGGACTCGGATTCGCGGTGCGGAAGCTCGATGACGACACCCTGGTTAGCCACGGCGGCAGCTGTCCCGGCTACACCACGGCGTTCACCATGGTGCCGAAACACAGGCTCGCCGTGATCGTGCTGACCAACGCCAACGGCACGGCGCCCGGGCGGATTGCGCGCGCCGTCTACCAGGCCCTGGGGCCGGCATTGAAGAAAGCCCGAGACGACGGCGCCCCCGCGGACCTGCCCGATCTCAGCGCCTACGAGGGTCTGTACCAGAACCCGCCGTGGAGCAGCGAAGTCGCCATGGTCCAGCAGGGGCAACACCTGCTGGTGGCCGATCTGCCCTCGGACGATCTCGACGAAGATCTGCAGAAGCTCGCGCGCGTCGGCGGCGACGTGTTCCAGCGGGTGCGCGACGATGGCGACGATCCGGGTGAGACCTGGACCTTCAGCCGCGATGCGAACGGCGCCGTCAGCGGCGTGGCCATGCACGGCGTGCGCATGACCCGGGTACGCTGATCGTGCGCTGGCTGATTCTCGCCTTCGCGGCGATTCCGGTGATGGCGATCTGGGCCACCGTGGTGTTCGTCGGCACCGCCGGCGGCTGGTGGCGGTCGGCGCTCGCCGACGACGACGACAGCGAGGGGTTTGCCGCGGCCGTGGTGGACCGACTGGAACGCGACCAGCCCGGGGATGCCGCTTTCCGGCTGCTCGCAGACGGCGAGGTGGTAGCCGAGCACTACGTTTCGAGGTCCGGATCCGTGACTGCGGACACGCGCTTCCAGGTGGCCTCAGTGAGCAAGTGGTTGACGGCCTGGGGCGTGATGACCCTGGTTGAATCAGGCAGCGTCGATCTGGACGCGCCGGTGACCGGCTACCTGCGCCGCTGGCAGCTGCCGCCGAGTGAGTTTGACGACGCCGTCAGCGGGAATGACGCCGTCAGCGGAATTGACGCCGTGACGGTGCGCCGGCTGCTGAGCCACACCGCCGGACTCACCGACGGTCTCGGCTACCAGGGATTCGCGCCCGGCACGCCGGTGCAGTCGCTGGTGGGCTCACTGACCCGGGCCGCCGACGCCATGCCGGGGGCCGACGGCCGGGCGCGGGTCGGGCTCGAACCCGGCGGGCAGTGGCTGTATTCCGGCGCCAGCTATGCCCTGCTGCAGCTTCTCATCGAAGACGTCACCGGCAGCGACTTCGCCGACTATCTGCAGCGCGCGGTGCTGACGCCGCTGGGCATGGACCGGTCGACGTTCCTTCAGCAACCGTCCGCGCTGACGGACCTCGCCACCGCCTACGACACGGATGCCAGTCCGGCGCCGTACCAGCGCTTCGCCGCCCCGGCCGCCGCCGGCCTCTACACGAGCGCCGCCGACCTGACGCGCTTTCTGCAGGCGCAGCGGGCCGGTCCGCAGTCGGAGCCGGCGGGCAGGGGGGTGCTGCGACCCGATACCCTGGCGCGGATGCGGGAACCCCAGGCCACCCTCATGGGCACCGACCTGTGGGGGCTCGGTCACATGCTCTATGCGGACAACGGCAGTGGCGGCCACATCATCGGTCACGACGGCGGCAACCGTCCGGCCATCAACACCACGGTACGGGTCGATCCGGACAGCGGCGACGCGATCATCGTGCTGGTCACCGGCAATCCGGATCTGGCCAGTGAGCTCGGCGGCGAATGGGTATTCTGGCGGACCGGTCGGCTCGACGTCGGCAGCTACAGCAGTGCGGTCGGCAACGTCGTCGTGCTGATCGGCGTGGGCTGGATTGTCATCGCCTGCGCGTTTTTCATCATCGGCTGGCGCGTCACGCGCCCACATCCGGAGGAGTGACCATGACGGGACGGGTACAGGGGAAGGTGGCGCTGGTCACGGGCGGCGCTTCCGGCATCGGCCGCGGCTGCGCTGCGCGGCTGGCAGAGGAAGGCGCTACCGTGGTGATCACGGACATTCAGGACGAACTCGGCGCGCAGGCGGTCGCGGAAATCGCCGCCGCCGGCGGCAGCGCCGAGTATCTGCACCACGACGTCACCGCGGAGCCTGCCTGGGAGGACGTGATCGCAACGCTCCGAAGCCGCCACGGGCGCCTCGACGTGCTGGTGAACAACGCCGGCATCGGCATCGGCGGCAGCATCCTCGAGCTCTCCCTGGCCGACTGGCAGCGGCAGCAGGCGATCAATCTGGACGGCGTGTTTCTCGGCATCAAGCACGCCGTTCCGCTGATGCGCGAGGGTGGCGGCGGCTCCATCGTCAACATGTCGTCGGTCGCGGGGTTGAAAGGCAGCCCCAACCTCGCCGCCTACAACGCCACCAAAGGCGGCGTGCGCCTGCTCACCAAGGGGGTGGCGCTGGAAAGTGCGCGTGAGCGCTGGAACGTGCGCGTGAACTCGGTGCATCCCGGCGTCATCGACACGCCGATCTGGACCAAGGTTGCGGCAAACGTCATCGAGCCCGGCGCCAACGAGCTCGACATGGAGGCCATGGCGCAGCTGTCGGTACCCACCGGCGTGCTCGGAAAGCCGCGCGACATCGCCAACGGCGTGCTGTTTCTCGCGAGCGACGAGTCGGCCTACATCACCGGCACGGAGCTCGTCATCGACGGCGGCCTGTCGGCCTGACCCGCGAACCGCATCGAGAATTCGGGGAACGCTAGAACCGCTGGGTCAGGGAGAAGAACAAGCGGGTCTCGTCATTGAGCAGCGTCGCCGTCTCCGGCGACAGCACCGGCAACCCGAGTTCCAGCGTCCACGACAGCTCCGCCAGGCGCCCGCGCACGCCGAGCCCGGCAGAGCCTGCGTCGTCCCTGCTGCCGGCAGCGTCGTTGGACCACACCCAGCCGTGATCGTAGTAGGCGAACGCGGTGAGCGGCTGATCGAAGAAGCTCAGCTCGAGCAGTCGTTCCAGCCCGACCCGGGCGCCGGCTCCCTCATCGCCACTCAGCGTAGCGGGGTCGAACGCGCCGCCGAATTCGCGACCGCCGATGAAGAAGCGCTCCGAGGTGGGCAGCCGACTGCCGCTGATCTGGGTGCTCAACCCGCCCCACAACTGCCAGGCATCGTCGAGCCGGCGCCGGTAGCCGTAATCCAGAGTCCAGACCGCAAAGTCCGCTTCGGCACCATCCGGCCAGAGTGACGCTCCCAGACCCTCGATGCCGCGGCTGAGCAGCGCATTGAACGAATGGCGCGAGCCGATCTCCGTTGCGACGATCAGGTCGTAGCCGACCTGAAGCGCGCGGATCCGGTCGCGGCGCAGCGGACGACCATCGTCCAGATACTGATCGAGATCGTAGGAGCGCAGGCCGAAGTGCAGATCGGCGTGCTGTCGGGTGCGCCGCGCCAGGGGCACCGCGTAGCCGATTTCCGCCCGCTTCCGCTCGTAGTCGACGGTCCGTGTGGTGTTGATCACGGGCAGCGTCGACTCGGACTGCGCGTAGCGCCACAGCAGGCGATCGCCGCGCGCCGAAGTGCGATGGCGGCCGGACACACCGACATAGCGCAGCCGCTCATGATCGACGGCAGCGGCGACGTCCAGGCGATACTGGCCGAGCGCTTCGCGATCGAAACGATAGTTCAGCGAAACCTGGGCAATCTCGTGACCGAGCTGTTCCGGACCGCGGTTGTCCACATGCACGAACCCGCCCCAGCGGCGCGGATCGACCTGCAGGCTGGCGACGTACTCGTGGGGCTGAGCGCTCTCGCGGATGAGCGAGCCGCGAATCGCAAGGCCGAGACTGCGAGCACGCTCGAGCCAGGCGTCGAACCCGGACTGGCTGAGCGGCTGCATGCTCCGCAGCTCGCTCACCAGCGTCCAGAACCGGGCATCGTCGACGTTCTCGCGACCGTCGAGCTGAACCCGCGAGACCCGCGCTTCGCGCATCTCCATGACCAGCACACCGGCCGCTTCGTGCAGGCGCAGCAGCTTGGGCGCCGGAGGCAGATAGCCCTGAGTCTGGTAGTGGGCCGCCAGCTCTCTGGCGACCCGGCCCGCGAGCGCGGCATTCAGTGGACCACCCAGGTCATGGCGGTAAACCGGCAGCAGATCCTCGGGCGTGAATTCGGATCCGTCGTCGAACATCAGCGCCGCGAACGGCGCCGCATCCACAGCCGGTGCGGCGAGCACGGCAATCAGCAACGACGCAGCGGCAATCATGCGGCGGCAGCGGCCGCCTGCCGTAACAAACCTCATCTCCCTGGAATCCTGTAGTCCCTGACCGGCCAAGCATGACGACCCGCAGGACGGGAAACCGGGCATCCATCGCAGATTGCCTACTTCCGACATTTCCGTTGCACAAATCTGCGGACTTGGCATCTGTCCTGTGATCCAGGTCACACCGCGCGGAAACCCCTTACGCGACCATGCCGTCCATGTTCAAAGGCCCGTCGGCCCGGAGCAAGACATGAAAACCCATCGCCTCGGTCTGCTGCTGTTGAGCCTGGTGGTTGTGACGCCGTTCGCGTCCGCCGCCCAGGCCGCGGTTGCCGTCCTCGAACGCCTGGCAGGCAACCCGACGATCTACGAGGTCGGCGCCAGCGGCGCGCGCACCGTCAGTCTGCCGCGGCGCGGGGCCGAATACCGGCTTCCCATCGAAATCGAGACCGGAGCGGACGATTCGGCGACCTTCCGCCTGCCTGACAGCGAAGTGTCCGTCGCTCCGAACAGCGTCATGCGCGTCGCCGCGCCGGAGCCGGGCGCAGGCGGGCTGTTCCAGCGGATCTTCCAGAAGGCCGGCGCTTCGCTGTTCTCCGTCGACCGGCGCACGGTCGAGCACTTCCAGGTCGAGACCCCGTACCTGGTGTCGGTGGTCAAGGGAACCACGTTCAACGTGGTCGTCCACGACGAAGGCGCCACCGTCTCCCTGCACGAGGGTCGCCTGCAGGTGACCAGCGTCGACGGCAGCCAGCGCGTGATGCTGCGTCCTGGCGACGTCGCCTACTCCGGTCTCGACGGTGAGCTGCGCAAGCTCGAGCATTCCATGGCCCAGCGCCAGCACGCCGCCGAAGACCTGAGCACCTCAGCCGCTCCCGAGGACGACCTGGAGCTGCCGGCCACACCGGAATTCACCGACATGATCGCGCTGCAGGAGTCACTGCCGCAGGATGTGATGCTGGAGCTGGAAGAGCGTCTGGACCTCGACCAAAGCCTCGGTCGCGGTGATCTCGGCCAAGGCGCCGAGGATCTGCTCGGCGACGTGGGCGGCCAGTTCCCCGGTGACGTGGGCGGTCAGTTTCCGGGCGATGTCGGCGGCAGCACCGGTGGAATCGTGGAGGACGTTGGCAGCGACGTCGGGCAGATCGTGGAGGACGTGGTCGATACCGCCGGCGAACTGCTCGGAGACGTCGGTGGCAGCACCGGCCAGATCATCGAGGACGTCGGCAGCACGGCCGGCGATCTGATAGCCGGTGTCGGCGGTTCCGCGGGTCAGCTGACCGAAGAAGTAGGTGGCGCCGTCAGTCAGATCGTCGACGACGTCACCGTCCCCATCGGCGACCTGACGGGCGATCTCGGCGACACCACCGGTGATCTGACCGGTGATCTCGGTGACACCACCGGCGACCTCACCGGCGATCTCGGCGATCTGACCGGCGATCTTGGCGATACTACCGGTGACCTAACGGGCGACCTCACCGGCGATCTGATCGGGCCCACCGGCGGGCTCGGCGGGCTGCAGCTCTAACCGCGTCATGCCGGCATGGATCCGCCGCGTTCTGCCGGGGGGCGTGATCATCGCCCTGACGGCGTTCGCCAGCGCGGCGGGTCTGCTGGCACCGACTGAACGGCTCCTCGACGACCTCCGCACCCGGGCACTGGCCCGGGACGCGGAGAGCAACGTCGTCGTCGTTGCCATCGACGCCCAGAGTCTGAAAGCACTGAACCGCTGGCCATGGTCACGCCAGGTGCATGCCGATCTGTTCCGACGGCTCGACGCCGCGGAACCCCGCGCGGTGTTCTTCGACGTCGACTTCAGCGTGCCTTCCGGCGATGCCGCCGCCGACGCCGCGCTGGCCGAGGCACTGGCCCGGCAACGCGACTATCCGGTGGTGCTGCCGGCGTTCTGGCAGAACGTCAACGCCGGAAGTCAGATGAGCCGGGTGCTCACCGAACCGCTCCCGGCCCTCACCGCCAACGAGAATACCCGCGTCGGCCTGGTAAACATCTTTCCCGGACCCGACGGGCTGGTTCGCGACGCCGTGCATCAGGATCAGTTCGGCTCCCGCGCGTACCGTTCGATCGGTGCGGTGCTGGCAGATCGACGTGATCTGGACAACGGCATCGCTTACCCCATCGACTTCCGGATCTCGCCGGACTCGTTCGAATACGTGCCCTACTCCGACCTGCTGGCCGGGCAGGTGGCCGACGGTGCGTTCCGCGGCAAGACGGTCATGGTTGGCGCAACCGCCGTGGAACTCGGCGACAACGTGTCCGTGCCCGTCCATCGGTCCATTCCCGGTGTCACGCTGCAGGCGACCATCTTCGAGACCCTGGCCGGCGGCATCCCCACGGTCCTGAACTGGCCGGTGGCACTGGCCATCGCCCTGCTTCTGGTACTGCTGTGGGGCCTGTTCCGGCAGCGCAGCTGGCGGGCCCAGATGGGATTCGCCGTCGTCAGCATCGTCGTCGTAGCCAACCTCTCGCTGTATCTGCACGGGGCCCAAGATCTGCTGCTGCCGACGGCGGCGCCACTGCTCACGGTGCTGCTGTGTCTGTTCACCGGAATCGTGCTCAGCGCCGACCGGCAGACGCTCTCGGCGCTGCTCGCCGCGATGCGGCTGAAACGCCAGGAAGCGCTGATTTCCGGCGTGTTCTCCGCCAGCATCGACGGCATCGTGATCATCGACATCGACGGCCGTATCCGCGACAGCAATCCCGCCGCGGCACGGCTGTTCGGCGTAGCGCAGGACGCCCTGGCCGGGCGACCGATCCGCAGCCTGGTGCCGAAGCTGAAACTGCGCCGCGAGACCGACGGCAGTCTGCGCGCCGAACGGCTGGAACTGCGCGCCGCGACGTCAAACGGCCCGTGCCCCGTGGAGATCTCGCTGTCGCCGGCCACGGACGATCCGCGCGGCCTGGTCACCGTCATCGTCCGCGACGTCAGCGACCGGCACCGCCAGCAGGCGGTGCTCCGGCACCAGGCCACCCACGACCCGCTGACCCGGCTACCCAATCGCACCCTGCTCAACCGCCTGCTCGAGCGGCTGCCGGAACAGGGCGGGCGCGCGGCGCTGTTCATGCTCGACCTGGACGGCTTCAAATCCGTCAACGACACCCTCGGCCACGGCACCGGCGACGAGGTGCTGCGGGTGCTCGGCAAGCGCCTGCGCGAGTCGCTGCCGCAGGACGTCAAGGTGTTCCGCATCGGCGGCGACGAGTTCGCCGTGCTGGTGTCGCGGCATGCCAGCCGCGACGAGCTGCAGCGCCTGGCGCAACAGATCGTTCAGCGGGTACGCGCCCCGGTGGAAGCCGCGGGCACCCAGCTCGAACTGGACGGCAGCATCGGCATCGCCCTGTACCCGAATCACGCGAAGACCGGCGTCGGGCTGCTGAAGTGCGCCGACGTCGCCATGTACACCGCCAAGTCGGGACGCGGCAGCGTCGAGTTCTACGACGCCGACTCCGACCACAACACCCTGCGCAACCTGAAGATGACGTCGTTGCTGCGCGCGGCTCTGGAGGCCGAGCGGCTGACCCTGGTCTACCAGCCGAAGGTGCGGCTGCGCGACAACGTCTGCTGCGGCGTGGAAGCCCTGGTGCGCTGGAACGACCCGGAACTGGGCTTCGTCTCGCCGGACGAGTTCGTGCCGCTGGCCGAAGGCTCGGACCTCATCAACGTCCTGACCCGTTTCACGCTGCGCCAGGCGATCCGCGATCACGCACGCTGGTGCGCCCGCGGCATCGACGTCACCGTGGCGGTGAACCTGTCCGCGCGCCATCTCACCGACAGCGCGTTCGTGAAGGAACTGATGGCCATCGTCGACCGGCACGGGCTGGATCCGCGGCGACTCGAGCTGGAGATCACCGAGACCGCGCTGATGGACGATCCGGAGCGGGCGCGCGGCGTGCTGTCCCAGTTCACCGAGCGCGGCGTGAACCTGGCCATGGACGACTTCGGCACCGGCTTTTCCTCCCTCGCCTATCTGAAGCACCTGAATCTGCACACGCTGAAGATCGACCGCTGCTTCATCAAGGACCTGCCGGGAAGCGGCAACGACCGCAAGATCGTCGAGTCGACGCTGAGCATGGCCCACAGTCTGGACATGGAAGTGGTGGCGGAGGGCATCGAAGAGGCAGCGCAGGCGACGTTGCTCAATGAGCTCGGCTGCGACATCGGCCAGGGCTACGGCTTCGCCAAGCCCATGGCGTCCGAAGACTTCGTGACCTGGTTTCAGGAGCGCGCGGTCAAGCGTCCGTCCCTGCGCCGCCCGTCGGCTGCCAACCCGGCCCCGTACCGCGTCTCGGCCTGACCGTCAGTTTCACGGTCAGTTGCACGGAAGACGCCGGGCGACGACGTCGATCTCCACCGCGATGGCGTTGCCGAAGTCGAGACCGGGCACCAGACTGCGCGCCGGAAGCGCCGCAGCGCGATCCTCGAAGAACCCGCGGTAGAGCCGATTCATCGTCGCCATATCCGCGGGGTCGGCCAGATACACCGTGGCGCGCAGGACCTCGCCCGGCGCGCTCCCGGCCGCCGCGAGCACCGCGTCGAGGCGCGCCAGCGCCGTGCGCATCTGAGTTTCGAAATCCGGCACCGGCCCGGGAGCGGAGGGGTCGACGCCGATCTGACCGGACACGAACACCAGATCCCCGGCGCTCCGATAGGCTACGTAGGGCGCCGCCGTGGCGGGCGCCGTATCCGGCGGGCAGCCCGCGGCCAAGGCGAGGGCACCGCTCCAGACCAGGACCGCGCCCGCCAGGGCGCAGATTGAGCGACACACGACCCGGCTCTTCACGAACGCGGTTCCCGGTCTGCCTCGCGCATCGCCGTCTCCTGACGATCCTGCTCACCGGGCTCCGGGCTCTCCCCGCTCCCAGGGGCCGAATCGCGCTCCCACTCCCGGTCGCCGTAGCTCTCCTCGAACATCTCCCACAGGGTGATGAACAGCGCCGCGATCAACGGCCCGATCACGAGGCCGGTAATGCCGAACAGGGCCAGCCCGCCGAGGGTCGCGAGCAGCACCAGATAGTCCGGCATGCGCGTGTCACGACCCACCAGCACCGGGCGCAGCAGGTTGTCGGCAAGGCCCACGGCGAGCACGCCCACCGCCACCAGCACCCCGGCCTCGACGACCCGGTCGGTGGTCGCCAGCATGATGGCGGCGGGCACCCAGACCAGGCCGGGGCCCACCACCGGCAGCAGCGAGGTGATGGCCATGACCACACCCCAGAGCACGGCGCCGCGGATGCCGAGAAACGCAAAGGCGATGCCACCGATCATGCCCTGCACCGCGGCGATGACGAACGTGCCCTTCACCGTGGCGCGTACCACCGAGGCGAAGCGTTCGAACAGATGCCGTTCGCGCGCGTCACCCAGGGGCAGAATCCGGATCAGCCGCTCGACCAGCGCGTGACCGTCGCGGAGAAAGAAGAACAGCAGGTACAGCATCAGGGTGACGCCGACGAAGAACTGCAGCGTGCCCTGACCGATCTGCAGCGCGTTGCTCGCCAGCCACTGGCCGGCCACCAGGGCGAAGCTGGAGATCCGGCTGCGCAGGCTGTCGACGTCCACCCCGAGCCCTTCGGCGTAGCCGAGCAGCTGCGGGGCGTTCTCGCGAACCCAGCGGATCGGCGCACCGACGTCGACGTCGCCGGCTTCGATGGCCGCCATCAGTGCGGTCGCCTCGCTGGCCACCGCGAGACCGAGCAGCAGCAGGGGGACGAGAATCAGCAGCACGATGCCGAGCAGCGTGAACCCCGAGGCCAGCGCGCCGCGCCCGCCCAGGGCTTCCGCGAAGCGGTCGTTGAGCGGCTCGAACAGAATGGCGAAGGTCACCGCCCAGAAGATCGGGATCAGAAAGACGTTCAGCAGACCCAGGAAGGCCAGCGTCGTGACGGTCAGCAGGGTGAAGAAGAACACCCGTTCGATGGACGAGATCATGCCGGCAGTCTACGTCACGCTACGTCACAGAAGTAGCAAGGTCCGCACCAGCAGAGCCAGCAGCACCAGGCTGGCGATGGCGAACACCGCGAAGCGCACGACGATGACGTTGCGGGTCGCCTGCACCAGCGAGTGCACCACCCGCAGCAGCACGTAGCCCCAGGCCAGGCCGATGCTCAGCGCATCCACGGCGCCGGCGAGCTGCGCGGCCAGCGCCACCGCGTAGAACACCGTGGGCTGTTCGTGCAGATGATTGTAGTTGTCCGCCACCCGGGCGACCTCGGGCGGCAGGACCAGCGGCGCCCCGGTGCGTGACAGTTCGACCACGTCGACGTTCGCGCGGCGCATCGCCGGAATGCGGGTGACGTACAGCCACGCCCACATCACGAATGTCCACGTCACCAGCGCCAGCACGGGCGCGATCATACCTTGCTCGTACACGGGCCGTCCTCCGCAAAAGCCCGCAGCCTGCGCGAGCCGCGCCCGCGAGGCAAGAGCGGCGGGCGGCCACCGACCGAGGTCGAGTAGACTTGGCGGTTTTCGTCGCGCGCCGTCGCCGACTAAGGAACCCCGTGCAGGAATTCTCCGTCACCTATGCCCGGCGAACGCTGCTGGCATCGCTGGTCAGCGTCGGCATGGGCTTCACCGTCCTGTTCCCGGTGCTGGCCCCCCTCGGCCGGGAAATCGGCCTGAGCGAGTTTCAGATCACGGCCATCATCGCCTGCTCGTCGCTGACGGTGTTCCTGTCCACGCCGGTGTGGGGTCGGGTCAGCGATCTGTGGGGGCGCAAGCGGGTGATGCTGGTGGGGCTGTTCGGCTTTTCCGCCGGCACGGTGCTGTTCAATTCGGTGCTCTACGCCGGGCTCGCCGGCGCGCTGACCGGCTGGCTGCTGTTCGGCGCGCTGGTCCTGGCGCGGGTCACCCACGCCTCGGTCATGGCCGCTTCCATGCCGGCGGCGAACGCCTACATGGCGGACATCACCGACGTCGCGAACCGCACCCGGGGCATGGGGGCCGCCGGCGCCGCCAACAACGCCGGCGCCATTCTCGGCCCGGCAGTGGCGGCGCTCGCCTTCATTTCCCTGCTGACGCCGCTGTGGGTGATGGCCGCGGTTGCGTTCCTCAACGGCCTGTTCGTCTGGCGCTTCCTGCCGGAGCCGCCGCGCGCCCCGGCCCGGGCCCGGCAGCCGCGGATGAGATACACGGATCGGCGCATCCTTCCCTTCGTCATCGTCGGCGTGACCATGTTCACCGGCATGGCGCTGGTGCAGCAGACCATGGGGTTCCGCTTTCAGGACGCGCTGGGGCTCAACGCCGCCGAGACCGCCCGCACCTTCGGTCTGGCGATGATGGCGTCCGCCGGCTGCTCGCTCATTGCCCAGGCCGTCATCGTTCAGCGCCTCAGCCTGCCGCCGTTCAAACTGCTGCGTCTGGCCCTGCCGGTGCTGATCGTCGCCTTCACCCTGATGGCGCTGCTCGACTCCCAGCTCGGCCTCACCGCGGCGATGATGGTGCAGGGCTTCGGCATGGGGCTCGCAGGGCCGGCGTTCATGGCCGGCGCCTCGCTGGCCGTCTCCGCCGAGGAACAGGGTTCCGTGGCCGGGGTAGCCGGGTCCTGCGGACCGCTCGGCTTCACCATCGGCCCGCTGGTGGGCGGGGCGCTGTATCAGTTCGCGCCCGCCCTGCCCTACGCCTTCGCCGCGGCGATGTACGTGGTGCTGCTTGCCGCCATGGGCTGGATCGGCAGGCGAGTTTCAACCGGGGACGTATCGGGCTAAAGTCACGTTCGACAGAATCTCTGAGGGGAGACGCGATGATCCGGGCAAACAGAATCCTGGCGGCGGTGCTACTGTCGTCGTTCACTACACTGGCCGGCTGCTCCCAGGAGTCGGCCACGGAACCCGCGCCGCCACCGCCCGCCGCCCCGGTCGAAACCACCGAAGCCGCGCCGACCATTGACCGCAATCCGAACCGCAACGCCTACTTCGGCGACCTGCACGTGCACACCAACCTGTCCTTCGACGCCTACCTGTTCGGCACCCGGCGCACGCCGGACGACGCCTACGCCTTCGCCAAGGGCGCGGCCATCGAGCATGCCTCGGGCTTTCAGATGCAGATGAAGAAGCCGCTCGACTTCCTCGGCGTCACCGACCACGCCTTCCTGCTCGGCATGATGCGCGAAATCTCCGAGAACCCGGACGGCGAGTACGCCGATCACGAGGTGGCGGAGGCGGTCCGCGGCGCGACCACGGCCACGGGTTCCAACGGCGCCTTCGCCGCCATCCTCGGCTACCTGCAGGCCCTGCAGCAGGACGGCCGGGAGAACGATCTGGACGACCGCGAGGTCATGCGCAGCGCCTGGCAGGAGATCATCGAGTCCGCCGAACGCAACAACGATCCCGGCCGCTTCACCGCTTTCATCGGCTACGAGTACACGAGCTCCGGGCCGCAGTTCCAGAACCTGCACCGCAACGTCATCTACCGCGGCAGCAGCGTGCCGGCGACGCCGTTCAGCCGCTTCGATTCGCTGAATCCGGA
Organism: Pseudomonadales bacterium; assembly: GCA_040219135.1. Taxonomy (GTDB): domain Bacteria; phylum Pseudomonadota; class Gammaproteobacteria; order Pseudomonadales; family Azotimanducaceae; genus UBA7803. Next base: position 138,833 of record JAVJTA010000015.1, on the reverse strand, counting down.
AGACCTGTGGACCTGGATGGACGCGCGCCGCGGCGAAGGCATGGAGTCCGTGGCGATTCCGCACAATTCGAACGGTTCCGACGGCTGGATGTTCCAGAAGACCAACTTCGCCGGCGAACCCATCGACGCCGCCTACGCCGAGATCCGAATGCGTAACGAGCCGCTGGTGGAGAACACCCAGGTGAAGGGCACTTCGGACACCCACCCGCTGCTGTCGCCCAACGACGAGTGGGCGGACTTCGAGATCATGCCGATCCGGGTGGCCAGCACCCTGCCCTCCCAGCCGAACGGCAGCTACGTGCGCGAGGCCTGGCTGAACGGCCTGCTCATGGAGACCGAGCAGGATTTCAACCCCTACAGATTCGGCGTGATCGGCTCTTCGGACACCCACAACGCCGCCGGCTCCTTCGAAGAGGACAACTACTGGAGCAAGACCGGCATGACCGACATCGAGCCCTACCAGCGCGGCTCGGTACCCCTGCCGGACTCGCCGACCGGCGATCCCGAGTTCGCCAGCGGCGCATCGACCTACTGGGGTGCTTCCGGTCTCGCCGGCGTGTGGGCCGAGTCGAACACCCGCGACGACATCTTCGATGCGTTCCGCCGCAAAGAGACCTTCTCCACCAGCGGCCCGCACATTCAGGTGCGTTTCTTCGGCGGCTACGGGCTCGACGACGGCCTGCTCGACGACCCGGGCGCCATAGAGCGCGCCTACGAGCAGGGGGTGCCCATGGGGGCGGACCTGGTGGCCGCGCCGGCCGACGCCGCGCCGACGTTCTTCGTCTGGGCGGCACGGGACGCGGACAGCGTGGCCCTGCAGCGACTGCAGATCATCAAGGGCTGGATCGAAGACGGCAAACCGATGGAGGCCGTGATCGACATCGCCTGCTCCGACGGCGGCGCGGTGGACCCGGCCACCGGGCGCTGCCCGGACAACGGCGCCCGGGTGGATGTGGCCACCTGCGCGGTCACGCCGGACAAGGGCGCGGCTGAACTCAAGGCGGTATGGCGCGACCCGCAGTTCGACCGCAGCCGGAAAGCCTTTTACTACGCCCGCGTGCTGGAGAACCCGAAGTGCCGCTGGTCGACCTGGGATGCCGTCCGCGCCGGCACGGCTGCGAACCCGGACATGCACGCCACCCTGCAGGATCGGGCCTGGTCGTCGCCGATCTGGTATCCGGGCGGCTGAGCCAGGCGCCCAGCGGTCGGTGCAACGAGAATGTCCGGCAGCTCAGGAAGATCGACCGCGGTCCTTCGGAAGATCCGCTGGCTCTCCGGCCAGCGCCTTGCGCCCGGTTACCATGGCCGAAATCAGAGTGCCCCCACCACGCAGTTCCGTGACCACCACTGCCACGATATGAAGCAGCACCAAACCGATCAGCACGAAGAACAACAGCTCATGGGTCTCGATGAACGGTCCACGCAGCGCCCGCATGGCATCGAAGGCTGATTCGTCCACCAGGTCCGGTCGATAGGGCACCAATGTATCCGGGTCGACTCCATCGGCGGCAATCCACTCGGCTATCGCGCCCCCGAACGGGGGGTAGAAGATGTCGGTGCCGGCGAGCACCAGACCGGACAGTCCCTGCACCAGCAGCACCAGCAGCAGCACGGTTACCGCCACCCGGCCCAGCGGATTGTGGCCCAGATACCGCTCGGCTCGTCCCGCCACGACGCTGGCCGAATACCGGCGCAGCGCTCCCAGGTACCCGCGCCCACCCGGCACCATCGCGCGCCAGCGCGCGTGGCGATTGCCGATGAATGCCCAGACCAGGCGCCAGGCCAGGTTGGCCAGGAACAGGTATCCGACCCAGACGTGCCAGGTCTTCAACAGCACCTTGCCGTCGTTGCTCAGACCCAGGGCGCTGCCGTTGTAGATCACCGTGCCGATGGCCATGAGAACGAACACCGACAGCGCGTTGATCCAGTGAAACAACCGGGTCGGCGCATCCCACAACGGATACTCTGTGAGTGTCTGGGAATCCGGGGTCATGGTCTGCTCCGTCGATGAATGCGGCGCGCGCTACGGTCACACAGCGAACGGCGCCGCAGAATCAGGGGTTTCACGGAGCCGGTGGACTTCGAACTCGTCGGCGCCACACGACGGGTGGCTCGCACGCTCGTCGATGCTATACAGCGATCAGCGCCTCAACGTTGGGGCCCATGCTGCGCCGTCGCTGCGCCGGCCGCAACAACCGTCCCCGGAGCGAGAAAACGCAGCAGCGCCGGCAGCACCACCCAGGTGACCAGCAGCATCAGCGCGATGGCCAGCGACAGCAGCAGTCCCACCGACGCGGCGCCCTTGTGCGGGCTGAACGACAGCGAGAAGAACGTGCCGATGGTGGTGAGGGCGCTGATGGTCACCGCCCGCGCCGTGCTCGACTCGAACACGGCGCCGATGCCGCCGTCGCGGACGAAGCGATGCACCACGTGCACGCCGCTGTCCACGCCCAGGCCGAAGATCAGCGGCACCACCAGAATGTTCGCCATGTTCAGGGTCAGCCCGAACGCCTCGGCCAGGGCGAAGGTGAACAGGGTGGCCAGTGCCAGGGGCACGAGCACCAGCAGCGGCAGCAGAACACCGCGGAACACCACGACCAGGGCGACGAAGATCCCGGTCACGGCGATGGCGGCGGCCTGCAGAAAAGCGCTAACAACCACGTCGCCCACGCCCCACTCCACCACCGCGCGGCCGGCGAAATTCGGCGCCACAGCGGCTACCGCGGTGATGAACGCCTCGGTAGCCGACCGGCTCTCCAGGGTCACGGCCGGCTCGACGGTGAGCAGCCGGCGACCGTCCGGCGCGATCATCCGCGCCCGCACATCCGCCGGAAGATCCGCCAGACCGAACGGCTCAGCCTCGAGCAGTTCACGCAGCTCCGTCAGGCCGCCTTCGAGTTCCGCCTGCAGTGCCGCGTTCAGGCGCTGGACCTCACCCGGGTCGGCGGCCGCCCGGCGCAGCCCGTTCAGCAGCGCGTGATACAGGTCGCGCCGCTCGGAGGGCACGGCAGCGCCGACCTCCGCCAGGTAGTCGATGGCCTCCGGCAGCGCGTCGCTGTACTGGGCCGGCAGCACGTCGACGCCGGCGATGAGCGCCGCCACCGGCGCCAGCAGCGCCTGCTTCTCGGCCTGAAGACCGGGCACGAAGGCTTCCGGCATCGACACGCCGGCCACTTCGGGGAGCTGCCCCAGGCGCCGCTCGAGGTCGGCGGCCGCGGCGGCATCGGCGGCGAGCACCGAGATGCTGTAGTCGGTGGTGATGCCCTCGCGCTGCAGCTCCAGCAGGGTGCTCATGGCTTCGGCCTCGGCATCGCGCAGAGCCAGCACGCTGTAGTCGAAGCGCAGGTCCTTCGCCCACCACAGCGCGACCAGCGCCAGCAGCGCGGTCACGGTGAGCACCGGAACGGGCGGCAGCGTGCCCCCGTGCCAGCGCGGCGGGCTGCCGCCCCAGCTGCGGGCCGGCATGCCGAAGGCGGCGAACAGCGCCGGAATCAGGGTCAGGGTGAGCAGCAGCGCGATCAGCATGCCGCCGGCCGAGATGATGCCGAGCTCCGCCAGACCCCGATAGGCCGTCGGCACGAAGGCGAGGAACGCGATGCTCGAGGTCACCGCGCACAGCAGCAGCGCCGGGCCGATGTCGTCGGCGGCGGAGACCGTGGCCTGGACGTCGGCCACGCCGGACGCATGGGCATCGCGCACCCGCAGCGTGTAGTGCACCACGAAGTCCACGCCGAGGCCGAAGAACATGATCACGAACATCAGCGCCAGCGTGTTGAAGGTGCCCACGGTGACGGTGGCGAATCCCAGGGTCAGCGCGGTGCCGGACAGCAGCAGGACAAAGATGCCGACGACGATGCGCAGCGAGCGCACGCCGAAGCCGAGAATCACCGCCAGCAGCACAAGCGACACCGACCCGGCGATGCCGATCCCCTTCAGTGCCGCAGCGATCTCCTCGTTGGCCAGCACTACCTCGCCGGTGAGGCGCACGTCGACCCCGGCGGGTACCGGGGTGTCGCCCACCATCTGATTCAGTAGCGCCACCAGCGCGGCGCCCGGCAGCGCCTGATCGTGGCGCTGGGCGCCCTTGAGCTGCAGCACGGCGTAGTGCGCGGCCACGTTGCCGTCGCGCAGCGGCGGATAGGCGTCGAGGCGGATTTCAGGACGCTCGCCACCGGCGAAGCTGCGCGCGAACGAGCGCAGCGGGTGCGGCAGCGGCAGACCGCTGCCGGCGCTGATCTGATCGGCGAAGGTGAACGCGGCATTGGCGAGCCCGGCGCTGTCGCCAAGTCGCAGGAGGGCGCCGTAATCCACCTCCACCCCGCGCAGCCAGTCCTCGAGGATATCCGGGTCCAGGTAGTAGAGCCGGTGCCGACGAAAGAACGGATCGACCCCGGGGGCATAGACGAAATCGAACTCGGTGCGCTGGCGGAACGCGGCCGCCAGCGCCTCGGCGGCGGTCTGCACCGCGTCGGCGTCGGCGCCGGACACCACCACCACCGCCGTCTGCTGCAGCTCGGGAAACGCCGCCTTGAACTGCTGATCGTAGCGGTACCAGGCGAGCTCGGCGGACGGCCGGATCAGACGACCGAGGTCCGAGTCGATTCCGGCATAGCGCGCCGCTACCACCGCGGACAGCGTGGCGAGTACGGCAATGACGCCGAGCACGAGCCAGGCGTGGCGCTCGACGAACGCCACCCAGCGGCCGAACGGTTGCCGGCGACCGTTCACGACCGGTTGCTGACCGCGCCGGCCATCGGCGCCGCGCCGATCATTTCGTCGTACAGCGCCAGCAGCGCGCTGACGCAGCGCGAATGCCTGAATCCGGCCGCGCGCTCGCGGTTGGCGGCCGCTTCCACCGCACGGGCGTCGGCGTCGTCGAGCCAGAAGTCTATCTTTGCCGCCAGGTCGGCAGGGTCATCCGGGCGGAAATGGCCCATGGGATGCACGATCAGGCCCGGGCTCGCACTGGCCGCGGAGGCCGCCACGATCACCGCGTTGCCGGTGGCCATGGCTTCCAGCACCGACATGCCCTCCAGTTCCACCCCGCCACAGTGCACGAACAGCGTCGCGTTGCGATAGCGCGCGAGCAGGGTGGCATCGTCGACGGGACCGATCGTGGCGGCGACGCCGAGCCGCCTCGCCTGCGCTTCCAGGTTCTGCTGCTGCGGACCCGCGCCCGCCAGATGCAGCTCGATCGAGGGGCGGTGACGGCTGCGCGCCACCGCCTCGAGGAGTACCTGCTGCTGCTTCTCCCGCGCCAGACGTCCTACCGACAGGACCTGCAGCGACCCCCCCGGGCACGGCCGCAGCGCATGCCCGGCGCTGAGAAACGTCTCGGGCACGCCGTTCGACACCACGCTGATCGGCGTGCGCACACCGTGGGCACGAAGCAGACCAGCGGCAAACTCCGAGGGGGCGACGACGCGATCGGCCGCATCGAAAAACAGCCGCCGGAACACCCGGTAGCCCGCCGCGGTCATCCAGCGACCGCGCAGCCCCAGGTTGCTGAGGATGTTCTCGGGCTGCACGTGGAACGAGCAGACCACGGGAACGCCACGCCGGCGCGCCTCGCGCAGCGCAGCCCGGCCGAGGAAGAACGGATACTGCACGTGCAGCAGATCGCAGCCGTCGAGCGCCCGCCGCAGGCGTTCGCGCGATGGCCGCGCCAGCGGCGAGCGCATCCGGTCGATGATCCGGTTGACGCCGGGAATCCGCAGCGGCTCGAATGCCACCCGCTGCCAGCGATCGGCCGGCGACCCTGCTCCCAGAGTCAGCAGACGCACCTCGACCCCGCGCTCCACCAGGGCCGTCACGAAGCGCCGGGTGGACACCACGGTGCCGTTGAACGGGTGATCCCAGGGATCTATCACGATCGCGATGCGGTAGCTCAACGGCAGGCTCACGAGGGCAAACGCTGAGGTTGCCGTGCCACGTCGACTGGGGCAAGTTGTCGCGCTTCGAACCGCTCACCACGACCGGAGCCGGGCTATGGCCAGAGACTCGAGCGCCGACCGCTGCCCAGAACGGCTTCCCAGCACGTGACGCCGGTACCGGCGCGCGGCGACAAACGGCGCGATCTGCTGACCGTGGCCACCGGCTACCTGTTGGCCACGGGCGCTGCGCTGCTGTGCGTGCTGCTGCTCGACATCCACCCGCTGCTCGAAGTGCTGGCCGCCGACGCGCTGGCGACGCTGGTGATCTTCGGCTGCAGCCTGCGCTATCGCAATTCGTCGTTCTACGATCCGTACTGGAGCGTGGCGCCGCCGCTGATCGCATTCTGGTTCGTCGCGCTGGACGGTACCGCCGACACTCTGAGGATCGTCCTGGTGCTCGCCGTGGTGCTGCTGTGGGCCGTGCGCCTTACCGCCAACTGGGCCTGGGGCTGGCACGGCATGGGCCAGCAGGACTGGCGCTACCAGCGCCTCGAGGCCAGCGCCGGCGTGCTCTGGTGGCCACTGTCGCTGGTGGGTATCCACCTGTTCCCGACGCTGGTCGTGTATCTCGGCTGCCTGCCGCTGTACCCGGCGCTGGTGGTGGGCAGCCGGCCGGTCGGCCTGCCGGACGCCGTCGCGTTCACCCTCGGTCTCGGCGCCGTGGCGCTGGAGTTCGCCGCCGACCGGCAGCTGCATCGCTTCCGCGCGCTGCGATCGTCTCGGACGGAACTGCTGACGAGCGGTGTCTGGGGCTGGTGCCGGCACCCGAACTACCTCGGCGAGATCGGCTTCTGGATCAGCCTGTTCGGTTTCGGCTGGGCGGCGACCGGAACAATGTATCCGTGGACCTGGCTCGGGCCGGCAGCCATGCTCGCCCTGTTCGTCGGCGTCTCGATCCCGATGATCGAGCGCAAGCTCGAAGCCGACAAACCGGACTATCCGGACTACCGATCACGGACCTTCGCGCTGCTGCCGGTGCCGCGGCGCCCGGCCTGACCGGCCGTCGTGCTAAGCTCGACGTCCGTTCCCGCCGCACGCCGCCCGATGAAAAACTCACTGCTGACGATGCTCTGCGCCGGGCTGCTTGTGGCCTGTGGCGGCGAGCCGCCGCCTGCCGAGCCGGCCGATCTGGTGATCCGCAACGCCCGTATCTGGACGGCAGATCCCGGAATGCCGATGGCCGCCGCGCTGGCAATCCGCGGCGAGAACATCGTCGCCGTCGGGGCGAACGATCGGGTCGACGATCTCATCGGTCCGACGACCGAGCTGATCGACGCCCCACCCGGCCTGGTGCTGCCCGGATTCATCGACAGCCACGTGCACATGATGTCGAGTGGCTTCGAACTGTCTTCCGTGCAGCTTCGCGACGCCCGGACGCCGGAAGAGTTCGCGCGCCGCATCGGCAACTTCGCCGCCGGGATGGCGCCCGGAGACTGGCTGCTGGGGGGTACCTGGGATCACCAGAACTGGGGTGGGGAGCTGCCGCACCGTGACTGGATCGACGCGCTGACCCCGCAGACACCGGTGCTGGTCATGCGCCTGGACGGGCACATGGCGCTGGCCAACAGCCTGGCGCTGCAGCTCGCCGGCATCGAGGCGGAAAGCGCCGACGTGCCGGGAGGCGAGATCGTCCGCAATGCCGACGGCACGCCCACCGGCGTTCTCAAGGACAACGCCATGAACCTCGTTCAGGACATCGTCCCGGCGCCATCCGCGGCGCAGGAAGATCAGGCCCTGGAACAGGCTATGGCCTATCTCGCCGAACGCGGCGTGACCACCGTCCACGATATGGGCTACGACTGGAGCAGTCTCGCCGTCTATCGCCGAGCCCGCGAAAACGGGGCTTTGCGCACCCGGATCCATGCCAACGTCCCGCTGGCGAGCTGGGAGCAACTGGCCGCCGAGGTCGCCGAGCAGGGCCGCGGCGACGACTGGCTGCGCATCGGCGGCCTCAAGGGATTCATGGATGGATCGCTGGGATCGCACACCGCCGCGTTCTTCGAACCCTTCACCGATACACCGGAAGATCGCGGATTCTTCGTCACGGACCCCACAGATGTGGAGCGCTGGGCAATCGCCGCGGACCAGGCGGGTCTGCAACTGATCATTCATGCCATCGGCGATCGCGCCAACGCCGCGCTGCTCGACATCTACGATCGGGTCGCGGCAGCGAACGGCGCCCGCGACCGCAGAGCGCGCATCGAACACGCCCAGCACCTGCGCCCTGCGGAGATCGCGCGCATCGCCGCCGCCGGCATCCTTCCCAGCATGCAGCCGTACCACGCCATCGACGATGGTCGCTGGGCGGAGTCCGTGATCGGACCGGAACGGGCGCGCTACACCTACGCGTTCCGCTCGCTGTTGGATGCCGGCGTACCGGTGGCCTTCGGCAGCGACTGGTCGGTGGCGCCGGCGGATCCGCTCGCCGGCATCGTCGCCGCCGTCACCCGCCAGACGCTCGATGGTGCGCATCCCGACGGCTGGGTGCCTGAGGAGAAGATCAGCGTCGAGCAGTCGCTGATCGCCTACACGCGCAACGGCGCTCACGCCGGCTTCGAGGAGGACCGCAAGGGCAGCCTGTCCACCGGCAAGCTGGCCGACGTCGTGCTGCTGGACCGGGATATCCTCACCGTGCCCGTCGATCGGATCGGCGGGGCCAGGGTCGAGCGCACCATCGTCGGCGGCAGAACCGTCTACCGGCGGGACTAGTGCGCCACACTGGCGGCCAGCAGCGGCCCGTCGAGCGAACCCGCGCCGCGCAAGGCTACTTCAGTTTGGCGATGACCTCCTCGCCGAGTTTCTGAATGCCTTCCGCCGGGTTCGCACCGAGACCCATCACCATAGTCACCGCGCGGTGCACGCCGGCATCGCTGAGCGCCTGCAGCTGATCCAAGCCGCCCTGTCCGGGCCACATGCAGGTGATCTCGATCTCGGCGGGATCGCGATCCACGGCGTCGCAGGCCCGGTGCAGCTCGGCGAGCTGCGCGCGCAGTTCCTTCGGGTCGCCGCCGGGAACGAACCAGCCGTCGCCGAAGCGGGCGATGCGCTCGTAGATCCTGCCTTTGTTGCCGCCCATGATCACCGGCATCGGGTTCTGCACCGGCAGCGGGTAACTCTTGAAGCCGGTCCAGTCGAGGAAATCGCTCCGGTGCTCCACCACCTCACCGGACCAGACCTTGCGCATGGCGGCCACGTAGTCGTCGAAGCGCGCGCCGCGACGCTCGAAGGGCACGCCCATGGCGCGGAACTCCTCCTTCAGCCAGCCGATGCCGACCCCGAGCATGAAGCGTCCGTTGGAGATCACGTCCAGACTCGCGGTCTGCTTGGCCAGCAGCAGCGGATTGACCTCGGAGAGGATGTTCACCCCGGTGCCGAGGCGAATGGTCTTGGTCGCCGCGGCGATGGCGGTGAGCGCGATCAGCGGATCGATGAACGGCGTTTCCGGGTCCGCGCCCATCTTGCCGCTGTCGTTGTAAGGATACTTCGACTGGTAGTCCACCGGCACGATGACGTGCTCGAAGGTCCACACCGACTCGAAGCCGACGCGCTCCGCGAGCTGGGCCAGGCCGATCATCTGGGCGGGATCGGCGATGCCGATGTTGACGGGTATGAGTCCGAGCTTCATGGGACCTCCTCGGTCGCGCGGTGTCTGGGGCCAAGGATACTACCCGGCGGGCGTACCCGCCGGCGACCCCGGCCCGGTGCCGGCACGGTGCCGCTCCAGCACATCGAGCCGGCGCCGGTGACGGCCGACGTCGTAAGGCACCAGCGCCATCACCGCGACGACGAAGAACCCGGCGGTCACCAAAAACAGCGTCTGGAAGTCGAACAGGTCACCGATCGCTCCGTAGATCCAGCCGCCGCCGGAACGGGCGAGATTGGCCACCGCCATGTACACCGCGAACTGGGTCGCCGCCACCCGGGGCCAGCTCAGGGTCATGGATTCGGCGATGCAGCCGATGAAGAACACCTGATTGAAGATCAGCACCGCGAACAGCATGGCGAACAGGAAACCCAGCTCGTCCCACAGGCCCGGGGTTCCGGCGAAAACCAGCAGGCTGGCCGCGCTACCGAGCATGCCGAACAACAGCCCGCGCTTGGCGCCAAAGCGATCGATGAGGGGCCCGGCGAGTAGTCCGAGCACGGCGGCTACGATACTGCCCACCCCCATCACGCTGCTGTACTGCTCGCTGGCGAAGCCGAGTTCGTTCACGGCGAACACCGGCAGGATCACGAGTATCAACCCGGTAGCGATGCGCCCCAGCGCGATCGACAGCGACAGCACCACGCTCATGGGCAACACGAGGGCGCGGCCCACGTCACGAAACACGCCGAGCAGGGTGATCCTGCCGGCGGCCCGCTGGGTCGCGGCGGCCGCACCCGGCCCCCACGGTAGCAGGCGCTCGCCCGGCCGTTCCCGGGCGATCAGGGCGATGGCGAAGATCACCGCCACGATCGCAGTCGCAGTGAGCGCCGTTGCGGCGATGCCGAAGTTCGCCAGCAACCAGCCGGCAAGGGCGCCGAACACGCCGTAGCCCACCACCTGACCGCAGGCCATGAAGGCGTTGGCGCGGCCGCGTTCGGCCAGCGGAATCACGTCGATGGCCATGCCGTCCACGGCCACGTCCTGGGTGGCGGCGCAGGCGTTCACCAGAAAAGCGAGGGTGAGTAACGCCGCCCACTGGGTGGCGGGGTCGCTGACCCCGGCCACGGCCGCGAGCATGAGCATCAGCCCGGCCTGGGCGCCCAGGACCCAGGGCCGGCGCAGGCCCATGGCCGGAAACCGGAAGCGATCCATGAACGGACCCGCCACCAGCTTGAAGGCCCACGGCAGACCCACCATCCCGACGAAGGCGCCGATCTGCCCGGCGCTGAAGCCCTGCTCCGCGAGATAGGCAGGCATGGCGATGTCGAAAAGACCGATGGGAATACCCTGAGCGAAGTACAGGGCGGTGAAGCTGGCGAACCGCAGGGGCCGCGATTCGCTGAGTACCGTTGAAATGATCAAACCGCCCGGAGCCCCGGTTGCCGCGTTGCTCCGGGCAGTCTGCCGCACTCGAGCTTCGAGGTCACGGCTCGGCGCGCCGGATGGCCCCTGGCAGGTCGGCCAGGCCGTCGACAGCTAGAACAGTCCCCTCTCGGACGATCTCGCCGGAATGCCAGCCGGTCCCCGCCGATGAACGCCAAAGCACGAGACGGGCTTCGTCGCCCCACTTGTTGGTGACCGACAACGCCACGCAGGTCGGGACCGCGGCGGCACGGTCGCCAGCCGCGCGCCCGGCACACTCCAGCCGATCCGGTGACCAGACCACCATGGCACCCGCAGCCGCTGGCAGCGCGGTATCGAACCATTGTCGCAGCAGCGTCGGCCGGATGCGGTCGTCGATGGTTGCCGCGTCGAGTCGTTGCAGCGATTCCACGGAGTACGCCCGTTCCGGCTCCGTGGCGCCAGGCACGACATGCCAGACCCGCCCCGCGGTTTCCGTGGATACCTGCATCCCGCGCGTCAGCGCCGCAGTGCGCACGCCGAAGTCCACGTGACCCGAAGGCGTCACGGCGTGGAGCGCGTACCGCGGCCGCCGATCGTTCTGGAAATCGTGGTACCGGCAGTCGCCGCTGCCCACCGGCCTGCAGTAGTCGGGTTTGGCAACGGGATCGATGAACACCGGCGGCAGCCGCGACGGATCCCAGACCGCAACCCGCCCGCAGGCGTCCCAGGTGACGTTGAACGCGATCGCAGACCAGGACATCACGCCCGTGCCGTGCATCCGGTAGTCGTCGCGCACGGTCTCGACGAAGGCGCGCGCCGGAAGGCGTTCGTTGTCGTGCGCCAGCTCACCCAGCGGTCGCCAGCCCGGCTCCCTGTCCGCGCGCGCGTACGCAGCCTCGGTGCGGGGAGACCGGCAGAACACCGAGTAACGGTCACCCTCGTAGCTGAGCGGCACGCTTTCGTGGTAGTGAACGACCTTCAGGGTCATGTCGGGACGCTCGAGCACCACGGCCTCGTCGAGTTTTTCGAGGCTGCTGCTGCAGCCGCCGAGCAGCAGCCACCCTGCCAGGCTGGCTGCCTGCGCGCGCCGGCTCATGGCCGCGCCTCGGCGCGCAACCGGCCGATCAGACCGACTACGGCTTCGATGACGATGTCGGGCTGCTCGAGCTGGATGACGTGACCGCTGTCGCGGGCGACGTGCCGCTCGCCGCGACTCGACAGCGCCGTGAGTTCGAGCTGCAGCTCATCCCATACCACGCGCATGGCCCTGGCCTGCGCGTCGCTCATGCCGAACGCTTCGTCGCCCTCGGGCTCATCACCCTGGGACAGCACCACCAGCGGCAGGTCGCCGAGCGACGCCGGCGGCTCGGCGTCGCGGACGTCGGCCGCAAAGCTCTCGATCTCCCGGCGCATCGAAGCACAGTAGTGGGACTGATTGACGCGACTGCGCAGCAGCGGCCGCGCGGCGTCGGGAATCTCCGTCTGGTCGAAGAGCAGGGCGAGCGCGTCGCTGAAGCGCACCACGCCGAGCGGCTGCAGCCAACTGCACAGCGTGAGGACGCGATCGAGCGTTGCCCCGCCGTCCACCGCCGGCAGCCGCAGTCCCTGCTGCTCGTGGGAGGAATCCACCAGCACCATGCCAACCACGCTCTCCGGGTAGCGCCGGTAGTACTCGCGCACGTACACGCCGCCGGCCGACATGCCGAGCAGCACGTAGGGTCCGCTGACGGCGGCGGTCTCGACGAGGGCATGAAGACGCTGTGCCACCTCGCCGGCATCGGCGACCCGGTCGATGGGGTCGCTCCAGCCCATGCCCGGGCGATCGTAGGCGCAGACTTCGGTATGCGCCGCGATGGCGTCGAACACCGTCCCCCAGCTCCAGGAGCCGCTGGTGAGACCGGCTTCGAGCAGCACCAGCGGGCGGCCGCGGCCGCGGCAGTCGAGGTGCAGCGTCAAGCCGCCAACCTCGAACAGCGCCCCCGGGGGTGGGAAGCGGGCGGCATCCGCGCGCGACTGCTGCCATTGATACAAGGCGCCGGCGCCGATCAGCACGAGCGCCAGCAGCGCGAGGCCCTGCAGCAGGCGCTTGATGAGTCGCATGGTCGCTCTCGTCCAACCGGATCCGGGATACTATGCTGGTTCGTCTGGGGAGGGCGACACTTTGTCCGCAGAGCGGTCGGCAAAACGCGAGCCGGCGCAGGCCGGCTTCTGGTCGTATCTGCGCCAGCGTCAGATCAGCCATCTGCCCGCCGGGCCCCTGCGCTGGTGGCTGCTCGGCCTGATCGTCCTCGGCTGGGCGGTGGAGCAGTACGAAGCGCTGAAGGTCGGTCCGGTGCTCGTCTACGTGCTCGAGGACTTCGACAAGAGCCTGGTGCAGTGGGGCCAGGTGGCCGCCATCGTCGGCTTCGTCTACAGCGCCGGCGCGGTGCTGCTGTCCCGGGTCGCGGACCGCTTCGGGCGCCGGCCGCTGATGATCTGGCCGGTATTCGCTTACGCCGTGATTTCCGCCGCCGGCGCCATGGCGCCGAACTTCTATACGTTGGCCGGCCTGTTGATGGCCGGCAGCTTTCTCATGGCCGGAATGAATCCGGCGGTGCACGCCGCCTCCCGCGATCTCACGCCCCGCATGGGTCGCGCCATGGTCTATGCCTGGGTGTCGCTGGCGTTCACCATCGGCGCGCTCATGTCGACGGCGGTGGCGGCGCAGACCCTGCCGATCTGGCCCGGCTGGCGCTCGCAGTTCTGGATCGCCGCACTGCTCGGCGCGGTCACCGCGCTGGTGATCTTTCTCTTCTACCGCGACCTCGCGCCCGCTGTTCGCGGTCAGATTCTCAAGCAGGCGGCGGATGCCGTGCCGGCTCCGGAACTGCCGGAGGCGCTTTCGGACCAGGACCGTTACCTGGACGGACGCGCCGTTTACCGCAGCCCGCGGCTGTGGCTGCTGTCCCTGGTGATCGTGTTCTGGTCGCTGGCCTACGTCACCGTGTCCGGCTACGTGCCCACCTACCTGGTGCAGCATTTCCAGCTGCCGCCGGCACGCGCCGCCGGCGTCACCAGCTACTTCTGGATCGTCTTCACGTTCAGCGTGTTCCTGTCCGGCTGGCTCTCCGACCGGCTGCGGGTGCGCAAGACGGTGACGGCCTTCGGCGGAATCAGCACCGGGGCCTGCTTCATGATCGGCGCCACCCTGCCGCCGGATACGTCGGAGGCTCTGTTGACCCTGGTCTGGTCGGCCACCGGGTTCTTCGCGGGATTCATCTATCCGGCCTGGTGCGCCATCTACTCGGAGACCGCGGAAAGCATCTCGCCCCACGGCGTCGGCCGCGCGTTCGGCATTACGGCCACGCTGGCGCCGCTGTCCGGCCTGACCTTGAATCTTGGGCTGCCCCGGGTGGTAGAGATCTGGGGCTGGTCTGCATGGATGGGATTCGCCGGCGTGTGCTGCCTGTGCGTATCGGGACTGGTGGCGTTCGGTCAGGGACCGTGGTGGGTGGCGCGAGCCGAGCGCCGGGCGCCGGTCCCGGCCGCCTAGGGAACCTAGCGGTTTGCCGCCAGCCGGGCGGCATCATTTCCGAGCAGGCGCGCGACCGCGTCCAGCACGTCACCGGTGCGGAACGGTTTGCCGAGAAACGCATCGCCCGGGGGCAGCGGGCCGGTCTGGGCCTGATCCGGCGAGTACCCGGAAACGAACAGCACCCGCAGCCCCGGATGGCGGCGCAGCAGATGGTCGCGCAGCTCGGGGCCGCTCATGCGCGGCATCACCACGTCCGAGATCAGCAGATCCAGATCCCCGACATCGGCGCAGCGCTGCAGCGCATCGATGCCGTCGGCGGCGCTGATCACCTCGTGGCCCGCTCGTTCGAGCGCCGTCCGCAGGAGCTGGCGGATGCCCTGCTCGTCCTCCACCACCAGCACCCTGGCCCCGGCCCGGGGTGGCGCCGCGACCGCCGGCTCTGCGGCAGCCGCGGGATCCGCCGCCGCGGCAGCCACCGGCAGCCACACCGACAACGTGCTGCCTCGGCCCGGCGCGCTCTCCACGTGCACGCCGCCGCCGCGCTGCTCGGCGATGCCGTACACCGTGGCAAGTCCGAGTCCGGTACCCGCACCCACCTCCTTGGTGGTGAAGAACGGCTCGAAGATGCGCTGCTGCACCTCGCTGGTCATGCCGCAGCCGTGATCGGTGACCCCGATCACCGCGTAGCGGCCCGGTTTCAGGTCCACCGGCCGGCGCGGGGCGTCCGTGCCATCGCGAAACGCGGTCCATACGCGCAGACGGCCGCCGTCCGGCATGGCATCGCGGGCGTTGAGACACAGATTGACGACGATCTGCTCGAGCTCGCCTGTGGCGGCACTGACCTCGGCCACGGCGGCATCGAGTTCCAGTTCGACGGCGATGTTCTCGCCGATCAGTCGGGTCAGCATCGGGTTCAGACCGATGATCACGTCGTTGAGGCGCGCCACCGCCGAACGTCGCGAGCGCCGCCGGCTGAAGGTGAGCAGCTGCCCCGTCAGGTCCGCAGCGCGCTCGGCCGCACGCTCGATCTCGGTCACCGCCGTCGCTTCGGCAGATCCGGCGGGCGCCTGATCGCGCAGCTGCACGGAGTAGCCGAGTATCACGGTGAGCAGGTTGTTGAAATCGTGGGCGATGCCGCCGGCCAGCTGACCCACCGCTTCGAGCTTCTGCGACTGCCGCAGCTCGTCCTCGAGCTGCTGCTCCCGGGTCACGTCGCGCAGCACGCCGATGAAACCGTTCGGTCGCCCCTGGGCATCGCGCAGCGGCGCCACCGTCGCATCCCGGACCCGCTCCACGCCATCGCCCCAGTTCGAGCTGTAGCGACGCTTCCAGGTTTCGCCGCGGCCGACGGTCTCGGCAATTTCCGCCAGCAGGTCATCGTCGTCGCTGCCGTCCACCGCGAACACGTCCATGTTCAGGCCGATCACGCTGCGGCCGCCGAAGCCCATCATGGCGGCGAATGCGGGATTGGCGAAGACGATCCGGCCGCGGCGGTCGAGCACCGTGATGGCCTCGCCCGCCTGATTCAGGGCGCTGGCGATCCGCGCGCCGTAGGCCTCGCTCTCCTGGCGTTCGGTGACGTCCACCCCCATTCCGAGCACGCTGCGCGTGCCGGTCACCGGATCGAGGAACGGCACCCGCACCATCTCCAGCACACGGTCCCGGCCGGCCGCGTCGCGGAACGACTCCTGGCGTAGCGCCATGGCTTCGCCGCTGGCCAGCACCTGCGCATCGGCGCTCGCCATCTGCGCACGCTCTTCCTCCGTAAGGGGCAACCGCTCGACGCCGGCGCCGAGCAACGCCGCTGCGGGGCAGCCGGCAACGCCTGCCAGCGCCCGGTTGACAAAGGTGAAGTGCCCATCGGCATCCTTCACGTAGACCGGATGCGGCAGCAGCTCCACCAGCTCGCGGAACTTGCGCTCGCTGCGGCGCACTTCGGCCTGTTCCAGACCACGCTGATGCACCAGCCAGGCGAGCAGGATCGCGACCAGATAGCAGACACCGAGCAGCGCGACGATCTGGGTGAGCGACAACGATCGGCTGATGGTCTGCGGCGACGGAGCCATGGCAAGCACCAGCGGTGGCCCGCCGATCATCGGAACCTGGCGCTCCGTCAGCAGCGGCCATGGCCGCGTCGATGCCGGCGCGTTCGACCAGGCGACGCTACCTTCCGTTTCGTAAAGCTCGATGTGAAACGATCCGCCCAGTTCCTGCGCCAGGCTCGATGCAGCGATCAGGTCATCGGCCCGGAACACCCCGTTCACGAATCCGGCGGGCGCGCCCCGGGCACCCCGCACCGGCCAGTAGAAGGCGAATCCCGCACCACCCTGCAGCAGGTCCAGCACCCGGGTGCGCGCGGGCTCGCCGGTCTGCCTGGCCTGTGTCAGCGCCCGGGTCACATCCGGATTGGAGTGGGCGAACAGATCGCTGCCGAGCGCCGCCCGATTCGCCGACTCCGGCACCACCACACGGATCACCCCGTCCGGATCCACCCAGTTCAACGCCAGCAGGCCCGGCAGACGCTGCTGCATGATTGTCGCGTCGCGTACGAACGCCGCCGGATTGCCCTGATAGTCGTCTGGCCAATGCATGGACAGCATGTGCATGCCGTTCAGACGGGCTTCCATCCAGGCTTCCAGATGGGCCCGGGCCTGGCCGGCTACCAGCGCCGTGGCGCGCTCGAGCTGGGTCAGACGCTGGAAATACAGCCAGCCGCCGAGCGCGGTGGACGCCAGCACGATCGTCAGGCACACCAGCGCCGCGCGGCCGCCCGCGCCGGGCCTGATGTAGCGCAACACCGCTCTGGCCCGCTCGGGCATTGCCATGGGTACCTGCAGCAGAAACTCCAAGTCTAGGAAACGTGAGGTGTTTCGCCGCGAACGGGCTCACGCCCCGCCGCGCGCCCGGGCGCGTACGCCCTCCGGGCGCGGTCCTGTGAGATCATCCATCGCAAACAACACGAGGAGCGGGGAATGGATCAAGGAAGGTTGAGCGGGCGGGTTGCCCTGATCACCGGTGGCGCCAGCGGCATCGGACGCGCCTGCGCGATCCGCTACGCCGAAGAAGGCGCCGACATCGTCATCGCCGACCGTGACGTGCGCCGCGGCGGCGAGGTGGTCGAAGAAATCCGCCGCACCGCCAACGCCCGGGCGCTGCTGGTCGAGGTGGACGCCGGCAGCGAGGAGAGCGTGGACGCCATGGCGGAGCGCGCCGTCGCCGAGTTCGGCCGGATCGACACGGTGCTCGCCGCGGCCGGCATCTCCAACGCCAGCTACGAGAGCGGCACGCCGGCCCAACGCGACGCCGACCTCGAGTCGCGCCAGCTGGTCAATCTGCCGCTCGCCGAGTGGCAGCGGGTGCTCGACATCAATCTCACCGGCGTGATGCTCACCGACCGCGCGGCCGCCCGGCACATGATCCGCCTCGGCACATCGGGCAGCATCGTCAACATTGCCTCCAGCGCGGCGCGCATCGCCCTGCCGGGCGCCGCCGAATACTGCGCCTCGAAGGCCGGCGTGGTGATGCTGACCCAGGTGCTGGCCCTGGAGCTGATCGAGCACGGCATCCGGGTCAACGCCATCGGTCCCGGGTTCGTCGAGACGCCGATGACCCAGGCGCTGCAGGACGATCCCGAAGGCCGCGAGATGATGCTCGGTCTGACCCCGATGGGGCGCCTGGGCACGCCGCGGGAAATCGCCAACGCCGCGCTCTATCTGGCCTGCGACGAGTCGTCGTACACCACCGGGCACACCCTGTACCCGAACGGCGGCATGTTCATCGGCTGACGGGGCCGGAAGTCCTCGAGCCGGAACGCGCGACGCCGGAGTGGTTCCTGCCGAGCACGCGGTGTTCGACCTTGTGCATGACCACGTCGGCAGCGGTCTTCAGCAGCACGAACAGCCATACCGCGCCGCCACCGAGGGGCACGCCGGCGATGAGCGTGAGATGCATCGGGACGATTCGCGCGTAGGGCATGAACATCAGCGTACCCAGATTCGGCCGCCCGGCGAGATCGGCGCGCACGTGCTCGCGATGGCTGGCCCGATGCGACCGCCAGAACCCGAACGCCAGCGCCAGGTAGGCGACCACGTCCAGCGGGTGCACGTGTCCGACGTACACCTGCGAGGTCGTGCCCGAGGATTCGTTGCTGACGCTGACGAATCCCGCCGGATCCGCGGTGGTGGAGAACATCCACAGAAAGAACAGGTAGGCGGCATGAAAGCCGCCGTAGTGCAGGGCAAAGAAGTTGGCGACCCGACGCTGAGTCTCCGGCGTGGGGTCCACAGCCCGGTCGTTGATGGTCAAGCCTTCGGTGGAGAACTCACGCAGCGCGAGAATCCGCTGGCGCGAGTACCAGCCGATGATCACGCTCTGCATCCAGAACGGCCACATCAGCTGCAGCACGCTCCACTGCTGGATCACCGCCAGCACCAGGGTGACGGCGTTGGCGAGGACGATGCCGCGGAGCGCCCTGTCCGTGGCGGCGGGAGCGGTCACTGGAGTCGGCGGCGTCATACGCTCAAGTGTAGGAGCGATCCCGCCGCCGTGCGTCGGCTCGTCAGGGTTTGATGGTTCTGCGCAGCTCGAACTTCAGCACCTTACCGGTGGCGTTGCGCGGCAGCTCCTCCACGAACACCACGTGGTTCGGGTGCTTGAACCGCGCCAGCTTCGGCCGGCAGTGAGCCAGGATCTGCTCGGCGGACAGACCGCCCGGTTGCTGCAGCACGACTACCGCGCAGCCGGTCTCGCCCCAGCGTTCGTCCGGCACGCCGATCACGGCGACCTCGCGGATCTCCTCGAGCTCGTAGAGCAGGTTCTCGATCTCCGCCGGATAGACGTTCTCGCCGCCGGAGATGTACATGTCCTTGAGCCGGTCCTCGACGTAGAAGAAACCGTCCTGGTCCTTGGAACCAATGTCGCCGGTTCGGAACCAGCCGTTCACGAACGCCTCGTCGTTGGCGTCGTCGCGGCGCCAGTAGCCCGGCGTGACCACCGGGCCCCGGCACCAGATCTCGCCGGATTCTCCCGGCGCTGCTTCGCTGCCGTCTTCGCGGCCGATCATCAGCTGGATGTGGCGCAGCGGTTTGCCGGCGGAGCCGACCTTGCTGGCCACGTCATCGCGGCCGAGAACGCAGCAGCTCGCCACGTTCTCGGTCATCCCGTAGCCCTCCTGGATGACCAGCCCGCGCCTGCCCCACCAGCGCACCAGCGCTTCCGGCACGGTTTCCGCCCCGGCCAGCACCACCTGCAGACGGGAAAGGTCCGCGTCCGGGTTCTTCGGATGATCGCGCAGGGCGTTGAAGATAGCCGGCACGCCGAGGAAGTGGGTGACGCCGAGTTCTGGGTCGCTGAACGCGTCCAGCGTCGCCCCGGGATCGAACGCGCGCATGATCACCGCCGTGCCGCCGGCGAACAGGGCCGGCGCGGTGAACACCTGCAGCCCGCCGATGTGGAACAGCGGCATCACCGCCAGGCTCACCATGTCCTCGGTGCAGCGCATGGCGGCGCCGGCGTTGAACTGCGCCCACAGCATCATCCGGTGGGTGATCACCACGCCCTTCGGCAGCCCGGTCGTGCCGGAGGAGTACATGAGCATGCAGGTGTGTTTGGGCCTCAGCGGCACCATCTCCCACACCGGCTGCGCCGATGCGGTACCCGCCTCGAAGGCGGAATCGCCGCCCTGACCGTCGGTTTCCACCCGATGCGGGATCTCGACGCTGAGGGCCTCCACCGTCGCGGTCAGGTCGGAATCGTAGATCATGACCTTCGGCTCGGCGTTGCCGATGATGTAGTCGAGCTCGCTGGCGGTGAGGCGGAAGTTCAGCGCCAGATGCACCGCACCGATGCGCCAGGTGGCGAAGATGATCTCCATGGTGTCGCTGGAATTCAGCGCCAGCACCCCCACGCGGTCGCCGCGCTTCACGCCCAGGGCTTGCAGCCAGCCGGCAATCCGGCCGACCCGGTCGTGCATCTCGGCGTAGGTGCGCCGGCGCTGGCTCGGCAGCTCGATGGTGGCGGTCTTGTTCGGCAGGTTGGCCGCGTTGTGCGCGATCCAGTCGACGATCATGCCCTGCATGCTGGCTCTCCCCGGAAATCCCGGGAAATCATAGCAGCATCCGCGACCCGCAATACGGGAGCGCCCGGCCATCCGTGGCCAGGCACGCCTCGGGCTCAGTTGAAGTTGTAGGTCGCCGAGAACGAGAACATGCCGAAGTCGGCGTCGGAGACGTCGACCATGATCCACTCTCCGCGCACTGCCCAGGCATCGTTCACGCGCCAGGCGCCGCCGAGGCCGTACTGCAGCTCCGAGTCGCTTTCGCTGTCGGAAACCGTGGTCACCCCGTCGCTCAGACTCACGTCGAAGTCGTAGTCGGCCCAGCCGATGACGGCGAATGCCTTGAGCTGGTCGGTGAGCGGCAGCATCGGACGGACGCTGAGATCCAGCGCGGTGCCGTCGACCTCGACGTCGAACCCGACCACGTCGCCGGACGCCTCGAACAGATTGCTGTAGCCGGCTTCGAACGCCACGTACTCGTTCAGCTGATAGCCGCCGAAGATGCGGGCGGTGGGCGCGGTCTCGTCGAAGCCGATGCCGTCGAAGTCGACGTAGTACAGGCCGGCGCCGGCGCCGCCGTAAAAGCCGTTGTTGTCGACCGCCTGCGCCCCGGCACTCAGTCCGGCGGCCAGCAGGCCCGCAGCGATGATTCCACTCTTCATATTCTCTCCATTTTTTGTGGGTAGCCGGCGCGCAGTTTCCACGAACCGGGGGGCGGATAATGTGACCGGATGCGCATCCGGGCGATCGGCCACGGGGCGCCCGTTTTCGGCAATCACGTAGTTGTGCCGGGCCACCGGATTCCGCTCTCATGAGCCTGGGGGCGCGCCGCATTTCTGCCTCCTCGAGCCGCCAGGAAGCCGCACGCAATGGACTACGAGCTGACCGAGGACCTCAGACACCTGCTCGAGGGCGCCATCCTCGCGCCCTCGAGTCACAACACCCAGCCGTGGTTGTTTCAGCCGTCGGCGCACGGCGTGCGGCTGCTCGCCGACCGCACCCGGGCGCTGCCGGTCAACGACCCGCACGACCGCGAGCTGACCATAAGCTGCGGCTGCACACTGCTCAATCTGCGCGCCGCGGCCGCCGCCGCCGGGCGCGATAGCCGCATCCACCTGCTGCTGGATGACGAGGACCCCGACCTGCTTGCCGAGGTCGAGATCGACGAGTGCGGAGGCGCAGCGGACGAACAGCCCGAACTGAACGAACTCGCCGAACTTGCGGAGCTGGCGCACGCCATCGTCCACCGCCGCACCTACCGAAAACGCTTCGCGGACCGCGAGGTCGACCCCGAGACTCTGCAGGCACTGATCGCCGCGGCGGAGCGCGAGCGGGCCACGCTCACCATCCTCGAGGCCGGCGGCCTGCGCACCGCGGTCGCCCACCTGGTCGCCCACGGCGACGCGCTGCAGTGGGACGACGCCCGCTGGCGCCGCGAGCTCGCTCAGTGGATGCACCCGCGCCGCACCGGCGACGGTCTGACCGTACCAGGACTGGTGGCACCCATCGCCCAGGCCGTGGTGCGCACCTTCGACATGGGCGACGGGATCGCCGCCAAAGACAGCCAGCTCGCCGAGCAGTCGCCGGTGCTCGCGCTGCTCACGACTGCAGCCGACGGCCCGGCGTCGTGGCTGAGCGCCGGTCAGGCGCTGGCGCGGGTGCTGCTGACTGCCTGCCACCGGGGGCTGCAGGCCTCCTACCTCAACCAGCCGATTCAGGTGGCGGCGCTGCGCCCGGAGCTGCAGCGGATCAGCGGGCTGAGTGAGTACCCCCAGATCCTGCTGCGCCTCGGCTACCCGACGGAGCCGCTGGCGCCGTCACCGCGCCGCGACCTCGATCAGGTCATCGTCGCCTAGGACAGGTCTGCGCTGCGCAGACTTGATCAGGGGTTCCCCAGCCTGGCTCGGATGTGGCCCTCACGGTAGAGTGACCGGACACCTCCGGGGAGCAGGCACCGTGAACATTTCCATCACCTACTGCGGGCAATGAAACTATCGGCCCACGGCGGTCAGTCTGGCTGCCAAGCTGAAGCAGGCGTTCGGCGCGGAAGCGCAGCTCATCGAACGCGGCGGCGGAATCTTCGACGTGCACGTGGACGGCGACCTGGTCTATTCCAAACACCGCACCGGCGAGTTTCCGGATGAAGCTGCGCTGGTGGAAGCTCTGCGTGCGCGCGCCTGACTTCGCCCTGGTTGCGCTGCTGTGGAGCGCCGTCGTGGCGTCGGCCTTCGCGGCCGCCCGCGTCGAGCACCTCGATTCCGGCGCCGTGCTGCCCGCCGACCTGCCGTTCTCGGAGGCGGTGCGGGTGGACGACGTGGTCTACCTGTCCGGCCAGATCGGCGTGAAGCCGGGGACCCTGGAGCTGGTGCCCGGCGGCATGGCGGCCGAAGCCCGCCAGACCCTGGACAACATCCGCACCACCCTGCAGGCGCACGGCCTGTCGCTGGACGACGTCGTCAAATGCACGGTGATGCTGGCGGACATCGGCGAGTGGGGCGTGTTCAACGAGATCTACCAGAGCTACTTCCGCGCGCCCTACCCGGCACGCAGCGCGCTCGGCGCGAGCGGACTGGCTTTCGGCGCCCGGGTGGAAGTGGAATGCCTGGCGGTGGTGCGCGCGCCGGTCGACGCGCCGACGGCTGCGCCACCCACGCCGCCCGCGCCTCGGGAGGCGGATCGGGACGACACCGACAAGCGCGTCTACAAGCGGCCCAACGCCCAGTAGCCGGGTAGCACCATGGCCGACGCCGTCGCCGCAGATTGCCCCGCCGAAGGCACGCACGATCGTCCAGCCGAGCGCCTCGATGCGCTCGTGATCGGCGCCGGCTTCCACGGCCTCTACCAGCTCTACCGGCTGCGCCAGCGCGGCTTCTCGGTCAAAGTCTTCGAGGCCGGGGCCGATCTCGGCGGCATCTGGTACTGGAACTGCTATCCCGGCGCGCGGGTGGATTCCCACGTGCCGAACTACGAATACTCCATGGAATCGGTGTGGCGCGACTGGAACTGGACCGAGCGCTTTCCGTCCTGGGCGGAACTGCGCAGCTACTTTCACCACGTCGACGACACACTCGATCTCAGCCGCGACGTGCGCCTGAACACCCGGGTCAGCGCGGCACGCTTCGATGCCGAGCGCAACGAATGGCTGATCGACAGCGACGACGGCCGCCGCACCCGCGCGCGCTTTCTCATCGCCTGCACCGGATTCGCGTCCAAACCCTACCTGCCCGATTTCCCAGGCCTCGAGCGCTTTGCCGGGCCCTGCCACCACACCGCGCTCTGGCCGCAGGCGGGGCTCGACCTGCGCGGAAAGCGCGTCGGCGTAATCGGAACCGGGGCCAGCGGCGTGCAGGTGATCCAGGAGGCGGCCCCGCGCGCCACCCACCTCACCGTGTTCCAGCGCACGCCCATGCTGGCCCTGCCGATGCAGCAGCAGCGTCTCGACGAGGCGACGCAGCGGCGCATGAAGGCGGACTATCCGAGACTGTTCCGCCAGCGCGCCATCACCCAGTCGAGCTTCTGCGACGTGGTGGCGGATCCGCGTACGGCCGCCGAGGTGCCGGCCGCGGAGCGGCTCGCGGTATTCGAGGACGCCTGGCACAAGGGCGGCTTTCACTTCTGGGCCGGCACGTTCAGCGACGTGCTGAGCAATCGGCGGTCGAACCGGCTGGCCTACGATTTCTGGCGCGACAAGACCCGGGCCCGGATCCACGACCGCGCAATCGCCGACAAGCTGGCGCCCATGGAGCCGCCGCACCCGTTCGGCACCAAGCGCCCGTCCCTGGAGCAGGGCTACTACGAGGTCTTCAACCGCGACAACGTGACCCTGGTCGACCTGCGGGCAGATCCCATCGAAGAAGTCACCGCCAGCGGCGTGCGCACCGCGTCCGCGCACCACGATCTCGACGTGCTGGTGCTGGCCACCGGCTTCGATGCCAGCACCGGCGGCCTGACCCGTATCGATCTGCGCGACACCGCCGGGCGATCGCTGGAATCGATCTGGCGCGACGGGGTGAAGACCCAGCTCGGCCTGGCAATACCGGGGTTTCCGAACCTGCTCATGCTGTACGGGCCCCAGAGCCCCACCGCGTTCTGCAACGGTCCCACCTGCGCGGAGCTGCAGGGCGACTGGGTGGTCGACTGCCTGGTCCATCTGCGGGACGCGGGGCTGAACCGGATCGAGGCAACCCCGGAGTCCGCCGACGCGTGGACGCGGCACATGGACGACGTGGCCGCGCGCTCGCTGCTGCCGCTGGCGGACAGCTGGTACATGGGCGCGAACATCCCCGGTAAACGTCGCCAGCTGCTGCACCACCCCGGGGTGCAGGAGTATCTGAGCTTCTGCCGTGCCAGCGCCGCCAACGGCTACGCGGGTTTCCTTCTACGCTGAGCGTCCGCCGTTCGCACCCGCCCGGCGGCACCGGGCCCGCGCGGCGAGCCTCGTGAAGCCCCGCCGCGGACCTGCGAGAATCCGCCCATGCCCGAGCACGAACCGCTGATCCTCACGCCCACCGCCCGTCTCGCCCGCACCCTCGCCCGGGAGGTGGCTGCCGTGCGCGTGGCCCGCGGCGAGCGCGCCTGGGTGTCGCCGCGAATTCTCAGCTTCCCTGCGTGGCTCGCCAGCGTGCGTGGCGACTACTTCCTCAGCACCGACGACCCGCGCGTGCCCATCGATCCGCAGCAGGCCCTGCACCTGTGGCAGTCGCTGATCGACCGCGACGTGTTCGTCGGCGAGCCGCGCGTGGCGGAGCTCGCCCTGCGTGCCTGGCGGCTGATTCACGAGTACCAGCTGCCGCCACCCGAGCGCTGGCCGGCGCTGTATCTGTCCGAAGACAGCGGCCGATTCCAGGACTGGGCCGCACGCTATCAGACCCTCTGCGCGCGGCAGAACCTGGTGGACGACTGGAGCTTCTACGCCGAACTGCCACAGCTGCTGCGCGACCGCCGCATGGCGGTGACGGGTACCGTGGAGCTGGCCGGCTTCGACCTGCCCTTGACCCCGCTGCAGCAGAGCATCGTCGACGCCATCGCCAGCGGCGGCGCCGAGGTAAGGACCCGCAGCGACGCCGGACAGCAGCACGCGCGCCACTCCGCGCCGGATCAGGTGGCCGCCTTCGCCGACCCCGACGACGAGCTGGCCGCGGCGGCGCGCTGGGCGCGCGCACGCCTCGAGGCGGATCCCGGCGCGCGGCTCGCCGTGGTGGTTGCCGACCTGTCCGCACGCCTCGGCCTGGTGGACGGCGCCTTCCGCCGCGTCTTCGACCCGCCCGGGTTCGCCCTGGAGCAACCGGGCCCGGAGCCCTGGCACGTCTCTCTGGGGCTGCCGCTGGCGCGCTGGCCCCTAGTCAGCGACGCGCTCGCGGTGCTCGCCCTGGACGAGCGCGGCATCGACCAGCCGGCGGCCGGCCGGGTGCTGCGCTCGCCGTTCCTGTCCGGATACGAGCCCGCCGGTGGTCCGCGCGACCGTGCCCTCGCCCGGCTGACCCGCGACGCCGCGTACCGGGTCACCGTGTACGAACTGCAGCGGCTGCTCGAACGCGAGGGCGCGAACGATCTGGCCGCTGCGCTCGGCGCGTGGCAGCAGTACCGGCGCCAACATGCCGGTCCCGCCTGGCCGTCGGAGTGGGCGGCCCGGTTCCAACAGGAGCTCAACCAGCTCGGCTTCGGCCGCGGCCGGAGCCTCGACAGCCGCGAGTTCCAGGTCCTTCGGCGCTGGCACGAGCTGCTGGAATCGTTCGGCGCCCTGGACGTGGTCTGCGACGGTCCGATGGCACACCCGACCGCGCTGCGCCAGCTGACCGAGCGCGCCGGCAACGCCGTCTTCCGAGAATCCGATCCCGGCGCGCCGGTGGAAGTGCTCGGCGTCGAGGAAGCGCTGGGCTCGCGTTTCGATGCGCTGTGGATCACCACCCTGGACAGCGACAGCTGGCCGGGCGCGGTGCGCCGTGACCCGCTGATTCCGGCCGCGCTGCAACGCGACGTGCCGCGCGCGACCAGCGACGGCTGCCTGGCGCGGGCGCGACTCGAACTCGACGGCCTGCTTGCCGCCGCCCCCGAGGTCCGCACGAGCTTCTCCCGCGGCAGCGACGAGGACGCCCGCGAAGCCTCGGCGCTGCTCCAGGAGTGCACGGTGATCGAGGCCAGCGCCCCGGAGCTTCCGGAAACCGCACCGCAGACCTACGTCGCCGACGACGTGCAGGCGCCACCGCTCATCGACAGCGGCGCCCGCGGCGGCGTGGGCGTGTTGCGCCAGCAGTCCGAGTGTCCGTTCCGTGCCTTTGCCGAGCGGCGCCTGGGCGCCCGGGAGCTGAAGCCGCCGCGCCCGGGCCTCAACCCGGGTCAGCGCGGCACCCTGATTCATCAGGCGCTGGAACAGTTCTGGACCGGCCTGCCCGACCAGGCGGCGTTGAACGCCTTATCAGTCGCGGCGCTCGAGGAACGCATCGGCGCGGCGGTAGCCGCGGCCCTGACTCAGCTCACCGAGCGCTACCGGCTGCTGCTCACGGACACCGGCCGGCGCCTGGAACAGCGGCGCAGCGAGCGCGTGCTGCAGCGCTGGATCCACCTGGAACAACGGCGCGCCAGCTTCGCCGTGGTGGACCACGAACGCGACGTCGACATCGTCCTGGGCGGATTGATCCTGCGCGGCAAGATCGATCGCATCGATCGGCTCGCCGACGGCCGCACCCTGCTCATCGACTACAAGACCGGTCAGACCGCCAAGGCCAGTTGGAAGCCGGAGCCGCGCATGGGCGATCCGCAGCTCCCCGCCTACGCCGTGGCCCTGGACGAGCCCCCGTCCGCCATCGCTTTCGCCCGCATCCGACCGGAGGCGCTGGCCTTCGACGGTCTGGCGGACGGCGACGTCGGCACCAACGGCATCACCGACCTCGCTGCCGCGCGCCATGCCTTCAAAGACATCGACGACTGGTCCGAGCTGATGACGTCGTGGCGTGAACACATCGAGGCGCTCGCCGGGGATTTCAGGGCCGGCCGCGCCGCCGTCGATCCGCGCAGGGGCGCGTGTACCTACTGCCATCTGCACGCACTGTGCCGGATCGAGGAACGTGCGCCCTTCGTCGCCTATGCCGACGACCCCGAACCGGGCACCGGGCCGGCGGCCGCGCCGGAGGGCGACGATGTCTGACGTCGACGCCCGGCGCGGCGCCGTGGATCCGACCCGCTCGGTGATCGTTCAGGCCCCGGCGGGCTCGGGCAAGACCACGCTGCTGGTGGAACGCTATCTCGGGCTGCTGGCGGTGGCCGAGGCGCCGGAAGAGATTCTCGCCATCACCTTCACCCGCAAGGCCGCGGCGGAAATGCGCCAGCGCATCCTCCGATTTCTCGATCCCGGTTTCCGCACGGACGCAGCCCACGAGCAGGGCGCGCTCGGCAAGGCGCGCGCGGTGGCGGAGCGGGTGGCCGCCTGGGGCCTGCGCGAGAACCCCCAGCGGCTGCTGATCCGGACCATCGACAGCTTCAACCACTACCTGGCCCGCACCATGCCGGTGGCGAGCCAGCTCGGTCCGGTGCCCACCCCGGCGGACAACACCCAGGCGCTCTACCGGCGCGCCGCGCGCCGGGTGCTGACGCTGGCGGACGGCAGCGATCCAATGGCCGAACACCTGCAGCGACTGCTCGACTGGCGTGACCATCGCGCCCAGGACATCGAGAACCTGCTCGCCGCGCTGCTCGGCAAGCGCGATCAGTGGCTGCGCGCTCTCGGCGTGAGCCTGCCCCAGCGCGAACGCCTCGAAGCCGTGCTCGCCGCGGTGGTCGACCACCAGCTGGAGAGCAGCGCGGAGCAGGTCGACGCCGTGCTGCAGAGCAACGCCTGCAACCCGTGGGAGCTGGTGGAACTGCTGCGCTATGCCGCGCGCACGCTCGCGGCGAAAGGCCGCGAGTCCGCGATCCTCGCGTATCTCGACGGCGACGCGCTGCCGCAGGCCGACGCGGGGGATCTGCCGCGCTGGCGCGCGCTGGCGGAACTGCTGCTCACCGGCAAAGACGAGGTCCGCAAACAGGTCACCGTGGGCCAGGGATTTCCGCCGCAGACCGCCGAGAAGGCACGCATGCAGGCGGTGCTGGAGGCGCTGGCCGGCGACCGCGCGCTGGCCGGTGCGCTGGCCAAGGCACGCCGGCTGCCGGAGCCACGCTACGGCGACGAGGAGTGGGCGGTGCTGGATTCGCTGATCCAGGTGCTGACGCGTACCGCGACCGAACTCGAGGTGGTGTTCGCCAGCGCCGGCCAGACCGACTTCAACGGACTGGCCGCCGCGGCGCTGCGCGGCCTCGGCGACGCCGACAACGGCTACACCGACCTGGGGCTGTATCTGGACCGGCGCATCCGCCACATCCTCGTCGACGAGTTCCAGGACACGAACTGGGGCCAGCTGCACCTGCTGGAAAAACTCACCGCCGGCTGGGAAGGCGAGATCCCGCCCGGTCAGCTCGCACTCTGGGAGGACGAGGGCCCGGATGCCGCTGTCGCCGAGCGCGCCGAAGGTCGGCCGCGGACGCTGTTTCTGGTCGGCGATCCGATGCAGTCGATCTACCGCTTCCGCGAAGCGGAGGTCGGGCTGTTCATGCGCAGCCGCGACCAAGGGGTCGGACCGCTCATGCTCGACGATCGCCGACTGCGCACCAACTTCCGCGCCCGCGCGGAGATCGTCGACTGGGTGAACACCCGGCTCGGACCGATATTCCCCGACCGCGAGGACGTCGCCGCAGGGGCCGTCGCCTACGCTGCCTCGGAACCCGGCCGCCCCGGCGGCGGCGCCGTCGAGGTCCACGCCTACCCGAGCGATACCGCGGAAGCGGACGCCGTCGCCCGGCTGATCGCCGAGGCGCTCGCGGAGCATGCCGGCAACGCCGATTTCCGCGCCGCCGTTATCGTCCGCGCGCGCAGCCATCTGGCCCATATCCTGCCGGCGCTGGCGCGCCACGGCGTGGCCTACCGGGCGCTGCAGCTCGATCCGCTGGCCAGTCGTCCGGTGGTGCAGGACCTGATCGCCCTGACCCGTGCCATTCTCCAGCCGGCGGACACCACGGCGCTGCTGGCGCTGCTCCGCGCACCGGTGTGCGGACTGACCCTGGAAGCGCTGTGGAAGCTGGCCGGTGACGGCCGCGGGCTGATGGACAGCGATGCGCTGCAGCGCCTGGCCGGCGACGACGGCGAGCGCGCGGCCCGGGTATTCGGCGCGCTGGCCGACGCCGGCAACGGCTGGCGGCGGCGGCCGCTGCGCGACCTGGTGGAAGGCGCCTGGCAGCGCCTCGGCGGGCCCGCCTGCTGCACCCATCCGGCCACCGACCTGCAGGACGCGGCCGCCTATCTAACCGCCCTGGACCAGGCCGACGCGGACGGCCTGCTCGACGACTGGAACGACTTCGAGGAACGGCTGGCGGTGCAGTTCACCGCGGGCGATCCCCCGGGCGGCGGCGCGAAGCTCGAGATCCTCACCATGCACGGCGCCAAAGGCCTGGAATGGGACCTGGTGGTGCTGCCTGGGCTGAACCGAACGCCCGGCGGCGGCGACGCCGACCTGCTGCACTGGCTGCCGTTCATCGCCCCGGACGGCGACGAACAGGTGCTGTTCGCGCCGCTGCGGGCAGCAGAGGAGCAGCACAACCCGCCGCTGATCAAGCTGATCCGCGACGAGCAGCGGGCGCGCGACACCTTCGAAGACCAGCGGCTGCTTTACGTGGCCACCACCCGGGCCCGGGAGCGCCTGGTGCTTTCCGCCTGCCTCGACCCGAACCGCGACGAGATCCGCCCGGATACCGGCACACTGCTGGCCGATCTGTGGCCGACGACGGGCGCGGACTTCGTCGCCGCGCTGCAGCAGACCGCCCCGGACGCGGCGGCCGCGGCGGTCGGCGCCCGGGTCGACCAGCAGCTGCGGCGGGTAGCGGCAGGCTGGCAGCCGCCGCGCGGCGAACGGTTCGCCTGGCGTGCGTCCATGCCACCCCGGGAGACCGCGCGGGCGCTCGAGTTCAACTGGGCCGGCGCCCAGGCACGGCGCACCGGTACGGTGCTGCACCGGCTGCTGGAACAGGTCGGACGGTTCGGCATCGAAGGACTGGACGCCGAGCAGCAGCGCCGGCTGATCGAGCGGATTCCGCGGCTGCTGCGAGCCCAGGGCACCCGGCCCGACCAGCTGGCGGACGCCAGCGCCGTGGTTCGCGATGCGTTCGCCGCAACGCTCACCTCCGACAGCGGCCGCTGGGTGCTGAGCAACGCGCACCGCGACGCCGCCTGCGAGCGGCCGATCTCGGGGCTGGTGGACGGCGAGCTGGTGAATGCCATCGTCGATCGCACCTTCGTCGACGCCGACGGCGTGCGCTGGATCATCGACTACAAGTCCGGTCATCACGCCGGCGCCGATCTGGCCGGGTTTCTGGCCCAGGAGCGCGAGCGCTATCAGGGTCAGCTGGCCCTGTACCGGCGGCTGTTCGAGCAGCTCGAGGGCGGCCGCGTGAAGACCGCCCTCTACCTGCCGCGGCACGCGCGCCTGGAGATCGTTGAGTAGTGGCCTGTATCGAGCATTTGCGCGGCTGCCGGCGTAGGCTCGAGGCTGTCCCACAGGAGGCTGCATCGTGACCGAACCCACCGCGCCACGCCGCGCGCGTTCCATGGCCGAATTCGGCGCAAAGGTCGGCGCCGTGTTCACCGCGCCGGAAACCGGCGAGCCCTACCGGCCGCGGCCCAGCGACGTGATCATCGCGCCGTTCGCCAAGTGCGGCACCACCTGGCTGCAGCAGACCTTTCACACCCTGCGCACCCGGGGCGACATGGATTTCGACGACATCTCCCGCGTGGTGCCGTGGATCGAGACCTCGCGGCGGGTGGGCGTGGACCTGAACGCCGAGCAGAAAGCCCCGCCGCGCGGCTTCAAGAGCCACCAGCCGTGGGACGAGATCCCGAAGGGCGCCCGCTACATCGTCTCGCTGCGCGATCCGCGCGATGCGCTGGTGTCGAGCTACAAGTTCATGGAAGGCTGGTTCCTGGAACCCGGCGCCGTGACCGCGGACGAGTTCGCGCGCGGCAACTTCCTCAGCCCGGAGCGACGCTACTGGCACCACCTCAGCTCCTGGTGGGATCAGCGCGACAACGAAGACGTGCTGCTGCTCGCCTACGAGCACATGCTCGCCGACCCCGAGCGCACGGTGCGCCGGGTCGCCGCATTCTGCGGCATCTCCCTCGACGACGAGCTGCTGGCGTTGACCCTGAAACACTCGTCCCTCGCCTTCATGCTCGCGCACAAGGACCGCTTCGACGACCGGCTGCTGCGCGATCTGAGCGAGCGGATCGGCGGTCTGCCGCCGGGCAGCGATTCCGCCAAGGTGCGCGAGGGCAAGGTGGGCGGCCACCGGGCCGTACTCGGCGACGCCGTGCTCGCCGAACTCGACGAGATCTGGCGGCAGGAGGTCACCTCGCGTTACGGTTTCGCCAGCTACCAGGACCTGATCGACACCCTGGATTCCCAACACCGACCGAGTACGGCCAACACCCCATGAAAGTCTATTTCCACCCGAAGCAGAATCTGCACAACCCGCAGAGCTACCTGTCGCGCGGCCAGATGCGCACGCCCCAGGAAATACCGGAGCGCAGCGCCCGGATCCTCCAGGGCATCGCCAGCCTCGGCCACGAGGTGCGCGAGCCCACCGACCACGGCCGCGGACCGATCGAGCGGGTGCACGACGCCGGCTATCTGACGTTTCTCGAGACGGCCTACCGGCGCTGGCACGAGGTGCCCGAGGACTGGGGCGACGAAGTCATGTCCAACGTGTTCGTGCGTTCCGCGAAGCCGCCCCGGGGGATTCTCGCCGAGGCCGCCTACTATCTGGCCGACGGCAGCTGCCCCATCGGCGCGCACACCTGGACCGCCGCCTACTGGTCCGCGCAGAGCGCTCTGTCGGCGGCGGATGCGCTGCTGACCGGCGACCGCGTCGCCTATGCCGCCTGCCGGCCGCCGGGCCATCACGCGCGGCGCGACGCCGCCGGCGGCTTCTGCTACCTGAACAACGCCGCCATCGCGGCGGAAGCGCTGCAGGCGAAGTTCCCGCGCATCGCCATCCTCGATCCGGACATGCACCACGGCCAGGGCGTGCAGGAGATCTTCTACGAGCGCGAAGACGTGCTCTATGTGTCGATTCACGGCGACCCCACCAACTTCTACCCGGTGGTGACGGGCCACGAGGACGAGCGCGGCGCCGGCGCCGGCGAGGGCTACAACCTCAACCTGCCCATGCCCCACGGGTCGAGCGAGGCGGTGTTCTTCGGGCGCCTGGAGGAGGCGTTGGCCGCCATCGAGCGCTTCCAGCCGGACGCCGTGATTCTGACCCTCGGCTTCGACATCCACGAGAAGGACGTGCAGGCGAAAGTGGCGGTCACCAGCACGGGATTTCAACGCCTCGGAGAAACCGCAGCCGCCCTCGGACAGCCACTGCTGGTGGTGCAGGAAGGCGGCTATTATCTCGAGGGGCTCGCCGAGAACACGGTCCGGTTCTTTTCCGGAGTCGCGGGAAACTAGCGCTCGCTGACATAGATCTCTCCGTCGCGGCCGAAATACAGCCGCTTGCCGTCCTCCGACAGGGTCGAGCGGGTCTCGCTGCTTGCCGTGTTGACGTTGGGCCCGAGGTTCACCGGCTTCGACCAACGGAATGGCAGACGGTGGGACACCGCCCGGTAGACGTCCTGGCCGCCGAAAGCAGGCTCGTCTTTCGGCCCCCAGTTGGCACGACTGGAACTGAACACAACCTCGTAGGCACCGTGCCCCATCGCGCGCACGTTGGGCATGCGGTCGTCGTCAGCGACGTTGCTCAGAGCGTCGATCCGGCGGCCGGGACCGAATTCGCCGTTGCGGCGGAGCCTGCTCACATAAATGTCGTGGTCCCCCCGCTCCCCGAAACTCGAGTAAAAAAGATACGTTCCCTTAGGGGTCTCGACCAGCGAGGGACTGAACACCGCATCGTTGAAGTTCGGGCCCTGTGGCGCGCATGGCAGCAGCTTCGGCTCCGACCAGGCGCCGGTCAGGCCCTGCCTCGAGAGATAGATGTTGCCCCCCATACACTCGGCGGGGCGCGAAGAGACGAAGAACAGCCAGCGGCCGGCCGTGGGCGTCGGGCAGAAGTCGTCGTCCGATCCGTTGATTGGCCATGGCAGCGGCGCCGGTTCGCCCCAGGTCGCGTCGACGCTGGCCCGGTCCGCCGACCAGATGTCGTTGTCCCCACCGCTGCCGCGCCGCGAGGCAATGACCAGACTGAGTCCGTCGGGACTCTCGATCGGGCAGCCGTCGGCGGCCGCGGGGTCGTTGATTTCCGACACCGGCTCCGCGGGCTGGAATCCGCCCGGGGACCCACTGGAACCATGGCCCCAGACGGTGGCGACCGGCAACAGGCAGAATCCCGAGATCAGCGCAGCGCGCTTTGCATGTTCACGAAGCTGATTCATGATGGTGTTTCCCGTGGTTGGTGACCGGCAACGCTAGCGATCGCGGGGACGACGAGGGTGAAGCTTGGCCAAAGATTTCATGAAATCTGACGGCTTTAGATTGGATTCGTCGGAATCATCGCGTTGTCATGCCTCTCGCATCTATGCGCGCGGCTGCACACCGGGTCGGCGGCCGTGACTTCGGCAGCCCCGGCGGTTCGGTCGCGGCGCTTCCGCGTCGGCGATCTCATGGTCGACACCGGCACTCACCAGGTCCTGCGCGATGGCCGTGAACTCAACGTGCCGAAACTTTCCTTTCAGCTGCTGCTGGTACTCGCCGAGGCGGCCCCCGACATGCTCAGCACCGACGCGCTCGCCGAACGGGTGTGGTCAGGACGCCCTGTCAGCAACGAGACCATCACCCAGCGGGTAAAACTTCTGCGTGACGCGCTGGGCGACGATGCTACGAACCCCAGCTACATCGGCGTCGTGCGCGGCGAAGGCTATCGGCTGCTGGTGGAGGTACGCGCCGAGCCACAGAGCATCCTCGGCTCGGCCCCGACCCCGCGCCAGCCGCAGCCCGGGCGCACGCTTCTGGTCGGCGCAATGGCAATCGTCATCGTCGCCGCGACATGGCTGACCCTGCACGGCGAGCCTTCGGCGGGGGCCGATCGACCCGCCATCGCGGTGCTGCCGTTCCTGAACCTGTCTGAAGATCCGGACCGGGGTTATTTCGCCGACGGCCTCACGGAAGAGGTCATCACCGAACTGAGCCGCAACCGGGCCCTGCGGGTGGCCGGAAGAACCTCGAGCTTCGCCTTCAAGAACCGCACCCCGGCGTTTTCCGAAGTCGGCGACGCCCTGGACGTCGATCACGTTCTCGAAGGCAGCGTGCGCTGGGATGGCGAACGCGCCCGGATCACGGCACAGTTGATCAGTGTGGCCGATGGCTATCATCTGTGGTCGGAAACCTTCGAGCACCGACTGGATGATGTGTTCTCGCTTCAACAGGACATCGCCCGCGCCGTCGCCAACGCATTGAGCGTGGAGTTCGGGACCGCGGACGCAGCGTCTGCCCCAACCGAGGTGAGCGGCAGAGCCTACGCGGAGTTCCTGCGTGGTCAGGCGCTGTTCTGGAACCACACGCCGGAGACCACGGAGCGCGCCATCGTCGCCTATCAGCGGGCCGTCGCGCTGGAACCGGATTTCGACCGCGCCTGGATCGGGCTCGGCTACGCCTATGGCGGTCGCTCCCGCGACCCGGCACAAACGTCGGCGGCCCTCGACGACATGGCATCCGCCGCGCGACGCGCCCTCGAGATCTCACCGGACGCCTGGGAAGCGCTGGCACTGCAGGCCTGGGTGGAGATGTCCCATCACGAGTTTCTCGAGGCTGAACGCTCCATGGAACGCGCCATGTCCCGGCGTCGGGGCTCTGACCTGCTGCTGGATTCCATCAACTGCCCCATCGCCTGCTACTTTCAGCAGCTTGGCCGCGTGTCCGATGCGCTGGCGGAAGCGCATCGGATGCAGGACATCGATCCCCTGTCGCCGTCTGCCGACGTGTCGACGTGGCTCTATCTTCTCGGCAGGCGCGACGACGCGATCGCCGCTTTTAAGGCCGCTCAGCAGCTGCTGCCGAGACCTTACGAGCGACGCGCCTTTCTCACCTGGCTGGCCATGGAAAGTGCAGACCCGGCACCCATGGAGGAGCGGCTTGCCGGCACGCCGCTGGCAGGCAAATGGGGCAAGCCCGACGAGATGCTACCGGCGCTGGCCCATTTCGCCGACCCGAGCATCGAGCTTCCCCGAGGCAGCCGTGCTTCCGGTGCGATGTACGCCACACTTCACGGCGATGACGCCCTGGCGCTCACGCTTCTCCGTCAGGAGTTCCTGACGCCGGGGTTCGGTGCCTACTTCCTGCTCTGGCATCCGGTGCTGAAACGGGTGCGCCGCAGCGATGGTTTCGCCGAACTCGTCAATGGCCTGGGTATGGTCAACGCCTGGCGCAGCACCGGCCACTGGGGTGACTTCTGCCGCCCCGGGCCCGACGACACCGTGAGCTGTACCTGACGACGAGGTCTACTCGGCGCCGAAGTCCGCCGCGCTGTGGCGCTCGGGCATCTGTTTCTCTTCCGGACCCCAGGTCCGGTTGACGCGGCGCCCGCGGCGCACTGCCGGCCGCTCGCCGAACTCCTCGGCCCAGCGGCGCACGTTCTTGTAGCTTTCCACGTCGAGAAACTCGCCGGCCTCGTAGAGCTTGCCTTCCGCGAGCGCCCCGTACCACGGGCACGTGGCCATGTCGGCGATGGTGTACTCATCACCGATGAGCCAGCGGCGATCCGCCAGATTGCGGTCGAGCACGTCGAGCTGGCGCTTCACCTCCATGGTGTAGCGGTCGATGGGGTACTGCATCCGGCTCGGCGCGTAGGCGTAGAAATGGCCGAAGCCGCCGCCGAGGTAGGGCGCACTGCCCATCAGCCACATCAGCCAGGACAACGTTTCCGCCCGCGCCGCCGGCTCTGTCGGCAGAAACGCGCCGAACTTCTCCGCCAGGTGGATGAGAATGGCGCCGGATTCGAACACCCGGATCGGCTGCGCGCCGCTGCGGTCGAGCAGCGCCGGGATCTTCGAGTTCGGGTTGATGTCGACGAAGCCGCTGCCGAACTGATCGCCCTCGCCGATGTTGATCAGCCAGGCGTCGTACTCGGCGCCGCTGTGGCCGAGCTCGAGCAGCTCCTCGAACATCACCGTGACCTTCACGCCGTTGGGCGTCGCCAGGGAGTAGAGCTGGAACGGATGCTTGCCGACCGGCAGGTCCTTGTCGTGGGTGGGGCCGGAGACGGGGCGGTTGATGCTGGCGAAGCGGCCGCCGCTCCCGGATTCCCACTTCCAGACCTGCGGCGGCTCGTAGCCCGCCGGGACGTTGGGTTCGCTCGACTCACTCACGCCTGCACCTCGTCTTTACCTGCCAATGGAGAACGCGCACTGTGTTGGCAGGCATCGCATCCGTCAAGGCGCCAGTGATTTAATGGCGCCTGAGGCGCCACGGGAAGACAGACATGCAGATCGGCATCAACGGCACCGGCCTGGTACAGAAGGCGTCGGTAGACGCGGTCACCGCCCACGCCCGGGCGGCCGCCGAAGACGGCTTTTCCAGCTACTGGCTGGCCGAACACCCCACCGGCGGCTTCGATGCCCTCACCGTGCTCGCGCTGGTGGGCCAGGAGGTGCCGGGAATCGAGCTCGGCACCGCCATCGTGCCGAGCATGCCGCGCCATCCCATGGCTCTGGCCGGGCAGGCGCTGACCACCGCGGCGGCCATCGATCACCGGCTGACCCTCGGCATCGGCCTGTCCCACGCGCCGATGATGGCCCAGCTCGGCATCGGCTTCGACAAGCCGATCCGCCATCTGCGCGAATACCTGACCATCCTCATGGCGCTGATGCGCACCGGCCGCTGCGACTACCACGGCGAGACCCTGAGCTGCCAGGCCGAGCTGTTCCGCCCGCCGGGTCAGAAAACCCCGGTGGTCGTCGCCGCCCTCGGGCCCCAGGCACTGAAGGTGGCTGGCACCCTGGCGGACGGCACCAGTCTCGCCTGGGTGGGACCGAAGACCGTGCGCGAGCACATTGCACCGCGCATCCGCGAGGCCGCCGCCAGCGCCGGCCGCGACGTGCCGCGGATCATCGCCACCCTGCCGGTGTGCGTCACCGACGAACCGAAATCGGTGCGCCAGGCGATCGCGAACAACCTGTCGATGTACGGCAAGCTGCCGTCCTACAAAGCGATGTTCGAGCGCGAAGGCGCCGACGGGCCGGCGGACGTGGCCATCGTCGGCAGCGCCGCCGAGGTGCGCGACCGCATCCGCGACCTCGCGGACGCCGGCGTCACCGACTTTGCGGCCTCGGAGTTCACCCGGACCCCGGACGAACGCGCCGAAACCCGGGAACTGCTGAAGGCGCTGCAACCATGAGCGTGTACGCCGTGGCCCTGATCGATATCCACGACCGCGCCGGCTACGGCACCTACGAGCAGGGTTTCATGGAGATCTTCGCCCGCCACCGGGGCCGGCTGCTGGCGGTTGACGAGGCGCCGACCACACTCGAGGGTGAATGGCCCTGGACCCGCACGGTGCTGCTGGAATTTCCCGACCAGGCCGCACTGGAGGCCTGGTATCGGTCCGACGACTACCAGGCGCTGGCCCGGCATCGGTTCGCGGCCTCAATGGCCAGCATTGCGGTGATCAAAGGCCTCGACTGAGCTCGGGCGCCGGTCTTTGCCCACGACAACGACGGCGACCTCAGCGCCGGCGGCGCCTTCAGCGCCGGTCGCCGATTGCCACCGAGCGCGCGTCCGCGGCGAGCGCTTCGACGTCGCTGCCGGTGAGGGATTCGAGAAACGCCAGCAGGGCTGCCTTGTCGTCCGCCGGAAGACCGAGCGGCCGAACCCGGGCGTCCTGATTCGGATCGCCGGACCCGCCCGCGTCGTAATAGTCCACCACCGCGGCCAGCGTCGCGAAGGCTCCGTCGTGCATGTACGGGCCGGTGAGCGCGACGTTGCGCAGGCTCGGCGTGCGGTAGCGGTCGCGGTCGGCTTCGCGTCCGGTGACCTCGAAACGCCCGGCGTCCTCCAGGCGCGGCACGTCCACGGTGATGCTGAGATCGGTGAACACGCCCGGCGCGATCTGCAGCCGCGCCGGTGTCCGGCTCACCAGTCCGGCGCGGTACGCAATGCCGGTATTGTGGAAGTCGTCGTCGGTGAACTCCGCGTAACGATCCGCGAGCACGTGACAACCGGCGCAGCCCGCCGCCTGGAAGACCTCGAATCCGCGGCGGGCGCGCGCATCCAGCGCCTCGCCCGAGCGGCCGAAGCGCCAGCGGTCGAACGGCGAATCCCCCGACAGCAGACCGCGCTGATAGCTCGCCAGCGCATCGCTCAGCGAGGCTTCAGTGGGGCCGGCGCCGTACACGGCGGCAAACCGCTCGGGATACGGATCGAGGGCGCCGATACGCGCCAGCACCGCGGCCCGGTCGACGTTGCCCATCTCGTTCGGCGCCAGCAGCGGCGCCCAGATCTGCGCTTCCAGGGTCGCCTCGCGGCCATCGTGAAACAGCGTGGTGCGGTACGCGACGTTGTACAGCGACGGCGCGTTGCGCCGTACCTGGCGCCCTTCCAGACCCACCGGCGTGCGCAATTCGTTCTGGGTGAACGCCTGCTCGGGAACATGGCACATGGCGCAGGACAGGGTGCCGTTCACCGACAGCCGACGGTCGAAGAACAGGGCGCGGCCGAGGTCGACGGCCTCGCGCCGCAGGGGTCGCGGCAACGGCGCCAGGCCGAGCGGCGGCCGCAGCGCCCGGGCCGCCAGATCGAGCCGCCGCCCGGGCGTGACCGTTAACGCGGCGGAGCGGGTGCGGTAGTCCTCGCGCTCGTAGCCGTCCCGGACGTCGCCGGGGCCGACCGCGGCCGTCTGGGCAAGACCCGCGCCGGGCCAGGTCATCATCAGCAGCAGCACGAACAGGCGCAGTCCGGTCAGCGCCCTGCAGCCAAGCCCCGGCAAACACGGAACCGATGGACGAAACGCACCGAATGGGAGCATATTGCCTGGCGTCACGACCACTCTAGGGGGAGACGTCGATGATAGCCCCGATTCGGCCCGTCTGGTTCCTGCTCGCCTGCCTGCTCTGCACTCCGTCCCTCGCCGATGAAACCTGCATGTCGCCGTACATGGCGAAGATCGTCGGCCAGGAGGACTTCGTCTACATCTGGACGCTCGGCGTCGCCGGCGTCGGCGACGGCCAGGACAAACTGGTCACCGTCGACGTCAATCCGGCGTCGCCGGACTACGGCAAGGTGGTCGCCTCGCTGTCCGTCGGCGGCCGCCACGAGGCGCACCATTCCGGCCTGACCGACGACCGCCGTTACCTGTGGGCGTCCGGTCTCGATACCAGCCACATCTTCGTGTTCGACATTCACAGCGACCCGGCGAAGCCGCGGCTGCACAAAACCATCGACGACTTCGTGGCGGTCAGCGGCGGCGTGGTCGGGCCGCACACCAGCTACGCCCTGCCCGGGCGCATGCTGCTCACCGGGCTCTCCAACAACCGGGACCACGGGGGCCGAACCGCGCTGGTGGAATACACCAACGACGGCAGCTTCGTTGCGACCCACTGGATGCCGACGGACGACAATCTGCAGGGCGCCGTGAAGAGCGGCAGCTACGCCGACGGCTACGGCTACGACGCGCGTGCGCTGCCGCGTCGTAACGTGCTGATCTCGTCGTCGTTCACCGGCTGGATCAACTACATGATGAACATGGGCCAGATGATGGCCGACGCGGAAGCCATGAAGCGCTTCGGCAACACCGTGGTGGTGTGGGACCTGCACGCGCGCCAGCCGAAGAAGATACTCGACGTGCCCGGCGCGCCGCTTGAAATCCGTTGCGCCTGGGGCGGCCGCCACGACTACTGCTTCACGACCACGGCGCTGACCTCGAAGATCTGGCTGATCTACGAGGACGCCGACGGCGAGTGGCAGGCCAAGGCCGTCGCCGACATCGGCGATGCCTCGAAGATTCCACTGCCCGTGGACATCTCCATCGCCGCCGACGATTCGCTGCTGTGGGTGAACACCTGGAACGACGGCCTGACCCGCCTGTTCGACATCTCGAATCCGCACGCGCCGGTGCAGGTGATGGAACAGCGCATTGGCGAGCAGGTGAACATGGTGTCCCAGAGCTGGGACGGCAAGCGCGTTTACTACACCTCGTCGCTGCTGGCGAACTGGGACAAGACCCAGCCCGCCGGCCCCGACCTGCAGTACTTCAAGCTCTACGACTGGGACGGCAAAGCGCTGAAACCGAAATTCGCCATCGACTTCTTCGCCGCAGGCCTCGGTGCGCCGCACCAGATGCGCTTCGGCGCCTACGGGCTGTACGGCCTGAAACGCCCGGAGTCGGCGGGCATTGCGGCCACGCGGTAGCGGCCTCATCGGACCGGTCCTGGCGCTGCTTATCTGGGCCGCCACGATCCTGGCCGCGAGTGCCACGGCGGCCAGCCACGAGCACCCGCCGCCGCTGGTGCTGGCGCCGGGCTATGCCGATCTGCAGTTCACGCCGCCAGCCCCGGGCAGCTACGCGCTGCCGCCGCTGGGCGACGCCGCCGACGGCGCCGCAATCGACAGCGCCGGGCGGGCGACGTCCCTGCACACGTTGAGCGGCGACAAGATCGTGCTGCTCAGCTTCATCTACACGCGCTGCAGCGACGTCAACGGCTGCCCGCTGGCGACCTTCGTGATGAAAGGGGTGCAGAATCGGCTGCTGGCGGACCCGGCGCTGACCGACCAGGTGCGTCTGCTCAGCTTCAGCTTCGATCCCGACTACGACACGCCAGCCGTGCTGGCCAGGTACGCCGAGCACTTCCGCGCCCCGGATTTCGACTGGCGATTCCTCACCACCCGGTCGGCAGAGGCGCTGGCGCCGACGCTCGATGCCTACGGCCAGTGGGTCGTGCGCGACGTCGACGAGCACGGCACGTACCTGGGCACCGTGTCGCACCTGCTGCGCGTGTACCTGATCGACAGGGAACGCAGGATCCGCAATATCTACAGCACCTCGTTCCTGCACGCCGATACCGTAGCCAACGACATCCGCACGCTTCTGTCCGCGCCCCGGGAGCCGAGCTGACTCAGCGGCCCTGCCTGCCGACGTAACCCGGGTGAAACACCACCACGTCGGTCTGCATCGCAGCGAATATGTCCGTCGCGGCGACGGCGGGATCTTCCCAGTCGTCGGCCCGGTCCCGGGCACCGTCCGCCATGGGGCCGACGGAGTTGCGCGCGATGTTGGTGCGCATGCCGCCGGGCGAAGCGATCTGCACGCGTATGCCGTGGGGCTCGAGTTCCGCGGCCGCCACCTGAAACAAACCGACCAGCGCATGTTTGCTGCCGGCATAGTGGCCGAGACCCGGCGGGCCGGGGCGGTGCCCGAGGATCGAGGCCACGTTGAGAATGTGGCCGGAGCCCTGCTCCTTCATGATCGGAATGACCCGTTGCGCCAGGTCCACGTAGGCCCAGTAGTTCACTTCGAAGAGGCGATGGGCCTGCTCGAGGTCCATCTGTTCGAGGGTGGCGAGGTAGGAGTAGCCGGCGTTGTTCAGCAGATAGTCGACGCGACCGAAACGTTCGACGGCGGCGTCGATCACGCGGCCACGCTGCTCGGCTTGCGCGAGGTCCACTTCGACGGCGACCGCCTCGCCGCCGGCGGCGTTCACCCCATCCGCAAAGATCTGCGACGGCGCAAGGTCGATGTCGGCCAGAACCAGCTTCATGCCGCGTTCTGCGGCGATTATGGCGAGCTCGCGACCGAGACCACTGCTCGAGCCGGTGACGACGACCACCTTGCCGCGGTAGGGATCGGTACCGGCCTCCTCGGCAACGGCTGGGAGGCTCCCGGAGAACAGCAGCGCGCAGATC
Source organism: Pseudomonadales bacterium (assembly GCA_040219135.1). Taxonomy (GTDB): domain Bacteria; phylum Pseudomonadota; class Gammaproteobacteria; order Pseudomonadales; family Azotimanducaceae; genus UBA7803. Next base: position 96,436 of record JAVJTA010000015.1, on the reverse strand, counting down.
AACGCGGCGATGGCCTTGAGCATGAGCATTTCCTTGAATTTCAGGCCCGCGAGGATGCCAGAACATCCATCGCACCGCGAGGCCAGACCCGGCACGCGTGATACGAAGCTGACATATGGTTGCCGCTTGCCTAGCGTAGACCCTCGGCTTGGCGAGCAAGCGGCGTAAGCGCCCGGAGTCCGCCGTTCGGGGCACGGTTTCAAAACCACGGCCGGGCTCGCATACTCGGTCGAGACGATACTGCGGGAGAGCACCATGTCCGAAGCCACCTCAGCCGGCGCCAGCCGGGACGATCCCCGGACGGTGCCGCTCGAGCAGATCGACGTCAGCCGCGCCGAACGCTTCGGCAGCGACACCGTGGGCCCCTGGTTCGCCCGGCTGCGCCGCGACGATCCCGTCCATTACTGCACCCAGAGCAGCACCGGACCCTACTGGTCGGTGACGAAGTTTCACGACATCAAGTTCGTCGACACCCACCACGACGTGTTCTCCTCGGAGGTCGGCGGCATCACCATCGCCAACACCGACGACGATCCGGAGGTTCAGCTCGAGAACTTCATCGCCATGGATCCGCCGCGTCACGACGAGCAGCGCAAAACCGTCGCACCCTCCGTGGCGCCCACCAATCTCGCGAATCTCGAGCCCCTGATCCGCGAGCGCGCGGCCGACATCCTCGACAACCTCCCCGTCGGCGAGACCTTCAACTGGGTCGACCGGGTCTCCGTCGAGCTGACGGCGCGCATGCTGGCCACCCTGTTCGACTTCCCCTACGAGGAACGGCGCAAGCTCATCCACTGGTCCGACGTGACCACGGCATCGCCGCAGATCATGGGCGATGCGGGCCTGCCCGGGGCGCAACGCGCCGAGGAACTGGGCAAATGCGTCATGGCCTTCAACGCGCTGTGGAACGAGCGCGCGAGCCAGCCGCCGGGCCCGGATCTGATCTCCATGCTCGCCCACGGCGAATCCACCCGCGACATGCCGAGCCGGCCGAAGGAGTTCATGGGCAACATTCTGCTGCTGATCGTCGGCGGCAACGACACCACCCGAAATTCGATCAGCGGCGGTGTCCTCGCGCTGAACCAGTTCCCGGAGGAGTATGACAAGCTGCGCGCCGGCGTGTCGCAAGGCGACACGAAGCTGATCCCGAACATGGTGGCGGAGATGATCCGCTGGCAGACCCCGGTCATCCACATGCGCCGCACCGCCACGGCGGACGTCGAGCTCGGCGGCAAGACCATCCGGGCCGGCGACAAGGTGGTGATGTGGTACCTGTCCGGCAACCGCGACGAGGAGATCTTCGACGATGCCGACCGGCTGGTCATCGACCGACCCAATGCGCGCCAGCACGTGGCGTTCGGCTTCGGCATCCATCGCTGCATGGGCAATCGCCTGGCCGAGCTGCAGCTCAAGGTGCTCTGGGAAGAGATCATGCAGCGCTTCCGCATGGTCGAGGTGGTCGGCCCGGCAATACGTACCCCCAACAACTTCATTCGCGGCATCGCCGACCTGCCGGTGCGGTTGCACGCGACCTAGTGGGCCTGGTTCGGGTGGATTCCGCCCGGCGCCAGCGTTAGATTCTGTTCTTCGCACATCCTCGGGGGGAGTGTCATGAGCGGTATCCGCGTTCTGGTCGGCACCCGCAAGGGCGCTTTCATCCTCAGCGCCGACGGCAAGCGCGCCAACTGGTCCATTTCCGGTCCGCACTTCGCCGGCTGGGAGGTCTTTCACCTGAAAGGGTCGCCCGTGGACCCGGACCGCATCTACGCCTCGCAGACCAGCAGCTGGTTCGGCCAGATCATCCAGCGCTCCAGCGACGGCGGCCAGACCTGGGAGCAGCCGGGCATCGATCCGGACGACATTCCGAAGATCGGCGAGGTGCCTGAGGACTTCTCGATGCCGGCTCCGGCGCCGAGCCTGTTCGCTTATGACACCTCCAGCGAGACCGGCAAGCCGCTCACCACCCATCAGTGGTACGACGGCACCCAGCACCCCTGGGAGTTCGCCCGGGTCTGGCACCTGGAACCGTCGCTCGACGATCCGGACACCGTCTACGCCGGCGTCGAGGACGCGGCCCTGTTCAAATCCACGAACGGGGGCATGTCGTGGCAGGAGCTGGCGGGATTGCGCGGTCACGGCCGCGGCGAGGACTGGATGCCGGGCGCCGGCGGCATGTGCCTGCACACGATTCTGCTCGACCGGCAGAATTCGGACCGCATGTACGTCGCCATCTCTTCCGCCGGGGCATTCCGCACGGACGACGCGGGTGCCACCTGGCGGCCGATCAATAAAGGTCTGGTGTCGGAACAGAATCCCGACCCCACGGCCGACGTCGGCCACTGCGTGCACAACCTGGCCATGCATCCCTCGCGCCCCGACGTGCTGTTCATGCAGAAGCATTGGGACGTGATGCGCAGCGACAACGGCGGTGATTCCTGGCACGAGGTGAGCGGCAACCTGCCGAGCGACTTCGGTTTTCCCATTGCCGTGCACGCCCACGAGCCGGAGACCGTGTACGTAGTGCCCATCGAGAGTGATTCACTGCACTACCCGCCGGAAGGCAAGCTGCGCGTCTACCGCAGCCGCGGCGGCGGCCACGAGTGGGAGCCGCTGACCGACGGCCTGCCCCAGGAGAACTGCTACGTGAACATCCTCCGCGACGCCATGGCGGTGGACGCCCTCGACGACTGCGGCATCTACTTCGGCACCACCGGCGGCCAGGTCTACGCCTCGCCCGACGGCGGCGACCACTGGACGGCCATCGTCCGCGACCTGCCGCCGGTGCTGTCGGTGGAGGTGCAGACCCTGCCATGAACCGGGGGTCAACGAACCAGGCGGCGAGGGTCCGCGTGCTGCTGCCCGACCAGCTGCAGCGACTGGCGAAGCTCGAACGGGAAGTCACCGTGGCAGTGACCGGAACGGTCACCCAGCGCTCGATCCTCGATGCCCTGGAATCGACCTACCCGGCGCTGCGCGGGACCATTCGCGATCACGGCGGCAAACGCCGACCGAAGGTGCGGGTATTCGCCTGCAATCAGGACGTGTCCCACGATTCGCCGGACGATCCGCTGCCGGACGACATTGCCTCGGGGAAAGAACCTCTGTTCATTCTGGGGGCGATCTCGGGGGGCTGACGCCGATTCCGTCGGCTCAACGCCGGTAGCAGCACTGCGCGCGGCGAGGCCGTGTGGCGAGATGGGAGAACATCGATGCGGGAACGCGGACTCAGCGAACTCATGACCGATCCGCAGCGCGCCCGGGCGGAGCTGTGGTCGCGGCGCGGATTTCTTGGCGGCGCGGCCGGAATGGTGATCGGCAGCGGGCTTCGCCTGACGATTCCGTTTGCCCGTTTCATGCCGGCGGGACTGGTACCCATCGCCCTGGCCGAAACCCCACAGGACACGCTGCTCGCCGCCAAACCCGGCCTGCGCCTGCTCAACGACCGACCGCTGAATGCCGAAACCCCGGCGCATCTTCTCGATCACGACATCACCCCGGCGGAGCGGCTGTTCGTACGCGACAACGGGCTGCCGCCCGTCGACACCGACCCTGCCAACTGGCGCCTCGTGGTCACCGGCGAGTCGGTGCCCCGGCCCGTGACGTTCACCCTCGCCGAGCTGAAACAGCGCTTCGATCACCACAGCTACGCGCTGCAGCTCGAGTGCGGCGGCAACGGCCGCGCCGAGTTCCGGCCGCGGGTCTCGGGCAATCAGTGGACCACGGGCGCCGTCGGTTGCCCGGCCTGGACCGGAGTGCGCATCCGCGACGTGCTCGACGCCTGCGGCGTGGACGCCAGCGCCGTGTACGTCGCTTATGAAAGCGCGGACACCCACCTTTCCGGCGACCGGGGCAAACGGCCGATCTCCCGCGGCGTGCCCGTGGCCAAAGCGCGCGAAGACGAATCCCTGATCGCCTGGTCGATGAACGGCGAGCCCATTCCACCGGCCCACGGCGCGCCACTGCGGATGGTCTGCGGCGGCTGGCCGGGCTCGGTGTCGGGCAAGTGGCTGACCCGGCTGCTGGTGCGCGACCGCGTGCACGACGGCGCGAAGATGGAAGGGTCGTCCTACCGGGTACCGTGCTCGCCGGTGGCCCCCGGAACGGCCGTGGCCGATGCCGATTTGTGCATCATCGAGTCCATGCCGGTGAAATCCCTGATCACCGCGCCGGCCTCCGGCGTCCGCGTGGCCGCCGGTCAGACATTCGAGGTGCGCGGCCACGCCTGGGCCGGCGATCTGGCGGTGGCGCGGATGGAGACGTCCGTCGACTTCGGCGCCACCTGGCAGCCGGCGGCCCTGGCGCCAGCGCCGAACCGTTTGGCCTGGCAGCGCTGGCGGACCCGCATCACCCTGCCGCAACCGGGCTACTACGAGATCTGGGCACGCGCCACCGACAGCCTGGGACGCAGCCAGCCCATGCTGGTGCCGGGCTGGAACCCCAAGGGATACCTGAACAACGCCACCCACCGCATCGCCGTGGCGGCCGCGTGACGTCTGCGTCGCGGCTCGCCGTGCTGCTGCTGGCGGCGGCAGCGGCAGTGGGCGCGCGCGCCGCCGACCCCCCGGCGACCGACCCGGCCACCGGACTCGCCATCGCCCCGGGCTGGGAGCTGGTGCGCGCGCACTGCGGTGCCTGCCACTCCTACCGGCTGGTCACCGCGCAGCGCGGCGAAGCCGAGTTCTGGCGCGACACCATCCGCTGGATGCAGCGCACCCAGAACCTGTGGCCGCTGCCCGACGACCAGGAACAGGCCATCGTCGACTACCTCGCCAGCGCCTACGCCAGTTCGGACTGGGGGCGCCGGCCGCCGCTGTCAACACAGCTGCTGCCCCCGGCCGAATCGCGATCCGAGCCGCAGCGGTGAATCTCGAACATCTGTTCGATGCGATCGGTCCGCTGATCACGCCGGACGACGTCGACGATCTGCGCGCGGTGCTGGACGGGTTCGCCGGAATGCTGAACGACGATCTTCCGTCAGTCGGAGCATTCCACCCCGCCGTGCCCTACCGCGAGGTGGACGGACCAACCCTCACGCTGGACGTCTTCGTGCCGTCGGGCAGCGGGCCGTTCCCGGTGCTCGTTTACCTGCACGGCGGGGCCTGGGTGTGGGGCTCGCCGGCGACCCACCGCAAGCTCACCTGCCGGCTCGCCGAGCAGGGCTTTGTGGTGATGAGCGTCGATTATCGCCTGGCCCCCGAGCACCCGTTCCCGGCCGGTTTCAACGACTGCACCCATGCCGTGCATTTCGCCGTGCGCGAAGCGGCGCGTTTCGGCGGCGATGCGCAGCGGCTGGTACTCGCCGGCGACTCCGCCGGCGCAAACCTCGCCGCGGCGATCGCTGTTCATCTCGCCGATGGCAGTGCGGGCGCGCCGGTGCGCGCGGTGGGCCTGCTCTACGGCGTGTACGATTTCTCCGGCCTGGAATCCGGAGTCGTCACTCGAATGCTGGTCGACGCCTATCTGGGCAACGCACCCGGGCTGGTACAGGACCCTCGGGTCAGCCCGATCGTCAAAGCCGGCGTGCTGCCGCCCGCGCATATCGCCGTGGGCAGTGCCGACCCGCTGATCGAAGACGCCGAAGCGCTGCGCGCGAAACTCGCCCGAAGGGGCAAGGTGCACGACTACCGCGTGTACGAAGACATGCCCCACGCGTTCATGCAGATGGAGTTCTTCGACGAGGCCCAGCGGGCGATCCGGGCGATGACCGATTTCCTGCACGAGACGGTCGACGGCTGACGCGCGCGGAGCGCTCCTGCGGGGCCGATGCACTCAGCCTGCGGCCGCCGGCTCCTGCTCGGCGATCAGGCGGCGCACGTTCCACAGCTTCGAGCGGCTGAACAGCCACGCCTGCACACAGGCGATGCCGATCACCGGGACGAGAATGGCGTTGCGCGCGCCGAAGTGTTCCACGCACCAGCCGAGCAGGATGCTGCCGATGGGCATGCCGCCCATCATGCCGAGCGAGTACACCGACATCAGCCGGGCCCGGTGGGTCGCGGGGGAGGCTTCCTGAACGATGGACCGGGACATGGTCATGCTGATGCCACCGCACATGCCCCAGAAGTAGATGACCACGTAAAACGCCCACAGCGGCAGCTCCAGATGCAGCAGCGACAGCACCAGGGCACTGGTGGTCCCGCCGAGCATCAGCGCCCGGCCCGGACGCTCCATGCCGCCCCGGCGCATCAGCCAGGCGATGGTGGTGCAGGTGCCGGCCATATTGGCGATGAAGGCCAGCGCAATGCCGCCGGAGCTGCCCTGATAGATGTCGCGCACCATCAGCGGCAGGATCACCATGAAGGTGCCGGCGAAGAACACGCCCACCGAGAAGGTGAGCAGAATGGCCGGACGAATGGCCTCGGAGCGCCAGGCGACGGCAATGCCCTCGCCGATCTCCTTCAGCGGATGGCGCCGGGGCCGCGGCGGCGCCGGCGCCAGCGCCGGGATACGTCGGGTCGCCATGGCGGAGCCGAGCATGAACAGCGCCTGGGCCACCATGAGCATCGCCGGGCCCACCGACTCCGCCGTGGACCCGATGCCGAATCCGAGGATCTGCACGCCGAACTGAACACCCACGGCCATGGTGACCACGCGCTGGATCTCGGGACCGGCAACGCGGTTCAGCAGCGCGTCCCGGGCCGGCTGCGCGAACGCCGCAAAACAGCCGCCGACGAACGCCCAGCCGAGCAGCACCTCGTAGAGGATCAGGCCGTTGAGCACCAGCACCGCCATGATCAGCGGCGGCACCACCATCGCGAACTGCAGGCCGGCCAGCAGACGCCGCTGGTCCACGCGGTCGCCGAGCAGACCGCCCCAGAGGATCAGCAGCAGCATGGGCAGCTGGCCGGCGGTCTGCGCCAGACCCACCCGTGCCGGAGATTCGTGCAGGAACACGGCCACCAGCCACGGGAACAGCACCATCTGAATGCCGCCGGGCACGAGAAAGCAGGCGGTGCTGGTGAGGTACCAGCGCAGGCCCGGGGTCATTGGCTTGGATTTCATGCTCAATGGATGGTAGTGGAAGCCGGCGGAGCTGAATACCGTACGGAAAATCGGGCACCATGGACGCCATCGGCCCTTCCAGCGCCACGGCGGAGCGAGCTTTATGCACACCCACCTCACCGCGGATCTCGAACGCTTCCGCGACGACGTTCGCGAGTTCTTCTCGAGCCACCTCAACGACGAGCTGCGCGCCGCCCGGCGCTACATGACCAGCGTGTACTGCGACTACGAATCCGCCATGACCTGGCAGCGGATCCTGCTGGAGAAGGGCTGGCTGGTGCCGAGCTGGCCGCGGGAATACGGCGGTACCGGCTGGTCGCTCACCGAGCGCTTCATCTTCGACTGTGAGAGCGCCCGCGCCGGCCCGCCGCCGATCTCGCCCATGGGGCTCGGCATGCTCGGCCCGGCGCTGCTCGGCCACGGCACGAAGGAACAGAAGAACTACTACCTGCCGCGCATGCAGCGCGGCGACGACTTCTGGTGCCAGGGTTACTCCGAACCCCAGGCGGGCTCCGACCTCGCCGCGCTGCAGTGCCGGGCCGAACGGAGTTCGGCCGGCGACGACTATGTGGTGAACGGCACCAAGATCTGGACCACCCACGCGCACTACGCCAACCGCATGTTCTGTCTGGTGCGCACCGGGCGCTTCGAGCGCCCGCAGCAGGGGGTGACGTTCCTGCTCATCGACCTCGACTCGCCCGGCGTGAGCCGCCACCCGATCCACTTCTACTCCGGCGATACCGAACAGTGCCAGGTGGTCTTCGACGACGTCCGCGTGCCGCAGAGCAACGTCGTTGGCAAAGAGAACGAAGGCTGGTCGGTGACCAAGTACCTGCTCGAGTTCGAGCGCGGCAGCAAGCCGGCGGCGCCAGGCCTGCTCGAAGGCATCCGGCGGCTGCGGGATCTCGCGGCGATCACCGGCGCTGCGGATCCGGAGCTCGACCGCCGCAGCAGCCTGCTCGAGACCCGGGCGCTGGCTCTGGAAGCCACCGAACTGCGCTGCCTGGCGGACGCCGAACGCACCGGGTCCCCGGGGCCGAGCGCGTCCATGCTCAAGGTGCAGGCGACCGAGCTGTCCCAGGCCATCTCCGCGCTGACGGTGGAAGCCGCCGGCGCCTGGGCGCTCGCCTACCAGCCGGAGGTGATCGAGGCGCGCGGCGCGCTGCCGGCAATCGGACCGGACGCAGCACTCACCGCCATGCCGTTCTACTTCAACAACCGGGCGGCGACCATCTACGGCGGCTCGAACGAGATTCAGCGCAACATCATGGCGAAACGGGTGCTGGGCCTGTAACGGCAGCCGGAACTGCCGGAGCCCGGGTCAGTCGTCGGCCTCGAGCTCGGCCAGCTCCTTGCGGTACGCTTCGGCGCGCGCCGGATAGCGCTCGGCGGGAAAGCGTTCGATCAGGGTTTCGAGCGCCAGGCGCTGTGCGGTGACCAGAGCATCCTCGACCGGGGTCTCCACGTCCGGGGCAACCCCGCTGCCTTCCCACCCGGTACCGGTCACCGCGTGAATCGCGCGGCCCGTGGACACGCTCAGGGTGAAGCCCTCGAGCAGAGGGAAGATCCCGTTGCGGTTGCCGGCGCCGGCGCTGGTGGTACCCACCAGCGTCGCCAGACCGAAATGCTTGAAGTGCATGGACGCCTCTTCCGCCGCTGAACCGGTGCGCCCGCTCACCAGCACGAACAGCGGTTTGTCGTCTATGCGCCCCGCGGGGGGCACCCGCTCGACCACGCTCTCCTGCACGCCTTCCGGGCCCATGTCGAAGGTCATCAGCTCGGTGCCGGGCTCGAGGAAGTGGCTGGCCAGGTGGTTGACCGCCTGCATCGATCCACCGCCGTTGCGCCGCAGATCGATGATCAGGGCATCGCCCCCGGCCAGGAACCTCATAGCACTCTCGTAGGCGGCGGGAGACAGCGCGTCGTCCCAGAAGAACGTGCGGATCTCCAGGTAGCGGACGTTACCCGGCAGCACCTTCATTTCCACCAGACCGTGGTTGCTCGTGCGCGCGAGCTCGGCGAAATAGGCGGCGCGTGCCGCGTCTCCGTCGTCGTTCTCGTTCTCGTTCTCGTCCTCATCCTCGATCAACGCGTCGTAGGCCCGGGGATCGTGGCGTACGTAGACGTGCTTGTCAGAGGTTGCGGCGAGCAGGTCCTCGTTCAGGCGTTCGACCAGCTCATCGGCCCCGAGCCCCGCGTAACGTCCCGAGGTCACGCCGGCCTCGAGCCGGGCTCGCACGCCGTCCACTTTGTCCGGCTCCACGTAGTAGCTGTCCAGCAGTTCCAGGGCGCGGGCAACCAGGCGCGCATCCAAGTCGTCTGAGGAATCGGCCGCCGGCGCGGCGGAAGCGCCGAGCGACGCGGCCGCAAACACGCCGGCCACGTACAGCTGGCGTAGGTGCCTGAGCATGCCGGGCGCGACGGACATCAGTGATTCCACCACGGCCGATCCGAGAACGAGCGCAGATCAATCTCATGGGTCCAGGTGGACCGGTGCTGTTGCGCCAGATGCAGGAAGGTGTCCGCCACTCGATCCGGCCGCAGCAGGCCATCTTCGGCGCCGCGGGTTTCGCGCAGTTCCTGGAAGCGCTCAGGCCCGAGCATCTTGCCCAGGGTGTCCGGGGCATCCACCGCGCCATCGATGAGGATGTGCGCGACGTGAATGCCCTTCGGCGAGAACTCGGCGTTCAGCGTCTGGCACAGCATGCGGCGCCCGCCCATGGCCGCGGCGTGGGAGTGCTGGCCGGCGTTGCCGCGCACCGCCGCCGTGGCGGAGGTTACCAGCAGGGTGCCGGAGCCGCGTTCCAGCATGCGCGGGAACAGCGCCGAGGCGAGCCGGTAGAGCCCGAAGCAGCCGAGCCGCCAGCCCATCTCGAAGGTTTTCGCGTTGGTGGCCGCCAGCGGCCGGTCGCCGATCTGCGCGCCGAGGTTGTACACCGCCACGTCGATCGGCCCGATGTCGGCCTCCACCGCGGCGACGCGATCCTCGATGGAACCGTCCTCGATGGCGTTCATCAGATAGCCCGAGGCGCTGCCGCCCTGGGCCTCGATGCCGTCGACCAGGCGCTGCAGACCCACGTCGTCGCTGCGCCGGCAGAGCACGGCGTGATAGCCCTCGCGGGCGAAGCGCTCACCGACCGTACCGCCGATGCCGGCACCGGCTCCGATCACCAGACAGACGGGTGTCATCTTCCTGTCCTCTTCGATTGATGCTCGAGTGTACCCCGGACCGGGCAGACGACGGCATCGTCGGAACCGTGGCGGCCCTACGATGCCGCGGCTACGTCCGAGATCTGGCGACGAGCGTGCTGGATTCCGTGCCGAAGGCGTCGCGAAGCTGCCGGGCAAGGGGTTTTTCGGAAGCGGTCTTGGGGATCGTCGCCACCACCTGAATATGACCCGGGACCCAGTTGCCCGGAAGCCCACGTTCGCAGGCAGCGAACACTCGTCCGGGGTCGAAACCGTCCGCGGGTTCCACGGCGGCCACCAGTTCTTTCTCGCCCGGGGCGCACTGGGGCAGCGCGATGCCGTAGACGTGGACGTCGGCGACTCCGGGAACCCCTGCCACGAGTTGCTCGACTCGCGCCGGGTCGATGAATTCGCCGTTGCGGCGGATTCCATCGCCCAGTCGGAAGTTGAAATACAGCCAGCCGTCGGCATCGCGATGGCCGACGTCTCCCGTGCGCAACCAGCCGCCCCGGGTTTTCGCAGCCGAAGCCTCAGGATCCCGGAAATAGGCTACGTCGAGCGCAGCACCGACCGCGTTGCGAAAACACAACTCGCCCAGCTCTCCTGGCGCACATTCGACGTCGTCCTTCCCCAGCACCACACACTCGATGCCCTCCGGCGGCCTGCCAACAGAGCCCGCAGGCCCCACGCGGGGCGGATTCAGCAGCATTCCGCCTTCCGCCGTGCCATAGAACTCGAAAATCTGTACGTCGAAACGCGCCGCAAACGTATGCCAGGCCGCCAACGGCATGCCGGCTGACAGGACGTAGCGAACGGGATTCCGAGCGTCATCGGGCCGTTCCGGCTCTGCCAGCAACGCAGTCGTCATGCCGCCGAGAAGATTGAACACCGTACAGCCGTAACGGCGGGTCACGTCCCAGAGGCGTGATCGGGTGAAACGCCGGCTGATCACCGCCCGCATGCCCATGTGCAGCGCATTGCCGAGGGTGATGAACTGAGCGTTCGCGTGGGTCAGGCTCAGCCCGGTATATGGACGGTCGCTGGCCTGAAACCCCAGCAATTCGCCCATCCCCGCAACCCCCGCGAACCTGGCATGCGTAGAGACGATGGCCTTGGGCGGACCGGTGGTGCCCGACGTGAACAGCAGTTGCATCGTCGCAGCCGCATCGTCGTGAACGAGCGCCGAGTCCGGGCCGCTGTCTGCCAGAACGTCGGCGAACCGGCGCAACCGGCATCCGGCCGCAGCAGATTCACCCGCCCCGGTATCCAGAACCCACACCCATTCCACCGCCGTTCCCAAAGCCAGGGCGGCGTGCAGGGTCTGCTGCGAATAGTCGGCGACCACGACCCCGCGGCAGCCGGCGAGCCGGAACATCTGGGCCATCCGATGCGCATCGGTTCGCGGATCGAGCGGTACGAAAACGGCCCCGGCAATGGACGCGCCGACCATCGCGTCGACGAACTCAGGATGGTTCTGCATGACCAGGGCAAACGTGTCTCCCGGCGCCATGGCTTCCCGCTGCAAGGCCGCGGCCACGCGCTGGCCGTTGCGCCATAGATCCGCGTAGCTACGTCGCTCCTCGACGCTGCCGCTATCGTTCAGGTCGACGAAGGTCAGTACGTCGAGATCAGGCTGCCGCGCCGCCCGATCCGCGATCAGTCGAGCCAGGATCGGATCAGCCACCGGCGCGCTCGCGGTCAGCGCTCGAGGATGGTCACGCACATGGCGGCGGAGTCGTCGCGGATGGAGCCGCCTCCGTTCTGGGCCATGGCCAGCCCGGCATCGTCGACCTGACGACGGTCCGCCTCGCCACGGAGCTGCGTGGTCAGCTCGACGATCTGGGCCAGTCCGGTGGCGCCCACCGGATGCCCCTTCCGCAGCAGGCCGCCGCTCGGATTCACAGGGATACGACCACCCAGACGGGTGACTCCACTGTCGATCAGTTCCCCTCCCAGCCCCGCCTCGCACAGACCGAACTGCTCGTAATAGATGAGTTCGGCAGGTGCCGATGCGTCATGGCATTCGATCACGTCGAGATCGGCCGCCCCGACGCCTGCCTCCTCATAGGCCTCACGCACGCAGACATCCACGGTGTTGTCCTCGTCCTGCTGGCGGTCCCAGCCCGAGTGCAGCACGCAGGATCGCACCCGAACCGACCGACCCAGGCCCAGGGCACGAGCTTTGCGTTCACTCACCAGAATCACCGCGGCCGCACCGTCGCCGATGGGTGAGCACATGGGTCGAGTCAGCGGCTCGGCGATCATCGGCTGAGCCAGAACCTGCTCCACGGTAAGCGCCTCGCGAAACTGTGCTTTCGGATTCAGACTGCCGTGGAAGGCGTTTTTCGCCGCAATCGCGGCGAACTGCTCGGCTGTCGTGCCGTATCGGTGCATGTGCTGTCGTGCCGTTGCGGCATAAAAGTCCATGAACAGGCTGCGCTTCTGTCCAGCTCCGCTGGCCGCGGCGGCGGCGCCCTGGGACCGTGCGCTGTGCTCCAGGCCCTCGACGATCGCCGCCATTTCCTCCATATCGACGGCACTGCCGATGGCAGCGAAGCTGACCTGTTTGTCCTCGTGGTAGAGCTTCTCGACACCGAGCGCGAGCACGACGTCGAACGCGCCCAGTTCGACCATCGAGGCCGCCTGCTGAAACGCGGTGGAACCGCTGGCGCAGGCGTTCTCCACGTTGATCACGGGGATCCTCCCGATCCCGGCCGAGCGGAGGATGACCTGGCCGCGAATACACTCCTGGCCCGTGACCAAGCCGGCCATGGCATTGCCCACGTAGGCAGCCTGGATGTCGGACAACCGGATCCCCGCGTCGGCCACCGCATCGAGCAGGGCCTCGCGACCGAGGGATTTCAAGCCCACGTCGAGATGTTTGCCGAACGAGGTCATTCCGACGCCGGCGATGATCGGTTTGCTCATGACGCCCCCTCATGGTTTCGCCGAACCATGGTAACGACTTCCGACGTATACTTGAACCATTGTTTTATATGTGCAATAAACGTCGCGGGGCGCACTCGAGGGGAAGCCATGGAGTTCAAAGCCGTACTGGGGATCCGCCGGTCCATTCGGTTCTTCGACCCGGACAAACCGGTCGAGCGGGACAAGATCCAGAAGGTACTCGAGGCCATGCGCATCGCTTCCTGCGCGGTCAACGCCCACTGGCTGCGCGCCATCGTGGTCAACCGCAGCGAGATTCCTCCGGATACCCTGGAGCGCCTGAAGACGCCGGTCGCCGGACTGGTGCAGGAGCTGGCCCCCGTGCACATCTACTGCTACATGGACCTGGGCGTGGTCAATCGGATCAAGGGCTCGCGGCTGAAGCACCTGGTGGACGTCGGCGCACTGGCTCCCACCCATGGCTGGAGCCACCGGTTCGTCGACGAACTGGTCTATCCGCAGATTCTCAAACCGCTCACGGAGTCCGCCGAGTACGAGTACAGCGCCGCCTTCGACTGCGGGGGCGCAGGCACTCAGGGGCTGCTGACTGCCTTCGACGAGGGACTGGGAGCGTGCTGGACCGGATTCAACGCAGAACCAGCGGCGGCGATGCTCTGCATTCCATCCGACTGGCGCCCCCTCTACGTGCTCAACCTGGGCTACCGATTGGAGAGTGCCGAGGCCGGAGGACAGCGGCCGCGCCCGGATTTCGAGGAGCTCTATTTCGAGGGCAACGCCAACACACCGTTCCAACGTGATCCACGGGTGGTCGCTGAACTCGAACGAGATGGCATGCTCATGACGCCAGCCCCGATCCCGGAGCGCATGCAGGAGATCCGCGACCTCGCCCGCCAGCTCGGACTACCCGAGTGACGCCCGCGACCGCAGGCTCGAACCCCGAATGTGCGCAGTACGCTTCTGTGAGGATCTGGGCCGACGGGCTGATCGAACAATGGGGGGGCGATCCGCTCGTCGAGGATGCGCAGAAGCTGCGCACCCTGCTGGCATTCTGCGAACACTGCGAACGCACACCCGATGAACTGGTCGCATTCTGCTATCTGCGCAAGCGTACCACCGGTGAGCGATTCGTCAGCCGTAAGCGGCGTGGACAGGTTGCCGCGGAGCTGCGCGACTTCCTCGCCACGCGCGGTGCCTCCGGACTGGACGGTCGCCGGCTGAGCGCCGCCGTGCTGTCGTTTCTCATTCACAACGGCGTCATGATGCACACGGGCATGGTTTAACTGTGCGCATCGGCACTCGGGAGCTGCTGCTGTATGCAGCACCATCATTGCCTTACTCGCTGGCCTACATGCCGGTGGTCAACTTCATTCCGAGCTTTTACTCGAACGACCTCGGGCTGTCGCTGGCCGTCGTCGGATTAGCCATCTTCGGGACCCGGATATTCGATATCGCGACGGATCCCATGATCGGCATCCTCAGCGACCGATCGCGGTCCCGTTTCGGCCGACGCAAATCATTCATCGCCGCCGGCATCCCGCTCCTTATGCTGGCTGTATGGATGCTGTTCGTCCCCAGCGATGCGGCAAGCGGCAGCTATCTGTTTGTCTGGTTCTTCGTGCTGTATTTTGCCTACACCCTGATCGACATTCCGTACCGTTCGTGGGGTGCCGAGCTGTCCAAAGACTACGATGACCGCTCGCGCATCAAAGCCTGGCGTGGCGCATTCGAGATGGCAGGCACACTCACCGCCCTGACCGTCGCCATGATCCTCACCTGGCTCGGGTACCCGGGAACTGCCATGACCATGCTGGCTCTGGCCGTGTTGTTCGTCGTGTTCCAGCCACTGTCGTTCGCGTTGACCCTGTGGACACTTCCAGAGCCTCCTCCGGAACGCACCGAGGCCGAAGTGTTCACCTGGAAGGAGCGGATCAAGGTGTTCACCGGGAATCGGGCGATGATCCGCCTGTCATTCGGATTCACGGCACTGCTCATGGCGCTGGTCATTGCGGCCTCCCTGAATCTGATCTTCATGACCGAGGTCATCGGCGAGCCAGAGGCATTTGCCACCGCGCTGTTCATTCAGAACATCATCGGTATCGCCTCAATACCGCTCTGGCTACGGATCGCCGAACGCTACGGCAAGCACCGTGCGTTCGCTGGCACCGTGCCCGTGACGATCCTCATCCTCGGCAGCTTTTTCTTCCTCGGCGAAGGTGACGTCGTTCCGGCGGTAATCCTCATCGCCCTCGAAGGACTCGGGCTCGGGGCCTGGTTTTTTCTCGCACCCGCCATGCTCGCCGATGTGGTCGACGTGGACGAATCGCAGACCGGGGAGGAACGCACCGGCCTCTATTTCTCGGTATTCGGCATGATCAACAAGGCGGGTGTCGCCCTAGGTGTGCTGGTCGGCACGTCACTGCCATCGCTGCTCGGATTCGAGCCGTCGGACGCCGTGCATTCCGAAGAGGCGCTCCTCGGTTTTCGGCTGGTGTTCTCGTTCGCCGGCGCGCCACTGGCGCTGCTGGCGTTCCTCATGTTCTGGAACTACCCCGTCACTCGTGAGGTGCAGCGATCGTTGCGGCAGAGTATTGACGCCAAACGCCTGCCCACAGGGGTCGGTTGATCGGACCCCGTCTGCCGTCCGGGTGCGCTACGTCAGGCTGGCAAGAAAAGCCGGATTCGCAAAATTGAAGATGTAGGCGCGTCGCGGTCGATCGGAGCGGTTCGCCGGGGTGTAGTGCAGGGTACCGGAGTCGTGCACGGTTACGCCGCCCGCGGCCAGGGGACAGGCTACGATCAAGGCCGGCTCGATGATCTCCGCCTCCGATTCCAGGCCGAGCAGACGCGCATCGTCCTCCGGGTCGCCGGCGGCGACCCGATGGGGCAGCAGGCAATCCTCACCAACAGGCGGATGAAAGTGCATGCATCCGTTGTCCACGTCCGCAGGATCCAGAGCCAGCCAGAACTGCAGAGTCTGATGGCTCAATCGAATGCCCGCTGCGGCGAACGGCTTCACCCCGTAAGCGTCGTCCTGGTGCCATGGCGTGGCATGCGGGTGGCCGGGGGGTTTGAACAGGAGCTGCGAGTAGAAGAAGGCAGGCTCGTCCCAGCCGCGCAATTCCCGTGCAATCGCGCGACCGGCCTGCAACGCTGCGTTGTCTCGAAACAGCGGGTGAGACAACTCCGGACGCACGATCTGCCGAGTGAGGCCCCCGAGCAGCGCATCGCGGGTCCCCGGATTCGATGCGCCGTCCGCGATCAGAGTGTCGTAAGCGGCGCGCAGTTCGCCGAGAGCCTGATCGTCGATCAGCCTGGGAATGCGCATATACCCCGCGCGCCTGAATTGAACGACCTCCTCGGCGGTTACGGTATGCATGCCCTCTCCATCGATGACTTTAAATCCTCGCGCCAGCTTGACCCGGTCCGCCAGCGTAGGCTACGGTCAATATATGAAACGTTGTTTCTTTTATCAAATGAAGCGACTGGCGGATTGACGAAACAGGCGCCTTCCCACGACCTGGAGCGCCGGACGGTGGGGCGCACCGACCTCGAAATCTCCACGCTGGGATTCGGCTGCGCGGCCCTGGGAAACCTCTACGAACGGGTCGACGACGTCACGGCCCGGCAGGCGCTGGCGGCGGCCCACCTCGGTGGCGTCCGCTACTTCGACACGGCCCCCTACTATGGCCACGGTCGCAGCGAAGCCAGGCTCGGCGAATTCCTCCGCTCACTCGATACCGATGCCGCCAACGAGGTCGTCGTTTCGACCAAGGTCGGGCGCACGCTGCTGCCGGTGGCACCCGGCCAGGAGGGGGATTTCGGCTTCGTCGATCCGCTACCGAACCGCCCGGTATTCGACTACAGCCGCGACGCCGTGCGGATCCAGATCGAAAACAGCATGACGCGGCTGGGTATGGAGCACCTCGGCCTGGTACTGATCCACGATGTCGGCGCGATGACCCATGGCGACGCACACCCGGAGCGATTCGCCCAGGCGATGGATCAGGCCCTGCCCGCTCTGCACGAGCTCAAGGATCAGGGAATCGTCGGCGCAGTCGGTATTGGCGTGAACGAAATCGAGGTCAGCCTGGCAACGCTGCACTGCGCCGACATCGATGTCGTCCTGCTGGCCGGCCGCTATACCCTGCTCGAGCAGGATGCACTGAGCGAACTGCTGCCGACCTGCCAGCAGCGGGGCGTATCGGTGGTTGTGGGCGGGCCTTTCAACTCCGGAGTACTGGCCGACGATCCACACTATGACTACGGCGCCGTGCCGGCCGCCGTCGCCGCACGCGTCAACCGACTCAAAGCGGTCTGCCGGCGCCACGGCGTGCCACTACCCGCCGCAGCGCTGCAGTTCCCGCTGTGTCACCGGTCGGTGGCCGCCGTCATCCCCGGCGCGCGAAGTCCACAGGAAGTGCAGGCCAATCTGAGACACTTCGCCTTGAAGATACCCACCGCCCTCTATGAGGAGCTGAAAAGCGAAGCATTGATCGTCGCCGACGCTCCCATTACCACCCGATTCCCGTCAGGAGGATAACGAGTGCAACGGATCGCCATGGTCATTCGAGTCCGGCCGGAGAAACTCGAGGAGTACAAACGCCTGCATGCCGCCGCCTGGCCGGATGTGTTGCGAGCACTCAGCCGCGCCAACGTCAGGAACTACTCGATCTTCCTTCGCGACCACACCCTGTTCGGCTACATGGAGTATCACGGCGACGACTACCCGGCAGACATGGCAAGCGTCGCAGAAGACGAAGCCACACAGCGCTGGTGGGCGCTCACCGACCCCTGCCAGGAACGATGGCCCGGCGCCACCGAGGAAGAGTGGTGGTCACTCATGGAAGAAGTGTTTCACATGGACTGATCCCGCCGCCCGGTCGAGGCCAGCCTCGGCCTCAACGAGACAGACGGACCAGAGCTTTCAGGCTTTTCTTTCCGTCGATGTCGGCCACCGCCTGCATCAGGTCATCCAGCGATACCGGCGCGGCGGGGTCGAACCAGATCGACGCATTCAGCCGACCGGTTTCCAGCAGCGCCACAACGGCCTCGTGTGCCTCCGCCTCGCTGTACTCGCCCGGCCCGTGGGCCTCGATTCCCCGACCGCGCAGATCGGCCAGATAGCCCATCCGCTCACCCAGATCGTCAATACCGTACATCGCCACGCGGCCGCCGGACACCAGACGATCCACCGCCATCTCGAGGGCGCCCGTGCGACCGATCGCGTCGAGCACCAGATCGAACCCGCCCGGACTGGTCCGATCCAGGTCTGTGCCAACGTCAGGGCCGCGATAGTCGACAAAGGCGGCCGCGCCGGCCCGCTCAGCGAGCCCGGCCCAATGCGGATTACCGACCATGACGATCTGTTCGACGCCAAGCGCTCGTGCCATGACCAGAAACGAGAAGCCGTTGCCACCGGAGCCGAGGATCAGCAACCGCTGGCCCGGACCGACACGCAGACGCGTCAGATAGGAATGCGTTTCGCGCCACGTGATCATCATCGTCGCAGCGGCAGGGTCCGTGCCTGGAGGAAGGGTCCGATTGATGAGATGGGGCTGCCATTGCGCTTCGGTCAACCCGTCGTCGCGCATCGCGAAAGCATCCGTCGCGAGACCGAATTCCGCGAATCCGCCCCAGAACGTCCTGAGCTCCGGGGATTCCGGATAGCCGGTTCGCGTTACCAGATCGCCAATGGCGAAACTGCGGACCCGAGGTCCGACAGCCACCACCCGACCGATGGTCTCGTGACCGAGAATGAATGGGTATTCGATACCGGGCAGCGGCAACTCACCCCGGATCAGATGGCGATCCGTGCCGGCGCAGACGGCACCGAACAGATGCTCGCACAGAACCTGATAGTCGCCGGGCTCCGGTGCCGGCAGATCGCGTATCTCGAGACGACCCGGTTCGGCGACGACGGCGGCCCTCACCGCACGCCCACTCACCTGACCATCCGCCATCAGATCGGACCCGCCGCCGGCGATCCGGCATAGCTTCGGCCAAATGGCAACGCGAAGGGCTCGTCCTGCGGGCGGAACGGAACCATCGCAGCGATTTCCTCGAGGCGGCCGAGCAGCTGTTGCGGCAGCGGCCCTCGCGCGGCTGCAGCGACGTTCTGCTCGATCTCCACGGCACTGCGAACGCCGCTCAGCACGGTATGCACGTCCGGGTTCGACAACACGAAGCGCAGCGCAAGTTCCGGCAGCGGCATGTCGATATCGTCTAGCAACCGGTACAACGATCTGAACTGTTCGCGGCGCGGCTTCGACAGCCAGGAAGCTCCCGACTCGATCTCGTCCACCCAACGTTGCGCCAGAGCCCCCTGCTGCAGTGGCGAACCGACTACCACGCCCACTCCGTGATCGCGGGCCGCGGGGAGGATCTCGTGGGCGGCCTCGCGCCACAGCAGGCTGTAATTGAACGCGGTGAGCACCACATCGAACTTTCCGGTGCGCAGGAGCCGTGCCATCTCATAGGCTGTCGTGCCACCGAGTCCGACATACCTGATCCGTCCCTCGTCTCGGAGACGGTCGACCACCTCCATGACCGGACCCATCGCCGTGTCGAAATCGTCCCACCAGTCGAATTGCCGGGGTCGATCCGGCTCGTGAATCATCAACACGTCGATGCTATCGCGACCGAGCAGACGGCAGCTCTCTTCAAAGGATTCACGAAGCGCTTTCGCGTTCTTGGGATCGAAGGGCTGCGGGCGCGCCCCCAGCTTGGTGGAGACGATCAGCGGCGTATCGATGCCCGGCAGGATGCGTCCAAGGACCTCCTCGCTGTTGCCATACATTGGCGCCGTATCGACATAGTTCACGCCAAGCTCCACCGCACGTCGGACGGCCTGCTCTGCCTGATCGAACTGCGCCCCATAGGAGGACACGAACAATCCCCCCAGCGCGAGACGGCTGACTTCGATCCCGGTCCTACCGAGCACCACCTTGTCCATGGCCACTAACTCTCCCGCATTCCTACATCCGCGCGCTGAGTTCGATACCCCAGGATCGGCCGGGATAGACGCCGCCCAGGGCGAACAGATTGGCAACCGGCGCGACGCCGTTGAGGAACTCCTTGTCGGTCAGGTTCTGGCCGAACAGCATGGCCTTCAGGCTCACCCCCTGGACCATGAACTCGACACCGATGGACGCGTCCAGGGTACCGAAGGCATCGATCCTGCCACGCGGGTCGTTCCACAACGGCGATGGCCCACCGCCATCGAACCGGGGACCCAGGTGCGGCTCGTAGTCATCCGTCCAGCTGTAGCTGACCAACCCTGAAACGAGGGACCCGCCGACCTGGCGTTCATACTGGCCCGTCACCGAATACTGCCACTCCGGCGCCCGTCGCATCTTCACGAAGTTGGCCACATCGAACCCGCCGTAAACGAAATCGTCGTATTCTGCTTTCAGATAGCCGACCGACCCGCCGAGGGACAACCCCGACAGCGGGGCCAGCAGCCATTCCACCTCCACGCCCTTCATGGTCGCCTGTCCGGCGTTGTCGACGGTAGTAATGGTCGCCCCGGTGTTGGGGTTAGTCTCGATGATCTCCTCCTGCTTATCGGAGAAATCGGAGTAGAAGGCCGCCACATTCAGCCGCAGCCGGTTATCCAGCAACTCACTCTTGAGCCCGAGTTCGTAGCTGTCGACGATCTCCGGATCGTAAGGGCCTATCGTATCGACGGAATTTCCACGGCCATTGAAGCCACCTGACTTGAATCCCTCGGCGTACGAAAGATAGGTCAATACCTCCTCGCTCAACCGATACTCCACTGCGAACCGGGGAGTGAATTGAGTCCAGGACTCCTTGCCCGGTGCGACGTTGTCGAAACCCGGAGCATCGGGATAGAAACCGCCGCCTACCTGGTTGTAGCCGTTCCGGTAGATGAAATCCTTTTCTTCGTAGCTGAAACGACCGCCCGCAGAGATCCTCAGGGCCTCGGTGATCTGGTAGTTGCCGGTGAGAAACACGCCGAACGACAGTGTGCGCTGCTGCTTGTCCACCACTTCCACCGTGTTCGGTGGGAATCCGAGCAGATCGAATATGAACAACGAATTGGCGCCATCCTGGTAGTCGTCGTAGGCGCCGAAAACACCGCCGAGAAAATCCAACCGATCCGAGTGATCGTAGCTGACCCTGAACTCCTGCGAGTAGTAGATCTCCTCAACTGGCTGGCTGGAAGCAAACAGCGGCATCGGAATACCATCGAAGTCCGTCAGCTTCTTCTCGTTGGTCTTGCTCCAGCCGGTGATGGACTCGAATACGATCCGGTCCACGTCATAGCGCACACGCAAGTTGGCGGCCCGGGTTTCGACATCGAGGAAAGACGGCGTGTCCTGATTGAACGTGGTGATGTCGCGGTTGGGGTCGTCACACATCGGCTGACCCGGGAAGAACAGAATTCCGAGGCACAAGAGATCGTTGGGGCCGGATCGGTTGTGGGTGGTGCCCCAGTCGCTCTCATCTTTGTAATAGTCGTAGCTGAGTACCGCTTCGAAGTTCTCGGCTGGCGTGAACTTGATCTGCGGTGTGATCAGAAGTACGTCTTCAAAGCCGCGACTCCTGCCATCGAAGGCGTTGTCGAACGGGCCGTCGTTCTCGAGGCGGGCGACAAACAGACGCCCCGCCAGAACGTTCTGAATGATCGGTACATTGACGGCTACCTCGAAGTCCGCGCGATCGTAGGAGCCGAACGTTCCTTCGACTTCCACGCCGAACTCGCCGCTGGGCTCGGGGCGCGTGATGTTGATGACGCCACCAATGGCGTTTGATCCGAACAGGGTCCCCTGAGGACCGCGCAGCACCTCGAGACGCTCGACGTCGACGATGTTGAGCATCTGATTGGCGATGGACGAGCCATAGGTGACGCCGTCGATGACCACCTGAACGGCGGGATTGAAGGTGCGGTCGATGTCCTGAACGCCCAGCCCACGGATGTACACCGCCGCCCCGCCCGACTGGAAATCCACCGGGTCGATGAGCAGATTGGGTACGATCCCTTCCAGATCTTCGACGGTCAGCACCTTCCGACGGTTCAATTCGTCCGCGCTGAAGACGGAAACCGCGACCGGGATATCCTGGCTGCTTTCCGACCGTTTGCGGGCGGTCACAATCACCTCTTCCAGGTAGCCGGCGTTCGCCGACGTGGCAGTGGTGGCTGCGGCCCTCGCTTCCCCTATCGAACCGGGCATTGCGAACTGGGCGGCACAGATCAACCCAACAAGAACCAACGAGCGCGTCTTCAGCATGGTCTCCCCCCTGATTGAACGATGGCTCACGGCATGAATCAGCGTTTCATAAGTAGAACATTGCTGTCAACCATTTCAGCTGACTGAGAAAAGCTCGGCTCCGTGCAAGCTGAAATGCGAAAAAGGGTCCCACGAATCGCTGGACTGTGCGAATGATGTTAGATATAAAAAATAGTGTTTTACAAGTAACGCGCCTATGACCGTCGTGATCACCGCGATAGATGCCGTGGACGTGCGCTTCCCAACTTCGCGCGAACTGGATGGGTCCGACGCAATGAACGCGGACCCTGATTATTCAGCGGCGTATTGCACCGTCCACACGAGCGATGCGTCGCTTACCGGGTACGGTCTCGCTTTCACGATCGGCCGCGGCACGGAAATCGTCGTGATGGCCATCAACGCCATTGCACCGACGGTGACCGGAATGGATCTGGACGCGATCGAGTCCGACCTGGCCGGTTTCTGGCGCCGGATCGTGGGCGACAGCCAGATCCGCTGGCTCGGCCCTGAGAAAGGCGTCGTGCATCTGGCAGCGGCCGCCATCGTCAATGCGATCTGGGACCTGCTCGCGCGCCGCGCTCGCAAACCCCTGTGGCGCTATCTGGCTGATATGTCTCCGGAACAGATCGTCAGCGCGATCGACTTCCGCCACATCAGCGACGCGCTCGATCCGGGTCATGCGCTCGACATTCTCAAAGATCGGGCACGCGACAAGCCGGGCCGTGTCGCCAGGCTGGAGGAGCGGGGGCATGCCGCCTACACCACCTCCGCCGGATGGCTCGGTTATTCCGACGACAAAATCCAAACGCTGGCCACGGCGGCCCTGCAGCAGGGCTGGCAGGCATTGAAAATGAAGGTCGGGCGCGATCTCGAGGACGACGTCCGGCGCTGTCGCACGCTGCGCGAGGTACTCGGTGACAAAGGCCTGCTGATGGTGGACGCCAACCAGGTCTGGGAGGTTGACGAGGCCATCGGCTGGATCGAGGCGCTGGCGCCGTACGACCCCTACTGGATCGAGGAACCGGTCAGTCCCGACGACATTCTCGGACATGCACGGATCCGCAAGGCCGTGGCACCAATCCGGGTCGCCACCGGCGAGCATTGCCACAACAGAATCATGTTCAAACAGTTCCTGCAGGCGGATGCCATCGACGTCGTCCAGATCGATGCGTGTCGTCTGGGCGGCGTGAACGAAGTCCTCGCCGTATTGCTGCTGGCCGCCGCCTTCGACAAGCCGGTCTGCCCGCACGCCGGCGGGGTCGGTCTGTGCGAGTACGTGCAACACCTGAGCTTTTTCGACGCCGCAGCGGTAGCGAGCAGCAGCGAAGGACGCATGATCGAACATGCGGGACACCTGCACGAACACTTCGTCGATCCGATCCGGATTCGTTCGGGCCGCTATGCGGCACCAACCCAGCCCGGCTTCAGCGTAGAGATGAAGCCCGAAAGCGTGGCCCGGCACCGCTTTCCCGAAGGCGAGGTCTGGGCACGTTGACGGAACCCGCGTTCCAGGTCGATGCGCACCAGCATTTCTGGCGACTCGATCGCGGCGACTACGCCTGGCTGACGCCGGAACTTGGCCCCCTGTACCGGGACTATCAGCCGGCCGATCTCGCGCCGCTGCTGCGCGAGCGGAACATCACGAGCACGGTGCTGGTACAGGCGGCGCCCACGGTGGCGGAAACCCGCTACCTGCTCGAGCTGGCCCACGCAAACGAGTTCATCGGCGCAGTCGTCGGCTGGATCGATATGGCAAGCAGCCAGGCACCCGAGCTGCTGGCGGAACTTGACACGTACTCCGTGTTTCGCGGCGTGCGTCCGATGATTCAGGACATCGACGACGCTGACTGGATACTCGACCCGCGGCTGAGTCCAGCTTTCCACACGCTCGTGGAGCTCGACCTTCGCTTCGACGCGCTGGTCCAGCCGCGTCATCTGCCGAACCTGCTGAAGTTGCTGGAACGCCACCAGGACCTCAGGGTCGTTATCGATCACGCGGGCAAACCCGACATCGCCGGCCACGGCCTGGCAGCGTGGCGAAACCTGATCCGGCCGCTGGCCGCGCATACATCCGCGCGCTGCAAGCTCTCCGGACTGGTCACGGAGGCAGCCGCCAACTGGCGGGAAGAGGACATCCGTCCCTACGCCGACGAGCTGTTGGCACAGTTCGGGCCGGAGCGGCTCATGTGGGGCAGCGACTGGCCAGTGGTCAACCTTGCCGGCGGCTTCGATTCCTGGTGCCGGCTCACCGACGCACTGCTTGCCGACTGCAGCGACGCCGAGCGGACGGCCATTCTAGGTGGCACCGCGGCAGCATTTTATGACCTTTAACCCGAGCACCGCACATGACTGATCGACTTCTCGGCAAGATCGCACTGGTTACCGCCGCCGGTCAGGGCATCGGTCGCAGCACCGCGCTGGCATTTTCGGCCGAGGGCGCCCGGGTGATCGCCACCGACATCAACGAGGAATCCCTCGCGTCGCTTCGCGCGGAACACAGCGCTATCGTCACCGAGCGCCTCGACGTGACCTCGGCAGAGGCCGTACTGGCCGCAGCCCACCGGCACCCGGACGTCAACGTGCTGTTCAACTGCGCCGGGTTCGTGCATCACGGCAGCATCCTCGATTGCACGCCGGAAGATTGGCAGTTCAGTCTGAACCTGAACGTCACGTCGATGTACCAGACGATCCGGAGCTTCATCCCGGGCATGCTGTCTGCCGGCGGCGGCAACATCATCAACATGTCTTCCGTAGCCTCATCGGTCCGCGGCGTCGCAAACCGTTTCGCCTACGGAACCACGAAAGCCGCCGTGATCGGACTGACCAAGGCTGTGGCCGCGGACTTTGTCAGCCGAAGTATTCGCTGCAATGCCATCTGCCCGGGCACCGTCGACACGCCGTCGCTACAGCAGCGCATCAATGCCTTCGCCGACCCGGATGCAGCCCGCGCAGACTTCGTGGCCCGCCAGCCCATGGGCAGACTGGGCACGGCAACGGAAATCGCGGCCCTGGCGGTCTACCTCGCCAGCGACGAGTCCGCATACATCACAGGCGCCGTGCACGTCATCGACGGCGGCTGGACGAACTGATCACCGCGTCGGGGAGATCCATGTGAAGCTGCTGCGATACGGACCCGTGGGCGCCGAAAAGCCGGGACTGCTCGATGCCACCGGAACGGTGCGCGACCTGTCCGAACAGATCATCGACGTCGACGGCATCAGCCTCGACCCGAGCGAACTGGACCGACTCCGGACTCTCGATCCCGAGCACCTGCCCACGGTATCCGGCGCCCCACGCCTGGGTCCTTGCGTGGGTGGAGTCGGCAAGTTCGTCTGCATCGGCCTCAACTACTCCGATCACGCTCGAGAAACCGGCGCCACGCCGCCGGTGGAGCCCGTTGTCTTCATGAAGGCGACGAGCGCCATCTGCGGCCCGAACGACGACGTCGTCATTCCGCGCGGCTCGACCAAGACCGACTGGGAGGTCGAACTCGGGGTAGTCATCGGCACCACCGCCCGTCACGTCGACGCCGGGCGTGCACTGGACTACGTCGCCGGCTACTGCGTGATCAACGATCTCTCCGAACGGGCCTTTCAGATGGAGGGAACCGGGCAGTGGGTCAAGGGCAAGAGCGCCGACACCTTCGGACCCATCGGGCCGTGGCTGGTGACTCGCGACGAAGTCCCCGATCCACAGGCTCTGGGCCTGTGGCTGGAAGTAGACGGGCATCGGTATCAGGACGGCAACACCCGAACGATGATCTTTGATGTCGCCTACATCGTGAGCTACGTGTCGCGCTTCATGACCCTGCTGCCCGGCGACGTGATTTCCACAGGCACGCCACCCGGCGTCGGGCTCGGCCAGAAACCCGAGCCGGTGTATCTGCACCCGGGACAGACCATGCGCCTGGGCATCGATGGCCTTGGCATTCAGGAGCAATGCACCGTCGCCTGGGAGGCACGACCATGAACGACGCTGATCCGAGTTCGGCAGCCGACCACCGGCTGAGCTGGTTCGACGATGCCCGGCTGGGCCTGTTCGTGCACTGGGGCCACTACGCGGCGGCTGGCTGGGAAGCCTCGTGGCCGCTGGTGGGCGGGGTGGTCACCCTGCCCCACGGACAGATACTCAGCGTGGAAAAATACCACGCCAACGCGCATGCCTTTCGACCCGACCGGGACGCGCCAGGCGAGTGGATTGCCGCCGCAGCCAGCGCCGGGATGCGGTACGCCGTGATGACCACGCGCCATCACGACGGCTTTTCCATGTGGCCAACCCGGCACTCCGACTACCACATCGGTCTGGGCGGATATCCCGGCGACCCCGTGCGTGAATACGTCGACGCCTGTCGCGCTCATGGACTGAAGATCGGCTTCTACTACTCGCTGCCGGACTGGCACCACCCGGACTATCCGGCATTCACGGACGCCGCCAAGCCCTACGTGTTCGGTCAGTATCCCGCCGCAACAAAGGCCCAATGGTCGCGCTATCTCAACTACGTCCGCGCCCAACTCACCGAGCTGCTCACCGACTACGGCCCGATCGACCTGCTGTGGTTCGACGGTGGCTGGGAACGCAATGCCGAAACCTGGGACAGCGAAGGGCTGGAGCGATTGATCCACCGCCTGCAGCCCGATGTATTGATCAACGATCGGCTCCCCGAGCACGGCGACTACGCCACACCGGAACAGTTCATCCCGCCAACGCCACCCGAGGGTCGCTGGGAGACCTGCCTCACCATGAACGAGAGCTGGGGCTTCAACCCCGACGATCAGCACTACAAGAGCTCGACCTCGCTGATTCACACCCTGTGCGAGGTCGTCGGTCGGGGCGGCAATCTGCTGCTGAACGTGAGTCCCGACGGCGGCGGTCACCTGATCAAACCGCAACTCGAGCGCCTGCGAGCACTGGCGCGCTGGACGGTCGCTCACGGCGACGCCGTCTACGGCACCCGGGCGGGTCTCGAGCCGTGGCAGTTCTACGGCCCGAGCACCCGTCGTGACAATACCGTATATCTGCACCTGCTCATGAAACCCATCGGGCCCGTCACCTTGCGTGGCATACCGGTCAAGCACATCCTCGGCGTGCGCAATCTGGCTACCGGCAGGACACTCGACTACGCGAGCCGAATTCCAGTGTTCGACATGCTGATGGGGACGGACGGCCCCGGAGAAATCTCGATCGAGGTACCGGCGACGGAGCTGGATCCGGATGCGACCGTTATCGCCGTGGAGTTCGACCAGGTCGTGTAAGATCGCAGGATGCCAAACCGTCGATCAGGACCTGTCGCCGTGGCCGACGCCAGCTCGCCGAAGACCGCTTACAAGGCTCCAGCCCTGGAGAAGGGCCTGGAAATCCTCGAGTACCTGTCCGCCGCCAGGCAGCCGTGCAGCATGGTCGTCATCGCCGAGGCACTCGGCCGTTCGAAGCACGAGATCTACCGCATGCTGCACGTGCTGGAGGGCCGCGGCTACATCGCCAGGGGTGAGACGGACGAGCGCTTCAGCGTCACCAATAAGCTGTTCGAGCTGGGTATGCGCAATCCCCCCATCCGCAACCTCCATGACGTCGCCCTGCCGCACATGCGCGAACTCGCCGACTCGCTGGAACAGTCATGCCAGCTGGTGGTGCGCACCGGAACGCAGATGGTGGTGGTCGCTCGGGTGGAGAGTCCGATCGAGATCGGTCTCACCGTCCGTGTCGGCTATCGGCGCCACATCATGCAGTCGACTTCAGGGCGTATCCTCTACGCCTTCCACACGCAGCGCTCCAAGGAGAAGTTTCTCAAGGAGCTGCTCGCCAGCGTACCCGACGGCGTCGACGTGGACGGCTTCATGGACGACGCGGAGCAGGCCACACAACAGGGCTGCATCGCCCACGACAGCGACTTCGTCGACGGCGTCGTAGACATAGGCGCTCCCATCTTCGATCTCGACCACGAAGGCGCAATCGCCAGTCTGACCGTCCCGTTCATGCAGGGCCGTTACACGACGATTGCCCTGGACACGGCCATCGAGCGCGTCAAATCCACCGCCGGGACCATCTCCGCGATTCTCCAGGTCGGCCAGTGACTGACCGGCTGCAGCGTACGATCGCCACGGACATCCTGATCGACGCACCCATCGACGACGTCTGGCGCTCGCTGACGGATTACGCGGGCTATTCCCGCTGGAATCCGTACCTGGTACGGGTCGAAGGGGCTCCCGTGGCCGGCACGCAGATCGTTGCACACGCAGTGGACGCCAAAGGCCATGAGACGGTACTCGATGTCGACGTGCGCCTCGTGACGCCGTACACGATGCACTGGGTCGGCGGGCTGCCGGATCGGGCCGAGTTCGAGGGCGACCACTGGTTCGAGCTTCGACCCGTCGGATCCGGAACCCGCCTGGCCCATGTGGAGCATTTCACGGGTTCCCGCATGCCGGGCATTCTCGATGCGTTCGCGGAGACCATCACCGACAACTTCGAGAGAATGAATCTGGCCCTCAAGAGGCTGTGCGAGTCGCCTCGCTGAGGCGCTTCGCTGAAGAACGCGACTCCGAGCGCCGTCAGCAGAAATGCACGCCCCGAGTGTGGGTGTAGACCGCGTACAGTGACTGGCTGGCGGTCATGAACAGGCGGTTGCGTTTCGGGCCGCCGAAGCACGGGTTCGCACAGAGATCCGGCAGCACGATCGGCGCCACCCGCTCACCCTGCGGGTTGAAAACGTGCACGCGGTCGTAGCCGGCGCCGACCCAGCCCGCGCTCGACCAGGTGTTGCCGTCGGTGTCGCAGCGGATGCCGTTCACAGTCGGGCCGACCCGCCCTAGGAGGTCAGCGAAGCTCGAACCGCCGAGTGCACCAGCTCACCTTCGCGGACGTTGATGCCGGCCGCGAGCGCCGGGTCCTTCAGTCCCTCCGCGGTCGCCAGTCGCAGGACGTACGGGACCACGGCCATGGACAACGCCTGCGCCGAGGTGCGCGGCACCGCGCCGGGCATGTTGGTGACGCCGAAGTGGATGACCTCGTGCGCCAGGTAGGTCGGGGCGTCCCACAGGGTCGGCCGGATCGTTTCGATGCAGCCGCCCTGATCGACCGCAACGTCGACGATCACGCTGCCGGGCCGCATCCGCGAGACCGTCTGCTCGGAGACCAGGGTCGGGGTACGCCCCCCGGGGACCAGCACGCCGCCGACGACCACGTCGGCGGTGCTGACGCGCTCGTCGATGAGCGCCTGATAGGACGGCAGCGTCGTGACGTTGTCGCCAAGCTGGTGCACGGCCGCCAACCGGTCGCGGTTGATGCCGAACACGGTGACCTCAGCGCCGAGTGCTGCAGCTACCCGGGTGGCCGCGGTGCCGACGGTGCCGGCGCCGAGCACGACCACGTGGCCGCGCTCGGTGGTCGGCATGCCACCGAGCATGAGGCCGCGGCCCTGGTTGGGCCGGTACAGCAGGTTGCTGGCGAGCTGCACCGCCAGCTTGCCGGCGACTTCGCTCATAGGTTGCAGCAGCGGCAGCTTGCCCGCTTCTTCCACGGTCTCCCAGGCCACCGCGGTCAGGCCGATGCGGCACAACGTCTCGGCAAGCTCCGGCAGCGCCGCCAGATGCAGGTAGCAGAACAGCAGGTGGTCGGAGCGCAGCAGCGGATACTCCGACGGCAACGGTTCCTTCACCTTCACGATCATCTGCGCCGCGCCGTACAGACCGGCCGCGTCGTCGACGATGGCGACGCCTCCCGCCGAGTAGTCGTCGTCGTCGTAGCCGCTGGCGTCGCCGGCACCGGTTTCCACGAACACCTCGTGGCCGTGCCTCACCAGCTCACCGGCCGCGGCCGGAATCAGCGCCACCCGCCCTTCCAGGATCTTGATCTCCTTCGGAATTCCGATCTTCATGGCGCGGCTCCGGGAAAGCGGATCTCGACCTTCCTCTGCGGCCAGGGTGGATACAATACGCAATGCCCACGGTACGGACCGGGGCCGGCGCTGCCGTACGCTGCAGAACGCGCGGCGCGCGCTCAATCGGCAAACGATGACCATGGCTGCAATCGATTCCCCCGCCGACGCACCGGAGGCCGGATCCGAGGATTACTACCGCCGCGAGGCGGACGACTGCCTGCAGCGTCTCGCCAGCTCCCGGGACGGTCTGTCGGCGGCCGAGGCGGCCACCCGGCTGGCCAGGTTCGGAGCGAACGAAGTCGCCGTGACGCGGCCGCCCAGTGCCCTGGCGCGCATCGGCCGTCAGTTCAACAACGTGCTGCTGTTCGTGCTGCTCGGCTCGGCCGCGATCACCGCGCTGCTCGGCCACTGGCTCGACACCAGCGTCATCGTCGCCGTCGTCCTGATCAACGCCCTGGTCGGCTACATTCAGGAAGGCCGGGCCGAACGAGCGCTGCTGGCAATCCGCGCGCTGCTCAGCCCGGTGGCGCGGGTGCTGCGCGACGGCCAGGCCCAGGAACTGCCGGCGCGCGTGCTGGTGCCGGGAGACCTGGTGCTGCTCGGCAGCGGCGACCGCGTGCCGGCCGACCTGCGGCTGATCGACTGCCATGGCCTGGAAGCCGACGAGTCGGTGCTGACCGGAGAATCCGTGCCGGTGGCGAAATCCGTCGCCGCGCTGCCGGACGCCGTGGGCGTGGCCGACCGCGGCAACCTGGCCCACGCCGGCACGATGATCACCCGGGGTACCGCGACCGGCCTGGTGATCACCACCGGCCGCAACACCGAACTCGGGCGCATCTCCAGCGAGCTGCAGGAGATCGAGCCGATCAGGACCCCGCTGCTGCGCATGCTCAACCGGTTCGGCCAGCGCATGAGCCTGTTGATCGTCGCCTTTGCCAGCGCCGTGGCGCTGTTCGGCGGCCTGTTCCGCGGCTACCCCACCAGCGACATGCTGATCGCCGCCGTGGGCATCGCCGTGGCCGCGATTCCCGAAGGTCTGCCGCCGGTGGTGACCATTACGCTCGCGCTCGGCGTGCAGCTCATGGCCCGCCAGGGCGCCATCGTGCGCCGCCTGGCCGCGGTGGAAACCCTGGGCGGGGTCAGCGTGATCTGCGCCGACAAGACCGGCACCCTGACCCGCAACGAAATGACCGTTCGCGCCATCGAGGTCGCCGGCGGCCGGATCGAGGTGAGCGGCACCGGCTACCGGCCCGAGGGCACGCTGCAGGCTGCCGCCGGCGGGGCTGCGGACCCGCGCGGCGGACCGCTCCACGCCCTGCTCCGGGCCGGGCTGAACTGCAACGACGCCCAGCTGCTGCGGGTCGACGACGAGTGGACGGTCACCGGCGACCCGACCGAAGGCGCTCTGCTGGTCCTGGCCGCCAAAGCCGGTCTGGATCTGGCCGCGGAACCCGACCACCAGACGCGCCTGGACGTCATTCCCTTCGAACCGGAACGCCGCTTCATGGCCACCCTGAATGCCGCTACCGCCACGACGGCGACCGCCGGGTCGGGGCGCGTCGTGTACGCCAAAGGCGCGCCGGAGACGCTGCTGCAGATGTGCCGTCAGCAGCTCGGCGAGGCCGGCGTCGAGCCCCTGGACCACGACGACTGGACCGCCCGGGCGTCGCAGCTGGCCCGCTCCGGCCAGCGCGTGCTGGCCCTCGCCGGCTGTGAGCTGCCGCCCGGCAGCAACGAACTGAACGAGCAGATGCTGGGTGAGCTGCAGCTGTTCGGGTTGGTCGGCGTGACCGATCCGCCCCGGGAGGAAGCCCGGCGCAGCCTCGAGCAGTGCCGCAGCGCCGGCATCCGGGTGAAGATGATCACCGGAGACCATCTGGATACCGCACGGGCCGTTGGCCGGGAACTCGGCCTCGGCGCCGGCGATCGTGCCCTGAGCGGCGCCGACCTGGACGCGCTCGACGATGCCGCGTTCGCCGCCGCCGTCGCCGAAGTCGACGTCTTCGCCCGCACCTCGCCGGAGCACAAACTGCGCCTGGTGCGCGCGCTGCAGGCGGGCGGCAGCATCGTCGCCATGACCGGCGACGGGTTGAACGACGCCCCCGCGCTTAAGCGCGCCGACATCGGAATCGCCATGGGTCGCAAAGGCACCGCCGCTGCGCGCGAGGCGGCGGAAATGGTCCTCACCGACGACAACTTTGCAACCATCGTCGAGGCCGTGGAGACCGGTCGGACGATCGACGACAACGTCAAGAAGAGCGTCGCCTTTCTGCTGCCGACCAGCCTGGCCGAGGCGCTGATGATCGCCGCCGCCATCCTGCTCGGTTACCAGCTGCCGATCACGCCCATCCAGGTGCTGTGGGTCAACATGGTGACCGCCGTCACCCTCGGCCTGGCGCTGGCCTTCGAACGCGCAGAGCCCGGGGTGATGCAGCGCTCTCCGCGACGCGCCGGAGAAGCGCTCCTCTCGGGGGTGCTGCTGTGGCGGACCTGTTACGTCAGCGCCACCATCCTCGCCGCCATCCTGCTGCTGCACCTGCTGGCGCGCGGGAACGGCAGCGACATCGCCTACGCCCGCACGACGGCCGTGAATGCTCTGGTCTGGTTCGAGGCGATGTATCTGCTCGCCACCCGGCAGAACACCCGATCGGCGTTCAGCGGCCAGGGACTGCTCGGCAATCCGATCGCCGCAGCCAGCATCGCCGGGGTACTCGGTCTGCAGCTGCTGTTCACCTACGCGCCGCCGTTTCAGCTGCTGTTCGGGTCGACGCCCCTGAACGCCCACAGCTGGCTGCTCATCGGCGCCAGCGGCGTGGTGTTTCTGCTGGTGGTAGAGGGCGAGAAGTGGCTGCACCAGCGGTTCCTGCGCCGGCGTCATGGGCGCCCGCCGGCCTGATCAGCGCGACCGGGCGCCACGCCAGCCGGCGCGCTTCGCCTCCGCTTCGGAACAGAACCAGCGCTCGCCGCGCGACGTGTTGATCCGCGTCTCGGCGTAGTAGCGATCTCCCGGCTGATGGTAGATGCGCTCGCCGCGGCGGTTGATGTTGCCCTTGATCAGACAGCCCTCGGCGGCGCCCTGTGCCGACGCAGCAGCACGCGCACGCTGACGCCACTCCCAGGGCGGTTGAGGATCGATCGCCGCCCAAAGGCCGCGGCCAGCGTCTCGCGCCGTCGCTTCGTCCGCCAGCAGCGAGCGGTCCTCGAGGTAACGCCGATAGACCCAGGCATGTCCTTCGCCGATCAGCTCGCGGTTGATGTCGCGATCTCCGAGCCAGACCTGGCCGACCAGGCGGCCGTAGTCGTCGGTGGTCACCACCGTCACGCGCACGTACTTGCCGTCGACCTTTCCGGCCAGGGCACGCCGCGACTCGCGGCTGCCCGGCTGATCCTGCTCGGGCGCGTCGATCTGGTGCAGACGGATGCGATGGCGCGAGCCGTCGGCGAGCAGCGTGAGGGAGTCGCCGTCGGCGACGTGTTCGACGCGGCCCAGAAGGATGTCGCTTGCAGACGCCGCAGCGCCGTCGGACCCCAGGACGACCACCAAGACCAGCAAACTTCGACCCAGATCCCGCAGCACGATGCAACCGTTCGCCGAAAACAGGTATCACCAAGATAGAGCAACACGACACCGGGAGCGATCGAGCGATGGGAACAAAAACGCAACGCGGGGAACGCCGCCTGTATACGGTGCTCTGGGTCTGGGTGGCGTTGAAGACACTTCTGCCGTGGCTGGTGTTCTTCCGACTCACCTTCGAAGGCCCGAGCTACAGCTGGGGCACCAGCTATTTCGGGCACGTTTTCCATTCGAGTGGCCTGGCCCGCGCCGATGTCCTGGTGGTCTACGGGCTGCTGGCGGCGGGCCTGCTGGTGCTCTGGGCTCTGCGTGAGCGTCGCTATGCACTGGCCGGGCCCCTGCTCGCCGGCTACCTGGGATTCTTTGCCGCCGACGCGGTGTTCGAACTGGTCAGCGGCGAGCCGGTGATGTTCCGCGGCGACACCCTGGACGTGACCCTCGACATCTCCACACCGTTCTACGCGCTGCAGTTCGGGATGTTCGCCCTGGCGTGCGTGTGGTGGTGGTGTGTGCGATGGCGCGCCGCGGGAACCGGCGCCGCGATGACCCCCATGCAGAAAAAGACCGCCCTGATCTGTGCCGCGGCGGTTCCCCTGCAACTCGGCCTGCTGGTCTCGGGACAACCGCACGGGACGACGGACGAAATCGGCGTGGTTCTGACCCTCCTGCAGTGGCTGCTGCTGGCCGCGGCGCTGTATCCGCGCTCACCGTCAGAGGTCCACTCGACAGCGGTCCGCACGCAAGCCAGAGCGGACCGGGGCCGCGATTACGGGGCCGATTCCACGGCGCGATCGAGGAATGCCCGCACATCGGCCGCCGTGCGCGTCGGCGCCTCTTCCATGGGCACGTGGCCGAGGTCCTCGTAGATCACCAGGCGCGAGTCCGGCAGCTCGGCATCGAACCGCTCTCCCACCTCGACGCCGATCAGGGTGTCGTGACGTCCCCAGAGGATCAGGGTGGGCATGGTGAGCACCGACAGGTCCACGGCGTCCGACGTGGTATCCGGCGCCCGCCCGAAGCGGCTGAGGATCGCCTCGCGGCTGCCGGCCCGCAGGGTCAGATCGCGATAGCGAGCGATCAGCGCGTCGTCCACCTGCCCGGGGTCGTGATAAGCGGCGCGCAGGCCCTGGGCCACCAGATAACCGGGATCGAGATTGCGGGCGATAGCGCGGAACGCCTCGCTGCGCAGCAGAGTGAATCCCAGAGGGGTATCCCCGTCGCCGGCCACTGGCGCTTCGCGGCGCCAGGACCACGGCGCCGAAGCGTCCACCAGCACCAGGGCGCGCACCCGATCGGGATGAGCCAGCGCGTAGCGCCAGGCAACGCCGCCGCCCATGGAATTGCCGCCGAGGACAAAGCCAGGCAGGTTCAAGTGCTCGGCCACCGCGTGCACGGCGGCGACCATAGCCTCGGACCCGTAGTCGTCGTCCGGCACCCGGCCCGTGAGGCCGTGCCCCGGCAGGTCCAGGGTAACCACGCGGTAGCGGTCGCCCAACGCCGCCACCCAGGGCTCCCAGGTATGCAGCGAGGCGTTGGAACCGTGTACCAGTACCAGCGGCGGACCCGTGCGGTTGCCCTGATCGCGGTAGTGAATGCGCGCGCCGGACGCCGTGGTGAGAAACGCCGACGCACCGTTGCTGTAGCGGGCGTCGACCTCGGCCGCCGGCAGATCGCCCTCGAACAGCCAGAAGCCGGCGGCAATCAGTCCCGCGACCAGCACACCCAGAACGAATCTCAGCACCGGCCTGCTCCCTGGTTGAACGCATCGCACCCTAGCCGCCCCGGCGCGGGCGGGCAAGGCGACGGCCCGCGGGCGCGATTCGACCCGCCCTCGGCAGACAGGCGCCCGCGGAGGTAAGCTGTTCGACTGCCAGCGTATTGGGGGAGGCACGGCACCATGCTCATCCGGGTTCTGATCAGCAACCGCGGCGAAATCGCCATCCGCATCGCCCGCGCGGCGGCGGGGCTTGGGATGAAGTCCGTGGCCATTCACGCGCCCATCGACGCCGACGCGCTGCACACCCGCATCGCCACCGAGGCGCGGGAAATCGCCGCCGGCGGCGACCCGGTGCGCGCCTACCTCGACGCCGCGGCCATCATCGATGCGGCCCGGGAGAGCGGCTGCGACTGCGTGCACCCGGGCTACGGGTTTCTCGCCGAGAACGCGGACTTTGCCACCGCCTGCGCGGCCGCCGGGCTCACCTTCGTCGGCCCGCCGCCCGAGGTGCTGGCCCTGTTCGGCGACCAGGTGCGCGCGCGCGCGCTGGCCCAGTCACTCGACATCCCGATCGTGTGGGGAAGCGCCGAGCCCCTGGCTTCGCCGGAGCAGGCCCTGATCCTCGCCGGCGAGATCGGCTATCCGGTGATGCTGAAGGCGGCCGCCGGCGGCGGAGGCCGCGGCATGCGCCGGGTGTACGGCCGCGACGAAATGGCCGATGCCTTCGCCCGCTGCGAGAGCGAAGCCCGGGCCGCCTTCGGCAACGGCGCGCTGTTTCTCGAGCGGCTGCTGGAACGGCCCCGGCACATCGAGGTGCAGGTGCTGGCCGATGCCTCCGGCCACGTGGTGCATCTCTACGAGC
Organism: Pseudomonadales bacterium; assembly: GCA_040219135.1. Lineage (GTDB taxonomy): Bacteria > Pseudomonadota > Gammaproteobacteria > Pseudomonadales > Azotimanducaceae > UBA7803. The sequence continues at coordinate 60,058 of JAVJTA010000015.1, read as the reverse complement.
GCGACTGCTCGGTCCAGCAGCGCCACCAGAAGGTGCTGGAGATCGCGCCGGCCCCCGGGCTCGACGACGCCCTGCGCCAGCGCCTGTTCACCGACGCCGTGCGCCTGGTACGCGAGGCCGGCTACGTGAACGCCGGCACCGTCGAGTTCCTGGTGCTGCCGGAGACCGGCGAGTACTTCTTCATCGAGTGCAACCCGCGCATTCAGGTGGAGCACACCATCACCGAGCAGATCACCGGCGTCGATCTGGTGGAAGCGCAGCTCCAGATCGCCTCCGGGGCGACGCTCGCTGACCTGGGTCTGGCCGACCAGGCCGTCATCGCGCCACCGGACCGCTTCTCGATCCAGGCCCGGGTGGTGGCCCGGGGCGCGGGAACGCTCAGCGGCTACAAGGAACCCTCCGGACCCGGCGTGCGCGTGGACGCCTGCGGCTACCTCGGCCTCACACCGCCGCCCCAGTTCGACCCGCTGCTGGCGAAGGTCATTGGCACGTCAAGCGCCCGCAGCGCGCGCCCGGCGCACGCCACGGACCCGGACCCGGCCTACCAGTCCGCCCTCGACCGCACCCTGCGGGCCCTGGCCGAATTCCACATCGCCGGGGTGCCCACCAACCTGGTCGAACTGCGCGCCCTGCTCTCGCACCCGGCGGTGCGCGGCGGCGATGCCCGGGTGACCCTGTTCGACGAGGACGGCGAGTCCCTGCGCGACGCGCCGGCGGGCAACGGCGCGCTGGACCTGCTGGAGCGCCACGCCACCGGGCGCGGGCCCGGCGCGCGCGCGCCAAGCGCAACCACACCGACGCTTCCCAGCCTGGAGGCCGAGCCGGGTCAGCAGCCCGTCGCCTGCCCCATGGACGGCCAGGTGCTCGAGGTGTCCGCGGCCGAGGGCGACACGGTCGCCGCCGGCCAGGCGCTGCTGATCCTCAGCGCCATGAAGATGGAAACCGAAGTGACCGCGCCCTGCGCCGGCACCATCGCGGCCCTGCAACCGCTCGAAGCCGGGGTAAGCGTTGCCGCCGGTCAGGTGATCGCCCTCATCGCGCCGTCTGCGGGGGCCGTCGGTGCCAGCGCGCGCGCCGCAGAAGATACCTGGGCCGACGTGCTCGACGAGGTGTCCACCCTGCAGCGCCTGGCCCACGAGCGCATGGCACCCGGCTCCGACGACCCCGGCGTGGTGCGTCAGCGCGACCGCGGCAAGCTGACCTGCCGGGAACGCATCGACGCCCTGCTGGACGACGGCTCGTTCCGCGAGGTCGGCAGCATCGCCGGGTTCGCCTCCTACGGCGACGACGGCAAGGTGGCCGGCTTCACCCCCGCCAACCACGTCGGCGGCTGGGGCAGCATCGACGGCCGCACGGCCATCGTCTGCGCCGACGACTTCACCTCCCGCGGCGGTCACGCGGACGGCGCCATCGGCCAGAAGAGCCGCTATCTCGACTCGCTGTCCGTGGAACTCAAAGTACCGTCCGTGCGCCTGCTGGACGGCTCCTCGGGCGGCGGCAGCGTCGCCGCCATGGTGCCGCAACAGCAGAAGGAAGGGGCGAGCCGCGCCCAGGAATCGAGCGGCCACATCACCGCCGGCCGACCGCGCGTCGCCGGCAGCGGCGGCTCGTTCCTGCCCGGGCATCTGGGCAGCACCCAGTACGCCGAGCAGCTCGCCACCGTGCCGGTCGTGAACCTGCTGCTCGGCAGCGTGGTGGGCATCGGTGCCGCCAAAGCGGTGCTCGGCCACTTCTCGGTGATGGTGCGCGACATCGCCCAGCTGTTCGTCGCCGGCCCGCCGGTGGTGCGCCACGCCATGGGCTACGACATCACCAAGGAGGAGCTCGGCGACTGGCGCATCCACTGCGCCAACGGCTCGGTGGACAACCTGGCGGAGACCGAACAGGACGCCTTCGCTCAGACGCGGCGGTTCCTCAGCTACCTGCCGTCATCGGTCTATGAAGCGCCGCCGGTGCTGCCGCCGAACCCCGACGATCCGCCGACCCGGCGCGAGGAGGAGCTGTTCACCCTGGTACCGCGCAGGCGCACCACCACCTTCGATGCGCGCCGCGCCATCACGCTGATGGCGGACACGGGCTCGTTCTTCGAAGTCGGGCCGCTGTGGGGGACCGATCAGATCACCGGGTTCGTGCGCATGAACGGCCACAGCCTCGGCGTGATCGCCTCGGACAGCCGCCACCGGAACGGCGGCGCGCTCACCGCCGACGGCTGCCGCAAGCTGACCCGCCACCTCGACCTGTGCGATCTGTTCCACATCCCCGTGCTCAACCTGGTGGACAACCCGGGCTTCGCCGTGGGCCTGGAGCACGAGCAGGCCGGCACCATCCGCGCCGGCGGCGAGTGGATGATCGCGTTCGCCCAGACGAAGGTGCCGATCTTCACCGTGCTCATGCGGCGCAGCTTCGGCGTGGCCGGCAACAACTACGCCACCCCGCGGGCGGAACCGTCCATGCGCGTGGTGTGGCCGGCGGCCGACGTCGGCGGCATTCCGCCGGAAGGCGGCATCGAGGCGGCGTACAAGCGCCAGCTCGCCGAAGCGGAAGATCCGGAGGCGCTGCGCGCGGAGCTGATGGCGCGGATCGAGAGCGCGCGGGGACCGGCGGGCCCGTTATCGAAGTTTCAGATGGAGGAGATGATCGACCCGCGGGATACGCGCAAGCTCGTGTGCGAGTGGGTCGAGATGGCGTACCGGCTGGTCGGGCAGGCCGCCAGTTTGGGATCACGGGCGCTGCAGTTCCGCCCGTGATCCTTTTCCTACCCTACCCTCCGCATCGGACTTGGAGCACGATGCGGGGACGCGTTCACCGGGGCTGGAACCGATACTCCAGCTCCATACCGAAGCTGCGCGGTCGGTTGACCGTGCCCGCGGCGAAAAGCGGCGCGACGACGACGAATCCCTCGATCTGCTCGTCGGTCAGATTGCGACCGAAGGCCGACACTGCCCACGTGTCGGTGTAATAACCCACCGATGCGGTGACGTCTTTCGTCGATTTGATCCGCCCCAGCGGCGTGTTCAGCAACGTACCTTCGTACTCGTCAACCCAGGCGTACTTGGCGAAGATCTCCAACGAACCCGCAGCGATGGGATAGCTGAACGTTCCACCGATTCCAAAGGTGTTCTCCGGCGCGTTGCGAGGCTTCAGGAAGCTCGCATCCTCGATGATCGTCACCCCATCCGAGGCATTGATGTCAGTCTCGAACTTGTCGTACTCGGCATCGAGGTAGCCGTAGTTCGCGAAGCCGCGCAGATAGTCGTTGAACACGTACTCGACCTCGATCTCAACACCCTGGTAGGTGGCGTCCGCCACGTTGTCGAACACTGACGCGACCGTCGATGTGGAGGGGTCGAACTGAACGGACGACTCCTGCTTGTCCTTGAAGTCGGTGCGGAACAGCGACGCATTGAAGCGCATGCGGTTGTCGAGCAGCGTGCTCTTGAAGCCGATCTCGTAGGTGTCGGCGAATTCCGGCTCGTACTGGTCGCGCTCGAAGTCGCTGGTGTTCTGATTCACACCGAAGAAACCGCCCGAGTGAAAGCCCTCTGAATAGGATACGTAAGCAATCGCCTGCGGGTTGACCTGATAGGTCAATCCGAGCTTCGGGGAGACCTCACGCCACGTGTTGTCCAGATCCGCGTACTCCGGGAAATTCCGCAGCCGCTGGCGCTCCCGATTCGAGAGATAGGCTTGTCCGGCGACGAACTCCTTGCGCTCCTCTGTCCAGCGCAAGCCGGCAGTCACCGTCCACTTTTCAGCAAAGGTCCAATCACCCTGGATAAACGCGGCGACGGATGTGGTTTCCTGGGTTTCGTAGAGGATCTGGGTCACCGGCTGACCCAGGGGAATGCCACCGTTGATGCCGGAGTCGCACCAGATGTTGGTGCCGGGGAGGTTCGTCTTGCACACCTCCCACAGCACCGGATCCGCGGCCACGCCGCCGAACAGCACCGGCCACAGCTGGCCATCGGTCACCCAGTCCTGCTCGAACTCGTTGTTCCAGTAATAGACGCCGGAGGTGAACGAGACATCCCGCCACGTACCGTCGATACGAAGCTCCTGGCTGAATTGGTCGTAGTCGTTCCAACGCTCGATGGTGATGAACGGAGCACTCGATCCGTCAAAGTCGTAGATCTGGTGATCCGTCATGTCTCGATAACCGGTGACCGATACGAGCTTCAGGTTCTCGGACAGATCGAAGCTCATGTTCAGCGTGTAGGCATCGGTCTCCAGCTCGGCATCGTTGTCGGTATCGTTCTCCGAGATCTTCGGCGTGGCCAGGCTGGTGCGGCACGACGTCGGGTTGACCGCGCAGCTCAGCAGCCCGGTGCTCAAATCGGTTTCGTTCGGGTCCGTCGGCGGTGCAACGACCCCGGGCGCCAGATTGTAGTTGGTGTGGTAGGCGTTCAGCCGCCCCTCGTCCTTGAACCGCTCGATGGTGAACAGCGCCTCGAAGCCGTCGGTCGGCGTGGCCAGGAACGTCACCCCGTAGTTCTGGTAGTCGGCGTCGGCCACGTCGTTGCCGGTGGTCACGCTCTTGCGGAACCCGTCGTCCTGCTGAATGGTCAGGAACCCCTTCACAGCAAGCATGTCTTCGATGACCGGCGCGTTGACCACGGCGCGCAGCTCACGCTGCTGATCTTCGCCGAGGGTCGCCTTCAGCCGCGCGCCCCATTCGCCGGTGGGCCGGCTGCGGATCACGTGCACCACGCCGCCGACGGTGTTCTTCCCGAATAGCGTGCCCTGAGGACCGCGCAGAATCTCGACGCGCTCGAGGTCGAAGTTCTCCAGCACCTGGCCGGCCAGGGAGCCCAGATAGATGCCGTCGATCATCACCGCGATGGGCGCATCGAAGGAATTGTCGTCGGTGCGGGTCGGGCTGATACCACGGATGGTGATATTCGCCCCGCCCCCAGAACGGCCGCCGGCTTCGTCGATCCGCACGTTTGGCGCGTAGCCGTTCAGGTCCGTGAGGTTACGGATGGTCGGACTTTCGAGCTGTTGGGACAACGCCGTCATGGCGATAGGCACCGACTGCGCCGACTCCTCGGACTTCCGAGCGGTGACGATCACTTCTTCGATCACCCGTGAAGCGCGCGGGCGCTCCTCAGCCGCCTGGACCACGGTACTCGATGCCATGACCACACCGAAAAGAATGCCTGCAATTGACGCAGTTGTGCCTGCAGAGCTGCAAGCCTGCCGAATGATGTACATCACTACCTCTCCCCTGTTTGGCCTCTCCAGACCAGACTTTTCCCCGAACCTAACTGCGAGCCTACTCCCAAGACGCCGCGCCGGGAAACTGTCGAAATCGACAGTTCGCCGGAACCGCTATTGCGCCGTCATACCACCATCCACCGTGAATTCGGCGCCGGTGACGTACTTCGCCTCGTCCGAGGCCAGGTACAGCACGCAGTTGGCAATGTCGTCCGGCTCGCCCATTTTTCCGAGCGGTATCCGCGCGCGATCCATCGGGACGTCGGCGGGATCGCGCGCCTGAGTCGACTGAGCCTGCATGTTGGTCCAGATCATGCCCGGGTGCACCGAATTGCAGCGGATGTCGTGGGCGGCGCCCTCCAGCGCCACCGTCTTCGACATCATCCGCACCCCGCCCTTCGCGGCACCGTAGGCGGCGCAGGTCGGCAGGCCGATCAGCCCGGCCACCGACGACAGGTTGATGATGGCGCCGCCGCCGGAGCCCCGCATCACTTCCATGGCGTACTTGCAGCCGAGGAACACGCTGGTCAGATTCACCGTGATCTGCCGGTTCCAGTCCTCCAGCGACAGCGCCTCGATCGGCTTCAGCACCGCGATGCCGGCGTTGTTCACGAGGACGTCGAGACGGCCGAAGCTCGCCAGCGCCAGATCCATGGTGGCCTGCCAGTCCGCCTCGTCGGCGACGTCCTGGCGCGCCGACACCGCCTCGCCGCCGGCGTCACGGATCGCCGCCGCGCACGCCGCCGCGCCGTCGGCATCGATGTCGGTGACCAGCACCCGGGCGCCCTCGCGGGCCAGGACCGCGGCGGTGGCCCAGCCGAGTCCCGGGTTCGACGCGGCGCCGGTGACGATGACGGATTTTCCGGCGACTCTGCCCATCAGCGCGGCTCCAGGCCGCGCTTGACGCGCTCGCGGTTCATCCGCTCGGCATCGGCCTCCATGCGCTCGCCGAGTTCCTCCTCGCTGACCGTCCCCGCCATGTGACGGCCCGCGAGATCCGAGTTGTACATGATCTTCTTCACCGGCGTGACCGCGAGGACGATGCGCAGCGGCGAGTCGAGCAGGTCGTTGAAGAACGCCTCGCCGTCCTGGTTGTCGGGATTGAGCTTCTTCGCCAGCGCCGGATAGAACCAGTCCTTGGTGGCCTGGTCGTCGAATATCTCGCCGTGGCCCTTGAAGGTGATGGCGCCGTGCGGCAGTTCCTCGCTGGCCCCGGCCGGGTAGCCGGCGCTGCTCACGCACACCGACACCCTGTTGTCGCGGCGGATCGCCGCGGTGCGGTGCCGGTGGGATGCGAAGGTGATCCAGATCTTGCCGTCGTGCCAGGCGAACGCGTGGGTCACGCCCACCGGCCAGCCGTCCTTGGTTGCCCACATCAACACGCATTCGTTGGAGTGGTTCATGAGCTCGTCGATCTCGTCGTCGGTGAACGGATAGATCGAAACGATTTCGTGGTCGGTGGTGCGTGCCATGGCCGCTGTCCCCTGAGGTGATGATTTGAAATGCGTGTCGGACCGCCCGCGCGGCGCGCGGCTACTCCGACAGCGTCGAGTTTTCGACCAGTTCCAGCACGGTGCCGTCCGGATCCTTGAAGCACACGAAGCGCGCGCGCGAACCGGAGCTCGGCGGCATCTGTGCCGGTTCCGAGATGAAGCTCGCCCCCGCCTCCCGGAGTCTCGCCATATCGCCATCCATATCGTCGGTGGTGAGGGCGACCCGCGCAATGCCGTAGTGATACAGGTGCGGATACGGCGGGGCGGTATCATGCGGATCGAGCCACTGCAGCAGGTCGATGACCACCGGCGGATTGGCCCCCTCCAGCGCGAGCAGCGCGCCCTTCACCCGGTACGGCGGCATGCCCACCGCCGCGGCGACTTCAGGCGTGTTGGTCTCGGGCACCCGCCACACCTCCTGGAAACCGAGCGCGTTGTAGAACTTGAGCGACCGGTCGTAATCGCTGCAGTTGACGTTGAAGTGCACCATGCCGGTGACGCTCATGTCCCTCTCCCCCCGAAGAATCAGAATCGCTGGTCGCTCCGGAGTATGCGGGCACGGCGCCGGCGGAATCACTCTCGAATGTGGGAGTCCTTGAGACGATGCCCGTCGCCTACGCGGCATCCGCGATAGCCGCGCCACCCGGCCGGCGTTAACCTCGCGGATTCAGAAAAAGGAGACGACCATGGCCGCAGCCAGCGGATCCCTGCACGAAAGCCGGGAAGACCTGTCCCCCGCCACCATCGACCGACACCGCGCGATCATGTCCCTGATGGAAGAGCTGGAGGCCGTCGACTGGTACGACCAGCGCGTGGACGCCACCCAGGACGAAGAGCTGCGCGCGATCCTCGCGCACAACCGCGACGAAGAGAAAGAGCACGCGGCCATGATCCTGGAGTGGCTGCGCCGCAACGACCCCGGGTTCGACCGCGAGCTGCGCACCTACCTGTTCAAGGACGGCCCGATCACGGGTCACGAGCACGGCGACTGAGGGCGCTCTACGCCTTCGACAGGACGATGACCGTGGCCACCAGCACGCCGCCGGCCAGGGCCACCACGCTGAAGCGCTTGCCCTCCTGCTCCGCCCGCGGCAGCAGGTGCGTCGCCCCGACATAAACCAGTGCCCCGGCGGACAGCCCCAGCAGGGCGCCAAGGGCAGAGGCATCGATCCGGCTGATCAGCGGATAGGAAATCAACATGCCGACCGGCGTGGTGGCCGCCGCCGCCAGGAACGCCAGAACCAGGGCGCGGCGCTCGGAGAAGCCGCCGCGCACCAGGAGCAGATAGGTGATGATGCCCTCCGGGAACTCGTGCAGCACCATACCGGCGGTGGCGAGAATGCCGGTGAAGATGCTGACGGTGAAGGCGATGGAGTAGACGAACCCATCGATGAGGGAATGAAAGCCGATGCCCAGCATTGGCACCAGGCCGAACGCGTAGTCCTTGCCCTCCGGATCCTGCTCGCAGACGAAAGCGGTGAGAAACCGGTTGAACAGGTGCAACGCGAGGAATCCTGCGAGCAGCCACGCCGAGGCGTTCGGGTTCAGCTCCAGAGACTTCGGAATGATGTGCAGAAACGACGCCGAGATCAGCACCCCGGCGGCAAAGCACATGAAGTAGCTGGTGTTGTTCTGCCCCCAGGACCCGTATCGGCGGATCGCGTAGATGCCGAGCGACGTCACCAGCGCCGCGGACAGGCTGGTGCCGAGGGCCGTCCAGAAGGTGTTCGTCACGTCGATTGACCGCTGCAACGGCGGACTGCCAGCGCCACACCGGCGCCGGTGAGCCGGACCCGCTGCTCGAAGCGCGGCTGCTCAGGACGGCGCGTCAAGGGCTGCCAGCATCCGCTGGAGATTCGCCACGGCGGCCTGCGCCGTCGCCTGCATCGCCGCCTGCTGGGCCGCGCTCTCCGGGTCGGTGCCCGGCACGCCGTCCGCGCTACTGAAACCGTCGAGCCGCGCCTGCACCAGCCAGCGCTGTAACGCCGGATCTCCAGCCCAGCGCGCGCCGGCAACCAGATTGGCTAGGCTCGTGCGCAGGAAATCGACGTTGTCGTCAGGGTGCGGAACCGGCTCGCACAGCGCGTTCTTCGTCGCCTCGTCGGCATAGGCGGCGTCGACGTGAGCGATGAAGGCGGCACTGAAGACCTGCTGACAGGTGCGCACCGCCTGCAACGTGATCGTCGATCCAGCGAACACCGGCACGGGCGGGCGTCGGGCCAGCCCATCCGCAGTGCAGTCGACATGCAGGGTATCGACGCTGGTGGCGACTTCACCCCCATCCAGCGTGATCGAGCCCGGCGCGATCCGCTGCACGCGTCCCTGCCGGATGACGTTGTCGATGCGGCGCAGCTGCTCGAGTTCCGCTTCGGTGACGGTCGCGCAGCGCCACATGGTGGGCCAGACGTGCGGATCGAATCGCAGCAGGAAGCCGGTGGCCGCCACGCGCTCGAGCGCGTCCTCGAGCGACGCGGCCTCCGCCAGCGCCCGGGTCTGCATCACCAGTCCGCGGCCGACGGACTGCTCGAACAGGGCACCGGATTGAATCAGAGCGCGATTGAACATCCAGGAGTCCCTGGGCATCACCCAGCCGATGCGCTCCGGTTCGACGCCGTTGCGCAGCAGAAACAGACACGCATCCATGCCGGTCTTGCCCGCGCCGACGATGACGTAGCGCCGATAGTCGCCCGCCAGCCCCGGTAACGCGTTTGGCGGCACGCAGCGAACCGCTTCGTCTACGTCGAACGTCGGCGGCCGCATGGCGGGAACGGCCACATCCATGTACGTGGCATCGACGATCCGGCCCGCGTTCGCCTGATAGCTCAGATCGGCCACCCGCGAATGAAAGCCGCCATCGCCCGTGTATTCGCACATGGGGAAGTACTGCACGCGCCCGGAAGGCAGGAACTGCTGCTGCATCACCGCATCGAAGTAGGCGCAGACCTCGGCGCCCGTAGCGAGCTCGTAAAGCCCCTTGTTCCAGCCGACCGCATCGATGTGGTCGGAGCCGAGCGGTCTGGAATTGACACCGTAGAACGACGACGGCTGATGCAGGCGCACGAACGGGTACGCCACGTTCCAGTGCCCGCCGGGCTGATGGTTCCGGTCCACCAGGATGACCGTGGCATCGGTCTCTTCCAGCAGTGTGTCGGTAAATGCCATGCCCATGGCGCCACCGCCCACCACAAGATAGTCCGCATTGAGTGTCTGCATCCGAGACTCCGTTACTCGCGCCACATGTCCAGCATCCGCGCCGACGCGTCGATGCGTACCTGACTGGAGGTCGGCAGGGCGGGCGCGCCGTCGCTGCCGCTGGGCCACACCCGCGGCTCGAAGCGCTCGAGCACGGCTTCCGTCATGAAACGGCTGCGCGCGCCGTAGACGTGCCGGTCCCCCCAGCGCTGCTGCTGGGTGACGTAGAAGCGCAGCGGCGCCACCAGGTGCAGATCGTGTTTCGCGCGCGTGATGGCCACGTACAGCAGCCGCCGCTCCTCCTCCACCTGCGCCGGCTTGCCCGCCGCGAACTCGTTGGGAAAGCTGCCGTCGTTCACGTTGAGCACGTACACCGAGTCCCACTCCTGGCCTTTCGCCGAATGCACGGTGGAGAGAATCAGGTAGTCCTCGTCCTTGAGCGGCGCGCCGGCCTCATCGCCGCTGGCCTGGGGCGGGTCGAGGGTGAGATCCGTGACGAAGCGCTCGCGGGTCGGTGACTGCAGGGCGATGCGCTCGAGCTGCTCGAGATCGCCGCGGCGCACGTGGGCGGCCTCATACAGGCGTTCGAGGTGGGGTTCATACCATCGCCGGACGCGGGTCATCTGGCCGGCCCACTCCGTGGACTCGTTGAGTTCGCAGGCGAGGTCCACCAGCGCGCGCCAGTCCTCGGCCGCAGCCGCCGGGACCTTGCAGTCCCGCAGCGTGCCGAGCGCGAACGCTGAGTCCTCCAGCGCCGTGAGGCAGCGGTCGGCGATGGCCGGGCCGATGCCGGGCAGCAGCTGCAGGGTGCGGAACCCGGCCAGGCGGTTGCGCGGATTGTCGACCCAGCGCAGCAGGCCGAGCACGTCTTTCACGTGGGCGGCTTCGAGGAACTTGAGCCCGCCGTACTTCACGTAGGGGATGTTACGCCGGGTCAGCTCCACCTCCAGGGCGTCGCTGTGGTGGGCGCTGCGCATCAGCACCGCCTGCTGCTTCAGCGGCGTGCCCTCCTCGCGCTTTTCGAGAATCCGTTCCACCACGTACTGGCTCTGGTTGTGCTCGTCCTCCACAGTCACGTACCAGGGTTTCTGCTCGGACGCCTTGCCGGAGGTCAGATGCTTCTCGAAGCCGCGATCGCTCTCCGTCATCAGCGCGTTGGCGGCATCGAGGATCGGCTGCAGCGAGCGGTAGTTGTGATCGAGGGTGATCACCTCGGCGGGCGCGGGGAAACGCGCCGGGAACTCGAGGATGTTCTCCACCGTCGCCGCGCGGAACGAATAAATCGACTGGGCATCGTCGCCGACCACGGTGAGGCCCGCGCCTTCGGGCTTCATCGCCAGCAGGATGTCGGCCTGCAGGGTGTTGGTGTCCTGGTACTCGTCTACCAGCACGTGCTCGAAGCGCGCGCCGAGTTCCCGGGCCACCGCCGGCTCGCGGGTCAGCAGGTGCCAGTAGAGCAGCAGATCGTCGTAGTCGAGCAGCTGCTGGTTCTGCTTGGCCTGCACGTAGCCCCGGAACAGCCGCGTGAGCTCGTCGCCCCACTCCGCGCACCACGGGTACTCGGCCTCCAGCGTCTCGGCCAGCGTGCCCTGCGTGTTCACGCGGTGGGAATAGATGCCGAGACAGGTGTCCTTGCGCGGAAAGCGCTTCGCCTGCTTCGCGAGTCCGAGTTCCTGGCGCTGCAGATCGATCAGGTCCGCCGCGTCGCCGCGGTCGATGACCGAGAACGCCGGATCGAGCCCGAGCACGTGGGCGTACTCGCGCAGCAGCCGGTTGCCGATGGCGTGGAAGGTGCCCGACCACATCATGCGCGTGGCATTGGGGTGGAACGCACTGGACTTCGGCGCCGCCTTGAGGGCGGCTCGGGCGATGCGCTCGGCCCGGGTCAGCAGTTCCTGGGCGGCGCGGCGGGTGAAGGTGAGGAGCGCAATCCGTTCCGGGGCCACGCGCTGCAGGAGGAGCCACGCAACCCGATGGGCCAGGGTAGCCGTCTTGCCGGTACCGGCGCCGGCGATGATCAGCAGCGGGCCGGCGTCGACGCCGGCGGAGCGGCCGGTGTTGGCTTCCGCGGAACGCACCGCGCCGAACGTGGCCGCCTGGCGCTGAGCCGGGTTCAGGGTCTCGCCGAAGCTCTCACCGGAGACAGAGGGTGCGGTATCGACGACGGCGCTCATAGCCGGTCATCATGCCGAAGGGCTGTATGAAAATACAGTCCGCGGTTCGCGGCGGCAGGTCTTCCGACCCTCTGCTACCGGTCCTCTGCCACCGGAAACCGCGGACTACCTCACGCGATCACCGTAAGCGGCTTCGCAACCATCAGGTAGAAGAGGCCGACGACAATCAGGAACGCGGGAACACCCAGCGCGAACCACGCCAGAAATCGGCGGTGAAAGCCCGGCCTGAGTTCGGCAATGGAACCCGCCCGGTTGGCTTCCCTGCTCATCAGAATCTGAACGACGACCACCGGAATCCACAACGCCCCGACGGCCGCGTACAGCCCGAAGACCGTGAGCGACCAGGGGCTCAGAAGCGACCAGTGATTGAGATTGATCAGCATGATGCCGCTCATCAGCTGCACGACGACGGCGGGTGCCGTGAACAACGTGTCGGCGACCACGGTCAATCTCAGCACGGCCCGCAGGCCGTCGATCTCACCGATTGCCATGGCGCGCCGGTAGCCGAACCACGCGAAGAACGCAATGCCGATGCCTGTGCCGAACAGCACGCTTGCGCTCAGCAGATGCACCAGCTTCCACAGACCGTGCGCACCCATCATACGGGGTCCGCCGCAACGCGAACGTCGAAGGACTGCAACGGGGCCAGATACTCTTCGAGGGTCAGCAGTCCAACGCACGGTTGAGCGCCATTACGGATCTCCGTGCCTTCAGCGAGCCTGCCGGCCAACGCGATGGCCGCCCCGCACGGGATGTTGGGGCCATGATTCCGGGCCGCCAGGATGCACCAGCGTCTCTTTGCCGCACCGCCGTCTCGGCCGACCCCGTCGAGTTCCACGAACATGGCTCCCTTGTCGCTCACGAAAGGCTCGAGCAAGCGGCTCAGACGGTTCAGTGGGCGGGCCAGCGGAGCCATGGATGACAGGACGCCCGCTTTGACCAGTCCCGCCATCGCCCAGACGAACAGATGGCCCAGGTCACTCGCGAATCCGGCGTGGAAGGTAACGGTTCTGACGGATCGGTACCGCTCCGGGAAGAGCTCGAGGTCTGGAACGTCACAGCTGCCCAGCCAGCGCCGACCCACGGGTTCCGGGAACGCATAGCGGGTAAGGTCCAGCCAACCGTACGTGTCTACCCAGCGGCCGTTCTCCAGCCGCCGGATGGGCTTGCCGCCGTATCCGAATACCCCTCGGACCGTCGCCAGCCCGGGCGCCCGTGCTCCGGAGCCGACGCCGATCCGGATCGATTCGATGCGTTGGAACGCATCGGCGTATTCATCGACGACCGCCGAGGACAGGCCCGGAACCGAGCTGGCGCCGCTGACGACGACAACGCCTTTGTCTCTGGCCTCATCATCCAGAGTACGGATGCCCGCCACGAATCGCCTGCCGTCCGCGAGGTCGATGTAGTTGGCACCAGCCTCGATGGCGGCAGCGGCGACCTTGTAGTCCTGGCCCTGAAACGGACCGGCCGTGTGAACCAGCGTACTGACGCCCAGCGATCGAAGAGCCTGCGCGAAATCGCCTGATGCCGCGTCCATTGGGATCGCCTGGTCGTCCGGCAGGTTCAGCTGCTGCGTGAGGCGCTTCGCCCGGGAACCGTCGCGGCCCGCGATCAGCACGCGGATGGACGGATTCCGGGCGAGCCCTTCGGCGATTCGTGTGCCAAAGAAGCCGTAGCCACCGAGAATCAGAACCGTATGCATGAACCGCCGCGCCAGCAATGCACCCTGCGACCGTCATCGTATCAGAGCGGAACGGCCGCCCCGGGCCGCAGACTCGACCGGTCGCTGCATTTGCCCGATGACGAGAAGGCTCGCCCCTTGCAGGAGACGAACGCGGGACGCTAGCCTTTGGCGATGGGCAGGCCGATCGATCCAGGCGACCAGATCCCCGACGTGCGGGACGGCCTGACCCGCCTCGAGCGCGTGGTGCTCTACGTGCTGCAGGAATCCCAGCGCGAGTTCGGCGGCCGCAACGTGCCCACCGCCACCCTCTACGGCCGCGTGCTCGAGTACATGGACGTGAGTCAGGAGGAGTTGCAGAACTGCCTGCGGCGACTGGGCGCACAGAAATATTGACTTGATCTAAATATTGGACTTGGTCCACTATTTGGCTCATGGGTTTGCGTGAACAGCAGCGGGCCGCCCTCCGAGCCCGCATCCTCGAGGTCTGCGGCCGGCTGTTCCGCGAGCACGGCTTCGACCCCACCACCGTCACCCGAATCGCCCGCGAGGCCGGCATCAGCCGCCAGACCTTCTTCAACCATTTCGCCAGCAAAGAGGCCGTGCTCACTCAACTGGGGTTGGCCTGGCTGAGGGAGCAGGCCGCCGTACCGCGCTTGCGCACCGGCCGCAAACGCACCGAGAGCATCCTCGCCGGCACCCGCCGGGCGGTGCTCGCGCAGATGCGCGCCATCGCGGCGGACGCGGAGTTCATGCGCCTGGTGTTCACCCGTTCCGGGGTGCTGTTTCCGCAGTCGGCGTCGCCCGACGGCCGCCTCGCCGCGGATCAGGCACGGCCACTGTTCGACAACATCGCGCTGGTGATGCAGGCGGCCCGGGATCGCGGCGAGATCCGCGCCGACATCGAACCGCTGCAGGTTGCCGAGCTGTACGTGTCGACGATGCTGATGACCGCCCGGCTGTGGCTGGTCGATTACTGGCGCGACGGCGTCGCGCTGGAGACCCGGGCCGCGCGGGCGCTGGACGTCCTGGAAGCGGGCCTCGCCACCGCGCCAGACGCCCGCGAGACCGGCAGTGCCAGAGACGGGGGAGACTGATCCAATGCGCCGATACACCCTGCTCGTGCTACTCGGCGTGCTGCTGCTCGCGTATGCCCTGCTCGGCAACTACGTCGCCTTGCCCGGCTACCTGCGATTCCTCGAACGCGGCGGCGCCTCCGCGGCCGGCAACGCGTTCGATCTGGCGGTGCTGATCGGCGCCGCGAAAACCATCCTCTGGATGTACTCGTTTCAGCTCGGTGTGCTGTGCCTGGCCAGCGCCTGGGCCATCCGGCACGGGATCCGGGTACGGTTCCTGGTGACGGCCATCCTCGCCTGGCTGGCGCTGTGGTCCTGGCCGAGCCTGCCGGCACCGGGGGCCTGGTTCTACGTCCTGTTCGGCGGCGCCCTGCTCGTCGTCATCGCCTGGACGCTGCTCTCGCCCCGGCAGCCGGGCCGCGACGACCGGTCGGCGCTGCCGTTCCTCGCCGCGCTGATGTTCTTCGCCTTCGCCACCTGGGAAGTCTGTGGCCTCGGCAGCACCGGGCGCATGCTCCACCCCGAGCAGGCCGCGCAGCCGATCCCCCACAACCTGCTGGTCACCCAGAGCAGCAAGCTGATGATCGAGTTCGTGCTGGCCTGGGGGCTCATGCTGCTGGCCCTGCGCCCACGACGCTGTCGTACAATGCCCGGCGCACCATAGCGAACGGGGCCTTCGACGACCCATGGGACTCCTGCAATCCGCCAGCCGCCTGGCTGCACTCGCCGCTCTCTGCGCTATCGCGCACGCTGCCCAGGCCGCGGTGACCGTGGACGTCATCAAGCAGCCCTACGGCGGCAGCCGCAACGTCCCGGAGCTTTCGGCCAATCCCGACTACATCCACGCAGCCGGTCTCGAGCGCCTACTCGAGGGCTGGGGCGCCACGCTGGTCCGTCCGGTCCAGGACATCCGCCTGACGGCGGATCAGGAGCGTCAGTACGGCGCCTGGAACCGCATGGCGCTGGCCAACGGCAACCTGGCCGCCGCCGTACGCGAAGGCCGCAGCGAGGCCGCGCTGACTGTCGGTCTCGAGGCCAACTGCAACGTGTTGCTCGGCATGCTCGCGGGCCTGAAATACGACGCCGGCGGCGCCGAGCGCCGGGTGGGCCTGGTGTTCATCGATGCCCATGGCGACTTCAACGTGCCCGAGACCACGCTGTCCGGCATGCTCGGCGGCATGCCGGTGGCGGTCGCCGCCGGCCACGCGCTGCACAACCTGCGCCGGACCTCGGGACTCGAAGCACCACTGCCGATGAGCCACATCCTCTGGGGCGGGGTTCGCGACCTCGATCCCCTGGAGGCGGACCGGTTCGCCGAGTATCAGGCGCAGCAGTTCTCGGTGGCCGACATCCGGGCCCGTGGCCCGGCGCTGCGCGAGGCCTTCGCCCGCCTGTCAGACCAGGTCGACGCCGTCTACGTGCACGTCGACATGGACGTGCTCGACCCGGCCGAGGTGCCCGGCCACGACCTCGCCGTCGCCGACGGTCCGACCAGCCGTGAGCTGGCGGACGCCATCGCGGTGATGTTCGAGAATCCGAAGACCGTGGCACTCGGCATCGCCTCGACGCCGGCCGGGGCGCTGGACCCCGGGCAGGTCAGCCGCCAGGCAGCACTGAACCTGATCGAGGGGGCGGTGCGCGGCGTGCAGCGGCGTTGACGGACGCAGTCGCCACCGGCGCCAACTCAGGATCCTTCGGCCAGCCGCCAGGCCAGGGTCTCGCCGGCCCGGAACGGCACCACGGCCGTCTCTCCCTGCCCGCAGATCTCCGCCACGGTCTGCGCGCGTCGCACCAGGGTCACGGTCGCCTCGTTCACCGGCAGATCATAGAAGCGCGGGCCGTTGATCGAGGCGAAGGCCTCGAAGTGGTCCAGGGCGTCTTCCGCCTCGAACGTCGCCGCGTAGCTTTCCAGCGCCACCGGCGCGCTGAAAATGCCGGCGCAGCCGCAGGCGGTCTCCTTGTCCGGGCGCGGGTGCGGTGCGGTGTCGGTGCCGAGGAAAAACTTCGCGTCGCCCGAGGTGGCCGCCCGGCGCAGCGCCTGACGGTGCTGCTCGCGCTTCGCCACCGGCAGGCAGTAAAGGTGCGGGCGCACCCCGCCGACCAGCAGATGATTGCGATTGATCTCGAGATGATGCGCGGTGATGGTTGCCGCCACGATGTCCGGAGCGTTCTCCACGAAGTCCACGGCCTCCGCGGTGGTGATGTGCTCGAAGACGATCTTCAGCGCCGGAAAGTCGCGCACCAGCCCCCCCAGCACCCGGTCGATGAACACCGCCTCGCGGTCGAAGATGTCGATATCCGGGCTCACCACCTCGCCGTGTACCAGGAGCGGCATGCCGATGTCCTGCATGCGCTCCAGCACCGGATGGAGGTTGGCCACGTCGGTGACCCCCGAGTCGGAGTTGGTGGTGGCGCCGGCCGGGTAGAGTTTGGCAGCGGTGAACACGCCTGCCGCATGACCGCGCGCCAGTTCTTCCGGGGCGATGCTGTCGGTGAGGTAGGCCGTCATCAGCGGCGTGAAGTCGATCCCCGGGGTCACCGCCTCGAGAATGCGCTCGCGATAGGCCTGCGCCATCGCCACCGTGGTCACCGGCGGCAGCAGGTTCGGCATGACGATGGCGCGGGCGAACTGGCGCGCGGTGTAGTTCACCACGGCTTCGAGCATGGGCCCGTCGCGCAGGTGCACGTGCCAGTCGTCGGGACGGCGCAGAGTGAGCGTGTCGGTCACGGCTGGAACGCCTCGTCGGGGCCACCGGCGTGGGCCTCCGCTATCTGGAGGCGGCGGATGTTGCCGGCCGCGTCGCGCTCCCAGCCCGGGTAGATCTCGAGAAAGGTCGCGAAGATCTCGTCCAGCGGCAGATCGTCGTAGCTGCCACGCTGGCGGATGTACTCCATGTGCTGACGCCCGTGCTCATCGAACGGATGCATGAGCGTGTCGTGGTCCGGGTCGAACTCCAGCACCTTCACCCCGAAGCGCTCGCACAGCTCGATGTTGAAGGCGGTACTGAGCTTGCGCCACGCACCGTTCAGCATCAGCTCGGCGTAGCCGTGCCAGGCGAACACGTCGGTGCCCATGCTGGCCGAGAGCTTGTCGCTGGTGAGGTGGTTCTTCACGTCGGCAAAGCCGAGCCGCGCCGGAATGCCCCGATTGCGGGCGGCGGCCGCGAGCAGCACCGATTTCGGAATGCACCAGTTGCGATCCGAAGCCGCGACGGCGCTGGCGCGATAGGCTTCCGGCTCGGCGGCTGTCTGGTAGGGGTCGTAGCGGATGCCGTCGCGCACCGCGTAGAACAGGCGCCGCGCGATCTCCACCGGATCCGCCGCGTCGCCGGCCGCGGCGTCGGCGAACGCCGTCACCGCCGGGCTGTCGCTGTCGAGGAACCAGGTGGGCGTGAGCCAGCGGGCCTCGGAAGTCGCTTCGTTTCTCGTTTCGTCGTTCATTTCACCCGTCGTTCATTTCGCGCTCAGTGGCCGGCAAGCTTACCATTGCCGATATTGAAACCACGGGGCCGGCCCCCACTCTAAACACCATGAATACCGCAACCCGCACCACCGAACCCCGCGTCTTCGAAGCGACCGCCGAGTCCTTCGAGCGCGATGTCGTCCTGAAATCGCAGCAGGTCCCCGTGCTCGTCGACTTCTGGGCCACCTGGTGCGGTCCCTGCAAATCCCTGGGTCCGATCCTCGACAAGCTCGCCGAGGACTATGGCGGCGCGTTCGTGCTCGCCAAGGTGGACGTGGATCAGCAGCAGGAGCTGGCCGGTTACTTTCAGATCCGCTCCGTACCCACGGTGATGCTGCTGAAGGACGCCAAGGTGGTGGCTGGATTTCCCGGCGCGCTGCCGGAGGGACAGATCCGCAGCTTTCTCGCCGAGCACGGCGTGGAGCCGCTGGCCGGCGGAGATGACGCGGAACCGGCGGTGGATGCCGAGCCGGCGGATCCGGCGGCGCTGGTCGAGCAGCGGCGCGCGGCCCTCGCCACTGAGCCCGACCAGCCCGAGCGCAGACTCGACCTCGCCCTCGCCCTGGTGACAGCGCGCGAGTTCATCGAAGCGAAACAGATCATCGACGATCTGCCCGCCAACCTCGGCACGGACGCCCGGACCACCCGGGCGCTGTCGCGCATCCGTCTGGAACAGGCGGTGGCCGATGCGCCGGCCCTGGCCGACCTGGAACGGCAGGTCGAAACCCGACCCGACGACCTCGCAGCCCGCCACCAGCTCGGCGCGCGGCTGGTGCTGACCGGCCAGGCGGAGCGCGGGCTCGAGCTGCTGCTGGAACTGCTGCGCCGCGATCGCAGCTACGCCGACGGCCTGCCGCGGCAGGCGCTGGTGGACGCATTCAACGTGGTCGACGATCCGGATCTGGTGCGCACCGTGCGGCGCCGGATGACCGCGCTGTTGTTCTGAACGGTTCCCGGGCCAGGCGAGGAACCCGTTCGCTGCGCAGGCAGGCGGGCCTGCAGCCGCGCTTGCCGCCGCGCTTGCTGCTGCTGAGCGCGCTGGCCGCGCTGCTAGCGGGCCTGGTACCCACAATCGCCACCGCCACCACCGCGGAAACCGCCACGGACACCACCACGGCGGAAGCCGCCGACGGGGCGGCGGAGGCGCTGGCGCTGTCCGCCTGGCCCGAGGTGATCCGCCGCAGTCCGTACTGGGAAAGCCAGGGGACCTACGCCAACCTCGCCACCATCCGCCGCTGGGTGCTCGCCTCCGAAGGATTCTGCAGCCGACCGGCACGGCACATCCTGTTCGACCGGCGCATGCGTTTTCTCGGCTACTTCGACGACGAGGGCCCGCGCGACGCCAACCAGGCACGCCTGAACGAGGAACGCCGGCGGCTCGCCGAGGCCGGCAGCGTTGACGCCTGGGTGCCCGGCGAGGAAGGCCGCATCGGCTACCCGTTCGCGCTCAGCTGCAACCAGCCCCACGCCCGCCTCGACGTCGCGCTGGCCCGCTACACCGGCGCCGATGCGGACGCGCGCCTGTGGGGCACCTGGGACGGCATGCGCGTCGGCAGCACAGACGCGCCGGTGTCTCTGCACGAGGCGATCCGCGCCGTGTACGAGGACCGGCACGAGCGCGGCCGCATCACCCTGCCCGAACACGTGCTCGGCATGCTGGCCGGCAAGACCCTCATCGAAAGCGGCGGCCAGCGCAACGCCGAGTCCCTGGCCGGCGCCCTGGGGGTGATGCAGCTCTCGCCCGCCGTGCTCGATGACTGCGAGCTGCAGGCGCCGTTCCGGCTGCACCGGCTGGCGCAGATCGACTGCGCCCTGTACGTGCTGGAGCAGAACCACCGCAACCTGGCGCCGGTGTTCGACGCGACCTTCGGCCACCTGCCGGAAGCGAAAGCCCAGCTTCTGTACCGGCTGCTGCTGGTGCAGGCCTACCACGGCGGCGTCGGCCGGGTGATCGAGCTCATGACCGACCCGGCGCTGAACGGCGCCGCCGTCTACTTCGCCGAACACCCCGAACCCTTCACCGCCGGCGACATCGCCCTGGGGCTGATCTTTCACAACCTCGGCCGCCGCGACCTCGGCTTCGCGTCGCTGTACTACGTGACCGACGTGCACATCGCCATGGATGCGGCCTGCGCGCGGGTGGACGACCTGCCGGCGTGTCCGGACGCCTGAGCATCGAGAAAGCGGGGCGGCTCAGTCCCGAGTGAGTCCGTCCGAGGTGAGAAAGTCGCTCAGCGCGTCCAGCACCGGATCGCGGCCCGCAAGCCAGTCCGAAGAGGACAACGCCACCGGCATGGAGAGCGGGACGTAGGGGCGCTGGTCCGCGGGATAGGAGTCCTGCCACCAGCGCGAGGAGATGGACAGCCGGATCCCCGACCAGGGCAGCGCCACCGACGTGTCCTCGCCGACGAAGTTGGGCCGGGAGCTGGAAACCTCGCCGACGAAGACGGCGTTCGTGCCGCGGTCGAGGAAGTTCACGAAGTCCTGGCAGGCCGAAAAAGTGTTGCGACCGGTGATGACGAAGCTGCGGCGATCCGCCCCGGCGAGGCCGTGCCAGGCCACCAGTCGGGTCAACGGCCAGTGGAGAAAGTTGTTACCGCCGCTGTTGTGGCGCACGTCGATGATCAGGTTGGCGGCGCCCGCTTGCTCGATGGCGTTGCGCACCAGACCGGCGAACTCGGCGATCGACGGCCCGTCCTGCGCATCCCGGACCTGGTTGAACTGAACGTAGACCGCGTCGAGCTCGGGCAGCGGCTCGAACCAGTAGTTCTCCGCGACCCGCGCCAGCCAGCGCGGCGGCGCGCCCTCCGGCGGCGGCCGCAGCGATGCGTTTGCCCGCTCCGCTGGCTCCGGCGCGAGCTCGACGGTACGCGGGCCCTCCGGCATGTCCAGGGTGATCGCCACCCGATCGAGGGCGTCCGCATAGCCCATGGCACGCAGAAACGCCGGACTGCGCAGATACACCGGACCGAGCCAGAGCAGGCCCTGATCGTTGTCGCGGGACACGTAGGGCGCCAGATCCGCGAGCACGTCGTCCAGCGGCCGGCCGCCGATGGCCTGGACCCGTCGTCCGATCAGGTCGGCGTGCGCCTCGCCGGCGCCGATCACGAACAGGCCGTCCGAAAAGAAATAGAACTCGAGCGGCAGCAGGCCGGGAAACGGTACCCGTTGGGTCGGCGCCGAGCGGATCCGGCTGTGGCCGTCGGCCAGCTGCCCGGCGACGATGCGCTGCAGCTCGACCGCCACCGCCACATCGTCGAGTTCGGGTACGCGCGCCGCCAGCCCGGCGACGGCCGCCGCGAAGGCCTCGCTCCAGGCCCGACGATCGGGTGCGGCGTGCAGGCGTCGGGCTTCGTCGGCGAAGAACTCCAGATCGTAGCGCCAGCCGGCGACCCGATCGTCGAGATCGGCGGGCGCAAAACCGGCGAGCCGGCGGAAGCGCGCATCGTCGCGCAGGGCGGCGAACGCCTCGTCGGTCTTGAGGGCCGGCCGGTCCTCGAGCGGCGCCGCCAGCGCCCGCTCCAGCCAGGCGAGGGCGGCGTCCCGATCGCCCGATTGCGCCATGGCCTGGGCCATGACCAGCGCCGTGGCCTCCTCATCGGCAAAACCGCGCTCGAGCGCCTGCAGAGCAAACGGCAGGGCCCCGGCGGTTCGACCCAGTTCGTGCAGCCCACGAGCGAGGCGGAACATCATCCCGCCGTCCTGGGGATCGGCCGTCACCAGCGTTTGGTAGAGCGGCACGGCGCCAGCGACGTCGCCGGCGCGCCAGCGGGCATCGGCCTCGAGCTTGAGGGACAGGTAATCGGCCGGACCGGACGGTGCCTCCGCCGCACCCGCCGGCACAGCCAGCGCCATCAGCGAGAACACGACCAGTCGGCTTACGAATCGCCTGGGGTGAAGCGCTTGATCTGTACCCATATTGGCACCAATCTGGCGCCAGAGTGGAACCAGGTCAACCCGATGCCGACCCTGTCGATCAAAAGCGTCCCCGATGCAGTCGTCGAGCGCCTGCGCCAGCGGGCGCAGCTGCACCACCGCTCCATGCAGGGCGAACTCATTCGACGGCTCGGCGAGGCGGCGAGACGCTATCTCGACGCGCACTGAGGCAACACGAGCGACATTCCCGGCGCAACCTCCCCGGCTCACGCGCCGGCGTAGCAGCTCTTCACCGCCAGGTCGTTGCCGCGTTTGATCTGCTGGTACTTCTCGTAGAAGACGGCGTCCACGTCCACACCGGAGGGCCTGGCGCGCCGCCGGTAGCGGTCGTACTGGCTCGGACCGCCGTTGTAGGCGGCGTAGGCGGAGCGCGCCAGGCTGTCGCGCTCCCCCGTGGTTTTGTGCTCGCCGCGGCGCAGCGCGTAGTTGATGAGGTAGTGCTCGAGAATGTCGGCGCCGGCCCGGGCGTTGTAGACAATGTCCCAGCTCAGGCCCTGCCGGTCGTACAGGCCCCGCCAGATCCGCGCGTTGATCTGCATCAGGCCGACGTCGCCCGAGCGCGACTCCATCGGCCAACGCTTGTCGCCTTTCACCGTGAACTGCCGCCAGCAGCTCTCCTGCCAGCCGGCGGTGAACACCAGCCAGCGGAAAAGGTCGTGATACGCCGGCTCCAGCTCGCGGGCATTGAGCTGCTCGGCGACCACGTAGGCGAGCACGTCGCGGACCATGGGCAGGTAGGTCGTCATGTCCGGAGTCTTCGGCACCCAGTTGTTGAGCCGCTCCACCGCCGCCGCGTCGAGCGTGGCGGCCGCCACCGCGCTCGGGATCATCCAGTCGAGCCACTCGTCCACCCAGGTGGCGTCGTTCGTGGCCCGCGGGGGTGGCAGCGGCTCGCCGAAGCCGAGCGCCCGGCGCAATGCCGGATCCACCGCCTCGTCGACCCGCAGCGGGTCGTCGGCCGAATCCGGCACCAGCAGGCGGGCGAGCCGGCGCAGCCCGTCACTGGTGATCTCCAGCCCCAGGGCAGGGCCCAGCTCGTCGAGTACCCGCAGCGCGTCGCCGGCGCCGACGAACGTGAGCAGCCGCAGCGCGGCCTCGGCATCCGGCTGCTGCGCGGCGGCCTCGCTCAGCACCGGGGTCAGGCGCTCCCAGGCTTCGACGAACAGCGACCGCACCGGATCCCGGGCGCCGCCGCGCGGTTCCGCCAGCAGGGCGACCAGGTCCCGGCGCAGTTCGACCAGCACCTCGAGCAGGGCGGCAGCGGAATCCCCCTGAGGGCCGCCGTCGATGTTCTTCACCGTGTAGGTGAAGAACGCGTCCACTGCGTCCAGCCCTTGCTCCAGCGCCGCGAGCTCGGCGTCGCTCAGTGCCGGCTCGACGACCGCGGGGGGTGCATCGACCGTCACCGCTTCGAGCCCCAGGGTGGCGGTCAGGCGATCCCCCTGCACGGCCACCCGATCGAGGGCCAGGCTGTCGACGTCTACTCCCGCCCCGGTCGCGGCGTCGGGCGGAACCATCAGCGCGAGGAACTCGCGAATCTGGCCCAGCGGCTCGGCCAGCTCGATGCGCGTGCGCCGCAGATCCGCCGGCATGAACTGCTCCACCCAGCCGCCGACCGCGTTGGCCAGCGAATCGGGACTGCCGTCGGGCCGCAGCGCGCGCCAGTCGGTGGTCGTCAGCACCACGCTGTCGGCGTCGCCCACCTCGGGCTGCTGGCTGAACTCGAAGCCGCCGCTCCAGTTCACCAGCAGCAGACACTGCCCGCCGACCGCGCGACCGGCGCGGATGTCGGCCGCCGTGCGCAGCAGGATGCGGCCCCCGTCGATGCGCACCCGCGGATCGCGCAACTCCAGATACTGACAGCCGGAGCCATCGTCGTTGAGCCGGACCCGGGCGCCGCTGCCGGTGAACACGCGCTCGCGCAGCACCGTCTCGATGGCGTGGGCGTCGAGGGCCAGGGGCAGCTGCACCCGGTCCGCCATGGATGGCGCGGCCAGCGTCAGGCCGGTCAGCAGCAGCAGGGTTCTGGCGATCATTGTGAACATGCTCGGCGACTGTACCGCACAACACAACCGGTCGGCGTGCGGTTTGGCCGCGGCAGCTGTCCTGGTCAGACAGCCGGCCCGGCGATTCCTGCTCAGCGCTATTGCGCTAAGATCGAGACGATGACCTACGAGGACGAGTACGAGCGTCTGGTTGCGCAGACCTACGACGGTGTCTACGCCGTCGTACGCGACCCCTCGGGCGACGCCGCGTTCTACCGATCGCTGGCGGACGAAGTCGGCGGACCCTTGCTCGAACTGGGATGCGGCACCGGTCGAACGCTGCTGCCAGTGGCCGAGTCCGGGGTCGAGTGCGTCGGCCTCGACGCATCGACCGAGATGCTCGCGGTTCTGAGGCAGAAGGGAATTCCGGAGAACGTCACGCTCGAGCACGGTCGCATCGAGACCTTCGACCTCGGTGACGGCCGCTTCCGGCTGATCACCTGCCCGTTCCGTGCCCTGCAGCACCTGCTCGACCCTCAGACTCAGCTCTCCGCGCTGAGAAACATCCGTCGTCACCTGGATCCGACGGGTGTTTTCACATTCGACGTGTTCGATCCGAACCTCGCCAGAACGGCGGTTGCAGAAGAGCCCGAATCCCTCGATGCGACGTTCGAGTACCAGGGTCAAGAGGTGAGGCGCTACGCCAGCGTCGCACGGGATCTCTCGACACAGGTGAGCACCGTAACCTTCCGATTCGAGAGCGACCGCGTGGAGCTGGCCGGTTCAACCCGGATCCACATGCGCTGGTTCTACCGCTACGAGCTCGAGCATCTGCTCGCTCGTGCCGGGTTCGGGGATCTGACCTTCTACCGGGACTTCAAACGTACCCCCTGGAGCAGCGGCGCCGAGACCGTCGTCGTCGCGCGCCTTTAGCAAGACAGGATTCGATTCATGAACGCACCCACCGAAGCCCAGCTCGAGAAAAATCGAGCAGCTTGGCGGCCGGGTCGTGTTCAGCGCCCCGGTGGACCAGGTCATGATCGGCCCGGCAGAACCGGCGTGGGATCTTGCGGCGATCATGTACTTTCCGACTCGCGGCGCGTTCCTGCAGATGGTTTCAGATGCCGAATTCCAGCATTCGTCGAGGCATCGTACGGCCGCCCTCGCCAGTCATTGCATGCTGCACCTGGCCGGGGGACCGTTCACGAGCTAGCGCACCATCCTACTGAGAGCCCTGCTCATCCAGCCCTTCGATCGGCCGGTAGTAAGGCCGCCCCTCCAGCGTCTGAAACTTCTTCTGCCAGTTCTCACCCGCCTGCTCCGGGGTGAACGACCAGTCCTGGCGCGCGTAGTTCCAACTCTCCGGGTTCAGCGCCTGGGCCGCTTCCCAGTAGCCGTTGGCCCGGGCCTCGTCGCCGCGTTTGTGAAAATACACGCCGAGCTGGAAGGTGGGCTCGGCCAGCGCCTGCTGGTCGCTGCGCTCCGGCACGTCGAGCTCGCCCGGCGGGTGCAGGTACGGGCTCGCCTCGCCGTTCTCCACCCAGTTCACCACCATGGGCGCGTAGTCGTCGCGGCCGAACTCGAAGTCGTCCGACTTGTGGACGGTGGCGTAGGCACCCTCATCGATGCGCCGGACGTGACCGGTCTCGTCGATCCACACCGCCGACGGCACGTTCACCAGGTCGTAGAGCGCGCTCAGCCGGTGGCGCTCGTCCACCAGGCTGACGAAGGTCGCGCCGGCGCGTTCGTACCAGGGCGCGGCCACCGCGGCGCCACCGGTGTCCTGGGCCACGGCGATGAGAATGAAATCGTCGTCTGCGAGCTGTTCGAATATTGCCTGCCAACCTGACAGGTCATAACGGCAGCCTCACCACGAGGCCCAGGACAGCAGCATGATCCTCTGCCCTTTGAAGTCCGACAGGGAGTACGTCTTGCCGTCGACGCCGGGTAGCGTGAAGTCCGGGGCGAGTCCACGTTTCATGAAGCTCGCGCGCTGCACCGGGATGGCGCCGAAGCTCCACACGCCGGTGTCGTAGTCCACCGCGTAGGGCTGGTTCAATCGGTCGGCGAGCTCGGCGACGTTGAACCAGGCCTGGCCCTGGCGGGTGATGAAGATGTCGCTGTTCTCGCTCTGGCGCACCGGCACGCAGATGTCGTCGATGCAGGCGCCTTCGGGTTTCAGCTCGAAACCGTTCACGCGCGGCAGCTCGCCCGGGTGGATCCAGAGATCGGTCGGATCCGCCAGGGTTTCCGCCACCTCGACCACGCGGTCTTCGTAGAGGACCACGGCGTCGGCGAAGGCGTGGGGGCTGGCTGCAGCCAGCAGCAGCAGGAACAAACGTTTCATCCGGTTCTCCCCTGAGACTCGTCGCAGTGTACCCACTCTCGGCCGGGAGGTTCCATGTGACGTATGCTTGGCCCATGAGCGCCGAGCCCACTCCACCAGACAACCGCTTCAAACACCTGGAAGCGCCGCTGCGCGACGACGTCCGCGAGCTCGGCCACCTTCTAGGGCGGGTGATCGCCGACGCCCGCGGCGAAGCGTTTCTGGAACGCATCGAGACCATCCGGGCACTCGCCAAGGACGCGCGCCACGGCGCCGCCGCCGACTGGCAGCGCTTGAGCGACTACCTGGCCGACATTCCCGCCGACGACATGGTGGACGTGGCCCGGGCGTTCAATCAGTTCCTGAACCTCGCCAACATCGCCGAGCAGCATCACCTGACCCGCCCGCACCGCGACCGCGCCGTGACCCTGACCCTGCCCGATGACCCGCGGTTGGCAAAGACGCTGGCCGAGCTCGACATCGAGCTGGTGCTCACCGCGCACCCCACCGAGGTGCTGCGCCGCACGCTGATCCAGAAGTACGACGCCATCGCCGAAGCCCTGGCCGCGCGCGACAGGCTCGCGCAGCGCGACCAGGAAGGCGCCAGCAGCGCCACCGAACGCGACCTTCAGCGCCTGATCGCCGAGGCCTGGCACACCGACGAGATCCGCCAGACCCGGCCGAGCCCCCAGGACGAGGCGCGCTGGGGTTTTGCGGTGGTGGAGAACTCGCTCTGGGAAGCGCTGCCCCAGGCGGTGCGCGAGGTCGACGACGCCCTCGTCGAGCGCGGCCTCGAGCCGCTGGCGCTCGACGCCGCCCCGATCCGCTTCGCCACCTGGATGGGCGGCGACCGCGACGGCAACCCTAACGTCACCGCCACGGTGACCCGGGAAGTGCTGATGCTCGGGCGCTGGATGGCGGCGGATCTGTTCGAGCGCGACGTCGAGGCCTTGCAGGCGTCGCTGTCCATGCGCCGCGGCAGCGCCGAGCTCAGTGAGCGGGTGGGCGACGCCGCCGAACCCTACCGGGTGCTGCTGAAACAGGTGCGCGAACGGCTGCAACGCACCCGGGACTGGGCCGCGACCCTGAACCCGGAGCCGCCGGCCGAGGCGGATTCCGTGTATCTCTCGAGCGCCGAGCTGCTCGAACCGCTGGCCCTGTGCCACCGTTCGCTCGTCGCCGCCGGCATGGCCAGCATCGCCAACGGCCCGCTGCTCGACACCCTGCGCAGGGTCGCCGCCTTCGGCGTGCACCTGGTGCGCCTCGACATCCGCCAGGACGCCGAGCGTCACACCGCGGTGTTCGACGAGCTGACCCGGTATCTCAACATCCTCCGCGACGGTGCCAGCTACGCCGACTGGTCCGAGGCGGAACGCCAGCGCTTCCTGCTCACCGAGCTGGAGAACCATCGGCCGCTGTTTCCCGCGCGCTGGCCGGTGAGCGAGGACGGCGCCGAGGTGCTCGCCACCTGTCGGACCATCGCCCGCGGCGACGGCGCCGGCATCGCCCAGTACGTCATTTCCATGGCGACCTCGCCGAGCGACGTGCTGGCGGTGATCCTGCTGCTGCGCGAGGCCGGGCTCGAGCGGGCGCTGCCCGTGGTGCCGCTGTTCGAGACACTGTCCGATCTCGAGGGCGCCGCCGCCAGCATCGACGCCCTGCTTGCCCTGCCCTGGTACCGCGCCTACACGGGCGGCTACCAGCAGGTGATGATCGGCTACTCGGATTCCGCCAAGGACGCCGGCCAGTTCGCCGCCGCCTGGGCCCAGTACCAGGCCCAGGAAAAGCTGGTGGCCGTCGCAGAAAAACACGGCGTGCGCCTGGCTCTGTTCCACGGCCGCGGCGGCGCCGTCGGTCGCGGCGGCGGCCCGGCCCAGTCCGCCATTCTGTCTCAGCCGCCGGGGTCCGTGGCCGGATCGCTGCGGGTGACCGAGCAGGGCGAAATGATCCGCTGGAAGCTCGGCCTGCCGGCACTGGCCGTGCAGACCCTGCGGCGTTATCTGAGCGCGACGCTCGAAGCCACCCTCAGCCCGCCGCCGACGCCGACCCAGGCCTGGCGCGACCGCCTCGCCGCCATGTCTACCACGGCCCTCGCGTCGTATCGCGCCGTGGTCCGTGAGGATCCGGACTTCGTGGCGCTGTTCCGCGCCCTCACCCCGGAACAGGAACTCGGCATCCTGGCACTCGGTAGCCGCCCGGCGCGGCGCAAGCCGAGCGCCGGCATCGAGAGCCTGCGCGCCATTCCCTGGGTGTTCGCCTGGACCCAGGTGCGGCTGATGCTGCCCGCCTGGCTCGGCACCGACACCGCCCTGCACGAGGCGCTCGATGCGGGCGAGGCTGACGTGCTCAAAGACATGCTCGACTGGCCCTTCTACCGGATGCAGACCGACATGCTGGAGATGGTGCTGGCGAAAGCCGACGCCACGCTGGCGCGTTACTACGCGAAGCGGCTGACGGAAGCCGCCCAGCAAGATACCGTGGACGCGTTATGCGAGCGCCTCGCCGGCCTCACCGGCGATCTGCTGCGCACCACGGGGTCCGATCATCTGCTCGCCAACGATCCGGAGCTCGAGGAATCGCTCTACGTGCGCAACACCTACCTCGATCCGCTGCACCTGCTGCAGGCGGAGCTGCTGGCGCGCTGGCGCCATCAGACTAGCGATCGAGGGGCGGTGGAGCGGGCGCTGCAGGTGACGATGGCGGGGATTGCGAGCGGGTTGCGCAACACCGGCTGACGCAGCCGTCGGACTAGTGTACTGCGCCACTCTATTTGGCCCTTATAGCGTGAGCGCAGGCGGTCAGCTGCAAGGCGCGCCCGCGCCGCCGTACCGGTGGTACGGGTAGCGGGCGCAACACCGCAGACGGCCGCCTGCGCCCGCGCCCGCAGGGAGCCCCTGGAAGACGCCATTGCCGCGTTCCCGTTCTGGACAATGGAACCACCATTCTCTGCGAACGGCGCCTAGCACTGACGTCTTTCAGGGGCTCTATAAGGACCAAATAGAGTGGCGCAGTACACTAGTGATCTCGCCCGTGCAGGAGTAGATTTCCGCTGGGAAGAACACGTCAGGGACACCGGCATGCGACTCATCGCACTGCGCCGGAGAGCAATGGCGTTCGTGGTTCTGAGCGCGCTCATAGCGGGATGCGGCGACGATGCCGAGGTTGACCCGCGCCTGGTCGGTTCCTGGCAGACCCATCTGCCCTCGCCCCAGGGCGGCTGGGCCACCACCTTCACCATCGAGACCAACGGCCACTACCGCGTGCAGTTCGCCGGCTTCCCGCCGCTGCCGGACGAGACCGGCACACTGACCGCCGCGGACGGCACCTGGCACGTCCTCAAGGACAACGGCGAAGAGGACGGCGGCGCCTACCTGCTGCCGACCGAAACCGGCCTGACCATGTTCGGTCGCGGCGGCGTCGCCTACTGGCAGCGCCCGGGGCAGCCGGCTCCCGCGACCGCCGGCAGCGCCGCACCCATCGCCGCCGGCCAGACCGGCGAGTGGCCGTTGACCGGCGTGCCGGCGCTGGCCCGTCAGGCCGCCGTCGAGGCGCAGACCTGGCAACCCGACGCGATCCTGATCGGTCTTGAGGCCCAGCTCCACGAAGGCGCGGTGATCGGCAACTTCGTCACGCCGGCCGGCCAGGCCTCGCTCTCCTTCACCTTCTGCTCGCCGGGCACGGGCCTGGTTCGCACGGTGCAGCCCGGCGCGTCGCCCCGGGTGTCCACCGGGCCCTGCGATCCGGGGCGGGCGATTCCGCTCGATTTCCCGGACCTGCCGGACGTCGTGAACATGGCCCGCGCCCGGGGCATGACTTCCGAGCGGCCGAACGCCTTCGAGCTCCGCTGGCAGCGATTGCTCGAGCGCGATCAGGACGCGCTGGCCTGGCGCGTGCTGCCGCAGCGCTACGTCAACGAGTCGGCCCAGGTGATTCCGCTGGAGGACGCGGTGGAGCAGGTGCGCACCGTGGACGCCTGCGCGGTGGTGACCCTGGCCGACGCACAGCGGGCCACCGGCCGCGATCTGGAGGCCGCCGACGCACCCCACGTGTCCGGCGACGCCACCTGGGCCTGCGCCTACCGGGCCCCCGGCAACGGATCGACCACGGTGCGGGTGCACATCGACGAGAGCCCCTACCGGGACGAGCGCGCCGTGGTCGACCGGGCCCGCCGTCAGGGACAGGAGCGTCTCGACATCGGCGACGAGGCGTACTTTCAGCTGCCCGGATCCGGGCTCGCATCACTGACCGTACTGCTCGGCGATACCCTCATCGAGCTCGGCGTGGCCGGCGCAGAGGACACCCGGGGCGCCACCATCGAACTCGGCCGCCTGGCCGTGCAGCGGATCGTCGCGGGAACCGCCGTCGGCTCGCGAGCGAGCCTGGCGGACCAGCTGGTGGGCACCTGGTCGACTCAGCTCCACGATCACCGGCTGCTGCTCACGGTGCGCGCCGGCGACGCACTCACGCTGGAGGTCGCCACCGCCTTCGATGGCGCGCTGGGCGCCGCGGCCGGATCGTGGGAGTTCGTCTCGCGCGCCCGTCGCCCGATTCTCTCCGGTAGCTACCAGCTGTCGCAGCCCGGCCGCCTGACCACGGCCGGCGACGTCGTCGCGGACTGGCAGCGGGTCGGCGCCCCGACCCTGGTCGATCGCCGCCTGATCGCCGTGGCCGACAGCTCGGGCGGGCCCTGGCCCGAGCCATCGCTCGAGCCCACCGTTCGCGGCAACTGGGAGGCAACCGGAACCCTGAACGGTCGAACCGCGCGGTTGCTCTGGCAGATCGGCGCACCGCCCCATCGGCTGACGGCCGTGGTCTCCGGCAACGGCTACGTCACCCGGGGCCGCGCCGGGCACGACACCGCAGTTCTGCACTTTTCCGAACAGCTGCAGCGGGATGCCGAGGCCGTCGGGGTGAAGCTGGGCGCCTCCGAGCGGGTCATCGGTCTTGACAAGGCAACCGACGGAAACCAGCTGCTGAGCGACTGGCGGGGGGAGCGGGAGGCGCTGCGCTGGCGCCTCGTCGAACCGGCGCGCAGCTGATACGGGAACTCGAGGCTATGGAGGGAGCCATGCGCAACGCCCGCGCAACCAGGAATCTCACACTGCTGGTGCTGCTGACATGTCTGGGAACCGGCTGCTCGCCGTCCTCGGAGACGGAACCGCTCGCGACCGAGCACATCGAAGCGAGCTTCGGCGGCTTTCTGGTTCACGACGGGGATCCCGGCATCGTCGTCTCGATCCCGCCCGGGGCGCTGTCTGCGAACGCGGACCTCACCCTCAGCCAGGCCGAATCCGGAGACTTCGCCGGGGCTACCTCATCGTTGATCCTGCTGGAACCGGTCGACCTCAAGCTCCAGGTGCCGGGCTCGCTGTCGTTCGCAATCGATTCGCCGCAGCCGACCTGGGTGGTGGCGTGGATCAGCGAGTCCGGCCTGGTCGCGCTGCCCACCCGGGTCGACCCCACGGTCAACGAGGTGCGCGCCGAAATCGGCGAGCTGGGTCGCTATGTGATCGTCGACACCGCCCGCGCCGAACTGGCGCCCGCCCCCGACCTCCCGAACCGTGTGTCGACGGGTCTGGCAGCTGCCACGGCCGCCGACATCGACGGCGACTGGCGGGGCGTCGAACCGCACGACGGGTTCGCGATCCGCTTCAGCGGCGATACCTTCGAACTCAGCCGTGACGGAGAATCGATCCGCGCCGGGCGGATCGAGCGCGCCGGAGAACGGATCAGCCTCATCGACGAAGACGGCAGCGTTGAAACCGGAAGGTTGTATCTCGAAGGCGACGAGTTGGTACTGAGCACAGACCAGTCCGGCGAGGTGCGCTGGACTCAGGCGCAGGAGGAGGAACCAGCCGGCGGCTTCTTCGCCCTGGACACCGGGGAGGCGGATGCCGACGCAGAGACCGGGTCGCAGGCACCGGCCGAGGGTGCCGCTCGGTCCGCCGGCCAGGCTTCCGGGAACCGGCCGCAGGCGGTTTCGGCCACACCGCCACCCGCCCAGGACACCGGGCCGGCAGCCGGCGGCTCGGAAGCGGCCGCGAGCGCCGGCGACGACCCCGAGAAACGCGGCTTCTTCCGGCGCCTCGGCGGCGGCATCAAGAAGATCGGCGGGAACGTGGTGGGGAGCGTGAAGAACCTGGGGCGCTCCACCGCCGACAAGGCGCAGCAGACGGCCGAGGATTCTGTCGCCCAGGCGGAACAGACCGCCGAGCAGGTGGTTAACGACGCGGGAAACCAGGTCGCAGGCACCATCGATCAGACCTCCAGGCAGGTGACGGGGGCCATGGAGGGCGCCGCAGACGACGCCCTGGCGCGGGTGACGCCGGATGGGATCGGTTCGTCGAGACCGGTATCCCTCGGCGGGGGCGGCGGCCGCACGCCGCAGCTTCCCGCCACCGGCATCTGCCTGCTCACCGCCGCCGAGATCTCCGGGTCCATCGGCATGACCGTGGACGCCCCGCGACCGATCAAGCAGCCGGATCCGGCCAGCGAACGCCAGGAGGCGACCTGTCAGTACCGCAACCCGCTCGGCCACGGCGACTTCGAAATCCGCCACTACCTGCGCACCATGGGGTCGGTGCCCCGGGAATGGGAACACAGCTTCAAGCTCCGCGGCGTGCAACGCATCGGCGGGATCGGTGACGACGCTTACTGGCATCTCGTCGAGAGCGGCCCGTTTCTCGAGGTCGGCGTGCTGCTCGGCAACAGCCAGCTGACCCTGATCTGGCAGGGCAACCACCGTTGGGGCACGGTGCCGACCCCGGCGAACGTGGCCGCCATGACGGATCTTCTGAAAACCAGCATGGGACGACTGCAATGAGCAGGGCATCAATCGCGATTCTGCTGTCCGGCATGCTGGCGATGTCGACGAGCCTGATCGCCGCCACCGGCGAGGATACTTCGCAGGAGAAGATCTGCGAGTCGTATCGTCAGAACTACGACAAGGAACAGGCGCAGATCGACCGCATGGACGACGAGCCGTACAAAGCCAATCGCCAGCAACAGCTGGACGAGAAGCGCGCCCGGCTGGAGGAGCGCTGCCGTGCTTCCGACACCTTCACCGCGCAGGACGAGCAGGCGCCCGAAGCGCCGGCAACCGACCCCATCGCGGGGACCGGAGCGCCGCCGCTGTCGGGCGGCATTTCGACCACCACGCTCGAGGGCGGGATCCAGGAGACCGATCGTGCTCCGCTGCCGGCGTTGAAGCCGCTCACGCCCATTCTGGACCCACGCGGCAAAGGGACTGCCGGCAACGAGTCGAACTCGACCGGCGACGTGTCTGGCACCGTTCTGCCCGGTTCGAAGCCTCAGCCCACGTCGAAACCCGCGCAGACGGGATCGGGTCGTGCCAGCGATTCGAGCCGGACGACGGCAACGGTGAGCGGAAAAATCATCGGGTCGGGTGGCGACAGCGACACCCCCGGCGGCGATACGGGCAAGGCCGTCGATCAGGCGAATGACGAGATTCAGGGCCAGCCCGAGCAGGGCGGAACGGTCAACCACCCGATCACCCGTTCGTACTTCTTTGCCCAGGGATTCCTCAACGGGGTGATGGAGGGCGCCGGCGAAGCCAGCGGCAGTGTGGCGCGCGCCCAGGTGGGCCTGTACTACCTGCTGACCGGACGCGCCAAACAGGCGGCGGACATCATGGGCTTCAAGGACCGGGACTCGGCCATCAAGGAGATGCAGAAGGACATCGAAGGCTGGAAGACGGCGACGACCACCAGCAACGATCCGTTCAGCGCCTACGAGAACGGTCGCTTTGAAGGACGCCAGCTGGGGAAGTTCTTCGTCGGCAAGTACGCGGGCGAGGCGACTTCATTGCCGCCGGCGATAGAGCAGCCATGATCGCGAGCGTGCCGGGACGGCATTGATCCGACACGGCCGGCGCCCTCACCCGACCCGGATCAGGTCGTAGCGGTGCTTGGCCGTGGACACCAGGGGGTGCACGCGCACGTCGACCACGCCGCGCAGCGACGCGATGCGATCGTCGCAGAGTGCCGCGAGCTCGCCGAGATCGGCACACTGGAGCGCGGCGGTCAGGTTGTATTCGCCGGTGGTGGAACCGAGGAACGCGACCGCCTCGATACCAGCGAGCTCGCTCACCAGTGTGCCGGTGCGCCCTGGGGTGGTCGCGATCCGCACCATGGCCACCGCGCCCATGCCGAGGCTGGCGGCATCGCACACCACCCCCAGGCGCATCACTCTGGCATCGGCCATCTTCTTCAAACGGCCGCGCACGTTGCCCTCCGAGACGCCGATGCGCCGCGCGACCTCGCGATTGCTCATGCGGCCATCCTTCCTGAGGAGCGACACGATCCGGTCGTCCGTACCTCCGCCGTCCTCCAACTCCACCCCGTCGAGCCCGGCGGAGAGATCACCAAAGCCCGAGATGAACTTGGCGATATCCAGGCAGACCTCGGTGCGCAGCCGCGCCACACCTTTCACCCCACCGACGCGATCGTTGATCAGTTGCTTCAGGTGCGTCGCATCCCGGGCCCGGACGTTGACGAACAGTTCCGGGCTGCCGATGCCCTGGGACACACTTGTGACTTCGTCGATGGCGGCGATGTCCCGGGCGATGTTCGCCACCGCGCGCCGCGCCGTGTCGATGTAGATGAAGCACATGAGCATGTAGCCGCCGGCGAAGATGTCACTCTGGGCGACCACACGCATCACATGATCGTCCGCCATGGCGCGGATGCGGTTGGCCACGGTGCTCTCGGCGATGCCCGTGCGCGCCGCAATGGCCTTGTTGGTCATCTGCGGCTGCTCGCGCAGCTGGGCGATGATGTCGAGATCGATCGGGTCGGGCCGGCGCACCGGACTCAGCGGCGAAGGCCGCGCAGGCGCCGTGGCGTCATCGGGTCAATCCCGTGGGGTCCGGACTGTAGGTGTGATCGGTGCGGATCAGCCCGGCGTCGTCGAAGGTGAGAATCACGCAGGCCGGAAAGCGGTGCTCGCCGAACACGCCCTCGGCTTCCACCGCCACCCGGTTGCCGCTGGCAAACTTGCTCACCACGAGCATGCGCCGGTCGATCTGCGCCCGCTGGATCTGCCGCTCGATCTCGCGCAGGGCCTCGCGGCCGCGGTAGACGGCTTCGGGACCCGCGAGCATGTTGTGCACCTCGCAGTCCGGCGCGTAGCACTCATCCACCATGCGCTCCACGTCGTCGTTGTAGGTGGCTTCCCAGTGGTCCACGGCCGCCAGGTTGCGGGCCTCCTCGTCGGTCATCACACAGCCTCCATGGGTTCAGCGACGTCCGCGCACCAGCCGGCCGGGCCGGGCGCCGGTATCCGCGTCCTGCTCACGGGTGACGGTGCCAGCCACCAGAGTCGCCAGGTAGCCACGGGCGCCCTGCAGGAACCGGCGCCCGCCGGCGGGCAGATCGGCGACCATACGCGGCGGCGCCAGGGCCAGCCGGTCGAAATCGATCACGTTCACGTCGGCGCGCCGGCCCGGGGCCAGCACGCCCCGGTCGCTGAGCCCGTACAGAGCGGCGGTGTCCGCGCACTGCTTCTTCACCGCGTACTCGAGACTCAGCCGCGGCCCGGCCCGGTCGCGCACCCAGTAGCTGAGCAGGTGGGTGGTGCTGGAGGCGTCGCAGATCAGACCGCAGTGCGCGCCGCCGTCGGCGAGCCCGATCACCGAGTGCGGGTCCGCCATCATCTGGTAGATGGCCGCGCAGTTGCCACGGGCGAAGTTGAGCCCGGGCATCATCAGCATGGCCCGGCCGTCCTGCTCGAGCAGCAGATCATAGAACAGTGCCTCGGCCGGGATCCCCTCGCGGGCGGCACGGGCGGCCACCGCCGACTCCGGCGCCGGCTCGTAGTTCACCGGGTCACCGAGCGGAAACACGTTGGCCAGATTCTGGCGGATGATCAGGTGCATGGCGTCGTTGATCGAGGCCGAACGTGGCGCCGCGTCGTCCTCGCCGAGGATCGTGGCGCGGACTTGGGGCCGGCGCAGCTCCGCGAGGCGTGCCTCCGGCGGCAGGTCCGCCAGCGCCAGATAGCTCGGCCGGCGCTGAAACAGATGGTTGGACTGCCACGACAGCAGCACCCCGGCCGGCCGGGACGCGGTCTGCGGATAGAGGCGCGCGCCCGCAGCGTTGGCCTGCGCAACGAACGCCATCACCCGCTTCCACACCTCCGGGTCCTCGGCGAACTCGACGATGAGGAAGGTGATGGGCACGCAGGCCTCCATCGACAGGCGCTGCATCCAGGCGAGTTCCGATTCCAGCCGGGCTTCATGGGTGCCGAGGTCGAGACCGCCCTGGCCGACGGAGCCACCCGGCACCAGCTCGAACACGGTGCCGAACGACGCCATCGCGGTACCGAGGGCAAACACCTCGTCCTCGCCCGCGAAAGTGCCGGGCACCGGATCGCCGCGCACGGACTGGTGGCCGAGAATGCGTGAGGTCGAGAAGCCGAGGGCCCCCGCCGCCATGGCCTCGGCAGTGAGACGCGCCATGGCGTCGATGTCGGCCGCGTTGGCCGCCTCGTTACGAATGCCCCGCTCGCCCATCACATAGGCCCGCAGAGGGCCGTGGGCGATCTGCGCCGCCACGTCCATGCTCCAGGCGCGGCCTTCGAGCACATCCAGATACTCGGGAAAGCTCTCCCAGTTCCACTCCATGCCTTCGTGCAGGGCGATGCCCGGAATGTCCTCCACCCCCTCCATCAGCTCGACCAGCTCGTCCTGGTCGCCAGCGCGCACCGGCGCGAAGCCGACGCCGCAGTTGCCGGTGACCACCGTGGTGACGCCATGGCTGGCCGATGGCTCCAGGGTGTCGTCCCAGGTGGCCTGGCCGTCGTAGTGGGTGTGGATATCGACGAATCCGGGAATCACCAGCGCGCCTTCGGCGTCGATCACGCGCCGGGCGCGACCAGTCAGCCGTGGGCCCACGGCGCTGATGTGGTCGCCGTCGACCATCACGTCAGCGGTGCGCGCCGGGGCGCCGGTGCCGTCCACCAGCGTGCCGCCTCGAATCAGCAGATCGTGCATGCCGAAGCCTCCCCTGGGCCAGTGGGCCTACGCTATATCCAGTCGAAACCAAGCGCAATGGCAATTTGCGTTGATTCAACGCAATAGAATTACGTATTATTCATCGATCCTGCGATCGTGTGGAGAGCACGGTATGCCGGCCGACCTGCAGCAGCCAACCGGATTGCGGTGACATGAGCACCGGGATTCGCCACGTCGCCGTGGTGGGCGCCGGTATCGGCGGGCTGATGAGCGCGCTGGCGCTGCAGCGTCGGGGCATACGTGTGACCGTGCTGGAGCGCGACCCGGCCCCGCCGGCCGGTATCGCGCCCGCCGATTCCATGGCGTGGCTGCGCGCCGGCGTCCCCCAGTCCCGCCACCCGCACTTCTTCATGGGCCGGCTGCGCCTTCTACTGGAGCGCGAGTACCCGGACCTGGTCGCTCGGCTGTTCGAAGCCGGCGCCAGCGAAAACGCGCTCGCCGACTACCTGCATCCCTCGGTCCGCCACCGCTTTCGGCCACGCCCGGGTGACGACCGGCTGCGTTCCCTCAACCTGCGCCGCACCACGTTCGAGATGGTGGTGCGCGACTACGTTGCGGACCAGACCGGCATCCGCATCCACAGCGGTGTGCGGGTCAACGGGCTCGACATCGTCGGTGAAGGCTCGCCGGTCACGGTGCGCGGGGTGCGCCGCGATGGTGCTGAGGCGATCGAGGCCGACGCGGTCATCGACGCGGCCGGTCGCTTCAGCCGCCTGGTCGGCGACCTCGAACACCGGGGCATCATCTTCGACCGGGACCAGCGCGACTCCGGGTTGTGTTACCTCACCCGCCATTACCAGCTGCTCGACGGGCAGGCGTTTCCGCCCTCGTTCGGTCTGCCGGGTGGTACCTTCGACGACTTCGTGGTCGGTGCGCTGCCGGCGGACAACGGCGCCTTCACCGTGACCTTTCAGGTCTACCGGGACGACGCCGAGGTGATGCGGGCGCTGAAGGACCCTGAGCACTTTCAGGCCATGTGTCTGGCCGTGGGGGCGCTGGCGCCCTGGGTCGACCCCGCGCGGGCCCGCCCCACCGGCGCCGTGCACGGCTTCGGCCACATGGACAGCTTCTGGCAGCGCAGCGTGGTCGACGGCGAGCCCCGGATTCTCGGCTTGTTCGGCGTCGGGGACAGTGTGTTGCGGAGCAATCCCAAGTTCGGCCGCGGCTGCACCTGGTCGACCCTGGCCGCCCACGAGCTCGCCCGGCTGCTGGCCAGTGAGCTCACGCCCGGCGCGCGCATCCGCGCCTACGAGCAGTACCTGGAAGCGACCTTCCGCGCCGACTGGCAGACGATGCGCCGGCTCGACCGCAGCACCGAAGCGGCGTTCGAGATCGCCACCGGGCGGCGCGTCCCGCGGCTGGCGGAGCGCCTCGGGCTCGCCATGGACCATTGGGTCAGCGAGGCGCTGCTCACCGAGCCCGGCCTGTTTCGCGAGGTGTGGGCCGGCTACCACGGGCTGCAGAGCATGACGGCCTGGATGCGCCGGCCGTCGTGCTGGCTGGCGCTGGCCCGCTCGAGGCTGGCGTCGCGCCGGCACCGGCCACTCATGGCTGCCCAGCAGCGCCGCCCGAGCCGGGCCGCGCTCGCTGCCACGGCCCTCACCGACCACCCTCTGCCTCACGGGAGTTGACCGAACCATGGAGACCTTCGACCTGCTGATCCGCAACGGCTGCCTCGTCGACGGCACCGGCGCGCCGCGCCGACAGGCCGACATCGGCGTCCGCGACGGGCGCATCGAGCGCATCGCGTCGACCCTCACCGGCGCCCGCGGCCGGCGTGAGATCGACGCTGCCGGGCGGATCGTCGCCCCGGGCGTGATCGATCCGCACACCCACTACGACGCGCAGATCCACTGGGATCCGTACTGCACGAACTCGAGCTGGCACGGCGCCACCACCGTGGTGGTGGGCAACTGCGGTTTCGGCTTCTCGCCCTGCCGGGCGGACGCACGCGAGCGCTACATGGCGATGATGGAGAACACCGAGCAGGTGCCGCTGCCGGCGATGCGCACGGCGCTGGGCTGGGACTGGGAGAGCTTCCCCGAGTGGATCGAGCACATGCAGCGCCTGCCCAAGGGCATCAACCTGGCGAGCTACCTGCCGCTGAACTCGCTGATGATGTTCGTGATGGGCTATCCGGCGGCAAAGCAACGCGGCGCCACGGCAGCGGAGCGCGCGCGCATGCGCGACCTGCTCCACCAGGCCATGGACGCCGGCGCCATCGGCTTCGCGTTGTCGCATCTCAACGAATTCAACACCCACAAGGACTGCGACGGGTCGGCGATGCCGACGGACCAGATGGTGATCGACGACGCCTTCCACCTCGCCGAGGTGCTGCGCGAGCGCGATCAGGGCGTGATTCAGTGCCTGTGCGAGCTGCCGGGCGGGGTCGGCAACCGCGCCACCGCCGAGACCCTGGCGCGCATCTCAGGACGGCCGGTGCTGCACAACGTGGTGGCGCCGTTCGACGCGATGCCCGAATACCACGAGAGCGTGCTCGCCTGGCTGGATCAGATGGCTGCCGAAGGGTTGAGCGTGTACAGCCAGGCGTTCGCGTTTCGGGCCTGGAACGAGTTCACGGTGGTGGAGTTCAACGCCTGGGGCAACGTGCCGCTGTTCGCGAGCCTCGATCTCGCCGCGGGCGCCGAGGCGAAAGCGCGTCTGGCGGCCGACCCGGCGTATCGCGAGCGGGCGCGCCGGGAATACGATCCGGCGGCCATGGTCGTGGCGGGCGGCGCGCTGGAATCGTTCATCCTGCATGCCACCCACGGCGCCGACGCCTTCCAGGCGTTCGCCGGCCAGGCGCTGGGCCAGATCGCGCAGGCCCTCGGGCAGCCGGTGACCGACGTATTCTTCGAGATCGTGGCAGCCTCCGGCGCGCACGCGGAATTCCGCACCGCCAATGCGACCAGCACCGATCCCGACCGGATTGCCGCGGTGCTGAGCCATCCGCGCACGGTGCCGGGGACCTCGGACGGCGGCGCCCACGTGAAGTTCCACAGCGGCGGCCAGTATCCGACCGATAACCTGATGTGCATGGTCCGCGAAGAGCAGCGCATGACCCTCGAGGAGATGCATGCCAAGCTCAGCCACCTGCCGGCGCAGCTGCTCGGGCTGCACAACCGCGGGGCTCTGCTCGAAGGCTACGCGGCGGACCTGTACGTCTACGACTTCGAACGCCTGGACTACGTGCGCGGGCGCTACGAAGTGGTGCACGATCTGCCGGACGGCGACTGGCGCCGGGTGTGCCCGGCCGCCGGCATCGACTGGGTGGTGTGCAACGGCGAGCCGATCTTTCACGACGGCGTCGCCACGGGCCACCATCCCGGCCGGTTGCTCGGCAACGGCGGGCCGGAGATCGATGCAGCCCTGCAGCGCCGGGTCGCCTGATGCGGGGTGCCATTGCTGGAATCAGACGCGATCCACGCGTCGCCAGGATCCAACCAAGGGGAGAGAAAAACGTGCAGGACAGAAAACACCGCCCGACGGCCGCCCCGCTGGGCGCCCTGCTGCTCGCCGCCGCGCTCGCCGCGCCGCTGCAAGCCGCCGAGATCGAGGAGATCGTGGTGACCGCGGAGAAACGTGAGTCGACACTCCAGGATACGCCGATCGCCGTCACCGCCGTCACCCGCGACAACATCGAGGTGCGCGGTCTCTCGGACTTCTCGCAGGTGCAGTTCGCGGTGCCGGCCCTGGTGTTCGCCGAGATCGCCGACATGGCGCAGATCACCATGCGCGGCGTGGGCGTCGATATTTCCACCATGGACGCCGAGCCGGGCGTCGCGGTGTACAACGACGGCGTGTACCGCGGCGGGCTCACCTCGTCGTCCTCCCTGCTGTTCGATCTCGAGCGCATCGAGGTGCTGCGCGGACCGCAGGGCACGCTCTACGGCCGCAACTCCACCGGCGGCAGCCTCAACGTCATCTCGCGCCTGCCCGGCGAGACCCCGGCCCTCGATGCCTCGGTGCTGTACGGCGACTACGATCGCACCCGGGTGGAGCTGTCGGGAGACATCCCGGTGGCGCCCGGCCGCCTGGCGCTGCGCGCGGCCGTCGCCCACGACCAGCACGACGGCTACGTCGACAACCGGTTCACCGGACGCGAAGAGGACGACGCCGATTCCACGTTCGCCAAGGTCGCCGCGGTGATCACTGCCAGCGACGCGGTGGAGATCACCCTGCGCGGGGAATACACGGACAGCACGATCGGCGGACCGCCCTTCATCGTCACCGACGACAACCCGGTGCCGCCGCTGCTGCTCAGCATCAACAACCCCGGCGGCATTCTGAGCATTCCGGCACGCTCTGCGGTCCGCTGAGCTGCGCCGCCGCGCTCGGGCTCAACCTGAGCCCGCCCGGT
Organism: Pseudomonadales bacterium; assembly: GCA_040219135.1. Lineage (GTDB taxonomy): Bacteria > Pseudomonadota > Gammaproteobacteria > Pseudomonadales > Azotimanducaceae > UBA7803. The sequence continues at coordinate 18,123 of JAVJTA010000015.1, read as the reverse complement.
GTCGGCAGCGACGACCCGCGCAACCTGTTTTCCGACGGCGATACCCAGTTCGACCGCGAGTCGTTCGGGCTGAGCGCGACCGTCGACTGGACGATCTCGGACACGCTGACCCTCAAATCCATCACCTCGTACTTCGACATCGACCACGAGGGCGACCAGACCAACAACGACGGCGTGGACATCACCTACCTCACCGACAACTTCAAGCAGACCAACGAGGAGTGGTCCCAGGAATTCACGCTCTCCGGTTCAGCCGGCCGTCTCGACTGGATCGGCGGCGCGTACTACTACCAATCCGAAATCGACGAGGCATTTCAATTCACGCTGCCGGCGCTGCAGGCCACCTTCGAAGCCCTGTTCGGACTGTTCGGCGGCGGCGGGCCGCTGCCATCCGGGTCCCTGGCCGCCTTCGGCACGCGCCTGGACGGCTTGCCGTCGGCGATTCCGTTCCTCGACTTTCAGGTCATTCAGGACCTGGAATCGGTGGCCGCCTACGGCCAGGGCACCTACAACTTCACCGACCGGCTGCGCGGCACCGCCGGGGTGCGCTGGACCCGTGACAAGAAAGACGTGACCCAGACCGTGGTGAACAACATCGGCGGCGACTTCTGCCGCGACGTCGATCTGAACGACAGCTGGAGCGAGGTGACCGGCAAGGTCGGTCTCGACGCCGACGTGGGCGAGGACCATCTGGTCTACGCCTCGATATCACGCGGCTTCAAGGCCGGCGGCTTCAACGGCGGCCAGTGCCGCAACCCCTACGATCCGGAGACGCTGCTGGCTCTGGAGGTCGGCAGCAAATCGCGCCTGCTCGACAACACCCTGCAGATCAACCTGGCCGCGTTCTACTACGACTACAAGGACCTGCAGGCGCGGTTGTTCATCAACAACGCCTCGATCGTGGAAAATGCCGCCGATGCCGAAACCTACGGCTTCGAGGTGGAATGGCTCTGGCTCGCCGGCGCGAACTTCCGCGTGGACGGCTCGCTGTCGCTGCTCGAAACCGAGTTCAAGGACTTTCTCTCCACCGACCCCCTCAACCCGCAGATCGGCAGCAACTGCGATGCCACGGGCCTCGGTTGCCAGCAGGACCTGTCGGGCAACGACCTGCTGCGCTCGCCGCCGGTGAAGGCCAACCTCGCCGCCGAGTACGACATCGGCCTGAACAGCGCGGGCACCCTGACCCTGCGTGGCGAATACGCCTACACCGACTCGATGTACCACACGGTGTTCAACAACGACTTCGCCAAGCAGGACGACTACTCGCTGTGGAACGCCCGGCTGATCTGGAACCCGGCGCCGGGGTCGCTCGACGGCGTGAGCGTGATCGCATTCGTGGAGAACGCGGGTGACGAGGACTTCGTGATGATTCACGCGCCGAACGCCACCACCGGCGGCACCCTGACCCAGTACGGGCCGCCGCGGACCTGGGGGTTGCAGGTGCGGTACTCGCGGTAACGGCGCGCCGGGCGCCCTGAGGCTCAGAAGGCCGACGCGAGCCCTCGGTCGAACGTCTTGATTGCGGAGACGTTCCGCCGACGACAACTCGTCAGGTGGCACAGGTCCCTGGCACCGAGCGCCGGGAACTGTGCCACCAGCGCGCCGGCAGCGGTAACGTCGGCCGCTTCCAATGGCCAGACCTCGACTGCAAAACGCTGCACCAGCGCGAGCGCGTCTTCGAACGTCTGCATCCGGCCGACTGGGAGATAGGCATGCAGCAACTCCTGGAGCACCTCGGCCGAGGTGCACAGGCACCTCTGCTCCGCCAGGGCAGACTCGAAAAACTCGCGCGCGGCAGCCTTCAGCGGATGCGCCCGGCCGACGGCGTACATGAGTACGTTGGTATCGACGAAAATCACGAGTCGGCGGCGCCCCGGCGGCGCGAGCTGTCGATCACCGCACGATGCTGGTCCCAGTCGGGTTCGGGACCCTCCCCGGCTCGGGCGTCGCATTCGGCAAAGAAGTCCCGCAGTTCTTCCACAGATTCGAACTTCTCAGCCTGGGCCTGGCGCTGCATCCGATCCTCTGCGGCGGCCCGGAGCCACGCGCTCAACGACAAACCTTCGCGGCGAGCCTGGTGGACGAAGCGATCGCGATCCTGATCGGGTATCACCAATTGAACTCGCGCCATAGCTTCCACAATATCTTTGCTCTTACACATGCACATTACACACCCGTCTCGGGCTGTTGGGAAGATCTCGTTCCGAGACTGCACCCTGTAGAACCGATCATGACGGCTTCCGGGACTGCAGGCAGCAGCGATGAACCATCCAGCCCGGCGGTTCGGAACTGCATGGGGTGCACGAGCGCGCTATGCTCACCTGCCTACCGCGCACCCGGTCGAGGCCGCCATGAACCTCACCACCCCCGCCGGCCGCCAGCTCGCCTGGTATCTCGAGGTGATGAACTCCGACATGCGCGGCCTCACCCTCGACGAGCACGACCTGCACTTCGCAGCCCCGGCGGAGGCCACCGAGGACGAACTGCGCACCGCCTGGTCCGGCTGGGCGACGCGCGTCGGCCACACTGCGATCGACAAGGTCACCCGGGACGACGAGCACGAGATCGCCGTCGAGCTCAGCACCGACAAAAGCACCCGCTACCAGCTCACCATCGCCGTGGAACCCAAGCCGCCGCATCGGGTCCAGGCCATGGACTGGCAGCGGCTCTACGACTTCACCGTGGCGGTGCGCGAGGCGACGGAGGCCGACGGCCCGGCGCTGGCGGAAATCGAGCAGCGGGCGCCCATCGAGGTGGGCGACGCCCGGGTCACCTTCGACCGCAGCGCCGACTACCTGGCCGCGGCGCGCCTTATGGAAGACGCGACCGTCGTGATGGCCGAGGTGGACGGCGAGCCCGCCGCCGTGGAGTGGGGCGCGCTGCACCACACCCGGATCGGCGGCCGCCACTATCGGCTGGTGAACTTCATCCATCTGCGGGTGGCGGCGGAGCATCAGCGCAAGGGGCTGTGGGGCGCCCTGGTACGCAAGCTGAACGAGATCTACCCGGCGGAGGTGGCGGCGGACGGCGACTACGCCTGCGCCGCGCGGGACAACCACTCGATTCAGAACGCGTTTGCCGGCCGTCCGCGCTGGCGGGTCGCCCCGGTGCGGGCGCTGATCCGGGCGCAGCCGGCGTCATCCTCAGCCGCGCCGGCACCCGGCCGGCCGGCCACCCCCGACGACGCCGAGCGCATCGTCGAACTGCTGAACACCACCCACGGCCGTGAAGCCATGTTCCTGCCTTACACCACCGAGGCCCTGCGCACCCGCCTCGAACGGGCGCCCGATCTCTACACCTGGCAGCACCTGCGCCTGACTGAGAACGCCGTGGTCGGGGTCTGGCCCTCGGGCGCACAGATCCGGGTGCTGCGGGAGACCGACGGCCACACCACCGAGACCCGCCACGGCCTGGTGCTCGACTACGGCTACGCGCCGGGGGCGGAGGCGGAATTCGAGCAGTTGTTCGGCTACTGGGGCGACCGGCTCGCGGCCCACGACCACACCCACCTGTCGATCTTCACCTCCGAGCCGTCGCCGTCCTACCCGATCATCGAGCGGCTGGCCGATCGGCTGGAGCCGTTCGACATCTGGACCTATCCGGTGGGCGAGCCGGAGTCCACCGCAGCCGACGGCGTGTACGCGGATCAGGTGTACTTCTGAATACCGGATATCAGTCGACGGGCGCGAGTCCGGGTCCTGCTGGTAGAGCGCCACGTGGGCAGCGATTCGCTGCTGAATCTCTTCTTCGTTCATTGATCGCAATCCTGGGGCGTGAGTTGCAGCACGCGCCCGGCCGTCACACCAGGCGTGCGCCGCCATCGATGTTCAGCGTTTCAGCGTTCACATAGCTGTTGCGCATCAGGAACAGCACGGCGTCCGCTACCTCCTCGGCGGTGCCGAAGCGGCCGAGGGGCGTCGCGCCCGCCATGCCGGCCAGAACCGACGTCGCGTCGTCGCCGAGAAACTGGCGCAGAAACGGCGTGTCGGTGAGACCAGGCGCAATGCAGTTGAAGCGGATCGGGCCGTGCTTGGCGGCCATGGCCCGCGCGAAGCTCTCGATCGCGCCGAGGGTCGCCATGGCGATCGGAGACCCTTCCGGCCGCCAGTTCGCCGTACCGGACATGAACACCACCGATCCGTCGGCCGGCATCTTCGGCAGGGCCTTGCGGAGCAGGCGCACGACGGACCAGAAGCGCCCTTCGAACACCGATCGCGCCTCGTCTTCGTCGACGTGGATCGTCGGTTCGGCGAGAAAGGCGCCGGCCGTCGAGAACAGGTGGTCCACCCGGTCCACCTGATCGAGGATGGCATCCATGCGCGCGTGGTCCGAGAGGTCCGCGACGTACATCGAAGCCTTGTCTCCGAGCACCTCGCGGGCCCCGGTCAGGCTCGCCTCGCGACGTGCGACCACCAGAGGAATCGCGCCCTCGGTCTGGGCCATGCGCGCGACCGCGAGGCCGATGCCGGAGGCTCCGCCGATCAGCAGCAGGTGTTTACCCTCGAGGGTCGATCGCGACATGAATCACCACTCCAGTTCCTGCGGAAAGCCGTAACGACGCATCTCGCTGAAGAACCGTCCGGTGGCGCCGCCGGCCGGTAGGTCGGCGAGATGCACGATCGTGGCAATGGCGGCTTCGGGTTCGAGCGGGGCCGAGGTGCCGCCCATCGCGGTGCGAACCCACCCCGGACACACGGAGTTGACCAGCACGTCGGTGCCTGCCGTGGACCGGGCGAGGAGCACCGTCAGCGCGTTCACCGCCACCTTGGAAACCCGGTAGGACAGGGCATAGGGCCACGGGTCGGTGAGCATCCGCCGCAGCGAGGCCGCCTCGGAGGCGACGTTGACGATGCGGCCGGAGCCGTGCTCCAGCATTCCGGGAACGAACGCCTGACAGGTGCGCAGGATGCCGAGGGCGTTGACGTCGAACACCCTGGCGGTGGTCTGCGGGTCCACGGAGAAGAAGTCCGGCTCCGCCGGTTCCGGTTCGAAGGGCGGCATGACGCCAGCGCAGTTGATCAGGACGTCCACCTCGACGCCCGCGCTCTGCAGCGCCTTGCGAAGGCCGAGGACGCTGTCCTCCTGCCGGACATCGAGCTGGTGGTAGCGCACGGTGGCCGTGGGGTGCTCGACTGCGGCGATGTGGCCGCGGGCTGTATCGAGATCCTCGCGGGTCAGACCGGCGACGACGACACCGGTGTCTGCCGCGCCGGCGTAGTGTCTTGCGACCGCCAGGCCGATGCCGCTGCAGCTGCCGGTGATCAGCACCCAGCGCATCACTGGACGCCGTCGACCCGCGCTTCGCGGCGCTTAAACCGCCAACCGGCTTCCGTCCTCACCAGTTCGTCTCTCAACACGCCGCTCTTGACCAGCTTCGTCTCGCCGCCGGGCGGCGTCGCCAGGAGCAGCACCGGCGTGTGGGCCACCGCCCGGTCGCCGTCCACGTCGACGACCGGCGTGGTCGCCAGCTGCCGCAGGTTCGGGAAGGCGCCCGCTCGCATCGAGCTCAAGCTTTCCACGTACGCGTCGAACTGGGTGTCGATCTGAAATTCTCCGGTCAAACCGGCGAACACCCCCCCTTCGGTGTAGAACTCGCGCAGGCTCTGGTCGTCGCCGTCGTTCACCGCCCGGCTGTAGCGATGGATGAGATCGGCGATGGCCAGTTGGTCGTCCCACGTACCCATGATGCCAACCCTCCGTGCGGATCAGAGCCGGAAGCGGAACTCGACGCCGGCTACCCGGGGCGGCGTGACCATGCCACGGTACACGGCGCCGAGAATCGGCTTGGAGTGCGACCGGACCTGCTCGTCGGCGACGTTGTCGACGAACGCCTCCAGGTCGAACTTGTCCGAGGCCGGCGTGTAGCGAAGACGGATGTTTCCGGTGTTGTAGGCGCGCTGCTCGTCGATGGGATCGTTCAGCTCCGTCAGGTAGGCCGAGTCGGAAAACCGCCAGTCGACGCGCAGCAGCACGTCACCGTCCAGCATGGGCCGGGAATACTCGAATCCCAGCGAGAGTTCGGACTTCGGCGAGCGCGGCAGCCGGTTGCCGCGGAGATCGTCGACCTTGGTGCCGCCGAGCCCGTCGGGATAGGTGAGGATGGAGTCGTACTGCGCATCCACGTAGGCCGCACTGGCGGTCAGCGCCAGGCGCGGCGTGACCGACCACATGGCATCGAGTTCCACCCCATCGATCTCCGCCTTCGGGGCGGGTACGACTTTCGCAAAGCCGATGGCATCGGTGACGTTCGTGTGCAGATCCTCGTAGTCGTAGTGATACGCGGAGACGTTCAGCCGCAGCGTGTTCTCCAGCCACTCGGTCTTGGCCCCGATTTCGTAGGCCCACACGTCCTCCTGGCCGAACCGGTCCGGATGACCCGGCGGCGAGCTGGTCGCCAGGGCCACCGGGTTGATCGCCGAGAAGCCGCCGCTCTTGAAGCCGTTGCTGGCGCTCGCATAGAGAAAGATCTCGTCGGAGGCCTGGTACTGGAGCACGACCTTGGGCGTGGTGGCGTCGAAGCTGATCTTGCCGCCGACGGGGCTGATGTTGTCGAGCCCGAAGCTCGTCTGGCTGAAGCCATATTTCTTGGTCTCGTCGCTGTAGCGCACACCGGCCACCAGCGAGAGGCGCTCCGTGAGGTCGACGGTGCCCTCGACATACAGGGCGTAGGCCTCGGTCTCGTTGCTGCCGGTGGCCGACACGAACACGCCGGGGCCGAAGGCGCCGATTTCCGTGCGCTGAAAGCCGTCGGTCTGTTCGCGGTAGTAGTTGGCGCCGGCGATCCAGCTGAACCGCCCCCGCGGTTCGCCGATCAGGATGAGGTCCTGGCTGAGCTGATCCTGATTCTCCTCCAGCTCGTAGACCGCCAGATCGAAGGGTGAGGCATCGGCATCGGTGCTCTCCTCCATGTTGTTCTCGCGATACGCCGTGATGGACCGGAACGTTCCCCAGCCGGCCTCGTAGTCGACGGTCAGCGACGTGCCGATCCAGTCCCGGTCTTCATACGGCGGCAGGCTGTTGATGGCGGTGACGTCGGTATCGTTGGAACCGTCGTCTTCGAAGGCCACGCTGCTGCCGGGTACGAACGGGAACAGGGCCGGATCGGTGATCGTGTAGAAGGGCAGGAACACGAGGGTCGCATCGTTGTAGCCACCGTCCGCCCGCCAGCGGATCTCGGTGCGGTCGTTCGGCAGGAACCGGAGTTCCGCCTGCACGTTCAGGGTGTCTTCGCCGTTGTAGTCCTTGCCGTCCACGAGATTGCGCACGTAGCCGTCGCGCTCGGACCAGGACACCGCCAGCCCGCCGAACACCTGGTCACTGAGCGGACCGGAAAGTCCCAGCCGCGCCCTTCGCGAATCGTACTCGGCCAGCCGCAGATCGCCGTAGGCCCGCGCCTGCTCGTCCGGCGTGGTGGTGATGATGTTGATGGCGCCGCCCGTGGCGTTGCGGCCGTACAGGGTGCCCTGGGGGCCTTTGAGGATTTCCAGCCGTTCGACATTCAGCAGGTCGAACATGTTGGCGTAGGGGCGGCCCAGATAGACGCCGTCGATGTAGATGGCAATCGACGAATCGCCCCCCAGCCCCAGCTGGTTGTCGCCCACGCCGCGAATGGTGATCGGCGACGATCCGGCGCCCGCAGACTCACCGACGTATACGCCGGCGACGAACTGGCTGACGTCGCGCAGATCGTCGATGCCGAGTTCCTTGAGGGTGTCCCCGGAGAAGCTGGCGACGGAAATGGGCGTGGACTGCAGGTCCGTCTGCCGCCGCGTCGCCGTGACGATGATTTCCTCGAGCACCGCCTGCTCTGCAGCGATCGCTGCCGGCAGCGGCGCCATGGCAAGGATGCCGAGCATCCCAGCTAGCGCAAACCTGACCCCCTGGATCATGACCACCTCTCCCCGGTTATGGTGTTCGGATCATAGGATTATCCGACAATCAACACAACCCTGCCCCGAAAGACACCGTCAACCGTCGCCCAATCGCGGCAGCATGTCGGCCATCCGCTCGGCCTCCCAGGCGGGATCCTGGCCGCCGAGGCTCAGAAAGCGCTGCATGCGCCGGCGCGCCTCGCCGGGCAGCCGGGATTCGAGCGCGCGCTGGGCGGCGGACTCCCGACCGGCGGCCGCGTCGACATCGGCGACCGCAAGATGGGCCGTGACGAGTTCCTTGGTCTGGGCGACTACCGGCGCAGGCAAGGCGGCCACGCGCCCGGCGAGCCGCTCGAGAAACGCCGCCATACCGCCAGGCTCCACGACGTGGTCGATCAATCCGAACCGTTCCGCGGTCTCCGCATCGAGCTCCTCGCCGGCGAGCAGCAGATACAGTGCCCGCCCCCGGCCGACCCGCTCGGGTGCCGCCCAGGTCCCCCCGGCACCCGGCACCGTGCCCAGATGGCCTTCGAAAAAACCCATTTTAGACAGTGACTTATCTGCGGCCACGAGGTCCATGGCAAGGGCGAATTCGAGACCACCGCCAATGGCCCGGCCGGCGATGCCGGCGACGGTGAGCTGCGGCAGCCGACGAAACCGCATGAACACCGCCACCGGCGAGTCGGACAGCGCCGGCTGGTCCTCCGGCGGCGGCTCGAGAAACAGGTTCAGATCGGCGTGGGCGATGAAGTAGCCCGGCAGGTCGCTTTCGAAAGAGACGAGGGACAGCGTGCTCTCCTGCTCGAGCTGCCGACTCAGCGCATCCAGATCGTGCAGCATCGGCCAGTCGATCAGGTTCATGGGCGGGGCGGCAATGCGGACCCGCAGCCAGTGGTCGTGGCGGGTCACCCGAAAGCGTTGCCACTGCCGATCCTCCAACGCCCTGTTCGATTCCTCATCTGCCTTTGACACCGCCGCACCTTCTCTCTAAATTGCAGGATTGTCGGATTATCAACAACCAAGCGAGGCGGCGCAATCGGCCGCCTCAACGAAGAGGGGCCATTCCATGAAAAGGGAAGCCGTCGAGTTCGATGCCGAGGGGTGCACCCTGCGCGGCATTCTGTTCACGCCGGAAAGCCCGGCAACCCCGGCGCCAGCGGTGGCGATGAGTCACGGGTTCGCCGGCACCAAGGAAATGGGCCTGCTCGAATACGCCGAGTGTTTCGTGGCTTCCGGGCTGGCGGTTCTGGTCTACGACAACCGCACGACGGGCGAGAGCGACGGTCTGCCGAGGCACGATCTCGACGCCGTGGCGCAGCGGCGCGATTACAGCGCCGCGGTGAGTTTTTTGCGCAGCCGACCGGAAGTGGACGGCGATCGCATCGGCGTGTGGGGCACCAGCTACTCGGGCGGGACGGCCCTCGCGGCCGCGGCGCTCGATCCCCGGATCGGCTGCGTTGTGTGCCAGGTACCGCTGATCGCCGGGTACGAGAACATCGTTCAGCTGATGCCCCTGCAGCAGATCGACACCCTGTACGAGATGATCGAGGCGGATCGGGTTTCCCGGGCGGCCGGCAACACGCCGGGGACGGCACCGATCTGCGCGCCGAATCCCGAGGATCCGTGCATCTTTCCGGGACGGCGAACGTACGACTACTACCACGCTCAGGCCGCGCGCCATCCCGACGTGAACTGGAAGAACGAGGTGACCATCAGGACGCTCGAATACCTGCTGGAGTACGATGTCACCCCTTACATGAAGCGCATCAGTCCGACGCCCATGCTCATGATTGCGGCTACCGAAGACGTGTCCACGCCCACCGGCCTCGCCCTGGATGCCTACGCACTGGCCCGGGAGCCCAAGCAGCTCGTGCTCATCAAGGGTGACCACTACCAGTCGTACGTCGAGCAGTTCGAGGTCACCAGCAGCGCGGCGCGAGACTGGTTTCTGCACCACCTGGGAAACTGACCGCCAGCACGCTCAGCGGCTCCCTCTGCCGACGACTTTACGCACTCAACCGCACACCGGACACGCATGCCTCAATCGAACAAGCCACCCGACAAGCCATCCGTCGCGCAGTTCAATCCGCTCGACCGTGAGCCTGCCTATCGCCAACTGGCGGAAGCGATTACCGGGCAGATCCTGGACGGCACGCTGCCGCCCGGTTTCGTTCTCCCCATCGAGCAGAAGCTGGCCGACCAGTTCAACGTGCACCGTTCCACGCTGCGCGAGGGCCTGCGGGTTCTGGAGCAGAACGGCCTGGTGCGCCGGGAAGGCAAGAAGCTCATCGTGCAGCGGCCGCCCCACGAAGGGCTGGCCCGCATGATGGGGCGCGCCCTCGTCCTCCACGACGTAACGTTTCAGGACGTGCACATGATGGGTCAGCTGCTGTACTCGACAGCGGCCGAACTCGCCGCCATTCACGCCACCGACGAGATCAAAGACAAGCTGCAGGCGAATCTCGCCAGAACGAGAGACGTGCTGAACGATCCCGACGATCTGACCCAGGTCGATCTGGAGTTCATGCAGCTGATCGCTCAGGGGTCCGGCAACACCGCCCTGGTGCTGGCGCTGGAACCGCTCGGGCTGATCTTCTATGCGGTCTTTCACGCCATCTTCGAAGTCGTTCCCGTCGCCGGCGAGCGGCTGCTGGCGTCTCACCAGAAGATCTTCGACAGCATCGTCGAGGGAAACTCGTACGACGCGCGGCGCTGGATGAACAAGCACTGCGACGACTTCCTGCGCGGCGTCGAAGCGTCAGGATTCTCCCCGGAAGTGAGTGTGGGCAGCTGGGACCGGGTGATTCTGCGCATGAGTTGACGCCCGGAAGTCCGGCCGGGGACCGCAGTGCCGGGCCCGGTTATGATCCTGCCTCACCCCCGACAACAGGATCGTGCCCGCCTTGGACCCGTCCACCCCGGCACAAACCGCGTCCCGCCCGCTCGGCGACGCCGAGCGCCACCTGATGCGCGTGTGCCCGGCCATGCGCCGGCACGTCCCGAATCACGAGCCGTTCCCGGAAAAATTCGAGCGCTTCAAGGACCCCTACAAGGCGTTGATCCGCGCCGTGGTCTACCAGCAGCTCTCCGGCAAGGCGGCGGGGACGATCTACGCCCGGGTGATGGCCCTGTATGGCCGGCGCCATCCCACGCCCGAGGACATCCTCGACACGCCGGTGGAACGCCTGCGCGGCGCCGGCCTGTCGCGCCAGAAGATCGCCGCGATCCGCGACATCGCTATGAGGCGCCTCGACCGGGTGATCCCCCAGCAGCGCAGCATCGCGCGCCTGGACGACGAGGCGATCATCGAACGCCTCACCGAAGTGCGCGGCGTGGGGCGCTGGACGGTGGAGATGTACCTGATCTTCTCCCTCGGCCGACCCGACGTGCTGCCGGTGGACGACCTCGGCGTGCGCAAGGGCGCGGAGAAGCTGGTCGGCCGGCCGCTGACGCCCCAGGAACTCGGCGAGTACGGTGCGCGCTGGGCACCCTGGCGGTCGGCGGCCGCCTGGCACTGCTGGCGGGCGACGGAGACGGTGTTGATGACCTCGTAGCGGCCGAATCGCCGCCGCCTCCTGCTCCGTAGGAGCGCTCTCCAGAGCGCGAATCTATGTTGCAAATGCATCATATTTTGCCCAATATGACGCAAATGCTCATCCGGACCCGACCATGCGTTCCGCCGTCAGCACCGCCCCCGCCCTCGATCAGACCCTGACCAGGGCCACGCTGCGCGCCGGCAAGGCGCTCGGTCTGACCCAGACCGAGATCGGCGCCGTGGTCGGCCGCGACCGCACCAGCCTGCGCCGCGGTATCGACCCGGACAGCAAGCCGGGCGAGCTCGCAGCCCTGCTGATCCGACTGTACCGCTCGCTGTTCGCGCTGGTGGGCGGCGACGCCGAGGCCATGCAGCACTGGATGGAAACCGAGAACCATCACACCGGGGGCGTGCCGCGGGAGCAGATCCGCCAGGTGACCGGGCTCACCGAAGTGCTCGCCTACGTCGACGCCATCCGCGGCAAGCTCTGATCGCTGCGGACGCCAAGCGGTGAGCCGCGCGCGATGAGCGACATCTGGCGAGCCTGCGCCGGACAGACAGAACCCGCCACCCTGACCGGCACCCTCTGGCGCATGGTGGAAAGCCAGGAGGAGATCGCCACCAACGCCCTGGTCGACACCCTCGAGGAACAGGCGGCCCTCGAACAGTTGCTGGAACGGACCAAACCGCAACGCCCCGGCACCGAAGGGCTCCACTACCTGCTGGCCACGCCGTTCCGCTACCCGCCGCTGCGCCACGGCTCGCGCTTCGGCGGCCGCTTCGAGCCGAGCCTGTTCTACGGCTCGATCCACCGCACGGCCCTGCTCGCCGAGGCAGCCTACTATCGGTTCGTGTTCGCCGCCGGCCCGGCGACGCCGTTTCCCGCGCCCCTGCTCACCCGCCACACCGCCTTCCGGGCGCGCTTTCGCACGGCCCGGGGACTACGTCTGGAGCAGCCGCCGTTCTCGGCCCACGCGGCGGCGCTGACCTCGCCCGTCGACTACACCGCGACCCAGGCGCTGGGCACGGCGATGCGCGAGCACGCGGTCGAGGCGTTCACGTTCACCTCGGCGCGGGATCCGGAACGCGGGCTGAATGCGGCCCTGTTCGGGCCATCGGCCCTGGCCGACAAGTCGCCGCGCGCGCAGGCGCCGTGGACCTGCGAAACCTCCGCCGAGCGCGTGACCTGGCGGGAGCGCGGAGCGCACGAGGTGGTGGCTTATGCGCGGGAGGTGTTTCTCGTTGCGGGCCGGTTGCCTGCGCCGGCGGTGTAGCGCACCGCAGCATCCGCCATCGTTTCTAAGCGGAATTCTCTAAATCAGCGCAAAATGCCTTTCGGAAAAACTGAACAGGTTGCCAGGAAGCAACAACCGCGTCTGGCAGATGAAGGTCGACGCAGATGAAAACCATCACCTTCAGGGTGGACGACGAACTAGACAGCCTCCTCGGCCGCCTGGCATCCAGACTGGATATCTCGCGCAGCGGGGTGATTCGCGAGGCCGTACGTCGGTATGCACGCGCGCTGGAGCGGGAGGACCTGAAGGGCCGGGTGCGAGAAGCGTCGCGTCGAACTCGCGCACAAGCGGTTCAGACAGATAGGGACTTCGACAGCGCGTCAGCTGACGGTCTCTAGGGGGTCGTGGAGCGCGGCGAGTCGTTTCCAATCCCGCTCTGGGGATGGAGACTGATGCCTGCTAGTTCCGCGCGTCCTGGCGGGGCAAAGTGCCGGGCCAGTCAAGCAGGCGCTGGTCTGCGGTCAGCAGCGTGGCGCCGTTCCGGATCGCGGTCGCCAGAATGATCCGATCCGCGGGATCGCCATGGAGCTGCTCGAGGCGGGTCGCCTCGATGCCCGTTGCCCCATCGACTGCCAACTCGACCAGGCCCGCGGTCAGCAGGTCTCGGCGCCACGAGGCAAGATCCAACGACGTTTTCAATCGCGCCTTCTGCCTGAGCATCGCAATCTCCCAGAAAGCGATCGCGCTTACCGCGACCCCGCTCTCGGCGAAGGCGGAATCCACCGTGCGACGCGTCTCGCTACCCAACCGTTCGCTGTCCTGGTCCGCCCAGAGCAGCACGTGGGTATCCAGGAGAATCACCCGGCGGCTTCCCAGTCGACCTCGATTGGGGACTCGATGTCGCCGGAGATATCCATCAGGCCCGCATGAAGGCCGAGCAGATTCGAGGAAGCGGCCACCGGCACGAGCTTCGCGATCGGCTTGCCATTCTTCGTGATGATCAGCTCCTCGCCCGTCGCGGCGACCTGATCCATGAGGTTCAGGCACTTCGCCTTGAATTCCGAGGCCTTGATGATGTCCATCGTGGAGATCTCAGATATGACTATGGTCATGACTATAGTCCTATACTGTCAGAACGGCGAGCCCTGGATGACCAATCTTCGATGAGGGTTTTCGAAGGAGGGAGCGGACAGTGGCTATCGGCGTTTGCGGTGTTCGACCCGGGCGATTCGTTGCAAATGCGACAAATCGCCGGCGATCAGAAGCCGAGCAAGCCGGCGGCCAGATTGCGAAAGCAATTTCAGTGACGGTTTGGACGGTCGCTGCATCGCCATTGTTGGACGGCACTACGCAGCAGAATCAAGGTTCTCTCTAATGATCCTTGGATGGCGCGCTGCAATTCTTAGCAGCGCAAGAGCCGGCCCGTCGGGCTTCCGCCGACCTTGTTCCCAATTCCGCAAGGTATGAACACTGATCTCCATTGCACGAGCGAACTCCGCCTGGCTAAGCCCGATGAATCGTCTCAGTGCAGCGATGTCATCCCCAGAGGCAACGCCTTCCCGCGAAAGCCGGGCCCTGATCTTCGCCGGTATAGCTTTCCCAAACTGCTCGTCTGAAATTTCTGGGATGTCACTCATCTGTATTGATCCATGTGTTCCCGAAAACGGTCGCGCTCTCGATTCGTCGCCATGCGGGCTCCGATGATGCGAACAACATCTTCATCTCGTTCTGTGTAGATCACCACCGCGACTCCGCGGTGAAGCTCACCGATTGCGATGAAGCGATCTTCTTCTTGCGAATGAGCAACGTCGAAGATCTCTAGATAGTCCTGCCCGCTTTGAAAGAGCTGTATGGCCTCAGAGAACGACAAGCCGTGCTTCTGCTGGTTGCTACGATCCTTGGCGTCGTCCCACTCGAATCTCACGGACTTGAGTATAAGTCAATGACGTAGTGCGTCAATGGCGTATAGGATTGGGCGTTTGGCGGGCCCGCAAAGAGGCGCAGGATAGATGCTGTGCCGTCCAACGCAGGCAAACGCCGGCGCTAGTCGCGCACCTCTACCGACGTCAACGGATACCGCTCCGGATGGCGCATGGAGTCGATACCCAGATCCACGTCCAGGTCAGGCCAGTAGAAATGGCCCGGTGACTGCCGTTCGACGTTGAACACCGCTTCCACTGAGCCCGTCCTGAACCACGGAAAGGACTCGTACGGGAGGAAGATCTCCTCCTCATCGACCAGAACCCAGATGCCGTGGGGCGAGATGTCGGTGAATGCTGCGCTGGTCGTCATATCAATCTGCCTCCATCACCGATACCCCTCCGGCACCTCAAACCCGAAAAACCGCGCCGCGTTCCCCCCGAGAATCTTCCCCCGCTCCTCGTCCGTCAGAAACCCCATGGTCCGCTCGATGGCGGCGGCGGAATGCGGCCAGGTGCCCTCGTGGTGCGGGTAGTCGTTGGCCCACATGAAGTTGTCGGCGAGGTTGTGGAGCTGGGCGTCGTGCAGGCCCGGCTCGTCCTCCTGGAAGCTGGCGAAGCCGTGGGCGCGGAAGTACTCGCTAGGCAGCGCCTTCAGCTTCGGCTGCACCCACATGTGGTGCTTGAGGTAGGCCTCGTCCATAGCGGCGAGCACCCAGGCGACCCAGCCGATGCCGGCCTCGATGGTGGCGAAGCGCAGCTTCGGAAAGCGCTCCAGCACGCCGGAAGCGCACAGGTTCGCCAGCGGCTCGATGGTGGGCGAGAGCGAGTGCGAGACGTAGTTGATCACCGCCCCGCCGTTGCCCTTGGCGGCGCGCGGGTCGCGCCCGGTGGAGACATGAAACGTGATCGGCAGGTCGGCATCCTGAATCGCCGCCCACAGCGGGTCGAACATGGGCAGGTTGTAGTTCGGCTGCTGCACGTCGTGGGCCCCGAAGATGGGCTTGCTCGGCAGGGTGAGGCCGCGGAAGCCGAGCTTCGCCACGCGCTCGATCTCGGCGATGGAGCCCTCCAGGTCGCCGGTGGCCAGGCAGGCCATGGGCGACATGCGGTCGTTGTAGGGCCCGAAGGTCTCCCAGGCCCAGTCGTTCCAGCAGCGGCACTGGGCCATGGCGAACACCGGATCGGGCGTCGCCCACATGGCGAGCCCCTTGTTCGGGAAGATCACCTCGGCGTCGATGCCGTCGAGTTCCATGTCCGCCAAGCGCTCCTCGGGCGTGGCGCCGGAGCCATTGCGGCGGCCGTCCTCGCCTTCCAGCGGCTGCTTGAAGCGCAGCCGCACCGGCCGGTAACCCTCGGTGACCTGCCACTTCTCGCCGTTTTCGTCCGTCTCCACCCGCGGCAGGCGCGATTTGTACTTCTCCTCGATGCGGCTGACCAGAAAGTCGTGGGGCTCGTTGGCGTGGCAGTCGGCGGAGACCATGAAGTACTTGTTGGCAGCCCCCGGACGCGGCGAGCGCGGCCAGTCGGCGCTGCCCGGGGTCTCCTGGCGCCAGCGGTTGGCGGGGTCGACTATGGCTTCGGACATGACGGTTCCTCCCGGAAATGACTCAGCCGGCGGCCGTCCACTGCAGCAGCGTGAACGGCGGCTCGGCGTCGCGATGATGTTCGAATACGGCGGTCACCGGTGCACCGATGACCACCGCCTGATGCGGATCCCCCAGCAGATTGCCCACCAGCCGCACGCCGCCGGCCTGGGGCAGTTCCACCAGCACGATCAGGTACGGGCCCTGGTCCTTGAGTGCGGGATGCACCGGATGCCAGACCCGCTCGTAGCTGTAGATGACGCCTTCGCCCGGCACCGGCTCGAAGGCGAGCTCGTCGGCCAGGCACTGATGACAGACGAACTCCGGCCCCCACTGCCAGCCGCGGCAGGCGCGGCAGCGCTGGATCAGTATCCGTTCCTCGGCGAGTCCGGCCCAGAACGGCGCGTCCAGCCCGTCCGGCGAGGGCTGCGGCTGGGGCAGACCGGGATTCAGGTAGTAAGCGCTCACAGCGTGCTCGACCCGCCGAAGATGCAGGCGCTCACCGGGGTGACCATGGGCCCGGAGATCACCATGGAAACGTTCGCGTTCGGCACCTGGCTGGTGGAGGTGCCGCGGATCTGGCGCACCGCCTCGAGGTTCAGCCCCAGGCCGTGCATGTAGCACTCGGCCAGGTTGCCGCCGCTGGTGTTGAGCGGCAGCTCGCCAACCGGCGCGATGAAGCGCTCCTTGACGAAGAACTCGTTGCAGGCATCGGGTTCGCAGAAGCCGAACTCCACCAGGCTCATCAGCACCCCGCCGGTGAAGTTCTCGTAGCTCTGCAGCACGTTCACATCCCCGGGGCGGACCCCGGCCATTTCGTAAAGCCGGGGCGCCAGGGTGGTGAACGTCGAGGTCGCATAGAGCGGCGCGTTGTGTACCGATGCTCCGGCGCGATGCTGGGAGCCCGCCACCGCGCCCATCAGGTAGCAGGGCGGGTGAGGAAACTCGCCCGCGCGGTCCGCCGCCACCAGCACCAGGGCGGCGGCACCGTCGTTCTCCAGGCAGCAGTCGTAGAGGTGGAACGGCTCGACGATCCAGCGCGAGGCATCGTAGGCCGCCTCGTCCAGAGGCCGCCCGTACATCACCGCGCGGGGGTTGTTCTGGGCGTGGTGGTAGGCAGCGAGCGCCACGGCCCGCAGCGCCGACTGCTCGACCCCGTGCTCGTGCATGAAGCGCACCACCTTCATGGCGAACATCTGCGCCGGCGACATCAGCCCGTAGGGCACCGTGTGGGCGAACTCGCCGGCGATGGTGTTGCGCCGCGGCCCCTGGCCGAAGCGCCCGAACTGGCCCTGGGCGAGGGCCCGGAACACCACCACGCACTCCGCCAGCCCACCGGCGATGGCGGCCGCCGCGTTCGCCACCGCCGCCGAGCCGCCACCCCCACCGCCGCCCCACTGCATGCTGGCGAAACGCAGCTCCTTGCAGCCTAGCGCTGCCGCGAGCCGGGACGGATCGCTGCGGTCGTTGCTGTAGGAGGCAAAGCCGTCGATATCGGTGGGGGAGATGCCGGCGTCTTCGCAGGCGGCGAGGATGGCTTTCAGGGCGAGCTTGAATTCGGGGTCGAGGGACTCACCGCGCTTGTAATAGGGGGTCTCGCCGATACCGGCGACGGTGGTGGAGTGGCGGAGGGTGTGGGTCATCCGGGCTCCTGGGAGCTGATGCCACTGTAAGGTACCTCGGGTCCGGAGGCGAGAACGACCCCATGCAGCTTGCGGAGTGGGGCCCGTAGAATGCTCAAACACGCTGACATGAATCAGAAATGCAACGTATCACTAGCTGACTGTTAATCAGCGGGTCGCTGGTTCGAGCCCAGCAGGCGGAGCCACTTTCTCTCGGTGCAACCCGGAGACATGGGTTACGTTTTATACCGAAGACATAGGTAACACTTTCGGTGTAAACGGGTTCTTTGCGGGTTCCACCCGATCCTGATCCTGGTCGAAGAAGCCCAGATCATACTCCATGAAGCTGACGAGC
>JAVJTA010000014.1:0-243189 GCA_040219135.1 Pseudomonadales bacterium | reverse complement strand
GGCCGGCGGGAGAAGACCTGGGTCTCGGACATCACGGCCGCGAGCACGACAGCGCTGCTCGCCTCGGAGGACGAACTCAGCCCGCGGGGGTTCACGGACCACGAGATGCTGAACCGGACGGGGTTCGTGCACATGAACGGGCGGGTCTACGACCCGCGGATCGGCCGGTTCGTCTCAGCCGATCCGATCGTGCAGTTTCCGGGGTTCTCACAGAGTTACAACCGCTACAGCTACACGCTGAACTCACCGCTGAGTCTGGTGGACCCGAGTGGGTTCATGTCGTCGGACGTCGTCGAGGGCTCCGACGGCAGTCTGTTCGGTCAGCTGAGTGCCCCGAACATTCCCGGAAGCCTCGGGGGCGAGAGTTCCCAGGACAGTGAGCGGATCGTGCTGCTCAACATGCTGGCGGTGGAGAACGGCCTCCCGTGGCTGAACGACTGGGTCGATAACGGCGGGCGTTTGCCGGCACCGTCGGTGGCGACTCCGCCGGTAGCACCAGCCAGGCCGCCGGGAGACGGATGCTCGTCACCGGCGGGGTGTGGGGCCGTGGCAGTCGCAAGTGGTAAGGTTTCGTGCCCAGCCCCTCTGGAATGTGCGGCGACCACAGGCGGTACTAACTCAGATTTATTCGATGGATTCGGACCTAAGGCTTTGCAGGTTTCAATCGAGCTGGGCGGCGAAGGTTTCTTCGGAGTCTTCGGCGCCTCGAAGTCGACCGGATTCCTTATGGATCCATTTAGATTCGAGGTGTGTAGAGTACAGACAACCTGTGGACGAGTGGGACTAGGGTTGTTTCTTGGTGTTGGCGCAGAAGGATCCATCTCGGTATCGGCTCCCCTTACCACGGGAACTGTCAACTCGACAGGCGTCTTCGGTCGGATTGGCATAGGCGACGTTTCTGTGGGCGGTTCATTGAATGTGAGCGATGGTGGTGTCGGAGGTGTCAAGGGCCTGGTTGGGGTGGGAGGCGGTGTCGTCCTGGGGGTTCAGCAATGCGAGAGCCGCGTGACTTGCGAATGATACCAAAGCGCTTCAAACCGTTCCTGATTGGTGCGACGTGTTGGTTGGTAGGCATGATCGGCTACTGGCTCACAACTGTCGGGTACGCTGTACTCGGGGGGACAGTCGTGATTGTCGCTGTGCTGGTTTTCCCGTATGCCGTGTTCCTCGCGCTAAAGCGAGTCAAGGAGCGCTTGACAACCCCATCTGCAGCTCGGAAGGATGGCGACAACGGTTGATCCGGCTGGTTCGCCCCCCGATTCAGTGAGCAGTTTGGTTAAGAGTTTCGCTTCGCACTCGAGGAGACTCATCCTTCCTGCCGCCCCATGGGGGCGACGTCGATTGTAGAAGCGTTCGATGTAGTCGAATACGTCTAGCCGAGCCTCCTGTCGTGGTGCGTAGCGGCGACGGGCAACGACACGTATCTGTCCTACGACGGTCGCAACAACGTCACGAAGATCACGGTGGGGACGTCGTCGACGACGGCGACGCCGACGGCGCGGGACGAGTTCTGGTATGCGCCGGACGGGGACCGCTACCTGGGCCGGGAGTCGTGGGACGCAGGCGGAGTGCAGAAGTCGGCGGTGACGACCTATCTCGGCGCCTACGAGGAGGTGCGGCCGGCCAGGTGCGGCCGGCGGCGGGGGGAACCTACAGCCTGATTCAGCGGCTGGCGGTGTCGCCGGTGGTGCAGTACATCCGGCGCACCCCGGTGACGGGCACGGTGTCGGCGCTGTGGCGGTTTCTGCACCGGGACCATCTGGGGTCGGTGGACGCGATCTCGTCGTCGAGTGCGACGGTGGTGGAGCGGGTGAGCTTCGATGGGTTCGGCGGCCGGCGGGAGAAGACCTGGGTCTCGGACATCACGGCCGCGAGCACGACAGCGCTGCTCGCCTCGGAGGACGAACTCAGCCCGCGGGGGTTCACGGACCACGAGATGCTGAACCGGACGGGGTTTGTGCACATGAACGGGCGGGTCTACGACCCGCGGATCGGGCGGTTCGTTTCAGCCGATCCGATTGTGCAGTTTCCGGCGTTCTCACAGAGTTACAATCGTTACAGCTACACGCTGAACTCGCCGCTCAGTTTTGTGGACCCGAGTGGGTTCATGTCGGCGGATACCTTCGAAGGCTCCGGCGGCAGTCTGTTCGGGCAGCTGAGTGCGCCGAACATTCCCGGGAGCCTCGGGGGTGAGAGTTCCCAGGACAGCGAGCGGATCGTGCTGCTCAAGGTAGCAGGTTCGTCCACGGGCATGAGACGCTGGGAGTGTTTGGAGCTGGTGGTGCGGACGTCGTCATATACTTTCAACGACCGGGAGTTGCTGAGCCCTTGGTGGTGGCGCCAAGTGGAAACATGTTCGTAGTCGGTGGGGGTAATTAACCGTGGTGCGGAAGCTTCTAGTCGTCATCCTATGTTTTTCCATAGCTACGCTGAGTCATGGTGAGGGTTACCGTGCTGTGAGCCTCGTAAAGCTGATCGCGAATCCCGAAGAGTATTCAGGAAGTCAGGTTGAAGTGTTTGGTTGGCTGCAACGTTCAGGAGGCCTGCTGCTCTACCTCACCAACGAGCATGCCATGGCGGCTGATGCTGCTTCCTCAATAACTGTGCTGATAGAGGACACGCTTCCGCTTGATCCAATCGTCGACTGCGCAAACGATCACGTCTTCGTTTCTGGACGCGTCTCCTTATTGGATCATGGTGAGGTAGGGCTCGATCGCATACGGTACATCGACTCGGCGGATCGGGAGGGTTGTTACGACTCGCGGCGATGACGAGATTGGGTTCACCGTGCTGAGATCACGTGGTGACAATCACAGTTACTATCAGACGTTTATTCCGTTAAAACTGATGCATTGCTCGGTTAGCTTGACCAGTGGCTTGAGTTTCCTTTCTACTCCGGCCGGAACTGGGACAGGTGTGGGACAACGAGGCCTGCATGCTGAAATCAACGGCGTGAATGCAGCCAGAAATGCGGGGCTTACACCGACTGGGGTTGCTCCGAGCCGACCGGCCTGTCCGGCGTGTGTGCAAGCGATGGATGAAGCCGGCGTCCCGGCCGTATACCTCAGCAGCCCTCGATGCAGCGAACGCGGCAGCCGCCGCTCTCGATGCGGGTGCGGTTACAGCGTGCGCAGCAAAACGGCGACCCGCTCCAGGTCGGCGATGCTGCGGAACCATCGGGCGTCCTCTTTGGCGCCCCCTTCCAGGGCGCACGGAAATCGTGGCATGGGTCCGAGCAGATGCGCGGCGCCGCGGCAGGCGTCGGTATCGAGGGCGAGTGACAGCAGAGCGAGGGCTTCGCGCGCGGCTTCGGTGTCGCCGTCTCGCACCGCGCGGTGCAGGTCCTGCTGACTCTCGTCGATCTGCTCCCGCAGCCACGCTCGCGACCCCAGCCACGCCACCGTGCGCGGCGCGGCTATGCCGGTGTCGACGGCGCGCGCGACCGCACGCGGCATGCCCAGCAGCGTGTGCCAGGCCAGCATGAAGGCGCGCACCAGGCCGGGGGGAGCCTCGAGGTCGGCGGTTTCGCCACGCGCCTCCAGTAGCTCGAGCCCGAGGTTGACCGTCGCGAAGGCCAGGTCGCGGGCGGCGTCCTCGCCGGACTCCTCGGGCAGCACGTCCACCGCCAGCAGCACGTTGGCCAGATAGGCCAGCTCCGAGCCGGGTCCAGCCAGAGCTCCGGGCGCGACCGCCGCCAGGGGGTCCAGCCGTTGCTGCAGCAGGCACGCAGGCGCATCCGGTGCGGCCAGCAGCCCGGCTGGCGGCTGCTTCTCGACCACGCCGGCCTGCTCCAGCAGAGACCAGATCTCTGCGTCGGCGGCCGACCTTGCTGCCGGTTGGCCGGCAGCCAGGCCGGTCCTGCCGTCATCGCACTGGTGCGGCGCCTCCTCAGCGCCCCCGGACGGCTCGCGGTCGGTCGCCGGCGGCGAGTTCTGCAGGCGCGAGAGATGGCGCGCCGTCTCCGGGTCATAGGCTTCCAGGGCTACGATGGCGGATGACGTCAGGCTGCGCACCTCGGCGAGAAACGCCTGGGCGCTGGCACGGGGTACGAAACCGGCGCGCTCGCGCCGCTGTTCGCGGGCGCCGGCCGCGTCTGCGGCGTGCCCCCTGCTGCCCGCTTCGCCCTCCAGCCGCGAGTCGTCCATACACAGCCGCGCCAGCAGCATCAGCAACAGATCGTAGGCGTGTTCGGCGAATGCAGTCAGGGCT
Source organism: Pseudomonadales bacterium (assembly GCA_040219135.1). Lineage (GTDB taxonomy): Bacteria > Pseudomonadota > Gammaproteobacteria > Pseudomonadales > Azotimanducaceae > UBA7803. The sequence continues at coordinate 238,980 of JAVJTA010000014.1, read as the reverse complement.
CGTGACACCACGTCCCACTCGTCCTCCAGCGCCGCGGTAACCGTGAACGGGCCGACGGTCAGGGAGGGCAGGTTGCTGCCGGTCTCGGCAGTGCCCATGCCGTCCTCCTCCGCCGGCGAGCGTTCGAAGCCGCCCACGGTGCTGTCATCGACCGCCAGCAGCGGGCGGAGCACGAGCGCCAGCATGTCCTCGTCCAGCGCCTGCAGCCGGTCGACGGTGAAGGCGTCACCTTCTTCCAGCCAGACCTCGAGCCAGTCGACGAACGCGTCGGGGTCGAAGGCGGTGCCGGTGGCGTGCTCCACCCACACTGCCTCGTCGAGGGCCCGTGCCAGGAGCGGCGCCGGGGTGATGGCCATCAGCGGTCCGGCATCGTGCAGCCCGACGGTGTCGAACAGGCGCGCCAGCGTTCGTGGCGCCAGCGTGGGTACGATGTCGGCCAGCGCGGGGTGGTTGGTCAGACGCCGCAGAGCGAGGGCACGGGAGGAGGACGTTGCACGTTCGGGCACGGCGGGCACTCCTGGAGGCAGAGAAGGCGTTGTAAGCGCCCGCGGCCCGGGGCACCAGTCTGTTCGGCGTCGGCTGCGTGCGGTAAGATGTTTGCATCTTCAGACAACGTCCACCCACCCGGCTGTGGCCGTCTCGCGCCCGCCGCGGCCCCAGCGCGGAGTTGGCAGTGCGCGGCTGATCAGCCTTCATAGCCTGGTACGAACCGTCAGCCCGTAGGTCCGCGGCGCATCGAAGAATCAGCCGCGGGAGCCCGGCAGTAGAGGCGTGTTGACCCCATCGAGGACGAGACGTTGCAGTTGATCGGACCTCCGAAGCGCTGCACGAGGGTGTGTATGCACCCTCGGAGGTGCGCTTCACTGAGATTCCGAGTCACGCCCTGGGTTGTAGCACTAGTGGCTGCGTATCCGCAGGGACACGAACGGCCCGGAATCCCGCTTTCTTCGCCGGCTTGACGAGCCGCGCGACGAATTTGAGGCGTTCTTCCATACGGTTACTCTCCTATGAGGAAAGCGCTGGCGATTCCTGCAAAGGGACCACCTGGCGTCGGTTGACACGATTTAATCGAGCCAGGACCACACCAAAGCTCAGGGTGACGACGAAGAACACCCAGAAGGCCATGGGCATATCCGTCCGGGATACCGCCCGGACCGAGCCGATGAACTCGTCGGGGGCCTTGAAGAAGAAGTACATGGATCCGGTCAACAACCCGACCACGCAGTTGAGGATGGCGACGCCGCTCATCAGATAGATAATCAGTTCCATCCCACTGTTGGTAGCACGAACCGATGGGTCGGCGCCGCGTACTCGATCACTTTCCGGACAGCCGCGCTCCCGTTGCGCCTGAATCCGCGCGTGGCCAGAACGGAAGCGACCGTCGCGCCTGCCAGGATCGATGGCACGCTCAGCCTAGGTTCCCTAGCGCTTGTCGATACGCATCCTCGTTGAAGCCCACCACCACGGTGTTGCCGATGCGCACTGTGGGCGCCCGCAGATTGCCGGTGGGACCGAGCATGGCGGCCACCGCGTCGGGTCCGACGAGTTCGTTGCCGGCGAACGCCCGCACCTTTTTCCCTTTCACGGTGATCAGGCGGCTGGCACCGCTGAGCAGTTTCCGGGCGTCTTCGGCCTGCAGCTTGCGGCTTGCGGGTACGGTCTCACGGACCGTGATGGCGCTGGCTTCCAGAAACCTGGAGGCGCGCGCGCAGCTGGTTCATCCGCCGCGGTGGTAGTACCAGTCCACGGATTTTGTCATGTTGGTTTCCTCGATTGCGGATCCGCACACGATTCTACGCGCTGAGCGGTCCGAGAGGGCATCCAGTGACGACAGCGTTGTATATGGCGCGCCCGCAGCGGCCGCAATCGGACCCTCGTGACCATCGATCGTCTGTGAAAACCGCGCTATCGTGCGTCGGTCCGTTAGGGAATGCTCCGGAGGCGTCACACCGGCTGATTCGAATCGTCAATGCAGGGGATCAGAGGCATCGATCTCGACGAGCTCGAACGCCGCCACGTAGACCTCTCCCGCCAGATGGCAGACGGAGGACGCCTCGACCACGCCGTCACCGTCGAAGTCCGCGCCGAGCTGGGTGTAGCCGGTCATGTAGAGCATGCTGCCGTCCGGCGAGAGCCCGGCGGCGTTGACCACGTCGGCGGCGTCGCCGACGATCGTGAGCAGCTGCTCGAGCTCGCCGTCCTCGTCGAGGATCGCAACGAACCCTTCCTGTCGATCGTCACCGTCGGATTCGCGTTCGAGCACGCCGTCGTTGTCGAAGTCGAGGTCGTTGGAGTAGGTGCCGCTGACCAGCAGCCGTGTGCCGCGCAGCGACAGGTGGGTGCCGGATGCGGTGTAGGTTCTGCTCCAGCGCACCTCGCCCGCGGCGGTCACGCGCAGCAGGTACAGGTTGGCATCGATGTGATACTGGTTCCTGCGCTCGCCGAGGCTGACGAAGTCGATGTCGGCGACGCCGTCGCCGTCGAAATCCGACGGCGCGCTGTGCCCGCCGAGCACGTACAGATCGCCGTTGTCGGCGACCGCGAGTCCGCCCGCCGACTGGATCGACGGGCCGGTCACCGTCCTGATCCACTGCACCCGCCCGACGGCGTCCAGCCGGGCGTAGTAGCCGTTGAGGTCGTACTGTATCGATCCGTCGGGTCCCGGCGCCGCCGTGGTGGCGACCGGGCCGTCGGCTTCGCCGTTGCCGTCGAAGTCGGGCGCACCGTCCTGGTAGGCGCCAGCGACATACACCTCGCCCCCGGGACCGGTCGTGATCCCGAGTCCCAGGACCCGCGCGTCGCCGCCGGAGATGCGCGCCCAGAGGAAGCGGCCGTTCGCGTCCCAGGCGCTCACCAGGGCAGAGCCTTTCGCGGTGCCAACCACATCGACGTCGCCATCGCGGTCGACGTCCACGTCGCCCGTGGCCGTCCCGATCACGTACGCGTTGCCGCGGCCGTCGCTGGCGACCCGATACATCTCGTCGAGCCCGGTCCCGCCGATCGCGCGGGCCCACAGCGGGTTGCCGTCGCGATCGAAGCGGGCGATGAACCCGTCCTTGCCGCCAGCGGACCGCAGCACGCCGCGGCCGGTCTGCATCTCGTCGCTGAAATGCCCAACGGCGTACAGACCGCCGTCGCGGTCGGAGGCGACGCCGCGGGCGGTGTCGTCGCCGCGCCCGCCCACTTCCTTGGTCCAGCCGGAGTCCATCCGGTCGACCCGCGTCAGCTTGGAGATGAGCGGGTCGGGCTGGCCGAAGGTGTTGATGTCGATGACGCCGTCGTAGTCGAGGTCGAGGCTGCCGCGGCGGCCCGCGATCAGCACGCTGCCGTCGCGGTCGACCACGAGGTCGCTGCCCCAGTCGCTGCAGCAGGGGCCGCGCATCAGCCGGACGTCGCGATAGCGGTACTCGCCCGGTGCGGCGTGACTCTGGGCGATCAGTCCGGCGAGGCAGACACAGGCAAGCAGCAGGCAACCCGGCAGCCTGGCGCGCGTGCCCCGGATCATGCGGACTGGAAGGTGGAGGAGGCTTGTCGGGGCGGCGCCCGATGCGGGAACTCCAATCATGTGCAACTCCGCCGGCGGTGATCGAGACTGCAGATCCTATCAAACATGCCGGGGGTCGCTGGTTCCAATCCAGCTGCGCCGATCAGAGCTCACCCGTCCTGGTCGCAGGCGGGTCCGGCGTTGGCGGACCGTCGCCGCGACAGGCGTCTGGCGATGGCACTTCCGACCAGCACGCCGAGCAGGTTCAAGGCCAGATCGGAGAACGCCGGGAAGCGGCCTGGAATCAGGACCTGCAGCGATTCCGCCAGCAGCACGATGGGCATCCAGAAAAGCACGACCCTGGCCGGGGTCCAGCGCTTCCTGACGGCTGACGTGAGGAACCCGGCGGGAATCATGAACAGGAAGTTCAGAATCAGATCCCACCGGCTGCTGCTCAGCCAGGTTATGGAGCCAAGCCATTCGCCGACCGGTGCTTCCAGCACGCCCGGGTCGAGCAGGTCGACACTCGAAGCCGGTGTGGTCAGTTCGGCCGACCAGATGTTTCCCAGCCACGGTCGGTCCCAGGTGAGCTCGTTGCCCAGAGCGATGGGATAGCCGGGATCCCAGAACTGGAACGGGTTGCCCGACGCCCAGGCCGTTTCCAGACGGCGGACGCCGTTCACGTCGAGCGTCAACCCGTGCTCGTCGAGGATCAGGCCGACGCTCACCGGGACCCCGGCTTCGAACACACCGGGCACGACGAATGGGGGCGTTCCGTTGGGTGATTGCCGGTCACGCCTCACGCGCAGCACCAGGTCGCTGCCTTCCTGAGCGATGGTGAGGTTGCGCAACGACGTGTTCGCCGAATTGGTGAGGATCCTCGCGGGGCCGGACTGCACGGCGAGCAGCGGCTCGACGACCAGGTCGATTCGAAGCAGCCGGGTCTGGATCGCGTCCTGAGTCCAGATCGGAGATTCGCTGCTGCGGAGCAGGCTCGGCAACGGCAGCCGCAGCATCCCGGAGGTCGATTGGACGTGGTTCACGGCCCAACGGGGTCCCTCGCCCCGCGGCGTCAGGGTAGCGACCAGGAACAGCAGCACGGTCGCCGCCAGCAACGCTTGGCGGCAAGCGGGACTCGGATCGAGCATCAAGGTGAGTTCCCGGATCGAAGGGCCTGCAAGGCGTGGTTCAACGAGCGCGACGGCTTTCTGTGGGCCGGTGCAGCGCTAACGTAGCAAGTCGTAGAGGCCGCAGTCGAGGCCGGCGACGGGAACGCGGGCCTCCACGTTGTCGGGGTTGACCCCGGGAGTCGCGGGCGTCAGCCGGCCGTGCCGGCGTCTTTCCTCTTCGGCCGTTCCAGGTGGTTGTGCAATCCAGCGTAGAGGCGGGCGTCCGCTTCCGCATCCTCCCGCGTGCTGAACGGCCCATGCTCGCCCTCACGGGTGGTGTAGAACCAGGTGCCGTCCTGCTGGTAAAAGCGGCTGCTCGATCTGAAATGCGGCCTCACCGCGTCGTCGGTCTGTCGCATCCCTGCAATCCCATCGAATCGATCGGCTAACCGTAGTTCGTGCCGATGCAGGCATCCGTGACTCGGATCACGCTGCGCCAGATTGGTGCAATAGGCGGAGCCGGCCTTCAGCGGTGATTGCGGCGCTGCGGCCGCCGGCTGGCGTTCCACTGGTGGCCGCGCCAGCCGACGAGCTCGCGGTTCGGCTTCTTTTCCAGGATGACGGTGGCCGGCCCGTACCCGTTTCTACGGGTCGGCGCACCCTCGGGCACGGCCATACCGTTCGCCGGCGCCACCTCGACGCTCCTGGCCGCCATCGGCGCGAGCTGGGGATTGCCGAAGTGAGTCACGCCGTCGGCGTCGACCCAGGTGACGATCTCGCCGGCGAGCGCGATCTGCCAGGGCAGGCTCGCCAGGATCGCGATGGTAAGTAGGCTGCTGATGGACATGATCAGTTCACGTTTCGAGTGTGACGTAGCGCACATTACGATGCCGCGGCGCCGATGTCCGGCGCCAGGTTTAAGCGTCCTGTAACCAAGATTTGAGTATTCACGCCCCGCCGACGAGGTCGAGCAGGGACTCGAGCGCGCGCTGCAGGTCCGGTTTCGCGCTCAGCACCTCGCGCAGCGGGTCCGCGTCGAGGCGCCGCATGCGCCGGACCGCGTTGTCGATGCTGAAGCGTGCGTTCGACAGACCGCGATGGACCTCGTGCCAGCCGAGCGGCATGGACACGGACGCGGCGGGCTCGGCGCGCGCACTGAACGGCGCCACCAGCAGCTTGCCGTGACCGTTCTGCAGACAGTCGACGTAGACCTTGCCGTCGCGGCGTCGCACCGCCCGGTTCATGGTTGCCTGCTCGGGCCGGCGGGCGACGATCAACGTGGCCAGCAGTTCGGCCAGGGTTTTCGACTGCTCGTGGGTGAGCTGGCCGCCGAGCGGAATCAGCACGTGCAGGCCGCTGGCGCCGCTGGTCTTGGGAAAAGCCGGCAGACCGATCTCCGCACACAGCTCGCGCACCGCCAGGGCGACGTCGACCACGGCGGTGAACGGCGCCTGCTTCGGATCGAGATCGAGCACGCACCAGTCCGGATGGGCCAGGTCGCTGGTACGGCTGTGCCAGGTGTGAATGGGAATCGTTCCCAGATTGGCCAGATAGGCGAGTGAGGCGGCATCGTTGGCGATGAAGTAGTGCACCTCGCGCTCGCCGCTGTCGCTCCACAACACCTGCCGTTCGATCCAGTCCGGCACGAAGTCCGGGGCGTCGCGCTGGTAGAACTGCTTGCCGTGAATGCCGTCGGGAAACCGCGTGAGCACCAGCGGCCGGTCCTTCAGGTAGGGCAGCATCCACGGCGCGATGCGTTGGTAGTAGGTCACCAGGTCGCCCTTGGTCAGGCCGCGCTCCGGGAAGAAGATCTTCCCGGGATTGGTGACGGTCACCTCCCTTACCACCGGCACCGCCGCAGCCGGCTGCGGATCGTCGAACCGGCCGGTGCATTCCTCCGGCGCCTTGTCGCTGCGGCGGCGGACGAACACCGGCTGGCGCAGGTGGCCGTCCGCCGTGTACTCGCGGAACAGCACTTCGCAGACATGGCGTGGCGCCACCCAGGTGACGCTGCCGCTGTCGCTGAGGGCCGCGCCGGGCGGCGTCTCCGCCAGCAGACGCTGCAGTTCCTGCCGTTCTGCTCCCTTCAGTCCGGAGCCTACCTTGCCCACGTAAGCCAGGGCGCCGCCGCGGTATTCGGCGAGCGCCAGCGCGCCGAGGTCGGCGCGCCGGCCGCGGGTCGGACTCCAGCCGACGATGACGAAGTCGTCGCTCTGCCGGGCACGCACCTTGATCCAGTCGTTGGAGCGGCCGGCGCGGTAGACCGAGTCCGCGCGCTTGCCTACCACGCCTTCGAGACCGAGCCGCTGTGCGGACTCGAAGACCGCGCGGCCCTGGCGGGCGACGTGTTCCGAGTAGCGCAGCACGCCGGCGCTGGGCAGCAGCCCCGCGAGCAGGGCCTTGCGCCGGACGAGCGGCAGGGCGCGCAGGTCGCGTCCGGCGGCGGCGAGCAGGTCGAACACGTAAAAGGTCGCGGGCAGGTGGCGGGCCGCGCGTGCGACCTCCGGGCCGCCGCCGGCGAGGCCCGCGCGCCGTTGCAGCAGGCTGAAGCTCGGCCGCCCGCTGGGATCGTTGACGACCAGTTCGCCGTCGAGCACCAGCTGCGGGTAGGGCAGGGCGGCAACGGCGCCGGCGATGTCGGGAAACGCGTCGGTCAGGCTCTGGCCGTTGCGCGAGGTCAGCGTCGCGGCATCGCCGTCCCGGGTCGCGCACAGCCGGTAGCCGTCGTATTTCAGTTCGAACAGCCAGCCGGCGCGGTCGAAGGGCTCGCCGGCGCTGGCCAGCATGGGGCGCGAGTCGAAGTCGTCGCCGAGCGGTCGGCTCCCCTTCTTTCGTGCCACCCGGGTGGCGAAGCGTCTGGCGATGGCGGCGCGCTGGGGCAGCTCGTCCAGAGTCAGGCCGGAGAGCACCGAGTCCGCGGCGAAGTCATCGCCCGGGTCGCGTACGGCATCGTCGTGTTCCTTGATCAGCAGCCAGTCCTCGGCCTGTTTCATCCGCACCAGGGTCCAGCGTCCGCGCAGTTTGGCGCCGTCGAGTTCGAACAGCAGCTTGCCCCGGACGAGACCCTCGCGCATGTCGCCGAGGGGCCGGTAGGTTCCGCGGTCCCAGACGATTACCCAGCCGGCGCCGTAGTTGCCCTCGGCGATGTGTCCCTCGAAGCCGGCGTAGTCGAGAGGGTGGTCTTCCACCAGCCGGGCGAAGCGCTTGTCCGCCGGATTCGCCGAGGGGCCTTTCGGCACCGCCCAGGACTTGAGGACGCCGTCCACTTCCAGACGCAGATCGAAGTGCAGCGCGCGGGCGCGGTGCTGCTGCACCACGAAGGCCGGTGTGCCCGCGTCCGTCGTGACGCCCGCGCGACCGAACGGTTCCGCCGTCGCGCCGGCGCGGCGTTTGCGTCGGTAGCGATCGAGGGGGGCGTCGTGGCTGGTGCTCGAAGGCTGTTTCGGCATGCTCATGAAGGGCCCCGCGCGCGGCACTGCGCGCGCAAAGGCTGACCCGGCGTTGGGCGCCGTGTTGTGGAGGTCGCGACCGTGGGCTATATTCCGGGAAAGTCCGCCCAAGGGGAAGCGCTTCATGGCTGCCCGCGCAATGGCCTCCGGCACCATCTCGTTCGGATTGGTGTCCATTCCCATCAAACTCTACTCGACGGTGGACAGCACGAAGTCCATCAACTTCAACTACCTCACCGAGGACGGCTCGCGCGTCAAGCAGCAGTACGTGCGCGCGGACGACGGCGAGCCGGTGGACCGCACGGAGCTGGTGCAGGGCTACGAGTTCGCCAAAGGCCAGTTCGTGCTGTTCCAGAAGGACGAGCTGAAGTCGCTGCAGGCAACCGCGACCAACGAAATCGACATCCAGGAGTTCGTTCCCGTCGACCAGGTCGAGCGCATCTACATCGACAAGGTCTACTACCTCGGTCCGGACAAGGGGGCGGCCCGCTCCTATCATCTGTTGAAGGCGGCACTGAGCGAAACCAGGCGCGCGGCCCTGGCCAAGTACGCAGCGCGGGGCAAGAGCTACCTGGTGCTGCTGCGGCCCATGGGCGATGGCGTGGTGATGGAGCAGCTCAAGCACGCCGACGAGCTGCGCGCTTTCGACGACGTGCCGCTCGACGTCACGGAGGTAGGCAAGGACGAACTCGACCTGGCGATCAAGATCATCGATCAGCGGGTCAGCGACACCTTCGAGCCGGAGAAGTACGAAGACGACGTGCGCAAGCGCTTCGAGCAGGCCATCGAGCAGAAGGTCGAGGGCCGTGAGGTCGCGGTGCCCAAGGCGGCGGCGCCCGAAGCCAAGATCATCGACCTCATGGAAGCGCTGAAGGCGTCGGTGGCGGATCAGGGCAAAGGCCGCAAGCCGGCAAAGCGCGCGCCGAAGAAGCGCGCGGTCTCCAAGAGATCGTCCAAACGCAAGAGCGGATGAGTGGTTACACCACGCGCGAGGTCGCGGAACTCGTCGGTCTGACGGTCGATCAGATTCGACACTACATCCGCCGCGGGCTGATCGCCCCGGGCCGCGGCGCCCGCGGCGAGTATCGATTCGAATTCCAGGACATGGTGCTGCTGCGCACGGCCAGCGGTCTGCGCGACGCCGCGGTGTCACCGCGGCGGGCGTTCGCCGCGCTGGAAAAACTCCGCGCCGATCTCGGCGATGCGGACTCCCTGGCGTCGCTGCGCATCCTCGGCGACGGCGGCCGGGTGGTGGTGCGCGACGACGCAGCGCTGTGGGAGGTCCAGACCGGCCAGGGACTGCTGGACTTCAGTGTCCGCGATCTGGCCGGGGAGGTCGCCGAGCTTCGCCGGCGCCGGCGCGCCGGCCCCGAAGCCGACGAAGACCCGGCGGACGGCGACAGCGACACTTACTACAACCTGGCCGTGGATCTCGAGGACGTCGACCCGGGCCGATCCGCCGAAGCCTATCGGCGCGCTCTCGAACTCGATCCGAGCAACGTCGACGCGCATGTCAATCTGGGGCGTCTGCTGCAGCTCGAGAGCAGCCCGGAGGCGGCCGGCGAGCACTACCGCATGGCCCTGGCGCAGGTGCCGGATCATCAGCTCGCGCTGTTCAACCTCGGCACGCTGTACGACGAGCTGGACGATTTCGAGGCCGCGGTGGCGTGCTACCTCCAGGCCCCGGAAGTGGCGGACGCGCATTACAATCTCTGCCGGATCTTCGAGATCCGCGGCGACGAGGTGGCGGCTCTGAGACACCTGCGCCGCTACCGCCAGATCCTTCAAGCCTAGGGAACCTCTGATCAAGTCTGCGCACGGCCGCGCGCTCAGGCGAAGCGGAAGCCCTCATAGCCGTTGCCGGCGATGCGCTCGCAGACCTCGCGATAGGGCCCGACGCCGGCGGCGTAGGGCATGAACACCCGCGGCTTGCCGGGTACGTTGGCTCCCAGATACCAGGAACCGCCCCGGGGAAACAGGGTTGCGTTGGCAACCTCGTTGACGTGGTCTACCCAGGCGTCCTCGGCCGCGGCTTCCGCCTCCACCCGCTGCAGTCGATGGGCCTTCATGTGCTCGAGACAATCGCTGATCCAGTCGACGTGCTGCTCGATGGAGACCAGCATGTTGCTGAGCACCGACGGGCTGCCGGGCCCGGTGATGGTGAACAGGTTGGGGAACCCGGCCACCGTCAGGCCGAGATAGCTGCGCGGGCCATCGGCCCAGCGGTCCGCCAGGCGGACACCGTTCGCGCCGCGGATGTCGATGCGCAGCAGGGCGCCGGTCATGGCGTCGAATCCGGTGGCCAGGACCAGCATGTCGAGTTCGTGGTGGCCGCTGCGGGTCTGAATGCCGGCCTCGGTGACCCGCTCGATGGGATCCTCGCGCACGTCGATCAGGCTGACGTTGGGGCGATTGAAGGTGCGGTAGTAGTCGCTGTCCACGCAGATGCGCTTGGTGCCGATCGGGTGGGACGTGGGGCACAGGCGCTCGGCGGTGGCCGGGTCGTCGACGATGTGACGGATCCGGTCGCGGACGAACTCGGCCACGAGCTCGTTGCTGCGCTCGTCGATCAGGGTGTCGCCGATGGCACCGATGAAGCGCGCGCCGCCGCTGCGCCAGTAATCGTCGAGGATGGCCTCGAGCTGGGCGTCGTCGAGGTCGGCGGCGCGCTCGGCCACCGGTCCCTGCTCCCGGGGCACCGCCTCGAGGCCACCGAAACCCGAGATCTTGCCTTCCTTCGCGAGGGTCCGGTGGGTGCGGTAGTGGCGCTTGAACTCGCGCACGAACCCGGCGTCCAGGGGTTCGTTGCGCGCCGGCACGCTGAAGTTGGGCGTACGCTGAAAGACCGTCAGATGGCCCGCGGTTTCGGCGATCACCGGCACCGCCTGGATCGCCGAGGAACCGGTGCCGATCACGCCCACCCGCCTGCCGCGGAAGTTCACCGGCTCGTGGGGCCACCGGCTCGCCTGGTAGCGCTCGCCGCGGAACGCATCGAGGCCGGGAATGTCGGGCACCTGGGGGACGGAAAGGCAGCCGGTGGCCATGATGCAGAACCGGGCCTCGACCCGATCACCGGCATCGGTCGCCACGCGCCAGCGGTTGTCGTCGCCGTAGTGGGCCGAGTTCACCCGGCGGCCGAAGCGGAACAGCTCGCGCAGCTCGAAGCGCTCGGCGACGTGACGCGCGTAGCGCAGGATCTCCGGCTGAGTGGCGTAGCGCTCGGTCCATGTCCAGTCCTGCTCCAGCTCCGGCGAGAACGAATAGGAGTAGGCGAGGCTCTCGGCGTCGCAGCGCGCGCCTGGGTAGCGGTTCCAGTACCAGGTACCGCCGACGTCGTCCCCGGCTTCGAAGCCGATCACGCTCATGCCGAGTTCGCGCAGTCGGTAGGCCATGTACAGGCCGGCGAACCCGGCGCCGACGATGACGGCGTCGCAGGCCGTGGGTGCGGTCTGATGCTGTGCTGCGCGGTCGCTCATGCCGAGGTCTCCGGTGGTGGCGGTCCGGGCGACGTTATAGCATGCCGGGCGGTTGGTGAAGTCGAGGCGGGAGCAGGGCGGAATGCGGGATGAAACGTGGATCGGCGCGCTGCTGCTCGTGGTGGCGAGCGGCCTTGCTCACGGTCAGCCAGCGGTGCAGGATGCGCGCGGTCTGTACCTTTCCGCCGGACTCGGCGCCGGCTACGCGCCCAACGCCGAGTTCGACGACGCCGGCCTCAACGTCGACTTCGATCTGGCGCGGCCCATCGGCTCGATCGCCCTCGGGCTGGATCGGCCCGGCGCCTGGCGCTTCGAGGTCGACGCGAGCTACCGCTACAACGACGCCGAAGTGATCTTCTTCGATGCCGCCAGGCCGGACGTGGCGCCGGATGCGGATTCCCGGATCACTGCGCTCGGGGTTGCCCTGAGCGCGCTGCGCGACTTCGACGTCGGCGGGCGCTTTCAGCCCTTTCTCGGCGCCGGCGTGGGCATGGCGAGGATCGACTACGAGCTGCGTCAGTACATCACCGGCGTCGAGCTGCTCGACGACCGGGACACGGCGCTGACCTATCAGCTGATCGCCGGCGTGGGCCTGCGTCTGTCGCCGCGCGTCGATCTCGCGCTCGAGTACCGCTACTGGGCCGCGCCCGACATCGAGCTGAACGGCGCGGACGGCAGCGCGTTCGACACCGATCATCGGGTTCAGTCGCTCACGGCGAACCTGCACTACCGGCTGGCGCCCCGGCAGCTGCCGGCTGCGCGAGGGAGCGCAAAGCGCCGCGGCTGGATCCTGCGCGGCGGCTTCGGCCCGACCTTCACCAAGGATGCGGAGATCAAGGAGAACCTGGCCAACTTCGATGCCTTCGACGTCGGTTCGCTGGCGGCGCTGAGCGTCGGCTACCGCTGGTCGCCGCGCTGGGTCGTCGAGTTCGAAGCGGCGCGACGGCGCAGCGAGGCGGAGCTCATCGACTTCAACCCGGAGTTCGGCGAGGACCGGGCCAGCGGTCGGGTGCTCGCCGACAGCCTGATGGCCAACGTGATTTACGAGCCGGCCTGGCGCCTGCCGTTCCAGCCCTATGCGCTGCTCGGCGTCGGCTGGACCCGCGCCGACTGGAACGTGCGCCTCGACGGCGACGGGTCGACGTTCGTGGACGACGACGACTCGGCGGTCGCTTTCCAGGTCGCCTTCGGGGCCTCGGCGCCGCTCACCGAGCGGGTCGCGGTGAGTGTCGAGTACCGCTTCTGGCAGACCGCTCTATTCGACATGCACCAGCCCGACGACCGGCCCCTGCGCACCGAGCTCAGCGTTCACGCGCTGGTGCTGGGTCTGCGCTTCACGCCGGGAGGATCACCATGAATCGCTCACCCCTCGGGCGCATACGCCTGGCGCAGCGACTGCAGTTCTGGCTGGAACGGCAGTTCGTCAAGGGTGCTTCGTTTCAGCTCCTGGCGGTGGCCGGCCTGATCGGCATCATCTCCGTGGTCGGCGGCGCGCTGGTGCTACCGGTCGAGCTGGAGCCCGGGCACTTCGGCGAGTCGGTGTGGTGGGCGTTTCTGCGGCTCACCGATCCCGGCTACCTCGGCGACGACGAAGGCGTCTGGCGGCGGGTGGTCTCCACCTGGCTCACGGTCTCCGGCTACGTCGTGTTTCTCGGCGCGCTGGTCGCGATCATGACCCAGTGGCTCACCGCCCGCATGCGTCAGCTGGAAAGCGGCCTCACGCCGGTGGCGACGCGCAATCACATCGTGGTGCTCGGCTGGTCGAACCGGACCCTGCCGGTGGTGGGGGAGATCCTCCAGTCCGAGGGCCGGGTGAAGCGGTTTCTCGCGCTGCGCCAGGCCTCGAAGCTGCGCCTGGTGATCCTCAGCGACGAGGTGACGCCGTGGCACGCCCAGACGCTGCGTGACGACCCGGCCATCGGCAAGCGCAGCAGAAACATCGTGCTGCGCTCGGGCACGCCGCTGGCGGTGGACGATCTGGAACGCGTGGACTGCATGAACGCGGCCGCCGTCATCGTGCCGAGCGGCGGTGGCGGCACCAGCCTGTCCGCCGACATGAGTACGGTGAAGGCCCTGCTGTCCATCAGCAGCCATCCTGCCGTCGGGCGGCTCGGCGCCAGGCGCGGCGCGCCAGGCGGCCGGGATCTGCCCTATGTGGTCGCCGAGATTCAGGATCACCGCAAGGTCACCGTGGCGCGGCGTGCCTATCGAGGCCCCCTGGAGATCATTTCAGGCAACTCGATGATCAGCCGGCTGATTGCCCAGAATCTGCGCCATCGGGGCCTGTCACGGGTGTTCAGCGAGCTGCTCGGCTACCAGAACGGCTGCGGGATCTTCATTCGCGAGGCCGACTCCGTTGCCGGATCGACCGTGGCAGACGCGGTCGCCCGCTACGACCAGGCGGTGCTCTGCGGCGTCGTGCGCTGGAACGGCAGCGAGTTCGTGCCGTTCCTCAATCCGCCCCTGGACTTCGTCGTGGAAGCCGGCGACCGTCTGGTGTTCGTGGCGCCCGACTACGAGCACACCGTGCCGCTGGCGCGGCCGCAGGACTGGTCGATGGCCGCCGCCGCGCCGGCCGATCGACGTGTCGATTCAGCGGACGATTCGGCAGAGAAGGGCCTGAGGAAGGTCCTGGTTCTCGGCTGGAACAGCAAAGTCGTGACGCTGATCCACGAGCTCGAGACCTACCAGGGCGAGCCTTTCGATGTGACCGTGGTGTCCCTGGTCGGTGCCGCGGCGCGGGAGGCCGCCCTCGAGGATTTCGGCGCTCTGACACGGGTGCGCTGCCATCACGTCGAGGCGGACTACGCGGTGGAGAGCGAGCTGCGCGCGCTGGCGCCCGAGCGCTTCGACAACGTGCTGCTGGCCAGTTCCGAGCGCCTGACGTCCGGTGAGGAGGCGGACACCCGGGCGGTGGTCGGGTATCTGCTCCTCGAGGAACTGCTCGACGGGGTCGCCGACCCGCCCCAGCTGCTGCTCGAGCTGCAGGACCCGGACAACGAGCCGCTCATCGGCGGGCGCGGGGCGGAGGTCATCATCAGCCCGCTGATTCTCGCCCACATGGTCGCTCAGGTGGCGCTGCGCCGGGAGCTGCGGGCGGTGTTCGACGCCCTGTTCACGGTGGGCGGCCCGGAGCTGACCTTCCATCCGCCGGGGCGCTTCGGCCTCGGCGCGGACTCCCGGCCGTTTCACGAGCTCGCGGCTCTGGCGCGGCGCCGGGGGGAGACGCTGCTCGGCATCTACCACACGGCTCGCGACGATCTCATCCTCAGCCCTCCCGCCGGTGCGGTCGTTGCGTTCGAGGCCACTGACGAGTTCGTCGTGATGACCACCTACGGCTGAGCACGCCGGCCGCCGGGCCGCCTTTGAGTCCCGGCCCGCTGGCTGGGTATGATGGAGCGGCTGCGGCTCGAGGAGGCAGGTCTGTGAACGGCAACTCCCATGAGGACATCGACGCTCTGGACGACGGAGTCGGCAGCGACGGCTCACTCGACGGCCGCGCGCCCGGGTCGTCCAGCGAAGCCGATCGCTGGCTGGCGGCGCAACTGCTGGTGGTGGTGGGTCGTCCGAACGTCGACTTCGAGCTGTGGGACGGCCACGTGGTGACGGCGCCGGGACGCGAACGTCGCGCCGATCTGCGCGTGCGCCTCGAGGACCGCGGGGCGCTGTACCGGCTCCTGTACAAACCGACGCGCACGTTCGGCGATCTCTACACCGCCGGCCGACTGACCGTGCCAGGCGATCTGGTGACGACTCTGGAGCGGGTCTACGCCGCCATGGCGCTGGCGGGGCGGGATTCCGGGCCCTCGGTTCGCCTGGCCCGACGCCTGGTTGCCAAACGGGCACGGCGCAACACCCTGGAAGGCGCGCGCGAGAACATTCACTCTCACTACGATCTCGGCAACGAGTTCTACGAGCTCTGGCTCGACGGTGACTACACCCAGTACACGTGCGCCTACTATCCCGTGGCCACGGCCACCCTGGAGCAGGCCCAGGCGGCCAAGCTGGAACTGGTCTGTCGCAAGCTGCGCCTGCAGCCGGGGGAAACCGTGATCGAAGCCGGCAGCGGCTGGGGCGGCCTGGCGCGCTATCTGGTCCGCCACTACGGCGTCGAGGTGCGCAGCTACAACATTTCCGCCGAGCAGGTGGCCTACGCGCGGGAACGGGCACGGCGCGAGGGCCTCGACGAGCACATCGAGTATGTCGAGGACGACTATCGCAATGCCGAGGGCAGCTGTGACGCGTTCGTCTCCGTCGGCATGCTCGAGCACGTCGGCGTCGACAACTATCCGGTGCTCGGTCGCACCATCGACCGGGTCCTCAAGGACGATGGCCGCGGGTTGATCCACTCCATCGGCCAGGATGTCTCGTGGCCGCTCAACGAGTGGATCGAGTCGTACATCTTTCCTGGCGCCCAGCCGCCGACGCTGCGCGAGATGATGCAGATCTTCGAGCCCGTGTCGCTGTCGGTGGTCGACGTCGAGAACCTGCGTCCGCACTACGCGCAGACGCTGCGCCACTGGCTGGAGCGCTTCGAGACCAACGAGCAGCGCGTCGAGGAAATGTTCGACCGCGAGTTCGTCCGTGCCTGGCGGCTCTACCTGTCCGGGTCGGTGGCCGCGTTCACTGAAGGCCAGCTGCAGTTGTTCCAGGTGCTGTTCCGGCGACCGCTGTGCCGCACCCTGCCACAGACGCGCGACCACATGCGCGTCGGTCCCGGCGACCTCAACGGTCCACAGATCCGCGAGACTGGCCACTAGTGGCGCAGGCGGGTTTCGGGTGGTTGTGGTGAGCGGGTGATGGAGCAGCACGACGTCATCATCGTCGGCGGCGGTCCGGCCGGGGCTTCCGCCGCCTGGCAGCTCAAGCGCAGCGGCTGGGACTGCCTGGTGCTGGACCGCGAGATCTTCCCCCGGGAAAAGCTCTGTGCCGGCTGGATCACGCCGGAGGTGCTGCGCGATCTCGAGCTCGACCCGGCGGCGTACCCGCATCGCTTTCTCACCTTCGAGGTGCTGAACATCGCCATCAAGGGCATCCGCCTGCCGCTGCGTTCGCCCCAGCACTCCATCCGCCGTTTCGAGTTCGACGCCTGGCTGCTGGCGCGCTCCGGCGCCGAGGTGCGCCAGCACAACGTGCGCCACGTGACCGAGGATGGCGACGGCTACCGGCTCGACGACGCCTATCGCTGTCGCTATCTGATCGGTGCCGGGGGCACGCGCTGTCCGGTCTACCGGGATCTGTTCCGCGCCGACCGGCCGCGCGGCAAGGGTCTGCAGGCGGTGACCCTGGAGTGCGAGTACGCCTGCCAGTGGCATGATCCGAACTGCCACCTGTGGTTTCTCGAAAAGGGCCTGCCAGGCTACGCATGGTACGTGCCGAAGGCGGACGGCTACCTCAACGTCGGCGTCGGCGGCATGGCCGAGAAGCTGAAGAAACGCGGTGACGACATCCGCCGCCACTGGGATCGCCTGACCCGGCGGCTCGAGGTCGAGGGCCTGGTGGACGAGGTGCCGGAGGCCCCCGGCGGCTACAGCTACTTCCTGCGCGACAGGGCGGATCCGCGGCGTCGCGGCAATGCGCTGGTGGTGGGCGATTCCGCCGGCCTGGCCACCCGCGACATGTGCGAAGGAATCGGGCCGGCGGTGCGCTCCGGCATCCTCGCCGCGCGCTCGGTGATGCACGGCGAGCCCTACGATCTCTCCGGCGTGGACGCCTTCACCTCCACCAACCCCCTGGTCAAAAAAGGCCTGGAGCGAATGTTCGTCGGCTGAGCGCGGCGCTCCGGATCAGCCCGGATCGGTGTGGCCCGTGGCGCCCGGCTCCGACTCGGTGGCCAGCGCCTTCAGTGAGATCGCGCCGAACGTCTCGCGGGAGAGGGTGCGGCGGCGGTCGAGGATCTCCTGGATCGCGCCGTCGTCGCTGGTGGCGATCCGGCGCAGCCCGATGATCCGGCTGGCGTCCAGGGTGGCCTCGAGGACGTCGTGGACGGACGCGGACTCCCAGGGACAGCCCGGCAGGTAGCCCGGTGGCAGCTGGTCGTTGCTGGCGACCAGACCGCGGCGTTCGAGGGGTTCGACAGCATATTCGATGGCGTTGGCCGGTACCTGGAGCGCATCGGCGATGACGTCGGCGTCGGGCGCCGGGCCGCCGTGATAGAAGCGCTCGCCGATGAATCGTACCGCGCGCAACGCCAGGCGCTCGAAATCGGCGTGGCTGAAGTGGCGGTTGAGCTGGCGTCCTGACAGGTACTCGGGATGCTGGCGGTAGAAGGCGATGGTCGCGCCCACCAGCAGAATCAGCCAGCCGACGTAGAGCCAGATCATGAACAGAATCGGCGTGGCGAAGCCCGAGTAGATGGCGGTGTAGCGGTTGGCCTGGGCGACGAACCCGGCGAACAGCCAGCCGAGGGCGTTCCACAGCACCCCGGCGACCAGTCCACCGGTGAGCGCCGGACCTATCCGGACCCGGGTGTGCGGCACGAACATGTAGATGAAGGTGAACGCCAGCACCACCATGAAGATCGGCACCAGCCGACCGACGAACTCGAGGATAGTGCCGAGGGGCTGAATCGCGGTGACCCGTTCCATCAGCGGGTCGGACATGACCGTGGCGGTGATGCCAAGGGAGGCGAACACCAGCACCGGGCCGACGATGATCACGCTGAGGTAATCCTTGAAGCGCTCGGCGAAGGTGCGCGTGCCGCTGATCTGCCACATGTCGTTGAACGCCAGCTCGATCTTCTGCATGAGCGAAACGACGGTGTAGAACAGCAGAATGAAGCCGACCGAACCGAGCACGCCGACCTGGACGTTGTCGACGAAGTTGAGGATGTTGGCCGCGATCTCGTCGCGGCGCTCACCCAGAGGCTCGAGGGCGTTGAGCAGCAGCGGTTCGATCTGGTTGTGAACGCCGAAGCCCTTGAGAATCGAAAAGCTGATGGCGATCAGCGGCACCAGCGACAGCAGCGTGGTATAGACGAGGCTCATGGCGCGCAGAGTGATCTGCCCTTCCGCAAGGTCGCGAGCGATGGCCCAGATCATCTGCAGCACGCTGGCGGCGCCACGCTGCCAGCGCGGGCGCGATCGATCCTCCAGCCAGACGAAACGTTCGACCCGCTCGGTTACGCCCGGGTGCCCGTCGGCGGCGTCGTCAGCCATCGATCTGTCCGCCTGTCGAGGAAATCACGGCCGTGATTGTCCCGTGCGCGACCGGCGATGGCAACGCATCGGCACGACGGTCGGTCGGCGCGAATAACCTCGGGTGAAACGCCCGGGTGCAGTAGCATGCGCTGATGGACCTGCCGGTGATTAACGCGGATCTGCTGTGGTGGGCCAGCGGTGCGTCGCTGCTGGCACTGCTGGCGACGATGATCGGCGTGCCCTGGGTCGTCGCGCGACTGCCCGCGGACTACTTCAGTCGCCCGCAGCGCTCCGCGTGGCGCGACAGCGGCGGCGAACCACTGCTGGCGATGGTGCTGGCGCTGGCGAAGAACGCTTTCGGCGCGGTGCTCCTGGTACTCGGCCTGGTCATGCTGGTCACCCCGGGTCAGGGCGTGCTCACCATTCTGATCGGCCTGCTGCTGCTGAACTTCCCCGGCAAGTACCGGCTGGAACGGTGGCTGGTGCTGCGCCCGGGGGTGATGCGCGGGCTGAACTGGCTGCGCGGCCGTCGCGGTCAGCCACCGTTCGAGGCGCCTTAGTCGCGTCCGCGGCCGGCGTCACAGGGACGCCGGTCTGACCGATTCGGGGGTCAGGCCCGCCCGCGATCCGTCGATCTCAGGCTAGCGGTCGCCGCCCGGCCAGGCGCCGGCGTCGATCAGCGCCTGACGTCGGGCGGCGTCGTAGCCCAGTTCGTCTAGGATCGCCGCGCCGTCGGCGTCGTATCCCGGGGGTGGTGACAGGTTCCGGCGGCTGCCGAGCCCTTCGGCGACGAAGGTGCGCACGCCGCTCAGCGTGCCGTTTTCCATCAGGGCGCGGCGGCCACCGGGCTGGGCGAACACCTGCTGCATGTCGTTGACGAAGCCGAACGGCACCCCGGCCGCCTGCAGGCGCGCGCGCACCTCGTCGCTGTTGCGCGTTGCGAAGGCCTCGGTCAGGCGCGCATGCAGGGCGACGCGGTGGACCACCCGGGCCTGGTTGTCGGCAAAGCGCAGGTCTTCGGCGAGCTCGCGCTGGCCGAGGGCCTCGGTGAGCGCCCGCCACTGGCGCTCGGTGCCCACCGCCAGGACCAGCTCGCGGCCATCGCCGAGACGGTAGATGGCGCCGTAGGGGACGATGTTCGGATGCTCCGAGCCCATGCGTTCGGGGATCACGCCGGCGACCAGGAAGTTACTCGCCTGGTTCGCCAGCGACGCGACCGCCGCGTCGAGCAGGGCCACGTGGACGTGGCGGCCCCGACCGCTGCGCTCGCGCTGCAGCATGGCCAGCAGGATGGCTTCCTTGAGCTGATGGGCGGCGAGCAGGTCCACCAGGGCGACGGGCATCTTGACCGGTGGGCCTCCCGGCTCGCCGTTGAGATAGGTGAACCCGCTCTCGGCCTGAATGATCGCATCGAATCCCGGCCGCGGGTCGGCGCTGCCGTAGGCCGAAATCTGGGCGTAGATGAGGCGCGGATTCCGCGCCAGCAGGGTAGCCGGGTCGAGACCGAGCCGGGCGTCGTCACCGGGCTTGTAGCTGGCGATGACCACGTCGCTGACTCCGGCCAGCCGGTGAATCAGCTCACGGCCCGGGTTCTTCGTCACGTCCACGGCGATGGAACGCTTGCCCCAGTTGGCGCAGGAGAAATAGGCCGACACGGTGCCGGCGCGGTCCTCGCCGGCGAGCCGCCAGCTGCGGGTCGGATCGCCCCCGGTTGCCGGGTTTTCCACCTTGATCACCTCGGCGCCGAGCTCCGCCAGGAACTGCGCGGTCACCGGCCCGGCCAGGATGCTGGCCAGTTCGAGGACCCGCAGACCGAGCAGAGGCGGTTCGGACGCCGTGGGCGCGGGGCTGAGGGCATCGTTCATGAAGGCTCCGGATGTCGGCAGTGGATTCGGCAGCGCAGCGATTGTGCCAATCGTCCGGCGGCGCTGCCATGTCACCGCGCTGCGATTCGTCCATAATGCGCCGCTTTGCCGATTCCATGGATTCGAGTCCGTGACTGAAGGGACGTTCTGCGGCGCCCGGGGCGCCGCGTCGAAGGTAGCCGGGTGAGCGCGCGCCTCGAGCGGGTCGCCGACGACCTCTACGCCAAGCTCTACGACGACGAGGACTCGCGGGTCTGTAAGGACATATCCGACGAGGCCTGCCAGGTGGTGCCTGGCAACTTCTTTCTCAACACCCTGGCGCAGGCGGCAAGCAAGCTCGGCGATGCGCTGATCAATCCCAAGACCACGCTGCCGTGGCTGCTCACCAGCCTGCAGGCGCCGGGCTGGATTGCCGGATTTCTAGTCCCGATCCGCGAGTCGGGGTCCATGCTGCCACAGCTCGCGATCGCCGCGTGGGTGCGACGCCTGCCGATCCGGAAGTGGTGCTACGTCGGCGGGGCCCTCGCTCAGGGCCTGGCGGTGCTCGGACTGGCCGCCACGGCGCTGGCGCTGAGCGGCCAGGCAGCCGGGTTCGCGATTCTCGGTCTGGTGGTGGTGTTCAGCCTGTCCCGGGGATTCTCCTCGGTGGCGTCGAAGGACGTGCTCGGCAAGACCGTGCCGAAGACCCGGCGCGGTCGGGTGACCGGATGGGCGTCCAGCGCCGCCGGTCTCGGCACGCTGGTGTTTGCCGCCGTGCTCTGGTCGAGCGGCGACGGCCAGCGTCCCTACGGCGTGCTGCTCGGGGCGGCCGGTCTGCTGTGGTTTGTTTCCGCGGCGCTGTACGCGCGGATCCGCGAGGAGCCCGGCGCGACCGAAGGCGGTGGCAACGGCCTGCGGGAAGCCTTCGAGCGGCTCTCCGTGCTGCGCGACGACGCCGACTTCCGGCGTTTTCTCGGCGCCCGGGCACTGCTGGTAGGCAGCGGGCTGGCGGCGCCGTTCCTGGTGGTGCTCGCAAACCAGCATGCCGACACGAGCCTGGCTTACTTCTTCGTCGCCCAGGGGCTGTCGGCGCTGCTCAGCGGCCCGGCCTGGGGTGCGTTCGCCGATCGGTCGAGCCGCCAACTGCTGATCATCAGTGCGCTGGGGGCAGGGCTGCTCGGCAGCCTCGTGTTCCTGGTGGATGCGTTTCTGCCGGAGCTTGCGGCGACCGGCTGGTTTCTGCCGGGGGCGTTCTTCCTTCTGTCGCTGATTCACGACGGTGTGCGGCTCGGGCGCAAGACCTACGTCGTGGACCTGGCCGGAGGCAACAAACGAACCGACTACGTGGCGGTGGGCAACACGCTGATCGGCGTGTTTCTGCTGCTCGCCGGCGCCGTCACGGCGGCGGTGCAGCAGTTCTCTACCGGGGCGGCGATTCTAGTACTGTCGGTTGCGGCGTTCGCCGCAGCGTGGGTCGCCCGCGGGCTGCCCGAGGTGACGGACTGACTCAGGCTTTGGCGTCGTGGGATCGGTCGTGCGCGTCGAGGGAGATCAGCGCCCGTTCCACCGCCTCGAGCCGCTCGGCAAGGCCCGGCGCGCCTCTCATGTTCTCCTCCTCGGCCACCTGCAGTTGCCGGAGCTCGTTGGCCCAGTTGGTGAGCACGTCGATCTTATCGGTCCTGGACAAGTCACCGGCTTCCAGCACGTCCGCCGGGGCTTTGAAATGCGCGCTGGGGTTCAGCTTCCTGTCGTCACTCATCACGGTCATCCTTTGTCGATTGGCGCGCATTATGCCAGCCCCCGCCCAGGGGGCTCAAAGAAAGCCCCCCGGGACTCAAAGAAGCCGGGCCGCGGCGGCATCAGCGCGGGTGGGGTACACCTCCGACGTCGGGCTCTGGCACACTGCGCGGCACTTCGATCACCCGGTCACTCATGAGTCAGTCAGCGCTAGACGTCCTGCGCCAGGTCTACGGCTATCAGGCCTTCCGCGGCAGCCAGGAGGCCATCATCGCGGCGGCGAGCGCCGGCCGCGACTGCCTGGTGCTGATGCCCACGGGCGGCGGCAAGTCGCTGTGCTACCAGATTCCCGCGCTGCTCCGGCCCGGGCTCGGCATCGTGGTCTCGCCGCTGATCGCGCTGATGCAGGATCAGGTGGACGCGCTGCGCCAGCTCGGCGTCGATGCGGCGTTTCTCAACTCCACCCAGGGCGCCGACGAGCGCGCGTCGGTGCTCGGCCGCATAGAGCGCGGCGAGCTGCAGCTTCTCTACGTGGCGCCGGAACGGATCCTCCAGGAGGAGACTCTGGCGTTTCTCAGCGCCCGGCCGACGGCGCTCATCGCTGTCGACGAAGCCCATTGCGTGTCGTCCTGGGGCCACGACTTCCGTCAGGACTATCTGGCCCTGGACCAGCTGCGCGAACGCTTCCCCGGCGTGCCGCGCATGGCGCTCACCGCAACCGCGGACCCGCGCACCCGGGAGGACATCGTGGCGCGTCTGGCGCTGGACGATCCGGCGCGCTTCGTCGCCGGATTCGACCGTCCCAACATCCGCTATCTGGTGGAACCGAAAACCGAGCCGCGCAGCCAGCTCAGCGGGTTTCTCGACCTGCATCGGGGCGACGCCGGCATCGTCTACTGTCTTTCCCGGCGCAGCGTCGACGGCACCGCTGCCTGGCTCGCCGGCCGGGGCATTGCCGCGCTGCCCTACCACGCCGGGCTGCCGGCGGCGACCCGCGCCGAACACCAGGCGCGCTTCCTGCGCGAGGACGGGGTGGTGATGGTGGCCACCATCGCCTTCGGCATGGGCATCGACAAGCCCGACGTGCGCTTCGTCGTCCACCTGGACCTGCCGAAGAGCGTCGAGGCCTACTACCAGGAGACCGGTCGCGCCGGCCGCGACGGGGCGCCCGCCGACGCCTGGATGATCTATGGCCTGCAGGACGTGGTGCGGCTGTCGCAGATGGTCGACCAGTCCGCGTCCGAGGACTGGCACAAACGCATCGAGCGCGACAAGCTCTACGCGCTGCTCGGCTGGTGCGAGGTGACGCGGTGTCGGCGCGCGGCGCTGCTCGGCTACTTCGGCGAGTCCTATCCGGAACCGTGCGGCAACTGCGATGTCTGTCTGACCCCGCCGAACACCTGGGACGGCACCGAGGCGGCGCAGAAGCTGTTGTCCTGCGTGTACCGGACCGGCCAGCGTTTCGGCGTCGGCCAGGTCATCGACGTGCTGCGCGGTGCCGACACCGACAAGGTCCGCCAGCACGGCCACGAGCGCCTCAGCACGTTCGGCATCGGCGCCGAGTTCAGCGTCGCCGAATGGCGTTCGGTGGCCCGGCAGCTGCTGGTGCAGGGGTATCTGGTCGCGGACCCGGAGCGTTTCGGCGCGCTGCGCCTCACCGACACCAGTCGCCGGCTGCTGCGCGGCGATGTCAGGCTGAAACTGCGCGAGGAGCGGCGGCCGCCGGCGCGGCGGCGTCGCAGCGGCGGCAGCGGCAGGGTTAGCACAGGGGCGCCGGATGATCCGCTTTGGGACGCCCTGCGCGCCCGGCGCAAGGCGATCGCCGAGGAGCAGGGGGTGCCGCCCTACGTGGTGTTCCACGATGCCACCCTCCACGACATGGTCGAGCGGCGGCCGACGTCGGCGGACGCGCTGCTGCAGGTTTCCGGGGTGGGTGCCGCCAAGCTCGAACGCTATGGCGTTCAGTTTCTCGAGGTGATCCGCGAGTTCGAGGCGGCACGATGATGCCGCAGCGATTCCGCGCATGACGCCCGGCGAGCGCATCCGAGCCGCCACCGCGGCGGACCTGGCGGCCATCCGGCGGATCGAGGCCGAAGCCTTCGAGCCGAGCCGTCGCAGCAGCAATCGCAGCCTGCGGCGCGCCCTGGTCTCCGCGTTCCAGCAGATTCTGGTGCTCGACAGCGCCGGATCGCTGGCCGGTTACCTGATCCTCTGGCCCTATCGGCACACCTGGCGCATCTACAACCTCGCCACCGACCCCGAGCAGCGCAATCAGGGAATCGCCGGGCGGCTGCTGGGCGCCGCCGTCGACCAGGCTCGGGCGGCGGGCGCCCGCCGGGTCGTGCTCGAGTGCCGCGTCGACCCGGCGCTGGTCCGCTACTACGAACGGCGCGGCTTCGCCCTGGCTGAGCGCCTGCCTGACTACTACGCTGAAGGTGAGGATGCACTGCGCATGGTGCTCGAGTTCGAGGCGGCGTCTCGCTGAGACGCGCGCATTGCCTTCCGCGGGTGGTCTGGGTAGCTTCCACGGCAGAGTGCAACGCATCGCAGTTGGGAGGTTGAGAGGCGCATGGCGCGAGAACTGCTCGAGATGTCGGCCGTGGACATGCTGCGGCGATTCGCCAGCCGCGAGCTGTCTCCGCTCGAGGTGACCCGCGCGCTGCTCGCGCAGATCGAACGGCTCGATCCGACCCTCAATGCGTTCTGCTTGGTCGATTCGGAGACCACGCTGGATTTCGCCTCGGCGTCGGAGCGGCGCTATCTCGACGGCGCCCCGCTCGGCCCGGTGGATGGGCTGCCGGTCGCGGTCAAGGACGTCTACCTGACGCCGATGTGGCCGACCCTGAGAGGGTCGAAAACCGTCGATGCGGCACCCACCCTGGACAAGGACTCGCCGGAGACACGCAGCCTGGCACGCTACGGTTACGTGCCGCTCGGCAAGACCACCACCCCGGAGTTCGGCTGGAAGGGCGTCACCGACAGTCCGCTGTGCGGCATCACGCGTAATCCCTGGAATCCGGACAGGACCCCGGGTGGTTCCAGCGGCGGCAGCGGCGCGGCGGTGGCGGCCGGCATGGCGCCGGTGGCGCTCGGTACCGACGCCGGCGGCTCGATTCGCATTCCGGCGGGGTTCTGCGGCGTGGTGGGCCACAAGCCGACCTTCGGCGAGGTGCCCCACTGGCCGGCGAGCCCTTTCGGCACCCTGGCTCACGGTGGCCCCATGGCGTGGACCGTGGCGGACTGCGCGCTGCTGATGAACGTGCTGACGGAAGCCGACGCCCGGGATTCGTTTGCCGCACCGCGCCGCGGCGTGGACTACCTGGCGGAACTGGACGGTGGCGTCGCGGGACTGAAGATCGCCTTCAGCCCGACCCTCGGTTACGTCGACGTGAACGCGGAGGTTGCGGACTGCGTGGCACGGGCGGCGCAGGTGTTCGAAGGTCTCGGTGCCAGCGTGGTCGAGACCGATCCGGGGTTCGCCGAGCCCCTGGCCGCCTTCGGGCATCTGTTTTACGGGGGCGCAGCCAACGCTTTGCGCGACATCGGCCCGAAGAAGCGCGCGCTGATGGATCCACAGCTGGTCGCCGTCGCCGACAAGGCCGGACAGCGCTCCATGCTCGACTACCTTGGCGCGGTGAACGAACGCATGGCGCTCAGCGAGCGCATGGCGCTGTTTCACGAACGCTACGATCTGCTGCTGACGCCGACGCTGCCGCTCACCGCCTTCGGCGCCGGCCGCGAGGTGCCCGAGGACTGGCACAGCACGCGCTGGCCGACGTGGACTCCGTTCAGCTACCCCTTCAACATGACCGGGCAGCCGGCGCTGTCGGTGCCCTGCGGATTCGATTCTGCCGGCCTGCCCATCGGTCTGCAGATCGTCGGCGGCCGGTTCCGCGACGAGCTGGTTCTGCGTGCGGGGCACGCCTACCAGCAGGCGGCCCCGCTCACCGCAACGCGTCCGCGCCTTTTCGATTCCGACTGACTGGAGACACCCATGGCAGTAAGCAGCCTCGACATCGACTTCTACGAGTCGGAGGATCCGATCTGGAACCCGGCGCTGATGGCCATGCCGGTACCCGGAATCCGCAAGATGGTCAATCTCGCGGCGACCATGAACGACGTCATTCATCTGTCCATCGGTCAACCCGACCTGCCGGCACCCGCTCACGTCGTCAACGCCACCATCGAGGCGCTGCGGGCCGGACAGACCGGCTACACCATGGATGCAGGGCTGCCGGAACTTCTCGAGGCTCTGGCCGATTACTACAGCCAGCGCTACGGCCGGCCGCTGCAGCCGGAAAACGTCATCGTCACCACCGGCGCGACCGAGGCGGTGTATCTGGCGCTGACCGCCACCTCGGCGCCCGGGCGCGAGTTCATCGTCCCGGACCCGTCGTTCATGCTCTACGCGCCGCTGATCCGCATGAACGGCGGCACGGTCAAGTCGATTCCGCTGCGCCCGGAGAACGGCTACCAGCTCGATCCTCAGGAAGTCATCGACGCCATCGACTTCAACACCTACGGCATCGTCCTGAACTCGCCGAGCAACCCCACCGGCACGCTGTATCCGCGGGAGACCATCGAAGCCATCGTCGAGGAGGCCGCCTATCGCGGGGTCGCGGTGATCAGCGACGAGGTGTACGACCATCTGGTGTACGACAACCAGGAGTATCCGAGCGTGCTCGGCTGCTGCAGCGACCTCGATCACGTGATGGTGATCTCCAGCTTCTCGAAGACTTTCAGCATGGCCGGCATGCGGATCGGCTGGTTGATTTCCAGCCAGGGGCACATCAAGAAGCTGCGGCGCTACCACATGTTCACCACCACCGTGGCGAACACCCCGTGCCAGTGGGCGGGCGTGGCCGCACTACGAGGCGGACGCGGCTTCATCGACGACATGCTGGTCGAGTACACGCGCCGGCGGAACCGCCTGGTGGAGCTGGTCGAGTCCGCGCCGCATCTGACCGGCTACGTCCCGGAAGGGGCGTTCTACATGTTCCCGTCGCTGCCGGAAGGCGTGAACGGCGGCAACGTCGCCCTGCGCATGCTGCGCGAGATCGGCGTCTGCACCATCGCCGGCGAGACCTTCGGCGACGCCATGACCAATGCATTGCGGATCAGCTACTCGACCTCGATCGATCAGATCGAGGAGGCTTTCGAGCGGATGATTCCGTGGCTTGCGCGTCAGGACTTCGGCTGAGACTGGCGTTCGGGCTCGCGCACCCCGGCGGTGAGCACCAGACGCATGGCGTCCTCCACGGAGATGTCCAGGGGGCGTACCTGCGCGGCGGGCAGCAGCACCATGAAGCCACCGATCTGATAACTCATCGGCAGGTACACGGCGAGTCGTTCGTCCACGGCGCCGGCAGGCGCCGCACTTTCAGGCGCCGCGCTCTCATACGCCGCGGCGCTGGGCAGCTGGAAGCGTGGGTTGGTGACGAAGCCGATCAGCTGGCAGGAGTCGGTCAGGGTCACCAGCACCACCCGGGACAGATCATCGGTGGAACGGTGGCCGAGGTAGGAGAAGAAGTCCTGCAGCGCACTGTACACGCTCTTCACCACGGGAATGCGGTTGAGCAGCGACGATCCCAGGTTGATCAGCCATTCGAACAGAAAGAAGTGCATGAGCGCGCCGAAGACGCCGATGAGCACCACGGCGAGCAGCAGGCCGCTGCCGGGAAAGTAGAGTTCTACGGGAACCAGCTGGCGCAGCAGGCGCTCGGTGCTCACCACCACCCAGTACAGGGCGTAGACGGTGACGGTGAGCGGCAGAAGGGTCGCCAGACCCTTCCAGAAGATCGCGCGCAGGCTGGTCATGGCGCGATGGTATCAGGCGTGCTGCCGGCCTTCTCGCCGGCAAAGTAGAGGATTCGATGCGGATAGGGGATTTCGATTCCGGCCTCGTCGAAGCGGGCCTTGATGCGGCGACGGAACTCCCGCGCGATGCGCCAGCGCTCCAGCGGCAGCGTCTTCAGCCGCACCCGGATCTCGACCCCGCTGTCGGCCAGCGCGTTCACGCCCATCACCTCCAGATCTTCGAGAATCAGCGGCGCCAGATCGGCGTCGTCACGCAGCTCCCGGGCGATGTCGACCAGTGACTCCACCACATCGTCGACCCGCTCCTTGTAGGCGACACGCACGTCGAGCATGGCGAAGGCATAGTCCTTGGTCAGGTTGCTGACCCGGCCGATGTCGCTGTAGGGGATCATGTGCACGGTGCCGTCGAGGCCGCGCAGGCGCAGCATGCGGATGCCCATTTCCTCCACTTCGCCCACCGTGCCGCTGACGTCGATGACGTCACCCACGGAAGCAGCATCCTCGAGCAGCAGGGTGATGCCGATCAGCAGGTCCTTGATCAGCGACTGCGCGCCGAAGCCGACGGCCAGGCCGATGATGCCCGCGCCGGCCAGCAGCGGGCCGATGTTGAGCCCGAGCTGGGCGAGAATCAGCAGCAGCGCCAGCACGCCGATGCCGATGCGCGTTGCGCCCTGCAGCAGCGGGGTCACGGTGAGCAGGCGCGAGCGCTGGCGGGCGTTGCCGAGGCGATCACTCTGGGCGCGCATGGTGCCGCGGATGACCGCGTCGGCAAGGCTCCACGCAAGCAGCGTTGCGGCGCCGATCAGCAGCAGCGAGAACGTCGTCCGCACCCAGGCGACGCCGCTCAGTCCGGTGATCCATTGCGCCAGACTCAACCCCCAGATCTGCAGCACCAGCGTGAGGGTCACCAGCAGCAGGCCGGCGCGGATGATCCGCCTGCTGAGCCGAAGCCGGCGCCGGTCGGTGCGCTCCGGGTCGCGGTGGGCCAGGCGATCTTCCAGGCGGCGCAGGCCGCGGCGGGCGAAGCGGTAGCAGACGATGCCGACCAGCACGATCACCGCGGACAGCAGCACATGCTGCAGCAGCCACACGACGTCGGTTTCCAGGACCCGGCGTCCGATCGCGAAGAGCCCGTCCGCGCCCTGCTCGAGGAGTCTGGCGACGTCAAGGTCCGCCAGGGAATGAGCGGCGGCCTCGCTGTCGGTCCGCGCCTCCTGCAGTGCGCGCAGCTGTTCGATGAGGGTTGCGCGACGCTCCGGATCCTGCAGATCGTGAATCAGCGCATCGATGTCGGCCTGCGCGGTTGGGTCCGCGGACGGGTTCGCGACGCCGGCAGCGTCACGCACCGCGCTGGCGGCCGTGGCGGCGCTTGCGACGAAGGCATACATGGCGCGCGATTATGCCGGCGCGCGGTGGCCTCTGGCCATCCTTGCGATGGGCACGCGGTGCGGCAGATCATTGCCATCCGCGCAGTATCGAACAGGTCACCGGACAGGAGACGCAGCATGGACAATGTGTACAAGACCACGGAGATAGTCGGATCCTCCAGCGAAGGCGTGGAGCAGGCGGTGCGCCGCGCCGTCGAAAAAGCCAGCGGCTCGTTGCGTCACATGCGCTGGTTCGAGGTGGGCGAGATCCGCGGGCACATCGAAGACGGCGCGATCGCCCACTGGCAGGTCACCGTGAAAGTCGGCTTCACGATGGAGTGAATGGCAACGACATGCGCCTGCCGGGCTCACTTACCTAGCCGCGCCTCGCGCAGCGCCTTGCGGCGCACCTTGCCGGCATCGTCACGCAGGGGTTCGTCGACGACCTCGATGGTCCGCGGAATCTTGTAGCGCACCAGGCGTTCGCCGAGATGGGCGAGCAGCGCATCCCGGTCGATGCCGTCGGGGGCGTCGACGATGGCGTGAATCGCGTTGCCGAGGTCCTCGTGGGGCAGGCCGATGACGGCGGAGGAGCGCACCCCGGGAAATGCGTCGATGGCGGCCTCCACCTCGGCGGGATAGATGTTGGCGCCGCCGGACAGAATCATGTCGGTGCGCCGGTCAGAGAGGTACAGGTAGCCGTCCTCGTCGAAGTAGCCCATGTCGCCGAGACTCTCCCAGCCGCCTTCGATGGCGCGCGGCTCCGCGCCGAGGTAGTGGTAGGTGGTGCCGGGGCCGGTCTTCGGCCGCATGAACACCTCGCCCACCTCACCGGCGGGCAGGGTGTTGCCGTCCTCGCCGACGATCTTCATCTCGCAGTGCTCGCCCGGCCGGCCCACCGAGCCGCGGTGGTTCAGCCACTCGGGGCCACTGATCACCGTCGAGCCCTGGCCTTCGGTGCCGCCGTAGAGTTCCCAGACCACGTCGGCGCCGAGCCAGTCGATGTAGGCCTGCTTGAGCCACTCGGGGCAGGGCGCGGCGAGATGCCAGATGCAGCGCAGCGACGACAGGTCGAAGCCGGCCTTCACCGGGTCCGGCAGATTCCAGATGCGCTGCATCATCGTAGGCACCAGGTAGACGGTGTCGACCCGCTGCGCTTCGATGAGGGCGAGGGTGCTCTGTGCGTCGAAACGCGTGGTCACCGTCACCCGGTTGCCTTTGAACAGCGCGATCATGGCCCACATGAACGGGCCGTTGTGGTAGAGCGGACCAGGGATGAGGACCGAGCCCGAGGTGGCGAAGTTCATGTGCTCACCGTGGGGATCCCAGCGCGCCGGCGTGTGCGAAACGATGAGTTTGGGGCGTCCGGTGCTGCCGCCGGAGGTCATGGCCTTGAAGTGGGTGGCGGTGCGTTCGTCCAGCGGCGCGTCGGAGAGGTCAGGGTCCGGCGCAAAATCGACGGGCACGCTGGCGACGCCGGGGTGACTGCCGTCCGCGACGCCCACCACCAGTTTCGGCGAGCCCACCTCGATGATCTGGTCCCGCTCGAGGCGGGGCAGTTTCGCTGAGATCGGTTGCGGCGTGGCGCCGAGCTTCCAGGTGGCGAACACCGATTCGAAGAACTCGATGCCGTTCGGCAGGGCGATGGTCACGAAGTCGTCGGCACCGATTCCGAGCGCGGCGTAGGCGCGGGCCAGGCGGTTGCTCGAGCGCTCCAGGTCCGCCCAGCTGATCACCTGGTCCTCGTGCACCACCGCAGCCGATTCACTCTGGTGCTCGGTCCAGTAGTGGAGAATTCGAGACAGCGAGACGTCGGCCATGGCGGGTTCCCGGTTCTGTGCGTAGCGCCGAGTCAAACACTCCGAACGCCGAAGATCCAGATTCGTCACGCCGTTTTCCGTGACGAACCGGTCGCACTTCGGCGTTGCATAATTTCGGGAACTGGTGGATTCTTCGGTTGGACCGCGTTGTTTAAGGGGCACGCGGTCGCGGAACGGGCGGAACGATACCGCCCTTCCAGTCAGTCATTTCGGGAGGGGATAACCCATGAACCATCGACGTTCCGTCGCGCTCGTATGTGCGGGCTTGGCACTCTCGTTCTCCGTGTTCGGCGCCGAGTCCCGCGAGGGCAGGCGGATCGAAGAGGTCGTGGTGACCGCCGAGAAGCGCGAAGCCACCGTGTCCGATACCTCCATTTCCATCACCGCCCTCGGCGAGACGATGATCGAGGACTTCGGCCTGCAGAGCGCCGACGACCTGGTGGACTTCATTCCGGCGACGACGCGTGATTCCTACGACATCCGCATCCGTGGCGTTGGCCGGAACTTCCGCGCCCTGGGCGGCGATCCGGGGGTTGCCACCTACTACAACGGAGTGTACTCGGAGGACTTCGGCATCGCCGCGTCCGAGAACGGCCTCTACGATGTCGCCCGCATCGAGGTGCTGCGTGGACCGCAGGGCACGCTGTACGGGCGCAACTCCATCGGCGGTGCGCTCAACTACATCACCAACGAGCCCACCTACGAATGGGAGGGAGAGATTCGCGCCATGTTCGGCAACATGGGCACCCAGGAGTACTACGGGATCGTCTCCGGACCGCTTATCAAGGATCGACTGGCTACCCGGATCGTCGGCTTGAAGCGCGACCGGGACGGCGCCGTCGACGGCGACAACGGCTCCCAGGACGTCGACTCCATCGATGACCAGAACATCTCGGTGGCGCTGAATTGGAACATCGCCGACAACTGGGAAGCCAACGTGCGCTGGAACGACCGCGAGTCGGATCGCATCATCGGCGCCACCGTGCTGTCGGATCAGGGGCCGCTGGGGCAGCGTGGCATGATCGACTCGAGCACCTACGCCTACGGCATCCGCCCGGTGACGGCAGGCGCACCGGGGGCGTTGGCCTTCACTCACCCCGTGACCGGTGCGCTGGTTTACGGCGGGGACATCCGCCCGGGGGTCGACACCGCCGCCACCAGCCGGCCGAACAGCTTCTTCGGCGTGACCGGCCAGAGCCTCGATCCGGTCGACGACCTCGATGGCTTCATCGCCACCAACGACAACACCAACGAGCGCTTCGTCCACAACGCCGTTCAGGCAGATCTGACCTGGGACATCAACGACACCACGTCCTTGAAGTACATCGGCGGCTGGATGGACTTCGACTACACCTACGATCTGGATGCGGACAAGACCAACGGCGATCTGTCGATCTACCGGTTCACCGTGCTCGAGGCCGTGGAGACATTGTCCCACGAGCTGCAGCTGTTGTGGCAGATTGGCGACAAGCTGCAGATGACCAGCGGCCTGTACTACTTCAACTCTGACCGACTGCAGAACTTCGCGTTCAAGGATCTGGCGTCCCAGGGCCGCTACGTGCAACCGGCGAGCTACGGCGCCCTGGCGGGCTTCGCAGCCTTCGCACCGCATCAGCGGCTTGGCGCGGCGCCGGTGTCGACCCAGACGATCGGTGCCTGGCAGGGTGATTCGAATGGCGCGTTTTACGAGTACGTTAACACCGTGGAAACGGATGCTTACGCCGCGTACACCCAGGGCACCTATTCGTTCAACGAGCAATGGGCGCTGACCCTGGGTGTTCGCTATGCGAAGGACAAAAAGGATGCCTTCGAGAACCGCACGGGTTACTTCGAAGCGAACGTAAACGACCCGACCAACTTCATCAATCTGGCGCCTTTCGACATGGACGGTCTATTCGAGAGCATCTGTGTGGGCTCGTTCTTCGCTCCGAGCTGCGCGGCCATCGGCCAGACGCCGCTGTCGATGATGAACTGGCTGATGGGGAACGCCAACATCGGGTTCCTTGCGGGCCAGCCGCTCGAACCGATCGTGCCGACCTGCGCGCTCGACGATCCCGATTGCGCGACGCCGCTGCGGCTGCAGGGCTTTCCCTTCTCGTTCGCCGACGCGAGCGAAGGGGATGACGAGTGGAGCAAGGTGACCTATCGGGTCAATCTGGACTGGACGCCGAACGACGACACCCTCGTGTACCTGTCGCTGACCACCGGCTACCGGGCCGGCGGCTTCTCCCTGGGTATCGGCGACTCGCGCAGCCCGGGAACCGTCAACATCGTTCCGTCGACCTACGACGAGGAAGAGATTACTGCTTATGAACTCGGCTACAAGGGCACGTTTCTGGACGGCCGGCTCCAGCTGAACACCTCCATCTACCACTACCAGTTCGATAACTACCAGGACCGGGTGGAACTGTTCAACGCCGGCAGCGGCTCAGCGTCCGACGTGGTCCAGAACGTCGATGAAGCCCAGAACCAGGGCGTCGAGTTCGAGCTGACCTGGCTGCCCACGGATAGCTGGACCATCGGCGGCAACGGCAGCTGGTCGGACACCGAGTACAAGTCCGACTTCTTCGTCCTCGAGGACGACAACCCGGCGTTCCCGGCGCCGCTGTTTCCGGACACCACTGGTGCCGATGCGTTCATCGTCAAGAACCTCAAAGGCAACCAGCTGAAGCGCATTCCGGAATGGAAGTTCACCGCGTGGTCATCCTACGACTGGCAGTTCAACACTGGCACGCTCACGGCGGGTGCCACCTGGTCGTACACGGGCGAGTACTTCTCCAGCGGCATCGAACGGGCGCTGGACGAGGTCGATTCGCGCGATCGCGTGGATGTCTACCTGACCTGGCGCGACGTCCGCGACCGCTGGAACGTCCGCGCCTTCGTCGACAACGTGTTCGACGACATCAATGCCCGCGAGATCAGTTCCGCCACCCCGGCAAACGACTGGAATCTGACGACGGCCACCCTGTACCCGCGGTTCTTCGGCTTGGACGTGACCTACCGTATGGGCGGCGGCTGAGTCGAGCAGACACGAGCGCTGCGCCCCGGAGAGCGATCCCCGGGGCGTTTTTCGTTCTAGGTGGGGGTCTTGCTGCGATTCCGCGCGGGCTAGTCGAGCACGCAGGCCGCCTCGTCACGGGTGTAGAACTTACCGTCGCGGACGAAGCCGGCGACGATGCTGGCTTTCAGGGCCCGGATGCAGCCGCGTTCGTCGCGCTCGATGACCCACTCGGCGGGAACTCCGTCCATGAGGTGCATGGGGGCGACGCTGCCGTTGGCGTAGCGTGACAGTTCGACACGGCCCGTCGCGTCGTCACGGAAGGCGGCCTCGAAGCAGCATCGGCGGCTCACCTGACTCACCCCGCCGGTGCCGGCGAAGGCGAGATTGTCGCGGCGGATCCTGTCTCTGGTCAGCGGTGGGGCCATGACGGCTCTCCCTGCTTTCCCGCTCGCCGCCCGGCGAGCCTGGGATTTGCGGTTCCGGTGGTACCGATACCGAACGATGCATCGATCGTACCAAGCCCGCTAGCTGCGGTGCTGCGGGCATGAAACAACGATTTGTGTGAACATTGTCTGAATACCGACGGGCGGCCAGGGTCAGCGGGTGTCACCCCGGGTCAGGCGTTGACCCGCATTGGCACCTTCGAAGGCTGCGCCGGTCGCTTGACAAGCCCCCGCGATCAGGTCACTGTGCGCGCCGTGACCGCGCCAGCCGGCTTCCGGCCTGCAGCCCGCGCTCACCGCGCCATCCGGCGCACCTGCGTCGAACGCGCGGTTCGGATGCTCGCCTTCAGGCGGCCCCTGCGGATCTTCCAGACGCCCCTACACCTAATTCGGTCGTTCCCGATGCGCGTTGGAACGGACCGAAGCGCCTGTCTGCCCGAATCGGGCAGCCGCGCTCGTTCCAAGGACAACAACACTGTGAACCATGATTCATTCCGTTCGCTCGGCTTGAGCGACGCACTCCTTCGTGCCCTCGAGGAGATCGGCTACCAGACGCCGACGCCGATCCAGAGTCAGGCCGTGCCGCATCTGCTGGCCGGCAAGGACCTGCTCGGCATCGCCCAGACCGGCACCGGCAAGACGGCGGCGTTCGCGCTGCCGCTGCTGCAACAGCTGGCCAGCGAACCGGGCCGCCCGGTTGCCAACCATCCGCGGGCCCTGGTGCTGGCGCCGACCCGCGAGCTGGCGCTGCAGATCGGCGAAGAACTCGACGGCTATGGCCGTCATCTGAAACTCTCCCACGCGGTGATCTTCGGCGGCGTCGGCCAGCAGCCGCAGATCGACCGGCTGCGCCGCGGGATCGACGTGCTCGTCGCCACCCCCGGCCGGCTGCTCGACCTCATCGGCCAGCGCCACGCGAACCTGTCGAAGGTCGAGATTCTGGTACTCGACGAAGCCGACCGGCTGCTCGACATGGGCTTCATTCGCGACGTTCAGCGGCTGGTCCGGCAGACACCGAAGACCCGCCAGTCGCTGCTGTTTTCGGCGACCATGCCGAAGGAAGTGGCGAGTCTCGCGGCGGAAATGCTCGACCATCCGGTCCGCGTCGACGTGTCGCCGAAAGAAGTGACCGTGAAGAAGATCAAGCAGCGCATGATCCGGGTCGACAACGCCGACAAGCGCTGGGTGCTGGAGCACCTGCTGCGCGAGGAGTCCGTGTCCCGGGCCATCGTCTTCACCCGCACCAAGCACGGTGCCAACAAGGTCGCCAAGCACCTGGTGGAAGCCGGCATCACCGCCGAGGCCATTCACGGCAACAAGTCGCAGAGCGCGCGCCAGCGGGCGCTCGGCAACTTCAAGGACGGCACCACCTGGGTGCTGGTTGCCACCGACATCGCCGCCCGCGGAATCGACGTGCAGGGCATCTCCCACGTCATCAACTACGAACTGCCGAACGAGCCGGAGAGCTATGTGCACCGGATCGGCCGGACGGCCCGGGCCGGGGCCGGTGGCGTCGCCTGGTCGCTCTGCGATCAGTCGGAGCTGAAGCACCTGCGTGGCATCGAGCGGCTTGTCGGGCGCATTCCCGACGAAGCGACGGTGGCCCTCGGCGAGCGTCCTGCGGAGCGGAAACCGGCCGCGCATCGGGCACCCGAGCCGGTTCGATCGCAGTCGGCCGGTCAGCGTGGCGGGTCACGCCAGGGCGGCGGAAGTCAGGGCGGCGGTGGGTCGCCTCGGCGTCGGGTCCGCGGTGGTGGCCAGGGTTCCACGGCGTCAGCCGGACAGGGAGCCCAGCGCGGGCGTGGATCCCGCTCCGGGGGCGGGCAGGGCCGCGGCGCCGGCAGGAACGCCTCGGCCGGCAGAGCGCGCCGCAGCGGCTGAGGCTGGAGCGCCAGAAGCAGGGAGCGCAAAAAAAACGGCCCTCGAAGGAGGGCCGTTTTCGTTTCTGCTGTCAGTGCGGCCGTAGAGCTGGCCGCGACTGATTTACCAGCGGCTGCCACCGCGGCCACCGCCGCCTTGACCGCCACCACCGCCACCGGAACGGCGTGGCTGGCTGTTCGCCTCGTTCACACGCAGCGCGCGCGAGTCGACCATGTGCCCGTTCAGTTCGGCAATGGCCTTCTGCCCGTCAGCCTGAGCCATCTCGACGAACCCGAAGCCGCGCGAACGGCCGGTGTCGCGATCGGTCACGACGGACGCGGAGGTCACTGCACCGATGCCGGAAAACAGCTCTTCCAGATCGGCGTCGGTGGTGCTCCAGGGCAGGTTGCCTACGTATATTTTCATCGTTTCGTTTGCTCCGTGCTCGACAGTCTCGAGCCTTGGTCTTTCGCGCGCATTCCCGCTGTTCAATCAATTCGCACGGGTTAATGTCCAGGCTCTGTGCCTGTTCGGTTCCAATTAGAAGCGATTGCCGATTATCGTGATAGAGGACTTACGTAGGTTCTCTGGAAGACGTTCGGGGCAGGGTCTCTAATCTCGCCGCAGTATAAGTCAAGCACCCTTTGGCGCAAGCGGTATTTTAGGCGAACGACCGGCGATCAACGGGCGTTTGTTCAGATGTAGTGGAGGCAATCGCGGACGGTTGCGATCAGCTTTTCCGGCTGGGTCCGAGGATGATGTGGCGACGGCCCCCCAGGGGGTCCTGGTTGCTGAAGCCGGTCGGTACCTGTTCGATCTTCTTGCCTTTGGCCAGATAGGCCTGTACGTCGTCCTCGAGGGTCTTGCGGACCTGGGCGTTGGACACCTGTTCCTGGGCCTTTCTGGGTCGGCTCATCGCTGGATTGACCTCTTCATTTTCGATTTCCTGTTCGGGTTCGTCTCAGGTTTCGTGTTCGGGCTGATCGTCGAGCCGGTCGTTTCGTGCTGGCCATCCAGGGCGGATGCCGGGCGCCGGTGGTGGGTGCCTCGACGGAGGCGCGCCGCATGCGACGTTGAAAACTGCCCTGTCAGACTAACAGAACGCGGCGCCGAAAGCTCGGTTGCCGGCAGTCTCTGTCAGCGGTGGGGCTTCCAGAGAATGTCGCGGTCGACGTCGACGACGTCGCGCAGACCGCAGAACGCCATGGTCAGATCCAGTTCGTTGGCAATCAGTTCCAGGCACCGGGTCACGCCGGGCTCGCCGAGCGCGCCCAGCCCGTAGAGGTAGGCGCGTCCGATCAGCGTGCCGCGTGCGCCCATGGCCAACGCTTTCAGGACGTCCTGACCTGAGCGGATACCGCCGTCCATCCACACCTCGATCGCGTCGCCCACCGCGTCGACGATGGCGGGCAGCGCGTCGATGGTTGCCGGCGCGCCGTCGAGCTGGCGACCACCGTGGTTGGAGACGATCAGCGCATCGGCACCGCTGGCGGCGGCGAGCCGGGCGTCCTCCGGCTCCATGATGCCCTTCAGGATCAGCTTGCCGCCCCAGCGCTCCCTGACCCAGGCGACGTCGTCCCAGTCCAGGGTCGGATCCAGCTGGGTCGCCGACCACTGCGCCAGGCTCTGCATGTCGTCGGCACCGTCCACGTGACCGATGACGTTGCCGAAATCGCGGCGTGTGGCGCCGAGCATGCCGAGACACCAGCGCGGCTTCGTCAGCAGGTTCAGCACGCTCGCCGGCGTCAGTCTGGGCGGTGTCGACAACCCGTTCTTTAGGTCCTTGTGGCGCTGTCCGAGGATCTGCAGGTCCAGGGTCAGCACCAGGGCCGAGCAGCCGGCGGCTCGGGCACGGTCGATGAGCCGGCCGATGAAGTCGCGGTCGCGCATGACGTAGAGCTGGAACCAGAACGGCTTGCTGGTACGCGCGGCAACCTCCTCGATCGAACAGATGCTCATGGTCGACAGGGTGAACGGCACGCCGAAGCGTTCCGCGGCCCGGGCGGCGAGGATCTCGCCGTCGGCGCGCTGCATCCCGGTAAGGCCGCAGGGTGCGAGCGCCACCGGCATGCGCACCGGCTCGCCGATCATCTCGCTGCGCAGGCTGCGGTCGGCCATGTTCACCGCCACCCGCTGGCGCAGCCTGATGTCGCGCAGGCGGCGCTCGTTGTCACGGTAGGTGATCTCCTCCCACGCGCCCGAGTCCGCGTAGTCGTAGAACATCCGCGGCACGCGTTTGCGGTGCAGGACGCGCAGATCTTCGACACAGGTGATCACGGCCATCGGGGTCTCCTGATGCAGCATCCGGGCGCCGGGTCGGCGCCACGGAGGGTCGGCAGCCGGCATGATATGCTCGGTCGCGGACCTACCGGAACAGCGCACCTGCATGCTGCTCTACGATCGAGACCTTGCCGAACCGGGCGCGCTGCGCGCCCGCAT
Organism: Pseudomonadales bacterium; assembly: GCA_040219135.1. GTDB lineage: Bacteria > Pseudomonadota > Gammaproteobacteria > Pseudomonadales > Azotimanducaceae > UBA7803. Next base: position 199,995 of record JAVJTA010000014.1, on the reverse strand, counting down.
TCGCGCCGACCACCGCATCGACGAGACCGATCACGTGGCTCGCCTGGCCGAGCAGGCGACCCGGAATCCGGCTGCCAACCGCCGTGTCGACGCCTACGCGCGGGAACTGGTCCTGCATCTGCGCCGCCGGCGCCGCGAGGTCGGCGGCATCGATGCGCTGATGCAGGAATACGACCTCTCGTCGGAGGAGGGCGTCACTCTGATGTGTCTCGCCGAGGCGCTGCTGCGCATTCCGGATGCCGCAACTCAGGACGCGTTCATCGAGGAGAAGCTCGGCGCCGGCGACTGGCAGAGTCACCTGGGCGCGTCCGACGCTTTTTTCGTCAACGCCTCCACGTTCGGCCTGATGATGGCCGGGCGGCTGGTGTCTCCAGGCGGGGAGGGGCCAGACGTCGTCGACCGTCTGCTGCGCCGGCTCGGCGAGCCGGTGATCCGCCAGGCGGTGCGCCGCGCCATGCGCGTTCTCGGGCGTCAGTTCGTGCTCGGTGAGCGCATCGAAGACGCCGTCGATCGCGCCCGCGAGGCCGAGGCTCTCGGCTACCGTTACTCCTACGACATGCTCGGCGAGGCGGCGCGCACGGAAGTGGACGCGCAGCGCTACTTCGAGCGCTATGCCGAGGCGATCGCCGTGATCGGCGCAGCGGCCAAGGGGCTCGGACCGGAACGCGCGCCGGGCATCTCGGTCAAGCTGTCGGCGCTGGATCCGCGCTACGAGATGGCGAGGCGCGACCGCGCGCACGGTGTTCTGCTCGATCGCCTGGTGGCGCTGTGCGACCTCGCCCGTGACCGGGGCGTGGGCCTGTGCGTCGACGCGGAGGAGTGCGACCGGCTCGATCTGTCGCTGGATCTCGTCGCGAAGGCGGCACAGCACAGCGCCGGCGACTGGAACGGCTTCGGGCTCGCGGTGCAGGCCTACCAGAAGCGGGCGTTCGCTCTGATCGACTGGCTGGCGGACCTGGCCAGCCGTACCGGCACCCGGTTGCTGACCCGGCTGGTGAAGGGCGCGTACTGGGACATGGAGATCAAGCGCGCCCAGGAGGGTGGGGTCAGCGACTACCCGGTCTTCACCCGCAAGGTGCACACCGACATCTCCTACCTGGCCTGCGCGCGCCGGATGCTCGACGCCGGCCATGCCTTCTACCCCTGCTTCGCCACCCACAATGCCCGCACCGTGGCGGCGTTGCGCGAGCTGGTCGGGGCACGCCGCGACTTCGAGTTTCAGCGTCTCCACGGCATGGGCGAGGCGCTCTACCAGAAGCTGGTGGAGGAGGAAGACGACGGTTTCTCGTGTCGGATCTATGCGCCTGTCGGGGGTCACGAAGACCTGCTCGCCTATCTGGTTCGGCGGCTGCTGGAGAACGGCGCGAACACCTCGTTCGTCAACCGCATCGCCGACGACGCGATGCCGCTGGACGAACTCGTCGCCGATCCCATCGAGCGCGCCCGGGCGGATGGCTTTGCCCCCCACCCCGGAATTCGACCGCCCGCCGAGCTGTTCGCGCCGCGGCGCAACAGCCGCGGGATCGACCTGGCCGATCCGCTCGTTCTCGAATCGCTGCGTGACGCGATGGCCGCCGCCGATCACGACCGCTGGCAGGCGGCGCCCCTCGTCGCAGGCGTTGCTGGCACCGGTGCGGCGCGCGCAATGTGGTCCCCGGCGGATCGTCAGCGGCGGGTCGGAGCGGTGGTGGAAGCCGGTGCCGCGCAAGCCCGGGAGGCGCTTGCGATCGCACACGGGTTTGCCGCTGTCTGGAACGCCACGCCGGCGACGGAGCGCGCGGCCGTTCTGCGCCACGCATCGGACCGGCTGGAAGCGCAGTCCGCCACGTTCATGACCCTGTTGTGTCGCGAAGCCGGACGCTGCGTTGCGGACGCTCACCTCGAGGTGCGCGAGGCCGTGGACTTTCTCCGCTACTACGCCGCGGAGGCGGAACGGCTGTTTGCAGCCGCGACGCCCCTGCCCGGCCCGACGGGCGAGGAGAACAGTCTGCGCCTGGCCGCGCGTGGTCCGTTCCTGTGCATCGCGCCGTGGAATTTCCCCCTGGCCATCTTTACGGGGCAGGTGGCGGCCGCGCTGGCTGCCGGCTGCCCGGTACTCGCCAAGCCGGCCGAGCAGACGCCGCTGGTCGCGGCACACGCTGTGCGGCTGCTGCACGCGGCGGGGGTTCCGCCGCAGGCGCTGCACCTGCTGCCCGGCGACGGGCCGACGATCGGCGAGGCTGTGCTTGGCGACCCGCGCCTGGCCGGCGTCGCGTTCACCGGGTCCACGGAGACCGCCCGGCGTATCGCCCGCACCCTCGCGCAGCGCACCGGGCCGATGATTCCGCTGATTGCCGAGACCGGCGGCATCAACGCCATGATCGTCGATTCGACGGCGCTGCCCGAACAGGTCACGCGGGACGTCATGAGTTCGGCGTTCCAGAGTGCCGGGCAGCGCTGCTCGGCGCTGCGGCTGCTGTGCGTTCAGGAAGACGTCGCCGACCGCCAGCTGGAAATGATCGCCGGCGCCATGGACCTGCTCAGCGTCGGCGATCCGGCGCTGCTCGCCACCGACGTCGGGCCCATCATCGACGAAGCCGCGCTCGAGGCGCTCGTGTCTTATCGCGCCGAGGCCGCGCGGCGCTACCGGCGGATTGCCGAGACGTCGGACGTCGCCGGCCCCGGGTCAGGGCTCTTCATGGCGCCGGTGGCGTTCGAAATTCCGTCGGTGGCAGCCCTCGACCGGGAAATCTTCGGTCCGGTGCTGCACGTCGTGCGCTGGCGTGGTGGCGATCTGGACGCACTGGTGGACCAGATCAACGGCCTCGGCTACGGCCTGACCCTGGCGCTGCACTCGCGCAGCGCGAGCCGCGCCGAGCGGGTGATCGCCCGGGCTCGGGTGGGCAATCTGTACGTCAATCGCAACCAGATCGGTGCGGTGGTGGGGGTGCAGCCGTTTGGAGGCGAGGGCCTGTCGGGCACCGGGCCGAAAGCCGGTGGGCCGCACTACCTGGAACGCTTTGCCGTGGAGCGCACCGTGACCGTCGACACCACCGCGGCGGGCGGCAACGCCTCGCTGCTCACCATCGAGCCCTAGCGGGGACCTGGCGGCGGCGCCGCGCAGCCGCCGCGACGGGCGCGCCGGATCAGTGGAACACGTCGTCCGGCGAGCGTGGGATGACCGGGTCGTCGTCGGCTTTGTGCTGCAGCCGATCGGCGTTGCAGCGCTCGAAGGCGACATCGACGCTTTCGCTGATGCAGGCCGGGCAGAATCCGGACTGGACGAGGTCTTCGACCAGAAAACCGATCACGTCGTAGGCGGACAACGTACCTTCGTTGGATTCGTTGAAGCGCCACAGCACGTCCTGCATGGTCTGCAGCGCCGCGTCGCAGCGGATGTCGTCGCGCTGCTGCCTGGCCTCGTCGTCGATATCTTCGTCCTGCATGACGGTTGACGGGTCCTGTTCGCTGGGCCGGAAATTGTACATGTCGCGCCAGGCAATTGCGCCGGCCAGAGGGCGCGGCGCGCGGCGAGCGGGCTCGGGTAGAATGCGCCGCTTGACCGAATCGCGCCCCATCACGCTGCCGGCGGCCTGGCCATTCGACGTCCGTCGGGTGCCGGTCTTCTACGGCTGGATCATCTGGCTGCTGTCGACGCTCGGCTTTCTGATGAGCGTGCCCGGCCAGACCATGGGCATGGCGGTGTTCACCGACCCCTTCATGTCTGCATTCGGGCTCTCACGCACGGAGCTGTCCACGGCGTACTTCTTCGGCACCCTGGGCAGCAGCCTGTTCCTCACCCGGGCTGGCCGCTGGTACGACCGACATCAGGCGCGGACCATGATGGCAGGTGCCAGTGCGGTGCTCGGCGCGGTTCTCGTGTTCATCAGCGTGATCGATCGGGTCGTCGCGCCGCTCCAGGGCGCCCTGCAGTCGTGGACCGGCTTCGGACTGATTCTGCTCGGCTATTTCGGGGTGCGCTTCGCCGGGCAGGGCGTGCTCACCAGCGCCTCGCGCAACGTGCTCCTGGTCTGGTTCGAGCGCCGCCGCGGGCTGGTTTCGGGGTTCCGCGGCGTTTTCGTGTCCCTCGGGTTCTCGGCGGCTCCGCTGCTGCTGGCTCTGCTCATCGACGCCTGGGGGTGGCGCGGCGCGCTGTGGGTGCTGGCGGCCACCGTGGGCGGAGGGTTTGCCCTGCTCTGCCTGCTCGCCGTGCGCGATACCCCGGAAAGCTGCGGGCTGCTGCCGGACGGTGTCAGCGCCGAACATCAGGCGGCGAATCCGCTGCCGACGCCGCGTTCGCTGACCCTCGATCAGGCGCGTCGTTCGCCGGTGTTCTGGATCTATGCCGGGGCGCTGTCGATGCACGCGCTGTTCGGAACCGCAGTGACCTTCCACATTGTCGACATCTTCCAGGTAGCCGGCCGTACCCGCGAGGAAGCGTTTCTCTATTTCGTGCCCCAGGCGATCGCGTCCACGTCGGTGAACATGCTGGGCAGCTGGCTGGCCGACCGGGCGCCGCTGAAACCGTATCTGCTGATCATGCTGGGCGGCTTCGTCAGCGGCGCGTTCGGTCTTGCGAACCTCGACACGTCGTGGGGCTACGTGCTGCTGGTGGCCGGCTTCGGCTGTGGCGGCGGTCTCTGGGGTGTGCTGTCGAATCTGGCCTTCGTGCGCAACTTCGGTCGTCTGCACCTCGGTGCGATCAGCGGGCTGAGTACGTCGCTCACGGTATTCGCCAGTGCCATGGGTCCGCTGCTGTTCAGCGTCGGCGTGGATCGGTTCGGAACCTACGATGCCGCGGTCTGGCTGTGCCTCGTTCTCAATCTGGCGCTGCTGGCCGCCGCCGCGCTGATTCCCCAGCGCGAGCGGTCGGCTGACAGCTGATCGATCTCAGCGCGGCTGCATGCGGATGCCGCCGTCCATGCGCACGCACTCGCCGTTCATGTACTCGTTTTCGATGAGCATGACGGCCACATGGGCGATCTCGTCGGCGGTGCCGAGGCGTTTCGGGTAGAGCACCTGGGAGGCGAGGGCGTCGATGACCTTGTCCGGTGCGCCTTGAAACAACGGCGTGTGGATGAGTCCCGGCACGATGGTGTTGCAGCGTATGCCGATGCTGGAAAGGTCGCGGGCGATCGGCAGGGTCATGCCGACGATGCCGCCCTTCGACGCGCTGTACGCCGCCTGGCCGATCTGGCCCTCGTAGGCCGCCACCGACGCCGTGTTGATGATGCAGCCGCGGCCGCCGTACTCGTTGTAGGGCTCGTTCTTCTGCATCTCTGCCGCCGCCAGGCGCAGCACGTTGAAGGTGCCGATCAGATTGACGTCGATGATGAGCTTGAACTTGTCGAGCGGAAACGGACCGTCTTTGCCGACGGTCTTGACGGCGTTACCGATGCCGGCATAGTTGCAGCAGACGTGGATGGCGCCGAACGCTTTCATGGCGGCGTCGATACCGGCCTTCGCCGAGGCTTCGTCGGTGACGTTCACCTTCTGAAAGATCACGTCCGCACCGAGTTCTTCGGCCAGCGCCCGTCCCTTGTCCTCGTTGACGTCGAAGATCGCGCACTTGGCGCCCATGCCGTTGAGGCGCCGCACGGTGGCTTCGCCGAGGCCGCTGGCACCGCCGGTAATGACGGCGACCTTGTCTTTTATGTCCATGGATTCCCCCTGGTTGGATCTGGTTAGTCGAGCTGCCTGGTCGAAAGGGGGGCGATTATACAGACCTCGGCCGGTCGCGGGAGTCGGGGGCTGGTTGACGCTCCGCTGGCAATGTCGGAGCATCCGGGCTCCATTCCTCGGGGAGAGGCGCATGCCAACGGACCTGCGGATACCTGACGGCTGGCACGTCAAGCGCCTGGCGGGCGCGCTCGGGGCGGAGGTGCGCGGCCCGGCACTCGGCGCTCTCGACGACGCCGGCTTCGCCGCCGTGCGCGGGCTGCTGCTCGAGCATCTGGTGCTGTTCTTTCCGGAACAGAATCTCAGCGTCGACGATCACGTCGCATTCGGCCGCCGGTTCGGGCCGCTGGAGGCGCATCCGAATCTGAAGAACCCCTACACTCAGCACCCGGAGCTGTTCGAGCTGGCCGCCACCCACGGCGGCGTGGCCGACGAGTGGCACACCGACCTGACGTTCCGGGCGGAGCCCGCGGTGCTGTCGGTGCTGCAGCTGAAGAAGGCACCGCCGGTGGGGGGCGACACCCAGTGGGCGAGTCTGTACGCGGCCTACGACGAGCTCTCGCCGCCCATCAAGGAGCTGTGCGAGGGACTGACCGCACTGCATGACGCGCTGCCGCACAACCATCCGGAGCAGATGACCATCCATCCGGTGGTCCGGGTGCACCCGGAAACCGGGCGCCGGGCGCTGTACGTCAACGAGCATTTCACGCGGCGCCTGGTCGAACTCAACGCCACGGAGAGCGACACGCTGCTCGGCTACCTGACCCGCTGGGTCGCCAATCCGCGCTTCACCGTCCGCTATCGCTGGACCGAGGGTACGATTGCCATCTGGGACAACCGCTGCACGCAGCACTTCGTGCTCAACGACTTCGAGGGCGAGCGCATCATCCAGCGGGTCACCGTGATGGGCGACCGGCCCGAGGCGGCGGCACCGCCGCGCTGGCAGCCGTGGGTGCGTCCGGGGCGCCTGTCTGCCACCAGCCGCCACGACCGTCAGCTGGCCCTGTACCTGCGCGATGCGCAGCGCCCAGACCAGGACGAAGCGGCATCCGGCGGCTGACAGCGCCTCCGCGGGCCCACGGCGGGTTGATTTCGTGATGGGTTCGAGTGTTACGATCCGTTACGAATAAGTGGATCTAGCTACTGTCATGATTGAGGATTTAGGGCTATTCTTCGGGCCTTTTCGCGCCCGGAGCCGGCAGGCCCGCGCCGGGGTCTGATTGCCTGGAGGGAAACGTCAATGCCTAAGATCACGTTCGTCACCCACGACGGCACCGAGCACACCGTCGACGGTGAGGTCGGCCTGTCCGTCATGCGCGCCGCCATCGACAACCTGGTGCCCGGCATCGACGCCGACTGCGGCGGCGAATGCTCGTGCGCCACCTGCCACGTCTACGTGGACCCGGACTGGATGGCAAAGGTCGGTCAGCCCGAGGATCGCGAAGAGTCGATGCTCGACCTGAATCCCGAGCGCGAGACGAATTCCCGGCTGTCGTGCCAGATTCCGGTCACCGAGGACCTCGACGGTCTGAAAGTGACGGTCCCGGAATTCCAGATGTAGGCGGATGCCGATCGGCTGATTTCCAACCGTTGTCATATTCCCCAAAAGGGAGAGCGTTATGAGCGAAGCGACCAACACTCCGACGCCGGAGTTCCAGATTCAGACGGAGTACGAGCCGGATCCCTACAAGCTGCCGCTGGCCGACGTCAATCCGGCGCAGGGCGTTCTGTTCCAGAACGATGCTCACTGGCCGTACTTCGAGCGCCTGCGTAAGGAAGATCCGGTGCACTGGACCGAGGAGAGCGAGTTCGGCCCGTACTGGTCTGTCACCAAGTACCACGACATCAAGTACGTGGACATGAATCACCAGATCTATTCCTCGGAGGGCGGCATCACCCTCGGCGACCAGGACGAGGACTTCACCCTGCCGATGTTCATCGCCATGGACCCTCCGAAGCACGACGAGCAGCGCAAGGTGGTGGCGCCGGTTGCCGGGCCGCGCAATCTGTCTGCCCTGGAGCCGGAGATCCGGCAGCGGGTGTGCAACATCCTCGACTCGCTGCCGGTGGGCGAGGACTTCAACTGGGTGAAGCATCTGTCGATCGAGCTCACCACCCAGATGCTGGCTACGCTGTTCGACTTTCCCTTCGAAGACCGCTACAAGCTGACCCGCTGGTCCGACGTGGCGACGGCGCCGCCCGGTACCGGCATCGTCGATTCCGAGGATCAGCGTCGCGCGGAACTGCTCGAGTGTCTCGAGTACTTCACCGGCCTGTGGCACGAGCGCGCCAAGCGCGAGGAAGTCGGCAACGATCTGGTATCGATGCTCGCCCATGGCGGTTCGACGCGCGACATGCTCGATCGCCCGATGGAGTATCTGGGCAATCTGATCCTGCTCATCGTCGGCGGCAACGACACCACCCGCAACTCGCTGACCGGCGGCGTGCTGGCGCTCAATCAGTTCCCGGCTCAGTTTGCCAGGCTGCGCGAGGACCCGGCGCTGATCCCGAACATGGTGGCGGAGATCATCCGCTGGCAGACGCCGCTGGCGCACATGCGCCGTCGCGCGCTGGAGGACACCGAGCTCGGCGGCAAGAACATCAAAGCCGGCGACAAGGTCTGCATGTGGTACGTCTCCGGCAACCGCGACCCCGAGGTCTTCGAGAATCCCGACGACTTCGTCATCGATCGCAAGAATGCCCGCAGCCACATCAGTTTCGGCTTCGGCATTCATCGCTGCATGGGCAATCGAGTGGGTGAAATGCAGCTGCGGATCGTCTGGGAGGAGCTGCTCAAGCGCTTCAGCGGGATCGAAGTCGTTGGCGATCCGGTGCGCGTCTACTCCTCCTTTGTGAAGGGGTATTCCGAGCTGCCGGTGCGCCTCACCGCCAACTGAAATCGCCGATCGGGGAGCCGTCCATGAGCGAAGCCGTCGACAGGCCGGTGTTCGAGCCGGTGACGGATCCCTGGGCGGTTCCGCTGGATCGGGTCGATCCCGCCTTCCGCCAGTTGTTCTTCGAGAACCGGGTGTTCGAGCACTTCGCGCGGCTGCGCGCGGAGGATCCGGTTCACTTCCACCAGGACAGTCAGTTCGGCCCCTACTGGTCGATCACCAGCTACGAACACATCAAACAGGTGGACATGAACCACCAGGTGTTCTCGTCTGCCCGCGGGGTCACCATCTTCGACGGCAGCGGCGACTTCCGCACGCCCATGTTCATCGCCATGGATCCACCGACCCACGACGTGCAGCGCAAGGCGGTGGCGCCGGTGGCAGGGCCGCGCAATCTGGCCGCTCTGGAGCCCGAGATCCGGCAACGGGTGGTGAACATCCTCGATGCGCTGCCCGTGGGCGAGACGTTCAACTGGGTGGAGCGCGTGTCGATCGAGCTGACCACCCAGATGCTGGCCACCCTGTTCGATTTCCCGTTCGAGGAGCGCTACCGGCTGACCCGCTGGTCCGACGTCGCCACCAGCGGTCCGGAATCAGGCATCGTCGAATCGATGGAGCAGCGGCGGGAGGAACTGCTCGAGTGTCTGGGGCGATTCACCGAACTCTGGCACGAGCGCGCGGCGCGCCCGGAACCCGGTAACGACCTGATCTCCATGCTCGCGCACGGTACGTCGACCCGGGATATGGTCGCGCGCCCCATGGAGCTGCTCGGCAACCTGATTCTGCTGATCGTCGGCGGCAACGACACCACCCGCAATTCCATTTCCGGCGGCGTGCTGGCGCTCAACGAGTTCCCCGAGCAGTACGACAGGCTGCGAGCGGACACGACCCTCATTCCCAACATGGTGGCGGAGATCATCCGCTGGCAGACGCCGCTGACCCACATGCGCCGGACCGCGCTCGCGGACGTGGAACTCGGCGGCAGGACCATCCGCGCCGGTGACAAGGTGGTGATGTGGTACCTGTCGGGCAATCGCGATGCCGCGGTGTTCGAGAATGCCGACGACCTGGTCATCGACCGCGCCAACGCCCGCAGCCACATGAGCTTCGGCTTCGGCATTCATCGCTGCATGGGTAATCGCGTGGGCGAGATGCAGCTGCGGGTGCTGTGGGAAGAGATCATGAAACGCTTCCACAAGGTCGAGGTCGTCGGCACCCCGGTGCGCAGCCGCCACGTGTTCATCCGCGGCTTCACCGAAATGCCGGTGAGACTCGTTCCGCACTAGGGGACCTCTGATCGAGTCTGCGCAACGCAGAGCCTGTCGCGTCCGTCAGGGCGAAGCGCGTCTTGCCAAAGGACCGGTATGACACGCTGCGCTGCGCAGACTCGATCAGAGGTCCCCTAGTGAACCGTCTACCCGTTTGGCCGCCTGGAAGGTACTGTGCGCGTTTGCCGCGCCCTGCATGACCGAGGAGGCTGAATGTCCATCCGTGAACCGCTTGCCCTGACCCTGGTGCTCACCGTGATTTCCGGTTGCGGCGACGAGTCGCCCGGGAACACCCCGTCGAACGCCGCGGAGTCCTCGGGCGCAGCGACCGAGGCATCCGATTCGCCGGCGGCGCAGGATGCTGACAACCCGCTCAGCGCGCCCCCGGGCTTTCAGGTCGGCGTGTATCACGACGGTATCGGCGCCAGCGCGCGCCATCTCGTGGTGCGCGACAACGGTGACGTGCTGGTGGCGCGCCGCGACGGCATGCTCGTGGGGCTGCGCGATCGCGACGGTGACGGTCGGGCCGACGTTCAGGAAGAGCGCCGGTTGCCGATTACCACGGGCCTGGCAGTCCACGACGGCATGCTGTACTTCTCCGATGACGTCAGCGTCAGCCGCCTGCCGCTCGACGACGGGCTGCTGCCGCAGGGCGAGCCGCAGGCCGTGGTGAGCGGATTTCCGGAACAGGGGTCCCACGCCGCCAAGACCATCGCTCTCGATGGCGAAGGCAATCTCTACGTCAATGTCGGCGCGCCTTCCAATGCCTGCCAGGCGCAGGCCCGCACGCCGGGATCGCCCGGGCAGCGGCCGTGTCCGCAACTCGAACGCCAGGCGGCCATCTGGCGCTTTCCGCCGGGTGCCAGCGGGCTCGATCAGAGCGACGGCGAGCGCTTCGTCACCGGTGTTCGCAACGTCGTGGCCATGGATTGGGATCCGGCGGCTCAGGGGATCTACTTCGCCATGCACGGCCGCGATCAGCTCTCCGGTCTCTGGCCCGACTACTTCGACGACGCGGCCAGCGCCGAGATGCCGGCGGAGGAGTTTCATCGGGCGGAGCGCGGCGCCGACTACGGTTGGCCCTACACCTTCTACGATCCGCGCAGCGCGCGTCGGCTCGTGGCGCCGGAGTACGGCGGGGATGGCGAGGCGGTTGCCGAAGCCGGACGCTACCGTGACCCGTTGTACGCGTTTCCGGCGCACTGGGCGCCCAACGGACTGCGCTTCTACCACGCAGCCCAGTTCCCGGAGCGCTACCGTGGCGGCGTGTTCATCGCCTGGCGCGGCTCCTGGAACCGCGCGCCGCTGCCCCAGGACGGCTATCGGGTGACCTTCCTGCCGTTCGCCGATGGTGCGCCGTCGGGTGCAGCCGAAGATTTCCTCACCGGGTTCAAGGGTGCGGCGCAGATCGCACAACCGGGCGAAGCCGCTCATCGACCCATGGGGCTCGATGTCGCGCCGGACGGGGCGCTGTTCGTCAGCGACACGGAGGAGGGCAGGATCTGGCGGGTCAGCTATGCCGACGGGCAGCCGGCGTCGGGCTGAGATGGGCTGCACGCGAATGCCGCAGTCCCGCGTGAATGCTCCGGCTTCACGTCTCGTTGATGCGGCCTGCCGCAGGCTGGTCGCCGTTTTCATGGGATTCCGGTGACGTGCAACGCGACGACTCCATCGCCGAAGACTGGCTGACCACCCGGCTGGCCAGTTCACTGGGCTACGCCGGCGCAGCCTTCATTCCGCTGCTGTTCGCCGTGGCCGTCATCGACGCGGACTTCCTGCCGGTCGCGAGACGCCTGACGGCCATCTACGGGGCGGTGATTCTCGCGTTCCTCGGCGGCATCCAGTGGGGACTCGCGCTGAAGAGTCGGATACCGCGGATCCGCCTGCGTCGGCTCGTCGCCAGCGTCATGCCATCGCTGTGGTCGGTGGCGGCGCTGACCACGTCGATCAATCTGTCCTGCCTGGTGCTGTCGGTGGGCTTCGCCGGACTGCTGGTCTACGAGTACCTCGAGCGCGGCGATGACGTCTATCCGCTCTGGTATCTGCCGCTGCGGTTGCGGCTGACGGCATTCATCACGGTGGGTCTGGCTGGAAGTCTCCTGGTCTAGGTAAGTCCGCGCAACGCAGCCCGTTGCGCAGCCCCGGCGCCGGAACGGCAGACGCGGCTCGACGGCTACGGGCTGCGCAGCTTGCGCGAGCGCGACGTCGTGCTCTGTGAGCTCGAGGACGCGGGCGACTGAACCGCCCGGCGGTCGGTTCCGGCGCGGCCCGCACCGCAGCGAAGTTTCACGAACCCCTCCTTGCGGTCCACCACCACACAGGCGGCGCCGTGGGCCTGCGCCCATGCGTCCAGAGCCTTGAGATCGCCGTCCCGGGTCACCTTGCGGGCGAGAATCGTGGCGTCGGCGGCAAGTCGTGACTTGAGGCGCGACAGCGTACCGATGACGCCGCCGGGCGTGGCTCGGCCACCCTCGCAGAACACCAGGCGGATGCCCTGGGCGAGCCGCTCCGGGTCGACGGCGTACCAGACGAAGCCGTCGAACAGGTGCGCGCGACTGGTGATCACGTGAGCGGCGCCGATGCGGTACTGGGTCAACCAGGAGCGCACCACGTTGGCCCAGTGCGGGTCGTCTTCCAGGCACCACAGCTGACGTGCGCCCGGTTGCACCGTGCTGCAAATCCGTCCCAGTATCAGAGTCAGCAGGCTGGCGCCGCACTGGACGATCGCGCCCCGGGTCCGGGTCGCCTCGGCGAGGCAGCTGCGCAGGTAGCTTTCGTCGCTCTGGCTCAGCGGGTCTCCCCAGTGGGCGTAGAGCTCGATGGCGGCATCGATGGACAGCGCTGCCTCGGGCGACGCCGCAAGCCGCCGCAGACTGCGGTCGAAGCCGCGGAAGCGATCGAACAGCGCGGCCTGGAAACGCAGAGCGCGCAGGCCGTTGCGCGTCGATTCGGGGAGGGTGAGTTGCATGCCGTCGAGTATACGAAAGACGCATCGCCGCGCCCGACACGGTGATGCGGATCCGTGCGCCAGGTCTCAGCCGTAGAGTCGGCAGGTTCCCGTTCGCGCAACGGTTGGCGCCGATGCCATAATTCGCGAAACCCTGGAGCCCGTGTATGAACGACATCGTCCCGGAGAAGCTGCGCGACCCGCGCATCCGCACTGACTACGTCTCCGCCAACCGGCTGCGCTTCGAGGTGGACATGTGCGGCAGCGGCGATCGCCTGGCGCTGTGCCTGCACGGGTTTCCGGAACACAGTTTTTCCTGGCGCCACCAGCTGCCGATGCTGGCGGATCTGGGCTATCGGGCGTGGGCGCCGAATCTGCGCGGCTACGGCCACTCGTCGCGGCCGGAAGGCATGGAAGCCTACAGCATCGAGAATCTGCTGGCCGACGTCGCCGGGCTCATCGACGCCGCCGACTGTCGCGAAACGGTGCTCATCGCCCATGACTGGGGCGCGGTGATCGCCTGGTTCTTTGCCATGCGAAGAATCCGTCCGCTGTCGAAACTGGTCATCTGCAACGTCCCGCATCCCGGTCCGGCGCGTGCGGCGATGCGCGGCTTCGCGCAGCTGAGGAAGTCCTGGTACATCTTCTTCTTTCAGCTGCCCGGGCTGCCGGAGCGTCTGCTCGGTCGCCGGGGCGCGGTGGCGGTGGGGGAGTCCATCCGCCGCTCGAGTTCCGCCACGGAGCGGTTTCCCGAGGAGGTGATCGAGGTCTACCGGCGCAACGCCGCGCAGCCGGGCGCGCTGACGGCCATGGTGAACTACTATCGGGCGCTGGTCCGCGGCGGCGGCGCCCGGCGTCAGCAGGACACCGGCTACCCCGTGATCGAGACGCCCACGCTCATGGTATGGGGCGAGGACGACGTAGCGCTCACCAAGGAGACCACTTACGGCACCGAGGAATACGTCACCGACCTGACCATCCGCTACCTCGCCCGGGTATCGCACTGGGTCCAGCAGGACGCGCCGGAGGTGGTGAACGCGATGATGAGAGCGTTCCTGCTCGGCGAGCCGGTGCCCGAACTGCGCTGGGAGGCGCGCCTGGTCGAACCGGCCTGACGGTACTCGCTCAGGCCTGCTGCGCCGGCACCACGACGACCAGGTCGTCGAGCGCCGGGCCGACGCGGATCTGGCACGCCAGGCGACTGTTGGCCCGTGGCTCCCAGACGTATTCGAGGATGTCCAACTCGTCCTGGTCCGGGGGTGCCAGGCGCGAAAAGAAAGGCTCAGGCACATAGCAGTGACAGGTGGCGCAGGTGCAGCCACCGCCACACTGGCCGAGAATTCCGCGCACCCCGTTGTCCAGAGCGCCATCCAGCACCGATTCTCCCGGGACCAGCCGATAGGTGGCGCGGGAACCGTCCGGCTGTACGTATGTGACCTGGGGCATGGGTGGCGCTAAAATGACGCCCTTTTCTTTCGGAGTCTACCGCACAGATGAAAATCGGCCTCACGGGCGGAATCGCATCCGGCAAGTCGACGGCAGCCCGCTATCTGGCGCAGCTGGGTGCCCACGTGATCGATGCCGACCAGCTCGGGCACCGGGTCTACGAACCTGCGACGGCGGGCTTCGAGCGGGTGGTCGAAGCCTTCGGTCGCGACGTGGTGGGCGACGACGGCCGCATCGACCGCCGGGTGCTCGGGGGCAAGGTGTTCGGTGCTCCGGAGCAGTTGAAGCGGCTCACCGACATCGTCTGGCCGGAGATCCTCGCGCTGGCCGAGGCGGAGATGACGGCGGCGCTGAATGCCGACCCGGCGCGGATCGTGGTGCTGGAGGCTGCGGTGCTGTTCGAAGCGGGCTGGCAGACGGCCGTGGACGAAGTCTGGGCGGTGGTGGTGGCTCCCGAGGTGGCGGTGGCCCGTGCCGTTGCCCGCGACGGGCTCAGCGCCGAGGACGTCCAGCGGCGCATCGACGCGCAGATGGCAAACGACGAGCGCCGTGCGCTTGCCCGCGTGGTCATCGACAACTCCGGCGATCCCGAAACGCTGCTCGCGCGGCTCGATCGCGAGTGGCTGCGGGTCACCGGCAACGATGGCCGGGTCGCGCAGGGACGGGCGCTGTGATCCTCGATCTGCACACCCATTCCATCAAGTCCGACGACGGCCGCGCCAAGGTGCGCAACTACTGTCAGTGGATTCGCACCCGCGAGATTCCCATCGATGGGTTCGTGCTCACCGAACACCGCCAGTTCGACGGCGAATCCGATTACGCCGAGCTGGCGGACGAGTTCGGACTGACGATTCTCAAAGGCAGCGAGGTGGAGACCGAGTACGGCCACGTGCTGGTGTTCGGGGTCACCGCGGCGCTCCAGCAGGCGTTCGATTTTTCCAACATCCACCTGCCGCTCGCGCAGGTCATCGACGCCTGTGCCAGCCACGGCGCCGTCCCGGTGCCGTGTCATCCCGGGCGTCCGCGCGTGGGCATGCACGCTCATCTGGAGGAGTTCGGGATTCCGGACGGGGTGCGGATCGTCGAGGTCTACAACGGCGGCAGTCGCGAAGGCGAGGACCGGATCGCCCAGGACATGGCGGCACAGCAGGGCTATCTCGGCATCGGCGGCAGCGATGCGCACATCGTCAGCCACGTCGGCCGCTGCGCCACTCGGTTCCCGGCTGCGGTGCGCAGCGAGGCGGAGCTGGTGGAAGCGCTCAACGGCGGTGACTTCGAAGCCCTGAGCAACCGGCAGGCGTCATGAGCGAGCCCCTGGACATCGAAGCGCTGCGCCAGCGGTTCCTGAACGAGGTGTTCGACGAGCAGTATTTCGAGCTGACCGCCGAGCAGATCGTCGACTACGCCAGCGCCTGCGGAGAGCTGGCACCGCGCTACACCGATCCCGCTGATCCCGACTTTCAGGCACCGCCGACCTTTCCGACCAGCTTCCGGCCGACCCGGCGGCTGCCGGACGGATTTCCGAAACTCCCCGGACTCGGCATGGATGCCGGCAAGGCGGTGGCGCCCAGAGCGCCGATCCGCCCCGGCGTTCGCCTGACGGCGAGAACCCATCTGCACGACATCTACACGAAGACCGGGCGGTCCGGACGCATGACCTTCATGGTGACGCGCATGGAGATCTACGATCCCGACGAGACGCTACTGGCGGACGCCGATACGCGCATCGTCATCCGCGAGAAGCCGGCGCCGTGAGCATCGCCAGCATCGCCGACGTGGAGTTCGGCACCGAACTGCCGGAGTTCGAGCCGGATACGGGTCTGGAAAACGTGCGGCGCTTTGTCGTCGCGGCCGGCTGGGACGGGCCGCGCTTCACCGATCACGAAGCCGCGCGCAAAGAGGGCCTGCCCGGCGCCCTGGTGCCCGGCATCCTGAGCCAGGGCTACCTGGCGGCGATGATCCACCGCTGGGCGCCGGATGCCTTCATCGAAAACGTCGACACGGTATTCCGGGCGCCGGTGCTGGTCGACCAGCCGCACCGCATCAGCGGCGTGGTGACCGACGTGGACGAAGGCGAGGGCACGGTGGAAATCGACCTGACCCTGACCAACGCCAAGGGCGAGACCCGGGTATTCGGCACGGCGACCGTGCGGCTGCCGCTGTAGGACCTGCTGCCGGTTACGCCGGCCGGAACAGCGGGACGTTCAGCTCCTCGTGCTCCTCCCACTCGATTTCCACCCGCTGACCGCAGGCGAGATCGGTGGTTGGATCGGCCGCACCCACCACGTTCGACAGCAGGCGCGGACCCTCGTCGAGATCGATCCAGGCGACCGCGTAGGGTACCTGGGTGCGGAAGAACGGGTGGTAGCTCTGGCGCACGACGCTGAAGGTGTAGATCGTGCCTTTCCCCGAGGCCGTGTGCCAGCTCAGGTTGCCGGAGGTACAGCCGGTGCAGTGGGCGCGCGGGTGCCACACGACGGTGCCGCAGGCGTCGCACTTCTGGTAGCGCAGTTCCCGGTTCCGGGTCGCCTCCCAGAACGGGCGGGTGTCGAGCTCGTCGAGCTTCGGCAGCGGTCGGGTCGCGTCTGCCATCTCAGTCCCTCCCCAGAATCACGGTGCCGGCGCAGTGCCGGGCGCCGAGCATGCCGCCGTTGCCGTGGGCCACGGCCAGGCGCGCGTCGTCCACCTGGCTGGTGGATTCCCCGCGCAGCTGCCGCGCGGCCTCGATGAGCAGAAAGATCCCGCGCATGCCGGGATGGTTGGACGACAGACCGCCGCCGTCGGTGTTCAGCGCCGGTCCATCCTTGGGCCGGTCGAAGCGCAGTCGGCCGCCCTCCACCCAGCGGCCGCCTTCGCCTTTGGGGCAGAACCCCAGGTCTTCCAGCAGGGTCAGCACGGTGATGGAGAACGAGTCGTAGATCATCGCCACGTCCATTTCCGCCGCGGACACGCCGGCCTCGGCGAACGCCGGCGGGCCCGACTGGGCGGCGGCGCTGGTGGTGATGTCGCCGCCGTTCTCCGGAAATTTCGTGGCTTCCCCCGTGCCGAGAATCCACACGGGCGCTTTTGCGCAGTCGCGGGCGACGTCCGGCGCGGCGATGATCACGGCGCCGCCGCCGTCGGAGATCATGCAGCATTCCAGCAGGTGCAGCGGGTCGGCGATCATGCGCGAGCCCACCACGTCGGCGACGCTGGTCTCCCGGATGCCGACGAATTCGAGGTCGGTCATGGCCTGCACAGCCTCGGGGTTGCGCATGGCGTGGGCCCGGGTTGCCACCGAGATCTCGGCAAGCTGCTCGCTCGTCGTCCCGTACTCGTACATGTGGCGGCGCGCCACCATGGCGTAGTTGGCCACCAGGGTCTGCCCGACGAAAGACTCCACGTTGTCCCCCGGCACTCCGAGGCCGCCGCGGCCGCCGACACCGATGCGGGCGGCGTTGCTGTGGGCGGTGGAGCCATAGGTGAGCAGCGCGACGCGCGCTTTGCCGGCGGCGATGTCGCGGCGGGCGTGGGCGGCGTGGTACTCATACGAGCTGCCGCCGACGTTGGTGGTGTCGATGACGTTGGGCTTGAGGCCGAAGTACTCGGAGATCATCAGCCCGCTCATGGGACCGGCTTCGCCGGCGTCGTAGACTGCGTCCACGTCGCGCCAGGTCAATCCGGCGTCCTCCAGAGCCCGCGCGGCGGAGGCGGCCTTGATCTGCAGCGGGCTGAGCCGGCCCTCCACGTCCCGGGACGGATATTCGTGTATGCCGACGATGGCGGCGCTTCTGGCTTGCGCGCTCAAGGACTCCCCTCCAGTACCCTCGGAGCCCGCAGTCTACCGCGTCCTCGGCCGGGGGGCGATGCGGGCGGTCGGCCGCGTTGCCGGCGCGTCAGCCGGCGTCGCCGGACACGCGCAGCTGCGGCGGACCCTCGCGTCCTGGCACGGCCGCGCCGAGCTGGCAGCGCAGCGCGGCGATCTCCGCGCGCAGGGCGTGCAGCTCCGCGATCACCCGTTCATCGCTCGATTCCTCTCGGGCGGGCCCGGCTGCAGCGTCGTCGTCGCGGAACTGCTGCATGGCGTTGACGATGATGCCGATGAACAGGTTCAGCATGGTGAAGGTGGCTACCAGAATGAACGGAATGAAGAACGCCCAGGCCTGCGGGTACACCTCCATCACCGGCCGCACGATGCCCATGGACCAGCTCTCCAGGGTCATGATCTGGAACAGCGTGTAGAGCGAGGGGCCGATGGCGCCGAACCAGTCGGGAAACGCCGCGCCGAACAGGTTGGTCGCGATCACCGCGAACACGTAGAAAACCAGGGCGAGCACCGCTGCAATGGCGCCGAGGCCCGGGATCGCCGCCAGCAGTCCCCCGACCACCCGGCGCATCGAGGGGACGATGGTCAGGATGCGCAGCACCCGGAGTACCCGCAGGGCACGCAGTACCGCGAACGGGCCGCTTGCCGGAACCAGCGCGATGGCCACGACGGAGAAATCGAACAGGCTCCAGGGGTCGCGGAAGAACCGGCCGCGGTAGGCGTAGATCCGCGCCAGGATCTCGACGACGAACACGCTGAGGATGATCCGGTCTACGACCATCAGCTGTCCGCCCCAGCGTGCCATGAGATCGGCCGAGGTCTCCAGGCCCAGGCTCACGGCATTGATCAGGATCAGCGCCAGCACGCTGTGCTGGACAAGCGGTCGCTCCAGCACAGCGCGCAGTTGGACGGGTTGCAGCAGAGTCGGCATGGCGCGAACCATAGAGTCGCCTCGAGGCGACGGCCATCGGGATTAATTGAGCCCCGACATCGGAAAAACGGGGGAATTGATATACTCGGCACCTGGCACTCACCGCACCTCGGGACATCGGTCATGGGTAAGAAGCAGGCGCCGAAGCGCAAGGACTGGAAACAGCTGGCGGAGCAGGAGCTGCGCAACGGCTCGCTGAACGATCTGCGCTGGACCTCGCCGGAAGGCATCGACATCAAGCCGCTGTATACCGAACGCGATCTCGAGGACATCGCTCACCTGGACAGTCTGCCGGGGCTCGCGCCCTTCGTCCGCGGCCCGCGCGCCACCATGTACGCGAACCGGCCGTGGACCATCCGCCAGTACGCGGGCTTCTCCACCGCCGAAGAGTCCAACGCTTTCTACCGGGAGAACCTCAGGGCCGGTCAGAAGGGGCTGTCGGTGGCCTTCGATCTGGCCACCCATCGCGGCTACGACTCGGATCACCCTCGGGTCGCCGGCGACGTCGGCATGGCCGGGGTAGCCATCGATTCCGTCGAGGACATGAAGATTCTGTTCGACGGCATACCGCTCGATGAGATGTCCGTTTCCATGACCATGAACGGTGCCGTGCTGCCGGTGATGGCCGGTTACGTGGTCGCCGCGGAAGAGCAGGGTGTGGCCGCCAGGGACCTGTCCGGGACCATCCAGAACGACATTCTCAAGGAGTTCATGGTCCGTAACACCTACATCTACCCGCCGGAACCGAGCATGCGCATCGTGGCGGACATCATCGGCTATACCGCCGAACACATGCCGCGCTTCAACTCCATCTCCATTTCCGGCTACCACATGCAGGAGGCCGGCGCGAACGCCGTGCAGGAGGTGGCGTTCACTCTGGCGGACGGCGTGCAGTACGTGCGCGCGGCGCTGGCGCGCGGCCTGGACGTGGACGCGTTCGCGCCGCGGTTGTCGTTCTTCTTCGGCATCGGCATGAACTTCTTCATGGAGATCGCCAAGCTGCGTGCCGCGCGGATTCTCTGGCACGACCTGATGAAGCAGTTCGAGCCGCGCAATCCGGCGTCGCTGATGCTGCGCACTCATTGCCAGACGTCGGGCGTGTCGCTGCAGGAGCAGGATCCCTACAACAATGTGGTGCGCACCACCGTCGAGGCGCTCGCCGCCGTGCTCGGCGGCACCCAGAGTCTGCACACCAACGCCTTCGACGAGGCCATCGCGCTGCCGACCCCGTTTTCGGCTCGAATCGCCCGCAACACCCAGATCATTCTCGCAGAGGAAACCCAGATCACCCGCACCGTGGACCCGCTCGGCGGCAGCTACTACGTCGAGAGTCTGACCGACGCCATCGTCGAGCACGCGCGCAAGCTGATCGACGAGGTGGAAGAGCTCGGCGGCATGACCCATGCGGTGGAATCGGGCATGCCGAAACAGCGCATCGAGGAGGCGGCCGCGCAGCGCCAGGCGCGGATCGAGCGCGGCGAGGACGTCATCGTCGGCGTCAACAAATACAAGCTCGACGAAGACACGTCCCAGTACGACGTGCTCGCAGTCGAGAACGCCCGGGTGCGGGAGTCGCAGGTCCGGCGTCTCGAAGAGGTGCGGCGGACCCGCGATGGCGCGGCCGTCGACAGGGCCCTGGACGCGCTCACCCGGGCGGCGAGCGACAACAGCGGCAATCTGCTGGCGCTGTCCATCGACGCGGCGCGGGCGCGGGCTACGGTGGGGGAGATCTCGGCGGCGCTGGAGAAGGTCTACGGTCGCCACCGCGCCGTCGCGCGCATGACCCCGGGCGTGTATGCCGAGAGCTACGCCGGCGACGAGAAGTTCCAGCGCGTGCGCGACGAAATCAAGCTGTTCACCGACGTCGAGGGCGCGCCGCCGCGCATTCTGGTGGTGAAGATGGGCCAGGATGGCCACGACCGCGGCGCCAAGGTCATCTCCAACGCGTTCAACGACTTCGGCTTTCAGGTGAGCATGGGCGAGCTGTTTCAGACGCCGACGGAGGCCGCGGTCCTGGCCCGGGAGGAGCGCGCCCAGGTGGTCGGAATCTCGACTCTGGCCGGCGGCCACAAGTCTCTGGTGCCGGAACTCATCGAGCGGCTCGAGGCCGAAGGGCTGGAGGACGTGATCGTCGTCTGCGGCGGCGTGATCCCGCGCCAGGACTACCAGGCGCTGCTGGACGCCGGCGTGCACGCGATCTTCGGACCCGGCTCGGACGTCCCGGACGCCGCCAGCCGAATACTTAAGATGATTCCTGGGAAAAACCGTTAACTCATTGAATTAATTGATCTGGAGTTGTTGATGATCGGCAAGCTCAACCATGTGGCCATCGTCGTACCCGACCTGGCCGCGGCCGCGGACGTCTACCGCAGCACCCTCGGCGCCCGCGTATCCGACCCGGTCGCGCTGCCGGACCATGGGGTCACCACGGTGTTCGTCGAGTTGCCCAACACCAAGATCGAGCTGCTGCACCCGCTCGGCGACGACTCGCCGGTGGCGAAGTTCCTCGGCAACAATCCCAGCGGCGGCATGCACCACGTGTGCTACGAGGTGCAGGACATCCACGCCGCCATCGAGCAGATGGTGGCGAGCGGCGCCCGGGTGCTCGGCACCGGCAAGCCGACCACCGGGGCTCACGGCCTGCCCGTGGTGTTCCTGCACCCGAAGGATTTCTGCGGGACCCTGATCGAGCTCGAGGAGGTGGGCGAGGCTCGGGTGGCGTCCGCGGGATGACGTGCCGGTCCCGCTGCATGGCAGCCGCCCGATGAGTGTCGCCCACAAGCTTCCCCCCGCACCGTTCGGCACGGTGCTCGGCGTTGCCGCAGGCGACGTCGCCGCCTACTCCTCCGACTACGACACCGCCGACGACGCCGAGTATCCGGACCGGCGCGCGTTCCGCAGCTACCTCGACGGCGTTTACATGGGCTACAAGTGGCAGTGCGTGGAGTACGCGCGCCGCTGGATGTATCTGAACCGCGGCTACATCTTCGACGACGTCGCCATGGCCTACGAGATCTTCCGCCTGCGCACGGTGCGCCGGGTCGAGTCCGGCGAGCTGCTGCCGCTGCGCTCGTTCCGCAACGGCGCGCGGCGCCCGCCGGAGCCCGGCAGCCTGCTGATCTGGGATGAGGGCGGCACGTTCGAACACACCGGCCACGTAGCCGTGGTGGTGGAGGCGCTGCCGGATCGGGTGCGCATCGCCGAACAGAATTTCGACCATCAGCCGTGGCCGGCGGGTCAGGCCTGGGCCCGGGAGATCCCGGCCAAGACCACCGAGGACGGCGCCTACTGGCTGCGCTGCGGGTTCGGCGAGGCGGGCATTCTCGGCTGGGTGATCCAGACCGACGACGACCGCTGCGCCGAGACCTTCGAGGCGCCGGATTCCCGTCTCTTCGAGATCGGCCTCGGTCAGGTCCCGGACACCGGTCAGGGTGCGAGCTCGTGGCTCAACGTGGCCAACCCCGACGAAGCCGCTTACGTCACCATGATGGGCGGTCACAAGCTCGCCGCCCTGGAACGCAACCAGCACCGCTTCTTCGTGGTCTCGGAAACCGCGCTCGAGGAGCTCGAACGGGCCAGCAACGAACTCCACGCGCTGTTCATGCACGCCACCGAGTACGTGCTGCGGGACGACGAGCTGCTCGAGAAGTTCGCCATCCCGCGCGCCGTCTGGCCGCGGATTCAGCAGTCCTGGAACAACCGTCGCAGCCAGATGATCACCGGTCGCTTCGACTTCAGCCTCTCGTCCCGGGGGCTCAAGGTGTACGAGTACAACTGCGACTCCGCCTCGTGTCACATGGACACCGGCAAGGTGCAGGGCCGCTGGGCCGCCCACTTCGGCTGCCAGGTCGGCCGCGACCCGGGCGCGCCGCTGCTCAAGGAGCTGGCGGATGCCTGGCGCGACAGCGACGCCGCGCGGCGGCGCGGGCCCGACGACGTGCTGCACATCATGATCGACCGCGATCTCGAGGAGACCTATCACGGGCTGTTCATGCAGGAGGCGCTGCAGGCCGCCGGGGTACGGTCGAAGCTGCTCCACGGAATGGCCGACGTTCACTGGAACGAGGCCGGCGAAGTGGTCGACGCTGACGGGCAGCGAATTCTCTGGGTGTGGAAGACCTGGGCCTGGGAGACGGCCCTGGATCAGCTCCGCGAAGAGTGCGAGGACGACGAGGCCGACGTCATGCTGCCGCAGCCGGGGCGTCATCCGCGACCGCGGCTGGTGGACGTGCTGCTGCGCCCGGAGGTAATGGTCTACGAACCGCTGTGGACGCTGATTCCGAGCAACAAGGCGATACTGCCGGTCCTGTGCGAGTTGTTCCCGGATCATCCGTACCTGCTCGACTCGGCGTTCGAACTCACCGACAGCCTCCGCACGGGCGGGTTCGTACAGAAGCCCATCGTCGGCCGCTGCGGCGCGAACATCCTGATGTTTGATGAAAATCAAAGTGTTATTGAGGAAACATCAGGTAACTTCGAGAAAAGAGATCAGATCTATCAGGCGCTGTTCCCGCTGCCGTACCTGGACGGCGACTACGTGCAGGTGTGCACGTTCTCCGCGGCCGGCACCTACGCCGGCGCCTGCCTGCGCATCGATCCGAGTGCCGTGATCACCGCCGACAGCGACATGGTGGCGCTGCGCGTGCTCGACGATGCCGGGTTCCTCGAGGAGGACTGGCCCGGCCGTGTGGATCTGGAGGCGGGCTACCATATCTGAAAGCCACTGACCTGAATCGGCGGAGGATCCCATGGCCGACGCATCCAACGACACGCTTCCTGCCGGCGCCGCGCGCGCCATGCAGGCGGGCCGCAAGATCGAGGCGATCCGCATCGTCCGCGAGGAACTCGGGCTCGGCCTGAAGGAGGCCAAGGAGCGCGTGGAGTCAGCGTCGGGCCGGGTCGGCGGCGGGGCGCCGCAGAGGCGCAACGCCCGCGAGGACTCCAGCACCCTGCGGCTGGTGGCCGTGCTGGTGCTTCTGGGCGGGCTCGCGGCGGCAGTCTACCTTCTGTGAGGAAGCTCCTCCGGGGCGTCCGCTACTCGAACTCGAGAATCGGCTGATCCACCGCCAGGCTGTCGCCCTCGCCGGCGAGGATCTTCTTGACCACGCCGTCGTCTCCGGCCCGCAGGCTGTTCTCCATCTTCATCGCTTCCACCACCGCGAGTTCCTCCCCGGCTTTGACTTCGTCGCCTTCGCCGACCAGAAGGCGCATCAGCAGACCCGGCATGGGAGACAGCAGGAACTTGGACAGGTCCGGTGGCGTCTTCTCCAGCATGTGCCGGGTGAGTTCCGCCTCGACCGGGGACAGCAGCAGCAGTTCGAGCTCGGCGCCGCGGTGGAACAGCCGGTAGCCGGCCCGATGAGCGTCGATCTGCACGGCGACCGCGCGTCCGTTCACCTCCGCGTGGACCAGGTTGTCACCGAAATGCCAGTCCGTGACCACCCGGTAGACATGGTCGTCGTGGAGCACCTCGAAGCCGTGGTCCACTTCCCGGACGCTCAGCGGGTAGTGGGTCTTGCCGGCGACCGCCACCCAGTCGTGGCGGATGCGCCGCTCGAAGCGGCGGATCTGTCCGGTGAGATCGGCGGTGCGGGTGACGTGGCGCTGATGCACCACCGCCGCGACCGCGATCGGCACCAGCGGATTGCTCTGGGGTACGTCGGCGGCGTGGAAACCGTCCGGGTACTCCTCGGCGATGAAGTTGGTGGTGAGCCGGCCTTCTTTGAATCGCGGATGCAGGATCAGCGCGTTGAGAAAGCTGATGTTGTGGCTCACGCCGCGGATGTAATAGGCATCCAGCGCGTCGGCCATGCGCTCGATGGCCACGTCGCGGGTTTCGCCATAGGTCACCAGCTTGGCGATCATCGGGTCGTAGAACATGGAGACTTCGCTGCCTTCCTCGATGCCCGTGTCGACACGCACACTCTGCGTCTCCCGAGGCGGTCGGTAGCGGGTCAGCCGGCCGATGGATGGCAGGAAGTTGCGGAACGGATCTTCCGCGTAGACCCGGGCCTCGATGGCCCAGCCGGTGAGCCGCACGTCGTCCTGGGCCAGCGGCAGCGTCTCGCCGGCGGCGACACGGATCATCAACTCCACCAGATCCTGACCCGTCACCAGTTCGGTGACAGGGTGTTCGACCTGCAGTCGGGTGTTCATCTCCAGAAAGAAGAAGTTCTTGTCGGCGTCGACGATGAACTCCACCGTGCCGGCTGAGCAGTAGTCCACGGCCCGGGCCAGGGCGACGGCCTGCTCGCCCATGGCGCGGCGGGTGGCTTCATCGAGGAACGGTGAGGGCGCTTCTTCGATGACTTTCTGGTGGCGGCGTTGAATCGAACACTCGCGCTCGCCGAGGTAGATGGTGTTGCCGTGGCTGTCGGCGAGCACCTGGATTTCGATGTGCCGCGGCTCCTCGATGAACTTCTCGGCGAACACGCGATCGTCACC
This sequence comes from Pseudomonadales bacterium, assembly GCA_040219135.1. Taxonomy (GTDB): domain Bacteria; phylum Pseudomonadota; class Gammaproteobacteria; order Pseudomonadales; family Azotimanducaceae; genus UBA7803. Next base: position 174,602 of record JAVJTA010000014.1, on the reverse strand, counting down.
GAAGCTGGACCGTGCTTCGTTGGCCGCCGCCTTGAAGCCGTCGCGGCATTCCTCGTCGTTGCGCACCACGCGCATACCCTTGCCGCCGCCACCGGCGCTGGCCTTCAGCATGACCGGATAGCCGATGTCCCGGGCGATCTGCACGGCGTGGTCGGCCCCCTCGATCTCGCCGGTGAAACCGGGAATCGTGTTGACGCCGGCGTCGGCGGCGAGGCGTTTCGAGGTGATCTTGTCGCCCATGCTGGTGATGGCGTGCACGCGCGGTCCGATGAACACGATCCCGGCCGCGTCGAGGGCCTGGCAGAAGCGCGCGTTCTCCGACAGAAAGCCGTAGCCGGGATGCACCGCTTCGGCGCCGGTGTCTCTGCATGCCTGGACGATCCGGTCTATGACCAGATAGCTCTCGGAGGCCGCAGCGGCGCCGATGTGGACGGCTTCGTCCGCCATGCGCACGTGCAGCGCGCGCGCGTCGGCATCGGAGTACACGGCCACCGTGCGGATACCCATGGCGCGGGCGGATTTGATGACCCGGCAGGCGATCTCGCCCCGGTTGGCAATGAGGATCTTCTTGAACATCTTCTGTCCCTAAAGCGGAATGTTGCCGTGCTTGCGCCAGGGGTTCTCCAGCTTCTTGTCGCGCAGCATGGCGAAAGAGCGGCACAGACGCTCGCGGGTTGCATGGGGCAGGATCACGTCGTCGATGTAGCCGCGGCTCGCTGCGACGAACGGGTTCGCGAAGTGCTCCTGATACTCCTGGGTCCGGCGCGCGATGCCTTCGCTGTCGCCGAGTTCGCGTCGGTAGATGATCTCCACCGCACCCTTGGCGCCCATCACGGCGATCTCGGCGCTGGGCCAGGCCAGATTGACGTCGCCGCGCAGGTGCTTGGAGGCCATCACGTCGTAGGCGCCGCCGTAGGCTTTGCGGGTGATCAGGGTCACCTTGGGCACCGTGCACTCGGCGTAGGCGTAGAGCAGCTTGGCGCCGTTCTTGATGATCCCGCCGTACTCCTGGGCGGTGCCGGGCATGAACCCGGGGACGTCTACGAGGGTCAGGATCGGCACGTTGAACGAGTCGCAGAAGCGCACGAAGCGCGCCGCTTTCTTCGACGAGTCGATGTCCAGACAGCCGGCCAGCACCATGGGCTGGTTGGCCACCACGCCGACGGTCGAGCCCTGCAGGCGGATGAAGCCGATGACGATGTTCTGGGCGTAGTCACCCTGCAGTTCGAAGAAGTTGCCCTCGTCGGCGACTTTGGTGATGACCTCCTTGATGTCGTAGGGCTTGGAGGCATCCGCCGGCACCAGCGTGTCGAGAGACGGTTCGCTGCGGGTCGCTGGATCCTCGGTGGGCCAGCGCGGCGGCTTCTCGCGGTTGTTGGCGGGCAGGAAATCGAAGAACTTCCGGGTCAGCACCAGGGCTTCGACATCGTTGTGGAACGCCAGGTCCGCGACGCCCGACTTGCGCGTGTGCACCGAAGCGCCGCCGAGTTCCTCCGGGGTCACCACCTCGTGGGTGACGGTCTTCACCACGTCCGGGCCGGTGACGAACATGTAGGCGCTGTCTTCCACCATGAAGATGAAGTCGGTCATGGCGGGCGAGTACACGGCGCCGCCGGCACACGGCCCCATGATCACCGAGATCTGCGGGACGACGCCGGAGGCGAGCACGTTGCGCTGAAAGATCTCCGCGTAGCCGCCGAGGGACGCAACACCTTCCTGGATGCGCGCGCCGCCGGAGTCGTTCAAGCCGATCACCGGTGCGCCCACCTTCATGGCCTGGTCCATGACCTTGCAGATCTTCTCCGCGTGGGCTTCGGACAGCGCGCCGCCGAACACGGTGAAGTCCTGACTGAAGACGAACACCAGGCGACCGTTGATGGTGCCGTAGCCCGTCACGACGCCGTCGCCGGGGAACTTCTGTTCCTGCATGTCGAAGTCGTTGCAGCGGTGCTCGACGAACTTGTCCCACTCCTCGAAGCTGCCTTCGTCGAGCAGCATGGTGACCCGTTCCCGGGCGGTGAGCTTGCCCTTCAGGTGCTGCTGCTCGATGCGATGCTCGCCGCCGCCGAGGAGGGCGGCGGCCTCCTTGTCGCGGAGTGTGGCGATGTTGTTCTGCATGACGTCTCCCCGGTCTGGAACTTCTTATTGCGGCGCTGTCAGGCCAGCGGCCGATGATAGCGTCTCGCGTTCAGGGCTGCTAACCGGCGCGTCAGGGCTTCAGTCCGGGCAGCGAGGCGAGCGGCAGCCGTGCGGTGGTCACCTGCGGCGCTCCGTCGCGCCAGCGCGTCCAGGCGAGCAGCAGCCCATCGCCGTCGCGCACCAGGCGCGGCATGCCCGACGGCCGCGCTGAGTCCAGTTCGGCAACATCGACGGGCGCGCCGGATTCGGTGCCTGCCACCCGCGCGACGCGCAGCACGGCCTTACCGTTTCCGGTGTCTTCGAGCCACGCCACCGCCGTCTCATCGCCATCGAGCCAGGCGATCGAGACCCGACCGAGTGCGCTGGCCTTGCCCAGTTCCAGCGCCGTGCCCCAGTCGCCGTCGGGTGATCCGCGGACGACGCGGACCCGGTGCCGGCCGCCGGCCTCGGTGTACCAGGCGATGGCGAGGTCGGCGCGACGGCTGGCAACGGCCGGGCCGTTGACCGGGCAGCCGGTGATGGTCCAGTCATCGTCGGCCACGCGGCCGAGCGCGCGCCAGGCGCCATCGGCGAATCGGGCGGCCGCAATGTCGCGAACCTCTTCCGGGCTGCGGTCGCGGTAGACCACGATGGGGCCATCGGGGCTGAGCGCCACGTCAGTCGGGCAGCAGTCGCAGACCCGATCGTCGATCACGCTGGCGCTCAAAGGCCGGCCCTGGGCGTCGAACACGCGGCTGCGCAGACTGGTGCGTGGGTCGTAGGTCGTGCTGGCGGCTGCATCGAGGAGGCTGTGGCGTCCGTCCAGCCAGGCTACACCGACCGCCGTGGTGCCGTCGGCCTGCGGGGCGGGCCAGAGCGAGACGAAACCGTGTTCGGTGGGGGAGGTGTCGTCGTACGGACGCCGCGGCGGATCCCAGCTCGTGCCGCCGTCCCGGGACAGCGCGAGGGCGATGTCGTAGGCGTACATACCGCCCGGTTGCTTCACCAGCCAGTGGGCGGCCCAGAGGCGGTCGCTGAGGGGCACAACCGACGGCACGTCGGCCCAGTTGACGAACCAGTCGGTACCTTCCGCCACGACCTGCGGTATGCCCCAGCCGCCGTTTTCACGGACGGCGTAGACGAGCCGGTGGCCGGTGGGCGTCCCTTCGACCCAGCTCAGCACCGGTGCCGCGTCCGGGCGCAGGCTGAGGCCGGGCAGCTGGCTGCCGCGCGGCGTCGGAGCGCCGCCGTCGACGGCGACGGGCGGACTGCCGCAGGCGCCGAGCAGCAGGCTGAGCAGACACAGCGTTGCGCCGCAGCCGCGCTCGAACCGGCGTCGCAGCGGCTGTGCGGGGCGGTTGTGATACCTTGCGATGGTGAATTCGGCTCCGTCCTGGAGGGCGCATTGTGGCGCCGGCGGCGGCGCCAACCAAGGGGGGCCGCCGCGCATGCATCGGGACGAGGTTCTGTTCGCTAACGAGGCCTTTTACGTCGCCTTCGCCAGCGCCGACCTGGCCGCCATGGAGCGGCTCTGGGCGGAGCGCGACGATGTCGTCTGCCTGCATCCCGGTTGGCCGGCCCTGTGCGGCCGCGAGGCGGTGCTGGAAAGCTGGGCGCGCATCCTCGGCAATCCGGATCAGCCCGCGGTGACGGTGCACGCTCTGGACGCCCTCGCTGCAGGCCCCGGCGCCATGCTGGTGGTCTGCTACGAGACCATGGCGGACACGGTGATGGTGGCGAGCAACCTGTTCGTGAGCACGGCGGACGGCCCCCGGCTGCTGTCCCATCAGGCCGGGTTGTGTCCGGACCCACCGGCCCTGCCGCAGCCCGGACGGCTCGACTTCGATGCCTGACAGCGTGTCTATACTTGTTTCATGGCAGCGCTTCAGGTCAATCCCGTACGCGTCGGCACTCTGCGCCGGCTGACCGCGGAACATCCGTACTTCGCGGGCTGGGACGCGGCCCGTCTGAAGGCCGTGGAGGCCTACTGCCGGGTCCTGGAAGCGCCCGGGGACGCGACCCTGCTGGATCTCGGCGCCCTCGACCCCTACGCCTATTTTCTCGTCGACGGTGAGCTCAAGCTCGAGGATGCCGCCGGCGCGGCCCGCTGCCTGCGCGCGGGTGAGCTGGATGCCGGCTTTCCCATCGCCCACCTGCGCCCCAGCCGCTACCGGGTGAAAGCGCGTCCGGGCAGCCGCCTGCTGCGCATTGAGGGGTCGCAGTTGAAGCGCTACGCCGGCCCGGCGCGGGGCTCGGCCCGGTTTCAGGTCGCCGACGCTTCCGTGGGCGGCAGCTGGCAGTCGCATCCGCTGGTGACGACCCTGCTGCGGCAGATGCGCGACGGCAATCTGGAGATTCCGACGATGCCGGGCATCGCCCTGCGCATCCGTCGTGCCCTGGCCAAGGAGAACTCCGACATGGCCGCGGTGGCCGCCATCGTCGGCGCTGACCCCGGGATTGCCGGGCGCCTGATCAAGGTGTCCAACAGCAGCACTTTCGGCGGCGCCAGTCCGTGCGAAACCGTCCAGGCTGCCCTGGTGCGCCTCGGCGTGCAGCGGGCCCAGAGCCTGGTGCTGGTTCTGGCGACCAAGGATCTGTTCCAGGCCCAGGCGCCGCATCTGCGCGAGCGCATGTTGAAGAGCTGGCGTCACGCCCTCGACATTGCCGCCCTCGCCGCCGTTCTCGCCCGACTGACCCCCGGTCTCGACGCCGACCGCGGGCTACTGGTCGGGCTGCTGCACGAGATCGGCGCGCTGCCGATCCTCAAGCTCGCGGCGCAGTTTTCCGATCTGGCGGGAACGCCGCTGATCCTCGACGAAGTGCTGGCGACGTTGACGCCGGAGGTGTCGGCGGCCGTGCTGGAGCGCTGGGGAATGCAGGAAACGTTTCGGGTCGCGGCGCTGAACCAGGGCAACTGGTTCCGCGAGCACGAGGGTGGGGCGGACTACACCGATCTGCTCATGGTGGCCCATCTGCACCTGCTGGTGCGGGAGCGGGCGTTCCACAAGCTGCCGCGCCTCGACGAGACGCCGGCCTTCGCCAAGCTGGCGCTGGGCAGCCTGTCACCACAGCTGAGTCTGCAGGTGCTCGACGAAGCCCGCGCTCAGATTCATGAACTCAAGGCGCTGCTGTCCTGACGAGCAGCGCAGCCGGGGTCAGAAGCGCCGCACGAAACGGATCTCGTCCAGCGAGAAGCTGACCTGCTCGCGATCGCCCTGCCACACCAGCGACAGCCCGTCGTTGCCACCCTTCTGGTCGCGTTGCCCCACGTACCAGGACGAATTGAGCCGCCATCCCACCACCTGAGTGCCCGAATCGAGACGATGCTCGCTGATGCCGAGGGCGTACAGTTCGTCGAAGTCGAAGGCGCCCGCTGCCGGTTCCTCCGCGGCCACAGGCGCCGCTGCAAGGTTCAGGGCGAGAACCAGTGCGGGGAGCGGCAGGATCCGATGCATGGCGCGTCTCCGATTCATCAGCGCCACCACTCTCTCATGGAAGTCTGCAAACCGCGCCGAGAGATGCGGGAGGTTAAGTTGATGAATACTGAATTAAGTAAGATCAATAAATAATTGATAAATATAAGAAAGATTCGGACCTTGATGCGGTATCTATCTGCCCGTTGAGGCGATTCGCGCCGATCCTCATCCCGGTCCCGGCCGCGATCGGCGTTGACCGCCCGCGGCAGGCGGCATATGTTCCCGATAGCTCGGTTCCCGATGTCGTGTAGTGGGGTCCCGATCGTTGTACTCGGGGTCGTCCGAGCCGGAGAGCAGCGGCGCCCGCCGCTGTAGGGGTCAACGAGAGGGGAGCCTGTCATGAAAGCACTACCCGGCGCGGGGTGGGTTGGCGTGGGCGCATGGTGCGCAGCGCTGGCTCTGGTACCGCCTGTTGCTGTGGCCGCGGAGGCCATCGAAGAAGTCATCGTCACCGGTTCGTACATCAAGCGGGACAGTTTCGATTCGTCGTCGCCGCTGACGGTCATCGATTCGGAGGCAATATCCGCCAACGCCACGCCCAACCTGGGCGAGGTGCTGGTGGCACAGACGTTCAACTACGGCAGTGATTACCAGACCAACACCTACGCGGCGCGTGGTCAGGGGGGGACGACGACCACCGCGAATCTTCGCGGTCTCGGGTTCCGGGCCACGCTGTCACTGGTGGATGGCAAGCGGCTGAACTTCGCGCCGAACGCATCGGCCGGCGCGAACCTGAACAATGCCATCCCCCAGGTCGCCATCGAGCGGATCGACGTCCTCAAGGACGGCGCCTCGGCGCTGTACGGCACCGACGCGGTGGCCGGGGTGGTGAACATCATCACCAAGAAGAACTTCGAAGGCATGAAGTTCTCCGCCTTCCACACCCAGGACCAGGACAACGACTTCAACGAGCAGCTCTACGAAGTCATCCTCGGCACCCGCACCGACCGCGGTCACTTCGCCATCGCCGCCTCCTATCGTGATCGCGGCGAGCTCGAACAGATCGATCGGCCCGAGTTCCTGCGCCGCGGCTTCGAGCGTTCCGGCACCGGCAATCCCGGCGACTGGCTGGTTCCCGAACGTGACGCGACCGGCGCCCTCACCGGCACCGCCGCGCGTCAGGTGGACCCTGGCTGCGGAGCCTTCGACGGCTCCGGCCGCGACGTCGGGGTCAAGAACAACTGGCGCAGCGGCGACCGATCCGGCAGCAACTGCCGGCTGCACTTCGGCGAGTTCTGGAATTTCATGAATCCGGTGGACCAGGCCTCGGTGTGGATGAACTTCAGCTACGACTTCAGCGACAGCGTCAGCAACGAGGTCCAGCTCATCTATTCGCGCCTCGACACGCTGAGCCGCGGCTCGCCGCAGAACCCGGGCGGACGCACCGAGGAGTTCCCGATCGTGCTGGGCGATCACCCGGGCAATCCGTTCCGCGCCCTGGCGGACTCCAACGGCGACGGCGTGCTCGAGCCGCTGTTCGCCCAGGATGCGGACGCCGACGGGATTCCCGACCGGGGTACCGCCGATGCCAACGGCGACGGCGTACCGGACGTGATTCTCGCGGCCAACCCGTTCGATCCCGCCAGCGGCGTTCCCTTCAACGAGGACGTCGACGTGGTGGCTCTGCGCATCTTCGGCAAGCTCGGCGCCAAGCCGACGTCGTTCTTCGCCGATGGCGCCAACAGTGGCAACGCCACCTTCGAGGAGAGCGAGTTCCGCATCGTCGACACCCTGACGGTCAGCATCCCGGATACCAGCTGGGAGGTTTCCGGTGTCGCCGTCTACGACCGCATCGAGCGTGTGTTCGAGCAGAAGAACACCAGTCAGGCCGCCCTGGTGCAGGGTCTGCTGGGAGAACTGAAGGCGACACCCATCGACAGCACCGCGTCCTACTGGAACCCGTTCTCGACCCAGGAGCTGTCCTGCGTGAACCGGGTGTGCTCGAACACCGGTACGGCCGACTTCGCCAACACCCAGGAGGTCGTGGACGCCATCAACATTCAGGCCAACGACGTGCTGGAGAGCGAGTTCTTCAACTTCGAGGTGGTGGCCACCGGTGATCTGCTCGAACTGCCGGCGGGCACGCTGGCGGGGGCCTTCGGCGCCCAGTACCGCAAGACCGACTGGAACGTCGATCTCAATGCGGCACAGAATCAGTGCGACTGGCACGAAGGCGGCTGCGGCTTCGATTACGATGCCAACCAGGACGTCTGGGCGGCGTTCTTCGAGCTAGCGGTACCGGTCTTTGACACTGAGAACTACGGTGCCATGGAGCTGCAGCTCGCGGCACGCTACGAAGACTACGGCGGTGATATCGGCGACGACTTCAACCCGAAGATTGCCGCCCTCTGGCAACCCTACGAGTGGATGTCGGTGCGCGGCTCGTGGAGTTCGGCGTTCATCGCGCCGACGCTCGAGGATCTCTTCGAACCCGAAGATTGCGGTCTGGAAACCGCCAGTGACCCGCTCACCGGCGATCTGTCCCAGTCCTTCCGGGTCGCCTGCGTCGCCGGCAACCCGGGCCTGCAGCCGGAGACCGCCGACGTCTGGAATGTCGGCGTCTCGTTTTCACTGCTCGACGGTGATCTGAATCTCGGCGTCGACTACGCCTCCTTCGATTTCACCGATCGGATCGCGCAGACCACGATGAACCAGGTGCTGAGCCGCGACTTCCAGAACTTCCTGGACTCCGGCGGCAACCCGGCCAACCCGGCCGACGTGACGGCGTGGATCAACGGACCGAACTCCGACCCGGCGATTCAACGCGACGTCACCGGCGTCATCACCCGGGTTACGACGTCGCTGCTGAATGCCCAGACCATGAAACACAAGGCCTACGACTTCTACGGCAACTACACGCTGTCGACCCAGGGCTTCGGTACCTACCGGGTCGGCCTCGACGCCACCCTGGTGGACGAGTACTTCTACGATCTCGGCTTCGGCATTCCGCCCGGCGACGGCGTGGGCAAGCAGAACGAGGACGTCGCCGAGGTGCCACCGATCCCCGAGTGGAGGGTGACCGGCACGCTGAACTGGTTCATGGGTAATCACGCGGCGTTCGTGCGCCTGCGCTGGATGGATTCCGTAGAGATCGATTTCAACTCGAAAGCGCTGCAGGCAGCCCAACTCGCCATCAACGGCACGGACGAGATCGAAGACATGCTGTACACGGACATCCAGTACTCCTACGCGTTCCAGGGGCTGTTCGGCCAGGATCGCGAGACGCTGCTGGAGATCGGCGGCCGGAACGTCTTCGACGAGTTTCCCGAACCGATCTTCAATCTCGGCGGGATCGAGTCGTTCCTGCACGACATCCGCGGGCGCACGTGGTACCTGCGCGTCACCCAGGATCTGTGAGTCCTGACCGGGCGGCCGTCCAGTGCCGCCCGGAATACCCGCGGTCGCCCGCCAGCTTCGGTGCGGCCGCGGTTCTCATGCTGTTCGCTTTGATGGGCGTAAGCGGCCTGCGGGCCGACGTCGCCGACGTGCTCCTGTGTCTGGATGAAACCGATGCGGCGCGTCGGCTCGCCTGCTACGACGCGGCCGCCCGGGCGCTGCGCGCCGCGCCCGGCGGAACCGGCGAACGGTCTGCCGAGCTGCCCGCGGCGGTCGCCAACGAGTCCCGGCAGCGCGAACGTGTCAGGCGGGAAGGGCGGGCCGATGGCACGACGGCCACCGTCGAACGCGTCGAGGTGACGGCGCTCGGCCGGCGGCTGCTGACCCTGTCCAACGGTGAGCGCTGGCTGGAGGTCGAGGCCGACCGTGATCCGGTGGCGCCCGGCGAGCACGTCGTGGTGACGGCGAGGACCTTCCGGACGGTCATGCGGCTGGAATCGGGCGGCGTCCTGACGGTGCGCCCCGCGCCCTGATCCGCCGTTCCTCCGGCATTGCGTATCCGGTACCCTGTCACGCCCGGCGGCTGCAGGCAGGAAAACGGCATGAACGACAGCCCGGAAACCCGAGAGATCCGCAGCGCCGTGCGCGCGCTGTGCGAGCGCTACGGCGAGGAGTACTGGCTCGGGCTCGACCGCGAGCGCGGCTACCCCACGGCGTTCGTCCGCGAGCTCACCGAGGCCGGATTTCTGACGGTGCTCATACCCGAGGAGTACGGCGGTGCCGGACTCGGGGTCCGGGAGGCGTCCGTGGTCATGGAGGAGGTGTGCCGCTCGGGTGCCCACGCCGGCGCCTGTCACGCGCAGATGTACGTCATGGGCTCGGTGCTGCGTCACGGTAGCGAGGAGCAGAAGCGCCGCTATCTTCCGGCCATTGCCGCCGGCGAACTGCGTCTGCAGAGCTTCGGGGTCACCGAGCCCACCACGGGGACCGATACCACCAGTCTGAAGACCACGGCGCGCCGCGACGGCGACGTCTACCGGATCAACGGCCAGAAGGTCTGGATCAGCCGCATCGAGCACTCCGACCTGATGGTGCTGCTGGCGCGCACCACGCCGCTCGATCAGGTGCAGAAGAAAACCCAGGGACTGTCGGCGTTCATCGTCGACGTGCGGGCCGCGCTCGGCAACGGCCTCACCGTGCGGCCCATCGACTCGATGATCAATCATCATTCATGCGAGCTTTTCTTCGATGATCTGGCGATCCCCCGGGACAACCTGCTCGGCGAGGAGGGCGCCGGATTCAAGGTCATTCTCGACGGCATGAACGCCGAGCGCATTCTCATCGCCGCGGAGTGCGTGGGCGACGGACGCTACTTCGTCGACAAGGCTACGGCCTACGCCAACGATCGGGTGGTGTTCGGTCGCCCGATCGGCCAGAACCAGGGCGTGCAGTTCCCGATTGCGCGCTGCTACGCCGAAGTGGAGGCGGCGGGGCTGATGGTGGACAAGGCTGCCGGCATGTTCGATGCCGGCGAGCCCTGCGGGGCGGAAGCGAACATGGCGAAGATGCTGGCCTCGGAAGCCTCCTGGCGCGCCGGCGACGTCTGCATGCAGACCCACGGCGGGTTCGCGTTCGCCAAGGAGTACCATATCGAGCGCAAATTCCGCGAAACCCGGCTCTACCAGATCGCACCGATCTCCACCAACCTGATACTCAGCTACATCGGCGAGCACGTGCTCGGTATGCCGCGCTCGTTCTGATGCGGCGCTGACTCCGCGAGGTAAATCATGAGCAGATCGATTCCGGCGACGCTGGAAGAAGTCGACACCCTGGGTGATCTGGCGCGCTTTCATGCGCGCCAGCGCCCGGAGAAGGAAGCCATGCGCTTCGAAGGCCGCTCCACCTCTTACGCAGAGCTCGACCGACATGCCAGCCAGGTGGCCAACGGCCTGCTTGCCGACGGTCTCGCCCCCGGTTCCCGGGTGGGCTTCATGGACAAGAACTCCGATCACTTCTACGAGATCGTGTTCGGCTGCGCCAAGTCCAACACCGTATCCGTCGGCATCAACTGGCGCCTGGCCCCTCCCGAGGTCGCCTACATCCTCAACGACAGCCGCGCCGAGATCCTTTTCGTCGGGCCCGACTTCTACGCGCTGGTGGAGAAGGTTCGCGACCAGGTCCCGTCGCTGAAGCGGGTGGTGGCGATGGGCGACGACCACCACAGCTGGCAGAGCTTCGAGAGCTGGCGCGACGCCCAGGACGATACCGATCCTGCGGTTCCGGTCAGCACCGACGATGTCGCCATTCAGATGTATACCAGCGGTACCACCGGCCATCCCAAGGGCGTGCAGCTCATGCAGCGCTGCTTCTTCGATCTCTGGCGCCATCCGCCGGCGGCCGATATGGCCTTCAACGAGTGGACCGAACACGACGTCAATCTCGTCGCCATGCCGAGTTTTCACATCGGCGGGGTCGGCTGGGGATTGATGGGGCTGCGTCCCGGCGCGCGCAACATCGTGGTGCGCGAATTCGACCCTGGCGGGGCGCTGGAAATGATCCAGCAGTTCGGCATCAGCAAGCTGTTTCTGGTCCCCGCGGCGATCCGCATGGTGCTGCAGCATCCGCAGGCGCGCAGCACCGACTATTCGTCAGTGGCTTACATCTGCTACGGCGCGTCGCCGATACCGCTGGATCTGCTGCGCGAAGCCATCGAGGTGTTCCACTGCGGCTTCGTGCAGCTCTACGGCATGACCGAAACCACCGGATCCGCCTCCTACCTGCCGCCGCAGGACCACGACCTGGCGGGCAACGAGCGCATGCGCTCCGCCGGCAAGCCGTTCCCCGGGGTGCGGATCAAGGTGGTGGGCGAAGATGGCGCGGAGCTGCCGGTCCGCCAGGTCGGTGAGATCTGCATCGCCTCGCCGGTGAACATGAAGGGCTACTGGAACCTGGCCGAAGCCACGGAAAAGACCCTGGTGGACGGTTTCGTGCACACGGGCGACGCGGGCTATCTGGACGAGGACGGCTACGTCTACGTTCACGACCGGGTCAAGGACATGATCGTCTCCGGCGCCGAGAACATCTATCCGGCGGAAGTGGAGAGCGCTCTGTTCGGCCATCCGGCCATTGCCGACGTCGCCGTGATCGGTGTGCCTGACGAGCGCTGGGGGGAGGCCGTAAAAGCGGTCGTCGTGCTGAAACCGGGGGTCGAAGCCAGCGCCGACGACATCATCGGCTTCGCCCAGGAGCGCATCGCCCGCTACAAGCTGCCGAAGAGTGTGGATTTCATCGACGAGCTGCCGCGCAACCCCTCCGGCAAGATTCTCAAACGCGAGCTGCGCAAGCCCTACTGGGAAGGCATGGAGCGCAACGTCAACTAGGAGTGAGTGTCCCATGAGTTTGAAGGAGGTGGGTCCCGGCGCGAACGCGCCCGACGAGATCAACGTGGTGGTGGAGATTCCGGCCAACACCGGCCCTGTGAAGTACGAGGTCGACAAGGCGTCCGGGGCGGTATTCGTGGACCGCTTCATGCGCACGGCCATGTTCTACCCTTGCAACTACGGCTACGTGCCCGATTCCCTGGCCGACGACGGCGATCCGCTGGACGTAATGGTGGTGACGCCCCATCCGCTCATCGCCGGGACGGTCATCACCTGTCGGCCCGTAGGGGTGCTGGAGATGGAGGACGAGGCCGGCGATGACGCCAAGATCGTCGCGGTGCCGATTTCGAAGGTGGCGCGCATCTACGATCACGTGCAGGCGGCGGCCGACCTGCCGGAAGGCCTGATTCATACCATCGAGCACTTCTTCGCCCACTACAAGGATCTGGAGCGGGGCAAATGGGTCAAGGTGCGCGGCTGGGGCGACGCCGCCGCTGCCCGCGCTTACATCGACAAGGCGCTGCGTCGGGTCGCGGAAGGGGAGAACCTGGAATGAGTGCGAATGAGCTGTTCGATCTGTCGGGCAAAGTGGCCGTGGTGACCGGTGGCAGTCGCGGGCTCGGACTGGAAATGTGCCGGGCGTTCGCGACGGCCGGAGCCAGTGTGCTCATTGCCAGCCGCAAGCAGGAAGCCTGCGATGCGGCGGCCCGGGAAGTCGGTGAAGCATCGGGCCAGCGTTGCCTCGGCAGCGCCTACCATGCCGGCGACTGGGACGCCGCCGACGCCCTGGTCGATCTCGCCTATCGCGAGTTCGGGCGGGTCGACGTGCTGGTGAACAACGCCGGCATGTCGCCGCTGTACGAGTCGCTCACGGCGATTACTCAGGCGCTCTACGACAAGGTTCTGGACGTCAATCTGCGTGGCCCGTTCCGGCTGTCGTCGCTCATCGGTGAACGCATGGCGGCGGGCGAGGGCGGCTCCATCATCAACGTCAGCAGCGTCGCGGCCGTGCAGCCGACGCCCACGGAACTCCCGTACGGCATGGCCAAAGCCGGGCTCAATGCCATGACCCTGGGGTTGGCCAGGGCGTACGCGCCAAAGGTCCGGGTGAACTGCATCATGCCGGGACCGTTTCTCACCGACATCAGCAAGGCCTGGGACATGGAGGCCTTCGAACAGCGGGCCCGGACCGGGATCCCGTTGCAGCGCGGCGGTGAGCCGGACGAGGTGGTGGGGGCCGCACTGTACTTCGCCAGCGCCGCGTCGAGCTACACCACCGGGGCGATCCTGAAGATCGATGGCGGTTCGGCTTATCCCGCTGCTTGAACGCAACCCGGGCGGCACGTCGTTCACCGGGGCTTCACGGTACCCATGTTTTCGTGCCTGGATGAAAGACCTCGTCCTGAAACGCCGCCGGCTCCGGCGTCAGCGCGGCGCGCGGCGCGGTGCGCTCGCGCTTGTGCTGCTGGTCTGGCTGGGCGGGTGCACGCAGGAGTCGTCCGCGCCGGCGCACAGCGGCGCCGCCACGGCCATTCCGGTGATCGCCGTTCCGGTGCGCTCCGAGCCCGAGGCCAGTCGGATCGAAGCCGTAGGTACGTCCCGGGCGGTCCGCTCCGTGGCGATGCATCCCGAGGCCTCGGGCGAGATCGTAGCGGTCAACTTCGAAGGCGGGGAGCGGGTCGCCGAGGGGGATCTGCTGGTGGCGCTGGATGCCCGGGATCAGAAGCTGGCGGTGGAACTCGCCGAGGTCACGCTCGCAGACGCCCGGGTGCTGTTCCGGCGCTATGAAGAGGCGCGCGGCATGGACGCCGTTCCGCCCACGACGCTCGACGCCGCTCGCACGGCGATGGAGCAGGCCCGCATCGAACTGGACCGGGCGCGCGTCGACCTGGATCGGCGGTTTCTGCGCGCGCCGTTCGCGGGTGCAGTGGGGCTCACCGACGTCGAGCCCGGGGACCGGGTCGAGCCCACCACGCCGATCACCACTCTCGACGATCGCTCGGCGCTGCTGGTGTTCTTCGAGGTTCCCGAGGCGTTCGTACGTCGCCTCGAGATCGGCGACGTCATCGAAGTTCAGTCCTGGACCGCGGACCGGCTGGAGGCATCCGGCCCGGTGATCTCCCTTGGCAGCCGGATCGATCCGGTGAGCCGTTCTTTCACGGTTCGCGCGCGCTTGCCTAACGACGACGATCGGCTGCGACCGGGGATGAGCTTCCGGGTCGAGCTGGACCTCGATGGCGCGGTCTGGCCGGTGGTGCCGGAAGTGGCGCTGCAATGGGGCGCGAGCGGTCCCTATGTGTGGGCGGTCCGTGAAGGGCGTGCCGACCGGGTCGACGCCCGGGTGGTTCAGCGCCGCCAGGGACGCGTGCTGGTCGATGCGGCACTGGCCGACGGTGAGCGCGTGGTGGCGGAGGGCGTGCAGCGCATGCGCCAGGGCACGCTCGTGCGCGCCCTCGATGCCGACGCGCTGGCGCGCGACGCCCGCGCGGTCCTCGGCCAGGAGGCCGCCGCGCGGGCGGGCGCCGAGTGACCGCCCCGCGCATGGACCTGCCGGCCCTGGGGGTGAGCCGGCCGTGGCTGGTCAGCGTCCTAAACCTGCTCATCGTCATCGCCGGGATCGCGGCGCTGTTCGGGGTGGAAGTGCGCGAGCTTCCGGACGTCGACACCCCGATCGTCAGCGTGCGCGCGCAGTATCCGGGTGCCTCCCCGGAAACCATGGACGCCGAGGTCACCAGCCGTCTGGAGGGCGCGGTCGCCCGGGTGTCCGGCGTGCGTTCCATCGAATCCTCCTCCGAGGAGAACAGCGCCCGCATCCGGGTGGAGTTTCAGCCCGGCGTCGAACTCGACGCGGCCGCCGCCGACGTGCGCGAGGCCGTCAGCCGGGTGTCCCGGGAGCTGCCCGATGGCCTCGAGCAGCTGACGGTGTTCAAAGCCGACGAAGACGCCGAACCGATCGTCACCCTGGCCGCCTACAGCGATGTCCTCGACGAGGCCGACCTCACCCGGATCGTCGAGCAGGACATCGTCCCGGAGCTCATCTCCATCGCCGGTGTCGCCGACGTGCCGCTGTTCGGACAGCGCCAGCGTTTTCTCCGGGTGGTGGTGGATCCGCTGCGGATGTCGAGCTACGGACTCAGCATCAGTGACGTCGCCGCCGTGCTGCGCGAAGCCGCGCTCGACGTGCCGGTCGGCAGTTTCCGGTCGAGCGATCAGAGTCTGCTGGTGCGCGCCAACGCCTCGGCGGTCACCGAGGCGGCCGTCGCCGACATGGTGGTGCGCGGCAACGTCCGGGTCGGCGATATCGCCAGCGTGGTGTTCGGTCCCGAGGACGCTGAGTCATTCAGCCGGCTGAACGGACGTCGGGTCCTGGGCCTGGAGGTGGTGCGCCAGGCGGGTTCGAACACCATCGAGATCGCCAAGGCGGTGGATCAGGCAGTGGCGCGGCTGAACGATCGGCTGAACGTGGTGGCCCTGGAGAAGATCTCCGACAATGCGGAGTTCATCCGCGGCTCGGTGCGCGAGGTGGTGACATCCCTGGGCCTGGCGACGCTAGTGGTGATTCTGGTGATCCGCCTGTTCTCGGGATCGATGCGCATCACCCTGGTACCGAGCCTCGCCATTCCCATTGCCCTGCTCGGCACCGTCGCCGCGATCTGGCTGCTGGGGTTCTCCATCAACATTCTGACCCTGCTGGCACTGGTGCTGGCGACCGGACTGATCGTCGACGATGCGATCATCGTGCTCGAAAACGTGCAGCGGCGGCGTCTCGAGGGCCTGGGCGCGCGTGCGGCCGCCGTGCTCGGCGCCCGCCAGGTGTTCTTCGCGGTGGTCGCCACCACCGCCGTCCTGGTGGCGGCCTTCGTCCCCATCGCCTTTCTGCCGGGTACGGCCGGCCGCCTGTTTCAGGAGTTCGGCATCGTGCTCGCCATCGCCGTGATCATTTCCTCGTTCGTTGCCCTGTCGCTGGTCCCGGCTTCCCTCGCGGGTTTCGCCGACGCCGGCGCGCGCGCTGCCGGGGGCCCCCTTGCCCGCTTCGGCGAGCGCTGCAGCGACGGCTACGCGCGCACGCTCGCAATGGTGCTCCGACGTCCTCTGGTGTCCGCCCTGGTGGCGCTGCTGCTCGGCGGCGGTGCGGCAGCACTGCTGCCGCTGCTCGACCGCGAGCTGCTGCCGGAGGAAGACCGCGGCGCGCTGTTCGTGCTGGCCAACGGGCCCGACGGCGTCGGCCTCGAGTATTCGGAACGGCAGGCCGATCTGCTCGAAGACGTGATGCAGCCGCTGCTGGACTCGGGCGAGGCGACGGCGCTGTACACCATCGTCGGCCGCTACGACCCGAACCGGTCCCAGGTCCTGGCGCAGTTGGCGCCGTGGGGCGAGCGGCGCTCGCAGCAGCAGATTGCGGCGGAGCTGGAGCCGCTGTTTGCCGGTATGCCCGGCTCAAGCGTGCGCATGTTCAGCCCGAACAGCCTCAATCTGCGCGGTGGCGGCGGTGGTTTCGAAGTGGCGCTGGTGGGGAGCGACTACCCGACCATCTACGCCGCAGCCCAGGAACTCGCCTATGCCATCGAGACCGAACTCGACGGTGTACTGCAGCCCCGCATCGGCTACCAGCCGACCCAGCCGCAGCTGTCGGTCGAGGTGGATCGCCGCCGCGCTGCGGACCTCGGTGTGCCGCTCGCTGACCTGGCCGGCACGCTCCAGGCGATGATCGACGGTCAGGAACTCGTAGACCTGAGCGTTGGCGACGAGGCCATTCCGATCTTTCTCGAAGCGCCGAACGGCGCCATCGACGAACCGTCGGATCTGGTCAATCTGTACGTGCGGGCGGGCGACGACCGGCTGGTTCCACTGTCGGGCCTGGTGACGCTGAAGGAAGAGGGTGTCGCTGCCGAACTCGACCGCCATGCGCAGCGGCGC
This sequence comes from Pseudomonadales bacterium, assembly GCA_040219135.1. Classification (GTDB taxonomy): domain Bacteria; phylum Pseudomonadota; class Gammaproteobacteria; order Pseudomonadales; family Azotimanducaceae; genus UBA7803. The sequence continues at coordinate 157,375 of JAVJTA010000014.1, read as the reverse complement.
GGCATCGAAATCGACGCCGAAGTGGCGTCCGGGTACCCGCTGCAGTCGGCCATCGACGACGTCCGTGCGCTGGCTCAGAGGATTATGCCGCCGGGGATCAGCCTGATCCCGCTGGGAGAGGCCGCGACCCTGGAGGAAGCCAACCGCGATGCCCTGATCACCTACGCCATCGCCCTGCTGGTGGTTTTCCTGGTTCTGGTGGCCCAGTTCGAGAGCCTCACCAGCGCCCTGGTGGTCATGCTGATCGTGCCGTTCGGCCTGGCGGCCGCGGTGTTTTCCCTGTTCCTCACCGGTACGTCGTTGAACGTGTACTCCCAGGTCGGCCTGGTGATGCTGGTCGGGCTGATGGCCAAGAACGGCATCATGCTGGTCGAGTTCGCGGACCAGCTGCGCGATCGCGGCCTGAGCGCGGCGGCCGCGGTGACGGAAGCGGCCCGCGTGCGGCTGCGGCCCATCGTCATGACGCTGGTGTCGACGGTGCTCGGAGCGCTGCCGCTGATCCTGTCCACGGGTCCGGGCGCCGAAGCGCGTCACGCCATCGGCTGGGTGGTGTTCGCTGGACTCGGGCTGGCGGCACTCTTCACCCTCTACCTGACCCCGGTGGTGTATCAGGCGGTGGCGCCGTGGTCGAAGCCGCGGGCGGAGACCGCAGACGCGCTCGGAGCGGAGCTCGAGGCGGCGGGCGAGGGTTCCTGAGCCAGGCGCCCGCGCGCCCTCACTTCAGCAGCGCGCGGCCGATCACCATCTTCATCACCTGGCTGGTGCCTTCCAGGATCTCGTGGACCCGCAGATCTCTGACAAATCGCTCCACGGGGTAATCCATCAGGTAGCCGTAGCCGCCGTGCAGCTGCAGCGCGTCGTTGGCGATGCGCGAGCCCGCCTCGGTGGCTTTCAGCTTCGCCATGGCGGCGAAGCGGGTCTTGTCCGGCGCGTCGTCGCTGACCTTCTGCGCTGCCTTGTAGAGCAGGGCGCGGGCCGACTCCAGTTCGGTCGCCATGTCGGCCAGCATGAACTGGGTGTTCTGGAACTCGGAGATACTGCGCCCGAACTGGCGCCGTTCCTGAACGTAGGCCACGGTGTCATCGAGGCAGCGCTGGGCGCCACCGAGGGAGCAGGCGCCGATGTTCAGGCGGCCGCCGTCCAGGCCCATCATGGCGATACGGAAGCCCTGACCCTCCTCGCCGATGAGGTTGGCGAGCGGTACCCGGGCGTCTTCGAAGATGACCATCGCCGTGGGTTGCGAGTGCCAGCCCATCTTGCGTTCCGGCGCGCCGAAGCTGAGCCCGGGCGTGTCCTTCTCCACGGCGATGCACGAGATGCCGTCGTGGCCGGCGTCGCCGGTGCGCACCATGCAGACGTAGATTTCGTTCTCGCCGCCGCCGGAGATGAACGCCTTGGAGCCGTTCAGCACGTAGTGCTCGCCGTCGCGCACCGCCCGGGTCTTCAGGGCCGCGGCGTCGGAACCGGAGCCGGGTTCGGTAAGACAGTAGCTGGCCAGATGTTCCATGCTGATCAGGCGCGGCAGCAGCCGCTTCTTGACGTCGTCGCCACCGAAGCGGGCGATCATCCAGGTCGCCATGTTGTGGATGGAGATGAAGGCCGAGGTCGACGGGCAGCCGTAGGCCATGGCCTCCATGATCAGCGCGGCTTCGATCCGCGACAGGCCGATGCCGCCGTCCTCCTCCGCCACGTAGATGCCACCGAAGCCGAGTTCGCCGGCCTTGCGGATCGTCTCCCGCGGGCAGAGGTGTTCGGCGTCCCAGCGTGCGGCGTGGGGCGTGATTTCCTCCGCCGTGAACCGCGTCGCCATGTCCTGGATGGCCTGCTGCTCCTGACTGAGTCGCGTGTCCATGGGGCCTCCGGTCCTAGGACATCGTGGGAATGACGAAGCTCTGCTCCGGCTCTTCCCCTTCCGGCCAGCGCTGGGTGACCGTCTTGATCTTGGTGTAGAAGCGCACACCCTCGGTGCCGTGCTGATTGGTGTCGCCGAACGCCGAGCGCTTCCAACCGCCGAAGGTGTGGTAGGCCACGGGCACTGGAATCGGCACGTTGATGCCGACCATGCCCACGTTGACCCGCTTGGCGAACTCCCGGGCCGCCTGGCCGTTGCGGGTGAAGATGGCCACGCCGTTGCCGTACTGGTGCTCCGACGGATAGCGCACCGCTTCTTCCACGGTTTCGGCACGCATGATCTGCAGCACCGGGCCGAAGATCTCGTCGCGATAGGTCTCCATCTCCGGGGTCACCCGGTCGAACAGGCTCGGTCCGATGAAGAACCCCTTCTCGTAGCCCTGCAGGGTGAAGCCGCGACCGTCCATGACCAGTTCGGCGCCCTCGTCGGCGCCGATCTGGATGTAGCGCTCGATGCGCTCGCGGTGGGCGGCGGTGACCACCGGTCCGTAGTTGGCTTCGGGATCAGTGGAGATGCCGACCCTGAGCTTTTCCACCTCCGGGACCAGGCGCTCGATGAGTCGGTCCGCAGTGCCGTGGCCCACCGCCACGGCCACCGGCAGGGCCATGCAGCGCTCGCCGGCGGAACCGTAGGCGGCGCCGACGATGTCGGAGACGGCCCGATCCAGGTCTGCGTCCGGCAGCACGATGCCGTGGTTCTTGGCGCCGCCCATCGCCTGCACGCGCTTGCCGTGAGCCGTGCCGGTGCTGTAGACGTACTGGGCGATGTCCGAGCTGCCGACAAAGCTCACGGCGCGGATCAGTGGATGGGTGAGGATCGCATCGACGGCCTCTTTGTCGCCGTTGATCACGTTGAGCACGCCCTCCGGCGCGCCCGCTTCCATGAACAGCTCTGCCAGCCGCATGGGCACGCCCGGATCCTTCTCGGAGGGCTTGAGCACGAAGGTGTTGCCGCAGGCCACGGCGATGCCGAACATCCACATCGGAATCATGGCGGGGAAGTTGAACGGCGTGATGCCGGCCGCAACGCCGAGCGGCTGGCGCATGCTGTAGACGTCGATGCCAGGGCCGGCGCCCTCGGTGTACTCGCCCTTCAGCAGATGCGGGATCCCGCAGGCGAACTCGATGACTTCGAGGCCACGCTGAAGGTCGCCGCGGGCATCGGCCACCACCTTGCCGTGTTCCTCGGACAGCAGCCGCGCCAGCGACTCCAGGTTGTCTTCCACCAGAGATTTGAAGCGGAACATGACCCGGGCCCGGCGCTGGGGGTTGATGGCGGCCCAGTCGGGTTGTGCGGCGGCCGCCACCTGCACCGCGCGATCGACTTCGGTGCTGCTGGCGAGGGCGACTGTCGCCTTGATTTCTCCCAGCGACGGGTTGAACACGTCGCCGTGCCGGCCGCTGTCTCCCGGTACCGACGCGCCGCCGACGAAATGGCCATAATGGGCGGGCGTCGGTCGTGGCCCTTGCTGCTGTGACATGAGGAAACTCCGCTTGCGCTGCTGACTGCACGCGATGGTAATCCGCCGGCACCGGCAAACCAAATCCGCCGGACGGCGCGTGACGCTGAAGATCAACCAGGGAGGCGATTTCCATGAACGGATTGCGTGGACTGATTCTGCTGCTCGCGGCCGCGGCCGCCTGCCCGGCGGCGGCGGAGACGGAGAATCGCGACGTGGCGCCCTTCGACCGCGTAGCCTTCGCCCTGCCCGGAACGCTGACGCTGGAGCGCGGCGAAGCCCACCGGGTCACCGTGGAAGCCCTGCCGGAGGATCTCGAGCGGATCGAGACCCGGGTCTCCGGCAGCGAACTCACCCTCGCCTGGAAGGCCGGCAGGTGGTTCTGGCATCAGGGACCGGAGGGCGAGATCCGGGTGCGGGTGGTGCTCCCCGCGCTGACCGCACTGGCGCTCAACGGCAGTGGCGACGTCGACGCCGGCAGCTGGCGCAGCGACCGCCTGGCGGCGGAGCTCAGAGGCTCGGGCGATCTGCGCTTCGCCGACCTCAGCGCCGACGAGATGGCGTTGACGATCGTCGGCTCCGGCAATGCGTCGGTGACCCGCCTCGATGCCGGCCGGATCCGGGTGCGCGTTGATGGCTCCGGTGACGTCGTGCTGGCCGGGACCGCGACCGCGCAGGAGATCGAGGTCCGGGGTTCCGGCAACGTCGATGCCGTTGAGCTCGAGGGCGTCGACGTGTCGGTGGAGGTCCTCGGTTCCGGAGACGTGGAGGTATGGTCCAGCGGACGGCTGACGGCCGACGTCCGCGGGTCGGGTGACGTCCGCTATCGTGGCGAGCCGGAGCTCGAGAGCAAGCAGCGCGGATCCGGCGAGGTACGACCGCTCTAGTCTCCACATCTAGGTCAGGGCCGCGGCGTTTTGTGATGGCTGCCTCAGGGCGCCGACGGCACATGCGCCACACTGGTCGTGGATACCTGACCCTGCGAGAGACCGTGCACCCACCGGCCGCGCTGCAGATCGTACTGACCGCCCTCGATGGCGACGCCGAGACGCTGCGCCAGCGCATCGCGCGCCGCGCGCCCGGCATCGGCGGGGTTGCCGTGTGTGCGCCGGAACTGCTGCGCGAGGTCACCCGCAGCGATGAGGTGGATGCAGTTCTCCTGGACTGCGACGATCCCGAATCCCAGGCCGACGCGGTGGCATCCGCGGTCCGCGCGTGTCCGCTGGTGCCGGTCCTGGTGCTCTCCGGAGCACCGGAGTCCGCAGCCAGCGAGCGCCTGCTGCGGCTCGGCGTCCAGGACTATCTGGTCAAGCGCGATACCCGCGGCGATCAGCTGCTGCGTGCGATTCTGCACGCCATCGAGCGCAAGCGCCTGGAGATCCGCCTCAGGACGACCCTCGGCGAGCTCGGCCAGGCGAATGCGCGGCTGCGCACGCTGGCGCTGAAGGACCCCCTCACCGGTGCCCTGAACCGTCGGGCCTTCTATGCGGTAGCGGGACAGACGCTGGCCCGGGCACGGCGCTACGGCCGCCAGCTTGCGCTGCTGTACTGCGACCTCGACGACTTCAAGACGGTCAACGACCGCTGCGGCCACGGTGCGGGTGACGTCGTGCTGAAGACGTTCGGCGAGCGCTGCGCGGCGCTGCTGCGTCGCGGCGACACACTGGGCCGGCTCGGCGGCGACGAATTCGCCGTTCTCCTCGACGGCGTCGACGATCGGGCGGCGCTGACCACGGCCGAGCGGGTTCAGGGAATCTTTGCCGAGCCGCTGTGCGTAGACGGTCAGGCCGTCGCCGTTTCCGTGAGCGTAGGGGTCGCCGGGTTCGTCCCCGAGCACAGTCTCGATGAGCTCATCGCCGTCGCGGATGCCGCCATGTACCGTGCCAAGACCTCGGGCAGCGGCGTCGCCTGCGGGCGCCCGGATGTCGAGGTGTCGACGCGCTGAATCGCACGCCTCGTCTCCGCCCCGGGCCGGTCGGCCGGTCCGCCGTCGGGGCCGGCAGATCGCCTGGAGCGATGCCCGAGGGATGGTCAGGTGGATTGCCTGCGCGCCGGCCTTCGTCGATTCGGGCGCCGCGCAACTGGCAACGGATGGCGCCCGACCCGTAGACTATGCGGGCATTTGCGACAGATTATTCCCCGAATACGCCTCTCACGGCAGCATGAATAACCGCAACCGCCATCCCAGTCCCGAGGACGACCAGCCGGCACCGACGAGCGCAGCGCTCGGCGACCCGCGTATCTGGGTGCTCGCCAGCTACCGTGCGGGTGAAAACCGCCAGATCACCGGGCTGGCGGACAATCTCGGCCTGCCCTGGGAACACCGGCGCCTGCACTACCGGCCGCGCGCCAGCGGCTTCGGTCTGCTGCGCCAGGTGAGCGCCGACGGCATCGATCGGGCGGCCTCCGATCCGCTGCAGGCGCCGTGGCCGGATCTGGTGATCTCCGCCGGTCTGCGCAACGAACCGGTGGCGCGCTGGATCCGGGAACGCAGCGGCGGACGCACGCGGCTGGTGTTCATAGGTCGTACCTGGCTGCCCCCCGACCATCTCGACCTGCTCGTCACCACCCCGCAGTACCGGATTCCCGAACATCCCCGGGTGCTGCACAACCTGCTCACGCTGCATGATCTCACCCCCGAATTCCTGGCCCGGGCGCGCGAGCGCTGGATGCCGCACTTCGCGCCGCTGCCACGGCCCTGGATCGGCGTGCTCCTCGGTGGCCCGAGCGGACCGTTCGCCCTCGGCGTAAACGCGGCGGCGCGGCTCGCGGCGGCACTCGACGATCTGCGCGCGGGGCGGGGCGGGACGATCCTCGGCACCGGCAGCCCGCGCACGCCGACCGCGGCCCTGGACGTGCTCGAGAGCGGCATCCGCAAACCGGCGCTGCTGCATCGCTGGCGGCCGGACGATCCGGACAATCCCTACCTGGGCATCCTCGCCTGTGCCGACGAACTGGTGATCACCGGCGACAGCGTGTCGATGCTGAGTGAAGCCGCGGCCACCGGCGCGCCGGTGCGGATCTTTCCGCTGCCGGATCGGGGCAGCACGGACACCCGGCCGCGAACCCTGCTGTACCGGCTGCTCATGCGCTGGGGGCCGACGCGCGCGTCGCGTGACGTCGGTCTGTTCCACCGCGCCTACGTCGGCGCCGGCCTGGGTACCCTGCTCGACGGCCGCGCGGATGCGGACACGGTGGGTGCCGGAACCGGACCGCAGATCGCCCGCCGCGAGATGCAGCGGACGGTGGAGGCCGTGCGCGCACTGCTCGGCCTGCCGCCGGAGTCCCGGGCGACGCCTACGGTTCCGTCCTGGCGCGAGCCTGAAGCAGCTGTGCGGGAGGTATCCCGGTGATGTGGCCGCGCTCCAGGCGGTAGATCCGGTCCGACACCGTTGCGACGGCCAGGCGATGTGACACGGCGAGTATGGTGACGCTGCGCTTGAGGCCGGCGAGGGTCCTGCACAGCGCGCCCTCGCTGGCGCTGTCCAGGGCGCTGGTGGCCTCGTCGAGAATCAGCAGCTGCGGACGGTGGACCAGCGCGCGTGCCAGCATGATCCGCTGGCGCTGCCCGCCGGAGAGCTGGGCGCCGCGCTCGCCGACCACGCTGTTCACGCGCTCCGGCAGAGCGGCGACGAAGCCCCAGGCATCGGCTGCCTGAAGGGCCCGGATCACGTCCTCCTCGGTCCAGCCGTCCACCCCGAGCGTGACGTTGCGCAGAATCGTGTCGTGCAGCAGCAGGTTTTCCTGGGGCACGTAGCCGATGCTGCGGCGCCAGGCGCCGAGGTCGATCTCGTCGAGCGGCACGCCGTCCACGCGCACGCTCCCCGAGTCCGGGCGCACCAGGCCGATGATCAGATCGGCGATGCTGGTCTTGCCGGTTCCGGACTCGCCGACCAGGCAGGTCAGGGCGCGTGCCGGGATCTCCATCGACACATGGTTCAGCACCCGGTGGTCGCCGTAGCCGAAGCTGAGGTCATCCAGGGTCACCGCGCGCTGCAGCACGGGCGGACGCGAGCCGGCATGATGCTCGCGCATCTGCTCGGCTTCGAGGATCGTCTCCTGCAGGGCCCAGTACGCGCTGTCGCAGGTCATCATCCGCTGGTAGTGCTTCTGTACCTTGCCCACCTGCTTGAGCACCTTGGCCAGGACCAGGGCGAGGAACGTCACGGTGGCCAGATCCACCGCCAGGTGGACGATGGCGACGTAGATGCCCACCGCGATCACCAGCGTGTAGGCGGGTTCCTGGGCCGCCTCGAGCCCCGCGGTGCCGAGGACCTCGCGGCGCAGATGGCGCTGCAGATGGCGGGTCTCCCGGGACAGGACCACGGCGGCGACGTCGTCACGGCCCATGGCTTTGAACGACTTCACCGACTGCAGCAGATCGGTGAGCGTGCCGAGCAGGGAACGGTACCAGCGCGTCTGGCCGCTGCCGCCTTTCTCGGAGATCCGCACCAGTCCGTGGGACGCAACCAGGATCAGCAGGCTCGCCGCCAGGCAGATCAGGGTTGCCCGCCACGAGACGGTCAGGGCGATCCCGGTGTAGACGAGCATCTCGACGATCACGGCGAACAGCTTAACGGCGTACACGTAGGCGTTCGATGCCCGCCACGCCTCAGTAGCCATGGAATTGGCCAGACGGCCCGTGGACTGGTCGACGTAGTAGCGCCACCGCGAAGCGGTGACGGCGCCCAGCAGCTGCAGGCGCAGGCGCGTCGCGAGATCGGCGGCGATGTAGCCGATGCGCTGTTCGGCGACGAAAATCATCAGGCTCTTCACGCAGATGCCGAACATGATCATGACCAGCAGGGTGGCCAGCGACGGGCTCAGCGCCAGCGAATCGAGCAGCGCGTACACCTCCCGGGACAGCGCATTCTGCTCCGCTGCCGCTGCGCCCGAGTCGAAGGCCAGTCCAAGGGCCGGCAGCATCGCCGACAGACCCACGCCATCGGCGACGCCGGCGAGCAGCACGGCGAGGCTGAGCAGAACCGTCTGCCAGGGGTAGCGGCGGATGAACTCGGCGATCAGCGGCAACGGGCGGCCTTCTCGGTTGTGGGCTGTCGACTGTCGGGTATCGGGTGGTCGCCGCAGCGGCCGGGAACGCGGGGCGCGCCCGGGTTACGATCCGTGTCGTACAGCGCGTAGAATAGCACGCGTTCCGAGTGGCGGGCCCCCCTGAGCGGGTGTCAATGACGCTTCCACTCCGTACCGTCCGGGGAACCCCTGACCGACATGTCGTCTAACAGATCTGTGAGTCCGCATTCGTCCTGCCAATCCAGACCGCTCGCGCGTCGTGCGGCCGCCGTCGTGATCGTGTGTCTTGCCATGGCGCCCGGCGTCGCTGGCGCCGACACGCCTGCGCTGGTGCGTGCGGTGCTGGAGAACGCGGTTCCCAACGCCGAGGAGCGCTGCGCCTACACCCGCACCCGCATCGACGGCGATCACTCGCGCAGCGAACGCTACGAACCGGGCTCGGTCGGGTATCCCTGGTCGCTGCGGTCCGTGGACGGCCGCCCGCCGAACGATGCGGATCTGAGCCACTACAGCCAGGGCCAGGAGGACCGCGAGCGCCGCCACCCGCTGGCCTTCGATCTCCGCAGCATGGTGCAGCCGGACGGCTGGCGGCTGGTGTCCGAGACGCCGGCCGAAGCCGTCTACGAGTTCCGGCTGCGGGCCTACGACGATCTCGACGAGCGCCTGGCGGAGAAAGTGCTCGGCACCCTGGTTGTGGACAGAACCACCCGACAACCGCGTCGCATAAGCATCGTTAACACCGCGCCGGCCTACGTGGCGCCCCTGGTGCGCATCGCCACGTATACCCAGAGTCTGAGTTTCCGCTGGGACGACGCGCTGGGCATGGCGGCGCTGGAACAGATCGAAACGCACTGGCGCGGCCGCGCCCTCGGTCTCAAAGTGCTGCAGAAACACGAGCTGACCCGCTACGGCGACTACCGCTGCCGCGCGGTCGAAATCGACGCCGCCGGGCGCTGAGCAGGCGCGCGCCGACCGATGAGCTGCGAGTGAGTTTCAACCCGTTCATGGCGCTGCTGACCCAGGCCAGCCTCGGGCTGGCCGGCCCGACGCCGGCGGTACTGGAACTCGGCAACCAGACGCTGACGGCGAATCGGGCTGCTCTCGAACTCGTGGTGCGCCGGGTTCGGGAGCAGGGCGGAGAAGTCGGCGGGCTCGAAGCGATCAACGCCCTGGATGAGACCGCGCGGCGCGACCGGGTCGCGGAGTTCTACCGCTGCCTGGGTGCACGCGCCTACCAGGCGATCGACGTGAACGATACCTACGGCAGCCTCGTCATGGATCTCAACCAGAATCTGGCGGAGCAGTATGGTTTCCGTGAGACCTACCAGTTCGTCACCAATAACGGCACCGGCGAACACGTCTTCGATCAGGGTGCCATCTATCGGAACGTCCACGCCCTGACGGCGCCCGGTGGCGTCATGGTGCACGTCATGCCGTTCATCAACTATCTGAACCACGGGTTCTATTCGTATCATCCGAATCTCTACTACGCGCTGGCTGCGGCGAACGGCTACGACCTTCTGGCCCTGGGCGTTGCCACGCGACATGGAGATGGCGTGATCGCCGCGGCCGGCGGTTTTCCCGAGCAAGGCGTGCTGCGGCACGGCTGCGCGGTCCCGTTGGCGTGGCTCGTCAGCGATGCGAAACTGCCGCGACGCGGCTGGCCGCGACGCTGGCTCGATCTGGCGCTGGGCCGGCTCCCGGGAGCGACGCCGGCGCAGCGCTTCGGGCTGACGCTGGATCGCCTGCTGGTGAGCGGCCGCAAGCTGCTGACTTTCGCGGTTCTTCGCAAGGACGGCGACGCGCCATTCCAGGTGCCGATCCAGCAGCGCTACGAGCATGCCGTGGCGGAGGAATTGACCCGGGCCGGATCGCAGGGAGCAGAACATGGGTGAGGCAGGCAGGGAGGTTGGCATCGACACGGGACCGGGGGGGCGGCGGCTGTCGATTCTCGGCCGGGCGACCAAGGCCGATATCCGCCTCGATCCCTATCCGCACGTGGTCGTACACGACGCGCTGCCGGAGGATGTCTACCGCCAGCTCGACGCCGAGTTTCCCGAATTCGACTGGATCGCCGGCAGCGAGGCCCGCGAGAACAACCGGGCCTGCCTGAAGCCGGCGGCGCAAGCCCTCGGCAGTTCCCAGGTCAGCCGGCTGTGGCAGGCGTTCTTCGAGTACCACCTGTCGGCCGCCTTCTTCGACGAGTTTGTCGCGCTCTGGGGGCCGACCGTGCTGGCCCAGCATCCGGGTTTCCAGGCGAACTTCGGTAAGGCCCTGAAGGACTTCGAGGTCGGCGTGCGGGCGACGGGAAAGAGCGAAGCGAGTGACAACCGGGAAGCCGATGTGGTGCTCGACTGCGTGTTCGGCGTCAACACGCCGGTGTGGCAGCCGACGCCGGTGCGCGGCCCCCACATCGACAGCCCGTTTAAACTGTTCTCTTCGCTGCTCTATTTCCGGCGCGTCGACGACGATTCCGTGGGCGGCGACCACCAGATGTTCCGGCTGCGTCGACGCATGTACCCGCGCGCCCGGCTGAAGAAGATCCCGGGCCGTTACGTCGAGCCGGTCGGTCGGGTGCCTTACCGGGCGAACACCCTGCTGTTCTGGCTGAACGGGGTTTCGGCCATCCATGGGGTCACCGCTCGCGGCGTGACTTCGGTACCGCGGCGCTACGTGGCCACCATGGGCGAGTGCTATGGCGGCACGGCGCGGGACGGCTTCTTTGCCCACCACCCGCAATGGGAGTCGACGCTGGGGCGGGCGCGCAGTCTGCTCAACCGCTGACCGCGGCGGCGTCTTTCCACACCAGACACTGACCGGTCGGGATGGGCAGCACGCCGTCGCGGCGCTCGGCGAAGAACTCGTCGAAGGCCTGGGTTGCGCCGGGACAGGTGGCGAATCCGTAGTCGTCGCAGACGATCAGACCGCCCGGTGTCAGGCGCGGCCAGAAGAACTCCAGCGCATCCCGGGTCGGCTGGTACAGGTCGACGTCGATGTGCACCAGCGCGAAGCGGCGATCGGCCACCTCCGGAAAGCGTTCAGGGATCCAGCCGACACGAAACTCGCAGTTCGGAAATCGCGCCAGGTTCTCGCGTGCGGCCGATTCGGGAACGCTGATGTCACCCTCCCGCCAGGACTTGAGACCGCTCGCCGCAGAGTCCGCGGCGCCGGTGGCGGAGAGCCCGGCGAACGAGTCGAACAGATGGTGGGGGCGCGCCGGATCGTCCAGCCCACGCAGCAGAAAGAACGTGCTCTTGCCGTAACGCACGCCGCACTCGGCGCTGTCGCCCGGGACGCCGCGGTGGCGCGCCAGCCGGGCGAGATCGTAGAGGAAGCAGCAGCGATCGGCCGGCAGCCCGGGGGCATCGCCCCACTCCGCGTGCAGGTCCTTCAGAGTCCCGGACAGGGTCCAGTTGAGATGCGATTTGTAGAGCTGCAGGTCGTGACGTCGCAGACGTCGTTCGAAGTACTTGCCCTGAGCCTTGCGGCGGGTGAGCGGATCGCGCGACAGCCGCTTGCGCAGATTCTTCAGTGAGAACGCCATGCCTGGCTCAGGCACCGTGCCCGCTGAAGAAGCGGTTGCGGATGCCGGGCTTGAGCAGCTTCTTGCGCTGCTCGAATGCCAGCGGGCTCTTCTCCTGGGTGCACAGCGTCCAGGCGACGTCGGGATAGCTCCTCGCCACCAGCTGCATCTGTCCGGCCCACCACTGGGGGGTACGGATGGTGCAGTGGGCGTTGCTGCCGTCGGGCAGAATCTTCTTGGCCGGATAGCAGGCAGCCACCGCGTAGACGAAGCGGTTCGCCAGTGAAAACAGGTGGTGCAGAACCCAGCCGATGTCCTCCGCCGGTATGTGTTCGAGAACGTCGGTGGTGATCACGCCGTCGTAGTGATCGGCGTAGGGGCCGGAAAACGGTTCGTAGCCCGGGTCGTAGCAGGTGACCGTTGCGCTGCCCCAGCTCGGCATGGTCTTGAAGCGCGAGTCTTCGGACTCGCCGGGCGCCGCCTGATACAGGGTCGCCTTGCCGGACCCGTAGTCGAGAATGCTCCCGGCGCCGTGCCGGCGCACCAGCTCGGCAATCGGTTCGACGTGTTCGGTGAGGGAGATGCCGCTGAACGTGTCCTCGGCGCTGTGACCGGTGTCCGGACGGCCGCTGTCGTGGAGTTGTCCGTACAGCGACAACAGCTCCTGGTAGCGGTCGCTCGGCCGCTCGGCGTCGAACAGGGTGAAACGCGCGGCGTCCGCCTCGTCCTCCAGCGCCTGCCAGACATCGGAATGGGGATGCGGCTGGTAGCGCAGCTGATCGGGAAATGGCTGCCAGGGCTGGGTGTGCAGCGTTGTGAAGTGCAGCAGTCTGGTGCGCTGCGGCTGGTACTCGTCGTCACGGGCGTTCCAGGCCGGATCCATGTGCCCCCAGAGCCCGGCGTCGCGGACCCGGGCCCGGAACAGCTTGTGCTTGCCGGGCGCCTGAGCGTCCTGCAGCGGCCACAGCTCGCGCAGCATTTCGCAGTCGAGCAGCATCACCGAGGTTTCCTTGTCATTGATGCTGAGCACGGCAGCGCCGTCCATGTCCTGGTCGAACAGCTCGGCCGGATCGCCGAGGTAGATCTGATCCACGTCGTTGTAGATCGCCCGGCCCCGGTAACCGGCGAGCGCCGGGATCGCGTAGCGGTACTGGGTAAAGCCGGTCTTCCAGGTGGAGCGATCGAAGCCGGCCAGGTCGCTCATCAGGTGGATCTCGTAGGTCCGCGCGGGATCGCGGACTCTGCTCACGGACCACACGAACACCCGCTCGGCACGGAACTGAGCGGGTTCGGTGCCGACGAAGATCCTGACCGGCGGCTTGTCCGAGGGGGTCACGCCGGCGGCCGGCGCCAGGGTCACCACGACGGGCCGCTGCCGGTCACCGGCCGGTCGCTTGCGCACGTCGCGCAGCATGGCGCCGAGGCGCCGATGGTGCAGACGGGTCTTGAACGACTTGTGGCTGACCGTGGACGACGACATCGGGTCTCCTCAGTGATGGGGCGGATCGCCCGGGGCCTGCGCTTCGGTCTGGTGCTCGGCCCAGCGGGCCTTGAGCACGTCGCCGACGATGCTCAGCTCTCCGGGGAACGCGGCCAGGGTTGCCAGAATGCAGCGCGCCTCGACGTCGCGATCGTGGGCCGCCGCGTACGCGTTCGGGGTCGCGCTCTGGCCGGGATAGGAGCCGCGCGGATCGCTGAACAGATCCATGCCGGCGACGATCAGGCGTTGCGGCGCCAGGGCAGCGGCCAGCGCAATCATAACGGCCCCGTTGGTCGGTTTGTAGGGCGCGAACGCGGCGAAGTCGATGCAGCCGAGGCGCTCGGCGGTGCAGTAGCGGATCCGCCTCGGCAAGAGCACGGCGCGCAGCATGATGCGGCGCGCGGCCTGCTCCGTCTGAAAGGCGAAGAGCGTGGGCCGGCGATAGGCGCTCAGGGTGTCCTTCTTGCCGGTGAAGATCACGTCGGGCGCCGTGTGCCGATGGTCATCGAGCCAGAGATGGTTGACTCGGAACAGGGCATCGTAGGCGAGGCCGTCGAGCGCCGGATCACGGCTGGACGGGCCGTTTCCCAGACAGAGAATGGTGCGCGGTCGACCGAGTTCTTCGGCCACGGCGGCGAGGGAGTCGACGGCCCGGAATTTCCGACTGGTCACCCAGGCCAGCGGTGCGCGGTCCACCCGCGCCAGCAGCCAGGCCTCGATCCCGGGGCCGGCCTTGGCGGGCGGTCGGGGTGTGGCAAGCAGCGGCCGCAGGCGCCGACAGGCGGAGTCGGCGCAGGACGCTGCGCCTACGGTCAGCACCTCGATCCCCAGAGCGGCCGCCGTGTCGAGCAATGCACCGGCTGAGTGCGTGTTGGAGGATACGAGTGTCGCCTGCACTTTCAGACGGCGCAGAAATCGACGCTGGATGCAGCCGAACGGTGCCGGACCAGGCACCGCGATGGTGTCCGGCAGCGCCGGGCAGCCGGGTGTCTGGAGGTGGAACAGATTGACCCGCGGGTGATCGTCGCGCACGCGCTGGAGAACGCCGCGCAGGGTGGGGTCGTCGGCGTCGGCCAGCACCAGCAGACCGCGGCCCGGCGGCGCCGGATGCAGACCCAGGCGCCACGCCCATGAGCGGATCGAGTTGTTCACCTGCGGAAGACTTCCCCGACGGCGGCGCGGTGGCGGGCCCGGGCAAGGATAGCAGCGCCCCGTACGGCGCGACAGCACGGCCGCGCCGCGGCTGCGCACTCCGCTACAATGCCGGCGGATTTCGGCGGAAGCCCCGAGTGACGACAGCCCAGGCGACGCAACGGCAGGATCCCGGGCGGCTGATCTGGCTGCTCATCGGTCCCAAGGCCGGGGACAACACCCAGATGCGCAGTCTCGGCGGGGCGTTGGCGGCTGCCGGCGCCTGGCGCGTGGAAGAAAAGCGGCTGTGCTTCCACAGCGGCGAGCTGCTGCTGCATCTGGCGTCGCGCCCGACCCTCGCCGGGCTGCGGCCACCGTGTCGCCCGCAACTCGTGGCGCCCTGGCCGGATCTGCTGATCACGGCCGGCCGGCGCAACGAACTGGTCGCCCGCTGGATCCGCGAGCGTTCGGGGGGCCGCACGCGGCTGGTGCACCTCGGCCGGCCCTGGTCGCGGCCCGAGCGCTTCGATCTGGTTGTGTCGACCAGGCAGTACGCGCTGCCCGCCGGGGACCGCGTCCTGGTCAACGCGCTGCCGCTGCAGCCGGGCCAGCCGGCTGCGGATCCGGGCGCCATCGACACCTGGCGCCGGCGTTTCGAGCCGCTGCCGCGGCCGTGGATCGCGGTGCTCGTGGGCGGCGACAGCGGCCCGTTCGTGTTCACCCGCGCGCTTGCCGACGACATGGCGGCGCGGCTGAACCGCTTCGCCGGCGCCCATCGCGGCAGCCTGCTGATCAGCACCAGCCCGCGCACGCCGCCCGGCTTCAAGCGGCGTCTGCAGCAGCGGCTGGAGGTCCCACGCCATGTTCACGTGTGGTCTGCGCAGGCGCGGGAGAATCCGTATGCGGCGTTGCTGGCGCTTGCCGATCGGGTCGTCGTCAGCGCCGAAAGCATGTCCATGCTCACGGAGGCGCTGGCGACCGGCAGGCCGGTCTATCTCGCCCCGGTCACCGCTCCGGGGCGCCTGCCCTGGTGGCTGCGTCCGGCAAGCTACCGCTGGAAACCGTTGACTCATCGGCTGGCCATGGCCGTGGCGCCGGCGCGTTTCACCCGGGACATCGGACGAATCCACGCGGCGTTGGCGTCGGCGGGTCGGGTGGCGTGGCTCGGCGCCGGCGATCCGTCAGCGACGGACGTGACGGAAGATCCACTGGCGGTGACCGTGGCGCGGGTGCGGGCCCTGCTGGAAGCGCCGGCCGGCGGCGCGCCGTAGCGGTGCCGAGCCGGCTCAATTGACCAGCGGCAGGGGGAAGTTCGGCGCCGGTGCCAGGGGTGGCGCCGCGTCGACCAGCGCCAGCGCATCGTGGCGCACGTGGTTTCTCGCCATTTCCTCTTCGAGCATGGCCAGGGTGATCTCGCCGGATTCGACGCATTCACGCAGCAGGCCGAAGAACAGCAGTTCCTGATTGCGGTCCGGGTGGCGCTTGTAGTTGCCCAGGAACGCGTACTCGCCGAACAGTCGGCGCCGCGCGCGCATCAGCCAGCCGATGGGCGGAAACAGCCGGAATCGCTCCGCCGGGCGCCAGTCCACGGGCAGACCGGTCTTCCATGGCTGGGTCTTGCGCCGGGTGGTGTGCAGCATCTTGGTCCGTACCGTGAGGCGGTCGAAATCGTTCCACTCGTTTTCGAACGCACCGACGGTGGCGCGGTCTTCTGTCTTCAGGCAGATCCAGTCGTGGTAGTCGAGCTCTGAGCGGAACATGGCGCGGAACTGCTCTTCGCAGCGCCAGTGAGTGAGTCTGGCGCAGTCCAGCAGCATCACGCTGGATGCCATGCAGCGATCGACCACGCCTTTCGGGCCGGAACGTTCACGGCAGAGAATCGCCTTGCCCTGCATATCGCGGGAGAGCAGCTCCCAGATGTCGGCGACGGCGAAAATGTCCGGGTCGATGACAACGGCTCGACCCTGGTAGCCCATCAGCTCCGGCGGCATGAAGCGCAGCGGCGTGAACGACTGCAGATCGTCGTTGAGCCATACCCGCTGATCGCCGTCCCTCAAGTACAGCCTGCCCTCGTGCTCCGCGAAGAACGGATGCTCTTCCGTGTTCAGGATGCGCACGTCGAAACGGTCGGCGTTGGCGGAGTTCCGCTTCAGCGCGTGGCGGGCGACGATGGCGCCGACGATCTGCTTCGGATTGGCGTGAATGAATACGCAGTGCTGCATGGGTTCCGGCCTCATCTGCTGTCGCCGCTGGGATAGCCGAAGCGTGGATTCAGCTCGGCGGCCACGGTCCGGTCGATGGCGGCGATCTGTTCGTCGTCGAAGTAGTCCCGGTAGCCGCCGACCTTGGCGCGTCGGGTTTTGTAGCTGTCCGGATTGCCGGGATCCGCGGCGCGTAGCCGGTCACTGCCCGACTGCGCCTGCGCCTCACGCTGCTTCATGTTAGCAACGGACGCGTACTCGACGACCTCATCGATGCGCGCGGCCGCGGGTTCGAGCCCGAGGAACCCGGCCAGCCGCGCCAGCTCGCGCGCGGTGTCGGCCCGCAGGTCCTCGTAGCGGATGACGATGCCGTCGGTGATCTCCTCGAGACCGTCGGCCCATTCGTTCAGGAAGGCGATCACCTTGGCGAGCCCGCTCGGGCCCATCATGAACGCGTAGGGCGTGAGCGCGCTGTCCACGGCCGGGTAGTCGTTCAGGGCGATCTTGTGGGGACGCATGCGGTGCTTCCACTGGAAGTACTGCGACATGGTCACATCGGCCGGGTGCCGGACCAGCAGCACCACGTGTTCGTTCCGGTAGACGCGCTTGGAATGCGCGTCGCCGGTGTAGTCGCGCAGGTAGTTGTCGTGGGTGAACAGGACCCGCGGTGCCCGGGCATCGGCGCGGTGGTAGTTGTCGAATTCCAGCAGGGTATCGGATGGGAGCCCGTACTCGAGCTGGTAGAGACGCGACAGCATGACCCGCACCCAGGTTCGGCCGCTCTTGCCAAACGAGACGATCACGCAGTCCGCGCGCTTCAGTCGGCGCATCTCGAACCAGCCGCGCACCCGGCGCTCCGCCTGGTAGCGGCGGCCGGACGGGAGTACCCGGAAGCTGTGCTCGAATACGCGCTGCAACTGTGACATGGAGACTGCATGGTCGCGGGTTGGCGTGCGCCCGCATTCTACGGGCTGCGTGGGAGGCAGACCAGCGAGCGGATGCACGGGAAGCAGCGTCGTGGCGTCAGCGCGCATCGCCCCGCAGCGCGGCGATGCGCGCGAGCACTGCCTCGAGATCATCGTCCGTCGCGACGGGACCCGTAGCCGCCCGCGGCAGCGGCGTGCCGGCGGCGACCGCCATGCCGTGGCTGAACAGCCATTCATGGATCCGGGCGAGGTCCCGCGGGAACAGCCGGATGCCGAGGCGTTCCAGCAGCCGGTTTCCCGCCAGTTCCGGCGCCGCCGCGGTCAGCCGTGCCGCCGCGGCGGCGGCGCGCGCGCGCAATCCGTCGTCCCGCGGCAGCGGAAACACCGCCAGCGGCCTGCCGACCCGGGCGACCTCGGTGAGCATTGAAATGCTGTCGCCGGTGACGACGAACCCGTCGGCATGGGCGAGCAGCGCCGGATACGGGTTGTCGCCAGCGTCTGTGCCCCATCGATACAGGTGGCTGCCGGCGGGCAGGTGCGCGGCGAGGGCGTCGGCGGCCGCCGGCGGCGTGCGCCGACTGGTCGAGACGTACAACGAGCCGTGAGGGCCGGCATAGCCGCCGGCGGCCGAAAGGATCTCGCGCGCGGTGCGTGCGTCGAGCCGGTAGGGAAACGTGGCGCCGCCTACCAGGACGCCGATGAGCGGGCGCGGCAGGGCGCTCAGCCGGTCCTGCCAGGCGCCCGCGGCGGCGGCCAGGCGGTCCGGCTCGACGCGCATCAGCGGCAGCGTGATGTGCAGCACGTTGGCCGCCGGGGGTACCGCGTACTGGGTCGGCGCCACGACCAGGTCGAAGCGATCCAGCCAGCGTTTCGGGCGCCCGAACAGGACCACCCGGGTGGCCCCGCCCGAACGTTGCTTGATCCACAGCGCCGCCATCGCCGGACGCCGGCCGATGGTGATCACGAGATCGGGCCACGGCGGCTCCAGAGCATCCGAGCGCGCCGGGTCGACGTGGTCGAGGGAAGCGCGGAACCAGGGTTTGCCCTGCTGGTAGCGCGCCAGAAACGTCAGACGCCGGTACTCGACCGGGCCGTCGAGGCGCTCGCGGACAATGTCGATCTGCGCGTTGTCGCCGGCCTTGTCGCCGACGAGTATCCACACTCTGCCCGGCCTGTCTGGGGGGGAGTCAAGGCTCAACGGCGGATCTCAATAGGGTTTCCGAGCGCCGTCCGGCCGGCTGCGGAAGATCTTGTTGGACCACATGTACTGGGCCGGATCGATCTCGATCAGACGCTCCAGCAGCCGGTTGGTGCGGGCTGCGTCCTCAAACGGCTCCGCGACCGGTCCCCATTCCACCGGCTCGAGCAGCCGCACCCAGTAGCGGCCGCGTTCCGGGCAGTAGCCGCTGGCCATCGGCAGCACCAGCGCCCGGCCGGCGTTGGCGAGACGGCCGAGGGAGGCAACCGTCGCCTTGGGCACCCCGAGAAACGGGGCGAACACGCCGGCGTCGGGACCCGGATCTTCGTCGGGCAGGTAGTACAGCCAGCGGCCGTCACGCACGGCTTTCACCAGGGTCAGCGTGCCGGCCAGATGGCTGACGACTTCGGCGCCATGGCGGGTGCGCATGCGGGTGACCATCCAGTCCATGACCTCGTTGTCCGCGTGCAGGCGCACCACGCCGAGCAGCGGCTGGCGCTGATTGAGCCACTGGCCGGTCTGCTCGAACGCGGTGCTGTGCGGGGTCAGGACGATGACGCCGCGGCCGCTGCCTGCTGCCGTCTCCAGGTTGTCGAGGCCGTAGACGTCGATGCACCGGTCCAGCGCCGCCGGCGAGCGGAACATGAGGCGCCCGTAGTCGAGCAGCACCGCGGCTGCGCTCAACGCATGGCGCTGCAGCAGGCGTTCGCGCTCGGCTTGTGACAGTTCCGGATAGCACATCCCCAGGTTCACCCGGGCGATGTGCCGGCGCCGGTTCGGCAGCCGCCGAAGCAGCCGCAGGACCAGGGCGGCGCTGGCGTTGCGCGCACGCATTGGCACGACGCAGAGGAACCCGCACAATGCGAAAATCAGCCACGTCGCCCAGTAGCGGGGCGCCAGAAAGCGGGCCCGAAAGGGCGGTCGGTGGCTGGTTCTCACCGGGTTGGGTGCATTCACCGGGATGCTCGATCCTGACCTGCTGATGATTCGTGTCGCCGCCCGCCGCGGCGGCGTCTTCCGGGTAGCCGGCTCGCCTGCGGGCGCTGCCGTCGCCTGACGATCAGACCGGGTGGAGTTCACCCGGCGACTATAAAGGGTTTTTGCTCGATGACGGAGACGACGCTGATCGTGGGCGCGGGAATGACCGGTCTGGCGGCCGGCATGACTTCCGGATTGCCGGTCCTGGAGGCGGTCGCCGGGCCGGGCGGAATCTGCTCGTCCTACTATCTGCGTCCGGGCGAGTCCGAGCCGCTCGCGGATCCGGCGTCGGGAACGGCGGACGCGTACCGCTTCGAGATCGGCGGCGGCCACTGGATTTTCGGTGGCGATCCCGTGGTGCTGAACTTTCTCCACCGGCTGGTGGAGATGAACCGCTATGCGCGCCGCTCGTCGGTGTATTTCCCGGACTCCGCCAAGTACGTGCCGTATCCGATCCAGAACAATCTGCGCTTTCTCGAGCGCGCGGTTGCGGTGCAGGCCCTCGAGGAGATGGCGCGCCCGGGGGGCGGGGTCGAGACCATGCTCGAGTGGCTCGAGACGAGCTTCGGTGCCACCCTCACCGAGCGCTTCTTCGGGCCGTTCCACGACCTCTACACTGCCGGTCTGCATCGCCGGATCGCGCCCCAGGATCCCTACAAGTCGCCGGTTGATCTGGCGCTGGCGCTGCGCGGCGCGTTCAGCGACGCGCCTGCCGTAGGCTACAACACCACGTTCCTCTATCCGCGTCAGGGGCTGGACGAACTGGCGCGGCGCATGGCCGCCCGCTGTCGCGTGGAGTACGGCTGCCCGGTCACCGGCTTCGACACCGAGCGACGCGAGGTCGTGCTTGCCGACGGCGGCCGCAGACCCTACCGGGACGTTCTCTCCACGCTGCCCCTGAACCGGGCGCTGGAGCTGGCCGGACTGGAGGTCCAGGCACCCGCGGACCCGCACACGGCCGTCCTGGTGCTGAACATCGGCGCCCGACGCGGTCCGGCGTGCCCGGACGATCACTGGCTGTACATTCCGTATTCCTACGCGGGGTTCCACCGGGTCGGCTTCTACAGCAACGTCGATGACAGCTTCCTGCCAGCGGACCGGCCGGGTGAGCGCGTGAGCATTTATGTCGAGCGCGCCTACGCCGGCGACGCGCCGCGGCCGAGCGCCGCGGAGGTGGAAGCCTATGGCCGCCAGGTGGTGGACGAACTGACGCGGTGGGGGTTCATCGACGGTGCCGAAGTGGTTCATCCGACCTGGATCGACGTGGCCTACACCTGGTCCTGGCCCGGCTCGATCTGGCAGCGCCAGGCGCTGGCGGTGCTGGAAGAGGCGGGCATCCACCAGATCGGTCGCTACGGCCGCTGGATCTTCCAGGGCATCGCCGACTCGATTCGCGATGGATTCATCGCTGGCAGCAGCTTCCGCCCGCTGGGCTGACCCGGCCGGTCCGGGGCGGAGGATTGCAGTACACTGCGCGCGCCAGATCCGCACGACGAGGTAGCCATGAGCAGTGTTCCGACGGTTTCCGCCGCCGCGCAGCCGTTCGAATCCGTAGACGGCCCGGTGCAGCACCCGTGCCCGCTGCGCGACGACTGCCGCTACTGCCAGGGAACGGTACCGCCGGGCGAGGGTTTCGACTGGTCGTTTCTCGACGCCGTCTACTGCATTTCTCTGAAGAGCCGTGGTGATCGGGTCGACCGGGTGTCAGCGGAATTTCATCGGGTCGGGTTGTGTCGGCAGGTGGTGTTCTACCGGCCGACCAAGCACCCGGTCAAAGGCACCATCGGCAGCTGGGAGTCGCATCGCGCCGTGGCGATGCTGGCACTGGAACAGGGCGCCGCGACGGCGCTGGTGTTCGAGGATGACGTGCAGTTCGTGCGCCGCCTGTCGCCCCGGCGCGTCCGCGCCATCGGCCGCGCGATCCGTGAACTGCCGCAGGACTGGAACATCTTCTATCTCGGTCACTGGCCCTTGTGGAGCTACTTCATCCGCCACAACGTGCTGAGGACGGCGTCGGCCTGCGCTCATGCCTACGTCACGAGCCCGCGCCTCCAGGCGTGGCTGCGCGATCACCCGTTCAGCAGCCGCGAAGATCTCGACCTGTTCACCCTGGTGGGGCATCAGCTCGATGCCGCCTTCGCCTGCCTTCCCGGGACCTATGCTCTGTTTCCCATGGTGGCGACCCAGAGCGTCTCCGTGAGCGACAACTTCTCCCTGGTCAATCGCCCGAAGAAGAAGCTCAAGCACGTTTTTTCGCGGTCGACCCGGCGCGAGCAGCTGCTCTCGCTGCTGATGCGGCCCGCGGAAGCGCTGGTGGTGCTGGGTGCGCCGCTGAGCTGGCTGGTGCAGCGCCTCAAGGGTCGCCGCTAGGCGGATAGATCACGCGTCCGTCGACCACCGTCATGATGATGCTGCCGTCGAGGATCTCCCCGGGCGCCGAGTCGCCGAGGACGAACGGATCGACGTCCATGACGGTGAGATCGGCCCAGCGGCCGGGGGCGATGACGCCGGTCAGGTCTTCGCGGAACGCGGCATAGGCAGACCAGGCCGTGTACGCGCGCACGGCTTCCTCGGCGGTCACGGCCTGCTGCGGGTACCAGCCCTCGGTGGGTTTGCGCTGTTTGTCCCGCCGCGTGATGGCGGCATGTAGACCATAGAAGATGTCGTGGTCGGAGCCGGGATTGTCGGCGTTGAAGGTCAGATGCGCGCCGGCCTCACGCAGACTGCGCCAGGCATAGGCGGTCTGCACCCGGTCCGGCCCGAGACGCTCTTCCGCCCAGGCCATGTCTTCCACCGCGTGGGGCGGCTCCATGGAGGCAACGAGTTGCAGCTCGGCGAAACGGGCGATGTCCGCTGGATGCAGCACCTGGGCGTGCTCGATGCGGTTGCGGTGGGTCCGGGTTGCCGGGTCACGCTCGTACACGGCCTCGATGAAGTCCAGGGTCTCGCGGTTGCCGGCGTCGCCGATGGCGTGGATACCCACCTGGAAGCCGCGCTGCATCATCGCTTCGGTGAGCTGCTGGTTGAATCCGTACTGGCCCCCACTCACTCCCCGGTGCCCCGGGCGGTCGCTGTAGTCCTCCAGCAGGCGCGCGCCACGGGAGCCGAGGGCGCCGTCGTAGAAGGCTTTCACCGAGCGGGTGACCAGAAAACGCTCGGCGTCCGTATCGGGCCCGCGCTCGAGCCAGTCGCGGGCAAGGGTCTCGTCGCGTACCGAAAGCATGGCGTAGACTCGGATCGGGAGCTCGCCGGCTGCCTCCAGGTCCTCGAGCGCCGCCATTTCCGCGGCATCGACGCCGGCATCGTGCACGGTCACGTAACCGTCGCGCGCCATCTGCGCCAACGCGCGGCGCGCCCGGTCCTTCAGTTCCTCGTGGTCGGGGGACGGGATCGCGTCCTCGAGCAGCGGCACCGCCCGGTTCAGCAGTAGTCCGTTCGGCCGGCCGTCGGCAAAGCGCTGGATCTCCCCGCCCACGGGCGCCTGGGTGTCGGCGGTGATACCCGCGCGCGCCAGCGCCATGGCGTTGCCCCAGCCGGCAAAGCTATGCAGGCTGCGCAGATACACCGGATGGTCGGGTACCCGCTGCGACAGCAGCGACAAGTCCGGGTAGCGGTTCGCCCAGGCACCCTCGTCCCAGCCCTGGCCGACGATCCACTCGCCCTTGGGGACGCTGCGGGCGGCAGCCTCGACCCGGGCCACCGCTTCCTCCTCGGTCTCCACGCCGTAAAGATCGACCCGGCTGAGCTTCGCGCCGAGGTTGAAGATGTGGGTGTGGGAGTCCACGAGGCCGGGCAGCACCGTGGCGCCATCGACCTCGGCAACCACCGTGTCGGCGCCGCGGTAGGCCTGCACCGCGCTCGAACTGCCGACGAAGACGATGCGGCCGTCGCGTATGGCCACGGCTTCGGCGTCGGCTTGCCAGCCGTCCGCGGTGTGCGGCGCGTTGCCCGCCGGCGTCCCGTCGGCGGCGGGCTGATCCCAGTTCAGCGTGTAGATACTGGCCCGATCGATGATCAGATCCGCTGGCGCTTCGGCGGCGGCCTGCTGCGACGGGCCGCTCTCGCCGCAGCCGGCCAGAGCCATGATCATGCCGGCGACCAGGGCCGCCAGCGTCGGCGCCGCGGTCACGCGGCCGTGCTCCGTCAAATCCATCCATCTCCTCCTCGACGTCGAGGCGCCAGCGTAGCGCAGTCGCACCGGGCGCAACACCGTTCCGCGAGGGCATGGTTTCGCCTCGCCATGGCGAGGTGGGACCGGTATAAAGATGCTGCTGTGTCCGGGGGAGGGGAGGCATGCGAAAGTCCGTGCGGGTGTCGGCGCCGCTGTTCGTCATCTCGGCGTACTACGCGGCGTGCCTGGCCGTGTACTTTCTCGGCATCGCCAACATCCCTGACATCGAGCGCTACCTGCCCATGGGTGGGATCGAAGAGCTGCTGAATATCGGCGCCGACCGATTCGAGGTGATAGCCACGGCCGCCCGCTCCGTGGGCGGCGACGTCTACGCGATCCGTCTTGCCCTGGCCATCGTGTTTGCGGTCGCGCTGATGGCGCCGGTCTCGTGGATGTACTTCATCACCACGCCGGACAAACGGGTCGATCGGTCGTTCGCTCAGACCATGATCATTCTGCCGATCATCGTCGCCGGCATCGCCATGATCGTGCAGAACAGCATCGCGCTGGCGTTCAGCCTGGCCGGCATCGTGGCGGCGGTGCGCTTCCGCTTCACCCTCAGCGAATCGGCGCACACGCTGTACATCTTCTGCGCGATCGCCATCGGGATCGGTGCCGGCGTTTCGGCGATCGGGATTGCCCTGGTGATCTCGATCGGCTTCGTCTACGCCACCCTGGCGCTGTGGTGGCTCGACTACGGCGCCCGACTCAACAGCCCGTTCTTCGCGTTTCTGACCAGTCGCGACAACGAGGACGAGGATCTCAAGCCGTGAGCGGCTACGGTGCCTGGCGGCTCGGCGAGCTCCGCCTGCTCGTGCTGACCATGACGATCGTCGCCGGATGCAGCGAGCGCGATGCGTCCTTCGACATTGCCGGGTATCGCTATCCCTACGCCGGTCTGACCCAGTGGGCACTGCCGCGCGCTCTGCGAGAGGTCTCGGGCCTGGCGCTGGACGCCGACGGGCGGCTGTTCGCCCACGCCGACGAGGTCGCCGTGGTGTTCGAACTCGATTATCGCGACGGCCGCGTCATCAAGCGGTTCGCCCTCGGTGATCCACCGCGCCCGGGCGACTACGAAGGAATTGCCTGGGTCGGGGCAACCCTGTACCTGGTCACCAGCGATGGTGAACTGCTGGAGGCGCTCGAGGGCGAGGACGGCGGGCACGTGGACTTCCGGCTGCATCGCACCGGATTCGGCCGGCGCTGCGAAGTCGAGGGGCTCGACTACGATGCGCGGCAGGGTAGCCTGCTGCTGCTGTGCAAGACCCCGCGCGAGAAAGCGCTGCGTGGAATGATCGCGCTGCTGGCCTGGTCGCCGGCCCGGCGCGGCGCTGTTCCGGAGCACGACGTGCTGGCGACCTGGCCGCCGGGCGGCAGCGCCGACGCCGCGCTGAATCCATCGGCACTCACCCGTTCCGGTGCCACCGGCAACTACGTCGTGGCCGCTGCCCGGCAGTACGCGCTGCTGGAAATCAGCGCCGCGGGGACGGTGGTCGATGCGATCACGCTGGCGCGCGATCAGCATCCGCAGATGGAGGGTATTGCCATGACGGACGACGGCGATCTGATCGTCGCCGACGAGGGCAAGAACAAGCGAGGACGCTTGAGTGTCTATGCCGCCGCACGATGAGTCGCCGCCACAGGATGATTCCTTACCGGGCGATCAGGTCTCGCCGCGGCGCCGCACGCTGATTCTGGTCCACGGTGGCGGCTACAAGCCGACGCAGGCTGCGCTCGAGGTGCTGTGGCGGGATGCGCTGGCCGCCGGGCTCGATCGCGACTTCGCTGCAGCCGGCGGTCGCGGCCTGCTCGACGCGGCGACGGTGAAATTCGTCTACTACGGCGACCTGGTCAATCCGCTGTGTGAGCGGACCGGGCAGATTACCGACCTCGCCCTCGACCTCGAAGACCGGCGTGGTGACCTGGACAGGCTGGCCAGGCTCTCCGGACACAAGAAGTTCCGCCGCGTGCACTACGAGGCGCTTCCCGGCAAGAGTGCGCTCGGCGAACTGATGGCGGACGTCGCGGCGCCGCTGACCGCGATCGGGCTCGCGCCGTCGTTCCTGTCGAAGCGTGTGCCGTCCCTGGGCCAGTATCTGGCCGACTCGGACGGCGTCCGCGAACGCTGCGAGGCCCGGCTGCTCGAGGTGCTGGTGCCGGCGCTGGCCGGTGGTGACGACGTCATGTTGGTCAGCCATGGCCTTGGCAGCGTGATCGGCTACGACGTGCTGTGGCGACTCACCTGCGACGCGGAACTCGCAGCAGCCGTGGGTTCGGCGCGCGTGCGCAGCTGGATCACGCTCGGCTCCCCGCTCGCCAGCGAGTTCGTCAAGCGGCGCCTGCGCGGCGCCGCTGCGCCCGTCGCCAGCCGCCACCCCAACCGGATGATCAACTGGTACAACGTCGCGGCCGAGGACGACTATCTGTGCCATGACAAGACCGTGTCCGACGACTTCGCCGGGCTGCTGAAACAGCATCACCTGAGCCGGCTGCGGGATTACCGCATCTACAATCTGGCGATCCGCTACGGTCGTTCGAACCCGCACAACTCGGTGGGCTATCTGATCCACCCGCGGGTCACCCGACTGCTCGCCGACTGGCTGATGGAGGAGGGGACATGAGCCGATGGCAGCCGTGTGCGGTGTTGATCGTGGGCTGTGGCCTCGGGGCGGCGGTCGCGGCAGCGCCGACGCCGGACCCGCTGTTCGAAACCCGCGAGCCCCTGACCGTTCGACTCTCGGTACCGCTGCGGGCGCTCAGCCGCGATCGCAGTTCGGCGCCCGAGTACCGGCCCGGGCAGTTCGCCCTGGTGGCGGACGATGGCGCCGAACGCGTATTCGACATCACGGTGCGACCGCGGGGTCGGTCGCGGCGCGACAAGGAGGTCTGCACGGTCCCGCCGCTGCGCCTGAATTTCCGCAAGCCTGACCTCGACGGTACGGTGCTCGACGGTCAGGACAAGCTCAAGCTCGTGACTCACTGTCGTCCTTCGCCCCACCATCAGCGCTTCGTGTACCGTGAATACCTGGCTTACCGGCTGCTCAACACGCTTACCGATTCGAGTTTCAGGGTTCGCCCGCTGCAGGTGACCTATCTCGACTCCGAACGCAACGCGCGCCCCGTGGAGCGCTTCGGATTCTTCATCGAGGACAAGAACAGACTCGCGCGCCGTCTCGGCTTGGAGGCCTTCGAAGACGGCGGTACCCGCATCGCGCGGGGGCAGCTCGAACCCGAGCAGGCGACGCTGATGGAGCTGTTTCAGTTCCTCATAGGCAACACCGACTTCTCCTTCATTGCCGGCGCTCCAGATGACGATTGCTGCCACAATGCCGTGCTGCTGACCGCGGAAGACGGTCGCTACGCGCCGTTCCCCTACGATTTCGACATCACCGGTTTCGTCAACCCACCTTATGCCGTCGTGGACTACCAGCTGCCGCTGCGCAACGTCCGTCAGCGGCTGTTCCGCGGCTTCTGCCGCGACCCCGGGACCCTGGACCGGGCGCTCGCTCGATTTCGGGCCGCGCGCGGCGAGATGCTCGACGTGCTTGCGACGGAGACCGATCTGGACGAGCGCAATCGCGGGGATCTGCGCGGCTATGTCGAGGAGTTTTTTACCATCATCGACGATCCGGACGCGCGCCGGCGCAAGATCGAGGACGCCTGCCGCGACTGAGTTCGGTCCTGACCCGGCATGGACAACCCTGCCCGGCTCGCGTACTTTCCGCCTGCGGCCGCCATCCTCGGAGACGGACCGCAGGCCGGCTGCAGGCGCAGCCGCGGTGAGACCAAGGCAGGCGTGAAGCGCCGGCCGCAGACCAGGCAGGTGGACTTGATCCCGCAAGGTGGACAGGTACCCGGAATGCGTTCCTCCCTGATTGCCATTGCCACGCGTGTTGTCGAGTCTGCTTGCCCATGGAGGATGCCATGGGGAAGCCCCTCAACGTTCTAGACCTCAAAGCCATGAAGCGCGGTGACCGGAAGATCTCCATGGTCACCTGCTACGACTTCTGGACCGCCCAGCTGCTGAACCGCAGCGACGTCGACTGCCTGCTGGTCGGCGACAGCCTGGCCATGGTGATGCACGGCTTCGACTCCACCGTGCATGCCGACATCGAGCTCATGGCCCTGCACACCCGCGCGGTGGCGCGGGGCGCGGCGGACAAATTCATCGTCGGCGACATGCCGTTCCTGTCGGTGCGTCGGGGGCTGGGCCCGGCCATGGACGGCGTGCAGACGCTGATGCAGGCGGGCGCCAACGCGGTGAAGATCGAAGGCGAGGCCGGCCAACTCGACATCATCGCCCACATCGTCGAGTCCGGCGTTCCGGTCATGGGTCATCTCGGGCTCACCCCCCAGGCGGTTCACGGCTTCGGTGGTCACAAGGTGCAGGGTCGCGGCGATGCTGCCGGCCGGGCCCTGCTCGAGTCGGCGCGCCGGCTGGCGGAGGCCGGGTGTTTCGCGGTGGTGCTGGAATGTGTCCCGGCGCGGCTGGCCGGCTGCGTCAGTGCCAGCATCGGCGTTCCCACCATCGGAATCGGCGCCGGCGCCGGTACCGACGGGCAGGTGCTGGTACTGCAGGACCTGCTCGGCACCAACCCGGACTTCAGGCCGAAGTTCCTGCGCCACTACGCCAACGGCTTCGACACCATCCACGATGCCGTCAACCGGTTTCATGCGGACGTTCAGGAAGGCGCCTTCCCGAGTCGCGAGGAGTCCTACGCATGAACGTCTTCGACGATCTGACGGTGTGGCGTGCGGCGCGCCGCAATCTGGCCGGCAGCGTGGGTCTGGTGGCCACCATGGGCGCGCTGCACCGGGGCCATGGCGCGCTGCTCGAGCGCAGCCTTCGCGAGTGTGACCACACGGTGCTCAGCGTCTATCTGAACCCGACCCAGTTCAACGACCCGCGTGACCTCGAGAACTATCCCCGCACACTGGACGCGGATCTGGCCATGGCCCGGCAGCTGGGCGTCGGTTCGGTGATCCTGCCGACGTACGCGCAGCTCTATCCCGACGGTTTCCGCTACCGCGTCGACGAAACCAGCTTCAGCCGCGAGCTCTGCGGCACGCACCGGCCCGGCCACTTCACCGGTGTGCTCACGGTCGTGCTGAAACTGCTCAACCTGGTGCGTCCCGACCGTGCCTACTTCGGTGAGAAGGACTACCAGCAGTACCGGCTGATCCGGGGCATGACCGATGCGCTGTTTCTGGATACCGAGATCGTGCCCTGCGCAACCGTGCGCGAGGACGACGGACTGGCGCTGAGCTCGCGCAATGCCCTGCTGGAGCCGCAAGGGCGACGTCTTGCACCGCGTTTTCACTGCCTGCTGGGGGCCGAGCTGCCTGATCTCGAGGTCGCCCGGCTGCTCGATCGTGCGGGCTTCGAGGTCGACTACGTGGAAACCCGCGACCACCGCCGTTACGGTGCGGTGACGCTGCGGGGTCGGGAGCGTAAGGTCCGGCTGATCGACAACGTTGCCGTCGGCGAAGCCGCCGCGGACGGGAGGAGTGGGCCATGATCCTGTGTCTCGACGTGGGCAACAGTCAGTTGTTCTGCGGGGTGTACGACGATCTGTCGGAACGTGGCCGCCTGGTGTGTCAGTTCCGGCGCACCAGTTCGGCGCGCGCGTCGTCGGACGAGCTTGGCGTGTTTCTGCTGGCGGCGCTGCGCGAGAACGGGATCGATCCGAAGACCATCGCCAGCATCGCCCTGAGCTCGGTGGTTCCGGACATGATCTACTCGCTGCGCTCGTGCTGTCAGAAGTACTTCGGTCACGACCCGATGGTGCTGCGGCCGGGCGTGAAGACCGGGCTGAAGATCCGCTACAAGGATCCGAAGGAGGTCGGCGCAGATCGCATCGCCGACGCGGTGGGCGCGCTGAAGCTGTTCCCCGGGCGCAATCTGATCGTCGTGGACTTCGGCACCGCCACCACCCTGACGGCGATCTCCAAGTCCGGTGAGTTCCTCGGCGGCAACATCCTTCCTGGGGTGCGGCTGGCGCTGGAAGCGCTGGTCGAGAAGACCGCCAAGCTGCCCTCGGTGGAGATCGTGCCTGTAACCGGTGCGATCGGCCGCAGCACGGTGGAGAGCATTCAGAACGGCCTCTACTGGAGCAACGTCGGCATGGTCAGGGAGCTCACCGCGCGCATGACGGCGGAAGCGTTCGCAGACGAGCCGCCGCTGCTCATCGGCACCGGCGGCTTCTCGCATCTGTTCGACCAGGAAGAACTGTTCGACGCCGTGGTGCCCGACCTGATTCTGGTCGGGCTGCGCGAGGCGCTGCGCCTGAATGCCTGATAGGGTGCCACATCGGGCCAGCCGTACGGTCAGCAAGGGAGGTTCTGCGTGACGGATCTGAAGATGGGTGGAGAACGCTCCGGCGTGAGGCTGTTCAGCGTCTTCGACATTGAGATACGCCTCGACTGGAGCGTGCTGATCATCTTCGCGCTGATCGTCTACAGCCTTGGCGGCGGGCTGTTTCCCCAGTGGCATCCCGACTGGACGCCGGCAATCAGCTGGTTGACGGCGCTGGCGGCGGGCGTGATCTTCTTCGCCTCGCTGCTCGCCCACGAACTTTCTCACTCGCTGATGGCGCGTCGCTTCGGCATCCGGGTGCCGCGTATCACCCTGTTTCTGTTCGGCGGCATGGCGGAGATCGAGGCCGAGGCGCGCACTCCGAAGGAGGAGTTCGCCATCGCTGTAGTCGGACCGCTCATGAGTCTTGCCCTGGGCGTCATGTTCACGAGCATCGCCAGTGCCGCCATGGGCGCGGATCTGCTGGCCAGGCTTGCCACCGACCCGGAAGGCGCGATGGCGGAACTGTCCCCCGTGATCACGGCCTGCATCTGGCTCGGCTCGGTGAACGTGATGCTGGCCGTATTCAATCTGGTGCCCGGCTTTCCGCTCGACGGTGGCCGTGTGTTCCGGGCTCTGGTGTGGTGGCTCACCGGTGACGCCCTGCGCGCCACCCGTCTGGCGGCCAGCGCCGGTCGCGCCGTGGGCTGGGCGATCATCGCTCTGGGGTTCTGGAACATCCTCGTGGTGAAGAACCTCGGCGGCCTGTGGCTGGTCCTGATCGGCTGGTTCCTCACCCACCTTGCCCGGTCGAGCTACTCCCAGATGGTGACCGAGCGCAGCCTGCGTTCGGTCCGAATCGATGACGTCATGCGTACCCGATTCGACACGGTGCCGGCGGACGTTGCCCTCGACGTCTTCGTCGAGGACTACCTGCTGCGCAGCAGCCAGCAGCTCTGGCCGGTGCTGGATGGCGAGCGGGTGATCGGCACGATTGCCTTCGAGGATGTAGCGACGATACCCGCGGAGCAGCGCCACGGTCGCCGCGTGGTCGACCACACGGTCGCACTCGACGACCGTCCGACTCTGGACGCTTCAGAGATGGCCACCACCGCGCTGCGTCGACTTGCGAGCCTCGGCGATGCGCCGGTGGTCGTACTGCGCGGCGGTCGCGTCGTCGGTCTGGTGCGGGCGGCGGACGTGCTGCGCTGGACCATCGTGCACCCGCCCCAGGCGGAGGTCTGACCGGCGGGATCAGGAGCCGACCGGTTCCTGCTGCTGGTCTTCCCAGACGTCGTCATCGGCCGGCTCGATCTTGAATCCGGTGAAGCCGTAGGCGAGGGAGACCACCGGATTCACCAGATTGAAGAAGCAGAACGGCAGATAGGCCAGCGTCGGTACCCCCAGTGCGGCGGCCATGTAAGCGCCACAGGTATTCCACGGAACCAGCGGTGAAGTGATGGTCCCCGAGTCTTCCAGCACCCGGGACAGGTTCTTCGGGTGCAGGCGGCGGGCCCGGTACTCGTCGCGGAACATTCGACCGGTGATGACGATGGACATGTACTGATCCGCTGCCAGGGCATTGACGGCGATGCAGGTGGCCACCGTGGTCGCGATCAGGGCGCCGACGCTGTGGGCGAAGGCCAGCAGCCCCTGCACGAGGCGCTGCAGGACGCCGGCCTTTTCCATGGCGGAGCCGAAACACATCGCGCTGATGATCAGCCACACGGTGTTGAGCATGGAGCTCATCCCGCCCCTGGACAGCAGGGCATCGAGGTTTTCGCCGCCGGTGTTCGCCGTGTAGCCGTCGAACAGCACCTCCCACACGCCTTTGAACAACTCCCTGGTGGTGCTGCCCTCGGACCCGGCAAACGCCAGAATGACGTCGCGCTGGAACAGCAGGGCCATGATCACCCCGGCGGCGACGCCGGCCAGGATCGACGCGAGCGCCGGAACTTTGCGCGCGGCCAGGATCACGACGAGCGCCACCGGCAGCAGCATGGACGGGCCGATGTCGAAGTTCGTCTGCAGCAGCACCAGGGTCTCTTCGAGTCCCCCGATCGACGCCACCGTCGGGCGGCTGAAGCCGATGACGGCGAATGCGATCAGCGCGAACACGAAACTCGGGGCCGTGGTCCACACCATGTGACGGATGTGGGTGAAGATGTCGATTCCGGTTACCGCGGGCGCCAGATTGGTGGTATCGGACAACGGTGACATCTTGTCGCCGAAGTAGGCGCCGGAGATCACGGCGCCTGCGGTGATCTCCACCGACAGCCCGAGGGCTCCGGCAACCCCGATCAGCGCGACGCCCAGGGTGCTCGCCACGGTCCACGAACTGCCGATGGACAGGGCCACCACCGCGCACAGCAGACACGTCGCCGGGAAGAACACCGCCGGGTCGAGGAGCAGCAGCCCGTAGTAGATCATGGTCGGTACGGTGCCGGAGAGCATCCAGATCCCGATCAGACTGCCCACGGAAAAAAGGATCAGGATGGCCGGCATGGCGGTCGCGATGCCGTCGATGATGTTGCGCTCGATGACGGTCCACGGGTAGCCGTTCTTGATTCCCACGGCACTCGCCAGCACCGCACCGATGACCAGCGCGATCTGGTTGGCGCCGGACGAAGAGTCGCTGCCGAAGATGGCGACCGAAAGCGCCAGCAGGCTCACGGTGATGCCGATGGTGAGGGTGACGTCCAGGATGCTGGCCTGGCGCGGCCCGGCCTGGCGCGGCCCGGCCTGGCGCTCGCTGTCCTCGGTCAAGATGTCGTCCGTTCCTCCACAGCGGTCATTCTGCTTGATCCGCCGGGGTTTCGCACGGACGCGCCACCGGCCTTGCGCTGCGTCACAGATTTGCCGCCCGGGGGCCGCCGGCGCGGGTGCAGCGCCCTACACTGCGGGTATGTCCAGTCTTCCCGCCGCCGAAGGCCTGATCGCCATTCCCGCCCGGGCATTGAAGCCCGGCATGTACGTGGCGGCCATCGATCGGCCGTGGAGCGAGACGCCGTTTGCGCTGCAGGGATTCCACGTGCAGAGCACCGAGGACGTGGCGCTGATCTGCCGCTACTGCAACGAGGTGAGCATCGATCCGGCGCGGCGCGTGGCCGTGAGCGGTCCAGTGCGGCAGAAGCGTGTGAATCGCGATTCGAACTCGCTGGAACTGCTGCCGGCGGAATTCGCCGCCGCAGCCAATGCCGACATCGACAGCGCCGACCGCGCCATTCGCAAGGTGTTCGGTCAGCTCAAGCGCGGCGGCGGGCTCGAGGTCCGGGCGCTGCAGTCGGCCGTGGATCCGCTGGTCAAGCACGTGGTTCAGGACAGCAACGCCATGGCGGCGCTGGTGCGGATCCGTCGCCACGGTGACTATCTTTACAACCACAGCCTCTGCAACGCGGTGTGGTCCGCGGTGCTCGGCCGCCACCTCGGCCTCCCGGCGGAAGACCTCGGCTGTCTTGCCCTTGGCGCGTCGCTGGTGGACGTCGGCATGACACGCCTCGACTGGGACCCCCTGGCCAAGCCTGCAACGCTGTCTGCGGGCGAGATGGAGGCGGTCCGCCGCCATGTCGATCTCGGGGTTACGCTGGTGACCGACGCGCCCGGCGTCGATCAGCGGGTCGTCGACGTGGTCCGCAACCATCACGAGCGTTTCGACGGCTCGGGCTATCCCCACGGGCTTGCCGGTCACGACATCCCGATTCTCGCCCGCATAGCCGGCCTTGTGGACACCTACGACGCCATGATCACCAAGCGGCCGCACGCACCGAGCCGAACCTCGTTCGAAGCGGTGCAGGAGCTCTGGGACGGCGAGGCGTCGCGCTTCCAGCGCGAGCTGGTGGAGCAGTTCATCCAGGCGATCGGCCTGTTTCCCACCGGCGCGGTCGTGGAGCTCAACAGCGGTGAGGTCGGGATCGTGGTTGCGCAGAACGAGAGCCGCCGCCTGAAGCCGCGGGTGATGCTGATACTCGATTCGCAGAAGCGCCGCTACCGGGAGTTCAAGGTCGTTGATCTGAGCGAGCGAACGCCCACCCACGATGCCGAGCTCTGGGTGCGGGCAGAGCTTCATCCCGGGGCCCACGGCGTTCACCCCGACGAGTTCTTCCTCTGATGCGCGCGTTGCTGCAGCCGCGTCCTCCTGTCGGCGCGCCGTATCGCTGACCGTGGCGCCGTCGACCCTCACCCTTCTGGCTCTGGACAACGCGGACCTGGTCCGCGAAACCCTCGGTGACGCCAGCGTCGAGCTGCTGCTTCGGGAGTTCCAGGCTCGGGTCGCTGCGTTCGCCCGGGCGGCCGATCGGGTCTTCGAGATCGCGCCGGACAAATACGGCGTGCTGCTGCGCGATGTCGTCGACGAACAGCAGATCGAACTCGCAGGATCCAAACTCAAGCGTCTGTTCGACGTTCCGATCACCCTGGTCGATCACGACGTCCGCCCGGACATCCGGGCGGCCTTCGTCCCGCCGGACGGCTGCGGCTCGGACATGGACGCCCGGTTGCGCATCGCCGAGTCGGGTCTGCGCGAGGCGCGACGGAGCGGCAACCTGTTCGTGATCCGGCACGAGCTCACCACCGAGCTCGAGCAGGAGACCCTGCGCCGCACCCGTGAGGTGGAAGCCGGGCTGGTCAAGGGAGAGTTCCTGTTGTTCTTTCAGCCAAAGGTACACGCGGGATTCGGCACGGTCCTGGGGGCCGAAGGGCTCATGCGCTGGCTGCACCCGACAGACGGGCTCCTCGGCCCGGACACGTTCCTGCCGTTCTGCAACGATGCCATGACCCGACGTACCCTGTGCTGGCACGCGGTGAAGTCGGCGATAGCGGTCTGCGTGCAGTGGCCGGGCGGCATCGGCGTGGCGGTCAACGTTCCACCGAGCCTGGTCTGCGATCCGGAGCTGCGCGCCGTGGTCAGCGACGCGCTGACGATTTTCGGTCTCGAGCCCCAGCGGGTGACTCTGGAAGTCACGGAAGAGGCCATGCTGCAGGATCCGGACGCAGCCATGGCCGCGCTCGGCGCGCTGCGGCGGCTCGGCGTGCGCATCTCCATCGATGATTTCGGCACGGGATACTCGTCGCTTGCCTATCTGCGGGCGCTGGAGCTCGACGAGCTGAAGATCGACCGCTCCTTCGTCACCCACCTGTGCACGGAAACCCGCGATCGTGACATCGTTCGTGCCATCGTCGATCTCGGCCATACGTTTTCCATGCGCGTGGTTGCAGAAGGCGTGGAAGATGCGGAGACCGCCGCGGTTCTCAAGGACCTCGGCGCCGACGTGCTGCAGGGGTATCATTTCGGGCGTCCGATGCCCGCACACCGGTTCCGCGGCGTGCTCTGATGGTGCTCTGATGGTGGAGGGAATCAGCCTTCAGCCTTTCCATCGAAAAGGTCGAAGGTCGATGGCCGGCACTCCCGGGTGTAGGTCTGCTGGAACAGCAGCGCGAGCCGCTGGCCGCTGGCATCCGCGGCGTCGCGTCCGGCACGCACGGGCCCGACCAGGCGACCGGCCAGATCCACGACGGCGCTGGCGCTGAAGATGCTGCGGTCGGGATCCTCGGTAAAGCCGTAGCGCAGGTCCGTGGCGCGCAGCACCGGGCCGCCGCCACCCGCTTCGATCCGATAGCGCGCCCAGCCCATCGAGAACCAGTCGAAGATCCGTCCTTCCCGGGTCGCCAGGAACGCCGCCACCGGCAGGGTGCCGTCAGCGTCGCGGGGCGCGTCGGACCAGGCGATGTCGCACGGCCGCCACATGGAAATGAATCCCACCCGATCCCGGTCCGGGGTCCGGGCCACGACCCGGCGATAGTGCAGCTGCAGGATCGTCGGGAACGCGGCAACCCGGGCATCGTGGATGCCGCTGGCCGCGAGCTGACGCTCGGCTTCGCGCTCGGCGGCCAGGTTCAGGAAGTAGCCGTAGCCGAGGTAGCTGGAGGACAGGAGCAGGGTCCCCACGGCGACCCGGGACGCCCGCGTGCGCCAGAAACGCCCGGCGATCAGCAGGCCGAGGACGAGCAGCAGGGTGTACACCGGATCGATGATGGGCATCGCGTTGATGGCGAAGCGGGTGTCGGAGAACGGCAGCAGCAGCTGGGTTCCGTAGGGGGTCAGGTAGTCGAGCAGCGGGTGCGACAGCAGCGCCAGGGTGACCACCAGCATCCAGCTGCGCAGGCGCGCTCGACCCCGGGCCGCCGGCGGATCGGTTGCCGGTCCGGCCAGCCGTCGGCGTTCGATGCGCCAGACCAGGGCGCCGAGCAGCGGTCCTGCCACCGGCGCAAAGAGCAGGGAATGGGTAATGCCACGATGGCGCACCAGTTGATCGAAGTAGTCGCCGCCCACCGAGAACAGCACGTCGATGTCCGGCAGCGCGCCGGCCAGGGCGCCGATGGCGGCGGCCCGGTAGCCCAGCTGCCTGTGGCAGACCGCCTGGCTGACGACAGCGCCCAGCGCCGCCTGTGAAAACGGATCCATGGGCGCTATTTCACGCGAGGTTGGCGATGAACACCAGCAGGATGGCGAGCGGGGCGATCAGCCGGACGGCGACGCGCCAGAGCCGGAAGGCGAGGGGCGGCATGCGCGGGAACTCGTCATGGAGCACCCGGCCGGCGACGAACCAGCCGACGAAAACGGCGATGAGCATGCCGCCCAGGGGCATCATCACGTTGGCGGTGAGGTAGTCGATGACATCGTAGGGCGTGCGCTCGGCGAACCCGGGCAGCCAGCCGAGCGGATGAACGTCGCCCCAGAGATTGAAGCTGAGTACGCTCACCAGTCCCAGCAGCCAGGCGCCGGCGCCGGCCAGGATCGCCGCAGCCGCGGGATTCACCCCAGGGATCTCCTGAATCCGGACGACCGCGGGCTGGAGCAGGGCGATGGCCGAGGTAATGGCGGCAAACACCAGCAGGACGAAGAACAGCGTTCCGAACAGGGCACCGAAGGGCATGTTGCCGAAGGCAATGGGCAGGGTGACGAAGATCAGCCCCGGGCCTTCCGCCGGGTCGAGCCCGTGGGCGAAAACCAGCGGAAAGATCGCGAGGCCGGCGATCAGGGCAACGGCGCTGTCGGCGAGGGCGATGAACACGGAGTAGCGGGGAATGGGTTGGTCCCGGGGCAGGTAGGCGCCGTACATCATCATCAGGCCCATGGAGACTCCGATGCTGAAGAACGCCTGGCCGATGGCGTTCAGCACCACGCCGCCATCCACGGCCGCCAGCTCGAAGTGGAACAGAAACGACCAGCCGGCGGCGAAGTCACCGGCAACGACCGCGTAGCCGACCATCAGCAGGAGCATGGCGAACAGGGTCGGCATCAGCACCTGCACCGCGGCCTCGATGCCCCGGTTGACGCCCCGGGAGACGATCACCACCGTCAAACCCATGAACAGGGTGTGCCATAGCGTGAGTATCGCGGGGTCGGCGAGCAAGCCGTCGAACAAGGCCGCCGAGCCGGCGGCATCGAGCCCTTCGAGGGTGCCGCGGGCGGCGCTCACGGCGTAGGCCAGAGCCCAGCCTGCGATGACGCTGTAGAAGCTGACGATCAGAAAACCGGCGCCGGCGCCGAGCCAGCCCACCAGGCTCCAGGCGCGGCCCCGGCCGGACTCGTCCGCCACTCGGGCCACCGCGGTGGGCGGACTGGCGCGACCGCGGCGGCCGAGCATCAGTTCGGCGATGAGAATGGGGATGGCGATGGCGATCACGCAGATCAGGTAGATGCCGACGAACGCGGCACCGCCGCTGGTGCCGGCCATGTAGGGGAACTTCCAGATGTTGCCGAGCCCGACCGCGGCCCCGACGGCGGCAAGCAGGAACGACAGCCGGGTGGTCCAGGTGACGTTCGCGGTCATGGCGCTCCGTGGGTTGCGATCAACGCGCAGAATACGCAACCGTCGCCGGCTTTTGAACGGCATCGATGCGCCCGCGCGTCTTGACGGTCCGGCCGCGGCACGGCAGGGTGCCTGGCAGGCGGGAGGATGCGTGAGCGATAGCAGACACTTCGACGTCGTCGTCGCCGGGGTCGGTGCCATGGGATCGGCCGCCCTCGACCACCTCGCCGGCCGCGGCGCCCGGGTGCTCGGACTGGACCCCTACGAACCTCCGCACGGCCATGGCTCCAGCGGTGGCGACACGCGGCTGATCCGCAAGGCCTACTACGAGCATCCCGACTACGTGCCGCTGCTGGAACGCGCCTACGCCAACTGGGAGGCGCTCGAGGCCGACACCGGGCAAGCGCTGCTGCATCGCTGCGGCATCGTCTACCTCGGGCATTCGGATGCCGAACTGCTGACCGGCTCCATGCGCTCGGCGGGTGAACATGACCTGGTGCTGGAACCCCTGGACGATGCGGCGCTCGCCGAACGCTGTCCCGGTCTGCGGCGGCCACCGGACTATCTGTCGCTGTTCGAACCGGAAGCCGGCTTTCTCCTCTGTGAACGCGCCGTGGCCGCTCAGGTCCGGCGTGCGCGCAGCCGCGGTGCGACGTTGCGCAGCGGCGAGCGCCTCACCGGCTGGCGCCCGGATGGCGCCGGGGTCGAGGTCAGCAGCGACCGGGCGCGCTATCGGGCGGGCGCGCTGGTGCTGACCCTCGGCAGCTGGAGTCCGAGACTGCTGGCGTCGCTCGGAATCGAGCTCGAGGTCACCCGTCAACTGCTGTTCTGGGCGTCGTCGCCGGGTCCGGGTTTTGCCCTCGGGGAGAGTGCCTGCTGGGCCCTGCAGCGGCCGGATCAGCCTGGACTGTTCTACGGTTTTCCCGAATTGCCGGCCGAGCTCGGGGCGCGCCCGGGTCTCAAGATCGCCCACCACTGCGCGGGGGAATCCGCGGACCCGGATGCCCCGCGGCGCGCGCCGCAGCCGGCGGAGTTCACCGCCCTGCGGGCCGCGCTCGCGCCGTTCCTGCCATCCCTCGAAGGGCCACCGCGCGACGCACAGGTGTGCCTGTACACGAACTCCGGGGATGGTCACTTCGTCGTCGACGTACATCCCGAGCACCCCCGGGTGGTGTTCGGCTGCGGCTTCAGCGGTCACGGCTTCAAGTTCGCCAGCGTCGTCGGCGAGGTGCTGGCCGACCTGGCTCTGGAGGGCGCGTCACCGCTGCCCGTGGGCTTTCTCAGGCGCCGCCCGTAGGCCCGGGTGGTTGCGCCCGGTTGCCCGGGCGGCCTCAGGCGGCCGCCAGGACTTCCTCGTCGCGGACCGTGGTGGCCAGGTCTTCTTTCAGGTACTTGCCGGCCACGTAGTAGTGATAGGCGGCCCAGATGTTCACCAGACCGACCATCAGCAGCGCCCAGCGCAGGGATTCCTCGCCGAACTGGGGCCGCAGCTGATCGCTGAGGAAACCGGTCACGGACGGACCGAGGCCGAGGCCGATGATGTTGAGAATGAACAGCAGCACCGCCGCGGCTACCGAGCGCATGCGCAGGGTGACCAGACCCTGGGTCTGGGCGAAGGTGGTGGCCTGGTAGAAGTTGCCGAGGGCAACGGGCAGCACCAGCAGGGCAAGGGCCAGATAAGGGCTCGCCACGAGGTACACGCCGATCCCGAACGGCAGGCCGGCGATAAGCGCCACGGCGACGATCCACAGGAACCAGCGGGCATCCCGGGCGCCGAAGTAGTCGGCGAGATAGCCGCCGTAGGCGATGCCGATGCCACCAGGAATGCCGAGGATGAGCCCCAGGTAGGTTCCCACCTCGCCGGTCCCCATGCCGTGGGAGCGGATCAGGAAGGCGGGCACCCAGCTGACCACGCTGTAGCCGACGAAGGCGGTGAGGGCGCCGCCGAAGGCCAGATGTCGGAAGGACCGCTTGCGCCACAGGTAGCGGAACGTCTCCAGCACGCTGGGCTGCGCGCCGGTGATGGTACGTCCTTCCGACATGCCCCGGGTCGGCTCGCGGACGGTGAAACGCACGAGAATGGCGAGCATGAGTCCCGGAACGCCGACGACGAAGAAGGCGTTGCGCCAGCCGAAGAACTCGTTGATCCAGCCGCCGGCGAAAAAGCCGAACATGATTCCCACGGGAATGCCGAGAGAATAGATGCCGAGCGCCGTGGAACGCTTGTTGGCGGGAAAATAGTCGGCGAGCATCGAATGCGCCGGTGGGCTGCAGCCCGCTTCGCCGACCCCGACCCCGATTCGAGCCGCGAGCAGGTGCCAGAAGTTCTGCGCCATTCCCGACAGGGCCGTCATGCCGCTCCAGATCGCCAGGGCCAGCGCGATCAGGTTGCGGCGGTTGCTGCGATCCGCGTAGCGGGCGATGGGTACGCCGAGGGTGGCGTAGAAGGCGGCGAAGGCAAACCCGGCGAGCAGGCCGAGCTGGCCGTCGGAGAGTCCGAGGTCGGCTTTGATGGGCTCGATCAGAATCGACAGGATCTGCCGGTCGATGAAGTTGAACGTGTACACCACGACCAGAACGCCCAGAGCGTATTGCCGCGCCGCTGGACTGAACACACCAGGATCATTGGATTGCGTCAAAACGGTTGCCTCCCCCTCGAGGTTTCCAGAGCGGGATTGTACGCGAGTTACCGGCCGCTCAGGGGCTGACCGCGGAAATCGCCCCATCGCCGCGGAGCACATCTGTTCGTACAATGACCGGCGGACAGAATCTGACGCCCGCCACCGCGGGCCCGGGAGACGGACAGCATGACGACAACGGCGGCCCCCATCGATCTCGACAGCTACTGGATGCCGTTCACCGGCAACCGGGAGTTCAAAGCCAACCCGCGGCTGATATCCGGCGCCGACGGCGTGCACTACATCACGCCCGACGGTCGCCGGATTCTCGATGGGCTGTCCGGTCTGTGGTGCTGCGGGGCCGGACACAACCGCACCGAGATCGCCGATGCCATCGCGGCCCAGGCCCGCGAACTCGACTACGCGCCCGCGTTCCAGTTCGGGCACCCGAAGGCGTTCGCGCTGGCGAGCAAGGTCCGTTCGCTGACCCCCGAAGGCCTCGACAAGGTGTTCTTCGTCAACTCGGGCTCCGAGGCCGCCGACACGTCGTTGAAGATCGCGCGTGCCTACTGGCGGCAGCGCGGACAGCCCGGCAAGACCCGTCTGATCGGCCGTGCCTAGGGGTACCACGTGTTCAACTTCGGCGGCATCTCGGTGGGCGGTATCGGCCCGAACCGCAAGCTGTTCGGCACCACGCTGGAGAGCGATCATCTGTCCCACACGCTGCTGCCGGAGAACCAGTTCAGCCGCGGCCAGCCCGAACACGGCGCGCACCTGGCGGACGAACTGGAAGCGCTCGTCGCCCTGCACGACGCCTCCAACATCGCGGCCGTCATCGTCGAACCGTTCTCCGGTTCGGCCGGCGTGCTGCCACCGCCCAAGGGCTACCTGCAGCGCCTGCGCGACATCTGCACCCGCCATGACATCCTGCTCATCTTCGACGAGGTGATCACCGGCTTCGGCCGCTGCGGCGCGCGCACCGGCGCCGACTTCTTCGGGGTCACGCCGGACATCGCCAATTTCGCCAAACAGATGACC
The DNA here is from genome assembly GCA_040219135.1 of Pseudomonadales bacterium. Lineage (GTDB taxonomy): Bacteria > Pseudomonadota > Gammaproteobacteria > Pseudomonadales > Azotimanducaceae > UBA7803. The sequence goes on along the minus strand of JAVJTA010000014.1, from coordinate 115,603 downwards.
AACGGCACCGTGCCCATGGGCGCGGTAGTGGTGCGCGAGGAAATCTACCAGGCGTTCATCGAACACGGTGGTCCCGAGTACATGGTGGAGTTCCCCCACGGCTACACCTACTCCGGACATCCCCTCGCCTGCGCGGCGGGTCTGGCGGCGCTCGACCTCTTCGAGCGCGAGGGCTTCGACCGCATGGTGGCGGAGAAGGCCGGCTTCTTCGAGGACTGCATTCACGGCCTGGCCAACCACCCGCACGTCATGGACGTGCGCAATCTCGGCTTCGCCGGCGCGCTGACCCTGGCGCCTCATCCCGGCGAGCCTGCCCGGCGGCCCTACGAGGTGGCCATGTACTGCTGGCAGCGCGGCCTGTACCTGCGCTACGGCGGCGACACGGTTCAGTTCGGTCCCGCCTTCGTCATGGAGAAGTCGGACATCGCCGAGATGTTCAACATCGTCGGCGACGCGCTGCGGGCGGCCTAGCGGCCCACTAGGTGTGATTTAGACGTAGGTTGTTCGTGCTGAGGCCGATTCGCCAACGCGAGGCGGCCACCGGGTTGCATGGCGTGTCCGTGGGAGAAAATCCCACGCGGCTCCCGCCGCGGGTCTTCGATTGGGATCTCTGCCACCGGGGAATGGACTAGCGTTAACGCACAGGCACTGCTGGAGTTTGCTGTCGTGAACGTCGTCGTCCATCCGTTCTTCGATTCCGCCACGTCGTCGTGGAGCTACGTGCTCGCGAATCCCGGGTCTGCCTGTTGCGCCGTGATCGATCCGGTGCTCGACTACGACCCGGAAAGCGGCCGGATCTCGACCACGGGCGCAGACCGCATCGTCGAACTGGTGGAAGCCAACGGCTATACGGTCGAGTGGATACTCGAGACCCACGTGCATGCCGACCACGTCAGCGCCGCGCGCTATCTCAAGCACGCCTTCGTCTGCGCCCAGATCGCGATCGGTGACCGGGTGCGCGAGGTGCAGGCTCACTTCCTTCCGCGCATGGGCAGCGCTGAACCCGCAGACGGCAGTCAGTTCGATCGGCTGCTCGCGGACGGCGAGCGTATCTGCCTCGGGCACACCTGCGGGCGGGTGATGCAGACTCCGGGCCACACGCCGGCCTGCGTGACCTACGTATTCGAAGACTTCGCGTTCGTCGGCGATACGCTTTTCCAACCGGACTATGGAACCGCGCGCTGCGACTTTCCCGGCGGCGATGCGCGAGCCCTGTACGGATCCATTCAGAAGCTCTACGCGCTGCCCGGTGCGACCCGTCTGCTGATGTGTCACGACTACCCGCCGGCCGGCCGGGACCGGCGCTTCTCCGTCAGCGTGCAGGCTCAGCGTCTCGGCAACGGCATGCTCGATGCCCGCACGTCCGAGGCGGCTTTCGTCGCGGCGCGGCAGGCGCGGGATGCAACCCTCGCGGCGCCGGCACTGCTCGACGTGGCGGTTGCTGCCAATGTGCTCGGCGGCCTGCTGCCCGAGGTCGAACGCGCTACCGGAACGCCCCTCCGGACGCAACAGCCGAGCCTGTCCGTCTGATTTGCGACGCGTGCCCGGGTTCGCTTGACACCCCGAACCTCCGAGCCTAAAAAGCGCCCTACATCCATCGGTCATGGTTGGGGTCTCGGCAGGTTTCATGAGCGGTCTCGACGACGATGAAAAGGGCGAAGTGGAAAGCGACGAGGACGTCGAATCCACGGAAGACGAGGAGGGCGATCTCGAGGAAGAAGAGTTCGAGGGGCTCGACGACGAGTCTGATCCCTTCGAAGAGGTGGACGAGGACCTCAAGGTCGTCGACGAAGCACTGTCCCACAAGGATCAGAATGCCCGCGCTCTGGCCATTCGTCGCGCCATCGAAGAACGGCTGGAGGCCAAACGACTGAGCAAGGATCTGGATTACCTGGATCTGGATCCGGATTCGGACGATTAGGAACCGTTCCATGCGCTCTGCCGCTCCGCCCGTGCTCGACATGGTGCTGCTGGGTGGCGGACACAGTCACGTTCAGGTGCTGCGTGCGTTCGGCATGCGACCACTCGAGGGCGTGCGCGTGACGGTGGTCAGCCGGGAGGTCTTTACTCCGTACTCCGGCATGCTGCCCGGGCACGTTGCCGGGCTCTACGACTGGCGAGACATTCACATCGATCTGGGACCTCTGGCGCGCTTCGCCGGCGCGCGTCTGATCGCGGCGGAAGCCGTGGCGCTGGATGCGGATGCGCGGCGCATCGAGTTCGCCGATCGGCCGGCGCTCCACTACGACGTGTTGTCGATCAACTCCGGAGCGGTACCCGCGCATCATGGCGGTGCCGGGGTGCCGGTCAAACCGATCGGCCGGTTTCTGCCACATTGGCGCGCGCTGCGCGAACGGATCGAACCGGGACAGCGCGTTGCCCTGGTCGGCGGCGGCGCCGGCGGCATCGAGCTCGCCCTCGCCATGCGTCGCTCGCTGAGTGACGTCTGTCCGATCACGCTTCTCACCGATTCGCTGCTGCCGGGGTTTCCCGCGGGCGCCGTGCGACGGTTGGCTGCTGCCCTCGCTGCCCACGACGTCGAGGTGTTGCAGGGGTTCAAAGTGGCGGAGGTGCAGGAGCTTGCCGACGGCAACGCGATCAGCGCCGCCGACGGGCGTCGCCTGCACGCCGATTTCCTGTTCTGGGTCACCGGCGTCGAGCCTCCGCCATGGCTGCAGCGGTCGGGTCTCGCTACCGATTCCGCGGGCTTCGTGGCCGTAGATCGTCAGCTGCGCTCGACCTCTCATGCGGACGTGTTCGCAGCGGGCGACGTTGCCGGCATGGTCCTGCAGCCACGGCCGAAGTCCGGCGTGTTCGCCGTGCGCCAGGGTCCGGTGCTCGCAGCCAACCTGCGACGCGTTGTGAGCGATCGGCCGCTGCGACGCTATCGTGCGCAGCGCCGGGCGCTGGCCATCGTCGGTACGGCCGACGGCAGCGCGGTCGCAGCCCGTGGGGCGCTGGCGCTGAGCGGACCGTGGGTGTGGCGCTGGAAGGACTGGATCGACCGGCGCTTCATGGCGCGCTTTCGCGTCCTGCCGGACATGCCGGAGGCGCCGCTGCGACTCCCCGGGCGGCTCCAGGAGCGACTGCCGGATCCGATGCGCTGCGGCGGCTGTGGCGCCAAGCTCGGCGCGGACCCGTTGCGCCGGGTGCTCGCCCGACTGCCTGATCAGGCGCCGCTCGAGGCCCGGCGTGGTGTGATCGTCGGCATCGGCGACGATGCCGCCGTGGTTCGGGTCAGCGGCGCCGATCTGGTGATGACCGTGGATGGCTTTCGCAGTGTCGTCGACGATGCCTATCGGTTCGGCCGCATCACGGCCCATCACAGCCTCAACGACGTGATCGCCATGGGCGGCACCGGCCTGGCCGCGCTGGCCATGGCCACGGTGCCGCTGATGACCGAGACGATGATGGAGGAAGAACTGTTCGCCCTGCTGAAAGGCGCCGTGGAGGTGCTCAACGCCCACGATGTGCCGCTGGTGGGCGGGCATTCCGCGGAAGGCGGTGAGCTGGCACTGGCGCTGTCGATCACCGGCGTCGAGGGTGAGCGCCCGCTGCGCAAGGGCGCCTGCCGGCCCGGAGACGCGCTGCTGCTGACCAAGCCCCTCGGAACCGGTGCCGTACTTGCCGCCGACATGCGCGGCAAGGCGGCGTCGGACGTGCTCGACGCGGCGCTGTCGAGCATGGATCACTCGAACGCGGCTGCCCTGGAGGTGCTGCGCGAGCACGATCTCCGGGCGCTGACGGACGTGTCCGGGTTCGGACTGCTCGGACACCTCGGGGAGATGCTGCGCGCCGCCGGCCTGGGTGCGCGGGTAGCGGTCTCCGCCGTGCCGCTGCTGCCGGGTGCGGCCGAACTGGTGGCGGCAGGCATCGTCAGCTCCCTGCAGGCCAACAACGAACAGGCGCTCGGAGACTACGACATCACGTCGCTGGCGCTGGCGGACCCGCGCCTGCGCCTGCTGGTGGATCCGCAGACGTCGGGCGGGCTGCTCGCGGCGCTGCCGTCCGACCGCGCAGAGGCCTGCCGCGCGGCACTGGTCGCCGCCGGCTACTCCGAAGCCGCGCTGATCGGCGAGGTGACGGCGGGCGGCTGGCAGGTCATGGAGCGGTGAAGGTGCTGGTCGTGACGGACCCGCTGTGTTCCTGGTGCTGGGGCATGGCGCCGGCGGTGGAGGAGGCGGCTGCGCGACTGATGCCCGAGGTGGAATTCGATCTGCTCCTCGGAGGCATCAACACCACGTCCACCCAGCCCGTTGGCGACTACGGTCGTCGCCTGCTGCTGCGCATCTGGCGCGAAGTCCACGCCACCACCGGCCAGGCGTTCGGCTTCGGGATCCCCGACGGCCTGGTCTACAACAGCACGCTGCCGTGCCTGGCGGTGGCGGCCGTGCGTCGTGAGACCGGGCGGCCGCCGTTCGGGTATCTGCATCGCCTGCAGCAGCTGCTGTTCGTCGAAGGACGCAACGTCAACGACGTCGACGTTCTCGCCGGCACGGCGACGGATTTCGGCGTCCCGGCGACGACGCTGAAGCGCGCGCTCGCGGATGCCGCGCTGCAGGAGACGCTGCGCGACGAATTCGCCGGCGCCCGTGAATACGGCACCCAGGCCCTGCCCAACGTGCTCGTCGAATGCGATGGCGAACGCCGTCTGCTCGCGGGGGGCTATGCGGACGCCGACATGCTGGAAACGCTGGTCCGGGCCCGGCAGGCGGCCCGTCAGGCGCGGAAGTAGCGGGCGACGACCGGCCGGAACCGGTCCATGTCCACGAGGAACGAGTCGTGGCCCTGGATCGACGGCAGACGGTGGAACACCACGTCGGTCACCGGGCCGTTGAGGCCTCGGGCGAGCTCCTGCTGCTGTTCGATGGGGAACAGGAAATCGGATTCCACGCCGACCACCATGGCGCGCCGCACCTGCACCCGGGCGAAGCCCTCTTCGAGGCTGCCGCCATGGTCGGCGACGTCGAACAGGTCCATGGCCCGGGACAGGTACAGGTAGCAGTTGGCGTCGAACGCGCCGACGAACTTCTGGGCGTGCGCCTCGAGATAGGACTCGATCTCGAAGTCGAGGCCGAAGGCGTCGTCGCTGCCGCGGTCGGTGGTGCGCTCGCGTCCAAACCGTTCCGCCCACTCGTCGGCCGAGCGGTAGGAGATCATTCCCAGCTTGCGGGCCAGCCGCATGCCCACCGTGGGGCCCTGGTCGGGTTCGTAGTTGCCTCCCTGCCAGGCCGGATCGCGGCGGATGATTTCCCGCTGCAGCGAACGGATGGCGATCGAGAATGGCAGGCTGCGCGCCGCGGACGAGATCGTTACCAGACCGTCGGCACGCGCCGGGTGCAACATCGCGAAGGCAAGCGCCGTCATGCCGCCCATGGACGCGCCAAGCACCGTGTGCAGGCGCTCGACGCCCAGATGATCGAGCACCGCAACGCCGCCGTTGGCGATGTCTTCCACGTGCAGCATCGGGAAGGTCAATCGATAGGGCATGCCGGTCCGGGGATCATCGGAAGCAGGCCCGGTGGAGCCGAAGCAGCTGCCCAGCGAGTTCACACAGATCACGAAGAAGCGGTTGCTGTCGATGGGCTTGCCGGGCCCGATCATGTCCTCCCACCAGCCGGAGCGGCGGTCCCCGGGCGACGACGCGGCGTGGGCGGACGGCGACAGACCGGTGAAGATCAGCACGACGTTGTCGGCCGCGGCAGCGAGCTCTCCCCAGGTCTCGTAGGCGATGGTCGGGCGCTCCAGCACGCCTTCCTTCATCCGGAACCGACCTTCGACGGTGACGTGGCGGGTGGCGGGCATGGTCGTCTCGTGCGAGGCGGGCGGGCAGTCTACCGCTAAGCTTCACGAACCAGAAATGGCGGAAGAGGTAGGAGTCGAACCCACCAGGCACGGTCTCGCGCCTCAACGGCTTTGAAGGCCGCGCGCCCCACCGGGGACGATGCTCTTCCACGGCCAGTCTACCGTGACGGGTTCGACGTGCGGTAGGTTCTCGTGTCCTGTTTCAGCGCGGCTGATGCAGCGGGATGCTGGTAATCGTCGCCGAGCATTGGATCGTCTCGAGCTGCTCGATTCGATCTGCGGCCTCACGCATGGCCCGGATAGATGCCTGTTCGACGATCTCGAAATCCCTGCGCTTCCACGACGGCAGGTGCGCGAGCTCCGCCAGCTGCGTCTCCAACAGATAAGCCGCCCGCAACAGATCCATGGTCTAGCCCCCTTAGGATCCTGGGCCGTCCGCAGCCGAAACAGATGGTCCGCGGATCTCCAGGTTCCGGTCTTCTACCAGCTCGGATTGTTTCAGGAACCGCTCGCTGCTGTTGTTCGCCATCCGCAGGTAGATTGTTATCCATTCATGTGGCGGAGAAAGGTGGCAGAAGCCGGATCCAGGGTCGCCGGCGTACTGCCGTGGCCTATCCGGTCCGTGGCAGCAACCGCGAGCGTTCCCCCACCACCGTGCGCTGGTCGCCCTGGCGCCGCGTGTAGCCCCGGGCATCGAAGTACTCGAGCAGGTCGATCGCGACGTTGCGGCCGATCGCCGCGGCGTCGCGATAGTCACGGGCGGTGAACGCGCCCTGCCGGGACAGCCGCTCGGCGATGTCGGCCATGGCGATGACGTGCGGCGGCAGGTAGGCGCGCTTGTCGTTGATCAACACGATCTCACCGCGGTTCGCGAGCGGTTTCAGCGCGCTCTGCAGGCGCGCCAGTGGGATCTTCAGTGCTTTCCCCAGATCGCCGAGACTCGGCGGCTGGGATTGATCCAGCAGCGGTCGCAGGCGCTCGAGCAGCGCCTGCTGCTCAGGGTCGAGGCTCGAGCGATGGCGCGTCGGCAGGTAATGACCGGCCCGCTGCTGCAGGCGACCGCTGGCAACCAGCTCGGTCAGGGCGCGATGACGGAATTCGGTCGTCACCGGGGTGGCGAAGTCGTTTTCGCGCAGGCCCTGCAGGGTCGAGTCGTCGCGGTGGCGGCGCTCGCATTCGTCGCCCAGCGCGTCGAGCCACTGCTGCCAGAGCGCATCGCTGATCAGACGGCCCTGCCGCACCCGGGCCGGGCGGGACGCCATGAGGTCCTCGAGATCGGCCGGCTGCAGGTCCCACAGGGACCCGAACGCGTCGACGTCCACGGGTCCGATGGCCAGCAGTGCGTCCAGGGAGTCGCCTGCGCTGGCCGCCGCGCAGGCCTCGATGCTCCTCAGACGCTCCGGCGCCCGCCGACGCCCCGGGGCTGGTCGGTTGTCGAGCACGCTGCCGCCGCCGAGGGTCCGCTCCAGTCCGTGGTCGCGAACGATGAGCCGGTCGCCGCGTTTCGCGACCAGCGGCTCCTCGAGGATCAGCTCGGCGCGCGCGCGCGCGCCGGGCTCGAGCTTCGACCCCTCCAGCAACGCAAGGCGCGCCGGGCTGTGGGAGGTCGCGTGGTAGACGTGCACGGGAGTCCAGTGGCGCAGCGGGCGCGGAAAGTCGTCCAGCATCCGCAGGTCCAGCACCACGCTGCGATGTCCCGCTTCCTGACGTCCGCACAGCCAGGTCCCGCGGCTGACCGCGTCCGCGTCCACGCCGGCCAGGTTGATCGCGGCGCGATCACCGGTGACGGCTCGGGTGGCCGGTTGGTCCTGCACCCGCAGGTCCCTGACCCGGGCGCGAAGACCACCTGGAAACAGAAAGATCTCGTCGTCGACGGCAATGCGGCCGGCGTTCACCGTTCCCGTGGCCACCAGCCCCGAGCCGCGCAGGCTGAATGCCCGGTCGACGGCGAGCCGGAACGGTCGCGCCCCGGAGTCGATGACCGTCAGCGCCGCCTGCTCCAGCAGTCGGGCGCGCAGCGCGGCCACACCGCTGTCGCTGAGCGACGAAGTTTCCAGGACCGGCGCGTCTTCGAGAAAGCTGCCGGTCACCAGCGCGGCGATCTCTGCTCGAGCGTCGGCGATACGTTGCGCCGGCACCCTGTCGCATTTGGACAGCGCCACGGTGCCGTGCCGGATGCCGAGCAGTTCCAGGATCTGCAGGTGCTCGCGGCTCTGCGGCATCGGGCCGTCGTCGGCGGCAATGACCAGCAGGGCGTGCTGCAGGGCGGCGACGCCGGCAACCATGTTGTGAATGAAGCGGTGATGGCCCGGTACGTCGACGAAGCCAACGGTCCGGCCGCCATCGTGCAGGTAGGCGAAGCCCAGGTCGATGGTCAGCCCGCGGCGCTTCTCCTCGGCGAGTCGATCGGTGTCCGTGCCCGTCAGGCGATGCACGAGCGTGGTCTTGCCGTGGTCGACGTGACCGGCCAGGGTAACGATCATGCGGGCGCGTTCAGGCGTTTGAGATTGTCCGTGAGTTCGTCCAGCGGCTCGGCGCCGCGCAGGTCGAGCCACAGCGCGCGCTGGCCGATGCGGCCGATCACCGGGACCGGCAGCGCCCGCAGCGCGGCCTGCAGCGCCGGCAGCAGCGTATGGTCGTCGACGGTCAGCCGAACGGCGATGCTGTTCAGGGTCTGATCCGGCAGCGAGCCGCTTCCAATCTGCGCCTCGCTGTCGCTCACCTCGACGTGCCAGCCGGGCAACCGCTCGCGCAGGACTGGAGCGAGGCGCGCGCCCCGGGCGCGGAGTTCGTCCAGAGGCAGGGTCAGCGTACGCAGCAGCGGCAGACGATCGGCGAGTTCGTCCGGCCTCTCATACAGCGCAAGCAGTTTCTCGAGGAACGCGAGGGTGATCTTGTCGGCGCGCAGAGCGCGCTTCATGGGATTGCGCTTGCAGGCTTCCACGAGGTCGCGACGGCCGACGATCAGGCCCGCCTGGACCCCGCCGAGCAGCTTGTCGCCGCTGAACGTCACCAGATCCGCGCCCTGGTTGAGCACCCGTCCCGGTGTCGGCTCCGGCGGCAGGCCCCAGCGGGTCAGGTCCACCAGGCTGCCGCTGCCGAGGTCCACGCACAGCGGCACGCCGGACTCGCGAGCCACCTCGGCCAGCTCCGCGGTGCTCACCTCGCGCGTGAACCCGTCCATGCTGAAGTTGCTGGGATGAACCTTGAGGAACAGGCCGGGATCGCGCTCGGCGGCGGCGCGGAAGTCGGCAGTATGGGTGCGGTTGGTGGTGCCGACTTCCAGCAACCGGCAGCCGGCGCGCTCCATGATGTCGGGCAGGCGGAAACTCCCGCCGATCTCGATCAGTTCGCCGCGCGATACCGGTACGTGGCGGTCGCGCGCCAGGGTGTTCAGCACGAGCATCAGTGCGGCGGCGTTGTTGTTCACCACCGTTGCCGCCTCGGCGCCGGTGAGCAGGCACAGGCGCCGCTCCACCGGGGCATCGCGATCGCCACGTTTGCCGGTCGCGAGGTCGAATTCCAGGTTCATCGGTCGAGTGACAAGGTCACGAACGGCGTCGAACAGTTCCCGGCTCGGCAGTGCCCGTCCCAGGTTGGTGTGGATGATGGTGCCGGTGAGATTGAACACGCTGCGATAGCCGACCGTTGCCAGGGCGCCGCGCACGGCCAGAGCCCAGGCGTCGAGATCGTCGGCCCATGGCGGCGCGGCCCGACGCTCACGCCATTCGGCCTGGACATCGCGCAGCGTCTGCTTCACCGACTCGGCGCCGAAGTCGGCGAGCAGTTGCGCCATGGCTCGGGCGTTGAGCAGGAGATCGATGCTGGGAAGGCGGCGTGGCTCTGACATCGCCGCAAAGTACCCCAGGGTATCCCGGCGCGGCAACGGCGGTCCGGGTCGGCTGTCCCTCGCCCCCCAGCCGGCTCGGAAAATGGGTCTTAAAAGGTCGATAGTTAGAACGAAATCGTATTAGTCATAATCGATTAAACCGATTAGAGTCCGATTCCATCAAATCGATTGAATCGATTAAAACGGTTGAATCGATGGGAACTGGATCCGGTTGAGGGGTTCACTCGGATCACAGCGGGAAGGGAATGGGGACCATGCCGGACAGGACTGTCGACAAGACGTTTCTCACGCCGAATGAGGCGGCGGCGCTGCTGATGGTCTCGCCGATCACGGTACGGCAGTGGGCGCAGAAGGGCCTGATCGAAGCGCAGACCACGGCCGGCGGCCACCGGAGATTCTCCCGCGAGGTCATCGAGACGTTCGCCCGGCAGCGCGGCATCGAGTTGCCGACCTCGCAGCAGCGCCTGCTGATCGTCGACGACAACCGCGAGTTGAATGGCTTTCTGGTCGCGCTGTTCGGCGCCCACGTTCCCGATCTCGAAGTTTTCTCCGCGTTCGACGGATTCGACGCTGGTCGGCAGGTGCAGGCGCACCGGCCGACCGTCGTGCTGCTGGACATCATGATGCCCGGCATCGACGGCATCGAAGTCTGTCGGAGCCTGAAGCAGGACCCGGCCACGCGCGACATCCGGGTCGTCGCCATGACCGGCTACCACACGCCGGAAGTCGAGAAGAAGATTCTGGCCGCCGGCGCGCGGGTTCTGCTCAAGAAGCCGTTCTCGAGCGAAGACGTGCTGCGCGAATGCGGTTTCAGCCAGATCGAAGAAGCAACCACACAGGCATAGGAAGGGATGACCATGTACACCGAAGCCCAGGACACGGAAGCCCAGGACAGCGAAGAGCTGGAGAACTGGTTCCAGGTGGAGAAAGCCGATGACGTGTCCGACGACACGGACGTCGACGACGACGCAGAAGCGGCCCCGGCTAAGCCGGTCCGGGCGGGGCGGCCGCGGCGGCGCGAAGTGGGCGACGCAACGGACATGTACCTCGCCGAGATCGGTCGTTCGCAGCTGCTCACCGCCGAACAGGAGCGCGATCTGGCGCGCAAGGTGCAGAAGGGTGACATGGCTGCCCGGGCACGCATGATCGAGAGCAACCTGCGCCTGGTGGTCAAGATCTCGCGCCGCTATCTGAACCGCGGTCTGCCGCTGCTCGACCTGATCGAGGAGGGCAACCTGGGTCTCATCCGCGCCGTCGAGAAGTTCGATCCCGAGCGCGGATTCCGCTTCTCCACCTACGCGACCTGGTGGATCCGCCAGGCGGTAGAACGGGGGCTGATGAACCAGGTCAAGACAATCCGCCTGCCCATCCACATCGCCAAGGAATTGAACTCGCTGCTGCGGGCTCAGCGCGAGCTTGGTCAGAAGCTGGATGGCGAACCGTCGCCGGAGGACATCGCCGATCTCACCGACAAGCCGGTGGAGCGGGTCCGCGAGCTGCTGCAGCTGTCCGACGAGATCGCCTGCACCGAAATTTCCGTGCTGGAGCCGGAGCGCGGCCAGTGGGACACGTTCGAAGACACCAAGTTCGACGACCCCTGGGAGATGCTTCAGAGCGAGCAGCTCTCGGAGCACATCGACGGCTGGCTCGACCGGCTCTCGGAAAAGGCTCATGACGTCGTTGTGCGCCGCTTCGGCCTGCGCGGCCACGACGTGTTCACGCTGGAAGAGGTCGGCCGCCAGATCGGTCTGACCCGCGAGCGCGTACGCCAGATTCAGGTCGACGCACTCAAGGAGCTGCGCGAAATGCTGACGCTGGAAGGGTTCTCGCGCGAGGCGGTAATCGGCTGATTCGCGAAGCGAATCAGCTTGGCAGTTCCGCCGAAGGCGGAACTGCGGCTGAAGGTCCGATGATAAAGAGTAAGCGAATCAGCTTGGCAGTTCCGCCGAAGGCGGAACTGCGGCTGAAGGTCCGATAACAAAGAGTAAGCGAATCAGCCTAGCGCTTGCTCAACGCCACGTAGTCCCGCTGCGCGGGGCCGGTGTAGAGCTGGCGCGGCCGGCCGATCTTGTAGGTACCGCCGATCATTTCGTTCCAGTGGGCGATCCAGCCCGGGGTGCGGCCGGTGGCGAAGATGACCGTGAACATCTCGGTCGGAATGCCGATGGCCTTGAGAATGATGCCGGAGTAGAAGTCCACGTTCGGGTAGAGCTTCTTCTCGACGAAATAGTCGTCTTCCAGGGCGATCTTCTCCAGACGCTGGGCCATGCGCAGGATAGGTGAGTCCTCGGTCCCCAGTTCCTCCAGGACTTCACGACAGGTTTCCTGCATGACCTTGGCGCGGGGGTCGTAATTCTTGTAGACCCGGTGGCCGAATCCCATGATCCGGAACGGATCGTCCTTGTCCTTGGCCCGCTTCACGTACTTGTCGATGTTCTTCTCGTCGCCGATCTCGGCCAGCATGTTCAGCACCGCTTCGTTGGCGCCACCGTGGGCGGGGCCCCACAGAGCGGCGATGCCGGCGGCGATGCAGGCATAGGGGTTTGCTCCCGTGGAGCCGGCCAGGCGCACCGTGGAGGTGGAAGCGTTCTGCTCGTGGTCGGCGTGGAGCAGGAAGATCCGGTCCATGGCCTTGGCGATGATCGGGTTGACCTGGTAGTCGTCGCACGGCGTGCCGAACATCATGTGGAGGAAGTTCGCGGCGTAGTCGAGGTCGTTGCGCGGGTACATGAACGGCTGGCCCAGCGCGTACTTGTAGCTCATGGCTGCCAGCGTCGGCATCTTGGGGATCAGCCGGTGCGCGGTGACGCGGCGCTGGGTCTGATCGGCGATGTCCATGGAGTCGTGATAAAAGGCGGACAGTGCGCCCGTCACACCGCACATGATGGCCATGGGGTGGGCGTCGCGACGAAACCCGCGGAACAGGTGGACGAGCTGCTCGTGAACCATGGTGTGGTGCTTGATCGTGCTCGCGAAGGTTTCGTAGGCGTCGGCGCCTGGCAGCTCACCGTTCAGCAGGAGGTAGCAGAGCTCCAGATAGTTGGAGTGCTCGGCGAGCTGCTCGATGGGGTCGCCGCGGTGCAGACGCACGCCCTGGTCGCCGTCGATGTAGGTGATGGCGGACTCACACGCGGCCGTCGAAACGAAGCCCGGATCGTAGGTGAAGTAGCCTTCTCCGGTGAGCTTGCCGACGTCGATGACGTCGGGCCCCAGCGTACCGCTCAGTACCGGTAGCTCGACGGTCTTTCCGTCGATGGATAGCTGGGCTTTCTTGCCCGCCTGATCGGCCATGCGTCCTCCCTTAGAGACTTCGTTCAATCACGTCCTGCGGTCATTGTTGTCCGGTACTGTTGTCCCGGCGCGCGCCACCGGTCGGCCAGCTCGTTGAATGCCGACGGGAATGCCATCACGCGCCCAGGCGGGCGCTCGACGCGGAGCGCTCGATTAGAGCAAGCGAGCCTATTGGCGGCCGGGTGGGTTGTCAATTCGGCGCGTGTCGCGAGCTGTCGGAGCGGGTGTCGGCGAAGGGACACATTCTTGGCTTTGCCAGCGATGGCGCTTACAATCAGCGGCCGAGTGCTCGAGGCTCCCTGGCGCGCGACCGGCTCCACCCCGGAGAGTTCCGGGGCCAGGCGACGAGATCACTCTGGCCGCCTGCGGATCCTTCCCCGCTGCACCATATAGCCGTTGCTACGGAACACTAACCGATTTACGGACGACGTAAGGGACTTATGAAGACCGAACGCCCTGTCTATCTGTCGCTGACCAGCTTTCGCTGGCCGTTCGCCGCGATTGCCTCCATCACGCACCGCGTCACCGGGGTGCTTCTGTTCGCGGCCGTCGGCTATCTGCTGTGGCTGCTGAGCACGGCGCTGGCGTCCCCGGCCGGGTTTGCCGACGCCGCGGCATCGCTCTCCGCGCCGGTGCCCAAGCTCGTGCTGCTGGCAGTGCTTGCGGCGCTGACTTACCACATATTCGCCGGCATCAAGCACATGGTGATGGACTTCCACTTCTGGGACAGCCTGGAGGCGGGCCGACGCAGTTCCGTGGCCGTGTTCGTGCTCACCGGAATCACCATCGCGCTGGCGGGAGCATGGCTATGGTAGGCAGCGTCACCAACGTCACCAGTCTTACCCGCAGCGGCCTCGCGGACTTCGTCGTCCAGCGGGTTTCGGCGGTGATCCTCGCCCTCTACACGGTCTGCGTGGTCGGTTTCTTCGTCGTCAGCGCGCCCGTCGACCATGCCGCGCTGGTGGGTTATTTCGGCACGCCGGCGATGAAGCTTTTCAGCACCCTGGCGGTACTCGCCACCGCCGCCCACGCGTGGATCGGCATGTGGACGGTGGGCACGGACTACATTCGCCCGCATTATTTCGGCGCCCACGCGACCTCCTGGCGGCTGCTCTATCAGGCGGGCACGCTGGTGGTCCTGTTCGTGTACGTCGCCTGGGCTCTACAGATGTTCTGGAGCATTTGAACGTGAAAATCAGAAAAATGGAGTTCGACGGAGTCATCGTCGGCGGCGGCGGCGCTGGCATGCGTGCCGCGCTGCAGCTCGCCCAGTCGGGATTGAAGACGGCGGTCATCAGCAAGGTGTTTCCGACCCGGTCGCACACCGTTTCCGCGCAGGGGGGCATCACCTGCGCCATCGCCAGCGACGACCCCGACGACGACTGGCGCTGGCACATGTACGACACCGTCAAGGGTTCGGACTATATCGGGGACCAGGACGCCATCGAGTACATGTGCAGCGAGGGTCCCCAGGCGGTGTTCGAACTCGAACACATGGGGCTGCCGTTTTCGCGCACCGAAAACGGCCGTATCTACCAGCGGCCGTTCGGCGGTCAGTCGAAGAACTTCGGCAAGGGCGGCCAGGCGGCCCGGACCTGTGCGGCCGCAGACCGCACCGGACACACACTGCTGCACACGCTCTACCAGGCGAACCTGCGCGCCAGGACCACGTTCCTCAACGAGTGGTTCGCCGTGGACCTGGTGAGGAATCAGGACGGCGCGGTGGTGGGCCTGATCGCCATCGACATCGAGTCAGGCGAGACCGTCTTCGTGGAGACCAAGGCCACGGTCCTCGCCACCGGCGGGGCCGGGCGCATCTACGCCAGCACCACCAACGCCCACATGTGCACAGGCGACGGCGCGGGCATGGCGCTGCGCGCCGGGTTCCCGCTCCAGGACATGGAGATGTGGCAGTTCCATCCCACCGGCATCTTCGGTGCCGGAACTCTGGTTACGGAAGGCTGCCGGGGCGAAGGCGGCTACCTCATCAACAAGGACGGCGAGCGCTTCATGGAGCGCTACGCTCCGAACGCCAAGGACCTGGCGGGGCGCGACGTGGTGGCGCGGTCGATGATCATCGAGATCCTCGAGGGTCGCGGTGTCGGCCCGAACGCTGACCATGTGCTGCTCAAGCTCGATCATCTGGGGGAGGACGTGCTCAACAGCCGCCTGCCGGGAATTCTCGAGCTGTCCCGCACCTTTGCCCACGTCGATCCGGTGAAGGAACCGATCCCGGTCATACCGACCTGCCACTACATGATGGGCGGAATCCCCACCGGCGTCAGCGGCCAGGCGCTGAACCAGGACACCAGCGGAACGGACGTGCTCGTCGACGGGCTCTACGCCGCCGGCGAGGCGGCCTGCGTGTCGGTACATGGCGCCAACCGGCTCGGCGGCAACAGCCTCCTCGACCTGGTGGTGTTCGGCCGGGCTGCCGGCATCCACATCGAGCAGGTGGTGCGTCAGGGGGTCAGCTACCGCGACGCCTCGGACTCCGACATCGAGGCCTCCATGGCGCGCCTCAACCGCTGGAACGAGTCCACCGGCGGCGAAGCCGTGGCGGATCTCAAGAAGGAACTGCAGCAGATCATGCAGAACAGCTTCGGCGTGTTCCGCACCGAGGTGCACATGAAGGAGGGGATCAACAAGCTGGCCGAACTCCGCGAGCGCATCGGCAAAGCCCATCTGGCGGACAAGAGCGGCGTCTTCAACACCGCCCGAATGGAAGCACTCGAGCTCGACAATCTGATGGACGTGGCGGATGCCACGGCCGTGGCGGCGGAAGCGCGCACGGAGAGCCGCGGTGCCCATGCCCGCGAGGACTATCAGGAGCGAGACGACGAAAACTGGTTGTGTCACTCGATCTTCGACCCGACCAATCGCCAGGTTCGCAAGCGCAAGGTCAACTTCAGCCCGCGCACCGTCGAGACGTTCCAGCCCACCGAGCGGAAGTACTGATGTGCTGCGCCACTCTATTGGGCCCTGGCGCAATGAACTAAGGAAGCTGTCATGCAGGTAAGCGTTTATCGGTACAACCCGGAAGTCGACGAAGTCCCGCAGATGCGCGACATGACCGTGGACCTCCCGGAAGGTAAGGATCTCATGGTGCTCGACGTGCTCGAGCTGCTGAAGACCAAGGACCCGAGCCTCACCTACCGGCGCTCCTGCCGCGAGGGGGTGTGCGGTTCTGACGGCATCAACATGAACGGCAAGAACGGTCTCGCCTGCATCACGCCGGTGTCCGAGGTCGCCAGAGGCGGCAAGCTGGTGCTGCGGCCGCTGCCCGGTCTGCCGGTGATCCGCGATCTGATCGTCGACATGGCTCAGTTCTACAAGGCCTACGAGAAGATCAAGCCCTATCTCATCAACGACAAGCCGGCGCCGGCCCAGGAGCGCCTCCAGAGCCAGGAAGAGCGGGCCAAGCTCGACGGCCTCTACGAGTGCATTCTGTGCGCCTGCTGCTCGACCGCCTGCCCGTCGTTCTGGTGGAATCCGGACAAGTTCATCGGTCCGGCCGGGCTGCTGCAGGCCTACCGGTTCCTCGCCGACAGCCGCGACACCGCCACTGCCGAGCGGCTCGCGGAACTCGACGATCCCTTCAGCGTGTTCCGCTGCCGTGGCATCATGAACTGCGTCGCGGTGTGTCCCAAGGGCCTTAACCCGACCCGGGCCATCGGCAAGATCCGCACCATGCTCCTGCAGCAGGGCTCCTGATAGCCGGGAGCCGCAGCGGGAGCCAACTTTTCCGGGAGCCAACATGGCCGAGTCTTTCATGGAGCGGATGCAGCGGAGCTCGCATCTGGCCGGTAACAATCTCGCCTACGTCGAGTCTCTGTACGAGACGTTCCTGGACGATCCGAACCAGGTCCCGGCGGAGTGGCGCGACTACTTCGAGAAGCTGCCGCGCGTTGAAGGTGCGGTGAAATCCGACGTCCCGCACAGCGGCGTGGTGCAGCACTTCGAACGCATCGGCCGGAACCGCCTGAAGGCACGGCCCGAGCGTGAGAGCACGCTGTTCGAGAGCGCCCACGAGCTCAAACAGATGCGGGTGCAGGATCTGATCGCCGCGTACCGCCACCGTGGCCACAAGAAGGCCAATATCGACCCGCTCGGGATGATGGAGCGGCCACAGATGCCGATCCTCGATCTCGCCTACCATCATCTGTCGCCGGCCGATCTGGAGCTGTCGTTCCATACCGGCACATTCCACTACGGCGAGGGCACGGCAACCCTGCGCGAACTGGTGGACGCGCTGGAGCGCACCTACTGTGGCTCCATCGGCTTCGAATACATGCACATCGTCGACACCAGCGAGCAGCTGTGGGTGCAGCAGCGTCTCGAGTCGGTGCGGGCGCGGCCGCAGTTCACGCGGGAGCAGAAGCTGCGGGTGCTGGAGCGCCTGACCGCTGCCGAGGGCCTGGAGAAGTACCTCCATGCCCGCTACCCCGGAACCAAGCGGTTCGGTCTGGAGGGCGGCGAGAGCTTCATTCCGATGATGCACGAGCTGCTCCAGCGGCTCGGCTCCCACGGGGTCATCGAGTCGGTCATCGGCATGGCCCATCGCGGCCGCCTGAACGTGCTGGTCAACCTCCTCGGCAAGGACCCGTGGGATCTCTTCGACGAGTTCGACGGCAAGCTTCCGGAGAACACAAACGACGAAGCCACGGGCGACGTGAAGTACCACCAGGGCTTTTCCACCAACATCATGACGCCGGGCGGCGAGATGCACCTGGCGCTGGCGTTCAACCCTTCGCACCTGGAGATCGTCGGGCCCGTGGTCGAGGGCTCGGTGCGCGCGCGCCAGGACCGGCGACTCGACTACGAGGGCGATCTGGTCGTGCCGATCATCGTTCATGGCGACGCCGCCTTCGCCGGCCAGGGCGTGGTCATGGAGACGTTTCAGATGTCTCAGACCCGCGGTTTCAAGACCGGTGGCACGATCCACATCATCATCAACAACCAGATCGGCTTCACCACACATCGCCAGGACGACGCGCGCTCCACGGAGTACTGCACCGAAGTGGCGAAGATGGTTCAGGCGCCGATCTTCCACGTCAACGCGGACGACCCGGAGGCGGTGCTGTTCGTCACCCAGCTCGCCGCCGACTACCGGATGGAGTTCCGCAAGGACGTGGTGATCGACCTGGTCTCCTACCGCCGTCGCGGGCACAACGAAGCGGAGGAGCCAGCCAAAACCCAGCCGCTCATGTACAAGAAGATCCGCTCACACCCCACCGCGCGGACTCTGTACGTCGACGCTCTGGAGAAGGCGGGCACGATCAGCCGTGACGAGGCTGACAAGATGGCCGACGAATACCGCAACACCCTGGAAGACGGCCGCAACGTGGCGCTGTCCATCGTCAACGAGCCGGATACCAAGCTCTTCGTCGACTGGAGCCCTTACCTGAGCAAGGACTGGGACGAGCCCTCGGACACACGCGTGGCGCTGCCGGTGCTCCAGGACCTGGCGCATCGGCTCGAGGTGCTGCCGGAGGGCTTCGTCATGCAGCGCCAGGTCGAGAAGATCATGGAGGATCGCCACCGGATGACGGCGGGCGCCATGCCGATCAACTGGGGCTACGGCGAGGTCATGGCGTATGCAACCCTGATCCACGAAGGCATCGGCGTGCGTCTGACGGGACAGGATTCCGGGGTAGGCACGTTCTCCCACCGTCATGCCTGCCTGCACAATCAGAAGAACGGCAAGCGCTGGATTCCGCTCAACCATCTGCGCGAGGACGTCAACTTCGACATCTACGATTCGCTGCTGTCGGAGGAAGCAGTGCTCGCCTACGAGTACGGCTACGCTACGACCATGCCGAATGCCCTCGTCGTATGGGAGGCCCAGTTCGGCGATTTCGTCAACGGCGCCCAGGTGGTGATCGATCAGTTCATCTCCAGCGGCCAGGCCAAGTGGAACCGGCTGTGCGGGCTGACCATGCTGCTGCCCCACGGCTACGAGGGTGCCGGGCCCGAGCATTCCTCGGCGCGGCTCGAACGTTTTCTGCAGCTCTGCGCACAGCACAACATGCAGGTCTGTGTCCCGACGACACCGGCACAGACATTCCACATGCTGCGCCGTCAGGCCATCCGTCCGGCGCGTCTGCCGCTGGTCGCCCTGACACCGAAGAGCCTGCTGCGCCACAAGCTCGCGGTATCGACCCTGGAGGACCTCGGCGATGGGCACTTCCAGACCGTGATCGGGGAGATCGACGACATCGACCCGGCCGGTGTGGAACGCCTGGTGCTGTGCAGCGGGAAGGTCTACTTCGAGCTGCTGGAAAAGCGCCGTGACAAGGGCCTGACAGACGTCGCCATCGTCCGCCTGGAGCAGCTGTACCCGTTTCCTGAGGCGGAACTCGAGTCGGTGATCGAGCCGTACCGGAACCTCAAGGACGTCATCTGGTGCCAGGAAGAGCCGATGAACCAGGGCGCCTGGTACGCCAGTCAGCATCACATGCGACGGGTGATACTCCGGCACAATGAATCCATCTACCTGAGCTATGCCGGCCGTGAGCCCTTTGCTGCGCCCGCTGGCGGGCACCCGGGGACGCACATCCAGCGTCAGAACCGGCTGGTGGAGGAAGCCCTCTTCGGGGAGGTTTGAGGCCGGGGAGGTTTGAGGAGCGGACGTACCGGCGCAGGGGCCGGCGCGTGGCGCAAGGACGCGATTCAGCGGCTGTTGGTTTTGCCGGGTGTCGGCCGATGCAAAAACAAGGATCTGATACATGACCACGGATATCAAAGCGCCGGCGTTCCCGGAATCGATCAGCGAAGGCACGGTCGCCGGATGGCTGAAGCAGGCGGGTGACAGTGCCCGCCGCGACGAGGTGCTGGTAGAGATCGAGACCGACAAGGTCGTGCTCGAGGTCGTGGCGCCCGCGGACGGAACGCTCGTCGAGATCACGGTCGGCGAGGGCGAGACGGTCGAGAGTGAGCAGGTGATCGGTCGGTTCGAAGCCGGCGAGGTCGAAGCCGACGCCGGCGGCGCCGACGATTCGGGTGGCAGCGCCGCAGCGGCTGAGGCACCAGCCCGGTCCGACTCGAAGGAGCCCGGCGCCGCCAGCGCCAATTCTGCCGCCAGCGCCAGTCCTGCTGCCAGGAAACTGGCCGAGGAGCGCGGCGTGGATCTGAGTCGCGTGCGTGGCTCCGGCCGCGACGGCCGCATCACCAAAGAGGATGTGGCGAACGCCGCCAGCGGCAGCGGTGGCGCGGCGCCCGCCAAAGCCGATGCCGCTCAGGCCAAGGCTCCGGCGCGCGCCGAGGCACCGTCGGACGCGGACCTGCCGGCGTTCACCGGCGATCGCGTCGAGCGCCGGGTACCGATGACGCGTCTGCGCGCCAGCATTGCCAAGCGCCTGGTGGAAGCACAGCAGAACGCGGCCATGCTCACCACCTTCAACGAAGTGGACATGTCGGCCGTGATGGCGTTGCGCAAGAAGTACCAGGACGACTTCCAGAAACGTCACAACGGTACCCGACTCGGCTTCATGTCGTTCTTTGTGCGCGCCTCGGTGGAAGCGCTCAAGCGGTTCCCGTCGGTCAATGCCTCCATCGACGGCAACGACATCGTCTACCACGGCTATTACGACATCGGCGTGGCGGTGTCCACGGATCGCGGGCTGGTGGTACCCGTAGTGCGCGATGCCGACGCGCTCGGACTCGCTCAGATCGAGGATCAGATCAACGACTACGGCACGCGCGCCCGGGAGGGCAAACTCGGCATCGACGACATGACCGGTGGCACGTTCACCATTTCCAACGGCGGAATCTTCGGCTCGCTGCTGTCCACGCCGATTCTCAACCCGCCCCAGACCGGTATCCTCGGCATGCACAAGATCGAGGAGCGGGCGATGGCGGTCGATGGGGAGGTTGTGATTCGGCCGATGATGTATCTGGCCCTGTCCTACGACCACCGGCTCATCGACGGACAGGAAGCCGTGCGCTTCCTTGTTGCGATCAAAGACATGCTCGAAGACCCTGCGCGAATTCTCCTGGAGCTTTGATATGAGCGAAAAGTACGACGTCATCGTCATCGGCGCCGGCCCTGCGGGCTACCACGCCGCCATCCGCTGTGCTCAACTGGGGATGAAGACCGCCTGCATCGACAAATCACTCGATAAGGACGACAAACCGGTCCTCGGCGGCACCTGCCTCAACTGGGGATGCATCCCGTCGAAAGCGCTGCTCGACATCTCACACAAGTTCTCCGAGGCCCAGCACGGATTCGCCGAAGTGGGCATCAAGACCGGCAAGGTCTCCGTCGACGTCGCGACCATGATGGCGAAGAAGGACGACGTGGTGAAGAAGCTCACCGGCGGCATCCCGCAGCTGTTCAAAGGCAACGGCGTGACCTCGCTGGCCGGCTCCGGCAAGCTGCTGGCCGGACGTCAGGTGGAGTTCACGCCGCACTCGTCGACCGGGAAGGGCAAAACCGAAGTGCTGCAGGCCGAACACGTGATTCTGGCGGCCGGCTCGGTACCTGTGGACATCCCGCCGGCACCCGTCGACGGCACCATGATCGTCGATTCAACCGGCGCGCTCGAATTCGATGAGGTGCCGAAGCGGCTGGGGGTGATCGGCGCGGGCATCATCGGACTCGAGCTCGGCAGCGTCTGGGCCAGACTCGGTTCGGAAGTGGTGCTGCTGGAAGCGCTGGACGAATTTCTTCCGATGGCAGACGAGCGGATCTCCCGCGATGCGCTGAAGATCTTCCGCGGTCAGGATCTCGACGTGCGCCTCGGTTGCCGGGTGACGGGCGCCGAGGTGAAAGGCAAGAAGGTCAGCGTCGCCTACAAGGACAAGGACGGCGATCAGACCCTCGACGTGGAAAAGCTCATCGTCGCCGTCGGCCGCAGGCCGTATACCGAAGGCCTGCTTGCACCGGATTCCGGGGTGAATCTCGACGAGCGCGGCTATCTCTACGTGAACGACCTGTGCGCCACCGACGCGCCCAACGTGTACGCCGTGGGTGACGTGGTCCGTGGGCCCATGCTCGCGCACAAGGGCATGGAGGAGGGCGTCATGGTGGCCGAGCGCATAGCCGGCCAGAAGCCGCTGGTGAACTACGAGACGGTTCCCTCGGTGATCTACACCCATCCGGAAGTCGCCTGGGTCGGACAGACCGAGCAGCAGCTCAAGGCCAGCGGAGATGCCTACAACGTCGGCAGCTTCCCGTTCTCGGTAAACGGCCGCGCGCTCGCGTCCAATGACACCGACGGCATGGTGAAGATCCTTGCGGACGCCGAAACCGACCGGATTCTCGGCGTGCACGTGCTCGGACCCCAGGCGTCCGAGCTCATCGCTCAGGCGGTGATCGCCATGGAATTCGATGCCAGCGCCGAGGATCTCGGCCTGACCATGTTCGCGCATCCGACCCTGTCCGAGGCCGTGCACGAGGCCGCCCTGGGTGTCGCCGGCCACGCCATCCACATGGTCAACCGCAAGAAACGCTAATAACGACTGGAAAGCTGATGAATCTACACGAGTACCAGGCCAAGAGCCTTTTCAAGGAGTACGGACTGCCGGTATCCGACGGCTTTGCCGTGGATACGGCAGACGAAGCAGTGGCCGCGGCGAAGAAGATCGGCGGTGACCGCTGGGTGGTGAAGGTCCAGGTCCACGCCGGCGGACGCGGCAAGGCCGGCGGGGTGAAGCTCGTCGACAGCCTCGACGCGGTGCGCGCGTTCGCCGACCAGTGGATCGGCAAGAACCTGGTGACTTTCCAGACCGACGAGCACGGTCAACCGGTCGCCAAGATCTACGTCGAGAGCTGCACGGATATCGCGACCGAGCTGTATCTCGGCGCGGTCGTCGACCGCGGCAGCCGCCGGGTGGTGTTCATGGCGTCCACCGAGGGCGGGGTGGAGATCGAGAAGGTCGCGGAGGAGACGCCGGAGAAGATTCTCCGCGCCACCATCAATCCGTACGTGGGAGCGCAGCCCTACCAGGGGCGCCAGCTCGCATTCGCGCTCGGCCTGAAGGGTGATCAGATCAAGCAATTCACCAATCTTTTCATGGGGTTGGCAAAACTATTTGAGGAACTGGATTGCTCTCTGCTGGAGATCAACCCGCTGGTCATCACCAGCGCCGGCGACATCCACTGCCTGGATGCCAAGGTGAACGTCGACAACAACGCGCTGTACCGGCAGAAGAAAGTCGCTGCGATGCATGACCCGAGCCAGGAGGACGAGCGCGAAGCCGAGGCCGCCGAGCACAGCCTCAATTACGTCGCCCTGGACGGCAGCATCGGCTGCATGGTGAACGGGGCCGGTCTCGCCATGGGCACCATGGATCTGGTCAAGACCAAAGGCGGCAACCCGGCGAACTTCCTCGACGTCGGCGGCGGCGCCACCAAGGAGACGGTATCGGAAGCTTTCAAGATTATCCTCTCCGACGCCAACGTGAAGGCCGTGCTGATCAACATCTTCGGCGGCATCGTCAGCTGCGCCACGATTGCCGACGGCATCATCGGTGCCGTGGAGGAGGTGGGCGTCAAGGTGCCCGTCGTGGTCCGCTTCGAGGGCAACAACGCGGAGGCGGGGCGCAAACGCCTGGCCGACTCCGGACTCAACATCATCGCCGCGAAGAGTCTGGCCGATGCTGCGGAACGGGCCGTGGAAGCTGCAGGGGGTAAGGCATGAGCATTCTGGTCGACAAGAACACCAAGGTCATCTGCCAGGGCTTCACCGGCTCGCAGGGCACGCTGCACAGCGAGCAGGCGCTCAAGTACGGTACCAGGCTGGTCGGCGGCGTCACGCCGGGCAAGGGCGGTTCAGAGCATCTCGGCCTGCCGGTGTTCGACACCGTCAAGGATGCCGTGAACGCCACCGGCGCGACGGCATCGGTGATCTACGTGCCGGCGCCCTTCTGCAAGGATTCGGTGCTCGAGGCGCTGGATGCCGGAATCGAACTGATCGTCAGCATCACCGAGGGCATCCCGACCCTGGACATGCTCTACGCGAAGGCCGCCATCGACGTCACCGGTACCCGGCTGGTGGGACCGAACTGTCCCGGTGTGATCACCCCCGGCGAGTGCAAGATCGGCATCATGCCGGGCGAGATACACCTGCCGGGCAAGGTCGGTATCGTCTCCCGATCCGGGACGCTGACCTACGAGGCGGTCAAGCAGACCACGGATCGCAAGTACGGTCAGAGCACCTGCGTCGGTATCGGCGGTGACCCGATTCCCGGCAGTCACTTCATCGACATTCTCGCGCTGCTCGAGCAGGACCCGGAGACCGAGGCCATCGTCATGGTGGGCGAGATCGGCGGCACCGCAGAAGAGGAAGCGGCGGAGTTCATCCGGAGCAGCGTCAGCAAGCCGGTGGTGGGCTACATCGCCGGCGTGACCGCACCGCCGGGCAAGCGCATGGGCCATGCCGGCGCCATTATCGCCGGCGGTAAGGGGACGGCGAAGGACAAGTTCGCGGCGCTGAACGCCGCCGGCGTGCGCACCGTGGAAAGCCTGGCCGACATCGGCGACGCGCTGGCCGAGGTCACCGGTTGGTCTTGATTTCGTCGGCGCCGACCCCATAACCGCCTGAGCATCAGGTCCGCGGGAGCCACAGTCACGGCCCCGCGGAGACGTGGATTCGCGCTCAGAGGACAGCCAATGGCAGCAGAGAACACCGCAGAGACCGACGCGGCCGGCAACGGCGCGACCTACGGATTCCAGACCGAAGCCCGACAGCTTCTCAAGCTGATGATTCACTCCCTGTACTCGAACAGGGACATCTTTCTGCGGGAGCTGATATCCAACGCTTCCGACGCCATCGACAAGCTCCGTTTCCGCGCGATCGAGCAACCCGAATTGATCGGCGACGACAGCGATTTCGCCATCACCATCGATTTCGACGCCGATGCGGGCACGCTGACGATTCGCGACAACGGAATCGGCATGACGCGGCAGGAGGTCATCGACAATCTCGGCACCATCGCGCGCTCCGGCACCGCTGAGTTCCTGACCCGGCTTTCCGGCGACCAGAAGAAGGATGCCGCGCTGATCGGTCAGTTCGGCGTCGGCTTCTACAGCGCCTTCATGGTGGCGGACGAGGTGCTGGTGCGCACCCGCGGCGCGGGCAGCGACGAGGGTACGCTGTGGAAGTCACGGGGCGAGGACAGCTTTTCCGTAGAGGATGCCGCCGACCTGCCGCGCGGCACGGAGGTGACGCTGCACCTCGGTGCCGACGCCCGGGATTTCGCCGACGGCTTCCGTCTGCGCAGCATCGTCCGCCGCTACTCGGATCACATCGCTGTGCCGGTGCGGATGGCCCGGGAGGCCGAGGCCGACGCCGAATCGACCGAGGTCGAGTACGAAGTCGTCAACTCCGCCAAGGCGCTGTGGACGCGCGCCCGCACCGACATCTCGGACGACGAGTACAAGAGCTTCTACAAGCACGTATCCCACGACTTCGAGGATCCGCTCACCTGGAGTCACAACAAGGTGGAGGGCAAGCTCGAGTACACGAGCCTCCTCTATGTGCCCGGGCGTGCGCCGTTCGATCTGTGGAACCGGGAAGCGCCGCGCGGACTGAAGCTCTACGTGCAGCGCGTGTTCATCATGGATCAGGCGGAACAGTTCCTGCCCCTGTACCTGCGCTTCATCAAGGGGGTGGTGGATTGCGCCGACCTGCCGCTGAACGTGTCGCGGGAGCTTCTGCAGGAGGACGAGCGGGTCAACAGCATCCGCTCGGCGCTCAGCAAACGCGCGCTGTCCATGCTGCAGACCCTGTCTGACAAGCACCCCGACGACTACGTGACCTTCTGGGACGAGTTCGGCGAGGCGCTCAAGGAGGGTGCCGGCGAGGACTTCGGCAATCGCGAGGCCATCGCCAGACTGCTGCGATTCTGTTCCTCCAGGGTGAAGGGGGAGGAGGGCCGCAGACAGCGCGTCAGCCTGGACGATTACCTCGACAGGATGGTCGAGGGTCAGGAACAGATCTACTATCTGGTATCGGATTCATTCGAAGCTGCAAGCAACAGCCCCCATCTGGAGATCTTCGAGGATCGTGGCATCGAGGTGCTGCTGCTTCACGACCGCATCGACGAATGGCTGATGGGCAATCTGTCCGACTACAAGGACAAAGGCTTCCAGGACATCACCCGGGCGGATCTGACGCTGCCCGGAGAGGCCACGGCGGAAACCGAGGACCGGGACGACGACGCTGAGGATGCCCCCCTGACCCGGCGAATCGCTGCCGTACTGGCGGATCGGGTCGAAAAGGTGCGTCCGTCGAAGCGGCTGAAATCCTCACCGGCGTGTCTGGTGCTCGGCGAGTACAGCCTGGGACCGCAGATGCGGCGCATCATGGAGGCGAGCGGTCAGACGCTGCCGGAAAGCAAGCCGCAGTTCGAGTACAACGCCGAACACCCGCTGCTGAAGCGCCTCGAAGCGGAAGCCGACGAAGACCGTTTCGCCGATCTGGTTCTGGTGCTGTTCGATCAGGCGAGCCTCGCCGGCGGCGCGCCGCTGCCGGATGCCGCCGCCTACGTCGATCGGATGAACCGGCTGCTCGTGGATCTTCTCGAGTGCTGAGATGATCCGCAGCCTTGCCTCCTTGCGGCTCTGGCTGCTGCTCGGGCTGCTGATCGCGCCGATTGCGAGCGCCGCCGCAGCCGACGTGCCCGGGAGCCGGGATCCCTTCGGCCTGGAGCGCTACCCGCGCGCCTGGATCGTCGATTACCGCCGCGACGAAGAAGTGCGGCCGCGCGATTTCGTCATGAGCCGGGTCGATCGGATCCGCCGGGACCTGCGAATCGAAGACCTGCTGCGCGTCGACTCGACCCTCGAGTCCGTGACCTATCGCCTTCCCGATGGGGTATCGGTCCGGGATGCGGTGGCGCACTACGCCGAGCAGCTCGGCAGCGACCTGCTGTTCCGCTGCCAGGGCCGCGGCTGCGGCCGCAGCAACGACTGGGCCAACCAGGTGTTCAACGACGCCACGCTCTACGGGCCGGATACCAATCAGATCTACCAGGCGAGTGAGTGGCAGGGACATCTGGTGGCGCTGTACGCCATCGAGCGGGGCAATCAGCGCGTTTACGTGCACCTGCGTTTCCTCGAGCCCCAGGGTCGAGTGGGTCTCGAGCCCGACGTGCTGCTCGCGCGGCGTCTCGCGGAGCGCGGCTGGGCCGTCATCGAGACCACCGCCCCGGCGGCGGACGGCAGCATCGATGCCGCGGCGCGCACGGCCCTCGGAGAACTGGCACCCGGCCTCGAGCGTTTCGCCGGCCAGCCGCTGTATCTGGTCTGCCATCTCTACGGTTCCGGCGCGGCCGACGTGCTGCTCGCGGCGTCGCAGCGCTGTGCCGAAACCGCGGTCGAGGCGCTGTCCGCCGGCATGGAGGGCGCGCCCGGTGAGCGCTTCTCCGTGGCGCCCTTCGGCGCCGGCACCCTGCTGCCACGGCCGGGCATGACGCGCCCGCGGCTTGAGATCGTCGTGCCCGGAGTGGTCTACCGCCAGCGTGACTGACGTCGCCGAACTCGTGGATCGTTCCGCCAAGCGGCTCGCCGCGGCCGGCGTGGTGTTCGGCCACGGATTCGACAGTGCCTGGGACGAGGCCGTGGCGCTGGTGCTGCACGTCACGGGACTGCCGGACGATCGAACCGTGCTGGGCCGACGCGTAGCCGATGCCGCCGAGGCGCGCGTCGGGGAACTGCTCGAGCGCCGCATCAGCGAGCGCGTACCACTGGCTTACCTGCTCGGCCGCTGTCGCTTCGCGGGTCACGAGTTCCTCATCGATCCGCAGATCGTCATTCCGCGCTCGCCCATCGGCGCTCTGATCGAGGCTCGATTCACACCGTGGCTGCGGCAGCCGCCCACGCGCATTCTCGACCTGTGCTGCGGCAGCGGCTGCATCGGTATCGCTGGGGCGCTGGCGTTTCCGGAAGCGCAGGTCGATCTGGTGGATGTGGATCCGGGCGCGACGGATCTGGCGCAGCGCAACGTCGCCCTGCACGCGCTGGGCTCGCGGGTCCGCGTGACGCGCTCGGACCTGTTCGAGGACCTGCCGGACGCGCGCTGGGATCTGATCGTCAGCAATCCGCCCTACGTCGATGCCACCGACATGGCGGCGCTGCCGGACGAGTACCGGCACGAACCCGTCGGCGGTCTCGCCGGCGGCGCCGACGGACTCGATCTGGTGGCGCGCATCATCGCCGCGTTGCCCGAACGGCTGGATGCTGCGGGCGCGCTGGTCTGCGAGGTGGGGGCGAGCGCGCCGGCGCTGCTTGCCCGCTACCCGCACACCGAATTCATCTGGCCGGAACTGCCCGCGGGCGGGGAGGGCGTGTTCCTGCTCTGGGGAACGGCGGCGCCACGCTGACAGGCAACTGGCTTGCGCCGCTGTGGTCGCGTTCCCATACTTCGCGCTGGCGATCGCGTTCGCGATCGCCAGCGGCAGGGGCGGCCAGGCATGGCGGGTAACACGTTCGGACAGCTGTTTACGGTGACGACCTTCGGCGAGAGTCATGGCCCGGCGCTGGGCGCCGTGGTGGACGGCTGCCCGCCCGGACTGGCGCTGTCCGAGGCCGACCTGCAGCGTGATCTCGACCGTCGACGGCCCGGACAGTCGAAGTACACCACCCAGCGCGACGAGCCCGACCAGGTGCGCATTCTGTCCGGGGTGTTCGAGGGCACCACCACCGGAACTCCCATTGGTCTGGTGATCGAGAACGTCGATCAGAAGAGCAAAGACTACAGCAATATCAAAGAGGTATATCGCCCTTCTCACGCAGACTTCACGTATCAGAAGAAGTACGGGATTCGCGACTACCGAGGAGGCGGCCGAGCCTCGGCACGGGAAACGGCCATGCGTGTGGCGGCCGCCGGCATCGCCCGCAAGTACCTGGCCGAGCACGCCGGGATCCGCATCCGCGGCTATCTCTCGGCCATCGGCGACCTCAGCTTCGAGCCCGTCGATCTCGACGCGGTGAACGACAATCCGTTCTTCTGCCCCGAACCCGAGCGTCTCGAGGCCATCGCCGGGCTCATCGATCAGCTGCGCCGCGACGGCGACTCCATCGGCGCCGAGGTGTGCGTGGTGGCCAGTGGCATGCCGGTCGGCCTGGGAGAGCCGGTGTTCGGCAAGCTCGACGCGGAGCTCGCCGGCGCGCTGATGAGCATCAACGCGGTCAAGGGCGTGGGCATCGGCGATGGCTTCGCCGCGGTGCGTCAGCGCGGCACCGAACATCGGGACGAGATGTCGGGCGACGGGTTTCTCAGCAACCACTCCGGCGGCGTGCTCGGCGGCATCAGCAGCGGCCAGGATCTGATTGCCCGGGTGGCGTTGAAGCCGACCTCCAGCCTGACCACGCCGGGCCGCTCCGTGGACGTGCACGGCCACGAGGTGGAAGTCGTGACCAAGGGGCGCCA
Source organism: Pseudomonadales bacterium (assembly GCA_040219135.1). Classification (GTDB taxonomy): domain Bacteria; phylum Pseudomonadota; class Gammaproteobacteria; order Pseudomonadales; family Azotimanducaceae; genus UBA7803. The sequence continues at coordinate 86,281 of JAVJTA010000014.1, read as the reverse complement.
CGATCCCTGCGTCGGCATCCGCGCCGTGCCCATTGCCGAAGCCATGGTCGCACTGGTGCTGATGGACCAGCTGATGCGCTACCGCGCCCAGGTACCTCAGTCGTCCTGAGCTGCGCCGCCCGCCGCGTCGGCCGGTGCGGCCGGCGTCCGTTCCTCCAGCAGCACGTCGCGGAACGCCCGCGCTGCGTTCGACAGGGTCCGGCTCGGGTTGGTGACGAAGCCGAGGCGGCGGGCCAGGGGCGGCGCCTGTGTGGTCAGCGCCACCAGCGGCGGTCGGATCATCGTCCGCGGCAGCACGCTCCAGCCCAGGCCGATGCTGACCAGCATGGCGATGGTTTCCAGGTAGTTCGTGGCCAGGTTCGGGCGCAGGGCGATGCCGGCCGCGGCGAACGCCTCCACGACGATCCGGCCGGTGTACGTCGACAGACCCGGCAGGACCGGCTGGGATGCGGCCAGGCGGGCGAGGGAGACAGGGCCCTGGCCGGCCAGTTCGTGATCCTCCGAGACCACGAAGTCCAGCGGATCCTCCCACAGTGCCTGCGAGGTCAGGTCCGGGTCGCCCCTGGGATTCAGCGTCACCACGGCGATTTCGGTTTCCGCGCGGCGCACCAGGTCGTGAGCGTTCTCGGAGTCCTCGAAGCGGATGTCCAGCTGCACGTCCGGGTAGCGGCGGATGAAGGTCCGCAGAGCAGGCGCCAGACGGTGCAGGCCGGCGTGGTGGGAGGTCGCGAGCCCGAGTTCGCCGGCCACCTGCCGGTCCAGGTCCTTGAGCTCGCGCCGGGTGTCGACAAGGGTCCGCAGCATGCCCTCCGCCCGCGGCAGCAGCAGCCGGCCGGCGTCGGTGAGGTAGATGCGGCGTCCGACGCGGTCGAAGAGCCGACACTGCAGGGTGGACTCGAGGGCCCGGATCCGTTTGCTCACCGCCGGTTGGGTGAGGTGCAGGCGTTCGGCCGCCCGGGAGAACGAGGCGCAGTCGGCCACCGCCATAAAGGCTTCGAGTTCATTGATGTTCACTGACGGTCAGCGAGCGGCATTGTTTTTCCACTGTCTGCGAAACGCGGTCTCAGCGTTTTGTAGATTCCATTTTGGAATGCAATCAATAACAGGAATGAATTTGTGTTATTCAACGGTGACTTCTACCATGCCGCACTTCAGCGAGCAATTTTCCGCGCAAGGAGCCTGCCGTGGCGGCGACGACCCTCTACGACAAAGTCTGGGATGCCCATGTGGTCGGCGAGCGTGCCGACGGACAGACCATGCTCTACATCGACCAGCAACTGCTGCACGAGGTCACTTCGCCCCAGGCATTCGAGGGCCTGGCGCTGGCCGGGCGGGTGCCCTGGCGGGTGGCCGCGAACCTGGCGACCCCGGATCACAACGTACCCACCGAACGGCGCGAACTGGGACTCGACGGCATCGACGACCCGGTCGCGCTGGAGCAGGTCGTGACGCTGGATCGCAACTGCCAGCGCTACGGAATCACCGAGTTCGACATCCGCGACCCGCGCCAGGGCATCGTCCACGTCATGGGGCCGGAGCAGGGCGCGACCCTGCCGGGCATGACCATCGTCTGCGGCGACTCGCACACGTCCACCCACGGCGCCTTCGGTGCCCTGGCGCAGGGCATCGGCACCTCCGATGTCGAGCACGTTCTGGCGACCCAGACCCTGGTACAGAAGAAAGCCCGGAACTATCGCGTCGAGGTGGGGGGCTCCCTGCAATCGGGGGTCACGGCAAAGGACCTCATCCTTGCCATCATCGGTCGCATCGGCACCGCGGGCGCCACCGGACACACCATCGAATTCACCGGCGAAGCGGTGCGCGCGCTGTCCATGGAGGGGCGCATGACCGTCTGCAACATGGCCATCGAAGCCGGTGCCCGGGCCGGCATGGTGGCCGTGGACGAGGTCACCCTGGAGTACGTGCACGGGCGGCCGTTCGCGCCCGCCGGAGCGCTGTGGGACCGTGCGGAGGCCTACTGGCGCACGCTGGTGTCCGATCCGCAGGCGCACTTCGACGCCCGGATCGAGGTGCTGGCCCGGGAGATCGAGCCCCAGGTGAGTTGGGGCACCTCGCCGGAGATGGTGGTGCCGATCAGCGGGGCAACGCCGGACCCGGACGCCATGGCGGACGAGGCGACCGCGGAAGGCGTGCGCCGGGCGCTCGCCTACATGGGTCTGGCGGCGAATCAGCCGATCACCGAGGTCAAGCTCGACCGCATATTCATCGGTTCCTGCACCAACTCCCGCATCGAGGATCTGCGCCTCGCCGCCGCGTTGGTCAAGGGCCGGCGCGTGGCGAGCACGGTCAAACAGGCCATGGTGGTACCCGGTTCCGGGCTGGTCAAAGCCCAGGCGGAAGCGGAGGGTCTGGCGCAGATCTTCGTCGATGCCGGCTTCGAGTGGCGCGCCGCGGGGTGTTCCATGTGCCTGGCGATGAACCCGGACCGGCTGGCGCCCGGCGAGCATTGCGCGTCCACCTCGAATCGAAACTTCGAAGGCCGCCAGGGCCATGGCGGGCGTACCCATCTGGTCAGTCCGGCCATGGCCGCCGCTGCCGCGGTGGCCGGACACTTCATCGACGTGAGAAACCAGCTATGAAGCCCCTGACCGTCGTCACCGGCGTCGTGGCGCCCCTCGAGCGCGCGAACGTCGACACCGACCAGATCATTCCCAAGCAGTTTCTGAAGTCGATCCATCGCAGCGGGTTCGGCGACTACCTGTTCGATGCCTGGCGCTTCGAGGACGAGGGCAATATCGGCATGACGCCGAACGAGCGCCGCCTGAACCGGACCTTCGTGCTCAACCAGCCCGAGTACCAGGACGCCCAGATGCTGCTCGCCGGGCGCAACTTCGGCTGCGGATCGAGTCGCGAACACGCGGTTTGGGCGCTGGCCGAGTACGGTTTCCGCTGCGTTCTGGCGCCAAGCTTCGCCGACATCTTCTACAGCAACTGCTTCAAGAACGGCGTGCTGCCGATCAGCCTGCCCGACGAGCAGGTGAACGAACTGTTCGAGTTGGCCCGGGCGCCGGGCGGGCTCTCCCTGACCGTCGACCTGCCGGCCCAGCGGGTGACGCTGCCCGACGGCCGCGCGTTCGGCTTCGAGATCGACCCGCAGCGCAAGAAGATGCTCGTCGAAGGGCTCGACGACATCGGCCTGACCCTGGCGGAGGCGGAGGCCATTCACGCCTACGAACGTCGGCACCGCGACGCCATGCCCTGGCTGTTCCTCCGCGACGCCCCGGTGAAATAGTCATTTCTGATTTAGAAAGGATCTGTAAGTGACTAAAACAAAGGAAATTCTTGTTCTGCCGGGCGACGGCATCGGCACCGAGGTGGTGGCGGTGGCGCGAACCGTCATGGAGACGGTGGCGGCGCGCTTCGGCGTTCCTCTGGCGCTGACCGAAGGGCTGGTCGGTGGGATCGCCATCGACCAGACCGGCAGCCCGCTGCCCGCCGAGACCCTGGGCCTGGCCCGGACAGCCCGCGCGGTGCTGCTCGGCGCCGTCGGCGGGCCGAAGTGGGACGATCTGCCGACCCTGAAGCGTCCCGAGCGCGGCCTGCTCGGGCTGCGCTCGGAGCTCGGTCTGTTCGCCAATCTGCGTCCGGCACTGCTGTTCGCGCCGCTGGCGGGCGCATCCTCCCTGAAGCCGGAGCTGGTTGCGGATCTGGACATTCTCATCGTCCGCGAGCTGACCGGTGGAATCTACTTTGGCGAGCCGCGCGGCATCGAAACGGTCAACAACGAGCGCCGCGGCTTCAACACCTACGTCTACTCCGAGCACGAGATCGACCGCATCGCCCGGGTGGCGTTCGAGCTGGCGCGCAAGCGCTCGCGACGGCTCTGCTCGGTGGACAAAGCCAACGTGCTCGAGGTCACCCAGCTGTGGCGCGAGGTCGTCACCGGGGTAGGCAAGGACTACCCGGACGTGGAGCTCTCGCACATGTACGTGGACAACGCCGGCATGCAGCTGGTGCGCGCCCCGAAGCAGTTCGACGTCGTCGTCACCGGCAACATGTTCGGCGATATCCTGTCCGATGTGGCCGCCATGCTCACCGGATCTCTGGGCATGCTGCCGTCCGCGTCGCTGGCCGGCGACGGCAAGGGCATGTACGAACCGGTGCACGGATCCGCGCCGGATATCGCCGGTCAGGACAAGGCCAATCCCCTGGCGACCATACTCTCGGTGGCCATGATGTTCCGTTACAGCCTGGACGCCCCGGCGGCGGCAGAAGCCATCGAGACCGCCGTCAATCGCGTGCTCGCCGACGGCTATCGCACCGCCGACATCATGGACGCCGCGGGCTCAGTTCATAAGAGCGCCGCGGGCTCAATTCATAAGAGCGCCGCGGGCTCAATTGATAAGAGCGCCGCGGGCGCTTTGCATCTGGTCGGCACGCGCGCCATGGGTGACCGCGTGCTCGACGCTCTGGAGGATTCGACATGAAGGAAGTCAACGTAGCCATCGCCGGGGCCACCGGCGCCGTCGGGGAAGCTCTGCGCGAAATCCTCGAGGAGCGCAAGTTTCCGGTGGCCAGACTGTACCTGCTGGCCAGCGAGCGGTCGGAGGGCAAACGCCTGCAGTTCCGCGGCAAGTCGGTGAAGGTGGAGCGGCTGGACCAGTTCGACTTCTCGAAGGTGCAGATCGGGCTGTTTTCCGCCGGCGGCGACCTCTCGGCGGATTTCGCGCCGAAGGCCGCGGCGGCGGGCTGCGTGGTGGTGGATAACACGTCCAAATTCCGCTACGACGCGGACGTGCCGCTGATCGTGCCGGAGGTCAACGCGCACCGGCTCGAAGAGTACAAGCAGCGCAACATCATCGCCAATCCGAACTGCTCGACGATTCAGATGGTGGTGGCTCTGAAGCCGCTGCACGACGCCGCGCGGATCACCCGGATCAACGTCGCGACCTATCAGGCGGTGAGCGGTGCCGGCGCCGGCGGAGTCCGGGAACTGGCCGGTCAGACGGCCAATCTGCTCAACACCAAGGAGATCGAGATCTCCAAGATGCCGAAGCAGATCGCGTTCAACGCGATTCCCCACATCGACGTGTTCCAGGACAACGGCTACACCAAGGAAGAAATGAAGATGGTGTGGGAAACCCGCAAGATCCTCGAAGACGAGGACATTCAGGTCAATCCCACCTGCGTTCGCGTGCCGGTGTTCTACGGGCACTCGGAAGCCGTTCACATCGAGACCGAGAAGAAACTCACGGCCGCCGAAGCGAGGAAGCTGTTGCGTTCTGCCCCGGGAGTGAAGGTGGTTGACGATCCCGCGAATAACCGGTATCCCACCGCCGTGACCGACGGCGCCGGCACCGATCCCGTGTTCGTCGGGCGGATTCGCGAGGACATTTCGCATCCGCGGGGTCTCGACCTGTGGGTGGTATCGGACAATGTGCGTAAGGGAGCAGCCCTCAACAGCGTGCAAATCGCCGAACTTCTGCTACAAACATGGGAGTAGCGGCAAAGTCGTCGGCGTCGGCGTCGGCTTCGATGCCTCGCCAGGATGGTCTTGCGATGGGCTCCCGCAGGGCTCGCAAGGATGGATTCGCGGCGGAGACAACTGTCATAATTGGTACTTACGGCAAGAATCTGCGGCGGCTTCTGCGTTAACTTCTTACGCCAGGCCACACGGACGTGGATCGATCTGAATGCGCATGCAGGGACGGCAGCGAAGGCAGTGAGAGGGACACCGGTCGACAACGACCCCCGGGACGTGAATTACATTAAGGGGCTAGCCTATGCCTAGGTATCTGCTCGGATGCCGCCGTGCTCGCGCTCGGCGGCTACCGCGCCAGGGACTGCGCGCAATGCAATCGGCCAGGGCTCTGGCCGCTGGCATCCTCCTCGGCGCCGCTTCCTCGAGCTGGTCGCTCGGGCTCGGCGAGATCGAGCTCGATTCCGCACTGAACGAGAAGCTTGCCGCTGAGATCGAGCTGCTCGACGCTCAGGGGCTGCAGCCCACCGAATTGATCGTTTCTCTGGCGTCAGCCGAGGACTTCGCCCGGGTCGGCGTCGAACGCTTCTTCTTCCTCACCGATCTGCGCTTCGAGGTCGCCTTCGGACCCGCGGGCGTGCGCAACATCCGGGTGTTCAGCACCCAGCCGGTGACGGAGCCGTATCTCAACTTCCTCGTGGAAGTGCTCTGGCCCAACGGCCGCCTGCTCAAAGAGTACACCCTGCTGCTGGATCCGCCGACGTTCAGCCCGGCGGCGGCGCCGCCGGTATCGGCGCCGAGCCAGGGGCGTGACGTGGACAGCGGTGCGGGCCAGGTTCAGCGGCCGCGGGCTGCCGGGACGACGGCCGCGCCGGGCACCCGCGTGCAGCTCGACGCGCCGCGTCAGCGGCAGTCGTCGCCCCTCGATCAGGGGGTGGTGGACGGCGAGTACCGGATGACCGACCGCGACGACACCCTCTGGGCCATCGCCGCGGAAACCCGGCCCGCCGAGTCGGTGAGCGTGCAGCAGAACATGCTCGCGATCCAGCGCCTCAATCCGGACGCGTTTCTCAAGGACAACATCAACCTGGTGAAGGCCGGCTACAGCCTGCGTCTGCCCTCGGAGAGCGAAGCGCTCTCGGTCAGCAATGCCGACGCCGGCCGTCTGGTGGCGATGCAGAACGAAGACTGGCGCGCGCTGCGCGCCGGCGAACCGGTTCCTGCCAGGGATGGCGCCGAACAGCGGCGCGTGGCCCAGGCCGACGACGCCGGCTCCGACCTGCGTGCGCCGGTGGACGCTACCCGGGCGCCGGAGCGCGCGGCGGCGCCTGCCCAGGGGCGCGACGGCGAGCTGCGAATCGTCGCCGGCGCGGGAGACTCGGTCGCCGGCGGCACCGATCCGGAGACCGCCGAGCAGCTCAATGCGGCTCGGGAAGAGCAGGACCGGCTCAGCCGGGAGATCGCCGATCTCAACCAGGCGCTGACTCAAGAGAAGGAACTCGCGAGCAATCAGATTGCGGTGAAGGATCGCCAACTCGAGGTCCGTGATCAGCAGATCGCGGAAATGCAGGCTCAACTGGAGCGCATGCGGCAGGAGATGCAGCAGGCCCAGGCGAATCCTGCCCAGAGTCAAAACCAGAGCGCTTCCGGCTCCCAGGCCTGGTGGCAGTCCCCGTACGTTCTAGGGGGGGCGGCCGGCGTTGTGGTTTTGCTTCTGGTCTACGGGCTGATCAGCGCCCGGCGGCGCCGCGCCAGCGAGGAGTTCTATCCGGAGGACGAGGTCGACGTATCCTTTGCGGACGAGTCGGAGCCCGCGCCCCAGCAGATGCGCCGCGAGCCGGCCATCGCCGCAGCGACCGCGGTCTCCGCCACCCAGCCGGCAGAGGACGGCGACGAAGCCGCGGTGGAGGACCACGATGACGAGGTGGCGGCCACCGGGTCGGAGACCGGCGACGTCATCGGCGAGGCGGACATCTACATCGCCTATGGACGCTATCCGCAAGCCATCGGTCTGCTGCTCGGCGTTCTCGAAGACGATGCCGACCGCAATGACGTGCGACTGAAGCTGCTGGAGCTGTATGCGGAGACCCGCGACCGCGAAGCCTTCGATACCCACATGGCGGAGCTGGTGCAGCGCTGCGACGACGACGAGGCGCTGCTCACCGCGCGCGAACTGTCGCAACAGTTCGGCGGAGACGAACCGGCGGCGGCTGATACCGTCGATCTCGACGCGCAGCTGGACGTCGACACGGACGAAACGGACGACGTGGTCGACGTCGACGGGCCGCCGACCGCGTACCAGGCGACTGCGAACGAGGTGGCCGACAGCGCCGAAGATGCGCTGGATGATCCCGACTTCGAGGCGACGCCGGCGGCGGCCGCCGGTCCGGACCAGACCGAAGAGTTCGAGCTCGAGCTCGACGATCTGGCCGGCGCGGATAGCGCCGCAGATTCCCTGGGTGGCGATCTGGGCATGGATTTCGATCCGGATCGCGATCGGAACGGCGAAGCAGCGGCCGCGGACGATCTGGATCTCGACCTCGATCTCGACGATGCGGACACGCTGGCCGACGATGCCTTCGATTTCGAAGACGACGGCGACACCGCCAGCACCAAACTCGACCTGGCCCGGGCCTACATCGACATGGGCGATCAGGACGGTGCCCGGGACATCCTCACCGAGGTCGTGTCCGAGGGCAATGCGGACCAGCAGCAGCGCGCCCAGGCCATGCTCGAGGAACTCAGCGCCGTCTGAAGCGAACGCTCTCCGGTGATGCATCTGGCTCTTGGCGTCGAATACGACGGCGCCGCCTTCCGTGGTTTCCAGTATCAGGCCAACGCCCCTTCGGTGCAGGGGGCGCTGGAGGCGGCCCTGTCGCGGATCGCCGCGCATCCGATCCGCATTGCTGCCGCCGGCAGGACCGACGCAGGCGTCCACGCCACTGGTCAGGTCGTGAGCTTCGGCGCGCCGGTCGAGCGGCCGCTGAGGGCGTGGACGCTGGGTACCAACGCCCTGACGCCGGCGGCGGTCAAGGTGATCTGGGCGCAGCAGGTCGACGCGGACTTCCACGCCCGCTACTCGGCGCTGGCGCGCCGCTACCAGTACCTGTTCGTGGAAAGCGACTACCCGTCACCCCTGCTCGTTGGCCGTGCGACGCCGGTTCGGGAACTGAACGACGAGGCCATGCACCGCGCGGCCCAGAGCCTGCTCGGCGAGCAGGATTTCAGCAGCTTCCGCGCCGCCGCCTGTCAGTCACGGTCCGCCCACCGCTGTGTCCACCGGATCAGCGTGCGCCGGGCCGGGCGTTTCGTGGTCATCGACGTCACGGCCAATGCCTTCCTGCTGCACATGGTGCGCAATCTCGCGGGCGCGTTGCGCCAGGTCGGCGAGGGCCGTCGACCGGAAGCCTGGATCGGTGAGGTTCTGGGGCGTCGCGACCGCGGTCTGATCGGGCCCACGGCCGCACCGGACGGACTCTACCTGGTGGGCGTCCGCTATGCGGACGAGCGGATTCCCGGGGGGCAGCCGCCGGCGCTGCTGCGGGCGCTGGGAGGTTTGGACCCGTTCTGACGACTCCGGTAGACTACGCCGCTTGCCGCCGCCACCACGGCGGCCCTGGTCCCGAACAGTGCAGCCTAGGGAACCTCTGATCACCAGAATCAAGATATGTGGCATCACCCGGCAGAGGGATGCCGACGCGGCCGTGCACGCGGGCGTGGATGCCATCGGCCTGAATTTCGCACCGGTCAGTCCGCGCCGGGTGGACGTCGCCACGGCGGCCCGCATCGCCGCCTCGGTGGGCACGGCGGTCAAGCGCGTGGGGCTTTTCGTCGATCCGGCGCCCGCCGAGGTGGTTCGGGTTCTGGATCAGGTCGAGCTCGACGTGCTGCAGTTCCACGGCGACGAATCCGGCGACTTCTGCCGCAGTTTCGACGCGCCGTTCATGAAGGTACTGCGGGTCCGGGAACCGCTGGACATGGCGGCCATCGAAGGAGAGTACGCGGGCGCCTGCTGCCTGCTCCTCGATGCCTTCGTTCCGGGCGTTCCAGGTGGTACCGGGCAACGGTTCGACCCGGGACTGTGGCCGGCGCCCGGCTCCCTGCCGCTGGTGCTGGCTGGAGGGCTCACACCGGACAACGTCGCGCAGGCCATTCGCCGCCTGGCGCCCTGGGGCGTCGACGTGAGCGGCGGCGTCGAGGGCCCGCGCAAGGGCGAGAAGGACCAGGATCGGATCGAGAAATTCGTCAGTGAGGTAAAACGTGCGAGGAGCTAACCGATACGATCAGCCCGTAGCCGGACACTTCGGTGAGCACGGAGGCCGCTTCGTGGCGGAAACTCTGATGCACGCCCTGGAGGAGCTCGAAGCTCTCTACACGGCGGCGCGCCAGGATCCGGAGTTTCAGGCGGAGCTGGAGCGGGACCTCGAACACTACGTGGGCCGCCCGACGCCGCTGTACTTCGCCGAGCGTCTCACCGAAAAGCTCGGCGGTGCCCGGATATACCTGAAGCGCGAGGACCTGAACCACACTGGCGCCCACAAAGTGAACAACACCGTTGGCCAGGCGCTGCTGGCGAAACGCATGGGCAAGCCGCGCGTGATCGCCGAGACCGGCGCCGGTCAGCACGGCGTCGCGACCGCCACGGTGGCCGCCCGGCTCGGTCTCAAGTGCCGGGTGTACATGGGTGCCGAAGACGTACGTCGCCAGAGTCTCAACGTCTACCGCATGAAACTCCTCGGCGCGGAGGTGGTGCCGGTGGAATCCGGCTCCCGAACCCTGAAGGATGCCCTGAACGAAGCCATGCGCGACTGGGTGACCAACGTCGACGACACGCACTACATCATAGGCACCGTGGCGGGACCCCATCCGTTCCCGGCCATGGTGCGGGACTTCCAGTCCGTGATCGGCCAGGAGACCCGGGCCCAGTGCCTGCAGACCATCGGCCGTCTACCCGATGCGCTGATCGCCTGCGTGGGCGGCGGGTCCAACGCCATCGGCATGTTCCACCCGTTCATCGACGATGAAGACGTGCGCCTGATCGGTGTGGAAGCGGGCGGTCTCGGACTCGACACCGGCAAGCACGCGGCGCCGCTGAACGCGGGCCGGGTCGGTGTGCTGCACGGCAATCGCACCTATCTGATGCAGGACGACGATGGCCAGATCATCGAAACCCATTCCGTCTCTGCCGGTCTCGACTATCCGGGCGTCGGTCCGGAGCACTCGTTCCTGAAGGATATCGGCCGTGCCGAGTACGACACGGTGACCGATGACGAGGCGCTCGACGCGCTGCGGCTGCTGAACCGTTGCGAAGGCATTCTGCCGGCGCTGGAAACCGCCCATGCGATCGCCTGGGTGGTCAAGCACGCGCGCGACTTCTCGGGCGATCAGTCCCTGGTCATCAACCTGTCGGGCCGCGGCGACAAGGACATCATGACCGTGGCGGCCCTGGACGGCATCGAGCTGTGAGCGGCACCCCGGTCAGCCGCCTCGACGGACGTCTGGCGGACCTGCGCCGGGCGGGACGCAAGGCGCTGGTCACCTTCATTACCGCCGGCGATCCGACGCCGGCGGTAACCGTTGCGGCCCTCCATGCGCTGGTCCGCGGAGGCGCCGACGTGCTCGAACTCGGCGTGCCGTTCTCGGATCCGGAAGCCGAAGGCCCGGCCGTTCAGGCTTCGTCCGAGCGCGGTCTCGCCCAGGGCATGACGCTGCGCGGCTGCCTCGACCTCGTCTCCGAGTTCCGCCGCGAGGACTCGACCACGCCGGTGGTGCTGATGGGCTACCTGAACTCGGTTCTGGCCATGGGGGCGGAGCCGTTTGCCCGCGCTGCCCAGGCCGCCGGCGTCGACGGCCTGATCATGGTGAACCTGCCGCCGGAGGAAGCCGACGACCTCCTGGTGGCTCTGAACCGGCGCCGACTGAGCTTGATCTTTCTGGTGGCGCCCACCACCACGGAATCCCGGGCGCGGATGATTCTCGGGCGAGCCTCGGGGTTCGTCTACTACGTGTCCCTGAAAGGTACTACCGGCGCCAACCATCTGGACACCGGCGCGGTGGGCGAAAAGCTGCGCTGGTTGCGCGGCCTCACCGATCTGCCGGTCATGGTCGGTTTCGGCATCAAGGACGGCGCTTCTGCGCGGGCGGTGAGCCGGCACGCCGACGGTGCGGTGGTGGGCTCCGCGCTGGTCAACACGATGGCCGAGTTCGCGGCCGAGCCGGAGCGCATTCCCGATCGCCTGGAGGCCCAGGCGGCAGAAATCCGGCGCGCCCTGGACGAAACCGCTGCGTGAGCGCAACCGAGGGTCGATGAGGCAGTCCGCGCGCTCCCTGGACGACTGGCTGCACCATGCCGAGGGCGTGCACGCTCTCGGCATCGACATGGGCCTGGAACGGGTCGGTCAGGTGGCGGATCGGCTCGGTTTCGTCGCGCCGGAGCGGCGTCCGGCGCCGCGTTCGGTGATCGTGGCCGGAACCAACGGCAAAGGCTCGACCTGCATCGCCCTGGAGACGCTGCTGATCCGCGCCGGACTGCGCGTCGGCACGACGCTGTCGCCCCACCTGCACCGCTTCAACGAGCGCGTGCGCATCGACGGTGAGGAAGTGGACGACGGTGCGCTGTGCGACGCGTTCGCCGCCGTGGAGGAAGCCCGATCGCAGATCCCGCTCACCTACTTCGAGTTTTCCGCGCTGGTCGCTCTGTGCTGCTTCCGCAGCGCGGCCGTCGACCTGGCGATTCTCGAAGTCGGCCTGGGCGGGCGCCTCGATGCGTTCAACCTGGTTTCCGCCGACGTTGCCATCGTGACCTCCATCGGCCTCGACCATCAGGCCTATCTGGGCGACGACCTGGAGGGTATCGGCCGTGAGAAAGCCGGTGTTCTCCGTCGCGGGCAGCACGTGGTGCTGGGGCGCGACGTCACGCGGTCGGTGACCCGGGCGGCGACGGATCTGGCCTGCACGGTGCGCCGCCTCGGCGAGGACTTCCACGCGCTTGAAAGAGCGCTCGACTGGGATTTCCGAGGCACGCTGCGTGCAGACCGCCTGCGCCGTGGCGATCTGGCGCCGCATAACTGTGCGCTCGCGCTGGAAGCGGCGGCCTGGCTCGGCGAGCTGCCCGAGGGCTCGGCCGAGGCTCTGGCCAGCGTCCGCATGCCGGGACGCTGTGAAACCTGGCGGCTGCAGGCGGCTGGCCGACGGCTGCTGGTTGTCGACGTCGCGCACAATCCCGCCGGCGCGGGATTTCTGCGTCAGCAGCTCGCGCTGCGCTGGCCGGGACGGCGGTTCGTCGCCATGACCGGCATGCTGGCGGACAAGGACAGTGCCGGAGTAGCCAGCGCCATGGCGGACGCGGTGCGGGCCTGGGTATGCGTACCCACCCCGGGGCCTCGGGGGCTCGCGGCCGCGGACCTGGCGGCGCGGCTCGGCGCCGATGAGCGCGTGGTCACCGCCGGCGATCCTGTCGACGGACTCGAGCAGGCGCTTTCGTTGTGCCAGCCGGGAGATGCTATTCTCGCCTTCGGCTCGTTCAGCCTCGTCGAGCGGGTGCGCAATCTTCTCGCCGGCGGGTTCGCCGACGCGCGGCAGGTCGGCTGGCAGGAGGCGAGGGTGGGCGAGCCCGACGTTCCGGAACTGGACTCTCGACGGTGAAAGAGGAAACCCGCTACCGAGTGACTGGCAGCCTGTTCCTGCTCGCCCTCGGCGTAATCTGCCTGCCCATGCTGTTCGATGGCGCCGGGCTGCCGGCCCGTGAGCTGCCCCCCTTGCCCATGGCAGACGCGCTGCCGGATCCGCAACCGGCCGCGCGCACGGCGCCGGAGTCGGATTTCGTGGCCCGCGTCGAAGCGCTGCGCGAGAGCGTCGACGACCAGGGCTTCCTCACGGAGGGTGGCACGCGGTTCGGTGAGCCGGTGCTTTCGGACAGCAGCGCAAGCACCGAGGTCTGGGCGATTCAGGTGGCGAGCTTCGCCGATGCCGCCAACGCCGAGGGGTTTCGCTCGCGGCTGCGCGAGGATGGCTACGAGGCGTTCATCTCCACCGCCCGGAGTGGCGATCAGGTACTCAGTCGGGTGGCCGTCGGGCCCCTGCTCGACGCCGAACGCGCCGAGACGCTGCAGGAAGAACTCTCCGCCCGCTACGATACCCAGGCCCGGGTGATGGCTTTCTCGAACTGATGGCCAGCATCGACATCGTGATTCTCATCGTCGTGCTGGTGTCGGCGCTCATCGGTCTGGCGCGCGGTCTGATAAAAGAGGTGTTGTCCCTTGCATCGTGGCTCGCAGCCTTTATCCTCGCGCTGTATTTCGCACCCGCGGTTGGTGAACGCATGGCGGGACAGCTGGCCGACGAATCGGTACGACTCGTTGTGGCCTTCGTCGTCATTTTCCTGGCCACTCTGATCGCCGGCGGCGTGGCTCAGTGGCTGATCGGCAGACTCGTCAAAACGACCGGCCTTTCCGGTACCGACCGCTTCCTCGGATTTCTGTTCGGCAGCGCGCGCGGGGTGGTTGCATGCATCGTTGCGCTCATTGCGCTGCGCCAGTTCGCAGAGGCCGGCCAATGGTGGCAGTCGTCGGTGCTGGTGCCCGAACTGCTAGCCTTCGAGCAGGACGTGCTCGAGTTCCTCGGGCGCGCCCAGGACTGGGTCGTCGATCTCGGCAGGCTCGATTCCTAGTGACTAGTGGCCCGTAACCAGCATTTGTGGACCGCTGGCGCTCCAGTCCAGCGGCGATAGAGGAAGCTACCAAGCCATGTGCGGCATTGTCGGTATCGTCAGCAGCTATCCGGTGAATCAGCAGATGTACGACGCGCTGACGGTGCTCCAGCATCGCGGTCAGGACGCCGCCGGGATGGTCACCACGGACGGCCGTAAGCTCCACCTGCGCAAGGGCAACGGACTGGTTCGCGACGTCTTTCATCTGCAGCACATGCAACGGCTCGTGGGTAACATCGGCATCGGCCACGTGCGCTATCCCACCGCCGGGTCCGCCAGTTCCGCGGAAGCCCAGCCGATGTACGTGAATTCGCCCTACGGCATCACGCTGGCCCACAACGGCAACCTGACCAATGCCGAAGCGCTGCAGGCGGACCTGTTCCGCGACGATCTTAGGCACGTGAACACGGACAGCGACTCCGAAGTGCTGCTCAACATATTCGCCCACGAACTGGAGCGCGAACGCGCCCACGAGCCCGCCCCGGAAGACATCTTTGCCGCCATCGGCCGGGTTCATGAACGCTGCCGGGGTGCCTACGCGGCGGTGGCCATGATCATTGGCGTCGGCATCGTCGGATTCCGCGATCCGCACGGCATCCGTCCGCTGGTTTTCGGCAAACGCGAAGGTGAGCACGGCATCGAGTACATGATCGCCTCGGAGTCCGTGGCCCTCGACATTCTCGGTTTCAACCTGATCCGCGATGTCGCGCCTGGCGAGTGCGTGTTCGTCAGCAACGACGGGGCGCTGCACACCAGGGTCTGTGCCGCAAAGACCTCCCTGTCACCGTGTATCTTCGAGCACGTCTATCTGGCGCGTCCGGATTCGATCATGGACAAGGTCTCCGTGTACAAATCGCGCCTGCGCATGGGCGAACACCTGGCGGCGCAGGTTCTCGAGCGCTTCGACGGCGACCACGACATCGACGTGGTCATTCCGATCCCCGACACCGGCCGGACGGCGGCCCTGCCGCTGGCGCATCAGCTCGATGTGAAGTACCGGGAAGGCTTCATCAAGAACCGCTACATCGGCCGCACTTTCATCATGCCGGGCCAGAGCGAACGGCAGAAATCGGTGCGCCAGAAACTCAACGCCATCGAGCTCGAGTTCAAGGGCAAGAACGTGCTGCTGGTGGACGACTCCATCGTTCGCGGCACCACCATCCAGCAGATCATTCAGATGGCCCGGGAAGCAGGCGCCCGGAAGGTCTACATGGCGTCTGCGGCGCCCGCGGTGCGCTACCCGAACGTCTACGGGATCGACATGCCCACGCCGAACGAGTTCGTCGCCTACAACCGCACGGACGAGCAGGTGCGTCGGCTCATCGGTGCGGACATGCTGGTCTACCAGCGCATCGAGGACCTGGTCCAGAGCTCGCACGAGGGCAATCCGGACATCGTCGAATTCGACTGCTCGGTGTTCGACGGCAAATACGTGACTGGAGACATAGACGATTCTTACCTGGAGCGTCTATCGTTCAACAGAAGTGACGAGATGAAACAGCGCCGTGACGCCGACTTCACCAACGGGCCCGCAGACGATCGCAGCAACGATCAGACCATCATCGATCTCCACAACCACGCGTGACGTGAAGGAGCGCGTGGCGGCGGTCATCGCTGCCCTGAACGGTGTGCTGCTCGGCAAGGAGCCGCAGATCAAGCTGGCGCTGGCGTGTCTGCTGGCGCGCGGCCATCTGCTCATCGAGGACCTTCCGGGGATGGGCAAGACGCTGCTGTCCCATGCGCTGGCACGAACGCTCGGACTGTCCTACAACCGGATTCAGTTCACCTCGGACGTGCTCCCGTCGGACATCATCGGCACTTCGGTGTTCCAGCGCGACAGCGGCGACTTCCGCTTCATCGAAGGCCCGCTGTTCGCTCAGGTGGTGCTGGCGGACGAGATCAACCGCGCGACGCCGAAAAGCCAGAGCGCGCTGCTCGAGGCCATGGAGGAGGATCAGGTCACCGCCGATGGCGTGACCCGACCGCTGCCGACGCCGTTCTTCGTCATCGCCACGCAGAACCCATCGACCCAGGCCGGCACCTTTCCGCTTCCGGAATCGCAGCTCGACCGTTTCCTGATGCGAATCGAGCTCGGCTACCCCGAGCCGGACGCCGAACGCGAGCTGCTGCGCGGCGGCGACCGGCGCCGGGCGCTGGCGGGTATGCAACCGATTCTCGACGTCGATGCCCTGAGTGAACTGCAGGATGCGGTCGATCAGGTCAAAGTGTCCGAACCGTTGATCGACTACGTGCAGCGGCTTGTCGCGCACAGCCGCCGTGGCGGTGAGTTCGCCTTCGGGCTGTCGCCACGTGGCGCCCTGGCGCTGCTTCACGCAGCGCGGGCGTGGGCGCTGATTCACGACCGCAGCCATGTGGTGCCTGAGGACGTGCAGGCGGTTCTTCCAGGCGTGGTCGAGCACCGTTTGCGGGAAGCGGCGGATTATGCCGGGCACGGTGGCGGGGCGCTGGCGCAGAAGCTGCTGACCGGCGTCGACGTGGTCGGCTGACCCGCCCGGCATTGGCGATGACCCAGGCGGTCGATTCCAGTTCCAGCTTCTTCGGCCGCCGCTTCGGGCGCTGGCTCGACCGGCGCATTCCGCCGAGTCCGGAAATCTCGCTGTCCCAGCGCAACGTCTTCATCTTCCCCACGCGCACCGGGTTCGTCTTCGGCGGGCTGCTGCTGCTTCTGGTGCTCGCGGCCATCAACTATCAGGCAAGCCTGGTCTACGGGGTCGCCTTCCTGCTCGGCAGCGTGTTCCTGGTCACCATCCTTTACACCTTCCGCAATCTCTCCGGTCTGCGCCTGGAGTTCGCCGGTACGCGTCCTGGATTCGTCGGCGAAGACATCGAGTTCAGCATCCGCGTGGTCAGGCCCCAGGATGGCGGTCGCGGGCGGCGCGGCCGGGAGGGTATCCAGATCGGCTTCCCGGACGGGATCGTGCAGTGGGTGGACCTGCACCACCAGGAAGCCGACCTGGTGCGTCTCTACGTGCAGGGAAGCCGACGCGGCTACCTGCACCCGGGACGTCTGCTGGTGGAGACCTACTACCCGCTGGGGCTGCTCCGTGCCTGGACCTGGGTGGACCTGGATGCGCGCGCCCTGGTGTATCCCCGGCCGCTGTTCAGCGAGCTGCCGGAACTGATGGCCGGACGCCGGGACGAAGGTCAGCTGATCGATCCGCAGGGCAGCGAAGACTTCACCGACATCAAAGCCTATCAGCCGGGAGATCCTGTCAAGCACATCATCTGGCGTTCCTACGCCCGCGGTGACGAGCTGATGGTGAAGCGCTACGCGAGCTTCATGGAACCGCGCCTGTGGCTCGATCTCGACGACGTCGGCGGCGGGCTCGAGGAACGGCTGTCGCGGCTCACCGGCATGGCGCTGCAGGCAGCGCGCCTCGGCCGCGAGTTCGGGCTGCGGCTCGGCAAGGTCGAGGTGAAGCCGGCGGTGGGGGAGGCACATCTCGAGCGGGTGCTTCGTGAGCTGGCGCTGTATGGCAGCTGATTCCATAGCGGTCGGCCGGCAAGCCAGCAAACCGCCGGCGCGCGGCGTTGCCTACCAGATCCCGCGCAACAGCCTGGCCCTGCTGATGGTGGCCCAGGTGGTCGTGGTGATTCCGTACCTCTTCCATCTGTCGCCCTGGATCATCGCCGTGTGTCTGTTCTGCGGCTACTGGCGCAGCGGCGTCTATCAGGGCCGCTGGGACTATCCGCGGCGCTGGATCAAGGCCGTACTGGTGGCGTCGTCGGTGGGCGGGGTGGTGCTGTCCGGTGTCGGCCTGTTCAGCCTCGAGGCGGCAGCATCGCTGCTGATTCTGGCGTTCGCGCTCAAGCTGATCGAAATGAAGGGACGGCGTGACGCCTACCTCGTGATCTTCCTCGGCTACTTCTCGATCGCCACCCAGTTCCTGTTCGATCAGTCCATCGCCGTGGCGGCGTATCAGGTCGTCGCGGTGACGGTGGTCACGGCCGCGATGGTCGGACTGAACCAGCTCGCCACCCGGGTGAATCCCTTCGAGAGCCTGCGCATCGCCGGTTCGCTGATTCTTCAGGCGCTGCCGCTCACGGTCGTGCTGTTTCTGTTTTTTCCGAGGATTGCGCCGCTGTGGACCGTGCCGTTGCCGTCTTCGTCCAGCACGGGGATCAGCGATCGCATGAAGCCCGGTGACGTGGCCGAGCTGATCCGCTCGGATGAACTGGCCTTCAGGGTGGTGTTCGATGG
Source organism: Pseudomonadales bacterium (assembly GCA_040219135.1). Classification (GTDB taxonomy): domain Bacteria; phylum Pseudomonadota; class Gammaproteobacteria; order Pseudomonadales; family Azotimanducaceae; genus UBA7803. Next base: position 67,912 of record JAVJTA010000014.1, on the reverse strand, counting down.
CGCCGTGCCGCCGAACCGGGAGCTGTACTGGCGCGGTCTCGTTTACTCGCGGTTCCTCGACGGTACCTGGTCGGTGGGCGGGCTCCTGCCGGAGTGGGACGCGACGGCGCGCCCGAGGCCGCGCTCCGGATCCGATAGCGTCGACTACGAGGTCCTCCTGGAACCCACCCAGTCGGATTGGCTGTTCGCGCTCGACGTGCCCGAGGCGCGCACGCCCGGCGTGGTGCTGACCCGCGATTTCCGACTCGAGGCGCCGGATCCGGTGCTCTCGGTGTTCCGCTACCGGGTGACCTCTCGCCCGGGCCTGGCCATGGACCCGTATCCCGATGCCGCGGGCCTGCCGGACATGCTGCGGCGCCGGGAGACCTGGTACCCGGAGGACGACAATCCGCGCACCCAGGCGTTTGCCGCCGATCTGTGGAACGAATCCGGCCATGACCCGGAGGTTTTCGTCAGTGCACTGCAGGCGCAGATCCGCCGGCAGCCATACTTCTACACCCTGAGCCCGCCCACGCTCGAAGAGCGTGGCAGCATCGACGCGTTCTGGTTCGATACCCGGCGCGGGTTCTGTACTCACTACGCCGGCGCGCTGGTCTTCATGCTGCGCAGCGTCGGCGTTCCGGCGCGCATGGTGGGTGGCTATCAGGGCGGCGAGATCAATCCCGTTACCGGTCATGTCATGGTGCGCCAGTACGACGCTCACGCCTGGGCCGAGTACTGGCTGCCGGGTGAGGGCTGGCGCCGGGTCGACCCGACGGCGGCGGTAGCGCCCGCCCGCATCGAGCAGGGGCTCAACGCCGCGCTGTCCGCCGAGGACCGGGCGAGTCTGTCGGCGTTCACCAGCGCCCGCTTCGAAGGGCTGGCGGTATTCCGCGACCTGCTGTTCTGGGCCGACTCTCTCGAGCACCGCTGGAATCTCTGGGTGATCGGCTACGACACGCAGCTTCAGGGCAACGTGCTGAAGCAGCTGCTCGGCCAGATCACCCCGGCGCGCATTGGTGCCGCGCTGCTGCTCGGCGGCGCCCTGAGCCTGGGGCTCGTTGCCGCGGTCCTGTTCTGGCGTCGTCGGCCGGCGCCCCGGCATCCGGTGGAGCGGGCCTTCTCCAGGTTCTGTGCGCGGGTCGCCGGCAGCGGCTGGCGCCGCGCGCCGGGTGAACCGCCGGCGACCTTCATTCGTCGGATCGCCGCATCCGGCGCGCTGCGCGATGATCAGGCCGCGTCGCTCGTCGCCGATCTCGACCGGCTGCTGTACAATCCCGCAGCCGACTGGGGCAGTCGCGATGTCCGCCAGCTGCGGAACCAGCTGCGCAAACTGCAGTTCCGGCTGGCTTTCGGCGCCACGCGTTAGCCGCCTGCGACGGTCGCGCCGTGCCGCAGTCAGGCTGTCCCGCAGTCACCAGACGGAACGCGCCATCCACAGGTCAGAAGCACGAGGCATGCTCAGACGTACCCCCTGTGTCGGCATCTGTTCGACCACCTACGGCGACCTGGTTTGCCGGGGCTGCAAGCGCTTCGCCCACGAGATCGTGCAGTGGAACGGGTTCGACCCGTCCCAGCGGCAGACCGTGTGGCAGCGGCTGCTGGAACTGCGTGCCGGCGCGGTCGGGTCGGTGCTGGAAGTCGTCGACGAAGCACGCCTGTACCGCTCGGCGCGGGCATTGGGAATGACCATCGGCGAGGACCTCGCCCCGGCCAATGTGGCCTATGAGCTGTTGCAGAGGCTGCAATGGCGCGATACGCCGCTGGGCCTCGACGACATGGGGGTGCGCCTCGTCGCCGGAGCCGCCGGCGCCTGCCCCGAGGAGTTGCTGGTGCTGGTGGATCGGGAGTTCTATGCGCGCTCTCTGGCTCAGTACGAGCGCAACTACCGGATCCCGCCGGAGTGAATGCGCTGGCCGGTGGCGGTGCCGCGACGGATGTCCTCGACTTCCTGCCGTGCCGCACGCCGTCCAGCTGGTTCGACGAAGCCCGGGACAATCTGCCGCTGCTGCTGGTCGACCACGCGAACTGCGAGAAGAAGGCCGCGTCGACGGCCCTCGGCATGCTCTACCGCTACGTGGATCGACCGGAACTGCTGTACCGGCTGTCGCGGCTGGCCAGGGAGGAGTTGCGCCATTTCGAGCAGGTGCACGCGCTGATGCAGCGACTCGGCATCGAGTACCGGCAGATCAGCTCGAGTCGCTATGCCGCTACCCTCATGGGCCGGGTACGCCGGGACGAGCCGGGTCGACTGATCGACACGCTGCTCGTCGGCGCCGTCGTCGAGGCGCGCTCCTGCGAGCGCTTCGCCGGCCTCGTGGACGTCGTCCCGGAACCGGTGGCGACCCTGTACCGGGGCCTGCTCGCGTCCGAGGCCCGCCACTTCCGCCACTACCTGGGTCTGGCCCACCGCTGTGCGGGCGGCGACACGAGCGACCGTCTGCAAGCATTCCTCGAACTCGACGCGGAGCTGGTGACGTCGACGGATGCCGAGTTCCGCTTTCACAGCGGTCCGCCGGGCTAGTGTACTGCGCCACTCCATTTGGCCCTTACAGCGTGAGCGCCGGCGTCTCCACGGCCGCTGACCCGAGGCCGAAGCAGCGCAGTTCGAAGCGCTCTCCCCGCTGCTCCAGGGCCCAGCCGCAGCGCTCCCACGCGCCGAGGACGAAACGCCGACCCCAGTCGCTGCGATGTATGCCCGGCCGGTGGGTGTGCCCGTGGATCAGCAGCGAAGCGCCGTGCTCGCGCATGACCCGGGCCACCTCGTCCGCAGAGACGTCCATGATGTTCTCCGCCTTGTTGGCGTTGGCCACCTGGCTGTGCTCGCGCATGCTCCCCGCCAGCGCCCGGCGTTCGCTGAGCGGCCGCGCCAGCACGTCGGCCTGCCAGGCGGGCGTGCGGAGCAGCCGCCGGACCTCCTGATAGGCCTGGTCGTCGATGCAGAAGGCATCACCGTGGGCGAGCAGCAGGCCGTCATCGAGTCGGTGGGGGTCATCGATCAGGGTGGCCCCGGACGCGCGTTCGAAGGCCTCGCCGTAGAGGAAGTCGCGATTTCCGTGCATGACGAAGACCCGAGCACGGCGCGCGGTCGTCGCCAGCAGGTCGACCAGGCGCTGCGCCAGGGGGTCATCGTCGTCGTCGCCGACCCACACCTCGCAGACGTCACCCAGCAGATAGATTTCGTCTGCCCGGGTGCTGCCGAGGAGCGTGGCGAACGCCCGGAAATGAACGTCGTCGGCATCGGCAAGGTGCAGATCCGACACGAACAGTCGTCTCACGAGACCGGGCCGTCCGCGACCAGCCCGTCCGCGGCCATGAGCGTGTTCTGCAGCATCGCGACACGGGTCATCGGCCCGACACCGCCGGGCACCGGCGTGATCCAGCTGGCGCGCTCGGCGGCCTCCGCAAAGCGGACGTCGCCGTGCAGCTTGCCTGATGCGTCGCGGGTGATGCCGACGTCTATGACGATGGCGCCGGGTTTGATCCATGCCCCGGGCACCAGCCCGCGCTTGCCGACCGCAGCGATCACGATGTCCGCGGCGGCAACCGCGGCGCCGGTGTCGCGGGAGAACTTGTGCGCGGTGGTCACCGTGCAGCCGGCCAGGAGCAGTTCCAGGCCCATGGGTCGACCGACGTGATTCGACGCGCCGATCACGGTCGCGTCGAGTCCGCGAATGGGTACGCCCGTGTGCTCCAGCAGCTGCATCACACCCTTGGGCGTGCACGAGCGCAGGGTCGGTCGGCGCAGCGCCAGACGGCCGATGTTGAACGGGTGCACGCCGTCGACGTCTTTCGCCGGATCGATGAGATCGATGATCCTGGGCGCATCCAGGTGCGCCGGCAGGGGCAGCTGGACCAGAATGCCGTCGATCGCCGGGTCGGCGTTCAGATCCGCGATTCGCTCGGCCAGGTCCGCCTGGGTCACGTTGGCCGACAGATGCTGGACGATGGAGTGAAACCCGACTTCCTCGCAGTCCTTGCGTTTGTGGCGGACGTAGATCTCGGAGGCCGGGTCGTTGCCCACCAGGATCACGGCCAGCCCGGGCGGCCGCAGGCCGCTGGCGGAGCGGGTCTCGACGCGCCCGCGGATCGCAGCGCGCAGAGACCGCGCAATCTCGTTGCCGTTGAGGATTCTTGCCGTCATAGCGTCCGCGTCTCCCTGCGCCGGCGCATTCTACCCGGTTCGGCGCTCGCGGTGTCCGACCCCGAGCCGCCGTCGCAAGGCTCCCGGACAGGGTTTGACGCCCCCGGCGCCCCACTTTATGATCGCGCCGGTCTCTGTACTGCGGGGTATAGCGCAGTCTGGTAGCGCGCCTGCTTTGGGAGCAGGATGTCGGGAGTTCGAATCTCTCTACCCCGACCAGCATTCCCTCAGGCCTGCCGATCGCGATCCCGCCATCGACGGGGTAGCGGGCGGGTCGCGTTGTGCTGTCGCCTCGCCCTGGTTTGGCCGGTCGAGGGGCTGCCCGTGAGGGCCTCGAAGCCATGCGCCCGTAGCTCAACCGGATAGAGCATCGGCCTTCTAAGCCGGCGGTTGAAGGTTCGAGTCCTTCCGGGCGCGCCACCCTGACGCAAGCCCGCGAGTCGGAGTAACATACGCGGCCCGGACGTCCAGTCCTGTCCGGGCGATTTTGCTGGTGGGCGTAGCTCAGTTGGTAGAGCTCCGGGTTGTGATCCCGGCGGTCGTGGGTTCGAGCCCCATCGTCCACCCCAATCAATCGAGTTCGCTCGAGCCAGGTTCGCCGATCGATTCACCATTTACACCAACTGCGGAAACAGACAGTCCTCCAGATATGCAGATCTCCATAGAAACCACATCGGGTCTCGAGCGACGCCTCACCATTTCGGTCCCTTCCGAGACGTTCGAAGAGCAGATCAGTGCCCGCCTCGGCGACGCCGCCAATCGCATGCGCCTGCCCGGCTTCCGCCCGGGAAAGGTACCCATGAAGGAGGTCCGCCGACGCTACGGCAGGGCCGTGCGCGCCGAGGTTGCCGGCGAACTCATGCAGTCGAGCTTCTTCGACGCGGTTCGCCAGGAAGATCTCGAACCCGCAGGGCAGCCGAGTCTGGAAGTGGTGAAGATGGAGCCGGGCAACGACTTCGAGTTTACCGCCACGTTCGAGGTGTTTCCGAGCGTCGAGCTGGCCGACCTGTCCAGGGTGGCCGTCAAGCGTCCGCAGGCCGAGATCTCCGACGCCGATCTCGACGACATGATCGAGCGCCTGCGCGACCAGCGTAAGGAATGGCAGGAGGTTACCCGGGGCGCGGCCGAAGGCGATCGACTGACCGTGGATTTCGAAGGGCGCCTCGACGGTGAGGTGTTCGAGGGTGGTCGCGGCGAGGATGCGGCTTTCGTGATCGGCGCGGGGCAGATGATCGAGGACTTCGACGCCGGCGTTCGCGGTAAGGCAGCGGGCGAGTCGGCGGAGTTCGAAGCGACGTTTCCCGGGGACTACCGGGCCGAGAACCTGGCCGGGAAGACGGTGACGTTCAGTGTCTCGGTGAAGTCGGTGACGGAGCCGAAGCTGCCGGAACTCGACGACGAGTTCTTCAAGACCTTCGGCATCGAGGAGGGCGGCATCGAAGCGTTCCGCGACGACGTGCGCAGGAACATGCAGCGCGAGATGGACGCGGCGATTCGCAGCGCGCTGAAAAAACAGGTGATGGACCAGCTCAATGCGCTTCACGAGCTGCAGCTGCCGTCGGCGCTGGTGGCAAACGAGGTTCAGACGCTGCGCCAGCAGACCCTGCAGCAGTTCCAGATGTACGGGGCCGAAAACGCGCCCCAGTTGCCGGACGATCTGTTCCGCGATCAGGCCAGTCGTCGCGTGCGGGTGGGGCTGGTGGTCAACGAGATCGTCTCCGCCGCGGAGCTCGAGGTGAGCCCGGAGAAGCTGCGGGCGCGCATCGAGGAGCTGGCCGAGGGCTACGCGGACGCCCAGCAGGTGGTTAACTGGTACTACAGTAATCAGGAGCAGCTGCGCCAGGTGGAAATGGCGGTGCTGGAAGATCAGGTGGTGGACCACGTGCTGGCGCTGTCCCAGGTCGAGACCCTGCCATCGAGCTATCAGGACGTGATCTCGGGCAAGGCCATACCGGAAGGCGCCGACGCCGGGGATGCCCCGGAGTCGGCGGGCGCAGAGGCCGCGACCGAAGCCCATTCAGAGCAGCAGAGTTAACGGAGCGAGCAGACCATGAGCAATTCCTACGATTCCGCCATGACGCCCATCACCAACCTGGGTCTGGTGCCCATGGTGATCGAGCAATCGGCCCGCGGCGAGCGTGCCTACGACATCTACTCGCGTCTGCTCAAGGACCGGATCGTGTTCATGGTCGGCCCGGTGGAGGACAATGTGGCCAACCTGGTGGTCGCCCAACTGCTGTTCCTGGAAGCCGAAAATCCAGATAAAGACATAAATCTTTACATAAACTCCCCGGGTGGATCGGTCACGGCGGGCATGTCCATCTACGACACGATGCAGTTCGTGCGCTGTGACGTCAGCACCATGTGTGTCGGGCAGGCTGCGAGCATGGGCGCGTTCCTGCTGGGCGCCGGGGCGCCCGGTAAGCGCTTTGCGCTGCCGAATTCGCGGATGATGCTGCACCAGCCCTCCGGGGGATCGCGCGGCGTCGCGTCGGACATCGAAATCCAGGCCAAGGAGATCCTGCTGATGCGCGAGCGTCTGAATCGGATTCTGGCCGACCACACCGGCCAGTCGGTGGAGCGCATTGCCGAAGATACCGACCGCGACTTCTGGATGAGCCCGGACGAGGCGAAGGCCTACGGACTGGTGGACCAGGTGCGGGTGCCGCGCAAGCCCGCGGCCAAGGCGGTGAACGGTTGAGCCGTGGCCGCCAGCGCTCGTTCTGACGCCGGCGGCAGATTGTAAGTGATCACGGAAATCCCGTTACGGGCGCGCTAAGATCGCGCCAGACATCAGGATCTTTCTCCCGTATTTCGCTAACCTGGCAACGCTTGCAATATCTGCATGAACCACGCAAGGTAACGATTGCGGGAACGACCGAGGTAACCTAATGGCAGACGATAACGGTAAGAGCGACGATTCAGGCAAGCTGCTCTACTGTTCCTTCTGCGGCAAAAGTCAGCACGAAGTTCGCAAGCTCATCGCCGGGCCGAGCGTGTTCATCTGCGACGAGTGTGTCGAACTGTGCAACGACATCATCCGCGAAGAGGTTGCCGAGGGCGGCGAGTCCAAAGGCAGCGAGCGGCTGCCCGTTCCCCACGAGATCAACGAGATTCTGGACGAGTACGTCATCGGCCAGGAGCATGCCAAGAAGGTCCTGTCGGTCGCCGTCTACAACCACTACAAGCGGTTGAACTACAAGGGCAAAAAGGACGAAGTCGAACTCTCCAAATCGAACATTCTGCTGATCGGGCCCACGGGCAGCGGTAAGACGCTGCTGGCGGAGACCCTGGCACGCCTGCTCAATGTCCCGTTCACCATCGCCGACGCGACGACGCTCACCGAGGCCGGCTACGTGGGCGAAGACGTCGAGAACATCATTCAGAAGCTGCTGCAGAAGTGTGACTACGATGTCGAGCGGGCCCAGGTGGGCATCGTCTACATCGACGAGATCGACAAGATCTCGCGCAAATCCGATAACCCGTCCATCACCCGCGATGTTTCGGGCGAGGGAGTGCAGCAGGCGCTGCTCAAGCTCATCGAAGGCACGGTGGCTTCGGTGCCCCCCCAGGGCGGGCGCAAGCATCCCCAGCAGGAATTCCTCCAGGTCGACACGAGCAACATCCTGTTCATCTGCGGCGGGGCTTTTGCCGGTCTCGACAAGGTGATCCGCGAGCGCTCCGAGAAATCCGGCATCGGCTTCAGCGCCGATGTGATCGGCCAGGAAGATCGCAAGAGCATCGGCGAGACCCTGCGCAACGTCGAGCCCGAGGATCTGATCCGCTACGGGCTCATTCCTGAATTCGTCGGCCGTCTGCCGGTTGTGGCTACCCTCGAGGAACTCGACGTTTCTGCTCTGGTGCAGATCCTGACGGAGCCGAAGAACTCGCTCACCAAGCAATACGTGAAGCTGTTCGAGATGGAGGGTGTCGAAGTCGACTTCCGCGAGGACGCCCTGCGTGCCGTGGCGCAGAAGGCCATGGAACGCAAGACCGGCGCCCGGGGACTGCGCTCGATTCTCGAAGCCGTACTGCTCGAAACCATGTATCAGCTTCCTTCGCTGGACTCCGTTACCAAAGTGGTCATCGACGAGAGCGTGATCGAAGGCGAGAGCGAACCCATGCTGATCTACGAAAACGTAGAGAAAGCTCAGGCGTCGCCCAAGGAGTGACGACGGCGCCTGCGGTTCGTGCCGCTGTGTGCTGACCGGCTTCGAGTCGAGTACTTCACGACCCGTCGGCGCTGCCGCCGGGCTCATCTGACGCCATGAGTTCTGCCCCGGGAACCGCCCGGCTCGACCCAAGGTCAGAACAGTAGACTTGAATTCCGCGACACGCGGCCGCATCTAACCCCTTTACCGGAGGTGATCCTACCCGTGCCAGCAGTCAGACATTCCCGCATTCCTGTGCTGCCCCTGCGAGACATGGTCGTCTATCCGCATGGCGTCCACCCGCTGTTCGTCGGCACCGAGAGTTCCATCCGCGCGCTGGATGCAGCCATGGCAGACGACAAGCAGATCCTGCTTCTTGCCAAACGCGACGCCGATGTGGATTCGCCCACCGAGAAGGACCTCTTCGCGGTCGGTACCGTTGCGACGGTTCTGCAGCTGCTGAAGCTGCCCGACGGCACCGTGAAGGTGCTCGTGGAAGGAGGATTTCGGGCGCAGGTGCGCGAACTGCACGGTTCGGATGAATTCCTTCGCGCCACGGTTGAAGCCGTGGACGAGCCCGAGGTAGACGGGCGCGAGGCTGAGACGCTGGTGCGCTCGATCATGGAGCAGTTCGAGCAGTACGTGAAAGCAAGCAAGAAGGTGCCTCAGGAAGTACTGTCCTCCCTGGCCAGCATCGACGACCCGGCTCGGCTGGTGGATACCATCGCCGCGCAGATGACGCTCAAGCTCGAAGACAAGCAGCAGCTCCTCGAAGCGGTGGATCTGAAAGGCCGGATCGATCGTCTGCTCGCACTGATGGATTCCGAGATCGATCTGTACCAGATCGAAAAGCGCATCCGCGGGCGCGTCAAGAAGCAGATGGAGAAGAGCCAGCGCGAGTACTACCTCAACGAGCAGATGAAGGCGATCCAGAAGGAGCTCGGGGATCTCGACGAGGCGCCGAGCGAAGTGGAGGACCTGCAGCGCCGGATCGAAGAGAGCGGCATGAGCAAGGAAGCTCGCGAAAAGGCCGGGACCGAGCTTGCGAAGCTCAAGCAGATGTCGCCGATGTCGGCGGAAGCGACCGTGGTGCGCAGCTATCTCGACTGGATGATCAGCGTGCCGTGGAAGAAGAAGAGCCGGGTGCGTAAGGATCTCGCTGCGGCGCAGAAGATCCTGGACGAAGACCACTACGGTCTGGAGGAGGTGAAGGACCGGATACTCGAGTATCTGGCCGTGCAGGGGCGGGTGAGCAAGGTCAAGGGCCCGGTGCTTTGTCTGGTTGGACCGCCGGGCGTGGGCAAGACCTCGCTGGGGGAGAGCATCGCGCGGGCCACCAACCGGAAGTTCGTGCGTATGGCCCTGGGTGGTGTGCGCGACGAGGCGGAGATCCGCGGCCATCGGCGCACCTACATCGGTTCTCTGCCGGGCAAGGTCCTGCAGAAAATGGCCAAGGCCGGCGCGCGCAACCCGCTGTTCCTTTTCGACGAAGTCGACAAGATGGGCATGGACGTGCGCGGCGATCCGGCCAGCGCGCTGCTCGAGGTGCTCGATCCGGAGCAGAACCACAACTTCAACGATCACTATCTCGAGGTGGACTACGACCTCTCGGATACGTTCTTCATCTGCACCTCCAATTCGATGAACATCCCGGCCCCGCTGCTCGATCGAATGGAAGTGATCCGTCTGCCCGGCTACACCGAAGACGAGAAATTGAACATTGCCAAACGCTACCTGGTGCCAAAGCAGGTCGCACTGAACGGACTCAAGAAGGGTGAGTTGTCGCTGAGTGACGATGCCATCGTCCAGCTCATCCGCTATTACACCCGCGAGGCCGGGGTGCGCGGACTCGAACGCCAGATCGCCAAGCTTGCCCGCAAGGTGGTCAAGGAGAAGTCTCTGCTGCCTCCCGGCGATCAGAAGCGGCCGGTCACGCTTACCGCCGACGACATCGAGGCCTATATCGGCGTACGCAAGTACAGCTACGGGCTGGCGGAAGAAGAGAATCAGGTGGGCATGGTGACGGGTCTCGCCTGGACCTCCGTGGGGGGCGAGCTGCTCAATATCGAGGCCGTCGCGGTGCCGGGCAAGGGCCGCCAGACTCATACGGGGTCGCTCGGCGAGGTCATGAAGGAATCGATCCAGGCTGCGCTCACGTTCGTGCGCAGCCGAGCCGAGGTGCTCGGCATCAGCAAGGACTTCCACGAGAAGCTCGACCTCCATGTCCATGTCCCCGAGGGCGCCACACCCAAGGACGGTCCGAGCGCCGGGATCGGCATGTGCACCGCGGTGGTCTCCGTGCTGACCGGCATTCCTGTCTGCGCCGACGTGGCGATGACAGGCGAGATCACGCTGCGCGGTCAGGTACTGCCGATCGGCGGCCTCAAGGAAAAGCTGCTGGCCGCTCAGCGCGGGGGTATCCGCCGGGTCGTGATTCCCAAGGAGAACGAGCGCGACCTCAAGGAAATCCCGGAAAACGTCAAGTCACGACTGGAGATCATTCCCGTGGAGTGGATGGACCAGGTGCTGGAGATCGCCCTGGAGCGTCTGCCGCATCCGCGCGAGGTCGAGTCCCAGGACTCCGGCGCGGAGCGGCCGCCGGAAACCCCGGGCAAGGACGGCGAGGTTTCCATCAGCGCCCATTGAGGTGTCTCCGCGCAAAGGCCCCTGGCAGCTTTCCGCCGATCGGGTAGAATGCGTCCGACGCGTTCCGGGAGGCTGGCCGTTTCCCCGTCTTTCACTGGTATTTTGCAGCATGCGTGAGAGCAGGATTCGCACGGCATTGGGTTGCAGCCAGCAGAGGGTGTTGGTATAAAATTTCGCCACCCGCAGAGACAGCCTGTGAACGCAGAGCGTAAATAACTCCAATCGAATTACGGGCAAACGAAATCTCTATTTCCTCTGATGACGTCGGTCGTCATCGTTCATTACCGAGGGGCCTATTGTGAACAAGACTGAACTCGTTGATCGAATCGCCGAAGCTGCGGATATATCCAAAGCATCTGCCGCGCGCGCCCTGGATGCCGCGCTGGACGCGATTACCGACTCGCTGAAGGATGCGGATCCGGTTTCGCTGGTCGGCTTCGGCACTTTCACCGTACGCGATCGTGCGGCGCGTACCGGGCGCAACCCGCAGACCGGGGCCCCGATCCAGATTTCTGCCGCCAAGGTCCCTGCGTTCAAGCCGGGCAAAGGTCTGAAAGACGCTCTGAATTGATCTTCGCCTAGCAATTTCGCTCGAGGAAGAAGGCGCGCTACCAGCGCCTTTTTTCATGAAAGCCTGACTGGCCGTCTCGCTCCGGGGAGTCGGGCGTTGTCGTTGAGGACACCCAGATGTTGCAGAAGATGCGGGACCAGACGCAGAGCCTGGCGTTCAAGGTCCTGGTCGGGATCATCGTGTTCGTGTTGGCGGTCTTCGGATTCGGCGCTTTCAATCTGTTCGTGACCGGTGATCCGGAAGTGGCAAGCGTGAATGGCGACGGCATCACGCAAGCCGAACTGGCCGTGGCCACGGAGCGCGAGCGTCGCAGCCTGGCGGCGCGAATGGGTGGCGAGTTCGACCCGAGCATGATCGACCCGGTGCGTCTGCAGGGCGCCGTCCTCGATCAGCTGATTGCCCGCAAGCTGCTGTCCCAGGCCGCTGACGATCTCGGTCTGGCGGTGGGTCCGTCGCGGGTCGATCAGGTGCTGGTTGAGAATCCGACGTTTCAGGTAAACGGGCGGTTCCAACGAGACCTCTATCGTCAGACCATTCAGGCGATGGGATACACGCCTCAGGGCTTTCTCGACGACACGGCGGAAAGCCTGACCCTGGAGCAGCTCCAGTCCAGCGTGACGGATACTGCGTTCCTGACTCGACGTGAACTCAACGAGCACGCGGCGCTGCTCGCCCAGCGGCGCGACGTAGCCTATCTTCCATTTGGCCTGGATCGTTTCCGCGAGCAGGTTACGGTCAGCGACGATGATGTCGCAGTGCGCTACCAGGAGAACGAACGCGATTACGTGACCGAGGAGACCGTCGATGTCGCCTACGTCGCGCTCGGAGTCGGCGACCTCGTCGATGACCCCGCCATCACGATTTCCGAGGCCGACGTGCGCAGCGCTTATGAAGTCGAACGCGCGGCGGCGCCGCAGGAAGAGGAGCGCAGAAGCCGCCACATTCTCCTGGAGACATCAGACTCGCGCAGCGCCGAAGCAGCGACCGCGGTACTCGAAGACGTCGGGGGTCGGATCGCTGCGGGCGAGTCGTTCGCCGATCTGGCGAAAGAGCTTTCCGAGGATCCGGGTTCGGCGTCCCAGGGTGGCGACCTCGGCTTTGCCGGGCGCGGCGTGTTCGATCCCCAGTTCGAATCCGCACTGTTTGCCCTCGCGCAGCCGGGCGACGTCTCCGAGCCGGTACGAACCGAATTCGGGGTGCATCTGATTCAGCTCGAGGAGATCCGTTCGAATCCGTACCCCGAGTTCGATCAGGTACGCGCGGACATCGAGTCACGCATGCGCCGCGAACAGGCCGCGCTGCTCTATGACGAACGCCTGCGCGAACTCGACAGCCTGGCGTTCGAGCACCCGAACGATCTCAGCATGCTGACCGAAAACCTCGGCCTGGAAGTACAGAGCGTCGACGGAGTGACCCGGACGAGTGGCGCCCCGCCCTTCGACAGCGCGGAACTGCGTGACCGCCTGTTCTCAGCGGACGTGCTGCAGAAGGGATTCAACAGCGCGGCCGTCGAGATCGGTGACGGTCGAGCGGTCGTCGTGCGGGTCCGCGAGCGTCACCCGCCGGAGCCGATTCCGTTCGAAGCGGTCGCAGACGATATCCGTAGCGCCATAGAGGCCGAGCGCGCTCAGACGTTGCTCGAAGAATCTCAGCTGGCCGCGCTGACGAGGTTGCGTGCCGGTGACGGCGTGTCCGAAGTTGCCGAGAGCTATGGCGTCAACTGGCAGACGTTCGAATCGGTCAGGCGCAACACCACCGAGGTGCCGCGGGCCGTACTGCAGGCGGCCTTTGCTCTGCCGCATCCGGAGGCGGGCGGCAAGAGCATCGGTGAGGCCCGGCTGCCTGACGGCGGCGGCGCTGTCGTGACGGTCACCCGGGTCGAGGACGGAGACGTTCAGGCGCTCACCGAGGCTGAGCTTTCCGGTATGCAGAACTTCCTCGCCGATCGGGTGGCCCGGCTGGAGTTTGCTGCTCTGTTCGAAACCTTGAGGGCAGAGGCGTCGGTTCAGCGCTCGGACTGAGTTTCTCCCGCGACGTGCGGGCTCCGCTCATTCTGCCGCGGCGACGTTGACGTAGATCAGAAGTTTCTGCCCGGGTTGCAGATAGTTGCGGGTATCCAGTCGGTTCCACTGTGCGAGGTCGTTCACGCCGACGTTGAAGCGGTTGGCGATCTTCGCGAGCGAGTCGCCGCGACGCACGCCGTAGCGGACCTTGCGGATGATGTCCCGGCTGCTGCCCGGCGCGCTGGCCTGTGTCGTCCCGGAAGTGCCGGGGATGTTCAGCCGCTGCCCCACCTTGAGCACTTCCTTCGGCCCGATCTGATTGACCCGTATGAGTCGCGACAGGTCGACCTGGTGGGCGCGCGCGATGCTCCAGAGGGAATCGCCTGGCTTCACCTGGTAGTCGCCGGCCGGCGTCCGCGCCGCCACCGGGTAGGCGCTGAGCGCTTCGCTGGAACGCGGAATGAACAGCGCCTGCCCGGCACGAATCGTGCTGCCGTTCAGCTGATTCACACGCCGCAGCGTGGCCACGTCGGTGCTATGGCGCCGCGCAATCTGACTCAGGGTGTCGCCGCGCGCCACTTCGATTCGCAGCCATTGCACACGCTGGTTCTCGGGCACGCGGCTGATCCGATCCTGGGCATTTTCGGCGAGACCGATGGGGACGTGCAGGCGATGCGGGCCCTCGGGCGGCGTGGCCCATTGATTGAGCGCCGGATTCCACTCGTAGAGTGCCTCGACCGGCATCTGCAGAGCGCTGGCGGCCCGCGCGAGATCGAACTGGCCGTGGGTCTCGATGGTGAAGAAGGCCGGTTCAGGCAGCAGTTCGGGAAGCTCGAGTCCGTGGGCCTCGGGTTCCGCGACCACGGCAGCCAGCGCAAGCAGGCGCGGCACGTAGGCGCTGGTCTCGCGGGGTAGATCCAGGACCCAGAATGTCCGGTCGCCGTCCTTCGACTTGCGCAGCGCCCGCCGGACGTTGCCTTCGCCGGCGTTGTAGCCGGCCACCGCCAGGTACCAGTCGTCCAGGCGGCCGTGCAGATGCTCCAGGTAGTCGAGGGCGGCGTCTGTGGCCAGCACCGGATCGCGCCGGCCGTCCATCCACCAGTTGCGTGGCAGACCGAAGCGTTTCGCGGTGGCGGGAATGAACTGCCAGAGGCCGGCCGCGCCGCCGTGGGAGAAGGCATAGGGATCGAGAGCGCTTTCGACGATGGGCAGCAGCGCCAGCTCGCCCGGCAGACCGCGTTCGTGGATCTCGGCGTGGATGTGGGGAAGGTAACGCTGCAGACGCTCCTTGAGTCGCGGCAGATAACTTGGATGGCGTTTGAGCCAGCGCAGCTCCTGCTGAACCCGGCTCTGTTCCAGAGCGTGATCGAGAACGAAGGTGGCGCGGATGTCCGCCCACAGATCCGGCGCCGGTGGCGCTTCGGGCAGGGCGCGCCGGGCGATTCGCGGAACCGCCACGGGTTCGATCAGCACGGCAATGGTTTCGGCGGCATCAGTCGCCGGGAGCGTCGGCGAAGGCGCTAGAACCTGACACGACGCCAGCAGCAGAGTTGCCAGCAGTGCCGGGAGCCGCGCGGCGAGCCTGTGTCGCTTGAAGGTTGCTCTCATCCGTCCCCGCCGTCAGAATCTTCCGGTACTCTGAGGTAAGTGTAGTTGCTTGGCAAACGACCCATCCCAACGCCTCGCTGACTGGTTCACCGGCGCTCACGGCGGTCGACTGCTGCGCGAGGAGCGCCCGCTTCTGGGCGAGGCCGTGCGGCGATTTCACGGCGACACTCTGCTCTGGGTAGGATGTCATGGAGACATCGCCGGAACCGTGCGCGGGTGCATGGTTCGACATCGTCTGTTCGCGTCGGAACCGGCCGGCGCGGGACCTGAGGAACTGTCCACGCTGCGCTGCGCCCTGGAGGCGCTGCCGCTGCCGAACGGCAGCCTGGACGCGGTGGTCCTGCATCACGCCCTGGAAGTGTCCGCAGACGCCCGCAGCGGGCTGCGCGAGGTCGCCCGGGTGCTGGCGCCCGGTGGTCGGCTGGTGGTCTGCATGTTCAATCCCCTGAGCCTATGGGGCGCGCGGCGGGCCTACGCGAGGTTTGGCGGCGACGCCTTCAGCGGATTGCGTTTCGTCACCAGCTTCCGGCTGCTGGACTGGCTGGCCCTGCTCGGATTCGAACGTCAGGCTGCTGTACAGTACCTGTCGTACAACCTGCCTTTTTCCCGGCCATCCCGGGACCAGCAGGCGCCGGCTGGTCGCATGGAACGCACGTTGCGCCGCATTCAGGCGCCCTTCGGTGGCGTTTACCTGGTCTCCGCGGTCAAGCAGGCGGCCGCACTGCGGCCACACTGGCGCGCCGCGCGGGTCAAGGGCCCCAAGCTGCTGCCCGCCGCCTATCCCAAGTCTGCCGTGAGCCGCGAGCCGGCGCCGGTACTGCAGTTCAGCGACTGGAAGGATCTTGAGCGCGGCGGTTGAGATCTTCACCGATGGTGCATGTCGTGGTAACCCCGGGCCCGGAGGCTGGGCGGCGTTGCTGCGCTATGGCGGGCGGGAGAAGGTGATCAGCGGCGCTGAAGGTCACACCACGAACAATCGCATGGAACTCATGGCCGCGATCGAGGCCCTGGCGACACTCAAGCGGCCTACGCGGGTCAGCCTCACCACGGATTCACAGTACGTCCGTCAGGGCGTGCAGCAGTGGATGGCGAACTGGAAACGTAACGGCTGGCGCACTGCCCAGAAGCAGCCGGTGAAGAACCGCGATCTCTGGGAGCGCCTCGACGCCCTCGCGGCTCAGCACGAAATCGCCTGGCACTGGGTCAAGGGCCATAGCGGCCATCCGGAAAACGAACGGGTGGATCTGGAAGCCAATCTGGCGATCGACGCCATGCAGGCAGGCACGTGACCCGGCAGATCGTGCTGGACACCGAGACCACGGGCCTGGAGGTCAGCCAGGGTCACCGCATCATCGAGATCGGCGGCGTCGAGATCGTCGATCGCCGCCTTACCGGCCGCCACTTTCACAAGTACGTGAACCCGCAGCGCGACATCGACGACGGCGCCTATGAGGTACACGGGATCAGCGCGGAGTTTCTTTCTGACAAACCGCTGTTCGGGGAGATCGTCGACGAGTTCATCGGGTTCGTTCGCAACGCGGAACTGATCATTCACAACGCGCCCTTCGACATCGGCTTTCTCGATGCCGAGTTCGAACGTGCGGGCCGGGCCGACCCCGGGATCGGCGGTCTGTGTCGTGTGACCGACTCTCTTGCGCTGGCGCGCTACAAGCATCCGGGCCAGAAGAACAGCCTCGATGCTCTGTGCCGCCGCTATCAGGTGGACAATTCGGCACGTGATCTGCACGGCGCGCTGCTCGACGCGGAGATACTGGCCGACGTGTTTCTGAGCATGACAGGTGGTCAGACGCAGCTGTTCGGCTCCGCCCAGGACGATCGCGACGAAGAGGACGCGGCCGCCGAACTGGCGCATCTGGTGCTGCCGGAAGAGCGCGCGCCGCTGCGAGTCGTCTCCGCCAGCGAAGCAGAGGCGGCTGCCCACGAGCGCATGCTCGACCTGCTCGATAGCCGCGCCGGCAACGGCAGCCTGTGGCGTCGCGCCCTGGTATCGGCGACGCCGTGACCGGCGAGGGCTGTGATATGGTCTCGCCTGGATTCGCCGGACTTCGATAACCATGTGGCCACTGCACCCGGACGGCTTCCAACCCGACATCGCGCCAGGCGAGGACGTGGATCACGGCGATGCCTGGATGTTCGTCAGCATTGATGGCCAGATTGCATGCGTTTCCGAACACGGTGTGCCCCGTCCGCTCAGCGGTGACGAACTGCGCTGGCTCGATATCGACGTGCGCGCCCGCCACTTCCTCGGCCGTTTCCGCGGTCGCGCCTGCTTCGCCCTGGAAGCGTCCGGCCGTCTGCCGGAAGGCTACGCGCTGACGGGCCTGCGAGCCTGGCTCGGGCGCGTGGAACCCGCCGTCTTCTACATCGCCGGGCGCGCCCACCAGGTGGTGGAATGGCATGCCACCCACCGCTTCTGCGGCCGCTGCGGCAGCGAAACCGAGGATCATCCGGTCGACCGCGCGAAGATCTGTCCGGGCTGCGGCCTGGTCAACTACCCGCGGCTGTCGCCGAGCATCATCGTCCTGGTAACCCGTGGCAAGGAGATGCTGCTGGCGCGCAACGCCAACTGGCCCACCAACATGTACAGCACCCTGGCCGGATTCGTCGAGCCCGGCGAGTCCATCGAGCAGACCGTTCACCGCGAGGTGGAGGAGGAGGTCGGTCTGAAGGTGAAGAACCTGCGCTATCTGGGCAGCCAGAGCTGGCCGTTTCCGAACTCGCTGATGCTCGGATTTCATGCCGAATACGATTCCGGGGACATCGTCTGTCAGGAAGGCGAGATTGCGGATGCGCGCTGGTTCCGCCACGACGATCTGCCCAACGTCCCTCCGGGCACGGCGATTTCACGCTGGCTGATCGACGACTTCGTGCGCGGTCGGGGATCGTCCCGCGACTGAGAGACGGATCCCGGCCGTTTGCGATCTACTCCGTCGGGGTCACCGGAAGGCTCGAGCTTTCGAACATGGCCATCAGCGCGAACGCCCACATGAGATAGCCGTCACTGCGAAAGCGGCCGTCCATGAAGGCTTCGAAGGCATCGGCGCGGCCGGTCAGCAGTGCCCAGGCGGTGTCGTCATCGTCGAACAGGAACGTGGCATCCGGCCGCACCTCGTCCGGCAGGTCGAAGCTGATGCGGCCATCGCGCACCTGGAAGGTGAGGGTGTCGTCGTCGGTCTGCAGGCGGAACACGGCGTCGAAGTGGCCGGCCGCCGCCGGGTGGAAGGAGGATTGCAGGTGGTCCCTGAGAGCACGCAGCGTCATGACCATCCATCACACACGGTTCGGCCCGGGAGATCAAGCACGGCTGTAGAGCACGGCCGTAGAGCACGGCCGTAGAGCACGGCAAGCTGCGCAGGTGGAGCCACTGTCGGACTTACAGTACAGTAGCGCGCTTTCCCCGCCGGCCCGTTCATGGAATATCTCTATCAGTACCTGACATTCCTCGCCCAGACCGCCACCATCGTGGTGGCCTTGGTCGTGGTGATTTCCGCCGCGGCCGCGATGCGGCTGCGGCGTCTGGGTGGCGGTCAGGATTCGGGACACCTCGAAATCCGCAAGCTCAATGAGCACTTCTCGGAGCTCAAACTCGGGATGCAGGAGGCCATGCTGCCCGCCACCGCGGTGCGCCGGGCACGCAAACAGGAACACAAGCAGTCCAGGAAAGCCGCCAAACAGGAGGCGAAAGCGCTCAAGAAGTCCGACGGCGGGCCGGTTCCGGGACGACAGCGCACCTTCGTGATCGATTTTCATGGAGACCTGCAGGCATCCCAGGTGCGCTATCTGCGCAATGAGGTGACCGCCGTTCTGTCGGCGGCGCGAGCGGAAGACGAAGTGCTGGTGCGTCTGGAGAGTGCCGGCGGTATGGTTCATGGTTACGGGCTCGCCGCCTCGCAGCTCGACCGGGTCCGTCGGCACGGAATCCCGCTGGTGGTGTCGGTGGACAAGGTGGCGGCGAGCGGGGGATACCTGATGGCGGTTGTCGCGAACCGGATCATCGCCGCGCCGTTTGCGGTGCTTGGTTCCATCGGCGTAGTTGCCCAGGTGCCCAACGTGCATCGGCTGCTGAAGCGCCATGACATCGACGTCGATGTTCTCACCGCCGGCAAGTACAAGCGTACCCTGACGGTTCTCGGCGAGAACACGGAGGAGGGTCGGCAGAAGTTCATCGAGGAACTCGAAGACGTTCACCGGCTGTTCAAGGACTACGTGGGCAGCCATCGCGCGGAGCTCGACGTCGAAGCCGTGGCCACCGGTGAGACCTGGTACGGACAGCATGCGCTCGAAAACAAGCTGGTGGACGAGATCTGCACGAGCGATGAGTATCTGCTCGGGCGCAGCGAGGAGTCGGACCTCTACGAGGTGCGCTGGGTAGAGCACAAGCGACCCATCGAGCGACTGCTCGCGCAGATCGAAACCAGCATGGACCGCCTGGCCGTGCGCTGGGTAGAAAAGGTCAGTCAGTGGAGAGGCGGTCTGTGAAGGAAGCGAAACATTGCATCGAGGAGAGGGAAGTATGAGTACGTTCCGCGCCCTGCTGGTCGAAAAGACCGATGCGGGATACACCCGCCGCGTAGTGGATCGCCAGATCACGGATCTTCCCGACGGAGAGGTGCTCATCGACGTCCGCTATTCGTCGTTGAATTACAAAGACGGACTGTCGGCCACGGGTAACCCCGGCGTGACCCGGAAGTTTCCCCATACCCCCGGCATCGACGCCGCCGGCGTGGTGATGGAATCCGGCGGCAGCGATTTCAAGGTCGGCGACGAGGTCATCGTCATCGGCTACGACCTCGGCATGAACACGCCGGGCGGCTTCGGCCAGCGAATCCGGGTACCGGCGGCCTGGGTGGTGGCGCGTCCGGCGGGGCTCACGCTTCGCGAGTCCATGATCATCGGCACCGCCGGATTCACCGCCGCGCTCTGCGTTGACAAGCTCGAACATGCCGGCATGACACCGGACAGTGGCCCGGTCCTGGTGACGGGTGCGACCGGCGGCGTCGGCTCCATCGCCGTGCTGCTGCTTGCCCGGCTTGGATACGAAGTGGCGGCGGTCACGGGCAAAGCCGAACAGCATGAATTCCTGCGTACGCTCGGTGCCAGCAGCTTTCTCAGCCGCGACGAGGCGCGCGAAGGCGCCGATCGACCGATGCTCAAGGAGCGTTGGGGAGGCGTGGTGGATTCCGTGGGCGGCGAGATTCTCTTCAACGCCGTCAAGAGCCTGCGCTATGGATGCAGCCTGGCTGCCTGCGGGCTGGTGGATTCG
Source organism: Pseudomonadales bacterium (assembly GCA_040219135.1). Classification (GTDB taxonomy): domain Bacteria; phylum Pseudomonadota; class Gammaproteobacteria; order Pseudomonadales; family Azotimanducaceae; genus UBA7803. The sequence goes on along the minus strand of JAVJTA010000014.1, from coordinate 47,526 downwards.
CCACAGATCCCGGCGTCTGTGCTGCCGTTCATCCTGCGCGGCGTGAACCTGCTCGGCGTCGACTCCGTGGAACTGCCGCTCGCGCGCAAGGCTGAGGTCTGGTCGAAGCTTGCCGGTCCGTGGAAGCTGGACGGTCTCGAGGCGCTGGTCGAACCGCTGACCCTGGACGACGTTTCCGAAGCCATCGACCGGATCCTCGCCGGCAGGATGGTGGGCCGCGGGGTGGTGGATCTGGGCGGCTGATTCCGGCGCAGGCTTTTCTGATCGCGCCGCAGGCTTTTCTGATCGCGCCGCAGGCGCTTCAGTCGCGCCGCATCTTTAGTCCCGCCGCATCTCTAGTCCCGCCGCAGGCTTTTTTAGTCGCGCCGCATCTCTAGTCCCGCCGCAGGCTTTTTTAGTCGCGCCGCAGGCGCTGCGACACGGCGATGGGGCTGGGGTAGCGGAAGATGACGGCGTAGGTGGAGAGGATCATCGTCAGCACGGTCGCGCCCTGGATCACGTGGGCGGCTTCGTGGCCGAGCAGGGCAGTTTCGGCTGCGACGTAGGACAGCAGCAGCGAGAACTCCGATGCCTGGCCCAGCCGATACCCGGTCTCCCAGCTCGTTTCCGACGTCTCGCCCTGCCAGCGCAGCAGGCCGGCGAATACCAGCGGCTTCACCAGAACCACCGCCATCGCCAGGATCAGGATCGGCAGCAGCACGGACATCATGGTGGCGATATCGAGTTCCGCGCCAACTGAGAAGAAGAACAGCACCAGAAAGAAATCGCGCAGCGGCCGCAGGCTCTCGGCGATGTACTGGGAGATCGGGCTGATGGCCAGCGCCACGCCGGCGACGAAAGCGCCGATTTCGAGCGACAGCCCGATGAATGCGGCAAACGTTGCGAGACCGAGACACCAGCCGAGCGCCAGCAGAAAGATGAACTCGTGGAAAGCGTCGAAGCGCTGGATCAGCGGCAGAACGCAGTAGCGCACGCCGACGAATGCCGTGCCCACCAGCAGCGGCAGGGCCAGGGCAACGGTGCCCAGGTTGGTCAGCGTCTGCGCGACCGTGCCGCCGTAGCCGGCCAGCAGGATCAGCGCGAGAATGGCGAGCAGGTCCTGAATGAGGAGCATGCTGACCACGATCTCGCCAATGTGACGATGGTGCAGCACCGTGGTTGGCAGCAGTTTGATGCCGATTATGGTGCTCGAAAAGGTGAGCGCAATGCCGGTGACGATCGCTTCGGCAGGGCTGAATCCGAATACGAGCATCAGCCCGTAGCCCAAGGCAAAGAAAACGAGGGTGCTGCCGATGGCCGTAAGCAGACCCTCTCCGAGCATGTTTCTGAGCTTGGTCGGCTGCAGATCCAGACCGACCAGGAACAGCAGAAAGATGATCCCGATCTCCGAGATCTCGGAGAGCATTTCGGCGTCGGAAACCATCTTCAGACCGTGCGGGCCGAGCAGGCAGCCGATTGCGATGTAGGCGACCAGCAGCGGCTGACGCGTATACAGCGCCGCCGTGGCGAGCACGGCAGCTCCGGTGAAGATCAGGAAGAACGACTCGACGATCCCGGAGATAAGCACCTCTTCCGTCGCGGTGGAAGGGCCGTATGCACTTCCGTCAGCAGAGCTTGATGGCAATCCCGGTAGCGCGCAAGCTGGGTGTTTTCTGCTAGAATCCGCCGCGCTCCGCGGCTCTCAAACGGCCGCCGGGCCAATCACAGACGACAGCGAGGATATTCGTGTCCGGCCAGCAACTCACACCCGAACAAGCCAGCGCCGAAGACCGCAAAGCGGACGTCAAGGCGATTCTGGTGATCTTCAGCGCGCTCGTGCTCGCGGCGCTGCACTTCGTTTCCGGGTGGAACTTCGACTTCTGAACGCTATCGGGCCCGCACTCGCTTCAGTCCCGTAGATTCGGCCTCAGCAGGGCCCGAGCCGCATCAATGCTGATGTTCTTGCGCGCTGCGTAGTCCTCGACCTGATCGTCGCCGAGCTTGCCCACACCGAAGTAGCGGGCCTCGGGATGCGAGAAGTACCAGCCTGATACCGATGCCGCCGGGGTCATGGCAAAGCTCTCGGTGAGCTGCATGCCGGCGTTTCCTGGAGCGTCGAGCAGGCGGAACAGGGTGTCCTTCTCGCTGTGCTCCGGGCAGGCCGGATAGCCTGGCGCGGGGCGGATACCCTGGTAGCGCTCGCGGACGAGTTCCTCGTAGTCCAGATTCTCGCCGGTGGCATAGCCCCAGCAGGCGGTGCGAACCTGGCGGTGCAGGTACTCGGCGAAGGCTTCGGCAAGGCGGTCTGCCAGCGCCTTGATCATGATCATCGCGTAGTCGTCGTTGGGATGGAGTGCGAGCACGTCGTCGATTCCGATCCCGCTGGTGACGGCGAATGCGCCGAGATAGTCGGCGACTCCCGGGGGCGCGACGAAGTCCGCGAGGCAGTAGTTCGGCTGCCCTTCCGGCTTGATGGTCTGCTGGCGCAGATGGTGCAGCCGAGCCAGTTCTAAGGTGCGGTCGTCGTCGGCGTACAGCACGACGTCGTCCGTGCCCAGGCGATTGGCGGCCCAGAGCCCATACACGCCACGGGCCTTCAGGCGTCCGCCGGCGACCAGCGAGTCGAGCATTTCCCGGGCGTCGGCTAACAGGCTCCGGGCGCTTTCCCCGACCACCTCGTCGTCGAGGATCTTCGGGTACTTTCCGGCCATCTCCCAGGTCATGAAGAACGGGGTCCAGTCGATGTACGGCACCAGCGCGTCGAGCGGGACCTCCAGGGCGTGCACCCCGAGCCCGGAGGATGGGCGCGGCGGCTGATAGCGCTGCCAATCCCAGGCGAAGGCGTTCACGCGCGCATCTTCCAGGGCGAGCAGTTCCCGCTTTGCGCTGCGCGCAGCGCTGCGGGTGCGAATCGCCGTGTACTCGTCGCGCAGGCCGCTCATGAAGTCGTCACGCTGTTCGGTGGAGATCAGCCGCGACACCACGCTGACGCTGCGCGAAGCGTCGGGCACGTACACGACCGGCCCGGTCTGATACGCCGGCTCGATCTTGACGGCCGTGTGTGCCTTGGACGTGGTCGCGCCACCGATCAGCAGCGGCACCTCGAAGCCCTGGCGCTGCATCTCCGCCGCCACATCGACCATCTCGTCGAGCGACGGCGTGATCAGCCCGGACAGGCCGATGATGTCCGCCTGGTGTTCCCTGGCCGTGCTGAGGATTCTGTCCATCGGTACCATGACGCCGAGATCGATCACCTCGTAGTTGTTGCACTGGAGTACCACGCCGACGATGTTCTTGCCGATGTCGTGGACGTCGCCCTTGACCGTGGCCATGACGATCTTGCCCTTGGCCTCGCGACCGGCACCCTTTTCGGCTTCGATGTAGGGAATCAGATGGGCTACGGCCTGCTTCATCACCCGCGCGCTTTTCACCACCTGAGGCAGGAACATCTTGCCGGCGCCGAACAGATCGCCCACCACGTTCATGCCGTCCATGAGCGGGCCTTCGATGACGTCGATGGGATGCTGCGCCTGCTGGCGTGCCTCCTCCGTGTCTTCGAGGATGAACTTGTTGATTCCCTTCACCAGAGAGTGGGTCAGGCGTTCGCCCACCGGGCCGTCGCGCCACGTCAGATCTTCGGCCGCCTGACGTTCCCCCTGGCCCGCGTACTCCTGGGCGATTGCCAGCAGCCGCTCGGTGGCATCGGCCCGCCGGTTCAGCACCAGGTCTTCGACGCGTTCGCGCAGTTCTCCAGGAATTTCCTCGTAGATGGCGAGCTGCCCGGCATTGACGATGCCCATGTTCAGTCCGGCGCGGATCGCGTGGTACAGGAACACCGCGTGGATGGCTTCGCGGATGGCGTTGTTGCCGCGGAACGAGAACGAGACGTTGCTCACCCCGCCGGAGGTGCGCGCGTGGGCCAGGTTGTCGTGGATCCAGCGGCACGCCTCGATGAAGTCCACGGCGTAGTTCCGATGTTCATCGATTCCGGTACCGATCGCGAAGATGTTGGGGTCGAAGATGATGTCTTCCGGCGGCAGCCCCACGGTTTCGGTCAGTATCCGGTAGGCGCGCTGGCAGATGCCGGTCTTGCGTTCGAACGTGTCCGCCTGGCCCTCTTCGTCGAAAGCCATGACCACGACCGCGGCGCCGTAGGCGCGGCATTTTCGGGCAGCGGCGATGAAGGCTTCTTCACCTTCCTTCAGTGACAGGGAGTTGACCACGGGCTTGCCCTGGATGCAGCGCAGACCCGCTTCGATGACGTCCCATTTGCTCGAGTCGACCATGAACGGTATGCGGGAGATGTCCGGCTCCGCGGCGAGCAGCTGCAGGAAGCGGACCATGGCGGCCTCGCTGTCGAGCATGCCCTCGTCCATGTTGATGTCGAGGATCTGGGCACCGCTGTCGACCTGCTGGCGGGCAACCGCAAGGGCTTCCTCGTAGAGCCCGTCACGGATCAGCCTGGCGAAACGCGCCGATCCGGTGACGTTGGTGCGCTCACCGACATTGACGAACAGGGCGGTGGAGTCGACCACCAGCGGTTCCAGACCCGCCAGACGCAGCGCCGGAGGCAGCGGCTCGAACCGGCGCACCGGTACCCCGGCAACCGCCTCGGCAATGGCGGCGATGTGCGCCGGCGTCGTGCCGCAGCATCCGCCCACCAGGTTGATCAGCCCCGCTCGGGCGAACTCGCCGAGCGTGGCGGCCATGGACTCCGGCGTGTCGTCGTACTCGCCGAAGGCATTGGGCAGGCCCGCGTTCGGATGGACGCTGACGTAGGTGTCGGCGACCTTGGCGAGCTGGGCCACGTAGGGCCGCAACTGATCGGCGCCGAGGGCGCAGTTGAGACCGATGATGAGCGGTTCAGCGTGGCGCAGGGAGAACCAGAACGCCTCCGTGGTCTGACCCGCCAGCGTCCGACCGCTGGCGTCGGTAATGGTCCCCGAGATCATGACCGGCACGCTGAATCCGAGTTCCTGTGAGAGCTCGTCCATGGCCCAGACCGCAGCTTTCGCGTTCAAGGTATCGAACACGGTCTCCAGCAGAATCAGGTCGGCACCGTTGAGCATCAGCGCCCGTGCCGCCTGGAGGTAGGTGTCGGCCAGCTCCGCAAAGCTGACGTTGCGGAACCCAGGATCGTTGACGTCCGGTGACAGGCTGGCGGTGCGGTTGGTGGGTCCGATCACGCCGGCCACGAAGCGCGGCCGGTCGGGACTGCCGTACTCGTCGGCGATTTCCCGGGCAACCCGCGCCGATGCGGCATTGAGCTCGACGACCCGATCCTCGAGCTGGTAGTCGGCCTGGGCGATGCGGGTGGAGGTGAAGGTGTTGGTCTGAATGATGTCGGCGCCAGCTTCGAGGTACTGACGATGCGCTTCGCGCACGACCTCGGGGGCGGTCAGGGCGAGCACGTCGTGATTGCCGCGCAGGTCGCAGCCGTGGTCCCGCAGGACCGCGCCGCGATAGGCGGCTTCGTCCAGTCCCTGGCCCTGGATCAGGGTGCCGTAGGCACCGTCGAGCACGAGGATGCGTTCATCGAGCGCCTGGCGCAGCCGCGCCGCCTGGGATTCGGGCATGAGGGATCGAGCCGGATCGGTTGCTGAAGTCCCAGTCTATGGGGGCCTGGCGTGAATTCAATTGAAGTTGCGAGCGTGCAACATGAGTAGCTTTCATGTCCTGCGGCCGGTCATTGCCGGCGTGCGCGCCATCCGCTAGCATACCCGACCAAATTAGTCGGATTTATGCGCTCATTATGGCCCCCATGATCGAAATCTCGGAATCAGCGCAAGGCTACCTGCGCGAGCTGCTCGCGAAACAGGAGGATGCCGGCGTGGGCATTCGCGTTTTCGTCGCCCAGCCGGGCACCCCCCACGCGGAAACCTGCATCGCCTACTGCCGTCCGGGAGAGCAGCAGAATGACGACATTCCGGTCAGCTACGACGGCTTCACCGCGTGGTTCGAAGAGCGCAGCGCGCCCTACCTGGAAGAGGCGGTAGTCGATTTCCAGGAAGATCGCATGGGTGGTCAGCTGACCATCAAGGCTCCCAACGCGCGGGTGCCCAAGGTCGGCCCCGACGCGCCGCTGGAGGATCGCATCAACTACGTGCTCTACAACGAGATCAACCCGGGTCTCGCGTCCCACGGTGGGGTCGTCACTTTGGTCGAGGTGGTCGAAGACACGGTGGCCGTGCTCGAATTCGGCGGCGGTTGCCAGGGCTGCGCGGCCGTGGACATCACCCTGAAGAACGGCGTCGAGCGTTCGCTGCTCGAGCAGATCCCGGAGCTCACGGCGATTCGCGACGTCACCGACCACACGGTCACGGAGAACGCCTACTACCAGTAGCCGGCGGCCAGTCGCCGGCGGCGAGCGTGACCGCGTCAGGCGCTGATCGACGTCGCGACCCCCGCTCGCTCCACCCGCGCCCGCAGCGGTTCATGCAGCGTGGTCGCCAGTTCACGCAGCAGGTCCGCCGTCGTTTCCCAGTCGATACAGGCATCGGTGATCGACACGCCGTAGCGCAGCGACTTCGGGTCCGCCGTGAGCGGCTGATTGCCCGCGTGCAGATGACTCTCGATCATCAGCCCGATCACGGAGTCGTTGCCGGCGACGATCTGGTCGCGGATGTCACGCGCAACCAGCGGTTGCCGTTCGTGGTTCTTCGACGAGTTGGCGTGGCTGCAGTCGACCATGATGTTGGGCCGCGTCACCACCCGCGCCAGCGCCTGCTCGCAGGCTCGAATGCTCGCCGGGTCGAAGTTCGGGCCCTGGCTGCCGCCGCGCAGCACCACGTGGCCGTGGGGGTTTCCGCGGGTGTGCAGCACGGAGACCTGCCCGGCAGGATTGATTCCGAGAAAACGGTGCGGGCTCGCCACCGACTGCAGCGCGTTGATCGCCACGTCCAGCGAGCCGTCGGTGCCGTTCTTGAAGCCAACGGCCGACGACAGCCCGGACGCCATTTCCCGATGGGTCTGGGACTCTGCCGTGCGCGCGCCGATGGCCGACCAGGCAATGAGGTCCTGCAGATACTGCGGCGTGATCGGGTCCAGCGCCTCGGTGGACAACGCCATGCCGAGCTCGGCGATGTCCAGCAGCAACTGGCGGGCCAGGGTGAGTCCTTCGTCGATACTGAAGGTGTCGTTCAGGTTGGGGTCGTTGATCAGGCCTTTCCAACCCACCGTGGTGCGGGGCTTCTCGAAGTAGGCGCGCATCACCAGGAGCAGATCGTCGGACACCTCGTCGGCGAGGGCCCGGAGCCGGGCGGCGTACTCCAGCGCCGCCGTGACGTCGTGGATGGAGCAGGGCCCGACCACGACGAGGAGGCGGTGATCGCGCCGCCCGAGGATGTCGCGCACGGCATCGCGGGCTGCCTGCACCGACTCGCGCACCGTCTCGGTCGCCGGCAGTCGCGCCTTCAGCTGCTCCGGGGTCACCAGCACCCGGTGCGATTCGATGTTGAGGTTCTCCAGCCGCTCGTGGGCGTGGCTGCCCGGGACGGTGGGTTTTCGGATTCCGGGTGGCGTCATGGTTGGCTCCTCGGGTACTGACGTCGGGGCCAAAAAAAACCCCGGGGGCGGGCTGCCACGCGGGGTTTCATCCGGAGGCAGCCTGCGCTGCCTTCGAACCGGGTTCTCGGGCAACGCTAAGGCGAAAAAAACCGATAGCCGAACCGCCAGCCGGGCGAACGGGTCGTTCGGACGGAGGGTCGGACGGGCTGCGTTGTCGTGAACACGTTCATCGACGCGGATATTAACCCAGGAAGCGACGAAAGCAACCGCCGGTCACGGCGCCTGGTCCGGGTCAGCGGGCCGGATCGCCGCGAGGATTGCCTGCTCGCCAGGGCGCTTACCGGTCGCGGCCGCCTCGTCGGCGAGTTCGAGCACGGCTTCGTGACAGGCCACCGCCTGGACCGCCTGCTGGGTACGGTTGGCCGGTGCGGCCCGACCGAGCTGGCGGCGGTTTTCATCGAGCAGCCTGGCGGCGGTCACCACGGCTGCGTGGCGGCGTCGATCGTGCGCTCGCGCGTAGTCGAAGCGCCAGCGTCGGGTGCGAGCGGCGACCTCGGTCTTGCCATCCTCGCTCGGATCGACGCCGGCGGCGGCGAACACCCGGCAGTCGAAACGCCGACAGGTGAGCGGGCGCTGTGGATAGATCGAGCAGGCGTCGCCCACGAGCATCGGGCAGTGGCCGCGTTCGTCGAATCCCATCACCCGGTCTTCGGGCCGGCCGGGCGCGGGTACCAGGAGGGCGCGGGGAATGCGCGCCAGGGTTTCGACTTCGCCGGCGCCGATGTGGATGAAGTAGGCGGAACGGCAGCAGGCGTTGCAGGACCCGCAGGGCACCCGCATTTCGCCCGGCTCATCGAGCGCTCGAGACATCTCGTCGAGCCAGATGCCGACGTCGCCGGCCGCGAGATCCCGGGATTCGTCGAGTTCGATCAGTTCGAGAAATTCCGTAGCCATTCCGTAGCCATGTGAGTGACCTCCGACGGGCCGGGTTGCGCACGCGTGATCAGAGCTTCCCCAGGTTCCCTAGTGGCGGCCGCGCGCTCGGCGTAGAATGCGCCGCCTCACGTCTCAAGGGAATCGCGGCCACGGTGATCAGCAGCTCCGGCAAAGTAGGCTTCGTCAGTCTCGGCTGTCCCAAAGCCCTGGTGGACTCGGAGCAGATTCTGACCCGTCTCACCGGGGACGGCTACCGCACGGTCGAGCGCTACGAGGACGCCGACGTGGTGGTGGTGAACACCTGCGGCTTCATCGACGCGGCCGTGGCGGAATCCATCGAGACCATCGAAGAGGCGCTCGGCAGCAACGGCCGGGTGATCGTCACCGGCTGCCTGGGCGCGGACGCGGCGCGGCTGAAGGAGCGGTTCCCCCAGCTGCTCGCGGTCTCGGGACCGCAGGCGACCGACGCGGTCGTGAACGCCGTCCACGACCACGCTCCCATCGAGGTGCCACTGGTCAATCCGGAAGCATTGATGGGACCCGCGGGCGTCAAGCTGACGCCGCCACACTACGCTTACCTGAAGATTTCGGAAGGCTGCAACCACACCTGTTCGTTCTGCATCATTCCGAGCATGCGCGGCAAGCTGCGCTCGCGCACCATCGACGACGTGCTCGCGGAGGCGGAACGCCTGGCCGCGGCCGGCGTTCAGGAGGTCATGGTCATCGCCCAGGACACCAGCGCTTACGGCGTTGACCTGCGCTATCGCGAAGTGGACTTTCACGGCCGTCGCCTCGGCAGCGATCTGCAGACCCTGTGTCGGGAGCTCGGCCAGGTGATCCCATGGGTACGCCTGCACTACGTGTACCCCTACCCTCATGTCGACGGCCTGCTGCCGCTGATGGCGGAAGGACTGGTGCTGCCGTATCTGGACATTCCCCTGCAGCATGCGGATCCGGCGATCCTCCGGGCCATGCGCCGGCCTGCCGCGGTCGAGAACACCCTGCGACGTCTGGCTTCCTGGCGGCAGGTCTGTCCCGAGCTCACGGTGCGGAGCACGTTCATCGTCGGGTTCCCTGGCGAAACCGACGCGGCCTTCGAGCGTCTCCTCGACTTCCTGGAGGAGGCGCAGCTCGATCGGGTCGGCTGTTTCACCTATTCCAACGTCGCCGGGGCGCGGTCCCGGTCGCTGGCCGATCAGGTGGAGGAGTCGGTCAAGCTCGACCGGCAGGAGCAGCTGATGGAGGTGCAGGCCCGAATCAGCGAAGAGAAGCTGGCGCGCAAGGTCGGCCAACGGCTCGAAGTCATCGTCGACGAGGTGTCCGGCTCCCGCGCCATGGCGCGCAGCCACGCGGATGCACCCGAGATCGATGGCCTGGTGCACGTGGCCGGCGCGGGCGGTGTCGAGCCCGGCGAGCGCGTCTGGGTGCGCATCACCGGCAGCGATGCCCACGATCTTCGGGCCGAATACCTGGGGACGGCGGTCAAATTGGATTAGAATCGGCGCCTGCGAAGAACCCGACTTGCGGAGATGCGTGCCGATGTGGACTCTGATTCAGGATTTTTTCGATCAGAACCTGGTGATGAAGATCTTCATTCTCTGGGGCTGGCTGTCCGTGCTGATCATGCTGACCAGTCTGCTGTTCCAGTAGCGGGCGGCGCCCACGATGTGGCTCTCGTCGCTCAAGCCCGAGCAGCGCAAGGCACTGCTCGGGCTCGCCCACAACGTCATTGTCTCCGACGGGCTGCTCGACCCCAACGAGGAAGGCATGCTGGATCAGTTCAAGCGCGAGATGGAGCTGAATCCCTCGGAAGAAGCCGACTACCTCGAGCTGGACGGCATCGACCAGGTCTTCGAGTCCCGCCGGTCGCGGGTGATCGCGCTGCTCAACCTGATCCGCCTGAGCTATGCCGACGGCGCGCTCGAGATCGAGGAGGAATGCCTGCTCAAGGAAATCAGCCGCACGTTCGAGGTCTCCGACCATGACTTCATGCTGCTCGACAACTGGGTACGGCGACTGCTCGCACTGGAGGACGAGGCGCGCGGATTGATGTCCAGTTGATCGTCTTCAGCCGTCCAGGAGCGGCCGGCTAGGCGCGGCCGGCTAGGCGCTGGCTTCCTGGGTATCGAACAGCTGGTTTTCCAGGATCGCCAGGATGGCTTCCACTTCCAGACGGTCCTGCTGCAACTCGGACGAGGGTCTGAAGCGGATGCCGCTGCGGTACTGACCTCCCTGGCGCACGCAGTTGTGTACCACACCCACCAGGTTGTCCAGACGCATGCCCTCACAGCACAGACTGAGGTAAATGATGCGATCCTTGTCCAGCGGCTGCTCGGTGTGTATGGCGATGCCGTGGCGACTGAAATCCACCGCCTCGGCGCTGATGCTGCCGAGGCGGCCGCGGGGACGCACGGCAACGGCGATCCGGACTCCATCGAGGCGCAGATTGCTGCGGCGGTCTTCGCTGGAGTGCTCGGTGGTCATGGACCGATCTTAATCGCCGGCAAACGCTGGCTCTGTGACGTGGTTTACCGATCGAGGGTGGACGTCGTCGCGGTTTTCCGCCTCCACGACTGGCGCAGACGCTCCTCGGCGACTACAGATCGTCGAGGAGCCGCGCCTTGGCCTCGTTGAGCTGCTGGGCGAGATAGGTGGAACCGCCCCGGTCGGGATGCAGCTTCTGGATCAGGCGGCGGTGGGCGGCGAGGATCTCTTCCCGGGTGGGCTGAGTGCCGAGGCCGAGGATCTCCTGCGCCTGGGCGCGGCTCATCGCGCCACCGGCCGGGCGCTGGCCGGTTCCGGCGCTGCCATTGCGCGTGCCCGTGCGGGCGCCGCCCAGGGATTTCCATAGCGACCCGAGCACGGGGACGTAGCGGAGCAGTCCGACGGCGCGGCGCAGAAACGGAAACGCCGCCGCGCCAGCGGCCGCCAGCCAGCTCAGCCGGCCGGTTGCGGCCAGAGTCGCGAGACCGAGCACCAGCACCACCGCCGCGAGGGTGACGACCAGCGAATAGGATCGCTTCGACAGCCCCGACTGCGCCTCGGGTCCCGATCGCCGAGGTGCGGCAGACAGCCACAGCAGCCGGAAGAGCACGACGAACGCGACCAGGGCGAGGGCGGCGGCGATGACGATGAGCATGAGTGGCAGTGAAACCTTGAAAATTCCGGAGTCTGGCCGATCGCGGCTTTGAACGGGACCGGCAACCACTTATCATGCCACGAGTTGTACGCGGCTGTGCCCGCAGTATCCGGGAGGCAAATGGATCGGGCAGAGATCGAACGGTGGCTGGAGGAGTTGCGCATCGAGCATCGGGATCTCGACGAGGTGATCCGGCACCTGATCGAAACACGGCACAGCGATACCATGCGCATCCAGCGCCTGAAGAAGCGCAAACTCAAGCTGAAGGACACCATGTCGAAGCTCGAAAGCGAGCTGATTCCGGATCTCGATGCCTGATGCGGATCACAGCGTGAGTCCTGCGTCGGCCGATGCCGCGCCGTTGACCGTCGCCATCAGTTCCCGCGCCCTGTTCGACCTGAGCCACAGCAACGACGTCTTCGAGAACCAGGGGCTGGACGCCTACCGGCAGTACCAGATCGACCACGAAGACGACGTTCTGGAGCCGGGAGAGGCCTTTCACTTCGTAAAAAAACTTTTGCATATCAATACTTTGCTCGGGAAACCTCGAGTGGAAGTAATTCTTCTGTCGCGGAACACCGCAGACACCGGTCTGCGGATCTTCAATTCCATCAAGGCCTATGATCTGGCGATTACGCGGGCCGCCTTCTGCGGTGGCGAGTCTCCCTACCGGTACATCAAGGCGTTCCGCTGCAGTCTGTTTCTGTCGACCCAGCCCGACGATGTCGCTCACGCGCTGGAGCACGGTGTGGCCGCGGCAACGCTGCTCGGCCGCAGTTCGGCACAGCGCGCGGTCGGCGACGATCTGCGCCTCGCCTTCGACGGCGACTCTGTGGTGTTCTCCGACGAGGCTGAACAGGTCTACCAGGAGCAGGGGCTCGATGCGTTCAGCCGGATGGAGGTCGCGTCGGCCTCCCGGCCGCTCGAGGGCGGACCGTTCAAGGACTTCCTTGCGGCCCTGCACCACCTGCAGCGCGAATTCGCCGGTCAGCACTGCCCCATCCGCACGGCATTGGTCACCGCCCGCGGTGCTCCTGCGCACGAGCGGGTGATTCGGACGCTGCGGGCCTGGGACGTGCGTCTGGACGAGTCCCTGTTTCTCGGCGGCATGGACAAGACCGAGTTTCTGCGTGCGTTCGGTGCCGACGTGTTCTTCGACGACCAGACCCAGCACTGCGAGCGGGCCAGCGTCCACGTGACCGCCGGACACGTGCCCCATGGCATCGTCAACCGCAGCAAGTAAGTTATACTTGGCGGCGTTTTTAGAACCGCCGCTGAAAACTGCGGGAACCGCGCGACGCAACGATGAAGCTTCAACAGCTCCGCTACATCTGGGAGGTCGCGCACCACGAACTCAACGTGTCGGCGACGGCACAGAGCCTGTTCACCTCTCAGCCCGGCATCAGCAAGCAGATCCGCCTGCTCGAGGACGAACTCGGGGTGGAGATCTTCGCCCGCAGCGGCAAGCATCTGACCCACATCACCACGGTGGGCGAAACCATCATCAACATGGCCGGGCAGATCCTCCGCGAAGTGGACGCCATCAAGCAGGTGGCCCAGGAGTTCAGCGACGAGAAGCAGGGCAGCCTCTCCATCGCCACGACCCACACCCAGGCCCGCTACGCGCTGCCGGCGGTGATCGCCGACTTTCGCAGCCGTTATCCAGACGTGGCGCTGCACATGAATCAGGGGTCGCCGACTCAGATCGCCGAGCTGGCGGCTGCCGGGGCCGTGGATTTTGCCATTGCGACCGAGGGACTGGAGCACTTCCAGGACCTGGTGATGATGCCGTGCTACGAGTGGAACCGCTGTGTCGTGGTGCCGCAGGGACACCGACTGATCGCCACGACCCGGAGCGGCAGGAAGCTCGAGCTGGCGGACGTGGCCGCGGAGCCCATCGTCACCTACGTGTTCGGATTCACCGGCAGATCGCGTCTCGATGCCGCGTTCACGGAAGCCGGGCTCGCCCCCCACGTGGTGCTGACCGCCACCGACACGGACGTGATCAAGACCTACGTCCGGCTCGGCCTCGGGGTCGGCATCATCGCGCGGATGGCGCTCGATCCGGATAAGGATGCCGATCTCGTGCCGCTGGATGCGTCACACCTGTTTCACACCAGCGTCACCCACATCGGTTTCCGCAAGGGCACGTTCCTGCGCCGCTACATGTACGACTTCATCGAGCGCTTCGCGCCGCATCTCGATCGCGAACAGGTCGACCGGGCGGTGGCCTGCACAACCCGCACGGAGCGCGAAGCGCTGTTCGCGGGTCTGGAGCTGCCGGTTCGTTGATTTTCGCGCCGCCCGCCGGGGCGATAAAGAGTGAGGAGGGGAGTTGAACGTTCTGTGTCTCGACCTGGAAGGGGTGCTGATACCCGAGATCTGGCAGGCGGTCGCGGACCGCACCGGGATCGACGCGCTGCGCAAGACGACGCGCGACATTCCCGTGTACGACGACCTCATGCAGCTGCGTCTCGGCGTGCTCGCGCAGCATGATCTCGCGCTCAGCACCATTCAGGACGTGATCGACGGGCTGGAACCGCTGGCGGGTGCGCCGGAGTTTCTCGGCTGGGCGCGCCAGCACTTTCAGGTGGCGATCATCTCGGACACGTTTTATCAGTTCGCAATGCCGCTCATGGCAAAGCTCGGCTGGCCGACTCTGTTCTGTCATCGTCTGGAGGTGGAGAACGATCGGATCGTCGGCTATCGCATCCGCCAGCCGGATCCCAAGCGCCGCTCGGTACAGGCCTTCAAGTCGCTGAACTACCGGGTGCTCGCTGCCGGCGACTCGTACAACGACGTCTCCATGCTGGAAGAGGCGGACGCCGGGTTCTTTTTCTGCGCGCCGGACAACGTGCGCGCCGAGTTCCCCCAGTATCCTCACGCCACGGACTACGCGGCGCTCAGGCATCTGCTGGAGCAGGCATGAGTCCGGCGCCCGACCTGGCATTGCCGGATCTCTGCGATGCCCATCCTGACATCGTCCGGGTTGCCGAGCCGATGTTCAGGAGCTTCGGAGGCCGTCGCGCGTTCGGCGGGCCGATCCGCACCATCAAGTGCTTCGAGGACAACTCGCTGGTTGCGGATCGCGTGCGCGAGTCCGGCGACGGCGCCGTGCTGGTAGTCGACGGCGGCGGATCGCGGCGCTGTGCGCTGGTGGGCGACAATCTCGCTCAGCTTGCCAGCGACAACGGCTGGCAGGGGATTCTCGTCTACGGCTGTGTGCGGGATGTTGACCTTCTCGAGACCATCGACGTGGGAATTCACGCCCTCGGCAGTCACCCCCTGCGCAGCATCAAGCGCGGCGAGGGGCAGCGCGACGTGGTCGTGGACTTCGCCGGTCTGCGCTTCGTTCCGGACCAGTTCGTCTATGCGGATCGCAATGGGGTGCTGGTTGCGCCCATCGATCTGCTGGCGCGCTGACGCCGCCGCGCATCAGCGGACGCCGGCGGCCGTCGCGGTCTCCACCCAGATCCAGAATGTGCGCCCGTCGGCGCTCTCCACTTTCTGCCAGCGGCCGGGCTCGACCGGCGTGAGGGTTGCAGCGGCTCCGAAGCGGGTTTCCAGCGCCAGGGCGGCGCCGTCGCCGGTGATCCGCAGCCCCAGCGGTGGCGGCTCGACGCTGCCCGGGTCGACCAGAATCGGACCGAGGTCGATCCAGGCGGCGGGGGTAGGCGCCTGGGACGACAGCCACAGATAGCGACCGTCCGGCAGCCACAGCTCCATCTCCGGCGGGCGCGTGCCGTAGCAACGGCGCTCTCCGCCGGGCAGGGTGATCGCGCCGGGGTCGTTCGGAATGATCGGCAGGCTCGACCGGCCCTCGGCGCACGGCGGCGGCTGATCGGCGATGCGGACCCGGTGCACGCTGGTCGCGTCCCCGGCATGCACCGCCGCCGTCGCCCACACGCACCCGAGCAGTAGCGCCGCGGCGCGCTTGAAAAAAGCGGCGCGCTTGAAAAAAGCGGCGCGCCGGAAAAAGAGAGCGGCGTGCGGGAAAAACCCCGCGGCGAGCCGCATCGGCGCGGCGACGGTGGGCCGGTCCATTCCAGGGAGTGTAAAACCCACCCGGGCCGCAAAGTGAGATGCCGGTCTCATTGTGATCAGAGATCTCCTAGAGGCGCAGCGTTCTGAGCTCGGGGTCCTGGACGCTGCGCGTCCAGTAGTAGTCGAATCCGTCCTGCATCTTTTTCGCCTGTACCGGGTCGTAGAGATCGACGACGGCGTGGTAGTCGCGGAAATCCGGCAGCAGGAGGTAGCCGAGGCCATCCCACGCGACGAAGCTCTGCTCTCCCGGCGGCGTGTCGTTGGAAATGCGGCGGATGCGGATGTGGCTGTCCAGGCGCCGGGCCAGTTCCACGAGCCGATGGCCGCGGCTGACGATCAGGCTGGAATCATTCACCAGTATGCGCACGTCGCTCGCCGGCGAACTGCGCGCGAATTCGGAGATGGCGGCGACCACGGGCGGGTTGTCGAACAGCGTGTGATCGAGCTGCTGACTCAGAATCACCAGATGCCGGCGTGGCTGCTGCAGTCCACGCAGCAGCCCTTCGAGGCAGTCGGTTTCGCCGTGGTACTGGATCAGTTCCGAGGCCGGCGCAGCGTCGCGCGGGCTCGCCTGTGGACGTAGCGCCGGCCTGTCCAGGTCGCCCGGGGGCTCGAACGGAATGGGCAGCTCCAGCTCCATCGCCTGGTGGGCGATGCCCGCTTCCATGAACTCGCCGCCGACCGGAAGAAAACCCGCCTTGCGGTAGAACCCGGAGGCCTGGATCTGGGCGTGCAGGTGGACCCGGGTGAAGCCGCGGCGTTTGGCTTCTTCGATCGCTTCGTCGAGCAGGCGCCGTCCGAGCCCGGTGCCGCGATAATCGGCAAGCACCGCCATCCGCCCGATCTGACCCGAAGGCATGAGGCGCGCGCAGCCGACCGGCTGCCCGGCTTCGGTGACGGCCAGGAAGTGAGCGCAGTCCTCGTCCGCGCCATCCCACTCGATCTCGCGCGGGACCTTCTGCTCGTCGATGAAGACGATCTCCCGGAGCTTCTGCAGGGGCTCCCGGTGACTGTCCCAGGTCACGGGAACGACGTGCACCTCCAGCGCCATCTCAGTCGGCCCTGCGCGCCAGAGTTGCTGCCAGCCCCGTGTAGCCGGCCGGGGTGAGGGCGGCGAGTTCCGCGCGGGCCACCTCCGGGAGATCCAGCGCCGAGAGAATCTCGGCGTACAGAGCCGCATCGAGCTGCCGTCCACGGGTGGCCAGCTTGAGCTGCTCATAGGGTTCCTCGAGCCCGTGCCGGCGCATGACGGTCTGCACCGCTTCGGCCAGCACCTCCCAGCTGTCGTTCAGATCGGCGGCGATCGCGGGGCCGTTGACGTCCAGTCGCGACAGACCCTTCTGCGCCGAGCGATAGGCGAGCAGGCTGTGGCCGAGGGCGCTGCCGACGTTGCGCAGGACCGTCGAGTCGGACAGGTCGCGCTGCCAGCGTGAAACCTGGAGCTTCTCCGCCATGTGCGAAAGCAGGGCGTTGGCCACCCCGACGTTGCCCTCGGAGTTCTCGAAATCGATGGGATTGACCTTGTGCGGCATGGTGGAGGAGCCGGTCTCGCCTTCGACCTTGCGCTGGCGGAAGTAGTCGATGGAGATGTAGCTCCACACGTCGCGGTCGAAATCCAGCAGCACCTGATTGAAACGCACCAGCGCGTGGAACAGTTCGGCCAGATAATCGTGGGGCTCGATCTGGGTGGTGTGTCGATTGGACCGCAGCCCGAGTGATTCGACGAAGCGGTCGCTGCTTTCGATCCAGTCGACCTGGGGGTACGCGACCCGGTGCGCGTTGAAGTTACCTACGGCGCCGTTCATCTTGCCGAGGATCTCGATCTGGCGGAACTGGTCGAGCTGCCGCCGCAGGCGGCTCGAGGTATTGCGCAGCTCCTTGCCGAGGGTGGTGGGCGAGGCCGTCTGCCCGTGGGTTCGCGACAGCATGGCCAGATCGGCATGGGCTTCGGCCAGGGCCTCGATGGCGCCGCTCAGGCGTTCCATCTCCGGCACCAGAATCCGGCTGCGGGCATCGCGCAGCATCAGCGCGTAGGCCAGGTTGTTGATGTCCTCCGAGGTACAGGCGAAGTGCACGAACTCGACGTGCTCGCCGAGCCCGTCGATCAGCCGCAGCCGATCCTTGACGAAGTACTCCACGGCCTTGACGTCGTGATTGGTCGTGCGCTCGTAGTTCTTGATCCGGGTCGCCGCGGACAGATCGAAGTCGGCGACGATGGCGTGCAGGGCCTGACGCTGGGAGTCGCTGAGCGCCGGCAGTTCGACGATGTCGGTGGCGGCCGACAGATGTTCGAACCAGGCGCATTCCACCTGCACCCGGTAGCGCATCAGCCCGTACTCGCTGACCAGCGGAGCGAGGTCGTCGACCTTGCTGCGGTAGCGGCCATCGAGGGCGCTCACGGCCATCAGGGGATCGGCGGATTCGCTCATGAGTCTTGATCGGCTCCCTTGGCCGGTTGATTCAGCGTGCGCAAGCCTACCAGCAGCGCCTTGCGGCGCAAGATCAGGTGCCAGCGTCGGCCGCCCAGCTGGTGCCACAACCAGGCCAGGCGCACGCCGGCGAGGAGCAGGGCGCGGATGCGGTCGGCAATGTCCTCCTGCTGCAGCACCTGGGGGTCGCCGGTCACCTGAATGCGTTTTCCCAGCGTGCTGATGGTCTGCTGATAGACGCGACTGAGCTGACCCTCGTCCGGCTCCACCGGATTCACCTCATCCAGCAGGCGGCCGAGTTTTTCCACCACCTGGGGAACGCCACCGAGAATGCGGGCCAGTTCGATCAGCTGCAGGCTGTAGCGGAGGATCTCCGGCGTGCGCGACTTGCCGGACAACGCCTCGATGGCGATCCCGGCCCCCAGCTGATAGGCCATGGGGTCGGGGAACACCTCCTCGAGCTCGGCGGCATGGCGGGTGGGGATCGCGTGCAGCAAGGCGCCCCTGGCATCTGCCGGCACCGCCTGCCCGTGGGCGGCGCGGTGCACCAGTGCCGCGGCCTGCACGACCCCGGCGAGGGCCAAGGCGTGATAGTCGGGAGCTTCAGCCATGGCGCACCTGCTCCGCCTCACCCGGGCGCGCGCCTGCGGCGTCGAGATGGCGCGCGGCGAAGCCGTCCGCCTGCTCGATCAGCGCGCCGCCCAGGCAGACATCGGCCTGGTAGAAGCAGACGTACTGCCCGGGCGTGATCGCGCGCTGCGGCACCTCGAAGGTGACCCGCAGGCGGCCGTTCGGCGTGCGCTCGACGAGACAGGGCTGATCCGACTGACGATAGCGGACCTTCGCCCGGCAGTGCAGGGGCAGAGTCAGATCATCGACCAGCCAGTTCGGCCTGTCCGCAACCAGCCATCGGCCATCCAGATCCGCCGGTTCCTGGGTCACGACCAGCGCGTTGTGCTCCAGGTCCTTGGCGGCAACGTACCAGGGCGACTCGGCACGGCCGGGCTGGCCGCCGATACCGAGGCCCTGGCGCTGGCCCAGGGTGTAGTAGGCGAGGCCCGGGTGTTCGCCCAGCCTGCGGCCGGTCGGATCGAAGATCTCCCCTGGCCGCTCCGGCAGGTAACGCTGCAGGAAATCCCGGAAGCGACGTTCGCCGATGAAGCAGATGCCGGTGCTGTCTTTCTTCCGGTGGACATGCAGCCCCTCGTCCCCGGCAAGCCGGCGAACGTCCTTCTTCTGCATCGTTCCCAACGGGAACAGGCAGCGGGCCAGCTCGGCCCTCGGCACCGCATGGAGAAAATAGGTCTGATCCTTGCCCGCGTCGGCGCCTTTCCGCAAGCGGAATCCCCGCGCATCGGGATCCGCTGCGAGGGCGGCCAGCGGATCGGCTGGGGTTCCGGCGCCGTCGCCGGTCCACGTGCCCCGGGCATAGTGCCCGGTGGCTATGAGGTCGCCGCCCAGCGCCAGCGCATAGCGCGCGAACTGTTTGAACTTGATTTCCCGGTTGCAGAGCACGTCGGGGTTGGGGGTCCGCCCGGCGGCGTATTCCGCCAGGAACTCTTCGAACACGTTGTCCCAGTACTCGGCGGCGAAGTTCGCTGTGTGCAGGGGAATGTCCAGGAGGGTGCAGACCGCTTCGGCGTCGGCCAGATCCTCTTTCGCGGTGCAGTATTCGGTGCCGTCGTCCTCCTCCCAGTTCTTCATGAACAGGCCTTCCACCCGGTACCCGGCGCGTTTGAGCAGCAGCGCGCTGACGGACGAGTCCACGCCGCCGGACATACCGACGATGACGGTGGTGCTGGCGGGCGCGCTCATGCTGGCTGGGTATCCGTTCGGCTCGAGGAATTCGTCAGGCGGGCCATTTTAGGGAATCGGCGGGCAAGTTGCGCGTCAGTCGATATAATCCGCGCCATGAG
This sequence comes from Pseudomonadales bacterium, assembly GCA_040219135.1. Taxonomy (GTDB): domain Bacteria; phylum Pseudomonadota; class Gammaproteobacteria; order Pseudomonadales; family Azotimanducaceae; genus UBA7803. The sequence continues at coordinate 27,577 of JAVJTA010000014.1, read as the reverse complement.
CCGTCTCAGTCACGTCAACGAAGCCGGTGAGGCCAACATGGTGGATGTCTCCTCCAAGGCCGACAACGCCCGCATCGCGGTGGCGGAAGGCCGGGTGCGCATGGCGCCGGAGACCCTGCGCGAGATCGTCGAGCACGGGGTGCCGAAAGGCGACGTGCTGGCCGTCGCCCGGATCGCCGGCATTCAGGGCGCAAAGCGCTGTGCCGATCTGATTCCGCTGTGCCATCCGCTGCCGCTCAGTCAGGTCCGTGTCGATTTCACGGCCGAGTCCGACGGCTGCCTGCGCATCGAGGCCGAATGCCGCGTGACCGGCAAGACCGGGGTGGAGATGGAGGCGCTCACCGCGGTCAGCGTGGCGGCGCTCACGGTCTATGACATGTGCAAAGCCATGGACAAGGGCATGGTGATCGAGCAGGTCCGACTGCTGCGCAAGGAAGGGGGCAAGAGCGGCACCTGGGTGAGGGAGCAGGCGTGAACGTCGAGGTGCGGTTCTTCGCCTCGCTGCGCGAGGCTGCCGGCGTTGGATCGATGCGTCTGGCACTGCCCGAAGCGGCCGGATTCGATGCCCTGCTGGAAGCGCTGGCGGCGCAGCTCCCGGCGCAGGCGGTCGCGGCGCTGCGGGCCGAGAACGTTCGTCTCGCGCGCAATCAGGAACTGCTGCAGCCGCCGTTCGTTCTGGCCGATGGCGACGAGCTGGCGTTTCTCCCACCCGTGACCGGAGGCTGAGTCGTGCAGGTCGACGTCCGCGTCCAGGAGCCGGACTTCGACGCTGCCGCGGAGTACGCGGCGCTGCGCAAACGCCTGGGCGCCGGCGTCGGAGCGGTAGCCAGCTTCATCGGGCTGGTCCGCGAACTGCACCCGGGGCCGGCGGGTGATGCCACCGTCGAGGCATTGCATCTCGAACACTATCCGGGCATGACCGAGCGCAGCATCGAGGCGATCATCGCCCGGGCGGCCGCGCGCTGGCCGCTGCTCGACGTCGTGGTGATCCATCGGGTCGGCCGGCTCGATCCGGGGGCGCAGATCGTCTTCGTCCAGGTAGCGTCCGCTCACCGTGGCGCGGCTTTCGGCGCCTGTGAGCTGGTCATGGACTATCTCAAGACCGAGGCGGTGTTCTGGAAGCGTGAAGATACCGCCCGCGGCTCGCGCTGGGTGGAAGCCACCGGAGAGGATCGCGCCCGCGTCAGCGACCGGCGCGGCGACGCCTGAGCCCGCTGCCGGGCGGCGCCCGCAGCGCGTCCGGGACTGTGCAGACGGCGAACTCACCGGGGGCGAGCCCGGTCAGGTCGAACGGCCCGATGCCCGCCCTGTGCAGGCGCAGCACCGGCAGGCCGAGCGCCGCCAGCATGCGCCGCACCTGGCGATTCCGGCCGCTGGTCAGCACGACCTCCAACCAGGATCCGCGCGCGGCTCGATGTGCTGTCACCGCGGGCACCCGGGGCGGCAGGTCCGGATCAGCCAGCTTGCGCAGGCCGTTGGCGCGCGCCAGGCCGTCCCGGAGCGCCAGCCCCGCCGCCAGTGCGTCTGCGAGTCGCGCCACCTCGGCCGGTGTGGGGTCGGCTTCCACCTGGACCCAGTAGACTTTTTCCATCTTGAACCTGGGCTCCGCGATGCGCGCCTGAAGGATCCCGTCGTCGGTCAGCAGCAGCAGGCCCTCGGAGTCACGATCCAGGCGCCCGGCAGGGTACACACCGGGAACCTCGACGTAGTCGGCGAGCGTGCGGCGCGCCGCCGCGTCTGGACCACCGTCGGTGAACTGGGACAGCACCCCGAAGGGCTTGTAGAAGCGCAGCAGAGTCACGGTAGGGCAGGCATCCGATTGGCGGTCACGGTGAACCCAGGATCGCTGATTCTCTCCGCCGAGATGATGCTGCGCCACATGGGATCGCGCGAAGGTGACCGGCGACTTCGAACGCCTGATGACCGGGGCGACCCTGATGAAATGCTCCGAGTTCGGCGAAGCGATCGTCGCTAGTGTACTAGGACGTAGACCCCTTCGAGCCGTTGTGCACTACGGCGACCGGAGCGCGTTCCGGCGCTTCGGCAGCTGCACCATCGACCATCTCACCGTCCATCTCACCATCCATTTCATCATCGAGGGTTTCTGCCGGTCGGATGTTGACCGCATGGTGACCTTTGGGGCCCTCGAGCATGTCGAACTCGACATCCTGCCCGGCCTTCAAGGTCTTGTACCCTTCCATCTGGATCGACGAATAGTGCGCAAACAGATCATCACCACCGCCTTCGGGCAGAATGAAGCCGTAGCCCTTGGCGTTGTTGAACCACTTGACTTTGCCTGTCGCCATTTCGAGCGTCCCCCTCTACGACCAGGAATATCCAGGCAATACCCGCAGCACGCAGTACCGATGACCGTCTAGGCCGGCGACCGAAGCTGATTCATCGAAGGTAGGGCGTGACGACGCCTAGCGATGCTTCGCCGAACGTTTTTCACGCGTAGACTTCCCCCAACCGTGCTGCCCCCACATGGACTGTCTACGCAATGGCTGGCAGAGTCAAGAGGGTTGCGGAGGGCGTAAGAACCCCCGAAACGGGTGGGCGCCGCGACGGGTGAACCGTGCGCTGGCCGCTCGAGGCGATCTTGTATTCTGGGGCGGCACCCTCACATACTGAAGTGCCGCGCGGTAGATGAACTAATCTTAGGTATGATTAGCTTATGACGAGCGTAGGCCTCCGGGCGTGGAACGCCCTCCGGGCGCAGCAGATTCAGGCGCAGAAGATCCGGGTGCAACAGGTCCGGGCGCAGCAGGAAGACGAGGGTGGCGGCGATCGCGATGCCGGGGTCGCCACGGAGACCGCCAAGCCGAAGCTGGCGCGTCCGCCGCTGTTCAAGGTGATTCTGCTGAACGACGACTACACGCCCATGGAATTCGTCGTTCACGTGCTTGAGGTGTTCTTCGGCATGAATCGCGAGAAGGCCACACAGATCATGCTGACGGTGCATACTCAGGGCAGCGCGGTGGTCGGAACGTTTACCCGCGATATCGCGGAAACTAAATCCGAGCAGGTGAATCAATATGCTCAGGAGAATCAGCACCCGTTGATATCCAAAGTGGAAATGGCGGACGACTGAACCCCGTCCGTACCTGAAATGTCCGGCAGCGAGGCCGGCGAGTGGAAGTGCGATCCTATGCTTAGCAAAGATCTCGAAGTCACCCTCAACGAAGCCTTCCGGGAGGCGAAATCCAAGCGTCATGAATTCATGACGGTGGAACACCTCCTGCTCGCCCTGCTGGACAACAGCGTGGCGGTGGACGTGCTGCGCAAAGTGGGCGCGGACATCGACAAGCTGCGCACGGACCTCAAGGAGTTCATCGACTCCACCACCCCGTTGATTCCCGCCGGCGATGCCGATCGCGAGACCCAGCCGACCCTGGGTTTCCAGCGCGTGCTGCAGCGCGCGGTGTTCCACGTACAGTCCTCCGGGCGCAAGGAAGTAACCGGTGGCAACGTGCTCGTGGCGATCTTCAGCGAACAGGAAAGCCAGGCCGTGTTCTTCCTCAAGCAGCAGAACATCGCCCGCATCGACGTCGTCAATTACATCGCCCACGGCATCTCCAAGGTGGGCGGAGAGTCCGAGCCCGGCCCGATGAGCGGGCAGGATGCCGAAGAAGAAGCCGCCCAGGCGGAAGGCGGGCAGCAGAGTGCTCTGGAGGCCTTCGCGACCAACCTCAACGAGCAGGCGAAGGCCGGCCGCATCGATCCGCTGGTGGGCCGCGACGCCGAGCTCGAACGGGTCATTCAGGTGCTGTGCCGGCGACGCAAGAACAATCCGCTGCTGGTGGGTGAGTCCGGTGTCGGCAAAACGGCCATCGCCGAGGGCCTGGCGAAGCGCATCGTCGACGGCCAGGTTCCCGAAGTGGTGGCGAACAGCACGATCTATGCCCTCGACATGGGCTCGCTGCTGGCCGGCACCAAGTATCGGGGCGATTTCGAGAAGCGCTTCAAGATGGTGCTCGCGGAGTTGAAGAAGCAGGAAGGCAGCATCCTGTTCATCGACGAGGTGCACACGATCATCGGCGCGGGCGCTGCTTCCGGCGGTGTCATGGACGCGTCCAATCTGCTCAAGCCGCTGCTCACCTCCGGCGAGATGCGCTGCATGGGCTCGACCACCTATCAGGAATACCGGGGGATCTTCGACAAGGACCGGGCGCTGTCCCGGCGTTTCCAGAAGATCGACATCCTCGAGCCGGACGTGGAAGACACCTACAAGATCCTCAAGGGCTTGAAGTCCCGGTTCGAGGATCACTACGGCCTGCGCTACACCGACAAGGCGCTGCGCTCGGCTTCCGAACTGGCGAGTCGCTACATCACCGATCGGTTCATGCCGGACAAGGCCATCGACGTCATCGATGAAGCCGGCGCGGCCCAGCAGCTCGCGGCGCCGAGCAAGCGCAAGAAGAGCATCGGGCCGGCCGACATCGAGCAGGTCGTCGCGAAGATCGCCCGGATTCCGTCTGCCCAGGTCACCACATCGGACAAGGAAGCTCTGCGGGACCTCGACAGGAAGCTGAAGATGGTGGTGTTCGGCCAGGACGAGGCCATCGACTCCCTGGCCTCGGCCATCAAACTGTCGCGTGCGGGTCTCAAGACCGGCGAGAAGCCCATCGGTTCGTTCCTGTTCGCCGGTCCCACCGGTGTGGGCAAAACCGAGGTCTGCCGGCAGCTCGCCAACATCATGGGCGTCGAGCTGCTGCGCTACGACATGTCCGAGTACATGGAGCGGCACACGGTGTCGCGATTGATCGGCGCGCCGCCGGGCTACGTGGGCTTTGATCAGGGCGGACTGCTCACCGAAGCGGTAACCAAGCATCCGCACAGCGTGGTGCTGCTCGACGAGATCGAAAAGGCCCATCCGGAAGTCTTCAATCTGCTTCTGCAGGTGATGGACCACGGCACGCTCACCGACAACAACGGTCGTAAGGCGGATTTCCGCAACGTCGTTCTGGTCATGACCACCAACGCCGGCGCCCAGGACATGGCGCGGCCGTCGATCGGCTTCATCGAGCAGGACAACCGGCCCGACGGCATGGAGGCGATCAAGAAATTCTTCACGCCGGAGTTCCGCAACCGCCTCGACGCCGTCGTGCAGTTCGGGTCGCTGGCACCGGACGTGATCAAGACGGTGGTGGACAAGTTCCTCACCGAACTGCAGGCGCAGCTCGATGACAAGAAGGTCATGCTCGAAGTCGACGAGGATGCCCGCGACTGGCTGGTGAGCGAAGGCTACGACGAGAAGATGGGCGCAAGGCCCATGCAGCGCCTGATCCAGGAGCGCATCAAGCGCCCGCTCGCGGAAGACGTGCTGTTCGGCGTGCTGGCGAAGAACGGCGGCACCGTCTACGTCACGGTCGAGAACGGCGACCTGAAGGTGCGTTGCGAATCGTCGGAAGGGGCGACCGCGGAGGAAGTTACCGCGCAATAGAGGGGGCGGCCGCGACGGCGGACGCCTACTTGCGGAAGGTGATGCGGCCTTTGGTCAGATCGTAGGGGGTCAGCTCGACCTTCACCTTGTCACCGGTGAGGATGCGGATGTAGTTCTTGCGCATCTTTCCGGAGATGTGCGCGGTCACGACGTGACCGTTGTCCAGCTCCACCCGGAACATGGTGTTCGGGAGGGTATCGATTATGGTGCCCTCCATTTCGATCTGCTCTTCTTTGGCCATAAGGCTCCTGCCTCGGGAAAACGAGGCGGGATTCTGCCCGAAGGTTGGTACAAAGGCCAGTCGCCGTGGCCGCCGTTGCGCCGCAGCGTTTCAGTTCACGCGCACCCAGCGACCGCTCAGGAACAGCTCCACCGGTCGGTAGTCCGTTTTGTAGCGCATCTTCTCGGCATCGCGTATCCAGTAGCCGAGATACAGGTGAGCCACGTCGAGGCGCTGCGCCAGCTCGATCTGCTGCAGCACCGACCACACCCCGAGACTGCGCTCGGGCGCGCTGGGATCGAAGAAGGTATAGATAGCGGACAGTCCGGTCGGTTGACGGTCCGTCACGGCAACCGAGATCAGGGTGTCGCGCTCGTAGCCGCAGACGAAAAGCGTCTCCGACCACTGCGAGAGCAGAAACGAACGGAACTGGTCTCGCGAGGGCGGGTACATGTCGCCGTCCGCGTGGCGGCCGATGATGTAGCGCGCGTAGAGATCGTAAAATCGGCGGGAATAGGTGGCGCGGTGGACCTGCACGGTCAGATCCGCGTTGCGCCTCAGTGCCCGGCGTTGGTTGCGCCGCGGCTGGAAGTCCGCCACCGGAATACGTGTCGGCACGCAGGCCTGGCACGTGCGGCAGTGCGGTCGGTAGAGGTGCCCGCCGCTGCGCCGGAAACCCTGCTCCGTCAGCGCCTGATAGGACTGCGGGGTGATGGTCTCCCTCGGATCGAGGAACAGGGTTCGCGCCTGACGCCGGGGCAGATAGCTGCACGGGTGCCCGGGGGTGATGAAGAACTGACTATTGCCCAGTTCGTCCTGCACGGGTCTGATCCTGGGGTTCCGGCGAATCGGCGCTCCACGAACCGCGTCGGGTCGGCTGCTCGAGACTGCGCTCGAGCAGTTCGAGAAATGCCTCCCGGCGGATCTCGCGTGCGCCGAGGCTATCGAGGTGCGGGTTCATGACCTGGCAGTCTAGCAGGCTGAAACCCCAGCGATCGATGGCCCGAATGAGGGTGACGAGTGCGACCTTGGACGCGTCGGTGGCGCGAAAGAACATGCTCTCACCGAAGAACATGCCGCCGAGCGAGACGCCGTAAAGCCCGCCGACCAGGGCCTCCTCCTGCCAGACTTCACAGGAGTGGGCATAGCCGGAGCGATGCAGGCGCTGGTAGGCGCGCTGCATTCGCGGCGTGATCCAGGTGCCACTGGCGCCGGCCCTGGGCGCGGCGCAGCCGCGCACCACCTGATTGAAAGCGGTGTCGAAGGTGACCGTGAACGGACCATTGCGCAGGGTCCGCGCGAGCCGCCGGCTGACCCTGACCTCGGCGGGGAACAGCACGGCGCGGGGGTCCGGCGACCACCACAGGATCGGGCCGCGATCGTCGTCGTACCAGGGAAAAACGCCGCTGCGATAGGCAGCCAGGAGCCAGGCGGAGGTGAGTTCGCCACCCACGGCCAGCAGCCCGTTGGGGTCGCGCAGGGCTCGATCTGCCGGGGGAAAGCCGGGCTGCCGGGCGTCGAGCAGATGCACTCGCGTCATGTCGACCGGGCACCCGGATCCAGCCTCCGGCCGCGTGCGGAATGCGCCAAGGTAGCCTCGTTGGGCTGTGTTCAGGAAACCTATGATAGCGTCGCGAAACGACCTCTGCAGAAAACCGGCCAACGTCAAGACATCTTCTAGAATAATCGGGTAACAGACTGAATTGAATGAATAATTGTGACCCCGAGCGAATGCGGATACACTCCGTACCCGTGTCCAGATGCTGCGGCGGGAGTCCAGCTTGATGAACGCCCACGTCCCGGTCCGGGAAATCGGTCTGATCGGCCTGTGCGCCACGGCGCTGTTCGCGCTGCTCGCCATCGGATCCTACTCGCCCGCCGATCCGGCCTTCAGTTTCACCGGCAGCGGTGGGCCGGTGGACAATCTCGTGGGCCGCAGCGGCGCCTGGTTTGCCGACGTCATGCTGTATCTGTTCGGCTGGGTGGCCTACCTGCTGCCGGTGGCGCTGCTGATCATCGGCATACGCCTGATCCGCCACCGCGGAGAAGGGTTGTCGTGGCTGCTGGCCAGCGTGCGCATTCTCGGTTGGCTCGGCCTGCTGCTGTGCAGCTGTGTGCTTGCCCAGCTTCACTTCACGCCGCCCGCCGACCTCCCCGCCGGCGTTGGTGGCATCGTCGGCCTCTGGCTCGTCGAGATCGGGCTGCCGGTGTTCGGCTGGGTGGGGCTGACCCTGGTCACCCTCACCGGTCTCATCATCGGCGCTCAGGCGGCGGCTGGATTCAGCTGGCTGCACGTCGCCGAGTTCACCGGACGCAGCCTGCACAGCGTCGCCGCCAGCGTGGTCGGCTGGGTGGACCGGCGGCTGGACGTCTGGCGCAGCCGTCGCGATTCGCGGCGCACGGCGCTGGCGCTGAAAGAGACCCGCGTGGCCAAGCTGCGCGAAAACACCGAAAAGCGCGCGGCACGCAAACAGCCTGAGATCCAGCCGCCGGCGCCCAAGGTGACGCCGCCGGCCGCCCGTCAGCAGCGTCTGTTCAGCACCAAGAGTCCGGCAGAGCTGCCGGACCTGGAGCTGTTGGACGAACGCCGCCCGGAAGACGAGGGCGGCTACTCCGAGGCGTCGCTGTCGAAGATCTCCGAACTGCTGGAGTCCAAGCTCCGCGACTTCGGCGTGGACGCTGAGGTGGTCTCCGTGCTGCCGGGCCCCGTGGTGACGCGCTTCGAGCTGCAGCCGGCCCCCGGGGTGAAGGTGTCGAAGATCTCGAGTCTGGCCAAGGATCTGGCGCGCTCGCTGGCCGTAATCAGCGTTCGAATCGTCGAGGTCATCCCGAACAAGCCCTATGTCGGCATCGAGATCCCCAACGAGGACCGCGAGGTGGTGCGGCTCAAGGAGATTCTCGCCAGCCGGTCGTTTCAGGACTCGCGCTCTCCGGTGACGCTGGCGCTCGGCAAGGACATCGGCGGCGAACCGGTGACGGCAGACGTGTCGCGCATGCCGCACCTGCTGGTCGCGGGTACCACGGGCTCCGGTAAATCCGTGGGCGTGAACGCAATGCTGCTGAGCATCCTCTACAAGGCCACACCGGACGAGGTCCGTCTGATTCTGGTGGATCCGAAGATGCTGGAGCTGTCGATCTACGAGGGCATCCCGCATCTGCTGACTCCGGTCGTCACGGACATGAAGGACGCCGCCCAGGCGCTCAACTGGTCGGTGGCGGAGATGGAGCGACGCTACAAGCTCATGGCCGCGCTCGGGGTGCGTAATCTGTCGGGCTACAACCGGCAGGTGTCGGACGCCGAAAAGAAGGGCACGCCGATTCTCGATCCGCTGTGGAGCGCCGACAGCGAGACCGAGGCGCCGCCGCTGGAAAAGCTGCCGGTGATCGTGGTCGTGATCGACGAGTTCGCCGACATGATGATGATCGTCGGCAAGAAGGTGGAACAGCTCATCGCCCGCATCGCGCAGAAGGCGCGGGCCGCCGGGATCCACCTCATTCTCGCCACCCAGCGCCCGTCGGTGGACGTGATCACCGGCCTGATCAAGGCGAACATACCCACACGGATCAGCTTTCAGGTGTCGTCGAAGGTCGATTCCCGCACCATTCTCGACCAGGGCGGCGCCGAGCAGCTGCTCGGCCATGGCGACATGCTCTATCTGCCGCCGGGCACCGCCATGCCCACCCGGGTGCACGGCGCGTTCGTCTCCGACGAGGAGGTGCACCGCGTGGTCTCCGACTGGAAGGCCCGCGGGGAGCCGGACTATCGCAGCGACGTGCTCACCGGCGGCGACGACGAGCCGTTTCTGCAGCTGGATTCCGGCGGTGGGGCGGAGCAGGAAGATGCCCTGTACGATGAGGCCGTCGCGTTCGTGCTGGAGTCGCGCCGTGCCTCGATTTCCAGCGTCCAGCGCAAGCTGCGGATCGGCTACAACCGCGCCGCCCGTCTCATCGAAGCCATGGAGGAAGCCGGTGTGGTCACCCCGATGAACAGCAATGGCAGCCGCGAAGTGCTGGTGCCGCATCGTGATTGACCGCCCCGACCATCTCTACCACCTCCCCCCCGTAGGAGCGGTCTCCAGACCGCGACTCACGCCGGCGGTTTCGTTGCCCGGAGCCGGGGGACCGTCACCGCGGGTCGCGGTCTGGAGACCGCTCCTACAGCTCATCGTGCTCGTCATGGCCCCCACCCACGCGCTCGCGGGGACCGATGCCTTCGCCGCGGACCGCGACGCCCTGGCCGAGCGCCTGCAGGGCGTGCGTCAGTACGCGGCGGACTTCACCCAGACCGTGTTCGGTCTGCGCGGTGAGATTCTGGAGCAGTCCGAGGGCTACGTGCGCCTCGATCGACCGCGGTTCAAGTGGGTGGTCGACGATCCCTATCCGCAGGTTCTGGTCACCGAAGGCGATCAGCTCAAGCTCTACGACCCGGACCTGGAGCAGCTCACGGTGCGGCCGCTCGAGGAAGCGCTGGAGGACACACCCGTGTCCCTGCTGACTCGGGACGCGGTGGAACTCACCGACAGCTTCGACGTCATGCGCATCGCCGATGAGTCGGGCGACTCGTTCGTCATCGAGCCGACGGCCGACGACACGCTGTATCGCGAGATCGTTCTGCATTTCGATGCGACCGGTCTGTCGGGGCTCGACATCCTCGATCATCTGGGCCAGCGCACCGAGATCCGCTTTCAGCCGGACGCCGGTGCGGCGCCCGTGGACGACGCCACGTTCACGCTCGAGGTTCCGCCGGGCACCGATGTCATCGGCGGATGACAGCCCGGTCGGCACGCCGCTGGCGGAACTGCTGAGGCCGCAGAGCCTCGACGCGTTCGTCGGCCAGCGCCATCTGCTCGAACCCGGCAAACCGCTGGCCAGGGTGGCCGCCTCCGGCAAGCTCCACTCCATGCTGCTGTGGGGCCCGCCGGGCACCGGCAAGACCACGCTGGCCAGGCTTCTGGCGGCCCGCAGCGGCGCCCGCTGGGTCAGCCTGTCGGCGGTGCTCGCCGGGGTGAAGGACATCCGCGCCGCCATCGCCGAAGCCGAGATCGCCCGCGCCGAGGGCCAGGCCACGGTGCTCTTCGTCGACGAGGTGCACCGCTTCAACAAGGCGCAGCAGGATTCACTGCTGCCCCACGTAGAGAAAGGCACGGTCACCTTCATCGGCGCCACCACGGAAAATCCGTCCTTCGAGGTCAACGCGGCGCTGCTCTCCCGGGCCCGTGTGTATGTACTCAAACCCCTGGAGCACGACGATCTGGTGGCGGTAATCGAGCGAGCGCTGGCGGCCGAGGTGCCCATCACGCTGACGCCGCGGGCCCGGGAAACCCTGGTGGATCTGGCCGACGGCGACGCGCGCCGACTGCTCAACCTGCTGGACGTCCTCGGCCAGCTCGCCGAAGGCGAGGTGGACGAAGCCCTCGTGCTGGAAGCGGCCGGCAGCCGTTACCGCCGCTTCGATAAGGGCGGTGACGTGTTCTACGAGCAGATCTCGGCGTTGCACAAAGCGGTGCGCGGCAGCGATCCGGATGCTGCCCTGTACTGGCTGTGTCGCATGCTCGACGGAGGCTGCGACCCGGTCTATGTGGCCCGGCGTGTGGTGCGCATGGCGAGCGAGGACGTCGGCAACGCCGATCCGCGTGCCCTCCAGCTCACCCTGGCCGCCTGGGACGCCTACGAGCGCCTGGGTTCGCCGGAAGGCGAGCTGGCCCTGGCCCAGGCGGTGCTGTATCTGGCCAGCGTGCCGAAGAGCAATGCGGCGTACACGGCCTTCAACGCCGCCGTGGCCCACGTGGGATCCACGCCGTCCCACGCGGTGCCTCTGCATCTGCGCAACGCGCCCACGGGGATGATGAAAGCACTCGGCTACGGGGCCGGCTACCGCTACGCCCACGACGAAGCAGATGCCTACGCTGCGGGCGAGTCCTACTGGCCGGACGATCTGTCGCCGGTGCGCTACTACGAGCCGACCGAGCGCGGCCTCGAGGCGAAGATCCGCGCGCGCCTCGAGCGCTTGCGGTCGAAGGCCGCGGACGCGTGATCAAGGCCATGCTCTGGGTGACCCTGGGCGGCGGTTTCGGCGCGCTGGCGCGGTTTCTGATCTCCACCTGGCTGTTCCAGCCCGGCCGGTTCCCATGGGCAACCTTAGCCATTAACATCGCCGGCTCCTTTGCCATCGGCGTGCTCTGGGGCTTCGGACAGCAGCAGCCCTGGTTCGACAGCTGGGGCCGCTATCTGCTGGTCGTCGGGCTGCTGGGTGGATTCACCACGTTCTCGGCATTCTCTCTGGAGACCGTCGCGCTGATGGAATCCGGGCGCCAGGCACAGGCGCTCGGCTACGTGCTGGCGAGCGTGCTGCTGTGCGTGTTCATGGCGCTGCTCGGACAGCGCCTCGCCGACAACTGACAGCCGGCGGCCGACGCGGCCACCGGTCCGGGTGATTCGTATGCTGGACATGAAACTGCTGCGTCAGGATCCGCAGGCCGCGGCCGAGCGGCTGGCGCTCAAGGGCTTCCGCCTCGACGTGGACGCGTTTGCCGCGCTCGAAGCCGAACGCAAGCGCCTCCAGAGCGAGACCGAGCGGCTGCAGAACGAACGCAACGTGAAGTCCAGGGGCATCGGCCAGGCCAAAGCCCGTGGCGAGGATATCCGACCGCTGCTCGACGCGGTGGCCGATCTGGGCAACCGCCTGGACGAGGCGAAGACGGCGTTCGAGGCCGTTCAGATGCGCCTGGCTGAGTTTCTCCACGAGATCCCGAACCTGCCCGACCCCTCGGTGCCGGCGGGCACCGACGAGAGCGACAACGCCGAGCTGCGCCGCTGGGGCACGCTGCCGTCGTTCAATTTCGACGCCCGTGATCACGTCGATCTGGGCGCCGGGGGCGCCCTGGATTTCGAGACCGCCGCCAAGATCACCGGCAGCCGGTTCGTCGTGCTGCGCGGCGTCGCTGCGCGGCTGCAGCGGGCATTGACCCAGCTGATGCTCGACAGCCACACGGGCGAGCACGGCTATCAGGAGGTCTATGTTCCGTTCATTGCCAACGCCGACTCGCTGTTCGGCACCGGTCAGCTGCCGAAGTTCGCCGAGGATCAGTTCCGTCTGGCCGGTGACGACGACTACTACCTGATCGCGACCGCCGAGATCCCGGTAACCAACATCTACCGCGACGTGATCCTGGCCGCGGACGAACTGCCGGTACGCCACGTGGCGCACACGCCGTGCTTCCGCAGCGAGGCGGGCAGCTACGGCCGCGACACCCGGGGCATGATCCGCCAGCACCAGTTCGAGAAGGTCGAGCTGGTGCAGCTGGTGGCGCCGGAGACGTCCTGGGACGCGCTCGATTCGCTCACCGGCCACGCCGAGGCGATTCTGCAGAAGCTCGAGCTGCCGTACCGTGCGGTTGTCCTGTGCGGCGGTGATCTCGGCTTCTCGGCGATGAAGACGATCGACCTGGAGGTCTGGCTGCCGGGTCAGAACGCCTATCGGGAGATTTCGTCGTGCAGCAACTTCGGCGACTTCCAGGCGCGCAGGCTGCAGGCACGCTACCGGGATCCGGCTTCCGGCAAGCCCGAGCTCGTGCACACGCTGAACGGCTCCGGCCTCGCCGTGGGCCGCACCCTGGTCGCGCTGCTGGAGAATTTTCAGGACGGTGATGGCAGGATTCACATTCCGGACGCACTGCGCCCGTATCTGAACGGCGAAGCCATCGTCACCTTGACCTAGGCCGCGAGGTCCGCCGCCGCCATGGACTACCTGCCGCTGTTTCTCGACCTGCGAGACCGGCCCGTTCTGCTGGTGGGCGGTGGGGAGATCGCGTGCCGCAAACTCGAGCTGCTGTTGCGGGCCGGCGCGTCGGTACGAATCGTGGCGCCGACCCTCGGCGCTCAGACCCGGGCCCTGGCCGAAGCGCATCATCTCGACGTTCAGGAGCGGCCGTTCGCCCCGTCGGACGTCGGCGGCTGCTATCTCGTCGTCGCCGCCACCGACGATGGCGCCGTCAACGAGTCGGTGTTCCAGGCCGGGAGCGCCATCCAGACCCTGGTCAACAGCGTCGACCAGCCGCACATTTCCAACGCGATCTTTCCGGCGCTGGTGGATCGCGAACCGGTGCTGGTGGCAATCTCCACGGGCGGCCGCTCGCCGACCCTGGCGCGGCTGGTGCGCAGCTGGATCGAGGCCCGGCTGCCGGCCCGACTCGGGGTCCTGGCGCGGTTCATCGGCGCGCGTCGTGACGCCGTCAAACACACTCTGAGCGGCATTCCTGCCCGCCAGCGGCTGTGGCAGCGGGTCATCACCGGCGACGTGGCGGAGCGGATCTTTCTCGGCGACGACGACGGCGCCGGCAGGCGCTTCGATGCGCTGCTGGACGACGCCTCCGCAGAGAAAGCGACCCAGGGCCTGGTGGCGCTGGTGGGCGCGGGTCCCGGCGACCCGGAGCTGCTCACCCTGAAGGCGTTGCGGCTGCTCCAGCAGGCCGACGTCGTGCTTTACGACAATCTGGTGAACCCGGCGATCCTCGACTACGCGCGGCGCGATGCGGACAAGGTCTACGTCGGCAAGCGGCGCCGCTTTCCCGGCATCCGCCAGGAGGGGATCAACGCACTGCTGCTGGAGCATGCGCGGGCCGGTCGCACGGTGGTGCGCCTGAAAGGCGGCGACCCGTTCATCTTCGGCCGCGGCGGTGAAGAGATCGAGTCGCTCGGCGCCGCCGGCATCGACTGCGTGGTCGTTCCCGGCATTACCGCCGGGATCGGTGCCGCGAGCTACGCCGGCATTCCGCTTACCCATCGCGACGTCTCGCAGTCGGTACGCTTCGTCACCGGACATCGGCAGAACGACACGGTGAACCTCGATTGGCCGGAGCTGGCCCGCCCGGACCAGACCCTGGTGATCTACATGGGACTGCCCGGGCTCGAGGAGATCCTCAGGGAGCTGGTGGCGCACGGCATGCCCGCGGCGACGCCGGCGGCGCTGGTGGAAAAGGCGACCCTGCCGGCGCAGCGGATCTTCCAGGGGACGGTGGCCGATCTGGCGGAGCAGGTGCGCGCCGCCGGCGTGACGGGCCCGACCACGGCCATCATCGGCAACGTGGTGGCATGCCGGAAAGCCCGGTGACCGGCTACAGGCAGTGGGTCGGTCGCGGCAGACCGGCGATCTTCGCCAGGCGCTTGGCCGGGCTCCCCGGAAACAGGGTCAGCAGATAGAGGCTGTTGCCCTTGTCTTCGCCGAGCGCCTCCCGGGTGTGCTTGACCAGCACCCGCATGGCCGGCGCGACCTCGTAGGTCTGGTAGAAGTCGCGGATCAGCCGAATCAGTTCCCAGTGCGCGTCGGTCAACTCGATGCCGTCCTCGCGCGCAAGATCGGCTGCGACCGCCTCGCTCCAGGTCGACAGGTCCTGCAGATAGCCCTCTTTGTCGCGCGCCGGCAGCATCGCCTAGCGCCAGGTCACGATGGGCACATGGCCGGTGACCAGTTCGACGAACTGCGCGTCGCTCACCACCACGACCTGGGCAGCGATCCGACCGTCGAGGCCGCGGGCGTGGACGTCGGCTGCCAGGGCATGCAGCGGTCGCTGCGGCGCCACACCGACGGCACCGGCGTAGACGCCGTCTTCGAGCAACAGAATCGCATCGTCTGCGGCGGCCACGGCCAGGCAATCCGTCATGGCATGCTGGTGGTTGATGAGGTGCAGCGCGGCCATGGCCGGGTGTTCTCCTAGTCGTTGACCACAGCGTCCTGCTCGGCGAGCAGCGCGCGCTGTTCGTCCCGCGTGACGATGGCGACCGGCAGCGACAGGTCGCCGGCGCCGAGGCCGCGGGTCGCAAGCGCCTCGGCGCAGGCGTACAACGCCGTGACGTCGTACTGCGGCAGCGCCCGAACGATCTTCGCAATGCTGCGCCGCTGGATGGCGGGTCCGTCCTGTCCGGCCAGCAGCTGCCAGACGCCGTCACCGCTGAACAGGACGCTGACGCGCTGGTCGAACACGCCGGCCACCAGGGCCGACTCCAGGGCTTCCAGGGCGTGGCTGCTGCCGTACGGCGGCTGTCGCAGCAGGAACAGCAGGCGCTTGGTCTCCATCAGGCGGCGAAGGTCACGAAACGGTCGCTGCTGCCGATGGCCTCGATCAGCTGGCCGAGACCGACGATGGCAAACGCCGGGTGCACGTTGCTGGCCGTGAGGTCGTAGCGGTCCTGCTCGTCGCCGTTGACGATGCCGCGCTTCAACGCCGCGGCGATGCAGACGGCCAGCTCGATGCCGGCCGCGTCGGCGAGTTCGACCCAATCGGCGAGCGGCGATGGCTCGTCCTGGGGCGGCACGCTGATGGCGGAAGCGGTGTGTACCCCGTCGTGATAGAAGAACACCCGGGCGACCTGGTGTCCGGCGGCGACGGCGGCGCGGCAGAAACGCAGCGCGGAGAGTGCGGCCTGGGATGAGTAGGGCGCCCCGTGCACGGCGATGGCAATGTTCATGGCGCTCCCGTATCCGCTCGGGTCCGATGGCGTATGGTAGGGAATTGGATCGCGGTGGCAATCGCTGACTGAGGCCGAACGGCAGTTTTCTTACATTTCTAAGGACAACTTTCACCCTGCCAGTTCGAGGAGTGCGTCACACTTCTTTCCTCAGTTACGGCATCGTTGGGGGCAACACGTGCACACGCATCTCAAGGGACGCATCTTCAGCAGTCAGGGCGTTTCGTATCTGGTGCTTCACGAGGACTGTGAGTCGGCCGAATGGCTGCGGGTCAGGGCGCTGGATCCGACCCGACGCGTCGAACGCATGCGCCCGACGGACATACTCAGGTGCCTGCCCGACGTCCGATCGGAGCAGGCGTCCTGAAGGCGTAGGGCCTTCGCGGCCCGGTCAGAAGGGCGCGCCGGAAAGCTCGATGTGCTCTTCGGACAGCTGCTCGAGTACGAAGATCAGGGGCAGGTGAACGATGGAGACGACGTTGCCGCAGCAGCGCAGGCAGCGGACGCAGTCGTCGTGTAGCTGCTCGGTGGTGATCGTGTAGAGCACGTCGCCGAGCAGAAAGCGCCGGTCCACGAGCTGCTGGTGGCGATAGGCCGGCTGCGCTGTGACCTTGCGCAGGGCCCGCTGCGGCGCCGCCGGTCGGCTGGCGCTGCGCATCGGCTCGCCGTGCTCCGCGGTCGTCGGCGTGTGCAACGGCGTGTGCAACGGCGCGGGCACCGGATTGTCGTAGCGGAACCCGTCGGCCAGGCTTCTGACACGCATCGGCTCCGGCGTCACGTCCAGCACGTATTCCGCGCGCAGCAGGATCTCGCGAACGTCCAGGGCGGCGGCGGTGACGTAGTGGCGCAGCATCGCCAGGCTGCCGCCGGACAGGAACAGCACCGCACGCTGAACCCGGGGCGTACTCAGCACGTGGCCGTTATTTCTGAGGACCTCGATGGCCTTGGGCACATCGTCGGCGTGAAAGCATTGCTCGATGAACTCGACGATGTCGTCGCTGAACGGCCGCATGGTTCTCCTCCCTGAAAACGCTGGCGGCGCGAGGCGCCTACTGCTTGGCGCTTGCGTCTTATTTTGTTGATATCTCGCGTGGCGTGTCCTTTATTGCCACGATCCGGCTATTGCCACGATCCGCTTCAGCTTCCGGCCCCCTGTCCCTGGGCATCGCCTTGCCGTTGGTAGTGCCCGGCAGGCGCTTTTGGTGGAAGCCTTGTTCTTTCCCAGAAACAAGAGCTTATACGTCCGTCTTGAGAAAAGGAAGTAAGTGGCGATAGGGGACTTTGCAGGGTTTTGTATTGAGCCTGGCGCGCTCTTTCTCTAGCGTGAAGACCCGGCGCCGGCAATCGGAGGCAGTCCTTGGCCCGAACGAATCAGACCATCGGCCTGGTCCCGATGGGCGGCAGCGCGCTGCGGCTGTCTCCGCTGCCGTGCAGCAAGGAAGTATTGCCCCTGGGCCTGACCCTGGACCCGGGCGGCCGCCGGGCGCCGAAGGGGCTGGTGCACTATCTGCTCGATCACTACCGTGCGGCCGGCATCGACTCGGCGGTGCTCGTCATCGGCGCACACAAGTGGGATATCGCCGACTACCTGACCCGCTCTGTGCCGGGCGATGTCGACGTCGCGTTCGTGGGCATCAACCAGTCCCAGGGCGTACCTTTTTCCGTGGATCGGGCGTACCCGTGGATTCGCCACGCCACCTGCGCCTTCGGTCTGCCGGACATCCTGTTGCCGCTGGACGACCCCTTCGGTCCGTTGCTGAGGGCATTGCGCGACGGCTCGGCCGACGTGGTTCTGGGGCTGTTCCCGGCCGAGGAACCGGAGCGCGTCGACCTGGTGGAAACGGACGCGGATGGTCTGGTCACGCGCCTGGAGCCCAAGCCACGCTCGGCGGCGGCGGGGGGCCTGACGTGGAGCGTCGCGGTGTGGACCCCGCGGTTCAGCGATTTCGTGCACGACCTGCTGCGTCCGGCGTGGGATTCAGCCGACGGGCTCCAGGCGCTGCTCGCGACGACGGAGCACACCGAGCTGTTTCTCGGGGACGTGTTCAACCACGCCCGCCACGCGGGCCTGGAAGTCCGCGGCGTGCAGCTTTCAGACCAGCCGAGTCTGGACGTCGGTACACCACAGGCGTACATCCGCGCCTGGCAATCGCTGGTCGAAGCAGAACGGTCCCGTTGACCGGCCCGCGATTTTCGGGAACCCCACGGGCTCCGGAAGGTCCTTACTACGCCCTTCCGGGGCTCGTGTCTGTGCCGGACGATCACATGAGTGCGCTGGACGTACCGGCGGTCGACGAGCGGATTATGCACCCGCCGAACGCGGAAATTGCTGGCGGGATAGCGGAATCTGTAAGCAGGTTTTCTGCAAACCGGCAGCCGCTTCTGTTTCCCGGGAGGATTGAGCTAAGCTAGCGGCCGGATTCGGGCACAGAACCCGGGCCAGGGATAGTGATGTTCGTTCAGGCTCCCCAGGGAAGGGCCCACAATGACCGCAACGACCATGGAAAGCCTGCGAGCAGCCGACGACTGGTTCCTGCTCGCCAGTGGCAACCGTTCAACCGTTCGTATTCTCGACGGCCTGACCGTCGGCGAAGATGAACGCGGCGGATTCGAGATCGCCCGACCGAACAGCGCCAGCGCGTGGCTGCGATTCGATGTCGAAGACCAGGTTCTGACGCTTCGCGTTCTCGCCCGTGACATGACCCTGGCTCGGGGCGACACGATGGTCGGGACCTCCGTGCAGCTCACCGATGCCGCCATGCTGGAGCTGCCGAACCACAGCTTCCGCATCACCGGCCCGGGCGCCGCGCCGGCCGGTTCGGACTGTCCGACATACCGGTTGACCCGTCGCTACTCGATCAACTGGCTGAAGCCGAGTCTGGCCGTCAGCGGGCGCGCGCCGGCGGCGACAGGGTCGCGGGTTGCCGAGTTCATGGAATCGCCGCCGTCGCTGGAGGCGGTTCCTGAGCCCGTTCCAGAGCCTGCGCCCACGGCTGCGCCCGCGCCGGCGCCTGAACCCGCGTCTGCGCCCGCGCCCGTTTCTCGCCCACGCGTCGGGGCCCGGGCCCAGCCCCCGCGTCTGGCGTACGAGCCCCGGCGCGCTGCGGGTGCAAAACAGAAGGCGCGGCGCCGGGACATGAGCTGGACGACGATGACGTTGACCGCCGTTGTCTACGTCGTCAGCCTGGGATTGAGTGGCACGGTCCGCACGCCCGTGACCGACGCCGAAGCCCTGAAGATCAATGCGCCCTACGTCTGGTCCGAGGGCAACGCCGGCTCCGACCTGCTGACGGAAGTGGAGCAGCTGCTGCAGCGCCAGTCCCCGCCGGATCGCGCCACCCTCGAGTTCGCGGTCGAGGCCTATCGACTGGCCGAGCAGCGTGACCCGGGCCGCGCATCCGCGCGATTGCGGGCGTTGGAAGCGCAGCTGGCAAGCCGGCCGGGCGCCAGATAGACAGCGTGGTTGCCTAGAATCCGCCGATCCGCAAGGATTGTCTGACAATCAAGATTCCAGCCGTTGCGCCTGTCTCTTTAATCTCAAGGACCTAGCCACGTGAGCTGCGGCAGGCTCGAAGTTGTAAGCGAAATTCCATCATTGCGAACTGGTCGAATGCCGTCCGCTGACTGTAGGGTGCGCCGGTTCGATAGAAGCCCTCGTCACCACGGTGTCGGTCCAGAGGTGGTGGCGGCGGCGTGCCTGCCAGTTTCACGCGCTCACGCGCGAAGTCGAGCCAGGAACGATCTGAGCGCCCCACGGCCCTCACCTGCGAAACAGGCCGACCCCGAAGCCCTGACTTTGTAGTACCCACTCAACGTGTCGAGAATGGTTTAGAAATTGTTGAAACGATGCTTCGCTCTGATTGCCGCGCTGCTGGCGGTCCCGTCCTACGCGGCCGTGAATGGGACCGCGGTTCAATGTGCGTCGGAACATGCGTACGGCAATCGCAGCGGCGCCACATTGACTCGCTCGGATTCCTGGTCCGCGCCGAAACCCGGAAACCTGATCGTGGCCGGCATTCTGATCAAGGGCTCATCACCCTCGGTGTTTCCGGTCAACTACGAACCCGGCTACTCGGTATTCGAGGAATTCGATACGGGTTGGGGGCCGCTCGGCGCGTCCTACGCCTGGAAGCTGGCCGGTCCGGGTGACGACGAGATCAGCATCTCGGTCAACGACACACCGAACGCACTGACGGTTTTTGCCTGTGAGTTCGAGGTCGACGGCCTGGAAACCATTGCCCCGCTTGCCAGCGCGATGGAGGTAGCGAACGAAGCCACGCGAACCCGCTCCTTCTCGACGGGCTCCGCGGTCAACGGCGAGAACTCCCTCGTGATCCACCTGGGCGCGGTGCGCAGAGGCTATGCATTCAACGCGCCGACATACTCCAAGGGAACGGAGCAGCTGTACGCGCCGATGGGCGCGTCGGCTCCCGGTATCCTGGTTGCAACCGACGTATCGTCGGACCCGTTCGAGTCATCGACCATCTCTACCCCCGACATCGGCGATCAGGCCATTGGTGCCGTGGTCGTGTTCGGTCCGCAAGAAGGCGTCGACCCGATGGAGCCTCAGCCGTCACCGCCGCCGGAACCGCAACCGGAGCCCGAGCCGCTGCCGGAGCCCGAGCCGCAACCGGAGCCCGAACAGGAATCCGACGGGTCATCACCGGGCGCGATCAACGCCACGGCGGTCCAGTGTGCGTCCGAATCCGAGTACGCTACGCAGAGCGGCGCGACGCTATCGAGCGAGGACTCTTGGAGGGCGCCCGCGGCAGGCAATCTGATCGTCACTGGCATTGCTGTTAAAGGGTCAACTCCCGGTCTGTTCCCGGTCAACTACGATCCCGGCTACTCGGTGCTCGAGGAGTTCGATACCGGCTGGGGCCCGCTCGGGGTTTCCTACGCCTGGAAACTGGCCGGTGCCGGTGACGACGAGATCACCATTTCGGTCAACGGCACGCCGAACGCACTGACGATCTTTGCCTGTGAGTTCGAAATCGCCGGCGCGGTCGCCCCGCGCGCGAGCGCGATTGAGGCTGCGTTCGAAGCCACACAGACCCAATCTTTCTTCACGGGGATCGCGAGCAATGGCGAGGATTCCCTGGTCGTCTATCTGGGTGCGGTTCGCCGCGGCTACACTTACAGCCAGCCGGCGATTACCAGCGGGGCGGCGCAGCTCTACGCGCCGGCCGGTCAGTCCGCTCCAGGGATTCTGGTCGCGACCGAGCTGTCTGCAGATGCTCAGGAGGCCGCCACCATCTCCACGGCGGACACCGGTGATCCAGCCATCGGTGCGGTGCTGGTGTTTGGCCCGTCAGGGGGATCGTCAGGGCCGGCGCCGCAGCCGCAGCCCGAGCCGGAGCCGGAGCCTGCGCCGGAACCTGAGCCTGCGCCGGAACCAGAGCCTGCGCCGAACCCGGTGCCCGAACCGGAACCGGCGCCGCAGCCGGAACCGGAGCCCGCGCCCCCGCCGCGCCCATCGGTCACGCTGTCAGCCAGCAGATCCAGCATCGAGGTCGGCGCGTCGATCACGCTCGACTGGGCGGCGGCCAACGCCGACGCCTGTTCGGCCAGCGGCGCGTGGTCGGGGCCGCGCGGCGTCGAGGGCAGCGAGACGCTATCGCCCGACGTGTCCGGCGCCTACTCGCTTTCCTGCACCGGGCCCGGCGGCAGCGATGCCAGCACCGTGTCCATCGAGGTGGTCGAGCCGCCCGAGCCCGAAGTCGATCTGAGCGTGGCGGCCAGTACCGTGGAACCGGGCCAGCTCACATCCATTTCCTGGACGGGACGGTACGTGGACAGCTGCTCGGCAAGCGGCGGCTGGTCCGGCTCGAGAACGGCGTCGGGTACCGAACTGATCGGCCCCATCAATGCCCGAACGACCTTTACCCTGACCTGCTCGGGCCCCGGGGGCAGCGTGGTCGACGCCCTGTCAGTGGCCATCCGCAAAGACGTCACCCTCCGATGGGCCCCGCCCACGGAGAACGAGGACGGCTCGCCGATCACGGATCTGCGCGGCTTCTGGATCCACTACGGCGACGAGTCGGGCGAGTACTCGGAGTCCATCCGGATACCCGACCCGGACGCGACGAGCCACACCTGGTCCCTGGTGTCGGGCCGGCACTTCATCGTGATGACCGCCGAGGACAACGAGGGCAACGAAAGTGCCAATTCCAACGAGGTCGTGAAGACGGTCGAGTAGACGCTCTGTACGTTCGCGGGGTCGGCGTGAACAGGGTCTGGCTGGCCTTTGCGATCGCCGTCGATGCCCGAGGTTTCAGACCCAGCTCTGAACGCGGCAGGTATTTGGAACTCAGGGGGTGCTTCTGACGACCTCGTTGGAGAAGATGCTTTGATTGCCCGCCGTGTCGAACGCCGTCATGGAAATGAAATGGCGACCGGAGCGCAGCAGGACGTCATGTCGGGTCGCTCCAGGGTCGGTGATCTGAAGAAAATCGTCGTAGTTGCGGCTCTCAGAGCCCTGGTATATGCGAAATCCGGCCAGGTCCTCGAGATTGCTGCCGTCGACGTTGGCGGTGGGCGGTAGCCATTCAATGGTGACGGGGCTGCGGACATCGACGGTCAACATGGCTACCGCGTTCTCGCTGCCGTTCGCACACGTGAGCGTGTAGGTCGCGCGAGCCTGCAAGGGCCCGACCGACTCTGTGCCCGCTGCTCCCTTTGCTCCGGTCCAGTCCCCGCTGGCACTGCAGGTCGTTGAGTTTTCGGATGTCCACGTGAGGGTGGTTCCGCTCCCCCTCAGAACCACCGCGTCGGCTGCCACAAAATTGATGTTGGGCACCTGAGGACTCTGTTGCGGGGGCGGACTTGAGGACGACGGTTGGGGCTGCGGGCTGGCGGTGGGCGCTGTGGAACCGCTGCCGCCACCTCCACAGCCGCAGATGCAGGCCAAGGTCAATGGCGCAACCGATCTCCATAGTGACGGGCTCATCGCTCAGAGTGTCCCTAAAACCCACCGTAAACTCTATTTTGACACGGGCAACTTTGGAAGTCTTTCTGACAATCAACCCGGCGCGCTGGATTTCAGTTTTCAGAGAGGACAAAGGCTGCACGAGGCTCGGGGCTTCGAGGGCTCTATGGCGGAGGGGGTGGGATTCGAACCCACGGTAGGGGATACCTACGCCGGTTTTCAAGAGCAGTTCTGGACTCCACTCACCACCGAGACCACAGCTAGATCAGTAACTTACGTGGTGTCGTATGGGGTGGAAAGTGACCTTTGGGGCAGGGTAGTGCACCACTTTTGCACCACAGAGTACCTACTGCATCACTGCATCGGTGCCTCTCTCGCGCTCACAACCTCTAAACACCACTAGCCACTGGATTTGGTAGTGTCATGAGTCAATCCATCTCGGGGAGATGAGATGCGCCTGTTCTATGTGCTCTTGGTAGCCGCAGTGCTTGCCGGCAGTCCGAACAGCTCGGTTGCTACGCCAATCCAGGTTTTCTTCAACGGGTTTGTCTCTGGCCCACAGGAACTGCGAAACAACGCTTGTAGCCAATTCAACGACGACGGCATTGGATGCAAGCCTGGCCAAGTGCCAAACACCTTTACCGTCTATGACAACTTTGCACTGGCGACCGATTCACAGGTGAGGGCACTGGTGTGGCATCAGTTCGAAACGTTGCCTGAGAACTATCTGTTCACCCGGATCACATTCTGGAGTGGCGTGCCTGATCCTATCGGCAATTCGGGTTTGCTCTTTCTCTCAGACAACATTGTGGCCAACAGAATCGCAACGCCGAACAATCCTCCCTTGGGTTCTGGGCCGGAGTTTAGCGTAATCAATTGGGTGTCAGGACTGTCGCTGGATCTGACAGCGGGGTCCTACTGGCTCGGAATACACAACGAGTGGTCAGTCGGAGGCGTCTCCAGTTGGAGCCAAACCTCAGGGACACCACAGGCGTTTGGAGGGCGCTACCAGAGCACCCGGGACGACGCCGTTCCCTTGAGGTTTTTCCCGGAAGAAGAGTCCTCGTTTGCCGTTCTTGGAGTGCGAGCCACCCAAGTACCTGAACCGGGTTCGTTTGCGTTGCTTGCCTTCGGTCTGTTGATGGTTGTCGCGAGACGGCGCCATTGTCCCATGTTGGCCAAATATTCGACTCTCCCCACCCGGCTTTGGAGCACAACCTCCTAGTAACGCAGTCCTAACAGGAGAGTAGCGAGTCGCAAGCCCCAACTGTGGAGGGCCGTGTGGCAAATGACGACGAGCTGGCGGGGTCACAGCGCCCCAGCCAACCAAAAAGGCGTAGACCGCCCGCGCCGACCGCCGGGCGAATAGACGAAGTTGTGCAGCAGATTGCGAGGGAATCGTCGGCGTCCGCTTCAGTTGAGTTGGCGAACTACCTAAGACTTGATCCATCGGCAACCGAAGAAGTTCGGACCGCACTCGAAGATGCCATCGGTCGACCCTTGAAGGAGGGTCTGGCGGAATTGGTCGACGTCGGAAGGACATCAGTCTTGCTCGATCTCCAGCTCTCCCGCAGCTCGACCAAGATCCTAATCGGGGTGGCAGTCCTGGGATCATTGTGCACTATTTTAGGGGCTGTCCTGGGGGCGCTACTTTCTGCATGAACCGAGCCTTTGACCTTGAGTTTCGAGGGTACAGTCGTGTCCTGGCCTTGCTCGTGGCGCGGTCAGCCTGTTGATTCAGTAGGACCCACGTAGCCCCGCCGATGCAGCAAGACCTCGACATCGCTATCTCCCGGTGGAAGGAAGCCGGACCTCTAAGCGAGGAATCGCTGAGGCTCCTGATCGAGTTGCGGAAAGCCGGTCTCACTGACCAGCCAAAGGAACTGTTGTGGGCGGCGTTCGTGAGAAGCCTCACCGATGAGCAACGGTCGGCGGCGTTGGCGATGATTGATCTAGTGAACGACGGCGAGGCATTTCGGTTGTTCTAGTGTGTGGGGGGGCTCCGGTGACGAACCACGATGAACCCACGATAATGGTGTGTTTTCCGACCACGATTGAGGAAGCGCAGCTGATCTTGAGGAAGGGTTTTCCCGGATCACCCCCAAACCATGGAAGCTGGGACTTCGACGCAAACGGCAGGTGGCATCTTTACCCCGTTCGCGCCAAACGCTACTCAATTGAAGAGGCCCATAAATTCGGGTACGAAGCCTATCTTGTAGCAGAGGTAACCGAGAAGCGCTTCAAGACTTGGGAAGTCGGAACACAATCTGGGCCACGCGAAGCCTACCTTCCGCAGAAGTTCATAAACGACTTAGACTGGCGCATTGAGTCCATTCCGCCGCCTCCTCCAGCACACCTACCAGTGTCTCTCGAACTGTGGTTCTCGGGCATCTCGTTGGTTGCATGGTGGCAATGGCTTCTGATTGCGGTCGTTGCCGCACTTGCTGTTCTGTCGTTCACGCAAGTGTGAAGAAGAGTGGCAGGCTCGACTCCAGACACGCCTGGCGCAAGTCTTCGAAGTCCATCCGTTTGGTGTGACACCCTGCTCGCGGCGAACTGCCAGTGGCCGCGGCCGAGATTCTTCAAAGTGGTCGGACAGCCGGAGAGACGGCACAATCCCTTCGTGGGAGACTCCAAGGGGAAGCTGGTGCCGTTGCACGAGAAAGAAGCTGAGCAGCTTGCGATAAGCGTCAACAAGTCAGGATTTCCGCTACAGATCCGCCTGCGCAACGAAGTAGACAAGTCCCCCACTCGCTGGAGCACGGCCTACTGGGAGAAGGCGTGGGCGCTTGATGAGGAATCGGGATATATCGATCTCGTGTTCAAGACGAACTTCGGCGCAGCGACCGTCTTCATGGTGGTCGAGTGTAAGAGAGTTCGCGAGGGCCACTGGACCTTCTTGTGCGAACCCAGCACGGATCAGGGAGAGCAGATACTAGCTGCGAGGGCATTTCTTACATCCATAGCAGATGGGACCGTTGAAGACAGTAGTTGGCACTGGCTCGACGCGTACCCCGTGAGTCAACAGGCCGCGTTCTGCATCGCAGTCGAATCCAAGAACACCAAAACAATCGAGCCCATATGCCGAACCCTCATCTCCTCGCTGGAGGGTCTAGCCAACGAGGAAAGGGGGCTGCTAAAGAAATCTCCAGGATCGATGCGTTGGTACGTGCCCGCCATAGTGACGACCGCACCGCTATACGTGTGCAACGTTCACGATCCAACGGCTCAGATCACGCAGGACTCTGGTGACCTACTGTTGGATAGGGTCGCGTTCGAGGAAGTGCCTTACGTCCGATTCAGAAAGGAGGTATCGGTACCAAACAAAGTGCCCGCACCGCAGCCGGGCTTCCGAACGACCGTGAGACAGAAAGACAACGAGAGCGTGGTCTTCGTGATCAACGCGATGCACGTCCGGGATTTCCTGGATCAATTCACATTCGCTTCTTAGTGCCGCCGGTACTGTTGCTGCTCACGTCACGATGGGGCGGTGGTCCCGAAAAGACCAACCGCCCCAGGCCAATCAGGTCACAGTGAAGCTGCCGCCCACCAGGGCATCGCTCCGGTAGATGGTCAGGGCGAGCCGTTCCTCGCACAGAATCGTGACCATGTTCTTCGTGAAGTCGTCATTGTTGAGACCAATCTCAACCATGGCGTCTTCCCGATCCCAGAGCTGCGCCGCCATCCCGAAGGCACCCACCAGGAACGTCCCGGACGTGATGCTGTTCGTCACGACGACCGGCAGACCCCACAGGCGAGGTCCGTTGCCGTCCTGAGCCTGGCCGATCATGTACCGGCCCTGGCTGTCCTTGGCGAGCTGCATTTCCTTCCAGTCGCGCCCGTTGAGCACGATACCGTCCGGGTCGTACTCCGAGGCCTGCACCTGGTCCATGGCGTCGCGGATGATGTCCAGCTTCGTGGTGTAGCTGAGCGGGGACGTCACCGAGTACGCGGTCCGGTTGGTGTACAGACCCGGCAGTTCGCCGTTGCTGCCAGTGCCCAGCAGTAGCTGCGTGTCCTCCTTCAGCTTGAGCCCGTACATCAGCCGATCGTTGATGTACTGCTGCAGCATGGGAGAGTCGGACAGCACCTGCTTGGATACCGGAATCCAATGGGCCAGCGTACTGACCGCCGCCGTCTGCAGGGTGAACGTGATACCGGACTCCGGTTTGCTCACGTTCTCGAACGCTTCCGGCGACCCGCCCACTTGAGGCCCGGCGTTGTTCGTGTAGACGTTCTCCTTCGCGTACTCGATCAGGTTGCTCGAGGTCCGCGCAGTGGGCAGCAGGTCACGCATGGTGAACCGGCGCTCGCCACTGTGAACGATACCCGCCAGGCGGTCGGACGGAGCCAGTGGCTGGTTCTGCCCGGTCGCGTTGACGATCGCCGTCTTCAGCGAGATCCGCGCCGTCTTCGTGGTGCCGTCGAGCAGCGCCTTGAACTGGCTGGACTCGGTGACCGCACGGCCGACGTTGAAGCCGCGAGGCTCGCCACTGGTGTACACGCCACCGCTCGCTACTGC
>JAVJTA010000013.1:0-599638 GCA_040219135.1 Pseudomonadales bacterium | reverse complement strand
GCCGTCTTCAGCGAGATCCGCGCCGTCTTCGTGGTGCCGTCGAGCAGCGCCTTGAACTGGCTGGACTCGGTGACCGCACGGCCGACGTTGAAGCCGCGAGGCTCGCCACTGGTGTACACGCCACCGCTCGCTACTGCGGATAGTTTCTGCTCGAGGTCCGTGATGCGTTCCTTGAGCTCAGCGTCGTTACCGTGAGCCTTTTCGACCGCCTTGATCAGCAGGTCGAGTTCTTTGTCGAAATCCATGGCTTTCGCCCTCATCAATTGCAAAAAAGGTCTTTTGCGCTTGAGAGCTGCCAAGTGTCGGCGGCGTCACGCGGCCGGTCTGCCCCGCAACGGAGCGTCACGCTCCGCACCGGGTCTGGCGCGATTCTCGGGGAGCAGCGTCACGCAGCCATGTCCGAGAACGCTCAAGATGCGCAGTAGGGGCGCCACTGCATCGCACAGATGCCCCACTGGCTGCCGCGATTGAACCCGCGGGCGAGGTCTGACAGATCGGTGACGGGTGATTCTTGGAGCTGCCGCACGCATCACCTGTCACCTTGTGGAACGTCTGTCTCGTCCAATCCAGCGTGCGGGCGGCAGTCGTCGCTATTGTACGCCAGTCGGCGGTATGCACCAGCGAGCGCCTTCGCCTCAGTACGGGAAAACCCGCGCTTGCGCAGGAACCGCTCGAAGTCGCGCACGCTGTGAATCTGGTCACGCGGCGTCGTCATCTTCTCTCAGCCTGCGCGCTTCCCGGCGCAGCTTTCCGAGCTGCCTGTGCAGCGCCATGGCCGCGTCCTCGAACTCGCGCTGTGCGCGTTCCCGTCGCGCCTCGTCGGCGGTCAGGCCAGAGGCTGCAGCCACGTCGAGCCAATCAGGTTGTGTGCTCATTCAAACTCCCATCACATCGGGTTCACGGTCGATTCCGGGGCCTGCCTGGCCGACCGCTTTTCGTGGCATCTGGAAACCAAAATTGTTGTGAGATAGCGAAAGAAACGGGGGGCGACGGTTTCCGAACCAGCCCTGTAGACTTTCGACCCGCCCTATCCATCTGTCGAAAATCCGGGATTCCAAATCGCGACACTGCGTGCGAAAGGGGGGCGACGGTTTCCCGGGCAGGGTCCTGGACTTCGGAGATGCCCTTCCCATCACCCTTGCCGCCTCATCTGCCTGCTGCGTGCCACCAGCAGCACCCGCACGTCCCGTTCCGTGGTCTCGCCGCTCTCGATTCGCAGCAGTGCCGGCTGGGTCAGTCCGTCGAAGCTGCCGTGGTGAATGTCGCGGTGCTCGTTTGCCAGGCGACTGAACAGGCGGTAACAGCGCAGATAGGCGCTGCGCAGCTCGGTGATGGTCATGTGGCTTTCCCGTCCGTATCGCGCTCTTGCCTCAGTGCCTCGCGTACCGCCTCAATCCAGCCTTGCTCGTAGCCATCGAGGAACGGCTTGCGCAACCGGTCACGGCCAAGTAGGGCGCGGTTCTGTCGGCACCAGTCCTCGAAGGCTGGTTCGCCAGGGTGTCGGTCGTCAGTCATGCGTGTGCTCCTGTCCGGTCGTTTGTCCGGTTTGCGTCCGGTTTGCGTCCGGTTTGTCCGCTTGGTCCCCGTCCGTCCTGTCCGGTTTGTTTATAAAACCGGACGGACGGACAAACCGGACCGGACAAAGCCAAACTCGACAGTGATGAGGTTCTGGTCGATCAGTGCCTTCTGCACCTCGTGGAATCTCTGCCGTGGCATGTCCGCACTAAGGCACTCCTGTCGCCAGTGTTCGACGTCCACTCGGTTGCTGTCCTGCTCCAGTGTGTCCAGCACTTCAATGGCCACGGTCTGCCACTTCCCGCGCCCGGCCTTGCCCGCCTTCGGCGGCGGTTCATATGACGTCGAATCGAGAATGGCGGCCGTGACGGGCTCGCCCTCATCGTCGGTGATGCCGAGCTCCACCGTGCGAATCCGAAACGCCATCGGCTCGGGCATCGGTCCGTCCTTCATCTTGGTGGACTCCAGGCGCACCACGCCGGTCTCGTCCTTGTCCATCCGGTACTCGGCATCGAGCGCACCGTGGAGTGCCATTGCGCCACGACCGCGAGACTTGTCGCCGTGACCGGTGTGGTGGACAAACAGGACGGTCGCTTCATGCTTTGCGCGGATCAGGTCGGCCGCCTGAACGAAAGCGCCCATGTCCTGGGTGCTGTTCTCATCACCCGGGCCGAAGTTCCTCGCCACCGTGTCGATCACCACCAGGGCCGGGCTGCCGTGCTCGGTGGCTATGGCGTCCACGGCGGCAGCCACATCATTGGCCGACCCCGCATGGCATAGCGCCGCCGGCCCGCCTGAGACGTAGAGAGGGGACGCTAGCAGTTCGACATTGTGGCGGATCTCCCAGGCCTTGAAGCGCCGTGACAGCCCATTACGGCCCTCGCCGGCGATGTAGACCACGGGACCGGCGGCGACTGCGTGACCGTGGAAGTCTGTCCCAGTCGCCACACAACACGCGACGTCGATCGCCAGGAATGATTTCCCTGCGCCGGGATCGGCAAACACCATGGCCAGGCAGTCGGCTTCCATGAGGTTGCGTATGCACCACTTCGGCGGGGTCAGTTCCAACTCGCTCACGTGGTGAAGTCGGAACCGCCGAGGTTCTGCCGGCGCGACCACCTCCTCAACAACTGACGGCGGTTGCTCTTTCGCGGCGATCCATGCATCGAGGTCGCCTTCGTCATCCATGAAGCCGGAAATGTCCTCGCTCATGCCGCCGCCTCCTGCGCCGGGACCGATGCGGCTTGCTGGTAAATCGCCCGGGACACCTTCAGCAGTTCGCCAGCGGCTTCCTCGGCCGGGATGTCGACCAGGACGGCGAGCTCGCGGGCGAGGGTCTGAAATACGGGATGGGCTCCGAACGCGACAAGTTCCGACAGCATCAGGTCGGCAATGAGTGCCTGGTACTCGGCGATGATTTGCGCCCGGGTCATCGGCCGCCACCCAACACCGGCTGTCTTCCCGGCCGCAGCGCAATCAGCCGGTCGCCGAAGTGCATCTTGATGGTGAACTCGGCCTGCGCTCTGGTGATTGGCTCGATGCTGACCATCGTCAGCTCGCCGATGCCGCGGACTGAGTACTTCCAGATTGTGTGCCGCTCGGTCTCGGCCAGGGCCTGCTCGAAGCTGCGGGCGCTCATGAGGCGCTCTCCATCAGGCTCTGAATCGTCCGATTGAAGTCCTGCATCGACTCGACTTCCACGCGCTCGATGCGCTTGGCGTTCTCCCACAGAGGCAAATCGAGCCTAGTTTCAATTTGCTGGCGCACACGGTCCCGGAGATCGCTGGGGTTCATCGCATCCAACTCCCAGCAGTTGGTCCCGTACTGCCTGACATACCATGAGTAGCGAGGATCTTTGCGCTTTGCTTGAAACGGGGGCAGCCCGATAGTGTCGTCAGGCAGCACCGCTATTCGCTCGAAAAGCCCACGCGAGCCATATCGCTTCAGCCTGCGGGGAAGGTCGACCTCGCTCATGTACATCCCGCTCGGGTCGTGGTCGCCGATGTAGAGCGCGACGAAATCGCGGCCGGAAGCCCCGTGCGTTGATTCCTCGGCGGCTTCGCGAATTCGCGTGTATGAGCCGAAACCTTTAATGACCCGAAACGTCACCCCGAACTCGTCGAGGACCGGCTGCAAGATCCCCTCGACCGTGGACTTCTCCGACCACACCTCGACCAATACCGGCTGGTCCTGCCAGTAGTCGCGCCGATACCCCCTCACCGCCGCGGCGACGATCTCCGCCGGGTCTTTCCATACGTTGGCCCGATTCACAGGGCGCGAGCCGTCGACGATCTTGGTCCAGTCGAGTTCGTCGGCTTCCCGCATCGCGGTCATGATCCGGGAAACCTTCTGGGTCTCGTTCTTCGCCATGCTTGAAATCAGGCCATCGGCGAACAACTTGTATGCGACCCCGCGTACCGTGATCGGTGCGCGCTCCTCAACGATTGGGAGGATTGCCTGTTCCAGAACCAGCGTCGATTTACCCTTGCCTCTAGTCACGCACACCTCCCGGCCACGTATGCGGCCCAGGCGGCGCGATGCTGGTGGATCAGGGCCCAGGCAGCGGGGTCGCGGGTGGCGCGCACCAAGCGAAGCCAGGCGGCTTTGCGGGTGCGCAGTTTGATTACTTCGGCGGGGGCGGTAGAATCGGCGGCGCTGACCTGTCGATTCTGCGCCGGCGCCTGCGGCCGGCCACTCCTCATCGCAACCTCGCCACCCTGAAAGCCTGCCGCTGGTTCGTTTGCTGCTGCCTGGCCATCGAGTCCACGCGGGCGTCTATGGCGTCCAGATGGAACAACCGTGCACCGTCCACCCAGGCCCACTCAACGCCCTGCCGCCAATGCTGGCGCTGGATGCGGGCTTTGATCTGGCCTGGCGTATAGCCTCGCTGCGCGGTGACTTGCTTGGCTGTGACCCACATCTACAGCGCCTCCGAAAGCAGCTCGGCATCCTCGAACGACAACAGCGTCCGGCCGGTGGGAGTCCGGAGAGGGTGCACGACGCCCTGTTCCTGAAGCTCTGTCAGGCGCTTTCGGCCACGCTCCTTACTGACGTTCCTCGCGGCATAGATCCGCAGGTCGGCGACGATCTTGGCTTTTCGGATATCCAACGCTTCGGCCCCCCAAAACAGTTGTAGTTGCCGTTACGCTAGATTATCCTCGAAGGCGTCACACCAGCAATACGCCACTATGAGTAAAGTACCGTCACAGTCTGCGTTCGATACAGGGCTTGATGCCCTGATGGAGCCTTCATCCAGCAAGCTCGCAGAGACTCTTGTCCGCCTGGCGAATGAGGGCGACGAACTAGCGACCGGCTGGATCGAGCGGATCAGGAGTAAGGGAGCATCCAAATCCGTATTGGCCGACATCGATGCCCACGTCCGAGGGGTCCAGATCGTCACGTATCCGAAGCTTTCAGCATCCGAGCGAAAGTTCACATGGGCTCGGAAATTCCCAGAGGGTGAGGAGTTCCGGGACCGCGAAGCAGCGATTGCGCTCTTGCTGGCCCGGCTTGTTAACGATGAATACCTGACGCGCCTGCATCGTTGCCAACTAGACGACTGCGGCAACTACTTCGTGGGCGACCCTAGATCGAAGTGGTGTTCAACGCGCTGCGGATCAATCAGCCGGATGCGCATCAAGCGCAGGAGGGACAGACAATGAAGGGGATACGCGTACGCGCCGGCCTGCTCGAAATCCGGCTGCGCCACAAAGGCCGGGACTACTACCGGCGCACGGAACTCAAGCCGACGAAGGCCGGTTACCGTGACGCAATCCGCCGCCGGGATGAGATGAAGAAACGGCTCGACTTGGGACTGCCCGCGGACGAGGCGGCGGAACCCGAGGTTAAGCCGGGGTCGTTCGCTGACGTGGCGCAGGGCTATCTCGACGAAGCCGATCTGAAGTCCAGCACCAGGACCAGCTACAAAAACCTGCTGAACACCTACTGGATGCCGCGCCTCGGCCACGACGACGTACAGACCATCACGCTGGCGCGGATCAAGCAGATCGCCAGGGAAACGAAGTGGTCCAGCACCAAGGTCAAGAAGAACGCCGCCAGCGCCCTGCGCCAGGTGTTCGACTGGGCGGTGGAGGAGGAATACGTCACCGACAACCCGGCGGCGCGGTATCGCACGAAGCGCCCGAAGGAAGAGGCCGGCCCGGCTCCTGATCCGTACACCATCGAGGAGCGCAATACGCTGCTCGCGTGGATCAAGCAGAACTCCACAACCGGCACCTATGCGTACTTCCTACTCGCGTTCCACTCCGGGATGCGTACAGGGGAGATGCTGGCGCTCCAGTGGCCGGACTTTGACGGCGGATCGTTCATGGTCGAGCGGTCGCGCACCCGCGGGAAGATCATCACCACGAAGACGTCAGAGGCGCGTCGGGTGCTGATCCCGGAGCACGTCTGCAAGGTCATCAGCGCCCTGCCCTCCAGGTTCCTGAAGAGCTTTGTGTTCGTGAACCAGTACAACCGGCCGTACCAGTCAGGGCACCACTTAAACGAAGTGTTCCTGGCCGCTCACAAGGCGACAGGGACGCGGCGCAGCACTAGCCCGAACTACCCGTGGCGCCATACGTACGCGTCTGTAGGACTCACCAGCGGCGCACCGCCCGCCTTCCTTGCGGCCCAGCTCGGCCACAGCATGGCCGTGTTCGAGAAGGCCTACGCGAAGTGGATGCACAGCGACGAGGACCGCGCCCGCGTCGAGGCGTTGCCTTAAGAAGAAGATCCTTCTTCTCCCTCCTTCGATTGCGCCTTCCTTTTGAGGTTGCGCAGTACGTCGGACACGCGCCACTCAGCCCGTTTCTCCTCAAGAAACTCCTGATCGATGCCAGCGGAAGGATTTCGAACATCCTCGGTGATGGAAATGGCAATATTGGCTAGATCCGGAAACAGGCCATGTCGAGTCATACCGAGCGCGCGTAGCTCCGATCTCAACCTCCGCTTGGATCGCCTCGGCACGTCGTGCTTGATCAAGAAGCTCTCTCCGTCTTCATGATCTTCTATGGCGTCTCGGGTGTCGTGAATCGTGAACTCCGATTGCTGGAGCATCTGTCTATTGTCTCTGTGCATTGAGCTGATCGCGAGGTGCGCCATCGTCGCTGCTTGACGCTTCGTCGGCATTGAGTACGCGTTGTACGTGATCCTCTGAAGTACACGATCGCCGGAACCGAGGAGGGCCCCACTCCCGCCCATTGCTTCGTTCATCTTTGACGGGAGCAGCAGCCACAGGCAGCCATCACGCTCGTCTTGAGCGGAGTCCCGAACTGCAAAATAGACTCCAATCAGGGGAGACCGTGTCCAGTCAAGAAGTCGTGTCGGCACCCCGTAGTGCTGCATGACGTACAGCCACTCCAACTGTTCCTGGATAGCCGGCCCACTCTTCATGACCGGCGTCGCCCGCGATCGAAACGTCTGCGCAAGCATGTGTTCCTGAAGAGGGTTTGGAAACTCGTCGCGATGCACGCCGGGTTTTAGCGCCCAATTAGTATCTCCATGACCTCGGTACCAAGCCTGAGGGGGATACCCTGTGACCGCTATTCTGGCGATGTCCTCGAGGGACTCGATTGCTATTGCTGTCGCGTAGGCCATAAAGCAGAAACATGCGTCTGGACCATGTTTTGGACCAGATTTGGACGAGATCGCCAGAGTAGCTGGGTAGCACGCACTAATTGTGGCGGAGCGGACGGGACTCGAACCCGCGACCCCCGGCGTGACAGGCCGGTATTCTAACCAACTGAACTACCGCTCCGAACTCTGGTTGCTTCCGGGCTACGTGGTGGGTGTTGCAGGGGTCGAACCTGCGACCTACGGCTTGTAAGGCCGTCGCTCTCCCAACTGAGCTAAACACCCGGAAGATCAGAGGGGGCGTATGTTAACCCCTGCGCCTTCACTGTCAATGGATCTTGCCGGGGATCGGGGCCGGGTAGAATCGCCCCATGCACGAGCTCCTGATCTCCTCCCTGCTGTCGATTCTGCTGGTGACGCTGTGCGTGATCGTGCACTACGAAACGCTGGTCCAGCTCGAGCGGATCGGCCGCTGGCTGCGCCACCACCGCTGGATGATGCTGGTCACCGTCCACGGCCTGCTGCTGGCCCACGTGGTGGAGATCTGGATCTTCGGCGCGGGCTACTTCATCGCCGAGCACGTCATCGGGGTGGGCAGCGTCGTCCCCGCCAACCACGACTGGTTCGACTACATCTACTATTCCGCCATGGTCTACACCACCGTAGGCTTCGGCGATCTGGTGCCCGCGGGTGGGCTGCGCATGACGACCAGCGCCGAGGCGCTCGCCGGACTGTCGATGATCACCTGGTCGGCGTCGTTCACGTTTCTGCAGATGCAGCGGATGTGGCGTCAGTAGCGCCGCCGGGAACGGCGATGGCCGGGCGGATCTTGTGCAGCAGCCGGGTCGGTTCCAGTGCGGTCACGCGGATCGGCTCGCCCGCGGGCACGCGCAGCCAGCCGCGCGCGCCGAGGGTCCGGTCAGCCCAGCGCACCGCGCCGTAGATCACGAACAGCTCCTGAATCTGTCCGCACGCGGGAAACACCAGCACGGCGTCGGTCTGCGCGGCGGCGACCGACACGGCCTCGTCACGGAACCGGTGCAGTTCGCGGACCGTCGATGCCCGGGCTGGCACCGGCAGATCGATCGCTTCCACCATCTGGCGCTGGTCCTCGGGATAGAACTGGCGCAGCTTCACCCAGATCACGCAGCCGGGGTCGGAGAACGGCGTGTGCCGCGAGCCGGGCGGGTTGCGCACGTAGGTGCCCGGCAGGTAGCGGCCGTGCTCGTCGCCGAACTCGCCTTCCAGCACCAGGTACTCTTCGCCGAGGGCGTGCTCGTGGGCCGGGAAGCGCGATCCCGGCGCGTAGCGCACCAGGCTGGTGGCCACCGCCACTTCGTCGCCCACCCGGTCGAGCATCACCCGCACCACCTCGGGCTGAGGCGAGGGCACCCAGCGAAACTCCTCGGGCGCCAGGCACGCCGCCTGGCCGAAATCCGCGTTCACGTCGGGCATCCTGGGTCTCCTGGTCAACGACTCGGGCTTTGGACCACGCCACCGGCCGATGGTGACATCGGACCGCCCAGCCTGCATACTTTTGCAGCTAACTTGACAGCCCGCACACGGATCTGCGGACGTCGCAAGACGACCAGGTCACGGCGCGCGATCGCCACGGAGTAGTTGGTGCAGGAGCTCGAGGCGAAATTTCTCACCACCGCGGGCGGCAAGCCGGACGAGGTGCTGCGCCGCTTCCAGGAAACCCTGGCCTGGGCCGGATTCCGCATCCAGCCGCGCGGCCGCCGCACCGTCACCGACATCTACTACGACAGCGCGGATCAGTCCCTGCGCGGCGCCGGCTGGAGCTATCGCTGTCGCCGCGACGAAGCCGGCCGGCGCATCGGCCTGAAGGAGATCAACCGCGCCCGCGCCGCCATCTTCGATCGCGAGGAGGTCGAGCAGCCCGTAGGCGTGGCGGAAGACCTGCGCCTGCCGAGGCCCGGACCGGTGCAGGAGCGGCTCAGCAACCTGCTCCACCCGGACGCCGGGATCGCGCCGCTGTTCACCGTGGAGAACCGTCGCGCGGCCTATCAGCTGAGCCATCCGGATCACCCCCGCGGACTGGTGGAAATGGCCTTCGACGCCGCCCGCATTCAGGCTCGCGATCGGATCGAATTCACCGAACTGGAACTGGAGCTGAAGGACGGCCCCCACGAGATGCTGGCCGGCATTCTCGCCGCCGTCGAACTGGAACCGGCGTTCATCCATGCCCGGCTGTCGAAGTACGAGCGCGGCCTGATCGCCGCGGGCCGCGAGAGCCGCCGTCCGCAGAAACCGGTGCGCGTCGAGCGCCAGTCGCGCTGGCTCGACATCGGCGTGACCCATCTGAAGCGCCAGCTCGAGCAGCTCAAACTCTACGAACCCTATGCCTGGGAGGGCGTGCACGTGGAAGGCGTGCACCAGATGCGCATCGCCACCCGCAAAGCCCGGGCGGCGCTGCGTTCCTTCGCCCCCGTTCTGCCCGCGGACCTGGCCAACCGCGTCGCCCCGGGCCTGCGCTGGCTGGCGCGCATGCTCGGCGCGGTGCGCGATCTCGATGTGCATCTCGAGCACCTGGACGGCTACCAGGCCCGGCTCGAATCCCACGAGCAGGCGGCCCTCGGCCGCTACCGCGGCCACCTGGAAAGCCTGCACGGCGAGGCCCACCTGGCCCTAATCGGCGCCCTCGACGACGCCGCCTACGACGCGCTCATCGCCGACTATCGGGCACTCCTGGCCGGCGCGGTACTGCCGGGCAACGCCTCGAGCCTGCGGGTGGCCGACGTCGCCGCGAACTCGGTCGTGCCGCTGCTGGAACGCGTGCAGGAGCGCGGCCGCGCCATCGACGGCGGCTCCCCGCCGGAGGATCTGCACCGCCTGCGGATCGATGCCAAACGCCTGCGCTACCAGCTCGAGTTCCTGCACGGCGCCTTCGACGGCGCCCTCGATCGCCCGCTGAAGACGCTGCGCAAACTGCAGGACCGCCTGGGCGCGCATCAGGATGCCTGCATCGCACGCAGCCATCTGTCGGACTACCGCCGGCAGTACGCGGCGGACAAGTGGGAGCGCAAAATCATCAAGCGCCTGGTCGACTTCGAGCGCCGGCGCGCCAAACAGCTGCGCCGGCGCTTCGACAAGGACTGGAAACGATTCGAAGATGCCGTGGCCGGACTCGACCAACTCCTGTAAAGGTTGAAGGTCAACGCCCGGCACTTTCTTGGTAGTCTGCTGACTTTTCCGCGGGAAGCCACGTGAACGACGCCACCACCCCTTTCTGGTTCGATCGCGCCCTGACCACGCCGTCGACGCCCGGCGACATCGAGGTCGACGGCGTGCGCATTCACTACGAGACCTGGGGCGAGGTCGGCCGGCCCGGCGTGGTGCTCATTCACGGCAGCAACGCGCACCTCGAGTGGTGGCGGTTCGTGGCGCCGTTCCTCGCCGACGACTTCCGCGTGGTGGCCCTCGACTCCTCCGGCAACGGCGACAGCGGCTGGCGCGAACGCTACAGCGGCGAGGTCCTGGCCCGGGAAGTCCGGGAGGTGTGCCGGGCCGCCGCGCTCGGCGAGCGCCCGTTCGTGGTCGGCCACAGCTTCGGCGGCTTCGTCGCCCTGGAAACCGGCCACCGCTACGGTCACGAGCTCGGCGGGGTGATCTTCATGGATTTCACCACCGCGCCACCGGAGCAGTACGTGGAGTGGGGCCTGCGCGCGGAGCGCGAAGGCGTGCAGCCGCGCCGCGGTACCCGCGTGTATCCCGAGCGCGCTCAGGCGCTGGCCCGCTTCCGTTACGTGCCGGAGCAGCCCGTCACCCACCCGTGCGTGCACGAGTACATTGCCGGCAGGAGCCTGCGCCAGGTGGAAGGCGGCTGGACCTGGAAGTTCGATCCGGCGCTGTTCGACCACCTGGAGATGGGCATCGACCAGCGCGACCGGTTCGCCGCCATGGCCTGCCGCAGCGCCGTCATCCTCGGCGAGGACAGCGCCGACGAGGGCGCTTTCTACGCCGACCACATGGCCGAGATCAGCGCGGGCCTGCTGCCGATCTTCCGCATTCCCGGCACCCACCATCATCTGATGTTCGACGATCCGGTCGCGGTGGCTATGGCCACCAAGGCGATCCTCCTCACCTGGCGCGGCGCCGACGGTGCCGCCGACATCCGCGCCGCTCTGGAACGGACCCTGGAGACCTCACCATGCCGGACACCCTGAACGAACTCTCCGACGAACTGCGGGCGGCGCTGGTTGCCCTGGATACGCCCACGGTGTGCAATGCCCTGGAACGGGTCGCGCCAGCCCGGCGCGGCTACGGCTACACCGTGAGTCCCCTGGTGTGCGCGCGCCCGGAACTGCCGCCGATGGTGGGCTACGCGCGCACGGCCGGCATCCGCGCCGCCCATCCGAGCGATCTGGAAGGTCGTGCCGCGCGATCCATGCAGGAAGGCTACTACGCCTACGTCGACGCCGGGCCGAAGCCGAGCATCATGGTCATTCAGGATCTCGACGGGCCCCAGCGCGGCTACGGCTCCTGGTGGGGCGAGGTGAACAGTTCCGTACACAAGGGTTTCGGCTGTCTCGGCGTGATCACCGACGGCAGCATCCGCGATCTGCCGGACATCGCCGAGGACTTCCAGCTGCTGGCCGACCGGGTCGGCCCGTCCCACGCCTTCGTCCATCCGGTGGTGTTCGGCCAGCCGGTGACCGTTGCCGGCATGCGCGTGAACGACCTCGATCTGATCCACGCCGACCAGCACGGTGCGGTGGTGATTCCCTGGGCGGTGGCCGATCAGGTGGCGGAAGCCGCCGCCGCCATCGGCCGCCGCGAACGGGTGATCATCGAGGCATCCCGCGAGCCGGGCTTCGATATGGCCAGGCTGCGTCAGGCCTGGGGCGACGCGGCAGACATTCATTGAGCCGGCTCGGAAGCCGCACCGGCACGCCCAGGTCTCCGACCGGGTCGAGGAGCACATGATGATGTTCAGGAACCGCAGGAATTCGGCATTGCTCGTGATCGATGTTCAGAATCGCGTGGTCGCCCACGCTCACGAGCGCGACGCGGTCGTCGCCAACATCGGTCGACTCGTCGAGAAGGCACGGCATGAGGACGCTTCGATCGTCTGGGTTCAGCACAGTGATGATGACCTGCAGCGGGGGTCGGAAGACTGGAAGATCGTCCCCGAGCTGGCGCCACGCGATGCCGAGCCACTGGTCGCGAAACGCTATGGAGACGCCTTCGAGGACACCTCGCTCGAAGAGGTTCTGTCAGATCTGAGCGTCGGGCGCCTGGTCGTGGTCGGAGCGCAATCCGATGCCTGCATACGCGCGACGATCCACGGTGCCTTCACGAGAGGGTACGACGTGATTCTCGTGGCCGATGCTCATACAACCCAGGACGCCAGTGAATGGGGAGCGCCTCCGCCAGGCCAGGTGATCGCTCATACCAACCTCTACTGGAGATACCACGACGGCCCTGGACGCATCGCCGGGACCGTGGAAACCGAGGGCGTCGATTTCAACGCTGAAGCCTGATCTCACTGCAGCCGCGCGAGGATCTCCTCGTGAGCGGTCTTGTCAAGCCGATAGGCCCGCGCCGCGACGATCATCACCAGCATGATCGCTGCCGGCACGAGGGTCATGAGATGGTGGATCATGGCGAGCGCCTGCGGGGTCTGGGCGACATTCGGCGTGTAGCTCGCCAGCGCCAGGGCCCCCGCGACCCCCGCCCCACCCAGCGCCTTCGCCAGCTTCTGAAAAAAACTCGCGAACGCGAAGATCGCGCCGTCGGCGCGATGACCGTGGCGCAGCTGAGCGTACTCCACGGTGTCGGGAATCATCGCCCAGCCGAGCACCGCGATGGGCGTGCCGCCCAGGGCGACGATGCAGGACCAGGCGAACACCCAGACGATGGCGTCGTAGGGTGTGAAGTAAAGCCCGATGCAGCCGACCAGGGTGACCACCGCGCCGACCACGATGGCGCCCGCCTTGCCGAACCGCGCCGACAGCGCCGGCACCGCGGCGAGGGCCGCGAGCATCACCGGCATGGTGATGCCGAAGAACAGCGCCACCAGATCCGCCCGGCCCAGGTTGTACTTGAAGTAGTACACGGTCACGGTCTGGCGCACGGTGAACGACAGCATGCCGCAGGTGAACAGCACCATCACCACCAGCAGCGGACCGTTGCCGAACACGGCGCGCAGGCTGTCGGCCACCGAAAGCCCCCGCTCCGCGACCGGCTGGATGCGCTCCCGGGTGAACGCTACGGTCAGCCACAGCAGCACGGTGGCCACCACGGCGAACAGGATCAGCGCGTTGCTGAAACCGGCCACCCCTCCGCCGTGAGCGACGCGGTCAGCGCGGCGTAGGGAATGGCGACCACGGTGTAGACGATCCCGAAGCACACGTAGGTGACGTAGGCCCAGATCACGCGTCCGCTGGCACCGAGATCCGGGGCGCTGAAGGTGAGCACCGCGATCACGCCCATGGGCACCGCGCCGAACAGAATCCACGGCCGGAACCGGCCCCAGCGGCTGCGGGTGCGCTCGGCGATCAGGCCCATGATCGGGTCGGTGACCGCGTCCACCACCCGGGCCACCAGAAACACGCCGCCGGCCGCCGCCGCGCTCAGACCGAACACGTCGGTGTAGAAGTACAGCAGGTAGGTCATGGCGGAGATGAAGTAGAGGTTGATGCCGAGGTCGCCGACGCCGTAGCCGACGCGCTGGGACACGCTGAGTCGCTCAGCCTTCACGTCCGTGCGGCCGTCAGATCACGCCGGCGGCGCGAAGCGCGGCGATGTCGGCTTCCGCGAGCCCGAGCTCGGCGAGCACCGCATCCGAGTCGCCGCCCGGATCGGGGCCCGCGCGCTCGAAGCGCTCCGCCTGGGGAAACGCCGAGAGGTTGATCGGCGAGCGGATCAGGTTCACGTCGCCGAGATCGGGATGCGTTGCCGGCCGCGCCATGCGCAGGTGCCGGACCTGCGGATCCTCGAACGCCTGACCGATGTCGTCGATGGGTCCGCACGGCACCCCGACGGCATTCAGCCGCTCTGTGAGCTCGGCGGTCGTGTACTGGCGCGTCAGCGCCGTGATGTCCGCCTTGAGGCGTTCCTTGTTGGCGGTGCGGTCCCGGGTGGTGGCGTAGGCAGGATCGTCGAACAGCGCCGTCGCCTGCAGCGCATCGCAGAACCGCTGCCACAGCCGCGGCCCGGGTGCGGCGACGTTCACCAGACCGTCCTTGGATTCGAACGTGCCCATGGGCACCTGGTAGGGGTGATCGTTGCCCTGGGCGGTGGGCACCTCGCCGGACATGGTGTAGCGCGCGCCCTGAAAGTCGAGCTTGTTCATCATCGCTTCGAGCAGCGAGGTATGCACCCACTGCCCTTCGCCGGTGCGCTCGCGGTGCAGCAGCGCCAGCAGAATGCCCTGCCCGAGAAACATGCCGGCGGACGTGTCGCTGATGGCGATGCCAACCCGGGTGGGCCCGTGCTCGGGCCGGCCGGTCACGGACATCAGCCCGCTCATGCCCTGGATGATCTGATCGACCCCGGCGCGCTCGCCGTACGGGCCGTCCTGACCGAAGCCGGAGATGCTCCCGTAGACGATGGCCGGATTCACCGCCCTGACCGCTTCGTAGTCCACGCCGAGCCGATGCTTAACGTCGGCCTTGAAGTTCTCGACGATCACGTCGGCGCCCCGGGCGAGGTTCATGAACAGCTCGAGTCCGCGCGGGTCCTTGAGGTTCAGAGTGAGGCTGCGTTTGTTGCGGTGCAGGTTCTGCTCGTCGGGACCGCGGCGCGCGCCGGTCACCGAACTGCCCGCCGGGGCTTCGATCTTGACCACGTCCGCGCCCCAGTCGGCGAGCAGACGCACCGCGGTCGGTCCGGCCCGGGCGTGGGTCAGATCGAGGACGCGGATGTGGGACAGCGGCCCCATCAGCCCATCGGCTGGGTCAGTCCAGGACGGTCATCGCAGCAGGCGCCCCGGCAGCGCCTCGGTCGGCTGGCCGCCCTCGTAGGTCACCTCGCCGCTCACCACGGTGGCGAGGAAACCTTCGGTCTTCTGTTCCAGACGCGCGCCGCCGGCGGGCAGGTCGTGGACGATCTCAGGCGCGTGGTTGCGCAGGTTGGCGAAGTCGATGACGTTCACGTCCGCTTTCATGCCGGCGGCCAGCACGCCACGGTCGTGCAGATCCACGGCGCGGGCGGTGTCCCGCGCCTGGCGCTTGACCAGGGTGGGCAGATCGATGCGCTCGCCGCGGCTGCGGTCGCGACCCCAGTGGGTGAGCAGGGTGGTGACGAAACTGGCATCGCAGATGGTGCCGACGTGGGCGCCGCCGTCGCCGAGGCCGGGGACCGTGTTTTCGTGCAGCAGCATCTCGCGGCAGCAGTCCAGGTTGTCCTCGGCGTAGTTGGCGAACGGCGTGTAGAACAGATTGAGGCCGCCGTTCTCGCGCATGACGTCGTAGACCAGATCCCAGGGATCGCGGTTGGCGGCACCGGCCCGCGCCGCCAGGCTGTCCTCGGGCGCCGGCTCGTAGTCCGGCGGATCCCCCAGCAGCCACAGTTTCCGACCCCCGCCCATCAGCTTGAACAGCCGGGCGAAGCCCGGGGCGGGCGCCTCGCCGAGAATGCGGGCTTTGCGCGCCGGGTCGGCCAGCGCCTGGAGGCGTTCCGCCAGCGGCAGCTTCGCCACCTCCATGTAGGACGGCCGGGTAATGAACGGATTCAGGGTGGTGGTGAGGCCGAGCAGAATGCCGATGGGCCGCGGCGCCACCTGGCCGCGCATGACCAGCCCGGCGTCGTTCGCTTCGGTGATGCGGCCGAGGATCTTGCGCCAGCCGTTCGGCGACAGGCCCTGGGCCAGAGAAATCGACATGGGCCGGCCGCTGATCTCGGTCATGGTCCGCAGCATGGAGAACTCGGCGTCGAGGTCCTCGAAGTCGGAGATCATTTCCATGACCCCGCGGCCGGCGTCCTTCAGGCCCAGCGCAATGCCGGTGAGCTCGTCGATTTCCGCCTTGAGCGACGGCGTCGGCTCGCCGCGGCTGCTGCGATGGTTGAGGGTTCGCGAACTGGAAAAGCCCATGGCCCCGGCCCTGATCGCCTGGGCGGTGAGCGTCCGCATGGCCGCGATGTCGTCGGCGGTAGCGGGCTCGCGATCGGCGCCGCGCTGCCCCATCACGTACACGCGCAGCGCGCCGTGGGGCAGCTGAGCGCCGATGTCCATGTCGAAACGGCGCTGGCCGAGGTAGTCGAGGTACTCGGGAAACGACTCCCACTGCCAGCCGATGCCCTCGTGCAGGGCGGCGCCGGGAATGTCCTCCACGCCTTCCATCAGCTCGATCAGCAGATCGTGATCGCTCGCCCGCACCGGCGCGAAGCCGACGCCGCAGTTGCCCATCACCACGGTGGTCACGCCGTGATAGCAGGACGGCGCCATGCGGTTCGACCAGGTGGCGAGGCCGTCGTAGTGGGTGTGGATGTCGACGAACCCGGGGGTGACCAGGGCGCCGGCGGCGTCGATCTCGCGCCGGCCGCGACCGCTCACCTTGCCCACTTCGCTGATCGTGCCGCCGCGCACCGCCACGTCTGCCGTACGTTCGGCGGCCCCGGTCCCGTCGATGACCGTGCCCCCGCGAATCACCAGATCATGGTCTGTCATGGCGCTGTCACTCGTGAAATATGGCGTGGACCTG
The DNA here is from genome assembly GCA_040219135.1 of Pseudomonadales bacterium. Lineage (GTDB taxonomy): Bacteria > Pseudomonadota > Gammaproteobacteria > Pseudomonadales > Azotimanducaceae > UBA7803. Next base: position 582,881 of record JAVJTA010000013.1, on the reverse strand, counting down.
CGATTGTCGCACAACGTCCGCACCAGTCCAGGGGCCGTCTGCGGCTGAGGCACGACGCCCGGCATCGGCTACAATAGCGCCCCATCGATTTCCGCTCACGGCGATCACGCCATGCTCGACCAGTCGGACGCCCTGCTCTCAATCGCCGAGATCGCCGCCACTTTCGCCGGGTTCGCGGCCCTGGTGACCCTGTTCGGCCGACGCCGCGTAGCCGGAACCGCCGCCCACGACCTGCTGCGACTGCGCCTGGTGATCGCCACCAGCGTGGTGGTAGTACTCACCGCGCTGGTTCCCGTGGCGCTGGCCGGCTACGGGCTCGCCAACCACGTCGCCTGGATCGTTGCCGCCGGGATAAGCCTGCCGCTGCGCTACCTGGCCATCGCCTCCTTCATCGCCTCCTATCAGAACGTGCGCGGCAGCTTTCCCCCGGACCGCCTGGCGGTGGCCGTCGCCGGCATGCTGGAACTGCTGGTGCAGGCCGCGCTGCTCGCCATCCTGTTCGGGCTTGCCGGTCCCCGTGAAACCAGCCTGTACATCTCCAGCCTGGTGGCGACCCTGGGCCAGGCATCCTTTGTGTTTCTGCGCCTGGTGGAGTCCACGTTCGGCACCATCGTCGTACGGCCGGAGGCTCTGCCGAACGCGACCGATCCCGACCCCGACGCAGGCGTTACACTGCGCACCGCGCCGCCAGCCACCACCACGGAACCGTCGCCATGAAGAAGCTGCTCGTCGTCCTGCTGATCGCCGCGGGCGCTGCCGTTTCCTGGTTCTACCTGCGCCCGGAGCCAGCCGTCAGCGTGGTGACCCCGGTGCGCGACGACACCACCCTGCGGCGCACCAGCGCCGGCGACGTGGTCGGCTTCATCGACCAGCACGGTGCCCGCGCCTGGGTCGGCATTCCCTACGCGGCGCCCCCCACCGGCAGCCGCCGCTGGCGCGCCGCGCAGCCGCCGGAACCCTGGTCCGGCGTGCGCGAAGCGCTGACCGCGGGCGGGCGCTGCCCGCAGAAGCCGTCGCTGCTTGCCGCAGGCGACGGCGCCGACGCGACGGTCGCCGGCAGCGAGGACTGCCTGTACCTGAACGTCTGGGCGCCGCCGAATGGTAGCGGCCTCCCGGTGATGTTCTGGATTCACGGCGGCGGCAACACCATCGGCAGCGGCGACACCTACATCGGCGCCGCGCTGGCCGCGAAAGAGAACGTCGTGGTGATCACCATCAACTACCGGCTCGGGCCCCTCGGCTGGTTTGCCCATCCGGCGCTCGCCAGCGGTGATCCGGTCAACGACTCCGGCAACTACGGCACCCTGGACGTGATCCGCGCGCTGGAGTGGACCCGGGACAACGCCGTCGCCTTCGGCGGCGACCCGGGAAACGTCACCGTGTTCGGCGAGTCCGCCGGCGCCTTCGATACCCTGGCGATGATGGCGTCGCCGCTGGCCGGCGGCCTGTTTCACCGCGCCATCTCCCAGAGCGGCGGCTTCAGCCCCACGCCGATGATTCGGGCGTCCGCGTTCGAAGCCGACGGCGGGCATCCCTACAGCGCCCGGGAGATCGTCAATCGGCTGCTGGTCGCCGACGGGCGGGTTTCCGACCGCGAGGCGGCATCCGGCGTGCAGGGCGACATGAGCAACGCCGAACTGCGCGAGTACCTGTATTCCAAGACCCCGGCGGAGATCTTCGCGCTGTGGGATTCCGGCGGCTTCGGCATGATCAACGTCCCGGACAACTTCGGCGACGGCCACGTGCTGCCCGCCTTGACCACCCGGGAGATCTTCTCCAATCCGGCCAACCACAACGTGGTGCCGGTGATTCTCGGCACCAACCGTGACGAACCGGCCCTGTTCATGGCGCAGGATCCGCAGTACGTGGAGAACTTTCTGTGGGTGTTTCCGCGCCTCAAGGACGAAGCCGACTACCTGCGCCGGGTCCGGTACGGGGCCATGGCCTGGAAGGCGCGCGGCGTCGACGAGCTGGCCGACCACATGACCGAGGCGGGCAACGGCAACGTGTTCGCCTACCGCTTCGACTGGGACGAGGAAGGCTCCGTGGCGGGCTACGATCTCTCCAAAGCGCTCGGCGCCGCGCACTTCCTGGAAGTGCCCTTCGTGTTCGGCGATTTCGAGAACTTCCCGCTCGCCTACCTGTTCGGCTCGAGCCCGGGAAAAGACGCGCTCTCGCGCAGCATGATGTCGTACTGGGCAGCCTTCGCGTACGCCGGCGATCCGGGGCGAGGCCGATCCGATGCAGAGCCCCGCTGGCTGCGCTGGGGCGAGGACGGCAGGACCTCGATCATCCTCGACACGCCCGACGATGGCGGCATCCGCATGATGGAGCGCAAGGTCACCCGGGCCAGCGTGGTCGAGGCGATCGCCACCGATCCGGAGATCCCCGACCAGCGCACGCGCTGCGCGCTGTATGTGAACACCTTCCGCTGGAACGGCGAGATCGATCGCGCCGAGTACGAACGTCTCGGCCCCGCGGGCTGCGCCGAGTTCGATCCGGAGGCGCTGGTATCGACCTGACCCTGTCGCTGCCGGCCAGCGTGGCCGGCTTCGTCGTCGCCGCCCTCGCCATCGGCCTCTGCGGTGTTCTGATGACCGCCCGGGCCGAGTACCTGGCCCGGGTGACCGGTCTCGGCCAGGCGATCATGGGCGCCGTGTTCATCGGGGCCACCACCTCGCTCTCCGGGCTGGTCACCTCCGCGACCGCCGCCTGGCAGGGCTTCGCCGCCCTCGCTGCCAGCAACTCCCTCGGTGGCATCGCCGCACAGACCGTGTTCCTCGCCGTGGCGGACATGTTTTACCGTCGCGCCAACCTGGAACACGCCGCGGCCTCCGAGGCCAACCTGCAGCAGTGCGCCCTGCTCATCGTCCTGCTGGCAATACCGCTGCTGGCCATCGCCACGCCGGACCTGACCGTAGGCTGGGTTCATCCCGCCTCGCTGGCGCTGGTCGTGATCTATCTCTTCGGCGTACGGCTGGTGAGCCGCGCCCACCGCGAGCCGATGTGGCACCCGCGGTTGACCCGGGAAACGGCGCGCGAGCCGGCCGACCGCGGTTCGGGCCGCGGCGCCAGCGTCAGCGACTGGGCCGTGTTCGCCGGCCTCGCGACTGCCGTCGCCGGCGCCGGCTGGATGATCGCCCACTGCGGCATCGCGCTGGCCGGGCACCTCGGTCTGGAGGAAAGTCTGGTCGGGGCAACATCGGCTTCGAGAGCGCCATCGTGCTGGGTGTGTACGTGCTCGCCGTGGCCGCGCTGATCTTCACCTGAGCCGGGAACAGGCCCGCGTTCAGCCGTCCTGCTGACGCAGCGCGTCGAGCACCGACGCGAACTCCTCGCGGTTCTCGTCGGACAGCTCGGACAGCACCTCGTGGGCCTTGAGCAGGCGCCTGTGGTGCGCGGACCGGGAGTGCTCGGGAACCCGCACGTCGCGTTGGGCTTCCGGCACAGGCCGTGACTCGGCGCCGATGCGGTCGAGGACGGCAGTCATGCTCAGTTCTTCGAAGGCTTCACGCAGCGGGTCCGGTACCCGCTGCAGCACCAGCCTGCCGTCATGCCGGTCCGCCCACTCGGCCAGCTCGTGCAGGGTGCCGAGCAGCGTGCTGTCGAGATACTCGCAGGCGGCGAGATCGATGATCAGGCTGCGGCCGCCCTCGATCACCGAGAGCGCGGAGTCGAGCAGCGCCTGACCGCACATCCACGTGACCCGGCCTTCGAGCAGCAGGAACGTCGCTTCGTCGGTCTCCGCGTAGCGGATGGCCGGTCCCGGCTCCGGGGCGGCCTGGGCCGCGGTCTGGAACTGCACCGGCTCGTCCAGATGATTCTCCCCCGCGGACGCCTGCAGCAGAATCATCGACACGTCGTCGCGGTCCTCGACATCGGTGCCACCGGTCAACGACTCCAGCAGTTTGCCGAGGGTGTTGCCGTCTTCCGGCGCGTCCCGGAGGGCCTGGCCGATGGCCGCCGGCGTCGGCGTCGCGTCGCTGTTGACGGCGTTGATCAGGCCGTCGGTGTACAGCAGCACGCGATCGCCCTCCGCCAGGGTCAGGGTCTGCTCGCCGAACGTCGCGTCTTCGTACAGGCCGAGCGCGGGCCCGGTGTGCTCCACCAGATCCACGGTGCCGTCCCGGGACAGTCGGATCAGCGGCGGGTGCCCCGCCGACGCCACGAGCAGCGTGCGCTCGCGCATGTCCAACAGGCAGAACACCGCGGTCACGAACACGCCGGGCGCCGGCTTGTCGGACTGCATGGCATCGTTGAGGTAGCTGAGCGCCTCGCAGGGACGGTACGGGCGGCCGTCGTCGTCCGTGGCTTTGAGTCGGTTCTTGAACAGCAGCGAGATCATCGCCGCGCTGACCCCGTGGCCGGCCGCATCCGCGATCACCAGCACCAGATAGCGGCCGTCCACCACCACCACGTCGAACAGGTCGCCGCCGATGTTGCGGCCCGGCCGATACAACGTGTGCAGACACACGCCGTCGAGTTTCGGAACGCGGTGCGGCAGCAGCGAGCGCTGGATGACCTCGGCGCGGTTGAGGTCCCGCTCGGTGATCGCCGCCTGGTCTTCGAGCACCCGGCACAGCGAGGCGAGCTGATCGCGCGAGCGCACCACCTGGGTGTTGCGTTTCTCCAGCGTGACGTTGGCCCGTTCCAGCGCCGTGGCGCTGCGCTCCAGCATGGTCACCGTGCGCCGCAGCTCGAGCTGAGAGATCACCTGGCGCGCCAGCGCCTCGAGCGCCTCACGCTGCTGCGGGCTCAGCGTCGACGGCTTGCGGTCGATCACGCACAGGGTGCCGAGGGCGTGGCCGTCGGAGGTAACGAGCGGCGCGCCCGCATAGAAACGAACGCCCGGATCGTTGAGCACGAACGGATTGTCGGCAAAGCGCGGGTCCTTGGTGGTGTCGTCCACCACCAGCAGCGACTGCGGGGTCAGAATGGCGTGGGCGCAGAACGCGAGGTCGCGCGGGGTCTCGGCGACATCCAGACCGAGGTGCGCCTTGAACCACTGGCGGTCGTCGTCGATCAGGCTGATCAGAGCGATCGGCGTGCCGCAGATCTGGGCGGCGACGCGCACGATGTCGTCGTAGGCCTGCTCCGGCAGCGTGTCGAGAATGTCGTATTCCCGCAGCGCCGCCAGCCGGGCCTGCTCGTCATCCGGCTTGGCGGGACGTTCCATGGCGCCAGTATCCCCTCGCCGGCACCGGGATGAAAGCGCTCAGACCGTCCGGTCCGACGTCGCGGCCACCTGGTCGGCGCTGTCGCGAACGATGTCGTGTACCAGTTCCAGTTTGTCGATGGCCGGGGGTGCCAGGACGAAGGGGTAGGCATCGCCCTGGCCCATGCTGTGGTTGAGGCTGTTCAGGGCCGAGGTGAGCGGTAGCCAGTGATCGATCAGGTCGCGGAAATCGACCGCGGCCATGGGATCGAAGGACACGTCCGTCGACGTTCCCGGCGCATCGACCCGCGGCGCCAGACGCAGACCGAACTCCCACGCCGTCTCCAGCGTGTCGACGATGTGCAGGTAGTGGGCCCAGCTTTCGGCCCAGTCCTCCCACGGGTGGCTGCTGGCGTAGGCGCTGACGAAACGACTCGGCCAGTCCGGCGGCGGGCCCTCGGCGTAGTGCCGCTTCAGGGCCGTCTGGTAGTCCTCGCGCTCGTCGCCGAATCGCGTCCGGTAGGGTTCGAGCCAGCGCGAATCGCGCACCAGACGATCCCAGTAGTAGTGGCCGGCTTCGTGGCGGAAGTGCCCGAGTATGGTCCGGTACGGCTCCGCCATCTGCTGGCGCAGCCGCTCCCGCTCGGCGTCGTCGGCTTCGGCGATGTCCAGAGTGATCACCCCCTGGGCGTGCCCGGTGACCACGGCACTCGGCTCCCGGAAGCTCGGTTTCGGATCGGCGAGAAAGTCGAAGGCGACCCCGACGGGGGTGTCGTGCCTGCTCTGCACCGGCAGGCCGAGACGCAACAGGCCGTAGACGAGCCGATTCTTCTCGGTCTGCAGCGCCCGCCACAGCGTGCGGTTACGGCCCACCGAGAGATCGGGAATGGTGCGGTTGAGGCGGCAGGCGAGGCACAGCTTGCCGGCCGCGTCCGCCGGGACCAGCCAGTTGCAGGCCGCGTGCTCCGCGTAGTTGGCGCACAGCCGGTAATCCTGCGCCCCGGCCTCGCCCGCCGGCCGCCAGCGGCCCTTCGAAGAGGGATCGCCCGCCGGGTCGAGCGCCAGCAGCGCCAGCCGGTCCGGCGCGAAGCCCAGCCGGTGCCCGCATCGCACACACTGCACGTTGTCGAAATACACGGTGTGCCCGCATGCGCCGCAGGTGAAGATCTTCATCGGTTCCCGGTGTTCTCCGTGCGCGATCGCCTGCGCGTCAGCTTCCGGCGAGGGTCGTACCGACCCAGCTCACCAGGCCGAGGAGTATGGCATAGCGCGCCCCTTTACCCACGGCGGTGAGCGCCAGAAACACGTCGAACCGGACCCGCATCATCCCGGCGATGAACGTCAGCGCGTCGCCCCCGATCGGCGCCCAGGCGAGCAGCAGCGACCACACGCCGTAGCGCTGAAACCACTGCTGAGCCCGGCCGAGCGAATCCGCTCTGAACGGAAACCAGCGGCGCTCCCGGAAGCGCAGCAGGAACCGGCCGATCAGGTAGTTGACCACCGCGCCCAGGGTGTTGCCGGCGGTGGCCCACAGCCACAGCAGCGAGGGCTCGTGGCCCGCCGCCAGGAGCCCGGCAAACACCACCTCGGAGTACGCGGGCAGCAGGGTCGCCGCGACGAACGACACCAGGAACAGGCTGAGATAGGCGTCCACGGGTACCCTAGCCGTCCCTGCGGGCGGCCTCGACCAGCGCCGCGAACAGCCGCCGCTGCTGGCGCGAGAAGAGCAGGAATTCCGGGTGCCACTGCACGCCGAGAAGGAAGCGCCGCGCCGGGTCTTCCACGGCCTGAACGATGCCGTCCAGATCGCGCCCGGAGACGCGCAGCCCCTCCCCGAGCCGGTCGATGCTCTGGTTGTGCAGGCTGTTGATCTTCGCCCGCTCGCCGCCGCCGAGCAGGTCGAACAGCCCGGTGTCCCGCTCGACCAGCAGCGTCTTCATGGGAAAGATCGTGCGTCGGTTGGAGGTACGGCGACGCTGCCCGCGCAGATCCTGATGCAGGTCGCCACCGAGACGCACGTTGAGCAGCTGCGCGCCGCGGCAGATGCCGAGCAGCGGCAGGCCTCGGGCCAGGGCGTCGTCGATGATGGCGGACTCGAACGCGTCCCGGTCCGGGTCGTAGTGCGGCAGCACCTCGGATTCCTGAGCGTAGAGCACCGGATCGACGTCGTGGCCGCCGGTGATGACCACCCCGGAATACGGACGCGGCGACGCAGGATCCGCCGGCGACAGCTGCACGCAGCGTCCGCCGGCGAGCCACACCACCAGCGCCACGCACCAGCGGGGCATGGCGCCGCCGCGGCGTGGACCGGTGACGGCGATCAGAGGTCGTCGGGATCCTTCAGCCACGGGCTGACGCGTTCCGCCCAATCGTCCACAAGACGGCCGACGGGACGGTCGAGAAATGCCTGATACGCCCGGCACGCCGAATCGAGCCGCTCCGGATCGGCCGCCAGGTGTTCCACCTGCAGCCAGTCCGACCAGATGTGCCGCACGCCCCAGCCGGGCTCATCGATCTCGCAGTTCGGCAGGCGGTAGTGCAGGGCCGGGCGCGCCTTGATGCGGGGATCGTCGACCACGGACCGCACCCGGTCCTCGTCCATGAACGCGAACAGCGGCAGCATGTCCAGCGCCCGGTTGCGGGTCGGGTTGTCGCGCAGGTAGTCGTCGATGAGCTGATCGGCATCGGGCTGGTAGTCCGGGTCGATGACCCGTTGGACGTATTCCACCGGGAACGGATCGATGTACGGCGACAGGCGCCGCAGCAGATCGACCCGGGCCTCCGCGCGGAGCCAGTCGAACAGACAGAGAAACGCCTTGAGGTAGCGCGTGACCGTGGCCGCATCGGTGGCCGGCATTTCCGGATTGAGGTGGGTGCCGAAGGCGAAGGTGAGACCGTCGCGGGTGCCGCGGGCGCCCGCGTCGCGCAGTGCCGCGATCAGCCGCTCGAGATCCGCCAGACGATCCATCGGCAGCGGCGGGCTGACCACTTCCATCGGCACCAGCGCCTCGGAGCCCGCGGCGATCAGCTCTTCCGCGGCGTCGTCGAGCTGCGCCAGCACGCCTTCGCCCGCGCGCTCGTCACGGCCGCGCTGCTTGAGGTAGGCAAAATCCAGTTCCACCTGCCAGTCACCGGCGTCGTCGCCGCGGATCACGTGTTCGTAGCGGCTGACCTCCTCGACCTCGCCGCCGACGTGGTCGGCCACCAGGCTCGACATCGTCGCGATGTCCAGGCCCTTCATCTCCAGCTCGACGCCGATACGCCGCAGCGAACCGTCACGCGTGCGCGGTTCCGGAGGCAAAGGTAAGGGCGATGGCTGCTCCGGCATGGGTCAGTCCGGCAGCCCGAGAATGCGCTTGGCGATGATGTTGAGCTGGACCTCGGACGTGCCGCCCTCGATGGAATTCGCCTTCGAACGCAGCCAGCCCCGGGTGACGTCGAGCTCTGCATCGGCGAAGCCCTTGCCTTCCCAGCCGAGCGCCTGGCTGCCCATCATCGCGAGCATCAGCTCGAAGCGGCCCTTGTTCTGCTCGGTGCCGTAATACTTGAACATCGACGACAGCGCGCCGGGCGCGATGCCGGCCGCGCTCTCCTCCTGGGAGCGTTTCATGGTGAGGCCGAACGCGCGGTCGTTCATGCGGTGGCGCAGCACGTCGCGGCGCAGATCCGGATTGCTGATCCGGCCGTCGGCCTTGCCCAGGTACTGTTCCGCCAGCTCCTCGAGCGTCACCGTCTTCTGGCTGCCGCCGCCGATGCCGCCGATGGAGGTGCGCTCGTACTGCAGCAGCCGCTTGGCGACCGTCCAGCCCTTGCCCACCTCGCTGACGACGTTGCGCTTCGGCACGCGCACGTTTTCCAGGAAGGTCTCGCAGAACGGCGACAGCCCACTGATCAGAAGGATCGGCTTGACCGACACGCCGGGGGAGGTCATGTCGAACAGGATGAACGTGATGCCCTGGTGCTTGGGCGCCTTCGGATCGGTGCGCACCAGACAGAACATCCAGTCCGCCTTGTCGGCGCCGGAGGTCCAGATCTTCTGGCCGTTGATCACGTAGTCGTCGCCGTCTTCCACCGCCGAGGTGCGCAGGCTCGCCAGATCGGACCCGGCGTTCGGCTCGCTGTAGCCTTGGCACCACCAGATGTCGCCGCCGGCGATCTTCGGCAGATGCTCGGCCTTCTGTTCGTCGTTGCCGTACTCGAGCAGCGCCGGCCCGATCATGCTGATGCCCATGCCGACCAGCGCCGGCCGCGCGTTGATCCGGCGCAGCTCTTCCTGCAGCACCCGGTTCTGGTCCTTCGCCAGCCCCGCGCCACCGTACTCGGTGGGCCACATCGGCACCGTGAAGCCGCGCTCCGCCATGCGATCGAGCCACAGACGGCTCTCCGGGTTCTTGAATTCGGCGCGCCGGCCGCCGCCGGGATACTCGTCTGCCGGCATGGGCGTGCGTATGCTCTTCGGGCAGTTGTCCTCCAGCCAGTCGCGGAGTTCGGCGCGGAAGTCCTGAGGCGGTTCGGCCATGGTGGTGGGCTCCAGATCGAAAGGCGGAGATGTTACCGCAGAAGGCCGGGGGGTTCATTCCAGGTTGTGTACGCGCAGCCGCCTCCGGAAAAGCACCTTTTCGAAAGCGGGCGTCGTTGTCGACGGACCGGCTCAGACGTAGCCGGGAGCCTGAACATTCGAAAAGGTGTTTTCCGGAGCCCGCTGCGCATCACCCATCTGGCCCGAACCACCGTTTCTGCCGCCCGATCTCCGTTTCACCGTAGGCGAGTCGCCCACCCCGTGGAGCGTGCATGACGCCTGCCGACGGGTTGGTATCGAAGGGCGTCGCGGCGGACGCCGAGAGTTACTTTCCGCAGCTTTCAGGCTCCCGGCTACACAGGAGCGCGCCGACGACAACCACGCCTACGCGAAGGAAAGTAATTCTCGGCGGCCAGACTCGATAAACCTTCGAAAACCACCCCGTCGCCAGGCGCCAGCGGACGCATTCGAAAAGGTGTCTTCCGCAAGGGACCGCACATCACCCGAATGGCCCCCACCACCGTCGCTGCCGCTCGATCTCCGCTTCACCGTAGGCGAATCGCCTGCCCTGTGGGTCGTGCTTGACGCCTGCCGACGGGTTGGTATCGAAGGGCGTCGCGGCGGACGCCGAGAATTACTTTCCGCAGCTTTCAGGCTCCCGGCTACACAGGAGCCCGCCGACGACAACCACGCCTACGCGAAGGAAAGTAATTCTCGGCGGCCAGACTCGATAGACCTTCGAAAACCACCCCGTCGCCAGGCGCCAAGCACCGAGAACAGTTGTTCGGTTCGAACCGCCCCGGTATCTTCGAACCCAAGAGGGGAAGGAAGTCGCGATGGCTGAAGCATCGGGCGGCGCCGGGCAATCGGGCGCCCACAAGCCACTGTCGTCCTGGGTGCTGGCGTCCTACGGCGCGCCGGCCATGCCGCTGGCCATGGTGGCGCTGCCCATGGCCGTGTACCTGCCCGCGGTCTACGCGGATTCCGAAGGATTCGGGCTCGGGCTGGCCTTTGTCGGCCTGGTGATGGTGCTGTCGCGGGTCTTCGACGGCGTCACCGACCCGTTCATCGGCTTCATGTCGGATCGCATGCGTTCGAAGTGGGGGCGACGCAAGCCGTTCGTGCTGCTCGGCACGCCGATCTACATCTTCGGCATCTGCATGCTGTTCATCCCGCCCATCGAGTTCTCCGACATCACCGTGCTCGGAGTCACCTTCAACAGTGGCTACCCGTGGATGCTCGGCACCCTGGTGATCACCTACATCGGCGCCACCATTAAGGACGTGCCCTACAGCGCCTGGGGCGCGGAGCTGTCGAACAACTACAACGAGCGCACGCTGGTCACCAGCTGGCGCGAAGGCTTCAGCGTCACCGGCTCGCTGATCGGCGCGTTCACCCCGGCCATCATCTTCTTCTTCGGCTACGACAAGCCCTCCGACGCCGTGTTCTTCCTGTCGCTGGCGATCGCCTTCGTCATGCCGATCCTGATCGCCAACTGCCTGATCTCCACCCCGGAGTTTCCCCCGGTAGAGACACGCAAGAGCCGGCTGCCGCTGCGCGAGAGTTTCACCTACGTGTGGCGGAACGAACCCTACCGGCGGCTGGTGATCATCTTTCTGTTCTCCACCATCGGCGCGGCGATGACGAACACGCTGTCGTTCTTCTTCGTCAAGCACGTGCTGCTCGCCGGGGATCTGTACGGCTTCTACCTGGCGCCCTATTTCCTGTCGCAGATCGTGGCGATACCGCTGTGGTTCAAACTGTCCCGGCGGATCGGCAAGCACCGGGCGACGATGGTGGCCATCGGCTGGTACGCGCTGTGGTCGTGTTTCATTCCTCTGATCGCCATCGCGCCCATGGTCTGGTTCGAGCCGTTCGAGATCGCCCGGCTGCTGACCTTTCTGCCCGACGCCATGTACGCCGACTCGGTGGCCTACTTCGAAGGCATTCCCACCGGCAAGTTCCTGTTCTTCATCGTCATCATGTGTCTGAAGGGCTCGTCCATCGGCGCGCTCAGCGCCCTGCCCTACGCCATGGCCGCCGACGTCGTGGACGTCGATTCGGCGCGCACCGGCAAGAGCCAGGGTGGCGCGTACTTCTCCATCTGGCTGATGACCCGAAAACTCGCCTATGCCCTGGGTCTGCTGATCGGTACCAACCTGGTCGTGCTGTTCGGCTTCGACTCTCTGGCCGACCCCATAAACACGACCAACAGCACCTTCGCCCTGCTGATGCTGGCGGTGACCTACTCGATGATTCCTGCCGTATTCAAATTCGTCGCCATGCCGCTGCTGTGGAACTACTCGCTCACCGAGGAGCGCGTGCACGAGATCCAGAAAGAGATTGCGGCGGGCAAGCCGTCCTTCGTACCGCCGGCGCCGGGCAGTCCCGGCGCGTTGAACCCGCCGCCCGGATAGCCCGACGCGCTGGTCGCGCTCAAGTCGCCGGATTTTCCAAGCGGCCCACTAGAGTTCCCGCAACACCCGGAATCCGCGATTGCCGCTGGCGCTCGAGGCGATGTTGCGTTTCGCCAGCCGCGTGTTCGCCGCCGCGTCGTCCCAGGAGCCGCCGCGCACCCCGTGGGTCCTGCAGTTGGCGCCGTCGTCGATGGACGCACCGTCCTGGGGGGCGTCGGCATAGCTCGGCAGACCGCACTCCTGGACCCACTCGGCCGCATTGCCGTGCACGTCGTGAAGTCCGAAGGCATTGGCGGCGAACGAGCCGACCGGCGCCAGCTCGACGAAGCCGTCGTCGCAGTCCGCGCTGTCGTAGGCCTGGTAGCGCCGGCGCAGCGACACGTCGCCAATGTTGCCGTGCCCGCACAGGGCCTTCGGATCGTCACCGAAGGTGTACTCACCGCGGCTGCCGGCGCGGGCCGCGTATTCCCATTCCGCTTCGGACGGCAGCCGGTAGCGCTGCCCGGTCTGCGCCGACAGCCAGTCGGCGTAGGCTCGGGCGTCCGCGAAGCTGACGTGAGTCACCGGCAGATCCGCCGCCGCCGCGCCGATACGCTCGTCGAGGCGCCGTCCGGCGGCCGCGGCAAAGTGGCGGTACTCGGCCACCGTGACCTCGTGCACGCCGATGGCAAAGGGCTCCGTGATCGTGACCTGGCGCAGCGGACGCTCGCTGGGCGGGCCGTCGCGGCTGCCCATGGCGAAGGTCCCCGGGGGAACCACAACCAGCTCCGGGCCCTGACCGCCGTCGGGCAGCGGATCCCGCAGCGTGCTGCCGCTGCGCGCCGTCATCGGTGCGAGATCGAAGCGCACGGTCGCCCCGGCCTCGCTCAGGTCCAGACGCCGGGTCTCGCTGCGCCGACCGATGGCGGCCGCACGTACCTCCACCGCCCCGACGGGAACGCGCATGCCACCGGTGCGGTAGTCGAGCCGCCGCAGCGGCGCATCCGCGGAATCCCGGTAGCGCACCTGCACCCGGACGTCCTGCGGCGCGGTCACCACGGTCAGCACCCCGTAGGCGCGCGGCAGCTCGACCCGGTAGCGATTGTCCCCGTAGCGCACGTCGAACCGGACATCGCGGGTCTGATAACCGGGATGGCGCACCTGAACCCGGTACTCGCCGATCGGCAGGCGCACGCCGGACCGGTACGCCGTGTCGCTGCCGGGCAGGGTCACCGTCGCCCCGGCCGGGACGGTGTCCACCACCAGACTGCCATGGGGATCGATGTTGAGATCGAGGCGCACGGTCTGCTGCTCTCCGGCCACCACCAGCACGGTCGCCTCGGCGGAGCGGCGCTCGTCCATGCCCATTGCCAGCTCGTGTTCTCCGGACGGGAGCTCGAGCAGCAGCGGTGTGCGACCGTCGCGGCGTTCGCCGTCCACATCCACCCAGGCGCCGCGAGGGTTGGAAAAGAGCTCGATCCGACCGACGCCGCGTTCGAGCGTCACCCGGACCCGGGTCGTCTCTCCGGCCGGGAGGTCGATGCGCCGATCGTCGTCGGCATAGTGCGAGTGCCTGACCTCGAGTCGATGCAGACCCGGCGCCAGTGTGACCCGCAGCGGGGTGAGGCCGAGCCGGCGGGCGTCCACACGAACCTCGGCGCCGCTCGGCTCGCTGGTGACGTCGAGCCCGGCGCTGAACTGCCACTGGTAGGCGACGTAGCCGGCGCCGGCGACGACCAGCAGCGCCGTCGCCCACCAGCCCGCACGGGGCATCAGACGCCGGCCGCGGCCCGCGCGGCGCCGCAGAACGCGGCCACCGCCTCGCGCAGATCCCTGCGCCGCTGCTCGCCGCTGCTCTCACTGAAGCAGAAGCTCAGGCGCAGCTGGTCGAGCCCCGCGTCCGGGTTCCGTTCCCGGGCGTCGCGGGGGTAGAAGTCGTACATGGGGATCGCCACGACGCCGTGGTCGGCAACCAGCGCGTTGACGAAGGCGTCGTCGGTGCGCACGCCGGGACAGGTGAACGTGAACACCGAGAAGAACCCGGCGTCCGGTTCGGTCCAGTGAAACAGCTCCGGATGCTCGCCGAGCCCGTCGGCCAGACCGTCCAGCAGAATGCGTCGGTTCTCGCGATAGACGGCGAGCTTGGTCTCCGCCACCGGCCACAGCGAGCGGCGCTCGCTGAAGTCGCCCTCGTGCAGGAGTGCTTCGAAACCGCGCAGCGCGCCGGGGTTCTGAAACAGGATGTCGGCGCTGGCCTCGGTGAGCGCCAGGTCGCGCAGCGCGACCTCGGCGCCGTCGGCGATGGCGAGGGTCGCTTCGCTGTAGAGAAACCCGACCCGCGGACCGGGAAATCCGATCTTCGAGCCGGTGAACAGATGCACGGTCTGATCGGGCGCCAGGCTGAGAAACGGGCTTGGCCGCTGGTCCGCGGGCGCGTAGTTGATGTAGAGATAGGGGGCATCCTCGACGATCAGCACCCCCTCTTCCCGTGCCACCTCCACCACGGCCCGGCGGCGCGCCTGGCTGAACGAGAACCCGGCCGGGTTATGGCCGTCCGGAACGGTGTAGTAGAACGGCACCTCGAACCCCGCCGCCCGCGCGGCGCGGATCTGGCTGCGCAGGCGCTCCACCACCGGGCCCTCGTCGTCCATTTCCACGGAGAAGATCCGCGCGTGCTGGCAGAGTCCGGCGCGGGCGAGGAATCCCGCGTAGGTAGGCGCATCGGTGACGTAGGCCACCGGCGTGCCGGGACGCTCGAACAGCGAGCAGATCAGGCTGATACCGCCGGAGGCGCCCACCGTGGGAATCAGTCTGGCTGGATCGATGGCGACACCCCAGTCGTGGCCGTACACCCGGGCGAAGCACTGCCGCGTGGTCAGCGGACCCAGAGTGTCGGTGTAGGAGAAGGATTCGCGCAGATGCTCGGGGACCTGAGACGGATCGTTCAGGCCCTCGAGCGCCTCGAGATGCTGGAAATAGGCGCTCTGATGCGCGAGGAATCCTCGCGGATCGGTGACCTCAGGATGCGGATAGCCGGCGCCGAGGTGATGGATCCTGAGCCCCTTCTGGCGCGCCAGTTCGCGCAGCCCCGGCAGCGAAGCCGCCATCTTGCGGGTCACCGACACCGGCTGCCGGCGGATTCCGGGTGCGTTGAGATTCGCCATGTATCACCTACGTATCACCTTCGGCTGTTGTCCGACTCGTCTTTGGCCTGCCGGTAGCGCTTGCCCAGCGCCCGGAATCGGGCCCGGCTCTGCGCAACGGTCTCGACGTGCCGCGCTTCTTCGCGCAACAGCTTACGATAGCTGTCCAGGCGCCGCGCATCGAGGGTGCCGGCTTCGATGGCGGCGCGCACGGCACAGCCCGGCTCCGCCTCGTGCCGGCAGTCGCGGAACCGGCACTGCCGGGCCAGCGCGTCGACGTCGTCGAACAGACCCGCCCCGGCCAGGTCCACGTCCGCCAGCGACAGCTCGCGCATTCCCGGATTGTCCACCAGCAGACCGCCGTCGGGCAGCACGTGCAGGGATCGGTCGGTGGTCGTGTGGCGGCCTTTGGCGTCGTCGTCCCGGGCTTCGCGCGTAATCTGCACCGGGCTGCCGGAGAGGCTGTTCACCAGAGTGGACTTGCCGACCCCGGAGGATCCGAGCAGCGCCACGGTCTGGCCGGCCTGGCACCAGGCGCGCACGCCGGAGAGAGTCCCGGGGTCCCGGGCATCGACGACTTCCACGGCGAGATCCCGCTTCAGCGCCCGTACGCCGGCCACGAACGTATCGGTGTCTGCCGCCAGATCGGCCTTGGTGAGTACCACCACCGGCGTCACGCCGGCATCCAGCGCCAGCACCAGGTAACGCTCCATGCGCGACGGGTTGAACTCGTCGTTGCAGGCGCTGACCAGGAACATGGTGTCGACGTTGGCGGCAATGAGCTGGACCTCGCGCTCACGGGCCACGGCAACGCGCTTGAGCACGCTCTTACGCTCGAGCAGCCGCACGATGGCGGTCAGCGACGCATCGAGCAGCAGCCAGTCGCCGATTGTGGGCCGCGCCTCGGCCTCGAGCTGAAACCAGCGCCCGCCGAGCGGCACCTGCACGGCCGTCGTTCCCTCCCCGGAGCCGGCCACCAGGACGGTGACCCCGCTGCGCTGAACGGCGAACACACGACCGCGCGGCAGTTCCCGCTCGTCGTCCGCAAGCTGGGCGTCGAAGGACGGACTCCAGCCGAGCTCTGCCAGCGTGAGCGCCGTTGTGTCCCGGATCACGGGTCAGTCCTGCAGCAGCACGGGAAGGTAGTGGTCGAGCTCGCCGCGCCGCGTCTGCCAGTCCGGCATGTGCCGGGTCATCAGGCCGTAGAACCGCGGGCCGTGGTCGTAGTGCTGCAGATGGCAGAGCTCGTGCAGCACCACGTAGTCGATGAGCTGCGTGGGCGCTTTGACCAGATGGGTGTTCAGCGAGATCCGGCCGCTGCGGCTGCAGCTGCCCCACTGGCTGCGCATGTAGCGGTGGCGCCACGCCGGCACCTTGCCACGCAGCCACGGCAGTCGCGACCGCCAGACGCCGAGGGCGACGGCGAACTGCTCTTCCGCCCGGGCCCGGTACCAGCCGTCGACGGCGGTGCGCACGCGCGCGTCGACCCGATCCGTGTTCACGACCTGCCTGGCGCACGGCTGCAGGGTCACCAGAATCTGACCGCGCACATGGCACCTGGAGAACAGGCCGAGCTGCTCCGGGCCACTGCGGCGCGGCTTCAGCATCACGGTATCGATGCGGCCATCGCGCACCACCAGCTCGTACGGATTGCCGAGGAAGTGAATCAGCTCGCCGGCGCGGTAGGAAAGACAGGCGGTCAGTCCGGTCGCGTTGGTTACCTTGTCAAGACGATGCTGGAGCCAGCGTTTGTGCTCGCGGATGAGCCCACGGATCTCGCCGGCTCCGGCGTCCAGAGGCGCCTCCACCAGAACGAATCCGGCGGGGTCGAATGCCAGGCCGATGCGGGTGCGCCGGCGCTTGCTGCGCCGCACCTCCACCGGAATGCCTTCGATCAGCGTGCGCTCGGGAAACGGGATCTTGAGACCGACCATCGACGGTAGGCAGCCATGACCTGGAGCGGAGAGGCTAAACGGATTCCGCGCCCCTCGCCAGAGGTCTGCGGCTTCCTGGGCGATTTCCAACCCCCGCCGCATTTCGCTATGTTGATGGTCACAGATCAGGGAGGGGAGCCGGCATGAAACTGGCCGTGGAGTTTCCGAGCGTCGCGTATCGGGAAGGGCCCGAGGCGGTCGGACGTCTGGCCCGGGCCATCGAAGAGCTCGGCTACGATCAGCTCGACATGTTCGACCATGTGGTGATGGGTTTCCCCACCGCCGACCGCCGCGCCGGACCGTATCCGGCGCAGATGCCGATCATGGAAGCCCTCATGGTGCTCGCCTTCGCGGCCGCCCACACCCGCCGCATCGGTCTCGGCACCGAGGTTCTGGTGCTCCCCCAGCGCCAGCCGGTGCTGGTGGCGAAACAGATCGCGACCCTCGACACCCTGTCCGGCGGCCGGGTCCGCCTGGGCGTCGGCGTGGGCTGGCAGGCGTCCGAATACGAGGCGCTGGGCGAATCCTTCGCCACCCGCGGCGCGCGCATGGACGAGGCGATCGATCTGCTGCGCAGCTGCTGGCGCGACGAACACGTCGACTTCGCCGGCGATCACTACCAGGTCGAGGCCATGGCCATGGAGCCGAAGCCGCCCCAGGGCGAGCGGCTGCCGGTCTGGGTGGGCGGCAACTCGCCGCGCGCGCTGCGCCGGGTGGGCGAACTCGGCGACGGCTGGCTCGGCATGGCGTTCACCGATGCGGCGGCCGCGCGCCGCGCCGTGGACAGCATACGCCGCCACGCCGAGGCCGCGGACCGTGACCCGGACAGCATCGGCCTGCAGCAGATGCTGGACGTGCCGCCGCGCGACGCCGGCGGCAAGGCGTTCTACAGCGACGTCGATCAGGTGGTGGCGCGGGCGGAAGCCGTCCACGCCATGGGTTTCGGCTGGGGGGCGCTGAACGCCACGGCTATATTCCAGTCGGGGGCACGCAGCGTCGACGCCATCATCGACCTGCTCGGCACCCTGCACGAACGCATTCGCGCCGCGGTGGGTTGAGCCGGCGTCTGCGACCGTCAGCCGAACCGCAGAGCCACCGTCCGCGGTGACGACTCCAGCACCACGGCCCGGCCCGACGGCAGTTCCAGTTCGGCTCGCAGCACCGGCTGCACCGACGCCTCGACCTGCACCGGCAGCGCCAGCGCCGCCGTGAGCGACTCGAGGTCCCGGGCTCCGGGGCTGCCGAGCGTCAGCGCGCGCAGCCGGGCCCGCGGCGCGAGATCGGCGCTCGGATGCCGGCGCGCACCGAACAGCGCGTCCAGCACATCGCCGCCGGCATCCAGATCCGCCGCGCCGAACATCAGGTGATCGATCCGCATCGCGCCTCCCGGGGCCGCCTCCCAAGCTTGCGTTGAGGAATTGTACAATGGCGCATTTCGGGGGGAGCCGACATGAGCACGCGTGAGAACGGGCGCGCCTACTGGCGCGCCAACCTGAAGCTGCTGGGTGTATTGCTGGTGATCTGGTTCACCGTGTCCTACGGCTTCGGCGTGCTGCTGGTCGAGGAACTCAACCGCATCGACTTCTTCGGCTTTCCGTTCGGCTTCTGGTGGGCGCAGCAGGGCGCCATCTACGTGTTCATCGTGCTGATCTTCGTCTACGCCGCGGCGATGCGTCGGCTCGACCGCAAGTACGACCTGCACGAAGAAGAGGACTGAGGGTGGACGTTCAGACCCTCACCTACCTGTTCGTGGGTGGCTCCTTCGCGCTCTACATCGGCATTGCGGTCTGGTCCCGGGCCGCCTCCACCCGGGACTTCTACGTCGCCGGCGGCCACGTCCACCCGGTGGCCAACGGCATGGCCACGGCCGCGGACTGGATGAGCGCGGCGTCGTTCATCTCCATGGCGGGCATCATCGCCTTCCTCGGCTACGACGGCAGCGTCTACCTGATGGGCTGGACCGGCGGCTACGTGCTCCTGGCGCTGCTGCTGGCGCCCTACCTGCGCAAGTTCGGCGAGTTCACCGTGCCGGACTTCATCGGCCGGCGCTATTACTCCAACAGCGCCCGGGTGGTGGCCGTCGTCAGCCTGGTGGTGGTCTCCTTCACCTACGTGGCCGGGCAGATGCGCGGCGTCGGCATCGTCTTTTCCCAGTTTCTCGACGTCGACATCACCTGGGGCGTCGTCATCGGCATGGCCGTCGTGTTCTTCTACGCCGTGCTCGGCGGCATGAAGGGCATCACCTATACCCAGGTCGCCCAGTACTGCGTGCTGATCTTCGCCTACCTGGTGCCCGCCGTGTTCATCTCCATGCTGATCACCGGCATTCCGGTGCCGCAGCTCGGCCTCGGCGCCGAGGTGATCGACGGCTCCGGCCTGTCGGTTCTGGAGAAGCTGGATCGCACCCTCGTCGAGCTCGGCTTCGGCCCCTACACCGACGGCAGCAAGTCGAGCATCGACGTGTTCGCGATCACGATGGCGCTCATGGTCGGGACCGCCGGCCTGCCCCATGTGATCGTGCGCTTCTTCACCGTACCGAACGTCGCTGATGCGCGCATGAGCGCCGGCTACGCGCTGGTGTTCATCGCTCTGCTCTACACGACGGCGCCCGCAGTCGGCGCGTTCGCCCGACTGAATTTCATCGACACCGTAAACGATCAGCCCTACGAGCAGGCGCCGGCGTGGCTGAAGAGCTGGGAGAACGTCGGTCTCATCGGCTGGCTCGACAAGAACGCGGACGGCGTGATCCAGTACGCGCCCGGCGACCCGTTCACCGGACTTCCCCGGTTCGCAGCGGAACGCGGACCGCTCGGGGAGCGCGCGGTGACCAACCCGCCGAGCGCGAGCACCAACGAGATCTACGTTGACCGCGACATCATGGTGCTGGCGAATCCGGAGATCGCCGGGCTGCCGGGCTGGGTGGTGGCCCTGGTCGCGGCCGGCGGGGTAGCGGCGGCGCTGTCCACGGCGGCCGGGCTGCTGCTGGTGATCTCGGCGTCGGTCTCCCACGACCTGATCAAGAACACCTTCGCGCGCAGCATCAGCGACCGTCAGGAGCTGCGCTACGCGCGTCTGGCGGCGGTGGT
Organism: Pseudomonadales bacterium; assembly: GCA_040219135.1. Lineage (GTDB taxonomy): Bacteria > Pseudomonadota > Gammaproteobacteria > Pseudomonadales > Azotimanducaceae > UBA7803. The sequence goes on along the minus strand of JAVJTA010000013.1, from coordinate 562,648 downwards.
GGCCATCGTCGTGGCCGGCTATCTGGGCATCAACCCGCCGGGCTTCGTCGCCCAGGTCGTGGCCTTTGCATTCGGACTGGCCGCGGCGTCGCTGTTTCCGGCAATACTGATGGGCATCTTCAGCCTGAACATGAACAAGCAGGGCGCGGTCGCCGGCATGGTGGCAGGGCTGACCTTCACGTTTGCGTACATCGTCTACTTCAAATTCGTCGCCCCGGAACTGAACAACGCCGACCACTGGTGGTTCGGCATCTCGCCCGAGGGCATCGGCACGGTCGGCGCCCTGCTCAACTTCGCGACCGCGGGCATCGTAGCCAGGCTGACGCCAGCGGTGCCGCCCCAAGTGCAGGAACTGGTGGAGAACATCCGCGTGCCGCGGGGTGCGGGACGGTCGGGCACGCACTGAGGAGTCGATCGGCGGCGCGACGCTCAGCGCAGCAGCGGCGGCCGGAAAAGGCCGGCCTGGCGGGCGCCAGGGCAACGTCGCATTCAAGGATGCTCCGGATCCGGATCTTCAGGCGGGCTGCGACGCCAATCTGGTCGTCGAGATCGAGACCGCCTTCGTTCCCGGGATTCGGGTGGTCCGGTGTTCGACCCGGACACGGGCAGCATCGTCGGACTGATTCAGGGCAGCTTCGAAGACTCTCACGCCCGGGCCACCGGCTACTTCAAGCCGGCACGCTGCATCCGGGCGCGTCTGGGCAAGGCCGCGCCCTCAGCGCCGCTGGCGCCACCCGGGTCAGCCGCGCGAGCGCGCCTTGGCCTCGCGCCGGCGCGCGTGGAGCACCGGCTCGGTATACCCATTGGGCTGCTCGCGGCCCTTGAAGACGAGATCGCAGGCCGCCTGAAACGCCACGCTGTCGGCATAGTCCGGTGCCATCGGCCGATAGACCGGATCGTCCGCGTTCTGCCCGTCGACGACTTTTGCCATACGCTCCAGGGTCTCGCGCACCTGCGCCTCGCTGCAGATGCCGTGGTACAGCCAGTTGGCGATGTGCTGACTGGAGATGCGCAGGGTCGCGCGGTCCTCCATCAGGCCGACATCGTTCATGTCCGGTACTTTGGAACAGCCGACACCGTGATCGATCCAGCGCACCACGTAGCCGAGGATGCCCTGGGCGTTGTTGTCGAGTTCCGCCTGGACCTCGTCGGCGGACAGGTTGCGCCCACCGAGCAGCGGCACCCTGAGAATGTCGTCCACGCGCGCCGGCGGCCGATGGCGGATCTCCTCCTGGCGGGCGAACACGTCGACCTGGTGGTAGTGGAGCGCGTGCAGGGTCGCCGCGGTGGGCGACGGCACCCAGGCGGTGTTGGCCCCGGCCCGGGGGTGCCCGATCTTGGTCTCGACCATCTCTTTCATTTCGTCCGGCTTGGGCCACATGCCCTTGCCGATCTGGGCCCGGCCGCTGAACCCGGCAGCGAGGCCGATGTCCACATTGGCGTTCTCGTAGGCAAGAATCCAGGGCTCGCCCTTGATCTCGTCCTTGGGCAGGAACGCGCCGGCCTCCATGCTGGTATGGATCTCGTCACCGGTGCGATCGAGGAACCCGGTGTTGATGAACACCACCCGCTCTTTCGCCACCTCGATGCAGGCCTTGAGGTTCACCGTGGTGCGCCGCTCCTCGTCCATGATGCCGACCTTGAGGGTGTTGCGCGGCAGCCCCAGCAGGTCCTCGACGCGGCCGAACAGCTCACAGGTGAACGCGACTTCCTCCGGTCCGTGCATCTTCGGCTTGACGATGTAGACGCTGCCGGTCCGCGAGTTGCGCAGCGGTCCCGTGCCTTTGAGATCGTGCATCGCGCAGAGGCTTGTGATGGCCGCGTCGAGAATGCCTTCGGGTATCTCGTTGCCGTCGCCGTCGAGCACTGCATCCGTGGTCATGAGATGACCGACGTTGCGCACCAGCATGAGGCTGCGGCCGTGCAGGGTCATGGGTTTGCCGTCGCGGCCCGTGTACTCGCGATCCGGATTGAGACGCCGCGTTATGGTGCGCTCGCCCTTGCTCACCACCTCCTCGAGATCGCCCTTCATCAGCCCCAGCCAGTTGCCGTAGACCACGCACTTGTCCTCGGCATCCACCGCAGCGACCGAATCTTCGCAATCCTGGATGGTGGTGATGGCGGACTCCACCAGCACGTCCTTGACCCCGGCCGCGTGGGCGGCACCCACGGCGTCGCTGCGGTCGATCTGGATCTCGAGATGCAGGCCGTTGTTGCGCAGCAGAACGGCCGACGGCTCACCGGTCGCGCCGACGTAGCCGACGAACTGAGCGTCGTCCTCGAGGCCGGTGTTGCCGCCATCGGCCAGCACCGCGCGCAGCCGGGTGTCACTGCCGCCCCCGCCGATACCGTAGGCCACCACGTCGGCATGACTCGCCCCGTCGAGGGGAGCGAGGTCATCGAGAATTCCGGCGGCCCGGGCCATCACCAGCTCGCCGCGTTTCGGGTTGTAGCTGGAACCCTTCTCGCGACCCGGTTCCTCGGGCAGCAGATCGGTGCCGTAGAGCGCGTCGTAGAGGCTGCCCCAGCGCGCGTTCGCCGCATTCAGCGCGTAGCGTGCGTTCATCACCGGCACCACGAGTTGCGGACCGGCAATGCGCGCGATCTCGTCGTCGACGTTGCTCGTGGCGATGGAGAAATCCGCCGGTTCCGGCAGCAGATATCCAATCTTTTCGAGGAAGGCGCGGTACTCGGCGGCGTCCAGTGCCCGGCCCTTGTGCTTGAGATGCCAGGCGTCGATGAGCGCCTGCATTTCGTCGCGCCGCGCCAGCAGTGCCCGGTTCCTGGGCACCAGATCGGCGAGAATGGCGGCGAATCCCTGCCAGAAGGCGGCGGGCTCGACACCCGCACCCGGCGCTGCGCGCTCCGCGACCAGAGCATCCAGCTCCGCCGCCACACTCAGTCCACTGCGTTCGATCCGCTGCATCGTGCTCATGCAATCCCCCGTTCCATCCGCGTTTCGCCCCCTGTTCGTGCCGGACATCGGTGCCGGTCATGCAGGGTGGCCGAAAAGGGCGACAGTATACGCAGGCGCTCGGCGCGAGCCTAATCGCGGCGGCCCGCGTCGACGTGGACTCGGCCGTTCTCGATGTGCACCGGATAGCAGACCAGATCTTCTTCGGACGGGCCGCGCTGGCGACGGCCATCGCGAACGTCGAAGCTCGCGGCATGCAGCGGGCAGCGCAGTTCGAAGCCGCGCAGACGACCGCCGATGAGTGACTGACCGGCATGGGGGCAGCGGCTCGAGACGGCGAAATAGCGCCCGTCCACGCGGCACACGAGCACCTCGCCGTCGGCCGTCCGGCAAACGGTCATCTCACCGTCGGCGAGCGCATTGATGGGCATGACGGGCGTCATCGGAGGAACTCCTGGAAAGCGACCGCGGAGGCTCATCGAAGGGCGATCTTGTACCATCTGTCGCCTTCGATTGCATTGCCGGAAGTCGCCATGGCCCCCTCCCCCTCTGCCGCCGACCCGCGCGCCGGCGACGACGACGCCAGGGACCGTCTGCTGCAGACCGTGGCGGACGCCTCGCCCGAGGAGCTCAGGATCGCCCTGGCCGACGTGCACCCGGCCCAGCTCGCCGATCTGCTCGAAGCGATGACGCCGGATCGGCGCGTCGACGTATGGGCGGCCGCCGATCATCGGGCGCGCGGCGAAGCCCTCACGGAACTCCACGACGACGTGCTGCGCGGTCTCGCGGCCGGCGCCGACCCGCACGCTCTGGCCCACGCCATGGCGCCGCTGCAGCCGGACGAACTGGCAGACCTGGAGCCCCACGTCCCCAGCGCGGCGCTGGCGGCCGCGATCGAACGCATGAGCCGGCACAAGCGCCTGCGGCTCGAGCGGGTGCGCCACTACCCGGAAGACGTCGCCGGCGGACTCATGGACATGGATCCGGTCACCGTGGAGGCGGACATGACCCTGGCGCAGACTCTGGAGGCGCTGCAGGCACTGCGACGCGACGGCGAGGGTCCGCCCGAGCACCTCGACAGCGTGTTCGTGGTGACGCCCGAGGACCGTCTGCTCGGGGTGCTGTCCCTGGCCGAGGTGGTGTCCTGGCCACCGCCCACCCGGGTCGCCGACGTCATGACGGCGAGTCAGGGCCTGCAGGTGAATCTTGCCGCCAGCGAGGTGGCCGCGGCATTTCGCGATCAGGACCTGCTGTCCGCAGCGGTGGTGAACGATGACGGCATTCTGCTCGGTCGCATCACCGTCGACGACGTCATCGACGTGATCAGCGAAGAGGCCGAGCGCTCGATCCTGGCGCCCGCCGGACTGGACGAGGACCACGACCTGTTCGCGCCGCTGCGCACCACGCTCGGCCAGCGCGGGCTCTGGCTCGGGGTCAACCTGGCCAGCGCCTTCGTCGCCGCCTGGGTGATCGGCCGCTTCGAGAACACCATCGAGCAGCTGGTGGCGCTGGCGGTGCTGATGCCGGTGGTGGCGAGCATGGGCGGTGTGGCCGGTCAGCAGAGTCTGGCGCTGGTGATCCGTGCTCTGGCTCTGAATCAGGTGGTCCGCGCCAACCGCTGGCGCCTGCTGCGCCACGAGATGGCCAACGGCGCCGCCATTGGTGTGGTATTCGCGGTGCTGGTGGCCGCGGTGGCGCACCTCTGGTACGGCCACACCCAGCTCACCCTGATCATCGCCCTGGCGCTGGTGGGCAACGTGTTCGTCGGCACCAGTGTGGGCACCCTCTACCCCATCGTCATGAAACGCCTGAACATCGATCCCGCCCTCGCCGGCGGCATGGCGCTCACCGCCACCACCGACGTGCTCGGGTTCTTCGCCCTGCTCGGGCTCGCCTCCTGGGTGCTGTTCTGACTCGCTGCCCGGATCATCCGCAACCCGGGCTTGTGCCGATCGGCGACTGCGGTATGGTTGGTTGATCCATCACTTCCGGGAACCCGCCATGATCAACCGCCGCCGTTTCGTGCAGATCAGCTCGGTCGCCGCCGCCGCCAGTCTCACCCATCGCGCGCAGGGCGCCGAGCCACTGCCGGACCTGCCTGCCGACAACCCGCAGGCGATCGCCCTGCGCTACGTGGCGGACGTGTCAGCCAACCCGCCCGAGGGTTATCCCGCCGGCTCCGGCCAGGACTGCACCAACTGCATCCATTACAAGGGCCTGGATGACACCTTCGGCTCCTGCGCCCTGTTTCCCACCTACAAAGTGCACGCCGCGGGATGGTGCGCCGGCTGGGTGAAAGGGGCCTGACTCAGCCCTTCATCGCTTCGCGCAGCAGGCTGGCCTGAGGTGCGGTGAGTTCCTGAAACTCACCGAGGCTGCAGGTCGGCCCGGAGCGCCGCCAGAGCAGAAACCGGTCTATCACCGTCGCCGAGTCCAGCGAGCACAGTCGGTTGCTGCGCATGTCGAAGGCGAGAATGTCGTCGGCCCGCAGACCCGGGCAGCGCGAGCGCAGCTTGTTCAACCAGACCGACTTGTCGCCCTTCTCGAACAGCAGGTGCTGGTCGTCGAGAATCTCCACCGAGTCGTACTCGAAGGTGCCCAGGCATCGCTTGGTCGTCGCGTACTCGTTCTGCGCGTCGAGCTGATCGAGGGCGGCGCTCAGCTGGGCGTCCGGCCTGGCCGGGCCGCTGGCGCAACCGGCAAGCAGGATGCCGGCCAGAGAAGTCGCACAAACTAATCTCGGTGCACGCATGTTGGTTGTCTCCTGACTGCTTCGAAGTCCTTTCGCTGCCTGGTTGGACAGCGTTGCGCCGGGAAATGCTCCCGATCGGCCCCATGGCCTGGGGAGGGCTCAGCCGGCGGGGTACCATGCAGCCATGCACGACGTGTTCGTCTCACAGATGGTCGGCCTCGGCCTGGCGCTGGGCCTCGGGCTGCTCGTTGGCCTGCAGCGGGAGTGGGCCGACCACAAGCTGATCGGGCTGCGCTCATTCGGAATCATCGGCGCGTCCGGCGGTATGGCGGCCCTGCTTGCCGAGCCCTGGGGGCCCTGGCCGGTGGCCGCGGGCCTGCTCGCCATCACGGGGATGGTCGCCGCCCGGTATCTGCGCCACCGCGACATCGAAGCCGCTGGTGGCGAAGCCGCGCAAGGTCGCCGCGAAGACCGCGAGCACGGCGCCACCACGCTGCTCGCAGCGGTTGCCGTGTATCTGATCGGCGCGGCCTGCGTGGCCGGCTACCAGACCCATGCCGTGGTGCTCGGCGGCTCGATCACCCTGCTCCTGCACTGGAAACGGCCGCTGCACGGCCTGATCGACCGGATTGGCCAGGACGACTTCGCGGCCGTCATCCGCCTGGTACTGATCACCCTGGTCGTACTCCCGGTACTGCCGAACCGGACCTTCGGGCCCTACGAGGTGTTCAACCCGTTTCAGGCGTGGCTGCTGGTGGTGTTGATCGTCGCGCTCAACCTCGCCGGCTACGTCGCATTCAGACTGTTCCGCGCGGACAGCGGCGCCATCGCCGGCGGCGTGCTCGGCGGCCTGATCTCCAGCACCGCGACCACCGTGAGCTTCTCCGGCCTGTCGCGCCGCACCCCGGAACTCGCCGCCAGCGCAGCGTTGATCATTTTCATCGCCTCCACGGTGGTTTACCTGCGTGTGGCCATCGAACTGCTGCTGGTTGCACCCGCGCTGCTGCGCGACGCCGCCGTACCCATGGCCGTGTTCGCCCTGGTGATGCTCGCGGCCGCGGCGTTGATGTGGCCCAGGGTGCGCGGTCGCCACGTGCAGCTGCCGGATCAGCGCAATCCGGCACGCCTCGACGTCGCCCTCAGCTTCGCGGGCCTGTACGTGGTGATCGTTTTCGCGGTGGCCGCCGCCAGGACCCACATCGGCGAAGACGCTGTCTATGCGGTGGCCCTCGTGTCGGGGCTGACCGACGTGGATGCGCTGACCCTGTCCGTGGCTCAGATGTTCGCTCGCGGCAGCGTGACCGGCGACATGGCGTGGCGCGCGATCTTTCTCGCCACCCTGGCCAACCTGGCATTCAAAATCGCCGCCGCCAGCGTGCTCGGATCCGCCGACCTGCGCCGCCACATGCTGACCCTCGGCGTGGCCACGCTGGCTGCCGGATGCGCCGTGCTGCTGCTGTGGCCGTGATCGCCAGGACGGCCATTACGGTTGCCGGCGGACACCCGTGAAGCCGGCGCGATTTCTCGGCTGGCGCATGGTCAGCGTGGCGTTTTTCGTCGATTTCGTCGCGGTGGGGTTCTTTTTCTACTCCTACGGCGTTTTCTTCAAGGCAATCGAGCAGGAGTTCGGCGGCAGCCGGCTCGGCGTGTCGTTGGGATTGACCATCACCACCACCGTCGGGGCGATCGTCGCGCCTTTCATCGGCCACGCCCTGGATCGGTTTCCGCTGAAGCGCGTCATCGCCGCGGGCTCGATCTCGATGGCGCTGGGGTTCCTGGCGCTGTCCCAGGTTCGCAGCCAGCTCGAGTTCTACCTCGCCCTCGGCGCGTTCATCGGCTTCGGCGCCAGCGCGATGGGCGGACTCGCCACCGCCAAGCTCGTCACCAACTGGTTTTCCCGGCGACGCGGCACGGCCCTCGGCATCGCCGCCACCGGCATCTCGGCCTCCGGCGTGGTGATGCCGTTCGTCAGCGCCACGCTGATCGAGAACTACGGCTGGCGCGAAGGTTTTCTGCTGTATGCGGCCTTCACCGCCTTCGTGGTGGTGCCGCTGGTGCTGCGGCTGGTGATCTCGCGGCCGGAAGACGTGGGCCTGCGCCCGGACGGCAAGCTGCCCGACCCGCCTCGACCGGAGGGTGATCCAGCACCACCCGCACCTCCCCTGCGGCCGCCGGGACCCATTCTCGGCGACCGGAACTTCTGGGTACTGGTTTCCGTGATCGGCCTGCTGTTCTGCTGCCAGAGCGCCACCCTGACCCACATGGTGCCGCGCATCACCGACACCGGCGTGTCGCTGCAGGTCGCCTCCCTGGTGATGTCCCTCACCGCCGGGCTCGGCATCGCCGGCAAGCTGTCGTTCGGCTGGCTCATGGACCGCTGGACCGCGCGCCGCGCCATCTGGTTCACCGTCGGCTTTCAGGTCGCGGGCCAGGCCGCCATGCTGCAGCAGCAGAGCCTGGCGCTGTTCGCCGTCGGCGCCGCCCTGTTCGGCTACGGCATGGGTGGCGTGGTGCCGATGCAGGGCGCGCTGGTGGCCAAGGTGTTCGGCCGAGCCCGTTTCGGTCAGGCGCTGGGACTGCTGCGGCCGGGCATGTTCCCGCTGCAGATCGTCGGTGTGCCTCTGGCGGGCTGGATGTACGACACCAGCGGCAGCTACACCCTGGCGTTCGTGATCTTCATCGGCCTGTATTGCGTGGCGGCGGGCCTGGCGCTGGGCTTCCGCGACCCCGAACACGCCATCGACGACTAGGGGAACCTAGTGTACTGCGCCACACCGAAACATGGCTCGGGCTCGTGTCCGTGAACGGCCTCCGACGCCAGTCCGCCCAACGTGCCTCGAGATGCATACCGGCGAGCTGCGCCATCAGGTCCAGTTCCGCCGGCCAGACGTAACGCGTGGGCAATGAGAACCGCTCGCGGCGATCGTTGCCCAGACGCAGGTGGTGGGAAACGAGACCCTGCCCGACGAGGTCGTACTCGTCGATGCCCCAGTGATCGTCGCTGACGTGAAACGGCACAAAGGTCTCACCGGGCGGCAGTCGCTGGAGCTGGGGAACCATCACCTCGACGACGAAACGGCCGCCCGGCTGCAGGTGCGCGGCCGCATTGCGGAAGCAGTCGACCTGGGCGGCCTGGGTGGTGAGGTTCATGATGGTGTTGAACACCAGGTACACCACCGCGAACGTGCCCGCCACCCGCGTGCTCGCCATGTCGCCCACCGTCACCTCGATGTCGGCGGATCCCGGCTTCTCGGCAAACCGGGCCAGCATGGCCCGGGACAGCTCGATGCCGTGCACCGTGGCACCCCGCGCCGCCAGCGGCAGGGCGATCCGCCCGGTGCCGATGGCGAACTCCAGCAGCCGTCCGGTTCCCGCCAGCTCGAGCAGGGTATCCACCACCGGATCCACGCTGGCGGCGTCCGCCATGCCACTGTCGGCATCGTAGCTGGCGGCGACGCGCTCGCCGAACCAGCCGTCGGGATCGTCGGTCACGGGGCCTCCTCCGTCGTTGCCGTCCGGGCCGCTGCGCCGGCTGCTTCACCCCGTCCGGATGGTCGGTCAAGCGTCGGCCGCCGCGCAAGGTGTTCGTTCCGGTACCATGGGACGGCGATCCGGGGAGAGCAGCAGAGTGGCGACGGTGCCGGCGCCCGCCAGCGCGATGGATTCCGACTATCCCGGCCTGGGCGCTGCGAGCTATGCCCTCGCGCTGCTGTTCGTCGCCTACATCTTCTCGTTCATCGATCGGCAGATCCTGGCGCTGCTGGTCGGACCGATCCGCGCCGATTTCGGCATCAGCGACTTCGAGTTCAGCCTGCTCCAGGGCGCCGCGTTCGCCCTGCTCTACACGTTTGCCGGTCTGCCGCTGGGCCGTCTGGCAGATCGGCATTCGCGGCGCCTGATCATCTCGGGATCGGTACTGTTCTGGAGCCTGATGACCATCGCCTGCGGCATGACGCGCAACTTCACCCAGCTGTTCGTTGCCCGCATGGGTGTCGGCGCCGGTGAAGCCGGCCTGGCGCCGCCCGCCTACTCGCTGATTCTCGACAGCTTTCGTCCGCAGCACGTCGGCTATGCCATGTCGTTCTACAAGCTGGGCGTGAAGGTCGGCGGCGGCCTGGCCCTGGTGATCGGCGGCGTGCTCTACGACTTCTACGCCGGAATCGCCGGCCCTGCCGGCCTCATCGAGATCCCGGGTCTCGGCGGCGTCGCCCCGTGGCAGGCGACCATCATCAGCGTCGGCGCGCCCGGGCTGCTGCTCAGTCTCCTGCTGCTCACCATCCGCGAACCGCCGCGCAAAGCGCTGGCCAGCAACGCTGACGGCAGCACCAGCGCGCAGCTGCCTCTGGCCACGGTCATGCGCTTCGTCTGGGCCCGCAAACGGGTCTACCTGACGCTGTTTCTGGGCTCGTCGATGATGGCCATGGCCGGCTATGGCAACGCCGCCTGGTATCCAGAGTTTCTGTTCCGCAACTATGGCCTGTCGAAGAGCGAGGCCGGCACCGCCTACGGCACGATCATCCTCACCGCCGGCAGCCTCGGCGTGATGTTCGGCGCCTTGCTGGCCAACCGTCTGCTGAACCGCGGATACCGTGATGCCTACGTCCGCACCATTCTGCTGACCTCCGTGCTGGCCATCGTGCCCAGCGTGCTCGCGCCGCTGGCCGGAGAGGTGCGCGGCACCCTGCTCATGCTGTGGCCGGCGGTGCTGCTCGGCGGTTCCTATCTCGGGGTCATGGCCGTGGCCATCGTGGTGATCACGCCGAACCAGATGCGCGGTCAGATCACGGCGCTGTACATCTTCGTCACCAACATCTTCGGCATGGCCGTCGGCACCAGCGTGCTCGCGGCCTTCACCGACTTCGTCTATCAGGACGACGGCTTGCTGCACTACTCCATCGCTTCGGTGAACGGGCTGTTCTATCCCGCCGCCGGGGCGCTGTTCTGGTACTGCCTGGCCGCTTACCGTCGCGCCGACGCGGAGACCGGCCGCTGGAACCTGGACGCCGAATGAGCCGCACCGGGGTTGCACGATGACGGGCCGGCAACGGAATATCTGCTGATGGACATCGTTCCCCTCACCCCGATCATCGGCGCGGAGATCCGTGGCGCCGACCTGAACGCCGTCGACGACGACACGTTCGCCGCCATCCGCCGCGCCCTGGTCGAGCACGGCGTGGTGTTCTTCCGCGATCAGCCGCGGCTCGATCCCGACGTCCAGATCGCGTTCGCCCGGCGCTTCGGTGAGCTGCACGCCCATCCGGCGGCCCCGCACCTCGACGACCATCCCGAGGTGTTCGTGATTCACGCCCACGCCGGATCGACGGTCGCCAACGGCAACGGCTGGCACAGCGACGTGTCCTGCGACGAACGACCGCCGCTCGGCACCATGCTGCAGCTCCACGTGCTGCCGAGCAGCGGCGGCGACACGCTGTTCGCCAGCATGGTGGCGGCGTTCGAGACCCTGTCGCCGGCGTTGCAGCAGTTTCTCTGCGGCCTGACGGCGCGGCACGAATCCGAACACGTCTACCGCGGCCGCTACGCCGACCGTGGCGTGGACGACCGCGACCGGAGCTACCCCAGCGCCGTGCACCCGGTGGTGCGCACGCATCCGGAGTCCGGACGCCAGGCGCTGTACGTGAACCCGAGCTTCACCACCCGGATCGTCGAGCTGGGCGCCGAGGAAAGCCGCGCGCTGCTCGAGTTCCTCTACCGGCACCAGCAGCGCCCGGAGTTCCAGGTGCGGTTCCACTGGAGCAAGGACGCGATCGCCCTCTGGGACAACCGCTGCACCCAGCATTTCGCCCTGTGGGACTACTGGCCGGAGGAACGCAAGGGTCACCGCGTGACCATCTGCGGAGAACGACCCGTTTACCATCCGGGAACAACCCACCACCGCGATCTGAAGCTGTCGAGGCAACTGGCATGAACCCGATGATCCGCTGCGCCACCGCGGCCACCCTGCTGATCCTGACGGCCGTCGGCTGCGGCAACGAGTCAGCAACGTCGGCTCCCCCAGCCACTTCGGCTGCGGAGGCATCGGCGACCGCGAAGGAACCCGTCGACCTGATCGTGCACGACGCCAACGTGCTGACCCTCGACGCCGCCGATACCCGGGCCAGCGCCATGGCCATCCGCGGTGATCGCATCGTCGCCGTGGGAGACGAATCGCTGCGGGAACGCTACGCCGCCGCGAGCAGCGTCGATCTCGACGGCCGCACGGTGATGCCGGGGTTCGTCGACTCCCACACCCACATCAGCGGCAACCCGGGCTTCTACATCCCCCTGGAAGACGTGACCTCGGTGGCGCAGATCCGCGAGCTGGTAGCCGCCAAGGCGGCGGAGGTCGGGCCCGGCGCCTGGATCACCGGCTACGGCTGGTCGGAAGACGCCCTCGAGGAGCAGCGCCGTCCGCTGATCGGCGATCTCGACGCCGCGGCGCCGGACAACCCGGTGGTGCTCACCCGCGCCGGCGGCCACAGCGCGGTGGCCTCGAGTCTCGCCTTCGAACGCGCCGGCATCGACGCGGACACTCCGGACCCCGATCGCGGCGTGATCGAGCACGACGACGAAGGCCATCTGAACGGCATCATCCGCGAGCGCCAGGACCTGCTGCTCGATCTGGTCCCCGAGCCCGACGACGTCGACCTGCGGCCGAGTCTGGTCGCCAACCTCCAGGCTCTGTTCGGCCACGGCATCACGTCGATCATTCAGGCCTCCGACAGCATCGATCACTTCGCCGAGTGGCAGACGGTCTACGACCTGCACCGGGGCCGGCTGCCGCGCGCCGCCGTCCAGGTCGCCTGGGAGGGGGGCGACGCCATGAGCGCCTTCGGCCGCAAAAGCGGCGATGGCGACGAGCACCTGCGCGTGGGCGCGATCAAGATCTTCGCCGACGGCGGGTTCACCGGACCGGCCGCGTTCACGACAGCGCCCTACAAGGGACAGGGCGACTACCGCGGCAAGCTGAACATGACCCCAGAGGAGCTGTTCCAGACCATCCGCGAAGCCCACGATGCCGGGTGGCAGCTCGGCATCCACGCCATCGGCGACGCCGCCATCGAACTCACCGTGGACGGCCTGGTCGCGGCGCTCGATGACCAGCCGCGCGCCGACCACCGCCACTACCTGAATCACTTCACGGTGATGCCGGGCGCGGCAACCATGGCGACCATGGCCGCGCACGGCATCGCCATCACCCAGCAGCCCAACTTCACCTACACCCTGGAGGGCCGCTACGTCGACAACCTGGACGGCGCCCGTCTCGAAACCAACAACCCGCTGCGCACGCCGATGGACCACGGCATTCACTTCGCCATCTCCAGCGACATTCTGCCCATCGGACCCGCCATCGGTCTCTATGCCGCGGTTACCCGACGCGGTATGAGCGGGCGCGTGTTCGGCGCCGACGAACGCATGACCATGGCCGAGGCGCTGCGCGCCTACACCGTGCAGGGCGCCTGGCTGACGCGTGAGGAGGACGAGAAAGGCACCCTCGAGCCGGGCAAGCTCGCGGATTTCATCGTTCTCTCCGCGGACCCGCTGAGTGCGCCGGTAGACGAGGTTCTGGAACTCGACGTGCTCGAGACCTACCTGGGCGGGCAGCGCGTGTACGCCGCCAACTGAACGGAGCCGACTATGGGCTGGTACGACCGATACGTGTTGCCGAAGCTGATCGATGCCGCCTGCGGCCAGAAACCGATGCGGTTGCTGCGCGAGCGCTACGTGCCGCAGGCGAGCGGCGACGTGCTCGAGATCGGCATCGGCAGCGGTCTGAACCTGGCCCACTACAGTGAAGCGGTGCGCTCCCTGACCGGCCTGGACCCGGCGGCGGAACTCACCGACCGGGCCAGGGAACGGGCCGAGCGCCTCCAGCGACCGGTGCAGGTGCTCGGCGTGTCCGGCGAGAAGATCCCCAGTGACGACGCCCGCTTCGACACCGTGGTGTGTACCTGGACGTTGTGCTCGATCCCCAACGTCTACGCGGCGCTGCGCGAGATGCGCCGGGTGCTGAAGCCCGGCGGGCGGCTGCTGTTCATCGAGCACGGCCGCTCACCGGACGCCGGCGTGTACCGCTGGCAACGGCGGATCGAGCCGCTGTGGAAGCAGATCGGCGGCGGCTGCCACCTCACCCGCCGCGCCGACGAACTCATCCAGGACGCCGGGTTCGTCATCGGCGAGCTGGACTCCGGCTACCAGCCGGGACCGAAGTTCGCCGCCTTCATGACCCACGGGATCGCCCAGCGGCCGCGCTGATGGCGACCTGGCGTAACTGGTCCGGGCGCCTGTCCGCGAAGCCGCGGGCCTTGCACTTCCTGCGCAGCGAAGCCGACGCCGTGGCCCTGGTGCGCGACGCCGCCGCCAACGCCTGCACCGTGCGCGCCGCCGGCGCCGGCCACAGCCATGCGCCGCTGATTCCGAATGCCGGCGTCATCGTCGATACCTCCGGTCTCGCCGGCGTGGTCGCCACCGATCCCGAGAAACGCAGCGCCCGGGTGCGCGCCGGAACGCCGATCTTCGCGCTGGGACGCGCCCTGCACGATGCCGGCCTGGCGCTGGCGAACCAGGGTGACATCGACCGCCAGAGCATCGCCGGCGCCTGTGCGACGGGCACCCACGGCACCGGCATCGCCCTGCAGAACCTCTCCAGCGCCGTGATCGGCGCGCGCCTGGTGCTGGCCTCCGGCGAGGTCGTGGAGTGCGACGCCGAGCGTTCGCCGGATCTCTGGCAGGCGGCCCGCCTGAACCTGGGCGCGCTCGGCCTCGTCACCGAACTGACGCTGCAGATGCGCGACGCCTACCGCCTGGAACAACGCGGCTGGTCCGAGCCGTTCGAGGCGCTGGCACCACGGATCGGGGAGCTGAGCGGCGCCGCCCGTCACTTCGAATTCTTCTGGTACCCGCACGACGACCGTGCGATCGCCAAGCTCACCGAGGAAACGGAACGCGAGCCCCGCTACCCGCTCGGCGCGGAGGGCGAACGTTGCGCCTGGAGCTACGAGGTGCTGCCGAATCACCGACCGCATCCGCATACCGAAATGGAGTACAGCGTTCCCGCGGAACGGGGCCCCGAGTGCTTCGCCGCCCTGCGCGCGCTGATTCGCGCCGAGTACCCGGAGCTGCGCTGGCCGCTGGAGTACCGGACCCTGGCCGCCGACGACGTCTGGCTGTCCAGCGCCCGTGACCGCGCCACGGTGACCATCTCGGTGCACCAGGACGTCCGCGAGGACGAACGCGCCTACTTCGAAGCCTGCGAGGCCATCTTTCTCGCTTTCGACGGCCGCCCCCACTGGGGCAAGGTGCACTATCTCGACGGCGCCGCTCTGGCCGCCCGGCATCCGGACTGGAACGCCTGGTGGCAAGTGCGCGATGCGGTGGATCCTGCCGGGGTGTTTCTGAACCCCACGCTTCGGGCCTGGCAGGACGCTGCGCCATGATCCGACAAGCCGGGCCACGCGGCGGCCGGCCCGGCTGATCAGGGACGGAACGGCTCGATGAAGCGGATGTTGCCTTTCTCCAGTCCCTCCTGAACCACGCTGATGCCGCCGCTCTTGATCATCCACTCGAGCCGGTGATCGCGGTACTCGCGCTTGAACAACCCCTGCTCCATGGCCTCGCGCACCGCCGCCAGACTGACGTTGCCGTCCAGGGCGACTGCGGCCGCCGCCTGCGCGCACTGGGCGACGCTGTCGCGGCCGTTGGCGTGCTCGAGCCAGGCGGCCAGCCTGGAACCGGACTCGGGCACGTGACCGAACCCGACCGCCCCGTTGACGAACGGCACCACCGCCAGATCGCCGTAGCCGAAGTCCGCGCCGTTGAACCAGTCCCGGTCGCCGAGCTGGTCCACGAGCCATCGGTACCAGGCGGCGATCTGCTCGCCGCCCCGGGCCAGCATGGCCTCCGCGAGCGCGCCGCTGGCGCGTCCGAAGTTGCGGATCTCGGAGAGCCCCCAGGTGATCGCCTCGAAGTGAGTGTCCATGGTTTCCTCGAGCATCCGCACCCGGGCGCGCTCGGCCGGCGCTTGGGGCAGCAGCGGCGGCTGCGGCCAGCGCTCCTCGATGTACTCGAGAATCACCGAGGAGTCGAACAGCGCCACGTCGCCGTCGAGCAGCGCGGGCACCTCGCCGCGCGGGCTGATGCGGGCGAAAGCCCGCGCCGCCGCGTCGGCGTCGGTGGCGCCGCTGCCGAGGCCGCCGGGCAGCGGGGCGTCGAAGGCGACGCCTTTCTCCAGCAGCGCGATCTTCACTTTCTGACCGTAGGGCGAGAGCGGGTGGTCGAACACGGTGACCGGGGCAGCGGTGGCCATGGCGCGGTTTCCTCGATGGCGTCGCGAAGGACGGTTTCCGATAACCTTACGGCATTCGCAGCGACGGGAGTAAGCAGATGAGCGACCAGCGCGGTCGACTCGCCGGCAGACGGGTGCTGGTGACCCAGGCCGACGATTACATGGGCCCGGCCACCGTGGCCCTGTTCGCCGCCGAGGGCGCCGAGGTGGTGGCCGACCGCCGTGACCTCACCGAACCCGGCGCCTGCGAGGCGGCCGTGGCGGAGGCGGGACGGGTGGACGTGCTGATCGCCAACCTGGCGTCACCCAACTTCAGCGGCCGCACCGTAGCCGAGGTCGACGACGCGACCTGGGCCTGCGCCTTCGACATGATGGTGCATCCGCTGCACCGCCTGACCCGGGCCGTGCTGCCGCAAATGCGTGAGCGCCGCGCCGGCAAGATCGTCGTCTACGGCAGCGCCGTGGCACTCAAGGGAATGAAAACCCTGTGCGCCTACAGCGCCGCGCGGGCCGCCCAGGTCGGCTACGTGCAGTCGGTGGGTGTCGAGGTCGCGCCGGACAACGTTCAGGTCAATCTGATCGCCCAGAACTACGTGGAGAACCCGGTGTACTACCCGCCGGATCTTGCCGCCAACGAGCGCTTTCAGGCGTCGCTGAAGCGCCAGGTGCCCCTCGGCCGTCTGGCCACGGCGGAGGAAGATGCCCGTTTTGCGCTGTTCCTCGCCGGCGCCGAGAGCGACTTCTTCGTCGGCCAGGCGATTCCGTTCAGCGGCGGCTGGGTGCAGCGGTAACGGGCGACTCCAGGCCGTCGCCAGAAAGACATAACGTGTTATAGAATTTTCCAATCACAGGGGAGGAGCAACTCGGCATGATGACCGGCGATGAGTATCGGGCGTCGCTACGCGACGGCCGCGAGACCTATTTCGAAGGCGAACGCATCGACGACGTGGTCGCCCACCGGCTGCTCGGTCAGACCGTGGACTCCGCCGCCGCCGGCTACGAACGGTTCTACGACCCGGCACCGGGCGCCGTCGGCGAGTTCATGAAGGTGCCGGGGTCCGCCGGTGAACTGCGCGAGCAGGTCGAACTCCACGAGACCGTCGACCTGCTCACCCACGTGACCTACGCCTCGATCATGACCCTGCTCACCGCCGCGGACCGCATCGAGGCGACGCTGCCGGACAACGCCGCGCGAATCCGCGCCTACGTCAAAGACGCCCAGCAGCGCGACATCCGCATCACCCAGTGCATCACCGACGCCAAGGGCGACCGCAGCCGGCGCCCAGGCAACCAGGACGATCCGGATCAGTACGTGCGCGTGGTGGCCCGGCGCGACGACGGCATCGTGATCCGCGGCGCCAAGCTGCACATCTCGGCCGCTTCCATGGGTCACGAGCTGATGACCATCCCCACCAAATCCATGAAGCCCGGCGAAGAGGACTACTCGGTCGCCTGCATGGTGCCGGTGAACGCCCCCGGGGTGAGGATCATCAACACCACCTACGCGCCGCGCCATGCCGACACCCGGGATTTTCCGATCTCTGGAAAGGCCCATACCCCCGAAGGATTCGTGATCTTCGACGACGTGTTCGTGCCGACGGAACGCGTGTTCCTGGATGGCCATCCCGAACTGGCGGCGGTGTTCGCCCATTCACTCGGGCTCTGGGAACGGCTCGGCGGTCTCGCCGCCATGGTCCGCAGCTACGACGCGCTGGTCGGCTTCGCCCAGCTCATCTCCGAGGCCAACGGCCTCGACCGGGTGAGCCACATCCGCGAGAAGATCTCAGAGATGCTGATCAACGCGACGCTGATCCGGGCGAGCCTCGAGGCCGCGATCGAGAACTGCCAGATCACCTCCGACGGCGCCGCGTTCCCGGACGAGCTCTACACCAACGCCGGCAAGTACCACGGCGCCGCCAACTGGTCGCTGATGGTGCGTCACCTCCACGACATCGGCGGCGGCAGCATTCTCACCGCCCCCGGCATCGCCGACCTCGAGAACGGCCACGTCGGCGATCTGGCGCGCAAGTACATGGGCACCCTGCAGTCCGTGGACGGCCTGTACCGGGCACGGCTGTTCCACGCGATCCGCGACTTCACCGCCGACGCTTTCGGCGGCTGGAACGCTGTCACCAACATTCAGGCCGGCGGCGGGCTCTACGCCCAGCGCCTGGTGTCGCGCCTGCACTACGACATGGACAAAGCGAAGACGACGGCGCTGCAGACGGCGCGCATGGACGAGTTCATCGGTCAGGTCTGACCCTTCGCCATCGTCACACCTGTCGACGAGGCTGTATGGACAGCTGGTAAAGCGTTGGGTGGAGGAGATCGGGCTGGATGCGGCAGGCTATTGCACTTCACTCGTTGCAGCGTACAAAGGCAACGCTCTATCGCAGGACGAAAAACCTGATAGCCGTTCAACTCCTTCTTGGGCACACGAAGCTGGAAAGCACGGTACGGTACGTGGGAATCGAGGTCGAAGAAACCCGAAGCAGACGAATCGATTCTGTTGCTCACGCAATCCGGCCTTGGCATCATCGAGTGTCCTCCAATTGCATGAGCAGAGGGGGCATCATGCAACGACCATTCTTTTTTGCCCTTGCCACGTTAACGGTTTTTCTGCTCGGTACCCAGGTGCCCCAGGCGGAACCCATCATCGAATGTGTTCCAGAAGGTAATGCGCGACCGATCTGCGGGTTTTCGAATCCAGAGGACATCGTCGCCCTACCGGGGGACCAGGCCATCCTCATCGGGGAGTACGGCGCCTCAGCGGAAGCCCCGGGTCGGCTTTTGGTGTTGGAACTCGAAAGTGAGATACAACACACGGTGTTTCGCGGCGGGCAAGGCAAAGGCGCGGCTGAGCCGGGCTGGGGTGATCCGACCTGCACAACACCACCTGGCGAGAAGTTCAACAGCCATGGGATCGATCTCGTCCGCCGGGACGACGGGCGTCTTCAGCTACTGGTTATCCAGCACGGCGGTCGCGAAGCTGTAGAGCTGTTCGAGGTTTTCGGCGCGGGAACCAACTGGCGGGTGGAATGGCGCGGCTGTGTACCGGCACCCCCCAATGCATCGCTCAACAGTGTCGCAGCGACCTCCAACGGTGACTTCTACACGACGCAGATGACTCCGCTCGAACCGCCGATCGATCTCATGAAGGACATACCGCGTCACATTACGGGCCACGCATATGCCTGGTCGCAATCCGACACAAGTTTTCGAAAGATTGGAGGGACGGATGGTGCAATGCCGAACGGGATCGTCACCTCACCCGATGGCCGCTTTATCTACATGAATGCGACCGCCGAGCACAGTGTACGAAAAGTCGAAGTTGCGACCGGCCGTGAACTCGGCCGCGCGACGGTCGACTCACCCGACAACGCTCGCTGGGCCCCTGATGGCCGCGTACTCATCGCGTCCCTCGCGAGAGACCTCACAGGGGAGGACTTCGGGGCCTGCGTGAGCATCGAGCGGGGAGCCTGCAGCATCCCGTTCAAGATTGTCGCCCTCGATCCCGACTCGATGACCATCGTTGAAACACTGTATGCGACCGACGGCGCTCCTATGGGAGCCGGAACAGTTGGGCTGCGCGTTGGCCACGAGCTTTTCATCGGCTCGTTCCACGGTGACCGGATCCTGCGCGTGAATCTGAAGTGACATTGGCCTGGCTGAGGTCATTGGATTTAGCGAATTCGAAGCATTCAAGACCGAAGACGTGGCCGCTTGCCCATCCAGGACTACGCACAGGTTTTACACGCACAGGAGGTTCCCGTGGTGCGCACTCACCAGATCATCAATGCAACAAAGATGGGCGACCACGCTCTGCGATTGATCGGCACGACCGACATAGACGGTAATGGCACCAGCCACGAGGTTGCCGATGTCGACCCTATCGTGTTGTTCGACTTCGTTAACGTCGACACCAGTGCTGAATCACCCTTTCGCCCGCATCCCCATGTCGGGCTGACCGCGATGAGCTTTCTGCCCGTCGGCGGGACCTGGATGGCCTGGGACAGCCTCGATGGTGATAGCGCGCAACACCTCGAGACCGGGGGATTGTACTACGTGCATGCGGGCACGCCCGCCTTCCACCATGAGTATCCGTCACCCGACACGGTGGCGGCGGCCATGAAGGTCGAATTCGTGCAGTTGGTCTGGAATGCGACCGATGAAGAGGATGTAAGGACGGTGGTCGTGCAGCCGGAGGACGTACCAGTGGTCACGTCGGAGCGCAGCAGCGTACGCGTGCTGGCCGGTGATTTCTGCGGCGTGAGCGCCACTCAGCCCTTCACCCATCGCAAGATAATCTACGCCTACGTGCAACTCGATCAAGGCGGCGGAAAGGACTTCGCGATACCCCCCGGCATGCGCGGCATGCTGTTCGTGATTGAAGGCAAACTGGGGGCCAACGACGCCGTAGTAGAGGCCGAACAAATGATGATACTCGGCGAAGAGGATGCAGCACTGACCGCCATCAATCTGGGCGCCGACCGCCTAACCCGCTTCATCATCGCGTTGGGCGAACCCGTGAACAAGCCCTTTCACAAGCTCCTGGGTCTTGGGGGGTTCATCATCGGGGAAACCGAACAAGAGGTAAGAAGCACAATGGCGGAGCTGGCCGCGGCCGCCGAACGGATCAAACAGGAAGTGCCCCAGTATTTCCCGGCGCAGTACCTGTAACGGTTGTGTGGCGAAACGCCTCGCGGATGGTTCTGAAGGCAGATACTCCGTTGGGGGAAAATTGATGGGCACAAGCGGTTTGTCGGAGTGGGCAAGGCCCGGCTTTACGTCCCCAGTAGCAAACACTGGAACGAACGCGACTAAGGAATCCGACATGAAAACAATGACTCATCTCCACACGGTAATCGCAGCCGCGACGCTCTGCTGCTTTGCGTCGACTGCGAGTGCCGACGCCCACGAGGCGCCACCTGCACCGGGGATACTCGACACCTACGCGTGCAATTTCAATGACGGCAAGGACATGGATGATCTGTTGTCCGCCCGCGACTTCTACCTAGAGCAGTATCAGAAGGCCGGCCTGACGGCCCCGACGGCATTCGTTTGGTCACTGTTGAAAGGTGACGCGGCCGTAGACATGCTGTGGTTCGACATTCACGAAAACCTTGCCGCGTTCGGCGCGTCAATGGACGCCGCAGCAGCAGCCACCGGTCTCGAGAAGGTCCAGGAGCGTTTCGATTCCGTAGTCGCCTGCGAAGGCTCCAATGTCGGGACCTTCGTGCCCGTTTATGAGCGCGAAAGCGGAGCAGGCGACGGAGACACCGTGTTCATCTCGTCAAACGCCTGCAACCTCAAGCACGGACTTGGCAATGAACACGTCGCCGACCTGCAGAGGCACATTTCCGGTGTGCTGGGTGAAGCCGATGGTGTGACCCCGCAAGCCGTCTACATGGCGACCCCGGTCACGAGCGGCCCGAACAGCGCCGACCGCTATCTGTTCGTCGTCAACGACAGCGCTTCGGCCTGGGCGGAGTTCGTTACGGGAATCGGTCGGAGCGACGCCGGACCCCAGCTGGGTCGGCATTTCGACATGGTGTTCGACTGCAACACAACCATGTGGTCCGCGCAGCAGGTCGTGGGCGGCGAAGGCTAGCAGCTCCGCCGGTCAGGCGCGGCTGATCGATCTCCGGCCGCGCCTGCTTTCAGATCACCTCCGACGGCGCCGTGTTCCCGGACGAGCCTTACGCCGGGATCGCGTCGCAGCCGCTCAGACGATTCGGACCGTCGCCTCGACGACGGCGTAGGCACCCAATGGGGTCAGACAGCCTTGAACGTGGCTGCCCTCGGGAACGGGTTCCCAGGTCACGCTGTGGCCCCGGCATCGCCCGATGCGGCTGATCTCCAGCCTGACCGGTTTCCCTTCCGTCCTGGCCCGCTCGCGCCCGATGAACCCGAGCCAGCGGACGTAGCGGTACTCCCCCGACCGCATCAGCACCCCGACGGCTTCGCCTCGAGTGTCGGGCGCGAGCTGGATCATGCGCTGGTTGAGGTAGCGGGCGAGGACGATGTTCATGCTGGATATATAACCAGTATCGCGACCCGATCTTCAACCGGTTCTCGCGGCCGGGAGCGGGCATCGCTCAGTGGTATATTTTCGTCACGTCGGTAGCAGGTCGCCGTCCAGCATTGAATAACCGGGGAAGCGCACATGAGAGATCTCGTCTTGTGGAGTCTGGTTGTCTACTACCTGGCGACAGGACTGTTCATTTCAGTCCTTCCTCTCGTGTTCTACGAAACCGGCCCCGGCGTGTCCGATACCGGCCCCTACAACATGCACTTCTTACGTGATGTCGGGTTCGCCTTCACAGTCAGCGCGCTGGGTATCGCCTATGGACTCAGGCAGAAGTTGAAGCCGTTGCTGGTGTTCGGCACCGCATGGCTCGCGATGCATGGGTTGTTCCATCTCGTTGTGTGGTTCATGCACCCATCAATCGAGGGCGCGGTAAACGATCTGATTCTCGTCGTGTTACCGGCCGCGGTGGCGACCTACCTGGTGCTCACCTACAGGAATTCAGAAGAAAAACAGGTTCCTCAGGTGTTTCGGTGAGTCAATTCAGTCTTCTTTCAGCGTAACAACCAGGCTGACCCGGTCCCGGGGACTTCCCAACATCGCGTAATACACGTTGACGGCCGTCATTCGATCACCGTACTTGGCACTCATGACCTCGAGTACGCGGTTCGCTTCCTCTTCGGGGATCGAATCCGCTCGTTCTGCATGGGGTGTTCGAGTACTTGTTTCTCCTGCTCGAGTGAACTGCAGCGGCTCGCCAGACACCAACGAGTCGGCCACCACGGGGTCAGTCTCGTAGTAGACGACTGGATCGTTACCGATGTCGAGCACCCACACCCTGGCCGTATGCGTGTCTGAGCCGAGATCGATCGCCATTTCTACCACCTCGCCTGATTCAAAGGTCGAGATCACATAGCCAAAGGTAACGGCCCACGCCAACGCTGGGGCTATGGCCATCGCGAAGCACCATCCCGTGTCAGATCTGGACGGCCTCAACCAGACCTTCGCGAGCAGCGCCCCACCCAGGACAACGGTACCCCAGGCGATCGCCCCACCTCGATCGACCACCAGGAACAGAGCGGCCACGGTCGTGAGCCCGGCAACGAAGACGGCGATTCCTCGATACATCATCATCCATTCTCCGTGCTGTACAGGAGCGTCGGCGACCGAAGCCGGTGGACTTCAAGCGGCACCGGTCGAAACACGTCAGAATCCGAGCTGAACTGAATTGCATCTGGCTGCGAGGCAACAACATGAACTGGGAAGCCGTAGGCGCCGCTGGCGAACTACTTGGATCGTTGCTGGTTCTTGCGACGTTGATCTACCTGTCGATCCAGACCCGCAGCATCAACAAACAGGCCAAGGCTGAAGCCCGCTACGCCTTCGTGGAATCGGTGGGTGCGATCAACATGAGCGTCGCGCAGAACAGCCGCAACGCGTCCGTGTGGCGTCGTGGACTGGAAGCCATCGACGAACTGACGGAAGACGAACGCATGCAGTTCTTCATGTTCATAGGTCAATACGCGAATCTGTGGTCCGTGATGCATCAACTCCATCTCGACCGCGTGCTACCGGAGACGCAGTGGGTCATCGTCAGAAACGACATTCGCAGCATCATGGGGTCTACAGGCGGCCGATACTTCTGGAGCCATGGAGGGGCGTCAGCGTTCGACGAAGAGTTCGCGGACTTCATCAATCGCGAAATCACCGACTACGCGCCCAGCTACGATATGGCCAGGCTGGCCGAAGACAAAACAACTGAGTGAGGCCTGGCAAGGCGAGGTTCGACCCCCCTCGAAGCAAGGCGACTCTATCCAAGACCACGATCCAAGACCACGCGGCTCGGAAACGCTAGCGCGATACCGACTTGAAGTTGGCGGGAACTTCGAAGGCGCTTGGATCGACCGGCGCGTCGCTCACGGAAACGAACTCGGTGGTAATTGACATCAACCGAACCATGTCGCCAGCGGCGGCGGTCTGAGCGGCCTCTTCTTCTCTCTTTGCCTGCCGTGCAGCCTCGTCGCGCCTGCGACCGAAAATACCGCCGAGCGTGCCGCCGACCACGCTGCCAAGGGCCTCACCCACGCCGGGCGTATCGGCCGAGGCCGCCGGCCCATCGGTGCACTGCGGACCGCCGATCGCCATGGAGACGGTAGTCCGCAGGGGATATGCGTCTGTGCTGGCGAGCTCGCCTGCCATTTCCGACCAGAGCGATTTGTAGCCGCCGAACATGGACTGCAGCCGCTGAGAGAAGTCGCGCGACCCCGCAGCGCCCAGGCCCATCGCGTCGGCGTAGCGTTGGAAGTATTCAGCCGCTTCCTCCGAGGCCGGGAAGTCCCCGGCCAGCCACTGATCCAGCGTCAGCTCGAAGTCACAGACCTGACCCGTCTTGGGGTCGGCGCAGGACTGCCGCGACCTGACGATCTTGCGCTCGGTCGCGTGTCCGGCGATGTTCTCGGTCTCGCCGGTGCGTTCCACTCTGGTCTCCGGCGGGGACCATTCGCAGCTCTCTTCATCGACCCCGGTAGCACTCTGCTGCGGCGCCTGCGCCTCGCGCATCTGCTGCATCGCCTGCTCCATCTGGGCGCGTTGCTCTTCGAACGTCATCTCCGTATAGGTCTTCTTCTTGAGGTCGAGCTGGTAGGTTTTCTTCTGGTCCAGCCGCACGATCTCGGCCGTTTCGCCGGCCCCGCCGAACACGCGCAACACTCTCGACTGCATCTTCACGTCACTCTGCATGCGAGCGCGGTCACCGGAGATGCTCGAGCGCGTGGTCGCGGACATGTTGATCATGGACATGAGGCCGCTGGCCTCCACCCGCATCTGCTCCTCAATCGTGATGTCGGCCTGCACGGCGCCAGCGGCCAGCAGCAAGGCGGCAACCAATCCGAAACGACCGTTGCCCATGTGTCCGCTGTAATTCACCTTGGCCTCTCTCTGACTGTGTCATTTCTACTATGATAGGGTCTCGGCATTGCCTTCTCATAGCGCCGCGTGATGACGGGCGACGCGGGCCAAGCCGCTGCGAAGTGCGAGGCAGGGCGGCTGTACAAGCGATACTGTATATGTATACAGTATCCGCTCAGCGCGTCAGAATCCGTCCCGTGCCCCGATCCCGCAACCCCGACAACCTGATCCGACCCCTGCACCGCCAGCGCGGCCGTCACAAGACCGTGCGGGTACTCGGCGAAGCAGAACTCATCGCCCTGCTCGGGGTATCCGCTGCGGAGCTGCCCGAGCGCCTCACCGCCATCGGCTGGCGCTACCACGAGGACAGCGTCGGTCGCGTGTGGGCAACGGAGCAGACGCTGCCGGCTGCCCCGGGTTAGGGTGCTGCGTCATCAGCGGTGGCGCCGGCGCGAGATCCGATAGGCGCAGCGTTCGCCGCCGTCGAGCAGGTACTCCGTCCGCTCCACCTCGACGTCGTTCCCGAGTACCGTCCGGAACAGCGTCAGCTCGTTGCGGCAGAAGCCCTGGCAGATTCTGGCGGCGGCGCAGATCGGGCAGTGGTGCTCCACCAGAACCCAGATTCCCGACGCGTACCTGGCCTGCGCCATGTAGCCTTCCTCCGTGCGGATGGCTGCCAGCCGACGCACCCGCTCGCCGAGGCTCCGGGCCGGGGCCAGGCGTTTTCGATAGCTCGCCAGACTGTGTCGATAGGACTGATCCAGGACCTTTTCCAGCGCATCGGCGCCGAGACCGGTCTCGATGAAGCCGATGAGCCGCACGGTGAGCTCCGCATGGGTGTCCGGGAACCGCGCCTGACCGGCAGGCGACAGCCGCCAGGTCTGGGCCGGCCGCCCAACGCCCCGATTCACGGTCTCGCAGACGACCAGATCCGCCAGGCTGCGCAGGTGCTGACGCACCGCCGGCACGCTGATTCCGAGCGATTCGGCCAGCGCCCGGGTGGTGAGGCCGGCGCGGGTCTTCAGCAGCAGCAGCAGCCGGTCCGCGGTGCGGGTCGTGTCGGTACCGGTGGTAGAAGTCATCGGGTAAGACTAACCCGGCTTTTAAGAACAAAAAAGTTTAAAAAAACCGGGCCACGTGCTGGACGGGCGGTCTATTTAGAAATATAAATATTTCTAAATATGAAGCACCAGTGGGAGCCGAACATGCTCAAACTCGAACACGCGAATCTGTCCGTCACCGATGTCGCCGCCATGACCCGATTTATCACGGTGGCGTTTCCCGAGTTCACCATCCGCGGCGAGGGTCACGACGATGCCGGCCGGCTCTGGCGCCACGTCGGCAACGACTCGTTCTACCTGGCGCTGCAGGCGGTCCCGAGCCGTCGCGACCGCCAGCCCTACGGCAACGACACCGGCCTGAACCACCTCGGCTGGGAGGTCGGCGATGTCGCCGCCGTCGAGTCACGCCTTCGTCACGCGGGCTTCGAACCCAACCTGCACGTGGACAGCCATCCCGCCCGCCGCAGGGTCTACTTCCACGATCCCGAGGGCAACGACTGGGAGTTCGTGCAATATCTCACCGACGACCCCAGAGCCCGCCATGACTATGACCTTTGACCCGCAATCCCACGGCCTGAGGTACGCCAGCGAGTACCCGCCCCACGGCTTCAGCAACCACCTGCCCATGGCCTGGCAGGCGCTGGGCGCGCTCGGTGCAGACGGAGCCCGTCGAGAGGCGTTCGTTGCCGCCTACCTGCCGCGGCTGCAGCGCCTGCCGGAGGATGCCGAGGAGCACCGTCGCGTTTCCCGGCTGCTGGCCGAGATCCGCGACACGGACGTGGCCACCGTGGTGCGCCGCTACCTGCCCGGGTTGATCAGCGGCTGGTACCGGGAGGCCTATCACCCGCTGATCCGCCTGGCTTACGGCATCGAGTTTGCGGTTGTCGGGGAAGTCGCGGCGGCCCTCGCCTACCTGCAGGCCGCAGGCCCCTGCCCGCGCCTTGCGGAACTGGCGCAGGCCGCCAGGCCGCGCTCCGGGGCGGGCGGCCTCGACCTGCTGCGCCAGGCCGAAGGCTGGCATCCGGACCTCGGGGCCGACGCCGGCTTCGGAGTCCGCGCCGCCGGGGTTCTGGCGCAGCCCGAGATGGCCCGGATGACCTGGACGCTGGAGCACAACGTCGCCGCGGTCAGCCGCGCGGCCCTGGACGCTTTTGCCGCCACCCACGACTTCTTCGCCCTGCACCTGCTCACCGGCAGCCACGCGTTCCGCCTGGTTCGCCCGTACCTCGATCTGCCAGGGCCGGTGGCGGACGCGATGCTGAATCTGGGCCTGCTCGCCGGCTACGTGGTCATCGGCGCGCCGCCCGTGCCCCGCTTCGAGCCGCCGGCCGGCGCGGCCCGGCCTGACCGCCGCAAGCTGCTGGCCTGGTGCCGCGACGACGAGCACGACCTCAAGGTCGCCTACTCGGCGTCGGCCCAGGCCGAGCACTGGCAGGATGCGGCCTACGCGATCGCGGCGGCGGAGTACCTGCGCGCCGTCGGCTCGGGTTGAGACCCCGTTGCGGTGCTAACCGGCCACGCGCGCGGCGACGACGGTCGCCCGGGCGTCCACGACGTTGCCCGCCTGATCGGTGACCAGCAGCAAGCGTGATGCGCCGCCGTCGAGCCGACTCAACGTCGGCTGATAGCGGGCGCGGCGGCCAGCGTCGTCCAGCGTGTCGACGATCAACTCGATGTCGTCCAGCGGCAGCCCGGTGGCATTGCTGACCTGCAGCACCAGCCGACCCGCCGCGTCTCGACTCAGCCGGGCATTGAGATAGCGCTCCGGGTGCCTTGGAACGTCCAGGCGCAGCGCCCGCTCCCCGGCCGCGCGCCCGACCGCCGACGAGGACTGGGCCGCGGTCTGGTAGTAGCGCAGGGCCGCCTCGACGTTGCCCTCCGACTCGGCGAGGCGCCCGAGTTCGCTGTACGCCGTGGCCGTCGGCAGCAGCCCGAGCGAACGCGAGAAATCCTCCTCGGCCTGACGCTGCCGGCCCTGCCGGGCACGGGCGACGCCACGACCGAGGTAGTAGGCGAAGTAACCGTCGTCGCGCTCGATGGCGCGGTCGTAATCGACCTCGGCGGCGTCGTAGCTGCGCCCGGCGAGGCGCAGGTCGCCGCGCAGGCCATGAAACGCCGCCTCACGATCCTGCTGGGCGATAGCCCGCTCCAGCAGCGATTCGGCCTGCTCGAGCGCTGCCTCCGTCGGCCGGCCCGAGCCATCGCCAGCAAGCAGTTCGCGGGCCTCGTCGTAGGCGGCATACGCCTGCGCGTCGCGCCGCAGCGGCCGCAGCGCCGCCTGGTAGGCGTCCGCCCCGAACTCACCCCCGGCAAATCCTTCGGCGCGCAGATCGGCCACCAGGGAGCGGTTGTTGGCCACCCGCTCCGCCGACGGCGGATGGCTGGAGAACAGCCCTTCCAGCCACGATGAACTGCGACCTTCGGAGAGCCGTAGAAACGTCTCCTGCAGGGTCACGGCCGCGTAGGGATCGTAGCCGGCCCGGGCCATGAACCGGGTGCCGTAGTAGTCGGCCTCGCGTTCGGCGTCGCGCCCGTACTTCTGGTTCAGCAGTCCGGCCGCCATCTGCGCAGCGCCCAGCGCCGAACCGGCGTACTCGGTGTTGGCGGCACCGATGGCAACCCCGACCATGACCACCTGGGACACCACCCCGCGCTCGATGGCTTTGGCCCCGTGCCGGCCGGCCGCGTGGACGATTTCGTGGCCGAGCACCGCGGCCAGCTCGGCTTCGTTGCGCAGCTCGGTCAGCAGACCCCGGTTGATGGCCAGCTTGCCTCCGGGCAGCGCCCAGGCGTTGGGTACCGAGTTGTTCAACACGACGAACTCGTACGGCAGCTCGACGCCGCTGTGGTCGGCGACCCGCTGACCGACCCGCTGGACGTACCCGGTCAGCGCCTCGTCCACCTGGTAGCGGCCGCCCTGCATCTGCTGAGCCGGCGCATACTGCTGCTCGCCGATGCTGATCTGCTGGGCCATGGAAACGAAGCCCAGCTCGCGCTCGCCGGTAATGGGGTTTTCCACGCAGCCGAGCAGGACCGCGCCCGCCAGCAGGCCGAGCAGGCCGCGCCGGCGACGCCGGACCGCGCCCGGGTGCCGTTCCCGTGGCCCGTCACCCGCCCCATCACCATCCATATTCATTCCAGTATTGCTCGTTAGAGTCTTCACGCTTGCTCTATAGCATTCAAAGTCGGGCCGTAACAGAACGCCCGTGACGAGAGCAGGATCACACTATGCAGCAGTTGCCATCACTACGGAATTCGACGACAGCTGGGATTGACCGGGCCCAGGCCGTTTCCCTGACGGTTCGGAGCGTCGAACAACGGCTGACCCGGAGCGAGAGCGCTCTTCTCCTCAGCGCCTTCGCAGCCCTGGCGGCCAGCATGGTGTCCTTCGTCACGCTCTGAACACGGTTCGGACATCCACTCTCCATACCCTTGTACTGACCATCTCTGGCTGACCCCGCTCCGAGCGGGGTCTCTTTTTTCAGGCTCCGTGAAAACCGGAAGGCGATGAAATACCTGCATACCATGGTCCGGGTGAGCGACCTCGACGCATCGATCGACTTCTACTGCAACAAGCTCGGGCTGGTCGAACTGCGCCGCCACGACAACGAGCACGGGCGCTTCACCCTGGTGTTCCTGGCCGCGCCCGGCGATGAGTCGGCGCAGGTGGAACTGACGTACAACTGGGACCCGGAAGCCTACGGCGGCGGCCGCAACTTCGGCCACCTGGCCTACGCGGTGGACGACATCTACGCGGCCTGCCAGCGCCTCATGGACGGCGGCGTCACCATCAACCGTCCGCCGCGGGACGGACGCATGGCCTTCGTCCGCTCGCCGGACGGGATTTCCATCGAGCTGCTCCAGCGGGGTGACGCGCTGCCAGCGAAGGCGCCCTGGAAGGACATGGACAACGTCGGCGAGTGGTGAGCGGAACTGGCCGTCCGCAACTGGCCGTCCGCAACCGGCCGTCCGCAACTGGCCGCAGCGCGCGGCCGCGCAGTAGAATCGCGCGGACAAATTCAACAGGGAAGAGACCGATGAAGCTGATCAACTCGGTGGGGCCGAACCCCCAGGTAGTGCGCATGTTCGCCGCGGAGCGCGGCATCGACCTGGCGACCGTGGACATCGACATCATGAAGGGCGAGAACCGCCAGGGCGACTACCTGAAGAAGAATCCGTCCGGGCAGTCACCGTGTCTGGAACTGGACGACGGTAGCCACCTCTCCGAGATCACGGCGATCTGCGAATATCTGGACGAGGTCAACGGCGGCAAGTCGCTGATCGGCGAAACCCCCGAGCAGCGCGCCGAGACGCGCATGTGGACCCGCAAGGTCGATCTCGGGATCTGCGAGCCCCTGGCCAACGGCTTCCGCTTTTCCGAGGGCCTGCCGATCTTCAAGGACCGCATGGTGACCGTGCCCGAGGCCGCCGAGGGCCTGAAGCGCATCGCCCAGGACCGACTCACCTGGCTCGACGGGCAGCTCGAAGGCAAGACCTACCTGTGCGGCAATCGGCTGACCATGGCCGACATCCTGCTCTACAGCTTCCTCGCCTTCGGAGCCAACGTCGGTCAACCCCTCAATCCGGACAACGCCAACGTGAAAACCTGGTTCGACCGAATGGCCGCACGGGACAGCGCCAAGGCCTGAGCCGGCGCTGCCGAGGCTCGACGGCCCCCGACGAACCTTCGCCGGGGGTCTCGTTACGACGAAACTTTCGCCTCCCGTTCATCTGCCGTTGACATCCGGCGATCTAAACTATGCTTCACTTGGTATGACCAAGTGTGTTACTTTTCGTAACCTTACCTGAGGCATAGCGTAACCCCCATGCGCGGCACCTACATCACGGCGAGCATCATCGCCTTGTTCATCGTCCTGTGGCTGTTGTCCGGACAACTCGGCGACGACGACGCGGTGCAGAGCACAACCCTCGCCCAGTCCAGCCGTGAGCGTGCCGCCCAGGCCGAGGACACCGCGCCGACGCGGGTCCGCGCCCGGGTCATTCAGGCCGTACCGCAGGTCCAGGAAGTGGTTCTACGCGGACGCACCGAGAACAAGCGCACCGTCGACGTGAAAGCCGAGACCACCGGCCGCGTGGTCGAGCGCCCGGTGGACCGCGGCAGCCGCGTCGCCGAGGGCGACCTGCTGTGCCGGATCAGCATCGAGGACCGTGCCGTCGGCGTCGACGAGGCCGAGGCCGCTCTCGAGCAGGCGCGCATCGAACACGACGCCAGCCTCAAACTCAAGGAAAAGGGCTTCCAGTCGGACACCGCCATCGCCCAGGCCAAGGCGCGCCTCGTTGCCGCCGAAGCCCAGCTCGAGCGCCGCGAGCTCGACCTGCGGCGCACCAGCGTCCGTGCGCCTTTTGCCGGCGTGGTGGAAGACGTTCATCTGGAGCGCGGCGACTACGCCACCCCCGGCAGCGTCTGCGTGACCGTTGTCGACCTCGACCCGATGCTGCTCACCGGCGAGGTGTCCGAGCGCCAGGTTGCTGCGCTCGATGTCGGCCAGACAGTCGTGGGCTCACTGACCGACGGCCGCCGGGTCGAAGGGCCGATCACCTTCGTCGGCCAGCAGGCGAACCCGGCCACCCGCACCTACGCGGTGGAGGTCGAAATCCCCAACGCCGACCACGCGCTGCGTTCGGGCATCACCACGGAAATCCGGATTCCCGTCGAAAAGGTGATGGCGCACAAGATCAGTCCCGCCCTGTTCTCGCTGAACGACGAGGGCCAGGTGGGCGTGCGCACCGTCAACGACGACCGCAAGGTCGAGTACCACCTGGTGAACATCGTGCGCGACGACATCGACGGCGTCTGGGTCACCGGGCTGCCGGAGGTGGCCACGCTGATCACGGTCGGCCAGGAGCTGGTGGTCGAGGGCGAAGAGGTGGAGCTGTCTTTCGAGCCGACCTCGGAGATGAAGGCCAAGACGTCGAGCGACGCGCGACCGCCCGCGTCGTCTCAGGCCCAGCAGCGCCGCGGCGGTGACGCCCTGGTCAGCCTCGCAGCCAAGCCGTGAACTCCTTCATCGACGCGGCCATCAACCGCACCCGGACCACCCTGCTGATCATGGCCATGGTGGTGCTCGCCGGTCTCGCCGCGCGCAGCGCCATTCCCGTGGCCGCCGATCCCCACGTCGAGGTGCCGTTTTTCGTGGTCACCATCGTCCACGAAGGCATCTCCCCCGGCGACGCCGAGCGGCTGCTGGTGATGCCGACCGAGACCGAGCTGCGCAAGGTCGAGGGGGTCAAGGAAATCACCGCGTACGCCTCCGAGGGCGTCGCCAACGTGATGGTGGAATTCGACGCCGACTACGATCTCGATCAGGCTCTGCTCGACGTCCGCGAAGCCATCGATCGCAGCAAACCCGAGCTGCCGAGTACCGCCGAAGAACCCATCGTCCAGGAGCAGAGCGCCGACGACTTCCCGGTCATTCAGGTGAACCTGGTTGGCGACAGGGTGCCGGAGCGCATGCTCTACAATCTCGCCATCGAGCTGCGCGACGACATCGAGGCCGTTCCCGGCGTGCTCGAGGCCGAGATGCAGGGGAACCGCGAGGAGCTGCTCGAGGCGGTGATCAACCCCACGGCGCTGGAGGCCTACCGGATCTCCAACGAGGAGCTGATCAACACCATCGTCCGCAACAACCGGCTGATTCCCGCCGGCAGCATCGACACCGGACAGGGGCGCTTCTCGGTGAAGGTGCCGAGCATCATCGAGAACGCCGAGGACGTCTTCGACCTGCCGATCCGCGCCGACGGCGACACCGTGGTCACCCTCAGCGACGTCGCCACCGTGCGCAGGACGTTCAAGGACCGGGTGAGCTATGCCCGGGTCGACGGCGAGGACACCATTTCTCTGCGCGTGACCAAGCGCGCCAACGCCAACGTGATCGAAACCGTGGACGCCGTGATGGCCGTGGTGGAACGCCACAGGCCGGACATGCCGGCGCGGGTCGCGGTCAGCTACTCGCAGAACCAGGCCCCGTTCGCGCAGCAGCAGGTGACCGAACTCGAGGGCAACATCTTCACCGCCCTGGCGCTGGTCATGGTGCTGGTGGTCGCGGCCATGGGTTTCCGCAGCGGCCTGATCGTCGGCCTGGGCATTCCGGTGTCGTTCCTGTTTTCGCTGATCTTCATCTACCTGCTCGGCTACACGTTCAACTTCATGGTCATGTTCGGCATGCTGCTGGGCCTGGGGATGCTCATAGACGGCGCCATTGTCGTCACCGAGTACGCCGACCGGAAGATGATCGAAGGGTTCGACCGTCGCTCCGCCTACTCGCTCGCCGCCAAGCGGATGTTCTGGCCTGTGACCGCCTCGATCGCCACCACGCTGGCGGCCTTCCTGCCGCTCATGTTCTGGCCCGGCGTGTCCGGCAAGTTCATGCGCTACCTGCCGGTGACCGTGTTCACGGTACTCTCCGGATCGCTGGTCTACGCGCTGCTGTTCGGGCCCGTGCTCGGCTCCCTGTTCGGCAAAGCCGGATCGAAAGACGCCAGGACCATCGCGACGTTGAAGGAACTCGAAGAGGGCGACCCGACCAAAGTCGGCGGCTTCACCGGTCTCTATGCGCGCGTGCTCGACTACGCGGCCCGTTACGCGCTGATTACCCTGATGGCCATCGTCGGCGTCCTCATGGCCAGCTTCTGGGCCTATGGCGAGTACGGCCGCGGGATGGTGTTCTTCTCCGACTCGGACCCGAAGTTCGCGGAGATCTCCGTGCGCGCCCGGGGCAATCTCTCGGCGGCGGAGATCAACGGCCTGGTCCGAGAGGTCGAGCGCGAGGTGCTCGAGGTCGAAGGCATCAAGAGCATCAACACCGCCACATCGGTTGGCGGCAGCAGTCGGCGCGGGTTCGACCGCATCGGCAGCATCTTCGTCGAGCTGCACGACCAGAGCGATCGCGACCGCAAGGGCGCCGAGATCTTCGAGGAGATCCGCGATCGCACCGCGTCGCTGGCCGGCATCACGGTCGAAGTGCAGAAGATGGAGCAGGGGCCGCCGGTCGGCAAGCCGGTGCAGCTCGAATTCTCGTCCTACGACCGCAGCCTGCTGGAGCCCGCGGTGTCCCGGGTCCGCGCCTACATGGATACCCTGCCCGGCCTGCTGGACATCGATGACACCCGCTCACTGCCCGGCATCGAGTGGCGCCTGACCGTGGATCGGGCTCAGGCGGCCCTGTACGGCGCCGACGTCTCCCAGGTGGGCATCGCCGTGCAGCTCATCACCAACGGTGTGAAGGTGGGCGAGTACCGTCCCGACAAGGCCGACGACGCGGTGGACATCCGGGTCCGCTATCCGTCGGCCGAGCGCGGCATCTCGGCGCTCGACGAAATCCGCATCAGTACGCCGAAGGGCCTGGTGCCGATCTCCAACTTCGTCACCCGGGAACCGTCGCCCAACGTCGACACCCTGCAGCGCATCGACGGCATTCCGGTGGAGTTCATCCGCGCCAACGTCCAGGACGGCGTGCTGGCAGACGACGTCGTGAAGGAGATTCAGGCCTGGCTGAGCACCCAGACCTTCGCACCGGCCCTCGACATCGAGTTCCGCGGCGCCAACGAAGAGCAGGCGGAGTCGATGTCGTTCATCTTCGTCGCCATGGTGATGTCGCTGCTGCTGATGTTCGTGCTGCTGGTGACCCAGTTCAACAGCCTCTACCAGGCGACGCTGATCCTGGTCGCGGTGGTGATGTCCACCGCCGGCGTGCTGCTGGGCCTGCTGATCACCGGCTCACCGTTCAGCGCCATCCTCACCGGTGTCGGCGTGGTGGCCCTTGCCGGCATCGTCGTGAACAACAACATCGTGCTCATCGACACGTACAATCACCTGCGCCGCGAGCATCCGGAACTCAACTACGTGGCGCTCATCGTCCGCACCGGCGCCCAGCGCCTGCGCCCGGTGATGCTGACGACGGTCACGACGGTGTTCGGGCTGCTCCCGCTGGCGAGCAATCTGTCCATCGATCTGGTCAACCGCACCATCATCTACGGTGGTCAGCTTTCCATGTTCTGGGTTCCGCTGTCTCAGGCCATCGTGTCGGGGCTGACGTTCGCCACGCTGTTAACGCTGGTGGCGACGCCGGCCATGCTCGCCGTGCCGCACCAGCTGAAACTGCTGAAAACCATCACGCTGCGCAATCTGCGCAAACGCTGGCGACCGTTTCCTCGCGTGCGCAGCGGCGACGGCGACGCAGCGACCGGCACCAGCGTCTGAGCCCGGCGCCTTGAGCGCCAGGGCGGCTCCGGCTTAACATGCCGCGACCCGTCGGGCGGAGCCTGCCCTCGTGAATCCCTGGGTCGTGAATCTGCGCGACGCCGCCGCCGGCGATGCCACGCTGACCGGCGGCAAGGCAGCGCGACTGAGCCGGCTCGCCCGAGCCGGCATGGCCGTCCCGGATGCTTTCGTGATCACCAGCGCCGCCTTCAGCGCGCATTTCCCCGCCGCCGATCCCGATCGTCGGCCGCAACCACCCGCACTCCACAGCGAACTCGTCACGGCCACCCGAACGGCGCTGGCATCACAGTTCCCCGATCAGTCGTACCTGGTGGTGAGAAGCTCCTCCACGTCGGAAGACGGCGACCTGGCCAGCTTCGCCGGCCAGCACGACAGCTACTACTACATCACCCCCGACGACGTGCCGCGCGCTCTGGTCGCCTGCTGGCTTTCGCTGTGGTCGGATCCGGCTCTGAGCTACCGGGAAACCCGTGCGCCTGCGTCCGGCACCAATGGCCACGGCGCCTTCGCCATGGCCGTGATCGTTCAGCGCATGCTCGAGGCCGACCGCTCCGGCGTGTGCTTCACCAGCGACCCCACCGGCGCCCACGCCGATCACGCCTGGATCGAAGCGACCTGGGGGCTCGGCGCAGCCCTGGTGGACGGACGCGTGTCACCGGACCGGCTGCTGCTGGAACGCAGCGGCGTCCTGGTGCGCCGGGAGATTGGCCGCAAACGCCACAAAGTCGCCGCCGCCCTGTCCGACCCCGGGGATCTGCGCCTCGAGCCGGTGCCGGCGTTTCAGCAGACGGCGAGCGTGCTCAGCGACGCCGAGGCCATCGACGTCCTGCACTTGAGCCTTGAGGCAGAGCGACTGTTCGGCGGGCCCCAGGACGTCGAGTGGGCGTTCCAGGGCGAAACCCTCTACCTGCTGCAGAGCCGACCGATCACCGCCGTCGGCAGCCGGCCCGCAGCGCAGCCGGACGCCGCGCGCCCCCCGGGCAGATGGGTGCTGTTCAAGCCCCTGGCCGAGAACTTCACCGAGCCGCTGACGCCCCTGAGCGTGGATCTGTTCCGCCGGGTGCTGCCCCCGATCGGGCGCTTCGTCGACGGCCACTACTACCTGAGCCTGGATATCGCGGAGCGTCTCTGCCCGCTGCGCTGGCGCACCGACGAACTGGTGGACGCGCTGCTGCTGCGCGGCGAGCCCCCACCCCTGCAGCCCAACCTCTGGAAGCTGCCGCTGGCCGCCGTCGGCTTCGCCGCGCTGTACCTGGTGGACGGCATCAGCTGGCACCGCAGCGCCCATCTCACGCGCGACGGCCTGACGGCCTACGCAGCGCTCTGCCAGAGCCTGAAGCGCGGCCACCGTGACGACGTTCCGGCGCTGCTGCAACGCCTGGTGCTGGGTGCGGGCCATCCGTTCGAACCCATCGGCCGCCGAGCCTACTACCTGAACGTCTCCGCCGGGCGCTACTTCCTGCTGCTCGGCGCCCTCACCGCTCTGATGGCCCGCTACGCGCCGGACCTCGACCGACGCGTGGTCCAGAGCCTGTGCAGCGGCGACGGCGACACCTTCTCACGTTATCTGGTGGAAGACATCCGCGGCCTCGCGGAGGTGGCGCGCAGCGACGTCAGGCTCAGACACGCGTTGCGTGCGGCCGACCCCACCACGCTCGGCAGCGTGCTCGCCGAGCTGGCGCCGGACCACCCGTTCACCCTGGCGCTGGAGGCTTTTCTCGGTCGTTTCGGCCATCGCTGCAGCAAGGAAATGGAACTGGCAACGCCGCGCTGGCGCGAGGACCCGCTGCCCGTGCTGCTCATGGTGCGCGGCTACCTGAGCGCTCCCACAGGACGCGCTCCCGATACCCACGCCGACACCCTGCTGGCCCGCGACGGCATACGCCAGGCGCTACCGCGACGCTGGCAGCAGCACCTGGCGGACTACCTGATCCGGCGGATCCGCTACTACGTGTCGCTGCGCGAGAACACCCGTCACTACCACGCGATGGCCATGGACGTGGCGCGGGGCAAACTGCTGGAACTCGAGCAGCGTCTGCTCGCCGCGCGACGGCTGCGGGTGCCCGGCGACCTGTTCTATCTGACCTGGGACGAAGCCCGTGATCTCGACCAGGGTCGCCTCG
Source organism: Pseudomonadales bacterium (assembly GCA_040219135.1). Taxonomy (GTDB): domain Bacteria; phylum Pseudomonadota; class Gammaproteobacteria; order Pseudomonadales; family Azotimanducaceae; genus UBA7803. The sequence goes on along the minus strand of JAVJTA010000013.1, from coordinate 525,400 downwards.
CCTGGCAGGACGTGTCCGAGCGGATCCGGCAGCGCCGTCGCCGGCGCCGCGGCAGCACCCGAGCCGTTGTGCCGGACACCCTGGGCCTGGCCGATGCGCAAGGCGCCACGCGGGCAAACGGCCGCAGCGAAGCGACCGGCCTGCGCGGCCAGTGCGCGAGTCCCGGCAGCGCCGAGGGCCGGGTACGGATCGTTCTCGATCCTGCCTGCGCCCACGATCTCGAGCCCGGCGACATACTGGTCGCCCCGTACACCGATCCGGGCTGGACGCCCCTGTTCCCCCTGGTGGGCGCCGTCGTCGTCGAAATCGGCAGCTTTCTATCTCATGCCGGGACCGTCGCCCGGGAGTACGGCATCCCGTGCCTGGTGGACGTCACCGGTTGCACTCAGACCCTCCGGGAAGGCCAACGCATCCGGGTGTTCGCCAGTGAGGGACGTCTGGAGATCTGCGCGCCATGATCGTGCTCGCCTATGTGATCCTGCTTCCTGCCGCCGTGTGGCTGCTCGGCGCCGTGTTCAACCTGCTGGATCACGCGAACCGACCCGCAACTCTGGCCAGAATCGCCGTGCGCCTCCTGCCGTTCGTCGGCGTAGCGCTGCTCTTCGGGGACCGGGCCACCGCGCCCATCGTCGGTGCGCTGATCAGCGTGCTGACGGCGCACATCGGCTGGAGCTTCCTCGCCCGCGCCCTGGTGCGCAGCGGTTGGCGCCGCGACCCGGGCGAGGTCTGAAAGAAAGCGGACTCGAAAAAAAAAGCCCCCGGCGACGGGGGCTTGGGGGAGGGAGGGGGTGTCGCCGGGGTACTTTGAAACGACAGGGCAGATGATCCCACCCGCCCTTCTGAAGAGGTACGGCTGGCCGCTATCCTCTCTGTAAGGTTAGGCACACTGCCGGCGTGGGAGTTCCCGCACGGAGCGGAAATTGTTCGCCCGCTCAGGTATTCTCGCGGCCTTCATGCACGCCGGAGGCCGCCGCCCATGACCGTCTCGCTGGGAGTTCACGTCGGTCAGCAGAACCTGCCCATGGACGACCTGCGCGCCCTCTGGCGCAAACTGGACGGCGCCGGCGTGGACTGGATTTCGGCCTGGGACCATTTCTACGAAGCCCCGCCGAAAGGCGGTACCCAGCCCCACTTCGAGGCCCTGGCGACGCTTGGCGCGCTGGCGGCCGAGACCCGCCACGCCCGCATCGGTTGCCTGGTGTTCTACGTCGGCTACCGCAATCCGGCTCTGCTTGCGAAAGCCGCCACGACCCTGGATCACATCAGCGGCGGCCGCTTCGAACTCGGCCTCGGCGCCGGTTGGCACATCTGGGAAGCGAGCGCCTACGGCTACGCGTTCCCCGACATCGGCACCCGGCTCGACATGCTCGAGGAAGCCGCCCAGATCATCCGCCGCATGCTCACCGAGGAACGGACCACCTTTTCCGGCAAGCATTTCCAGGTGGACGACGCCAGCTGCCTGCCCCGGCCGATACAGCAGCGGCTGCCGCTCTGGATTGGCGGCGTCGGCGAGAAGCGCACCCTGAAGATCGTCGCCGATCACGCCGATGGCTGGAACGCCGCCTATCTGGCACCGGAAGAGTTCGCCCGGGTCAACAAGGTGCTGGACCACTGGTGTGAGGACGAGGGACGGGATCCGGCGAGCCTGAAACGGGCAGTCAACGTCACCTTCAACCTGGGCGTCGACGCCGCGGCCGTCGAACGCCAGCGGGAGCTGCTGGCCGCAGACTGGGGCGCGACCGCCGAGCGGGTCGCCGGCGGCGCCCTGCTGACCACCCCGGACCTCGCCGTCGACCGGCTCCTCGAATACGTGGCCGCCGGCGCCGACGAGGTCAATGTGGCGCTGCGCGCGCCCTGGGACGAAGAGGCTCTGGACGCCTATCTGGAGTCCGTCATGCCGGCGCTGCGCAAGGCCACCGGCGCCTAGCCGCAGCCGTCTGCCACGAGCAGGCGTGGACCGCTAGCCTCGCTCCGCAACCGCGCGGGCGAATGCCAGCACGCGCTCGGCCTCCGCCGCATGCAGGTTCTCGATCAGCTGCCCGTCGAGCTCCGCCACGCCTTTGCCCGCCGCCTTCGCGGACTGCCAGGCATCGAGTACCCGACGCGCGTGAGTCACCGCGTCGTCGCCGAATCCGAACACCTCGTTGGCGCCGTCGATCTGGCTCGGATGGATCAGCGTCTTGCCGTCGAAACCCATCTGCCGGGCCTGCACGCAGGCGCCGCGGAACGAATCCTGGTTGCGGAAATCCAGGTGCACGCCATCCAGCAGATCCCGGCCCAGGGCCCGCGCGGCGAGCACGCAGTGCTGGAGCGCGTAGGCCAGGTTGAGGCGCGCTTCGGTGTGCTCCGCGCGCAGCTCCTTGACCAGGTCGCTGGTCCCCATGACCAGCACCCGGATACGCTCGCTGTGGCCGGCAAGACGGACCACGTCCAGCACCGCCCGCGGGGTTTCGATCATGACCCACAGCGGCACCGCAGAGCCGCCGGCCCGGTCCACGGCGGCGACAATGGCGTCGACCTGTTCCGTGGTCTCGACCTTGGGAAAGAGCAGACCATCGATCTCGAGCGCCGCCATGGCGGTGACGTCGTCCGCACCCCAGGGGGTGTCGAGCGCGTTCACCCGCACCACGAGTTCGCGATGGCCGTAGCCGCCGGCCGCCACCACCGCGGCCACGTTCGACCGGGCCTGCGCCTTGGCGTCCGCGGCGACCGCGTCTTCGAGATCGAAAATCACACCGTCACAAGGCAGCGTACGCGCCTTGTCGAGGGCACGCTGATTCGTGCCCGGCATGTAGAGCACGGAACGTCTGGGTCTCGGTGTTTCGCTCACGGGGCGCGGAGATCAGACCTTGCGCGCGGGAGCCTGATCCGGTGCGGAGAAGAAGCCGACGTGACGCCGGCCGTGCGCCGAAGCGCCAACGCGCGCTTCCCGACACTCGGCCTTGCAGCGGCAGCTGTAGTCGGAGAGCACGGGAATCAACGTGAACGCACCGATCAGGCGCGCCACCGCCGACCAGCCTTCCTGGCTCTGATACCAGTCAGATGCCAGGCGCGGAACTTCCATGAAGAACCCGGCAAAGAAGAAGAACATGAGCGCGGTAGCGGCAATGGCAAGGACACGGGAAACGAGGATGCTGAGGCTGGGAATCAGGGTCAACCAGGCGAGGACCGCACCGCTGGCGTAAGGCACCCACAGCCATGGACTCGGATGGGGCACGTGCAGCAGAGCGAGCACCGCGAACGTCAGCCCCACCACCCCATGGAACCACTGCAGGCCCCGGGTGAGCGTGATGCTGTCCTTCTCGCGGAGGCTGCCTTCGCCGAGTTTCGTGCCGACCGCGTTTCCCATAACGTGTTTCAGCATGATGAAGAGCCTCAAGTCTCGGCAATCGCCGAAATCCAGTCAACCGTTTGTTACGCAAGGTGACATTGAGCTACGGAAAGACCCATGGAAATCGGCCATTCTGCACAATTCGCTGAGCCGGACCGGAAATATTGACAATTTAATTGCTTTATTTCTTGCGATCCAGCCGACCGGCCCATGACCGTCGCCCGGCCGCCGCTTACTCCCCGTCATCCGATCCGCGCCGACTGCCCGCCGTCCACCGGCAGGCACACCCCGGTGATGAATCGCGCCTCGTCGGACGCCAGAAACAGAGCCGCATTCGCCACGTCCCAGGCGTCGCCCATCTTGCCACCCAGGGGAACCTGAGCATCGCGCGCGTGGATCAGCTCCTCGCGGTCCCGCCCCGCGGCCACGTAACCCTCGATGGCCATGGGCGTGTTCATCAACCCCGGCATGATCACGTTGGCACGGATGCCGTGGCGGGCGTTGCCTGTGGCCAGGCTGTGGGTGTAGGCGTTCAGCGCCGCTTTCGACGCCTTGTAGGCAACGATGCCCACGGCGCACACCGCGGCGACGGACGAGATGTTGGTGATCACGCCGCCGCCCTGCGCGCGCAGCTGCGGCAACGCGTGCTTGCAGACCAGCATGATGGCTTTGACGTTGGTGTCGAAGATGCGGTCCCAGACCTCCACGGTCATGCTGGCGGCGCCGCGGTCACCGGCGCCGATACCGACGTTGTTGTGGAGGACATCGAGGCGGCCGTAGCGATCGACGCAGGCTTTGACCAGGGCGGCGCAGTCGGCCTCGCGGGTGACGTCTGCGGCAACCACGCTGCCGTCACCGCCGCGCTCCCGACACAGCGCCAGGGTCGCCTCTGCGGACGCGCCATCGCGGTCGACCAGCAGCACCTGCGCGCCCTCCTCCGCGAAACGGATGGCCGTCGCCCGGCCGTTGCCCGTGGTTTCTCCCGGCGTCTGACCCGCGCCGACGACGACGGCGATCTTGCCGGCTAGACGTCCCATCCGGGCAGTCCGTCATCGGCTTGAACACCGAACGAGTTCAGTGCCATGGAGACCAGGTTGTACTGGCCCACGGTGAACACCAGATCCATCAGCTGCTGGGTGGTGAGATGCTCTGACAAGCCTTGCCACGTGGCGTCGCTGACGTGGGCGTCAGCGTGCAGTTCGTCCGTAGCCCTGAGCAGCAGACGGTCGAGCTCTGACAGACCCGGGGTGTCCGGCCCGGTTCTGGCGGAACGGATCTCGTCATCCGTCATGCCCCCGCGCCGAGCGATCAGCACGTGCTGGCCCCACTCGTAGCCGGCCTGGCAGAGATAGCCGATGCGCAGGATGACGAGTTCACGCTCACGCAGGGCCAGCGTCGACTTGCCGAGGATGTGGTTGGCGAACACGAGCCAGCGGCGCATCAGATCCGGATGGTTGGCCAGCGTCTTGAAGATGTTCAGCACCGGTCCGCGCTCGGCGAGCGGCGCGATGACTTCCCGCGCCCCCTCGCTCCATTCATCGCTTTCCAGCGGCGCCACTCGCGGCTCGTTCAGTCGCATGCTCTCTCCCCCTGCGGTTGGCAGGCACTTAATATACACGGCTCGTGCCGCCGCCACAGGAGCGTCCAATGACCGTCGTCCAGCGCCAGGAAGCCGAGATCCGCATCATCACCATCGACCGGCCCGCCGTGCGCAACGCCGTGGACGGGCCGACGGCTGCCGCTCTCGCCGCCGCCTTCCGCGACTTCGACGCCGACCCGGACAGCGCGGTGGCGATCCTCACCGGGGCCGGCGGCACCTTCTGCGCCGGGGCCGATCTCAAGGCCGTGGCGGCGGGCGATGGCAACCGGGTACAGCGCGGCGGCGATGGCCCCATGGGCCCGAGCCGCATGCAGCTCGGCAAACCGGTGATCGCGGCCGTGGAAGGACACGCCGTGGCCGGCGGTCTGGAACTCGCCCTGTGGTGCGACCTGCGCGTCGCCGCCCGCGACGCCGTGTTCGGCGTGTACTGCCGGCGCTGGGGCGTGCCACTGGTGGACGGCGGCACCGTAAGGCTGCCGCGCCTGATCGGCCACAGTCACGCCATGGACCTGATCCTCACCGGCCGCGGGGTGTCCGGCGACGAGGCCCAGCGCATGGGTCTGGCGAACCGTCTGACCGAACCGGGCGCCGCTCTGGACGGCGCCGTGGAACTGGCCCGCCAGCTGGCCGCCTTCCCGCAGCGCTGCCTGCGCAGCGATCGCCGCTCTGCTCTCGATCAGTGGGGCCTCGACGAGGCCCAGGCCCTGGCACGGGAGACCCGCCTGGGTCTCGAGGTGATCCGCTCAGGCGAGACCCGCGCCGGCGCCAGCCGCTTCGCTGCCGGTGCCGGACGCCACGGTGACTTTTCCGATGTCCGCTGAGCGGTAACGCACCCGCCACCGGTGCGTTACCATCGACGGGACTTTCAGCCGCCGGGGCCTCACGGCTGCAACCCGTTCAGAGGAGGAGACCATGGCATTTTCCGAGCGTCCCAGCTTCGGCGTGACGATGTTCCCCACCGACTACGCGATCCAGCCGGTGGAGCTGGCCAGAGCGGTGGAAGAGCGCGGCCTCGACAGCCTGTTCTTTCCGGAGCACACCCACATCCCCGCGTCCCGGGCGACGCCGTTCCCGGGCGGCGGCGATCTGCCGAAGATGTACTGGCACACCCACGATCCGTTCGTCGCCCTGGGCGCCTGCGCTGCCGTGACCAGCCGGATCCGTCTGGGTACCGGCATCTGCCTGGTGATCGAGCGCGACCCCATCACCCTCGCCAAGGAGGCGGCGTCGCTGGACATGCTCTCCGGCGGACGCCTGGTCCTGGGTATCGGCGCCGGCTGGAACCGTGAGGAAATGGAGAACCACGGCGCGAACTACCCGAAGCGCTGGGCCGTGGTCCGCGAGAAGGTGCTCGCGATGCGCGAGATCTGGAATAACGAAGCAGCCGAATTCCACGGCGAGTTCGTCGACTTCGACCCGCTGTGGTCGTATCCGAAGCCGGTTCAGAAAGGCGGGCCGCCGATCTGGATCGGCGCCAACTCGAAGTGGGTGTTCGAGCGCATCGCCGACTACGCCGACGGTTGGATTCCCATCGGTGGAATCGGCAGCGGCAACATGGAACGGCTCGAGGAGGCCATGCAGGCCCGCGGCCGCAAGGTGGCGGATCTGCACATGGCGCTGTTCGGTGCGCCCAGCGACTACGACAAGATGATGGGCCGGCTCGAGCAGGGATTCGACGAGCTGGTGTTCTCGCTGCCCGACGCCGGCGCCGATAAGGTGCTGCCGATCCTCGACGATCTCGCCAAGCTGGCGGAACGGGCGCGGGGCTGAAGGGGCGCCGGTGCGGCGCCTGAAGGGGAACTGCGCCGGCGCACTAGCCGCTGAAGCTCGCCTCGTACCCCTGTGCGGACAGCGCCGCGAGCACCTGATCCACCTGCTCTTCGCCACGCATCTGCAGTTCGAGTTCCACCACCGTCGAGCGTACCGACGACCCCGCGAACGCGCGATGGTGCTCGATCTCGACGATGTTGCTGTCGAGCTCCGCCAGCACCCGGGTGATGTCCGCCAGGGCCCCGGGCACGTCGGGGATCTCCACCTTCAGCCGCACCAGCCGGCGCGTGCGCACCAGGCCGCGCTGCAGGATCGACGACAGCATCATCATGTCGATGTTGCCGCCGCACAGGATCAGCATGGTGTTGCGGCCCTGGAACAGATGGCGGTGGGCGTAGACCGCGGCCAGGGGCGTAGCGCCGGCCCCCTCGACGACGGTTTTCTCGATTTCGAGCAGCGAGAAGACCGCCTGCTCGACCTGCTCCTCGCTGACCAGCACCATGTCGTCCACGTTCGCCCTGATCAGCGGCATGGTGTTGCTGCCCGGCGACTTGACGGCGATGCCTTCGGCCACCGTCCCGGGGGGGCGCGGGGTGTCCGGGAGCCCGTGATAGGCGTTGTAGGCCGCGGGAAAGCGCTCCACCTGGACGCCGATGATCTGAATGTCCGGGCGCAGCGACTTGATCGCGGTGGAAACGCCGCCGATCAGGCCGCCGCCCCCCACGGGAATCACGATCACCTCCGTCTCCGGCGCCTGCTCGAGGATCTCGAGGCCCAGCGTACCCTGGCCGGCGATCACCCGCGGATCGTCGTAAGGATGCACCAGGGTCAGGTTACGTTCCTCCATGAGATCCATGGTGTAGCGCCGCGATTCGTCGAAATCGCTGCCGTGCAGGTGCACCTCGGCCTTGAACACCCGGGTCTGGGCCACCTTGGCGTTGGGCGTGAAACGCGGCATGACGATGGTGGTGGGAATGCCGAGACGCTGGCCGTGATAGGCCAGCGCCTGGGCGTGGTTGCCCGCCGACATGGCGATGACGCCGCGCGCGCGCTCCTCTTCCGTGAGGAGCAGCAGGCAGTTGAGCGCGCCCCGCTCCTTGAACGACGCGGTGAACTGCAGGTTCTCGAACTTGAGGAACACCTTCGCACCGGTGAGCTTCGACAGCGTCGCGCTGTGATCGACCGGGGTCAGCACGAGTTGTCCGACCAGGCGCTCTCGAGCGGCTCGAATGTCGGCAATATCCATAGCGGGCATTCTGTATACTTTTCGTCGTGGTGTCCCGGCCAATTCTCTGCAACCCGAGCGTTCCGACGACGACTGGCCGAGGCGCCGCGTGAAGCACCTGCTCATCGTCTACCACACCAAAACGGGCAATACCGGACGGCTTGCGCAGGCGGCGCGCCGGGGCGCCGGCAGCGAGGACGTGAGCGGCGTGGCGATCCGCTTCCTCACCGCCCGGGCGGCGGGACCGGCCGATCTGCTGTGGGCCCACGGGCTGCTGCTCGGCACCCCCGAGTACCTCGGCTACATGTCCGGTGCGATGAAGGACTTTCTCGACCGAACCTTCTACGAGGTCGAAGGCAAGCTGCAGCCCTTGCCGTGCGGGATCTTCATCAGTGCGGGCAACGACGGCAGCGGCGCCCTCACGGCGCTGAGGAGAATCATGAACGGCTATCCGTTCAAGGAAGTACAGGAACCGGTGATCGCCCGCGGCGCCGTGACCGACGCCCACCTGCAGCGGTGCGAGGAACTGGGCATGGCGCTGGCGGTCGGTTTGGAAGCTGGAATCTACTGAGCGATAAATGCAGGCACGAATTCTCAACAGCATCGACGACATCGACCCGCAGGAGTGGAACGCCTGCGCGGACCCTGCGGGCGTGCCCCGCAATCCGTTCCTGCGCCACGAGTTTCTGCATGCCGCGGAGGCCAGCGGCAGCGCGGTGGCCAGCACCGGCTGGCAGCCGTTTCACCTGGTCCTGGAAGACGCCGGGCAGATCCGCGGCGTCGTCCCCATGTATCTGAAGGGTCACTCCCAGGGCGAGTACGTGTTCGACTACGCCTGGGCCGACGCCTGGCACCGGGCCGGCGGCGACTACTACCCGAAGCTGCAGGTCAGCGTGCCCTTCACCCCCGCCACGGGGCGCCGCCTGCTCGCCCGCGACGGCGACCCGGAGACCGAACAGGCGCTGCTCGGCGCCTGCATCCAGGTGGCCAAGCAGGTCGACGTGTCGTCCCTGCACATGACCTTCATGCCGCAGTCCCAGTGGCAGATGGCCGGCGCCATGGGGTATCTGCAGCGCATGGACCAGCAGTTCCACTGGCACAACCCGGGCTATGCAAGCTTCGAGGACTTTCTGGCCGACCTGTCGTCGAAGAAGCGCAAGAATCTGCGCCGGGAACGCCGCGATGCGCTGGCCGACGGGATCGAAATCGAATGGGTAACCGGCGCCGACCTGAGCGAGTCACACTGGGATGCGTTCTACCGCTTCTACGTCGATACCGGCTCGCGCAAGTGGGGTTCACCGTACCTGACCCGGCGTTTCTTCAGCCTGATCAACGACACCATGGCCGAAGACGTGCTGCTGATCCTGTGCCGCCGCGACGGGCGCTATATCGCCGGGGCATTGAACTTCATCGGCGGAGATACCCTGTTCGGACGCAACTGGGGTTGCGTGGAAGACCACCGCTTCCTGCACTTCGAGACCTGCTACTACCAGGCCATCGACTTCGCCATCGAGCATGGGCTGAAGAAAGTCGAGGCCGGAGCCCAGGGCAGCCACAAGGTCGCCCGCGGCTACCTGCCGGAGCCCACCTACAGCGCCCACTGGATCGCCGACCCTGGGTTCCGTCGCGCCGTGGCCGATTTCCTCGACCGCGAGCGCCGCCACGTGCAGGACGAGATCGACTGGGTCGAGGAGCACAGTCCGTTCAGAGCGAGCCTCGATACCACCGAACTGCGCATAGCGCGCCCGGTCAACGGAAGCGGCAGCGAAACCGACTAGCGTACTGCGCCACTCTGTTTGGCCCTTATAGAGTGGCGCAGTACACGAGCCCGGCGGCCTCAGACCTCGAGCTTCATCTCCGCCGCGAGTCTGCGCAGATAGGCCTGCAGCTTGCGAACGTTGTCGGGCCCCATGCGCAGCACCTGTTTCTTCAGCGGCGACAGAGCTTCGAGTTCGGGATCGGCATACTGATACATGACGTTGGGCTGGATCAGCTCGATCTGCCCGTCCAGCACCGGAACGCTGAGCACCTCCCTGACCGCAGCGGCGAACACCTGCCCGGGCGGCGCCTCGACGCCGATCTCCGCCAACGCCGATTCCATCAGCGGATTGATGGTCTCGAGCAGGCCGGCCAGACGTGCCGGCTCGACGCTGTCGAGTTGCGCCACGTAGCGGTCGTAGCGGTCGTAGCTCACCGGATCGATGAAGACCTCGTCGCCCCGCTCCACCACCTTGAACGGGCCGCTCGGCGCCAGGAAAGCGAGCTGCCGGCGCGGCAGCGTGCCGCGTGAGGCATTCTCGGCGAGCACAGCCAGGCGGCGCACGTAATCGCCCTGATCGACCCACGCCGGCGGCAGGTTCATCGGCTCGATGCGCTCGCGCACGAACACATCGCTGTCTGGCAGCGGCGGCAGCACGACTTCCGGTTCCACCGGCTGTGCCGGTCCCGGCGCCTCGATCGGCGCCGTATCGACGGGTTCCGGCCGGGTCAGATCCGGGGTCGGCGGCGCCGTGACGGGTTCCGGCTCGGGCTGCGGCGCCTCGCCGGACGGCCACAGGGCCCAGCCGATGATGAGCACCGCCAGGACGACAATGATCGCGAGAATCGTTTTCTGCATGGTGGATATGTATCACAGCGGCCGTAGGCGCGTCACCTGCGGTCCACGGCCGGCGCCGCAGCCCGGGCTCTGGCCGGTTTCGCCCACCGCCCACCTCGATTCCATTATCATGCGGCCTTCCTTCAACGCGTCGATTTCCATGAGCAAACAGACAGTCAAAGCCGTGCTCGATCATCAGGTTGCCGTGGGGGACAGCGTCGTCATCGAAGGCTGGGTGCGCTCGCGGCGCACCTCGAAGGGCGGGTTCTCCTTCGTCCACGTCAATGACGGCTCGAGCCTGGATTCGCTGCAGATCGTCGCCGACGGCAAGCTCGGCAACTACGAATCCGAGGTGGCGGAACTCGGCACCGGCTGCTCGGTGCGCGTCGAGGGGACCGTGGCGGAATCCCAGGGCAAGGGTCAGGACCGCGAGGTGCAGGCATCGCGCTTCGACGTGCTCGGCTGGGTGGACGACCCGGAGACCTACCCGATCGCCAAGAAACGCCACACCTTCGAGTACCTGCGCACGGTGGCCCATCTCCGCCCGCGCACCAACACCTTCGGCGCCATCGCCCGGGTACGCCAGGCCATCGCCAAGGCCGTGCACGACTACTTCGACCGCAACGGATTTCTCTGGGTGAACACCCCGATCATCACGGCCAGCGACTGCGAGGGCGCTGGAGACCTGTTCCGGGTCTCGACGCTCGAGCAGGTGAACCGGAGTCTCGAAGATCCGTTCGCCGACGACTTCTTCGGCACCGAGACCTTCCTCGCGGTATCCGGACAGCTCAACGTGGAGAGCTACTGCCTGGCGTTCTCCAAGGTCTACACGTTCGGGCCGACGTTCCGCGCCGAGAACTCCCACACCAGCCGCCATCTGGCGGAGTTCTGGATGATCGAACCGGAAATCGCCTTCGCCGACCTGAACGACAACGCAGCGCTCGCGGAAGACTTCCTCAAGTCCGTATGCCGCGCGGTCCTGGACCGCTGTCCGGAGGACATGGCGTTTTTTGCCGAGCACATCGACAAGCAGGCCATCAGCCGCCTCGAACACGTGATCGCCACCCCGTTCGAGCGCATCGACTACGGGGACGCGGTGGAGATTCTCGAGCGCGCCGGCCGCAGCTTCGAGTTCCCGGTCGAGTGGGGACTGGACCTGCAGTCGGAACACGAGCGCTACCTGACCGAGGAACACGTGAAGGGCCCGGTCGTGGTGACCAACTACCCGAAGGAAATCAAGGCTTTCTACATGCGCCGCAACGACGACGATCGCACCGTCGCGGCCATGGACGTGCTGGTCCCCGGGGTCGGCGAGATCATCGGCGGCAGCCAGCGCGAGGAACGCCTCGACGTGCTCGATGCGCGTCTCGCCGAGAAAGGCCTGACCGAGGAACTCTGGTGGTACCGCGACCTGCGCCGCTACGGCACCGTGCCCCACGCCGGATTCGGTCTCGGGCTCGAACGCCTGGTGCTCTACGTCACGGGCATGGAGAACATCCGCGACGCCATTCCGTTCCCGCGGGTGCCGAACAATGCGAGCTTCTGAGCGCACCCGCCGGGACCCATGATCAAGTCGCTGCTCAGGCTCAGGGGTTTTGTCGCCCGCTACCGCATAAGGCTGATCCTGGGCATCATCGCGTTCGGCATCTCCCGCGTCCTGGAGGCGGCCGTGCCGGTGCTGCTGGGCGTGAGCATCGACCGCATATCCGCCGGCAACGCCGATCTGACCTGGCTGATCCTCGGCATCTTCGCCGCTGTGGTGGTGCGCTTCGGCGTGGTGTCGTTCGCCCGCTACGCCGTACGCAGCGCCGGCCTGTTCGTCGCCTACGACCTGCGCCAGGCTCTCTACGGCGCGCTTCAGGACCAGGGCAGCCGGTTCTTCGGCCGCCACACCATCGGCGACATGATGACCCGCGCGGTAGCGGACATCGGTCTGGTCCAGCGGCTCATCTCCATGGGCACGATTCTGCTGGTGATCATGATCTACGCGCCGCTCGTTGGCTTCTCGGTCATGCTCTACCAGTCGCCGTCGCTCACCCTGCTGCTGCTGCCGCCGCTGCCGTTCGTATTCTTCTACGCCAAGTGGTCGTCGCGGCAGATGGGCGTGGCGTCCCGCGACGTCCAGGACCGGCTGTCCGACCTCGGCGCCCATGTCCAGGAGAACCTCTCCGGCATCCGCACCATTCAGGCCATGGTGCAGGAGGACAACGAGATCGCCCGCTTCGCCGGGACCAACCAGGCCTATGCCGACGCCTTCTACGTGCAGGCGTGGATCAACTCGATGATGACCGCGGTGATGCCGGCGCTCGCCGGCATCTGCATGGTCACCATCCTCGGCTACGGCGGCTATCTGGTGCATGAGGAGCAGATTACCGTGGGCGTGCTGGTGAGCTTCATCGGCCTGCTCGGCATGGTCGTCCAGCCGTTCCGCACCGCCGGCTTCCTGGTCAATCTGCTGCAGCGCGCGGCGGTGGCCAGCGACCGGCTGTTCGACGTGCTGTCGCTGGATCCCGAGATCGAAGACCGGCCCCGGGGGGATACCCCGGCCCGGATCCGCGGCGCCATCGAGTTCCGCGATCTGAGCTTCACCTTCGACGGGGCTGCCACCCCGGCGCTGGACCATCTCAGCCTGAGCATCGCCCCGGGTGAATCCGTGGCCATCATGGGCCGCGTCGGCGCGGGCAAGACCACGCTGCTGCGGCTGCTGCTGCGACTGCTCGACCCACCGCCCGGGAGCGTGCTCGTGGACGGCCACGACGTGCGCGACTATCCGCTCGCGCAGCTGCGCTCGCAGATCGCCCTGGTTCCCCAGGATCCGTTTCTGTTCGGCGAGCCGCTGCGCGACAACCTCACCTACGACGACCCGCAGCGAACCCTGGACGAAATCTGGGCCGCAGCCACCTCGGCGGACCTCAAGGACACCATCGAGGAGTTTCCGGAGCGTCTCGACACCCTGGTCGGCGAGCGCGGCGTCACCCTGTCCGGCGGCCAGAAGCAGCGGGCCACCCTCGCCCGCGGGCTGATCCGCCACGCCCCGGTACTGGTACTGGACGACTGCTTTTCCAGCGTCGATACCGGCACCGAGGAACACATTCTCTCCGAGCTCAACCGCCTGCGCGGCGGCCAGACCACGCTTCTGGTCTCGCACCGGGTGTCGACCGCCCGGCACTCCGACCGCATCGTGGTGCTGAGTGAGGGGCGAATCGCAGAAGTCGGCAGCCACGATGAGCTCATCGCCCGCGGCGGGCTTTACGCGGAGCTCGAACGCATTCAGCGCGAAGGCGCGGACGATTCGGATTTCAGCAGCTTCGACGCCGAGGGCGTGCCGGAGGTCACCGGCTGATGGCCGCGACGGACACCGCCACTCCCGCGCGCCGCGACCACGCCATGTTCGACGCCGAGCTGTCGGGCGCGGTGATGAACGTGAGCCTGCTGCGCCGTCTGCTGCGCTGGCTCAAGCCGTATCGACTCACCTTCGCGGCCAGCGCGGTGCTGGTTCTGATCGCCTCGACCCTGCAGGTCATGATGCCGATCGTGTTCTCGATCGTCGTGATCGATCACATCCTGCGCGGGGTCACCGACGACACGACGCCGGACCTGGGGATGCTCGCAGTACACGACTGGCTCACCGGCGCGCTCGGCGCCCACCCGCTGCTCGCCGCCTGCGTGCTCTACGGCCTGCTGCAGTTCGGCGCCGCGGTCGTGGGCCATGCCCACCGCATGACGCTGATCACGTCGGTGATCAAAGGGCTGCGCGACCTGCGCCTGGACCTGTTCCGACACCTCGAAACCCGTCCCGCCTCGTTCTACGACCGGGTGGCCGTCGGCCGGGTGATGACCCGCGTGACCAACGACATCGAGGCGCTGTACGAACTGCTGCGCGGCATCGGTACCCTGATCGGCGAGTTCGTGCCGTTCTTCGTCGCGCTGTCGATCATGCTCGCCGTGGACGTGCAGCTCACCCTGATCCTGCTGCTCGCGACCCCGGTGCTCGGCGGCGTGACCTTTCTGTTCCGCCGCGTCACCCGACAGCTGTTCCGCGCGGTGCGCATGAGCCTGTCGGCGCTGAACCAGAACATGCAGGAGAATCTGGCGGGACTGCAGGTGGTGCAGCTCTCCGAGCGTCAGCAGTACAACCTGGGGCGCTACACGGAGATCAATCAGGACAACCGCCACAACGAGCTGAAGAGCGCGCGCGTGGAAACCCTCTACGGCGCCTTCACCGACACCCTGGCCCACACCGCCCTGGGCGTGATCGTCTGGTACGGCGGCGGTGCCGTGGTGCAGGATCAGATGTCACTTGGCGGGGTGATTCTGTTTACCCGGTTCATCGATCTGCTGTTCCAGCCAATCGTCGCCCTGGGCGAGCAGACCAACATCCTGTTCCGGGCCATGGCCAGCGGCGAGCGCATTTTCCAGGCGCTCGACTGGGACGAAAAGATCCACGAGCCGGCGGAGCCGGTGACACTCCCGGATCGGCTGCGCGGCGAGGTGCGTTTCGAGCATCTGAGTTTCGCCTACGATCCGGACATCCCGATCCTGCACGACGTCAGCTTCACCATCACTCCCGGAGAAAAGCTCGCCATCGTCGGCCCCACGGGTTCCGGCAAAAGCACGCTGATCCGGCTGCTGAGCCGCTTCTACGACTTCGACGACGGCCAGGTGTTCCTCGACGGGATCGATCTCAACCGCATTCACAGCCACGATCTGCGGCGGCGCATCGGCGTGGTGCTGCAGGACTTCCACATTTTCTCCGGGACCATTCTCGACAACATCGCCCTCGGCGACCCGGCGATCTCCCGGGAACGCGCTGAAGCCGCCGCCCGGCGGGTCAACGCCCACGGCTTCATCAGCGCACTGCCGAAGGGCTACGACACCGAGCTCTCGGAGCGCGGCCAGAACCTGTCCCAGGGCCAGCGCCAGCTGCTCGCGTTCGCCCGGGTACTCGCCGCAGACCCGGAGATACTGGTGCTCGACGAAGCGACGGCGAGCATCGACACCGAGACCGAGCTGCTGATTCAGGATGCGCTGAAGCAGCTCACCGTCGGGCGCACGTCGATCATCATCGCGCACCGGCTGCAGACCATTCAGGAGGCCGATCGGGTGCTGGTGCTGCACCATGGGCGCATCGAGGAACTCGGCACCCACGAAGAACTGCTGGCGCGCCAGGGTCTCTACTACCGGCTGCACTCGCTGCAGTTCCAGAGCGACCCGGCCGAAGCCATAGACGACGCAGAAACGGATCAGGGATAGTAGATCGGGTAATCGCTTCTCGGCAGCCGCACCTGGTACTCCGGTTGCAGAAACGCGACCAGATCCACCAGCTGCTGAACAGTCATGACAATGTTGTAGTTCGGCATCCGCGAGCGGCCGTCAGCGTACGCGATCTCTGACCGCTCCTCCGGATAACTCAGGGACAGCCGGTGCGACGGATTGATGATGGAGGTCACCAGATCTTCGTAGGATTTGACGCGGGTGACCGCGCCGCCCAGCTTCTTGTCGATGGCCGGCGAGTGCCCGGCGTCGACCCGTTCGACGTCTCCGACGGAGTGGCAGGAATTGCAGTGCAGCGCGACGAAGGCCTCACGGCCCCGCTGAACGTCGCCTTCCGGGAGGGCGAACTCGCTGCCGCATCCGGCCAGCAGAACCAGCGACATCCCGATGGCATAACGTGACATGGGACTTCCCCTCTATGTTCGAGGTCCAACTTACGCCGGTCGGATGCGCTCCGGCATGGTGGAAACCGCGTACTAACAGCGCCAAGGGGAACTACGGATTGCAGGCGCCACCGATCAGCCGGATTCTGACCGCGGTTCAAAGGAAGTGCTGCATGAACGCGCAAACGCAACTGGCCGGCGCCGCATTCGCCATTCTGCTGCTGGGGGCCGCCGCCTGCGAGGCGAGCGATGCCCCAGACTCCTACGACGGCCGTAACCTGTATCTCGGCTACTGCGCCAGCTGCCACGGCGCGGAAGGCGACGGCGACGGCCCGGTCGCGCCCGCTCTCGCCGCCGCCCTGCCCGACCTGCGGACGATCGCCGTCAGAAGGGGGTCGTTCCCGCGCGGCTGGGTCGTCGACGTGATCGACGGCCGCGCCCCACGGGCCGCCCACGGCACGCCGGACATGCCGGTTTGGGGCTGGCAGTTCCAGCTGCAGGAGGGCTCGGCGACAGATGCACGAGCGCGCATCGATGCCCTGGTCGAACACCTGCGAACCATTCAGGCCGAAGGTTGAGTGCAAACGCCGCCACGACCGCGGCCCGGCAGCATAGTAAACTCAACCTCCCGTTAAGCAGGATTGCTCCAGTGGACCTCCCGATTCGCCGGGTCATGACGCCATTTCCCTACGCCATCGATGCGCAGGCCGAGGTGCTGGCAGCGCGCAAGCTCATGCTCGAGCACAAGGTCCGGCACCTGCCCGCGATATCCAGCGGCAAGCTCGTGGGGCTGATCACCGACCGCGACATCAAGCTGATGCTGGGACCGGAGTTCGACTATCCCGAGCCGCGCGAGCTGACCGTGGCTGACGTGATGATCGACAATCCCTACGTTGTGGAAGGAGACACACCGCTGGTGGACGTGCTGCGCAACATGACCAAGCGGCACATCGGTGCGGTCCTGATAACCCGGGACGGCGATCTGGCGGGGATCTTCACAGCCACTGACGCCTGCCGTCATCTGGCCGACGCGATCGAAGGCGGTGTACCGACCGGGCAGGCAGGCAGCGGCCTGCCGACATGAAGCGGATTGACGCCGAGGAAATCCGGCCGGGCCCGCCGCAGATCTGAACCCACCGCCATTCAACGAACCAGGAGTACTTGCGTGTCACCACCGAAGATTGCCATCAATGGCTTCGGCCGGATCGGCCGGACCGTCGCCCGCATCGCCAAGCTGCGCCGCCACTACGACATCGTCGCCGTCAACGACCTCGCGGATCCCGACGATCTGGCCTATGCCTTCAAGTACGACAGCATCCACGGCACCTATCAGGGCACCGTCGAGCTCAAAGGCGACACCATGGTCATCGACGGCGACCCGTTCCAGATCCTGCGTGAGCCGGACCCGAGCAAGCTGCCCTGGCGCGAGCTGGGCGCGGACTACGTGGTCGAGAGCAGCGGCAAGTTCCGCCGGGTGGCCGAACTCGAGTGGCACCTCGAGGCGGGGGCCAAACGCGTGCTGCTCACCGTGCCGACCAAGGACCCGCTGGATGCGACCCTGGTGATGGGGGTGAACGATCACGTCGTCACCGCCGACACCCGCATCATCAGCAACGCGAGCTGCACCACCAATTGCGCCGCACCGGTGGTGAAAGTCCTGCACGAGCAGTTCGGCGTCGAGCGCGGGCTGCTCACCACCGTGCACGCCTACACCTCGGACCAGCGCCTGATCGACGCCCCGCACAAGGACAAGCGGCGCTCGCGCAGCGCGGCCGCCAACATCGTGCCGACCTCCACCGGCGCGGCCAAGGCCATCGGCCTGGTCATCCCGGAACTGAAAGGTCGTCTCGACGGCATGGCCATCCGGGTTCCGGTTCAGGACGGCAGTCTCGTCGATCTCACCGTGGAGCTGAAACGATCGGTGAAGGTGGAGGAGATCAACGCGGCCATGCAGGCCGCCGCCGCGGAAGGCCCGCTGCGCGGAATTCTGTCGTACTGCACCGACCCCATCGTCTCCAGCGACGTCATCGGTGACGGCCACTCGAGCATCTTCGACGCCGGCCTCACCCAGGTGATCGCCGGCAGCCTGGTCAAAGTGATCAGCTGGTACGACAACGAGTGGGGCTACAGCACCCGGATGGAAGAACTCATCGACCGGGTGGCGCGATTGGACGGTCTCGGCGACGCCTGAGCGGCGGGCCTACCAGCGGATGCCGGCCGAGAGTTCGACGATATCGGCATCGAATTCCTCGATGCCGCCCTCGGCGAAGTCGATGCGCCGGTATTCCAGACCCCACTGGTAGCCGGCGCCGAGACTGCCGCGCAGAAACAGCCGGGCATCGTCGCGATCCACCGCGAAGCTGCCGGAGTTATCGTAGCGGCGCCCGCTGGCACCGACGGTCAACGTCGGCGCGACGCGCCAGCTCACGGCCAGGTCGGCAAAGTCGGCCTCGGCGCCGTAGTCGATGGCAAACAGCGTCGGCGTGAAGCCGCCGAGCACCAGCGCGTCGACGGAACGGCTCAGCTCGACCCGGGACACCCCCGCGGATACCGTCAGGCGTTCGCCCTGGTAACCGATCCGCAGGTCCAGCTGATCCGTGTCCGATCGCCACCCGGAATTGTCGTTGTCACGCTCGGCGCGCAGATAGCCGACACTGGACGTGAAGCCGTTGTCCCAACGGAACCGGCCACGCAGACGGTAGCGGATGGAATCCGTGGGTGAAGCCAGAGTAAACGGATCGTCCACGCTGTCCTGCTCCAGCGCCGCGTACAGATCGATGCGTTGCGACGGCCGGTACGACCAGCGCAGGAAATAGCCTTCAGAATCGGTATCCACGTCCGCCAGGTCCTCGACGCTGGCGTCGGCCTGCCTGGACGTCACGTCACGGCGTTCCACCGTCGCCCCCGCGGCCAGCAGCATGCCGCGCCGCAGCGCGAACTCCACGCCGGCCTCGAAACGGGAGGTATCGATTTTCCAGTCGCTGACGGCTTCCAGTTCGCTGACGGCTCCAGATCCGCTGAGGGCTCCTGACCCGAAGGCGGATGAACCGTTCTGGTCCAGCTCGGCGACACGGATGCTGCCGAACAGCCCGACCCGTTCGCTCACCCGGTAGCCCGCGCTCAACTCGATCAGCAGTCGATCCTGATCGATGTCGCCATCGCCCTGAAAGTTGCGGTTGAAGGGATTGCCGGCGAAGTCCGTGCCCTGAGAACGTTCCGCCGCCTCGAGATCGAGATCCATGTCGCCGATCAGCACGCTGACGCCGACGTCGAGCTTCGGCGAAGGCCGCGCCCGCAGATCGAGGCGATGCTCCCAGCTGCGCAGATCGTAGGGCTGATCGAGGAAGAAGAACTCGAGCTCCGTGGGCGCGCCCGGGTCCGAGCCCGTGGAAAGGCCGGGCAGGAACATGGAGGAGCCGTAGTCGAAGCGGGTGTAGCGCTCGGTCAGGGTCAGGCTCACCGTATCCCAGGCGTAGCTGATACCCGCAGATACCGATTCCATGGTCTCGTCCAGCGGAGCGTCGAGCTCGAATTCCTCGCGCTCGATGTCCATGACCGTGGTGCTCTCACCGCGCTTGCGGTAGCGGTCGATGTCGAACTGCAGCGCAAGCCGATCCGAGGCGTCGACGGCGAGCGAAACGGTATCGCGGACGCGCCGGAAGTCGAAGTGGCGGAAATCGCCCCCGGTGGATCCTTCGACGCTCGCGTTCTCCGGCAGCACCAGCACGTCTTCGTAAAAGTAGTCCGACTCGTTCCGGCGGTAGCGCGCGCGATAGCTACCGCTGCGCTCGGCGCGAACGGAAATGCTTTCGTAGGGGTCGCCGCCGAGATCGTCGAGACGCAGCTCGAAGCGGTCCGGCGCGAGAGTATCCGACTGCCGGTCCGGATCAGCGGCCCAGTCGAATCCGAGATCGAGCAGCCGCGGGCCGTCGTCGAGGTTGACGTGTTGACGGTACTTGGCGCGGTCCCCGTCGATCCACACCTCCCGCCAACCCAGATTGACTTCTCCGCTGACGGCGGCTGCCGCCGAACCAGGGACAGAGACCGGCACGGCGGCCACGCCGAGCACCAGCGCGGCGTGACGCGTCCATCGAGAGCGGTCGGTATGCACTGGAGTTCTCACCACCATCTACCTCAGGAAGTTCCGATCGAAGTTCGATCCGTGGATCGCCGTGTGGCAGTTGGTGCACACGGAATCCTGGCCGAAGCGCGCGGGCGCGCCGGGTGCGAAGCCGATGTGGAACTGCGGCACCAACACGTGGCAGGAGTAGCACAGCTCACCGACCTGCTGATGGGTCAGCAGATGCCGGTTGGGACTGCCATGGGGTTCGTGACAGGAACCGCACCCGTCTACGCGCGAGGCCGAGTGTTCGAACACGAACGGACCCGCCGCGGACCGGTGACAGGAAACGCAGCGCGATTCCCCGGCGTGCCCGAGCAGCGAACGCGGCTCGGCGTCGTGCGGGTCGTGACAGGACACGCAGGTCACGGACCCCTCCGCCAGCCGATGGCGTTCGTTGAAGGCGAATTGCGTGAACACCGCTTCGTGACAGGCCACACAGGTCGCAGAAGCGGCATCGAGGTCCTGATAGCCCGCCGGGAGCAACCGTGCGCTATCCGGCGTCGCGGGGCTGTGGGTTACATGACAGTCGTTGCAGGCGACGCCGGCCTGCTGGTGCGGACTCGTGCCCCGGCGCGGATGGGCCGATGCATGGCAGCCGGCGCAGGCATCGGAGCGTGCGCGAGCGGCTTCGTCGGCGAAGGTCATCATGGTGCTCGCGCCCAGCGGATTCGCAGCATGGACTTCAGCCTGCACATGGCAGTCCGCGCAGGCGGGCGCCCCCTCGCGGGTTCCCGCCAGCGGGTGGCTGTGGCCCGCCTCAAGTACGGTGGCGTGGCAGGCACCGCACGTCGATTCCACTGCCATGGCGACAGCGGGTGCGCTCAGCAACCACAGGACGACCAGCGCGCGCCGCGTTGTTCCCATGCCTTCCCCGTACCTTTAGCATCAGTGGCGGAATCTAACAGGGCGCCCTGACGCAGGCATCGGGGGTTGTACGTAAGGCGCTCGGGCGAGCGGCTTGTCACCATGCCGGCTCCGCGCATGCCCCGGAGGCGGGCTTGAAAAACGAGAGTACCAGCCGCGCGCTGCTGACCGTCGCAGCCGTGGCCCTGGTGTGTTCGGCCATGGTCGCCACGTCGGTCTATCTGCTGCAGCCGATGCAGAAGGCCTACGCGCAGATCGACCGCAACCGATCGATCCTCCGAGCAGCCGGGATCGACACCGCAGACATGGACGACGACCAGGTAGTCACCACGTTCCTGGCTCTGGACGCCAGGATCATCGACCTGAGCGATGCAGTCTTCACCAGCGCGCCGGCCATGACGACCGCCTGGGGATACGACCACTGGTCGAGCGCGGACCGGACCGCAGGCATCGCAGCGCGTTACGTGCCCGCCTACCTGGTGTGGCGGGACGGCGGCCTCGCAAGGCTGGTCGTGCCGGTGGACGGTGCGGGCATGTGGTCCACGATCTACGGCTATCTGGCCCTCGAACCCGACCTCAATACGGTGGCCGAACTGATCATTTACCGCCACGGCGAGACACCCGGCGTGGGAGACCGAATTGAAGATCCGCGCTGGCTGGCGGAGTGGGCGGGCAAACGTCTCGTCGATGACGCCGGCGACGTACGCGTGACCGTCGTCAAGAATCCGCAAGCCGGCAATTTCCAGGTACACCTGATATCCGGCGCTTCGGTGACCAGTGAAGCGGTGGGTGGCCTGATCCGCCGCTGGGCGGGGCCCGAGGGCTACGGGCCGCTGCTGCAGCGGCTGCGCCGGGACCCTGCGGCTCTGTCGCCGCCTTAGCGGAGCACAGCATGATGGTCGCCACCGCCATGCTGCTGTTCACCACCATCGCCGTGGCCCTGGCAGCCGTGGTGCTGTTCGCCCGTCACCTGATGATCCCCCGGCGCGCCGTCAGCATCGACCTCAACGGGCAGCGCACCGTGTCTGCGAACTCCGGTGACCGGCTGCTGTGGTCTCTGGCCGATGCCGGCATCGTGCTGCCCGCTGCCTGCGGTGGCCGCGGCAGCTGCGGCCAGTGCCGCGTCCGGGTGCTGAGCGGCGCTGGTCCCCTGCTGCCGGCGGAGGCCAACCACATCCGCCGCCGCGACGCCGCCGCCGGCGTGCGTCTGGCATGCATGGTGACGCTGCGCGACGATCTCGAGGTCGAAGTCCCGCCGCAGATCCTGGCGGCGCGGCCCTGGGAGACCACGCTGGCGGAGAGTCGCTTCCTCGCGCCGCTGTTGAAGGAACTCACCCTGCGCCTGCCGGCGGGCGAGAGTCTCGGTTACCGACCCGGCGACTACGTGCTGCTGGCGGCACCGCCCGGTCACGTCGAGCTCGCCGACGTCGCCGTCCCCGAGGCGTTTCGCGACGACTGGGAGCCGGTCTCATCGCTCGCCGTGGAGGTTGGCGAGCGCACTTTGCGCGCCTATTCCCTGGCGAGCCATCCGGGAGAGCACGGCGTCCTCAAGCTGGTGATCCGCCTGGCCCTGCCGCCGCCCCAGGCGCCGGAAGACGCGCCACCCGGGCGGGTATCCTCCTGGGCGTTCACTCTGGAAGCCGGCGCACGCGTCGCGGTGTCCGGCCCGTTCGGCAGCTTCCATCTGCGCGACAGCACGAACGAAAAGATCTTCGTCGGCGGCGGCGCCGGGATCGCGCCGATGCGGTCCATGATTCTCGGGCTGCTTGGCGAGCGTCCGGAGGCCCGTGCGAGCTTCTGGTACGGTGCCCGCAGCGTTCGCGAACTCTGCTACCGCGAGGAATTCGAGGCGCTGGCCCGACGCTGCACGAACTTCAGCTACTGCGCGGCGCTATCGCAACCCGAAGGGGAGTCGTGGGATGGCCCCACCGGCTTCATCCACCGCGTGCTGCTCGAGCGCTACCTGGCGAACCACCCGTCCCCGGAAGAGGTCGAGTACTACCTCTGCGGACCGCCGGTGATGACCCGGGCGGTGATGACCATGCTCGATGACCTGGGCGTGGACCGGGACAACATCCTGCTCGACGATTTCGGAGTCTGAGGAGGCGCACATGACCATGCCAACCCTGCGGGTACGCGACTACATGCAGCCGGAACCGGTGACCGTTCATCAGGCCACCGAGCTCCTGCGTGCCGTGCGGATGATGATCGACCGCGACATTTCCGCCATGCCGGTGATCGACGACTCGGGCCGCCTCGTCGGCATTCTCACCGAGCGCGACTGCATCCGTACCGTGATGCAGGCGGGATATCACGACGAGAGCGGCGGGCCGGTATCGCGCTGCATGACTCGCGACGTGCAGACCATGAGCCCGGACGACAGCCTCATGGACGCCGCCGAGCTGTTCGCCGACAGCTCGATTCACCGCTGCCCGGTCGTGGTCGACGACCGTCCGGTGGGGATGATCAGCCGCCGCGCGGTGCTTGGCGCCCTCACCGAACAGTCGTGGTTCACGAAACACTGACGCTACAAACGGAGTACTGCTTGATGAAGATCCTGAGCCACAGCCTGATCGCGCTGGTCATGGCAACCCTGTTCGCCTGCGATTCCGGTGCCGGACCCGCCGCGGCCGAGGCCGCGCAATCGCCCCAGGGACAGGCGCCAGCGCCTTCCGTCGACGCCTGCCTGACGTGCCACGCCGGGCCGATGGGTTTCGCGGGCAAAGACCCCGCCGGGGTCGCGGCGAGCCTGCGCGACATCGTCGCCGGCGAGCGTGCGCACCCGCCGTTCCGCCTCGAGGACACCAGCGACGCCGCCCTCGACGCGCTCGCCGCACGCCTGACGGCACCATGAGACCAGCGACACCGCGCCTCCCGGCGCCGGCGCGCCGCTGACGGCCGTCGAGACCGCCATGACCGACGACATCGCGACCGCCCAGATCCTGATGACGATCGGCGGCCTGTTTCTGCTGGGCCTGCTGGCGGATCTCGCCGGGCGTCACACGCCGCTACCGCGGGTCACGCTGCTGCTGGTGGCGGGCTTCCTCGTCGGCCCATCCGCGCTCGACTGGCTGCCGCCGTTTACCGGGGACTGGTTTGGGCTACTGACCAACGTGGCGCTGGCGATGATCGGCTTTCTGCTCGGCCAGAACCTGACCCGAGCCCGGCTCGCCAGGCTCGGCAGGGTGGTCCTCACCGTGTCCGGGGGCGTGGTGATCGGCACCCCGGTGCTCATGTTCCTGGGACTGATGGCCTTCGGCGTGGCGCCGGAGGTCGCCCTGCTGCTCGCCGGGATATCCACCGCAACGGACCCGGCAGCCACCGTCGACGTCGTTCGGGAATACCACGCGGAAGGCGAATTCTCGGAGACGCTGCTCGGCGTCGCCGCGATCGACGATGCCTGGGGCCTGCTGGTCTTCACTTTGCTGCTGGCCGCCGCTCAGGTCGTGGCGGGGCATGACGGCGTCACCGGGATCGTCCTGGCCGGTCTCTGGGAAGTCGGTGGCGCCATGCTGCTCGGCGTGCTGCTCGGCTTGCCGATGTCCTACCTCACCGGGCGGATTCGCCCGGGTGAGCCGACCCAGGCGGAAGCGCTCGGCGTGGTTTTGCTGTGCGCCGGGATCGCCGACTGGCTCGGCGTTTCCTACATCCTGTCGGCGATGGTCCTGGGGACCGTGGTCGCCAATCTCGCGCGCCACCACAACCGTCCGTTCATGGTGATCGAGGGAATCGAGTGGCCGTTCCTGATCCTGTTCTTCCTGCTCGCCGGCGCCGCGCTGCCATTCGACGCGCTGGCACAGACCGGCCCCCTCCTGATCGGCTACGTGCTCCTGCGCATTCTCGGCCGGCTGGTCGGCGCCGGCATCGGCGGACGCCTCGGCGACGCCCCGCCGACCATGCGCCGCTGGATGGGGCTGGCCATGTTGCCGCAGGCCGGGCTCGCAATCGGCATGGCGCTGCTCGCCGTGCAGCGGTTTCCGGATGCCGGTGGAGTGATCCTCCCGGTGGTGCTCGGCTCGACCGTGGTGTTCGAACTCGTCGGGCCGGTGCTGACGCGGTGGATCCTGATCCGGGTCGGCGAGGTTCCGGCCGATCCGGATCCCACTGGGGAGTCCTGAGCAATCGAGGCTCAGCGCGCGGCTCTGTGCCCCACGAAGAACGCGTATCCGTAACAATCGCCGTGCGCACGAAACAGGTCGATCTCCTCCCGGTGGGCTTCCAGCACCCGCTGCGCCACCGGATCATCGACGTAGCGCCAGGCAAGAAGATCGATGCGCGCCGCCAGCGGACGGTAGTAGTCGTCCCACCAGGCTTCCGACGGCAACACGAACGGCGATCGCGGCTCGAATCCGGCCCGTTCGAGCTGCGCCAGCACGCCGGCACGGTCCGTCATGCCGGGATACTCGGCCCAGAACGCCTGCGCCCGCTCAGGGCGATCGCCACCGAGCCACACCGCATCGGTGAAGGCGACTGCGCCGCCGCCCCGCAGCAGCGGACGCCAGGCGGCGAGCGCCGCTTGAAGGCCGACGATGTATGCAGCGCCTTCACACCACGCCAGATCGATGCTCGCCGGTGCGATCGGCAGCCGGCCCATGTCGGCGCGCACGGGGGCTATGCGCGCGGCCAGCCCGGCGCCGGCCGCGCGCCGGCGCACCTCGGCCAGGTAGGATGCATGCAGGTCGACGGCGATGATGCCGGCGCGCGGCAGCAGCGCGGCCAGATCGAGCGTCTGCTGTCCCGGACCGCAGCCGACGTCGAGCACGCGGCGGATGGTCGACGCCGGCAGGCGTTCGGCGACCAGCCCCAGGGCCCGCTCGGTACTCGCCCGGTTGCCCGGGGCCTCCCGCGGCAGGTCCTGATGGAGCTCGAAGAAGATCCGGCGGCTTCGGTCATCGGCAGCGTCCATCGGGGTGACCGGTAGACCGACCGTCAGTCACTGATCCGCGGCGTCGGTGCGGCGGTTCCGCGCAGCACGCTCACCCGCTGGTCGTGGCCGCCGCGGGTGATGCGGTAGAAACCAATGGCGGTAAGCGCCATGAGGTAGAAAATCATCAGCACCGGACCGTAGACGAAGCCGAGCTGCCAGATGGTGTCGGCATCCACGGTGCCCGGAGCGGCGCCGCGCGGAAACTGGATGATGTCGAGCGCGATGCCGGCGATGAACGCCCCGACCCCGGAGGTGGCCTTCTGGGCGAATGACCGAGAGGCGAAGAACAGCCCCTCCTCGCGACGCCCGGTGGACATCTGACTGTGCTCGACGATGTCGGCCAGCATCGACGACTGCAATACGCCGAACATCACCACCACCGCCACATTGATCACGGTATGGGCCCAGATCAGCGGGAACAGCCAGGGACTGCCGTTCTCCGGGAACCAGCCGGCGAGGCGCAGCAGCACGGGGAGCGCGGCGAAGACGATCTGGAACCCGTAGATGCCCATGGCGCTGCGCTTCTTGTCCCAGCGCGCGGTGAGGCGCGGCGCCAGATACAGCGGCACGATGGCGGAGACGAACAGGGACGCGATGACCCAGCGCCACTGGTCCGGATCGAACTCCCAGAACTGAGTGACGATGTAGGTATCGAAGTTGGTGGCGATGCCGGCGCCCACCGCGGCGAACAGTCCGGCCAGGAACAGCGCCGCGAAGTTGCGGTTGGCAAGGGTCTCCCTGAGGTCGCCGAACAGGTCCCAGAGCCGGTAGGACGACCGTGACGGCGGCGGCTGCAGGTAGGGGATGTAGCGATGCAGTCCGGCCGACGAGCCGATGATGGCGACCAGAATCACCACCGCGCCGATGCTGCCGTAGACCCGATAGGTAGTTTCGTCCGCGGCACCCCAGATCACCATGAACGCGCCCCAGTTCAAGACCGCCATGAACAGCCCGCCATACCAACCCATCATGTAACGGTAGCCGAGCATCCGGGTGCGCTCGTCGTAGTCGTCGGTGAGTTCGGCGACGATGGCGCTGGACGGGATCTCGTACAGGGTGATGAAGAACCGGACCAGCACGCTGGCCACGGTGAGATAGATGAACAGACCGAACTCGGACAGCTCCGGCGGATTCCAGAGAAAAAAGTAGACGAATGCCACCGGAAACGCCGAGGCGTACATGAACGGGTGCCGTCGACCCCAGCGCGAGCGGGTGTTGTCCGACCAGATCCCCACCACCGGATCGGAGATGGCGTCGAACAGCATGGCGATGAGGATCGCCAGGCCGGCGTAGGCGCCGGGAAGGTCGAGGACCTGGTTGTAGTAGAACAGCAGGAAGTAGGAGAAGCCGTTGTCCTTGACCCCGTAGGCGGCAGCGCCGATGCCGTACAGCCAGCGCACCCGCGCCGATATCGCCGGCCGGTCCTCCGGTGTCACCTCGGTCGATCCGTTGGCATCGTGGTCTCCTCCCCTGAACCGCAGAGCGTAGACGGCGCGGAGCCGGCAGGCAATGCGTCCGGCGCCACGCTACAATTGCCGCCATGAGCGACGTCATAAAAAGTGGTCAAAAGTTCCGCAATGCCCGCGGCGTTTCCGCCATCAAGGACGGTATCAAGCGCAGTGGCGAACCGGTCGGACCGAGCGGCCGCAAGCCGCCGTGGTTGCGGGTTCGTCTCGGCGGCGGCGAGAAGTACGAGGCGGTGCGCCGCACGGTGAAGGAACATCGGCTGGCCACGGTCTGCGAGGAATCCCACTGCCCAAACATCGGCGAGTGCTGGAACAACGGCACCGCCACCATCATGCTGATGGGCGACGTCTGCACGCGCGCCTGCCGCTTCTGCGCGGTGGATACGGGCAACCCGCGGGGCTGGCTCGACGCCGAGGAGCCTGCCCACGCCGCGGAGTCCGTGCGCCTGATGGGACTGCGCTACGTGGTGCTCACCTCGGTGGACCGGGACGACCTCGAAGACGGCGGCGCCGCCCACTACGCCGCCTGCATCCGCGCCATCAAGCGGGTCAATCCCCTCACCGCGGTGGAAGCACTGACCCCGGATTTCTCGGGCGACCGGGAGGCGGTGGAGACTGTGGTGGATTCGGGCCTCGAGGTGTTTGCGCAGAATCTGGAAACCGTGGAACGACTCACCCACGTGGTGCGTGACCCGAGGGCCGGCTACCAGCAGACTCTCGACGTGCTGGCCCATGCCAAGGCGCACCGTCCGGAGATCCTCACCAAGTCGAGCCTCATGCTCGGGCTCGGCGAGACCGACGCGGAAATCGAACGGGCCATGGTCGATCTGCGCGCCCACGGCGTGGACATCCTCACCCTCGGCCAGTACCTGCGCCCGACCCTCAACCATCTGGCGGTGGAGCGCTGGGTGCCGCCCGCGGACTTCGAACGCTACCGGCAGTGCGGCCTCGGCCTCGGCTTCCTGGAAGTGGCCGCCGGACCGCTGGTGCGTTCCAGCTACCGGGCGGACCGGATTCTCGAGCGCAACAATCTGGGGCTCGGAGACATTCCGGTCAAGATGGTGTGAGCCCGTGGGCGGTCGTCGAGCAACGCTGATCCGCCCGCAGATCGTGCAGGTGCGCGCGGGAAGGTCATGTTTCTGAAGTATCGCCGCGCGCCGCTGGTGGCCGGGCTCTCCCTGCTGACGGCAATCGCCGCTGCGCTGCTGCTGGTGGGCGCATTCGCGCCGCCGAGCCTTCCGACCGGTTTTTCGTCGCTGCGCCAGCTCATCGGCATCAACGTGCTGCTCATTCTCCTGCCCCCATACATGATCACCAGTTGGGGCTACGCCGAGCAGCGCTCAGCAATGCTGCTCGGTCGGGTAGACGACCTGCTGCCGCAGCCCGAGTTCGCCATCCGGACGCAGCCACCACTGTCGAGGTTGGTGCTCGGCGCTGCCCTGGGGGCCGTCTACGCGATGGCATTCAATCTTCCGATCGGTTCCCTTGGAGAGTTCCTCGCGGGCGGCCCGCTGACCATGGTGCTCATGGGCGACCTGCTGCTCGTGGTCGGCGCCCTGGTACTCTCCACCGTGCAGTCCATCGACGCGACGTTCCGCGCCGGAAACTACCTGTATGCACTGCTTGTCGCGGTACCGGCGGGGCTGGTTCTGCTGCTTCTGCCCATGGCCTCGCTGCACAATCGGCTGCGCGCCCTGCGGCAGCAGGAGCTGAGGGAACTGGACGGGCTGATCGGAGCCGCACCGAAGACCCTCGACGACGAATCCATCGAAGGCCTGGAAAGACTGCTGCAGCGCCGCGAGCGGGCCAGACAGGCCTACACCTGGCCGGTCAACGTCGCCATGGTCTCGCGGATTCTTTTCTACGGCGTGATCCCGCCGGCGGCCTGGATTGCCGCGGCTCTTGTGGAGCGCCTGGTCGAAGCCGCCATCGCGCAATGACGGCGATCACCAGCCGATGCCGTAATCCTCGCCGAAGTCGCTGGCGCCGCCCATGAGCACGCCGCTCTCCTGATCGATCTCGATGGCGGTGATCGGCCCCGAGGTGCGGTCGCGGAATTCGAGGTCGTAGCCCCGTTCCGCCAGCTCCGCCCTCACCCACGCCGGCATCTTCTCGTTGAGCAGCAGCCGGCCCGGCTGGGCGCGATGATCGCCGAACGAATTGCGCAGCTGAAAGCTCCAGAAGTTCGGCGCTTCCACCGCCTCCTGGACGTTCATGCCGAACTCGACGACGTTGAAAAAGAACTGCAGCAGGTTCTGGTCCTGGGAGTCGCCGCCCTGGACGGCGAACGACAGGTAGGGCCTGCCGTTCTTGAGCGCCATGCCGGGAGTGAGGGTCGCCCGCGGGCGCTTGCCCGGCTCGACCACATTGTAGGGGTTCTGCGCCGGATCGAGCACGAAGCTCTGCATCCGCTGGCTCATGCCGATTCCGGTCTCGCCGGCCACCACTGCGGGAATCCAGCCGCCGGAGGGCGTGACCGACACCACCCAGCCGTCGGCGTCGGCCGCCTGGATCGACGTGGTGCCGGCGAGGAACTGCTCGTCGTGACGCGAATCGACGCCGCGCGGCGGCGCGGCGCGCGCCTGCTGCCACGGCGGCATGATGCCCGCGGACTCGTCGACCGCGTTGGTCCACGCGTTCAGATAGTGAAGGAACGGGTTGTCGCCGGGCTGGAAGTCGTAGGGGTTGCCGGGCTTGACCAGCGGATCGTTGCGTTCGCGGTTCAGTGCCGCAAGGCGCGCCGCCGCATAGTCCTTGGAGAGCAGACCGGCCATGGGTTCCTGGGGCGGGAAGTAGGGATCGCCGTAGTAGAAGTCCCGGTCGGCGAAGGCGAGGTTCATGATCTGGTAGAGCGTATGCACGTAGTTGGCGCTGTTGTAGCCCATGGCGGCAAGGTCGACACGCTCCGCCATGTTCAGGGCCTGCAGCATCACCGGGCCCTGCACCCAGGAATCCAGTTTGAACACCTCGATGCCCTTATAGCCGACGGACACCGGCTCCTCGATGTAGACCTGCCAGTCGGCCAGATCCTCGCGGGTGTGCAGCCCGCCCACGGCCCGGGAACCGGCGACGAACGCCTCGGCGATGTCGCCCTCGTAAAAGCGCCGGTAGGCGGCGTAGATGGCTTCCTTGCGGGTCGCGCCGGCGTCCAGCGCCTGCCGTTCCGCCTCGATCAGCTTCAGCAGGGTCCGCTCGAGGTCCGGCTGCCGGAAGATCTCGCCCGGGTGAGGTGCCTCGCGCGCTTTGCCCTCGTGCACGAGGAACAGCCTCCGCGACGCCGGCCACTGGCGGATCTCCTCCTTCATGCGCTCGATGGAGTTCGCGGTCTGGGCCTCCATGGGATAGCCCTCGGCCATTTCGACCGACGGCGCCAGCACTTCCGCCAGACTCATCGTGCCGAACTCCGCCAGCATCACCAGCAGGCCGCCGGGCGTACCGGGCGTGACCGCCGCCAGCGGACCGAACTCCGGAGGTACCTCCATGCCGCTCTCTCGGAAGAACTCGGGGGTGGCCCCGCTGGGAGCAACACCCAGCGCGTTGATCGCGATGACCTTCTTGCGCTGCGGATGGTAGATGAGCGCCTGGGTCTCGCCACCCCAGCTCAACACGTCCCACATGGTGGAAGTGGCACCGAGCATCGCGCACGCCGCATCCACCGCGTTGCCGCCCTGCTGGAACATGCGCGCTCCCGCTGTCGCCGCCAGCGGCTTGCCGGTGATCGCCATCCAGTGCTTGCCGAGCAGCATCGGCTTGCTCGTAGCCGCCTGGAGGGGCGCCGCTGCCAGGCAGCAGAGCGTCAACGTCATTGCCACCACGAACCGAACCCGCATGGTCGTCCCCGCCTTGCGCCAGAACGACGCATCATAGACCATCGTGCCGACCATCAACGAGGCGTGACCCGGACCGCAGATGACAGACGTTTTCCTGACCGCCACGGACGAACCCGTGTACCCGATCCACCTGGTGCGCGGCGACGATCTCGAGTCGTGGCGCGAGAGCCTGCCGGACGTTCAGCGTCGCTGGGTCGAGCGCGCGGTCTTCCTGGCGAAACCCGGTCAGAGCGTGTGGCTGCCGGATGACGCGGGCCGACCGGCCGCGGTGGCCGCCGGGTGGGACGGCCGTGATTCCCTGGAAACGCTGGGGGCGCTGCCGCTGACTCTCGGCCCGGGCGTGTACCGCATGGCAGGTCCCGTCACCGAACTGCAGCTCATCGGCTGGGCCGCGGGTGCTTATCAGTACCAGCGCTACCGGTCGGCGATCCGGGAGCCGGCCCGGCTGCTGCTCGAAGCCAGCCACGATGGCACCAGGCTGGCCAACTTCGCCGCCGCCATCGGGCTGGTGCGAGATCTGATCAACACCCCGGCCGCCGACATGCTGCCCTCGCATCTGGCGGCGGAGGCCGATCAGCTGGCGCAGGTCCACGACGCCGAGTGCAGCATCGCGGTGGGCGACGAGCTGCTCGACCGCAATCTGTTCGCGATCCACGCCGTCGGCCGCGCAGCCGACGACGAACCACGACTCATCGACATCCGCTGGGGCGACCCCGCGCACCCCCTCGTGGTTCTGGTGGGGAAAGGCGTGTGCTTCGACAGCGGCGGTCTCGACATCAAGCCCGCCAGCGGCATGCGCAGTATGAAGAAGGACATGGGCGGTGCCGCCCAGGTGCTCGGACTGGCCCAGCTGATCATGGCCGAGCGGCTGCCCGTACGATTGCGGCTGCTGATCCCGGCGGTGGAGAACGCCATTTCCGGCAACGCCTTCCGGCCCGGCGACGTGCTGCCGACGTACAAGGGCCTGACGGTGGAAATCGACAACACGGACGCCGAGGGCCGCCTGGTGCTGTGCGATGCGCTGGCCCTGGCCGCCGAGGAAGGACCGGCGCTGATGGTCGACTTCGCCACCCTGACCGGATCTGCGCGCTCGGCCGTGGGCGCCGAGATTTCGGCCATGTTCAGCAACAGCGACGAGGTTGCCGACGGCATCTATCGGGCCGGCGCCGAGAGCGACGATCCGGTCTGGCGCATGCCGCTGCACCAGCCCTACAACTACAAGCTCGAGAGCAAGGTGGCCGACGTGGTGAACTCCGCCTCGACACCGTTCGCCGGCGCCGTCACGGCTGCGCTGTTTCTCGAGCGCTTCGTCGGCGACGTGCCCTGGGTGCACTTCGACATCAATGCCTTCAACATCCGCGGCCGTCCGGGACGCCCGGAGGGCGGAGAGGCCATGGCCATGCGCGCCGTGTTCCGCTATCTGGAACAGCGGTTCCGGGGGTGAGCCTGTTCGACGAGCTCGAGCACGCCGCCGTCGGCCACGAAGTGACCGTGGACGAGGCAGTCCGGGCGCTGAAGTTCGACGCCTCGGGCCTGGTGCCCGCCATCGCCCAGGACGCGGACTCGAAGGACGTGCTCATGCTCGCCTGGATGAACCGCGAGTCCCTCGCGCGCACACTCGAGGAGGGCTACGCCTGCTACTACTCGCGCAGCCGCCGGGCGCTGTGGCGCAAAGGGGATACCTCCGGCCATCGCCAGAAGCTGTGCGAGCTGCGTTTCGACTGCGACGGCGACGCCGTGCTCCTGCTGGTGGAGCAGACCGGACCGGCGTGCCACACCAACCGGCACAGCTGCTTTTATCTGCAGGTCGACGGCGCCGTGGTTCGGGTGACCTCGGCACCCGCCTGACCTATACTCCGCGGCCGCGTCGGAGCAGGCCCCCTCGGAGCGCACATGGAACTTCAGCTTCACAACACCCGGAGTGGCCGCAAGGAACGCTTCGAGCCCATCGATCCCGAGCGCGTCACCATGTACGTGTGCGGTCCGACGGTGTACGGCCGCGTGCATATCGGCAACGGTCGTCCGGCCGTGGTGTTCGACGTGCTGTTCCGGTTGCTGCGGGTGCTCTACCCCAGCGTGGTCTACGTGCGCAACATCACCGACATCGACGACAAGATCAACGCGGCCGCCGAGGCAAACGGCGAACCCATCGGCGCTCTCGCCGAGCGTTTTTCGGCCGCCTACCGCGAAGACGTGGTCGCGTTGGACGCGCTGCCGCCAACGATCGAGCCCCGCGCCACCGGGCACATTGCAGAGATAGTCGAGATGATCGGCCAGCTCATCGACGGCGGTCATGCCTATGCCGCCGACGGTCACGTGCTGTTCCACGTGCCGTCCGACCCGGACTACGGCAGCCTGTCCCACCGCTCCCTCGAAGACATGATCGACGGCGCCCGGGTGGAGATCGCGCCGTACAAGCGCGACCCCAAGGACTTCGTGCTGTGGAAACCGTCGACCCCGGATCTGCCAGGCTGGGACAGCCCCTGGGGCCGCGGCCGGCCAGGCTGGCACATCGAGTGCTCGGCGATGATCAGAAAGCACCTCGGCGAGACCATCGATATCCACGGCGGCGGCTCGGACCTGACCTTTCCACACCACGAAAACGAAGCCAGCCAGAGCCGCTGCGCGAACTCGGCCCCGGAATACGTCCGCTACTGGCTGCACAACGGCATGCTGACCCTGGGTCAGGAGAAGATGTCGAAGTCGCTCGGCAACATCGTCACCATCCACGAGCTGCTCGAGCGGCATTCCGGCGAGGTGCTGCGCTATGCGCTGCTGTCGGGTCAGTACCGTCAGCAGCTGGCGTTCTCCAACGACCTGCTGGAGCAGGCGTCGAGCAGCCTCGACCGCCTGTACGAGGCGCTGCGCGGTGTGGGGGACGGCGCCAACGTGGGTGACCGCAGCATCACCAGCCGCGATTTCGCCGACCTGGGCGCGACGCGTTACCCCGAACCGGTCATGGCCGCGCTGTGCGACGATCTCCACACACCGAAGGCGCTCGCCGCCATGCACAGCATCGCCGACGCCGTGCACCGCGCCACCGACCCGGTACAACGGTCGTCACACCAGCACGAGCTGCTCGCCGGCGGCTGGCTGCTGGGGCTGCTCACCAGCACCGTGGACGCCCACTTTCAGCGCGGCAGCCGCGTCGACGCGGCGGAGGTCGAAGCCCTCATCGACGCCCGCAACGCGGCCCGCCGCGATAAGGACTTTGCCCGCGCGGACGCGATCCGCGACGAACTGGCCGCGAAGGGCATCGAACTCGAGGACAGCCGCGACGGCACCCGCTGGAAGGTCCGCGACAGCTGATGCGGCGCCACGCACCCTCCTGATGGCCTCCATCGGTATAGCCGGCGCCGGTATCGGCGGCCTCACCCTGGCGCTGGCGTGCCGCGAGGCGGGTCTCACCGACGTGACCGTGTACGAACAGACCGCCGATCCGGAAGCCCTGGGCGCCGGCGTGCAGCTCTCGCCCAACGCCACCAAAGTGCTCATCGCCCTCGGTCTCAAGGCGGCGCTGGCGGAAATCGCGTTCTATCCGAAAGCCGTTCACCTGCGCACCTGGCACACGGGCTACCTGGTCGCCTCGCGTCCCCTGGGCGGCTTTTCCGAGGCCCGCTACGGCGCCCCCTACTACCACGTGCACCGTGGCGATCTCCACGCGCTGCTGCTGAACCGTGCCATCGAACGCGGCGTCGTCGTGCGTACCGGCCACCGCAGCCGCGCCGCGGGCGAAGACGCACACGGGCCGTGGCTCGAGTTCGACGACGGCCAGATCCATCACGACGCGGTGGTCGGCTGCGACGGCATCCACTCCGTGGTGCGAGCGAGTCTGTTCGACGCCGCCGAGCCGCGCTTCACCGGGCATCTCGCCTGGCGCGCCATGATCCCCACGGAGGCGCTGCCAAAGAACCTGATTCCGCCGACCGCCACGGCCTGGCTCGGACCGAAACGCCATTTCGTGCATTACTACGTGCGCGGCGGCGAGCTGGTGAATTTCGTCGGCGTGGTGGAAACCGACCGCTGGACCGGCGAATCCTGGCGCGAGCCCGGCGACCCGGCGGAGCTCGCCGCGGACTTTGCCGACTGGCACCCGATGGTGCGTACGCTCATCGAGCACGCCGGCGACGCCTACCGCTGGGCCATCTACGACCGCGAACCGCTGCCCACCTGGACCCGCGGCGCCATCACCCTGCTGGGTGATGCCTGCC
This sequence comes from Pseudomonadales bacterium, assembly GCA_040219135.1. GTDB lineage: Bacteria > Pseudomonadota > Gammaproteobacteria > Pseudomonadales > Azotimanducaceae > UBA7803. Next base: position 489,800 of record JAVJTA010000013.1, on the reverse strand, counting down.
ACCCGATGCGCCCCTACCTTGCCCAGGGCGCCGCCATGGCCATCGAAGACGCCTGGGTGCTGTCGCGCATGCTGGAACGCTGGGAAGACGATCCCGCCCAGGGTCTGGCCGAGTACGAGCGCTATCGTCGCCCCAGGACCGCCAAGGTACAGCTGGCGTCCCGGGCCCAGGGCGAGGAATTCCATCTGAGCGAACGCTGGGACATGTGGCGACGCAACTTCAAACTCGCCCTGGGCAGCCGCTACCTGCCGGAGATCGCGATGAAGCAGTTCGACTGGCTGCATGGGTACGATTGCGTTCGTGGCTTCGATTAGTCGGGTTGATCCCTCGTCGTGTGCGCGCGGACGCCCCCGGAAAAGCACCTTTTCGAAAGCGGGCGTCGTTGTAGACGGACGGGCTCGGACGGCGCTGGGAGCCTGAACATTCGAAAAGGTGTTTTCCGAGAGCGTCCGCGCCCAACCGCCTCCGCCTGAACCACCGTCGCCCGCTCCTCAGCGGGGTAGGCAAATCGCATACCGTATGCGGCTCGCACGGCGCCACCAGCCCCAGGGTGTGGAAGGACGTCGCGGCGGACGCCGGGAATCGATTTGCGGAGCATTCAGGCTCCCGGCTACAGATGAGTCAGTCCGTCGTCAATCACGCCCTCGCGCAGCAAATCGATTCCCGGCGGCCAGACTCCTGCCCTTCCACACCCGACGCCTCGGGTTGATTCCTCGTCGAGTGCGCTCGGACGCCCAACCGCCTCCGCCTGAACCACCGTCACTGCACTCGCTCCTCAGCGGGGTATGCGCATCGCATACCGTATGCGGCTCGCACGGCGCCACCAGCCCCAGGGTGTGGAAGGACGTCGCGGCGGACGCCGGGAATCGATTTGCGGAGCATTCAGGCTCCCGGCTACGATCGAACTCCACCGACGACAAACACGCCCCCGCGCAGCAAATCGATTCCCGGCGGCCAGACTCCACCGACCTTCCAAACCCGACACCTCGGCGGCCAGACTCCTGCGACCTTCCAAACCCGACGCACTCCGGCGGCCAGACTCCTACCTTCCACACCCGACGCATTCCGGCGGCCGGACGCCAACCACCTTCCACACCCTGATCCCTCCGCCTACCATGTCCCATCGTCTCGGCAGAGAACACGAATGAACAGCCGCAACGTCACCCGCTTCGTCAGCGAGCAATGGGATTCGAGCATCGTTCCGACGCTGTGCGACTACGTGCGCATTCCCAACAAGTCGCCGGCTTTCGATCCGCACTGGCAGGAGCATGGCTACATGGATCAGGCGGTGGCCATGCTCGAGCAGTGGGCGCGCGCCGCCGGGGTCGAGGGGCTCACGGCGGAGGTGGTGCGCCTGCCCGAGCGCACGCCGCTGCTGTTCGTCGAGGTCGAAGGCACCGGCGCAGCGGGCACCGCGTTGCTGTACGGTCACTACGACAAGCAACCCGAGTTCGACGGCTGGCGACCGGGACTCGGACCCTGGGAGCCGGTCCTCGAAGGCGGTCGGCTGTATGGTCGCGGCGGCGCCGACGACGGCTACGCGCTGTTCGGTTCTCTCGCTGCCATCGCCGCGCTCCAGGCGGAGGACGTCGAACACAGCCGCTGCGTGCTGCTCATCGAGGGGTGCGAGGAGAGCGGCAGCTACGACCTGCCGTTCTACGTCGACGCGCTGCGCGAGCGCATCGGCGATCCCGGGCTCGTGGTCTGCCTGGACGCGGAGTGCGGCAACTACGACCAGCTCTGGGTGACCACGTCGCTGCGCGGCATGCTGCCTGGTGTGCTCAGCGTCGAGGTGCTCGCCGAAGGTCAGCACTCCGGGGCCGCCGGCGGTATCGTTCCGTCGAGCTTCCGGCTGCTGCGCCAGCTGATGGAACGGGTCGAGGATGCCGCCAGCGGCCGCCTGCACCCGGCACTCTACGTGGACATACCCGAAGACGCCCGGCGCCAGCTCGACGCGGTCGCCGGCGTCCTCGGCGACGGCGTGATCAACCGTTTCCCCTGGCTCGACGGCGTCACCCCGGAGGGAAACGACGTCCACGAACTGCTGCTCAACAACGCCTGGCGTCCGAGTCTGGCCACCGTGGGAATCGGCGGCGCCCCGGACGTCGGCAACGCCGGCAACACCCTGCGCCCGGGTACCCGGGCGAAGCTCGTGTTCCGCCTGCCACCGACCCTGGACGCCGGCGCCGCGGCGCAGACCGTGAAGACGGAACTCGAACGCGATCCGCCGCACGGTGCCCGGGTACGCTTCACCCTCGAGGCGCCGCAGACCGGCTGGAAGGCGCCGCGCGTGGCGGCCTGGCTCGAGGCTTCGCTGCAGCACGCCTCGGCCGACTTCTTCGGCGCCCCGGCCATGTACATGGGGATGGGAGGCACGATTCCGTTCATGAAGATGCTGGGCGACGCCTACCCGCAGACCCAGTTCCTGGTGACCGGCGTGCTCGGCCCGAAGTCCAACGCCCACGGCCCCAACGAGTTCCTCGAAATCGCCACCGGGAAACGCATTACCGCGTGCGTGGCCGCCGTACTCGCCGACTTCGCCCGGCAACTGGACGACTGAATGGCGCGAAGACCCGCACCATCGGCGGTTACCCTTGGGCGCGAACAGGAGTTCGCGCATGTGTCTGTGAGCACCCCATCCGGCTCGCGTATCCGCTGCCGATGCCGCCGGTGGCCTGAGCGGAGCTGCGGACGTTACTGGAGCAGCCGGCTCTGGCGGCCGAAGCTCTTGCGCAGGAAGTCCATCTGGTCGCCGAGAATACGACCGCTGTTGGTCAGTGCCAGGTACTCGGCAAAGTTCGGCACGTACGGCAGCGCCATCAGTTCCATGCCGCAGTCTTCCAGGAGACGGTTGCCCTTGTGGTGATTGCAGCGCTTGCACGCGGCCACCACGTTGTCCCAGATGTCGCGGCCGCGGCGCGACAGCGGCACGACGTGATCACGGGTGAGATCGCCGTCCGGGAACGTGTTGCCGCAGTAAAGGCAGACATTGAGGTCGCGACGGAACAGCGCCTCGTTGGTGAGCGGCGGCACGCCGCGGGCCGGCGGCATGATCTTGCCGTCGCAGGCGATGATGCTGTGGATGTCGAGCATGCTGCGCGCGGCATTGATTCGGGAGTGCCCGCCGCGGACTCGAAGAATGGCCTCGCCGAGGGTCCAGACCACGATCTCGCGGGCATACAGACAAACGGCCTCCTGCCAGCTGACCCATTCGACCGGCTTGCCGGAAATGTCGAGCCGCAGAATCCTCGGGACCCGTTCGAACTCGGTAATCGTGGCGACCATGAGCCTCCTTACCGGCCGTCTGAACCGGCCGTACTTCGCGGCCGTAACGCGCTGCCACCGGCCGTCGCGAGCGTATAATGGCCAAATGCCGGTGACGATTCAACGCAGCTATCGTGACTGCCGAACATTTCGGTCTCATGAATACCCGGAGGTTCCTCCGACGACCGACCCCGGCGCATTCGAGGTGATGCGATGAAGCTGCTGCTGGGTCTGGTCGTGGGCACGCTTGTCATGGGTTGCTCCGGACGGGCTCCGCGCGCACCCGCAAGCCCCGCGAGCGGCGCCGCGTCCGGCTGGTTCTGTCAGATGAACGCCAGCAACGACGGCTGGGACTGCGTGCAGGATGCCGAGCTGGCACGGGACCCGCGCCCGCAGCGCCTGCCGACCCCGGCGCCGCCTCCGGCACCGACCCGCCCACTGCAGACGGAACCCGAACGGATGGAACCGGTGCCGCGCCGCGATCCGGAACCGCCGATGCCGAATTCCGGTGACGGCGCGGCGGCTCCGCCGGCCCAGAGTTCGGCCACACGAGCCGAAGCCGGCACGGATGAGTCCGCGCCGGCATACGTGCGCCTTGCCTACCGTCCGCCACGGCCGATGGCGCTGACCGAACTGCCACCGGACCTCTACGCCGTTCAGCTGGTAGCGATGTCGAGCAAGCCGGCCCTGGAGCGCTACGTCGAGCAGGAAGGCATCACCGACGTGTCGGCTGCACGGGTCGAGCGCAACGGCAAGCTGTTCTACGTGCTCATACTCGGCATCTACGAGAACGCGAACGATGCGCAGCGGGCCGTTGCGTCATTGCCCGCCGAAGTCGCGGAATCGGCGCCGTGGATACGTCCCCTCGGCTCTCTCCAGGCTGCCATGATGCGGGCCGACGACCTGGCCGGATCGACCCGCTACTGAACGGCTTCCAGCCGACTCAGGCGCCGCTGCCCGCGGAATCTTCCATAGACGTATCCGGGTTGATCGCCCGGTAGCTCGGCCGCGCCCGCAGCCGCTCGAGGTAGGCCGCGAAGCCGGGGAACCCCTCCAGTCCCATGCCGTCCACCTGGAGCACCATGGCCACCGCCATGAACGGCGCATCAGCCAGGGAGAAAGACCCGGCCAGGTACTCGCGGTTCTCGAGCGTCTTCTCGAGGAACGGCAGCGCGCGACTGCGCAGCGTCTGGCGGGCGTTGTCCATGTCCTCCTGATTGCGCTGTTCGGGTTTCGACCACCACGGCATCCAGATGTGGGGCAGCGGACCGGAAAGGACGATCTCGTCGCCGTAGTTTTCCAGCGCCCGCACGCGCGCACGCTCCAGCGGATCCGCCGGCAGCAGCCGCGGTTCCGGGTAGCGCTCCTCCAGGTATTCGTTGATCACCGTGGAGTCGTAGACGCGGACGTCGTCGTCGTCGATCCACGGCACCTTGCCGAGCGGATTCTTTTCCATGACCTCCGGCGTCTTCTTCCAGATGTCACCGATCTTGACCCGTTCGACCCGGTAAGCAACGCCCTTTTCCTCGAGAATCACCTTGGTTTTGCTCGAAAACGTGGATCGCAGCGTGCCCCACGGGTAACTGCGCTCCATGGTGTGCAGGATGATCATGCGGCTCCTCCGTGTGGCAGTTGCCGGTTCAGACGCCTGTGATGGAACAGAGCCTCTCCGGAAAAGATCGCGAGCGCGAACCAGATGCAGCCGAACGTGATCAGCTGACTCGTCCGGAACGGCTCACCGTAAACGAAAACCGCCAGCAGGAACATGGTGGACGGAGCCAGGTACTGAAAGAACCCGAGCACGCTGAGCGGCAGGCGTGCAGCCGCGGCGGCGAAACACACGAGCGGCACCACGGTGACCGGACCGGCCAGCCCGAGCAGCGCGATCTGCCCAGGCGATCCCGACGCCAGCGTGCCCTCCCCTGCGAACGTGACGGCGGCCAGATAGCCCAGAGCCAGCGGCAGCACCAGCGTGGTCTCGAGGCCGAGACCCACCGCGGCGCCCACGCTCAGGCGCTTGCGCACGACGCCGTAGAATCCGAAGCTGAGCGCAAGCGTCAGGCCGACCCAGGGAATCACCCCCACGGCGACGATCTCGTTGCCCACCCCCAGAGCGGCAAGTGCCAGCGCGAGCTTCTGCGCCGGACGCATCCACTCGTTGAAGAACACGACGCCAAGCAGCACGTTGAACAGCGGGTTGATGAAGTAGCCGAGACTGGCGTCGAGCATGCGATCGTTGAAGATCGCCCACACGTAGAGAACCCAGTTGCCGGAAATGAGCAGCCCGCTCAGCGCCAGCCAGCCGAGCTGACGCCGTTCCAGCGCCCGGACGGCGCCCCACTGACCGCGCAGCCAGATCACCACCGCGAGCAGGACCACCGACCACACCACCCGATGCGCCACCACTTCGGTGGGATTGGCGAAATCGAGCCACTTGAAATACACCGGCGCAACGCCCCAGGCACCGTAGGCAGCCAGGGCAAACGCCACCCCCTGCCGGTCGGAGCTCGTGGGCATTGCTGGCTGCATGGGTTGATCGGTCAGAGCGCGCCGTCAGCTATCGAGCGGCAGGAACAGGCAGGTGCGCGGCTCGCCGTCCACGGCGCGGCTGATGTGGCCCTGGCCGGTGGTATCTTCAGCGAGCAGGATCGTGCCCGGCCCAAGCCGGCGGACGCTGCCGTCGCCGACCTCGATTTCAACCGTCCCGCTGAGGTTGACGACGAGCTGGCGCCTCGGGGCATTGTGGAAGTCCAGGTCGTAGTCCCCGCCAACCTCCCGGAACATGACGCCGGCACCCGGCCACAGCGACGATATCCGGCCCAGGTCACCCCGATCGGTCAGCTCGATCTCGACGTCCTCGAAATGGGAACGACCGTCGTCACCCGTGTAGATCCGCAGCAGTTTCACACCGCGCTCTCAACCTCGCTCCCGCTGGTCCGGTAGAATGCCACCAGCATCGGGACACGACCAGCGGGATCCATGAATCCGGTACTGCAGGAAATAGTCGATCTGCTCGACGTCGAACGCATCGAGGAGAATCTTTACCGCGGCCAGAACCACCGCACCGAGCACGTGTTCGGCGGTCAGGTACTGGCGCAGGCCATTGCATCTGCCTTCCGCACGGTCAAAGAACCCCACGAACTGCATTCGATTCACGCCTACTTCCTCAGGCCCGGCGACTGGAACGTGCCGATCCTCTACGACGTCGACCGAATCCGCGACGGGCGCAGCTTTTCGACCCGCCGCGTGGTGGCGATCCAGCACGGCCGCGCGATCTTCAACATGAGTTCATCGTGGCAGAAGCGCGAGCAGGGACTGACCCACGCACTGCCCATGCCCGACGTTCCGCCGCCAGAGGCGCTGCGCGGCGACCGTGAGGCCTATGCCGAGGTGGCCGAATCGCAGCCGGACGTGAAGCGCTTTGCTTTTCGCTTCGAGGCCATCGAGAGCAAGCAGGTGGAACGGATTCTCATGACCGACGAAGGCACCCATCCGCCGTTCAAGAACACCTGGCTGCGCACCCGGGAACGACTGCGGGACGACCCGGAGGTCCACCTCGCGGTGCTTGCCTACATGTCGGACCTGGACTTCATGAGCACCTCCATGCTGCCGCACGGGCGCAACCGCATGCGCGCATCGGTACGGGGTGCAAGCCTGGATCACTCGCTGTGGTTTCACCGACCGTTTCGCGCCGACGAGTGGCTGCTGTTCGCCAAGGAATCCCCGAACGCGAGTGGCGCCCGGGGATTCGTGCGCGGTCAGTTCTTCACCCGGGACGGGACGCTGGTGGCAACGGCAGCCCAGGAATGCCTGATCCGGCCCGTCGGGGCAGCGGTCTGAGGGGGCAGATCCCGGCTACAGCGCCTCGAGGATGGCTTCTGCCTTGCTCACTTCGAACTTGCCGGGCGCTTCCACCGCCAGTTTCTTGACGACGCCGTCCTCCACCACCATCGCATAGCGCTGGGACCGGGTGCCCAGGCCGAAGCCGCTGCCGTCCATCTCGAGGCCGAGCTTTCGGGTGAACTCGCCGTTTCCGTCGCCAACCATCATCAGTTCTTCGGCGTTCTTCTCCCTGCCCCAGCTGTCCATTACGAAGGCGTCATTCACGGACAGGCAGACGATGCTGTCCACGCCTTTGGCCTTGATTGCGTCCGCATTGACCACGAATCCGGGCAGGTGGGCCTGGGAACAGGTCGGCGTGAAGGCACCTGGAACGGCGAATACCACCACCTTCTTGCCGCCGAACAGTTCGTTTGTGGTCACCGCCGTGGGCCGGCCGTCCTTCATGACGTGCATGGTCGCTTCGGGCAGTTTGTCTCCTTCTTTGATCGCCATTGTCCTTCCTTGTCGTGGGAGCGCCGGAGTGTGTGCAATTCCCGGCAACCGGTCAACGGCGAGCGGCGAGCGGCCAGCGGCGCGCGGCCAGCGGCGAGCGGCCAGCGGCGCGCGGCCAGCGGCGCGCGGCGGGACGACGACCGGGACACAACCGGTCCCGGCACCTTTCCGGCGCGTCCGTGTCTGAATGCGCGATGAGGCGCAGGTCCCAGTCAGGCGCAGCTGCCACTGCTATAACTGAGCAGGTCATCGCTCCGCCCGTTTGCATCGGCAGAGCATTTGGTGCTTGTATCTTGTCTAGCTTCCCTGCGTATAATGTTGAATCTATGTGGGTTTTGATCCGATCAATTTGGTCTGCACCCCGACGGGGCGCGCTCACGCCGGTGCGGATCGCCACGGTGCTGGCGACCTGCGCGTGCCTGGCGTCCTGCCAGCCACCGGCAGAGAGCGCCCGCGCCGCGTCCGTCGACCTGCTGGCACCGCTGGTCATGGCCGTCCCCAGCATTTCCCCCAACGTCACCGTGCTGCCGCCGGCGTCGCTGCCGATCCCGAAGATCACGCCGGTGGTGGTGCTGGCCGCCGTCCCCATGGCCGCGGATTCCGCCAGCGTCATCGAGGAAGCGGCGAACGCCGATCCGGCCGAACAGGACGCCATTGCCGGGGAGCCCGGAGGAGAAGCCGCCGAGCCGCTGCCTGAACCCTTCGAGATGCTCGGCGAGCGGGTGCCCGCCGGCACCTTCGCCCGTCTGACCTGGACGCCCACCGAAACCTTCACCGGCAACACCATCCCGTCCGCCGTTCTGGTCGCCCACGGCAGCACGCCGGGGCCGGTCCTGTGCCTGACCGCCGCCGTCCACGGGGACGAGTTGAACGGTATCGAAACCGTGCGCCGGGTCCTGCACGAGGCGGAGCCCGAGCGCCTCACCGGCACCCTGGTCGGCGTGCCCATCGTCAATCTGCAGGGATTTCACCGCAACTCCCGCTATCTCCCGGACCGACGCGACCTGAACCGGTTCTTCCCCGGCAATCCCACCGGCAGCGCCGCGTCGCGGATCGCCTACTCGCTGTTCAACGAGGTCATCCGCCACTGCAACTGGCTGGTCGATCTGCACACCGGCTCGTTCCACCGCACGAACCTGCCGCAGCTTCGCGCCAATCTGAACAACGAGCGGGTCGTGAAGCTCACGGAAGGTTTCGGTTCCACCGTGATCCTGCACAGCGACGGCGCCGAGGGAACCCTGCGCGATGCCGCCACCGCGGCGGGAATCCCAGCGGTGACGCTGGAAGCCGGCATGCCGCTGCAGGTCCAGGAAGACGCGGTCAATCACAGCGTCAAAGGCATCTATACCCTGCTCGACGCGCTCGGCATGTACAACAAGCGCAGCCTCTGGGGTACTCCGGAGCCGGTCTACTACCAGTCACGCTGGGTGCGCGCCGACCATGGCGGCATCCTGGCGGGCGAAGTCCGTCTGGGTCGAAGGGTGAGTCCCGGCGATCTGCTCGGCACGGTCATCGACCCCATCAGCAACGAGCAGAACGTCATCCTCTCGCCCTATCAGGGCCGGGTGATCGGCATGGCTCTGGATCAGTTCGTCATGCCCGGCTACGCGACTTTCCACATCGGCATCGAGGCCGACATGGCCGAGGCCATGGCGTCTCCCGCAGAGGAGGACGTGGACCACGCCACCGAGGAATACGAGTCGCTGCTCGAAGAAGGCGACTGACCCACCGCGGCCGCGTCACCCTGCCGACCCCTCACTTCCAGGCAAACTGCGGCTGCTCGAAATGCGCCACCCGGGTCGGCCGGCCCAGCAGACACACCTCGCGGAACTGGTAGAGGATCGCCGCCGTGGGCGCGGCGATGTAGTCGTCACCCACCGGCATGCGCAGAATCGGATGGTCTGCGTCCTCCACCGGGTCGAGACGCGGAGCATCGTCACGCAGGAACTCGGTGAGGGGAATGCGGTGCACCGAAGCAACCTCCTGTGGGTTCGGCCACATCTCCAGTCGAGGGCCGCCCCATACCACCACAGGACTCATCACGAACCCCGAACGGGTGACGAAATCGTCGAGTCGACCGAGCACGGCCGTCTCGGGCAGCACCACGGCGACTTCCTCGTGCATCTCCCGCAAAGCGGTTTGCACCGCGGTCTCGCCCGGGTCCACGCGCCCGCCGGGAAACGCCCATTGACCCGGGTGGTTGCGCAGCATCGCCGAGCGGCGGGTGAGGATCAGGGTCGACTCCGGCCTCCAGACCGTGTGCCGCGGCAGCCCCATCAGGTCAGCACCCAGCGCCGCATCGGTAATGGTGACGGCCACTGCCGCCCGACGGACGCCGTCGCCGCCGGCCAGGAGCGGCTCGAAGGCCGCCAGGTTGGCGCGCACGCGTTCGCGCAGTTCATCGTCGCAGAGCATGGAGCGGGGTCCACGGATCGGTCAGGATGACCGCCATGGAACCACTATCGGACAGCGACCGCCAGCCGCCACCCGGGCCGGCTCCGGGCAGCGCAACGACCCCCGACGCCCGGGCCGGCGACGAGCGCGCGGCCGTCGGCTACGCCCTCGCCGCGGTCGCGGCCTGGTCCACCGTGGCAACCGGATTCAAACTCGGCCTCGAGGTACTGGCGCCGCTGCAGCTGCTGCTCATCGGCACGGTCGTCTCCGCCGCGCTGTTCGCCGGGCTGGCGAGCTGGCAGCGCTGCTGGCAGATCAGCCCTCGGACCATTGCCTGGGGCACCGGCCTGGGGGTCCTGAACCCGTTCCTCTACTACGTGGTGCTGTTCGAAGCCTACGACCGGCTGCCGGCGCAGATCGCTCAGCCGCTGAACTACACCTGGGCCATCACCCTGGCCGTGCTGGCGGTGCCCATCCTCGGCCAGCCGCTGGGCCGGCGCACCCTGGCAGGCATTGTGGTCGGTTATGTCGGCGTGCTGATTCTGCTGTCCCAGGGACGCATCGATGCCTGGCCGACACTGGACTGGCCCGGCGTCGTCCTGGCACTCGCCTCGACCGTGCTGTGGGCCAGCTACTGGCTGCTCAACGCCCGGGCACCCCTGCCACCGCTGACCGTGATGGCCTGGAGCTTCCTGCTGGCGACGCCGCTGGTCGCCACGGCCTGCCTGCTCGGCCCCGGCTGGCCAGCGCTGGACGCCCGGACGCTGGGCTTCGGCGCCTGGGTGGGACTGATCGAGATGGGCTTCACGTTTCTGCTCTGGCAGCGGGCGCTACGCCTGACCGGCAACGCCGGGCGCATCGGCCAGCTGATCTTTCTGTCCCCGTTCCTGTCGCTGGTGCTGATCGGCACCGTGTTGGGCGAAACCATCCACGCCACTTCCGTCGTTGGCCTGGGCGTGATCGTCGTTGGCCTGTGGCTGTCGCGACGCGCCTGAGCGCGCGCGGGCGGCCCGTCGCGAGCATGGGTGGCGCAGTACACTAGGGAACCTAGGGGTTAGCCGCAGTGGCCGCGACACCGACGCTCTGGCATCCTCCGCGGGCAGTCACGGAGAACATCATGCAGCATCGCGCCCGCCTGAGCTTCCTGCTCGTCCTCGGCATCGTCACCACGGTAGCGCCGGCTTACGCGGACGCCCGCGCCAAGGCCGTCAGGCAAGGCGAGTATCTGGTCAACCTGCTGGGCTGCGGGCGCTGCCACACCGAAGGCTATCTGCTCGGCATCGCACCCACCGGGCCCGACCTTGCCGGCTCGAAGGTGGGCATCGCCTATGCCGATGCCGGCGACGAGTCGTCACCGGGGCTGGTGTTCTCGCCGAACCTGACGCCGGACGACGAAACCGGACTCGGCCGCTGGGACCGCCGCGACATCGTCCGGGCCCTCACGACCGGGGTCGGCACCGACGGCCACCAACGCCTGCCGGTGATGCCGTGGCCCAACTACGGTGCGTTGAAGGACGACGACCTCATGGCCATTGCCAGCTACCTGAAGAGCCTCGAACCGGTCCGGCGGGAGATCCCGGAAACTACCCTTCCCGGCGAGCCGGTCACTCACCCGTACGTGCGCTTCGGCATCTACGTGTTCACCCCGTTCGAGGACGACGACGCGGTGGCCGAACCTCCGATGCCCGAAGTGCCGTCGCTGTAGCGCGCGCTACGGGCCGCGCATCACCCGCCAGGCCGCGTCGGCGAACAGCTCCTTCACCGCCCCTGGCGGGCGCTCATAGTGCCCCGACAGCCAGCGCCGCACGTATTCCTGAATCGGACCGCTGATCAGCGGGACGTAGGCGTCCGGCGGCAGCGCGCGCATCTCGCCGCTGGCGACGAACGGCCCGAACCAGGTGAATACCTCCGTGATGTAGCGCTGGTAGACGCGCTTCAGCCGCTCGCGCGCCTCATCGGTGAAGTCGATGTCGCGGCTGTGCAGATAGCTGGCGAGCGCGCGGTTGCGCATCGACCAGTCGCAGTAGAAGCGGACCACGGCCTTGACGCTGTCTTCCGCGCCCGCGCAGCGCCGCAGACGGCGCACCATGCCGCGGTTGAAGCGGTCGATGCCTTCGATGAACAGCTCCTCGGCGATGCCTTCCTTGCTGCCGAAGTGATGATAGAGACTGCCGACGCTGCAGCGAGCGGCCTTCTGAATGTCACCGATGGTCGTGCCGTCGATGCCGGCGATGGTGAAGCAGTCCAGGGCTGCCGCGAGCACGCTGGCCCGTCGCGCGACCGTAGCGGCACGGGGTTCGGCCTTTCCCTGGCGCGTTCTGCTCACGAAACCTGATCCCCCAGCGGGCGCCATGCCGCCCTTACAGACTCAGCATAACTAGAATCTGGTTCTAGTAAAAGGTTCTACGATTCAGTAAGCTCCGGACTCCGAATCACTCCCTTCAAGCAAGCAACTGCGAGGTTTGCCCATGGACATCGAGCTCAGCGCAGACGACCTGGCCTTCCGCGACGAGGTACGCGCCTTTTTCAAGGACAACGCCTACAAGCCCGGCGAGGACTACGCGAAGTGGCGCCTCGACTGGTTCGCGAAGGCCCGCGAGAAAGGCGGCTGGGACGTGCCGAAGTGGCCGAAGGAGTTCGGCGGGCCGGGCTGGAGCCCGACCCAGCACTACATCTGGGAGCAGGAGACCGCGCAGGCTACGCTGCCCTGGGACATGCCCTTCGGGGTCGGCATGGTCGCGCCCATCATCATGGGCTACGGCAACGAGGAGCAGCAGCAGCGCTTCCTGCCCGACATCCGCGCGCGCAGCGTCAACTGGTGTCAGGGCTACTCAGAACCAGGCGCCGGCTCCGATCTGGCGTCGCTGAAGACCAAGGCGGTGCTGTCGGACGACGGCAAGCACTATGTGGTCAACGGCCAGAAGATCTGGACCACGGCCGCGCACATCGCCGACTGGATGTTCTGCCTCACCCGGACCGACGACTCCGGCAGGAAGCAGGAGGGCATCACGTTCCTGCTGCTGCCGATGAAGCAGGAAGGCATCGAGGTCAAGCCCATCATCACCCTGGGCGGCAACCACACCGTCAACACCGTCTACCTCACCGACGTGAAGGTGCCGGTGGAAAACCGCATCGGCGAGGAAGGCAAGGGCTGGACCTACGCCAAGGGCCTGCTGCAGCACGAGCGCACCGGCCTCGCGGGCCTGTCCCGCTCCCTGGTGGCCCTGGAGGGGCTTAAGGAAAACGCTCGCAGCGTGAAGCGCGGCAACGGCACGCTCATGGACGATGCCAGCTTCCGCGCCAAGGTGGCGGAGCTCGAGGTCGATCTACTGGCCGCCGAGTACACGGAACTGCGCAGTCTGGCCAGCGCTCAGGCCGGCGCGGCGCCCGGTCCGGAGTCGTCGATCCTCAAGCTCAAGGGCACGGAGATCCAGCAGCGCATCCAGAAGCTGACCATGGAGGCCGCCGGCGTGTTCGCAGCCGCCTGGGGCGGCAAGACCGTCGGGCCGAAGTTCGCCAAGGGCGGCACCTCCGGCTATCTGGCGAGCCGCGCCTACACCATCTACGGCGGCGCCAGTGAGGTGCAGAAGGACGTCATTGCCAAGAACGTACTGGGCATCAAGAGGTCATCACGATGAATTTCGAACTCAGCGACGAGCAGAAGCTCATTCAGGAAAGCGTCGCCCGCTTCATCCAGGACAACTACGAACTGGAGAAGCGCCGCAAACTCGCCGAGGAGGAACCGGGCTTCTCCAGGGATTACTGGTCCACCATGGCCGAGCTCGGCTGGCTGGCCCTGCCCTTTGCCGAGGAGCACGGCGGCTTCGGCGGCAACCAGATCGACACCATGGTAGTGATGGAGCAGTTCGGCAAAGGCCTGGTGCTGGAACCGTATCTGGCCAGCGTGGTGCTGGGCGGCGGCGCGGTAAAGCGAGGCGCATCGAAAGCGCTGGCAGCCGAGACACTGCCCGGCGTCATCGACGGCAGCCGCCAGCTCGCCTTCGCCTACGCCGAGCCGCAATCGCGCTTCGATCTGCACGACATCACCACGACGGCGAAGAAGGACGCTGACGGCTACGTGCTGAACGGCCACAAATCGATGGTTCTGCACGGCGCCAGCGCCGACCGGATCGTGGTGTCCGCCCGCACCAGCGGCGGTCAGATCGATACTGGCGGCATCTCGCTGTTCCTGGTCGATGCCGACGCCGAGGGCATCGAGCGTGACGGCTTCCCCACCGTGGACGGCCTGCGCGCCTGCGAGCTCGCATTGAAGGACGTCAGGGTCGCCGCCGGACGCATGCTCGGAGGCGAGGGCAGGGGTTACGAGATCCTCGAGGCCGTGGCCAACGACGCGATCCTCGCTCTGGCGGCGGAAGCTGTCGGCGCCATGGAGCGCCTCTACAAGGACACCGTGACCTACACCCAGGAGCGGGTGCAGTTCGATCACCCGCTGGCGGACTTCCAGGTGCTCCAGCATCGCATGGTCGACATGTTCATGGAGTACGAGCAGAGCAAGTCGCTCCTCTACCGCGCCACGCTGGAGACTGCCCAGGGCGATATGGATACCGCACGGCGCACCGTCCACGCGCTCAAGCACCTCATCGGCAAGAACGGCATCTTCATCGGTGAGAACGCCGTTCAGCTGCACGGCGGCATGGGCATGACCGAAGAGCTGGCCGTCGGCCACTACTTCAAGCGACTGCTGGTGATCGACAGCCAGTTCGGCAACGCCGACTATCATCTGGAGAAGTTCGCCGCCTGACCCTGCCGAAGCCACTGCAGGAGCGACCGCCGCGCAGATCGCTCCTACAGTACAATCCCCCGCTGATCGTCAGACCCGGGGAGTCCTTCACCATGACCAAGCTGCTGCGGGAGCCGCTGCTGTACTTCCTGCTCGCCGGCGCTGCGCTGTTCCTGGTCGCCGACGTGCTCGGCGGCGACGACAGCCAGCGCATCGTGGTCACCGACGCCGAGCGCGCACGCCTCTCCGCCCAGTGGCAGTCACAGATGGGACGCCCGCCAACCGACAGTGAGCTCGAGGCTCTGGTGGAACAGTGGATCCGCGAGGAGATCTACTACCGCGAGGCCGTCGCCATGGGTCTCGAAGAGGACGACGTCATCATCCGCCGCCGGCTCGCCCAGAAGCTGACGTTCCTGACCGAAGACCTGGCGACCGGACGGTCACCCAGCGAAGCAGAACTGCGCAGCTACTACGCGGACAATGCCGAGCGCTACTCCGAACCCGAGCGCTTCAGCTTCGGGCACCGCTACTTCAGCAGCGAGCGCCGCGAGCAGGCGCAGGCCGACGCCCAGGCGGCACTGGCCACGGCCGATTCCGAGGGGGCCGTGCAGGGCGACCCGTTCATGCTGCAACGCAGCTACGTCGAGCGCTCCCAGCGTGAGATCGGCGAGCTGTTCGGGCGGGAATTCGCCGCTGCGCTCAGCGAGCTGCCGCCCGGCAGCTGGCAGGGGCCGGTGCGCTCCGCCTACGGCTGGCATCTGGTTCGCGTCGAGCAGCGCGAGCCGGCACGGCAACTCGGCTTCGACGAGGTGATCGATCGGGTCGCCGCCGACTACCGCCAGCAGCAGCGCCGCGAGGCCAACGAGGCCTACTATCAGGCCCTGCTCGCGCGCTACGAAATCGTGCGCTCGTGAGGCCCCGGCGCAGGATCATCCGCTGGCGCGCGCTCCTCGTCGCGCTGCTGACCACCGCGGCCGCTTCCGTGACCGCTCACGAAGTGCGGCCGGCGTATCTCGAAATCACCGAAACGGCGCCGGAGGTCTTCAGCGTCGTGTGGAAACAGCCGGTGCTGGCGGACCGGCGCCTCGCCATCGAGGTCGCGCTGCCGCGCGACTGCGAGCGCGGCCGCGAAGAACTGCCTGAACACACCGGAGCGGCGCTCATCGAGCGCTGGCAGACCGAATGCAATCTGCGCAGCGGCATCCTGCGCATCGACGGCCTCGCCGCAACCCTCACCGATGCGCTGGTGCGCATCAGCTATCTGGACGGCGACGTCCGCAGCCAGATTCTCCGACCGGCCACCCCGGGTCTCGATCTCGGCGCGGCCAACCCGGCCATCGGTGGCTACTTCGTGCTCGGCGTGGAGCACCTGGTGTTCGGCATCGACCACATTCTGTTCGTCATCGGCCTGGTCCTGTTCATCCGCACCCCACTCACTCTGCTGAAGACGGTCACCGCGTTCACGGTCGCGCACAGCATCACTCTGGCGCTCTCGGTACTCGATCTGGTGCGCGTTCCCCAGGGGCCGGTCGAAGCGGTGATCGCCCTGTCGATCCTGTTCCTCGCCCGGGAACTCACGGTGTCGCCGGAGCGACGTTCCCGCCTGACCCAGGCGGCGCCCTGGATCATGGCGTTCGCCTTCGGTCTGCTGCACGGCTTTGGTTTCGCCGGCGCCCTCGCCGACATCGGTCTGCCCAGGGAGCAGCTGGCCCTGTCGCTGCTCCTGTTCAATCTCGGCATCGAGGCCGGCCAGCTGGCGGTCATCGCCGTGCTGCTGGCGGGCGAATGGGCAGCTCGACGGGCAGCGGCCGGTTTCGTCCCACTGGCGGAACGCGGCTTCACCGTCGCCATGGGCTGCGTTGCCGGTTTCTGGACCATCGACCGCGTTCTGCTGCTGCTCTGAGCCCGCCTTGTGGGCCTCTGAGGGTTGACGTATAACCCACGCATACAGGGGAGAGAGGACAACACCATGCGTGCCAACACGATGCCTTCGAAATCGATCGCGCGAAACGCATCGACGCTGAGCTGCCTGCTGCTGCTCGTTGCCGGCTGCGGTGACGGTGGCGGGTCGTCGGACGGGTCGGCCGCGGCGGCCCGGAGCTACGAGGAGGAGTTCCGGCTGGCGCTGGAAACGGCGGTTCCGGGCGACGTCATCGAGGTCCCCAGGGGCACCCATGCCTTCACCCGCAGCGTCACGCTCAACACCGACGGCATCACGATTCGCGGATCCGGAATGAACGACAGCGTGCTGAGTTTCGCCGGCCAGATCGCCGGCGCCGAGGGTCTGCTGGTCAACGCCAGCGACTTCACCATCGAGGATCTGGCGATCGAGGACACCGTCGGTGACGCGCTCAAGATCAACGAGGGCCGCAACATCGTCATCCGCCGCGTGCGCACCGAATGGACAAACGGCCCGGACGCGGAGAACGGCGCATACGGCGTGTACCCGGTGCAGACCGAGAACGTGCTCATCGACGGGGCCGTGGCCATCGCCGCATCCGACGCCGGCATCTACGTCGGCCAGTCGCGCAACGTGGTGGTCAAGAACAGCCGCGCCGAATACAACGTCGCCGGCATCGAGATCGAGAACACCATCCATGCCGACGTCTTCGACAACGTCGCGCGCAACAACACCGGCGGGATACTCGTATTCAACATGCCGGACCTGCCTCAGCTCGGCCACAGCACGCGAGTGTTCGACAACGAGATCACCGGCAACAACACCGCCAACTTCGGCGCGCCCGGCAGCGCCGTAGCAGGCGTGCCGGCAGGCACCGGCATCATCATCAACTCGAACGACAAGGTGGAGATCTTCAACAACCGCATCGGTGACAACAAAACCGCCAACGTTCTGATCTCGAGCGCCTTCAGTGCCGCCTACAGCGCCGACCGCGAGACCGCCAGTGAGTTCGACCCGTATCCCGAGGCGATATACATCTACGACAACACATTCGGACCAGGCGGCACCGCGCCCGATCGCGAGGAACTCGAAGCGCTGCGCCAGGCGATGTTCGGCGCCGACGGCAGCCTGCCGGACATCGTCTGGGACGGCATCGTCAATCCGGACCTCGATAATCCGGCACAGGTCATCTGCGTGGAGGACGACGACGCCACGTTCGTCAACGTCGACGCCGGCAACGGCTATCAGAACCCCGATACCGATATCGACGCGCACACCTGCCGGCTGCCGAAGCTGGTGGAAGTCGAGCTGGCGCTGGCGCCCTGAGGCGCTCTGGCGAACGCGGACTCGATGATCGGCGCTTCCTCCACGAGACGGGCGGCACATACCTTCGGCGGCCTGATCGCGCTGCTGCTGCTCAGCGCCTGCAGCGACCCGCCGCAGGTACGCCTCTACGGGCCGGATGCGTACCCCGAACGCCTGTCCGCCTGGGGACTGCTCGAGCGCCGTGGAGATGCCCTGGTTCTCGGCGCGGGCGTGGAGCCCTACGAGATCGGTACCCCACTGTTCAGCGACTACGCGTTGAAGCTGCGCACTTACTACCTGCCGCCGGGAACGGCCATGCGCTACCGGCACGCGGAGAGCTTCGACTTTCCGGTGGGAAGCGTCGTCAGCAAGACCTTCTTCTATCCGACGCGCGGCGGCGCCGTCCTCGCCAGCTCAGGCTGGGACGGCGACGTGGACGGGCTCGACCTGGACGAGCAGCGGCTGGTGGAAACCCGGCTCCTGGTCCGTCAGACGGATGGCTGGGACGCCCTCCCCTACGTCTGGGACGGCAACGACGCCTACCTGCGCCTCACCGGCGACGTGCGCCCGATGCAGATTGCCCTGGCCGACGAGATGGTGCCTCTGGCCTACGTGGTGCCGGCGCGCAGCGAGTGCGCGAGCTGCCACGCCACGGATCACACCGACGGCCGGCTGCAGCTCATCGGCCTGAAGGCCCGCCACCTGAACCGGACCTACCCCGGCAGCCCCGGCAATCAGCTGTCGCTGTGGGCGGCGCGCGGCGATCTGACGGAACTGCCACTGCCCGCGGAGGTTCCACGCACCGTTGCCTGGAACGATCCGAATGCTGACCTCGCCGAGCGGGCGCGCGCCTACCTGGACATAAACTGCGGTCACTGCCACAACCCGGCCGGCGCCGCAGACACCTCGGGGCTGCTGCTCGACGCCCACACCACGAGCTTCCGCCAGCTCGGATTCTGCAAACCGCCGGTCGCCGCCGGCCGCGGCACCGGTGGACGCCCCTACTCCATCGTCCCCGGCGAACCGGACCAGTCGATACTCGTCTTTCGACTGGAGACCACCGACCCGGCCACCCGCATGCCCGAGACCGGCCGCTCGCTGAGTCACCGCGAGGCAGTGGCCCTGCTCCGGAAATGGATCGCGGGCCTGGCAGGCGAGTGCGCCTGAGGCGACTCCGGCGCTCAGCGCCAGTGGTAGACGAAGCGCCGCACCAGAACGAAGTTGCTCACCGTCGCCACCGCGGAGCCGATGGCCAGGGCGAGCAGCGGCCGCGGCAGCGGACCGAGCACCAGCGCCGTGTACGTCCCGATGTTGAGCACGGCGCCGAGCACCTGGATCAGAACGTAGCGGCTGGCTCTGGCTCTGCGCACCGAGGCACCGAAGGTGTAACGCGCATTGAGCAGGAAGGTGACGCTGATGGCCGCGGCGAAGGCCACCAGCCGGCTGCCGATCAGACCGCCGCTGTGCTGGCCGTAGCCGAAGCCGTAGACCAGCAGCGCCAGCGTAGCCACGTCCACCACGAAGCCGACGGCGCCGACCACCAGGAAGCGCGCGAGCTGATGCCGGATGCGCTGGCTGAGTTCCTCCGCCACCCGCAGATCAGACGGCCGCTTCGATCAGGTACGGGCCCGTCGCGGCCAGGGCCTCACGGAGCGCCGCCGCGAACGCGGCACAGGTCTCCGCACGCGCGCCGGGAACCCCCTGGGCTTTCGCCAGAGCCACCCAGTCGAGGTCCGGGCCGGAGAGATCGAACAGACTCGCCGCGCGCGAACCGACGTCGTTGATGCCGAGGCGCCGGTATTCCACGTCGAGAATGCCGTACTGACGATTGCTGTAGATCACGCTGATCACCCTGGCCCGCGCCCGGGCGGCCGTCCACAGATACTGATTGGTGTACATGGCGCCGCCATCGCCGAGCAGGGCAAACACGGTGCGCTCGGGACAGGCGATCGCCGCCCCGAGGGCGGCCGGCCCGCCCTGACCGATAGCGCCGCCCGTGAGGTGCAGCCAGGTGTGGCGCACGCAGCGCTGCAGAGCCGGGAAAGCGGCGCCCCCACCGCCCGAGTCGGACGCGACGATGCAGTTCTGCGGAGCGAGCGCCGCGAGAATCTGACTGACCCCGCGGGTCGAGAGGGGCCCCTCGGGGATTTCGGGCCTGGCGGCATCGGCGGGCCCCGCGGCCGCGCCGGCGCCCAGCGCCTCAGCCAGGGCGGCGAGCGCGCCCGCGCCGTCTTCGTGGCGCTCGTTCAGGCGCACCACCCGGCAGCCATCGGGAACCAGGTCGCTCGGCAGATTGCGGTAGGCGAAGAAGCTCACGGGTGACGCGGCGCCGGCGAGCACCAGGCTCTTGGCGCCGGCGAGGGTTTCCATGACCTGCTCCGGGAAGTACGGCATGCGCGCAGCGGCGTACACCCCGGGACCGGCTTCCACCCGCGCCGGGAACGTGGAGGTGAACACCCGGCATCCGGTCTGGGCGGCGATGCGCCCCGCCGCCGCGAGGCCGTTCTCGCCGAGGGCATTACCATCGAGGAGCAGAACCGTGTCGGCGTTCACCAGCGCGGCCGCGGCCGTCACCGCGTCGTCCGCGAACGGCCGCGGCGACTGCGGCAGCGGACGCGGTGCGGCGCGCCGGGACGGCCCCCAGGCGCAGTCGGCGGGAACGATGAGGGTGGCGATCCGACCGCCCGGGTCGGGCCGCGGCGCCAGGGATTCCGCCACTGCATCCCAGGCGTCGCCGCCGAGCCCGGCCGCCGACGCCGCCGTCCGCACCCAGGCAGATACCGGCCGCGCTACCGCCTCGATGTCGGCGGTGAGCGGCGCATCGTAGGGCACGTGGTGCACCGCGTGGTCGCCGACCACGTTGATCAGCGGCGTCGCCGCCCGGCGCGCGTTGTGCAGATTGGCGATGCCGTTGCCGAGCCCGGCCCCCAGGTGCAGCAGGGTCATCGCGGGAAAGCCGCGCATGCGCCCGTAGCCGTCGGCGGCACCCGTGCACACACCCTCGAACAGGCACAGCACCGGACGCAGACCGCTGACCTCGTCGATGGCTTCGACCAGGTGCATTTCCGACGTGCCGGGGTTGGCGAAGCAGACCTTAACGCCGGCGTCCACGAGCCCGTCGATCAGAGCGCGTGCTCCATTCATCCTTCCACCTCCCAGTTCCCCTTCCCAGTTTCAGACTCTCTGCCCCGGGCCCGCGTCAGGCAGCGCGGGCAAGCTTACGGGCGCTACCGGAGCCCGGCAACCGAACTCCGGGCGCCAGCTACGCGCGATCGGATTCGGATCCGGCCGCGGCGCGGCGCAGCTCGGGAAAGCGCGCTTCGACCTCCGGCCGCAGCCAGCGTTCGAAAGCGAAATAGGCTGCGGGCAGCAGCAGCAGACCCCAGGCGCCCAGACGATCGAGCAGCAGCACGGGCCAGAGCAGCGCGAGCAGCACGTTGACGAAGGACATGATCCCCAGCCGCAGCAGGTATTCGAGCAGTTCGCTCTCGATGAACGACAGCACGCTGTCGCTGCCGGCAAATTCGGTCACTACCAGCCGCACTTCGAGAGACACGAAGGTGACCACGTAGCCGAGCCCGAACAGCCCGCCGCCGCGGGCCCGCCACAGGTCGACGAGCGCGCCGCGAATCAGACCGCCGAGCGATCGCGGATCGTCCCAGACCATGCGCGCGTGCCGGGCATGACGAGCCAGGCGGCGCTCCCGGCGCGGCTTCCGCGACCGCCCGGCGGCCGGCTCGTCAGCCGCCACCGGCCGCCGCCTCGACGGTAACCGGTAGCGCCCCGCCGTGGCGCCGCGCCTCCAGAGCCAGGACGATTTCGGCATGCCGGTGCCGATCCAGCCGATGCTTGGAGTAACACCAGACGCTGACCACGGCGAATCCAGCGACGATGGGGCCGTAGACCAGACCCAGCCACATCAGCGTTTCCGGCGGCACGTCGGCCGCGCTGCGGATTTCCGGACCGCGCGGCCAGCTGATCAGATCGAGGGCGATGCCGCCCACCACGTTGCCGATTCCGGACGTGAACTTGCCGGAGAACGACACCGAGGCGAAGAAGATGCCCTCCTGACGCCGCCCGGTGGACAGTTCGTGCTCGTCGACGATGTCCGCCACCATGGAACCGAATGTCACCAGCGCCTGGACCACCCCCATGCCCTGAACCAGTTTCACCACCACCAGGGTGGTCACCAGTTCCGACGTGCCGTTCTCCGGAAACCAGCCGAGCAGCCGCAGCACCACCGGCACGATCTGGCACAGCGCCCACCAGCCGGTACCGAAGACGATCGACGGTTTCTTGTCGAAACGCTGGTTCAGGCGCCGCGCAAACAGGGCGCCGATCATGATGCCCACGGGATACGCCGCGAAGAAAGCGATGTTGTCGGCGCTCGACAGCTCCCAGAAGTAGGTGTTCATGTGGAGGTTCAGGGCCGTGTCCACGCCCACCATCATGAACACGATGAGGACCCCGGCGAACAGCCAGCGGAACGATCGGTTCTCGAGTGCAAGCAGGGTCTCGGCCCCCATCCGTCGCACCGCAGCGGCGGCCGAGATCGGTTGGGCCGGTCCCGTCGGCTTCGGCAGCAGCGGAATGCGTGAGCGGGTGCCGATGGCCGAGACGAGGATGGAGACCACCATGAGCAGCGCCATGCACAGCGCGAACGGGCTGTAGGCGCCCGCGTTGAACTGACCGTGGCTGTACTCGGCGGTGGCATTGAAGAACAGTCCGAAGCCAATGGCATAGGCTGCGAGGCTGCCGAAGGTGCTGAAGAACTGCCGGTAGGCGACCACCGTGGTGCGCTCGTCGAAATTGCTCGACAGCTCGGCGCCGAGGGCGATGTGCGGCACGTGATAGAGCGTCATCGCGGTGCGGGTGAGCACGGCGAACACCAGCAGCCACAGGAACAGGGCGAAGCCATCAGACGCCTGCGGCGAGAGCAGAAACGCCGGCGGTGAGAACAGACAGTAGAACGTGATCGCCAGGGGCACCACCGACGCGAACATGAACGGATGCCGCCGCCCGAGCTTCGAATGCCAGTTGTCCGACAGCGATCCTGCGAGCGGATCGGTGATCGCATCGAACATCAGCGCGATGCCGACCGCCAGGCCAGCATAGGTTCCCGAAAGACCGAGCACCTGGACGTAGTAGAAGAACAGGAACACGGCGAACGCGCCGTTCTTGACGCCCTCCGCCGCCTGGCCGAAACCGTAGGCGAGCTTGGTGCCGACGCTGAGTTCGCCCTTCGGGCGGGACGCTGCTGCTTCCCCCAAGACCATCCCCCGACGCACTGCGCAGCGTCGGGATGATCCGTGCTCCCACCGGTCGGGTCAAGGTAAGATGGCCGCCATGAGCGAACCGACCCGCGACTTCGACTGCCCCATCCTCTGCCCCGCGCAGTGCGTGGAGCAGGCCTGGATCGACTACAACGGCCACATGAACATGGCCTTCTACAACCTGCTGTTCGACCGCGCCCTGGACCACGTCTACGACCTGCTGGGGATCGGCGAGAGCTACGTGCGCGCCGGCGGCGGGTCCTGCTTCACCCTCGAAGCACACGTGAACTACCTCCAGGAGCTGGTGCTCGACGATCCGGTCCGGGTGACGTTCCAACTTCTCGATAGTGATCCCAAACGACTGCACTTCTTCGAGCACATGTACCACGCGGAACAGGGCTATCTGGCGGCCACCTCGGAGCAGCTCGCGCTGCACGTCGACATGGCCAGCCGCCGTGCCGGCCCCTTCCCGGACGACGTCATGCAGCGCGTCGATCGCCTGATGGCGCTGCACGAACCGCTGCCGCGTCCGGAGCAGGCCGGCCGCGCCATGGGCATCCGCCGCCGGTCATGAGCAACTACCGAGAGGAGCGCGACAGCCTCGGGCCCATGGAGGTCCCCGACCAGCGCTACTGGGGCGCCCAGACCCAGCGCAGCCTGATCAACTTCCCCATCGGCGACGAGCGCATGCCACGCGAAGTGGTGCAGGCGTACGCACGCCTGAAGAAGGCCACCGCGCTGACCAACGCCGAACTCGGCGTGCTGCAGCGGGAACCCGCCAGCGCCATTGCGCGAGCTTGCGACGAAGTGCTCGCCGGCAAGCTGGACGGCGAGTTTCCGCTGTCGGTGTGGCAGACCGGCTCGGGCACCCAGACCAACATGAACCTGAATGAAGTACTGGCGAACCGCGCCACCGAGATCCTCGGCGGCGACTTCCGCAGCGACAAGCTCGTCAAGCCCAACGACCACGTCAACGCCAGCCAGAGCTCCAACGACACCTTTCCCACCGCCATGCACCTGGCCGCCTACACGCTGGTGCACGGTCACACCCTGCCGCAACTCGCGAACCTGCAGGCATCCCTGGAACGCAAGGCGAGCGAGTTCCACGACATCGTCAAGAGCGGTCGCACACATCTGATGGACGCCACCCCGGTGACCCTGGGTCAGGAGTTCGGCGGCTACGCCGCCCAGATCGCCCGCGGCCGCAGCGCCCTCGAGGACACGCTGAAACGCCTGGCGGAACTCGCCATCGGCGGTACTGCCGTGGGAACCGGATTGAACGCACCGGCCGGATTCGCGGAAGCGGTGGTGGAACGTCTGCGCGCCGACACCGGCCTGCCGTTCGTCTGCGCCGGCAACCGCTTCGAAGCCATGAGCGCCCACGACGCCATGGTGGAGACCAGCGGCAGCCTCAAACGCGTGGCGGTGAGTCTGATGCACATCGCCAATCAGATCCGCCTGCTCGCGAGCGGCCCGCGAACCGGCATCGCCGAGCTGATTCTGCCGGCCAACGAGCCCGGCAGCTCGATCATGCCCGGCAAGGTGAATCCCACCCAGTGCGAGGCGCTGGCCATGGTCTGCGCTCAGGTCATGGGCAACGACACGACCGTCACCATCGCTGGAAGTCACGGGCACCTGCAGCTCAACACCTTCAAGCCGGTGATCGTCTACAACGTGCTGCAGAGCGCGCGCCTTCTGGCAGACGCAGCCGCAAGCTTCGAGACCCGCTGCGTGCGCGACATCAGGGCGAACCGGGAGCGCATCGCCGAACTGCGCGACCGCAGCCTCATGCTGGTGACCGTGCTGAGCCCGAAGCTCGGCTACGACAAGGCCGCCGAGATCGCCAAAAAGGCGCACAAGGAAGGTACGACGCTGCGCGAAGCCTGCGTGTCGCTGGGCTTCCTCAGCGCCGATGAATTCGACGACATCGTCGATCCGAGCCGCATGGTCGGCCCGGATTGATGGCCTGCGTGCGGAGCGAATCTACCGCCCGGTGATTTCCATGATCCGATGACCATGGTGCACGCGGCCGAACTCATCGGTGGCGCGCACCGTCACCGTGTAGGTGCCGGGTTGGAGGTCGTCCGGCACGTCCGCCGAGAACAGGTGAGATGACGGCGTCGCTTCGAGCCAGGACTTCTTCGTCGCCTCGTTGCGGGCGAACACCTCGAGCATGTACGGATCCGGACGACTGACCGCGACCATGGGTCGGTACGGCCCGTCGTTCACGCGGAATTCCACCGCCGATTTCGGGCCGCCGTCGAACAGGTTCACCAGCAGTTCCGCCGCCGGGACCTGATCGATCCCAAAGCGCCCGTCGAGCAACTCACCGGCACGGAAGTCGCGCATGCCGTCCTTGCGCAGCCCGTGGTGAGCGACATCGAAGACGATGCGCATCTGGTAATCGTCGGGGAACCCGGCGGCCTTGTAGCGCACGCTGGCTTCGACGCCGTCCACCTCGAGCACGTGGTAGCCGTTGGGCGTGCCGTCGCGCTGGTCGGTGGTCGGAATGCCTCGCGGGTCGAAGGGACCGCTCCACCACGACCCGGACACGGTCGCGAGCACGTGATGATGGAACTCGCCCGGCCCGCGAAAGCCGTCGTCCGCGCCGAAGTAGCGGTGCTCCGTGGTGTGCGTGTGGCCGGCTACCGCGTACAGGTTGGGGCGTCCCGAGAGCAGCCGGAACAGCTCGCGCCGGTCGGCGGTGGTGATGCCCGACGCGTTGCCGAGATAGGATTCGAGCGGTGCGTGCATGGCCAGGAACACCAGCCGCTCCTCGGGCACGTGGGAGAGCTCGCTCTCCAGCCAGGCAAGCTGGCGGCGCCCGAAATTGGCGATGTAGCCGCCGCTGCCGCGTACGTCGCCGGGGTCCGCTTCACCGTTGCCGCGGTACTCGATGTTGTCGAGCACCACGAACAGCGCATCGGCGTACTCGAAGGCGTAGTAAGGCGGCCCGAAGTAACGTTTGAAGGTCTCCAGGGCGTAGCGGTCGTCGGCGGCTTCGAAGTTGATCTCGTGGTTGCCGGGCACGTTGTACCAGGGGATGCCGATCCGGGCGATCAGCGCGTTGTAGCGCGGAAACATCGACAGATCGTCGAACAGCACGTCGCCCATGGTCATGCCGAACTTCGCTTCGCTGCCGATCAGTTCCGGCAGGAGGTCGTCGCGGATGAAGTCGAGCTCCGCGTCGGTCTGCGGCTGGGTATCGGACAGCAGCAGCGCCTCGAAGCGTGTCGGCTCGTCACGCCGCAGCAGCGGAAAGTCGATGGCCACGGGCAGCGGACCGGTCGGCGCGACCCCCGGGTACCGCATGCCGGCCGGCGACCCCGACGGCTGGTGGACGTAGTAGAACTGCGGGATCTGCTGGTCGTTCACCGGGGTCGCGAATCCGCGCGGTTTGGTGATGAAGATCACCGCTTCGTCTGCCACCGCAATCTCGTAGCGCCCGTCCGCGGCCGTCGTCACGACGCGCTGGCCGTCGGAAACGCGCACGTCGGCAACGCCCGGCTCGCCCGCGTCGAGGCGACCGTTGCCGTTGCGATCCTCGAACACCGTGCCGCGGGCGCTTGCCGCCAGGGCGGACGCGGGCAGCAGCAAGGCAATCAGCGTGACGGCGACGAGGTATCTCACGATGGCGTTCTCCGGTGTCACGAGCACATCGGCTCGCAGGTGCTGGTGTTACCCGGCGTTCGACCGGCCCGGGACGACAACGGGAGCCGAAGCTCCCGTTGGATCAGGTCAGCATGCCGGAAGCACGACGCTCAGTAGCCTTCCAGCTCTCCGTAGCGGTTGCGATGAAAGTTCACGTCGCCGAAGGTCTGCTCGGCCACCGCCGCGCGCTTGAGGAAGAAGCCGATGTCGAACTCGTCGGTCATGCCGATACCGCCGTGCATCTGAATGCCTTCCCGTGAGATCCGGTTGAACGTCTCTCCAACCTTGGCCTTGGTCAGGCTCGCGAGCCTGGCGATTTCCTTTTCGTCGCGTTCCTCGTCGAGGGCCGAGAGGGCTTCCAGCACACACGACTTGGAGAGCTCCACCTCGCAGAACATGTCGGCGGCCCGATGCTTGAGCGCCTGAAACGAACCGATCGGCACGCCGAACTGCTCGCGCTCCTTCAGATACTGGATGGTTCGTTCGAAGCACTCCTGCAGACTGCCGAGCATCTCCGCACAGAGACCGATGCGGGCGATGTCGAGCGCCGGATCGAGCACGTTGGCGCCTTTGTCGACCTTGCCGACGACTGCATCCTTGCCGACCTTCACGTTCTTGAAGGCGATGTTCGCGACGTTGCGCGAATCCGCCATCTTGGTGCGGGTCACCTTTACGCCCTTGGCGTCGCGATCCACCAGCAGCAGGGTCAGCCCCTTGCGGTCTCCGGGTTTGCCGCTGGTCCGCGCAACGACGATGAGCTTGTCGGCGGAGTTGCCGTCCAGCACGAACGTCTTGCTGCCGCTGATCTCGAATCCGTCTCCGGACTTCTTCGCGGTGGTGGCGATAGCGTAGGGGTCGTGCCGGTGGGACTCTTCCAGCGCCAGCGCCAGCAGCAGCTCACCCGCCGCCACCGCAGGCAGCAGCTCCGACTTCTGGCGCTTGCTGGCGCCGATATTGAGGATGGTGCCGCCGACCCAGACCGTGGCCAGAAGCGGGCTGGCGGCGAGGGTCCGGCCGGTTTCTTCGGTGACCACGCCGAGGCCCTTGTAGCCGAACTCAAGACCACCGAACTCCTCGGGCCAGGGAATGCCGGACCAGCCGAGTTCCACCATGGACTTCCAGGTGCCGCGGTCGAACGCGTCCGGGTCGTCCGCGTCTCTGAGCTTGCGCAGCTGAGCGATGGGCGCGTTCGCGGAGCAGAAGTCCTTGGCGCTGTCTTTGAGCATGTTCTGCTCTTCGTTGAGAATCATGGCCATGGCATCCCCCCCAATAAAAAATCAGCCAGGAATGAAAGCAAAAGCATCGACGGATGTCGACCCCGCCGCGCTGCCTGGGTGCCGTCAGCCGCCCGTCCGGGCGTAGATGCCGTCGAACCAGGGCGTCCACGCGCCGTCGGCGTCGGCCTGTTCGAAGAACTGCCGGACGCGCCCGTCTTCGAGCGGCGTCCAGGTGCCTCGGAACGGCAGGGTCCTGGGGCCTTCGAAATAGGTGATCGTGCCCTCCAGCACCATGTTGCCATCGCGCAGTCCGCCGGCGATGTCGATCAGCGTACCGGGCGAAACCCAGAGCTGGCGCCACTGGCCGGCGGCAGGATCGTAGACGTTCATGCTAGTGCCGGTGGTGCCGTCATTGCCCCGCCAACGCTCCAACAGCAGGCACCCGCCCTGGGCCCGCTCGATGACGTTGCTGCCTGCCGGGCGGCCGTCGGGCACGGTCACCTCCCAGCTGCCGACCCAGAAGTCGAAGGCGCGATACGGGGCGCTGTCACAGGCCGGCGCCGCCCCGTAGGCGGCCGGGATCGTGGCCGTGAACCAGCCGCCCAGAAGCAGGCCGAGGATTACCAACCGTTTACACGACATACAACGGTGGTCATGCATACGCCCTCCTGCGGGGTCTACTCTGTTCACCGTTCGGATGATACGCGGTCGGGAACATGACATCAGCGACCTGCAGGGCCCTGATCCTCACCACGCTGCTCGCCGTGGCGGCGCCATCCATCGCCGGTGCCGGACGGGCGATGACCCACGATCACGCCGACACCCACTCCGCAGTAGAACGATCCGACGGCGCCGACCCGGTCCCGACGGCCGATCTCAACGGCGACAATCCCACCGCCCAGACCCTCTCGACGCTGGGCGCGCTCGCCCTCGGCGTGGTCGGCCTGCTCTGGGTACGCAGGCACACCGCCCAGCTCTGAGCCGCCGCACACCGCCGCTTGCAGTAGACTGCGGCCGATGACCCTGAATGCCCTGCAAAGCCGGCTGCGATGCACCCTGCCCATGGCCCGGGTAGAACCCAGCGTGTTGCCCGGATGCCCGGAGATCACCCTGGGCCTGATCAACGCCGACTTCCCCCTCGGTCCCCTGCCGCCGGAGGTGGCCCGCGAGGTCATCGCCCGCCCCGCTTACTGGGCGCTGTGCTGGGGCAGCGGTCTGGCGCTTGCACGCATCCTTCTGGACGAACCCGGGTGGGTCCGCGGACGGCGCGTGCTGGACGTTGGCGCCGGGTCCGGGGTCGTGGCCGTGGCGGCGGCCCTGGCGGGCGCCGAGCGGGTCATCGCCTGCGACACCGATCCGGATGCCCGGGCCGCCTGCGCTGCCAACGCGGCGCTGAACGACGTCGCCGTTGACCTGGCCGACGATCTCGACGACGTCGGCACCGACCACGACCTGGTGCTCATGGCCGACGTCCTCTACGACCGTGCGAATCTGCCGCTGCTGGACCGGGTTGCCCGTCACGCTCCCGAGACTCTGGTCGCCGACTCCCGCATCGCCCAGCTGCCGGACCCGCGCTACCGCCAGATCCGGGAGATTCAGGCGTTGACCTATCCGAACCTCGGCGAGTTCGACGAATTCGGGACCGTACGGGTGTTCTACCGATCCTAGAGCCGCGGCGCCCCGGGCTGAACGATGATGGCCGTGAGCGCGTCGACGTTCTTCGCGGCAATGGCGCGTTCGGTCACGGTCGCCGGATCGGCGAGCCAGCTTGCGGCTGCGGCAACGTCGACAAACTGCAGAAGCAGCACCCGGCTCCAGTTGCCGCCACTGCGGATGACGTCGACCTCTGCATCCCAGCGCACGTCGCCGCCGTAATCCGGGAGCAGGCGCAACCAGCCGCCCTCACCAGCGCGGCCCAGCGGCAGAGCGCCGGCGCCTTCGTCCGCACGATAGAACACGATTACCGTGGCACGATCGGGCGCCAGCGGCAACGGCTCCGTGGCGCTGCCGACCTGGCGGACGGGCAGGGTCCCGACCGCGCTGTCCAGGGCCCGATAGGCGCTGCTCGTGAACATCTGGACCAGATCGGCGCCGCTGGCGAACTCGAGGAGCTGAGCGCCGGCCACGTCGAGGAGGATGGACCCCTCCGCCACGTCCGCCGCACCGCCCTGCCAGAGCAGGCGCGCGTCGTCCTCCGCAGCCAGGGTGACGAATCGGGCCCGATAGGAGGGATCGGCGTTGTCGCCGACGACGGCCGCCCGCGGCAGCATCTGCAGGAGGTAATACGGGTTCTCCCGGCGTTCGCCGTCGACGACGATGGCGGCGAGAGCCGGGCCCATGTACCAGACCACGCCCGCCGTGACCAGCGCCAGCAGCAGGCAGAAACCGAGAAATCCCAGAAACGAACGGCTCAAACAGCATCCGGCGCATCGTGGACGAGGCGCCATCATACCCGAGTCCCGACCGCCACCGCCTTCGGTCCATGGCTTCGATGGTGGCGGATGCGGTAAATTGCCGAAGCAATCACGCAGCATCGGGGGGAACATGTCACACGCAGAGGACTATCGCGACATCCGCTACGAGGTCGACGACCCGGTAGCGGTCATCACCATGAACCGGCCGGATGCGCTCAACGCCTTCACCGTGCGCATGCTGGCCGAGATCCGTCACGCGCTGGCCGAGGCGGAAGCCGACGAACGGGTCGTGGGCATCGTGCTCACCGGCGCCGGCCGCGGTTTCTGTTCCGGCATGGACATGAACGCCCTCGACAGCATGTCCGGTGATGGCGGCGGCGAGCCCGAGGACCTGTCCGCTTTCAAGGCCAGCCCCGGGGACCCGGACCTGGGTCCGGACTTCCAGGTCACCTACAGCTACCTTCTCGGCGTCCGCAAACCGATCCTCGCCGCCGTGAACGGCGCCTGCGCCGGCCTCGGCTTCGTCTTCGCCCTGCTCTCCGACATGCGCTTCGTCGACCGCAGCGCCAAGTTCAGCACGGCGTTCTCCCAGCGCGGCCTGATCGCCGAACACGGCGCGAGCTGGATCCTGCCGCGTCTGATCGGTCCCGGTCGCGCCCTGGACCTGCTCTGGAGCGCACGCAAGTTCGACGGTGAGGAGGCGGCACGACTGGGTCTCGCCGAGCGGCTCTGCGAGCCCGGCACCAGCCTCGACGAGGCGGTGGCCTACGTGAAGACCCTCGCCGCGAGCGCGTCGCCGACGTCGCTGCGGGTGATCAAGGCCCAGGTCTATCGGCACCTCAACATGCCGCTCGGTGAAGCCATGCAGGAGACCAACGAGTGGATGGCAGAAAGCCTGAAGCGCGAGGATTTCCGCGAGGGCGTGCGCTCTTTCATCGAAAAGCGCCCGCCGGCGTTCAAGCGCCTGCAGGGGCGCCCGCAGGGGCACTGACCCGGTGACGCCCCGCCGTCAGCGCACCGAGATCAGCGGCGTCGGCCTGTCCTGGCTCGAACTCGGGCCCGTGGATGGCGAACCGCTGGTCATGCTGCACGGCATGCGCGACGTGGCCTGGAGCCTGCTCCCGGTCGCCGAGGCGCTGTCCGGGCGATTCCGCGTGGTACTGCCGGAGCTGCGCGGGCATGGTGACAGTGCTCGACCGGGAGCGTACACGATCGATCACTTTCTCTACGATCTCCATCGCCTCACCGGGCACCTGGACATCGGCCCGGCGGTGCTGTTCGGCCACAGCCTGGGCGGGCAGATCGTCGCCCGCTACGGCGCCGCCTTCCCGGACCGGGTGCGCGCCGCGGTGCTGGTCGAAGGGCTCGGTCCGCCGGCCCGGCCGGGTGAGGACGACCCGGCCCGGCAGATCCGCGACCACGGCCAGCGCCTGCTCACGGTGCTGGACACGCCCGCCCGGCAGCGACCGCTGCCGGGGCTGGAGTTCGCCGCGGAGCGGCTGCTGGCGAACAATCCGCGCCTCGATCCGGCGCGTGCCCGCGAGCTCGCCGAACGCGCGACCCGCCGCAGCGCCGCCGGCGAACTCGAGTGGGCGTTCGATCCCCGGGTACCGAGCGTGTTTCTCTCGGTGCGCCGCGACGACACCGAACGCTACTGGCGCGAGCTCCGCTGCCCGACCCTGATCGTCAGCGGTGATCTTGCCGCCGAGTACTGGCGCGCGCAGATGCCGATCGAGTGGGACGGCGCCTTCGCCCCGGGCGAACTCGAAGCCCGCGTCGCCCGTTTTCCCGACGCCGAACACGTCGCCATCGCCGACGCCGGACATATGGTGCACTTCGATCAATGCGAGACCCTGACACGGGCCGTCGCCGACTTCCTGGAGAGACGACTATGAGCGAGATGATCGCTTCGGATCAGACCAGCTACGACTGGATCGACCTGGTGGACCGGCTGAACCGGCTGCTGCGCCTGCGTACGACGCCCATTGGCATGAAGCTGTTCCCGACCCAGGCCGAAATGGAAGCGATTCCGCGGATCCGCCGCCCGTCGGCCATCCACACGACGGATCAGATCGTCGGCCAGGCGGCGCGCAACGGCTGGACGGTGGGCATCACCGCCGACGACCTGGTGGGCGCCCAGTGCAGCACGGTGATCGGCCTGCACCCGCGCAGCGAATCCTGGCTGTCCGGCGACCGCATGGCCGGGGTCTGGTATCAGAACCAGGAGGAGGCCAGCGCTCACCAGCACGCCATGGACGTCGTACCGTTCGGCAGGTTCGAGGCCATGGCGGTGAGCCCGCTCGCGAGCGGCCGCCTGAACCCGCCGGACATCTGCCTGATCTACGCCACCCCGGCGCAGATGATTCTATTCATCAACGGCCTGCAGTGGACGGGCTACAGGAAGCTCGAATGGGGCTGCGTCGGCGAGTCGTCCT
Source organism: Pseudomonadales bacterium (assembly GCA_040219135.1). Classification (GTDB taxonomy): domain Bacteria; phylum Pseudomonadota; class Gammaproteobacteria; order Pseudomonadales; family Azotimanducaceae; genus UBA7803. Next base: position 456,871 of record JAVJTA010000013.1, on the reverse strand, counting down.
GCGCCGACTCCTGGGGCCGGGCGCTCGCCACCGGCGAGCCGAGCCTGTCCATCCCGTGTTTCGCCGAGCGCCGCTACGGCGGTGTGATGGAGGACGAGCTGCTGATGGCGCTGCCGCCGAAGTTCCTGCCCAAGACCCTGGCGGGGCTCGAAGCCCTGTCCGGCAACGGCCTGCGCTACCCCATCGCCCCCTACGGCGTGAACAACGACGTCCGCGCGGGCATGGGGGTGAGTTACAGCTGAGCGGGGTCGGGATCAGGCCATTCCGGCGGCGCGCCGGATCGGCGCGTCGCTGCCCGCCTGGCTCCAGGCACTCACCCGGCTCCAGCGCAGCACCAGCAGGGTCGGTTCGCCGCTGAACGGCACCACGTCCCGATACTGCGGATATTTGTCTCGCAGCTGCGCGCCGACCCGGTCCATGCGCTCACCGGAACCCCGTTCGATCCAGGCCGGGCCATCGAGGCGCACCCACCAGAGCTGCGACCAGTCCGCATCATAGTGATCCAGCAGCAGGCTGGCGCGGCCGTGGGCCTCGATGTTGCGCACCCGGGCGAGGCTCGATGCCCCCTTGCGCTTGCCGTCCACGGGCGAACTCACCTGCCCCGCCTCGGCCACGAACACCACCGGCAGCACGTGGGGCTCGGCGTCGGGTGTGCGCGTCGCCAGGCGGGCTACCGGCCAGCGCGCGAGCAGCGCATCGAGCAGATGTTCGTCAAGCTTCACGCCGGTTTCCCCCGGACCCGGGCGCGAGTCTACGCCCCTTGAAACCCTGACCGCAGCCCATATGCATTGGATCGAACCAACACGAAGAAACCGAACGCGAGGTGATTCCCATGACCGGCAATCTGTCTCCTTTCGATAGTCTGTTCGACGAGTTCCTGCGCCGCGACAGCGACTGGGGCGCCTTCGCCCCGGCGCCCTGGTTTTCCGGCATCCGCTCGGTGCGCCAGGGTACCTATCCGCCGCTGAACGTGGGCGCCAACGAGGACGGCGTGGACGTATACCTGTTCGCCGCCGGGCTCGACCCGAAGAGCCTGGACCTGTCCATACGCCAGAACCTGCTGACCATCTCCGGCAAACGCGAGGAAGCGCCACACGAGGGCGCCACCTATTACCGCCGGGAGCGGTTCACGGGCTCTTTCCAGCGCGTGCTCACCCTGCCCGAAGACGTGGACCCGGACAAGGTCACAGCCAGCTACCGGGACGGCGTGCTGCACGTGCGCGTCGGACGCCGGGAAGAGGTGAAGCCCCGGCGCATCGAAGTGCACTGAACCACAGCCCGAGGCAACGACTGAACGCTTAGGAGGACGAGATCATGAGTGAAGTAGCCAGAAACAGCGCTGCGGAGCCGACGTCCGGCGGCCGCGGCGAGGTCGAGCCCAGCCGGCAGACGGTGCTGCGACCCGCCGGCGACATCTTCGAGCACGACCACGGCATCACCCTGGTGCTGGACATGCCCGGCGTCTCCAGGGAACGACTGAACATCCAGAGCGACCGCAACAATCTGACCGTCGAGGGCGAGCTGGAGATCAGCATGCCCGAGGGCACCGAGTCCCTGCATGCCGACATCCGCTCGACCCACTACCAGCGCAGCTTTTCGCTGTCCGGCGAGCAGCTCGACACGGAGTCGATCGAGGCGAGTCTGAAGGACGGCGTGCTGCGCATCGACATCCCGAAGCGGGCCGAGGTGCGGCCGCGGAAGATCGAGGTGACGACGGGCTGAGTCCGGCGCCGCGCGATCGAACGGGCGGGACCGCGCTTCCGCGGCCCCGCCACACGGGTTGGCACCCCACCCCGTGGACCTATGGGTTTCCCCCGATTTCCCACCCCCGACAGGTGCTTTAAGGTGTTTCCTGGGGTCATTCTCCCCGATGATGTAGGTGCAGGTGTAGTAGGAGCCAAACGTGGTAAGACTGATCGTGCTGTCGCTGCTGCTGTCCTGGTCCATGGCCACGGCCGCGCAGAACGCCCTGATGACGACTGCCCAGAGTCTGTTCAAACCCATTCCCGCCGAGGCGCCGCCGATCCCCGGCATGACCGCCACGCCGGCGCGGGTGGATCTCGGCCGGATGCTCTACTTCGAGCCGCGCCTGTCGGAAAGTCACGCGATTTCCTGCAACTCCTGCCACATGGTCGGGCTCGGCGGCGTGGACCTGCAGGAGAAATCCATCGGCCACCACTGGCAGCGCGGCGGGCGCAACGCGCCCACGGTGCTTAACGCCGTCTTCAACACCGCCCAGTTCTGGGACGGTCGCGCCAGAGATCTGCAGGAGCAGGCGGGCGGGCCGCTGGTCAACCCGATCGAGATGGGGACTACCGAGAGCCACGTGATCGAGCAGCTGAAAGGCATTCCCGGCTATGTCGAGGCCTTCCGTCGGGCGTTCCCCGACCAGCCGGATCCGCTGACCTTCGAGAACGTGCGCGACACCATCGCCCTGTTCGAAGCGACCCTGCTTACACCGAACGCCCCCTTCGACCAGTTCCTCCGGGGCGACGAAACGGCGCTCACGGCCTCGGAGCAGGAAGGCCTGTCGCTGTTCATCAGCAAGGGCTGCGCCGCCTGCCATCAGGGGGTGAACGTGGGCGGGCAGATGTACGCGCCCTTCGGCGTGGTGGAGCGCCCGGGCGCCGACGTCCTGCCGCCCGGCGACAAGGGCCGTTACGAGGTCACGAAGACGGTGAGCGACGAGTACGTGTTCAAGGTGCCGACGCTGCGCAACCTCGATCTCACGCCGCCCTACTTCCACAGCGGCGCCGTCTGGGACATGCGCCAGGCCGTCGCCATCATGGGCGCGAGTCAGCTCGGCATCGCCCTCAGCGACGCCGAAGTGGACCGGATCACCGAGTTCCTGCTCACGCTCACGGGCGACCAGCCCCAGGTGATCTACCCGATCCTGCCGCCCAGCGTCGCCACCACGCCGCGCCCGGAGCTCTGAGCGGCGTTCAGCCCCGCGGCCCGAAATTGACGGCGATGGCGCGCCGGTACCCGGCCGCGCGGCGATCCGGGCGCGGTAGCCGGCGAGCCCGTCGGACAGCTCGATGCCGTAGGCGCGGGCCCAGTCCAGGCAGCTCATCAGCAGCACGTCAGCCAAGCCGAAGCCGCCGGCCAGCACGTGCTCGTGCCCGGCGAGCTCGCGATCCACCAGGGCGAGGTGCTTCAGGGCGTAGTCGCGGCTCGAGGAGACGGCCGCCGGCGCCTGCCGTATATGTGCGCGAGATCGCGGTGGCGCCGCATGACGTAGAGGCTGGTCTCGTCCAGCTCGCGGTAGACGTAGCACTCGTCCTCGCGGGCGCGATCCCGAACGGTGCCGGGCCGGTACATGCCGTCCCCGGGGTAGTTGTCGATGAGGTAACGGCAGATGGCCACGCTTTCCGTCAGCTTGAAGTCGCCGTCCACCAGGGTCGGGATCTTCTGCTTCGGATTCAGCCGGGTGTAGTCCTCGGTCCGGGTCTCTCCCGTCCGCGGACCGATGGGCTCGACCCGGTAGGCCACGCCCAGCTCTTCTGCCACCCAGATGGGTCGCAGCGTGCGGCTGGTGCCGGCACCCCAGAAGGTGATCGGAGTGGCCATCGGGCCTCCGATTGCATTCCATGTCCGGGAAATCTACGCCACCGTCCCTGGGAAATGAAATGGGCGCGCGCGCCACGGTCGGCGGTGAGATTTTCTCATCTGCGCAGTCAGTTCCCGGCACAGTGAGTATCCACCGGTCGATGTCGGAATTTGCGGGGTGTTCACGGGGTGAGACGCACAGTGACCCAAAACACTGCAGCGCATGATTCCCCGCAGGCAGAAGGAGCCCGCGCGCCATGCCCACTGAGCGGAACAACCTACGAGGACGGCCGCAGCGGCGTAGCCCGCTTCACAGGCTTTTGCGTCCGAGACGTTCTTGGGATGATGTCCACTTCGGTAGATTGGAAGCGCATGGATTGACACCCTCGGCCCCATTGACCCACCGAGCATTGCAATGGCTTGCAGACACCTTCGCCGTTCCACCCGTGGTTACGGGTGTGGTTACGAGTGGTGTTCTCGGCGGTATTGCACTGTGGATGACATGGCTCAGCGGCATCGTCGCGGAGGTCGCCGCCGGTCGCCAGCCGGATATCGCAGTACGGGCTCCGGTCACGCTCTACGTACTCGTCGGCTACATGCCAATGGCCCTGTACTACCTGCGAAAGTGGACAGATGCCACGCTGGAAACCATCAGCAGCCGGTTCGCGCTCGACCGGTACGGCTTGGGTTACTCAAAGCTGATGATTGCAATGGTCGGCATTGCGGGCTCGGTTTCCATGTACTTCGCATTTCTTCACCAACCGATGGACCCAGGCTTGCTGATACAGCCGCTGCGCTGGTCGCTGACCTTTGTGCTACCGCTCGTAGGGATCGTCCTCATGGGCTGGTTCATGTTCCGCTTCCTGTTTCTCCTGCTCTGGAGCGCAACGGCAGTTTCCAGGACCGCGCGAGAAGTCCGCAACATTGACCTGCTCGATTCCGTATCGGTCAAGCCCTACGCGCAACACGGCGTGAACTCCAGTCTGCTTGCTGTGGTTGCCCTGTCCATTTGCGCCAACCTGTGGCTCGACCCTGAGTCACCGACCATCGGTACGGTTTTTACCGTGATGTTGCTTGTTTTGTCAGCCGCGATGGCGCTGCTGCTCCCCACCTGGGGCATCCACAAGCGCCTGAAGGAATCTAAAGCTGCCGAACTACAGGAGATCCGCAGCGCCATCTCCAAACGACGCAAACCCGCCACCCGTTCGGTGGAAGACGCGCAGCAGCTGCGCGCCGACCTGGCGCTGGAAAGGCGGCTCATGGAAGTGAGCGAATGGCCGTTCGACGCCGGAAGCTATGGTCGCGTGGCGTTGTACGTCGTACTCGGGTTCGGTTCCTGGATTGGCGCGGCGCTGGTCGAACGTGCGCTGGAGTCCATCGGCGGGTAGTCGACTTCACCAGACCCGTTAGCGCAGCGACGCCCCCAATATGTCCCGCGCAATAATGTGCCGTTGCACCTCGCTCGGCCCTTCGCCGATGCGGCGGATGCGCATCTCCCGATACCAGCGCTCGAACGGAAAGTCCTTGGTGACCCCGTAGCCGCCGAACATCTGGATGCAGCGGTCCACCACCCGACCGCCGGCTTCCGTCGCTACCAGCTTGGCCATCGCCGCCTCCTTGCGGAAATCCTGGCCGCGCTCGGCGCGGTCAGCGGCTTCCAGGGTCACCCAGCGCGCGTGGCGGATGTCGATCTCGTTGTCCACCAGCATCCACTGAATGGCCTGACGGCTCGACAGAGGGGCGCCGAAGGTCTCGCGCTGGGGCACGTACTCGAGCGCCATCTCGTGTGCCTTGATGGCGACGCCGATGCAGCCCGCCGCGTAGGGAATGCGCTGTCGTGAGAGCCGGTCGTTGGCGATGGCAAAGCCGCGGTTCACCTCGCCGAGCACGTTGGCGTGCGGTACCCGCATGTCTTCGAAACCGAGCTCCGTGGCATAGCGGGCCGCACGCAGCGTGTGCACGATGCGGCGCACGTGAAAGCCCGGGGAGTCGGTGTCGACGATGAAACAGGTGACGCCGTTGCGGCCACGGTCGGGATCGGTGCGCGCAAACACCAGGCCGAAGTCGGCCTTGTCCGCGCCGCTGATGAAGATCTTGCCACCGTTGATCACCCACTCGTCGCCGTCTCGATGTGCTCGCGTCTGAATGGCGCGGGCCGGGTCGCTGCCGCCGGAGGGCTCGGTGAGCCCGAAAAAACCCTTCTTCTCGCCCCGCAGCATGGGAAACAGGTAGCGTTCCTTCTGATCTTCCGTGGCTTCGAACAGCTGCGCCAGACCGGCGCCGCCGAACACGCCGTAGCACGGCGCGTACAGTCCGGCGCGATGCTGGGACATCTCGATGGCGATCAGGGTCCGGGTCACCAGATCGAGCTCCGGCCCGCCGTACTCGGGCGGAATGTCGAGCCCGTAGAGCCCCATCGCCTTGGTCTTCGCCACCAGCCGCTCGCGATCGGCGGGCTCGAGTTCGTCCGCGTCCGGGTCGAGGCTCTGCTCCAGCGGCACGATCTCCTCGCGCACGAACCGACGCACCGTGGCGACGACGAGGTCCTGCTCCTCGGAGAGCGCCAGATCCATCGCTCAGCCCGGGCTCAACCGGCCGAGACCGGGCATGGGCGCGTTGTCCGGCGGCAGCTCGCCGGTCGCGGCTCGGTGGACCATCAGCAGCTCCTGATAACGGGTCAGATAGGACGTGGTGACCTCGTAGCGGAACGCCGTTGCCGCCGGCAGCCGTTCCAGCGCCGCCGCGATCTCGCCGCGCAGACCAAATCGGCTGCGGCCGCCGGCGTAGCCGACGAAGAGCACGCCGCCGGCGGCGTCGCCGAGTTCGAACACCCCCATGTGACCCGGCAGCGCGTCCAGATCACCCGGCGGTTCCCGGCGCGACCGCCAGGGCTTGTCGAGGGTCAGACTCATGCCGCCGGCGTGCGCTTCTTCGGCATGATCGAGATCTCCATGGGCGCGAAGTGTTCCATGTCCACGTCGATGAGGTACGGACCGGGTGCCGCCATGCCCACGTCCAGGGCTTCCTCGAACTCGGCCACGCTCGCCACCCGGCAGCCGGGCACCCCCATGCTTTCGGCCATGGCCGCGAAGTTCACCTTGCCGAGGTCGGTCTCGTTGATGCGCCCGAAGCGGGTGTCCTGCAGCCAGCGCAGCACGCCGTAGCCGCCGTCGTTGAACACTACGATCACCAGCGGCACCTGGTACTGGGCGCAGGTGGCGAGTTCGGTGGCGTGGAACATGAAGCCGCCGTCACCGTGGATCAGCAGGGTCTGCCGCCCGGTCCCGACCGCCGCCCCCACCGCCATGGGAAAACCCGGGCCGATGGCGCCGGACACCGGGTTCATGGTGCTGCGCGGTTCGTAGATCGGAAACAGCTGGTTGCCGAAGTTGTAGGCCGCGATGGTCTGGTCGCGCACGAACACGCCGTCCCGGGGCAGGCGTTCGCGCATGGCGTCCATGACCCGCGGATAGTCGTCGCCGAGACGCCGACGCATGGCGCCGCGAACCCCGTCCCGGGCTTCCAGCACCGTGTGGTTGAACTGGGCGTCGTTGCCCGAGACGTCGACGAGCGCCTCGTTGATGGCCTCCAGCGCCAGCCGCGCATCCGCGGCCAGCCCCAGGTCGGCGCGGTGGGTGCGGCCGATCATGGCGGCGTCGATGTCGATCTGCACCAGATCGCCCGGCGGTTTGAAGCGCGCGCCCTGACCGTCCACGCCGACGGCGAAGCGGGTGCCGATGGCGAGCGTCAGGTCCGCGTCCCGCACCGCCTGGTACATGCCGGCGCTGCTGTAGTAGTTGCCGATGCACAGCGGATGCTCTTCGGAGAGGGCGCCGCGGCCCCCGGGCGAGGTCAGCACCGGCGCGTCGAGGGTTTCCGCCAGTCGCTTCAGCGCCTCGCTGCCGCCGGCGGCCACCACGCCGCCGCCGGCGACAATGATGCGCCGCCGTGCGGACCCGAGCCGTTGCACCACCTGTTCCAGCGCTTTCGCTTCGGGGTGATGCTCCGGCGGGTGCGGCGGCGTGAAGCTCACCGGCTCCGCCTCGGCGTACTGCAGGTCGATGGGAATCTCGATGGCGCCCGGGGCGCCGCGGCCGGCGTGGATGTCCGCCACCACCGCCGCCAGCGCGGGCCCCAGCCGGCTGACGTGGCGCGGGCTTTCCACCCGCCGGCAGACGCTGCGCAGCATGGGCAGCTGGCCTTCGGCCTCGTGCACGTAACCCATGCCCTTGCCGTAGAAACCGGTTTCCGCCTGGCCGGTGATCAGCAGCACCCGGGACGATGCGTACTGGGCCTCGTAGAGACCGGTCACGCAGTTGCTGGTGCCGGGGCCCGTGCTGGCGATCATCACGCCCAGGTGTCCGGTCGCCCGGGCATAGCCGTCCGCCGCGTGGGTGCCGGCCTGCTCGTGGCGGACGTCGACGATGCGGGTCTCACCAAGGCGGTTGATGGCGTCGAGCAGCGGCATGTTGTGGATGCTGACGATGGCGAACACGTGGCGCACGCCCATCTGGGCGAGCGCCTGGGCTACCACGTCGGCGCCGGTAAACGGGGTGGTGGTCATGCGGCCTCCTGGAGCGTCGTCACGTCGATTGCGTAGAGGTCCGCCACGTTGCCGCAGAGAATGGCCCGCTTCTGCTCCGCCGTGAGATGCGCCGTCTGCTCGGCGATGACCTGCTGGGACCAGGGCCAGGTAGAATCGCTGTGGGGAAAGTCGCTCGCCCAGAGCAGCCGGCGCCAGTTCATCTCGTTGGCCATCTTGAACGCCACCCAGTCGTCCTGGAACGTGGTGTAGATGTGCTCGGCGAAGTACTCCGACGGCAGCTTCTCCAGCGTGACCCCCGGGGCCAGCCAGTTGCGGTGGCGCTTGTAGGCGTGATCCATGCGGTACATGTAGTGCGGCACCCAGCCGGCGTCCGCCTCCACGCAGACCACGCGCAGCTCAGGATAGCGCTGGAAGACACCGCCGAAGATCAGCGTGCCCATGATGTCCTGATTGCCGCGGATGATGGAGAGGAAGCTGTTGATGCGCGGTCCTCGCACCCGGCCGTCGCCGCTGGTGGTGAGAATGTGGAACGACAGCGGCAGCCCGAGTTCTATGGCGGTCTCCCAGACCGGGTTGTAGATCTCAGAGTCGTAGTCCTCGTGCTGCGGGTTGCCCGGCATCATCACCCCGCGCAGCCTCAGGGCCTGGATGCGGCGGAGGTCGGCCGCGCCCTCCTCGGGCGTGCGCATGGCCGTCTGCCCGCAGCCGAGCAGACGCGCCGGGCTCGTCGCGCAATACTCGGCGATCCAGCGGTTGTAGGCGTCGAAGCAGGCCTTCTTGTAATCGAAGTCGCGGTGATTACAGAGCATCATGCCGACGGTGGGGTAGATGACCTCGGCTGCCACGCCGTCGCGGTCCTGATCCGCCAGCCGCGCCACCGGATCCCAACCGCCCCGGTGCAGGGACTCGAACTTCACGCCGTCGGTGGTGATCTCCTCCGGCGGCTTGCCCGCCGCCGCCACCAGGCCCATGGCAATGGGCCGGTCCATGCCATCGATGACGAACAGATCACCGCGTTCGCCGCCGTCGACCATGCGCGGCGCCTTGTCGCGCCAGGCGGCGTCGATGTAGTTGCGGTAGGTGTCCGGGTGCTCGGTGATGTGCGAGTCCGCGGATATGACCGGATAGTCCATGCCTGGCGTCCCTCTCCCCTCGGATACGCGCCCGAAAGTAGCACCACCGGTCCCGGCCTGTCACCGTCATGGATCCTTCACGACGGCTCTGCTAGCGTTCCTCGCCTGCCAGCAACCGACCTCAGGAGCACCATCCATGGCCATCGAAGAGGGCAAAGCCGCCCCCGCATTCACCCTGAAAGACGCCACCGGCAACAAGGTGGCGCTGAAGGATTTCAAAGGCAGGACTGTGGTCGTCTACTTCTACCCCAAGGACGACACGCCCGGCTGCACTAAAGAAGCCTGCGGCTTCCGCGACCTGTGGAAGGACATCCAGAAGACCGGCACCGTGGTGCTCGGGGTCTCTCCGGACGACGGCGCCAGCCACACCAAATTCGCCGCCAAGTACAAGCTGCCGTTCACCCTGCTGTCCGACCCGGAGAAGTCGGTGATGGAGAAATACGGCGCCTGGGGCGAAAAGAACATGTACGGCAAGAAGACCATGGGCGTGATCCGTTCCACGGTGATCGTCGGTCCGGACGGCAAGGTGAAAAAGCACTGGAAGCGGGTTGCCAAAGCCGAGACCCACCCGGAAAAGGTGCTCGAGGTCCTGAAAGCCGGCTGAACCGCCACAGGCGGAGGCCGTCGGGGTGTGGCCCCAGGCACGCCGTCAGGGCGCAGCCGGCGGCCGGAAATCCTGGTCGCTGTCCGCCACCAGCCACACGAACATGGCCCAGGCGGCCACATTCTGAGCCATCTCCTCGGCATCGATCTTGTCGAAGGTGTCGTCCGGCGTGTGGTGGAAATCGAAGTAGTCCTCGCCGTTCTGATCCAGACGCATCACCGGCATGCCGGCCGCCTGCAGTGGAATCATGTCGGGCCCACCACCGCTGTCGTTGCCGCCCCGGATGATGCCGAGGAACGCGAGCTCCCGTTGCAGCGCCTCGACGAACGGCAAGGCGTGGGGCGCGACGTTGGAACTCAACCGCCAGACCCGGCGCGCGCCGAAATCGGACTCCGAGCCGAGCACGTGGTCTGCCAGGGTGCCATCGGCGAGGCGGGCTTCGGCATAGGCACGAGCACCGACCAGGCCCACCTCCTCGGCGCCGAACAGCACCAGGCGCACGGTCCGCCGCGGCCGCCGCGGCAGGTCACGAATCAGCTTGGCGGCCGCGGTGACGATGCCGACGCCGGCGCCGTCATCGAGAGCGCCGGTGCCGAGGTCCCAGCTGTCCAGGTGGGCGCCGATGATGACGATCTCGTCGGGCGCACCCGCGCCCGGAATCTCCGCGATGACGTTGCCGCTGGTGACCTCCGCCCGCCAGTCGGCCTCAGTGCGCACCCGCACCCGCACAGTCTCACCGCGCTGGTGGATGCGCTCGATCTGATCCGCGTCCGGTGCGGACACGGCCAGGGCGGGAATGCGCGCCCGGCGTCCCTCGGGAAACCCCATCATGCCGGTATGGGGAAAGCGGTGGCTGGAGGTACCCACCGACCGGATCAGCAGCGCCGCCGCGCCCCGGTTCTCGGCTTCGAGCCACGCCGTCCGGCGCTTGCGATTCGCCCAGCCGTAACCCTCGCCGGTGCGCGTCGCCGTCATCCGGTCGTTGACGAACACCACCTTGCCGGCCAGGGCGTCCTCGCCGGTCTCGGCGGCGAGCAGATCGTCGAAGCTGGCGAAGAAGGTAATTTCCGCCTCGATCCCTTCCGGGGGCGTGCCGCCGGCACCGCCGAGCGAGGTGGCGAAGAGCGGTTGCGGATAAGGCGTGACGATGGCGGCTTCCTCGTGCACGGACCCGCCTCGGGTCCACAGCGTGAGCGGGAACGGTTCGACCCGGACGTTGGCGAATCGCAGCCCGTCGAGGGTGCCGACGGCCCAGTCCCGGGCCCGGGCTTCCTGCCCGGTACCGGCCAGCCGGGGCCCCACTTCGGTGGTGAGCTCACGCGTGATCTCGTACGCCAGGTCGCTCTCGAGCGCCCGGCCCGCCAGCATCCGCGCCATTTCGCGGGAATCTTCAGTGAACGCGGGCGGAACCGCCTCCGCGGCGGTCACGGCGGAGCAGATCAACAGCAGAAGCGCTGCCGGAAGGCGCAGATGCGGCATGGGTCCTCGCGATGTCGAACTGGCACCAACCGTACCCGAATCCGGCCCGCTGACCCAGAGCAACGCAGTGGCCGACTGCTTTTCTCCCGGTTCCCAGTTGTGCAACACTGGGGCGAAGACATGCATCGAGAAGGGAGAGAGGCATGAAGTTCGGCATCTTCTACGAACACCAGCTACCGCGCGACTGGAACGAGCAGAGCGAACACAAGCTGTTCAAGGAGTCACTGGATCAGATCGAGCTGGCGGACAAGCTGGGCTTCGACTACGCCTGGGAAGTGGAGCACCACTTCCTCGAGGAGTACTCCCACTCCTCCGCACCGGAAGTGTTTCTCGGCGCGGCCAGCCAGCGCACCAAGAACATCCGCCTCGGCCACGGCATCATTCAGCTCACCACCAACCATCCGGCCCGGGTGGCGGAAAAGGTGGCGACGCTGGATCTGGTCTCCGACGGCCGGGTCGAGATGGGCCTCGGCGAGGGCTCGTCGGTCACCGAACTGCATCCGTTCAACCTGCGCTTCCGCGACAAACGCGACGTCTGGGAGGACGCGGTGCGGGCGACGCTGCCGATGTTCTGGAACCATGGCTGGGAGTACGACGGCGAGTACTTCAAGTTCCCCCTGCGCGCCGTGCTGCCGAAGCCGCTGCAGAAGCCGCACCCGCCGCTGTGGGTGGCCTGCTCCCAGCTCGACACCATCAAATATTCGGCGCACCGCGGCATGGGCGCCCTGTGCTTCAAGTTCGCCGATCTCAATTCCGCCAAAGCCTGGGTGCACGCCTACTACAACACCTTCATCCGCGATCAGGAGAAGCTCTGCGACTACCAGGCCAACCCGAACATCGCCGTCGTCGGTGGCTTCATGTGCTGCGAGACCGACGAGGAAGCCTGGGAGAAGGCCGACGGCTGGACCTTCTTCCAGTTCGCTCTGCAGCTCTACAACAAGGAGGGTCCGTTCGAGCCCGGCACCGTGAACTTCTGGGAACGCTATCTGGAATGGAAGCAGACGCCGGCGGGCCAGAAGCGCAGCGGGTCCGAGCTGATCGGCTCCCCGGAGACCATCCGCGAGCGCCTCGCGGAACTCGAAGCCGCCAACGTCGACCAGGTGATCCTGCTCAATCAGGCGGGCAAGAACACCCACCAGGACATCTGCGCAAGCCTCAAGCTGTTCGCCGAAGAGGTGATGCCGGAATTCCACGCCCGCGAGGACGAGCACCAGGCCTGGAAGCGCTCGGTGCTGGCCGGAGAGACCGTGCTCGAAGACATCGACACGGAACCGTTCAACGTCACCCGCGGCCGCAAGCCGACGCTGCCTTCCACCCGGGAGGAGCGCAACATGGTGGCCGGAGCCGTGGGCCGACCGACCTCGGCGCCCGTGGAGCGCTGATCCAGGGAACTGATCGCCCCGGTGGCACGGCTACGTGTCGCCGGGCTCGTAGTGAAACTCCACCAGGAAGACCTGCTCACCGGAACCGTGCTTCGCGGTTTTCAGCAGATCCGCCACCCCGGCGAAGCCGGACTCCCGGGCGAGCCGCGGCGTGATGTCGTCAAAGTCGATTCGGCTGAGCCGGTCGACGACGACCCAGCCGATCGTTTCGCCCTCGCTCAGCCGGTAGCGGCCGCCCGCCTTGACGCGCGGCTGCTGCCAGATGCGAAGACTGGTGGTGATCTCCCCGTTCCTGATCGGCCCACGCAGACGTCGAAGAAACTGCATCCCGGATCAACTGGCATCGATGGTCGGCTGGTTATACTGCCGATCCGGACCAATGGGAAACACCGATGGCGGAACACGTGCCGCGCTTCGTCTGGGGCCACATCAACATCAACGTCAGCAACCTGGAACGCTCCATCGAGTTTTACCAGAAGCTCGGCTTCGAGATGTTCATTCCGGCCATCGCCTACCTGGGTCTCACCATGGATCCCGGCCCCGCTGCGCTGTCGGGACCGAGCGCCCGCGCACTCGGCCTGCGCGCCGGAACCCGCGCAAGAGCCTGCATCATGCAGCTCGACGGGGGCTTTCCGAAGATCGACCTGACGGAGCTTGCCGGCGCCGCGGGGCAATCGCCCCTGACCAGTGCAGACGTCGGTCTGGTGAGGCTCTGCCTCGCCACCAGCAACCTGCGCAAGGACTACGAGAGGCTCATTGCCCAGGGCGTGCCGTTCCTGACGCCGCCACAAACGGGATACGACGGTCTCGCCGACATCGCGGTCTGCGCGGATCCGGACGGCACCCTCATCGAGCTGTTGCAGGTCTACCTGGAGAAGTGGCCGAACGTGGCCTCTGGCGACTGACACGGCTGCAGGTTCGCACGTGCGCGCAGCGTGAACGTCGACCCGTCCCTTTGCGGATCCGGCCCCCTATCCATCCCCGCTCACCCAGCACTCCAGACAGCGAGCGCGCCGTAGAGCAGCCCATTCCACACCAGCACGGAAATCCCCGCCACGAGCTCCAGTCTGCGGGGCATGCCGAGCGGCCGGACCAGAGGTTCGAGGTAGTGCTGGATCCAGCCGCCTTCGAACGCGCGTTGTCCCGCTCGGCGCCGCAGCGTCCGCTCGAGCGGGGTGAGCGGGCAGGTCCAGTGCGCCAGGTTCACGACCGAGGACCAGACGACGATCGGCAGGTGCGCGGCGGCAGTCCAGGGATGGGCGAACACGACGAAAGCGCCGAACACGGCGAACGACGCTACCAGCGCATGGCAGATCAGGACCGCGTCCGCGGCGGCAGCCGCCAGTCGAGGACCAACGCCGACGGTCGCCAAAGGACCTCGTCCGGCCTCAGGCGCTCGCTCTGGCGGGGCCGAGAAACAGCACCCGAACATCGCCGTCGACCGCGAAGCTCGCGAAGAACAGGTACAGGCACAGAAACGGCGCGCCGAGGAAGAATCCGAGCACACCGAGCACCAGACCCACCGGAGAAAACTGGTGACGCCATGCGAGCCAGAGCCCCGACAACAGGAGAAAGCCCATGAAATCCAGATTGAACTGACCCGGCCAGCCCATTTGCGCCATGTCCCCGAAGAACACCGGAAGCAGCCCAAGGCCATGATTCGCGACCACGACCGCCGTATACGCGGACACCACGACGAAGATCGCCACCAGCAGAACCCGAAACGCCAACATACGCCCCTCCAGACTCGTTCCTGTGGGCCCCAACCTATCGCCCAGCGGTAATGGCATCAATTACCTCTGAGGTCATCTACCTCTGAGGTCATCGATTGCGGCCGGCGTCAGGACCCTTCAAGTCCGAAAGAGTACACAAATGAAAACGGCGCCGTCCCGAGACGGCGCCGCTGCATCGATCCCTGCAGACGACCGAACTGCAGCCCTGGCTGCAGACCGGATCAATCCTCGCAGAACGCTTCCGGCGCCCAGGCACACATGGCGTGCCGCAGCGCATCGACGTCGCCGATGCCGCAGGATGCCTCATCGAGAACGTCGAGGGAGTTACCCGAGCAGGTCACCTCCTCGCGCTCGCCCGTGGGCTCTCCGTCTTCGTCGAGCTTGGTCGCGAGCACGAATCCCGTACCGGCCAGGTAGTACTTGTACTCGGCCTGACCGGGATCGCGCGGGTTGACCTCGAAGGTCTTCAGGCAGGTGCCGTTGCACGGGTAGGCCATGTCGTCGCCACCTTCATCTTCCGAAGGCTCACCCGCCAGGCTTTCGTAGCGGACGTAGTCCTCCGCCTCGTCGGTCGCCATCTCCTGGCGATCGCCGTCGCCGACGATGGGCATCGCCCGCACCAGGTAGCCGGCCAGAGCACGATCGGTGCCGTTCGCGAACGACCCGTCGGTGTTGTCGATCAGACCGTCTTCGATCTCGTAGGTGTTTTCGCCGCAGTAGACCGTATCGCCATCCGTCGTCTGTGCGTACCAGTCCTGGGTGACTTCCACGGCTTCGTACTCCACCTCGCCGTCTTCTTCGCTCTCCTCGAACACGAGGTCTCTGATGACGCGACACGGCAGGCCGCCGACTTCACGGACTTCGTCGGTCGCGGCCACCACGGTCACCTCGCCCTCGCCGACGATCACGTGGGTGTGGCCGGCGTTGAGCGGCCAGTAGGGATTGGGTTCCACGCCGTCGCCGATGTCGTCCGGATCGACGAAATCAGCCGGATCGAAAACCAGGTCGTAGCGCTCCTCGCCGACGAGGTCACAGACGTCGATCCGGGCGCCGTAGACGTCCCTGCATTCCTCACCTTTTTCTGCCCACTCTTCCCGCGCGTCGGCGATGCATTCGCCCTGATCCTCACGGCTGGTTACGTAGATGCAGTCCGCGCGGTGCACCAGGTAATCGTCCTGGCGGTCGGCGTAGCACGCACCCAGCAGCCAGCCGGCGTGGGTACTGCAGGCGTTGGGACCGCGCCTGTGGTCCCTGCCGCCTGCGTTGGCGCTGGCCGTTGCGCCGAGCAACGCAATTGCCGTAACCGCCATCACGGCTAGACTCTGCCATTTCTTCATTCGCTCTCTCCGTTGCTGTCGAATCAACCGTTCCGCGCCGAGCGCCATGGAGTCGGTTCGAAGAGATAGAGCGGGTGGTTTCGGGAAATCTGTCGTTTGCAGAGAAATCGCTGCGAGGGCCGGACGGCTACCGACCTTTGCCACGGCGCTTCGACAACCGCTCGTTGCCGCGTTTGAAGTTTCCGGTGGCTCTGGCCATCAGCGTCTGCAGCTCGCGGCCCTCGGCGCGCGCGGCATTCGCCAGGAATCGCTCCGCAGCCTGACCGGTCAGCTGCCTGATCTGATACCGCCGCGGTGTCATCTTCATCTGGCTGGCGGTCGCTCCCGCACGTCAGCGAGATGGCGCAACTCGAACAGCTCACCGACCTTCGGCAGGTCCGCCGGATCGAAGAACAGGAAGACGACCGCCGTATCGGTCGGCACCTCGATGCCGGGCACCGCGTCGAACAGGTTCTTCGCCACGGTTCCGGGCGCCCGGCAGACCAGCTCGAATCGTGCCCACCAGTTCTCCAGCAGAACCAGCGGTTCACCCGGTTCGACGCGCTCGCCCTCCTCCGCGACGTAGTGCACGACGGCCATGGTGTCACGCTGGTGCCGAAACTGCGTCGGCGGCTTGGGAATCCTCGCGAACTCGTAGATCAGTGCTGCCACGTGCGCGGTCCGGTGACGGTCGCTTCAGTCGTCCGATTCGACGTCCGTGCCGAAACCGGTCAGCGCGAGATACTTCCAGACGCCATCCGTGCGCACCGCCGTCTCGACGACGCCCTCGACGCTGCGTTCCGGCTCGCCGTCGGCATCGCGCCCCACCCGGACCACCGAGTAGAACACCACGCCGGTGTCGCCAACCACGAGCACCTCATGGGGAAAGAGTTCGTATGCGAGGGTGTCGGAGTTCGCATCGCGGAATTTCGTCCACTTGCCCATGGACGCTTTGCCGCGAGGGACTGGCCACTCCGCACCCCAGCTCACGACGTCGTCGCGCACGTAGGCATCCGGCCATTCGCCGGATTCGGCCGAGTCATCCACCCAGGATTGCGCAACGAACGACCACAGAGCGCTCTGCTCGTCCGTCATCTCGGCGGCAGCGGCTTGCAGGGGAAACATGAGGGGAAGAACGAGCAGCAACGCAGACATTCCGATTCGCATCGTAGCACTCCAGGGAAAGTTGAGTTTCGAAGGTCGGAGTACGACTGCTGGAATCACGCGGCGCGGCCCCGTTTCCCAGGCTCCCCGGTTGGGGACTATATCGCCTATCGTAGGGCACCGCCACGCAGGGCGTGGCCCAGCCAGACGAGAAGCACGGGCGGCAGCAGCAGCTCGCTCGCGAGCAGGAGTACGACCGGCAGCGCCGGGACCCCGGACACGGCGACGGACACGACGCGCGCGGCTCCGGCCGCGAGAAAGACCAGGAGCACGGCTCTCAGTACCGTCTGGTACTTCTCGAGGTCGGCGGCACAGATGAACAGCAGCACACCGTAGAGTGAAAACGCGACGCCGTAGAATCGGTTCTGGCTGTCGAGCACCGGATCCAAGAGCACCCCAGGGGGAATTGCCGCGCCGAGCATCACGTCCGCGCCCAGCCCGAGCGCCAGATGCAGAGCGCCCACCACGACGAATAGCGGCGAGATTGCCTTCAGAAACAGCGACAGGTGAGCCGCCAGTGCGTCGGGTTCAGCCGCCACCGTCGAAACGCCTGTGGGTCGCGATCTGCCAGCGATTCCCCCACGGATCCTCGAACATCGCGCGCCGATCTCCGTAAGGCACTTCCATCGGCGGCTCAATGACCTTCG
This sequence comes from Pseudomonadales bacterium, assembly GCA_040219135.1. GTDB lineage: Bacteria > Pseudomonadota > Gammaproteobacteria > Pseudomonadales > Azotimanducaceae > UBA7803. The sequence goes on along the minus strand of JAVJTA010000013.1, from coordinate 439,318 downwards.
CTCCGAGCGACACGGCCTTGCGCAAGGCCAGATCCTTGACCTCGACGTACACGTACAGGAACGCTGTCGTCTGCTGCCGCTCGTCGACCGACAGGCGCGGAACCACCCGCGGCCAGCCCGTTGGAGCGAAGCGCTGGATCACGGCGCGGTCGACGATCTGGTGCGTGAAGGCTTGCGCTGGTGGTAGGTCAGCGCCTGCGCGAAGCATTCGCGCAGCACGTCGGCCGGGAGCGGGTCCTTCAGCGGCAGCACGATGGCTCGATTCCCCTGGTACTCGAGTTCGGGAAACATCGTCCGAAAGTCATCGATCAGCGTTGTCTGGCAGTGGACATAGACATAGACGCAGTCGGGGGTGGACGCCTTCCAGCCAAGACGCACGGTCGTTCCCGAGCCCGTCGCTTCCGTGAGGTAGGCGGGTTCTCCCCACTTGACGGTCTCGGTGATCGGCCCGACGCCGTCCATGCGCTCGGCCGTGTCGATGAGCAGTTTTCTCAGACCGAGCAGGGTGGATCGCGCTCGCGCCGGAAACGTCTCGTACACGACGGCTACCGCGGGATTGTCGATGCCTGCGCTCACCGGACGATCTCCTGCCTTCTGTCGACGGTTGGCCACGGTGATGTCCGAAGGAAGAGCGGCCCGCAGGCCGCTCTGTGGTGGTTGGCGAACTCTAGAAGCTTACCGTACCGGATCGAACCAGATAGGCAAGCTCGCGACGCTGCTCCGGGTCGAGCAGACGGTGCAGCCGCTTCAGCACGTCGAGCGTCTCGGAGCGCAGGGTCTCCTGACTCCGGCCCCGGGCATCGAGCGCCGAGCGCGCCGCAGCCTCGTCGAACTCGCCGGGTTCCAGAGCCCCGGCAATGTCCGACGTGGTACGCCTGCCGTCGACGTCGGCCTGGGCCCTGGCGGTCTTCAGCCGATCGAGGATGTCAGCCAGCTCACGCAGCTGGGCATCGTCGAGATCGAGCTTGTAGGCCAGGTAGCGCAGCGGGCGCCGCACCCCCAGAGTCGGACCGGCGTGCCAGGAATACTGCGCATGGGACTTCCAGGCTTCGCGCAGGGATCTGCGGGCGTGGCCGGCATACGGCGCGTAGCCGCAATAGGCATATCGAAACATCGTTTCCTCCTTCACCGGAGCGGATCGCTTCCGGTGGGTACTGTAAGCGCGGGCACCATGCCTCGCGCCGCAAAAAAGCATACTCCCGCGAGCCGCCACGGGAAAGGTCGAAGGCGTTGGAGTCCGCGTCTGCAGGTTGCGCACGTTCCCCAGGGCCCCCTATCTCTCCGGGGCATAGATCGTCAGCGTCGCGGCGCGCCCGTCCGCTTCATCCGCGACCACCAGGGCGCCATCGGCAAGCAGGCTGACCCCTTCAGCCTGGCGATGCAGCCGTCTGGACAGCCGCCGCCAGGCGACCACGGTGCCACGGTCCGGGTTGACGTCGAGCAGCACCCGCTCCTTGCCGACCAGCACCAGCAGACGCCCGACCTCCGCCAGCCAGGCGAGCCCGGAGGGACGCAGCCGCTCGAGCTGGAGTGCGGCCAGCACCTGGCCGACGTCGACCTCCAGGGTTTCCACCACCGGAACACCATCCAGCCCCGCGGCGTAGCGCAGCCGGTACAGGCGGATCGAACCGGGGTGCGGATCCCGCGGATACTTGCACGCGAGGTAGAGCACAGCGCCTGGCGCCGCGGCGATGCCTTCGAAGTTGCAGCGGCCGGCGACTCCGGTCGCGAGGACGGTGAGCGGACCGGCAAGCCCCGCCGCGTCCAGATCGGCGTGGTAGACGGCACCCTGGCTGGATAGCAGGTAGAGTCGCGATCCGGCTACGGTCACGCCTTCGAAGTCGCCGTCGACGACCGTGCCGGGTGCGGAGACGGGCCTCGCATCCACGACGTCGCGGTCGAGACGAAGCTGCCAGAGCAGGGACGAGTTGTCGTCGTGAGCCACCACGACGGACGTGCCGAGCGCTGCCAGACCGGAAATCTCCTCCAGGGGCGCAGGCAATTTCCAGCGTGCCCGGGCCGTCGTCAGGTCGTAGTGGCACAAGGGCGAAGTTGCGGGACAAGCCTGCATTTCAGCGCCGGCCAGGGCGCAACCGGACAGCAGCAGGGCACCGCCGAGCAGCAGCCGCGAGATGCGCGACCCCGGCACCGCAGGCGCGTCGGTCAGTGCCTGTGCAGAGCGCGCCAGACCGTCTCCGGCGTCAACGGCATCTGCAGCGCAAGGCGCGCATCCTCGGCAACGCCCGCATCGTGCAGAGCATCCAGCACCGCGTTGACCACCGCATGGGGCGACGCGCAGGCACCGCCCTCGCCGATGCCTTTCACGCCGAGATCGTTGGTGGGTTCGAGCACCTCGTGAAAGCTGACATCCATGTCCGGCATGTTGGCCGCCGCCGGCATGGCGTAATCCATGAACGAACCGGTGATGAGCTGCCCGGTCGAGTCGTACACCACCTGCTCGAGCAGGGCCTGGCCAAGACCCTGAACCACGCCGCCGCGCACCTGGCCGGTGGCAAGCAGCGGATTGATCACCCGGCCGCAGTCGTCGACGGCGGTGTAACGCAGCACCGTGACCTCGCCGGTGTCCGGGTCGACGGAAACCTCCGCTACGTGGCAGCCGTTGGGAAAGGTGAAGCCGGCGCCACGGTCGTAGCGCACGGTTTCTGCAAGGCCCGTGCCGCCGAACTGAGAGTCGCCGGCCGCACAGGCGACATCGGCCAATCCGATTTCCCGGGACCCATCATCCACCCGGTACACGCCGCCCTCGAAGCGCACCCGGTCGCGGGCAGCCTGCAGCAGATCCGCAGCAATTGCCGTGCCTTTCTCCACCACCGCGTGGCCGGCGCGCAGTACCGCGATGCCGCCCATCTGCGAGGATCGCGAACCGCCGGTGCCGCCGCCGAACTTCACCTGGTCGGTATCGCCCTGAACGATGCGGATGCGCTCGAAGTCGAGACCGAGGGCCTCGCTCAGAATCTGCGCGTAGGCGGTCTCGTGCCCCTGACCGTGGGAATAGGTGCCAACCACCACGTCGGCGCTGCCATCGCCGTGAACGGTCACCCGGGCTTCCTCTTCGGGTCCGCCGCCGGAAGACTCGACGTAGTAGCCGAGACCGATGCCGAGCAGCCGGCCAGCGGTTTTCGCCGCCTCGCGCCGGGCTGCGAACCCTGACCAGTCGGCACGCTCCATCGCCATGTCCATGGTCCTGGCGAACGCGCCGCTGTGCATGGTCACGCCGGCATGGTTGGTGTACGGCAGATCCTCCGGGCGAATGAAGTTGCGTCGGCGGATCTCGTCCCGGGACAGCCCTAGCCGTTCGGCGGCGGCGTCCATGAGCCGCTCCATCACGTAGCAAGCCTCCGGACGTCCAGCGCCGCGGTAGGCGGCCACCGGCATCACGTTGGTGAACAGACAGCGCACCGAGTGGTGCAGCGCGGGAATGCGATACACGGTGCCGACGATGCGGCCGCCCGCCATGGTCGGCACCAGCGGCCCGACCGCAGAACAGTAGGCGCCCAGGTTGGCGAGCGTTTCGATCCGCAGGCCGAGCACATGGCCCTGGTCGTCCAGCGCGAGTTCGCAATGGGTCAGGTTGTCGCGGCCATGGGAGTCCGACAGGAACATCTCGCTGCGATCGCCGCGCCATTTCACCGGCCGGCCGAGCGCCCGGGCGGCGAACAGGCACACGCACGCTTCCGGATAGACCTCGCCGCGAATGCCGAAACCCCCGCCGGTGGCGCCGCTGATCACCCGAACTTGCTCCGGTGGCACCTGGAAGATGGCCCTGGCCAGAACACCCTGCTGGGCAAACGCGCCCTGGCTCGGGTTGTAGAGGGTGAAACCACCGTCATCGTATGCCGCCACACAGGAGCGGGGTTCGAGCGGCGTCGGCGCCACGCGGTTGTTCACCAGGTCCAGGCTGATCCGATGGACGGCATCGGAGAACGCAGCTGCCGTGGCGGCGACGTCGCCGTTCTCGTAGTGCACGCACAGGTTGCTGCCGTGGTCCGGGTGCAGCAGCGGCGCATCCGGACCGCCGGCCTGGCGCAGATCGACGATGGGCGCCAGATCGTCCACGTCGAACTCGACGTGATCGAGAGCGGCGATGGCTTCAGCCCGGGTTTGTGCCACCACGGCGACGAGCGGCTCGCCGACGAAGCGCACCCGGCCACGGGCCAGAACGGGACGTTCGGGAATGAAAGCCGGACTGCCATCGGCGCCCTGAATGCGCGCCCGGCACGGCAATGGGCCGAGTCCGCCGAGGTCCTCTCCGGTGAACACCGCCACCACGCCCGGGGCGGACCGCGCAGCGCTGACGTCCAGCCGCCGGATCTCACCGTGGCTGTAGGGCGAGCGCAGGAAAGCGGCATGCAGTTGCCGCGGCAGATCGACGTCGTCGGTGAATCGCGCCGCGCCGGTGAGAAAGCGCGGATCCTCGCAGCGCGGAACGCTCTGTCCGATGCCGAACTTCACGACCGGTGACGGGTTTCGGGGCTGGTCGGGCGCAGAGCAATCATCGACGGAGTATACGAGAGCCGGTAACGCCCCGACCAGCCGGCACGGTGGTAAGCTGCGCGGCGTCCCCGATCTGCAGGAGCACGGATACCGATGAGCGACAATCCGATCACCGACGACCCGCGAATCGATCCGCGGATCAAGGCCATATTCGGGCCGATGGGCAACCTGGGCGGTGAAGCCGCCGAGCCGGCCAGGGACCGCGACGAACTGCTCGCCCGCGCCAACGGCGAAACCGCCGTCGCGCGGCGCGCGGCTCTGCAGGCGTTCCTGGACATCTGCGATACCGACGAAGTGGCGCCTTCCGCCGGGCTCTCGGTCACCGAGCACGAGGTCACCTCGGCACCGGACGGCAACACCATCAGAATCCGTTTCATCCGGCCCGAGGGCAACGTCGCACTGCCCTGCGTCTACTACATCCACGGCGGCGGCATGCAGGTGATGTCCTGCTACGACGGCAACTACCGTGCCTGGGGCCGCCTGATCGCGGCCAACGGCGTGGCCGTGGCCATGGTGGACTTCCGCAACGCTCTGACCCCGTCTTCGATACCCGAGGTGGCCGCGTTTCCGGCGGGCCTCAACGACTGCGTGTCCGGCCTCAAGTGGGTGGTGGAGAACGCCGCCAGCCTGGGCGTGGATCCCGACCACGTCGTCGTCGCCGGCGAGAGCGGCGGTGGCAACCTGACCCTTGCCACCGGGCTGAAGCTCAAGCAGGACGGTGATCTGGGACTGATCCGGGGTCTGTACGCGCTGTGCCCGTACATCGCCGGCAGCTGGCCCCGGGCGGAATTCCCGTCCAGCTACGAGAACAACGGCATTCTCCTGGACCTGCACAACGACCAGGGCGCCATGGCCTACGGCATCGACGCCTTCGAGGCGCGCAATCCGCTGGCCTGGCCCGGATTCGCCAGCACCGACGATCTGCGTGGACTGGTGCCGACGGTGATCAGCGTCAACGAGTGTGATCCGCTGCGCGACGAGGGCATCGATTTCTACCGGCGCCTGCTCGAGGCCGGCGTGGCGGCCCGTTGCACCCAGGTCATGGGCAGCATTCACGGCACCGAGATCTTCCCCATCGCCTGCCCGGACGTGAGCCGCGCCGGCGCGGCCACAATCGCCGAGTTCGCGAAGACCGCGTAGCGGGCCCTCTTCTGGAGAGAAGCGCTCCGACGCCCGCGCGCAGGCTGCTCAGCCGACGGTGACCCGGTGACTCAGGGTTCCGATGGGCTTTACTTCGACCTCGATCTGGTCGCCTTCGTCCATGAACAGCGGCGGCGTCCGGGCGGCGCCGACGCCGCCCGGAGTGCCGGTGACGATCACGTCTCCGGGCACGAGTTCGGTGAACGTGGAGCAGTAGGCGATGATGTCGCCGAAGTCGAAAACCAGCAGATCGGCGGTGGCATGCTGCATCACCTCGCCGTTCAGGCGCGTCGTGATCTCGAGGTCATCGATGTCGCCGATCTCGTCGGGCGTCATCATCCACGGCCCGAAGCCGCCGGTGGACGGAAAGTTCTTGCCCGGAGTGAACTGGCTGGTCTGGCGCTGATACTCGCGCACGCTGCCGTCGTTGTAGATGCTGAACCCGGCGACATGGTCCAGGGCGTCGGCTTTGGCGATGCGCCGCCCGGCTTTGCCGATCACCAGCGCGATCTCGCCCTCGTAATCCAGGGTCTTCGACTCCCTCGGTCGCACCATGGGCTGGCCATGGCCCATCTGGGCGTTGGCGAAACGCACGAAGATGGTCGGAAAGCCTTCGCCGCCCCGTCCGGTCTCCTCCTGGTGAGCCTTGTAGTTGAGGCCGACGCACAGGATCTTCTCCGGATTCGGCACTGGCGGCAGGTAGGTCAGGTCGGCCAGTGGCAGGTCTGCCTCGTCGCCGCACGCCTTAGCCAGTTCGGCGAGCGCATCCGCGGCGATGGCGGACTTGAGATCCGCGAGCTTGCCACGGGCACCCACATCCACGACGCCCGTGCCCTGCGCCGTCAGATAGCCGAAAGAGGGGGAGCCGCCGCGCAGGAAAGACAGCCAGCGCATGGCCTACTCGAACATGATGACGTTGCGGGCGATCTCGCCCGTCTCGAGCTGCTTCATGGCGTCGTTGATGTCCTCGAGCCTGATGTGGCTGGAGATCATGTCGTCGAGGTGCAGCTTGCCCTGCAGATACAGGTCGACGAACCGCGGCATGTCGACGCGGAACCGGTTCGAGCCCATGAACGAGCCCTGGATCTTCTTCTCGAACAGGAACTCGACGCCGTGCAGCGACACCATGTCGCCGGGTGGGATCATGCCGATGATGGTCGCCGTGCCGCCGTTGCGCAGCATGTTGAATGCCTGCTCGGCGGTGACCTTCAGGCCGATGGCCTCGAACGTGTAGTGGGCGCCGCCGCCGGTGAGTTCCTTCACTGCTTCGATGGCATCGGTGTCTTTGCCGTTAACCACGTCGGTGGCGCCAAACTTGCGAGCGAGTTCGAGCTTGGACGGCACCATGTCCACGGCGATCACCTGGCTGGCGCCGGCAATCGCGGCGCCGTTGATGCACGACAGACCTACCCCACCACAGCCGATCACGGCAACGGTGGAGCCGGGTTCGACCTTCGCGGTATGTATCACCGCGCCGACGCCGGTGGTGACGCCGCAGCCGATCAGCGCCGCCCGATCGAGCGGCATGTCTTCGCGGATCTTCGCCACCGCGTGCTCGTGCACCAGCATGTGTTCGGCGAACGAGCCAAGGTTGGCGAACTGGGTCAGCGGCTTGCCGCCGTCGGAGAGCCGCGCTTCCTGATCCGGAGCGCGCCGGGTCTCCGGCTCCTGACACAGGCTCATGTGGCCGGTGAGGCAGTACTCGCAGTGGCCGCAGAATACCGACAGGCAGGTGATGACGTGGTCACCGGGCTTGACGTAGTGCACGTCGGAGCCCACCTGCTCCACCACACCGGCGCTCTCGTGGCCGAGCACCATCGGCAGCTGACCCGGGTAGGTGCCATTGAAGAAGTGCAGATCGGAGTGACAGACACCGGCAGCCACCGTGCGCACCAGAACCTCGCGGGGACCGGGCTTGGAGACCTGGACGTTCTCGATCTCCATGGGCTTGTTCACCTCACGGAATACGGCTGCTTTCATGATGCTCCCCGGGAATTATTGAGCTCCGGAGTGTGCCCCAGCGCGCTAGAGCTGCGCAAGGCGACGCTCGATCAGCGCCTCTGCAGCGTCGATGGCAGCCTCCAGGCTGCGCGCGTCGGCACGACCCTGGCCGGCAATGTCGAAGGCGGTGCCGTGGTCCACCGAGGTGCGCACGAACGGGATGCCGAGGGTGGCCGTCGTGCTGCCATGGAAGTCGTGGACCTTTATCGCGATGTGGCCCTGGTCGTGATACAGCGCCAGTACCACGTCGAACTCGCCTTCGATGGCGCGATTGAAGACGGAGTCTGCCGGCCAGGGGCCGGTAACGTTCAGCCCCAGCGCTTGTGCGTCGGCGACCGCCGGCGTGAGCTCGTCGATCTCCTCGCGACCGAGCAGCCCGCCCTCGCCGCCGTGGGGGTTGAGCGCGGCCACAGCGATGCGCGCCGCCGGCAGGCCCCAGCGCTCGAGGGTGGCGGCGGTGAGGCGCAGCTTATCGAGCACGTTCTGCCGGGTGACGTAACGAGCGGCTTCGATCAGCGACTTGTGCGTCGACAGATGCACCACGCGCAGCCCCGGGGTCATGAGCATGGTGGCGGTCCAGTCGGTGCCTGCGAGACGACCGAGAATCTCCTGGTGGCCGATGTCGTCGACGTAGCCGGCGGCGTGAATCGCCTCTTTGTGGATCGGGCAGGTGACCATACCGGCCAGCGCGCCGTCGAGACAGGCACGGGCCGCCGTTTCCACCGACCGCACCGCGATCTTTCCGCACACCGCGTCGATCCGCCCGAAGCGGAAGTCCGCGGCGGCGATGCCGACGTCGAGCAGCGCAAGCGGCGCCGCCACCTGATCCGGCGCGGTCACGGTCTGAATCGGCGGGACAGTCACGCCAGCGGCGTCGGCACCCGCATCCAGTGCCCAGCGGGTGCCGACCAGGAGCAGCGGCCGCGCACGCGGTGCACACCCGGCGAGCACCCGCGCCGCGACTTCCGGACCGACCCCGGCGGGGTCGCCAAGGGTCAGCCCCAGGGGTACCATCGGGTCAAAACCTGTATGTTCATCCAGTGCCATGCAACGTCTGACCGATCTCGTGGAACGATTCAAAGTCTACGCGCTCTGCGTGCCCTGCGGTCGCATGGAGCCCGTGGATCTGAGTCGGGCCATTGCCCGCCTGGGAGAAACCGCGACCGTGGCCGATCTGCGCGCCCGGGTACGCTGCCAGGGCTGCCGGCAGCGTTCCCGGGACGTGCGGGTGGTCTACGTGGGTCCGCAGGACCGTCCGACGTCGTTTCGCTACCGGCGCTGACGGTGGAGCTCAGCGGGGTGAACCGCAGAGCCTATCCGGCTACCATCGCGCCACAACCTTGTCAGGAACATGTTCATGGGAGTCGAAGTTGGCGGCCTGTTCGGTCTGATCATCCTGGTGCTCGACATCTGGGCCATCGTCAAGACCGTGCAGAGCCCGGCGGGCACCGGCGCCAAGGTGCTGTGGATCGTCATCATACTGCTGCTGCCGGTGCTCGGCCTGCTGCTGTGGCTCCTGCTCGGCCCGAAGGGCTGACGACCGTCGTAGCCGCGTTGGCTACAGCAGTTCGGTGGCTTCCAGAGTCAGACCGAAGCCCTTGACCCCGACGTAGTCCACCTCGCGTCCGGCGATCAGGCGGATCTTCGACAGCCCCAGCTCGCGCAGGATCTGCGCGCCCACGCCGATCTCCAGCCACTGCGACTTGCGCGCGTTCTCCCTGGTCTGACTGGTCAGCTTGTCCAGCGGTACGCCGACGAAGCCCGAGCGCAGGTAGATGAGCACGCCGGCGCCGAGCTGATCGATGCGATCCAGAGAGGCGTCGAGAACGCTCTCGTCGTGTTCGCTCTGCGGGCCGAACAGATCTTCGATGAGTTTTTCCCGGTGTATCCGCACCGGCACCGAGTCGAGCTGGTGGATATCGCCGAATACCAGGGCGAGGTGCTCCGCTTCCTCGAACTTGGTGCGGTAAGCCACCGCCTGCGCCTCGCCGATCCGGGTCTTCACCCGGAACTCCATGGTTTTCTCGACCAGGTGCTCGCGGCGCTGCCGGTAGGCGATCAGATCGGCGATCGAGATGATCTTGAGGTTGTGTTCCCGGGCGAATTCGATCAGCTGCGGCAGGCGCTGCACGGTGCCGTCGTCGTTGACCAGCTCCGCGAGCAGACCCACCGGCGGGCAGCCCGCCAGCGTCGACAGATCGATGCCGGCCTCGGTGTGCCCCGAGCGCACCAGCACACCCCCGCGACGACCCACCAGCGGGAAGATGTGCCCGGGGCGCACGAACTCCTCCCCGCCGACGTTGTTGCTCGTCAGAGCCACCGCGGTGGCCGCCCGTTCTTCCGCGGAGATACCGGTGGTCAGTCCCTTGGAGTAGTCGATGGAGACGGTAAAGGCCGTGCTCATGGGGGCGTCGTTTCGCGCCACCATGGGTTCGAGATGCAGCCGCTTGGCGTGTTCCTCGAGAATCGGCGTGCACAGAATGCCGCTGGTGTGGCGGATCATGAACGCGACCTTCTCCGCGGTGGCCTTGCTCGCGGCCATGATCAGATCGCCCTCGTTCTCCCGATCGTCGTCGTCCACCACCACCACCATCTCGCCGGCGGCTATGGCGCCGAGGGCCTCGTCGATGCTGTGGAACGGGCTGCCGGGCAATTCGCTGGTCATGATTCGGCCTGCTCTGGGTACACTACGGAAAAGCGCGCAAGAATATCACGGGGAAAACCATGCAGCGATCTGAGCCGCCCGGCGGACCTGACCTGGAAGCTCTGCTGTCACAGCTCACTGTGACCGAGAAGGTGGCGCTTCTGGCGGGCCGCGGCATGTGGGTGACCATGGCGATCCCACGTCTCGGCATACCGGCTATCAAGGTCACCGACGGCCCCAACGGCGCCCGCGGCGCCGGTGCCTCCGGAGCGAGCGCCGCCTCGTTTCCGGCGGGCAGCGCGCTCGCCAGCACCTGGAACACGGCGCTGATTCTCGAAGTGGGGCGCGCGCTCGGTCAGGAGGCGAAGTCCAAGAACGCCCAGGTGCTGCTCGGGCCCACGGTCAATCTCCACCGATCGCCCCTGGGCGGGCGCAACTTCGAGTGCTACTCGGAAGACCCGTTCCTGTCCGGCTACCTGGCCTGCGCCTTCATCGAGGGCGTGCAGTCCGAGGGAGTCGGCGCCTGCATCAAGCACTTCGTCTGCAACGACTCGGAGTTCCAGCGCCACACCATTTCCAGCGACGTCGACGAGCGCACGCTGCGCGAGGTGTACCTCGTGCCCTTCGAACTGGCCGTGCGCCACGCCCGGCCCTGGTCGGTCATGTCCTCCTACAACCGCATCAACGACGTCTACGCCAGCTCCCACCACGCGCTGCTGCGCGACGTCCTGAAGGGCGAATGGGGTTTCGACGGCGTGGTGATCAGCGACTGGGGCGCGGCGCTGGAAACCGAAGCCAATCTGAACGGTGGCCTCGATCTGGAGATGCCGGGCCCCACCCGCACCCGCGGCGCGGCCCTTGAAGCCGCCGTGCGCGAAGGTCGCGTGGCCGAGAGCGACATCGATGACGCGGCGCGCCGCATGCTCCGGCTCGTCGCCCGCAGCGGCCGATTCGCCGAGCCCGAACCGCAGCCGGAACGCAGCGACGACCGCCCGGAGCACCGCGCCGTGGCACGCCGCGCCGCCGCGGAAGGCATGGTGCTGCTGAAGAACCAGGGGCTGCTGCCGCTGGACAGCGGCCGGATCCGGCGCCTCGCGGCGCTCGGCCCCAACGCCGAGCGCGGCCAGATCCAGGGCGGCGGCAGCTCGGCCGTTCTGCCGCACTATCAGGTCATGCCCCTCGAGGGTCTGCGTCGGGCGGCGGGCTGGCAGGTGGACCACGCGCCCGGCTGCTTCAACCACAAATACCTGCCGATGCCCAGGCCCGGCATGCTCAGCTTCGCCGGCGAGCCCGGCGCCAGACTGTCCGTGTTCGCCGCCGGCGAGACCCGGCCGGCGCTCGAGCGCCAGGTGGAGCTCGGCTTCAGCCCCGTGGGCGGGCTCGCGCTGAACATGATGGCCGGCAACCGGGTGGGCGCCGAGTTCAGCGCCCGTCTGGAAGCGGATCTGATCGCCGAGCAGGACGGTGAGCACGCCTTCGGACTGCTCAGTTCCGGCCTGGCGCGGCTCTATCTCGACGACCGGGAGCTGATCGACAACTGGGACGCGCAGCAGCCGGGCGATGCGTTCTTCGGCCAGGGCAGCACCGAGAAACGTGCGGCCGCGGTTCTGCAACGCGGGCGCCGCTATCGCTATCGGATCGAGTTTCAGAGCAGGCCGGGCACCCTGATCAGCGGCATCCGCTATGGCATTCTCCCACCGCAGCCCGACGACCTGCTCGCTCAGGCTCTGGACCTGGCCCGGGAGGCCGACGCCGTGGTGCTGGTGGCGGGTTCGAACGCGGACTGGGAAACCGAAGGCAACGACCGCACCGACCTCGACCTGCCCGGTGCCCAGAACGAGCTGATCGAAGCCGTGCTCGAGATCAATCCCAACACCGTGGTGGTGCTCAACACCGGCGCCCCGGTGGCCATGCCCTGGTTCGACCGGGCCGGCGCCGTGGTGCAGGCCTGGCTGCCGGGCCAGGAGTTCGGCAATGCCCTCGCCGACGTGCTCTGCGGCACGGTCAACCCCAGCGGGCGTCTGCCCTGCACGATTCCCAAGCGCCTGCAGGACACCCCGGCATTCACCAGCTACCCCGGTGAAAGCGGTCACGTGCTCTACGCCGAGCGCGCCTTCGTCGGTTACCGCTGGTACGACGCCCGCGCGATCGAGCCGCTGCTGGCGTTCGGCCACGGGCTGTCGTACACCGAGTTCGCCTACCACGACCTGCGTCTGACCGCGGACCGCGACGGCGTACGCGTCCGCGTCGAGATCGAGAACCGCGGCGAGCGAGCCGGCCAGGAAGTCGTGCAGGTCTACGTGGCGCCGGCCACCTCGCGGGTACAGCGCCCGGATCAGGAGCTGCGGGCGTTCAGCAAGCTGTCCCTCGATGCCGGCGAGCGCCGCGCAGTGGAACTCCGCCTCGATCCACGGGACTTCGCGATCTGGGACGTCGTCAGCGGAACCTGGCTGATGGAAGCCGGTGCCTACGAGATCCGCGTCGGCGCCTCATCCCGGGACATCCGGGTGCGATCGTGCTGGACCGTGGATCGGGAACAGGCCCTGATCCTCAGGGGCGCATGAACATGTAGTCCTCGTCGCCCTGGGCGTTGTCGAGCTGGTACTGGAGCACCGCACGCAGATCGTCGGGGCCCTTCAGCTCCCGGTAGCGCTCGGCCAGACTGGCCAGCACGGCCCGCAGCAGGGTGTCGGCGTCCACGCCAGCGGCGGCGGCTTCGGTCTCGGCGGCATCGAGGTGCTCGCGGGCGATCGTGTAGGCGCTCATGTCGAAGGTTGCTCCGTGGGCGGGAAGAATCAGATCGCGTCCTCGTCGGCCAGCGCCTTCAGTTCCGCGTCGCTCAGGCCGAACAGGCCGCAATATACGTTCCGGTTGTCTGCACCCAAATACGGGACTTCCGAAAGCGGCGGCAGCTCACGGCCGTCGAAGCGCAGCGGCGAATGGCACAGGGCAATGCGGCCGAGGCTCGGATGATCCACCCACTCCAGGGTGCCGCGGGCGTGCAGCTGCGGATCGTTCACCACTTCTTCGAGGGATTTCACCGGCGCGCAGATCACGTCGTGTGCCTGGGCGATGCGGAATACCTCGGCCTTCGGCAGCGACGCGGTCCAGCGCTCCACCTCGGCGTCCAATGCGTCCATGTTGCGCGCCCGGCTGGCCATGTCGGCGAACGCCTCGCGTTCGAGCAGCTCCGGCCGGCCCATCGCGGCGACCAGGTTGCGCCAGTGGCCCTCGCGGATGCAGATGATGGCGACGTGCCCGTCGGCAGCCCGATAGACGTTGTAGGGCGCCGCGGACATGGCCGCGTGGCGGTTGCCGGTGCGCGGGGGCTGGTGGCCGGCGAGAAAATACGCCCCCAACGCCGTGGAGAGCGCCGGAAACAGGCAGTCCTGCATGGAGATGTCGATCACACAGCCGCTGCCGTCGACGCTGCGCCGGTACAGAGCGGCGACAATGGCTCCGAACAGGTGCACGCCACCCATGAAGTCCGCCAGCGCCGGCCCCGCCTTGGTCGGCGGCGTACCGTCCTCGCCGGTGATGCTCATGACCCCGGTCACGGCCTGCAGCGTGATGTCCATCCCCAGGTAGTCGCGGTACGGACCGCTGCCGCCGAACCCGGTGCTGGCGGCATAGACCAGGCGCTGATTCTCGGCGAGAAGCGCTTCGCTGCCGACACCGTAGCGGGCCATGGTCCCGGGCGAGAAGTTCTCCAGCACCACATCGACCTCGCGCGCCAGCCGCTTCAGCAGCCGCTGCCCGGCCGGCGACTTGATGTTGAGGGTCACGCACGCCTTGCCGGAGTTCAGCAGCGCGAACGGATAGCTGGCCGCCGTGCTTTCGTCGCGGCCGCCGGCGCGGCTGCCGGCGCGGCCGCCGGCGCGGCCACGCAGGGTTTCGCCGAGGGGGGATTCCACCTTGATCACCCGGGCGCCCGCCTGGGCCAGGAGAAATCCGCAGTAAGGACCGTTGTAGACCTGCCCGAAGTCGAGCACGGTCACGCCGTCCAGAGGCAGCTGGCTCAAGACAGCCGCCTCCGCTGCACCCGGGAAAGCCGCATCGGGGATAACTGCTGGAAAAAAAATCGGGGTCCGAAGCTCAGACCCCGGAATATTGGGAGCGGGATCCAGTTCGATCCCAAACTGCGTGTGGGGTACACACAAGACAAAGATGCGCGCCGAGCCCGTTCGGTCGCACCCCGATCCGTCGAATCAGAAATTGTCCGACAATCGCCCACGCTCAGGCGCGCAGCAGCCGCCCCGGTGTCGCGCCGCTGTGATCGTTGTCGGTGAGCAGTATCTCGCCATTGACGATGGTATGGCGCATCCCCACCGCCGTCTGCTTCAGACGCTTCGCGCCGGCGGGCAGATCGTGTACCACCTCCGGCAGCCGCGCCCCCACCGTCGCGGGGTCGAACACCACCAGATCTGCCGCCATGCCGGTCCTGATTAGACCGCGATCGTGCAGACCCCAGACTGTGGCCGTGTCGTAGGTGATGCGGCGGATCGCCTGCTCGAGGCTGAAGGCCTGCCGCTCGCGCACCCAGTATGCGAGCAGGTGCGTCTGCAGCGAGCTGTCCATGATCTGGGCCACATGCGCCCCGGAGTCCGAGAAAGTCACCAGCGACCGCGGATGACGCATCATCTCCAGTACGTGGTCCTGGTCTTCGTTGGCGATGGGCTGTCGGAAGTAGATCTTGAAGTCGTGCTCCAGCGCCAGGTCGATCATCAGCTCCACCGGGTGCACGCCGCGCGCGGCAGCGAGTTCCGCCATGCTCGGCTGCTCGTAGCTCATGTCGAACATCGGATACACCCACTCCCACTTCGGCGGCCGGGCCTCGGCGCCCACCACCTTCGGGCCGGTGTAGTCGCGGCTCGCCGCCTCCACCAGGCGCGCTTTCAGCGCCGGATCGCGCAACCGCACTTTCTGCTCCTCCAGCGGCAGGGCCCGCAGGTCGCGCCAGACGTCCCACTTGTCGAACGGCGTGTGGGCTTCGAAGGAAAGCAGCACGTTCAGGGCCCGGCTGTGTACCTGCACGAACATGCGTCCGCCGGCGTCCGCGGTCTCGTCGAGCAGATCGAAGTACGGGCGCCACAGGTCCGGGGCGGCGCGGACGCTGAACATGCCCCAGGTCTGGGTGACCCCGGACTCGACGGCGAGATCGCGCAGCCGATCGAGATACTCGCGGGTGCGCTCCGGGTCCCGCCCCGGTGCCTCGCCGGCAAGTTCGAAGACGCCTTTGCCGGTCTCGCCCACCGCGTTGACGATGGCACGGACTTCGTCCCACTCGGCGAGCCGGCTCGCCACGGGCCGATCGTCCGCGGTGATGTGGTTGAAGGTGCGCGAGCTGGAGAATCCGATGGCGCCGGCGCCCATCGCTTCCTTGACCAGTGCGCACATGCGTTTCAGATCGTCCTCGGAGGCCGCATCGGTGAACGCACGTTCGCCCATCACGTACGTGCGCAGCGCCGAATGGCCGATGTAGCCGGCGTAGTTGATGCCCTTGGGAAGCGCCTCCACCGCGTCGAGGAACTCGGGGAAAGTCTCCCAGCTCCAGCGAATGCCTTCGAGCATGGCCTCCCGGGACAGATCCTCGGCGCGTTCCAGGTTGCGGAACACCAGGTCCGCCTCCTCGGCTCTGCACGGCGCCAGGGTGAACCCGCAGTTGCCCATCACCGCCGTGGTGACGCCGTGGTAACAGGAGCACGAACCGAGTGGATCCCAGAACACCTGGGCGTCCATGTGCGTATGGCCATCGACGAAACCGGGCGCGACCACCAGACCGTCGGCGTCGATGGTGCGCGCCGCGCGTTCGGTGGCCCGGCCGAGGGAGACGATGCGTCCGTCGCGCACGCCAACGTCGGCGCGATAGCGCGCCCCACCGGATCCGTCCACGACGGTGCCATTTCTGATCAGCAGATCGAGTGCCATGATCCCTCCCCGGTTCGAACACCTGGGCCGGAGTCTACGCCCGCCGCCTCAATCGCGCACGAATCGGTTCTGCTCCGTGTCCTTGTGTACCCGGTCGCCGGCGAAGATCTGTCCGTTCATGACGATGTAGACCCCCGGCGGCAGCGCCTGCACCGCGGCGAATGCCATGCCCACGTTGAACACGGCATCGGTCTGGGCGAAGCGGGCCGGCGCCAGCGACCCGGTCAGCACGATGGTGCGGCCTTCGATGCCGGTCAGCGCCCGCGCCGTGTCGGTCATGGTGTCGGTGCCGTGGGTCACCACGACGCGCTGCTCCGGGCGCGCCTCGATGCGTTCACGGATCCGCGCACGGTCGGCGGCGTCGATCTGCAGGCTGTCCTTGCGCAGCACGCCGAGCATCTCGAAGGGCAGCTGCACGTGGGCCTGGCGCAGCAGATCGCCGACCACGGATTCGCCCACCTCGTAGTTGCTCCTGGCGTCGAAATAGACCTTGTCGATGGTGCCGCCGGTGGTGACCACGAGCACGGGTTGCGGGCTGGCATCGGACCAGGTGGGCGTCACGGCACTACTCCGGCAGACGGGGGCGCCATGATAGCCGCGCCCGCACAGCCAGCCCAACTTCGCCGGCCCTGCCTGAGCGGCCCTGCCTGAGCGGCCCTGCCTGGCCGGTCGCGCACCGATTGGGGTATGTTGCCAGAGGTCACAGGGAGATCTTGCGATGCGCCATCGAAACCACGCCCGATCCGTGTCCGTCATGATGCTGCTCGGAGCGCTGACGTTGAGCGCGGGAGGGGCGACCGCCGCCGTGCCGTATCAACCCACGGCCGACGACCAGTTGCCTCCGGCCATCGTCGGCGCCGCCGGCGAGCTGCGCGGCGAGCCGGTGAGCTACGACCCGTCGGACGGCGCCACCCGGGGCTACCTCGCGCTGCCGGAAGGCCCGGGGCCGCATCCGGCGGTCATCCTCATACACGAATGGAACGGTCTGGTGGACCGGGTGCGCGCGACCGCGGACAGTTTCGCCGCCGAAGGCTACTTAGCGCTTGCGGCGGACCTGTACAGCGGTCGTACCGGCAGCAACCGTGACGAGAACATGGCACTGGTCCAGGAAACCCTGGCCGCCCCCGATCGGATCATCGCGAACCTGAACGCCGCGGTACGCTTCCTCGACGCCCGCGACGACACCACCGGCAGGGTCGCCACCATCGGCTGGTGCTACGGTGGCGGCGTGGCGCTGTCGTTCGCCCTCGGCAGCGATGCCCACGAGGGCACCGCAATCTTCTACGGCCGGCTGCTTGCCGACCCCGGGCAGATGCAGCACATCCATCACCCGGTCTACGGCACCTTCGCGAAGAACGACGCCGGCATCCCCGTGGAGCAGGTCGATGCCTTTGTTGCCGCGCTGCGCGCCGCGGGGATCGAGAACGACGTGCACGTCTACGACCATGTCGCCCACGGCTTCTGGCTGCACGTCGACCGCGACCCCGAGGTGAACACGGCGCCAGCCCTGGACGCCTGGCAGCGGCTCAAGGCCTACCTCAAGCGCACCGTCGGCGGTTGATGCGTCTGCCCTATCAGGTCCACCCCGGGCGCGGTCCCCATCTGCTGCTCGTGCACGGGTTCCTGACCGGCCCCGCGCAATGGCAGCCGAACCTGGGGGGACTGGGCGCGCACTGCACGCCGGTCACCGTATCGCTGTGGGGCCATGCAGGCGCGCCGAGTCCGGCGGACCCCGACGCCTACCATCCGGACCGCTACGTCGCCGAGTTCGAATCGATCCGAACGGAACTCGGCGCGGAGCGCTGGTTCGTTCTCGGCTACTCCCTGGGCGCAGGCCTGACCCTGCGCTACGCCATCGACCATCCCGAGCAGGTGCTCGCTCACGCCTTCACCAACTCGACGTCGGGACTGGCGGACACCGACCAGCAGCAGGCCTGGCGCGCCGGCGCCGCGGACTCTGCCGCCGCGATCCGAGCAGGCGGGCTGGCGGCCATGGAGCGTATCCCGGTGCATCCGCGGCATGCGCGACGACTGCCTGCACCCGTCTACCGGGCACTATGCGACGACGCGGTGCGCCACGATCCGACGGGCATCGCCGGAACCCTGGAACACACCAATCCCCACGCGTCGGTGCGCGGGCGGGTCGGCGACAACGTGCGTCCCGCGCTGCTGCTGTGCGGGACCCGGGAGCGGCGCTTCCGACCGCATCGGGACTTTGCCGCCTCGGCCATGCCGCTGCTCGACATCGTCGATCTGGATGCCGGCCACGGCATCAACATGGAAACGCCGCAAGCGTTCAACGAGGCGCTGGTGAGGTTCATGCGGTCATGGGCCACATCGTAGACCAGCTGATCGAGGAACGTGCAGAGCGGCTGCGGCGTATGCCATGGCTGTGGCAGAGCATACGCCCGCTCATCTACCCGCTGCTCGGCTACGACCAGGCCATCCGCATGGCCGATACCATTCAACCCATGCCGGGTCTCGAAGCGCTCGACTACCTGAGCGGGATCCTGGAACTCGACGTGCAGATCAGCGGCCTCGAGCAGGTCCCGCGCCACGGCCTCGCCGTGGTGACGCCCAATCACCCGAGCGGGGTCGCCGACGGCATCGCGGTTTTCGACGCGCTGCGCCAGGTACGCGACGACATCAGCATTTTCGCCAACCGCGACGCCATCCGGGTTGCGCCCGGATTCGCCGACGTGATCGTTCCCGTGGAATGGATGGAGAACCGGCGCGATCACGCCCGCGGGCGGGAAACCGTGCGCGGCATGGTGGAAGCCTTCCGCCGCAAGCGGCTGATCGTGATCTTTCCCTCAGGACGCCTGGCGCGGCCGACGCTGCGCGGTCTCGTCGAGCGGGACTGGCTGCCGTCGGCATTGAGCCTGGCGTTGAAGTACCAGGCGCCGGTTCTGCCCATGCACATCGAGGGCCGCAACTCGTGGCTCTACTACCTCTTCTACGCCATCCACAACGAACTGCGCGACATGACTTTGTTCCGCGAACTGCTGAACAAGCGCGGCCGCACCTACCGGATCCGCATCGGCAACGCCTTCGATCCCTGTGGCGATCCCAGAAGCCTGACCCTGGCGCTGCGCCGTTTCGTCACCGAAGCATTGCCCGCCGGGCAGACGCGCTTCAACCCGGAAGATACGGCCTGACCGGTTTCAAAGCCTCGTCGGCGCAGCTCTTCAGCACCTGCAGCGGCTCGGCGTCGCGGCGTACGAGCACGTCCAGCGTTTCGCCGCCACGGTCTTCGAACCGCACCGTCGCCAGCTCGCCAGCATGCTCGATCCCGACCGGTCGGAGGTCGGACCGGCGACTCAGCGCCTCGGCGGCCTGGGCCTCCGGTTCGAGCCAGCTGCGCCCGCGCAGCACGTCGAATGCCAGCTCCCTGGCCTCGACTCGGGCCACGAATTCATCGAGTGAGGACTCCTGCACCCGGCCGTAGAGGGCGCCCTGGGGCAGCACCAGCACGTTGGGCGCAAAGCGGTGGCCGCCGAGATGGGTTACCTGCCACACGCGCCGGCCCACGCGTTCGCGCAGCCCGGCGTACAGCGGCAGCCCGAAGCGGGCGCAGCAGACGTCGCGCTGACCGTTGGTACAGACGAAATAATGGGGTTCGGCGACGGCCTCGTAGGCATCGGGATTCGCCAGGACGTCCGTGAGCCGCAGCGTTTCGAAGGCAGCGTAATTCGCCCCGGATACGCGCAGCAGCCCGTTCTCGGTCCCGATGAACAGCGACAGCCCGTCACGGTCGAGTTCGGGCCGTCGGATGAGCTGCGGTCGCGCTTTCAGGCCGGACCGGTCCAGGGCGCCGAGATTTTCCTCGAGCCAGCGCCGGGTGTCGGCCGCGAGGCTGCCCTCCTCGATGGCCCGGGCCTTCCACGTCGGCTTGTACTCCAGCAGCACCCACACATCGACCCGGTCGGCAGTGCCGATCATGGGCTCTTCGGGGTTCTGTTCGCTGCAGTAGATGCGTTCGGACACGGTGCGCCGGTTGTACCGATAGAAGTCAGGCGCTAGCTTAGCATCCCTGATTCGGGGCGACAGGGGACCGGCCATGGGACCAACACACGAGCTCGCGCGGCGCATCAGTCACAGCACGGCGGAGGCGCTGTCGGCAGAAGCCAGCACCGTAGCCAGCCAGGCGCTTCTGGATTTCATCGGGGTCACCCTGGCCGGCGCCGACCAACCGCTGGCGCGCATTCTCCAGGAACAGATCGGCGAGGAAGGCGGCAATCCCCAGGCTCTTGTGCTGGGAACCCGGCTGCGCGCCAGCGTGCGCCAGGCAGCGCTGGCCAACGGCGCCGCCGGCCACGCCCACGACTACGACGATGTCCACGACGCCATGATCGGTCACCCCACGGTTCCGGTTGCGCCCGCGGTGCTCGCACTCGGCGAGCATCTCGGCAGCTCCGGCGCCGACGTGATCAATGCGTTCTGCGCCGGCGTGGACACGGAGTGCATTCTCGGGCGCTACGCCGGCGCCTCCCACTACGCCCGGGGTTGGCACGCGACGGCGACCCTCGGCACCTTCGGCGCCGCAGCCGCGGCCGCACGCCTGCTCGGTCTCGACGAAACCAGCACCGCCATGGCGCTCGGGATAGCCGGCACCCAGGCTGCGGGTCTGAAGAGCCAGTTCGGCACCATGTGCAAACCGCTGCACGCCGGCCACGCGGCGGCCACCGGAGTCGAGGCCGCGCTGCTCGCCTCGCGCGGGTTTTCCAGTCGCAGCGACATCCTCGAAGCCCATCAGGGGTTCATGTCGACACAGTCCGACGAGCCGTCCCTGGATCGCTTCTATGCGGCACTGGCGAGTCCGGAGTTCGTCCCGGACATCTGCTTCAAATACCACGCCGCCTGTTACCTCACCCATTCCGCCATCGAAGCCGCGTTGCAGCTGCGACGGACCTACGACCTGACGCCGAAAGGAATCGAGGCGGTGGACGTGTGGGTCAACCCGGGTCACTTCGACGTCTGCAACATCGCCGAACCGAGCACGGGGCTCGAAGCGAAATTCAGCCTGCGATTCACCCTGGCGCTCGCACTGGCAGGCGAAGATACGGCCAGCATCCGCCTGTTCACCGACGCACTGACCCGGCGCGCCGACCTGGTGGCGCTGCGCGACAGGGTCACGGTCCACGCGCATGACAAGCTGCGTCCGGAAACCCGGGTGCAGATCCGCTGCAGCGACGGCGAGACCGTCACCGCCGAGGCGAACGTGGCCATTCCAGCCACGGACCTCGACAGCCAGTGGCAGCGCCTGGGCGAGAAATTCCACACGGTCGCCACGCCGCTGCTCGGCGACGATCCCGCAGAGGCCGTAGAGGACGCCTGCCGGCGCCTGCTCGACGCCCCCGACCTCAGCGAGCTGTGCGCGCGGCTCGGCGGGGAACCGAAGCCCGCCCGGCGGCGGAGACGGTCGTGAGTGAAGCCCAGGACGACTTCCGCAGCCGGGCGGTGACGCGACACAAGGGCAATCGCTTCGAGGACATGACCGATGGCCGCGTGTTCGAGCACCACTGGGGGCGAACCATCACAGAGGGCGACAACGCGGCGTTCACCACCCAGACCCTGTCGTTCTGCCCTCTGTACTTCAACGAGCCATACGCGCAGTCCATGGGTCATCCACGCACCGTGGTCAATCCGCTGCTGGTGTTCAACACCGTGTTCGGTCTCTCGGTGGAGGATCTCTCGGAAGGCGGCGGGCCGTTTCTCGGCGTCGACGGCTGTCAGTTTCTGCGCGCAGTCTACGTCGGCGACACCCTCAGCGCCCGCAGCACGGTGAAGACCGCCCGGGATTCCAAAGGCCAGCCGGACTTCGGTATCGTTACCTGGCACACCGAGGGCTTCAATCAGCACGCTGACCGTGTGGTGGAGTTTCATCGCACCAACCTGGTGCGCAAACGCAACCGAGCGGCGGACTGACGGCATGGCTCTCACCGGAAGCGACAACTACTTCGAGGATTTCGCACCCGGCCAGGTGTTCCGCCACGCCCGCGGCAAGACCATGTGCGAGCAGGACAACGTCGGCATCACCCTGCAGGTGTTGAACACCGCCGAGGCGCACTTCAACGAAGACCTCATGCAGAAGAACGCCTCTTCTCTAGGAGGGGGAAAAGAGGGCTGGAACCGGCGCCTGCAGTTCGGCGGCGTGACCATCGCCATGGTCATCGGCATGACCATGCAGGACACCGGCGAAAACGCCGTGCGCGAACTGTCCCTCGACCGCATCCGCCTCAAAGCTCCGGTGTTCCACGGTGACACCCTGTACGCCTTCACCGAGGTGCTCGCCGTGGAAGACGGCGATCAGGCCGATGCCGGCATCGTCACGTTCAGGCACTACGGCGTGAACCAGAAGGACGCCGTCGTCTTCGAAGGCGAGCGCCGCGTGCTGATCAAACGCAGGAACCACTATCTGAAGGACGGAACCAACGCATGAGCCGACAACCCAGACGCCCGCGCCGCTGCCAGCTCTCCGTTCCCGGCAGCTCGGAGAAGATGCTCGGCAAGGCGGCGGGTCTCGACGTCGACCACGTGTTCCTCGACCTCGAGGATGCCGTAGCCCCCAGCGCCAAAGCCGACGCCCGGGGCAAAATCGTCACGGCGCTGAACGAACTCGACTGGAAGCCGCGCACGCTGTGCGTGCGCATCAACGACGTCGATACCCCATGGTGTCACGACGACATCATCGAGGTAGTGACGGGCGCCGGCGAGAAGCTCGACACCATCATGCTGACCAAGGCGAAGCGGGCCGAGGACGTGGTGTTCGTCCATCTGCTGCTCGATCAGCTGGAAGCGAAACTCGGCCTGAAGCGCCGTATCGGCATCGAGTGCCTGATCGAAGAGGTGGAAGGCATGATGCACGTGGACGAGATCGCCGCCTGCTCCGATCGCCTGGAGTGCCTGATCTTCGGCATGGGCGACTACTCCGCCAGCCAGCAGATGCAGCTCGGCTTCGTCGGGTCATCGGGCAACTACCCGCCCGACGTCTGGCACTACCCGCGCTACAGGATGACCATCGCCTGCCATGCCAACCGGATCGATCCGGTCGACGGCCCCTACGCCAACTTCCGCAACCCGGACGGCTACAACAAGGAAGCCGAGCGCGCCTACGTCCTCGGCATGGTCGGCAAGTGGGCCATCCACCCGAGCCAGGTGGCGCTCGCCAACGCGGTGTTCACACCTGACGCCGACGCGGTGGCGGACGCGCGCAGGCAGAAGGACGCCTATGAGGAAGCTCTGGCCCAGGGCCTCGGCGCCATCAACGTCGACGGGGTGATGGTGGACGCGGCCAGCATCCGCATCGTGCAGAACCTCATCGACCGCGCCGACCTGATCGGGCTGTAACCAGATGACCGAACACTACCTGACCGACGAACGCCGCATGATCCAGGACGTGGCCCGGGACTTCACCGCCCGCGAGGTGATTCCCGTCGCCAACGAACTCGATCCGATCCAGGGCGACATTCCCCTCGACCTGCGGCGCAAGATGGGCGAAATGGGCTACTTCGGCATCCGCATGCCCGAGGAGTACGGCGGCCTGGGGCTCGGCGTGTTCGAGTACTGCCTGATCGCCGAAGAGCTGGCCCGCGGCTGGATGAGCGTCGCCAGCATCATCGCCCGCGCCGCCTCGCTGATGGGCGTGGGCGGCTGGCCGGAAGAACGTCGCATCGAGCTGACCCGGAAGGCGGCCCAGGGCGAGTACCTGGCGGCGGTTGCGCTGTCGGAACCGAACGCCGGCTCGGATCTCGCCGCGGTGAGCTGCAAAGCAGTGCTCGACGGCGACCACTGGGTGATCACCGGGAACAAGTACTGGTGCACGTTCGCCGACGGCGCCGACTACATCCAGCTGCTGGCCCGGGTGGAGACCCCGGACGATCCGGCAGCCCGGCACACCGGCATGCGCACGTTCATCATCGACAAGCCGCGTGGCGAGCTGCCGAAAGGCTGCCAGGGCGCGCCGATTCCCAAGATCGGCTATTTCGGCTGGAAGACCTGGGAGCTGGCCTTCGACGGCTGCCGCGTCCCCAGGGAGAACGTCATCACCGGCGGCGGTGGTGGCGGCGAAGGCTTCAAGAACGCAGTGAACTTCCTCAACGCCGCCCGCGCCCACACCGCCGCCCGTTCCATCGGCCTGGCCCGGGGCGCGCTGGAGGATGCCATGGCCTACGCCCACGAGCGGGTGCAGTTCGGCGTGCCCATCGCCGACTTCCAGGAGAACCGCTTCAAGCTGGCGCGCATGGCCAGCGAAGTGGAAGCGGCGCGCCAGCTCATGTACCACGTCGCGACCCTGATGGATTCCGGCGAGCAGGCGGACAAGGAAGCCGCCATGGTGAAGTGGTATGCCAGCGAAATGGCCGAACGGGTGACGTCGGATGCGCTTCAGATTCTCGGCGGCGCCGGCTACACGAAGCTGCACGCGGTGGAGCGCTACTGGCGCGACGCGCGGCTCACCAAGATCTTCGAAGGCACCAGCGAGATCCAGCTGCGGATCATCTCCGACCGGCTGCTGGGCAAGCCGTCGTCACGCAACGTCGCCTGAACCGGCCCCAGCGATGTCGAGCACCACGTTGCCGATCTTGCGGCCGGTCTCCACGTAGCGATGGGCATCAACGACGTCGGCGAGCGGAAAGCACCGGTCTACGACCACCCGCAGGCGACCGGACTCGACGAGCCCGGTCAGATAGCGCAGGTCGTCGGACCGATAACCAGTAAGGGCAATGCGCACGTTGCGTCCGGATTGACGCGACGCCCACAGCCTTCTCAACATCGTTCGAGTCGAGGCGTTGCCGTGGACATAGCAACCACCCTCACGCAACACCCGAAGACAGCGCTGGAACGGACTCTGTCCGACGACATCGACGATCGCGTCGTAGACGTCTCCTCGACCTGTGAAGTCCTCCTCCTGGTAGTCGACAACCGTCGCGGCGCCGAGCGCCCGAAGCGCGTCCAGCTTGTATCCCGCGTCCACCGCGGTCACCTCGGCACCCATTACCCCGGCAAGCTGCACCGCCATGGTCCCGATGGACCCGCCGGCGCCGTAGATCACCACCTTCTGCCCTGCCGCCACCCGGGCTGTGCGCAGGAAGTGCAGCGCATTCAGACCGCCCACCGACAGCGCGGACGCTTCGATGTCACTCATGGCCGCCGGCTTCGGCACCGCATGCTCACCGCGCAGGCACAGGTACTCCGCGTAGGCACCGCCGAAGCCGGTTGGTGAAAGAATCCGATCGCCGACGCGAAAGCCGGAAGCGCCGTCAGCGACGGCGACCACCTCACCGGAAAACTCCTGACCGAGGATCTTCCAGCGCGGCCGGGTGATGCCGGATAAGAGACGCAACGGCAGCCACCACAGGGGGTGGATTTGGAAGCGGCGCAGCTCGCAGTCGCCGGGAAAGACGTTGGCTGCAGCGATCCTGACGAGGATCTGACCGCGTTTCGGCACGGGTTCCGGTATGTCTCTGACCCGAAGCACCTCGGGGGGGCCGTATTTCGTCCAGATGGCAGCCTTCACGGTGTCTCCTCAGGAACCCGACTCGCTGAGCGCGCACCTCGACAAAACGCGCCGCTCGTCATTTAATCAGGCCACGGACACGGGCGACACAGGAAGGACGATGACGATTCCCACCCTAACCCTGCAAATCGGTCTGTTCACGCTGGCCATGGCGCTCGGCCTCGATGCCATCGCCGCCCAGACGAGCGCAGCCGAGATCATCGAGCAGGCCCGCGCCCGGGCCCGGCAGATCGACGAAATCAAGCAGGTGCTGAACGATCCCGACCAGACCGTACGCCTGGCCGCCTTCGAAGCCATGGTCGGGAGCGGCGACCCGCTGATGCGCGAACTGGCCCTGGACGCAGGCTTTGCCAGCAGCGACGAGGTGCTGCGTGGGCAGGCGCTGAAGCACGCGATACTTGGACTCGAGCAGCTGAGCATCACCCTGTCACCGGATCCTGCCGCGCCGCAAGCGGTCCAGCAGCGTGTGCAGAACTACCTGGAGAAAACCGGAGCGAGCTTCATCCTCAACATTGACACGAAGGACGTGGATCTCGGCAAAGGCGCCTTTCACCAGGCGGGCAATGCGAGCAGGAACGGCAACGTCAGCGGTCTCGTGGTTACGTTCGACTACCAGTACCACACGGGTGAACTGCATCTGACGGACGACAACACGCTGGCCGGCACGATCAACTACAGCTACGGCGGCCACCACCAGTTCAAAGCCACGGCGCCGATCCGCTGATCGGGCGGCCGCTCACCGCGCGTCTTCGAGCACCTGGACACGCCCTACAGCGATCTGAGCGCCGGCCGAAACGGCGCGGTAGATCTCGACCCGGACGAAGCGGGCGCGCGCGGGCAGGAACTCGATGGTCGCCTCTCCGTCCTTGAATTCCAGCGAGCCCGAACCGGCCACCCGCCAGGCCGGTCGCTGAGCGTTCACCGAGGTGAGTACCTGCACCTGCCCCGGCAGATCCCCGGCGTCCGCTACCTCGCCAGCAAGAAACCTCACCCCGCGCACCAGACGGATTTCCTCCGGGCCGCCCAGTTCCAGCGCCGCCGGCCATCGCGCCACGCGCGCGGCCCAGAAGCCGTCCGTGCCAGCGGCCGCCAGGGTTGCGGCCGTATGGGCAGAGCCTATCGGATCCACGTTCCACGCCGTCACCCGCCAGGTGCCGGCGGGCCGCTCCTGGCTCGCGGGTGTCGCTGGATCAGCGCCACCCCCGGGGCTGCGCGGCGAACTCGCGACGACGCCCCCACCCCGCAGATGCACCTCCACCTTGCCGAGCAGCACGTCGCTACGCATCACCGTGCCCACCCCGGAGCGGGAATGTACCGACAGCAGCATGCCCACCGGCTGATCGTTGACCAGCAGCAGGCTGCCGCTCTGCCCCTTGCGGATGCGTTCGTCCGGCGAGGTCGGCAGCACGCGCAGAAACCGCTCGCCGTCGTCGTCGATGACAGCCACCGCCAGGCGACCCAGCGTACCGTCGCCGTTCACCGTGCGCAGCGAGCCGATCCCGCCGTCACGGAGAAGACGCTCGACAGCGCGACTGATGCTGCCGAGCGCGAAGCCACAGTCATCGGCAATGTTGCCGGACAGGAACGCGACGGCGGCGTCGTCTCCCAGATCGGCCACGCTGGTAGCCTCACCGCGCAACCCGCCGTCACCCTCGCGCAGCAGCGACGGCACCGACGTTTCCCGGGCGACGTGCAGGGGCATGATCGCGAGACAGCGCTCGCCGCTGCGGGCCAGCCAGGCCTGGCCGACTTCGAGATCGGGCGCATCGTAGGAACGCACCACAGCCTGCTGGCCGCTTGCGGCCATCGGCAGCAGAGCAAGCGCCCCCGCCGCCAGCAGGCGGGACAGCACGCGTTGCCCGCACATCACGCGCCCCTCCAAACCCGGCGCCAGTGTTCGGCAAGGTGCTGGCGACGCTCACGAAACGACCCCTCGCCGCCGACCTCGGAGCCTTCGCGGTAGACGGCCATGAAGCCGAGCACGGTGATCAGCAGCACCGCCCATGTCGCAACGGCGCTGTGCCGGGACAGACGGGCAACGTATCCGGGCGAAAAGCTGTAGCCCTGATCGCCGAAGCGGACGATGCGGATCGCATCGGACTCGCCGAAGGCCACCACGGTAAGAGCCGGGGGTTTCTCCGGTTCCGCCTCGAGATCGTAGTGGACGAAGCCCTTCGACATCGATTGACCTTCACCGCTCTGAGCGAGGTCGATCCGGTCCCCCGGCAACAGCGCGGTCGTCGCCACCAGATCGCGACCGCCCGCCGCTTCGTCGGAGTGCGTGAATACCGATACCGAGCCGCCGCGCAGCAGGCTCGGATCGTGCCATACGACGTCTCTGCCGATACTACCGGCGCCCGCAAACGGCAGCAGAATCCGGCGCGCCGGCTGCGGTTCCACCGGCGCTGGGAATCGCAGCAGCAGCGGGCCTGCCAGGCGCAAACCATCGGCGCCAGCCCCGGCGAACAGCTGAGCGGCGACGTCACCGCCTGGGGGTTCGAGCGCGAGCGCCAGAGCGCCGCCACGCTCGACGTCGATTCGCACGCTGTAGCCCGGCTCGCCTGGGACAGCGGCTGGCAGCAGGAGAGTCACCTCTTCGATTCCGCGCAGGTCGTAGGCGGACCAGCGCCGCCCCGGGCACGGCGGGTCATCAGCCACGACGGGCAGCATCCTCTCCTCGTCGGTCCTGCCGGCACACAGCAGAGCGCCGTCGATGCGCCAGCGCGTCTCGGCGTCCCCCGCCAGCGTCAGGGCCACGTGTTCGGTCGCCGCCTCGATGGCGTACGGCCACGGTTGCCGCGACAGCAACGCCCAGGCCACCAGCGCGACCACCGCCACCACGAGGATAGGCTGCAGACTGCGGGTGAAGAGCAGAAACAGGCTCCATGCGCTGCGCAGCAGCAGCAGAACACTCGACAGCCGCCCGGGCTCGGCCATCACGGGCTGGCGCCGACATCCAGCTCGATCGTGACCTCGCCAAGCGGGCGGCCATAGCGCTCGCGTTCGACCAGGACCGTCGTGCGGCCCGCACCCAGTTCGGCAACAGGAATGTCGCAATGGTAGTCGTAGCTGGTGCGTCGTCCTTCCCGATACTCCTCACACTCGCCCTCGCCGCCGGCCGCGGTGCTGAAGTAGACATCGGTGGCGCCAAAGCCGTTGATCAGCACGTCGACGGTTTCGAACGTGGTTCCGGCCGCTGGAACGAGATAGATGATGCCCGGGGCGTCGCAGCTCCCGGGCGTCGCGCGCATGGCCAGTTCGCCGTCCTTGAACGAACCGATCAGTTCGCGCCGGCGCGTTTCGTCGAACGGCAGAACGGCGAAACTGCCGGCGGCCAGCGCCGATTCGGGCATCGTGTAGGTGTTTCGAGCGAAGTAGACCCCGTCGCGAGATACCACCGTAAGACAGATCTCCTGTGCCGCGGCAGGAATGATGAGCCCCGACAGAGTCGCCGGACCCGACAGCGCGCTCGCCGCGGCGACGCCGACCACGACGGAGCCACTGACGCTCACCTCTTCCTGCACGGTTTCGTGAAAGTCGCCGCGCAGCGTGGCGCGCACCAGCTCGCCGGCCCCAACCGGCAGGACGAGACACAGACCGCACGCTCCGAGAAGTCGGCGCAGTTGGATCGACCTGCCGACGCCGCCGGCAGCCGCGGCTCCGCTCCGCCTGCTCATGGAGAACTCCTCCCGATCCCGGAGATCGACACGACACCAGGGCTCGATTCTGCCTCGGAAGCCTGCCACGTCAAGGCGATCGCGATGTGGTTTGCCATCCTCAAGGCACCCTGCGAGACTGTCCAGACACGAAGGTAGTGAGTGGCTGAAGTATGACGATTTCCGGCGATCTACCTCAGACCTTCGGCGCCCTGCGATCCAGCGGTCACCAGGTTCTGCCGGTCAAAGCCGAGCTGCGGCGCAATCTGATCACCCGCCTGCGCGCCGGCGAGGCGCTGTTCCCGGGCATCGCCGGCTATGACGATACCGTCATCCCCCAGCTCACCAACGCCATTCTCGGCAATCAGGACATCATACTGCTCGGTGAGCGCGGCCAGGCAAAATCGCGACTCGTGCGCAGCCTCACGGGGTTGCTGGACGAGTGGACGCCGGTCATCGCCGGCACCGAGATTCCCGACAACCCGTTCCAGCCGATTTCAGCCCACGGCCGCGAGATCATGGCCGAACAGGGCGATCAGGCGCCGATCCGCTGGCTCCACCGCGACGAGCGCTACGCCGAAAAACTGGCCACCCCGGATATCACCATTGCCGACCTGATCGGCGAGGTCGATCCAATCAAGGTGGCAGAGGGCCGCTATCTGTCCGACGAGTTCACCCTGCACTACGGGCTGGTGCCCCGGGTAAACCGAGGCATTTTCGCCATCAACGAGCTGCCCGACCTGGCAGAACGCATTCAGGTCGGCCTGCTGAACCTGCTCGAAGAGCGCGACATTCAGATCCGCGGCCACCGCGTGCGGCTGCCGCTGGACGTGATGGTGGTGGCCACCGCGAACCCCGAGGACTACACCAACCGGGGCCGCATCATCACGCCGCTCAAGGATCGCTACGGCGCCACGATCCGCACCCACTACCCGCTTCAGATCGATCAGGAGATCGCCATCATGGCGCAGGAGGCGGACATTGCCGACCTCGGCGACTACCACCTCGAGGTGCCGGAGTTCATGAAGCAGATCGTCGCCGAGATCGTCCACCACGCGCGCCGCTCCCCGGACGTGAACCAGCGTTCGGGCGTTTCGGTGCGCGCGTCGATCTCGATCTACGAGGCTCTGGTCGCCAACGCCTTCCGTCGTGCGCTGCGCACCGGCGAGAGCGAAGTCGTGCCACGCATTTCCGACCTGCCCTTCGTGGTCCCCGCGTTCCAGGGCAAGGTGGAATTCGAATCCATGGAGGAAGGGCAGGAAGACCGGATCACCGAGCGGCTGTTCAATGCTGCGGTGAAGACCGTGTTCGACCGCCACTACGACGTCAACGACCTGGATTCCGTGGCCAGCGCCTTTACCGGCGAACTCATGGTGGAAACCGGCGAAAGCACGCCGGCCGAAGACTACGCCGCCATCACCGACAAGCTGCCGGCCCTGAGCGACGTGTTTCCAGACAAGGCCAGCGTCAGCGCCGCCAGCAGGGCCGCCACCGTGGAGCTGATCCTCGAAGGTCTGCACCTGCACAAGCTCTTGAACAAGTACGACCACGCGGGTTACGCGACTTACACCGGCTGAACGATCCGCAGATCTGAAGGCTCAACCCGCCGCGAGGTAACGGCCATGCGAATTCTCCCCACACGACATCGGTTCTCCAGATGGGACGGCAGCCAGAAGCTGACGCTGGACGCCGATCAGGTTCTCGGCCAGCTCGCCGACGACCTGATGGAGTACGGTGATCTGCGCTGGGCCATGCGCAACATGCTGTCCCGCGGCATGCAGATGCCCCAGGGTGGGGCCATGCAGGGTCTGCGCGACATGCTGAAGAAGCTGCGCGAGCGCAAGAAGCGCGAACTCGAACGCTACGATCTGTCGAGCATCTTCGAGGGTTTCCGCGAGCGCCTCGACGAGATCGTGCAGATGGAGCGCGAGCGCATCGATGAGTGGTTGAACAAGGAGCAGGACCCGGACGACTTCTCCGGCGACGTGCTGAAGAACATCGCACGCAACAACGCCGAGCAGCTCGACAATCTGCCGAAGGATCTGGCCGGGCGGGTGCGCGAACTCGAAAAGTACGAGTTCATCAACACGGAAGCCCAGAAAGCGTTCCTCGAGCTGCTCAACGAGCTGCGTCAGGGTATGGCCAACTCATTCTTCGACAACGTGGAGAACATGGTCAAGAGCATGTCCGATGGCGACATCGACCGCATGAAGGACATGCTCAAGGCCCTGAACGACATGCTGGTCAAAAAGATCGCCGGCGAGGACCCGGGTTTCGACGAGTTCATGGAGCAGTTCGGCGACATGTTCGGCGACAACCCGCCGGAGTCGCTGGACGAACTGCTCGAGCAGATGCGTCAGCAGATGGCGGCGGCGCAGTCGCTGATGAACTCGCTGTCGCCGGAGCAGCGCCAGCAGCTCGCGCAGCTCATGGCCGATCGTTTCGGCGACCCGGAACTGCAGTCGCAGCTCGCCAGGCTCGCCAGGGAAATGGAGTTTCTCAACCCCGACGGCAGCCGTTACTCGTTCAGCGGCAACGAGCCCATCGATCTGCAGGGGGCCATGGATCTCATGAGCGAGATGCAGTCACTGGACGAGCTCATCTCCCAGGTTCAGGAAGCCGAGCGCGGTGGCGATCCAGGCCGCATCGACCGCGACCTGCTGGAAGACCTGATGGGCACGGACAGCGCCGAGGATCTCGACAAGCTCAATGAGCTGGTGAAGGCGCTGGAAGAAGCCGGTTACATCCGGCCCACCGACGGCGACCGCTGGGAGCTGACGCCGCGCGGCTCACGGATGATCGGCCAGAAAGCACTGGGCGAGATCTACGAGCGTCTGAAGCGGCAGCACCTGGGAAATCACGCCATCCCCGAGGAGGGGCGATTCGGCGAGCGCATCGAGGACACCAAGCCCTACGAGTACGGCGACCCGTTTCACCTGCACATGCCGAAGACGATCCGAAACGCGCTGGATCGGGAAGGTCCGCACACGCCGGTGCGGCTGAAGGCCGAGGACTTCGAGATCTACCGCAGCGAGCAGATCACCTCCACGGCCACGGCCATGCTGGTCGACCTGTCCTGGTCCATGGCGCTGCGCGGCTCGTTCCAGGCGGCGAAGAAGGTGGCGCTGGCCCTGCACCAGCTGATCACCTCCCAGTACCCGCGCGACAGCTTCTACATCATCGGCTTCGCCGCCTACGCCAAGGAACTCAAAGCCCACGACCTGCCCTACCTGCAGTGGGACGAGTACGTGCTCGGCACCAACATGCAGCACGCCCTGCTGCTGGCGGAGAAACTG
This sequence comes from Pseudomonadales bacterium, assembly GCA_040219135.1. Lineage (GTDB taxonomy): Bacteria > Pseudomonadota > Gammaproteobacteria > Pseudomonadales > Azotimanducaceae > UBA7803. The sequence continues at coordinate 406,621 of JAVJTA010000013.1, read as the reverse complement.
CTCGCCAAGCACAACGGCGGCACCAAGCAGATCATCATGATCTCCGACGGCGAACCGACCGCCCATCTGGAGCACGGCGAGGCGCAGTTTGCCTACCCGCCCACGCCCGAGACCATCCGCGCCACATTCAAAGCGGTGAGGCACTGCACCAAACGGGGCATCGCCATCAACACCTTCATGCTCGACGCCAGCTACTACCTGAAGGCGTTCATGGACGAGATCGCCCGCATCAACGGCGGACGCGTGTTCTATACGTCGCCGGAAAAGCTCGGCGAGTACATCCTGGTGGATTACGTACAGAACAAGCGCAAGCACCTGGCACGCAAGGCGGGATGAACGGCAAAACTATTCCTTGCTATTGGCGCCGCGGGCGAGGATGATGGCGTCGCGATCTACGTTATGGCCTGCCCTTGACCCGCCTGTCCGCCTCCCGGACGACCGACTCAAGCCACCCACGACGACAAGGTTGTTCGACCTCGCGCCCGATTTGCGCGCGAATTAAACGATTGGAGGCCAGACATGGCTACTGGAACAGTAAAGTGGTTCAACCCGACCAAAGGCTTCGGGTTCATTCAGCCGGAAAACGGCAACGCTGACGTGTTCGTACACATCAGCGCCGTGGAGAAGGCTGGCATGGGCACGCTGACAGAAGGTCAGCGCGTGAGCTTCGAGGTGATCGAAGAGCGCGGCAAGAAGGCAGCCGGCAACCTGCAGGCAGCCTGACCCGACGGGCGCCAGGCGCCCTGTCGAGACATGCGGAAGGCGGCCCTCGGGCCGCCTTTTTTCGTTCTGGGTGAGCGGCCCCGATCTCATTACAATGGCGGCTCCGCCCGAAGACGAGCGCCTGCATGTCCGAAACCCTGATCATCCCCGAGCAGTTCCGTGGCCCACCGGCCTCCGGCAACGGGGGCTACGTAGCCGGCGCAATCGCGGAGCGCTTTCCCGCCAGTCCGGGCGCGCCCGAAGACGCGGCCACCGAAGTGACGCTGCGCGCGCCGATTCCGCTCGACACGCCCATGACGCTCGACTGCCGCGCCGAGAGCCACCTGCGCCTGACCCTGAACGGACAGCTCATCGTCGAGGCGGAGCCGGTACGGATGACGCTGACTGTGCCGGAGCCGCCGAGCCTCGACGCGGCTCTCGCCGCCCGGGGCCGTTCCGCCGCTCTGCAGCCGCGTCTGAATTCGCTGATTCCAGGCGGCACCGGCTTTCACCCGGTCTGCGTGTGCTGTGGCGCCGACGTCAACGAACGCGAAGGCCTGCGGGTGTTCGCGGCACCCGTGCCCGGATTCGACGGCGTGGCGGCCGCCTGGCGCCCCCACCCGGCGTTTGCGGACGACGCTGGCTGTCTGCCCGAGCGCCTGGTCTGGACCGCCCTCGACTGCCCGGGGCAGTTCGCCTGGCTGGCCGCCGGCATCCGCACGGGACTGCTGGGACGCATCACCGCCCGAGTCCTGCGCCCGGTGCCCGTGGACAGCGACTATCTGGTCATCGGCTGGTGTCAGGAGGTGGAACGGCGCAAGCACTTCGCCGGCACCGCCCTGCTGGACCCCGACGGCGTGCTCTACGCCTGGTCCAGACAGACGTGGATCGGACGCATGGACTGAGCCCCGATCAGTAGGATCGCGGCAGACCCAGCACGTGCTCGGTCACGTAGTTGAGAATCATCTCCTGGGAGATCGGCGCGATCCGCATCAGGCGCGCCTCACGCCAGTAGCGCTCGACGTGATACTCGCGCGCATAGCCGAAGCCGCCGTGGGTCTGCATGGCCTGATCGGCGGCCTGAAACGCGGCATCCGCCGCCAGCCACTTGGCCATGTTGGCCTCGGCCCCGCACGGTTGCCCGGAGTCCAGCAGCCAGGCGGCCTTGCGGATCATCAGCTCGGCGGCATCGAGCCGCATGCTCGCCTCGCCCAGCGGAAACGCCACCCCCTGGTTCTGCCCGATGGGGCGACCGAACACCACCCGCTCGCTGGCGTAGGCGGTGGCGCGGCGCAGCGAGGCCCGGCCGATGCCGAGCGCCTCGGCGGCGATGAGGATGCGCTCGGCGTTCAGCCCATCGAGCAGGTAGCGGAATCCTCTGCCCTCCTCCCCCACGCGGTCGGAGACGTGGACCGGCAGGTCCTCGTACACCACCTCGCAGGTCCGCACCGCGTTGCGCCCCACCTTGTCGATGGGGGAGATGGTCACCTCGGGACGCTGCAGCTCCGCGAGCAGCAGGGTCATGCCGTCGGTGCGACGCTCCACGGACTCCCGCGCCGCGGTGCGCACCAGCAGCAGCACGCGTTCCGATTCCAGCGCTTTGGTCGTCCACACCTTGCGTCCGCGCACCAGGTAGTGATCGCCGTCGCGGCGGGCGAAGGTCTTGATCGCGGTGGTGTCGGTACCGGCATCGGGCTCGGTCACTCCGAAGGCCACGTGCAACGCGCCGCTCGCTACCCGGGGCAGGTATTTCTGCTTCATCTCTTCGGAGCCGTGCCTGACCACCGGATGCATGCCGAACATGGACAGGTGCAGCGGTGTCGCGCCGTTCATGCAGGCCCCTGACGCGGCGACCTCCTCCAGCACCAGGCTCGCTTCGGTGATGCCGCGGCCGCTGCCGCCGTACGCCTCGGGAATGGCAATGCCGATCCAGCCGGCCGCCGCCATGGCGTCGTAGAAGTCCCAGGGAAAGCGGTGCTCCGCATCGCACGCCGACCAGTACTCGTCGGGAAAGCCGGCGCAGACCTTGCGCACGGCGTCGCGAATGAGCTGGTGCTCGTCGGTGATCTCGAAGTCCATGGCAGCCTCCCGGGGGATCGTCGGTCATTCTCGCCCGAGGGGCGGTGTGGCGGCCAGAGAATTGGTGTGCGGGGGCGAGACACCGCTTTGGGGACCTCCGACTGCCGCAGTTGCAGCAGGGGGAGGCCAGTGTGCTGAACGTTTTACGGTCCCCAAAGCGGTGTCTCGCCCCCGCCTCCCAATGCGCTCGCCGGACTCTGTGCACCCTGTCGCCTGCGTGAACGCGGATTCGAAGCCCGAAGCGCGCTGAGACAAGGCACGTCGAGAAGCTCTTCGGTTGCGGTCGGGGGAAGCCAGTGTGCTGAACGCTCTGCGGCCCCAAAAGCGGGGTTCCACCCGCGCCGCAAACACTCTCGTCGGATTCTGTGCTCCTTCCGGCCTGCCTGAACGCTGGATCGAGCCGCGAAAGCACAACGGGAATCCAGTGCGCCCGATCGTCCACCCCAGCAAAGGCGTCCGGCGAGATCGACGACACAAGCGCGCTGAGAGGCGGACGTCGACAACGCCTTGCGGGACCGAAAAGCGTTCAGCGCATCCGTCGCTCACCATGACAACCGCGGCAGTCGGAGGTCCCGCGAGGCGTTGTCGACGTCCGCCGCTCACCACACTCCACTCACCGGCTCTCTCCGGACGCTATCCCCCGACCGTGACAAACCCCGTCACCCCGCGGTAACTTGATCCGACAAGGAGACCACCATGCCAGGAAAATACTTCGAGGAACTCGAGGTCGGTATGGCGTTCGAGCACCAGCCCGGGCGCACCGTCACCGAGACCGACAATCTGCTGTTCACCGCACTCACCCTGAATCCCCAACCGCTGCATCTCGACGCCGAGTTCGCCGCTGGAACCCAGCACGGGAAGATCCTGGTGAACAGCATCTTCACCCTGGGACTGGTGGTGGGATTGTCGGTGGGTGATACCACCCTGGGCACCACCCTCGGCAATCTCGGCTTCGACAAAACCACGTTTCCCAACCCGGTATTCATCGGCGACACGATCCGCGTCTCCACCACGGTGGTCGACCGACGCGAGAGCCGCTCGAAGCCCGACCGCGGCGTGGTGACCTTCGAGCATCGCGGCATCAACCAGCGCGGCGAGGTGGTGTGCAGCTGCACCCGGGGCGCGATGATGATGAAGCGGCCCGCATGAGCGATGCGAACGCCCCGCGCCCCTCGGGAGTCGGTCGGCTGCGCCGGTCACTCCACTTCGTTCCCGGCGCCAGCGAGAAGATGCTCGCTAAGTCGCTGGCGACCGCGGCCGATGGCCTGGTGCTGGACCTCGAGGACGCGGTCACCCCGGATCGCAAGGAAGATGCCCGCCGGGTGGTCTCCGGTTGGCTCGCCGACGCGGATTTCGGCGCCAAGGAGCGCACGGTGCGGATCAATCCGCTGGACTCGCCCTGGGGCCTCGACGATCTCGCCGCGACCATGGTCGATCCGCCGCACGCTTACGTGATTCCGAAGGTATCGAGCCTGGCGGACCTGGAGCGTCTCGACGCCGAGATCGGCCGGCTCGAGGTCGAGCACGGCCATCCGCGCGGCGCCGTCGGCCTGATCCTGGTGGCGACCGAAACCCCGCTGGCCGTCCTCAACCTGCCGACCTTTCCCCAATGCCGCCGTGTGGTCGCTCTCAACTGGGGCGCCGAGGACCTGTCGGCGGCCCTCGGCGCATCGCGCAATCGCCGACCGGACGGCGGCTACCTGGACGTGTTCCGCTACTGCCGGGTGCAGACGCTGCTCTCCGCCACTGCCGGCGGCGTGCAGCCGCTCGATGCGGTGCACGTGGACATCCGCAACCTCGACGACCTGCGCGACGAGTGCCGCGAGGCTGCCTGGATGGGTTTTACCGGGAAGATCACCATCCACCCGGATCAGATCGACGTCGTCAACGCCGCGTTCACGCCCTCCGCCGACGAGGTCGCCGAGGCCGAACGCCTGGTGGCCGCAATGACCGAAGCGGAGACCCGCGGCCTGATGGCCATCGCCTTTGAAGGCAGGATGGTAGACGTACCGCATCTCAACCGTGCCCGGCGCCTGCTCGAACGAGCACGCCAGATCGGAGACCATTCATGAGCGAGACCGTGACCCTGAACACGACCAGGATACTGGCCCACGTCGACGCGCATGGAATCGGCTGGGTGATCTTCAACCAGCCCGAGCGCCACAACGCCCTGTCGCTGGAGATGTGGCAGGGGCTGGCCGACGCGCTCGCCACCTTCGCCGAACGCGACGACGTGCGCATCGCCGTGATGCGCGGCGCGGGCGGCAGGGCCTTCGTCTCCGGCGCAGACATCTCGGAGTTCGACAAGAAGCGCTCCAGCGCCGAGCAGGAGGCGGAGTACGGCCGGGTCGCCGGCGAGGCCAACCGCCGCCTCGCCCGCTTCGACAAGCCGCTGATCGCCCTGGTGGAAGGCTTCTGCATCGGCGGCGGCCTGGCCACCGCGCTGGCCGCCGACATCCGTTTCGCCACCCCGGACTCCACCTTCGGCATACCGGCCGCCCGTCTCGGGCTCGGCTACGGCTACGACGGCCTGGCCAAGCTCGCGCGCATCGTCGGCCCGGCGCGGGCGCGGGACATTCTGTTTTCCGCCCGCTTCATGCCGGCCGCGGAAGCCAGGGAAATGGGCCTGGTCAACTTCGTCGTCGAGCGCGACCGCATCGAGGCCGAGGTGATCGACTACGCGAGCCGGATCGCCGGCAACGCGCCGCTCACCGTCAGGGCCGCCAAGGCAGCGCTGAATGCCTGGGAGCGCGGAGGCAGGGAATCGGACCTGGAGCAGGTCCACGCGCAGGTGCAGGGTTGTTTCGACAGCGCCGACTACCGCGAGGGCCGGCGGGCTTTCGCGGAGAAGCGCAAGCCGACGTTTCGCGGATGCTGAGGGTCAGAGCCGCTCAGTTCCGTTTCGACAGCGCGGTCCGGCCCTCCTGCGTCACGTAGTTGGTGAACGCCGGGTCCTTGGCATAGTCGAGTTCGCACCCCGACCCCATCGCAAAATCACGAATCACCCGAAGTACCTGCTCTTCGGGTGTGTTCCTCAACAGGGCCATGAGTCTGCCGGCGTCGACCTCGGCGTCGAATCGGGTTTCATACGGCCCGATGGTGAGCCCTTCCCGGGTGTGGAAGTACCACTGCTCGTTACTCCGGAAGTACCGATCCGATCGAAACCACGTCTTCGGTTTCTCCGTCCGTCTGTTGGCCATGTCCCGACGCGCCTGTGATCACCGTGTATGGCCATTCTCCCTTAGATTCGGCCGGAATTCTGTGATCCCGATGTTCACTCTTGGTGCTGCACTCTTGCTGGTTGTAAAGCGACTATAGGCGAGATGTGGACCGTGCAGATCCCGCATCCCAGGCTCAGGACGTGGGCAGACCGGCCAGCGCGTCCCGCGCCTGATCGGCTTCTGGAAACGCCGACGCCTCCAAGGCGCGAGTCAGGGCAGCACGAGCACCCGCAACGTCTCCGGACTCGCGCAGGGCGATTCCCAGGTGATACTGAATCGACGGGTTGTCGGGTTTCAGCTGGGCGCTGCGCCGGAGCACGCGGAGCGCTTCGTCGACCCGTCCGCCCTGCTGCAGGAGGACCCAACCGAGCGTGTCGAGCACTTCCGCATTGTCCGGTGCCACGTCCGCCGCACGGCGTGCCGTTGCCACGGCCCTGTCGTCGCCCTGCTCCATGTAGAGCCAGGCAAGGTTGTTCAGGACCACCGGATTGCCGGTATCCAGCAGATTCTCGTAGCGGACGATAGCCCCGCGCTTGTCGGTGGCCATGAGCGCATCGGCCAGCAGCAGTTCGGCAAGCCGATCGCCCGGATGATCCTGGAGCCAGCCTTCCAGTCGAGCAACCGCACCACTGACGTCGCCTGTACCGAGCTGCAGGCCGGCGAGCCTGATCACGGCTTCACGCTCACCGGAGCTCGCCAGTTGTTCCAGCTGCCGCTGCGCCTCGTCGCCACGTCCCTCCGCGAGAAGCACGTCGGCGCTCAGCAGCCGCGTGTCAGCGTCTGATGCTTCTTCGAGCAGCAAGTCGACCCGGGCTCGCGCTTCGCGAACCTTGCCTTCCGCCAGATCAATTCGCGCCAGGCTGCGTTGCGCTGCAGCATTGTCGCCATCCGCCAGCGTCAGCACCCTTTCCAGGTTGCTCCTCGCCTCGGAAAGCTGGCCCAGCCGGCTCTGCAGATCTCCAAGCGCCAGCACCAGGGAGGCATCTGCTGCATCCCGGACAAGACGGGACTGCAGCCGCGCGGCCAGCGTCCGAGCCTTTTGCAGGTCTCCACGACGCCAATCGATTTCCGCCCGCAGCAGCGACAGCTGGGCAAGGTCAGGCGCCCGCTCGAGCGCCTGATCAACGACAACGGCGGATTGGTCGAGACGGCCCGCGGCCAGCAGAACCTGGGCAAGGGCAAGCCGGGCACGAACGGACTCAGGGTTCTCCGCAACTGCCCGTTCCAGATAGTCCAGCGCCTGATCGCTGCGGCCGCCGCCAAGCGAAAGCTCAGCCAGCGCGAGCAGCGCGCCCTCGTCCGCCGGATTCCGTTCGAGGAAATCCTGGAACAGCTCGATCGCGCGCTGGGAATCTCCCTCCTGCTGGGCGAGCCGCGCAAGGTTCTGAACGGCCGGGAAGAATCCCGGATCGCGCTGCAGCGCCGCCGCGAACGCGCTCCGCGCCGCCTCTGCGTCGCCCTGCTCGACGGCAAGTGCACCGCGGAGGTTGTAGCCGACGGGGCCGTCCGGGTTCTTTTCGATCAGCGTCCGAATCGACTCATCGGCCGCACGCCAGTCGCGCTCCCGCATCTGCAGCATGACCAGCAGATAGTCACTCTCGAACTGCTGACCGTCCACCTCGATGGCGCCTTCGAGCTCGGCCTCCGCCCGGGTCCGATCGCCACCGGCAAGCAGGCTCAGAGCCAGCTGATTTCTGAAGGGGGCCATGTCCGGCGCCAGCGCAACCGCACGCTCGAGCAACGGCGTGGCAGCAGTCGGTTGACCGAGGCGCATCCGTGCCGCGCCCAGCATGGCCAGCAGCTGCGGATCGGCCGTATCCGCACTGTGGGGATCGAGCAGCTCGACCACACGGGCCTGATCGCCACGGTCGAACGCCACCGAAGCCAGCAGCTTGGCAGCGGACTCGTTGGCTGGATCCTGAGCCAGGTAGCGCTGCAGGTTTTCCTCGGCCTGGGCACGCTGACCCTGCTGGTACTTGATCGCACCCATGAGATAGAGGCTCGGTCCATGGTCGGGCACCACGCGCTGGACTTCGCGAATCGCGGCTTCGGCGCCATCGATATCCTGCCGCTCGTAGCGGATCAGGCCGTCGAGATAGTGAGCGCCCGGATAGTCAGGCGCCAGGTCGAGCACGCGCTTTACGTCTGCCGCCGCGGCGTCGAGGTCGCCCGCGATGAGGGCCACCCGGGCGAGGCCGATATGACCGGCGACCCGCGATGCCTGGAGCTTCGTAGCGGCCGAGAACGCCGCACGCGCCGGATCGGTGGCTCCCCGCGAGAGCTCGAACTCACCCTTGCGCAGCCAGGCCTCAGAGTTCCCGGAGTCCTGATCAACGGCTTCCTGGAGCAGGACGGCAGCGGCCGCCGTGTCCCCTTCCTGCCAGGCGATGGTGCCCAGCCCGAGGCTGCTCTCCGGCAGCGGTCGGCCCCGTTCGTACATGGATCTGGCGCCGGCCAGATCGCCAGCATCCAGATAGGCATCGCCGAGCACTACCGCTAATGGAGGTGTCAGATCCGATCGACCTTCCAGTTCCCCGATGACCTCGTTGAAACGGCCCAATCGGACTTTGGATCGCAGCAGACCCGCCCTCACACGCTCGTTGTCGAGTCCCAGGTCGAGGGCACGCTCGAACTCCTTGAGGGCGCTGGGATAGTCTCCCAATCGATCGTGCGCCTCGCCGAGCAGGAGCCGGGCATCCGCCAGATCCGGGGACTTCTGGAGGGCATTCTTCAACTCGATGACGGCGGTTCGAACCTCGCCTTCAGCCATCCGCGCCCGCGCGTTCTCGAGATGCTGCTCGGCAGACGTGCTGCCGCAGCCGGCAGCGAGCAGCAACGCGAGCAGCCAGAGAAACCCGTTCTTCGATCGAACCATCGTGAACCCCTCAGCCGTCTGAGCGGGTCAGTCTACCCCACAACCCGGTGTCGATTTTCCGGCGGTTCGTAAGGCGTTTGCCGCCCGCGAGGCCGTTGTCGCCCTGACGTGTTAGTTGACGATCTTGACCACTTCGTTCGAGTAGCCGCTCTCGTTGCCGTCGACGTCCATCGCGGTCATGGCGAAGTAGTAGGAGCCCGTCGCCAGCACCACGTCCTGGCTGGTGACGCCGCCACTGTTGATGGCCACCTGATCCGAGTAGTCGCGGCTTCCGGTACCGTAGTAGATTCGGTACCCCGCCAGGTCGTTCAAGGGCGACCCGTCGACGTTCTCCGTCGGCGGTTCCCAGCTCAGCGATATCACGCCCAGCACCGACACAGACAGCATGGCGACCGCGTTGCCGCCGGAACCGGAACAGGTGAGGGAGAAGGTGGTGCCCTGGTTGAGAGGGCCGACGGTGGCGCTGCCCTGGACCCCCCGGGTCCCGCTCCAGCCGCCACTGGCCGTGCAGGAATCGACGTTCTGGCCCGACCAGGACAGTTGCACGGTCTCGCCGGAAGCCACCGTATCCTCGTTCGAGGAGAGCGCGACGCTGGGGTCCGAGCTCGGCGCCGGCGACTGGCTCGGCGGCGGCGAGCTGCTCCCAGGCGGATCGCGTTCCACCGTTCCCTGGTCGGTCTCCTGCGTCACCGCGCTGTTGTTTCCCGAGCAGCCGGCAACCACCCCGAGAAGCGCAACGAGCACCATTTGCGTGAAACCACGGGAAGGTGAGAAACGATCCATCGACAACTCCTGAACAGTTTCGCTGCGTCAATGCAGCCACTGATTCGGAGTTTAGGGATCGCTCCAGGACGGCCCGTGACCGACGTCGCAAACGCTTCGCGTTGCGCCGCGGTTCAAGCGGGAGAATGTCGAATCGCGACAGACGTCTCAATCAGGGAATGGTTCTGCGCACCTCGTTCGAGTAGTCGCTCTCGTTACCGTCTGCATCGACGGCGGTGACAGCGAAGAAATAGGTACCGGGGGGAAGGTTCGCCTCCCATCGGGTGACCGTCGGATCGTTGATGACGGCGCTGGATCCGTACCTGCGACTCTCGCGGCCCCAGTACATCACGTATCCCGCGAGATCCGTCAACGGCGAGCCGTCGATGTTCTGCGTGGGCGGCTCCCAGCGCAGGAACCTGTCGATCCGCTCCACGGAAACGGAGGACAGTGCACTACCGCCGGGCCCGACGCAGGTGAGTGAATAGGTCGCACTGCCGGTGAGCGGATTCACCGAAGCACGGCCCGACAACGCCCGCTCACCCGACCAGCCACCCGATGCCCGGCAACTGGAGGCATTCTGCACTGACCAGATCAAGGTGGATGTTTCTGTTGAGCTGAGTCGCCTGGGATTGGCGCTCAGGGAGATCGTCGGTTCCGCTGAACCGACGGCAACCGTGCCCGGCTGGTCAACGGCGCCTCCGGGCCACGGGCAGTAAACGGATTCGACGTCCGCGGACGTCGCTCCTCGCGGCGCCGCGCCCCCCACCTCCAGCGACCCGCAAACGCTGGCCAGCGACGCGTACCGCCCCGGCACAACGGATAGCGGCGCGGCCGAAAGCGATACCGTCATCGAAACACAGAGAGAGAGAAGAAAGCCAACTGCGATGCGCAACGGCAATGCCGCAGCGCGGGGTATGAGTACTACCAAACCTCGTACCTCTTACTGTGGATGCGCCCGGGAAGCCGACGGCTTCTGACGCACCGACCAGACGCGAACGGACGTGTCCGCACCATCGGGATGGCGGTCTTGCGCACCGCCGGAAAACCGGCGCGAAATTAGCGGCTTGAAACGCCCGTGTAAACACAGTGTAAGGTCCACTTTGTTACCGGCTTCGGCAACATCTTCGAAACGCAATGGAATATTCCCCGGCAATCATCCGGTTAGCGGGGTTACCGATGAAACACCCTGCTGACCACGCCGGACGATTCCCGGGCCGGGCGACGTGATAGCATGCGCCGGTTCTCCGTCGCCCCGGACCCGACCCGCCATGCCAGACACCACCGTCACCGCCTGCGTGCTCATCATCGGCAACGAGATCCTCTCGGGCCGGACCCAGGACGTGAATCTCAACCACATCGCTCAAACCCTCGGCGCCTGGGGGATCCAGGTGCGCGAGGCGCGGGTCATTCCCGACGTCGCCGCCGAGATCGTGGCGGCCGTGAACGCCTGCCGGGCCCGCTACGACTACGTGTTCACCACCGGCGGCATCGGACCGACTCACGACGACATCACCGCCGACTGCATAGCCCAGGCCTTCGGCGTCGATCTGGTGCTGCACCCGGAGATCGCCGAGCGCATCCAGAGTCGTCCGGCGCCGCCGGAGGTGATGGCCGAGCGACTACGCATGGCGCGGGTCCCCGAAGGCGCTACGCTGGTCGACAATCTCACCGGCGGACCCCAGGGATTCCGCATCGAGAACGTGTTCGTGATGGCCGGGATTCCCGCGGTCATGCAGGCCATGCTCGGCAGTCTCGAAGGCAAGCTGCAGGGCGGCGCGCTGGTGCACACGCGGTCGGTCACCGCCTATGTCGGCGAAAGCCAGATCGCCGGACCGCTGCGGCAGATCCAGGCGCGCTACCCACAGCTGGATCTGGGCAGCTATCCGTTCTTCCGACCCGACCGCTACGGGACGTCCCTGGTACTCCGGGGTACCGACGAGGCGGCGCTGGACGCCATGCTCGAAGACGTGAAGGCCGCCATCGTCGATTGCGGCGAGACGCCACAGGACGTGCGCCGGTCGTGAGCCAGGTCCGGCGCAAGCCGCATCGCCGCCTGCCTTCGCTGCTTCTGGTTGCCGCCCTCGGCGCCAGCGCCGGCGTCGCCGAGCGCGCGCCGGCGTCACAGGAATTCGACGCGCTTCCCGGCGCCAAGGCACTCGCCGTGCTGCCGGCGCGCCCGGACAGCGTGCGCGGCCTCGTCCACTCTCAGCCGAACGCCCTGGCGGCATCGGTGCAGGCCCGCGAGCTCTGCCAGCAGCAGGCGGGGCAGGACGGCGCCTGCGAGCTGATACGACTCGACGACGAGCGCATCACCAGCGGCGCCGAAATCCGCAGCCAGATCCCGAGCGCATCACACCCGCTGTTCCTGTGGCGATACCAGCGCAACGGCACGGTCGTGTACCTGGCCGGATCGATCCACATTCTGAAGCCGAGCCTGTACCCGCTGGCGCCCCAGCTCAACGCCGCCTTCGACCAGGCCGACTACCTGGTGCTGGAAGTAGACGTGGCATCGCTGGATCCCCAGGTGATCCAGCAGCGCACCCGCGAGTACGCACTGCTCGACGACGGCGAGACGCTGACCGAACTGCTCACGCCCCGGACCCGGGAAAAGCTCACCGCGCACCTGGCCGACTACGGCATGACCCCGGCGATGCTGGATCGGGCGAAGCCGGCTCTGGTGATGAACCAGATCGTGGTGTCGCGCCTGTTGACCCTGGGCTATCTGCCCGACTCCGGTCTCGAGAGCTATTTCCTCGCGCGCCGCACCCGCCAGCGGGTCCTGGAACTGGAGAGCCTGGACGAGCAGCTGGCGCTGCTGTTCAACCAGCCCATGGCGACCCAGATCGAACTGCTGGACGAGACCCTCGAGGTCACAGAGCAGATAGAGCCCATGCTCGCCGGCATGCTGGTGGCCTGGCTGTCCGGCGACGATGCCCGCTTCATGGAGCTGTTCAAGGCCCAGACCGGGGATTCGGAGTTGTCCCAGGCCTTTTCCCGGGCCCTGCTGCAAGAGCGCAATCACACCATGGCCGCCGGTATCCGCCGGTTCCTGGAAGACGCGCGCCCCGAGCAGCCGCGTACCTATTTCGTGCTGGTGGGGGCCGCGCATCTGGTGGGCGACGAAGGCATCGTGCCGCTGCTCGCCCGCCAGGGCATCAGCGGCACGCGGGTGCGCTCCGGCGACCGTATCGCCGCCCCCGCACGATAGCGGTCGCCGAATGCTCGTTACAGCCCACTAGAGAGGAGAGTCGAGAATGAACGTCGACGGCAGAAAGGCACTGGTGCTCGGTGGCACCTCGGGAATCGGCCTCGCAGCGGCACGAGCACTGCTCGAGCGCGGCGCCGACGTGGTGGCCATGGGCCGCAACGCGGAACGACTCGATCAGGCCGCCAGGGCTCTGGGTGAACTCGGCGGCAGCAGCGCGGTGCGCGCCATCGACGTGCTCGATCGCGATGCGCTCAGCGCCGCCTTCGCCGAACTCGCTCCCTTCGATATCCTGGTCAATGCCGCCACCGGCGGTGAGCGCGCCGTGGGGCCGTTTCTCGACATGGACCTGGACGGCTTTCAGGGCTCGTTCCGCAAGCTCTGGGGGTACGTGAACAGCGTCCGCCTGGGGGCGGCACACATGACGGACGACGGCTGCATCGTGCTGGTCAGCGGCTCGCCGGCGCGCAAGTGTCAGCCCGGCATGTCCGCCATCTCCACGGTGGGGAACGCGGTGGAGGGCTTCGTCCGGGCCATCGCCCCGGAGCTCGTCCCACGCCGCATCAACGTCGTCGCACCGGGCGTGATCGATACCCCCATGTTCGGCGCCAGCGGCGACGATCGGGCACGCTTCCTCGAGCAGGCGACGGCGCGCAACCTGATCAAGCGCGCGGGCACGCCGGACGAGGTAGCTTCGGCGATTCTGTTCGCGGTCGAGAACGATTTCGTCACCGGCACCACCCTCGACGTCGACGGCGGCGCCCTGCTGCCCTGAGCAGGCTCAGCCGAGGCCGGTGTCGGGACGGCCAGGCCAGCGGTAGCCGGCTTTCGCCATCACCTCGACAACGGCCGGCCGGCCTTCCCGGGTGACCGCCACGGCACGCTCGAGGGCCGCCGGGAAATCGGCCGGCTGAATCACCCGCTCGCCGCTGGCGCCGAGACTCTGCGCCAGCGCCGCGTAGTTGCCGCCGACGAAATTAGCACCGTAATCGGTGTGGGCGTCCACCAGGGAGTCCGACTCGATCGCCATGATGCCGTTGTTGAAGATCACGGTGACGATACCGATGCGGTTGCGCACCGCGGTTTCGAGATCCATGCCGACCATGCCGATGGCGGCATCCCCCATGATGTTCACGCAGACCTTGTCCGGCTCAGCCAGTTTCGCGCCCATGATGGCGCCGAGCCCGAAACCGAGCTGGGTGGACTTGCCCCAGCCGATGTAGCCACGCGGCACGGTTGCCTCCCAGAACGAGATGATCTGCTCGCGCGGGGTCCCGGCGTCGTGGGTGACGATGGTGCTGGCGGCGTCGAGGTGCCGCATCAGCTCGGCGATGATCCGGTACTGATTGATCGGCACCTCGTCGGACTCGAACTCCGGCCGCCACTCGTCCAGGAACGCCTGCTTCGCTGAGCTCACGGCCTCGGCGCGGGGGCCGGGGCCGCGGTCGATGCCGCGCCCGGCGAGGCCGGCGAGCACGGCTTCCAGCGTCAGCCGGGCGTCTCCCACCAGGGCGTGGTCCACCGCGTATTCCTTGTTGACGTCGTCCTCGCCGAGCGTCGCCTGGATCAGCACCTGGCCGGCGCCCCCACCGGCGCCGGACGGCACGCTGGTGCCGTAGGGGGTTTTTGTCAGGCTGCTGCCGATTGCGAAGATGCAGTCTGCATCACGATACTGCGCGAGCAGGTGAGCGGGCTTGGTGATGGCGCTGGCACCCACCGACAACGGGTGATTCTCCGGGAACGCGCTCTTCCCCGGCATGGTCGTGATCACCGGCGCATCCAGAGCCTCCGCCAGACGGATCAGCAGATCCGTGGCCTCGGCGAACAGCACCCCCTGGCCGACATGCAGAACGGGCCGCTCGGCGGCCGCCAGCGCGTCCACGGCCGCCGCCACTGACGCCGCATCCGGCGCGTAGCGCGAGCCCGTCACCGGCCGGTAGCCGAGCTCCCGGTCGAGCTCGCCGAACAGGGCGTCCATCCCGGTCTCCACCATCACCGGACCTCCGGCGCCGGTGCGCAGCCGGTAGAACGCGTGCCGCAGCGCAGGCGCCAGGCGCCGCGGGTCGCTGACGTAGGTGGACCACTTGGTCACGTGCGCGTAGTTGTCGACGGCGCTGAAAGTCGGGCGGATTCCCTGCCGCGACGCCGGCTCGCCGCCCGGAATGAACAGCAGCGGAACGTTGTCGGAATAAGCCTGGGCGATGCCGGGAAACGCATTCTCCGCGCCGGGGCCGTGCTGGCAGATGAACACGCCGAGACGCCTGCCGTTGGTGACCCGGCTGAAGCCATCGGCAATGGCCAGACCGACCCGCTCCTGGCGGCAGACCACAGGACGGATCCCTTCCTTGGCGCAGGCCTCGATGACCGGATTGCGCGGATAGCAGGCGATGAACTCCACCCCTTCCGCCTTCAGTACCTTCGCGATGACCTCGAAGCCCTTCATCTGCCGTTCCCCCCGGATGCTGCGATGCGGCCCATCATAGCCCGGGTAGATCGACGTTACCGCCACTCAACACGACCCCGACGGGCGCTTCGGCGCCGGTCGCCAGAAGCGCGGCCAGCGGCACCGCCGCCGACGGCTCGGCGACTACCTTCAGGCAGTTCCAGATGAGCCGCTGAGCGTCGACGATGGCGTCCTCGGACACCCGGATCACGGTTACCCGGTGGTCCTGGAGGATGCGGAAGTTGAGCTCTCCCAGAGCGGTGCGCAGGCCGTCGGCCAGGGTTCGCGGCGGCGGCGCCGGTTGCCGTTCGCCAGCGAGCAGCCCGCGGTAGGCATCGTCCGCCAGTTCCGGCTCGCCGGCGCGGACCGCGACACCGGTCGCGCTGCCGACCAGCGCACAGCCGCTGGCGAGCCCGCCACCGCCCACCGGCACCCAGATCTGCGTGACCTCGGGAACCTCCGCCAGCAGCTCCAGGGCGGTCGTACCCTGACCGGCGACCACCTGAGGATGGTCGTAGGGTGGCACGAACAGCGCGTCGCGCCGGGACTGCAGATCGGCCAGCGCCGCTTCGCGGTCCGCCAGCGCCGGTCCGCAGCTCACCAGTTCGGCGCCGTAGCGCAGCACCGCCTCACGCTTGAACGCCGACGCAGACTCGGGCATCACCACGGTTGCCTGCACGCCGAGCAGCCGGCCGGCCAGCGCCAGGGCCGCGCCGTGGTTGCCGGAGCTGTGGGTAACCACGCCCCGGAGCCGGGCTTCGTCGAGGTCTGCGGTGAGCGCGCTCAGCGCGCCGCGCAGCTTGAACGAGCCCGAGCGCTGAAAGCATTCGCATTTGAAATGCACGGGCACACCCACCAGGGCATCGATACTGCGGCTGGTGAGCACCGGCGTGCGCCGCGCATACCGCGCGATGCGTCTGGCGGCCGCAAGCACCGCAGAGATATCCGGCGCCGCCCGGACGGCGTCAGCTGCCGCCACGCTCCGGCTCCGTGACCTCGACCTGAGTGGCGACGATCTGCTGCTGCTGCAACGGCCGACGTTCCCCCTGAAGCACGACGCTCTTGCGCAGGTGGATGTCCCGCGACGACGACCCGATCATGACTTCGACTTCACCCGGGTCCACGCCGAAGCGCATTCCCCGGTCGAAGTAGGCCAGCTGGCTGGCGTCGAGCAGGAATCTCAGCTGACGCCGGGCACCCGCGGGTATGTGGACGCGTTTGAATCCCACAAGCTGGCGCACCGGCCGGGCGACGTCGGCGACCCGGTCGTTGACGTAGACCTGCACTACCTCGTCGGCGTCGCGCTCGGAGACGTTGTGCACCGTCACCCGCAGATTGATGGTGGCACGCACCTCCACGGTATCGGGGCAGGACAATTCCTCGTACTCGAACGCCGCGTAGCTCAGGCCATGGCCGAAGGAGAACAGCGGCCGTGCCGAAAGATCGCTGTAATCGCCGAGCGGCATGCTGCGGCCGCCGCCGGCGCGATGGTTGTAGTAACCGGGGATCTGCCCAGCAGAGCGCAGCAGGGAGATCGGCAGGCGGCCGGCCGGGCTGACCTCGCCGAACAGCACCCGGGCCAGCGCCGTCCCGCCCTCCTCGCCGGGCAGCCAGGCCATCAGCGCCGCGTTGCTCGCGCTCACCTCCCCCTCCAGGGCAAATGCACGGCCACCGATCACGACGAGCACCAGGGGCGTCCCGGTCGCCGCCACGGCGTCGATGAGCGCGCTCTGGAGTCCGGTCAGCGCCAGGTTGGAGGCATCGCGGAACTCGCCGCTGGTGCAGTCGGGCAGCAGGCCGCTCTTGCCTCCGACGCAGACCACGGCCGCGTCCGCCGCACGGGCGGCTGCAACGGCCGCGTCGAAGCCGTCGCGGAGGTCGCCGGTAACGCTGCAGCCCGGCTGGTAGTCCACCGAGCCGAAGGCCTCCAGCGCCTCTCGCGGGGTGACGATCGTCACGTAGTGCGGTCCGGGCACGAACTCCGAAGTCAGGGTGGCCGGCGTGTCCGGCACCGGCACGGCGTCGCTGTTCGCCTCGTCGCGACGGAAACCGGTCTCGGCGTGAGCCGGGTAGTTGTGGTCTCCGAGCAGCAGCCGCGGGTCGTGGGCCGTTGGGCCGATCAGCGCCACCCGACAGCCGGGGCTTAGCGGCAGAATTCCGTCGTTCTTCAACAGTACCATCGACTGTTCGGCCAGCCGCCGGGCCAGCTCGCGGGACTCCGCGGCATCGAACGCGGCGGAGGCCGCGGCCGCATCCACATAGGGCGCTTCGAACAGCCCCAGTTCGAACTTCGCTTTCAGCAGCCGGCCCACCGCGCGGTCGACCAGGGCCTGATCGAGTTTGCCCGACTCCAGCAGGCCGCGCAGCGGCTCGCCGTAGCAATCGACCGCCGGCAGCTCGACATCCAGGCCGGCAACGAGCGCGAGCGCGGCCGCCTGCGCCTTGTCCCGGGCCACACGGTGGTGACGCACCAGCAGATCCACCGAGAAGTCATCGGCAACGACGAAGCCGTCGAAGCCGAGCTCACCGCGCAGCAGCTCGTCGAGAATTTCCGGCGAGCCGGCCGGCGCCACGCCGTCCACGGCGCTGCCGGCGTTCATCACCGAGCGCAGGTTGGCCTCGCGGATGACGGCCGAGAACGGCTCCGCGAACACCTCGCGCAGCTCGCGCGCACCGATCTGAGCGGGCGCCTGGTTCATGCCACCCTCCGGCAGCCCGTAACCCAGGAAGTGCCTCGCGGTGGCCAGCACCCCCTCGCGCAGCTCGCTGCCCTGCAGGCCGCGCACGAATGCCACGCCCAAGCGGCCCACCAGGTAGGGATCCTCACCGTAGGTTTCCTCGAGGCGACCCCAGCGCGGATCGCGAGCGACGTCGAGCACCGGCGCCAGCGCCTGGCGCGCGCCTACGGCCATGAGCTCCCGGCGGACGGCGTCCGCCATGGCACGAACGCCTTCCGGCGCCCAGGTGGCGGCGAGGCCGATCGCCTGCGGGTACTGGGTGGCGCCCCGAGCGCAGTAGCCGGCCAGCGCTTCCTCGTGGACCAGTGCGGGAATGCCGAGCCGGGTCTCTTCCACCAGGACGCGTTGAATCGCGTTGGCAAACGCGGCGCTGGCCTCCGGCTGCAGCGCCGTGGTGGCGCCGATGCGGCTGATCTGACCGATGCCGTGCTCGAGCAGGGTCCGCGCCCGCTCCGGGTCGAAGCCGGCATCGCCGACCAGCTCGTGGGACCCAAGGCCGCCGAGCTGGGCGAGCTTCTCGTCGAGCGTCATGCGGCCGAGAAGATCCTTGACCCGGGCCTCGACGCTGCGTTCCGGGTCCCGATAGGGCGCGCGCTCGCTCATCCGCCGGAGCCGGCGCCCTGGCCGGCGCCCTGGCCGGCGACCGGGCGGTAGCTGTCGCGCAGCGATACCGTGCGGTTGTACACCCCGGGCAGTTCGCTGTCCTTGCAGAAGTACCCGAGCCGCTCGAACTGAAAGCGCACGGCGTCGGCCGCGGCGATGGCGGGCTCGAGCACGGCGTCAGCCTCGCTCAGGGACTGCGGATTGAGATCTTCGGCCAGGGTTTCCGCACCCGGCTGCGGCACCGCGAACAGACGCTCGTAGACGCGCACCCGGGCCGCCACGCCGTGGCTCGCATCCACCCAGTGAATGACGCCCTTGGTCTTGATGCCGCTGGTATCTTCGCCACTCTTCGATTCCGGCAGGTAGCGGCATTTGAGTTCCACCACCTTACCGGCGGCATCCTTGATGACCTCCTCGCACTCGATGATGTAGCCGTAGCGCAGCCGCACCCGCTGATCCGGGGTCAGGCGTTTGTACTTGCGCGGCGGCACCTCGGCGAAGTCGTCGCGCTCGATGAGCAGACGCGGCCCGAACGGCAGCGAACGCTCGCCGAGCTCGGGTTTCTGTGGATGCCAGGGCGCGGTCAGGGATTCGCCCTCGCCCGGGTAGTTGGTGAGGGTCACGGGCAGCGGGTCGAGCACCGCCATACCGCGCGGCGCCGTATCCTCCAGATCCTGACGGATGCAGAACTCGAGCAGGCCCATTTCCACCATGTTGTCCTGCTTGGTGACTCCCACGCGGCGGCAGAACTCGCGGATGGCGCCCGGCGTGACGCCGCGCCGGCGCAGCCCCGCCAGGGTCGGCATGCGCGGATCGTCCCAGCCATCCACCAGGCCCTCGGTGACCAGGCGGTTGAGCAGGCGCTTCGACATCACTGTGTATTCCAGGCCGAGGCGAGAGAACTCGATCTGGGGCGGATGAAAGTTGACGTTGATGTTGTCCAGCACCCAGTCGTACAGGGGGCGGTGATCCTCGAACTCCAGGGTGCACAGCGAGTGGGTGATGCCCTCCAGGGCGTCGCAGATGCAGTGCGTGTAGTCGTACATCGGGTAGATACACCAGGCGTCGCCGGTCCGGTGGTGGAGCGCGTGGCGAATCCGGTAGAGCACCGGATCGCGAAGGTTGATGTTGGGCGACGCCATGTCGATCTTCGCCCGCAGCACCTGCTCGCCGTCGGCGAACTCCCCTGAGCGCATGCGCCGGAACAGATCGAGGTTCTTCTCGACGCTGCGATCGCGGTGCGGGCTGTCGCGGCCGGGTTCCGTCAGAGTGCCGCGGGAGGCGCGGATTTCCTCGTTCGACTGGCTGTCGACGTACGCTTTGCCGCGCTCGATGAGTTCCTCGGCGAAACCGTAGAGCTGCTCGAAGTAATCCGAGGCGTGGGTGAGCCGCTCGCCCCAGTCGAAGCCGAGCCACGCCACGTCCCGGGCGATCGCGTCCGAATACTCCTCGCTCTCCTTCAGCGGGTTGGTGTCGTCGAAACGCAGGTAGGTGTAGCCGCCGAACTCCTCGGCGACGCCGAAATTCAGACAGATCGACTTGGCGTGGCCGATATGCAGATAGCCGTTGGGCTCTGGGGGAAAGCGGGTCACCACGCCCTCCTTGACCACGCCCTCTTCGAGGTCGCGGGCGATTCGGCTGCGAATGAAGTCTCTGGCTTCCTGGTTCATGATGCGGACTACGGGACCCTGTCGAAACTGGCGGCCATTCTAGAGGACTGAGCGGGCGTTTTCGCCCGGCGGGCGTTTTCGCGCCACGGACCGGTGGGTAGCGTAGCGGCGGGTGTTCGTCCCCGCTCCCAGGTTCGAACAGACGGTTCCGATGGCGTCTGTCACCTCGCGACTGCGGAGATCCGGCTGTTGCCCATCAGACTCATCCACGGCGTCGGCGTTCTGGCCCTCCTCGGTTGCCTGGCATGGCTGCTGGCAGAGCACACGGCACCGGCCATCGAAAGCGCCCAGGCGCTGCGCGGCGAGCGCTGGTACCGGCTGCTGCTGGACGACCGGCACGTCGGCTATCTCACCACCCGGACCCGGCGCGACGGCCTGGGGCGCTGGCGTTTCGACAGCGACCTGCGCTTCGTCCTCAATCCTGGCAATCCGGTGCGAATGCACGAACACCTGCTGTTTGCCGCTACCGACCCCCACGTCCTGCTCGAGGCGAGCCAGCGCAACCAGCGCGGTGCCAGCAGCGAGGGCACCGCCATCGTCCGAACGGGCTCGGGATACCGGGTGCACCGCCTCGGGGACGGCTCGAGCGCCGAGCAGCCCGGAGACCTCGCGCTGTCCTTCACCCTGGGCGACTACCTGGGCTTCGAAAGCTGGCTGCGCGAGCGCAATCCGGCCGCCGGCGCCACGGTCTCGTCGTCGGCGCTGGACTTCGGCCGCCGTCAGGTCGTCGCCCGGCAGTTTCGCGTCGTCGGCCGCAATGCCACCGGGTACGAGCTGGAGAACCCGGCGCCGTTCGAGTCCACGCGGATTCAGCTGGACAGCCAGCTGCGCCCGGTCGCCATGACGCTGTCGGGGCTGTTCCAACTGGAACAGACCAGCCGCGCCATGGCCCTCGCTCCGCGCACGGCGCTGCAGGCCGCCAGTTATTTCGTCCCCTCCGACCGGCGCCTGCCGGACCACACCGACATCCGCCTCCTGGAGATCGAGGTCAGCGGCGCGGCCGGTGCGGGCGATCTGTGGCCGGACCTGGCCAGCGGCAACGCGCTGCGCCGCGAGGCCGACGCGGTCAGCAACCGGCGCCTGGCCGGCGACGAGCTGGCGGAAACCGGCGACCACCCCGTCTCCGACGGGCGGATCCGCGAGCTCGCACGTACCGCGACGGCCGGCGCCGACACGGCGGACGCCCGCGTCGACGCCCTCACCCGCTTCGTCAACGGCTACCTGCGGTACTCCGAGGACGGCGCCCAGCGCCACGTGCTGACGCTGCTCGACGAGCCGCGCGGCGACTGCAGCGAGTACGCCGACCTGCTGACCACTCTGGCACGCAGCCTGGGCATTCCAGCTCGAACGGTCTTCGGCCTGGCCTACGCCGACGGCGAGCCGCCGGCCTTCCGCTTCCATGCCTGGAACGAACTGCTGGTGGACGGACGCTGGCGCGCAGTCGATCCGACCTGGAATCAGCTGCGGATAGACGCCACCCACATTCCCCTGCCGGCGGATTCGGGACGCACGCTGGAACTGCTCACCGGCGGCCTGAACCTCTCCTTCGTGATCCGCGACGTCGAGTACTTCTGAGCCACCCGTGGCCCTGGAACGGATAGCACAGCGCTCCACTAGGGAGCCTCTGATCAAGTCTGCACAACGCTATTTGATCGCGCCGCGGTGGGTGCGCATCAGCCCCTCCTGGGTAACCGACGCAATCAGGGCACCATCGCGGGAGAAGAACTCGGCATGCACCAGGCCCCGGGCACCCTGCGCCGCGCTGGTGCGTTTGTGAAACAGCAGCCACTCACCGACCGGCACCGGCCGGTGGATCCATAACGCGTGGTCGAGGCTCGCCATCTGCAGCGCCTCGCGCGTCTGCCGCTGCGCGTGCGGCAGCGCCGCCGTCGAGACCATTCCCATGTCCGAGGCGTAGGCCAGCAGGCAGTGTGCCAGCGCGCCGTCGTTCGGGTCGATCTCGGCGGCGAAGCGGATCCAGACGGGATTCCAGAAGCGCTCGAGCCGCCAGGCGTCGCTGCCCAGAGGAAACACCGAGCGCATCTCGAACGGCCGCGGCCTGCCGGCCATGGGGCTCATTCCGGGATCCCGCTGTGGCAGGCGCGCGACCACCGCCATGTCGTCCTCGAGTTCTTCGGGTGGCGGCACGTTGGGCATCGGATGGGCGTGATCGAACCCGTCCTCGGCGACCTGCAGCGACACGTCCATGCTGAAGATCGCCTTACCCTGCTGGATCGCGACCACGCGACGGGTGGTGAAGCTGCGCCCATCGCGTATGCGTTCCACCTCGTAGAGCACGGGCCTGGCTGAGTTTCCTGCGCGCATGAAGTAGGCGCGCAGCGAGTGCGGCCGGCGCTCCTCCACCGTGCGGCACGCGGCCCGCAGCGCCTGGGCCAGCACCTGGCCGCCAAACAGCCGCACGCCCTCCCGGGTTTCGTTGCCACCGCGGTAGAGGTTGCGCTCTATGGCCTCGAGTTCGAGGATCTCGAGCAGCCGCTGTGCCAGCTCACGCCGCTGGTTCTCGTGGTCGCCGGTCATGGTGCCGACTTCGTCGTCATGGGTGCCGACTTCGTCGTCATGGGTGCCGTTGTCGTCTTCATGGGCCCTTATTCGTCGTCGCAACGCGGAGTATACCGCCAGAGGATCGACGCCGACCGGTCGGAGTGCGACCATGCGTACCCCCGCGAACATCACCGCAACGCATTCCAGCAGATCAGGAGCAACCCGATGAAGAGCACCGACGTGCAGTTGAAACGCCGTCCCGACGGCATGCCGACCCCGGATGACTTCCAGCTTGTGGAGGTCGACGTGCCGGCTCCCGGGCAGGGCGAGGTTCAGGTCCAGAACCTGTGCATGAGCGTCGATCCGTACATGCGCGGGCGCATGGTGGACAGGAAATCCTATGTGCCGCCCTTCCAGATCGGCGAAACCCTGACCGGCGGCGCGGTCGGCAGGATCGTGGCGTCCGAACATCCCGAGTACCCCGAGGGCGCTATCGTCGAAAGCCATTTCGGCTGGCGCGAAGGCTTCACCGCCCCGGCGGAGCAGGTGAAGAAACTCGGCGAGCTGAGCGCGCCGGCGTCGGCCTACCTCGGCGTGCTCGGCATGCCGGGCATGACCGCCTACGTCGGCCTGTTCGGTGCGGCGTCGCTCGAAGACGGCGAGACCGTGTTCGTCTCCGGCGCCGCCGGCGCGGTGGGCAGCATCGCGGGGCAGATCGCCCGAATCAAAGGCTGCACCGTGATCGGCAGCGCCGGCAGCGCCGACAAGGTGAACTGGCTGACCGCGGATCTCGGCTTCAACTACGCCTTCGACTACCACAACGCGAAACTGCTCGCCGAGCTGCGCAGGGGTGCTCCGGACGGGCTCGACGTCTACTTCGACAACGTCGGCGGCGACCACCTGGAGGCGGCGCTGTTCCACATGCGTCCGTTCGGCCGCATCGCGCTGTGCGGCGCGATCTCCCAGTACAACGCGACGGCGCCGGTGCCGGGACCGAGCAATCTCACGATGGCGATCGGCCTCGGACTGACGCTGCGGGGCTTCATCGTCTCCCACTTCGACCACATGGCCGACGATTTCCGCCGCGACATGGCGGCCTGGGTGAAAGATGGATCGGTCAAGTACCAGGAGACGATCTACGACGGCATCGACAAGGCCGCCGACGCGTTCATCGGCCTGTTCACCGGCGCCAACGTCGGCAAGATGATCGTCCGTATCGCGGACTGAGCCTCGAGGGTGCCAAGGTTGATCGACTGACCGAGCGGGAGTATATTCCCGCCGCTGAACCCAGGAGGGCGCGATGCAAAACACCATGCACACATGGCAGAACCGGGCCAACAAGCCGTTCGCCGTGGTTGCGGGTGCCGATGGCATCGCAGCCGGAGGCAGTTCCGGCTTCCGGTGAGTCCGTCCGAGAGTTCACAGCACTGACGCTGCGTAATTTCGAAGACCCGCTCACCGCCCGAGCGGGTTTTTCGTTTCCAGGCCTACCCAGATTCGTTCCGACCCGCTCCTGACCCTCAATCGACTGCAGTGGCACGAGCCGCTGCACAGCGGGAACGAGAGCGATGACGACCACCAGCACACTGTGGCAGATCACCCGGGGCCAGCGGCTTCGCTACGGCGAGGCGATCCTGGCCATGGCCGCCACCAACCTGTTCATGTTCAGCGCGCCGCTGATCGCGAAGTACGCCATCGACGTGGTGGTGCAGCGCGACCTCGGCAGCGCCGCAGCGCCGCTGCTGTGGCTTGCGCGGGCCAGCGGGGGGAGTGATCCCTACTTCGACTATCTGTGGCTCTCTGCGGCGGCCGCGGTGCTCGCCACCGCGCTCGCCGGACTGTGCCTGTACCTGCGCGGGCGGCTGGCGGCGCTGGCATCGGAATCCATCGTCCGGCGTCTGCGCGAGGCTCTGTACCGTCGCCTGCACCATCTCGAGGCAGGCTTTTACGACAGCGCCGACACCGGCGACCTGGTGCAGCGCGCCAGTTCCGACGTGGAGACGCTGCGGGTGTTTCTCGCCAGCGACGTGGTGGAGATCGGGCGCGCCGTGATGCTCATCGCCTGCGTGACCCCGATCCTGTTCTGGATGGACACGCGGCTCGCGTGGCTGTCTCTGTGCCTGATGCCGCTGCTGACCATCGGCGCCTACCTGTTCTTCGCCCGGGTGAAGACGCTGTTTCAGGATACCGACGAAGCGGAAGCGGCCATGACCGCCACCCTGCAGGAGAACCTGACCGGAATCCGCGTGGTGCGCGCGTTCGCCCGCCAGGAGTACGAAATCGACAAATTCGCCGCGCGCAACGCCGACTTCCGCGACCACAACCACCGGCTGATCCGGCTCATGGGGCTGTACTGGAGCAGCAGCGATCTGCTGGCGATGAGCCAGGTCGGCATCGTGCTGTTCGCCGGCGCCGGCTACCTGATGAACGGCACCATGACGGTGGGAACGCTGTTCGCCTTCATGACCTATGTGGCCATGGTGATCTGGCCCGTGCGGCAGCTCGGCCGGGTCCTCACCGATACCGGCAAGGCCGTGGTCAGCCTCGGCCGCATCAACGAAATCCTCACCGAGTCCGAGGAATCCCGGGAGGTGGCACCGGAGGAAGGCCGCGTGCGCGGAGAGATAGAGATCGAGCATCTCGACTTCGAGTACGAACCCGGCCGTCCGGTGCTGCGCGACGTGAATCTGCGCATCGGCGCGGGCGAGACGGTGGCGTTCGTCGGTCCGCCCGGCGCCGGCAAGTCGACCCTGATCCGGCTGCTGCTGCGGCTCTACGAGTATCGCCGCGGCAGCATCCGCCTCGATGGCCGGGAGATCACGGCCAGCAACCGGCAGTGGCTGCGCCGACAGATCGGCGTGGTCCTGCAGGAGCCGTTCCTGTACTCGCGCAGCATCCGCGGCAATCTGCTGGTGGGGCGGCCGAGCGCGCCGGAGCACGAGCTCATCGAAGCCTGTCAGGAAGCGGCCATCCACGATTCGGTGCTGAGTTTCCCTACCGGCTACGACGCCATGGTCGGCGAGCGCGGCGTCACCCTTTCCGGCGGCCAGCGGCAGCGCCTGGCGCTGGCGCGGGCGCTGCTGAAAGACCCGCCGGTGCTGGTTCTGGACGACTCGCTGTCTGCCGTGGATACCGGCACCGAGGCGCAGATCCTCGATGCCCTGCGCCGCCGCAAAGGTCGCCAGACCACTCTCATCATCGCCCACCGGCTGTCGTCGGTGCGTCACGCCGACCGCATCGTCGTGCTCGACGAGGGCCGCGTGGTGCAGCTCGGCGACCATGCCGGCCTTGCCGCCGAGCCGGGACCGTACCGGCGCCTGTGCGAGATCCAGGGCGCCCTGGACGACGCCATCCGCCGTGACGTCGATGCCAGCGCGCGACCGGAGCGAACGCCTGCAACGACCGCCGCGGAAGGAGACACCCGTGGATAACTACGACGACGAAAACTACGACGACGGCTTCGACGACGAGGCGCTTGCCGCCCAGGTCAAGACCGATCTGTGGAAGAAGCTGTTCGCCTACGCCCGACGCTATCCCCGGGAGCTGATCGGACTCGGCACCTGCGCGTTCGTCACCGCCTGCGTCGAGGTGACGTATCCGCTGATCACCAAAGGTGTCGTGGACGCCGTGGCGGCAGACGGCATGGACGCCGCCCTGATGCCGTGGATGCTGGCCTATCTCGCCTGCACCCTGACGATCGCGGCCTCGATCGGCACGTTCATCTGGCTCGGCGGCAAGATCCGCACCCACGTCAGCCACGACATCCGCCGCGACGGCTTCGAAAACCTGCAGCGGCTGTCGTTCTCGTTCTACGACTACCGTCCGGTCGGCTGGCTGATGGCGCGCATGACGTCGGACTGCGAACGCCTGTCGAACATCCTCGCCTGGGGCTTTCTCGATCTGGTCTGGGGCAGCACGATGATGCTCGGCATCGCCATCGCCATGCTGGTGATGAACGCCAAACTCGCCCTCGTGGTGCTCGCCATCATCCCGGTGCTGGCCTGGGTGTCGGCGCGGTTTCAGCGCCGCATACTGAAGAGCGCGCGCCGTGTGCGCGCGACCAACTCGCGCATCACGGCGTCGTACAACGAAGCCATCATGGGCGTGCTCACCAGCAAGGCGTTCGTCCGCGAGCAGGCCAATCAGGAGGAGTTCGGCCGGCTCACCGGCAGCATGTACGGTTCGTCGGTGCTGAACCTCACCCAGGCCGCCATCTACGTGCCCATCGTCATCACCCTGGCGAGCCTGGCCACGGGGCTGGCGCTCGCCATCGGCGGTTTCGATCTGCTCGGCGGCGCCATGAGCGCGGGCACCCTGGTGGCATTCATGGCCTACACGAGGCACTTCTTCGACCCGGTAGAACAGCTCGGCCACTGGTTCGCGGAGATGCAGATGGCCCAGGCGTCCGCCGAGCGGATCCTGTCGCTGATCGAATCGGAACCCGAGATCCAGGACTCCGCCGCCGTACGTCAGTCCGTGGCCCGCGGTCACGACGCAGCCGACGCCGGCATCCAGCGCATCGAGCTGCGCCGGGTGAGTTTCGCCTACGATCCCGCGCAGCCCGTGCTGCACGACATCGATCTCGACGTTGAGCGCGGAGAGACCATCGCCATCGTCGGCCCGACCGGGGGCGGCAAGAGCACCCTCGTGAACCTGATCTGCCGCTTCTACGAGCCCACCAGCGGCCAGGTCCTGATCGACGGCGTCGACTACCGGGCCCGCAGCCTGCACTGGCTGCAGTCGAATCTGGGCATGGTGCTGCAGAGCGCCCACGTGTTCAGCGGCAGCATCCTCGACAACATCCGCTACGGACGCCTCGACGCGAGCGACGCCGAGGTCGAGGAGGCCGCCCGGCTCGCCGGCGCCCACGAGTTCGTCATGCAGTTGGAGAAGGGCTACGCCACCGAAGTGGGAGAAGGCGGCGGACGCCTGTCCGCGGGGCAGAAGCAGCTGATCTCCTTCGCCCGGGCGATTCTGGCGGATCCGCAGATTCTGGTGATGGACGAGGCCACCTCGTCCGTCGACACGGAGACCGAGCAGCGCATCCAGCAGGGCCTGGCCAACGTGCTCGAGGGCCGCATCGCGTTCGTGATCGCCCACCGGCTGTCGACGATCCGCAATGCCGACCGGATCGTGGTCGTGGAACGGGGGCGGATCACCGAAACCGGGACCCATGCGCAGCTCATGGCGGCCCGGGGTCACTATTTCCGGCTGTACCGTCAGCAGAGCCTGCAGGAGTCGAGCGCCACGCTGACGCGGTCGGACGGGTTGCTCGCCTGAAATACCGGTGGGGGGCGCCCGGCCAGGGGCGCTCAGCCGCGGGTGGCCAGAAACTCCCACAGGCCGTCGGCGCCGCGGGCGGCCAGGTGGCTGCCCAGGCGCCGCTGCCAGAAGGTTTCACTGCCGTACTCGTCGCGCCACGCCCAGGCCCGTCGGGTGAAGTGGTGCAGCTGATGTTCGTGGGTGTAGCCCATGGCCCCGTGCACCTGATGCGCGATCTCCGCCACCACGCCGGCGGCTTCACCGACCCGCGCCTTCGCCACCGCGACTTCGAACTCGAAGCGGTCGCCGTCGAGCGCGTCCACGGCGGCGTCCGCCGCGCGGCCGGCTGCGGCCACTTCTCCGGCCATGACCGCCAGCGCGTGCTGGATAGCCTGAAACCGGGCAATCGGTCGGCCGAACTGCTCGCGCTCACTGGCGTAGAGCAGGCTCAGTTCGAGCACCCGGCTGAGGCAGCCGGCCGTAGCCACCGCCCGCGCCAGCGCCAGGTAGGCGAAAGCGGGTTCCAACAGCGGGACCCAGTCCGCGCCCTCCGGCACCGGCACGGCATCCCGCGGCTCTCCCGCCATGTTGTGGCCGCACTCCAGAGCCGGCGCCCCGTCGCCGACACGCTCCACCAGCACGTACGCGCCGCGAGCGGAATCGAGGCCGAGCACCAGGTCCGCCTGGCGCGCCCACGGCGCCTCGACGATGCGCCGGTCGAGCACCTGACCGATCGTCACCAGGCGGTCGGAACGGCCGATCCAGCGATTCGCCAGCAGCGCCTCGGGAAGCGGCGCCGGTATCGCATGACGACCCGCCAGACCGATGACCGCGAAAGCGTCGGCCAGGGCGACACCGCTGTCCGGCATGGCCAGTTCATGAAAACCGTTGTCCCGCAGGGTGCGCCAGAGAGCGTCCGGGAACTCGCCCCGCTCGGCGGCATCCAGCAGAGCCTTGTCGCAACGGTCGGCGAAGATCCGGCCCGCGGCGTCGGTCAGCATGTTGTCAGTCATCAGCGCAACCCCAGCCCACGGGCGATCACCCCGCGCAGAATTTCCCGGGTACCGCCGCGAATCGTGAACGACGGCGACAGCAGCAGCGTGTCGGCGAGCGCCTGCCGGAACACACCGAAGTGCGGCAGCGCGGCCACGGACGAGTCGGCCGCCAGCCGCGCCACCTCCGGCAGCAGTTTCTCGAAATCGTTGCCCACCGCCTTCACCAGCGCCGCCTCCACTTCCGGACTCTTGCCCTCTTCGAGCATGCCGGCCACGGAGATCGACATGCGCCGCAGTGTCGCCAGGTGCGCGGCCAGCCGGCCGATGGCGGCCTGCAGCGCCGGATCCGGGTGATCCTGGCGCGCATCCGCGGCGGCGACCCGCACCAGCTCGACGAACACCCGGAACGCCGACAGAAAGCGTTCCGGTCCGCTGCGCTCGTAGGCGAGCTCGCCGGTCACCTGCTGCCAGCCGTTGCCCGGCTCGCCGACCACCCGGTCTTCGGGAACCAGCACATTGTCGAAAACCACCTCGTTGAAGTCCTCGCCCCCGGCCATGTTGCGGATCGGACGCACCACGGCGCCATCCTCACGCAGATCGACGATGATCTGGGAAAAGCCGGCGTGGCGGTTGTCCGAGGGTGGTTCGGTGCGCACCAGAGCGATCATGAAGTGGTTGCGATGGGCGTCCGTGGACCACAGTTTGGTACCGTTGATCAACCAGCCGCCGTCGACACGCTCGGCGCGGGTCCGGACGGACGCGAGATCGGACCCGGAGTTCGGCTCGCTCATGCCGATGGAAAAGTAGCTCTCACCGCGGGCAATCGCCGGCAGGTAGCGTTCGCGCTGGGCGTCGCTGCCGACGCCGAGAATCAGGTTGCCGCTCTGCCGGTCGGCGATCCAGTGGGCGCTGACCGGTGCGCCCGCCGCGAGCAGCTCTTCTGTGACCACGTAGCGTTCGAAGAAACTGCGTTCACCGCCCCCGTAACACTTCGGCCAGGTCATGCCGATCCAACCGCGCTGGCCAAGCTTGCGGGAGAACGCCGGATCGTGGCCGGTGGTGAAGTCGGAGTTCGGCCGCGTCAGGTGTTCGGCGTTGTCGACGAGAAACTGGCGGACCTCGGCCCGCAGCGTCTCGGTTTCTTCCGGCAACGCGATTCGATCGAACTGGAGCACGGCGCACGGCATCCCGGTGATTGAAGGACCGGCTAAATTACTGGCAGCCCGCCAGGGTTGCAAATGGGCGTTGTCCGTCAGCCAGGGGCTACGTACACTCAAACGCCCTTTCGCCTGGAACGGAGCATGAGCGACAAACCTTCCTATCTCGGCCTGCTGAACGCCATCGCGGTGGGCGAGAGGCGCGGCCACGCGGTGCTGAGCGCGTGGCGCGAAACCACACGCGACCCGGAACTCAAGGACGTGCTCAACACGGTTGCCATCCGCGAGGAAGAACACGCGGCCGCGTTCACCAAACGCCTGTGCGAACTCGGCTTCGGGGTGCGCGAGTCCGCCAGTCCCGAGTTTGAGGAGTCCCTCGCGGCGGCGCGCTCGCAGAGCTCGGATGCGGACAAGTTCCGCAGCGTGCTCGGCTACGGCAAGCCCGAAGACGGCGGCGGGGATCCGCTGGCCCGGGTGTTCGACGACCCGACCATCGACCCGCAGACGGGCGCCCTGCTCGGCCGCTTCATCGCCGAGGAGCGTGACAGCGAGCGCCGTCTGCGCGCGGCCTGTGCCCACGTCGCTCCCGCCGCCGGGCCGGGCGCCAGCAAGGACGACGACTCGCTGCTGGCCGACATAGCCGAACGCATCGACCGGCTGTCGCAGACCCTGGAGGATCTCAAGCAGCTGCGCCGCTAGGCGCCTGCGGCAAGCCCAGGACCCATGGCGGACCCGGACCTTCGAGCCCAGCTGCAAGGCCACTTCGCACCCGTGCTCGACGATCTCGCCGAGCGCGCTGCGGTGGCCGAGCGCTTCGTCGACAAGGACGTCTATCGCATCCTGATCTGCACCTTCTGGGTCAACGTGGTGCTCGAGCCCGACGATGCCGGCCTCGCCGAGGACCTGCTGGAGCCGCTGCACGACGTGGTGAACGAACGCATCGAAACCATACTAGGCCGCGGCGAAACCCTCACCTCATGCTTCCGCTATCTCGACAGCAAGGCCGGCGACCAGGCCATGAAGGCCGCCCGGCTCACTCCGAACCATCGCGACATGCTGCTCTACTTCGCGTCCATCATCCTCGACCCGGAGGGTCATCGACGCTGGATGGACGACATCAGGAACCGCCCATCACGTTGACCACGATCTCTCGGTTGCCGCGATGGTGGCGGTGCTCCCAGAGATAGATGCCCTGCCAGGTGCCGAGCGCCAGGCGCCCGGCGATGAGCGGCACGGACAGGCTGGTGGCGGTGAGCGCGCCCTTGATGTGGGCCGGCATATCGTCCGGTCCCTCGGCCGTGTGGGTGTAGAGCGGGTCGTTCTCCGGCACGAGACGGTTCAGCCAGGCCTCCAGATCGCGCTGCACCGCGGGGTCCGCGTTCTCCTGAATGATCAGGCTTGCCGACGTGTGACGGATGAAAACTGTGACGAGCCCCTCAGTTATACCGGACTTTTCCACCGCGCCCGCCACACTGTGCGAGATGTCATGGAGACCCTGACCGTCGACGGCTAGTTTCACAATGACGTTCATGGACGACCTTGCGCAGGCGTTGCTCCAAGCATAGCCATCGCCGCGCGACGGAAACAACAGACGATGAAGCACTTCGAGGCGCGACCAGGGCTGGTCGCGCTGGTGACCGTCACGGCGATACTCGCCATCTGGAGCGGCAGAACCGACGAGGAGGTTCTGGCGCTGCCCGCGCTCGACCTGGTGATTCCAATCCGGCCCATCTGGGTGTTCTGCAGCATCGCCGTGGCCGGCCTGCTGGCCCTGATCGCCACCGCCCGGCGTCGGCGCCACGGCCGCCACACACACGGCCGCGATATCGTCCCTACCCTGAGCCCGCGGGCACCAGACGAGAGCGCAGCGGATGTCCTGCCCGGCGCTGCCGCGCCTGACCGGGGCCCGATGCAGAAAGCGCCCGCCGAGGTGGCTGACCCGAGCCTCGCCAACGGCGTCGGCAGACGTAGCGCCATCGTGCTCGAACTGGACGCTCAGGCCAGGGTCCGCGGCTGTCGAGGCGCCACGGTGCTGAGCCGTCACTCGGACGCGCTGATCGGCCGAAGCCTGCTGGAGCTGGTTCCCGCACGCGCGCGCACGGCGGTGGTGGATGCCGTGCGTGCCGCGCGCGCCGACCCCGGGCAGACGCTGGCGCTGCCGCTGCTGCGCCTGCACGCCAGCGGACCCGATGAAACCCACCTCGCCACCCCGCCGCTGCGCCTGGCGATCATCGCATCCGCCGACGGCTCGCTCCTGGCCCAGGGTGCCCTGCCGCCGCGTCTGCCGAGCACAATGACCGCCAGCCATGGCGACGATCGCTTCTCCCGGGTGTTCCACACCAGCCCTGACGCCATTCTGATCTACCGCCAGAGCGACGGCACGGTAATCGATTTCAATCAGAGCTTCACACGCCTTCTGGGTTACAGCCGGGAGCAGGCTATCGGCCGGGCAGCCGCGGAACTCGAACTGTGGGCCGAACCGGAAGCGCGCAGCGAGGTGATGGAGACCCTTGCCCGACAGCGCCACGTCACCGACGCGGAAGCCCGATTGCGGACCAGCAACGGCGCGGTCGTTCCCGTGGAGCTGTCACTGCGCTACATCGAACTCGACGGCGAGCTGTGCGTGCTCTGCATCGCCCGCGACATCACGAAACGCATCGAGGCCGAACTCGCCGCCCGCAGCAGCGAGGAGAAATTCAGCAAGGTGTTCAATCAGAGCCCGGACGGCATTCTGATCCTGCGCCGCCGCGACCTGGTGATCCTCGATGCCAATCAGGCGTTCTTCAGCGGATCCGGCTACAGCGCCCAGGAGCTGATCGGTCGATCGCTCAGCGAGTTCGATTCCATCACCAGCGCGCAGGAGCTCGAGGCGACACTCGAAGCGCTCGCCGGCGAGGGACGCATCGCCAATCGGGAGATGCCTTTCTACGACAAGACCGGCCGTGAACTCACCACCCTCGTCAGCGGCATCGTCACCGAGTTCGACGGCGAACCGAGCCTGCTCTGCATCGTCAAGGACATCAGCGATCTGCGCCACGCGCAGGAACAGCTGCGGCGCAGCGAAGAGCGTTTCCGAGGCGCGTTCGAGAATGCGCCCATCGGCATTCTGCTGCTCGACCCCCAGGGACACATCTTTCAGGCCAACCGGTTCGCCACCGAACTGCTCAACTACCCCGACCACGCGCTCGACAACGTCCACGTCTCCCGTCTGGTGCCCGCCGACGAGCGCGCGGACCTCAAGGAACAGCTCGAGCGGCTGCTCAGGGGTTCCGATCCGGCGTTGCGCAACGAGCGCCGGATGCTGTGCGCCGACGGGCTGGAGATCTGGACCAACTGCAACATCGTGCTGCAGCGCAGTCGCGACGGCGAGCCCCTCTACGGCATCATGCAGGTAGCCGACATCACAGAAATGAAGAGCAGCCAGCGGCGCATGGAAAAGCTGGCCTTCTACGACACCCTCACCGAGCTCGCCAATCGGCGTCTGTTCAACGATCGTCTCCGCCAGGCCGTGCAGCACTGTCAGCGCAACGACGCCCGCGCGGCCCTGCTGTATCTGGACCTGGACCAGTTCAAGCGCGTCAACGACACCCTTGGCCACGAGTCCGGCGACGTGCTGCTGCGTGAAGTAGCCAGCCGCCTGCTCGGCTGCGTACGCAAGGAAGACACCGTGGGCCGCCCCGGCGGCGACGAGTTCACCATTCTGCTCTACGAGGTCGACGCCCCCGACCACGCCGGGCGCGTGGCGGATAAGATCCTGCGCGAACTGGAGAAACCGATCATGGTGGCCGGTCATCAGCTCATCGTCACCACCAGCATCGGCATCACGGTGATTCCTAACGACGGCATCGAGCCGAACGCGCTGACCAAGAACGCGGACCTGGCCATGTACCGTGCCAAGGAGAAGGGCCGAAACAACTACCAGTTCTACAGCGAAGAGCTGAACACCAACGCGGTCCACCGGCTGCGCACCGAGCACGAGCTGCGGCGGGCACTCGAGCGCAGCGAGTTCGAGCTGCACTTCCAGCCCATCGTGCGCCTGACCGATCAGTCCATCGTCGGCGTCGAATGCCTGCTGCGCTGGAACCACCCGGAGCGCGGCCTGGTGCCGCCGGACGACTTCATTCCGATCGCCGAGGAAACCGGCGCCATCGTCGAGATCGGCAACTGGGTGATCCAGGAAGCCTGCGCGGCGGCGCAGCTCATGTCGGGCCAGCACGGCGCACCGCTGTCCATCGCGGTGAACATCTCGCCACGCCAGTTCCGCGACCCGGATCTGGTGAACGTCATCCGCGAGAGCCTGCGCCGCGCCCACCTCGATCCCGCGCACCTGGAAGTGGAGATCACCGAAACCATGCTGATGCAGGACGTGGATGCGGCCTCGGAAATCCTCAGACGTCTGCACAAGCTTGGTATCCGTCTCGCCATCGACGACTTCGGCACCGGCTACTCGTCGCTCAATTATCTCAAGAAGTTCCCGATCAACACGGTCAAGGTGGATCGCTCCTTCGTCACCGACATTCCGGAAAGCAGCGACGACATGGAGATCACGGCCGCCGTCATCGCCATGGCCCATCGGCTGCGCATGCAGGTCGTCGCCGAGGGCGTGGAAACCCGCGCGCAGCTCGAATTCCTGACGGAGCAGCGCTGCGACTACGCTCAGGGATTTCTGTTCAGCCGCGCCCTGCCGCTGCGGGAGATGGGCCGGCTGCTCGGCAGCAGCAACGTCGCCCTGCTGCGCAACGGCAGCTGAACGTCAGGGCATGAAGGCGAGGCTCAGCCACGGTACGTAGGTGATCAGGGCGAGGGCAACCAGCAGCACCAGCATGAACGGCCAGCTTGCCGAATACAGCTCCTGCAGTGGCCGCTTGAAGCGGTAGCTGGCGATGAACAGGTTCATGCCCACCGGGGGCGTGAAGTAGCCGATCTGCATGTTGGCGAGAAAAATGATGCCGAGATGCACCGGATGTATGCCGTAGCCGACGGCCACCGGAAGAATCAGCGGCACGACGATCACCAGCGCGGAGAAGATATCGAGCATCGCGCCAAGCACCAGCAGCAGCAGATTCAGCAGTAGGAGAAAGGTCAGGGCGTTGTCGACGTGCGCCTGGATGAACTCGAACAGATGCTGGGGCACCTCGGCGTCGACAAGGAAGTTGGTGAACGCCAGGGCGACGCCGAGCACCAGCAGAATGCCGCCGACCATGACCATAGACTCCACCATGATCCGCGGCAGCTCGCGCCAGCGGACCTCACGATAGAGCAGCAGCATGGAGATCGTCACGTACACGGCCGTCAGGGCCGCGGCCTCGGAGACCGCAACCAGGCCGCTGTAGATGCCCCCCAGAATGACCAGCGGCAGCGGCAGCTCCCAGCGGGCATCGCGACAGGCCGCGAAGAAACGCTGCCGGGAGAACGGCGTGCGCGGCACCGCGCCGCCCCGATGGCGCCACAGGGTCCAGCCCACCAGCAGCACCAGCATGGTCAGCGTCGGCAGCACGCCGGCCTGAAACAGCTGGAAGATGGTGAACGATTCGCCGACGTTGAGCTGCTGCGCCACCACGCCGTAGAGGATGAGCGGCACCGAGGGCACCAGCAGCAGACCCAGGCTGCCCGAGGTGGTCACCAGTCCGAGACTGAACTTCTCGTCGTAGCCCGCTCTGACCAGCGCCGGCAGCAGCAGCGCGCCGAGGGCCACGATCGTCACGCCCGAGGCGCCGGTCAGCGCGGTGAACACCGCGCAGGCGACGAAGCCGACCATGGCCAGGCCGCTGGGCAGCGCTCCGAACACGCTGAGCACCAGATTCACCAGGCGTTCGGAGGTTCTGCCCTCCGCCAGCAGATAGCCGCTGTAGGTGAACAGCGGCAACGCCACCAGCAGCGGCGTATCGACGATGCGATAGACCTCGATGGCGACAATCGCCAGGTCGATGTCGAAGACGTAGAAGCCGAGCATCGCCGCGCCCATGATCACGGCGAACAGCGGCGCGCCGGCAACGAGCGCGAGCACCAGGCCGATGACGGCGGCCCAGATCATGTCGGCGGGTCGATCACGTGCAGCACGTAGCGCAGGCCCATCACCGCCCCGCCCACCGGCATGATGGCTTCGCACACCCAGGCAGGGACGGCGGCGAACGCCAGCACGCCTTCCTGGAAGTCGATCCACACGAAACGCGCGCTGTGATAGGCGAACAGACCGCAGACGATCACGGTGAACGCGCTGGTCAGGCGCCGCAGCTGGCGGTTCCAGCGCGCGCTCAGGAACCTCGCGGCCAGGTCCATGCGGATGTGCTCATCCGCCCGGGCCGCGACCATGCCGCCGAGCAGGGTCACCCAGAGCACCAGCACGCGAACCAGACCGTCACCCCAGAGCAGCCCGGAATCGAACAGATTGCGGGCCAGCACCTGATAGGCGGCGACGCCGATCATGGTGGCGAGCAGTGCCGCCAGAACGCCGTTCTCGACGGAGCGCAGGCCTCTGGTCAGGCGTTCAATCACCCCGTGACCGATACTCTTCGAGCAGCGCTTCCATGCGCTCGAGAAGATCGCGGGACACCAGACCGTCCACCACCAGCGCTTCGTTGGCGCGCCGGGCATACTCGCGCCATTCCACCACCTCGGCAGCTGACGGCGTGGTCTGCTTCACGCCCTGACCGAACAGCGCATCCATGGCGCTGACGTGGTCCTTGCGCGCACGCGCGGTGACCTCGGTCACCACGCCTGCGAACACCTCGCGCATCACCGCCTGATCCGCGTCGGCGATGCGCTGGAACGGCCGGTTGGCCACCGCCAGCAGGCCGTACACGTAGAGCAGCGGCAGATCCATGAGATATTCGATCTGGTTGTGCCACTGCAGGGCGATCGCAGCCACCGGCGGCACGGTGACGCCGTTGATCAGGCCGGTCTGCAGACCGCTCAGAACGTCGGCGATGGACAGCGGGATCGGGCTGATTCCGAAGCTCTGGAGCGCGCGCGCCGAGCCGGGGTCGCCATCCGGCGTCCACACCTTCTGCGCCTGCACGTCGGCTACACTGGTGACCGGATTCTTCGACATGGCGTAGGCAAAACCCACCTCGGCGAAACCGAAGGTCTCGAAGCCCTGCTCGCGCAGTCCGGCGATCAGCACCGGATCGAGGCGCCCGCGCACGTGGTCCACCTCGTCGTAGCTCTCGAAAACCAGCGGCAGACCGTACAGCTGAATGTCTTCGTAGGTCTGCACCAGGCCGCCGGCAGTGAGCACGGCGCCGTGCAGTTGCCCGAGCCGGATCTTGCGCAGCACCGCCTTGTCGTCGCCCATGACCCCGCCAGGGTAGAACTTGAAGTCGATCCGACCCTCGGTGCGCGCGGTGACGTCACGGGCGCCGGCCCGGAGCAGCTCCATCCACGCGGAACCCTCCGGCGACAACGTGGCGATCTTCAACGTGGTGGCGGCCTGGGTGGCTGCCGCGCTCAGGGCAAGAACGATTCCAGCCAGCAGGGCCGGGCCACGGCGAGGGCGGCGCTCAGAAATACTCATCAGCGGATTCCAGCAGCTCGGTGGCCCGGCGTTGCGCGACCACATTGATCAAAGTCAGTCCCGGCAACTGCGGGTCTGCAGCCACCACCTCGTTCAGCAACCGGTCGTGCAGCGGCCGGTCGAACATCAGTCGGCCGTACTGCTCGGCGTACAGCACCTTGGTCATGAGATACCTGCCTTCCGACAGCGCCAGGGCCCGCTCGAAGTGACGTCGCCCCTCCTCGGGCCGACCGCCCATGGCCGGCGGAAACAGAGTCTCGAATACACCCATGTACAGATGCGCGCCCGCGTAATCGTAACCCTCGTCCAGTTCGATGACCCGGTTCATCAGCGCTTTCACCCGGGCGAGCTCGGCGATCGCGGCAAAGTCGTCGCTGTTGGCCTGAATCCATCCCGCCCAGGTGGCGCCGAATCGGTAGAGCAACGGCACATCGTCGGCGTCGCGTGCGGCGAGCCAGGCCTCGTACTCCTGAAACTTCCGGGCGCGGACCCCGCAGCCGCTTCGCAACCCCGCGCACAGCGCGCGCTCGGCGAGCCCCAGCGCCTTGGCGTTGAGGGCGCGGTTGCGCGCGGGATCTTCGACGAAGCCTGCGGCGTAGGCCGAATTCAACTGCGCCGCCTGGCCGAGCAGTCCGGCGTTCGTGGGGCTCTGCGCCAACAGGCCGTCGATGAGAATGAGATAGGCCGGCGCGCCGTCGCGCACCATGGCCACGTCAGGGTTGTCGAGAATGGCGCCGCCGAGGTCCTCGGCCATGCCGCCGGCCACGGAGCCCACCAGGCTGGCACAGCCCGACAGGCCCGCGGCAAGCCACGCCAGCAGCAGTGTCAGAAGCCATCGCGGAACGTGCTCGGCCATCTACCTCAGTGCCCGCCAGACGAAAGCGGGGCCGGAAGATTCCGGCCCCAGGTCCGAAGGAACGGCATTTAATCGGCGCGGGAAGATGAAATCAACCGTCCTCCGGGGCGCCGAGCCGGCGCACGACGTCCGCATACATGCCGGCAAACTCCGGCCGCTCGCGGTATCCGGGTACCGCGTACTTGGCGAGCACACGCCCATCGGGCGCCACCAGCAGCACGCCGGGCAGAGGAATGCCGTAGGCACGGTGACCGGGCTGGTACTCCGGGTTCAGAACCCCATAGGCTTGCACGTGTCGCGCGTCCTGATCGTGCAGCAGCGGGTAGCCGAGCTGATGCTTGTCGTGGAAGGCGCGCAACACCTCGAGCGGATCGTAGGTCATGCCGGCGACGTTGATCCCCAGCGCTTCGAACCGATCCCGCCAACCTGCCAGTTGAACCAACTGGCGCTGACAGAAGGGTCACCAGTCGGCGGAGCGATTGAGAAACAGCAGCAGGCCCTGACGGCCGCTGAGATCCGCGAGCGTGCGCCGCTCGCCGTCCTGATCCAGCGCCTCGAGCAGGGGCAGTTCACTGCCCACCGCCGGACCCCAGGCGTCCACGTACGCCGGCTCTGCGGCCCGGGCCGTCGCGCCGAGGAACACGAGCAGCAGAGCCAGCGCCGCCGCGCCGGAGCCCCGGCGGTTGCCCGCAGGCCGCTCACTCTCAGGTCTGGTCACATCCTTCCTCCATCACCCATCGCCTCACCCATCGCATCAGCCATTGAAATCTGCCGTTTGCGGACCATTTCCGATGACGCCGGCCGTCCCGGCGAGTCCGATGAACGTCCGCCAGGGCAGAGCGCGCCGGTACGACACCACGGATTCGCCGAAGCCGAGCAGCGCAGCCACCCGAAGATCGACCGCCAGTTCACGGCGGCGGCGGCGCACCAGTTTGCCCAGGCGCTGCCGATCCCGCGGTTTTCCAGCCGCAGCGGCCGGCGAATCCACCAGTCCTGCCAGCCAGGCATCTTCGTCGACCAGGTCGAGCAGGCGGCGCCGCTCCGGGACCCCCGCAGCCTCTGAGATCAGACCCGGGCCGGAGAAGATAAGTTCCTCCCCCCGCACCAGGCGGGTCAGCCGCCGCCGCGCCACCGCAGACCCCGGCCGCGCCGCGGATGCCTGCCGCGCTCTGCGGTAAAGACGCGCCAGGCCGGCGTGCAGCTCGGACTCGGACGGCGGCGGCGCCTGGCCGAGTTCGTCCAGCCACCGCGCCTCGGTCTCCAGGAGCCGCGCCAGCGCCCGCCGGCGGCGCCGCCCGGGTACTGCCACCGCCGACGCCGCGAGTCGCTCCTGCAGGCGCCCCAGACAACGCTGCTGCCCCCGGCTGCGGGCCTGCCGGCGCAGCCCAGGGAGCGCGTTCCGGCGCGCACCCGACGACGCCAGGGCATCCGCGATGGCGCCCTGTCGCTGCAGATGCCGCTGCAGCAATCCCTGGCGCGGTGCCGGCAGACCCTGGCGAAACAGCTGCCAGCAGGCCACGGAAGCCATCAGCGTCTCGCCCAGCGCGCGGCCATCACCCGGCGTCGGCGCTGCCCGCTCGAGCAAGCCCCGGGCCCGCTGGTTCAGCGCCAGCGCCCGGCCATGCAGGTGACGGCCGAGGGGCGGCCGGGCGAAGCTATCGATGGTCGACCACATGATTGCGATGCTAGGAGCCGACGCCCGTGGCGTCTAAGGGCCCGTGGCGTCTACGGGCCCGTGGCGTCTGCGGGCCCGGGGCGTCTGCGGGCCCGGGGCTGTCGCGTGTACTGCGCCACGTTGTTGTAAGGACCGAACAGAGTGGCGCAGTACACTGGAGTCCCGGCAACTGTAAGATCCGATCTCCATGCCCAGATTCAGCACCGAACAGATCTCCCTCGACTACGACCAGTACGGCGCCCGCGCCAACCCCACCGTGCTGATGATCCACGGGCTCACCTGCCAGTCGATCCACTGGCCCCGGCCGCTGGTCGACCGGATCAGCGCCGCGGGATATCGGGTGGTGGTCTTCGACAACCGCGACGTCGGCCTCTCCACCCGGCTGGATCATCTGGCAGTGGGCAGTATGGAGACCGTCCTGGCGAACGCTGCCGAACTCGAGGCGCCCTACGGCCTCGGCGACATGGCCAGGGACAGCGTGGCCCTGCTCGATCATCTGGGTCAGAGCGGCGCCCACGTAGTGGGGTTCTCCATGGGCGGCATGATCGCTCAGCGCATGGCCCTGGACTTTCCGCAGCGCGCATTCAGCCTCACCTCCATCGCCTCGAGCACCGGCGACCCGGACCTGCCCGGCGCAGACCCGGCCGCCATCGAGGCATTCATCTCCACGCCACCGGCCGGGCGCGACGCCGCCATCGCCCACCTTCGCGCGGGCTGGCGGGCCATCGGCGGTCGTCGCTACGAC
The DNA here is from genome assembly GCA_040219135.1 of Pseudomonadales bacterium. GTDB lineage: Bacteria > Pseudomonadota > Gammaproteobacteria > Pseudomonadales > Azotimanducaceae > UBA7803. Next base: position 365,615 of record JAVJTA010000013.1, on the reverse strand, counting down.
TCTGCCGACGTCGGGCTCGGACGCCTGGCGGAGGCCGCCTGGGATCGCGGCTACAGCGCCGCGGGGGCGGCGCGCCAACTGCTCGCCATTCTGCGCGCCGAGCCCCGCGGCGCGGTGCTGGAAGCGCTTCAGGTCCCGGGCCTGGTGATCCACGGCGCACTGGATCCGCTGGTCCCGCTCGCCGCCGGTGAGCGCACGGCCGCCTGCATCCCCCGCTCCCAGCTGGTCACCTTCGACGATCTCGGCCACGATCTCCCGGACCCGTTGCTCGACGCCATCGCCGATGCCATCGTCAGCCACCTGAACGCCGCGCACGCGAGCCGCTAGCGGCGCCCGGAACCCGAGAGGAGAACGTCATGACCGACCCGAAGGATCTGGTGCTGATGGAGCGCGACAACGGCATCACCACCGTCACCCTGAACCGCCCCGAGGCGCTGAACGCCCTCTCGGCCGCGCTGCGCAACCGGCTCGCCGACGTGTTCGGCGCCCTCGCCGACGATGCCGCCACCGAGGTGGTGATTCTCACCGGCGCCGGCCGCGCCTTCACGGTGGGCCTGGACCTGAAGGAACTCGGCGGCGAGGTCGATGCGGCGGCTTCCATCACCAGCCAGGACCTGGCCGACGCGGTGGGCGCGCTGCGCCAGCCCGTCATCGGCGCCGTCAACGGCTTCGCCATCACCGGCGGTTTCGAACTGGCGCTGATGTGCGATTTCCTGATCGCCGCCCCCGAGGCCCGCTTCGCCGATACCCATGCCCGGGTCGGCGTGGTGCCGGGCTGGGGACTGTCCCAGCGTCTGCCGCGGCTGATCGGCATCAACCGCGCCAAGGAGCTGTCGCTGACCGGAAACTATCTCGACGCGCAGACCGCCTGCGCCTGGGGTCTGGTGAACCGGGTGGTTCCGGCGGAAGCGCTGCTCGACACCTGCCGCGGCCTGGCCCGCGACATCGTCGACACGGACCCCGCCACGCGCCAGGAGATCAAGCGGATCATGGACGCCGGCTGGTCCACGACCCTGACCGAAGGACTCGATCTCGAGCTGGAGGCGAGCCGCGCCCACAGCCGCCGCGAGGTACGCCCGGAGAAAGTGGCCGAGCGCCGGGCGGCGATCCAGTCGCGCGGCCGCCGTCAGAGCGGCAAGCCCTGATCGGGTGCCTCAGTCGAGCCCGCGGACCAGGTCCATCACCCGGCCCAGGGTCGCCAGACGCTCCTCCAGACCGCGCCCGGCAGGCTGCACCCGCAGAGTGGTGACGCCGGCATCGCGGAAGCTGCGCAGGCGATCGCGCACCCCGGCTTCGTCGCCGAGCAGATTGGCCTGCGTAATCATCTCCGCGGGCACCCGCGCGGCCGCCTCGTCACGCTTGCCGGACACCCACAGCTGCTGCACCTCGGCCGCGGCGTGCTCCCAGCCGCCGCGGCGGTAGGCTTCGTTGTAGAAGTTGGTCTTCGGCGAGCCCATGGCACCGAGGGTGAACGCCATCGCCGGGCGCAGCGGCGCCACCAGGGCGTCGAGGTCGTCGCCGAACGCCACGGTGCCACCGACCTGAATGTCCACGTCCGCGAGTCGGCGTCCCGCCGACTCGGCGCCGCGGCGGATGTGATCGAGATGCGCGCCGGCATGTTCCGGGGTGAACGACGTACCGAGCCAGCCGTCGGCCGCGGCCCCCGTATACTCCAGGCTGTTCGGTCCCAGGGTGGCCAGATAGATCGGAATGTTCGCGTTGCCCGGCTGCGCCAGCCGCAGCGCTTTGCCTTCGCCCCCGGGCAGCGGCAGCTCGTGGTACCTGCCGTGGTATGCGAGTTTCTCGCCGGCGAAGGCCAGGCGGATGATCTCCACGGTTTCCTGCATGCGGGTCAGCGGCCCCTTGAACGGCCGTCCGTGCAGTCCCTCCACCACCTGGGGCCCGCTGGCGCCAAGCCCGAGAATGAAGCGGTCCTCGGACAATGCGGCCAGGGTCAGCGCCGTCATGGCGGTCATCGCCGGGACCCGGGCACTGATCTGCATGATGCCGGTGCCGAGCCGGATGCGCTCGGTTTTGGCTGCGAGGTAGGCGAGCGGAGTGACCGCGTCCTGGCCCCAGGCCTCCGCAGTCCACACCGTGTCGACGCCGAGCTTCTCGGCTTCCTGCACGTAGCTGACCTGTTGGTCGAAATCCCGCTTGCCGCCGGACGCGGCGCCGCCGACGCCGATGCTGACCTTCATGCGCTCCCCCAAAGGCGTGTCCGCCCTTCCCGGTGATCGAGCATAATAACCGGCGATCCAGCCGCTGCCGAGGAGACCATGGTCATCGCCCGCTCGAGCGCCCGCGTCCTGGGCACCCTGCTGGTCGCCGGCGCCCTCGGTTCCGCCGGGGACCCGATTCCGTACCAGCTGCCCGGCGGGGCCGCGGATGGTTCGGACCCGTTCATCGCCGCGGGCTTCCGCGCGCTGTTCACCTGCTCGGCCCACTTCGCCATGGGCCGGCCGCTGGACGACATCCTCACCGTGGAGCTGGCGGACACCGCGGGGCTCGGGCTGCCGGAACCGGAGATCGACCCCGGGCGACGCCTGGTGACGGCCAGCGACGCTCTCGGCCACACCCGGGTCGCCGCGTTCCGCGACACCATGGGCTGCACCCTGCTGCCGCCGCACTGGGCACCTGCTGCCGTGGCCGACCTGCCCTACGTCGCTCGCCCGCTGCCCCAGCCGCGCCCGGACCTGGCGTTTCCCCTGGGTGATCGAGTTGGTGATCGAGTTGGTGATCGGGCAGCGCCGGGGCCGGGCGCCGCCCTTGCTGCCGTGGTGGCGAAAGCCTTCGACGGGAGCAGCTACGGCGAGCGCTCGCTGACGGCCGCGGTCCTGGTCGTGAAGGACGGCCAGCTGATCGCCGAGTCCTACCGCGACGGCTTCGGCCCCCACAGCGGCTACCGGACCTGGTCCACGGCGAAGAGCATCACGGCCACGCTGATCGGGATCGCCGTGCAACAGGGGCTGCTCGACGTCGAGCAGCCGGCGCCCGTGCCTCAGTGGCGCCAGCCGGCGGATCCGCGCGCCGCCATAACCCTCGCCCAGCTGATGTGGATGTCGAGCGGCCTGTGGAGCGAGGGCAGCAACACCAACGCGTTGTACTTCGGCGGCCAGGACGTGATCAGTGCCGCCACCGGCACCCCGCTGGAGGCGGCGCCCGGCACCCGCTGGAAGTACGCCAACAACGACACCCTGCTGCTGCTGATCGGCCTGCAGGCCGCGCTCGGCGACCCGGCCCGCTATCTGCGCTTTCCCTACGAAGAGCTGTTCGAACCCCTCGGCATGCAGCACACCTGGATGGAAACCGACCATCTCGGCAATTTCATCGGCTCGAGCCAGGTCTACACCACGGCCCGGGACCTGGCCCGGTTCGGGCTGCTGTACGCCCGGGACGGCGTCTGGCAGGGTCGGCGCCTGCTGCCGGAAGGCTGGACCGCCTTCGTCGCCACACCGGCGCCGACACGGCCGCCGGTACCCGGCGAGCTAGGCTACGGCGCCCAGTTCTGGCTGCTCGACCAGCTCGACGGCATCCCGCAGGGCACCTACAGCAGCATGGGTAACAAGGGACAGTACGTCACCATCGTGCCGACCCGGGATCTGGTGATCGTGCGCACCGGCGTGGACCCGACCGGCGCGCGGTTCGATCTGGGTCGGTTCGTGCGCGACGTCGTCGCCGCGCTTTGACCTTGGCGCAGCACACTAGCCGCGGTCGTCCTGCTTGATGTGAACCGCATTCTCGAGCACCCGGTCGGCGAGCCGGGCGAACGGCAGCGACTGCAGCCAGACCTGGCCGTGACCCTCCAGGGTTGCCAGGAAAATGCCCTCGCCGCCGAACAGCATCGATTTGAGCCCGCCGGCCAGGGCGATGTCGTAGTCGATGCCGGCCTGGAACGCGACGATGCAGCCGGTGTCGACGCGCAGCCTGTCGCCGCGCAGCTCCCGCGCCATCAGGGTGCCGCCGGCGTGGACGAATGCTTTCCCGTCGCCGCGCAGGCGCTGCAGGATGAACCCCTCGCCGCCGAAAAATCCGGCGCCGAGGCGCTTCTGCAGGGCAACAGTCACCTGCGTACCGTGGGCGGCGCAGAGAAAAGCGTCCTTCTGACAGATCAGCTCGCCGCCGATGGCGGCGAGGTCCACGGCCACGATCTGCCCCGGATAAGGCGCGGCGAAGCCGACCTGGGCAGGGTCGGATGCGCTGTTGCTGAAGTGCGTCATGAACAGCGATTCGCGCGTCAGCAGACGCCGGGCGGCGCCGAGCAGTTTGCCCATCACGCCTCCGGAGCCGTCGCCCATGCGGGTCTCGAAGGCAATGCCCTCGGTCATGTACATCATGGTTCCGGCTTCCGCGACGACGCTCTCGCCGGGATCGAGCGTCACCTCCAGGTACTGCAGCGACTCGCCGTGTATCCGGTAGTCGATCTCATGAGCCATGGCGCGAGTCCTCGATATCCCGACATGCCGATGCTAACCTCATTCGGATCCATTCGACCCGATGTGCCTGCCGCTCACAAATGACCTATCTCCGCCGCAGGTATCACGCACCGGGCACGTCGCCCGGAACCTACGATGTCGCGCACACGCGCGAGGCCGAATCGTCGAGCGTTGCAGCAGTCGACTACTCCGCGAATACCCTCGCCCAGGTCGAGGATCCGCGCCAGCTCGGCCAGCCCGTCGACGGCAGCGTACGCTGGGTCCGGATCACCGGGCATCCATCCCTCGACGTGCTGGAGAGCCTGCGCTCAGCCTTCGATATCGACCCGCTGGTGCTCGAGGACATCGTCAACTCCGGCCAGCGCCCCAAGGTCGACTTTTTCGACGACGCGCTGTTCGTCACGCTCGCCGTACCAGGTGCGTCCGCAGAACACCCCTTCCAGCAGCTCAGCATCTACGTCACCGGGAACACCCTGATCAGTCACGTTGCCGGCGAGCAGGGTCTGTTCGCGCCCCTCATGAAGCGTCTCCAGCAGCCGCAGAGCCATCTGCGTCGCGCCGACGTGTATTTCCTCCTGTACGCCATCATCGATCTCGCCATCGACCATCTGTTTCCGTTGCTCGACGATCTCGGCAACCGGCTCGAGGCGCTGGAAGACGAGATTCTCACCGACCCGACCCAGGCGCTGCTCGGCGAGGTCCACCAGCTGCGCAATACCATGCTGGTACTGCGCAAGGTCACCTGGGCTACCCGGGAACTGCTCAGCGAACTGCTGCGCGCACTCGATTCCGATCAGGCCGAGCTGGTGCGCCGGTACCTGCAGGATTCCTACGATCACATCGTCAGCGCCGTCGACCTGGTCGAGACGTTCCGCGACATGGCCACCAGCCTGATCGAAGTGCACCTGTCGGTGATCAGTAACCGCATGAACGACATCATGAAGGTGCTGACCATCATCGCCACGATATTCATACCGCCGACCTTCCTGGTCGGCGTCTACGGTATGAACTTCGATCGCACGGCGGGGCCCTGGAGCATGCCCGAGCTGAGCTGGCCGTTCGGCTATCTGATCGTCATGGGCATCATCGCGCTGATGATGACCACCATGCTGATCTACTTTCGTCACAAGCGCTGGCTGTAGTGTGCCGAACCACTCGCGCGGAGCGGCGTCTGGTCACGCCAGGATTGCATGCGGAGTAGCTCGATGAGCAGCGTCTATTTTCTCGCACCCACATTGATCACCGTGCTGGTCTCGATGCTGATCGTCCGCGGCGCCGCGATCGCTCTGGTCATGACCGGCATGAGCTACGAGAAAGCCAAGTTCCAGGCGCTCTCCGCGTTCAGCGGTACCGGCTTCACCACGCGCGAGGCGGAACGGGTCGTAGGCGACGCGCGACGTCGTCGGATCGTCTCCTGGCTGATGATTCTGGGCAACGCCGGAATCGTCACGGTCATCGTCACGACGACGTCGTCGTTCGCCAACGCAGAGGGGATGGGTATTGGTCTGAACGCGCTGGTGCTGGTGGGCGGGCTGGCCATCATCCTCACCCTGGCCCGGCACGCGCCCTGGGTGCGGCGCTGGGAAGCGTTCGTGCAGGCCCGTCTCGAGCGGCTCAAGACGTTCGAAAACGATCTGCCGATCGACGAGCTGCTGCACATCTCCACCGGCTTCGGCGTGTCGCGGATTCAGCTGCCGGCCGAGTCGCCGTTCGTCGGCAGCAACCTCGCCGAGATCAACGCCGCTCTCGCCGACTCGATGGTCCTCGGCATCGAACGGGGCTACCAGTGGATCCCGATACCCGGAGCCGAAACGACGGTCGCCGCCGGCGACTATCTCACCATCTACGGCCGACTCGATCAGATCGTCGAACGCTTCGCCCACCATGCTTGACTATGCCGAGTACACGAAACTGTTCGTCGGCCTCTTCGCGGTGGTCAACCCGCTCGGCGCCGTGCCCCTGTTCATCAGCATGACGGCGGCCGAGAGTCCGATTGAGCGACGCGCGACGATCAATCACGTGGCGGAGAGCCTGGTCATCATCCTTCTGGTTTCGCTGCTTCTCGGCGAGCAGATCCTCGGCTTCTTCGGCATCACCATCGATTCGTTCCGGGTAGGCGGCGGCATCCTGATTCTGCTGATGGCCATCGCCATGCTCCACGCGAAAACCAGCCCGATCAGACAGACCGACGAGGAGGCGGACGAGTCCGTTGACCGATCTTCCGTCGCCATCGTGCCGCTGGCGATGCCGCTGCTGGCGGGTCCAGGCGCAATAAGCACCGTCATTCTCGCCGCGCACAAGGGCAGCGGCGTCGCGCACTACGCGATCACCGCGGCGGGCATCGTCGTTCTGGGCGCCGCCGTCTGGGGCGTGCTGCAGCTCTCGCCGTGGATCACGCGGCGCATCAGCGCGACCGGCATCAACGTGTTCACCCGGATCATGGGACTGATTCTGTCCGCCATCGCGGTGGAGTTCATCGCCAACGGTGTGCGTGGGCTGTTCCCGGCCCTCGGGGCCGCGTAGTTTCACCCCTGCCCTACCGCGGCAGAATGCGCCGCGCCTGCAGGTTCGACAGCTGACGCTCGAGCATCCGCTCGGTGTCGACACAGTCGTGAAAGCCGAGCTGCCGGATGCGGATCGTGCTGAGCAGCGTCACCGCGCCCGGATTGCGTTCGGCGCCGAACCCGAACACCGCGTCGGCGAACTGCCAGGAGCTGCCGATCAGCTGATCCATGGTCCACGGTCGCAGCCCATGGTCGGCAACCAGCCGGTCCCAGAGCGCGCCGTGGCGCGGCATCTCGACGGCGAGCCGCCGGGGCGTCGGTTCTCCCGCCGGCATGCCGAAGACCCGCGCAACCGTTGGCCACACGCCGTGCCACTCGAGCACGTCGCCGTTGGTGACGTTGAGGGTCTCGCCGCCACAGGCCGGCTCGCCGCCGGTCCAGACGATGGCATCCGCCAGCAGATCCGCGTCCGTGGCCTCAGTGAGCACACCGGCGCCGCCGGGAAACCTCAGCGGCTCGCCGAGCGCGCGGCTGATGCTGGCATAGACCCCGAGAGCGGCCACCAGATTCATCGGGCTGCCCACGGCATCGCCGCACACCACCTGAGGCCGGAACACGCTGAACGCCCAGCCGCCGGAGGCCGAGCGCTCCCGCACCAGGTCTTCCTGGGTCCAGTAGAAGTTGTCGCCGGGATGGCGGGGGTCGGTCTCCTTACCCGGGAGCTTCATCGGCGCGATGTGGGCCCCGTAGGCCTTGGTGCCCTGCAGCAGCGCAAGGTGCTCCAGCGGCTCCACGAAATCCAGCACGTTGCGGAGCATCTCCGTGTTGATCCGGATCTGCTCGGGGTCGCGCCAGCCGGCAATGAGTTCCGGCTTCTCGTGGAGCGCCGCGTACACCACGTGGCTGACGTCGGCGAACTCGGCCCGACCGAAGGTGGCGGCGCAGGCATCGCGATCGGTGAGATCGAGGCTGACGAACCGCGCCGTGCCCGACGAGTCCGGCTGCCGACGACTGATCGCGATCACCTCGTCGCCGCGCCGCTCGAGCGCACGCAGCACCGCCCGACCCACGAGGCCGAGCGCGCCGAGCACCAGGTACTTGCGAGACGACATGGCGCCATTGTCCGGCGCCGGCGCCGCGCCGGCAACGGCCGCGGCCGCTTTGCTCCGCACAGCGGCTTTCAGTATCGTGACCGCCAGATCACGGTCGCGAGGCGCTGACCATAGACGCTCACTTCACCGCGACGACCGGCCTCCGTGGCGTACGCCGGCCGAACCGCGCGATCGCCCGCGCGTTGCTGGCCCTGCTCCTGGCGCCGGCCATGCTGTTCGGACCGGCATGGCCGGCGGCGGCGCAGAAGCCACCAGCGACGCTGCTCCTCGGCAACCCGGGCGAACCGGAGACCCTGGACCCGCAGCGCTACAACCTGCGTCTCGAGGAGACCATTCTGGCCGATCTGTTTCTCGGCCTGACCACCTTCGACGAGCACGCGAACATCGTGCCCGGCGCAGCGGAATCCTGGTCGGTCAGCGACGACGGTCTGACCTGGACCTTCACCCTGCGCGAGGGCGCGCGCTGGTCCGACGGCGCGCCGCTCACGGCCGCCGACTTCGTCTACGCCTACCAGCGCCTGCTGGCGCCGGAAACGGCGGCAAGCCTGGCCTATTTCATGTACCCGCTGGCCAACGCCGAGGCGGTGAACGCGGGTCGGCAGCCGGCCGCGGCGCTCGGTGCCCACGCCGCCGATGCGCGCACCCTGGTGCTGACCCTGGAAAAGCCCTACCCGTACCTGCCGGAGCGCCTGCTCTATCCCACCGCCTATCCCGTACCCCGACACGTCGTCGAGCGCTACGGCGACGCCTGGGTGAAACCGGAACACTGGGTTTCCAACGGCGCCTACGTGCTCGAGGACTGGCAGCCCCAGGCGGCCGTGGTGCTGGCCCGCAATCCACACTTCGCCACACCCGGGCTCGACGCGGCGGCAATCGCGCGGGTGATCTACCAGCCTTTGAGCAACGAACAGGCGGCCTACAACCGCTACCGCGCCGGCGAAGTGCACGCCATCAGCAGTTTTCCCGCCGGCGAACTGCCCAGTGCCCGCCGCGACCTGGCCGACGATCTGCGTCTGTCGCCGCTGCTGTCGATCATGTACCTGGTGTTCAACACCCGGCACGCCCCCTTCGACGACGCCCGCGTGCGCGAAGCCCTCGCCCTCGCCGTCGACCGCAGCACCCTGACCGACAAGGTGCAGCGCGCCGGCCACCTGCCGAGCCCGAGCTTCGTGCCGGCGCTGGTGACGAACTATCAGCCGGTCGCGGAACCGGCCGCGGACCTGCCGCGCCGCGAGCGGCTCGCCCGGGCGAGGGAACTGCTCGCCGCCGCGGGCTACGGCCGGGACAACCCGCTCCAGGTCACGCTGCGCTACGTCAGCGGGACCGAGACGAAACGCAGCAATCTGGCGATCGCCGCGTTCTGGAACGACATCGGCGTGCGCACCCGCCTGCACCAGGCGGAGCTGAAGGCCCACTTCAGCGACCTGCGCCAGGGCAATTTCGCGGTCGCCATGGCCGGCTGGTTCGGAGAGAGCAATCCTGAGCACTATCTCGGGCTGTGGAAGTCGGACACCGGTGACGTCAACTACGGCGCCTTTGCCAGCAGGCGCTTCGACGCGCACATGGCGGCGGCGGCGGAGATCGCCGATCTGGAACGCCGCAACGCGGTTCTACGTGAAGCCGAGGCCATCGGCATCGCCGACTATCCGGCGGTGCCGCTGTACTCGGTCATGGTCCGGCGGCTGGTGAGTCCGGCCCTGGGCGGCTGGCACGAGAACCCGCGCGACGCGCATCCGGCGCGGTTCCTGTACTGGCGGTGACAACGCCCGCCGCGGCGCCAGCCAGCATCGGGCCACGACGCAGCCGGGGCCGATTCCTGCTGCGCCGGCTCGGCTGGTCGCTGCTCACGTTCTGGGTGATCGTCAGCGCCGTGTTCTTCCTGATGCGTCTGGCGCCCGGTGGGCCTTTCGACGGCGAGCGTCGGCTGCCGCCTGAGGTGGAAGCCAATCTGCGCGCCGCCTACCACCTCGACGAACCGCTGCCGCTGCAGTATCTGCGCTACCTCGGCATGCTGGTGCAGGGTGATCTCGGCCCCTCGTTCAGGCAGAAGGATTTCACCGTAAACGAGCTGGTCGCCGGCGGCGCGCCGGTCAGCCTGACCGTCGGCGGTCTCGCCCTGCTGCTCGCAGCCGGGTTCGGCGTCGCGATCGGTACCGCGGCGGGAACCCGAGCCGGCGGTTCCGTCGATCGACTGCTCATGGGCCTGAGCGGACTCGGTCTGGCGCTCCCGGCCATCGTGGTGGCGCCGGTGGCCGTGCTGGTGTTTGCGGTCCTGTTGGGGTGGCTGCCCGCAGGCGGCACCGGCAGTGCCGCCCACTACGTGCTGCCGCCTGTCGCCCTGGCGCTGCCTTTCGTCGCCGCCATCGCCCGGCTCACCCGGGGCAGCGTGGCCGAAACGATGAGCGAAGCCCACGTGCGCACGGCCCGGGCCAAAGGGCTGCCCGCCCTGCGCATCCTGCGCCGCCACGTCCTGCCGCTGGCGCTGCTGCCCGTGGTGTCGTTTCTCGGCCCCGCGGCGGCGGCGCTCCTCACCGGCTCGGTGGTGATCGAGCAGGTGTTCGAGCTGCCCGGTATCGGCCGCTACTTCGTCCAGGGCGCGCTGAACCGCGACTACACCCTGGTGATGGGCGTGGTGGTGGTCTACGCGGCGTTGATCCTGCTGTTCAATCTGCTGGTCGACCTCAGCTACGCGCGCCTCGACCCGCGCATCCGTCTGGACGCCTGATGGGCGCTGCCGTCGCTCGCGCGCTGTTCGGCAGCAGTCTCGCGCGGATCTGCACGACGCTGCTGCTCGCTGTCGTGGCACTGGCGCTGTTCGGGCCGCTGCTGTCGCCCTGGGCCACGGACGAGATCGACTGGGACGCCCTGGAGGCCGCCCCGAGCGCCGCCCACTGGTTCGGCACGGACCTGATCGGCCGCGATCTCTTCACCCGCATCGCCGCCGGCGCCCGGGTATCCCTGTCCATCGCCGTGATCGCCACCGGCGTCAGCGTGCTCATCGGCGTTCCCTGGGGCGCCGCCGCGGGGTTTCTCGGTGGACGCGTCGACACGCTGATGATGCGCATCGTCGACGTCCTCTACGCCTTGCCGTTCGTGCTGGTGGTGATCCTGCTGGTGGTGGTGTTCGGACGCAATCCGTACCTGCTGTTCGTCGGCCTGGGCGCCGTGTTCTGGCTCGATCTGGCGCGCATCGTCCGCGGCCAGACCCTGCGCGTGCGCAACGAGGCCTTCGTCGATGCCGCCCGTGCCATGGGCGCGTCGAACATTCGCATCGTCGCGCGCCACGTGATGCCGAACGTCGCCGGCCCGGCGCTGGTGTACGTCACCCTCACCGTGCCCGGGGTGATTCTGGCGGAAAGCTTCATCAGCTTTCTCGGTCTCGGGGTTCAGGAACCGGACACCAGCTGGGGGGTGCTCATCGCCGACGGCGCCCAGACCCTCGAGTCGGCGCCCTGGGCCCTGGTGTTCCCGGCGCTGCTGCTGGGGATCACGGTGTGGAGCATCAACATGCTCGGCGACCGGCTGCGCGATGAACTCGATCCGCGCGGTCCGCGGAGCGCCTACAATGCAGCGTTTGCCGGACCGCGGAGCACACCATGACCATCAGCGCCGGATTGGGCATCGCCAACTTCCCGTTCGCCGACGCGCGCACCTTCTGGCGCTGGGTGGACCTGTGCGACAACGGCGGCGTCGACTCGCTGTGGCAGAGCGACCGCATCATCGGCCGCGATCCGAACCTGGAAACCCTGAGCGTCATGGCGGCGCTGGCCGGGGGTTCCAGGCGTCTCAAATTCGGCATGAACGTGGCGAGCCTGGGGCTGCGTGACCCGGTGATTACCGCCAAGGCCTGCGCCACCATCGACGTCCTCTCGGACGGCCGCCTGCTGCCGGCGTTCGGCGTCGGCAGCGCCATCTCCCGCGACTACGCTGCGACCGGCACGCCGACCAAGGGGCGCGGCAGACGCACCGACGAGGGCCTCGAGATCATGTCGCGACTGTGGTCCGAGGAATCGGTGAGCTTCGCCGGCGAGTACTACACCCTGGACGATGCCAGCATCGCGCCGCGCCCGCTGCAGCAGCCGCTGCCGCTCTGGGTCGGCGGATCCGCACAGCAGGCGGTGGAACGCACCGCGCGATGGGGCACCGGCTGGCAGGCCGGGATCGAATCCCCCGACCAGGTGGCGCCGGTGATCACCGCCATCAAGGCCCGCACCGCCGAGCTCGGTCGGCACATCGACGACGACCATTTCGGCGCCGGCTTCGGGTTCCGCTTCGGCAGCGCGGACGAGCCCGTCGTCGCCGGCTACCGGAAACTGCTGGCGAAACGCCTGGGACGGGAGCCGGAGGGCTTTCTGGCGGTGGGCGACAGCGCCGACCTGCTGGCGCTTCTGCAAGAGTTCCATGCCGCCGGCGTGCACAAGTTCGTGCTCCGCCCCATCGCCAGCGACGGCGAGGACTTCATCGCCCAGACGAAGCTGTTCGTCGAGCGCCTGCTCCCCGAGGTCAAGTCGCTGAACCGATGAGATCAGCGCGTGAGCGCCTGGGCCTGGCCGACGTAGCCGCGGTTCCAGGTCGGGCTCACGGTGAGTTCGTTGATGCACACGTGCGCCGGCAGCCGGGCCAGAAAAGCGACGATCTCGCCGCAATCCTCGGCCTGCACCATGCGCGCGCGCTCCTCGGCGCTGGGCGGCTGCGGCCGGCTGTCGAGAATCGGCGTGGCCACCTCGCCCGGGCAGATCGCGCAGGCCCGCACGCCGTGCAGGCCGGCCTCCATGTTGATGCTCTCGTTCATCGCGTTCATGGCGTGCTTGGCCGCCGTGTAGGCGGGCCCCGTGACCACGGAAACGTACCTGCCCGCCCAGGACGAAACATTGACGATGAGCCCGTCACCCTGTTCGATCATCGCCGGCAGCACGGCGTGGGCGCAGTAGAATGCCCCGTCCAGATCGACCCGGATGACCTTGTCCCAGTCCTCGGTCGTGAGCACGTGCCAGTTGCGCTGCTGCACGTTCAGCCCGGCGCTGCTCACCAGCACGTCGACACGCCCGTGGCGCTCGAGGATTCCCGCCGCCACCGCCGCCACCGCCGCCTTGTCGGCGACGTCGAGGACCGCCGTTTCGGCCTTCGCGCCGGCCCGCGCCGCCACCGCGTCGAGCTTGTCCTGGCGGCGCCCGGACAGCACGACCGTCATGCCCGCCGCCGCCAGCGCCAGCGCCGCCGCCTCGCCGATCCCGGTGCCCGCGCCGGTGACCCAGGCCACCTTGCCGTTCAGATCGCGCACTAGTCTCTCCCCTTGCGAAAGGAACCTTTGTAGCCGGTCCCGGGCGGAAATGCGATGATCAAGGCCCGTCCCGCGGGAGCCGCCATGCGCAACGCCGACCTGTCCCCGGCCGACCACCTTGCCCGAATCCGCGACCAGGGCTACACGGTGCTGGAACGCGCCATCGACGCCGACACCGGCGAACGCGTCCGTGCCGAACTCGGACCGTACCTGCAGCGCCGCCACATGGGCCGCAACGACTTCGAAGGCTTCCACAGCGAGCGCGTCTATGCCCTGCTGGCCAAAGCCCCGACGGTGGCGGAACTGATCGAACACCCGGCGGTTCTCGAGCTGGTCGACGCCCTGCTGCCGCGCAATTACCTGCTGTCGGCGGCGCTCGCCATCAACGTCCATCCCGGGGAGACGGCCCAGGACTTCCACGTCGACGACGCCGCCGGCCACAGCGGCCACCCGATCTTCGCCCGGCCGCGGGAGGCGCTCGGGGTCAGCACGATCTGGGCGCTGGACGATTTCACCGCGGACAACGGCGCCACCGAGGTGATCGCCGGAAGCCACCGCTGGGGCCCGGAGCGGGCACCGGATGCGGCCGACGCCGTGCCGGTGCTGATGCCGGCGGGCTCGGTGCTGGTGTTCGCCGGCAATCTCTACCACCGCGGCGGCGCCAATCGCAGCCACGGCACACGCCTCGCGATCACGCCCCAGTACTGCATGCCGTTTCTGCGCCAGATCGAACACATGGTGCTGGCGGTCCCGCCGGACCTGGCCGGGCGCTACAGCGAACGGATACAGGCCCTGCTCGGCTACAACGTCATCGATCCCGGGTTCATGGGCTACGTGGACGGTCGCCACCCGCGCCGGCTCATCGACCCCGGCTACCAGGGCCGCAAGCACCACGGGATGCGGCCGGGGGCCTGACGCCGGTCCGCTTGCGGGAGGCATCCGGCCCGGTGCTACAGGTCGCCCAGAAACTCGGTGATGACGCCGCTCGCCTCGGCCAGGTGGGCCCGTCCATCCGGTCCGGTGTAGTAGTGGGTCGCGCCCTGGACCATGTGCAGCCGCTTCCGATCGTGTCCGACGGCATCGAACAGGCGCGTCGTGTGACTTGGCGTGCAGGCGTCGTCAGCGGTGTTTCCGACAACCAGTACGGGCACGCTGATCCTGCCCCCTGACGCAATGGCATCGCAGCGCGCATCGTCGAAGCTCCACTGACTGAGCCAGCTGCGCAGCGTGCAGAATCGCGCCAGGCCGACGGGACCGTCATTGACGATCTGCGGATCGCCGAGGTAACAGGTTGCGGGCTTCCGATCGCTGGGTTCGATGGTCGGATCCAGCCATCGGGGATCCGCCATGGTGCCGTGCACGGTGAAGGCGAACTCACGCCACGGGCTGTCCGATGAACGAATGGCTTCGAGCTTTTGCCGAACCCAGGCGGTGATACGACGGTTGCGGGCAATCTGCGCGCCGGCGAACGTGGCGAGGAATTCGGCCGAATAGGACGGCTGGTTCGGGTTCTCGGGATCGTACAGGTTCAATGCCCGATCGCGCAGTTCCGGCTTCGTCTCGTCGCTGATCGAGGGGTCGAGCCATTCCGTGAAGATCCGGTGTCGACTCACATGAGCGGCCAGCATCATGACTGCATCGGCGGGCGGCATGCGCGCTGCATCCACCGTGTAAGGATCACCCGCGGCGGTATCCCAGATGCCTTCGCCGGCTTCAGCCAGCGCCTGAT
Source organism: Pseudomonadales bacterium (assembly GCA_040219135.1). GTDB lineage: Bacteria > Pseudomonadota > Gammaproteobacteria > Pseudomonadales > Azotimanducaceae > UBA7803. The sequence goes on along the minus strand of JAVJTA010000013.1, from coordinate 350,553 downwards.
ACCACATCATGAGCGAACCGCCACCAGACCACCCTGCCAGGACGATGTTCGAATAGCCCAGGCGATCGCGGGCATCGCAGATGGCCTCTCCGAGATCGCAGGCTACCTTTTCCATGAGCAGCGCGTAGTCCGCGCCCCGGTAGCGGGAATTGGCCCAGAGAACGTGATGGCCGACCCGGGCGAGCTCTCGCACCATCGGCAGGTACATGCCGCCGCCAACCGGGTGCATGAACACGATCAGGGTGTCGGAAGGTCGATCGACGGGCCTGACCAGGTGGCAGTCGAGCCCGACGGTCGCACCGCCGCCCCCGTAGACATCGCTGTAGGTGGCGTTTTCCAGGAAGCCGACGGCATAGGCGATGCGCTCACAGCCGCGCGGCGTGCCCGGTTGCGAGCCTGTCGTCATGGGTGCTCCTCCATCCGATTCAGCGGGTCGAACCGAGGAACTCGAGGGTGCGCTCGAAGGCCCCGTCGTCCACGGCCGCGATGGCGGCGTTGAAGTGGGTGACGCCGAGATCCTCCAGGCGCTTCAGCTCGCCGCGCAGGGCGTTCTCGTCGCCGACGATGGCGATGTCCGCCGGTCCCGCCGCGCCTTCGCGGTCGAGCATGGCGCGATAGCTCGGCAGCTGACCGTAGATGACCAGGGACTCCGCGATCTGCGCCCGCGCCTCGTCGACCTTGTCGGTGAGGACGATGGGAAACCCACCCACCACCAGCGGATCCGGGCGCCCGGCGCCAGCCGCCGCGGCGGTCAATCGTTTGACGATGTGGCTCTCCATGGTCTTCGGCCCGACCATCCAGGTGTTAGTGCCGTCGGCGAGCTCGCCGGCGAGTTTCAGCATCACCGGACCCAGCGCGGCAATGACCACCGGCAGGCGCTCGGCGTCCGGAATGTCCATGGCGACGTTGCTGACCCGATACTCGTCGCCCTGGAACGACGCCGTCTCGCCGCGCACCAGCGGCATCAGCACCTCCAGGTACTCGCGCATGTGCCGCGCCGGCTTGGCGTAGGACATGCCGAACATGTCTTCGATCACCAGCTTGTGCGACAGACCGATCCCCAGGGTGAAACGGTTACCGCTGGCGGCCGCCGTGGTGAGCGCCTGCTGGGCGATGGCAACGGGATGGCGCGGGTAGGTCGGGGTGACCGCGGTGCCGAGCCCGATGCGCCGGGTCTCCCGACCGACCAGGGCCAGGGCCGAAATGGCGTCGTGGGAGAAGATATTGGCCATCCAGACGTCGTCCAGCCCGGCCGCTTCCACCTGCCTCGCCACCCCGATGATGTCGTTCAGCGTGCGCCGCTGGCCGTCGCCGCCGATCATGACTCCGATCCGCATGTGTTCCCCCTGTGACAATCGCTTCACGAGCCCTGCACGATACTGCACGCTGCCGATCGGCGACACCGGTGTGGCAGCACGAGCCGCGATGACGGCATAATTCACGACTTTTTGGCCGCCAGCGGGTCCATTCCCGATCCGCCGCGGTCCATCAGAACGCCCGGACACAGCCCGGACAGAGAGGAACCAGCCATGGCAGACGACAGCACCGCGCACGACACCATCGCCATTCTCGGCGGCACCGGGGACCTGGGCACCGGACTCGCCATCCGCTGGTCCAAGGCGGGCCACCGGATCGTCATCGGCTCGCGGACCCTGGAGAAAGCCCAGGCCGCGGTCGCCAAGCTGCACGAGATCAGCCCCGATACCCCCGCGGACGCGATGGAGAATGCCGATGCCGCCGCGGCCGGCGACATCGTGGTGCTGACCGTGCCGGCGGACCATCAGCTTTCCACCCTGGAACACGTCAGAGCAGGACTCGCTGGCAAGATCCTCATCGACGTCACCGTTCCGCTGGTGCCGCCGAAGGTCGGAACCGTGCAGCTGCCGCCGGAAGGCAGCGCGGGCAAGCGCGCCCAGGAACTGCTCGGCGACGACGTCATGGTGGTGAGCGCGTTCCAGAACATTGCGGCCCACCTGCTGCAGCAGGACGTTCACATCGAGTGCGACGTCCTGGTCGCCGGCAACAAGAAGGACGCACGACAGAAGGTCATCGACCTGATCACCCAGGCCGGAATGAAGGGCTGGCACGCCGGGCCCATCGCCAATGCCGCCGCGGCCGAGGCGCTGACCTCGATCCTGATTCAGATCAACCGCCAGGGGGAACTTTCCCATGCCGGAATCAAGATCGTCGGTCAGGGCGAGCACTGAGCGCCGCGCCGGCATGCAGCCGCCGGCGAGTCCCGGACCATGACGCCGCTCTCGGTACAGCCGCTGGGCGGCATGCCCATGGTCCGCAGCGGCGACGACCTGCCGGCGCTGATTGCCGCAGCACTCGACGCCGCCCGTCTCACGCTGGTGGACGGCGATCTGATCTGCGTTGCCCAGAAGATCGTCTCGAAGGCCGAGGGTCGGCTCGTTGCGCTGGCGTCGGTCGACCCGAGTGAGGCCGCCATCGCGCTGGCGCGGGAGACCGACAAGGACCCGCGCCTGGTGCAGCTGGTGCTGGACGAATCCACCGAGGTGGTGCGCAAGAAGCCCGGCGTGCTGATCGTGCGCCACCGCCTCGGCCTGGTGGGCGCCAACGCCGGCATCGACCAGTCGAACATCGAACACGGCGCGGCCGGCACGGATGCGGAGCACGCGCTGCTGCTGCCGCGCGACCCGGATGCCTCGGCCCGGGGGCTGCGGGCCGCCCTGGAGCAGCGCAGCGGCGTCCGCCTCGGCGTGCTGATCACCGACAGCAGCAACCGCCCGTGGCGACTCGGCACCATCGGCGCCGCCATCGGCTGCTCGGGGGTGCGCACCCTCGACGACCGCCGCGGCGGCCGCGACATCTACGGCCGCGAACTCAAGGTCACCCTCATCAATCGCGCGGACGCCCTGGCCACCATGGCCACCCTGGTGATGGGCGAAACCACGGAACGCACGCCGGTGGCTTTGATCCGGGGCCTGGCGCCGGAGGACGTCGACGAGCCGGCCACGGGAATGAACCGGCCGCTGGAAGAAGACCTGTTCAGGTAGCACAGAGCCGATGCCGAGAATACTCGCCATTACCGGCGGTGTGGGCGGAGCCAAGCTGGCCCTTGGCCTGGCGCGCCTGCTCGGGCCCGACGAAGTCGCCTTCGCGGCCAACACCGGCGACGACTTCGAGCACCTGGGGCTCGAGATCTGTCCGGACCTGGACACCCTCACCTACACCCTCGCCGGCCTGGCCAATCCGGAAACCGGCTGGGGCCGACGCGACGAGACCTGGCACTTCCTCGAGACGCTCGAGGTCCTCGGCGGCGAGGCCTGGTTCCGGCTCGGCGACCGGGACCTGGCACTGCACCTGCACCGCACCCGCCTGCTCAGCCAGGGCATGACGCGCACCGAGGTGGCCGCCACCATCGCCACGAGCCTAGGCATCGAGCACCGGCTGCTGCCCATGTCCGACGATCCGGTGCGCACCACCGTGGTCACCGCCGGCGGGCCGCTGGCATTTCAGCATTACTTCGTCCGCGACCGCTGTGAACCCGCGGTCATCGGCTTCGAGTTCCGCGGCGCCGATTCGGCACAGCCGAGCCCGCCCCTGCTGGGCTGGCTCAACGACGCCGACGGCGTCGTGATCTGCCCCTCCAATCCCTTCGTCTCCGTGGACCCGATGCTGTCCATCCCCGGTCTGCGGGAGGCCCTGAAGTCCGCGCGCGCGCCCGTGGTCGCGGTTTCTCCCATCGTCGGCGGCGCCGCGCTGAAGGGCCCGGCGGCCAAGATGATGCGCGAGCTCGACCTGCCCGCGACCACGGTTCAGGTGGCCGAGCACTACGGTGACCTGCTCGACGGATTCGTTCTGGATCGCCAGGACCAGGCGCTCCAGGCGCGGATTCCGGTGCCTTCTGTCGTGGCCCAGACCGTCATGGTAACGTTGCGCGACCGCATGGATCTGGCCAGAACCGTGCTGGACTTCGTCGCCGACCTGGGGTGAGCGCATGTGGGCCATCGTCCCGATCAAGTCCCTGGAAGCCGCCAAGCGCCGCCTCGCCAGCGTGCTGTCGCCGGATGAACGCCGGGCGCTGATGCTGGCGATGGCCCGGGACGTGCTGAACGCCCTGGCGCGGAGCGAAGCGTTGTCCGGCGTGCTCATCGTGTCGCGAACGCCGGAGGCCGACGCCCTGGCCCAGGCCTTCGGCACCGAACGCTTCACCGAAAGCCCGGACGCCGATCTGAGCGAGGCGCTGACCCAGGCCGCCGACCATGCAGCCCAGCACCTGCAGGCCCGCGGGGTGATGATCGTGCCGGCGGACGTTCCGCTGATCACGCCGGAGGAGATCGACGCGATCCTCGCGGGGCACGAGACCGTGACGGTGATCCCGGACGACGAACATCTGGGCACCAACGGCCTGATCTGCTCGCCGCCGAACTGCATACCCCTCAGGTTCGACGGACGCAGCTTCAAGCCCCACGTGGACGCCGCCTTCGCCGCGGGAACGCCGCCCCGGATCGTGCCGTCGAAGCGCTTTGCCCTGGACGTGGACACACCCGACGACCTGCAGGCCCTGCTGGCCGGTGGACCGGGCACCCAGACGGCCATTTTCCTGCACCGGTCGGGGATCGCCCGGCGCCTGGGCGTACCGGCGGCGGCCACGGACGCCGGCTCCGAGGCCCACACGGACCCTGTGGACGACCGGCGCCGCGATGCCCACAATGACTGATTGACTTTTCCACCGTGTGAGCCCCATGACGCGAACCGCATTACAACGCGCCGCCGAGCTGAACGACCGCCACGAGCTGCCGGACCGCGCCCTCGCCCTGGAACTGGCGGCCGAACAGGACACCGCCGCCCTGGCCGGCCTGGCGGCCAGCATCCGCGACCGCGGTTTCGGCAACGGAGTCACCTACTCGCGCAAGGTGTTCATTCCGCTCACCCACCTGTGCCGCGACGTCTGCCACTACTGCACGTTCGCCCAGGTGCCGCGCAAGCTGAAGGCCCCCTACCTGACCGTGGACGAGGTCCTGGAGATCGCCCGCCACGGGGCCGCCATGGGCTGCAAGGAAGCGCTGTTCACCCTGGGCGAAAAGCCCGAGCTGCGCTACAGGGCGGCGCGCGAGGCCCTGGCCGACATGGGTTTCGACAGCACCCTCGACTATCTGCAGCACGTCGCCCAGCGGGTGCTCGAGGAGACCGGCCTGCTGCCCCATCTGAATCCCGGCACCATGACCGCCGAGGAGCTCGCCAGGCTGCGGCCCGTCTCTCCGTCCATGGGCATCATGCTGGAGTCGTTGTCGGATCGGCTCACCGAGAAGGGCATGCCCCACTACGGCTCTCCGGACAAGGTACCCGCGGTGCGGCTCGAAACGCTGGAACTTGCCGGAGAGGCGAAGATCCCGTTCACCACCGGCATTCTCATCGGCATCGGCGAGACCCGGCGGGAGCGGGTGGAATCTCTCCTCGCCATCCGCGACGTGCACCAGCGCCACGGACACATCCAGGAGATCATCGTCCAAAACTTCCGCGCCAAACCGGAAACCAAGATGGCACTGGCGCCGGAGCCGGATCTGAACGAGCTGCTGTGGACCATCGCTGTCGCCCGGATCCTGTTCGGACCGCACATGAGCGTGCAGGCGCCGCCGAATCTGAGTCCCGGCGTGCTGCCGCAGATCGTCGATGCCGGCATCAACGACTGGGGCGGCGTGTCGCCGCTCACCCCCGACTTCGTCAATCCCGAGGCGCCGTGGCCGCACCTCGACGAGCTGACGCGGGAAACCGCCGGCGCCGGCAAGCACCTGCACGAGCGGCTGACCGTGTACCCGTCGTTCGTGCGCAGCCTCGACGCCTGGGTCGATGCCGGCCTGCACGAACGCATTCTCGAGCTGGTGGATGCCGAAGGCGCCGCCCGCACCGACGACTGGTGTCCCGGAGCGGAAGGCGAACCGCCGACGGCGCTGCTGGACGCCATCACGCGCGCGCCCAGGCACGTCTCTGCCGATCTCGCTGCGATCCTCGATCGCGCCGCGCAGGGCGACGATCTCGCGGAAGCCGATCTGGTACGTCTGTTCGCTGCCCGGGGCGACGACTTCAGCGCCGTGGTGCAGGCCGCAAACAGCCTGCGTCAGGCCGTTAACGGCGACACCGTCAGCTACGTCGTCAACCGCAACATCAACTACACCAACATCTGCTACTTCAAGTGCCAGTTCTGCGCGTTCTCCAAGGGCAAGCTGTCGGAAAACCTGCGCGGCAGGCCCTACGATCTGTCCGATGAAGAAATCCAGCGCCGCACCCGCGAGGCCTGGGACCGCGGCGCCACGGAAGTGTGCATGCAGGGCGGAATCCATCCGGAGTACACGGGCGACAAGTACGCGGCCATCGTCCACGCGGTGAAGGCCGCCGTGCCGGACATGCACGTGCACGCGTTCTCGCCGCTCGAGGTGTGGCAGGGCGCGGCGACCCTGGAACTCGATCTGGAAACCTACCTGAAGCGCCTGAAAGAGGCAGGGCTCGGCACCCTGCCCGGCACCGCCGCCGAGATCCTCGACGACGAGGTCCGCCAGATCATCTGCGCCGACAAGATCAACACCGAGCAGTGGCTGGCGGTCATGGAAGCCGCCCACAACGTCGGCTTCCGCACCACGGCCACCATCATGTACGGCCACGTCGAGCGCCCCGAACACTGGGCTCGGCATCTGCTGCGCATCCGCGACCTGCAGAAGCGCACCGGCGGCTTCACCGAGTTCGTGCCGCTGCCGTTCGTGCACATGGAAGCGCCCATGTACCTCAAAGGCAAAGCCCGCAAGGGCCCGACGTTCCGCGAGGCGGTGCTGATGCACGCGGTGGCGCGGCTGGCCCTGCACCCCTACATCGAAAACATTCAGGCGAGCTGGGTGAAGCTCGGCTACGCGGGGGTCAAAGCCTGTCTGAATGCCGGCTGCAACGACCTCGGCGGGACCCTCATGAACGAGAGCATCTCCCGGGCCGCCGGCACCCAGCACGGACAGGAGACCTCGCCGCAGCTGATGATCGACATGATCGAATTCTCGAAGCGCAGGCCGCGCCAGCGCACCACGCTGTACGACGATGCGACCCCGGAGCGTATCGCCGTCGGGCTCGCGGCCGGCGAACTCACGGAGATCGTCAACACGCCGGCGCAGAAGTACGAACGCAAGCGCAAGGGCCCGCTGCTGCGCCCGGGGCTCATAGAAGCCGTCGACGTCGGCTGAGCGGTCGGCTCACTCCCTGACCGGATAGGGCCCGTCGTCGAAGACACGGTCGTGATACCCCTTGCTGCCGATCGCCGCCGACAGGTCGCTGAGCGGCGGCCTGCCCTCCAGACATCGGGCGACCACGGCGGCGAAGTCGTAGCGCGGCTGCCAGCCGAGATCCTGACGCGCCCGCCGATTCACGTAGACCCGGTTGATCCGCCCGAACATCGACCAGCCGAGCTGGCGATAGGACTCCATCGCACCAGGCACGCGCCGGCGCACCACCGCGGGCGCATCGCGAGTCAGCTCGACGACGTCGTCCGCCACGAACGGGGTGGTGGCGCTGACGATGTAGCGGCCGAAACCGAGCGTCTCCGCCCGCTCGGCCGCCAGCAGATGCGCGCTCACCACGTCTTCCAGATCGACGCGGCGATGGAGAAACTCGTTGGCCTTGATGTTGTCGTCGCTGAACGCCGCGCGCTGCGCGCGGTCGTCGTCGGCCTCCGGGAAGAAGCGCGAGGTTCGCAGAATGATGCAGCGCAGGCCGTGCAGACGATGGAACAGCCGGCACAGGTCCTCGGCGGCGAGCTTGGTCACCCCGTAGATGTTGCGCGGCCGGGGCACGGTGTCTTCGGTAACCCAGACCGCCGGCTGCCCGGGGGGCGGCCGCATGGCGTCACCGTAAACGCTGGTCGTGCTGGTGAAGATCAGGCGCGCCACCCCCCGGGCAACCGCGGCATCGAGCAGCGCCAGGGTGCCGGAGATGTTGGTATCGACGAAGTCCTGCTTCGTGTGGGTCTCCACGTGGGGCTTGTGCAGCGTTGCGGTGTGGTACACCGTGTCCACGCCGTCGAGACAGGCCGATACCCGCGCGCGGTCGACGATGGAACCGACCACGTCGGTGAACGGTGACGGCTTCGCGTCGAGACCCGCCACTTCCACGCCGGCGGTTCGCAGGCTGCGGACGACGGCCTCACCGAGATGCCCCGCACTGCCCGTGACCAGAACGCTCACGGCGACTCCGTCCCCATGCTCATAGCCGCGCCGGCTGCACCTCGGTCAATGTCGCCGCGTCGATGACCGGCAGCTCCCGCGTCCCCGTCAGCGCTCGGAGCACGTGCTCGAGGCGGTCGTTGCCCCAGAAAGCCTCGCGCCCACCGTCACGTTCCAGCACGAAGAAGGGCACGCCGAACACACCGTCGCGCTCGCCGTCCGCGACGACACGCTGCATGCGCTCGGCGAACTCCGCAGACTCGTGGGCGCGCGCCGCCGCGGCGCCATCCAGCCCCATGGCGTCGGCCAGCTGCGCAATCACCTCGGGATCCTGCACGTCGGCGGCGGCGTGGTCATCGAGACCGAAGCGCCGCACGAAAACTGCCTCGCCGAAGGCCCAGGCGCGACCCTGGCGTTCGGCGAACAGCAGAGCCGCGTGCGGGATCTCCCAGCGTTCGTCCGGCATCTTTACGCCGACCTTCTCGCGACGGTAGTCCACGTCCTGCGGCAGCTGGATCCGCGCGGCCAGCCGCTGGAACGGAGCCGCGCTCATTCCCGCCAGCTCAGCCTGGCGCGCCGCATCGCCGAATATGTAGGCGAGCTTGAAATAGTTGTCCGTCGGGTTGTCCATGTGACCCCCGAATATGATCTTCGGCCACACCGGCATCAGCTCGATGGTCAGGTCGTTGAACTGGGGCGCCCGCCGCAGCCGATGGAAGGCGATGGCGGCAAACGGCGAGCGGAACGAGAAATAGAATCGAATCCGGGGAGCATCGGTCATCGTGGGTCCTTCGCTGCCATGGCCGGTATCACGGGCATGGTACTCCGCTCCCGTCGAATCTCGCATACTGTCCAGCCGAGGCAGACGGGAGCCAACCATGGACCTTCAGTCCTATCTCCAACGCATCGGCTATGGCGGACCGACGAAGCCGGATCTCGACGTGCTGCGCGCCGTCCACCGCCACCACGCCTGCGCCATCGCCTACGAGAATCTCGACGTGATCCTGGAACGTCCGGTGGACCAGGACCCGGCGCGCATCTTCGACAAGATCGTCGATCAGGGACGCGGCGGCTGGTGCTACGAGATGAACGGCCTGCTCGGCTGGGCGCTCGGCGAGCTGGGGTTTCACGTTACCCGCGTGTGCGGCGGGGTCATGCGGGCCCGGTTCGGTGACGACGCCTTCGGCAATCATCTGGTGCTCCGAGTGGCGCTGGACGATGCGACGTGGATCGCCGACGTCGGTCTCGGCGACGGCATGCTCGAGCCGCTGCCCCTGCGCGCCGGCGTGCACGAACAGTTCGGCCGGCGCTTCCGGCTCGAGGCCCTCGGCGACGGCGAGTGGCGTTTTCACAACCGCAGCGACGGCATGCCCCCGGACTTCGACTTCGTCGACGACCACCATACCGAGGCCCGTCTTGAGACCAGGTGCGACGAGCTGCAGACCGATCCGGATTCCATGTTCCGACAGAATCTGATCTGCCAGCGCATGAGCGAGGGCGGCGGCAGCGCGCTGCTCGGCCGCGTGCTGCGGAACTTCGACCCGACGGTGCCACGGCGTCTGATCGGTTCGGAAGCGGAACTCATCGACGTCCTCGAGAGCGTGTTCGGCCTGCAGGTACCGCCGCTGGGCGATCTCTGGCAACGCGTCAGCGCGCGTCATGCCGAACTGTTCGGCGACACGCCGGTGGAGGAAATCAGCTTCGGGCCACCGCCGGCCGCTGCACCCTGACAGGCCACCTGCACGTCCCTCGACGCGGCCACCCGGGTCAACGACCCGGGTGGCCATTCCCTTCAACCACGGCGGCCACTCAAGCCGCTTCCGCCACGGCCTGCTGGGCCCGCGCCGCCGCGACCAGGGGCAATATCAGCCCGACGAAGATCACCACGGTGCCGCCGGCCAGCAGCCACAGCGTGGTGCTCATGCCCCACAGATCCAGGGCCTGGCCGACGAATGGCCCGGTGACCACGAACGCACCGCGGAAACCGAAGCTCGCCAGCGAGTTCGCCGTCGCCCGATAGCTGCCCGGTACCCGGCGGTTCAACGCGTCGCGCAGAATCACCAGACCCATGCCCCGCGCCAGAAAGAAGCTGGCGCTGGCAAAGAAGGCGCCCACCGGACCGAGCAGATCAAGGCCCAGATAGCCGAACGCCGGCAGCAGACCCATGAGCACCAGCGCACCCGACGTCCCCAGTCTGGCTTCCACCACGTGGGCCCAGCGTCCGGCCAGCGCCGACACTGCGGTCAGTACCGCCCACAGGTAGCCGAACAGCACGAGGTCGATGCCCGCCTGCTGCCAGAGCTCCTGGATCAGCCAGACCGCGTAGAACGTGGTCAGGCTCCAGATGCACAGCGCCAGGAACGTCAACCGCAGCACGCTGCTGTGACCGAGCATGTGCCGGCAGATCAGACCCATGTTCTTCAGGTGCCCGACCTGCTCCAGTCGCGCCACCGGCGGCTCCACCAGACGCAGCGACAGCAGCAACGGCAGCCAGCCGACGGCGGCCTGAGCGTAGACCACCAGTTCCATGGAGCCGAGCAGCAGCAGGCTGCAGGCCACGGCGGCAATCGCTTCGGACAGCGTGCGCACGCCGTAAAGCCGGCCAACCACCTGGCGCTGTTCCTCCTCGGCGCGGCCGAGCGCCGCCTCGCTGTCGTAGAGCAGAGCGATGTCCGCACCGGAAATCAGGCTCGCCGAGACACCGAGCGCGATCTCGAACAGCGCGAGCCCGTAGAACCCGTCAGCGAAGACCAGCAGCGAGTGACCGATGCCGGCGATGACCGAGCCGACCACCAGCGTCGGTTTGCGGCCGAGCAGATCGGCGACGTAGCCCGACGGCACCTCGGTGACGAGAATCACGCTGCCGAAGATCGCCTGCAGCAGGAAGATCTGCTGCATGTCGAGCCCCTTGCTCTGAAAGAACGGCACCGCAATGGGCATGATCACCAGGAACACCTGGAAGAACGCCAGGGCCAGTGTGTTGCCGAGGTTCCTCTCCAATCCCGGTCTGTTGGTCTGTCCGTTCGCTATGCTGTCCATCGTCCTGCTCTCGATATCGTTTCGTTCGACCCGACTTTTTCCCGCCCTGAAACGAAAAACCCCGGAGGCTGGTGGGCTCTCCGGGGTTGATTCTGCAAGCTCGATGTCCGCTTGAAGGATTCGCTATCCGCTAGAGCCGGGGCCTCCCCGCGCAATGGTCACCACCAGGTGATCGCGCAGCGACTGCGCCACCTCGGCGGTGTCCATGAAGGTCATGTAGGCAATGCAATTCATCGTCGTTTCAGCGATTTCCGTACTGGTGCTAAGCGTCTCTGATCAAAACCCTGCCCCCGGCCATCCTCCCGGAGCGGCGCGAATACTGCGCCCATGCCCCGGGACTGTCAACAGGCGCGTGCAACAGGCGCGTGCAAACGGCGCGTGCAACAGGGACGCGCGCACGGAACGCACGCGCCAACCATCGAACACCGGCCTCGGGACCGATCTGGCCTGAATTCCGCGGCTCCCACATACTCGGCGGATCATCCGCACAGGAGCTACCATGACCCTCCGCGTCGGCCTCATCGGCTGTGGCCACATCGGCACGTTTCACGCCCGCAACATCAAGGACGTCCAGAGCCGCGGCCTGGTCGACATCGACTATCACGCCGTGTGCGACCACGACATCGAGCGTGCCGAGACGTTCGCCTCCATCGCCGGCTGCGCCCTGGCCACGGAAGATCCTGCCGACGTCATCGCTGCCTGCGATGCGATCTACGTGTGTACCGACACGGCCGGGCATCCGCCGCTGGTGATGGCGGCCGCCGCCGCCGGAAGGCACGTGTTCTGCGAGAAACCGCTGGCCCGGACACTGGCCGAGGCAAAGACGATGACCGACGCCGTCAACGCGGCAGGCGTCACCCATCAGGTGGGCCTGGTGCTCCACCACAGCCCGGTCTATCGCGTGCTCGCCAGGCGGCTGCGCGAGGCCGCAAGCCCGGTACTGACCGCGAGCCTGCGCGACGACCAGTGTTTTCCGGTTGGCGGGACCTACGGCTCGTCATGGCGCGCCGACGTCGCCCGGGCCGGTGGCGGCGCCCTGATCGAACATTCCATCCACGACGTCGACCTCCTGCGCCAGCTGTTCGGCGACATCGAATCCGTACGCTGCCATACCCGCAACGTGGCCGGACATCCGGGCATCGAAGACGTCGCCGTGGCGATGTTCAGTCATACGGGCGGCACGACCAGCACCCTGACTTCCGTATGGCACGACGTCGTGTCACGTCAATCGAGCCGGCACCTCGAGGTCTTCTGCAGCAATCTCAGGGTCGAAACCCATCACGACTACTTCGGGACGCTGACCGAGGAACGCGACGACGACCCGGCGCTGACCCTGTCCGGCGACGAGGTGCTGGCGCGCTTCATGGAGCTGGAGGGGCTGCACCCGCGCGACGAGGATCTTCGCGGCCTCGCGGGCCTGTCGGACCGCCGTTTCCTCGAAGCCGCCAGCCGCGGGCGCCCGGCCACGCCGAGCTTCGATGACGCCCTCGTCGCGCACGGCATCGTCGACGCCTGCTACCGCAGCGCCGCGGAAGGTCGCGACGTAACGGTCGGAAAACCGGACGCGCCGACCTGATCAGAGGTTCCCTGAAGGAGGTCGAATGATCTATCTGATTACCAAGTTCGCAGCCACGGCGCTTCTGGTCGTGGCGGTTTCCGAGATCGCCAGACGATCGACGCTGCTGGGCGCCATTCTGGCGTCCGTTCCGACGATCTCGGTGCTGGCAATGATCTGGATGTACCTCGACACCGGCGACAACGAACGGGTAGCTGCATTCTCAGCGGACATCGTCTGGCTGGTCCTGCCTTCCCTTGCGCTGTTTCTCGTGCTGCCGCCGCTGCTGCGCGGCGGGTTCGGATTCTGGTGGAGCCTGCTCGCCGGGATCGGCGCAACTGTGATCGCGTACGCAGGCGCCATTCAGATACTCGAACAGCTTCGACACTAGTCACGGGAGTCCACCATGATGAATCCTCCTCATCGAGAGACCGCCTCCAGCGCCTTGCCGACGACCAGACGCACGCTGATCAAGGGCGCCACGCTCGGCGTCGGCGCCAGCCTGCTCGGCACCGGCGTCCCGGTCGGCGCGCAGAGCCCGACGTCCGGCTCGCTGCCGGCACTCGAGACCCGGGCGTTCAACCAGTCGCATCAACCCGCGCCGCTGCGGTTCGACCCCGCCAGACTCAAGGGCCTGTCCCAGCGCCTCATCGAATCGCACTGGTCGAACAACTACGGTGGCTCGGTGCGGGCGCTGAACGAAACCAACCGGCGCCTCGCCGAGGCGCTGTCCGACCCCGAGCTTCCCGCCTATGTCTACAACGATCTGAAGCGCGAGCACCTCATGCGCACTGGCTCGGTGGTGCTGCACGAGCTGTACTTCGGCAATCTCGGCGGCAGCGGTCAGCCAGCGGCAGCAACGCGCAGCTTCATCGCTTCCTCCTTCGGCGACTACGATCGCTGGGAGACGGAGTTTCGTCGCATTGCCGCCGGCCTCGGCGGGGGCGCCGGCTGGGTCGTGCTGGCCATCAACCGGCATCTGGGTACGTTGGAGAACTACTGGATGGCTGACCACATGCACGGACCGACCGTGGCGCAGCCTCTGCTGGTGCTCGACATGTACGAGCACTCCTACCACCTGGACTACGGCGCCGCGGCCGCCCGCTACGTCGACGCGTTCTTCGCCAACATCGACTGGGACCGCGTCGCGGCTCGAGCTCGGATCTGAGCGATCCGGCTACGCCGGTCAGATCGACTCGAGAAACGCGGCGAGCGCCGCGTTGAACGCAACCGGATTCTCGAAGTACGGCGAGTGCCCGGCTTCCACCTCGACGAACTGCGCGTTCGGCAGGTGTCCGGCCAGCTCGCGCAGCACCTCGGGCGGCCAGATCAGATCGTGGCGCCCGGCGACCACCAGAATCGGGATCGACAGCGACGTTGCCCGGGACAGATCGATCATGGCCTCGGCGGCGAACATCCGGCGGAACAGCCCCAGCCGCTCGAGATCGGCGTTGAACGCCGACAGCTCCGTGTAGAGGAACGCGCCGGCAGGATCGCGCAGGTGGTAGTCGGCGGCGAGCGCCGGACTCAGTGCCCCCGCCCGGGCCGCCCGCTCGCCCATGTCCCGGATGCTGTCGATGCCGGACGCCAGCGCCAGCCCGCCGATGGTGTCGGAGAGCACCAGCGATCGCACCCGGTCGGGATGCTCGAGAGCCAGGCGCACGCCGGTCCAGCCGCCCATGGACTGACAGACGAGATGCGCCCGGGTCACCGCCGCCGCATCCAGCACCGCCAGCGCATCGTCGACGAACTCGTGAACGGCAAACTGCTCGGCGCTGCAGCGCGAGCGGCCGAAGCCGCGGTGGTCGTGGGCGAGACAACGGTATCTCGACGCGAACGCGCCCATCTGCTGCCACCAGCTGGTGGAATTGCCGCCGGCGCCGTGGCAGAAGAACACGGTCTCGTCGCCGTCGCCGCGGCTGGTGAAATAGATGTCGACGTCACGATGCGCGTAGGGCATGTCAGCGGTCTCCGTTCTGCAGGCGCTGCCAGCGGGCTTCGTGGAAGTCGAGCTGCTGGCGGCGGAACCCGATCCGGGGCTCGACGCTCTCGCCGATGTACAGCAACGTATCCTTGTCCACCGCGTACGCCGGCCAGTAGCCTTCCACCCGTCCGGCCGGATCGCCGCCGCGGGCGAAACTCAACCAGTGGCTGTGCAGACGGCGGGCCATGGCGCGATCGGCGTCGGCGACCAGCATCCGCGAGAACGGCAGCGCGTCCAGGGTATTGAACACGAACGGGATCTCGCTGCCGTGTCCGGCTCCCGGCACCTTGTCCCGCCGTCGGGCGAGTACGTAGTCGAAATGGTACAGGTAGGCGTCCTCGCCGGCCTGCGCCACGGCGCGCGCGGTGTAGCGGGCGCCGGCCACGAAGGCGGCGTCGCCCCAGGCCGCGGCGGCCCAGTCGTCTCCGGGATAAAGCCTGCGCAGCGCCACGACGTCGACGCCGGAAGCGGCGACCGCACGCTCGGCATCGGTGCCGAACGCGGCGAGCACGCTGGCTTCGTGGCTGTTCGATCCCACGAGCACGGGTACCCGATGGAACTCGCCGCGGGCGAGCCGCGCGCCCGGGTCGGCCACCACCCAGTCGCCGTCTATGACCGGTCCGGTGCTGCCGATGCCCCTGATCGGTCCATCGCCGAGCACCTCCGCCACGGGCAGCGCCCGCAGCGCCGCGGCGGAGACCTGGCGGCCCTGCCATGCCAGGCCCTGACCCGTCAGCGACGGTCGCAGCCCGCGACGCTGGCTGAGATGCCCGGTTACCTGCAGACCGCCGCCGCTCTCGATGATCGCCTTGTCGAACAGGCCAGCCGTTTTCGGCGAGGTCAGCAGATACAGCACGCTCGCCCCACCGGCGCTCTCGCCGAACACGGTAACGTTGCCCGGATCGCCGCCGAACGCGGCGACGTTGTCTTTCACCCAGCGCAGCGCAGCGGCCTGATCCATCAGGCCGAAGTTGCCGCTTTCTTCGAGCGCCGGATGGGCGAAGAACCCGAAGCGGCCGAGCCGATAGTTGAACGTCACCAGCACCACGCCGTTGCGGGCGAAGCTGGTGCCGTCGTAGAACGGCAGCGAGCCGGCACCGATGCGGAACGCGCCGCCGTGGATCCACACCATGACCGGTGCGCCGCTGGCGCCGGCCGGCGCCCAGACGTTCAGATAAAGACAGTCCTCGGCGGTGCGATCGATGCCGCTGTCGCGATCCTGGCGCGCCGGCTGCGGACACGCCGGCGCGAACGATCGGGCATCCCGAACCCCACTCCAGGAATCGATCGGCTGCGGGGCGCGCCAGCGCCGATTTCCCACGGGCGCCGCGACGTAGGGGATGCCGCGGAACACGGCGACTCCGCCGTCGACGGTTCCCGCCACGGCGCCTGCTTCGAGGGCCACCACCGGGCCCGCCGGTGGCGGGCTCTGACAGCCCGCCAGCAGCCACAGACAGATTCCCACTGCGGCGGTTGCCGCGAGCGTCCCCCGTCGTCCCATTGCCTTCTCCTCCCGTGGCCGGCTGCGATACCATACCGCAGCGGGGGAGAGACATGAGCAACGGCATTCGATTCGATTTCGGCAGCGGTCGGGCCGACCCGGATACGTTCCCGACCGAGGCCCTGAAGGCCTCCGCGATTCGCGCCATCGACGGCAACGCCCGGGCGCTCACCGACTATCCCGGCGCCTTCGGCCATCCGGGCCTGCGCGCGGCCATGGCGCGACGCGAGTCGGACCGCGAGGGCGTCGCGGTGAACCCCGACCACCTGATTCTCACCAACGGTTCCATGCAGGCGGTCACTCTGTCTGCGCAGACGCTCCAGCAGGCACCCGGCGACACGGTGCTGCTCGAGGAGTTCAGCTATCCCGGGACGCTGTCCGCCTATCGCAATCTGCGCCTGAACCTGGAGGGGGTGCCGCTGTCTCCCGAGGGCATGCGCCTCGATGCTCTGGAAGAGCGTCTCGAGTCTCTTGCCGCGGCGGGCCGTCAGGCCAGGTTCATCTACGCCATCAGCACCTATCAGAATCCCACCGGCTTCGTCATGCCGAAGGCGAACCGTCTCGGACTCATCGAACTGGCGCGCCGCTTCGACGTCCCGGTAGTGGAAGACAACTGCTACGCCGACGTGCACTTCGACGGGCCGGTGGAGCCGGCGCTGTATGCGCTCGACGACAGCCCGAACCAGATCTACCTGTGCTCTCTGTCGAAGATTCTCGGACCCGGGCTGCGCCTCGGCTACGTGCTGGCGCGCCCGCCCATGCTCGAGCGCATCGCCGCGCGGCGCAACGATGCCGGCAGCAACACGCTGGCCGCGGCGATTGCCGCCGAGTTCTATCACGACGGCATCTGGGAGCACGCGCGCGGCGTCAACGCCGCGCTCCGGGTCAAACGGGATCGGCTGCTCGAAGCCTTGACCGCCGAACTCGACGACCTGTGCATCTGGTCGAAGCCGCCGGGCGGGCTGTTCGTCTGGGTCCGGCTGCCGGAAGACGTGGATCGGAAGCGCCTGTGGTCGCTGTGCCAGGCGGAGGGGGTCAACTACCTGCCGGGATCGGCGTTCCACTATGCGGCCAGCGACGTGCCGTACCTGCGCCTCGCTTTCGGCCATCTGGATCTGGCCACCATCGACGAAGGCGTGGGCCGGCTCGCGCGCTGCCTGCGTCAGGCGCGCCAGAGCAACGCGCCGCGGGAGTTCGACAGCCTGTTCTAACGTACTGCCTGTGCTGCGCTAGCGCGCCTCGAGGTGCGCGGCCAGGCGGCCGAGCTGAATGGCCAGCACCCCGTCCACCGGTTCCGCCATGGCCTCGAGCCCGTCGGGCGCGAAGCCGGCGACGCTGTAGGTGAACACCAGGCGCGTGCCGCCCGGGTGCTCGGCGAGGGCGAAGTCCATCGCCCCGGACACTCCCATGCCCTGCAGAGGCCCGAGGCCGCCGGCGAGGCGCAACAGCCTGCCGGGAGCCGCAAATACGACGCGCATGTGCTCGACGCTGCCGCCACCGGCAAGCGCCTCGCAGAAGCAGCCGCCGGCACGGGCATCGAGGGACAGTTTCGCGGCGTCGCCGGAATAGGTGTGGTCAGGGTCCCACCAGGCACTCACGTCGGACAACGCCTGATAGACACGGGACGGCGGGGCGGCGAAGGTGACCTCGTGACGCAAGACGAATCCTCCGGCGGCACGCGCGACCACTGCCGCGTCGGCGCCCGCCGCGAGCACCAGCAGCGCCACCGGAAAAACACCGCGCAGCACTTTCGCCCTGCGTCGGCGCGGCTCGCGGGCCACGGTCTCAGGCTTCCGGGCGGCGGCCGCGCACCAGGTCGCGAAGACGGTCCATGAACGTGTCGTACTTCAGATCGGTGAACTCACCGGCGTCGAAAAACATGTTGCTGCACTGGGGGCAGGTCTCGTACCAGATATGGGTCTGCTTCTCGTCCGCGGTCTTCTCCATGACCACGCCACACTCCGGACACTTGATGTTGTCCAGCTTGTTCAGCACCTTCCCCATGCGCGGATCGCCGGCGTCGAGCACCGCTTCGGACATCCACTCCTTCTTCATCTGCAACAGCACTTCCGGCTTGCACCACAGGCCACCGCAGTCGCTGCAGCGGCCGACGGTGATCTTGCGACCATAGGTCTTGGTCTCCAGGGTTCCGGGACACTTGGGACACTGCATGACGTTCTCCTCGTGAGTTACTCAGTTACCAAAGTCCCAGGTCTCGCCCGCGTGATAGCGGCGGAGAATGAGCTTGGCGATCAGGATTTTGTGGACCTCGTCGGGTCCGTCTGCCAGGCGCAGCGTGCGAGCGCCCTGGTACATGCCGGCCAGCGGCAGGTCGCCGCTGACCCCGGCCGCGCCCCAGACCTGGATGGCCCGGTCCACCACGCGATGGTACGCGGCCGGCACGAAGATCTTGATGGCGGAGATGTCGGTACGCGGATCCGCGCCGGTTTCCATCTTTTCCGCGCAGTGGATGGTCATCAGCCGGGCGCTCTGGATGTCCATGTAGCTCTCGGCGATGAAGCCCTGCATGAACTGCTTCTCTTCGAGCTTCTCGCCGCCGTGCACCTCACGGGTGGTCAGGCGCTCGATCATCAGATCGAACGCGCGCCACATGGAACCTACCGAGTTCATGCAGTGGTACACGCGACCGGCCCCGAGCCGGTCCTGGGCCGCCTGGTGCCCGGTGCCGGTGCGGCCCAGCTGGTTTTCCTTCGGCACCCGCACGTTGTCGTAGATGATCTCGCAGTGGCTCGACGCCTTGCCCCAGACCGGCACACCGCGCACCACGTTCACGCCGGGCGTGTTCTTCGGCACGATGATCTGGGTCATTTTGTCGTTGGCTTCGCCAGGCGCGTCCGGATCCGCGGTGCGGCACATGACGATGTAGAAGTCCGCCGCGTGGCCGTTGGAGGTGAACCACTTGTGGCCGTTGATGACCCATTCGTCGCCGTCGAGCACGGCCCGGGTGGTGAGAGAACGCGGATCCGACCCCGGATTGTGCGGCTCGGTCATGGAAAAGCCCGACTGCATGGTGCCCTCGGTGAGGGGCTTCAACCATTTCTCGTGCTGTTCCGGGGTGCCGTACTTGACCAGGATTTTCTGATTGCCGGAGTTCGGGGCCACCACGCCGAACAGCGACGCCGCCCCGGGGCTGTAGGACAGCACTTCGTTCATGTAGGCGTGCTGGAGGAACGACAGCCCCATGCCGCCAAACTCCTCTGGCAGGTGCGGCGCCCACAGTCTGGCCTTCCTGACCTCGTTCTGGATGTGCTTACGCAGCGCCTTGGCCTCCTCCCTGGCCTGGTTCGGCTGATTGGCGCTGTCGGACAACCCGGCCCAGAGCCTGGCCTCGTTGGGCAGGATCTCGCGATTGATGATTTCGGCGGTGGCCAGGCGGATCTCGTTGATCTGATCGTCCAGCGCCGGCACCGGTTTGACGTTCATGGCCATGGTCGAGCCCCCTCTCTAGCCAGGCGAAGCATCCTAATCTAAAACATCCGGGCCCCGATTGCCCAGCCTGAGGCGGCGGGCGCTATACTGGCCCGATCATGAGTGGTCTCCAGTACCCGTACGACGCGCATCCGAAGCCGGGCACCACCGTGGAGGTGGCCCCCGGCGTACGCTGGCTGACCATGCCCATGGGCGGGTCGCTGAATCACATCAACCTGTACCTGCTCGAGGATCAGCACGGCTGGTGGGTGGTGGATACCGGCCTGCCGCTGGCCGACATCGGCGGCCTCTGGCACGAAATCTTTGCGAACGAGCTCGGCGGCCGCCCTGTGGTGGGCGTGATCTGCACTCACATGCACCCCGATCATGTGGGCCAGTGCACCATGATCACCGACCACTTCCGCTGCCCGCTGTACATGACCCGTGCCGAGTACTACCAGGCGCGGGCCTTCTCCGGCAGCGGGCCCGGTCATCACGCGAGCTGGATCGGACGGGACTTCTACGTTCGCGCCGGCATGCCCGGGGATTACCTCGAGGATCTGCGCCAGCAGTGGCAGCAGCGCGCGTCCAGCGGCATGTCCATGCCGGAGATGCCGTCCGGCTATCAGCGCCTGGAGCACGGTGACGTCCTGACCATCGGCGGTCAGCCGTGGCAGGTCGTGGTGGGCTCCGGGCACTCGCCGGAGCACGCGTGCCTGTACAGCCCGAGCCTGAAAATCCTGCTGTCCGGCGATCAGATCCTGCCGATCATCACCAGCAACGTCAGCGTGCACCCGACCGAGCCCGAGGCGAACCCGCTCAAGGACTGGATGGAATCTCACGACCGCCTGCTCAAGCTGCCCGGTGACCTGCTGGTGCTGCCGGCCCACAACCTGCCTTTCTACGGCATCCGCGAGCGCCTGCGGGCGCTGATCAGCCATCACGAAGACCGCATGCTGGCCATCGAGGAGCATTGCGTGGAGCCGGCGCTGGCGAAGGATCTGCTGCCGGTGTTGTTCTCCCGGGAACTCGACCCGCGGCAGATGATGATGGCTCTGGGCGAAGCCATCGCCCATCTGCACCTGCTCATGCACCGCAACCGCATCGAACGCACCCTGGGCGAGGACGGCCACTACCACTTCCTCGCCATCGACCCGGACCTGGACCGTCGTTCCCACCCGGAACGCCACGACGCGCCCAGCGACGGGCCGATGATGGTCTGAGCCCGCCAGGACCGAGTGGAAGCAGGACCATGAATCAGCTGCAGCGACGAATCACGACGATCACCTACCGCGCCCTCTACTGGGCCCGCTACAGCGTGGCGCCCGGCGTGCGGTCGCTCCTGGGCGTGCTGCTCATGATCGGCGGCGTGTTCGGATTTCTGCCGGTGCTCGGCTTCTGGATGTTTCCGCTCGGCGTCGGCTTCGTCGCCCTCGACCTGCCCATGGCCCGCCACCGCATGGAGCGGTGGATGCAGCGCCTGGCGCTCGAGGCGGAACTCGCCGCCCTGGCGGCCCCTGCACCGGCCCCCGGCGAAAGCGGCGATCAGCCGACGTCGAGCCAGTAGCCGCCTTCCGCGCGCCGTTTGACGTGTCCCGCCGTCGGGGTGGGGAAGTGGGTCCCGATCACCAGCACGTCGCCGTCGCTGTAACGCGCCAGCAGCGCTTCCCGGGTCTCGCGACCCTGGGCCTGATCGGTATCCGCCGAGCTGCACCAGTCGGTGCGGCTCATCTGGCAGGGATGGTGAATGCAGTCGCCGGTGATCAGGGCTTCCTGACCGCCGGAGCGGATGTGAACGCTGACGTGGCCCGGGGTGTGCCCCGGAGTGGGTTCGAGGCTCACCTCGTCGCAGACCTGATGCTTCCAGTCCACCAGATCCACCTGGCCCGCTTCGAACACCGGGCGCACGGAATCGTCCAGCACGTTCTCGTTCATCGGGTCGTCGTCGTTGGCATCCCAGTGGCGCCATTCCTTCTCGGCCAGCAGGTATCGGGCGTTGGGAAAGGTGGGCACCCATCGGCCGTCCACCAGCATGGTGTTCCAACCCACATGGTCTACGTGCAGGTGGGTGCAGAGCACCGTGTCGACGCTCTCGCGGGGGTATCCGGCGGCTTCCAGGTCGGCGAGGAACGAGGTCTGCAGGTTGGTCCAGTTCGGGATCGAACGCTGCTTGTCGTTGCCGATGCAGGTGTCGACGACGATGCGCCGCGCACCGGTATCCACCACCAGCGCATGCACGCTCATCACCAGGTTGCCGGCGTCGTCCATGAAGTGCGGGCGCATCCAGTCGAGCTGCAGACACGCCTCCCGGGTCGCATCCGGGAGAATGAAGCGCGTGCCGCCGGCGATCTGGAGCTCGACGATACGGGTGATGGTGACGTTGCCCACCTGCCACTGATTCATGCCGTTCCCTCCCCGGGCGATCCAGTCGTGTTCCACGCGCCGCATTCGAGCATGCCACAATCGCCTTGAAGGCGGCAGCCCCGGCCGCTAAGGTTGCTCGATTCCACCTAGAAAAACAGGAACTTGCATGGGTATCGCCGACGTTGCCAAGACCATCGTCCAGGTCCCCACTCTGCTCGCCCTGAAGAAAGGCATGGTGCCCCGGCCGCTGGAAACCCGGGACAGTCTCGGCGCCACGGTGGAACGCACAGTGGCCCAGTTCGGCGATCGCACCGCGGTGATCTTCGAAGGCCAGCAGCGCACCTGGAACGAGCTCAACGCACTGGCCAACCGCTACGCCCAGGTGTTCAAGGCCCAGGGCCTCACCCGCGGCGACACCGTCAGCGTGTTCATGCAGAACCGCGTCGAGTTCCTGGCCACCGTGATCGCGCTGAACAAGCTCGGCGTCTGCGCCAGCCTGATCAACACCAACCTGCGCGGCAAGCCGCTGACCCACTGCGTGGGCGTCACCGAATCCGCCAAATGCGTGTTCGGTGCCGAACTCGGCGACGCCATCGCCGAAGTGAAGGACGAACTGAACCTGAAGGACGGCGAGGACTTCTTCTGGGTTCCTGATCCGACCGGCGGCGCCGACGACCGTCCGCCGGGCAACTGGTCCCAGGATCTCGCCGCGCTGGCGGAGCAATCGGGTGACGCCAACCCGGAAGAAACCGGCGAGGTCGTGCTCGGCGACAACGCCTTCTACATCTTCACGTCGGGCACCACCGGACTGCCGAAGGCGGCGGTCCTGTCGAACCGGCGCTATCTGGCCAGCGCCATGCTGTCGCACAAGGCCGGGCTGAAGTGCACCCACAAGGACCGCCTGTACATCTGCCTGCCGCTCTATCACGGCACCGGGCTGATGATCGGCGTCGGGGCGGCGATCTCCGCGGGTGCCAGCATGTTCATCCGGCGCAAGTTCTCGGCCAGCAACTTTCTGCCGGAGGTGCGCGAACACGGCACGACCTGTTTCATCTACATCGGCGAGCTGTGCCGCTATCTGGTGAACACGCCGGCCAAGCCCGACGATCACAGGAACCCGCTCAAGCGCATGATGGGCAACGGCCTGCGGCCTGACGTCTGGCCGGAGTTCAAGCAGCGCTTCGGCGTGAAGCGCATCGCCGAGTTCTACGGCGCGAGCGAAGGCAACGTGGCCTTTGCCAACCTGCTGAACAAGGACTGCACGGTGGGCATGACGTCGGCCCGCCACGCCCTGGTGCGCTACGACGTCGACGCCGACGAGATCGTCCGCGACGAGCACGGCCGCTGCATCGAGGTGGAGCCGGGCGAGCCAGGGCTGCTGCTCGGCCACATCAATCCCGAGGCGGTGTTCGAGGGCTACACCAACAAGGAAGCCACCGAGAAGAAGATTGTCCGCAACGCCTTCGAGGACGGCGACGCCTGGTTCAACTCGGGCGACCTGATGCGCCAGATCGACGCCGGCTTCACGCTCGGGTATCCCCACTACCAGTTCGTCGACCGGGTCGGCGACACCTTCCGCTGGAAGTCGGAGAACGTCTCCACCAACGAGGTGGGCGAGATCATCAACGGCTTCTCTCAGGTCAAGTTCTGCAACGTCTACGGGGTGGCGGTGCCGGGCGCCGACGGCCGTGCCGGCATGGCGGCCGTGACCCTGGAGGACGGCGAAACCGAACTGGACCTTGCAGCTTTCTCTGAGTACGTGAACCGCGAGCTGCCCTCCTACGCCCGGCCGTTGTTCGTGCGCGTGGAACCGGAGATCGACGTCACCGGCACCTTCAAGATGGTGAAGGGGAAACTGCGGGAAGAAGCCTACGACCTCGACCGGGTCAGCGATCCCCTGTACGTGATGAAGCCCAGAAGCGACCGCTACGAGCCCCTGGACCGCGAGTTCGCCGCGACCATCGCGCGGGGCGAAGCCGGCTTCTGAGGAATCCGGTTCGACGGCAATGAGGCGCTACATCCTCTGGGACCACGACGGCGTGCTCGTCGACACCGAGCCGCTGTACTTCGAGGCGACCCGGCACGCCATCGCCGCCCTGGACGTCGACCTGCCGCTCGACGGCTACCTGGCGGACATGGCCGAGGGCCGCACCGCCTGGGACCGGGCCCGCCAGCGGGGCGCCACGGAGCCGCAGATCCGCCACCACCGGGCGCACCGCGACCGCCTCTACCAGCGGCTGCTCGCGGAGCGCGACATCGAGATCCCCGGGGTCGAAACGGTGCTGGAACGGCTCGCCGCCGCGTGTGCCATGGCCATCGTCACCACCGCGAAGAAAGACGATTTCGCACTGATCCACCGCCACCGCAACATCGTCCGGCACATGGACTTCGTCCTCGCCAACGGCGACTACGCGCGCTCCAAGCCGGCGCCGGATCCCTACCTGGCTGCCCTCGAGCGCTTCGGCGCCGCGCCCGCGGATACGGTGGTGGTGGAGGATTCGGAACGCGGACTGCGGGCCGCGGTAGCGGCCGGCATCGACTGCGTCATCGTCCGCAACGACTTCGTCCGCGGTCAGGACTTCTCGGCGGCGGCGGCGCGAATCGATTCGCTCGAGGAGCTGCCGGCGCTGCTCGAGTCGTTCTGACGCAGCGGTCTCAAGCCAGCGCAGCAGTGATCCGCCGCACCAGAGCGCGACGCTCGGCGCGCGACGTCGCCGGGTAACGCTCGAACTCCGGGCCCCACAGACGCAGATCGGCGAACACCCGCTCGCCGTCTTCGTGAAAGTGCAGAAACGCGCGCGAGTTGCGGTAGAAGACCCCGGTCCTGGGCTCCTTCAGGCCCGGCAGGCGCCGCAGTACCGCCAGCAGCGGCGCGATCGCCTCGAGCGTCTGCGGACCCGCGTGCCTCACGGTCAGGCGTTGTCCCGGAACACCACCCGGAAGGACCACCAGCCGTCCTGCCGCGGTGAGCCCTCGCCGCGCCCGGTCTTCCGCGCCCGGGCGTTCCAGGCTTCGTCCAGCACTGCGGGATCCTCCACCCGGGTGAGCCGCACGGGGTATACCCTCGCGCCCAGCCGCAACCGCGCCTCGGGATGCGCCAGCGCCGCCGTGGACCAGGCCTTGCCCTCGCAGCCGGCGCAGCTCAGGTACAGGCGCCCTTCCGATGCCATGCAGTTGAGGTTGATGGCATGCGGCCACACACCGCCGCGGAACACCTGGATCTGACACAGCGGCTCGTCGTTGGCGAAGCTCCAGTCCTCCACCGGTTCAGCCACCACGTCACCGAGCAGCCAGCCACCGGGCGCGCGGTCGCACGGGCAGTAGAAGAAATAGCCGGCGAAACCGACCGCCCCGGCCACCAGCAGCAGCCCGAGCGCCAGCGCCAGTGCCCCACCGCGGATCCGCGCCTCTGCTCCCATCGTATCC
Source organism: Pseudomonadales bacterium (assembly GCA_040219135.1). Taxonomy (GTDB): domain Bacteria; phylum Pseudomonadota; class Gammaproteobacteria; order Pseudomonadales; family Azotimanducaceae; genus UBA7803. The sequence continues at coordinate 325,090 of JAVJTA010000013.1, read as the reverse complement.
TCCGTGTCGCGACCGAATTTCCGGCGACCATACTTCAGCCCGCGGTCAGCCGGCGACGGGCACCAGGCGCACGATCATGGATCCGCTTTCGTGCTCGAGCAAGAGCAGCAGCGTGCCGCCCGGCTCCTCTTCGATGTCGCGGATGCGGGCGAGATCTGCGAGCAGGATTTCGCTGTGCGTCAGGGTGTCGCCGTCGATGACGAAACGGTACAGCTCGGTCGCCTTGAGGGATCCCACGAGGAACTGTCCACGCCAGTCCGGAAAGGCATCACCGTCATAGATCACGAAACTGGAGACCGCCGGCGACGGGGTCAGATCCACCACGGGCTGCTCGATCTCGCTCAGGTTGAACTCGATGCCCAGGTCCTTCCAGTACTCCACCGGTGTGCCGTCGTAGTCGACGCCTTTGGAATAAAGGGGCCAGCCGAAGTTGCGTCCCGGACGCAGCCGGTTCACCTCGTCGCCGCCACGCGGGCCCATCTCGGTGCCCCACAGGGTGCCGCTGGCGGCGTCGAATTCCAGCCCCTGGGGGCTGCGGTGGCCGTAGCTCCAGATGCTCGGCATGGCGCCCGGGCGGTCGACGAAGGGGTTGTCCGTGGGAATCCGGCCGTCGTCGTGAACCCGATGGATCTTGCCGTAGGGGGTGCCGAGATCCTGGATGCCGACGTAGTTGCCGAGCCCCTTGATGCCGACGCTGACGAACACGTAGCCGGCCGGATCGAAGGCCAGGCGGCCGCCGGCGCCGAGATCGGGTACCGAGGTGTAGAACCGTTCCGGCACGCTCCAGATCACCTCCTCGTCGACCCAGCGACCGTCGGCGATGCGCCCGCGCACCAGCCGGATCATGGTGGACGGGATCAGCGTATCGCCGCCGCTGCGACAATCCGCGCACAGATCCGTGTGCACCAGGTAGATCCAGCCGTTGTCTTCGAAATCCGGGTGCGGCGCCACGTCGAGCAGCCAGCCGAGACCGTAGTCGAGGCCAAGCACGTCGACGCCGATCTCGGTGGTTTCCGGGGTGTCGGCAATCGCCTCGGAGCGCTGCCCGTCCGCCGCGACGATGCTCAATCCCCGGGTCTTCTCGCTGACCAGGATGCTGCCGTCCGGCAGCGGCGCGATGGAGAAAGGCTTGGCCGCGAGTCCCGTGGCAACGGGTTCGACGCGGAACCGGACCAGCTCGGTGGAGATCGGCGCGGCGGGCAGCTCGAGAGTCTTGTCGGTCTTGAAGTCCGTGAAATGGCGGTTCAGCCGGCGCTCCGCTATCAGAATGGCCAGGCTCCGGATGTCGCCGGCGTCGAGAGCCCCGGACCAGCCCGGCATGCCGCGCTCCGGGTACCCCCGGGCGATGCTCGCGACCAGCTCAGCCACCGAATCGCCATGGGTGAGCGTGCGGCCGAGCAGCGCCGGGCCCTGGGCCGCACCCTCGAACGCTTCGCCATGACACGCGGCGCAGTTGCTGACGTAGAGCGGCGTAAACGGATCGTCCTGAATCCTCTGGAACGCCAGATACCCGGCCCCGACCCCCAGCAGCAGCACCGCGCCCAGGACGATGCCGCCGATCTTCAGAACCCGGCCGAAACGCATGCGCTCTCAGCCGGCGGTCTGGTGGGCGTCGGGATGGTGATCGGCGACCAGGTTCAGCGCCAGCCCGTGCTCCAGCCAGGCTTTCATGCCGGCGAGCATGGAGGCGAAACCGCCCATCGAATCGATGGCCTGGGCAACCTGCTCGTCGTCGCTGCCGGCAAATCCGGAATCGCACACCCGCACCAGGGTGGTGCCATCGGCCCGCGCCTCGAGAACGAACTCCAGCGGCCGCGGCGGCTCTCCCCAGTGCAGCAGGACGCGCCGCAGCGGTTCCAGCGCGACCACCCTGACCGCGGTGGATGCGCCGTACATCTCCCAATCCCAGCGCACCGTGGCCCCGCTTTCGAGGCGGCCGCTGCTGCGGGTGAACCAGAAGCGCGTGGTCACGGCCGGATCCACCAGGGCCTCGAAAACCTCGGCCTGGGGCCGCCGGATGAGCATCTGCGTGGTGGCGATCGGTGCGGCTTCGAGGGTCATGGGGCGCCTCCGGTGAACATGGTATTCACGATCGCAGCACCGGGACGACCGCTTCGTCGAGCAGTGCCATGGCCTTCCGCGCGGCATCCCGGTCGGTCCCCGCCGTGGGCCCGCTGACGATGACCTTGTCGATGCCCAGCGCCTCCAGTTCCGCCAGCCTCGCCAGACAGTGATCGGGCGGTCCGGCGATGGCGAACGCGTCGACGAAGGCGTCGTCCATCAGCGTCGCCTGCACGGAGTCGCCGCGGGTGTGGGCGCGCATGTCATAGCCGTCGTGCAGCCGCGCCAGCACGCCGCGGGTCTCCTCGTCCGCCGGCCCGGAAACGGTGCCGTGCATCACCGAAAAACGCGCGAACGTGGTGAGACCGCCTCGAACCAGATCGCGCGCGATGGCCCGGTCAGGATGGCAGACGAGATTGACGTAGGCCCCGAGCGCCAGGGAATCCGGATCCCCGCCGCTGTCACGGCGCGCCCGACGCGCAAGATCGATGCCCCAACGCAGGCGCTCGGGGACCGCGCCCAGGGTGAGCAGGACCCGATCCGCCTCGCGCCCGGCCAGATCGATCACCCTGGGCCCCGTGGCCGCGACTTCCAGCGGCACCTTGGGCAGGGCCGGGTCGAACCAGCGGATGCGGCTCGACTGCGGGTGATCGGCCAGCTCGAGGGCGGCCACCGGCGCGGCGATGGCATCGTCCATCGGCAGGTCGGAGAATTCCACGCGCTCGCCGCGCAGATAGCGCTGCAGCACGGCCACGTAGCGGCTGAACCCGGCCAGACGGGCCGGCGCGCGGCCGAGGTGCGCCAGAGCGGAATCGCCGCGACCGATGCCCAGCACCATGCGGCCGCCCGACACCTGCTGCACCGCCATGGCCGCCGAGGCGGTGGCCGCCGGATGGCGGGTCACGGAATTGGTCACCCCGGTGCCGAGCCCGAGACGACCGGTCACCGTGGCCGCCAGCGTCAGCGCGACATAGCAATCGGGCGCCAGATTCTGCGAGTCCACCACGCACAGCCCGGCCCAGCCGGCCGCCTCCGCGCGCTGCGCCGCCTCGAGCGCATGGTCCGGCCGCGAATGGGTCACGCTCCACAGCTGCATCGATCGTCCTCCGCTCCGCCCACCCAGCATAGCGCGCGTTCAGGTGGGATTCATGGACGTCGACTAGGATGGCGGCAAGGTGTCGGCACCGGGACGGGCGTAGTCAGCAGTACCCGACCGGTCGCCGGGACCCCGTTCACCACGGGTCCTTTCCCCCCGACCCCCGCCGTGGCGAGCGCGGCCGGCGCGCCCTCGGCGCCGGCCTCCTTCCCTGGCCAACGTCCACTCCCGCTATCCGGAGCGCACCGAGTCGCGGCCCGCAGTGCAGGCGAGCCAGGGAGGAAATCCAGGGCGGTCCAGGGAATTCTAAAGGTTGCGGAGGCGCGACCGCGCCAGATCGATCTTGGCCAGGTAGCGGCGCGCGGCCTGATAGCGCTCGCTGTAGGGACCGACGTTGTATGCCTTGAGGGCGCAGGTTTCGTCACCGCAGAGATCGCGCAGGTAGGAAAGCACCTGAGCCCCGCAGTAGATATTCTCCGCCGGGTCTTCCAGGTTGGAACTGCCGCAGAAGCGGCTCCAGAAAATCGGCCGGACCTGAGCGGGTCCGATGGCGCCCACCGAAGACAGCGCCTGCTTGCGGAAGGTGCTCTCCGTATGCACGAGACTCGCCAGCAGTTCCGGTTCGATGTGCTGACGCTGGGCCGCTTCGAGAATCCAGATCGCGAACTCGTTGGCCGTGCTCGGGCGGACCCCGAAGGCCCGGCTCACCTTGCGCCCGAAGGCGTCGACCTCGGTCTGCCAGGGGACCCGGGCGTGGTCGGCCGCCGGAATGGCGAAAGCCACCCGCTCCATGCCGTGCGGGCCGAACACGTTGACGACTACCGAGGTGGACAGCACGGCGACGCCAAGCAGCAGCACCTGCAGCTTGATGAGAAACGGTATCTGCGCCAACGTCTTTCGCAACGCGCTCTGCCTCTGAATTGAAACGCCCGACCTACTGAGCATTTTAGTGGCCTCGGCTCACATACTGAAGAAAAAGTGGATCACGATCGCGCCGAGAACTGTGCGGGCGTTGAAAGCAGCCTTTTAGTTAGTAAGCCCTTATCCCGAAACGCAGTCCTGATGAGACCGTCCAGGCCGACGCCCATACCGACGATGGGCTGTATATAACAAAATGATCTAAAAAGTCGGCGAGACTTCGGACCAGGCGATAACGCGACGACCGCGCCCCCTCACCCCGACGTCAGCTTGCCGTTGTCCCAGGACACGGCCCGATCCGGCGTGAACACGATCCAGCGCCGGTTGCGGCCCCGCGCGGAGGCACCGAACGGCCCGGGTTGATCGACCTTCGACTGCCCGTGCCCGCCGTTGTACTTCTCCCCCATCAGCAGGCGCGCCTGCGCGAGATGCGGATCGCGGGCTTCGGCGTCTTCGTCCTCGAGCACCTGGGCTTCTCCCTGCAGCATGATGCCCTGCAGTTCCGGGAACCGCACGTGGCGGTCGACGATCACGCTGCAGCTCGGATTGCGGCGCAGGTTCACCACCTTCTGACCACGGCCGAAGAAGTACACGGCGCCGCCGGCCCAGCCGAACCACATGGGCGTGAGGTTGATGCGGCTGCCCGGGCCCAGCGTCGCTACCCGCATGTTCCATTCGCTGGCCATGATCCCGTCGATCTGGGCCGGCGTCAGCGCGATGTCCCGGGGCAGGCCCATCAGCCTGCCCGCAGGGTACGAATGATGGCCTCGCGCTGGCCGTCGTCGGAAACCGGGAACGACGCCGACGTCCGGTCGGTGAAAGCCCCGTAGCGGCGCAGCATTTCCGACGCCACGTCGCCGGGCTCGCCAACCACCGCGAACTCCCCGAGAACGTCGTCGCCGATCAGCGTGCCCATCTCCTTCCAGCGCCCCTGTTTCGACATGGCGTTCAGTTCGCCCTGCAGGTCGCCGACCCCGATCGACTCCAGAACCCCTCTGTAGGCCGGCGTCGAGCCGTAGAAGGCGATCCGCTCTTTCGCAGCCTTCCTGCTGGCCTCGAACTCGGCTTCGTCGCGGCCGGTCACGACGAAGTTGGAATAGGAGATTTCGAAGTCCTCGCGGCGGCGCCCGGCCTTCTCGAGGCCGCGGGCGATGGCCGGCAGCGTGACCGACTCGATGTAGGGCACGGTGCTGAACGGGTGAATGATCATGCCGTCGGCCACCTCGCCGGCGACCTCGGTCATCTGCGGTCCCACGGCGGCCAGAATCACCCGGGGCGCGCCGAACTCCCGGTTCTCCGGCGTGAACGCCGGCGTCATCAGGGTGTGCTGGTAGTACTTGCCGACGAACTGCAGCGGCTCTGCGTCGTACCAGTTGGCCCAGATGGCGCGCATGGCCAGCACCAGCTCGCGCATCTGCGGCGCGGGGGCGCCCCATTGCATGCTGAATCGTTTGGTGATGTGCGGCTTGATCTGGGAGCCGAGGCCGAGGGTGAAGCGACCCCGGGAGTAGGCGTTCAGATCGTGGGCGATGTTCGCGAGGATCATCGGGCTCCTGGCGAAGGCCACGGCGATCGAGGTGCTGATCTCCAGGCGCTCGGAGTGCTCGGCCGCCAGCAGCAGCGGAAAGAACGGGTCGTGGTTCATTTCCGCGGTGCGCACGCCATCGTATCCGGCGGCCTCCGCCGCCCGCACGGCGTCGGGAATTCTGTCGAGCTGATGCCCGATTCCAGCATCTACTTTCATGTCCTGGTCCTCAGGCTGCGGTGAGCTCGGAGATGATTTTGAGCCGGTCCGCCTTCGGAATACTGGCGTAGGCGGCCGACGTCCGGTCGATGATGTCGCCGTAGCGGCTGAGGATCTGTCCGGCGATGCTGTCCGGAGGGCCGGCCACGGCGAAGGCCTCGAAGATGTCGTCGCTGATCAACGTCCCCATCTCCTCCCAGCGGCCCTGTTTGGAAAGCCGGTTCAGATCGCCCTGCAGGTCGCCGACGCCGATCGACTCGAGCACCGGCTTGTAGGCCGGCGTAGAGCCGTAGAACGCGATCTGCCGGCAGGTGTTGGCTTTCGCCTCGGCGATCTCCTTGTCGTTTTTGCCGGTCACCACGAACACCGGATAGCTGATCTCGAAGTCCTGGCGGGTCCTACCGGCCTTCGCGAAGCCGCGTTCCAGCGCCGGCAGCGTGGTCTCGCGCAGGTACTTCTCCGTGGTGAAGGCGTGAATGATCACCCCATCGGCGACCTCGCCGGCCACCTCGGTCATAAGCGGCCCGACCGCCGCGAGAAACACCCGGGGCGCGCCGAACTCGACGTCCGTGGGCGTGAAGAACGGAGTCATCAGCGTGTGGGTGTAGAACTCGCCGGTAAACTCCAGCGGCTCGCCTTCGTGCCAGGTCGCCCAGATCGCGCGCATGGCGAGAATGAACTCCCGCATGCGCTTCGCCGGACTCGACCAGGGCATGCTGAAGCGCTTGGTGATGTGCGGTCTGATCTGCGAACCGAGGCCAAGCACGAAGCGCCCCTTCGACGCGGCGTTGAGATCGTGGCCGATGTTCGCCAGCGTCATCGGCGTGCGCGAAAACGCCACGGCGATGCTGGTCATGAGATCGACCCGTTCCGTGTTCTGCGCCGCCACCAGCAGCGGAAAGAACGGATCGTGGGCGGTCTCCGCCGTGAGAATACCGGAATACCCCATCTCCTCGAGTTCCCGCGCCTCGCCACCGACGCGGTCGAGCTGCCAGCCAACGCCACCGTCTACCTTCATCGCGCTCTCCCTTCCATTGCGATCCCATTCATCGTGTTTTCGGGGAAGCCTCGTCTCAGGAACGTTCCGTTCCCGGGACGCCCGTCCCCGGTCGCCCCCCGATCAGCGCCCGAGGATTGTTTCACCCTCGTTTTTTCGAAGCAATCCAGGCAGCGGGCCGCGGCCCTCGAGGAAATAGGCGCTGTCTGGCTGCTCCGCCGCACCCACTGTGACCCGGTAAAAGAGCTCGTTGGGGTGACGCACGTCGACCGCGTCCCGGGGTTCGAGGTCGAGCAGGCGCTTGATGATCACCCGCGACATGACGCCGTGGGTGACCAGGGCGATGCGCCGCTCCGGTGCCTCGAGCAGCGCGTCGATCAGGTCGCCGACCCGGGCTTCCATGTCCTCGAGATTCTCCCCCGCCGGCGGCCGGTGGAAATACGGGTCGTCTGAACGGGCGCGCCACTCATCCGGATAGGCGGTCTCGATTACCTGAAGGGTCAGTCCGGACCAGTCGCCACAGTCGCGCTCCACCAGTTCGTGCCGGTAGCTGACGGGAACGTCGAGGTGGGCGTTGACCAGCGCTGCGGTGTCCCGGGTGCGGCCCAGCGGCGAGGCGTACAGTCGGTCCACGCCGCCGTGGCGCGCGAGCGTGCGGCCGTGCAGATCAGCCTGAACCCGGCCAAGCTCGGTCAGCGCTGAATCGCGTCGACCCTGCATGCGCAGGCCGACGTTCCACTCGGTCTGTCCGTGGCGCAGGATGTAGAGCGTCCTGTCGCTCATCTGCTCCCGGATGGCGTCTCGGACGACCCTTTGCCGGAGGTGCGGTAATCGCCGTACTCGGCGTCGCGTTTGCTGAGCGCCTGGGTCAGATTCTCGCGCAGCTCGGCGAGGTGTGCCTGGGTGGTCTTGGTGAACGTCGCGAGCTGCTGCATCTCGGTACCGGCGCGAATGCCGGCCCGGATCCCCATGGCGTCCATCTGCCGGTGCACGGCGCGCTTGTTGATCTGCTGCAGATCGGACGGCGTGCGCGCTACCCGCTCGGCGATTTCCAGCACCCGGTCATCGAGGTCGACGGCAGCAAAACTGCGGTTCGCGAAACCGCAGTCCACGGCTTCCGTTCCGGACATGTGATCACCGGTGAGCATGAGTTCCATGGCACGGCGCAGGCCGACGATCCACGGGTAGAACTGGTTGTCCGGCGGGCTGATGGAACGCACCACCGGGTAGCCGATCCTGGCGTCGTCGGCGACGTACACCAGGTCGCAGGCGGTGGCCAGCTCGGTGCCGCCGGCCAGGCAGTAGCCGTGCACCTGGGCGATCACCGGCTTGGCCAGGTCCCAGATGTGAAAGAAGCCCTCGACCACGTGGCGCGGCCAGTTGCCGAGCCCGCCCGCGGTGTAGAACGGCTGGCCTTTGGAGACGTCCGAGGCCAGGTCATAGCCGGCGGAAAAGCAGCTGCCGGCGCCGCGGATCACGGTGACCCGCACGTCGCGATCCTGATCCGCCACCTCCAGCGCGTGGAACAGTTCGGTGCGCAGTTCGTTCGACAGCGGGTTGCGCTTTTCCGGCCGGTTCAGGGTAATGCGCCGCACCTGCGGGCGCGGATCGTCGACGAGGATCTTGCTGTAGTCCATGGTTCGGCCTCCGCGCCGTCTGGGTTGAGGTGCGCGCTTCAGCGGAAGCTGAAGCGGTCCCCGCGAAACGCATCGAAGGTGCGCTGAGTGTCCTGGGGCGTGGCCGCGAGCGGCGCGATGATGGCGGTGTGGACACCGCCATCGGCCGCCTCCTGGATGCGCCCGCGAATCTCGTCCTCGTCTCCGATGATGGCGATCTCGTCGATCATCGCGTCGGTGAGCGCGCCGCCGGTCTTCTCCCGATCCTTCTCGGCCCAGCCCTCGCGGATGGTGGCCGCCGCATCCTCGTAGCCGGCCCAGGCGAGGAACTTGTTGTACACGGGGGTGGCGTAGTACGGCGCGAACGCGGCCCGGAACAGATTCCGTCCAGCGGCCTTGTCGTCCGTGCAAAGGACCATGAAGCGGTTCACCACCTCCACGTCCTCGACCTTCTTGCCGGCGCGCTCGGCACCGATCCGGACGTGCTCCATCATCTTTGCCAGCGCGCCCTTCGGCCACAGGTTGAAGATCACACCGTCGCCCACCTCGGCGGCCATCTCGATCATGTTGGCGCGCAGTGCGGCCAGATACAGCGGCGGCGGATTGTCCAGCGGCGCCTGCCGGTAGCCGCGACTGTACAGGGTCTCGAAGTCGGTGAAATCGGACTTTTCACCCTTGAGCATGGAGCGCACCATGATGGCCGTCTCCTTCACCCGGGTGAGCGGCTTGTCGAGCGGAATGCCGTTCCACTGGCCCATGATGGTCTGGCTCGAGGAGCCCAGACCCATGACGAAACGGCCGGGCAGGACCTGGCCGATAACGTTCACCGATGCGGCGATGACCGCCGGCGTGCGGGTGTACACCGGGGTGACGGCCACGCCGATGCGCAGCGACCGGGAGTGATGGGCAACCGCCGCGATCTGGGTCAGCGTGTCCGGGGCCCCGGAATCGCTGAACCAGCCGTCGGGAATGCCGTTGTCTTCCGCCCAGCGGATGCGCTCGATGGTGTGCTCGAGCTTGGGTCCTGCGGGCAGCGTGACCGCGATGCGCTTTTCCAGGGCCATGAGCCTCTCCCCTCTGCGTGACTTCAACCAGCCATGAAGCCTCGCATTTTGCGGCTCGGGTAATCAAGACGTATCCTCTCGCCCTCACCTGAGGGAACACCACCGCATGAGCAAGGCAGAACTGACCTCGGTCCGCGACGCGCACCGCTTCGACGAACCGGCGCTGGCGCGCTACCTGGCCGCGCACATCGACGGTTTCGCCGGTCCGATGACGGTGGAACAGTTCGAGGGCGGTCAGTCGAACCCGACGTTCCGCCTGGAGGCCGGCGGCAGGCGCTACGTGATGCGCAAGCAGCCGCCGGGCGAGCTGCTGCCGTCGGCGCACCAGGTGGACCGCGAGTTCCGGGTGATGAAAGCGCTGCAGAACAGCGACGTTCCGGTCCCGAAAATGCATGTGGCCTGCGACGACAAGGACGTCATCGGCACCAAGTTCTACGTGATGGAGTGGGTGGACGGCCGGGTCTTCGCCGAAACCCGGTTGCCGGATCAGAGCCCGGAGGCCCGCCGCGCCATCTATCTGGACCTCGCCCGGGTGCTGGCGAAGCTGCACAGCGTGGATCCCGAAGCCGTGGGACTCGCCGACTTCGGGCGGCCGGGCAATTACTACGAGCGCCAGATCGGCCGCTGGAGCAAGCAGTACCTGGCATCGAAGACCGAGCAGATCGACGCCATGGACCAGCTCATGGAATGGTTTCCGGACAACATCCCCGAACAGACCAGGACCGTCGTCGTGCACGGTGACTACCGTCTCGGCAACACCATCATCCACCCGACGCAGCCGCGCATCGTCGCGGTGCTCGACTGGGAACTCTCCACCCTGGGCGACGGACTCGCCGACCTCGGCTATCTGTGCCAGGACTACCATGGGGAATCCTACGAAGACGTCGGCCTGGCCGGCGCCGACCTCGAGAAGCTCGGTATTCCCACGGAGCAGGAGATGGTCGACGAGTACTGCCGCCACGCGGGCATCGACCGGATAGAGAACTGGCCGTTCTACCTCATCTACAACATGTTCCGCTCGGCGGCCATCATCCAGGGTGTGTACAAACGCGGCGTCGACGGCAACGCCAGCTCGGAGAAGGCGCTGGAGTTCAAGGAAGCCGCCCGGATGCGCGCCGAGCGGGCCTGGACGCTGCGCCAGGAGCTGATGTAGGAGCGGTCCGCGCGGCGGCCGCTCCAGACCGCGACCATCGCGCTCTGGAGAGCGCTCCTACGACGGGAGGCTCCTACGACGCGAGCGCTCGTACACGACGCCGGCGTGCGTCAGAGGACGCCGGCGTGCGTCAGAGGACGTTTTCCGCCAGCAGCTGCAGGGCTTCCGGCTGCCCGGAGCCGATCAGCATGCTGCCCACGTGACCGCGCTTGCCGGCCTCTTTCCAGCGCTGCAGACGGTCCCTGATGCGATCCGCCGGACCCACCAGATGGCAGGCGTCGATGAGCTCCGCCGGCACCGCCGCCATGGCCTCGTCCTTCTTTCCGGCGAGGAACAGATCCTGGATCTTCACCGCCGCCTCTTCGAAGCCGAGACGTTTGGCGTAGTCGTTGTAGAAATTCTTGTCCCGGGCGCCCATGCCGCCGATGTACAGCGCCATGTTGCCGCGGATCGGTGCCATGCACTGCTCGACGTCGTCGCCGACGATGCAGGTGACGAACGGAGCGACGTCGAACTGAGTGAGATCCTTACCGTTGCCGGCCCGGGCGAAGCCCTTCTTGATGGGCTCCTCGAAAACGTGGAATTGCTCGGGGTCCATCCACACCGGGAAGAAACCGTCGGCCACTTCCGCCGCCGCCGCCACGCCGTTCGGCGTGATCGTCGCCGCGTAGATCGGGATGTCCTCCTCGCAGTGGAGGATGCTCTTCAGCGGCTTGCCGAGCCCCGTGGTCCCGGGACCGGTATTGGGCAGGTGGTACATCTCGCCGTCGAAGGTGGCGGGGCCTTCCCGGGCGATGATCTGCTTCATGATTTTGATGTATTCCTTGAGCCGGGTCACCGGCTTGCCGTAGGGCACGCCATGCCAGCCTTCCACCACCTGAGGACCCGATGCGCCGACGCCGCAGATGAACCGCCCGCCGGACAGCTCGGCCAGACTCATGGCCGTCATCGCGGCCATCGCCGGCGTCCGCGCCGGCATCTGCATGATTGCCGTGCCGGCCTTGATCTTGGTGGTCTGGGCGAGGATCCAGGCCGCGGGGGTCACCGCGTCGGAGCCGTACGCTTCGGCGGTCCAGATGGACTCGTAGCCGAGACTCTCGGCGTGCTTCACGTGGTCGATGGGAATGGAGATCTTGCGGCCGGAGTAACCGCTGATGAGTCCTAGCTTCATGAATTGCCCCCTGCTTGGTGATTGGAAACCGTTGCGGACTCATCGGCGTGATAGCGTCGCAGATAGTCGATGATGTCCATGGACTCGTAGAGCCAGCGCACCTCGCCGGCACGCTCGATCCGCAGGCACGGCACCATGCCCTGACCGCCTCCGAGAACGAGTTCACGCCGCGCCGCCGGATCGCCGAGGGTGTCGCGCAGCTCCACGTCGATGCCCTGACTTTCCAGAAACTGCCGCACCCGATGGCAGAACGGGCAGCTGGCGTACTGATACAGAACGTGGCGCTCGGGCATGGATCCCCTCGAACGGCGGTTTCACGGACAGAGCGGGCCAGTATGACAGATCGTTCTTGCGTTTCCGATACGCGGGCTTCTTCCGCAACCCTCCGCACGGGCCCGCACGGCGCGAGACGGCGGCGGCGCGGCTGAGTAAACTGCGGCGGATTCGACCCCGGAGCCGTCATGACTTCCAAGAAAGCAGCTACCCGCAAAGAACGTCAGGTCATCCGCACCCGCAACGCCATCATCGGCGTGGTGGTTGCCATCGTCATCCTGGTGCTCGGCTACGGCACGTTGTACAGCACCGGGGTGACCGAGGGGGAATATCAGGCCGGCACCCACTACGAAATCATCGAAGGCGCCAAAGGTCGGCGTCCGGGCGCGCCGATTCAGGTGCGCGAGTTCTTCTCCTACGGCTGCGTGCACTGCCGCAACTTCGATCCGCTCATCGAGGAATGGAAGAACAACCTCCCCGACGGGGTGGAGTTCGAGCGCACGCCGGCGGCGTTCTCGCCGGTCTGGACGCTGCTCGGCCAGGCCTACGTCACCCTCGACGAGCTCGGGGCGCTGGAGGAGAACCACGAGCGCATGTTCCGCGCCATCCACGACAACGGACGCCAGTTCCTGTCCGCCGAGATGATCGCGGATTACATCGACGGCAACGGCGTGACCCGGGACGAGTTCCTGCGCGCCTTCGACTCCCCCGCGGTGCGCAGCCGGGTCCGTCAGGCGGAACGGGAACAGCGGGAACTCGGCATCGCCGCGGTGCCCACCATGGTCGTGGACGGAAAGTACCGGATCGGCATGCAGGTCGGGAGAAAGACGGCCCTCGACGTGGTCGACCACATCATCGCCATGGAGCGCGCGGCCGACAGCGGCTGAGCGTCGGCCGCGGTGACCGACGCCCGCCGCGGCTTCAATTGCTGACCGTCAGCGTGACCCCGAAACGGCGCGGCTCGCCGAGCTGGCGCCAGCCGGCGTCGGCATAGCCGGTACGCGGGTCGTTGCCGAAATAGAAGCCGCGCACCGCGTAGTCTTCATCGCCGAGGTTGCGGCCCCAGAACTTCACGTTCCAGCGCTCCGCCTGGTAGCCGAGGCTTGCGTTCCACAGCTCGTAGGAAGCCGTGCGCACGTCGTCGCGATCCGCCACCTCGCGGTTGGAGTCGTTGACGAAGAAGCCGTCCTTTCCCTCCGCCTCGAGGCGCAGAAACCAGCCCGGCGCGAAGCGGTACTCGGCGCCGACGAAGAACTGATAGCCGGGCGCGTGAGCCTGTGGCTCGCCGTCGAGATCCTCGCCGTTGATGTTGACGAAATCGACGAACTCGGTGTCCAGCAGGCCGACGTTGGCGAACAGGGTGAGCGCGTCGGCGGGGGAGAAGTCGACCTCCAGCTCCGCGCCGCGGTTGCGACCCTCCGCCGCGTTGCTCACCAGATCGATGAACTCCACGGCGCCACCGCCCTGATCCACCGTGAGCGACGTGGCCACCTGGACGTCGTCGCGGCGCATGACGAACACGGCGCCGCGGGCGTTCAGGCGACCGTCGAGCCAGCGCCCCTTCAGGCCCGCCTCATAGCTCCACAGGCTTTCGGGGTCGTACTCGCGCAGCGCCGCAGGCAGCGTGCCGGTGATGTTGAAGCCGCCGACCTTGTAGCCGCGAGTCGCGCTGAGGTAGCCCATGGCGACGTCGCCGAAGTCCCGTTCCAGCACCAGACGGCCACCGAGCATGTGGTCCACGGGATCGAAGGACACGGCGTCCGAGTTCCGGTAGCCGGCGTCGTGGCGTTCACCCCGCAGCCCGAAGGTCAGCCGCGTGCGCTCGCTGAAGCTGTATTCGAGTTCGCCGTAGAGGGCGAGCCGCCGGACGTCGAGGCTGCTGCTGAATTCGCCGCTGGCAAAGGTGTATTGACGGGTCAGGTCCGAGGTCTGGTCGAGGCCATACACGCCCACCACCCATTCGAGCCGGTCGTCCAGCAGCCGGCCCGCCGGACCCGACACCAGCCGCAGGTCAAGCGACGCGGTCTCTCGATCGCGCAGGTAACGGTCCGTGGAGGAATAGCCCGCCGGGTCGAAGCCGACGTAGCTCCAGTCCTCGTCGTAGCCGTAGTCGGTGTCGCTGCGGGCGACGCCGAGGGTGCCGACGAAGCTTGCGGCGTCGGCAACGTCCCAGTTCACGGCCACGCTGCCGTAGCGCGTCTTCTGCTGGTCCATGCCCGGCTGATCCGAGTAAGTGTTGCGATCGTTGTCCAGAGAGAACGCATCGTAGCCATTGTCCGCATCCACCAGCCCCGCCGTGAACGTCCACGTCTGCGAATCGCCCGGTGTCCAGGCGACCTTGCCACGCAGCGTCAGCTCGTCGTGGGCGTTGCTGTCGTCGCGGCCGAGGAACACGTTGTCCATGAAGCCGTCGTCCTGATAGCGCTGGGCGGCGAGGCGGTAGCCCAGGTTCCCGGACACCGGTCCGGAGATCACGCCGCCTATGCCCCGGGCATCGTAGTCGGCGGCATCCAGGCGCAGCCGCGCGCTGAACGTCGGCGTCGGATCGCCGGTGCGCACGTTGATCAGCCCGGCCAGCCCGTTGGCCCCGTACAGCGTGCCCTGGGGACCGCGCAGCACCTCGACCTGATCGACGTCGAACAGCGTCGCTGAGACCCCGAGGCCGGTCAGGTCGACCCCGTCCACGAGCAGACCGACGGACGGGTTCAGCGGCTCGGCAAATTGCCCGCGCTCGCCGATCCCACGGATCTGCACGAACCGGGCACGGGCACCGCCGCTGGCGAAGTTGACGTTGGGAACCCAGTCGAGCACCTCCTCGAGGTGCTGAACCGTACCCGCCCGCTGTTCGGCCAGGCTCAGCACGGTGATGCTGGCGGCGCTGTCGAGCAGGCGTGACTCGCGCAGTTCACCGGTCACGACGATCTCTTCGATCGGCTGTCCGGCGGCATGAACGGCGCCGTGGTCCAGCGGCAGCGCCGCCAGGATGGCCAGGTTCAGGAGTCTTCGGGCTTTCATCTCGCAAATTCCTCGTTTGCTGAACGAACGCCCTAAGGAATGCAGGAGAAAGCAGTCTCGAGAGGATTGCCTATCCCTACGCCGGCGTTATCCGGATCAGGTTCAAAGGGTCCACCTCCGTGCACGGGCCACGAGCGGTGTCTCAGGTTGAAACCACCCCTTAGGACCCTGGCATTGTCCGTCAGCGCGCCCTCCGGGTGCAACGCGTGTGCAACGCGGGTGCAACGCGCCGCGTTTCAGCTTGCGTTCAGCTAGCGGCTCCTAAGATCAGCGCTCCACATCCGGCTTTCACGAGGCTGACCGTGACCGAATACGACGCGCTGATTCAGACCGTCGCCCTGTCCATGGGCGTCGCCTGGGCGAGTGGCATCAACCTGTACGCCGCCGTGGGAATGCTCGGCCTGGGCGGCACCCTCGGCTACATCGACCTGCCGCCGACCCTGGAGGTCGTTCAGGACCCGATGGTCATTCTGGCTGCGGCGTTCATGTACTGCGTGGAGTTCATGGCCGACAAGACACCGGGCGTCGACACCGGTTGGGACGCCCTTCACACCTTCATCCGGATCCCGGCCGGCGCCGCGCTCGCCGCCGGCGCCGTGGGCGACGTGACCCCGGCGCTGGCGATCGCCGCCGGGCTGGTGGGCGGCGGCGTGACCGCCGCCACCCACGCCACCAAGGCCGGCAGCCGGGTGCTGATCAACACCTCCCCGGAGCCGTTCTCGAACTGGGCCGCGTCGTTCGCCGAGGACGTCGCGGTCTTTGCCGGACTCTGGGCAGCGCTCCAGCATCCCATGGTATTCTTGGCGTTCTTCGTCGTATTCCTGCTCCTCCTATGCTGGCTCCTTCCGAAACTCTGGCGCGGCGTGCGGCTGGTTCTGCGCAAGCTCGGGACCTGGCTCGGCCTGGTGAACGACAGCGCGGACCGCAACGGCCGGGAGCTGAAGCGCCTGGCCGACACCGGCGTTCTCTCCGAGGCCGAATACCGGTCGGCCCAGTCGAGGCTCGGGTCGGTCTAGGCCGGCGCCCGGGCGCCGGTCATCGTGGCTGAGCGCCGGCGCGGCAGGCGCCGCCGCTCGCGCAAGCCGGCCCGGGGACTGCGCCGACTGCTGCGCACCCTGGCCCTCGCCGGACTGGTGCTCGGCACGCTGCTCGGCGTGGCCGTGGCCGGCTACCTGTTCTACCTCGACCGCACCATTACCAGCACCTTCGAGGGCCGGCGCTGGTCGGTGCCCGCTGTCATCTACGCTCAGCCCCTGGAGCTCTACCCCGGCGCGGCGCTGAACCTGGCTCAGATCACTCGCGAGCTGGACCGGCTGGGATACGAACCCATGGGCAGCGTTGCCTCGCCCGGGACCTACAAGCGCACCGACCAGCGCCTGCAGGTGCACCTGCGGGCGTTCCGCTTCATGGAACGAAATCGCGCGAGCCAGCGCGTCGAACTCACCTTCGACGGCGGACGCATCAGCGAACTGCGCGACCGCACCGGCCGGCCGGTTCCGCTGGTCCGGCTGGACCCGCTGATCATCGGCAGCTTCTTCCCGAGCCATGGCGAAGACCGGCTGGTGCTCACCCCGGAGCAGATCCCCGACCTGCTGCGCGAAACGCTCAAGGCGGTGGAAGATCAGAACTTCGACGAGCACGCCGGCTTCGACGTCACTGGCATTCTGCGCGCCGCCTGGGTGAACGCCCGGGCCGGAGAAATCCAGCAGGGCGGCAGCACCATCACCCAGCAGCTGGTGAAGAGCTATTTCCTCGACAACCGCCAGACCGTGGAACGCAAGCTGCGCGAGATCGCCATGGCCGTGATCCTCGAAGCACGATTCGACAAGACCGACATCCTCGACGCGTACATCAACGAGATCTACCTGGGCCAGGACGGGCAGCGCGCGGTGCACGGCTTCGGGCTCGGCGCCCAGTACTACTTCAACCGCCCGCTCGAAGAGCTGAGCGTGGACGAGATCGCGACGCTCATCGCCGTGATCCGCGGCCCGTCGTTCTACAACCCGTTCCGCCATCGGGAACGGGTCCTGGCGCGCCGCGATCTGGTGCTGGACAAGATGCTCGACGGCTCGCTCATCGACGAGTCGGTCCACGAGCGCGCCCACGCCATGCCGCTCAAGGTCGTGCGCGGCACGCGCACCGGCGGTGCGTACCATCCGGCTTTCATGGACCTGGTGCGCAAGGAGCTGGGCGAGGGTTATCCGGAAGAGGCGCTGACGTCGGAGGGCCTGCGCATCTTCACCACCCTGCAGCCGGATGCCCAGGACGCGGTGGAACGGGCCCTGGCGGACACCCTGACCCGGCTGGAGAGGACCCGCGACCTGGAGCCGGACTCGCTGCAGGGCGCGGTCGTGGTAAGCGCCAACCAGACCGGCGAGGTGCTCGCCGTGGCCGGCGGGCGCAGCGCCGGATTCGACGGCTTCAACCGCGCCCTGAATGCGCGCCGCCCGATCGGCTCGCTGGTCAAGCCGGTGGTCTACCTCGCCGCTCTGGAACGCGGCTACAACCTGGCGAGCAGCGTGAACGACGCGCCCATCTATCTTGAGCAGCCCACGGGGACGTGGTCGCCGCGCAATTTCGACAACGAGTTCCACGGGCCCGTGCCGCTGGTCCGCGGTCTCGGCGACTCGCTGAATCTGGCCACCGTGGCGCTGGGTCTGGAACTCGGCGTCGACGCCGTGGCGGACCGCCTCGGCGAGCTCACCGGATCGCCGCCCGGGAACCGCTTTCCGTCGCTGCTGCTCGGCGCCGAGCCGATGACGCCGCTGCAGGTCGCGACCCTGTACGGGACCTTCGCCAGCGGCGGCTTCTACATGCCGCCGAAGGCCGTGGTCGCGGTGCTCAACGAAACCGGCGTGCCGATTTCCCGACACAGTCTCGACCTCGAGCAGCGCATCGCGCCGGAGGTCGCCCAGAGCCTCGGGCGCGGCCTGGAAGCGGTGATGCTGATGGGTACCGGCACCACCTCGCGCTTCGCCCGCGCCGGCACCGCCGGCAAGACCGGCACCTCGGACGATTTCCGCGACAGCTGGTTCGCCGGCTACGACGACGCCCACCTGAGCGTGGTCTGGGTGGGCAAGGACGACAACTCCCCCACCGGTCTCACGGGCTCCAGCGGCGCCATGAAGGTGTGGGACGAGATCATGACTCACCTCGGCGTGCGGCCGCTGCAGCACCCCCCCGAGGATCACCTGCAGACCGTCGAGTACAGCACCGGACTGCTGGCCGACGCCGGCTGCGCGGAGGTGGTCACGGTGCGCCTGCCGGACGACGCCGCTTTGCGGAGCAAGCCGGGCTGTGGTATCAACCTGCGGTCCCTCGGCGAGCGTGTGCGCTCTTGGTTAGGCAACGACTGACCAGCCCCCGTTTCCACCTGCTGCTCCTGGTCGGCGCCGTGGCGCTGGGCGGCTGCGTCGGCGCCTATCAGCCCGCCCCCGGGGAGCGACCGCCCGTCGTGGACCCCTCCGGGCCGCCGCTTGCCGAACCGATCCCGGCACCGCCGCCCGGACCGCTCCCGGCCCCGGCCGAGACGCGTCCGGCGCCAGTTCAGAACAACGCCGAAGCCCCGACCCTGGCACTGCTGCAGCAGAGCCAGCGGGCCGCCGACGGCGGCGATCTGGCGGGCGCCATCGCCTACGTGGAGCGGGCCATCCGGCTGAATTCCCGGGACGCCGCCCTGTGGCTGCGGCTGGCGGGCCTGCAGCTGCAGGCCGAACGTCCCGCCACCGCCGAGCAGCTGGCGCAGAAAGCCATCGCGCTCGCCGGCAACCGCGACGACCAGAAACGTCAGGGCTGGCTGCTGGTGGCCGACGCGCGGGAAGCTCAAGGGGACGCGGCGGCCGCCGAACGGATCCGCGAACGCTGGCGCACGTTCAGGGGCTGATCGGAAGCGACCCCGCTATCCGGTTCGCGTCGAGCAGCGAGTAGACGCGGGTGTTGCGCAGGCGGCCGTGGTGGTCGCGGACCTCGTGACGCAGCACCCCTTCGAGCTGGAAACCGAGGCGTTCCGCCACCGCGTAGCTGCGGGCATTGCGGTCGTCCATGCGCAGAAAAACGCGCGCGGCGCCGAGCACGGCGAAGGCATGCCGGGTCAATGCCTCCGCCGCTTCCGAAACGAAGCCGCGCCCAGTGAGCGGGGTGCGGCACCAGTAGCCGATCTCGAACGCCGGTACGCCCCAGTCGATGCTGGCGAAACCGGTCGCCCCGACGAGACTGCCGTCGGCGGCATCGAACATGAGCAGCGCGCAGGCGCTGCCCGCCTCGCGCTGGCGGATGGCGTCCAGACAGAAAGTGCGGGTATCTTCGAGGGTCGGCTCCAGCGCCGCCCACTCCATCCAAGCGTTCAGCTCGGTGAAACTCTCCCGTATCGCCTCGTTGACCGCCTCGGCGTCGTCGAGGGTGGGGACCCGCAGCAGCAGCCGACGGGTCGGCAGGCTGCGTGGCAGGGTGCGGCGGCCGCCGCTTTTCAAGTCGATTCCGCTCATGCTCGACTCCGCATCGTCGATCCGCCCGTCAGCTCAGCAGCTCCAGCCAGTGCACCACCGGCACCTGCGCCGCGCCCGCCAGGTGCAGCTGGCAGCCGACGTTGGCGGTGGCGATCACATCCGGTCCATGGCGCTCCAGCGCGCCGATCTTGCGATCCCGCAGCCGGCCCGACAGCTCCGGCTGCAGCAGCGAGTAGGTGCCGGCGGAACCGCAGCACAGGTGCGGTTCCGCCACCGGCACCAGCTCATAGCCGGCCGCGCGCAGCAGCGCCTCGACCTGGCTGCCCAGCCTCTGACCGTGCTGCAGCGTGCAGGGAGCATGCCACGCCACCTGCCGATAGGGCCCGCGACGCTGCCAGCGTTCGCCCAGGCCGTGCAGATACTCGGCCACATCGACGGTCCGCTCGGCCACCCGGCCTGCGGCAGCGGCTTCCGGCCGGTTCTCGAGCAGGCGTCCGTAGTCCTTGATCGTGACGCCGCAGCCGCTCGCGGTCGAGATCACCGCCTCCACGCCGTCGAGCTCGGCGTCCAGGGCCGTGGCGTTCGCAGCCATGGTCTGGCGGGCTTCGCCGGCTGCCCCGAGATGCAGCGCCAGCGAACCGCAGCAGACCTCGGCCACGCAGGTAACCGAATCGATACCGCGGGATTCGAGCAGCTGCGCCAGCGCCCGGTTCACCTCCGGGGTGCTGGCGCTCTGCACGCAGCCGCCGAGGAGCAGTACCCGGCGCGAAGGTGCCGGTCTGCTGGCGGGGGCTGCGCGGTCACGGCGCCAGCGCGGCAGCGGCGGCAGCTGACGCTTCAGCCGCGTGGGCAGCAGCACTCGGAACGCGCGACCCAGGCGCAGCCAGCGGCGGAACCGTCGCGGCCGCGGCACCACCGCCAGCAGCCAGCGGCGCAGCCAGCGCTGGGCCACCGGGCGCGGCAGCTGCCCTTCCACGAACTCGCGACCGATTTCCAGCAGCTCGCCGTAGCGTACGCCGCTCGGGCAGGTGGTTTCGCAGGCGCGACAGGTCAGGCAGCGGTCCAGATGCCGGCGGGTCAGCGGATCCGCCTGCCGGCTTTCGAGCATGTCCTTGATCAGGTAGATGCGGCCCCGGGGACCGTCCAGCTCGTCGCCGAGCAGCTGATACGTAGGGCAGGTGGCGTTGCAGAAGCCGCAATGCACGCAGCTGCGCAGGATCGAGTCGGCGCGCGCGCCATCCGCGGTAGCGAGGAACGACGCTGGCAGCTCAGTCTGCATCGCGGCGCGCCCGGGCTGTCGGTTGGCCGACGGACAGATCGGGATTGAGCACCCCGTCCGGATCGAACGCGCGGCGCAGCCGGTCGCCGTAGTGCCGCTCGACGGCTGGAACGTAGCGGCCCACGCGCAGCCCGAAACTGTCGTCGAAGGGACGTCCGTGCCCACCGTGGGCAGCGAGCAGCGCCGCGGCAGCGGCCGGATCCGGCGGACGCCACCAGCGCTCGCCGCCGCCCCAGGTGACCAGACATCCATCCAGCGGCGCGGCTGCCGCCGGCGGCAGCGAACCGCGCCACAGCCCGGGCTCCGCGAAAAAGCTCAGCCGCTGGTCACGCAGCTCGTCCCAGAACCCGTCGTTGCGCTCACGGTCTCCACCGAGCGCCGTCGCCGCCGCCCGCAGGGCCGGCTCGGCGCCGGCCAGACGCACCCGCAGCAGCCCGCCGAGAAAGCACGTCGCCGTGATGGGATACGGCCGAGCGGCCCAGCGGCGGCACAGCTCGAGTGCGGCCCCGGCGTCGACCTCGAACGTCCTGGTCTCCTGCGCCGCGGGCCGGGGCAGGACCTTGACGCTGATCGCCAGGAGCAGGCCCAGGGTGCCGAAGGCGCCGACCTGGAGCCGCGACACGTCGTAGCCGGCGACGTTTTTCATGACCTGACCGCCGAAGCGCAGGCGCTCACCGAGGCCGTTGCAGAGCTCCACGCCAAGCACCGCATCCCGCACCGAGCCACGCCACGGCCGACCCGGTCCGGACAGCCCGCAGGCCACGGCGCCGCCGAGGGTGCCGCCACCGTGAAAGCGCGGCGGTTCGAAGGGCAGCTGCTGATCGGCTTCGGCAAGCTGGCGCTCGACCTCGCGCAGCGGCGTTCCCGCCCGCGCCGTGATCACGAGCTCTTCCGGGCGGTAGTCGAGCACGCCGCTGTGGTCCGTGGTGGACAGCGCCGGCGGGTCCGGCGTCCGCGAAGCCGCCGCGGCGGTCAGAAACGACTTGCTGCCGGAGCCGACGATCCGGACGCTGGCGCCGCGCCCGCGGCAGTCCCGCAGCGCCTCGCACAGTTCTTCCCCACGATCGCCGCCGCCCACGTCAGAACCGCGGCAGGTTGGGAAACGGCAGCCGCCCGCCGTGCACGTGCATGCCGCCGACTTCGGCGCAGCGGCTCAATGTGGGAACCGCCTTGCCGGGATTCATCAGGCCGGCGGGATCGAAGGCCGCCTTGAGCCGGTGCATCTGAGCCAGCGCCGCGTCGTCGAACTGGGCACACATCTGATCGAGCTTCTCGATGCCGACCCCGTGCTCGCCGGTCACCGTGCCGCCCACGGCCACGCACAGCTCCAGGATTCGCGCGCCCAGCGACTCGGCGCGCTCGAGCTCGCCGGGCACATTGGCATCGTAGAGGATCAGCGGATGGAGGTTGCCGTCGCCGGCATGGAACACGTTGGCCACCGCCAGGCCGTGGTCCTCCGCCAGACGGCCGATGCGCGCGAGCACGTCGGCGAGATGGGCACGCGGGATGGTGCCGTCCATGCAGTAGTAGTCGGGCGAGATCCGGCCCACGGCGGGGAATGCGGACTTGCGGCCGAGCCACAGGCGCGCCTGATCGGCGGCGCTCACCGCCACGCGGACTTCGCCGGCGCCGTGGGCCTGCAGCACCCGCCGCACCCGGGCGAGGTCTGCCTCCACCTCCTCGGCAACGCCGTCGAGTTCGCACAGCAGGATCGCCTCGGCGTCTGTCGGATAGCCGGCGTGGACGAAATCCTCGGCGGCCCGGATGGCCGGCGCGTCCATCATCTCCAGGCCTGCCGGGATCAGACCCGCGGCGATGATGGCGCCGACCGCGTCGGCAGCCGCGGCGACCTCCGGGAACGCGGCCAGCAGCACGCGCTTCTCCGGCGGCGCCGGCAGCAGCCGCACCGTCACCTCGGTGACCACGCCGAGCATGCCTTCCGAGCCCATGGTCAGCGCCAGGAGATCGTAGCCTGGCGAATCGAAGGTCTTTCCGCCGAGGTTCAGGACATCGCCCTCGAACGTGATCAGCCGCACGCCGAGCACGTTGTGCACCGTGAGTCCGTACTTGAGGCAGTGCACACCGCCGGAGTTTTCGGCAACGTTGCCGCCGATACTGCAGGCGATCTGTGAGGAGGGATCCGGCGCGTAGTAGAGACCGTGGTCGGCGGCCGCCTCACTGATCGCCAGGTTGCGCACCCCAGGCTGCACCCGGGCGACCCCATTGGCCACGTCCACTTCGAGTATCGCACTGAGCTTGGAGAGTCCGAGCAGCAGGCCATGGGCCAGCGGCCGCGCGCCGCCGGAAAGGCCGGTGCCCGCCCCGCGCGGCACCACGGGTACCTCGAACTCGCGGCAGATGCGCAGAACCTCCAGCACCTGGGCTTCGGTTTCCGGCAGCGCGACGATCCAGGGCAGTTCGCGGATGGCCGTCAGGCCGTCGCTTTCGAAGGCCTTGCGCGCGCGCGCATCGACGATGACCGACGCCGCCGGCAGCGCATCACGCAACAGAGATTCGACGCGGGCCCGCCGCGCCTCGGACTCGGAGGTCATGGCGCCCGATTATAGGGCACCCGACCGGCTAGAAGTGGAAGTTCAGCGCCGCGTAGGGCCCGCTGATGTCGATGTCGGCGCTGTCGATCTCGTCGATGTCGTCGAGATCGAGACGCAGCGTTCGCCAGCCGATCTCGGCGCCGAGGCCCAACGGCGACTCCCAGCCCAACTGGGCGTTGGCGTCGAGGAGCTGATGGCCATCGTAGGCGAGCCCCATGGCTTCGCCACCAACCCACAGACCGGTGAACGGCAGGTCGAAGCGGGTCCGCGCGTAGACCAGCGGCAGCACGCCCTCGAACTTCGCCCCCGCGACTTCCGACGCCGACGCCACCTCGACATCACCGTCGACCCAGCGCGCGGCCACGCCGACGTCCAGCGACAGCGTGTTGTCGAGCACCTCGTAGTAGGCCACGAGATCGGTCTGGGTGAGGTTGACCTCGGAGGCAACGTCCTCGCTGAGGGTGAACACCTGGCCGTTGAACTCGACCGAGCGGGTCAGCAGGTTGCGTCCGCTGCCAGACACGTCGGCGTAGTTCATGCGCACGTTCGGCAGCACGGGAACCCCATGTTCCAGCGCCGCGTAGAATACGTTGTTGGCATCGTCGTTCACGTCCAGATCGTCTTCGACGTCGATCTTTTCGCCGCCGGAGGCGATGCCCCCGGAGAACGACTGCTGCCAGGTGCCCGCACCTGCATACACCCCGAACAGCGTCTCGGCCTGGGCGCCAGGCGCCGCCAGGGCCAGCGCCGCGGCGAGAACGGCTGCAGCGAGAAGCAGTGCGGCGGGAACCGGTGCGGCGTGCGGCGGCGGAGCCGACAGCGGCGTCGAATGAGGATGGTTGACCATGAGCGAGACTGCCTGACTTCGCGAACGGCCAGTATAGGAAGCGGTCGAGATCCCGCTGTGACCTGGAACACATTCCGGCCGATTCTGTATCAATACGTTACAGTAGCCGCCCGCCCGATGGAGACCGGCCCGTGACCGATTCAGAGAGCCCGCGCCAGCGCCTCGAAGCGCTGGGGATTCAACTGCCCGAGCCCATGAAGATGGGCAATCTGCCCTTCAACCTCGTGCGCATCGACGGCGATCGCGCGCTCGTCGCCGGCCATCTGCCTCTCGGCGCCGACGGCGCCATTGCCGGGCCGCTCGGCAAGGTGGGCGCCGAGGTGACGCCGGAACAGGGCTACGACGCCGCCCGCCGGGTCGCGCTGGCCATGTTCGCAAGCCTGGAACGCGAACTCGGCGATCTCGACCGGGTCGCCGCCTGGTTGAAGCTGTTCGGGATGGTCAACGTCGCGCCGGGATTCACCGCCATACCGGGCGTGATCAACGGTGCATCGGAGATCATCCTCGACGTGTTCGGTAGGACCCGTGGCGCCCACGCCCGCTCCGCCGTCGGCATGGCCGAGCTGCCACTGGGGGTGCCGGTGGAGATCGAGGCGGAGGTGCGGATCAGGCGGTAGCGGCACCAGACCGCTCAGCTGCCCGTCGAGGTGTAGTGGCGGATGCCCAGGCGCCAGAACGCAAGCGCCACGGCGAGAAACAGAAACCCCGACGCCGGCGCCAGCACCTGGAAGGTACGACTCGAACCGAGCGGATCGTCGATGCCGAAAATGGCCACCGAAGGAAAGTAGATCACGCAGCCGAGCGGCACGACGTAGGTGAAGAAGCGACGGAACCACGGTCGGTAGATGGCGAGGGGATACTGGGCCGTCTCGGTGCCGCCGTAGGTGAGCGTGTTCATGATCTCGAGCGACTCCACGGTCCAGAACGACAGCGCCGCCTGGGCGATGAACAGAGCGTAGAAGAACACCACCGCGCCGACGAAGGCGAACCCGAGCAGCACCACCCTCCAAAGCTGCCAGTCGATGGGCAGCACCCAGATGGCCCAGCCGAGCACTGCCGCGCCCTGCAGCAAGCGACCGACCCGCTGCAGCTGGAACTCGTGTCCCGCCAGCTGCAGCACCGTGCTGCGCGGCCGCAGCAACACGCGATCGAACTCCCCGGTCCGCACGAAGTCCTTGCCGAAGATATCGAACCCCCGGGCGAGGCCTTCGGCCACGGCGAAGGCTGCGTTGACCAGACCATAGAGAAACGCCACCTCCGCCAGACGCCACTGGCCGAGGCTGCCGAAACGTTCGAACAGCGCCCAGATGCCGAGCACTTCCACCCCGGAGGTGACCAGATTGCCGAACGCCATGAGGAGAAACGACCAGCGGTACTGCAGCTGCGCGCGCACCGACTGGGAGACCAGCCGCGCGTAAAGGCCGAGGCTGCCCGGCGAGTCAGCCACCCTGCACCACCAGACGCTGTCCGGCGCGCCCGAGCAGCCACATCCCGAAACCGACGATCACCAGGCACCAGCCCGCCTGCAGGAGAATCTCGAGCAACGCCTGCGGAGCGGCGATGTGCCCGCTGTAGATCCGGAACGGCACGTCCGCGAGACCCTTGAACGGCTGCCAGAACAACAGCGGCTGCAGCCAGTCCGGAAACAGCGGCAGCGGCACGACGAGCCCGGCGAACAGCGGCACGATTCCCGGCATCAGGCGGTTGAAGCCCTCGCCGGAGATAGTCCACATGAGCGCGATGTGCAGGACCATGGTGATGGCAGTGCTGAGCACCAGGGTGGCGAACAGCGACACGCAGAACAGCGCAGCCGCCCCGCCGCCGGCCGGCAGCGGCAGCGCCCAGGCGCCAAGGCCGAGCAGCGGCAGCCCGAGGTAGGCGAACAGCAGCATCGGCACCATGCGCAGCATTGTCGGCGCGGCGCGAAACGCCAGGGTGCGCGCGAACCAGAATCCATAAATGTGCAGCGGCCGCAGCAGCTCGTAGGCGACAGCGCCGCTGCGTACGTGGCCGGCGATCTCCGGGTCCACGTTCCACGGCAGCAGGGCCAGCAGCGCCTGGCCGAGCCAGATATAAACCAGCACCTGGGGCAGGGTCATGGGCTGGGCAGAGCTGGTGGACTCGAAGAACGCGACGAACACCATCACCTTGATCGCACCCCAGAACAGCTGAGTGACGAACCCGGCGAAGGCCGCGGCCCGGTACTGCAGCAGCATCTGGAAGCGCGCCGCGACGATGGCGGCGTAGGGCCTCACGGCCCCGCCTCGCGCTGCACCTCGCGCTGCGCCCGGTACAGATCGGCGACAATCTCCTCGATGGGCGGATGCTCCACCACCAGATCGCGAATCCGATAGCGCCGCGACAGGCCGGCGACGAACTCCGGTACCCGGCCAGAGACCCGGAACTGCACCCGGGGCCCCTGGCGCTCGGACACCAGCGCCGCGTGTTCTTCGAGCAGCACCGGCTCGGCATCGAAGTCCACCAGCACCCGGCGCTCGTCGCTGCGCAGGTCGTTCACCGTGCCGTCCATGAGCAGCGTGCCGTGGTTGATCAGCATCAGACGCGTGCACAGCGCCTCGATGTCGTCCATGTCGTGGGTGGTAAGCAGCACCGTGGTGCCGCGTTCGCGGTTCTGCATCTTCACGAAATCGCGCATGGCGAGCTTGGCCGTCGCGTCGAGGCCGATGGTGGGCTCGTCGAGGAACAGCACCTCGGGCCGATGCAGCAGCGAGGCGGCCAGATCGCAGCGCATGCGCTGCCCGAGGCTGAGCTGGCGCACCGGGACGTCGAGGAGCGGCTCGAGGTCGAGCAGGGCCACGAGTTCGTCGCGGGTGCGCGAGTAGTCTCCGGCGCCGACCCGGTAGATGTCGCGCAGCAGCTCGAAGGACTCGATCACCGGCAGGTCCCACCACAGCTGGGTGCGCTGACCGAACACCACGCCGATCCGCGAGACGTGGGCGATCCGGTCCTTCCAGGGCACGCGCCCGCCGATCTCGCAGCGCCCGCCGCTCGGGGTAAGAATGCCGGAGAGGATCTTGATGGTGGTGGACTTGCCGGCGCCGTTCGGACCGATGTAACCCACCAACTCGCCGGGCTCGATGCTGAAGGACACGCCGTGGAGCGCGTAGACGTCGCGGTAGCGTCGCTGCACCAGGGCGGAGAAGGCACCGCGCAGCCCCGCCCGACGCTCGGCCACGCGGAAGCGCTTTTCCAGATTATCCACCACGATCTGGGGCATGGCGGCAGCCGCAACGGAGGAGCGCGGCATTCTAGCGTACTGCGCCACTCTATTCGGCCCGTCACGAGTATTTGTAGAGCACCGGCGCCCGGAGGTCGATGTACGGTCCGGAAAATCGGTTACTCTCCCGGCATGGGTGGAGAGCGGCAGGCTGCGGGCTTCGGCGCGCGCGATCTGGTCCGGGATCGCGCCACCGCCGTGCGCTTTTCCGCCGTGCTCGGACTGCAGATGGGACAGGTGCTTCCGGCCTCGTTCATCGCCCTGTTCCTGCCGGTGATCTTCCGCGAGCAGGGCCTGCCGCTGGACATGTACTGGGTGTTCACGCTGCCGGCCATTCCCACCTGGATCCGGCCGCTGTGGGCGCCGTTCGTCGACCGCACCGGCAGCCCGGTGCTGGGCATGCGTCGCACCTGGTTCATTCCGTGCACGATCTTCGGGGCCCTGGCGTATTTCTCCCTGGCGCTGTTCGCGCCGACCCTCGACAACCTGGCGCCCATCATCACCCTGCTGGTCGTGAAGAGCACCATCATGACCACGCAGGACATCGCCATCGACGGCTACATGGTGGAGAACATCGGCAACGAGGAGCGCTCCGTGGCCGCCGCGGTGCTCGACATCGGCCGCAACCTGTCGCGCTTCATCGCCATGATCGGCATCCCCTGGGTATTCACGGTCTGGGGCTGGGACGCCGCCGTGGCCACGGCCTCGGCGCTGCTGGTGCTGTTCTCGCTGCCCGGCATTCTGCGCCCGGAACCTGCGCGCCCTGCGACCCTGGTGCGCGAGCCACCGAGCCTGAGACGTCTGCTCAAGCGTCCGGACAGCCGTCTCGTCTATCCGCTGTGCTTCATCGTCGCGATCACCGGCGCGCTCATCCCCGTGCTCTATCCCACCTACCTGTCGGACCTCGGATTCAGCATCGGCGAGCTGGCCCTGGTGCTGGCGCCGGCGACGCTGATCGGGTCGGTGGCCGGTGCCACCGCCACCAGCTGGTTCATCGGCCGGTTCGGCTACAAGAGCGCCATGCTGATGGCGGCCGCCGGAATTCTGCTGGCGGTGATCCCCATCGTCTGGATGGGTTCCCTGCCGTCGCCGACGTTCATGGTGGTGTTTATGGTGACCCTGAACGGCATCGCCTTGCCGTCGTTTCTGGATGTGACCTTCCAGGCGGCACGGCTCAAGTGGGCATCGAAAGCCCAGGCCGCCACCGATTACACGACCCAGATCGTCACCATGATGGCGGGCGCAGGTCTGGCCACCGCCGTAGGCGGACTGCTGGCCGAGCATCTCGGCTGGTTTTACTATTTTCTGCTGGCCGGCGTGCTGATCAGCGGCGCCTGCTTTCTTCTGTACTTCGTCTACGATCGCATCGAAGCGCTGGTAGACGAACGCGACGCGCAGGAGCTGGCGTTAGAGCCCGCGCCGGCGCTGGAACCTGACACCCGCAACGGAGACTCCCATGCCACTCGTCGACTTTGAGACCCGCGGCCACGTCGCCATCGTCACTCTGAACCGCCCGGACGCGCGCAACGCCATCAACCCCGAGGTCGCCGTGCGCCTCGACCAGGCCTGGTCCCGGGTCAAGGACGACGCGCAGGTGCGGGTAGCCGTGATCACGGGCACCGGCAGCGCGTTCTGTGCCGGCGCCGACCTGGGGCAGCTGATTCCGATGATGTCCGGCGCCCGCCAGCCCGAAAACGAATGGGACGAAAAAGTGGCCGCCGATCCCGGCATCGCCGCCCGGGCGCTGCTGCGCAACTTCGACCCGGAGAAACCGATCATTTCCGCCATCAACGGCCACGCCATCGCCGGCGGCATGGAACTGGTCCAGGGCACGGACATCCGCGTGGCGGCACCGGCGGCGAAGCTCGGGGTACAGGAGGTGAAGTGGGCCATCTTCCCCGCCGGGGGTTCCACCGTGCGCCTGCCGGTGCAGATGCCGTATGCCAAGGCGATGGAACTGCTGCTCACCGGCGATCTGATCAGCGCGGACGACGCCCTGGCCCTGGGGTTCATCAACTACGTGGCCGACGATCCTCTGGCGCGGGCGCTGGCCATCGCCGAGAAGATCGCGGCCAATGGACCGCTCGCGGTGAAGGCCATCCGGCAGTCGGTGAAGGAGTGCCTCGGCCAGCCCGAACGCGAGGCGCTGAAGATCGAGAGCCGGATCTCGGGCCCGGTGTTCCAGACCGAAGACGCCCGGGAGGGACCGAAGGCGTTCATGGAGAAGCGCAAACCCGAGTACAAGGGACGCTGAGGAGGCGCGGATGGAGATTCGCGCCGCCGTCACCGACGAGGCCGGGTTTCTGAGCGAACTCGCCTTCCGCTCCAAGGCCCACTGGGGCTATGACGACGACTTCATGGCGCGCTGCCGCGCGGAGCTCAGCTACGGCCCCGAGGAGGTCGGGGCCCTGGATTTCCACGTACTCGAAGAGGACGGCGGGATCCGCGGCTTCTACGCCCTGGTCAAGGTCTCGCCCGATGCCATGGAACTCGAGGCCATGTTCGTCGATCCCGAGCACATCGGCCGCGGCTACGGGCGCGCGCTCATGGACCACGCGCTGCAGCGATTCGGGGATTCCGGACTCGCCCGTCTGGTGATCCAGGCGGACCCGAACGCCGCGCCATTCTACGAGGCGGCCGGCGCCGAACTGATCGGCGAGCGGCCTTCCGACAGCATCGACGGGCGCATGCTGCCGCTCTACGAGATCGTCGCCCATCGATGATCACAATCCGACCTACAGGTGACCCATGGCAGATCTGCTGAAGATGTCGTCGGCAATTCTCGACGGCAGCGAGAGCGCCGACAACGTCGGCCCCATCAACCGCATCAACCACCAGCTCTCCGGCATCGCCGATGGCGTGGCGATGGTCGAAGCGTTCTCCCACTGCATCGCCTTCGACACCGACGACGGCCTGGTGACCTTCGACACTTCCAACCCCGCCGGCGGACCGCGGGTGGTGGAGGCGCTGCGCGGTTGGAGCCGGAAGCGCTTCAACACCATCGTCTACACCCACGGGCACGTCGACCACGTCGGTGGCTGCGGCGCGTTCATCGCCGACGCGGAAATGGCCGGCGACCCGCGACCGCGCGTGGCCGGTCACGCCAACGTGCCGAAGCGCTTCGATCGCTACAATCTGACCAACGGCTACAACCAGATCATCAACGAGCGCCAGTTCGGCCAGTTCCGCCGCCGTGGCTACGACATCGCGGGCGTCAGCGCGCAGAGCTTTCTGCCGGAGAGCTCGCCGAAGCCGGATCTGACGTACCGGGAAACTCTGATTCTCGACGTCGGCGGGCTCGACATCGAGATGAACCACGCGCGGGGCGAGACCGACGATCACACCTGGGCCTGGATTCCGGCGCACAAGGCAATCTGCGCCGGCGACTTCTTCATCTGGAACTTCCCCAATGCCGGCAACCCGCAGAAGGTGCAGCGCTACCCGGCCGAATGGGCCCGGGCGATGCGCGCCATGGCCACGCAGAACGCCGAGCTGTTCCTGCCCGCCCACGGCCTGCCCATCGCCGGGGCCCAGCGCATCCGCATGGTGCTCACCGACGTGGCCGACGCGCTGGAACATCTGGTGCGGGAAACTCTGGTCCTGATGAACCAGGGCGCGCGCCTGACCGACATCGTACACAGCGTTTCCATCGATCCTGCGGTCCTGGAAAAGCCGTACCTGCGGCCCATGTACGACGAACCCGAGTTCATCGTCCGCAACATCTGGCGGCTCTACGGCGGCTGGTACGACGGCAACCCGGCGCACCTGAAACCGGCCCGGGACGGCGCGCTGGCCCGGGAGATCGCCGATCTCGCAGGCGGCGCCCTGACCCTGGCCGAACGCGCCCTGGCGCTGGCCGACGACGACCCGCGCCTCGCCTGCCACCTGGCGGAGATGGCGGTGCTGGCGGAACCGGACTCGCGCCGCGCGCACGCGATCCGCGCCGAGGTATACCAGCGCCGCCGCGACGGCGAGACCTCGCTCATGGCCAAGGGCATCTACGGATTCGCCGCCAACGAATCGAAGTCCCGGGCAGAGGATCCGGGCGCCTGATGACGGCCCACGAGCGCGACCTGCGGGTGACCCCGCTCAGCGGCGCCCTCGGCGCAGAGATCCACGACCTCGATCTGAGTCGCGCGCTCGGCGAAAAGGAAGTCGCCGCGATCCGCGCCGCCTGGCTCGACCACCTGGTGATCGTGTTCCGCGACCAGGCGCTGTCGGCGGAGCAGTTCCTGGCCTTCGCGCGCCGCATCGGCCGACCGGTGGAGTACCCGTTTGTCAAAGGCATCCCGGACTATCCGGAGATCATCGAGGTGAAGAAGCTGGAACACGAGACCGTCAATTTCGGCGGCATCTGGCACAGCGACACCACGTATCTGGCGAATCCGCCCATGGCGTCCATGCTGCTCGCCCGGGAGGTGCCCCCGGCCGGCGGTGACACTCTGTTCGCGAACATGTACCTGGCCTACGAGACCCTGTCCGCGGGTATGAAGACGCTGCTCGACGGGCTGGTGGCGGTGAATTCCTCGGCCAAGGCCGACGTCAGCGCCACCCGCCACGACCGGATTGCGAGTCAGGGTCTGGCCACCGCATCCGAGACCCACGAAGCCGAGCACCCGGTGGTGCGAGTCCACCCTGAAAGCGGCCGCAGGGCGCTGTTCGTCAACGTCGCCCATACCGTGCGTTTCAAAGACATGACCGAAGCGGAGAGCGCGGGACTGCTGGACTACCTGTTCAGCCATCAGGTGCGCCCGGAGTTCACCTGCCGCATCGCCTGGCAGCCGGGTACGCTCACCCTGTGGGACAACCGCTGCACCCAGCACAACCCGATCAACGACTATCAGGGCTTCCGCAGGGTCATGCAGCGGATCACGCTCGCGGAATCTCGAAGGGAATGAACGGTCCGGAGATCACCCACCCGGACACGAACGACCCGGGCCGAACAGTCGACCCCGCGACCTCCCCGCGAACCGGCGCCGAGCTACTTGGGCAGTATGCTGCTGCCGCTGCTGCTGCCCTGCTTCTTGTCCCGCTTGGCGGCCTTCTTTTCCTTCGCCGAGAGTTTCGGCGGTTTTCTCGCTTCCTTGTTGGAGCGCTGCATTTTCGACATGGTGTTGCCTCCTCAGAGGAACGCTAATGTGCGCCTTCTGCAGCGGATAGCAAGCGCCGCCTGAATCCTCTCGCTTTCGCCCCGACCGAGGCATACCCTGGCGTCCGGCGAGTAACGGGCGGGGACCGACGGCCGTGGGCAGAGCAAAGAGCAAGCGTCACTGGCTCGCTGGAACGCGCCGCACCCTCATCGGCGCTGGCGCGCTGTTCTGCTGCGGTGCTGCCCTGGCGGAGATACAGACGTCGAGCGCGCACTTCGAATCCGGCTGCGCGGCGGAACTGGCCGGCGCCTTCGACGAGGCCGTCACCGAGCTGCACTCGTTCGAATACCCCGAGTCCGAACGTCTGTTCAGGGCCATGATGACGGACCGTCCGGACTGCGCCATGGCGCGCTGGGGCGTGGCGATGTCGCTGTGGCACCAGATCTGGGTGCCGCCGTCCGCCGCTGACCTGGCCGCCGGCGAAGCCTTGCTCGCCGGCATCGACCGCCAGACCCTGAGGCCCCGGGAAGCCGCTTACGTCGAGGCGCTGTCCGCCTTCTATGCGGATCACGCCAGCGTACCCCACGCGCAGCGGGCCGAGCGCTACCGGCAGCACATGAAACGGGTCTACCTCGACCATCTGGACGATCCGGAGGCAGCCCTGTTGTACGCGCTCGCGCTGCTGGCGACGGCGGATCCGACGGACAAGGACTACCGCAACCAGCTCGAAGCCGCCGCGGTGCTCAACTGGGCTCGCGAGCGCTCCCCGCATCACCCCGGCGTGCTCCACTACCTGATCCACAGCTACGACTACCCGGGCCTCGCCCACCTTGCCCTGAGCGCGGCCATGACCTACGCCGAGGTCGCGCCGGACTCCGCCCACGCCCAGCACATGCCGTCGCACATCTTCACCCGACTCGGACTCTGGCAGCTCGCCATCCACTCCAATCAGGACTCCACCGCCTCTGCCGCCGCATACACCGAGCGCGCCCACCTGCCCGGCCACTACGACGAAGGACTGCACAGCATCGACTACCTGATGTACGCCCTGTTGCAGGTGGCCGACGACGACGGCGCGGCCCGGCTGCTCGATCGGTTGAACGGCATCACCCGGGCAGAGCCGGAGAACTTCAAGGCGGCCTACACCTACGCGGCCGCACCGGCGCGCTATGCCCTCGAGCGGCGCCAGTGGCGCGAAGCCGGTCGGCTGGAACCGAGACCCGCCGACTTCCCCTGGGCCGACTTCCCGTGGGCCGTGTCCATCAACCTGTTTGCCCGCGGGCTGGGCGCGGCGCGCAGCGGTCAGATCGATGCAGCAAAAGCCGCCCGCGAACGGATCGCGACCATCGCCGCCCGGCTGCCGGGCACCACCCTGCCCTACTGGCGC
This sequence comes from Pseudomonadales bacterium, assembly GCA_040219135.1. GTDB lineage: Bacteria > Pseudomonadota > Gammaproteobacteria > Pseudomonadales > Azotimanducaceae > UBA7803. Next base: position 291,144 of record JAVJTA010000013.1, on the reverse strand, counting down.
GAACAGGTGACCGTGCAGGCCACCATGCTCGGTGCCTGGATCGCCCTGGCGGAAGGCGACGCGAGCAGCGCGCTTGAGCGGGCGGATCAGGCTGCGGCGCTGGAGGACTCGGTGGACAAGCATCCGGTGACCCCGGGCGAGGTGCTGCCGGCCCGGGAACTGCTCGGCGACATGGCGCTGCAGCTCGACCGGCCCGAACTGGCCCTGGACCACTACCGGCGCGTGCTCCGCGCGTCGCCGAAACGCACCAATGCGCTGCTCGGCGCCGCCCGCGCGGAGCTGGCGATAGGAGATCGAACCGCCGCGGCCGGGTACTATCGACAGGTCGTCGAGCAGACCGGCAGCTTCGACGCGCGAGACGGCGTGCGCGAGGCGCGAAGCTTCCTCGAGTAGCCGGACGAGACGGCGGTCGACTCGCGCTTCGTGGTATCGGTAACAGGGGACGATCGATGACCAACACCGAAACCGTGCTGATGTACGGCCTGTACGCTTTCGGCTACGCAACGTCCCTGGCGGCGTTCATCATGACCAGCATGGTCTGGCTGCGGGTCCTGGTGGTCGTATCCTCCGCATGCTACGCAATCTACTACTTCGGATTCCCGGCGGAGCCGCTCTGGCTGGACGTCGTCACCGAGCTGATTCTGGTCCTGGTCAATGCCGCGATGCTGGCGCTGATCGTCATCTCGTCGCTGACCGAGCGATTCGAAGACACCGAGCAATTCCTCTACGACTCCGAGTTTCCGGACCTCAGCCGGCGCAATTTCCGGGCGCTGCTGAAGAAGGGCACGTGGTGCAACATCAGACCCGGATTCCAGTTCACGACGCGCGGCGAGCCCGTCGAGTATCTCTACTACCTGCTGAAGGGCGAGGTGGCGGCGGAACTGCCGGAATCCACGACGCTCGCGCGCCAGGAAGGCACGGTCATCGGCGAGATCAGCTTCCGCACCGGCGGCCCTGCCAGTGCGCGCGTCACCGCCACGCAACCCTGCCTGGTCATGCGCTGGCCGCAGCACGAGCTGCGCGCCCTGTGTGGCGGCAACGACGACATCCGCCGCTCGGTCAACGACTTCGTCTCCTCGCACATGGCGCAGAAGCTCGCTGGACCCGGCACGACGGCCCCGGGCATCGCCCTGTGACCTGTGTCGACGCCTCGACCCGCCGGCGCCCGGGAACGGCGGATAGTTGACGGCGGTCACGGCAGGAATCGACGGATACCCTATGGTTGCGGGAATTCACTCAGAGCCAGCGCCATGCCGCATAAATTCACCCACGACGACGACCAGCGCCTTGCAGGCGTCTGGCTGACGCCCTCTCGCCGCACGTTCTGCTCCTGGCAGTTCGAGCCGGATACCCAGACGCTGAAAGCGAGCCGCGGCGTCGCGGTGCGAACCGTGACCCTGGAGTCCGAAACCCGGACCCTGAAAGAGCTGCGGGAGGAACTGCCGAAGATGGCCCTGGAACTGGCCAAGGAATCTCCGGTCGCGAATCACTGACTCCCGTCAGTCCGCACCACCGGCCGCGGCGATCCCGCCGGGCCGGTCGGTCATGCCCGCGTCCCCCAGGTAGCGACCGGTCAGCACGCCGGCGGTCATGGCGCCGTTGACGTTGAGCGCAGTGCGCGCCATGTCGATGAGCGGCTCGATCGAGATCAGCAGCGCCGCCACCGTCACCGGAAATCCCATCGCCGGCAGCACGATGAACGCCGCCATCGTGGCGCCGCCGCCGACGCCGGCCACGCCGAACGAACCGACCGCGATGATGCCCACCAGCCCGGCGATGAACGACAGGCTCATCGGATCCACCCCCATGGTCGGCGCGATCATCACCGCCAGCATGGCGGGGTAGATGCCGGCGCAGCCATTCTGTCCAATGGTAGCGCCGAAGCTCGCTGACAGGTTGGCGATGGGCACGGGCACCTTCAGCACGTCCACCTGGGTTTCCACGTTCAGCGGTATCGTGGCCGCCGAGCTGCGCGAGGTGAACGCGAAGGTCAGCACCGGCCAAACCGCGCGGAAGTAGTCGCCGACGTTGAATCCGCTCGCAGCGATGAGCAGCGCGTGGACGCCGAACATGATCCCGATGGCCAGGTATGAGGCGCCGATGAAGCTGATCAGATTGACGATGTCGGCGGCGTCGGAGCCGGCCACCACCTTGGTGATCAGGGCGAAGATTCCGTAGGGGGTGAGCGCCATGATCATGCGCACGAGCTTCATGACGATCGCCTGAGCGGTCTCGATGAACTCACGGATGGCGCGGCCGCGCTCGGCGTTCTCCCGGGCCACTCCGAGCGCGGCGATGCCGAACAGAATCCCGAAGATCACCACGCCGATGATCGACGTCGGCCGGGCTTCGGTCATGTCGAGGAACACGTTGGAGGGAACGAAGCGCACCAGCATGTCCGCGAGCCCCAGATCACCGAAATCCTGATAACGCTGACTGAGGTACTGGGTGCGCTCGAGTTCTCTCGCGCCTTCGGTCAGGCCCTCCGCGGTGAGACCGAACGCATTGGTGATGAAGATGCCCACCAGCGCCGCCACCATGGTCGTGCCTACCAGAATGCCGACGACCATACCGCCGATCCTGCCGAGCGCTGCCACCTGCTCCATGCGCACCACGGCCGCGACCATCATCACCAGCACCAGCGGGATGATGATCATGCGCAGCAGGTTCACGTAGGCCCCGCCGACCACGTTGGTCCATTTCAGGGTGCCGGCGATCACGTCGGCGCTGGAACCGTACAGGAACTGCAGCGCCAGCCCGAACACCACGCCGGCGAGAAGGCCGGAAAGAATGCGCCGCGACAGCGAGACCAGGGGCAGGCGCGCCAGCACGACGATCAGCCCGGCAAAGACGGCGAGATTGACGATGACGTAGACGGACATGGTCACGAGCGCCCGGAAGCTGAGCCGGTGAGGATGGCTTTCGCCGCCTTCGATTACAAGGCAGGCGGATTCACGGCACGTCGCCGCGCAGCGCCCGGGCTCACTCCGGCACCTCGACGCGCCGCGGCAGATGCAGGTCGAAGCGACGCCAGACGTAGAGAAACACGAAGTAACCGGACAGCGCCAAGGGCACGGCAACGGCGAGGCTGCCGAGGATCAGCGCATAGGTGTCCACGGCAAGCTCCGCTTCGATTCCCGACAGTGATTCGAAGCGGACCGGCAGAAATCGCATCAGGTAACCACCCAACTGGTAGAAGAGATAGTACAGCGGCGCGACGGTCAGCGGATTGCTGATCCACGAGACGATGAACGCGGCGGGAAAGTTGGCGCGCAGCACCATCGACACGCCGAGCATCAGCAACGTCTGAACGCCCACCGTCGGCGTCAGCGCGATGAACAGGCCCGCCGCAACGCCGCGCGCCAGGGTGAACTCGTCCACGTCCAGGCTGCCGGTGCGGGAGAGAAACCGGCGCGTGCGCGGATGCTGCCTGAGCCACGTGCGGGTCCGAATCCGCATGCGCCGGGACGTCGCGACAAACCGTGCTTTCAGCCAACCGCGCACTGACGTGGCGCTCTGGCGCGGCGGTCAGCTCGCCTTGTCGCGCAGGTCGGGTAGCTGGTACCCCTTGCTGTCGAGATCGGCCCGCACCACCTTCTTGTTCATCTTGCCGGTGGACGTCAGCGGAATGGCGTCGACGAACAGCACGTCGTCCGGCAGCTGCCACTTGGCGAAGTTCTTCGCCACGTGCTCGAGGATGACTTCCTTGCTCACCTTCGCGTGTGGCTGCAGCACGACCAGGGCCACCGGCCGCTCATCCCACTTCGGGTGCGGCTGGGCGACCACGCAGGCCTGGGCGACGCCGTCCAGGGCGACGATGTGGTTCTCCAGATCCACCGACGAGATCCACTCGCCGCCGCTCTTCACCAGATCCTTGGAGCGGTCGCTGATGATCAGGTATTCCTCCGCATCGATCTTGCCGACGTCGCCGGTGATCAGCCAGCCGTCGTGGAATTTCTCCGGCTGCGGATCGTTGTAGTACTCCGAGCAGATCCACGGGCCGCGAATGAGGATCTCGCCCACCGTCTCGCCGTCGTGGGGCAGACGCTGGAACGTGTCGTCGAAGATCTCCACCTCGATGCCCGGCATGACCTGGCCGGCCTTCGCCACGTTGGCGAACTGATCGTCTTCGCTGATGTTCAGCTGCGAGCGCTTCATCACCCGCCGCGACAGGGTCGCCAGCGGCGAGGTCTCGGTCATGCCCCAGCCCTGGATCATCTCGACGCCGAGACGATCCGAGTACCAGCGGATCAGCGATGGCGGTGGCGCCGAACCGCCGCAGGTCACGCGGGACAGGGCGCTCAGGTCGTATTGGCCCGGGTCGGCCTCGTACAACGCCTTCACGCCCTGCCAGATGGTCGGCACGCCGGCGGACACGGTCACCGACTCCTCGGCGACGAGCTGGATCAGGCGCTTCGGATCCATGAACCGGTGCGGCATCACCTGCTTGCAGCCGAGCATCAGCGCCGACCAGGGCAATCCCCAGCCCATGGCGTGGAACATGGGTACGATTCCCAGCAGGCAGTCGGTGGCGGACAGACCCATGGAGTCGGTCATGCACTGGGTCATGGTGTGCAGGTACTGGGAGCGGTGCTCGTACTCCACCCCTTTGGGATTGCCGGTGGTGCCGCTGGTGTAGCACAGGCCGAGCGGCGAGTTCTCGTCGATCTGCGGCCAGTCGTAGTCGGTCGGCTTGCCGGCGATGAACGCCTCGTAGTCCACCGGGTTCGGCAGCTCCGTGGTCCAGTCCTCGAAGCCATCCTCCACGGCCACGATCACGCGCTCGACGCTGGGCATGCGGCCGTTGAGCTTCTCGAGCAACGGCAGCACGTCGGCATCGACGATGATCACCTTGTCCTGGGCGTGATCGATGATGTACTCGAGATCGTGGTCCGAGAGTCGGATGTTCAGCGTGTGCAGCACCGCGCCCATACCGGCCACGGCGTGGTAGGCCTCGAGATGGCGCGATCCGTTCCACATGAAGGTGCCCACGCGATCGCCGATGCCGATGCCGGCATCCGCCAGGGCATGGGCAAGCTGATGGGCACGATCACGGGTCTGCTTGTAGGTCTGACGGCGCACGCCGTTCTCGGTGGCGGTGACGATTTCCTCGTTCGGCGCCACCTTGGCACCCCGATCCAGTATATTGGACATGAGCAGAGGTGTGTGCTGCATTGCCATCGCAAGTCCCTCCGAATAGGCTTGTCTGAATTGCGAACATCGGAGTGTACCATCCGCACCCCGCCCGTCACCGGGGGCCCGCATCGGGCTCGTCGGCCGCGGCGGTAGGGGCGGACGCAGCCGTGGAAGGCCTCGAAGATCATCTGCTGACCATTCCCCACGCCCGCGCCATCGGCATGCAGCTCGTGCGTCACGACGATGCCGGCTGCGTGGTACGGGTACCCTACGCGGCGCACCTGGTCGGCGACCCGGACACCGGCGTGGTCCACGGCGGCGTGCTCACGGCGCTGCTCGACAATGCCTGCGGCATGGCGGTGCGCCCGACCGAGGGCGAAGCTTCGATCTCCATGGCAACCCTGGACCTGCGCATCGACTACCTGGCCGCCGCCGAACCGGCACGGGACATTTTCGCCGAAGCCGTCTGCTTCAAACGCACCCGGCACATTGCTTTCGTTCGCGCCACCGCCTACCAGAGCACGGCGGACGATCCCATCGCCACCTGTGTGGCCAGCTTCATGCTCGGCACGCCCAACCGGCCGCGGGCGCACGTCGGCCCGTGAAGCTGCTGGCGGAACTGCGCGCCGCCGGCCGCGGCCGGGACATGGCAGCGGTCCTCGCGCACATTCCCTACGCGCGCTTCCTCGGTATCGCGGTGGACCTGAAAGGCACCGAACTGACCACCGTGATGCCGTTCAAGGAAGACCTGGTGGGCAACGTCAACCTGCCGGCCCTGCACGGCGGCGTGATCGGCGCGTTTCTGGAAATCACCGCAGTGATCCAGCTGCTCTACGACACCTCCTGCGAGCGGCTGCCGAAAACCATCGACCTGTCGGTGGACTATCTGCGCTCCGGCCGACCGCAGCCGACCTACGGCCGCGCCATCGTCACCCGCCACGGGCGCCGCGTGGCCAACGTCCGCTCGGAGATCTGGCAGGAGGAACGCGCCCGGCCGATCGGCGTGAGCCACGGCCACTTCCTGCTCACCCCTCTGACCGCCGACTAGGCGGTGAGACCGGTACCTGGCGAAACGCGAGCTCGTCCGCGAGGCGACGGCGCACCGCCGCAATCTGGGCGAGTCGTTCTCCCTCGCTCCAGTCGAAGTGCTCGCTGAGCAGCGTGGCGACCCGTTCCACCACCTGCGCTACTTCGTCCGGCAGAAACCAGGCGGCCCGCAGCCGTCGATACACCACATCTTCCAGGGTCCGGGCGCCTTCCACGTCCAGGGCCCAGTAGACCTCCTCGGCGTACACAGAGGGCGACAACGGCCGCGGCCGCTGACCCAGCACCTGCCCGACCTCACTGCCGTACAGGCGCACCAGCCGGGTAGCCACCCGGGCGTCCACCTGGTAGTGCCGGCCCACTTCCTCGATGAGCACCTCGACGTCTTCGATGTCGCCACCGGCGACCGGCTCCAGCGGCGTCGGCATGGTGAGGTCCCGCTTCAGCACCTCGGCCACCGCCGCCATGGCCGCTTCCGCCATCTTGCGGAACCCGGTGAGCTTGCCGCCGGCCACCGTGACCAGGGTGCCGCGGCGCCAGATCTCGTCGCGACGCGACATCTCCCTGGCGGCCTTGCCCGGCTGATTGATCAGCGGCCGCAGGCCGGCCCAGCTCGCCAGCACGTCGCGGTCGGTCATGGCGACGCTGGCGAAATGCGCGTTCACCGTATCGATGAGGTAGCCGATGTCACTGGCGGAAACCTCCGGCCAGTGCTCCGGACCGCCCTGGTGGGTGGTGTCTGTGGTACCGACGTAGGTGACGCCAGCGCGGGCGATGGCAAAGACCGGCCGACCGTCGGCGGCCGTCATCATCACCATGTGGCGCACCGGCAGGCGTTCCCGGGCCACCACCAGATGCACGCCCTTCGACAGATGCAACCGCGGCCCGCTCGCGTCCGGATCCGCCGGCAGCAGCGACTCTACCCACGGCCCGGCGGCATTGACGACGCAGCGCGCGCCGATCTCGAAGGTCGCGCCCGAGCGCTCGTCCAGCACCGTTGCCGTGCTGCCCGAGGCGCTTTCCGCCACTGCCAGCACCCGGACGTAGTTGCAGATCGACGCGCCGTGCGCCGCCGCGCCGCGCAGGGTGCCGAGGACCAGGCGGGCATCGTCGGTGAGATACTCGCGATACACGCAGGCCCAGGGCAGGCGCTCGCGGTCGAGCAGCGGCTCGCCCTCCGCCAGGGCCTGGCGATTCCAGTTGCGGTGACGCTCCTCCCGGGGAACGGCGCCCAGCCACTCGTAGAGGCCAATACCGACACGGAGCTTGAGGTAGTCGCGGCGTCGCCGCGCCGGCACCAGCATCCAGCGCGGCTCGGTGAGGTGGGGCGCCATGGCGAGCAGGCTCTTGCGCTCCAGCGCACTCTCCCGGACCAGCGCGACGTCGCCCATGGCAAGGTAGCGCAAGCCCCCGTGAATCAGCTTGGTGGAGCGGCTCGACGTCCCCGCCGCGAAGTCACCGGCCTCCAGCAGCAGCGTGCGCAGTCCGCACTGCGCCGCGTGCCGTGCCGCCCCGGCGCCGGTGATACCGCCACCGATCACCAGCACATCGACCCGCTGTCCGGCGAGCGTGGCGGGTTCGTCTACGCCGAGCCGGGCGGTGGTGTCGTAGCGGTGGTCTCGGGCGTTCACAGGCTGGCGCCCAGGGCAAGCAGGAACACCACGTCCGGGGCGCTGGCGCCGGCCAGGTCTTCGCTGACGCCGACGTCGAGCCAGGCGCGCGGCCCGAGCATCACCGAACCACCCAGAGTGCCCTGCACCGTGGCTCCGGCGAACTGACGCAGGCCGGTATCGATCACGTCGCTGTGGGCGTCGAGCTGACCCCGCAGGATCAGCCGCCCGGTCAGTGGATAGTGCAGGCCGAAGTGACCGGACCAGACCAACGCCTCCTGGGGCGTTCCCGGCAACGCATCGTTGCCGAGGGCGGTCGCGGCACCCATGAGGGTCATCGTCAGACCCAGGGCTTCCAGGCTGACTGAGTCCGCCAGCTCGACCGCCAGCGACACGTCGGTGCCTTCGGAGCCCGACAGATCGGCCACCCGGCCGCTCGGGGCCTTGACCATGCCACGCAGCACCGCCTCGCGCCCCGGTCCCCGGAGCAACCGGTAGCCGAGCCAGCCGCGAACGTCGCCGAGATGGCCGGCGGCATCGTCCAGCGCCACGCGCGTCGCTCCGGCGCTGACCAGCCGGTAGTCGAGCCGGTTCGTCGGCGCATCGTCACGACCGCCTTCGGGCAGACCGAAAAGATCGTGAAAGCCGTCGATGAAGGCGTCGGTGAAACCGCCGCCGTGGTGCACGTAGGGTAACTCCAGGCCCCACTCGAAACGTTGCCCGAGCGCCCGGCGCAGGGTGAGACCGGTCACCGTGGTGCCGCCGTCGAACACCGCGGCCGTCGCGCCGCTGCTGCCGCCGGCGGTGAAGTTGTTGGCGTGCTCGACCTGGAGCGTGAGCTCGGTCGTTGCCGACGGCACCAGGGCGCCGAACGCCCGCGGCAGGCCGTACAGCTGGGTCGCCGGGGACAGGTTGCGTACCCGCAGCGGCGCCGCCAGCCGCGCTCCGGATTCCGCAGAACGCTGCTCCTGGCCTGACGCCACGCCGCCGCCGAGGGTCAGCCAGCACAGCGCCAGCGCCGCGCTTGAGCGCCCCGGCCAGCTCAATGGATGCCCCGGTTCTGGCGTTCCCAGAACGGCTGGCGCAGTTCGGTCTTGAGCACCTTGCCGGCGCCGCTGCGCGGCAGCGGTTGCATGCGCACGTCGATGCTCTTCGGGCACTCGTAGCCGGCCAGTTCGGCGCGGCAGTGGGCGAGCAACGCCTCCTGATCGATGGCAGCGCCAGCGCGCGGCACGACGATGGCGTGCACGGCCTCACCCCAGCGTTCGCTGGGCACGCCGATCACGGCGCATTCGTGCACGCCGGGAAACTGATGGATGACGTTTTCCACCGCCGCCGAGTAGACGTTTTCGCCACCGCTTATGATCATGTCCTTCACCCGGTCGACCAGAAACAGAAAGCCGTCCCGGTCCAGGTAACCGGCATCGCCGGTGTGCATCCAGCCGTTGCGCAGCGCCTCGGCCGTCAGCTCGGGCTGTCCCCAGTAGCCCTGCATGACCATGGGTCCGCGCACGCACACTTCGCCGACCTCGCCCACCGGAAGCGGCCGGTCGTCCCCATCCATCACGGCGACGTCGGCGTTGAACACCGCCTGGCCGGCAGAACGAACGCGGCCGGCGTCGGGCCCGTCGAAAACGTGGTAGCGCGGCGCAAGGCTGGTCGCCACCGGGGACAGCTCGGTCATGCCGTAGGACTGCAGAAAGCGGACTCCGGGAAGCCGCTCCATGGTCTGGCGCAGCAGCGCTTCCGGCATCGGTGACGCGCCGTAGGTGAGCAGTTCGAGGCTCGACAGGTCGTAGCGCTCGAGGTGAGGGAAGTCGAGCAGCGCGTTCAGCATTGCCGGCACCACCACCGTGACCGTCACGCGGAAGCGCTGCACCGCGTCGAGAAACAGCTCCGGCTCGAAGCGTGCGATGGTGGTGTGGGTGCCGCCGGCAACCGTGGTGGTGAACAGCCGGGACCCTCCGGCAACATGAAACAACGGCGCCACGTGCAGGTGCACGCTGTGTTCGCGGATGCCCAGATTGACCAGAGCCGTCATGGCGTTGGCCATGAAGTTGTCGTGGGTCAGCATCACACCTTTGGCGCGCCCGGTAGTTCCCCCGGTGTAGAACAGCGCCGCCAGGTCCGAACCGCCGCGCTCGGCGTCCGCCACCGGCGGCTGCGCTGCGAGCAGCGCCTCCAGCGCCGGGAACGGCCCGGGGTCGCCGGCGTCGGCGTGAATCACGTGGGCGACTTCCGGACACTGCGCGCGCAGCGCCGCGGCGTCGTCATGAGCAGCGGCGTCCACCAGCAGCAGGCGCGCGCCGGAGTCGCGCAGGCAGTGAACCTTCTCGGGCAGCGCCCAGCGACCGTTCACCGGCACCATGACCGCCCCCGCCCAGAGCGAGGCAAAGTAGAACTCGACGTAGCGCGGCGAGTTCGCGGCCAGCATCGCCACCCGGTCGCCGGGTCGAACGTCGTGCGCGATCAGCAGACCGGCAAAGCGGGCGATGCGGTCGGCGAACTCGCGCCAGGTCAGGCGCTCGTCGCCGGCGAGCAGCGCCGGACGCTCGGCGTAAAGCTGCACGGCGCGGTGAATGCCCTGAGTCAGGCGCATCGGGGGCCGGACATCACGGTACTCGCGGGACACGACACGACAGGCGGGCTCCGGAAAGCAAAGCCCGGCATTCTACCGGGTCCGGGCGGTGTGGCTAGTGGACCGTACGGAACGTCAGCCGCGCAGGTCACGCTCTCCAGTGACCCGGTTGCGGCCCGTGGCTTTGGATTGACGCAGGCACGCATCGGAGCGCGCGATCAGCGTCTGTTCGGTGTCGTCGGGGCGGCACTGCGCAACCCCCAGGGAGACCGTGAGTTCGTCGATGTCGAGGCCGGAATCGGTCTCCACCACCTGGGCCTCGATGATCGCGCGGATGCTCTCCGCCAGCATCATGGCGCCGTTGTAAGACGTCGCTGGCAGCAGAATCGCGAAAGTGGCGCCATCGTAGCGGGCCAGCAGATCGCGGCCCTTCACGCACTGATCGAGTTCCTGAGCCAGATAGCGCAGCGCCTGATCGGCGACCGGCCGACCGTGGCTGTCGTTGAACGCGGCGAAACCGTCGACGTCGACGAACAGCAGGCACAGCTCCTCGTCGCTTTCGGCGACCTCGGCCAGCATGCGCCGCAGACCGTCGTCCAGGGCGCGGCGGTTGGCTACGCCGGTGAGCGAGTCCTGACGGGAATCCCGCGCAAGCGCGTCGACCTGCACGCGCAGCGCCTCGAGTTCGGTGCGCATGGCGCGGATGGTGTTGCCAGCGGCCGCGCTGCGCGCCTGGGTGGTCCGGGTTTCGTCGCCGAGTTCGGTCACCAGCGCGGCAAGCACCTCGGGAGCCGGCAGCTCTGCCAGGAGCGCCGACGCACGTGCCAGCACCGCGCCGAAGCCGTGCAGGCTGCGGTCCATGCCATGGAGCTCGTCCAGCGTCGCGTCGACCGTACGGCGCATCACCGACTGGATCTCGCCCACCTGCGCGCGCAGTTCCTGGAGAAAGTACTTCTCGAACAGCTGCTGACAGGCATCCGGTGAGAAACGCAGTCCCCGAGCCATGCGCTGCTCCAGCTCGGTCACCAGATCCGGGTTGGCCTGACAGACGAAGTCGTACCAGACCGCGTAGTTCTGCGGGATGGTGGGAACCTGCTGCTGACTCATCAGCGGCAGAACCTTTTTCAGGACCGAGTGCGATTCCTCGATGGAAACGTCGAAGGTGACCGTGGGCATGAAACGCGTACTTCCGACCGGCTTACCACAAATCTAGCTGAGATCTGCGGATCGACAACGTCTTCAGGGCCGGCCGGGGTGGGGCTTCAGTCTCCGGGCACCCCGAGGGCGTCCGCGGCGATCAGCGCGTCGGCATCCAGACCCAGCTCGTCGGCGATCTCCCGGGAATGCTCACCGAGCAACGGCGCGTGCCGCGTCATGGCCGCCGGGGTGCGGTCAAATCGCGCCGCCGGACGCGGCTGACGGATGCGCCCGGCCACCGGATGGTCGTGTTCAGCGACGGTCTGGTTGACCCTCACCTGCTCGTGCTCGAACACCTCGTGGCGCTCGAGCACCGGCGCGCACGGCACGCCTTCGGCGTCGAGCCGCTCGAGCCATTCGGCCGCAGGACGATGGCGCAGCGCTTCGGCCATGAGTTCGAGGCGTTCTCTGACGTTTACCACCCGGTCCTGGGCGCTGCGGAAGCGCGGGTCGTCGAGCCACTCCTCGTGGCCGAGCGCCCGGCACATGCCCTGCCACTCCACGTCGGATACCGCGCCCGTGGTGATATAGCCGTCCGTGGTCTCGAAAATCAGGTCCTGGGCGAGCTGGGCCCGGGAGCCGGGGACTTCGCGGCCGACGAACGTGAAGCCCGTCATCCCCTCCGGCCACAGGTACGCCACCATGGTGTCGAGCATCGCGAGCCGGACGTGCTGGCCCTCGCCGCTGCGCTCGCGGGAGAACAGCGCGGCGGTGATGGCCTGGGCGGCCGTGACCGCCGTGGTCTTGTCGGGGATGATCGTGCGGACCATCTTCGGCCGGCCGGTGGCGCCATCCTTCTGAATGGCGGCGAGACCGGACAGCGCCTGGATCACCGGATCGTACACGCGCTTCTGGGCGTATGGGCCCGACTCACCGAAGCCGCTGATGGACACGTAGACGATGTCGGGGCGGATCTCCCGCACCGCCGCCTCGCCGAGCCCCATGCGTTCGACGGCGCCGGGGCGAAAGTTCTGCACGAACACGTCGGCGCTCGTCAGCAGCCGCCGCAGCACGTCCATGCCGGCCTCGGTCTTCAGGTCCAGAGAAAGACTGCGTTTGCTGCGGTTGGAGGAAATGAAGGTCGCGGTCAGCCCTTGCCGGCTCGGGCCCAGATGGCGCACGAGATCGCCGGTGAGCGGTTCCACCTTGATCACGTCGGCGCCCTGATCGCCAAGCATCATGGTCGCGACCGGGCCGGAAATCATGCTCGTGAGGTCGACGATTCTCACCCCGGCCAGCGGACCTGCCATGGCTTGTCTCCCGTGCAAACGGTTTGGCGCGCTCCTTTGTACCGCGCCGCCCGCGGCCCGGCAACGGCGACGCGGCCGGTTCCAGAGCCACCAAGAGTTGGCGAAATCGACCAAGCGGCGCTCCCGGTCTGGGCCGGGCGCGCCCGAACGCTGCGGATTTCAGGCATCTCACGGCTGGCACGAATCCTGAATAGTCAATGCGGACCGGAAATGTGAATCCGAAAAGACGAATCCGAATTGGATTGGAGCCAGGAGCCATGCACCAAGCGTTACGAGTTTCCCGCATCCGGGCGCCCCGCGGCACCCTGACCACCGCCATCCTGCTTGCGGTCGTGTTCATCGCCTTCGGACTGGCGATCTCGGCCCTGACTCCGGACCACGCAACCGCGGCGCCGGTGCCCATGGAGCGCACGGCGCTCACCTTCAGCAACTGGCTGCTCAGTCTCTGAGCCACTCAGTCTCTGAGCCACTCAGCCTCTGAGAGGGACCCCATGACCGATTCGACCCTGGATAGATTGCGCCGCCGCTACTTCCTCGACCGCCGGAACGGCTGGATCGCCGGCGTCTGCGCCGGGATCGCCGCGAGCCTCCGAACCGATCCGGCATTCCTGCGCGTGGGCTTCGTTCTGGCGGGCCTGTTTGTTCCCAAGCTGGCGATCGGGCTGTATCTGGTCGCCTGGATCCTGCTCGATGAGCGCGAACCGCGCGCGCCTGGCCGATGATCCATAGGCTCTGTCTATCAACAGAAAAGATATTAACCATTTCACTGATCCATGCCGTTGATCCACAATTCCGCCGGTCATCAGACACGCAAAGGAAACCGCCATGACCGCCAAGGACATCAACATCGGCATCGACCAGGACGACCGCGAGCAGATCGCCAGCGGGCTGATACGGTTGCTGGCCGATACCTACACGCTGTACCTCAAGACGCATAGCTACCACTGGAACGTCACCGGTCCGCGCTTCCGCGACCTGCACCTGCTTTTCGAAGAGCAGTACACGGAACTCGCCCAGGCCGTCGACGACATCGCCGAGCGGGTCCGCACCCTCGGCTATCCGGCGCCGGGAACGTTCAGGGAATACCTGGAACTGACCACCATCGAGGAAGTGCCCGGCGCGCCCGCGGCCGAGGCGATGGTGAGCGATCTGGTGACCGCCCAGGAGATCGTGGTCCGCACCTGCCGGGAGATTCTTCCCTCGGCGCAGAAAGCCGGTGACGAATCCACCGTCGGCCTGGTCGCCGAGCGCATGGCCACCCACGAAAAGGCGGCGTGGATGCTGCGCAGCCTGCTGTAGGACGGCCGCTCGCCAAAACCGCGGCGGCTGGCCGCCACCGCGCCGCGCAGAACGTCAGCAACGCATGAGACAGGGCGGCGCGCCATCCGGCGCGCCACGCTCCTGCTGCGCCAGGGTCCGGAAGTCGTCGGCCAGGTCGTTCAGACTTTCCACGAACCGCGCCTGCTGCCGCTCCGTCAGGCTGTTGATCAACCACACGCTCACCTCCCGGTAGAGCGCAACGTTCTGCGCATCGGCCAGGGCCAGCTCCGGACTGAAATAGCGTTCGCGATTGTCGGTCAGCTGGCTCAGGCCGACTTCGAGCCCGTCCACGTCCTGGCGGAATTCGAGCAGCGCAAGAAAATCCTTCTGCCAGCGCCGCCGGTAGTCGGCCCACATCACCAGGTCCGGCGCGTAGCTCACGGCCCGCTGCCGGAGGTAGGCCCGCTGCACCCCGCTGAGGCGGCCGGAGAACTGGCTGAAGCGATCGGCAAACTCCTCCGACCACTGCTTCTGGGCCTGCTCCCGGGTCAGATCGGCCTCGGGCTCGGCGATCTCGACGTTGCGCGCTTCCAGTTTGTCGGCGAGTTCGGCGACCTGCGCATCGCTCAGCGACCCCAGCAGCTCGGCGGCCACCGGCATGCCGCGCGCCTGAACCTCCGCACCCCACACGAACACCTGGTCCACCACCGCCTGCATTTCCGCTTCCGTGGTGCCGTCGAGGAACCGCGGGCCCAGGCTTTCGAGGAAGGTGGCGTACTCGGGCAGATGGTTGCGCCGGTGCCAGTACCACAGCTCGTCCAGGGCGCCGTCGAAATAGCCGCGCTGATCTGTGGTCATGTCGATGTAGTCGCTGATCGACCAGCGCGCCAGCCGATCGAGATTGTTGTAGGCCATCTGCACGCTACAGCCGCTGCCGAGCAGCAGCATGAAGCCGGCCAGCAGCGGCGGCAGCAGGCGTCGACGCCCGACTCCGGTCATAGGCCGCCTCCCATGAATCGCAGCATCCAGGCAGCCACCACCCGGTGGTTGGTGTGATCGCGGGCGAGGGATGCCCGTCCCGCGCGACAAGCCGCTTCGCCGAGCACTTCTTCGCGGCTGGCGAGCAGGTCACGGGCGTAACCCGGAGTGAACTCCGGATGGCCCTGGAACGTCAGCGCCTCGGCGGTGCGGCCGCCAGCGGCCGCCAGCACGAAGCCCGCGTTCGGGCAGGTGTCCCCCACCGCGAACGGCCGCGCGTCCGCCGGCAGGCGCACCACCTGGTCCTGATGGCTGGCGAGCAGGCGGACGTCGTCGGCCCGCGGCTCCATCCACCACTCGCGACTCGCGACCACGGCCCGGTGCACGCCCACGCACCAGCTCTGCGCCCGCCGGGTCTCGCCGCCGAAGAAGTGGGCGATGAGCTGGTGTCCGAAACAGATACCGACCACCGGCCGCCCGACGCGCAGCGCCGCCTCGACGAACCCGGCCAGCGGCCCGATCCAGGGCAGATCGTCGTAGACGCTGTGACGGCTACCGGTGATCACGTAGGCATCGCACGCTGTCGCCGGCGGAAACCTGCCGGCGATGGCGTCGATCTCGTCGAACGCCACAGCGTCATGCCCAGCGGGCAGCGCCGCGCCGTCGCCGAGCAGCGTCCGGAACATGTCGGGATAGTCTCCGTGCCGCAGCACGAAGTCCGCCCGCACGGCGTCCGCTTTGAGAATGCCGATGCGCAACCACCAGGCTCCTGCCAACGGGCGCGACTGGCGCCCGGCTCAGATGATTTCAAAGTATCGCTCGAGCTGCCAGCCGTTCACGTGGCGCCCGTACTCGGCACACTCGAAGCGTCGCGACATGACGAAGTGGTCGACGAACTCCTCGCCGAGCTCGGCGCGCGCGTGGTCGGAGCGTTCCAGCACCGCCGCAGCAGCTTCGAGGGTACGCGGAAAGCGCAGCGCCGGAGCGAGAATGTGCTCCAGATCGTAGGCGTTCCCGGACACGGGCTCGCCCGGATCGACTCGCGCTTCCATGCCGCCCAGGGCGGCGGCCGACACGGCGGCGGCGACCAGATAGGGGTTGCTGTCCGCGCCCGGAACCCGGACTTCGATGTGCTGGCGTCCGGGCCCGCCGGGAATCACCCGCACGGCGGCGGTGCGGTTCTCGATGCCCCAGGTGGCGCCGGTCGGAGCCCACGCGCCCGGCACCAGCCGGGTGTAGCTGTTGATGGTCGGCGCGAGCAGCGCCAGGTACTCCGGCAGATAGCGCATCAGCCCGCCCACGGCCCAGCGCTGGCGCTCGCTCATCCCATGGGCCACTGAGGGATCGTGAAAGGCATTGGTGCCATCGTGGTCGAGCAGGCTGAAGTGGTAGTGGCCACTCTGCCCGGGATGGTGCATCGACCACTTCGCCATGAATGTGGCGATGAGATCGTGGCGCTGGAAGAAGACCTTCGCAAACGTCTTGAACAGGGCCGCCTGATCGGCCGCCTGGAGCCCGGGACGGGCGTGCAGAGCAGCCTCCCAGACCCCAGGGCCGGTCTCGCAGTGGAGCCCTTCCAGGGCACAGTCGAGGTCGGCGCAGTAGTCCATGAGGCCGTTGAACAGATCCGCTTCGGCGGACGCGCGCAGCACCGAATAGCCGAAGTTGCCCGGGGTCAGCGGCCTCAGGTCGCGGAAGCCCTTGTCGCGGATGCTGTGGGGCGACTCGGCGAACACGAAGAATTCGTACTCGAAGCCCGAAAGCAGCGACAGTCCGGCAGCGTCGAGGCGTGCGAGCAGGGCAGCGAGCCGAGTGCGCGGACACAGCGGGTGCGCGCCGCCGTCGGCGCCGACGAACTCGCCGATGAAATACGGGCAGCCCTCGTCCGCGAGCCAGCGTTCGGTGTCCACCAGCAGGCGGAAGTCGGCGTCGGGAAAGCCGGTGTGCCAGCCGGTGTAGCTGCCACGGTCGTAGAGACGATCATCCACGTCCCAACCGAGCACGCAGTCGCAGAAGCCGCCGCCCTTGCGCAGCAGGCCCTCGAGCTTCTCCAGGCTGACGTACTTGCCGCGGATGACCCCATCGACGTCGGTGAGACCGATCTTCGCGCGCCGCACGCCGCGCTGGCGGTAGTCGCCGAGTTTGCGCGCCAGTTCGTCGTCCGCGTCGGGGCCGGCAGGCATGGTCGAATCCTCGAATCCCGGGAGCCGGAATTATGCGGGCTCGGTTCGTCGTACCGAAACACCTGCGTCGCCCCGGCCGGGCCGAGGTTTTCCAGATTTTCTGTGGATAACTCTGAGGATAAGTTCTGAGTAGGACGGCCACCGGCCCTGACGGCGGCCACGCGGCACGCTGATCATATTTTGATCAGCGAGAACAAAATCAATATATTTCAAAAGTTTACGATAACTTCCTAAACGACGCGGTGAAGGATGACCGGCAATTCACCCCAACGGAAACCAAAACCCGCGCCCTGTGCATAACGACCGGCGGACCTGCCGTTAGTGCGCGCTCACATGAATCCTCGCGTCATGCTGGAGGTAACAAGACGGTGACAAGATCTGGCGCCGCGCCATAGGCCAACGGTTCTACTCAGCGGCGCTCAATCGTCGTCCTGCTGATCCTCCGGCACCTGCAGGGCGGGATCCGACGCCGTCACCGGCGAGAGGTCGGTGAAGATGGCGGGATCGAGCTCCCGAACCGGTGATGGTTGGTCCCCGAGCAGGCGGGCGGCCAACCCGTCAGGGTGTATCACCTGAAAGCTCGCCTGAGCCTCGACCGGTGGCAGCGGCGCCTCTGCCGCGCGCAGCGGCACCAGCGGCACCAGTGCAAGCAGCAGTACGGGCAGCGCCCCGTTGGCGGCCCGCCGCCGCGGGCGCCCGGGTTCGAAGTGCCGATCAGTGGGCATAACGCAGCGACCAGTACCAGCGCGATCCATCGTCGTCGAAACCTCCACTGCCCCGGGCCGCCAGGGGCTGCGCCCAGCTCAGCCGGGTCGACAACCCGGGCGCCAGGTCCGCGCTCCAGCCGAGCCCCAGGTCCGTCACCAGAGCCCAGGCATGTTCGTCCTCGGCCCGGCCGTCGCCATAGCCGGACTCCGCGAACAGCAGCAGTTCACCGAGCCCGAGCGGCACCCTCAGCTCGACGCCGGCCAGCACGCCGCGATCGCCGAGAAAAGCGCTGCGATCGAACGCCCGGGCCCGCTCGGCGCCGCCCAGAGCGAAGCGTCGCGTCGCCGGAAGCAGACTGTCGCTCCATTGTCCGGCAAGCCGCAGGGACAGCTTCTGCTCGCCGTCGAGCAGCGGCAGGCTGAGCGGCATCCAGGCCTGGCCGTCGATCTCGAGCAGCCAGAACGCGTCGTCCTGACCGACGAAACGGTCGCCGCCGATGTGCCCCAGGGTCAGATTGGCGGCGGCGTCGGCGGCGACCGCCGACGCGTCCCAGACCCGGTGCCCGGCCAGACCCACGTTGGCCATGGTGACGCGCTGGGAAATGCCGTCATCCCAGTCGAGGGCATGCCGTGACGCCCCGAAGATCAGCGTCAGGGCGCGCTCCCGGGCGTAGCTCAGATTGCGCCGCACCAGCACGTCGGCGAACAGCCCGTCGCCGTCCAGGGGCCGCAGACCGTCCCCGCTGAAGTCGTTGTTGCCGAGCCGCGCCGACACCCGGTAGGCGCCCGCCAGGGGCATGTCGTAGTCGAGATAGCCGTAGCGCTGATTGTCCGGATCGACCGTGAGCAGTGCCCCGGCGCTGAGTCGGTCGCCGACGCCGCGGGGGTTCAACCAGGCGCCGCTGACGCCGATGCGCTGGTCGCCGGTCGCGTCGTCGCCATGGTTGTCCAGGGTGACGCCCGCGCTCCAGGATCGCTGCTCCAGGACGTCGAGGCGCAACCGGGTCTCGCCAACGGCGTCACCCGGCCCGAACGACGCCTGGGCGCTGAAGCCCGGCAGCGCGTTGAGCGCCTGCAGACGGCTGGAAATCTGAGTGAGGGTGACCGGCTGACCGAGCAGCGGGCTGAACGTCCCGGTGACCGGTCCCGGATGCCCCCCCTCGACGACGATGTCGCCCAGGCGCCCGGGCAGCACCCGGATCTGCGCCACCCCACCGTCCAGCCGCTGAGCCGGCAGATAGGCGACGCCGAGGAACAGCCCCTGCTCGCGCAGCGCCACCTGCACGTCCCGGGCCACCTCTTCGAGTTGCGCTACCGAGACCCCGCGCCGGGCTTTCTGATCGCGGATCAGGGCACTCAGATCCCGGGCGTCGGCGGCATCGAGAACGGTGTCCGGATCGTGTACCTCGAGCACGCTGAGAAACCGTGCCACCTCGTCGAGCTCGCTCGGGCTGAACCCGTGGGAACCCGGCAGGTTGCGGGCGCGCACGCGGGCCAGGCTCTGGTCCGCCCGCGATTGCAGGGCTTCCAGACTCACCGCCGGAACCTCCATGCTCCCGGCGTCACCCCACAGCACCTGCACCTCGCCGACTGCGAGGCGCGGACTGCTGGCGGGATCCGGCGAACGTTCGCGCACCGGCGGCACGTCGAAGCCAGCGGCGTCGGCGGCGAGCGCCTGGGGCAACCCGAGCAGCGCGGCCACGAGCACCAGAGCCAGGGCCGCCAGCCACAGCCAGCGGCGCGGCGCCGAGTCGGCGTCGGCCGTCGACTCCAGCATGACGCCGGAGCGACCGGCAAGCGGCGATTGGCTGCGCAGGGTCTGCTCGTCGCCCCAGCGGGGCCGGGTGTCGTCGTCCTCCACGGCCTCGCCGGTCAGGCCAAAACGGTCGATGACCGCGCGTCGGGCCTCACGATACTCGGACTCCGAGATCTCACCGGCGGCGTGCGCCTTCGCCATGCGGCGCAGCCGCACGCACTCGGGTGACAGGCGCATCAGTCTCACGAAACCTCCCGCACCAGGCGGAACCCGGTGGCCGGGTCGGCGGACCCGCGGTGGCTGCGTACGGTGGTGATCGCGCACTCGGCGATGGGATCACGGAAGGCGCCGCCGGCGGCCTTGAGTTCGCCAGCGTCGAGGACCCACTCCTGAACGTTGCCGAGCACGTTCACCAGACCATACGGATTCGGCGCGCCGGTGCTCACCGCCACCGGCGCCAGCCCCCGGTGCACGCTGCCGAGCTGCACCAGACAGTTGCGGTTGGGATCGCTGGTGCCCCGGGCCGCCTGCAACCACTCGCGGTAGGTCGGCAGCCGGTAGTGGAATCCGCTGCGCTCGCTCAGCCAGACGGCATAGTCTTCGGCGACGGATACCGGAATTCCGCTGACCGGTTGATCCGCCGCGGGGTTCGCTTCACAGCGGCCGGTTGCCCTGCAGAACGCGGCGAGCTCACCCCAGCTGACTTCCTGGCGGGTGATGGCGAAGCTGCCGGGCTGATCGGGGGTGGGGACGACCACCAGCCGGGGGCCCTGCCCCAGGTCCCCGAGGCGATCGGCGCAGGAGCCACGGCGCCCGCCCTGACTGCCGCTGCCGACCAGATACTCTGCGGCGCAGGAATCCTCGCGCAGGCCGTCGAGCCCGGGCAGCCGGCCGAAGGCGGCCTGTGCCCGCGTCTTCAGGTCCAGGGCCCGTTCGCGATCCAGCGCCTGCAGCTGGGCGACGCAGCGCAGCACGTGCTCGCCGACCAGACGGCGTCCCTCGGCATCGAAGGCCGGGCGCCGGGACACCCAGCGCTGCAGCACCGCGGCCGCCGGGGCCGGATCGAAGCGCAGGCAGGCGCCGGCCAGGGCGCCATCGAGCTGCGCACGGAACTGCTCCCGCTCCGCCTCGAGGGCTTGGCGATCCTGGCGCGCGAGAAAGCGCTGCTCCGCCCGATCCACCCGCGCGCGCAGCACATCAACGAGCTCCGGGGTGAAGCTGTAGGCTTCCAGGTAGGCGAGCGCGCGACGCGCGGACGGGAACCGGTCCCCGGCGAGGCTGCGTTCCAGTTCGGCCTGGAGCACGGCCACCGTCTCCAGCCGCAGGGCCTCGAGTTCCATGCGTCCCGGGAACAGGGCCGCCAGCCGCGACAGCGCCATGTCCAGCGCGTCGAGCCAGGCGCCGTCCAGCGTCGGCTTGTCGAGCAGCGCACTGACATCGGCCGCGAAACGACGCAGCAGGTACGCCTCGGCGCGCGGCATCGGGCCGTACTGGCGGCCGCGCTGCAGCAGGGCCATGGCCTCGCCGGGATCGTCGCTGGCGACCACCGATTCGAAGTAGCGCTGTCGCACCCGGGCGACGATCGGCGGCTCGGGATCGCCCGCCTGGCGCAGATTGAGCAGACCGGCCACCTCGTCCGCCACCGTGGCTTCCCAGGCCGCATCGATTTCCGCTTGCGCGAGCAACGTCTCCAGACGCGCCAGCTGGGCGTCGACCAGGGTGCTCTGACGCACCTCGACCTTCGCCTCCTCCACCGCCGCCTCTTCCTTGATCCCGCTCACGGCAAAGGTCACCAGCACCGCCAGCACCGCCACCACGGCGGTCCGCGAGCGCCACGGCGAAGGCTGAAACAGATGCTCCTTGAGCTCAGCCACCGACGCCGGGCGCCGGTCACGGTCGAAGGCCAGACAGCGCTCGAGCACGCGCCACTGACGGCGGCTGAGCCCGCGCGGTCGTTCCACCCGCAGGCGATTGCGCGCGGCCTCGTTGGCTGGCACCCGACCGAACGGATGCAGGCCGGTGAGCATCAGGTAGATCACCACGCCCAGGGAGAACAGATCGTCACGGACCTCCGCCTCCGCCCCGTCGAGCATCTGCGGGCTGGCATACGCCGGCGTCAATGCCGCGAGCCGGGTGGGGTCGAACACGGAGTCGTCACCGAAGCCACCGGTTGCCTGGTTGATCTGGACCGCGCGGGCGATGCCGAAATCGAGGATCTTCGCGCTGTGATTGGGCGCCACGAAGACGTTGCCGGGTTTGAAGTCCGCGTGCACCAGGCCGCTTTCGTGAGCATGCTCGAGGCCGTCGCACATGCAGCGGACGATGGGCCAGAACATGTCCTCCGGCAGGCCGGTGGGAAACGCGCGCAGCTTCTCCGCGAGTTCCTGGCCTTCCAGCAGCTCCATGATGATGAAGGGAACGTCGCCGTCCTTGTCGAAGTCGTAAATCGTGACGATGTTGCGGTGGGACAGTCCCTGGGACTTCGCCGCTTCGCGCTGCAGCGCGATGAACGCTTCGGGGTGCTCGCGGAAGTCGTTGTTGAGAACCTTTACCGCCACGTAGGGGTTGCGGTCGCGGGCCTCGACCTTGCGCAGGTCCTTGGCCCGGAACACGGTGCCCATGCCGCCGCTGCCGAGCTTTTCATCGAGCACGAAGCGCTGTTTGAGAACCCGCGGCGCGGTAGCGCCGCCGCCTCCGGGCCTGCCGGACAGGCTCAGGTCCGAGCGCAGAACCGTGACGTCCCCGGCAGCTGCCTTCATGCCGCCCACCCGCGCTCGCCGGCTTCGGCGCCGGTCGTCTGCGGCCGCACCAGCACCAGCGATATGTTGTCCGACGCCGCCCCCGCGAGACAGTGTTCGAGGAGCTGGTCGGCGACGCCGCACAGCGAGCCGGCGGCCAGCAGGTCGGCCATGGTCTGCATGGACAGCTCCCGGTAGAGACCATCGCTGCACAGCAGGTAGGTGTCCTCCGGCCGCACGTCGAATACCGCCACGTCGAGGAACAGCCGTGGCTGTCCGCCGACCGCACGGGTGATGATGTTGGTGTCAGCGGCCAGCGCCTGCTCTTCCGAGACCGCGCCGCTGTCGAGCAGATCGCTCACCGGGTTGTGGTCCCGGGTGATCTGCTCCAGACGACCGTCGCGCAGCCGGTAGAGGCGGCTGTCGCCGGCCCAGAGCACGACGCCGGTCTCGTCGTCGGTCAGCATCGCGACCACGGTGCTGCCGATGGTGGTGGCGGCTCCCTGGGCACGGGCGTGCAGGCGCAGCTCGTCGTTGACCGTCAGCAGCGCGTCCTCCACCGCGTCCACCTGCGCGGACAGGGTCCCGACCAGGGAAACACCCGCCAGCGCCGCCGTGATCGCCTGACTCGCGACCTCTCCGGCCTGATGTCCGCCCATACCGTCCGCCACCGCCCAGAGTCGGTCCGAACAACGGCTGAGCACCGCGTCCTCGTTGTGGCGCCGGCGTTTGCCGCGATGGGTCTGCTGCGCGCTGTTCCAGAGTCTCTGCATGCTTCGAGCCACCTACCCGTGGCGAAAGCGGATGGCGGAATCCTCGGACAGCGGATCGCCGAGACTGATCCAGCCTTCGCCCCAGAGCCGCACCTCGCCGCGCCGGACGAAAGCCACGCGCTCGTCCTCCGTCTGCACGAAGGTACCGTTGGTGCTGTGATCCACGAGCACGTAGTCGTGCTTGCGGCGCTCGATGGTGGCGTGATGGCGGGACGTGAACGGCCCGGCCACCTGCAGCCCGGAGGTCTCCAGCGCACCGAGCGCGACGGTTCCACGACGTTCGTCGAGCACGGCCCGCCGGTCGTGCCAGTTGAGAATCAGTGGTGAGCGCTCCTGCGCGTCCATGCCGTCACTCGCCGGAAACCGATCAATTGAGCAAGCATAGGTCACGGTTGGCGTCCAGGCCGGGACCTGGGTCACATCGGCCGCCGGCACCGCACGCGCCCGGAGCCGCCCGGCGCGGGGAGATCAGTGCATGAAGTTGAACATCCGGCGCCGATACTGCGAGGCCAGTTCGGAGCCTTTGCCCATCAGCTTGAACACCCGGATCATGGTCAGCCGGCCGAGGTCGTCGCGGAACGTGCGGTCCGCCTGCAGAATCGCCAGCGCCTGATCCAGCGCCGGCTGGTAGTCGCCGGCCGCGGCGGCCCGCACCGCCAGGCCGTAGCGCGCCTCGAGGTCGCCGCCGTCGCCGGCCAGCCGTGCCTGCAGTTCCTCCGCCGCGGGCAGCCCGGCGGCTTCCTCGAGGAACTCGATGCGGGCCTGGGGACGATCCCGTTCGTCGGTGCCTTCCGGAACCGCGTCGAGAACTCGCCGCGCCTGCTCGACGTCTCCCTGACGCGCCAGCAGATCGGCCAGTTCCACCTGGAAGCCCTGATTCTGGGGTTCTTCCTGAATGGCCTGGCGCAGGAACTGCAGAGCTCGATCGAACTCGCCGGCCTCGAGCAGCGTGGCGAGATCCTCGCGCAGCAGCTCGGCCGATGACATGGTGAGCTGATCCAGCAGCCCGCGCAGCGCACTCTCCGGCTGCGGACCGTCGAGCTGGTGGACCAGCTGGCCGTCCTGGACCACGCGGATGCTCGGCAGCCCCTGCACACGCAGGTGCTGGGCCAGCGTCGGGTCCCGTGAGACGTCCACCAGACCGAGGAGCACCTTTCCCCCATAGCCCTTCACCAGATTCTCCAGATCCCGCCGGATCTCGGCGGAAGGCAGCACCTCGGGCGCCCAGAACAGCAGCACCACGGGCACCTGGCGCGAGCGCTCCACGACGCCGGACTGGAAGTTGTCGGGCGATACGTCGAACGTGATCTGTGCCGCGGGCGACTTCGAATCCATGAACGTGCCGTGCTGCGCTGCTGGGGAAGCCGGCAATGTTACTACAGCCCCTCACCCGGCCGCAGCCGCGCCGCCAGGGCGGCGGTGGCGGTTGCGACCGACCCGGCTGCCGTGTCATTTTCCGCTGCAAGCTGTTTGACCGGAGACGGCCGCATGAGCGAGTCCGTGCCATTCCAGCTCGAGCGCATCGACCACGTGGTGCTGCGCGCCCGCAACAGCGACGCGCTGGTGAGCTTCTACCGTGACGTGCTCGGCTGCCCGGTGGAGCGCGAAGCCGTCGATCTCGGCCTCGTTCAGCTGCGCGCCGG
The DNA here is from genome assembly GCA_040219135.1 of Pseudomonadales bacterium. Taxonomy (GTDB): domain Bacteria; phylum Pseudomonadota; class Gammaproteobacteria; order Pseudomonadales; family Azotimanducaceae; genus UBA7803. Next base: position 266,291 of record JAVJTA010000013.1, on the reverse strand, counting down.
CGCCTCGCTCATCGACGTGATCGCCGTCGACGGTCCCCTGGGGCGCGCCGGTGGCGCCGCGCCGCGATCCGCGGGGGCCCAGAACCTCGATCACGTGTGTCTGCGGGTCAGCCCCTTCGAACCGGCGGTGCTGAGCGCCCACCTGCGCCGTCACGGCGCCGAGCCGAGCGCAGTCCGCCATGTCTACGGCGCCGAGGGTCGCGGACCATCCATCTACGTCGACGACCCGGAGGGCAACACGGTCGAGCTGAAGGGGCCTGCGGAGCCCGGGTCCCGCATCGGATGACCCGTTTCCTCGCGCCACTGCTGGTCGCCGTCGCCTGCCTGGCGGCCGCCCTGCTGCTCGCCTCGCGACGCCTGGAAGATCGCGAACCGCTGCCGGATTTCGCTCAGTGGCCGGCGGGCGAAATCCGCAAGCGCGAGTTCTTCGATTTCCTGCGACCGCTGCTCGAGGCGGAGAACGACCGCATCATGCAGCTGCGGGTGCGGTTGGCGCGCATCGCCAGCCGGCTGCCGGAGCAGCCCCCGGACCGCCGGGATCGGCGCTGGCTCGACGAGCTCGCCCGGGACTACGCGGTGGACAAGGGCGCTCTGCCGCTTCCACAGCTGCTGGAAGAACTGCTTGTCCGGGTCGACGCGGTGCCAGTGTCGTTGGGCCTCGCCCAGGCGGCCAAGGAGTCCGGCTGGGGCACGTCGCGCTTCGCCGTGAAGGGCAACGCCCTGTTCGGCCAGCGCTGCTTCGACGCCGGCTGCGGTCTGGTCCCCGAGGCCAGGCGCGCCGGGCTGCGCCACGAGGTGCGCAGCTTCCGCACGCCGGCGGCGGCCGTCGCCAGCTACGTCCGCAACCTGAACTCCCACCCGTACTACGCGCTGCTGCGCCAGCGCCGCGCCGAGCTGCGCGCGGAGGGGCGCCGGGTCACCGGCTACGCCCTGGCACAGTCGCTCCACACCTACTCCGAGCGCAGCGACGACTACGTGGACGAGGTCAGGCAGCTGATCCGCTACAACGGGCTCGGGCGCGACACCGGCGTGGCCCGGTGATGGCCCGCTGATGCCCCGCTGCCGCACGCGTACCGCCCTGCTCCCGGTCGTGCTCGCCGCACTGGCCGGCGCCGGACCGATGGCGGCCGCCGCCGAGCATGCGGTGATCCTGCTCTACCACCACGTGGCGGAGGACACGCCGGCGAGCACCTCGGTGAGCCCGGCCACGTTCGCCGGGCACCTCGACTACCTGCAGGCCAACGACTACCGGGTGCTCCCGCTCAGCCGCATCATCGCGGCCCTGTCGGATCCGAGCGCGCCGGCGCTGCCGGAACGTGCGGTCGCCATTACCTTCGACGACGCCTATCGCTCCGTGTACTCGCAGGCGGCGCCGCTGCTCGCGCGCCACGGTTACCCGTTCGCCGTGTTCGTGAGCACCGACTACATCGACGCCGGCTTCGGCAACTACCTGACCTGGGAGGAACTGCGCGAGCTCGAGGCCCGGGGTGTCGAGGTAGCGAATCACTCACGCAGCCACCCGCACTATCTGCTGCGCCGCGCCGACGAAAGCGAGGCCGACTGGCGGCAGCGCATCGCCACCGACATGCGCGCCGCTGCGCAGCGACTCGACGAGGAGCTGAAGGAACCCCTGCGGGCGATTGCCTACCCCTACGGCGAGTTCGATCCGGCGCTCACTGAGCTGACGGCCGAACTGGGTCTGGTAGGGTTCGGTCAGCAGTCCGGGCCCGTCGGCCGCGCCTCGAACCTCCAGGCCCTGGCGCGGTTTCCGATGGCCGGACGCTATGCCGACACCGACGGACTGGCAGAGAAGCTCCGCACACGACCCTTCGCCGTGACGGTACTTTCCGACGTCGGACCGGTTCTCGACGCGACACCGGTTGCTCCTACCCTGCGACTGCGCCTCGAGGCCGAAGACGCGTCAATGGATGCGCTGGCCTGCTTCGTCAGCGGCCAGCGGCCGCCCGAGGTGCGCTGGATCGACCGCGAGCGCGGCGTCGTCGAAGTAACCGCCCGGGCACCCCTGCCCACCGGTCGCAGCAAGTACACATGCACCGCGCCGGCGCGCGCCGGCGGCCGGGTGTTCTACTGGTACAGCCACCTGTGGATGACTCCGCCCGGCCCTCACGCCTGGTACCGCGACTGACCAGACTCAGTCCACGTACCTGGGCGAAGACACCTTCGGTAGCCGCTGCATCCAGCACAGAACGCCGACCGGCTGAGCGAATTCCCGTACCCCCGTCGGGCGCATCTCCGGTAACCTCCCCCCTTCGGAGACGAGGCCGACCCGGACCATGCACAGACGCCTGCTGATCGCCAACCGCGGCGAGATCGCCATCCGCATCGCCGATGCCGCCGCCAGCCTCGGTATCGAAACCGTGGCCATCCACACCGCCGACGACGCCGCTTCCCTGCACGTCGCCAGAGCCGACCGCGCGTTGCAACTGCCCGGTCGCGGCGCCGCCGGCTACCTTGACGGCGCCGCCATCGTTGAGCTGGCCCGGCAGTCGGCCTGCGACGCCGTACATCCGGGCTACGGATTTCTCGCGGAAAGCTGGGAACTCGCCGCCGCGGTCGCGGACGCCGGTCTGACGTTCGTGGGTCCGCGCACGGAACTGCTGGAAAGCTTCGGCCACAAGATCACGGCCCGGGCGCTGGCGGCGGAGTGCGGTGTCGACGTGCTGCCCGGCACGCTGGAGCCCACCGATCCGGACGCGGCGCGACGCTTCTTCCTCGACCTGCCCGCCGGGGCCGCCATGGTGATCAAAGCGGTCGCCGGGGGCGGCGGTCGCGGCATGCGTATCGTCCGCAGCGCCGACGCGGTCGCGGACGCGTTCGCGCGCTGCGCCTCCGAAGCCCGCGCCGCCTTCGGCAACGACGAGCTGTACGTGGAGCGGCTGGTGGAACGCGCGCGCCACGTCGAAGTTCAGATACTCGGCGATCGCGCCGGCAATGTCAGCCACCTGTGGGAGCGCGAGTGCACCCTGCAGCGACGCCATCAGAAGCTGATCGAGCTGGCGCCGAGTCCGTCGCTCACGCCGGCGCTGCGGGATGCTGTCATCGATGCCGCCATGCGCCTGGCCGAGCACGTCCGCTACGACAACCTCGGCACAATGGAATTCCTCATCGACGACGGCGAAGCGGACCCGCGCCCGGTGTTCATCGAAGCGAACGCCCGCCTGCAGGTGGAGCACACCGTCACCGAGGAGATCACCGGCGTCGACCTGGTGCGCGTTCAGCTCGAGCTCGCCGCCGGCGCCACGCTCGTCGATCTGGGTCTCGATCGGACGCGGATTCCGCAGCCCCGCGGCCGCGCCCTGCAGGCGCGCGTGAACATGGAGACCATGCAGGAGGACGGCGGCACGCGGCCGGCCGGTGGCACCCTGCGCAGATTTCAGGTCCCCACCGGCAGCGGCGTCCGGGTCGAGACCGCCGGTTACGCGGGATACACACCGAACGCCTCGTTCGATTCGCTGCTGGCCAAGGTCATCGTCCACCAGCCGGACCAGGACGGCGCCGCGCTGCTGCGCCGGGCAGACCGCGCCCTCGCCGCCTTCGACATCGACGGCGTGCCGACCAACCGCGACTTCCTCCGCGCCCTGCTGTGCCACGACGCGGTGCGCAACGATGCCGTCTACACGCGCTTCGTCGAGGACCACGTGGCGGAACTGGTGCGGGCACTGCCGGCGGCAGCGGCGCAGGCGTCGGCCGCCGCGGCCGGCGCCGACCTGCGTCCCGCCCCGGCGCAGGGCGCTCTCGAGCCGGGCCTGGATCCGGTGACCGCGCCCATGCTCGGCACCGTGGTCAGCGTCTCGGTCGCCGTGAGCGATCGGGTTCGCGCCGGCCAGGAACTGATGATCATGGAAGCCATGAAGATGGAGCACGTGATCAACGCCGCCGCCGGCGGCACCATACGCCGCATTCTGGCCGGCACCGGGGACACGGTGAGCGAGGGCCAGGTTCTGATTGCCATTGAACCCAGCGAAGTCGAGCAGACGGCGGCGGCCGAACTCGCCGAACTCGACCTCGACGCCATCCGTCCGGATCTCCAGGAAGCCATCGACCGCCACGCCTTCGGCCTCGACGAAAACCGACCCGCGGCCGTGGCGAAGCGTCACGGCCGCGGCAACCGCACCGCCCGGGAGAACCTCGACGATCTGGTCGATCCCGGTTCCTTCGTCGAGTACGGCTCGCTGATGATCGCCGCCCAGCGCCGGCGCCGGTCGATTCAGGATCTCATGGAGAAAACCACCGGCGACGGCATGGTGGCCGGCGTCGGCCGCGTCAACGGCGGCCTGTTCCCGGCGGAACGCGCCCGGGTGATCGCCATGTCCTACGACTACATGGTGCTGGCTGGCACCCAGGGGGGTATGAACCATCTGAAGAAGGACCGGCTGTTCGAACTCGCCGAGCACAACCGCCTGCCCGTGGTGCTGTTCGCCGAGGGCGGCGGCGGCCGCCCGGGCGACACGGACGGTACCGGCGTGGCCGGTCTCGACTGCTACGCCTTCAATTACTTCGCCCGGCTGTCCGGACTGGTGCCGCTGGTGGGCATCACCAACGGCTACTGCTTCGCCGGCAACGCCGCCCTGCTCGGCTGCTGCGACGTGATCATCGCCACCGAGGGATCGAACATCGGCATGGGCGGCCCGGCCATGGTGGAAGGCGGCGGGCTCGGCGTGTTCGCAGCCGACGAGATCGGCCCCATGAGCGTGCAGGTAGGCAACGGCGTCGTGGACGTGGCGGTGGCCGACGAAGCCGAGGCGGTGCGCGTGGCCAAGCGTTATCTCGGCTACTTCCAGGGCGCCGTGGCGGACTGGCAGTGCGACGACCAGCGTCGCCTGCGCCATCTGATTCCGGAGAACCGGCTGCGCGTCTACGACGTGCGCCGGGTCATCGAGGCCCTGGCCGACAGCGATTCGGTGCTGGAGCTGCGGCCCCACTACGGCGACGGCATGATCACCGTGCTGGCGCGGGTCGAGGGGCGCCCGATCGGCATCGTCGCCAACAACCCGACCCATCTCGGCGGCGCCATCGACAGCGTCGGCGCCGACAAGGCCGCGCGCTTCATGCAGCTCTGCGACGCCTTCGACATGCCGCTGCTGTTCCTCTGCGACACGCCGGGCTTCATGGTCGGGCCGGAAGCCGAGAAGAGCGCCCAGGTTCGCCGCTTCGCCCGCATGTTCGTCGTCGGCGCCAACGTCAGCGTGCCGTTCTTCACCATCGTGCTGCGCAAGGGCTACGGACTCGGCGCCCAGGCCATGGCCGGCGGCAGCTTCAAGGTACCGATGTTCACCGTGTCCTGGCCGACGGGGGAATTCGGCGGTATGGGCCTCGAAGGCGCGGTGAAGCTCGGCTACCGCAACGAGCTCGCCGCCATCGACGACCCCGAGGAGCGCGAGCGCAGCTATCAGGAAATGGTGCAGCGCATGTACGACCGCGGCAAGGGAGTCAGCATGGCCCAGGCCTTCGAGATCGACGACGTCATCGACCCGGCCGACTCGCGCCGCTGGATCAGCATGGCGCTGGAGAGCGCGCCGGCGCCGCTGCCGCGCCCGGGGAAGAAGCGCCAGCACATCGACACCTGGTAGGAGAGGACCCGTGAGATATTCCGAGGACGCCCCGAACCGCGAGCAGGTCGATGCCCTGCCGGGCGCCGCGCTGCTCGACTTCGGCACCAACTGGTGCGGTCACTGCCGTGCCGCGGCGCCAATCATCGCCGAGGCGCTCGCTGCGCATCCCGATGTCCAGCACATCAAGGTGGAAGACGGCAAAGGCCGGCCGCTCGGACGCAGCTACCAGGTCAAGTTGTGGCCCACCCTGATCTTCCTCAAAGATGGCGAGGAACGCGCCCGGCTGCTGCGCCCCACCGACCCCGCCCTCGTCACCGAGGCGCTGGAGAAGATCATCGCCCGGTAGCGCCGCGCGCGAGCAGCCGCTCGATCACCGCGTCGACCCGATCCACCGGGAAATCGCGCCCCACCAGCGATGCGCAGAGATTCAGCGCCGCCGGCGGCACGACGCTCTTTGCCCGGAACAGCTCGAAAGCGGCACCGCCTCCGGCCAGCAGATCGCTCGCCACCAGCGGGCTGAGCATGCCGGCGCGCTCCGCCACCGGGCAGCAGATCAGATTGTGCACAGCGGTAAGCAGCTTCGGTCCGACGAGCTGTGGCGCCATCGGCCCGTCGTGGGCACGGACGATGCGCTCGGCGGCGTGGCGGTAGAACTCGAGGAACGGATTGCCGACGCGAAAAAGCAGAAACGCGTTGTGCACCTTGACGTAGGCGCGCAGCCGGCCGTGAACGCTCTGCACCCAGACCTCGCGCCCCAGGGCATAGCTGTCCTCCGGCAGCCGCAATGCCGCCGGGTCGAAGATCAGGGTGTCGGCATCGAGCCAGACCACGGTCGTGTAGCCCTGATCGAGCGCCGCCTGCAGGGCGGTGAGCCGGGCCAGGTCGGCCGCGATCGCCGGCCGCTGGCGGAGCCGCTCGCGCAGGTCGACCGGCACCGACTCGAACAGCACGTCGTCGTCGAAGCGGTAGTCGAAGCCGTTGGCCCGCGCCCAGCGGCGCACGGAATCGAGGCACGGCTCAAGCCAGGCGGCCGGCAGCGGCTGGCGGTGGGATTGCAGTACCAGGGTGTCCGGACGGCGCATCGGTGCGGACGCGGCTCAGACCGCCGGGTAGCGACGCCCCGCCACCAGCCGCACCAGCGCGACGGCGCGACCGTCCGGGTCCTGAGTATGGCCTTCCCAGTACTCGGCGATGTCGAGGCCAAGGGCCGCGCCGCGGAGCTCACCGGGGCGCGCGCGGAAATTGCTGTCACGGGGCCCGATCACCGGCTGATCGGATTCCAGGTGCGCTTCACAGATCAGCTGACCGCCGGGGCGCAGCACCTCGGCGACCGCGGCGACCAGTGACAGATCCAGGTAGCGGACCAGCACCACGAGGTCGTATTCCGGCAGTCGGCGCGGCAGCCCGTGGTCGAGATCGTGAGCAATCCAGGAAATGGTCAGGCCGCGCGCCTCGGCATCACGCTGACCGCGTCGCAGCGCCTCGGCGGAAATGTCCAGAGCATCTACCGCGTAGCCGAGGCCGGCGAGATACAGAGCGTTGCGTCCGGCGCCACAGGCAAGATCCAGAGCGCGCAGATCCGAGGCTTCACCGCTCACCGCCCGCTGGGTCGCCAGAATCTCCGGCACGAACTCGGTGAGCAGCGCGCTCGGCTGGGTGCGGCTGCTGTAGGCACCCTGACGATAGCGCGCGTCCCACTTCTCTCGATCAGTGCTGCTCATGCCGGGAAAGTACACCACAATTGCCAGCGCCGTCGCTCGAGTGTCGGCGCCCTGCCGTCAGGGATCTGTCGGCCTGGGCACGTCCGAAGCCTCGACGTCCTTCTCGCCGGCAATCTCCCGAGCTCGGATCCGATCAGATCTGCTTGCGTCGAGCCCTGTCCGATCAGCGTATGGTGCAGGGGCGAAGCAGAGCTCGGTGAACAGCGCAAAGTGATCCGAACCGATCGGCGGCAGGCGCTGGATCCGGCTCAGGGTGAAGTGCCGGGAGTGGAACAGGTGGTCGAGCGGCCAACGCAGCATCGGGTACTTCGCATGAAAGGTATTGAACATGCCCCGGCCGACGCGTGGGTCCAGCAGCCCACTGAGCTTGCGGAACAGGCGCGTCGTCGCCGACCAGGCCACGTCGTTCAGATCGCCGGTCACGATGACCGGGAGATCGCTTTCGGCGACGCTCCGGGCCACGATCACCAACTCCGCATCGCGCTCTGCGGACTCGGGATTCTCCGTCGGACTCGGCGGCGCCGGGTGGAGAAAGTGCATCTCGACGCCAGCTCCGTTGCGCAGCCGAACCAGGGCATGCATGGACGGGACGTCGTCTTCCACCAGATACTCGATCGCCGGCTGTTCCAGAGGCAGCCGGGAGTAGACGTGCATGCCGTACAGGTTGTCGAGTGGACATTTCAGGCTGTACGGCATGTCCGCTTCCAACACATCCAACTGCGACTGCCACCAGGCGTCCGACTCCAGCGCGACCAGGATATCGGGTTGCAACTGGCGTACCTGGGCCAGAAGCAGCTCGGCCTTACGGTTCGGCATCAGCACGTTGGCGGTGAGGATACCCAAGCACCGGTCCGGACCGACGCCCTGCGCCTTATCCACCTCCGCCGGCCACAGTGGCGTGTACGGGATGATCCACCACACCTGCCAGATCAGCGTTGCGAGCGTGGCCAGCAACAGGGCCCAACTCAGCACCTGCGTGAAGTCGAGCCAGACCAACTGCACGAGCACCAGAGCGGCCGCCGCAAAGGCAAGCTGCAGACGCGGAAAATCCAATCCACGAATCAGCCAATGAGAGTGATTGCCCAGTGGCAGCAGAGTAGCGGCCGCGAGTGCGACGACGGCCGCAAGCATCGCCCACATCATCGCCCCGCGTCCCGAAGCGGCAGCTCGATCAATACCGTCAGCGCGCCGCCCTCGCGAATTCCGCGACCTCGCGCAGCTGAGCGATGTCCTCAGAGGAATCCAGCGCCGCTTCCGCGCGCGCCAGGGCCAGCCGCGCGTGCCGAGCGGCGGCACGGCTCACGTCCGCACCGCCGGCGAAGGCGATCGACTCCAGAGCCTTCTGCATGCGGACCGCGACCTCGATGGTTCCAGCCCCGTCCCGGGCAATTGCCCGGAACGCGTCTTCGAACAGATCGTCCGCGGACAACTCCGGCACCTCGACCCGATCGAAAGGCGCATTCTGCGCGGCCCGCTCCTCGTCGTTCAACGGCCTGCTCCAGGTGACAAACAACCGGACGAACGAGCCGATCACGTCGATTGCCGTGCCGGGGTCGTTGACCGCCGGCGACAACGCCCGGCAGGCGATCTCGGCCAGAACGATCAGCCCGAAGCGCGGGTCTTCGTCGAACGTTCTGCTGTTGCCGATCAGGAACGCCTCGGAAATGGCCGCTGGATCGAGGGACGCCTCAACATCGGACTCCGAATCGGAGACCCAGTACGCCAGCGCGCGATCGGGTGCTGCGAACGTACCCGGCAGCGCGGCGACGACGATCCGCACGCGCGAGGCCTCGGCAATGCTCTGCAGAGCCGCCACGTCGACGCGCTGGACATAGCCGATGGACTTGGCGAACACGGCGCTGTCCGGAGACGTGCGTCGTCCGGCGGACAGGCCACCCATATTGGGAGCCAGACGCCGCTGCCGGATGGCGTCGTCGCAGGCCGCTTCGGCCTTCTGGATGGTCGAACCGATACGGCCGAGCCGGGCAATACGATCCACCCAGCGCACGAATGTCATGATCACGAGGGCGAACACGGCGACGGTGAGCAGAAACAGCACGAAAATCCCTGCCTGCTGGAAGTAGCCGTTTTCGAAGGTAATCAACGCAACGATGCTGAAAATGAAGGCGCCGACGAACGTAGACAGCGCGTTCTGGGAAACATCATCCGCGACCACGAGCGGAAAGGATCGCGGCGTTGCGGTGCTGCTCGCGGAGGAATAGGCCGCCACCATGGAAGCGACGGCGAACGTGGCGATCACCAGCATGCTGGCGGCCATGACCTCGAGCAACGTCTCCAGGGACCCGGGAGCGATCTCGACCAAGCGCCATTCCGCGGGCAAGCCGTCGGCGAGCCGAGCCAGCAGTGCCGCACCGATGGACAGCAGGCACATGATCAGGGGCTTGACCCACAAGCGCTCGGCCAAACGGTTGAAGAAAAATCGCATCCGACCATTCAAGGAAGGTCTCCGTCTGGAGCATGAAAGGAGAGTCAGTTAACCACGAATCAACCAGCTAGCGAGCGCGTCCTTCCCGCCAGGCGGCGATGAGGTCGTCGTAGGGCACCGTTTCGCCCGGCGGCTTCTCCTGATCGAGCTTAGGCTTTGGCGCGCCCGGCCGCGCCAGCCAGGCTTCCGGGGCTTCTTCGGGATTGAGCTTCGGTCCGCAAGGACCCTGGATGCCGGCTCGCTCGAGGCGTTCCAGCACCCGATCCTGCTCGGCGGCCAGCGAATCCATGGCCTGCTGCGCGGTCACCGCGCCGCTCACCGCGTTGGCCACGTTCGGCCACCATAGCTGCGCGAGCTTCGGGTAGTCCGGCACGTTGGTGCCGGTGGGCGTCCAGGCGGTGCGGGCCGGGCTGCGGTAGAACTCCACCAGCCCGCCGAGCCGCGGCGCTGCCTCGGCCATCGCCTCGGAGCGCAGATCGGAATCGCGGATGGGGGTCAGGCCAACCAGGGTCTTCTTCAGGGAAACCGTCTTCGAGGTGACGAACTGAGCGTACAGCCAGGCAGCCTGACGCCGGTCCAGGGGCGTGCTCTTGAGCAGGGTCCAGCTGCCGGTGTCCTGATAGCCGAGCTTCATCCCTTCCTCCCAGTAAGGGCCGCGGGGCGACGGCGCCATGCGCCACTTCGGCGTGCCGTCGGCGTTCACCACGGGCAGACCGTCCTTGATCATGTCGGCGGTGAACGTGGTGTACCAGAAGATCTGCTGCGCGATGTGCCCCTGGGCCGGCACCGGGCCGGCTTCCGAAAACGTCATGCCCGAGGCTTCCGGCGGGGCGAAGCGCTTCAGCCAGTCGATGTATTTTTCCAGGGCGTAGACCGATGCCGGCGCATTGGCGGCGCCACCGCGGGACACCGACGATCCCACCGGCCGGCAGCCGTCCACGCGGATGCCCCACTCGTCCACAGGGACGCCGTTCGGCAGACCCCTGTCGCCGGTGCCGGCCATGGACAGCCAGGCGTCGGTGAAGCGCCAGCCGAGCGACGGGTCCTTCTTGCCGTAATCCATGTGACCGTAAACGCGCTCACCGTCGATGGTCTTGACGTGATCGGTGAAGAACTCGGCGATGTCCTCGTACGCCGACCAGTTCACCGGCACCCCGAGTTCGTATCCGTAGCGGTCGCGGAACTGCGTCCGCAGGTCCTCGCGCTGGAACCAGTCGTAGCGGAACCAGTACAGATTGGCGAACTGCTGATCGGGCAGCTGATAGAGCTTGTCGTCTGGCCCCGTGGTGAAGCTGCGGCCGATGAAGTCGTCGAGGTCCAGCGTCGGCGAGGTGACCGCCGCGCCCTCCCCGGCCATGAAGTCCGACAGCGGCACAACGTAGCCATAGCGCGCATGGGTGCCGATGAGGTCTGAGTCGTTGACGTAGGCGTCGTAGACGTTCTGGCCCGACTGCATCTGGGTCTGCAGCTTCTCGATGACGTCGCCTTCCTGGATGAGGTCGTGGCTCACCTCGATGCCGGTGATGTCCCGGAACGCCCGGGTCAGCACTTCCGCTTCGTACTCGTGGGTGGTGAGGGTTTCCGACACCACGCCGATGCGCATGCCGCGAAACGGCGCTGCCGCTTCGGTGAACCAGGCGAGTTCGGCAAGCTGTTCCTCGCGGGTCAGGGTGGACGGCTGGAACTCCCCGTCCACCCAGCGCGTGGCGTTTGCCGCAAAATCGACCGCACCGTCCGACCCCGCGCCGTCCGTCGAAGCCGTATCCGCGCCGCCACAGCCCGCCAGCGCCAGCAGGCCGGCGGCCAGAAGTATCCATCGACCCATGATGTTCCCTTGTCCCCCAATGCTGAACGCATTGAACCTGCTGGATCCCGCCGCATCAAGCCCGCGCCCGGCGCGACGTCAGCCCCAGCGCAGCAATACCGCGGCGACGACGACACTCAGCAGCGTTGCCCACAGCACGCTGGCATCCGTGAGCGCCAGCCACGCCACGTGCAGAAACGCCGCGGCGAGCAGGCTGATGAAGAACCGGTCGCCGCGGGTGGTGGCCAGCGGCAGCAGGCCACGCCGCAGACGCGTGGGATAGCGCAGCTCCAGCGCCGTCAGCGTCAGCAGCGCCAGCGCCACGGCGAGGAAGAACAGCGCGGTGGGCAGGGTCCACGCCATCCAGGCCATCAGACCCGCCCCAGGGCGAAACCCTTGACGAGATCGCGGCGCACGAACCAGACCACGGCGACGCCGGGCAGGATGGTCAGCAACCCGGCGGCGGCGAGCACGCCCCAGTCGAGGCCCGAGGCGCTCACGGTGCGGGTCATGACCACCACGATCGGCTTCGTCTCGCTGCCCGTGAGGGTGCGCGCAAGCAGCAGCTCTACCCAGCTGAACATGAAGCAGAAGAACACGGTGACCGCGATCCCACCGCGAATGTTCGGCAGGAACAGACGGAAGAAAAAGTAGCCGAGGCCGTGACCGTCGATGCGCGCCATCTCGTCCAGGGAGCGCGGCACGCCAGACATGAAGCCTTCGAGAATCCAGACCGCCAGCGGTACCGTGAACAGGCAGTGGGCGAGCGCCACCGCAAGCGGCGTGTCGAACAGGCCGATGGCGGAGTAGAGCTGAAAAAACGGCAGCAGGAAAACCGCCGGCGGCGACATCCGGTTGGTCAGCAGCCAGAAGAACAGATGCTTGTCGCCGACGAAGCGGTAGCGCGAGAAAGCGTACGCCGCCGGCAGCGCAACGGTCACGGAGATCAGCGTGTTCAGCGCCACGTAGCTGAGCGAATGGCCGAACGCCGAGTACCACACCGGGTTGCTGAAGATCTCGGCGAAGTTGGCGAAGGTGATGCGCGACGGAACCACCTCGAGCTCACCGACGATGTCCTGATTGCGCTGCAGCGCCATGGTCGCGAGCCAGTAGATGGGCAGCGCCAGATAGACGCAGTAGGCGTACAGCGGCCAGCGCGACTGCCCGTGCTGCTCAGCGTTCACGCGGGCCATCCTGCGGATCGTCCTCTCGCATCACGCTGGTGTAGAACAGCCAGCAGAGCAGCAGAATCACCAGGAAATACAGCACCGAGAAGGCTGCGGCCGGACCGAGATCGAACTGACCCACCGCCATGGTGGTGAGGTGCTGACTGAGGAACGTGGTGCTGTTGCCGGGGCCGCCACCGGTGAGCACGAACGGTTCGGTGTAAATCATCAGGCTGTCCATCAGCCGCAGCAGACCGGCGATGAGCAGCACCGGCTTCAGGCCCGGGAGCTCGACGTGGCGGAACACCTGCCAGCGCCGGGCGGCATCGAGCTCCGCGGCCTGATAGTAAGCCTCGGGGATGGCCGCGAGACCCGCGTAGGCGAGCAGCGCCACCAGCGACGTCCAGTGCCAGACGTCCATGAGCAGCAGCACCACCCAGGCGTCGACGGGATCGGCGGTGAAGTTGAAGTCGAAGCCGAGCGCGCTGAGGCCGGCGCCGAGCAGGCCGATGTCGGGACGCGCGAACATCTGCCAGATGGTCCCCACCACGTTCCATGGGATCAGCAGCGGCACAGCGATCACCACCAGCCACGCGCCGGCGGCGGCGCCGCGGCGCGGCAGGCTGCGGGCAACGAGAATGCCGAGGGGGATCTCGATGCCGAGGACCAGCGCGCTGAAGAGCAGCTGACGGCCGAGGGCGGCGAGAAACCGCGGATCGCGCAGCGTCTCCCGGTACCAGTCGAAGCCGACGAACAGGCGGTTGGACAGGTCGAAGATGTCCTGAACCGAGTAGTTGACCACGGTCATCAGCGGAATCACCGCGCTGAACGCCACCACCAGCACCACCGGCAGCACCCCGAGCCAGGCGCGATTGTTCCAGCTACGCACCGGCACGCTCCGCACCAGCCGTCAGCCGTCGTCCGTTGCGGAATCCCAGCAGACGATCGGCGTCGGGGCGCAGCAGCACCCGGTCGCCGACAGCCACGTCGATCACCTGGCGGGTCCGCAGCAGCTGCCCGTCGAGATCCGCGGTAACGATGCCAACGGGTCGATGCAGCTCGACCCCGAGGATTCGCGTGCCGGTCACGGTCGCGACGCCATGGTCGCCGCCGGCGCGCTCGAGCACCGCCCATTCCGGACGAAAACCCACGGTGCAGGGGCCGGCGCCAAGATCTCCCGCCGGTCCCAGCACCCGACCGCCGAGCCGAAACGTGCCATCGGCCACCTCGGCACCCAGCAAATTCATGCCCGGTGAGCCGATGAAGTGCGCCACGTGCTCGTGGTCCGGCTTGTCGTAGAGCGCCTCCGGCGTTCCGGTCTGGAGGATGGCGCCGTCGTGCATCACGCTGATCCGATCGGCAAACGTCAGCGCCTCGGTCTGATCGTGGGTCACATAGACCATGGTGGCGCCGAGTTCACGCTGAATGGCTTTGATCACCCGGCGCAACTGCCACTTGGTGGCGGGCTCCACGGCGGTGAGCGGTTCATCGAGCAGCACCAGAGCGATGTCCGGCCGCACCAGGGCCCGGCCGATGGCGACGAGCTGCTTCTGAAACAGCGTCAGCGCCGCGGCCCGGGTGCCGAGCAGCGCCGCGAGATCGAGGCGTTCGGCAATGTCAGCCGCCCGCTCTCTGGCCGCCGCCCGGCGCCAGCCGCGGTTACGCAACGGAAACGCGAGGATGTCCGCGACGGTCATGGACTGGTAGAGCACGGGAAACTGAAACACCTGGGCGACGTCGCGGTCCCGCGGCGCCAAGCGGGTGACGTCGCGATCGTCGAACGTCAGGTTTCCGGCAGACGGGACCAGCAGACCGGACAGCAGGTTCACCAGCGTGGTCTTGCCCGCCCCGGACCCGCCCAGCAACGCGTGGGCCTCGCCCGCCTCGATCGTCAGATCCAGTTGCCGCAGCGTGTCCGCGTCGGTGCCGGGATAGCGATGACTGACGCTGAGCAGGCGCACCTCAGCCATCGCGGGAATCCTCGAAGCGCAGCACGGACTGGGCCGTGGCGTGCAGGGTGATCCGCGCGCCGGCGGCGACGCGATGCAGCCCCTTCAGCTTGGCGACCCAGTGGTCGTCGCCCACGGTCCCGTGCAGGTAGGTCTCGGAGCCGTTGGTCTCCACGCTCAATACCACCATCGCGAATTCGCGCCCGGCTGCCGCCGGCGCCTGCAGACCGAGGTGCTCAGGGCGGACGATCCCGGTGCACTCGCCGTCACGGAATCGATTGATGCCGGGATCGCTCATCAGATCCGCCGCGGCCGGACTGCACGGCCGCTCGTAGACTTCCACCGGCCGCCCGCACTGGAGCAGCCGGTGGTCGTCGAGCAGCAGCACTTCATCGCCCAGGTTGAAGGCGTCGCGAGGATCCGAAGTGGTGTAGATCACCACCAGCGACTCCGCGTGCAGCATGCCGCGCAGCTCCAGTTCCAGCGCCTCACGCAGCTTGTAGTCGAGATTCACCAGCGGCTCGTCGAGCACCAGCACCCGGGCGCCCTTCGCCAGCGCCCGGCCGACGGCCAGACGCTGCTGCTGGCCGCCGGAAAGCTGATCCGGGCGGCGCTCCAGCAGCGGCGCCAGCTGCAGCTGGACGGCGATCCGTTCGACGCGCTCACGGATCGCCGCTTCCGCGAGCCGCCGCGCGCGCAGCGGCGATGCGATGTTCTCGAACACGCTGAGGTTCGGGTAGTTGACGAAGGCCTGGTAGACCAGCGCAACGCTGCGCTGCCCGGGCGGCGTGCGGGTGACGTCGACGCCGTCGAGGACGATGGAACCGCTGGCCGGCGTCGCCAGTCCGGCGATCAGCCGGCACAACTCGGTCTTGCCGGAGCGGTTGCGGCCGAGCACGACGGCAATGCTGCCGGAAGCGAACTCGTGGCGGAACGGCCGCCCGCCGAGGGGTATGTCGTGCAGCGCCAGCATGCGCGGATGCTACGATGTTTGGCACGCCGTCACACCCCTCCCGCCAAGCTGAGGCAGGCCTCACAGAAAGGCGAAATGGCGCATTGCTCCAGCCGGGAGCCGGGTATATATTCGCTCCCGTGTCAGGCCGATATCAAAGGAGGTGATCCATGTCTACTCGTTTTGCTCGTGAGGGCGATCAGTAACACGACAGCCTTCATCGGGCTTACGGGGGGGCCGGTCGGAGACCGGCCCTTTTCATTTCAGGCAATCTCATTTCAGGCAATCTCATTTCAGGCGGTCGTTCCAGGCTGCTCAGATCGCAGAGAAATATTCCAGCAGCGCGTCGATGCGTTGCGGCCATAGCGCGGCATAACGACCTTGCCACCCCGGATCGGCCAGCCCCTCATGGCACAGCTCCACACGGCAGGCACCGCCGAGATTCTCCAGCAGCAGCCGCAGACGGCTTTCACAGGGTTCCAGATCCACGCCGCTGAGTCGCAGTGACCAGCACAGCCGTTCCGGCCTGACCAGTTCGTCGAAACGTCCGGACTCTTCGAACTGCGCGCCGCGCGCATCGGTCCAGGCCACGTCCCACGCGCCGCCTCGGACGGGATTCGCCTCGACGCGCTCTGCCGTACAGGCGCCGGGCACATACCATCCACCGAGGTGTTTGACATCGGTCCAAGCGTCGAACACCAGCTCCCGCGGCACGTAGATCTCCCGGCGCTCGAGCAACTCGTGGACCATGACCCATCGTAACCCATGGCACGACTCCCCCATAGCACAGGTGCGCATCCGGGACCGCCGACCTGCGGCCCGAGCAGGTACGCAGGCTAACGCGGATCGGCAAGCAGGCGCCGCTCGGCGATCGCGGCGCCGGCGGAGACGCGCACGTCGGCATCCAGATCGTCGGCGACGGTGCGCAGAAGGCGCAACGAATCCACGTCTTCCAGCTCTGCCAGGGCATGGACGACGTCTTCGCGACTCTGTGGATCGTCGTCGCGCAGCAGCCGTTCGAGCACCCGGTTGCCCGCTCCCCCCGGCAGTTCCGAGAGCGCCACGATGGCGAAATCACGGACCGCCGGATCCGGGTCGTCGAGCACGCCCTGCAGCGATACCGAGATCGCCTCGGCCCCGGTATCCGCCGTCGTCGCCAGACCCAGCACGGCTCCGACCCGGGTCACCGGATCCGCGTCGGTCAGGCCCAGTTGAAGATGGACCCGATCAGCATCCACGGGCGCGCGCCGTCCAAACACGTAGATTGCGATGGGCCGCCGGCCGGCATCCCCGAAGCGGATGGAGAAACCGCGATCCTTGAGCAACCGGGACACGGCGTCATCGAAGGAGGTTGCCGGGAACCGAAGCGTCACGCGCTCCGCCAGCGCATCAGCACTGCGCACTGAAACGCCGACCTCACGCGAGAGGGCGGCCAGCACGTCGCCCAGGGGCACGTTGCTGGCGTCGACAGCGACCCGATCCTGCTCCACGGTGAGCACGAGGCCGTCCGCCGAGCGAGTTCCCGCCGAGCGAGTTCCCGCCGCAGCCGACATTCGCAGCTCCTGTTCAGCGATGCCGGTCCCGCCTGCGGGAGCGCCGCCGCAGGCAATCAGGCCTGCAACGACGCTACCGGCCAGCGTGGCGCGCAGCAGCCTAATCCTCCTCGTCCTCACCGATCTCGAACTCGATCTCGGTGAACGTCTGGTTTCCGCTCGCCTCTTTCGCACCGACCTCACCCTTGAACTCGGTGATGCCCGCCGCCAGATACGGCGCAAGGAACTCTTCGGGCACCTCCACGCTGCGTTCGCGGCCGAGCAGCTGGACGGTGAACTTTGAGAACACCAGACCCGCTTCCTCGACGGCTTCGTCGTCGGGTTCGACCACAACTTCCCAGCGCACCACGGGAACGCTGGCTGGATCGGGGATGTCGGCGTCGTCGAACGCGCAGCGACCCAGATCGTCGCCGGGCCCGAAGTGGACGGTGACCTCGACCTCGCCGTCCTCGTCCTCGCTATCGACCTCGATCCTGACCTCGGGGGCAGCCGGCAGGGCGTGGGTGAGCTCGCCGGTCGAGTACAGAAACACATTCTCTATGGTCCAGCCGAACGCCTTGTACTCGCCCGCCCGAAAGCGTTTGATGAACTCGGACACGGTGACGATCCGCTCGTCCTCCTCCTCCGGATCGTCCCAGCACAGCGGCTCGGCGCTCTCCAGGAAGAACTCGGTAATGCCCTGCCTGCGCAGCGGCCCGGCCGCGTACCCGGATATCAGGCGTCGGCCCTTCGGATCGTAGACTCTGGCGATGCGCCAGGGGTCGCCATCGAGCAACATATGGAATCCGACATCGCCATCCGTCGCGTTGATCTCGACGATCGGGTCGAACTCGGAGAACTCTCCGACCTCGATCGAATGACCTCCCGCCGAAACCTCGGCGGCTCCCAGCAGTGGTACGACGGCGGCGACCTTCCACAATGAAATCGTTCTGGTTGATTCGCGCATTTCCGGCTCCCTGCACTGACTGAGTAGATCGGCCAGCAGATGCTGTCCGTCCCACCACGATAGAGGGAGGTGCAGAGGAGAATCTGTCGCTTCGCGTCAGCGGCGTTCTTTGCGGTCCGGCGGAACCTCGAACTCCTTGATAGCGCGCAGCAGCTGGCGGCAGGTCACCTGACCCACCATCCGGCCGTGACGATCCACCACCGGACGCCGGCGCCGCTTGTGCTCGAGCATGGACTGAGCCACGTCGATGATGTCCTCATCGAGCGACACGGTCTCCACCGTGCTGGTCATGTGGTCCTTCACCGGATGACTGCCGATCTCCTCCTCGTGATAGGTGGCCCAGAGAATGGCGCGCAGGCAGTCGAGCTCCGAGAGAATGCCTATCGGCCGGTTGTCGTCGTCCACCACCGTCACGCCGGAGATCCGGTTCACCAGGATCTGGTGGATCGCCTCGAAGATGTCGGCGTCCGGCTTCACGGTGATCGGCTTCTTCAGCATGTAGTCGCGGACTCTCAGCGATCGCAACATGTCGTTTCCCCTTTCGGGACACCGGTCCCGAGCCAGTCGGGCGCCGCACGGCGCCCCTCCACGGAGCGTCAGCCGCTCCATCCCCCGATGAGCTGCCGTACCGTGTCGATCAGCGGCGTCGGATAGACGCCGAACAGCAGCACCACCAGACCGACGGCGCCCAGCGCCCACTGCCCGGGCAGCCAGGGCGTCGCCGCACCGGTTGCCCCCTCGGCTTCGCTGCGCGTCATGGTGAAGACGATACGGAGGTAGTAGTACAGACCGATCCCGCTGCCGGCAACCAGCGCAGCCAGCAGCAGCCAGTTGGCGGCGCTGACGCCGGCGGCGAACAGATAGAACTTGCCAATGAAACCGACCGTGAGCGGTATGCCCGCCAGAGACAGCAGAACCACGGTGAACACGACGGCGAGCGCCGGCCGGCGCCAGAACAGACCCTGATAGGCATCGAGCGCATCCGCGTCGCCGTCGATCTGGCGTCCGGACAGCACGGTCACCACGCCGAAGGCTCCGACCGTCATGGCGAAGTAGGCTCCGAGGTAGACCAGCGAGGCTTCCACCGCGAGTGTCGGATCGACGCGGCCGAGGGCAATCAGCGGAATCAGCAGATAGCCGAAGTGGGCGATCGCCGAGTACGCGAGCACGCGTTTTAGATGCTGCTGACGCAGCGCCAGCAGATTGCCGACCAGCATGGACAGCACCGCCAGCAGAGTCAGAACGCGCAGCACGGTGGGATCCGCGAGCGCACCGGTATCCACCAGATAGCGCAACAGGACGGCAAACACCGCGCCCTTCGCCACCGTGCCGAGATAGCCGGCGACCGGTGCCGGCGCGCCCTGGTACACGTCGGGCGTCCACATGTGGAACGGCACCAGCGACAGCTTGAACGCCACTCCGGAGAGCACCATCGCCAGACCCGCAACGAGAAACGGCTGCGCATCCGCCGGCACGCGAAGGCTGGAGAAATCCAGGGTTCCAGTGGCGGCGTAGATCAGCGCCATGCCGAACAGAATGGTGGTCGATGCCGCCGCCGACAGCACGAGGTACTTCAGCGCGCCTTCCAGCGGACTATGGCCGGCCCGCGGATATGCCACCAGTACGTACAGCGCGATGGACATGATCTCGAGCCCGAGCAGCAGCGAGGCGAAGTGGCTGGCGCCGGCGAGCGTGGTCGCGCCGAGGGTCGCCGCCAGAACCAGCAGATAGTACTCCTCGGGATCGTCTTGACCGTCCTGCAGATAGCGGTAGGAAAGCAGCACCAGAACCAGGGTGGCGAGAAGGAACAGCGCGGCGAAATACAACCCGAAACCGTCGACCACCAGCAGCGGAGTCACGGTCCGCGGCGCGACCGGGGCAGCAACGCCGATGGCCGCCAGCGCGGCGACCAGGGCGACCAGCGTGACGCCTGCCGCCACGCCGTGACTGCGCCGGAACGAAACCGTCAGCATCAGCACCACCACCGCCACACCGAGGGTCAGATGGACCGCAAGGGCCTGAAAGTCGGCGCCGCTCACGGACCGGCTCCGGAAACGGCGCGCAGACCGCTGACGACCGGACCCGAAAGATCGAGCAGCGGCTGCGGGTACACGCCGAGACCCACCAGCGCCACCATCAGCAGGCCCATCACGGTCAGCTCCCGGGGCCCGAAATCGGCCAGCGGCTGGGCGTCCGCGGTGTCAGCGCCTTGGAACGAGCGCTGCATCAGGAGCAGCGCGTAGGCGGCGGCGACCACCAGGCCGAGCGCGGCCAGCACGGTGAGACCGACGTCCACCTGAAACGCTCCGAGCAGCACCATGAACTCGCCGACGAAGTTGCCGAGCCCGGGCATGCCGAGCGACGCGACGACGAAGAACAGCGCCACCGCGCCCATGCGCGGCGCCCGCTGCCACAGCCCGCCCATGCGCGACAGTTCCCGGGTGTGGAGCCGCTCCTGGAGCGCCCCGGCCATCATGAACAGCGCTGCCGTGGAGAAGCCGTGGGCCACCATCTGCACGACCGCACCCTGCACGGCCAGCTGGTTCCAGGCGAAGACGCCGAGCAGCACGAAGCCCATGTGGCTGATGCTGCTGTACGCGACCAGGCGCTTGAAGTCTTCCTGGGCGAACGCCAGGTAGCCGCCGTACACCACGCTCACCGCGCCGAGCAGCATGACCGGCTGACGCACTGCCTCGGCGGCGTCGGGAAACAGCGGCACGACGAAACGGATCAGACCGTAGGCGCCGGTCTTCAGCATGATCCCGGCGAGGATCACGCTGCCCGCCGTGGGTGCCTGGGTGTGGGCATCGGGCAGCCAGCTGTGGACCGGAACGCTCGGCAGCTTGGTGAGAAACGCGGCGAGAAAGCCGATCATCAGCCACGCCGGCAGCACCGCAGGACCGTCCAGCAGCAACCGGTAGTCGAAACTCAGCTCCCCGCCGGCACGCTGGTGCAGCAGCACCAGAGCGATGATGGCCACCAGCAGCAGCAGGCCGCTGATCTGGGTGAACAGAAAAAACTTCATGGCCGCGTAGGCGCGCCGCTCGTGGCCCCATATGGCGATCAGCAGGTACATCGGAACCAGCATGACTTCCCAGAACACGAAGAACAGAAACAGATCCAGCGCCGTGAACACGCCCACGACGCCGGCCAGAGTCAGCATCAGATTGAACTGGAAGAAGCCGTGCCGTTCGCTCACCTCGGTCCACGAAGACACTACCGCCACGGCGCCGAGGGCCAGGGTCAGCGCCACCAGCAGCAGGCTGAGCCCGTCGATGACGAGGATCACGGAGATGCCGAAGCGGGCGATCCAGGGCCGTTCGAAGACCGCGTAGGCGCCGTCGGCGTCCGGCCCGGTCTGCCACAGTGCGAACAGCCACAGCGTCGCCAGCGCGAGGACCCCCAGCGATACCCGCTGCGGCCACGCCGGACCGAGCCGCGCGGCCGCCCAGGCGAGCAGCGACCCGGCGAGCAGCAGGACGATCAGGCCGAGCGCGGTCACAGCACCCCCAGCACGATCAGCAGCACCAGGGCCAGACCGCCCGCCATGCTGGTCAGATACCAGCGCAGGTTTCCGGTCTGGGTGGCCACGAGGTAGCCGTTGAGCTCCCGGGCGGCAGCCGCCAGACCGTCGAACAGGCGGTCGACCACGTCGTTGCGGTTGAGCCGTGCGAGGCCGACGAACGGACGCTCGACCAGGTGCCGGTAGAGCCAGTCGAATCCCCAGCCGCCGAGCAAGAAGCGCCGCAGCACGGCGCCCGCCCCGTGGTCGCCGAGCCGCGCCAGCGCCGCACCCCAGCGCTGGAACAGCAGATACCCGAGCAGCACGCCGACCAGCGGCGTCGCGCTGGTCACCCAGACGACCCAGCCGCCGTGGCCGTGGCCGATACCGCCGTCCGGCAGCACGCCGGCCACCGGACTCAGACCGAACCAGCCCCCGCCGACCGCGAGCAGCGCGAGCAGCGCCAGCGGCAGCTGCATGGCGATGCCGCCGCGGTCGCGTGGCTCGTGCCCGCTCTCGCGCCAGCGCGGCGGGCCGAAGAACACCACGACGATGAGACGGACGCTGTACAGCGCGGTCACCAGCGCGGCGAGCAGCGCCACCGCCCAGAGCCAGAACCCGCCCGGCGCGTCGAACGCGGTGAGCAGAATCACATCCTTGCTGAAGTAGCCCGATGTGAACGGCAACGCGGCGAGGGCCGCGCCGCCGACCAGCATGCCGGCGAACGGCCAGGGCAGACGCCGCCACAGCCCGCCCATGCGGGCGATGTCCTGCTCGTGGTGCAGCGCCAGAATCAGCGAGCCGGCGGAGAGGAACAGCAGCGCCTTGAAGAACGCATGGGTCATCAGGTGAAACACCGCCGCGGACCAGGCGCCGACGCCCAGAGCGAAGAACATGTAGCCGATCTGGCTCATGGTCGAATAGGCGAGGATGCGCTTGACGTCAGTCTGCACCAGCGCGGCGAACGCGGCGATGAACAGGGTGGCGAGTCCCACCAGGGCAACGGCCAGCTGCGCCGCCGGTGCCAGCAGATAGAGATCGTTGAGGCGGGCGATGAGGTACACGCCGGCCGTCACCATGGTGGCGGCATGGATCAGCGCGCTCACCGGGGTCGGGCCCGCCATGGCGTCCGGCAGCCAGGTCTGCAGCGGCAGCTGCGCCGACTTGCCCACCGCGCCGCCGAGGATCAGGAACGCAGCCAGGGTCAGGGTCGGTGAACCGCCAGGCCAGAGGTCCGTCGCGGCGCCGAGCAGCGGCTGGATCTCCAGGGTGCCCAGTTCACGGAACAGCAGCAACAGTCCGAGCGCCATCGCGGTATCGCCGACCCGGGTGACCACGAACGCCTTGCGCGCCGCGTAGCCGTTCGCCGGATCCTGCTGGAAGAACCCGATCAACAGATAGCTGCACAGGCCGACGCCCTCCCAGCCCAGGTAAAGCACCAGCAGATGGTCGCCGAGCACGAGCATGAGCATGGCGAACACGAACAGGTTCATGTACGCGAAAAAGCGGCTGTAGCCGGGGTCGCCGGCCATGTAGCCGGTGGCGTACAGGTGAATCAGGAAGCCGACGCCGGTAATCACCCACAGCATCACCAGCGACAGACCGTCCAGGTAAAGCGTGAACTCCGGTCGGAAGCCGGCAACGTCCATCCACGTCCAGAGCGTCTGGGTGAATGCCGTTCCCGCCGGCTGCTCGAAGAATCCGGCAGTGACCGGCACGGCGACGAGAGCGGCCATCCCGACGGAACCAGCACCCACCAGGGCGACGGCGCGCTCGCCCAGACGTCCCTCCGTCGCCACCAGGGCGAGAAAGCCCAGCAGCGGCAGCACGGGGATCAGCCAGAGCAGATCCATGGTCACCCCTTCAACTCGCTGGCGGCATCGACGTCTAGGGTGTTCAGACGCCGTTCCAGCTGCAGCAGCAAGCCCAGCCCGACGGCGACCTCGGCCGCCGCCAGAGCGAGGATCAGCATGTACATGATCTGGCCGTCGGCACCGCCCCAGCGGGCTCCGGCGGCAATGAACGCGAGCCCGGCGGCGTTCATCATGATTTCGAGCGACATGAGCAGAAAGATCAGGTTGCGGCGGATCATCAGGCCGGTCAGGCCGATGAGAAACAGGGTCGCGGCCAGCGCGAGCACGTGGGACAGGGGAACGCTGAGCGCGCTCACGACTCGGCCTCGTCCTGGCGCCCGCGCAGATAGCGGCGGCCGAGATGATAGGCGCCGACCAGGGCGGCGAGCAGCAGCACCGAGGCCAGCTCCACGGCGAGAAGGTACGGGCCGAACAGCGCCAGCCCCACCTCGCGCGGGCCGATCACCCGCCCGGCCGTCGCGCTGCCGCCGGCGAAGATCAGGTAGCTGAGTTCCAGCAGCAGTACCACAGAGAGCAGCCCCGGACCGATCCAGTGACGCGGCCGCAGCCACGCGTGTACCGGCGCCGAGCGGCGCTGGCCGAGGTTCAGCATCATCACCACGAACACGAACAGCACCATGATCGCGCCGGCGTAGATCACCACTTCCAGCGCCGCCGCGAACGGTGCGCCGAGCAGGAAGAAGATCACCGCGACCGCCAGCAGCGAAACGATCAGGTAGATCAGCGCGTGGACCGCATTGCTCCGGGTCACCACCAGGACGGTGGCGATCAGCGCCACGGCGCCTGCTACGTAGAACAGAGCTAGCTCCATGGTCGCCCTCCACCGCGTCTGCCGCCGCGCCTCACGGCAGCAGGCTCCGCACGTTCACGGGGGCCGACTCGCGCTCGGCCTCGCCCTTGTCCTTGCCGTGGATCGCCTTGCCGGCCACCTGCCAGAAGCTGTAGTCGGGATACTTGCCCACGCCGTCGATGAGCAGGTGTGATTTCTCGTAAACCATGTTGCTGCGCCGGTACTCGGCCAGCTCGAAATCGGGAATGAGCTGAATGGCGTAGGTGGGGCAGGCCTCCTCGCACATACCGCACATGATGCAGCGGGAAAAGTTGATGCGGAAAAACTCCGGATACCAGCGACCGTCGTCGGTCTCGGTCTTCTGCAGGGCGATGCAGTCGACCGGGCACACCGCCGCGCACAGGTTGCAGGCAACGCAACGCTCCTCGCCGTCGGGATCCCGGGTCAGGACGATGCGCCCGCGATAGCGCGGCGCCATGTACGGCATGGTCTCCGGATACTCCACCGTGTCCTTGCGGGTGAAGGTGTGAGTGAGCACGGTCCACAGGGTACGAAGATGGCTCAGCACGGCGGCGATCTCATGGCGACTTTCATCCGACAGGCACCCCCCCGTCGCGCCACCACAGAGCGAGCGCGCCGGTGACCAGCAGGTTCAACAGCGTGATCGGCAGCAGCACCTTCCAGCCGAACGCCATCAGCTGGTCATAACGCGGCCGCGGCAGCGACGCACGCAGAAGCACGAAGAAACAGATCAGCAGCGTGGTCTTCAAGGTGAACCAGACCAGCGGCGGCAGGAACTCCGGGCCCAGCCATCCGCCGAGAAACAGAGTCACGGTCATGGCAGAAGTGAGGATCACGGCCAGGTACTCGCCCACCATGATCAGACCGAACTTCATCCCCGAATATTCGGTGTGGAATCCCGCGGTCAGCTCGTGTTCGGCCTCGGGCAGATCGAACGGCAGCCGGTGTGCTTCGGCGATGCCGGCGATCAGGAACACGACCAGGCCGAGCGCCTGGGGCACCGCGAACCAGACCGAGCGCTGGGCTTCGACGATGGCGGACAGATTGAAAGACCCCGCGAGCATCACCACGCCCATGATCGACAAACCCATGAACACTTCGTAGGTGACCATCTGGGCGGCGCTGCGCAGGCCGCCGAGCAGCGAATACTTGTTGTTCGAGGCGAGCCCGCCGAGCAGCACGCTGTACACGGCGAGCGAGGTCATGGCGAGAAAGAACAGCACGCCGATGTTCAGATCGACGATCACCAGACCCGGCGCGAAGGGCACCACGGCGAAGCCCATCAGCATACCGGCAACCGCCGCGGTCGGCGCCAGGGTGAACACCACGCGGTCGGAGAACGGCGGCACCCAGTCGTCCTTGGTGAACATCTTGATGGCGTCCGCCACGCTCTGCAGGATCCCGAACGGCCCGAGCCGGTTCGGGCCGAGCCGGTCCTGCCAGAACCCCAGCAGACGACGCTCCCACCAGACCAGCAGCAGCGCGCCGACGAACGCGCCAGCGAGCACGGGAACGATCATCAGCAGCTGCAGCGTCTCGTTTGCCACCTTCAGCCTCGCGCAATCAGCCGGTTGTCCGGGGGCCCGTGCTCCGGATCGGCAGCGGCTTCGACCGCGCCGAGGGGCACCGGTCCGAGCGCGCCGGTCATGCCCTGCACCAGACCGATCGCGCCGGCCCGCATGGCCGGGTCCACGCGGGCGACGAAACTCGCGGAGCGGGTCCGGGTTCGCACCCGAACGCCGCTACCGGACTCGATTCCCAGGCGTTCGGCGTCGGCGGGCGCCAGCACCGCCCAGGCTGGATCCGTCCGTTCGCCGATGGCGGGGGCCAGGGCCGAAAGCTCATCGCTGCCGAACACGTCCTGCAGCGGCACGGCGACCAGGGTCGCGCTGCCGGTCGACGCGCCGGTGAACGCATCCGGAACGGTCGCGGCGGCGCTCTGCGCAGGCGCAGCGGACGTCAGCGCGATCCGCGCGCCCGCGGGACCGCCGCGCAGCGCGCCGCCGACCTCGGCCTGGAACTTGAAGATCGACTGATTGGAGTTCCAGCCCGGCGACCACGTGTAGCTGAGCAGTGCGCCCGGCTCCAGGGGACGATAGCCTTCCATGGAGAAGGACAGCGGCGCCTCCGTGTCCTCGGGCGTGCGCGGCTCGTGCATGGTCCGATCGGCGACCATCGCCGTGCGCCCGCTGGCCCGATGGGTCTGTCGCGGCACCCGGGTGCCGGCCCGTTGCCGTACCCCGGCGCCGGGGCCGGCTTCGGCCACCGCGGCGAGATCCGGTCGCTCAGTCACCAGCGCGGCGATGACGTCGTCGACATGGCTGAAGCCTGCGACCTGGGCGCAGGTCTCACCCACCGTGGCGGTTGCTTCGGCGGCCGTGGCAATCCGTGCCAGCCAGGTCCACGAAGGCGCCACCGCGCCGGCGCCCTGGAACACCCGATAGAAGCGCTGCGCGCGGCCTTCGTTGTTGATCCAGGAGCCATCGCTCTCGGCAAACGTGGCGGCCGGCAGCACCAGGTCGGCGCGCTCGACGGTGGCGTTCTCCAGACTGTCGAGGGCGATCACCGTGGTCTGGCGCAGCGCGCGCTCCAGCAGATCGGCGTCGGCGCGCCGCGTCAGATCGTTCTCCATGACCAGCAGGATGTCGATCTCGCCGCGCGCGGCAGCCTCGAGCTGCGCCTCGACCGTACGCGCCTGGCCGAGCAGCGCGGCGCCCAGGGCGTTGCATTCCGGCGCCACGCAGGCAAAGGCCACGTCGCCGGCGTGGCCGGAGAGCGCGCGCGCCACCGCCGCCGCCGCCGCCAGCACGGCGGCGGAACCGCTGCCGGTACCGCTGATCACCAGTGGCCGATCGGCCCCGGCGAGCATCCTGGCAGCCGCCTCGGCGAACGCCGTGATCCGCGCATCCGGATCGCTCGGCCCCGGTTCTTTCGGATCCAGGGCGTGAGCGATGGCGAATCCCGCTCGCGCCAGTTCGTCCGGATGATCGTGGAGGCTCGCGGCGGTCACGTCGTCGAGCCGCGTCGGCAGCAGCGTGGCCTGGAACATCGGGCTCAGTCGGGTGCCAGCATGTCCGCGCACGCCGGCGTCCTGCCAGGCTGGAATGCTCACCTCGGCGGCCAGGCCGATGCTCCGGTTGCGGACCGTCTGACGCAGCGCCAGGGCCAGCCGCGGCGCGCTGTTGGCCACGTCCTCGCCGAGCACCAGCACCGCGTCGGCACTCTCGACGTCGCGCAGCGTCGGCACGCGCGCGCCGCCGCCGAGCGCGGCCAGCAGCGCCCCCATGAGTTCCGCCTCGTGATCGCCAAACCCGGCGCAGAATCGCTCCGCGCCCACCAGCCGCTGCAGCGCGAAGTTCGACTCCATCGAGGCCCGGGGCGAACCGATGCCGGCGATCCGGCCGCGACCCAGCGCCGCCGCGGCCCGGGCCACCGCCTCGTCCGCGGTCAGCTCGTCGAAGGCACCGTCATCGCGGCGCGCACCGGGCCGGCGCAGACGCGCCGCGGCGTTGACGAAGGCGGCGCCGAAGCGGCCACGATCGCAGAGAAAGTAGCCGTTCACCTCGCCGTGGTAGCGGTTGTGAACCCGCTTCAGCGAGCCGTAGCGCTCTCCGGGCAGGGTGTTGCAGCCGAGGCTGCAGCCGTGGCACAGCGACGGCGCGGAGGCCAGATCCCACTTGCGCGTGTAGGTTTCGCTGAACGGCTTGTCAGTGAATACGCCGGTGGGACACACCTCCACCAGGTTGCCGGCGAACTCGCTCTGCAGCACGCCGGCTTCGGCGCGGCCGAAATAGAGCCGGTCGCGCGAACCGAAGGCATCCAGATCGCGACCTCCCGCGTAGTCGCGATAGAAGCGCACGCAGCGGTAACAGGTTATGCAACGGTTCATTTCGTGATTCAGAAACGGACCGAGGTACTGGTTGCGGAAGGTGCGCTTGAGTCCCCGGTAGCGGCGGAACGTGTGTCCGGTCATCACCGTCATGTCCTGGAGGTGGCACTCGCCGCCCTCCTCGCACACCGGGCAGTCGTGCGGGTGGTTGAGCATCAGCCACTCGATTACCGAGGCGCGGAACGCCACCGCGTCGTCGGCCCGGATCGACAACCGTGCGCCATCGGCCGCCGGCGTCATGCAGGCCATGGTGAGCTTGCCCCGGGTGTCTTCGGCGTCCTTGTACTGCACCACGGCACATTGCCGGCAGGCGCCGACCGACCCGAGGGACGGATGCCAGCAGAAATACGGCAGGTCCAGACCGTGGGACAAACAGGCCTGCAGCAGGTTGCTGCCCTCGCGCACCTCGTAGCTCACTCCGTCCACCTCGATGGTCGGCATCAGTGGCCCCCTCCGTACGGGCAGCGGCGTTCGCGGATGTGGGCTTCGAAGTCCTCGCGAAAGTACTTCAGCGCGCTCGCCAGGGGCTCGATGGCGCCGGTGGCGTGCACGCAGAACGTGTTGCCGGGCACGCCGATGAAGCGCGCGTTCTGCTCGAGCAGCTCGAGATCGCCCGCCTCGCCGCGGCCCGCCTCGATGTCGGCGAGCAGACGCTCGAGCCACGGCAGGCCTTCGCGGCACGGGGTGCAGAAACCGCAGGACTCCTGGGCAAAAAAATGCTGCAGGTTGCGCGACAGATCCACCGGGCACACCGAGTCGTCCATGACGATCATGGTGCCGGTGCCGAGGCGGCTGCCGGCCTTGGCGATGGCGGCGTAGTCCATGGGCAGGTCGAGGTGTTCCTCGACCAGGAAGTCGGTGGAGGCGCCGCCGGGCAGCAGGCCGCGGAACCGGTAACCGTCCTGCATGCCGCCGGCGTGGTCTTCGAGGATCTCGCGGATCGGGGTACCCATGGGCAGTTCCCACAGTCCCGGGGAACGCACCCGCCCGGACACGCCGAACATCTTGGTGCCGGCATCCTCGCCGCGGCCGAGGTGCAGATACCAGTCGGCGCCGTTACGGATGATGCCCGGCACGTTGCACAGGGTCTCGACGTTGTTCACCACCGACGGTCGCCCCCAGGCGCCGCTGGCGGGCGGAAACGGCGGCCGCGCGCGGGGCTGGGCGCGCCTGCCTTCGAGTGCGTTCAGCAGCGCGGTTTCCTCGCCGCAGATGTAGCGCCCGCCGGAGCGATGCAGGCCGATCTCCACCGAATAACCGGAGCCGAGCACGTCGGCCCCGGCGTAGTTGCGTTCCCGCGCCTGCCGCATCGCGTCGAGCAGACGCCGCGCCGCCAGGTGGTACTCGCCGCGCAGGAACACATAGGCCTGGCTGGCCTGAATGGCGTACGCGGCCAGCAGCAGACCCTCGATCAGCAGGTGCGGGTCGTTCTCCAGCAGGTAGCGGTCCTTGAACGTGCCCGGCTCCATCTCGTCGGCGTTGCAGATGACGTACTTGACGCCGTCACCGTTGCTTTCACCGGCAGCGGAGGCCGCCATCGGCACGAAGCTCCACTTCACCCCGGTGGGAAAGCCAGCGCCGCCGCGACCGCGCAGGTTGGCCTGCTTGACCGTCTCCTGCACCTGCCCGGGCGAGCGCTCTGTCACCGCACGGCGAAGCGCCTGATAGCCGCCGGCTCGCTCGTAGGCATCGATGTCCACGAAGCCGCCGGCCGCATCGATGCGGCTGGTCAATGGCCTGTCCTCGCGCACGTCAGTCATGCTGGTCGAGCACCTCGTCGAGCACCTCGTCGAGGGCGTCGGGATCCACGTTGCCGTAAAGCTGCTCGTCGATCATCAGCACCGGCGCACGGTCGCAGGCGCCGAGGCAGACGATCGGTAGCAGGGTGAAGCGACCGTCGGCCGTGGTCCCGCCGGTGCTGACGCCGAGTCTGGCTTCGAGCGCGCGCTTCAGCCGGTCGCATCCGAGGATGTAGCAGCTGACGCTGTCGCAGACCATGACCACGTGGCGGCCCACCGGCTCGCGGAAAATGAGGTTGTAGAACGTCGCTATGGCATCCAGCGCATCGGCGCTCATGTCGAGCTGGCGCGCCACCGCGGCGAGACTCTCGTCGGACACCCAGCCGCGCTTCTCCTGGACGATGCGCAGCGCCTCGATCGCCGCCGAGCGGCGCTCCGGCAGATGGCGTGCCTCGTCCTCGATGGCATCTATCTCTTCCTGGGACAGCGGATTGATCAGCTGTTCGCTCATCGGCTCGTCTTCGTCGATCGGTTGCTCGGTCCTGACCACATCGTCGACTCCCTCATCGGTCGACATCCGCCATGACGAAGTCGATGCTGGCGACGATGGCGATGAGGTCCGCCACCATGACCCCGCGGCTGATCAGCGGAATCATCTGCAAATGCGGGAACGACGGCGTGCGGATACGCGTCCGGTAGGACATGGTGCTGCCGTCGGACACCAGGTAATAGCTGTTCAGCCCCTTGGTCGCCTCCACCGTCACCGCGCACTCCGACGGCGCGATCACCGGCCCCCAGCTGACGTTGAGGAAGTGCTGAATCAGCGTCTCGATGTCGTGCATGGTCGCGTCACGGGGCGGTGGCGTGGCGCGCGGATGGCGGGCCTTGACCTCACCGGGCGGCATGTTGTCCAGGCACTGACGGATGATCCGCAGGCTCTGGCGCATCTCCTCCACCCGCACCACGCAGCGGTCGTAGCAGTCGCCGCCGGCCGCCACGGGGATGTCGAAGTCGAAGGCATCGTAGCCCCCGTACGGGCGCCGCTTGCGCAGATCCCAGTCGAGACCGGTAGCGCGCAGCCCCGGGCCGGTAACGCCCCACTCCACGGCCTCGGTGGTCGTGTAGGCGCCAATGCCACGGGTGCGGCGCTTGATCAGAGCGTTCTTCAGCACCATGTCGTCGTAGTGGTCGAGCCGTTTCGGCAGATCGTCCACCAGATTCCGGACCATGCCCTGCCAGCCTTCCGGCAGATCGGCGGTGACGCCACCGATGCGGAACCAGCTCGGATGCATGCGCCCGCCGGTGATGGCCTCGATGATGGAGAAGATCCGCTCGCGGTCGGAGAACATGTAAAACACCGGCGACATCTGCCCGAGGTCCTGGGCGAACGTGCCGTAAAAGACCAGATGGCTGGCAATGCGGAACAGCTCCGCCAGCATGATGCGGATCACCCTCGCGCGATCCGGCACGTCGATGCCGGCCATTCGCTCCACCGCCATCACGTAGGGCAGGTTGTTCATCACCCCGCCGAGGTAGTCGATGCGGTCGGTGTAGGGAATGAAGGTATGCCACGACTGGCGTTCGGCCATTTTCTCCGCGGCGCGATGGTGATAGCCGATGTCCGGCACTGCGTCGACGATCACCTCGCCGTCGAGCTGCAGGGCGATGCGGAACACACCGTGCACGCTGGGATGGTTCGGGCCGAGATTGAGAAACATGAAGTCGGTGTGTCTGGCCCGCCGCGACATGCCCCACTGCTCCGGCACGAAGCGCAGCTCCTCCTGCTGATCGTGGAGAAACCCGTCGCTCATGGCGAAGGGCTCCATCTCGGTGGCACGGGCCGGGTGCTCCTTGCGCAGCGGATGACCCTGCCACTGCGGTGGCGTGAGGATACGGCACAGGTTGGGATGGCCCGCGAAGTCCAGTCCGAACATGTCGAACGCCTCGCGTTCGTACCAGTTCGCGGCGGGCCACAGGCCGGTCAGCGTCGGCACGCTCGGTCGCGCCTCCGGCAGCGCTACTTTCAGCCGCACTTCGGCGCTGCGGTCCAGCGACCAGAGATGGTAGAACACCGTGAAGTCGGAGTCGGGCTGACCGTCACGATGCTCACGCAGGCGCTCGTCCACCGCGGACAGGTCGTAGAGCAGACGGAACGGCGCGTCGACGTCGTGCTTGAGATAGCCGGCCACCTCGAGCAGCCGATCCGCCGGCACCCAGAAGGTGGGAATGCCGTCTACGGTTGCCTGCAGCCGACAGGTGTCGCCGAATCGCCCGGACAGCTCGTGAGCCAGGGGTGGAACCTCCCCGGCAGGCGCCGCTGAAACCGCCGTCACCGCTCGTCCTTAGGTCGCTCTCGCGTGCGACCGGCCAGAGGGTCTCCGTAGTTCGGGACCTGGCCCACGGTGGTGGGCCGATCGTAGGTGGTGGCGCGCATCCGTTCCGGCGTGCGGGCATCGCGCAGACTCGCCGGAAGGCGCGCCGCGCGGTGCTCCTCCCGCGATGATGCTTCCCCGAGCACCCAGGACAGCGGCCGCCGGTCGTGTTTCACCGCCTCCTGCAGCAGGGTCAGCCCCTGCATCAGCGCTTCCGGTCGCGGCGGGCAGCCCGGCACGTACACGTCCACCGGGAGGAACTTGTCGACCCCCTGAACCACACTGTAGACGTCGTACATGCCACCGGAGTTGGCGCACGAGCCCATGGAGATCACCCACTTCGGCTCCAGTATCTGATCGTAGAGCTGCTGCAGCACCGGCCCCATTTTGCGGAACACGGTACCCGAAACGACGATCAGATCCGCCTGGCGAGGGCTCGCCCGGATGACCTCCGCGCCGAACCGCGACAGGTCGTGACGCGGCGTGAACGCCGTGGCCATCTCGACGTAGCAGCAGGACAAGCCGAAGTTGAACGGCCACAGCGAGTTCGCTCGGCCCCAGGCGACCAGATCCTCCAGCTTGCCGAGCAGTACGCTGTGGCCGTTGTCCGCGTCCAGCGCCGCGTCGGCGGCCGTCATCGGCTCGTCCGGCTGGATGGGAATCAGCTTCCACCTCATGAATGCGCGTCTCCGCCGGCCATCGCGCGCGGAGGCCGACGCCGCCGGGCTCGGATTCCCCAGTCCAGGGCGCCGGTGCGCCATTCGTAAACCAGCGCCACCAGCAGCACGCCGATGAACACCGCGCTGCCGAGGTAGCCGCGCCAGCCGAGATCGTAGAAGGCCACCGCCCAGGCGAAGATGAAGATGGTCTCGAGGTCGAAGATCACGAAGAACATGGCCACGAGGTAGAACTCCACCGACAGCCGCAGCTGCTCGGCGCTGCCGACCGAGACGACGCCGGATTCGAAGGGTTGATCAGTGGCGGTGCGGTGATGGGTACGGCTGCCGAGCAGCCAGGCGAGCGTGAGGGTGAGGGCAAGAATGCCGACCACGGCAAGCGAATAGACAAGGAACGGCACGAGACTCTGCGGCTCGAGCCCCTGCCCGAGAGCGGTCATCCCATGGACGGCGGTCGGACTTCCGGACGTCTCCATCCGCTCCCCTTCCCAACCGGCGCTGACGCGCAGCGAGAACCCCCTTGTAGCGCCCCAACCGGGTACCCCCGGGCGCGCGGCGCCAACGTGGATTCACCATACCCTCTTGCATCGCCAGCCGGCAAGACTGGTGGCGCCGGGCGCCGGGCGCCGGGCACCGGGCGCCGGGCACGGGCCACCGGCACCGGCGGCTGGTCACATCGATCGGGAACGGGCGCTTAGGGTTGCTCAGGCGTGGGAGTAGATCTGCTGCTGTTCCAGCCGGTCCAGGATGCCGTCCAGGGTCCGACTGATGGCCGTGCAGTTGCGGATCATCTCGATGCGCGGCCAGGTGGCCTTCTCGCCCTCGGCGATCAGCATCTCCACCTCGCCTTCGCTGAGAATCGACAGCAGCTTGCGCGGATCCCAGAAGCGTCGCCGCGGCAGGATGTTGATATCCGCGGTGTAGTCCTGAGTGGCCACGCTGTAGAACATGCGCGTCATCACGTTGATCGGGTAGAAGCCCTTGGTCAATTCGATCGCCAGTGGAAACGTCGCTTTCAACCACTCCCGACTGGCGTTCTGATTGATCTCCCAGAGGCGTCCGAACAGGCTGTCGTTGGCCTGGGAATCGCGGACCGTCCACAGCGCCACGGGGTTGGTCTGGCTGGTGATGAAATGATTGACGCCGTACAGGCGGATCAGCCGCTTTGCCGGCAGGTCGTCGGTCATCGAGCCGTCGACCCACTGTCGGCTCGGCACGTAGGGCTGACGCTGCCCGAGGCGGTTCTTGGCCGCCAGGGTCACCGGCGGAAAGATACCGGGAATGGCGCAGGACGCCAGCACCGCCTCGCGGATGTAGACGTTCGGCGACGTCACCGCGTTGAGCAGCCGCGAATGCTGATGCGCTTCCCGGGGCGACACCGAGATGTTGATGCGTCGACCGGAAAGCTCGAAAGCCTCCTGGAACGTCAGATCGGGGATCTGGTGCTCGACGAAGCCGCGCACCTCCTGGATTTCCAGCCGGCGGTTGCCTTTCAGCAGGTCTGCCTCCGCCTCGCCGACCTCGTGGAATACGCTGGCAATGGAGCGCGGCTTGAACACCTCGTGCAAATCGTCATCCGAGCGGGTGCCGACGATGGCCGCGATCATGGCACCGGCGCTGGATCCGGATATGACGTTCGGGAGCAGGTCCTGCTCGACCAGCGCCTTGAGCACGCCGACGTGGAACGGCCCGAGCGCGCCGGCCCCCGACAGCATGAGCGCGGTGCGGCCGAAGCAGTGGCTGGCGCGGCGGAAGAACTCGAGCTTCTCGGAGGCGGGGATGACGTCGTCGTCCACCGCGGCGACCTGCTCGAGCGCGCCGACCTGCTCGCGGATGTAGTTGGTGATCAGGTCCTTGGTGCCGAATTTCGCTTTGCGGTACAGGCGCGTGGAGCCCATCCCACCCATGTTCCCGTGAATGCCTTCGTTCAGGTAATAGAGGATGCGGTGCGGATCTTCCGAGGCGCGCACCTGGCGGATCTCCTCGAGGCGGCGGCGGATCACCCGGTAGTCGTAGCGTCCGCTGGCGTCGGCACGACGCCAGCCGGCGGCGCCGGAGCGTTCGTCATCGGCCATAGCGGCCGCCTTCCACTCGTGATAGGTGGCGGCGTTGTCCATGCTCGGGGGTCGCGCGACACGCGTCTTTTCCCGGTTTGCCGACGTGTCCAAGGCGGTCTTCCGGTCGCTATTGTGTATTGCACAATAGCCGAACCCGGGCAGATTGCAACTTGGCTGTCCGCTCAGTCGCGCTCCGTTTCGTCGCCGAACAGCTCGTCGAGCCGGGACCGGGCGCGGCGCTCGCGGGCGTCGTGGTCAGTCGCGTCGGCACCCGGAGCGGAACCGAACAGCGCCTCCAGGCGCGCCTGGGCGGCCGCCGCCGTGCCGCCGCCGGCGGTCGCGCCGGCAGCCCGGCGCAGCGCGAAGAAGTCGCAGAAGTTCGCCGCGGTCCTGTCCGTCGGCGGATCGGCGCGATCTTCCCGACACTGTTCAGGCAGCGTCGGCGCAAAGTGCACGCAGGAACGGCAGCAGTGCACGGCTTCCGCACAGTGCGGGCAGTACTCGTGCCGGCTCACCGGCACGAGCAGTTGGTCGAGCGGCTTGTCGCAGTTCCAGCACCGTGGCGGATCGTCGCCTTCCTTCCCGCCCGCTGCGTCTGCTCCCATGCCCGCGATCTCCCTAGCCACCCCGGACACGATGATATGCTCGTCCGCTCGAGGCACAAGGGACGCGCGTGAACCAGCCGAGGGGCCTGTGGGTACTGTTCATCACCGAAATGTGGGAGCGCTTCAGCTACTACGGCATGCGCGCGCTGCTGGTGCTTTATCTCATCTCGGCGACGGGCGGCCCCGACGGGCTGGCCGCCAATCCGGGCTTCGGCTGGTCCGAAGATGACGCCTACCGCCTGTACGGGATCTACACCTGGGCCGTCTATCTGACACCGATCTTCGGCGGCATACTCGCCGACCGGCTGCTCGGCACCCATCGCTCACTGCTGATCGGCGGCTGGACCATCGCCGCCGGCCACATCACCCTGGCGGCCACCGAGCTGTTCGTCATCCCCGCCGGCGAAGCGGTGACCCTGCAGTCCGGCCCGGGCGCACTGCTGTGCTTCGTCGCCGGCCTGACGCTCATCGTCATCGGCACCGGGTTCTTCAAACCCTGTGTCAGCGTCATGGTCGGGCAACTCTACGAGCAGGACGATCCGCGCCGCGACGCCGGCTTCACCATCTTCTACATGGGCATCAACCTGGGCGCCGTGGCCGCGCCGCTGGTGGCGGGAACCCTGGGTGAGACCGTGGGCTGGCACTGGGGCTTCGGCTCGGCGGCGGTGGGCATGATACTCGGCATCTTCACCTACCAGTACCTGCGCCCGCGCTACCTGGCCGGGATCGGCGTCGCACCGCCGCGATCCGGCGGGGCCACCGAAAGCCCTTCGATCCGCCTCACGCGGGTGGAGTGGCAGCGCATCGCGGTGATTCTGCTGCTGGCTTTCTTCGGCAACGTGGCGTTCTGGACGGCCTTCGAACAGGCCGGCAGCTCCATGAACGTGTTCGCCGCCCAGAGCACCGATCGCACCCTGTGGGGGCTGCTGAGCCAGCCGTTTCCGGCAACCTGGTACCAGGCCGTCAACCCGGCGGCGGTGATCACCTTCGCTCCGCTGTTCGCCGCCCTGTGGATATTCCTCGGCCGACGCGGCCTCGAACCCTCGACGCCGGTGAAGTTCTGCATGGGTCTGTGGCTGCTCGGCCTCGCTTTTCTCGCCATGGTCGCGGGCGCTCTGCAGGCCAGGGGTGACGGCCTGGCCGGCGCCCACTGGCTGCTCATCACCTACGTGGTCTACACCTGGGGCGAGCTGTGCCTGTCGCCGGTGGGGCTGGCCATGGTGACCCGACTCGCCCCCAGCCACCTGCAGTCGCTGATGATGGGTGTGTGGTTCTTCACGTTTTCCCTCGCCAACCTGCTGGCCGGCGAGGTAGCGCGGTTCTCGGTGCTGCTCGAGCGTGGCGAGGTGACCTTCGTTCTCGACGGTCTGGCCGGGTTCTATCTGCTGCTCGTCGTGGTGCCCATCGCCGTGGGTCTGCTGCTGCTGCTGCTCACACCGCTGCTCAGGCGCTGGATGCACGGCGCCCGCTGATCCGTCAGCGGTCGGACTCGCCGCCGGCACGTTGCGACCAGCCGTCGTAGGGGTTACGGCTCAGGTAGGCGTTGTAGTAGCGCGGGTCGTCGGTCACCTCCCGTCCCACCCACTCGGGCAGCGGCGGATCGTCCGTCGCCGCGTCGAGTTCGACCTCGGCAATCACCAGTCCATGATTGCGCCCGCCGAACACGTCCAGTTCCCAGAGGTAGCCCTCGTGCTCGATACGGTAACGAACCTTCTCCACCGGCTCGGCGACGGCGAGCGCGGCCAGCATCTCCCGGGCATCTGCCGTGGGTACCGGATACTCGAACTCGAGCCGCGCGCCGTCCCGGGTCGGTCCCTTGACGTTGAGGATCGCGCTTTCGCCGCTGATGCGCAGCCGCACCGAGCCGCTCGCGTCGGCCCGCAGGTATCCCTGACTCATCGGCTGACCGATCACGCCCTCGAGGTCGGGCAGGTGGCGGACCAGGAACTTGCGCTCAATTTCGATTGCCACGGGCTTTCACCTCACAGGTACGGCGAGAACAACCAGGCGAGCCCGTCCAGCAGCCGGGTCGGCAGGGAGCGACCGTCGACGTCGGCCAGGCGCACCTCGTCAGCACCGGCGCGCGCGGCGGCCACGTGTTCGTCCAGCGCCACGACCAGCGCGCGGTCGTAGATCTCCACCGTCAGCTCGAAATTCAGCCGCAGGCTGCGCGGGTCCAGATTCGCAGAGCCGATCTGAGTGTACTCGTCGTCCACCAGCAGCAGCTTGCTGTGCACGAACGGGCCCGGCTGAAAGTACACCCGCACGCCCCGCTGCAGGAGTTCCCAGAGCAGGTGCCGGGTCGCCCGGTGCATGAAGAACAGATTGTTGTTCGCCGGCAGCAGGATGGCCACGTCGACGCCGCGCAGGGCCGCCGCCTGAAGCGCGCCCAGCAACTCGCGCGGTGGAATGAAGTACGGTGTCATGATCGTCACGCGCCGTTCGGCGCGACCGATCGCGCCGACCAGCAGCAGGAGCAGCCGGTCGAGCTCCTCATCCGGCCCATCGGCGATGACACGACAGCACGCCTCTCCGGCTCGACCGGGCTCGAGGTCGACCGCGGGCTCAGTTCCCCCGGCAAACTGCCAGTCGCTGGAAAACACCGCCATAAGCTCCATGAGCGCCGGGCCGCGCAGCGCGAAATGCACGTCCACGACCCGCTTCGGGTTGTCTTCGCGGCCGGCCAGATGCCGGTCGGAGAGGTTCATCCCGCCGGTGAAAGCCACCGCATCGTCCACCAGCAGCAGCTTGCGGTGGTTGCGCAGATTGATCATGAAGCTCGGCGGCAGCAGCCGCGGCGGCAGAAAACGCCGCACGTTGACCCCGCGGCGCCGCAGCAGGCGCCGGGCACGGGGAAAACTGTAAAGCTCGCCGACCCCGTCGAGCAGCACCCGGACGTCGACGCCACGCTCCACGGCGCGACCCAGCGCCTCGGCGAACCCCTTGCCCGTGTCGTCGGTATCGAAGATGTAGGTGCTCAGGAACACATGCTCGCGGGCGCCGTCTATGGCGTCGAGCATCGCCGGGTAGGCCTTTTCACCGCAGTGCAGAATCTCCACCGCGTTGCCGCCGAGCAGCGGCAGACCGCTGACGGTTTCACCAAGGCGCGCCAGTGGAAGCAGGGCACGCACCGGTTCGGTGACGAACTCGGCGGCTATCGCGCCAAAGGGTCCGGAGTCGCGCAGGCGCTGGGCACGCCGTCGGGTGCGATTGACGCCGAACAGGAAGTAGAGCAGAGCGCCCGCCAGCGGAAACATCAGGCAGACGGCAATCCAGCCGAACGCCGAGCGTGGCCGCCGCTTGTTCAACAGCGCATGACCGCTGGCCACCACGCCGATCACGCCGGCGAGAATCGCGAAGCCGAGGGTGAGCAGTTCGGAGACGGTCCAGTCGATCACGGGCACCCGGGCGGCAACCGCTCTCGGCGACCGAAGATCACAGGTACTCGACGAAGACGTAGCTGCTCAGAAGAATGAGGATCCACAGCGCCGTGGTCTTGATGGCCCAGGTGCGTCCGAGCATACCCCATTCCACCAGCAACCCTTCGGTGCGCGACACCGCGCGGCTCGCCAGCGCCTGACCGCCGCCGTCGAGATACTGCCAGCCGCGCCCGGCCAGGCTGGCGACGGCCGTTGCGGCAGCCGGCAGCAGCCGGCGGTAGCTCCAATCGACGTCGAGATTGGTGCTCGGCAGCTCCGGCGGATACAGGCCCCTGAGGTTCAGCCAGGCGAACGCGAGCGCCGAAAAGAACAGCAGCTGGCACTGGGTGAGAATGTGCGCGGCCGTGTAGGGCTCGTACTCCACCGGGAAGGGCAGCATGTCGTAGAGCAGCCACGGGTAGGCGCCGTTGAAGATGCAGATGCCGGCACCGAGCGCCATCGCCACCAGCATGCTGCGCGGCGCCTCCTGGCAGCGGATGCCGGAATCGTGGGCGTAGAACGCGAAATAGGGAATCTTGATACCGGCATGGTGGAACACGCCGGCGGAGGCAAACAGCAGCGCCAGCCAGACGATCTCGTAGTGGCCTTCGAGCGCCGCCACCATGACCATCGACTTGGAGACGAACCCGGAGAACAGCGGAAAAGCCGAGATCGACGCGGCGCCGACGATGCAGAAACCCGTGGTCCAGGGCATCGATTTGTAGAGCCCGCCGAGCTCCGATCCGTTGATCTTCCCGGTTCGGGTAAGCACCGCGCCCATGGTCATGAACAGCAACCCCTTGAACACGACGTCATTGAACGCATGCGCCACGGCCCCGTTGATGGCCAGGGCGGTGCCGATGCCGATGCCGCAGACCATGAAGCCGACCTGGTTGATCAGGCTGTAGGCCAGCACGCGGCGCAGGTCGTTCTCGATGACCGCGAAGAAGATGGGAAACATGGCCATGGTGGCGCCGATGTACACCAGCAGTTCGGTGCCGGGAAACATGCGCGCCAGCGCGTACACCGCGACCTTGGTGGTGAACGCGCTGAGGAACACGGTGCCAGCGGGGGTTGCTTCCGGATAGGCATCGGTGAGCCAGTTGTGCAGCCCAGGGAAACAGCACTTGATGCCGATGGCGATGAAGATCAGCCACGGACCGAGGCCCTCCAGGGTCAGCCGGGTGATCGCAATGTCGCCGGTATCCGCGATCACCGCCAGTGCCCCGGCCAGAAGCAGCACCCCGGAGCCCACCTGGATCAGTAGGTAGCGCACGGCGGCGCTGAACGACCGCGCCGTCCGGCGCGCGAGGATCAGAAACACCGAGGTCAGCGCCAGCATTTCCCAGAACAGAAACAGCGTGATCAGATCGCCGGCGAACACCGCCCCGAGCGCGCTGCCGGCGTAGAGCATGGCGGAAACCTGCTGCAGTCGATCGCGCACGTCGAAGGCGTAGATGAAGCCGAGAAAGGCGGCTAGATGGAACAGATAGCCGAACAGCAGGCTCAACCGGTCGAGTTGGACGAGCACCAGCGAGTAATCGAACAGCGGCAGCGTCCAGCCGACGCCCTCCGGCAGCGCGTAGAGGTTCAGCGCCCCGAGCACCGGCACCAGCAGAGCGATCACGCGCCTCAGCCCGGTGGGCGTCACCGCCAGCAGCACGGCCCCCAGGTAGAAGATCAGAAACGGCGCGATGCTACTCGTCATAGTAGTCCTCGCGCCGCATCAGCACCTTGCGCATCTCCTTGGCCACCAGCACCAGCAGCACACAGGCGACGAAGCCGTAAACGCAGTAGAACCCCCACAGCGCTTCCCAGGGATGGTCGATGTGGCGGTGGATGACGAAATCCAGCGCCAGCGTCAGACCGCAGAGCGCGTACAGGATGTGCAGCACCCGCCGCACGTTGCGCGGCTTGTCGAACAGATGGGTCTTTTCCGGCTC
Source organism: Pseudomonadales bacterium (assembly GCA_040219135.1). GTDB lineage: Bacteria > Pseudomonadota > Gammaproteobacteria > Pseudomonadales > Azotimanducaceae > UBA7803. The sequence continues at coordinate 225,293 of JAVJTA010000013.1, read as the reverse complement.
GGCCATGGGTCTCTCCTTACCTCAATGGCACCCGCGCGGCCAGCTCGTAGAGCGGGTCCGCGAGGAAGAACAGCGCAACCGTTGCCGCCGACGTCAGCCCGATGGCGACCAGACACGCCAGGGGCGCCTCCTGCACACCGCTGACCGCGGAGTCGGGGGACGGGCGGCCGAAGAACGCGAGGAACGGTATCTGCAGCAGATACCAGATATTCAGCAGTGACGACAGCATGAGTACCGTCACCGCGAACAGCTGGCCGGTTTCGAGGGCGCCGAGGGCCAGGTACCACTTGCTCCAGAGGCCGCCGAAAGGCGGCAGGCCGATGATGCTGATGGCGCCGATGGTGAACGCCGCAAAGGTGAACGGCATGACCGGGCCGAGACCCCTCAGCTGGCTCACCTCGGTCTTGTGCAGCGCCGTGTAGATGGCGCCGGCACAGAAGAACAGGGTGATCTTGCCCGCGGCATGGGTAGCGATGTGCAGCGCGCCGCCGATCACGCCCGAGGCCGTGGCGAGCGCGGCACCGAGCACGATGTACGAGAGCTGACTGACGGTGGAGTAGGCGAGTCGCGCCTTGAGGTTGTCCCTGGTCATGGCGATGAGCGACGCCAGGACGATGGTGCCGCCGGCTAGATAGACCAGCCACTGCGAAAATCCACCCCCGGCCAGCAGATCGATGCCGAACACGTACACCACGACCTTGAGCACCGTGAACACGCCCGCCTTCACTACCGCCACGGCGTGCAGCAGGGCCGACACCGGCGTCGGCGCCACCATCGCGGCGGGCAGCCAGCGGTGCACGGGCATCAGCGCCGCCTTACCGATGCCGAACGCATACATGCCGAGCAGCAGACCAACTGCCGGGCCGCTCAGGGAGTCGAGAATTCCGCCCGGGGTGAACTCCAGCGTGCCCGCCACCGCATAGGTCCAGATCATCGCCGGCAGCAGCAGGCCGATGGACGTGGACAGCAGAATCCCCAGATACACCCGCGCGGACCGGATCGTCGCCGCGTCACCCTTGTGACTGACCAGCGGGTAGGTGGAGATGGTCAGCACCTCGTAGAACGCAAACAGCGTCAGCAGATTGCCGGCGAACGCCACGCCCACGGCGGCGAAAATGGCGATCGCGAAGCAGACGTAGAAGCGGGTCTGGTGCTTTTCGTCGTTGCCGCGCATGTAGCCGATGGAGTAGATCGAGTTGACGATCCACAGCGTCGCGGCCAGGGCGCCGAAGAGCATGCCGAGCGGCTCGACGCGGAAGCCGATGGACAGCGTGTCGAGCAGCGTGGTGATCTCGAGCTCCGGCCGCGCGCCGGCGAACACCCCGGGCACCAGACTCCATACCACCAGCGCGAGAACTACCGCGGTCACCAGCGTGACGGTTTCGCGCAGGTTCGCCCAGCGGCCGGTGACCGCAATGCCGAGCGCGCCGGCCAGCGGGATCCCGAGCGCCAGCGCGATGGCGGTCGCGCCGCTCACGGACCCATCCCGCTCAGCGCGCGCGCCGCATTCCCGGCCAGGCCGAGGGTGAAGTCGGTGTTCACACCGAACCAGACGTTGGCCAGCGCCATCACCCAGAGCACGGCAAGCATCATCGGGGGCGCCTCGCTGAGCTCCGGCGCGCCCGCCGGGCGCGGCTTGAAGTACGCCGTTTCCACCACCTTCCACACATAGACCAGCGCCAGCAGCGAGGCGATCAGCACCAGTGCAGCCAGACCATAGCCGACTGCGCCGTACTCCAGGCACGCCAGCACGAGGTACCACTTGGACACGAAGCCGGCGGTCAGCGGCACCCCGACCATGGACAGACCGGCGATCACGAAGGCAGCCATGGTCAGCGGCATGGCCCGGCCGGCGCCGGCGATGTCCGGGAGCTGCACGCTGTTGGCGCGGAACGCGAGACAGGCCACCGCCATGAACAGCGCCGACTTCATCAGGGCGTGATTGAACATGTGCACGATGGCGCCGGTGAGCCCGGTGGTTGAAAGCAGACTCACACCGAGCAGGATGTAGCCGATCTGTGCCACCGAGGAATAGCCGAGCATGCGCTTGAGGTTGCGCTCGAACACCGCCACCGCGGAGCCGACCAGAAACGCCAGCACCGCCAGCGGCATGAGAAATCCGGTGGTGAGCTCACCGTGCTCGCTCAGATGTGGCAGGAACACCACGTGATCGAAGCGGATGAGGACGTAGATGGCTGCCTTGGTGGAGCAGGCTGCGAGGAACACGGTGGCCACGTGGGGCGCGAACGTATAGGCGTTGGGCATCCACACGTGCAGCGGGAACATGGCCGCTTTCAGCGCCAGGCCCACCGTGATGAACCCCGCCGCCACCAGTATGGGCCGCAGATCGGCCACGTCGCCGATGCGCACAGCCATGTCCTCGAGGTTCAGGGTGCCAGTCATCATGTAGATGAGGCCGACCCCGACCAGATAGAAGGTAGCGCCGATCGTGCCGAGGATCAGATAGCGGAACGTCGCCATCAGCGCGCGCCGATCGGGGCCCGCCGCGATCAGAACGTAGGTGGCGAGGGACGAGATCTCGAGAAACACGAACAGATTGAAGGCGTCTCCGGTGGCGGCCATGCCGCAGAGGCCGGACACCACCAGGAGCCACGCGGCGTAAAACATCGGCGCGCGTTCCTGACCCACCTGCTGATCGAGACTCGGTTTGCCGAACGCCAGCGCCACGCTGGATGCACCGGTGATGATCACCAGCAGCAGCGCCGAGAAGTGGTCGACGTGCAGGACGATGCCGTAGGGCGCCTGCCAGCCCCCGAGCTCGTAGATGATGGGGCTGGCGGTATCCACGGCCCCGACCAGACTGAGCGCGACGGAGAAGGCGACCAGACTCGCTGCGGTGGCGGCCGCCCAGGGTAGCGACGGCACGCGCAGCAGAGTCACGACCGGCGCCGTGAGCATCGGCACGATGATCTGCAGGATCGGCAGATGCGCGTCGACACTCACGAATCGGAATCCAGTTCCTTGATCTTGTCTTCCTCCACGGTGCCGTACTCCTCGCGGATCCGGACCACGACCGCCAGGCCCAGCGCCGTGGTGGCGATGCCGACCACGATGGCAGTCAGAATCAGCACCTGGGGCAGCGGATTGGAGTACACCGCGCCCACCACATCGCTCCGAAAGATCGGCGCGGTTCCGCCTTCGACCTTGTCCATGGAGATGTAGAGCAGGAACACTGCGGCCTGGAAGATGCTCAGGCCGATCATGCGTTTCACCAGATTGACCTTGGCGATCACCGCATACAGCCCGATGAGCAACAGGATCGCGAACACCCAGTAGTTGTAGAGGGCGAGGATTTCCATTGCCTCGCCTAGCGGCTCGCCCGTCTGGCGAATGCGTGAAACACCGTGAGCAGCACCCCGGAGACCGTGATCCCAACCCCGAGCTCGATCAGCAGCAGGCCCAGATGCTGGCCCTCCGAGGGCACGCTCGAGAGCACGTCGTAGTCGAGAAAGTTGCCCCCGAGCAGCATGCACACCACGCCGACGGCGCCGAAGAGGAACGCGCCCCCGGCCAGCATCAGCCTCAGCAGCCACTCCGGAACCAGCTCGCGGCCGCGATCGTCGCCCTCGAGCAGGGAGTAGAGGATGATCGACGCCGCCGCGATGGCCCCGGCCTGAAAGCCACCCCCGGGGCTGTACTCGCCGTGGAACTGCACGTACAGCGCGAACAGCAGAATGAACGGCACCATACCCCGACCCACGACCCGCGGAATCAGGTGATGGCGCAGCGAGCGCTGGCGGGCGTCGAGCTCCGTGGCGGTGATCTCGACCAGCGTGTGTCGCACACCGAGAATCGACAGCACGCCGATGCCGGCGGTGAACACGACGAACACCTCACCAAGGGTGTCGAACCCACGAAACGAGCCGAGTATCGCGGTGACGACGTTGGGTATGTCGATGAGCCTGGGCGTGTTCTCCAGGTACCACGGCGCCACGTGGAGGTGAATCGGCGCCTGAGGATCGCCGAGCACCGGGTTGCCGAAGGTCGCATAGATCAGCAGCCCGCCGGTGGCGGTGGCGATGACGAGGGGCAACCACTGCGCCGGAGGCCGTTCCTGCTCCCGTTCGCCGGTCAGCGCCAGCGCGCCGAGAAACAGTACGGTCGCGACACCGGCGCCCACCGCCGCTTCGGTCAGTGCAACGTCGGCCGCATCGAGCACGAAGAAATTCACCGCCATCAGCAGCGAGAAGATGCCGGACAGCATCACCGCGGAGAACAGATTCACGCTGTTGACGATGGCGACCGCGACGATCACCAGCATGGTCAGCAGGAACAGCGAGAACACCAGGGTCATGGGCCGGCTCCGGTGCGGTCCTCGACGTCCTCGGGTTCATGGCCCGACAGCAGCGCCGCATTCGCCAGGGCATACGCCGCGGTGGGCGAGGTCACGTACAGAAACACGAACACGGTCAGCAGCTTGACCAGGGCCAGCGACCAGCCCGCCTGCAGCAGCAGGCCAGCGATGACCAGACCCATGCCCGCCGTGTCAGTTACGCTGGCGGCGTGCATACGGGTGTAGAGGTCGGGCATGCGCAACACGCCGACGCCGCCGACGAACACGCAGAATCCGCCCAGGGTCAGCATCGCGAAGCTGATCAGATCGAGCGTCGCAGCCATCACCGATCTCCGCGCGGCGTTTCGTAGCGCTGACGCAGCTCCCGCGACTGGAAGAACTGCAGCACGGCGAGGATGCCGATGAAGTTGATGAGCGCGTAGGCCAGCGCCAGGTCGACGAAATCCTCACGCCCCATCACGAACGCCATGACCGCGAGCAGCAGCGCGGTCTTGGTGCCGAACATGTTCACCGCCAGGACCCGGTCGTAGAGCGACGGCCCGAGCAGCGCCCGGACGATCGCCAGCACCATGGTCACCAGCACGGCGGCTATCACGGGGTAGTAGATCAAACGGCGTCCTCCAGCCGTGCCACCCGGGCGTTCATCTGGCCGGACTCGAGCTGCCCCGCACCCTCCCGCGTCAGCGCGTGCACGGTCAGTCGGTCGCCGTCGATGTCCATGGTCAGCGTCCCCGGCGTGAGGGTGATGCTGTTGCCGTAGATCACGCGACCGAGATGGGACCGCTGCGACCCGGTGAGGGTGAGCAGCACCGGGTGAATGTTCAGGCCCGGGGTCATGACGATACGGATCACGTCCCAGTTGGCGAGGGCGATTTCCTTGAGGAGCCAGGGCTGGTAGGCGACGAGCCGGGTCAACGACACCCTGCTCTGGGCCGGCTCATCGACCGGGTGCATGCGCAGGGTGATCCACACGCACGCGAGGCACGACATCACGCCGAAGCTGATGATCAGCGGCTTGTACAACCCCGACCAGAGCAGCCACAGACCGAGCAGAACAGCGAACAGCGCAGCCCACTTCAACGGCAGCGCCTCAGGTAGCTGATACCCAGGGTGCCGCGGACAACCCGTAACCCCATGCGAAGATCCCTTCCCCGAACTCTTCGTTCGCGATTGTATGCGGCAAAGGCTCGCCGGTTAAAGTCGAATCGGCGTGAACGCCTCGGCAGGGGAAGCAGTCGCGGGCTACTCGAGCCCCATGCAGCTGGCGTAATAGGTCACTGTGGCAGGCCAGTCGGAGAACACGCCGAGTACGCCGACATCGCGGGCCAGCACGTCGAGCAGCGTGTACGCGTCACCGTCGTTGTCGATGGCATCGCTGATGCTCCGATAGTAGTAGCCTCCGCCGTCGGCAAGATGTCCAGAGCGCTCGATGGTCCAGGTCATGATGTCGAGACCGGCAGCCCTGGCGGCCCTGGCGTATCCGGACGGCACGATCCTGCCCTTCTCGTCGAGAGTCACCAGCACCCACATCGGCGGCGCGACTATCTTCACGCCGTCGCGGGCCAGTTCCTGCATCGACGGTTCGAACGTCTCCGGCTCGCTCGCCAGAACCTCGCCGCTGTCGAAGCGTGCGTCGAGGAAGACCGCCTGCCGGCCGAAGCGCGGATTCGCCTCGATCCAGTAGACGACGTCGTCCAGGTTGAACGACTGTGGCCAGACCCGCTGCGGATCGACTCCGGCGGCCCGATACTCGTCGATCATCTGCTGGGCGTAGTCTTCCCGGGTGTAGTCTCCCTCGTAGGGCATGGTGACGCTGGGCGACTTGAGCTCGGGCGTCATGCCGACCCCGAGCTGCTTGAACAGCTCGATGCTTTCGGCATGGCTCATCAGGGTGCCACAGCTGGCGTAGAGATCGGTACGCAAGCCGGACGTGCCGTCGAGATACCCGGCAACCGTGAGCGCCGCCCGGTTCGCCGCATCCATCCTGCCGCACAGAGTCTGGAATTCCGCCAGGGAGATGTCGCTGGTGCAGCAGCGCGCACTGGCCGGGGTCCCGGCGACCGGGTCTGCCGGCATGAACGGCTCGCTGCACTTCTGCGCCAGGTCCGTTGCCAGGATGTTGGTGGTGGTGTGCAGATCACACTGGGAGTGGCGGCACACCAGCGCCCGGTCGCTGGTGAACGTCACGTCGCATTCGATGATTCCGGCGCCCTGACGAGCCGCGGCCACGTAGGATTCCCGGGTATGCTCCGGGAACTGCAGCGCGGCACCCCGGTGGCCGATGACGAAGTCGGAGCGATAGAACGGGCCCGCCTGACACTGCTGCAGCGCCCGCTTCAGCCTGCCATCGTCCATGTCGTCGACGAGGAAATACGGACGCGGTCCGAGTTCGTCGTCCAGCACGAGGCGGCCCTTTGCTGCGGAACGTTTGCGCTCGCCCCAGCGGGGGGCCTCGTCGGTGTCCCGATCCCAGCGGCCTTCGTCCCCGGGCTCATCGGCCCCCGCCGCCGGTGCGGCGAATGCCATGGTCAGTATGGCGGCGGCTGCCAGCGCCAGCAGCCGGCGCTGGCAGCCGCCCGATATCGGCGTCGATTGCATGGTCCCCTCCTGGATGGCAAGTCTGCGGGGAAACAGGCTGGCGGGCCAATGTGTCAGTAAGGTTGAGTTTCCGTGAACCTCGTTTCACGCACCCGACTCGCCGCCGAGCCGGCTGGTAGACTGCCAACGACCTTTCCCGGCGGATGCACATGGAGCAGCTCGCAAACTTCTGGCTGGCGGTGGACGAGCCCGTCGGCACCGTGCTCGGCGTAGTCATCGTCTGGTGCCTGATCCGGCAGAGCGTGTGGGCCTGGCCGCTCGGCGTCGCCTACGTGCTGGTATCGGTATCGGTGCTGCTGGAAGCGCGTCTCTACGCCAACCTGGCCCTGCACGTGCTCGGTTTTCTGCCGATGAACCTGTACGGCTGGTACTACTGGCTGTTCGGCAAGGCGCCCGCCGAAACCGGACTTCCGGTCACCCACTCGAGCACGCGGCAGATGCTCGCCATGGTGGGCCTCTGCGCCGTCGGCACCCTGGTACTCGGCACCGCTTTCGCCCTGTACACGAACGCCGCACTGCCTTACTGGGACAACGCCCTGTTCGTCGGCAGCCTGGTCGCCATGTGGCTGACCGCGCGCAAGAAAATCGAGAACTGGCTGTTCTGGCTGGTGGTCGACGTGGTTTCGGTCGGCGTCTACTGGGCCCAGGGGCTGCCGCTCTATGCAGGCCTGTATTTCGTCTACATCGCCATGGCGATCGCCGGTTGGCGCGCCTGGAAACTCTCCATGGCCGCGGGTCCCGCGAGTTCGCCCCCCGCCTGACGAGCGCGGTGGGAGGTCCAGCTCGAGCGCGCCGCGACGCCGTCCGGACCTGGCACTCAAAGGATTCCAGTGCCAGCCGATATCCGGTAGGAAGGGGACATGTCCCGCAACGACGAGGTCGATGGGTTGATCTGGGTCGTAGACAAGAAAGTGGTTCGCCATCTGGTTCAGGAGGACGGCCAGCTGGCCGAAGTCCCGGTCCGCGTGTCGTTCGAATTCGCGGTGGAGGACGGCACCGTCATCGACGGGTCGCTGTCCCTGAACACGCTTTACAACAAGGATTCCGTCTGTCGGCACTTCCCAGACATGGCCGAGGCGCAGCTCGATGAAGACGTGCAGGCGACCGCCGAACGCGCCATCGACGAGCACCTCGCCCTGAGCGGCTTCAGCCGGTCTTAGCGTCCGCCGGCGCGGGCTGCAGGTAGCGGCCTGCCAGATCGCCGAGGGCGTCGAAGAACTCCTCGCGCACCTCGGCGAGGATCTCGGCTACCGGGCGCACGCTGTCGATGCGCCCGCAGACCTGGCCGGACAGCGCGATGCTCGCCTCCATATCGCCGCCGAAATACAGATCCAGCGCCGTTCCGAACTCCTTCATGGCGTTAGTCTCGGCGTCGTCCTCGAGCCGCGTGGTCTTCTCCGTACGCAGCGCGCGCAGAGCCGGTGAGTGCTTGCGGTTGAGGAACACGGTGTCCGTTTCCTTCGCCGCGATGATCGCGTTCTTCCAGTTCTGATGCACCGGAGACTCCGCCGCCGAGACCATCCGAGTACCCATCTGCACGGCCTCCGCGCCGAGCGCAAAAGCCGCCGCCATGGTACGGCCGCAGACGAATCCGCCGGCGGCGATGATCGGCACATCCACCTTCGAGCGCACCAGCGGCAGCAGCACCATGGTCGAGACCTCGCGCGGGTTCTTGAAACCGCCGCCCTCACCGCCTTCCACGACCAGACCATCGACTCCGCAGTCGACCGCCTTGAGCGCCGCAGCCAGGCTCGGCACCACGTGAAAAACGGTGAGCCCTGCTTTCTTGAGCTGCTCCGTGTAACGCTCCGGGTTGCCGGCCGACGTCGTGACGAAGGTGACGCCCTGGTCAATGACGAAGTTGACGATGTCCGGGTCGCGGACAAAAGCCTGGGCGATGTTCACACCGAACGGCTTGTCGGTGAGCGTACGCATCTTCCTGATCTCGCCTCGGATCGCGTCGAGCTCCCCGGACGAGGTTTCGATGATGCCGAGGCCGCCGGCATTGGAGACGGCGGCCGCGAGCGGCGAGCGCGCGATCCAGCCCATGGGGGCCTGCACGATCGGTATGTCGATGCCCAGCAGGCGGGTGATGCGGTTGTCGAACTGCATGGTCGGCTCCTCGTTCGGTCACTCGTTCGGTAATGGGTGGCGCAGCGGGGCGCCGATTGTGCCACGAGCCGCCGCCGGTTGAACTACTCCGCGTCCGGCCCGATTCCGCCGCAGGCCCGATTCAGCCGCGGCGCCGGTACAGCAGCGCGTCGATCGCCCCCGCGACGACCAGCAGCAGCAGAGCCAGCAGCAGCCGCGGATCCGAGAGGTAAAATCCCGGCTCCACCGGGAACGCGATGGTCTTCTCGAGCGCCGCCAGCTTGTACTCGTGGCGCCCGCCGAACGCCGGATTGGTCGCGATCTCGAGCAGGTCGCGGCGGCTGCGGTAGCGCATCAGCGCAGCCTGGCTCCAGGTCTCGGCGCCCTCGATGCCAACCAGATCCATGGCGCCATACACGGCCGTACCGGCAAACACCGGGTGGCAGGCGCGCTGCGCCAGCGCCGGGTACATGTGCTCCATGTAGTGGCCGAGCAGCGCGTCCGCGTCGGCACCGGGACCCGTGGCGGACAGGGTCGGCGGGTCCGCCTGCATGTGCAACAGGTTCACCATGATGAACTGGCCGCCGTCGTCGTCCTCCATGAACCGGCGCAGGGCGGCCACCCGCTCCGGATCACGCCCTTCCTGCGTCAGCAGCGACGTGAAATGATCGATCTCGGCGGTTGTCAGCGGACCGCCGAGGGGCGTGTACCAGACGAAGAACACGGCGTAGACCAGTGCCGCCAGCCCCCACAGCAGCAGCCGCCCGATCAAGTCGGCGTCTCGAGCAGCGGCTCGCAGCCGGTACCGTCGAGCAGATCGCGCACCGCCGCCCGATCCTTCTCGGTAAGCGCTGCAAACGCTTCGCGGATCCACTGCAGGCATTTGCCCTGGTACGGAAACGTCGGCTGCTGCCATGGCCGACCGTCGATGGTAGTGTGCATCTGCGGCTCACCGGCCATCAGCGCGGCGGCATTGGCCAGCAGCGCCGGCGCGTAGACGCGACCGACCTCGCTGAGGAGGTCACGCAGATCCGTGCCGGCGGCGCTCCGGTCCGCCCAGCCGTCGTCGGCCGCCGGCGTGCCGGAGAGGTCGTCCACCAGATCGGTCCACGCATTGATCCGCGGCGCTTCCTTCAGGCAGATGTCGGTCGGGGTCGGATCGAACTTGGCGAGCTGGGTGAGCTGCGCGTAGATGGCGAAATCCGCCGACGCCGGCCGCTGGCCGAACAGAAACGGATGCCGCTGCAGCAGCGCATCGAAGATCGAAAGAAAGCGCCGGTAGCTGTCTTCGATGACCGGCGCCGTGACGTCGTTCGACCCCACCACGTAGAGCCTGGAGATCTGCCGCTCGGCTACGAACTTCGCCGCCGCCCGGAGCTTATCCGGCGCTTCTGAGATGCCGCGCCACATCGGCAGGATGGTGCCCGCCTTGTCGATGTCGGCCTGGTAGTACCAGCGGTAGTGGAACATGGCTTTGGTCAGCCACTCGTCGGCGTAGTCTTCGAGCAGGTAGTCGAGGAACCCCAGCACCGGATCAGCGGGAATGACCGAACGGCCCGGGTACTCCGTCTCGAAGCGCCGGATCAGCGGCGTGGAATCCACAACCGCCTGGATCTGCCCGGAGGCGTCCGGCAGGTAGAACGTGGGCAGCAGCGCTACCTTCGGCTCCGGAAGCCCGAGGTCGGTCGCCTGATCGCCGATCAGGAACTCATAGGGCAGGTGCCGGTAGCGCAGCACGGCGAGCATCTTCCGGGTGTAAGGCGATCCCGGCGCGCCTTTGAATCTGAGCGGCTGGATGGCGGCCACGGGTTCCCCTCCTCGCGTCGACGTGCCGCGAGTGTGGCAGGAAGCGACAGTTATGTCACTTCCTATGCCACTTCCTGAGGGCGATCAGGAGCCGAAGCGGTAGGTGAAGTCGAGACCGTAGCTGTCTTCCGGCGCCTCGTGGATGAACGAACCGCCGAACTCCGGCGCCGGGATGATTTCTTCGAGGTAGTCCTCGTTGGTGATGTTGCGGCCCCAGGCGGTGATGCTCCACTGCCTGCCGTGCAGCGAGACCCGCAGATCGAGCGTGTCGTAAGGGTCGCGACGGGTCTGACTCATGTCGGAAGCCACCGGGAAGCCGAGCAGCGCGGTCCAGATCGCCGGCTGCTGGTTGTCCTGCACGGTGTGGAACCAGGTCTCGCCGATCCGCAGATAGTCGAGACGCACCACGAGATCCATGCCGCGGCCGACGTTCTGCTGCCACTGGCCGCCGAGATTCAGCGTGAACTCCGGCGCCAGCGGCGCCTCGTTGCCGACGGTCGCGGGACGGTTGGTGTTCCGCTTGATCTCGCCGTTGGTGTAGCCGAAGCCGCCGTAGACCTTGAAGCCGTCGGTCAACAGATAGCTCGCATCGAGCTCGGCGCCGCGCAGCTGCAGCTCGTCGATCGTGGTGACCACCCGCAGCAGGCCGAACGGCCCGGCAAAGAACTCGAAGAACTGGTTGTCGTCGACGTTGGTCTGGAACACCGCGCCGTTCACCTTGAGCCGGCCATCCAGGTAGCTGCCCTTGAGCCCGATCTCCAGCGCCTGGGACACCTCCTTGTCGTAGTCGTCGTTGACGTTGAGACCGGCGCCCACGGAACCGAGCCCGAACGGGTCGCCGCTGTTGAACCAGAACTCGGTGACCGCCTGACTGCCGAGGCTGTTGAAGCCGCCCGAGCGGAAGCCGACACCGTAGGAAGCGTACACGCTGGTGTCCTCGGTCACATCCCAGCGCAGGGCCGCTTTGGGCTGGAGCTGGCTGAACACGTCGTCGCGGCTGGGAATCACCTCGGCCACGGTGCTGCGCGCCGGGTTCAACGGCGCGCCGCCCCCGTACAGCAGCGCCGACGCCGCCTGCGGCACTTTGTTGCGGACCTCGCGCTCCTCGCGGTCGAAACGGCCCTCCAGGGAGAACTCGACGCTGTCGCCGAGATCGATGGCGAGCTGCCCGAACACCGAGTAAACCCGGGTATCGAAGTCGTCCCAGAACAGCAGGTCGGTGGGGTTGGGGCCCGAGGCCGGCACGTAGGCCTGCTCGAGGAAACCCAGGCCCAGATCGGCCCCGTAGCCGACGACGACTTCGCGGTCGATGTCGGCGGCATAGCCGCCGACGATCCAGCGGGTGACGCCGTCGGTGGGTCCCGCCAGACGCACTTCCAGGCTCATGTCGCTCTGGTTGCGCTCCTGGTACTGGTAGCCGTCGCAGGCGAGCGGCGTGTAGGCGGCGAGCAGGCTGTTCGCAGCGGTCGGCGCCGTACCGGGGGCGGCGAACAGAAACTGCGGCGGCGCGGAATTCACCAGAGCGATGGTCTCGGGCGTCACCGACGCAGCGCACGCGGGCACCGCGCCGTAGCCGCCGAAGGCGGCGCTGGTGCCGTCGGACAGCAGGCTCTCTTCGAGGTCGTTGTACGCCAGGATGGCGGTCAGCGCGTAGCCGTTGCCGAATTCGTGGTCGACCTTGAGGGACACGTCCTGCGTTTCCTGCTCGTTCGACGGCGGCACGTTGAACAGGTACTGGAAGTCGTGCTCGTTCACGTCGATGAAGAACAGTTCGTCTCCGGGCGTTCCGAACGAGGTGAAGGCCGGCAGCGCGAAGGTCGCATTGAAGTTGATGGTTCCGGAATCGGTCTGGGAGTAGCCGAGCCGCAGATCCCAGGTGGTCGCGCCGGCCTCGTAGACGAGCCGGCCGCGGACGGTGTCGTCCTCGAAGAAGTCGACGTTGGCCTTGTCGAGGAAAACGTTGCGGTAGTGGCCGTCGCTCTCGCTGTGGCTGGCGCTGAGCCGGCCGCGCAGGTTCTCGGTAATGGCTCCGGACACGGCTCCCTGCGCGCGATAGCTGTCGTTGTTTCCGGCGCCGGCGGTCAGGCGCCCCTGGAATTCCTCGGACGGTTCGTTGGTCGTGATGAGAATCGCACCGGAGGACGCATTGCGCCCGTACAGCGCGCCCTGCGGCCCCTTCAGCACCTCGATCTGGGCCACGTCGAGCAGCTCGCGGTTGAAGGCATTGGGATTGGTGATCAGCACGCCGTCCACCACCAGCGCGAAGTTGGACTCGGCATCGCGGGTGGACGTTATGCCGCGGATGGTGACCAGGGTATCGCCGGTGTTCGCGGTGTCCGCCATCACCACGTTCGGGGTGAGGTTGATGAAATCCTCGGGGCGCTGGATGCCGGCGTCCTCGATGTCGGCGGAGGTGAACGCGGTGAGCGCGATGGGTACGTCGGACAGACTCTCCGCCGCGCGGCGGGCGGTGACCACCACCTCCTCGATTGCCATGTCGGCGGCCTGAACGCCGGGAACCACCAGCACAGCCAGGCCGACGGGAGACAGAATTCCAGCGCAGCGACGACGCAGATCCATGGCCCTTCCTCCAGACACGAAGTCAACGGCGCCGATTGTATACACTAGCGCGCTAGCATGGGAACCAGCCGAAGACGCCGGGGGAAACGCCGTGGCCAACGCCGCCGACCGGGCCTACCAGACCATCCGCGCCGCCATTCTCGACCGCACGTTTCCACCGGACGCGCGCCTGAAGGAGGCCGAACTGGTGGCGTTCTGCGGCGTCAGCCGCACACCGGTGCGCGAGGCCCTGCGGCGCCTGGCGGCCGAGGACTTCGTGCGCATTCAGCGCAACCAGGGTGCCGAGGTGAAATCCTGGAGCAGCGACGACCTGGACGACCTGTTCTCGCTGCGCGCGCTGCTCGAGGGCCACGCGGCCGGACGTGCCGCGCAGCGGATCCGCCAGAGCGACCTGGCGCGCATCGCCAGCGCCATTGCCGACATGGACGCGGTGCTCGCCGGCCGCGCACCGCAGGCAGATAAGATCGCCGAGTTCCTGCGCCTCAACCGCGTCGTCCACGAAGCCGTCTGGCGGGCCTCCGGGAGCGAGCGACTGGTGAGCATGCTCGGGCGCCTGGTCGAACAGGCACTGATGGCCCATACCGCCCAGCAGTTCTCTCTGGCCCGGGTGGCTCAGTCCCACCACCACCACCAGGAACTGCTGCGGGCCCTCGAAGCCCGCGACGACGCCTGGGCGGAGGCGATCATGAGAAGTCACATCCGCGCCGCGCGGCAGGCCCTGGAACCGCCCGCCGGCCCGCACGGCGGCCCGCACGGCGGCCGCGCCGAGTAGACACGTTCCCGGAGCACATGTATACAATCGTAGGCGTCGATTCAGCGCTGCGACCCAGACATGACCAAGCCTCTCGACGGCATCCGCCTGCTCGACCTGACCCACATGCTGTCCGGTCCGTACGCCGCAATGATCCTCGCCGACCTCGGCTGCGACACCGTCAAGGTGGAGCCGCCGGGCCACGGCGAGGGCACGCGGCGGCTGCTCGAAGGCGATCCTAAGAACTCGATCCACGGCATGGGCGCCTACTTCTTCACCCTCAACCGCAACAAGCGCAGCGTCGCCATCGATCTGAAATCCGAGCAGGGGCGCGACTTCTTCTACGAACTGGTGAAGGCGGCCGACGTCGTTCTCGACAACTTCTCCGCCGGCGTCACCGCCCGTCTCGGCATCGATCACGACACGCTGGCCGCCGTGAACCCGCGCATCATCTCCTGCTCGGTGACCGGTTTCGGCGAGAGCGGGCCGAGCTATCAGCGGCCGGCCTTCGATCAGATCGTCCAGGGCCTGGGCGGCGGCATGTCGATCACCGGCAGCGGCCAGGGCGAAGCGGTGCGCGCCGGCATCCCCATCGGCGATCTCGGCGGCGGCATGTTCGCCGTGATGGGCGTGCAGTCGGCCCTGCTGGCGCGCCACCGCACGGGCCGCGGCCAGCACGTCGACGTGTCGATGCTCGACGTGCAGATCAGCCTGCTCAACTACATGGCGACCATGTACTCGCTGTCCGGGGAGGTTCCTCAGCCCATCGGCAACTCCCACTTCGTACACACGCCCTACAACACCTTCGAGACTGCCGACGACACCATCATCATCGCCGTCATCGGCGACCGCTTCTGGCCGGCGCTGGTGGACCTGGTGGACATAGAGGCCCTGCGCGATCCGCAGTTCGCCACCGCGCCGGTGCGGCTCGAGCACAAGGCGTTCATCGAAGGGCTGATCGGAGAGAAGCTCAGGCAGAACGGCGCCGAACACTGGCTGGCCGCCCTGGAGGCCGCGCGCATTCCCTGCGCCCGGGTGAACAACCTGGCCCAGGCCCTCGCCGACCCCCAGGTCCGCCATCGCAACATGGTGGTTGAACTGGCCCATCCCCGCGGCGGCCACGCCGAGGTGCCGGGCAATCCGATCAAACTGAGCGGCGACGGTGACGAGACCTTCAGCCCGCCGCCGCTGCTCGGCGCGCACACCCTGGAGGTGTTCCGGGAGTGGACCGACGTCGACGACGCGCGCCTCGACGCGGCGCTGAGTGCGGGCGTGATCGCTCAGGGAGACGCATGATGGAATGGGTGACGATCAACGACGTCGGTCCGCGCGACGGGCTGCAGAACGATCCTGGCGACGTCAGCCCCGCCGACCGCGCCGGGCTGATCCGCGACCTGGTCAGCGCCGGCGTACCGGCGGTGGAGGTGGTGAGCTTCGTCAGCCCGAAGGCGGTGCCGAAAATGGCCGGCGCCGCCGAGGTAGTGGCCGGCCTCGATCTCGACAGCGCCGACTTCTCGGCGCTGATCCCCAACCAGAGGGGCTACGAGCTGGCGAAAGCCGCCGGCATCCGTTCGGTGGCCGTCGTGCTCTCCGCCACCGACACGATGAACCGCCGCAACATCAACATGGATCTCGACACCACCGTCCGGGTGTGCAGCGAGATCGTCGAACAGGCCCGCCGGGACGGGCTGAATCCCCGCGCCTACGTGTCCGTGGCGATGGGCTGTCCCTACGAGGGCGACGTCCCGGAGCCGGTGATCGAAGATCTCAGCCGACGCATGTTCGACGCCGGCGCCACCGAGGTGATCGTCGCCGACACCATCGGCGCGGGCAATCCCGCACAGGTGAAATCGCTGTTTCAGCGACTGGTCGCCGAATTCGGCGCCACGGTGCTGTCCGCCCATTTCCACGACACCCGGGCGCTGGCGCTGGCCAACTCCTGGCAGGCTCTGGAATGCGGGATCCGCAAGTTCGACGCCAGCATCGGCGGTCTCGGAGGCTGTCCTTTCGCGCCTGGGGCGGCGGGAAACCTGGCCACCGAGGATCTCGTGAGCATGCTGGAGCAGGCGGGATTCAATACCGGGGTCGACCTGGACGCGCTGCTCCGGGTCGTGGATCGCGTCCGTGCCCTGGTGGGTCATCCGGTCGGCGGACGCGCGCTGCCCTGGCTGCGCACCCGCCCCGAACGCGCCGCGACGGCGTCCTGAGACCAAGCGACAGAGGTCGAACCATGGAGTACAGACTGGGGGTAGACGTCGGCGGTACGTTCACCGACGTGCTGCTGATCGAAAGCGGCAGCGGCACCATCCACACCGCCAAGGTGCCGTCGACGCCGGAGGATTCCTCCATCGGTGTGCTCAACGGCATCGCCCGGGTGTGCGAGCTCGCCGGCGCCGATCCGACCGACATCAGCCACGTCACCCACGGCACCACGGTCGCCACCAACGCGGTACTCACCGGGCGCGGCGCGCGGGTCGGCCTGATCACCACCCGCGGCTACCGCCAGGTTCTGCAGATCGCCCGCTCCTACGTCCCCGGTGGACTCGGCGGCTGGGTCGTGTACGACAAGTCGGCCCCCATGGCGCCACTGGAGTGCACGCGCGAGATCCCGGAGCGCATCGGCGCCGACGGCCATGTCGTGGAAGCCCTGGACGAGGCCGCCACCCGCCAGGCGCTGGAAGATCTCAGGCATCAGGGCATCGAGGCGCTCACCGTCACCCTGATCAACAGCTTCACCAACGGCGACCACGAGCGCCGGGTGGCGGAACTCGCCGCCGAGGTCATGCCGGACGTTCCGGTCTCCATCTCCTGCGAGGTGATTCCGGAGATGCAGGAGTACGAACGCACCATCACTACGGTGGCGAACTCCTACGTTCGCCCCGAGGTCTCGAAGTACATCGACAACCTGCAGCGCGAGCTCGACTCGCGCATGAACGGCACGCGGCTGTCGATCCTGCGCTCCGACGGCGGCCTGTCGACGTCTGCCGCGGCCACGCGCTTTCCGGTCAACCTGCTGATGAGCGGCCCCGCCGGCGGGGTCAGCGGCGCGCTGTGGATCGGCGAGCAGGCCGGCTACGCCAATCTGCTCACCTTCGACATGGGCGGAACCTCCACCGACGTCTCGCTGATCGAGAACGGCAAGGCGCTGGTGCGCCGCGAAACCACCGTCGGCGACGTCAACGTCCGGGCGAGCTCGGTGGACGTTCGCACCGTGGGCGCCGGCGGCGGCTCGGTCGCCTACGTGCCGGAACTCACCGGCGCGCTCCGGGTGGGACCCGAATCTGCCGGCGCGGTCCCTGGCCCGGCCGCCTACAACAAGGGCGGGACCGCACCCACCGTCACCGACGCCAACGTCGTGCTCGGCTACCTCCCCGCTTCGGCGAAACTCGGCGGCGACATGGAAATCAGCCGCGAGCTCGCTGAACGCGCCGTGAAGCAGGTAGCCGATGCCATGGGCCTCACACTCCACGACGCAGCGGAGGGCATCGTCAAGATCGTCAACGAGAACATGTTCGGCGCGCTGCGCCTGGTGTCGGTGGAGAAAGGCTACGACCCGCGCGACTTCGCCCTCATCGCCTTCGGCGGCGCCGGACCACTGCACGCCAACGCGCTCGGCCGCCTGACCGGCGCCTGGCCCGTCATCATTCCACCCGGCCCCGGCGTGCTCTGCGCCTACGGCGACGCCACCACGAGACTGCGCGCCGAGTCGTCGCGCACGCTCATCACCCGGCTGAATGCGGTGCAGGCGCAGACCATCATCGACGAACTCGACGCCCTCGACCGCAGCGCCCGGAATGCTCTGCTCGCGGAGCAGACCGGCCGCGAGGGCGCCAATCTCGGCGACGATCAGATCACCTCCCAGTATCAGGTGGATCTGCGCTACAGCGGTCAGGGCCTGGTGCTCACCATCGACACCTCCGCGGACGAGCTGCGCGAGCACGCCTTCGCCAGGGTGGCCGAGCGCTTCGACGCGATGCACGAGCAGCTGTTCACCTTCGCTCTGGATGCCGACAAGGAGTTCGTGAATCTGCGTTCCGTGGTGCAGGGCCCGGCGGAGAACGTGACGGCTCGACCTGTGAGCGATGCTGGCGGCAGCGTGGCAGACGCGGTGATCGCCGAGCACACCGTGTACGCCGACGGCCGCGAGCATGCGGCAAGGCTCTACGACCGCGCCCGGCTTGCCGCCGGCCACGTGATCCCGGGGCCGGCCGTGGTCACGGAGATGGATGCCACGACCCTGATCCTGCCCGGCCACAGCGCCGAGGTGGACCCCGTCGGCAACCTGCTCATCCGCCCGGATTCACGCTAGTCGAGCGTTTGCCGCCTTCTTCAGGAGAACCCCATGCCAGGCAGCATCATTCAACGCAATACCGCCCCCTTCCAGCGCGTGGACGTGGACCCGGTGACCCTCGACATCATCGAGAACGCCCTGCGCAACGCCCGCGAGGAGATGGACGCGACCCTGTTCCGCACCGCCATGTCGCCCGGCATCCGCGAGCAGGGCGATGCCTTTCCGATGATCGCCAACGTCGACGGCAAGATGGTCGTGGGCCAGTTCGGCAGCTTCATCCACGGCTTCATGCAGGCCTACGACGGCAAGCTCGAAGAAGGCGACATGATCTTCACCAACGATCCCTACGCCTGCGGCGCCGCGGTCAGCCACCTGAACGACTGGTTGTGCCTGAAGCCGGTGTTCAAGGACGGCCGGCACCTGTGCTGGGCGGCCCACTTCGGCCACATGACCGACGTCGGCGGCAAAGTCCCGGGCTCGCTGCCCATCGACGCCCAGGAGATATTCGAGGAAGGCGTGGCGGTGCCGCCGGTGAAGATCTACCGCAGGGGCGAACTGCAGGAAGACATACTCGCCATCGTCCTGCGCAACTCGCGCATGCCGCACTGGAACAAGGGCGACTTCAACGGGGTGATGGCAGCCTGCAGCATGGCCGAGCGGCGCTGCATCGAGATCGCCGAGCGATTCGGCGACGACGTCTTCTACTCCGCGATGCAGGACCTGCTGGATCGCAACCAGCGCGCCATGCGCACCCTGATCAGAAACACGGTTCCCGAGAAAAAGCAGGTGTTCGAGGACTACCTGTGCGACGACGGCATCGGCATGGGGCCGTACAAGATCCGCTGCGCCATGTGGCGCGACGGCGACAAGGTCATCTTCGACTTCGACGGCACCGACCCGCAGAGTTCGGGCTCCATCAACTTCCTGCTGAACGAAGAGATGTTCAAGATGTTCTGCGGCACCTTCATGATCTCGGTGTTCGATCCGCAGATTCTGTTCAACGACGGCTTCTACGATCTGATGGAGGTACGCATTCCCGAGGGCTGCCTGCTGAAGCCGCGGCGGCCGGCGGCGCTGTCCTGCCGCACCCACGCGCTCGGGCGGATCTTCGACGTGATCTCCGGACTGCTCGGCCAGGGCAGCCCGGATTTTCTCTGCGCCGCCGGCTTCTCCGACAGCCCGCACCTGATGTACTCCGGCTACGACAGAAACGGCGAGTGGTACCAGCTGTTCCAGATCGGCTTTGGCGGCATACCCGGGCGGCCGATGGGCGACGGCCCCGACGGCCACAGTCTCTGGCCGGGCTTCACCAACGTGCCCAACGAGTACATCGAAGCCTACTTCCCCCTGCGCATCGAGACCTACGAGACCATTGCGGACTCGGGCGGACCCGGCAGGAACCGCGGCGGCAACGGCATCCGCATGGCCTACCGCTTCCTCGAGGACGGGCAGATCTCCATCCACGACGACCGCTGGCTCACCTATCCCTGGGGCGTGAACGGCGGCCTGCCCGGCGGCCGCGGCAGCAAGCGCCTGGTGCGCGCCGACGGCAGCGAGGAACTGCTGCCGTCCAAGTGCGATCGGATCCAGGTACGCGCGGGCGACCTGCTCTACTTCAATACCTGGGGCGGCGGCGGCGCTGGCGACCCCTTCGAGCGCGAACCGGAGCGGGTCGGCGCCGACGTGGCCCGCGGCCTGGTGACCGTTGACGGCGCGCGCCGCTACGGCGTGGTCTGCGATGCCGGCGGCGGCATCGATCCGGCTGCCACCGAGGCGTTGCGGGCCGAGCTGCGCGCGGCGCGGGGTGAGGTGGCGCTGTTCGATCAGGGCGGCAGCATCGACGACATCAAAGCGCGCTGCCGCGAGGAAACCGGTCTCGAACCGCCGCGCAATCCGGTGTTTGCGCGTCGCGGCGCCGGCATCGCGGCGGGCTGACGGCCGGCTTCGCGATGGCGCTCAGCAGCCGGGCCACCGGCATCGGCAACCGCCCGGCGCTGCTGGTCGTGGACGCGTCCGTGGGCTTCACCGACCCTGACTCGCCGCTCGGCGCCGAATTCGGGACGGAGATAGAGATCATCAATCGACTGCTCGGCCACGCGCACCAGCACGGCTGGCCGGTGTTTCTCTCCACGGTTGTCTACCACGGCGATCGCGAGGCCTGCGTTTTCCGAGCCAGGCTGCCGGATCTGAACCTGCTCCAGGCCGGCTCACCCTGGGTGGAGATCGACCCGAGACTGAACACCGGCCCCGGAGACCGCGTGTTCGAGAAGACGCACGCCTCGGCCTTCCACCGCACCGAACTGGACGCCTGGCTGCAGAGCGCCGGCGTTGACACCGTGATCGTCACGGGCTTCACCACCAGCGGCTGCGTGCGCGCCAGCGCCGTGGACGCCCTGCAGCACGACTACCGAACGCTGGTGGTGGTGGACGCCGTGGGCGACCGCGACGCGGCCGCCCACGCGGCCAATCTGCGCGATCTTTCGCTGAAGTACGCCGACGTGCTGAGCAGCGACGAACTCTGCGTTGCGCCGTCTCAGGGACGCCGGTGAGCGAAGCCACTCTGCTCTGGGCCATGCTGTTCGGCGCCATCGGCCTCGGCTATTTCGTCTACGGCCGCAAGCAGCGCGCCGTAGTGCCGCTGGTCTGCGGGCTCGCGCTGATGGCTTACCCGTACTTCGTCTCCGGCACCTACGTCGTACTCGGTATCGGTATCGCCCTGATGAGCGTGCCCTACTTCGTGCGGCTGTAGGCGGCGGGTAGTGCTGGGGAACCTAGGCTTTCGTCCGCAATGATCCCATGAAATCCCGCTTGCCGAGCGGTGCGCCCTTGATGCGCAGGATGTCGTACGCAGTTGCAGCGTGGAAATGCACGTTCGGCAGGGAGAACGACAGCACGAAGTCCTCCGCCGTGAAGGGCACTTTCCGGTCGCCGATCTGGAACACCATGTCGCGGCCTTCCCATGCATTCACCTGCGCCGGTGTGTAAGCGCCCAGCGCCTCGAGGGTCTCGGCGATCTTGTCCTGCAGGCCGGCGTAATCCAGTTCCGGCAGGTCCTTCGGGGGGGTAAACACACCGGATTCCACCCCTTTGATGGCGCCAAGCGAATGGTGCGCCACGGAGTGGATCTGGAAGCTGAACGGCAGCATGTCGGGATAGAGCCGAGTCTGGACGATGCCGTCCGGGTCGATTTTTTTCTGCTCGCAGTGCGCCAGGCCTTTCTCGAGAAAGCCCGCCACGCCGCCGAGAGCCTGTCTGTAGCACGCGATGCTGATGTCGTAGAGCGCTATGGCCATTTCTGCTGTCTCCGTTCGCAACCGTCGTAATCGCCGACCGATCCGCGGCGACGCTACACCAGTTCGCGAGTGAAGTCCCCTCCCGTCGCCTGGTAAAGTCACCCGGTGGAGTTCATCGTCGACAGCTTTCGCGCCGACTGGGAATCGCTGCTCAGCTTCGCGCCGCGTCTGGTCTACGCCGTGGTTGTGTTCGGCGCGATCCTGCTGGCTGGCCGTTACCTCGGCCGCCTGACCCTGCGGCTGCTGCGGGGCAGCGGCCGGGTCGGCGCCGACGAGCAGCTGCTGCGCTCGCTGGTGGTCCTGCTGAGCGCGGGCGCCGGGGCGCTTCTGGCGCTGGGCGTGCTGGGTCTGCAGGGCATCGCCACCAGCCTGATGGCCACCGGCGGTGTGGTTGCCATCGTTCTGGGCTTTGCCTTCCGCGAGATCGGTGAGAACTTCCTGGCCGGCTTCTTTCTGACCTTCAGCCGTCCGTTCGAGCGCGGCGACCTGATCAAGACCGGCGATCTCACCGGTACCGTGCGAACCATCGAGCTGCGCCACGTACATATCCGCACCGCCGACGCCTGCGACGTGTTCGTCCCCAGCGCGCAGATCTTCCGGGAACCCCTGTACAACTACACCCGCGACGGACTGCGGCGGCCGAGCTTCACCATCGGCGTGGCCTATCACGACGAGCCGGAGACGGTGATCGCGCGCCTGGCAGCGGCCGCCGCCACCGTATCCGACGTGCTTGCCGACCCGGCGCCGAGCGTCGCGATCAAGGCGTATTCGGCATCGGTAATCGACTACGAAGTGTTCTTCTGGGTGGATCTGAACGCGAGCCCGAAGACCCTCCTGCAGAGCGAGAACGCGGTGAAGCTGGCGTGCTGGCGCGCATTGAAGGACGCGGGCATGACCTTCAGCACCGACGTAACCACGGGGCTCGAGATCAAGTCCGTCGCGCCGCTGAGCGTGCGGGTGGAGGCAACCTGACCATGCCCGCGGAAATCGGGGACAGAGAGGGAACCGCATGGACATGAACTGGGACGGCATCCGCTTCGACGGCAGCAATTCCTTCGACGCCGCCGCTTCGATCACCCGGGTTGCCGATCTCTACGACGGCGGGAAGGAGTACGAAGCCAGGATCGAACGGCTGCGCGAAAAGATCGACGAGCGCCAGCAGGTCATGTATGCCCACGACCGCTACAGCCTGCTCTGCGTTTTCCAGGCCATGGACGCCGCCGGCAAGGACGGCACGATCCGCGCCGTGTTCAGCGGCGTGAACCCCCACGGCGTCGAGATCAACTCGTTCAAACGCCCGAGCGACGCCGAGCTCGACCACAATTTCCTCTGGCGGATCGCCGTGGCCATGCCGCAACGGGGCCATATCGGCGTGTTCAACCGCTCCCACTACGAGGAAGTGCTGGTCTGCAAGGTACATCCGGAGATCGTCACCGAACACCAGAAGATGCCCGCGGAAGCCACCCGCGATCTGGACGCTCTGTTCCGTGACCGCTACGAGGCCATCCGCGCCTTCGAACGCTATGCGGTGGACAACGGCACGCTGATCCTGAAGTTCTTTCTGAACATCTCCCGCGACGAGCAGCGTCGCCGCTTCATTGCCCGCATCGACAAGCCGGAGAAGAACTGGAAGTTCTCGGAAGGTGACGTACATGAACGCAGCTTCTGGAACGACTACCAGCAGTCCTATCAGGATGCGATCAACGAGACCGCCAGACCCTACGCACCGTGGTACGTCGTGCCGGCCGACGACAAGAAGACCATGCGCCTGATCGTCGCCCAGGCGGTGCTGGAGGCGCTGGAGAGCATGGACATGGCCTATCCTGCAGTCTCGCCGGAGCGAGCCGAGGAACTGCAGCACTTCCGGGCGGAGCTCCTGGCTGACTAAGGAACCTAGGAGACCTAGGCCCGCCGTCGTCCGAGGGGAGGTCTCAAACCCATGAAGCGTGCCGGGTTGTCGACAACGACCTGTCCGGCTACGTCGGCCCCGACCTCCGCGAACGTCCTCTGTGCCTCGGCGTATGCGCCCGGATAGGTGGAATCGAAGTGAGGGTAGTCCGAACCCCAGAGCACGCAGTGGCCGAGCTCGCGCTCGCGCATCCACGTCAGCCCCTCGGCTTCGTCCGCCTCCATAGAGACGAAACACTGAGCAGAGAATATCTCGCTCGGCCGCCGCTTCAGCCAGGGCGTGTGGTGACCCATCACCTCGAAATGCTCGTCCAGCCGGCCGAGCCAGTAGGGAATCCAGCCGAGGCCGCTTTCGAAGAACCCGACGCGCAGTCCGGGGAACCGGTCCAGCACCCCGCCGGCGATCAGATCCATCATCACCGCCATCTGCCCGAACGGGTGAGCAATCATGTGATCGTAGAACACGTTGCCGGCGTAGCGGTCGGTGGAGAAGCCGCGCATGCGGCTGCCAAAGCTGCCGTGGATGGCGAGCGCCAGGCCGTCGTCCAGCGCCACCTGCCAGAGGGGATCGCAAGCCGCGTCGTACAGGGCCAGCCCGTTGAACCGTTCCGGGCGGCTGATGAAGCCGGTGAGTCCCAGGCCGCGCAGGCGCTTGGCCTCCGCAAGCGCCAGGTCGATGTCCTGCAGCGGCACGATGCCCATGCCGTACAGGCGTTCGGGATCCTTGCGGCAGAAATCGCTCATCCAGTCGTTGTAGGCGCGGCAGGTCTCGGCGGCGACCTCGGGATCGTGAACGTCGCCCCAGAGCAGATGAATGGACGGGAAGAACAGCGCGCGGTCGATCCCTTCTTCGGCCATCACCTCGAGACGCGCGCCGGGGTCCCAGCTTCCGGGCAGGATATCGGCCCAGGTCACCCGGGCGTCCGGCGCCATTCCGCCGGGAATGCAGGCATTCGCCGGACCGGGCCCCTCACCACGGCGATCGCGCCCTTCGATGCTGACGAAGCTCTGCCCGTTTTCCGTTCGAACCTGGAGCACCCGGTCGCGGAACGCCGCCCGCGTGTAGTCGGTCCATACGGCTTCCGGTTCGCAGATGTGGCCATCGGCGTCGATGACGGCATGAACGTCGGTCATGTCTGTCCCCGATTCATTCGACGGCGTCCTGCGACGCCGTCAGGACCAGAATCAATCACCCGTCCGCAGCGCCGCGACGGTCGCGACTCTGCCGAGGAGCTCAATGGTCATCGCCGGACCACCCGGGTACAGCAAGAGCTCCGATCGGTCGGGCAGAGGCGCCCGGGTCACGAGTTCGCCGTCGAGCCGTGTGCCGTTGCGACTCCCGAGATCCTCGACGTACCAGATGCCGCGATCCACGCTGATGCGGGCATGGCGACGGCTGACCATCTCGTCGTCCACCTGCAGCTCGCACACCTCGTCGCGCCCGATGGTGAAGGTGTTGGCAAATGAATGCTGGGATCTGCCTCCGCCCGGGTCCCAGGTCACGCGGACACTGGCTGCCCCCTTGGCGAGCTGGGTGGTGGCCGCAGAGCCCCGGCGGGAAGCGGGCTGATCCGGGGCATCCAGGCGTATGCCGTCTGCAGACATCTCGTAGAGCCACGCCAGCCCGACGGCCACCGGAAAGCCCAGCACGGCGGCGGTCACGAACATGCGGACGCCCCACGGGGGAACGTCGAATGCCGGCAGAAGGTCGGCGGCTCCCAGCGAGGCGCCCCACGCGACGACCAGGTAGACGCTCCCCACCTGAAACACCTTGCGACGCTTCAGCTCCTGGTAGAAGCGTGTCATGTTGCGGTGAAACCTCACCGCAGGGTCCCCTGTCGCCGACCGGTCACACTCTCAGATTGGGTCGTACCAGGACAAACTGACCGCATTCGTGCCCCGCGCTCTCGATGGTGCCGAACATCGGCGTCTGATTGACGGCCGTTCCGTCGGGGGTGTACTTGACCCGTTCGACCAGGTGATCGTACAGCGCCTCGCCGTAGATCACGCCGCGGTTCTCTCGCAACAGCCCGATCAGCTCCTTGGTGAAGATCGAGAACTCGCCGCCGCTGCCGTCGCCGTCCATCACCGGGGCCAGCCCGCCGGAGGTGAGCATGGTGCGCGATCGGCTCTTGAGGAAGAAGGGCAGCGCGTCCTGAAGCTCGCCGGCACTGTAGCGGAACCCGCCGGTGGTTTCGATGCCGGACCCGGAGTAGCACGAGTCGGCAATGATCATCACGTGCTTGGCCGGAATCGCCCGCACCCAGTTCGCCACCTTGAGCGACGAGATGCCGCCGATATCCGCATACCGCCGGGACTGCAGCTCCACCGGCAGCCAGAAGCTCTCGTTCTTGATCTCGTAACCATGGCCCGCGTAGTAGATCAGCACGAGATCGTTCTCGGTGGTCTTGGTGCTCAGATCATCGAAGGCCTGGAAAATCTGGTCCTGTGTGGCATTGATCAACAGCGTCGAATCGAATCCGTACTCCTCTCGCAGCACGTAGTCCACCGCCTTGGCGTCGTTGCCGGCATTCTCCAGATCGTTGAGATACTCGTAGTCGTAGTTGCCGATGATGAGCGAGAAGTAGCGGCCGATCTTCACGTCGGCGGGCAGACGGATGTCCGAGGTGTCTTCCATCGGCGTGCGCTTCGCATAGGAAGCTCGCCGCAGGCTGATCTCGGCCAGCTCGTCGCGAAAACGGTTGACGGTCGCCTCGAGCTGCTCGATTCGATCCCGCTGCGACTGCATCTGATCGGTTCGAGCCAGCAGCTGCCGTTGCAGGTCCTGCGCTTCCCGGTCGCCCGCGCTCTCGGCGAGCTGACGCTGAAGGCTGGCCCGTTCCTCCTGCAGCTGTGCGAGCCGAGCGTTGGCGCCGTCGAGTTCGCGATTCACCTCGCCCATCTGATCCCTGGCGCGCTGCAGCTCCGCCTCGGCCGCCACGAACTGCGCCTCCGCCTCGGCCGTGGCGTGAACCTGGCGGTCGAGGCTGGACTTCAGCTGCCGGGTCTCCTGAGCGGCCGCCGCCAGATCGGCGCGCAGCGCCTCCAGTTCGGCGCTCTGACTGTCGAGCTTCGCGCGCTGGGCGGTCTGCGCCGCCTGCAGCTGCGTCATCCGCTCCTTGGTGCGACCTTCCTGCTCTGCCGTACTCGCCCGGCTGCCGTCCAGCTGCTCGACCACGGCCTGATACTCAGCTCTGGTCTGCGAAAGCTCCGTCTCAGCGCTCTGGACCTGCGCCTGCAGTCTGGCCACCTGCTGTTCCCGGGCGTCGACCGTCGCCAGGGCGGACTGCAGTTCATCGTCTGCTTTCGTGGTCACCCGCTCGAGCTCTTTGCTCAGCCTCTCGTTCTGCAGCTGGGCCTGGCGCATGCCCGCGGCGAGTTCCGCCTCGCGCACGCCGAGATCGGCCTGCAGGGCGTCGATCTGGTAGCGCTGATCTTCGATGCGCCGCTGCTGCTCACTGACGTGGTCGCGCAGCGCGGCGATTTCCTCGGCACCGGCAAGGGGCGCGCTTTCGCCGCCCGCGCCGGCCTGCTCGAGGCGGGCCCGGGCCTGCCCGAGCTCCGCCTCCGCGGCGGCCAGCGACGCCTTCCGCTCCTCGATCTGTTGCCGGGTCAGCGCGAGTTCCGCGCGGGTCTCTTCGACTTCTTCGCTGCGCTGCCGCAGCGCCACCGTCAGCTCGGCGATACGCTCGTCGGCTTGTGTTCGGGCGCGTTCCAGATCCGAGGCAAGCACCAGCTCCTCGCCGGACCCCGTGGCCTGGCGCCACAGATTCGTCGCCATGAGGCCGTCCTTCGGAACCCCCAGACCGCGTTCGTAGAGCCGCGCCAGACGCATCTGGCCGCCCGGGCTGCCATTTTCCATGGCCGTCCGGTACCACGTGGCGGCCTGTTCGTAGTCCGGCTCGGCATAGAGGTACTGGTAGACGTCACCCAGGCTCACCTGGGCGTCCACGTTGCCCTGGTCGGCGAGCTTGCGGAAGAACGCGGCCGCGCTGTCCGGTGCCGCCCGGTCGTAGAACGTGTACTCGCCACCCTTCAACTCGCACTCGATGGCACTGGTTTCGATCAGTCGCCGCCGTTCCGGGTAGGTCATGTTGCCGAGCTTGCGGATCCGGGAAGGCAACAGACACGGCACGACTTCGAACTGGCGCACCGCGGCTCCGCGATCCACCTCCTGGGAGACGACCGTCGAGGGCATCAGCAGGACGAAACAGATCAGACCGCTGGCGACTCTGGAGATCGGGCTATTCGAAGTTCTCATGGGTCCTCCCGGCCGCCTGAGTGCGCGGCGCTTGTGTCGAGCTTCGACCGACCCTGCTCGAAAGCTGCAAAGCCCGGCCCTGATGCCATACTGCACTTTCGACGGGCTACCATTATGGGCCGCAGCAAACGACCGAGGCAATCGCGCAATGCGGCCGGATCTCAGCGCCGGATTGTCCGCAATCGCGCCGCACCGTGAATCGCCGCGTCGCGGCCCGAGCGCCTCTCCCGATGGACCCGACTATAGAATGGAGACCCTGCCGCTGCCCACCAGTTCCCGGCAGGCGGTCACGCTGCTGATTCCCGTAGGAATCTCATCGTTCAGGGCGCGCAGATAGCCGTCCAGCTCGGCATCGAAGCGGTTGACCTGGAGACCGTTGCACACGGTTCTGGCGGTAATCATGGGATCCTCGTTCGCTGCGCGCATCGCGCTGGCGGCGTCGCGGAACACCCGGGAGATCTGCAGCATGCCGTCGGCGGCCCGGGCCTTCGCCTCGCTCGAGTCGGACTTCGTCAACACCAGCCGATAAGCCTGGTAGGCAGAACTGGGGCTGGTGAGCAGCATGGCCGCGACCCGGTCGTAGTCGCCGAGCTGCACCGCGCGCTGGCTCTGCCTGACGAAAAAGTCCCCCTGATTCAGGTAGTCGTCGACCTGAGCCGGCACCATCGGCGTGTCCGGCGCCTCGGCATACTGCTCGAGCAGCGCCTCGATGAAACGCTCATCCGGCGAGCGGAGCAGGTTTACGGCTACGGCCACCGCAACGACCAGCACCAGAATCGTCGTCCCGATCCAGGGAAGGGGCGAAGACTTGCGTCGCGTTGGAGCGAGCTCCTCGAGGAAGTGCTGCACACTCGGCGGTCGCCCGGTCCGGGAAAAGGCAAGCGCGCTGCTCAGCGCCTTCCAGCGACGGCCCCGCAGCCCGCGCGGCCGCTTCGGCGTCTTGCGGGCGGCGCGCGCTTCCAGCGCCAGCGGACGATGCCCTCCGGCGCCGTCCGCCGGACCGCCCTCGTAAGGGTGGCTCCCCGTCAGCAACTCGTAGACCACGCACCCCAGCGCAAACAGATCGTCATGGGGCGTGGGGGTGAGGCCCTCGAACATCTCGCAGCTCGCGTAGCGAGGCGTCATCGCGCCCAGGGCATCCGGGTCGAAACGCGTCGTGCCGCCGGCCACCCGGGTCTCGTCGACGGTCCGGGCGATGCCGAGATCCAGCACCTTGACTTCACCCTCCTCGGTGAGGAACACGTTGCTGGGCTTGAAGTCCGAGTGAACGATGTGCTGCTCGTGGAGGTAGTGCAGGCCGCGTCCGCAGGCTTCGACGATGTGCCAGACTTCGGTCAGCTTGCGCGTGCCCGGATTGCGCTGCAGGTGATCCTCCAGAGAAAGGCCCTGCATGTACTCCATGACCATGAAGACATGCCCGTCGGTACGATCGAAGTCGTAGACATTGACGATGTTCGGGTGGTTCAGGCGCCGCGACTGCATGGCCTCCCGACGCAGCGCCTTCAGTGACTGCGGATGCTGCCTGAAGCTGTCACCGAGCATCTTCAGCGCGACGAACGGGTTGCTCTGATCCGCCTCACGGTCGACGGCGAGAAACACCTTACCCATCCCGCCCTCACCGATGAGACGCTCGATCACGAAGCGTCCCCGCAGCACATCACCAGGGCGCAGTTCTGCCGGCGAGGGGGCAGCGGAGTTGATCTGAGTGGCGTCGTCGGCCAAGGTTTCCCTGTCCCGGTGTTACCAGTACACTCTAGCGTTGGATTGTGGGATCAAGGTGCCGGGTTGGCAAACGCGTTGTAGCGGGCGCTCCCGTGCGACTGGGACGGCCTGGAGATCTGGAGAGGTACTGCGACGCCGCAGACCCACCGCACGGCGCCTGACCATTCCGTGCAGACGAGCCTGCAGAAGAGCCTGAAGAAGAGACAGAACACGGCCACGTTTACACAACAACGACAAAACAACAACAACGCTTTACATCTGGGAGGAAGGCTCATGAGCTGGGGAAAGATGCGTTGGACCGCTGGGATCCTGTGTGCGATCTTCAGCGTGACCGTACACGCCGACGACGTCGGGGACGCCATAGCCTCAGCCGGTGGAAGTGAATTCTCCATCCGCGCTGGAGACGCCATCCGGGTAACCTGCCGGGATCTGGCCTTTCAGAACGCTGCTGGCGGTCTGAACACCGTGCAGGCGGACCTGTTCGGGCGCTGCGGCGACATGGTGCTGACCACCCTGAACGTGGTCGGAGGCAATACCGGCGTCGCCAACCGCTACAGCCTCAGCTCCAACGAAGAGGTTTACGCGACTTTGCGTCAATTCGCGGGCGAGGAGACCTCCTCGCAGGGACGCTTCGCCACGGAAGGCTCCAGCGGGCAGGCATCGGCCATCTCCAGCCGGCTCGCGGCCATTCGCAGCGGAGTCCGAGTCAGTTCGATCGCGCTGAACGTCCTGGGCACGGACATCATCGGCCTCGCGGACGGGCAGGACACCACCGTCGGTCCCCTGGTCGGCGGCAATGCCGGCGAGGCGGAAGGCGACCTCGGCTTTGCCTGGTTCGGGAGCGTGGACTATGGCTTCGGCGACCGCGACGGCAGCGACAACGAGGACGAATACGAATCCGACTCCTACGGGGTGACCATCGGTCTCGACTACGCCTTCGACAACGGCTTGGTACTGGGGCTGGCCGGCGGCTACAACGATCACGAAGTGGACTTCGACGCCGTTGGTCTTTCCGCCCAGGTCGACCCGGTTTCCGGGGGCAGCATGGACATCGAAACCTGGACGCTGTCCGGCTTCTTCGACCATCACAGCGGCCCCGTATACATCAGCGGCATCTTCTCCTACGGCGACTCGGAGTACGACATGGAGCGGCTGATCATCGTGCCTGCCTCAACGGCCGGCTCTCCGGTCCAGAACCGCCGCATCGTCTCCGACACCAGCGCCGATCAATACGCGGCCAGCGTACAGGTGGGTCGTACCTTCGGTCAGACCGCAACGACCTACGACATCTATGGCGGGTTTCAGTATCTGGACGTCGACATCGACAAATACACCGAGACGGACCTGGACGGCGGCAGCCTGGGTCTGGCCTTCGGCAAACAGAACATCGAATCCCGCCAGTGGATTCTGGGTGCAACCGTGCGCCATGCCATGTCCACCGGAGCCGGTGTGCTGGTTCCGTACCTGAGCGCCGAGTGGCACCGGGAGATCTCGAACGACGGTCGCACCGTCGACGCGCGTTACGCGCTGGCTCTGGGCGATGTGAATGGTGACGGACAATCGGACAATTTCGCACTACCGACCGACGATCCGGATGAGGACTACTTCGAGATGTCCCTGGGCCTGGCTGGCCAGTTGCCGAACAACATCGTGCTGTTTTTCGAGTACAACGCCCTCGTCGGCCTGCAGGATACCTCCGCGAGCCTGATCACCCTGGGCATTCGCGGGACGTTCTGACCGCGGGCCCCATCGGAACCGGGTCAGACGAGCAGGTAGGCAGCCGCAGCGATGGCGCCGAGGGCGACGGCGATGGCAATCCATGGGAGCAACGAGCGCGAGCCTCCGCCGCCACGAGCGGCCGAGGCTTTCGCTGAACCGCCCGCCGGCAACTGAAACACGCATTCGACGGGGCCGAAACGGATACGGTCTCCCGGCGACAGGAAACTGATCGTCCCCCGTTTCTCGTTGACCACCGTACCGTTTGCCGACATCTGGTCGATGACCTTCCAGCGCGACCCTTCGTTGACGATCTTCGCGTGAAAGCCCGACACCCCGTTCTCGTCGAACTGTATGTCCCTGCCGGGATCCCGACCCACGTCCCAGACGTTGGTTTCCTGTCCCGCTTTCAGTTTGATCGTCGTGCCCTTCAGAGCGCCTGCCGTGACGACCAGATAGGGCGCGTCAGCGTCGGCGATCGGCTCCGGAGACGGCTGCGCCTCAGCAAGCAATGCCTGGAGCTGCGCGTTGTCGTACAGCACCGTGCCGCCCTCTTTGACCTGGTTGGGATCGGCCCATGCGCCGGGGCGCCGGGGCCCGCCCGCCCCTTCGACCTCGCGAACGGAAGGCTCTGCGGGCTTTGAGCTGGCCGCGGGCTGTTTGGCCGCCGCGGGCTGTTTAGCCGCCGCGGGCGCTTTTTTCGCCGCAGGCGCTTTATCCGCCGCAGGCTCCGTTTTCGCCGCAGGCGCTTCTTTCGCCGCAGGCGCTGTTTTCGCCGCGGGCGCTTCTTTCGCCGCAGGCGCTTCCTTCGCCGCAGGCGCTTCCTTCGCCGCGGGCGCTTCCTTCGCCGCAGGCGCTTCCTTCGCCGCAGGCGCTTCCTTCGCCGCGGGCGCTCTGAACACCGTGGCGTTGGGATCCGCCGCGGGGGCGGATCCGGCGCTGGGGTCCACGAGTTCGAACTCCTCGGCGTCGAAACGCACACGGTCCCCGGTCTCGATCTTCACCGACGCCTCGACCCGCTGGTCGTTGACGAACGTACCGTTGGTCGAGCCCAGATCTTCGATCCAGATCCCGTCCTCGCTCACGGTAATCTGCGCGTGACGGCGCGACGGGTGCCCCTCGCTCAGCACCAGGTCCGAATCCTCGCTGCGCCCGGCAGTCAGCTGTCCGCGAAGCTCGACCTGCTTGGTCCCGGACACGCTCTTGAGATACATGGCAGCCATGTCAGCCGCTCCTCTTTCCCTTCAGCCATTGACCAATCCGCTGCAACGTCCCCGAGTCTTCGCCATCGTAGGAAATGACGACGACGCTGACGTTGTCCCGCCCGCCGTGATCCAGCGCGCATGCAATGAGGCGGCTCGCCGCCGTCTCCGGGGACCGCTCCTCTCTCAGCACGCCGGCAATCTCATCGTCGGTCAACTCGTCGTTCAGCCCATCACTGCAAAGTAGCAGGACATCCCGGCGCCTCAACCCCACGTTCACGGCCGACGGTTTCGGATCTCCAAGCCCCAGAGTCTGGGTAACGATGTTGCGGTTCGGGTGATTGCGCAACTCTGCCTCGGTGATCCCGTCCCGCTCACGCAACAGCTCGATGAACGAGTGATCGCGCGTGACCCTGCGCAGCGAGCCCTTCCGCCACAGATAGGCACGGCTGTCGCCGACCCATACCACACGAGCGACGGCTCCCGTGATCCTGACCGCTACCAGGGTGGAGCCCATGCCGTTGAGCGCGCTGTCGCAACCCGCCGCGCTGACGATGGCTCGATGCGCATTGCACACCGACGTCTCCAGGTCGACGCTGCCGCTGTCAGCCAGCAACGTATCGCGAACGATTCCACTGGCCACCTCGCCGCTCGCATGCCCGCCCATGCCGTCGGCAACGAGGTAAAGTCCGCGCTCCGGACTCCAGCCTATGGCATCTTCGTTGTCCGATCGCGCGCGACCGGAGTGCGTCTCCCCGGCGAACACGATCTTCATGGAAAGCCGTCCCGGGCGCGGCGCGCTGCCTGAGCAAACCGGCCAGGGTCAAAACCCTCGTCATTCTCCACCGCCGTGAACAACGCATCCAGCAGATCTCTGTGGGCATCCGCATCGCCGAGGTGAAACGTCAGGCTCTCTACGGCGAGAAACACCTGCTCGGCATCAGCGAAGTCAGCCATGCGCCCACGGGCGGCTTCGTCAAGGAGCGCGGCACGCACCCGGCGAACCTGATCGTCGGAGTGGTCACGATCCGCCCAGGACTGCTGGGTACGCCTGATCCAATCCAGCAGCTCGCCGGCTCTGCGCCGGGTTTCGTCAATACTCGTCTGTCCTGCCACAACGAGATCACGGGTGGCCCGCTCGACGTCGGCGCCGCTGCCGTCGAGCACCCGCGCAAGCACCGCGAGCACCCGAAGATGCTGGTCCTGAAGACGCAGCGTGCCCGGTCCGACGCCGGGGCCCGCCTGCGCCGTCGTCCAGCGCAGATCGTCCTGCGGATGGTGACACGCGTGGCAGTCGTAGAAGGCCAGCTCCGGGAACATACCGCCCGGCTGAAACAGCTCGCTGCGTATGAGTTCCATCTGCCGCTCCGCGCTCTCGAGCTGGCCGGTGGTCCACAGATCGAATCCGGAGAGTTTCTGCTTGCGGGTCTCGTAGTCCGCATCCGCCTCGTAGTGGGCCGGCTGATTCGCGGTGAACGCTTCGAGCTCGAAGGTCAGCCGCGGGTGGCCGGCGCCCATGATCCGGTGGGTAGCGAACTGATCTTTCGTGCCCATGTGACAGGAGAGGCAGATGCTCGCTCGTGCCAGCGGGTCTTCGGTGGGATACATGCCTTTGGCCAGATTGTCCGCGTGGGTGGCATCCGGTTCGGCATGACTCTCGATCCAGCGTGCCGCACCGCCGTGGCATGCCTCGCAGCCAACGCCATCGGTGATCTGAAACTTCGGACCGCGTTTGTCCTCCGCTATGTTGTCCGCGTGGCAGTCGAGACAGATCTTGGCGGTTGCGGCGTTGCCGAGACCGAGCTTTTCCGCGATGCGCTTGGACTCGTCGGTCGTCAGCGTTCGGTAAGCGCGGGCATGCCGGTCGCGGCTCGTCCAGATACGATATTCGTTCAGCCAGACGTTCTCGTTCTCCTGTGCGTTGAGCTTGCCGTGACAGACGCTGGTGGCACAGCTCGCCACACCGAGATGGATGTCGTCGTCCACGCGAATCGCGTCCGCACCCGAAACGGCGGAACCTCCCAGAACCAGGGCCCACGCGACGATGTGCCGCGCCGCGTTCCGGGCGATTCGTCTCCCGCGTCTGGCCGGGACTGCAACGTACGGCTGGTTCATTCGCTCTCCGACTTCTCCGGCGCATCGGTTACGAACCATGGCCGGCGCTGATCGTCCAGATACAGGCGCTGCATCTCCTCGAGGTTCAGCGGCCGCGAGCCCAGCCGCCCGAATACCGCCATCTGGCCGCCGGTCTCGTCGACGCCGCGATCCCGATCAAGCCCCTTCGACAGACTCAGGGCCGGCCGCCCGGTCGCGTACGTCGCAATCAGCTCCGGTCGCGGCTCAGGGCTGAAGCCATAGAACTTCGGCTGCGAATCCGGCGAGGTCAGCTGGATCACTTTCAATCCACCCTTGCCGTCCGCCACGTAGGCGAACAGGGTCGCGTTGGTCGTGGCCACGATGACGTCGCGACTGTCGGCCAGCCTGCCGCCCGCGTTGAATCGTGTCAGCTCACGCATCGCTTCGGGCTGCTCGATATCGACGATGACGAGACCGTCGCGGCCCGCTGCGACGTACGCGTAAGTGCGCGCGAGATAGACCCTCTGCGCATCGCCGAGCCCGATGGTGTTGCCCTCGACGATGCGGGGCGATTCGGGCGCCGTTACGTCGATCACCTTCAGGCCGTCGGCATCGGTGACGAACAGGTAGCGGAACTGCAGTGCCGATGCCCGGCCGTCGTTCAGCGGCACGGTAGCAAGGTGCCGCGGCGCCAGCGGGTCGTCGAGGTCGACGATGACCAGGCCGGCATCAGCCACCACGTACGCGTAGTGTCCGCCGAGGGTGACGTGGCGCGCACCGTCGAGCACACGACCCGCGTTCCATGTTACGGCGCGTGACAGGAAGTTGTTGCGCGGCTCGCCGTCCGCCATCGTGTTCACATCAACCAGAAACAGGCCCTCTTCCGAGTCCGTGACCACCGCGTAGTTGTAGATGGGGTGGAACGGTTGCTCCTGGTTCTTCACCCGCATCAGCTCACCCTGATTGCGCGGCGGGTGAATCGGCTGATTGGTGGGCAAGGCAATGCAGGTGGCATCGCGGGAATCCACATGCGTGTCGTGCCCCA
The DNA here is from genome assembly GCA_040219135.1 of Pseudomonadales bacterium. Taxonomy (GTDB): domain Bacteria; phylum Pseudomonadota; class Gammaproteobacteria; order Pseudomonadales; family Azotimanducaceae; genus UBA7803. The sequence goes on along the minus strand of JAVJTA010000013.1, from coordinate 189,638 downwards.
GCGGGCTGAACGGCGCGGTGATCAGCCGCTGAGAGATCCCTTTGTTGGCGACGCTGGCCACATCGAAAACCCTCATGCCGTCTTCGCCGGAGGCCGTGAACAGATACTCGCCGCGCAGCTGCAGGCAGCCTACGGTTCCTGCGCCATGACTGTAGCCATGCTGCAGTTCGAGCCCACGCTGCTGATGCGCCTGATACCAGTCCGGGTACGCGTACTTGTGCAGGTAGCTGCCGATCACCGCCTGCGGTTCGTCCCATTCGGTGACCTGCACGGCATTGAACTCGCCGTCGCCGCCCACGTACGCACTGAGACCGACGAAGTTGACGAAGTTCGTTCCCAGCATCAGCAGCTGAGCCATGATCGCATTGTTATCGTTCTCCGCCGAAAGGTGGCAGTCCGTGCAGGTCTTCGTCTCGGTTTTGCGGACCGTGTGCGGGAAGTGCGGGTTGAATGCCTGAGAGCTGAAGCCGCTGGCCGCTATCGGCGGCTGCTGTACGTAGATGCGTTCACGGTTCGCGTTGGTCGAGGACAGCACCAGCGCGGACGATGATCGAACCGGGGCGATCTTACCGTCGTTGGCGGGGCTACGCCGACCCAGGAGGAACATCTGGTCGCGGGCGACCTGCGGGTTGTACGTCGCGAAATTACGCGACTCACCACCTTCGTAGTGATGCCGTTCCGTCTTCCAGTTGGCTTCGATGGGCAGATGGCAACCCCCGCAGCTGGTCGTCCAGGACGTGTGGCAGGAATAACATTCCATCTCTTCATAAGAATGCGCCAGCGACGCCTCCGGCACGTCGGGACCCCAGTCGAGCGTAGCCGTATTGCGGCTCATGGTCTTCGCCCGCGCCGCTTTGGCGTTGTAGTCCGCGTGGGCAGGATTCACCGTGTCCTTGACCAGCGAAAGCTTCCACTCGAGCTCAGGCTCCATCATGGAGCGCTGGTAGAGGGCGCCGTCTACCCACTCGAACCGGCGCCGCCCGTCCGGAGTGCGCAACAGGCTGAGATCCGTGCCGCCGCCGAGCGCTGCGGGGCCGGACGTGAACAGGTTGGGACGGTCCTTCGTCGTTCCATGGCAGTCGGCACAGTCGATCTCCACGGCCAGCGCGACCTCACCGTAGATGTGGCCGTTGCCGTGGTTGTCATTCGAGTAGTGGCAATCGACGCAATGCATTCCGACGTCCACGTGAATGGAAGACATGTGCACGGCTTTGTCGAATTTGTCCGGGTCATCGTCACTGACCAGACCACCGTCTGCATCGAGCAGGTTGCCGTCGCGGTCACGTTTGAACACGGCACGGAAGTTCCAGCCGTGGCCGTGATAATCGGCAAACTGGGTATCCTTGAACTGATCGTTCATGTCCCAGACGCCCTTCAGGAAGTCCACGTCGCCCCACTTGCCTCGAGCGGCTGCCGCTTCGGGATTGCGCTCGTTGATCTTGCGTATCTCCTCGCTCGAAGGGTACTGCTGCTCTTTCGGCCACATCAGCGGCGCGTCAGCTTCGTAGTCCCACATGGTGTAGCCGAGATAGGTGTTCATGAACATGTTCGGCTGGTGCATGTGACAGATCATGCACTGGCTCGTGGGTACCGACCGGGTGAACGTGTGCTTGAGCGGGTGGCCCTCCTCGTTCTTGTCGATGACCGGATCCTCGGTGATCGACGTCCCGCTGTGGCCATGCTGGGCGTATGCACCGGAATGTCGCGGATCACGGTCGTTGGCGTACACGACGTGACACGAGGCGCAACCCGAGTGCCTGTAGTCGCCAGGCTGATCGTTCGTTCCCATGAACCAGGTGAACGGATCGTTGAGCCGGGTCTTGGTGATGTTGATCACGGGTACCGAGATGCGCGCCCCGGTGCCTGGACCACGGTTCGACTGCCGGAAGTCCGGCCGCCCGGGTTCCTCGATGCGCTGCAGCAGCCCCAGCGCATTCGGCAATCCCGTTTCCGGAAACAGCGAGATGATATTGCGCCCACCGCGCTCGAACACCCGGAAGATGTCGCCGGGCTTTATCGTCTCCCAGGCAGGCAGGGGGTACAGAATCGGCAGGATGCCGGCTTCTGCGGCTTCGTCCTGCAGCGCTTCAGGTATCTTCGGACCCTGCAGCGCGGCGCCGGTGCCATCGCGGGTATAGGCTTCGCCGAGAATGTAGTTCTTGTACGGCAGGATACCGTTGTTGTAGGACGCTCCGCCCCAGAGCATCGCTCCCGTCGAGTGAAGACTGCGCACCGACGCCTCGATGATATCCAGATGACAGGCGCCGCAGGACTCGCGGGCAATCCGGTAATCCGAAGGATTGACGAAGCGGATGAACTCGGGCGCCTCTTTGTTGAGCAGCGTGTAGGTGCGTTCGGGGTTCGCCGAGGAAGGATAGTGCCAGGCGTCGGGGTATTTCGGCAGCACGTGGGCGCGTTCCTGGAGCGCGAAGTACTCGCTGGAACCGCGGGCCGCATCGCTGAACACAGCGGCGTCACCGCCGTGGCAGTCCGTGCACCCGAGCTTGACCGCAGGGCTCGTGTGCATCGTCTTGCTGTCGCTGCTGCTGTGACAGGAAACGCAGCCGTCCGACTTCGCGCTGACGGCCTCGGCAGACTGAGCTGCCGGCGCCGGCGGCGCCGTAACGTAGTCGCGCTCCACGGCCTTGACGGCTTCGCTCCCGTGTGCCGCCCCTGCCCAGTACACCGCTGTCAGCAGCAGACTGCACAAAACCGCGAGCGTTCGAGATAAGGTCATGACCCCTCCCATCAATACGTGAAGAGCAGATTGAGGAACAGATATCCGGGGTCTTCCCCCGGAAACAGATCCTCGAAGCCGTCGCCGGCGAGCAGCTTGGCGTACGATGCTCGCAGAACGACGTTCTGCGTCATGAACGGCCGATAGGTAAGCGACACAGACAGGTCCTGACCGATCTCCTCGTCCACGGGTCCCTGATTCCGCGCCGCCTCCAGCACTTCGGTCGTGTCGAACCTGAGGTGGTTGGCGTTGAGCGACAGCCGCAGCTCCGGCGTGATATCAAAATCCGCGCCCACACCTGCGAGGATGATGCCGGGATTGGTGAAGTTGGACTGTCCCTGCTCTTTCGAGGAACGCATGCTGTTCAGCACCCCGTTGCGTCCAGCCAGCGTCACCCGACCGCCACCGATGAGCGGCACGGCCTGACGGATCCAGTAGCTGGTGTCGGCTCCGGCGAATTGCGGATTCTCGAAAATGGCGTCGAATCCGTTAGCCTCGTCGTCGTAGGGATCGTCATCGCCGCTGCCGTACAGGAGCGACACGCGCGGGCGGATCCAGTCGAAGTCCATGGACAGCTCGGCTGCGGCGAAAAACGCGGATATGTCGACCTTGTCGTCGAAGAACACGCCCGGATCCGTCTCGCCGAACGCGTAGTACAGCGAGGTCGAGACATTCAGTCGACCGAAATGGCCGTCGCCGCTGTAGCCGAGATAGAACACGTCGTAGTCCCGCGTCCGCTCGGCGCCGAGCGAAGCCGGCCGGGCGATGAAGCCGTTGCGATCGAAGTGGAAGTCATCCTCGCGGTTACGGTTGTAGGCGATGGTTGCCTGGGATGTGAAGCCCAGGGACGGCAGATCCTGCCAGTACAGGTTGGCGATGAATACGTCGTCCTTGCGGATGTCCTTGCCGAGGTCGTTGAGGCCGCTGTTGGTATCCTTTTCCAGGCGCCGGAACCAGGCCAGGTTGTACTGAAAGATGTTGTTGCGTCGGGTGCCGAACAACCGCACGCCGAGCTGGTTGTCCTGAAAGAGAAAGCCGCGGAAGTCCGACGAAAACGGCTGGATGCCGATGCGCAGGCTGTCGAAGTCGTAGCGGTCCGAGACGTTGCGGAGGTGCTTGTCGTAGAACAGCGCCTGAATGCCGACGTGCTTGTCTGTGCGCGTGCGCCCCTTCTCCGGGTCGATGTTCACACCGAGTATCTCGTCGAGCTCGGTGTAGTTGACGTTGAATGCCGCCGTCAGCCTGAACTCGTGATCCGGCGGACGGAACACGGTGTCGCCCTTGAGGTAGACGAACTCGGTGATCAGCGTCTGAATGGCGGCAAGCTGGTCCGAGCCGCCGAACACGTCGACATTGCCGGGATCGTTCGTAGACTGCACGCCTACCGGCGTCGGCACCTCGCGGTCTTCCACCACCGTATCCGCAATGCCGGTGAAGCTGAAGAACCACTCCTCTCCGGCCTCCAGCGGCTTGTCGCCCTTGAGCACATTGCGGTTGTAAGGGTCCCACCAGGGGTAGTCGTAACCTTCCAGGGTGTCGACGATGCGCCAGCGATCGGGAACCGGGACGGCTGATACGTAGTCTTCGACGCTGGGGATCGGGATCGGCGACACCCGGTTCTGGCGCCGCTGCGCTTCGGGATCGGCCTGGCGCGCGATGCCCTGGCGACGGTACCCGGCCGGATCCTCTTCGGACTCCGCCGCAGGCACTTCGCTGCCCGGACACGGAACTTCTTCGTACCCGGGCCGGCGCCGGGTGACGATGCGCCCACTGTCGTCCCGGTAGCAGACTTCAGCGGCAGCCAGCGGCGGCGGCGCCGCCAGCATCAGAGACGCCAGTGAAACGGCGGCCAGCAAGGGCTTGTTCATACGGGGCTCCCGTCTCCGTTCACTTGTCCTGACACACGTTCTGCTCATCGCTGTCGATGAACGGCGACTGCGGGCACTGCACGTAGCGCAGGCGGACCCCCCTGGGCTCCAGCTGGTCGGCGCGCATCGCCGGGGGTGCGTTGTTGACGGCCCCGCCGAGCTCGACGCCTGCGTTGTGCAGACCGAGAAATGAGATCATGTCGTCCTGATCGATGCCGTCGCCCGACACGCCGATCCCGCCCACGAGAACATCGCCGCGAAAGACCGGCACGCTGCCGGGAAAGATCTGCAACCCGTTGCCGAGGCGAACGCCAGCCACGGTCGGCGACCCGCCCGTCGTCAGGCTTAGGGCCACTCCGGGGCAACCGTCGCCGACATCGGCGGGAAACGCACCGGCAACGAACAGCACATGCTGCAGTAACGCGTTCATGCTGAGATCGAGCTGCAGGCCGGTGCTGAACGGGCTCCACTCGCCGCGCGGTTTGGAAAACGGTCCCGCCGGGTTGTTCTGCACGCCGTCGGGAAAAAACGGTCGGGAGAGGTTGCCGCCGGCCCGATCGGAAAAGGCGATGGCGCCGTTCTCGAGCGCGCCCGGATCGTTGAGAAAGTCCTGGGCCGCCGTGACGTATCCGCCAACGTCCACCAGTCTCGAGACGCGGACGTTGGCGTCGCTGGTCTCGAGGTAGACCGTGGGCGGCACTGCGCGGAGGAAGTCGGCAGCGCTTGCCGAAGAGAAGAAGGCGGCCGTGCGGGCCTTCTGCAGAGACACGTCGGCGCCAAAGACCGGCGCGTCGCGCGTGCGCGCCATCGCCAGGATCTCCCCGTTGGTGTCCACCAGCGAGACCGTGACCCGTGCCTGGCTGCCGAGCGGACGACGGATCTGTGCGCGCGCCCGATTCGCGACGCCGAGCGCGTTGTCGACGATCGTTCTCGCTTCCGCCGCAGTGAGCGCCGCGCCCCCGAGGCTGGCCACGTCGGTGCCCGCGCGCGGCGCGAATCGCAGTCCATCGGTATCGTCGACAAACACGAACGCGTCCCGACCGGGATAGTTCACATCGCCGTCGGGGCGGATTCCGGACGCCGCGGTCCCGAATACCGTACCCGCCTTGAAGGTGCCGTCGCTGTAGCCGGTGACCGCGATTTCCGTACCGACCGCGCCGCTGATGCTGGAATACGCCGGAGCACTCGCCGGGTCGCTGGCCAGATCCTCGAAGCCGACGTCGGAGAATCGGAAGGTCTTGCCTTCCACCGTGATCTGATCCGCACGTCGGTCCACCGGCGCGGCGAAGCCGAATGTCGCGGCCAGTGCGATCATCTCGTCGAGATCGCGATCCGAATCCGAGATGACCTTGTCAACGCTGTACAGCCCGTCGGCAATCACGCCAACACCGCCCACCGGAACGCCGGCCTTGTAGAGCGGGAACCCGCCGGGGTCCGCCGACAGCCCCAGCGGCGAGCGCTTGGGTCCGACGTTGGGGCCCACGCCGTTGAAATTGCTGCTGAAGTCCGAGCAGGCAAGCTGGCTGAACTGCACGCCGAAGAGCGGCCCGGACGGCTGGTTGCGCTCCCCGGGATTGAAGTTCTCCTGCACGATCTGACTCGCCGTGCGGGTGGAGAAGGCATTGCCTTCCGACGACAGATAGGCGCCGGTCACCGCCTTGGCGATGGCCGCCTGGTCGTCGATCGCGACCGGTGCCGGAGCGACGGGCAGCCGGATTCCCTCGAGGCCCGCGCTGATCACCGCGTTCCCGTCGGCGTCGAGCGCTGTCGCGATGACCACCTGCTGCGGCTGCGACGGTGTCATCCGGAAGACGCCCAGGACGTTGCCGACCCGATCGACCACCGCGATCGTCGCCTGATCCACCTGCTGCGCCCGGGCCTCGTGCACGGCCTGGGCAACGATCCTCTGCACGTCGGCGACTACCAGCCGCGAACTCGAGTCTACACAGCTGCCGGAACACGGCGCCGGCACCGCATCGACGCCGGCACTGCTGCCGCCGGAACCGCCGCCGCAGCCGGAAAGCGCGAACGCGACCACCGGTATCCCGAGCAGAACATTCCATCGCATACGCGCCGTCCTCATCTCGGTGATTCCCCCAACGCCACATTCGTTGCACCGGGGGCCGGGCTGAACGATGGCGGATGAAACTCGTGACAACCCACGCACTGCAGCGTCACCACCTCGGGCACGCTCGGGTCGCCGTGACACTGGGTGCAGTTGTCCAGCGCCGGCATCAGCAGATCCTCGCTCGTCGAGGAGGTATCGGCCCGATGGCAGGTGAGGCACGCTGCATCGCCGGTCTTGTTCTCCTGCACGAGATGGCTCACGTGATCGAACCGTGCGGAATCGAAATAGTCCGCGACCAGCCGCACCGGGTGCACCTGAAAGCGGCTGTAGATGTCCGACGCCTCGGATTCCGAGACAGCGTGGCATGTTATGCAGCCGCGCACGCTGAACTGATTGCTGACTTCCTCGCGCGTGCGTCGCTCTGCGCACACCGACGGGCTCTCGCGGCAGCTTTCGGCCGTCGACGCGCGATCGGGGCGACGCCGCCGGGCGCTGGTGTCATCGCTCTGACCCGGATCGATGAATTTGCGCGCGTAGTAGCCCTCGATGGCGAACGCGACCTCGCGCGGTTCGCCGTGCGGAAGCTGCCGGTCCGGGGCGGTCACATCGAACGTCAGCTCATGGCACGACGCACAGTGGTTTTCCATGCGGATCGGGCGGAAGTGCTCGCGGTCCTCGGACAGGGTGTGGCAGTCGCCACAGCTCATCGCGCTGCTGTCATTCGGATTCCTCACCTTCACCTCATCCAGGTGAACATCGTGAGGGAATACCAGGTTCGATTGTTCCCTGCCCCCGTCGATGGATTCTATTTGATCGCGCCAGGCGAATGAAAGTCCGGTGCCTGCTTCCGTTACCACAGGGCGCAGCAGCGTCGCCTTGAACTCAGGATGGTGCGCGGCGCTGAAGCCGCTCACCGCCGCCACGCGGAGCGGCCGGACAAAGTCCTCCGGATCCGCATGGCAGTCGGTGCACTGAGCGTCGGTGCGCACGACCAGCAGCTCGGGCTCGTTGTGCTCCCGATGGCAGGTGGCGCAGCGCGTATGGCTCAGCTGCAGCTCGCCGGCGCGATCCAGCTCAACGTGATCCGGCAGAGCGTCGTGACAGACCCGGCAATCCTCGTCCTGCACACGCTGGAACAGGTCCGTGTGGCAGGCGGTGCAGTCGTTCCCCATGGCCAGTTCGTGAGCGGGGTGCAACGGCCCGGTCGTCCAGAGCACGTCCGGCGCGGTCCCAGCACCAGAGCGCTCGACGTCGATGTCGCCAACCTGCAGGTAGATGAGCGGCGCGCCCAGCGCGATCAGCAGCACCAGCGCGAGCAGCGTCCATGCCGGTCCGCGCCGCGACAGCCAGGTCTGCTCCAGATCGGTGGAGAACGCCGCCTCGTATGCGCTGGCGTCGACGTCGGGATCGGGCACGAGCTCGAGCGCCAGATCGAACCCGGCTGGAGCGTCGATGACGGCCAGGGAGTTGCCGTCGATCTCGAAGGATTCACCAGGGCCGATGGTCGCCGAACGGACGCGCTTCCCGTTCGCGGCGATGGTCGCCCCGCGACGGCATCGCACGCTGAGCCTGCCCTGCGAAGCCCGGAGCACGGCGTGCTCGCCGTGCACGCTTTTGCCGAGTATCTGAATCTGCTGATCCGGCGCGCTTCCCACCGTGATCGCGTCGCCACTGAGCACCGTGTCGCGGAAGGTCCGTTGCCCTCGAGCCTGTCCGGTCGCTTCTCGAAGCAGCAGATCCATGGGCCTACCAGTACAGGAACGTGGTGAGTATGTGTACGCTCAACGCGCCGAGCAGCGCAACGGTGAGCGGAACGTGCATGTACAGCCAGACCTTCAGCCAACCCTGCAGGCGGATGTCCTCACGCAGGCGCCGGAGGATGTTCTGACGGCGGCACAGCAGCGTCAGCAGCGCCTGCAGATTGGCGGCCTCTGACGCTTTCTCCGCGCGGGGCACGATGCGACCGACCAGGTCGATGACGGGTTGCTGGTCGGCGTTGTCCACGGTGGCGCCGCCCTGGTCGTAGCCGATCATCTTCGACCGGTCGCGGCCGAGGAGCTGCTGCGCCACCCCACCACCGATCACCGTGCGCTGGATGGCGCTCTTCACCACCGCCTGAACCTCGGGATTGCAGTGCTCGGCGATCTCGAGACCTTGCCGGTCCAGCTCGAACAGCTCCGCAAACAGAGCCTCGCGCGTGGCCCCGGCGCGGTTGCGGGTCTGCAGGCGGGGGTTCTCGAGATACACGTACGCGCCATACATGCCGCTGAATATCACGAGGCACATGAGAACGTAGGCCAGGGTATGTACGTTCCAGTTGACCTGGGCTGCGCTGTGCAGGGTCGCGACCACCAGAAGCGCAAGACCCAGATAGACGTGGGCCGACACCCAGCCCTGCACGCTGCCCAGCGTCGATCGGTAGCTGCGTTTGCGCACGCCGAGCAGGGACAGCCAGACGATGAGCGCGGCACCGATGCTCCCCAGCACGTAACCCTGCCAGGTTCCGCCGTTGGGCGGCTGACGGTCCCCCTGGGTGAAATAGAGCACCACCGACAGCGCGAGCAGACCGAGCGACCACCAAAGGTAGCGGGCGTTGCGGAAGCGCAGCACGTTCTCGTGAATCACGTCTAACGCCCACCCACCAGATCGATGAACTGGTCAGGGCCGATCCGCATCGCCGCCCCGGTCGGGCAGGCGGTCACGCAGGCCGGAGCGGCGGCAACCCCCACACAGGCGTCGCACTTTCTCGCTTTCTTTCCTTTCTCGCGCCCTGCCGGTTCGGGCTCGTAGCTGTCCGGCTCGCCTGGCCCTGCACCGCGACCGAACAGCAGCCAGCTCATCAGCGACGGTTTGGCAGGCGCTTCGTAGCTCAGCTTGATGACGTCGTAGGGGCAGTTGACCTCACAGTTCCCGCAGCCGATGCAGGAATCGTCGATGTAGACCTCGCCGTTGGTCGCCCGATGAATGGCATTCGGCGGGCAGTCCTTCATGCAGTGAGGCTGCTCACAGTGCCGGCAGGAGATCGGGATATGCACGTTGCCGAACGTCGGGCCAGCCTCTCGATCGAGCCGTGAAATTCCGTCATGAGTCTCAGCGCAGGCCTTCTCACAGTTGTCGCAACCCACGCAGAGGTCGGCGTCGATGATGAGCACGTTGGTGGCCTCGCCGAGGCCGTGGCCCATGAGGAAGTCGACCACGGACCCGGTTTCGGGACGCACCTCCATCACCGCGCTGTTGATCACGCGCCTGGTCACGTCCTGCTGAAGCGGCTCGATCTTGCTGGTGCCGAGATCTATCAACTCGAGGAACTCGCGGCGGCCGATCTCGATGACCTCGAGCGCAACGGCGGCTTCCGCGGTCTCACGGCGGATGGGGTCGCCCATCAGAGCCATGTCGCCGAAACTCTCTCCCGTGCGCACCTGGGCGACCAGCAGGGCGCGCCCCTCATGCCGGCGCACGAGCTTGGCCGCCCCGGATCGCACCAGATACAGGCAATCGCCGGTCTCGCCCTGCTCGAACACGCGCTCGCCGGCCTTGTACTGGCGGATGGTCACGCGATCGGCTATGTCGCCCAGCTTCGCATACGGCGCGAGCGGCGCGAATCGCCGCTGCAGCTCGCGGACGACGAACATCCAGTCGATGCCCGCGCGCACCTCGTCATTGGAGTTCATGAGCTTGAGCATGGTCCGGCGCGGCGTCTCCACCAGCACGCAGCCGGCGCCGGCAGTCGCCCGCTCGAGCCGCGGGCGCCCCGACAGCAGGCTCATCTCACCGAAGAACTGACCTCGCTGCAGGTGCGTGGTGAGACCGGTTCGCTCGTCGTCGAGCCGCACTTCGCCGTCGACGATGGTAAAAAAGGAAGTTCCGAACTCGCCGATATCGAAGATCAGGTCCCCCTCGCGGATGACCTTCGACGTGCGGGGCGCCGGGCTACGATCTGCAAGTGATCGCTGCAGATCGGCTATTCGACTGGACGCGTCGTCATAGAGCTCACCGTCGGGATAGCTGACGAGCACGTTGCTCTCGATGACCAGCTCGCGGAACGCCAGCGCGTTCAGCTCGCTGAACATCGGAATGCGCCGCTGGAACATCTCGACGGTATCGTCGACCGAACGGCTGTAAGGCAACGCGTGGAACTGATGCGCCAGCAACGGGTTGTCCGCGGGTTCGATGTCGTTGCCGTGAATGAACTCGATGACGTCGTAGCCCTGGTTCATGATCTGTTTGATCAGCGGATAGCCGGCCAGCGACCCCACGACGTACAGGCCGGGCACGTTGCTCTCGTACTGGCGGGTGAGCTCGGGCAGGGCCGTGGGTTTGTCGTTGGGAAAGACGATTCCCATTGACTCAACGAATTTCCGCGGAGGCACGGCGCCCAGCCGGGCGATGATCCGGTCGCAGGCGATCTCCTGCTCACCTTCCGGGGTGTCTACGGTGAGCACCAGAGGCCGGTCGCCGCCGGGATTCTCACGCACTGCTTTCGGCGCGGATTGGTACAGGCAGGAGAAGTTACGGTCCGGATCGCTGATCGCCGCCAGCACGAGCATGAGGTTGCCCTCCTTCGCCCGGCTGAACTCGTCCCGACGGTTGAGTATCACGACCGTGTTCTGCTCCGCGAGGCCGAGCGCATTCTCAATGGCGGAATCGCCCGCGCCGACGACGACGACGACCTCTCCCTCATAGGCGCGAGGGTCTTCCAGATGGTACTGAATACCGGGCAGGTTCTCGCCGGGCACCCCCAGACGCCGCGGGTTGCCCTCCAGGCCGATCGCCAGCACGATGTTGTCAGCACCGATCGAGTCACCGTTTCCGAGTTCGATCACGAAGTCGTTCTTGGAGCCGGTGATGCCGGTAACCTCGACCCCGTAGCGGACGTTTACCCCCAGCGACGCCAGATCCTGCTCCCACGCCTCGAGGATCGCCTCGCGCTTGCCTTCCGCAAAGCGGCAGTCGCTGCGCAGGTCGAGAAATCCCGGCTGCGCCATGACGTGCTTGCCGAGCTGGTAGCGCTGGATGGTCTTGGCGGGGCGCTCATAGGATTCCAGCAGAATGTGGCTGGGCGACCCGCTGCCGGCTTCACGGTCCCGAGCGGCCGCCCGTCCTGCGGCGCTCAGCCCGCCTGGCCCCGATCCGACAATGGCGACGCGGTAGTGCTCCGCCATGATGGCTCTCCTGCTGCACTGCCTGATCCCGAGCCCCTGCTGCACGCGTGCAACGGCAGGAGCAGCCTGTCAGCGCGAGGCCCTGCCCGCTAAGCATGGCAGGGACGATCATATGGATTCCGCGGCAGTGCCGTGCCGGCGCCGCGAACGTCGCGGTCCAGCGCGATCCCCACCCCCCGTGAGACCCAACAATCCTAACCAAGCCCACAAAGCCTCACAACCTCTCACGTGCCCGCTGGTGGTCCGCTGCAGATCGACATGCCACACTTACGATGCCCGAACCGAACTTCCCGCTGGGAGGGGGATCCGTACCATGAAGTCCGTACCATGAAGATCGACGACGTAGTCGACCAGTACAGGATCACCGAGCGCCTCGGCGGCGGCGGCATGGGCGAAGTGTTCCGCGCCCAGGACCTCGAGCTCGACCGTTCCGTCGCGATCAAGTGCATGCGGCCGGAGCTGGCCGACTTCGAGGAGGCGGCGCAGCGGTTTCGCAGCGAGGCGCGCACCCTCGCCAAGCTCTCTCACCCCAACATCGCCGCGGTCTACCGCTTCTTCGACTACGAGCAGCAGCTCGTCATGGTCATGGAATTCATCGATGGCCGGTCGTTCAGCGACCTCATGTCGGAAGGCTCGCTCAACCCGCCCCGGATCGTCGATCTGGTCGGGCAGGCGCTGGACGGCCTCGCCTACGCCCACGAGCACGGCGTAGTGCACCGCGACATCAAGCCCCCGAACCTGATGGTGAACCGCCAGGGGGTGGTGAAGGTCGTCGATTTCGGCATCGCCCGACTCATCGACGGCACACGCATGACGCGCACCGGCAGCTCGATCGGTACGCCGGTGTACATGGCCCCGGAACAGGTGCTCGGGAAGCCGGTCGACGCCCGCACCGATCTCTACTCGCTCGGCATCGTGCTCTACGAGATGCTGAGCGGCGAGCTGCCGTTCGACGGCGACAGCGACTTCGAGGTGATGCGGGCCCACCTGGACCAGGAGCCGCGTCCGATCGATGCCGTCGCCCGGGACACGCCGGTCGCCCTGCGACAGTGCGTGAGCCGCGCCATGACGCGGGACAGCGACGCGCGATTCCAGAGCGCTACGGAGTTCGCCCTCGCACTGCGTAGGGCCCTCGATCATCCGGCCAGCGAGGATTCCGCCACCTACGCGCGTCCGTCGCTGACCGACCCGCCCGCACCGCGCGGGAATCGAAACGGCCGCTGGGTGGCCGGCGCGCTGGCCGCCCTGGTCGCTGTAGCCGCGGCCGGCGGTATCTGGCAGTACGCTCGCCAGACAGCGGAGCCGGAGCCCGTCATGGAAGCAGGCGCCGAGACCACGGACGCCGCGGGCGCGGAAACCGCGGGCACGGGAGCGACCTCCGTTCTGCCGAGCGCGGAGACCCTGGCCGACGTGTCCGGCAGCGGCGGCAGCGAGACGGCCGGCGACCAGGCTCCGCCGGCCCAGGACGCCGGACCGACGGATGGCGGCGGCGCGGAACCCCCCGACCGGGCCGAGACCCAGATCGCCCGTGGCCCCGCGGCACTGCCCGCAGCCGCCGCGGCGCTGCTGCCCGAACCCGCCCAGGCCAGTCCGGTTCCGGCTGTGGACACCGGCCCGCCGGTGGTGGCCGTGCTGCCGTTCCGCTCGAGCCGGCCGACCCCTCAGGCCGAGAGTCTTACCCGGGCCGTCAACGGCAAGCTGGTCAACAGCGGGGAGTTCCGCGTGGTCGAACGTTCCCGACTCGACAGCCTGCTCGGCGAGCTCGAGTTCCAGCGTAGCGCCGGTTTCGTCACCCCGGAGAACGCCGTGAGCACCGGCCAGACTCTGGGTGCGCGGATTCTGGTTACCGGCGACATTCTGGACTTCGGCTCCGAGCGGCAGACCTACGAGGGCTACAACATCAGCACCACCAGAACCACGCATCGCCTGCAGGCGCAGATCAGCGCCGTCGACGTGGCGACCGGCACCACTCTGTACAGCGGCACGGACGACGTATCGGTGGAGTCGCAGACCGTTCAGGGCAGCCGTTCCGATAGCAGTGATCGGCAGCTCGCCTCGCAGCTCGCCGACAAGCTGGTCCGCGGCCTGCTCGCATCCAGCAACGTGCGCGCCCTGGTCGAACCCGCCAAAGCCGTCGCCCTCGAGGTCATCGCCGAACCGGCTAATGCGGACGTCGAGATCGACGGCACCTACTACGGCAGCGCCGGCGGGGCCTTCCAGGTAGCGCCCGGCTTTCATGTAATCACCGTGTCCAGCGCCGGCTTCCTGGACTGGTCGAAGCGGGTCCTGGTCCGCCCCGGCAGTCGCGTGGTCGCGCGGCTCGAGCCAGACAACACCGAGAGAACGGAAATCACCGTCAAGTGAGGACAGCATGAGAACACGATACGGCCTCGAACTCCTTGCGGCGGCAGGACTGGCGCTGTTTGTCTGGGGGCCCGATGCCGCCGCGCTGGAGAACCCGTTCGGCAAGAAGGCCGGCACCGAAATCGAATCCGCCAGCGGCATCGGCCCCATCGCCGCGTGCCAGGGCCAGCGTCGCGCGAGCATCGCCATATCCCGGTTTGACAACTCGGTGCGCAACGCCGATTTCTACCGCGCCGGCGTTGGCGACGGCATGGCCGACCAGCTCACCACGGCGCTGGTGTCCACCGGCTGCTTCAAGGTCGTCGACCGGCAGAATCTGAAGGGCGTGATGGACGAACTCGGGCTGCAGAACTCCGGCGCCGTGGACTCGTCGACGGCATCCAGGGTGGGCAAGCTGGTGGGCGCGGACATCATCGTCACCGCGGCCATCACCGAGTTCGAGGACGGCACCTCGGGCTCGAGCGCCAGAGGCGGCGGCGGCGCGTTCGGCCGGATCGGCGGCATCATCGGCGGTATTGCGGGCGCGACCAAGAAAGCCCAGATGGCAGTGGATCTGCGCATTACCGACGTGCAGACCTCGGAGATCCTGGGCGCTACGGCGGTACGCGGCGAGGCCACGGACGTCGAAGCCGGCGCCCTCCTCGGTGCGGTGGTTCCCGGCGCCGGCGGCATCGGCGCGCTCGAGAGCTGGGAGAACACCCCGCGAGGCGCCGCCCTGCGGCAGGTGATCGAAGGCGCGGTGGTGGCGATCCGCGAGATGGTACCGGAGGCGTACTATCGCCATGAGGTCGGCCGCTTCGCCAGCGCTCCCACCGCCATGGACCGCGCCCCGGGACCAGCCGCCGCCAGCGGTGGCGGTGACGGAGTCAACAAGGTGCTGCAGAAGGCACAGCGGACGCTGACGGAACTCGGCATCTACAATGGCGCCGCCGACGGCCTGATGGGCCCCCAGACCCGGGCTGCAATCAGCGAGTTTCAAACGCAGGTCGGTCTGCCGGCCACCGGCGAGCTCGATCTGCAGACCGTGCAGCAGCTCAACAGCTTTACCGACTGAACACGGCGGGCTGCCCGTTCCCTTCGGGCAGTGATCCCAAAAGCTCCGGCCACGCCTGCAGCCAGCAGCAGACGTGGTCGAAGCCGTCGATCACCCGGAACTCGACCGCCCCACCCGCCGCGGCACGGAACCGCTCGACGAGCTTTGGCGGCACGTTGTCGTCCTGCGAGCCGTGGAGGTGGAACTGGCGGAGCGTCGCCGGCCAGGACGACACGGCGGCGGGATCGCCGGAGCCGAACAGCGGCGTGTAGCCGTGGTGCCGCGTCCAGGCCGCCAGGTCCAGCGGTGCCGCCACCGTCACCACCAGGCTGACCCGTTCCAGCTGCCTCGCAACGAGCAGCGCCAGGACGCCGCCGCCGCTGTAGCCGATCAGGGTCAGCCGCGCGACCGGATGCTGGTCAGCCAGATTCGTGACCACCCGGGCGAGACTGTCGACCACGGCCGGCGAGTAACGCTCGGTGGTCCAGAGGCGCGGGTGGCACAGCGCCGTTGCGTCGACCGATTCTGCGCCGGGGCTATCCGGTTCGCCGCGGGCCTCTAATCCGCCGCGGGCCTCTAATCCGCCGCGGGCGCTGTGATAACAGGGCCGACCGACGTAGACGGCCGGGCCGGGGTCATTGAGCATCAGATTCAACGCCAGCGGCCGCGGCGGGGTCGGGTCCCGGGCCACCCGTCGGCGACTCACGAACGCCCGTCCATCGCCGCCGAGGTAAACGCGCAACGTTGCGGCCGACGGCGCAACACCGCGACTGAACAGGACGTGCTCGAAATCCTCACCCCGCACCACGGATTTCACCGCCCCGGACTCGATGGCCTGCCGCTCGCCGGGCATCACCGGGTCCGACGAGCAGGATGTGACCAGCGCCAGAGCGAACAGCGCCAGCGACCCGCGCCCGCAGCCTCTGCCCCAACTCGTCCTTGCAGGCCCGCGGCATTTCAGCATTAATGACTGCCTGCCGGGCCGTGACCCGACGCCATCGCCGGCTTCCGTCACGGATCCCGCGCCAATTGCCGACTCATGGGGGAGGAACGCGCATGGCTGTTACCGATCACGTCAATCTCGAGCAGTTCATGGACGGACTCAAGCGCCGGAACCCCGGCGAGACCGAGTTCCACCAGGCGGTCTACGAGGTCGCTTCCAACGTCTTCGAATACATCGCCGACAAGGAAATCTACCACGAGATGCAGATTCTGCGGCGCATCGCAGAACCGGATCGCGTGCTCAGTTTCCGGGTGTGCTGGGAGGACGACAAAGGCAACATCCGCGTCAACCGCGGATATCGGGTGCAGAACAACAACGCCATCGGCCCCTACAAGGGTGGGCTGCGTTTCCACCCGAGTGTCAATCAGAGCATCCTCAAGTTCCTCGCCTTCGAACAGACCTTCAAGAACAGTCTGACCGGCCTGCCCATGGGAGGCGCAAAGGGCGGCTCCGACTTCAACCCGAAAGGCAAGTCGAACAACGAGGTCATGCGCTTCTGCCAGTCCTTCATGACCGAGCTCCACCGACACGTCGGTGACGATATCGACGTACCCGCCGGCGACATCGGCGTCGGCGCCCGGGAAATCGGCTACATGTTCGGTCAGTACAAGAGACTGACCAACCGCTACACGGGCGTGCTGACCGGCAAGGGCCTGGAGTACGGCGGCAGCCCGATCCGCACCGAGGCCACGGGCTATGGCACCGTGTACATGATGAACGACATGCTGGAACGCGTCGGCGACGGCATCGAAGGAAAGACGTGTCTGGTGTCCGGCGCCGGTAACGTGGCCACCTACGCGGTCGAGAAGCTCAATCAGCTCGGTGGCAAGGTCGTCACGCTGTCGGACTCTTCCGGCTTCATCCACGACCCGAACGGCATCGACGAGCACAAGCTGGCCTACGTCATCGATCTAAAAACCAAACGCCGCCGCGGGCTCGAGGAGTACGCCAGCGAATTCGGAGCGGAGTTCCACCCAGGCGAGCGGCCATGGAAAGTTCCGGGGCAGCTGGTGTTACCCTGCGCCACGCAGAACGAGATCAGCGAAGCGGAAGCGCTCATGCTGATCAAGAACGGCTGCATGGCCGTCTCGGAAGGCGCCAACATGCCTACCGAGCAGAACGGCATCGAGCACTTCACCGAAGCCAAGGTTCTGTTCGCGCCCAGCAAGGCCGCCAACGCCGGCGGTGTCGCGGTCTCGGGACTCGAGATGAGCCAGAACAGCGCGCGCATCACCTGGAAGGAAGAGGAACTCCAGACCCTGCTGCGACAGATCATGGCCGACATCCACGAGCGTTGCGTCGAGTACGGTCGCGTGCCCGGAAGCGACTTCGTCGACTATGTGCGCGGCGCCAACGTGGCCGGTTTCGTCAAGGTGGCCGACGCGATGGTGGCCTACGGCGTGGTCTGAGGTCGAAGCCGCCCACATCGGTTGTTTTGCGAGTGGCGCCGCGCGAATTGCCCGGCGCAAAGAGGACTGATCATGCTGAAGACACTGATGGCCGTGATGATGCTGACGTTGACCCTTCCGTTTGCAGCGCGGGCCGAGGATCGTGTGGTAGAGCTGTGGACCTGCACGTTGCTGGACGGCAAGACTCTCGATGACGCCAAGGCAGTGAACGGCAAATGGCTGAAGCTCCAGAACAGCGCCAACCCTGGCGCCGGGATTCGCAGTTGGGGCCTGACCTCGATCGTTGGCCAACCGGGGAGCTTCATGTATCTCGACTCTTTCCCATCGCTCGAGGCCTGGTCGAAATCCCGGGCCGCCATTGCGACTCCGGCAGGCGTCGCTGTGGACGCGGAACTGAATGCGACTGCGGAATGCGCGTCGAACAGCCTGCACGAGGCCATCGAACACGGAACCGAGTAAACGCCAGCGGTCGACCGGATCAACCGGTGGTCGGCCTCCGGCTGGAGCCCGGGGTTTCGCATCGCCATGCCTTGCCAGCAACAAAAACGGGGCCCGATGGGCCCCGTATTCATTGGCGGAGAGGCAGGGATTCGAACCCTGGGTACCCGCAAGGGTACACCTGATTTCGAGTCAGGCCCGTTCGACCGCTCCGGCACCTCTCCAGGTTCCGCGATGAGCGCGGCGAGCCGCGTATTCTGAGGAAAGTCGGGGGCCGTTTCCACTCTCCCGGCGCGGCACCTGATTCACAGGCGCCGCGCGTGGCTAACGGCGTCCTCTGAGGAAAGCCTCGGGCGGATTCCAGCCCGCGCCGGATCAGTCGCGCCAGATCGCAGACTCGTCGAAGCCCAACGCCGCGAAGTCGTCTTCGCGCAGCGCTCGCTCGAATTCATCCCCCATGAAGAACTCGTCCAGCTGCGGTGGCGCCACGTTGGTCCCGCTGAGCATTCCATGGACCTGTCCGCGATGGTGGGTCTGATGCTGGAACAGGTGCAGCAGCGTCCGGTCGGCACGCTCGGTCTGGATTCTGCGCGGCCGGATCATCTCCACCGTCTGCCGCAGAGCGGAATCGCTCAGACCCTCACAGAGCGCGATCAGGCGAGCGTCCACCAGGCGCTGCTCTCGCTCCAGGTCCGCGAAGTCAGGGCACGGGATCTCCGGGTCGAAGGCCGCCGGGCCCGTGGAACGGCCCTCCAGACTGCTCACGTAGAACCAGTCGACGGTGAGGATGTGGTTGAGCGTGTGAACGATGGTCGGAAAGAAGCTGGTCCGCTTCGCGGCAAGCGTCTGTGCATCCAGGCCGCGACACGCGCTCAGCAGACGGTGGTTGGCCCAGGCGTTGTTGTAGGCCTGAGCGCGGAAATAGGTCACGCAGGTCATTGCTGAATTCCGCAGCCGCTACGTCGCTGCAGCCTACGCCGGTGCGGCCTCGATGCAAATCAGCTGTTCGAAGGCGTCGCCCTCGGAACCAGCTTCAGCACGTTCCGTGTCTGCTCGAATCGTTCCAGCACCCCGGGATCGCGCACCGGCTCGACGCGTGCCGTGTAGACGACCGGGTCGCCTTCGAAACGGATCCGCACGTCCGGGTCGTCGAGCAGATGCTGGTACCAGCGGCGCTCAGCCGCCGGGTCGATGTGGATGACACCGTCGACGACGGCGATCCCCACGTTCACCGAGTACGGATCGTCCGGGCGCGTCTCCAGTACGGCTACGCCGCCTTCGTCCGGGATGACAGCGGCGGTCAGCGGCGCTTCCGGGCCAGAGAGGCGGCCGCCGGGAAGCATGAACAGCGGCCCGTTGCAGCCGGAAAGGACGGCGAGCACCAGAATGAGCGCCGCATTGCGAAGACCTGCGGGTTTCGATCCAACCCGGGTCGTCGCCTCCGGCATCATCGCGCTTCGAGCCGCACCGGCACCGACCCGTCGCGGCCGCCGACGAGAACGCCGATCAGCGAGTCACGCCACCCGTACTTCTGCTGCATGAGTTCGTTGATCTGCGCACTCAGTTCCGGCTCGGGCACCGCGCGATATTCGGCCAGCTCACCACCCCGCTCCAGCTCGATCTCGGGACTCGCCGTCAGCCGAGCGAACCAGCCGGAGCCGTCGGCGCCGCAGCGCAGGTACTGACGGCCGCCGTGGTCGACCACCCACAGGCGGGTTTGCGCGACGCCGCCGTCGGCGTCCCGGGCGTGCAGAACCACCACTTCGCCGGTCTCCGAGGCGACGATCTGAAGGCCGAACACGACCACCACCAGTCCCACCACGCCGAGCACGATTCGAACCACCCACTTCATCGTCAGCTTCCTCGCAGGGTTGCAGAACCAATGACTCTAGCTCGAATTTAGTTTAATCTCAAACTGTTTAATGATGAATGGTTATTCGGTCCATGCCCAGACAACCGTCCGCCCGTGCGCTGGACCACGCGTACCGGTTCTTCAACGAGATCGGGATCATCGCCCAGCTCTCCGCCAACGAGATGGCCCGGGTGCTGCCCCACGGGCTCACGCCGTCGCAGTTCTCGGTGCTGAACTGGTTCGTGCGGGTGGACGACGAGGCGACGCCGGGGCGTCTGGCGACGGCGTTTCAGGTGACCAAGGGAGCCATGACCAACACCCTGAAACGGCTGGAGGAAAAGGGCTTCGTCAGCGTCTCGCCGGACCCGGCAAGCGGGCGCCGCAAGCTGGTGCACCTGACCGCGGCGGGGCGCACGGCCAGAGAAGCGGCGGTGGCGGCCACGTTCCCGTTGCTGGCGACGCTGCTCGAAGCCGTCGACCGCCGCCGCATCGACGCCATGCTGCCGGAACTCGAGGCGGTTCGGCGGTTTCTCGACGAGGCCCGTTTTTCCGGTTCCGGGAGCTGAGCCGACGTTTCAGGAGCGCGCGAAGCCGAGCGCCCGGGCCGGATCGCCGCCGAGGGCGACCCAATCCACGCCCTCGCTCTGGGTGGCGAACGACAGGCTCGCGACGCGCTCGCGCAGGGGCTCGAATGCCGCCCCGAGCAGCTCCGGGTGGTTGTTCTGCTCACTCACGTGACCAACCACCACCTGCAGGTCCGGGTGCGCCACCGCATCGAGAAACGCCGCCGCCTGCTGGTTCGACAGATGCCCCAGGTCGCCGGCGATGCGCCGCTTCACGGATTCCGGGTAGCGGCCGCCGAGGAGCATGGGAACGTCGTAGTTGCTCTCCATCATCAGCGCGTCGCAGCCCCGGTACTGCTCGCAGACGAACGGCGTGACGTGACCGAGATCCGACACCACGCCGAGCGCGACGCAGTCGTGCTCGAAGCGGAACTGAGTGGGCTCCCGGGCATCGTGGGGCACGATCACCGGGATCACCGTCACCGCACCGATGCGGAACGATCGGTGGCTGTCGATGATTTCTCCAGAGAGCGCGCCGCGGGTGGCGCGGAACGTGCCGTAGGAAGCAAACACCGGTACCGCGTAGCGGTGCGCCAGGGCCGCTACGCCGCCGATGTGGTCCGCGTGCTCGTGGGTCACCAGAATGGCGCTGAGGTCGCCGGGACGCACGCCGAGCCGCTGCATGCGCCGTTCCGCCTGCTTCACGGTGAACCCGCAGTCCACCAGGATGAGCTCGCCGCCGATCTCGACCAGGGTGCCGTTGCCGCGGCTGCCGCTGCCGAGCGAGGCGAATCCGGTCAACTGGCGTACTCGCGGATCAGCACCAGCACCTGCTGGCCGAACTCCCGTTCGAGCGCCTGGCCTTCGCCGTCCAGGGCGGTCACGACGAAGCTGTTGCCGTCCGCGGGTTCGAGCCGCAGCTCGAGCTCCCGGGTGTCGTCGCCGAACGAGAACAGGCGACCGAAGAAGCCCTTCTTGCCGGCCTCCACGTCCAGATCTTCGGGAACCCGGATGCGATAGATCCCGGTCGGTTCGTCGGATTCCTCGATCTCGATGGTGGCCCGCGACAAAGCCTGACCCACCGTGGCCCAGGCCCGCTCCCGGTCAAGCCGCAGGCGCAGCACCGGGTCGCCGTCGGCGTCGATCTCGATGTTCGACTTCACCCCGGTGGCAATGTCCTGCGCGACCATCGATACCGTCTGTTCGGCCACCCGGGCGGCGATGTAGGCGCCGAGCTCGGTGAGCGCCGACTGCTCTATCTCCGGCACGTGGGACGGGGTGCGATCGAGCTCCACCAGTTCGGAACTGCCGGGGGTCGCGAAATCACTGTTCTCGTAGCGTACGTTGACCTCGGTGGTGCGCTCCCGCAGTCCGGGCTCCACCCGGATGCGCAGCCGGTCGAGACCACCGTCGATGGCGGCGTCGGCCTTGCCGTCGCGGATGAGCTGCCGGATCACGTCGCGGTAGCCCTGATCCGTGACCTCGAGCGATTCTGTGTCCAGGCGCCCGTCGGACGGCGACTCCCAGGCGATGCTGACGCCGTTCTCGGCCAGAAACTGCTTCACCTTCGGCCACACCGTGGTGGGTGGTTCGGGAATGACCAGCCAGCGGCGCTCGCCGAGGCGCTGGATGCGGACCTCGTCGCGATTGTCGTTGGAGTAGATCGCATCGGGGCGCGGCGGACGCTTCGGGTAGTACTCGGGGCGCAGCCGGTCGGTGATCTCCGGTATCGGGAAGGGATCCTGCACCCGCGCCGTGTCCAGCCCGTCGGGAATGGTCAGCGCGGGATTCTCGTCGGCGTTGAGATAGTCGTCGGACTTGTCGACGAAGATACCCTTGTCGTCGGAAAACCAGGCGCAGCCGACCGACAGCGACAGCAGCGGCAGCAGCGGAAAAATCCAGTACTTCACAAAGCCCCCAGGTCGTCGAGCAGCGCGCGCAGCGGAGCGCGGTGCTCTTCGGACAGTTCAATCAGGGGCAACCGGATACCGCGGTCGATCCTGCCCATCTCGTAGAGTGCCCACTTGGTCGGCGTGGGGCTCGATTCGACGAACAGCATGCGGTGCAGCGGTTGCAGGATCGCGTCCAGTCTGGCGGCCGTCGCGCGGTCGCCTTCGAGGTACGCAGAACAGAATTCGGACATCATCTTCGGCAGCACGTTGGCGGTCACCGAAATGGTGCCGACGGCGCCGAGGTCGAACATGCGCAGGGTCTGCGCGTCTTCTCCCGAGAGCACGAAGAACTCATCGGGCACCAGTTTGCGGATCGCGGCCACCCGCTCTGGATCCCCGCACGCCTCCTTGATTCCCACGATGCGGTCGATGGCCGCAAGCCGACCCACCGTTTCCGCGCGCAGGTCGCAGCCGGTACGCGGCGGCACGTTGTACAGCACCAACGGAATATCCGTGACTTCGGCAATGGCCTGGTAATGGCGGAAGAGCCCTTCCTGGGTGGGGCGGTTGTAGTAGGGCGTGACCAGCAGACAGGCATCGGCACCGAGCCGCGTGGCTTCCTGGGTCTGGTGGATGGCCTCCGCCGTGGAGTTCGAACCGGTTCCCGCCACCACCGGAATCCGACCGTCCACCACCTCGATGGTGCGGCGGATGACGACGATGTGTTCCGGGGTGTCGAGGGTCGCGGACTCGCCGGTAGTGCCCATCGGGACGATGCCGTGCGTGCCCTCGGCGATGTGCCACTCGATCAGCGACTCCAGCGCATCGAAATCCACCGCACCGTCGGCCTTCATCGGCGTCACCAGGGCGACGATGCTTCCCCTCAACATGATTCGTGGACGGCCCCTGTTTGCAGCATCGGGTCAGAAACCGCGCCATGGTACTTGAGCGTTCACAGCCATCACAACCTCAGCGGCCGCCGGCGTCCGCCGCCGCGGAGCGGCCCGTGTCCGGGGATCTCTCCGCGGCCGGCGAGTCCGACACGACCCCGGCAGCCGGATCGTCCCGTGTGACGGGTTCCACTCCGAACCCTTCGGCATCACGCGGCCAGGCGTTGTAGATGGCCTTCACCAGCGTCGCCAGCGGAATGGCGAAGAAGATTCCCCAGAATCCCCACAGCCCGCCAAACACCAGTATGGCCAGAATGATGGTGATGGGATGCAGGTCGTTGGCCTCGGAGAACAGCAGCGGTACCAGCACGTTGCCGTCGATGGCCTGAATGATCCCGTAGACGCCCATCACCCAGGCGAGTTCCCAGGACCAGCCGAACTGGATCACGCCCACCACAGCGACCGGCAGCGTCACCACCGCGGCGCCGATGAACGGGATCAGCACCGACAGTCCCACCAGCAGCCCGAGCAGCGCGGCGTAGTTGAGTCCGAGCAGAGAAAAGGCGACGAAGGTGACGCTGCCGACGATGAGGATCTCCACTGCCTTGCCGCGAACGTAGTTGGCGAGCTGCCGACTCATCTCGTTGCCCACCTGATCGAGCATCGGTCGTTTGCTCGGCAGCAGCGCCAGAAACCAGGCCATCATGCGGCCTCGGTCCTTGAGGAAGAAAAACACCGAAATCGGCACGAGCACGGCATAGATCAGCAGCGCGACCAGGGACGGCAGGTTGCCCACCACCGCCTCGAGGGCCGTGCCGGAGAGCGATCCGACCTGATTGGTCACCGACGCGAGCCACTGATCGATCTGGGTCTGGGTGATGAGATCCGGGAAACGCTCGGCGAGGTCGCGCCCTACCTCACGCAGCCGCACGATGATCTCCGGCAGGGCGCCGATCGCGGCGCGCAGCTGCTGCCAGACCAGCGGAACGATGAAGAACAGAAACGTGATCATGGCACCGACGAACAGGGTGAACGTGAGGTACACGGCCATTCGCTCCGGAACCCTCCAGACCGTCAGCCGACGCACCACACCCTGCAGCAGGAACGCCAGCACCAGGCCGGTGAGCACCGGTGCCAGCACCCCGCCGAGCACGACCAGCACCAGCAGGCCGAGCACCAGCATCACCACCAGGTAGATGGCTTCCTCGTGGGAGAAGTAGCGGTTGATCCAGCCGCTGATGACCTCGAGAAATCGCATCAGGCCGACTTCTGCATCATGCCGGAGCCTTCTTGCGCAGCAGGTATACGTAGGTGTCGCCGTCCCGGGTGGATTCCAGCAGCGCGTGACCGCTCTGCTGAGAGAACACCTCGAAGTCGCGCACCGAGCCGGGATCCGTCGCGAGCACCCTGAGCAGACCCGCCGCGGGCAGGCCGTTCAACGCTTTCTTGGCTTTCAGCAGCGGCATCGGGCAGTTCAGACCGGTGACGTCCAGCACCTGCACTTCGCCGTTGCCGCTGCTTCCGGTATCGCTCATGGCGGGCAGAATATAGGCCCGCCGCACACCACGCCAATGGAACTTTTCACGATCCCCGGACGTCCATGCATTATGATGCCGACCATGTTCAGAGCACATCGCCGCCACTCGGGCCGGGCGCATCACTTCGTCTGCGCCGGGTTTTTCTGTGCCCTCGTCGCCGCGCCGATGCGCGCCGAGGTGGGTACCGACGACCTGCCGCTGCTGGGCGACGCTTCCTCCAGCCTCATCTCGCCGGAGATGGAGCGCCAGATCGGCGGGCAGTTTCTCAAGCAGCTGCACGCCGCCCTGCCGACGATCGACGATCCGATCCTCAAGTACTGGGTGTCCGGCGAAGTCACCGATCTGGCACAGTACTCGCAGCTGCGCGACAACCTCATGCAGGTGGTCCTGATCGACAGCCCCGAGATCAACGCCTTCGCCGCGCCCGGCGGCGTGGTCGGCATCAACCTGGGGCTGATGCTGGCCGCCGAAGACGTGCACGAGTACTCCTCGGTGCTGGCCCACGAACTCGCCCACCTCAGCCAGCGCCACTTCGCCCGTGGCGTAGAGGAGCAACGCGCCAGCACGTTGCCGACGCTCGCCTCGCTGATCGCCGCCATCATGGTCGGCGCCATGGGCGGCGGCGATGCCGGGATCGCGGCCATATCCGCGGCTCAGGCGGCATCGCAGTCGAACCAGCTGCGCTACAGCCGCACCCGCGAGCAGGAAGCGGACCGCATCGGCCTGAACACCATGGTGCGGGCCGGCATGGACCCCAACGGCATGTCACGCATGTTCGAGCGCATGCAGCAGGCCTATCGCTTCAGCCGCCGACCGCCGGAGTTCCTGCTCACCCACCCGCTGTCGGAATCGCGCATCGCCGACACCCGCCAGCAGGTGCAGGAGTACCCCAAAGGAAGATACGAAGACTCCCTCGACTACGCGCTGATGCGTACCCGCGCCATCGTCTATTACGCCGACAGCCCCCAGGCGGCGGTGAAGCGGTTCGAGAAGGAGGTCCGCGACAATCCCGACTCGGAAGCCGCGCGTTACGGTCTGGCCCTGGCGCTGTCCAAGGCCGGCGAGCACGAGCAGGCCATCGCTCTCGGCGATGCGCTGTTCACCCGGGACCCGCGCAGCATTCTCTACGTGGCTGCGTATGCCGAGCTGCTCATAAACGGCGACCGCAGCGCCCAGGCCGAGCAACTGCTGGCACAGAACCTGACGCTCAATCCCGACAACGCACCGCTCTCCATCCTCTACGCGGACGCGCTGACCAAACAGGAGAAGTACCAGAAAGCCGCCGACGTGCTGGTGCGCCAGAGCCGCCTGCGCAAAGACGACATCGACGTCTGGTACGACCTGGCGGAGGTCTCGGGCCTCGCCGGCGACATCGTCGGCGTGCACCGGGCCCGCGCGGAGTTCTTCGGCCTGCACGGCGCCTATCAGAAGGCCATCGCCCACCTGGAGTACGCGCGCCGACTCACCGACCGCAGCAACACCCAGCTGCTGGCGCGCCTCGATCAACGCATCGACGACTTCCGGACCGCCCTGCGCACCGCGCAGTCCTAAAGAGAGCACCGCGCAGTCCTGAATAGCGAGCCTCCCCGTCAGACCTTGAAGTCGAGCATCCGCTGCAGCGGGATCATGGCCTGACGGCCGATCTCCGGGTCGACGCGGATCTCGTTCGCCGCCATGAGCTCATCGCTTTCCAGGCACGCAGCCAGCTGGCTCAGCTCGTTCATGGCCATCCACGGGCAGTGGGCGCAGCTGCGGCAGGTGGCGCCCTCCCCGGCCGTCGGCGCTTCGATGAAGCGTTTGTCCGGGTTGCGCTGGCGCAGCTTGTGGAAAATGCCGCGGTCGGTGGCGACGATGAAGGTCTTGTTCGGCAGCTCGCCGGCGGCCCGGATGATCTGGCTGGTGGAGCCCACCGCGTCGGCGATGTCGATGACTGCCGCCGGCGATTCCGGATGAACCAGCACGCCGGCGTCCGGATACACGGCCTTCAGTTCGAACAGCGCCTTGGCCTTGAACTCCTCGTGCACCACGCAGGCGCCGTTCCAGAGCAGCATGTCGGCGCCGGTCCGGGTCTGGATCCAGTGGCCCAGGTGCTTGTCCGGCGCCCACAGCACCTTCTCTCCCTGATCGTGCAGCATTTCCACGATCGGCAACGCCACGCTGCTGGTGACCACCCAGTCCGACAGCGCCTTCACCCGGGCAGACGTGTTCGCATAGACCACCACCTTGCGATCGGCGTGTTCGCGACAGAACGCCTCGAATTCGTCCGGCGGGCAGCCGAGGTCGAGGGAGCACTCGGCCTCGAGAGTCGGCATGATCACCCGCTTTTCCGGCGACAGGATCTTCGCCGTCTCGCCCATGAAGCGTACGCCGGCGACCACCAGGGTGGAGGCCGCGTGGTTCTTGCCGAACCGTGCCATTTCCAGCGAGTCGGCGACGAACCCGCCGGTCTCCTCGGCGAGATCCTGAACGTCCGCGTCGACGTAATAGTGAGCGACCAGCACGGCGCCGCGCTTTTTCAGCTGCGCCTTGACCCGATTGCGCAGATCCACCTTCTCCATGGGATCGAGGTGCTCGGGCTCGAAGAGCGGTATCCGCTCCGCCGGCAGCGTGTGATCGGGGATGTTGCTCGGTGCGTTCATGGGGTTCCTTCCTCGAGGTAGCCGCCGTGGGGCTTCACCGGAGACCGGCGGAAGCTGCCGCGGATACGTGCTCTACTGGGTTGTTATGGCCCCTGCCGCGGGGCTTTTCAATGCTGCAAGCTACTTATTTGACGTTTAATTTACCAACGTTACAGACGGTTTGATGCCATGCCCGACATCGCATTCCTCATCGGCGACATCCGCCTGGCCCGCCACGACAACCATCGGCGCCTGCCGCGCGCCTTTGCGGCCGCCGGATGGTGGGTCAGTGAGATTCCTCACGAGGCCCTTCACCTGACCCCGTCCGGGCTGCGTCTGGGAGACCACGATCCGGCGCGTTTCGATCTGCTGTGGCTGCTCGGCATGGGCCCGGCCGACAACTTTCTCGACCGCATGCAGCTGCTCCGCCAATTGCCGCAGGAACGCTGTGTGGTGCCCGTCGACGCGCTGGTCTACTGGCACGCGAAGTACGCCTGGTGGGCGCACATGCCGCCCACCTACGCCAGCCGCGACGCCGAGTTTCTCAAGGCCCGGCTGGCCGCGGGCGGCGACTGGGTGATCAAGCCCGGCGCCGGCAGCTTCGGGCGCGACGTGCTGCGGATCAGCGCCGGCGCTGCGGGGTCGGCGGCCATCGACCGTCTCACCGATCGCGGTCGCCGCTACGCCGTGCTGCAACGCTATGCCAGCGAAATCGAACAGGGCGAGAAGCGCACCCTGGTGGCCGGCGGCCGCCTGGTCGGCAGCTACCTGCGCCGTGCCGAAGGTGATCTGCGCAGCAACCTGGCGGTCGGCGGCACGCCGCATCCAACCACCCTGAGTGCCGGAGAGCGGGAACTGGTGACCGGACTGGCCGGCGATCTCGAACGGCGCGGCGTCGGCTTCGCCGCCGTGGATGTGGCCTATCCATATCTGATCGAGGTGAATCTGGCCAATCCTGGCGGGCTCGCCACCCTGGAAGCACTCTACGGCAGCGACCCGACGCCGCACGTCGTGGAGGCCA
This sequence comes from Pseudomonadales bacterium, assembly GCA_040219135.1. GTDB lineage: Bacteria > Pseudomonadota > Gammaproteobacteria > Pseudomonadales > Azotimanducaceae > UBA7803. The sequence goes on along the minus strand of JAVJTA010000013.1, from coordinate 161,182 downwards.
TCGTCCGTTCGCGCGGGTTCTGAGGGCGGGGTTCAGTGGCGGGTGCCGGCGCCGTCGTCCTGCTGGGCGAGCAGCATGGTGCGCAGACGCTCCAGGGCATCCTGACGCTCGTCCAGGGTACGCACGTGCCAGCGGATGATCTCGTTGCGATCCGGGTGCTGCGACAGCCGATAGGTCTCGAGCGACTCCTTGAGACGCCGGATTTCCCGCTCCAGCAGGGAAATGACGTCGTCGAGAGACCGATTCAGATGGGCTTCGTAATCGCTCCGGTCGTTCACTTGAGTTCCTGTTTCCCGAATCCACGCATCGCGCATACTCATGAGCTTAGGCAATAATCGCGTCCGCGTCCCCGCGCCCGCGCGTGTCTGTGCAAATACTTGGACCGCCGGGCCAAACCGGTTACTGCATCACGCTCAGCGTGGAAACCAGACCCCGGGAGCGCACCCTTGCGTTTGCCCGATCAGATCGTAGACTGCCTCGTTTGTCCGCACAAACCGACCGAACAAAAGGTCCGCACGAGAGGGAGAAAGACATGGGAATGCTCGAAGGTAAAGTCGCCATCGTGACCGGCGCCGGCGGCGGCATCGGCCGCGCCCACGCGCTGCTGCTGGCCCACGAAGGGGCGACGGTGGTGGTCAACGACCTCGGCGGCGCGCGCGACGGATCCGGCGCCTCGCACAACATGGCCGACCAGGTGGTCGAGGAGATCAAGGCCGCCGGCGGCAAGGCCGTGGCCAACTACGGCTCGGTGACCGAAAAGGCCGACGCCCAGGCCATGGTAGACCAGGCCGTCAAGGAATTCGGCAAGGTCGACATCCTCATCGCCAATGCCGGCATCCTCCGCGACAAGTCCTTCAAGAACATGGACGAAGGCATGTGGGATGCGGTGATCAACGTGCACCTGCGCGGCACCTACCTCACCGTCAAAGCCGCCTACGACCGCATGCTCGAACAGGGCAGCGGCGGCCGCATCATCGTCACCAGTTCCACGTCCGGGCTGCTCGGCAACTTCGGGCAGACCAACTACGGTGCGGCCAAGGCCGGCATCGCCGGATTCATGCGCTGCCTGTGGCTCGAGGGACTCAAGTACGGCATCACCGTGAACGTGCTCGCCCCTACCGCCATGTCGCGCATGACCGAGGACATACTGCCGGAAGGAATTCAGGACAGGTTCCCACCGGAAAACGTCTCACCCGCCATCGTCTGGCTGTGCTCCGACGAGGCCAAGGAAGTCAGCGGCCGGCAGTTCCTCATCGGCGGCAACAGCGTCCAGCTGCTGTCCTGGCAGCTCACCCCCATCGCCGATCGGCCCCTCGAGGAAGGACCCTGGGAGGTCGCGGAGATCGGCGAGAAGATCCTCGCCAGCAAGGACCAGTGGCCGCCGATCAACCCCATGCGCGGAGCCTGATTCGGCCGTGGCGGGCCCGCTCGACGGGTTCCGCGTTCTCGATCTGTCGGCGGTGGTCTCCGGCCCTCTGACCGGTGCCCTGCTGGCGGATCAGGGGGCGGACGTGATCAAGGTGGAGCGTACCGGCAGCGGTGACATCCAGCGTCACGTCGGCAGCCGGCGCAACGGCTACTCCGGCTTCTTCCATGTGCTCAACCGCGGCAAGCGCTCGCTCGCCGCCGACCTCGGCACCCCGGAAGGTGTCGACATCGTGCGCCGGCTGGCACGCACGGTGGACGTGGTGATCCAGAACTTCCGGCCCGGCGTGGTGGATCGCCTGGCCATCGGCTACACCGATCTGTCCGCCGACAATCCCGGCCTGGTGTACCTCTCCATCAGCGGCTTCGGCCAGACCGGACCGCGCGCCCGGGAGCGCGCCTACGATCCGATCATCCAGTGCTACTCCGGCATGACCGACGTGCAGGGCCGCATTCATCCGGAGCACCCGGATCAGCCCGAGCAGGTGAACATGCTGCTGCTCGACAAGCTCACCGCCGCCACCGGCTGCCAGGCCGTCACCGCCGCGCTGCTGGCGCGATCGAAGCACGGCTCCGGGCAGCACATCGAGCTGTCGATGCTCGACACCGCCATCGCCTTCGCCTGGAGTGACGTCGCTTCGGATCTGATTCTGCAGGGTGACGGCGTGGACCAGCGTCCGCCCGTCGGCGCCTCCGGCACGGTCACCCGTTACCGCGACGGCTGGGGCGCGACCATGACCCTGTCCCAGCCCGAGTTCGAAGGCATGTGCCGCGCCTACGGCCTCGAGCACATTCCCCGGGATCCGCGCTTCGCCACCCTGGAGGCGCGCATGACCCACCGCGAGGATCTGCGCGAGGCCCTGGCCGCAGAGATTCCCGCCGTGGCCGCCGGGTTGTCCGTGGAAGAGGTCGGCCGGCGCATGGCCGCCGAGCAGGTACCGTTCGCCCGGGTCCGCCGCCTCGCCGAACTGCACGAGGACGCCCAGGTTCAGCACAACCAGGTGTTCCGCGAGATCGACCATCCGGTGGCCGGTCGCCTGCGCGACGCGCGCCCCGCGGCTCGCTTCTCGACCACGCCGGCGGTGCCCGGCGGGCCGGCGCCCACCGTCGGGCAACACACCCGCGAGCTCATGACCCTGGCCGGCCTCGAAGACCGCATCGACGACTACTTCGCAAGAGGCATCGTGTCGTGAACCGCGGCTTCACCGAGGAGCAGAACTAGTCCGGCGCCGGGAACGGCCGGCTGATAACCGGCGCAGGTTCCTCCGACGGTTGCTCGGGCGGCGGCCCGGCTTGGTGCGGTGGGCGTCCGCGCGGCCTGGCCGGTGGGTACAGGTAGGGCGAGGTGACGTAGCGGTCCTGGTACACCACCTCCGGAGCGCTCCCGACGCCGCTCCCGGCGGCGCTGGCACGCGCCTCGGCACGAACCTTTTCCCGGGCCAGCCGCGACGCCTCCAGGGCGTTCGCCACGCTCAGCGTCTGCTCGATGCGACGGTCGAGTTCCGCCAGCGGATCGTCGAGCGGCGCGGCGGTCTCCACGACCACGCGCTGGGCGCCAGGTCCGGCGACGTCGGAGAAGCTGAGCTCGCCGTTCTCACCGACGGACAGGTAGATCTCCTGACTGGACTCGGCGGCGAGCGCCTGCACAGTGAGCGCCAGGACGAGCAGCAGCGCCGACGGCAGCCGTCGTCCGCCACGGCACGCCGCTTCAGTTCGATCTGGCTCGACTCGGTTCATTGCGGCTCCTCTTCTCATGATCTTCGACCCCGGTCGAGACCGAATGATCCAGGGCACCCACCGGACCGCAACCGCAGGCCGACGTTGCGGTGAACCCGGACGTTCGGCATGGTCCCGATAAATCACCCACGCCGGAGGGAACCATGATCGCCAGACGAGCCCTGTGGCCGATCGGTATCGTCAGCGGCGTCAGCATTGCCGGTGTGGTCACCCTGATCGTCACCGTCTGGGAGTGGCTCGAGAACCCGAGCGGTATCTTCCACGACGCCGACGGCACCCGCTGGTCGTTCGTGTTCGATACGGCGCTGAGCTGGTTCGTGCCGACGTTCCTCTGGGCCGGTGGGATCGCGGCCCTCGCCTATGCGGTCGCGGCGCTGCTGCGGCGCCGCCGGCGAAGCGGCTGAATTCAGAGTTCCCCGGCCTGCGCGGGTTCGCGCATGCCGTCGTCCACCCGGCGCACCGAGGTGGTGAACAGCGCCAGCGCCAGCACCACCAGCACGAACACCACACCCGCCACCTCCAGCGCCACCGCCACGCTGTAGCGCTCGGCGATCAGGCTGATGGGAATCACGCCGATGGGCATGAGGCCGTGGGACATCATGTCGATGCTCATGATGCGGCCGCGCATGTTGTCGGCCACCTGCATCTGCAGCAGGCCGCGATTCAGCGACATGTTCCAGGCCGACAGCCAGCCGATCGCCGCGACCAGCGCCGCCGCCACCCAGACCACCTGGGCCGAACCGAACGCCGTGGTAAACGCCCCCCAGCCGACGCAGGTGGCGATCAGCCAGGCAGCCTTGTTCTTGAGATCGCCCATGGAGGCGAGCATCAGCGAGCCGAGGATCGCGCCCACGCCCATCGAGGACATCAGCAAACCGAGGTCCTCCGGGCCGCCGCCGAGAATGTCCTCGTTGAATGCCGGCAACAGCGTATTGAGCGGCATGCCGAACAGAAATGGCACGATCGACAGCAGGATCAGGCCCAACACGGGCGGGTTGGCGCGCACGTAGCGGAGCCCGTCGAGCACGTCGGTCAGCGGGCTCTTGCCGTCCGGCTCCTTGATGTTGCCGGTGCGTTTCACCAGAAACATGGTGATCGCCGAGAGGAAATACAGCGCCGCAATCATCAGATAGACGATGCCCACACCGTAGGTCGAGGAGGTATCGCCGGCGGCCACCCAGGCAATGAGGAAGCCGGCCAGGGCGGGACCGAGAATGCGCGACAGGTTCCAGCTGGTGGTGTTCAGGGCCATGGCGGTAAAAATCAGCCGGTCGGGAATCAGCTCCGGCACGAAAGCCTGCCGCGCCGGCATGGACAGCGCCAGAATCGTGCCATTGAAGAAACCGAACCAGATGAAGTCCCAGAACGTCACCCGGTTACTGAGTATGATCAGCGCCATGACGACGGTGGCGGCGCAGTTCAGTGACTGTGCCAGGACGATGATGCGCTTCTTCGGAATCCGATCCGCCACCACCCCGCCCCACAGCGAGAACGCCACCGTCGGCACCATGAACGACAGGGTGACCCAGGCCAGATCCATGGCCGACGAGGTGAGGGTGTAGACCAGCCAGCCGCGGGCGATGATCTGCATGTTCATGGCGAAAGACGAGCCGAGACTGCCGATCCACAGCCACCGGAAATCCGGCACGCTCAGCGCTTTGTAGATGTCTCGGCTGGCCACGACGCTCCCCCGGGAAGCCCACCAGTTTAGCACGCAGCCCGCCGGGCCCTGATCGACACGGGAGTCGGAACCGCCAGCCGATGCAATTTCTGCTTGACGAAATAGTTAATCTGGACGTTAACTAACAGCCTGCCCAGACAGGAGCTCGATCATGGCCGACTGGCGCCCGAACCTGACCTCCGCCCTCGTCTACCGCGACCCGAAAGCGGCCCTTGCCTGGCTCGAACAGGCTTTCGGCTTCGAGGTGTTCATGCTCATCGAAGACGCCGACGGCAACCTCGCCCATTCGGAAATGCGCTTCGGCAACGCCGCCGTGATGGTCGGCAGCGAGTGGTCGGAGAACCACGCCAGCCCGGCGGGCCTCGGCGGCAGGAACACCCAGACGCTGCACATCAGCATCGACGGCGACGTCGACGCGCACTGCGAGCGGGCCCGGCAGGCCGGCGCGGTGATTCTCGAAGAGCCGGCGACCCAGTTCTACGGCGACCGAACCTACCGCTGTCGCGATCCGGAAGGCCATATCTGGACGGTGGCGCAGACGGTGGCGGAGGTTACCCGGGAACAAGCCGAGCGGGCCAGCGGACTGAAGATCACGGGCTGGATCTGAGCCGATGGGCAAAGCGCTCGATCGTACCCTGGCGGCGCTGGCGGATCCCCACCGGCGCCGGGTGGTGGAGCTGCTCGGCGAAAGGCCGCGTCCCGCCGGGGAGCTGGCCCGCCTCGTCGGGCTCAGCCCGCCGGCCATGAGCCGGCACCTGCGGACGCTGCGCGCCTGCGGGCTGGTCAGCGAATCCCATCCGGAGTTCGATGCCCGGGTGCGCATCTACGAGCTGCAGCCCTCCCCCATGCGCGAGCTGAAGACCTGGCTGGAACGCAGCGAGCGCCTCTGGGCTGCCCAGCTCGGCGCCTTCAAACGGTTCGCCGAAGGCGGCGGCAAGGCGGACCGGTGAGTTCCCGGGTGCTGGTGGCGCTGCGCGTCGATGTCTCCAGGGAGCGGGCGTTCGACGTGTTCGTCCAGGACATCGGCGCCTGGTGGCGGCCGAACGGCCTGTTCCGCACGGCCCCGGACGAGCCCGGCACCCTGAGCTTCGACTTCAGCGGCGCGACCACCCTGCTCGTGGAAACGTCGCCGGACGGCGAGCGCTACCAGATCGGCGAGGTGGTGGACTACCGCCCGCCCGAGCGGCTGACGTTCACCTGGCGCCAGGCGGACTTTCCGGAGGGTCTGGTTACCGAGGTTGCGGTGCGGTTCGACGCCGTGGCGGCGACGACCACCCGGGTGAGCGTCGAGCATCGCGGTTTTCACGCCGTGCCGGAGGACAGCGCCGCCCGCCACGGCTTCCCGGATGCGGCCCTGCAGATGCGGCTGGCCGAGTGGTGGCGCACGCTGCTCGACAACCTGGCCGACCACACCAGACCCGACCCGAACTGAGCCGCGCCTGCAGACGACGCCGGCCTACCGGGTCGCCGCTCAGAACCAGAACGGCACCGCCTGAGTCGCGGTTCCGGCCACGATGTACCAGGTGACGAACACGCTGTTGAGAAAAGCGCCGGCGTAGACGTTGTTGGTCCGGGCAAAGCAGTAGGTCGAGACCACGGCCACCACCGCGAGCAGCACCACGAACTGGAACGCCACGATCGTGAGCAGCGGCTGCGACGGCAGCAGCAGCGTGCCGCCGAGCAGAAGGGGCGTGTACTGCAGCACCAGCAGCAGGACGAATCCACCGGAAAGCACCAGACCGTTGCGCCACAGATCGCGACGCCAGGACGCAGCGTTGCCGAGCTGGGTGTGCAGGCACAGGGACAGCACCAGGAAGAACACCGCGAACAACGGCAGATAGATCAGAAACAGGGGCACGTGAAACGGCGCCATGGTTTTCAGCGCCACCACCCAGAAGCGGAAGTCGACGTCGAGAAAGAACGCCGCCGCGACGACGACGAGATACAGCACGCCACAACAGCCGAGCGCGAGCCCGGCGGCTCTGGCCGCCAACGGCAGCGACAGCGGCAGGCCCAGCTCCCCGAGGCTGTGACCGGAACCGCGCAACCACACTGCGAACAACGCCAGGGAAACCAGTCCCGACCCCCAGGCCCAGAGCAGGATGCCGTTGGTGATCTGCTGCGGCAGCAACGGATTGGCCGGCAGCAGACTCTCGGCCGCCGTCTGCAGCGGGAAGAACAGCAGCACCGGCAACAGCGCCGTGACCAGGAGATTGACGGCCCCACGCCCGCGCGACCAGGTGACCGTGGCCACCGGGTCCGTTCTGACCGCGGCGAACGCGCGCCAGCCGAGCAACCGGTCGAACACCGGAAAGATCAGCAGCAGCAGACCCGCCAGGGCGATGAGCGTGGCGAGCTCCTTCCAGTACCAGACCTGCTCGAGCGGCGCCGGTCCGGTCACCGCCAGTCGCGCCTGAAACCACGCCACGGCGGCACCGATCGCCTCGGAGGAGAGGTGATCGCCCGGATGCGTCACGGCCGGCATGGCCAGCAGCCGCGCGGTGCCCGCGGCCGGGTCGCCGTAAAGCTCACCGACGCGCACGGGCTCCGCCGTACCGAACAGAGTCTTGAGCTTGGCCGTGTCGACGATGTCGGCGGGTACGCCGGCGTCCCACATGAGCGCCGAGAACTCGTCGTAGCGGCTGAACACCACGGCGAGGTTGCGCGGCGTCTCCGGCGTGCCGTCGGGGGCGCCGAAGGTGCCCGTGGACGAGCCTTCCAGCACCATCGCGGCATAGCCATCGGGCTGCGACGCCGCCGCCATCTGCACGGCCCAGCCTCCCATGGAATGGCCTTCGAGGCCGATCCGTCGAGCGTCCACGAATCCCAGGCCGCGCAGATGGGCGAGCCCGTCGGGGCCGCCGAAACCGGCGGCGAATGCCGGTGGATCCGAGTAGCCGTGGCCGGTCTGATCGAGGGCGAGGACGACGACACCGCGGCGCGCGAGTTCGATGGCGAAGCCGGACTGGGTCTCGCGGGAATTGATGTAGCCGTGCACGGCGAGCACCGCGGGCGCCGGAGATTCCGGACGGGCCCCGTCGGGCACGTACAGCAGGCCGCTCATGCCGTTGCCGGTCGCGCCGACGAAGCGGACATCGTGCACCGTCACGGCTCCGCCGTCCGTCTGCACGTAGGCGGCAAGCAGTGTCCCCGCCAGGATCAACCCCAGCGCGGCGGCGCCCCGACCCAGTCGCATATCGCCCCTCCTCCCCCGTGTGGCCCGGGTCCGCGTGCCGTTGCGGGCAACGGCGCCGGATGTTAGCGGAGCCAATCGATGGCCGCGAGCGAGCGCCGGTCTCCGGTGGCTGAGCCGCTTGATTTAATCAATCGTTTAATTAAAATAACACCATGGCCCCCACCGACACAGCCAGCCGCGGAGCGGCCACCCGGGAGGCGCTCATTCAAGCCGGACTCGACGTATTCGGCCGAGCCGGATACGACGCGGCGTCGAGTCGCGCCCTGGCCCATGCCGCCGGGGTCAATCAGGCGCTCATCGCCTACCACTTCGGCGGCAAGCACGGCCTGTATCTTGCCGTGTTCGAACACGTCGCCCAGGAATTCAGTGGTCGAATCGCGCCAGTGGCCGCCGAATTGACCGCGGAACTGGCTCGCTCCGAAGGCGCGCCCCAGCCCGACGGCACCCGCCCGGTTGTCGCCATCGAGCGGATCCTCGGCACGCTGCTGGAAGTACTGACCCAACCGCACACGGCGCGCTGGGCGCAGCTGATCGTGCGCGAGCAGCAGCAACCGACCCAGGCTTTCGACGTCCTCTACAGCGGCGTGCTGGGGCCGATGCTCAGGATTCTGACCCGGTTCGTCGCGCTCGCCACCGACGACGATGCTGACTCCGAAACGACCCACCTGATCGCCCTCATGCTGGTGGGACAGGTACTGGTGTTCCGCGTCGCGAACGCGACCGTGCGCCGCGACCTGGGATGGACCGACGACATCGGCGCGGACGAACGCGCACGGATCAAGGCCCGGCTTCGAATTCACGTGAACGCCATTCTCGGCAGGAGGCCAGCGTCGTGAGCAAACGCATTCCCCTGGTTATCGCCGCTGGGCTCGCCCTCGCTCTCGGTGCGTATTTCCTCTGGCCGACCCTGCGCTCGGGCAGCGGCAGTCCGGGCGCTCTGATCCTCTACGGCAACGTCGACCTCCGGGAGGTTCGTCTCGGATTCCGGGTCAGCGGGCGCCTGGCTGCCATGAACCTCGAGGAAGGCGACGCCGTCAGCGCCGGCGCCCTGATGGCGACCCTCGACGGCGAACCCTACCGCCAGGCCCTGGCCAGCGCCGACGCCGCCGTCCGTCAGGCACACGCCGCCCTCGAGCGCCTGCAGGCCGGCTCGCGCCCCCAGGAAATCGAGTCGGCGCAGGCCGCAGTGCGCGAGACCGAGGCCCAGACCGTCAATGCCGTCCGCGAACTCGAGCGCCAGCAGGCCCTGCGCGCGCAGGGAGCCAGCAGTCAGCAGCTCCTCGATGCCGCCATCGAGCGCCGCGATCAGACTCAGGCGCGGCTGGTTGCGGCCCGGGAAAATCTGGCGCTGGTGGTGGAAGGTCCGCGGCGGGAAGACATCGACGCCGCCCGTGCCGCCGCCAACGCCGCCGAGGCGAATCGCGACGCCGCGGCAACCCGCCTCGATGACACCGCGCTGCGAGCGCCGGCGCCCGGCATCATCGCCACCCGGGTGCGCGAGCCGGGCACGATCCTCGGTGCCGGCGAGCCCGTGTATCTCGTCACCCTCAACGAGCAGGTCTTCGTGCGCGCCTACGTCGCGGAGCCCGATCTCGGCCGCGTGGTTCCGGGCCAGGGCGTGCTGATCCGGTCCGACGCCGCTGCCGAGCCCTACCGCGGCCAGGTCGGCTTCGTCTCGCCGCGAGCGGAGTTCACGCCGAAGACGGTAGAGACCACGGAGCTGCGCACCGACCTGGTCTATCGGCTGCGCATCATCGTCGACGATGCCGACCCGGGGCTGCGCCAGGGCATGCCGGTAACCGTCGAGATCGAAGAAGGCGGAGCCTGACATGAGCGCCGCGGTGGAGCTCGACGGCGTGGTCAAGCGCTTCGACGCCGTCGCCGCGCTGTCCGGCATCAGCGGGCGCATCGAGTCCGGCCGCTTGACCGGCCTGGTCGGTCCGGACGGCGCCGGCAAGACGACGCTGATGCGCCTGATCGCCGCGCTGATGATTCCCACCGAGGGCCGCATCAGCGTGGCCGGACGCGACAGCGTGCGCGAGGCGCCGAGCATTCACCGGCTGATCGGCTACATGCCGCAGTCGTTCGGGCTCTACGAAGATCTGAGCGTCATGGAGAACCTGCGTCTCTATGCCGACCTCCGAAACCTCGATCCCGATGCGCGCGCCCATACCTTCGAGCGCCTGCTGCATTTCACCCGGCTCGGCGCCTTCACCGAGCGCCTGGCCGGGCGGCTGTCCGGCGGCATGAAGCAGAAGCTCGGACTGGCCTGCGCCCTCATGGCCGAACCCGAGGTGCTGCTGCTCGACGAGCCCAGCGTCGGCGTGGACCCGATCAGCCGACGCGAGCTGTGGGCCATGGTTCAGGAGCTGGCCGGCGAAGGCATGGCCGTGGTCTGGTCGACGGCCTACCTCGACGAGGCGGAGCGCTGCAGCGACGTGCTGCTGCTGAACGAGGGCCGGATCGCCTTCGCCGGCCCTCCAGCCGAGCTCACCGCGCGTCTCGAGGATCGCAGCTTCCGGGTCACGGACATCGGCAGCGATCGCCGCGGTCTGCTATCGACACTGCTGCAGCTGGACGGCGTGCGCGATGGCGTGATCCAGGGCGACGCTCTGCGTGTCGTGGTCGCGGACACCGCCGGTGCCGACCGCGTGCGCACCGTGCTGAAGACCCGGACCGGCACGCTGCGACCGGCGGCCCCGCGCTTCGAAGACGCGTTCATCGACCTGCTCGGCGGCGGCCCCGGCGGTCGCTCGGCACTGACCGAGCACATGCACGACGTGCCCGACCAGCGTCCGGTGATGGTCGAGTGCAACGCCCTGACCAAACGTTTCGGTGACTTCACGGCCACGGACGCCGTGGATTTCTCCGTGCAGCGCGGCGAGGTGTTCGGCCTGCTGGGCCCCAACGGTGCCGGCAAATCCACCACGTTCCGCATGCTCTGCGGGCTTCTGCGGCCCACGTCCGGCAGCACCGAGGTCGCCGGTTACGATCTGCGCGACTCCCCCGGCGACGCCAAACGCCAGCTCGGCTACATGGCGCAGAAGTTCTCGCTCTACGATCTGCTGTCGGTGCGGCAGAACCTGGAGTTCTTCTCCGGTGCCTACGGACTTCGGGCCAACGTGCGACGCCAGCGCATCGACGAGATGATCGAGGTATTCGACCTGGCACGCTATCTGAACGAGGCGCCCGTCGCCCTGCCGCTGGGGTTCAAGCAGCGTCTGGCGCTGGCCTGCGCGCTGATGCACCGACCGTCGGTGCTGTTCCTCGACGAGCCCACGTCCGGCGTCGACCCCATCACCCGCCGCGAGTTCTGGCTGCACATCACCGGACTGGTCGCGCGGGGCGTGACCGTGCTGGTCACCACCCACTTCATGGACGAGGCCGAGTACTGCGACCGGGTCGCGTTGATGAGCAACGCCCGGGTCATCGCCCTCGGCAGCCCCGACCAGCTCAAGGCCAGCGTGGCCAGCGACGAACGGCCCGACCCCACCATGGAAGATGCGTTCATCGCCCTGGTACAGCGCGTCGAAGACGACGCCCGGGCTGCCCCGGAGGCCGCGTGAGGTCCCCCATCGGCCGGCCGCTGCGGGCTCTCGTGCGCAAGGAGGCGCTGCAGATCCTGCGTGATCCGTCCGCACTGATGATCGCCTTCGTGCTGCCGGTGGTGCTGCTGTTTCTGTTCGCCTTCGCCGTCTCGCTGGACGTCAAAGGCGTGCGCTTCGGCGTGGTCCTGGAGAGCCAGGGGCTGGACGCGCGCGCGCTCGCCGCCGCCTACGAGGCGACCGACTACTTCGACGCGCGGTTTTTTCACGACCGGCGTGCCGCCGAACCACTACTGGTAGCGGGCACGATCAAAGGGTTCGTGGTGATCCCGGAGGACTTCGCCGCACGGCTCGCCAACGGCGACGCGGCGATTCAGATCATCACCGACGGGTCGCAGCCGAACACGGCGAACTTCACCGCCGCCTATGCCCGGGGGGTATTCCAGACCTGGCGCAACGCGTCGACTACCGTCGCCGTGGAGCCGCGCTTCTGGTTCAACCCCGAGCTATCGAGTCGCCGGGTACTGCTGCCCGGCGCCATCGCCATCGTCATGACCATCATCGGCACCATGCTCACCGCCCTGGTCGTCGCGCGGGAATGGGAACGCGGAACCATGGAGGCGCTGATGTCGACGCCGGTGACGCTCCTCGAAATGCTCGGCGCCAAGCTGCTGCCGTACTTTCTGCTCGGACTCGGCACCATGATCATCTGTACGCTGATGGCGGTCACTGCCTATGGCATGCCGCTGCGCGGCAGCCTGGTCGCGCTGCTGGTGATCAGCGCCTGCTTCCTGGTGCCGGCGCTCGGCCAGGGCATGCTCATCTCCGCGCTGGCGAAGAACCAGTTCGTGGCGGCCCAGGTGGCCCTTCTGTCGGGATTCCTGCCGGCCTTCCTGCTGTCGGGCTTTCTGTTCGAAATCGAGAGCATGCCGGCCTGGATCCGCGCCATCACCCACGTCGTCGCGGCGCGCTATTTCGTCGAGGCTCTGCAGACGATCTTCCTGGCCGGCGACATTCCTGCGCAGATCGTCCGCAACAGCCTGTCGCTGCTGGCCCTGGGCGCGGTGTTCTTCACGGCCATCGCGCTCGCGACCCACCGGCGTCTCGACTGATGTGGCACCGGCTCGCCCACCTCGTCGTCAAGGAGCTGATCAGCTACCTGCGGGACCCGCGCACCCGGGTGATCCTGATCGGTCCGCCGCTGATGCAGCTCGTGATCTTCTCGTTCGCCGCCACGCTGGAAGTGCGCAACGTGGCCGTCGCCGTTCTCAACCAGGACGGCGGTCCCGTGTCGGAACGGTTTCTGGAACGCCTCGGCGCTTCGAGCTTCATCAACGAACTCGTTCCCGTTACCGATAGCGCACGGCTCGAGAGCCTGATCGACGAGCGCCGGGTGCTGCTCGGCGTGCGCTTCCCGCCGGATTTCTCCCGCAGTGCCGTCGCTGGAGAGCCGGCGCCGCTGCAGCTGCTGATCGACGGCAGGCGCGCCAACGCCGGCCAGATCGCACAGAGCTACGTCAGCCAGATCGCGGCACAGCTGGATCTCGAGCTCGCCCGGGATGCAGGAGTCGACGTGGCGGAACCGACCATCGTTCGACACTGGTTCAATCCCAATCTCATCAACCAGTGGTACATCGTACCGGGCCTGTCCGGCATTCTGGCCATGATGATCGCGCTCGTCGTCACTGCCCTGTCCATCGCCCGGGAGCGCGAGATGGGCACCTTCGACCAGCTGCTGGTATCGCCGATCAGGCCGCTCGAGATCATCATCGGCAAGACGGTGCCGGCGATGATCATCGGCGCCGTGCTCGCCGGCGTGATGATCGGCGCCGCCATCTTCCTGTTCCACGTGCCGTTCTCCGGCAACCTGGGCTGGCTGCTGGCGAGCCTGCTGCTGTTCATGCTGTCGGTGGTGGGCATCGGCCTCATGGTGTCCTCGGTGTGCCAGACTCAGCAGCAGGCGATCCTCGGCGCGTTCATGGCGGCCGTGCCCCTGATTCTCATCTCCGGTTTCGCCACTCCGGTGGAGAACATGCCCGGCTGGCTGCAGCTTCTGGCCGAGGCCGACCCGCTGAAGCACTTCCTCATCATCGTCCAGGGTTCGTTCCTCAAGGCATTGCCGTTCCATGAGATCGTCGCCAGCGCGGCGCCGATGGCGCTGATCGCCCTGATCACCCTCAGCGTCGCGACGCTGTTCGTCCGCAGCCGTCTGCAGTAGCGGCGCGCGGCGCGGCTTCAAGCCGGCGTTGTGCCGCCACCGTCGATCCGGGAAAATCCGCGCCTTGTTCGATTGCCGCAGAGAAGATGACATGCCCGGTCTGTTACCCGACGTCGACCCTGACGGTCTGCTGGAGTACTCGGTGGTCTACACGGACCGCTCGCTGAACCACATGTCCGCCGCATTTCAGACGGTGATGCGCGACGTCTCCGCCATGCTCAAGGGTACCTACGCAGCGCGCTCCGCGGTGGTGGTGCCCGGCAGCGGTACCTTCGGCATGGAGGCGGTGGCGCGCCAGTTCGCCACCGATCGGCGCTGTCTGGTGATCCGCAACGGCTGGTTCAGCTACCGCTGGAGTCAGATCTTCGAGATGGGCCGGATCCCGGCCGCCGCCGAGGTGTGCAAGGCGCGCCCAGCCGCCGACGGGCCGACGGCGCCGTTCGTCCCGGCGCCCATCGACGAGGTCGTGGAGACGATCCGCGACAGCAAGCCGGACCTGGTGTTCGCGCCCCACGTTGAGACCTCCGCGGGCATGATCCTGCCCGACGACTACCTCAAGGCCGTGGCCGACGCCGTGCACGAGCACGGCGGCCTGTTCGTGCTCGACTGCATAGCCTCCGGCACGATCTGGGTGGACATGGCGGCCACCGGCGTCGACGTTCTGATCAGCGCCCCGCAGAAAGGCTGGACCGGATCGCCCTGCTGCGCCCTGGTGATGCTGTCGGAGGAGGCCAGAGCGCGCATCGACGACACCACGTCCACCAGTTTCGCCTGCGACCTGAAGAAGTGGCTGGAGATCATGGAAGCCTACGAGAACGGCGCCCATGCCTACCACGCCACCCTGCCCACCGACGGCCTGCGTACCCTGCGCGACGTGATGGGCGAGACGCTTGAGTTCGGCCAGCAGCGCGCCCGCGACGGGCTCGTCGAACTGGGTGACCGGGTGCGGTCGCTGCTCACCGCGCGCGGCTTCTCGAGCGTCGCCGCCGACGGCTTTCAGGCCCCCGGCGTCATCGTCAGCTACACCGACGACGACGACATCAGGAACGGACGCCGCTTCGCCGCCCGGGGTCTGCAGGTGGCCGCCGGCGTGCCGCTGATGTGCGACGAGCCCGCCGACTTCCGCACGTTCCGCATCGGCCTGTTCGGCCTCGACAAGCTGACCCACATCGACCGCACGGTGTCCACCCTGGAACGCGCCCTCGACGCGCTCTAATGTACTGCTGTATTCGTCACGGCCGGAGATCCGATGAGTCACCCGAGGAATGCGTCATGACAGACCTGAACGTCGAACACCACGGCCACGTCGCCCTGGTCGAGATCAATCGTCCACCCAACAATTTCTTCGATGCACCGCTCATCGAAGCCATCGCCGATGAGTTCGAAGCGCTGGACGGAGAGACCAACGTGCGCGCCATCGTCCTCGCCAGCGCCGGCAAGCATTTCTGCGCCGGCGCCAACTTCGGCGATGCCGGAGGGCGCGCCGAACGCCGCGAGCGGCGTCTGCAAGATGGCAACCCGCTCTATGCCGCCGCGGTGCGGCTGTTCGCCTGCAGGAAACCGGTGGTCGGCGCCATTCAGGGCGCCGCCGTGGGCGGCGGCTTCGGCCTGGCGCTGATGCCCGATTTCCGCGTGGTCTGTCCGGAAGCGCGTTTCACCGCCAACTTCGTCAAGCTCGGCTTTCATCCCGGCTTCGGCCTGACCTGGACGCTGCCGCGCCTGGTGGGCCAGCAGCGGGCGGCGCTGATGTTCATGACCGGACGGCGCATCGACGGCGCCACCGCCCACGACTGGGGGCTCGCCGACGTGCTCACCGAGCAGGCGAACGTGCGCCCCGAAGCGCTGGCCCTGGCCGCCGAGATCGCCGAAAACGCCCCGCTGGCGGTTGCCTCGGTACGCGCCACGCTGCGCGGCGACATCGCCGAGGCGATCCGCCGGCAGACCGATCACGAGTTCGCCGAGCAGTTCCGGCTGCAGCAGACCGAGGATCACAAGGAAGGCGTGCGCGCGGTAGCCGAACGCCGGCCCGGGAAATTCAAGGGGCATTGACGCGTCAGCAGCAGGCTGGCCTCAACGGTCAGCGCCCACCACAAAGCCGGGAGCAACGGCATGACTGATCGGATTGAGGCGACCGCGGACAACGGACTGGAAATCCCCATCGCCGAGCTGCGCTGGTCATGCGTGGAAAACTGGCTGACCTTCTCCAGCACCGCCGACCTGGAGCCCGCGAAGGGCGTGGTCGGACAGGACGATGCGGTGGAAGCCCTGCGTTTCGGGCTGGAAATCGATGCGCCCGGTCAGAACGTCTACGTTCGGGGCCTGACCGGAACCGGCCGGACCACCACTCTGGAACATCTGCTCGCAGACCTCCGCCCGCCCCGCCCGCCCACCGAGGACCGCTGCTACGTGCACAACTTCGAGCAGCCGGAACGGCCGCGGCTGCTGTCCGTGCCCCGCGGCAAAGGGGTCCGGCTCGCCCAGCTCCTCGACGACTTCGTCAGCTTCGTCAAAGCCCAGCTGGCGCCGGCACTGGCAACGGACACCGTGCGCGCGCGCCGCAGCGAGTTGGACGATCGGACCCAGAAGTCGATGCTCGAGATCGGCAAACCGTTCGAAGACGAACTGAAAGCCAACCAGCTCGCCCTGGTGCCGGTACAGATGGGCCAGATGGTCCAGCCCACCATCCTGCCCGTGGTGAACGGCGAGCCCGTGCCCCTCGGCAAGTTCGAAGAACTGGTCCAGCAGGGCGCCGTGGATGCCGCCCAGGCGGAAGCCGTGCATCGAAACATCTCCGAGTTCGCCCGGCGCTTCGAGGAAGTCAGCCAGAAGATCCAGGAGGTGCAGCGCGACCACGGCGAAGCGCTGAAAGCGCTCTACGAATCCGAAGCCCGCCGCGTGGTTTCCTACAAGGTCGCGGCCATCGAGCGGGAGTTCCCCGAGGAACCGGTCAGGGCGTTCATCGGCCAGGTGGTGGACGACCTGGTGAGCAATCGTCTGGGCATGCTCGGCGAAGACATGGAGTTCACCCGCAGCTACCGGGTCAATCCGATCCTGAGCCGGCCGGCCGACGGCGACTGCCCGATCGTCCGCGAGCGCGCGCCGACGCTGCGCAATCTGCTCGGCAACATCGACCGGGAATTCTCGGCCATGGGCGCCTTCCGCTCGGACCACCTGATGATTCACGCCGGCGCCCTGCTGCGCGCCGACGGCGGCTATCTGCTGCTGGAAGCACGCGAAGTCCTGAGCGAGCCCGGCTCCTGGAAGATCCTGCTGCGGGCGCTCAAGAGCGGTCAGCTGGAGATCGTGCCGTCCGAGGTCAGCGATTTCTGGTCGGGCCCACTGCTGAAGCCCGAACCCATTCCGCTGCAGATCAAGGTGGTGCTCATCGGCGACGCGGATCTGTACGGCATGCTCGATCAGTACGATCAGGACTTCTCCTATCTGTTCAAGGTTCTGGCGGATTTCGAGACGACGATTCCACGTGACGCCACGGGGGTTCACTTCTACGGGTCGGTGCTGGCCCGACTGGTCCGGGAAGAAGGCCTCCTGCCCATCGACCGCGAGGGGGTCATGGCGATGACCGAGCACGGGGCGCGAATTGCCGGACAGAAGGACAAGCTGACCACCCGGTTCGGCCGCCTGGCCGACGTCGCCCGGGAAGCCAACTACGTCGCCGCCAAGGAAGGTGCCAGCCAGGTGACCCGTACTCACGTCTACCAGGCCGTCACCCGGGGCCGGCGTCGCGCGGACCTGCCGGCGCGCCGCTACCGGCGCCTGATCAGCGACGGCACCATCCGGATTCAGACCGAGGGCGAACAGATCGGCCAGATCAACGGCCTGGCCGTGATTCAGGCCGGGCCCCTGACCTACGGCTTTCCCACCCGCATCACCGCGAGCATCGGCCCCGGCACCGCCGGGGCGGTGAACATCGAGCGCGAGGCAGAGCTGTCCGGCTCAATCCACACCAAGGGCTTCTACATCCTCGGCGGGCTGCTGCGCAACCTGCTGAAGACGGATCATCCCCTGGCGTTCTCGGCGTCCATCGCCTTCGAGCAGAGCTACGGCGGCATCGACGGGGATTCCGCCTCCGGCGCCGAGATGCTGTGCCTGCTGAGCGCGCTGACCAACGTTCCTCTGCGTCAGGATCTGGCCATCACCGGCGCCATCGACCAGATGGGCCATATCCAGCCCATCGGCGCCGTGTCGGAAAAGGTCGAGGGCTTTTACGACGTCTGCCGCGACGTCGGCCTGACCGGCCACCAGGGCGTGGTGATTCCGCGCGCCAACGCCGGCGACCTGATGCTCAACCCGGAGCTGCTGGAGGTGTGCGCCGCCGGCCGTTTCCACGTCTACGCGGTGGATACCGTGCAGCAGGCGCTACAGCTGTTCACCAGCTGGGAGCCCGGCGCCGCCGACGCCCATGGCGAGTACCCTGAAGGCACCCTCATGCATCTGGCACGGCGCAAGGCGCGCGACTACTGGCAGATGGTGACCGATGTGCGGACGCCGGGGAAACGGGCAGCGGACGCCGCGCAGTGAGGATCGGCGGCTGGCCACAGCCGTGTTTCTGACGACCGCCAGGTCGACTCCCGATTGGCGACCGACTACTTCGAAACGTTGGTCGCGCCCTCGAAAACACTGATCTCGGCGCACAACGTGCCGTTCGAGGAACCCGAGCGCTTCAACAGAGAAGTGCGAAACTTCCTGCGGGCCGTCGCCGGCCGCGGGCACCGGCAGGCTCCAGCAGCCCGGCCCGGGTCCCGCCGCCGTCAGATCCCGAAAGGATAGGTCTCCGGAACCCCCGCCAGCACGCGCGGGTGCAACGGCGTCACGGCCCGGGTCTCGTCCAGCCAGACGTAGGCGTCGAACTGGCGGCTCAGCTCCGCCTCGAAATAGTGGCTGGCCATCTCGGTTTCGGGCCGGTAGATCACGCCGATGGCGCGCTCGAGGCGGGGCCTGGCAAGCTCCTCCCGCAGACGTTCTTCGGCGGCGCCGAACGGCAGGATCAGGCCCGCGGCACCGGTGCGGTGAAACTGGTACTCGACGCTCTGGCGATGCGCCGGCCGGACCTGCATGACCGCCATCTCGCCATCCCAGTCCGACGCCGCCGCCACGGTGCCGTGATCGGTGCCGAAGCCGATCCGGAACGACGTCTTCGGGAAGGCCTGGGCACAGAGCTGACCGATGTTGTGCTCGCCGCGGCGCGACATCTCGGTGGCGCGGGCGTCGCCGATGTGCGAGTTGTGGGCCCACACCACCGCCCGACAGCCCTCCCCGCGGAAGGCCATGAGCTGGCGCAGGGTGTCGAACATGTGGCTGTCACGCAGATTCCACGACGCCCGCGAGCCGTAGTACATGATGCGGTAGTAGTTCTCCGCGCTGGCGACGATCTGCGCGTTCTGTGCGGCGTCCAGAAACGCCTCGCTGTCGTGTTCGGCCAGCGCCCAGCGCTGCTTCAGCAGTTCGGTCAGCACGTGCGCCACGTCCTTCTCACAGTGCTTGTAGGCGCCGGTGATGGCGGCCCGTCCGTAGGCGGCGGGATCGCCCTCCCACGGGCTCAGGCAGCCGTAACGCCGCCGGGCCACCTCGGCCAGCTCCGGGTCCACACGCTCGAGGTAGTCGACCACGGCCCGGGCCGACGCGTACAGGCTGTAGATGTCCAGACCGTAGAAACCGGTCCGCTGCGGGTAGGGCAAGGGGCTGTTGTGATCGTGTAGCCAGTCGACGAACGCCCGGGTCTCTTCGTTGCGCCACATCCAGGTGGGAAAACGGGCAAACGCCGTCCACTCCGACGGCATCGCCTCGCGGTGACGCACGTAGTGATCGACCCGGGCCGCATCCGGCCAGTCGGCTTCGGCGGCGACCACGTCGAAGCCGCGCTCGGTGATCAGACGCCGGGTGATCCGCGCCCGCAGCAGATAGAACTCCGAGGTGCCGTGGCTGGCCTCGCCGATGAGCACGATGCGCGCGTCGCCGATGCGCTCGAGCAGGCCGTCGAGATCCGCCTCCTCCAGGTCGTCGAACGGCGTCGCCTGCGCGACGATCTGTTCGGGCAGATTGTCGCTGTGGCGCGGACGCGCGTGAATCACGCGCCCCGGCCCGGATTCCGGGGCCGGCTCGTCCAGCTCCCAGCCCTCGGCGCCGATCAGCGGCACGAAGCGCACGTCGGCGAGATCCTCGCGATCGAAGCTGTCGTCGTCGGTACGGGTCAGCCGCACCAGCTCCTGGGCCCGGGGATCGGCGCCGACGGGGATCACCAGGCGTCCGCCGACCTTGAGCTGGCGCTTAAGCGCCTCGGGAATCACCGGCCCGCCGGCAGACACCAGAATCGCGTCGAACGGCGCCTCGTCCGGCCAGCCGAGGGTGCCGTCACCGTGCCGGACCTGGACGTTGTCGTAGCCAGCCTCGCTGAGAACCCGTGCCGCCGAATGGGCGAGCTCCTCGAGCCGCTCCACGGCATAGACCGCGGCGGCGATCTCGGCCATCACCGCCGCAGCGTAGCCGGATCCCGCACCGACCTCGAGGACCCGGTCACCGGGCTCCAGAACCAGCGCCTCCACCATGAAAGCGACGATGTAGGGCTGAGAGATGGTCTGGTTGGCGGCAATTGGCAGCGGGCTGTCGGCATAGGCGTGGGCGCCCAGGGCCTCCGGGACGAACCGCTCCCTCGGCACCCGGGACATGGCCCGCAGGACGTTGGCGTCGCGCACACCGCGCGCGTACACCTGATCCCGGACCATGGCGAGTCGGGCTGCTTCCATGCCGCTCATCGGGGAACTCCTCATGCGGGCAACCAGCTATACGCCCGGCAGGTGCGTCTTTGAATACGTAGGAACCGCAGTCTGTCCGGCCCGGCAAAGAGCGTAGATTCTCCGAGATCATCGTGGAGTTGCCATGGACCCTACGCCCCCGACGGCAGCGATCGGGCTGATGGAGCAGTTCGCGGAGGCAACCGGTCTCGCCGGCTCGCGGCCGGCGCGGCGCTATCTCTGGACCGACGCCCACGCGGTCTGCAACTTCCTCGAACTGCATCGGCAGACGGGCACGCCAGGCTGGCTGCAGCTTGCCGAGCGCCTGATCGAACAGGTGCACGGCACCCTCGGCAGGCACCGCGGCGACGACGGCCGCCACGGCTGGATCAGCGGCATGAGCGAGGCCGACGGTCGTCTGCACCCCACCGCCGGCGGGCTCAGAATCGGCAAGCCGCTGCCGGAACGACGTCCGGACGAGCTCCCCGATCCGCAGCAGGAGTGGGATCAGGACGGCCAGTACTACCACTACCTGACCAGATGGATGCACGCGCTGAACCGCGCTGCGGCGGCGACCGGGGCGGACCGCTACCGGCGCTGGGCCATCGAACTCGCCGTGGCCGCCCATCGGGGCTTCACGGCGAAGACCGGCCCACCGCGACTGCACTGGAAGATGAGAATCGATCTGAGCCGACCCCTGTTGGCATCGTCGGGCCACCACGATCCGCTGGACGGTCTGGTCACCAGCCTGGTACTGAGCGCGTCCGCCACCGCGGAGGAACGCCAGGCACTCGCGCCCCAGCTCGGCGATCTCGCGGCGCTCTGCCGCGACCGCGACTGGGCCACCGACGACCCGCTCGGCCTCGGCGGGCTGCTGTTCGATGCCGGTCGGCTGGCCCAGTTGCCCGAAGCATCACACGCCGCGACGGGGCCACTGCTCGCCCGGGTTCTGGACGCCGCCGAGGTCAGTCTGCTCCGTGTCGGGCGCAGCGGGTTTCTCGGCCTCGCAGCGGGGCAGCGTCTCGCGTTCCGCGAGCTGGGCCTCGCCATCGGCCTGCACGCCGTGCCTCTGCTCTACCGCAGCCGCCTCCCGGCCGCGATGCGGCTGCAACTCGACCGGCTGCGCCGCCACGCGCCGCTGGTCGAGACCATCGAACGGTTCTGGCTCGACCCGGAGCATCGGCACGCCGCCACCTGGCAGGCACACGAGGACATCAATACGGTGATGCTCGCCACCAGCCTGGTGCCGCTGGGACTGCTCCTGGTGTGAGACCCGACCCGGCCCGGGTTACTCCAGCAACAGCCCGCGCAGCATCAGAAACAGCATGGCGGCGATGCTGCCCGATGCCGGAACCGTGATGATCCAGGCCGCGATGATCTTGGTCAGCAGGGAGCGTTTCACCAGTTCCCGCTTGTAGACCTTCTTCAGGCTCTTGCGCTCGCGTCGTGACAGGGCGACGGCCAGCGACTTCTTGCGCAACTGCTTGAGCATCAGCCCTCTGCCTTGCACGTCCGCCTGCTCGAACGCCTGCAGAAACCGCTCGACGATCTCCCGGTCCTCGCCCTGATGGTGACGTTCGATTTCCTGCAGCATGCGCGAGTAGTTCACCTTGAGGAACTCGCGCAGAAAACCGACACCGAACACGCCACCCACCGCTATGTGGGTCGAGCTCACGGGCAGACCCAGCTGACTCGCCACGATCACGGTGATGGCCGCGGCCAGAGCGATGCAGAATGCCCGCATCTGATCCAGCTCGGTGATTTCGGCGCCCACGGTCCTGATGAGCCTGGGTCCATAGAGCGCGAGGCCGATGGCGATGCCGACGGCACCGATCAGCATGACCCACAGCGGTATCGCGGCTTTGCCGGCCACCGCGCCGGTGATGACCGCATCGTTGATCGCCGCCAGCGGTCCGACGGCGTTCGCCACGTCGTTCGCCCCGTGGGCAAACGACAGCAGCGCGGCGGCAAAGATCAAGGGCACGTTGAACAGCTTGTTGACGCTGCTCTTTTCGTCCGGCAGCGTCCGCGCGGCTCTGCGGATCAGCGGAGCCGTGGCGAAATAGGTGGCCACCCCGAACAGGCCGCCGATCAGCATCGCGGTGGAGAACTCCACCGGCCAGATCTGCTTCAGCCCCTTCATGATCAGATAGCTGGCGAAAGCCCACGACATGATCGCGAGCATGAGCGGCACCATCCTCTGCGCCGCCGGCATGATCTCCTTGCGGTAGGTTACCGTACGCTTCATCAGGTAGAGAAACGCCGCGGCAATTATGCCTCCCATGGCGGGTGAAATGATCCAGCTTGCGGCGATGGCGCCCATCTGGATCCAGTTGGCAATGACCGGTCCTCCGGCGGCCAGCCCGGCGCCGAGTACGCCACCGACGATGGAATGCGTCGTGGATACCGGCGCACCGAAGGCAGTCGCCAGGTTCAGCCACAGTGCGCCGGCCATCAGAGCGGCCATCATGAGCCAGATGAACACCTGGGAATCGGCGATCAGTTCCGGTTTGATGATCCCGGATTTGATGGTGCCGACCACCTCGCCGCCGGCAATCAGTGCCCCGGCGGCCTCGAAAAACGCGGCGATCGCCACCGCGCCGGTCATGGTCAGTGCCTGTGAGCCAACGGCGGGACCGACGTTGTTGGCGACGTCGTTGGCGCCGATGTTCATCGCCATGTAGGCGCCGATGACGGCAGCGGCGACGAGCAGCAGACCGCCCGATCCACCCGGAAGCTGCGCGTAGGCGGAAGCAAACACGATGAGAACGAACGCGAGCGCCGCGCCCGATCGCCAAAGATCGAACCTGGTTATCGACACAACGACTCCCCTTCCCCTCCGAGTGACGCTCAGCGACACCCTTGTGGCTACGCTCCGGCGCCCCGGGCCTTCTGGCCGCCTTCACCGGATACCCAGGTTACCATCCACAGGCAGCCCGGCCAGGGTTGGCCGCCATTGACCGACGGAGATCTTCCATGCAAGCCGACAGTCCCAGCCGCACCGCCATGGGCGCCGCGTTCCTGCGCGCCCTGCACCTGGCCGTGGATGAGCAGCCGTGGGTGTTCGAAGACCGCCTGGTCGGTGCGTTCCTGCCCGGCCCCCAGCGCCGCTACCTGGCGCGGCTTGCGCGTCTGCCACGCCGCTGGGTGCGGGCCTTCCGCCAGCGCCGAAGCGTCCTCGGCCGCATGCGCGCCCAGATCGTGGTGCGCTCGCGCTACGCGGAAGACGCGCTCGGGCAGGCGCGCAGGGACGGCGCCACCCGCTACCTGATTCTGGCCGCCGGCCTCGACACCTTCGCCTGGCGTCAGGCCGACCGCGCGGACCCGGTGCCGGTGCTGGAGGTGGACCACCCCGCCACCCAGGCCTGGAAGCGCGAGACCCTGGCGCGGCAGCAACGGCCAGCGCCCGTCGGTTTGACCTTCCGGCCCATCGATTTCGAATCCCAGACACTGATCGACGTGCTCGATCCCGACCCTGCGCCGCAGTTCGTGTCCTGGCTCGGCACCAGCTACTACCTGAGCGAGGCAGCCATCGCCGCCACCCTCTCCGCCCTCGCCGAGCGTTCCGCGACGGGCTCGCGGCTCGTCCTCGACTACTGGCAGGAACTGCCGCCCGGACTCGACGGCGCGCTGCTCTGGGGTACCCGGGTGGCGACGGCCCTGCAGTCCGAGCCCATGCGCAGCTTTTTCGAGCCGCCGGCGCTCGAGGCGCTCGCCCGCCGCTGCGGCTGGCGGGTCCGCGAACTACTCGATGCCCGGGCCCAGAACCAGCGCTACCTGACCGGCCGCAGCGACGGGCTCGCCGTGCCGGAGTTTGCCCATCTGGCGCTGCTGGAACGCTGACGCCGGGCTACAGCGTGATTTCCACCCGCGGCATGGCATCCGCATCGGTGTCGATGGACTCGCGGCAGGCGAACAGGCGCTCCCGGCTCACCGCCCCGCTGCCGGCCAGTTCGCCGATGACCCGGCTGGTGCGCAACCCGGCGAGTTCCAGCAGGGCGGCGTCGCTGATCTGCGGCGGTGGCGGTTCGACGGCGGGGTCGGCGCCGGCTTCCGCAGTCGCCGCCACGGCGGTTTCCGCGGCGTTCGAAGATTGCGCGGGCGCCTGCGCCTCTGCATCTGCCGCGCGCCGTGCCAGCGCGGCTTCCACCAGGGCCTGGCGATCCGCCGCCGTCGCCACCCCGCAGATGGTCAGTGCCAGTCCGGGCCGTTCTTCGAGAAGATCGGAGAGCTTGCCGAGATAATCGCGGCCGCTCGGCGGCAACGCCGAGTCGCCGGCCGTCATGGCCACCGGCTCGAAGCGCGGGCGCGCCGCCTGTGCTGCCAGGTTGCCCACCAGCAGCAGCGTGCCGAGCGGCTGCAACGCGTTCTTCACGTACGACATGGCCGCGTTCTGCAGCGCCTTCTGCATGGCCTGACGGACGATGTCGCCGGTACCGAACTGCGGATTGCTGAGACTGCCTGTGACCGGCAGCTCCAGCCGGATACGGTCATCGCGGTCACGCAGCAGGTCGAGGGCAACGTCCACCGGCATGGCCATGCCCTGGGACAGCAGATCGTCACCCTCGCCGCCCTTGCCGGCGAGCTTGAGGCGTTCGATGAGCAGGTCGTTGTCGATGTCGAGCGCGTCGCCCTGCAGGCTGACCCGGGTCTCGGTGCTGAGACGGCCACGGAAAACGTCATAGCCGGGAACATAGGGCGAGAGCGGCGGCATCTCCAGATTCTCGAGGTTCACCGCGAGATCCGCGCTCAGGGTTTCGCTGAACACGCCGAGCGTGCCCGCGACGGTGAGCCGCGTGTTGTCGTCGCTGGTCAACAGATCGATGCGCATGGGTTGCGCGCCCCGGCTGCTCACGTCGTCGACGATCAGGCGCAGTTCCGCCAGTTGGAAATCCGCCGCTGGCGCCACGGAGCGGTCGCGGACATCGAGCCAGCGGGTACCGGTGATCTCCACCCTGCCGACATCGAAGGTGAACGGCGGTGTCGCATCGGCGACGGCGTCGGCGTCGGCGACCACTTCGGCATCCTCCACGGTCCGTTCCAGCGTGGCGTCGGGTGCGCCCGCAGCGGCTTCCGCGCCATCGCCGTCGAACGCCGCCAGCACCGCGGACAGCCGCTCGATGGCACCATCCTCGGTACGCACGAGCACCAGTGCCGGCTCGTCGATGCGCACTACGTCGACGGTCACGGTGGCGGCATCGATGGCGACGCCCTCGAGGGTGAGTTCGGCCACGTCGAGCAGATCCGGCGCCGGGCTCGTGCCGTCGCCAGGCGCCCCGCCGGGGAGCAGGCGCAGACCCTGCAACCGCAGGCCGGCGAGGTTTGCCGCTCCCGGTCCGGTGATCGCGAGGCCTTCGGCTCGCGCCTCGGTCAGCGCCAGCAGCTGCGCGTCGAGGCCGGTGTGGCGCAGCTCGAGGTCGCGCAGCAGCGCGCCCGCCTCGGAGGACAGCACCAGCGGCTGACCGTCTTCCGGCGGCGGTGACAGGGCCAGCGTGCCGTCCCAGCGCAGGTCGCCGAGCCGGGCGGCGAGGGCCTGCTCCGGCGCGCTGGCAGCGACACCGGTGAGCTGCAGGGCGCCATCCAGGCGCACCAGAGGCTCTTCGGCCTGGGCTGGCAGCGCCAGGTCGATCACGCCGTCCCAGCGAAGGGCATCGTGGGCGACCTGCGCACCGCCCACCGCGAAGCCGGCGTCGTTCAGATTGAACGGGCCCGAGATGCCGATGCGCAGCACCCCGTCGGCGTCCAGGCGACCGGCGATCTCCAGGTCCATGGCGATCACCCCCCGGCTGCCCTCGAGTCCGGCAAGGCTTTTCAGTTCACTCGCGAAGTCCGCGAGATCCAGATCCGCCAGGGTTAGGCGCCCGGACAGGCTCGGCTCCTCGGCCCAGGGCACCACGTCGCTGCGCAGGACCAGCGGCGAACCGTCCACCGTGAGATCGACCACCAGGGTGGTGGAGCGACCCGCGTCCCAGGAGAACTGGCTGCCGACCCTGAGCTCACGGACATCGACCCGGGTGTCGAACACGCCGTCGACGTAGCTGACGTTGACGTCACGAAGGTTCACCAACTCCGAGCCGAACCCCCAGGTCGGACCCTCCGGCGTTTCGACGTCGACATCCGCATCTGCGCCGTCGGGCGCAGGCGCGATCAGCAACGCGCCGATCTGCCAGGATCCGTCTTCCCGGGCCACCACGTCGGCACGCACACCCTGCAGGCGCAACAGATCCACGAACGCCCGTCGCGACGTCAGTGGCCACCAGCGCAGATCGATCTCCGCCTGCTCGACGCGCAGCTCGGCACCGGGCTTCTCGCCAGCGACCAGGCCCGTGACTCTGACCCGGGCGGTGAACGGATTGATGTCGACATCGTCGATGCGGGCGTCCGCGGCGCCGTTCTCCCGCAGCCAGTCCTCGGCGTAGGCAGCCACCACCATGGGCAGTGCCACCAGCGCGGCGGACCGCAGCAGGCCGAACACCAGCAGACCGATGAGCCCACGGCGTACCGCGGCATGGGACCGCAGGTAGGCGCCTGCGTCGCGGAAAAACGGATACATGGGAGGATGATACGGGCCAGGCACCACCGCAGGTCAACCCGACCCTCGGTGCGCCCGGAAGTTCAACCGGCGCTCTGTGACACGGTGCCGCCGGCCTCGGAATCCCGTACCACGCCGCGTCGGTCGAGTTCCCGGCGGATCTCCGCGTGCGCCGCCTCGTCGAGCCTGAAGCGGCTGAACAGCGCCGCGCCGATACCGTAGCAGACCAGCGGAAACAGGCCATAGAGGGTGACCATGGCGATCTGCACCGTCATGGTCTGGGGTTGGTTGGGAACGAAGCCGACGAACTGCAGCACGAAACCGGTGAGCAGCAGCATCACGCCCATGCCGCCCTTGTAGACGAAGTTCCAGGCAGCGAAGTAGGAGCCTTCCTTGCGCTCGCCGGTGGCGAACTCGTCGTAGTCGATGACGTCGCCCTGCACGGACGGCGAGATGGTGCCGCCGCAGCCCGCAGCCAGGCCGGCAAACACGGCGGCGATGGAGATGTAGATCGATTTGGCCAGCAGCGAGTCGATGAACGGCAGCGCGAACATGGCGCCGAACGAGACGCCGGTGAGCAGCATCGAGAACATCCACAGCCGGATCTTGCCGAAGCGCCGCGACAGCGGAATCCACAGCGGCACGGAGATGGTCGACGGCACCATGTAGCAGAGGATGAACAAAGGCGCGAGGGTCGGCGCGCCGACCACGTACTGGGCAACGTACAGCGTGAGCACGCCGATGGCCGCGCTGCCGATGTTCTCGATGAAGGTGACCAGAATCAGCAGCCGCGCGTGGGGATTATGCCAGACGTCGCGGAAGGCCTGGAACGGATTCGCGGTCACCCGACCCTGGTACTCGGCCGGCTCGCGCAGCTGCACGCCGGCGAACAGGATCAACGCGCCCATGACCACGGCGGTTCCCACGGACAGCTGCAGCGCCAGCTCGCGGACCACCGCCGGACCCTGCTGCTCCGCGCGGATCAGGAAATAGAACGCTACCAGCGAAAGGATCGAGCCGAAGGTGTAGAACGCGTGGCGCATGCCGAACAGCCGGCTGCGCTCGTGATAGCTCTTCGACAGCTCCGCGCCCAGGGACAGGTGGGGAACGAAGAACACGGTCATGGCCGAGTAGAAGCCGATGATCGCCACCGCCATCCACACCACCAGCCCCTCCTGAGTCAGGCTGGCGGGGGGCGCGAACACCATGACGAAGGCCGCGGCGATGGGCACGATGCTGGCGACCAGCCAGCTGCGCCGGCGTCCCCAGCGGCTGCGCGTGCGATCAGACAGGTAACCCACGAGCGGGTCGGAGACCGCGTCCCAGATGCGCGACGCGCTGAAGATCAGACCCATCACCGCCGGCGCGATGAGCAGCACGTCGGTGGAGAACTTCATCACGTAGAGGCCGAGCAGCAGGTACATGTAGCCGGCGCCGATGCCCGGGGCACCGTAGGCCAGCACCATGCGCCCGGGCACGCGGTGCGGGTCGGGGGCGGCGCGGGTACGGCTCACGGCGCGCCGATCAGGCGTTGCGGATGGTCAGGCCACCGTCCACCGGCAGCGCCACCCCGGTGGTGAATCCCGCCGCCGGCAGCACCAGCGACAGGGTCATGTGCGCCACCTCCTCGGGATCGGCATAGCGCCTCAGCGCCACCCGCCGGCGCGCGAACTCCTGCTTCGCCTCGTCCGGAATTCCCTGGGTCATGCCGGTGTGGATCGGTCCGGGGCAGATGCAGTTGACGGTGATGCCTTCGCCGCCCAGCTCCACCGCCAGCGATCGGGTCAAGCCGATGACGCCAGTCTTGGCGGCGGTGTAGGGGCTGCCGAATCTGGTCGCGCCGAGACCCTCCGTCGAGGCGATGTTGACGATGCGCGCGTGCTCGGCCTTGCGCAGCCACGGCAGCGCGGCCCGGATGGTGCGGGTGTGGGCGGTGAGCAGAATGCTCAGCGAGCGCGCCCAGGAGGCCTCGAAATCGTCGCTGTCGATGGGCGCGAACAGCGAGATGCCGGCGTTGTTGACGAGAATGTCGATGCCGCCGAAGTGATCGGCAATGGCGGCGAAGGTCTCGATGATGGCGTCCTTGTCGTCGAGGTCGAGCGCCCAGCCGCGCACGTCGGCGCCGGACTCGGCGATCTCCGCGACGACCTTCTCCAGCGACTCCGCGTTGACGTCGAGGGCCGCCACCCGGGCGCCTTCGTCGGCGAACAGGCGGGCCGTGGCACGCCCCATGCCGCTGGCCGACCCGGTGACCACGGCCGCCTTGCCGGCAATCGATCTGGAAAGCTTCGACAACGTCATGATCCGCTCTCTCCCGGTCTGTTCAATTCAGTGTGGTGCGTTGTGTCTGGCGCGCTCAGCCTTTACCGTTAGGCGGCGTGTTCTGCACGAACGGGCCGTAGTCCGGGCCGCGGCGCAGATGATGGCCGCCGTCCACGGACAGGACGGTGCCGGTAATCCAGCTCGCCTCGGGCCCGCAGAGAAACCTTACCGCATTGGCGACATCTTCCGGCACCCCGGTGCGGGCCAGGGGAATGTTGTCGATGTAGGACTCGAACACCGCGTCCGTGGCGAACAGTCCGGCGGCAATCTCGGTGTCCACCAGACCCGGGCAGACGCTGTTGACACGCACGTTGGCGGCCGCCAGTTCGTCCGCCGTGTTGCGCACCAGCATGTCGACGCCCGCTTTGCTGACCACGTAGGCGTGCATGAAGCGGTGGGTGCGCACCGCGGCGATGGAGGAAATTGCGCACAACGCGCCGCCGCCGTTGCGGGCGATGGCTTCTCCTGCGTGCTTGAAGGTGTAGAACGTGCCGGTGAGGTTGGTCTGCAGGACCCGCTGCCAGGACTCGTCGGTGGTGGCGGACAGCGGCGCGATCGCCCCGGTGCCGGCATTGGCGACCGTGATGGTCAGGGGGGCGACGCCGTCGGCGGCCTCGATGGCCGCGCTGACGTCGCCTTCCCGGCCGACATCGCCGACGTAGCTCGCCACCTCGCCGAGCGGCGCCAGGGTCTCCAGCGCCCGCGCGAGCCTGTCCGGCGACCGGCCCATGATGCTGACCCGGGCGCCATCGACGAGGAACGCCCGGGCGCAGGCGAGACCGATGCCGCTGCCGCCGCCGGTAATGAACGCATGCTGACCTGCGAGCGTGTCTGCCACCTGACGCTCTCCCTCGACAGCCGGTTGATTTCAGCGCGAACGCAGCGCAGCCGCTGACTGCCTCGCGCTTGCGCCTCTACCGAGTATCCGGATAACGTCCGTCCCCATCCAGTGTTACTTTACCGGTGGATCGGGTATGCAAACCGTCAACGCCGACAGCACCGCGAAGCCGGTCGGCAACAGGAGCATCGGGCAGCGTGCATCCGACTCTGCAGGCACTGGGTGAACGCTTCGCCGCCTACCTGAGCGGGCGCTGGGGCGAGCCGGTGGCGCTGCTGGGGATCGAGCGGATCCCGGGGGGCGCGTCCCGGGAGACCTACCGCGTGGCCCTGCGCACGGGCGCCGGCGAACGCGGCGTGATCCTGCGCCGCGACCCGAAGTCCAGCCTCATCGACACCGAACGGTCACTGGAGTACCGCACCTACGAAGCCGTCTACGCCGCGGGTTTTCCGGTGCCGGAACCGCTGATTCTCGAAGAGGATCCGGGCCACCTCGAGCGGCCGTTCTCGGTCATGGCCGAGATCGGCGGCTGCGAGAGCGCGGTGGCGGCGCTGGCCGACCCGGCCTACGCCGACCAGCGACCGCGCATCGGTGAGGGCTTGTGGACCCTGATGGGTCGGCTCGCGGCCATGGACGTGACGGCCCTCGGGGTCAGTGAGTTCATGGACCTGCCGGAACACCCGGCGGCCCGTGAACTCGACTACTGGGCCGGCGTCATCGACAGCGACGCCCTGCACCCGCAACCGGTCGCCCAGGCCGCCATCCGCTGGCTGCGCCGCCATCTGCCGCCGCCCGGACCGCGCCTGGCGCTGGTGCACGGCGACTTCCGCTCGGGCAACTTCCTGTTCGACGGCCAGGGCGTCATCCATGGCGTGCTCGACTGGGAGATGGCCCACGTCGGCGACCCGCTGGAGGATCTGGCCTGGTCCATGGACCCGCTGTGGGCATGGCCGGAGCGCACCCTGGCCGGCGGCCTGCTCCCCAGAGAGACGGCCATGGCGTGCTGGGAACGGGCCAGCGGATTCACCGTCGACCGCGCTGCGTTCCGCTGGTGGCAGGTGTTCGCCTCAGTCAAAGGCCTGGCGATCTGGATCTCGTCCACCGAGGACTTCGCCAACGGCGAGGCCAAGGAGCCGATCCTCGCCGTGGCCGGCTGGCTGATGACCGACCGCCAGAACCGGATACTGGTGGATCGCCTGCACCCGGAGCCCGCCGGGCGCTACGCGGAGCCGCTGGTTTGATTCCGCGCCTGGCCCAGGGCCTGGCCGACCTGGCTGCAAAGCTGGCCGGCTCCATCGCCCCGGAAACCAGTTCCCGCTACGCAATGGCCAACAGCGGCATGATCGCGATGCTGCTCGGGGCGCTGGCCCTGGAAAGCGAGCGTGCGGTCGCCACCCGCATGACCGACATCGACGAGATGCAGGCCCTGTTCGGCGCCTGCCGCGCGGACGCCGACCCGGTCGGACGTCCGGCTCGGGACGCCTTCCGCGAGCGCGCCCCGGCGAGCCTGCGCCTGAGCGACGTGGACGCCCTGCACGCCGAGGGACTGCACCTGCTCATCGATCTGCACGCCTGGGCGGAAGCCCACGACGACGTCCTGAACCGGCAGATCTGGGACTTCCTGCTGACGCACACCGAGCGCCATCGGCTCGACCCCTGACCGGAAGCTCGCCGCCGACCGCGACGCCATCGCGCCCGGCCGAACCTCGGTCTATGATGCGCCCTCAGGGAAGAGGGGAAGATCATGCAGCGCACTGTCATCTGGCTGGTGGCGGCCATTGCCGCCGCGTTCGTCTACTACTTCTATTTCTACGAGCCGGACACCGCGCCGGCGCCCGCAGCCAGCAGCAGCACGCCGGCACCGGCTGCCGAGCCAACCATCGGCCTCATCGACGACGCGCGCATCAACGCCGCAGAAACCGAGCCCGGCAACTGGCTGGCGTATGGCCGCACCTACGAAGAGCAGCGTTTCTCGCCGCTGACGGCAATCAACCGGGACAACGTCGATCAGCTCGGACTGGCCTGGTATCAGGACATGGGCACCAACCGGGCCCAGGAAGCGACGCCGATCGTGGTGGACGGCATCATGTTTTTCACCAGCGCGTGGAGCCGCGTGTACGCGGTCAACGCCGTGACCGGCGAACGGGTCTGGACGTACGACCCGGCAGTACCGGGAGAGTGGGGGCGACGCGCCTGCTGTGACGTCGTCAACCGCGGCGTCGCGGTCTATGAAGGCCGCGTCTACGTCGGCAGCCTGGATGGTCGGCTGATCGCGCTCGACGCCGCAAGCGGCGAAAAGGTCTGGGAAGTGGACACCATCATCGACCGCGATCGGTTCTACACGATCACCGGCGCACCGCGCGCCGCCCGCGGCAAGATCTTCATCGGCAACGGCGGCGCCGAATTCGGCGTACGCGGTTACGTCACCGCTTACGACGCGAAAACCGGTGAGCAGGTATGGCGCTTCTACACGGTGCCGGGCGATCCCTCACTGCCGTTCGAAAATCCGGAACTGGAAGCCGCGGCGAAAACCTGGAAGGGCGGCAACTGGTGGGAAATCGGCGGCGGCGGCACGGTGTGGAACTCCATCGTCTACGATCCCGATTTCAACAACGTCTATCTGGGCGTCGGCAACGGCTCCCCGTGGACGCGCGCCATCCGTTCGCCCGGCGGCGGCGACAACCTGTTCCTGTCTTCCATCGTCGCGCTCGATGCCGATACCGGGCGCATGAAGTGGTACTACCAGACCACGCCCGGCGACAACTGGGACTACACGGCCGTGCAGGACATCGCCCTGGCAGACATGGAAGTGGACGGCGAGCAGCGCAAGGTGCTGCTGCAGGCGCCGAAGAACGGTTTCTTCTACGTGATCGATCGCAGCAACGGCAAGCTGCTGCGCGCCAACCCCTACGCCACGGTCACCTGGGCCACCCACGTCGACACCCAGACCGGCCGGCCGGTCGAGAATCCGGCGCTGGACTACAAGGACCAGGAGAAGTGGATTCTGCCGGGTCCGCTGGGCGCGCATAACTGGCAGGCAATGTCGGTGGACGTGGAAGACGGCGTGGTTTACATCCCCGCGCAGGACAATCCGCTGATCTACGGCATGTCGGAGGACTGGCAGAAAACCGGACTGTACAAACGCAACCCAGGCGGCTGGAACACGGGTCTCGAGTTCGGCGCCATCGCCCAGCTGTTCGTCAACAACATCGACGATCAGCCGACGCCGAAAGGTTATCTGAAAGCGTTCGATCCGCTCACCGGCGAAGACAAGTGGGTGGTGGAAATCCCCCACTACTGGAATGGCGGCGTGCTGGCCACGGCCGGGGGGCTGGTGTTCCAGGGCGACGCGCTCGGCTATCTGAGTGCCTACGACAAGTCGACGGGCGAAGTGCTGTGGCAGTTCAATACCTACACCTCGATGCTGGCACCGCCCATCACCTTCGAGATCGACGGAACCCAGTACGTGTCGATCCTCACCGGTTCGGGCGGTGGCGACCTGTTTGCCGGCGAGCCCCTTGACCCGGTCGCCAAGCATGCGTCGCTGGTGTACGGCAACTACGGCAGGATGCTGGTGTTCAAGCTGGGAGGCGCGGTGGAGCTGCCGATTCCCAATGCCGTGGACACCACCATACCTGAGCAGGTCATGGCCGACGTCAGCGTCGAAGACATCGCCCGCGGCGAGCGCACGTACAACACCTACTGCGCGTTCTGTCATGGCCTGGTCGCGCGTTCCGGCGGCTCCATACCCGATCTGCGCAAGATGAGCCCGGGCTCACACGAAGCGTTCAACAGGATCGTGCTGGAAGGTCTGCTTTCCAGCACCGGCATGGCGTCGTTCGCCGACGTGCTGACGGTGGAAGACTCCGAGCGCATTCACGACTATGTGCGCGCGCGTGCCCACGAGGACCGGGAGACCGCGCTCGGCAACAAAGAGGAAGCGCAGCTCACCTGGTTGAACTAGGTTCCCTAGTTGTGATGGCTTTCAGCCGGAGCCTTTGGCCGGCAGGGCCGGCGGCGGTACGCGGACGAACTCGAAGTCCGGCGTTGCGCCGCCGTCGCCGGTCACCGAGCCCTCGCCGATGTAGTCGGCGCCGGAGTCGTCGGACGCTGCTTCCTGAACCAGGTTGCGGCCCATGCGTCCGTTCAGCAGTTCGCCTTCGTTCATGCGCTGCAGCGCATCCTGAGCGGCTTCCGCCGCGTCTTCGCCCCAGGGAATCCGATGGGCGCGGGGCGCGCCGATCGGCAGCCCGGCTTCGTCGAGCCGGCGTACCCAGAAGAAGATCCCGCCCGGCTCGGTCGAGTCGACGACGGGCTCATCGATGGTGATCCACAACACGCGAAACTCATCCGGCAGCGGATCCGGCGACGCCCAGCCGAGCAGACCGTGCAGGCCCTGCCAGCTCGCCAGATACAGCGCGCTCACCAGCGCGATGGCGCTGAACTTGATCCACGGCCTGTACGGAGTCGCCAGGTTGAGATTGAGCAGCAGCGCCGCGACCGCGACGTAGCTGAGCGCCAGCACGAGGACGACGCCGCTCACGACTTGTCCTGGAGTATCCGGGTCAGCAACGGCTTGGCCAGCTCCGAGGTACCGGTGATCGAACCGTCGGCGCCGACGCTGAAGCGCACGGCCGTCTGCTCGTCACCGGCGCCGCGCAGCTCGTGGGCGCCGTAGTACACCAGCGTCACGGTCGGGTTCAGCTTCTCGACCGTTACCGTCACCGGCAGCGGCTCGCTGTAGTTCGACCGGTAGTGCAGCAAGTTCACCACGTACTCGCCCGGCTGCAGCGAGCGGATGGTCACCGTTTCCTGATTGATCGGGTTCGACACCTCGACCCCGTCGAGCACGATCCGGTCGGCAAACAGGCCGCGATCGTCGCGATCCAGATGCATCAGCCCCGAGTCGCGATTGTGGTACCAGACCAGATTGCCCTGCGGCCCTTCGACCAGGGTATCGACGTCGTCCGGGTGCCGATCGGCCCAGCGCACGGAGATCAGAACCTCGGCCTTGGACTCGATCCTGCCGGTCTGGGTCGGGTCGCTCATCAGCGCGAACGCGGTGACGAACATGAACGCAAAGCCCAGCAGCGCGTTGAACAGCAGGTCGATGAAGCCGTCCTGGGATTCGTCCTGCCGATAGATGCTATGTCGCACTGGACGTCGCACCGGACGTCGCACCGGATGTCACACCGGTCGCACCGGATCTGAGCTTCGTATCCACCAGCACGGCGAGCCGGGTCACGAGCTCTGCTGCAGAGGCGTCCAGCAGGTGATACTGGATCTTCAGCAGCGTGCTGGTGATCAGACCGGCGAGCGTGGTGTAGAGCGCAACCGCCATACCGCCGCTCATGGAGGCCAGCAGCTTCTGCATCAGGCTCGGATCGAAGGCGGTCACTTCGCCGACCGGCAGCAGCATCAGAATGAAGCCGACGATCGTGCCGAGCAGCCCCAGCTTCAACAACACGTCGCTGGCGAAGTGTCCAAGCGCGTGCCGGTTGGCCAGCTCGTCGCCGAACGCCTCGAGCAGTGCGCTCGAGTCGCCGTCGCGTTTGTGTGCGAAGTTGGCGAGAAAGCCGGACAGCAGACCGTCACCGATCGGCTCGAGGGTTTCGTTGGCGGCAAGTGAGGTTTCCAGCGCGGCGAAGTCGCGCCGCTCGCGACCGAGCGCACTGGCCAGCCACAACCACTGGGCGCTGGCGAGGACGTAGATCGCAAAGATCCCGTAGGAGATGTAGCTGCGATCGGAGTCCAACGCCAGGCTCACCAGGCCGTACTGCTCGGCGAGAAAGAAGCCGAAGCCGATCAGGCCCGTGATGATCAGTGCCCGGAAAACCAGATTGGCATCGCGCAATTCCCGCATGGCCGGAGTCTAGCGTTACCACCTGGCCGGGTCGACGCTGGTACCGGCGCCGGCGCCGGCGCCGGGCGCCGCCCGGCCCGCAACGCAGGCAAGCGTTGTGCGACGGCAGCGGCTATGCCGCGCGCAACCTCAGGTACAGGTAGACGGGCAGCGCACAGGACAGCCCGATGAACAGGTTCAACGGCACGATGAGCCATGCCCGCCGGCCGTCGCCACTGGCGAACAGGAACGCCCACAACGCGACGGAGGAGATCAGCACATCGGCGGCGAAGCCCGATGCCGCCGGCGTCGCAGACACCGCCTCGAGAAACGCGATCAGGCCGTAGCCGTTGCCGGCAAAGTGCGCGGCAAAGAAGGCGCCGGGCACCACGGCGCCGACGACCGCGAGCGACAGATAGACAGCCTTCATCGTCACCTCCCGGACGAGTCACAGGTGGGACACGTTACGTGCACGGCGTAATGAAAACAATTACCTTTCAGGTAATGAAACCACCGCCCTGGCGCGCTACACTGCAATCCGGACCCTCGGAGCCGCCGCATCGTGAGCACACCCGCCGCGCTGTACAACCGCCCGGACTTCGGCCACCTGCTGCGCCACTGGCGCCAGCACCGACGGCTGTCCCAGCTGGCGCTGTCCGGACGCTCGGGCATCTCGCAGCGCCACATCAGCTTTCTCGAGACCGGTCGCGCACGTCCCGGCCGACCCACGGTGGTCGCGCTGTCCGACGCCCTGGACATCCCCCTGCGCGAGCGAAACGCGCTGCTGCAGCGCAGCGGCTTCGCCCCCATCTACGGAGAAGCCACCATCGACAGCGGCGCGATGAGTCTGTTTCGCGAAGCCCTGCAGCTCGCCCTCGATCACCACGACCCGTACCCCGCCATCGTCCTCGATGGGCGCTGGAACATGGTCATGGCCAACCCGGGGGCGCTGCGCTTCTTCGGTCAGTTCGTCGACCCCGTCGCCGCCATCGAAGCCATCGGCAGCCCGGCCGAGTTCCAGATGGTGCGCCTGTGTCTGGATCAGCGCGCCCTGCGGCCCTACATAGTCAACTGGGAGGAGCTGATCTACAGCTTCCTGCAGCGCGCCCGGCGAGCGCTGCTGATCAATCCCAACGACCCGCTGCTGCCTGGCCTGATCGACGAGATTCTCAACACGCACGGCGCGCCCGCGGCATGGCGCGCCCCGGACTGGAGCACGCCGCCGGCGCCGGCCGTGAACATGATCATGCGCTCAGGCCCGCAGACCTATGCCCTGTTCACCATGCTCGCCCACTTCGGCGCGCCCCGGGACATCACCATCGAAGAGCTGTCCGTGGAGACCTTTTACCCGGCAGACGAAGCCACCAAAGCGCAGATTCTGGCGCTTGCGGAGCGTCCGGACTGAGCCACGCCCGGGCCCGGGCGCGGGTCCGCTCGCCAGGGTTGTTTACTTGGCACCCGGGACATAGAATGCGCGCTCGTTTTTTCTCTCGATTCCTCAAAGGGTCGTTAGCTCAGCTGGTAGAGCACCGGGCTTTTAACCCGTTGGTCCTGGGTTCGAGCCCCAGACGACCCACCAATCAATCCGACTGAACTAGAATGGGCTTGCACATTCCAGCAACAGGCCCATCGTGATCGGCGACAACAGCGAGCAGATCCGCATCCTTCTGGATTCCGTCCGGGAACGCGCGGAGGAAGACGACCCCCTGCTGCTGGATTTCACCCGCCTGTGGTGGTCACGGATCCCGGAGCAGGATCTGCTGCCGCGCGACGCCCACAACGATTCCGCCGCCAGCATCGAGTCCTGGAACGCGTTCCGACGCCGCGACCCGGCCGCCACCGACATGCTCGTCAGCAACCCGAACGTCGCCCGCGACGGCTGGCATTCGCGCTACACCGTGGTCCGGGTCATGACGCCGGACATGCCCTTCGTCACCGACTCGGTGCTCATGGCATTGTCCCACGACGGCCTGGTGGTCCATCACCTCGGCAACGTGGTGCTGTCGACCGAACGCGACGACGACGGTGGTGTGGTCAAGCTGTCGACGGACCGCACCGCAGCCCAGCGCGAAGTATTCATCTACGCCGAGATAGACCGCATCGCGGAAGCGGAACTCCCGGAATTGATCACCCGGCTGGAAGCGTCGCTGACCGACGTGCAGGCCGCGGTCGCGGACTTCCCGGCCATCAAGAGCCGACTCGTCGAGCTCACCGGCGTGCTGAAGACGGCGCCGCCGCCACTGCCCCGGGAAGAGATGGAAGAGGTGCTGGCTTTCCTCCAATGGCTGCCGCAGAACAACTTCACTTTCCTCGGCTACCGCAGCTTCGACTACAGCGACGGCACCATCCGTCAGGACGATACCCAGCCTCTCGGCGTGATGCGCAACCGCCGCACCGCCACGCCGCGGCAACTGTCCGAGCAGAGCGACCGGGTGCGCGCCTTTCTGCTCGCACCCAGCGTGCTGTCGTTCTCTCAGTCGGGGACCAAGTCCCGCGTGCACCGGCCGGCCTACCCGGACTACATCGGCATCCGCAAGTTCGATGCCTCGGGCAACGTGGTAGGGGAGCATGGCTTTCTCGGCCTGTACACGTCGCGCGTGTACCTGGAGCGTCCGGAGAACATTCCGCTGGTGCGCCGCAAGGTCGGCCACGTGGTGGAGCGTTCCGGGCTCGACCCGACCGGCTTCGACGGCAAGGTGCTGCATCAGGTGCTGTCCACCTACCCGAAGGACGAGCTGTTTCAGATCGCCGAGGATCAGCTGTTCGAAACGGCCATGGGCATCACCTACATCCACGAACGGCGCCGGACCCGGCTGTTCGTCCGCCACGACCCCTACGGCTTGTTCGTGCACTGCCTGATCTTCCTGCCCCGGGATCTCTACAGCACCCAGTCGCGGCTGCGCATCCAGGAGATCCTGGCAGAGACCTACGACGCCGTGGATTCCGACTTCGAGCCGTATTTCAGCGAGTCCATTCTGGTGCGGCTGCAGATCACCCTGCGGATCCGTCCGGGCGCCACGCCCGACATCGACGAGGAAGCCCTGGAGGCGCGCCTGGTCTCCGTGACCCGGGACTGGAACGCCGACCTGCAGGGGGCCCTGGTGGAGCGCTTCGGCGAGTCGCGCAGCCGCGAGATCGGCCGCGACTACGCGCTCGGCTTCCCGGCCAGCTACCGCGAGCGCTACAGCGTCGAGACCGCGGTGGAAGACCTCGACGTCATCGAGCGCCTGAGCGAGAAGCGGCCTCTCGCCAGCTATTTCTACCGGCGCCCGGAAGAACCGGCGCAGAGCCTGCATCTGAAAATCTTTCACCGGGGCTCGACGCTGCCCCTGTCCGACGTCGTCGCCACGCTCGAGAACATGGGCCTGCGGATCTGCTCGGAGCACCCCTACAACGTCGAGCGCGCCGGCCAGCCGCTGGCCGCGCTGCTGGACTTCGACCTGCTCTATCCGGACCCGCTCGACCTGCGCGAGATCGGCACCCGTTTCGCCGAAGCCTTCGAACGCGTCTGGTCCGGAGCCGTCGACGACGACCGCTACAACCGCCTGCTGCTGGCCGCCGGACTCGACTGGCGCCAGGTAAACGTGCTGCGGACCTACGCCCGCTACATGAAGCAGATCCGCTTCGGCTTCAGCCAGGAATTCATCAGCGACACCCTGGCGAAGCATCCGCGCATCGCCGAGACGCTGGTGCGCTATTTCGAGTCGAAATTCGATCCGGCGGCCGACGCGACGGATACGCTGGCGACGCTGGAAACGGAACTCGCGGTCCTCTTCGACGGCGTCGCGCTGCTCAACGAGGACCGTATCCTGCGCCGCTACCTGGCGCTGATGCGCGCGACCCAGCGGGTCAACTACTACCGCGTCGATCCGCAGAGCCGCGAACCGCGTCCGTACCTGTCGATCAAACTCAAGCCCCGGGAGATAGCCGACCTGCCGAAGCCGGTCCCCGCCTTCGAGATCTTCGTGGCGTCGCCGCGTATGGAAGGCGTGCATCTGCGCGGAGGCGCAATCGCCCGCGGCGGCCTGCGCTGGTCGGACCGTGCCGAAGACTACCGCACCGAGGTATTGGGCCTGGTCAAAGCTCAGACGGTGAAGAACGCGGTGATCGTTCCCACCGGCGCGAAGGGCGGTTTCATCGTCCGCCACGGTGCCGAGGACCCGGACGCGTTCCGCCAGCAGGGGGTCGCCTGCTACCAGGACTTCATCCGCGGCCTGCTCGACATCACCGACAACGTGGTGGAGGGCGAGGTCGTGCATCCGCCCGGCGTGCGCTGCCACGACGGTTCCGATCCCTACCTGGTCGTGGCGGCCGACAAGGGTACGGCCAGCTTTTCCGACATCGCCAACGCCGTAGCCGCTGACTACGCGTTCTGGCTCGGCGACGCCTTCGCCTCCGGCGGCTCCAACGGCTACGACCACAAAGCCATGGGCATCACCGCCCGGGGCGCCTGGGTTTCCGTGCAGCGGCACTTCGCCGAGCGCGGCATCGACGTGCAGAACGATCCGGTCACGGTGCTCGGCATCGGCGACATGTCCGGCGACGTGTTCGGCAACGGCATGCTGCTGTCCCGCAGCATCAAGCTGGTGGCCGCCTTCAACCACCGGCACATCTTTCTCGATCCCGATCCCGACCCGGCCGCGTCCTTCGAGGAGCGCAGCCGGCTGTTCGCGCTGGCCCGCTCCGGCTGGACGGACTACGAGCCCTCGCTCATTTCCGCCGGCGGCGGCGTGCACAGCCGCAACAGCAAGTCGATCACCCTCACCGAGGAAGTGAAATCGCGCTTTGCGATCGAAGCCGACAGCCTGTCGCCGGACGAGCTGATCCACGCTCTGCTCAAGGCTCCGCTGGGTCTGATCTGGAACGGCGGCATCGGCACGTACGTGAAAGGCGCGGCTGAATCCCACGTCGATGTCGGTGACCGCGCCAACGACGGTCTGCGGGTCGACGCCGAGCAACTGCGCTGCCAGGTGATCGGCGAAGGAGGCAATCTCGGCGTCACCCAGCTCGGCAGGGTGGCATTCGCCCGCGCCGGCGGATCCATCAACACGGACTTCATCGACAACTCCGCCGGCGTCGACTGCTCCGACCACGAGGTGAACATCAAGATCGCCCTTAACCACCTGGTGACGGAGGGCGAGCTCACCGAGAAGCACCGCAACCGGCTGCTCAAGGACATGACCGACGAGGTGGGCGATCTGGTGCTGACCAACAACTTCCGTCAGGCTCAGATGCTGAGTCTGGCCAGCCAGCAGGTCCGCGACCATCCCGCCGAGTACCAGCGTTTCATCGCGCTGATGGAGAGCACCGAGCAGCTCGACCGGGCGCTCGAGGGATTGCCCGGCGACGAGCAGCTGCTGGAGCGCTGGAGTCGGGGTGAGACGTTGACGCGACCGGAGCTCGCCGTGCTGATGGCATTCGCCAAGACCCACGCCAAGAACGCGCTGAACCGGACCCGCATCCACGAGGATCCAGCCATCGCTGCGGAGATCTTCGAGCCGTTCCCGGCTCTGCTGGAACAGCGCTACCCCGAGTCGATCCGAAGCCACCGGCTGGCCCGGGAGATCATAGCCACCCAGCTCGCCAACGACGTGGTGCATCACATGGGGGTGACCTTCATCACCCACCTGATGGAGTTCGTCGGCGCCAGCGTCGAGGAGACCCTGCGCGGCTATCTCGCTGCCGCCGCCTGCTTCCGTCTGCGCGATCGATTCCGCCAGATCGAAACGTTGCCCGGAGTCGATGCCAACACGCGCCTCGAGGCCCTTGCCGAGCTCGTACGGTTGGGGCGGCGGGCGACCCGCTGGCTGCTGCGCCACGAACGCGGCAACCTGGACGTCGTCACGCTATCGCAGCGCTATCGCAGCGCAATCGAAGCGCTGCGCAGCGAGCGCGACTGGCTGTTCAGCGCGGCCGTTAGGGCCCAGCGCGACGCGCGCCTGAAGCAGCTGAGGGAGCATGGTCTTCCGGAGGCGGCAGCGGACGAACTGGCCGGCTCCGCCGACCTCGCGACGGCGCTGACCGTGATATCCGCCGCCGAGCGCTGCGGCGCTCAACCCACCGAACTGGTGCGCGTCTACGGGGTGCTCGGCGATCGCCTCAGTCTCGAATGGCTGATCGGTCGCCTCGCCCAGTTCCCGCCAAACAGCCACTGGCAGACGATGGAGCGGGATTCGCTGATCGACGACATGGTGATGCAGCAGGGCAACCTGGCGGCGCTGGTGCACCAGGAGAGCGGCGGCGACGTGGACGCCTGGCTGAACGCCAATCCGACCCTTACGGCGGGCTGGAGCCACATCATCGAGGATGCCCAGCACGCCAGCACCACCGACTTCTCTCTGTACGCGGTGACCTGTCGCAAGCTCATCGATCTCGGCCGCCGCTGAAGGCCACCGGGCGCTGCCCGCGCGGCGCCCGCGCGGCACCGGCGCGGCACCGGCCTCAACCAGCGTAGAGGGTGGGGTCTGCCACACCGGCGGCT
Source organism: Pseudomonadales bacterium (assembly GCA_040219135.1). Lineage (GTDB taxonomy): Bacteria > Pseudomonadota > Gammaproteobacteria > Pseudomonadales > Azotimanducaceae > UBA7803. The sequence continues at coordinate 118,616 of JAVJTA010000013.1, read as the reverse complement.
GCGAACCCTCCGCGCCGCAGCCTGCAGCTCTCGCAGCGCCCGCAGGCGGCTCCTTCGGCGGTTGGCTGATAGCAGGACACCGTGGCAGCGTAATCGACGCCGAGCTCGACGCCGCGGCGGACGATGTCGCCCTTGGACAGATCGATGAGCGGCGTGTGTATGCGCGTCGGCGCGCCTTCGACTCCAGCTCGGGTGGCCAGCGCCGCCATCGCCTCGAAGGCGCGGATGAACTCGCCTCGGCAGTCGGGGTAACCCGAATAGTCCACGGCGTTGACGCCGATGAAGATGTCGCGCGCATCGAGCACCTCGGCAAACGCCAACGCGAGCGACAGGAAGATGGTGTTGCGCGCCGGCACGTAGGTGATCGGAATGCCCGCGGTCGGCTGCTCCGGCACGGCGATCGTGCTGTCGGTGAGTGCCGAACCGCCGAAGGCCGCCAGATCGATGGTCATTACCCGATGGGTTGCCGCACCTCCGCGCTCGGCAACCCGGGCCGCCGCGCGCAGTTCCACCGCGTGACGCTGCCCGTAGGCGAACGACAACGCGTGGCACTCGAATCCCTGATCGCGGGCGATCGCCAGGCAGGTGGCGGAATCGAGGCCGCCGGACACGAGGACCACGGCTCTGGCAGGATGGCGCGTCGACATGACTTCCTCAGCGGCCCGGCTGGTCGCCCCAGAGCAGCTTGTGCAGCTGCACCTGGAGACGCACCGGCAGGCGATCGGCAACGATCCAGTCCGCCAGGTCGCGCGCCGACAGCTGCCCGGTCGATGGCGAGAACAGCACCTCGCCCACGCGTTCGCCGAGCCTGTGCTCGTCGCACTTGAGACGCGCCCAATCGTAGTCGGCACGATCGCAGATCACGAATTTGATCTGGTCCCTGGAGGTGCAGTGGTCCAGGTTGGTCCACAGGTTGCGAGCGACCTCGCCGGAACCCGGCGTCTTCAGATCGATGATGCGCGCGACCCGGGGGTCCACGCCGGAGACGTCCAGCGCGCCGCTGGTCTCCAGCGAGACCGTGTGGCCGGCGTCGCACAGCGCGCGCAGCAGGGGCAGCGCGTTCGGCTGAGCGAGCGGCTCCCCGCCGGTGACAGTGACGTGGCGGACGCGGTACCCCGCCACCTCCGCGACGATGTCGGCCACCGCGCGCATGGCGCCGCCGTTGAAAGCGTAGGCCGTATCGCAGTAGCCGCAGCGCAGCGGACAGCCGGTCAGACGCACGAACACCGTGGGCAGACCGGTGAACGTGGTCTCGCCCTGCAGCGACAGAAAGATTTCCGTTATCCGAAGCCGGGCGCTCAATGCGGCCCCTCCTGTTGCCGGGAAAGCGCGCGCTACAGTTCGGCCAGGTAGGTCTGCGCCAGACCGGCGGCAGAGGACTGCGGGAAGTCGCGGCGCACCTGGTTCAGGTACTCACGGGCGCGGGCGACATCGCCGAGCCGGTGGTAGACCACGCCGAGCTTGTACAGCGCATCCGGCACCTTCTGATGGTCCGGATAGAGATTGACCACCTGGGCGAACGACTGACGCGCAGCCTCGACATCGTCCTGGGCGAGCTGCAGCTCGCCGAGCCAGTAGAAGGCGTTTGGCGTGTAGGCGCCGTTCGGGAAATTCTGGATCAGCGCCCGGAACCCGGCCGCCGAGGCATCGAACTGACGCTGCTTCATCAGATCGAAGGCCGCCGTGTAGGCCTCGCGCTCGCTCATCGAGCCGGCCGTGGGGCCGGGCGCGGGAGACCGCCCGCCGCCGGGCACGGCGACGCCGCTGCCGGGTTCGCCGGCACTTGCCGGCGACGTCGCAGCTCCGCCGCCGCGCAGCGCCTGCATGCGCCGGTCCAGATCCAGATACTGCTCCTGCTGATCCCGCGCCAGGCGCTCGAGCCGGTAGTTCTGCTCCTCGACCAAACCACGCAGGTCCTGAACTTCCTGCTGCAGCACCTGCAGCTGGTAGAACAGCTCACCGAGACGGCTGGACTGCCCGGTGTCGCCCGCACTGGAATCCATGGCCCGGGTATCGATGGCGCCGGATCCCGGCGCCGGCGACGCTTGCCGCATGGTCGTGTAGTCGGACGGGCGCGCGTTGCCCACGGACTCCTCCACCGGGACCGCCGCGGCGGCGGTCAGCGAGGTCAGCCCGAGCACCACAGCGGCGCCCAGCGCTGCGAAAGATCCAGCGCGTGATGCAACCTGAGACATGACGGCAACCACGGGAATCAGCGGTAGATCAGCACGGCGCGACGACTGCGGGCCCAGGCCGATTCGTCGTGGCCCGGATCCTCCGGGCGCTCCTCGCCGTAGCTGACGATCTCGACCTGGCGCGATGACACGCCGGACGACAACAGGAAGGTGCGGATCGAATCCGCACGACGTTCACCGAGCGCCAGGTTGTACTCACGGGTTCCGCGCTCGTCGGCGTGACCTTCGACGACCACGCTGCGGTCGGGGTTGTTGCGCATGAACGTGGCGTGCATCTCCAGGGTCGCCAGATCGTCGGGGCTCAACACCGAACGGTCGTAAGCGAAGTAGAAGGTACGCTCCATCAGCCGCGTCGTGCCCGGAATGTACGGGTTCATGTTCTCGTCCACTTCCAGACGCGAGGACGTCGACGTGGGTGGCGGGGTGGTGTCCGGGGTCTCCACCGGCTCCGCCGACGGCTCCGTCGGCAGTCTCTGCGTTCCGGACCCCGCGCAGCCGGCGACGATCAGACCGCCCAGCAGCAGGACCAGAAAATTCCGGGACCACAGTGTTGTCATGAAGCGCTCCACTTGCTCTTTGTACACAGCGACTCTGTTGATGGCTTTTCTTGCTTGTCGTTCTTGATTTGTCGTTCTTGATTTGTCGAGGTAGCTTGGCGTTGGTCGGTTCCCGATCACATCCCGAGATCGAGAAATGGAGACCAGGCCGGTTCCCTGACGTCTCCCGAGGAGGACGGAAGGCGATACTTGACCCTGCCGTCGATCGAGACGACGGCGAGTATACCTCTCCCCCGATCCTGCGTCGCATACATTAACATCGTGCCGTTGGGCGCCAGCGAGGGCGATTCGTCACGTCCCAGCGAGGTGCCGGTGAGTACGCGCACGTCACCGCGCTCGAGATCCTGCCAGGCGATGTAGTCGCTGCCACTGCGTCGATGGACATAGACCAGATGCTTGCCGTCGGGCAGCAACCGCGCCCGGGCGTTGTAGGCGCCCTCGAAGGTCAGCCGTTCCACCAGGTTGGTCGACAGCTCCAGGCGGTAGATCTGCGGTGCCCCGCCGCGATCCGAGGTGAACAGAACGTAACGGCCGTCCGGCGAGAAGCTCGGCTCGGTATCGATGGCGTGATGGCGGGTCAGGCGCCGCAGGCTCTTGTCCGCCAGATTCATCAGGTAGATCTCGGGATTGCCGTCCCGCGACAGCACCATGAGCAGGCTGCGCCCATCGGGCGAGAAAATGGGCGAACCGTTGATTCCGCTGAACCGGGAGAAGGTCTCGCGAACCCCCGTGGCGACGTCCTGGATGACGACGATCTGGCGGCTGTCCTGCCAGGTCACGAATGCGACGCGGCGCCCGTCCGGGCCCCAGCTCGGCGACATGATCGGCTCCCGGGAAGCGTACAGAGTGCGCGAACGTTCGCCGTCTGCATCCGCCATTTCGAGGGAATAGGTCGCCGCCGGCGAGCCCGGGTTCTTGCCGAGCACATAGAGGATCCTGGTTGAGAACGCACCGCGGATTCCGGTGATGGCCTCGAACACCTCGTCCGCCACACGGTGCGCCAGATCGCGCCACTGGGCGCGGGTGCCGGACACCTCACCAGCAAGCATCTGGCGTTCGTTGACGGCGTCGTAGAGCCAGTAGCGCGCCCGGGTGTTGCCGTTGGCCATGGTGGTGAGATTGCCGATCACCACGTACTCCATGCCGAGCACCTTCCAGTCGCGGAAGAAAACCTGATCCGGGCGGCTCGGAAACGACAGCATGTTGCTGCGTTCCAGCGCCGCAAACTGGCCGCTGCGCGCCAGGTCGAAGCCGACGATCTCCGACATCTCCTGCTGGTCGGCAAACTCCGGACCGCGCTCGAAAGGCACGACGGCAATGCGCGTCTGCTTGTCGTAGCCCTGGTCGACGATGATCGTGTCGAGCGTCTCCGCCGCCATCGCGACGGCCGCCAGGCCGGAGCACAACAGGACCAAACACGTGACTGCCAGTATTCTCACCGCAACAGATCCTCCGGTCGGAACAACAGGGAAAAGCGCCGGAAATGCTCCTCGAAGATGTCCGGCTCCTTGGGAACTTCAAATCGTCTGGCCTTGCGCACCGCTGCCTCCGCGGAGCGGTCGAAGGCCGTGTTGCCGCTGGATTCCAGCACGGTCACTCCGACCACGTCGCCGGTAGGCACCAGTTCGACCAGCAGCTTCGCCTCCATGCGATTGCGTGCAGACGGCGGCCGCGACCAGTTCGCCACCACGGCCTGATAGATACCCTGGCGGTAGCTCTGGGCCACCGCCTCGACGGCCTCAGCCTCGATCTCGGCGAGCTCCGACGCCTCGCTTTCCAGCGCATCCTGAAACGCGGTCCGGGCGAGCGCATCCAGGCGCTCCTGCCGCGCCTTGTCTTCGGCTTCGCGCCTCGCCTGCTCTTCGGCTCGGCGCCGCTCGGCGTCGATATCCGGCTGCGGTTTTGCCTCGGGCTTCGGCTTCGGTGTCGGTTCTGGCTCAGGCTTCGGCGCCGGCTGCGGCGTGGGCACGGGCTGAGGCTTGGGCTTCGCCGGCGCCGGTTTCGGCTCCAGCATCACCAGCGTCGACTGCACCGCCTTCGGCGGCTCGATGATCCGCGTTTCGCGGGTGCTCGGATTCCAGTTGCCGTAGAGAGCCGCGGCAGCGCCCAGATGCAGGACCAGCGCCAGCAACAACGGCACACTGTACTGCCGGATGGCGACGACCACGGGAATTTCAGCCCTCCGCCAGGTCCGGCGGTTCGGTAATCAGACCGACGCTCTTCGCGCCCGCCTTCTGCAGCACCGTCATTACCCGCACGACCATGCCGTAGTCCAGGGTGTGATCGGCCTTCACGTACACCGGCACGTCAGCGCGGGCACGCAGGATCTTTCCGGCCTGGTCCTCGAGCGAGTAGACGGTTACCCGGGTGCCCTCGTCCTCGGCATTCTGAATGCCCAGATTGACGAAGATCGCGCCATCGGCGCGCACCGAGATCACCAGCGGATCCTGCTGGTCCTGCTCCACCGGCTCCGACGGCGCATCCGGCAGATCGACCACCACCCCCTGGGTCAGCAGCGGCGCCGTGGCCATGAAGATCACCAGCAGAACCAGCATCACGTCGATGTAGGGAACGACGTTGATCTCGGACATGGGTTTGCGGCGGCGGGCCATCGCGATGGTGTCCTCAGCTCTGCTTCGCGTGGGCCACGCGGTGAAGAATGCTGATGAATTCGTCGCTGAAGGCCTCGTAGCGCTTCATCAACGCCTCGACCCGGGCCGAGAAGCGGTTGTAGCCGATCACGGCGGGAATGGCGGCGAACAGACCCATGGCCGTGGCGACCAGCGCCTCGGAAATGCCGGGCGCCACCGAAGCCAGCGTCGCCTGGGTCATGTTGGCGAGGCTGCGGAACGAGTTCATGATGCCCCACACCGTACCGAACAGGCCGACGTAGGGGCTGGTCGAGCCCACCGTGGCGAGGAACGGCAGATGGGTCTCGAGGCGCTCTTCCTCCCGAGTCAGAGCGATGCGCATGGCGCGCTGAACGCCCTGCATGATCGCGTCCGGATCCCCGGACCCCTCCTCCGTGAGCCGCGTGTACTCCTTGAATCCGGCAACGAACGCCGACTCGATACCGGTGAGGGAATCGAGGTCCGCCAACTCACCGTAGAGCTGACGCAGATCGATCCCGGACCAGAAGTGATCCTCGAACTCCTCGATCTCGCCCTGCACGCGGCGCAGGAAGAACCAGCGCTGGAAGATCATCACCCAGGAGATCAGCGACGCCATCAGCAGCACCAGCATGACCAACTGCACCAGCACGCTGGCGTTGGCGACGAGCTCGAATATGGAAAGCTGCTCGGGCACGGGGACTCCTAGTGATTAGCCGGACACGCCGCGCGCTACAGATCGAGCGCCGGCTGGCCGCGGCCCGGACCGCCGGGACCGGTGAGACCGAAGTGCAGGTAGGCCTTGTCGGTAACTACTCGGCCGCGCGGCGTTCGCATCAGATAGCCCTGCTGGATCAGAAACGGCTCCAGCACGTCTTCGATGGTGTCACGCTCTTCGCTGATGGCGGCGGCCAGGGAATCAAGCCCCACCGGCCCGCCGGAAAATTTGTCGATGATGGTTTCCAGCAGGCGCCGATCCATGGCGTCGAATCCCTCGCGGTCCACGTTGAGCATGTCCAGGGCCGCGTCCGCCACGCTGCGGCTGATCACGCCGTCCGCGCGCACCTCCGCGTAGTCGCGCACCCGGCGCAGCAGCCGGTTGGCGATGCGCGGCGTGCCGCGCGACCGCAGGGCGACTTCCTCGGCGCCATCGTCACGGATCGACAGGCCCAGCTTGCCCGCCGAGCGCACCACGATCCGACAAAGCTGTTCGACAGTGTAGAACTCCAAACGTTGCACAATGCCGAAGCGATCGCGCAGCGGCGAGGTCAGGAGCCCGGCACGCGTGGTGGCGCCCACCAGGGTGAAGCGCGGCAGATCGAGTTTCAGCGACCGTGCCGCTGGCCCCTCACCGATGAGGATGTCGATCTGGTAGTCCTCCATGGCGGGATAGAGGATTTCCTCCACCACCGGGCTCAGACGGTGGATCTCGTCGACGAACAGGACGTCGCCCGCCTCCAGATTCGTGAGCATGGCCGCGAGCTCCGCCGGCCGTTCCAGCACCGGTCCGGACGTGGACTTCAGCGCCACCCCCATCTCGTGGGCAATGATGTGCGCGAGCGTGGTCTTGCCGAGGCCCGGCGGCCCGAATATCAGGGTGTGGTCGAGGGACTCGTCGCGCCCGCGGGCGGCACGGATGAATATGTCCATCTGCTCGCGCACGTCGTCCTGGCCCACGTACTCGGACAGGCGCACGGGCCGCAGAGCACGGTCGAAGCGCACCTCGTCGTTGCGGGTGGACGCGTCCACCAGGCGGTCGGGTTCGATGGTCAAGATGCCGCCTCGGCCTGTCCGGCCACACGCTTGAGCGCCGCCCGCACCAGGACTTCGGCGCTGGCTGTTTCGTCCGCGTCGTTCTTGATGCTCGCCACCAGGCGCGCCGCTTCCGGTGGCCGGTAGCCAAGGGATACCAGCGCCTTTTCTGCTTCCTGCGCGGCGAGCCCGGCCGCCGGCGTCGTCGACGGTCGGATGGCTACCGTCTCCGGCAGCTTGTCGCGCAGCTCCACCAGCAGCCGCTCGGCCTTCTTGCGGCCGACACCGGGAACTCGGACCAGAACGTCGACGTCATCGTTGCGAACCGCGCCGGCCAGGTCCTCCAGACTCATGCTGGAAATCAGCGCCAGGGCGAGCTTCGGACCGACGCCGCTGATTCGGATCAGTACCCGGAACAGGTCACGCTCGGCCCGGGAGGAAAATCCGTACAGCTGCTGGGCATCCTCGCGGACCACGAAGTGGGTGTACAGGCGCAGCGCCTTGTCCCGGCCCGGCAGCGCGGCGAGCACGTTATGGGTGACCTCCAGCTCGTAGCCGACGCCGCCCACGGCCAGCAGAATCACGTTGTCGCTGATCTCGACGAGCTGACCTTCTATTCGGCCGATCATGGATTTACGGCGCAATCCTACGACAGTTTCAGGCGCGCAGTATTGACGTGACAAATGGCAATCGCAAGCGCGTCGGCCGCATCCGCGGCGGGCTCTCCCGACAGTTTCAGCAGCACCCGCACCATGTGCTGGACCTGCGGCTTGGTGGCTTTGCCGGTCCCCACCACCGCCAGCTTGACCCGCCGTGCGGCGTACTCGGAGACCGGCAGGCCGGCGGCCACCGCCGCGGCGATGGCGGCCCCACGGGCCTGTCCGAGCTTCAGCGCCGATGCTGGATTGCTGGCGAGGAACACCTCCTCAATGGCGATCTCGGCGGGCGCGTGCTGATCGATCAGGCTCGCCACGCCGGTGAAGATCTCACCCAGGCGGTCGACGAATGCGCCGGCAGCGGGGCGGATGCATCCGCTCGCCCGGTACACGGGTCCGCGCGCCGTGAGCTCCACGACCCCGTAGCCGGTCGCCCGCGAACCGGGGTCGATGCCGAGGATGCGGTAAGGGCCAGCCACGGCCGCCGCTACAGCGGGAGATCGCCATTGCTGTAGACGTTCTGAACGTCGTCGAGATCTTCCAGCGCCTCGATCAGCCCGAGCACGGCGTCGGCCTGCTCCCCGTCGCAGGGTACATAGATGCTCGGCACCATGGCGACCTCCGCGTCGGCGGTCGCGAGACCGGCCGCTTCCAGCGCCGCCGCCACTTCGCCGACGGACTCCCACGGCGTGATCACCGTGATGCTGCCGTCGTCCTCACTGTCGACGTCATCGGCACCGGCTTCCAGCGCTGCTTCCAGCACCCGTTCCTCGTCGCTGCCGGGGGCGAAGCTGATTACGCCCTGACGCGCGAACAGATAGGCCACCGACCCGTCGGTGCCGAGATTGCCGCCGTGCTTGCTGAACGCATGGCGAACCTCAGCGACGGTGCGGTTGCGGTTGTCGGTCATGGCCTCCACCAGAATCGCCACGCCACCGGGGGCGTAACCTTCGTAGGTGAGTTCCTCGACGTTGCTGTCGTCACCGGCTCCGGCGCCACGCTCGATGGCGCGCTCGATGGTGTCCTTCGGCATGTTCTGGCCGAGGGCCTTGTCCACGGCCAGCCGCAGACGCGGGTTGTCCGCCGGATCGCCGCCTCCGAGCCGCGCGGCGACCGTGATCTCACGGATGATCTTGGTGAAGACCTTGCCCTTCTTCGCGTCCTGGCGTGCCTTCTTGTGTTTGATGTTGGCCCATTTGCTGTGTCCAGCCATGGCTTACTGTCCCGTCACTCCTGCTCACGTCCTCTACGCACGCGAATATGCAGTTCGCGCAGCTGCGCCTCGTCCACCTCGCTCGGCGCGGCGGTCATCAGGCAGGCGGCGGTCTGGGTTTTCGGAAACGCGATCACGTCGCGAATCGCCTGGGTACCGGTCATCAGCATCACCAGCCGGTCGAGGCCGAGGGCGATGCCCCCGTGCGGCGGGCAGCCGAACTTCAGCGCGTCCAGCAGGAAGCCGAACTTCGCGTGCGCTTCCTGACGCATGCCCAGCACCTCGAATACGGCGCTCTGCATCCTCTCGTCGTGGATCCGCAGCGAGCCGCCGCCGAGTTCGTAGCCGTTCAGCACCACGTCGTAGGCCGCCGCCTTCGCCGACGCCGGATCCGCGAGCAGCGCATCGGGCGTGCAGGTGGGCCTGGTGAACGGATGATGAGCCGGGGCCAGATGACCATCCCGGCTCTCCTCGAACAGCGGCCAGCTGATCACCCAGCACGGCGCCCAGCCTTCCTGAATCAGGCCGAGATCGCGGCCGAGCGCATTGCGCAGCGCGCCCATGGAATCGGCGACCACGCCGGCCCTGTCGGCACCAAAGAACACCACGTCGCCGTTTTCGGCGCCGACGCGCTCGAGCACTTCGGCGACCACGGTGTCCGGAAGGAACTTGAGGATCGGGGACTGCAGACCCTCGGTCCCGGCGGCCCGATCGTTCACCTTGATATACGCGAGCCCCCTGGCGCCGTAGCGGCCGACGAAGTCCGTGTAGTCGTCGATGACCTTGCGCGACAGGCTGCCGGCGCCCGGTGCGCGCAGCGCCACCACGCGCCCCTTCGGGTCGTTGGCGGGTGCGTTGAACACCTTGAACTCCACGTCGCGCAGCAGGTCGGCCACGTCGACGAGCTCCAGAGGGTTGCGCAGATCGGGTTTGTCGCTGCCATAGCGGCGCATCGCCTCGTCGTAGTCGAGCACCGGAAACGCCGCCAGTTCCACCCCGAGCACCTCGTTGAAGACCCGTCTCAGCATGCTTTCGGTGAGCAGGCGCACGTCCTCTTCGCTGACGAACGACGCCTCGATGTCGATCTGGGTGAACTCCGGCTGGCGATCGTGGCGCAGGTCCTCGTCGCGATAGCAGCGGGCGATCTGGTAGTACTTGTCCATGCCGGAGACCATCAGCAGCTGCTTGAACAGCTGGGGCGACTGCGGCAGCGCGAAGAACTCGCCGGGATGGGTCCGGCTCGGCACCAGGTAGTCGCGGGCGCCTTCCGGCGTCGCCTTGGTCAGGGTCGGCGTTTCGATTTCCCAGTAGCCCTGGCCCTCGAGAAAGCGGCGCACGCTGCTGGCGATGCGCGCGCGCATCTGCAGGCGCTGCTGCATCTCCGGGCGCCGCAGATCCAGATACCGATGCTTCAGCCGCACGTCCTCGCCGGCGTCGGAATGCTCGTCGAGCTGGAACGGCGGGGTCGCCGACGGGTTGAGGATGTCGAGCGTCGCTCCGAGCACCTCGATCTCGCCGGTAGCCATGTCCGGGTTCACGGTGCCCTCGGGACGCGGCCTGACCCGGCCGGTCATGTGCAGGACGAACTCGTTGCGGACCCGATCGGCGGTGGCGAAGCTGTCCTCGGTATCCGGGTCGTAGACCACCTGAACGATGCCCGTGCGGTCGCGCACATCGAGGAATATCACCCCGCCGTGGTCTCGACGGCGGTGTACCCAACCACAGAGTTCGACTTCCTCTCCGACGCTGGCGGCGCTGATCTCGCCGCAGTAATGGCTGCGCATGATCTCGATCCGGTTATTCCGACGCTTTCGACCTGGACGAACTGCCCTTGGCGTCGCTGCCGGATTTGCTGGTTTCGGCCTTTCCGCCGCTGCTGCTGCTCTTGTCGCCGCTGTTCTTGTCGCCGCTGCTCTTGTCGCCGCTGCTCTTTTCGCCACTGCTCTTGTCGCCACGGGCGTTCTGCCCGTCGCTCTTGCCGGCGCCGTCGCCGCTCGGAGACGAGGATTTGCCGTCTGCACCCGAGTCTCCGGCGACGTTCTTCTTCTTTCCGCCCTTGAAGTCGGTCTCGTACCAGCCGCCGCCTTTCAGGCGGAAACCAGAGGCCGAGATCTTCTTGCGCAGCGTTTCCTCTGAGCACGCGGGGCAGGTGGTGAGGGGCGCTTCCGAGACCTTCTGGATGGTCTCGAACTCGTGGGCGCAGTTGTCGCACCGATACTCGTAGATGGGCATCTCAAATGTTCTCGTGGAAGGAGTCGTTCCGGAAGCGGCGCATGATCGTAAAAAAGTCAGCAAAAATACAGCAATTTCGCTGCAATTTTGTTGCCTGCGCCTGACGCTTGAGCTATAAAGCGCCGCATTGAGATCCCGCGACGTGCAGAGGTTTCTCAATAGGAACAGGGTGAAACCCCTCGTGAGGAATTGCCCCGTTTAGTTAATCACTGCAAAGGGAATGATGAATGGCAACGAAGAAAGCACCAGCCAAGCGTAAGGCACCGGCCAGGAAGAAGGCGGCGAAGAGGAAGTCGCCGGCGAAGAAGGCCGCAGCCAGGCGTCCGGCGGCGAAGAAAGCGTCCGCCGCAAAAAAGGCCGCAGCCAGGAAGCCGAACACCTCCGCCGTGGCCAAGAAAATGACCAAGACCGGGATCCTCAACGAAATCGCAGAGACCACCGACCTGTCCCGCAAGCAGGTGGACGCCGTGCTCACCGAGCTCGAGAACCTCATCGAGCGTCACGTCAGGAAGCGCGCGGTCGGGGAATTCACCCTGCCGGGTCTGCTCAAGGTACGTGCGGTCAAGCGCCCGGCCACCAAGAAGCGGATGGGCCGCAACCCGGCCACCGGCCAGGAAATCGTGATTCCCGCCAAGCCGGCGACCACCCGCGTCCGGGTGACCCCGCTGAAGCGGCTCAAGGAAATGGTGGGCTGACCCACCCCGCCCCGTCGACCCGACAGGGCGTGAAGGGCCGCTTGGTTCGCCAATCGGCCCTTTTTTATTGTCCGCTCGCCCGCCACACTGAGCCGGCAGGCAGCAACCGTCAGGCCGACCGGCCAACCCGCAGAGAAGGGAAATCGTCATGCGTCAGAGCCAGCAGCTCATGCCCACCATCAAGGAAACACCCGCCGACGCGGAGGTGGCGAGCCATCGTCTGATGCTGCGAGCCGGGCTGATCCGCCAGGTAGCTTCCGGCCTCTATACCTGGCTGCCGCTGGGGCTCAAGGTGCTGCGCAAGGTCGAAGCCATCGTCCGCGAGGAGCTCACCGCGAGCGGCGCCCAGGAAGTACTGATGCCCGTGGTGCAGCCGGCAGAGCTCTGGCAGGAGACCGGCCGCTGGTCGAAGATGGGCCCCGAGATGCTGCGCATGCGCGACCGCCACGAACGCGACTTCTGTCTGGGCCCGACCCACGAAGAGGTGATCACCGATCTGTTCCGGCGCGAGGTGCACAGCTACCGCCAGCTGCCCTGCAACTTCTTCCAGATCCAGACCAAGTTCCGCGACGAGATCCGGCCGCGCTTCGGCGTCATGCGCGCCAGAGAGTTCACCATGAAGGACGGCTATTCCTTCCACCTCGACCAGGCCAGCTTCGACGAGACCTATCGCGAGATGTACGACTGCTACGCACGCATCTGCCGGCGCATGCAGCTCGACTTCCGCGCGGTGGAGGCAGATCCGGGCAACATCGGTGGATCCAACAGCCACGAGTTTCATGTGCTCGCGGAGTCCGGCGAGGACGTGATCGCCTACGCCACCGACGGAGAATACGCCGCCAATCTGGAGAAGGCCGTTTCCGCGCCGCCGGGACCCCGGCCGACCCCGCGCGAGACCCTGTCGACCGTCGCCACCCCCGGAGCGACCAGCATTGCCGACGTCGCCAGCTTTCTCGAGCTGCCCGCCGCACGCTGCGTGAAAACCCTGCTGGTGCACGGCGACGACGGCCCGGTAGCCCTGGTTCTGCGCGGCGACGACGAGCTCTGCGAAACCAAGGCCGACAAGCTCCCCGGCATTGAGTTTCCGCTGCGCTTCGCCAGCGACGACGACATCGAACGGGCCACCGGCTGCAAGCCCGGCTCCCTCGGTCCTGTGGCTTTGAATCTGCCGCTGTACGTCGATCGGGAGGCCATGGCGCTCGCCGACTTCGTCTGCGGGGCCAACCAGGACGGCCACCATCACGTCGGCGTGAACTGGGGCGTGGACGTCGAGGTGGCCGCGGACCGCATCGTCGACCTCCGCACGGTCAGGCCCGGCGACCCCGCCCCGGACGGTCAGGGCACCCTGCAGTTCCTGCGCGGCATCGAGGTCGGCCACATCTTTCAGCTCGGGCGCATCTACAGCGAGCCGATGCAGGCCAGCGTTCTCGACCAGGACGGCCGCAACGCCGTGCCGATCATGGGCTGCTACGGCATCGGGATCACCCGCCTGGTGGCGGCCATCGTCGAGCAGAATCATGACGAGGTCGGCATAAAATGGCCGGAGCCCGTTGCACCCTTCCAGGTTCATCTGCTGGCGCTCAACTATCATAAGTCGGAGGCGGTACGCGGGGCCGCCGAACGGCTTCTGGGGCAACTGACGGACCGCAACGTGGAAGTACTGCTCGACGACAGAGACGAACGTCCCGGCGTGAAATTCGCCGACGCCGACCTGATCGGCATTCCGCACCGCGTCACTATCGGCGACCGCGGACTCAAAGACGGCGTCGTCGAATACAAGCACCGCGGCAGCGGCGCAACCGCCGTGGAGTCCGTGGACGCCATCCTCGTCAGGCTCGCGGCGGACTGATGCGGGTCGACACGCGGTCAAGGATCCCGGGCCTGGCGCTGGCGCTGTGCCTGGCCCTGTCCGTGCCCGCGACCGCCGACACGGCGACCCGCGCAACCATCGACCCGGCCCTGATCGAAAAGCTCGCCGTCAACATGGCCGACACCAGCGACGCCTTCGACCGCTTCGACGCCGAGGTCTGGCTGCGCGCCTCCGAGCAGCGTCTGGCGCGCTACCTGGACGACCACGACGATCGCCTGGAGCTGCTGAAGATCGTGCACCGCGAAGCCCACCGCGCCGCGCTCGATCCCGATCTGGTGCTGGCCGTGATGCAGGTAGAAAGCCACTTCGACCGCTTCGCCATCTCGCGGGTCGGCGCCCAGGGGCTGATGCAGGTGATGCCGTTCTGGCGTCTGGAGATCGGCCGGCCACAGGACAACCTCACCGACGTCGAGACCAACATCCGCTACGGCACCACCATCCTCGCCCACTACCTGGAAGTCTCGAAGAACGACCTGGTGGATGCGCTGGCCCGCTACAACGGCAGCCGCGGCCGCCTGAACTATCCGGAACTGGTGGTCGGCGCCTGGCGCAAGACCTGGCGCAACAAGACCTCGGCCGATCTGCCGCAGCTGCAGGCGAGCTGCAAGAGCTACGGGTTGCGGGCCTGTCGCTACCGCTAGGGAATCTCTGATCAAGTCTGCACAACGCAGAGCCCCGGCCGCGGAATCAGGCCAGGCGGCGTTTCAGCCTTCCGAGCCGGGTCCGAAGCGGCTGGTAGATGCGCTGCTGCAGAACGACGCGCCAGCGTTTTCGGTGTGACAACGGGGCGATGAACCGAAGGTATTTGCGTGCCGGGTCCGACCGCAGCGCGCCCGGCACGACCGAATCGCGTGCGCTGGCTATGGCTTCTGCCAGTGCCTGACCGAGTACGGGTTCGCCAAGAGCGGTAGCCAGCCGCCGAAGCTCATCGACGTTATCGAAGGAGAATCGCGTCACCCAGCGGGACTGGCCGAAATAGAGCACGCCCCGGTCCAGGTGCTTTTCGAGCAGATCCGCCAGGTCCATTACCACGAGGTTGCGGTCAACTTCGGTCATCGCGTCGCATCGGGCCAGCAGGCTGTCCAGGTTGCGGTCGATGCGCAGCTCGGCAAAGCGGCGCACCAGTTCCTCGACCTCGCTACCCAATGCAGCCCGCAGCACACGGCGGCGCCGCGCGCCGTCGTCTCGCTGTTTGCCGTCGCCGAAATCACCGTTGTTGTAGACGTTGTGCACCAGAGCGGTCGCAACGAAGCGCGATGGCTGTCCCAGCAGGGCAACCGCGCTGGCCACGCTGACCACATGAACGACGAACGGTTTGCCGTCCGCCTGGTAGGCTCCGGCGTAGAGCTGCGCGGCAAGCTCATAGGCACTGCGGATGAGATCGAGGTCCGACTCGCTGCGCCCCTGCTCCAGCAGCTGGTTGTAGAGCTGCACGTTGGTGCGAGCGATACCGGCGAGGAGCGCGCCCGCGTTCAGTGTGTTCATGGGCATTCAGAGGCTTCGCGGCCGGAGCTTCGACTTGAGCCGCGCCGCCAGCGCCGGCACAAGCCGTTCGGCCATGCCCAGCAGCGGAAAAGCCAGATAGTCGTAGGCAGGCACCAGGGGTGCGTACAGCCAGCGCAGCGCGCCGGGCAGAGGGAAAAGCCGCTGATGCAGGAGCGTCGGCGTGGTCGTGGTCCGCCAGAAATAGGTCAGGCGGTCGCGACGACGTTCCCGCATCCCGAACAGCTCGGGCTGGAAAATGTGTGCGGATCGCGGCAGCAATGACCTGACCGGAAGCGGGCCGCTGAACGATCGGACGACCCGTTGCGCCAGACGCCGGACCGCGCGGGAGCGATCGGCCCTCCGCCTGACCTCCTCCGGCACCCGCGCCCCGGCGAGCTCCGCAGCCAGGGTCAGACCGAGCAGAACGATGCGTTCACTGCCGACCGAGCGCGCCCGGGCGAGCAGTCCCGACCAGTCGAGATCTGGAAAGGCGGACGTACACCGGGCAATGTCAGTGACCATCTGGTAGCGCTTCCACACGCCCTTGCCACCGACAATGCAGAGCACGTGACACTCGTCTTCCGGAGACAGCACCTGGAGCGAGCCAGCGCCCAGATCCATCTGCACGCTCCGCTCCCACAGCCCTGCATAGTCGATGGTGAAGGGATAGCGCCTCGCCGTCAGAGACCAGTGAGGCTCGACCCGGAAGTCGTCGCGGACGTAGAGATATTCCTTGAATTCCCGCTCGCTGTAGGCGCTTTCTTCGGCGGACAGGGTGCTGGCATTCCGGTACCCCTGCTGCACCATGAGCGTCAGCACCTGATGAAGCTGATCACGCTCGACCAGAAAATCGAAATCGTTGAACGTCCGCAGACCGATGTCCCCGTACAGCCGTGCCGCCGCACTCGGCCCCTTGTAGTGAAGGACCGTCAGTCCCGCATCGCGGAAAGCCTCGTCGAGGCGAACGAGTTCGTCGCTGAAGCGTCGGTTCTTCCAGGTGGTTATCTTGGTTCTTACCCGGAGCGTTTCCGCCACCTTGCGCGGCAGCGACTCCGGTTGGAGGACCTGAAAGGTGTGAGCGATGGCAGGCGCGACGTGGTTGCGTTCGACCGACTCGAAGAAACTCTGCCAGTCCAGCTCAGCGGACAGCAGCCTATCGATCCTGGCTCGATTCTCAGCGGTCTGCGTCGCTCGGGAAGCCCGGAACATCAGCTCCGCTTCCGGGCCCGCGATCTGCACCAGCGGAGTCATCGCAGCAACGTCCCCGGCAGATGCCGCAGCCGGCGACTCAGGAAACCGATTCCGCGACCCAGATAGCTCCGGGCCAGAGACACGAGGCCTTCAGCACCGTACTTCCAGCGCATGTACGCGGCGGAGGGCACCGAGCGAAACGCCAGCATCCGCAACCGCGCGACGGTCGGAGTCCAGACCGCTGGCCGGTTCTCTGCCCCAGGCGCCGGACATTCGAGGGCGATCGCATGTACCGCCGCCCGGACGTGCGGCAGGTCAATGGCGCATTGCCGGTACAGCCTCGCCACGCGGTCCGGAGGGATCGGAACGTCGAAGCAGCGGCTGAGATACGTCAGCGCCACGGCCACCGGCAGCCCCAGCCCCGACATCACCGCGGTGTGCTCCAGCCGCTCCCAGTCGAGCCCGGGGACGTGCCTGATCAGCAGCACCGCATCGCACACCCAGCGGAGATTCGCACGGCTCCGCGAGTAGGCAGCGTGGCCGCAGACGTGCACCAGATGATCAGCGGGATCGAGTGTATTCAGATGCTTCCCGCCGGCGACGAATGCGACCGCGCGGCTGCGCAGGTCTGCCGGTTCCCCGAGATGCGGCATCTCGAAGAGACGCGAATGCAGGGTCACCGGCAACCCGCTGCGATGCCGGTGACGCCGATGCACCGCGGCAGCGCCGCCTTGGACCACCGTGTATCCGGCCTCGGTCAGCACCCGCGAAGCGGACCACAGCGCCCCCTCGTCGAGCAGCAGGTCGATGCCGTGATTGTGGCGTCGCTGTGGTTGCTCATAGCACGTTTCGGCGATGGCCAGCCCACGCAGCACCAAAGGGGGAGCCACAGACGGCTCGAGAAGCTGCAGCGTGGATTCGAACACCTCCCGATAGATCCGATCGCGCAGTTCCTCCCGCACGACCGCCACCCGGGCATAGGTGCTGAACCCGGGGCCCGCATCGACGTCTCCGAGAGACAGTCCCCGCTCGACGATGGGCAGCAACGCCTTCAACCCACCGAAGTCGTCCTCGAAATAGGTCTTGGGGTCAGCCACCGAGCGGACGAATCCGTCCCAGGCGGCTCGGACGACGTCTCCCTGCTCCAGGCAGGCCCGCAGGAGATGCGTCTTCGTCGTGCCGGGCACCATGCCGCCGAGCCGCCACGCGTACCACTCCACGGTGGCTTCGTTCACGCTCGGCTGCCCGCTCGACACCGCCACCTCAGGTGCCCGGCACGGCGCGGCGCCTGGCGAGTGCCGCCGTGGCCAGGCGCAGCAGTTCCTGCTCACCCGAATCCGAGCGCCGACGGCTGATGTTCGCATCGTGCACCCGTCGACGCACCAGTACCTCCTGCCGGGTCTCGAGGCGAAAGCCCAGGCGGCGCATCCGGATCAGCCAGTCCTGGATGTCGCGGTGGCGGAGGCTGATATCGAGTGGGCCAACCTGGCGACAGACGTCCACGCGCATCATCACCGAGGAAGCCACGCCCGGTTGAGCCTCCGTCAGCCGGGACACGTTCTCCGAGTCGAGCTCGTCCTCGACCTCCTCCATCCAGAAATTCTGCATGTAGGTGGTGCAGGCGCCGACCGATGGATCGGCGTCAAAGTGCTCGAGCTGGAGCGCAGTCTTGGTTTCGTTCCAGATGTCGTCGGCGTCGAGGAACGCGACGAACTCGCCCCTCGCCATCGCCATCCCGCGGTTGCGGGCTGCCGGAGCGCCGCTGTTGCGCTGCCGGCAGTAACGCACGTCGCAGAGACCGGAGACCACCTGCGCGGTGCGATCTGTCGAGCCGTCGTCGACGACGATGATCTCGGAAACGGGAGCGGTCTGACAGCGGACGCTGTTGATGGCGTCCTCGATGAAACGCTCACCGTTGAACACAGGAATGACGCAGGTGACGGCGGGATTCGCGGCCATGACTCAGGCTCCCGCCGCTGAAGAACCGCCGCGGCGGCTCCTGATGTGAGCAAACAGCAGCTTCAGCTGGTCCTGCGCGCCGCCGTCGTAGCGGGTGTAGCTGAGGTTGTCCTGATGCATGCGACGAAAGACCAGTACGTCCGGCAGGATTTCCCGCACTACGCCGAGGCGCTCGGCTCGCAGCAGCCAGTCCGTGTCCTCACCGATCCGCAGGGAATCGTCAAAGGGGCCAACCTTCTGAAAGGTCGTACGGGGCATCAGCATCGTCTGGCAGACGTACCCGGGATGATCCTCGGCGAACGGGTGCCCCTCTCGACGCAGCCGCTCCCCTTCCTCACGCATGCCTTCTACCCAGAAGGTACGCTTGTAGGTGAGACACAGCTCGAGATCCGGTCGCTCGACGAAGCAACGCATCTGCCGCTCGAGCTTTTCCGGATGCCAGAGATCGTCCGCATCCAGAAAGGCAAGAAAGGGGGACGCTGACAGGTGAATGCCCAGATTCCTGGCGGACGCCGGTCCACCGTTGTCCTTGCGCACATAGGTCACCTGATCGCGCCAGGCGTGGACGACTTCTGCGGTCGCATCGGTCGAGCCGTCGTCGACGACAATGACCTCCGCCACCGGGCAGGTCTGGTTCACTATGCTCTGCAGCGCTTCATCGATGAACCGTGCGCCGTTGTACACGGGCACGATGCAGCTGACGGCGGGTCGTTCGGACAAGGCGCGATCCCGGAGCGAAAGGGTCCGCGCAGGCTAACTCGATCGAGTCCTCACGAATCGTCGACTTCCGCGCCCGGTTGTAAGTGAAGCGTGGCTCGGATCATCGCTTGCAAGTCCCCTACAGGCAGCCGCATCCAAGCTCGTATATTGCCGTGCCATGGATGTGGAAGTTGCGGCGCAATGTGCCTGCCGGCTGGGCGAATCCCCTACCTGGCACGCGCCGACTGAATCGCTATTCTGGGCGGACATCGTCGGTGGTGCGCTGTACCGGCTACCCCCGCACGGTCCCCATGAGGTCGTTGCGAGCGGCCTGCTGGTCTCGGGAATCAGCGTGCAGGACGACCATTCGCTCCTGCTGCTCGGGCGTTCCGGCCGGGTGCGGACGCTGCGCGCGGGCGAGATCGCAACACTGCGTCGGGGTTCGGTGCGCTGGGTCGGCTATCGCTTCAACGACTGCATTGCCGATCCGGCAGGGCGCGTCCTCGCAGGCGTCATGAACCATCCGGTTGATCTGTCGGGCTGGGAAAACCTGTCCCGCGTTCGCGGGAAACTGCGTCGCCTGGGCGTGATTCGCCACCCCGCCGGTCACCGTGGACTGCTCAGTCGACTGGCGGGCAACGGCCGCCCGGTGCCGCTGATCAAGGGCCTGTGGCGGCCGAACGGGATGGCCTTCTCACCCCGGGCCGACGTGCTCTACGTCACCGAGTCGGGGCGCCGGCGGATTCTGGCATTTCCGTACGACGTCGCCAGCGGCGCTCTGGGCCCGGCACGAGTGCTCGTGGACTGCAGCAGCGAATCCGGCGTTCCGGATGGCCTTGTGACCGACTCGGAAGGCTGCCTCTGGTCGGCGCGCAACAAGGCCGGCCTGATCGTGCGCTATGCGGACGATGGCCGCACGCTGGAACGCATCAGCCTGCCGACCACCGGCGTCACCAGCCTGACATTCGGAGGACGCCATCTCCGGGATCTCTACGTCACAACCGCGCGAACGGCGAGCGCCGCTCCGGCGGACGAGCTGGCCGGTGCGGTGTTCCGGTTGTCCACCGACGTGGAGGGTGGAACCGTGTACCGATCCAGGCTGGGACTGCCGGGCGCTGTGTATGACTGAAGCGAAGACCCGGAAAGTGGTTGTCACCGGAGCCGCCGGCAACATCGGCGGCAAGGTCGTCGATTCCCTGCGAGCGCGGCAGGATCTCAGACTGGTGCTGCTCGACAGGCAGAGCGATCCCGCGCAGGGGGTCGCCGCCGCCGACATGGGCCGACTGAGTCCCGACTGGACGGTCACCCTGAGGGGCGCCGACACGGTCATCCATCTGGCGGCCAATCCCAGGCTCAATGCGGGCTGGCCCGACCTCGTCCACGACAACGTGGACGCCACGCTGAACGTCTTCCACGCCGCGGCCACCAGTGGTGTCCGGCGGGTCCTGTTCGCCAGCTCGCTGCAGGTCGCAGTGGCCGCGGAAGCCGGATCGCCGGGCGTGCGAATCGCCCCGGCCGATCCCTACGGCGCGAGCAAAGCCGTCGGAGAACGCATCGGCAGGCACTTTTCGGAAGTCCACGGACTGTCCGTGATCTGTCTGCGCCTCGGCATGGTCCGCCGCGATCTGAATCTGCCCCCCGTCGGGCATCCGAGCCTCGGCGTTCAGCATCGCTGGCTGAGCAACCGGGATCTGTGCCGGGCGATTCACCTGGCACTCGATGCGCAGCCGATCGGGTTCGCGGTGGTCAACATCACCTCCGCCACCGAAGGTTCGCCGTGGTCACTGACCGATGCCCGGAGCGTGCTCGGCTACGAGCCGTTGGACCACTACGTCCCGGTGCCGGAATCCGCGATCGCACGTACTCGCCGACAGCTCCGCCGCCGCGCCGGACGTACGCTCGCATTGCTGCGGCTAACATAAACGTTGCATTCTCGTGACAGCACCGCGAGCGAGACGAGGGTAGAACGCTTCAAACCCTCGAGAAGCCGTTTGCATGATCCAAAGCGTTGTCGAGGTCGGGGATCAGATCCTCGATCTGCCGGATGTACCCTACGCGCAGCTTTGTGGAGCCTTCTCGCAGGCTTCGGCCAGTCTGGAGCCAGAACGGCTCGACGTGCTGGTCGCAGGATTTCGCGTACGGATCCGCGTGATCGGGCGGGCACTGGCCGCAACGATACTCGCGCCCATGGCCCATCTTCCGGCTGCGGCAGGCGGAGCGCCCGACCTCACGATAGACGTGATTCACGGCGAGGACACCGGTTACACACCCCCCGAAACGTGTCTGCCCACAGAGGGCAAGTACGGAATCCTGCTCAAGACCTCGGCCGACGGCCGCTTCGTCGGCGAGGAGCGCAGGCACACCCGTTCCTGGCTCGATCGCGAGCAGAACCGGATCGTTGCCTGGTACCAGTCCGAAGGGTTACTCAATCTCGACGAGCGAGCCCGGCCCTTCCACAAGCTGCTCTCGACGTGGCTCGAGGAACGCGGCGTTCAGTTCCTTCATGCCGGACTCATCACGGTGGATGAGCGCGGACTGCTGTTCGTCGGCAACGGCGGCGCGGGAAAGTCCACTTCATCCATCGCCTGCATGCTCTCCGGCATGGGTTACCTGGGAGACGATTTCGTCGGCTTCAGCGGCAGCAGCCCGCACTTTCAGGGCCACGGCATCTACGGCACCTGCCTTCTCGCCAACCATCACATCCACCGGTTTCCGGTGCTCGAACGGATCTCGAAGCCCGCCAATCACGCCTTCGAAGACAAGCGGATCATGTATCTGCGTGGGGAGTACGGCGGTGGACTCGGTACCCGCATAGGTCTCAGCGCACTGCTGCTGCCGAGAGTGGTCGATCGGGCCGCCACCCGCACCCGGGCCGCATCCAAAGGCGAGGCGCTGATGGCCATCGCTCCGACGTCGGTGATGTTTCTGCCGCGACCGAGCAAGGCGGCGTTCGTGCGCGTGAGCGCTCTGGTCGAAAGCCTGCCGACGTTCTGGCTGGAACTCGGCCGCGACGTCGACGCCATCCCAGCGGCGGTATCGGCGCTGGCTCGAAATCTCTGATCAACCAGCATCAGCAACCATCGGATCCAGAACCGGAGATATCCATGTCTGAACAGAAGTTTGTTTCCCCCAACGGCGACCAGCTGGCGGCAAAAATCATGGATGGCGAAGCTGTCCTCATCAATCTGGCCACCGGCATGTACTACAGCATGGCGGACTCGGCCGCTCTGGTATGGTCGATGATCGAGCAGGGCTGCTCGATGGACCTCATCGCCCGCAGCGTTTCGGACCGCTACGGCGTACCGATCGAGCAGGCGCAGCGGGACGTGGAACAGATCGTCCGTGAGCTCGAGGAGGAAGAGCTGGCTGTGGTTTCACCCGAGGGTTCGAATCCGCAGCAGCCGGCCATGCTCGCGGGCGTCGCGGCGCCGCTCGAGTACTTCGCTCCCAAGCTCGAGAAGTTCTCGGACATGGCCGAGATGTTTGCCCTGGATCCGCCACTGCCCGGCATCGTCGATCGCAATTGAGTCAGGCCGGGCTGCGCGAGGTCTTCACACCTCCGACGTCATGCCGACGGCGCGCGCCAGGTCCTCGTAGGTCTGCGGCCCGACCAGCACGTCGTGGAGATTGCCTTCGGGATCGATCACCAGCGTGCTCGGCAGCACCGCCGGCCGGGGCTGCTCCCAGCGCGGTGCCGGGTCGGTCAGCAGCACCGGGAAGCGCACGTCCATCTCGCCCATCAGCGCGGTGAGCGGTTCGCCCTGGAGGCCGTCGAAGTTGACCCCGAGCACCACCACCCCGGTCTGGTCCTCGTGGATCCGGTTGAGCTCGGGAATCTCCTTGCGGCACGGCGCGCACCACTCCGCCCAGTAGTTGATCAGCAGCCACTGGCCCTCCCAGGCGCTCCAGCTGGTGCCGCTGCCATCCGCCAGGCGCAGCTCCGGTTCCTCGGCGCAGCCAGCGACCACCAGCAACGCCGCGGCCAGCCAGACCCGTCGCGACGGCGAGCGGCGGCCAGCGGGCGCACGGTTGCATGCTGCGGTATCGGTCACGGTTCGTTACCATCCCGGATCATGAACGAGGCGGTCACTATCTATCACAATCCACGCTGTTCCAAGTCCCGGCAGACCCTCGAGCTGCTGCGAGAACGCGGTATCGAGCCGCACGTCGTCCTGTATCTGGAGCAGCCTCCAAATGCGCAGACATTGAGATCAGCGCTCAACCGGCTCGGCATGACGCCACGCCAGCTGATGCGGCGCAGAGAGGCACCCTATCGCGACCTGAACCTCGACGATCCGGCGCTGACCGACGATGCGCTGATCGCCGCCATGGTCGAACATCCTGTCCTGATCGAGCGACCCATCGTGGTGACGGACAGGGGCGTGGCGCTCGGGCGGCCGCCGGAAAACGTGCTCGACGTGCTCTGAGCCCGCGGTGACCCGTCCCTACATTCTCGTGCTGTACTACAGCCGCTCCGGCGGCACCGCCAATCTGGCGCGCCTGCTGGCGCGCGGGGCGCAGAGCCAGGGCGATTTCGATGTCCGAGTGCGAACCGTGCCCGAGGTGTCCGCGGCGACCGAAAAAACAGTGCCGGCGATACCCGAAGACGGTGCCCTCTACTGCAGCAAGGAGGACCTCGCCGGCTGCAGCGCGCTGGCGCTGGGTTCGCCGACCCGTTTCGGCAACATGGCCGCCCCGCTCAAGTTCTTTCTCGATGGCACGGTGGATCTGTGGCTCTCCCACCGCCTGGCGGGCAAGCCGGCCGCCGTGTTCTGCTCTACGGGGTCGCTGCACGGTGGTCAGGAGACCACCCTGCTGACCATGATGATGCCGCTGCTGCACCATGGCATGCTGCTGCTCGGATTGCCCTACAGCGAACGCTGGCTCAACGACACGACCTCCGGCGGCACGCCCTACGGGGCCAGCCACGTTTCCGGCAGCGAGGCCCGTGCGGCGCTGAGCGAAGCCGAGGAAGCGCTCGCCCACGCCCTGGGCGCGCGCCTCGCCGGCGTCGCCGCACGCCTGGCGAAACCCGCGGAAGAGCGCTCATGAAAGGACTGCAGTTTCTCGCCCTGGCGCTCACCGGATCGCTGTTCGCCGTGACCGGTCTGCGCCAGTTCTTCGTCGAGCCGCTGGACGACGCCGTCAGCAACGCCGCCTGGTTCGTGCTCCAGGTGGCACCGCTGCTGCTGGTCCTGCCCGGGATCCTGCGCGGCAGCCACCGCGGTTACTTCTACGCCATCTTTGCTGCCAGCCTGTATTTCATCCACGGCACCATGGAAGCGGCCACCGCCGACCAGCGCACCATGGCGTTGTGGGAGACCGGGTTCGCCGTGGGCCTGATCACCGTCGCCAGCCTCGCCATGCGCAGGCTGAACCGCCAGGGCCCGCGGGATCAGTGAATTACCGGCGAGCTGTCGTCGACCTCGTCGGCATCGTCGTCGACGCTCTGAACCGCATAACGGCGGGTGGTGATCTCGCCGGATACGACGCTCGGCAACGCCCGCAGGAACTCCTCCATGTGCGGCGTCTGGAAGTGGCGCATCAGCGCTTCCATGCTCTCCCACTCCTGGAACAGCATCAGCGTGTTCGGATCCGAAAGACCGATGTAGAAATCGTAGGAGAGGCAGCCCGGCTCGGCGCGGGTGGCCTCGGTCATGCCGCGGGCCAGCTTCAGCGCCTGATCGCGGCAATCCGGGCGGATGGGAATGGTGCCGTGAACGATGATCATGACTGCTCGCGCATCAGGCCCTGCTCGCGCAGCGAGTCCGCGATCTCGCTGAGAATGGCCGGATCGTCGATGGTCGACGGGGTCGAGAACGGCTTGCCGTCCGCCATGCGCCGAACGGTCTGGCGCAGGATCTTGCCGGACCGGGTCTTCGGCAGACGCTTGACCACCACTGCCCGCTTGAAGTTCGCGAACGCGCCCACCTGCTGGCGCACCATCTGCACGAGCTCCGTCTGGAGGTCGGCCGGATCCACGTTGCTGCCGTCCTTCAGCAGCAGCAGACCCAGCGGCACCTGTCCTTTGTCCGGATCCGCGATGCCGATGACGGCACACTCGGCCACTGCGGGATGGGCTGCCAGCACCTCTTCCATCTGCCCGGTGGAGAGCCGGTGGCCGGCGACGTTGATGACGTCGTCCATGCGACCCATGATGTACACGTAGCCGTCTTCGTCCCGGTAGCCTTCGTCACCGGTGAAGTAGAAGCCCTCGAACTGCGACCAGTAGGCGTCCAGGTAGCGCTGGTGATCGCCCCACACCGTGGGCAGCGCGCCGGGCGGCAACGGACCGCGCAGCACCACGGCCCCCTCCCTGCCTGCTGCCACCTCGTGGCCCGCCTCGTCGAGAATCCGCAGGTCGTAGCCCGGCACCGGCAGGGTCGGCGAGCCGGGCCTGGTCTCGAGCAGCTCGACGCCGGCCATGTTGGCGCAGATCGACCAGCCGGTCTCGGTCTGCCACCAGTGGTCGATCACCGGGATCTGCAGATGCTCGCAGAGCCAGTGGTAGGTGGGTGGATCGAGTCGTTCACCCGCGACGAACTGGTATTTCAGGGACGAAACGTCATAGGCGTCCTTGAGTCGGCAATCCGGATCCTCCTTGCGGATCGCCCGGAACGCGGTGGGCGCGACGAAGAAGCTCTTCACCCGGTGGTCCTGGATCACCCGCCAGTAGGCGCCGGCGTCCGGAGTCCGCACCGGTTTGCCCTCGTAAAGAATCGACGTGCAGCCCTTGATCAGCGGGCCGTAGACGATGTAGCTGTGGCCGACCACCCAGCCGACGTCGGATGCGGCCCAGTAGACGTCGCCGGCGTCCACACCGTAGATGGCCTTCATGCTGTAGTTGAGCGCTACGGCGTGGCCGCCGTTGTCGCGCAGCACGCCCTTGGGCTTGCCGGTGGTTCCCGACGTGTACAGGATGTAGAGGGGATCGGTGGCCTCCACGGGGACCCAGTCCGCGGGTCCCGCGGCGGCTTCCCAGGTACGCCAGTCGAGCCAGTCCGGCGCCTCGCACGGGCCCTGCTCGCGCTGCAGCAGCACCACGTGCCGGGGCTTGTGCTGCGCCTGCTCGATCGCGCCCTGCACCAGCGGCCGGTAAGGAATGACGTTGCTGAACTCGATGCCGCAGGAAGCGGTGAGCACGACGTCCGGCGTCGCATCGTCGATGCGCGCCGCCAGTTCCCGGGACGCAAAGCCACCGAACACGACCGAATGCACGGCGCCGATGCGCGCGCAGGCGAGCATGCCGATCACCGCCTCCGGCACCATCGGCATGTAGATCACCACGCGATCGCCGACGCCGACGCCGAGGTCGCGCAGTGCGCCCGCGACCCGGGCTACCCTGTCGGTGAGTTCGGCGTAGCTGAAGCGTTCGAGCGCGTCCGCGGCGGGTGAATCGTAGATCAGCGCCGTGACGTCGCCGCGCCCGGCCTCCACGTGGCGGTCGAGGGCAAGCCAGGCGGTGTTGGTCCTGCCACCCTGGAACCAGCGCCAGGAGCCGTTGCCGTCCTGGCTGAGAATCCGCTCGGGAAAGGAGACCCAGGGCAGCTCACGGGCCTTCTCGGCCCAGAACCCTTCCGGATCGGTCAGCGAGCGGCGATATTCTTCGGCGTAACTCATGCGCGCCCCCGGCCGGCGGCACGCCGGCGCCGGACCCGGCCGCCACGCGTGGCGAGCAGGCGCTCCAGCTCTGCTGGACCCGGACGGGCACCGAGCAGCGCCTTGTACGCCGCGGAGCGTCTGCTGATTTTCTTGTGACGGGCGTAAAACTCCACCGCTCGCTGCCAGGCTTCCTCGACGCCGAACTTGTTGATGGATACCGTGGTGTTGACGATCCGGTTCTCGAGCAGCGACATCACACCGATCTGGAACACGGGCGTATAGTTTCCGCTCTTCTCGGCTTTCATGCGACAGAGAATCCCACGGATCTGACCGTTGTCGTCGACGCGGATCTCCCGGGCCCGCTTCTGCTGCAGAGCCTGCTGCTGGCGCGCCAGCTCTGCATCCCGGTCCTCTGCCTCGGCTCTGATCTTCGCGCGCCGCTCGCCGCGCAGGCGCTTGCCCTGATCCTTGAGTGAGAAATACTCCTGGTAGGTCTTGCCGAAAATCTGTCGGCGCACGCGATATCCGAAGAATCGCGGCGAATCCAGAAGCTCCACGCTCATCCTTCCTCCCTGTGTGATCTGAGCCGGTCTCCCCCCGAAGACCCTGACCGGGCGTCGTTACGGCTTCACTTGCCGGGGATGACCCCGGCGGCGCGCAGACCGTCGATTTCCTCGGCGCTGAATCCGCAGTCGCCCAGAACCGCGGCGGAGTCACGGCCCGGCGCGGGTGCGGCATGGGAAACCGCAGCAACGGTGCGCGAAAAACGCGGTGCCGGCGCCGGCTGCACCACGCCGTCGACGTCGATGAACGTGCTCCGGGCCTTGTTGTGAGGATGCTCCGGCGCCTCGAACACCGACAGCACCGGAGCGAAGCAGACGTCGGTGCCTTCCATGATCTCGCACCACTCGTCCCGGGTCTTCGCTTTGAAGACCTCGGTCAGTTCCTGCTTCAGGACCGGCCAGTGGCTGGCGTCCATCTGCGGCGCAAAGCGCTTCTTGTCGAGGTTGGCCTTCTCGACCAGCAGCGCGTAGAACTGCGGCTCGATGGAGCCGATGCAGATGTACTTTCCATCCTTGGTCTCGTAGGTATCGTAGAAGTGGGCGCCGCCGTCGAGCAGGTTGGTGCCGCGCCGATCGGTGAACGCGCCGGCGGCCCCCATGGTGAAGAACATCGCCATGAGGGTGGCGGCGCCGTCCACCATGGCGGCGTCCACCACCTGGCCCTTGCCGGACTTCTGCGATTCGAGCATGCCGCAGACCATGCCGAAGGCGAGCAGCATACCGCCGCCGCCGAAGTCACCGACCAGGTTGAGGGGCGGCACCGGCTTCTCACCGGGACGGCCGATCGCGTGCAGCGCACCGGCCAGTCCGATGTAGTTGATATCGTGGCCGGCGGCCTGGGCCATGGGACCGTCCTGACCCCAGCCGGTCATGCGTCCGTAGACCAGCTTCGGATTGCGCGCCAGGCAATCCTCGGGGCCGAGCCCGAGGCGCTCGGTGACCCCGGGACGAAAGCCCTCGAACAGTCCGTCGGCGGTCTCGACCAGACGCAGCACGGTTTCCACGCCCTCCGGTTTCTTGAGGTCCACCGCCACGGAGCGGCGATTGCGCGCCAGCACGTCCTGAGTTCGCCCGGCGCCGGCGCCGAGCCGGTCGATCCGAATCACCTCGGCGCCCATGTCCGAGAGCATCATGCCGCAGAACGGGCCTGGCCCGATGCCGGCCAGTTCGACGATTCGAAAGCCTGAAAGTGGACCCATGTCTTCCCCCTGATTCCGTGGAACGGCCGAGTTTACCGACCTTTGACGATGCAAGGAAATTGCGTTTCCGCACCATTGGCCGAGAACTGGATCTGCGCGAAACGCGCGTACAGCTCGCTCGACTGCATCAACGCATCGTGATTGCCGCTCGCCAGCAGCCGACCGCCATCCAGCACCAGAATGCGGTCTGCCTGGCGTACCGTGGAGAGCCGGTGGGCGATGGCGACGATACTGCAGCGGCCTTTCAGGGCCTGGATGCTGTCGCGAATGCGCTGTTCCGATTCCGCGTCCAGCGCGCTGGTCGCCTCGTCGAGGAGCAGCAGCCGTGGCTGCGGCAGCAGCGCCCGGGCGATGGCCAGACGCTGTTTCTGCCCCCCCGAAAGCCCGCTGCCGCCCTCGCCTACGGCGGTGTCGAGGCCAGCCGGCAGCGCCCGCACGAAGCTGTCGGCGTGGGCCAGCCGCAGGGCCTCGAACACCTCGTCGTCGCTCGCTTCGGGCATGCCGTAGCGCAGGTTGTCGCCGACGCTGCCGGCAAACATCACCGGTTCCTGGGGCACGTAGCCAATCCGGGCGCGCAGCTCGGTCAGCGCCAGCTCGCGCAGATCGATCCCGTCGAGGCGAATGCTACCGGCCACCGGGTCGTAGAAGCGCTGCATCAGATCGAACAGCGTGCTCTTGCCCGCCCCGGAGGGCCCGACGATGGCCACCATCTCTCCGGGCGCGACGCGGAAGCTCACGTGGTCGAGCACGGTGGCTTCCGGACGCAGCGGATAGCGGAACACCACGTCGTCGATCTCGAGGTGACCGCTGCCGTCCGCGGGCAGCGGGATCGGCTCGGCGGGCTCGGGCAGTGCCGATGGCGAATGCAGCAGTTCCATGAGCCGCTCGGTGGCGCCGGCCGCGCGCTGCAGATCGCTGTAGACCTCGCTGATGGCACCGACGCTGCCGGCGACGATGAAGGCATAGAAAATGAACGCCGCGAGCTCGCCGGCGGAAATGCGTCCTGACAGCACATCGTTGCCGCCGACCCAGAGCATGGTGGCAATGGCCGCCATGACCAGCAGCATCACCAGCGCGATCAGCAGGGCGCGCTGGCGGATGCGCCGCACGCCCACCGCGAACGCGCCCTCGACGCGGCGGCCGAACATGGCCTCGTCGATGTCCTGATGATTGAACGCCTGCACGACCTTGATATGGCGCAGCGATTCCCCCGCGTAGCTGCCGACCTCGGCCAGCGTGTCCTGGCTGCGTCGCGACAGCGAACGCACCCGCCGGCCGAACAGCACCACCGGAGCCACCACGAACGGAACGCTGGCCACCACCACCAGTGACAGCTTGGCATTGGTAACGAACAGCAGCACGAGACCGCCGAGGAACATCAGCGCGTTGCGCAGGGCGATGGAAACCGACGAGCCGATGACGGTCTGCAGCAACGTGGTGTCCGTCGTGATCCGGGACTGGATCTCGGTCGGCTGATTGACCTCGAAGAAAGCCGGATGCAGGCGGATGATGTGGTCGAACACGGCACGGCGGATGTCCGCACTGACCCGTTCGCCCACCCAGCTGACGAAGTAGAAGCGCATGAACGTGCCGGCGGTGAGCAACACCATCAGCAGGGCGAACACACCGATGGTCTGCACCAGCACGCCCGAGGAGCCGTTGCCGAGCCCCTGGTCGATGACCAGACGCATGCCCTGACCGATGGACAGCGTGACCCCCGCGGTGATGATCAGCGCGAGACTCGCGAGCAGCACCTGCGGCAGATAGGGCCGGAGATACCTGAATGCGGGTTTGAGGCTGGTGATCTCGCGCGACGGCGCGCGGTTGAGTCCATCGTCCATCACGACATTATCACACGCGCCATGCTGAGCTCACACGCGTATATTCTCGAGCCACCCCATCCGACGCGAGCCAGACATGAGCGACTACCTCGACTGCCTGGAGATCGAGCCGCCGCAGCCCGTCGCGGCCAGCGTGATCTGGCTGCACGGCCTGGGCGCAGACGCCGGCGACTTCGAGCCCATCGTTCCCATGCTGAAGCTGGAAGCCCCGGTGCGATTCGTGTTTCCCAATGCCCCGGTGCGGCCGGTGACCATCAACGCGGGGATGCAGATGCGCGCCTGGTACGACATCGACCCCGGCGCGCCGCTGTCGGGCACCGACGACATCCGCGAGTCCGCTGCAGCCATCGAGCACCTGGTGCAACGAGAGGTGGAACGCGGGGTGCCGACACGACAAATCGTGGTGGCCGGATTTTCCCAGGGCGGCGTCATCGCGCTGCATCTGGGCCTGCGCCATCCGCAGCGCCTGGCAGGGATCATGGCGCTCTCCACCTACGTCCACGACCAGGAGCACCTCGTCGACGAGGTCAGTCTGGCCAGCGTCGACGTGCCGATCTTCATGGCCCACGGCCAGGCCGACCCGATGATCCCCATTGCCCGGGCGATCACCTCCCGGGAAACACTGCTGGGCCTCGGCTACCAGGTTGAATGGCACGAGTACGCCATGGGCCACCAGGTCTGTCCGGAAGAAATCGACGACATCAGCCGCTGGCTCAACGACGTCAGCAGCCGGGAAACCTAGGCAACGGCCGTGGGGTTCTTCGAAGCGTACGGCCTGGTCGTCCTGGTGCTGCTGGTGATGGTGAGCGCGCTCTGGGCCATCAGCGTGCCGCTGAAGAATGCCAGCATCATCGATCTGTTCTGGGGGCCGCTGTTCGTCGCCATCGCCTGGGTGCTGCTCCCGGCCGCCGACGCCCTGCATGCCAAGCCTTATCTGATCACCCTGCTGGTGAGCATCTGGGGACTGCGCCTCGCCTCCCATCTGGTAGCCCGCAACCTCGGCCATGGCGAGGACCCGCGCTACCGCAAGTGGCGCCAGCAGGGGGGCGACAACTGGTGGCTGGTCAGCTACTACCGGGTGTTTCTGCTCCAGGCCGGCATCGCCGCCGTGGTGGCAACCCCTCTGGTCGCCGCCCACCTGCGCCCGGAGACGTTCAACGCCCTGAACCTGCTGGGCGTGGCGGTATGGGCCGCCGGCTTTCTCTTCGAACTGGTGGCCGACGTCCAGCTCAGCCAGTTCAAGGCTGATCCGGACAACCGCGGGCGCATCCTCGACTCCGGACTCTGGGGCCGGTCACGGCATCCCAACTACTTCGGCGATTCCCTGCAGTGGTGGGGCCTCGGCCTGGTCGCGGTAACGCCGGAGACCTGGTGGGCGTTGCTCGGTCCCATCGCCATGACCGCGTTTTTCCTCAGCCTGTCCAACGACATCCTGGAGAGCGGCATGAAGCAGCGCCATCCGAAATACGCAGCCTACATAACAAATACGCCGAAGTTCTTCCCGCGCCTCGTTTCCCGGAGTTGATGCACTACAATCAGGGAAATCGAGACGACGAGCCCGAGCCGATGTCGAGTCTCCCGGAGAATCCGGATCTTGCCTGGGATCTAGACGAGTTCAGCGACCGCGAGCGGGCGATGGAGTTCGTCCAGCAGTTCGAAACCACCATGTGCGTCTACTCGCCGTCGGTGGAGCAGCTGTACACCAGCTACAGCATGTTTTTCCCGCAGGAGTGGCAGCGCAAACTGGTGATCCTGCCCGACCCCAAGGCCTACCACGACACCTTCTTCCACATTCAGACCGAAGCCGTGGTGTCCACGGGGCTCTACATCATTCCAGGAGAAATGGTCGACCGCCACGGCCTGTACCTGGCCAACGTTCGGGAAGATCGAAGTCTCGGTGACCGCCAGGTGCCGTTCGAGGCCGGCATCCGCGCGATCATGGGCAACCGTCCCGCGGACGATCAGTTTCTGCCCGTCCTCGCCAAGGGCGACCTGCGCGAATTCGAGCAGGCCTGGCCCGTGCTGCACCTGCATCGGGTCAAGCCCCGGGTCCTCGAGCGCATCTCGGACCTGGACCGCACCTCGCTGACCAGCGTGATCCACGAGAAACTCGAGAGCCTGTTCGTCGCCTGGCAGAAGGCCGGCGTTGAGTGACACCCGCCCCTCCCGAGCGCGCCCCCGCGGTCTCGTGCGGCGCGCCCTCGCCACCGTGGTCGTCGCCGGCGTGGTGGCGCTGTCCTGGAGCCAACTCGCCGACGACGCTGCGCTCGGCAGCAGCAACGACACGCTGAAGCGGGCGCTGGCGACATTCGCCGTCGCGCGGGCGCTGAACGGCGTCATCTCCGTGGCCCAGGGCACCGAACTGGCGGTGCAGCCGGTGGGCGTCGGGGTCACGCTGAGCGTCGGCGAAGTGCTCGACCCGCTGAACGATCTCGTCGAGAGTTTCTCATGGCTCGCATTGCTCGCCTGCGTGTCCCTCGGCACCCAGATCCTGCTCGCCGAGCTGGTGGTCAATCCGTGGGTCAACGGCGCTCTGTCTGCGGGCGCTGCGATCTACGTGCTGGCGCTGTGGTGGCCAGGGGCCGTCACGGCCCGGGTGACGCTGCTGCGGATGCTGACGCTGCTGGTGTTCCTGCGCTTCCTGTTCGCGGTCACGGCGCTGGCGACCGGCTGGACCGACCAGGCGGTGCTCGCCGATCGCCAGAGGGCGGCGCTGGAGGGCATCGAATTGACCCAGGCCCACATCGAGGAGCTGCGCGAAACCCCGCCGGAAGCCCTCGAGGCGCCGCCGGACAGCGAGCTCTCCGTGCTCCGGCGTCTGGGGGAGTTCATCGACGATCAGCGCCAGGCCCTGGACGTCCGCGCCCGGCTCGACGCCCTCGGCGACCGGGTCGAGAGCGGCATCGAGGAGCTGATCAACCTCATCGTGCTGTTCGCGGTACAGACCGTGCTGATCCCCGTGGCGACCCTGCTGTTCGCCTACTGGACCTTCCTGTGGCTGTGGCGGTGGTCGTGGGAGCGTCCGCGGAATACATAGAAAACTGGGCCCCAGCACTCTAAAATGCCGCGCCTCCCCGAAACGAAGCCCTGATTTGACGAAAGTTTTCATCGACGGAGAAGCCGGCACGACCGGGCTGCAGATCGCCGACCGGGTCCGCACCCGGAACGATCTGACCCTGCTCCGCATCGACGAGCGGCAGCGTAAGGACGCCGACGCGCGCGCGCGGCTGCTCGAGGAAGCGGACGTCGCCATACTCTGCCTGCCCGACGACGCCGCCCGAGAAGCCGTAGCACTGGCCGGTGAGCGCTGCCGGATCCTCGATGCCAGCACCGCTCACCGGGTGAACCCGGACTGGGTCTACGGGCTGCCCGAACTCGAACCCGGTGCCCGGGAACGTATCGCCTGCGCCCAGCGGGTGTCGAACCCAGGCTGCTATCCCCAGGGCTTCATTCTCCTCACCCGGCCGCTCATCGAGGCCGGCGTGCTGCCGCGCGATCTGCCACTGCGGATCCACGCCGTGTCCGGCTACTCCGGCGGCGGACGCAGCCTCATCGAGACCTATCAGGGCTTCGACGCCGAAACCCGGGAGCGATACAACACCCGCCCGTACGCCCTCGGGCTGACGCACAAGCACGTTCCGGAAATGCAGCACTACTCGGGCTGCGCACAGGCGCCGCTGTTCGCGCCCCTGGTAGGCGACTACTACCAGGGCATGCTGGTGCACGTGCCGCTGTTTACATCCGAATTGAATGGCCGCCCGACGCCCGAGGACGTGCACGGCCTGCTCGCAGAACGCTACGCCGACGAGGCGTTCGTCGACGTGTTGCCGCCGCGCGCTGCGGACGCCCTGGAGGCGGGTTTTCTCGATCCCAGTGCCTGCAACCGCAGCAACCGTATCGAGCTCATGGTGTTCGGTCACAGCGAGCAGCTGCTGCTGGTGGCCCGGCTCGACAATCTGGGCAAGGGTGCCGCCGGCGCCGCGGTGCAGAACCTCAACCTCATGATCGGCGTGGACGAAACCACCGGACTGACCCGATGACCAATCTGACCGACCTCAGTCTCCAGCAGCTCGACGATCTTCAGGCCAGTCTGGCTGCGGATCTGGAGACCCAGAAAGGCAATCGCATCAAGCTCGACCTGACCCGCGGGAAACCGGCCGCCGATCAGCTCGCCCTGTCCGACCCGATGGAATCCGTGCTCGCCGGCAACTTCATCGCCGCGGACGGAACCGACAGCCGCAACTACGGCGGCCTGCGCGGTCTGCCGGAGGCCCGTGCCCTGGGGGCGGAGCTGCTCGACGTGGCGCCGCAGCAGGTCATCTGCTGGGGCAACTCGAGCCTCACCCTGATGCACCTGGTCGCCGATAGCGCGCTGCGCTTCGGGCTGTGGGGCGACGCCCGTCGCTGGAGTCTCAGCGCGACGCCCAAGCTGCTGGCTCCGGTTCCCGGCTACGACCGCCACTTCACCCTCACCGAATCCCTCGGCATCGAGCTCGTCACCGTACCGATGACCGAACACGGGCCTGACATGGAGCGGGTCGAAGCCCTGGTTCACGACGACGCCAGCATCAAAGGCATCTGGTGCGTGCCGAAGTACTCGAACCCGACCGGCTGCATCTACTCCAACGAGGTGGTGGAGCGGCTGGCGCGGCTGCCCGGCGGCGCCGCCGCAGACGACTTCGTGGTGCTCTGGGACAATGCCTACTCCGTGCACGACCTGGAATTCCCGGCGCCGCCTCTGGCATCGCTGATGGCGCTGGCGGAAGCCGCCGGCACCGCAGACCACGCCGTGCTGTTCGGCTCCACGTCGAAGATTACCTACGCCGGCGCCGGCCTCGGCTTCGTCGGCGCCACCGAGACCGTGCTGGCAGGCCTGGAAAAGCGGCTCAACGCGTTCAGCATCGGCCCGGACAAGGTCAATCAGCTGCGCCATGCGCGGTTCCTCGCCGACGGCCGCCTGCGCGCGCACATGGAACGCCACGCCGCGCTGATCAGGCCGAAATTCGAGGCCGTCGAAGCCGCGCTCCAGCACGGTCTGGCGGAACTCGACATCGCTACCTGGACCACGCCACGGGGCGGCTACTTCGTCTCCCTGGACACCCGCCCGGGCCTCGCCGGCAAAGTAGCCGGCCTCGCCGCAGAAGCGGGCCTGAGCCTGACGCCGCCCGGGGCCACGTTCCCGTACGGCAACGATCCCAACGACTGCAATCTGCGCATCGCCCCAACCTTTGCCACTCTCGACGACGTCAAGGTCGCCATGGAGATTCTGGTGCTGTGTGTGAAGCTGGCCAGCGTGCAGGACGAAACAGCGCAGCGTAAGGACAAATCATCACCGTGACCGATTGGCAGATCTCAGACTTCGACCCCGAGCAGGATCCGGACAAGGATCGTTTCCACGACTACGCGCTGCCGGAGCCGCTGATGCACGCCATCGCCGACCTCGGCTTCAGCTACTGCACGCCGATTCAGAGCGGTGTTTTGCCGTTCAGTCTGGCCGACTACGACGTGACCGGGCAGGCGCAGACCGGCACCGGCAAGACGGCCGCGTTCCTGATCACCATTCTGACCCGCACCTGGGAGAACCCCGATCAGTCCGAACGGCCCAAAGGCACTCCCCGGGCCCTGGTGCTGGCGCCAACGCGCGAGCTGGCCCTGCAGATCGAATCGGATGCCCACGACCTCGCCAAGTACATGGACGCAGGCGTCGTCTGCGTGGTCGGCGGCATGGACTTCCAGAAGCAGCTCGACCGGGTGAAGTCCGGGCGCCTGGATCTGCTCATCGCCACGCCCGGGCGCCTGCTCGACTTCATCAATCGCCGGCAGATCAACCTCAAGCAGGTGGAAGTGCTGGTGATCGACGAAGCCGACCGCATGCTCGACATGGGCTACATTCCCGACGTGCGCCGGATCGTCTACCAGACGCCGCACAAGCGCAGCCGTCAGACCCTGTTCTTCAGCGCCACGTTCAACGACGACGTGATGCGCCTGGCCGGCGCCTGGACCCTGCAGCCGGAGCACGTGGCCATCACCCCGGAAACCGTGGCCACTGACACCGTAGAGCAGGAATTCTGGCTGGTCAGCGCCGAAGAGAAGGCCAAGGTACTGGTGAACTTTCTCTCTACCGAAAAGCCGCCGCGGGCGCTGATATTCGCCAATCGCCGTGACCAGACCCACCGCCTGGTCAGCTACCTGGCGAAACGCGGGCTCACCGTGGAGGGTCTGGCCGGGGACATCCCCCAGCGCAAACGCCTGTCTACGCTGCAACGTTTCAAGGAGGGCGACATTCCCTACGTCGTCGCCACCGACGTGGCCGGGCGCGGCATCCACGTGGAAGGGGTGAGCCACGTGGTGAACTTCGATCTCCCCGAAGACCCGGAAGACTACGTGCACCGCATCGGTCGAACCGGCCGTGCCGGTGCCGAGGGCATCAGCATCAGCTTCGTCTCCGAGGACGATGCCTTCAACCTGCCGAGCCTAGAGGAATATCTGGGCAACAAGGTGACCTGCGTGCAGCCCCGGGCGCAAGGTGGAGGCAGTGACTGACGCAACCCGCGTCGCTGCGGTTCAGCTCTGCGCCACGCCCGACGTGGCGGCCAACCTGAACAGCGTCGAGCGCCTGGTCCGGCGCGCCCGGGACGGTGCCGCCGAGGTGGTGCTGCTGCCGGAAGCGTTCGCCTTCCTCGGCCCGGAAAAAGAGAAACAGAGCATTCTGGAACCGCTTCCGGACGCGGCGGCGCCCGAGCGACCCTTCAGCCCCGGCCCGATCCTGGCGCGCTGCCAGCGCATCGCCCGGGACAACGGCGTGCACCTGATTCTCGGCGGTTTTCACGAGACCGCCGGAGAGGGCAGGAGCTACAACAGCTGCGTGCATCTCGATCCCGAGGGCCGGGTGCTGGCCCGCTACCGCAAGATCCACCTGTTCGACGTCAGCCTCGCCGACGGCACCGAGCTCCGGGAGTCCGCGCGGACCCTGCCCGGTGACCGCGCCGTGGTGACCCAGGTGCCCTTCGGCACCCTCGGTCTGTCGGTGTGCTACGACCTGCGCTTTCCTTACCTGTACCAGACGCTGGCCGATCTCGGCGCCATCGCCGTGACCGTGCCGTCGGCGTTCACCCGACCCACCGGAGCCGCCCACTGGCACGTGCTGCTGCGCGCGCGCGCCATCGAAGCCCAGTGCTACGTCATCGCGCCGGCCCAGCACGGCCGGAACTGGGAGAAGCGCGCAAGCTTCGGACACAGCCTGATCATCGACCCCTGGGGCGAGATCGTCGGCGAGCTGGAAGACGGCGACGGGGTGGTATTCGCCGATGTCGATCCGGCGCGCGTGGTCAGCGTGCGCAGCCAGCTGCCGAGCCTGAGCCACCGGCGGCCCCTCGCCCCCGGCTAGCGCTCGATGAATCCACCGGACACCGCGCGAACGCCGTGAGCTACGAACGCGACAACATCCGCCGCATGCGCGGCTACACCTGGGGCGAGCAGCCCGAGGACGCGCACACCCTCAAACTCAATACCAACGAGAATCCCTACCCGCCGAGCCCGCGGGTGCAGGAAGCCCTGACGACGCTGGACGCCGCCCTGCTGCGAACCTATCCGCGGCCCACCGCGGACCCCCTGCGCGACCGCTTGGCCGCGCTGCACGGACTCGCCCGGAACAACGTGCTCGTCACCCACGGCGGCGACGAGGGCCTGCGTCTGGCCATGACCACATTCGTCGATCCCGGCGCCAGCTTCGCCATGGCAGATCCCAGCTATTCCCTGTATCCGGTGCTCGCCGGGATTCAGGACGCGCGCACGTTCACCCTGGAGCTGGATGCGGACTGGAATCCGCCCGACGACGCCGCCGCCCGGCTCAACGCGGCCGACGCCCGCCTCACCTGTCTGGTCAACCCGCACGCGCCGTCGGGTACGCTGATCGACCGGTCACGCATCGATGCCATTGCCCGGGATCTGAACGGTGTCCTGCTGGTGGACGAGGCCTACGTGGACTTCGTCGATCCGGAGCACGGCCACGACCTCGCGCCGCTGCTCGGCGAGCACCCGAACCTGCTGCTGCTGCGCACCTTCAGCAAGGGCTACAGTCTGGCCGGGCTGCGCCTCGGCTATCTGCTCGGCGACGCCGGCCTGATCGAGCCGATGCTGAACAAGACCCGGGACAGCTACAACGTCGATGCCGTCAGCCAGGCGCTCGGGCAGGCGGCGCTGGAAGATCGCGGCTACGCCGAGGAGACCTGGCGCCGGGTCCGGGAAGCCCGCCAGGGCCTGCGCCATGGCCTGGGGCAGCTCGGTCTGAACGCGGGGCCCTCGGAAACGAATTTTCTGCTGGTGCGCATTCCGGAGGGCGCGCGCCTGCGCGCCGTCGAGCTGCAGCGGCAGCTGAAGAACCACGGCATTCTGGTGCGCCACTTCGCCAGCCCGCGGCTCGACGACTGCCTGCGCATCAGCGTCGGCACGCCGGCCCAGAACCAGCGTCTGATCGATACCATGAGCGAGCTCCTCGGTGACTGACCCGGTGGCTGAGGAGTCGAAGCACCTGCTGCGCGCCGCCGAAATCGCCGCCATGGCGGCCCGCGCCGATCGCCACCAGTTCAACGACAACGCCGTGCGGATCACCCGGACCCTCGGCGAAGCCACCGGCCTGGAACGCATCGGCGTGCATCTGGTGCGCCTCGAGCCGGGACGCGACAGCACCCAGCAGCACTATCACGACGCCGACGAGGAGTTCCTCTACGTGCTCTCCGGACGCGGCATCGCCCACATCGGCGACGCGGACTTCGAGGTGGGGCCCGGCGACTTCATGGGCTTTCCGGCGCCCTCGCCGGCCCATTCGCTGAGCAACCCGTTCGCCGAAGATCTGGTCTACCTGATGGGCGGCGAGCGCAACCCCGTGGACGCCGTGCACTACCCGCGCATCGCGCGGACCATGCTGAAGGCCTACGGGCGGCGCCGCTGGGTGGACTGGGACGACCTGCACGATCTCTGAGCCAGCTCAATCGAGCCTGCGGTAGAGCGCATCGAGCTCGCTCTGCCAGGCGTGCTGCAGCTGTGGCTTCTGATGCTTCGGTTTGCGTGCACGGTCCGCGTCGAGCAGGCCCTCGAGCTCGACGATCCGCGCCAGCAGCCGATCTTCATCGCGCGGAGCCGCGGCGATCGGGTGCCAAGGCGCCGGAGTCGACGCGACGCCGGCGGCCGCCGCCGGCTCGGAGGCGAAGAACGCGTCCGGATCGGCGACCTCCTGCAGTACGCCGTCGCGCACCCACAGGTAGCGGCTCGCCACCGCGCCGAGAAAATGACGGTCGTGGGAGGTGATGATCAGGGTCGCCGGGCTGTCGAGCAGCTGTGCCTCCAGCGACTCCTTTCCGGCGATGTCGATGTGATTGGTCGGCTCGTCCATGATCAGCAGATTCGGCGCGTTCAGCGACAGCACCGCGAACAGCAGCCGTGCCCGCTCACCGCCGGACAGCTCGGTCACGCGCTTGCCGTGCTCGGCAAACGCGAAACCGGCATGGATCAGGCTGCCGCGCACCTTGTGTTCGTCCTGCTCGGTTCGGCGCACGGCGAAATCCATGAGCCCCTCGCCACCGCTGACCTCGTCGAGTTCCTGATCGTAGTAGCCGAGCACCGTCTGCGGGCTGAAGCGGATGCTCTGGTGCCCGGCCGTGGCGGCCGCGACCAGCGCCCGGATGAACGTGGTCTTGCCGACGCCGTTGTGACCGAGCAGCGCGAGCCGTTCGCCGGGGCGGACGATCAGCTCGTCGACCCGGAACAGAGGGCGCCCGCCGATGGCAACCTCGAGATCGTCCACGACCAGCGCCTGCCGCGAGCGGGTTTCCTGGAGCTCGAGTTCGAGGGTCAGCGGCGAGCCCGTCGAAACGAAGGTGCGCTCGGATTCCATGCGTTCCACCCGGCGCTCCATATTGCGGGCGCGACGGGCGAACTTCTCGTTGTCGTAGGTCCGGCCCCAGTCGGCGAGGCGTTTCGCGCTGCGCCGCACCCGGTCGATCTGCGCCTCCTCGGCGCGGCGGGCACGTGCGGCTGCCTCGTCCATCTCCTCGAGCGCGCCGCGCGCCTCACTGTACGGGGCGGAAAAACGGTGCAGGCGGCCGTCGCGCAGAATCAGCGTCCCGGCGGTCACCGCGTCGAGAAACCGGCGGTCGTGGGAAACCAGCAGAAACGCGCCGGTGAACGCCCGCAGCACGCGCTCGAATACCACCAGCGTCGCCAGATCGAGATGGTTGGTGGGCTCGTCCAGCAGCAGCAGATCGGGCTCGGCCATCAGCGCCCGGGCAAACATCAGCCGGTTCTGCTGGCCGCCGGAAAGGGTGCCCACGCTCTGGGCGAACTCCGCGCTGGAAAAGCCGAACTCGGCGAGCAGGACTTCGGCCCGCCAGCGCTCCCGGGCTGCAGCGCAGCGGGCGACGGCATCGAGCAGCGCTTCCGCGGCCAGATCGTCCGGCAGGAACTGCTCCACCCGGGCCATGCGCAGGCCGCGAGCGCGCTGGATGGCGCCGGCATCGGCGCTCGCCGATCCCCACAGCAGATCGAGCAGCGTGGTCTTACCGGAGCCGTTGTGCCCGACCAGACCGAGCCGATCGCCGCGGTTTACGACCAGCTCGAGGCCGGAGAACAGCACGCGCTCTCCGACGCTGTGCGCGACCTCTCTGGCTTGCAGCAGCACCGACATGCAGAGACACTAGCCCGGGTCATGTGCCTGCGCAATCGCACCGACACCTCCACCTGCGGCGGTTTTTGACCCAGAACGAGTAGCGCCTTGTTTCCCATCAGCGACGACAATCCGCGCGCCAACCTGCCGGTCGCGACGTTCACCATCATCGCCGTCAACGTGCTGGTCTGGGTCCTGCTGCAGGGTCTGGGCAGTCCCCGGGCGCTGGCGGAGTCGCTGTGCATGTACGCGCTGATTCCCGGCGAACTGCTCGGCCATGTCGACGCCGGAACGCAGATACAGGTGGGGCCGAATCTACTCTGCCGGTTCGATGGCACCGCCAACCCATGGTCGCTGTTCAGCTCCATGTTCATGCACGGCGGCTGGCTGCACATCATCGGCAACATGTGGTTCCTCTGGGTGTTCGGGGACAACGTCGAGGACGAGATGGGGCCGCTGCGGTTCGTGGCGTTCTATCTGCTCTGCGGCCTCACGGCCGCCGCCGCCCAGATATTCACCAATCCGGACAGCGTCGTGCCCATGGTGGGTGCTTCCGGCGCCATTGGCGGGGTGATGGGCGCCTACGCGCTGCTGTTTCCCAGGGTGCGGGTGAATCTGCTGATCTTCCTCGGGTTCTTCGTCACCACCGTGGCGGTGCCCGCGGTCTTCATGCTCGGCTACTGGTTTCTGCTGCAGCTGATCCAGGGCATTCCGGCGCTGGACTCCGAGGAGGGCGGCGTGGCGTTCTGGGCCCACGTGGGGGGTTTCGTCGCCGGAATCGCACTGGTCTGGGTGTTCCGCCGCCCGGGCCGCGGCGGGCCGCCCGGACCGCGGCCGAACGGACCGCGGCGCCGCGGCGCCGGCGAGCGCTGGTTCTGATCCCGCTCCC
The DNA here is from genome assembly GCA_040219135.1 of Pseudomonadales bacterium. Classification (GTDB taxonomy): domain Bacteria; phylum Pseudomonadota; class Gammaproteobacteria; order Pseudomonadales; family Azotimanducaceae; genus UBA7803. Next base: position 76,749 of record JAVJTA010000013.1, on the reverse strand, counting down.
GGCGCCGAAGTTTGCCAAAGCCGCGCGAATCCGCGAGGCTCTCCGGTTGCGTCCGCATCCATCCGCATCGTGAGGGGAAGACCATGACCACAGCAATGCCCGCCATGAGCCTGGCCGCCGTGCCCGGCCGCCGTGCCGCCATCATCGAGCTGGCGCAGGAGGTCGAACGACGCGGCTTCTCCGGCATCTACTGCCCCAGCCTGGGCGACAATCTGGCGCTCTGCGAAGCCATCGCGCTGTCCACCAGCACCATCCAGTTCGGTACCAGCATCACGCCGATCTACACCCGCAACGTCGCCGACTTCGCCAGCACCGCCGGCTTCATCCACGAGGTTTCCGGAGGCCGGTTTCGCTTCGGTGTCGGCGTCAGCCACGAACCAGCCATGAAGCGTCTGGGCATCACCCAGGGCAAGCCGCTGGCCGACATGCGTCAGTTCGTCGCCGATCTGAAGACCGTCCCCCGGGTCGGAGACCAGCCTCCCGTCGTGCTCGCCACGCTGCGCCAGAAGATGATCCAGCTGGCCGAAGAGGTCGGCGACGGGATGGTGTTCGCCAACGGCGCCCGCTCGCACATGGGGACGTCGCTTGCGGCGCTCACACCGGCCGCCCGGGACAGCGACGCGTTCTTCATCGGCAACATGATTCCCACCTGCATCTCAGACGACGAGGAAGCGGCCAAGGCCGTGAACCGCCGCACCCTGACCGGCTACGCCATGCTGCCCAACTACCGCAACTACTGGAAAGAGGCCGGCTACGAGGAGGAGATGAACGCGGTCGAAGCCGCCGTCGCCGACAAGGACTTCGACCGGGTGCCGCAATGCCTGTCGGACCGCTGGCTGGCGGACACCACCCTGTTCGGTCCGCGCAGCAGAGTTCGCGAGGGCATCGAGGCCTGGTTCGATGCCGGCATCCGCACGCCCATCATCGTGCCCTCGTCGGCGCAGGGAAATCAGCTCAACGCGATCGAAGAGTTCTTCGCGCTCTGGGATTGATCGTCAGATTGACCCCGCGCGGCCACCTGGAGAGAAACCATGACCTGGATCATCACCCTGATCGTCATCGCTCTTGCGATCTGGATCGGCGCGCGGCTGTTGCTCGCCGGTTCCGACTTGTCTGAATTCGACATGCCGAGGCCCGAACCGATCAACGACGCGCCGAGCGCGGGCAATCAACAGGTGCTCGAGACCGTCCGCGAGTTCGCCCGCACAGCGGCATCGAGCAAGGGCCGCGCACAGCTCCTGCAGATGCGGGAAGCGATGGAATCCATGGGGGACAACGCGGATCTGTCCGGAGTCGAGATCCGTGCCGCAACGGTCTCCGGCCGGCCGGCGGAATGGGTGCTGGCGACCAGCCGCCGCGGCAGCGGCCGACTTCTCTACCTGCACGGCGGTGCCTTCACCATGGGCAGCCCGAAGAGCCACCGCGGGATCACGGCGGAACTGGCGCGGCGCACCGGGCTCGACGTGCTGGCGGTGGACTATCGGCTGATGCCGGAACACCCACGACGCGCCGGCATCGACGACTGCCGCGCCGCCTACCGCTGGATTCTGGAGAACGGCCCGGCCGGTCCGGAGCCGGCAGACACGGTGTTCATCGCCGGGGACTCCGCCGGCGGCAATCTGACCCTGGCACTGATCGCCTGGCTGCGCGATCAGCGGAATTCCAGCGCACGGCTGCGCCAGGCCGACGGCGCGATCGCGCTGTCGCCGCTGACGGATTCGACCTTCGCCAGCCCGAGCATGCGTCACAACGTCGATCGCGATCCGATGCTCGGTCCCATGGCGAAGCTGATCAACAAGGTGCCGCGCACCCTGATGCTGTGGGGGTCGTGGCTGCAGAACCGGATCCGGCCCAACGATCCGCTGGTGTCACCGCTGCGCGGCGATCTGAGCAATTTGCCCCCGGTGCTGGTGCAGGCCAGCGAAGCGGAGATCCTCATCGACGACGCGCGCCGCTATGCCAACAAGGCTCGCGCCAGCGGAACGCCGGCAGAGATCGAAACGTGGCACGGCATGGTGCACGCGTGGCAGGCATTCGGCATCGGCCTGCCGGAATCCGAGCAGGCCTTCACGCGCATGGCGGAGTTCGTCCGCCGGGTGCTGGATAGCCGGGGCCGGGCGGACGCCGCCTGACCCCGGCAGACTCACAGACGATCAGTGTCTGCCGCGACCGTCGTGACGTCCGCCGTCGTGGCGACCGTGCCGGTCGCCGCGACGGTCTCCACGCCGGTCGTCGTCCCAGCGCCGGTCGTGATGCCGACCCTTGTCCCAGCGCCGATCGTGGTGCCCGTCGGCATGGCGCTGGAAGTGGCGGTAGTCGTGACGCCACCGTGCGCGCTGGTAACTTCTCCAGGCATGGGGATGCGCGTAGCGGTAGTGCCTGGCGACATGGCCCCGATGCACCGGCACCACACCCGGCCGGTGCACGTGTCTGACGCGGTGGCGATCGTTGTCGAGCGCCTGACCCACCGCAGCACCGAGGACGAACGCCAGGGCGTTGTCCTCGGCATGAGCGGACGCGGTCAGCGGTCCGGCGAGGCCCGCGACGAGCACACCGGCGCCGAGCAGGGCAGTGGTTTTTCTGATCATGTCGTTACTCCTCGTTTTCAGGCCTGAGTCGCCTGGCACGAACAAAGCTAACAACGCAGCGCTGAATCCCCTCTGAATCGAAACCGTCCCGGAACTGAACGAGTTCCATGCACGGCCCGGGAGCACTGAAGCATGACCATCTACGTCCTGGATCTGTTCGGCGTGTTCGTGTTCGCGCTGTCCGGAGCCATGGCGGCCGAGCGGCGCCGGATGGACCTGTTCGGCTACGTCGTCATCGCCCTGCTGCCGGCGCTCGGCGGCGGCACCCTGCGCGACATCATCATCGACGCGCCCGTGTTCTGGCTCACGGATCCCACCTACCTGCTGATGGCGCTGATCGCCGCGGTCACCACGTTCCTGGCCGCCAACGCCATCGAGCGCGCCGGTCAGTGGCTGGTGTGGGCCGACGCGGTCGGGCTGTCGCTGTTCTGCGTGCTCGGCGCGGCCAAGACGCTGGCTCTCGGACACGGCGTCGTGATCGCGCTGTTCATGGGCGTGATGAGCGCCGTGGTCGGCGGCATCATCCGCGACGTGGTGTGCAACGAGGTGCCGCTGGTGCTGCAGCGCGACGTCTACGCCACCGCCGCTTTCGCCGGTGCCGCCGGCTACGTCAGCCTGGTCTGGCTGGGGCTCGACGGCCCGGTCGCGATCTGGGTGGGCGCCGGCGTGTGCTTTGCGGTGCGCGCCGCCGCTCTCGTCTGGGACCTGTCGCTGCCGCGCCGCGGACAGCGTCCCCAGGACCGGGCCGACTGATCGATTGCGGCGCGCTACGCCGGCTCGAAACGGAGCATCGTCACCGAGTCCGAGACGGCATCGAACACCGGCTTCAGCCGCATGCCGATCCGAATGTCGTCATCGGCCACGTTGACCAGCGTCGACGTCATCCGCACGCCCTCGTCGAGTTCCACCACGGCGAGACGCTGAGGCACGTCGTCGACGAAGTGCGGCGACGTCGGCTGGCGGGCGATGGTGAACGTGTACAGCGTCGCCGCGCCGCTCACGTCGTGCCACGCCAGGCGATCGGACAGGCAGCGGTGGCAGCGGCTGCGCGGGTAGAACACCCAGGACCCGCAGTCGGCGCAGCGCTGGATGCTGATGCGGCGTTCGCGCAGACCGTCCCAGAACGGCCGGGTCACCGGGGTTGGCAGCGGCAGCGGCTTTTCCAGTTGCAGATCCATGCTCAACCTCCCTGCAGCACGAGCGCGCTCTGCTCGCTCATGACCCCGCCGGTGCCGGTCACGAACACGCTGTCGCAGCCACCGACCTGGCGCTCCTCGGCGCGGCCCATGATCTGCCGCGCTGCCTCAACCACCTGGGTCATTCCACCCGCGGCCCCGGCCTGACCCATGCCGAGCTGGCCGCCGTGGGTATTCAGCGGGAAGTCACCGTCGCAGCGCAGACTGTGCTCGCGGATGAAGCGCATGCCCTCGCCTTTGGCGCAGAACCCGGCGTCCTCGAGGGTCAGCAGCACGGTGATGGTGTAACAGTCGTAGATCTCGGCGGCATCCACCTCGTCCGGTGCCAGACCGGACATGGCGAAGGCCTGCTCCGAGGCCGGCCCCACCGGCGTGCGGCACATGTCGTCCGCGTAGGTCGGGGTCTTGATGGTCAGGTGCTCGCCGAACCCGGTGATGAAGGCCGGGCGATGGCGGCAGCGCCCGGCGACTTCGCGGCTGGCCAGCACCACCGCCCCACCGCCGGCCACCGGCATGACGATCTCCAGCATGCGCAGCGGATCGGCGATGAGCCTGCTGCCGAGGACATCGGCCACGGTCACCGGCTTGCCGAAGAACGCGGCGTTAGGATTGAGCGCGCCGCTGGCCCGCTGCTCCACCACCAGCCTGGCCATGGCCTCGGCGTCGTAGCCGAACTCCGCCGCATAGCGCTGGGCGATCATCGCGTAGCCGGCGTTCTGGGCCAGATTGCCGTAGGGAATGTCGAACTCGGCCTGGGGCGAGCCCCAGTTCGGACTCGATGCCTGGAAGAATCGCTGCGGGTCCACCGGTCCGGGATTGGGGTGGCTGGGAATGGGCAGGGACGGCAACGCGCACACCACCACGTCGCAGATGCCGAGCTCGATGGCGGCCGCCGCCCGCCACACCATGCCCACCGCCGTAGCGCCGCCGAGGTCGATACGCTCAGCGAAGTTCACCGGCTGGCCGAGATACTCCACCACCGTCGCCGGGGTGAACATGCCCGCCTCGCGGATGTCCGAGCACGCCACGCCGTCGATGTCGTGCGCCTCGAGGCCGGCGTCAGCCAGGGCCAGCGCCGACAGCTCGGCCCACTGCTCCAGCGTGAACTTGCGCGGACCGTCGTACTTGCGCCGGTGCGGGTACTCGGCGATGCCGACGATGGCCGCCTCTCCTCGAAGTCCCATGCACGTCCCTCCCTTCCGAAGCGAGATGATAGACTCCCCGGCAGCCCCGCGGAACGACCGCACGAGACCGGAAAGCTTCATGAAACTGTGGCTCGTCCGCCACGCCAAGTCCGACTGGAACAGCCACGCGCGCAGCGACTTCGAGCGGCCGCTGAATCGGCGCGGTGAACGCGACGGCCCGGCCATGGCCGCCTGGCTCGCCGGCCAGGCGGACCCGGCAACGTGGATCTGGACCAGCGACGCGGTCCGGGCCCGCGCCACCACGGACTTCGTCGCCGTCGGCTTCGCCGCGGCCGATCCCCAGGTGGTGGCGGAGCACGGTCTCTACGGGGCCACGCCGGAGACGCTGCTCGACGTGCTGCGCGGCACCCCGGCCGACGTGCACAGCGCCGCCGTGGTCGCCCACAACCCGGGGCTGACCGAACTGCTGAACCTGCTGGCCGGCGAGCACCTCAGCGATAACCTGCCGACCTTCGGCGTCGCCCGGCTGGAAGTGCCCGGACCCTGGGCCACGCTGGCGTTCGGCCAGGCCAGGGTCGAACTGCTGACCAGCCCGAAACGGCTAGGGACCCTCTGATTCCCCAGACGACGGTTGATCGATCGCCGGGCTCACTGGACTAATCGCGCGACCGCGGTATAAGTTAGCCGGAAATCGCCCACATCGAGAGCGGAGCAACCTGCATGGGATTCTTTTCCTTCATCGTCCTTCTCGCCATCGCCTACCTGATCTGGCGGGTCACGGACCAGCTTCCGGATCTGATCTTCCGGCTCAGCGAAATCCAGCGGGACGTCGCCGAAATCCGTCGCCGGCTGGTCGACCAGGAGGCTCCGGCGGGCGGCAGCGCGAGCGCGCCGGCAGCGGCCCCCACCACGGCCGGCCGCCCCGTCGTTGACGACGCGTCCGGCGCCGACCAAACCGGGAGCTGACCGACGCCGGAATGTTCGCCTCCGCCAACTGGCGCGTCTGGCTGGGCCTCGGCCTGACGGCCGGATGGCTGCTGCTGGGCGCGGTCTACATCAGCGCGAGCATCGGCTGGGACCGCTTTCACCTGCTGCCCGCCGATCAGCTCGGCAGCTTTCTCGAAGGCGCCTTCGCCCCGCTGGCCTTCCTCTGGCTGGTCATCGGCTACTTCCTGCAGAAGAGGGAACTGGAACAGAACACCCAGGCCCTGCGGGCCCAGGCCGGAGAGATCCAGCGCCAGTCCGAGCAGGCGGTCATCCAGTCGGAAAAGCTGGCGGCCTCCGAGATTCATGCCCGCCAGGAGGTGTTCCTGCAGATCGCGCGCAGCGTCAAAGATCAGCTCGGTACCATCAGCGGGCTGCTGTATCTCTCCAGCCAGGGTGCCGGCGCCGGCCCGGTGACGTCGGAGGAGGTGAGCCGTCTGTTCGCCCAGAGCGCGGCCCAGGACGTCGAGCTGTTCTCGCGCATGCTGATGCAGCTGCACGCGCAGCACGCCGACGAACCGCAGCACCAGTACGACCTGTTCTACGGCAGCCCGATCCGCGCCCGCCACTCGAACAACTTCATTTTCACGTTCGAACGGCTGATGCGTCGCGCCGAGGAGGTGGACGCGGACCTCATCATCCGTGACGCCCTCATGTCCAGCATCCACGGGCTCTGCTACCGGCTTGCCAAACGCCATCAGGCAACCGCCCCGGCGGAACTCGCCGACCCCGCCGTCACCGGCATCCAGATCAATTTCTGAACGAACTCGAGGAGACCCGCCATGACCATCCGACTCGCCGCCGCCCTCGTCACTATCGTCGGCTGCTCGCTGCTCGCCGCCATCAGCGTCCAGGCCCAGGAGGACCGGTTCGCCGGCGTCGAGGTGGTGCCGGTGCCGGTGCGCGACAACGTCTACATGCTCACCGGCGCCGGCGGCAACATCGGCGCCTCGGTGGGCGCCGACGGTACGCTGATCATCGACGACCAGTTCGCGCCGTTGGCGGAACGCATCGCCCGCGCCCTGCAGAGCATATCCGGCGACGCGCCGCGGTTGATCCTCAACACCCATTTCCACGGCGATCACACCGGTGGCAACCCGGTGTTCGGCGAGCTCGGCACCATCATCGCTCACGACAACGTGCGCGTGCGCCTGGCCAGCGATGACGGGTTTCCGGCTACCGGGCTGCCGGTGGTGACCTTCGACGACCGTCTCGCCATTCACTTCAACGGTGACACTCTGGAGGTCATCCACCTGCCCGCCGGCCACACCGACGGCGACAGCGTCGTCTGGTTCAAGTCGGCCAACGTTCTGCACACGGGCGATCTGCTGTTCAACGGCGCGTTCCCGTTCATCGATCAGGCCAGCGGCGGCAGCGTCGACGGCGTGATCGCCAACCTGACGCGGCTGCTCGAGATGACCCCCGACGACGTGCGGATCATTCCCGGCCACGGCGCCCTGGCCGACAAGGACGATATCCGCGCCACCCTGGCCATGATCCGCGCGACCCGGGGCACGGTGATGGATGCCCTGGGCGCCGGGCGTTCGGTCGACGAAATCGTCGAGGCCGGACTCGACGACGAATGGGCGTCCTGGGGCGCGGGCTTCATCAACGAAGAACGCTGGATCCGGATCCTCGCGGGTCCCGGAGCCGGCGGATGAACGTGCCCTACGGGTCCAACCCCCTCGATCTCCTCGATGAAGATCGCGGCCGGGCCCGGGATCGCAACGATCCCTGCGCCACCCTGTGTACTCTGGCCACGGTCGACGCCGCCGGGCACCCGCAGGCACGCACCGTCGTGCTGCGCGACCTCGACGGCCGGTTGGCCGTCTTCGGCAACACGACCAGCCCGAAGTGGAGCCAGATGGCCCTGTCGGCGTCCCTGGCCGTGGTCGTCTGGCTGCCGAGCCTGCAGGTTCAGTACCGATTGCAGTGCGACACCCGACCGGTGCCGAAAGCCCGGATATCGGAGAGCTGGCAGCTGCGTCGGGACCCGCCGAAACGGCTCGACTGGTTCTACACCCGGGTGCAGCCGCAGAGTTCGGCCATCGAGCATCGCGAGGCGCTTCTCGGCGGAGTCGGCGGGCTGCAGCTGCGTGAGCCGCTCGTCGCGCCGCGGACAGCGGCCGGGGTGTTTCTCGAGCCCATCAGCGTCGAACGTCTCGACCTCGACATGGCGGACGGCATCCACGACCGGCGCCTGTTCCGGCGCCAGCCGGACGGCTGGCGTGAGATCGTGGTAGTGCCCTGAAGGCCGGACTCAGCGGTCGGCGTCGGCAACGACGATTCCCACCAGATTGTCGAAGCAGGTCTTTTTGGCCACCTCGACGAAGCCCTGGATGAACGGCGCATCCCGCTGATCGACCCGCACCGCCGCATACAGCGTGGGCCAGACACCCTCCTCACCGAGGGACTTGGCCACCACGTAGTCGCGCTGCAGGTACTCGTGCAGCGCCCAGTTCGGCAGGCACACCACGCCACGGCCGCTCGCCACCAGCTGCACCATCATGGTGGTGAGTTCCGCATTGCGCGTGCGCGCCGGCTCCACGCCGGCGGGATCGAGGAACTTCTTGTAGATGTCGAGCCGGTCCCGGTCCACGGGGTAACTGATCAGCGTCTCGTCGGCCAGATCTTCCGGTTGCACCCACGGTCGCGCCGCCAGGGGGTGCTCCCGGGCCACGGCCAGCTGGGCTTCGTAGCTGAACAGCGGCAGGTAGGCGAGCCCGGCGTCGTCGATGGGATCGGCGGTGATCACCAGGTCCAGGTCGCCGCGGGCGAGCGCCGGCAGCGGAGCGAAGTGAAAACCGCTGGCGATGTCGAGCTCCACGTCGCTCCAGGCTTCGCGATAGCGGTCGATTGCCGGGAGCAGCCACTCGAAGCAGCTGTGGCACTCGATGGCCATGAAGATCCGGCCCGCCTCGCCACCCGCAAGCCGCGCCAGATCCTGCTCGGCCCCGTGCACCAGGGGCAGCACCTCGTCGGCGAGACGCAGCATGCGCTGGCCGGCGGAGGTAAACCTGACCGGCCGGGTCTTACGGATGAAGAGCGAGCAGCCGAGCCGCGTCTCCAGATCCTTGAGCTGGTGGGACAGCGCCGACTGGGTCAGAAACACCCGCTCGGCGGCCTCGACGAGGCTGCCGGAGTCGCGCAGGGCCACCAGCGTCCGGAGGTGGCGGAGCTCCACTTGTGACATGAAAAATCTTCAGAATACGAGCGGGTCGAATGCATGTTATTCATGTCCCCAATCGGTGTCACGCACCCCCGGCGAACTGTGCAACAGCGCACGCTGCGGACCGGCTCGAGGGCTTAGACTGACAGACATCTGCCAAGGCCGCTGCCTATGTTCGATGCGAATCGAGTCTTGATCGACGCCTTCGTCGGCTCCGCCCGCGAGGTGTACCGGGAGACCTATCCCGGTCTGGCGCCCGAACTCGACGCGGGCCTGGAACGGGCTGCGCGCACCGCTCTGACCACGCTGCGCAACTGCGATTGCCCCTACCACGACCTCGAGCACACCCTGCTGGTGACCGATGCCGGCATCGACGTTCTCCGTGGCCGTCAGCTCGCCCGTGGCGACGTGCCCGCCGCGACCTGGCTGCAGGCAGTCGTGGCGCTGCTGTTCCACGACCTCGGCTATCTGCGCGGACTGCTCCGGGAAGACCAGGAGGGCGCCTATGTGGCCGACGCCAGCGGCCGGCGGGTCTCGCCGCCGCCGGGCGCCACCGACGCCTACATGATGCCCTTCCACGTCTCCCGCGGGGCCATGTACGTCACCGAGCGCTTCGCCGGTGACCCCGTGATCGATGGCACCGCCGTCGCCGAGTACATCGAGATGACCCGGTTTCCGGTGCCGAAGGAACCGTTCTACCAGCAGCTCGACAGCGTCGGCGCTCTGGTCCGGGCCGCGGACCTGATCGGTCAGATGGCCGACCCCAACTACCCGATGAAGCAGGCCAGGCTGTTCGCCGAACTCAAGGAAACCGGAGAGGCGGACCGGCTCGGCTACAGTAATCCGGCCGAACTGCGCGCCGACTTCCCGGACTTCTTCTACGCCCAGGTGTACCCCTATCTGGGACCGGCCCTCGACTACCTCGGCCGCACCCAGAACGGCGAGCAGTGGATCGCCAATCTGATCCGCCACCTGCACGACGCGCGACCGGGAACTACGCCGGGCATGGGCGCGGAGACCGCGCTGCCGCGCAGCCTCGACGAACTCGCCCAGCGCGCCCCGAAGAACCCGGACAAGCCCAGGATCGCCATCAGCAACCGCTAGCGGAGGGGCCGGACCCGGTGCGGTAGTCATTTCCGCCCCGGCTATTTAAACTCCGGGGCTTTTGCGCGTTCCTGCCCATGTCCGAGCCGGCCCCCGTCGAATCGCTCGAGGTACCGCTTCGCGTGGCGCTGCTCGGCTACCGCAGCAATCCCTACAGCGGCGGCCAGGGCATCTACCTGAAGTACCTGTCCCGGGCCCTGGCGGAGGCCGGCCACCGCGTCGACGTGATCTCCGGCGAGCCGTACCCGGAGCTCACGGACCCAGTGCATCTGGTCAAGCTCCCCGGGCTGAACCTGTACGCGGCCGACAACCACGTCACCGCGCTGCGGCCGCATCACCTGCGGTCGTTCACCGACAGCTTCGAATGGTTGTCCATGCTCACCGGTGGATTCCCCGAGCCGTACACCTTCGGCCGTCGGCTCAGCCGTGACTTCGAAGCCCTCGCCCGGCGCCGCGGCGGCTACGACCTGGTGCACGACAATCAGTGTCTGTCCTGGGGAACGCTGAAGCTGCAGGATCGCGGCATCCCGCTGGTCACCACGATCCATCACCCCATCACCTGGGACCGCGACATCGCGCTGGCTCATGCCGCGACCTGGCAGCAGCGCCTGCTGATCCGTCGCTGGCACGGATTTCTCAACATGCAGAGCAAGGTGGCGCGACGCCTCAGGCACGTCGTCACCGTGAGCGAGCGTTCCAAGCGCGACCTGTGCGCCGCGTTCGGGATCGCGCCGCAGCGGGTGCACGTGATCTACAACGGCATCGACACCGAAGCCTTCCGTCCCGAGCCCGAGGTGACCCGGGATCCGTGGCAGCTGATCACCACCGCCAGCGCCGACCAGCCGCTCAAGGGCACCCAGTACCTGATACCGGCCTTCGCCACGCTGTGCCAGCAGTTCCCCGAGCTGAAACTCGTGTTCGTCGGCCGGCCGAAGCCCGGGGGAACCACCGAGCGCCTCATCGAACGCCTCGGCGTCGGCGCGCGCATCCGCTTTCTCCACGGCGTGTCGGCCGGCGAGTTCCGCACCCTGTACGCGCGCTCGGCGCTGGCCGTGGTGCCGTCGGAGTACGAGGGATTCGGCTTCCCCGCCGGGGAGGCCATGGCCTGCGGCACGCCGGTGGTGTCCACCGACGGTGGCGCGCTCCCGGAAGTCGTCGGCGACGCCGGGCGCATCGTGCCGGCGCGCAATCCCGCCGCCCTGGCCCAGGCGATCGGCGAACTGCTGACCGACCCGGCGGCCAGAGACAGTCTCGGACGCCGCGGGCGCCAGCGGATTCTCGAGCGTTTCTGCTGGGACCGCACCGCCACGGCCCTCGGTGAGCTGTACCGCACCGTGCTCGCGGACGCCGCGCGGTGAGCCTCACGACCGTCGACTTCGCGCGCCTCCACCTGACCCCGGGACAGCGCGTGCTGGATCTGGGCTGCGGCGAGGGCCGTCACGCCATCAGCGCCTGGCTCGAGGCGCCGGTACAGGTCGTGGGACTGGATCTGGCGGGCGCCGATCTCGCCACCGCGGCGCGCCGGGCTGCGGAATTCGCTGCGCCGGACGCGGCGGCCGAGCGCCGCCTCGACTGGGTGCGCGGCAGCGGGCTGGCGCTGCCCTTCGATGCGGCGAGCTTCGACTGCGTGATCTGCGCCGAGGTCCTGGAACACGTGCCCGACTATGCCGGCGTGCTGCGCGAGATACGCCGGGTGCTGAAACCCGGCGGCGTCGTCGCGCTCAGCGTGCCCCGCTTCTTTCCCGAATGGGTCTGCTGGCAGCTCTCCGACGCTTACCACCAGGTCCCCGGCGGCCACGTGCGGATTTTCCGCACCGGGGAACTCACCGCGGCCATGGAAGCGCAGCGGCTGCGCCGCTTTCACCGCCACTGGGCGCACAGCCTGCATGTGCCGTACTGGTGGCTGCGCTGTCTGTTCTGGGACCGCGGCAGCGAGGTCTGGCCGGTGCGCGCCTATCACCGCTTGCTGGTCTGGGACCTGATGCAGCGACCCTGGCTCACCCGGCTTCTCGAGGCGCTGCTGAATCCGCTCATGGGCAAGAGCGTGGTGCTGTACTTCACCCGCAGCAACGAGCCCGAAGGGCCCCCGGGGTGAAGGCCCCCTACCTGCAGGCCACCGCCGCCTACATCCGCCGGGTTCAGCAACCGGGCGGCGCGATACCGTGGTTTCCCGGCGGCATCGTCGATCCCTGGGATCACGTGGAGGCCGCCATGGGGCTGTCCGTGGCCGGCGCTCTGGACGAGGCCGAGGCCGCCTACGCCTGGCTGGCGCGCCGCCAGCGCGGCGACGGCGCCTGGCTCGCCGCCTACCAGGACGATGCCGTGGCCGACGGGACCCGGGCCGAGACCAACTTCGTCGCCTACGTCGCCACCGGGGTCTGGCACCACTACCTGATACGCGGCGTGCGCAGCGGCGTGCGCAGCGGCGGGCGCAGCGGCGACCGCCGCTGGCTCGCCGAACTGTGGCCCGCGGTCCGCGCCGCGATGGCGTTCGTCGTCGATCTGCAGGCGCCGACCGGCGAAATCTTCTGGGCGCTCGACACGCGTACCGGGATCAACAAGGACGCGCTGGTGACCGGCTGCAGCTCGATCCACAAGAGCCTCGAATGCACGGCCCGCATGGCGGCGGAGCTGGGCGAGGATCCGGCGCCCTGGCTGGCGGTCCGGGCGCGGCTCGGCGCGGCACTGCGCAGCCGCCCGGAGCGCTTCGATCGCACCTGGGAGAGCAAGGCCCGCTACTCCATGGACTGGTTCTATCCGGTGCTCACCGGCGTGCTGGAAGGGACCGCGGCCCGGGAGCGCCTGGACCAGCGCTGGGGTGAGTTCGTGGAGCCGGGTCTCGGCTGCCGCTGCGTCGCCGATCAGCCCTGGGTGACCATCGCCGAATCCTGTGAACTCGCCATGGCATGCCTCGCCGTCGGCCATCGCGGCCGCGCCCGCAGCCTCATGGACGTCATCCGCCGCTACCAGGCAGAGGACGGCTCCTGGTGGACCGGTTACGCCTTCGCCGACGACGTCCTGTGGCCGGATGAACGTCCCACCTGGACCGCCGGCGCGGTGCTCCTCGCCGCCGACGCCCTGAGCGGGGCCTCGCCCGCGAGCGATCTGTTCACCCGGGTGGTGCTGCCTGCGGACTAGCCCGCCAGCATCACAGGTTCCCTAAATGCGCTCCAGCACCCCCAGGGTACGGGTGCCCGGCAGCTCCCGGAACAATCCCGAGGCGGCCGCCAGGCGGTAGATCTCGATCGGTGCCTGACCGCCGGCCGCGGGATCGGGGAACAGGTCGTGGATGGCCAGGATGCCACCCGGGCGCAGGTGGGCGGCCCAGCTGCGGTAATCGGCAAGCGCCGCCTCGCGGCTGTGGCCGCCGTCGATGAACACCAGCGCCAGCGGCGTGTTCCAGTAACGGGCGGCGGTGGCCGAAGCGGCGACGATGGGCACCACGGTCTGCTCGAGTCCGGCACGCACCAGGGTGTCACGGAACACCCGGAACGAATCCACTCGCCCGGAGTCCGGATCCAGCAGGTCCGGATCGTGATAGGCCTCTCCGGGCTGGTGTTCCTCGGAGCCGCGGTGATGGTCCACGGCATAGAGCAGCTGGCCGAGCGCCAGGCACGCGCTCCCAAGGTACACGGTGGACTTGCCGCAGTAGCTGCCCACCTCGAGACAGGGCCCCGACGCCGCCGCGTCAAGGGCCAGGGCGTGCAGCCGGGCGCCCTCCTCCGGGTGCAGAAAACCCTTCACGCTTACCGGGTCGATGGGCAGCTTCACGGCCGGTTCCCGCTACAGGGCCTCCAGGAAGAAGAACACGACCAGGAAGGCGGGCAGCAGCGCGCCGCCCACCAGCGTCACCAGGTTGAGGATCTCGTTCTGCGCCGGATCCTCACTCAGCGCCAGCCGCGAGCCGAGCCCGAGCCAGAGTGCGCCGCCGCACAGAAACGCCAGCGCGAGCGTGAGAACGGCAGCCGCCATGGGTGCGTCCCGGGAATAAAGGCCTATACTGACCCCAGGCATGCGGAGAGTCCAACCATGGGGCCGAGCGACAGCCAACGGCAGCTGCTCGTGCGCTGCGAGATCACCAATCGCGATGGTGATCCCGGCGTGCGCTTCGTCGAGCACAACGTGTTCCGCCTCTGGCAATACATGATGGCCAACAAGCACGGGCTGGTGGTCCACGGCCTGGCCGTGTGCCTGTGGCTGCCGGAGCAGGAGTGGCAGGCCCAGGGAGAGATCTTCCAGCGCGCCGGCAGCATGGAATCCGTGCACCGGATCGGGTTCGCGATCTACGATCGCGCGACCGGCCTGTGCAACACCATGCAGCGCTACGTGCCGGCAGACGACGCCGACAAGGTCAAGGACCTGCTGCTGCAGCGCATCTCACCCGAGATCCGCGCCGAAGGCGATTTCGCCATGGAGCTGGAGACGGGCCGCGCCGTCATCCGCGACGACCTGGTCGACCCGTCCACCCTCGGTCACGCCCTCTCGGAGATGCGCCCGAACTGACTCAGCCGCCGAGTTGCAGCATGTTGCGCGGCTTGGCGCCGGAGAGGTCGGCGATCTCACCGTAATGGTCGGCGATGTCTTCCACCGTCGCGTCGGTGCCGAGGTCGACGCCGACGTTCTCCACCACGCAGGCCACCGAGAAACGGCCCCCCTGGGCCTGCAGGATCACGCCGTTGGGCGCATCGTCGGTGCACAGGTACACCACCGCCGGGGTGACCAGTTCCGGTCCGAGCAGCTTCTGCGCTTCCTCGGGAATCAGGTTCTCGGTCATCCGCGTGGCCGCCACCGGCGCGATGGCATTGGTGTGGACGTTGTTCTTCGCGCCCTCGATCTTCAGGGTGTTCATGAAGCCCACCAGGCCGAGCTTGGCGGCGCCGTAGTTGGTCTGACCGAAGTTGCCGTACAGACCCGACGGCGACGTGGTCATGACGATGCGGCCGTAGTTCTGCGCGCGCATGATCGGCCAGACTTCCTTGGTCACGTACACCGAGCCCATCAGGTGCACGTCGAGCACCAGGCGGAAATCCTCCACCTCCATCTTGGCGAACGACTTGTCGCGCAGGATGCCGGCATTGTTGATGAGGATGTCCACCCGGCCCCAGGCGTCCATGGCGTCCTTGACCATGCTCTTCGCGCCCTGCAGATCGGATACCGAACCGCCGTTGGCCAGGGCTTCGCCGCCGGCGGCCTTGATCTCCTCCACCACCGCATTAGCGGCATCCGAGGAACCGCCGGTACCGTCCATGGAGCCGCCCAGGTCGTTGACCACCACCCGGGCGCCGCGCCGGGCCAGCTCCAGCGCGTGACAGCGGCCGAGGCCGCCGCCAGCCCCGGTGACGATGGCGACCTTGCCGTCGAAGACATAGCTCATGACGAGACTCCGCTTACCTGAAAACGCAGAATTCTACCGCGTTTGGCCGCGCGCCGGCCGGTTCTAGGGCCGCGGGCCGAAGCGCACCGGCCCGGTCAGGGAATCGAGCTTCGGCTGAATCCAGTCGATCCAGCGGCACAGCATCGGCCGGGTCTCCCGGGGATCGATGAGCTCGTGCACGGCAAAGGACTCCGCGCGGGCATAGGGCGAGCGCCCGGAGCGCAGGGCTTCCTCCAGTTCCCGGCGCTTGGCGTCGGGATCTTCGGCGGCGGCGATCTCGCGGTGGTAGGCCACCGCCACCCCGCCTTCCAGCGGCAGCGCACCCGACTCGACCGACGGCCAGGCGAGCACGTAGGCCTCGTCGCCGTAGTGGGCGGCGGTGGCCACGCCGAAGCCCTTGTGCACCTGGATCGACGCCCAGGGAACCGTCGCCTGCACGGCGGCGGAGACCGCCGCCATGCCGTAGCGGATGGTGCCGGCCCGCTCGGCCTCCGGCCCGATCATGAATCCGGGCTGATCGACGAAATTCACCACCGGCAGATGGAAGGTGTCGCACAACTCGACGAACCGGCGGTACTTCTGCGCCGCCTCCGCCGTCATCGCGCCGGCATAGTGGCGGCAGTCGTTGGCCAGCACCCCCACCGGCTGGCCGTTCAGGCGCGCCAGGGCGCAGATCTGACTCGGGCCATAACCGGCCCCCATCTCGAACAGCGAACCCGCGTCCACCACCATCTCGACGATGCGACGCATGTCGAAGGGCGCATTGGCGTCCCGCGGCACGGCGTCGAGCAGTTCCGGCTCCATGCGCTCGGGATCGTCGTCGCTCGCCGCCCGCGGCGCCCGTTCCCAGACGTTCGACGGCAGATAGGAAAGGAACCGGCGGATCTGACGGAACGCGTCGTGTTCGTCCTCGGCGAGGTTGTCCACCACTCCGGAACGTGCGTGCACGGCGGCGCCGCCCAGCGCCTCTTTGCTCATCTTCACGCCGAGAGCACGCTCCACCAGGGCCGGCCCGCCAATGAGCACCTGGGACGTGTGCCGGGTCATCACCGAAAAATGCGACGCCACCAGGCGGCCGGCCGGAAACCCCGCCACCGCGCCGAGCGCGGCGGAGGCGATGGGCACCTGGCCCATGGCGTCGGCGATGATCTTGAAGCGCGGCTCCGCGTACACCGGCTCGCCCACGGTACCGCCCTTCTTCGTGCTGCCGCGCACGCTGCCGCCGCCGCCTTCGAGCAGCCGCACCAGAGGCACTCGATAGCGACAGGCGAGGTGCTCGGCGTAGATGCTCTTGCGCAGCCCGGCGGCGTTCGGCGAACCGCCTTTCAGGGTGAAGTCTTCGCCCCCGGCGACCACGCGACGGCCGTCGACGCGGCCGAATCCGACCACGTAGTTGGCGGGCACGAAGCCGGTCAGCTGATCGTCGTCGTCGTACTCGGGGATCGCCGTGGCCTGGCCCTGCTCCTGAAACGAGCCGGCGTCGAGCAGTGTTTCGAGGCGCTCGCGGACGGTCAGCCGGCCTTTGGCGTGCTGGCGCTCGATTCCGGCCGCGCCGCCCTGCTGCTTCGCCAGATGGCGCCGCCGCTCGATCTCGCGGACTTCCTTCTCCCAGCTCATCGGGGTGTGGTGCCTCAGCCGTCGGCGAACTTCGGTTCGCGCTTCTCGAAGTTGGCCTTCACTGCCTCGACCTGATTCGGCGAGCCGATCAGTCTGCGCTGCAGCGTCGACTCGAGCTCGAGACCGGTGCGCTCGTCGGCATGCCAGGCGGCCTCCAGCAGACGCTTGCCGGCCCGGATCGCGTCCGGCGACTTGCCGGCGATCTCCCTGGCCAGCGCCAGCGCCGCAGCAAGCGGATCGTCGACGACGCGGGTGACCAGTCCGAGCGCCGCGGCCTCGTCGCCAGACAGCACCCGGCCAGTGAAGGTGAGCTCCTTGGCGACGTCGAGGGGCACCAGATCGCGCAGGGTCTGGGTCAGGCTCATGTCGGGAATCAGGCCCCACTTGATCTCCATGACCGAGATTTTCGCGTCCGGCGCGGCGTAACGGATGTCGGCGCCGAGGGCGATCTGACAGCCGCCGCCGAAGGCGACGCCGTGAATGGCCGCGATCACGGGTACCGGCAGACGTTTCCAGACGTAGGCGGGACGCTGGGCGTGATTCTCCGGACGCTCATCGCGCTGCAACAGCCCGTCGGTGCCCGAACCGCCCTGACGCGGTCCGTCGGCCATGCCCTGAAAGCTGCCCATGTCGAGCCCGGCACAGAAGCCGCGGCCGTTGCCGGAAAGCACCACGGCGCGCACGGCGGGACTCTCCGCCAGCGATTCTCCGGCCGCGATGATGGCCTGGAACATCTCCGGGCTCAGGGCGTTGTACTTGTCGACCCGATTCAGACGCACGTCGGCGACGCCGGCGTCGATGTCGACGGTGACGAGTTCGGTCATGATGGCATCCCCGGTTGCAGCAGAGGGCTTACGCTACCACAAACCGCGGGAGCCGCAGCGCGGTCCCTATGGCGCAACCAGCCGGCCCAGCTTGTCCGGATTGCGGACCACGAACAGGCGCTCGATCCGCTCCCCGTCGCGATCGCCGGCGAGCTGAACGCAGGCAAACGCGGCGCCCTGCTCGCGGATCAACAGCCCGACGCCGCCGTTCAACGCCCGCCACTCGAAGGTCACTTCGGCCAGCGCCTGACGCGCGGCCAGATGCAGAAGCACCTGGGCAATGCGGACCGCCTCCTCCACGGGCCGGATCGCGGCGCTGACGCGACCGCCCCCGTCGGTGAGCAGCACGGCGTCGTCCGCCAGGAGCGCGGTCAGGCGGTCGCGGTCGCCGGCCATCACGGCGGCTTTGAGGCGCTCCAGCAGGCGCCGCTGCTGGCGTGACGGCGTCGGCGGGCGACGCAGCCCGTCGAGCTTGCGTCGCGCCCGGTGATAGCGCTGCCGGCAGGCGTCGGCCCGAGCGCCGAGCACCTCGGCCATTTCGCCGAAATCCAGATCGCACGCCTCACGCAGCACGAAGGCCACCCGCTCGGTCACCGACAGCCGCTCGAGCAGCACCAGCAGGGCCGTGTCCAGATCGTCCGCGCGGTCGAGGTCTGCGTCCGGCTCGTCCGCCGTCGGCAGCGGTTCCGGCAGCCACGGTCCGGGATAGGCCCGACGCTGCACCCTGAGGTGACGCAGCCGGTCGATGGCGAGATTGGTCACCACCCGGAACAGATAAGCGCCGGCGTCGTCCGGCGCCTGCCGCGCGGACAACAGCCTGACGTGGGCTTCCTGAACCACGTCCTCGGCGTCCTCCACGGTGCCGAGCAGGCGATAGGCCAGGCGCACCAGAGCACCGCGATCGACGGATGCGGTGGCCGCGTCGGCCGCGGATGTTTCAGCCATCGGTTTGCCCCGGATTGACCAGCCTCAGATAGAGCCGGGCGAAATCACTCTGCCACGGGTCGGCGATCTCGAACAGCACGCCGCCGAAGGCGAGCAGCGCCGCCACGGTGAGCACGCCGGCCGCGGCGGCTCCCGCATGCAGCCAGGCGGCGGGCAGGCGCCGACGCCAGCCGAAGCGGGCGGCGGCCACGGCGAGGCCGTTCAGCGCGTGGTAGGCGCCCGCCAGGCCGAGCAGTGCGTAGTACGGGAAGAAGAACCCGGGCAGCAGGTCGAGGGAGAAGGCCACGCCGTCGAAGCCCGGCTGAAAGCCGTAGTGGCCGGGCAGCAGCCGCACGGCGGTGACGTGGCCGCCGATGACGATCATGAGAAAGATCCCGGCGTAGCGGTGCAGGCGCGCGCGCCACGGCAGCGGCCCTCGCCGCTCGGTGCGCCAGCGCACGACGGCGCAGCCGACGTGCACCAGCAGCGCCACGAGCATCAGCCATTCCACCAGCGGCGTCTGGTAGATGCGCGACAGCGCTCGCTGCACGGCCGCATAGGCGCCAGGGCCGGCCGCGGCCAGCCACGTGTTGAGCAGGTGCGCGGCAACGAAAACGGCGAACAGCGCACCGGTGGTGGCCTGAAGGCGACGAATCATGACGATGCTCCTGAATCCTGTCTCGATACTCTCAAGACGATCCAGACGGCGCCGATGTGACATCTTCCGGCCTAACGCCGGGCCGCACGCGCCTCGAAGAATCCGGTGTGCACCTCGCCGGCCAGAAAAGCGTGATCCTGCAGCACGTCCTCCAGCAGCGGCACGTTGGTCGCGACCCCGCGGATCTCCAGCGCCCGCACCCCGACCAGCGTACGGCCAATCGCCTTGGCCCGGGTCTCGCCCCAGCCGATCACCTTCACCAGCAGCGGATCGTAGTAGGGCGTGACCGGCTGACCGGCGGCATAGCCGGTCTCGTAGCGCACACCGTGAAGCTGCGGCGTCCGCAGGTGGGTGATGACGCCGGTGGCGGCGTGGCCGGTGCGCAGGTTCTCGGCGTAGACCCGCACCTCGACGGCGCAGCCGGACAGGGGCGGCCGCTGGGGCAGCGCGGCCCCGGCGGCCAGGGCGATCTGGGTGGCGACCAGATCCAGGCCGGTGACCGCTTCCGTGACCCCGTGTTCGACCTGAATGCGGGTGTTCATCTCGATGAATCCGAACTCGCCGTCAGCGCTGCGCAGCGTCTCGAAGGTACCGACGTTGTCGTAGCCGAGTTCCGCCGCGGTACCAGCGGCGCGCTCGGCCAGGGCGTCGAGCGGGGCGCGCGCCAGACCCGGCGCCGGTGCCTCCTCGACGATCTTGCGGTGACTGCGCTGCAGCGAGCAGTCGCGCTCGTAGAGGTGCATGGCGCCGCCGCGGCCGTCGCCGAGGAGCTGAATCTCAATGTGCCGCGGCTCTGCCACGCAGGCCTCGAGGAACACCGTGGCGTCACCGAACGCCGCCTCGGCCAGGCGTCGGGCCCGGGGCAGGGCCGCCTCCAGCTCGGCGAGATCACGGACCACGCGCATGCCGATGCCGCCGCCGCCGGCGGCCGGTTTGAGCATGAGCGGAAAGCCGATGCGTTCTGCCGCGGCACGCGCCGCGGCCAGGTCCTGCAGGGCTTCGCTGCCCGGGAACACCGGAAAGCCGTGCTCGGCGATCAGGCTGCGGGCCCGAATCTTGTCGCCCATGGCGCGCAGCCAGCGCGGCGACGGGCCGATGAACGTGGCGCCGCGCGCGACCACCGCCTCGGCAAAGTCGGCGTTCTCGGAGAGAAAGCCGTAGCCCGGATGCAGCGCGTCGGCGCCGCAGGCGTCGAGGCAGGCGAGCAGCGCCGGTGCGTTGAGATAGGTGTCCGCGGCGCGACTGCCGGGCAACGCCAGCGCCTGCCCCGCCTCGGCCAGATAGGGCGCGCCGGCGTCGGCTTCGGCGTAGACCACGGCCGATGCGATGCCGAGCGCATCGCAGGCGCGGATGACGCGGCGCGCGATGGCACCGCGGTTGGCGATCAGGACCTTGCCGAACAAGCCGCCGCTCGACGCTCGAGAAACTGCTCGTACTCGCGCCAGGCCTCGACGAAGCCGCCGAGCCCGCGCTCGCCGGTGGCGCTGGTGCGCGCACCGGCAGCGCGGGCGCGTTCGACCCGCGCCCGCAGCGCCGTCGCCTGGGCCGACGACAGCTGCAGGCGGAACATGTCGGTCGGCGGTCCGCCGCGATGGTCGTCGGGCTTGGCCAGCGGCGCGGTCTGCAGTGCGGCGCGCAGACGCCCGGCGAGCCCCGGATCGTCGACGAGTTCCAGGGTCTGCTCGAGCAGCCAGCGACTGCACACGTCGGGGGCGTCGCACAGCGCCTTGTAGCGGTCCCAGTCCATGGCTACTCTGGCCGTCCAGTAGACGGCATTCGCGGGGAAGGGCATGTTAACAAAAGCCGACGACTATCCCATCCACCAGACTGCCGAGCCGATGGCCTACGCCGGCACCGATCGAAACTTCTACGACCGCTACTTCTTCAACGGCTACCAGCGCGACGGCGACGTGTTCTTCGCCGGCGCGCTCGGCGTCTACCCGCACCTCAACGTCATGGACGCGGCCTTCAGCGTCATCGTCGGCGGCCGCCAGCACAACGTGCACGCCTCCCGGACTCTGCACATGGAACGTCTCGATACCCGCGTCGGACCCATCGAGGTGGAGGTCATCGAGCCGCTCAACGTGCTGCGCCTGACGTGCCGCGACCCGGACCACGGCATCGCCGCCGACGTGACCTTCAACGCCCGCTTTCCGGCCATCGAAGAGCCCCGCTTCCACCGCCGGGTCGGCAGCATGACGGTCATGGACTACACCCGGCTGACCCAGAACGGCAGCTACGACGGCTACCTCGAGGTGAACGGCGAGCGGATCGAGCTGAGCCGGGCGGACACCTGGGGGACCCGCGACCGCTCCTGGGGAATACGGCCGGTGGGCCTGCGCGATCCGCAACCCAACCCTTACGCCGGCGTACCGCAGTTCTTCTGGCTCTGGTGCCCGCTGAACTTCGACGACGGCGCGACTTTCTACCACCTCAACGCCGATGCCGACGGCGCACCCTGGAACACCATGGGCAGGGTGGTGAACGCCGCCGCGGCCGAGGACATCGCCACCGTGTCGAGCCACCTGGACTATGCCCCCGGTACCCGCCACGCGCGCGCCGCGACCGTGACCATGACGCCGCGCGACGCCGACCCGGTGGAGCTGCGCCTCACCCCGCGCCGGACCTTCTTCATGAAGGGCCTCGGCTACGGCCATCCGCAGTGGAGCCACGGTCTCTACCACGGCGAGCTGGAAACGGGCTTCGAGGTCTACGACCTGGCCGACGTGAATCGCGCCGACCCCAGCCACTTCCACATCCAGGAGATCTGCGACGCCACCCTGACCCGCGGCGACCGCGTGCAGCACGGCAAAGGGGTGCTGGAGCAGCTGGTGATCGGCCCCTACGCGCCCTACGGGTTCACCGACCTGGCCGATCTGGCGACTTAACGCACCGTCGCCATCGCCACGACCAACTCGTCGATGGCCCCGGCGACCCGGTCCGGTTCGCACAGCGGCAGCAGATGATGGCCGGCCAGCTCGCGCAGCGGCCAGGCCCGGCGCCGCGCCTGTGCCAGCGCACCGGGATAGTGCTCCGATAGTCGAAGGTAGGCACAGGCCGCGTCCGGCCAGTCGTCGGGCACGGCAATCGGTTCGTCGTAGAGCGCGAGCGGCGTCCGCGGCAGTTCCGCGACGAAGCGTTCGCGGCTGTCCTGGTCGGCGATCAGCGCGCGCAGCTGCTCCCCCGTCCAGGTGGGCATCCACCCTCGAACGCTGCGTTCGCGCAGCGCGACGGCCGCTGCGGCATCGTCGAACAGATCCAGTCGCGAACAGCCGTCCCGGGGCAGGTCGCAATCGACGAACAGATACCCCGTGACCCGGGCCCCGGGACTGCGATTACGCGCGAGGCGGCCGATGGCGGGCAGCAGCGGGCCAGCGCCGCTGTGGGCCACCAGCACCACCTCGTCGTCTTCCGGCAGGCCGGCGGCGATGCCGGCCGCATGGGTCAGCCAGTAGGGAGGATGGATCCGCTCCGCCGGGGGCAGGCGACCGAGGTAGGTCGGTCGGCCCCGCGCCCACAGCGCGTCGCGCACTCCGGACCAGAACGACGGACCGGTGAGCGGACTGTGCACGAGCATGAGCCGCGGTCCCTGCATGGCGCTACGATAACCCGATGGAAATCCAGCGTCTGGACGACAAGCACTGGCGACGGCTGCGCAGACTGCGTCTGGCGGCTCTGGCCGACGCGCCCGACGCCTTCGGCAGCACCCTGGAACAGGCCGAACGCTGCGACGAAGCGGACTGGCGTGCCCAACTCGTCGATCTCACCACCTTCGCGGCCGTGCTCGATGACGACGACGTCGGCATGGCGCGCGGTGCGCCCGACGATTCCCGTACCGGGGACGCCTGGCTGCTGTCGATGTGGGTGGCGCCCCGCGCCCGCCAGCGGGGCATCGGCGCGGCGCTCGTGAGAGCCGTGGTCGACTGGGCCAGCGCCGCCGGCCACCGCCGCCTGCTGCTCGACGTGGCGGACGGCAACGACGCCGCCATCGCCCTGTACGCACGCTGCGGCTTCGTCGCCACCGGCATCACCGGCAGCCTGCCGGCGCCGCGGGCGCACATCGGCGAGCACCAGCGCGCGCTCGATCTGGGCGTGCGCTGAGGCGGCGGCCGCCTACGGCAGGGTGAGCTCCCGGCCGGTGAGTCGGTGATAGGCCTCGAGGTAGCGTGCCATGGTGGTTTCCACGACCTCGTCCGGCAGGATCGGTCCGGGCGGCGTCTTGTCCCACTCCCCGGCCGCAACCAGGGTTTCGAGATAATTGCGGACGATCTGCTTGTCGAAGCTCGGCTGCTCGCCGCCGGGCCGCCACTGATCGGCGGGCCAGAAACGCGAGCTGTCCGGGGTGAAGATCTCGTCGATCAGCAGCGGCGTGTCGCGCCCCGGCAGGCGTCCGAACTCGAACTTGGTGTCGGCGAGGATGATGCCGCACTCGAGCGCGTAGTCGCGCGCCTTGCCATAAAGCGTCAGCGTGGTGTTCTTGAGCCAGCTCATCAGCTCCTCACCGACCACGGCCGCGCCTTCGGCGAAGCTGATGTTCTCGTCGTGCCCGGTCTCCGCCTTGGTGGACGGCGTGAACAGCGGCTCGGCCAGACGATCGCTGTTGCGCAGCCCCTCGGGCAGGGGAATGCCGCACACGGAACCCGTGCGCTGATAGTCCTTCCAGCCGCTGCCGGTGATGTAGCCACGGGCGATGCACTCGATGGGCACCACCTCGGTCTTGCGGCAGAGCATGATGCGCCCGTCCAGCGTCCTGCGCTCGGCGGCGCTCAGCCCCGGCACGTCGTCGGCGCTGGTGGAGAGCAGATGGTGGTCCACCTGGCCGGCAAAGTGTTCGAACCAGAACCGCGAGATCTGGGTGAGCACGACCCCCTTGCCCGGGAGCCCGTTCGCCATCACCACGTCGAAGGCACTGACCCGGTCGGTGGCGACGATGAGCAGCGCCTGCTCGCCGTTGCCGAGATCCACGTCGTAGATGTCGCGGACCTTGCCGGAGCGGCGGTTGGGAAGGTCGAGTCGGGTGTCGAGAAGTGCGTCAGCCATGGCGATATGCGTCGTCCGTCGGTTGTGTCAGGAGGTGAAACCGCCGTCGGCCATGTACACCGAGCCCGTGACCCAGGCGCTGTCGTCGCTGGCGAGAAACAGCATGACTCTGGCGATCTCTTCGGGCGAACCGTAGCGACCCAGCGGGATCGAGGCGGTCATGGCCGCCTTGGCGGCTTCCGCTGAGCCGGGAAGCATACCTTCCTCGAGGCTGCGCATCATCCTCGTTTCCACCGGCGACGGGTTCACCGTGTTGACACGGATGTTCATCGGCGCGCACTCCTTCGCCGCGCTGCGCATCAGCCCGATCACCGCGTGCTTACTGGTGACGTAGGCCGAGACGCCGGCGGCCCCGGTTACACCGGCCACCGACGAGGTGATGACGATGCTGCCACCGCCGCGCGCCTGCATCGCCGGGATCGTCGACTTGAGTCCCAGGAACACGCCCTTGACGTTGACGCCGAGCACCTGGTCGAAGCGCGCCTCGTCGTACTCGACGATGGGTTTCACGTCACCCTCGATGCCGGCGTTGGCGAGGAGCACGTCGACGCCGCCATAGCGCTCGGTGGCGGTGTCGATCATGGCCTGGTTGTCCGCGGCCCGGGTGACGTCGGCCAGCAGGTAGCTGACGCGATTGCTCTCGCAGGCGGCCACCGCGTCCTGCAGCGCCGCCTCGTCCAGATCCACCAGCAGCACGCTCGCGCCTTCCGCGGCAAACAGTCGGCCTGCCGCCCGGCCGATGCCGCCGGCACCGCCGGTAATCACCGCCACCTTGTCCTTCAATCTGTCCATGTCGACTCCCCCGTCAGATGTTCAGGGCGCGCTCGAAGTCCGCCAGCAGATCGTCGCTCTCCTCGATGCCCACGGATATCCGGATCAGCGAGTCGTCGATGCCCATGCTGGCCCGCCGTTCGGGCCCCATCTCGAAATAGATCGTGTGTGCCACCGGAATCGCCAGAGTCCGGTTGTCGCCCAGGTTGCTCGACTTCACCACCACGTCGAGGGCGTTGAGGAACGCCCAGATGTCGACGTCGTCGGCCAGTTCGAAGCTGAAGATCGCGCCCGGATGCCGGAACAGACGCCGGGCGCGCGCGTGCTGCGGGTGCTCCTTCAGGCCGGGATAGTAGACGCGCCGGACCCGCGGATGGGTATCCAGGTAGTCGGTCAGTGCCCGCGCGCTGGCACATTGACGCTCGAGGCGCAGTGCCAGCGTCTCCGCGCCGATCGCGATGTGGTGCGCGGCCTCCGGTCCCAGGGCCGCGCCGAAGTCGCGCAGGCCCTTCTTTCTGATCTGGGTGATGCCCCAGGAGGTGGGGTCCCCCTTGCGGTAGGTCTCGACGATGTTGTCGAAGCCGCTCCAGTCGTAGCTGCCCATCTCGGTGACCGCGCCGCCCAGGGCGTTGCCATGGCCGCCGATGTACTTGGTAAGGCTGTTCACCACCAGGCTCGCCGCCACGGTTTTCGGCTGAAACAGGTACGGCGAGGTCATGGTGTTGTCCACCACGTAGACCAGGTTGTGCTGACGGCACAGCGCGCCGATCTCCTCGAGGGCGGCGACCTGGGTGCGCGGGTTGGCGATGGTCTCCACGAATACCAGACGGGTGCGCTCGTTGACGGCATCGGTAACCGCCGCCACATCGGTCGCGTCGACGAAGCTCACGTCCACGCCATGACTCTCGAAGGTCTGAAACAGGCTGTTGGTGTTGCCGAACAGAAACGCACTGGAGACGAAGTGGTCGCCGCGGCGCAGCAGCGCGAACAGCATCGTGCCGATGGCCGCCATGCCGGTGCCGAAACAGACCGTGCGCAGGCCTTCCTCCATGCCGGAGATCTTCGCTTCCAGCGCCTCTACGGTGGGATTGATCTGGCGGCCGTAGCTGTAGCCCGGCCGACCCTGGAACACGGCCGCCAGATCGCGGGCATCCTCGTAGCCGTAGGCGACGTTCGCGTGCACGGGTTTGTGCAATGAGCCGTGCTCGATGGGTTCGCCACGGTCGCTGTGGACGATGCGGGTGGTGAATCCCTTCACCGGGCTTCGGGTTCTGTCACCCCGGCGTCCTGGGAGGCCGGCTCGACGGCGGCCGCTTCAGCAACCTTGCGAAACGGATCGTCGTTGAGCAGCGTGGTGACCGCGGATGCGCCGACGGCGGCGCTGAAGATGAAGCCCTGGGCCTGGGCGCAGCCCTGGTCGTTGAGATAACCGAGCTGCGTGCGGTTTTCCACGCCTTCGGCCACCAGCGACAGTTTCAATCCCCGCGCCATGGCGACGATGGCGTCGATCACCGGAGCGCCGCCCTGATCGGCGCGGATGTCGGCGACGAAGCTGCGGTCCACCTTGAGGGTGCTGATGGGAAACTGATGCAGGTAGTTTAGCGACGAGTAGCCGGTTCCGAAGTCGTCGATGGCGATCTCGACGCCCAGTCTGCGCAGTGCCCGCAGCCGCGGCACGATGGACTCGATGTCGCGCAGCAGCGCCGACTCGGTGATGTCGACGTTCACCGCGGATCCCGGCAGTCCGGCCGCGTCCAGCGCCGCGGTGAAGCGCGGAATGAAGTTGTCCTGGGCCGCCTGCTCGGCGGATACGTTGACCGTGACCTTGAGCTCCGGATGGCCTTCGGCGCGCCAGCGGGCCAGGTCCTGAAAAGCCTGGCGCTGCACGAACTCGTCCACCTGGGAGATCAGGCCGGTTTCCTCGGCCAGCGCGAGGAACTGGTCGGGCTGTACCAGCCCCTGCACCGGATGGCGCCAGCGCGCCAGCGCCTCGACCCCGACGATGCGGCCACTGCCGAGTTCGATCTGCGGCTGGTAGTGGACGACGAGTTCCTCCTGGGCCAGCGCGCTGCGCAGCTCGCGCTCGAGCGTCAGGCGAGTGGAGAAGCGATGGTTCAGTTCCTCGGAGAAGAACTGGTAGCCGTTGCGCCGGTTCCCCTTGACGTTGTACATGGCGATGTCGGCGTTCTGGATAAGAGTCTCCTCGCGGTTGCCGGCCTCGGGGTAGATGGCGATGCCGATGCTCGCGCCCACGAACAGTTCGTGGCCGTCGATGCTGAACGGCGCGCTCAGCCGGTCGAAGATCTTCTCGGCGATCACCACCACGTCGTCCCGGGTCCGCACCTCGGGCAGCAGCAGCATGAACTCGTCGCCGCCGAACCGGGACAGCGTGTCGCCGCTGCGCAGGCAGCTCTGGAGCCGGTTGGCCACCGCCTTCAGCAGCCGATCGCCGATGGTATGGCCGTGGGTGTCGTTGACCACTTTGAAGCGGTCGAGATCCAGAAACATGACAGCCAGCTTGCGTTTGTTGCGTTCCGCCTGGGCGATGGCCAGCGCCAGCCGATCGCGCAGCAGGGCCCGGTTCGGCAGCCGCGTCAGGAGATCGTGATAAGCCTGGAAGTTGATCACCTCCTCGGCTTCCTTGCGCTCGCTGATGTCGCGCGCAGTGCCGTAGGAGCCGATGAAACCATCGCGCGTGCGCTCCCGGGGATCGCGGTAAACGCCCATGGCGGTGAGCTCGGCCCATACCGTCTGGCCGCCATGGAGCAGCCGCGACCCGCTGCGATGCAGGCGGCTCTTCAGGCGCAGTTCGACGTTGCTCGCCGCCCGCGCCCCGGTGCGGCGTTCGTCGAACAGGTGGCGCGCGTGCTCGAGATGCTCGGGATCGACGATCTCACTGTAGTGGCGGCCGATGAGTTCTTCCCTGCGGTAGCCGAGCAGGCTCTCCACCCGATCGTTGATGAAAGTGAAGCAGCCGTTGCGATCGAGCATGTACACGAGATCGGGGGAGTTGTTGACGATGAACCGATGCAGCGCTTCGGATTCCTTGAGCCGCCGTTCCATGTCGGCGTTCTCGGTCTCGAGCCGGCACTGGCGCAGCGCCGTCTCCATGGTGGCGATCAGTTCTCCCGCTTCGTAGGGCTTCTTCACGAAATCGAAGGCGCCGCAGTGCAGGGCGTGCTTGACGCCGCTGTAGCTCGCATCGCCGCTGACCACGATGATCTTGCAGGCGAGCTCCTCCCGGGCCGCGAAGTCGAGAACATCGTGGCCGCTGACGCCGGGCATGATCAGATCCAGAAGCACCACGTCGTAGGGCTTCTTGCAGAGACGATCGATGGCCTCGTGACCGCCCAGCGCCCTGTCTGCCTCGTAGCCGTGCAGGAGAACGAGCTGATGGAGACTGTTCAGAAGCTCGGGCTTGTCGTCGACCAGCAGGATCGACGGTGTGCGCTCGCCGCTGGAATCGCCCGCTAAGGCTGGGTCCGGACCACCCGCGGACACTGCGCTCACCGGCAACGCCCCGCCCGGACCGGGCATGGATCTGGAGTTCGAAATGGAATTCTCTGCCTCACGCCTAAACCCCATCCCTGGTAAGCCCGAGT
Organism: Pseudomonadales bacterium; assembly: GCA_040219135.1. Classification (GTDB taxonomy): domain Bacteria; phylum Pseudomonadota; class Gammaproteobacteria; order Pseudomonadales; family Azotimanducaceae; genus UBA7803. The sequence goes on along the minus strand of JAVJTA010000013.1, from coordinate 47,753 downwards.
CCATTTGATGCGGGGCATTGTGACCTGTTTCCGGGATCGATCCTAGACGCGCTTGTAGCGCGCATGTACGTTCCGCAGCGGCCGGCTCATTCGACGTCCGCTGGCTGTCCGAACGGCCGCGGCCAGAGATCGAATACGCGCGACAGCGCCGACAGCACCAGCACGTGGCGAATCTCGCCGCCGCGGACCGCGGCGCCGACGGCGGCCGGCGACATCAGCTCGACGCGGATGGCCTCGCCGCCGGACAGGTCCTGATCGCCGGCGCGCTCGACGTCGCGAGCCAGATACTGATGGCACAGGTGATTGTGGAACGCCGGATTCGGCTCCACGGCCCCCAGCGACTCCCAGGTTCCGCCGGCGTAGCCGGTCTCCTCGCGCAGTTCCCGGCGCGCGGCGTCGAGCGGCGTCTCGCCTGCGTCTACCATGCCGCCGGGAATCTCCAGGGTGGTGTAGCCGACGCCGAAACGGAACTGGCGGATCATCACCAGCCGGCCGTCCCGGTCGATGGCCACCACGTTCACCCAGTCCACCGAGTCCAGGACGATGCGCCGCATCACTTCCCGGGTGAGCGGATGGCGGCGCAGGTCGTAGCGCGCCCGGAACAGAATCAGATCCTCGCCGCCCTGGCTCTCGACCAGCGGCCAGTCCAGTTCGTCACTCATAGCCGGTGAGCTCCATGTAACCCGAGCCGATGGCATCACCGGCTTCATCGAATACCCGTACCAGCCCTTCCCAGTAGGTGAACAGCGTGTCCATGCGCTGATCGTCGAGGGCCGCCTCGACCCGCAGCTGCCGCGGTCCAACCGGACTCATCACGGCGAGCGCCCAGTCGACGGGCCAGGCGACGCCGCGTTCGTCCTTCCACCAGCGCAGCGGCGTCAGCGTGAAATCCTGGGTGCGCAACGGCCAGGTGTCACCGTCGGGCCCGACCCACACGCCCTGGTCGAACGGATCGCGCAGGCCGTCGTCGCGGCGCAGCTGGAACGCCATCAGATCGGCGCCGGACTCGAGGTGCAGGGCGAACCAGTCCCAGCCGCGCTGGGCGTCGGAAAGCACGCTCGTGCTCCATTCGCGGTCGAGCCAGGCGGTGCCCGCGACCGGCGTCAGCTTATCGCCGATGCGCACCTCGCCCACCGCCGCCAGGCGTGGCAGCGAATAATAATAGGATGCCTGCCCCGGCCCCTTCGACGACAGCCCGTCGTCGCCCTGCCGGACCAGTGGCTTGCGGGACTCGAGGTCCAGGTGCACGGCGAAGTCCGCGCTCGCGGCATCGACGCGCAGCCGCTCCAGTCCCGGTCCGATCCCGAGCAGCCGCCAGCCGTCGACAAAGGCGTTGAACGGCGCCAGCGCCACACCGGCCAACCGCGGATGCCCGCGACTGAGCCGTTCGTCTTCGAGGTGCCGGCCGCCGGCCACGTCGGTAACCGCGAGGTGGCCGAGAAAGACCTGACTCGCATCCCAGGGACCACCAATCACCGGCTGCGGTCGCAGCGCCTGCCGGAACAGGGTGAACTGCATGCCGAAAGCCTCGCCCGTCGGCGACTCCAGGCTGGCGGTCAGGTACCACCACTCGCTGCGGAAACCGGGGTGAGGCCCGTGATCCTCGGGAAACACGAACGGCCGCGGCCGCTCGGCGCGTTGAAACCCGTCGCCGGCCTCACCGAGCACGCTGCCGAGCCGCAGCTGGGCCGCGGACGCCGTTACGCTCACCCCCAGCAGCGCCAGCAGCAGCAGCCGCAGGGGCGCCCGGCGACGTGCCCTCACCCCATAGGCCTGCCGACGCTCAGCCGGCATCATGCAGAGCTCCCCGCTCCCGGGGCGCCGGCAGCAGGCCGGCCAGCAGCGCGGCCACTATGCCGAGCAGCAGTGGCGGCAGCCAGCCGGCCGGCGGCAGCTGCAGTGCCACCGACCAGCCGAAGGATCGCGGATTGACCACCGCGCACAGCGTCCACGCCATGGCGATCCCCAACGGCAGCGCCAGCGCGACGGCCACACCGCCCAGGGTCCCGGCCCGGACCAGCGCGATGTGCCGGGACTCGGCTGAGGTGACTCCCTGGGCGCGCAGCAGTTCGGCGGTGGCGGCCTGGTTCAGGCGCAACGCCGTCAGCGCGTTGTAGGTGCCCACCACCGCCACCAGCAGAGCGAGCAGGGTCAGCGCCCGGGTGATGGCGAAGGTGCGGTCGAAGATGCGCAGCGCCACCGCGCGAATCGTCGTGCGCGCTTCCACGGTCAGCGCCGGGAAGCGTTCAGTCAGGCGCCCGATCAGGGCGGCGACGTCGGCGGCGGCACGCACGTTCACCGCGAGCCGGTCGAAGCGCGCCGGCACCCCGAACCGGTCGAGGCTGGTAACGTCCACCAGCACCCGCCCCTGGGGGTCGCCGAATCCAGGAAAGGCGCCGACTATGTTCACGCCGCGGGCGCCGCGGACCTGGTCGCCGACGTCGAGATCGAGATCGCGGAGCAGGCGTTCATTGACCAGCGCCTCGCCGGTCTCGAGGTGCCGCGGAAACCCGTAGCGTGCGCTCTCCCGGGCATCGAACTCGGCGTAGCCCAGCGCCACCGGTACCCCGTCGAGGCGCGAGCGCGCCTCACCGAAACGACGCACCTCCGCCACCTCCGGCTGCGCCAGCAGCCAGTCGGCCAGCGCCCCCTGCCGATCGCCGACGCCGTACAGGTACAGGTCCCCGGCCAGGCGCACGTCGAGCATGCGCTGGAAGTCACTGCGGAAGCTGTCCACCATCAGGCCGACGCCGATCCCGGTGGCCACCGCCAGGGTCAGCGCCGCCAGGGCCACGTCCAGCACCCGCGGGTACCAGGCCACCTCACGCAGCGCCAGGCGCGTCAGCAATCGCCCGCGGCCGGCGTGCCGCAGCAGTCCCAGCAGCGGCGTCACCAGCAGCACGGCGAGCAGGCTCATGGCGAGTATCGCCAGGAATCCGCCGAGGACGCCGCTGCGCTCGAGGGTTATGCCGAGCAGTACCAGCAGGGCGAGCGCGCACAGCGCCAGCCAGCGCCAGCGCGCAGGACCGGCCGCCGGGCGCCACTCCCGGACGAAGGCCGCGTAGCCGCCGACCAGACAGACCCCGAATCCGGAGCCCACGGCCTTGACCATCACCCAGGGGTCGAGCGCGCGCGCCGCACTCACAGCCAGGGATGCATCGATGCCGGCGGACGACAGCTTCACCAGCAGCGTCGCCAGCAGCACGCCGACCAGACCACCGAGCACCGTGGCCGCGAGGCCGAGGCCGACGAACAGGGCCAGAAAGCTGCGCCGCAGCAGCCGCGGATCGGCACCGACCATCTGCAGCCGGGTGAGCACCAGATGCTGGCGACGCAACCAGATCGCGCCGACCTGATAGATCAGGAACCAGGCCACCAGCAACGCCAGGGTACCGAGGGCGCCGAGGTTGAAGAGCACCGAACGGGCAAACGCCGCACTCGGCCGTTCCGCCGTCACCGGGCGCGCGCGCCAGGCGGCATCGATGCCGGACCCGGCGCCCGCGTCGAGCAGGCGGGTCAGCGGCGCTGCCCCCGGCTGAGGCAGACCGGCGCCGAATCCTGGCATCAGACGGTCGAGCCGACGGCGCCAGGGTGCCCAGGGATCGACCACCGCAAGTCCAACCAGGCTGATCTGTCCGGGTCCGACGTCCAGCAGCCGCTGGGCCAGGCCGATGTCGGCGAACAGCGCGGGCCCGAGTCCGGTCTCGAGGACCCCGGCCACGGTGAGATCACGACCGCCCACGGTCAGTCGGTCGCCCACCCGATAGCCGAAGTCGGCGTCGGCGATCAGCCCCTCACCCACCAGCACCTCGCCGGAGATCGCGAGCGGCGCGCCCGGACCGTCCGTCCCCCGCGGCAGCGCGAGCCAGTCGGCACCGATCAGCTGGACCCCACGACCGTCGACGACGAGCTGACCGTCGAGCAGCGGCACGAGTCCGCGCACCGGAGCGCGCGGGTGGTCGCGCCACCAGTCCCGCAGCGCGAAGTAGTCGTCGGCGTCGATGTCGGGACGGGTCAGCAGGTGGGTCAGGCCGGCGAGATGCGGCGGCGCGCCGGCATTCAGGGTGCGCTCTACCTCGGCGCTGATGAGATGCACCGCCACCACCGACGCCACGCCCAGGGCCATGCCGATCAGCGCCGTGAGCGCACTCCAGGGCGAACGTCGGAGAAAGCGCAGCTGGCTGGTGACGAGCAGGCTCATCCGATGGGCCGGGACGATCCGCCCATGCGCAGCACCCGGTCGGCGCGCGCGGCGATGGCGTCGTCGTGCGTGGCGAGCAGCAGCGCACCACCGAGGCGTCGCACCTCCTGCCAGAGCAGCTCCGCGACCGCGGCCGCACTGCGGGAATCGAGATTCCCGGTCGGTTCGTCTGCCAGAACGAGAACCGGCTCGTGGGCCAGAGCGCGGGCGATGGCGACCCGCTGGCGCTCGCCGCCGGACAACGTCTCGGGAAACGCATCATGGCGGTCTGCGAGTCCCAGACCGTCGAGCCGCGCCAGGGCGCGCTCCTCGAGGTCCCAGCGTGCATTCAGCTCGAGCGGCAGCAGGACGTTCTCGCGCACCGTCAGAGTCGGCACCAGATTGAAGAACTGAAACACATAGCCCATGTGGGCGCGCCGCACCGCGGCCCGCGCCGCGTCGTCCAGGGTGTGCAGGGCCAGCTCGGCACCGCCCGCGCACAGTCCGATCGAACCCGCATCCGCCGACACCAGCCCGGCGACCAGATTCAGCAGAGTGGTCTTGCCGGAGCCGCTCGGCCCCTGCAGCGCCACCACGTCGCCGGGCGCCAGGGACAGCGATACGGATTCCAGCACGCTGCGGCGATCGTTGCCGTCGACGAAGGCCTTGGACACGCCGTCGATGACGAGCACCTGGCTCATCGAAGATCGTGCATGCCCTGCTGGCGCAGCTCGTCTGTGAGCGTCTCCAGGTGAGCCTCGTCGAGCACCGCCGCGAGCATGCTCGGCACATCCGAGTACCCGGCGATGCTGGTGAGGGTGGTGAGGGTCGGAGAGATCATCTGCCAGCGGCCCGCCTCCCAGGCAGCGAGCGCGTCCCGCGGTCGCACCCACTCGTCGTCGGCGGTTTCCCAGACATGGGCGATGGTTTCCTGGTTGTCCGGCATCGCGGCAATGAAAAAACGCGTGTCGAAGCGCCGCGGCGCCTGTTCCGGCGTGATCCAGTGGCTGAAATAGAACACCCGATCAGCCGCCAGGCGCAGACCCTCGCGACGGCAGACCTCGAGCATGGTCAGGTCGCCGTCGATGAGCTGCTGGCGATACCCGTTGAACCGCTCCACCTCGGCCTCGTCCGCCCAGCGGATCAGCTCGCCGCGCCGGTACGCCAGCAGCACGCCGCACTCCTCGAAACACTCACGGATGGCGGCCACCCAGTAGCGCAGACCACCGGCAGCGACGCCGAGCAGGCGATCGGCAACGCTTTCCTCCAGACCGTGCAGCAGTTCCGGAACGAAATCGCCCCCGTCCACCTTGCCGCCGGGAAAGACGTGCAGATCGGGAAAGTCGACGCCGCCCGGTCGCTGCATCATGAAGACTTCCGGACCGCCCTCACTCTCGCGCACCAGCAGGATGGTCGCGGCCAGCCGGATGTTGCCTCGCAGCAGCGGTTGCATTCTGGTCACTACGCCACGGCCTCGAATCTGATATCAGGATGCCATCTTGCCGGCACGGGTGCCGACTTGTACATTCGGTCAAAAACCTGACCATTCAGGCGGTGCGGCGCAGACGCAGTCTCGTCCCTAGTGGCCTGTAACGCGCAGTTGTGGAGCCACTAGCAGCAGGCGCCCTCCCCGATCATGCGACGGGCGCAGAACTGCGGCGGCGGGAGGCTGCGGATGGGAGACAAAGTCTACAAGTACCTGGTACGACTGCCGATCGCCATGCGCGATCTGCTCGCGGAATCCGCCGAGTACCACCGGCGCAGCATCAACTCGGAGATTGTAGCGCGCCTGCACCTCTCGTTCAGCGGCCTGGCGGGGGTGGAGGAGCAGCGCGCCATCGCGCCGGCGATGCACGAGCAGTTCGAACGTCTGCTGCACCGCGACCTGAGTGACGACGAGGAGCGCCTGATCCGGCGCTTCCGCTGTCTCAACTCCGCGAAGCGCGATGCGCTTCTCGATCTGCTGTCCTGATCCCATGCGTCACCGGCAACTGACCCTGTCCCCGTACTTCCATCCCACCAGTGTGGTCCTGGTGGACGACAACGAGGCATTCCTGCAGAGCCTGACCCTGGAAATGCCCACGAATATCGCGTTTCACGGCTTCACCAGCCCGGAAGCCGCCCTCGACTTCCTCAATGAACCCATCGCGCTCGAGCCGCTGGTCGACCGCTGCTTCAGCATCGACCGTCGCGACGGCGAAGCCTTCATCCATCTGGACTTCGGCGTCATCGAGCGGGAGATCAACCACCTCGAACGCTTCCGTCGCGTGTCGGTGGTGCTGGTGGACTACGCCATGCCGTCGGTGGACGGGCTGCAGTTCTGCGAGCGGTTGCGCGACCCCTACGCGCGCCGCGCCATGCTCACCGGCGTTGCCGACGAGAAGCTGGCCGTGGAGGCGTTCAACGCCGGGCTGATCCACCGTTTCATTCCGAAGCAGAAGGCGTCGTCGGTCGAGGCACTGATCGCGTTCGTCGCCGAACTGGAGCGCGATTACTTCCAGCAGTACGTCGCGCGCCTGCGCACCACCCTGAGCATGGACCCGCCCGGCTTTCTGGTCGATCCGGTGATCGCCGTCCAGGTTCACCGGCTGATGCAGGAGGAACGGGTCGCCGAGTACTACCTGGTCACCGACCCTCCGGGGTTTCTCATGCTGCGCGCCGATGGCACCGTGCTGCGCCTGCTGCTGCTGGATCCCGACGCCCACGCCCGGCAGATCGATTTCGTCCGCCGCTTCGACGCCCCGACCGATCTGCGCCAGGGCATCGAACGCGGTGAACTCGCCGGCATGTTCAGCGATGACAGTCCGGCCGATTACTTCGGCGACGAATCCTACCCGTGGCACGAATGCGTGGTCCCCGCGCAACGCATCGAAGGCCAGCAGAGCTGGCTCGTGGCGTTAGTCCGGGATGCCGCAGCCGACGTCGACTTCGATCCGGCGCGCTCGTCCTACGACGCTTATCTGGCGGGTCTCACCTCCGCGCGATAAATCTCGTGGACCGGCGGCGGTAGGTCCTGGAACTTCCTTCGTGAGCTTTGCTCGGGTGCCTCCGGCACTGCCCTCACTCCGAAAAGTTGCCCGCAGAGCGGTCAATTTTCTGCGTTCGGCCTCGCATTAAGGCTTTCACGAAGGAAGTTCCAGGACCTCCCGCCCCCATCCCAGCGTCCTTCGTCGCCCGCACGCCAACCCCGACCGGACGGTTGCGATTCGACGCACAGACGCCGAGACCACAGATCTGAGGTCGCTGGACAGTTGAAGGGCGGTGGGAGGTGGGTCGGTGGTGGTGTCGGGGTTCCGGGAAAACACTTTGCGGACCCGTGCAGCGAGGCCGAGCGCAGCGGATTGACTCCGCAGGAGGCAACTCCGCGCAGTGAGGGCAGTGCCGGAGGCACCCGAGCGAGGGCAGCAAAGTGCCTTTTCCCGGAACTCCAACACCGCCACCGACACCCCGTCACCATAACCATTCACCCACCCGACGAGATCAGGTCTGTGGCCGCAGGTGCCCCGGCAGCACGACCCGCTCCACCGCCTCGAAGCACAACTCCGTCACCACCGCCAGCAGCGCCGCCGGCACCGCACCCTGCAGGATCAGCCCGGTGTCGTTGAGCGCGAGGCCGGTGACGATGGGGTCGCCGAGCCCACCGGCGCCGATGAACGCGGCGAGGGTCGCGGTCCCGATGCTGATCACCGCCGCCGTACGGATCCCTGCGAGCATGCTCGGCAGCGACAGCGGTACGTAGACGTGACGCAGCTGCTCGGCGTTGGTCATGCCCATGGCCTCGGCCACCCGAAGCAGCGTTGGATCCACCGTGGTCAAAGCAGACACCGTATTGCGCAGGGTCGGCAGCAGCGAGTAGAGGAACAGCGCGACGATGGCCGGAAACACGCCGATGCCGAACAGCGGAATCATCAGCGCGAGCAGGGCGATGGACGGGATGGTCTGGAGCAGGCCGCAGAAATAGATCACACCGCGGGCGAGCATGCGCCGACGGAACACGGCCAGCGCCAGCACCAGCGCCACGCTGACCGATGCCAGCAGCGCCGCCGCCGTTAGCTGCAGATGCTGCAGAGTGTTGCGCCACAGGGTGGACCAGAGCTGGCTGCGCGACTCGCGCGCGTCAACCAGACCCTGGCCGACGAGAAACTCGTTGGCGACGGCGACGAAGGAGCGCTTGTCGAACACCACCGCCGAGTTCAGCGCCTGCATGGTGTCGTCGTCGAGGCGCCCGCCGAGCTGCTCGAGCGCGGCGATCACGCCGTCGGGCACGTCGGCGCGCACCATCGGCACTGCCAGATACTCGGGGAAGAACTGACGGTCGTCTTCGAGCAGCAGCAGATCGTAGCGCACCACCTCCCCATCCGTGGAATAGGCGTCGGTGACGTCGATGGCACCGTCGTCCAGGGCCTGATACGCCAGGCCGTGCTCGATGCCGGTAACCGGACGGTTCAGGCCGTAGACCTTGGCGAGGCCCGGCCAGCCGTCGCTGCGCTCAAGAAACTCGTGGCTGAAAACGATGCCCAGTGCCGGCGCGTTGCGCAGGTCACCGATGCGGCGCAGTCCCAGGGCCTCCGCCCGCTCCCGCTTCATGGCGATGGCATACGTGTTGTCGAAGCCGAGCGGCGTCAGCAGGCGGATGCCGTTCGGGTCCATGGCGGCGCGCAGCTCCGGCAGCGTCGCATCCACGGGCAGGTCGAGGATCGCCTGGCCCAGGGTCCCCGTGTACTCCACGTACAGATCGATGCCACCGTTGCTCAGCGCCTGAAAGCAGATGAGGGTGCCGCCGAGGCCGAAGCGCCGCTCCACGTCGAAGCCGGCCTGTTCCAGCAGCTGCGCGGCCATCTCGCCGAGCAGGTAGGATTCGTTGAAGTTCTTGCTGCCGACGGCGATGGTCTGTGTCCAGGCCACGGCGGGCGCAAGGCACACCACCCCGAGCCAGCCGAGCAGCCGCCTTCGCGCGCCGCGACTCATAGCTGCTCCGTCACCAGGGAACGTACGTAATCGTGGGCCGGCGCCTCGAGCACCGCCGCCGTGGGACCCGCCTGGAGCACCAGACCGGCGCTCAGAATCACCAGGAATCCGGCAAGCCGGACCGCTTCGCGCATGTCGTGGGTCACCAGCAGGGTACTGACGCCTTCCTGCGCCTGTACCCGCTGAAAGGTCCGGTAGATCCCCGTCCGCGTGATCGGGTCTACCGCCGAGAACGGTTCGTCGAGCAGCAGCAGGCGCGGCTCCAGCATCAACGCGCGACACAGCCCCAGGCGTTGCTGCTGGCCGCCGGAGAGTTCGTGCGGATAGCGCTCCGAGATGTCCAGCGGCAGCTCCATCTCCTCGAGAAGCTCGCGATAGCGCGCGTCTCGCTGCTCCCGCGACCAGCCGGACAGACGCGCCAGCAGCTCCACGTTATGCCGGTTGTCGAGGTGGGGGAACAACCCGGCGCCCTGGACCGCGTAGCCGATACCGCGACGGAACCGCACCAGATCGTCCCACGGAATGGACTGCCCGAACACGCGCACCTCGCCGCGCTCGGGCGCCAGCACCGCGTTCACCAGCTGCAGCAGAGTGGTCTTGCCGCTGCCGCTCGCCCCGACGACGGCGGTCGTCATCCCGGACGGCAGCGCCAGCGTGATGTCATTGAGCACCACCCGATCCGGCCCGAAGCTCTTGCTGACGCCGAGAAACTCGACGCAGGCCTGGGGCGCAGCGCCGGCAGAGGTCTGCACGAGCGGCCCGGGCGGACTGCTCACAGGGCGTAGTCCTGTTCGAGGCGCGCACCGTGCGCGGCGAGCCGCGCCAGCACTGGATCGTCGGCACCGGCGCCCCGCTCTGCGCGCAGCGCGTCCAGCCGGGCCTTGTACCCCGCCAGGGTCAGCCACGGCGCGTCGGTCGCGGTCAGTTTCTCGCGCACGAACGCCCGCCAGTCCGCGCGTTCCGTCGGGCTCATGAGGTGCGGAAAACTGCGCGCCTTGAGCCGACCCGCCAGGGGAATCAGACGCGGATCGACGAAATCCAGGTCCTGCCACTCACCGCGGGCCAGCGACCGCTGCAGGGTCTGACAGCGCGATCGGTCGGCGTCGCCGAGGAAACCGTCGTAGAGCGCCGCCTCCACGTCCACGGCCGGTTCCCGCGGACCGCGGCTGAACACCCGCATCAGTTTCTGGGCAATGCCCGGCTGCCTGAGACGCCGCTGCCGCTCGGCGATGAGCTTGCGGTCGAACCCGAGCCTGGACCAGTTCTCGTCGTCCAGAACCTCGATACCGGCGACGAACGGACAGCGGTTGATGCGCACTTCCTTGAGCGGCGGACGGCCAGGGTTGCCGGGTTGGTACAACGCCTCGCGGATCTGCTCGTCGGTTCCCTGCAGCAGCGACTCCACGTCCCGGGACAGATCGGCGACGATGATGGCGTTGCTGTTGGTCGGGTGTCGGCACAGCGACACCACGGGCGCCGTGCCGAAGCGATCGCGCGGGTACATGCCGGAGACGTGTACGCACAGCCTCGCGCCGAACGGCTCGAGCAGACCGCGCACCTGCTTCTTGTTGCGGCAGCTCAGGTAGTAGTCGAACAGCTTCGGCTGCGCCCGTCGAATCAGCCGCGCCAGCGCCAGGGTGGCACGCACGTCGGCGAGGGCATCGTGGGCCTGGCCGTGATCGATGCTATTGGCCGCGGTGAGGCTCTCCAGCCTGTACACCGGCAGGCCCTCGTCGTCCCTCGGCCACTCCATGCCGTCCCGGCGCAGGGCTCCGGCCGCGCGCACAAGATCGATGAGATCCCAGCGCGAGTTGCCGTTCTGCCACTCCCGCGCATAGGGATCCATCAGCGCCCGATAGAAACCGTGGCGGACGAACTCGTCGTCGAAACGCAGGCTGTTGTATCCGACCACGCAGGTCTGCGGCACTGCGAACCGTTCGCTGATCTGCGCCAGCGCCTGCCACTCGCCGATACCCTCGGCGCGGGTCAGCTCCGGCGTGATACCGGTCACCCGGCTGGCGTCCGGATTCGGCAGCACGTCGTCCGGCAACGCCACGTAGGTGCGGGCCGGATCTTCGATCTCGTTGAGTTCGGCATCGGTACGCAGTCCGGCGAACTGCACGATGCGATCCCAGCGCGGGTCCGTACCAGAGGTTTCCAGGTCGTACCAGTAGAAAGTCTGAGGCATAGGTTCTGCGTCTGTGCGTCCCGCCAGTTGCTTTGCCGTCGGGGCGTTGGCACCCTTGCTCGCCATGCCTCCTACCGAGACCGCTCCGACATCGTCCACCACACCGACGCAGAACGTCGCGATGGTTGCGGGGCCTATTGTGGCATTGTTGGCCGGATACCTCATGTTCGCTGCGGGATTCGAAACCGATGCCGCCGTGACGCTGGGCATCACCGTGCTCTGCATCGTCTGGTGGGTGTTCGAGCCAATCCCGATTCCGGCGACCTCGCTGCTGCCGCTGGCTCTGCTGCCGCTCACCGGCGTGCTGACGCCGGCCGACATCGCTGCATCCTACGGGCACAGCCTGATCCTGCTGCTGCTCGGCGGTTTCATCCTCTCCACCGCGCTGGAGAAGAACGGCGCCCATCGACGTATCGCCCTGACCATGGTGCGCGCGTTCGGCGGCACCAGCGGGCGGCGCCTGGTGTTCGGCTTCATGGCCGCATCGGCGGTCCTGTCGATGTGGATTTCGAACACCGCCACCACACTGATGCTGCTGCCGGTGGCGCTGGCGGTACTGGAAAAGTCCGAGGACCCTGACCTGGCGCGGCCGCTGCTGCTCGGCGTCGCCTATGCCGCCAGCGTCGGCGGCATCGGCACCCCCATCGGTACACCGCCGAACATCATCTTCATGGGCGTCTACGAGCAGCAGATCGGCGAGCGCATCACCTTCGCCGGCTGGATGCTCTGGGCGGTGCCCGTGGTGCTCGCGTTCCTGCCGGTGATCGGCTTCTACCTGACCCGCCGCCTCGGCAGCCACCCCGCACCGAAAATGCCGCCGGTGGGTGCCTGGACGGCCGCGGAAAAGAGAGTGCTGGCGGTCTTCGCCGCCACCGCCGCGCTGTGGATCACGCGCCTGGAACCCTTCGGCGGCTGGGCCGGCATGCTCGGCGTCGCCCAGTCCCAGGACTACATGGTCGCCTTTCTCGCCGTGACCACGCTGTTCCTGATTCCCGACGGCAAAGGCGAGCGTCTGCTCGACTGGGACACCGCTACCCGGATTCCCTGGGGCATGCTGATCCTGTTCGGCGCCGGCATCGCCATTGCCGCCGCCTTCACCGAGTCGGGTTTGAGTCAGACCATCGGCGCGGCGCTGTCCGGGCTCGCGACCCTGCACGTGTTCGCAATCATCCTCGGCATCTGCCTGGCGGTGACGTTCCTGACCGAAACCACGAGTAACACCGCCACCACCACCCTGCTGATGCCGATCCTGGCCGCCGGCGCTCTGGGCGCCGGCATGGATCCGAAGCTGTTCATGATCCCCGCGGCGATGAGCGCTTCCTGCGCCTTCATGCTGCCGGTGGCCACCGCGCCGAACGTGATCGTGTATTCATCCGGGCGTTTCACCATCAAGGAGATGGCGCGCGAGGGATTCGCATTGAATCTCATGGGAGCCGTCGTCATCGCCAGCGTCTGCTACCTGCTCATCGCCTGAACCGAGCGCCGCCCGGCGCGCCGGGTCATCGAGTTCCGCGAGCCCGCGCACGCGATCGAAAAACGCCGGCCAGCGGCCGCCCGCCTCGTCGAAAAGCCCGGCAAACGCCGGCACCTGATCCTCATATGTGGCGATGGACACCAGACGGGCGTTGTCGAGGCCGTCCATCAGAGCGTCGTAGCGACCGCCGCCGAGACCGTCGCGATGCCCCTCGTAGCAGGCGTCGAGCGCACTGAGGATGCGTGCCTTGGCCTCGAGCTTGTGCTCCCGATCGGCATCGCCGTCGTACACGGCCGCAAGCTGCGCGCGGGTGCGCTCCAGCAGGTCGAGCAGGCGCCCGCGGGCCAGGGCAGCGTCGCGCCGATCCTCGAGCAGGTCGACGCGACCCTGCCCCACGAGCCACTCGGACAGGCCGCGGCGACCGACGAAGGTGGCGAAGGATTCGTTGAAGGCCACATCGCCCGGCACCCAGACCACGCCGTGGGCAAGTTCGTGAAACAGCAGTTCGGCGAGATCCGGCTCCGGCCAGCCGATGAAGGAGCTCATCAGCGGGTCCGCAAACCAGCCGAGGGTGGAGTAAGCCGGCACCGGCGCCACGTAGGTTTCCAGGCCCTGCGCCGCCAGCACGGCGGCGTGGCGTTGGGCCAGCGCCTCGTCGAAATAACCCCGATAGGGCGCGCAGCCGACGATGGGATAACACCAGGTGTGGGGCTGAAGTGACAACGGCGGCGCGGCGAACAGGTTCCAGACCACCGCCGGTCGCTTCAGATCGACGTAGGTCCGGTAGCGTCTGCCGACGTCGAGTCCGAGTTCGGTCTCGGCGAAATCCAGCACCTTCTGGCTCAGCGTCAGCTGCTCACGAAGCTGCCGGGACCGCGCATCGTCGCGCCCATCGAGGGCGGTCAGCACCTGGGTCACCGGCTGGCGGCCGGAGAGCACGCGCCACTGGCCGAGGACCGCATGCGAGTAGTAGCCAATGGTCTGGCAGCCGGCCATGGCCGACATGGCGACCAGCACGACGACGCCGGCGACCAGCCGAGCCCAAGGCGACCGGGAAGCGGTAGAATGCATGCCCGTCATCTTATGCGAAGCGCCGGAGCGCCGGAATGCACACCCTGCGCGGCATCGCCGTCCTGCTGCTGATCAGCGCGAGCACCATCGTGCTGTGCGCGCCGCTGTATCTGATCGGCCTGCTGCGCTTCGTCAGCCCGGCGTCATTGCGGCGGCGCATGAATCGCACGATGGACGCCATCGTGCAGTTCTGGGTCGGCGGCAATCGGGCGATCTTTGCACTGCTCGGTGTGACACGGGTCAACGAATGCTGGAAGGGAGAGGCGGAGCTCTCCACCGAGCGCTGGTACCTCGTGATCAGCAACCACCAGAGCTGGGCCGACATCCTGATCCTGCAGAACCTGTTCCGCGGCCGGGTACCGACCCTCAAGTTCTTCACCAAGCGGGAACTCATCTGGGTGCCGCTCATCGGCGTGGCCATGTGGTTCCTGGGTTTCCCCTATGTCCGACGCCTGAGCCGTGAACGGATCACCGCAGATCCCAGCCTTGCGCGCCTCGACCGCGAAGCGGCCCTCGACGCCTGCCGCGGATTCCGCGATCATCCGAGCACCGTGCTGGCGTTTCTCGAAGGCACACGGTTCACCGCGGCGAAACGCGCCGCCCAGCAGCCACGCTTCGCCCATCTGCTCAACCCCAAGCTCGGCGGGGTCTCCTATGTGGTCACGGCATTGCACGACCGGCTTCACAAGGTACTGGACGTGACGCTGGTGTATCCAGACGGCGTCCCTACGTTCTGGGAGCTGATCTGCGGTCACTGCCCGCAGGTGGACATCAGCGTCGATGTCCGGGACCTCCCGGAGAGCGCTCTGCAGAGCGACGATTCCGATCTGGTCAGGGAGCGACTGCGTCCGTGGGTGGAGACGCTGTGGCAGACCAAGGACCGGTTCCTCGACGGCGAAGGAAACCGGCACGGAGACGGGCTGGCCAACTGATGTACGAAGACCATTTCCAGCTGCACCAGACGCCTTTCTCCATCGCCCCCGATCCGGCGTTCCTGTACCTCAGCGACGGCCACAGGGAAGCGCTCGCGCACCTCACCTACGGTTTCTCCCACGGCGGTTTCGTGCTCATCACCGGTGAGGTGGGTACCGGCAAGACCACCCTGCTGCGCAATCTGGTCAAGCAGACCCCGGAGGACCTCGACGTCGCGTTCGTGCTGAACCCGCGGCTCACCGTGCGCGAACTGCTGGAAACGCTGTGCGACGAGCTCGGCGTTCCCTACCCGAGCGGCACCACCCTGTCGGTGAAGCAGTACATAGACGCCCTCAACCAGCACCTGCTCGCCACCCACCACCAGGGGCGCGGAACGGTGGTGATCATCGACGAAGCGCAGAATCTGTCGCCGGCGGTACTCGAGCAGATCCGCCTGCTGACCAACCTGGAGACGGACAAGCGCAAGCTGCTGCGCATCATCCTCATCGGCCAGCCGGAGCTCGCCGAACTGCTCGAGCGCAAGGAACTGCGCCAGCTTGCCCAGCGCATCACCGCGCGCTATCACCTGAAGGGGTTGAGCCGGGAAGACACGTACGCCTACGTCATACACCGCCTGGCCCGGGCCGGTGGCAATCCGCACCTGTTCACCGGCGGCGCGCTGCGCCGCCTGTACGGGATCTCCAGCGGCATTCCCCGGGTGATCAATCTCGTCGCGGACCGCGCCCTGCTCGGCGCCTACGCCGAGGGCCGACCGCGCGTCACCGGCAGGCTGGTGGACCGGGCGGCCGCCGAGGTGCTGGGACGCGACCGCCAGCTGCGGCGCTGGCTGGTGGTCGGAATCGGCGCGGCCCTCGCCACCGGAGCGGCATCGGCCTATCTGCTGCTGCCGCAGGTGGATCCCGCGGTCGGCCCGGCGCCGCCCGAACGCCCGACGACGCTGTCTCCCGACCGCGCTACGGCACCGGCCAACGCCGCCGACCGAATCACGAGCAGAAATCCGGATCCAGTGCTCACCGGGGAGGGCGCGCCGGATCTTTCCCATGAAGTGTCCGGGAACGACGAGCCCGGGAACGGATCCGCCGAACCATCCGCCGAGACGACCCTCTCCGACGCGGACCCAGTCCGGCCGGGCGCAGCCGATGCCCCCGCCTCGGTGCCTGTCGACGTACCGGAGGACGTACCGGAGGACGCGGCGACAGCGGCGCCGGCCGCCGGCGCGACCCTGATGCGCCCCGACATGCCGACCTTCCAGTCCCAGCGCCTCGCCTACGAGCACGTATTCCAGCGCTGGGGCGTGGAGCTGTCCGACTGGGCCGAGGCCGGCATCCCGTGCAACTTCGCCCCGACCGTGGGCCTGCAGTGCCTGTCGCGGACCGGAAGCTGGAGCGATCTGCGCCAGCTCAACCTGCCGGTGGTGCTGGAACTGTGGGATCGCGGCGCCGCGCCGTTCTACGGCGCCATTACCAGCGCCGACGACGAGCAGTTCGAACTGTACCTCGGCGACGAACGCCACCGCATCACGCCCCATAGCCTGCGCGACGCCTGGTTCGGCAGCTACGTAGTGCTGTGGCGCATGCCACCGGACTACGTCGGCAACCTGAAACGTGGCGACCAGCATCCGAGCGTGCGCTGGCTGCGAGATCAGCTCGACTCGCTCGGCATCGCGGTGCCGGCGAGCGCGGACGCCGCCGAGTTCGACGCGTCGCTGCAGGACGCGGTGCTCCAGTTTCAGCGCGACGAACAGCTGCTGGCCGACGGCATCGTCGGTCCATCGACGTGGATCCGGCTCGGCCAGAAGGTCGGTCTGCCGGCCCCGGCACTGAACTGAGGCGCCCATGTCGTTCGTCCTCGAAGCGCTGAAGAAGCAGGAGGCCCAGGGTGATCCCGACGCCGCCGTGTCGCTGGCCCGTCAGACCGCGTACCGCCAGCGTTACCGGCTGTGGATGGGATTGTTCGGCGTCGCCATGGCGCTGAACGCCGTGGTGCTGTTCTGGGTATTCGGGCTGCCGCTGCTGCGCTCCGCAGACGCGCCCGCGGGCCCGGCGCCTGCCGCCGCGGCGCTGGACGGGCCGCCGCCGGCCGGCGCCGACGCCGCACCCCGACCTTCGGCGCCGGCCGGCGCCGACCCGGCAGTCCCGGGTACCGGCGAGCCCGCAGCGGCCGCCGAGCCGGCTGTGGCCCCGCGGCCGGAGCCACGGCCGGCGCCACGACCGATCCCGGTCACCCTCGACAGGCTTCCCGACGACGCCAGGACCCGCTTCCCCGGAATCGCGTTCTCCACCCACATCTACGCCGAAGACGCGGACCTGCGCGCCATCGTCGCCAACGGCCAGCGGCTACAGGAAGGCGATCGGATTCGTGGGCTGGAGATTCTCGCGATCACCGAGACCGGGGTGGTTCTGCGCTTCGAGCGCTATGACGTCACGGTGCCCATTGTCGGCGAATGGTGATTCCGGCACTCGCCGACGGCCGGCCGCCGCAGGCGCCGCTCAACCTGTCTTACGCAGATGGCGAATGCCCGCCTGGGTGGCCCGGTAGACGCCGGCGTCGATGAACACCTGCAGAATCTCCCCGTCCACCAGTCCACGGCTGGCCTCGTCGGCAAGCACGTCCAGCGCCGTGTCGACGCTCATGGAGGACTTGTACGGCCTGTCCATGGCGGTGAGGGCGTCGAAGATGTCACACACCGTCATCACCCGGCTGGCCAGCGGAATCTGCTCGCCGACGAGACCATCCGGATAGCCGCTGCCGTCGAGCTTCTCGTGGTGTGCGCCGGCAATCTCCGGCACCCGCGCCAGCTCCGGCGGCCACGGCAGCACGGCAAGGAAGTCGCGCGTGTGGGTGACGTGGGACTCGATCTCACGGCGCTCCTCCGGCGTCAGGCTGCCACGCCGCACCGACAGCGCATTGAGATCGATGTCGGTGATGAGACCGTCGCGGGTCCCGTCGAGTTCGAGGAACGCGTAGTCGCGCAGTTCCCGCAGATGCGCGAAGTCGCCCTCGTCGAGGGGCGTGGGCCGGTTCGCCAGGGCGATGAACTCGAAGTACTGATCGAGCACAGACAGCTCCGCGTCGAGCTCCCGGTGCAGGCGCCGCCGGGCCACGTCCAGGCCCTCCTGAGGGTGGTGCAGCATCTCGAGCTGCCGCTCCACGGCGCGGCGGCGCAGCCGCTCCTTCTGCAGCTCAACGCGATAGCGGATGATTTCCAGGCGCTCGTCGGTAAGCTTGTTCGCCTTCAGCAGGATGTTTTCGCGCACCCCGATCTTGCCGAAGTCGTGCAGCAGCGCCGCGTAGCGCACCTCACGCAGATGCTCGGGCGACAGGGTGACGGAGCGGAACCGGGCCAGGCCAGAGTCCGGCAGAGCCTGCAGCAGCGCCACGGTGGTGTCCGCTACCCGGAACGAGTGGCCGCTGGTGGACGGATCGCGCTGTTCGATGGTCTTCACCGAAGCCTGTACGAAACTCTCGAACAGTCGGTGCACGTCTCTGATGAGGGTGTTCTTCTGGATCGACACCGCCGCCTGACTGGCCACGGCACGCAGGAGTTCGCCGATCTCCTCGCCGAACGGCACCGGGTCGTTCTGGAACGGATCGAGCCGATTGATGAACTGCAGCACGCCGACGATTCGATCCCTGTGATCGCGCATGGGTATCACCAGCATCGACCGGGTCCGATAGCCCATGTCGTCGTCGAAGCTGCGATTGAAGGAATAAGGCTCTCCGCTGGAAATCTGATAGGCGTCGGGGATATCCAGGGTCTCGCCCGACAGGGCCACGTAGCCGGCCAGAGAGCTCGGCGTGAGCGGCAGCCGGGCTTCGACGAAGGGCACGTCCACCGCATCGTTCTGCGCCAGCTTGAACACCAGCTGCGGCGCGTCGTCACCTTCGTCGTCGATCAGGTACAGCGATCCGGCTTCGCACCCCGCCAGCCGGCGCGCCTCGCGGAGAATGGTCTCCAGCAGTTCGGGAAACTCGAGGCGCGTGGAGAGCGACAGGGCGATGTCCGAGAGCTGACGCATGCGTTCGCGGCTGGCGCCGAGTTCACGGTGCAGGCGCATGAGATTGAGGTTGCGCCGCCAGTGTCCCTCGGCATGGCCGAGCAGCGCGTCCAACGCCGCGGCGTCCGCGCCGATCGGCACGATCAGGTCAACGCCATCGCGCTGCAGGGAGCTCAGAATCAGCGCGTAGGGGAACCGGCGGCGCGTCAGACCGGGGTCTGCCGACGATGCGATCAGGGCGAGCGCGACGGTTTCATCGACTTCATCGACCGGATCCGCAGCCGGATTCCCGACCGGGCCTGCAATCGGGCCCTCCGCCGCCGCGCTCAGTCCGGTCTGCAGGACCCACGCCCGCGCCGAAGCCGCACCGCCCAGCGCTGCGGAGAGCGACGCATCCGCGCCCGCGCACAGCGCCAGAGCCGGGCTGGAGTTCGAAGGTGATGCGATCACCGGCAACTGCCTGCAGGACGACACCCGGACAGTATGGCTGGCGGTCGACGGGCTTTACCGGACCTCTGTCACAAGTCCCGTGCGACTTCGCCGCAGCGAACACCTACAGCGGCGATCCGGACAGACTGTTGAGGCGCCGCTCGATGTCGGCGAGCCGTGAATTGAGCTGCAGCCGATACGCATCGATGGCGGCCACCGCCTGCTCGTTCTCCTCTACCCGGCCGGCGAGGCCGGACTGGAGTTTGGCCACGCTCTGCTGGGCGTTGTTGACCTTGTCGACCAGATCGCGTTGGCTGCGCGACATCTGCTGCAGCTGCATCTGAATGCTGGTCAGCTGATCCACCACTTCCTGCTGACGCGCAAAGGCGCTCTCGTGCCGACCCAGGGTGCTCTGAATCTCGCGGCTGGTGGACTGCAGCCCCGTCAGCGACGTCTGCAGCGCCGCAATGGCCTTCTGGTTGTCCTCGATCCACTTCTTGTTGCGCTCGTTGGTCACGGCCCAGAGCTTGCGGATCTCCGATTCCCAGAAGTTGATCTGTTCGCTGGTCTCCGCGCCGGTTTCGGTGAGCGCCTCGTCGGTGGTGCGCAGGCGGTCTTCCAGGGCGGCTATGCGCGAACGGGCGTCCGCCAGGCTGGCCGCCTCGGTCTGCAGACGCTGATACTGCTCGGCCAGGAACCAGCCGGCGCCAGCGAGTCCGGCGATGAGCACGGCGAGAACCGCGTTCGCGAAGATCCGCGACCCGCCGGCGCCCCCGGTGCCGCTCCGGCGACGCGGCACGGCAGGACCCCGGCGCCGCCCGGACAGGTCGTCCGGACTGGTGGAGATGGCGCCCTTTCCGGGACGATCAGCCATATACGCTCCCAAATGGCGCCATTATAGACGCAAAAAAAGAGCCTGCATTGAGCAGGCTCTCGGGCTCGGCCGGCGTCCTGTCGGACCCTGAGGGGCCTAGAGGAAGGCGAGCACGGCCCACAGCACGGCGGTCAACGCCAGGCCGGAATGGATCACCCCGGCCACCGACGTCATGGGCCCCTGCTTGCCGAATATGGCGTTCAGTTCCAGCACGATGACGATCGCCACGGCGACGCCGAGCGCGGTCATGGTCTGGCCGCCCAGAATGCCGTGGGGCATGTGGGCGCTGGATCCCATGAAGAACAGCATGGGCAGCGAGAACAGCGTGTTGGTGCGCGACGCGAGCGCGGCCTTGGGTGCGGCCGCGGCCGCCTGAGGCAGCGCCTCCCCGCCGGCCTTGATCTGCTCGTTGGAGGCGATCACCACTTTCTGATTCGGCCAGATGATCAACCAAACGTTCAGGAACATGAGGGTGCCCATCAGTGCGCCCACGGTGATATCCACGCTGAGACCGCGATGCCGGTAGCCAAGCAGAATCACGCCGGTGATGAAGGTGAACATGGCGCCCCAGCGGAACCACCACAGGGCCCGTGGCACCAGCTTGGTGAACGCGTCGGTGCGCGCCGCCGGATCGGCTTCCTTGAAGTACTCCCCCTGCACGAAGTTGAAGTAGTACAGCAGACCGATCCAGGTGATGCCGGCCAGGAAGTGACCCCAGCGCGCCAGATAGTCGATGACGGATGCATCCATGACGTTTCTCCCCTCGTGAAACTTATGATCTTGTTAGCGCCGCGACTATAGCGAATCGTTGGACAGAATTCATATGGGTGAACGCCGCCCGGCCCGGCGTGCCCACGACAAAAAAAAGCCCCGCCGGGGCGGGGCTTTCTTCGAGGACTGACGTCCAGACAGCTTTACATCATGCCGCCCATGCCGCCCATGTCGGGCATACCGCCACCGCCGGCACCCTTCTCTTCCGGGATCTCACTGATCATCGCCTCGGTGGTGATCATGAGTCCGGCGACGGACGCGGCCGCCTGCAGCGCGGTACGGGTGACCTTGGCGGGGTCGAGAATACCCCACTTGATCATGTCGCCGTACTCGCCGGTCTGTGCGTTGTAGCCGTCATTGCCTTTCATCTGGTTGACCTTGTCGAGCACCACCGCACCTTCGACACCGGCGTTGGCGGCGATCTGGCGCAGCGGGGAGGACATGGCGCGCAGGGCAATGGCGATACCCACGTTCTGGTCTTCGTTGTCGCCCTTCAGACCCTCGATGGCCTTGAGCGCGCGGACCAGGGCCACACCGCCTCCGGGCACCACGCCTTCCTCGACGGCGGCGCGGGTGGAGTGCAGCGCATCTTCGACGCGGGCCTTCTTCTCTTTCATCTCGATCTCGGTGGATGCACCCACCTTGATCACGGCGACGCCGCCGGCCAGCTTCGCAAGACGCTCCTGGAGCTTCTCGCGGTCGTAGTCGGACGAGGTGTCGTCGATCTCCTGGCGGATCTGCTTGATCCGGCCCTCGATGTCGGCCTTCTGCCCGCTGCCATCGACGATGGTGGTGTTCTCCTTGGTGGAGGCCACGCGCTTGGCGGTCCCCAGGTCGTCGAGGCTCGCGCCTTCCAGAGTCAGACCCACTTCCTCGGAGATCACCGTGCCACCGGTCAGGATCGCGATGTCCTGCAGCATGGCCTTGCGCCGGTCGCCGAATCCCGGCGCCTTGGCGGCGGAGACCTTGACGATGCCGCGCATGTTGTTCACGACCAGGGTAGCGAGGGCCTCGCCTTCAATGTCCTCGGCGATGACCATCAGCGGTCGGCCGGCTTTCGCCACAGACTCGAGGATCGGCAGCATCTCGCGGATGTTGGAGATCTTCTTGTCCACCAGCAGGATGTACGGCTCTTCGAGCTCGGCCGCCATGGACTCCTGATTGTTGATGAAGTACGGAGACAGATAGCCGCGGTCGAACTGCATGCCTTCCACGACCTCGAGATCATTCTCCAGGCCCTGGCCTTCCTCGACGGTGATCACGCCTTCCTTGCCGACCTTCTCCATCGCCTCGGCGATGATCTGGCCCACCGACTCGTCGCTGTTGGCGGAAATGGTGCCCACCTGAGCGATGGACTTGTTGTCCTCGCAGGGCGTGGCCATCTTTTCGAGTTCCGCCACGGCGGCAATCACGGCCTTGTCGATGCCGCGCTTCAGATCCATCGGGTTCATGCCGGCGGCCACGGACTTGAGGCCCTCGGTGAGAATGGACTGGGCCAGCACGGTAGCGGTGGTTGTGCCATCGCCGGCTTCGTCGGAAGTCTGACTGGCGACTTCCTTCACCATCTGCGCGCCCATGTTTTCGAACTTGTCTTCGAGCTCGATTTCCTTGGCCACGGACACGCCGTCCTTGGTGACGGTGGGGGCGCCGAAGGATTTGTCCAGAACCACGTTGCGGCCTTTCGGGCCGAGAGTCACCTTCACCGCATTGGCCAGCGTGTTCACGCCGTCGAGCATGCGGCTGCGCGCATCATCTCCAAAACGTACGTCTTTTGCGCTCATGTATCTTTTCCTCTTTGGTCTTGCTCTGTTTAGCCTTCCAGCACGCCGAAGATCTCACTCTCGCCGAGAATGAGCAGTTCTTCGCCGTCCACCTTGACTGTGCTGCCGCCGTACTGGCCGAACAGAACCTTGTCACCGACTTTGACGTCCAACGCGCGGACGTCGCCGCTGTCAAGGACTTTGCCCGGGCCGACGGCCAGCACTTCGCCCTGCGAGGGCTTTTCGGCAGCCGAGTCGGGCAGCACGATGCCACCGGCGGTCTTGGTCTCTTCTTCCAACCGGCGCACGACGACACGATCGTGTAGAGGTCGAATCTTCATTACCTAGTAATCTCCCAGTTAAGTCCCTGAAGGGTCCCCGAAGGGCAGTTCGTTAGCACTCTCTGGCTGAGAGTGCTAATCCGAGGGCCGCTATGATAGTCGCGGTCGCGACAGATTCAAGGCTTCTGCGCCCGACGGCGGCTCCATCGGCGCGGGGCGCGGGCCCCTTTGCGGGCGGGCCGGTCCCCGATCGTGCCCACACAATTGGGTCGGCGGATTGCAATTCAAGGGGCCGAAGCGGAATTTTGTCGAAACGAGCCGGAATTCAGGGCAGGCGCCGGGACGGCTCACCGTCGTCCCCTCGATGGTCGGTGGACCCATCGACGCTGCGGGACTCGAACTCCCCTTCGATGATGGTGACGCCGCTTTCCGGGCCGCCCGGGCCCGGTGGCCCGGTTCCCGCGACCACTACCCGGGCCAGCAGCCGTTCGGCGGCGGCGCGCCGCAACGCCGGCACCAGCAGCAGAAAGCCGCCGGCATCGGTGACGAAGCCCGGTGTGATCAGGAACGCGCCGGCCACCGCCAGCAGAATGCCTTCGGCCATCTCCCGGGCCGGCAGTTCGCCGCTGTCGAGCCGTCCGAGGCCCCGGGTCAGCGTGGCCAGGCCCTGCAGGCGCAGCAACGCGACGCCGACGACGGCGGTAACCATCACCAGCGCGATGGTCGGCCAGGCGCCGATGTAGCCGCCCACCCGAATGAGCAGGTACATTTCAATGATGGGCGTCAAGAAGAAGACGAGAAGCCAGAATCCCATCGGCAGTCGGACACCGGGCCGGTTGCGGAGGACCGCCCAATCTGCGGATTCCGTCCGATCAAGTCAAACCGCCCCCACCCCCCATGACGAGCCGCTGTTCCCGGAGGAGCGGATCTGGCAGGTGGTTGCGGCGATCCCACGCGGCCGCGTCGCCACCTACGGCCAGGTGGCCGCTCTGGCAGGCATGCCGCGGCATGCGCGGCTGGTTGGGCGCACGCTGGCCAACCTGCCCCGGGGCAGCCGTCTGCCCTGGCACCGGGTGGTGAACGCCGGCCTGCGCATTGCCACGCGCGGCGACGACCGCGCCATGGCCGAGCAGCGCCAGCGCCTCGAGCGCGAGGGTGTCGAGTTCGTCGGCGCGCGCATCGCGAGCGATTTCCGCTGGGAAAGCGCTTGAGTCGCGGCGACGGGGCACCGCCGGTCGAGGTGCAGCCGGCCGGGGCGCGGCCCGCCGAGACAGCGCCCGCGGACGGGCCAGTGAGCTGGCGCGACGCCTGGCTGGTCTACGCCCACCCGCGCATCGTCGCCATGCTGTGCCTCGGATTCTCCGCCGGGCTGCCGTTCCTGCTGGTGTTCTCGACCCTGTCCGCGTGGCTTACCGAAGCCGGCGTTTCGCGCACCGCCATCGGCCTGTTCAGCTGGGTCGGAATCACCTACTCGATCAAGGTGCTGTGGTCGCCGGTGGTGGATCGACTGGAGCTGCCCCTGCTGCACCGGCTGCTCGGGCGGCGCCGCGGCTGGATCCTGCTCGCACAGTTCGCCATCGCCGGCGGTCTCGCGGGCATGGCCTACACCGATCCCACGGTGGACCTCGGTCGCATGGCCGCTTTCGCGGTGCTGGTGGCGTTCGGTTCCGCCACCCAGGACGTGGCCATCGACGCCTGGCGCATCGAGGCGGCGCCCGCCGAGCGTCAGGCGGCCATGGCCGCCACCTACGTGTTCGGCTATCGCCTGGCGCTGCTGGCCGGCGGTGCCGGCGCCCTGCTCATCGCGACCGTGTTGAGCTGGACCGGCGTGTACCTGTGCATGGCCGGGCTGATGGCGGTGGGCATGGTCGCGGTGCTGGGCAGCCGCGAACCCGCCAGCACGACGCCCCGCGATACCGTGTTTCTGGAAACGCGGGTCCAGGAGTTCATGACCCGAAACGCCCATCTGCCGCAGCGATTACGCGTGTCCCTGGGCTGGCTGATCGGCGCGGTGGTGTGCCCGTTCGTCGACTTCTTCGCCCGCAGCGGCCGACTCGCCCTGGTGATCCTGACCTTCATCGGTCTGTACCGGGTCACCGACATCACCATGGGCGTGATGGCCAATCCGTTCTATCTGGATCTCGGCTTCAGCAAGGTACAGATCGCCAACGTCAGCGGCATCTACGGGGTGGCCATGACCATCGTCGGCGGCGTCCTCGGCGGCGTGCTGGTGCCGCGCTACGGCGTGATGCGCGTGCTGCTGGGCGGATCGATCCTGGCCGCGCTGACCAACCTGCTGTTCGCCGCACTCGCCCTGCTCGGCCCGGAACTGTGGATGCTGATGGTGACGATCAGCGCCGACAACCTGGCCGGCGGTCTCGCCATCTCAGCGTTCATCGCCTACCTGTCGGGACTGACCAACACCGCCTACACGGCCACCCAGTACGCTCTGTTCAGCTCTCTGATGACGCTGCCGGGCAAGGTGATCGGCGGCGCCGCGGGGGCGGTGGTGGACGCCATCGGCTATCCGTGGTTCTTCGTCTATTCCTGCCTGATCGGGCTGCCGGCCATGCTGCTGGTGCTGTACCTGATGCGCAGGGCGCCGGTCGATGGACGGGAAGACGGACGGGAGGATTCCCGGGTTCCGCGCCCGCAACGCCCGGCGCGGGGCTGATTCAATCCCGGAAGTTCTTGAAGTCCAGGGGGGCGTCGAGTTCCGCCTTCTTCAGCAGCGCGATCACCTGCTGCAGGTCGTCGCGCTTCTTGCCGGTAACGCGAACCTGCTCTCCCTGTACCTGGGACTGAACCTTCAGCTTGGCATCCTTGATGAGTTTGGTGATCTTCTTCGCATCGTCCCGGCCGATCCCCTGTTTCAATCCGAACGCCTGACGCTTCTGCTTGCCTGACGCCTCGATCTTGCCCGGATCCAGCGCCCGGGCGTCCACCTCGCGGCGGATCAGCTTGTCTTTCAGGATGGCCAGCATCTGCTCGAGCTGGAACTCCTCCTGGGCGACCAGCTGGATCCCGTCGTCGGCCAGCTCGAACCCGGCGTCTACCCCTTTGAAGTCGAAGCGGGTGGACAGCTCCCGGCTGGCCTGGTCCACGGCGTTGCGAACCTCCTGCATGTCCACCTCGGAAACCACGTCGAATGACGGCATGATCTGGTGTCTCCGGTCTCCGCCGGCAGCCCAGGTGCCGCGGAGAAAAAGCGTGTCACGGGTCAGATTCATCCCCCCGGGGGCCGTGCTAGACTCGGGCTTCCCCAGGGCGAGATACCGACAAAGGTACATGGCGCACGAAGACATTCCAATCCTCGTGGTGGACGACGCCAAATTCTCGAGCGCCATCATCGCCAAGGCGCTGCGCGGCAGCGGATTCCAGAATGTCCGCTTCACCAACAATCCCCTTCAGGCGCTGCGCTCCCTGGAAAAACGTCCCGCTCAGATTCTCATTGCCGACTGGATGATGCCCTCCATCGACGGCCTGGAACTCACCCGCCGGGTCAAGAAGCTCGACGACACCGCCCAGCATTTCACCTACGTGATGCTGCTCACCGCACGGGACGATCTCGAAGCCATGGATCGGGCCTTCGACGTCGGCGTCGATGATTTCCTCAACAAGGCCAACCTGCGAACCCAGCTCCTGCCGCGGGTCGTGGCCGCCCGGCGCATGGCGTCGCGGCAGAACGAGCTGCTGCGCGCCAACCGTCTGCTGCGCAAGAAGCTCAAGGAACTTCAGACCACGGATCTGGTGGATCCGGTCACCGGCCTGGGCAATCTGAAGTTCACCCTGGAGCGCCTGGCCGACGCCACCCGCCAGGCGGAAACCCGCGGCGGCGCCGCCTGCCTGCTGCTGGTGGGCATCAGCAATCTTAAGGTGATCCGCGAGCAGTTCGACGCCTCGGTGGTGGACGAACTGATGTCCGGCATCGGCGCCAAGCTGCGTCAGCTGTGCCGGCCGCTGGATCTGGTGACCCGCCCGGAAGCGAGCATGTTCGCCGTGATCACCCTGCAGCCGGACATCGCGGTGTGCACGTCGAACAGCTTCCGCCGCATCTTCGACAACCTCTACATGCATTCCTTCAAGACCAGCGAAGGCTTCATTCCGGTCGTGGTCGGGGTGTCGATCTGCGCGGCGGACGTCAGCACCGGCTTTCCCCAGGCAAAGCAGTTCATGCAGCAGGCCTACATCGGCCTCACCCGGTCCTTCGACACCGGCCTGATCACGGTGCATACCTACGATTCCAGCCAGCCGAGCACTTCCAAGGCCGTATGAAGCATCGCATCACCCGGGTCACGACCCGCACCGGAGACACCGGTGAGACCAGCCTCGCGGATGGCAGCCGCAGGCCGAAAACCGACCCCCGCTTCGGCGCCATGGGCGACGTCGACGAACTGAATTGCCACATCGGCGTGCTCGTCACCGAACTGCAGGCCGATGGCACCCTGTTCGCGCTGTGTCGGCAGGTGCAGCAGGAACTGTTCGATCTGGGCGCCAGTCTGGCGACGTCGGGACAGACGCCGCCGCCGGCGCTGGACCGGCTGGAAGGCGAGGTCGAGAACCTCAACGCCACGTTGCCGCCGCTCACCGAGTTCGTGCTGCCCGGCGGCACCCGGGCGGCGGCTGCCGCCCATGTCTGCCGCTCGGTCTGCCGGCGTGCCGAACGTGCGCTGTGGGCGCTCGGTGACGAGGCCGTGGCGCCGTGCGCCCAGTACCTCAACCGGCTGAGCGATCTGTTCTTCGTGATCGCCCGCAGCTGCAATGCCGGCCAGGCCGAGGCGCAGTGGCGGGGCTCACAAGGTGAGCCGCGGGGCTCACAAGGTGAGCCTGGGGGCTCACAGGGCTAGCCGACGGACGTCGCTGAGCAGCTCCCCGAGCCGCGCCAGAAAGCGGCCGGCTTCCGCCCCGTTGATGGCGCGGTGGTCGTAGGACAGCGACAGCGGCAACATCTTGCGCGGTACCACGGCGCCGTCCAGCCAGACCGGCCGCGTGGTGAGACGCCCGACGCCGAGAATTGCCAGCTCCGGCGCATTGATGATCGGGGTGAATCCGGTCCCGCCGATGGCGCCGAGACTCGAGACGCTGAAGCTGCCGCCCTGCAGGTCGCCGACCCCGAGCTTCTTGTTGCGCGCTTTCTCCGCGAGTTCGGCGATCTCCTCGGACAGGGCCCAGATGCCTTTGCGTTCGGCGTCTTTGATCACCGGAACCACCAGCCCGTCGGGCGTGTCCACCGCCATGCCGATGTTGTAGTAGCGCTTGAGGATGAACGTTTTCGCGGCCGGATCGAGGGATGCGTTGACGGTCGGAAACTCCTGCAGCGCGTGGCAGCAGGCCTTGATGATGAAGGCGACCGGCGTAACCCGGACCCCGCGCCGCTCGCCCTCGGCCTTCAGGCTCGCGCGGAAATCCTCGAGATCGGTAATGTCCACCTCATCGTGATTGGTGACGTGAGGAATGTTCAGCCAGGCACGGTGGAGATTCTCCGCGCCGCGCGCGCGAATCCGCGACAGCGGCTGCTCTTCGATCTCGCCGAAACGGCTGAAATCGACCTCCGGCATGGCCGGCAGCCCGACGGCCGCGCCAGACCCGGCGGCTGCGCCAGACCCTGACAGGCGGGATTTCACGTGCGCCTTGACGTCGTCCTTGACGATGCGGCCGCGGTTGCCGGTGCCCTCGACCGAGCTGAGATCGACGCCCAGTTCCCGGGCCAGGCGCCGCACCGCCGGGCCCGCGTAGACATCGGTGCCGGAACCCCGGGCCTGCTCCGGGGTTCGCCCGGGTTCACCGGTCGACGCCTGCACGACCCTGTCGGTCTCCCGGCCGGATTTGCCCGACGATTCGTCGGGCGCCTTGCGCCCCGCGGGCGCCGCCGCCGACCGCGGCTTCTCCGACTCCGCGGCAGCAGGAGCGGGAGCGGGAGCGGCGGATTTCGTCGCGCCGGCTTCGTCCGCCGCCGTCTCCAGGGTCACCAGCAGGGTGCCTTCTTCCACTTCGGAGCCGGTGCTGACGTGGACCTCGCGAACGGTCCCCGCATGGGACGACGGGATTTCCATGGAGGCCTTGTCGGATTCCACCACCACCAGCACGTCGTCGACGTCCACCCGATCGCCGGCCTTTACCGCCACCTCGATCACTTCAACGCCTTCGGCATCACCGATGTCGGGAACCTTCACCTCGACGGTGCGCGAACCTGCGCCGGCGGAGGGCGCATCCGCGCGCTCGTCGGAGGGCGCAGACTGCTTCTGGTCGCCTTCGTCCACCTCGTCCGCCCGCTCTCCCTTGTCCTGACCCGGATCCTCACGTTCCGGCTCATCGTCGTCCTGGTCCTGCTTCGAGGCCGCGCCGGCCGAAGCGTCGGATCCATCCGCGAGCCGCGCGATGACCTGACCTTCGGTGACCTTGTCGCCGACCGCGACGGTGACGCTCTCGATCACGCCGGCAAGCCCCGCCGGGACTTCCATGGACGCCTTGTCCGACTCGATGACGATGATGGGATCGTCCTCGCCAACCTGATCCCCGGCGGCGGCAAGGATCTCCACCACCTCTACGTCGTCGGCGTCACCGATATCGGGGATGCGGATGTCCTGGGTCACAGCTACCTCAAGCGAGTCTGGGGTTGGGTTTGTCGGGGTCGATGGCCAGCGCGTCCCGGGCCTTTTTAACGACGTCGATGGACAGTTTCTGATCGTCCGCCAGGGTCTTCAGCGCCGCCAGGGTCACGAACCGCCGGTCCACCTCGAAGAAGTGGCGCAGCTCCTCGCGGGTGTCGCTGCGGCCGAAGCCGTCGGTGCCGAGGACGTGATAGGTTGCATCGATCTCACCGCGGATCTGCTCCGCCAGCGCCTTCATGTAGTCGCTGGATGCAATCACCGGCGCGTCCCCTTCCAGCAGCCTGGCCGCGTGGCTGACCCGCGGCTTCTCGTCCGGGTGCAGCAGATTCCAGCGCGCCACGTCCTGGGCCTCGCGCGCCAGCTCCGTCCAGCTTGTCACGCTGAACACCTCCGAGCTGACCCCGTAGTCCTCGTGCAGGGTTTCCGCGGCAGCTTCCACCTCACGCAGGATCGTACCCGATCCGAGCAGCCGAACCTTCTTCACCTCGCCTTTGCCGTGGCTGCGCAGCCTGTACATGCCCTTCAGGATGTCGTCTTCGATTCCCTTCGGCATGGCCGGCTGCACGTAGTTTTCGTTCATCACGGTGATGTAGAAGTACACGTTCTCCTTGTTCGCCACCATGCGTTCGAGGCCGCTGTGAACGATGACCGCCAGCTCGTAGGCGTAGCAGGGGTCGTAGCTGATGCAGTTGGGAATGGTGGAGGCCAGCAGATGGCTGTGTCCGTCCTGGTGCTGCAGACCCTCGCCGTTCAGCGTGGTGCGCCCGGAGGTGCCACCGAGCAGAAAGCCCCGCGCCTGAATGTCTCCGGCGGCCCAGGCCAGATCGCCGATGCGCTGGAAGCCGAACATGGAGTAGTAGATGTAGAACGGAATCAGGGTCAGACCGTGGGTGGAGTAGCTGGTCGCGGCGGTCAGCCACGCCGAGAACGCCCCGGACTCGTTGATGCCCTCTTCCAGCACCTGACCGTCCTTCTGCTCCTTGTAGGCCGCGATCTCGCCGGAATCCTCTGGCTCGTAGAGCTGGCCCACCGACGAGTAGATACCGAGCTGGCGGAACAGTCCCTCCATGCCGAAGGTGCGCGCTTCGTCAGGGACGATGGGCACCACGCGCTTGCCGATCTTCTTGTCGCGGATCAGCGTCGACAGGATCCGCACGAAGGCCATGGTGGTGGAGTTGGCCCGCTTGCCGCTGCCGTCCAGGACCTGGGAAAACGCATCGAGGCCGGGGATCTCCAGCGTCTCGTCGGTGGTCAGCCGCTGCGGGATCGGGCCGCCCAGGTCCTCCCGCTTCTTCTTCAGGTAGATGATCTCCGGCGAGTCGTCCGGCGGCCGGTAGTAGGGAATGTCCTCGAGCTGTTTGTCAGTGAGCGGCACGTCGAAGCGGTCGCGGAAGTACTTCAGCTCCTCCAGATCCAGCTTCTTCACCTGGTGGGAGTCGTTCTCCGCCTCGCCGGCATCGCCCATGCCGTAGCCCTTGACCGTTTTCGCCAGGATCACCGTGGGCTCGCCGGTGTGGTTCATCGCGGCGTGGTAGGCGGCATAGACCTTGAACGGATCGTGGCCGCCCCGGTTCAGACGCATGATGTCGTCGTCGGACAGGTGTTCCACCAGCTTCTTCAGTTCCGGGGTCTTGCCGAAGAAGTGCTCGCGCGTGTAAGCGCCGCCCCGGGCCTTGTAGTTCTGGTACTCGCCGTCCACGGCCTCGTTCATCCGCTGCAGCATCAGGCCGTGCTCGTCGTTGGCGAACAGCGGATCCCACAGCCGGCCCCAGACCACCTTGATCACGTTCCAGCCCGCACCGCGGAAATAGCCTTCCAGCTCCTGGATGATCTTGCCGTTGCCGCGCACCGGGCCGTCGAGGCGCTGCAGATTGCAGTTGACCACGAAAATCAGGTTGTCGAGCTTCTCCCGGCCGGCCATCGACAGCGCGCCGAGCGACTCGGGCTCGTCGCACTCGCCGTCGCCGAGGAACGCCCAGACCTTGCGGTCGCCCATGGCGCTCAGGCCGCGGCTGTCCAGGTATTTCATGATGTGGGCCTGGTAGATGGCCTGCAGCGGCCCCAGCCCCATGGACACCGTGGGGAACTGCCAGTAGTCGGGCATCAGCCACGGATGCGGATAGCTCGACAGCCCCTGGCCACCCACCTCCTGGCGGAAATGGTCGAGCTGGTCTTCGGTCAGCCGGCCCTCGAGGAACGAGCGCGCATAAATGCCCGGGGAGGCATGGCCCTGGAAATAGATCAGATCCCCCGGATGCTCCTCAGTCGGGCCGCGGAAGAAGTAGTTGAAGCCGACGTCGTAGAGGGTCGCCGACGAGGCGAACGACGAGATGTGGCCGCCGAGTTCCCCCGGGCGCTTGTTGGCCCGCACCACCATCGCCAGCGCGTTCCAGCGGATCAGCGAGCGGATCTTGCGCTCCATGAAGAGATCGCCCGGCATGAACGCTTCGTGGTTGTCCGGAATCGTGTTCCGGTAGGGCGTGGTGATGGTGTACGGCAGCCGGGCGCCGGTCCGGGTCATGCGCGACGACAGCCGCTCCAGAAGGAAATTGGCCCGGTCCACGCCGTCGTGCTCGAGGATGTACTCGAGAGCATCGAGCCACTCCCGGGTTTCCGCTACGTCCGCGTCCTGCGGCTGCTGTTCGTCTGCCATGTCACCTTCGGCTCGAATTGAATTCACGTGTCGGCCCAGAGGCGGGCCGCACCCCGAACACCGCTGTCGTCGCCCCAGCGCGCAGGACGCACGCTCACCTGAATGTCGTCGGGCTCCGAACCCGCCGTTCCACGCGCGCTCGTGAACGCGTAGCGCGGAATCTGCGCCTCGAGCATCGGGTAGAGGCGGGTCACATTGGACAGACCGCCACCGACCACCACGACCCCGGGGTCGATCAGGTTCACCACTTGAGCCAGGCTGCGAGCCAGCATATGCGCATACAGGTCCCACATGGAATCGGCCTCCGGATCCTGCGCGCGGGCGAGTTCCTCGATGCTTCGCGAGGGCGTCCCAAGCTCCGCCACCGTGGCCGCCAGGCCGGGTCCGGACAGGAACGTCTCGTTGCAGTTCATACGCCCGCAGTAGCAGGGCCGGTCATTGAGCCGGGATTCTAACTGAAACCGACCCTGGTCCGCCGGTCGCGGGACGACGAATGGTTCCTGGCGCAGATACGGCATCGGTACGTGGCCCCACTCCCCGGTCAGACCGTTGCTGCCCGCGAGCAGGCGTCCACCCACCACCAGCGCGCCCCCGACACCGGTGCCGAGTATCACCCCGAAAACGGAGGCAGCCCCCGCCGCGGCGCCATCGGCGGCCTCGCTCAGCGCCAGGCAGTCGGCGTCGTTTGCGATCCGTACCCGATTCCCCATAGCACAGTCGAGATCGTGCAGCAGCGGGCGGTCGTTGAGCCAGGTGGAATTGCAGTTCTTCATCCGCCGCAGCCGTGGCTGCCAGCTGCCCGGCGTGCCGATGCCCACCGGTGAAGACGCGGGCTCGAGCCCGGCGGCGGCTTCCAGTTGCGCCACCAGCGCGGCGATGGCGGACACGGTGGCGGCGTAGTCCTGGCGCGGCGTCGCCGCACGCAGCCGCGCGAGTTCCCGGCCGTGTGTGGTCAGCACCACGCCGGAGATCTTGCTGCCACCGAGATCGATGCCGATCCGCGCCGTCATGATCTGCCGGCGAGCACCCGGGGCCAGTCGAAGGCCGGTCCCGGATCGCTCTTGCGCCCTGGCGCGATCTCGCAGTGGCCGACGATGGCGTCCGGCGACAGGCGCGGATAGCGCGCCAGCAGCACGCGCAGCACCTGCTCCAGCCTTCGGTACTGGGACGTCGTGTAGCGCCGCTCATCGGTCCCTTCCAACTCGATACCGATGGCGAAGTCGTTGCAGCCGCTGCGGCCGCGCCAGCTGGATGCACCGGCATGCCAGGCACGCCGGTCGAACGGCACGAACTGGGTCACGGCACCACGCCGGCTCAGGAACAGGTGCGCAGACACGCGCACGCCGTCCAGGGAAGCGAAAGCCGGATGGGCGCGCAGATCGAGCCGGTTCAGGAACAGGTCCCGGACGTAGCGCCCGCCGAAACGCCCGGGGGGCAGCGAAATGCCGTGCACCACGACCAGCTCCACGGCGGCCGGATCGGGCCGCTCGTCGCTGTTCGGCGACTCGAGCCGGGTGGCGGGCTTGAGCCAGTGGTCGGCGGTGACATGCATGTCCGAAGTATAAGGACTGATCCCGGGCCGTGACGAACCGGGCGGCGCCTGAGGTATCCTCGCAGCGCCGCGATCCGCGTCCCGATCAGGAGCCACCCGACGATGTCCACGCCCGCAAACCCGTCCGCCAGCCCGGATTTCCAACCCGACATCGAGGCCAACGTGACCGCCGCCCTGGCCATTTGATTCGCTATCAGGGCAAGTCTGAGGGTTGCCGAATCAAACCCACTGCAACCCGAGAGGTTCTACCAGCCGCAAAGCCTCTACCTATTCACGCACGATCCGTCGAGCAGTCTCCTCCGCCAAAGATAATGCGCTCTTGCCTACGAGCGCGAGCTATGAAACTCCTCAGGGTTCGATCGACTTACGTAATCCGAGCAGTGACACTTTGCTAGTGCGCTCGTTCGAGTCCCAGCTTTGTGGCCGGAGGCGCTGCTGTATTAAGTGGAGACTAATCGTGACGCCGCAGCACATAGGTCAAATTGATGTGCCCGTGCGCGAGCCTGCCGAAAGACAGATAGGAGACCATTCTGCACACAAGCTGTATCCAGCCGCGCATACGGCCGGAGGTTTTTGTCTCTACGAGTTCGAGGTCATGCGTGTCTACAAACTGTCGCATTCCGGCCTGGCCAATGACATGCTCATGATAGGTGGGGTATGGCCCATATCCCGGCTTGCCGGCATTCTTGTTACCGAATACCCACCGTTTAGTCAGGGTGTGGACCCAAAGTGGTGTAGTCCGAGTGAGGAAGCCATACACGCTATCGCGGTCAGGTACCACGATAACGATATGTCCACCCGGCTTGACCCAGCGGGCGAAGTTATCAAGCGCCTTCTCGGCGCCTTGAACATGCTCCAGAACAAAGGAGCTGTAGATAGCATCGAACGAATCTTCGGGGAAACTAGCAGTCCGGATATCCCCATGCAGCTTCCTATCGAGGTCAGTTCGCATCGCAAGTGCGTCGTCATCGAGATCAATGCCGACAAGATAGACATCCATATCAGATCGGTCGAATGGCCAACGCCGACCGCAACCGGCTTCGAGCACGGCTCCCTGTTTGAGGTACTCAAACTCGTTGCTCATAGCCCGCCCTCTACATAACCGATCGGAGAGCGTAGCTGATGCCATTCGTCAAATCTCGGACACAATGTTAGCGTAAGGTTACTGAAATTGCCGATCGCGATACCCCTGCTCTGCCAGTATCCACAGCGGAGACAGGAGCCCAGCCATGAGGGCTAGCAAGGAGACTCGGTGGCCGGATCGAGCGCCTGACGGCGCAATTGAGCCGTGTCGCAAACGCAGCTATCCACCATCAGGTGAACCGGCGCCTCCCGGGAGTCCCTGAAGCTCCTGCTTAGCGTGAAGGGCGTCTTCATAGGTGACCCGGACCGTTCTCGTCCCGTTTGTCCAGAGTAGGCGGACACGCACGCTCCATTCAGGAAATCGAAGGCTGGATGTGCCCGGAGATCGAGCCGGTTCAGAAACAGGTCCCGGACGTAGCGCCCGCCGAAACGCCCGGGGGGCAGCGAAATACCGTGCACCACGACCAGCTCCACGGCGACCGGATCGGGCCGCTCGTCGCTGTTCGGCGACTCGAGCCGGGTGGCGGGTTTCAACCAGTGGTCGGCGGTGACATGCATGTCCGGAGTATAAGGACTCAAGCCGGACCGTGACGAACCGGGCGGCGCCTGAGGTATCCTCGCAGCGCCGCGATCCGCGTCCCGATCAGGAGCCACCCGACGATGTCCACGCCTGCAAACCCGTCCGCCAGCCCGGATTTCCAGCAGACGATCATCGCCAATGTCAGCGCCGCCCTGGCCGAGGACGTGGGCGCCGGCGACGTCACCGCGGAACTCATCGACGCGGACAGCCGGGCCCGCGCGCGGGTGATCACCCGCGAACCCGGGGTGTTCTGCGGAGCGCCCTGGGTGCGCGAGACGTGCCGTCACGTCGACGCCGCGGTGACGGTCGACTTCCGGGTGGACGACGGCGACGCGGTGCTCGCCGATCAGGTCCTGTTCCTTCTCGAAGGCCCGGCGCGCGCCCTGCTCACCGCCGAACGCACGCTGCTGAACTTCGTCCAGCTGCTGTCCGGCACCGCGACCCGGACCCGTCACTACGTCACGCTCCTGGAAGGTACCCGCACCCGCCTGCTGGACACCCGCAAGACCATACCGGGGCTGCGCGCGGCGCAGAAATACGCCGTGCGCTGCGGCGGCGGCAGCAACCACCGCCAGGGCCTGTTCGATGCGTTTCTCGTGAAAGAGAACCACATTGCCGCCGCCGGCAGCATTGCCGCCGCCATCGCCCGCGCCCGGGCCCTGCACGCGGATCTGAAGCTCGAAGTCGAAGTGGAGAGCCTGGATCAGCTGCAGCAGGCCATCGACGGCGCTGCAGACATCGCCCTGCTCGACAACTTCAGCCTCGAAAACACCCGCGAGGCCGTCGCCGCGGCCCGCGGCAGGATTGAGCTGGAAGCGTCCGGCGGAATCGACGACGACACGATCCGCAGCATTGCCGAAACCGGCGTGGACTATATTTCCCTGGGGATCATCACCAAACAGGTGCTCCCGCTGGATCTGTCGATGCGGTTTCTCTGAGGGCAATGCATGACGCGTTTCGGAGCCTTTCTGATCCATCTGGGGATCAGCTTCGTCATCTTTCTCGGCCTTGCCGCGTTGCTGCTGTTCGTCTGGTACCCGGACTTCTTCTTTGCCTCCGATGGCGGCTGGCAGGGCATCCGGATCATTGCACTGGTGGATCTGGTGCTCGGTCCGACGCTGACCCTGATCGTCTTCAATCCGAAAAAGCCGGCGGCGGAGCTGGCCCGCGACCTGTCCGTGATCGGCGTCATTCAGATCGCCTGTCTGCTCGCGGGTACCTACGTCGTGTACACCGAGCGGCCGCTCGCCCTCGTCTACCTGGACGGTCACTTCTACAGCATGAGCGCCGACGACTACCGTTCCGTCGGGGTCCCGGTTCCCGACTTCGACGGTTTCGCCGGGCCGGCTCCGAAACGCATCGTCATCGAGCTTCCCGACGACCCGACCGCGCAGTCATCGATTCGGGGTCAGGCCCTGCACGCACGACGACCACTGCGAACGCTGACGTCCCGCTATTCGAACTACGCCTTCGACAAACTCGACGCCGCAGACCTCGCGCTGCCGGACAGCTGGGTAGCGGAACGTAATCGTCTGACCGGCGACATCGACCGGTGGTTGCGCCAGCACGGCGGCGACGCCGGTGACTACGCGTTCTTTCCCTTCGGTGCGCGCTACGACTACCTGGTGCTCGGCGTTCGCCGGGACACCGGCGCCATCGTCGACATTCTCGACACTGGAGCCGAGATCAAGGAGCAGGGACGGGAAGGTACTGAGTGAGGCTGGTGCCGGAACGCGGAATCGAACCGCGGACCTACTGATTACGAATCAGTCGCTCTACCGACTGAGCTATTCCGGCGAAGCCCGGTAGGATACCCCGGGCACCGGAAATCAGCAAAAAATCTAGGGACAGGGAACGCCCTCGGGGAACTGCCGGCACAGCGTGACACCGGACGGATGGGTCGCCGTGATCCGATAGCTGCCGCCAACGATCACCACGTTGTACGCGATGTCCTGATCCTGCGGGTCCCAGTTCAACGGCGGTCCAGCGAGGCCGGTGTCGCCGCCCGCAACGTCGTAGTTGCCGGCCACGTAGGCGCCGGTGCGAAGCCGCGCATCTTCCTGGAACACTTCGATGGTGGCAACGTTATTGAACAACACGCCCTCCGTCGAAGTCTGCACGTAGCCCCGGTAAATCGGTAGAGCGATCGCGGAGATCACGGCGAGAATCGCCACCACGATCATCAGTTCGATCAGCGTAAAACCCCGACTCGCATTGCCTGACACTGCGTCCGGAATCGACCATCGGTTCTTGCCCACCATACTCAAACCCTCAGAGACGAAACGAGCGAAGGGGCCCGTTCGGGCCCCTTCCTCGACACTTGGACGGATTACTCGTCCGGCTTAGATGTCAGCCCAGTTGATGGTGGTCGTCACCGCCGGGTTCAGGTCGAGGTACACGGGACGGATCACCGTGTAGACCAGGTCGGCAGTCGACACCAGACCACCGGTCAGGTTGACCTGAATCACGCCGGCGGCCGCGTTGGCGGCGTTGGCGTAGGCAGGCACGCCTCCGGGAGCGAGGGCACCGTCGCCGTTCAGACGGCCGATGACCGCGGCTTCCGCCATGTCCGCATCGGCTGCAGCCGGAAGCAGCGTACCCATCGCGATGCCAGCCTGCACGCGACGCATCTCGTTCTGCAGGTATCGGGTGGCCTCATCGTTGTGGCTGGTCACTTTCGCCATGTTGGCGTTACGGATGTAGTCCTGATAAGCGGGCAGCGCGACAGCGGCGAGAATACCGATGATAGCCACCACGATCATCAATTCGATCAGGGTGAAACCCTTCTGGATAGCCTTGTTCATTGCAATCAACTCCGAAATTTCAAGTTTCAACATGATGTGGCAACTTATGCCGTTGGCACTCGCGCCGCGAACGTCTTATTGAACGTCGCATTAACGGGTGCAACCGCCGTGCCATCTCGGAACCATGATTCAGAACAAGATCAGTTTGCTCATAAAATCAATGGTTTAGCTCAGATCAAGGCTTCAACCTCAGTCCCTGAGCGCCGGACGCCACTGTGCGTGTGGGTATCGTCCCACGTCACTTGTTGACGGTCCGTGTCACCTTTCCGGTGGCAAGGGTGGTCATTCCATTCTAGTACCACTCGAGCCGCCGTGTGTGCCGGTGCATTGGGTCTATACTCACCCAGAGCAGCGTTCCAGGCGCAACAGATCATGCCCGACGGCGGCTGGTCATACTGTGACCGCATTATCGACACTTCGGTGACGCAGGATTAGACTCCGCGGTTGCCTGGCCGCTAAGGTTAGTTGAGGGTGCTGGCGTGCGAAATGGCTGGAACGCAGCGCACGCACGCGCATCGCGAAGTCGGAATTTCACTAGCTAGAAGTCAGTCAACGGACAGGGATTGCACCGCCACATGGCCTCCGAACCGGTACCGCTGAGCGGCCTGGCGCGACGTCTGGTCGAGGAGAACGTCCTCGACGCCGACTCCGCGGTCAGGTCCACGGAAGAAGCACGCAAAGAAGGCACACCGTTCGTCGCCTACCTGGTGAGCAACGGTATCGCCGAATCCCGCACCATCGCCGTGAGCGCGTCCGAAGAGTTCGGCGTGCCGTTGCTCGACCTATCCGCTTTCGACCTCGACTCGATTCCGCGCGACCTGGTGAAGGAATCGCTGATCCGCCAGCACAACGCGCTGCCGCTGGTGCGCCGGGGCATGCGCCTGTTCGTAGCGGTCTCCGATCCGACCAACCTGCAGGCTCTGGACGAGATCAAGTTCCAGACCGGGGTCAACACCGAGGCTGTGCTGGTCGAGGAGGACAAACTCCAGACGTTGATCGAGCAGTTCCTCAACCGCCAGGACGAAAA
Source organism: Pseudomonadales bacterium (assembly GCA_040219135.1). Classification (GTDB taxonomy): domain Bacteria; phylum Pseudomonadota; class Gammaproteobacteria; order Pseudomonadales; family Azotimanducaceae; genus UBA7803. Next base: position 8,516 of record JAVJTA010000013.1, on the reverse strand, counting down.
CGCCCTGGGCGATCTCGACGACGACGACCTCGAAGACCTCGACATGGAGGCGTTCGAGGAGGACGACGACAACGAAGTTGACGTGCGTTCCGCCACCGACGACACGCCGGTGGTCCGCTTCGTCAACAAGATGCTGCTCGACGCCATCAAGACCGGTGCGTCGGACATCCACTTCGAGCCCTACGAGAAGACTTACCGCGTGCGCTTCCGCACCGACGGCATTCTGCACGTGATGGCTACGCCGCCATCGAACCTGGGCACCCGTCTGGCCGCGCGCCTCAAGGTGATGTCCGAACTCGACATCTCCGAGCGCCGCGTCCCCCAGGATGGCCGCATCAAGATGAAGCTGTCGAAGACCCGGGCCATCGACTTCCGGGTCAACACCCTGCCCACGCTGTGGGGCGAGAAGATCGTGCTGCGGATTCTCGATCCGGGCAGCGCGAAGATGGGCATCGAAGCCCTCGGCTTCGAGGAGGAACAGCAGAAGCTGTTCATGGACGCGCTGGACCGTCCCCAGGGCATGATTCTGGTCACAGGCCCGACGGGAAGCGGCAAAACGGTGTCGCTGTACACCGGCCTGAACATCCTCAATACCGCCGAGCGCAACATTGCCACGGCCGAAGATCCGGTGGAAATCAACCTGGAAGGCATCAACCAGGTCCACGTGAACAACAAGGTCGGCCTGAATTTCGCCGCCGCCCTGCGCTCGTTCCTGCGTCAGGACCCGGACGTGGTCATGGTCGGTGAGATCCGCGACCTGGAAACCGCCGAGATCGCGGTCAAAGCCGCCCAGACCGGTCACCTGGTACTGTCCACCCTGCACACCAACTCGGCGGCGGAAACCCTCACGCGACTGCGCAACATGGGGGTGCCGGCGTTCAACCTGGCCACCAGCGTGAACCTGATCATCGCCCAGCGCCTGGCCCGGCGCCTGTGCCCGAACTGCAAACAAACCATCGACGTACCCGAGGAGACGCTGGTCGCCGAGGGCTTCACGGCGGAGCAGATCGCCAGCGGGTTTCAGGTGTACGAAGCCAGCGCCAAGGGCTGCGCCAAGTGCAAGAACGGCTATAAGGGCAGAGTCGGGATTTATGAAGTAGTTAAAATAACTAAGGAGATGGCTCGCATTATCATGGAGGACGGCAACAGCATCGAACTGGCCAACCAGGCCCGCGAGCTGGGCTTCAACGACCTCCGGATGTCGGGCCTCGAGAAGGTCATTCAGGGTGTCACCAGCCTCGTCGAAGTCAACCGGGTAACCACGGGACACTGATAGATGGCCGAAAGCGCAACATTCGTCTGGGAAGGCACCGACCGGCAGGGCCGCAAGACCAAGGGCGAGATCGACAGCACCAATCCGGCCATCGCCAAGGCCGAGCTGCGCCGCCAGGGCATCAATGCCACCAAGGTCAAGAAGAAGACCAAGAGCCTGTTTTCCGGCGGCGGCGGCAGCATCAAGCCCGCCGACGTCGCCCTGTTCACGCGGCAGATGGCCACCATGATGCGCGCCGGTGTGCCGCTGGTGCAGTCCTTCGAGATCGTCGCTGACGGTCTCGACAAGCCGAAGATGGCCGAACTCATCCGCGCGATCAGGAACGACGTCGCCGGCGGCAGCAACTTCGCCTCGGCGCTGCGCAAACATCCGATCCATTTCGACGACCTGTTCTGCAACCTGGTGGAGGCTGGCGAGCAGTCGGGCTCTCTCGAGACCATGCTCGACCGGATTGCCACCTACAAGGAAAAGACCGAATCTCTGAAGGCGAAAGTCAAGAAGGCCATGACCTACCCGATCGCCGTGATGGTGGTGGCCTTCGTGGTGACCGGTATTCTGCTGATCTACGTGGTGCCGCAGTTCGAACAGGTGTTTGCCGGCTTTGGCGCCGAACTGCCGGCGTTCACCCAGATGGTGATCGCGCTTTCCGAATTCGTGCAGGCCTGGTGGTTCATCATACTTGCCGGAATCGTCGCCACCGTGGTCGGGTTCGTCGCCGCGCGCCGGCGTTCCAAGGGCCTGCGCGACGCCATCGACCGGATGTCGCTGAAGGCGCCCATCGCCGGCAATATCATCGAGAAGTCCGCCGTCGCCCGCTTCGCGCGAACGCTGTCCACGACCTTCGCTGCCGGCGTTCCGCTGGTGGATGCGCTGAATTCCGTCGCCGGTGCCACCGGCAATTCCGTGTACGTGAACGCGGTCTACAAGGTCCGCGACGACGTCTCGACCGGCCAGCAGCTGAACTTCTCGATGCGCTCCACCGGCGTGTTCCCGAACATGGTGATTCAGATGGTGGCCATCGGCGAAGAAGCCGGGGCGCTTGATTCCATGCTCGACAAAGCCGCCAGCTATTACGAGGAGCAGGTGGACAATCTGGTCGACAACCTCACGGCGCTGATGGAGCCCATGATCATGGCCGTGCTCGGCGTGCTCGTCGGCGGCCTGATCATCGCCATGTACCTGCCCATCTTCCAGCTCGGCGCGGTGGTCGGCGGCTAGCGGCCTCAGGCCACTGAGCCCCCGCTCGCGCTCCGTTACGGATGACGGAAACCCTGCTCGCCTATGGCTGGCTCGGCCTGATCTTCGCGGTCTGGGTCGGCCTGTGCGTCGGCAGCTTTCTCAACGTGGTGATCTACCGCCTGCCGGTCATGCTGGAACGGCAGTGGCAGACGGAAGCGCGCAGCGTGCTGGAACTGGACAGCGACGCCGCCGGCCAGAGCCCGGCCCAGGCTCCCTTCAATCTGATGGTGCCGCGCTCGCGCTGTCCCGGCTGCCAGGCGCCAATCCTCGCCTGGCAGAACGTGCCGGTCATCAGCTGGGTGATGCTGCGCGGTCGCTGCGCCAGCTGCGGCGCGTCCATCCCGGTCCGCTACCCGCTGGTCGAAGCGCTCACCGCCTTCATGTCTATCGCCGTGCTGGCGCTGTTCGGCTTCACCTGGCTCGGGCTCGCCGCGCTGCTGTTCACCTGGATCATGGTGGCGCTGACGTTCATCGACTACGACACTCAGCTGCTGCCGGATCAGCTTACCCTGCCGCTGCTGTGGCTCGGGCTCATCACCAACGTCTACGGCGGCTTTACCGACCCGACATCGGCCATCGTCGGCGCCGTCGCCGGCTACCTGTTCCTCTGGACCACCTACTGGGGCTTCAAGCTCCTCACCGGCCGCGAGGGCATGGGCTACGGCGACTTCAAGCTGCTCGCCGCCATCGGTGCGTGGCTCGGCTGGCAGGTGCTGCCGGCCAGCGTGCTGATCGCCGCCGGCGTCGGCCTGCTGTATGCGCTCGCCACCTCCATGACAGGCAAACGCGAAGCCGCCCAGCCGATTCCCTTCGGCCCGTTCCTCGCCATCGCCGGTTGGGTTTGCCTGGCCCAGCGTGATACGGTTCTGCGCTTGTTTCTGAACTGACGGCCCGCGGGCCGAACCGACATGACCCGATACGTGGTCGGCCTGACCGGTGGCATCGGCAGCGGAAAAACGGCCGTCTCCGACCGATTCAAAGCGCTCGGCGTGAACGTTGTGGACGGCGATCTCGCCTCCCGCGCCGTGCTGGCACCCGGCGAACCGGCGCTCGCAGAGATCGCCGGGCACTTCGGCGCGGATCTGCTTCACGCCGACGGCAGCCTAGACCGCGCGGCCCTGCGCGCGCGGGTATTCACCGACCCCGATGAGCGGCGCTGGCTGGAACGGCTCACCCATCCCCTGATCGGCGCCTGGCTGCGCGACCGTCTTGAAGCCGGCGACTCGGACTACAGCCTGCTGGTGAACCCGATACTGGTGGAATCCGGCCAGGCGCAGCGCTGCGACCGGGTGCTGGTGGTGGACACGCCGGAGGCCCTGCAGCTCGAACGCACCATGGCCCGGGACGGCAACAGCGAGTCCCAGGTGCGTGCCATCATGGCCGCCCAGGCCGATCGGGCGCGCCGGCTGGCTGCCGCCGACGACGTGATCGTCAACGACCGCGACCTGGCTTCCCTGGACGCCGAGGTCGCCCGCCTGCACGCCACCTACCAGGAGCTGGCCCGGCCATGACCGAACCCACCCCGAGAATCGTCCTCTGTCCCACCTGCGGCAATCGGGTGAAGTGGTCGCCGAAGAACGAGTTCCGCCCGTTCTGCTCGGAACGCTGCAAGCTCATCGATCTGGGCGGCTGGGCGTCGGAACAGCATCGCATCCCGGGCGCCGCGGAGGACGACGACCTGCTGTCAGGGGATCTCGAACGGGACGACTGAGTTCGTCGTCAGGTGCGGTACTCGGCGTTGATCTTAACGTAGTCGTAGGAAAGATCCGTGGTCCAGACGGTTTCGCTCGCGCCGCCCCGGCCGAGGTCGATGCGCACGGTGAACTCCGGTTGCGCCATCACCCCCGCGCCATCCGCTTCGCTGTAGTCGTCGGCCATGAGCCCCGAGCGGGCGACGCAGACGTCGTCCAGATAGAGGTTCACGCGGCCGGTGTCGAGGCCCTCGACGCCGGCCCGGCCGATGGCCATGCAGAACCGGCCCCAGTTCGGATCGCCGGCGAAGATCGCGGTCTTGATCAGCGGCGATTCCGCCACCGTGTAGGCAACCCGCAGGCACTCACCCGCCGTCGCCCCGCCCTCCACCCGGACGGTGACGAACCGGGTCGCTCCTTCGCCGTCGCGGACGATGAACTGAGCCAGGGTTCGGGCCACGTCTGTGAGGGCCGCGGCGAGCTCCGCGTAGCCCGCATCGTCGGGACCGGAGATCAGCGCGTGGTCGGCAAGGCCCGTGGCGCAGACGACGAACGAGTCGTTGGTGGAGGTATCGCCGTCGATCGTGATACGGTTGAAGCTCGCGTCGGCCACCTGGCGCACCAGCATGGCCAGACAGCGCTGCTCGATGCGCGCATCGCAGGCGACGTAGCCGAGCATGGTGGCCATGTCGGGCTTGATCATACCGGCACCCTTGGCAATGCCGGTGATGGTGACCGGCGCGCCCGCCACCTGAACCCGGCGGCTCACCGCCTTCGGCGCCGTATCCGTGGTCATGATGGCCCGCGCAGCCGCCTCCCAGCGATCCCCGCGGGCTTCGGCAACGGCCTCGCCGAGCACCGCGACCACGCGCTCGACGGGCAACCGCACACCGATCACGCCGGTGGAAAACGGCAGCACCGATCCCTCCGGCAGATCGGCCACGCGCGCCAGCTCCGCGCAGACCCGTCTGGCGTCCTCGAGCCCGGGCCCGGCCGTCGCCGCATTGGCGTTGCCGCTGTTTACGACCAGGGCGCGCACGCCGCCCCGGGCGATGGCGGCTTCGGCAACCAGCACCGGGGCGGCGCGGAAAGCGTTCGTGGTGAACACGCCGGCCACCGTCGAGCCCGCGTCGAGCAGCATGACCAGCAGGTCCTGCTTGCCGGGGGCGCCGGCGGCCGCGGACTGCTTGATCCGGGCGTAGGCGGTGCCGAGGCGGACGCCGGGAACCGGCAACAGCTCGCCGGGCGGGGGTAGGTTGACGGCCATGCTCGCTCCCAGGTCGGTCGGGGTTCAGAGACGGGTCAGGCGGCCTGACCGTGACAATGCTTGAATTTCTTGCCGGAGCCGCACGGGCAGGGTTCGTTGCGACCCACCTTGCGCTCGCTGCGCACGAAGGTCTCCGGCTTGGGCTGCGCTTGTGCCTGGGCGGGGCCACGCCCTCCCGGGCCGCTCTGACGCCCCGGCGGAGACTGGTTCTGAGCGTCGCCATCGCTTGCGCCGGCTGCCATCGCCGACGCCTCGGCGTGGCTGAAGCGCATGCGTCGCTCCGCCTCTTCGCGGCGCCTGCGCTCGGCTTCCTCGACGTCTTCGGGTCTTTCGATCTGAACCCGTGAAAGCAGCCGCACGACGTCGCGTTTGATGTTGCCGAGCAGTTCCTGGAACAGCTCGAAGCTCTCGCGCTTGTACTCCTGCTTCGGCTGCTTCTGCGCGTAGGCGCGCAGATGAATGCCCTGGCGCAGGTGATCCATCAGCGCCAGGTGCTCCTTCCAGCGCTGATCGAGGATCTGCAGCATGATCTGCTTCTCGACCAGTCGCATGTCGACGTTCTGCGCCGCCCAGTCGGCCTCCTTGGCCCGGTACTCGGCCTCGATCTGCGCCAGGACCTTCGCCTTCAGCGACTCCTCGTTCAGCTCGTCGTCTTCCTCGAGCCACTGCGTCACCGGCTGGCGGCTGGCAAAGTCCGTGAGCAGCGCCTGCTCCAGTCCCTCGACGTCCCACTGCTCCTCGACGCTCTGGGGCGGCACGTAGCTCTCCACCAGCTCCATGACGACTTCCTCGCGGATGCCGTCGATGGTCTCGGAGATGTCTTCCGCCGCCATCAGTTCGCGGCGCTGCTGGTAGATGACCTGGCGCTGGTCGTTGGCGACGTCGTCGTACTCGAGCAGGTTCTTGCGGATGTCGAAGTTATGGCCTTCGACCTTGCGCTGGGCCTTCTCGATGGCGTTGTTGACCATCCGATGCTCGATGGCCTCGCCCTTCTCCATGCCGATGGACTGCATCAGACCGCGGATGCGATCCGAGGCGAAAATCCGCATGAGATTGTCTTCCATCGACAGATAGAAGCGCGTCGAGCCGGGATCTCCCTGGCGCCCGGAGCGGCCCCGCAGCTGATTGTCGATACGCCGGGACTCGTGGCGCTCGGTGCCGATGATGTGCAGACCGCCGGCGGCGATGACCTGATCGTGGCGCTTCTGCCACTCGGCCTTCGCCGGCTCGATCTGTTCCTGCGTCGGATCTTGCAGGCTGGCGATCTCGACTTCCCAGTTGCCGCCGAGCACGATGTCGGTGCCCCGACCGGCCATGTTGGTGGCGATGGTCACGGTGCCGGGTCGGCCAGCCTGGGCGACGATCTCCGCCTCGCGTTCATGCTGTTTCGCGTTCAGCACGTTGTGTGCAATCGAGCGCCGCTCCAGTTCCGCCGACAGCCGCTCGGACGACTCGATGGAAGCCGTGCCCACCAGCACCGGCTGGCCACGTGCCATGCAGTCGACGATGTCCTCGACGATGGCGTCGTACTTCTCGTCGATGGTCAGATAGACGAGATCGTTGTTGTCGTTGCGGACCATCGGTTTGTTGGTGGGGATCACCACCACGTCGAGCCCGTAGATCTGGCGGAACTCGAAGGCCTCGGTGTCCGCCGTACCGGTCATTCCGGAGAGCTTGTCGTAGAGGCGGAAGTAGTTCTGGAACGTCGTCGACGCCAGCGTCTGGGTTTCGTTCTGAATGGGCACGCCTTCCTTGGCCTCGATGGCCTGATGGATGCCCTCGGACCAGCGCCGACCGGCCATCGCGCGCCCGGTGTGCTCGTCGACGATCACGACCTCTCGGTTCACCACCATGTACTGCACGTCGCGCTTGAACAGAAAGTGCGCCTTCAGCGCCGCATGTACGTGGTGAAGCAGTCCCAGGTTCGTGGCGGCATACAGGCTGTCGCCCTCCTCGAGCAGGCCCATGCGCACCAGCTCGTCCTCGACCTTCTGATGGCCCTGCTCGGTGAGCTCCACCTGGCGGTTCTTCTCGTCGAGACTGAAGTCGCCGTCCGGTTCGGCTTCGGGATCCTCGGGCTTCGGAGCCTGCCGGAGCTTCGGCGCCAGCTTGTTGATCTTCAGGTAGAGCTCGGTGCTCTCCTCGGCGGGGCCGGAGATGATGAGCGGCGTGCGCGCTTCGTCGATGAGGATCGAGTCCACCTCGTCGACGATGGCAAAGTTGAGCTCACGCTGGTACTTGTCCTCCAGAGTGAAGGCCATGTTGTCGCGCAGATAGTCGAAGCCGAACTCGTTGTTGGTGCCGTAGGTAATGTCGGCACGATAGGCTGCGCGCTTGTCCACCGGATTCTGTCCGGACTGAACCACCCCGTAGGTGAGCCCGAGCGCTTCGTAGATCGGTCCCATCCACTCGGCGTCGCGACGCGCCAGGTAGTCGTTGACGGTGACCACGTGGACGCCGCGGCCGCTCAGGGCGTTGAGATAGGCCGCGAGGGTGGCAACCAGTGTCTTGCCCTCGCCCGTGCGCATTTCCGCAATGCGGCCCTCGTGGAGGGTGATCCCGCCGATGAGCTGCACGTCGAAGTGGCGCATGCCCTTGGTCCGGCGGGCGGACTCGCGGACCACGGCGAACGCTTCCGGAATCAGATCATCGAGCGCCGTACCATCGACGAGCCGCTGTTTCAGCGTGTCGGTCGTGGCACGCAGCTCGTCGTCGGAACGCGTCTTGACGTCGTCTTCGAGGGCGTTGATCTTCGCAACGATCTTGCCCATCCGCTTGAGCTCGCGCGCGTTCTTGGTCCCAAAAATCTTACGTAGCAAGGCAGGCGATATCCGTCAGAGGGCGAAGATGCGGCATCTTAACGCGTTGGACCCCGGGTATAAACGAGGGTTCGCTGCGGCGCTGCTGGAGGCACGTCCCGGGAGCCGCACCCCCGATACCGCCGATGTCCCGCGTCCGGGTAAACAGCGTCAGAGGTTTGTGCCGGTTTTCCGGTATCTGCAGTGCGGCTCCCGGGCCGTGCCTCCAGCGTCGTCGCAGCTTGCCG
>JAVJTA010000012.1:0-4385 GCA_040219135.1 Pseudomonadales bacterium | reverse complement strand
CCCGATCTGTTCGCCGAACGCTGAAATCACCTCGGCAACAGCCACGCCTGCGCACATGACTTCAAAGCTTCCCCTTTCTCCCAACCATCTGTAGGCCAACAATCCCGACCGTCTTACGAAACCAGACCGCTCTCCATCGTCGGGTTTAACCTCGCCAACGCCGACCTCCCCTGACCCCCGGGCGCCTGTACCCCAAGCAATCGAGGAAAGGTCACGTTATCGTTCCTATCCTCCTGCCACGCCGAGCGCGCCACGGAGGCATCGAACAGGTCGTCGTCGGTAACGTCGCCGCGCAACCGGCCGATGACCTCGTAGAACGCGGCAAGGCGTTCCTCCTGGGTGGTTGCCGCCTGCATGCGACGGGAGATCGGGTGTGCGCCCACGCGGGTCGCCGGATCCGCCATCTGCGGCATGATCCCGAGATACATGGCGTGGTCCGTCACCGCAATGAAATCCAGCGGCCGGTCGAGCTGCATTGCGAATCCAGCCGGATGCGTGATGGCCTCGCCGCGGGCGTAGCGGTAAGCATCGTCCGGCGTGGCGCGGACGCCGAAGATGAACGCATCGAACGACAGCTGGGTGCGCACGTGCAGCTCGCCGAACAGCGCCTGGCGTGGAGCAACGCCCTCTGCTGCGGCAACGCTCGTCGTCGCGATGAACAGTATCAGGGCCAGGCACCGGCGTGTGTGCATGTCGACGTCTCCTTCCCCGTTGCGGTCAATGTACGCCAGGCCGGTGCCGGTCGCCAATCGCTGGCGCCCGGCAATCGAACTCTGCCCGCGGGATGGTGACGGTCGGTCCCTCCCCTCGAACTCAGCGGCCTCTGCCCTCACTCACCACCATGCCGGCGGGTATCCGCCGCGTCCTGCGCTCAGTCCGCCAGCGCGCTCACACGGCAAACCGGTTCCACTTTCGCTCATTCGGCAACGAGGAGGTAGTGACCTAAGGGCAACGCCAACGATCCCTATCCCACTCGACTCGAGCACCGACTGGCGCCGATTCCGCGCCACGAGCCCGTGCTGCACGGCGAGGGCGCACAGCGTCGTGACGGTCCACTGAGCGAACATCAGCTGGCCCGATTCGAGCGAGACGGGTTCCTGGTGCTGCACGGCTTCTTCAAACCGCACGAGGTGCGAGCCTTTCTGGACGATCTGGAGGCATATCGCCACGATGCGCAGCTGCTGCGCCGTCCGCAGGTGATCACCGAGGCGGACTCCGACCAGATCCGCTCCATCTTCGGCATCCACCGTCTGTCGGCGCGGTTCGACACCCTGACCCGGGACGCCCGCCTGCTGGACCTGGCCGGCCAGCTGCCCGGCAGCGACGTGTACATTCACCAGTCGCGGCTGAACTGCAAGCCGGCGTTCTGCGGCCGCAGGCTTCCCCGGACGGGCCGCAGTGCAAGGCTGAAAGCTGAGGCGTTCCCTGGGGCGGGGCAGGTTCCCCCGCCTTATTCTTCCGAACATCAATGGCTTGGTTTGTCCTTGATAGCTGAGTCTGTTGTGGGCACGCAGCCGTTAAGCTGACGGCAGGCTTCAATGATGAGGTTTTCATGCGGAACCGAATTGCGTGGTTCGTGGCGCTAGTGTTGGGTGTCAGCGGTGCCTTCGCGGCATCTTCCGCCGAGGAAAGCGAGGCGGGCTACGGTCATTGGTACCGGCAGATTCGTCTCGATACCTGGGCGTGGGCGGGTGCCGACTCCGAGCGGATTCGCGAAACACTGGCGCGTATCGAGGCGGCAGATGTCGATGGCGGCATGCCGGATGTGGGACCGGGCGGCTCAGATGCACACTGGATACGCGAGTTCGTGCGCACGGGTGAGGCCGCTCGTGCCGAGGCAGCGAACCTGAAGGGGCAGGCACGCGCAGATCGGCTGGTGGAAGCGTCGATGTATTTCATGATCGCGAGCTTTCCACACTTCCGGGAGCCCGACGCGATGGCGGCGCTGGCGCGTGCCTACGAGGCCTACGAACAGGCGGGTAAGTTATTCGAACCACCGACGGAGGTATGGCGCATCAAACTGGCCGATCGCGATGAGACCGTAACGGCGTATGCTCATCTGCCGCCGCATGAAGGCCCGTGGCCCGTGGTGCTGAAGACGGGCGGCATGGACGTGCTCCGTATCGAGTTCCACCCGCTCCGTGATGCGCTGCTGTCCCGTGGCGTCGCGCTCGTGCTCTTCGACATGCCCGGAACCGGCAACACGCAAACGCTCGATGCGGCGTCAGCGCGCAATCACTTTGCCGTCCTCGATCGGGTGCTCGATGACCCCCGGTTCGATGATGAGCGCGTGGCACTCTGGTCTGAAAGCCTCGCCGGTAATCCGCTGGTCGAGACCACGGTGCGGCGCGCCGCTGATGTTGCCGCCGCCGTCAACGACTGCGGCATTCTGCATGGGCTGTTCGCGACAGAAGGATCGACCGCACCTGCCGAGACCATGCAGTACCACGCTTACGCCGACCGCTTTCGCGTTGATCCTCACAATCTGGCCGCGTTGCGCACTGCAACCCGACCGGTGGCACTGGGCAACAAGGATCTTCTTGGCAGAGTGGCCATCATTGACGTGCCGATGCTGTCCGTCACTACCCTCGAAGATCCCCTTGTCAGCCTTGATGAAACCCTTGCCGCACTCAAGCTCAGCACCCGCGGTGAGCTGCGATTGACCGGACGTTTCGGTCATTGTGCTCCGCGTTCGACCAGCATGCCCGCGGTGGTGAACTGGCTCGAGTATCAGCTGCTGGGTGGCGAATGAGCTCGGTCAGGCGGACTGGTAGGGGTGCAACACTGCGTGGATCGCGGTCGTGATCTGATCGATCAATTCCTCATCGGTCATGTCGACCATGTGATCGACGATGACACTGTGGGTCGTGGATTCGCACAGATCGAAGACGAGGCGTGCCACCCGCAATCGCTCCTCGTCATCGCGGAAGTCGTACGTTGTCAGGGACGCGGCGACATGGGCGTAGGCGCTGCCTTCGTAGTCGAAGCGCGGCTGCGATGTGCGCATGCTGGCGAGGTGGGTGCTCATCTCGCCAGTGAACAGGCGATGCAGATCGGCGTGTCTGCGATGAATCCGCACATTCGCCTCAACCGTGCGGCGCACCGGGTCGCGGTTGTCGCCGTCGGCGACCTGGCTCGCCTCACGGATCTCCCGGTTCACGGTCTGAAAGTGGCGGACCCCGACTGCGGTCAGCAACGCTTCGACGTTCTCGAAGTATCGATATCCGGTGGCTTCGCTGACGCCGGTGATTTCTGCCACATCCGCCATGCCGAAGCCGAGTCCCTGTGCCTTGCTTCGCTGCAGCAGGATTTCTGCAGCGTCGAGCAGGGATTGCTGGGTGATTCGCGAACGCGACTGGCGAGGGGCGGCGCGAGTTGTCGGGAGGGATGGGACGTCTTCCATCAGAACCTGGCAGACAGATGTGGGTGACTGAGGATAGGGAGGATAACGCGTCCTTTCCCTGACTTCTCTGAGTACAGAGGCGGGGGTCGGGGGAGGCGGGGCAGGCGGACGTTGGTGAGGTTCAAACGGTAGGCGCCTTCGGCGCGTCGATCAGTCGCAGGCGTGAACGCGCGTCGGAACGGTCACCGCGTCCCTGTCCAGATCCTCGAACAGCAGCCCGGCCCTCTGGCCGGCGTCCACCGTCGTCAGCACCCGATTAAACTGCTCGATGGCGGCGACCTCGAGCGGCCGCTCCAACCCGGCGAGGCAGACCGCGTCGCCGGTTGAGACGCGCCCGGACTCGACCTTGCCGACCAGCAGGGTGCCGGCACCGGTGATCTTCATCACGTCCGCAACCTGGAAAACGAATGGCCCGGAAGCGTCGTCCGCAACGTCCGCGGCGGCGGGCTGCGCCATGGCCGGCGCGCCGCTGCCCAGGACGATGACGAGGCTGGCCAGACGACGCAGGTTCGATTTCGTATTCATCCGTTCGTCCTCACTCACTCGAGTCGATCACCTGGTGGAACTGAATGAACAATCGGTGGTAGCAGCGGACCGTATCGTTGCCCGAAGCAGGCTCACCCGCGACGGCCTCCTGATCCAAGACTCCGAACAGCCCTGGCTCGACCTGGAACCGGCTGACACACTGGACCAGCTGAACGCCGCCTCGATCCGCTACCGCATTGCGGCCGGCGGGGGTGCTGGCGGCAGAACGCTCACACTGAAGAATCCGGCCCTGGTCCCGACCGACTCGACACCCAAGCCATTCACCGCCAATCGGGACGGGTTCTCGCTGAACTCGGCTGATTGCCGCGCAATCAGCCTTGGTGCCACGCCCGCGGGTCAATCTCACCCGCTACCACGGCGTCTTCGCCCCAAGCTCGCCCATGCGCCGCGCGATCGTGCCAACCCCAGCAGGCGTTCGGCAGCGACGCAAATCCAA
>JAVJTA010000011.1:0-800795 GCA_040219135.1 Pseudomonadales bacterium | reverse complement strand
CCTCCGGGTCGGGGCCACTTTTCCCCGACTCTTCGTTGCCGCTCGCTCGTGTAGCGGTGCTACACCACGCTCACAGCGCCTCGATTCGGAAAAAAGTGGCCTCCGACGCGGCGCTGTGCGGAGTGTGAACAGGCCCTAGTCTGCCGCCCGGGCGCCGACCGGTGTCCGGTGGCCCGCCAGGTCATCCGGCAGCGGCGCCGTGAAGGTACCGACCTCCGGTACCACCAGCCGGTGACAGTGCAGCATGAGCCGGGGCGCGCGCTGTTCCGGCGCGTCGGGTCGACCGTACAGATGATCCCCGAGAATCGGATGGCCGATCCACGCCAGTTGCACCCGCAGCTGGTGGGTTCGGCCGGTCACCGGCTCGGCGAGCAGCCAACTCGCCCCGGGCTCGTGGCGCAGCACGCGAATCCGCGTGCGGCTGGGCTTGCCGTCCGCGGACGCGGAGCCTGTCGCCAGGCTCCAGCCTGCGCTGCTGCGGCCGATGTCCTCGCGCCGTCCGGCCACCCGGTAGCGGCTCTTGCGGCCTTTGCGCAACGGCAGATCGAGCGTCAGCGTGCGGCCGCCGTCGATGTTGCCGGTGACCGCAGTCAGATAGAACTTGCGCACGTGGCGCTGCTGAAACGCCCGGGTGAGCTGGCGCTGGGTGTCCGGGTGCAGGGCGACGAGCAGTACGCCGCTGGTGCCTTTGTCGAGCCGATGCACCAGGTACGGTTTGCTGCCGAGCGCCTCGGCGAGCCCGTCCCAGAGGCACGCCGCGCCGCTGCGATCGGCGAGCAGCGACACGTCCGTGGGCTTGTTGAGCACCACCAGCCGGTCGCTGCGGTGGAGAATCTCAAGCACGGACGAGGGCAGCGATGACGTCCAGCATGGCGTCGGTCAGGCGCAGCGTGCGGTCCAGATCCACGGCCGCGGGCCAGCGGTCGTCCGGGTGGTGGAACAGCCGATTGCTGCCGAGCAGCGACACGTAGCGGCCACCGCCGTCGAAGACGTTGCGCGCCTCTCCGTAGGGACGCTGCGCTACCGGCGTGATCTCCGGCGCGGCGACGCCGGCCGCGGCGATCGCGTCGAGGCCGAGGCGCATGAGGCCGGGCTCCGACGCCTGATAGCGCACCTCACCGCCGGCTGCGGCGAAGTTCGCCCCGAGGTGCACCCAGGCATGGGCGTCGGCGACCAGATCCGGATTCGCATGCAGAAAGCGGTCGAGGCCGACGTGGCCGAGTTCGTGGCCGGTGTTGGCGGTGAACAGCAGCGTCCGTTCGGGGGGCTCCGTGGCCCAGCGCCGCAGCGCTTCCAGCCACAGCGAGATGCCGCCGCCGCGTTCCGCCGTGCACGTCCACCAGGCGCTGCGCGGGGTCATCACCACCACCGGTGCCAGCTCGGGACGGCTGCCGCGGATCGTCGCTTCCACGTTGCTGACCGGCACGGTGTCCTCGCGCAGGGTGGTGACGACGGTGACCTCGGCGCCTGCCGCGGCGCCTGCCGCCGCCAGTGCCTGCAGCTTTGCGCCGTGCGCGGTGGCGATCTGCAGCACCGGCGGTCCGAACGGCGTGCCGTAGGCGTCGGCGTTGAGCAGGGCCAGACCGGGTTTCACCGTCTGGCCGGCGGCGACGGCGACGATGGCCCGGTGCGCGCTGGATCTCCGGGCCGCTTCCAATGCCTGGGTCTGCGGTGCGCCGGAAAATGGTTCGTAGAACGCGAGCCCGATGGGGGCGTCGCTGCCCAGGGCGCCGAGCCGGCCGCGGATGCCGCCGGCATCGGTGGACCCCCCGTCGAACAGCGGTACCCCGGCGATGGCCGTGACGCCGTCGTCGACCCGGCAGGCGTCCGGGGTGCGGCGCTGGAAGTCGAACTCGCTGAGGATCGGCTCGACGCCGATGGCGCGCACCTGCGCGGCGAGCCAGGCGGCAGTGGCGTCGTCGCCCTCGCTGCCGGTTCGATGATCGGCGATGGCGTCCCAGCCGCGCAGGTCGGCAACGATCCGATCGCGCACGCCCGGGGCCGCGGCCGCGCGCAGCGACGGGCTCAGCGTCGCCGCGCCCAGGGCGCCGAGCGTTCGCTGGATGAAGCGGCGTCTACCGGGCATGGAGGATCCGCGGTGGTGGTTTCGGGATGTCGGCCCAAAGTACCATAGGCCGCTGTCGATTCGGCAGTCGTCCCGGAGGAGGTCAGATGCGCGCGGCGGTGATGCGACGAGGTGCCCTATCGGAGCAGGAGCTTGCGGAGCCGTCGCCGCAGCAGGGCGAGGTGCTGGTGGCAACCCTCGCCTGCGGCATCTGCGGCTCCGATCTTCACCTGCTCGAGCACACCGATCAGTTCATCGCCGCCACCCGGGAAGCCGGCGGCTTTCAGGGCATGGAAGCGGGACGTGACCTGGTGATGGGCCACGAATTCTGCGCTGAGATCCTCGACTACGGACCGGCAGATCCCGGAACGACCGGGCGCCTTCCCATCGGCACCCGGGTATGTTCCGTGCCGACCCTGATCCGCGACGGGCAGTCGTCGGCGGTCGGATTTTCCCACGACGTTCCGGGCGGCTACGCCGAGCGCATGGTGCTCACGGAAAGCCTGCTGCTGCCGGTACCGAACGGCCTGGCGACGGAGCACGCGGCGCTCACCGAGCCAATGGCGGTAGGCTGGCACGCGGTCGCCATGGCGCGACTGAGCCCGGTCGACGTGCCGCTGGTGATCGGCTGCGGGCCCGTAGGGCTTGCGGTGATCGCCGCCCTCAAGCATGCCGGTGCGGGGCCGGTGGTCGCCGCCGACTTCTCACCGGCGCGCCGTCGGCTGGCGGAGACGCTGGGCGCCGACATCGTCATCGATCCCGCCGTGCACTCCCCCTACACCTCCTGGGAGGAGGCAGCGCGCGAGAGCCGCCAGGGCCGCCTCACCGAGGTGAATCCGCTCAGCGGCGAGCGGCTGCTGCCGCCGGGCGTGTTCTTCGAATGCGTCGGCGTGCCCGGCGTGCTCGATCAGATGATGGCCGGCGCCAGCCGCGGCTGCCGGGTGGTGATCGTCGGGGTGTGCATGCAGCAGGACGTGGTACGCCCGCTGCTCGCGATCACCAAGGAGCTCAATCTGCAGTTCGTGCTCGCCTACACGGCCGACGAGTTCGCGACCACGCTGCACCACATTGCCGAGGGCACGCTGCCGGTGGCGCCGCTGATTACCGGACGCGTAGACATCGCCGGTGTCGCCGCCGCGTTCGCGGAACTGAAGAACCCGGAGAAGCACGCGAAGATCCTGGTGGAGCCCGCGCGGCCGTGAACCTGCGCGACCTGAAGTATCTGGTGGCCGTTGCCGAGCATCGTCACTTCGGCCGCGCGGCCGAGTCCTGCTTCGTCAGCCAGCCGACGCTGTCCACCCAGATCAAGAAGCTCGAAGAGGAACTCGGCGTGACCCTGATCGAGCGCAGCAACCGCCAGGTGATGCTCACTCCGGTGGGTGAGCGAATCGTTCGACAGGCCCAGCGGGTGCTGCGCGAGGTGAACCAGATGGTGCACATCGCCGAGGAGCACAAGGATCCGTTCGGGGGCGATTTCCGGCTCGGCATCATTCCCACGGTGGCGCCCTACCTGCTGCCGAAGATCCTCGGTCCCATCAAGAAGGCGTTCCCCAAGCTGCGCATTCAGCTCACCGAAGCACAGACCGCCGTGCTGTTGCGAATGGTCAGAGAGGGCGATCTGGACGCGGTGATCCTGGCGCTGCCGGCTGACGAGGACAACCTGCAGCAGGTAAAGCTGTACAGCGAGCCGTTCTTCTTCGCCGCCTCCCGCAGCCATCCCAAGGCCGCGCAGAGATCAGTGAGGCTCAGCGATCTCGATGACGAGCAGGTGCTGCTGCTGGAAGACGGTCACTGCCTGCGCGACCAGGCGCTGGACATCTGCCATGCGCACAACGCGGTGGAGAATACCAACTTCCGGGCCACCAGCATCGAGACGCTGCGGCAGATGGTGGCGGCCAACGTCGGTATCACGCTGATGCCCGAGCTGGCCATCACGTCGCGATCGGGGCCCGTGCGCTACCTGCCGTTCAAGGGCGATGATCCGCATCGGGACATCGGCCTGTGCTGGCGTTCGACGTCGACCCGTTCGGACCTGCTGCGGGAGCTGGCCGAGGTGCTCGCCCGGGCCATGACCCGGGTCATGACGCACCGTAGCTCAGCGTCGGCCTGAAGCCGCAGGCCCGGCCTCTTCAGGCCAGGTCGCCGACCAGGCTGCGGCGCGACGCGTCCGGGAGTGTGGCCTCGCAGTTCATTTCCTCGTGGTCGATGCCCATCTTGATGTCGGCGCCGGCCTTCGCGGCCTTGACGCTGTCCGGGTCGAGTTCGAAACGCAGGAAGTGCACGGCCGAGGTTTTGTCCTCGGTCGAGCGTTCGAGGTCCTCGTTGGCGATGGCGAACACGCGTTCCTGGCCGGCAACCTGAACCCAGATGCGATGTTCGATGCCGGCCATGCGGGCGAGCGCCTTGCGACGCTGCTCCACGTCCGGGTACTCGAACATGAAGGTGCCCTTCCAGTTGCTGCCATCCGGGATCAGCGGGTTGTAGGCGGCCAGCTCCTCTTCGATCTCTTCGGGCTCGAACAGCCGTTCGACCCGGAGCATCTCCTGCACCTGGTACTTCAGGGTCAGGAAGTCCTCGAAGTACATGGTGGCGTTGGCGGTGAGAGCCACCCGCCGCGGCTTCTTGTGCTCGATGACCTCAGCGCGGAAGGCTTCGCGCTTCTGCGCGTACTCTTCCAGGCTCCAGAGGTTGGAACGATTCAGTTTCTGCATGATTAGACTCCGTAGGCTTTGCGGACCATGGTGATCGGGTGTTCCGCCTCTCCAGTTCCCTCCATGCCGTGGGCGATCAGGCGGCCCGCCATCGGGCAGTCCGAGCCGAAGGTATCGGGCTCGGCCTGCTTCACCCGATTGACCACCGGGCGGGCGATCTTCATCGCCTTGGCGTAGGTTTCACTCTTGATCGCGTAAGTTCCGTCGTGTCCTGAACAGCGGTCGATGTGGGTGACTTCCGTGTCGGGGATCAGCTTCAGGAAGTCGCGCGTCTTCATGCCGATGTTCTGCACGCGCTGGTGGCAGGCGACGTGGTAGGCCACCTTGCCCAGGCCGCGTGCGAAGTTGGTGTCGATCAGTCCGTCCTTGTGCCGCAGCATCAGATACTCGAACGGGTCGAAGAAGGCAGCTTTCACCTGCGCGACGTCCGCATCGTTCGGAAACATCAACGGCACTTCCTGCTTGTACATCAGCACGCAGGAAGGGATCGGGGCGATGATGTCGTAGCCCTCGGCAATAGCCTGCAGGAAGGTCGGCAGGTTGGCGTCCTTCAGGGCTTCGACCTTTTTCAGGTCGCCGAGTTCGAGTTTCGGCATGCCGCAGCATTTCGCGTCCTTGAGGATCTTCACCGCGACGCCGTTGTGATTCAGTACGGCGATCAGGTCCTCCACCACCTGCGGCTCGTTGTGGTCGCCGTAGCAGGTCACGTAGATGGCCACCTTGCCCGTGGTGCGGGTGCCCGGCTTCGGCTCCGCGCCTGCCGGGGAGTGATCGGCGAGCCGTCGGACGAGGGCCCGGGGTTCGATGTGCGGAATCGGCGCGTCGGCGTGAATGCCCAGCAGTCTGTCGGCCGCGCGGCGCAGCATTCTGTTGTTCACCGCGGCGTTTGCGGCCTGGGCGATGCCCGGCGTGCTCAGGGTGTCGAACAGCGGGTCCAGGCTGGTGATCAGCCGGTCGCGCCATTTGGTGTCCTTGTTGCGGAACTTGTAGGCCTTGGCGCGCAGCATCAGGTGGGGAAAGTCCACGGCCCACTCGTGCGGCGGCAGATAGGGACACTTGGTTTCCGCACAGAGGTCGCACAGATAGCACTGGTCGACCACCTTCATGTAGTCGTCCTTGTTGACCCCGTCCACTTCCAGGGTCACCGACTCGTCGACGAGATCGAACAGGGTCGGAAACGAGTCGCACAGACTCACGCAGCGACGGCAGCCATGGCAGATATCGAAGACCCGTTCCAGTTCGCCGTAAAGCGACTCTTTCTCGTAGAAGGCGTCGCTCTGCCAGTCCAGCGGTTCACGTTCCGGGGCTTGTAGGCTGCCTTCTTTAGCCATGGTTGGTCGGGGTCCCGTGCGGTTTCTGTTGGTTCAGAGGCGACAGTTTCAGAGGCGAAAAGGGGCCCCACAGGACCCCTTTTCGAAAAGCGGCTGGCGAGCGCCCGGCGAGCGCTCGCCGGTCCGTCTCAGGCCATGGCGTCCAGGGCTTTCTGAAAGCGGTTGGCGTGGGATCGCTCGGCCTTCGCCAGCGTTTCGAACCAGTCCGCGATCTCGTCGAAGCCTTCGTCGCGGGCCATCTTCGCCATTCCCGGGTACATGTCGGTGTACTCATGGGTCTCACCGGCGATAGCCGCTTTGAGGTTGGCTTCGGTGCTGCCGATGGGCAGGCCGGTCGCCGGATCGCCGACAACTTCGATGTACTCCAGGTGCCCGTGGGCGTGACCGGTTTCACCTTCGGCGGTGGAGCGGAACACAGCGGCCACGTCGTTCTCGCCTTCCACGTCGGCCTTGGAGGCGAAGTACAGGTAGCGACGGTTGGCCTGGGACTCACCGGCAAACGCGTCCTTGAGATTCTGCAGTGTCTTGCTGTCCTTCAGTTCCATGACTAGACCTCGATCTTGGGTTGAGTGAGTCTCGCTCAAAGCGTTGGCGCCCGGATGGGCGGGCGCAAGCGCGGAATGAACACCGAGTATACGAGGTGTGAGGGGGTTGGCCATTTGAAAGATGCTATCGCCACGATAGAGGCTGGCTATGGCAGAGCTTGGAATCCCAATTCCTGTATATGAAAATCATTCTCATCCGGCGTGTACAATCCGCGCTCTTCTGGTCGGCTTGGAGAAGGGGGTGGTTCGCGCCGAGCTCGGGCACCTTCTGCGCCTGGCCATGCCCATCGTGCTCACCCAGTTGTCGCAGATGGGCATGGGGGTTGCGGACACCATCATGGCCGGCCGCTACGGGGCCGCCGACCTCGCCGGAGTGGCGCTCGGGGGCAATGTCTTCTGGCCCACGGTGATGCTGCTCGCCGGCGTGATCATGGCCGTGGTCCCGGCCGTCTCGCAGCTCCACGGCGGCGGCCGTCACGCCGAATCGGGCGAGGTGGTGCGCCAGGCCGGCTGGATCGCCCTGATTGGCGGCGTGGTGCTGATCGTCGGTTACCGCAACGCCGAAGCGCTGTACCGCTTCATCGGCGTCGACCCGCTGGCGGTACCCATCGCTTCGGCTTACCTGCAGGCGCTGTCCTGGGGCACGCTGCCGCTGCTCGGCTACTTTGCGCTTCGTTACCTGTGCGAAGGTTCGTCGTGGACGCTGCCGGCGATGATCGTCGCCTTCGTCGGCCTGCTGCTGAAGATCCCGCTGAACTATCTGTTCATTCACGGCGGCGGCGGCGTGCCCGCCATGGGCGGGGTGGGCTGCGGCTGGTCCAGCGCGCTGGTGATGTGGCTCGAGTTTGCGGTGCTCGCCGTGGTGGTGATGCGCTCACGGATGCGCACCACCGGGTTGTTCGCCCGGGCGTCCTGGCCCGACTTCCGGCAGATACTGCGCCTGGTGAAGCTCGGTGGTCCCATCGGGCTCACCACGTTCCTCGAGTTTTCCATGTTCTCCATCGTCACCCTGCTGGTCGGCCGGCTCGGCGTGGACGCCGTTGCGGCCCATCAGATCGCCACCAGCGTCGGCGGTCTGGCGTTCATGATTCCCATGGCGCTGGGGATGGCGGTGGCGATCCGGGTCGGCTTCAACACCGGCGCCGGCGACCTCGCCGGGGCCCGGCGCAGCGGCTGGATCGCACTCGCGATGTCCCTCGCCTTCGCCCTCGTGGCGGCGACTCTGCTGTTCCTGTTCCGCGGCCCGATCGTCGGCCTCTACAGCAACGATCCCGCGGTGCTCGCCGTGGCCGTGCAGCTGATGGTGTTCGTCGCCGTCTACCAGTTCGTCGACGATACCCAGGTGACCGCGCTCGGCGCTCTGCGCGGCTTCAAGGACACCCGCATGCCGATGCTGATTGCGCTGGTCGCCTACTGGACCGTCGGACTGCCGGTGGGCGTGGTGCTGGGTTTCGGCTGGATCGATTGGCCGGCGTTCAGTGGCGTGCGCGGATTCTGGGTGGGGTTGTCCGCCGGATTGTGCGTAGCCGCGGTGGTGTTGACTGCGCGGTACGCCTGGTTGTCGCGTCAGGAATCCCGGGTGTGGCAGCTCGCGGGTCGATGAGTCGCGCCGGCGCCCGGGGCACCTGATCGTGCTGTGGATTCCGCTCACCGTCGGCGCTGCTTTCATGCAGAACCTGCGTTCGGTTCTGCAGAAACGCCTCACCGGCGCGCTGTCGGTCAACGGCGCCGCCTATGTACGGTTCTGCTTCGCTCTGCCGTTCGCCTGGATCGGCCTGCTGGCGCTGGCCCTGATCCAGCCGCTGCCGGCGCCCAACGCCGGCTTCTGGATGTTCTGTGCGGCGGGCAGCCTCGGCCAGGTGTTCGCCTCGGCCTGCCTGCTGTCGGCGTTCACCCTGCGCAGCTTCGCCACGTCGACGGCGCTGTCGAAGACCGAGGCGCTGCAGACCGCGGTGATCGGCCTCCTGGTGCTGGACGACCGGATCACGGCGCTCGCCGCCGTCGGTGTCGGTGTCAGCCTGGGGGGCGTGCTCCTGCTCATGTCCGGTGTGTCGGTGCGCGACGCGCTGCGCAGCCCCCGGGGTCTGGTCCTCGGGCTGCTGGCCGGCAGCGGCCTGGCGGTAGCCGCGGTGGGCTTCCGCGGCGCAGCCCTGGCGCTGCCCGAGGGATCGGCGCTGCTGCGCGCGAGCCTGACGCTGGCGGTGGCGCTGACCCTGCAGACGCTGCTGATGGGGCTGTTTCTGCGCCTCTCCGAGCCCGGCGAGTTGACCCGGGTGGTGGCGAGCTGGCGCCAGGGGATCTGGGTCGGTGTGTGCGGCGCCATGGCGTCGCTGGGCTGGTTCACGGCCATGACCCTGCAGACTGCTGCGCTGGTTCGCGCCCTCGGTCAGGTGGAGCTGCTGTTTGCCCTGCTCGCCTCCGGCTGGGTGTTTCGCGAGCGAATCCGACCGCGGGAACTGGCCGGCATCGCCGCGCTGGTGTTCGGCATCTATCTGCTGCTCTGAGGCCTGCTGCTCTCAGTCAGGACCGGTTCGGCTTCGCGCTGCCAGACACCGTCGACGCAGCGCAGCGCCCAGCGCTCGCCGTTCACGCTGACTTCCAGGCCACCGTCGTGGATTCGCAGCGTCGCGCCGTCGGGCAGCGGAAACGTCTCGGCGCAGTCTGGTGCGGCAAAGGCCGCGGCGCGACGGACCAGGGCGCCGCCGGACAGCCCAGGCGCCGCCGACCCGTCGGCCAGGGCTTCAACCGTCTCGATTTCTTCTGCCTGCGCGGGCGCCTGGCTTGCGCTGGCCGGAATTTCCCGGCGCGGCGGCGCCGCCGCCGTTCGGCCGGTGTCGTTCGAGCGGGAATCGGCGAGCGCCGCTTTGCGCTCCGGCCGGGCTTCGGCCTCGTCGGCGGCGGCCGCCGGTCCGGCCGCCGGTCTGACCGCCGGCGCATTGGCGGCGGGCTCGGCGACCCGGGCTTCCTGGCGCAGCGGCGAGGCCGCCGGTGCCGCGCGCTCCCGCCCGGAGGCCTCCGCGGGCAGTGGCGGCTCGGTCTGGCGCAGCAGCAGGGTCACCGCCAGCACCACCACCGCCGCGGTGGCGAGACCGGCTAGGGGCCCGCGGCCGGGCAGCCAGCGCGACCTGCGCCGCTGCCCGGCCGCAGCGGCCGCGGCAAGGATGCGCTGGTCGAGTTCCGCCGGCGGCTGGTCATCGGCGGCGCGGCGATAGAGATCGCCGAGGCGCCGGTCGTCGTCTTGATCGAAGTCGGACTCATTGAAGTCAGACATGACGGGCCAATCCTGCTTTGAGCTTTACGGTGGCGTAGCGCAGTCGGCTGCGCACGCCTTCGATACTGGTTCGTGTGACGCCGGCGATTTCCTCGATGGTCAGCGCCGACTCCTGCTTCAGCACCCAGGCCTCGCGCTGGTGAAACGGCAGCCGCTCCAGCAGGGTCAGCAGCCGTTGCCGGAGCTCTTCCCGGGCCAGCGCGTCCGGCGGCGTCTCGGCGCTGCCGTCCGCCAGGTCGTCGGTGAACTCGTCCGCGTCCGCGCTCACCTCGCTGAGTCGGCCGCGGCGCCGGAAGTGATCCATCAGCTGATTGTGCGCCACGGTGAACAGATATCCCTGGAACGCGCCGCTGGGGCGGAAACGGGGCGCCTGGTCGATGACCTTGAGCCACAGGGTCTGAAAGCAGTCGTCCGCTTCGGCCGCCGACAGCTGGCGACGGAAGTAGCGGTACAGGGGCCCGCGGTAGCGCTCGTAGAGCCGCGCGAAGGCGCCCTGATCACCGGCGGCGTAGGCCAGCATCAGGGCGTCGTCGGTTGGTTCTGCCTGACTCGTCGACTGCAATGCCGCGGCTCCCACGCCCGCTACAGCGCCTGGGCGGTCCGCACCAGACCGAGGAACTCGCCCCGGTAGCCGAACGGATCCGCGCCCCGGGCGCCCAGCGCCAGCGAGCTGACGTCATCGTACGAGAAATTGCCGGTCTGCGCGCCGGCCCGCAGCAGCGAGCCGAATCCGGCCACCGCCGCCGAGAAGCGGAAGTCGTCGCTGGTTCGCCGGAGATCGGACTGCATGTCGGTGGTGCGGATCGGCATCTCGATCAGCGAGCTGGCATCTGCGTCGGGGGCCTTATGACGCAGGCGTACGAAGGCGAGCTCGTCGCTGCGTCGATCGCCCGGCTGCGGACGCAGGTCCTGGTAGCGCAGCGGATCCACGCGCCGGTCGGCGGAGTCCTGCAGGGTGAGCTCGTACAGCGCGGTCACCGTGTGACCGGCGCCGATCTCGCCGGCGTCGACCTGGTCGTTGTTGAAGTCCTCGCGGGCCAGCATGCGGGTTTCGTAGCCGAGCAGTCGGTACTCGGCGACCACGGCAGGATTGAACTCCACCTGGATCTTCACGTCCTTGGCGATGATCTTGAGGGTGCTGGCCAGTTCGTCCACGAGCACCTTGCGAGCTTCGTTCATCGTGTCCACGTAGGCGGCGTTGCCGTTGCCGACCTGGGCCAGACGCTGCATCAGGGCGTCGTTGTAGTTGCCGCTGCCGAACCCGAGCACCGTCAGCGCCACCCCGGAGGCTCTCTCGCGCTCCACCAGATCTTCCAGGGCGTGCTGGTCCGTGGTGCCGACGTTGAAGTCGCCGTCGGTGGCTAGGATCACCCGATTGATGCCGTCGCGCATGAACGCCTGGCGCGCCATGGCGTAGGCGAGATGGATGCCGGCGCCGCCGTTGGTCGATCCCCCGGCGCTGAGCCGGTCGATGGCGGCGTCGATCTCCGCGCTGCGGTTGCCGGCCGTGGGTTCCAGCACCGCGCCGGCCGAGCCGGCGTAGACGGCGATGCTGATGCGGTCTTCGGCGTCGAGTTGCCGGGTGAGCAGCTTCAGCGATGCTTTCAGCAGGTCGAGCTTGTCCGGGCTCTGCATGGAACCCGAGACATCGATGAGGAACACCAGATTGGCGGGCGGCAGCGCGTCGGCTGCCAGGCGCTTGCCCTGGATGCCGATGTGCAGAAGCTGGCGCTCGGAATTCCACGGCGCCGGGCCGACTTCGGTAATGACGTTGAAGGCCTCGCCGTTGTCTGGCGCCGGGTAGTCGTAGCTGAAGTAGTTGATCAGCTCCTCGATGCGCACCGCGTCTGCCGGCGGCAGGCTGCCCTGGTTGAGCAGCCGCCGCAGATTGCTGTAGGCGGCCGTGTCCACGTCGATGCTGAAGGTCGAAACCGGATCGGCGATGGTCAATCGTACCGGGTTGTCCTCCACGTGGCGGTAGTTCTCACGGTTTTCCGGGGTACCCCAGCGGCTCGGCGGTCCCTGCGCCGGAATCCGCTGCGAACCGGGCCAGGCCTGATCAACGGCGGCGTTCGCGAGTTCTGCCTCGCGGATCGGGGCGCCGCTCACCTTGCTCTCCTGGGCCCGGCGCAGGCGTTCGTCCGCGAGTTCCTGGCGGCCGGGACTCGTGACCGGCGCGGGCGTCGTCCGGGGGCTGGCTTCGCCTTCGACGGGAAGGGGCGCTGTGGGGGTTTCGGGCTGGTCCGGCTCGAGGACCGTGACCGTTTCCTCATGACCGCTGCAGGCCGTCAGGGCCAGTACGGTCACCATGAGATATCTGCTGGGACGCATGAATCGATCTCCTGAACGTTGTCGTCGAGAGGGATAACGTCCGGGCGGGTCGATCGGGGTTAAGTTTTTTCTTTTCTTGTCTTTCTCTTAACAGTCTGGGGCTCAGCCGTAGTAGCGGTAGTACTCGATGCCGGAGTCGTCGAAGTGCGCTTCTCGGGCGCCGATGCGGTCGATGTAGAACACGCCGGACCGACGGGCAACCGGATGCTCGAAGGGCGTGCCATCGTGCAGCGCAGCGTACGCTTCTGCGCCAAGGTCGATAGGGTCCAGCATGGCCCGAGTGAAGCCGATGCGGTCCGCGGCCCCCTGCCAACCGGGCATCACCACCATGGGGATGGCCTCCGCGGCATCGCCGCTGCCGTAGCCGAGGGTCAGAATCCGTGTGCCGGCGAGCGCCTCGCCGCGGGCGGCTGCCTCTTCGAGACCGGCGGCCATCCACGCCGGCAGCGACGCCGTGTAGAGATTGCCGACCTCCTGCATCTCCAGCGTGCCGAGGCCGGTCATCAGCTCGGCGAAGCGCGGATGGCTGCGGAATGCCCGCGCGGTCTGGACCGCGAGCGGAAAGATCTCGTCGCCGAGACGCTGCTCCTCGACCAGGGCGTAGACGTCGGGCGGGGTGGTGAGTTCGGTGACCAGGGCGCCGACGTCCACCGCCGCGGTCTCGGCATAGCCGGCCAGCTCGCCGAGGTCGTCGCCGTCGCCGACGGCCAGCGCCAGCAGGTAGCTCATGATCAGTCCGGTCTCCGCCATGCGCTGGTAGGGCCGGTGCAGAAACGTTGCCGACAGGTCGCGCATGAAGCGGCTCGGCTGCGCCGGTACCGCACGCAGCGTCGCATCGCCGGCGTCGGCGAGACGGGCGAACAGATCGCGCATGGCAGCCAGGACTTCGTCGATGTAGCAGGTGGTGGAGTACTTGCCGTTGAACACGGGAAAATCCCGGGGCTGGGCGTACTCGTTTGGTCGCTGCTGCGTGAAGCGCAGAAACGGCTTGCGGAAATCCGGACCGCGATAGTCCGACGCGGTGCCGGAGATGTTCAGCTCCAGCGCGAGCAGCTGAGGAGACTCCTCCACCAGCATGGCCACCGCACCGGCACCCTGAGTTGGCTCGCCGGAGGTCGAACGGGCGTACTCGGCGACGTCGGCACACACGACGATGGCGTGACGGCCGCGACCGTCGAGGGCCAGATAGCGCGCCGCCGCCTTGAGCGCGTACACGCCGCCGAGACAGGCATGCTTGAACTCCGGTACCTCGCAGGCACGTGCCAGCGGCGGCATGTCGAGCTCGACCAGGGCCCGGTTCACCATGCCTTTGACGATCACCGCGCCCGCGGAGTTGTCGGTGCTCGACTCGGTGCCGAGCCCGAGGAAGCCGATGCGTTCGGGGTCGAGGTCGTACTGACGGATGAGTCGCAGCACCGCGGTGGCTGCCATGGTGTAGGCGTTCTCGTCCGGGCCGCGCATGCGGTAGCCGGTGCCGACGACGCTGCGCACCTTGTCCCAGCTGTCGTCGTTCCAGCGGCACCAGTCGCGCAGCGCCACGCGGTAGCGCGGCACATAGCAGGCAAAGCCGCTGATGCCGATGGCGCGGTCGCTCACGGAGAATCCCTGCGGTGAGAAACCGGCCCGATATCGAGGCGCTCACCAAACTCTTCGCGCAGCCGCGCCCACTCGAGCTTCAGCCAGGGCGTGAACTGCGTTCCGCGCTCGGCCAGCTCGCGGGTTAGGGCATCCGGGGCGATCCAGCGCCACTCGTCGATTTCGGTCGTGTTGATCACCGGCTCGTCCCGGGTTCTGCCTACGTATACCCAGCATAGCTCGTGCTCGGTACCGAGATCGCGATAGGGCGCCATGTACTCGAACTTGTAGACGAACGACAGCGTTGCTTCGAGCCCGAGTTCCTGGTGCAGGCGCCGGCCGACGGCCTGGCCCATGTCCTCGCCGGCGCGGGGATGCGAACAGCAGCTGTTGGACCAGTACGAGGGCCACAGACGCTTGCCGGCGGCGCGACGCTGCAGCAGCAGCTCTCCCCGGGGATTGAAAACGAACAGCGAGAACGCCCGGTGCAGAATGCCGTCACCGTCGTGACAGGCGGATTTGTCCAGGCGGCCGACCTCCTTGTCGTCGGAGTCGACGAGGATCAACGGCTCCTGCTCCGAGGAGACGACGTCGGATTTGGTTAGAGCCTGGGGCATGATCGGGAAGTGTACCCAAAAGCATCATGGCAGTCGCCGTCTGTTCCGCCCGGGACCCGGTCGGCCTGCCGCGGCGCGCGGCCTTGGCCCGGCCCCGGCGGCCGCATACCATGGAGCGCTTTGCGCGACGTGGCGGGAACATGCAGGGCGAACCAACGGCGTATCAGTTTCAGACCAGCCAGATCCGGCTCAGCTACTTCGAGTGGGGTCCGGACGACGCGCCCGTAGTGCTGCTGGTGCACGCCACGGGATTTCACGCGCGCTGCTGGGACCGCACCGTGGCGGCCCTGCCGGAGGGCTACCGGGTGATCGCCGTGGACATGCGCGGCCACGGTCGCAGCGACAAGCGGGAGCCCTACCTGTGGGCGGCCTTCGGCCGGGATCTGGCCGAGTTCTGTGCCGGTCTCGGACTCGAGGGCGCCATCGGCGTGGGCCATTCCATGGGCGGCCACTGTGTTACCCAGGTGGCGGCCCAGGCGCCGGCTACCTTCACCCGCCTGCTGCTGGTGGATCCGGTCATTCTCGACCCCGAGGTGTACGGTACGCGCCAGCAGGAGTTCGCCACGGCCGAGGACCATCCGGTGTCGCGGCGGCGCAACCACTGGGCGTCCTGGGAAGAGATGTTCGAGCGCTTCGTCGACCGCGCGCCGTTTTCGCTCTGGCGCCGCGACGTGCTGGAGGATTACTGCCGCTACGGCGTGCTGCCCCGCGCCGACGGCGACGGCTTCGAGCTCGCCTGCCCGCCCATGGTCGAAGCCTCCATCTACATGGGCAACAGCCGCACGGACGTGCACGATCGCATTCCCGGCATACAGCAGCCGGTGGTGGTGCTGCGGGCCCGGGCGCGAGAGGCGGATTCGTCGGCGATGGACTTTTCCGGCTCACCCACGTGGCCGGCGCTGGCGGCCGAGTTCCCGAACGGTCGCGATGTCTACCTGCCGCACCTGACCCACTTCATCCCCATGCAGGATCCCGAACTCGTGGCACGCTTCATCGCCGACCCGGCAGCCTCAGCGGAGGAGCCCTCAGCGGACTAAAGAGCCCTCAGCGGAATAAAGAGCCCTTAGCGGACTAAAGAGCCCTCAGCGAATTGAGATCTGGATCAGGCCCGCGCCGATTCGAACTGCCACAGTCCGCTCTTCCACAGCCCCAGGACGAATATCACCAGGGACACGCCGATGCCCGGCAGCAATGCGGCCAGCGGCGTGGTGAACTCGATGAGCACGCCGAGCAGCAGCGAACTCACCGGGGCGGTCACCATGAAGCTGAGCAGCAGGATCGACAGCACCTGGGCGCGCCGGGTGGCGTCGGCCAGCTCCTGTACCGTGGTGCGGACGAGCGTGGTGGTAACGCCCATGTTCAGCCCCCAGGCGAACATCGCCAGGTAGAACAGCCACAGCTCGGGCTGCAGGAACAACAGCAGCAGAATCACCATCCGGGTGAGCTGCATCAGCAGGAACACCCGTCCCGGCCGCCGGAGCGGCATGAACGCCAGCAGCAGGACGTTCGAGCCGATGCTGCCGGCGCTGAACACGATCATCACGCCGGCGAAGAACGCGGCATCGCCCAGGTAGACTTCTTTGACTATGAAAGGAATCGCGATCACGTAGGCGCCGGCATTGAACAGGCTGGAGAGGAAGTTCAGCGAGACGATGTTGCGCACCAGGGGTGCCCGCCACACCGCCGCCAGCCCGTCGGCGATGCCCGGTCGCGGGCCGGGGCCGATCACGTGCGGCAGCGAGGGCAGTTGCAGCATGGCGAAGGTGCCGACGAAGAACAGCAGCGCCTGCAGGCACAGCACGGTACCGAGGCCGAGCACGTCGAGGCGCCCACCGAGGTAGAAACCCGTCAGGCCGAGCAGCGACGACGTGATGATCATGATGGTGATGGCGCGCTGGATGTCCATGCGCGACACCCGGCTGATCAGCGACTGCCGCGCCGGGTCGGAGAGTGCCTGGATGCTGGCCATGGACACGCCGAACAGCAGCACCCACCAGTAGCCGAGCTCCCCGAGGCCGTAGACGGCGGCGATGAGCAGCGGCGGCAGCGCCACCAGCACGTGCATGGTGGCCAGGTAGCTGCGGCCGTTGAAGCGATCGCCCAGCAGACCGCCGAGGAACAGCACGATCAGGGGCGGGAACTCCGCCAGCGAGCGGGCCAGGCCGACTTCGTGGGCCGGGCGCTCCAGCACCCCCACCAGCAGCCAGGAGAACAGGAACCCCTGCAGGCTCATACCGGCCAGCCACAGGCTCGAACCGGTCAGAAACCAGGGATAGGCCGACCGCGGTGGCAGCGCTTGCCCGGCGTCCGGGGCGGCGGAGGCGTTCGTCATGGTCTCGGTTCCACGGACCCAGCCGGCGATCATACCGGTCGGCCGTCATTGCTGCCCGGCCCCCGGGCGGTCAGGCGGCCTGGCGCCCGCCGGACCCGTCGCGGCGCGGCTTCCTGCTCGTGCGCGAACGCAGATAGTCGAAGATCAGGTCGCTCGGGCGCACGCCCTGCTCCTGCAGGCCGCGGTTGCCGAACAGTCGGTTGAACTCGAACACGTAGGGACGGTCGCCGAGCATCGCCACGTCGAACCCGGCATGGTCGATTCGAGCGTGCCGCCGGCGGCCAGGTTGTTGAGAAAGGCGCCTTCGGCCTGCACCCGCCAGTAGCTGGCCACGACCTCGCGACCGATCACGACGATCCGCAGGTCACGGTCGACGGGCAGGTAGGCCTGGGCGTAGAGCGACTGACGGCCTGCGCCTGTCGGGCCGCGGCAGTAGTCGCGGTAGCTGGAGACGCTCGGAAACACCCGCTTGCGGTGGGCGTACACCAGGCTGTTCACCTGCCGGTACTCCGGAAACAGTAGCCAGTCGGCGCTGCGGATCACCTCGAGGTGCTGCGGGTACAGGTCCGGCTTGACGTAGCTTGCCCCGGGCATGCCCAGGGTGCGGAACGGGTCGAAGGTGACCAGACGCATGACGATCGCGCTCAGCGGCCGCAAAAGCGCGCGATTCTGCCGGAACGGTGAGGTCCCTGGAAGCGAAATCCGGGGCGCAAGCCGTTGATGTTTGTCTGACAAAATCCGAACAGACCGGCTGGCCGCAGGTGCGAGACTGCAGCTTCACGTCCATGCGGAAGTTGCCTGGCATGAATGCAGTTAGAACGAACGAGCATCCTCGGACCTGGTTCCGCTCCGAGCGGGTGTTTCTGAGCAACGGCAAATGGTACTTCCACACCCGCGAGTGCGTGGACGTGGGGCCCTACGATTCCCAGTTCGAAGCCGAGATCGAAGCCGGCATGCTCAAGGAGCTGCTCCGCGAGCGCGCCGACGGCGACGGTGCAATGAGCGTGATCCGCGAGTTCGTGCTCGATTCCTACGTCATGGGTCGACCGCTGGCGCCGAGCTTTGGTGCGGCCGGCTAGGTGCGGCCGGCTAGGTGCGGCCGGCCAGGTGCGGCCGGCCAGGTGCGGCCGGCCAGGTGCGGCCGCCCGTCAACGCCTGAAACTCAGCCGGCCGGCGTCAGCCGCAGCAGGCGTCCGTTGCTTCGATCCTCCAGCACCCACAGCGCTCCGTCGGGACCCTGCTCCACCTCACGAATCCGTCTGCCCATGGCAAAGCGTTCGACTTCGCGTGCCTGGTCGGCCTCCTGTTCGCTGTCCTGTTCGCTGTGAAGGGCGACGCGGATCAGCGCCCGCGACGACAGGCCGCCGATCAGTGCCTGACCGCGCCAGTCCGGAAACAGGTCGCCGCCGTAAATGACCAGACCGGCGGGTGAGATCACCGGGGTCCACCAGGCTGCCGGCGCCTGCAGGTCGGGGCGGGTAGCGTGGTCCGGAATCGTTCTGCCGTCGTAGTGGTTGCCGTTGGAAACCAGCGGGTAGCCGTAGTTGCTGCCGCGTCGGATCAGATTCAATTCGTCGCCGCCGGCGGGCCCCATTTCGTGAGCCCACAGTCTGCCATCGGCGGCGAAAGCGATACCCAGGGGATTGCGCTGGCCCAGCGACCAGACCTGGGCAGCGACGTCGCCGCGCCCGGCGAACGGGTTGTCCGGAGGCACGGACCCGTCGTCGCGCAGGCGGATGATCTTGCCGAGATTCTGCTCGAGATCCTGAGCCGGCGTGAACTTCTGGCGCTCGCCGGAGGTGATGAACAGGTGGCCGTCAGGTGCGAAAGCCAGGCGGTGTCCGTAGTGGCCGCGACCGGTGACCTTCGGCGTCTGGCGCCAGATCACGGTGAGATCGTCCAGGTGCGCCCCATCGGCGGATTCCACCAGACGCGCACGGGCCACCGCGGCCCCCCGGGTGTTGCCGTCGCCGGCCTCGGCGTATGAGAGGTAAATGATGCCGTTGTCGGCGAAGCCGGGGTGCAGGGTGACGTCGCCGAGCCCGCCCTGGCCGCCGTAGTCCACGTCGGGAACGCCGGCGACGACGCGGGGGCGCGGTGCGCGCAGCGTGAGGATCAGCAGCCGTCCCGGTTTCTCGGTCACCAACAGGCGGCCGTCCGGCAGAAAGGTCATGGCCCACGGCTCGTCGAAGCTCGCCATCGGGGTGGCCATAAGGGTGGTCCCGGCACTGCCGGTGATCGAGGTGGGCTGAGAACTGCCGGCGGGGGCCTGGGCGCAGGCGCCGGCAAACAGCATCGAAAGCACCAGCGTGGCGGCGAGAGCGGGGAGCGAGCGCGTTGCAGTCATTGGAATTCCAGCTGTGTTCCGGCAGGCGAAAGCGCGCAGGTTGCCACACTTGCCGGCCGGCCGCACAGCGGCCCTGGCGCTCGCGCCCGTTGGCCGCAGCAGGCCATAATGAGCGCCCACAGTCTCGGGGGAGGCGACATGCCCAGATTGCGTCAGGTCAGCCGTGACGACGCGCCGGAGCACATCCAGCGCATGTATCAGTTCCTGTTCGGCGACCGCGATCCGGTGGAGGAGCCGGGCACCGACACCGGCACGCCGGGCAACTGGTGGAGCGTGTTCGCCCTGGTGCCGGACTGTTTCGATCACGCCGTGGAGGGCTTTCGCTTCTACCGCAGCCCGCGGCGCGAACTCGACCCGCGCCTGCGTGAGCTGGGACAGACCCGGGCCGGCTACGCCCGCGGCAGCCAGTTCGTATTCTCCCAGCACTGCAAGGCGATGCGCGGCGTCGGCTTCAGCGAGGAGCAGATCGAGGCGGTGCCGCACTGGCCCGCCGCCGACTGCTTCGACGAGCTGGAGCGTCTGGTGCTGGCCTATACCGACTGCCTGGTGCTGGACGGCGGGCGGACCCCGGACGGGCTGTTCGATGCGCTCAAGGAGCACCTGTCGGATCCGGAGATTCTGGAACTGACCTACACCACGTGCCTGTACGAGATGCATGCCACCATCTGCCGGGCGCTGCATCTCGAGTACGACGACGAGCCCGAGCGCGTGGTGGAGGTGCCGGCGCCGGGCCACGACGGTGACATCATGGGGGCCGTCGATCAGACGGACTGATTCACGGGCCGGCGGTCCGGCTACCGTACCGCGTCGAGATACTCCCGGACCCGGGCGACATGCCCGTCCGCGTCCGTAGCGCCGGCGTTGTGGGTCGCGATCGCCACATGGGTCGCGCCGAGGGCGCGCCACTTCTGCGCGTGGTCCGCCCAGCGCTCCGGATTACCGCCGCGGTACTGAGCCTGGGCCTGGATGCCGAAGCCGTCCATGCTGAGGCCGGCGTCGCGGCGCTGCCGGGCGATGCTGTCGATGCATTCGCGGGCGGCATCGTTGGCGCCCATCAGCGGGATCCAGCCATCACCGAGCTTTGCACAGCGCTCCAGCAGGGCGGGTGCCGAACCGCCGAACCAGATCGGAATCGGCCGCGCGGGGCGTGGATTGATGCTGGCCGCGGTCACGGTATGAAACTCGCCGTCGAAGGTCAGCGAGTCCTCGCTCCAGAGCCGCCGGAGCAGGTCCACCTGCTCCGCCTGGCGCCTGCCCCGAGTGCGGAAGTCCTCGTTCAGCGCTTCGTACTCGATCCGGTTCCAGCCCGTGCCGATGCCGAGCCGGAACCGGTCGTTCGAGAGAATTGCCAGCTCCGCCGCCTGCTTCGCCACCAGCGCGGTCTGCCGCTGTGGCAGGATCAGCACCGTGGTGACGAACTCGATGCGCTCGGTCACACCGGCGAGGTAGGCGAAGGTGGTGAACGGTTCGTGGAAGGCCACGTCCTTGTCGTAGGGGCCCTTCCAGCCCCCGGGCCGGTTCGGATCGGCGCCGAGCACGTGATCGTAGATGAGCAGGTGAGTGGCCCCGAGCGCCTCCACGCCCTGGGCGTAGGCCCGGATGGCGCCGGGATCGGTGCCGATCTCGTTGTGGGGAAAGACCGCGCCGAACTCCATGATTCACCTCCCGCGCTTGCCGGACTGGCTCGCCAGGCCCGCATTATTGCCGATTCCGCCCACAGTGAGGCGCTCTGAATCAGGGTACAATGCGCCGCTTTTCAACAGACCCTGGCAGTGTTCGATGGCTGAACCAGCGCAATCTGGCTCGTCCTTTTCCTTCGTCGAGATGGAGCACGACGTGCTCCGCTTCTGGTCGGCCGAAGAGGTCTTTCAGAAGACCCTGACCAAGACCAGCGACAAAAAGCCTTACATATTCTATGACGGGCCGCCGTTCGCCACCGGCCTGCCGCACCACGGCCACATCGTCGCCAGCACGATCAAGGACATCGTGCCCCGCTACTGGACCATGAAGGGGCGCTACGTGCTGCGGCGATTCGGCTGGGACTGCCACGGACTCCCGATCGAGCACGAGATCGACAAGCAGCTGAATATGTCCGCCCAGCAGGCGGTGGCGGAGCTGGGCGTGGCCGGCTACAACGCACAGTGCCGGTCAATCGTGCAGCGCTACACGGCGGAATGGCGCCAGACCATTACCCGCCTCGGGCGCTGGGTCGATTTCGACAACGACTACAAGACCATGGACCCGTTCTACATGGAGTCCGTGTGGTGGGTGCTGAAGCAGCTCTGGGACAGGGGTCTGGTGTATCAGGGCGTGCGCATCATGCCCCTGTCCACCGAACTCGGCACGCCGCTGTCGAACTTCGAAGCGAACATGAACTACATGGATGTGCAGGATCCGTCGGTGACGGTGCTCTTCGAGCTGGAAGACGAGAACGCTCATCTGGCCGCCTGGACCACCACGCCCTGGACGCTGCCGTCGAACCTCGCCGTCTGTGTCGGCCCCGACATCGACTACGTGAAGGTGCGTGACCCGGAATCCGGCAGGCACGTCTACATCGCTGAAGAACGGCTGGCCGCCTATGGCGAGTTCGACGTCGAAGCGCGCCTGAAGGGCCGGGAACTGCTCGGTCGACGCTACAAGCCGTTGTTTCCGTACTTCGCGGACCAGGCCGCCCTCGGCGCCTTTCAGGTGGTGATGGACGACTACGTCACCACGGAAAGCGGCACCGGCATCGTCCATCAGGCGCCGGCGTTCGGTGAAGACGACTACCGCGTCCTGAAGGCTGCCGGCATCGAGGCCTTTGCCTGTCCGGTGACCATGAACGGGATCTTCACCGACGAGGTCAGCGACTTCGCCGGCCAGTACGTGAAAGACGCGGACAAGCACATCATCCGCCATCTCAAGGACCACGGGGCGCTGCTGCGCCAGGACGTGATCCAGCACAGCTATCCGTTCTGCTACCGCTCGGACACGCCGCTGATCTACCGGGCCATTCCGTCGTGGTACGTGGCCGTCACTGGAATCGTCGACAAGCTGCTCGCCGCGAACGAGCAGATCCGCTGGGTGCCCGAGCACATCAAGCAGGGACGCTTCGGCAACTGGCTGGCCGGCGCCATCGACTGGTCGATTTCGCGCAATCGGGTGTGGGGCACGCCGATTCCCATCTGGGTCAACGACGTCACCGACAACAAGCTGTGCATCGGCTCCATCGACGAGTTGGAGCACTACACCGGCGTGCGCCTGGAAGACCTGCACCGCGAGTTCGTCGACGACCTGACGTTCGAGCTGCCCGGCGAGGAAGGCACCTACCGGCGCGTGGAGGA
Source organism: Pseudomonadales bacterium (assembly GCA_040219135.1). GTDB lineage: Bacteria > Pseudomonadota > Gammaproteobacteria > Pseudomonadales > Azotimanducaceae > UBA7803. The sequence continues at coordinate 778,347 of JAVJTA010000011.1, read as the reverse complement.
GGTGCTCGACTGCTGGTTCGAATCCGGTTCGATGCCGTACGCGCAGCTGCACTACCCGTTCGAGAACGAGGCTGTGTTCAAAGCCGGATTCCCGGCGGAATTCATCGCCGAAGGGCTGGATCAGACCCGCGGCTGGTTCTATACCCTCACCGTGCTTGCGGCCGCGCTCTACGACAAGCCCGCGTTCCGCAACGTCATCGTCAACGGCATGGTCATGGCCGAGGACGGCAAGAAGATGTCGAAGCGGCTGCGCAACTACACGCCGCCCGACGAGCTGATGGAAACCTACGGCGCCGACGCGCTGCGCCTGTACCTGATCAACTCGGGCCTGGTGCGCGGCGAGGAACAGCGTTTTTCCGATGCCGGCGTGCGCGACATGACCCGACGCGCGCTGCTGCCCTGGTACAACGCCTACTCGTTCCTGCGCACCTATGCCGAGACCGATCAGTGGTCGCCGGACAAGGGGCAGCACATTGGCGACAACGTATTGGATCAGTGGATTCTGTCGCGGCTGCAGACCCTGAAGACCCGGGTGGCGGAACAGATGGAGGCCTATCGCCTGTACAACGTGGTGCCGCAGCTGTTCGACTTCATCGAGGATCTGACCAACTGGTACATCCGCCTCAACCGCTCCCGCTACTGGGGCGAGGACATCACGGCGGACAAGATCGCCGCCTTCAGCACCCTGCACACCGCGCTCTACGAACTGTGCCAGGTGATGGCGCCGTTCGCGCCGTTCCTGGCGGAGCACGTGTATCGCGAGCTGGGCGCGCTGGGTGGCGGCAGCGCCACGCCGGCCTCGGTGCACCTGTGTGACTATCCCGAGGCCGAGGCGCAGCTGATGCGTCCGGAGCTGGAGGAGGCGGTGGAACGCATGCAGCAGGTGGTTCTGCTCGGCCGGCAGAAGCGCGAAGAGGTGAAGATCGGGTTGCGCACACCGCTGCGCTCACTCACCGTCGTACATCGTGACGCCCGGGTACTCGCCGAACTCGAGCGTCTCGAGCCCTATGTGCGCGCGGAGCTCAACGTCCACGAGGTCCGCTACGACACCGACGAGGGCGCGCACATCGAGGTGATTGCGAAACCGAATTTCCCCCGGCTGGGCAAGCGCCTGGGGAAACGCATGAAGGAATTCGCGCAGTCGATCCGGGCCTTGAGCGCGGACCAGATCGACACACTGAGCCGGGAGGGCGCTATCGTCGTCGACGGCGAGCGCTTCGATACCGACGAGATCGAGGTGCTGCAGCAGCCGCGACCCGGCACCAACACCGTATCCAACGGGCGCATCGCCGTGGACCTCGATACCGAACTCTCCGACGAGCTGATCCGGGGCGGCTACGCGCGCGAGATCGTCAATCGAATCCAGCGCCACCGTAAGGATCTCGGCCTGAACGTGGCGGATCGCATCGAGGTGCGCTACGCGGGTGACAGCGTCCTGATGCAGGCAGCACGGGAACACGGTGAGTACATCGCCAGCGAGACGCTGGCGGTGGCTTTCGACGCTGCCGACATTGCTGCCGACATTGCTGCCGACATGGCTGCCAAGATGGAGGACGGTTCCGTGGATGTGACGATCGACGACAAGCCGTTCCGGTTTGTCGTGGTCGCGGCGGGGGGCAACAGATGAATTCGCCGTCGCAGTCGCGTTCTCGCTCGGGATACCATCACGGCGATCTGCGCGAGGCGCTGCTCGCAGCGGCCGACGACCTGCTCGACGAGGAGGGCCTGCAGGGCCTCACCCTGCGCGCGTGCGCACGTCGGGCCGGTGTCTCGCATGCCGCGCCGAAGCATCACTTCGCGGATCTATCGGAGCTTCTGTCCATTGTCGCCGCGCGCAGCTTCGATCGTCTTACCCTGCGACTCGAGCAGGCCCGGGCCGATGCCGGTGCCGAGCCGGATCAGCGGTTCATCGCGGCCGCACAGACCTACGTCGCCTATGCCCGGGCGCATCCGGCGCATTTCCGGCTGATGTTCCGCTCCGACTCGCTGAAGACCTGCAACGAGACCCTGAGCAGCGCATCGGCCCGGACGTTCGCGGAGCTGGCGGACAACATCACCCTGCAGCGCGGCGAGCCCGACGTCACCCCGGAAGATCTGCGCCAGCGGATCCTCGACACGGGCCTGATGGAAGATATCCTGCTCGGCTGGAGCTACGTGCACGGGTACACCCAGCTGCTGCTCGAGGGCCAGCTCGCGGTGTTTGCCCAGGACGAAGATCTCGATGGTTTTCTCGAGCGCACCATTGCCGCTACGGGCAGGCGCTTGAGTCGAATGCTGCGGGAGCGAACGCACCAGGGGATCGATTGACGAATTGATTGGCGGAGCGGGAGGCGGACGGCCGGTGGCGGCTTGAAGAACGCGGGAGCCAGAAACAAGTCGGCCGAGCTTTCGCTCGGCCGCCCCTCGAAAAGGGCGCGCTGTCTCTGCAACTCCCTTTCCTCCCCGCAACGATATGAACAGAGGCCAGGAAGCGTGTCAATCGTGCACTGCGCAATGAGACGCGGATTCTGAAGGAGCGCAGCAGCTTTGCCCGAACAGCGATTTCTGCCACCGCGAGACGACAGCCGCCTGCCCCATGTCGGGACGTACTGCCGGGTTCTCCCGGTGTCCCTGGAGCGGCTCTACGAGAACGCCCTCGACTGGGAGCATCTGCCGCATCAGCATCGATCGAGTTTTTCCGCGCTGCGCTGCCTCGACTGGGGCGCGTGGGGCTGGCGTGCCGAGGTCGCCGATCGCGCGGCGCGCAGTTCGGTGATCGAGCTGTGCCTGGATCGGGAACGTCGGCGCTGGGTTACCCGAACCCTGGAAGGTCATGGTACGGGGGCAGAGATCTGGACCCATGCGTTTGCCGAGGGCGCGGCGCGGGTAGACATCGTTGTCGACTTCTTCCTGCCCGGCGTGGATCCCGCCCAGCGCATCCGGGCTGGCGAGGCGTTCGCCACACTCTACGAGCGCCTCTACGACGAGGACGTGGCGATGATGGTTGAGCGCCAGCATCAGCTCGACCGCCGGGTCGAACGGGCGCGGGATCCCGACCGGCGCCGCTGTCTCGGGTCCCGGGCAGCGCTCGCTTTGCCCGGCGAGCTGACCCTTGGCGGGCGCGACTTCGTGATCGCCGAGGTGGCGGGCGACGTGGTGGCGTTTCCGCGCCAGTGCCCGCACCAGCTGGGTCCGCTGCGGGCGGATCGGCTGGTCGACGGCGTGGTCACGTGCCCGTGGCATGGCTATCGCTTCGACGTGCGCACCGGGGACAGCCTCGGCAACGGACCCTGCCGGCTGAGTCACCTGCCGCGGATCGAGGAAGACGCCGACGGCATGCTCTGGATCACGGCGACGCACTGATTGGGACGGATCGGGGTGGCAGGAAAGCGCCGGTCAGGCAAAAAAGCGGCGGGGCAGAGAGGGTATCTCTGTCCCCGCCGGTATCAGGGAGGGGTAGACCGGGAGGGATGTCCTGGGGAAGGGAGGGGAGGGGAGGTCGGACATCCCTCACCGGATCTTGGAGCCATGTTACTTTAGGTAACACGAAACGCAACCTATGGTAACGCAACAGTGTGTTGCATAATCGCAGCACCGGCCATCGCACGGGGGCGGCCGATGTTTGAGGGCGAGAATCGGCGTGGACTGGGACGACTTCAAGTTCGTGCAGGCGGTGGCGCAGACCGGCTCGGTGCGAGCGGCCGGTGAGCGGCTGCAGGTGCACGGCTCAACCGTCGCACGCCACCTCGACCAGCTCGAGCAGCGCCTGGGTATCCGGCTGTTCGCCCGAACTCCGCGCGGGATGCAGATAACGGCTGCGGGTGCGGAGGTCATCGATGCCCTGGATCGGGTTGCAGCGGAACTCGAGATGGTGGAGCGCAGCCTGCGGGCGCGTGGTCCCGCCGTCGCGGGCCCGGTGGTTCTGGCCGCAACGCCCGCGCTGTCCGCCGAACTGGTGGTTCCCCAGCTCGGCGACCTCTATCGGGAGCATCCGGATCTGAATCTGCGGGTGATCACCGAGCCGCCGCTCGAAGCCCTGCAGCGCGGTGTGGCCGACATGGCCCTGTGCCTCAGCGACGATCCCCCCGATGACCTGGTCGGGCGACCGCTCGGGCGCATCATGGCCTGCGCCTATGCCGCCACCGGCCACCGGCCGGGCGATGGCGGTCGCTGGATCGGCAGTGCGGACCCCGCATCGCCGTCGGCACGGGTTCGGCTGCAGCACTTCCCGGATCTGGCGCCCGGCACGGTCGTCGATGACCCGGCGCTCAGAGCCGTCGCGCTCGGAGCCGGGTTGGGGGTCGGGCTGCTGCCCTGCTATCTCGGCGACGTCCGACCGGGTCTGGTTCGCGTGGGTGCTGCAGACCCGGTGCTGCAGGGCGAGGCGTGGTTGTTCACCCGGCAGGACTCGCGTGGCGTGCCGCGGATACAGGTGCTGTCCGCGTTCCTCCAGTCCCTGTTTCTCCAGCAGCGTCCGCGCCTCGAGGGCCGCATTTCCGACCGTGTTTCCCGTAAGGATCCGGAATGACCTCGAAGAAACCCACCTCCCACACGTATTTTTCCCAGCGTCTGCGTCTGCACTACGCGGATTGGGGCAACGTCGGCGCGCCGCCCATGCTGCTGGTGCACGGCGTCCAGGATCACTGCCACAGCTGGGACTGGTTCGCCGAGGTTTTCGCCGGCCGCTATCACGTGCTGGCCCCGGACCTGCGGGGTCACGGCGACTCCGAGTGGGTTCGCGGCTCCAGCTACCATCATCCGGATTATGTCTACGATCTGGACCAGCTGGTGCGCCAGCGCCAGCTGATCCCGTCGGTGATCGTCAGTCATTCCATGGGCGGTACCCTGGCGTCGATCTTTACCGGGGTGTATCCGGAGTGCGTATCGGCGCTGGTGATCATCGAGGGCGTCGGGTTCTGGCCGGGTCTGGGCGGCGATTCCGAGCCTGAGCAGCGTCTCGACGAGTGGATCCGCACCACCCGGGACCTCGCCTCGCGGCAGCCGCGACGCTACGACTCCCTCGAAGAGGCCTATGAGCGCATGCAGCACGCCAACGTCCACCTCACTCCGGATCAGGCCCGCCACCTCACCCTGCACGGCAGCAACCGCAACGAGGACGGCAGCTACAGCTGGAAGTTCGACAACTACACTCATGCGTGGCCGGCGTTCCGAATTCCGCCGGACGATCTGGCGGCCCTGTGGCGGCGAATCCGCTGCCCGGTGCTGATTATCAACGGCAGCGAAGGCTTCCCCCATCGGATCGGTCAGGACGGCACCGACGTGCATTTCGCCGATGCGCGGATCGTCGAGGTGGCCGGAGCCGGGCACTGGGCGCACCACGACAAACTGGACGACGTGGTGGGTGCGGTGGAGGGGTTTCTCGCCGGGGTTTTCGGATAGAAGGTGATCGGGGGGCGAGGGGAAGGGCGGGATCGGTGAAAAGGCACTTTGCTGCCCTCGCTCGGGTGCCTCCGGCACCGCCCTCACTGCGCGCAGTTGCCTCCTGCGGAGTCAATCCGCTGCGCTCGGCCTCGCTGCACGGTCCGCAAAGTGTTTTCCCCGAGCCCGCCCTTCCCCTCGACCCACCGTCCTTCGATCCGCAGACCCGCGCGGCAACTCACCGCACCACCAGGTCGCCTCCGGAGGTGGCCAACGACCGTGAATCCTGCGATCCAGCCCGTCGACAAGCGCGCGGCGTGGAAGGACGTCGAGCGCCCAGCGGCAGGCACGGAGAATTCCCTCGCGAACGCCGTTTAGCGAGGCCGAGCGCAGCAAATTAACCGCGTAGCGGGCAACTTTGCGAGGGAGGGAAGCCCCGGAGGGGCCCGAGCGAGGCTCGCGAGGGAATTTTCCGTGGCTGACGCTGTGCACCGCACACCCTAAATCGCCGCCGCGCTTGTCACACCGAACCCTGCGTCGCAAACTTCCCCGAACTGATGACGGGAATCATCATGCGGGAGGCCCCCTCTCGGCTTCGTTGCGAGTATCAGGAAGACCCCCTTGGCATCGATGTGCCCAGACCGCGTCTATCGTGGTGGCTGAACGACGGTCGCCCGGCGGAGCTGCAGACCGCGTTTCAGGTTCAGGCCGCTTCTTCGGCAGCAGCACTTCAATCCGGATCAGCCGACCTCTGGGATACCGGGCACGTTTCCAGCCGGCAGACGGTTAACGTCGAGTATCGTGGGCGGGCGCTCACCCCGGGTGAGCGGGTCTGGTGGCGCGTGCGCTGTTACGACAGCGACGGCACGCCGAGCCCGTGGAGCGAGGTGGCGCGCTTCGAGCTCGGGCCCGTCGACGCCGAGCACTGGCAGGCGCGCTGGATTGCCGCGCCGCTGACCGGCAGCCGCACCAGCGCCGTGCCGGCCCCACTGCTGTATCGGGATTTCGAGCTTCCCGCTGTCCCCGCCGCCGCGCGCCTGCAGATGGCCGTGCTGGGCAGCGCCTGGGCGGAACTGAACGGACGTGCCGTGAGCACGGCGGAGCCTCTGGGGCCCTGGTTCGACCTCGGCCGGCGGGTACCTTGCCGGATCTACGACGTCACCGGGCTGCTGGTCGCCGGGCGCAACCGGATTGCGGTGGTGCTTGGCGACGGCGACTACTGTGGCCATCTCGGCGGCGGTCCACGTCAGCGCTATGGGCGCCGGCCCGCGCTCTGCGTGCAGCTGGTGATGGAGAGTGCCGGCGGCGAGCGGCGCACGTTGATCAGCGACGCGGATTGGTGCTGGCGGCCGTCCTGGGTGCTGCGCGCGGACCGTGACGGCGGCGAGGAAGTCGATGGCCGCCAGTTCCATTCGGGTTGGAGCCGCGTGGATCAGGGCGACCCGGGCTACGCGGTAATCGAGGAAACCCACGCTGTCGCAAGGATCCCGGTGCGCTCGCCGCCTGCCCGGGTGCTGCGGGAGCTCGAGCCGGTGATGGCGCCGCAGCGACGCCGCGGCGGCGATGGTCGCGTTCGGCTGCGCTTCGATTTCGGCCGCAGCGTGCTCGGCCGGGTGCGGCTGCGGCTGCGCACCGCGGCGGATACCGTGGTGATTCTCAAGTACGGCCTGCCGGTGCCGGCGGCGCGCCCGGACGCCCAGGTGCCGGAAGAGCCGACGCTGCGCTGGGAGTCCGCCACCGACGCGTACACCTGCCGCGGCGGCGACGACGAGACCTTCGAGCCGCGTTTCGCCCTGCACGCATTCCGGTTTCTCGATGTGGAAGTCGATCAGGAACCTCACGAACCGCTGTCCGTCACGGCGCTGGAAGTGGCCTCGGGCCTCGCCCCGGCCGCATCGCTCGGCTGCGACCACGGACTCATCGAGCGCCTGTTTGCGGCGGCGACGATGACCTGCCGCCAGGGCCTGGCGCTGGGGCCGGTCAGTGCCTGGTGCCCGGACCAGCGCTGCGCCAGCGTCGCGGACTCCCAGGCCGTGCTCGGCGGCGCGGCGGCCTGCCTCGACGTCGCGGCGCTGTACTGGGACTGGATCGGCAGCCTTGCCGATGCGCAGCAGCTCGGGAATCTGCCGGCCCGGCTTCCGCAGGGACCGATCGGGTCCGATTTGGCGGATACCGAAGCGCTGCTGCCGTGCCTGTGGTTCCTCTATCGCTGCTACGCGGACCACCGACTTCTGGAGGTCCACTATCCGAGCGTGCAGCGCTATCTGCAGCATCAACGCCAGCTCTGGCCGGATCTGATCCGCGGGGACCCGGCGGGTCCTCTGCGCCAGCAACTCCTCAGCACCGCGGGATACGCCTATGCGCTGTCCCTGGCCACGCGCATGGCCGGCGTGCTCGGCCGCCTGGGCGATCTGGAAGCCTTCGAGGCGCTCGGTGATCGTGTGCGCCGTGCCTTCCGCGCGCGCTTTCTGACCGGTGACGGGCTGCTCGCCGACGACGATCAGCTCGGCTATCTGCTGGCGCTGCAGCTCGGCCTGCTGGAAGGTCAGGAGCGCTCAGGGGCCATGGGACGACTCGAAGCGCAGCTCCGAGCGGCGAACTTCCATCCCGGTGTCGACCTGCGCCACGGCGGGCTGCTGCTGGAAGTTCTGACCCTGGAAGGAAGGGTGGATCTGGCCTACCAGACGCTGTTGCAGACCACGGCTCCCGGCTGGCTGCATCCGCTGCATGCGGGTTCCGATCTGCTCTGGGACACGGCGCGCGATCAACCCGGACGTCTGGCGCTGGCAAGCGTCGCCGGCTGGCTGCAGCGCTTTCTGCTCGGTCTCGAGCTGGACGACAACCTCACACCGGAGATGAATGCCTACCGGCGCATGCGGATTCAGCCGCGCCCGCCGCTCGGCCCCGAATTCGGCGCCGGCTGGCCGGTGCGCCGGGCGTCGGGCCACCTGGACACGGTGCACGGCCGCTACGAATGCGCCTGGCAGATCACCGACGAGGCGTTCGAGCTGCGGGTCCAGGTGCCGGGCAATGGCAGTGCCCGGGTGGTGATGCCGGATGGTGGTGAAACCGTGGTAATGGCGGGCACCCACGGGTTCAGCACCCCCCACGACGTCCGCGACGGGGCGACGACGATGCGGCGTCCGGTCCAGGACATTCCTGTACTGCGTGAGTACTCCGGAGGCGGCTGATGGATGGCATCCACGATCTCGGCGGTCGGCATGGCTTTGGCGCGGTGCAGCGGGAAGCCGACGAGCCGGTTTTCCACGAACGCTGGGAAGCGCGGGTGTTCGCCATCGTGGGCGCGGCGCGCGCCGCCGGCGCGCTGCGCAACACGGATCAGTTCCGCCACGCCATCGAGCGCATCGACCCGGTCGCCTACCTGACCCACGGCTACTACGGCCGCTGGCTCGGCGGTCTGGAAACGCTGCTGCTCGAGGCCGGCGTCGTCGACGCGGCGACCATTGCGGCGCGCCTCGCCGAGTTCGGCGGCGATCCCGGAGAGCCGTCGGCGGCGCGTCCGGCAGCCGTGCCGGATCGGGTGACCGACGCGGCCCAGGCGAGCAGCCGTCGTCGCGCGCCGGCGCCACCGCAGTTTGCCGTGGGAACCGCGGTGCGCACCCGGGTCGACGTGCGCGCGCGTCACACCCGCCTGCCCGCCTACGCCCGGGGTCGCACCGGCACCGTCATCGCCTGGCACGACGGCTGGGTCTTTCCCGACAGCAACGCCCACGGCGCCGGTGAGAACCCGCAGCACCTGTACACGGTGGAGTTCACCGGCTCGAGCCTGTGGGGGAATGGGGCCGAACCGGACACATCGGTGAGCCTGGATCTTTTCGAAAGCTACCTGGAGGCCGTGGGCGATGAGTGATGCGTCTTCCCCGGCATTGCGCGCCGAAGCGCTGGAGTCGCTGCTCATCGAACGCGGTCTGCTCAGCGCCGAGGCGGTGGACGACGTCATCGCCACGTACAACGACCGCGTTGGCCCCATGAACGGCGCCCGGGTGGTTGCGCGGGCCTGGACGGATCCCGCGTTCAAGGCGCGGCTCCTCGCGGACGGTACGGCTGCCATCGGCGAGTTCAGCTTTGACGGCGCCCAGACCGAGAAGCTGGTGGTGGTCGAGAACACGCCCGAGATCCACAATCTGGTCGTCTGCACGCTCTGCTCCTGCTACCCCTGGGCCGTGCTCGGGCTGCCGCCCCGGTGGTACAAGGATCCCGCCTACCGCTCCCGCGTGGTGCGCGAACCGCGCCGCGTGCTCGAGGAGTTCGGCGTGAAGCTCCCCGCGGCAACCCGGGTCCGCGTGTGGGATTCGAGCGCGGAAGTCCGCTACATGGTGCTGCCCCAGCGCCCCCCGGCAACCGACGATCTCGACGAAGCCGCGCTGGCGGCGCTGGTCTCCCGCGACGCCATGATCGGAACGGCGCTGATTCCACCGCGAGGGAACCGCGGTGAGTGATGACACCGAACTCCCCGGCACGCTGGCCCCGCCCATGGCCAACGGCGAAGTGCTGTTCGACGCCCCCTGGCAGGGCCGCGTGTTCGGCATGGCGCGCGCCCTGGCTCAGGCCGGCGCCTACGACTGGGACGAGTTCCGGGCCCGTTTAATGGATGAGATTGCCGGTTGGGATCGGCGCCACGGCGCCGACCCGACTGCCGAGTACGCGTACTACGATCACTTCCTGCGCGCCTTCGAGCGTCTGCTGGCGGACAAGGGGCTGGTGTCTGCGGACAGCGTCGGCGCGCGCGCGACGGCGTTCCGGGCGCGCCCGCACGGCTACGATCATCATCACCATCACGATCATCCGCACGATGACCATTCCGGGCACTGAGCCGCGCACCCGAACGATCAGCGGCGCGGCGTTGCCGGAGTCGCCCGGACTTCCTCGGAGAGCAGATACTCGCGCACCCGGTCGGGACAGCCCTGGACGGCGATGCGCAGACGCTTGCTGCTGAGCTGGTGGTCGTACATGGGGTCGTAGTACCAGGTCAGCAACGGCTCGATCCAGGCGCGATGCTCGGCGCCGGCAAAGGCGCGCTCCAGCGCCGCTTCCACGGTCTGCCGGCGGGCACCGCCGAGGCGGCGCTCGATGCGCCGCAGGGCATCGCGGTAGCGCGCCAGCAGAGTGTCTGCCGGAACGCCGCGGCGCAGCGGTTCCGCGACGTACTCTCGTTCGATGTTGCTGACGCGCTCGGCGATCGGCACGTCGAGCAGCGCCAGCCCCACCGTCTGCATGTGCGTATGCCAGGCTTCCGGTAACGCCAGCCGGCCGATGGTGCGGCTTTCGTCCTCGACCACGAGCGTCGTGCTCGCCGGGTGCTGCAACCAGGCGCAGGCCAGGGCGTTCTCGAAGCTCACCGGAGCCGGCTGAGGGGTATCCCAGGCACCGAATGCGGACCCGCGGTGCCGGGCCAGACCTTCGAGGTCGATGGCGTTCGGCAGGCTCGCGAGCAGCTCGGTCTTGCCGCTGCCGGTGCGGCCGCCGAGCACGATCCAGGCGCGTTCCCGAGGGGCGCGCTCGAGCACGTCGAGGCAGGTGCGACGCAGCGCCTTGAAGCCGCCGGGGACCCGCGGCAGGGAGACGCCAGCGGCAGCGAGCCAGCTCTGCACGATGGTCGAGCGCTCGCCGCCCCGCCAGCAGTAGATCCAGGCGTCGGGGTGCTGCTCGGCGAACTCGCGCCAGGTCCGTTCCCGGGATTCGCGCAGGCTGCCGCTGACCAGGTCGTGACCCAGCGCCAGCGCTGCGTCGTGGCCGCGCTGCTTGTAGGTGATGCCCACTCGATGGCGTTGCTCGTCGTCCAGCAGGGGCAGGTTGACCGCGCCGGGAACGCTGCCGCGCTGGAACTCGGCCGGCGCGCGCACGTCGAGGAACGGGGTCGTGGCCGCGAGCAGGCGCTCCAGATCGACGGCGCTCACGGGACTGCTTCGGAGACGGTCCTGCCGGCGCTGAAGGCGTCCAGGTGCTCGCGGAGTACGTCCACCACGTCCGCATAGTCTGCCGCTGAGAGAGCCACATCGAGTGCCTCCTGCTGCAGGATCACGGCGCGGTCGAAATCGCCGGTGGCGGCATAGGTGGCGGCCCACGTGTCCAGGTACTCCGGGCGCTGGCGGGCCTGGTCGTTGGCCTCCATGAGCCGGTCCATGATCTTCCGGGCGTAGCGCGCGCGGCGCAGCGGCGGCTGATCGGTCACCGCCAGGGTCCAGGCGACCTCGTTGACGATGTTCGGGTCTTCGGGCGCCTGCTTTACCGCCGCTTTGTACCAGCGCACCGCGCGGCGAACGTTGGCTTCGGTCCCGACGCCTCGTGCGTGGAGGTTGCCGAGCAGGAGCATGGACTCCGCCTCGCCGTCGTCGGCGAGTTCTTCGAGCCAGGTCAGCGCGCGGGGATCGCCCGGCTGGCCGATGTCGCGGTCGAGCAGGAACCGGGCGTAGCTGCGGCGGGCGAACGCATTGCCGAGATCGGCAGCCGCCGCGTAGTACTCCCGCGCCGTGGCCAGATCCCGGTCGACCACTTCGCCGGTGTAGTACAGGTGGCCGAGGAACAGGGTGGCTTCGCCGTGTCCCAGTTCCATGGCCTGCTTCAGCAGCGGAACGCCGGCAACCTGGTTCTCCTCGCCGTAGTGGCCGTTCAGATAGAGTACGCCGAGGGCGTACATGGCATCCGCCGAGCCGAGCGCGATGGCGTGCAGGTAGTTCTCCATCACCTGATCCATGGCTTCGCCGCGGGACGCGTCGTCCTCGGTGCCCCGGGCCATCTGCAGGTAGATGCTCGCCAGCAGGGAGTTGGCGACCACGTTGCCGGTGCGCGACGCGGCCCGCAGCCATTGGGCGGCATCCTGATAGCGATTCTGCGGCGGACTGGCCAGGAACAGGCCAACGGCGGTCTGCGCGGCGCTGTCGTTCTGCTTGGCGAGGAAGCCGATCAGGGTGAACGGCGTGAACTCGCCGCCGGGGCCGACATCGTCCGGTCCGGCTGCGGCTGCCGCGGCAGAGAAGTCGTCGCGCGTGCTCTGGTACAGACCGGTCAGGTCGAAACTCATCGGCCGCAGCGGCCCGTCCGGCGGACGAACCTGCAGCAGCAGGGAAAACGGTACGTCCTCGGTGACGTCGGTCTGATAGATGGAGCCCACGGCGGACAGGCCCTGGCTCAGCGCGAACATGCGCGCTTCCACGGGCGTCATAACCGGGTAGGGTGCATCGCGGCTGCCGTCTCCGGCGGTCGCCATGTCCGCCTGGATGCGTTCGACCCAGGCTCGATGGAAATCCGCCTTGGCGTTCGACACTCGGTCGTAGAAGCGGGCGAGTACGTAGTGCCCGGTCAGGCTGCCCACGTAGGTGTCGAGGATGGCCGAACCGATGGAGCCGAGTTTCAGCGGTTCGTCCTCGACCACGGCCAAGGCCTGTGCTTCGAGATCGCCCAGGCGCTGCAGTCGCTGAGCCAGATCCGGGGCGCGCAGAAACGCCTCGCGCAGTCGTTGCGGGTCGATGTCCTCCTCGGCGGTGAACGCTTCGGCGAGATCCCGATAGCTGGGCGGTGCGGACTGACAACCCATCACGAGCAGGGCTGCGAACATCATGGGCAGCAATCGCATAGCACGCCTTATAGCACTTGTGTGGAATAGGGTGAAAGGTATGATCGTTCGAATCCTGTACAGCATGAACAAGGTATAGACATGGGTTGGGAGCAAAAACTCCGTATGCCTTCCGCCGGCGAGACATTGCCCGGCCGCGAGGCGCGTCTGCCGGTGCCGAAGGAACACTATGTCAACGGAGCGCCATTGAAGCCGCCGTTTCCCGAAGGTCATCGCCAGGCGGCGTTTGCCCTGGGCTGTTTCTGGGGTGCGGAACGCAAGTTCTGGGAAACCTACGGCGTGTACACCACCGCGGTGGGCTATACCGGTGGCACGACGCCGAACCCCACCTACGAGGAGGTCTGCTCCGGTCGCACCGGCCACGCCGAGGCGGTCCTGGTGGTGTTCGACCCCGAACGGGTGAGCTATGCCGGCCTGCTGAAGGTGTTCTGGGAGTCCCACGATCCGACCCAGGGAATGCGTCAGGGAAACGACGTAGGCACCCAGTACCGTTCCGCCATCTACACCCTCGACGACGAGCAGCGGGCCATGGCGGAACGTTCCCGGGATGCCTACCAGCGCGCGCTGACCGATGCCGGCTACGGCAGCATCACCACGGAAATCGAGCCGGCCGGCGAGTTCTACTACGCCGAATCCTTTCACCAGCAGTACCTGGCCAAGGTGCCCAGCGGCTATTGCGGTCTGGGCGGTACCGGCGTCGGCTGCAACGTGGAGCCGCTGGTCAAGGCGCAGTGAGTGACGCACGGTGAGTGACGCACGGTGAGTGAGGCGCCCCTGGCAGGACTGAGAGTCCTCGACCTGTCGCGGGTTCTGGCCGGGCCGTTTGCCGGCCGCATGCTCAGCGATCTCGGTGCCGACGTGGTCAAGGTGGAACCGCCGGCCGGTGACGTTACCCGTCTGTGGGGCGCGGTACGCGGCGGGATCGCCGGCTACTTCAACCAGCAGAACGCCGGCAAACGCGGCATCTGCGTCGATCTGACGATGGCCGAAGGCGTGGAGCTGGTGCAGGCGCTGGCCGCCGAGGCCGACATCCTGATCGAAAACTTCCGTCCCGACGTCATGGGTCGGCTCGGCCTCGCCTACCCGGTCCTGGCCGAGCGCAACCCGCGTTTGATCATGCTTTCGATCTCCGGCTTCGGCGCCAACGGTCCGGAGTCCCGACGCGCCGCCTACGCGCCCATCATCCATGCCGAGTCGGGCATCATGGCGCGGCAGGCGGAGATCGGCGGCAACCATCCGGTGGATATGGCGCTGTCGGTGGCGGATACCAACGCGGCCCTGCACGGGCTGGTGGCGGTGCTGGCCGCAGTGTATCTGCGGGAGCGCAGCGGGCTCGGTCAGCACATCGACATCGCCATGATCGACGCGACCCTGGTGACCGATGATCACATCCACTTCGCCCTCGACGATTCCTACGACCTGAAGAACATGCCGAGCGAGGTCTGGGATTCCGCCGCCGGTCCGATCATCATCGCCGGCGATTTCCGTTTCCTCTGGCGTCAGCTCACGAGCGTGCTCGGCGTGCAGGACCCAACCCCCGAGGGCGCTTCGCTGGAAGAGAAGATCGAGGCGCGGCGCTTCGCCACCCGGCGCTTCCTCGAGCAGACCTGCCAGGACCGCGCCGCCGTGATCGCGGCCATGGACGAGATGAACATTGCCTGGGGCGACGTGCGCAGCAGCGAGAAAGCGTTGCAGCTGCCCACGGTTGCGCATCGCGGCACGTTCACCGAGGTCGACGATCGCGCCGGCGGCAGCCGTCGGGTACCGCAGTCGCCGTATCGATTCTCCGCGGCCGACGCCCGGGTGCGCGGCGGCGCGCCGCTGCAGGGCGAGCACAACGCCAGCGTGCTCGCCGACTGGCTCGGCGCGCAGGCCGCGGCGTCGCCGCGCTGGCAGCGGGCGCTCGTCAGCGGCGGGCACGACGGCGACTGAGCGATGGCGCTGGGTGTCGGGATCGACTTCGGGACCACCAATTCCGCCGCCGCGGTGTACGACGGCGAGCGTCTCGTGCTGGTACCGCTGGAGGGCGACGACCCGATCATGCCCTCCGCCACCTACATCGACCGGGACCTGAAGACGCTCACCGGCCAGGACGCGATCGACCGCTACATCGAAGACAACAGCGGCCGCACCGTGGAGCTGATCCCCGAGGTCATCGCCGAAACCAGCGCCTTCGTCGAGCACCACGACGCGGAGAATCCGGCGCCGGTGGAGACCGCGACCCAGAAAATCTACGGCGCGCCGCTCGTGGACAGCGGCCTGCAGGGGCGGCTGTTTCGTGGCACCAAACGCCTGCTCGGCGACAGTCGGGTGCGGCGGCTCATGGTGTTCAACCATCCGTTCCGGCTGGTGGCGTTGATCACTCCGCTGCTGCTGCGAATACGCAAGGCGCTGGAATTCCACGTGAGTCCCTGCCGGGAAGCCCACCTGGGCCATCCGGTGACGTTCGAAGGGCGTGAGGAGTTCCGCAACAAGACCGCGCTGAGCCGTCTCGGCGAGGCCTACAAGTATGCCGGCATCGCCCATCAGCACTTCTATCCGGAGCCCATCGCCGCGGCGGTCAGCTACCTCACGGCCAATCCCGAGGTGGTCGGCGAGTATCTGCTCACCCTGGATTTCGGCGGCGGTACCCTGGATTTCTGCGTGCTCCGGCGCCGGGGCCGGGAGTTCGACGTCGTCACCACCTACGGCATCGCTCTGGGCGGCGACCACATCGACCAGCGGGTGTTCCGGGAACTGCTTTTTCCGCGCCTCGGCAAGGGCGAACGCTGGCGACGGCGCGGCATGGACCGCGAGATCGAGACCGATTTTCCGTTCGAGGACTACGAAGAGCTGCTGCTCAACTGGGCGGTCACCTACACGCTGAACCAGAACCGCTACACCGCACCCGTTCTGCAACGCCTGGCTCAGGGCGGGCCGGGGGCGGAAAAGTTCCGCCGTCTCAACGAGTTGATCCAGCGCAATCTCAGCTACCAGGTGTTCCAGGCCATCAAGGACTTCAAAGCGCGGCTTTCCTACGAGGACGAGGCGGTGCTCGACGTACCGGAGCTGGATCTGGAGATCCGCCTGACCCGGGCCGAGTTCGAGGACCTGATCGACGACCTGCTGGACCGGGTCGGCGAGGCCCTCGATACCACGCTGGCGCGGGCGGGTCTTCCCGCCTCCGCCATCCACATCGTCCTGCGCACCGGTGGTTCCAGCCTGATTCCGGCGGTGCGTCGCCAGCTCGAGGCGCGCTTCGCCGACCGGGTCGTGGACCATGATCCGTTCACCAGCGTCGCCGCCGGGCTGGCCATCGCCGATTACCATCGACTCGAATTCGCGGCAACTGCAGGCGCCTGATCGGGCTGCTCAGCGCTCCCTGGGCGGCTGCCAGCCTGGATCGAGGGTGCTGAAGAAGGCCTTCAGCATCCGGTACGTCAGGCCCCAGACGAAGTGTCCGCGTTCCAGGCGATAGCCGTTGAACACGGTGGGTGTTCCGGCCATGGGTCGGGTTTCGGTGTCGTGGCAGGTATTGCCGATCAGCCGCTTGAGCGACGTCCACAGCACTTCCTGCACCTCGTAGTTCGGCGTGAACTGCGGGTCACCGTGAACGACGAAGACGTGCGGCGCGATCAGCATGTTCAGGGTACGGCCGCGCGGCATGGCGCGCTGGTGGTCCAGGGGACCCAGGTACTCGGCGTCGGTCAGATCGAGACCGGTCTCTTCCAGGGTCTCCCTCGCTGCGGCAGCGCGCAGGTCGGGATCGGCTGCTTCCAGATGACCGCCCGGGAATGCCATGTGTCCGGACCAGGGGTCGCCCGCCTTCTCGGCGCGCTTGATGAACAACAGGTCGCTGTCATCGCGCGTCTCGCGCAGAATCACGGCGACCGCTGCCTGACGGGTGTTCTCGGCCGGCTCGAAGAGCAGCGGGCGCGCCTCGGCCAGCCGCTGGCGAATGAAACTCAGGCGGTGCACGTTCGCTATCATAGGGGTCCCTGGAAACAGTGCACGGAAGGCGATGGAAAGTCGAGAGAGGACGTCACGACCTGCGAATCACTGCTTCGTCTGCGGGCCCGGAAATCCGATCGGCCTGAAGGTCCGGTTCCGGATCGATGACGGGGTGTGTCGCGCCGAGTTCACGCCCGGCGACGATCACCGCGGCTACGACACGCTGACCCACGGTGGCATACTTTTCAGTCTGCTCGACGACGTGATGGCCAACTGGCTTTGGCTCCAGGGCCACATGGCGTTCACCGCCCGGGCCGACGTGCGCTACCGCGCGCATCTGCCCATCGGCACCCCGGTGCGCCTCGAGGGGCGCTGCCTGAAACGCAAGGGACCGCTCGCTCTGATGGAGGGCAAGGTGATCCGCCAGGACACCGGCGCAGTGGTGGCGGAGGCCAGCGGCTCCTTTATGATCCGCCACGGATTCCAAGCCGAGGCCGGATGATCCAGCGCCGGCGCTCAATTCGCGGAACCCACCCGGGTTTCAGACCGAAATCACAGACAGAAGGAACAACGCCATGGCCGCCGTGACCGCCATCGCCATGCTGGCACTGATCGAGTACATGTACTTCGCCATCGAAGTGGGCCGCGCACGGGCCAGAAGCGGGCTGCAGGCGCCGGCGGTAACAGGCGACCCCGGGTTCGAGCGCGCCTTCCGTGCCCACTACAACACCCTGGAACAGCTGATCGTGTTCCTGCCGGCGCTGTATGCCGCCGGTTACTACGCCAACGAGCTATTCGCGGTCGCGGCCGGAGTGGCGTTTCTGATCGGCCGGGCGATCTACTTCCGCAGTTACGTGGCGGACCCGGCGAAGCGCGGGCTGGGATTCGGCATTGGATTCCTGGCCAACCTGGCGCTGGTGGTCGGCGGGCTGGTGGGCGCGCTGATCGTCGCGTTCTAGGTTCCCCGGGGAGGCTCCGGGCCGCGCTCAGCGGTGCCGCGCCAGCCAGTCGAGCAGCAGCCGGTTGGTTTCCTCAGGCTGTTCCTGCTGGATCCAGTGTCCGCAGGGCAGGGTGTGGACCTCGACGTCGGGCACGTACTGTTCGAGCTGCGGATTCGGCGGCACCATGTCGTGGCTGCCGTGAATCATCAGTGCCGGCTGCGTCACCCGTTGCGGCACGTCGGCAAGAATCTGCCAGTTGCGTGAGAAGTTGCGATACCAGTTGATTCCGCCGGTGAACCCGGAGTGGCGGAACGCGTCGACGAACACCGCCAGTTCGGCCTCCGACATCATCAGCTCGCCGGGCATGTCCGGGCGGGTGGCCATGGCGAGCAGCGGCATGCCGGGGCCCAGGTCGGCGGGTTCCTGCTCCCACTGCCGCGTGCGGTACATGTTGCGCAGAAAATTCTCGGTGTTGGCCTCGAACACGCGATCGGCCTCACCGGGCTGGCGGTTGAAGTGGACGATGTAGAAATCATTGCCGAGATGCTGTTCCCAGAAGCTCACCCAGTCGGTCTCACCGCGCACCAGGAAAGGCACGCTCAGATTGATGACCCCGCGTACCCGGTGCGGATGCAGCATCGCCAGGTTCCACACCACGATCGCGCCCCAGTCGTGACCGACGAAGGTGGCATCCTGGTAGCCGAAGTGGTCGAGCAGGGCGCAGAGGTCGCCGCACAGGTGCACGATGTCGTAGTCGGTGACGGCCTCGGGCCGGCTGGAGCGGCCGTAGCCACGCTGGTTGGGGACAATCACGTGGTAGCCGGCCGCCGCCAGTGCGGGAATCTGATGGCGCCAGGAGTAGGCGTGTTCGGGCCAGCCGTGGCACAGCACCAGCGGTTCGGCGCGCCCCGGCGCGCCGGCCGTGAAGACCTCCAGGGTGACGCCGTTGACGTCGATGAACTCGGCTTCGGGGAATTCGATCACGGCGCTCTCCGAGTCGACGAAGGAATGCGTACTGTAGTGGAGCGGGTGGCCGATGCGGTAGCTTGCGTTACGGGCGCGGACAACGAGGGATCGGCATGACCCGCTTCGACGACGACACCCATAGCCTCGCCATCGGCTACCTGCTGTGGATCTTCGGCTTCCTCGGTGCTCATCGCTTCTACTTCGGCCGCCCGGTGAGCGGCACGATCTATTTCTTCACGCTGGGGCTGCTGCTGATCGGCTGGATCGTCGATCTGTTCCTGATGCCGCGCCTCGAGGCTTCGGCGGCACGCCGCTACATCGGCGGCGAGAAGAACTACACCGTGGCCTGGCTGCTGCTCACCTTCACCGGCATCCTCGGGCTGCACCGCTTCTATCAGGGCAAGCTGTTCACCGGGCTGCTTTACCTGCTGACCCTCGGCCTGTTCGGCCTCGGCATCCTCTACGACTACTGGACCCTCAACGAACAGCTCTCCACCCTGAACACCGAGCGCCTGCGGAGGTTGTGAAGCGCCTGCGGCGGTTGTGAAGCGCCTGCGGCGGTTGTGAAGCGCCTGCGGCGGTCCAAAGAAAGCCTGCGGCGGTCCAAAGAAAGCCTGCGGCGGTCCAAAGAAAGCCTGCGGCGGTCCAAAAAAAGCCTGCGGCGGTCCAAAGAAAGCCTGCGGCGGTCCAAAAAAAGCCTGCGGCGGTCCAAAAAAAGCCTGCGGCGGTCGAAATCCGGCTACTGACTCATGTACCAGCCGCCGTTGGGCGACAGGGTCTGGCCGGTGACGAAGCCGGCTTCGTCGCTGGCGAGGTAGACCGCCGCCCAGGCGATGTCGTCGGGCTCGCCGAGCCGGCCCTGGGGCGTCTGCATTTCGAGCATCGGGTGCAGCGGCTTCAGCGGGTCCGTCATGTCCGTGCGGATCCAGCCGGGCGCTATGGCGTTGACGCGGATGTCGTGGGGCGCGAGTTCGTGGGCCAGCGCGCGGGTGAAGCCGAGAATGCCCGCCTTCGCCGCGCAGTAGGCGGTGCCGCCGGCGCGGCCGAACGTTCCCATGATGCTGCCCATGTTGATGATGCTGGCGCCCTTCCTGCTGGCGCTGTTGCTGGCGCTGTTGCCGGTGCTCTTGCTCCCGGTGCTGCCGCGCATCATCCGGACCGCTTCCCGGCAGCAGAAGAAGGTGCCGTCCATGTGCACGCCGAGCATGCGATGCCACTGCTCGTCGCTGACGTCGGTAATGCCGCCGTCGAGAGCCTCGTCCGGCTCCTCGCCGCGCTCCATGGCGGCGGCCCGCTGGGCGATGCGCTCGCGCGCCGCGTTGTCGCCCTCGAGCCCGCTGATGCCGGCGTTGTTCACCAGGACGTCCAGGCGCGGCACCAGGTCGGCGAGTTCCTGGAACATGGCGCTGACGGCAGCCGAATTGCTGACGTCGCAGGCCAGGGCGTGGCCGCCCAGTGCTTCGGCGGTGGCGCGGGCGGCGTCGAGGCTGAGATCGTTGATGATCACCCGGGCGCCTTCTTCGGACATTCGCTGGGCGATCCGCGCCCCCAGGCCACGGGCTGCGCCGGTGATCAGAGCGGTCTTGTCCTGCAGTCGCTTCATGGTTGGATTCCGTGTTGCTGGCGGTATTCGTTCCAGCGCGCGAACGCGCCGTTCATGTCGCTGTGGCGCGCCTCGGTGATGGCCTGGATCTCCGGGTGGGTGAAGATGTAGAACTCGTCGTTCTGTATGGCGTGAAGCACCATGTCGCCGACTACGGCCGGGTCGAGAGCGCCGGCCAGCAGCTGCTCGACGCTGGCCCGCTTTTCGGCTTCAGTGCCTTCTCCGGCGAGCACCAGGGAGGCGGTATCGCGCTCTGTCGCCAGGGTCTCGGGACGGTTGCGGCCGGACTCGAAGATGTTGGTGCGTACCACCCCCGGGCAGAGCACGGAGACGCCGATGCCATGCCCGGCCAGATCCGCGCGCATGACCTCGGACAGACCCACCACGGCGAACTTCGACAGGGTGTAGACCGACAGTCCCGGCACCGCGATGTGCCCGGCCATCGAGGCGGTGTTGACGAAGTGGCCGCCCTCGCCGTGGGCCTGGATGCGCCGGGTGAAGGTCTGCACGCCGTTCACCACGCCGTCGATGTTGACCCCGAGCACCCAGTCCCAGTCCGCGTAGCTCATGCTGTCGACGCTGCCGCCGACGGCGACGCCCGCGTTGTTGCAGACCACGTGGACGTTGCCGAATGCCTGTTCGGTGGCGTCGGCCGCCCGCTCCATCGCGGTGCGGTCGGTGACGTCCAGCGGCAGCGTGATCACCGCTCCGTTGCTTGCGGCAAACTCCGCGGCGACCTGTTCCAGCGCGTGGATTTCCACGTCCGCGACCGCCACCTTCATGCCGGCGGCGGCGAAGGCGCGCACCATGGCCAGTCCCAGTCCACTTGCGCCGCCGGTCACGAAGGCGGTTCTGCCTGCCACGTTCTGCATCGATCTTCCCCCCGTACGCCAGCCCGGTGAAGATGCGGCAATGGCAGGATCGGTGCAACCGTCCGCATTGCTCCGACACTCGGCTATCATGGCGCCTGTCGTCGGTGCTGGGAGAGTGACATGTGGCTGATGCTCGTCGCGGCCGTGCTGTTTCTGGGAACGCACCTGGGCATCAGCAGCACCACCCTGCGCGGTCGCCTGGTGGCGGTGCTCGGCGAGGGCGGGTATCTGTTCGCCTACTCGCTCATCGCGCTCATGACCCTCGGCTATCTGATCTGGATCTACGGCGCGCTGCCGCGCTACGACTACTTCTGGCATCCGGATCCGCTGCTCTACGACGTGCCCAAGGTGGTGATGCCGGTCGCCATGATTCTGCTGCTCGGTGGCTTTCTCACCCGGAACCCGACGGCGGTGGGCATGGAGGGCAGCCTGCGCGGTGCCGATCCAGATACGCTGACCCGCGGTATGACGCGCATCACCCGGCATCCACTGCAGTGGGCCGTGGTGCTCTGGGCGCTGTCTCATCTCGCCGCCAACGGTGACCGGGTCTCGGTGGTGTTCTTCGGCACCTTCCTGGTGCTCGGTCTCGCCGGCGGTCTGCTGATCGACCGCAAGAAAGCCGCACGGCTCGGCGCCGACTGGGTTGCCTTCGAGCGGGTAACGTCGAACGTGCCGTTCGCGGCCATTCTGTCCGGACGCAACCGGCTCGCGCCTCTGGAACAGATCGGCCCGATCGTGGTCGGATTGGTCGGCTACGGCATCGTCTACTGGGCGCATCCCTGGATCGCCGGTGTGCGGATCGGCTGACGGCGCTTCAGGCCTGGTCGTTCAGTACCCGGTCCACGGCCGCGGCGAGTTCCTCGTGGGCGCCGGAGAAGAAGTGGTCGCAGCCGGCAATGATCGTCGTGTCGACCCCGGGGAGTGCCTGGAGGGCGGCGCCATCGACGAAGTCGTCGGCGTCGCCGGCGATGGCAAAAGCGATGTCGGGGAGCGGTCCCGCCGCGAACGTCATGGCGCCCACCGGCGGCGCGATCAGCAGGATCCGATCGGCCTGCAGACCGGCCGCCAGCGCCCGCCAGGTCACCCAGGCGCCGAACGAGTAGCCGCCGGCCCAGAGCGGGCCCGTTGCCTGTTCGCGGCGCAGCCAGGCGGTCGCCGCGAGCAGGTCCGCGACCTCGCCGTCGCCGCCATCGTAGGTGCCGTCGCTGCCGCCGACGCCGCGGAAGTTGAAGCGCAACACCCCGATGCCGGCCGCCAGCAGACGCTCGGCGACGGTTGCCAGCACGGCGTCGTCCATGCTGCCGCCGTACTGCGGGTGTGGGTGGCAGAGTACGGCCTGGGCTGTGCAGGCGACGGCTACGGCGTCGTAGCGCGCCGTCAGACGACCGGCGGGCCCGTCGATGTGCAGGGTCGGATTACCTGGCTGCGAAAGGGGCATGGCTGAGCGGAGGTCCTTGAAATTTTTCGCCGCGACTTTATGTTGGCGGCTTTCCCGAGTGTGGACGCGGAGCCTGCATGATTGAAGCACGTGACCTGAGCCGCCGCTACGGCGATTTCCTCGCCGTGGACGGGGTGTCCTTCGCCATCGAGCACGGCGAGATCGTCGGTCTGCTGGGCCACAACGGTGCCGGCAAGACCACCATCATGAAGATGCTTACCGGCTACCTCGAGCCGAGCGCCGGCTGCGTGGCCATCGACGGGGTCGAGGTGGAGCCGAACCGTCAGGCCGTGCAGGCCCAGCTCGGCTACCTGCCGGAGAACCTGCCGCTGTACCCGGAGCTGTCGGTGGCCGACTACCTCAGCTACGCCGCCGAGCTGCGCGGCATCGATCCCGGCCGCGCCGTGCGTCGTGCCATCGAGGCGACGGAACTCGCCGAGAAGGCCCTGGATCCCATCGCCACCCTGTCCCGGGGCTACAAGCAACGCCTCGGGGTCGCCCAGGCGATACTTCACGAACCGCGTTTTCTGATTCTCGACGAGCCGACCAACGGCCTCGACCCGGGCCAGACCCAGCACATGCGCAGCCTCATCAAGCAGCTGTCGGAGCGCGCCACCGTGATCCTGTCCACTCACATCATGCAGGAGGTCAACGCGCTGTGTGACCGCGTGCTGATTCTGCGCGGCGGCGTTCTCGCCGTGGACGAACGTCTGGAAGATCTGCAGGCCAGCAACCGGCTGCAGGTGCGCACCGCGCCGGACGCCGATCTCCGAGTGGTTCTCGACGGTGTCGCCGACGCGATCGGCGCGATCCACCGCGGCGACGGCGGCGGCTGGGAGATCGAAACCCAGAGCGATCCCGACGCGCTGGCGGAGCGGGTGGCGGTCGCGCTGGTGGGCGCCGGCCTGCCGCTGTATCGGCTGGCGTCGGGTCAGCGCGACCTCGAAGCCGTGTTCCGGGAGGTCAACGAGGGCGAGTTCAGTGCCCGCCGCGCGCGGGCCGAACAGGCCGCGTCGGCGGAGGAGGCGGCCCATGCGCTTTGATGTCGTCCGACGGATCGCGCGCAAGGAGCTGAGTCTGTTCTTTGCATCGCCTATCGGCTATCTGTTTCTCCTGGCGTTCCTCGCGGTCACGCTGTTCGTGTTCTTCTGGGGTGAGGCCTTCTTCGCCCGCAACATCGCTGACGTTCGGCCCATGTTCGAATGGATGCCGGTGTTGCTGATCTTCCTGTCGGCGGCCCTGACGATGCGCATGTGGAGCGAGGAGCGCCGCACCGGCACCCTCGAATTCGTCGCGACGCTGCCGGTGAGCGGCTGGGAGTTCGTGCTCGGCAAGTTCCTCGCCTGCTGGACGCTGCTCGCGGTCGCGCTGCTGCTGACCCTGCCTCTGCCGGTCACCGTGGGCGCCATCGGCGACCTCGACTGGGGGCCGGTGCTTGCCGGCTATCTGGCGGCCATGCTGCTCGGCGGCGCCTACCTCGCCATTGGCCTGTTCGTCAGCGCTCGCACCGACAGCCAGATCGTCAGCCTGATCGTGGCGTCCTTCGTCGCCGGCGCGTTCTACCTGATCGGCAGCCCGGTGCTGACCAACCTGGTGGGCGGCGCCTGGGCCGACGTGCTGCGCGGGCTCGGCACCGGGGCGCGCTTCGAGTCCATCACCCGTGGCGTGCTCGATGTGCGCGATCTCTACTACTACGTTTCGCTGCTGGCCGTGTTCCTGACCCTCAACGTCTATGCCCTCGAGGTGCAGCGCTGGGCGCGGGACGGCGCGCAGCCGCGCCACCGCGGCTGGATCGTCGGCACCGCGCTGCTGGTGGCGAATCTGCTGGCCGCCAACGTCTGGCTGTCCCAGCTCACCGCGCTGCGCGCCGACGTCACCCAGGGCAGCATCTACTCGATCTCCGACGCCACCAGGAGCTACCTGGCTCAGCTCCGGGAACCTCTGCTCATTCGCGGCTACTTCAGCAGCCAGACCCATCCGCTGCTGGCACCCCTGGTCCCGCAGATGCGCGATCTGCTCGAGGAGTACCAGGTCGCCGGTGGCAGCAAGGTTCGCGTGGAGCTGATCGATCCGGCGCGCAATCCGGAACTCGAGGAGGAAGCCAACAGCAAGTACGGCATTCGGCCGGTGCCGTTCCAGGTGGCCGACCGCTACCAGTCGAGCCTGGTGAACTCCTACTTCGATGTGCTGGTGAGCTACGGCGACGAGTACGAGGTGCTTTCGTTCCGTGACCTCATCGAAGTGAAGGTGGTGAGCGAGTCGGAGCTGGACGTGCAGCTGCGCAATCCGGAGTTCGACATTACCCGCAGCATCAAACAGGTGCTCTACGGCTTTCAGGGCGGCGGCAGCGTGTTCGATGCGATTCAGCAACCGGTGCGCTTCGTCGGCTACCTGTCGGCGGACCCGCTGCTGCCGCCGGCGCTGGCCGGGTTCCGCGGCACCCTGCAGCAGGTCCTCGAGGACCTCTCCGCCGAGGCCGGCGACAAGTTCTCCGCCGAGATCCTCGATCCTCAGGCCGGCGATGGCAGCCTGGCGCTGCAGATCGAGCAGGACTACGGTTTCCAGCCCATGGCCACGAGCCTGTTCGATACGAACGCCTTCTACTTCTACCTGACCCTGACCAACGGCGGCACGCTGCTGCAGGTGCCGCTGCCCGAAGCGCTGTCGGCGGACGCCACCCGGCGCGCCATCGAGAACGGCCTGGAGCGCTTCGCCAGCGGGCTGCTGAAGACGGTGGCGCTGGTGGCGCCGGAAGCGCCGCCGCCGATGATGGGCATGCCGCAGCAGGCGCCGGGCAACAGCTTCCGTCAGCTTCAGGACTTTCTGTCCAGGGACTTCGAGGTGGTCGAGAGCGACCTCAGCGACGGCACCGTGCCGGCCACTGCCGAACTGCTGCTGGTCGTGGACCCCCAGGATTTCGACGAGCGCCAGGTGTTCGCCGTCGATCAGTTCCTGATGAAGGGGGGCACCGTGGTGCTCGCCACGAGCAGCTACTCGGCCAGCTTCACCCAGCAGTCCATCGTCGCGGAACCGCGCCGCTCCGGACTCGAAGACTGGCTTGCCGGAAACGCTGTGAGCGTCGGCGACGGCATGGTCATGGACCCGCAGAACGCGGCGTTTCCGGCGCCCGTGACCCGCCAGGTGGGCGGGTTCAGTTTTCAGGAAATGGTCATGCTCGACTATCCCTACTTCGTCGACGTGCGGCCGCCGGGACTGAACGAAGCCGCCCCGGTCACTGCCGCTCTGCCGCAGGTCACCGTGGCATGGGCGTCGCCCCTCGAAGTGGCCGTTGCGCAGGGCACGGCGCGCCAGGTGACCACCCTGCTCGAGAGTTCGCCGGAGAGCTGGATCTCCACGGATCCCGACGTCATGCCGCGCATCACGGAAGCGGGTCTGTCCGGGTTCGAACCCCAGGGGGAGCGCGCAGCGCGCGCCCTGGGCGTGCTGCTGGAAGGTCGCTTCGAGTCGGCGTTTGCCAGCAGGAGTTCGCCGCTGCTCGACGTTGCCGAGTCGGACCTTGCCGGGGACGACGCGACGGACATCGAGGCGGCCACTCTCGACGACGAGGAAGACGCCGCCGCCAGCACCGCCGACGAGCTCGGGGTGGTTTCCAGCGTAATCGACCGCTCGCCGGAGTCGGCGCGACTGTTCGTGTTCGGCTCCAACGATTTTCTCGCCGATCAGGTGCTGCGGGTGATCGGTTCCGCGGAAGGCACCATCTACGGCAACAGCGTCGAGTTGATGGCCAACGTGGTGGACTTCTCCCTCGAGGATCGCAGCCTGCTCGACATCCGCGCGCGCGGCCACTTCAATCGTACCCTGCCGCCGCTGGAGGCTTCCCAGCAGGTGGGCCTGGAGACTCTGAACTACCTGCTCGCCCTCGGCGGCGTGGCGCTGGTTTTCCTCTGGCACCGGCGGCGCGTGCGCCGCGACGAGCAACGCTATCGGGGCTGGCTGGCGGAGGGCGCGGCATGAACGGTCGCATCAGTCTTCTCGGGGTGCTGCTGGGGCTGCAGCTGATCATCGTCGCGCTGGTCTGGTTTGCTCGCGCCGGTGCGGGCGATGCCGCGCCGGAAACCCTGCTCGCGTTCTCCCCCCCGGCCGTGGATGAACTCCGCGTGAGCGGCGCGGACGACGCCGCGGCCGTGATCATCCGCCGGGCGGGCGATGGCTGGGAGCTCCCCAGCGGCCTGCCCGCAGACGCGGCCAAGGTCGCCGAGGTGCTCGAGCAGCTCGCCGGCGTCGAGGCGTCCTGGGCGGTGGCGACCAGCGCGGGCGCGCGTGAGCGTTTCGAAGTCACCGAGGAAAACCACCAGCGACACCTGGTGCTCAGCGGCGCCGGCGAGACTCTGGCCGATCTCTATCTCGGCACCTCGCCGGGCTTCCAGAAAGTGCATGCCCGGGCGGCGGACGCCGACTCAGTATTCAGCGTCGCGCTGTCCAACTACCAGTTTCCCACCGAGACTGACGAGTGGCTCGACAGGACCCTGCTGCAGCCCGAGGGTGATGTGGTCGCGGTCGAACGTGTCGGCGAGTGGCGCCTGGAACGCGGCGAGCCCGACTGGCGTCTCGTGGACGGCGATGCCGACTCCGAGGCGGCCGCCGAACTGGTGCGCCGGTTCGCCGAGCTGCGGGTCAGCGGAACCGCGCCGGCGCCCGCAGACGGCGTGGAACCGACCGCTGAATTCCGCATCAGCGACCGTGCCGGCGACTACATCCTGACCCTGTATGGCGCCGCCGATGACGAGAGCTACGCGGTGCGTTCGTCGCGCCGCGAGGGCGCGGTGTTCGGCCTGGCCGCTCATCAGGCCGGGCGGCTGCTGGAAGACCGGGCGGCGCTCGTCGGCGCCGCGGCGGAGCCGGCCGGCGACGGTGCCGCGAGCGAATAGCCAGCCACATCGCTGCGGACGGCGCACCGCCGCCGTAGTGCTGTGGTGTCTGACGTGGCTCGGCGGCTGCGCCGGACAGACCCGGGAACCCTGGGGCGCGCGCTGGCCGAGCGCGGGAGAACTGGGCGCTGCCGCCGTGTCGGCGGCACGTTCGCCGGGCACCTGGGCGCCGCTGGCCGCGGCGGCGGTGCTGTCCGTGGGCGATCTGGATCAGGATCTCTCCGACTGGGCCGCGGACCGGCAACCGCTGTTCGGTGCCGATGCCGAGTCCGCCAGTGACGATCTGCGGCGGATCGCGAACGCTGCCTGGCTGGTGACGGCCCTGGTGGCGCCGAGCGATTCTCTGGCCGGGAAAGCGGGGGGCCTGACGGTGGGCGTCGCTGCCCTGGGACTGGAGAACGCAGTCACCGGCGGCATCAAGAGCGCGGCCGGGCGGCGGCGCCCGGACGCCAGCGACGATCGGAGCTTCAGCTCCGGCCACGCCGGGTCCGCCGCGGCGGCCGCCGCCCTGGCGCGGCGGAATCTCGACTACCTGGATCTACCGATGTGGGTGGATACCTCGCTGCGCCTCGGCCTGCACGGGATTGCCGCCGGAACCGGCTGGGCCCGGGTGGAGGCGCGCAAGCACTACGCCACCGACGTGCTCGTCGGTCTCGCGGTGGGCCACTTCGTGGCTGCCTTCATGCACGAGGCCTTCATGAATCCGGCGCGGCCGCCGATGACCGTGTCCTATCAGGCCGTGTCCGGCGGTGGGGCGCTGACCCTGACCCTGCGAGCGGGACCCTGGTGAACGGCGCGATCGTCCCATCAGATCGCGCAGCGCCCCGGTGGAGTCAGGCCGCTTCACAGACCCGGTTGCGGCCATCGTGTTTGGCCTGGTAGAGGGCCTGATCGGCGCGCCGCAGCACGCCGATCGGATCGTCGCGGCCGGCCGTGACGGTGGCGACGCCGATGCTGGCGGTTACGGGTTCGGCGCCGCTCACTAGTAGTCCGGTGTCGATGGTTTCGATGGCGCTGCGCAGGCGCTGGGCCAGGCGCACCGCGCCGACGGCGTCGGTGGCGGGCAGCAGCAGCGCGAATTCCTCTCCGCCAACCCGGGCCGCCACGTCGCTCAGGCGTTTCACCGCCAGGGTCTGCTGGGCCGCGGCGCGCAGCACCCGGTCGCCGGCCCCGTGGCCGTGACGGTCGTTGATCAGCTTGAAGTGGTCCAGGTCCACCAGCAGCACCGACAGGCAGCCGCCGTGGCGCTGCACCCGCCGCGTCTCTTCGTCGAGCCGGTCCATGAACAGCCGCCGGTTGTTCAGGCCGGTCAGCGAATCGGTGTGCGCCAGGCGCTGCAGTTCGTCCTGGGCGACCCGGAGCGCCAGTTCGGTATCGCGGCGCACGGTCACGTCGCGGAATACCAGAACCACGTCGGAGGCGGGGCTCGTGCCGTCGAGCCTGGACGCCGTCACGTCGTAGCAGCGGCCCCTGGCCTGAACCTCCAGACTGTCCGCGGCGCCGGCAATCAGCCGTTCCAGCTCCAGCGAGGGCAGGAGCGCGGCCAGCGGCGTACGGCGCGCGCTGGCCCGGTCGCTCTGCAGAAGCGCCAGCGCCGCCTGATTCACGTCGACGATGATGCCGACCTGATTGACCACGACCACGCCGTCGCCGAGCTGTTCGAGAATCCGGTCGCGGAGCACGGGTATGTCGTCGAAGACGCCGTAGCGGAGCACGGCGAGATCCAGGATCAATGCGCCGGCGACCAGGCCGAGTGTGGTGATGTCGAACCAGGGCACCGGATTGCCGGGCAGCAGAAACAGCAGGTTGGCGGCGAACACCACCAGCGGCGCCAGGACTACGCCGATCACCGGCCGCACCAGGCGGGTCGTGGTGGCAAGTCCGTAGGCGAGGATGGTGGTGCCCACCATCATCAGCCCGTAAGCGTACAGAACGTGAACGTAGAACCACGGGCCGCGCTCGGTGATCAGCGCGACGAAGCCCTGAACCAGCATGAGTCGCGCGTCGCGCCACATCAGCTGGTGCCAGTCGTTGGTAACGGCGAGCACGATGGTGATGAGCGGAATCACGCTCAACAGGTTGCGAACCAGGGCGGAGACGTGCATCTGCCGGCGCGTGTAGGTCAGGGCGAACAGAAACCACAGCACCGGGGCGAGGGCGATGCCGACGACGGACAGCTTCAGCGCCAGCAGCTTGGTTTCGAGGTCGGCGAACAGGGATTCCAGGAACTGGCAGCCGGACCAGAATACCACGGTGGCCAGCAGCGCCAGGATGGCCGGCATTCCGGGCACGCGCGGCTTACGGGCGAGGCGCAGATAGATGCCCACCGCCACCAGCGTGACCAGCAGCGGTGATATGGTCCACAGCGTGAGTTGGATCATGCAGTCGGGCCTTGTGCAGACGGCGGAGCGCGCAGCCGGTGCCCCTCGAGCTAAGTGTGGTCGAGGCGCCGCCGGCCACAACCCGCGGTCTGTGAGCCCGTGACCCAGTTCACGAAACCGCGTCCGCAATGCGGTTTGATCGCCGGCGCCTTCGGTCTTACCCTTCGCTGCACGGGGACCGTGCGCGGTTGGCCGTGAAGTCGACGAGGATCCGTTTGATGCACATGCGCCACGATCCGCAAGCGGTTGAGCCTGCGCCATGATCCGGCGCGGGCGGCTGCGGCGCGCGAGCGACGTCGGCCAGGCGGACTTCGAGCACTACCTGGCCGGAGTACAGGCCGGCGGGGCGGGGACGATCGCCTTCTTCGATCTGGATCGAACGCTGATCGCCGGCTACTCGGTGACCGCCCTGGCCTGGGAGCGCATGCGCAGCGGGTCGGTTTCGGTGCGGCGTTTCCTGTCGTCCGCGGGAGTGCTGCTGGGGTACGGTCTCGGCCGCGCCGACTACCACGAGCTGCTGACAACCACGGTTCGGGACCTGGCCGGCCTATCCGAACAGGCCATGACCGAACTCGGCGAGCGTGCCTTCCGGCAACGGGTTCAGGGCTGGATTTATCCCGAGGCGCGCCGGCTGGTGGACTCCCATCGGCGGGCCGGGCACGCGGTCTTCATCGTCACCTCCGCTACCCGCTACCAGGCCGCGCCGGTGGCGCGGGAGCTGGGCGTGGACGGCCTGTGCTGCACGGAAATCGAGGTGGAGAACGGTCGCGTTACCGGCCTGGCGCTGCCGTGCTTCGGCGTCGGCAAACTGAAGGCTGCCCAGCACGTCGCCGGTGAGCACCGGACCGACCTGCAGGCCGCGACCTTCTATTCCGACAGCAGCGACGATCTGCCGCTGCTGGAAGCCGTTGGCCGGCCGGTGGTGGTGAATCCGAAGGCAACCCTGGCGCGGCTCGCCGGGCAGCGCGGCTGGCCGACCCTGGTCTTCGATCCGCCGGCCATCCAGCGCTCGGCGGCCGCCTGACATGATCGAGCTCTACACCTGGCCCACGCCCAACGGCCGCAAAGTGTCCATCGCTCTGGAAGAGTTCGGGCTCGACTACCGGGTCCACGCCGTCAACATCGGCAAGGGAGAACAGCACGCGGAAGCCTTCCGTCGTATCAGTCCCAACGGCAAGATCCCGGCAATCGTCGACACCGGCAGCGGCCGGTCGCTGATGGAGTCCGGCGCGATCCTGCTGTACCTGGCCGAGCAGCACGACCGCTTCTGGGGCGATGACCGCTGGGACACGGTGTCGTGGCTGATGCTGCAGATGGGCGGGGTCGGACCGATGCTCGGCCAGGCCCACCACTTTCTCCACTTCAATCCCGGCAGGGCGCCCTATGCAGAGGAGCGCTATCGCGCCGAAGCCCGGCGCCTGTACGGCGTGCTCGACGCGCGCCTCGCCGACCGCGACTGCCTGTCCGGCAGCTACTCCATCGCCGACATGGCGACCTGGCCGTGGATCTCCCGCTACGAGTGGCAGGGAATCGACTGGACTGAGTTTCCGAACCTGAAGCGCTGGTATCTGCAGATCGCCGACCGGCCCGCGGTGCAGCGGGGCTACGACGTGCCGCAGTTCGTCAATCCGATCCCGCGACCGTGAAGAGCAACACGCTCCTCTGCGGAATCGTCACCATGATCCTTGCCTGCCTGGCCGCGCCCGCAGGCGCCCGGGCAGCGCCGACGGCCGACGCCCGGCTGACCTACCGCGGTTTCGTTGCCGGCGCGCCGGTGGGGGAGGCCACGGTGACCGTGGCCGTCGTGGACGGCCGCTACCGGGTCGCCGGCGACGCCCGCTCGAACGGCGTGCTCATTGTCTTCGGCAACTGGCGCAACCGCTTCTCTGCGGAAGGTCGGTTGCAGGGAACCGAGCGCCATCCCGAGGCGTTCGCGTACACCGAGAGCGACCGCAGCAAGACGCGCCGGGTGGTGGTAAGCGACGGGGAGCTCAGGGTGACCAAGAACGGTAAACTGCGGCCGACGCGGACTGCGCCGGCGTTTCCGGACCTGATCAGCGCGCTGTTCGTGCAGCCGCGCTGCGACGACGGGCAGATCCTGCACACCGGCCGGCACGTCTATCGGCTGAACCGGATCGAGCACGAAGCAGCCAGCTGCCGCTTCACCGTGATCGACGACGACGACGACAGCTTCGAACTCGATCTGTTTCTGGTCCGGCACGACGATCTGCTGGTCCCGCAGAAGATCATCGTGCGTGGCTGGCTGACGGGCTGGATCGAGCTGATGGAGACGTCGGCCCCTTCGCGACCGGCGCAGGCCAGGTGACGGCGCGCCGTCCATACCGGGCCGCGGCAGCCCGTTGGACGGGCGATTCGCGCGCTGGGTAGAATCGACCGCTGACCTATCTCTGACAGCGCTACCTGGGGGAACTCGACATGCGTGAAGCCTGGATCATCGATGCCGTTCGGTCACCGCGGGGCCGCGGCAAGCCCGGAGTGGGCAGCCTGAGCCATATCCATCCGCAGCGCTGCCTGGCGCAGGTGCTGAACGGCCTGAAAGACAGGGTCGGATTCGACCCCGCCGACATCGAGGACGTGGTGGCCGGTTGCGGTACCGGCAGCGGCGATCACGCGCACGACATCGCCCGCATGTCGGTGCTCGATGCCGGCTGGCCGATCAGCGTGACCGGGGTGACGTTGCATCGCTTCTGCGGCAGCGGCCAGCAGGCGGTCAACTTCGCCGCCATGGGCGTGATGTCCGGTCAGCAGGAAGCGGTGGTGGCCGGCGGCGTGGAGTTCATGTCGCGCTATGCGCCGCTGCATGCCAACGGCTTCCATGCCAACAACGAACATCTGCTGAAGCTGCATCCCCAGGTGCCCCAGGGTATCTCCGCCGACCTCATCGCCACCATCGAAGGTTTCAGCCGCGAAGATGTCGACCGCTACGCGGTGGAGAGCCAGACCCGGGCGCTGGCGTCCATCGAGGCGGGCCGGTTCAAGAACGCGCTGGTACCGATCTGCAACGAGGACGGCACCCTGGCCCTCGATCGCGACGAGCATCCCCGCCCCGGCACTACGCTGGAGAGCCTGGAAGGGCTCAAGCCGTCCTTCGAAGCCATGGGTGCGGCCCACGTCGACGGTTTTCCCAAGGCGTTCGACGAGATGGCGAAGGACCGCTATCCGGACGTCGACAAGGTGATTCACGTGCATCACGCCGGCAACTCGTCCGGCGTGGTGGATGGCGCCAGCGCGGTGCTGGTGGTCAGCCCGGACTACGCCAGGGCCCACGGGCTGAAGCCGCGCGCGCGAATCCGCCAGGCGGCGACGGCGGGCACCGAGCCGCTGATCATGCTCACCGCCCCCGGTCCCGCGGCGCAGCGTTGCCTGGACAAGGCCGGCATGACCAAGAACGACATCGATCTGTGGGAGATCAACGAGGCGTTCGCGGCGGTGGTGCTCAAGTTCATGAAGGATCTGGACGTGTCCCACGACGTGGTCAACGTGGACGGCGGAGCCATCGCTCTCGGCCACCCCATCGGGGCCACCGGCGGTATGCTCATCGGTACTGCCGTCGACACCCTGGAGCGGCTGGACAAATCCACCGCTCTGGTGGCGATGTGCACCGGCGGCGGCATGGGCACGGCGACGATCCTCGAGCGTATGTAGCGTCGTGCGCTACGCTGGCGGCTGCCACTGCGGGGCTGTGCGCATAGAGGTCGAGGCCGACGCACGCCCCGTCTGCCACGAGTGCAACTGCTCGATGTGCCGCAAGACCGGGTTCATCCACCTGATCGTGCCACGTTCGGCGCTGCGCCTGGTGAGCGGCGAGGACGCCCTCGCCACCTACACGTTCAACACGGGGGTCGCACAGCACTATTTCTGCCGGCACTGCGGCGTGCGCCCGTTTTACGTGCCGCGCTCCAACCCGGACGGCTACTCGGTAAACGTGCGCTGCCTGGACGAGATGCCGGCGCACTTCGAGCTGGAACCCTTCGATGGCGCCAACTGGGAAGCCAGCGGCGCAGCGCTCGCGCACCTGAGCCGGGAGTCGTGACGGCGTCGATCCGGATCCGCGCGACGACGTTGCAGGACATAGCGCGGCTGCCTGCGGTGGAACGCTGGTCGGGCCAGCTGTTCCGGAGCATGGCGCCGCTGGCCTGGCTCGCCGACGAGCCCGCCACGTCGGCGGCCGACCATGCCGAGATGGTGGCGGCCGGAACCTCGTGGGTGGCAGTCTCCGACGAGGTACCCGTGGGCTTTGTCATCGCCGAGATCGTCGACCGGGAACTGCATGTCTGGGAGCTGGCGGTGGATCTCGAGCATCAGCGTCGGGGACTGGGGCGGCGCCTGATGCAGACTGCCATCGACAGCGCCCGCGGCCGCCGCCTGGCCGCGGTAACGCTGACGACGTTTCGCGACGTGCCCTGGAACGCCCCCTTCTACCGGCACCTCGGATTCCGTCCGCTGACCGCTGGGGATGCCGGCCCGCGTCTGGCCGGCGTTCTGGCCGGCGAGGCGGCACGGGGCCTCGACGGCCGCTGCGCCATGCGCCTGTCCCTCGTTTCAGACCACGCGGCGACGCGCTGATGTTCTACGTCAAAGCGGCGCTGGCGACCCTGGCCGCGGTGCTGCTCTGGGGTTCGGTGCTGGCAGCCGGCGCGATGTTCGGCTGGTGGCGGCAGCCGCTCGCGGCTGCCGACGATGCCGACGGCTTCCTGGCGGCCGCGCGCGCCCTGGTCGAGGAGCACAACCGCGGTCAGGTCGCCCTGGTTCTGCTCGACAACGGTGCGATTTCCGGTGAGCACTACGCGAGCATCGGCGCGGGCGTGGACCGCGACACGGTCTTTCCCCTCGCGTCGCTGAGCAAATGGATCACGGCATGGGGGGTGATGACCCTGGTCGAATCCGGCAGCCTGGATCTGGACCGTTCGGTGGCGGACTATCTGCGGCGCTGGCAGCTGCCGGAGAGCGGTTTCGACAATTCCGGGGTCACTGCCCGGCGGCTGCTGAGCCACACCGCCGGTCTTACGGACGGTCTCGGTTTCGCGGATCATCGCAGCGACGAGGCCGTGCCGACGCTGCTCGAGTCGCTGCGCGAGCCGCGCGCCTCTTCCGGGAAGCCGGCGCGCATCGCCGTGGGGCTCGAGCCCGGCAGCGAATGGCGCTACTCCGGCGGCGGCTATCTGATCCTCGA
Organism: Pseudomonadales bacterium; assembly: GCA_040219135.1. GTDB lineage: Bacteria > Pseudomonadota > Gammaproteobacteria > Pseudomonadales > Azotimanducaceae > UBA7803. The sequence goes on along the minus strand of JAVJTA010000011.1, from coordinate 743,181 downwards.
ACTGCTGGTGGAAGACCTTTCCGGGGAGCCGTTCGACGCCTACCTGCGGCGGGCGCTGTTTGCGCCGCTCGGCATGTCCACTGCCAGCTACGCGTTTCTCGGCGACCTGCCCGGTGCGGCGGTGTCGTACACCGCCAGCGGCCGGCCGGGCCCGTACTACCGCTATGCGTGCAGGGCCGCCACCGGGCTGTCGGCATCGGCTTCAGATCTGATCAGATTCGTCCGCGCGCAGCTGCCGCAGAGCGAATCCGTTGCCTCACGACCACTGCGTCAGGCGACCATCGATGCCATGCGCGTACCGCAGATCAGCGTGCTCGGACAGGGCATCTGGGGCCTCGGCACCATTCTCTACGCCCCCACTCCGGGCGGCGACCACGTGTTCGGTCACGACGGCGGCAACGAGCCGGCCATCAACACCACCGTGCGGATCAACCCGGACACCGGCGACGCCATCATCGCTCTGGTGACCGGCAACAGTCGGCTCGCCTCGACGCTCGGGTTTCACTGGGTCTTCTGGCAGACCGGCCTGCCGGACGTGTTCTCGCTCGGCAGCGAGATCAGCCGGGTCCTGCCGGTCATGGTCGTCGGTTGGGGTCTGATCCTGCTGGCGTCGGTGGTCCTCGCGTTCCGCCGACGGCGCGCCCGGGAGCGCGCGTGAGGGCACCTCAGCCGACGAGGCCGAGCGCCTGACGCAGCGCGTCGGTCCGCTCGGCCAGGGCATCCGGCGTGTACGGCACCGCGGGGCCGGAGCCCCACACGGGGCCCGGCCACGCGGCATCGTCCCGGTGGCGGCCCACCACGTGCACGTGCAGCTGCGCCACCACGTTGCCGAGCGCGCCGACATTCAGCTTGCCGACCCGCGGAATGGTCAGCAGGGCCTGTGAGACGGCGTCGATGTCATCGAGCAGCGCGGTGCGATCGGCAGCGGCCAGATGGTGCAGTTCACTGAGTCCGGGGCGCCGCGGTACCAGGATGCACCAGGGAAAACGGCTGTCGTCCATGAGCAGCAGGCGCGACAGGCGCAGATCGCCGAGTTCCCGGCAATCGGCCGCGAGGCGCGCATGCAGGATGAAGTGGACGTCGTCGCTCATGCTCCCGGCGCTCGAGGGCTGCCGGCGCCGCGAAGCGCGCGCCCCACGGCATGACCGAGCTGGTCGTGGGTGAACGGCTTCTCCAGCAGGACCATGTCCGGCGGCACCTTGCCGCCGTCGCGCATGGCGTCCTGGGCGTAACCCGACATGAACAGCACCGGCAGCCCCAGCCGCAGGGCCTGGGCCCGGCGCGCGAGTTCCGGTCCGGAGACGCCGCCGCCGAGGCTCACGTCGGACAGCAGCAGGGCGATGTCCGGATTGCGGCCGAGGTGATCCAGAGCCGCAGCGGCGTCGGCGGCTTCGACCGTGCGATAGCCGAGCCGGCCCAGGCTCTGAAGCACCAGCGCGCGCACCGCCGCTTCGTCGTCCACCACCAGCACGAGGCGGTCCTCGCCCCGGGGAACGACGCCGGAGGCGGCGGCGCTCCTCGGCGCCGGTGCGGCCACGGAGCGGCTGCGCGGCAGGAACACGTCGACCCGGGTACCCGAGTCGGGCTCGCTGTGAATGCGCACGTGGCCGCGGGACTGCTTGACGAATCCGTAGACCATGCTGAGGCCGAGGCCGCTGCCGCGTCCCGCCGGCTTGGTGGTGAAGAACGGCTCGAACACCTGACGCAGCACGGCATCGTCCATGCCGCAGCCGTCGTCGTGCACGCTCAGGTGCACGTAGGCGCCGGGGGCGACGTCGTCGTCATCGGCGGCACCCGTGCCGTCGAACGTGACGTTGGCCGTTTCGATGGTCAGATTGCCACCGTCCGGCATGGCGTCCCGGGCGTTGATGGCGAGGTTGAGAACCACGTTCTCGAGCTGGGCCGGGTCCGCCTCGCACGACCAGAGCCCCTCGGCGAGTCGGGTGGCGATGCGGATGCCGCCGCCGAGGGTGCGGCGCAGCAGAGCTTCCGTTTCGGTCACGAGCGCGTTCATGTCGACGATCTGCGGACGCAGCGGCTGCCGGCGCGCAAACGCCAGGAGCCGCTGGGTCAGCGCCGCGGCCCGTTCGCAGGCGGCCAGGGCCTGACGCGCGTGGGCCCTGACCCGCTCGCTCGTCTGGGAATCGATGTCGATGAGTTCCATGCTGCCCATGATCACGGTGAGCAGGTTGTTGAAGTCGTGGGCGACGCCGCCGGTGAGCTGGCCGAGCGCCTGCAGCTTCTGGCCCTGGGCGAGTTCCAGGGTCAGGCGCTCGCGTTCCGCTTCCGCCTCCTTGCGCTCGCTGATGTCGATGATGCTGCCGCGCACCCAGCGCCGATCCTTGTGAGGCAGCCGCACCAGACGCACCTCGCAGGGAATCGGTGTGCCGGAGGCGTCGCAGTGGGTCCACTCGAACACCGACGGTCTGCCCTCCACCGAGTCCTGAATGCGTGACATCGCGGCCACACCCGACGACGAGCCGTCAGGCTGCAGCTCGGGGCTGACCTCGCCGGGGCCGCGCTCGAGGAGCTGCGCCCGGCTAAGACCGAACAGGCGGCAGGCGTTGTCGTTGACGTCGACGAAGCGGCCGTTGTCGACGTCGAAGATCACCAGGGCCTCCGGGGCGTGATCCACCAGGGTGCGGAAGCGTCGTTCGCTTTCGGCCAGCTGCGACTGCTCCTCGCGGCGGGCGCGTTCCCGGATCACCCGGTCGGTGATCTCCGTGGACACCATGCTCACCCGGCCGACCCGATCGCCCTGTATCACCGGTCCGACCCGCACCGAGAACCAGGCCTCTCCCTCGTCGGCTTCTACCCGGGTCTCGTAGGAGGTGGGACGGCCCGTCTCGAAGACGTGCTCGATGGCGGCATGCACCTGATCGCGATGTTCGGCGGTGACGAAGCTCTCCGCGCGCTGTCCCACGACGTCCTCCAGCGGACGGTCGGCGCGGGTACGGTTGATGAACTGGATCCGGTGATCGCGTCCCACCACCAGAACGCTGTCCGGGGCGTGAGTGACCAGAGACTCCAGCAGGCTTCGGTCGTCTTCGTGCTCGCGCACGATCTGGCGCTCGTGGGTGACGTCCGCGGCGATCACCGCGAGGCGCACGTCCTCATGGCCGCTCACCGGGACGATCCAGTTGCTGTACCAGGCGGGCTCACCGTTGGTCCCCGAGCCTTCGCTTTCGAAGTACTGGGGCAGTCCGCTGGCTACGGCGTCGTCCATGATCCGGCGCAGCTCGGTGTGCTGGCCGGCGGGCAGGAACTCAAAGATCGAGCGGCCGTCGAGCGCCCGGACGCCGGGCTGCAGACGATTGACGTAGCGCACCCGCCGGGTACCGTCGAGCAGCGCCAGGTATTGCGGTGCCGCCTCCGCCGCGCGTCGCCAGGAGGCGTCGACCGGGGACCCTTCCGGCGTCGTCGCAGCCAGGGCGGCGTCCACCTGCTCGAGCTCCTGCAAGAGGGCTCTGCGGCGTTCCCTGAGCGGTTCGGTCATGGCCCGGCTGCCTCGCTGCGAGGACTCGTTCTTCGACACCTTAGCGAACCCGTTCGGACAATCCCACAGCCTGAGGGCCGGTGGTTCGCGGACGTCAGGCTGGCCGGTCGCCGGCAACCGTAGTGCGGTGCATGACCCTCAGGTGGCCATCGTAGCCGCCCTGGGCGCAGTGCTGCACCGAGCGGTTGTCCCACAGGGTGAGCATGTCTTGCGCCCAGCGGTGCTTGTAGACGAAGCGCTCTTCGGTGGCGTGGCGACACAGACGCTTTACCAGCGCATCGGAATCCGCCTCGGGCAGGCCCTTCACGCCAATGGTGTAGACCGCGTTCACCCACAGCGCCCTGCGGCCGGTCTCCGGGTGAGTGCGCACGAGTGGATGTTCCTGAACCTTCCAGGCTTCGTCACTCGGCAGGATCTTCATGCTGCGCTGATCGCCGCGGCCCGCCTTGTAGCCTTCGTGGCTGTAGGGCCGGCGCGCGCTGTGCAGGGCGGTGAGGCCGTCGAGCTCGGCGCGCTCGGCGGTGCTGAGCGCGGCGTAGGCGGCATAGCCGTCGGCGTACCAGGTGTCGCCGCCAACCGGCGGAATCACCTTGCCGTGGAGGATGGTCGCCGCCGGTGGCGTCGCCTGAAACGACCAGTCCGAGTGCCAGGCCCCGCCGAACGGTGCCACCGGTTCGTCCGGATCGCGGCGCACTTCGAGAATGTGCGGATGGCCGTCGATGGGCGCCACGTAGGGATCGTCGCCCCAATCGCCGAGGTAGCGGGTGAACCGCTCCAGATCTTCGTGACTCATGGGCTGGTCGGGAAAGTACACCACCTGATGTGCGAGCCAGGCCGTGCGGATGGCGTCGACGTCGTCCTGGGCCAGGGGCGCACTGAGATCAACACCGCTGATGGCGGCGCCGAATCCGTTGTGATTGGGGTTCACGGTGATCATGTGCGCGGTTCCGTCAGTTCAGAAAGCTCATCAGCAGGTAGCCGGTGCCGAGCGCCACCAGCGCGCTGATCGCGAGAATGACGATGAACGGGCCGGTGTCGGAGGTGCGCTCCGCGGGCCGGTCCGGTTCGCTCGTGCTGCCGCGGCGGGCGCGCGTCAGCACGTAGACCACGGCGACGAAGATCAACGCGGGGATCAGCAGCTGCAGCAGATATCGCATTCGGCCTCCGTCCAGGCCGGAAAGGATACCGGCATCGTCGACGCGCGTCAGCAGACGCGCGTCAGCCGATGCGACCGATTGCCCTCGCTGCCGTGGCTGCGGATAGACTGTCGATGGGCGTGCGCCGGGAGGCTGTGTGGCGGAGACCGCGGGGATCGATCTGGGGTGGCTGCGCGAGCACTGGCTGGCCGGGCTGCTGTTCGTCGCGTACACAGCGATGCTGCTGCACCACGCCCGCCTCGGGCGGCGCGGCACCCGTGACCTCGATGACTACTACGTCGGTGGCCGCAACATGGGCGGACTGGCACTGGGCGTGTCGTTCTTCGCGACGTTCGCCAGCACCAACAGCTACGTCGGTCATGCCGGCAAGGGCTATGAGTACGGGCTGCCCTGGTTTTCCCTCGCCATTCTCATCGTCGCCTTCACCTGGCTGTCGTGGACTACGGTGGCGCCGCGGCTGCGGCGCTTCACCAGCCACTGGGATGCGCTGACCCTGCCTGACTATCTGCACCAGCGCTTCGGCGCCGGCGGCCGCGCCCTGCGCCTCGCCTCCGGAGTCGTCATTCTGTTTTCCAGCCTGCTGTATCTGGTGGCCATCTTCAAAGGCGCCGGCTCGCTGTTTCAGATGTTCTTCGACATCCGCTACGAGGCGGCGGTTGCGGTGACCCTGGTCATCGTCATGCTCTACACGTCCGTCGGCGGCTTTCTCTCCGTGGTGCGCACCGACGTGCTGCAGGGCGCGCTGATGGTGCTCGGCTCGATCACCATCTTCTATTTCGTCACCGACGCGGCCGGTGGCATCGGCCGCCTGCCGGAGCTGGCGGAGCGGCCGACCACCGCCAACCTCTTCTCCTGGAGCCCCGGCTTGCCCTTCGTGGTCCTGCTCGGTATCGCCCTGTCCGGATCGCTGAAGCTGCTGGTGGATCCGCGCCAGGTGTCGCGCTTCTACGCGCTGAAGGACGAGCGCAGCGTGCGCACCGGCATGTGGGTGGCCATCGTCGGAATCGCCGTCATCCAAGGGTGTCTGTTTCCGGTGGGCCTGTACGCTCACTTCCTAATGGAAGGCGTGACCGACACGGACCTGATCGTTCCCACCCTGGTGAACGACCCCGGCGTGTTCCCGCTGTGGGCCGCCGACTGTCTCATCATCGCCATCGTCGCCGCCGCGATGTCGTCCATGGACAGCGTGCTGCTGACGGCCGGATCGGTGCTCTACAAGGACGTCGTGGAAGTCGTCCGTCCGGCGGCACGGCCGTTGGCCTGGACCCGGGTCGGGGTGATCGGGCTGGCGGTGGTGGCCGCCGTGGTGGCGCTCGATCCGCCTGGAGGCATCGTCGAGATCACCATCTTCTCCGGCAGCCTGTACGCCGTGTGCTTCTTCCCGGCCATTCTGTTCGGTCTGCACTGGCGGCGCGGAAACTCGGCGGCGGTGCTGACCTCGATGGGGCTCGATGTGGCGGTGCTGCTCGGCTGGCTGGCCGCGGGTCTGGGGACGGTGCTGCACGAGGTGTTTCCGGCGCTGCTGGTGTCGTGCGTCGCCTATTCACTCGTGGCGTGGCGGAGTGAGCCGTCGCTGACGCGGTGGCCGGGTTGTGCATAGTGATCCGGGGGGCAGCGGGCTGAGCTTCTGCTGGGATGTCATGAACGACGGTAGTCACGTCTTTATGGATACCGTCTTAGTTCTGGTCAATGGATGCCCAAGGAGAATTTTCTTCCGATTCCGATCCAAAGCAGTCAGCGCTGCGCGTGTCCGGCGGGCTCGCCAAGCCGGCGGACGCCTGGCAGCGCCATCCCGGCCAGCGCGACGAGAATCAGTAGCGCGCCGGCGCTGCCGATCATCATCCGCAGATCGACCTCCGCCGCGGCGCCGGCCACGGCGCTCGACAGCGGAAACAGCCCCAGATTGAAGAAGATCAGCACGCTCATCACCCTGCCGAGCAGCAGCCGCGGCACCCGCCTCTGAATCCAGGTGGTGATGCGGATCGTCAGCACACCGTCCACCACGGCCGCTGCGCAGATCGCTGCCGCCAGTGGCCACAGCGCGTCGACCAGAGTCATGGACAGGAAGACGACGCCGAAGCCGAGAAAATCCACCGCCAGCAGCAGGCCGAGCCGTGCATCACGGGGCCAGCTGAACATCCCGGCGAGCAGCGTGCCGATGATCGCGCCGATACCGAGTGCCGACATCAAGGTGCCGAAGCCGGCTGCATCCTGGTCCAGGTAGCGATCGGCAAAGGCCGGCACGCCCACCATGAACGGCCCGCGGAACACCAGGCTGAGGATCGCCAGCATCCCGACGAAGTATCGCAGGCCGAGGTCGCGCCAGGTGTGTACCAGCCCTTCCAGCAATGCACCGGTCAGACTCTGAGCATCCGGCGCCTGCGGCCCGGGACGCTCGCGTATCAGGCTCAGCACGATTGCCGGCAACAGAAAGGTGAGGGCGTCGATGGCGAAGACGACCGCAAGGCCTCGCTGGTTGTCAATGGTTTGCGGCTCGATGCCGCCGGTGCTCGCCATCGCGATCAGCACGCCGGCAAGGGCTGGCCCCACCACCAGGCTGAGCTGGGCCGTGCCCTGCACCAGAGCGTTGCCGCCGGCGAGCTGGTCGTCGTCCAGAAGTCGAGGGGGCATGGCCGCCTGGGCCGGAAAGCTGAACGCATCCGCCAGGCCGAAGAGCAACGCGGCCAGGTATACGAACGGCATGTCGATGCGGCCTGTGAAGGTGGCATAGGCGATGAGGGCAACGAGGGCCATGCGCGCGAGCGCTGACGCGAGCAGCACGCGGCGCGGCGACCAGCGGTCGGTCAGCGCCCCGCCCACCAGCATGAACACGGCACGGGGAATGGCTGCCAGCGCGATGACCGAGCCGAGCGCCAGGGCATCGTCGGTGAGCTTCAGCACCAGCCACGGCAGCGCGATCAGGGTCAGCTGATCGCCGAGCAGCGAGACCGCCGTCGCGATCCAGAACCAGCGGAACGGCCGCACCGACATCGCGGCGAGGAGCGGGCTGCGGCCGGCGGTGGCCACGCGGGGCTCCGTCACGGGTGTTTGCCATGGCGTTCATTGCCCGCCGGTAAGCCGTATCGGGCCGTTGTGTGCGCTGCGGCAACCGTGGCGCGTCCGCAGAAGCGCATCGTCCAGAAGAGTGTTGCGAGAGGGCGCGGCATCGGCGTACCTCCTGGCGAAGGAGACGGGCCATGCTAGGCACATTGAGTCGTTTGTCACGACTGTAATGTGCAATCTCGATGTGGTGAACACGAGCACTCCCCGCGGGTTCCGCTGCAGCCGATTCAACGACTTCGTGGGCTCTATGGTCCTGAATCGCGACCCTGCACCAATCGATACACCCCCACCGTGAACAGCGGAACGATGAACACCACCAGATACCCCCAGGCGATGCGCCCGTAGCCGCCGGCGATCAGGTCCACCACGCCCACCGCCGACAGCAGCGAGGCGAGCACCAGCGCGACCGTGGCGACGCCGGCGTGAACGCCCCGGGACAGCGTGGCGCCGCGGCGCTCCTGCCACCAGGCGTCGAGGCGCTCGATCAGGCCCTGGATGTTGCCGGCGCCGGTTTCCACGAAGGTGCCGAACAGTACCACCAGGTAGAGTGTGTTCAGCAGCGGCACCGACAACCGCTCGAACATGGTGTACACCGGCAGCTGCTCGGTGACGATCCCGGGGTAGGCGCCGGCGAAGCTGAGGTGGAACATCAATGCCGGGATCATCGTGATGAGGCCCCCGGCAACCCCAGCGGCCACCGCCTGGCGTCCGTTCTCGATGGCCCGGGCGGCATACAGAATCACCGGAATGCCGGCGACGTTGTAGAGCGCGTACTGCAGGGCGGAAACCGCCCAGGCCGATTCCAGGTGCCAGGCGAAGGTCCCGTCGCGCATCGGCCCGGAACTGGCGAGCACGCTGACGAAGTAGGCGCCGAACACCAGGTAGAGGAACACGCTCCAGCCCGCCAGCACCCGGGTCACCCAGTCGCGACCGAAGAAGTTCAGCACCACCACCGCGACCAGCAGCGCGGCGCCGCCGGCGAGGCGGGGCAGGCCGAACTCGCGGCTGAGGATCTCGCCGGCGGCGGCCCCCATGACCGCCAGCACGAGGATGAACAGCAGCACCGCGAGCATCTCGAAGAGAAACCACGCGCGGCCGAGCAGCACCTTGAAGAACGATCGGTAGTCGTAGACCCGGTAGCGCTGGGCGATCATCAGGGACAACGCGAAGATCAGCGACATCAGCGTCGTGGCCACAAGCATTCCGGCCAGTCCGTTGCCCATGCCGTGGCGGGTGAAGAATTCGACCAGCTCGCGGCCGGTGCCATAGCCGCCGGCAATGTTCACCGACTGCAGGATCGCACCGGGCAGCACGTAGATGCGCAGGAATCTCAGCACATCAGTCGACGATCGCCTGGTAGGTCAGCACCTGGAAGTCCTGGCGGATGTTGATGTGAGTGTACGGTCGTACCTGGGTCATCAGCACGCCGACCAGCTCCTGCTCCGGGTCGAACCAGGACAGGGTGCAGTAGGCGCCGCCCCAGTAGGCTGAGCCGGGCGACAGCGGCGTGGCCGCCCCGCCGCGATCCGTCACCACGCCGTAGCCGAGCCCGAATCCCATGCCGGGGCCGGGTAGCCACAGCGGCAGATCGCCGGTGTGATTCTCGATCATCAGGCTCACCGTAGCCGGCGCCAGCAGTCGTACGCCGGCTAGCTCGCCGCCGTCCAGCATCATCTGCTGGAAGCGCAGGTAGTCGCGGGTCGTGGAGACCAGCCCGCCGGCGCCGCGGAACAGGATCTTCGGCCCCTGCACCCATCGGCTGTCGGCACCGGCGGGGTCGTCGAGCACGATCTTCAGGTCGTCTCCCGGTGTGTACTGCGCGGCCAGACGGTCGGCCTTGCCTTCGTCGAGGAAGAACTGCGTGTCGGTCATGCCGAGGGGCTCGAAGATCTCCTCGGCCAGGAACGCATCCAGCGGCCGGCCGGAGATCACTTCCACCAGCCGTCCGACCACGTCGGTGGCCGCCGAGTACTGCCAGGCGCTGCCGGGCTGGTAGTTGAGCGGCAGCGCGGCAAGCCGTTTGATGTAGGCCTCGAGATCGTCTTCCGGTCGGGCGCGCATGGCTTCGCGGTAGAAGTCGGCGTTGCCGAGGTAGTTGTTGGCGAGGCCCGCCGTGTGGGTGAGCATGTCGCGGATCGTGATCGGGCGGTCCAGAGGGACGAGCTCGCCGGTCGCGCCGCTGGCGTCGCCGGTGGTGGACACCCGGGCGTCGGCGAATTCCGGCAGGAAGCGGGCGACGGGGTCGCGCAGCTGAAAAGCACCTCGCTCCCAGAGCATCATCAGCGCCACCGAAGTGATCGGTTTGGTCATCGACGCGATGCGGAATATCGTGTCTTCGCGCATCGGCGTGCCAGCAGCCACTTCCATGTCGCCCTGCACCTCGAAATGCACCAGTTTGCCGCGGCGCATGATCGCGGTGACCGTCCCCGGCACCAGACCCTCGTCGATGTAACGCTGCATGGCGGGCGCAATCCGCGCCAGGCGCCCGGCGTCCATGCCCACGGTGTCCGGGCGTGCAGTCGGCAGCGCGCGTGAGCCCGCAGGCGCGGCCTGGGCAGTGGCGTTGACTGTCAGCGCGGCGGCGACGAGAAGCCCGCGCAGGGTGGAGCCGGTTGTGGTCATGACGGACTCCCCTCGAACAAGAGTCGGTTCTGGCGTGTGTCAGCCCTTTTTTCCGCTCGCGCGCTTGCGCCGCGGCCGGAAGTCGAAATAGGTCTTGTTGATCTGGTCGTGCAGCTCGCTGAGGCGTATCTGGCACTGATCCAGGTACTTCGAGATCTTCTGGCTGCTCATCTCGCGCACCCGGGTAGCCGCGAGGTCGCGGCGGATGCGGTTGACCGTGAGCAGCGGCTTGTCGTTACGCGGCAGCGCGCGCAGGTTGTTGCGCACCGAGTCGATGCCGTAGGCCACCGAACGCGGCAGGCGCCTGTCGTTCATCAGAAAGTCGATGACCGGTCCCTGAGTGATGGGCTCTGCAACGGTCGTGTTGTAGCTCTGCAGCGCATACAGCGAGCGCAGCACGCTGCGCCACTGGATGTCCGCGAACGGTTCGAGCTCCGCGGCGGAATCCCAGAAGCTGCCGGTGCCGACGTCGATGAGCCGGGTAGTCATGTCGGCGCGCTCGGTGAACTGGCCGATGCGCAGGAAGTTCCAGTGGGCGTCGTGGAGCATGTTGGCGGACATGTAGCCGTCCACCTGCTGTATGAACTCGGTGATGGTGTTCAGCCCGGAAACCCGGCGGGTCCGCGACAGCGGCTCGGTGAGCTTGTCCTTGGCGAAGAGATAAGCCTCGTTCACGAACTCGAACGCCGGCTGGGGAATGATGCCGCGCAGGGTCCGCGCGTTCTCCCGGGCCCAGGACAGGCTCTGGATCAGGGAGCCCGTGTTGCGCTGATCGTTGATCAGGAAGCGGCAGACGTTCTTTTCGTTGGTGTCGTCGTACAGCTCGTCGTACTGCGCCGCGCTGCCGGTGATGGCGACCAGCGGCCGCCAGCCCAGCGGCATGCGCCGCGGCAGGTCGATGAGCAGATTGGCGTGCACCGTCACCAGGCGCGCCGAGGTTTCCGAACGCTCGAGATAGCGGCCGAGCCAGTAGCTGCGTTCGGCCGTACTGGAGAGGGTGTGCGAATTCATTCCAGATCCACCACCCAGGTGTCCTTGCTGCCGCCGCCCTGGGAGGAATTCACCACCGTCGAGCCCTTGCGCAGGGCCACCCGGGTGAGCCCGCCGGTGGTGACGTAGGTCCTGCTCCCGGACAGGATGAACGGCCGCAGATCGAGATGGCGCGGCTCCGCGTGAGTGTCCACCAGGGTCGGCGCCGTGGACAGCAGCAGCATCGGCTGGGCCATGTAGTTGCGGGGGTTGGCGAGGATCTGGCGGGCGAATTTGTCGCGTTCCTGCTTGGTCGCCTTGGGACCGATCAGCATGCCGTAGCCGCCGGACTCGTTGGCCGGCTTCACCACCAGCTTGTCCAGGTTGTCGAGCACATAGTCGCGCTGGTCCTTCTCCACGCAGCGGTAGGAAGGCACGTTGGGCAACAGCGGTTCCTCGTTCAGGTAGTAGCGGATGATGTCCGGCACGTAGGTGTAGATGACCTTGTCGTCGGCGACGCCGCAGCCGGGCGCGTTGGCCAGCGCCACGTTGCCCGTGCGCCAGGCACGCATGAGGCCGGGCACGCCCAGCGTGGAGTCCGGGTTGAAAACCTGGGGGTCGATGAACAGATCGTCGATGCGGCGGTAGATCACGTCCACCTGGATCAGGCCGTCGATGGTGCGCATGTAGACCTTGTCGTCGCGGCCCACCATGAGGTCGGAGCCCTGCACCAGCTGGGCTGACATGGCGTTGGCCAGGTAGGCGTGCTCGAAGTAGGCCGAGTTGTAGATACCCGGAGTGAGCACCGCGATCTGCGGTGACTTCTTGTCGGAGAGCGAGCGCAGGCAGTCGGCGAGCTGGTTCGGGTAGTCGTCGACCGGGTGGATCACGTACTCCGCGAACAGCTCCGGGAACACGCGTTTCATGACCTCGCGGTTTTCCAGCATGTAGGAGACCCCGGAGGGCACCCGGAGATTGTCTTCGAGCACGTAGAACTTGTCGTCGGCGTCGCGCACCAGATCCGTGCCGCAGATGTGCGACCAGACCCCGTGCGGCGGGCTGATACCCACGCACTCCTCGCGGAATTCCCTGGACTTCTTGATGTACTCGGTGGGCACCACGCCGTCTTCGAGCACCTTCTGCTTGTGGTAGACGTCGTCGATGAATCGGTTCAGCGCGTTCACGCGTTGTTTCAGCCCGGCGGTGACGAGATCCCACTCCCGCTTCATGATCAGCCGCGGAATGATGTCGAACGGCCACTCGCGGTCAATGGAACCGCTGCCCTCGCCGGTGTAGACGGTAAAGGTAATGCCCATGGAACGGATAGCCAGCTCGGCGGCCGTCTTGCGCTCGACGACTTCTTCGTCTGACAGGTGGCTTAGCACCCGGCAGAGGTTGCCGGCCCCGGTGCGCGCGCGCCCTTTCCGGGTGATCAGCTCGTCGAAGAAGGCGTCGGTGCGGTAGGTGCTCCAGTCGATGCTCATGCAGTCCCTTGCCCGGATCAGCGGATGAAATTCGCACAAATGTTGACGCAGGTCCACTGGGACTCCGACCGCACGGCCAGGGCGTCGCTCCCCGGCGCGCCACCCACTACAATGCAGCAATGCTCGACGGCACCATACACCCCGACTACGCGGACGTGGCGTCCGCCCTGATCCGCCAGATCCCCACCGATCAGCAGGCCGGCTCGGCGGTCTGCGTCTACCATGGGGGCAGGAGCGTGGTGGACATCTGGGGCGGCATCAAGGATGCGGCCGGCAACCCCTGGCGCGCCGATACCACGGCGCCGTCGTTCTCCACCACCAAGGGAGTGATTTCGACCCTCCTGCACATCCTGGTGGATCAGGGTAAGGCCGCCTACGACGACCCCATCGCCCGGCACTGGCCCGAGTTCGGCTGCCGCGGCAAGGAAGCGATCACCATCCGCCAGGCGCTCTGCCACGAGGCGGGTCTTTACCGGATCACCGACATGGTCTCGAGCCCGTCGGAGATGCTCGACTGGGCGCACATGAAGTCGCTGATCGCCAGGGCGGACCCGGTGCACACGCCGGGGGAGCAGCATGGCTACCACGCGCTCACCTACGGCTGGCTGATCGGCGGGCTGATCGAGGAGATCAGCGGCAAGTCGCTGCAGCGCGTGCTCCAGGAAGAGCTGGTCGATCCGCTCGAGCTCGACGGCATGTTCATCGGCATGCCGCACAACGAGCTGTACCGGCGCGCCGAGCTGACCCACGGCGTTTCGAAACCGCAGCGCGACCGGCCGGAATGGCAGGAGACCCTGCGCGACTGGCTGGAGTCGGGCCTCGGCATGGTCGGCGTGCAGCTCGCCGAGTTCGACGCAGCGCTGAACCCGTTCAACGAAACCTTCGACTGGAACGACGAGGTCACCGTCCAGGCGGTGATTCCTGCGGCCAACGGTCAGTTCACGGCACGTTCGCTGGCACGCCTGTACGCGATGCTCGCCGGCGGCGGCGAGTTGGACGGCGTGCGGCTGCTGTCCGAGGACCGGGTGCGGGAGATGTCCCAGGTGCACAGCCGCAAGCGCGATCGGGTGCTGTTCCTGCCAATGCACTGGCGCATGGGTTACCACCGCGTGTTCACCCTGGGCAGGAGCGCGCCGTCTGCATTCGGACACTACGGCTACGGCGGCAGCGGCGCGTTCTGCGATCCGTCGCGGAATCTGGCGGTGGCGCTGACGCTGAACAGTGGCGCCGGTACCCCCATGGGCAACAGCAACATGCCGTTGATCGCCCGAGCGGCGCTGCGCGCCGTGGACCGATTGCGCCGATGACGGCCGATCTGGCCGGCCTGCTCGAACACCTCGACGGGGTCCGGCGCATCGCGGTCATCACCGGAGCCGGCTGCAGCACGGGATCGGGGATCGGCGACTACCGCGACCGCTCCGGCAGCTGGAAACGGGCGCCGCCCGTGCAGATGCAGGACTTCGTCGCTCACGCGGCCACCCGGCGGCGTTACTGGGCGCGGAGCATGCGCGGCTGGCCGATCATGGCGAACGCGCAGCCCAACGCCGCGCACCGGGCGCTGGCGGAGCTGGAACGGGCCGGGCTGGTCGCCGGGCTCATCACCCAGAACGTAGACGGCCTGCACCAGCGCGCCGGCCACCGGCGGGTGCTGGAGCTGCACGGCGCGCTGGCCACGGTGGTCTGTCTGGACTGCGGCGCGCACGGCGAACGCCGGGCACTGCAGACACGGCTGGAACGCGACAACCCGTTCGTCCTGGAAACGTCGGTGCGCGCGGCCCCGGACGGCGACGCCGATCTCGCCGACGGCCTGGATCTGTCGTCGTTCCGGACGCCCGACTGCGAGCGCTGCGGCGGGGTGCTCAAGCCCGACGTGGTGTTCTACGGCGACTCGGTGCCGCGATCCCGGGTGGCGGATGCCTATGCGCTGGTGGAGGAGGCCGAGGTGCTGCTGGTGGTGGGATCGTCGCTCATGGTCTTCTCGAGTTTCCGCTTCTGTCGCCGCGCCCGGGAACTCGGCAAGCCGCTGCTGGCGGTGAACCACGGCGTCACCCGTGCCGACGACTGGCTGGCCGCCAAGCTGGACGCCGACTGCGCGGAGACCCTGCCGGCACTCGCCGCCGCTCTCACGGGTGCGGGGCTGTGGCGTCGGGCGGGAGGATGAGGGCCCTCGCAGTCAGCGCCTGCCTGCTTCTTGTCGTGGCGGTGACGGTAGCCGCGGCGGCATCGGCGGCGGCGCCTGCGTGCAGACCTCTGACCTCCGTGGACCCGCAGGCCCTGGCGACGTTTCAGTTTGACGACGAACCCGGTTCCCGGTTCGCGCTGCCGGACGGGGAGCGCTACCACGTCGGCGAGATCAGCATTGTCCGCCAGGACGTGTTCGAACGCCCGGCCAACTGGCTCCATCGCCAGGCCAACCGCTACCACCCGAAGACCCGGGAGCGTGTGGTGCGCAGCGTTCTGCCCATGAGACCGGGCGATGCGGTCGACGCGCGCCTGCTGGCCGAGGCGGAGCGGATCCTGCGCAGCAAGGTCTATCTCTACGATGCGCGGGTGATCCCGCTGCGGATCTGCGGTGACGAACTCGACGTGCTCGTGGTGATTCGCGACGTCTGGTCTCTGATGCCGCGACTGTCGGTGGTCCGCGCCGGCGGTGAGAACGACATCGGCATCGGCATCAGCGACCTCAACGTCGCCGGCTCGGGTAAGAGTCTGCTGCTCGGCTACGACAAGGGCCAGGACCGGCGCGGCGTGGTCCTGGCCGCCAGCGATCCGAACATCGCCGACAGCCGCTGGGCCGCCAACCTGGTGCTGGTGGACAACGACGATGGCGGACGCGTCGCGTTCAGCGTTCGGCGACCGTTCTATTCCCTGAAGACCCGCTACGCGTTCCGCGTCGACGGCGACGATTTCGAGCGCGACGAGGGGCTCTACTTCCTCAGCAACAAGTTGTGGGAGTACCGGGCCGATACCCGGTTCGTACGGGTCGCCGGCAGCTGGTCTACCGGGCTGCGCGACCGGTTCGTGAACAGAGTGTCCCTCGGCTTCGCGCGTGAGACCTATCGCTTCGATCTGCCTGCAGCGCTGCTGGCTGCCGTCGCCGGCACCGCCGATCCGGACCGGCGCTTCGGCTATCCGTATCTCGCCTTCGAGCGCGTGGAGGATGATTTCGACAAGCGCGTCAACGTGGATCGAGTGCAGCGCACAGAGGATCTGGCGCTGGGGCAGCGCGTCTACGGCGAACTCGGATACTCCAGCGACGCCGGCGGCGGCGATGGTGAGTATCTCGTCGGGCGCGCGAGTTTCGCGGATGCCGCCTGGCTCACGGACCGGCAGCTGCTGAGCTTTCAGTCGTCGCTCGGCGGCTACTACGATCTCGACGACCAGCGCAGCGAGAACGTGTTTGCCCAGGCGCTGCTGACGTACCGCTGGCAGCACGCGGAGTCGTGGAGCCTGCTGATTCGTGGCGCGGCGGCCGCCAGCCGCAACACCACCCTGGACCAGCAGCTTCTGCTCGGTGGTTCGACCGGTCTGCGCGGCTATCCGAACCGCTATCAGATCGGCGATCGCCGCATTCTCTTTACTCTGGAGGAGCGCTACTACTCGAGCATCTATCCGCTGCAGATGTTCCGCCTGGGCACCGCCGCATTCGTCGATGTCGGTCGCGCCTGGTACGAGGACGACGTGCCCGACTGGGTGCCGGCCGACCGTTCGGCCGACCACTTCGGGACCCTCGGCAACGTCGGCATCGGTCTGCGTCTGGAATCCACCCGTACCCGGCGCGATCTCATTCTCCATCTCGACGTGTCCGTGCCCTGGCGCAGCGGCCCGGAGGTACGCAACGTCGAGGTCACGCTGACCGCGAAGCAGAGCCTGTAGCGGCCGCTTCGGGTTCGCGTCCGGCATCTGCGGACGTCGCCGAGTTGAGCGCTCCGAGGTGCTGGGCTATAGTCCCGGCTCAGTTTTCGGGCGCGGTGCTGCAGGTCGAATGAGCGGTTACACCACGAGCGAAGTTTCTGAGCTCATCGGTCTCAAACCCGCACAGGTCCGGCACTTCGTCCGTCGCTCCCTGCTCGAGCCGCGCCGCGGTCAGCGTGGCGAATACCGCTTCGGTTTCCAGGACGTGGTGCTGCTGCGCACCGCCAAGGGCCTGCTCGAATCCCGGGTTTCCAGCCGTCGTACGGTGCGCGCTCTGCTCAAGGTCCGCTCCGGCCTCGGGACCGGCAAAGAACTGGCTGCGGTGCGCATCTTCGCCGACGGCAGCACGGTGCTGGTGCGCGAGGACAACCGCCTGTGGGAAGCCGAAACCGGCCAGACCTACTTCGACTTCGATACCGCGGTGCCGGCGCAGCCGGTGGCGCGGATCAGCGACCCGGACCTGGTCGTGGTACGTGAACCCGATACCCTCGACAGCGACGACTGGTACAACCTGGGTCTCGATCTCGAGGACGCCAAGTCGGTCCGCGCCATGGATGCGTACGTCAAGGCCATCGAGCTGAACCCGCGCAACGCGGATGCGTTCGTGAACCTCGGGCGCCTGCTGCAGCTCAACGGCGATCTCAGGCGCGCCAAACGTCACTACGAAAAGGCCCTGGATCTGGTGCCCAACCACCAGCTTGCCCAGTACAACCTGGGCACGGTGTTCGACGAGCTGAACGAACTCGAGTCCGCGGCCGACTACTACCGCCGGGCACCGGCGGTGCCGGACGCCCATTTCAACCTGGCGCGGATCTGCGAGCTGCTCGGCGACGAGCTGTCCGCACGCCGCCACATGCGCGATTACCGCCAGCTCCTGGACGTCGACGACGGCTGAAGCCCGGGCGCCGGGCGCCTCACCCCTGCGTGGTTCAGCGCCGGTAGGTGCGCCACCACATCAGCAGCCCGCTCAGCGCCAGAAACATCAACAGCGCGCTCGCCAGGTCGACGATGATCACCCCCAGGATACCGAACATCCGGCCGCTGTGGAGATCCTGCAGCAGGCGCTCGACGCTCAGCAGGGTGGCGCGGAAGTGACGCCGGTAGGGCTCTGCCCGTGGCCCGACCAGCGGCAGCGGTTGCGCCCAGTCGACGGAGCCGGCCGCCGTCAGCGGCGCCCAGTTCACCAGGGCGGCGTCGGCGGCGAGCGTCCCGGACGCGGTGTCGAGCACGACGCGGTCGCCGAGAAGACCGACGCGGCGGATGTCGCCGCGGCGGAAACGGTCCACCACCTGCCCGCTCGCCCCGTCGATGAGCAGCACCGTGTCGGCCCCGGCGGCCAGCACCAGTCCGTCGACGACAACGGCGCCGCGGAACCCGTCGAGGCGGTCGACCGGACGGCCGTCCTCCAGATAGACGGCGTCACCGACGCCGACCACGCCGCCGGCGCTCCGCACCGTCGCCGGAGCCTGCAGACCGTACCAGTCGAGAATCGCCTCGATGCCGACATGGCGGCTGCCGAGTCCGAGTTCCGGGCTGTACTGCAGCGGAACGCCGGTGGCGGCGAGAAAGATCAGGAACAGGGCGGCGGCGATTCCGGCGCGGCGGTGCCAGCGGTACAGGGCCTTCGGCCGGGTTCGGCGACCCCCGGGCCGGTTCATGCAGATCGGGTGGCGCAGTACACTAGCGGGCCGTTGCCAGATCGCTGACCGTAGCGCGGGTGTGGGCGTCCAGCAGCAGGGCGACCCGGGCCATTCTGGTCATGGCGCGAACCGACAGGGTGGCGCCGGTGATGCCGTCGATGGACTGATCGAGATCGCGCCGCGCGGTGAGCCGGGCGTTCCGGAACTGGCGGGTGAAGAACGGGTACTTCACTTCCCAGCCGCGGCTCTCGCGGAACACCAGCACCTCGACGGCTTCGATGGCGCCGTCGCGGACCACCACCCCGGCGGTGATGGGCTGGTCCTTGCCGATTTCCTCCAGTACCCAGACCGTCCTGCCGTCTCGCTGCCAGTAGCGCAGCCGGGGGCCCGGCGCCCGCCCGAGAATCTCGGAGACGCGCTCGCGCAGGTCGGCGCGCAGCCACAGCGCGCTGGCGTCCGGGGCGCCGCCGGGGAAAGCCTCCGCGATGAACGCCTCGGGATCCTGGTACACGCCCGCCTCGGCGAGCGCGCCGGGGGCACAGGCCAGGGCGATGGCCGCCACGAGGGCGCGGCCAACGCGGTCAAAAATAGCACCAAGAATGATTCGCATTTCTACTTTCACGGTGTCGATTCTGCCTGGGTCCGCGGCAAATGGAAACGCTCAGAACTGATAGCCCACACCCAGATCGAAGCCCTTGAAGTCGCGCCCGGACTCGCTCGCCAGGTCGTGATCGCGATTACGCCAGTCGGCTTTGAGGACCACGTTCGGGTGTGGGTAGAAGTTGAAGCCGAGCTCCCACTGGTCGAAGCGGTCCTGCAGGCGGGCGCCCTCGAGATCCTCGTAGCGGGTGTAGAAACCCCAGTCCGTACCGGCCAGGTTCAGCCGCACGCTGGGCTCCACGTACCAGCCGGTCTGCTTGTCGGCGTCGGCCAGCTCCACCAGGTCGCCGTCGAAGTTCCACTCGGCCCACAGTCCCCGCAGCGAGAACGGTCCGCGGGTCCAGATGCCGTGCACGCTCACCAGCTCGCCCTCGTCGAGGCCGTCCCGGGCCAGCTGGCTGGCGTCCTGCTGGTACTGATAGCTGGCAGCCAGTTCCAGTCCCGGAACCCCCGTGTACTTCACCCGCGCGGTCCAGGCCAGATCGTCGGCGAGCGCTTCGGCCACCTTCTGCCGGCCGCTGCGCACCCGGAACGCGCTGCTGCCGTCGGTGGGCATCTCGAGTCCCGAGTGCACGGCAAAGTCCCAGGACAGGCCGTTGCCGTAGCGGCCGCCGACGCCGGCGCCGCCTTCCCACCAGGTGGTGGGAATGATGATGTTTTCCACGTCGTTGCGTTCCACGCCGTAGAAGGTCGGCGGTTCGTGGGTCTCGTTGAGGATGCCCACCGGCAGCAGGAACAGGCCAGTGCGCGCGTAGTGGTTTTCGTTCAGGTCGTACTCGACGTAGGCCTGCTCGAGTTCCACCTCGCCCGGGGCGCCGTCGCCGGCGAGGGAGTGCTCCAACTCGAGCTCCGAGACGAAGCGGAGGCGGTCGTTGAAGTCGTGGTTGAAGAACAGCACGAAGCGGTGATAGTCCACCTCCTTGATGTCCTCGCCGGCGTCGGTCTCGAGGTTGTTGTAGTGCATCTCGCCGTAGCCGCCGATGTGGGTGGCGCTGCTGGACCGCGTGGCCTCGACTTGATCCAGATAGTCGGCGGTGGCGCTGAGCTGTTCCTCGGTGATGACCACCTTGTCCCGGGTGTCGTCAACGTCGTCCCGGGTCTCCCGGAGTTCCGCCTTGAGCGCGGCGATCTCTGCCTGCTGGGCCTGGAGCAGCTGCCACATGGTCTCCAGGTCGAGGTTTTCCGGTGCCGGGCTGGTGCTGGCACCCGCGGGGGACATGCTGAACAGGGCGGCAGCGGCCAGCGTCAGAGCTGGCAGGGAGGGCATGGACATCGGGTCTCTCCAGATCGACTGAACTCGAAGATCGTCAGTCTATTCGGATTGAACCTAAATGCAAATAATTCTCAATACGCTTCTGCGTTCGTTTCAATTTGCTGAGCGCCGGAAGCGGTCTGAGGCTGCCGGATCCGGCAGACGCCGGTCCGGACCGGCCGCCGGGTGTGGTCAGTCCAGCGATACCAGCGGAATCAGGCGTGTTTCGCGACGCCGGCCGAAGTGCACCAGCCCGATGAACGTGGCGGCCGCTGCGCTCAGGACCATGGCGGTCCAGCCGAGGGCGCGCACCGGGTCCGCGCTGAAGTTGCCGAGCTGGTAGACGGTGACCGCGGCGGCGTAGGCCACCACCAGCGACCAGGCGACGCTGAACACCGCCCAGAAGCCCCCCTGTTCCTTGAAGATCACGCCGATGGTTGCGACGCACGGCATGTACAGCAGCACGAACAGCAGGTAGCTGAACGCCGCCAGCTCGCTGCCGAACAGGCTGCGCATGGCGGCGAGGGTGCCCACCGCGACGTCCTGATCCGCGGCGGCCAGTTCGGCATCGGAAACGTCGCCGATGTCGATGCCGAGGGGGTCGGTGAGCTGGTCGCCGATGGCGATCAGGTTGTCCGGCACGCTCTGGAACGCAGCCTTCACCGTGGCCATCAGATCGACCTTGCCGTCGCCGGATTTCGGCGCGTAGAGCGCATCCAGGGTGCCCACCACCACCTCCTTGGCAAAGATGCCGGTGAAGATGCCCACCGTGGCCGGCCAGTTCTCCTCGCGGATGCCCATGGGTTCGAATACCGGCGTGATGGTGCGGCCGATGGCGGACAGGACGGATTTCTCCGAATCCTGATTGCCGAGGCTGCCGTCCACGCCGACGCTGTTCACCGTGTTGAGCACGATCACCACCGCGACGATGGCCTTGCCCGCGCGCAGCACGAACCCCTTGAGGCGCTGCCAGGTCTGCAGCAGCAGGCCGCGCAGTGTGGGCAGGTGGTAGGCGGGCATTTCGAGGAGGAAATGGCTCTTCGGCGACTGGATGAGATAGCGCCGCACCAGCAGGGCAGACAGTACCGCCACGGCAATGCCGATGAAGTACAGGCCGAACACCACGTTCTGGCCGTTCGAGGTGAAGAACGCGGCGGCGAACAGCGCGTACACGGTGAGGCGCGCGCCGCAGGACATGTACGGCGCCATGATGGTGGTGAGAATCCGGTCCGGCTGGTTGTCGAGGGTGCGCGTGGCCATGACCGCCGGGACGTTGCAGCCGAAGCCGACCACCAGCGGCACGAACGACTTGCCCGGCAGCCCGAGGCGCTTCAGCAGCCGGTCGACGATGAACGCGACCCGACCCATGTAGCCGCTGTCTTCGAGAAACGACAGCGCCAGGAACAGCGCGCCGATCACGGGGATGAAGGTTCCCACGAGCTGGATGCCGCCGCCGACGCCGTCGGCGAGCAGTGCGACGAGCCAGCCCGGCAGTCCTGCCGCGAGCAGCAGCTGACGCGGACCCTCGACGAACACCACCGCGCCGAGCAGATCGAACAGGTCGATGAAGGCCGAGCCGACGTTGATGGAGAAAAGGAACATCAGGTACATCACGCCGAGAAAGATCGGGAACGCGAGGAATCGGTTCAGAACGACCGCATCGATGCGGTCGGTGACCGTGCGCCGCACCGGGGTCGAGTGCAGACAGTGTTCGAGGATGCGGTCGATGTGCGCGTAGCGTTCGTTGGCCTCGCCGAGACTCTGACGGGCCGCCACCGGCGGGTGGTGGCCGACGCTGTCGATGGCATCCTTCAGCGCGCCGATCCCCTCGCCCCGGCTGGCTATCACCGGGACCACGGGACAGCCGAGTTCGTTCGCCAGCCGGTAGGCGTCTATGTGCTGACCGTGGCGGTCGGCGACGTCCACCATGTTCAGCGCCACCACCAGCGGCCGGGCCTGCTCGAGCAGTTCGGTGGTCAGATACAGCCCCCGGGCGAGACTCGACGCGTCGATGACGTTGACGATCACGTCGGCCGGGCCGACGTCATCGGCGTCCGTTGCCGGCGCCCGGGTGCTGGTGATGTAGTCGCGGGCCAGCTGCTCGTCGAGGGCACCGCCGACCGGCGCCAGACTGTAGGTGCCGGGCAGATCCACCACGCGGACCGTCTCGTCGCCGTGGGGGTAGTGGCCGATCTTGCGCTCCACGGTCACGCCGGGCCAGTTCCCGACCCGCTGGCGCGCGCCGGTCAGGGCGTTGAACAGCGTGGTCTTCCCGCAGTTGGGGTTACCGACCAGGGCGAGGGTGGTCATGCGCGTTCCAGCAGCAGGCAGGCGGCTTCGCGTGGGCGCAGCGCGAGGGAGAAGCCGCGGAAGCGGATCTCGATGGGGTCCCCGAGCGGCGCGACCCGGCGCACGGTCAGAGCGGTGCCGGGAATCAGGCCGAGGCGCATCAGCTGGGCGGCGTAGACGGAGTCGTCGGCAAAGCCGGCGACTCGGGCTTCGTCACCCACATTCAGCTGAGACAGCGAGACCGACATCGGCACTCCCGCAATGGAACAGGACCGCCCATTTAAATAGAAACAATTCTCATTTGCAATCAACCCCGATGCAGCGGCGGGGCCCGGAGCGGGTTATTTGCGGCGTTTGCGGACGTAGAGCACGAGTTCGTGGTCGACCAGTTCGAAGCCGTGCTCGTCGGCGATTTCCTGCTGCAGCTTCTCGATGCGCTCGTTGACGAATTCCAGGACCTGGCCGCTGTCGACGTCGACCATGTGATCGTGGTGCTCGTCGGGAGCCAGTTCGTACACGGCGTGGCCGTCGGCGAAGTTGTGGCGCTGCACGATGCCGGCGGATTCGAACTGGGTGAGAACCCGATACACCGTTGCCAGGCCCACCGAGTCGTCCGTGTCGAGCAGGGCCTTGTAGACGTCTTCGGCGCTCAGATGGTGCGGATTGGCGTTCTCCAGCACCTCGAGGACCTTCAGGCGGGGAAGGGTGACTTTCAGTCCCGCGCGTTTGATGTCGGTTGCGGTCAAGGAACTCGTCCTGCTGAGTGGGCTCGGGATCGGGTGCCGGGGAAGTTAACCCCAAGCGGCGCGCGAGGTCCACCGGTACAATCCCCCGTGCTCAAGCGGAGAGTGCGTGGCGAATCTGGCAGGAAAACTGGCGCTCGTGGTCGACGTCGACGACTCGGCACTGGCCGATGGCATTGCCGCCGGTCTCGTTGAATCCGCGGCCAGCGTCGACCGAGGCCCCGCCGCGACGCTGCCGCGGCGGCTCGCCCAGGCGGCGTCCGGGCAGGCGGCTCCCGACGTCCTGGTCGGCGATCTGGTGCCGCTGCTGGCGCTGGGTTCGGCGCTGGCCGGTCTGGGGCGTGGCCTGGTGGTGGCGCTGGCCGATGCCGGGTCGCCGGGGGTGGACACGCTCGGCGCCGAACTCGATCGAGCCGGGGTCACCCTGCTCGCGCTGCATCCGGCCACACCCGGGGTTACCGGGCGCTGCATAGCGGCCCTGGCCATGGACCCCGACATCGCCGAGAAGTCCGGCGGCAGTTTCCGCGTGGCGGAGCTCGCGCGCGAGTACCGCTTCAGCGATCCGGACGCGGGTTAGCCACCGGCGAGGGCGTCGACCTCGCTCGCCGTCAGGCCCGCAACCTCGGCGGCCTTGACGATTCCGGCCCAGCTGTTGGCATCGATGGGTATGCCGCCGGCGAGGCGCTCGGCGCGGAATTCCTGCTCCGGTTCGCCGGGAACCCGGACCCGGTCGAAGCCTCGCGCCGGCGTCGTGTCGTGCAGGTAGGCCACCATCTCGCGCACTTCCTCGTGAAACCGCTCGCTGCCGCCGAAGGCTGCGGGATCGAGCACGAACATCAGCATGTGGTTGACGATGTTGGTGCCCCGGGGGTGATCCGGCTGGGCCGTCCACTCGCCGGCAAGCGCGCCGCCGAGCAGTTCGCACATGACCGCGAGACCGTAGCCCTTGTGGGCGCCGAACGGACCCAGCGAGCCGAACGGCTCCTTGAACATCACCGTCGGGTCGGTGGTCGGCAGACCCTCGTGGTCGACCAGTGCGCCTTCGGGCACCGGCTCGCCCTTCATGTGCGCTACCCGCACCTTGCCCAGCGCGATGGCGCTGGTGGCCATGTCCAGCACCATCGGCTCCCGGCCCGGCTGCGGGACGACACAGCAGAACGGATTGGTGGTCATGCGCCGGTCGCGGCCGCCGTAGGGCGACACCTGGGGCTGGTGACCGACCACGTTGACGAAGTGCACGGACACCAGGCCCGCCTCGCCGCAGCGCTCGCCGTAGCTGCCGATGCGGCCGAGGTGATGGCAGTTGCGGACCCCGGCGCAGACCACGCCGGTGTCACGGACCCGGGCGATGGCCAGGTCGGTGGCTTCGCGCCCCACCACCTGGCCAAAGCCGAAGCCACCGTCGATCAGCAGCACCGCGCCGTTGTCGCGCAGCACCCGGGCGTGGGCATCCGGCTTCAGCAGGTCGCTGCGGATGTTGTTGACGTAGGCCGGGATCATGCCGACCCCATGGCTGTCGTGGCCCTTCAGATTGGCGGTCACCAGATGCTCGGCGACTTCCCGGGCGACGTCTTCGCCGGCGCCGGCGGCAACGAAGATGCGGGTCACCAATTCGGTCAGCCTGGTGTGGTCGATGAGCATGCGGGTCTCTCCCCAGATGGACGACGTGACGCAGTACACTGCGTCTCTAGGTTAACCGATCACTCCAGGGGAGAAAGCCATGGCCAGAACCACCATCGACACCGGTATCGACAGCGACCACCTGCTCGCCTACGAGGAGGACGGCATCGCCGTGCTGACCCTGAACCGTCCCCAGGCGCGCAACGCCATGTCTGCGGACATGAACGCCGGCCTCGCCCGTGCCCTCGATCACGCCGAACGCAGCGCCAGCGTGCGCTGCGTGGTGGTGACCGGCGCAGGCGGCGCGTTCTGCGCCGGCGGCGACGTCAAGGGTATGGCCGGCCAGGGCGACTCCGGCTCCACGTCCGGCGCTTCGGCGAGCCTCGACGAGCGCATCCACGCCCAGCGTCTCAACCAGCGCGCCACCGCCGGGCGCATGTACCTGATGCCGAAACCGGTGCTGGCGAGCCTGCCGGGCGCGGCCGCCGGAGCCGGGCTGTCTCTGGCGCTTGCCGCGGACCTGCGGATCATGGCGGACAACGCGTTCCTCACTTCGGCCTTCGCCCGGGTCGGCTTCAGCGGCGACTACGGCGGCACGTTCTTCCTCACGCAGATGGTGGGATCGGCGAAGGCCCGGGAGATCTACTACCTGTCGGACCGGGTGCCGGCGGAGGAGTGCCTGCAGCTCGGCATCGCCTGCCAGGTGGTGCCGGCAGCGGAGCTGGAATCAGCCACCCTGGCGCTGGCGCGGCGCCTGGCCGACGGCCCGCCGGCCGCCTACCGCTACATGAAGGAAAACCTCAACCGCGCTGCCATGGGCGCCGACGTGCTCGAATGCCTCGACCTCGAAGCCACGCACCACGTGCATACGGGGCTCACCGAGGACCATCGGGAGGCGGCCAAGGCGTTCGTCGAGAAGCGCCAGCCGGTCTTCAAAGGGCGCTGATTGGTTGGCGGGTCGCTGGGCGGCGGACGCCGAGAACGACTTTGCTGCGCGCGAGCGGATCTGGCGTCGGATCGTGGCGATGCAGTCGGGTGGCTTCAATCCTCCGCAAAGTCGTTCTCGGCGCCCGCCGCAACGCCCTGCCAACCATCAGGCGTCGGGGATGATTCGCATAAGGTATGGCCTCGGCCGCCTCAGCACCAGGGAGACGGGGCTGCGGTTTCCTTGACCTGAGGGCGGTGGTTCGGGCCAACGCCGCTGGAGGCGCGGACGCTCGCGGCAGAAAAGCCTTTCGTGGCCTTTCCGCAGCCCAGCGCCACCAGATCCTGTTCAGCTCACCTCCGCGGCACGCCACAAAGGCTCTTCTGCCGCGAGCGGCCGCGCGACCATTCCATGGAATGAACCCCCGCCAATCACGTCTGCGGCACCCGCAACCCCTTCTCCGCCAGAAACGTCGGGTTGAACAGCCGCGACTGATAGCGCCCGCCGCCGTCGCAGAGAATCGTCACCACCGTGTGCCCGGGCCCGAGGCGCCGCGCCACTTCCACCGCGGCGCACAGGTTGATGCCGGTGCTCGAGCCGAAGAACCAGCCGTCCGTGTGCATCTGCGTGTAGACCATGTCCACCATGTCCTGGTCCGGCACCTGGACCGCGTCGTCGATGGCCGTGCCGGCCAGGTTCTCGGTGACCCTTGAGTTGCCGATCCCCTCGGTGATGGACGGGCCTTTGCTCATCGTCGCTTCCCCGGTGGTTACCCAGTCGTAGAGCGCGCTGCCCATGGGGTCGGCGAGGACGATGCGCAGCGACGGGTTGCGCTCCTTGAGAAAGCGGCTCACGCCGGCGAGGGTACCGCCGGTACCGGTGGCTGCGACGAAGGCGTCGAGGCGGCCGTCGGTCTGCGCCCAGATCTCGGGACCGGTGCCCTCGTAGTGGGCGAGCCGGTTGGCGACATTGTCGAACTGGTTCGCCCACACGGCACCCGGCAGCGACGCCGCGCAACGGCCGGCCTGCTTCTGGTAGTTCATGGGGTCCCGGTACGGCACCGCAGGCACCTGGCGCACCTCGGCGCCCAGAGTCTGCAGCAGTGCCACCTTCTCCTGGGACTGGTTGTCCGGCATGTAGATCACACAGCGGTAGCCGCGTGCGTTGCAGACGTGGATCAGGCCGATGCCGGTGTTGCCGGCGGTGCCTTCCACCACGGTGCCGCCGGGTTTGAGCGCGCCGCTGCGTTCGTGGCCGCGCACCATCCACAGGGCCGCGCGGTCCTTCACCGAGCCCCCTGGATTGAGGAACTCGGCCTTGCCGAGAATCTCGCACCCGGTCTCGGCCGACAGCTTGTCGAGGCGGATCAGCGGCGTGTTGCCGATGCTGCCAGGGAATCCGTCGCGCCACTCCATATCCCATCCTCAGCCCTGGGTACCGCTAGTGTACCGGCGGCAGCGATTGCCTGGCCAAGGTGGCTCTGCAATGATCCCGTGCCGACGATGGCAGGTGCGGAGGGAGCGACATGGGTGATTCGGCGGCCGACAGCGGGCTCGATTCGGACAAGCTGGCGCACGCAGAAGCCGCAGGGCTGGTGCCGCAGCGGGTGACGGCATTTCTCCAGCGGGTGCGCAGGGAGGTGGACGAGGGTCTGTTGCCCGCGGTCCAGGTCGCGGTGGCGCGTGATGGCGAGCTCGCGCTGACGGCGAGCTTCGGCGACGTGGCCGACGACAGCCTGTTCTGCGTGTTTTCCGCCACGAAGGCGGTGACCTCCGCGGCCGCCTGGCTGCTGTTTCAGGCCGGCGAACTCGATGAACAGGAACGGGTCGCCGACATCGTTCCCGAGTTTGCGAGCAATGGTAAGGACACGGTAGTCGTCGAACAGCTGTTCACTCACTCCGCCGGATTTCCCCATGCGCCGTTCCGGCCCCTGGACTGGCTCGACCGCGACCGTCGGCTCGAACGCTTCGCCCAGTGGCGGCTGACCTGGGAGCCGGGCAGCCGCTTCGAATACCATCCGACATCGACCATGTGGGTGATTGCCGAGATCATCGAGCGACGCGCCGGCATCGACTTCAGGGACTTCATCCGCGAGCGGGTGGTGGAGCCACTGGGTCTCACTGACCTGTTCGTCGGGCTCCCGGAGGCCGAGAACCCGCGGGTTGTCCCGTGCGAGCACGTGGGCGAAGCTCTGACCTCCGCCGACTATTCGAAGCTCGGCATGCCGGAACCCCCGGAGACGGAGGTCACGGAAGAAGCGATCCTGAATTTCAATCGGCCGGACTTCCGCGCCGTGGGCGTCCCCGGCGGTGGTGGCGTGCTGAACGCGTCGGCGCTGGCGTTGTTCTACCAGGGTCTGCTGCATGGCGGCCGGCGGGGGCAAACGGTGTGGACGTCGGAGATGCTCGACAGCGCCCGGCGTATCCGCAGTGGGGACTTCGTCGACCCGCTCTACAGAAAACAAGCCAACCGCGCCCTGGGCATCATCATTTCCGGTGACGCTGACCGGCATTTCCGGGGTTTCGGCCGTACCAACTCGGCGGCCGCGTTCGGCCACAATGGCGCCGGCGGTCAGCTCGCCTGGGCGGACCCTGCCAGCGGCCTGTCGCTTGGCTACGTGACCAGCGGATTCGACCGCAATCCGATTCGCCAGGGCCGGCGCGGGGTCGCCATTTCCAGCCTGGCGGCGGAGCTCTGCGAGCCCGCCTGAGGGCGGCGTGCGGACGCCGATGGGCTACGCTTCGGTCATGAGCACGATGTGTTGGCGCCCGGCGGCGACCGCCCTGTGCGCGCTGCTGGCGCTGGTCGCCGGGCAGTTCGCGCGCGCGGACTGGTACCAGGACACCCGGCCGATCATGGGCACACGGGTGCACGTGGAGCTGTGGCACGACGACGCCGCGACCGCCGAGCTTCTACTGGCGCAGACCATGGCGGAAATGCGCCGGATCGAAGCCGCCTACAGTCCGTACATCGAGGCCAGCGATCTGTCGGTGCTGAACCGCGAGGCGCCGTCGGGCTGGGTCACGGTGTCGGCGGAGTTGTTCGACCTGCTGCGGCGCAGTCGTCAGGTCTCCGAACTCACCGGCGGCGCTTTCGACGTCACCTATGCCTCGGTCGGTCGCTACTACGACTACCGTGCGGGCAAGCGCCCGGACCCGGAACAGATCCGCGCCGCGGTGGAAGCCATCGACTACCGCTACGTGGAGTTCGACCCGGACGGCCCGCGCGTGCGCTACAGCCATCCTGACGTCTACGTCGATCTGGGCGGCATTGCCAAAGGATACGCCGTAGATCGCTGCGTCGAACTGCTGCGCCGTGCCGGCGTCTCACAGGCCAGCGTTGCCGCCGGCGGCGACTCCTACATACTCGGTGATCATCGCGGCGAGCCGTGGACCGTGGGGGTGCGCGATCCGCGCCAGGAAGGCCGCATGGCGGCGGTGCTGCCGCTGATGGATACCGCGGTGTCCACCTCCGGCGACTACGAGCGGTTCTTCGAAGAGGACGGCGTGCGCTACCACCACATCCTCGATCCGGACACCGGCGCGTCGGCGCGGCGCTCCTGGAGCGTGACCGTTCTCGGACCGGAGACGCTGTTCACCGACGCGCTCTCCACCAGCGTGTTCGTGCTCGGTCCCGAAGCGGGCCTGGCACTCATCGACCGGCTGCCCGGCATCGACGCCATCGTCATCGATGCCGAGGGCCGGCTGCGCTATTCGGCCGATCTGGCGCCCCTGGTCGGAGCGGAGCCGGGACGGTGATCGACGGCCAGTGGCAGGAGGCGCAGCTGCGTGCTCTACCGGTGGAGCGCGGCGTGCGCCAGCGGGGCGTTTGCTCCGCGCTCTTCGCCGCGCTGCTGCCGGATGCGTGGAGCCCGGCCGCCGCCGCAGCTTGACCTGCGTCGCAACTCCTCCGCCGCCACCGTCTCCGGCACCCGTGCCAGGCGCCGAAACGTGATCCGTGCCTCATCGCCTCCGGTGCGCCTCCAGTAACGTTCTCCCACCAGCAGGCCGAATGACTCGGCCCGTAGAAGTAAGCCACGACGGCTCGACTCGAAGTCGTTCCGGTTGCGCCGGAACCCGTCGTCGGCGTCCAGCAGTATCGGGCGTCGTGCAGTCGGCGGGACCGGCCCCTGAACCGGGGCGGAACCGTCTGGACAACAACACGCGGTGTGCGGAGTGCACGACATGATTCACAGTTTCCGTCTCAAGGGCCTGATCAAGCCCGTGCTGGCCGCCCTGATCGCCGTGGGACTGGCCGTCCCGGCCGGTGCGGTGACTCTGCAGGACACTGCCCCCGACTTCACTCTGAAGAGCCTGGAAGGCTCGAACCTGCGGCTCGACGAGTACCGCGGTCAGGTGGTGCTGATCAACTTCTGGGCCAGCTGGTGCGGCCCGTGCCGGCAGGAGATGCCACTCCTCGACCGCCTTCACCAGCGCTACGTGGACACCGGCTTTGCCGTGCTCGGCATCAACGTCGAAGGCGAGGAAGCCCCGGCCCGCGAGCTCATCGACAGGATTCCAGTCACCTTTCCCGTGCTCATCGACGAAGGTCAGCTGGTCAGCGAGCTCTACCGGCTCGAGGCGATGCCGAGCACCGTAGTGGTCGACCGTGACGGCGTGATCCGCTACATCCACCGCGGCTACAAGCCCGGCGACGAAGCCAAGTACGTCGAAGTGGTGAAGGAGCTGATCCGCGAGTGACCGGTGGGCGCCGTCGCTCTCCGCAACATCCACGCCATCAACGAAGACAGGGATTGATCGTGATCACGCACAGGACATGGCTGATCGTACTGCTCACTGCCGCGCTGCAGGCGAGCCTCCCCGCGGCGGCT
This sequence comes from Pseudomonadales bacterium, assembly GCA_040219135.1. Lineage (GTDB taxonomy): Bacteria > Pseudomonadota > Gammaproteobacteria > Pseudomonadales > Azotimanducaceae > UBA7803. The sequence goes on along the minus strand of JAVJTA010000011.1, from coordinate 712,515 downwards.
GAAGCCCCCGCGGCGGATAAAGCACCCGCGGCGGAGAAAGCCCCCGCGGTCGCGGCAAAGGCCCCGGCCGCCGCCGACGACATGGAGGCGGTCAAGCGGGACCTCGTCGCGCTGAAGCGCGACCTCACCATTCTCGAAGAGGACCTGCTGTTTCCGGCCAGCTCTCAGGTGGCCGTGTTCCTGTCCATGGACGTGGGCGAGTTCTTCCAGCTCGACGCGGTGACGGTGAAGCTCGATGGAGAGGAAGTCACTCACCATCTCTACACGGAACGTCAGGTGGACGCCCTGCTGCGCGGAGGCGTGCAGCGTCTGTTCCTCGGCAACGTCAAAGAGGGGTCGCATACCCTGACCGCCTTCTTCACCGGCCGCGGACCCAGCGAGCGCGACTACCGCCGGGCTGCCACCGTGGAGTTCGACAAGACTTTCGAACCCGCCTTCATCGAGCTCGCCATCCGCGACTCGGAAAGCAAGTACCAGCCGGAGTTCACTGCGGCGGTCAGCAACTGAGCCGGCGGGAAGATGAAGACCTTCCTCTGCGAGCTCCTGTTCAGTTGCCTGCTCGCCGGCCCGGGCGCCAAGCCCATCGACGAGCTGACCTACGGCACTGCGCTGTTCTCCTACTACCAGGAGGACTACGAGCAGGCACTGGTGAACGTTCTGGTGGCCGAGCGCCAGCAGCGCCTGGGCGAAGGACCGCTGCGCTTCGAGCTGGCCAAGGGCAGCTTCGCCTTCCAGCAGGGCATGTACCGGTTTGCCACCGAGACATTCGACGGCGTCGAGGCGGACGCGCTCACCGACCTGGATCGGATGCGCCTGGCGTTTCATCTCGCCCGCGAACGCTATCGGGTTGGCGACTTTGCCGCGATGGAGGGCGAACTCGCCGAAGTGGATCTCGGCGCCAACTGGCTCGGTCGCAAGCGCCGCCATCCGGAAGTCTCCTTCATGCGCCTCGAGGGCGCGCTGGCGCGCGACGACTTCGCGGCAGCAGAGGCGCAGCTCGAACTGCTGCCTGACGACGACCGCCATCGCGCCTACGGGCTGTTCAACCTGGGCGTGGCCTACCGCCGCGCCGGCGACGCTAGAGCCTCCCACGGCGCGTTCTCGCGCCTGGCCAAGCTGCGCGCCGAAGACGAGGAAACCTGGGATCTGGTGCAGCGCGGTCGCCTGGCGCTGGCGGTCATGGCGCGGCAGACGGGTGACGTCGTGGATGCCGAAGAAATTCTCGGCACCCTGCCGGGCGCCGGGCGCTACCGCGATCTCGCGCTGTCGAGCTATGGCAACCTGGCCATGGTGCGCGAGGACTACGAACTCGCCGCACGCATCTGGCTGACCCTGCTCAGGCAGGAAGGCTGGAGTGCCGGTCATGCCATGGCGCAGTTGGGATTGCCCATGAGCCTCGAGCGTCTGGCATCGCCGGCCCACGCGCTGGATCGCTACCGGGACGCCGAGCAGGTGTTCGAGAACCGCCTGGTCGCGCTGCAGAACGTCTCCGCCCGGGCCCGGGAGCCGGCCTGGGTGGACGGCCTGCTGGACGTGTTCGCCGAGCCCGACGAGGCGGCCCGCACGCGGGCTCTGGGAGCCTTCGAGGATGGCCTGGGCGAGCAGACCTGGCTCGCCTGGCTCGCCGGCGAAGACGTACACCAGGTGATGGTCGAGTGGCGCGAGCTGAATGCCATGGCGCGCTGGCTGGAGGCGCTGCCGGCGCGCATCGAAGCCTATGAAGAGATCACCCGCGAACGCCGCCGGCGCACCGCGGCCGCCCGTGAGCTGCTCGCCGAAGAGGCGCTGGTGGGCCGGCGCGAAGCGCTCGCCGCTCAGGTGGCGGCGCTGGAGAGCGACCTGCACGTCCTGGCCACCGAACCCGCGCGTAGGGAAGCCGCCTGGATGCTGCGGCTCGCCAACGACGAGGAGCGGACGCTGATCGAAGATCTCAGCGGCATGGCGGCCCTGGTGGCCGAGCACATGCCGGCGCGCGACCGGGCGCGCTTCTACAAGCGCATCGACCGTCTGCTCGGAGCCACGTTCTGGCAGATCGCCGACAGCCGCAGCGCCCGGGTACGGGACCTCGAACGGCAGCTCGCCGCGAGCCGCGACACCCTGACCGACGTGGACGCCCGCATCGACCGCCTGGCGCGTGCCGAATCGCGCTTCGCGGCCGGCGTGGAAACCGACTTTCTGGCCCTCTCCGAACGGGCCGACGACGTCGCCGAGCGGGTGACCGGGGCGCTGCAGTCGCGGCGCCGGGTGATCGCCGAGGCGCTGGAGCGAGGCCTGCGGCAGGAAATGGCGCAGACTCAGCAGTACCTGCTGACGGCGCGAATCGCCATTGCCCGGGCCACCGACCAGCTGGCCGCCGCCGGCACTGCCGCCGCAGGTGATTCGTGATTCCGGCGCGCGCAGCGACGATCGTCATCCTGCTGCTCGCCGCCGGCTGCGGTTGGTTCGGCCACAGCGGGGTGATGGATCCGCGGGGCCCTGACGTCGCCGATCTGGTGCGCGATCTGCCGGAGCTCGATCTGCCGCCGGCGCGCACTGTGAAGCCCAGCCGGGAAGACGTGATGGCCGCCTACGAGCGGATCTACGGGCAGATTTCCGATCCGCGCGAAGATCACGCGGTGGGCAAACGCCTCGCTGACCTGACCATGAGCGTGGGCGAGGACCGGGACATCGCCGGCGACAGCGCGCCCTACGACGCCGCCATCACACTCTACGAATCGCTGCTCGACCAGGCCGGCGGCGAGGCCCAGGACGAGATTCTCTATCAGCTTGCCCGGGCCCACGACATGGCAGGGCGCACCGACCGCAGCCTGCACTATCTGGACCGGCTCATCGCCGAATACCCGGACAGTGACTACCGGGTGGAAGCCCGCTTCCGACGCGGCGAGATCGCCTTCTCCCAGGAGCGCTACGGCGACGCCAGCGTCGACTACGGCTTCGTCGTCGCCCAGGGTCCGGATACGGCCTACTGGCAGAACGCCAACTACATGCGCGGCTGGTCCCAGTTCAAGCGTTCGGAACTCGAGCCGGGTCTCGCCAGCTTCTTCGCCGTGATCGACACCCTCGTAGCAGCGGGCGATGCCGACGCGCTGGCGGCAACCGACCGGGAACTGCTCGACGACAGCTTCCGGGTGGTGACGCTGGCACTCGGCTACCTCGATGGCGCCGAAACCCTGGCCGAGCAGATGCAGAACCGCGGCCGGCCGGCGTGGCAGTACCTCGCCTATCAGGCCCTGGCCGACGACTACCAGCGACTCGAACGCTATCTCGACAGCGTTGCCACCTGGCAGACGTTCATCGACGAGAACCCTCTCGATCGGCGCGCACCGAGCGCTCACCTCGGCATGATCGAGACGCTGCTCGCCGCCGACTTCCCGAGCGAGGTGCAGCCGAAGAAGATCGGCTTCGTGCGCCGCTACGGAGTCAACAGCGAGTTCTGGTCGGTGCACGGCCCCGACGTCCGTGCCGCCTACCTGGAGCCGCTGCAGGAATTCCTCGAAGAGCTCGCCAAAACCAGTCATGCCAGCGCCCAGGAGACGGGCGAGCGTGCGACCTACCTGACGGCTGCGGAATGGTACGAGGAGCTGGTCAAGACGTTCCCGGAGAATCCGGACACCGCCGAATACCTGTTCCTGCTCGGCGAGGTGTACACCGAGGCCGACGAGCCCGGTTCCGCCGTCGCTGCTTACCAGCGCGTCGTGCGGGAGTTTCCCGATTACCCGGATGCTCACGAGGCCGGCTATGCGGCGATCCTCGGCCTGGAACGTATGACCCAGGAAGCCGCTGCCGACGAGCGTGAGCTGTGGGAGCGGGTGAAGATCGACGCGCAGATCGAGTTCGCGTTCGTGTTCACCGGCGATCCGCGCGCCCCGGAGGTTCAGGCCGACGCGGCCGACAGCCTGTTCCAGCTCGCCGACTACGCAGCCGCCGTGGAGCTCGCGGACAACCTGCTGGTTACCTGGCCGGACCTGGAGTGGCGTCTGCGCAGCACGGCGCTGACCATTCAGGGGCACGGCCGCTTCGAGCTGGGACGCTACGCAGAAGCAGAGTCTGCCTACCGCGCGCTGCTGGCCGGTCCCATGAGCGACGAGGAGCGCCCGGCGATTACCGAGCGGCTGCTCGCGACGGTGTACAAGCAGGGTGAGGCCGCCGAGGCCGAGGCGGCGACGGACCTGGCAGTGGGCCATTACCTGCGCCTCTCCGACATCGCCCCCGGCGCGCAGCTTGCGGTTCAGGGACACTACGATGCCGTCGCCGTCACCGAGGCCGCCGGGCAGACCGCGCGTGCCGCCGGCCTGCTCGCCGAGTTCCGCGACGCCTACCCGGACCACCCGTTGGCCCGGGACGTCAGCAAGCGGCTGGCGGCGATGTACGAACAGACCGGCGACGTCAGCGCGGCCGCCGACGAATACGTGGACCTCGCGGGCAGCGCCGAGGATCCCGAGGTACGGCGTCAGTCGCTCTACCGGGCAGCGGAACTGTACCTGCAGCAGGACAACGTAGCCGCGGCCATCACTCACTTCCGCGACTACGCCAGCCGCTACCAGCGTCCATTCGAGCAGCGCCTCGAGGCGGTGCATCAGCTCGATACGCTGTACCAGCGCAGCGGCGCCGAGGCCGAGCGCCGCCCGTGGCTCGCCGAGAAGATCGAGATCCACCGGGCCATGGGCCGCAACGCCAGCGAGCGCGCCACGTATCTGGCTGCCCAGGCGCAGTTCGTGCTGGCCGAGGACACGCGCCGGGCATTCACCGGCGTACGCCTCAGCCAGCCGTTGAAGGACAGCCTGAAGCGCAAGCAGCGGGCGCTGAAGGACGCCGTCGCCGCCTACGAGGCCGTGGCCGACTATCAGGTCGCGGAGTTCGCGACTGCCAGCACGTTCCAGATCGGCACCCTGTTCACCGACCTGGCCCGGGCCATCATGGAATCCGATCGCCCGGGCGGCCTGTCCGAGCTGGAGCGCGAGCAGTACGACATTCTGCTGGAGGAGCAGGCGTTTCCGTTCGAGGAACAGGCCATCAACCTGCACGAGATCAACATGCGGCGCAGCTGGGACGGGCTCTGGGACGACTGGATCGCCAGGAGCTTCGGCGAGCTCAGCCGGCTGATGCCCGCCCGATTCGACAAACCGGAAATGGAAGTGGCTTATGTGGAAAGCATTCACTAGCGCCGTGCTCGGCGTCCTGCTGCTGACCGGTTGCGCCGCTTCCGGCAGCAAGCCGGCACCCGCGCCCGACCCGCGCCTGGCGGCCGCCGTCGAAGGCTCGGCCGTCGGCAGGCCGCTGCCGCCGATCCCCGAGGTCAGCGCCAGCAATGCCCAGGTGTTCGCCCGCGCGACCCAGCTGCTGCAGGAGCAGCGGCTCGTGGAAGCAGAGGCGCTGCTGCTCGAGCTGACCACCGATCAGCCGGAGCTGGCCGGCCCCTGGATCAATCTCGCCCAGGTCTATCTTGCCCAGGAGCGCGAGGACGAGGCTGTCGGTGCCCTGCAGCTCGCGGTGCTCGCGAATCCGGGCAACTGCCACGCACGCACCGAGCTCGGGGTGCTGTTGCGCCGGCGCGGCGACTTCGGGGCGGCAGAAGCCAACTACCTGGCCTGCCTCGAGTACCAGCCCGACTACCAGGCCGCCTACCTGAACCTCGGCATCCTCTACGACCTGTATCTGGGGCGGCTCGACGACGCGCTGGCCGCCTACCGGCAGTACCAGACTCTGGCGGTCGAACCGGATCGCCGGGTCAATGTCTGGGTGGTGGATCTGCAGCGGAGACTCGGCTCGTGACGCGGCTGCCTGGTTTTCGCGTTGCGCTCGCAGTCAGCGTTGCGCTCACGGCAATCGCGCCGCCGGCGGTGGCGGCCGAAGCGGATGACACGGCAGCGGTCGCCACCGCAGCGGCGGCCGCGCGAGAACCGGCCGACAGAATACCCGCCGGGGTGATCGAGCTTGACGAAACCGTGATCTCCGGCAACCAAGAGCTGCCGAAAGTTCTGTATATCCTTCCCTGGCAGCAGCCGGATGGCCTGCCGGACATTGAGCTGAGGACGGAATTCGCGGAAGTGGAGCTGTTCCGACGTCTGTACCCACCGGCGTACCGACGCGAACTGTCTTACTTCGAGGCCTCCGCAGCCGCCACCGATTCGAAAGCGAGCGACTCCAAGGAGTAACACATGGACATGTATCAGAGCGTCATCAGCTTCTTCCAGGAAGGCGGGCCGTTCATGTACCCCATTGCGGTGGTACTGGGCGTGGGCGTCGCCATCGCCATGGAACGCTATTTCTATCTTTCCAACCAGACCCGCATCAACCGACGCGACTACGAGAAGATCCTGCCGTTGCTGAAGCAGCGCAACCAGCGTGAGCTGGCAAGCGTGGTGCAGAAATCGCGTTCGGCGATGAGCCGGATCATTGCGGATGGTCTGAACCGCCGCAGTTCCTCCCGGCGTCGTGACGACATCGAGTACGCCATGGAAGAGGGTCTGCTGGAAGTGCTGCCGAACATCGAGCGGCGCACTCCGTATCTCGCCACGTTCGCCAACATCGCCACGCTGCTGGGTCTGCTCGGCACCATCATCGGCCTGATCGCGGCGTTCACCGCGGTGGCCAATGCCGATCCGGCGGAGAAGGCGACGCTGCTGTCCGAGAGCATTTCCATCGCCATGAACACCACGGCGTTCGGACTGATGGCGGCCATTCCGCTGCTGCTCATCCACTCCGTGCTGCAGAGCAAGACTTCGGCGATCGTCGAGAGCCTGGAGATAGCGGTGGTGAAGTTTCTGAACCTGATGGAAGGCGACGAGCGGCCTGCAGCCGCTGCGGCGCGACCGGCGGCCAAGGCGTAGCCTCACAGCCGCTCTCAGGCCACCGGCTCCGCTTTCGGCACCGCATCGGCAGAAGGACCCGACCATGGATCGCGTCAGGAAACGCATAAAAAAACACCACGAGGCCGCGGACCTGGACGTCACGCCGTTCATGAATCTCATGATCGTTCTGGTGCCCGTGCTGCTGCTGTCTATGGTGTTCACCCACACCACGGTCATAGACCTGAACTTTCCCGGCGGTGAGGCCTCTGCGGCGGAACTCGATCCGGAGACGGTGCATCTGGAGGTGACCGTCAGAGGCGACGCGCTGGTCGTGGCCGACGGCCGCGGCGGCGTCATCCGGTCGCTGCCGAAGCAGGACGGCGGCTACGACTTCGCCGAACTCTCGAAGGTGATGCAGGAACTCAAGCGGCGCATGCCCGAGAAGCAGGACATCATGGTGCTGCTCGAGGCGGACATCCCTTACCAGACCCTGGTCTCGGTGATGGACACCGTGCGCTCCTATCCCACGGTGCAGTACATGGAAGTGGTGCAGGCCGAGCTGTTTCCGGTGATCTCCCTCGGGGACGCACCGGGTTCCGAGGCGCCGGCCGACGGGGTCGCCCAGAGTAGCGCGCAGGGTAACGGGGGCCGCTCATGAGCCGGATGCGTCATCAGCAGCGCCGCGGAGCACAGGAGAAGCGCAAGAAGGCCGCTTCCCTGAATCTGGTTTCGCTCATGGACATCTTCACCATCCTGGTGTTCTTCCTGATGGTGAACTCCTCGGAAGTGGAAGTTCTTCAGACCAGCTCCAAGATCAAGCTGCCGGAGTCCACATCGGAGCAGCGCCCGGACGAACGCCTGGTGATCTCGGTGAGTCGTGACGACGTGGTCGTTCAGGGCCGCGCCGTGGCCCGGGTCGCCGATCTGGCGGGGGCTGCCGGCAACGTGATTCCCGGCCTGCAGGCCGAACTCGCACATCACGCGGGTCGCCGTGGCATCGTGCCGGAAGGCGGCCACGAGATCACCATCATGGGCGACCACGAGCTGCCCTACTGGCTGCTGAAGAAGATCATGGTCACCTGCCAGGGTGAAGACTTCGCCCGCATCTCGCTGGCGGTGAATCGTCTCATTCCGGAGGCGGAAGCATGAGCGCCGCCTACGTCTACCATGCCAACGCCTTCGCGCTGCCGTGGGCACTGGGCCGCGAGGACAGCCGCCAGCTGAAACGCTGGCTGGCCGTCTGCCTGCTCATGGTCGGCGTCGTCGGCGTGGTGGTTCCGTTCGTCACTCTGCCGGAGATTCCCCGGGAGGAGCAGGAAGCCCTGCCGCCGCAGCTCGCACGCATCATCATGGACAAGCCCAAACCCGTGGTGCCACCGCCGCCGCCCAAGCCCGAGGAGGTCGCCAAGGAAGAGCCGAAGCCCGAGCCGGAGAAGATCCCCGAGCCGGAGCCGGTCAAGGAAGTGAAGCCGGAACCGAAGCCTACCGTGGCGGACGCCCGGGAGAAGGCGGCCAGTGCCGGTCTGCTTGCGTTCAAGGATGCCTTTGCCGACATGCGTGACGCCGTGGACGTGGCCAAGCTCCAGGACACGGCCGCCATTCAGCGCGGCGCCGGCGAAGCGGCCACCATCGATCGCTCGGTGCTCACGTCCAGGCACAGCGCCCGCAGTTCCGGCGTCAACGTCGCCGCTCTGTCCCGGGATACTGGCGGGGTGGCGCTATCCGGTCGCGAGACGACCAAGGTCGAAGTGCCGGAAGGTCAGGAAGGTGCCGGCGGGGTCCGGGAGCGCCGCGCGGTGGATCCACGCAGCCGCAGCATCGAGGAGATCCGGCGCATCTTCGACGCCAACAAGGGCGCGATCTTCGCCATCTACAACCGCGCGCTGCGCGCTGACCCGACCCTGCGGGGCAAGGTGGTGCTGGAACTGGTGATCGCCCCGTCCGGCTCGGTGACCGACGTGCGCATCGTCGCGTCAGAACTCGCCGACGAGGACGTGGTGGCCAAGATCCTCAGCCGGATCCGCCTGTTCGACTTCGGCAAGCGCGACGTCGGGGTCACCACCATCAGCTACCCGGTGCACTTCCTGCCGACCTGAGTGCGCGGCGGGGCGCGCAGACCCGGGCGCGCAGGCCCGCCAGTTGAGGACCCTGTGGAACGCTTCGGCTAGAGCGCTTCGGCGTCCGCGGCGTCGTCGAGTCGGTGGATTTCGCGGATCGGGCAGGCTTCGCCGTCCGCGGTGAGGGCGTCGAATCCCGCCCAGATGGTGTTGTCCGACGCGGTGACGCCGACGTGGCGCGCCCAGCGCAGACCGAAGCATTCCCGGTTCAGCGTCAGCAGGTACCGGTCGTCACCGGCCGACAGCATGACGTGGGCTTCGTCCAGAGGCTCGAAGGCGCGGACGCTGTCCGCGGTGGGAATGCTCGTTACCGGCTGGCCGGCGCGCAGCAGGGCGCTGGCGTCCGGGCCAGCGGGAGGCAGCGCCAGCGCGGGTCCGGCCAGGATTGCGGCGCCGGCGAGCAGGCCGATGCCGGCGAGTTTTCGATTCCGTCGCGACTGCAGATCCATGGGCGGCTCCGACCGTGTGTCCGGTGTCGATGCTAGTTCGGCCAAACTTAACGCAACCTGAACGTGTCTGACAATCGCGGCCCCGGGCGGCCCCTGGCGCGCGAATTGCGCTCGTCCGGCATCCCCGGCACAGTGGCGTTTTTCTGGCGATGAGGGAAAACGATGGCAGAACCACGGTCGCGGCGACGTGAAACGGCTGGCGCTGCGCTGGCCCTGGTCGTCACGCTGGCGGCGGGCACGGTTTGGGGCGCCGGGGATGAGGTGATCCCCCTGGTCGATGCCGAGGCCCGGGCCGCGACGGCACTGGCGCAGGACATCTGGGGTCTGGCCGAACTGGGCTACCAGGAGCAGGCCAGCAGCGCCCGGCTGCAGCGCTTCCTCGAGCAGCGCGGCTTCGCCATCCGGGCCGGGGTCGCGGACATTCCCACTGCCTTCGTCGCGAGCGCCGGTAGCGGCGGGCCGGTGATCGGCATCCTCGCCGAGTTCGATGCGCTGCCGGGGCTGTCCCAGGCGGCCGTTCCGCAACGCCAGCCCGTCGAGGCCGACGGCGCCGGCCATGCCTGCGGCCACCACCTGTTCGGGGCCGCGTCCGCCAGCGCCGGCGCGGCGGTAGCCGCCTGGCTGCAGCGCAGCGGCCACAGCGGAACCGTGCGTGTCTACGGCACGCCGGCGGAGGAGGGCGGATCCGGCAAGGTCTACATGACCCGGGCCGGACTCTTTGACGACGTCGACGTGATGCTCCACTGGCATCCCAGCGACCGCAACGACGCCTCGCCGTCCAGCAGCACGGCCAACAAATCCGGACGTTTCACCTTTCAGGGCATCGCGGCCCATGCCGCCGCGGCGCCGGAACGCGGGCGCTCGGCGCTGGATGGCGTGGAAGCGATGAACTTCATGGTCAACCTGATGCGCGAGCACGTGCCCCAGGAGGCGCGCATCCATTACGTCATCACCGACGGTGGCGCTGCGCCCAACATCGTCCCGGAGCGTGCCCAGGTCTACTACTATGTGCGCCACCCCCAGGCCGACCAGGTGGAAGAGCTTTTCGAGCGGGTGGTCGCCGCGGCCCGGGCCGCGGCGCTCGGTACCGGCACCGAGATGAACGTCGAGGTCATGCACGGCAACTTCCCGGTGCTGCCCAACGACGTGCTGGCGCGGCTGGTGCACGAGAACCTGGAGCGTCTCGGCGGCATCCGCTACGACGCCGGGGAGCGCGAGTTCGCCGACCAGATTCGCTCGAGCCTCGGCCAGGACCTGCCGCCGCTGGAATCCGCCGGGGACGTGCAGCCGTTCGTGTTCCGCCAGAACATGGGCTCCACCGACGTCGGCGACGTGAGCTGGAACGTCCCGACGGTGGGCTTCGGCACCGCCACCTGGGTCCCCGGCACGCCGGCGCACAGCTGGCAGGCCGTGGCCGCGGGCGGCATGAGCATCGGCCACAAGGGTATGCTGCTGGCGGCCCGGCTGCTGGCGGTGACCGCCGTCGATCTGATCGAGAATCCCGAGCTGCGCGCCGCAGCCCGGGACGAGTTCGAGGGGCGCCGCGGCAGCGATTTCCATTACCAGGCGCTGCTCGGTGATCGCGCGCCGCCGCTGGACTACAGAAATTGACTGACACCGATCGCCCGTCCGGCGCCGACAGTGCGGCCACCGTGACCGTCGCGCTGCTCCACCCCGGCGCCATGGCCGTTACCGTCGGCCGCACCCTGCAGGCCGGCGGCCAGCGGGTGCGCTGGCTCCAGACCGGTCGCAGCGCGGCCACCCGACAACGCGCCGAAGCCGCCGGATTCGAGGCCTGCGGCGCGCTGTCGGCGCTGCTCGATGGCGCCGACGCCGTCGTCTCGGTGTGCCCGCCGGATCAGGCGCTCAGCGTCGCCCGCGAGGTGCATGCTGCCGGCTTCGGCGGCCGCTACGTCGACGCCAACGCGATCTCACCGGCGACGGCCCGGGCGCTCCACGGCCTGCTCGGCGAGCGCCTGCTGGACGGCGGCATCATCGGCCCGCCGGCGGAGCGTCCGGGTAGCACGCGCCTCTACCTGTCCGGGCCGGCGGCGGCCACGGTCGCCGACTGGTTCGCGGCTGGCCCCCTGGAAGCCATCGCCATGGACGGGCCCCCCGGCGCCGCGTCGGCGTTGAAGATGTGCTACGCGGCCTACACCAAGGGCTCGTCGGCCCTGCTGCTCGGCGTCCGGGCGCTGGCCGAAGCCACCGCCGTGAGCGGAACGCTGCTCGAGGAATGGGCGCGCTCCCAGCCCGGGCTGGCGGAGCGCAGCGAGGCGACGGCCCGCGGCACCGCCGGTAAAGCCTGGCGCTTCGTCGGCGAGATGGAGGAAATTGCAGCGACGTTCGAAGCGGCCGGTCTGCCCGGCGAGTTGCATCGTGGCGCCGCTGACGTCTACCGGCGCATGGCCGGACTCAAGGACCGTGAGGCGGATCTGGCCGACGTACTGGCTGCATTGCTCGCCGGAACCTGAGTCGCATGCCGGCCGCCGCCGCGCGTCAGGTCAGGCTCGGGTGCCTGAGAAGGTGGCGTTGCCGAAGGCGCCGAGCTTGACGTTACCGCTGATGTTGTCGCCGTCGACCTTGGCGTCGAACTCCAGGGTCATCGGCATCGGGCTGGTGAGTTTGGCTTTCCAGGTCAGCTTTTCGCCGTCGACCTTGCCTTCCTCGAGTTCGATCTCGCCCTGCGGGCCGGCGAGTTTGCCGGACAGGTCCGCGCCGGCAGTGGCCAGGGTGAGGGTTCCCTGCTGGGCACCCATGGGCGTGTTCATCGTCGTGTTCCAGGTCCCGTCCGCATTGCTCATCGCGACTCTCTCCAGCAGGGTGGTCGTTGTTGGCTTTGGCCCATTGCGGGCGTGACCGAGTATGTCACGGAGGGTCTTGGGCGTCACGCGGTGGCCGCCACGCGGTGGTCGCCACGCGGTGGTCGCCCGTATCAGGGCTCGCAATTCGCCGCACGATCGGGATTAATGACCGCCGGTGAGTATCGGCATTCTCAACGAGAGTCCTTTGCACCAGGCGCTGAAGGCCCACTACAGCGTCGCCGGTTCGCGCCAGGAAGTGGCCGTGGGCGCGTTTGTTGCGGACGTTCAGCACGCCGACGAGCGCATCTACGAAATCCAGACGTCCGGATTCTCCAGCATGCGTCGCAAACTCGAACACGTGCTCGAGCATCACCGCGTGGTTCTCGTGCATCCCATTGCGCACGTGCGTTACATCGTCAAACTGCCGGAATGCCCGGACCAGCAGGCGACCCGTCGACGCTCGCCGAAGCGCGGTTCACTGGCCCAGGTCGTCGGCGAACTGGTCAGCATTCCACGGCTGCTGGACCATCCGAATTTCGAGCTCGAAGTGGTGCTTACCGAGGAGGAGGAGGTCCGGGAGCGCTCCGACGAGGTGTCGTGGCGGCGCAAAGGCTGGCGGACCGTGCAGCGGCGTCTGTGCCGGGTGCTGGAACAGCATCGTTTCACCAGCAGCGGAGATCTGTTCGGCCTGCTGAGGTCCCCGCTTCCGCACGAGTTCACCACCGCCGATCTCGCGCTGGCACTCGAAGAGCCGCGCTGGCTGGCGCAGAAGCTCGCCTACTGCCTGCGCGAGGCAGGTCGGGTGGAGGTCTGCGGCAAGCAGGGCAACGCCCTGTGCTATCGGCGCGCGGCCGAATGATCCAGTGCGCGTCCGGGCAATGCGCTAGCGGAGCGGCCAGCACGACCAGGCGGCGTCCCGGATCCGTCAGTCGCTGCCCTCGTGCACGGCGGCGAAGTAGTCCGCCAGGCGTTTGCCCGACTCGTCCGGGAAGTGTGACCCGAGCGTTCGCGATCCGGCGATGCGGTCGACGCGGAAGCTGCGGAAGCCCTGGCGCAGCTCGCACCAGCCCCCGAGGGTCCAGGTTCTGCCCCAGTAGAGCAGGGTGAGCGGCCAGACGATGCGTTCCGTGGTCCGCCCGTCCGCGTCCCGGTAGTCGAGGAACAGGCGACGGCGGCCGTTGATGGCCTCGCGGACCTCGCCGAGCAGTTCCGCCGCGCCCGGTGGCAGGGGTGCTGGGGGCACCACCAGGCGCTCGGAGTCCAGCTCGCCGCGCAGCCGTTCCGGCAGCACGGCGTCCACCTTGGCGAGGACCCGCTCCGCTGCCTGGGCCATCTCCGGGTCGCCGTAGGCCTGGGCGACGCGCACGCCGAACACCAGCGCCTGCAGCTCGGCGCCGTCGAACATCAGCGGCGGCACCTGAAAGCCGCGGCGCAGCCGGTAGCCGACGCCGGCCTCGCCGTCGATGGGCACACCGGAGCCCACCAGGTCCTGGATGTCGCGGTAGATGGTGCGTTCCGACACCCCGAGGTGTTCGGCCAGATAGCGGGCTGTGACCACCTTGCCGCGGCCCAGGGACAGCACGATCTGAAACAGGCGGTCGGCAGGACGCATGGCGGTAGCGCTCGAGTGGCCCGGGCCAACCATAGCAGCATCGGGTCATTCGCGGCGCCTGCTGCTGACATACCGTTGTCAGTACAAACCGCTCTTTCGGCTTCGCCGCGTGAGGCTGCTGACACGCCGCTGTCAGGAGCGGCAGAGTACAGTGTCAGGGTATTCGGCGAGGAGTCCCGATGATCATGAACGAGCCTTTCTCCAGTCTGCTGCGGTCGCTGCGTCGATTCGTCGAGCTGCGCAGCGCGGCGCGCCGCGGCTTCGCGCTCGACATCCCCCTGATCGGCTGGGGCGTGGGTTCCGCTCCCTCAGCGCAGCACCCGCACGGCCAGCCAGACCACCAGGGCGACCCCGACCAGCAGCACCGACCAAAGCAGCACCGTGCGCCAGTCGACGGGCTGCGGCGCTGCCTCGAGGCTGGCGCGGCCGCCGAGGGTCTGCGGTTCGCCGAGTGCTGCGGCGGGCAACCCGGTCAGCGTGGTCCCGGCGCCTAGACGTTCGGCGAGGTCGCGCACCGGCCAGGGCTGGGCGTCAGTATCGGCGCGCCCGTAGAGCAGCCGGAACGGCCCGGCCCCCTGACGCAGGAACCACAGCTCGTGGGGCAGCCAGCCGATGCGCAGGGTGGGAGCGGCGGAGGTGTCGTCGGCCCAGCGCAGCCGCCAGTAGCGATCGGACACCGCGGCCACCGGTTCGGAGGTGAGCCGGCCCGCGTCCGCTGAATCCGTCGGCAGATCCACGCGGTAGAAGCGGTGTCGGCCCCGGGGCTGCCAGGTCCGATCGGCCACGGGCCGCGACCACAGCTGCGCTTCGACGAGGAACGTCGGGCGGTCGACCTCCACGCTCAGCCGGTCGACGGGGTAGTGAGCGCCGCTGTCGAACTCGTACCCGTCGCCGTCGACTGCGGCCTGCAGCGTCAGCCAGTCGCGCTCGGGCTGGCTCGGCAGCCGGCCGCGGGCGTCGACCCGAATCAGGTTCAGGGCGCCGGCGTCGAGGCGGGTCAGGCGCAGGTAGCGGGCGTCGGTTTCCGCAACGTCGATGCGGCGGGCGGTCACCCGCTGGCCGCCCGTGGTGAGATCCGCCACGGTGGCCGAGCGGACGAGCTCGCGCCAGGTATCGAGATCGGCGCTGGCCTCCACCCGCAACCGGGCGACGAAGTCCGCCTGATCCTCCGGCCAGAACAGGTTCAGCTCGGTGACGGCCCGGGTCGCGCTGCTGGCGTCGATCAGCCAGGCGCCCTGCGCGCGATCGAGCGGGCGGCCGCCGCGTACTGCGACCACGGTGCCGTCGTCGCCGAGTTCGATGCTGACTCTGGCGCCGCTCTGGGCGCCATCCAGCGGCTCGACGTCGGCGCTTCCGGGGTCGCGCGGCAGCGGAAACAGCGGCAGCTGCTGCCAGTCACCGTAGCTGGCTTGCGCCGGTGGGCGCGCCAGCGCGTGGGGTACCACCTCGCCCGCGCCGTTCACGACGCGCAGGTCGCCGAGGTCGTCGCGCACGGTCCAGGCGTAGACGTCGGCGGGCACCTCCAGACGCTGCACCACGTTGTCGCCGGCCGGCTCGATGAGGCGGCTTCGGGCGAACTGCGCGTCGGCTGCGCCGGCAGGTGCGCTCGCGCAGAGGGCCAGCAGCAGGAGCGTGCGCACGGCGCTCACGCCGCTTCCCGGGATCCGCCGTCGCGGGTCGGTGGCAGCGGCGCGAAATAGCCGATCACCAGCATGAGGACACCGACGCTGATGAACGAGATGATGCGCGCAATCATGTCCAGACTCGACAGATCCACGCTGAACAGCTTGACGATTACCGCCGCCAGCAGCACCGCGCCCGTGACCCACAGCGGCCGCTGGCCACGGCGCGCGCCGAAGCCCATCAGCAGCAGCGCCGTGCTGGTCCAGAGGATCGACGCCGTGGTCTGGAACGCGTCGCTGACGATGATGGTCTCCACGGGATAGTCGATGCCGGCATAGGCGTGCACGGCACGGGCGGCGCTCAGGTTGAGCCAGGCGAACGCCGTCAGGCCGAGGCCGACCCACGTCGTTGTCGACCAGTCGGCCTGACGGGCCCGGCCCGCCACCAGCAGCAGCACGCCGAGCTGCACGAGTTCCAGCGGGTTCAACAGCACGACGTAGGGCAGCGGCGCCGGGTCGCCGGATGCGAGTCCGCTGACGAGCACCCAGACGAGCAGGGCCACCAGCGCGGTGTCCAGACCCCAGCCGAAGTAGCTGCCCGGCTCGGCGGCGAACGGCCAGCGCCCGGCGGGCGGGCGCCGCGCCATGTGCGTCAGCTGGGCGGCGGCAGCCAGAGGCACGGCGCCCCAGGGCAGGGTCCGCCAGGCGCCGCCGAGCTCCAGGGTCGCGGCCAGCGCCGCCACGCAGCAGGCGCCGAAGGCGGCAGCCAGCCACCAGCTGCCGGCGTGCCAGAGCGCCCGCAGGGTGGCATTCGCGCCGTCGCCGTCCGCGGCGTCGCGCGCGGCCAGATGCCAGTAGACGGCAGCGAATGCCGCGGGCCAGGCGATCCAGCCGTAGTCGGCGAGCGGCGACGCGCGCTGCCAGTCGACGTCCAGATTGGCCAGTCCCAGCGCCAGGGCCGGCAGCAGCAGCAGCCCGGGCTGCAGCGCCGGCGGCCAGCGCAGGCGCCGGCCGAGCAGGGTCAGCAGCGCCGCGCTGAGCGCGGCGAACAGTACCGCCGCGTGCTCCTGCAGATTGTCGGCGCGGAAGCGCTCGCTCGCGGTGAAGGTCAGGCGTTCGATCTCGCGCAGCCCGGCGAAGCTCCACCAGGCAACGCCCCAGTACAGAAACCCCCAGCTCGCCCAGCGTTCCAGCCGGTACAGCGCCGCCCGGTGCCGGAACAGCAGCCAGGCGCTGAACACCCCGGCGATGCCGATCAGGGTCGCGCCGAGATAGTCACCGTTGACGAACGGGGTCACGTCGCGGCTGCGCCAGTCGGCGGCGAAAGCGCCTGCGGCGACGAAAGCGCCTGCGGCGGAAAAAGCGCCTGCGGCGGCGAAAGCGCCTGCGGCGGCGAAAGCGCCGGCGGCGGCGACGGCCAGGCCCATGCCGGCGAGCCGTGGTAGCAGCTGGCCCTGACGCAGCCCGACCCAGAGCAGACCGGCGCCCTCCAGCGCCCACATGGCCGCGGTCCAGCGCTGATCGTCGAAGGCGAAGGGAATCGCCAGGGTGGCGAACGCGACCGCCAGCGCGATGAACGACTCGCCGAGCAGGCTGCCGAGGGCGCCGCGGCGCTTCAGCCACCAGGCGAGCAGTGCATACACCAGAGCCGCGGCGAGGGCGGAATAGGCCATGCCGAACGGCATGTCGCGGACCAGGGCCCACTGCAGGGCGAAGGCCACGGTCGGGGTGCCGAACACCAGGGTGCCGTCCACCAGCCCCTTGAGGTCCGGACTCTGGCGCCGGGCGAACAGCAGGCTGACGCCGACGTAGTAGACGAAAAACAGGATCAGGAACGGCTCGGTGGAGGCGAACAGTTCGGGACGGTAGTAGTCGCGGCCCCACAGCGCACCGATGACGAAGGTGAACAGAAAGCCCGCCCAGTTCAGCCAGCGCCAGGCACGGAACCAGGCCATGGCCAGAATGCCGGCGTTGAGCAGGGCGTAGTAGGAGAACAGGGCGACGTGGCTGCCCTCCCCGGTGGACATCAGCACCGGGGCCAGGAAGCCGCCGCTCATGGCGAACAGCGCCAGGGACTGCGCGCGCTGCACTACGGCGAGCAGCGACGAGGCCGCTACCAGCGCCACCAGGGCGGCAAAGGCGGCGCCGACGGGCAGCAGGTCGTAGAGCCGGGCGGCGGCGAAGATGGTCAGATACAGCAGCCCGACACCGGCGCCCTGCAGCACCAGTCCGTAGGTGTCGACGCGGTGGCGCAGACGCCAGCCGGCGGCGGTGAGGACGATGCCGCCGAGGGCGCTGCCGGCGAGCCGCAGCTCGATGGGCAGCAGGGCGTTCTCGTAGGCGAACCGCAGGAGAAAGGCGACGCCGAAGAACAGTACCACCACGCCGACCCGAACGACCAGGTTGCCGGTGGTGAAGAACCGCCACACCGCGGCGATGGCACCGCGCAGCAGGCGGTCGAGCTCCGATTCCGGCGCCGGGGTAAACGGGGGCGCGGCAGCCGGCGCAGCGTTCGGGGCAGCCGCTGGGGTGGTGTCGACGCTGGCCTCGGCGGCAACGGATCCGGTCGCGGGCGCAGCCGCGGATTCGGCCGCAACCTGTGCCGTCGGCGCGGCCGGAGCCGGCGCACGGTCGGAGACCCGTAGCGGCGTGGCCGGGGCGGATTCCAAGGCCGCGAGCCGGCTCTCGAGCGCCTCCAGGGTGCGCCGCTGCTGCCACAGCAGGGCGCCGCCGAAGCCGAGCAGGCCGCCGACGTAGAAACCGCCGGCGCCCTCGAAAGCGGCTCCGACGAAGGCCGCCGCCGCGGCAATCAGAACAGGCAGACCCGATCGGCCGGCGCGGGGCTGTCCGGTCGGAGCGCCGCGATCAGCGGTCAAAGGCGGCTTCCAGGACCTGATCGAGGTGGTCGACCAGGGTGAAGGTCAGGTCGGCGCGCACCTCGTCCGGCAGTTTGGCGAGGTCGGCCTCGTTGTCCCGGGGCAGGATGACGTGGCGGAACCCGGCGCGGTGCGCGGCCAGCACCTTCTCCTTGATGCCGCCCACGGGCAGCACCAGGCCGCTCAGGGTCAGTTCCCCGGTCATGGCAACGCCCGGCTTGGTCGGTCGGTGGCGGTAGGCGGAAACCAGGGCCGTCGCCATGGTGACGCCGGCGGAAGGACCGTCCTTCGGCACTGCACCTTCCGGGACGTGCACGTGCACGCCGTGCTTCTCGATGCTCTCCCGGTCGATGTCGATCTGTTCGGCCACCGTCCACAGGTAGCTGCGCGCGGCGCGGGCGGATTCCTGCATCACCTGGCCGAGATGGCCGGTGAGCGAGACCTTGTCGTCTTTCTGGGTCAGGGCCGCTTCGACGTAAAGCACGTCGCCGCCGCTCTCGGTCCAGGCCAGACCGGCGGCAACCCCGGGCGTGAGGGTCTCGCGGTAGGGGTCGCGCTTGAACTTCTCGGGGCCGAGCAGGGCGGTGAGGTCCGCGGGCGTGATCGGGGTGTCGGCGGGTTCGCCACCGACCACCTGGCGCGCCCGTTTCCGGGCCATCCGGCCGATCACCCGCTCCAGTTCGCGCACCCCGGCCTCGCGGGTGTAGCGGCGGATCATGAGCTCCAGGGTGTCGTCGCCGATGTCGAGCTGGGCTTCGCGCAGCCCGGCTTCGCGGCGCTGCCGCGGTATCAGATAACGCCGCGCGATGGCGCGCTTCTCCTGATCGCTGTAGCCGGACAGCTCCAGCACCTCCATGCGGTCGAGCAGTGGCCGCGAGATGCCGTCGATGGTGTTGGCGGTGGTGATGAAGAACACCCCGGAAAGATCGAAGGGCAGGTTCAGGTAGTTGTCGCGGAACTCCTTGTTCTGCGCCGGGTCGAGGATTTCCATCAGCGCCGCGGACGGATCGCCGCGGAAGTCCCGACCCAGCTTGTCGATCTCGTCGAGCATCAGCACCGGGTTGGTCACCCCGGCGCGGCGTACGCCCTGGATGATGCGTCCCGGCATGGCGCCGATGTAGGTGCGGCGGTGGCCGCGCAGTTCGCCCTCATCGTGCAGACCGCCGAGGCTCAGGCGCTCGAACTTGCGTCCCATGGCCCGGGCGATGGATTGTCCGAGCGACGTCTTGCCGACTCCCGGTGGCCCGACCAGGCAGAGTATCGGCGCGTGGGCCTCCGGGTTCAGTTTCAGCACCGCGAGGGATTCGAGGATCCGCGACTTGATCTCCGCGAGGCCATAGTGGTCCTCGTCCAGGACCTGCTGGGCGTGGTCGAGGTCGAGCTCATCGTCGGTGCGCTCGTGCCACGGCAGTTCGGCGACCAGCTCCAGGTAGCCCCGGGCGACCTGGTAGTCGGCGGCGTTCACCGACATCCGCGCCAGCCGCTTCAGCTCACGATCCACCTCCTTGCGCACCGAGTCGGGCAGCTGGGCCTTGTCCAGCTCGGCCTTCAGCTCGCGCACGTCCTCGTCGCCTTCGTCTTCGCCCAGGGCCTGCTCGATGGCTCGCTTCTGCTGACGCAGCACGTGCTCGCGCTGCTGAGACTCCATGTCGTCGCGGGCCTGCTCGGCGATCTGGCGGCGCAGCTCGGTGACCTTACGCTCGTGAATCAGAACCCGGTGCACCTCCTCCATCAGCTCGAGCGGTTGGTCGCACTCGAGCACGCGCTGCTCCCGGGCCAGATCGAGGTTGGCCAGCGACGCGATGCGGTACATCTGGGTGATCGCGTCCGGCAGCGAGCCCACCAGCTGCTGATAGATCTGGGTGCCGTTCTCCTGATCGAACAGCTGGGCAATGGACTGGGCCAGATCCAGGTTCTCACGCACCAGTGCGTCGACGGTGGCTCCGTCTTCGCCGAGGTCGTCCATGGACAGCTCCGGCAGCGGCTCGATCTCCGCGATCAGCTGCTCGTCGTCCCAGTGGCACGCACCGAGGCGCACGCGGCGCAGGCCCTGAACGATGATCTGGGCGCCCTTGTCGCGTTTCTCGATGCGGGAAATCGCCACCACCGTGCCGACGTCGTAGAGACCGTCGCGCTCGGGGCGCTGCTGCTCGGGATCGCGCTGGGCTACGGTCAGAAGTTCGCGGCCGTGGTCGAGCGCGCTGTTGACGGCCGCCAGGGACATGCTTCGGCCCACCGCCAGAGGCACGATGATCTGCGGATAGACCACCGTGTTCTTCAACGGCAGGACGGGGAGTTGGCTGGCTCTGGACATGGTCAACGATGCCCGTCGTTCAGGCGCTCAACTGTTGCGCCCGGGCAGCCTCCTCGCGAAGCAGCTCGGGCGCGCCCAACAGCTGCCGATTGTACCCGATGCGCTTGAACCAGTAGTGCAGCCCGAGCAGATCGGTGAAGCCCATGCCGCCGTGGACTTCGGTGGCGGTCTTGGCGACGAAGCGGCCCACTTCGGCGAGATGCGCCTTGGTGTGGCAGGCGGTGACATGGGCCTCCTCGGGCAGTTCGTCCAGCGCGTGAGCTGCGTACCAGACCATGGCGCGACACGGTTCCAGCTCGGCCGCCATCTCCGCGCACAGGTGTTTCACCGCCTGGAACGATCCGATGGGCCGGTTGAACTGCTCGCGTTCCCCGGCGTAGGCGACCGCGCGGTCGAGCATGCACTGGGCGGCACCGAGGGTGTCTGCCGCGAGCATGACCCGGGCGACGTCGAGGGTGCGCTGCAGCCGGGCCGGGTCCTCGCCGATCGGTTCCGCCGCCACGCCGTCGAGGATCAGCTCGCCGGTGGGCCGCGTCCGGTCGATGGTGGTGAGCGCGCGGTGACTCAGCCCGGCAGCCGCGCCGGCCACGAGATACAGACGCCGCTCGCGGTCTGCGATGAGGTAGCGATCCGCGGGGTAATCGGTCACGAACAGGGCCCTGCCGTGGAGCCGGCCGGATTGCTGGCGCACGCCGGCGTCGGCACGCGCGCCGACAGCCTCGCCGAGGGCCAGGCCGACCCGCGTCGCGCCCGCGCTGATGGAGCCGAGCAGGTCGTCGTGGGCGGCGCCTGCCAGGGCCGTCGGCGCCGCCGCGGCGGTGCCGAGAAACGGAGCCGGCGCCGCGTGGTAGCCCAGGGCCTCGGCGGCCAGCGCGGCCTCGACATGACCGAGGCCGACGCCGCCGGCGGCCTCCGGGACCAGCAGCCCGGCGACGCCGAGTTCCGCCAGCCCGGCCCAGATCTCGGCATCGTCCTGCTCGTCGGCGAAGCGTCGCAGCCGGTCCAGGGGCACGCGATCGGCGAGGAAGCGTCGCACGCTGTCCTGCAGCAGGGTCTGCTCGTGTGACAGTCCGAATTCCATGTGGCTACCCCCGCGCGACCTTGGGTTCCCGCGGCAGACCGAGGCCGCGCTCACCGATGATGTTTTTCTGAATCTGCGAAGTGCCGCCGCCGATGATGAGGCCGAGGAAGTACATGTACTGGCTCTGCCAGCTGCCGTGGCCGCGCAGGTAGGGGTTGTCGCCATAGGCGAGGCCGAGTTCCCCCATGATGTCGATGGCCAGTCCCTCCAACTCGTGGCGCAGTTCGGTGCCCTGCAGCTTGACGATCATGCGCGCCAGGCTCGCGTCCGCATTGCCGTTCACCTTGGCCGAAAGCACCCGCAGGTCGTTGCAGCGCATGGCGAGCACCCGGGCCTGCAGCTTCATCAGCCGGTCCCGGTAGACCGGGTGCTCGAGCAGCGGGCGGCCGTCCAGGGTCTCGCTGCGCATCAGCTCGATGAGCGCGTTGAGCCGCTGCAGGGTGGCGTTGGGATTGCCCAGGGAGTCGCGCTCGTGGCCGAGAATCGCGTTCGCCACCGCCCAACCCTCGCCGCGCTTGCCGACGATCTGAGTTTTCGGTACGCGCACATCGGTGAAGAACACTTCGTTGAAGTTCGCGGCCCCGGTCATGTCCACCAGCGGCCGCACCTCGATGCCCGGCGTGTCCATGCGGAACAGCAGGAACGAGATGCCCTGGTGCTTGGGCGCATCGGGTTCGGTCCGCACCAGGCAGAAAATCCAGTCCGCCAGGTGGGCGGTGCTGGTCCAGATCTTCTGGCCGTTCACCACCCACTCGTCGCCCCGCTCGCCCTGCGAGCGCACGAGTCGCGCGCTGGTGGTCAGGCTCGCCAGGTCGCTGCCGGCGCCCGGCTCGGAGTAGCCCTGACACCAGACCATCTCGCCGCGCAGGGTAGGCGGGATGAACTCGCGCTTCTGCTCCTCGGTGCCGACCTCGAGCAGGGTCGGCACCAGCATGGATATGCCCTGACCGCCGAGCCCCGGGCTCACCTGGGCGTTGGCGAATTCTTCGGCGATGATGCGCGCCTCGAGGATGTCCGGCTCGGCGCCATAGCCGCCGTAGGCCTCGGGAATGGTGCGGGCGGCGTAGCCGTGCTCGATCAGCAGCTTCTGCCAGGCGAGGTTGGCCGGGTCGCGCGGGCCGCCGCCTTTCGGCGCCGCGTCGCGATGGCCGTTGATGAAGTCCCGCACCTCCTGGCGAAACGTCTCGTATTCGGGGCCGTAGGACAGATCCATGGCTGGCTCCTCGTGTTCGTAGCCGGGCGAGACTACCGCAGTTGCCGAGCCGGAGCGATTGCCGGCGGAACCGGCGCTTCGGATCGGGCGACGGATCAGGCCAGCCGCGGCAGCAGCTCGCGGCGGACCAGGTACTTGAGGCTGATACCGCGGGCGAAGCGTTCCACCTCGGCGACGATGTAGTCGGCCAGGCGTTCGGTCTCGCGGCCCAGGGAGCCGGCGATGTGCGGGGTCAGAAACACGTTCGGCAGGTGGTAGAGGGGCGATGTCGGCGGCAGCACCTCGGGTTCGGTGGTGTCGAGCACGGCGAACAGCCGGCCGCGGGCGAGCTCGGCCTCCAGCGCCTCGGGCTCGACCAGCGCCCCGCGGGCGGTGTTGATCAGGGTGGCCGCATCCTTCATCAGCGACAGCTCCCGGGCGCCGAGCATGTGGCGGGTCTCGGGCAGCAGCGGTGCGTGCAGCGAGACCACGTCGCTGCGCGCCAGCAGCTCCGACAGGGTGGCCTTGGCGACCCGCATGTCCCGGGCCGCGAGCGGCGGCACGTAGGGATCGTAGAGCAGGACGTTGACGTCGAACGCGCGCAGGTGGCGGATCACCAGGCGACCGACCTGTGAGGCGCCGACGATGCCGATGGTCTTGCGGTAGTTGCCCACGTCCGGCGCCTCCCGGGTCCACGGGGCGCGGTTCTCCTTGGCCTCGGCGTAGGCGCGCTGCAGCTGCACCACGCGCTTGTTGGCGAACAGAATGGCCGCCAGGGTGTATTCCGCCACGGGCACGGCGTTGGCGGCGACGGCATTGGTGACCAGGATGCCGCGGCGCCAGACCGCATCGTCGAGAAAGCCTTTGACGCTGCCGGCCAGGTGGGCGATCAGGCGCAGCTTCGGCATCCGCTCGATCACGTCCGGCACCACCGGCGGCGAACCCCAGCTGGTGATCAATACCTCGATGCGGCCGAGTTCCACGCCCAGCGCGTCGAAGCTGCGGGTCGGCTCACGGCTGATCAGGTCCACCGCGCGCTCCAGCCGCGCCAGGTGATCGTCGCGGATCAGTTCGTCGCGCACCACCGGGTGCATGACGAGCGCGGTTCGCAGCATTTTGGCCATGGCGGACAGAATACCCCATAATTTCCGGCCTCAGTGGCCTTGACCGACCCGCAATGGACGAACCCCCGATGACCGACACCGCCGCCTGGAGCATGGTTGAGACCATGGCCCGCATGCAGGAAGCTCACAACCGCCAGGTACATGCGCAGTGGCGCACCGAGGGTTACCCCTACTACCGGGCCGTGTGGGTCGAGTGCGCCGAGCTGCTCGACCACTTCGGCTGGAAGTGGTGGAAGCACCAGCAGCCGGATCAGGATCAGGTGAAGCTGGAAGTCGTGGACATCTGGCACTTCGGCCTGAGCGACCTGCTGCGCGCCGACGCGTTGGAGCCGGCGATCGCGGAGCGCCTCGACGCGGTGCCGGCGGCTGCCGCCGGCGACGGCGAATGTTTCCGTCTGGCGGTGGAGAATCTGGCACAGCAGACCCTGAGCGACCGGCTGTTCGCCATGGCGCCGTTCATTGCCGTGCTCGAATCCCTGCCGATGGATCTCGGCGAGCTGTTCCGTCTTTACGTCGGCAAGAACGTGCTCAATCACTTCCGCCAGGACCACGGCTACAAGTCCGGCGAGTACCGCAAGATCTGGAGCGGGCGGGAGGACAACGCCCACCTGGTGGAGCTGCTGGAAACCCTCGACGCGCCTGCCGAGCAGGTGCCCGAGCGGCTCTACGAGGCGCTCGAGCGGCGCTATGCGGGTGGCGGCGCTTGAGCGGCCGCGGCTGATTCACCCCAGCAGACGTCGGTAGATCTCCAGGCTGTCCGGGTCGAAGCAGACGAAGCATGCCTGCCCGAGGTGCCTGCCCGAGTGCTCGCTCACGGTCCGCACCGCCACCGCCGCCGCGGCCTGCGCGGGATAGCCGTACGCGCCGGTGCTGATATTCGGAAAGGCGATGCTCCCCAGCCGGTGTTGCTCGGCGACGTCGAGGGCGTTCCGATAGCAGGCTGCGAGCAGGTCCGGTTCACCGTGCTCGCCGCCACGCCACACGGGCCCCACGGTGTGGATGACGAAGCGGGCGGGCAGATCGAACGCGTCGGTGAGCTTTGCTTCACCCGTGGCGCATCCACCGAGGGCGCGACAGGCTTCCACCAGCGCCGGTCCCGCGGCGCGGTGAATGGCGCCGTCGACCCCGCCTCCGCCGAGCAGCGAGCGGTTCGCGGCATTGACGATGGCGTCGACCCGTTGCCGGGTGATGTCGCCGTGGATCACCTCGATGTTCATCGGCGTGTACAGTTCAGCAACGCAATCCGGTGAAGGGTCCGGCGAGAGCCGCTACCGTAGCATTTCCCCCTGCCGCTATGCTGGCCCGGTGACGGCCAGTCTGGACATTCGCGGAGATCGCGCCGCGCTGCGCGAACTCGAGCGGCGGCTCGAGGCCTGGCAGCCGGATCAGGTGGGCACGCTGATGTTCGTGCGCGACGCCGACCGGGTGCTGCTGATCCGCAAGCTGCGCGGTCACGGCGCGGGCAGGATCAACGGCCCCGGCGGCAAGCCCGAGCCCGGTGAGAGCGCCCTCGACTGCGTGCTGCGGGAGACCGAGGAGGAAGTCGGGGTGCGCCCGGTCGGGGTCAGTCTGGCCGGCCTGTTCCGCTTCGTCGACACCGAGGCGCCGGACTGGCTGGGCTACGTCTTCGTGGCCGACGGCTGCCGCGGCTCGCCGCGACCCAGCGCCGAAGCGCGGCCGCTGTGGTGCCGGTGCGACGGTCTGCCGTTCGACGAGATGTGGGACGACGATCGCTTCTGGCTGCCGCGGGTTCTGGCCGGGGAGCGGCTCGAAGGCGACTTTCTGTTCCGCGACGGCACCCTGCTGGCCCATCGATTGCGCACCCTGGGAGACGACGAGCCGTTCGCGGCGGTCGGCGCCGACTCAGCCGGTTGAGCAGCTGCCGCCGCCGAGGACGCAGAAGCGCGCGCAGTGCGGATGATTGAGGGGCACCGGGTCGAAGCTGTCGCTGAGCCGCCGGCCGAGTTCGAAGCGCCCGTCATAGGGCAGCAGCGTGCAGGCCACCACCGCCGGCGCGGCGGCGCCCCTGCGCTTGACTACCATGCGCGAGCCGGCGCACATCATCTGCACCGGCTCGACGCCCAGGATGTCCCAGCAGGCTTCGGTGATTTCCGGCACCTCCGCGGACGCGTCCATCTCCGGGAACAACACCAGCGTCTGCGGATCGTCTGCGTCCACGGCGATGCCCTCGGCGGCGAACAGCGCGGCGTAGCCCTGGCGCAGCGCCGGCTCCTGCTCGCCCCAGCGAGTCCGACCGGCGACGCTGAGACGGAAACCCCGATCGCTGAGCCAGCGGACTCCGTCGAGCATGGGCTGCCACGAGCGTGGACCCCGCTCCTGTTCGTGCAGCTCGCGACGGAAATGGTCCATGGAGACGCGGATCTGCATTGCCCGCGGATGACGTCGCTGCAGCGCCAACAGCGGTTCCCGGCACTTTGTCATGGGCTTCATGGCGTTGCTCAGGATCAGCACCTCGTAGCCGGCCTCGAGGCTGTCCTCGAGCATGCCGATGAACTCCGGGTTCATGAACGGTTCGCCGCCGGTAAAGCCGATCGTGCGGGTGTCATGGCCCAGCGTCTCGAGTTCCGCAAGGTAGCCGGCGACTTCGGCGCGACTGATGTAGCTGAGCCGGTCGTTGCGCGGGCTCGATTCGATGTAGCAGTTCTCGCAGGTCAGGTTGCACAGGGTGCCGGTGTTGATCCACAGGGTTTCCAGGCGGCTCAGGCTGACGCGGGCTCGGCGGCTGCCATCCAGCGTCCGTTCCGGGTCGGAGAACCGGGCGGGAAACTCCCGGGAAATCAGCGGTTGATCGGACATCGACGGACTCGGTCGGGGCATGAGTTTACGACCCCGGCAGCGGCCGTCAGTTCGACGGCCGCCGGTGGGCTGCCTATGATGACCCGGGTCCGCAGGGAGGAGAACCCGGTGCGCATCGGCATATCCGTTTCGTCGAACTATCGGGTGGACGATCCGCGCCAGGGCGCGCCCGGATGAGCGCCGCCGACGACGCGGACGGCACCAGGCGCCGCGACGCCTGGCTGAACCGGGTGCGGCGGCTGCGCGCCATCGCCCAGACCGGCAGCGCCTACACCACCGACGGCTACGATCTCGAGCGTTTTCGCGAGCTCGGCGAGCTGGCCGAGACGCTGCTCGCAGACCTCACCGCCGCCGCGCCGGAACGCATCCGCGACCTGTACCTGCCCGAGCGCGGTTACCCCACGCCGAAGCTCGACGTCCGCGCCGGGGTGTTCGTCGAGGAGGGCGGCACGGCGCGGGTCCTGCTGGTGCGTGAGCGCGCCGACGGCCGCTGGTCTCTGCCCGGCGGCTGGGCGGACGAACAGGAGTCGCCGCGCCAGAGCATCGAGCGCGAGGTCGAGGAGGAATCAGGGTATCGGGTGCGGGCGCAGAAGCTGGTGGCGCTGCGCGATCGCGCGCTGCACGGCTATCGGCCGCAGCGCCTGGAACACGTATACAAGCTGCTGTTCCTGTGCGAACTCAGCGGTGGCGCGCCGGCCACGAGCCTGGAAACCACGGAGGTAGGCTTCTTTGGTCTGGACGCGCTGCCCGAGCTGTCGCGCGGACGCACGCTGGCGCAAGACATCGAACTGCTGGATCGGCATCGTCGGCAGCCCGGGCTGCCGACGACGTTCGACTAGGGGCCCCTACGGACCCCGTCGATCAGCGGCCGCTGGTCTGCTCGCCGTCCTGCCCCGCCTGGGCCTGAGCCTGACGCTGCTGCAGCGCGACGAACTCGTTGATGTCGAGGCCGCCGTCGCCGTTGGTGTCGGCCATCTTGAAGCCCTGGACCAGACGCTTCTTCATCCGGTCCGGCATCTCGCTCCAGACCAGCTTGCCGTCCATGTCGTGGTCGATGAAGCCAAACCACTGGGCGATTTCCGACAGCTGCTGGTTGTGAATCGGGTGTTCGGAAGTTTCCTCCGCCCAGGCATAGCTGAACGCCCCGTAGAGCATCTCGTCCCAGGACTGCAGGCCCCAGGGCACGGTGCGACTCGGATCCGGATTGGCCGGGTTCTTCGCCGAGTTGTCGTACACGGTGCGGTGGATCAGCTTTGATCCAGCGGGCACCTGCATCGGTTCCACGAAGTCGTAGCCACGCTGCCAGTTGAAGTCGTAGGCCGGCACTGACAGCAGCATCTCCTGGCGCCCGTCCGGGTAGACCAGTTCGAAGGTCGACGCCTTGCCGCGATAGTGCGAATGCGGGAACAGCGTGTAGAGCACCGCGTCGCGCGTGAACTGATGGTAAGCGGCTTCCTCGTAGTCGGAATTGTTGGGCTCGATGCGGATCGTCGGATCCAGCACCACCTGGTGGCGCAGGAAGTTGTCGGGCCGATCCTTGGCGAAGTAGAGACCGAGCCGGGTTCTGTCCACGGTGGCTTTGCCGTAAGGGGTGTAGTGCAGCTGGAAGTTGTAGACGCCGCCGGGTGCCACGTAGACGCCGGTGCCCTCGGGCATGATGTACGACTCGGCGCCGGGCGCATAGCCGATGATGTAGTTCTCGAAGATGCTCTCGCTGTCGTCGGCCTCGGGATCGTAGGTTTCCGTCGAGCCCACCAGCACGTGGTGGACCGCGGCGCGGTCGCCGGGTACCACGGTCGCGGCGCGAACCCAGACGCCTTCCTCGAGCGGGTTTGCGACCGCGGGAAACTGATAGTCCACCACGCCGCTCGCCGGCACTTCGGTGGCGGGCACTTCGATGACCAGGTCGGGTTCGCCCAGAGGCCACTCGGCGGCGATGGGCTGAACTTCGGTCAGTGGGTCCGGGCCGTCGCCGCGCGGGGCGCCGGCTTCGATCCAGTGCACCAGGGTACGCTTGTCCGCATCCGCCAGGGAGCGGTCGCCCTGCCAGTGGCCGACGTGGGGGTCGGCCTGCCACGGCGGCATGCGCTGGGTCATCAGCACTTCCCGGATCATCGGCGCAAAGCCACGCACCATAGTGTAGCTGGTCATCGCCCAGGGACCGATGCCGCCAGGGCTGTGGCACACCGTGCAGTTCTCTTTCAGCATCGGCGCGATGGTGTCGCTGTAGCTGATCTGACTGTGGTCTTCGTTGCGTGCCGGGAAGTTGATCAGGCAACCGACGGCGTCGCGGCTCGCCACCTCGACCGGCTTGCCGTCGAGCAGGGCGTCGAGGCTGTCGCGCAGATAGGTTTCCGTCGCGGCCGGCTTCTGATGCTCGTAGGTGATGCGGTCGTGCATGGGACCGCGGTACACCAGTTCCCAGGTCCTGGGGTCGATGACGAACGTTTCGGCGGTGCGGATCACGCCGAGGGATTCGGCGACCAGCTGGGTGTCGTCCACCAGGATCGGCAGCTCGATGCCGTACTCGGCGGCTTCCGCGGCAATGCTGGCGCGGTCGTCCTGGATGTTGGCGTTGAGCATGAACACGCGCACGCCCCGGTCGGCGTAGTCGGCGGCCAGGGTCTGCAGGTCGCTGGCGGCGTTGCGCACGATGGGACAGCCGTTGCCGTGGATCATGATCACCACGGCCTTGGCGTCGGACTGGTAGTACAGCTCCTGGGCCTTGCCGTTCTGATCGAGCAGCATGAAGTTGTCGACGCGCTCGGCGAACGCGCCGCCGGCGGCGCCGAGCGCCAGGGCGGCGGCGGCCGCGCGGAGCAGGTTGCGAACCGGCCCTTGGCAGAAAGCATGGCAGAAAGACTGTCGCTTCATCGCGGTCACCCCGAATTCCGAGGCGCCTAACTTTACGCTGCCTGGATTGCCAAGGGAACCTCGGGTTTGTGCCTCAGTCTGCCGAACCGGCTTCCAGTCGGCGCCAGAGCAGGGTTCCGCCGGCTACGGCGACCGGAATCAGCAGGAAGTTCAGGAGCGGTACGGCCAGGGCCAGCGTGGCGCAGGCGCCATAGCCGAGGGCGGCGATTCGGTGCTGCTGCAGCAGGCTCACGGTGTCGCGGAACGGCCGACCGCGGTTCTCGTTCGGGTAGTCGCAGAACTGCACCGCCAGGGTCCAGGCGCCGAAGGCGAACCAGAGAAACGGTGCGACGGCGTTCAGCAGCGGGATCAGGGTGAGGACGAACACCAGCAGCAGTCGCGGCAGGTAGTAGGCCAGCTTGCGCAGTTCCCGTCCCACCGCGGCGGCGGCGCCGGTCCACACCGACGGCGGCTGGGCCGGGCCGTCGCCAAACTCGGCGCGCTCCACGGCCACGGACAGATCGCCCAGGAACGGGCTGGCGATGACCACGGCGAGGAAGCCGAACAGCCAGGCGCCGACGAGCACGCCGAGCAGGTACAGCAGCGGCGCGACGATGGCGCCGAGGAATTCGAGCCACCCCGGCAGCTGCGCCGTCAGCCATGCGGTCAACGTGTCGATGTAGCCGAAGGTGGCCCAGAGGCCGAGCGCGATCACGGCCAGGCTGACCAGCGCCGGCAACAGCGTGTAGCGCGCCAGGCCAGGTCGCCGCGCGGCAGGAAGGCCGTCGGCGAACGCGCGGATGCCGGCGGCGAGGCTCACGGGGCTGCGGTCACCTCGTCGACGGCCTGGACCAGGGCACTGACCATGGTGTCTATGTGTTCGTCCTCGAGGGTGAACGGCGGGCCCATGCAGACGATGTCGCGCACCTCACCCGTGCCGCCGCCGTAGAAGAAAACGCCGTTGCCGAGCGCGTGGCCGACGATCCGGTTGGAGACGAGGGCCGCTTCCGGGAAGGGCGCCAGCGTCTCCCGGTCCTGCACCACCTCGATGGCCTGGAGCAGACCGCGGCCGCGCACCTCGGCGACGTGGGGGTGCTGGTCGAAAGCGTCGGCCAGCCGGGCGCGCAGCCGTTCGCCCTGACGGGCGGCGCGTTCGACGAGGCCCTCTTCCACCAGAATGGCGAGCACCTCGGTGGCGGCGGCGCAGGCGGCGGGATGCGCGCCGAAGGTGTGAAACATCACGCCCATGCCGGCGTTCTGCAGCGCTTCGCCCACGGCTTCGGTGGTGTAGACGCCGCCGATCGGAGCGTAGCCGCCGGCCAGGCCTTTGCCGGCAACCAGGATGTCGGGTTCGATGTCCCAGTGCTGGTAGCCGAAGTTCTTCCCGGTGCGGCCGAAGCCGGTCATCACCTCGTCGAGAATCAGCAGCAGGCCGTGCTCGTCGCACAGCTGGCGCACGCCGGGCCAGTACCCGTCCGGGGGCACGATGGCGCCGCCGCTGGACCCGGTGATCGGCTCGGCGATGACGGCGGCGATGGTCTGCGGGCCTTCGCGCTCGATGGTTTCGCGCAGAATCTGCACGTAGTAGCGACCGGCGTCGGGGTGGTGCGCGCCGAGTGGGCAGCGCAGCGGGTACGGCGTCGGCACGCTGGGGTAGCTGTTCAGGGCATGCTCCAGCCCGCGCTTGCGCGCGGGATGGCCGGACAGCGCCGTGGTGGTGAACGTGGTGCCGTGATAGGAAACGCTGCGCGAGACGATCTTGCGCCGCTGCGGCTGCCCGATGGCGGCCTGGTACTGGAGCGCCATCTTGACCGCGGCCTCCACGGCTTCGGAGCCGCCGGAGGTGATGTGGATACGGCCGAGGCGCGGCGGCAGCCAGTCGCGGCTCAGGGCTTCGCTGAGCGAGCGGCGCGACGGCGTGACCCACGGCGGCACCACGTAGGTGCAGTCCCGGGTCACCGCGGCGACGCGCTCGGCGACCCGGGCGCGGCCGTGGCCGATGTTGGCGACGATGGCACCGCCGGCGGCATCCAGGATGGCGCGTCCATCGTCGGTGTACAGATAGACGCCCTCCGCCCGGACGATGGTGGGGGTCTCGGTACGCATGAACGGCCAGTTCACTCGGCTCATGGAAGCTCCCTCAAAGTCCAGGCAGGGGTGACGGGGCGCTGCGGCTCAGGGCGCGGCCTCGACGTAGGCGTGGCGGTTGCGGTAGCCGTCGAGCCGGCGCTCGAGCAGCGCCACCTCGCCGAGGGTGTCGCCGGCCAGCTCGCGCTGGGCGATGGCGATGGCGCGCTCCGCCACCAACACCGCACGATCGAACTCGCCCGCGGCCGCCCAGGCCGCTGCCAGGGTATCGAGATATTGCCAGGCGCCGCTGCTCAACGCGACGCCGCGGATCAACGCCACGGCGCGCTCGCCGTCGCGCAGCTCGGGTTCGTTCGCGGTGGCCAGCAGCCAGGCCAGGTTGTTGCGGGCCGGTACGCTGCCGCGGGCCACGGCGCGCTCGTAGTAGCCTCTGGCGCGCTCCAGACTCCGCGGTACGGTGATGCCGCCGTAGTAGTACTCCGCCAGGGTCTCGTTCGCCCCGACGTGATCCTGGCGCGCCGCCTCGGCCAGCAGCTCGACCACCCGGGGCGGATTCTCGTTCTCGTAGGTCAGGGCCAGACGGAACTGGGCCTCTGCGATCCCGACCGCGGCGGCCCGGCTCAGCCAGCGGCGTGCGACGCCGACATCGGGCGCCGGCTCCTGGTAGTCCAGATAGAGCGTGCCGAGCAGCAGCTGGGCGTAGGGATCGCCGCGTCCGGCGGTCGTGTGGAGCCAGCGCCGCAGCCGCCCGGAGGCGATCCGGTTGGCGTCGCCGAACAGCGGCCCGGCGTATTCCGGTCCGCTTGGCAGCACCAGCAGACCGGTGGAGACGGCGTCGTTGTTCCACAGCCCGCTGATCTCGATCCCCGACGGCGCCCGCCGATAGCCGGGGCCGAGGGGTTGATTGAGTTCCCACATGCCCTCGTGAAACGACCCGTCCGGGTGCTCCTCGCGGCCCTGGCCGTGCCGCTTGCCGGCGCGCCACTCGCCGACGTAGCGGCTGCCGTCGGGGCGCTGCTCCTCACCGTAGCCGTGACGTTCGCCCTCTGCCCAGGTGCCTTCGTAGACGAGCCCGGGCGGACCTTCCTCACGGCCGTAGCCGTGCTGCCGTCCCTGGCGCCATTCGCCCTCGTAGTGCGCGCCCTCGGGGCGTTCCAGGCGTCCGAATCCGTAGGGCTGATCGTTGACCCATGCGCCTTCGTAGACGGAACCGTCGATGCTGCGGTAGCTGCCTTCGCCGAAGCGCTGACCGTCGCGCCACTGGCCCCGATACCAGGTGCCGTCGCTGGCCTCGAAGGCGCCCTCGCCGTCGGGCACGTCGGCGGCCCATTGGCCGCGGTACTCGCCGTCGGGCCCGGTCAGCGTCCCCTGACCTTCGCGCTGACCGGCGACGAATGCCCCCTCATAGCGCTGGCCGTCCGCCAGCTCCAGAATGCCGTGGCCGTCGCGGTGCCCGTTGCGCCAGGCGCCACGGTAACGGCTGCCGTCCGGGGTCTGCTCGACGCCCAGACCGTGGGGGCGCCCGTCGACCCAGTCGCCGTCGTAGACGCGGCCGTCGGGCCATTCGAGACGGGCGCGTCCGGTGTAGTCGAGTTCGTCGGGCAGCACCACGACGCTGCGCCCGGCGGGCAGTGTCAGCAGGCCCGCGGCCGGATCGTCGTCGGGCACCGGCTGCACCCCGGGCGGCAGCGTCGTGCAGGCGCTGAGCAGGCCCAGCAGCAGCAGGCTGGTGAGGGTGGCTGGCGCGCGGATCACGGCGGCGATGTAAAACCATCTCATGACAAAACTCAAAAGCTTTGGGTACAGTGACCGATTGCCATGGGATTTCGCAGCGGGCGAGGAGGTCTGGTGATGGCGAGCGCAATGCCGACGGTGTCGACGCCATGAACGGCAGCGACGAAACCGGCCGAGGGAACGTGGAAGGGATCGATGCCGGTCGGGTGACGCCGTGGCTGTGCGAGGCCATCGCGGGGCTGGAGCCGCCGCTCGAATTCTCGCTCATCGCCGGCGGGCACTCGAATCTGACCTTCCGCTTCGTCGACCGCAAGGGTGCCGCTTACGTGCTGCGCCGTCCGCCGCTCGGGCACGTTCTCGAGTCTGCGCACGACATGGGCCGCGAGCACCGGATCGTTTCGGCCCTGCACGGCACCGAGGTGCCGGTGGCCGCCACCCACGGTCTGTGTGAGGACCCGGAGGTGAACGGCGCGCCGTTCTACGTGATGGGTTTCGTCGACGGGGCCGTGCTGCACGATGCCGCTACGGCAGGTTCCCTGGGAAAGGCGGCGCGCCGCGCGCTCGGCGAGCACGTGGTGGACGTGCTTGCGACATTGCACCAGATCGATCCGGATCACGTCGGGCTCGGCGATCTCGGCCGCAAGGAAGCCTACCTCGCGCGCCAGCTGAAGCGCTGGAACCGCCAGTGGGAGGCGACCAAGACCCACGAGATTCCCGCCATGGACACGACCGCCCGGCTGCTCGAAGCGCAGATGCCGGAGCAGGTGGGCGCCAGCATCGTGCATGGCGACTACCGGCTCGGCAACATGATCGTCGGCGCCGACGCCGACGCCGGGGGTCGGATCCGCGCGGTCCTCGACTGGGAGCTGTGCACTCTGGGCGATCCGCTCGCCGACGTCGGCTACCTGCTCAATTCCTGGATGCAGCCGGGCGAGGCCGCCGCCGACATCGCGCCCACCGCCGCCGGCGGATTCCCCGATCGCGAGCAGATCTGCGCGCGCTACCAGGCGGCCACCGGTCGCGACCTGTCGGGAATCAACTACTATCGGGCGTTCTCTCACTGGCGTCTCGCGGCCATCGGTCAGGGGGTATACAAGCGCTATCTGGTGGGTGCCATGGGCGAGAACCGCGGTATGGACCTGGACGCCTACAGGCAGAGCGTCCACGACCGCGCGGACGCCGCGCTCGCGCTGCTCGGCGGCTGAGTCGCCCGCGCCGGTCGCAGGGCGTTCAGAGGTCCAGGCTGCCGAGCGGGTTGTCGTTCTGGTCCACCGCTTCGATGCGCGTCAGCTCGCCCCGGGGCAGCGCGACCACCAGGCACGGGTGGGTGAGCTTCTCTTCCAGCACCGCGCCGGGTCCGGGCGTGGCCCAGGTCACCGTGACGAGCGCGGTGGTGCCGCGGCGGCGCGCATCTTCGAGGGTCATGGCGTAGCCCGGCGTCGATTGCCGGCCGCGCGAGATCGCCACCAGCAACGGCTCGTCGGCCGCCCCGTCCGCGTCCGGCTGGGGTCGCGTCATGTTCAGCAGGGTGCCGCCGCGGATACCGGCGACGTCGGCGAAGTCGACCCGGGTGATGCCGGCATCGATGCCCCGGCAGCGGTCGTAGCTGAGCACGCTGGTGGCGTCGATCCGCGGGCCGGCGCCGCAGCCGGACGCCAGCAGCATCACGGCGGCGAGCGCGCCGGTACGGCAGGTGGGTTGCAGCGCCCGGCGTCTCATCGATCCGCGACCCTCAATCCCGCGCCGGCCTGAACAGCGCCACGCCCTCGGCGCCGGCGTTGTCATCGCCGCCGGCGTTTCCGCCGGCGGTGCTTCCGCCGGTGGTGGTGGCGGTGGTGCGGAACTCGGTGGTGAAGGACTGATCCGTGAGTTCGGGCTGCTGACGCGCGTCGATGCTGATCACGGCGGGACTGGACAGGCCCGGGAACGCGCCGCAGGCCTCGCCGCCGTCGCAGATGAAGTCGTCGTCGTCCAGGTCGGTGCCGGCGAACAGACGGTAGTCGCCGGGCGCCACGTCGTTGAGCTGGAACGCGTACTCGCCGTTGCTGGCATTGACGATCTGCGCCGCCAGGGATTGATCGCCCTCGGCCTCCACCAGTATCACGTAGTGCTGGCCGGCGTCGGCGTCGAGATCGGCGCGGGTCACCTGCATGATCGCGCTGATGCGGCGCTCGGCGACGTCGGGGTCGGTGGGCGAGACCGTGATGGTGGCCGTGTAGGTGTCGGGTGGCAGCCCGGCGCGCTCGACGCTGGCCCGGTAGCTGCCGAAGCCCTCGCCGTTCACCGAGACGGGGAACACCGTCAGCCAGGGTGCGTCGTCGGAGACCACCACGGTCACCGGATCCTCGCCGATCTTCGTGACCTCGAAATCCAGCGTCTGGGTGAAAGCCTGAAAGTCCAGGCGTCCGGAGCTCACCGAAATGAAGGTGCCCTGGGTGCCGCCCTGGCCGAGCAGGGCCGCCTGCACCGCCCGGTTGGCGTTGATGATGCCCCAGCCGAACTGATCGTCGCGGCCGGGCGCGCCGGCCTCGTCGGTGAGCTGGCCGTCCTGCAGCAGGGCGTCGAACTCGGCCGGGGTCAGGCCCGGGTAGACGGCTTTCATCAGAGCGATGACGCCGGCGACGTGAGGGGCGGCCATGGAGGTGCCCTGGAGAATGCCGTAGACGAAATCGACGTTGCCGCCGCCGCCGCTGCCGAGGGTGCTGACCACGCCGTCCGGCTGTTCGTTGGCGTCGAGGTCGAAGCGTGCGTCGCCGCCTGGGGCGGCGACGTCCACCTGGGGACCGAAGTTCGAGTAGTAGGCCTGGGTCCCGGAGATGGTGCTGGCGGCCACCGACACCACGCCGTCGTAGGAAGCCGGATAGCTCGGCACGTCGCTCGAGTCGTTGCCCGCGCTCGCCACCACGAACACGCCCTCGGCGCGGACCTGATCGATCGTCTGCTGCTCGGCTTCGGAGAAGAAATCGCTGCCCAGGCTCATGTTCACGATGTCGGCGCGCACCGGCGGCGTGCTGCCCGAGATGTTCGACAGACCGGCCGCGTAGCGCACCGCCTGCATCACGTCGAAGGTGGTGCCGCCGTCCACGCCGAGCGCCCGCATGGGCATCAGCCGGGCGCCCCAGGATACCCCGGCGACGCCGCTGCCGTTGTCGCTGTCGGCGGCCACGGTGCCCGCCACATGGGTGCCGTGAAAGCTGCCGTCGTCCGGTCCGCGGGCATCGTCGCCCGGATCGTCGGGGTTGCCGTCGATACCGTCGCCATCGTTGGCCCGGGCCGCGTCCTGGATGAAATCGTAGCCCACCACCGTGCCGCCGGCGTCGCGCAGCAGCCGGTTCTGCAGGTCGGGGTGGCCGAGCAGCACGCCGGTGTCCACCACCGCCACCACGACTTCAGGGTTGCCCGGTTCCTCGCCGGTGGTCAGGTCCCAGGCGTCCTCCAGGCCGATGGCCGGGTAGTGCCACTGCAGGTCGTAGAAGCCGTCGTTGGGAACACGTAGCGGCTGGCGCAGCACGTTGACCTCGGCTGACGCGACGCCGGCGCGGGCATTCGCCGCCCGTGCGGCCAGCAGGGTGCGGTGCCGCTCCAGCAGTGCCGGGCTGATCCGGGCGCCTGGGGCCAGCTGGTCGGCGAGGGCCAGATCCGCCTGCTGCGGCGCAGCGGGCAGGTCCAGGTAGCTGCGATGGTCGATCGTGAGGCCGACGTCACGGCCGTTCTGGCGCGGCTGCAGGCGGTAGCGGCCGACCGCGTCCCGGCCGCTCTCGCGCATCAGCAGCTCACCGGGTACGAAGGGGTCGGTGAGCCGTTTCGCGCGACGCTGACCGAGGGCCAGCACCGACTCCTCGCTGATGCTGAGCACGTAGTTGCTGGCGCCGCTGACGGCCAGCACCCGGACGAAATAGCGCCCGGGCAACGCCGGCGCCTGCAGGTCTTCCGTCGGATCGAGGGATACGGATTCGTCCACCAGCGTCGGCGTCGAGTCGTCGTTGTACAGCTGCAGATCGAGATCGGCGCTGGGGTCGCCGATGGACAGAACGATGCGTTCCTGGCCCTGGAGATCGACGGCGAAGTAGTCGTCGGGATCGCCAGCGCTGAAGAAGTTGCCGCTGTCGGAGCCGGTACCCGGCTGATTGACGAAGCCGCCGAGGCGCAGCGGGTTGAGCACCGGCTGGGCTTCGCCGAAGCTGTTGTTCGCCGCGGGGGCGGTGAAGCGGTCGTTGACGTCACTGTCGATGGCGCTGCCGGCGCCGACCCGGATCACGCCGGAGACGGTGGCGCCGCGCACCCGCACCGGGGCGCTGACCGTGTCGCTGGCGCCGTCGTCGTCGGTGACCCGCAGGGTGACGGTGAATGCGCCGGTGTCGGCATAGGTGTGAGTGGTACGGTCGCCGCTGGCGCTGGCGCTGTCACCGAACTCCCAGCTGTAGCTGGCGATGCTGCCGTCGCTGTCGCTGGAGCCGGCGGCGTCGAAACTGACGATCAGCGGCGCGAAGCCGTCGTCGGTGCTGACCGTGAACGCTGCCGTGGGCGGGCTGTTGGCGGCTGGCGGCGGGTTGCCCGCACCGCCCGAGCCAGTGCCGCCGCCCGAGCCGCCGTCAGAACTTCCGCCGCCTCCACACGCGCCGAGCAGCAGCAGCAGCAAGGTGACACACAGCGAGGCACGACCCTGGTGGTGACGTTGTGGCAATGCGAATCCGACACGGCGTTGATGCATGGTTGGACGTGCGCGGGCGACTCCGGTTCAGGAAGTGTGGCAGACGCCTGGCGGATCGGGTGTGAAATGCCCCGCAACCTGGTGCCGGGCCCTCGCCTTCAGCCGTTGCCCTGCCATGGCCCTTCGGCACGTTCGGCCGCGCCAGAGGCTGGAGGCTGATGCCCGGCACCTTCAAAACGAAGACGGCGCCTCGAGAGGCGCCGTCTGGGCCCGGACGGCCGGGCTGGGAATAAAAAAGGCGTGTCAGGAACCGGAGCCCCTGAATGCAACTTCGTCTTCTGGGGGAAGGACACTTGAAAGGGAGGACTGCATGAAGTTGCGCACGCCTGAAACTGAATCTGCGGACCATTATGTACAGTACAAACTCGGTGTCAACAGTTAATTTGAGTTTTTGTACAGATCTTGTCCAGGTTCGGCGTGAGATTCCTTTCAGTTCGGCCTGGCGAGCAGCAGTTCGGCGTCCACGAGGGCTTCGAGCGCCAGTTCGAGCTGTGCCCGCGCCTGGGTGGTGTCGGTGTGTACGCGCTCGTACAGGGCCGCGTCCGTCGCGTCGTCGACGCAGCTCAGGCTGTACTCGGCGAACGCGTTGAGGCCGCTGATCAGTTCCACCAGATGCGCCGGGCACTGAGTGGGATCCTCGGCGCTGGCGGCGATGGCAATGAGTTCCTCGTCGGTGAAGCGGCGCGTCGCTGCCCGCGCGGCACGCAGCGGCATGCCCGCCGTGGTGGCGCAGACGTGCTCGATTTCGGCCCATGCCGCCGGCCACTGCAGGCACGGTACGCCGGCCTCCTGCACCGCGGCCAGGTGCTTCGGGGTAGCGAACTGATGGATTACCACCAGCCGGGCGTCGGGCCGGGCGCAGCCCACGCGCTCCACCTGATCGGCCAGCAGCACCGGCATCTGGACCACCAGCACGTCCACCTCGTCGGCATCGCCGGGGGTCTCGAGGAATGCCTCGACGTTGGCCCAGCGGCCGCGTACGTCGAGCCGGTTGAGTGCGTTCCCGGCCGCCTGCTGGCGCTGTTCGAGAACCAGCAGGTTGGGCCCGACGAGTCCCGCCCGGGCTGGCTTCAGGCCGGCCTGGCGCTGGCTGTTGAGGCGCTCCACGAGGGTGTCGTCGTCGAGTTCCACCAGGGTGCTGATGGGGTGGCCCTGATCGATCAGGCGCTTGATGAGTTGCAGGCGGTCGAGCTGGGCTTTGCTGTAGAAGCGGGTCTTGCCGGCCTTGTGTGCGGGTTCCAGGCCGTAACGGCGCTCCCAGGCCCGCAACCGTTCGACGGCGATGCCGGTGAGGCTGGCGATGGTGCCGATCCGGTACAGATCGTCGTCGACGTTCAAGGGCGTGCCCAGTACAGAACCCGTACAGGATTGTACAACCCCAGCGGGTCTTGTCCAGACGGCGTCTGCCAGGGCGGGGGTGGGGGGCTGAGAAAATGGGAGGCGTGGCGACAGCACATTGAGGCACTGTCTTCGCGGCTGGGGAGGAAGGGGAGAGAGACACCGCGCCACGCCTTTTTCCTTGCCGGTACTTCAGTCGCCACTGCTTGGCTGCGACAATCCGGCAAGAAGTCGCGCATTCTACGGTTTTGCCGGACCCCGACAAGGGCATCAGGGGTGGTTTTTTGTTACCAATTGTTGCGTAGCAACATAGGCCTGAAATACCCCGCCTCGCGTTGCCCGTGGGCGCCGCCGATCGCGCCGCGGCTATTCACACGACACGCGGGATTGCCGAGAATGCTGGGGTCCGTCGACGCCCCCGGAGGGAATTACCATGCGTAACAATCTCGGCCTGCTGCTCAGCAAACGGGCGTTCCTGAATCCGGACCGGGAAGCCTATGTGGACAGCCACCGGGACGTACGCCTGACCTTCGCCGAACTCGACGCCCGCAGCAACCAGCTTGCCAATGCCTTCCGGGACGATGGGGTGGAGCCCGGCGAGCGGGTCGGGTTGCTGCTGATGAACAGCGCCGAGTTCATGGAGTCGTTTTTCGCCCTGGCGAAGATCGGCGCCGTCGTGGTGCCGTTGAACTGGCGCCTGGTGCCCGACGAGCTGGAGTTCATCCTCAAGGACAGCGGCACCCGCCGGCTGATCTTCGGCGGCGAGTTTTTCGACACGGTGACCGAGCTCGAACGGCGTGGCGACGCCACTGACATCGGGCAGTGGCTGCAGGTGGACGACGACGCGGGGCCGGTTGGGTTTGCCGACAGCTACGAGCGTTTCCGCGACGCCGGAGCGGCGACCGAGCCGGAGGTTCTGGGGGCGGAGGACGACATGCTCTACATCATGTATACCTCCGGTACCACCGGGCTGCCGAAAGGCGTGGTGCATACCCACGGCTCGGCCATCTGGGGCGTGCTCACCATCGCCGCCACCGTGGACTACCGCGACGGCGACCGCTATCTGGCCGCGCTTCCCATGTTTCACGTCGGCGCGCTCACGCCGCTGGCGGTGAACGTCTACAAGGGCGCCACGTCGGTGGTGATGCGCAGCTTCGACCCGACTCTGGCCTGGGAGCTGATCGAGCGCGAGAAGATCTCCACCGGACTGATGGTGCCGGCAATGCTCAACTTCATGCTCCAGGTGGGCGGTCAGGACCGTTTCGACTTCAGCACGGTGCGCTGGATCATGACCGGCGCGGCGCCGGTGCCCGTTGCGCTGACCCGCCGCTATTCGGATCTCGGCATCGGCGTGCTGCAGGTCTACGGCCTCACCGAATGCTGCGGTCCGGCCTGCGTCATGGACTCGGCGAACGCCCTGGCGCGACCGGAATCCACCGGCAAGGCGTTCTTTCACACCGAAGTGCGGGTGGTGCGCGACGACGGCGAACCCTGCGCGCCCGGCGAAGCCGGCGAGGTGGTGGTGCGGGGCGCCCACAACATGCGCGAGTACTGGAACCGCCCGGAGGCCACCGCCGAGGCGCTCAGGGACGGCTGGCTGCACACCGGCGACGTCGCGGTGATGGACGAGGACGGCTTCGTCGCCATTCAGGACCGGATCAAGGACATGATCATCTCCGGAGGCGAGAACGTGTATCCCGCCGAGATTGAAGGTGTGCTCAGCGCGCACCCGCAGATCGTCGAGGCGGCGGTGATCGGCCTTCCGAGCGAGAAGTGGGGCGAGTCGCCCCTGGCGATCGTGGTGCGCAAGGATGACGCGCTCACGGAGACCGAGGTGATGCAGTTCTGCCGCGGCAAGCTGGCCGGCTACAAACGTCCGCAGGCGGTGGAATTCGTCGACGAGATCCCGCGTAATCCGAGCGGCAAGATCCTCAAGCGCGTGCTGCGCGAACAGTTTCCCGGTCCTGCACCGGTTTAGAGGCGATCATGGACATCGAAGAACTGAGAACCCGGCTCGGACCGTTCTGCCGCGAGAAATACGACGATCCGAACGTCCGCGTGTTCGACGTGGTGATGATGCCGGGACATGCCGGCTTCGCCTACGGCTTCCGGGTCGAGTCTGCGGGCACCGTGGAGTCGTGGTTCATCCGCCTGCCACCGCCCAACGTGAACTGGCGCGGCACCGCCGACGTGCTGCGCCAGGTCGCTGTGCTGAATGCCCTGGACGGCACCGACGTGCCGCACTGCCCGGTGCGCTGGTCGGGCGACGACCTGGAGTGGTTCGGCTGCCCGTACTTCGTGGTGCCGTGGCTCGAGGGCGACGTGCTGCGCCTCGGCGAGGGCGAGTGGGGCGCCAGCCTCTCCGACGAGAAGCTGCTCGATCTCGGCCGCGAGGTCATGACCGCGCTGGCCGGCGTGCACCGGGTCGATCCGGCGAAGGCGGCTTATCTCGGCGACCCGGTACCGTTCGAGGACGACGTGACCCGCTGGGATCGATTCTTCGAGCGCGCCGCGGAGCCCGACAGGTTGCGCGACGCGCCCCAGGTTCGCAGCAAGCTGCTTGACACCGTTCCCACGGATGCGCCGGTGGGTATCTTCCACGGCGATTTCCAGACGGCGAATCTGTTCTGCGCCAACGACGGCACGCTGCAGGCGGTCATCGACTGGGAGCTGTGCGGCATCGGCGCCACCCTGAACGACCTGGGCTGGATCGCCACGTTCAGCGATCCGGAGGCCTGGCCCAGGGGCGACGGCGCCCGGACCATGTTTCTCGACCCGGACACCTTGGTGAGCCTGTATCGCGAAGCCTGGGGCGCCCCGTTGCCGGATCTCAACTGGTTTCGGGCGCTGGCGGCCTACAAGTTCGCGATCATCAGCGGCTTCAACCTGAGCCTGCATCGTCGCGGGAAACGCCATGATCCGGTGTGGGAGACCACCGCCCTGGCCATGAAGCCGCTCATCGATCGGGCCAGCGAACTGCTCGGCTGAACTATCGGTTGAACTATCGGTTGAAACACAGGGCGACGGCCGGGCGGAAAAACTTCCCATCGCGTCACAGCCGCGACCTGTGGCGGTATTCGCCCGTTTCCAAAGTCGATACTATCCTTCATACCGCAATTCGCCGTTCGGGAAGCAGCAACCATGTCTATGTTCGATAAGCGTAAGGACAACGAACCGGCCACCGCGCCCGCTAGTTTTGGCGAGCCGGCCGAGAGCAAGAATCAGTGGATGCCCGAAAGTACCGCCAGAGGAACCGCAATGATCGGCAAGACCATCACTATCAAGGGCGACATCTCCGGTGAGGAGAATCTGGTCATTGAAGGCACCGTGAATGGAACGGTGCATCTCAAAGGCAATGACCTGACCGTGGGACAGTCGGGACGGGTGACCGCGAATCTCACCGCCAACGTGGTGCGCATCGACGGCGAAGTCAAAGGTGACATCGTCGGCGTCGAAAAGGTTGTGATCACCAAGTCCGGCAAGGTCCAGGGGAACATCGTCGGGCCTCGGGTCACCCTCGAAGACGGTGCCAAGTTCAAAGGCAGCATCGACATGGATCCGAGCAGCGCCGAGCGTTCGGCGACGCCCCAGGCCCCCAAGTCGGTACCCAACACCGGCGGCGCCAAGCCGATGTCCATGGAAAGCAAGCCGGGTGAGGCCGCAGGGAAAGCCTGACCCCGCAGCGGTGCAGCGCAAACAGCACGCCAATTGTGTTGCACCGCTCTGACCTAACCGACTCGCGCCAACTCGGAGGGCAACATGAAGGTACGGCGTGGGGGTGGCGACGCTGCGTCGGCGGCGCCTCCGGTCGCGCGCCGCGGCGAACTGCGTCAGACGCTGTTGCTGCCGCTGGTGTTCGAGGGCCTGGACGAGTCGCGCCCGGTGAGCGTCCTTGACGTCGGCGCGGGCGCGGCGGAGACGCTGTCGTTCTTTTCCGAGCACCGCTGCCGTCTGCAGTTCGCTGATCTGTTCGAAGCCCCCGGCCTGAACCTTCTGCCGGAGGATGATCCGGAGGGCTACTTCGACGCCCTGTTCGCTGCCCACTGCGCCTTTCCCGAGGACACCCGCTTCGACATCTGCCTGTTCTGGGATTTCCTCAACTACCTGTCGGTTCCGGCGCTGCGCTCATTCAGCCGCACGCTGGCGCCGTATCTCCATCGCGACACCGTGGGACACGGCTTCGGGGCGTTCAAGGCCACCGCGCCCGCGGCTTCCTGGGCGACGCCGTCGCTGGGCATGACCTACGCGATCCACGACCGCGACAGCCTGCTGGTGCGGCCCCGGCCCGGCGGTTCGGTCGGCGCGCATCCGCACTCGCGCACCGTGCTGGCGGATGCGTTCGACTGTTTCGAGATCGTGCGCGGCACGCTGCTGCAGGAAGGCGCAATGGAATTG
Organism: Pseudomonadales bacterium; assembly: GCA_040219135.1. Classification (GTDB taxonomy): domain Bacteria; phylum Pseudomonadota; class Gammaproteobacteria; order Pseudomonadales; family Azotimanducaceae; genus UBA7803. Next base: position 668,597 of record JAVJTA010000011.1, on the reverse strand, counting down.
CTGCTCAAGGCCCGCTAGTTTACTGCGCCAGGCTGTTTGGCGGGCTGAGCAGTCTGGCGCAGTACACGAGTACACCAAGCCTCGTTTTGGCTATTCCGCTGGAGCGTTCATGACCGAGACGGCCATCGTGGCCTTCACCACCTTCTTCGCCACCATCGGCCCGCTCGACGTGGGACCGGTGTTCGCCGCCATGACCCCGGAGGTGCGTTCCGCCGAGCGCCGCCGCATGGCCATCCGCGGCACGCTGATCGCGACGGTGATCCTGCTCGCGTTCGCGCTCACCGGAGAGCTGATTCTCGGCGGGCTCGGCATCTCCCTGGCGGCTCTGCGCGTGGCCGGCGGCATCCTCCTGCTGCTCATCGCCATCGACATGGTTTTCGCCCGGCCGTCCGGGAGCACCTCGGCGACCGAGGAGGAGACCCTCGAGGCTGCAACCCGTACCGACGTCACGGTGTTTCCCCTGGCCACGCCGCTGATCGCCGGGCCCGGCGCCATGGGCGCGGCGATTCTGCTGATGGCGGATGCGGAGGGCAGTCTGGTGGCCCAGGGCGTCGTGGTGGGCATGCTGCTGGCGGTGATGCTGATCACACTGGCTTCGCTGCTGCTCGCGAGTCAGCTGCAGCGCTATCTCGGCGTCACCGGCCTGCACGTGGTGAGCCGGGTGTTCGGCGTGCTCCTGTCGGCGCTGGCGGTGCAGTTCATGTTCGATGGAATCGCCCAGAGCGGTCTGCTCGCCGGCTGACCGGCGCGCCGCATCAGGCCCGCCAGGTGAGGACGTCGCCCCCCTGGCCCATCAGCACGCTGCCGGGGAACACGCGGAGCCGCCAGGGACTCAGCTTGAGCGCGGCGAAGGTCGTGTCGGTGGGTGACGTCCAGCCGGGAATGATCGCCGGATCGTAGCCCACCGGCGCCGGCGCGTTGACGAAAGCACTCCAGACTTCGCGCCGGGTCGCATCGTCGAACAGCCACTGTGCCCGGCACTCCGCCACGCAGGTGTCCTGAGACGGATCCCAGTAGTTCAACGACAGAAACGGACTCGCGGCGAGGTGGGCGCGCTTGGTCGGCGTCGGCGCGGTGGCGATCCAGCCGATCAGCTCGCTGCCGTTCCAGTGCCACAGGGGGTGCAGCACCCGGGACCGCGGCCGGCCCCGCGCGTCCACGCTGGCGGCGCTGCACCAGACGATGCGGTGGGCCATTTCGACGAACGCCGGGGCGATTTCGGAAAGCTCGGTCATGACGGGTGCCCGGCCGGTTTTGCGGCGATTATCACGCACCCTCCGGCGCCATCACCAGCGCCGCGGTATCGCGGGCCTCAGGCGAGGTCGCGAAGCCGCTCGACGGCGACCAGCCCCCAGGTCAGCCACACCAGGGCCAGGCTCAGGGCCACCGCCGCCGAACTCATGTCCTTGGCGCGTCCGGCCAGATCGTGGTGGTCCTCACCCATGCGGTCCACGGCCGCCTCCACCGCCGAGTTGAGCAGTTCGACGATGAGCACGATCACGCACACGCCGATCAGCAGCGCCGTCTGCGCCAGCGATTCTCCGAGCAGGAAGGCACAGGGCAGCAGCAGCAGGCCGATGATGCACTCCTGGCGGAACGCGGACTCGTGGCGCCATGCCGAGCGCAGCCCCTTGGCCGAGTACTCGCTGGCCTTGAGCACGCGTTTGAAGCCGGTGTAGCCCGGTTTCGGCATGGCTCAATCGTCCGGACACGGACCATGCTCCACCTGGATGGTGGAGTGGTCGATGCCGAAGTCGTCGTTGAGTACGGTTTTGATCTGGGTGACCACGCCGCCGAGATCGGTGTCCTCGTCGACGGTGGCGTGCAGGGTCAGCAGCGGCCGTTCCGCCGTGAGCGCCCAGGCGTGCAGATGGTGCACCTCGCGGACGCCGGGAACCCGGGCGGTGAGGGTGGCGCTGATCTCGCGCAGATCCAGATCCCGGGGCACGCCTTCCAGCAGAATGTGGGACGAATCCCGCACCAGACGCCAGGCGCCGCGGCCGAGAATCGCGACGATCACCAGCGCCAGCAGCGGGTCGGCGTAGAGCCAGCCGGTGAGCCACACGGTGAGGGCGGCGATGATGGCCGCCGCGGAGCCGAGCATGTCGCCGATCACGTGCAGCGCCGCGCTGCGGACCGTGGCGTTGTCGTGGCCGTGGTGCAGCCAGCGGAACGCCACCACGTTCACGATCAGGCCGACCACGGCCACCGCGAGCGCCGGCACGGGCAGCATGCCTTCCGGATTCTGCAGGCGTTCCCAGGCTTCCAGCAGAATCCAGACGATGAGCGCGAACAGGGTGAGCCCGTTGATGAACGTCGCCAGCACCTGGTAACGGTGGTAGCCGTAGGACAGGTTGCGGTCGTGGCCGCGACGCGACAGTCGCAGTGCGTACCAGGAGAAGCCGAGCGCCGAGGCGTCGAGGAACATGTGCCCGGCATCCGCCAGCAGGGTCAGCGAGTTGGCGAACAGACCGCCGGCGATCTCCACCACCATGAATCCGGCGATGAGCAGGAAAGCCCGTGCCACCAGCCGTTCGTGCTGGCCCGCGGTGCCGTGCTGGTGCGGGTGCTGATGATCGTGGTGCTGGTGCGCCATGGACACTCGGCCTGCGGGTTTGCGGTTTCGGGCAGACGCGACCTTGCCAAAGCGTCGGGCCGATAGCTAGTGGGCCGCTCTATCTGGCCCTTGCAGCGTGAGCGCAGGCGGCGGACAGCCGGGAAGGAAACCGGCGCAGCCCGGCTCGAGCCTGGCGAAGTTGCCGAGCTCTCCCTGCAGGAACAGGGTGCCGTCGCGCTCCGCGAACACGACCGAGACCGCGGGGTCGCCCTGGCGTCGGAAGCGCCCCGGAGCCACCCCCAGCAGCTCGACGCGGCGGTCGCCGCGGTGAAAGCGCAGGCGCCTCCCGGCGACTTCGACCCGGGCAGATGCCGCCTCGCCGGCGCGCCAGCGATCGATGCGGAAACGGGCGGAGGAGGGATAGTAGATACCCGCGAGGGCGGTCAGCGCGGCGGGGTCGTCGGCGAACTCCGGCGGCGGCGCCGGGACCTCGAGATCGGCGCTGAGAAACCGCTCCACCCGATTGCGCAGATTCTCGAACAGGTCCGCCGCATCGACGTTGATGCCCAGCAGATAACCCCGTCTGCTCCGGGGCAACAGGCCGAGCCGGGAGCGGTAGCCGTCGGCGTCGCCGCCGTGGCCGAAAAACAGATGGCCGTCCCTGACCCAGCCGTAGAGCCCGGCGCCGTAGCCGATGGTGAGTCCCCGGCGGGCGCCGAGCGTCGCCTCGGCGCGGTACATGCGCGCCACCGTCGCGGCGTCGACGCCCTGACGTCCGGCCACCCGCCCGCGGTCGAGCAGAGCCTGCAGCAGCGCTGCCATGGCCGCCGGGGACGCGTTCAGCGCGCCGAAGGCGGGAAACGTCATGTGCCAGTAGGGAATGGCCGTGGCACCGTCCGCCTGGAAGCCGCCGGGCAGGCCGGCCACTGGCTGGTAGCTGGCTCCGGTCATGCCCAGGGGCTCGAACACCAGGCGCCGCGCGGCGGCATCGAACGGTAGCCCGGTGAGCGTCTCGACGACGGCCGCGGTGATCCCCGGAGGGACATTGCTGTAGACGTGCTGCAGCCCCGGGGGCCACAGCAGCATCCGCCGGTCGGCGCCGCGGGCCAGCGCGTCGGCCAGCGGGCGCGGCGCGTTGTCGGCGAACTCGGCGTGACTCAGATCCGCAAGACCGGCGGACAGCTCCAGCAGGTGGGCAAGGCGCAGCGGCTGCGCCGGCGCCCAGGGGTTGCGGTAGGGCGGGTCAGCGAGCAGCTGCGCGACCGGGGTGTCGAGATCGATGCCGCGCTGGCGCGCCGCTTCCAGCGCCGTCATCGCGGTCGCGGTCTTGCTGATGGAACCCCAGCGGAACGGTGTCCCCGGCCCGGCTGGTGCGCGACCCGGCAGGGTGCCGATGTGAACGCGCGGAGGTTCTCCCGGACGGATCAGCACCAGGACGAGCAGCGGCACCCGGTGCGCGTGCTGCAGTCGATCGAGGTCGGCCTGCAGCGTCGACCAGGGGGGCGGCGGCGCTGCTGCCAGGGCCGGCTCCGCGATCGCGGTCAGCAGCGCGAGCAGTGCGACGAGCAGACGTCCGCGCCGCGCGCGCGAGTGCGGTGCGGTGGGCGCCGCGCTCATTGCAACCAGCCGTGCCGTGCCAGCGACTCGGCGAGTTCCGGTGCGCTGCGGAAGCGCCACGCGCGCATGCCGAAGGCCGCCGCGGCCGCCACGCTCGCCGGCTCGTCGTCGATGTAGAGCGCTCGCTGCGGCGCCAGATCGAGCAGATCCAGCAGCGTTTGAAACAGCCGGGGATGCGGTTTCAGCACGCCCATGCCAGGCACAGGCGGGGTTTCAGCCTCGCGGCCAGCGCCACCACCGCGTCGTCCGGGGCGAACGCGCTGATCCACAGACGCTCGAAGGTCGCCTGGCCGATGCGGGCGCCGAGCAGCCGGCAGCCCTCGCGGTGGGCCGCGTCGCGATCCAGCCGTCCGGCATCGCAGGCGCGGCTGTAGCCGGAATCCATGAGCCGCCTGCGCACCTCGTGGAGATCCAGACCGGTCAGCCGGGCGAATTCCAGCAGCCGCTCGTCCGGCCGGTAGCGGAACACGACCCCGCCGAGATCGAAGATCACGGTGGCGGGTTCGAATGCGTCAGAACTGGCCGGAATCACGGAATGCCAGGTGCAGGCGCCGGGACCGGAACAGCCAGCCGGAGGCGCTGCGGACGAAGCGATCCTCATAGTGGCCGACTGCGGCCGGACCGTTCAGCGGTGCCGCGTCCGGGCCGAGGCTCGCCTCGCCGTGGTGACGGTAAAGGGTCAGGTAGGAGATGCCGCGTGCCTCGTCCGCGCTCAGTACGTCGATGAAGACGTTGCTGATCACGTGCCGCGACCGCAGCCGGTCGTCACGCTGGCGAAGCGATGCGCGGATCGCCTCGCGGCCTTCGAGACGGCGGCCGGCGTCGAGTACCGCGTCGTCGCTGAACAGCTCGACGAAAGCGTCGTAGTCGCGGAAGTCGATGGCCCGGGCGTAGCCGACGGAAAGCTCGGTGCACGCCCGGCGGATGCGCTCTATGTCGTGTTCCTGCATTCGGGTATGGTTGCGGATCAGACGTTTTCCGACAACACGTTTCTTGGCTGCTGGGGGGTTCTTACATGCAACGCATGTCGCTCGCGTTCGACGGCAAGGTGGCCGTGCTCAAGTTCAACCATCCCGAAGTGATGAACGCGGTGGGCGCCGAGATGCTCGCCGATTTCGCCGAGGCGGTGCACGAGATCCGCAATCCGGCCAACGGCGCCCGCTGTCTGCTGCTTACCGGCGAAGGCCGCGGCTTCTGCGCCGGGGCCAATCTTCAGGACGACGCAAGATCCGAACGGCGCGGTGGCGCCGGCGACGGTCTGCGCAGCGGCTACCACCCGCTGCTGTTCACCCTGCGCGATCTCGACATGCCCATGGTCACGGCGGTGAATGGCGCCGCCGCCGGCGTGGGCATGAGCTTCGCCGTGATGGGCGACATCGTCTGCGCCTCCCGGAATGCGTTCTTTCTCCAGGCCTTCGCCCGCATCGGCCTGATCCCCGACGGCGGCTCCACCTTCATGCTGCCACGGCTGATCGGCTGGGGACGGGCCATGGAACTGTCGCTGCTGGCGGAACGGCTGCCGGCGGAACAGGCGTTCGAGTGGGGCCTGGTCAACCGCCTGTACGACGATCACGACGCGCTCATGACCGGCGCCATGGGCATCGCCCGCAAGCTGGCGGATGGTCCGCGATCCCTGGCCCTGATCCGCAAGGCCTACTGGAACACCTGGCAGAACTCCTTCGAGCAGCAGCTCGATCTGGAGGCGCAGCTGCAGAACCAGGCGGGTTCCAGCAGGGACTTCGGCGAGGGGGTGACGGCGTTCCTCGAAAAGCGCGAGGCGAGGTTCACCGGCGAGTGAGCGGGCTGCCGCCGGGGATCCTCCGGCGCGGGGCGTGACCGCCGGCGATCAGGCCAGCAGCGCCTCCAGATGCGCGCCCACCGAGCGTGCCAGGGCATCCAGATCGTAGCCGCCTTCGAGGGTCGACACCACGCGGCCGTCGGCGTGGCGCTCGGCCGCATCGACGATCCGGCGCGTCACCCAGCGGAAGTCCTCTTCGTCCAGATTCAACCCGCCGAGAGGATCGAGCCGGTGCGCGTCGAAGCCGGCGGAAACCAGAATCAGCTGCGGCCGGTGCGCCGCCAGCGCCGGCAGCCAGTCGCGCTCGATGGCCTGGCGGAACGCCTCGCCGGCGCAGCCCGCCGGCAGCGGCGTGTGCACCAGATTGGGACGCTCGAGATCGGTGAGCCGGTCCGGGTAGAACGGGTGCTGAAAGCTCGAACACACCAGCACCTCGGGGCGGTCCTTGAAGATGTCGACGGTGCCGTTGCCGTGGTGGACGTCGAAGTCGACGATCGCCACGCGCTCGACGCCGTCACGCTCCAGCGCCGCCGCGGCGCCGACGGCGACGTTGTTGTAGAAGCAGAACCCCATGGCGAGGTTGCCTTCGGCGTGGTGACCGGGCGGGCGCACCGCGCAGAACGCGCGCCGATCGGCGCCGTCGAGCACGGCGTCCACGGCGTCCGCCACGGCGCCGGCGGCTACGGCGGCGGCCGCGAGGGTGTCCGGGCAGAGAAACGTGTCGCCGTCCACGGCGGCGAGGCCCTGCCGCGGCGCCAGCGCGCTGATCCGGCGCAGATAGGCGGGATCGTGCACGGCCTCGAGGCGTGCCAGGGATACGGCGTTCGCGTCGCGCACGCTCATGGCCTGAAGCAGCCCGCTGGCTTCCAGATGGTGCAGCACGGCACGCAGACGCTCCGGCGATTCCGGGTGCCGCGGCTGCATCCGGTGGTCGAGGCAGCGCGGATGGCTGAACAGCAGCATCAGCCGTTGTGATCCCGGCGCGGCGGTACCAGTTCCTCGTTCAGCAGGCTGCGGAACTGCTCCAGCGAGACCGGTGGTGACAGCAGATAGCCCTGCACGTCGGTGCAGCCGAGGCGCTCCAGATCCGTGAGCTGGGCCGGGCGCTCGACGCCCACGGCGACCACGCGCAGTTCGAAGCGCTGGCCGAGCTGGCAGATGTGCGAGATCAGCTCCCGGGCTTCGGGATCGTCTTCCATGCGGCTGATCAGGCTGCGGTCGATCTTCAGCGTGTCCGCCGGACAGCGCAGGAGCTTGGCGGCGTCGATGAGCGAACTGCCCAGGTTGTCCATGGCGAAGCGCACGCCCCAGTCGCGCAGCTTGTAGAGCTGGGGGCGATAGTCGTCGACCAGGGTGAGCATGGCATCCTGGGGCAGTTCCAGTTCCAGCATGCCCGGGTCGAACCAGCTCTCGGCACGGTAGCGGTCGATGCGCTCGACGATCGCAGCCTTGTGAAACTGTTGGGGCGAGACGTTGATGCCGAGCACCAGCGGATCCAGCAGGTGTTCGAACCAGGTGCTCGCCTGCTGGCAGGCGCGATCGAGCACCCAGTCGCCGATGCGCGCCATGTGGCCGCGCTGCTCGGCGAGCGGGATGAAGCGGTTCGGCGCGAGCTCGCCAACCTCCATGCCCTGCCAGCGCAGCAGCGCTTCGGCGCCGGTGAGACGCTTGCCGTCGGCGGAAACCTGGGGCTGCAGCACCAGGGAGAACTCCTCGCGCTCGATCGCCTGGGGCAGGCGCGTGGACAGGCCTGGCGAGAGCCCGCCGGCGGCGCGGTTGCCGCCGGCGTCCAGCGCCCGGCGCATGGCGCGCCAGGCCTGGGACCAGAGCCGTTCGGGATCGCCGTACATGGTCTCCAGAGCATGGCCCACGCTCACCGTCAGATGCAGCTCGCCGCCGCGGAACCTGAATGGCGCGCGGGCCCGGGCCACCACGGCTTCGGCGGCGGTGCCGAGAGCGGCTTCGTCCAGCCCGGGCAGCGCGACCACGAAACACGCGGCGTCGAAGAAGCCGAGCAGGCCGTCGGCGGGAACCGCGGCCTGAATGTGTGTGCCCATGGCGGCCAGCAGGTCGGTCTTGCTCACCGGATCCAGGCTGTCGTACAAGTGGCCGGCGTGATCGATCTGCACCACCAGCAGCCCCAGCGGCGCGCCGGCATGGCGGCGCAGCGAGCGGAACAGCTCTTCGTGGCGCGGCAGGCTGGTGATGGGTTCGGTGCGTTCGATGGCGGCGAAGCGATCGCGGAAGCGCTTGGCGTTGACACAGGTCTTCAGGGCGTGCAGCAGGCCGTCGTCGGAAAGCTCGGGATTGACCCGGCTGAAGCCTGCTTCGGCAGGCGGATCCGCGGCCGGCCCGCCGAGCAGCACGTGGCTGCCCGGGTGATGACCCAGATCCTGCAGCAGTGCCGGGTCGTCGCACAGCAGCAGGTCCGGCGGCGGGCTGAGGCCCGGGAGGATGCGCGCCAGTTCCGCCGCGTCGCTGCACAGCCAGCAGCGCCAGCCGGCGGCAGCGGACAGCAGGTTGAGACGCTCGCGCAGCCGCGCGTCGTGAATGACACCGGTGACGTTCATCTGTTGATTGTAGCCGCTGGCGCTGCAGGCGCTGCCACCCCGCCGCCGGGCGCCATCAGCGCCGCTCCAGATAGCTGGCACGGTGGTCGCTGACCACGCGGCCGAGGGTCTCCAGGGTGGCCAGGTAGGGACTCGACCGGGGCGGTTTACCGTTGATGTCCTCGAGCAGCAGACGACCGCGGCGTGCCAGCAGCCGCCGCAGCGGCGCCAGCAGGGCTTCGTCCACCTCGTCGGCGGCGACGTGAAAGGTCAGACGTTTACCCTGGTTCTCCACCACCAGTGCCAGGTCGCCGTTGCGGAATGCCAGAGCGTGCTGCGGCCGCCGCTGCGGCAGCGCGGGCCAGTCGAGACCCAGACCGCAGGGCGAAACCGGGTCCACGGCGCTGCACCAGAACGTGCCCGGCGCGATCGGACTCTGCAGCGCGCTCACCGCGGCCGGCAGCGCAAACTGGGGTCCGGACAGCCCGTCGAAGAAGTGTCCCGTCACGACCTCGCCGGCCAGTTCCATGATCCGCAGGCTGCGGAACAGCGCCGACCAGCGCAGGCTGTCGCCCTCCCGATTGGCGAGTTCCCGGCAGGCGAAACCGTAGCGATCGAGCAGCAGGCGGGCACGATCCTTGGCGTCCTCGAGGGCGAGCAGCGCTTCGGGGTCGACCTCCGGTCGCGGCAGCAGGTACCAGGTGCCCGCCCAGGGGTCGGCGAATGCGGAACGGCGGTAGCGCGGCGCGCGCCGCCGCCGTCCGGCCCGCAGGCGGGAGTCGGCGTCGCCGGCACCGGAGCGCGGGCGCTCGGCGGCCAGCGCAAAGTCGCGAGTCAGCCCCTGGCGCAGCGGCGTCAGCGTGTCGGCGCTCACCGCGCCGGCCCAGACGGCCTGCCACCAGCGTTCGTTGAACGCCGCCAGGGGCTCGTGCTGGCGGTCGGCGAGCTGCAGAAAGCCGTAGCGCGCACCCGGGTCGGCGAACAGCCCGGGCGGCGTCGCATCCGCGGCGGCGGACTCGCCCGTATCCACCAGCTGCAGATCCTCCGGAAAGCCGACGCGCACGCGGCGGTTGCCGGCGCCCTGCCAGGCCAGACCCAGCTCGCTGAAGGTGCGGTCCAGGTCATGATCCTGGAACCCGGGCACGCGGGCCGCGGGCAGATCGTAGAGCCAGGTTTCCACCGGCGCGGCAAAGGCGCGCAGCGTTTCCACAGCGGACTCCAGTGCGAGCGCCGGTTCCTCGGCCTGCTCCTGCGGACCGGCGCCTGCCAGTCCCTGCCAGGCGGCCAGATAGGCCGGCAGCTGGGTCGTCGGACGGGCGTCGATGCGCGGCCGGCGCAGGGCGCGCTGCAGCCGCAGCAGCGCTTCCAGGTTGTCGCGGTCGCAGTAGTAGTTGGCGGCGTCGCCGTCGAGCAGGGCGCCGTGTACCAGGGCGTCGTCCTCGAGCAGGCCGTCGGGCAGCGTGGGCAGTGTCCCGGCGATGCGTTCGGCGCGCAGCGGACCGTAGTAGCTGAGTACCTCCAGGGCCAGCTGGGTCGCCGTGCGCGGGTCGTCCACGGCCGCCGCCGGGACGTCGATCCGGGTCCCGGCGGCAAGGCCGGTGTCGAAGAGCACCTGCAACAGTTCGCGGTGGGCGATCCAGCGGCCTGCGTCGCCGGTCAGCACGGCCAGGTCCGGGTGTTCGAGCTCCGCCGGTACCTCGCCCGCCGGCACCAGCACGCGCTCCTTGATCCATTCCGCCCATTCGTCCGCGCCGTCCGGTGCATAGCCTTCGGCCGTACGCTGGCGCTTGGCTTCGAAGGCGATGACGGTCGCTGCATCCAGCTTCGGCCGCAGCGCCGCGTCGCGCACCGCGCTCTCGATCAGCTCGTCGGAGAGCGAACTGGCGCCGGCCGGGTCGGGCCGGTCGCTGGCGTACATGTAGGGGTTGATCTGATCGAAGCTGAGGTTGGCGGCGAAGGGGCTGGGGCTGCCGGTCGTGCAGGTCGACAGCGCGATGCTGCCGTCTGCCAGCGCGTCCAGACAGTCCCGTAGCGCGGGCAGATCGAAGTCGTCGTTCAGGCAGGTGCGCCACACTTCCAGCAGCACCGGGAAGTCATCGAACTCACGCACCGATGACAGCAGCTTCTTCGCCTGCATGCGGCTCATCCACAGCGGCAGCCGGGTGTTGAAGCGACGGCGGCCGAGCAGCAGCGCGCGCCCGGCGGCCTCGCGGAATCGGGCGCCGAAGAACCCCGAGCCCTCGAGGGACCGGCGCAGCAGGCGTTCCAGGTTGGCCGGGGTGACCAGACCGATGACCTGCCGGGCGTCGAGCGGCTCGCGGCTCTGCAGCGCCAGCGCGTCGTCGTCGACGTGCACGTCGGCTTCGACGCCCGCCGCCTCCAGCGCCGCGCGCAGCGCCAGGGACCAGGGCCGGTTCACGCGCCCGCCCCAGAACGTGTGCAGCACCAGCTGTTCGATGGGCTCCGCGCCGCGATAACCGCCGGGACCGCTCAGCACGCGCTCGGCGAGCAGGTGATGGCGATGGGGCAGGGGGGCGCCGCTGGCCGCGCGCTGGCGCTGCAGCAGATCGATTAGTTCCTCCGCGGCGACCGCATCGAAGCCGTGGCCGTCGACCAGATCGCCGGCAAGGGCCGCGGCGCCGCCGCGGGCGAGATGGTTCTCCGCGCGTTCCAGGAAGTCACCGATGTGGCGCGAGTAGTGGAAGCTGCGGCTCCGCGTCTCGGCGCGCCAGAACGGCGGCGCGTTACTGGCGCTGGCCGTGGGTTTGACCAGCACGTCGTTGTGGGTGATGCGGTGGATCTGCCAGTTACTCGTGCCCAGCGAAAAGATCTGGCCGACGGTCGCTTCCCAGACGAATTCCTCGTCCAGCTCACCGATGCTGGTGCCCGATTCCAGGTGGCGGATCTGATAGTAGCCGCGATCGGGAATCACGCCGCCGGCGTTGTAGAACGCCAGAACCGCGGCGCGCCGGGCCTGCACCGTCTGACGGATGCGGTCGTAGTTCAGCCGCGCCTCGAGCTCGCGGACCCGCGAGCCCGCGTAGCGCCCGGCGAGCATCTCCAGCACCAGATCGAACTGCGCCCGGGGCAGGGCGCGGTAGGGGCCGCTGCGCCGCAGCACAGCGAACAGCGCGTCCACCGGCCAGGGCTCGCTGGCCGTCATCGAGACGATGATCTGACAGAGCACGTCGAGCGGATTCTCGAGCGGGAGCAGCGGCTCGAGGTCGCGCTCTGCCACGGCCTGCGCCAGCGCGGCCGCCTGGACGAAATCCTGACCGAAGGTCGGAAACAGCGCGCCCCGGCTCTCTTCCCCGACCCGGTGACCGGCACGGCCGATGCGCTGCAGGGTCGCCGCTACCGACGGCGGTGCCTGAATCAGCACCACCTCGTCGAGGGCGCCGATGTCGATGCCCATCTCCAGCGAGCTGGTGGCGACGATGGCCTTGAGCTCGCCGTGCTTGAGCCGGGACTCGACTTCCAGACGGATCTCCCGGGACAGGGAGCCGTGGTGGGCGTAGGCCAGGGGCTGATCCTGATCCTTGTTGATGGCCGCGGTGAGGCGCTCCGCCAGACGCCGGCTGTTGACGAAGAACAGGGTCGCCCGGTTGCCCGTGATGATGCTTCGGAACGCCTCGCCGAGTGGTTCCCAGATCTTCCTGCCGGCGTCCGCGGCATGCCGCGCGGCGTCGGGAAAGACCACGCGCAGCGACAGCCGCTTGTCGCCGCCGCCGTCGACCACCCGCATGGGCCGCGGCGTGCCGTGAGCATCGAACCCGGCGACGAAGCGGGCCATGGCGTCGAGGGGCCGCACCGTGGCCGACAGCGCGATGCGCTGGACCTCGCCTGCCATCTCGACCAGCCGCTCCAGGGCCGTGAACGCGAGGGTGCCGCGGCGGTTGTCGGCAATGGCGTGGACCTCGTCGACGATCACCGTTTCCACCGTCGCCAGAGCGTGGCGCCCGCGGCTGCCGGTGAGCAGCAGCATCAGGCTCTCCGGGGTGGTGATGAGGATCTCCGGGGGGCGCCGCAGCATACGCTGGCGTTCCCCGGCGGGCGTGTCCCCGGAACGGGTCTGAACCTGCAGCGGCGGCACCGCACCGCGGCGTTCGAGCTCGGCCAGGGGCTCGAGCAGGTTGCGCTGGATGTCGTTGTTGAGCGCCTTCAGCGGCGACAGGTAGAGCACGCGGGTGTGTCCCGGGGTCCAGACCCCGGCGGCGAACTGGTTCAGCGCCCAGAGGAACGCGGTGAGCGTTTTGCCGCTGCCGGTGGGCGCGGTGAGGAGCACGTTTTCGCCGGCGGCGATGGCGGGCCAGGCCAGCGCCTGGATGGTCGTCGGCGCCGGGTAGGTGTCGAGAAACCAGTCGCGGATCCCCGGTTCGAACGGCGTCAGCGAGGACGGGGCTGTGGTGGCCGGCTGCGGCATGGTTGCTGGCGCGGTGTCTGAACCGGCATTCTGACACCGTTGCCGGCGCCGGGAGAACACGTGAGCACAATCGTCGATCTGTTGCGGCCGGGTCAGCGCATATTCGTCGCCGGCAGCGTCAACGAACCGACCGCGCTGCTGCAACATCTCAGGTCCGTCGAGCTGCCGTCCGGGCTGCGTTTCATCCAGTTCCCGATCGCGCCGTACAACCGCGAGGATTTCACCGCTTACACGGCGGACAGTCGCTTCACAACGTTCTTCATGACCCCGTACCTGAAGGACGCCGACGGCGCGCGACTGCAGTTCGTCCCGACGCAGATGCGGCGGGTGTTCGACTATCTGCGCGACAACGTCGACGTGGCGCTGATCCAGGTCACCCGGGATGCCGGCGGCCGCCTGCGGCTCGGCCCGAACGTGGACTTTGCCGGCGCCGCGTTGGCGTCCGCGTCGGTGGTGATCGCCGAGCTGAATGGCGCCTTCACTGCTCCGGCGGGTTGTCCCGAGATCGACGAAGCCGCGATCGACTACCTGATGGAAAGCCATCGCCCGCTCGTCGAGCTGGCGCCGCCGGCCCTCGACGACACGTCGCTCGCCATCGGCGCCCTGGTGGCGGCCGAGGTGCGCGACGGCGACTGCCTGCAGACCGGCATCGGCGCCATACCCGCCGCGATCCTGTCGCAGCTCGGCAGCAAGAACGATCTCGGCATGCACGGCGGTCTGATCGACGACGGCGGCATGCGCCTGATTCGCGATGGCAACCTCACCGGCGCCTGCAAGGAGATCGATCCGCGGCAGCACGTCACCGGTATGGCGCTCGGCACCAGCGACCTGCTGGCGTGGCTCGCGGCGACGCCGGCGGTCACCTTCCGCGGTGCCGACTACACCCACGAGGTCGGGGTCATCGGCCGCCTGTCCAACTTCGTCTCGGTGAACTCCGCGGTGGAGGTGGATCTGTTCGGTCAGGTGAACGCGGAGATGGCCGGTGGCCGGCAGATCTCCGGCACCGGCGGGGCCGTCGACTTCATGCGGGCGGCCCGTGCTTCGCCCGGCGGACGTTCGATCGTCGCCATGACGGCGACGGCCAGAGGCGGAGCCGTGTCGCGCATCGTCCCCCGGGTCGAACTGGTCACCGCTGCGCGCACGGATGTCGATCTGGTGGTCACCGAGTACGGGATCGCCCGGCTGCGCGATGCGTCGGTCCGGGAGCGCGCCGAGGCGCTGGTGGCAATCGCGGCGCCCGCGTTCCGGGACGAGCTGCGTTCGCTCATGCCCGGGTGAGGTGGCCGAGCAGCGCGCGGCCGCGCGGCGCCAGGCGGTAGCCCACGTCCAGGCTCTCGGTAAGACCCAGGTTCTTCAGCTTGCGGACGTTGCGTTTGAAGGCGTCTTTTGGCTGGCCGAGGTCGGCGGCCAGATCCGCCGCACGGACGGCCTCTCCGGCCGCGATCAGCTGCAGGGTGCGCGTGGTCCAGGGCCCGGTGCGGCTGGCCCGATCGAGGCGTTCCAGGCGTGCGACGAGCTCGGCGAGCTGTGCGGCGTCGGGGCGTTTGTTGCGCAGCGCCAGGCGCGGGTCGGCGCCGGCAGGATGCAGCTCGATGCGGTACACGTCCCCACTGCCGCGGCGCAGCGCCTGTTCCAGCGCCTGGCGGTCGGGATAGCCCGCGCGGCGCGCATCGGCGCCGCTGATCCGCTGCTCGTCGACGGGCCTGACGCCGTCGATGGCGAGAACGCCCAGGGCGGTGGTCAGCGTGCCCCCGCTCTTCACCGTCGCCCGGCGCCAGCGGCGGAAGGCGAGCGTCACCTCACCGGCCACGATGCGCTCCAGATCGCCGCGTCTGATCAACATGAAGAGGCGCTCGCAAATCCCGGAATATTCACTAATATTAGGCCAGGTTGCCTTGCCGCACGAGGGAGTGGCGCGGTCATGAACTATATCGGCATCGATCCGGCGGTGGGTCTCGAGTGTTCCCACTGCGATCACATCACCCGCCTCAAGTACAGCGAACTGCTGCGCCGGGTTCAGGAAGGCGAGCAGGTGCCATGCGTGAACTGCGAGCGGCGCATGCTCCACGACTGGACGACGGTCAGCGTGGTTCAGAACATCATCAAGAGGCGCATGCGCGAAGCCCACGAATCCAAGCACGCCAGCGCCGGGCGTTAGCCTTCAAGCTTTTCTCAGCAGGCCGGCACTACTGCATGCCGAGGCTCGCGAGGATGAACGCGTACTCCTCCGCCAGCTCCTGCAGGGCGTCGAAACGACCCGACTGACCGCGATGTCCGGCATCCATGTTGGTCTTCAGCAGCAGCCAGTTGTCGTCCGTTTTCAGCGTGCGCAGCCTGGCCACGTACTTGGCCGGTTCCCAGTAGGTCACCCTCGGATCGTTCAACCCTGCCGTGAGCAGCATGGGCGGATAGACGCCCGGTTGCAGCTGGTCGTAGGGCGAGTACGAGTGGATGTGCTCGAACGCGGCCGGGTCCTCGATGGGGTTGCCCCATTCCGGCCACTCGATCGGGGTCAGCGGCAGCGTCGTGTCGAGCATCGTGTTCAACACGTCGACGAAGGGCACGTGAGCCACCACGGCGCCCCAGAGTTCCGGAGCCTGATTGACCACGGCACCCATCAACTCGCCACCGGCGCTGCCGCCGGCGATGGCGATGCGTTGAGGGCGCGTGTAGCCCTCGTCGATCAGAAAGCGTGCCACGTCGACAAAGTCGTTGAAGGTATTGGTGCGCTTGTCCAGCTTGCCGTCTTCGTACCAGGAATAGCCCATTTCGTCGCCGCCGCGGATGTGGGCGATGGCGAACACGAAGCCGCGGTCGAGCAGCGAAAGCCGGTTGGCTGAGAAGCCGGGCATGGTCGCCATGCCGTAGGCGCCGTAGGCATAAAGGTACATGGGGCGATCGGGTCCCTGGGGCAGGTCCCAGCGATAGACCAGACTGATCGGAATCTGCGCGCCGTCCCGGGCGCTGGCGAAGACCCGTTCGGTGGCGTAGTTGTCGTGTTCGTAGCCGCTGGGAATCACCTGCGTTTTGCGTCGCTCCAGGCGACGGTCTGCGAAATGGAAGTCGAACACGGTCTCCGGCGTGACCATGGACTGGTAGTGCACGCGCAGGGAATCGGCCGCGTACTCGGCGTTGGCGCCGAGACCCACGGTGTGCGTCTGTTCGGGAAAGTCGAGCAGATAATCGTCGCCGTGGTCCTCGACGATGCGGACCTGATCGAGGCCCTCGATCCGCTCGCCGACCACCAGGCGTCCCTGGAAACGCGCGAACCAGATCAGGTACTGGCGGTCGCTGCCTTCGATGAGCGTCTGCCAGTGCGCCTGCTCCGGGGCCGCCTGCGGCGCTCGCAGCAACGCGAAGTTCTTGTGGTCGGCGTTGCTCATCACGTAGAAGAAGCCTTCGCCGTGATCGACCGAATACTCGTGTCCGGTGCGCCTTGGCGCAAACAGCTCCGGGGCGGCATCGGGGGCATCGGCGGGCAGCCAGCGTATCTCGCTGGTCACGTGGTCGCCGGCGCTGATCAACAGGAATTCCTCTGACGAGGTCTTGTCGATCCCGACGAAGAACGATTCATCGCATTCCTCGTAGACGGTGTGGTCGCGGTCGGACGGGGTGCCGAGCGCGTGCAGGCGCACACGGTACGGCCGCCACTGATCGTTGACCTCGACGTAGAGAAAGCGCGCGTTGTCCGCCGCCCACACCGGAGCGGCGAGCGTGTTGACGATGGGCTCGTCGAGCAGCAGGTCGTGCATCAGATCCTTGACGTGCAGCGTGAAGCGTTCGGAGCCATTGACGTCGGCACTCCAGGCCAGATAGCGCCCGTTCGGGCTCAGCGACAGGCCGCCGAGCACGAAGTAGTTGTGTTCCTCGGCCAGTTCGGGCTCGTTGAGAATCACCTGCCAGGCGCGATCGCTCTCTGCCGGGGGCCGGTTCGGATGGGTAGCCGGCGCACGCAGCCACAGCCGGTACTGAGCGCCGTGCTCGAAGCGCCACTGATACCAGTAGCCGTCCTGGCGATAGGGAACGCAGGAATCGTCCTGGGGCTGGCGACCCTTCAGCTCTTCGAAGAGAGTCTTCACCAGTTCCTGGTGAGGGGCCATGCGGCTGTCGAAGTAGGCGTTCTCGGCGTTCAGGTAGTCGAGGATCCGGGGATCCGTGACCTTGGGATAGCCCGGGTCCTTGAGCCAGGCGTACGGGTCTTCGATGGTGATGCCGTGGCGGGTGAAGCGGTGCGCAATCTGCTGGGCAACGGGTGGCTGGCTCATGACGGGCTCGACGTTCGCAGTGAGCCTTGGTACGCGAATGCACGGGGAAACGCAAACGGCTACCATCGCGGACCATGATTCACTCGGGTCCGAGCATGGCGGCGACCGGCAGATCAGGCTACTGACCGTGTGCGGGCGTTTCAACGTGGAGGCGGACCCGCTGTCGCGACTGCTGCTCGAGCTGGTTCGGCTGCCCCATCCCGGTCCGGACAACCACAACGCCGCGCCCACGGAGACCATCGTGGTGCTGCGCCGGGATGCCGACGGCGAGCCGGAACTGGTACCCATGCGCTGGTGGTTGACCCCCTACTGGGCCAAGGAGCCGGGAACCCGCTACGCCATGTTCAACGCCCGCTCCGAGTCGGTGGACCGCAGCCGCGCGTTCCGCGAGCCGTTCCTCCGACGGCGCTGCGTGGTGCCTGTCTCCGGGTTCTACGAATGGGCGAAGATCCAGCAGCCGACCTCGGACGGCAAGCGCAAGCTGCCCTACTACATCCATCCCCGCGCCCTACCCGGCATGCTGCTTGCCGGCATCTGGGACCGCTGGCGCGATCGGGAGGACGGAGCAGGTCTCGAGAGCTTCGCAATCCTCACCACGGACGCCAGCGTCGGGCTCGAGTTCGTGCACGATCGCCAGCCGGTGATGCTGTCCTTCGATGGCGCGCGCCGGTGGCTCGACCCGGACGCCGACCCGGAAAGCCTGAAGGCGTTGCTGAAGAGCGCGATCCCGGTGGATCTGGAGGCCGTGCCGGTTTCGACCTACGTGAACAACGCCCGCAACAAGGATGCCCGCTGTGTGGAACCGCTGTCGGCGCCCGTCGTCGTGGCCGCGGCCCCGGCGCCATGATGCTGGAGAGCGGACAGTGGCTCGGCCGCGGCAGCCTGCTCGGCGAGAGCCAGAGCCGTGGCCAGCCGCTGGAGTGCCGGGCGCTGGTACAGCGCGACGACGGCGGGGTAACGCTCACGGGTGCCTGGCTGGCTCAGGGTGACCCGGAGCGGGAGTTCGTGGTTCGCCTCGCGGGCAACGACGTCGGTACCTACACCCTGACGGTGCAGGTGGGGGGCGAGCGCCTGCAGGGTACGGCCAAGCTCGACAGCACGCCGAATCTCGGGCTGCTGTGGAACGACAGCGGCACGCTGCACGCAACCTTTGCCCTGTTCTCGGTATCCCGTGGCTACGGTTTTCGCGGCTTTCTGCGCGACGCCACGGCGGGCGGCGACGGCGCGGTGTGTACCTGGGAAGTTGCGTTCTCCCTGAAACAGGACGTGGTGAAGGGCGACAACGTGGTGTCGCTGCATCGACGCAGGCGCTGAATTGACCGACTGACCGAAAGCGGTATATTGGTCAGCATGAACACCCTCCTCGATGAAATCCGTTCCCAGCTCGATGCTTTTCTGCGGCCGGAACAGGACCTCAGGCAGGCGCGCAAACGCCAGCGGATTCTCGCCGCGGCAACCGATCGGTTCATCGCCCACGGCTACCGCAAGACCAGCATCGACGACATCGCCCGGGCGGCCGGCGTCGCCAAGGGAACCGTCTACCTGTACTACCGGAGCAAGCCCGAGCTCCTGTTCCACGCCATGGCGCTCGAGCAGCGCGGGTACCTGGATCGCCTCGCCCCGCTCGGAGAACGGGGGCTGTCGCCGCTCGAGCGTCTGCGACGGTTCATCGCGCTGGCGGTGATCGTCAGCCGGGACATGCCTCTGGTGACCCGGCTCACAGGCGGTGACCACGAACTCGCGCTGGCCATCGAGGAGGTGGATGCCGAGGTTCTCGAAGGGATCAGCCGGGTGGAGATCTCGCTTACCGTGGACCTGATCGATGCGGCCACCAACCGGACCTGGCCGGCAGAAGAACTCGAGCGCCGCGCTCGCGTTCTGATCGACACCGTGTACGCCGTGGTGACCGCGGGCGGCGTTCTGCGCCCGGCGCTGCCGCTGGAAGAGTCCGCCCACCTGCTGGCCGCGACGCTCACCAGCGGGGTGCTGCACGTGCGGCCCGAGGAATCACAACTTCGCCAGGCCAGTCATCCATGATGCGATTCAGCGCCCGCATTGCCCTTCTCGTCATCCTCGTCCTCGTCCCGTTTGGACTGCCCGCCCTGCAGGCCGGCGCCGCGGACCCGACAGCGCCAGCGCCAGTGCCAGCGCCAGCGCCCGCGGCGGGCGAGGTGCAGGCGGGCGAGGTGCAGGCCGGCGAGGTGCAGGCGGACGCAGTGCACCCGAGCGCCCGGGAACTCATCGCCGCGGCGCTCGACCTGACCCGCGGGCGATCGTCCTACGCGGAGATGTCCATGCGCATCCATCGCCCGGACTGGGAGCGGACGTCCAGACTCGTCGCCTGGACCCGCGGCCGTGAAGACGCGCTCATCCGCTTCACCGAACCCGCCCGGGACGCCGGCAACGCGACCCTGAAACAGGGCGACGGCATGTGGACGTTCACACCGAAGCTGAACCGGACGATACGGCTGCCGTTCAGCCTGATGTCGCAGAGCTGGGCCGGATCGGATTTCAGCTACAACGATCTGTCGCGCAGCGACAAGCTGCTCAAGCATTACGAGCTGACGCTGGTCAATGCCGAACTGGGCGACGACGGCCACTGGATCTACACCGTCGATGCGGTGCCCCACGAGAACGCACCGGTGGTCTGGGGCAAGGAGGAGCTGGTCCTGCGCGACGACTTCGTGATGATCTCCGAGACGTTCTTCGACCAGGACCTGGAGCCCCTCAAGCGCATGCAGGCCCTCGAGATCGGCGAGCTCGGCGGGCGTACCTTCAGCACCCGCATGCGCATGAGTCAGCTCGACGAGCCGGAGCACTTCACCGAAGTCGTCTACGAGGACGCGCAGTTCGATATCGCGCTCAGTGACGAGCTGTTCACCCTGTTCGCTCTGCGCAGCGGGGCGACCCCTTGAGTGAGGCCGCGCTGCCGTCCGCCGGGCCGGGTCTCGCGTTCCGCCCGCCGCTTTCCATGCTGCTCGGCTGGCGCGGTCTCTGGCGCAATCTCCGTCGCACCGCGCTCACCGCCGCTGGCGTGGCGTTCGCCGTGTTTCTCGTCGTGTCGGCCATGTGCATTCAGCTCGGCAGCTACGCCACGATGCAGGAAACCGCCACGGCCCTGCTCGTCGGTCATGCCCAGGTACAGAATGCCGCGTTTTCCGGCGACGAGCGGGTGGAGGACAACCTGTCTGATGCCGCCGAGCTGATGCGCCGCGTCGCCGCGGTGCCGGGGGTGGTGGCGGTGGCGCCGCGGGTGGAGGCCTTTGCCCTCGCCTCTGCCGGAGAACGCAGCTTCGGCACTCAGGTGGTCGGCGTGGATCCGCACGCTGAATCGCGGGTGGTCACCTTCGAGGACCGTGTGTATGCCGGAGCGGGGCTGCGGTCCGCGGACGATGGGATCATCGGCGAGGCGCTGGCGCGCAACCTCGGCGTAGGGCTCGGGGACGAGGTCGTGCTGCTCGGCAACGCCAGCCGCGGCGGCGTCGCCGCCATGGTTCTCACCGTGCGCGGTCTGTTCCGAACCGGGATTGCCGAGATCGACCGCAGCCTCCTGCTCGCCGACATCGCTGCCGTGCGCGACGCATTCGGGCTGGCGGATCGCGTTCATCGCCTGGTGCTGCGCACCGATGATCTGAGCCGCGTCGAGGCCACGGCCGGGCGTGTGCGGCGCGCGCTTCCGGCACGCTGGCCGGAAGCTGCCGACCAGCCGGCGACCCTGGCAGTGCGGACCTGGAGCGACGTCATGCCGGATCTTCGCCAGGCAATCGAGATCGATCGCCTCAGCGGCCAGCTGTTTTACTGGATCATCATCCTGCTGGTGGCGTTCAGCGTGGTGAACACCTTCATCATGACCGTGTTCGAGCGCACCCGGGAGTTCGGCATGATGCTGGCCATCGGCATGCGCCCGCTGCGCATCATTGTCATGCTGCAGTGGGAGGCCGCCTTCATGTGGGCCATCGGCACCGGAATCGGGCTTGCCCTGGCGGTGCTGCTCATCGCCTGGCTCAGCCAGAGCGGCATCTATCTGGGGGCGGAGCTGGAGCGCATGGCCAGCGAGATGTACATGCCCACGCGGCTCTATCCGACCTTCACCGGTGAGGCGCTGCTGACCGCACCGCTGGTGATGTTTCTGGGCACGCAGATCGCCGCGGTGCTTCCCAGCCTGCGACTTCATCGGCTGCGGCCGGTGGATGCGCTGCGGGTGGCCGCATGACCGCGCTGGCGCTCCCGGCCCCGCGCGCGGCCCGGCTCAGGGGCGTATCGACGGCCGCGTTGGCGTGGCGCAACCTGTGGCGCAACCGCCGGCGCACCTGGCTGACCGCTGGCGGTATCGGCTTCGCGGTGTGGCTGATGGTGTTCGCCGTGTCGACGCAGGACGGTGGCTTCGAGGTCATGATCGACAATTCGGCTCGTCTGATCAGTGGGCACGTTCAGCTGCAGCACCCCGAATACCGCGACGATCCGGCTCTCGATCACGCACTCACCGGCGTCGATGCGCTGGTGCGCCAGGCGCTGGCGAGGCCCCACGTCACCGCCGCACTCCCGCGCACTGAGACCTTTGCCCTGGCGTCGGTTGGTGAGCGCAGCTTCGGCGTCCAGGTCATGGGTGTGCGCCCGGAGGCGGAAGCGGCGGCCTCCAGCCTGACGACCATGCTGTCCGAGGGCCGCTATCTGGCTGGCCCGGGAGAGGCCTTCGTCGGCGCGGGTCTGGCGCGGAATCTGCAGCTGACCGTCGGCGACCAGGTGGTGCTGCTCGGCACCGCGCGGGAAGGTGGTGTGGCCGCCGCGGTGGCCGACGTGGTGGGCATCTTCTCCACCGGGCAGGCAGCGCTCGATCGGGCGCTCATGCAGATCTCCATCGATGACTTCCGCTCGGCCTGGGATCTCGGTGGCGACGTCGCCCACAGCGTCGTCCTGCTGGTGGATCGGGCAGCAGCCAGCGAAATCGTGGCGCGGGACCTCGCCGCCCCGGGCCGGGTCGCCCTGGACTGGCGCGAGCTCATGCCGGAAGCGGAGCAGACCATCGAGCTGAAGCGTCTCAGCACCAAGCTGTTCTTCGCTCTGATCGCGGTGATCGTTGCGTTCAGCGTGGTCAACACGTTCATGATGACGGTGTTCGAGCGCACCCAGGAGTTCGGCATGCTGATGGCGCTCGGCATGCGCCCCGGCGCGATCTTCCGCCTGCTCAGCGTCGAGGCGCTGTGGCTGGCCGTGCTCGGCGTCGGGCTCGGCCTAGGCGCCAGTGGTGTCCTGGTGGCGGTGCTGTCGATCACCGGCATCCCGCTGCCGGCAGACGCGGTCGAGATCATGGCGCGATACAACATGCCGGAGCGGATGTACCCGGCGTTCAGTGTCTGGGCGGCCGGTGTTTCATCGCTGGTGATGCTGGTCGGCACCCAGATCGCCGTATTGCTGCCGGCCCTGCGGGTGGCCCGGCTGAAGCCGGTCGAAGCGCTGAGGGCAGCCGAATGACCATGCCCATCTCGCTGCTGCTGAGCTTGAGCACTCGGAATCTGTTCCGGCATCGACGCCGCAATCTGATGCTGCTGGCGGCCATCTGCGTGGCGGTGGCCGGGGTTACGGTGATGAACAGCCTGATCCGCGGGTTTCAGGAGGACATGCGGGAGTCGGCGGTGGCGAACCTCACCGGCGACATCAAGGTGCTTGCCCCGGGCTACCGTGACGATCCGGGCATCGAGAAACGCTTCGAGCTGGCGCGCCAGTGGGACCCGGCGCAGCTGTCCGCCGAGCTGGCGGGATGGGCCCCGCGGGTGCGGGTTCCCGCCGTGATCATGAGCGAGCGGGAGACTCGCGGTGTGCAGCTGGTCGGTGTCGATCCGGCACGCGAGGACATCTCCTTTCTCGGCGACGTGCCGGTCGCCGGCGAACGCCTCGGCGGAGCGGACGACAATCGGCTGCTGCTCGGCGTTGCCCTCGCCGAACAGCTGCAGACGGGACTCGGCTATCGCCTGGTGATCATCACCCAGGGGGCCGATGGCCGGAACCGGGAAGCCGGTTTCCGGGTGGCCGGGCTCTTCGATGCCGAAGGCACCGGCCTCGAGAAAGCCTTCGCATTCACCGGGCTCGGCTTTCTGCAGGGCCTGCTGGACGCGGACGGGGTCACCGAGCTGTCCATCCGCCTGCGATCCTCGGAAACCGCTGCCGAGGAACGTTCCCTGGCAGGGCGCCTGCGGGACCTCTTCACCGGTCAGGACGTGTTGCGCTGGCAGGAGCTCGAGCCCCAGGCCGCCGCCATGTTCGCGTTCGCCGACATGGCCGTGTTCATCTGGTTTCTGATCATGATGGGCGCGCTGGTGTTCGGCCTGGTGAACACGCTCGTCACCGCCGTGATGGAGCGTACGAGGGAGTTCGGCATGCTGCGCGCCGTGGGTATGCGACGCAGCACGGTGGTGATCCAGGTGGTCATCGAGTCGACCCTGATCATGCTGGCGGGCGTGGTGGTCGGGCTCGCACTCGGCAGTGGTTTCGTGCTCTGGCTCGACGAGGGCATCGACCTGTCGCAGTGGGCGGAGGGAATGGAAATGGCTGGAATGAGCGCGATTCTGGTACCGCGGCTGCTGGCCGGCGATCTGATGCTGGTTGCCGGCATGAGCCTGGCCCTCGGCGTGGCCGCCAGCCTGTATCCCGCCTGGCGGGCCGTGAAGATCGAACCGTTGGAGGCGCTACGGCGATGAAAGATGTGGTGGTGGAGTGCCGCGCGGTCACCCGGGTCTACCAGGACGATTCGGTTCCCGTGCATGCCCTGCGCGGCGTCGATTTCGAGGTTCGACGCGGAGAGTTCGTCAGCCTTGCGGGACCGTCCGGATCGGGCAAGTCGACCCTGCTCAACGTCATCGGCGGCCTCGACCGACCGACGACCGGCGAGGTGTGGGTGGATGGCGTGTCGTTGAACGAACTGTCGGCGGCTGCACTGGCCGATCTGCGTCTGCACAAGCTGGGGTTCGTGTTTCAGGCCTACAATCTGATTCCGGTGCTGTCGGCCCGCGAAAACGTGGAGTTCATCATGCAGCTTCAGGGTGTGGCTGCGGCGGAGCGGCGCCGCCGGGCCGCGGACATGCTCGATGAACTCGGGATCGGCGAACTCGCCGGACGTCGTCCCGGCGAGCTGTCCGGCGGCCAGCAGCAGCGGGTCGCCATTGCCCGGGCGCTCGTCACGGATCCGGTGCTGCTGCTGGCGGACGAACCCAGCGCCAACCTGGACAGCGCCACCACCGAAGATCTGCTGAAGCTGCTGCAGCGCCTCAATCTGGAGCAGGGCGTTACCATCGTCACGGCGACGCACGATCCGCAGGTCATGAGCTACGCGCGGCGCCAGGTAAAACTTCGCGACGGCGCGATCGTCGAAGAGTCGGTGGCGGAGCCTGCGTGAGCCGGCTGGTTCTTGCGGCGGCCCTGCTGCTCGGCGGCACGGGGGTCGAGGCGCTGGATGTAGACGCCCGGCTCAAGTACTTCGCCACCCTCAGCGCGCTGCCGGACGAAGACCTGCAGCGTCAGCGCTCGGGCACGCCGGCGTTCGACGACAACCTGGATCTGCGCCTGCTGCTGCGCGAGGAAGCCGGCGCGTTCCGCATCGTGGCCGATCACAGTACCACCCTGGTGCGCGGCGATGCCCTCGACGGCACGGGTTTCGGGGTCACCCTCGATCAGACGGTGGCGGACGATTCGCGCCGGGCCCTCGATCTGACCTGGACGCTGGACGACGGTGGCAACCACCGGCTGTTTCAGCGGTTCGACCGCCTGGCGCTGCAGTACCGGCAGGGACCCTGGGCGGCGACTGTGGGCCGGCAGGCGGTGAGCTGGGGCAACGGTCTGGTGTTTCAGCCCCTCGATCTGTTCAACCCGTTTGCGCCCACCACGGTGGATCAGGACTACAAGGCCGGCGACGATCTGCTGCTCCTGGAACGGTCCCTGCGTGAGGGCGGCAGCCTGCAGCTGCTGGCGGTGGCGCGCCGCGACGACGCCGACGATGTCACGGCGGACGCCGGCAGCCTGGCCGCCAAGTGGCACCGCTTCGTCGGTCAGGGAGAACTCGAGCTGGTCGCCGGTCGCCACCACAGCGATCGCGTGTTCGGCACGGCGCTGCGGTTTCCGCTGGGTGGGGCGCTGTTGCGCAGCGACCTGGTCGCAACCCGTCTCGAGGCCGGGACCTGGAAGCTCTCCGGCATCGTCAACCTGGACTACAGCCTGGTGCTCGGCCAGCGCAACGTCTATCTGTTCGGCGAGTACTTCCACAACGCGTTCGGGGTGCGCCGTCTGCCGGACGATCCGGCCGGCTACCCGATCGCGCTGACCGACCGACTGGCACGGGGCGAGCTGTTCAATCTGATGCGCGACTACCTCGCCGCGGGCTGGAGCATCGAATGGCATCCGCTGTGGTCGCAGACGCTCACGCTGATCGGCAACCTGAACGACGGCAGCGTGCTGCTGCAGACCCAGCTCAGCCACGAGCCCGGCGATCATCAGCGCCTGGAACTCGGCGTGGTGGAGCCGCTGGGTGGGGCGGGAAAGGAGTTCGGCGGTGTGCCGGTGGCGGGCCGGGCGCTGACCGTGGGGGGCGGAACGCGCGTCTACCTGCGCTGGGCTTACTATTTCTGATTCTGCACGACGGTCAGGTGACCACGCCCCGGGGTCTGCGTGGCCGGGTCCGACTGGCCGTGCGGCATGCGCGGCTGCGGTACCATGTCGTGGTCGATCCAGCGCAGGACGTTGCGCCACTGGCGGAGCTCCGGCCCCGCCTCCGAGGCACGCAGTTCGCTCACCCCGAGACCCTGTTCCGCCGCTTTGACGTAGGCCTGGACGTCGCGCAGAACGGCGATCACCGGCACGCCCAGGCTGTCGAGAAAGCGCATCAGAGCCTGGTAGGTTACCGTGTTGCGTTTCACCCGGTTGGCGATGACGCCGAGTCGCGCGGTACCTCGCGGAACCCGGGCGTGGACCAGCAGATCGGCGATACAGCGGGTGGCAGCGTGAATGTCGATGTCCGATGGCAGAACCGGCACGAGAATCTTATCGGCGTTGCGCACCACGTCGACGAGTTCGTGGCGGGTGAGCGCGGCGGCGGTGTCCACCACCACCCGTTCGGTATCCGGCGGCACGCGCATGGCGAAGCTGCGGGTCACGTTGGCGGGAGGCTCTTCGTAGGCGCGGATTCCGTGGATGACCGGCATGGAGGCTGCGCGCTGACTCAGCCAGCGTGACGCCGAACCCTGTGGGTCGCGGTCGATCAACGCCGTGCGGCGGCCGGCTCTGGCGAAGGCGGAGAGCAGATTGACGGCGATCGTGGTCTTCCCCGAGCCTCCCTTGGGATTGAGGACCACGATCCTCAGACTCACCGTTTGCGCCTCCCGGGGCGCCCGGGCGCCCGGCCCTCTGACGGTGCAGGCGTCAACTGACCTCCACGGGTGTCGCCGTTTCCTTCACCATGTGGTCGTGGGCCTGTTTGGCGGCCATCAGCTGGGGCACGTACCTGTCCAGCTCGTCCAGGCTCCACACGCCCGACGACTTGTGGAACTGCTTGATCACCGCCGGCTGCTGCATGATGGCGATGCCGCCGCGGCCGGTGTGGAAGATCTGGGACGTGATCCCGGCGGCGGCTTCTGTGGCGAGCCACGCGCAGATCGGCGCGATGTGCTGCGGCCCGCCCTGTTGCAGATCCTCGTCGTCGACTTTGTCGCCGCGATTCTCCCGCAGCGGAATGGTCATGCGGGTCAGCGCGCCGGGCGAGATGGTGTTCACCGTGCAGCCGTACTTGGCCAGCTCCAGCGCCAGCACCCGGGAGAAACCGGCGATTCCGGCCTTGGCGGCGCCGTAGTTGGCCTGGCCGAAATTGCCGATCAGACCGGAGACGCTGGAGAAGTTGATGATCCGGCAACCCGTGCGGTTCGTCTCACGGATGTAGCGCGCGAACGGCCGGGAACAGCAGTAGTGGCCCTTCAGGTGCACGGCCTGCACCGCATCCCAGTCGGCTTCCTCCATCTTGAAGATCGTCCGGTCGCGCAGGATCCCGGCGTTGTTCACCAGAATGTCCATCGCGCCGAAGGCATCGAGCGCGGTTTTCAGCAGGTTTTCTCCGCCCTCCACGGCGGCTACGGAATCCGTATTGGATGTCGCTTCGCCGCCGAGCGCCCGGATCTCCTCCGCCACATCGTCGGCGATTTTGCCGGTTCCGGTGCCGTCGGTGTTGGCGCCCAGATCGTTGACCACGACCTGCGCGCCCTCCCGGGCCATCAGCAGCGCGATCTCACGGCCGATGCCGCGTCCCGCGCCGGTGATCACGGCCACCTTGTCGTCGAGCCTTCCCATAGCGTTCCTCCCCTGTCGTCCCTCTCCCGGGGTGCCGGTCAGGTTCCCCAGACCGCGGTGCGCACCTCCGTATCCGGCGGATACTTGCCGATCTCCATGCGCGCCACGGTCCGACGATGGACCTCGTCCGGACCGTCGGCAAGACGCAGCGTGCGCATTCCCGAGTACATTTTCGCCAGCGGAAACACCTGGGACACGCCCGCGCCGCCGTGAATCTGGATGGCGTCGTCGATCACCTGCAGGGCGATGTTCGGCACCGCGACCTTGATCTGGGCGATCTCGCTGCGTGCGACTTTGTTGCCCACCGTGTCCATCATCCAGGCGGCCTTCAGCGTCAGCAGTCGGGCCATCTCGATGTTGATCCGGGCGTCGGCGATCTTGTCGTAGTTGCCGCCGAGATCGGCGAGCTTCTTGCCGAAGGCTTCCTTGGACTGGGCGCGCCGGCACATCAGTTCCAGCGCCCGCTCGGCGACGCCGATGGAGCGCATGCAGTGGTGGATACGGCCCGGTCCGAGGCGGCCCTGGGCGATTTCGAAACCGCGACCGGAACCGAGGATGATGTTGTCCTTCGGCACCCGGACATTGGTGAAGCGCACGTGGCCGTGGCCGTGGGGAGCATCGTCGTAGCCGAACACGTGCATCATCTTCAGCACCTCGACCCCGGGGGTCTCCACCGGGACGAGGATCTGCGACTGGCGTGAGTGGCGCGGCGCGTCGGGCTCGGTCACGCACATAACGATCATGATCTTGCAGCGCGGATCGCCGATGCCCGAGGTCCACCACTTCTCGCCGTTGAGAACCCACTCGTCACCCTCGAGGCGCGCCTCGAGGCTGATGTTGGTGGCGTCGGAGGAGGCCACCTGAGGCTCGGTCATGGCGAACGCCGAACGGATCTTGCCGTCGAGCAGCGGCTGCAGCCACTCTTCCTTCTGCTGCTCCGAGCCGTAGCGCTCGATCACCTCCATGTTGCCGGTGTCCGGTGCGGCGCAGTTCATGGCTTCGGAGGCCATCGGGTATTTGCCGAGGATCTCGGCGATGTGGGCGTAGTCGATGTTGTTCATGCCGGCACCGCGCTCGCTGTCCGGCAGGAAGAAGTTCCACAGGCCGCGCTTCTTCGCTTCCTCCTTCACCTCTTCCATGATGGCGGTTTCGCACCAGCGGCCGCCTTCTTCGATCTGGCGGACGAACACCGGTTCGGCGGGAACGATGTGGTCGTCGATGTAGCTCTGGATGTCGGCAATGAGTGGTTTGACGCGGTCGGAAATTCCAAGGTCCATGTGCTTCCCTCTGGAGACTGAGTGGTGCGCTCTGCGAACGACAAAAAGAATGCGAAACGCGGAAAGAATTTGATACTAATACAGTCGGTCAGGCTTGTGCTACGGGAAGGCCCATGGAGACCGGCAGAGAGGAGGCGAACGGAGAGGAGCCGAGCAGAGAGGGGAACTACGGAGACGCCGCGCTCGCGCTGATGGAGCGGACGGCGTCCCGGGGCGCGCGCCACAGCGTGGTGCTGATGCGCCATTCGGCGCGCGAGTACGCGCCCGGCCGCCACGATCTCGACAATCCGCTCACGGCGCAGGGCAGAGCGTGGGCGCTGGCGTTCGGCCAGGGCCTGCCGAAGGAGTGCACCGTGCGCGGCTATGCCAGCCCGCCCGAACGCTGCATGGAGACCGCGGCACTGATCCTCGACGGGCACCGGCGCGAGGGCGGTGCGGTGACCCGGCATCGGCCTGTCGAAGCGCTCGGCGTGTTCTATGCCCTCGACCAGATGAAGATGTGGAAGGCCATGCAGGCGGCCGGTGGGCTGGCGCCATTCGTCAGTGCCTGGGTTCGCGACGAAGCGCCAGCGGATGCCCTGATGCCGGCCGGTGTGGCCGCTCGTCTGCTGCTGCGGGTGCTGGAGCAGAAGCTGCGCCAGCCGGTGGCGGAACGCCAGATCGACGTCTGCGTGTCCCACGACATGACGCTGTACCTGATGCGTGAAGTGCTGCTCGGCGAACCGGCTACGCTCGCCGAGGTGGCGTATCTGGATGCC
This sequence comes from Pseudomonadales bacterium, assembly GCA_040219135.1. Taxonomy (GTDB): domain Bacteria; phylum Pseudomonadota; class Gammaproteobacteria; order Pseudomonadales; family Azotimanducaceae; genus UBA7803. The sequence goes on along the minus strand of JAVJTA010000011.1, from coordinate 639,030 downwards.
CTGGTGCTGTTCGAGGACGAACGCGGTCTGTGGTTTGCCAGCCATCACGGCGAGCCGCGTCGGGTCGACGCGGTTCTGAGCTGACGGCTCCGGCGACTGGGAGGGGATTATGTCGGCTGATCTAGCGGATCTCGATCGCGCCATCGCCTGCGGCATGGCAGTGGCCTGGCACGCGGCCCGGCGTCCGGACACTCTGGCGCTCGCCACGGCCTACGGGGACCGCAGCTTCGCCGAACTGAATGGCCGCGCCAACCAGCTCGCGCGCTGGCTCGCGCGCCACGGCGTCGGCGAGGGTGCTGCCATCGCCATCGTCACGAAGAACCGGCCGGAATTCGTCGAGGCTTACTGCGCCGCGATGCGCGCAGGGATCCGGGTGACGCCGGTCAACTGGCATCTCACCGGCGCGGAGACCGGCTACATCATCGACAACTGCGAAGCCCAGGCGGTGATCTACGACGCCAGTCTCGGAACCGCCGAAGCCGCCGCGGAACACGCCGGCAACTGCCGGCTGCGGCTTGCGGTCGGCGGCAGCATCGCGGGTTTCCAGTCCTACGTCGAGGCCATCGCCGGGGAGCGCGCCGTCGACCTGGAGAAACCGGTTCGCGGCACCCAGATGCTGTACACCTCGGGAACCACCGGACGCCCGAAAGGCGTGTACCGAAGACAGCTGCCGAATCAGCGCTCCACGGCTCAGGCCGTGGCCGCCGGCGATCCGGATCACGACCGCTGTCTGTGCACGGGCCCCGCCTACCATGCCGCACCGCTGGCGTTCAACGTTGTCGCGCCGCTGAACGCCGGGGTTGGCGTGGTGATGGTGGACCGCTGGGATCCCGAGGAAACGCTGCGCCTGATCGAGACCTATCGGATCACCCGGACCCACATGGTCGCCACCATGTTCCACCGTCTGCTGCAGCTGCCCGAGGAGGTCAGGACGCGCTACGACCTGTCGAGTCTCGAGCTGGTCATGCACGGCGCGGCGCCCTGTCCGGTGCACGTCAAGCGCGCCATCATCGATTGGTTCGGGCCGATCGTGTACGAGTACTACGCCGCCACCGAGGGCGGCAACAACTTCGGCATCGATTCCGAAACCTGGCTGAAGAAGCCGGGCAGCGTCGGGCGCACGCCCACCCCCGAGAACACCCGGATCCTCGACGACGCCGGCGGCGACGTTCGTCAGGGCGAGGTGGGCACCATCTATTTCCGTGCGCCGGAGGTCGGCCGCTTCGAGTACTTCAAGTCACCGGAGAAGACCGACAGCAGCTATCGCGGCGACTGGTTCACCCTGGGCGACATGGGCTACCTCGACGAGGACGGCTACCTGTTCCTCACCGGCCGCAGCGCCGAGACCATCATTTCCGGCGGCGTGAACATCTACCCGCAGGAGGTGGACGCCGTGCTGCTGCAGCACGGCGACGTGCTGGACGTGTGCACGGTGGGGGTACCCAACGAGGAGTGGGGTGAAGAGGTCAAGAGCGTGGTGCAGCTGAATCCGGGCGTCGAGGCCAGCCCGGAGCTTGCCGACGAGCTTCGGGAATTTTCCCGTGCCCGCCTGCCCGGCTTCAAGTGCCCGCGCAGCGTTGACTTCGTCGACGACCTGCCGAGGTTGCCGAGCGGCAAGATTCAGCGCCGCCTGGTGCGCGACCCTTACTGGAAAGGCCGTGACCGTCAGATCTGAGCTAACTCAACGCAAGCAGGAAAATGCCATGAGCGACGAACACCGGGATCTCTATCGGCCGCAGGCCAACGCCGACGGCAGCTACCAGACGCTGATCGTGGAAAAGGAGGGCGCCATCGACTGGCTGACCCTGAACCGGCCGGAGTCGCTCAACTCCATGAGCAGGACCATGATGCTCGAGCTGCAGCACTACTTCGGTGAGCTGTACACCGATCACTCGGTGCGCGTGGTCATCCTGCGCGGCGCCGGTCGCGGCTTCTGCGCCGGCCTCGATCTCAAGGAAGACCGTACCGACGAGCCCGGCGGCGCGGTCGCCGGGTTGCGCGTGCAGCGCCGGGTCAGCGAGATCGTCATGCGCATGCGCCGTGCCCCGCAGCCCATCGTGTCGCTCATTCACGGCCCGGCGAGCGGCGGTGGCTTCGCCCTGGCGCTGGCTTCGGACATACGTCTGGCCGGACCGAAGGCGCGCATGAACGCTGCGTTCATCCGTATCGGTCTGACCGCCTGCGACGTCGGCGTGAGCTACTTCCTGCCGCGCCTGGTCGGTTCCGCGCTCGCCTCGGAGCTGCTGCTCACGGGCCGCTTCATCGACGCCGAGCGTGCCAGAGCCGTGGGCCTGGTGTCGGAGATCTATCCGGACGCCGAACTCGCGGATGCCGGCCGCGCCATCGCCGGCGAGATCCTCGCCAACTCGCCCGTCGGCGTGCGGCTGACCAAGGAGTGCCTGAACATGAGCGTGGACGCCGGCAGTCTGGAAGCCGTGATCGCCATGGAAGACCGTCAGCAGATCCTCACCTCGACGACGGGCGACATGCGCGAGGGGGTCGCGGCGTTCATGGGCAAGCGAGCGGCGGAATACAAGGACGCGTAGGGTCGGGTTCCCTAGGTGCTGCACGCGCGGCCGCCCCCGGAAAAACGCCTTTTCGAAAGCGGGCGTCGTTGTCGACGGACCGGCTCAGATGGCGCCGGGAGCCTTAACATTCGAAAAGGTGTTGTTCCGGGGACAGCCGCACATCACCGAATGCGCCCGTCCCGCCGTCGCTGCTGCCGCTCGTTGCCCTGCTGGATATGCGAGTCGCTTGCCGTGTGAGGCCCGCATGGCGCCATCAGCACAAGGGGGTGGAAGGGCGTCGCGGCGGACGCCGAGAATTGATTTGCGGAGCATTCAGGCATCCGGCTACGCGGGAAACGGTTCACGACGATCGCGCCATCGCGCAGCAAATCAATTATCGGCGGCCAGACACCTACGACCTTCCACCCCCGATACCTCCGGCGACCAGACACCTACGACCTTCCACACCCGAACTCAGGGATCCAATCCCTCGGTCAGCGGCAGCGACTCATCCCGAACCCACTCCGACATCGACCCGTCGTACACCGTGACGTTGTGCTGCCCGGCGAGCAGGCAGGCGACGGCGTCGATGGTGGCGGAGATGCCACCGCCGCAGTAGGCGATGACCCGGGGCACGTCGAGCAGGCCGGCGTCGCGAAGCGCCTCGCGCAGTTCCGCCTCGGGCCGGAAGCGATGGCCGTTCATAAGCCGGTCATAGTGCAGGTTGCGACTGCCGGGAATGTGGCCGCGGCGGCCGTAGTGCATGTCGCCGGTGCCGGCGTAGACATCGGGTGACAGCGCGTTGACCGTGCACACCGCCGGATCGTCCATGGCGTCGCGGGTCTCGGCCAGGTCGACGAATAGCTCCGGTCGCGCGGTGGCGGCGAAGCGGGCCGGCGGGTAGTGCTCGTCGCCGCTGGCGGTGGCGTGTCCCGCCTCGCGCCATCCGGCGAGGCCGCCGTCGAGCACGGCGGCCCTCGTGTGACCGGCGTAACGCAGCAGCCAGAAGGCGCGGGTGGCCCACATCATGTGGCCGCTGGAGTAGACCACCACCCGGTGGGCGGGGCTGATGCCCAGGGCACCGAGCGCTTCGGCAAGCACTTCGGGACTCTGGCGCGAGAAGCCGAGTCCGGTGCTGGTGTCGGAGAAGGCCCGGATCAGGTCCATGAAGGCGGCGCCGGGGATGTGTGCCTCCCGGTAGCGCTCGAGTCCGCTGACGGCGCGATAGCCGGTCTTTGCCGGCTCCAGGAACACGGTGGCATCGAGTACGCGCAGCTCGCTGCCGGCGTGTTGCGCGGCGAGGGTGGTGGGATCGATGAGAATCGGTTCTTCGCGGCTCATGGGCGCTCCCTGTTGGCATGATGAACGGCCCGGACCATCGGGTCGTGCAGGTGGGTGGGTGCGACCTGGTGCAGATCGAGGTCGCAGCAGGCGTTGTGGCTGGCCAGCTCGGCCAGCGCCACCGCGATGGCATCGCAGGCCGGCGCCGGGTCCCGTGGCAGACGCTCGGGATGTTCCACGGTGAGGCGTATTATCTCCAGCCGGCGCTCGCGCCGGTGCGCCTTGCAGTCGACGCGGCCGACGAAGTGGTCGCGGTACAGCACCGGCAGACAGAAGTAGCCGAATCGTCGGCGTGCAGCGGGCACGTAGCATTCCAGCTGGTAGTCGAAGCCGAACAGACTCCGGGCCAGCTGCCGCCGGATCATCACGTTGTCGAACGGCGACAGCACCCGGGCGCGGCCCTGGGCTGGAGGAGCACGGCCCTCGAGCGCGGCCGGATCGGCGTAGGCCGTCTCTTCTCTGCCGCCTGGCGTGGGCAGCGAAACCGCCGTCAGGCGACCCTGCGCGCGTTCGGCTTCGAGTGCGTCCGCCACCGCCTCGCGCAGCCCGGGGGTCTGACGCTGGTAGACGCAGGCTCGGGCAGTGGCGAAACCCATGGCGGCGGACTGCCGCTCGATCAGATGGCGGGCGTAGTCGTCCAGGCTCGGAGCTGACGTATCCACTTCGGCGGGCAGCACCCGTTCCGGCAGATCGTAGATCTTCTGGAAGCCGGCCCGACCGACCACCATCAGATCGCCCTGCATGAACAGCTGTTCCAGGGCGTGTTTGGCCGGTTTCCAGTCCCACCAGCCGCTGCTGCGGCGCCCGGCGGGGGCCTCGAAGTCACGGGTCTGGAGCGGACCCTCGGCGCGCACCCGGTCGAGTACGCGCCGCATCAGCCGGCCATCGCGGCTGCGCACCCAGCGGGTCTGGCGGGCGCGCATGGCATCCATGTGCGGGCGTGCAAAGCGGTAGTCGCGCAGCGGCAGGTAGGCGGCGGCGTGGGCCCAGTACTCGAACACGTGGCCGTCGGCCTGGAGGCGGTCGAGCATGTCCGGCCGATAGCCCGGCACGCGGGCCTGGAGCACATGGTCGTGGGCCCGGCTGACTACCGAGATCGTGTCGATCTGGACGTAGCCGAGTTGCTCTATGGCGCGCCGGGCGCCCGCCAGCCCGCGCCCGAACGGCGCCCGCTGCAGCAGGCCCTGGCGGTGCAGCGCAAGGCGGCCGAGACGGCTGGCGACGCGGCTGGCGATGCGGCTCGCCGTTCTGGTTGCTCCCGCTCGGGCCATTGGTCAGAATCAACTGCCGGAACGGGGAGAATGTAGCACGTCGTGGAGCGTGAATTCTGGCTGGATCGCTGGCGCAACCACGAGATCGGCTTTCATCAGTCGGCGGTCAACCCGTGGCTGAAGAAGTGCTGGCCCGACCTGAGCGTTCCTACCGACAAAGGCGTGTTCGTGCCGCTTTGCGGCAAGAGTCTCGATCTGCGCTGGCTCGCCGAACAGGGACATCCGGTGTTCGGTGTCGAGCTGGCAGAAGCCGCCGTGCGGGAGTTCTTCGAAGAGGCGAACCAGACCTGCCACGCGACGCGGCTGCCTTACCTGCAGCGCTTCCAGAGCGGCAATCTGGTGCTGTACTGCGGCGACTTCATGGATCTGACCGTGCGGCACCTGCCCAACGTCGCGGCGGTGTACGATCGCGCCGCGTTGATCGCCCTGCCGCCGAAGATGCGCACCCACTACGTCGATCATCTGCTGCGGATCATTCCCGAGGACTGCCGGATTCTGCTGCTGACGTTGGAGTACGACCAGGGCAGAGTTGCCGGTCCGCCGCATTCCGTGCCCCAGGCCGAAGTCGAGCGCCTGTTCAGCGGCCGCTGCTCGATCGAGTCCGCGTGCCGCGCGCGCGCGCGCGGGCTGCCGCCGAAGTTCGCGGACGCCGGTCTCGACGACGTCGATGAGGTCGTCTACCGGCTGGTGAAGACGACCTGAGTAAAGCGCTCCGCGGCCTCAGATGGCTTTGCGGTAATCGACCGCCAGCCAGCGCTCCGGCGCCATTCGCACCACGACGCTGTCATCCTCTGCGCTCGCCGCGGCGTAGGCGCGCCCCTGGGTTTCGCCCAGATAGCGGATCGCCATGGGCAGCAGCTCGTCGGTCACCGGGTCCAGGGCGGTGACCGGTCCCTCCACGCTGACGTATTGATAGGGTGCGGTCTCGGTCTGTGCGCACAGGCTGATGCGTCGGCCGACTTCGAGCAGGCGACCCTTCTGCGATTGCCGTCCGGTGATGAACGTCACCTCGCCGCCCGGCGTGTAGGCGTACCAAACCGGAACCGTCAGCGGGCCCATGAGTTCGCGCTGGATGGACAGAACGCCGACGTGGGGCTCGGCGAGAAAGGCCTGCTTCTCTTCCTGGCTCATTGCGGTGGAGGCGGTCATGGGTCTGCTCCCGGTTCCTGTGATTGTTTCGGTGCTGGGGACTGCGCGCAGCAATTCAAGGTCTTGGAATCTGCTGCCGGCCCCACATTAACGATTCAACGGAGACTGAATGGTTCGGCGCAAGGAGACTATCAGCTATGAGTATCGTGCAATGGAACCCCTGGCGGGAGTTCGATGACCTGTTCACCCGCGTGGCGGGCGCCCCGGGCGAGGCCGTGGTCCGCTCGGAATGGCTGCCGCCGGTGGATATCAGCGAGACCGAGAAGGACTACCGGATCGACGTGGAGATCCCGTCCGTGGCCGCGGCCGACGTGGACGTGTCGGTGAAGGACGGCGTGCTCACGGTGTCCGGCGAGCGCAGGACGGAATCCGAGAGCGACGAGGGCAAGCGCCACCGGGTCGAGCGGCGCTGGGGCAGGTTCTCGCGCAGCTTCCGGCTGCCGGAGAACGTGGACGCCGACGCCATCGACGCCCGGGTCCGCGACGGCGTGCTCTATCTGGTGATCGCCAAACAGGACAAGGCGCAGCCGCGGCGTATCGAGGTGAACGCGAGCTGATTCCCGCCGGGGTCCCGGCAGAAGCTGCCGGTGTACTGCCGACGCAGTACACTGAGCGGATGAACTGGGACCGCGACAGCGTACGGATCGTCATCTTCGAGGCCCACACGCCCGCCGGCAAGGCGTTCGACGTGGGCCTCATCATCGCCATCCTGGTGAGCGTCGTGGCGGTGATGCTCGATTCCGTCGCGTGGATCCACGACCGTTTCGGCAACTGGCTGTACGCAGCGGAGTGGTTCTTCACCGTCGCCTTCACCATCGAGTACGCGCTGCGCCTGTGGTGCATTCAGAACAAGGCACTGTACGCCCGCAGCTTTTACGGGATCGTCGACCTGCTGGGCATTCTGCCTACCTATCTGAGTCTGTTCGTCGTCGGCACTCAGTATCTGCTGGTGATACGCGTTCTGCGCGTGCTGCGGGTCTTCCGCGTGCTGCGTATGGTGCGCTATGTCGGCGAGGCGCGCATGCTGGCCGACGCGCTACGCGCCAGCCGGCGCAAGATCACGGTGTTCATCTCCACGGTGTTCGCCATGGTGATCGTTTTCGGGTCGTTCATGTATCTCATCGAAGGTCCCGAGAACGGCTTCACCAGCATCCCCAAGAGCATCTACTGGGCGGTGATCACGCTCACGACGGTGGGCTACGGTGATCTGGTGCCTCTGACCGTGCTCGGCCAGACCCTGGCCACGGTGGTGATGATCATGGGCTACGGCATCATCGCCATCCCCACCGGCATCGTCACCATGGAACTCTCCGAGGCGTCGCGCCGGGCTGCGAACACGCGCGTCTGCGCGAGCTGCTCGGTGGAAGGCCATCTGCGCGAGGCCGTCTACTGCTGGCGCTGCGGCGCGCACCTGGACGAGCAGCCGGCCGTCCCGGCGACGGAGATCGGCGAGGGCCTGTAGCGCCAGCGGTGAGTGCCCCGGGCTGCGCGCCCCGGGCTACGCGCCCCGGAGCGTTTCTGCCGCGGGGCGCTTTAAGGCACAATAGCGTCCCTTGGAATCGGCCCGCCGGAGAAGAGAGGATCCATGAGCTCAGACAGCTTCAAAACCCGCAAGACGCTGAGCGTCGGCGGCAAGCAATACGACTACTTCAGCCTGCCGGCCGCCCAGGAGGCCGGTATCGGCGACGTCGACCGGCTGCCGGTATCGCTGAAGATCCTGCTGGAAAACCTGTTGCGCTTCGAGGACGGCAGCACGGTGACCAAGGCCGATATTCAGGCCCTCGGCAACTGGGCCAGCGCGGCGCCGCCGGATCAGGAAATCGCGTTCCGCCCGGCGCGGGTGCTGATGCAGGACTTCACCGGCGTGCCCGCCGTGGCCGACCTGGCCGCCATGCGCAGCGCCGTGGTGCAGGCCGGCAAGGACCCCGGCCTCATCAACCCGCTGTCGCCCGTGGATCTGGTCATCGACCACTCGGTGATGGTGGACAAGTTCGGTTCCGCCACGGCGTTCGAGGACAACGTGGAACTGGAGATGTCGCGCAACAACGAGCGCTACCGGTTCCTGCGCTGGGGACAGAAGGCTTTCGACAACTTCCGTGTCGTGCCGCCGGGCACCGGCATCTGCCACCAGGTCAACCTCGAATACCTGGCAAAGACGGTGTGGACGAAGGAGGCGAACGGCCGCACCGTGGCGTATCCGGATACCCTGGTCGGCACCGACAGCCACACCACCATGATCAACGGACTCGGCGTGCTCGGCTGGGGCGTCGGCGGCATCGAGGCGGAGGCCGCCATGCTCGGCCAGCCGGTGTCCATGCTCATTCCCGACGTGGTGGGCTTCAAGCTTTCAGGAAAGATGAAGGAAGGCATCACGGCCACGGACCTGGTGCTCACCGTGGTCGAGATGCTGCGAGCGAAGGGCGTGGTGGGGAAATTCGTCGAGTTCTACGGCGACGGCCTGAACGATCTGCCGCTGGCCGATCGGGCCACCATCGCCAACATGGCGCCGGAGTACGGCGCCACCTGCGGCTTCTTTCCTGTCGACCAGGAGACCATCGCCTACCTCAAGCTGTCCGACCGGCCGAAGGACGTCGTCGAGCTGGTCGAAGCCTATGCCCGGGCCAACGGCATGTGGCGCGAGAGCGGCGCTCCGGACCCGGTCTACACGGACACCCTGGCGCTCGATCTCGGCGACGTGGTGCCGAGTCTGGCCGGCCCGAAGCGGCCCCAGGACCGCGTGGCCATGAGCGACATGGCGCAGGCCTTCGACGAGGCCCTGGAACTGCAGGGCCGCGCCGGCACCAAGGACGTGCGCGTGCCGGTACCGGGCGCCGACTACGACCTGGGTCACGGTGACGTCGTGATTGCCGCCATCACCTCCTGCACCAACACCTCGAACCCGGCTGTGATGCTGGGCGCCGGCCTGGTGGCGCGCAACGCGCTGGCGCGGGGCCTGAAGGTGAAGCCCTGGGTCAAGACCTCGCTCGCGCCCGGATCCAAGGTGGTGACCGAGTATCTCAACAAGGCGGAGCTTCAGGACGATCTGGATGCGCTGGGCTTCAATCTGGTGGGCTATGGCTGCACCACCTGCATCGGCAATTCCGGACCGCTCCCTGAGCCTATTTCGGCCGCCATCAAACAGGGCGACCTGGTGGTCTCGTCGGTGCTGTCTGGCAATCGCAACTTCGAGGGCCGGGTGCACCAGGAGGTTCGAACCAACTGGCTGGCGTCGCCGCCGCTGGTGGTCGCCTACGCCATCGCCGGCACCTGCCGCATCGACCTGTCCAAAGATCCCATCGGCCAGGACCGGGACGGCAAGGACGTGTTCCTCAAGGACATCTGGCCGAGCAACGCCGAGATCGCCAAGGTGGTCGGTCAGGTGACGTCGAGCATGTTCGCCGAGCAGTACGCCGACGTCTTCACCGGCCCGGAAGCCTGGCGCAACATCGACGTCGCCGATTCCGGAACCTACAGCTGGGAGGAGTCCACCTACATCAAGCAGCCGCCGTTCTTCTCGGTGGGCGGCGACCTCGATCAGGAAGCCGAAGTCTGCGGTGCACGGATTCTCGCCCTGCTCGGCGACTCGGTGACCACGGACCACATCTCGCCGGCGGGCGCCATCCAGCCGGACAGCCCGGCGGGTCAGTACCTGCAGCAGCACGGCGTGGACGTGGCGGACTTCAACTCCTACGGTTCGCGGCGCGGCAACCACGAGGTGATGATGCGCGGCACCTTCGCCAACATCCGCATCAAGAACGAGATGGTGCCCGGGGTCGAGGGGGGCTACACCAGGCACGTCGGCTCCGGCGACCAGCTTTCCATCTACGACGCCGCCATGCGCTACCAGGGCGAGGGCACCCCGCTGGTGATCTTCGCTGGCAAGGAGTACGGCACCGGTTCCAGCCGCGACTGGGCGGCCAAAGGCACGCGGCTGCTTGGCGTCAAGGCGGTGGTTGCCGAGAGCTTCGAGCGCATCCACCGCTCGAACCTGATCGGCATGGGCGTTCTGCCGCTGCAGTTCAAGGACGGCGAGGGCCGAAAAACCCTCGGGCTCACGGGGGACGAGATCGTCGATATCCGCCTGCCCAAGGGCACTACGGCGATCAAGGCACGCCAGGACATGGTGCTGGCGATCAAGGATGCGGGCGGCAAGAGCCGCGAGGTCACCGTGACCAGCCGTCTCGATACCGACAACGAGATCGCCTACTTCAAGAGCGGCGGTATCCTCCAGTACGTGCTCAACAACCTGGTGGCGGCCGCTTAGCCGCTGGCTGCGCCACGCCGTTCGTGCCGGATAGCGTGGCGCCGTACCGCAGACCCGCCGGGGTCGTCTTCGACATGGACGGACTGCTGCTCGATTCGGAGCGGCTGGCCCGTCGTGCCTTCGACGAGGCGTGTGCCGCCGGCGGTTTCGAGGTGGCGCCGGCGGTCTACGAGCGCTGTATCGGTTCGAGCTGGGAGGAGACCCGGCTGCGGCTCACCGAGGCGCTGGGGTCGGCGGACGCTTACGCAGAGCTCGACCGGGTCTGGGAGCGACGCTACCAGGTGCTCATCGAGGCCGGCGAGTTGACCGTCAAGCCCGGCGCCCGGGAGCTGCTCGCGTCGCTCGAAGCGGCCGGCATTCCACGCGGTCTGGCGACCTCGACCCGGCGCCCGATGGCGACGGCGAAGCTCTCCCGTACCGGCATCCTGTCGCACTTCTCCTGTCTCATCTGCGGCGGCGAGACGTCGCGCGGCAAGCCGCATCCGGATCCTTACCTGGCCGCCGTCGCTGGCCTGGGAACGCGTGCTGCCGAGACCTGGGCGCTCGAAGACTCGGAGAACGGCGTGCGCGCCGCCCATGCCGCCGGGTTGAGGGTGTTCCAGGTTCCGGATCTGGTGGCGCCGTCGGTGGCCTTGAACGAGCTTGGTCACACGGTCGTGGAGAACCTGTTCGACGTCCTCGATCACCTGCGCATCGCCAGGTAAGAGATCGGTAAAAACGTTACGACGTGTTTCGATCTGTTAAAGAGTTCGCAGAACTGAACTTTCCCCTTGAGGTGTAATCACACTTCCATATAATTCGCGCCCGCCGGCATCTGCAAAGCCTGCCGGTTGGTTCGATAAGAAGTTCTGCCGAGGACAACGTGATCAATCGTAGTGAATCCAGGCTCATTGCCCTGGAGCGTCGCAATCAGGCCGCAAGGTCGAGACGCAACCCCCGCTCCACCCGTGGCGCCGAGACGCAGTCGGCGACATCCGTCAGAGATAAAGCGCGCTCAGCACCCAGGTCAGCGTAAGCCACATCAGTATCGTCAGAGGCACGCCGACTTTCAGGAAGTCGCTGAACGAGTAGCCGCCGGCGCTCATGACCAGCAGGTTTGTCTGGTAGGCCATGGGCGTGGCGTAGCTCATGTTTGCGCCGAACAGCACGGCCAGAACGAACGGTTCCGGCGGCGCGCCGAGTTGCTGTGCGATGCTGATGGCGATCGGCGTGCCGATCACCGCCGCCGCGTTGTTGGAAACCACATTGGTCAGCAGCGCCAGCAGCAGCATCAGGCCCGAGAGAATCACCGTCGGCCCGGCGTCGAGCGTCACGGACAGGAACATCCGGGTGATGAAGTCGGTGGCGTGGGTGGCGATCAGTGCCTGACCCAGGGCGAGACTCGCGGCCACCACGAAGAACACCGACGCACTCACCGAGCGGATCGCTGTGCCCATGTCCAGGCAGCGGGTCAGGACCAGCAGTACTGCACCCGCAGTCGCACTGACCGCGATCGGCATGGCCCCGGTGGCGGCGAGAACGATCACGCTGCCGAGAATCAGCAGCGCGAGCGGTGCCTTGCTGGTGGTGGGCAGCGATACGGTGGCGTCCAGTACCAGAAACTCGGTGCTCTGCTTGAGCACGCCGATCTGCTCCCGCGGCCCCTGCACCAGCAGAATGTCACCCTGCCGCAGGATCACGTCCTGAATGTCTTCCTTGGCGCGCCAGATGTCGCGACCCGCCCGGTGCAGGGCGAGCACGGCGAGCTGGTAGCGGTCGAGGAAGCGCGCGAAGCGCAGGTTGGTGCGGTCCAGGCTCGAGCCCTGCACCACGGCGACTTCCGCGAGGATCTGATCCTCAGCGCGCAGCGGATGCTCGGCGTCCACGCGCTGCTCGCCGGAAAACAGCTTGGCGCGCAGCGTTTCCTCCAGAGATTTGAGCAGCTGCGGCGTACCGCGCACGCGCAGGCGGTCGCCGGTCTTCAGGGTGACGTCCGGCAGCGGCACCAGATAGTTGTCGCCGCGGCGGATCCGCAGCACGTTCATCTCACCGCTGGTCATCGCCTTCGCTTCGGCCAGGGTCTTGTTCACCACCAGCGATTTGTCGTCGATGTGCAGGCGCGCTTCGAACAGCCGCGGCGAGGGGTTTTCCAGATCGATCTTGTGGTCGGGCAGCAGGCGCGGCGCGATCAGCCACAGGTAAACCACCGCGACACCCGCGGCGATGGATGCGGGCAGGACGAAGTCGAACATCCCGAAGCGCTCCATGCCGAGGTCGCTGGCGACCCCGACGACCAGCAGGTTGGTGGAGGTGCCGATGGTGGTGGCCATGCCGCCGACCAGGGTGGCGAAGCCCATGGGCATGAGCACCCGGGGGGCGGAGGTGTTGGTGCGTAGACACATGCTGACGAGGATCGGCAGCAGCAGCACGACGATGGGCGTGTTGTTGACGAACGCGGACAGGAGCGCGCCCACCAGCAGAGTCGCGAGGAAAGACAGAAACGGCGCCCGTCCCCAGATGCGCGACAGGAAACGCCCGACGGGTTCCAGGGCGCCGGTGCGTACCAGGCCCTGGCCGAGAATGAGCAGCGCGCAGACGGCCACCAGGGCCTCGTGACCGAACCCGGCGAACAGGGATTCCGGCGCCAGTCCCGGATAGGGGAACAGGGCGAAGCCCACGGCCAGCACGGCCAGCAGGCCGAGGCTCGTGACTTCGAGCGGCAGCCGGTCGCGGGTGAACAGGTACAGCGCCACCACGGTGAGCACCATCACGGCGATGGCGTGCCCGTCGGGCGCGCCGCCGGCGGTGCTGAGCTCGGTCATGGCGCTTGTGGAACTCTTTTTAACGCGCCGGCCTGGCGGCGCGTTCGGATCAGAAGGTCAGCTCGACGACTTCGTCGAAGGTCTCGACGAAGTGTACTTGGATTCCTCGGCGAATGTGATCCGGCACCTCTTCGAAATCGCGCCGGTTGGCCGCAGGCAGTATCACCCGCCGGATCTTCTGGCGTTTTGCCGCGAGCAGTTTTTCGCGGATTCCGCCCACCGGGTAGACGCGGCCAGTGAGGGTCAGCTCACCGGTCATGGCGAGGCCCGCTCGCGGTTTTCGTCCGATGGCCCGGGAGACCAGGGCGACGCCCATGGTGACGCCGGCGCTGGGGCCGTCCTTGGGCGTGGCCCCCGCGGGCACGTGCAGGTGCAGGAACGCCTCGTCGAAGTAGCCGTCCTCGACGCCGTAGTGGGCCGCGTTACCGCGCACGTAGCTGTAGGCGATGTTAGCGGACTCCTGCATCACCTGGCCGAGCTGGCCGGTGAGCTTGAGCCCGGCCTGCTTGCGGTGCACCAGAGTTGCTTCCACCGGCAGAGTCGCGCCGCCGAGCGGTGTCCAGGCGAGGCCGGTGACGACGCCGATGCCGGCCTGCAGAGCCTCCTTCTCGTAGTGCGGCTTGCCGAGCAGGTCCTCGACGTCCTCTGCGCGCACGACGATCGGCTTGCTGGCCTTCTTCAGTATCCGCACGACCGCCTTGCGCACCAGCTGGGCCAGCGCTTTCTCCAGCCGCCGCACGCCCGCCTCGCGCGAGTACTGCTCGACGATCTTCCTGAGCGCGGCAGCCTGCACCTTCAGATCGCCTCGCTGGCGCAGCCCGGCGCGGGCGAGCTGGCGCGGCAGCAGGTGCTTGCGCGCGATGGCCAGTTTCTCGTTGTCCAGATAGCCGGAGAGGTGGATCACCTCCATGCGGTCGAGCAGCGGTCCGGGAATGGTGTCGAGCTGGTTGGCCGTGCACACGAACAGCACCTTGGAGAGATCGAGGTCCACGTCCAGATAGTGATCGTGGAACGTCCCGTTCTGCTCCGGATCCAGCACCTCGAGCAGTGCTGAAGCCGGGTCGCCCTGGTAGGAAGCGCCGACCTTGTCGATCTCGTCGAGCATGATCACCGGATTGGCGACCTCGCAGTCCTTCAATGCCTGCACCAGCTTGCCGGGCATCGCGCCGATGTAGGTGCGACGGTGGCCCTTGATCTCCGCCTCGTCACGCATGCCGCCCACCGAGAAACGGTAGAACTTGCGGTTCAGCGCTTCTGCGATGGCGCGCCCCAGCGACGTCTTGCCGACACCCGGAGGGCCGACCAGGCAGATGATCGAACCTGCGACGTCGCCTTTCATGATGCCGAGCGCCAGGAATTCGAGGATCCGCTGCTTCACGTCGTCCAGACCCTCGTGGTGCGAATCCAGTACCTTCGAGGCGGTCTCGAGGTCACTCGCATCTTCGCTGTAGCGCCCCCAGGGCATGCGGGTGATCCAGTCGAGATAGTTGCGGGTCACCGCGTATTCCGGGGAACCGACCTCCAACAGCGACAGCTTGTGCAGCTCCTCGTCGATCTTCTTCTGCGCACCTTCCGGCACGGTGAGCGCCTCGAGACGCTTCTGGAATTCCTCGAGCTCGGCGGTCTTGTCGTCCTTGGAGAGGCCGAGTTCCTGCTGGATGAACTTCAGCTGCTGGCGCAGGAAGGTCTCGCGCTGGCGACCCTGCATTTCCGCCTCGACCTGTCTGCGGATGTCCATCTGCGCCTTGGCGATCTCGAGCTCCCGGTGCAGCAGTTCCACCACCTTTTCCAGGCGCCGCTGCACGGTGATGGTCTCGAGGACTTCCTGCAGATCGTCCTTGCTCGCGGAGGTCAGGCTTGCGGCAAAGTCGGCCAGCAGAGACGGCTCGTTGGGATTGGAACGGGTCAGGAACACCTTCAGTTCTTCGCCGTAGAGCGGATTCAGCGGGATCAGCTCCTTGATGGTGTTGATGATGGCGACGGCGTAGGCCTTCTGCTCCTCCGAGCGTGTCTCGCCGCGCTGCGGAAAGTACTGTACGTTGGCGAGCAGCGGCGGCTGTTCCTGAATCCACTGACGCACCCGGAATCGCTGCAGACCTTCGAGCAGCACCTGGAGCTGATCGTCCTCCTTGTGAATGCGGTGGATACGGCACACCGTGCCCATTTCGTGGAGATCGTCGGGCTTCGGAACGCCGTCCACGTCGTGGCGGGTGGCGATCAGGCCCACCACCTCCTGCTTGCGCTGCTGAATGGCCTTGAGCGTCGGCAGCCAGACCTCGGCATTCATCACCAGGGGGATGGCCTGACCGGGAAAAAACGGCCGGTGGTGCTGGGGCAGCACGTGTATGTGGCTCGGCAGCACCTCGTTCGGCAGCAGAATCTGCCGGTCGTCGGCACCTTCCTGAACGATTTCACCTTGCTGGTCGATATCCATGCGGTCTCTGTCCCAGGCTCGTCCCGTCGATGGTCAGTATGTGGGGCCTGATCAGCGGAAATAAAGATGCCGCGGGGGTGGCGCCGGGCGCCGGTTGCCCGCCGGGCGCTGTTGCAGACATCATTGTGCAGTCTGCCCCCGCAACAGTCATCGGAGTGTGAACATGGCAACAGCGCCAGTGTCAGCGCCAGCGCCCCGGCCCGTCGGCTATATGGCCCGAACCCGCGATTTCTATGCCGCCCAGGGGTTCACCCACGCGTATCGCTGGGCCAGCCACGACGACGCCCCGTTCGCGCCGCTCGGAAAACCGCTGGCGGACTGCACGCTCGGGCTGGTGACCACGGCGAGCCTGACGCCGCGCGCTGCCCTGGAGCCGCGGACAGTCGCGTCAGGAAGCCTGATCGATCCGCCGGCACGCCTGTACACCGACGACCTGTCCTGGGACAAACAGGCCACCCACACCGAGGACGTGAACAGCTTCTGCCCCTTCGAAGCACTGGCAGAACTCGTCGCGCAGGGCCGAATCCGCGCCCTGACGCCGCGCTTCCACTGCGCTCCGACCGAGTACAGTCAGCGGGCCACCGAAGAACACGATGCGCCGGAAATCCTCCGGCGGCTGCGCGAGGACGGCACCGACATCGCGCTGCTGGTGCCGTTGTGACCCGTGTGCCACCAGACCGTGAGTCTGGTTGCCCGTCACCTCGAAGCCAACGGCATGCCCACGGTGATCATCGGTTCCGCGCGGGACATCGTCGAGGCGTGCGCGGTGCCGCGCTTTCTGTTTGTCGACTTTCCCCTCGGTAATCCCTGCGGCAAGCCCTGGGACGACGTCATGCAGCGGCGCATCGTCGGTGCCGCCATCGACCTGTTCGAATCCGCCACCGATGCCGCGACCACGGTGGCCTCGCCAGAGCGCTGGGGCGATGACGGCTGGCGCGAGCGCTACCTGGCGGTGACGCCGGAGAACCGCGCACAGCTGGCCCGGCAGGGCGAAGACCTGCGGCGCCGGCGCGCGCAGCGTGAGCGTCGTCCGGTTTAGGTGAGCTTCCCGGTCGAGGCGGGTCAGTCGCGTTCGAACGCGGCGATCACCTCGTCGAGGGTTTCGAGCTGGCGCTTTCGCCAGGCGATCTCCGACGCAGCGTCGGCCGCCGATTTGTCCTGTTCCATGGCCTTGATCTGAGCCGCGACTTCATCACGCTGGGCCTGCAGCCGGGTCAGGCGGCCGGCGACCTCGGCTTTGTCGAACATCATCTGTTCGGGCTGGCCGCTGGCGGCGGGCGTGCTGGTGTCGCTGTCCTGGTTGACGTCGAGCCCCGGAACCACGCTGACGTTGGCGTCGAGGCGGCGCTGATTGACGAAGCTCGGCGAGACGATTTCCAGGCCGGCGCCGTGGAGCTTGTCCAGCACCGCGGCATTCAGTTCGGTGCGCTTGCTGACGAGGCTGCGGACATCCTCCAGGAATCCGGAGACCCGATAGGCGACGGCGTGGTCCAGCAGCGCCTTGATCTGCACGAACGGCTCACCCAGACCGGCGCTTTCGGCGCCGGCAACCAGCGCCTTCGCGACCTGCTGTCGCGGCGCGTCGTAGCCGAGTGAGACGTCCGTGGAAACCAGCGTGCCGCTGGCGCTCACCACCTTCACCGGATGCGAGATCAGGTACAGGTTGGGCAGGGTGACCAGATCCCGGTCTTCGCTCTGCACCTCGGTGTGGAGCAGGCCGAGTTCGGTGACACGGCCGAAATGGCCTTCCACGGAAATGAAATCGCCGGGATGAAACCCGCCCACCGCGCGCAGCATGACGCCGGCCATGGCATTGCCCACCAGGGTGGTGGACGACAACGCAATGATGGCGGTGAGTACCAGGCCGAAGAGTGACAGCAGCTGGCCGCGCAGCTCGCTGCCGATGGGCAGCACCAGAACGATCACGGCGTTGGCGGCGAGGATCACGCCGACCACGGCCAGCTGGCGGAAGATGCGGGTGCTGGAGCGGTCGGGGATGGCGCGTCGCGCCAGCCAGACGATCAGCAGGGTGATGCCGATCACCGCCAGCGGTGGCAGGCCCCAGTGGGCGATTGTCTCGGCGAGCTGCTCCGTGGCCACGCGGCCCGGCTACTTACTGGATCGCCACGCCTCCGGCGTCCGCGTGGTGCTCCGCCAGGGCGACCTGGCGGGTCAGGCTGATGTAATCGACGAGAATCTGTCCGGATTCCCGCAGCATGGCGTCGTCTGACGGGTCCTCGTCCTCGTCGTCGGTCCGCTCGGTGGCGGCTTCCTCCAGGGCCTCGATGCTGGCAAGGGGCGCTTCGCCTTTGGCCGCGCGAAGTCCGTTCTCGAGCTCCAGGCGCCAGGCGTCGTCACGCTTCTGTTCGGCGCTGCGCACCTGCTCGTTGAGCGAGAGGTAGGTCTGTTTCGCGTCTTCCCGGGTCTTCAGGGCAAGGGCGCGCATGTATTTGAAGTCGGGGTCGTCGGCGACACGGCTGAGGTGGCGCGCGTTGAGTTCGGCCAGCAGCGGGTGGATGTCGTCGCCCCGCGGGTACACGGCAGGCGAGATCATGTCCCAGGGCATGGCGTCTTCCAGTGAACTCTCGCCGATGCGTTCGGCGTCGTAGATCTCCGGAAACTCGATGTCCGGGATGATGCCCTGGTGCTGGGTACTCTGACCGGAGACCCGGTAGAACTTCGCTGCCGTGATCTTGAGCTGGCCGCGGTTCAGCGGGATCAGAGTCTGCACGGTGCCTTTGCCGAAGGTCTGGCTGCCGATGATCAGCCCGCGTTCGTAGTCCTGGATGGCGCCGGCGAAGATCTCCGAGGCAGAAGCCGACAGGCGGTTTACCAGCACCGCCATCGGTCCGTCCCAGGCCACGGCGTCGTCATTGTCGGCGTAGATGCTGGGCCGGCGGTTAGCCGACTTCACCTGCACCGTGGGCCCGGACTTGATGAACAGGCCGGTCATTGCGTCGGCTTCCTGCAGTGATCCGCCGCCGTTGTTGCGCAGATCGATGACCAGGGCCTCGATATTCTCTGCCTTCAGCTCGTCGATCAGCCGGTGGACGTCGCGGGTGGTGCTCTTGTAGTTCGGATCGCCCTGCTGGATGGCTTTGAAGTCGGCGTAGAAAGTGGGCACCTCGATGATGCCGATGCGGTGCTCCGTGCCGCCCTCGTTGAGCGTCAGCAGCTTCTTGTGCGCCGCCTGCTCCTCGAGCTGCACCGCGTCCCGGGTGATGGTGACGACGCGCGTGGCGGCGTCGGCGGCGGTATGCGGAATCACCTCGAGACGGACGGTGGAATCCTTGGGTCCGCGGATCAGCTCCACCACGTCGTCGAGGCGCCAGCCGACGACGTCGATGAGGGGGCCGTCTTCACCCTGGCCGACACTGACGATGCGATCCGACGGGCTCAGCATGCCGGACTTGTCGGCCGGGCCGGCGGGTACCAGCTCCACCACCGACGTGTACTCGTCCTCGTTGCGCAGCACCGCGCCGATACCTTCCAGCTGCAGTGACATGTTGATGTTGAAATTCTGCGACGTGCGCGGCGAGAAGTACTGGGTGTGCGGGTCGTAGCTGGTGGCGAAAGCGTTCACGTAGAGCTGGAAGGCGTCTTCGCTCTTGGTCTGCCCTGCCTGCTTCAGGCGGTTCTTGTAGCGCTTGCTCAGCAGCTCCTCGATTTCTTCCACCGGCTTGCCGTTGAGCTTCATCGTCAGCGCGGCCGCCTTCAGACGCTTGCGCCATATGTCGTCCATTTCCGCCTGGTCTTCTGGCCACGGCGCGCTCTCGCGGTCGATCGCAACGGCCTCGTCGAGACTGAAGTCCATCTTGTCCAGGCCGGCGTCGATCTCCGTCAGGAGGAACTGCAGGCGCTCGATCAGGCGCTGCTGGTAGGTGTTGAAGATCTCGAACGCGGGCTCGAGGTTGCCGCGGACAAGCGCATCGTCGAGCTTGCTCCGGTACTTCTCCAGTTCGGTGACGTCGGCGGCGGTGAAGTAGACCCGGGCGCCATCCAGCATGTCTAGATAATTATCAAATATCTCGCTCGACAGGCCGTCGTCAAGTTTTTTGTCGAGAAAATGGTTGTGCCGCAGCTGCTCGACGATGGTCAGCAGGGTGCGCGGATGCACGTCCAGGGGGGTCAGATCCGGCGCCCGCTCGGTGCTGGCATAGGCGAGCTGTGGTGACGGCTCGGCCGGCGGCCCTGCGGGCGCCCCCGCCGGCGCTTCAGTCTGTGCCCAGGCAAAAACCCCACCGGCGGCGAGCAGCGCGGCCAGCAGACGCACGGCGCCGCGGCGCAGGCCGCGCCAGCGGATCCGTGGGGCGACGGTGACGTGGTCAGCGGCTTCGGGGCCGAACGGAAGTCGTCTGTTTGAGTGCATGCGCTCTCTTCTACGTGGATTCTGTGATTCTGTCCGTGACGCCTGCCGAAGTCCTTACTTGTCCCTGGGACTTATGTTTAGATGCCCGCTGTTTGATTGGGCACCCCGGTGGCCGCCACGCTGACCTTCCATCAGTCGTAAGCCGGTCAATCATAAGATGCCCATGGCCTGCTGTGGTTCCCCGGTCCTCATTCCGGGATCTCCGGGCGGGCCGTCCATGCGGTTTCGATTCCGATCGAGACTAGCCAAACGGGCAATCAGCCACTGTGACCAGAATGTAACCCGGTGTTCAGCCTGCGGGCAACCGGAGCCAAGGAGCCACATATGCCGTTTACGAAATTCCTTCGACGCCGCAGCCGCGAAGCCGATGCCAGCGTTCCCCGCGAGCGCGGCGGTCACGCCGCCGTGATCGGCGTGGCCGCGCTGATGCTGCTGGCGGGCTGCGACGCGGGCTCGTCGAGCGCCGCCAAACCGGCCGCGGAAGCTGCGCCGGCCGCGCTCAGCGACGACACCGCCAAGGCCAGCTACAGCCTCGGCTATCGCTTCGCCGAAAACGTTCAGCGCCAGTTTCCCGACGACATCGAGAGCGACGCCTTCGTGCGCGGGGTGCGTGACCGGCTCACCGGGGAGACGGCCCAGGTCGGCGACGAAGAAGCCGAGCGGGTGCTTACTGCCATGATGGAAGCCCGCCAGGCGCAAGCGGCCAACCAGGCGCTGAGCAATCTCGAAGAGGGCCTCGCCTTCCTCGAGGACAACGCCAAACGCGACGAGGTCACGGCCCTGGAGTCCGGCCTGCAGTACGAGGTGCTCGAGGAAGGCGAGGGCGCCAAGCCGTCCCGCACCGACACCGTCACCACCCATTACGAGGGCCGGCTCATCGACGGCACGGTGTTCGACAGCTCCTACGAGCGCGGCGAACCCGCCAGCTTTCCGCTCAACCGGGTGATTGCAGGCTGGACCGAGGGCCTGCAGCTGATGTCGCCGGGCGCCAAATACCGGCTGTTCGTGCCGTCGGAACTCGCCTACGGCGATCGCGCTGCCGGCAGCATCCCACCGAACTCGACGCTCATCTTCGACGTCGAACTGCTTGCAGTCGGCGACGCCGCCGGGGCCGCCGCGCAGGACGGCGCAGACGCCGCGGACGCTACGCAGTAGCAGACACGTCGATGATCACGCCGAGCGGGGCCAGCAGCATGGGCACCTGCTCCGGGGTGATCCGCACACCGCTGAGATCCAGGAGCCGCGGGTCGAGACAGTTGAACGTGGCGCCGCGCAGATCGGCGCCGGCCAGGACCAGGCGGCGGCCGCTGAGGTTGTGCAGGTCGCAGCCGCTGAGGTCGGCGTCGCGCAGACTGCAATCGTCGAGCACGGCCTCGGTCAGGCGGCTGCCGGACAGGTCGGCGCCGCTCAGGTCGACGCCGCTCAGATCCGCATAGGCCAGGTTGCAGCCGCGCAGGGTGCAGGCGACCGTGGGGATTCGCGTCGCGACCGGCATGCGGGTATCCAGGTGGGAAAAGTCCGCGCCCTGTGCCTGGCACTCGTCGAGCAGCAGATCGTAACCGCGGGCCCGGCTGAAGACCGCCATGGACAGTTCGCAGCGTTCGAAGCTGGCTTCGTTCAGGGTGGCGAAAGCGAAGTCCGTGCCCGCCGGCGCGTCCGCTTCCCAGCCGCGACAGCCGGTAAAGCGCGCACCGGTCAGATCGGCGCCGCGGAACCGGGCTCCCGCAAGCCGGCAGTCGACGAACACTGCGTCGGCGAGGTCCGCGTGCTGAAAGTCCTGCTCGCGCAGGTCCTCGTGCTCGAATCGGCGCGGCCCGTCGGACACGGCGCTCTCCCGTGACAGCCGGCTGGATTGTACAGTAGCCGGTCACGCAGCGAGATTTTGCGAGGCAGCAGCATGACTCGAGCCCCGGGCAGTTCGCGCCAGCGTCGTCTGGTTCGCACCATCGTCCTGGGCAGCCTGGCGGTGGTGGCGTCCATTGCCTGGCTGTCCGGGCAGCTGGGCATGGATAGGGCGGAGCTGCTCGACTTCGCCCTCACCAGCGTGCTGCTGGTGGCGGGGCTGGTGGTGCTGGCGGTGTTCGGTGCGGTCGCGCTGAGGCTGCTCAAGCGCCTGCTGGGCCGGTAGTACCTGCGGCAGCGGTTCGGCTCACGGCAGGTCGGCCAGGAACCGGTTCATCCGCGGCGCGTAGTAGTTGTCGTAGTCGAGCGAGAAAGCCACCGTGCGGGCCTGGCCGAGGATGTTCTGGCGCGGCACGAAGCCGATCATGCGCGAGTCGCGGCTGTTGTCGCGATTGTCACCGAGCATGAGGTAATGGCCCTGCGGAATCCTGGTGGTGCGGAAGGTGCTGGCGAAGCTGGCGCCGCCATCGTCGCGCAGCATCACGAAGCGTTCGCTGCCGAGCAGCGACTCCCGGAACAGCACGTAGCCCGGCCGCAGGGGCACCGGCGCCTCGCCGTCCGGAACCCGTTCGTAGCGTGCATCCACGCCGTTCACCGTGAGCCGGTTATGCTGCATGGAGACTTCGTCGCCGGGCACCGCCACCACCCGTTTCACCAGCAACCGTTCATCCTCCGGCGAGGTGAAGGTGACCACGTCGCCCCGGTTCGGCGCGCGCCAGGATGCCAGCCGCACGTGGGTGAAGGGCAGGCGCAGGTCGTAGGCGAGCTTGTCGACGACGATCCGGTCGCCGACCAGAATCGACGGCAGCATGGAACCCGACGGCACCTGGTTCCAGTCGGCGATGGCGGACCGGAACACCAGCATGACCGCGACGAACAGCACGAAGCCGCGCCATTCCAGCCAGAGCCGACGGGGTCGGGACGGGCTCACGAGTGCGGCGTGCGCTGGAACTTGTTCAGCTGCTCGGGGCTGGCCTCGCGCTGATGTTTGGCCTTCCACGCGCCGTAGGGCTCGCCGTACACCCGTTCCCGGGCGTCCTCGTAGTCGACGTCGATGCCGGCGTCACCGGCGGCGGCCACGTACCACTTCGACAGGCAGTTGCGGCAGAACCCGGCCAGGTTCATCAGGTCGATGTTCTGCACGTCCTTGCGCTCGTCGAGGTGCTCGAGGAGCCGGCGGAACACGGCAGCTTCGATGGCAGTGCGCTGCTGGGGATCGATGTCGTTCGGTTTCATGACTGCTGACTTCCGGCGCAAGCGTTCGGCCGGCCATGATATCACGGAGCCTGCCCGGCGCCGGGACCGGTTCGGCCGCCTCAGGGCCGGGCCGCGTTCAAGGGCCGGCGAGGCTGTGCTTCAATGCCCGTTCGCCGCATCGCCTGGAGACCCGCCGTGGAACTGCTGACGGACCCGCAGATCTGGATCGCCTTTGCGACTCTCACCGCGCTCGAGATCGTGCTGGGGATCGACAACATCATCTTCATCTCGATCCTCACCAGCCGCCTGCCCAAAGCACAGCAGCCGCGCGCGCGGTTTCTCGGCCTCGCGCTGGCCATGATCATGCGCCTGGCGTTGCTCATGTCGCTGGCGTGGATCATGCGGCTGACCGCCGACTGGTTCAGCGTGCTCGGCGAGGGAATCAGCGGACGTGACCTCATCCTGCTGGTGGGCGGCGCTTTCCTGATCGCGAAGGCCACCCGCGAGGTGCACAACAGCCTCGAAGGCGCGGAGCACGGCCACGGTGCGGGACCGGTTGCCAGCATGGGCGCCGTGCTCGCCCAGATCGCCGTGGTGGACGTGGTGTTCTCGCTGGATTCGGTCATCACCGCGGTCGGCATGGTCGACGAGATCAGCGTCATGGTGGCCGCGGTGGTCAGCGCGGTGCTGGTGATGATGGTCGCCGCCAATCCGATATCGAACTTCGTCGAGGCCCATCCCACGGTGAAGATGCTGGCCCTGTCGTTCCTGATTCTGGTGGGCTTCACCCTGGTCGGGGAAGGACTCGATTTCCATACGCCCAAGGGCTACATCTATACCGCCATGGCGTTCTCCTTCGGGGTAGAGATGCTCAACATACGCGCCAAAAAAGCCCGTCAGGCAGCCGGCGAGGATCACGTGCACCTGCGCAAGGCGCAGTTCGCCGACCTGGTGTCGGGCGCGCCCGACAACAGCACCTCGTGAACGGCGCGTTCGATCTGGTGGCGCGCAGCGATCGAGGACGCGTGCGCGCGCGCAACGAGGACAGCGTGGCCGTCGACGAGGCGCTCGGCCTCGCGGCGCTGGCCGATGGCATGGGCGGCCTGCTCGACGGACACGAGGCCAGCCGCGCGGCGGTGGAGGCGGCGCTCGAGCATCTGCGCGCGTTCGATCGCGCCGGGCGCACGGCTGCCGGTGCCGAATCCCTCGTGATCGCCGCGGTGCAGGCCGCCAACCGCCAGGTGCTGGCCTTCGCCGGAGACCGCGCCGGCTCCATGGGGACCACGCTCGAGGTGCTGCGGCTGTCACCGGACGGGGCCTGCCAGGCGGCGCACGTCGGGGATTCGCGCACCTACCGCCTGCGTGGTGGAGCGCTGGAACGGCTGACCCGCGACCACAGCATGGTTCAGGACATGGTCGAACGCGGCCTGCTGCGCCCGGAGCAGGCGCGCGCGGCGTTGAACCGCAACGTCATCACCCGGGCGGTGGGCCTGGCCGATGCCGTCGAAGCCGACGGCGTGGCCTTCGACCTCGCCCCCGGGGAACTGGTGCTGCTGTGCAGCGACGGCCTCTGGGACATGCTCGACGAGCCTCAGATCGAGCGCCTGCTCGGCGGCTGCGGGCCGGGGCGGGCGGGGCTGGACGACTGCGCGGACCGGCTGGTGGCGGCGGCCAACGCGGCCGGCGGCGCCGACAACATTTCCGTCGTGCTCGCGCGCCGGACCGGTGCCGGGCCGGTGCCGGGCGTCAGCCTTTAGCCTCTGAATCCTCCGGAGTACCGGCCCCGGCCGTTTCCGACGCCAGCAAGGCTGAAGGCTGATGCCCGGCACCATCCTGGCCGACAGCGGTGCCGACAGCGGTGCCGACAGAGTCGCCGACAGCATTTCCGACAGCGTTTCCGACAGCATTTCCGACAGCGTTTCCGACATGGCGGGTACCGCGCTGCCGGGCCAGTGCCTCCTGGCGGCGGCGTTCCTCGAAGGCCGCGCGTTGTCCGGGCGTCTGGCTGTCGATGCAGTACGGGCAGCTCACGCCGGAGCGGTAGTGGGGCGAGTCGAGATCGGCCGCCGACAGCGGCCGCCGGCAGGCGAAGCACTGCTCGAAGGAACCTTCTTCCAGGTCGGCGTCCAGCGACACCCGCTGATCGAACACGAAACACTCGCCCTGCCATCGGTTCTGCCCCGGATCCACGCTGTCGAGGTAGCCGAGAATGCCGCCGTCGAGTTGATAGACCTCGGGAAAGCCCTGGTCGAGCAGCCAGGCAGAGGCTTTTTCGCAGCGGATGCCGCCGGTGCAGAACATCGCGATGCGCGGCGTGGTTACCGGGTCGAGGTGTTCGGCCGCGTAGCGCGGCAGTTCGCGAAACGAGCCGGTGTGCGGATTCCTTGCTCGCGGGAAGGTGCCGATGTCGATCTCGTAGTAGTTGCGGGTATCGATCACCACCACGCTCGGGTCGTCCAGCAGCTCGTTCCAGCGCTGCGCATCGACAGCCTCGCCGGTGCGGCGATCCGGCTCGACGCCGGGCTGATCGAGACGCACGATCTCCGGGCGGATGCGCACCTTGAGCCGGTAGAACACCGGGTTGTCCTCGGCGGCGCTCGAGAAGCGGCAGCGCAGGTCGGCGAACGGCGGCCGCGTCTGCAGCGCACGGCGGAAAGCCTCGAGCGCGTCGCGGTCCCCACTGAGGGTGGCGTTGATGCCCTCTTCGGCCAGCAGGATGGTGCCTTTCAGGTCGAGGTCTGCGGCGTCGCGCTCCAGGTCGGCGCGCAGGGCCGCGACCCCGGTCAGCCGCACGAACCGGTAACAGGTCATGACCGCCGGCATCAGGGGCTCTCCCGGCCCTTGCCGCCGAGACACGGCGGCGACAGCGGCGCGGCGCCGAAACGCTGCTGCCACTCGGCGCGGGTGTAGGTATGAATCGCCAGGGCGTGGACCGGGCCCTCGAGCTGCTCGCGCAGCGCCTCGTTCACCAGGCGATGCCGGGCCAGGGGGCGCCTGTCGGCAAACTCGTCGGTCACCAGCACGACCTTGAAATGGGTCTCAGATCCGGCCGGCACATTGTGGCCGCTGCTCTCGTTGATCACTTCCAGGTGGTCCAGGGCGAAGCGTTCGGCGAGCCGGGATTCGATGGCGGTCTGTACGGTGGTAGGCGCGCTCATGCGCCCATTATCCGGATGTGACGGCGCTCTGCCCAGGGTCGGGCGCGGAGACCGCGGCGGTCTCCAGCAGCGGTGCCAGGTGGGGCCACACCGTGTCGAGCAGCAGCGGCTGCGCGTCTGCGGTGGGGTGAATGCCGTCGCTCTGCATCAGCTGCGGCTGCAGCGCCACGCGTTCCAGGAGAAAGGGCACCAGCGGCGCGCCGTGGCGCTCGGCCACCTCGGTGAAGACCCCGGCAAACGCCTGGGTGTAGCGCGGGCCGTAGTTGGGCGGGATCTGCATGCCCACCACCAGGGCGACGGCGCCGGCTTCCTGGACCAGGCGCACCATGCGATCGAGATTGCCGCGGATCCGCGCGATGGGATAGCCGCGCAGGCCGTCGTTGCCGCCGAGTTCGAGGATCACCAGATCCGGACGGTGGCTCGCCAGGGCGTCGGGCAGACGGGCCAGGCCGCCGCCCGTGGTCTCGCCGCTGACGCTGGCATTCACCACCGTCCAGCCGTTGTCGTGGCCGTCCAGGCGTTCCTGGAGCCGCTCCACCCAGCCCTGTTCGCGTTGAATACCGTATCCGGCGCTGATACTGTCGCCCAGCACCAGAATCGTCGACCCTGCATTTGCCAGCGCACCCGGGACGGCGATCAGACTGCAGACCACTGCCTTGCAGGCAATGGCCGCCAAGGCCCCCGCACGGAACCCGCCGCGCCGGTGCCCGCTCGTCGGGCGCGGTCGATGGCTATTTCGCTGGCACAGTTGGGACGCGACGACGATGAGCCAACCGGTGATACGAGCGCTCGATGTGGACAAGGTGGTTCCGACGGCTGCGGGGCAGCTGACCATCTTGGATGGCATAAACCTGGAAATCAACGCGGGCGAATCCGTGGCCGTGGTCGGTGCCTCCGGCTCCGGCAAGACCACGCTGCTCGGGATCCTCGCCGGACTGGATCTGCCGAGCAGCGGCACCGTGACCCTGGTGGGCCAGGAACTCACCAGCCTCGACGAAGAGCAGCGCGCCCGGGTGCGCGGCGAGCAGGTGGGATTCGTGTTCCAGACGTTTCAGCTGCTGGCCAGCCTCACTGCCCTGGAAAACGTCATGCTGCCGGCGGAACTGCACCGGGAGCCGGACGCCGATGCCCAGGCGCGCGCGCTGCTCGACAAGGTCGGCCTCGGCGCGCGCATGGGCCACTACCCGCGTCAGCTATCCGGCGGCGAGCAGCAGCGGGTCGCCATCGCCCGGGCCTTTGCCTCGCGGCCCAACGTCCTGTTCGCCGACGAGCCCACTGGAAATCTCGACACCACCACCGGTGCCCGCATCATCGACCTGCTGTTCGAACTGAACGCCGAGTTCGCCACCACCCTGGTGCTGGTCACCCACGACGAGCGCCTCGCCGAGCGCTGCGACCGGGTCGTGGTGATCGACGGCGGCCGGATCCGCTCATGAAGCTCTCCCTGGTGCTGCGGATGGCCTGGCGCGACTGGCGCAGCGGCGAACTGGGGCTGCTGCTGGCCGCGCTGCTGGTGGCGGTGGGAAGCGTCACCGCGGTGAGCCTGCTGGTCGATCGTCTGCAGCAGGCACTGCTGTCGGAGTCGTCGGAATTTCTCGCCGCCGACCGCTACATCGGCTCGAGCCGGGAAATACCCGACGAGTTCCGGGTGCGCGCCCGGGAGCTGGGCCTGGAGACCGCCGACACCCTGTCGTTTCCGTCCATGGTGTTCGCCAGCGATGAGCGGAATCAGCTGGTTTCGGTGAAGGCGGCGTCCGACGGCTACCCGCTGCGCGGCACCCTGATCGTTGCGGACGCGCCGTTCAGCCGCGGCCGGCCGACCGATGAGCTGCCGGCGCCGGGCGAGGTCTGGCTCGATTCGCGGCTGTTTCCTTCCCTCGACGTCGGCATCGGCGACAGCGTGGAGGTGGGCCTGGCGCGGCTCACGATCAGCCGCGTGCTGGTGGCAGAACCGGATCGGGGCGGCGGCATGTTCGACTTCGGGCCGCGGGTGCTGATGCGCATGGCCGACGTGCCGGCCACCGAAGTGGTCCAGCCGGGCAGCCGGCTGTCCTACCGGCTGCTGCTCAAGGGACCCGACGACGACCTGGAGGCGCTCCGCGAGTCGTTGACCCTGGAGCCCAACTACTACTGGCGGGGTATTCGCGACAGCAGTCAGTCGATCGGCGCGGCCCTGGATCGGGCGGAGAGCTTCCTGCTCCTTGGTGGTCTGCTCGGCGTGCTGCTCGCCGGCGTGGCCGTAGCCCTGTCCGCGCACCGCTACGCTCAGCGCCACTACGACCACGTGGCCATTCTCAAGACCCTCGGCGCCACGCCCAATCAGATCCTGCGCGCCTTCATGCTCCTGCTCAGCGTGGTCGGCGCCGTCGCCGTGGCCCTCGGGCTGGTGCTCGGGACCGGGCTGCATCTGGCGATCGTCGCCGTGCTGGCCAGCGTCGTGCCGGTGTCGTTGCCGATGCCGTCGATCCGACCCTTCCTGCTCGGCGCCGCTACCGGGTTCATCTGCGCGCTGGCGTTTGCGCTGCCGCCGCTGCTGCATCTGCACCGCATCTCGCCCATGCGGGTGATCCGCCGCGACCTCGGCGCCGCGCCCGCCTCGCAGATCGCCAGCTACGTGGCCGCCGGCGCCGGCAGCCTGGGACTGCTGCTGTGGTACAGCAACAGCCTGTCGCTGACGCTTTGGACGCTGCTCGGCAGCGGCGTCGTGCTCGGCGCTTTCGCCGCCATGGCGCTGCTGCTGCTGCGCGGCGGCCGCGTGCTCGGCATGCAGGCCGGCAGCGGCTGGCGCCTGGCCATGGCCGGACTGCAGCGGCGCCGGCGCGAGAACGTCGCGCAGATCCTGATTTTCGGTCTCGCCATCATGCTGCTGCTGATCCTGGTGCTGCTGCGCACGGCGCTGCTCGACGAGTGGCGCAACCAGGTGCCCGAAGACGCCCCGAACCACTTCCTGATCAACGTCACGCCCGATCAGGTGGACGAACTGTCCACGCTGCTCGGCGAAGTCACCGATCGCATGGGCGATCTCTATCCCATGGTCCGCGGCCGGATCGTCGAGGTCGACGGGGTCGACGCCCGCGCCCTGGAGCAGCGCCTGCGTCAGTCCGGGGAGGACGACGGGGACGGCCCGCGGCTCAGCTCGGAACGCAATCTCACCTGGATGGCAGACATGCCGCCGGACAACCGCCTGGTTGACGGGGACTGGTGGTCGGCCGACGACCCGCGGGCCCTGGTGTCGCTCGAAGACGACTACGCCGCGGACCGGGGACTCGAGGTCGGTGACCGGCTGGTCTTCGACATTGCCGGCAGGACCGTGGACACCGAAGTGGCGAATCTGCGCCAGGTGAACTGGGAGAGCATGCGGCCGAACTTCTTCATCATCTTCTCGCCCGGGGTCCTCGAGGACTACCCGGCAACCTACATGACGAGCTTTCATCTGGATTCGGCGCAGAAGCCGTTTCTCAACCGGCTCCTGTCGCGCTTTCCCACGGTCACCGTGCTGGAGGTCGACGCGGTGATCCGTCAGGTGCAGAGCATCATTGCCCGGGTCACTCAGGCCGTCGAACTGGTGCTCGGGCTGGTCATTGCCGCGGGTTGCCTGGTGCTCGTGGCGAGCATCCAGGCAAGCCGGGACAGCCGCATGCACGAGCACGCGCTGGTGCGGACCCTGGGTGGCACCCGGCGCCTCATCGCCGGCTCCCTGGCGGCGGAGTTCGCGCTGCTCGGGCTGTTCGCCGGCGTCGTGGCCGTGGTCGGCGCGGAGGTCACCGTGGCGGTGCTGCAGAGCCAGGTCTTTCAGCTCGGCTGGGCGTTTCACCCGTGGCTCTGGCTGATCGGTCCGCTGGTGGGTTCGCTGCTGATTCTGGTGGTGGGTATGCTCGGAACCCGCAGCCTGATTTCGACCCCGCCCATGCTGGTGCTGCGCGGCCTCAACTGAGCGCCACGAAGGGCTTCTGGAGCGGTTGCGGATCCCGCCGTCTCGACTACGGTTAACTGACGTAGGACGCTTTCGGGATTGCGGGAATCACCAACTGATGAGCATGCTGCCCCGCCTGTTCGGGCCCAGACGCCGGAGTGACGGCGAAACCGGAGCTGGTGCGGCGCCACTTGCGGCCGATGCAGCTGCCGCCAGCGGCCTGCTCGGGCCGGCGCTGCGCGCGCTGGTCTGGGCACCTCTGGTGCTGGCGCTGGGCCTGTGGGGGCTGAGCGGCGGCATCCTGCTCGGCGCCGGCGGCCCGGTCGCCGATTCCGCCGTGCTGCTCACCCGGCTCGCCACGCTTCAGACCCACCATCTCATTGCCCTGGTAGTACTCACCGTCGTTGGTGTGGTCACCGCCGGCAGTGCTGCGCGGCGCTTGGCCCGCCGCCGGGAGCGACCGGCGTGGTCGCTGCAGGGCCTGGAACAGCGGCTGTTCGAGAACTCCCCCGGTGCGGTGGTGGTGAGCGACGCCTACGACCGCATCCTTGCGGTCAACCAGGCCTACACCCGCATGACCGGCTACGAGGCGGCAGAGGTGCTCGGCAACGACATCGCCTTCAATCATGCCGGCCAGCAGGACGAAGCGTTCTACGTGGCCATGCGCGAGAGCCTGGCACAGCGCGGCCGCTGGGTCGGCGAGTTCTGGTTGCGCAACAAGGGCGGCGAGGCCTTTGCCGACAAGGTCACGCGGATGCGCCTGAGCGGTCCACGCAACGAGCTGCTCGGCTATCTGACCCTGTCCATGGATCTGCTGAGTTCCGACGACGCCAAACGCCTCATGCTGTGGCAGGCCCATCACGACACGCTGACCAAGCTGCCCAACCGGAACCTGTTCGAGGAACGCCTGACCCGGGTGCTGCTGCGCGCCCAGGAACACGAATTCACGGGCGCCCTGCTGAGCATCGACCTGGACCGTTTCAAGATGGTCAACGACTCCGTGGGTCCGTCGAAGGGCGATCAGGTGCTCATGGAAGTGGCTTACCGGCTGGCCATGTGCGTCGACGAGTCGCATACCGTGGCGCGTCTCGGCGGCGATCATTTCGTGGTGCTGATGAGCGAGGTGGACGATTACGGCGAGGTCGAACGCCTCGGCCGGCGCATGCTCACCGAGGTGGGCAAGCCGTTCCATGTCGAGGGTCGCGAGCTGTTCATCTCGGCCAGCATCGGCGTGGCGCTGCTGCCCCAGGACGGGCATCAGACCGGTGAGCTGCTGCAGAAGGCCGATGCGGCGCGGATTCAGATCAAGGAGCACGGCGGCAACAACCTGGCGTTCTTCGAACCGGAGATGAACACCCGCGCCGAGCGCCGCCTGGAGCTCGAGTCGGGCCTTCGACGGGCGGTGGCCAACGGTGAGCTGCTGCTGTTCTTCCAGCCCGTGGTGGACGTCAAGCGCGGGGTGATCGCCAGCGCCGAAGCGCTGTTGCGGTGGAAGCATCCGGAGCTCGGCATGGTCTCCCCGGGCGAGTTCATTCCCGTGGCGGAGGACATGGGCCTGATCGTCGAAATCGGCAAGTGGGTGGTGCGCGAGTGCCACGGCCAGCTGCAGACCTGGCGCCGCCAGGGACTGGAAGACCTGCGCATTTCCCTCAACGTCAGCCCCGTGCAGCTGCGCCGGGAGCAGGACGTCCGCGAGTTCCTCGATCTGCTCGCCGAGGTGTCGGATGCGCGGCTGGTGCTCGAGCTCACGGAGAGCGCTCTGATGGAGAACAGCGACGGCGTGCAGCGCTTTCTCAAGGAAGCGCGCAGCCTCGGCAGCATGGTGGCGCTGGACGACTTCGGCACCGGCTTCTCGTCCCTCGGCTACCTGCGCAACTTCGAGTTCGACGTGCTCAAGGTGGACAAGACCTTCATCGACGAACTCGCCAACACCCGTGACTACGGCCTGGTGGCGTCCATCGTGTCCATGGGCCGGATTCTCGGCATGCGCGTCGTCGCGGAGGGCGTCGAGACGGCCGAGCAGGTGAAGCGGCTGAAACAGATCGGCTGCGACTACGTGCAGGGCTTCTATTTCTCGAAGCCGCTGCCGGCAGACGAGTTCTTCGCTTTCGTCAGCGACGGCGAGTTGCGCGACGTCGGTTGAACCCGGTCGCCGCGGTCAGTCAGTGGCCTGGTCCACCTGATCCAGATAGAAGACGTTGCCGTCCGGATCCGTGAACAGGGCCATGTAGCCGCCCCACGGTTGCCGGGTCGGGGCCTGGGTGAAATGCACTCCGCGAGCCGCCAGCTCGGCGTGGGCGGCATCGAGATCGCTGACTACGAAGCCGATGCCGGTATGCCGACCGACCAGATCGGGTTCGCCGGTCTGGGCGATCGCGAATCCCGTTCCCGCGGTCGCGAACGACGCGTAGCCGAATTCCGCATCGGAGAAACCGACCGGCAATCCGAGCGCATCCCGAAAGAATGCCAGCGACCGCTGCAGATCTCCGACATGGACGTTGACGTAGCCGATACGCAGGTCAGCCATCGGATCCTCCTGCTGCGCATGGGCTTTGCAGTCTACGCCCCTCTCTGTCTCCGTCTACCAGAAGCGTCTACCAGAAGCGTCTACCACAAGCGACATCGGGTCACGTACACTCGGGCGTCCTCGAGCAGCCGGTTGCCGTAAATCTTGCGAGTCGATCACTTCCAGGGCGAGCCGAACTCGGACCCGCGGCGGCGCGATCGCGATGATCGCCGGGACCGCTACGACGCCAACAAACTGCAGAAGCGGCTGCGCCGCGAGGTTGGCCGTGCCATTGCCGACTTCGGCATGATCGAGCACGGCGATCGGGTGATGGTCTGCCTCTCCGGCGGCAAGGACTCCTACACCCTGCTCGATATTCTGCGCAATCTGCAGAAGTCGGCGCCGGTGGCCTTCGATCTGGTGCCGGTTCACCTCGATCAGAAGCAGCCGGGCTATCCGGTCGGCGTGATGCGCGATTACCTGGAAGCCCAGGGTCTCGAGTACCACATTCTCGAAGAGGACACGTTCAGTGTGGTGCAGGAACTCACGCCCGAGGGCAAGACCACGTGTCCGGTGTGTTCACGGCTGCGGCGCGGCATTCTCTACGCCTGCGCCCGGCGCATCGGCGCCACCCGGATCGCCCTCGGCCACCATCTCGACGACGCGGTGGAAACCCTGTTCCTGAACCTGTTCTTCGGGGGGCGGATGAAGGCCATGCCGCCGAAGCTGAAGAGCGACGACGGCCACAACGTGGTCATCCGGCCCCTGTACTACGCGCGCGAGCGTCTGGTGGCGCGCTGGGCCGAACACCGCCGCTTTCCGATCATTCCGTGCAATCTGTGCGGGACTCAGGACAACCTGCAGCGCCAGGTCATCAAGGACATGCTGCGGCAGTGGGACCGGCAGACACCGGGGCGGGTGGAAAACATCGCCAGGGCGATGTCCCACGTGGTTCCGTCGCACCTGGCCGACCGCGCGCTGTTCGACTTTCTCGGGCTCGAGGCTTCGCCCGGACCGGAGCTGCTGCCGCTGCGCGACGTCACTTCTGGCCGAAGTCGGTAGCCCGGAAGCGCACTTCCTCGCTGGCCAGCGCGTCGGCGGACTCGAGCACTTCGGTGAGTGCGATCTCGAAACTGTGCACGAGTCCCAGAAGGTTCTTGCCCTCGGGTTCGGCAATGGCGAGCTCCAGGGTCTTGGACGCCTCTTTCAGACGCCCGGCGCCGAAGCTGCCGGCGACCCCGTGCAGGTTGTGGGCGAGACGCTCCGCCTCCTCGAACTGCTGGTCGTTGACCATTCTGCGCATGCGCGTGCCAGCGTCGCCGTAGTAGCCACCGAAGTCGCCCATCAGCTTGATCATCAAGCGTACGTTGCCGTTGTGGGCCTTGATCGCCGCGGGGATGTCGATGCCGGGCACGCGCCGCATGGGCAGGTTCTCGAGGCGCTGCCGGTCCGCGGCGTCGGCGGCCTCCTGATCGACGGCGTCAGGGACCGGGTCGACGCTCGGGAGCTGGGTTTCGGCGACCGCACCCGCGGTCTGATCCGAGGCGCGGCGTCGGCGGTCTGCAGCTTCGGATTCCGGGAGCAGCCGGGTCATGACGCCGAGCAGTTCGTCGAAGTCGATCGGTTTGGTGACGTAGGCGTCGCAGCCGGCGTCCAGAGCCGCCGATTGGCGGGTGCTGAGCGCGTCCGCGGAGACCGCGACGATGGGCAGTTGCAGACCCTGATCGCGGAGGATTCGGGTGGCTTCCAGGCCGTCGAGCAGCGGCATGTGAATGTCCATCAGCAGCGCGTCGTAGTCGCTTGCGGTGGCCCGGTCGACGGCTTCGCGGCCGTTCTGGGCGATATCGACGGAAGCGCCGGCGCGCTGCAGAAACTCGGTCGCGAGCTGCTGGTTGATCGGGTTGTCCTCCGCCACCAGGATGTTGCGGCCCTCGAGAATCGAGCTGTTGCGATCCCTGGACGCCGCCCGCTTCGGCAGCACGGTGGCCTGGCCGGCGAGCTGCAGCTGCACCCGGAAGCGGAACGTGCTGCCGCTGCCCAACTCGGAGCTCACGCCGATCTCACCGCCCATCACCTCCACCAGCCGGCGGCAGATGGTCAGGCCGAGTCCGGTACCGCCGAAGCGCCGGGTGGTCGACGACTCGGCCTGCTCGAAAGACTCGAACAGCCGCGCCTGCTGTTCGGCGCTGATGCCGATACCGCTGTCCACGACCTCGATGGCCAGCATCAGGTCGGGCGGGTCGAGCGTTTCGACCTCGGCGATCAGACGGATACCGCCGGAATCGGTGAACTTCACCGCGTTGCCCACCAGGTTCACCAGCACCTGCTGCAGTCGCATGGCATCGCCGATGAGCACGCCGTCGCGGGGAAACGAAGCGTTCTCGTGGGTGCGGTCTTCGATGGCGAAGTCGAGCTTACGGCGCCGCAGCTCGGTGCGGAACAGCCGCTCGACCTCGCCCAGGGTGTCGCTCAGAGTGAAGGGCCGCTGTTCCAGGGTCAGCTTCCCGGCCTCGATTTTGGAGAAATCGAGAATGTCGTTGACCAGCGTCAGCAGGCTCTCCGCGGCGTTGCGGATGGAAGTCAGGTACTCGTGTTGCTTGCGGTCGAGCGTGGTGTCGAGCGCCAGATTCGAGAAGCCGATGATGGCGTTCATCGGGGTCCGGATTTCGTGGCTCATGTTGGCCAGAAAAGCGCTCTTCGCCTGGGTGGCGGCCTCGGCGATCTGCCGCTGCTTGTCCGACTGCTCGCGATCGATGCGCTCGGATATGTCGATCAGCGAACCGTCGATGTACTCGCGGCCGTCCGTGTCCTTGTTCAGCCGGGCGGTGAGCGCCATCCACAGCGTGCGCCCCCGGCGGGTGACGCCCTGGGCCTCGAAGCCGCTCACCACGCCGTGCTGCTCGAGCTCCGAGAGGAACTGGCCGATGCGTTCGCGGGACAGGAACACGCGGTCGAGCAGTTCGCGGTACTCGTCGAGCAGCTGCAGCACGTTGTCGAAGCCGAGGATCCGCGCCAGCGTCGGGTTGGCGGACAGCAGCACGCCGTTCGGACTGATCCGGAACAGCCCCTCGATGGCGTTTTCGTAGAGCGTCCGATACTCGTCGCGGGTGGCCTGCAGATCGGCGTAGAGTCGCGCGTTCTCGATGGAGATGGCGGCCTGCGAGGCGAGCAGGGCAAGCACCTCGACGCGCTGGCGGGTAAACACCTCGGTCAGCCAGCGGTGTTCGATGTAGAGGATGCCGGAGATCTCGCCGCGATGGACGATCGGCAGGCACAGCACCGAGAGCGGCTGCATGCGCTTGACGTAGGCATCCTGGGTGAAGACGTCTTCCTGGGTTGCGTCACCTATCACCAGGGTTTCCTTGGTGCGGGCGACGAACTGAATGATGCTCTCCGGAACGTCGTCCGAGGCGTCCAGCGGGGTCGCCGGAACCACCCGGTGGGTCGGGCCGCCGTCGACTGAGGCAATCGCTTCGACGTAGAGGCGTCGATCGTGGGCCAGCAGCATGCACGCCTTCTGTGCGCCGGCGTGCTCGAGCGCCAGGCGCAGCAGCTTGGTCAGCACCTGGTCGAGCATGATCTCGCCGGAAATGGTCTGCGCTGCGCGCAGCACCGTAGTGGTATCGAGGATGCGCTCGTTGACCTCCCCGTTGCTGAAGCTCGACGTACGGCTGTGGATGTCGCGCACGGTGAGTTCGGCCAGGTCGCTCACCGACAGCGAGCCGGACCGGCGCGGTTCGTTGCTCTCCTGGAGCAGGCTGTGGAACTCGCGTTCCAGCTGGTTGGTCTTGGCCGCCGCACCCCAGCGCAGGTAGGCGTGGTAGGCGTTGCGCGCGAACAGCTTGGCGAAATCGGTGCGACCGCCCCGGTCGCAGGCGCGCGCGGCCAGTTCGTAGGCCAGGGCCTCGTCGTGGGCCAGGCCGAGTCGCCGCGAACGTTCCGCCGCGCGCTCGTAGAGCTCGAGTGCCCGTGTGGTCTGGCCGCTCTGCCAGGCGAGTTCGGCCTTGATGATGAGGATCTTCGGTTCCGTGTGGCCAGCGCCGTGACGCCGCCAGCGCTCGAGCTGGCGCAGGTTGGCACGTACGGTCGCCCGGGCCGACGCGTCGTCGCGCCCGCGACCGGCGGCCCGCAGCTGCACCAGGCTTTCGGCGAACCTGAGCAGGGTCAGCAGCGGTGATCCGGCCAGGAAGTGGCCGTACTCGTTGGCCAGGGGCAGGATGTTGCCGGCGCCCTGGAAGTCCTGGAACAGGACCGCGTAGTACAGCCGCAGCACGTACACTACCCCGTGGGCGGCGACGTCTTCGGAGTTGCGGATCGCCAGGTTCTGACCGCGCTCCGGATCCGGATCCGCGTCCGCCTGACCCACCAGGCTGTTGACGATCTGCAGCACGAACCGGGTAACGTTGACGCCGGTCACGTGCTGGTACTGGGCCAGCTGGGTGACCTGGTCGTGCAGGGCCTGCTTCAGCGAGCCGAGCTCCGATCCGCGCACCATGGCGTTGCTGGCGTAGAACGCGCTCGCGGCGGCGGCGAACTCGTAGTCGTGGCGCGCCATGCTGGTCGCGAGGTTTTCCGTGAGCGCGTTGAGGGTCTGATCGAGAGGCGTGAACCAGGGATCCACCAGACCGTTGAGCAGTGTGCTGGCGCGCACCGAGAAGCTCTGACCCGGAAACCGCGCCGCCAGCACCCGCGCCTGATCGGCGTAGCGGCGCGACGCGGCGTCGTTGCCGTCGACGAAGGCGGTGGCGGCGAGGGCGGCGTGGGCGAACGCGACTTCGGCGCAGTAGCCGGAACGCCGCGCCTGACGCTGCACCCGGCGGGCCAGCGCCGTCGTGCCCGGCGTGCCCATGTGATAGCCGATGTGCAGCAGGTAGCCGTAGAGCCTGAAGACTTCGTGCACGCGCAGGTCGTCGACCACCCGGATCGGTGTCGGCAGAGTCCGGTCCAGCGGCCGCCGCAGCCAGCGTCCCCAGCGCGCCATGCGCAGCTTCAGCCGCGTCAGCGTCGGGCTGCCGGCCGGGTGTCGCGTCAGCGCTTGCTGCCCCAGTCGGGACAGGGCGGCATTGGCCAGATCCTCGGCTTCGCCGAGCCGGTTCTGCACCACGGCGGCGCGCACGCGAACCTCGTCGATTACGCTGCTCGACGGCCGGGTCTCGCGGATCACCCGGTAGAGCTGATGGAAATCGCCGCACAGGAATGCCGCTTCCGCCGCCACTTCGCTCAGCTCGAGGAACACCGCGCCATCGACGTCGGTGCGTGCCAGGGCCAGGCCGCTGCGGGCGTATTTGTAGGCCGACTGGAAACGCCCCTGCTTGAGCGCTGCCCGGGCCGCCAGCAGATTGTGATAGCCGACGTCTGCGCGCTGCGCCGTGTCCGCTTCGAGGAAGTTCACCGCCGCGTTCAGATGGTCGGCCAGCTGCATGACGCTGGTGGCGGAGCGCGGGCGCAGGGATTTCAGTGCGCGGGTGATGGCCTCGTGGCGGCGCGGCTTGTCGTCACGGGTCTGGCTGGCGTAGAGCAGGGCGCGGATGCGCGGGTGGGAAAAGCGGTAGAACTGCTCGCCGTCGACTCCGGCTTCGCTCTCCACCGGCCTGATCAGGGCGGCGCTCACCGCGGGTCGCAGCACACTCGCTGCGTCTTCGCCGGCCTGATCGACGATGGCACCGATGAGCGCGCCGCTGAACTCGTCACCGATCGCGGCGCCCCAGCAGAGCGCATCCCGGGTGGCTTCCGGCAGCCCTTCGAGCTGTTTGCGGATGCGGTCCGTCGAGTTGTTGCTGAAGTAGTGGCTGCGCACCAGGTCGAGATCCCAGCGCCACTCACCCTCGCCGTTGTCGTAGGCAATGATCTGGTTGCCGTGGAGTTCGAAGATCAGCTCGAGCAGGTGGCCGGGAACCCCGTCGGTCTTGCTGTGAAGCTCCGCGGCCAGCTCGCGCACCCGGGCTTCGCCCTGATTCATCATGTCGGCGAGCAGTTTGCGGACGTCGCCCTTGGCCAGCGGCTGCAGCGCCACGGGAACGTGCTTGGTCGCCAGTCGTGGTCTGGCGAACAGCGCCGGATCGGCGCGCTCCTGGGTGAAGGCGAGCACCAGGTGGCGCAGCTCCGCGGTGGTGTTGAGCAGATGCGCCAGGTCGTCCTCGGGCTGCTGGTCGACGTCTTCGAGCACCACGCACAGCGGCTGCGGGGCCAGCGCGCGCAGGGCGTGTCCCACCGCCACCGCCGGGGTCGCAGGTTCCTCGACGTCGCCGGGGTCGGTAGATTCGAACACCGGAACCAGCTCAGGCATGTAGGCGACCAGGCAGGCGATGGTGGCTTGTGGCAGCCGGTCCAGCCGTTCGAGCAGGGCCTGGCCCTCCGGAGCCGCGAGCGACAGCGCCTGGCGGACCAGCAGCCGCAGCAGCTCGAACCACAGCCCGGGACCATCCCGGTAGGGACTGCCGCGCAGCGCGAGCCGGGCGGTGAGCATGTTTTCTTCGCGCGCGGCGCGGATCAGCGCATCGCACATGGCGGTTTTGCCGATCCCGCCGCCGCCGTTGATTTCGATGATCATGCTTTCGCCGGCGAGGGCGCGGTCGATGGCGCCGCGCACGTCGTCCAGCGCCTGCTCGCGTCCGTACAGTCGCTTCGGCAGCGACAGCTGGCCGGGGGCGTCGGTTCGGCCGAGGCGGAAAGGAATCACCGTGGCGTGCTGCTGACCCTCGGCCAGGTCGTCGCGGGCAGCGGCCGCGCTCTGGTAGCGGTCCTCGGGCTGTTTGGCCAGGAGTTTCTGGACGACGTCCGAGAGCCATTGCGGCACGTCGGGATTGGCCACGTGCAGCGGCTTCGGCGTGCTGGCGATGTGGGCGTGGATCATCTCCAGCGGGTCGTTGCCGGTGAACGGCGTGGCGCCGCTGAACAGTTCGTAGAGGGTCACGCCCAGGGAATACAGGTCGGTGCGGTAGTCGACCACCCGATTGACCCGGCCGGTCTGCTCCGGGGAAACGTATGGCAGGGTGCCGGTAAGCTGCCCGCCGGACTCCTGGTTCGGGTATTCGCGCGGTGCCAGGGTCGCCAGGCCGAAGTCGATGATCTGCACGTCGAGGGATTCCTCGACCACGATCACGTTGCCGGGGTTGAGGTCGCGGTGGATGACCCCCTCGTCATGGATCGACTGCAGGGCATGAGCGAGGGTCATGGCCACGTCGATGCGCTCGTCCATGGACAGCGCGTCGGCGCGGATCAGTTCGCGCAGCGAGCGGCCACCGGAGTCCTCGAAGATGATGCGCTGCTCGCCGTCGTCCATGGACAGCGCGCGACAGACGTACGGACTGGTGAGGGACTGGTTGAGTTTGAATTCGTGCTGGTAGCGGGCGATGGAGCCGGAATTCCGGGCGTCCGGCTTCAGCGCCTTGATGATCACCGGCTGGCCGTCCCACTGGGACCGCTTGACCAGCGTCGAAGCGCTTTCGTAGATCGTTCTGTCTACACCCTTTGCCACTTGCGCCACTTACGTCCGTCTGTCTGCCCGGCAGCGCCATCGATCGCGATGCGGGCCGCGTTGGCGCTGCCGCCGGCGGCCCTGATCACGGATGCGAGGGGCCGGACTGCGGCACATCGATCATACAGATTCCGTGATCAGCTGACCTCGGGAGTGAACAGATAGCCGGTTCCGTGAATGGTCGTGATGATTTTCGCCGTCGAGGCCCGCTCGCCGAGCTTCTTGCGCAGCTGGCCCACCAGCACGTCGATGTAGCGGTCGTCGGGGAACCACTCGCGGTTGCGGATGCGGTTCATCAGCTGATCGCGGTTCATGACTTCGCCGGCGCGCTCCATGAACGCCAGCAGCAGCTGGTACTCGCCGGCGGACAGGGTCGCTTTCTCGCCGTCGGGCGCGGTGAGTTCGCGCTTGTTCAGGTCGAGCAGCCAGCCGTCGAAGTTGCGGATGTGGTTCTTGCGCCGCTGGCGCTGCTGGATGTGCACCCGGCGGATCAGATTGCGCGCGCGGGACAGCAGTTCCCGCGGGTCGAAGGGTTTGGTCACGTAGTCGTCGGCGCCACTCTCGAGGCCCAGAATCTTGTCGATCTGTTCCTGTTTGCTGGTGACCATGATGATGCCGAGGTCCGATTCGGCGCGGATTTCCCTGGCGATGGTCAGCCCGTCTTTTCCCGGCAGCTTGATGTCGAGCAGCACGAGGATCACGTCGCGCTCCAGAACCAGTGGCAGCACCTCGTCGCCGGATCCGGTGGAACTGACTTTGAAGCCTTCCTCCTCGAAGTAGGAGACCAGCTGTTCGCGTGTGATAGGCTCGTCTTCGACGACGAGTATGTGTTCCTGTTCGGCCATAGTTCCCTGTCCTGTTGGAACGAGCGCCTGCGGCGCTGCGGTGCCTGGGCGCGGTCGCTGCGCATCGGGCGCGTGCCGCGATCGGCCGGGGCTGGCAACCCTGCAGAGGCTTCCTGCGGTCTGCAATGGTTTCAGCGCCTTTCGACTACCTGGAAGTAATGCATCTCGGTAGGGCAATTTCAACCCAGAGTCGCCAGGTTGAGTGCTGCATCACGTAAACTTCGCGTCCATGGTCAAGGTTCCCGCTCAGTCCCTGTCCGGCGAAGCGCTGCGAGGTGTGGTCGAGTCGTTCGTCCTGCGCGAAGGCACGGATTATGGACACCGGGACATCTCCCTGGAAGAAAAATGTGTCGCCGTGGAGCGGCAGATCGCGGCCGGCCTCGCGGAAATCTGGTTTGATGCCGAAACCGGGACCACGGACATCCGCTCCTCCGGAGAGCCGACGTGAGGAGAGTCATCGTAGAAACGAAAGGAGACGACGCCGATGATGCCTGACTGCAAACGCGCTGCGTGGTTGGCGCTTGGACTGCTCACCTTCTGCGGCGCCGCGGCGGCGGACGTCGTGCTGGAGACGGCAGTCAGCAAAGTGGAGTCCACTCTCGACGGCGGCGGTCGAGTGAAGCGCGAGCTGGTCCCGGCCGAGGACGTGGTGCCGGGCGAGGAACTCCGCTACAGCATCACCTTCCGCAACGATTCCCCGGTTGCCGTCGGCGCCGAGCGGATCGTCATCACCAATCCGATCCCCGAAGGAACCAGCTACGTGACTGGCAGCGCGGGCGGAGTCGATACGCTGCTGGAGTACTCCACCGACGGGCAGAACTTCGGCTCGGTCGAACCCGCCGACGGCGCTGACGGCGCCGGGCCCGCCGGCGTGGCCGTCGGCCCTGCCGGCAGCCCGGTGCGCAGCGTGCGCTGGATCTATCAGCAGGAACTTCGGCCCGGTGCGTCGAGCGAGGTGTTCTTTCACGTGCGCATTCAGTGAGTGCGCCGATGCGCAGGCATGGCGCTCGACTAGACTCGACAGATATGTTCGGAAAGCATCAGGACGCGGTTCACGTCGCGCCGCGCGGCACGCTGGAGCTGTTGTCCCAGAAAGAGGTGTCGGCGCTCACCAGCACGGCGCGGGAGACCCAGCTGCTCGAGCTGTTCCGGCGTTGCGCGCTGGCCGTTCTGAACACGGGCAACGAAATTGACGACGCCGCGGCCGTGTTCGAGGCCTACAGCGACTTCTCCATCGAGGTCGGCAAGCGCACCCGCGGACTCAAGCTGATCATCCGCAATGCGCCCGCCAGCGCATTCGTGGACGGACGCATCGTCGAGGGAATCCGTCAGCATCTGTTCGCCGTGCTGCGCGACGTGGTCTACATGGGCACGGAGATCACGGACTCGGACCTCGCGACCTCGGCGGGCATCACCGACACCGTGTTTCAGGTGCTCAAGCAGGCGCGCATTCTGAAACCCGACCTGGCGCCCAAGCTGGTGGTCTGCTGGGGTGGGCATTCGATCAGCCGGGTGGAGTACGACTACACCAAGGAAGTCGGCTATCAGCTGGGGCTGCGCGGCCTCGACATCTGCACCGGCTGCGGCCCGGGCGCCATGAAGGGCCCGATGAAAGGGGCGGCCGTCGGACATGCCAAGCAGCGCCTGCGGGATGGCCGCTATCTGGGGCTTTCGGAGCCTGGGATCATCGCCGCGGAACCGCCGAACCCCATGGTCAGCCATCTGGTGGTGATGCCGGATATCGAGAAGCGTCTCGAGGGCTTTCTGCGGCTGGCCCACGGAATCGTCGTGTTTCCCGGCGGCGCCGGCACCGCGGAAGAGATTCTCTATCTGCTCGGCGTGCTGCTGGATCCGGCCAACGCCCGCCAGGAACTGCCGTTGATCTTCACCGGACCCCGGGAGAGCGCCGAGTACTTCCGGGAGCTCGATGC
Source organism: Pseudomonadales bacterium (assembly GCA_040219135.1). Lineage (GTDB taxonomy): Bacteria > Pseudomonadota > Gammaproteobacteria > Pseudomonadales > Azotimanducaceae > UBA7803. The sequence goes on along the minus strand of JAVJTA010000011.1, from coordinate 595,965 downwards.
GTTCCTGCGCCTCGCCCTTGGCGACGCCATTGCCGAGAACTACGAGATCGTCGTCGGCGATGCGGCCCGGGTCGGCGAGCTGATGGGAGAGCGCGTCCGCCAGGTGCGCCGCCAGCGCCGCCGCGACGGCGATGCGTACTACTTCAACTGGCTCATGAGGATTCCCTTCGAGCACCAGCAGCCGTTCCTGGTGAGCCACCAGAGCGTCGCCGCTCTGAAGCTTTCGCGCGATCTGCCGCGGCACGAACTCGCCGTGGCCCTGCGGCGGGCGTTCAGCGCCATCGTCACCGGCAACGTCAAGGACTACGGCATTCGCATGATCGAACGCCACGGACCGTTCGAACTGCACAGCGACTCGAGCCTCATGGACGCCCTCGACCGCCTGCTGCGCCAGTTCGTCATCCAGGGCCGCATGAAGCTCGAGGGCGCCGACTACGATCCCTGCTACCGGGTCGTCCGGGTCTGACCCCCGGTGCCGGGCGCGCTGCTCACGGTTGCCGGACTTTCCTGCGCGCGGGACGGCCGGGTACTCTTCGATGCGCTGGACCTGAGCCTGCGGGCCGGCGGCGGGCTCGAACTGCGCGGCCCCAATGGCAGCGGCAAGTCCACGCTGCTGCGCGCCGTGGCGGGTCTCTATCCCGACTACACGGGAACCATCGAGACCGCGGAAAGTCTCTATCTGGGTCATCGCCCGGGAATCGGCGCGCTGCTCACCGCCGAGGAAAACCTCGTCTGGTATGCGGCGTTGCGACCAGGCGGTGAGGCGGTGTCCGAAGCGCTCGCGCGGGTGGGTATGACCGGCTACGAGCGGGTCGTCTGTCAGCACATGTCGGCGGGCCAGCAGCGCCGCGTGGCGCTGGCCCGGCTGCTGGTGTGTCCGGCGCGCCTGTGGCTGCTGGACGAACCGCTGACGGCCCTGGACGCAGCCGGTCAGGACCTGGTTCGCGGTCTGATCGAGACCCAGCGCCAGGCCGGCGGAGCGGTGCTGTGCGCCACCCATCAGCCCCTCGCGCTGGCCGATGCGGGGGTGTTGACTCTGGGGCCGGCGGCGTGAGTTCGCCCGCTGCGCTGTTCGCGGCCCAGTTCCGGCGCGAGTTGACGGCGGCGTTGCGGTCGCTGCAGGAGGCGCTGAACCCGCTGGTGTTTCTGTTTCTGGCCATTACGCTGTTCGCCCTGGGCGTCGGCGTTGAACCGCAGACCCTCGGGCGTTACGCCCCCGGGATCATCTGGGTGCTGGTGCTGCTGTCGAATCTGCTGGCGCTGGAAGGGCTCTTCCGCCGGGATTTCGACGATGGCACCCTGGAACAGCTGGTGCTGCTCGGGCAGCCGTTGTTCCTGCCGGTGCTGGCGAAGGTGGCCGCGCAGTGGTGCCTGACCGGTCTGGCGATGACGCTGCTGGCGCCGCTCGCGGCGCTGCTGCTGTATCTGCCGGCGGAAGCGCTCGGCGTCACCCTGCTGACGCTGCTGACCGGCAGCCCCGCTCTGTCCCTGTTCGGGGCGGTGGGCGCGGCGCTGACGGTAGGGCTGCGGCGCGGCGGCGTGCTGCTGGCGCTGCTGATTCTGCCGCTGTACGTGCCGACGCTGATCTTCGGCGCCGGGGCGATCACCCTGGCCATGGCCGGGGTTGACGTCAGCGCACAGATTTACCTGCTGACGGCGATTAGCATGCTGTCGGTGACCGTTGCGCCCTTCGCCGTGCAGGCGGCGCTGCGTATCAGTCTGGAGCAGTCGTGACAGTCAAGGAGCTTTGGCACAAGTTGGGTTCGCCGCGCTGGTTCTACGGGATCAGCCGCCCCCTCGGCCTGGTGCTCGGGGTGCTGGCGTTCGGGTTGCTCCTCACCGGCACGGTGTGGGGCCTGCTCTTCGCCCCGGCGGACTATCAGCAGGGCAACAGCTTCCGCATCATCTACGTGCACGTGCCCACGGCCATTGTCGCCCAGTCCGTGTACATGCTGATGGGCGCGGCAGGCGTGGTGCTGCTGGTGTGGCGCATGAAGATGGCGGACATCGTGCTGAAGACGGCGGTGCCGTTCGGCATGACCATGACCGCCCTGGCTCTGTTCACCGGCGCCGTCTGGGGCAAGCCCACCTGGGGCGCCTGGTGGGTCTGGGACGCCCGCACCACGTCCATGCTCGTGCTGCTGTTCCTCTATTTCGGCCTCTACGCCCTGCGCCAGGCGATTCCGCGCCAGGAAACGGCAGGGCGTGCCTGCGCGGTGCTCGCGGTGGTGGGCGTGATCAACATCCCGATCATCAAGTACTCGGTGGACTGGTGGCTGACCCTGCACCAGGGCGCTACCTTCAAGCTCACCGAAGCACCGGCCATGCCGGCGGAGATGTGGTTGCCGCTGCTGGTCAACGTGCTTGGCATTTACTGCCTGTTTGGCGTCACCCTGATCGGCCGAATGCGCGCCGAGATCGTCGAGCGCGAGCAGGGCACCCAGTGGGTTCGTGAGCTGGTGACCGGGTCCGTTGCCGGTGGTTCCGGATCATGAGCTTCGCGAGCCCGGGCGAGTTTTTCGCGATGGGAGGCCACGGCCTGTACGTATGGTTGAGTTACGGCGCCGCCGTCATAATCGTGCTCTACAACGTGTTCGCGGCGCGCCACCGGCAGCGCCGGGTGATCCGGCTCGTGGGCGATCGGCTGCGCCGTCAGGATGCCGCCCGCCGAGCCGACGCCGCACCACCGCAGACCGTCGAAGCGACAGGAGAATCGATCCGATCATGAATCCGAAACGCCGCAACCGTCTTGTGATCGTACTGTTCCTCCTGGTGGGCGCCGGCGCGACCGCGGCGCTGGCCCTGGTCGCGCTGAACGACAACCTCAACCTGTTCTACCCGCCGGATCAGATCGTCGGCGGGGACGCGCCCATGGGCGCGCGGATACGGGCCGGCGGCATGGTCATGGATGGCAGCGTCGCCCGCCAGGACAACGGTCTGGAAGTCCGCTTCGTTCTCACCGACTACAAGGGAGCGGAGTTCCCGGTGCGCTACAGCGGAATCCTGCCGGATCTGTTCCGCGAAGGTCAGGGCGTGCTGGTGCAGGGCGAACTCGGCGCCGACGGCGTGTTCGCGGCCGACGAGGTCCTCGCAAAGCACGACGAGAACTACATGCCGCCGGAACTTGCCGGCATGACTGCGGGGCCGGGCTCGTGATCCCGGAGATCGGCCAGATCTCCCTGGCTCTGGCGCTGTGCCTGGCCGTCGCCATAGCCTGGTTCGGGCTGGCCGGCGCGGCGCTGAAGCGACCGGCCTGGATCGGCGCGCTCGGGTCCATGGTGGCGGGCCAGTTCGTGTTCGTCACGCTCGCCTTCGTGGCGCTGGTGCAGGCGTTCCTCAGCGACGACTTCTCGGTGTCCTACGTGGCCAACAATTCCAACAGCCTGCTGCCCTGGTACTACAAGGTCAGCGCGGTCTGGGGCGCCCACGAGGGCTCGTTCCTGCTGTGGATTCTGATCATGTGCGGCTGGACCCTCGCCGTGGCGGTGCGTGGCGGCCATCTGCCGCCGGACTTCCTCGGTCGCGTGCTCGGCGTCATGGGCTTGCTTAACGTCGGTTTCCTGGCGTTTCTGATCTGGACCAGCAATCCGTTCGAGCGCCTGGTGCCGATGACGCCGGGCGAAGGCGCGGACCTGAATCCCCTGCTCCAGGACTTCGGCCTCATCGTCCATCCGCCCATGCTGTACATGGGGTACGTGGGCTTCTCGGTGGCCTTTGCTTTCGCGGTAGCCGCGCTGCTGTCGGGTCGGCTGGATGCCACCTGGGCGCGCTGGTCGCGGCCGTGGAGCAACGTCGCCTGGGCGTTTCTCACGGTTGGCATCGCGCTCGGCAGCTGGTGGGCGTACTACGAACTCGGTTGGGGTGGCTGGTGGTTCTGGGACCCGGTGGAGAACGCCTCATTCATGCCCTGGCTGGTCGGCACGGCGCTGATTCACTCGCTGGCGGTGACGGAGAAGCGCGGCACATTCAAGAGCTGGACGCTGCTGCTCGCCATCACCACGTTCTCGCTGTCGCTGCTCGGCGCCTTCATCGTCCGTTCCGGCGTGCTCACCTCGGTGCACGCCTTCGCCGTAGACCCGACCCGCGGTCTGTTCATTCTGATCTTCCTGGTGCTGGTGGTCGGGGGCTCGCTGCTGCTCTACGGCCTGCGCGCCGGCGCCGTCGCTTCGCGGGTGGGCTACGGGCTGTTCAGCCGCGAGGCGTTTCTGCTGCTCAACAACATCCTGCTGGTGGTGTCGATGGCCGTCGTGCTGCTGGGCACGCTGTATCCGCTCGCCTACGAAGCGATCACCGGCGGCGACAAGGTCTCCATCGGCCCGCCTTATTTCAACTTCCTGTTCGTCCCGCTCATGCTGGCGCTGGCGCTGGCCCTCGGCGTGGCGCCGGTGCTGCAGTGGAAGCGCACGCGCAGCGAGCGGATCGTGCGCGAGCTGCGCTGGGTCGCCGTCGTCAGCGTGATTCTCGGTCTGGCGCTACCGCTGGCGCTGGCCGGCGTGGCGAGCTGGCAGGCGCTGGCAGCGGTGGTGCTGGCGCTGTGGGTGCTGATAACCCATGCGCTGGACGTCTTCCGGCGCGTTCGCGCCGGCGTGCGCCGCGTGCCGTTGGCGTACTGGGGCATGACCACGGCGCATGCCGGGTTTTCGATGGCGCTGATCGGCGTGGCCATGACCAGCGTGCTGTCCGTCGAGCTGGACGTGCGCATGGCCCCGGGACAGGTCGCCGAACTCGGCCCGGTGCAGGTGCGCTTCGATGGCGTGAGCAGCCGCGAGGGGCCCAATTTCCTGGCCCAGCGGGGCAGCTTTCTGGTCACCGAGGGGGGCCGGGAGTACGAGCTGCACCCGGAGAAACGCCGCTATCTTGCGCGCGACAGCGTGCTCACCGAGGCGGCAATCTCGGCCGGCTTCACCCGCGACGTCTACGTCTCCCTGGGCGAACCGCTGGCGCGCGGTGACTGGTCGGTGCGCATGCAGCACAAGCCGCTGGTGCGTTGGATCTGGCTGGGCGGGCTGCTGATGGCCCTGGGCGGCACCCTGGCCGTGCTCGATGCCCGTTACCGACGCCTGCGGACGCGCAGTACGGCCGCAGCCAAGACCGACGAGGCAGCGCCGGCGGGCGCCGCGCTTCCAGGGAAAGGGCTATGAGCCGAGCCAGTTTGTTCGTTCCGGTGACGGTGTTTGCGCTCATCGTCGGTGTCGGCTACGTCGGCTTCAGCCTGAACGACCCGCACGAACTGCCGAGCGCCCTGCTCGGCAAACCGTTCCCGGATTTCGAGGCGCCGCTGTTGTCCGAGCCGCAGCGCACCGTGCGGCGCGACGACCTGCTCGGCGAACCGGTGCTGGTGAACGTCTGGGCGACGTGGTGTCCGACCTGCGCCGCGGAGCACGACGAGCTGCTGCGGATTCGCGACGAGACCGGGCTGCGCATCATCGGCGTCAACTACAAGGACGAGCCGGACAAGGCACGCCGCTGGCTGCTGACCTACGGCGATCCCTACGACCTGGTCATTCAGGATCCGACCGGCGCGCTCGGCGTGGAACTCGGCGTCTACGGCGCCCCGGAGACGTTTCTCCTCGATTCCCGCGGCACCATCGTCTACAAGCGGGTCGGAGACATCAATCGGCGGATCTGGCGCGACGAACTCGGACCCAAGGTCGCGGAAGTCACCGGACGGTCGGACTTCAATGGCTGATCGTGCGGGCCCACTCGCCGTTGCCTTGACCTTGCTGTTGCTGGGGCTGACCGGAGCTCCGGCCTTCGGCGCGAGCCCGGTGGATCTGTATGAGTTCGACGACGCGGCGCAACAGGCCCGCTACCGGGCTCTGATCGCCGAGCTGCGCTGCCCGAAGTGCCTGAACACCAATCTGGCCGGTTCGGATGCGCCCATCGCCCAGGACCTGCGCCGGACAGTGCACCGGCTGATCACCGTCGAGGGAATGAGCGATGGCGAGATCCGCGGCTATCTCCAGGCCCGCTACGGCGATTTCGTGCTCTACGATCCGCCGTTCCGACCGGACACCTGGGTGCTCTGGCTGGCGCCGGCCGGTCTGCTGCTGATCGGCCTGGTGGTCCTGCTGCGGATGCTGCGTCGCCCGCCGGCGCCGCCGCTTTCGGCGGACGAGGCTGCGCAACTCAGAGCGCTGGTGGATCAGGACTGATGCTCTGGGCAGCAGCTGCGGCGCTGGTCCTGATGGCGTTGGCGTTCACGGCGTGGCCGCTGCTGCGCGGAGCCGGACCACCGCGGTCCGTGGCCAGCCGCCGGGCCCTGCTGCGGGCGCAGTATCGTGACCGCGTGGCGGAACTGGCGGGCGAGGCCGCTTCGGGTCAGCTCGATCCGGAAAACCGCGCCGCCGTGGAAGCCGAACTCGGCGCCAACCTCCTCGATGAGTTTCATCAGACCCAACTGCAGGCTCGCGATGACGCGGAAGCCGCGTTTGCCCGGGAGCAATCGGATCACGGCCGGGTCGGGGCGGCGGTCTGGGTGCTGCTGGCGCTCCTGCCCGTGGCCGGAATCGGGATCTATCTGAGCGCCGGGGAACCGGACGCGGCGACTGTGGCCGGCGCCCAGGAGGTGCTTCGCCTGAATCCGGATACCCAGCGCGCCGACATCGAAGCCTGGCGCGACCGCCTGGCGCGCCGCGTGGCGAGTCGGCCCGACGAAACGGAAAGCTGGTATCTGCTCGGGATCAGCCGGCTCCAGCTCGGCGAGTTCGCGGCCGCCGCCGAAGCCATGGCGAGCGTGCACCGGCTCGGTGGCGATGATCCGAACATCGACCTGTACTGGCTGCAGTCGCGCTACCTGGCCGCCGGTGGCACCCTGGACGAGCGTTCGCGGTCCATCGCCCAGCGTCTCCTCGCGGCACGCCCCAATCACCCCATGGTGCTCGAGATGTTCGCCATCGAAGCCTATCGCGGTGGCGACTTCCGGCGCGCGGTGGAGTTCCTGAACCAGGCGCTGAGCAGTCCGATGGCGGCGGCCCAGGCGCAGACCCTCCTGGCCGGCCTTGCCCAGGCGCGCAGTCGGATGGCGCCGCTGAATCCGAGCATCGACGTGAACGTCGCCGTGCCCCAGGGCGCGCCGCGCAACGGCACGGTGTTCGTCATTGCCCGGCCGCCCGGTGGCGGCATGCCCTACGCGGTTCTCCGGCGCCCGGCCGAACTGCTGCCGCTGGCGGTGCGCCTCGACGCCACCGCGGGCATGAGTGAAGCGACCTCCCTCGCCAATGCGGCGGAGGTGGAAGTGGTGGTGCGACTGAGCCGCAGCGGCAATCCGCAGCCGGCCGCCGGCGATTGGGAGTGGCGGTCCGAGCCGCTGAACGTTGCCGCCCTGGACGCGCCGCTGGCCCTGGAGGCGGACCTCGCGCCAATGACCGGGCGTTCCGCCGACGCGGCGGCCCCGGTCGCGCGTTCAGCAGCGGAGTCGGCGGCCGTCTCCGTCGTCGACGTGCGGGTCAGCGCGCCGCCGGCGGCGCCGCGGGACGCCACGCTGTTCGTGATCGCCCGCCCCCCGGGCGGCGGCATGCCGCTGGCCGTGGTCAGGCGCCGGGCCGACGAAATGCCGCTGACGGTGCGCCTGGACGATTCCGCGAGCATGGTCCCGGCGCGCAAGCTGTCGTCGGCGGATCAGTTCGAGGTAGTAGTCCGGCTGAGCCTCGCCGGAACGGCGGCCGCGGGCCCCGGCGACTGGGAGTGGCGCTCGGATCTGCTGAACCGCGACGATCTGTCCCGACCGCTTCGTCTGCAGGCTGAGCTGCGCCCGCGCCCGGCGGAGTGATCGCGAGCGGCCGGGGGCAGGGAACCAGCGCCCGGTGGCCGGGTCATATACCCGGGGATAGCCTGGGTTGAGACGCCGATGCAATTCGAACCGTCCGCGAGTCTGACGGAGAAGATCGCCGACCATATTGGTACCGAGATCATCGCCGGCCGGCTCCGGCCCCGAGCCCGTATTCAGGAACTGAAAGTCGCCTCCGAGCTCGGGGTCTCCCGCGGCTCCGTGCGCGAAGCCCTGCTGATTCTGGAACGCCGCTATCTGGTCGAGATCCTGCCGCGTCGGGGCGCCATGGTCAGCACCCTCGAGGCCGAGGAACTGGCCAACTGCTCGGAGCTCGTAACCCAGCTGCAGACATCCTTCTACGCCAAGCTTGCGGCCCGCCGCGGGCTCGATCTGGAACCGTTCCACGCGAGCCTGCGCGACATGGGCGTCGCCGTGCAGGCCAACGACCTGGATGCGGCGGTGGACGCCCGGCGCGCGTTCGCCCACGCCGGCTTCGCTCAGCTGAAGAATTTCTACCTGGTCGCTGTGCTCAAGGGAATCCTTCCCGCCGGCCTGAGGCTCACCTATCTGGCTGCTGCCCACCCCGACTACGATCTGCGCGACAACCTGCGCTTCCACCAGTCGCTGCTCAAGGCCGTGGCCGAAGGCAACACCGAGACCATCGGCCAGCTGATCCCCGCGTTCTGTGGTCGCGAGCGCAAGCTGGCGCTCTGCTCGGTACGCAGTTAGCAGTTAGTTGAGCGGCAACGGCGCGGTCTGGTTGATTTCCAGCTATTCGTGCGCTGATGCTCCCGGAAAAACACCTTTTCGAAAGCGGGCGTCGTTGTAGAAGGACCGGCTCCGATGACGCCGGGAGCGTGAACATTCGAAAAGGTGTTTTTCCGGGAACACCCACGCATCACTGAACTCGCCCGTACCACCGTGCTGCCGCTCGATTCCTGCCGGGTGGTATGCGACTCGCTTGCCAGCCCGAGCGCGCCTGAGGTCTGCCGGCATGGCGATGGAAGGGCGTCGCGGCGGACGCGGAGAATTGATTTGCGGAGCATTGAGGCTCCCGGCTACGACTGACCCGGCAACGACATCGACGCCCGCGCGCAGCAAATCAATTCTCGGCGGCCAGCCTTCGACGACCTGTCAGACCGATCCCGAGAAGACCTCAGGCGCGCGGCGATTTATTGGCGACACACGCTGCATCTTTGCTTTAGACTTGCGCCTTTGCGGGATCAGGGTGCGCGTCCGGTCGAATGCGGCTGAAGCAGATAAAACTCGCCGGTTTCAAGTCTTTCGTCGATCCGACTACGGTCACCCTCCCCGGAAATCGCTGTGCGGTGGTCGGCCCCAACGGCTGCGGAAAGTCGAACATCATCGACGCCGTGCGCTGGGTAATGGGCGAGAGTTCGGCCAAACAGCTGCGCGGTGAGAACCTCACCGACGTCATCTTCAGCGGCTCCAATACCCGCAAACCCACCGCTCAGGCCAGCATCGAGCTGATTTTCGACAACAGCGACGGCCGCATCGGTGGGGAATATTCCGCTTACGCCGAGATCGGCATCCGCCGCCAGGTGACCCGGGACTCCCAGTCGAACTACTTCCTCAACGGCAACCGCTGTCGGCGCAAGGACATCCTCGACATTTTCCTCGGCACCGGATTCGGCCCACGCAGCTACTCGATCATCGAGCAGGGCATGATCAGCCAGCTGGTGGAAGCCAAGCCCGAGGACCTCCGGGTCTACCTCGAGGAGGCTGCCGGCATCTCCAAGTACAAGGAGCGCCGTCGCGAGACCGAAAACCGCATCCGTCACACCCGGGAAAATCTCGAGCGTCTCACCGACCTGCGCGAGGAGCTCGGCCGCCAGCTCGACCGCCTGCAGCGCCAGGCCCGGGCCGCCGAGCGCTACAAGCAGCTGAAGCAGGAGGAACGCCGGCTCACCGCCGAACTGCACACCCTGCGCTTCGTCAACCTGCACCAGATTCTCGAGGAGCGGCAGCGCGAAATCCGCGAACTCGAGGTGGCGCTGGAGAAAGCGGCCGCCGAGCATCAGCATATCGACACCGAGATCGAGCGGCGCCGGGCGAAGCACGCCGATACCTCAGAGGAGTTCAACCGCGTTCAGGGCCGCTACTACCAGATCGGCGCGGACATCGCGCGCATCGAAGAGGCCATCGCGTTCAGCCAGCAGCGTGTCAAGCAGCTGGAGCTGGATCTGTCGACGGTGGCGCAGCGATCCGAGGAAGCGCAGCGCCAGCTCGCCATGGACGAGAGCGAGATCGAGGAGATCAGTGCGCGCGTCGCAGATCTCGAGCCGCGCGTGGCGGAGGCGGCAGCAGCGGACGAGAACTGCACCACTACGCTCGCGTCCCTCGAGGCGCGTCACCGCGAGTGGCAGACCGAGTGGGAGAGCCTGAATCACCAGGTTGCCGAACACGAACGCAATGCCGAGGTTCAGGCGTCGCGGGTCGATCATCTGGAGCAGCTGCTGCAGCGGCTGCGCAGCCGTCGCGATCAGCTGGAATCCGATGCGGACAGCGTGCCGGTGGTGGCCAGCGACGACGTCGACAGCCTCGCCCAGGAGATCGTCGACCAGGAAAGCGTGCGGCGAGGGATCGAAGCGGACATCGATCGCTGCCTCAACGACCTGGCCGCCGCCCGTGAGGACGTGCTCGACACCGAGCGGGTACTCGACGCCGCCCGCGGCGACGTGCAGAGCCTGCGCCACGAGCTGGCCAGCCTCGAGGCCGTGCAGCAGGCGGCCCTCGGCCGCGACGAGCGCGCTGCCCACGACTGGCTGGCCGAGCAGGGCCTCGACGGCGCGCGCCGGCTCGGCGAGGTGCTCGCCGTGGCGCCGGGCTGGGAGCGGGCGGTGGAAACGGTGCTCGGCGACTACCTGCAGGCCGTTCAGGTAGATCGCATCGACGATTTCGAGACTGCCATCGGCCATCTCGAGCAGGGCGGGGTGACCCTGGTCGAAGGCAGCGTGGACGCCGAGTACGGTGGCGATCTGCCGAGCCTCGCTTCGCTGGTGCGCAGCCAGCAGCTCAGGCTCGGCTCGCTGCTGCACGGCGTCTACGCGGCGGAAACCGCCGACGTCGCCTTCGCCCAGCGCCGCCGCCTGGCGCCCTCCGAGAGCATCATCACCCGCCAGGGTGTGTGGATCGGTCCGGACTGGGTCCGGGTGCTCGGCCGCGCGGAGGACCAGTCCGGCATCATCGAACGCGCCCAGCAGATCGAAGCCCTGACCATGCGAACGGAGGAGGCGGAGCGCCACCTCGGGGAACTGCAGGGCCGCGTCGCCCGGGGCCGCAGCCGGGTCGAGCAGCTGGAAACCGAGCGCGATCGCCTGCAGGCCAGCAGCAACACGCTGAACCAACGCCTCGGGGAGCTGAAGACCGACCACGGCGTGCGCCGGGTGCAGAAAGAGGAGGCGGATGCCCGCCGGGAGCGGGTGCGCCGGGAGCGCGAGGAGATCGACGCGCAGATCGCTCACGAAGGTGAACGCCTGAGCGAAGCCCGGGCCCAGCTGTCGACCTCGGAGCAGCAGCGCGAAGCCGGGGCCGAACGGCGTGCCGCCTTCGCTCTGACCCGCGAGGGCAGCGAGCGCGAGCTGACCGAGGCGAGGGAGGCGGCGCGCAACCGTCGCGATCACTACCACGGCCTCAACGGAGAACTCGGCAGCCTGAAATCGCGGCTGGCTGCCAGCGAGACGGCGCGTCAGCGCCTGATCCGCCAGCGCAGGGAGCTCGAGCAGCAGCAACTGCAGCTGCAGTCCGGCATTCAGGACAACACCCGGCCGCTGCCGGAGCTGAAGGTGGACCTCGAGGCCAGGCTGGCTGCCCGGGTGGCGGAAGAGAACCGGCTCGGCGAGGTACGCACCAGCCTCGAGACCACCGATGCCGAAGTGCGCGAGCTCGAAGAGGCGCGCGGCGGCGTCGAGGCGCAGCTCGCGGAACTGCGTGGCCGGCTCGAGTCCGCGCGGGTGGATCGCCAGGGCCTGGCGGTGGAGGAGCGCAATCTGGTGCAGCAGATTGCCGCCACCGGATTCGAACTCGAAGCGGTTAAGGCAGGGCTCGCCGAGGAGGCCACGGAAGAAGCGGCCGCAGAAGCCCTGGCCGCCACCGACCGGCGCATCCAGCGGCTCGGACCGATCAACCTGGCCGCCATCGAAGAGTACGAATCGCAGTCCGAACGGAAAGACTATCTCGATCAGCAGAACGAAGACCTCGAACAGGCGCTGGACACGCTGCTGACGGCCATTCGAAAGATCGACAAGGAGACGCGGTTGCGTTTCAAGGAGACTTTCGAAAAAGTAAACGCTCGTCTGGGCGAGCTATTCCCAAAAATTTTCGGCGGAGGACACGCTTATCTGGAACTGACAGGGGAGGATCTGCTCGACACCGGGGTCACGCTCATGGCGCGGCCGCCGGGAAAAAGAAACGCGAGCATTCATCTGCTCTCGGGGGGTGAAAAGGCGATGACCGCAGTCGCGCTGATATTCGCCATATTCCATCTCAATCCCAGCCCGGTGTGTCTGCTGGATGAGGTGGATGCCCCGCTGGACGATGCCAACGTGACGCGTTTCGCCGAGTTGATTAAGGAAATGTCTGCCGACGTGCAGTTCGTCATCATCACGCACAACAAGATCACCATGGAGATGGCAGACCATCTCATGGGGGTGACGATGAACGAGCCGGGCGCGTCCCGACTCGTGTCGGTGGACGTGGAGGAAGCAGCGGCAATGGCGGGCTAGGAAGCCCGTGCGCCGGCTAGGAAGCCGGTAGGCGGGTTAGGAAGCCCGTGCGCCGGCTCAGAAGCCGGTAGGCGGGCTCAACAGGCCCGCGCCCTGCTCGAATCCCTACGGCGCGCCCGCATGGGAGTGCTGCCATGCCATCGCAACGAGGCGATGGCTGTTCTGGATGTGTCGGGTCGCCTGGGGCGGCCGAGGAGCCGATTAGTGGACATAAAGGACTTCATCCTGGTCGGAGGCGGCCTGCTCATCGCCGCCGTGGTCGTGCACGGCTTCTGGATTGCCTGGCGCGCCCGGCGCGATCCGCTGCGACTCGACCTGGTCAAGAACCCGGCGGTCACCGGAGAGATCGATGAGCTGCATCGTCTGAAGGCCGAATTGCCGAACGGTGGCGCGCGGGTAGTGCCGCCGCGGCAGACCGCCATGGACCTCGACTCATCGTTCAGTCCGGATGGCGCCGGGGCGCCGGTTCTGCTCGATCCGTCAGAGTCCGAAGCAGCGCGCACTGCGTCCGGAAATCGGCCGCGCAAGACCGAACCGAGCCTCGGCACGCCGCAGCGCGGCCGCGACGGCGCTGGCGCCGCAACGGTTCGAAGTGGCGCCGGAGAGCCGGCCTCTGAGTCGCCGGCAGGCGAGCCGGTCGCTGAGCCGCGTGAGACATCGGCGGCCGGATCCCGGGCCGAGGCCGCGGACCGTGACCCGCGCGGCAAGGTGGCCGACGTCATCATGCCGGAGCGCCCGATCAAGGCCGATGAGCCGAAGGAACCACGGCGCTGGTCGGCGCGCAAGTCCAGCCACGAGACCCGCGCCGGTGACGGCCGCGAAAGTCGTGGCGAGGCGGACGAACGCCCGCCCTCGCGCGGTATGCGCGGCGGTGGCGTGCAGGCGGGTTCCGGCACCCGTGCGGCGGAGCCGGCGGTGGAAGAGCTGATCATGGTCAACGTGCTTGCCCCCAAGGGCAGCCCGTTCGTCGGCCCCGGCCTGGTCGAGGCGCTGCGCGCGCGCGGCATGCGTTACGGAGACATGAACATTTTCCACCGGGTGGATCCGATGACCCGGGCGAATCTCTACAGCGTGGCCAACGTCGTGGAACCCGGCACCTTCGATATGGCCGATCTCGACAACTTCCGCTCCCCGGGCGTGTGCTTTTTCATGCAGCTGCCCGGACCGGAGCAGCCGATGGAAGCCCTGGAAGACATGCTCAAAGTCGCCCGCGACGTGGCCGTACGCACGGGCGGCTCGCTGTTCGACGAGCAGCGCAGCGTCATGACCGGGCAGACCTGGGAGCACTACCGCCAGCGGATCTCCGACTACTGCCGGCGGCGTATGTCCATGCGGGCATGACCCGGGGCAAGGCCAGCCAGGGCGGGTCTGATCCAGACGCGTCCGCGTCTGCGTCCGCGACTGCAGCCCCGTCCGCGCCAGCGAAAAAAGTCCGCCGCGCCCGGGCGCTGCGCGAGCAGATCCGCCACCACAATCACTGCTATCACGTGCTCGACGCGCCGGAGATTGCCGATACCGAATACGACGCGCTGTTCGACGAGCTGGTGGCGCTGGAGGCGGACTATGCGGATCTCGTCACCGACGACTCACCGACCCAGCGCATCGGCGCAGAGCCGCTTGCCGCCTTCGCCAGCGTGCGCCACCGGCTGCCGATGCTGTCGCTGGCGAAATGCACCACGCGCGACGAACTCGAAGACTGGCTGGCCCGTTGCCGCGGACGTCTCGAAAGCGACGATCCGCTGGAGCTGACCTGTGAACCGAAGATCGACGGGGTGGCGGTGACGCTGGTCTACGAGTCCGGCAGGCTGGCCCAGGCGGCGACCCGCGGCGACGGCGAGACTGGCGAGGACATCACCGCCAACGTGCGCACCCTGCGCGCCCTGCCGCTGACCCTGAAGGCGGCCGACGTGCCGCGACTGCTCGAGGTGCGCGGCGAGATCTATCTTCCCCAGGCCGACTTTCAGGCGTTCAACGCCGCCGCCCGCGATTCCGGCGAGAAGACTCTGGTGAACCCGCGCAACGGCGCCGCCGGCAGCCTGCGCCAGCTCGATCCCAGGGTCACCGCCCGCCGGCCCCTGACGATGTTCTGCTACGGCGTCGGGCAGATCGACGGTGACTGGCGTCCGCAGACCCAGATCGCAGTCCTGGAGCAGCTGCGCGACTGGGGTTTCCGGGTCAACCCGGAGGTACGCGTGGTGGAGGACAGCGCCGGGGCCGAAGCCTATGTGGCCGATCTGCTGGAGCGGCGCGAACGGCTCGGCTACGACATCGACGGCGTCGTGATCAAGGTGAACCGGCTCGAGCTGCAGCAGCGCCTCGGCACCCTGAGCCGCACGCCGCGCTGGGCGCTGGCCTACAAATACCCGGCGGAGGAAGCCACCACCCGGGTCCAGGCGGTGGAATTCCAGGTCGGTCGCACCGGGGCCATCACTCCGGTGGCGCGGCTCGAGCCGGTGTTCGTCGGCGGCGTGACGGTGAGCAACACCACGCTGCACAACATGGACGAGGTCGCGCGCCTGGGCCTGCACATCGGCGACACGGTGATGGTCCGCCGGGCCGGAGACGTCATCCCCCAGGTCATGGCGGTGATCGCGGCCAAGCGACCGAAGGCGGCCGCGGCGGTGGTTCTGCCGCAATCGTGCCCGTCCTGCGGCAATCCCATCGTCCGCCCCGAGGGCGAGGTCGTGGCGCGCTGCTCGGTCGGCCCCGCCGAGTGCCCGGCGCAGCGCAAGGAGGGGCTCAAGCACTTCGCCTCGCGGCTCGCGCTCGACATCGAGGGGCTCGGCGACAAGCTGGTGGAACAGCTGGTCGAAGCCGGTCTGGTGCGTGAGCCGGCGGATCTGTTCCGCCTGTCGGCGGAGACCCTGGCAGGCCTCGAACGCATGGGCGAGAAATCGGCGGCGAACCTGGTGGCGTCACTGCAGCGCAGCCGGACTACGACCCTGGCGCGTTTCATCTATGCGCTCGGCATCCGCGAAGTGGGCAGCGTCACGGCACAGAATCTGGCCCGCCATTTCGGCTCGCTGGAGGCGCTCATGGGCGCCGGCATCGAGGAACTCGAAGCGGTCGCCGACGTCGGACCCGTCGTGGCCGCGCACGTGCACGGCTACTTCCAGGACCCCGAGCGCCGCGACGCGGTGCAGCGACTGGTGGATGCCGGGGTAACCTGGCCGGCGCCGGCCGGACGCGCAGGTCCGGCGCCCCTGGCGGGTCAGACCTGGGTGCTCACCGGAAGCCTGGAGGCCTTGACCCGGGACGAAGCGAAAGAACGACTGCAGGCGCTCGGCGCCAAGGTCGCCGGGTCGGTGTCGAAGAAGACCACCCGTGTGGTCGCCGGGCCGGGCGCCGGCAGCAAGCTCGACAAGGCGCGCTCGCTGGAGGTGGAGATCATGGAAGAAAAGGACTTTCTCGCCCTGCTGGAAGAGTACGGAGAGACGCCGTGAACCGCTGGGCAGGCAGCGCAGCACGCGCGCGCGCTGGCGTCGTGCTCGTGATGCTGATCGCCGGCTGTTCGAGCACGCCGCCCGAGCGCCCGGACGATCTCTGCGCGGTGTTCGAGGAGAAGCCGGGCTGGTATCACGATGCCCGCGCCATGCAGCGCGAGTGGGGGGTGCCCATCCATGTCGGCATGGCGTTCGTGCACCGCGAATCGAGCTACGTGTCCGACGCGCGTCCGCCGCGCGGCCGGGTGCTGTGGGTGATTCCCTGGACCCGGCCATCGAGCGCCTACGGCTACGCCCAGGCCACCAACGAAGCCTGGCAGGACTACCGGCGCGATACCCGACGGCGACTGGCGGATCGGGCCGACTTCGAAGACGCCATGGATTTCATCGGCTGGTACAACCACCGCAGCGCCAGGACGCTGGGAATCCCCCTCGATGATCCGTATCACCTGTACGTCGCTTACTACGAGGGCCCCACCGGCTATCGCCGCGGGGGCTGGCGCAACAAGCCGGTGGTCAAAGGCTATGCCCGGAAGGTCGCCAATCGCGCCGCCCGCTACCAGGCCCAGCTGGCGCGCTGCGAAGACGATCTCGGCGGCGGTTTCTTCCGCTGGCTGTTCTGAGCGGCCAGTGGCGCACGGCGAGTGGCGCACGGCCAGTGGCGCACGGCCCGTGGCGTCATCCGGCGCGGACAGCCGCTTCGTCGCCGCGGTAAGCTGAGTCCATGACGTCTGCGGTACTCGACGATGCCCTCAAGGGCGAGATCCAGGAGGGCTATCGGGCCTGGCTGGCGGCGCGCGGCTTTCGCGCCCGCCGCGGTCAGCGCCAGATGATCGCCCAGGTGGCGCGCACCCTCACCGGCGAGGCGCCGCGGCTGCTCGTGGTGGAGGCGGGTACCGGCACGGGCAAGACCGCCGGCTACTGCCTGCCGGCGATTCCCATCGCCCGGGCGCTCGGCAAGCGCGTGGTGATCAGCACCGCCACCGTTGCGCTGCAGGAACAGGTGGTGCTGCGCGACCTCCCGGACCTGAAACGCCACAGCGGCATCGAGTTCGATTTCGCGCTGGCCAAAGGCCGTGGCCGCTACGTGTGCCTGAAGCGCCTGGACGACCGGCTGCGCTACGATGGCCAGCACGAGATTCCCCTGTTCGAGGACGACGCCGAAACCGGCGACTCGACGGTGGTGTTCCAGTCCTTGCTGGAAGCATTCTCCGAGCGGCGCTGGAACGGTGAGCTCGACAGCCTCAGCGAAGGAATCGACGAGCGCGCCTGGCGCCAGGTCACGACGGACCACCGCGGCTGCACCCGGGCGCGCTGCAGCTTCTTCCGCCAGTGTCCGTTCTTCAAAGCGCGCACGGCTCTCGACGGCGTGGACGTGATCGTCGCCAATCACGATCTGGTGCTGGCGGATCTGTCGCTCGGTGGCGGCGCCGTGCTGCCCGAGCCGGAGGATACGGTGTATGTGCTCGACGAGGCCCATCATCTGCCGGACAAGACCCAGCAGCATTTCGCCAGCTCCCTGCGTCTCGGCGCCACCGGCAACTGGTTCGACACCCTGAACACGCAGCTCGGCAGCATGGCTCAACGCTTCGGCCGCCCCGACGAACTGCTCGCCATCGTGACCCGCGTGGCGGGTAGAACCGCCCAGGCGCAGACGCGAGTCAAGGCGCTTCACGCCGCTGTCGGCGAACTCGCTTTCGCGCCCCGGGACGAAACCCTCGAGATCCATCGGTTTCCTCATGGCGACGTTCCGGAGACGCTCGCCGGGCCGGCGGGCGCCGCCCTCGAGCCGCTGCAGGAGATCGCTGGAGATCTCGACCGCGTGCACGGCCTGCTGCAGGACGTGCTCGCCGGCGAGGTGCACTGGCCGAATGCCCACGAGGCCGAGGACTGGCTGCCCGTGCTCGGGCAACAGCAGGGTCGGGCCATGGCGGCCGTGGCGCTGGTGCGCGACTACGCCGGCAACGAGCGCGCCAGCGGGGTGTACGCGCGCTGGGCGAACCGTTCCGAGCACGACGTGGAGCTGGTGAGCGCGCCGATCGAGCCCGGGCATCTGCTCCGAACGCACCTATGGGAGCGTTGTTTCGCCGCGCTGTGCACCTCGGCCACGTTGACCGCGCTGGGCAGTTTCCAGCGTTTCTTCGATCGCGCGGGTCTCGCCGCCGACGCCGCTTCGCTGTGCATCGCCAGCCCGTTCGACTTCCCGCGCATCGCCACCTTCACGGTGCCGCCGATGCGCTCGGATCCGCGCGACTTCCTCGCTCACAGCCAGGAAGTGGCGGAGCTGCTGCCGCAACTGCTGGCCGACGACGTCAGCGCGCTGGTGCTGTTCACCTCCTGGCGCCAGCTCAACGAGGTGCGCCGGCAGCTGCCGGACGCGTTAGTTGCGGCGTTGCGCTTTCAGGGCGACGGTTCCAAACAGGCGCTTCTGGACGCCCATCGCGATGCGGTGGATCGCGGCGAGCGCAGCTATCTGGTGGGCCTGGCGAGTTTTGCCGAGGGCGTCGATCTGCCGGACGACTACTGTCGTCACGTGGTGATCGTGAAGCTGCCGTTCGCGGTCCCGGAGGATCCCCTCGATCAGGCCATGGCTGAGTGGGCACAGGCGCAGGGGCGCAATCCGTTCTTCGACATCTCCGTGCCGGACGCAGCGCTGCGGCTGGTGCAGGCGTGCGGCCGGTTGATCCGCCACGAGGGCGACTACGGCCGCATTACGCTGCTCGACCGGCGCATCCTCACCCAGCGCTACGGCCGCGCGCTGCTCGACTCGCTGCCGCCCTACCGCTTCGAGCTCGGCCGGTCCGAGCTCGGCCGGTCCGAGTCGGGCGATCGGCGCGCGTCCACGGTGCCGCAGGTGGCCGGCGCTCAGCCTCCGCCCTGAACCGGGACCAGGTCGGCGCTTTCGACCTGGGCCTTGAACTGTTCGACGCTGCGCAGCGGCTCGCCGACGCTCGGTGACTCGGTGAACTGGCCGTCGCTGTACACGGCCAGACGCCGGGACTCGAAGCTCGCCGCGGCGGCGCTCAGGAACTCGACCATCTGCGGTCTGGTCAGCGCTTCCACCGCCTCGGCGACCTGCTGCCTGGAATCGAAGCTGGTGATGCCGAGATCCAGATCGTTCCAGAGGCGGCGGCCGCGCTCCGCGAGGTTCTTGTCGCGTTCCGTTAGCCGCGTGATCAGCCCGAGCTTGTAGCTTTCGAAGGCGGCATCCGGCATGGCCCGGACTGCGTCCACCTGAGCGGTCAGGAAGGCCTGGGTGGCGCGCTCGAGTTCTGCCGCCGAAGCCACCGGCGACTGGACGATGAACGCCAGGCTGCCGGTGTCGCGCAGGGTCTGGTTGGTCATGGCGACCACATAGCCGAGCTGGCGCTCGGTGCGCAGCTGGGTGAAGTACGTCTGGCTCAGCATGCTCACCGCGAGGGCGCTGCGGGCACGGCTCTCGACGCTGCCGTCGGGGTCCTGCAGATACAGCACCACGGTCGCGTCCTGATGATCGATGTCGAGCTGGTAGCGGCGGGCGGCGGTCACCTTCATCACCGCCGGGGCCTGACGCGGAAACGCGCCCAGCGTCAGTTGCTCCTGAATGACGGCGCCCAGGGCCCAGGCAGATTCGACCGGCACGTTGCCCTGATTGAGCCCGAGGACGTGGAATTTGCCCGCGCGTTCGCGAACCCACGCGGCGAGGTCGTCGACGGTCCGGTCAGCCAGCGCCTGTTCCAGCAGCTCCGGCGGCCAGCGGCTCGACAGCAGCAGGTAGTTGAGGGCGCCGAGCGCCTGGGTGTACGGGCGTTCATCGCGGTAATTGCGCCAGTCGCGCAGCAGCTCGTCGCGCAGTACGGCGAACCGCGCGGGATCGATCACGGTGTCGGTCAGCGCATTCAGCACCGTGGCCAGCAGGGTGAGCTGCTTATCGCTGTAGCCGTAAATCGCCACCTGAAAGCCGTAGCCGTCGACGTCGAGGCCGTAGCCGAGCCCGGCCAGGTAGGCCGGATACACCGCCTCGCTCAGCGCGTCGCGGACGATGCGCACGTACAGGCTCGCCGCCGCGAGATCTTCCGGCGTCTGAATGCCGTCCGGCACCCCGAGCGACAGGTACAGGTTCGAGCGCGGGGTCCCGAACTCGGTGTCGCGATCGGACCACAGCGTCAGTCCCGGCCGCGCCGCTGCCAGGCGCGGAGGCTCCGGCTCGTCCGGCAGCACGTCGAGGTTCTGCGGCAGGTAGGGATTGGGCGGCGGCAGCGCGAGTCCGTCTGCGGCCACTTCGGTGCGCGCCGGCGCGCCGGGCTCGATGTCGTAGGGCACTTTGAACCACGGTTCCATCTCGCTCACCGGAACGTCCGGCCCGGCCAGTTCCATCACCACGTTGTCAGGACGCAGCGCGCCCAGATAGCGCTCGATCAGGCCGGGGTCGAAGTCGGACATGAGATAGGGGGCCGCGAGCACGTCCCGGGGCGGGTAGCGCAGGAAGCGCGGCCCCACCTGGTAGACGAAGCTGGTCGCCGACGACTGCTCCTGAAAGCGGAAGCCGAGCTCGGCAATGCGCGCCTGCTCCTGGTAGCGCCAGGCTTCGGGCGGGCTCTGGCGCAGCAGGTCGAGGTAGTCGTAGACGCTGTCGCTGACCTGCTCGATGTTGCGATAGCCGGCGTCGGTGAGTTGGATGTCGACGACCAGCAGGCTGTTGCGCTCGTCGAAAGACCCGGTGCCCGCGGACAGCGACTCGATCCAGCCCTCGCGCTGCAGACGCTGGTAGAGGCTGCCCTGACCTTCGTGGCCGATCAGATTGCTCACGTACTCCGCCGGCTTCTGCCGGTAGAACTGCTCGATGGCGGGCACCGGAAAATTGTAGGTCGCACGATAGCCGTCCTTGATGGTCCGATAGCGCACGGTGGCCGGGAGCTGGCTGTCGAGGAACAGCGGCTCTTCGATGGGCGCCGGGCCGAGCCGGCGATCCTCGATGGCCGAAAACATCGGCCGGATCCAGTCGGCAAGCTCGTCCAAGGACTCATTGGAGAGTGCCACCAGCACCATCTGATCCGCCGAGTACTCGGTCCGGAAGAACTCGACCAGCGCCGCCTGCACGCCGTCGTGCAGCGTCTCGAGATTGCCGATGCTGAAACGCGCCTCCGGGTGTGCGGGGTTCATTGCCTCGCCCATCACCGCGGCGGCCCGCCAGTTGTCGGCTTTCAGCTGCATCTGGTACTCGGAGTGCACGGCGTTCTTTTCCCGGTCCACGTAGTCTGCCGCGAACAGCGGGCTGATGAAGAACTGGGCGAACCGGTCCATCGCTGCCTGGAACTCGTCCGGCTGGATGTCGAAGAAGTAGTTGGTGTGATCGCCGGCGGTGTAGGCGTTGGATGAGCCGCCGTGGCGGGAGATGAACGCCTGGTAGGCGTCCACTTCCGGGTACTTCTCGGTGCCGATGAACAGCATGTGTTCGAGGAAGTGGGCCAGGCCCGGAAACTGCGCCGGTTCGTGATAGCTGCCGCGGAACACCACCAGCGACGCGGCCGCCTTGTCGGTCTGGGGATCGGAGACCAGCAGGACCTGCAGACCGTTTTCCAGGGTGAGGTAGCGGTAGGCGCGCGGGTCGTTGGGGCTTTTCAGGACCTCGACAGGACGCCCGGGTGCCGGCGCCCGCTCGACGGCCGGTTGCGCAACGTCGCGTTCCGCGGCGCTGGTGTCTGCGCTGGCCGTGGTCGGGTCGCTGGCCCGGTCTGCGGACTCCTGCACCGGCGCCGGCGGCGAGACGCTGCACGCCGCCAGGGTCAGCATCAGCAGAAGGATCAGCGGTCGTCGAAGGTCGGTCACGGTCGGTCCTCGTGTACTGCGATGGTGCGCGCCGGCGGCCGCGACGTGGGTCCGTCCGCAGGCGCTGCGGGAGGCGGATTATACGTGCTTTCGAGCGCGGATTCGGACACAGTGGCGCCGTGGAGATGGCGACGATTCTGCAGCGATTGTGCCTCGATCGGCATGATCCGCTGGCGCTGCGGCTGCGCAACCGGCTGGCGCGGGCCAACGTCCCGCCGGCGTGGCTGGATCTGGTCGCGGCGCTGGCGCGCACGCTGGTGCCCGCGGACCGCGCGCCGCCCGCGCCGCAGGACCCGTGGCCGCGCTGGGACCAGGTTGCCGCGCCCCTGGTGCTGGGCGTTGCCGGGGGACAGGGGTCCGGGAAGAGCACGCTGGCCCGGGAGCTGGAGCGTGCTCTGAACGCCGCCGGCGCCCGGGTGGCCGCCTGCTCCCTCGACGACTTCTACCTGTCCCACGCCCGACGTCACGCGCTTGCCGCCGCCGTACACCCCCTGCTCGCCACCCGCGGGGTGCCCGGGACCCACGACGTGGCGGCGCTGCGGCAGGCGATCGAGGCGCTCGCCCGGCCGGGCACCGTCTCCCTGCCGGTGTTCGACAAGGGTACGGACGATCCGCTGCCGACGGCGGACTGGCGCCGGGTCGAGGCCCCGGTGGACGTGCTGGTCCTGGAAGGCTGGTGCGTCGGCGCGCCGCCGCAGCCCGCCGGCGAGCTGGCAGCGCCGGTGAACGCGCTCGAAGCGCACGAGGACGCGGACGGCGTCTGGCGTCGCTACGTCAACGATGCGCTTGCCGGACCCTATGCCGGACTCTGGGAGCGGCTCGATGCGCTGGTGTTCCTGCAGGTTCCGGATCTGGCCGCGGTGCGGCGCTGGCGCACCCAACAGGAGCAGGCGCTGCCCGCCGAGCGGCGCATGAGCGGCGCCGGAATCGAGCGCTTCGTCGCTCACTACGAGCGTCTGACGCGCTGGATGCTGACGACCATGCCTGAGCGCGCGGCCGTCACCGCGGTGCTCGACGGGGATCACGAACTGGCCGATCTGCGGGTCGATTTCCGGGCCTGAACATTCAGAGTCCATTCAGCGACCCGGGGCCACAATGCCCTCCAGCATGACGATCGAGCTGTGGAGGTAATCATGATCGGTGCACGATTGATGTCGACCCTGACCATCGCGGCCCTGGTGCCTTCGGTGGCGCTGGCCGATAGCCGCTACCAGTACGCCCAGGTGGTGTCGTCGAATCCCATCTACGAGACCGTCTCGTACAGCGTGCCCGTGGAGCAGTGCCGGCAGGAGCGGGTGGCCTACTACGATGACCGCGGCCGCGCGTCCGCCACCGGCCCGATCCTCGGCGCGATCATCGGTGGCGCGCTGGGCAATGCCGTGGGCCACAAGAAACGCAACAAGCAGGTCGGTACCGTGGTGGGCGCGGTGCTCGGCGGCAGCATCGGGGCGGATGTCGCCCGCCGCAACCGTCAGTATGCGCAAGGGACCCGCTACACCACCGAGGAGGTCTGCTCGGTGGTTCACGAGGAGCGCCTCGAGGAGCAGCTCACGGGCTACCGCGTAACCTACCGCTACGCCGGTGAAACCTACTACACGACCATGAACCGCGACCCCGGCTCATCGTTGCGCGTGCGCGTCAACGTGACGCCGGTCGGTTGAGGCGTCGGGTCGGGAGAGTAGAATCAACCCATGAAAGCCCGCCGCACAGGATCTGCGCCGAGCACGCCGCGCCTGCTGGTCGCCGCGCTGCTCGGCGTGCTCTGCCTGCCCGGTCTGGCGGCGGCTGCGCCGGATTGGCTAGCGGCTGCGCCGGATTGGCGAGCGGCTGCGCCGGATTGGAGAAAAGGTGCCCAGGAAGCGCTCGAGCCGAACAATCTGGTACGGCCGTCCGGCATCAGCGTCGAGCGCTGCGCCAACATCGTACGCCGCGAGACCGGTGGCCGGGTGCTCTCCGCGACCCCGTCGGAGCGCGGCGGCCAACCGGGCTGCGATGTCCGGGTGCTGGTCGACGGCAAGCGGGTCATGAGCGTTTTCGTCGACGGCAACGGCCGCATGCGCGGCGGCTGACGGCGGCTCACGAAGGAAAAGCGCATGCGCATTCTCATCGTCGAGGACGAGGTCGAACTGCAGCGCCAGCTGCGCGAGAAGCTGAAGAGCGGCGGCTTCGTGGTCGACACCGCCGCGGATGGCGAGGAGGGTCTGTACTACGGTAACGAGTACGACTACGAAGCAGCCGTGATCGATCTGGGCCTGCCGAAGATGGGCGGCATCGATCTGATCCGCAATCTGCGCGGTGGCGACCGGCGGTTTCCCATCCTGATTCTCACCGCTCGCGGCCACTGGCAGGACAAGGTCGAGGGCCTCGAGGCCGGCGCCGACGACTACCTCACCAAGCCGTTTCAGATGGAGGAGCTTCAGGCCCGGCTCAACGCCCTCGTGCGGCGCGCGGCGGGCTATGCCTCGCCGGTCATGTCCAGCGGCCCGATCGCCCTGGATACCGCGAAGAAAGAGCTGCGCCTGAACGATGATCCGGTGGAACTCACCGCCTACGAGTACCGGGTGCTCGAATACCTGATGCTCAATCCTGGACGGGTGGTATCGAAGACCGAACTCACCGACCACCTGTACGAACAGGACTTCGAGCGCGACAGCAACGTCATCGAGGTATTCGTCGGCCGGCTGCGCAAGAAGCTCGATCCGTTCAATCCGATCCGCACGGTGCGCGGTCAGGGCTATCGCTTTACCGAGCAGGCCGGGGAGGGCAGTGGTTGAAGTCGGGGATTCAGACCCGGCTGCTGCTCACCACCACGCTGGTTCTCGGAATCTCCCTGACCCTGGCCGGTCTGGTTCTCGATCGTTCGGTGCGGCTTTCGACCCTGTCCGGGGCCGAAGAACAGCTGCGTCTGGTGATCTACTCGATGATGGGCGCGGTGGAAACCAGCGGTCCCGACGTGCGGGTTCCGGAGCCGCTTCCCGAGCCGCGCCTGGGCCAGCCGGAAAGCGGCCTCTACGCCTGGATCAGCGACCGTCAGAACCGGCTGCGCTGGCGCGCTCCGTCTGCGGTCACCGGAGACGTATCGGGTCCGGCGCCGGGCCCCGAACTTCAGCCCGGCGAGTTCCGCTTCGCCAGCGAACCGACGAGCGGCGACGGACTGCTGTGGCTCTCCTACGCGGTGATCTGGGAAGACCCGGAGGAGACCGTGCTGACCTTTCACGTGGCCACCGACTGGACCCCGTTCCGCGCCACCATTGCGAGCTTCCGCCGCAATCTCTACGTCGGCGTCGCCCTGGTGACGCTGCTGTTCGTGCTCGCTCAGATGATCGCCGTGCGCTGGGGCCTGCGGCCATTGCGCACGATGGCCCAGGAGGTGCGGGAGATGGAGGAAGGGCGGCGCCAGCGCCTGTCCGACGCCTATCCCAGCGAGCTCACCGGGCTGGCCGAGAACCTCGACCGTTTCGTTGCCCACGAAGAACGCAGCCGGGCGCGCTACCGCAAAGCCATGGAAGATCTGGCGCACAGCCTGAAGACCCCGCTGGCCGTGGTTCGCAACGCCATGGAGCGGATTCCGGACGATCCGCGCGCGCTGCTCGAAGAGCAGCTCGATCGCATGCAGAGCACGGTGACCCACCAGCTCTCCCGGGCATCGGTCAGTGGCCCGGTGATCGTCGGCCGGCCGGTGGACGTGGCGCTGCTGGTGGAGCGGCTGCTGCGCGCCCTCGGCACCGCCTACCGCGATCGCAACGTGGCCGTGGAGACCGATCTGCCGGGACCCTTCGAAGTGCGCGGCGACGAGCGTGATCTGATGGAAATGCTCGGCAACCTGCTGGAAAACGCCTACAAGTACACGCGCTCCCGGGTGCGCGTGACCGGCGCCGTCGAGGAATCCCTGGTGATCCGGGTGGATGACGATGGCCCGGGAATCCCTCCCGAGGTGCGCCGTGCCGTGCTCGACCGCGGCACGCGGGCCGACGAAGTCCAGTCCGGTCAGGGCATCGGACTGTCCGTGGTGGCAGAACTGGTGGCGCTCTATCACGGCCGGCTGCGCATCGAGGAAAGCCCCCTGGGCGGCGCGCGGCTGGTCCTCGAACTGCCCGGCGCGCTGCGCCGCGACGGCTGATCGGGGCGCCGAGGTTGGCAGGACCCGCGCCGCCACGTAGGCTTGCGGGCTTCGCTCGACTGAGGGGGACTCATGGGAACGACCGCACGGCGGCTGCCGCTGCTGGCTCTGACGCCGCTACTCGCCGCGACGGCCTCTGCGGCCACCGCCCCCATCGAGGAGGTGGTGGTGCGCTCGACCCGCATCCAGCAGAGCGAGATTCGGGTGCCGCTGGCGGTTAGCGTGGTGGAGGCGCGCGACATCCAGCTCGCGCGCCAGCAGCTCGGCATCGACGAGGCGCTGAATCGGGTTCCCGGGGTGTTCTTCCAGAACCGCTACAACTTCAACCAGGATCTGCGCATTTCCATCCGCGGTTTCGGCGCCCAGGCGCAGTTCGGTATCGCCGGCGTGCATCTCACGGTGGACGACATTCCGGTGACCACGCCGGACGGAACCGCCCAGGTGGACGATCTCGACATGGGCTCCATGGGCCGCATCGAAGTCGTGCGTGGACCTTCCGGCGCGCTCTACGGCACGTCGGCCGGCGGCGCCATCAACATGTACACCGAAGAGCCGGCGGGCTCGGGACAGCCCGGAGACGACGCCTATGTGGAGCTGCGCGCTACCGCCGGTGAGTACGGCACGCGCAAGTATCAGGTGAAGGCGTCCGGCACCCGTGGCCGGGTGGGCTACCTGGCCAGCGTGCACCATCTGGACGCCGAGGGCTTTCGCGATTTCTCCGAATCCGAGGCGACGGTGTTCAACACCAAGATCAACGTCGACGTCGACGACACCCTGCGTATCAGTGCGGTGGCCGCCGGCGTGCACTCGCCCATCGCCCGCGATCCCGGGGCGCTGACCCCGGCCGAACTCGCCTCCGGGCCGCGCAGCCAGGCGCGCAGTCTCAACGTGCGCTGCAACGTCCGCGAGGTGGTGGACCAGTACCGCGGCGGCGTGGTGGTTTCCAAGCGTTTTAACGAGTCCCATGAACTGCGCGTTCGTGGCTACGGTCTGACCCGGGAGTTCGACGGCAATCTGCCGTGTCCGTTCGTCGGCCATACGGCCTTCGACCGCCGCTACCTGGGTGGCGGCGCCGAGTACGCCTTCACCGGCGCCCTGGCCGAGCGGCCGCTGCGGCTGGTGACCGGCGTCGAGCTCACCGATCAGGAGGACGACCGCCGGGGCTGGGCGGCGAGCCCGGACGGCGTGCGCGGCGCGCTGAACGAAGACCAGTTCGAGCTGGTGGACACGCTGAGTCTCTACGCGCTCGGCGAGTTCGCGCTCAGCGACAGGCTGCTGCTGACCGCCGGGGGCCGCTACGAGGACATCGAGTTCTCGCTGGACGATCGCTTCCTGAGCAACGGCGACAACTCGGACAGTCTGTCGTTCTCGGAGTTCACGCCGATGGCTGGGCTCACCTATGCGGCCCGGGACTGGCTCAACCTGTTCGCCAGCGTGTCGACATCGTTCGAGACGCCGACCTTCGCCCAGTTCGGCGACCCCGGCGGCGGTGCGGGCATCAACCCGAATCTGGATCCGCAGACCTCCACCAACTACGAGATCGGTGCGAAAGGCATCGTCGGCAGCCGCCTGCGCTATGCGCTGTCGGTATTCAGCATCGACCTGCAGGATCAGCTGGTGCCCTTCGAGCTGGCCGACGACGTGTTCTACCGCAACGCCGGCGAGTCGAGCCGCGACGGCGTGGAGCTGGCCCTCGACTACCAGTTCACGGCAACCCTGGCGGCAACCCTGGCGGTCACCGTCAACGACTTCGAGTTCGACGACTTCACCGCGTCCGGGGCGGTGCTCGACGGCAACGACAATCCCGGCGTTCCGGAAAATCAGGTGTTCGTCGAGCTGGCTTACGTGCGCCCGGACGGCTGGTATGCGTTCGCCGATGTGCTCCACGTCGGCCGCTTCTACGCCGACGACGCAAACAGCGCCGCCGCGCGGGTGGACGACTACCGGGTCGCCAACCTGCGCGCCGGCCGGCGCATCGAGCGGGACGGGATCGGCTGGAACCTGTTCGTCGGCGTGAACAATGCCTTCGACGAGGACTACTTCAGCAACGTGCGGATCAATCAGTCCTTCAACCGCTTCTTCGAGCCGGCGCCGGGCCGCAACGTCTACGGCGGTCTGTCGATCCGGTTCTGACCGGTCGAGTCGGCCTCAGGCTTCGTGCAGTACGTCGAGGGCGCGGAAGAAGCGGTCGCGCAGTGTCGCGACGCTCGCGTCTTTTGGCCCCACCCGGCACCACGCCGCGGCCAGGGCCGCGACGTCCAGATCGCGGCCGCCACCGCTCAGGCCGGCCTGCAGCCGTTCCACCTGAACCTCCATGCGCAGGGCCTGATCCGTCTCCGGTGATGCCAGACCGGCGGCCAGCTCGGCGCGCACGGCGAGGCGCTGCAGGTCGGCGGTTGGCACCGGGCCGCCGCAGGCGCGACGCGCGGCCACGACCTCTTCGGAGACGGCGTCGGAATCCTCGGCCGACGGCACGCCGGCCCCCGCGGCCTCGGCCTCGGCGGCCG
The DNA here is from genome assembly GCA_040219135.1 of Pseudomonadales bacterium. Lineage (GTDB taxonomy): Bacteria > Pseudomonadota > Gammaproteobacteria > Pseudomonadales > Azotimanducaceae > UBA7803. The sequence goes on along the minus strand of JAVJTA010000011.1, from coordinate 567,571 downwards.
TCACGTCCCAGTGCCGGGCGTCGGCCAGCCGCTGTCTGGCGAGGTGGCGCTCGCGCTGCGCGAGCAGCGCGCCGTAGGCCTGTTCCAGCGCGCGTCGGCGCTCGCTCAATGCCCGCCGACGATGAGCCGGCAGCCGTTCGAGGTCCCCGGTGCGGTGGCGGAATTCGCGCAGTTCGGCGTCCGTGGCGGCGCTGACATCCAGGGTGTCGAGACGGGACGCAAAGGCGTCGAGGTCGGCGGCCAGGCGCTGCTCCAGTTCCGCGAGCGCGGCGTCCTCCGCGTGGCGCGCGTCTTCGCGGGCAGCGAAGATCTGGTCGCAGGCCTTGCGGAACGCCTGCCAGAGCTGCTGATCGGGTCGACGCGGGGTGACGCCCACTTCGCGCCAGCGCCGCTGCAGCGATTTCGCTGCCTCCACTTTCTCCGCCACCGCCAGATCGGCGTCGATCAGCGTCTCGGCTTCCGTCACGAGCGCCTGCTTGGCCGCCAGGTTGCGATCCCACTCCGCCTTGACCCGGTCGTGGAGCTGGCCCTGCAGGGATTCGAAGCGTGCCTCCACGGCTTTCCCGGGATTGCGATCCACGGGATGGTACAGGCGCCACTCGTCGCGGGCCGTGCGCATGATCTGCTCGGCCGCCTTCATGTCGGCGCTGCGCCAGTCGGTGTCCTGCAGATAGCGTTCGAGCTGGTCGCAGAGCCGCCGGCGCTCGTTCAGATTGGCCTTGCGCTGCTCCGCCAACTCGGCGAAGTAGGCACGGCAGGTCTCGAAGGCCTTCTCCGCCTCGGCGTTGAAGCGGTCGGCCAGGCGCCCGTCGGCGGCCTGGGTGATCGGTCCCAGGGCCTGCCACTGCTGGCGCAGGGACTTGATGCGATCGGCCTGATCCGCCGGCGCCAGCGGGGTCCGGGCCAGGGTGGCGATCGCTTCGACCAGGGACTCGCGCTTCGGGGTGGTGGCGAAGGTCTGCCAGTCTTTCAACTCCGCCAGCCGCGCCGCCTGCTGGCCGATCCGGCGGCCAAGTTCGCGGGTTGCTTCGGCGGGCAGGGCATCGTGACGCGCGCGCGCCTGGGCGAGCAGGCTCTGGGCCGGGCCGAGGTGGCCGTCGTCGATGGCGCTCGCGAGCGCGTCGAGATGGGCCGTGAGCGCCGTGAGTTCCTGGTCCCGACGCTGCTGCGCCTGCGCGATCTCCGTGCGCAGCGCCGCGACGCAGTCGCGCAGACGTCGCAGATCGGGTGTCGGCGCTGCCCATTGCGGCCAGCGCACGCTGCGTTCGGCACGCTCGAGCTCGTGCAGCTGCCGGTCGCGCTGCGCAATCTCGTTCCACACGGTGCGCGCAGGCACTGTGTCCGGCGCTGGCCAGCTCAAGGGCTCCGGCGGTGCGTCCGGCACCGCGGCCGCGCCGAGTCGCTGCACGGCGTCGGCGAGCTCGTGGAAGCGGTGCGACACGGTCTCGAAGATCTGGTGCTCGGCCGGTTCCGGAGGGTGCTGGTCGGCGGCGCGCAGCCAGCGTTCGGTGACGCTCTGGCGTTCGGCGGCGATGGCCTCGAACGGGTGACCGGCGGCCATGGCGGCATCGAGGCGCTGGAAGGCATCCACCAGCGGTTCGAATGGTTCCGCCAGCGCCTGGTTCGCCGGTTCGCTGCTGGCCGCGTCCGGTGTGGGCGCGTCGGCTGCCGGCGCATCGCCCGCCGAGGGCTCATCGACGGCCGGCAGGGTAGCGCGATCCACGCGCAGGGTCTCGAGATCGGCCAGCACGTCGCCGAACTCTGCCAGTTGTCGTGCGGTCGTGGCGTAGCCGTCGAGCGTCTCTTCGAGACGCCGGTGCAGCTCGTGCTGACGCTCGCGCCAGGCGCGGTCCTGACCGGTGCTGTCGCGGCGGGTCAGGGCGGCCGCCAGTTCCTCGGCGCGTTTGCCTGCGGCTTCGGCCTCGTGCAGCAGGGTGCGGCGCCGATCGAGCTGCCGACGGGCGTGGCGATTGACGGTCTTGTCCTTGTCCCGGGAGCGCTTCTCGAGAGCGGTCAGGGCTGGCGCCGGCGCCAGCCGCGGATGCGCCAGCACCCGTTCGCGCAGCTCGCCGCGCGCTTTCAGCGCCAGTTCGATGAGGTCGTCGACGGCGTCGACGGCGTCGATGCTCGCTGCTGCCTGCGCCGTCGGCAGGCGCAGCAGCGCCTCCAGTGGCGACGCCGGCGCTGGAGCAGCCGCCGGGGTCTCAGGCGGCGCGGGATCAGTCGGGCGCGTTGGCTTCTTCGCGGAACTCGGTGGTCGGTTCTTGAAAAACCGGCGCAGCATGGCAGTGACCGTCTACAGGCTGTTGTGGGTACCGTCGCACAGCGGCGCGCTACCGGTGCGCTTGCAGCCGCAGAAGAACAGCTTGCCGTCCTTCTCCGGCTGGTAGGGCATCGGCGTGAAGTCGGTGCCCTCGTGGGAACCGTCGCAGAACGGCTGCCGGGCGCTGCGGCCACAGGCGCACCAGAAGACCTTGCGGCCGACCTTGACGTCGACCGGATAGGGCGCTTTCTGCGCGATGCGTGCTTCGGTCATCGGCGATTCTCCAGCGTGGCGGGCCCGGGCTCATTCGAACTTGCGCGCTTCCCACCAGGGATAGAATTCCGGCAGGTCCTTCGAGACCTTGTTGGGGAAACGGGCCGGGCGCTTCTCCAGAAACGACTCGACGCCTTCCCTCGCATCCGCCGACCTACCGGTGTAGTAGATGCCCCGGGAGTCGATCTTGTGCGCCTCCATGGGGTGATCGGCGCCAAGCATACGCCACATCATCTGGCGAAGCAGCGTGACCGAGATGGCCGAGGTATTGTCGGCGATCTCCCGGGCGATCTCGCGCGCTGCCGGTAGCAGGGCATCGGGCGCGTGCAGGCTGCGCAGCAGGCCGCCGTCCAGGGCTTCGCTGGCCGGGAACACCCGGCCGCTGTAGCACCACTCCAGCGCCTTGCTGATGCCTACCGCGCGCGTCAGGAAGTAGCTCGAGCACGCTTCCGGAACGATGCCGCGGCGCGCGAACACGAAACCGAACTTGGCGTTGTCGGCGGCCAGGCGGATGTCCATGGCCAGGGTCATGGTCACGCCCACCCCCACTGCGGGACCATTGATCGCCGCGATGATCGGCTTCTTCAGCTCGTAGATGCGCAGGGTCAGGATGCCGCCGCCGTCCGGATGCAGGCCGCTCTCGCGGTCGGCGCGGCCGTCGGCGTTGAAGGTGGCGCCGCCCGCGGACAGATCAGCGCCGGCGCAGAACGCGCGCCCGGCGCCAGTAACGATGATGCAGCGCACGGCGTCGTCCGCATCCGCACGGTCGAACGCGTCGATCATTTCGGAGAGCATCTCGCGGGTGAACGCGTTCAGCTTGTCCGGACGGTTCAGGGTCAACGTGAGAATGCCGTCGTCGACGTCGTACTGGATGGTGTTGTAGCTCATGGACCGGCTCCCCCATTTTGTGCGGTGCTGCGGCCGTCGCTCGGCCGGACCGGTATGGTGCCTGCTCGCTGCAAGTAGTGGAAGGTCGGGTTGTGGAAGGTCGTTGGAGTCTGGCCGCCGAGAATTGATTCGCTGCGCGCGGGCGTGGTTGTCGTCGGTGGGGCTCATTCGCAGCCGGGAGCCTGAAAGCTTCGCGAATCAATTCTCGGCGGCCGCCGCGACGCCCTTCCACACCCTGGCTGGCAGGGGTATGGAGGCCTCACGCGGTATGCGACTCGCATACCAGCCAGGGCGAAAGGCGCGGCAGCGGCGGTGGTTTGGGTGAATTCGGTGGTGTGCGGGGCCGTTTTCCGCGAGGAAAACGGCTTAGCTGCCGCCACGCGGCAGCCCGCTCCCGGAAAACACCTTCTCGAATGTTCAGGCTCCCGGCGACACCTGAGCCCGTCCGTCTACAACGACGCCCGCTTTCGAAAAGGTGCTTTTCCGGGGGCGGCCGCGCGCGCCACCCGGAATGACCCCGTCTTTACATCGCACCCCGCCTGCGCGAACGTACCCGCCCGAGTGATTGGGAGAGCCACCATGTCCGACCTGACCGCCTTCCGTGAAGAAACCCGTGCCTGGCTCGAGGTCAACTGCCCCGCCGGCGCCCGCGGCCCCGGCGAGATCCCGAACGGCAGCACCAAGGTGGAGATCGCAGACGGGGACACTCGCCTGTGGCTCGAGCGCATGGCCGAGCGCGGCTGGACGGTGCCCACCTGGCCCACGGCGTACGGTGGCGGCGGTTTGTCCGACGCCGAGGCCCGGGTGCTGTTTCAGGAGATGGAGGCGATCGACGCGCGTCCGCCGCTGGTGAACATGGGCACGCGCATGCTCGGTCCGACGCTGCTGGAATTCGGCACCGAAGACCAGAAGAAGCGGCATCTGACGCCCATTGCCGAGGGCCGCGCGGCCTGGTGTCAGGGCTACAGCGAGCCGGGAGCGGGTTCGGACCTGGCGAGCCTGCGGGCGCGGGCCGAGGATCGCGGCGACGAGTTCGTGATCAACGGCCAGAAGATCTGGACCTCCGGCGCGCAGACGGCGGACTGGATGTTTGCCCTGGTGCGCACCGATCCGGCGGCACCGAAACACCGGGGCATCAGCTTCGTGCTGCTGCCCATGGATCAGCCCGGCGTGACCGTGCGACCGATCCGCCTGATCTCCGGCAGCTCGCCGTTCTGCGAGACCTTCTTCGACAACGCCGTGGCCGCCAAAGAGGACCTGGTGGGGGAACTCAACCAGGGCTGGACGGTGGGCAAACGGCTGCTGCAGCACGAACGCTCGGGTCAGGGCGGTCTCGGGCCGCGCACCGGTCGGGCCCGGCCGGTGGGCGTGACCGTCGATCTGGACGTTGCGGAAACCGCGCTCACCTATCTGGGCGAGCGCGACGGCCGCATCGCCGAAGCGGCGCTGCGCAGCCGGGTGATCGACTGGAAGATGAACGCTGCGGCGTTCGCTTTGACCCAGCAGCGCGCCGGCGAGGAGAGTCGTGCCGGCGGGGCGCCGGGGGAGGCCACGTCCATCTTCAAGCTGTTCGGCTCCACCCTGGCCCGGGAGCGTCAGGACCTGCTGATGCAGCTCATGGGCACCCGGGGTGTGGGCTGGGAAGGCGACGTCTTCGACGAAGACGAGATCGGCACCCTGCGCTCGTTCCTGGCGAGCCGGGCGGTGACCATCTACGGCGGTACCAACGAGGTACAGCAGAACATCATCGCCAAGCGGGTGCTGGGCCTGCCCGACTGAAGGCTGCCGTGCTCATGGACTTCAGCGGCGCTGATCCCGGCTTGGGCGATGAGCAGCATGCCTTCATCCGGCACCACTGGAGCGCCCGCGGGCGGGGCGATGCCGCGCGTGCCGCGTGGTTCGATGCGCTGGTGGCACGGGGCTGGTCGGTGCCGCGCTGGCCGGTGGCCCACGGCGGCGCCGGCTGGGACGCGGCGGCCCAGTGCAGGTGGGCCATGGAGACGGCGCGGGCGGGCGCGCCGGAGATGGATCCGGTGGGCACCGCCCTGGTGGGGCCGCTGCTCATCGCCGCGGGCAGCCGCGCGCAGCAAGCCCAGCTGCTGCCGGAGATTCGCGAAGCCCGGGTTCGCTGGTGTGTGGCCCTTTTCCCTGGATTGGACCCTGGTCTGGCATCTGGGTTGGCGGCTGATCCTGGGGCAAGCGAAGCGACGAGCCGCGCCGGCGGCGCTTTCGACCTGTGCCTCAGCGGCACCCTGGAGGCGGTCCCGGGTGCTGCCGTCGCCCAGCGGCTGCTCTGTGCCGTTGGCAGCGACCGATTGTGTCTGATCGATCTGACGCGTCCGGGCGTCGACCGTCGGACCCTGACCGGCCTCGATGGCGCGACCGACAGCGCCACGCTGACCCTGGATGCGCTGGCGATCGACGCGGACCGTTGGCTCGAGATCGGCGCGGACGAAGCGCTGGATCGCGTCGCCGCAATCCCGGGGGCGTGGCCGCTGCAGGCGTTCCGTCAGCGCGCGCGTCTCGATGCGCTGCGCGCGGCGGCGGCGCAGTTCGTCGACGCTGACACCACGCTGCTCGAGTCGCCGGAGTTCACCGTCCGGCTGGGGCAGATCGAGATCGATCTCCTCGGTCTCGAAGCCCTGGAACGGCGCGCTCTGGCCGGACAGGCCCGGGGCGCCTGGACGCCCGCGCGGGCAGCCCTGGTGCGCGTGCGCCAGGTCGAGCTGGAGCGGGCCCTCGGCGTGCTGACCCGGGACGTCCTGGGCTATTATTCGCTGCCGTTTCCCGATTCCCGGCTGATCGATAATGAAGGCCCGATCGGGCATGATGGCGCCCTCGCTCTGGTCGCCCAGGCGCTGGCCCGGCCCGGCACGCCGCTCGACGACGTGACCGGCGACTATCACCACAACACGATCGCCCGCAGTTTGCTGGGCCCCTGACCGGAAACTTGAGGGGAAGCTATGGATTTCTCACTGTCCGACGAACAGACGCTGCTGCAGGACAGCGTGGCCCGGTTCGTTCAGAACGACTACGCCTTCGATGCCCGCCAGAAGACGGTCAGGCAGGACCCGGGGTACTCCACCGACCACTGGCGCACCTTCGCAGAGCTCGGCTGGCTGGGTGTGCCGTTCACGGAAGGCGACGGCGGCTTCGGCGGCGGCGCGGTGGAATCCATGCTGATGCTGGAACAGTTCGGCAAGGGCCTGGTGGTGGAGCCGTTCCTGGCTACCGTGGTGCTGGCCGGCGGTGCGCTGAAGATCTCCGGCAGCGCGGAGCAGAAGGCGAAACACCTGGCCGGCATCATCAACGGCAGCGAGCAGGGTGCGCTCGCCTTCGCCGAGCCCCAGGCGCGCTACAACCTGGCCGACATCACCACCACGGCCAGAGCGGACGGTGACGGGTGGGTCATCGACGGCTACAAGGCCGTGGTGCTGAACGGACCCTCAGCCGACCTGCTGGTGGTGTCGGCGCGGACCAGCGGCAGTCAGCGCGACAGCGACGGGGTGTCGCTGTTCCTGGTACCCGCGGATTCCGCCGGTATCAGTCGCCGTGACTATCCCACGGTGGATGCCCTGCGCGCCTCGGAGATCACCTTCTCCGGTGTGAAGGTGCCGGGCGATGCGTTGCTCGGCGAGAAGGATGCCGGCCTGCCGGTGCTCGAGCAGGTGATCGACGAGGGCATTCTCGCGGTCGGCTCCGAGGCGGTGGGCGGCATGGAGGTGCTGTACAAGGCCACCGTCGAGTACTGCAAGCAGCGCGAGCAGTTCGGTCAGCCCATCGGCCAGTTCCAGGTGCTGCAGCACCGCATGGTGGACATGTTCATGGAGCACGAGCAGGCCAAGTCGCTGATGTTCATGGCCGCCATGCGCCTGGACGAAGGCTACGGCCCGGCGGCGCAGAAGGCGGTGTCGGCGTTCAAGGTTCAGGTGGGCAAGTCCGGCCGCTTCGTCGGCCAGAGCGCCATTCAGCTGCACGGCGGCATGGGTATGACCGACGAGCTGTCCGTCGGCCACTACTTCAAGCGCCTCACCACCATCGACACCCTGTTCGGCAACGTCGACTTCCACCTCAAGCGGTTCGGACGGCTGTAGTGAGCTGGCGCGACCGCGGCGGCGACACCCGCACCATTCCCGAGTGGTTCTTCGAGGCGGTGGAGACGCCGTTCGAGGAACGCGCCGTGGAGGTGGACGAGTGCGACGTCGCCTATCAGCTGTGGGGCGCCGACGCGTCGGACAAGCGCGGCATCCTGTTCATCCACGGCATGAACGCGCACGCCCACTGGTGGGACTTCATCGCCCCGCAGTTCCTCGACGACTATCGCTGCGCGGCCATGAACCTCACCGGTATGGGTGACTCCGACTTCCGCTACGCCTACGACGGCACTACCTACGCCGAAGAGATCAAGGCGGTGTGCGACGACGCCGGCTTCGGCAACGACGTGGTGGTGGTGGCCCACAGCTTCGGCGGCTACATGGCGGTAAAGGCCATGACGTTGTTTCCCGAGCGCTTCGGCGCTCTGGTGCTGGTCGACTCCGGCATTCGTCACCCGGACGAGCCGGTGCCCGATCGTCCGCCGATGGGCGGGCGCGCCAAGGTCTACCCGGACAAGGAATCCGCGCTCGCGCGGTTCCGCCTGCAGCCGCCGCAGCCGTGCGAGAACGAGTACGTGCTGCAGTACATTGCGCGCAACTCGCTGATGCCCGTGGACGGCGGCGGCTGGACCTGGAAATTCGACGAGGACCTGCCCGGCACCCTGAAGAACGTCGAGCGCACCGCCGACGACTATCGGGCGCTGACCCTGCCAGTGGGCCTGATCTACGGGGCAGACAGCGAGCTGTTCTCGGCGCGTACGCTCGAGTATCTGCGTGAGCTGATTCCCCAGGAACTTCCAGCGGTGGCCGTCGAGCACGCCCAGCACCACGTGTTCCTCGACCAGCCGCTGGCTTTCGTCGACGCGCTGAAACGGATGCTCGCGGACCTGCCGGTCCGATGAGCCGCTTCACCATGCCGGCGGAGTGGGCGCCCCACCACGGTACCTGGTTCTCCTGGCCGCATAACCCGGACACCTGGCCGAATCAGCTTGCCGGCGCCGAGCGGGCGCTGGCGTTCGCCGTCGCCGCGCTGTCGCGGCGCGAGCGCGTGTACATCAACGTGCTCGACGACGCCCACGCGGATCACGTGCGCGCCCTGCTGCCGGACGACACCCGGCATGACGCGCTGAGCTTCGAACGCATCGCCACCAACGATGCCTGGTGCCGAGATCACGGCGCCATCTTCGTCACGGACGCGAACGGCCGGCTCACGGCGCTCGATTTCGGCTTCAACGCCTGGGGTGACAAATACCCGCCTTACGATCTGGACGACGCCGTGCCACCGCAGATGGCGGCCCGGCTCGGCGTGCCGGTCGTGGCCGTGGATCACATCCTCGAAGGCGGCTCGCTGGATGTGAACGGTGCCGGTGCGCTGCTGACCACCAGCGCCTGCCTGCTGAACCCGAACCGCAATCCGCAGCGCACCCGGCGGGAGATCGAGGCGCTGCTCAATGAGTATCTGGGCGCCGAGCAGGTGTTCTGGCTCGGTGACGGCATCGTCGGCGACGACACCGACGGCCACGTCGACGACATAACCCGTTTCGTGGCCGAGCACCGGGTGATCACCGCCATGGAAGCGGATCCGTCCGATCCGAACCATCGGCCGCTGCAGGAGAACCGCGAGCTGCTCGAGACCTTCCGCCTGGCCGATGGCCGCAGCCTGGAGGTGGTGGAACTGCCGATGCCGGACGCACTGCTCAACGACGGCGAGCGGCTGCCCGCGAGCTATGCGAACTTCCTGATCGCCAACGGACTGGTGCTGGTGCCCGTGTTCGGCTGCGACCGCGACGCCGACGCGCTGGCCGTCATCGAAGGCTGCTTTCCCGGGCGCGAGGTGCTCGGTGTCGACTGCCGAGACATCGTGGTGGGACTCGGCACGCTGCACTGTCTGAGCCAGCAGATTCCGGCCGCCGCCGAAGGCGGCGGCTAGGCGCTGCTACACGCGGCGCACGGCGGCTGTAGCCGCAGGCTACAGCCAGGCGCTGTAGGTGCCGTCGCGTTGCGCCGCTGCGCACCGGGCCGTACCCTTGTGCGCTCATTCACGCCCCGAGGAGGCGCCTTTGGCGGCTATCAAGGACTTCATCAAGCATCACTACCGGCACTTCAACGCCGCTGCGCTGGTGGACGCCGCCCAGGCCTACGTCGATCACCTGGACGGCGGCGGCAAGATGATGGTGACCCTGGCCGGCGCCATGAGCACGGCGGAGCTCGGTCTGTCGCTGGCGGAGATGATCCGTCAGGACAAGGTCCACGCCATCACCTGCACCGGCGCCAATCTGGAAGAAGATCTGTTCAACCTGGTGGCCCACGACCACTACCTGCGGGTGCCCAACTACCGCTATCTGACCGCGCAGGAAGAAGAGATGTTGCTGTCGAAGCACCTCAACCGGGTGACCGACACCTGCATTCCCGAAGAGGAGGCGATCCGCCGGATCGAGCATGTGGTCGTCGCCGAGTGGCAGGCGGCGGAAAAGGCCGGGGAGCAGTACTTTCCCCACGAGTTCATGTACCGGATGATCCGCTCGGGGGCGCTCGAGGGCAGCTACCAGATCGATCCGAAGGATTCCTGGCTGGTGGCCGCCTGCGACAAGGATCTGCCGATCATCGTGCCGGGCTGGGAGGATTCGTCGCTGGGCAACATCTTTGCCGCCCACGTGATCAACGGTGACCTCGAAAACGTGCACACGGTGCGCAGCGGCATCGAGTACATGACCTATCTGGCGACCTGGTACCGGGAAGCGACCGCCGACAGCACTATGGGCTTCTTCCAGATCGGCGGCGGCATCGCCGGTGATTTCCCGATCTGCGTGGTGCCGATGCTGGCGCAGGATCTGCTCATGCAGGACATTCCGCGCTGGGCTTACTTCTGCCAGATCAGCGATTCCACCACCAGCTACGGATCCTATTCCGGCGCGGTCCCCAACGAGAAGATCACCTGGGGCAAACTGACGGCCAGCACGCCGAGCTACATCGTCGAATCCGACGCGACCATCGTCGCGCCGCTCATGTTCGCCTACGTTCTGGAGCAGTAAATGGCAGCCAATCCGAACGCGGAGCCGGCCTTTTCGCCCGCCGACGCGGAAGCCCTCTATGGCGTCGAGACCTGGGGCGACGGGTTCTTTCACGTGAACGACGCCGGGCACATGGCCGTGCGTCCGCTGCCTGACAGCGATCTCAGCATCGACATCCCGGAGGTCATCGCCGCCGCCCAGGCCGAGGGCGTGTCGCTGCCCATGATCATCCGCTTCCAGGACGTGCTGCGGGCCCGGGTGCGGCGGCTCAACGAAGCGTTCGCCCAAGCCATCGACGAATCGGGATACGGCAACCGCTACCAGGGCGTGTACCCGATCAAGGTGAACCAGCTTCACGAGGTGGTGGACGAGGTGCTCGACGCGGGCGAGCGCTTCGACATGGGGCTCGAGTGCGGCTCCAAGTGCGAACTCGTCGCGGCCCTGCCGCTGGTAGCGGACCAACGCCTGCTGCTGTGCAACGGCGTGAAGGACCACACCATGCTGGCGCTGATGCTGAACGCCCAGCAGCTCGGCCAGAAGGTGCTGCCGATCATCGAGAAGTACAGCGAGTTCGATCAGCTGATGATTCTGGGCGACGAGCGCGGGGTGCGGCCGCGCATGGCGGTGCGGGTCAAACTCTCCACCCGCGGCTCCGGGCGCTGGTATGCCTCCGGCGGCTATCGTTCCAAGTTCGGCCTCACCATTCCCGAAGTCATGCGCATGGTCCAGGAGCTCGAGAGCCGCGGCATGAGCGATTGCCTGGAGCTTCTACACTTTCACCTTGGCAGCCAGATCTCGAACATCCAGGTGCTGCGTTCCGCGGTCAAAGAGATTGCCCAGATCTACGCGGACCTGCGCCACCGCGGCGTCGGCGTGCAGTACCTCGACGTCGGCGGCGGTCTCGGCGTGAACTACGGCGGCGGCTACGTCGGCTCCGAAGACACGGCCGTCAACTACGCGCTCATGGAGTATGCCAACGCAGTGGTCTATGCCGTGCAGGAAATCTGCCAGGCGCGCCAGGTGCCGGAGCCGGTGCTGGTGTCGGAGTCGGGGCGCGCGCTCACCGCCCACCACTCGCTGCTTGTGGTGCCCGTGCTCGGCGTGCATCGGCCGGACGCGCCGTTCGAGGTGCTGCTCGACGACGATCCGGCGCCGGTCGTGACGACGCTGGCGACGACCCTCGAGGAGGCGCGCGAGACTGACGAGCTGCTGCCGCTGCTGGAAGCGTTCCACGATGCTCAGGAAGGTCGCACCGAGGCCGACCAGCTGATGCGCCTGGGCTATCTCGACGTGGAATCGCTGGCCCAGGCGGACAGTCTCTACTGGAGCATCTGCCGCGAGGTTCTGGCGCGGCTGCAGGTCATGCAGTTGAACCCGCCGCCGCCGGAGCAGACCCAGCTCGAAGACCAGCTCACAGACATCTATCTGTGCGACTTCTCGGTCTTCCATTCGATCATCGACCACTGGGCCATCGGCCAGATCTTTCCGACCATGCCCCTGCACCGGCTCGACGAAGAGCCGAATCGGCGTGCTCAGGTGGTGGATCTGACCTGCGACTCCGACGGCAAAGTGGCGCAGTACGTTGGTGGCGGCGGCACCAGCGAATGGCTGCCGCTGCACCGTTTCACGCCGGGAGAGCCGTACTACCTCGGTTTCTTCCTGGTCGGCGCCTATCAGGAGATTCTCGGCGACAGCCACAACCTGTTCGGCCGCGTCTCCGAGGTGCACGTCTACGCCAGCGCCGAGGAGACCGGCAATTTTTTCGTCGAGAAAGTGATCGGCGGCATCACGGTGCAGGACATGCTGGCTCAGGTGCAGTACTTCCCGAACGAGCTGAACAAGCTCATGTCGGACCTGGTGAAGGACAAGATCGAAGCCGGTGTGGTGAAACCCAACGAGGGCATGCGGATCCTCAACCAGTACACGCGCCGGTTCGAGGAGACCACTTATCTCGATACCAAGGTGCTGAAACGTGACTGATTACGGCAAGCTGCGGGTCGGCGTGTTGCAGATGGCCATGTCCGACGACCCCGACGAGAACACGGACAGAGCCGAGCGCCTGGTACGCGAGGCCGCAGCCGACGGCGCCGAGCTGATCTGCCTGCCGGAGCTTTTCCGCTCGCGCTACTTCTGCCAGACCGAGGACTATGAGCGCTTCGCGCTGGCGGAAGCGGTTCCCGGGCCGTCGACCGAACGCTTCGCGTCCGTTGCCCGGGAGCTCGACGTGGCCATCGCGCTGAGCCTGTTCGAGGAGCGTGCGCCGGGCCTGTACCACAACACCTCGGCGCTGGTGGACGGCGACCTCGGCTACGTGGGCAAGTACCGGAAGATGCACATTCCCGACGATCCGCGTTTCTACGAGAAGTTCTACTTCACCCCCGGTGACCTCGGCTTCAAGGTCTACCCGACGCGCCGCACCAAGCTCGGCATGCTGGTGTGCTGGGACCAGTGGTACCCGGAAGCCGCGCGCCTGACGGCGCTGATGGGTGCACAGGTGCTGATCTATCCCACCGCCATCGGCTGGCACCCGGAAGAACGGGACCAGGTCGGTGCCGCGCAGCATGGCGCCTGGGAGACGATTCAGCGCAGCCACGCCATCGCCAACGGCTGCTACGTCGTCGCGATCAACCGCACGGGCTTCGAGCCGGATCCGAGCGGGAAGGGCGGCATTCAGTTCTGGGGGCAGAGCTTCGTGGTTGGCCCGGACGGCGCCATCCTCGCTCGTGCCGGTATCGACGAGGAAACGGTGTTGAACGTCGAGCTCGATTTCACCCGCATTGCCGCTCAGCGTCAGGGCTGGCCGTTCCTGCGCGACCGGCGCATCGACGCCTACGCGCCGCTGGAGCGCCGCTACCTCGACGAGTAGGCGGCAGACCTTACCGATTACCAGACCACGGGACGACGACCATGGCTGACGGGATCAATCGACGGGCATTCATCGGCGCGAGTGCCGCGGTCGGCGCGTCGGCAACGGCAGGATGCGCTGCACCTGCCATCCGGCTGAATGGTCCCGGGGCAACCGTGATCGCCTCCGGCAACGGTTTCGTGAGCCGGAACGCGGACGGGCTGACCTGCGTGGAGCTGGCCTTCCGCCGCATGACGACCGGCAGCGACGTACTCGACGCGCTCATCGCCGGGGTGAACATCGTCGAACTCGATCCCGAGGACACCAGCGTCGGCTACGGTGGCCTGCCGGATGCCGACGGCGTCGTGACCCTGGATTCCTGCTGCATGCACGGCCCGCGGCGTCGCGCCGGCGGCGTCGGCGCGCTGCAGGGGGTGCGCACGCCGTCGCTGGTGGCCCGCGCCGTAGCCGACAACACCGACCATCACCTGCTGGTCGGGGAAGGCGCCCAGCGCTTCGCCCGTAACCTGGGTTTTGCCATCGAGGACGATCTCAACACCGATCGGTCGCGGTCGCTGTGGCTGGAATGGAAGCGGCGCACCGATCCCGCCCACTATCCCAACCCGGCAGAGCGTGCCGCCGCCGCTCGACGCGTCGGCCGGGAAATGGTGGCGGAAGGCAAGATCGACCCGGAGCACTACCACGGCACCATCAACTGCAGCGGCGTCAACGCCGCTGGCGACGTCTGCGGCGTAACCACCACCAGCGGCCTTGCCTGGAAGATCCCGGGCCGGGTGGGCGACTCGCCGATTCTCGGCGCCGGACTGTACGTCGACAACGACGTGGGCGCCGCGGGCTCCACCGGACGCGGGGAGGCGAACCTGTACAGCCTGGCGTCGTTCCTGGTGGTGGAGTTCATGCGCCAGGGCATGCATCCGAAAGACGCGGGCATGGCGGCACTCAAACGCATTCAAAGCCAGACCGCCGACCCGCGGCTGCTGCGCGAGAACGGCAACCCGGACTTCAACGTCAACTTCTACGTGCTCGGCAGAAACGGCGAGCACGCGGGGGTGGCGTTCTATGGTGGTCGCAACTACGCCGTCTGCGACGAGGCGGGTCCACGGCACGTACCCATCGAGGGTCTGCTGGGCTGAACGGGAACGCATCGGCTTACTGAGGACGAATCCGTGGCCAGAGGTCGATCCGAACGCGGCGCCACTGTCGGCTCCGTCGAGCACGGCAATTCCGCGGTTCTGGTCAGCGTTGGCCCAGACGGCCAGGTTCTCGATCGCCGGCGCGTCGATCTGACGCACGATCTGCCCACGCATCCGTATCACCACGAAGGCTCCTGGGCCGTCGGCCGCTACCGGGACAGCCCGTGGGCAAAGGATATCTCGCTGCCAGAAGCGGTCGCACTGGTGGAGCGGGTCCGGGAGGCCGCGGATCGCGGCGCCTGCACGGCCCTCGAGGAACTCGCCGCGGAGATGCCGGTTCCGATCGTGCGCATCGCGATCCGCGTGTGCCCTGAGCTTCCCCCCACGATCGAAGCGCGCATCGAGGACAATCGCGCGCAGACGATGGCCGACACCGTGATGTATCGCCGGGCCCTGGCCGGTGCCGCGGAAACGCGCGGCTGGCCGGTGTTCTGGTATGACCGCGAACACGTGTTCCGCGAGGCGGCAACGGTACTCGGACGCAAGGACGTGGAAGCCCATCTGCAGGCTCTCGGTCGATCGCTCGGGGCACCGTGGCGGGCCGAGCACAAACTCGCGACGGCCGCAGCGATTGCGGCAGCGAGGGTACGATGACGATACTTGCCGACTATCCGCCTGCGGCTCCGCGAGCCGCGGCCTGGTTCCTTTTCGTGTCCTACGCAGTCGGTGGCCCAGCGTTTGCCGCTGTCGAGGCCGTCAGCCATCTCATGTCTGAGCGGTTCGGTTACTGGCCGGAGTTCCTTTACGCGGTTTTTCTCATGCAGTTTGTCTGTTCGCTGATGATGCTGAAACGGCGCCTGGCCATTCCGGCGCTGATGATGCTGACGCTGATCTCTCTTGGCGCGATGGCGTCGCACTTCCGTATACACTCCCCGCTGACGAGCCTGCCTGCACTGGGGTACACGGCGGTGCAGGTGTGGCTCGCTTTGCGCATCCGCCGGGGAGAAAGCAGATGACGAAGCTCGACCATGTCATCCTCAAGGTCAATGACCTTGATGCCAGCGTGGCTTTCTACACGGAAATCATGGGGTTCGCTGACGAGGGAACGGACGGACCGTTCACGATCATCAGGGTCTCGGAGGACTTCCAGATCCAGCTCGCACCGTGGGGCACGCCCGGGTTCGAGCATTACGCGTTCGCCGTGTCCAGGGTGACGTTCGAGGAGGTTTTCGAGCGGGTCCGCGGGGCCGGCATCGACTACGGTCCAACGTTTGATACGGTGGGATCGAACACGGGACCCGGTGTCGAATCGGGGGCCCGCGGCGATGCACCCACCGTTTACTTCAACGATCCGAACCGCCATCTGATCGAGATCAGATGCTATGACTGATGAAGCAGCTCCTTCGAGCCCTGTGACCGGCGGCTGTCTCTGTGGTGCGGTGGCGTACGAGATCGACCTGCCGACGCTGTTCTGCGGCCACTGCCACTGCTCCATGTGTCGGCGTCCCCATGGCGCGAGCTACGTCACCTGGGTCGGCGTCGCGCCGGAGCAGTTCCGGATCGTCTCCGGCGCGGAACAGCTCACAACCTACGAGAGCTCGGCGTTGGGGCGGCGCCAGTTCTGCGCGGGCTGCGGTTCGCAGATGTTCTGCTGGCACCTCGGCCAGGACCGATCGCCGCCTCGGGTGATCGACGTGACGCTCGCATCGCTGCACGGCAGCATCGACCGAAACCCCGAAGCCCACTACTTCTTCGACTCGAGAGCGACGTGGACGGTGGTCCATGACAGTCTTCCCAAACTCGGCGGCGTGACTGGAATTAAGCCTCTGCCGGAGCCCTGACCGGAGTCCGAAACTGACATCGATTCACCGCTCCGTCGATCCGGTTCGAGGCGTTCGCTAGTACACTAGAATGGCAGCTCGACGGGGCAGGGTCGCGGTGGCAATGAGTCAGTTTTTCGATGTCGCCGTGGCGGCGAACCTGCAGTTCTTTACGCTGCCTATGGAGATCATCGGGTTTGCGCTGGCGCTGATCGAGGTCCGGTTTCCAAAGGCGGCACAGCGACTGGCTCGATTCGTAGCCGGCCTCGCCGAGCCGATTGCCCGCATCCGTGCCAGTGGCAACGGTGGCCCGGGCGGTGCTGCGGACCAGCTGGCGGAAGCGGCGCTGGAGCGAAGTCTGAAGGCCCTGCTGACCCGGGTGATTACGATCGGCCTCGTCGTCGTGGTGATCTATTTCCTCGTCGGTCTTCTGATTCGTGCGAGCGCGGGTGGAGCGACGCTGGGCTGGGCCGTCGGCGAGGTGATCGCTCTCGCCGTGACCTCGGTGTTTGTTGTCGTCGCGCTCGTGGTCGTCAGCCTGGCGGTCTATTTCAGCGTCACCGCAGGCTCGGACTTCATCCAGCGATTCGTCGCGGGCAGGGCCGTCGGTACCCTCGGGATCCTGATCGCCGGCATCGGTGTCCTGGGCGAGTGCTATCAGCTCGCCACCTACATGCTGGTCGGTGGTTGACATGAAGCGCTTTGGTCACCGCGAGGCGGGAATCTCCTACCTCGATCGCCCGGGAGCCTACGCGATCATGGCGGACGCCGACGGCAGGATCGCCACGGTGAGTACGCCCTCGGGGTTCCATCTGCCCGCCGGCGCCTTCGAGGAAGTGCCGGCGAAGTCGGAGATCGACCACGTGACGCACTGGCTCACCCCGACCGAAGTGGACGGCCGCCTGCTTTGTGCAAGCCCCCGATGGGCGCTCAGCTGCTGGCGCGACAGTCTTGGCTAGCTGGCGGCATCCCGATGAGATCGAGCGTGCGGCCGGCTCGCCGTCGGTGGGCGCGACGGAACCCGCATCTGTGGCGGTCGTGGCGAGCGCCATCGGCAAAGCCCTGGTGACGGGAAGCCTGCGACGCATTCCGAAAAATCCCCGGCATCGCGACATCGTGCTCGCGCTTCTCTGCGTCGGGATGCGCCGGCGCTACCCCTACAGCGAAATCGAGATCAATCGCTACCTGCGGGGGGCGCTCGGACAGATGGAAGCGGTTGTCGACCACGTGACCTGCAGGCGTTTTCTCGTCGATCTCGGTTTCCTTCGCCGCGACCGCGCCGGCGCCCGGTATTTTCTCAACCCTGCCAGGCTGGAATCGACACTCAAGGTCGAGGCGGTACACTGTGCTTCCGAACTGATCGAGCAGGCTCTGGAGAAGCGGAGATGATTCGAGGAGGTTGTCCCGTACGCCCGCTGGTGAGTCAGAGGCACCCATGCAGTTCGAGCTGACACCGCCGCCTGCGGGCGTGTTCGCCACGCTCGTCGCGTTTGCCGTGTTGTTCATCGGCCTTGCGACCGTGTTCGCCTGGTTCGCCTGGTCGACCCTGCGGATGCCAGTCTCCATTGCGGAGGGTTCCCTGAACCTCTCTCTGCCTTTCTATGGCAGGTCGCTGCCGCTGGCGTCGCTGAATCTCGAAGACGCCCGCATCGTCACCATTGACGCCTCGTCTCCGCTGCGGCCAAGGGTGCGCACCAATGGTATCGGTCTGCCCGGATACAGCGTCGGCTGGTTCAAGCTGAAGGACGGTTCGAAGGCGTTGCTCGCCTTGACCTCAAGACGCGACGTCCTCTATGTGCCCACCACCGACGGATTCGTCGTGCTGCTGAGCCCCAAGGATCCCCAGCGGGTGCTGAGCGAACTGCAGGCGGCCCAGTCGCGCGGCCTTTCGGGCTGAGTACGTGACCGACAGATCGAGATCACAGCGCGAGCTTGAGGGAGCGAGAGTCGAATCATGACGATATCCGGTGAGTGTTTCTGTGGCGCCGTCCGTTACGCGATCGACGGTAAGCTGCACGATGCCAGGTCGTGCCATTGCTCGCGCTGCCGCAGGGCGTTCAGCGCCCAGGCATCGGCCTATGCTCTGGTGGATGCCGCCGAGTTCCGCTGGAAGACGGGTGAGGAACTGCTCACCACCTACGCCAGTGAGCAGGGATTCGGTCTGCAGTTCTGCAGCGTCTGCGGCTCCACGCTGTGCGGCGTGTTTCGCGGCGAGGTGCATGGAGTTACCCTCGGGTGCGTGAACGGAGATCCCGGCGTAGCCATCGACAGGCACATCTTCGTCGGCTCGAGAGCGCCATGGGAGGTGCTGCCGGAGGGCATCACGGCCTACGATGAAGCCCCTCCCGATTGAGGTGACCCGTGGCGGAAAGGAAGACACAGCAGACCGGCGTCAGCCCCCAGGCGTTCCTCGAAACGGTGAAGAACGAGCGGCGACGCAAGGACAGCCAGGTGGTGCTCGAGCTCATGCGTGCCGCATCCGGGCAGAAGCCGACGATGTGGGGGCCGAGCATCGTCGGCTTCGGAAAGCGCGAGTACACCTACGCCAACGGCAAACCGGCTGAGATCTGCCGTATCGGCTTCGCCCCCCGCGCGCAGTCCCTGGTGTTCTATCTGGGCGGCTTCGATGAGCGTTCCGGCCTGTTGCAGCGCCTCGGCAAGCACAAGGTCGGCCCGGGCGGGTGTCTGTACGTGAACAAGCTCGACGACGTCGATCTGGAGGTTCTGGCGGAGCTGTTCGAGAAGGCGTACGCGCGGTGATTAACCAGTCGCCACGGTCGTCCTGCCCCGATCGGCGCGGATGCTGTTGTTCGATCGTGCCGGCGTTGCTCCTGGCCGCCGTCACCAGCGTTTTCGCGGAGTCGCCTCCTCCGGTCATCGATATGCACCTGCATGCGCTGGCCGCCGCTGATCAGGGCCCACCCCCCGTCGCAATCTGCACGCCGATCGATCCAATGCCGGCATGGGATCCGGCGGTTCCCTACGCCGACGTATTCATGAACATGCTCAAGAACCCGCCCTGTGATGATCCGCTGTGGTCCCCGGAAAGCGATGCTGAACTCATGGTGCAGACGATCGACGTGATGTCCCGCCGCAATGTCGTCGGCGTGTTGAGCGGAACGTCGGATCGCGTCGCCGTCTGGATGCAGGCCGCGCCGGGACGGTTCTTTCCGGGCCTGACGTTTCAACTCGGCCCGGATGCGCCGTCGCCCGATGCCCTGCGTCAGCTGCATGCCGACGGTCGCCTGGCGGTTCTGGCCGAGGTGACCAATCAGTACGCTGGCATTGCCCCCGGCGACCGTCGAATGGAGCCTTACTGGGCTCTGGCGGAAGAGCTGGAACTCCCCGTCGGAATACATGTCGGCACCGGGCCGCCCGGCGCCATCTACCTGGGCGCGACGGGATATCGGGCGGCCCTGCACAGTGCCCTGACGCTCGAGGAGGTGCTCGTGCGGCATCCGCGTCTGCGCGTCTACGTGATGCATGCCGGCTACCCGCTGCTCGACGATCTCCTGGCTCTGCTCTACGCGCACCCGCAGGTTTACGTGGACGTTGGCGTCATCGTGTTCACCCAGCCGCCGGCCGCGTTCTACCGGTATCTCGAGGCGATCGTGGACTCAGGGTTCCAGAACCGGGTGATGTTCGGTTCGGACCACATGGTCTGGCCGGAAGCGATCGAGCGCAGTATCGATGTCATTGAGCAGGCGCCGTTTCTGAGCGAGCCGCAGAAGCGCGACATCCTCTACCACAACGCGGCGCGATTCCTGCGGCTCAGCGAGGCGGAAATGGCCAGGCACCATGGGCGTTGAGGGACCATTCAAACCGGAGGTCTGTTGCTGTGAGTAGATGGCTCATCCTCCTGGTGACCCATGGCATCGCCGGCGCGGTCGGCTTCGCGCTCGGGATCTACGCGCTGCCAATTCTGATCGCGCCGCCAGCGCCGGACGAGACCGAGGTGGCGGCGGTGGCTGACCGGGCCGAGTATGCGGCCGAGTTCCGCCGCGACCTCGCCGGGAGCGATGCGCTGCACTGGGGCGAAGGGACGGTTTCCATCACCCCCGATGCCGTGGCCCTGAGCGGTCGTCTCGCGCCCGGGCCGGACTACAAGCTGTATCTGTCCCCGGAGTTCGTCGAGACGGAAGCGGACTTCCTGCGGGTGAAACCCCGGATGGTGCGCGTCGGTGACGTGAAAACCTTCGAAAACTTCCTGGTCCCGATACCGGCTTCCATCGATCCGTCGGCCTACAGCAGCGTGGTGGTCTGGTGCGAAACCTTCGGACAGTTCATCACCGCGGCGAAGTACCGCTAGCGGCCCACCAGGCACCAGGGGGTAGCCATGGCGTACCTGATCGTCGCCATCGTCGTAGCGAGTACCGCAGCCTGTTACGCCGTGGCGAAGCGCAAGGGCCTGAACGTGTCGCTCTGGATCGTCATTGCGGCGCTCATCGGCCCGCTCGCGATTCCCCTGGTCTATCTGGCGCGGGACCGGTCCGCGCCGGCCCCGGACTGAGGCGCCAGCGCCAGGCGCGCTCTACTCCAGAGCGGCTTCCGGCAGGTGCAGGCCGAGAAACGACCGCGTGAGCGCGGCGACTTCCCGGTAGTGGTCGGGTTCCAGGTGAATGTGATGGGGACCAGCGACCCTGGCCAGCTTGAGGTTCGGATGAGCCGCCTGGCGATCCTCCAGCCCGTCGAGGTACCAGCGGTCGCCGCTGTCGGCCACGATCAGCAGGGCGGGCGAGGTGCTGCGGCGCATCAGTTCGCCGATATGCTCCGCCGCCATGCGCAGCGGCGTGCGGAAACGGATGCGCGGGTCGGTACGCCAGGTGAAACCCTCGGCCGTGGCCCGGTGGCCGCGGGCGACGAGTTCGGCCGCCGCCTCCCAGGACTGATCGGTCGCCTGGGTGACCCGACGGATCATGTCTTCGACGCTCGCGTAGACCGGCGCGCGCCTGCCGGCGGAGCCGAGCATCTGCTGCAGCGCCTCGCGGTTGTCGTCCATGCGCTCTGCGGCACCGGCACCGCCGGTGGCGAGAAAGCCGTCGACGGCCACGCTGCGCAGCACCCGTTCCGGGAACAGGCCGGCGAGCTCCGTGGCGATGCCGGCGCCCATGGAGTGACCGATCAGATTGAAGCGCGCCCAGCCGAGTTGCTCGGCGATGGCGAGCACGTCCTGAATGTCCATCAGCGGATGGTAGTGCACGCCCGCGGGGCGATGATCGGAGTGGCCGTGGCCGGCAAAGTCCAGGGCGATCAGGTTCAGCTCGCCGAGCAGGGGCGCCAGCCGGTTGAAGGTGGCGGCATTGTCCAGCCAGCCGTGCAGGGCGAAGGTGGGCACGCCGTTCGGATCGCCCCACTGGAGGGCGGTCAGGGTGGAACCGAAGACGTCGAAGGTGCGCGCAGCGGGCATCGTTGGCTCCCGATTTCGAAAGCCGCGCAGTGTACCCACCCGGGCAGGCAACATCCATGGGAGTACCATGACGGTCCGTCCGGAACGGGCGTTCGCCCGCAGTCTGGCGGAGCGCGATCTCGCAGAATTCGCGCCACCTGTCCGAAGACGCGGTGTTTCTTTCCGGCAACGACACCGTCGCCCGATTCACCACCATCTGGCGCTGGGAACGGCCGGGCGTGTGGCGCGTGGTGTTCGATCGCGGTTGCCCGCTTTGCCCGGGCGCTGCATGGCCATGATCGGGTCGGCGCGCGGGATTCAGCCGCCGCCGGGAGCCCGCGGCGTCAGGCGTACGACCAGGACCTTGTTGGCGTCTACCTGCTCTCTCGAGTAGACCATGGGAAAGCTCCGATCGGTGGCCCAGCCGGACAGCAGGTTGTCGTAGAACGGTGAGCGCGGGTCGCCCGATTGCCCTGGCGCGTTGGTCATGCGCGCCGCGTCCCAGTTGCCCACGTCGAGCACCATACGGAACGACGCGCCGGACTGGACCAGGAAGTCTTCCGGATCGAACGACGTGTTGTTGGTGGTGTTGCCGGTGCCGCCGCGCGGATACGGTGGGTAGCGCATGGCGTCCGCCAGGCTTCCCGAGGCGCGCTCGAGCAGCGGATGCTCGAAGCGGATCTGGTGCAGGTCACCCCAGCGCCACCGCTCCGGCTCGCCAAACTGCTCGCGGGCGGCGTTCCAGGCCTGCGCCAGGGAGTCCAGCGCCACACTCCGGCCCACCGGGTAGCGCAGGGTGTCGAGTATGGTCAGCGAATCCAGGGGTTGCAGGTCGTCGGGCGCCTCGGGCAGCAGGGCGGCTGCCATGGCCGGTGGCAGATGGCGGTAGAACCACAGCGCGTAGAGCAGCGCCGGGCCGGAGTCCGGGCCGAGCACCCGGTCCCAGCCGCGCAGCATGGCGAGCGCTTCCCCGGCGGGGCCTCCGGCGGATTCCGGCAGGTGCTCGATCACCCGGCGGGCGAGCACGCTCTCGTAGTCACGCTGTAGATCCAGAGAATCCTGCACGGTGTGCTGGTCCTGGCGCTCCAGCACCTCCCAAAGCCGGCGGTAACGCCAGGGCGCGGACCATTCGAATCCGACGCGGCGCTCGGCGATGGGGTAGTCCGGCGGCAGGTTCATGGCATTCGCGGTGCCGGTGAAGCCGCGGGCCGGATTGTACTCCTCGGGCAGCGCGTCCATGTCGAAGTAGCCGTCCCACTCGTAGCGGCCGTCGCCGGGCACCGGCAGCAGGCCATCCCAGTTGCGGCGCCGCGGAAACAGTCCCGCGGGCTTGTAGCCGATATTGCCGTCGACGTCGGCGTACACCTGGTTCTCCGACGGTGCGCCCCAGCGGTTGAGAGCGCCGACGAACTCGCGCCAGTTCTGCGCGCGCATGTACTCCACACTGCCGAAATAGGGTGCCATTCCGGGCTGCAGCCAGGCGGCGCGCACGGCGAACACCCGGTTCTCGGTCTCGTACACCACGGGTCCGTGGCGGGTGAAGTCGAGGCTGACCTGGCGCGTGCCGCCGCCTTTCACCGGCACGGTCTCGGTCACGGTGGTGTAGGGCTCCACCCGGCCGCGGTAGCGGTAGCCCTCGCCCGCGCGTTCGTAGACGTACAGGTCTTCCTGATCGATGGGAAAGATGGTCAGGCCGAAGGCGATGCGCTGGTTGTGGCCGATGGAGATACCGGGCAGCGCCGGCTCGCCGGCACCGATGACGTCGAGCCCTGGCGCGACCAGGTGGGCCATGTAACGCAGCGACGGCACGGCGTGACCGCGGTGCGGGTCGTCGGCGAGAATCGGCCGGCCGGTGGCGCTGCGCCCGGGCGCGACCCCCCAGTTGTTGCTGCCGAGTTCCCGCGCCAGGTCGGCCTGGCGCATCGCCGCAATGCGTTCGGCATCCCCGCTGCTGGCGGCGGCGAAGACGGCCGCCGAGAAGTCCACGGGGGCCTTGGCGAGCAGATACTGGTCTACCACGCCTTCGGGAATGCTGCAGGGATCCAGGCCGTCGGGGATGCGAGGGGTCCAGGCGGGTTCCAGCACCTTCCACAGGGACGCGGCTTCCAGCCCGTGCCGGCAGGCGATGCGGGCACGCCGCACTTCGCTGGTGACGTTGCGCCACAGGCCGTTGCTGCGGATGCGCACCACGTCGTCCGGGTGCCACAGCGACGGTCGATAGCCGAGCAGGGCGAATTCCGGCGGGCTCAGCTCGGGATTCTGCTCGAGCAGACCGACGAAGGCATTGATGCCGGCAGTAAAAGCCTCGGCGATTCGCTTCGCGTCGGACCCGTAGGCGAGCCACTCCGGGTACATGTCCCCGCGGTACAGGAACAGGCGCGCGGCCCGGTCCTGGGCCAGGTAGGCGTCGCCGAGCACCTCCGAGAGCAGGCCCAGCCCGCGGCGCCGCCACAGGTCGATCTGCCAGAGGCGATCGCGGGCGGCGTTGAATCCCTGCACAAAAAAAGCGTCGTAGTGGGTGCCGGCGTAGATGTGGGGCACGCCCCAGGCATCCACCACGATCTCCGCCGGCTGCTCGAGTCCGGCCACCTGGTACTGCTGCTCGGTCGGTCCGGCCTTCGGGGCAGCCACGCGGCCCAGGCTGTCCGCACTGCCGGCGGTTTCTGCGCTGGCGGCGGTTTCTGCGCTGGCGGCGCCCGTGAAGACGAGCACCCAGGCGACGAGCCATGCGGCGTGAACCGATGATCGAGTCTGCATGGAACATCCCTCCTGATGGCGGCTACGGTAGCGATATCGCGCCGGCGAGGAAACCACCCGCAAAGTGTCTGACGGATTGGAGGAGGGTGGGAAGAGGGGCCCCCGGGGCTGTGGGAGGGGGGAGGAGGGAACCAGCCCCGGGGGTGAGAACTCGTCAGAGTTCGAACGCAATAGTGCGCCCCGCTGTGTGAACGCCGGGTGAACGACGCATCATCAGCGGACCCGGGTTCTTTCACGGTTTCACGTTGGCCTCATAGGGCGTCCGTTAGCTTCTGCGCATGAATGCAAAGCGTATTGCCATCATCGGCGCGGGTATGGCCGGCCTTGTCTGTGCGGACCGCCTGAGGGCCCTCGGAGCGGCGGTCACGGTGTTCGAAAAGAGCGGTGACATCGGCGGCCGCCTGGCCAGCCGGCGGCGCCAGGGGGCGAGTTGGAACCATGGCGCGCCGGCCGTTCATGCCCGTGAGGCGGCCTTTGCTGAATTCCTCCGCGAGCTGATCTCTGGCGGTTCGGCGCGGGCCCTGGCCGACCGGGATGGGGAGGCGTTCGTCGGCCAGCCGGACATGTGGGAAATGCTGCGACCGCTGGCGAAGCGGCTCGACATCCATTGCTCGATGAGGGTGGAGCGACTGTGCCGGTCAGGCTCAGGATGGCGGTTGGCGCTGGCCGGTGGACCCGCAGCGCCCGGCCCGTTCGATGTGGTGCTCGCCACCCAGCCGGCGCCGCAGATCGCGCAGCTGCTGGGCGACAGCAGGCTGGGGGTTCCGGCCGGCCTTGACCGGGTGACGATGCTGCCGTGCTGGACGCTGTTGCTCGGGTTCGCCGAGGCGGTCGACTGCCTGGGCGAGGTGTCCGCGGGTACGGTATTCGAGCAGGCCATGCGACAAGGGCCGGCAGGGGGCTCCACTCTGCCCGACCGCTGGGTTCTGCAAACAGCGCAGCCGTGGACCGATGTGAACCTGGAGCTGGACAAACACGCGGCGGAGCGGGAGTTGATGGATGCGTTGCGCGCGCTGGTGGGCGATTTGCCACCCGTGGTCTACCGCGCGGCCCACCGCTGGCGCTACGCCCTTGTTCAAAAAGCGCTGGGAATCAGTCACCTGTGGCTGCCGGAACTCGGCCTGGGATGTGCCGGCGACTGGTGTCTGGGCGGCGATGCCGAATCCGCCTTTCTCAGCGGGTCCGCTCTGGCGCGGGCGGTGTCCGCACTTGAGCCGGCAGCGTAGAAGGATCTCCTGGCCGCCGGGCTTTATCGGTTATCCACGGTGGTGTTATGGGCCCGTCGGGCAGAGACTGCACCTACGGCGCATTTTGTGTGCTTTTCCTGCAGTCGCCGTTCGCACGAAGCCGTCGCGTCGTCTTTCGTAAACCAGTGTTCATCTGAAGGAAGGACGAATCATGCAACGACTACTCTGGATTGCCATGCTGCTTGCCAGCCCGCTGGCGCTGGCCGACTCTCACACCGCCGACACCGGCCCGGTGATGGAAACGTTCCGCTGCGACTTCCATGAGGGCAAGGGCCCCGACGACATCTGGGCGTCGGCCGAGTTCTTCAACCAGCAGGTCGACAAAATGAACTCCGAGGCGCTGAACAGCTACTTCGCAGCCGTTCTGCTGCCGTTCCGCGCCTCGATGGAAGGCGACTACGGCTGGATCGGTGAGTGGCCGAGCCTGAGGACCATGGCGCGGGGCCTGCAGGACTACTACGCCAGCCCGCTCAGCGCTGCGGTCGAGAAGCGTTTCGCCGAAGTGGCGGATTGTCGGGCCAACACCTGGTTCGTCGAGGACCTGGTCGACAATTACCCGGACGACGACGCCACGCCGCTTCAGGACGCCGTGGAGATCTATTCCTGCACGCTGCGCGATGGCGTCACCATGGCGCAGGTGAGTTCCGCGGAGCAGGCGTTCGTGAAGGCCAACGGCGAGGCGCCCGTCGCGGTGCAGCGCTGGACGCCGTTCCTGGCAAACACGCCGGCCGACCTGGCCTATCTGGTGGCTCACGAAGACATCGGCAGCTTCGCCGATTTCAATGCCGCCTGGCTCGCGTCCGAGGCGGGGCGGGCCAATCAGGCTGCGTTTGCCGAGGTCATGGACTGCGAGTCCGGCCTGTACACGGGTCGGGTGCTCAGAGAGCCTGCCTCGACGATGTAGCCGTCACCGGCCCGGTGCGTCAGCGGCGCAATCGGGCCGCCAGGGCGCCGAGTGTCTCTGCCAGAGCGGCCTGCCGTCTCTGCGTCGCGGCATCGTTGCTGCTCATGCCGGAAGCTCGTTCTGCCAGGGCGGCGAACCGGGCGGCGAGCATGGCATCGCGCGCTCCTGATTCGAGCGGATCCGCCGAATCCGCCAGTGCCGTGTCGACCTCTGCGGCGTAGGCCGCGGGCAGGGCTTCGCCGCGGTTCAGCTGGTCGAGATAGGCCCGGGCCACCACGGGCTCGGCGGGCCACGTCACCCGGAACTGCTGCTGCGGATTGAACACGGCGCCCTGATCGGCGAGCGCTGCCGCGGCGATCTCGTTCCCGCTGAGATAGTCGCTGGGCGTGAGCGCCAGCACGTCGACGCCGCGCGCGATCTCGGTGCCGTAGATCCTGCCGCGATACCAGTACGCCGACCAGAACCCGCCGAGGACCAGGTCTTCCGCGTCTACGGGTCCACGATCGAAGTAGGCGATCTCGAAGGGATTGGCCGAATCGGTGAAGTCGATCACCGAGATGCCGCCCTGGTACCAGGCCTGCACGAAGATGTCGCGACCGGGCACCGGCACGATCGAGCCGTTGTGGGCGACGCAGTTCTCCTGCTCGACCTGCGGCGCCGGCATCTTGAAGTGGCTGCGGAACTCGAGCTTGCGATCGACGATGTCGTAGATGGCGTTGGCGCCCCAGTCGAGGGGATCGTGGGCCCGGCAGCGCGGCCGGCCGCCGCCGCCCCACTCGTCGGTGAACAGCACCTTGGTGCCGTCGTTGTTGAAGGTCGCCGAGTGCCAGTACGCGAAACCGCGGTCGACGACCTCGTCGATGCGCTGCGGCTTCGCGGGGTCGGCGATGTCGAAGATGATCCCGTTGCCGGAACAGGCGCCGGCGGCGAGGCCGAGTTCGGGGAACGCGGTAATGTCGTGGCACTGGTCGGTCTGATACGTCTCCTGGGTTTCGTCGCCGTGGTCGCCGCCGCGCCACAGTCCGGCCAGCACGCCCGTTTCCGGATCGGCGAACACCGCCGGGCTGTCGATGATGCGCGACCGGCTCGGATCCGCCACGGGGATCTCGATGACGTCGATGCGGAACAGCGCCGTACGGTCGTCGCCGGGAGATTCGTCGAAGCAGCCGTCGAGCTCTTCCTCCTCGCGCACATTGGCGGTGCCGGAGTTGTAGACGATGATCCGGCCGTCCGCGCCGGGGCCCGCAACCACCGAGTGGGTGTGCGAACCGCGGCAGGTCTGCACCGCGCCGACCTGAACCGGACGGGTGGGATCGCGGATGTCGAAGATGCGGATGCCGCGGAAGCGCTCCGCGCTGACGTCTTCGCGGATCCCCTCCAGGCCGCAGTCGAGGCGCCCCCGGGTCTGCTCCACCGACATGATCAGCAGGTCGCCGACGATGGAGACGTCGCCCTGACCGCCGGGGCAGACGATCGAGGCGGTGAGCGTCGGCACGCCGTGGTCCTGCAGCCGGTAGACGTTGAAGCCGTGGTAGTTGCCGGCGACCATGACGTCGCCGCGGAACGCCAGGTCGGTGTTGGCAAAGGTGAGCAACGGATAGCGCGCCTCGTCAGGATCCGGCTGCGGTTCGCTTGATTCGGCGCTGTCCTCACCGCCGTCCTCACCGCTCTCCGGGGCGGCCGCGTCGACCTTCTTCAGCCGGTGCGGCGGCAGTTCCGCCGGGTTTTCCGGATCGAAAAACCCGGCCGGCTTGGCCAGCGAAGCGATGAGCTGCATGTTCGACAGCGCCTGGCCGGCATCGTCGAATCCGGCCGCCAGGCCCGCTCGGGGGTCGGTCGAGAGGCTCACCAGCAGCGCGTTCATGCGTTCGATCTCGGCGGTCTGATCGTTGGTGATGTCCGTGGTGAACTCGAACAGCACCGGATCGTAGGCGGAGCCGGCCTGATCGAGAAGCTCTTCGACCATGGTTACCGCGCCGTCGTGGTGTCTGATCATGAGCTGCAGGAAGAGCCGGTCGAACTCGGTGCCGTCGAGGCTCGCGAGTTCGGCCATCTGTTCGGGCGTGGCCATGCCGGCCATCTGATGGCTGGTGTGCATCGCCGCGTGCGCCGTGGGGTCGGGAACCCGCTGGCCGCGCTCGCGCAGCCACTGCTGCATGAACGCGATCTCGTCGCCCTGGGAGGCGTTGATGCGCCCGGCCACGTCGATCAGTTCCGGCCGGTTGGTCCGCTGCGCCACCAGTTCGGCCATCTCGATGGCCTGATGGTGGTGGGGAATCATGTCCTGCATGAACAGCACGTCGGCGGGCGAGTAGCCGGTGTTGGCGACCTCGATCGCCTCGTCGGCGCTGAGCTCCCGGGCAGGCTCGCCCGGGGCGCCGGGCTGCACGATGGGGGCTTCAGCCAGGGCCGACAGCGGCAGGCCCAAAATCAGGGTGGTCGTGGCGGCGATGGCCGCGAAGCGCTGGTTCATCGTCGGTCTCTGGCAGGTCGCGTCCTGCAGAATCTATCAGAAGACGATCGGTGGCGTCGTGTAGCATGGCCCTGGACGCAGCCGGGGAGGGCAGCCATGCACGAGCTTCGATTCGGCGTCAGCTACGACTTCCGCAACCCGCCCGATTCCGGCGTGCCGGACCGCGTGCTCTATCAGGAGATCCTGGAACAGGTCCGCTGGCTCGATACCCTGGGTGCGGACGTGGTGTGGTTCACCGAGCACCATTTCGTCGAGGATGGCTACCTGCCGAGCTGGGTGCCTGTGGCCGGGGCCATGGCGGCGCTGACCGAGCGGGTGCGCTTCGGCACCGACATCTGCCTGATGCCGTTCAACCATCCGATCCGCCTGGCCGAAGATCTGGCGGTGCTGGACAACATTTCCAACGGCAGGGTGGAGCTGGGGCTCGGCATGGGCTATGCGCCCCACGAGTTCCGCGGCTTCGGCATTCCGCTGAGCCGGCGGGTTTCGCTGATGGACGAAGGCATCGAGATCCTGCAGCGCTGCTTCAGCGGCGAACGCTTCAGCTACCACGGCAGGCGCTACCGGTTCGACGACGTCGTCATCACGCCCGGATACGTTCAGGAGGGCGGCCCGCCGCTGTGGATCGCCGGCATGTCCGAGGCCGGCGCTGAGCGCGCCGCCCGCTACCGGAGCCACTATCTGCCCCAGGGGCTGAAGCGGCGTTCGTTCGATCCCTGGGTGGCCGCCCTGCGCGCCGACGGCCGCGATCCCGCCGACCAGCGCGTCGGCATCATCCGCAGCGTGCTCGTGACCGACGATCGCAACACCGACTGGCCGCTGGTGCGCGCGGCGGAGCGTTATCGCATGGCGCTGTATCAGCGGTTCTTCGAAGAGAGCGGCGAAGGCCTGGGCGAGGACGGCGAACCCATTCCGCAGACGTGGATCGTGGGCGACGTCGATCACTGCGTCAGCGAGCTGACCGGATTCATCGAAGCCTTCGGCATCACTGACGTGGTGACCATGGCCGTGCCCCCGGGACTGCGGGCGGAGCAGATGGCGGCGAGTCTCGAGCGGTTGTTCACAGAGGTGGCGCCGCGGGTCAAGGCCGGGATTCGTGGCCGATCGCACTCTCCTGCCAGCGATCCCGGGTAGAATTGCGGGCTTTTCAGCCTGGGAGTGGACCGTTGGAGTACGAGGATGTCGTTATGGGTCGCCGCAGCATTCGCGGCTACAAGCCGGAGCCGGTGCCGAAGGCATTGGTCAGAGAAGTGATCGAACTGGCGATGCGCGCGCCGTCGTCGCTGAACACCCAGCCCTGGAACTTCTACGTGGTCACCGGCGAGCCGCTGGACCGCATCCGCCGCGGCAATACCGAACGCAATCTCGCCGGCGTGCCGGCGTCCCGGGAGTTCCGCAGCCACGGCGCGTATCAGGGCGTGCATCGGGAACGTCAGAAGGAGGTCGCCGGCCAGCTGTTCGAAGCCATGGACATCGACTGGGGCGACAAGGAGAAACGCAAGGACTGGGTACTGCGCGGATTCCGCCAGTTCGATGCCCCGGCCTGCGTCGTGGTGACCTACGACCGCTCGATCCACGGTGGCGACATCGCGCCGTTCGACTGCGGCGCCGTGACCAACGCGCTGGTCAATGCGGCCTGGTCCAAGGGCCTCGGCTGCGTGGTGAACAGTCAGGGCATCATGCAGTCACCGGTGGTTCGCGAGCACGCCGCCATCCCCGACGACCAGGTGATCATGATCTGCGTGGCGCTGGGCTATCCGGACGAGACGTTTCCCGCGAACGCGGTGGTGTCGAAGCGCAAGAGCGTCGACGAGGCGGTGGTGTTCGTCGGGTTCGAGGACTAGACGGGCGCTGCGGACCTGCGCGCCGGTCACTCCGCGCGCAGCGCATCGATGGGATTCAGCCCCGCCGCCTTGCGCGCCGGGATCAGGCCGAAGGCGATGCCGATGAACACCGAGAACGAAAACCCGAGCAGCATGATGCCCGGCGACAGCACCAGCGGCATGTCGAGCTGTGCGGTGGCCGCCCAGGTGCCGCCGGTGCCGAGCACCAGACCGATTACGCCGCCGATGGTGGAGAGCACCACGGCCTCCACCAGGAACTGCCGGAGGATGTCGCCCATGCGGGCGCCGATGGCCAGCCTGATGCCGATCTCGCGGGTCCGCTCGGTGACGGAAACGAGCATGATGTTCATGATGCCGATGCCGCCGACCAGCAGCGACACCGCCGCAATGGCGCCAAGAAACACGGTCAGCGTGCCGGTGGTCTGCTCCAGCGCCTCCACCACATCCTGAGTATCGAATACGTTGAAGTCGTCCTCGTCGTCCGGGGCGACGTGCCGGCGCTGGCGCAGCAGCGACTCCACGTCGGCCTTCACCCGCTCCGTGGCGCCGTCGGCGATGGCGGAGATGAAGATCGTGTGCACGTCCAGACTGCCGACCAGGCGCCGCTGCGCGGCCTTGATCGGCATGAGCAGGGTCTTGTCGGGATCCTGGCCCATGGAGCTGCCCTTGGTTTCCAGCACGCCGACGACCCGGCAGGCGGTGCGGTTGACGCGCAGCAGCGTGCCGAGGGGATCCTGGCCAAGATAGAGCTCGTCGACGAGGGTCGCGCCGACGATGCAGACGGCGGCGCCCGAGGTCAGCTCGCTCTCCTCGAAACGGCGCCCCTCCACGACGTCGTGATTGCGTACCGTGAAGTACTCGTTGGTGGTGCCGGTGACGCTCACCGTCTGGTTGGCATTGCCGTAGACCGCCGTGGCCGAGCGGATGGCGGCCGGCGCGACGCGGACGCCGTCGATCTCCTCCCTGATCGCCTGCACGTCGTCCATTTCGAACGGCTCCGCCGCGGTGCTCACGCCGCCGGGCCCGCGCCGGTTCGTGCCCGGCGATACGAACAGCAGATTCGAGCCGATGCTGGCGATCTGGTCGGTCACGGCCAGGGTCGCGGACTGGCCGAGCTGCACCATGGCCACGACGCTCGCCACGCCGATGATGATGCCGAGCGCGGTCAGGAACGAACGCAGCTTGTTGCGGCCGATGGCCTGCAGGGCGATCAGCAGCGTGTCGACGACGTTCACGCCAGCACCTGTTGCGGCGGCCCGTCCTTCACCACCCGGCCGTCGACGAAGTACAGCACCCGATCGGCATAGGCGGCGATGTCCGGTTCGTGGGTGACCATGGCGATGGTGAGCCGGCGCTCGCGGCGGATCGAGACGAACAGCTCCATGAGATCCCGCGAGGTGGTCGTGTCCAGGTTTCCGGTGGGTTCGTCCGCCAGCAGCAGCGGCGGCTCTGTCACCAGTGCCCGGGCGATGGCGACCCGCTGCTGCTGACCGCCGGAAAGCTGGCCGGACGTGGCGCGGGCGCGATTGCTCAGCCCCACCGCGCCCAGGGCGTCCAGCGCCCGATCCCTGCGCTCGGCCCGCGGCACGCCCTGATAGACCAGGGGCAGCTCGACGTTGCGCAGGGCATCGACCCGCGGCAGCAGGTTGAAGCTCTGAAACACGAAGCCCATGAAGTGGCGGCGCAGCAGCGCCAGCTCGTCGCGATCCAGCTTGCCCACATCGATGCCGCGGAACCGGTAGGTTCCCGCCGAAGGAACGTCCAGGCAGCCGAGGATGTTCATGCACGTGGACTTGCCGGAGCCGCTCGGACCCATCACCGCGACGAACTCACTGGCGGTGATGTCCAGGGTCACACCGTCCAGCGCGCGCACCTCGGTAGACCCGGAACCGTAGATCTTGTAGACGTCGCGCAGCTGCAGAACGACCGGTGCGTCCCGGGGATCCTGCGGCGCGGCCAGGGCGACCGGCGCGCTGCTAGTTGCCCCGGGCACCGGTGCCGGATCCGATCAGGATTTCGTCGCCGGCGGCCAGTTCGTCGCTCAGCACCTCGGTGTAGCGCCCGTCCGTGTGGCCGGTGCGGATGGGCACGCGTTGCGGTTGCCCGTCGCGCAGCCGCCAGACCGTGCTGCCGCTGTCGGCTTCGCGTTGCGTGGAGCGCCCCGGCGGCCCGAATTGAATCCCCACGGCGGTGTCCAGCTGCGGCGGCTTGAAGCGCAGCGCCTGGTTGGGTACGCGCAGCACGTCGGGGCGCTCGCCCGTGGTGATGGTGGCAGTTGCCGTCATGCCGGGCTTGAGGCGGCCGTCGGCATTGTCCGCGCTGAGCACGGTGGTGTAGGTGACCACGTTGTTTTCCACCGTCGGGTACAGGTAAACCTCGAGAACCCGCGCCTCGAACGCCTCGTTGGGCCAGGCATCGACGGCGAAGGTGGCCGGTTGCCCGGCTTCCACCAGCGCTACGTCGGCCTCGTCGAGAGCGATGTGCAGTTCCATCTGCCGCAGATCCTCGGCGAGCAGGAACAGCTGCGGGGTCTGGAAGCTGGCGGCCACGGCATTGCCGGGTTCGATGTTGCGGTCCAGCACCACGCCGTCGATGGGGGAGGTGATCACCGCCTTACCGAGACGCGTCCGTGCCACCGACACGCTGGCGCGTGCTTCCCGCACCGAGGCCTGGGACGAGCTGACTCTCGCCGCCGCCCGCTCCCGGGCCGCCCGGGCGCGATCGAGATCGGCCTCCGGGGCCAGCCCCCGATCGAACACGCCCTGGGTGCGCTGTTCGTCGAGGCGCGCTTCTTCCAGGGTCGCCTCGCTCTCCGTGACGGACGCCACCGCCAGGGCGAGACGCGCCTCGGCCTGCTCCAGGTTCACGGCGAGTTCCTCGGTATCGAACCGGGCCAGCACCTGACCCTGTCGTACCGGGTCGTTCTCCGTGACCAGAACCTCGGTGATGAGTCCGGAGATCTCGGCGCCCACCGTGACTTCGCGCTTCGGTTCCAGATTGCCGGTGGCGGTTGCGGTGAGCAGCATGTCGCCGCGGTCGACCACGTGAGCCTGCCAGACGACGGTCTCGGTCCGGGGCCACAGCCACCACGTGATCAGGGCGGCCACGGCCACGACGGCCGCCGCCCAGGCCGTCAGGCCCAGCCGGCCGCGCTTGTGCTCACTGCGAAGCACGGCGCGTACCTCGTCGGCCATGTCGTCCAGCTGGTCGGGTTGCGTCTGCGGGGATACGCTCATCGATTCATTGTGGGCAGCAGCTGAAAGGGTGTCCATTGGCACTTATACGGACCGCGAGAGCGAGATCCGTCGCGCCCTCGAGCAGGTCTCTCAGACGCCCAACGCCTTCAATGCCTCGTCGACGCGCGCCCGCTCCACCGGATCGCGCATGGGAAATGCCCGGAAGAAATGTTCGCGGCTCAGAGCCGGGTTGCGCCTGAGCGCGTTCTCGGTCCAGGCGCGGGCGCGCTCGGCGTTGCCCGCGATGGCGTGCACGGCCGCGGCGATCATGGCGATCAGCGCATGCGCACCCGGCGCGTGAGCGGCCCGTTCGGCCCATCCCGCGGCCTCCTGCTC
The DNA here is from genome assembly GCA_040219135.1 of Pseudomonadales bacterium. Classification (GTDB taxonomy): domain Bacteria; phylum Pseudomonadota; class Gammaproteobacteria; order Pseudomonadales; family Azotimanducaceae; genus UBA7803. The sequence continues at coordinate 533,040 of JAVJTA010000011.1, read as the reverse complement.
CTCGTGCTGAGCGAGGTGCGCGAGCGCCCGGGTTGCCTGCATGGCGTAGTGCAGCGGATCGAGGGGACTCAGCCGCATGGCCAGGTCCACGTGCGCGCGACCGGCCAGCGCGTCGCCGGCCAGCGTTTCCGTCCAGCCGAGGGCATAGATGCCCTGGGCGTAGTTCGGGCTGATCTCGGTGGCCCGCTCGAGCCAGTGGAGACTGGTCCCCAGATCACCGTCCAGCCAGTAGCTGCGGCCCATGGCAAACTGCACGAACGGGTCGAGGGGATCGAGATCCAGGGCCAGGCTGGCGAAGTGTCGGGCGAGTCGAGTCTCCTGCGCCGGATCGGGCGTGTGGCGCAGGAAGGCGTTCTGGAAGTGCACGAACGACAGACCGGCGTGGGCGCGGGCGAAGCGTGGATCCTGCTTCACGGCCTGCTCGAACAGCGAGCCGGCTGCCACGTTGTCTGCGCGGTTGAAGCGGAACATGTGCTGCAGTCCGAGGTGATACGACGACCACGCGTCGAGGTTCTCGCTCACGGCGAGTCCCGCCGCGTCGGCTTCGTGGAGCGGGATGCGCAGCTCCAGTGCCACCAGGGTCTGCGCGGTGATTTCCGCACGGAAGGCATGTACTTCGGCGACACGGCCGGAGAATCGCTCGGCCCAGACGATTCCGCCCGTGCGCGTGTCTGTGAGTTCGACGACGACAGCGAGCCGATCGCCGCTGACTTCCGCGGTTCCGGAGAGACAGTAACGCACTCCCAGCAGGCGGCCGGCTTCGGCGGGGTCGATCTCGCCGCCGAGGCGAAACGATGAACCCCGCGCGGTAACGAACAGCCAGCGCAAGCGCGCGAGTTCGGTGATCAGGTCGTGGGGCAGACCTTCGGCGATGGCCGCGTGCTGCGTGGGGTCGCCGATGCGCTGGAAAGGCAACACCGCAATCGAGGGCTGCTCGGCGGCGGCGGGGACTGGCGAAGGGGCCGGGGCGCGTTCGACGCTGACGTCGGCCACGAAGCGGAAGCCCTGCCTGGGCAGTGTGCGCAGATACGCCTGACGGCGCCCGTCGTCCCCGAGCGCCTGGCGCGCCGATTTGATGCGACTCGAAACCGCCGCGTCGGAGACCACGCGGCCTTCCCAGATCTTCTCGATGAGCTCGTCGGTCGTCACCAGACGCTCGCGGTTTTCGACCAGCAGGGCGAGCAGGGAGAAGACCTGGGGTTCCAGCGGACGGACCGCACCCTCGGCGCGCAACTCGACCTTCGCGGTATCGAGTTCGAATGGACCGAAGCGGTAGATCATGCGCCGTAGCATACACCGGCGCCGGGCAATCTCCGGGAGATATCCAGGCGTTCTACAGACCTTCTACAAGCGCGTAGCCGGAGCTTTGCGGACACTGGGCCCGCTCACCGCCATACCGTCGGTGGTAGCGCAAGTCGAGGAGATCGCCATGCAACACGATCCGAAACAACTGCCCGTCCGCCTGCAGGCAGGCGACATCTGCATCCAGTCCAGCGATTGGGCCGACCTCAACGTCGCCCGGATCCGCTTTCCTGCGGGCGCCGACGCGACGCCCCTGCTGGAGGGACTGCCGCAGGATCTCTGCCAGTGCCCGCACTGGGGCACGGTGCTGAAGGGCTCGATTCGCGTGACCTACGCGGACGGCAGCGAGGAGCTGGTTCGGGCCGGCGAGGTCTACTACTGGCCGCCGGGCCACACCGTCCGGGTGGACGAAGACTACGAGGCGCTGGAGTTCAGCCCAAGCGGGCCGATGCGCGAGGTCGTCGACCACCTGAATTCACAACTGCAATCCTGAAGGAGCAACGATATGCCACTGGTCACCATCGACGTCATCAAGGACGTCTTTTCCCCCGAGCAGAAGCGCCAGCTCATCGACAAGGTCACCCGCGCGATGATCGAGGTCGAGGGCGAGAACATGCGCAGCGTCACCTGGGTGCGGGTGCAGGAGTTCGAGAGCGGCGACTGGGCCATCGGCGGGCGCGCGCTGTCGGCGTCCGATGTCCGCGACTTAGCCAGGGGAAAGGCCGCCTGACTCACTGCTGCTGGGCGAGCGCTGAGCTGAGCGCCCGGATCTCGGCCGGAATGCGGCGGCCATCCGGCGCCGGCAGCGCTCGTCCGGCGCGGCGATACCAGTAGCCGGCGTTGCCTTCGTCCCCCTCCATCAGATGGACGATGCCGTGGGCCCAGCAGGCCAGCGGCGCCTCGTCCTCCTGGACGATGCGATGCGCGGCTTCCCAATCGCGGCGCTCCAGATGAGTCACTGCGCTGACCAGATCCGTCATGCGCACAGTTTAGCGCGGCCGGACGGTCCTGTAGCCGGCGCCCGGCTCCCGCACGGCGGTCCCGAATTCCGCGCAAGGCGGGTGCGGCGCGGCAGCGGACGGGGCTCAGTCGACGCCGATTGCCTCGACGATCGCATCCCACACCGCCCGGATGCGCCGCACCTGGCGCAGATCCGGATGGGTCAGCAGCCACAGCTCTCCGGACAGACCCTGCACCCGATACAGTTGCTTCAGGCCGCTCTCGCGCTGGTCCGACGGCAGCAACGCCAGCCCCACGCCCGCTTTCGCCAGCGCCGCCATGGTGGAGAGATCGTTGGCCCGGGCGACGATCCGATCGCCGTGCTGCTTTTCCAGCCACTGGAACGCGTCGAGGCGCATCAGTGCCTGTTCCGCGCCGATGAAGTCTGCTTTGGCCAGGTCGTCTTCCCCCACGACGGCAGACCTTCGTCTGCCGCTGATCCACCAGTCGAGCGACATGACCTTCCGGCCGACCAGGTGCTCGGGCGGGCGCGTCGTCGCGCGCAGTGCGAGATCGGCCTCGCGGCGGCTCAGGTCGTAGTCGCTGTCGCCGACGGCGACCTCGACGCGGATGCCGGGATGGCTCCTGCGCAGTGCCTTGAGCGCAGCCGGGACGATGGTGCGGGCCAGGTTGGGCGCCGTGGTCAGCCGCACCGTACCGGTGGGTTGGAGATCGCGGCCGGCCAGTTCGCGGTCGATGGTCTGGATGGCGTCGCCGGCACGGCGCGCCAGCTCGAGCATGCGCTCGCCTACCGGCGTGAGCGCGTAGCCGGTGGGCAGCCGATCGAACAGCCGCGTGCGTACCGTCGACTCAAGGGCGTTCAGGCGGCGGAATACTGTCGAGTGGTTCTGGCCCAGGGTCCGGGCGGCACCAGCGAGAGAGCCGGCCTCGGCGATGGCCATGAAGACTTTCAGGTCGTTCCAGTTCATTGCAAATCTGCAAACTTAGTGTGCCTGAATGGATGATTTCATGTTTCGACTGCAAATGCACAATGGGTGGCACGCGCTCGATTGCTATGGAGGATCCCGGAAATGCAACGCTATGAGACCTACGGCCCGACGCTGCTGCGCATCGCCCTCGGCATCATCTTTCTGGCGCACAGCGCCTACCTGAAGCTGGGCGTCTTCACGCTTGCCGGCACGCTCGGCTTCTTCGAGTCGCTGGGACTGCCCACCATCACGGCCTACGCCGTGATCGCCGCGGAGATCGGCGGCGGTTTGGCGCTGGTGTTCGGCGTGCTCGTCCGGCCGGCCGCCGTCGCGCTCGCCGTGGTGTCGCTCGGCGCAACCTGGGCCCACGTCGGCGCCGGCTGGCTGTTCACCAACGAAGGCGGCGGCTGGGAGTACCCGCTGTTCCTCGCCGTTGCCTGCGCGGTGCAGGCATTGCTGGGGCCGGGTGCTCTCAGGCTGCGGTTCGTCGAAATCGGGGAGGTGCCGGCGTGGGCGCAATAGCCGGCTATCACGCGCACGTCTCCTACGACGTGGCGCAGCGACCCCGGGCAGCCGATCTCCGTCAACGAGATTGGCTGCCGTTGTCCGGGCGCGGCATGTCCTGTGGCTGGGTGAACCGGTACGGTTGGATGTCGGTTTAGCCACAACCAGACATCTATTGAACCCGGATGAACAGAGGCGCGACCTGCAGCCAGCCTTGCACAACGTTTCCTAAATGGGGTCGCCACCCAGTACAGCCGGCGTCTCACAGTAGGTGCTAAGGATATAGCGTTGATGGTTCTCCATACGCTCTGATAGCGCCTCGGCGATGACCGGGATCTGACCGTTCATCGCAAAGTATTTCAACATCCCCTTGTTTTGATGGGTGCGCGGCATGATCTCCGGTGAGGGTACCAGCACACACATGCTCATTGTCGCCCAGTAAACATCGGCCGCGGTCACTGCTTCGCCGACCAGGTAACGGGAACCGTTTTGCTCCTGAGCTGCAAGACGACCATCAATCAGCTTGAGCACCTCAGCGACTTTCCCCGGCGCGGCCGCACTAGCCTCTTTGCTATAGCCATACTTCTGAGCCAACGGGCTGTCGCCTAAAATTCTCATGTTCCAAACCAACCCATCTTCGCCAAGCACCACCGCACACAGCCCCAAGACCTCCGTGCGTTGTTCGAAATTGTCGGGTATCAGCTTTGGTGTACCCGGCGCACCAATCCGTTCAGCGAGCGCCAACTGCTCAATCCAGACATTTCGTGGCCGCTCCTCATCGTGGAACATGGTGGGGATGCTGGTTTGACTGGTGAGTTCGTAGAGCCTCGCTTGCCGGTCTTCTCCCGTCTCTTTGTCCACGCCCATCATGGGGTGAAGTGCGCGGATGAGCGGCACACCTTTCACAAAGCAGATGTTTTTCAATGCCTCTGCATACAACGCAGGAATACCCGGAATAAATGTCACCCGCGTACCCGTCTTCATCGCGGCTGCTTCGTCCAGCGCTATAAACTCTGGTGCCCTAGACTCTGTGTCACTCATTCTCTTTCCTCGCATTGCGGAGGTGATTATCTTTGCCAAGGGACGATCATCTAGTCAAAGGCTTTTGCCGTTCCGATTTTGACCTGCGCTCCTAGTTTGATTCTGCAGGCGTCATCGCTTTGGCAAGAGAGCGAAGTATGATGAGAAGCACCAATCCCGCGATGACACCGACGTGTGCCAATAGAGAAGGCCAGGCATTCAAATGATCGGCGGGCAGCGCACCTCCCAAGGATTACGGCGAGACTAACTCAGTTCGTTCTATACGCGAACTGCGGAAACGGGTCGGAAGCGGCCCGAGCGTAGTGGTTGCGACTGACCGCTTCCGGCCGAACCCGTTCATGTGCCTTCTTCTGAAGAATGTCCGCTTTACGTTGCCAGGTTAGGGCACCCCGCACGGTCGAGCATTGCATGCAACGTGACCAACGGGCGCCGATACGAAACAGCTAAGGCTGCTGCGCCCACCACCAGCGACACGGCCCCGGATCTGTTTCGCTCCCCTATGGTTCTCGGCCTATTGGCCCACGCGGATGATGCCGGACTCTATCGACTGGCCACCAGCTACGGCCGAGTCCACTCGTGCGTTGTAGGTCACCGTACCGACTTCTCCGAAGCACAGGCTCGCGCTCTCGTTCGGGCTGATCTTCGCCGACTCCTGTTGTCTGCGCAGGAGACTGGAGAAGCCCGACTGGCAGGTCACGTCGTCCAGCGCATCCCCCAGGAACTCCAACGTCACCGGTGTGCTCCGCTGATTGACCCATCGAACTTCGTCCCCCGGTTGGACCCAGAGGTTCGCAGGGGTCATATGTTCCTCGAAATTCACCTGGTGAATCGCACCGGTCCGGCTCGCGGTTGCAATTCCGCTGGTGCCCGCGATCGCCGCGCAACCGGTGGTGGCCATCAGCGTCGCGCATAAAACCAAACTCTTTATCCTGAACATCGCGAATACCTTGTTTACTTACTTGCTTCTATTCCAATACCTCGTATACCCCGCCCAGCGAGTGTACTCTGTACGCTACCGCACTCAGGCCGCCGGGCGCGCCGCACTCACCGGAACTTTCGACCCCAATGGTCTGTTTGTGTTCGCTAGAATGGCTGCCGGGCTGGGCGCCGCCGCCGTAGTGGTACGCTTGCTAACCGAATCACCAGTCCCAGTCGGAGAACGCAGCGAGGTTTTGCCTGCTATCGACTCCGCGCCTGCCCAAATCCCGCGGCGAATCAGGTGACTGACCGCCTTCAACTTGGCTCTCTGGATTACTTGCCCGCGCGTTGAATGCCTGCACCGGCTCTTCGGGTAACCAATGGCTGAGGCCGAACTGACAGCTTCGGGTCGGAAGCGGGTTGCCGCATCGCAGCAAAAGGTCTGCTTATCGCCTGAGAGCGATCATCCGGGCGGCACCAGACCGACGGCAGGGATCGGCCAGCAGCTGCCGTTACCCACCACCCAGTGCACCGTTGCTGCTCACGGATTGCTTTCCTTCCCGACAAGCAACTTCCGATACCCGTCCGGGTAACTTGAGCAACCAAACTCTTCGTTGCCCAGTTCTCGCATCGTCTCGCTTCCGACGGCTGCCAGCGTCGGGTTAATCTGCTCATACAGGCCGCTAATGCGCTCCCACCAGTATCGTCCATACGGCGTGCCAAGAATGGTGCGGAAATGAACGGCAGTCATCCTCTGAATTTCTTCATTCTGATAGAAGTCGCTTCGAGTGCGAATCGAATCCACCCGCAAGGGCTCCGCAAGCAAGCCATGGTAAAACGCGTGCAAGATTTCGATGTCTTCATCCGTAAGATCTCCGGGGGAACGACACGCCTTCGCGATCGAATTGGCCGGGTTCTCGCCCAGCAGCGCATTTCGCTGGGATTCACGAAGAGAGAATTGATCGGCAACGAGCTGAGCCTGAGCGATTTCTCTCGCCTGCTGCAGCTCAAGTATCACGAGGATTAGACCAACTACGACCGCGAATCCGGTAACAATCTGTATCCAATCAACCAGCCGAGAGGACCCCATTGCACGGCCTCCTAATCCAGTTACGACTCCCGGATGAGCCTAAACCGGAGGGACGACAATGTCTGTTCAGGGTCGTTTTGGGTCGTTCGCTGCGAAGCACGATTCCGACCGGAAAGGGACCAAAAGCCGACATCTCGTCTGAAGGAACCGACCGGCAGCTGCCTGGCGCCTGCCGCCGATCGCCGTACCAATCAGCGGTGACTGAGCAACCGCTGTGCCAGCAGCCCGTCACAGCAACGACGCCAGTTCCCTGACCACGGTAGCCGCATCTGGACAATCACCGATCCTCGCAACGCCGGTGCCGGCGTACAGGACGGCGCCCCGGACATTGCCGACCATGCCGCGCTCGGGCGGCATGACGGAGTACCGTGGCACCTCGATGTCACCCGCACGCAGGAGGATATCGCCTTCGCCAGGCCTCGCGCCGGCTGCAGGTCGACCCGCCCGTTCCCAGCTGGTGTAGGTTTCATTGCTGAGATGCCGATGGGGCGCATTTGGCCATCCGATCTCAAAGCACTCCGATCGCGCCGTGGAATCCGCGCCCGCTTTGATCAGGGCCTGCTTGTAGTCATCGTGCGAGATGGACTCCCGGGTGGCAACGAAGCGGGTTCCGAGGAGCGCGCCGGAAGCTCCCAGGCTCATTACCTCGGCGACGTCTTCCGCGTTGGCCAGGCCGCCGGCCGCCACCACCGGAACCGTCCCGGCGATCGGGACCACCGATCCCAGAAGATCTCTGAGCGGCACCTCGCCGAGCACGTGGCCGCCGGCTTCGACCCCCTGCGCAATCAGGGCGCTGGCGCCTGCAGCCAACGCCCTCCTCGCCGCGCCAGCGTCGCCGACGGTACAGATCATCCTGGCGCCAGCCGCCCGTATCGGCTCCATGGACGCGGACGGGTCTCCCCAGAACAGGTGGATGATGGATACACCTTCGTCAACGGCAGCGGTGATGTGGTCGGTCTGTACCAGATCGGCGCGAAGGTTCACGCCAAAACTGCGGGCCGTCAGCTGGCGTGTTTCCCGCACCGCCAGCGCCGCCTGCACCGGCGTCAGGAACCAGATCGGCAGGATCCCCAATCCTCCGGCATTGCATACAGCGGCCACCAGTTCAGACCCTGCCGCGCCACCCATGGGGCCCTGAACGATCGGAACGTCCAGTTCGAAGTCGTTGGTGAATCGATTTCCCGGGAAGTCGGCCATGGAATTCCCTCGAGCTCCGCCAGGGGATTCGAGACTAGCGCCTCGGGAAAGGGATGTCTTGCGCCCGGGTCATTCGTGCAGACGACCGATGCGTTAAACTTGCTCTACAGGTTGACGAGCCATGACCGGGCAACGCGCTTTGAACATCGCTGGCGTATCCACAGCTGAATGAACACATCGTCCGAGGAAGAAACAGACGCACAGGAAGCGGGGTCGTTCAATGCGAATCCTGCGCCTGGCCTGTCCCGCACCGAGCGGGTTTTCGTGCGCTTATCGTTCTGGCAAACGGTCTTGTCTGTCGTGGGCGTATTCATCGCAGTCCTGGCGCTCTACGCGGCATTGACGGAATCCGAGGCCGTGCGGCAACAAACCTCCGCGGCCGTATGGCCGTTCGTGCAGCTATCGATTGCCGACTTCGATTCAGGCGAGGACGCAGGCTTTACGCTGTCCTTCACCAATGCCGGTGTTGGGCCGGCACTGGTACGTGCCCTGCGCGTCATAGTCGATGGCGCCCCGATGCGCGATTGGGCACAGGTTGTGGTGCATCTTGGCGGCACGCTCGATGATCAGGTAGGGAGAAATCACATCAGCGATCGCGTGCTCAGTCCAGGTCAGACGATCGATTTGATATCTGTCACCAATCCCGGGCTCGCACGGCAGTTTCAATCCCTGATTGCCAATACCGAAAACTCGATCGCGTACTGCTATTGCTCCATCTTCAACGACTGCTGGCTGGCTGATAGTCGACACCAGGCTCTGGATCCGGAGCCCGTGGAAGTCTGTCCGGATTTTCGCGAGGCGACATTTCAGAATTGAACCCGGTGGGCGAGCGCGCAACTGGAATCCGCATCCCGACACGCGTCCTTACCCCCGCACGTCCAGCGTCATCATCACATCATCGATCCGCGCCCCGTCGATACGAAAACGATCCGTGACCGTACCGATCTCCTGAAAACCCAGCGTCCGGTAGAGGGCCCTGGCAGGATGATTGTGGGCAAACACCTTCAGGTCCAGCCAGGCCAGCGGCTCGGCTGCGCGAACGAAATCGATGGCCGTCTGCATCAGCCGCCGTCCGAGTCCCTGACCGCGATGGGAATGTTCGATACCGATGCCGAGTTCGCACCGGTGCAGCCCGGTGCGAAGCGAGTCCCCGGTGAGGTTTACCTCGCCGACGATACCGGCGCGATGGTCCGTGAAGGCGGCGAACACGCGCTCCCAGCCCGGCTCGGTGAGAGGACGTTCCAGACCCTCGGCCAGGCGCAGGCGCGGCCCGCTGTCGTCGCCGGGCGCGAATGGCATGAAGTGGAAGCCATCCTGGCCGGATTCCGCGCGGTGGCGCGCCTGGTGCTCGGCCAGCAGTTGGAGATCGTTGGCGTCTACCCGGTCGATCACGAGGGTCATGGCGTTCGCTCCCTGCCCGGCGCTCTTCAGACCAGCGACATGCCCCCGTCCACCAGGAACACCTGCCCGGTGGTGTAGGTGCCGCACATTGAATACAGATAGGCCTCGGCGACTTCGCCGGGATCGGCGGCGCGCGCCAGCGGCTGGCGTTCGGTCATCCGGCGTATCTGCGCGTCGCGCTGTTCCTCCGGCATGCGCTCCCACACTTCGGTCAGGACGATGCCTGGGCACACGGCGTTCACCCGCCGCGGTGCCAGATCAACCGCCAGAGACCGGGTCAGGTGCTCGACGGCGCCGGCCATGGCCGTGTTCAGCGCCGCGCCTTTGCGCGGCCGGTGGGCCACCATGCCGTTGGTCAGGGTGATGGAGCCGCGCTCGCCAAGGCGCGGCAGCGCATGCTTGACCGCCAGCAGGGCGCCCCAGAAGCGCACTCCGAACACGCCCTGGGCGATGTCGAGGTCCAGCGCGTCGATCGGGTTGCTGGTGCGCACAGTGTCCCAGTCACCGGCGGTGTAGACCAGATGGTCGAGCGCGCCGGCCTGCTCGAAGAATGCCGCCACCGACGCTTCGTCGCGGGCGTCGACTTCGCCGCCGCTGGCGCTGGCTTTGATGCCGCCGCTGGCGCCGAGCCGGGCCACCGCCGCTTCCACCCTGGCCGGGTCCCGCGAGCCGACGTGCACGCGGGCACCCTGGTCCAGGCAGCGGCGGGCGACGGCGAAGCCGATGCCCGACGTACCGCCGATGACGGCCACGGTGCGGTTGTGGAGATCAGCAGATGCCATGGCCTTCAGCCGCGCCCGTGGGTTTACTCCCAGGTCAACGCCCCGCCGGTCTGATACTCCGTCACCCGGGTCTCGAAGAAGTTCTTCTCCTTCTTGAGATCCATGATCTCGCTCATCCACGGGAACGGGTTCTTCACCCCGGGGAACTGCTCGGTCAGACCGATCTGCGCCAGGCGCCGGTTGGCGATGAACTGCAGGTACTCGGCCATCATGTTGGCGTTCATGCCCAGCACGCCGCGCGGCATGGTGTCTCGGGCGTATTCGATCTCGAGCTGGGTGCCTTCCAGGATCATGCGGCGGGCGAGATTCTGCATCTCGCCGTCCCACAGATGGGGATTCTCCATCTTGATCTGGTTGATCACGTCGATGCCGAAGTTCACGTGCATGGACTCGTCACGCAGGATGTACTGGAACTGCTCCGAAGTCCCCGTCATCTTGTTGCGCCGGCCCATGGACAGGATCTGGGTGAAACCGCAGTAGAAGAAGATGCCTTCCAGCACGCAGTAGTAGGCGATCAGGTTCTTCAGCAGCGCCCGGTCGGTTTCCCTGGTGCCGGTGTTGAAGGTCGGGTCGGAGATCTCACGCGTGTACTCCAGCCCCCAGGACGCCTTGCGGGCGACGGCGGGCACTTCGTGGTACATGTTGAAGATCTCACCCTCGTCCATGCCCAGCGATTCGATCACGTACTGGTAGGCGTGGGTGTGGATGGCTTCCTCGAACGCCTGGCGCAGGATGTACTGACGGCACTCCGGGTTGGTAATCAGCCGGTAGATGGCCAGCGCCAGATTGTTCGCCACCAGCGAATCCGCGGTGGAGAAGAAACCCAGGCTGCGCTTGACGATCAGCCGCTCGTCCTGGGTCAGCCCGCCGTCGGACTTCCACAGGGCAATGTCGGCGTTCATGTTCACTTCCTGGGGCATCCAGTGATTGGCGCAGCCATCCAGGTACTTCTGCCAGGCCCAGTCGTACTTGAACGGCACGAGCTGGTTGAGGTCCGCGCGGCAGTTGATCATGCGCTTCTGATCCACGGTGACGCGCTGGTATTCCTCGGCGTCCTCCTGGCCTGCCATGGGCGCATCCAGATGCGCGAGGGCCGCTTCCGCCTGGGCCATCACCTCGTCTTTGGTGGCGCTCGCGGTGACGGTGGGCTCGGGCACTTCGATGGGCGCTTCGAAGGCGGCTTCCACGTGGGCAGGTTCGGCAGGCGCGACGGCCTCAGCGGGTTCCGCCGCGGGCTCTCTATTCGCCGCAGGCTCTTTGCTCGCCGGAGGCTCCTTAGTAGCCGCGGGTTCTTTAGGCGCCGCAGGCGCTCTCTCCGCCGCGGGCGCTTTATCCGCCGCGGGCTCTCTATCCGCCGCGGGCGCTTGCCTGGTAGCCCGGGCTGCGGATTCCTCTTCGTCGTAGTCGTCCCAGCTCAACATCTCAAATTCTCTCCTTGAATCCTTGCAGCGCCAGCCTACTGGCACGCCTCGCAGTCGGGGTCGTCGATGGAGCAGGCCAGCGGTACCTCGGCCGGGACCAGTCCGGCTGAAACATCGGCTGAAGGTTCGGCACCGGGTTCCGCCGCCGGTTTGCTGCTCGAGGACACGGCGTTCAGCCTGCCGCGGTCCACCGTCGACTTCTCGGTGCTGGTGGCGCCCAGGGCGCGCAGGTAATACGTGGTCTTGAGGCCCCGCAGCCAGGCCATGCGATAGGTCACGTCGAGCTTCTTGCCGTTCGCGCCGGCGATGTAGAGGTTCAGCGACTGGGCCTGGTCGATCCACTTCTGCCGGCGGCTCGCGGCATCCACCAGCCAGCGCGGCTCCACCTCGAAGGCGGTGGCGTAGAGCTGCTTCAGCTCCTCGGGGACCCGGTCGATGTGCTGCAGGCTGCCATCGTAGTACTTGAGGTCGTTGACCATGACCTTGTCCCACAGGTCCAGACGTTTGAGGTCGTGGACCATGAACGGGTTCACCACCGTGAACTCGCCGGACAGGTTCGATTTCACGTACAGGTTCTGATACGTGGGCTCGATGGACTGCGAGACGCCGGTGATGTTGGCGATGGTCGCCGTCGGCGCGATGGCCATGACGTTGGAGTTGCGCATGCCGTGGATCTGCACCTTCGAGCGCAGCTTGTCCCATTCCAGGGTCGACGACAGATCCACGTCGAGGAACTCTTCTTTGGTGGCTTCCGACGCGCCGCGTTCCAGCTTCAGCAGCTTCAGCGAGTCGATGGGCAGAATGCCACGGCTCCACAGCGACCCGGAGAACGACGGGTAGGCACCGCGCTCCTTGGCCAGCTTGCAGGAGGCGTCGATGGCAAAGTAGCTGAGCGCTTCCATGGACTGATCGGCGAAGGCGACGGCGGCGTCGCTGCCATACGGAATGCGCTGCTTATACAGCGCATCCTGGAAGCCCATGATGCCGAGCCCCACGGGCCGGTGCTTCATGTTCGAGTTGCGCGCCTGGGGCACCGAGTAGTAGTTGATGTCGATGACGTTGTCGAGCATGCGTACGGCGGTCTTCACCGTCTTCTTCAGCTTCTTCAGATCGAGCTCGCCGTCGACGATGTGGGCGGCCAGGTTCACCGATCCCAGGTTGCAGACCGCCACTTCCTCCTTCGAGGTGTTCAGCGTGATCTCCGTGCACAGGTTGGAGCTGTGCACCACGCCCACGTGCTGCTGGGGCGAGCGCACGTTGCAGCTGTCCTTGAAGGTGATCCACGGGTGGCCGGTTTCGAACAGCATGGACAGCATCTTGCGCCACAGGTCCTGAGCCTTGACCCGCTTGAACAGCGTCATTTCGCCGCTGCGCGTCAGCTCCTCGTACTCCTGATAGCGCTTCTCGAAGGCCCGCCCGTACAGGTCGTGCAGGTCCGGTACCTCGTTGGGGGAGAACAGGGTCCACTCGCGGTCTTCGAACACCCGCTTCATGAACAGGTCCGGAATCCAGTTGGCCGTGTTCATGTCGTGGGTGCGGCGGCGGTCGTCGCCCGTGTTCTTGCGCAGCTCCAGGAACTCCTCGATGTCGAGGTGCCAGGTTTCCAGATACGAGCACACCGCGCCCTTGCGCTTGCCGCCCTGGTTCACCGCTACGGCGGTGTCGTTCACCACCTTGAGGAACGGCACCACGCCCTGGCTCTTGCCGTTGGTGCCCTTGATGTAGGATCCGAGCGCGCGCACCTGAGTCCAGTCGTTGCCCAGACCACCTGCCCATTTGGACAGCAGCGCGTTGTCGCGGATGGCGCTGTAGATGCCGTCCAGGTCGTCGGACACGGTGGTGAGGAAGCACGAGGACAGCTGTGGCCGCAGCGTGCCGGCATTGAACAGGGTCGGCGTGGACGACATGTAGTCGAATGAGCTCAGCAAATCGTAGAACTCGATGGCACGAACATTGGGGTTGTCTTCCTGGGCGGCGAGACCCATGGCCACGCGCATGAAGAACACCTGCGGCAGCTCGAAGCGCACGTTGTCGCTGTGGATGAAGTAGCGGTCGTAGAGTGTCTGCAGGCCGAGGTAGGTGAAGTTGAGATCGCGCTCCGGCTTGAGCGCCCGACCCAGCTCGTCGAGATCGAAGCCCTTCAGCTCCGGCGCTAGCAGCTCGAGCTCGATGCCGCGGTCGATAAACGCCTTGAAGGCCACCGCGTAGACGGAAGACATCTCCGACTGCACGGCCCGATAGCCGCTGCTCGCGTTGACGTCGAGAAACTGGAACGCCTCACGGCGCAGTTCGTCGAGCAGCAGGCGGGCGGTAACGTAGGTGTAGTTCGGGTCTTCCTCGACCAGGGTGCGCGCGCAGATCAACAGGGCGGTGGACACGTCCCGTTCGGAGATGCCGTCGTACATGTTGTTCATGGCTTCGCCGATGATCCGCTCCGGCTCCACGTCGGACAGACCGGCGCAGGCTTCTTCCACCAGGGTGCGGATGCGGGCCACGTCCAGGGGCTGGCGCGTACCGTCGTCGAGCAGCACCTCGATATCGGTTTCGACCTCGGCAGGCGCTTCCTGGGAGCGGGCCTGGGCGCGCAGCCGTGCGCGCTCTTCGCGATACAGCACGTAGTCACGGGCGACCTTGTGCTCGCCGGAGCGCATCAGCGCCAGTTCCACCTGATCCTGGATGTCTTCGATGTGGATGGTGCCGCCCGACGGGAAACGCCGCTTGAAGGTCTGGCTGACCTGCTCGGTCAGTTCGGTCACGAGTTCACGGATACGCGGCGACGCCGCCGCGGTACCGCCCTCGACGGCGAGAAATGCTTTGGTCATGGCCACCGCGATCTTGTCGTCGGTGTAGGGCACGACGGTGCCGTTGCGCTTGATGACCTTCACCCTCCCCGGAGCGGTGGCGGCGATGGACGGCGACAACGGCTGTGCCGTGGCCGCGCGGTCGCCGTGATTGCCGTCGCTCTCGTCGCGAGGCGACTGGTTGCTGCTGTAGGTGCTGTCCATGATGTCGGTTTGCATGATGTCCGTTTGTCCCCGCCTCGTGCGTTGTTCGGCGCGTTTCATGCTCTTTCCAACCGTCGACTGCCGATCTCCACCGACCGACCCGGATGTCCGCCTGGCCGGTGGTCGACAGGGTCGCCGCGGACACTACATCTTGTGTTGCCCGCCGCCGCCGGATTGCTCGAAACGCGCCCCCTCCGTGAATCTTCCTGCCTGGCCCTTGCGGGCCCTTCCATCGACCGCCAGAGGTTCCCGGCGGCGCGTCATCCTCAGCGCCGCCACCAGTGCCGTGCTTGTTGCTACTTGACTGATTTACATAAACTTTTCAGTCGAAAACCGGCTGCGCTGCGACCCGGCCAGCGCCGACCCTGCAGCGGCAGGAGGCCGCGACCAGGCGTTTTTCGGGGCTGGATTTGCAACACGCGCGTGAGGCTCGGCTGAAAGGTCTGGTTACCACTGAATCGGACAGGAAATTTGTCGAAACTGAACAAAACTGACGTTTCTCGAATCGGTGCGAAAACCGTCGAAAACGCAACATGTTGGGTTCGTTTTCCGACCTCACACAAGATACTGCGGTGCCCGGGTGAATGCAACACAGAACCCGGTGGAATTCCTGGGAGCAACCGGTGAGTGGCCTGTGGACGGTTTGTGGATGGTTTTCCGGGTGAGCCCGGCGTTGGCCAGGCGACGCGCATTCCCGGCGTTTTCGACCTGGATGCGCAATCCGTACAGCCCCTATATATTGTGTTGCTCGATTATTGCACTGGGCCAGTCTTCAACGGGCCGGACGTGCAACGGACTGATCTTTCAATGCACTGATCTTTCAATAAACCGAGCCGGGGGAGACGCATGACTCGCATCATGGCCATCGATCAGGGCACCTCGAGTTCCCGCGCCATCGTTTTCGACCTCGAGGGTCGGATTCTCGGCGTCGGCCAGGAACCCTTCGACATGATTTTCCCGGCCAGCGGCTGGGTGGAACAGAACCCCGAGGTGCTCTGGCAGACCACGCTCGCGGCAGGCCGGACCGCGCTCGCCGCCGCCGGACTGCGCGGCGCCGACATCGATGCCATCGGCATCACCAATCAGCGCGAGACCACGTTGGTCTGGGACCGGGCTGGCGGAGAATGCGTCCACAACGCCATCGTCTGGCAGGACCGCCGCACCGCCGGTCGCTGCGAGACCATGAAAGCGGACGGCATCGAGGGCCTCGTGGCGCGGGAAACCGGGCTGGTGGTCGATCCGTATTTTTCCGGTACCAAGCTCGCCTGGCTGCTCGACGAGGTCAGCGGCGTGCGCGCCAGGGCCGAACGCGGCGAGCTCGCCTTCGGTACTGTGGACAGTTTTCTGATCTGGCGCCTGACCGGCGGCGCCGTACATGCCACCGACGCCAGCAACGCATCGCGCACGCAGCTGTTCGACATCGGCCGGCAGCGCTGGAGCCCGGAACTGCTCGACTACCTGAAGGTGCCCGAGGCACTGCTGCCGGAGGTGCGCGACAGCGCAGCGGATTTCGGCGTTGCCGGGGCTGAATGGTTCGGCGCCGAAATCCCGATCTTCGGCGTGGCCGGAGATCAGCACGCGGCGCTGGTGGGACAGGCCTGTTTCAGTCCCGGCATGACCAAGAGCACCTACGGCACCGGCTGTTTCGCCATGACCAACACCGGCGCGAAGCAGCTCGCATCGCGCCACCGGCTGCTCACCACGGTGGCCTATCGGCTTGGTGGCCAGGCTACCTATGCCCTCGAAGGCAGCATCTTCTCCGCCGGCGTGGCGGTGAAGTGGCTGCGCGACGAGCTGGGTCTGGTGACCCACGTGGAGGATACCGAGGCGGCGGCGCGACGCATCGACGGTGACACCGGCGGCGTTTATCTGGTGCCGGCATTCACCGGCCTCGGCGCGCCGCACTGGAACCCGGATGCCCGCGGTGCGTTGCTCGGTCTGACGTTGGATTCCAGTCGGGATCAGCTCATCACCGCGACGCTGGCCAGCGTCGCCTACCAGACCGAGGATCTGCTCGCGGCCATGGCGGCCGACGGCGCGCCGGTGGCGCGCCTGCGGGTGGATGGAGGCATGGTGGTGAACGACTGGCTGTGCCAGTTCCTCGCCGACGTTCTGGCCTGCCCGGTGGAGCGCCCTCGGATTACCGAAACGACCGCTCTGGGGGCCGCGACGCTGGCAGCGCTTGGCGCGGGTATGGTGAGCACACTTGACGATGCCGCCGGGCGCTGGCAGCTCGAGCGCGAGTTCGTGCCGATGATGAAGGAAAACCGGCGCCAGCGGTTGCTGGCCGGTTGGCGGCGGGCGGTCGCCCGGGTGCTGTAAGGAACCGGGGCCCGGGTCGGGGCCGAGCTGAGGCGTCGGAACATCACATTATGGTTACAACGGGCTACCTGATCGTGAACTCGGTCACGTATCGATCCCGATAGAATGCCAGTTCATCACCCGCCGGGTACCGCTTTGCCCTCTGTCAGCGAACTGATCGCTTTCAAACCAGCCAGAACGGCTCTGCTGCTTGGCGCGGTTGCCGGTTACGGCGTGGTCTGCGCGCTGATGGCCGGACCGGCGGCGGGGTCGGGGAACGTCAACGAACTCTATCTGCTGCTCGCGGGCTGGGTCATCGGTCTCGGCGTGCTGCTGGTTCTGGACCATCCGGTGGGTCGGTTCGGTGACGGCGGTCTCACCATGGTCAAGGCCCTGTGGCTGAACCTCGGCGTGGTCGCGTCGTCGCTGTTCGTCGCGCCGGACCTGCGCCTGCTGCTGCTCACCGTGCCGCTGTTCGGCGTGCTCTATGCGGCGCTGCATCTGGATCGTCGCCGGGTGGCGCAGGTCACCGGGATCACCTGGCTGGGATACCTGACCGGCACGCTGGTGCTGCTCGGCGGTGAGGGAATCGAGGCGCCCGGGGAAGGGCGTCTGGTCGTTGCGTTCTCGGCGATGCTGCTGGCCATGTTCTTCATGGCCAGTGAGGTGACCGCGCTGCGCCGCGCCTTCGAGCGCCGACGCCTGCGCCTGGACGCCGCGATGCAGAAACTTGCCGATCTGGCGATGCGCGACGACCTCACCGGGCTGTATAACCGACGCTACGTGATGGAAGTGCTGGCGCGGCAGAAGGCCCTGGCCGATCGCGGCCACGTCGGCTTCACCCTGTGCTACTGCGACCTGGATCACTTCAAGCGGATCAACGACCGCTTCGGTCATCAGTGCGGCGACGACGTGCTGCGCGAGTTCGGCGCGCTCACCGGCCAGGTGGTGCGCTCGGTGGACTTCGTCGCGCGCTTCGGCGGCGAGGAGTTCCTGCTCGTGCTGGTGGACGCGGACGCCGAGGAGGCGCGTCGCGTGGCCGCGCGGCTCGGCGACCGGACGCGGGCGCTGCTCGTGGCTCCCCACCATCCGGACTTCCGGCTGTCGGTGTCCGTTGGCATCGCCGAGTTCACTCCCGGGGAGAGCCTCGAGGATGTGATCCAACGCGCAGATCGCGCCCTCTATCAGGCCAAATCGTCAGGACGTGACCTGGTCATCGTTGGCTGATCGTGACCTGATCGGGTAGATGCGTTAATGTCCCTCCGTTGCGCAGAGGGACACTGCACGTTTGAATCGGCGACGCTACACCAGGCAGCCAATCTCGTTGTCAGCGCTTGTGCATCCCGCCCAGGGGCGGTCGTGGCTGTGTGCCGTCCGGGATTTCTGTGAGCAGGGCATGCTCCTCACGGGGGCAGGCGCGTCGCGCTCGCTGAACGCCACCGGCGCCGAGCCGAAGCCTGGCGACGAGATCGCCGTGCACTTCTCCGTACCCACCCCCACCGGCCAGCAGCACTTCCGCACCCAGGCTTCCATCGCCCGCCTGCTGGAGAACGGCAACGGCATCGGCGTGCTGTTCGATCAGGGCCTGCCGCAGAAGGCCTTCGACGCGCTGATCGAGTTCGGCGTGGCGTCGGGGCTCATGTCGCGCGAATCCTTCGCCGATGCCGACGTGGCCGGCGATCGCGAACCCGCCAACGATGCCGGCGCCGGTGGCCGACCGAGCCCCGCACCGAGCGATGCGGCTGCCGGCGGCGCTGCTGCTGCCGGCGATAATGCGGCTGCCGGCAATGACGACGACAGCGTCAGGCTTTATCCCGCCGATCCGACCGACCAGACCGCGGCGCCGGATCGCCGCACCCGGGATGGCGTTGCCCGGGCGACGGATGCGGCCGGGACCAGGGCCGTTCCCGACAATGGCGCCCGGGAGGCGCAGTCCGAGGCCGAGGCGCGCCAGGAGCCGGCGGAGGCAGCGGCCGCCACGGCGCGGCCGCAGGAGATCCCGGCGGCGCTGCTGCGCGATCGGCGTCTCACCGAGTTCCAGGCCGCCAAGGTGCGCGACAAGGTGCGGCGCGTTCTGGAGCGCGCGATCAAGCGCATTGGCGATCAATTCTTCGACCTGGCGCTGCCGGAGCTGCTGGTGAGCGCGCGCGATGCCGGCACCAACGCGGTGCAGATGATGTACTTCGAGGGGCTCGATCAGCTGGAGAAGAAGCAGGAGCGCATCCGTCAGGCGTTCAGCGACGAAGTGCTGCGTCAGGTCGACGAGATCACCGAGCTCGAGGAAGTGCTGGAGAAGCGGCGCCGCCGCGAGACCGGCGATTCCGCCAAACTCGAGCTGGTGGACACGGAGAAGTTCGAAGCCTGGCTCGGGGTTGCCGAAGTGATCTCCAAAGCCGAGAACCGTTACTCCGAGCAGCTTCTCGACATGCGCGCTCAACTCGGCCTCGTCGCCAAGCCCTGGACGCACAAGGATGCCATTCCGGTGGGGCCCGCGGTCATCGCCTGGGCGTTCGACGACGCCGTCAAGCCGCTCGACCTGCGTCGTCAGGTACGCCAGGACATCTTCCGTTACTTCGAGCGCGCTCTGCTGCCCATGCTGAGCAACCTGTACACGGCGCTGGCGCAGATCTTCGAGGACAGCGGCGCGTTTCCGAGCACCAACGAGATCCGTGAGAGCCTGGCCCGCTCCGCCATCCGCCGCTCTCCCTCGGGAGTGCGCGTGGAGCCGGAGGTCTACCAGAACATGGACAGCGCCGTGCGCGAGGCGGCCATGGCGGCGGACAACTTCGGCGGCGCCATTACCCGCCCGGACTTCAACCCGTTCGCGCCGCCGCGGGCGCGCCCGGTGGAGGCCTACTCCACCGCGCGCAACCTGCTCGACCTGAACCGGCGCACCCGGTCGCTGCGCGGGCAGGCGCCGGACGAATTGCTCGCCGCCCCGGATGCGAGCGAGGATCAGACCTTCCGCAGCAGCGACATTCTCCAGGCGCTGGCGGACATCGAGTCGGAGCTGGGCAACGCGCCGCTCACCGACAAGCGCCTGAAGCCGCGTCTGATCGAGATACTCAAGCGCCGCCACGGCGACCGCAAAGGCTTCCGCGAGGAAGACTACGACACCCTCGACGTGATGGAGAGCCTGGTGCGCTCCATCGAGTCGGACCACTACCTGACCTCGGGCATCCGGGACTGGATCGCGCGCCTGGAGATCACCCTCAACAAGCTGGCGGCACAGGATCCGGATTTCCTCCGCCACGAGACCGAAGAGCCGCACAGCGCGGTTCTGATGCTGAACCAGCTGGCGCGACTGGGTAACGCCCAGGACGTTCGCGAGGGCATCGACCGCGAGGTTGGTCGGCGCGTGGACGAACTGCTGTCCCGGGTGGTGAAGGAATACGATCAGAACCCGCAGGTGTTCTCGGAAGTCGTCGACGAGTTGAATCCCCTCGTCGACAAGCAGGTACGCACCTACCGTGGCAACGTCGAGCGTACCGTGCGCGCCTCGGAAGGGCAGCAGAAGCTGGCCCGGGCGCGACGCACGGTGCTGCGTGAGATGGAGCGGCGCATCGGTGGCCGCGAGGTGCCGGATCTGGTGCTGCGCCTGCTCAATCCGGGCTGGCGCAACCTGCTGGTGCACACCCACCTGCGCCGCGGCCCGCAGTCCCACGAGTGGCGCGACCAGCTCGGACTGCTGGATCAGCTCATCGGCCAGCTCAACGGTGACATCGAGCCGGGCAGCGACGCCCACGTGCCGCCCGAGACGCTGCTGAAACGCGTGGTGGAAGGCCTCAACAGCATCTCGTTCGACCCGAGCAAGCGCACGCCGCTGATCATGGCGCTGTCCGACGCGCTGGTCGGCGACACCGCCGGCAAGCGTACTCCGGTACGCTACACGGATGTCGCCGAAGACGGTGTTGCCCGGGCGCTGGGTCTGGAAGGCCTGCTGCAGGAACTCGATCCGCAGATCGAGAACGACGACGACACCGTCAAGCAGCACTGGACCAAGGCGGTGGAACGCGCGCGGCGCATCCAGGTCGGCGAGTGGCTCGCCACCAGCGACCGCGAAGGCCGGCCGCTGATCCTCACCATCGCCTTCGTCGGCGACGAGGCGAGCGCCTTCGTGCTGGTGAACCGCAAAGGCGTGAAGATCAAGGACCTGAGCCTCGAGGAAATGGCCCGCGGCCTCCACGACGGTCAGATCACCCTGCTGGACGACTTCGATCTGCCGCTCATGGAGCGGGCTTCGCAGCGCATGCTCGAGAACATGCACAGCCAGCTCGCCTATCAGGCATCCCACGACGACCTGACTCAGCTCATGAACCGTAAAGAGTTCGAGCGCGAGGTGAGCAAGTCAATCGCCGCGGCCCGGGTCGACGAAAAGCAGCACGCGCTGCTGTACATGGACCTCGACCAGTTCAAGATCGTCAACAACACCAGCGGACACACCGCCGGTGACGAAGTGCTGAAACTCATTGCCGATGCGCTCACCAAGGGGCTGGCCCAGGAAAACGCCCGCGTCGCCCGACTCGGCGGCGACGAGTTCGGCATTCTCGCCGAGGACGTCACCACCGCACGCGGCCGGGAACTCGCCGACGACGTGCTGAATCTGGTCCGCGATGAGCGCTTCGAGTGGGATGGGCGTCTGTACAACCTGTCGGCCAGCATGGGCCTGGTGTTCGTCGACCAGACCACGGAAAGCTCCGACGCCGCGATGCAGTTTGCCGACGAGGCGTGCTATGCGGCCAAGGACGCAGGCCGTAACCGGGTGCAGGAGTACGAACTGGGCGACACCGTGATCCGCAATCGTCACGGCATCATGGAGTGGGTCACCCAGCTCGACAAGGCGCTCAAGGACGACCGGCTGCTGCTGAACTGTCAACGTATCGCGCCGGTAGCCACGGACGTCGGCGAGCATCACTTCGAGATCCTGCTCACCATGGTCGACGAGATGGGCGATACCATGCCGCCCGCAGACTTCATTCTGGCTGCCGAGACCTACCAGCGCATGACGGCCATCGACCGCTGGGTGATCGAGCGGGCCTTCAACTGGATGTCCGAACATCGTGACGAACTCGACGGCTTTGGCGGCTTCTCCATCAACGTCTCCGGCCACAGCGTGAACGACGAGACGTTCCCCGATTTCGTGCTCGATCAGTTTTCACGTACCCAGGCGCCGACCAGCAAGGTCTGCTTCGAGATCACCGAGACGGCGGCCATCGCCAACCTCGACAACGCGCGTGAGTTCATGAACCGCATGAAGATCATCGGTTGTCGGTTCTCCCTGGATGACTTCGGCACCGGGCTGTCGTCCTATTCCTACCTGCGCAACCTGCCGGTGGATTACGTGAAGATCGACGGCGTGTTCGTCAAGGACATCGTCGACAGCCCCGGCGACTACGCCGTGGTGCGCTCGATCAACGAGATCGGCCACTACATGGGCAAGCAGACCATCGCCGAATACGTCGAGAACGAAGCGGTGCTCGAGCGGCTGCGCGAGATCGGCGTGGACTACGTGCAGGGCTACCACATCAGCAAGCCTACCCTGCTGGAGGATCTGCGGATCTGACGGCGACCTTTCG
This sequence comes from Pseudomonadales bacterium, assembly GCA_040219135.1. Classification (GTDB taxonomy): domain Bacteria; phylum Pseudomonadota; class Gammaproteobacteria; order Pseudomonadales; family Azotimanducaceae; genus UBA7803. The sequence goes on along the minus strand of JAVJTA010000011.1, from coordinate 510,574 downwards.
GGGGACTGACCGGTGACGCTCAAATTGCATCCCATCCCTGTTCGCCGTCTGACGCTCGCGGTCCCGGGTGTTGAGGACTTCGATCCGATCTACATGGCGAACCAACCCGCGGTGTCCTACTCCTTCACCGGCCTGGGGCTCTACGTTGCCCTGCTGGAGCCGTTCATCGTCAAGTCGCTGCGGCGCGTGCTCGACCGGATCTCGGATCCCGAACTGAAGGAAAACACCGACCGCTTCTGTCGTCAGGAAGCGCAACACTACCAGCAGCACGAGCGCTTCAACGCCGTCGTCCTGGCGCAGGGGTATCCGGGCCTGCAGGATCGCGTCGACCGGCTGGAGGCGGATTTCCGCAGCTATCTGGAAGTCCGCAGCGACAGGTTCCGGGTTGGATTCGTCGAGGGTTTCGAGTCCTACACCACCCAGGGCGCGCTGGAGATCCTCAGTTCCAGGGTCTGCGATCACCCGCGCACCAATCCCGGGTTCGGGCACCTCTTCCGCTGGCACATGCTCGAGGAGATCGAGCACCGCAACGTCGCCTTCGACGTTTACCAGCACCTGTACGGTGACTACCCGTACCGGGCCGGCATGTGCTGGTTTGCCCAGCGCCACATGCTCCGCTTCATCAGCGACTGCACCCGCATCATGTCGGCCGCGGACGTGGCCCGCCACGGACGGCGCTGCCGGGTCGGCGTGCTGGCCCGGACGGTGATGGCGTTGCAGCCGCTGCCGAAGCAGATTCGCTCCATGCTGCCCGGCTATTCCCCCCACCACTACCGGATTCCGGATTCGCTTGCGGATCTGTCGGCCCGCTACACGGAACTGGCTGACAGCGCCCTCTGACGGCCTGGACCTACTGCTGCAGATCCAGTGGCTCCCTGGGCGCCGGCTCGTCGCCGGCGCGGGTCGGATCGCGGATCAGCATGCGGCTGACCCGGGGTGGCTCGCTGCCGGCGTGGAGCGCCCGTATGCGCTCGCCGACGGGCGCGTCGGCGTGGGTGGTGCGCATGTGCAGACGCACATAGTCGACCCAGGTGGGCATCTCGAAGCTCTCGACCCAGACGCGCGGATGCTCCAGGTCGCGCATCAGCGTCCAGTGGTGCGCGCCGTCGCGGCGCCGGATGCGGTGGCGCTGACTCATGGCGGCAAGAAACTCGGGCACCGACTCGGGTTCGATCTGGTACTCCACGGAGACGGCCACCGGCCCGCTCTGCGGGCGGATGTCCAGGGCGATCTGCGGTTCGCGCCAGCGGTTCAGAGGGTCGAGGTTGAGGGTGTCGCGGGCCGGCAGCGGCAGGCGCAGGCCGATGCCGGCGCCGACGATCATCGCGGCCGCGGCGCAGTGCAGGGCGATCGCCACCGAGTAGCTTTCCGCCAGCGTGCCCCATAGCCAGCTGCCGAGGGCCATACCGCCGAAGATCGCCATCTGGTAGAGCGACAGCGCCCGGCCCACCACCCAGCGCGGCGTCGACATCTGCACGGTGGTGTTGAACAGCGACAGCGACATCACCCAGGCGCCACCGGCGATGGTTAGGGCGGCGCCGCTGAACCAGGCGGACGTGCTTTCGGCCAGGACCATGGCGCTCGCGGCGATGGCGAGAAACGTCCAGCGCACCAGCGTCTCGTTGGTCAGGCGCTGGCGCGCGCGCGCAGAGACGAAGGCGCCGAGCACGGCCCCTATGCCGAAGGTACCGAGCAGCATGCCGTAAACCAGAGCAGTGCCCTCGAGCGGGCCCCGGGCAACCAGCGGCAGAAGCGCGAGGATGACGATGGTGCTCGAGCCGAAGGCGAATCCGCGAACCAGCACCTTGGCGATGTTGGGCGTCAGCGCGACGTAGCGCACGCCGGCGGTCATGGCGGTGGCCAGGTTTTCCCGCGGCAGCGCGCGCGACGGCAGGTCCGGCCGCCAGCGCCAGAGCACGCCGATCAGACCCAGATAGCTCACCGCGTTGACGGCGAAGGCGGCCGCCGCTCCGGCCGCGGCAACGATGGCGCCGCCCAGCGCCGGACCGAGGCTGCGCGTGGCGTTGAAGCCGACGCTGTTCAGCAGCACGGCGGCCGCGATCCGGTCCCGGGGCACCACGTCGCCGACGGCCGCCTGCCAGGCGGGGTTGTTGAAGGCGATCCCGCAGCCGATCAGAAAGGTGAACGAGAGCAGTACCCAGGGCGTGACCAGGTCGAGCCAGGCGCACAGCGCTAGGCCGGTGGACACCAGGAACATGAAGCACTGGGCGATGAGCATCACCTGGCGGCGCTGGTAGCCGTCGGCGATGGCCCCCGCCATCAGCGAGAACAGCATGATCGGCAAGGTGGTCGAGGTCTGCACCAGTGCCACCATGTCCGCCGACGTGGCGATGGACGTCATCAGCCAGGCGGCACCGACCCCCTGAATCAGCCCGCCGAAGTTGGAGGCGATGCTCGCCAACCAGAGTGCCCGGAAGGTGGGAATGCGCAGTGGCGCCAGGGTCGATTCGGGTTCGCTGATGCTGGGGTCCATGGCCGACGCTACCGCGGCCGCGGCCGCGGCACGCTGGCGCGGCCTAGCGCAGCGTGTCCGGCGTGGCGACGCCCGGCGTGTTGCGGGCACTGGCGAAGCGCTCGAGATCGAGCTCGCGGCTCAGATCCGCGTCCATGTGGTCCACGGGAATGCCGATGGCGTCGGCAATCCGCACCATGCGCTGGAAGTTGGCCGCGACACCGGCGGCATCCACGAGAACCCGGGGGCCGGCCGCCGCGAGCAGGGCCTCGCGGGTCGCGCGGATGCTCTCCGGGTCGCGGCTCGCGACGCTCCCGGCGAAGCGTACCAGCTCCGCACCGAAGCGTATGCCGTCGGCGGCGTCGGGCTCGCTGCCGTTCACCGCGCTGAGGTCGATGTCGGTACCGGTGGTCTGCGCGCTCACACGGAGCATCGTGGCGTGCGCGTGCGTTCAGTAGAAACACTCGTTGTACGACGACACCCGGCCGGCGATCAGCTCGATCTGTTTGCGGTCGATGGCGCGGTCGCTGTTCTGGGTGAAGTTGCCCATCTCCCGGAACGACAGGTACTGAGCACTGCCCAGATCGATCCAGTCGCGCACCGCGTCCGGCACCAGGCTCAGCGCTCGCACCACATTGGCGGTCCGGCCGACGGGCCACAGGTCAGCCTCGGCGCCGACCGTGCCGTCCGGCGGTATCGTCGGCACGAAGCCGATGTCGTCGCTCAGGTGGGCGGGCAGGTAGCGGCTGATATCGCCCGGGCGCGGCTCCGGCAGCGGCTCCAGCGGCAGGCCGAGGGCGCTGTGGAACTCGTCGACGCTGACCATCGCCACGACGATGCCGACCAGTTCCACGTAGGCCGGCTTCGACAGACCGCCGGCGTCGTTGTCGGCGATCCATCGGGCGCTGATGCGGCTCTGATCGGTGACCACGCGGTGCACGGCGTCCACGGCGGCGTCGGACAGGCCGGGGCCGTGATCGTGGCGGCCCGGCGTCGCATAGGGTGACAACGCGGCGCGGCGCTTGCGGCACAACCCGCAGGTCAGCGCGGCGCGGGATTCCCGGGCAATGGCCAGGCGCTCCGGTCCCGTCCACCAGGCGCCAGGCCCGGCCAGGCGTTCCCAGAAGCGGCGGTGGGCGGCCGCGATGTCGGCGCGGATCGGATACGGCGCGTCGGCGTAGTCGAAGGACATGGTGGCGGTCTCCAGAGCCCGGGTGCCTGCTCCGAGGCGACTATAGCGCATTGCCGGCGACAATCGCATGGACCCCGGAGGCGACGTGCGTTCAGCGCAGCCTGGGCAGGACCTTCTCGGCGATGTATTCCATGCGCCGGGTGCCCGATTCCACCGGTTCGCCGGGAAACTGCGCCCAGAAGTGCACGTCTTCGATCTGCGGATACTGATCGAGCAGCTCGCCGAGGTGGCGGACCGCCTGTTCCGCATCCCACAGCTCGTAGAGGCCGCCCTCGATGGCCTGGCGCGCGGTCTCGAAGCGGGGCGTTGTCTCCGGGGGTCCGAACGCGCCCCATTCGATGTACTGATTGCTCTGGTAAAGCACGTGTCTGCCGATGCGTTCGGCTTCGGCCTCGGGATCCTCGGCGATGATCGCCCAGTGGCCGGCGAAGATGCGGCCGTCGGCCGGGTCGCGGCCGTGACGTTGCAGCGCCGCGAGATAGTCGTCGTGGCCGAGTCCGCCGGTGGACAGGAAGCCGTCGCCGATACGCACCGCACGGTCGATGGCTGGCTCGGTCATGCCGCCGACCAGGATGCGCGGCGCCGTCGCCGGCGTCGGGGTGACCGGCAGCGGGTCGTAGTCGAAGCGCTTGCCATGAAAGTCCAGCGGCTGGCCGCGCCAGGCGCGGCGGATGACCTCGACGCCTTCCTCGAGCAGGCTCGGCCGGTTGCGCAGGCTGCGGCCGAAGGCCTTGAACTCGTCCTCGCGGTAACCGATGGCGACTCCGAGGTCGAAGCGCCCGCGGGTCAGAATGGCCAGCGTCGCCGCATCCTCGGCGACCCGCACCGGATTGTGGAGCGGCAGGATCATGAGGTTGGTGCCGAGCCGGAGGCGCCGGGTGCGGGCGCCGATGGCGGCCGCCACCACCAGCGGCGACGGCGTGTAGCCGTCGTCGCAGAAGTGATGTTCCGTCAACCACGCCGATTGGAAGCCGAGATCTTCCGCGGCGACGATCTGCTTCAGCGCCGCCTCGTAGAAGTCCTCGAACGGTGCCGCGTCGGGGCCGGGATTGCGGAAGTCGTACCAGAGACCGAAGTTCACCGCCATGAGATCACTCCAGGGACGTGATGAATTGCTGCAGCTCCGCGCGATAGCGTTCGCCTTCCTCGAGAAACGGCGCGTGGCCGCAGCCGTCGAACTCCACCAGCGTTGCCGAGGGGATCATCTCCGCTGCCGCGCGGCCGATGTCCGGCGCCACGAAACCGTCCGCACTGCCGACGAACACCAGTGCCGGCATCTCGAGGCCGCCGAGCAGCGCGCGCTGGTCGAGGGAATCCAGTTCGCCCAGCGCCGCATCCGCCGCCGGGCTGGTCTGCTGGAAGATCAGCCACAACCAGTCCACCACGCCGTCGCCGGGATCCCTGGCGCAGACGGCTCTGGCGAGACCGTGCAGGAACGGGGTGCGATTGGCGCGCAACGCGGCCACGGTCTCGGCGACGCTGCCGGGCGGGCCGCCATGGGGAAAGTCGTCGCTCTGCACGTAGCGCGGCGTGGCGCCGCCGGTGAGGACCAGGCCGGCGCAGCGTGCCCCGAGGCGAGCTGCGGCCGCCGCGGCCAGGGCGCCGCCCAGGGACCAGCCGTTGACGACGACGCGTTTCAGCTTCAGGGCGTCCACGAGCCGGACGATGTCGTCGGCGCCGGCGCTCACCGCAACGTCGGCGAAGTCCTTGTCCGACGCGCCGCAGCCGCGCTGATCGAAACAGATCACGCGGTGGCCGGCGTCGAGCAGGGCGGCGGTGGTCGTGTCCCACACCCGGCACGACATGCCCCAGCCGTGGACCAGCAGGACCGGCAGGCCGTCACCGGCGTAGTCTTCGTAGTAGATGCGTCGCTCGCCGTCGACGTTCAGATAGGCCATGGTGCTCCCCTCACGTGGTCACTGATCTTCCGGGCCGCGCAGGCGGGCGCCGGGCAGCGGGTTGAAGTAGTGGATGGTGACCTTGCGCCGGCGGATCCGCCAGTCTCCGGAGCGGCGCTCGAAGTCGTCGAAGTAGCTGGCCCCCACCACCAGCAGGTTGTCCTCCATGTCGGCACCCATGCAGTCCACGTCGCAGACGCCGCTGGCATGGTCCGGCCCGGAGAACTCGACCTTGAGATTCGTGGTCAGGTGGTGGGTCTCGCGCCAGAACGGCCAGAGCACGTCCTTGACCGCTTCGGTAATGCCGGCATGACCGCTGAAGCGGCCGAACGGCGGGCCGATATCCCACTCGCAGTCTTCCCACCAGATTCCCAGGAAGCGGTCGAAGTCCCGCTTGTCGAACCCGTGGCAGTAGTCAGAAGCCAGGTCGCGCAGTGCCTGCCGGCTTTCCAGTTCGTCGACCCGGCGTCGCAGGTAGTCGAGTTCCGATTCGCTCTCCGATTCACTCATGCTGGCTCCCCGTTGCGCTGTGTCCGTTGCGCTTACCCCGCGCTCCAGCCGGCGTCGATGGGCAGTTCGATGCCGGTGACGTAGGCGGCTTCGTCCGAGCACAGATACAGCGAGCCGTAGGCTACGTCCTCGGGCCGGCCGGCCGGTAAGCCTGCCTGCCTGCCAAGCTAGCCATGGCCTGTCTGCCCTATCTTGACTCCCCTCTCAGTATCGGGCGATGAGATCATACTTGTTGCGGGTCAGCAACGACTTGCTAGACGAAAGCAAGTGCGTGAAGATGAGGCGAGGACGGTCCGCCGCTGCAGCGGGCGTTGGGGATATCCAGAGATTCCTGAGGAGAGAGTCATGATGACGACAGACGGACGAATCGGCCGCGTTCGCGGCCGTGTTTCCGCAACGGGGCTGGCGCTGGCTGCGCTGTCCATGGTCGGGACGAGCGCGGTCGCGGCACAGCAGGCGCGACCCGCCGCGGCGGCGTCGCAGGGCATGCTGGAAGAGGTGGTAGTCACCGCCCGGAAACGGGAGGAGAGCCTGCAGGACGTCGGCCAGTCGGTGAGCGCATTCAGCGCCAGCGAGATCGAGAACCGGTTCGCCGAGGACATCAGCCAGATCACCGACATTTCGCCCAATCTGGTGATCGACGACACCGCTCAGGGACCCGGCGGGGTCGCTGCGATCTCGTTGCGCGGTATCGGCGTCGCCGAGGTGGAGAGCAGCTTCGACCCGGCCGTGGGTGTGGTCATCGACGGCCTGTTCCTCGGCAAGGCGTCGGGCTCGATCACCAAGCTGATCGACATCGAGCGCATCGAGGTGCTGCGCGGCCCCCAGGGAACGCTGTTCGGCCGCAACTCCATCGGCGGCGTGATCAACATTACCCGCGCCAAGCCGACCGGCGAGTTCTCGGGCAAAGTGCGCGGCAGCTACGGCAGCTACGACAACACCGAGCTCGACGGCATGCTCAACTTCGGCATCGGCGAGCAGCTGGCGGTGAAGCTGACGGCGTCGCGCCACGAGCAGGGTGACGGGTATTACGACAATCTCACCACCGGCGGCACGGACGGCGACATCCAGTACACCATGTACGGCGCGCACCTGCTGTTCACACCGCGCCCGGATCTGGACATCGAGTACTCCTACACCCGCGAGGAATACGATCAGGACACCCCGCCGCTGCTCAACGTGTCGCAGTCGGATCAGCTGTTCTGCAGTGCTTTCGGCTACTGCGCCGTCGACATCGACACGCCGTCGTCCGCTGACCGCTACAAGGTGACCCAGAACGGTCCGAACGATGCGACCTTCGACGCGGACACCCACATCGCCTCTGTAGCCTGGGACATGAACGACGAGTACCGGATCGACTACATCTTCGGCTATCGCGAGACCGACGAAGAAGTGCTGCAGGACTTCGATGCAACCCCGGAGACCCTGTTCGAGACCACCCGCCCCGAGGAATATGACCAGACCAGTCACGAGCTGCGGCTGACTCGCTCCGGCGAGCGGCTCGACTTCGTGGTCGGCGCCTACCTGTTTGACATGGAGTACACCATTGATCTGGTGAGCTTCATCGGCTTCGTGGTGCCGAACACCGTGCTCAACATCCCGCAGACGGCGAATCAGAAAACCGACTCCTGGGCGCTGTTCTTCGAGTCGGACTACAACCTAACCGATTCGCTGGTGTTCACCGTCGGCGGCCGCTACAGCGACGACGAGAAGCAGGCGCAGATCACCAACGACTTCTTCATCTCGCAGCCGACGCCGGTGAAACAGAGCTGGTCCGAGTTCACGCCGAAAGTGGGCCTGAAGTGGTTCGTCGAGGACGAACTGATGTTCTACGGGTTGTACTCCACCGGCTATCGCGCCGGCGGCTTCAACGGCCGCCCGACAACCCAGGAAGCCGCCGATCTGCCCTACGACCCGGAAACGGTGGACAACTACGAGATCGGCGTGAAGAGCCAGTGGCTGGACAACCGGCTGCGCCTGAACGCAGCGCTGTTCCGCATGACCTACGACGACAAGCAGGAAGAACAGTCCGTGGCGGTGGCGAGCGGTACCGGCCAGCAGACCGTCGTGGCCAACGCATCGAGCGCGACCATCTGGGGTGCGGAGGTCGACTTCGCCTACCTGCCGCAGATCGAGGGTCTGGAGCTCTCCGGCAACGTCGGCTGGCTCGACGCCGACTACGACGATTTCGTGGCCGACATCGGTCGCGGCGGGGTCACGCAGAACGACGACCTCGAGTTTCGCCGGGCGCCGGAGTTCACCGCCAGTCTCGCCGTTCGCTACGAATGGACCGTCGGTCCCGGTACTGCCTGGGCCCGCGCCGGCTGGCACTTCATCGACGAGCACGCGACGTCGCTCGCGAACTCGCCGCAGACCAACAACGACGAGCAGCACCTGATCGATGCGTCCCTGAACTACGACTGGGGCAACACGGTGCTGAGCGTGTTCGGCAGAAATCTGGCCGACGAGGACGGCTACACCATCGGCTTCGACGTCGGCGGTGTGGCGCCGCCGGGATCGCTGTGGACCTATGCGGCGCCGCGTGCCCCGAGGACCTTCGGCGTGCAGCTCAGCCACGACTTCTAGAACGGAGTCGTTCGGCGGTGGCGGCGGACCAGGCACTATCGCGCTGGCTGGCGGAGCACGCCGGCCTCGACGACGTGTACGTGGCGTCCGAACTCGGCGGCGGCAACTCGAACGTCACTCTGCTGCTGGAAGCGCGGCAGGGCCGGTACGTGCTGCGGCGCCCGCCGGCCAACAGCATTTCGCCCCTGGCCTCGCGCGGGGTGAAACGCGAGCACGACGTGCTCAAAGCGCTCGACGGGTCCGTGCCGGCCCCTCGAGCGCTGGCCTTCTGCGACGATCCGGCGGTGATCGGCGCGCCGTTCGCCCTGTTCAGTTTCCTGCCGGGGACGGCGATCACCGAAACCCTGCCGGCCGATTACCCGGAGACCGCGACGACGCTCGAGCAGATCGGCTGCGAACTGGCGGACGGGCTCGCCTGTCTGCATCGGGTCGACTCCGACACGCCCGGTCTGCCGCGACCGACGAAGAGCGGTGACTTCCTGCGCCGCCAGATCGAGCGCTGGATGGGCATCCGCCGCTCCGACCAGGTCCGCGAACTGATCCGACTGGAGCCGCTGGCGGAGGCGCTGCTGAAGCGTCTGCCCGGCCACTCCGCCACTGCGCTGGTGCACGGTGACTACCATCTGGACAACACCCTGTTCCTCAGCGACCGGCCAGTCCTGTCCGGTATCATCGACTGGGAGCTGGCCGGGCTGGGCGATCCCCTGTGTGACCTCGGGCTGCTGCTGGCGTTCTGGGGACCGCGGCGAGTCGAGCCGGCAGGGTTCGACTTCGTGCAGGCGGTGAGCCGATCGCGACCGTGCGCCGAGCGCGACGCGCTGGCCGAGCGTTGGGCGCGCCGGTCGGGTCACGAGGTGATCGACCTGCCGTTCTACTGTGCCTTCGCGCTGTGGCGACTGGCAGCCATGGTGGAAGGCGCGTACTCGCTGTACCGGCAGGGTCGGGTAGACAGTCCGTACGCCCGCCACCTGGAGTTCGACGTGCCGCGGCTGCTCGAAGAAGCAGCGGCGGAGCTCGGGGTCGCTGGCTGAGGTGACGGGACCTGCCCAACGCGCCACCATTTGTCTGATCCGACGGACGGAACCTGACCCATGCCAGAGCCAAAGCGCCGACGCCTGACCCAGGCGGAACGAACCGCCCTGTCGGACACCCGGATGTTCAACGCCGCGATGCAGCTGATCAGCGAGCACGGGGCGAACCGCACGACGCTGAAGGACATCTGCGAGAAGGCAGGGTACAGCCGCGGGCTGGCGAGCTACCGGTTCGGGTCGAAGGACAACTTCCTCCAGGAGCTGCTCAAGCACTTCAACCATGCCTGGGTGGATCAGCTGCGCTCCCATACCGAGGACAAGGAGGGCCTCGAGGCGTTCCTCGGCGCCGTCGATGCGCTGGAAGCATTTCTCATCGAGCATCACCGCTACATGCGCGGCGGCTACATCATCTGGTATGAGTCGATCGGCGGCGACAGTGCGATTCGCCGGCAGCTGGCTCGTAACCATCGGCAGTATCGCAGCGACGTCGAGCGCTGGCTGCGCGACGGCGTCCGCGACGGCACCGTGCGTTCCGACGTCGAGGTGGTGAATTTCGCCGTGCTCTATCTGACGTTCGTCTCGGGCACGATCTACCAGTGGCTGGTCGCGCCGGAGGCGACGGACCTCAAGTCGGCCTTCGGATACTTCCGCGAGATCGCCCGCCGCGAACTGGCGCCCGCCTGACGGTTGCAGTGCGCGGCGCCCGCAGAGCGGTGCGCCGAAGTGGAGGGTTCAGCCTGCGAGCTTCTGGAACTCCAGTTCCGGGAAGCCTTCGTTGATCGACTCGTCGAGCTTGTCGTAGTAGACATTCGCCCCGCCGAAGTAGATCAGCACGCGCGGTTTCTTGTTCTCGAGGTTTGCGCCCATCATCCACGAGTGCACCTTGTCACCCTGGGACATCAGCGTCTGATCGTGGATCTCGGCCGTGTGCGCCGACCACTGCTCCTGGGCTTCCTTCCGGGGCGAACAGACGTCGTAGCCTTCGCTCTGCATCTTCCGGATGCAGTTCGTGATCCAGACGATGTTCTGCTCGATGGAGGTCGGCAGGTTGGCGAAGGGTGCCTGCGGGCCGGTGATGATGAACATGTTGGGGAAGTCTGCAACACAGACGCCCATGACCGACGACGACGTCGTCTCCCACTTGTCCTTCAGCGTCTCGCCGGTCCTGCCGCGGATCTCCATGGCTTCCAGCGCGCCGGTGTAGGCGGCGAAGCCGGTGGCCAGGACGATGATGTCGAACTCGTAGAGATTTTCCGTCGTGCGCACGCCGGTCTCGGTGATTTCGACGATGGGTTCGCGGTCCTTGATGTCGACCAGGTGAACGTTGTCGCGGTTGAAGGCTTCGTAGAAGCCGTGGTCCAGGGGCGGGCGCTTGGCGAACAGCGGGTAGCCCCGGGGGGTCAGCAGCTCCGCGGTCTCAGGGTCCTCGACCTTGTCCTTGATCTTCGAGGCGATGAAGTCAGCGGCCATCTGGTTGGCCCTCGCGTCCGTCAGCAGGTCGTCGAATGTCTCGAAGTAGAAGCGGAAGCCGCCCTTGTCCCAGTACTCCTGGAAGATCCTCTCGCGCTCTGCCGGCGGAGTGTCCACCGCGTTGCGGCCCACGGGGCTGTCGAAGGCCATACCGAAGACGTGATTGCGGCACTTGGCGATGATCGCGTCGTAGTTCTCCTTGATCTCGGCTTCCCATTCCGGCGTCATGGGCTTCTGCACCGCCGGCATCACGAAGTTCGGCGTGCGCTGAAACATGGTCACGCTCGCGGCCGTCTGCGCCACGACCGGCAGCATCTGCACCGAGGTGGCGCCGGCGCCGATGATGCCGACCCGCTTGCCGGCGTAGTCGAGGCCTTCCGGCCAGCGCGAAGAGTGGAAGAGGGGTCCCTTGAAGCGGTCCATGCCCTCGATCGGCGGGATATGGGGTTCCGAGATCATGCCCATGGCGCTGACGAAGTACTTGCAGGTGAATCGCTCGCCCCGGGCCGTGCTGACCAGCCAGTGGCCTTCGTCCTCCTGATAGGCGGCGCTGGTGATCTCGGTGTTGAGCTGAATGTGCGGCCACATGTCGCACTTGTCGGCGATGAAACGCAGGTAGCGGTGGGTCTCTTCCCAACCGGGATAGCGCTCCGACCAGGTCCACTCCTGAAGAATTTCCTTGGAGAACGTCAGGCAGTAGTAGTAGCCCTCGCTGTCCGTGGCGGCGCCCGGGTAGCGGTTCCACGTCCAGGTGCCGCCGACGTCGGCCGCCTTGTCGAACACTCGAATCGTCAGCCCTGCCTCGCGCAGGTAGTGGATCAGGCCGAGACCGGCGAAGCCGGCGCCAACGGCTATCACGTCGTAATCGGGTTGCTGCTGGGAAGCCATCGTCGTTCTCCTCTCCTCCGCCGAAGTCTAAACTTACTAGACGCAAACAAGCAAATGCCGGGCGCGTGGCGGGTGGGCGGCCGCCCTGGACTCGGCGCTACGACGAGATGAGGAACTCCAGCAGTGCCTTCTGGCTGTGCAGCCGGTTGCCGGCTTCCTCCCACACCGCGGAACGCGGATCGTCGAGCAGGGTCCTGCTGACCTCCTCGCCGCGGTGCGCCGGCAGGCAGTGCATGAACAGGACGTCGCTGGCGGCGACGTCGAGCAGGGCCTCGTCGACCTGGAACGGCGCGAACGCGGCGCGCCGGCGCTTCGCCTCCTCTTCGTGACCCATGGACGACCACACGTCGGTGACCACGAGGTCGGCGCCTTCCACCGCTTCCCGGGCCGTCTCCGTCAGCGTCGCCTCGTTGCTCTCGGTGAGCAGGTCGGGATCGGGTCGGTAGCCCTCGGGACACGCGATCTTCAGCCGGAATCCCCACTGTCGGGCCGCATTGATGTAGCTGGTGCACATGTTGTAGCCGTCGCCGACGAACGCCACGGTGCGCCCGGCAATCGGCCCGCGCAGCTCCTCGAAGGTCTGCACGTCCGCCAGCAGCTGGCAGGGATGATTGCGCGAGGTCATGGCGTTGATCACCGGAATGCTGGCGGCGGCGGCAAATCGTACGACATCGTCGTGGCTGGAGGTTCGAATCGTGACCGCGTCCACCATGCCGGACAGGACCCGGGCGGTGTCTTCGATGGGCTCGCCGCGCCCGAGCTGGCTGTCCTCCGGCGACAGCACGATGGCGTGGCCACCGAGCTGGTGCATGCCGGTTTCGAAGGCAACGCGGGTGCGGGTGCTGTTCTGCTCGAAGATCATGGCCAGAGTGCGCCCCTCGAGCGGCCTGTGCGGTTTGCCGTCGCGCTGCAGGGTCTTCAGTTCCCGGGCGCGGCTGATCAGTCCGGTCAGCTCGTCGCTGGTGCAATCCAACAGAGAGAGGAAGTCGCGCTTGCCGGCGGCCATGGTCTGCTCCCGCCCGGTCAGCCGGCGACGACGGCACCGACGCGTTGCACCAGCTCGTCGGCTTCCGCATCGGTCATGGTCAGCGCCGGCAGCAGGCGCACGACGTTGTCGCGGGTCACGTTGATGAGCAGGCCGGCCTCCAGGGCGGCCGCTACCAGGTGCCCGCAGGGTTCGTTCATCTCGATGCCGATCATCAGGCCCTTGCCGCGCACCTCGCGCACGCTGTTGAGCCCGGCCAGGCGCTCCCGGAGGCCGCTGACGATGCGCTCGCCGAGCGCGCCGGCGCGTTCCAGCAGGCCGTCGCGTTCGATCACGTCGATCACCCCGTTGGCGGCCGCGCAGGCCAGCGGGTTGCCGCCGAACGTCGAGCCGTGGTTACCGGGAGCGAAGGTGCTCGCGGCCACGCCCCGGGCCAGACAGGCGCCCACCGGCACCCCGTTGCCGAGCCCCTTCGCCGTGGTCACGACGTCGGGCAGTATGTCGGCGTGCTGGTAGGCGAAGAAGCGTCCGGTGCGGCCGTTGCCGGTCTGCACCTCGTCGAGCATCAGCAGCCAGTTCTGCTCGTCGCAGATGTGGCGCAGGCCGGTCAGGTAGTCGTCGGGCGGAATCACCAGCCCGCCCTCACCGAGAACCGGCTCCACGAGCACGGCCACCACCTCGTTGCTGTTCGCCGCGATCTGCCGGATCGCTTCGAGGTTGCCGTAGGGGGCGCGGACGAACCCGCTGAGCAGCGGCTCGAAGCCGGCCTGCACCTTGCGGTTGCCGGTGGCGGTGAGGGTCGCCATGGTGCGGCCGTGGAAGCTGCCTTCCATGACGATGATGGCGGGCCGGTCGACGTCGCGTCCGTGCCCGTAGAGACGGGCGATCTTGATCGCCGCCTCGTTCGCCTCGGCGCCGCTGTTGCAGAGGAACACGCGCTCCATGCCGGACAGCTCGCAGAGCCGGTCGGCGAGACGTTCCTGCTGGGGGATCCGGTACAGATTCGAGGTGTGAGTCAGGGTGGCGGCCTGATCGCCGACCACCTGCGCGATGTGCGGGTGGGAGTGGCCGAGCCCGCACACCGCAATGCCGGTAAGGGCGTCCAGGTAGCGGCGGCCGTCGCTGTCCTCGAGCCAGATCCCGTCACCGCGGACGAACGCCACGTCCTGGCGTTTGTAGGTGCTCATCAGATGACTCATGGTCACGTCCCCCGCGGGTCTGGTGCGCCCGGAAGGTCCCGATCCGCGCCCAGCCTGGTGCTTGCCCAGAAACGACGAAAGGCAGCCGACGCTGCCTGGAAAAGCGCCGGATCGTACTTCTTCGACCCGTCGACTGCAACGCCGTGGCGGCGCCGCCGTTGCGCCCGCGCGGCGCGGGCGATGGGCCGAATCGTCAACGTGCGGCCGCGGCGAGGGCGTCGCGCAGGCGCTCCAGGCCGTCTTCGAGCAGACTGCGCGGACAGGCGAAGTTGAAGCGCACGAAGCCGTCGCCGGCGAACGCGGCGCCGTCGGACAGACCCAGACCGTGGCCCTCGAAGAACGTCCCCGGGTGCTCGAGTTCCAGGTCGCGGACGTCGATCCAGGCCAGGTAGGTGGCCTCCACCGGCGTCATGCGCTCGCCGACGACATCGATCAGTTGCGTGTGATTTCCCCGCAGGTAGTCGAGCAGCGCCGGCAGCCAGGGCCCCTGATCGTTGAAGGCCGCTTCCGCCGCGGCGTACTCGAGAGGTCCAACCCCCGGCACCAGCCCGACCTGGGCGCGTTTGAAGCGCCGACGCAGATCGGCGTCGGGAATCACCGCCACGCCGCAGGACAGTCCGGGGATGTTGTAGGTCTTGGTGGCGGCGAACAGGCTGATGCTGCGTTCGGCAATCTCCGGCGCGAGACTCGCCACCGGAACGTGGCGCGCCGTCTCGTCGAGGAGCAGCTGGCAGTGAATCTCGTCGGAGCACAGCACCAGGTCGTGGCGCAGGCACACCTCCGCCAGGGCGGCGAGCTCCGGTTCGGTGTAGGCGCGGCCGGTGGGATTCTGCGGGTTCGACAGCAGCAGCACCCGCGACTGCGGCGTGATCGCGGACTCGAGGGCATCGAAATCCATCACCCAGCGTGCGCCGTCCTTCAGCAGGGGTACGTGGATGCCTTTCTGTCCGGCGTTGCGCGGCACGTCCAGGAACGGGTAGTAAACGGGCGTGGGGATGACGACGTTGCCGCCCTCCGTCGCCAGCGCCCGCGCCGCGAGGTTGAAGCCGGTCACGACCCCGGGCAACCAGACCAGCCAGGCTTCCGGAACGGCCCAGCCGTAGTGGCGGATCAGCCAGCTGCGAAACGCTTCCACCAGCGTGGCCGGCGTTCTCGTGTAGCCCATGATCGGGTGTTCCAGCCGCCGGCGCACGGCTGCCTCGATGAACGGTGGCATCGCGAAGTCCATGTCCGCCACCCAGAAGGGCAGAACGTCGGCGCCCGCGTACTTGTCCCACTTGCTGCTCCAGGTTCCGCGCCGGTTGATCACCCGGTCGAAATTCGCCGCTTCGGCCGTCATCGAGAAACCCCCTGATTCGCTGGCTCTGTTTCCCCCGGACCGGCCCGCTCTAGGCGCTGCGGCGGTCGCTGGCGTACAATGCGGGCCGTCATTCTAATCGGCCAACCGGGAGTTTCGCATGAGCGAAGACATCCTCGACACCATCCGCGAGCAGATCGGGAGCAACCCCATCATCCTCTACATGAAGGGTTCGCCTGCCGCGCCGCAATGTGGTTTCTCCGCCCAGACCGTGCAGTGTCTCGCGTCCTGCGGCGAGCGTTTCGCCTACGTCGACGTGCTGGCCAATCCGGAAATCCGCGCCACCCTGCCGAAGTACGCCGACTGGCCGACGTTTCCGCAGCTCTACGTCGAGGGCGAACTGGTCGGCGGCTGTGACATCATCACCGAGATGTTCGAGAGCGGTGAGCTGCAGACGCTGATCAAGAAAGCGGCGGAGGCCAGCGCCGAGTCCTGAGCGCGCCCCGATGGCCCGTCCCTAGGCGATCGCACCCGAGCGGTGCGGCCCCCATGCATTCACCACCGCGCAGAACAGTTCCGCCGTGCGCTCGGCGTCGTACAGGGCGCTGTGCGCCTGGTCCTGGTCGAAGCCGATGTCGGCGCGCGCACACGCTTCGCTGAGCACCGTGTGACCGTAGGCCACGGCGGCCAGTGAAGCGGTGTCGATGAA
This sequence comes from Pseudomonadales bacterium, assembly GCA_040219135.1. Classification (GTDB taxonomy): domain Bacteria; phylum Pseudomonadota; class Gammaproteobacteria; order Pseudomonadales; family Azotimanducaceae; genus UBA7803. The sequence goes on along the minus strand of JAVJTA010000011.1, from coordinate 494,336 downwards.
CGAGAACGGATGGAACGGATTGCGCTTCACCTGAGTGCGGACCAGGGCGCGGTTCAGGAACTGCTGATCGAAGGCAGCGTTGTGGGCCACCAGAATGGCGCGCTGGCAGCCGTGCTGTTTCATGGCCTGGCGGACGTGACGGAACATCTCGCGCAGAGCCTCGGCCTCGGGGACGGCATCCCGGTTCGGGTCCTGCGGATCGATGCCGGTGACCTTCAGCGCCGCCGGATTGAGGACGCCGCCCGGATAGGGGTGCACGGAACGTCGCCAGCGGTCACCGGGCTCGAGGCGAGCCCCGTCGAAGCGGACCTGGACCGCGGCCATCTCGAGGATGGGATTGGTTTCCGGGTCGAACCCACCGGTCTCCAGATCCACCACCACCGGCAGAAAACCGCGAAATCTTTCCGACATATCCACCGCGTCACGATAGCACGGGTAAAGATCGGCGGCCCTCGGCCGACAACCCTGTAGAGCTTGTTCCAGGTTGTGAATCTGCCGTGCGCCGAATCTGGGTGTCGATGTTGTTGATGACGGCGGGCGTCGCCTGCGTCTGCCCGTCTGCGCATGCCGTGGACGCGACGTGGAGCGTGAGCGAGGCCCACGGCCTGTGCCGGCTCGAGCAGGCCGTGCGTGACTTCGGCGTGATCCGCTTCGTTGGCGCGCCCGGCGTGCCGCTGCGGCTCGAGGTGCTCGGCCATCGCGAGCTGTTCGCTGCGGGTCCGGTAAGCGTGTACCGGGTGGCGCCACCGTGGCACCCGGCCCATCCCGAGCGCATCGAGATCGGCGCCAGCGACCAGCGCGCCGGCAGTTCGGTGCTCATCCCCGAGCCGCTCGCCACGCGCGCCCTGATGGCCCTCTACGAAGGCTACGAGACCCACCTGCAGCACCCGGCCTGGTACGGTGGGGATGCCGACATCCGCATCGGCAACGAGCACCTGCGCGCTCAGTACGAAACGTTCGCGAGCTGCCTTCAGGACGCCACGGCGCTCGGCTGGTCGGCGGTCGAGCGCACCCGCATCGAGTACCCGTCGGATCAGGCGGAGCTGACCGACGCGGACCGGCGCCGGCTCGAACAGGTGGCGGTCTACGTCCTCGCCGATTCCGCCGTCTCTCGGGTGTACGTGGACGGCCACACCGACGCGGTGGGTTCCGCCAGCGCCAACGTGGCGCTGTCCCGGCGCCGCGCCGAGACCGTCGCCGGCTACCTCGGGGAATGCGGTGTGCCCGCGGAGCGGCTGACGGTGCGCTATCACGGATCGCAGTATCCGGTGGCGCCGGGGGAGTCGGAATCCGCGCACGCGCAGAACCGGCGGACGACGGTGCGGCTCGAACGCAAGGACGTTGCGAGCCGATAGGTCTTTTTTGAGAGTGAACGATCCAGCGTCGCTGGCGCGCGGGCGCCCGCCGAGGCGAACGTTCCGGACGGTAGGCGGGCGCGCTCCGCTACTGGGACAGGCGAGTAAACAACGTCTCGAGTGAGGGACCCGGGATGGCGCGACGATCCGTGAGGGCGGCCGCGGAAAACGACTTTCGCGGCGTTCAGGCTCCTGGCGACGCCGGACGTTGCCGGTCCCTCAGCCGCCACTGCCGCGAAAGTCGCTTTTCCGCGGGCGGCCCCGCAGAAGCCCCGCTCGCCAACCTCGGGTCCGTTCGACCATCCCGTGATTACTCGCCGCAGTTTCCTTAAGATGGCAGCCCGCTCAACACAGGGAAGACTCGCGTGGCTGACAAGGTCGTACTGGCGTATTCCGGTGGGCTCGATACCTCCGTCATCTGCCGCTGGCTGCAGGAAACCTACAACGCCGAAGTGGTGACGTTCACCGCGGATCTCGGCCAGGGCGAAGAGGTGGAACCTGCCCGCGCCAAAGCCAAGGCCATGGGTGTGAAGGAGATCTTCATCGAGGATCTGCGCGAGGAGTTCGTGCGTGACTTCGTTTTTCCGATGTTCCGGGCCAATACCCTGTACGAAGGCGAGTATCTGCTCGGCACCAGCATCGCGCGGCCGCTCATCGCCAAGCGTCTGGTCGAGATCGCGCGCGAAACCGGCGCAGACGCCATCTCCCACGGCGCTACGGGCAAAGGCAACGACCAGGTGCGTTTCGAGCTCGGCGCCTACGCGCTCGAGCCGGACATCAAGGTGATCGCCCCGTGGCGCGAGTGGGACCTCACCTCACGCGAAGCGCTGATGAAGTTCTGCGAGCAACATCAGATCCCGGTGGATGCCAAACGCGGCGAAAAGTCGCCGTACTCGATGGACGCGAACCTGCTGCACATCTCCTACGAGGGCGACAATCTCGAGGATCCCTGGCAGGAGGCGGAGGAGGCCATGTGGCGCTGGACCGTGGCGCCGGAACAGGCCCCGGATCAGGCCCAGTACGTCGAGATCCGCTTCGAGCACGGCGATCCCGTGGCCGTGGACGGCGAAACCCTGAGCCCGGCCGAGCTGCTCACCAGGCTCAACCAACTCGGCGGCGCCCACGGCATCGGTCGCAGCGATCTGGTGGAAAACCGCTTCGTCGGCATGAAGTCCCGGGGCTGCTACGAAACCCCCGGCGGCACCATTCTGCTCAAGGCCCATCGCGCCATCGAATCGATCACCCTCGATCGGGAAGTCGCTCACCTCAAGGACGAGCTGATGCCGCGCTTCGCCGAACTCATCTACAACGGCTACTGGTGGTCGCCGGAGCGCCACGTGCTGCAGGCGCTGATCAACGAGTCGCAGACGCCGGTCAACGGCAGCGTGCGCCTGAAGCTCTACAAGGGCAGCGTGTCGGTGAGTGGTCGCATGTCGCCGCAGGACAGTCTCTACGATGCGCACGTCGTCACATTTGAGGACGACCGCGGCGCGTATGATCAGGCTGACGCGGCGGGATTCATCCGGCTGAACGCGCTGCGTCTGCGATTGGGTGCAAAAAGAGGACGCAAGCTCTCCTAGGAAATGGACAACGCGATGGGTGACTATCAGGTGCTTTTCAGCGGTGAGGTTTCCCGGGGTTCGAACATGGATGCGGTGCGGGCGCGACTGGCTCGCGAGCTCGGCATCGACGATCGGAAAGCCCGGGCCCTGTTTTCAGGCCGCACGGTGGTAATCCGCAGCCAGCTCATGGAGGGCGAGGCGCGCCACCTGCAGCAGCGGCTGGCGGACCTCGGCGCCATCTGCCGGATCAAGTCGCTGGCTGCGCCGCGCGCGTCGGCGGAGATCGACAAGGATGCCCTGCGCATGGAGGGCAACAACGACCAGACGCTGAAAGACATCACCGCCGCCCACGTCGAATGCCCGCGCTGCGGCCACCTTCAGCTCGAGGCCAGCCACTGCAACCAGTGCGGCATCGACATCGCCGCCGCCATCATCCAGAAGCGCAAGGAAGATCTGCTGATCGAGAAGAAGATCCGCGATCTGCGCTCGGGCCAGCGCGAGCCGGTCGCGCAGGCGGCGTCCCAGGCGGCGCCCCGCTCGGCCACTCAGTCAGCCGCTCCGTCAGAAAGGGCCGACCATCAGCCGATCCGCAGCGGCGAGCGTGCAGCGCCGCCGAAGCGCCCGGGTTTCGTCCGCGAGCTGTTCCGCAAGTCCTGAATTCCCAGGTGGCCGGGAAGCCCACGCCATCCGCCGCGCCCATCGGCGTGTTCGACTCCGGCGTGGGTGGCCTCACCGTGCTGCAGGCGCTGCGCCGCAGCCTTCCCGGCGAACGCTTCCTCTATCTGGGTGACACCGCGCGACTCCCCTACGGCACCAAGAGCCGCAGCACGGTGGTGCGCTATGCGCAGCAGGCGACCCGGATCCTGGTCGATCGCGGGGTCAAAGCGCTGGTCATAGCCTGCAATACCGCTTCCGCCGTCGCGCTGGCGGAGCTCCAGGCGCGCTACGCGCCGCTGCCCGTGTTCGGCGTGGTGGAGCCCGGTGCGGACGCGGCGGCCGCGGTCTCCGCCACGGGTCGGGTGCTGGTGCTCGCCACCGAGAGCACGGTGAGCGGCGGCGCCTATCAGCGCGCGCTGCTGACGCGGCGCCCGCGCCTCGAGGTGCTGGCGCGGCCGTGCCCGCTGCTCGTGACCCTGGCGGAGGAGGGTCGCCACGATGGCCCGCTGGTCGACCTGGCGCTGCGCGAGTACCTGCGCGGCATGCTCTCGGGCCACGGCCCCCGGCGGGTCAACGCGCTGCTCCTCGGATGCACCCACTTCCCGGTGTTCCGTCCGGCACTGGCGCGAATTCTCGGCGACGCCGGCTTCGCCGACGTGCGCGTGGTGGATTCCGCCGAGACCACGGCCCGCGCGGTGGCGGCGGAACTCGAGGCCGGACACGTGGCGAAAGCCGCCGCGGGTCGACCAGCCGGCGGCGCTGCCGGTCTTGCGCTCCTGGCCACCGACGGCCGCGAGCGATTCCGCCGGGTCGGCGCCTACTTCCTGCACCACCCCATCGACGACGTGGAGCTGGTGGACCTGTAGATCCGCTGGGTCAATCCCCGGTCTTGTGCCGGTACTCGCACAGGTCTTCGATCAGACACGATCCGCAGCGCGGCTTGCGTGCCAGGCACACATAGCGCCCGTGCAGAATCAGCCAGTGATGCGCGTCGCGCTTGAATTCCGCCGGCACCAGACGCTCGAGGCGATCCTCCACCTCGCGCACCGTCTTGCCCGGGGCGATGCCGGTGCGGTTGCTGACCCGGAATATGTGGGTGTCAACGGCGATGGTCGGATGACCGAAGGCCGTGTTCAGGACCACGTTGGCGGTCTTGCGGCCGACTCCAGGAAGAGCCTCCAGGGCGGCGCGGTCCTCAGGTACCTGGCCGCCGTGTTCCGCGACCAGAATCTCACACGCCCGGACGACGTTTTTCGCCTTTGTGTTGAACAGGCCGATGGTCTGGATATAGGGCTTCAAGCCGTCGACGCCGAGGGCAGCAATGGCCGCCGGCGTGTTGGCGTCGGCGAACAGTCTGCCGGTGGCCTTGTTCACGCTGACGTCGGTGGCCTGTGCGGACAGGATCACGGCGATCAGCAGTTCGAACGGCGACGCGTACGCCAGTTCCGTGGTCGGGTGCGGGTTGGCGGCCGCGAGACGCTGAAATATCGCGGTACGTTTGGTCTTGTTCATGGCGGGTCGTGGATCCTGTCTGAGTGACGTTCATGGCGGATCGTTCTGCGGCGGCGCGCGGCGCTGGAGCAGGGCGTTGCCGGCGGCGAGCAGCAGGCCGGCGATGATGAACGCGCCAGGGGGCAGGCTGGCGATCAGCAGGCCGCGGCTGCCGAGATCGATTTCCCAGGCCGCGGCGCCGGGACCGAACAGCAGCGTCATGCCCGCGAACAGAGTGCCGTGGCCGAGCGCTTCGCGGACCATGCCGAGGCCGACCAGGGCGATGGCGAAGCCGCATGCCGTGCCCACCGCGTCCTGCAGCGACGGCCACACCGGCTGGCGGCTGGCGAACGCTTCGGCGCGACCCAGAATCATGCAGTTGGTGACGATGATCTGCACGAACAGGGCGATGCGCAGGTACAGCTCGAAGGCGTAAGCCTCCATGATCAGCATGGCGCAGGTGGTGAAGGTGGCGACCACCAGCACGAAGGCGGGGAGCCGGGCGAACTCCGGAATGCCGCGGCGCAGCGCCGAGATCGAGACGTTCGCGCCGACCAGCACCGCGGCGCTGGCCAGGGCCAGGGCGACGGCGTTGACCACGCTGCTGCTCACCGCCAGCAGCGGACACAGTCCGAGCAGTTGCCCCCACACCGGATTGCGCCGGCCGATGCCGGCGCCGACCAGGCTTGCCGGGGCAACGCTGGTGGTGCTCGGGTCGGGCCGGGCACTCACGCGGGACACGCCGGATCGGCCAGCGCCGGCCGCTGCAGGGCGGCGCTCAGGGAGCGCAGCAACGCCCGGCTGGTGATGGTGGCGCCGCTGACGGTGTCGACCGTTGCGAGCGCGGCGGCGCTGGATCCGCCGAGGGCGCCGAGCCAGCCCGAGTCCGGTCGGTCGAGAAAGTCGGCAATGCCCGGGGTTTCCTGGTGCGCCGTGACCCGCAGCCGGACGAGGTGCGGTGCCGGGCCGGTCAGGTCGGCGGCCGCGATCCACTCGATAGTACCGCCGTAGCCGGCGGCGCGGCCGCGCAGCAGGCTGCGCCCGTCGCACAGCAAGGCCACGTCGTCGGCGCTCCAGCGCACGTCCGCGGCCGCCCTGGCGCTGCCGGCGAGTTCCGTCAGCGTGCGCTGAAACTGGCGCAGGCGGTTTTCCTCGATGCGCCCGCGGGTGAGCGCCGCGGTGCCGGCGATCAACGTGGCGCAGACGACCACCAGCGCGACGAAGGCCAGGCCCTGGGCCAGGCGCGACTCAGCCACGGGCCGGCTCCCGGGTGAGGCGCCGGTCGAGATACGGGGTCGCGGCGTTGGCGAGGAGAATGCCGAAGGCGATGCCGTCCGGATAGTTGCCGAAGCCGCGCACCACGAACGCCATCAGCCCGATCAGACAGCCGAACAGAATCTGGCCGCGCGCGGTGACCGGGTGAGTCACCGGATCGGTGGCGAAGAAACAGGCCGCCAGGCAGGTGCCGCCGGACAGCCAGTGGAAGGCCGGTGAGCCCAGGCTCCGGGAGCTGCCGCCGTCGTAGCCGAGCAGCGCGGCGAGGCCGAGGGTCGCAAGCAGCGCGACCGGCACCCGCCAGGCGGCGAGCCGCAGCGCCATCAACGCGATGCCGCCGGCCAGGAACGCCAGATTGATCCACTCCCAGCCGTAGCCGCCGACACTGCCGAAGGCCGGATCCAGGGCGAAGACTTCGCTCACCGTCTGGCCGTCGCGGTGACGCAGCGCGGTAAGGGCGGTGGCACCGCTCAGCGCGTCGGTCAGCGCCGGCCAGCGCGCCAGCTCCGCCGGGAACGACACCAGCACCACCGCATAGCCAACCACCGCCGGATTGAACGGATTGCCGCCGAGGCCGCCGTAGACGTGTTTGCCCAGTCCCACGGCGGCGATGATGGCGACCGCGAGGACCGACAGCGCCGTGGTCGGCGGCAGCGCGATGGTGACCAGCACGCAGGTGAGCAGGGTGCTGCCGTCCGTCAGGGTCGGAGCCAGCGGCCGCCGCTGTGCGGCCAGGGCGGCGGCCTCGATGACCAGGCCAAGGAGCGCCGCGAAACCGATGCGCGGCAGATACGCGGGGCCGTAGAACCAGCACAGCATCGCGATCCCCGGTACCAGGGCCGCCAGCACCAGGAGCATCACGCGGCGCGTGGTCAGCGCAGCCACGGGCGGTCCCCTGCGGCGTCGAGGCGCTGGCGGCGGCGCGCGGCCCAGTCGCTGGCGCGCGCCGCCTTGCGGGCTTCGTGACGCTGGTAGCGCCAGCGCGCGTCGGCGGCTTCCCGGGCCGCTCGGGCGTCGGCGGCCAGAGCCTGCCGGCCGCGGGTGAAGGCAGCCAGCAGGTCGATGTTGCTCGGACACACCTGATTGCAGCGTCCGCACTCGATGCAGCGATCGAGGCCACGGCGCGCGGCTTCGTCCCAGGCGTCGTCGGCGCAGTAGCGGAACAGTTCCTGGGGCATCAGGTCCTCGGGACATTCCGGCACGCACAGACCGCAACGGATGCAGGCCAGCGCCGGCGCCTCCGGGTCGCGGTTGCGCGGGCGCGCGAGAATGCGCAGCGGCCGCGGGTTCACCGGAGCCGGCAACGCTTCCAGCTCGATGCAGTCCACGGGGCAGGGCGGCAGACACAGCTCGCAGCCGGTGCAGCGCGCCTCGAGCACCGTGTGCATGAGCTGCGGCGCGCCGACGATGGCGTCCACGGGGCAGGCCTCGACGCAGCGGAAACAGCCGATGCAGCGGGCCTCGTCGATGCGCGCGACCTGGGCCGGCGGTGCCGGCGGCGCCGCCCCCGGCTCGCGGTCGAGCAGCTGCGCCAGGGCGCGCTGGGTGTCCTCGCCGCCGGGCGGGCACCGATTGATGGCTTCCCCGGCGGCAACCGCGGCGGCGTAGGGCCGGCAACCGGGGTAGCCGCACTGGGCGCACTGGGTCTGGGGCAGCAGTGCGTCGATGGCGTCGATCAGGCGGTCCCGGTTCGCCGGGAGGCGGCGGTCGGCCCAGGCCAGGGCGACGGCGACGACAGCGCCGAGGCCGCCTAGCACGCCGACGGCAATGAGCGATTGCAGCATCACCCGGCCAGCCCCGCGAAGCCCATGAAGCCGAGAGACAGAATGCCGGCGCTGATCAGCGCCACCGGCACGCCGCGGAACGGCGCCGGCACCGGCGCGTGGTCGAGTCGTTCGCGCAGCGCGGCGAACAGCACCATCACCAGCGAGAAGCCGAGCGCGGCGCCGAGCCCGAACACCACGGTCTCGACGAAGCCGAGGTCCTGGCCTACCGCCAGCAGGGCCACCGCCAGCACCGCGCAGTTGGAGGTGATCAGCGGCAGGTAGATGCCCAGCACCTCGTGAAGCAGCGGGCTGCGTGCGCGCAGCAGGCGTTCGGTGAACTGCACCACCGCGGCAATCACCACGATGAAGGCGACGATGCGCAGGAACTCGAGGCCCAGCGGCGCGAGCACCGTGTGGTAGAGCAGGTGGCTGAGCGCCGCCGCGGTGGTGAGCACGAAGGCGGTGGCCAGACCCATGGCCATGGCCGGTTGGTACTGGCGGCTGGCGCCCAGGAACGGGCACAGCCCGAGGAACTGCGCCAGAACGAAGTTGTTGACCAGCAGCGCGCCGATCAGGATGAGGCCGAGATCCGCCATCAGACGGGGTTCCCGTGCACCGGGTCAGCGAACGGTCATGCCCGGCTCGGCGCCGCTGTCCGGGCTCAGCAGGAAGATGTCTTCGCCGCCGGGTCCCGCCGCCAGCACCATGCCGTCGGAGGTGCCGAAACGCATCTTGCGCGGCGCCAGATTGGCGACCACCACCACCAGCCGACCGACCAGCGCATCGGTGGCGTAGGCCTGCTTGATGCCGGCGAACACGTGACGCGTGGCGTCGCCGGTGTCGAGGGTCAGGCGCAACAGCTTGTCCGCGCCTTCTACCGCTTCCGCGTCGACCACGCGGGCGACACGCAGCTCGATCCGGTTGAAGTCGTCGATGCTGATGGTGCTCACGTCGTCCTCCGTACCGCGCGCCGGTGATCCGTCCGCTGCAGGCGGCTTTGCCGTGTCCGTGTCGGGCACCCGCGAGGCCTCGATCATGCGGTCCACGGCCTCCCGCTCGAGGCGCGCGAACAGCGCCTTGAACGGCGCGATGTCGTGGTCGAGCAGGGGGGCGTCGAGATCGCGCCAGGTGAGCGGCCCGGTCCTGAGAAACGCCTCTGCGTCCGCGGCGAGTTTCGGCAGGATCGGCTTCAGATACACCATCAGCACCCGGAACAGATTGATCCCCTGGCTGCAGACCGCCTGCACCTCCGCCTCGCGGCCGGTTTCCTTGATCAGCTTCCACGGCGCGTGCTCGGCGATGTACTGGTTGGCCTGATCCGCCAGCGCCATGATCTCCCGCACCGCCCGGGCGCTGTCGCCTGCCTCGAAGTTTGCGGCGATGCTGTCCGCCGCGCCGCCGAACGTGTCCCAGAGTGCCGGCTGGTGCAGTTCGGCGGCGAGACGGCCGGCGAAGTGCTTGGAGATGAATCCGGCGCAGCGGCTGGCGATGTTCACCACCTTGCCGACCAGATCCGAGTTCACCCGGGCGACGAAGTCGTCGAGGTTGACGTCGATGTCGTCCACGGTGCCGTTCAGCTTGGCGGCGTAGTAGTAGCGCAGGTACTCGGGTTGCAGATGCGCGAGGTAGGTGCTGGCGTTGACGAACGTGCCGCGCGACTTCGACATCTTGGTGCCGTCCACGGTGACGAAGCCGTGGGTGTGGATCCGCGTCGGCGTGCGGAAGCCGGCGGCGTCGAGCACGGCCGGCCAGAACAGGGCGTGGAAGTTGACGATGTCCTTGCCGATGAAGTGGTGAACTTCGGTGTCGGCGCCCGGGCGCCAGTAGTCGTCGAAGCTCACCTCGTTGTGCCGGTCGGCGTAGTGCTTGAAGCTCGCCATGTAGCCGATGGGGGCGTCCATCCAGACGTAGAAGTACTTGTTCTCGGTGCCCGGGATGACGAAGCCGAAGTAGGGTGCGTCGCGGGAGATGTCCCAGGGCCGCAGGCCGTCGCTCAGCCATTCCTCGAGCTTGTTGGCGACTTCGGGCTGCACGTGGCCGCGTCCGAGCCAGTCGCGCAGGAAGTCCGTGTACTGGCCGAGATCGAAGAAGTAGTGCTCGGACTGGTTGAGTACCGGCGCGGCGCCGGAAATCAGCGAGCGCGGCTGGCCGAGATCCGTTGCGTCGTAGGTGGCGCCGCAGACTTCACAGTTGTCGCCGTACTGGTCGTCGCTGCCGCAGTTGGGGCAGGTGCCTTTGACGAACCGGTCCGCCAGGAACAGGTTGCGCTCGGGGTCGTAGAGCTGCTCCACGGTGCGGGTGAAAATCAGCCCGGCCGCGTCGAGGCGGCGGTAGATGAGTTCGGCGAACTCGCGGTTCTCCTCCGAGTGGGTCGAGTAGTAGTCGTCGTGGCCGACCAGAAAGCCCTGAAAGTCACGCGCATGTTCCCGGCGGATGCGCTCGATCAGCACTTCCGGCTCCACTCCCTCCTGTTCGGCCTTGAGCATCGTGGCGGTGCCGTGGGTGTCGTCGGCACAGACGTATGTGACCCGGTGGCCGCGCAGGCGCTGAAAACGCACCCAGATGTCGGTCTGGATGTGTTCGAGCAGATGGCCCAGGTGAATAGAGCCGTTGGCGTTCGGCAGGGCGCTGGTGACGAGAATTCGGCGGCTCATGGGGCGGCTTCGTGGGAGTGACTCCACTCCTCGGTTCCGAGCGTATCCGGGAAAAGCGCGACTATACCGGTATCTCGAATATAATGCCCGGCCGCGGCGCCGGCGGCATCAGCGCCCGCGGAAATCAGGAGAACGCATGCGGCTGGAACAGTTTCCCGACCCCTATCTCGACGTGCCCTGGCAGGATCTGGGTGCGCGCGTGCGCGTCGCCGGTGGCGCGGTCTCGGTGACCCTCGGCTATCCGGCCGCCGGCTTGCGCGCGCAGCTGGCCCGACGCCTCGCGGCCTTTCTCGGCGTCGACCGGGTGGATCTCGAGCTCGAGTTCCGGGCGCCGGAGGGCCGCGGTCCCGCACCCATCAAGCACGTCATCGCCGTAGCGTCCGGCAAGGGCGGCGTGGGCAAGTCCACCACCGCCGTGAACCTGGCGCTGGCGCTGGATCGCGAGGGCGCGAAGGTGGGGCTGCTCGATGCCGACATCTACGGCCCCAGCCAGGGCATGATGCTCGGCGTGCCGGCGGGGCGGCGTCCTGAGATCGTCACCAGACCGGGTCGTTCCGGAGCGGAGGACCAGCAGGCGTTCGTGCCGATCAAGGCGCACGGCATCCAGGCCATGTCCATGAGCTTTCTGGTCACCGAGAACACGCCCATGGTGTGGCGCGGGCCCATGGTGTCGGGCGCACTGCAGCAGCTGCTCGGACAGACCCTGTGGGACGACCTCGACTACCTGATCGTCGACATGCCGCCGGGCACCGGCGACATCCAGCTGACCCTCTCCCAGCGGGTGCCGGTGGCCGGCGCCGTGATCGTCACCACGCCCCAGGACATCGCCCTGATCGACGCCCGGAAAGGCATCGAGATGTTCCGCAAGGTGGACATTCCGGTGCTCGGCGTGATCGAGAACATGGCCTCGTTCCGCTGCCCGGAGTGCGGTCACGAGAGCGCCATCTTCGGCAGCGCCGGCGGTGAGCGGATCGCCGAGGAGTTCGCCACCCCGCTGCTCGGTCGGCTGCCGCTGACCATGGAGATCCGCGAGCAGGCCGACGGCGGCACGCCGACCGTGGCGCGCGACCCGGACGGTGAGATCGCCGGCATCTACCGCGACGCGGCGCGCCATCTGGCCGCCGAGCTGTGGCGCCGCTCGGGTCCGGCCGGTGCCGGCGCGACCGGCGGCGGCGTCGAGATCAGCTTCAGCGACGATTGAGGGCGGCCGGGCTCGCATCGGGCCAGGACTTGCCCGCTTGCGAAGGTGACTCGCCGCCTCAGGTTTTTGGCAGGGTCACGCCCCGTTGGCCCTGGTACTTGCCTTTCCGATCCCTGTAGGAGATTTCGCAGTCCTCGTCCGACTCCAGGAACACGACCTGTGCAACGCCTTCGTTGGCGTAGACCTTCGCGGGAAGGGGTGTCGTGTTCGAGAACTCCAGGGTGACGTGACCCTCCCACTCCGGCTCCAGCGGGGTTACGTTGACGATGATGCCGCAATTGGCGACGAACACGCCGGCCTCCAGGGCGAAGTTCCCCGCCTCCGGAACCGTGAGGCAGAACACGTCGTGATCCCCGGGCAGGTCGCGAATTGCCGCGATCTTGTGGTTTCTGCCTGGGGTGCCCCGGAAGGCGCTGATTTCCTCGGGAAAGCGGCGGAACACGGATCGGTCGCAGTTCAGGAGGCGCGCCGCCCCGCGTATCGATCCGGCCTCTTCCAAGGCTGCGCGCACGGTTTCGCCGGTGATTTCCTCGCGCAGGCGAAGCCGCCCGGCCAGTTCGCTTTGACGGCTTCGGCGCTGGCCGTCGTCTGCGGCCCAGGCGGCCCTCATCAGTCTCGACTGACGGGTGCGCTCACTTGGATCGGCAAATCGCTTCAACGTCGCCTGGCGATGGGCTTCCCTGGTTCCCTGACTTGGGTTCCGCCTTGCGTCGAGCACGCGCTCCCGGACATCTTGGTGTTCGCTGTTGCGCCAAAAGGCGCGAGCCCTGTGGCGCTGCAGTTCTGAATAGCGGGCACGCCATTCGGGATCTCGTGCGTTGCGGGCGAGCGCATAGCTGATGGCAGCGCCGTGCTCGGCCGGATCGAAGTCTTCTCCATAGGATCGTGCATTGTGGTGCCGCAGATGTTCCGCGGCCTCCATCCGCACGAGGTTCCACGGACGATTGTTGCGGCGGTCGTGGTCGACGTGGTGACGGTGCTGGTCTTCACCGTTTCGATACACGCCGTGGCGCACGTTCCACTCGTCTGCCAGTCGATGGGTCGGATAGTAGTGGCCGTTGATGGGTTGATAGACCATTTCATAGCCGCGGAAGGCCTCTCGGTAGAGCGGCATCAGCGAATCCCCGGGGCGCAGATCTGCTGCGGCCGCGGTCGTGCCGTCACGTCGATGAATCACGTGGTCCGGGGTACAACGAACCAGGTCGCCGGAGTCGAGCTCGATCTCCAGCAGCGCGTCCCGGCCGATCCAGCGCGGGGATTCCAGCTTCGTGACTTCAATCCGGCCAAGCGGACCCATGCTGTATCCCCAGAAGTCCTCACCCTTGTCGGCGCGCCTCGCCATCTCTTCCAGGCTGACTGACTTGCCGTCCACCAGCGCGACCCGTTGATCACCGCGGAAGCACCGCGCGTACGTGCTCTTGCCGAGGCAGAGAATCAGAACGTTGCGGGGCACTCGGAAGTACTCGACGGTCCGCGCCAGCGCGAAGGAGTTCGGCGGGATGATGCAGACATCCCCCTGGTAGTCGACGAAAGACCGCTCGTCGAAACGCTTCGGATCGACGATCGTGCTGTTGATGTTGGTGAAGATCTTGAATTCGTCGGCGCAGCGTACGTCGTAGCCGTAGCTTGAGGTCCCGTAGGAGACGATCGAGTCATCCCCGTGCTGCCTGATCTGACCCGGTTCGAACGGCTCGATCAAACCGTGCTCCTTCGCCATCTGGCGGATCCACCTGTCCGACTTGACGCTCACGTGTTCTCCATCCGATGAGTTTGGTTTCGTACGTACCCTGGCAGACGCAGGGGCGTACTCGAATGGTATCACCTGACGGGGCCGTCCCCGGCGAATGAAGGCTGAATAAGGCGCAGCCCACCGAGTGTCCCGATCGGATTTCTTGCCAGCCCGGCGAACACGCCAGCCGTTTACGCGAAGAAAGTCAGCCGATGATTAGGTTGCGATCAGGACAGTGCTGCGGCTCCTGGGGGACATTGCGTGGGCAACAGGGAGGAAAATCGATGGCCAGACACTTTCTCATCGCGGTCACGGCACTGGTGGTGATTCAATGGGCGGCGAACGCGGACGCCAGGCAGCTCAGAATGTGGAGTGGCGGCGATGTACCCCGCGGGTTCGGTGAACGCGCAAAGCGTCCGTTCCTGGTCCCATCGGGGCACGGCCGCACACTCCCGCTCCCGGGAGTTGAGCGCATACCTCGAACAGGCGATGGCTGACGCGGCTCCAGGGTCGGTCCAGCGTCAGCTGGTCGCCTACACCGGGCACTACCCGCTGGCCTTCGAGGTTGCAATGGCGGACGCCGATCGGGGCCGGGCGGAATCGATCCGGGATTGGTTCCGGGAGCGTCGCTATCTCTCGATGGCGGTGATCCTCTCGCTGCGCCTCGACGGGCACGGCGGGCCTCGACGCTGGATCCTGCAGGACACATTGTGGTGAACCCCGACGACTATCCGGAGCCCTGAGGTCGGCGCGGGTGATGGTGCCGGGGTGAAGCCGCGTCGAGGCGATCTCAGCCGATCAGGCGCTGGGTGGCCGTCGGTCGGGTGTCGGCGCTGACGATGCGGCCAATGCGCAGCGGCGATTCGCCGAGCTCGACCAGCGTCGCGAGCGCCGCGTCGGCCGCGGCCTCCGGGACCACGATGACGAAACCGATGCCGCAGTTGAAGGTGCGCAGCATCTCGTCTTCGTCGATGTTGCCGGCCTGCTGCATCCAGGCGAACACGTCGGGGCGGGTCCAGCTGTCCAGCTCGACCAGCGCCGCCAGGCCGGCGTCGGCGCGGCCGGCGAAGATCCGCGGTAGATTCTCCAGGATGCCGCCGCCGGTGATGTGCGCCATGGCATGCACCGGCTGAGCGTCGAGCAGCGCGAGAATGGTTTTCGCGTAGATCCGGGTGGGCGCCATCAGCTCGTCGAGCAGGCGATCGCCGACGGCGCCGCCCTGGTCGTCGAGGAGCCGGCGGATCAGCGAATAGCCGTTGGAATGGGGACCGCTGCTGGGCAGGCCGAGGAGCACGTCGCCGAGCGCGAGACGCGCGCCGTCGACGATGCGGCTCTTCTCGACCACGCCCACGCAGAACCCGGCCAGGTCGTAGTCGCCGGTCTGGTAGAAGCCGGGCATCTCGGCGGTCTCGCCGCCCGCCAGGGCGCAGCCGGCGAGGCTGCAGCCGTGGGCGATGCCGTTGATGACCCGCTCGGCGACGTCCACGTCCAGCGCCCCGGTGGCGTAATAGTCGAGAAACAGGAACGGCTCGGCGCCGGTCACCAGGACATCGTTCACGCACATGGCCACCAGATCCTGGCCTACGGTGTCGTGGCGGTCGTGATCGATGGCCAGTTTGAGCTTGGTGCCGACGCCGTCGGTGCCGGTGACCAGCACGGGCTCGGCGTACTTCGACGGCAGGCTCGCCAGCGCCGCGAAGCCGCCGAGTCCGGACAGCAGTTCCGGGCGCTGGGTGGCCCTGGCTGCCGGACCGATGCGCCTTACCAGGTCGTCGCCGGCTTCGATGTCGACTCCGGCGTCGCGGTAGGTCAGGCCTTTGCTCAAGCTGCTGCTCCAGCGGGGATTGGTCGGGAGCGCGAGTTTAGCAGACCGGCGACGGCTGCCGTCAGGCGCACGCACCCCGGCAAGTCGGGCGCGATTTTGGGTAAACTGGGCGATCGATTTGGTCGGAAGCATCCTCTTGCGTCATGCGCCATACCTTCGGGCGGGGTCCGCCTCAGAGCGCCTGCGCCGCCTGGCGCTCCCGGGTGCCCTGGCCGGCGCCCTGTTGCTCTGTGCCCTGCTTCCGGCCACGGCGCCGGCGGCCGAGGTGCCCTGGCTCTACGATGTCGAGGTGCCGGTGGAGGATCAATCCACGCTGGCGCGTCTCGATGCCGCCGGTCGGGCGCTGGCGCAGCTGCTGACCCGACTCACCGGACTATCCAGCGTGCCGCGCAACGAAGCCGTGAGCCGCGCGCTGGCGGCCCCCGACCTCTACTACAACCGGTTCGGCTTCGAGCGCGCCGCGGACGGCGAGTCGCTGCGCCTGCGCCTGCAGTTCGCGCCCCAGACGGTGCTCGGCCTGATCCGCGACGCGAACCTGCCTATCTGGGGCGCCAACCGGCCGTCGGTGCTGGCCTGGGTGGTGGTGGACGACGGCAGTGAGCGGCGGATTCTCGGCGCCGGCAGCGACGAGCCGTTGATTGCCGCGCTGGCCGGGCGGGCGCTGGAGCGCGGCCTGCCGCTGCGCCTGCCGCTGCTCGACCTCACCGACCAGCTAGCGGTGGAGCCGGCGGCCGTCTGGGGTCGGTTGAGTTCCACGCTGCTGCCGGCATCGGCCCGCTACGCCGCCGACATCGTGCTGGTCGGTCGGGCCCGGCTTCTGGACGACCAGCGCTGGAGCGCCGACTGGCAGTTCTGGGTCGACGGCGACATCCGCGAGCTGCGTCTCGAGGCGCGCGCGCCGGAGCCCCTGGGCCATGCTGCCGTGGACCTGGTCGCCGACGAGCTTGCCGGTCGCTACGCGGTTCTGGACCGGGGTACGCGCCGGGTCGATCTCAACGTCAGCGCGCTGTACGGCGCCGTGGACTATGCCGAGCTGCTGCGCTACCTGGGCGGGCTGGAGTTCGTCCAGGACATGACCGTGTCGTCCGTGTCCGGCGACCGGCTCGGCGTGTCGCTGCTCACGGCGGCGGGGCCCGAGCAGCTGCTCGAGCTGTTCCGGCTCGACCAGCGGCTGTTCCCGGATCAGCTCAACGATGCGCCCGGCGGCGCCATCGCGCTGGTCTGGAAGAGGCGCTGAGTGCTGGAGAACCTCCCCAACGCGATCACCGTGGTGCGCATCGTCCTGGTGGTCCCCACGGCGTGGCTGCTGTGGCAGTCGATGTACGTCGAGGCGCTGCTGCTCACCGCGGTGGCCGGCGCATCCGACGCGGTGGACGGCTGGCTGGCGCGGCGCCTGAACGCGGTCAGCCACTTCGGCGCTGCCCTGGACCCGGTAGCCGACAAGCTGCTGGTGGCAGCCCTGGTGGTGATCCTCGCGGTGCAGGGGCACCTGCCGCTGTGGCTGGCAGCGATCGTCCTGGGCCGTGACCTGGTGATCCTGTCCGGCGCCGGCGTCTACCGGGCGCTGTTCGGGCACATCGAGTTCGCGCCGACGTTTCTCAGCAAAGCCAATACCGCAACCCAGATTGCCGTCGCGCTGCTGCTGCTGGTATGGCTGTGCGAATTCGGCGCGTTGAGCCAGCTGGTCGGCGCGCTGCTCGATCCGTGGGGCTTCTACCTGCTGGCGCTGCTCGCGGTGAGTTCCGGCCTCGACTACGTGATCACCTGGAGTCTGCGCGCCTGGCGCGAATCCCATTCATGACCGGCTCCCGACAACCCCCAGGCACCGCGTCCGCGGCGACGGCCGCCCAGCTGGCGCTGCGCTTTCCCCTCACCTCCCGCTATCACTTCGACACCTTCGAAGTCGGGAGCAACGCGGAGCTGGTGCGGCGGGTGCTGGCGGTGGTGGATGAGCCGGGTTTTCAGGGTTGCTTCATCGACGGTCCGCCCGGCGTCGGGCGCACCCATCTGCTGCAGGCCGCCTGTCATCGGTTCGCGGATCCGGGCGGCGCGATCTATCTGCCCCTGCGCGAGGTGACGCCGGCGCTTCTGGAGGGTCTCTCCAGCCGCGGTCTGGTGGCCCTGGACGATCTCGACGCCTGGCTCGGCGATGACGCCGCCGAGGCGGCGCTGGTGGCGCTCTATCAGGGCCTGCTCGGCAACGCCGGGCGACTGCTGGTGAGCGCCCGGGCGCCGGCCCGGGAACTCGGCTTCCGCTTCGCCGATCTGGCGTCGCGCCTGCGCGGCCTGCCGGCCTACCACCTGCAGGGCCTCGACGATGCCGGCAAGCGCCGGGTGCTGGCACGTCTGGCGGCAGCGCGGGGATTGGCCCTGACGCCGGCGGTACTGGACTTCTGGCTCGCCCGCAGCGCCCGGGACCTGGCCCACCTGCTGGAGGAGTTCGAGCGCCTCGACCGGGCCGCGATGGCGGAGCAGCGGCGCATCACCGTGCCGCTGATCAAGAACGTGCTGGGGCTGTGAAGCATCTGGTCTGCACCGGCGGCGGCACCGCCGGGCACGTGATTCCGGCGCTGCCCGTCATTGCCCTGGCGCAGGCGGCCGGCGTGCAGGTTAGCTTCGTCGGCAGCCGCTCGGGGCTCGAGTCCCGACTGCTCGCCGGAGAGGCCGTCGCCTACCACGGCATCGCCTCGGGCAAGCTGCGCCGCTACCTGTCGCTGGCCAATCTTGCCGATGCGTTCCGCGTGCTCGCCGGCGTCTGGCAGGCGTTCTGGCTGCTCGGCCGGCTGCGCCCCGACGTGGTGTTCTCGAAGGGTGGATTCGTCAGCTTCCCCGTGGTCTTCGGCGCCTGGCTGCGCGGCATTCCGGTGGTGGCGCACGAATCGGATCTGTCGCCGGGGCTTGCCAACCGCCTGGCCCTGCCGTTCCTGCGCGCGCTCTGCGTGACGTTCGCGGAGACGTCGGCGCCGCGCCTGCGGGGCCGGCGCGTGGTCACCGGGACGCCGCTGCGGGCGGCGCTTCTGAACGGCGACGCCAGCCGCGGGCGGGCGCTGGTGGATGCGCCGGCCGGGCGGCCGCTGCTGCTGGTGACCGGTGGCAGCCTCGGCGCGGACGCCGTCAACCGGGCGCTGCGCGCGGCGCTGCCGCGCCTGCTCGAGGCGTGGGTGGTGGTCCACGTCTGCGGTCCGGGCAAACGGGCGCAGCTTTCCCTCGACGGCTACCAGCAGTTCGAGTACGTCAGCGACGCCTGGGGCGATCTGCTCGCCGCGGCCGATCTGGTGGTGTCCAGGGCCGGCGCCAACACGCTGTTCGAGCTGCTCGCCCTCGGCAAACCGAACCTGCTGATCCCGCTGTCGGCGCGGGTCAGTCGCGGTGATCAGGTGGAGAACGCCGAGTACGCGCGCACTCGCGGCTACAGCCGGGTGCTGGCCGAGGACCTGCTGACGGCGGAGACGCTGGTGGCGGCGATCGATGCCGCGCTGGCCGGCATCGACGCTCAGCGGCAGCGGCTCGCGGCGTTCCAGCCCGGCGATGCTGCGGCGGCCATCTGGCGCGAGCTCGAAGCCGCCGCGAGCGGCGATTGAACCGACTCACCGGGGGAGTACCATACGCGCCTCCCGGAGACCGCAGGTAGCGCATGTACAGGATCAGAACCTTCAATCAGATTGCCCCCCGGGGGCTGGAGCGCTTTGCTGCCGACCAGTTCCAGGTGTCTCCGGACCGCGACGATCCCCACGCCATCCTGCTGCGCAGCCACAAGCTCGCCGAGTCCGATCTGAACCCGGGCCTGCGGGCCGTAGCCCGCGCCGGGGCCGGGGTCAACAACGTGCCCGTGGACGCCTGCACGGAGCGCGGGGTGGTGGTGTTCAACACCCCCGGGGCCAACGCCAACTCGGTCAAGGAGCTCGTGCTCGCGGCGCTGCTGCTGGCCTCGCGCGACGTAGTGGGGGGAATCGGCTTTGTCCGCGAGCTGTCCGGCGTGCACGACTCCGGGGAGTTGAACGCCATGGTGGAAGCGGAGAAAAAGCGCTTCAAGGGCCGTGAGCTCAAGGGCCGCTCCCTGGGGGTGGTCGGGCTCGGCGCCATCGGCTCGCTGGTGGCGAAGGCGGCGCTGGACCTCGGCATGGACGTGCTCGGCTTCGATCCGGCGATCTCGGTGGACGCCGCCTGGCGGCTGCCGTCCGAAGTGCAGCGCATGGAGAACCTGCCCAGTCTGTTCGCGCGCGCCGACTACGTCACTCTGCACGTGCCCCTGCTGCCGGATACCGAGGGCATGATCAACGAATCCAGCTTGCGCATGTTCCGTCCCGGCAGCGTACTGCTGAACTTCGCGCGCCAGCCCATCGTCGATGCCGCGGCGCTGCGCGCGGCCCTGGACGATGGTCGCCTCGGCCGCTATGTGGCCGACTTCCCGGTGCCCGAACTCACCAGCCACCCGCGGGTGCTGCTCATGCCGCATCTCGGCGCGAGCACCGACGAGGCCGAGGAGAACTGCGCGATCATGGCCGCGGACCAGCTCATCGAGTTTCTCCGCGTGGGCAATGTGCGCAACTCCGTAAACTTCCCCAGCGTGACCCTGGAACCAGCCGGCGGGCATCGGCTGGCGGTGACCAACCGCAACGTCCCCGGGGTGCTGAACCGGGTCACCTCGGTGCTGGCCGAACGCCAGATCAACGTCATGGACATGATCAACAAGAGTCGCGGCGAGGTGGCCTACAACCTCATCGACGTGGTGGAGGCGCTGGACGCGCCGACCCTCGACGCGCTCTGCGCGCTGGACCACGTGATGAACGTGCGCGAGTTCCGCATGTAGCCGGTCAGCGGTCGCCGTGACGGATTCCGCGGCGCGCCTGGCGCTCGCGGAAGCGCCAGGGCGACAGCGCCGCGTCGGCCGGGCGGGCCAGGGGCGGACAGTCGCCGAGGATCTGGGCGGCAATGACGGCGCCCGCCAGATGGGCGCTGACGTTGCCTGCCGAACCGTGGCCGGTGCTCACGTAGCGCCATCCGAGGGGGGCGCCGTCGGCTGCGAACAGCGGGCCGGCGATGGCGGTGCGGTCCGAGCTGACGCTGCGGGTGCCGCGGCAGCGGTAGAGCCAGGTGAACGCCGTCGCGCCGAGCTGGGCCAGATTGGCTGCGCTGGCGGTTTCCGGCGGCCAGGGGCGGTGTTCGTAGGTGCTGCCCGCGGCCACGCCGAGCCCGAACGGCACCAGGTAGTGGCTGCCCACCAGGGCGAGCCGCGGCGCTGCCGGCAGCTCGACCACGTCGAGCTGGCCGTGGACCGGGGCCACTTCCAGATAGCCGGCTTCGGGAAAATCGCGCACGCCTGCGCCGCAGGCCAGGATCACCGGCTCGTCCGCTGGCAGGACGTCGAGGCGCTCCGGCACCACGGTCACGTTGGGATGGTCGAGCAGGGCGCCGACCAGCACCGGCAGCTCGACGACGCCGGCGTCGGCCAGCCACAGCGCGCCGGCCGCCAGCGGCCAGCCGGCGCGCTCGCTGGCGGCCGCTTGCGGCAGCCACTCCAGCCAGGTGCCCGAGTGCCGGTAGAGCTCGGCCAGCCGCTGCAGTCTGGGTTCGTCGTCCGGGTCGGCGGCGATCTGCAGGGCGCCACCGGGCGTGAACCCGGGCAGCCCGCGCACCAGCGCCGCGGCATAGTGATAGGCATGGCAGCGCAGCGCCGCGGTGGCGCTGCCGTCGGCGAGCAGGCGCGCATGCAGCACGGTGGCCGGCATGCGCGAACCCGGCAGCGGGATTGCGTCGTCGCACGGTAGCGTGGGTTGCCGGTCGGTCCGGTCGTGTCCACCGGGTTCGTAAACCACCACGGCGCATCCCGCCTGAGCCAGATGCCAGGCGGCGCTCGCCCCGGCCAGGCCGCCGCCGGCCACCCGCACCCGGGCCGGCGGCGCGGGCGCCGTCGACCGCGAGGGTGCGGCGGCGACGAAGGTGCCGGCCAGACTCTCGCGCTTGTGCGGTCGCTGATCGACGCGGGCCATGGCGAAACCGACGGACTCGAGACCGCGGCGGACCCGTCCGGCCGCCGTGAAGGTGGCCACCCGGGTGCCGCGCGCCGACAGCGCGGCGAGCGCGGAAAACAGTTCGTCGTTCCACATGTCCGGATTCCGGTCCGGCGCGAAACCGTCGAGAAACCAGGCGTCGAACGGCTGGCGCTGGCGGCCGTGCAGATCGGCCAGGGCGTCGCGCGCATCGCCGAGCCAGACGTTCAGCCGGACCCTGCCCCCGGCCAGCAGACGCTGATGCCAGCCGTGCAGGCGCGGCGGGTAGCGATCGGCCAGCTCCCGGTACAGCGGATGGTCGCCGCTGCGGTGCGCGGCAATGGCGCGGAAGTCTGCGGCGTCCAGCGGACGTGCCTCGACGCTGACGAAGTGCAGATGCGCGCCCGCCGCCAGGCAGGTCTGCGCGGCGATCACGAAGTTCAGTCCGGAGCCGAACCCGAGTTCGCCGATTCGTACCGTCGCCGCCGCACCGGGCCGGCGTGCGCGGACCGCGGCGAGGGTCGGCAGCGCGCACGGCTCGACGAACACGCGCTGGACCTCGGCGGCGCCGTCGGCGGCGTGGTAGATGTCGCCGTAGTCGAGCGAGTAGGGCTGATCGTCGTCATAGCGGATTCGTGCGGCGGGCACGATCCCCGCGGGTGGGCTGCCATCGTTCACGGTCGCGGCGTCGGTTCAGGGAGCCCGCGGGCGGGTCGGATCGACGATCCACTCGCTCCAGCTGCCGGGATACAGAACCGGCTCGGCGCGCCCGGCAATGCACAGGGCGAGCACATTGTGGGCGGCGGTCACGCCGGATCCGCAGTAGCAGATCACCGGGTCGGGTAGATCCTCGAAGCGCCGGGCCAACTCGTCCGCCTGGCGGAAACGGCCGTCTCCGCCGAGGTTGTCCTGAAACGGCAGACACACGGCGCCGGGAATGTGACCGGCCACCGGGTCGATGGGCTCCTCGAGGCCGTCGAAGCGGGCCCGGGTGCGGGCATCCACCAGCGCCACCTCTCCGAGTTCGGCCTGCAGAGTGGCGGCGTCGACGGTCCGGGTCAGCGCCGGGCGGATGCTGAAGCTGCCCGGTGCGACCGCCGGCCGGGCGCTGGACAGCGGTCCTTCCCAGGCGTCGATGCCGCCGTCGAGCACCGCCACCGCCTCGTGTCCGAGCCAGCGCGCGCACCACCAGGCCCGGGCTGCAAAGGCGCCCCCGGCGTCGTCGTAGACCACGATCTGGGTGCTGTCGTCGATACCCCAGTCGCGGAATCGGTCGCGCAGTCGCGCGCGATCCGGCAGCGGGTGGCGCCCGGCGGCGCCCGGCGCGGCGGCGAAGTCGTCGTCGAGGCTGGCCTGCAGGGCGCCGGGAATGTGGCCCTCAGCGTAGACGCGTGACCCGTACGCCGGGTCGCCGAGGCGGGCCCGGCAGTCGAGGATTCGTACCGGCTCGTCGAGGTGGGCCTGAAGCATCTCCGGTGAGATCAGCGTCCCATGAGTTTTGAGCATGTAAATTGCCAGTTGCTGTCGGGTTGACGGCACTCGGACGCCGGTCACAGGCACGGGACGCCGGGCCGATTAAACTTTTCTCCGAGTTAGGCCTCTAAACGGAGTCCCTGTAGCAGGGACCGGTATCCGGGGCTCCCGCGCCGCGCAGTAGTTTTTTGCGCATGTTGTTGTCACAATGCCGCGAATTCTACGCCGGGCAAACCCCGCACAGGAGACCCCCCCTAGTGACTGCGATTCTCGACTGGATGAGCCATGGTCTGTGGCAGCTGTCCGCACTCCAACTGGTTCTGCTCACCCTGGCGCTGACCCACGTCACCATGATCTCGGTGACCGTGTACCTGCATCGTCATTCGGCCCACCGCGCGGTGGAACTGCACCCCGTGCTCAAGCATTTCTTCCGCTTCTGGCTGTGGCTGACCACGGGCATGAACACCAAGGAGTGGACGGCCATCCATCGCAAGCACCACGCGACCTGCGAGACCGAGGAAGATCCGCACAGCCCGCAGGTGCAGGGTATCAAGAAGATCTTCTGGGAGGGCGCTGAAGTGTACCGCGCCGCGGCCACCGACGAGACCCTGTCGCGCTACGGCTCCGGCACCCCGGAAGACTGGGTGGAGCGCAACGTCTACTCGCGCTTCACCATCGGCGGGGTCGCCGCCATGCTGATCATCGACGTCGCGCTGTTCGGCGTGCTCGGCCTCACCGTGTGGGCCGTGCAGATGGTCTGGACGCCGGTGTTCGCCGCCGGGGTCATCAACGGCGTGGGCCACTACTGGGGCTACCGCAATTTCGAGTGCCACGATGCCGCCCGCAACATCCTGCCCTGGGGCATCGTGATCGCCGGCGAAGAGCTGCACAACAATCACCACACCTATCCCAACTCGGCGAAGCTGTCGCAGAAGCCCTGGGAGTTCGACATCGGCTGGATGTACATCCGGCTGTTCGAAATGCTCGGACTGGCGAAGGCGCGCAGTACCGGCCCGGTGGTGGAAAAGGTGCCGGGCAAACAGGTACTCGACACCGATACCGCCTGGGCGGTGCTCAACGACCGCTTCCGGGTCATGGCCAAGTACGCCGAGGACGTGGTGGCGCCGCTCGTCGAACAGGAACTGACCCGCGCCGGCAACGCCCGCCGCAGCGTGGTCCGTGCCGCCAAGCGGGTGCTGTGCCGGGACGATTCCCTGGTCGACGCCGCCGGTCAGAATCGGATCAGCGAGATCCTCGACACCAGCCAGAAGCTGCAGACCATCTACGAGTTCAAGCAGCGTCTTCAGGGCGTGTGGTCCAAGCGCAGTGCCGGCGCCGACGAGCTGCTCGGCGAGCTCAAGGCCTGGTGCCGCGACGCCGAAGCCACCGGCATTCAGGCGCTGCGGGACTTCGTCGCCGAGATCCGTCAGTACTCCATGCCGCAGCTGGCGCGCGCCTGACCCGATCCGGTCTCCCGTTCTCGAGCCCGCCGTAGCCCGATCGCCCTGAGCGTGATCGGGCTCGGCGCGATCGGTTACGGCCGCTACATCTGTTCCACGGTCTCGATGCCCAGCAGCCCCAGTCCGGTGCGCAGGGTCTCTGCCGTGCGTCTGCACAGCAGCAGCCGGCTGTCGCGCGTGGCGTCCGCGGCGTTGAGGATCGGGCAGGCCTCGTAGAAGCGCATGAACTGGGTGGCGAGCTCGTAGAGGTAGCCGCACAGCAGGTGCGGGAAGCCCTCGGCCGCGACCAGCTCCAGAGTCTCCTGCAGGCGCAGCAGGGTTACGGCCAGCGCATGCTCCTCCGCTGCCTCCAGCCGGATGCTGCCGTCGAGACCGTCGGGCTCGATGGCGCCGCGTCGGAACACGCTGCGGATGCGGGTGTAGGCATAGAGCAGATAGGGGGCGGTGTTGCCGTCGAACGACAGCATCTGATCCCAGTCGAACACGTAGTCGCTGGTCCGGTTCTTCGACAGATCCGCGTACTTCACCGCACCGATGCCGACCACCCGGGCGATCTCGCGCTGTTCGGCTTCCGGCAGATCCCGGTTCCGGGCCGCGACCTCGGCGAGCGCCCGGGTCTCCGCCTCGTCGAGCAGCTGCACCAGCTTCACCACTTCGCCCGCCCGGGTCTTGAACGGTTTGCCGTCGGTGCCGAGCATCGCGCCGAACGGATGGTGTTCGAGGCTCATCCCCGGGCGGGTGAAGCCGGCGCGCTCGGCGACGGCGAACACCTGACGGAAATGCAGCGCCTGGCGGGCGTCGGTGAAGTACAGCACCCGGTCGGCGTGCAGTTTCCCTGCACGGTGGCGAATCGCCGCCAGATCCGTCGTCGCATACAGGTAACCGCCGTCGGTCTTCTGCACGATCAGCGGCAGCACCTCACCGTCCTTGCCCTTGAACTCGTCGAGGAACACGCAGCGCGCGCCCTGGGATTCCTCCAGCAGTCCGCGCGTGTCGAGGTCTGCGATCACGTCATCGAGGTCGTCGTTGTAGGCGCTCTCGGCCATGACGTGCTGCGGGCCAAGGGTGGTGCCGAGGCGCCGGTAGATCTCGTTGCAGTGGGACAGCGAGATGTCGATGAAGCGTTGCCAGCGCCGGCGGATCTCCGGATCGCCGCGCTGCAGACCGACCACCGCCTGACGGCTGCGGTCGGCGAAGTCGACGTCGCTGTCGAAGCGCACCTTGGCCTGGCGGTAGAAGTTCTCCAGGTCGCCGAGCAGCTCTGAGTCCGCGCCGGTCTCGTCGAGAAACGTCAGCAGCATGCCGAACTGGGTGCCCCAGTCGCCGACGTGATTCTGCCGCACCACGGTGTGGCCCAGGGCGTCGAGCACCCGGGCCATGGCGTCGCCGATGATGGTGCTGCGCAGATGGCCGACGTGCATCTCCTTGGCGAGGTTCGGACACGAGTAGTCGACCACGATGGTGGCGGGCGTCGCGACCGCGTCGACCAGCGCTGCCTCGGCCAGGGCACGGGCGAGGAAGTCGTCGTCCAGGGTGAGGTTGATGAAGCCCGGTCCGGCAATTTCCGCCGAGGCCGTGATGCCGCTGAGATCCGCCGCGCCGAGCACCGCCTCGGCCAGGTCGCGCGGCTTGCGCCCGGCGCGTTTGGCGGCGCCCATCACCCCGTTGGCCTGGTAGTCGCCGAACTCCGGGCGTGCCGCCGGCTGCACGACGGCGGGCGCCGGCTCGCCGAGGCTGGATTCGAGCGCCACCGCGATCCGGTCGTTGAGCAGCTGCTTGAGGTTCATGACGGCGGATTCCGACGGCGTTGGTGTGGCGGCGTGGGTTCGGCTCAGGCGTCCTCGGCGGGTACCACGTCCTCCGCCTGCAGACCCTTCTCGCGCTCGGCGACGACGAAGGTCACGGTCTGGCCGTCCCTGAGTCCGGGACGGCGGCGCTCGTCGCCTTCGCCAATGCTGCGGATGGAGCGCTGGTGAACGAAGATCTCCTCGCCCGACTCACGAATGACGAAGCCGAAACCCTTGGTGCGATTGAACCACTTCACCGTGCCGGTTTCCCGCGGGCCGTCCGGCGGCGTCTCGCGCCGCGGCGGCGCGTCACGCTTCGGCGCTGCGGCGTCGTTGCGTGAACGCGCGTCGTCTGCGGGCGCGTCGCGCTCCCGCTGGCGCTGGTTCTGACGCCGCGGCTGGCGCGCCTGCTGACGTGACTGCGGGGCACGTTCGACGGGCGCAGGCGCCGCGCCCGGGGCGGCGAGGCGCAGGTTCAGCAGCCCGGACACGAGCAGCGCGACGAAAGCCACGATGAGCAGGGCAAGGTAGTTTTCGGGCCACAGGCGCGTGGTCAGCTCCGTGATCGCATACGCAAAGAACAGCGCGCTGGCCGTGGCGATGAACAGGGTTCGCATGGTGACATCCGTAAAAAGGCGGGCATGATACCCAACCGGGGTGAGCGGGGAAAACCGTCCGCAAAGCGGCGCTGATTCCGCGCCGGGGCGATGCGGGAAACTAGGACACTATAGTCTTTCGGTGCTGACGATGACGATGGGCGTGTCCGGAACCCCCGCCATGCCGGCCTGGCGCCCGGTGTCGGAGAGTTCGATCTCGGTCACCACGTCCATGCCGTCGCTGACGCGGCCGAACACAGTGTAGCCGGGCGTACCGCCGGTCGGGTCGAGGTGCGCGTTGTCGTCCACGTTGATGAAGAACTGCGCGTCAGCGGAGTCGGGATCCGACAGCCGTGCCATCGCCAGGGTGCCCGTCACGTTGCGCATGCCGTTGGCGGATTCGTTCACCACCGTACCCGGCGGCTCGCGGTAGTTCATGGCGGCATCGTAGCCGCCCGCCTGAATCACGAAGCCGGCGACGACCCGATGGAACACCAGACCGTCGTAGAACCCGTCGTCCACCAGGCGCAGGAAGTTCGCCACGGTCTGCGGTGCCCGGTCGGCGAACAGCTCCACGTCGATATTGCCCAGGCTGGTAACGAGGCGCACTCGCGGGTGATCCGCCGCCGTGACCGACGGGTCGGCGGCGGCCGCGGCGGCGCAAACACTGGCGCCGGCCAGGCCGACGGCGAGCAGGGCAGTGGCGAACGCACGCAGTGCGGCTGCTGACAGGTGCGGCACAGTCATGGTTACTCCTGGTCGGTGAGGGCGTCGAGGTAGGCCCTGACGGCAGCGGCTAGACCCATTTCCAGAGCGTCGCTGATGAGGGCGTGGCCGATGGACACCTCCGCCACCTCGTCGATGCGGCGGAACAGCGGCAGATTCACGAGATCGAGGTCGTGGCCCGCGTTCACTCCGAGCCCGAGCGTCACGGCGTGGCGCGCGGCGCGCCGGTAGATTTCGAAACTGGCGAGGCTGTCCGGGTGATCGATTCCGTGAGCCCGCACGATCGCAGCGAAGGGCCCGGTGTAGAGTTCGATGTGGTCGGTACCGCAGTCCCGAGCCAGCTCGATCTGCGCCGGATCCGGGTCCATGAACAGACTCACCCGCGCGCCCAGGCTCTGGTAGCGGGCGATGACGTCGCGCAGTCGGGTCGTATCGGCGCTGAGATCCCAGCCGTGGTCCGAGGTGAGCTGGTTGTCCGTGTCCGGGACCAGGGTCGCCTGCTGCGGGCGTGCCTGATCGATGAGGGCATCGAACCCGGGAAAACCATTGCCGCGCGGTCCCGCAAAGGGATTGCCCTCGATGTTGAATTCGACGTCCGGAAACTCTGCGAGCAGTGCCGCGAGATCGGTGACGTCATGGGGGCGGATGTGGCGCTGATCGGGGCGCGGGTGCACGGTGACGCCGGCTGCGCCGGAGGCGATCACGGTGCGGCCGGCGCCGACGACGCTCGGGGTGGTGCCGGTGCGCGAGTTGCGCAGCAGCGCTACCTTGTTGAGGTTGACGCTGAGAACCGTCACGACCAGGCGCTGCGCCGGGGCCGGGCTTTGAGAATCATGCCGAGGAACAGCCCGGCGAGTACCAGACCGCCACCGACCAGCAGACCACGCTGCTGGCTGTCGGCGGCAAGGCGGTCGCGCTCTTCCACCAGCGTGTCGAGTTCGTCGCGCAGGCGTGCGTTCAGGTCGGTGAGGCGCCGGTTCTCGGCGGCCGTCTCCAGCGCGCTGGCGGAGACCTGCTTGATCTCGGCCAGTTCCTGGGTCAGCTCGGACACCCGGGCGTCGAGGTTCGACGAGCTCTGTTCCGCTTCGGTGCGCGCCGACTGGACGGCGCCCAGGCGTTCGCGCAGGTCGGCCACGGTGCGGGTGAGCTGGGCCACCTCCCGGTTGGCGGCCTGAAGCCGGTCCCGGGCCACGGGTTCGTTCTGCAGATACTGCTTTCGGACCCAGCCTTCCAGGCCGCTGCCGAGGCGCACCAGCGCCCAGTCTTCTTCGCCGCGCATCTGCACGACCTCCACCGAGGTGCCGGCGGCAAGGTTGCGGATGATCTCGCCGCGGGTGGATGGCTGTGTGCGGAAGGTGATGACCAGCTCGTCGGAGACGTACAGGGTCCGCCCCGCCTCCGCGGCGAAACCGGGCGTCGGAACAATGCCGCCGGCGGTGGCCGCGACGGCCAGCAGCGCAGCCAGCGTCGTGCGCCAGTGGGTGATGGTCGCCTTGTTCAATCTCCAGTTCCCGGTTGTCCGCCGTGCGCCGCATCGAGCATGCCCTTGCGGGACAGATAGATCATGGTGATGGCGATGTAAAGGAAGGTCAGGGCAAAGCCGCCGATGAGCTTGTAGCCGACCCAGAATTCCATGGAGAAGTTGTAGGCCACCACCAGATTGAGCGCGCCGGCGATGAAGAAGCCGAGCGCCCAGCCGAAGTTGATCCGGGCCCATACCTCGTCCACCAGGGACAGCTGCTTGCCGAGCAGCTGTTTCATCAGGTTGGTGCCCGCCACGTAGTGACTGCCCACCAGCGACGCCGCGAGCAGCCAGTTGACGATGGTCGGCTTCCACTGAATGAAGGTCTCGTTGCGGAAGACCAGGGTCAACCCACCGAAGATCAGGCTTGCCCAGAAGGTCAGGTTGAGCTCGCGGCTGACGCGCCTGCCGAGCAGGCGGTAGGCCAGAACCTGAACCGTGACCGCGACCATGAGCGCGCCGGTGGCCCAGTAGATGTCGCTGACGAAGAACACCGCCACGAACAGCGCGATCGGCACGAAGTCGAGGAACTGCGTCATGGTGATGCGGGGGATTTGGGGTTGCGGCGCATGGGCGTGTGATAATAGCGCATCGTAGCCCGGCGCATCACGGCGGAGACGCGATTTGAGTCAGTACTTTGCCATTCATCCGCAGAATCCCCAGGCGCGCCTGGTGTCCCGGGCGGCGGAGATCGTGCGGTCCGGCGGTCTGGTGGTCTATCCCACCGACACCACCTACGCGCTCGGCTGCCAGATCGGCGACAAGAACGCGCTGGAGCGGATCCGTCAGATCCGTCGGCTCGACAAGGGCCACCACTTCACCCTGGCGTGCCGCGATCTCTCGGAGATCGCCACCTACGCGCGGGTCAGCGATGCCAGCTTCCGGCTGCTCAAGCAGCTTACCCCGGGTCCGTTCACGTTCCTGCTGCCGGCGACCCGGGAGGTACCGCGGCGTCTGGTCCACGCGAAGAAGAAGACCATCGGTATCCGCATTCCGGACCACCCGATCGCGCTCGCGCTGCTGGAGGCTCTGGACGTGCCGATGATGACCACGACCATGAAGCTGCCCGGGGATCCGCTGCCCCTGGCCGATGCCGAAGAGATCCGCGAGCGCGTGCAGGGCTCGGTCGATCTGGTGATCGACGGCGGCGGCTGCGGGCTCGAGTCCACCACGGTGCTCGATCTGACCGGCAATCAGCCGGAGGTCGTGCGCCAGGGCCTCGGTCGCTATCCGTAACCGGGAATCGGAACGGGATACCGGGCAGAGACGCCGCGCCGGCGCCAGCGGCCGCCAGATCGTTCCCACAAGCGGCGCCGCGAACCCTATAATGCGCGCTTGTGTGTTGTCCAGGGTGCTGCTTTGAGCAGTAACGATTCGAGCAACCGGGTTCTTTCCGGTATGCGTCCCACCGGCCGGCTCCATCTGGGTCACTATCACGGGGTACTGCGCAACTGGGTGCAGCTTCAGCACGAGTTCGAGTGCTACTTTTTCGTGGCCGACTGGCATGCGCTGACCACGGACTACGAGCACGCCCAGGGCATCGAGCAGAGCATCTTCGACACCGTGGTCGACTGGCTGGCCGCAGGCGTGAATCCCGGGGCGGCGACCCTGTTCGTGCAGTCCAGGGTGCCGGAACACGCCGAGCTGCACCTGCTGCTGTCGATGATCACACCGGTGAGCTGGCTGGAGCGGGTGCCCAGCTACAAGGACCAGCAGGCCAAGCTCAACGACCGCGATCTCGCGACCTACGGTTTTCTCGGATACCCGCTGCTGCAGGCGGCCGACATCCTCATCTACCGGGCCGGCAAGGTGCCCGTGGGCGCGGATCAGGTGGCCCACGTGGAGCTGACCCGGGAGATCGCGCGCCGCTTCAACCACATTTACGGCCGCGAGCCTGGCTTCGAGGAGCAGGCGGAAGCGGCGGTTGCGAAGATGGGCAAGAAGGCTGCGCGGCTCTACAAGGACCTGCGCCGGCGCTATCAGGAACAGGGCGACGGCGAGGCCCTGGAGCGGGCCCGGGCGCTAATCGGCGAACAGCAGAACCTGTCCATCGGTGACCGCGAGCGCCTGTTCGGCTACCTCGAGGGCGGCGGGCGCATCATCCTGCCGGAACCCCAGGCGCTGCTGACGGCACAGCCGAAGGTGCCCGGCCTCGACGGCGAGAAGATGTCGAAGTCGTATCAGAACACCATCAATCTGCGCGAATCGGCGGACTCCGTGACCGAGAAGGTGCGGACCATGAAGACCGATCCGGCCCGGGTCCGGCGCAGCGACCCCGGCAATCCGGAGGTGTGTCCGGTCTACGATCTGCACCGGATCTATTCCGACGAGCGGACCCTGAGCTGGGCGGCGGAAGGTTGTCGCAGTGCGGGCATCGGCTGCCTCGACTGCAAGAAGCCGCTGATCGAGGCGATCAACGCTGAGCAGGCCACCATGCGCGAGCGCGCGATGCAGTTCGAGCAGGATCCCGATCTGGTACAGTCGATTCTGCTCGAAGGGGCGGAAAAGGCGCGCGACGTGGCCCGGGAGACGCTGGACGACGTGCGCTCGGCCATCGGCATCTCGCACAAGTAAATCGGGCTACGGGCCACCCATCGAAACCAGGAGAGGGCACAGCAGCGAATGAATCCGGTACAGCGACCCAGGCTCTACGAGGTTCGAGACGGGGACACCGATCAGGAGACCATTGCTCTGGTGCGCGGCGAGGCGGTCCGCGAACTGCCCACCGATCTTTACATCCCGCCGGAAGCGCTCGAGGTGTTCCTGGAAACCTTCGAGGGGCCGCTGGATCTGCTGCTCTATCTCATTCGGCGGGAGAACCTGGACATCCTCGACATCAAAGTCGCGGCCATCACCGAGCAGTACATGGTTTACGTGGAGTTGATGAAGGCCATGCGCCTGGAACTCGCCGGTGAGTATCTGCTGATGGCCGCCATGCTGGCGGAGATCAAGTCGCGCATGCTGCTGCCGCGGCCGGCCGGCAACGAGGAGGACGAAGACGACCCGCGCGCCGAGCTGATCCGCCGCCTGCAGGAGTACGAGCAGATCAAATCCGCGGCCGAAGCCATGGACGAGCTGCCGCGGCTGGAACGCGATCTGCACCTCGTCCATCCGCAGCGTCCCGAGCTGATCCGCCAGCACGCCGATCCCGAGGTCGACCTCAAGGAACTGCTGCTGTCGCTGGCCCACGTGCTGCGTCGTGCCGAGATGTTTCAGCATCATTCCGTGACTCTGGAGCCGCTGTCGGTGCGTGAGCGCATGAGCGACGTCCTCGAGCGGGTCAACAGCGCGCGGGATTTCCTGCCTTTCGGCGCGTTGTTCGACGTCCGGGAAGGCCGCATGGGCGTGGTGGTGACGTTTCTCGCGCTGCTCGAGCTGCTGCGTGAGTCGCTGCTCGAACTGGTGCAGAACGAAGCGTTCGCGCCCATTTACGTGCGCAGCAATCCTGCTGTCACCGCGGCCGGGGAGTAAGCGTTGGCTACGCTCATCGACAACGACAAGCTCAAGCAGATCGTCGAAGCGGCGCTCATGGCCGCCGACGCGCCGCTCACCGTCGACGCGCTGACCAAACTCTTTGGCCACGGCGAGCTCGACTCCGAGGAGGGCCGGGCGCAGATCCGTGACGTTCTCAAGTCTCTGGAGACGGAGGCGGAGGGCCGCGGCTACGAGTTGGTGCGGGTCGCGTCGGGCTACCGCTATCAGGTGCGCCAGGAGCTCTCTGAATGGGTCAGCCGGCTCTGGGAAGAAAGGCCGCCGCGGTATTCCCGCGCATTGCTCGAGACCCTGGCGCTGATCGCCTACCGTCAGCCGGTCACCCGCGGCGACATCGAGCAGGTGCGTGGGGTTTCGGTGAGCCAGAACATCATGCGCACCCTGCAGGAGCGCGCCTGGATCCGCGTGGTCGGCCAGCGTGAGGTCCCCGGCAGGCCGAGTCTTTACGGCACCACCCGCGACTTCCTCGACTACTTCAATCTCAGGAGCCTGGACCAGCTGCCTCCGCTCAGCGAGATCAAATCCCTGATCGAGCCGCTGATCCTCGAGGAGGTGGCGGACGAAGCGCGCGAAATTGCCGAGCACCAGCACCCCGAACTGCTCGACCCCGACGCCGAATCCACCACCGACACGGAGACCCCCGATGCCCGGACGCACCCCGAAGCAGGCGCCCGCGGCGAAGAGAGCGCCCGCGGCGAAACAGGCGCCCGCGGCAAAACAGAAAAGAGGCGCGGCGAAACAGGCGCCCGCGGCGAAACAGAAAAGAGGCGCGGCGAAACAGAAAGTCGCGGCGAAACAGAAAGTCGCGGCGAAGAGCGCCCCGACCGGCAGGAAATCCACGTCGGCGAAGCAGGGCGCGGCGAAGAGTCGCAGCACGGCGAAGCGGACTCCGACGCGGAAGACGCGTCCCGGGACGCGCCCACGGCGGACATCGTCCGGCTCCCCACCCAGCGCCGATAAGCCCGCCGCGGGCTCCGAGGGCGCGACCCCGGAAAAGCTCCACAAGGTGCTGGCCGATCAGGGCCTCGGCTCGCGCAGGCAGATGGAGCGCTGGATCGCCGAGGGGCGCGTGACCGTCAACGGCGAACCCGCGCACACCGGTCAGCGCGTCGGCCGCGCCGATGTGCTGGCCGTCGACGGCAGGAAGCTGGGCGCGGCGGCGGACGGCGGCTGTCGCGTGCTGGTGCTGAACAAGCGTGCCGGCGTCATCTGCACGCGCCACGATCCCGAAGGCCGGACCACGGTGTTCGACGACCTGCCACCGCTGCGCGGCGGGCGCTGGATTTCCATCGGCCGGCTCGACATTCAGACCTCGGGACTGCTGCTGATCACCAATGACGGTGAGCTGGCGAACCGCATGATGCATCCCTCTACCGGCCTCGATCGCGAGTACGCGGTGCGGGTTGGCGGGCGTCTCGAGGAGACCACTCTCGAGCGGCTGCGCGAAGGCGTGTTGGTGGAGGGAGAGCTGCTGCGCTTCAGCGATATCCAGTACTACAACGGCTCCGGGACCAATCACTGGTACCACGTCGTGCTGCTCGAAGGCCGCAACCGCGAGGTACGACGGCTGTTCGAAGCGGCGGGACTCTCGGTGAGCCGACTGAAGCGGGTGCGCTACGGCCCGGTCATGCTGCCGTCGACGCTGCGCAACGGCCACTATCGCGAGCTCGGCGAGGACGACATGCGGGCGCTGTACGCGCTGCTGCGGCTGCCGCTGGTGCTGCCGAGGCCGGTGCGGCGGTCGCGTCGCGAGGCCGCCCGGGAGCGCGAGCCATCGCTGCTGCTGGCGTATCCGGATCTGCCGCCGCCGGTCTAGTGGGCGGCACAGGTTCCCTAGGTCGTGGTCAGGTGTGCCGCGGTGGCCGCACGAATGGTATTGGAACCCTCGGAGATCGCCGCGCCGAGGGCGGCCTGGGCCTTCTCGAGCACGGCTTCCGGATTCTTTTCCTGTTTCGCTCCGGCCACCCCCATGCAGGCGGTGAGCTGGCTGGCGAGGCGGCCGTCGCGCAGGTGCAGGCCGGCGATGAGCACGCGGATCTTGCCGGCCACGTCCAGCGCCGCGGTTTCGCTGGTTCGCGGCAGGAGCACCGCGAGCAGCCCTTCGTCGATCTGAAACACGCTGTCGGCATCGCGCAGTCCCTCGCGGACCTGCTCGGCGATGGTGTCGATCAGGGTCTGTGCCCAGGCGTCACCGTGGTTGCCGCGAATCTCCTGGAAGCCGTCCAGGCTCACCAGAACCAGTGCGTCGTCGGACGCAGTGCCCGGCTCGCCGACTCCGGCGCGGCGCCGCATCCGCGACCGTACCGGTGGCGTGGCGATGATCTCCACGTTGTCGGCGTGGGCCGCGCGCTGGCTGGTGCGATGGAAGCTGAGCGCGTTGCGGATGGCCGGCATGGCCAGGGCGAGCAGATCCTCGGCGATGGCCAGGGCGGTCTCGTCCACCCGCTGCTCGAAGCGGAATTCGAGCTCGCCGAGTTCGGTGCCCTGGTGCGTGAGCGTGTAGCTGGCGCGGTGCGGTCCATCGCCGAACTCGACGTCGAGCCCGTGGTCGCTGTGCCGGTAGCGCATGCCGCTTGCCCGGGTCAGAAGCCGGGCCTGGCCCCACAGCACGCCGAGCAGCGCCTGGGGCTCCAGATGCCGATGCATCGCCTGGACCAGCGCCAGCGCCTGCCCGAGTTCCAGATGCCGGGGTGAGTCGGCCTGCTGGAGGGGGGTGATCGACATCATTTTGACGGTTCCTTCTGCTGCCTTCAGCTGCTGCCTTCAGCAGTGTAGGCGAACGTGACCGATCGTCACGGTTGGCGGGCGCTCGCGCGCGCCGTCCGCGGGTTCTGCAAGGAAGGGCAGCCAGATTCGTGCCAGATCTTCGATTCCGGTGAAATCGACGGAAAATCAGCCGGTTGCGTCTGGCGCGTCGGCGGGTCCCGGCGTCAGAAAACCGGCGGATGACGGAATCCCGGCGCGCCGGCGTCAGATTTCCGGCGGGCCGGGCCAGTCCCGGGCGTCCAGGGCTGCGCCGTTCAGGCCCTTCGAAGCCGCCTCGAACAGGTACAGGTACACGTCCATTCTGGCTTCGGCCGTGGCCAGCACGGCCGGGTCTTCCCCGGGGTAGGCGGCGGCGCGCATGGCGGTGCGGGTGGCGCCGGGATTGAGGCTGTTGAAACGGATCCGGGGATTGTGCTCGTGCTCTTCGGCCAGCACCTCGCAGAGACCTTCCACGGCGAACTTGGAAACCGCGTAGGCGCCCCAGAACGCGCGCCCTTTGCGGCCCACGCTCGACGACGTGAACACCACCGAGGCGTCGTCGCTGGCCTCCAGCAGCCCCAGCAGGTCGCGCGTGAGAAGAAACGGTGCGTGTGCGTTCACCTGCATGACACGGCGCCACTCGGCGTCCGGATAGTGCGAAACCGGCACCCGGGCACCAAGCAGCGAAGCGTTGTGCAGCAGGCCGTCGAGGCGCCCGAACTCGCCGTCGATGGCACTCACCAGCGCCTGGCTGCTGCTCTCGTCCAGTGCCTCCAGGTTGCACGGCACGATCACCGGACGGGTTTCGGTGTGGGCTTCGATCCAATCGAAGACGGCTTCCAGCTTGCTGCGCGTGCGGCCGAGCAGAATCACGTGGGCCCCGTGCAGGGCGAAGGTGCGAGCGGCGGCAAGGCCGATTCCGGCGCCGGCGCCGGTGACCAGAATCACCCGGTCGGCGAGACAGTCGGCGGCGGGCCGGTAGCGCCACTGGCCGCGGGCGCTCTCCAGTTCGGGATAATCAGGGCTTGCTGGCATGGAGCAGGTAGTTGACGTCGACGTCGCCGGTGAGTGAGCAGGTGCGCGAGAACGGATTGTAGCGCAGGCCGCGCACATCCCTGACCACCAGCCCGGCGCGACGCACCGCGTCCGCGAGCTCGTGGGGCTTGATGAACTTCTCGTAGTCGTGGGTACCCCGCGGCAACAGGCCGAGCACGTATTCCGCGCCGACCACGGCCAGCAGGTAGGCCTTCGGGTTGCGATTGATGGTGGAGAAGAACAGCTCGCCCCGGGGCGCCACCAGATCGGCGCAGGCCTGCACGGTGGACGGGTAGTCGGGGACGTGCTCGAGCATCTCCATGCAGGTCAGGGTGGTGAATGCGCCGGGCCGTTCGCTGGCCAACTGCTCTGCCGTGATCGCCAGGTACTCCACCTCGATGCCGGTCTCCAGCGCGTGCAGCCGCGCCACCGTCAGCGGTGACTCAGCCATGTCGATGCCGGTGACCCGGGCGCCTGCCTGGGCGAGACTTTCGCTCAGAATGCCGCCCCCGCAGCCGACGTCGAGCACCGGTCCTGCGGGCAGGTCCGCGCGCTCCTGCACGTAGCCGAGCCGGGCGGGATTGATGTCGTGGAGCGGGCGGAAGTCGCCCTCCGGGTCCCACCAGCGGCTGGCCAGGGCCTCGAACTTGGCGATCTCCTGGGCATCGACGTTCATCGGTCTCCTCGTGCTCTGCAGTTCACTGGCCGCGCACCCGTTCCATCCACAGTGCCGCGGCCTGAAGTACCGGGCCTTCCTCCAGCGTCGTCAGATCGCCGTCGAACAGCAGCGGCCGGCCTGCGGTCCAGACGTGGCTCACGGCGCTGCCGGCGGCGCAGTGAATCAGCGTGGAGGTGGGGTCGTACACCGGCTGGAAGCGTCCGGCGCTGAGATCCACCGCGATCAGGTCGGCCTGCTTGCCGGGTTCCAGCGAACCGATCTCGGCCTCCAGGCCCAGCGCCCGGGCGCCGCCGAGGGTTGCCATCTCCAGAGCGCGCGACTCCGGCAGGCTGCGGGCGTCGCCGCTGGTGATCTTCGCCAGCAGCGTCGCCAGGCGCGCCTCGTCGAGCACGTCCAGGGTGTTGTTGGCCGCGGCGCCGTCGGTGCCCAGCGCCACGTTGACGCCGGCGCGCAGCAGCTTCTCCACCGGGCAGATGCCGCTCGCCAGCTTCAGATTCGAATGCGGGCAGTGCACCACCTGCGCCTGGTTGTCGGCCAGCAGCGCGATCTCGGCATCCT
Organism: Pseudomonadales bacterium; assembly: GCA_040219135.1. Taxonomy (GTDB): domain Bacteria; phylum Pseudomonadota; class Gammaproteobacteria; order Pseudomonadales; family Azotimanducaceae; genus UBA7803. The sequence goes on along the minus strand of JAVJTA010000011.1, from coordinate 456,758 downwards.
CTGCCTGGGTGACGTGCACCGCCTGCAGCCGCGGGGTGAGCAGACCCACCTCGGCGAGCAGCTCGATCCAGCTCATTCCGGCTTCGGCTCGCGCATTGGCCACTTCATGAGCGGTCTCGTGCAGATGGATCTGCACGGGAGCTTCCAGCTCGTCCGAGTAGGTGCGGATTTTTTCGAGATCGCTGCGGCTCACGCTGTAGGCCGCATGGGGCCCGAATGCCACCTGCACCAGCGGATGGCCGCGATAGCTGTCGTGCAGCGCCATGCCCTTGTGCATGGCGTCGCCGATGTCGCGACTCCAGGCATTGGCGAAGGGGATCAGCGGGAAAGCCACCTGGCAGCGGAGCCCGGCGTTCCGGGCGACGTCGGCGGTCACCTCGGGGAAGAAATACATGTCGGAAAAGCAGGTGGTGCCGGAGCGGATCATTTCCGCCGCGGCCAGGCGCGTGCCGTCGCGGACGAAGGCTTCGCTGACCAGTCGTGCTTCGAGCGGCCAGATGTGTCGGCTCAGCCACTCGTCGAGCGGCGCGTCTTCGGCGAACCCGCGCAGCAGCGTCATGGCGGCATGACCGTGAGCGTTCACCAGCCCGGGCAGCAGGGCGTGGTCGGGCAGCTTCACGGAAGCGGCCCCGCTCCAGGCTGTGTGAATCGCCTCGCGGGGGCCGACGGCGCGGATGCGGCCGCCGTCGACGACGACGCTGGCTTCTTCGAGAACCTCGTGGGCGGGGGCGATGGTCAGCACCCAGCGCGCGTCGATGATCAGCTCGCAGTCGGTCTTGTTCATCGACGGATTATCCCCGACGTGGATCGCGCTTGCATCTCGCGACGATCGTTGCGTTGTCCCGCCAGGCTGCCGCTCCGCCACCTCCGACTGCCGCACTGGGCAAACGCGATTCGGGGTTTGTGCCGGTTTTACGGTGGCGGAGCGGCAGACTGGCGGGCCCCGCTGGCGTTGTCGCGGGATTCGAGCGCGATCCGCGTCGGCTGATCGTGTTGGAGTGACAGGATTCCAGGCGCTGGCAGTATTCAACGGCGCCGGAGGGCGCGTTCCGGGCTGCACGGCAGCCACCGTAAAATCGGCACGAACGCGGGCCGATGTTTGCCCGGTTCGGCAGTCGGAGGTGGCCGCCGTGCAGTCCGCAACGCGGCCCCGGATCCCTGAATTAAAGCCCTCCGCGGGGCGCCATTGCGGCCCCCAGGCGTGGTAAAATTGGGCGCTTTTCCCACGATGCCAATTTATGTCCGACCTGGGTGCTGATCAGGGCCGGGAGATCATCCCGGTCAACATCGAAGACGAGCTGCGGCAGTCCTATCTCGACTACGCCATGAGCGTGATCGTGGGCCGCGCGCTGCCGGACGTGAGGGATGGCCTCAAGCCCGTGCACCGCCGCGTGCTGTTCACCATGAACGAGCTGAACAACACCTGGAACCGGCCGTACATGAAGTCGGCGCGGGTGGTCGGCGACGTGATGGGCAAGTATCACCCGCACGGCGACAGCGCCATCTACGACACCGTGGTGCGCATGGCGCAGACCTTCTCCATGCGCTACCTCCTGGTGGACGGACAGGGCAACTTCGGCTCGGTGGACGGCGACTCCGCGGCAGCCATGCGCTACACCGAAGTCCGTATGGCGAAGATGGCGACCGAGCTGCTGGCGGATCTCGACAAGGAGACCGTCGACTTCGTCCCGAACTACGACGACACCCTGACCATGCCGGAGGTGCTGCCGGCACGGGTGCCGAACCTGTTGATCAACGGCAGTTCCGGCATCGCCGTCGGGATGGCCACCAACATCCCGCCGCACAACCTGCGCGAGGTGGTCGACGGTTGCCTGGAGCTGCTCGACAACCCCGCGATCACGATCGACGAGCTCATGGAGTTCATCAAAGGGCCGGACTTTCCCACCGCCGCGATCATCAACGGCCGCGCCGGCATCGTCGAGGCCTACCGCACCGGTCGCGGCCGCATCTACGTGCGGGCCCGGGCAGAAGTGTTGCACGACGAGAAGTCCAACAAGGACACCATCGTCGTCACCGAGATTCCCTATCAGCTCAACAAGGCGCGGCTCATCGAGCGCATTGCCGAGCTGGTCAAGGAAAAGAAGATCGAAGGCATCACCGAGCTGCGCGACGAATCCGACAAGGACGGTCTGCGCGTGGTGATCGAGCTGCGCCGCGGCGACTCCGGCGAGGTGGTGCTGAACAACCTCTACAGCCAGACCCAGCTGCAGTCGGTTTTCGGCATCAACTGCGTGGCGCTGGAGAACGGCCGGCCGCGTCTGCTCGACCTGAAGCAGATGCTGGAAGCGTTTCTTCAGCACCGCAGGGAAGTGGTCACCCGGCGCACCATCTACCTGCTGCGCCGCGCGCGCCAGCGCGGTCACATCCTCGAAGGCCAGGCTGTGGCCCTGGCGAACATCGATGCGGTGATCGAGCTCATCAAGGCATCGCCCGGCGCCGCGGAAGCTCGCGAAGCGTTGATGGGGCGGGGCTGGGAGTCGGCCGGGGTGCAGGAACTGCTGGCCCGCGCCGGCAGCCACGCCTGTCGGCCGGACGGGCTCTCCGAGGAGTTCGGCTTCCGCGACGGGCTGTACTACCTGTCGGACGAGCAGGCTCAGGCGATTCTCGACATGCGCCTGCAGCGGCTCACCGCGCTGGAGCAGGACAAGCTGCTCACCGACTACCAGGGCATTCTCGACGAGATCGCCGATCTGCAGGACATCCTGGCGTCGCAGAAGCGCCTGCTGGAGGTGATCCGCGAAGAGCTGACCGCCATTCGGGACGCCTATGGCGACGAGCGCCGCACCGAGATCCTCACCTCTCAGGAAGATCTCACGGTGGAGGACCTGATAACCGAAGAAGACCTGGTGGTGACCATTTCCCACCAGGGGTATGCCAAGACCCAGCCGCTGGACAGCTACCAGGCGCAGAAGCGCGGCGGCCGCGGTCGCGCCGCGACGGCGGTGAAGGACGAGGATTTCGTTCAGCATCTGCTGGTGGCCCACAGTCATGACACGCTGCTGTGCTTCTCCAACCTGGGCAAGGTGTACTGGCTCAAGGTCTACCAGATTCCCCAGGCCAGCCGCGGGGCCAAGGGGCGTCCGCTGGTCAACATGCTGCCTCTCGACGGCGCGGAGTGGATCACCGCCATCCTGCCGATCAAGGAGTACTCGGCGGGCCAGTTCATCTTCATGGCCACCGCCAACGGCACGGTCAAGAAAACCCCGCTCGAGCAGTTCTCGCGGCCACGTTCGACCGGGCTGATCGCGCTGGAACTGGAGGACGGCAACACGCTGGTGGGCGTGGCGCTGACCGACGGCCGCTGCGACGTGCTGCTGACGGCGAGCTCCGGCAAGGTCGTGCGGTTCAAGGAATCCGACGTCCGCGCCATGGGCCGTACCGCCCGCGGCGTACGCGGCATCCGTTTAACAGGCGGACACCGCGTGATCTCACTGATCATTCCCGAGGAGCACGGCTACGTGCTGACCGCGAGTGCCAACGGTTACGGCAAGCGCACTCAGGTCGAGGAGTTCCCGGTGAAGGGCCGGGGCACCCAGGGCGTGATCGGCATGCAGACCTCCGAGCGCAACGGTGACCTGGTCGGTGCGGTTCAGGTGTTCGATGGTGACGGCATCATGCTCATCAGCAACCTCGGCACCCTGGTGCGCACCAATGCCGACGAGGTGTCGCTGCTCGGCCGTAACACCCAGGGCGTGCGCCTGATCAATCTGCGCGGCGACGAGCAGCTTGTGGGCGTGCAGCGAATCGTCGAGTCCGAGGACGAAGACGTGGAGGTCGAGGGCGAAGCCGCGGGAGACGACGATGCCGGATAGGGTATTCAATTTCTCTGCGGGTCCCGCCGCGCTGCCGCAGCAAGTGCTGGAACAAGCCCGCGATGAAATGCTCGACTATCGCGGCAGCGGCATGTCGGTGATGGAAATGAGTCATCGCAGCAAGGCGTTCATCGACATCGCCGAGCGCGCCGAGGCGGACTTTCGCAAGCTGCTGGGCGTTCCCGACGGCTACCAGGTGTTGTTTCTTCAGGGCGGCGCAACCCTGCAGTTCGCCATGGTGCCCCTCAACCTGCTCGGCGAGCGAACCGTTGCCGACTACGTGAATACCGGCGCCTGGTCGACCAAGGCGATCAAGGAAGCCGCCCGCTTCTGTGCGGTCAACGTGGCGGCGAGTTCGGAGTCCGACAACTTCGGTCATGTGCCGCCGCCGGCGTCGTGGTCGCTGTCGGATGACGCCGCCTATCTGCACGTCTGCTCCAACGAGACCATCGGCGGCGTGCAGTTCCACGAGTTCCCGGACGCGCCGGTGCCGCTGGTGGTGGATATGTCGTCGGACATCCTGTCGCGCCCCGTGGACGTGTCGCGGTTCGGCCTGATCTACGCCGGCGCGCAGAAGAACATCGGCCCGGCCGGCCTCACCGTGGTGGTGGTGCGTGACGATCTGATGGGCCACGCCCGGGCCGGCACGCCGAGCATGCTCGACTACGCCGTGCACGCCGAGGCGGACTCCATGTCCAACACGCCGCCCACCTACGCCTGGTACCTGGCGGGTCTGGTGTTCGAGTGGTTGAAGGCGCAGGGCGGTCTGGAAGGCATGCAGGCGCTCAATCAGCGCAAGGCCGGCAAGCTCTACGAGGTCATCGACGCGAGCAACTTCTACACGTCGCCGGTGGCGCGCTACGACCGGTCGCTGATGAACGTGCCGTTCACGCTGCCGCACGAAGAACTCGACAAGACCTTCCTCGCCGGCGCCGAAGAACGCGGCCTGACCAACCTGAAAGGGCACCGCAGCGTCGGCGGCATGCGCGCGAGTCTGTACAACGCGGTACCGGAAGCGGCGGTGGACGCGCTGGTGGATTACATGCGGACATTCGAGCATGAGCACGGGTAAAGCCGACGAGCCGACCCTGGACTCGGTGCGGGCGCGCATCGATGCCATCGATCGGGATCTGCAGCGGCTGCTGAACGAGCGCGCCGACTGCGCCCTCACGGTGGCGCGCATCAAGCACGCCGAGCCGGGGGACCAGCCGCCGGTGTTCTACCGTCCGGAACGCGAGGCGCAGATCCTCACGCGGATCAAGCGGGAGAACCGCGGCCCGCTGTCGGATGACGATCTGGCGCGCCTGTTCCGCGAAATCATCTCCTGCTGTCTGAACCTGGAGCAGCCGCTCACCATTGCCTATCTCGGGCCCGCCGGCACCTACACGGAAGCCGCGGCGGTGAAGCAGTTCGGTCATTTCGCCGGCACCCGGGCGCTCGCCTCCATCGACGAGGTGTTCCGCGAGGTGGAGTCGGAGGGCGCCCACTACGGCGTCGTTCCGGTGGAGAACAGTACCGAGGGCATGGTCAACCACACCCTCGACTGCTTCATGGAGTCGTCGGTGCTGGTCTGCGCCGAGGTGGAGCTGCCCATTCACCACGCGCTGATGGTGAGTGCGGAATCCGGCGCGAGGGTTGCGAACCAACCCATCGAGGAGATCATCTCCCACGCACAGTCTCTGGCTCAGTGCCGCGGCTGGCTCGACGCCCACTACCCGGGGGTTCCGCGCACCCCGGTGAACAGCAATGCCGAGGCGGCGCGGCTGGCGGCGAAAAAGCCCGGCGTCGCCGCCATTGCCGGCGAGGTGGCGGCGGAGCGCTATGGTCTGCGCATCCTGGCGTCGCGGATCGAAGACCATCCGGACAACAAGACCCGGTTTCTGGTGATCGGCCGGCAGCGGGTCGGCCCGAGCGGGCACGACAAGACGTCCATCCTGGTGTCCACGCGCAACGAACCCGGGGCGCTGTACAAGGTGCTGGAACCGTTCCACAGCCACGGCATCAGCCTCACCCGGATCGAGACCCGGCCGGCCAAGTCCGGCAGCTGGTCCTACGTGTTCTTCATCGATTTCGATGGCCATCAGAGCGAGCGGCGCATTCAGAAGGTGCTCGACGACGTGGCCCGGGTCGCCATGGAGGTCCGGTCGTTGGGGTCTTATCCGCAGGCGGTCGTGTGAGCGGCCGATGAAGACCAATCCGAACATTGCGACCCTCGCACCGTACAAGCCGGGCAAGCCTGTCGAAGAGCTGACTCGTGAACTCGGCATCACCGACATCGTCAAGCTGGCGAGCAACGAGAACCCGCGCGGTCCGAGCGCGGCGATCCGCGCCGCCATCGCCGAAGCGTCCGCCGACCTGTCACGATATCCGGACGGCAACGGTTTCCGGCTGAAGCAGGCGCTGGCAGAGCGTCTCGGCGTCGAGGCCAGCCAGATCACCCTGGGCAACGGGTCCAACGACATCCTCGATCTGGCCGCCGCCATGGCGATCTCCCCGGGGGCCGCGGGTGTCATCGCCGAGCATGCGTTCGTCGTGTACTCGCTGGCGGTGACCATCTGCGGCGGCAGGCTGGTGCGGGTTCCGGCGCGCGACTACGGTGCCGACCTCGACGCCATGCTCGAGGCCGTGGACGACGCTACCGCCATCGTGTTTCTCGCCAATCCCAACAACCCCACCGGCACCTGGGTCAGTGAATCCGATCTGACCCGGTTTCTCGATTCGCTGCCCGGAAACGTGTGGATGGTGCTGGACGAGGCGTACTTCGAGTACGTGGATGAGCCGGGGTACCCGGACGGCGTCCGCCTGCTCGAGCGCTATCCGAACCTCATCGTCACCCGTACCTTCTCCAAGATCTACGGCCTTGCCGGCCTGCGGGTGGGCTACGCGGTGTCGAGCCCGCAGGCCGCCGACCTGATGAACCGCGTGCGCGAGCCGTTCAACGTCAACAGCCTGGGGCTGGCCGGCGCGCAGGCGGCGCTCGCGGACGAGGCCTACGTGGCGGAGAGCCGTCGACTCAATCGCGAGGGCATGGCGGCCATGGTCGCCGGCCTCGACCGGCTCGGCCTGAGACGCATTCCGTCCGCCGGCAACTTCGTCACCTTCGAAGTACCGCAGGCGTTCGCCGGCGGCGCCGAGGTCTACGAGGCGCTGCTGCGCGAAGGGGTGATCGTCCGCCCGGTGGCGGAGTACGGTCTGCCGCGCCATCTGCGGGTCACCGTCGGCCTGCCCGGGGAGAACGCGCGGTTTCTCGAAGCCCTCTCCCGGGTGCTGGGGTAGAGGGTTTGCGCCTCGCGGTGGTCGGCACCGGACTGATCGGCGGCTCGTTTGCGCTGGCGGCGCGTCGCGCGGGGCTGTTCGACGACATCGTCGGGATCGAACCCGACGCCGAACGTGGCCGCCGTGCGCTGGCCCTCGGTCAGGTCGATCGTATCGCCCGGGATGTGGCGGACGACGCCGACGCCGTGCTGCTGGCCGGACCGAGCCACAGCGTCGCCCCCTGGGTGACCCGCCTTGCCGGTCATCGGGCGGTGCTGTTCGACGTCGCCAGCGTCAAGGGCGCGGTCCTGCAGCAGGTGCGCAGCGAAGGACCGATTCCGGCGCGCTTCGTCCCCTGCCACCCGCTCGCGGGCAGCGAACGCAGCGGCCCCGACGCGGCGCAGGCGGAGCTGTTCCGCGACGCCGAGGTGATCGTCACGCCGACGCCGGTCACCGACGTCGCAGCGCTGGATCGGGTGTGCGGCTGGTGGCGGGCCGTCGGCGCGCGGGTCAGCCGCATGGAGCCGGACCATCACGACGCCGTGCTGGCGGTTACCAGCCATCTGCCGCATCTGCTGGCGTTCGCCTACCTGCAGCAGGTCGACGACGAGCACGTCCGGCACGCCGCCGGCGGGTTTCGCGATTTCACCCGCATCGGTGCCGCCGACGCCGACATGTGGGCGCCGATCTTCGAGCTCAACCGCGATGCGCTGCTGGCTGCCCTGGGGGATCTTGAAACCTCCCTCGGCCGGGCGCGGCGGCTCCTGCAGGACGGTGACGGGTCCGCCATGCGCGCGTTCATCCGTGAAGCCGCCCTGCGGCGGGGGCGCGAGGCCGCGGTTCGCGGGGCAGGAACCGGTGATGGCTGACGCTCCGGTCATTGCCATCGACGGGCCGAGCGGCTCGGGCAAAGGCACGGTGTCGGCCCTGCTCGCCCGGCGTCTGGGCTGGCATCTGCTGGACAGCGGGGCGCTGTATCGCATCGTCGCCTGCGAAGCGCTGCAGTGTGCGATGGCTCTGGACGATGCGGATGCCCTGGCAGCGATGGCGCGCGCTTTGACGATCCGCTTCGATGCCGGGCGCGTGACCGTGGACGGCGTCGACCGCACCGAGGCGATCCGCACCGAAGGCGTGGGCGAGGGCGCCTCCCGCGTCGCCGCCCTGCAGCCGGTGCGCGACGCGGTGCTCGACGTTCAGCGGGACCAGTGTCGGCCACCCGGCCTGGTTGCCGATGGTCGTGACATGGGGACCGTCGTGTTTCCGGACGCGCAGCTCAAGGTGTTTCTCGACGCCTCCGTGGCGAAGAGGGCACAGCGTCGCTACCGACAACTCCTCGAGCAGGGCCAGGCCGTGACGCCGGAGGGCGTGTTGGCAGCTCTCAAGGAGCGCGATCGGCGGGACCGCAGCCGAGCCATCTCGCCGCTGCGCCCTGCGGCAGACGCGCTGATCATCGACAGCTCGGAACTGTCGATCGAGGCGGTTCTCGCTCGGGTGCTGGAAGCCGCCGCCGCCGCGGGGCTGACCACGGGGGCGTAGCGATGGACGACCCGGACGCCACTGCCGTCGCCGAACCGCTGCCGCAGATTGCCGGCTACCGTACGCTCAGGCTGCTCGGCGCGGGGGGAATGGCGCGGGTCTATCTGGCCGAGGACGAGACGCTTGACCGGCCGGTGGCAATCAAGGTGATCGGCGGCGGCGTTCGCGATGACGACATGCTGCAACGGTTCGCCAACGAGGCCCGGGCAATTGCCCGATTTCGCCATCCGAACATCGTCACCGTGTTCACCTCCGGTGAGTCCGGCGGCACGCCGTACATCGTGATGGACTTCCAGCCTGGCGGGACGCTGGAGGCGAAGATGGCCGACGGGCCGCTGCCAGCTGCGGAGGCCGTTGGTATCGCCACTCGGGTGGCGGATGCACTCGCCTACTCCCATGAGCGCGGCGTGGTTCATCGTGACGTGAAGCCGGGCAACGTGCTGTTCGGCGAGAACGACGAACCCGTTCTCACCGACTTCGGTATCGCCAAGGCGCTGGACGTCGAGACCCATCTGACCCGCACGGGATTCTCCATCGGCTCTCCCCGCTACATGTCTCCCGAGCAGCTTCGGGGCGAGCGGGTCGACGAGAAGACGGACGTCTACAGCCTGGGTCTGCTGCTCGCCGAAATGCTCTCCGGCGAAGTACCGGTGGGCGGTTCCCTGAACGCCGTGCGCGGACCCGGGGTGCCGCGCGAGCTGCTGGCGCTGATCGAGGCGTGCCTGGAGCCGCAGCCTGCGGATCGACCGTCGGCTGGCGAGCTGGTCATCTCGCTGCGGGCCGTTGCGGACACGCCGTCGGTAGCCGGAGCCGCACGTCGCTTCGTGCTGCTTGGCGGGCTGCTGCTGGTCGGCCTGGGAGGTGCTCTGGTGTGGCTGCTGATGCTGCAGCCCCAGCCTGCGCAGCTGCGCTTGACGCCGGAGTCGGCTCGCGTGGTACTGGACGGTCGCGAGGCGAGCGGGCCGACGCTGGATCTGGAGCCCGGTCCGCATCGGGTCGCCGTGCTGGCGGCGGATCACATCGGCCGCATGGCGGAGCTCGAGGTGGCATCCGGGGAGGCGCTTGCCATCGTTCTCAAGCCGCTGACCTTGCCCGACTTCGACCAGTTCGTCGCGTTTCACGAGCGCTTCGAGGGCAAATCCGAGGCTTCCCTGGAAGAGGTCACGTACGCGCCTTACCGTGATCTGCTGACCTTGCGTTCCGATGTGCTTGGCGGTGCGACGGACCAGGTGGTGGCCTGGCGCGATCGGGCCGTTGCCCTCGCTGGCCTGGGCGATCCGGCGGCCCGGATGCAGACGTTTCTGGCGGAGAACGAGAGGCTCGTCGATTTCCCGGACCGGGATACGCTCGAGTGGCTGCGCCAGGCGTCCGACGGCGGCTTTGCGCTCGCCACCTACTATCTGGCGCTCCACTATCGCTGGACCAACGAGACCGATGGGACCCTGAGCATCGATGCCCTGCGCGAGCTGCGTAATCTGATGCAGCTCGCCGTCGACCAGGGACTCGCCTTCGTCGCGCGCGAGGTGTCCGCGATCGACCTGAAGATGGGCGACGCCGTCAGCGAATAGAGCCGTCAGCTAGCTAAAAGAGTCAGCGAACGATGACCTGCAGGCGCCGGTTGGCCCGGTGGTCGAGTTGGCGCGAGCCGTTGGACAGCGGTTCCGCCTCGCCCCTGCCGACGACGCTGATGCGCTCCCGCAGGGTCGGCTCGTCTTCCACCACGGCCTGGTAGACGGCACGGGCCCGCTCGAGCGACAGCCGCATGTTGTAGTCGCTGCTGCCTCGGGTATCGGAGTGCCCGACGAACAGAATCTCCGAGTCCGGGTAGCGGCTGGCCAATGTGCGCGCCAGCACGTCGACGTTGCTTTCCGAGCCGGCTTCCAGGCGCGTACTGTCGTACTCGAATGTCAGCGGGATGTTGATCGTCCTGGCGTCGGCCGGCGCGCTGCCGCGGGCTCCGGCGCCAGGTGAATCGACGGCCACGGTGCGCAGCTTCAGGGGCTTCAGCGCCATATCGGACAAGCCGCGCAGCACGTCTTCCTCGGTCATCTGCTCGGCGGCAGCGGATACCTGCTCGGCCAGCGCCGCAATCCAGGCGGACTCCGGATCCAAATTGCGGGCTTCGTAAGCGTATCTGAGCGCGCGTTGACGTTGGTTGCTGTGGAACAGCAGTTCGGCGTAGCGACCGATGGAGCGGGCCTGTTGCTGCGGCGTCTCGGCCAGCTCGTACGCGCTGACGAAGGCGTCTGCGGCGCGCTGGTTCCTGTCCGACTCGCCGAACTCGGTCGCGACTTCACCAAGCGTCTGCCAGTAGCGGTAGTCCGCGCAGGCTGCCACGGCGCGGTCGAGGAACTGGTAGCGATCTTCCAGACGGTAGTCGGCCGCCGCGCGTTCGGAGAGCTCGAAGTAGCGCGCCCCGCGCTCGCAGTCCTCGTCGGTGGCCGCCCCCGCGGCGGCGGACAGCGCCAGCCACAGCGCTACGGTCGAAGCCGGCCATCGCATCACACAACCTCCCGCTGGTTCCCCGGCAGTCTACCAACAGATGGCCCTGGGGTGATGGGCGGCGGTTGCGTTGAGTTGCCCCGAAGCCTCGCATAGACTCGTTCCAGGGAGGGGGGGAATGTATCTTCGATTGCGGTGGAGCATCTGTTTGCTGCTCGCATGGACGGCGCTGCCCGGTGTTGCGGCGGGGTCGATCGAGCGGGCCCGAGCGCTGCTCGAATCCCAGCGTCATCTCGAAGCGTACCAGCAATTCCGATCGCTGGCCGGCACCGGGCACGCGGACGAGCGTTTTCGCGCGCTGCTTGGCATGGCTGATGCCGCGCGCGGTCTGGGCATGAATCGGCTGGCGCTGGAAGCGCTGCGCAGCGCACAGGCGCTGGGCGGCTCGGTGCCGGGCTCCGAGCGGATGCTGCAGGCCAGGCTGGGTGCCACGTATCTTGCCGGCGGCGACCTGGCGCGGGCCGACGCCGCCCTGGAACGCTCTCTGGCCAGCGCGTCGCCGCCTCTGGAGGCGGCACTGCGCAACGACCTCGGGGTGCTCGCCGCCGAGCTCGGTGACCACTCACGGGCCGCCGAACTCTTCACCCGCTCGGGGCAGGCAGCCCGCGAAGCCGGTGACGCCGCCGCGCGCGCCACGGCTGCGTGCAACGCGCTCAAATCGCGCATTGCGGACAAGCAGCTTGTGCTGGACGCGGTCTTCAGCGAAGCAGAGTCCGCCGTCCACGCCATGCCGGCCGGTGTACCCAAGGCCGAGTTGCAGGTATCACTGGCCGCGAGCTATCGCAGCGCCTGGGAGCAGCTCGGTTTCAACGAACGCCCGCGGAGCAGGGCGTTCGATCAGCTGCAAGCGGCCCGGGTCGCCGCCGAAATTGCCGACGATCCGTTTCTGCTGGCATCTGCTTTCGGCCACCTCGCGCTGCTGTACGCCGACGAGGATCGGCTCGACACGGCGCTGCTGCTCGCCCAGCGGGCGGTGTTCGAAGCGCAGCGCAGCGGTCTCGACGAGATCGCCTATCGCTGGGACTGGCTGGTCGGCCAGCTGCAGGTGCGCTCCGGTGACCTGATCGAGGCTCGCAGTGCCTACGCTCGCGCGGTGAGTGCTCTGAATCGTGTGCGGCCCGGAATGCGTTCCGCTGCCGACTTTTCGGCCCGTGTGGCTCCCGTGTACGCGGAGTATGCCGATGTCTTGCTGCGCCTCTCTTCCGACACTCAAGTCGATTCGGACCGTCGCGCTCTCCTTGCCGAGACGCGCACGGTCATCGAGGACCTGAAGCAGGCCGAGGTTGAGGATTACTTTGCCAATGCCTGTGTCGGCTCGCTGAACGAGGGCGCGGCCGCACCGGAGAACGGTGTGGCGTTGGTCTATCCGGTCATGCTCAGCGATCGCGTCGAGCTGCTGGTCGAGACCGTCGACGGCGTAGCGCGCTTCTCCAGCCCGGTGGCGCGCGGAGAAATCACCGAGACCATCCGCCGCTTCCGCGTCAATCTGCAGAATCCCAGCCGCGGTGAAGCCTATCTGGCGCAGGCCCGGCGTCTCTACGAGTGGCTCATTGAACCGCTGGAACCGGCACTGGATCGGGGCGGCATCGATACGCTGGTCGTGGTTCCAGACGGCGCGCTGCGCACCGTGCCGCTCGGCGCGCTGCACGACGGGGAGCGCTTCCTGGTGGATCGCCTGGCGGTGACGGTTACGCCGTCGTTGCGTTACACGCGTACCCGGCAGGAGGGCGTTGACGAGCCGGTGCTGCTGGTCGGGGGGCTGTCCGCCGAGGTGCAGGGTTACCCGGCACTGCCCCACGTGAGCGAGGAGGTTGGCGCGCTGGCGCGGCAGTATCCGGCGAAGTTGCTCACCGACGAAGCGTTCTCGCTGGAGCCGGTCCGCGCGGCGATGGCAACCGGTGCCTACAACGTCGTGCACCTGGCGACCCACGGCGAGTTCCGCAGCGACTACCGACAGTCGTTCCTGTTGACGTTCGACGACCGGCTCACGCTCGAACGCCTCGAAGACACGCTCGATGTTCGAGCCAGCAGCGGACAGCCCCTCGATCTGCTGGTGCTGAGCGCCTGTCAGACCGCCGTAGGCGACGATCGCGCCGCCCTGGGCCTGGCGGGAATCGCCATTCAGAGCGGCGCAGACAGCGCGCTGGCATCGCTGTGGTCGGTGAGCGATCCGGGTACCGCGGAACTGATGATGCGCTTCTATGCCAATCTGGCTGACGGCCGCGGCAAAGCGCACAGCCTGCAGCTGGCCCAGCAGGCGCTGCTGGCGATGCCGCGCTACGCGCACCCGGCCTACTGGGCACCTTTCACCCTGGTAGGAAGCTGGCAATGAGGCCTCGACGGATCAGCCTGGTGCTGGCTGTGGCGTGGGCCGCGGGCGTGCTCCCGGCCCGGGTCCCGGCCGAGGTTACCTTGGACGGCTCCGTGGGCACCGGGTCCCCGGGTCAGGCCGTCGCGGCCGGCAACGGCTTCACCTACGACATCACGGAGGATCTGGGCAGCGTTCGCGCCGCCAATCTGTTCCACAGCTTCGAGCGTTTCAACGTCGGTACCGGAGAGAGCGCCAACTTCTCCGGCAATGCCGCGATCCGCAGCATCATCGCGCGCGTCACCGGCGGGGTCCTGTCGGATATCGATGGCGCGTTGAGCAGCACCATCGGCGGCGCCGACCTGTGGCTGGTCAATCCCGCCGGTGTGGTCATGGGCCCCAACGCCTCGATCGATCTGTCCGGCTCGCTGTACCTCAGCACGGCGGACTTCCTGCGCTTTGCCGACGACGTGGATCTCGTCACTACGCTGGCCGGACCCACAACCCTGACCACCGCCGACCCTCGCGCCTTCGGCTTTGTCACCGCTGCGCCCGCCGCCATTCGGATCGACGGCGCGTCGCTGAGCGTGCCTGCCGGGGAGCGGGCAGCGCTGGTGGCCGGCGACATCGCGGTCGGTGGCGCCGCCATCACCGGTGGCGGGATCACCCTCGCCGCCGGGCCTTTTGACGCCGGCGTCTACGATCCGGCGACCCCCGGCGTTGCGCGGGGGTCGATCGCCGTGGTCGGCGGCCGCATCGCCACCCTCGGCGGTCAGGGCGCGGTGATCGACGGTGGGGCGATCACGCTGTCCGGGCTGTCGCTGGTAGACGAGAGTTTCGCTGGCGAAAGTGGCGATGTGATCGTTCGTGGGGACGGCGTGGTCGTCGACGGCGGCACGTCGGTGCGACGCCTGACCACCGGCGGCACGGCCAGCGGCGACATCGTCTTCAACGGTCGTTCCGGCGTGGTGGTCAACGCCAGCGTGCTGCGCAGCGACTCATCGACGGCCGCCGCTACCGGCGAGATCCGTATCGAGGGTCCGGTGGTAGGGGTTGTGCAGAGCGTGCTGAACTCGGACAGCTTCGACGGCGATACCGGCGCCATCGTGGTGGCGGGCAACGACGTGACCCTCGCGGGCAGTCGGCTGGCATCCACTGCCGGCGGATCCGGGGCCCCGATCTCGGTGGTCGGCGGCAATGTGAGAATGCTACTCGGCAACTCGCTGGAATCAGTGACGTTCTTCGGTGCGGGCGCGCCGATCCTGATTGTCGGCGACAGCGTCACGACGGACGGGTCCGGCAACTTCGTCGCCACGTCGTCGGAGGGCCTGTTCGCACGCGGCGGCGACTTGGTGATCAGCGGCAATCGGGTCTCGATCGGTGCCGATAACTTTTCCACCACGACGAACTTCGGGGTTTCCGGCAACGTGCTGCTGAACGCCGGAGTTCTGCAGATGACGGACGCTCTAGTGACCACCGGCTCACTGCTGTTCGGCACGGGGGGCGGGATCCTGGTACAGGCCGGCGAGGTAGATCTGCTGCGTACCGGGCTTCTGGCTCGCAGCGTCGCTGGAACCAGCGGTGACGTCGCATTGCAGGCAGGTCGCGCCAGCCTGGTGGCCTCGGCATTGGCGTCCGAGGCCAGCGACTTCGGCGCATCCGGCAACGTGCTGGTCACGACCGACGTTCTCGAACTGCTGGACGTCAGCTCGCTGAGCGCTCGAACGGCGGGTGCGGGGAACGCCGGCAACGTCTTCGTCAGCACCGGCGAGCTGGTCGCCGCCGGAGCCAGCAGCATCGGCACCGATCAGGTGAACCCCTTCGGAACTGGCGGCAGCGGTGACGTGTTTCTCTCCGCTGGTAGCGCACTGATTACGAGCGGCGCCTTCGTCCAGGCGGCTACCAACGGCATAGGCGATGCCGGCAACGTCAGTATCAACGCCGATCGGCTGTCGATCACCGCCGGAGGGGCCGTGAATGCGTTCACTTTCGGTCCGGGCCGTGGTGGCACGATTTCACTCGAGGTCGGTGAGCTTCAGATCGACGGGCCCAGCGGAATCGGTGCCGACACCATTGGCGGTGGACCCGGTGGGCGCATCGAGGTGGCTGCCGGGACGCTGTCGATTTCCGGCGGCGGTTCGATCACGGCAACCACCCAGGGCCAGTCGGCGGGCGGCGACGTGACCATCGACGCTGGCAGCGTGCTCATGGACGGCGGCGAGGTTACGACGCGCACGGTGGGTTTGGGCAACGCCGGTGCCGTGACGATCGGTTTCGACGCCCTCACCATGGCAAACGACTCCCGCATTGCAGCGGACACCCTGGGCGGCGGCGATGGCGGTTCGGTGACGCTGAGCGGCGGCGACATCGACATGAGCGGCCGCTCCTTCATCTCGACCCTGTCAGGCGTGGTGTCGGATTGCACCGTGTGCGCGGGCACAGACGGCGCGGCGGGCGCCATCACGATCGATTTCGGTGAGATGACCCTGGCGAGCCGCAGCGTCATCGTTTCGGAGACCGAGACCGCCGGCTCCGCCGGCGACATCCGCCTCAGCGGCCGCAACGCGCTGTTCGACGGCGGTGAGATGAGCTCCCGCACGCTGGCCACCGGGGAGGCCGGCGATACGATTATCCTGCTGGAAGGCGACTTCGCGAGCCGCGGCGGATTCATTACCAACGCCAGCACGAGCGCCGGCGCCGACGCGGGCAGTGCCGGCTCCATTACGCTGTCCGCGTCCAACATCTCCATCGAGAGCTCGTCCATCACGGCGGCCACCGCCAGCAACAACGTGGCCAACGATCTCGCCACGGTAGCCGTGCTGGCCGAGGGCCAGCTGACCATCGACGGTGGCACGGTCGAGGCAACCACGAGCGGTGCGGTGGCCGGCGGGTCCGTGCGTCTGCAGGGCGCGGACGTGCTGATGGTGAACGGCGCCAGCGTCACCACCGATGCCAGCGCGGGCGGAGACTCCGGGCGCATCCGCATCGATGCCGTCGAGAGCGTGGTGCTGGTGGGCAGCAGCATTCGCACCAACTCGAGCCAGTCAGCAGGTGGAGACATCCTGGTGAGCACCGTCGGCAGCACCGTGGGCTTGAGCGACAGCACCATCGAGGCGTCTGCCGGGGCCGATGGGTCAGGGGGCGACATCGACATCGCGACGGATCAGCTGCTGCTCCGACGCAGCGGCATCCTGGCGGAGGCGGACGCCGGAAACGGGGGCCAGGTCGATCTCTCGGTGAGCGTCCTGCTTGAAGACGTGGAGAGTCTGATCAGCGCCGATTCCAATACCGGCACGGCTGGTACGATCAACGTCTCGGCTCCCAACGACGACGTAAGCTCCGCGGTCACGCCGCAGAACGAAAACGTCATTCCCGCGCCCCGGGTCGCCCAGGGGCGCTGCACGCCGGAGGCGCGGCGCAATGCCAGCAGTCTGGTGCTTGAGGATCGGGGTGGTGTGCGGCGCGCTCCGGACGACTACGTGCTTTCGCACTACCCGCTGCAGGATGCGGCCGATGTGGCGGAGGGGTCTACGACAAAGGTGCCGCGGGGGATCGCCGTTGCCCTGATCGGCTGCAACGGGGTTACGCCATGAGCCGCGCGCGGTTGTCATGGCGGCTGCGCACCGCGCTTCTGCTGGCGTTGGCCTGCGGGTTGCCGGGCACGGTGGCTGCGACGGAGCAGCGGCTGCCCGAACTCGACCCCGACACCATCCGCTCCCGCGCCGCGTCCTCGACGCTGGCGGTGGTCGCCACGGACATCGATCTCGACGGAAACACCGCGCTCGATGGCGTCGCCGTCGCAGCGGTCACTGAGCGCTATCGTGGCCGCCCGCTGACCGATGCGGATCTGCAGGCGCTTCGCGAAGAGCTTTCGCTTCTTTACCTGCAGTCCGGCTACCTGAGTTCCGGGGTCGTCGTGCCGGACCAGCGCATTATCGACGGGCGGCTGCGGCTGCAGGCCGTCGAGGGGCGCATCAGCACCATCGAGCTCACCGGGCCGACCGGGCTGCGCGAGCCCTACATCATCGAGCGGGTGCGCCGGCGCGTCGCGGAGCCGTTCAACGTCAACGAGCTGCGCGATGTGATCCGTCTGCTGCAGCGCGACCCGAACATCGATCGTGTGGACGCGCACGTCGAGCCAGGCGTCAGGCCCGGCGACAGCGTGCTGCGCATGTCGATCCAGGAACCTCCGCCCTGGACTGTCTACCTGCGCGCCGACAACCATCGCTCGGAAGCCATCGGCGCGGAGCGTCTGAGTGCTGGTCTGGTGCGCGCCAATCTGTCCGGACACGGCGACCGGCTGGCGCTCGAGTTCGGCCTCAGCGACGGATCCGACGCCGGCTCGGCGAGCTACCGGATTCCGCTCAACAGCCGTGATGTGGCGCTGGCCCTGCACTACGTGCGGGACGACGTCGACGTCGTGGAACGGCCCTTCGACGACCTCGACATTACGACCGATACTGAGAGCTATGGTGCGACCCTGCACGTTCCCCTTGTCGCGGGCCTGAATCACACACTGGAGCTCAGCGTGGGTGGCGAGCTCGTGCGGAGCCGGACAGAGCTCGGCGGTATTCCGTTCTCCCTCTCCCCAGGCGCGGTGGATGGCCGTTCGAAGCTGAGCGTCGGCATGCTCGGCCTTGACTGGTTGCGCCGCAGCGAGGGCGAGGTGCTGGCGCTGCGCGGCACCCTGCGCCACGGTTTCGACGTGCTCGACGCCACCGACGCACGGCCCACGCCGTTCGACCCCTCCGGGACCGACGCCCGGTTTACGTCGTTCCTGGGTCAGGTTCAATGGGTGAGGCGCTTGCGTGACGGTCTCGATGTCGCCACGAAAGCGACCTTGCAGGTGGCCGATGACCCCTTGATGGGTGTCGAGAAGCTGGCCGTGGGGGGCATCAACACGGTGCGCGGGTATCGCGAGAACCTGCTGGTGCGAGACAACGGGGCTGCGGCGTCGCTGGAGCTGCGCTGGCGCCCGTTCGCAGACCGCGAATCGAGGGCGCTGAACACGCTGACGTTGATCCCGTTCGTCGACCATGGACGCTCCTGGGACGAACGCGATGTCGACACCACGTCACTCGTGCGCGATACCTCGGATACGGAATCGATCACCGGCGCCGGCTTGGGTCTGGCCTGGCAACCCGTTGAGGGATTCGACGTTGAGGTCTACTGGGCGGACGATGTCGATACGAGCTTCGCGCGCGCGGCCGATCCGCGGCGCGCAAGCCGGGAGGAGGGTCTGCAGGACGACGGCGTGCACTTCTCCGTGAGTTACATGCGCCGTTTCTGAGCGTCCGCGATACAAGGCCCTCCGGCACGTCGTGGGTCACGGTGGCGTTGGCGTAATCCACCATGTCGCCTGTCGGTGTGCAGCGGCACGCTCAGGCTTTCATGAGGTTCGGCTTTTCGCGTTCGATGCCGGGCTTCAGCGCACGCAGCGAATCTTCCAGAGCGCCGAGTGCGGTATCCACCTCCGAGACGCTCATCGGCGTCGACATGCAGTACATCAGCCGGCTGGCGCTGGCGATGCCGCGCTCGAGCATCGCCAGGTGCAGCAGCTGATTGATGTGGCCGGACTCGGCGCGGGCGGCCAGGGTGGCGCGGGCGTCGTTCAGCGGCGCGTCGCTGAAATGGATGTTGCTGAGCGAGGCGAATCCGAGCGCTTGTCCACGAATGCCGACCCGTTCGAAGACCTCGCCCACGCCCTGGCGGAATCGCTCGCCGAGGGCGTTCAGGCGTTCGATGACCTGCGGGTCGATCTGGACCATGGCGGCGTGTCCCGCCGCCATGCTGATGGGATTGCCGCTGAACGTGCTGGCGTGCATCACGGGCCGGGGTTCGTCCGGGTGGAACATGCGCATCAGCTCGCGGCTGCCGCCGATGGCGCCGATGGGCAGGCCGCCGCCGATGATCTTGCCCATGGCGGTGAGATCCGGAGTAATGCCGAGGGCCTCCTGGGCACCTCCGTAGGAGGCGCGCAGGGTGATCACCTCGTCGAAGATCAACACGATGCCGTGGGCTTCGGTGGCGCGGCGCAGTGCCGCCATGAATTCCCGCGTAGCCGGCACCATGCCCATGGAGCCGAGCGCCGGCTCGACGATGACCGCGGCCAGTTCGTGGGCGTGGCGGGCGATCAGGGTCTGCGCGATCTCCGGCTGGTTGTACGGGCATACCACGGTGTCGGCGAGCACGCTGTCGGGAATGCTCGCGTCGATGGGCACCGGGTTCGGCGCCTCCAGCGGTCCGCACTGATCGGGCAGCGGTGCCAGGCTCACCTCGGCCAGCTCGTAGCTGCCGTGGTAGCCGCCCTCCATCTTCATGATCTTCTGGCGCCCGGTGAACGCCCGGGCGCAGCGCAGGCCCATCAGGGTGGCCTCGGTGCCGGAACTGGTGAAGCGCAGCTGCTCCACGCCCGGCACCCGCTCGCAGATCAGCTTCGCCAGGGCCACCTGGGAACGCGTCGGCGCGGCATAGGCGGAGCCGCGGGCGATCTGCGTCTGCACCGCCTCGACGATGGCCGGGTTGGCGTGGCCGTGGATCAGCGACGTGAAGTTGTTCATGAAGTCGAGAATCGTGTGACCGTCGACGTCGTACAGGCGGGCGCCCTCGGCGCGCTCGATGAATAGCGGGTGGGGGGCGAAATGCGCGCTCATGCGCGTGTCGCCGCCCGGGAACACCTCGCGCGCTTCCTCGATGAGCTTTGCCGATAGCGCCGACCAGTCGCAGTAGTCGGCAAATACCTGTTCACGCAGTTCGGACATACCGGGTTCCCCTGCTGGTGTCTAGGCCACGGTCGACATCGTAGCCGAACGGAAACGGGGCAGCGAAGGGGACGGGTCGTGTCTCGACTGCAGATGGCGACGCCAGTCACCCCTATTCGGAAGGTGGTGGTATACGGCGGCTGCGCTGTGGACTCGCGTCTGATG
The DNA here is from genome assembly GCA_040219135.1 of Pseudomonadales bacterium. Classification (GTDB taxonomy): domain Bacteria; phylum Pseudomonadota; class Gammaproteobacteria; order Pseudomonadales; family Azotimanducaceae; genus UBA7803. The sequence continues at coordinate 436,398 of JAVJTA010000011.1, read as the reverse complement.
CGACCCGAGTGAGCGGGGCGCGTGGCAGCCATCGGGCTTCTGGTTTCAGGCCGTGGAGTGACATCGCCGCAGAAAGTCCAGCAGCCGGTCGGCCTGGCTGCCGGGGAAGTGGCGGGCGTCCGGCAGAAAATGCATCTCCAGGTCGGGCACGTTGTCCTCCAGCCGCTGGCGCATCGGCCCGGGCGCGAGCATCACGTCGCGACCGGCGACGACCGCGAGCACCGGCATGCTCAGATCCGCCAGGGCAGCGTCCGGGAACACGGGGAGTCGGTCGTAGCGCGGTCGGAAATGCCGCGCCATGAGGGTGTAGAGCTCACCGAAGCGACGCTCGCCTTCGGTGTGCGTCGCGTCAGAGGGCGTGGCGCCGACGATGCGTTCGCGCACCTTGCGACGTCCCCACGGGCCGAGCAGCGACAGCGGCAGAGCCCAGAGCAGGACGTTGCGCTGGGGTCCGACGCCGCCGGGAGCGATGAGTCCCAGGGCGGACACGCGGGCAGGACGGCGGATGGCCAGGTCGAGCCCCAGCCAGCCGCCTAGCGAGATACCGACCACGGCGGCCGATGACAGACCGAGCCCGTCGAGGACGTCCTCCAGCCAGCGTGCGTAGGCATCCGAGTCGAGCGCTGGCCGGCTCGGCGCGCTGAAGCCCGGCTCGCCGATGACGTCCACCGCGTGGAGGCGGAAGTGCGGGGCCAGCGTTTCGACGTCGCCCAGCCAGCTCGAGACATTGGCGATGGCGCCGTGGATCAACAGCAGCGGAGGCCCGTCTTCGGCGCCGCAGGTCAGCACGAAGGTGTCGCCCTGAGAGGTGTCCAGCACCCGGCGCGTGGCGGGAACGGGCCAGAGTCCCAGCACGGCCTCGTAGCGTTCGGCAATCAGGTCGGCCGCCGTGGGCGGACGGAACAAGGCCTGCCGGTCTTCGGGCGCGATCACCGGATGTCTCCGAGCAGAGCGTTGACCAGGGCCAGCATCGACATCGCCGCCGCCAGGTCGCCGCTGACGATGAGTTTCAGCCGTCGGCGCTCCGGGTCGTGGCTCGCGTCTACCCGCACCGGGGTCGTCCGGTCCCGGCGGCCGCTCACCGAGGCCATCACGTGGGTGGTGAGGCGCTCCACCGCTTCGTGGTCCAGGTCGTCGATGCCGATGACGATGGAGACGTCGGCCACGGGTCGTCCCGTCGGCGTGGCCGGGTCGGGCGTGATGCCGGCGAAGGCCTCCAGTGCGGCCCGGGTTACGCGGTAGCGTCTTCCGAGCCGGACCGCGCTCAGCCGGCCCTCACGGATGTATCGGCGCACCGTGCGAACGTGCAGGCCGAGCCGGTCGGCGACCTGCTCGGGCGTGAACAGGGAATCCGCGGCGATCTTGGTCACGGGTAGATGCTCTCGATAGGAGTCCGTAAAGTTACTAATAATTACTTTTTGTGTCTACAGTAAGTAACAATAGGTAATTTTGAGATCGAGCTCCGCAGAATCCCGGGTTGACGCCTTGGCCGCGCTTGGGAACCATCGAGCGCCCTTTCGGTTCCAGAGGATGTCGCCTTGAACACCACGGTAGAGCGGCCGGTCATCGACAAGGACGCGCTGAAGAAGAAGTACGCCGAGGAGCGCGCCAAGCGCCTGCGTCCCGACGGCAACGCGCAGTACATCCGGATCGAGAACCAGCTCTCGCACTACCTGGACGACCCCTACACGCCGGTGACGGCGCGCGATCCGGTGACGGATCACGTGACGGTGGCGTTCATCGGCGGCGGTTTCGCCGGCCTCGTGACCGGTGCGAGGTTGGTGGAGCAGGGAATCACCGACGTGCGCATCATCGAGAAGGGCGGCGACTTCGGCGGCACCTGGTACTGGAACCGCTATCCCGGCGCCATGTGCGACACGGCGTCGTTCGTCTACATGCCGCTGCTGGAAGAGACGGGCCACATGCCGACGGAGAAGTACGCCCACGCGCCGGAGATCCTCGAGCACTGCCAGCGCATCGGCAACCAGTACGGGCTCTACGACAACGCCCTGTTCCACACCCAGGTCAGGTCATTGGTCTGGGACGAAGCGGCCGAAGTCTGGCGGATCACCACGGATCGGGGCGACGACTTCAGCGCCCGGTTCGTTGCCATGGGTACGGGTCCGCTGCACGTGCCGAAGCTGCCGGGCGTGCCGGGCATCGAGGACTTCAAAGGCCATTCGTTCCACACCAGCCGCTGGGACTACGACTACACCGGGGGTAACCCGGAAGGTGCGCCGCTCGACCGGCTGAGTGACAAGCGCGTCGCGCTGATCGGCACGGGGGCGACGGCGGTCCAGTGCATCCCGGCGCTGGCAGCGGCGTGCCGGACCTTCTACATCTGCCAGCGCACGCCGTCCTCGGTCGACGTTCGCGACAACCGGCCCACCGATCCGGAATGGTTCAGGACCATCGCCACCCCCGGCTGGCAGCAGCGCTGGCTGGAGAATTTCACCTTGAACCAGACCGGCGGCATGGCGGAGGAAGACCTGGTTCAGGACGGCTGGACCGACCTGTCGCGGCGGATCCGCTCGAAGATCCTGGAACTCCCGGAATCCGAGCGCGGCAACCCGCTGAAGATGCTCGCCGCCTACGAGGACTCCGACTTCGAGAAGATGGAGGAGATCCGCAGCCGCGTGGACACGGTCGTCGAGGATCCGGAGACCGCTGAGCAGCTCAAGGCCTGGTACCGGCAGCTGTGCAAGCGGCCGTGCTTCCACGACGAGTACCTGGAGGCGTTCAACCAGCCATCCACCGTGCTGCTCGACACCGACGGCCAGGGCGTGGAGCGGATTACGGACAAGGGTGTGGTCGTGGGCGGCCGCGAGTACGAGGTGGACTGCATCATCTACGGCACCGGCTTCGAAGTGGGCACCGAGCTTCTCGCACGGACCGGTTTCGAGACCGTCGGCCGGGACGGCCGTACGCTGACCGACGCCTGGGCCGACGGCATGCGCAGCAAGCACGGCATTCACGTGCACGGCTTTCCCAACGCGTTCTGGGTGCAGCCCACCCAGGGCGCCAACCTGATCTCCAACGTGCCGCACAACATCGTCGAGTCGGCAATGACCATCGCCAGGCTGATCCGCCACGCCCTGGACGGCGGCTACCGGACCGTGGAGGTCACTCAGCAGGCGCAGGACGAGTGGGTGGCACTGCTGATGACCGGCCCCGGCATGATGCTCGGCTCGCCGGACTGCACCCCCGGCTACTACAACAACGAAGGCCAGCCCATGACGAAGGCGGCGCAGTACAGCCGCGGCTATCCGGAAGGCGCCGCCGCCTACTTCAGATACATCAGGGCGTGGCGCGAGTCCGGCGACTTCGAGGGGATCGAGTTCGGCTGAGGCGCTGGACGTCGGCTGCGGACGCCACGCTGATCGCGGCGCGGTTGCCGGCTTGGCGTTCTCAGCGCCGGGCCCGACAATGGTTGCGCAAGTCCACGACGGGAGAGGGGAAGATGATTCGACTGGTGTTCGCGCTGCGGCGCAAAGCGGGGCTGTCCCGGGAGGAGTTTCAGGCGTACTGGCTGAACCGGCACGCACCCCTGGTGGCCGGCTTTGCCGGCGATCTCGACATTCTGCGCTACGTGCAGACCCATACCACCGACGACGAGGCGACTGCGGCCGCGCAGCAGGCGCGCGGCGACATGGAGCCCGCCTACGACGGGGTCGCCGAGCTGTGGTGGGCGAGCGAGCCGGCGCTGGCGGCCAGCCTGCAGTCCGAGGCCGCCACGGCCGCGGGTGCCGCGCTGCTGGAAGACGAGGCGAAGTTCATCGACCTGCCGAACTCGCCGCTGTGGATGGCCTACGAGTATCCGCAGATCAATCCGTCGCCGGAAAACGTGGTCGCGCGGGTCAAGAGCAACGTGATCCGGGTGTTCTTCCCGCTGCGCCATCAGGCTTCGCTTACCGAAGAGCAGGCCCGTCACTACTGGCTGACCCACCACGGCCCGATCGTGCGCTCCCACGGGGAGGCCGCCGGCACGCTCTGCTACCGCCAGGTACATCGCGCCAATTCTCCCCTGGATGAGGGTCTGCAGAGTGCCCGGGGCACGCAGGTGGAATCCTATCTCGGCCATGCGGAAGCCTGGATCGATCGGGGCCGCCTGGCGGCGACCGCGGAGGCCCGGCGCGCCAATGCGGCGTTCGTCGAGGACGAGCACAACTTCATCGACATGGGCCGTTCGACCATCTTCTTCGGCAAGGAGCACGTGGTCATCGACCGGCGCTGACCGGCTCGGGATACGGCCCCCTGCACCGGGGTCCCGCCGGCTCCACGGCGGCCTCGGACCGTATCCACGGACCGAATCAGAACCGGTTGTAAAACAATGGGTTAAGTGTTAGCCTCGCCGCCCTTCTCGCGAGCATCAGGAATTCCCCGACGGAGCCTGGCGCGTGAGAGGGAGGGCGTGTCCTGGCATCCCTGCGCCCCGCATCGGACGCACTACTCATCTGCAGCAGCGAAGGGTCGTGAGAGACCGTCGTCGGTGCGGCGCCGTCGCGGAGCCTGTGAGTGCTTGCCCGGACACGAAAAGCAACCAACCGGCATGTTCGGAAGTTCGTCGAACATGACCGCAACCAACCAACGGAGAGTTCACGCCGTACCCGACCGGACAACCAGGTAAGCGGTCCTGCGTGAGGTAAATATGAGCGAAAGTTTTGCGGATCTATTTGAAGAGAGCTTGAAGTCGGTCGAGATGGAGCCGGGTTCCATCGTCACCGGCACGGTGGTCGACATCAGCAGCGAGTGGGTGGTGGTCCACGCGGGACTCAAGTCCGAGGGCGTTATCCCGCGCAGCCAGTTCATCGAAGAGAACGGCGAGTTCACCCTGGAGATCGGCGACCAGGTGCACGTCGCCATGGAAGTGGTGGACGACGGCTGGGGCGAAACCCGCCTCTCCCGCGAGAAAGCCAAGCGCGCCGAAACCTGGCGCATGCTGGAGGACGCCTTCGACAAGCACGAGGTCGTGGAAGGCCAGATCAGCGGCAAGGTCAAGGGCGGTTTCACCGTCGACATCAACGAGATCCGCGCGTTCCTGCCGGGCTCCCTGGTGGACATCCGGCCGCTGCGCGAAACCGCGCACCTGGAAGGCAAGCCGCTGGAATTCAAGGTCATCAAGCTCGACCAGAAGCGCAACAACGTGGTCGTGTCGCGCCGTGCCGTGCTCGAGGAAGAGAACAGCGCCGAGCGCGAGTCGCTCCTCGAGTCGCTGCAGGAAGGCCAGGTCGTCAAGGGCATCGTTAAGAACCTCACCGACTACGGCGCGTTCGTCGACCTCGGCGGCGTCGACGGCCTGCTCCACATCACCGACATGGCCTGGCGGCGCATCCGCCATCCCAGCGAGATGGTCAACGTCGGCGACGAGGTGGACATCAAGATCCTCAAGTTCGATCGCGAGAAGAACCGCGTCAGCCTCGGCATGAAGCAGCTGGGCGACGATCCGTGGGTGGACATCACCCGCCGCTACCCGGAAGGCGCGCGCGTTCTGGCCACGGTCACCAACCTCACCGACTACGGCTGCTTTGCCGAGATCGAAGAGGGCGTGGAAGGCCTGGTGCACGTTTCCGAGATGGACTGGACCAACAAGAACATTCACCCGTCCAAGGTGGTTGCCGTGGGCGACGAGGTGGAAGTCATGGTCCTCGACATCGACGAGGAACGGCGGCGCATCTCGCTCGGCATCAAGCAGTGCCGTCCCAACCCGTGGGAAGAGTTCTCCATCAACCACGCCAAGAACGACCGCATCAGCGGCAAGATCAAGTCGATTACCGACTTCGGCATCTTCATCGGCCTGGATGGCGGCATCGATGGTCTGGTGCACCTGTCCGACATCTCCTGGAACGAGACCGGCGAGGACGCGGTACGCCGCTTCTCCAAGGGCGAAGAGATCGAGACGGTCATCCTTTCCGTGGATCCAGAGCGTGAACGCATTTCGCTCGGCATCAAACAGCTCGACCAGGATCCGTTCTCGGACTATACGGCCGTCAACGATCGCGGAACCGTGATCAAGGGCATCGTCAAGGAAGTCGAACCCAAGGAAGCGATCATCGAGCTGGCGCCCGAGGTGCTGGCGACGCTGAAGGCCTCCGAGATCTCCCAGGACCGGGTGGAGGACGCCCGCAACGTGCTGAAGGTCGGCGACGAGGTGGAAGCGAAGATCATCAGCATCGATCGCAAGAACCGCAACATCAGCCTGTCCGTCAAGTCGAAGGACATCGCTGACGAGCGCGAAGCCGTTCGGGATCATCGCGGCCGCGAGACGGAGCGTCCGGCAACCACGCTGGGCGACCTGATCAAGCAGCAGATGGATCAGGACAGCACCGAGTGAAGTCCTGGCCCCGTCGCAGCAACGCCCCCGTCGGGGGCGTTGTCTGCCGAAGCGATCTGCGTAGCTCGCCCCCCCGTCCGGGGGGGCCGTGGTCGGCAGCCCGCTTCTGCGCGGGGCATCCCGTCCCATGACCAAGTCCGAACTCATCGAGCTCATCGCCGCCAAGCAGACCCAGCTCTCCGTCAAGGACGTGGAGCTGGCTGTGAAGACGGTGATCGAGCAGATGGCGGAAACCCTGGCTGCCGGCGAGCGCATCGAGATCCGCGGGTTCGGCAGCTTTTCCCTCCACTACCGGGCGCCCCGCATCGGCCGCAACCCCAAGACCGGTGAGTCGGTGGGACTGGCCGGCAAGTACGTGCCTCACTTCAAACCCGGCAAGGAGCTGCGCGACCGGGTCAACGCCGGCCTCGAGCGCGAACGCGACGGCAGTCGAGCGGAGGACGAGTCGCACTGATGCGCGCCCTGGCCAAGCTCTTCTGGGCTGTGCTGGCGATCCTGCTGTTCTGCTTCGCGCTGCTGGCCGTCAATCAGGGTCAGGTGGCGCTGCGCTTTCTCTCGTGGCAGACCCCTGAGGTCAGCGTGTTCTGGTGGTTGCTGCTGGCGTTCTTCCTCGGCGTTGCCGTGAGCGCCATCGGATTCGGTCTGGTGACGTTGCGGTTGCGGTTGCGCCAGCGCAGTCTCGGCAAGCAGCTCGAAGCCTCGGACCGCGAGCTGAAAGAGCTGCGGAACCTGACTCTTCAGGACTGAGCGTGCGCGAACCGCGGTCCGGCCGCCGCGTGGGCGCGTGCACGGAAACGCATGGTCGATAGCCGTGTTCGATGACTTCACCCTCTACCTGATGCTGCTGGCCGCGCTTGCCATCGGGTTCATGCTCGGACGCCGCGAGCGCGGGCGCACCGTCGAGCCGCCGCGGCGCTCGGCGGAACGCTACTTCGCCGGGTTCAACCAGCTGGTGGACGAGCAGCGCGATCTCGATCTGGATTCGTTCGTGGAATCCATGGTCGAGCACAACGACGGCGTCGAGACGCGTCTGGTGCTCGGTTCGCTGGTGCGCCGCCGCGGCGAGGTGGACAAAGCCATCCGCATGCACCAGGCGCTGCTGGCACGGCCGTCTCTGAGCTCGACGGAACGCTCCCGCATCGAACTCGAACTCGCCCGGGATCACATGGCGGCAGGCTTGCTCGGCCGGGCCGAGAACCTGCTGCTGGAGCTTGCCCGCAGCCCCGGACCCGAGCGTGCCACCGCCCAGCGCGCTCTGCTCGAGATCTACCAGCGCGAGCGCGAGTGGCGACGGGCGGTGGAGGTCGGAGAGCAGATCGCGCGCGACGACGCTTCGATCAGGACGCGGCTCGCGCACTTTCAGTGCGAGCTCGCCGTCGAGGCCCTTGCCGAGGGTGATCTGCGACAGGCGCGGCAGGAGCTCGCCCGCGCGGCCCGGCTCGATTCCGACTGCGCGCGCGTGAACCTGGTGGCCGCCGACGTCGAGCTGGCAGGCGGACGCCAGAGCGAAGCCTGTCGCCTGCTGCGCCGTGCGGTGCAGCAGGACGCGGACTGCGTGCCCCTGGCCGTCGCGCCCTATCGCGCCGCCGCCGAAGCGCTCGACGACCCGGCCGACTACGTGGCGTTCCTCGAGGCGTGTCTGACGCTCGGCCCGTTTCTACCGGCGGTCCGGGAACTCGCCGACCATCTCGAACGGTCGGGCGATCCCGGGTCGGCCTCGGACTTCGTGATCCAGCAGCTTCTGCGCAGCCCGAGCCTCGGCGGTTTCGTCGCGCTGCTCGAGCACCTCGACCGCGACGGCAAGCCGCTCGACGGCGATCAGCTCGCCATGGTGCAGCAGTTTTCCCGATCGCTGCTCGAGCGCCAGTCCGTGTATCGCTGCGTCAACTGCGGCTTTTCCAGCCATCGGCTGATGTGGCAGTGCCCGAGCTGCCACGAATGGGGCAGCGCCAAGCCCATTGCCGGCCGCGCGGTCACGAGCTGACCGGGTGATATCGCGCGCCGCGCCGGGTGCTCCGCGGGCGCGATCTGCGGATCCGAGCGCTGCCGGCGGCGTCGCGTCGACCCTACTCTGAGAACCCCTTAGCCATCGATTGAAGAGGTTCTCATGATCGGATTCTGCAAACTGGTCTGGGCCGTCCTGCTGCTGTCGCTCTCCGGGCTGACCTATGCCGTCGGCGAGGTGGACGAACGGGTCAACATCAATACCGCGGACTCAGCCACCCTGGCCCGGGTGCTCGTCGGCGTCGGCGAGTCCCGGGCCGAGGCCATCGTCCGCTACCGCGAGCAGCACGGCGAGTTCGTCGACGCCTACGAGCTGGCCAACGTCAAAGGCATCGGCGAGCGCACCGTGGAACGCAACGAAGCGAAGATCGTCCTCGACGACTGATGACGGCCGGTCAGGTGCGGCCGGCCAGGTGCGGCCGGCCAGGTGCGGCCGGCCAGGTGCGGCCGGCCAGGTGCGGCCGGCCAGGTGCGGACGGCCAGTCACCGTCCGGGTTAACATCCCGGCCCGTGTGAACTTGCCACGGGCCGGCTCCTGACTCTGCATTCACCCATCGCCACCGTCGTGCACGCCCCGTGAGCGTTGCGCTGGTCGTCGGTGCCGGCGGCTTCGTCGGCCGCCATCTGCTGGATCGATTGACCCGCCGCGGCGACGACGTGCAGCCGGTCTCCAGCGCGCCCGGGGTCGCCTCCTGGCGCGCTCTGCGCCTTCTGGAGCCGGATGTCGGCGTGATCGGCGATGCCCTCGCCGGGGTGAGCTGCATCTACTTCGTCGGCGGTGCGGCGCACGAGAGCGCCGTGGCCGGCGACGAGCCGCTGCTGCACGAGGTGAACGCCAGCGCGCCTGCGCGCTGGCTCGAGGCCGCGGAGGCGGCCGGGGTCCACCGGTTCGTCTGGCTGTCCAGTATCAAGGTGCTCGGCGACGTCAGCGCGCGGCCGCTGCCGGTCGATGCGCCCTATCGCCCCGCGGATGCCTATGCACGCAGCAAGGTGGCGGGCGAGCGCCGGCTGCTCCAGAGTCCACGCGGAAACACCGCGGTCGCCGTGGTACGGCCTCCGCTGGTCTACGGGTCGCGGGTGCGCGGCAACTTCGCCCGCCTGCTGCGCTGGGCCGATGGCCCCGTGCCGCTGCCGCTGGCCCGGGCGACGGCCCCGCGCAGCCTGGTTGCGGTCGAGAATCTGTGCGATCTGCTGCTGTGCCTCGGGGAGCGTTCCGATGACGGTGTGTTTCACGTCGCCGACGCCGACGACGTCAGCGTCAGCGAACTGCTGGCGGAACTGCGTCGGCTGCTGAACCGGCCGCGGCGGCAGGTCGCCGTGCCCGCATCCTGGCTGCGTGCCGCGGCGCGTGCGGTGCGCCGGGAGGCGCTTTATCAGCGACTGTTCGAACCCCTGCGCCTGGACACGTCCGCCACCCGCGGCGCCCTCGGCTGGTCGCCGCCGCGCCCGGCCGGCGAAGCCCTCATGGAGACCGTGACATGGTTTCGGACGTCGCGCTGACCCTGCTCGGCGGCGGCTTTGCCGTGGGCCTGGCGCTGGAGTGGCTGGTGCTGACGGCCTCGCGACGCTGGGGCGTGCTTGCCCATCCCAACGCCCGCAGCCTGCACGACGCGCCCCAGCCCACGGCCGGCGGCGTCGCCTTCGTGGTGCCGCTGCTGGCCTACCTCGGCTGGCTCGGCGCTCAGGGTGCTTCGATCGCGCTCGTGCTGTGTGCCGCCGCGGCCCTGATTGCCGTCGTCGGCCTGGTGGACGATCTGCGCGAGCTGTCGGCCCGGGCACGCCTCGCTGCCCACGCCCTGGCCGCGCTGGCGGTGGTCTGGGCGGTGCTGCCGGGCGCGCCGTGGCCGCTGCTGGCGCTCGCCGCGTTCGCGCTCGTCTGGCACATCAACCTGTACAACTTCATGGACGGCATCGATGGCATCGCCGGTGCCCAGGCGCTGGTGTTTCTGGTCGGCGCGCAGATCGTCGGCGCCGGGCTGCCAGGCTGGAGCGGCGATCTCACCTGGCTCGCCAGCGGCACGCTGCTCGCGTTCCTGGTCTTCAACTTCCCCCCGTCGCGGTTGTTCATGGGCGATGTCGGCAGCGGCTTCCTCGGTCTCCTCACCGGGGCGCTGGCGTTGCTGCTCTGGCAGCAGCAGAGTCTGCCCCTGCCTGCGGCGCTGATCCTGCTGGCCGGGTTCTGGCTAGATGCCACATATACGCTTATAGTTAGGGCAACTACTGGTCAGGCATTCACCCAGGCGCATCGAAGCCATCTCTACCAGAAGCTGGCGGCGAAACGAGGGCATTTGTGGACCACGGTTGGGTTTCTCGGTTACGCCATTTTCTGGCTGCTGCCGCTGGCCTGGATGTCCGCGCGGCACGGCATGCAAATGTCGCCTGTGGCGTTGTCGTGGCTGTTACCGGCAGTAACGCCTCTGCTGGTCACGGCCTGGTGGTTCCGTGCCGGTCTGCCGGAGCGTCGGGTCGGTTCTGATGAGTGACATGATCAGCGAATTCCTCGAGCAGCTGCCGCGGCGGCGCAAGCAGGCCATTGCCGTGCTGGTGGATGCCGTCGCGCTGCCGCTGGCGTTGTGGAGCGCCATCGCGCTGCGCCTGGGCGAGACGAATCCGGACGTATTCCAGTTCTGGCCGGCCTTCGTGGTGTCGAGCCTGGTCTGCGTGCCGGTATTCGGCGCGCTCGGTCTGTACCGTCACGTGGTCCGGCATATGGGCAATCACGCCCTGATGGCCGTCCTCAAGGGCGCGACGATCACCGCCATCGTGGTGGCGACGGTCGCCTACATGGTGCCGCTGCGCGGTTTCCCGCGGTCCGTGCCCATCATCTTCTGGCTCCTGACCCTGGTTTACGTTGCGGGTTCGCGGGTGATCGTGCGTGCCTACTTCCAGCGCCTGCGGAACAAGCTCAACGCGACGTCGTCGGTGATCATCTACGGCGCCGGCAGCAAGGGCGTGGAGCTGGCCCGGGTGCTGCAGCAGCAGGGCGACTACGAGGTGGTGGGGTTCCTCGACGACGACAAGCTCACCCAGAAGCGCATCATCGACGGCCAGTACGTGTATCCGCCACGCTACCTGAGCCGGCTGCTGCAGGACACCGACGCCACCCAGGTGTTTGTCGCCATCAACTCCACCGCCGCCCAGGATCGGCGCCGGGTCATCGAGTTCCTCGAGCCCTTCAAGGTCCGGGTGCGGCTGATTCCCGACGTCGTCGAGCTGGATTCCGGGCGTCAGTCCATCGCCAACATCCGCGACGTGGAGCTCGAAGACCTGCTCGGTCGGGTGGAGGTGGATCCGCTGCCGCACCTGCTGCAGGGCTCGGTGCGCGGGCGCTGCGTGATGGTGACCGGTGCCGGTGGCTCCATCGGCTCCGAACTCTGCCGCCAGATCATCCGTCAGCGTCCGCGGCTGCTGGTCGCCCTGGATGTCTCCGAGTTCGGCCTGTTCCAGATTCAGCGCGAGCTAAAGCGCGTGTGTGCCGACGAAGGCCTGCAGGCGCCCATCGTCGCGGTGCTCGGGTCCGTGACCAACCGGGCCCTGATATCGCGCACGCTGCAGACCTATCACGTCGAAACCCTGTTCCATGCGGCCGCCTACAAGCACGTGGAGCTGGTCGAGCACAACGTGATCCAGGGCATCATGAACAACACCTTCGGCACCCTGTACACCGCGCAGGCGGCGGTGGATGCCGGAGTGGAGCAGTTCATTCTCATCTCCACCGACAAGGCCGTGCGCACCACCAGCATCATGGGTGCGAGCAAGCGTCTGGCGGAGATGGTGCTGCAGGCCCTGCAGGAGGAAGCCTCCGATACCCGGTTCGCGATGGTGCGGTTCGGCAACGTGCTCGGCTCGTCGGGCTCCGTGGTGCCGCTGTTCCTCGAGCAGATCCAGCACGGCGGGCCGGTGACGGTGACCCACAACGACGTCACCCGCTACTTCATGACCATCACCGAAGCCGCCGGCCTGGTGCTGCAGGCGGCGAGCCTGTCGCGGGGCGGCGATCTGTTCCTGCTCGACATGGGCAAACCGGTGAAGATCCTGGAACTGGCGCGGCGCATGATTCACCTGAAGGGCTTCACCGTGAAGGACGGTCGTCACCCCGATGGCGACATCGCCATCGAGATCACGGGCCTCAAGCCGGGAGAAAAGCTGCACGAGGAACTGCTGGTGGGCGAGACCGTCGCCGGCACCGAGCATCGCAAGATCCTCCGCGCGGAAGAAGCCTACATGGCCTGGCCGGAACTGCGCGGCGCGCTCGCCACCCTCGAGGAAGCGTGCGCCGGCTACGACTACGACGCCATCAAGGCGTTCATCGAAGGTCTGGTGGAGGGCGCCGACCTCGAAGCTCAGCTCGGCGGTCTGTACCGGGGCGCCGAAGTCATTGCCCTCAAGGCGGCCACCGAGGACCAGAAGGGTCCGCGCTGAATGACCGCCGCCAGCCGGGTCGCGCATCCCGCGGTGCTCACTGCCGCGCTCGTCATGATGTTGCTGCTCGGCGCCTGCACGGGCATGGACCTGGAACCGAGCCCACCGCCGCAGTTCGATCTGTCCGGCCGCTGGGTTCTGCTGGAAGATGCCAGCGACGACGCGCCGACGCGGCGCGTGCTCCGTGCCCGGGGCGGCATGCTGTCCTTCGTGACCCAGGATTTTCCGGTGCTGCGGGCGCGGGAAATGCGCATCGAGCAGAGCCGCGATTCCATGGGCGTGCGCTACGACGAGGCCGACTATCGCGACGTCTCCTGGGGCACCCGTAAGCGCGGTCTGTGGGAAGTCCGGGCCGGCTGGTCCGAAGGCCGGCTGATCATCATCTCCGACGCCCGGGATGCGGACGGCCAGGAAATCTTCACGCTTTCTCCCGACGGGCGCCGGCTCACGGTCGACGTTCGCGTGGTTTCGAGCGGCGACGACGTGAACGTTACCCGGGTCTTCGAGCGCCGCTAGCGGAACCGGGTGCCCTGCACCGGCCATTGCCACCCGAGGAAACACCCCATGACGTATTGTCTCGGTATCTCGGTCGCTGAAGGCCTGGTCATGATCTCCGATTCGCGCACCAATGCCGGCGTCGACCAGGTCGACACGTATCCGAAGATGTGGTCGTTCGGGCAACCGGGCCGCAGTCAGTACATCCTCTGCTCGGCGGGCAACCTCGCGACCACCCAGGCCGTGGTCACGAAGCTGCAGCGCGACGTCGAGCACGGCCAGGACAATCTCTACAGCTACGCGCACGTGGACGAAGTGGCCGGCTACATCGGTCGCCTGAGCGTGGCGCAACGCAAGAGTTTCGATGGCGCCGGGTTCTCGTCGAGCTTCCTGCTCGCCGGCCAATCTACGGGCGAGCGGCCGCAGCTGTATCTGATTTACCCGGAAGGCAACTACATCGGCCCGACCGAGTATTCGCCGTTCCTGCAGATCGGTGAAACGAAGTACGGCAAGCCGATTCTCGATCGGGTGATCACGCCCGCGACGCCGCTGGAACGGGCCGCGCTGTGCGGGCTGATTTCGATGGACGCGACGATGAAGAGCAACCTGACCGTGGGTCCGCCCATCGACGTGGCCCTGTACCGGGCCGACGGTCTGCAGCCGCCGAAACTGCTGCGCTTCGATGCCGAAAGCGAGTATCTGAACAGGCTGCGGCACGCCTGGAACGATGCCATGTCGGAGACGCTGGACAAGCTGCCCCCGCTGCCGGTGTGAGCCGCGGATCGGCGGCCGGCGCTACAGGGCCTGCCAGCCGGTCGCGTCGGCGATGGCCGTCATCGCCGCGGTGCCGGCCCGGGAGTTGCCGTGCTGGTTGAGGCACGGCGACCACACGGCGATGGCCGCCTTGTTCGGAACGATGGCGAGAATGCCGCCGCCGACTCCGCTCTTGCCGGGAATGCCGGCGCGGAACGCGAACTCGCCGGACGCATCGTAGTGGCCGCAGAGCATCATAAGCGCGTTGATGCGCCGCGCCCGCTCGGTGCCGACGACTACCGTGCCGGTGAGCGGATCGCGGCCGTGATTGGCGAGAAACAGTCCGGCCCGGGCGAGCTGCTCGCAGCTCATGGCGATCGCGCACTGGTGGCAGTACACGTCGAGCACCTCGGCGACGGCGCCGTGCAGGTTGCCGAAGGCGCGTATGAAGTGCGCCAGGCTGGCATTGCGATCGCTGGTGGCGATCTCGGAGGCGGCTACCTCGGCATCCATGCCGACGCCCGTGTGATCTGCCAGCGACCGCACCAATGACAGCAGCGCCCGCTTGGTCTCTTGCACCGCGCTTTCCCCTGGGTTGGCGGTGCCGGCATAGTGCTCGAGCAGCAGGTCGCAGATGACGAGCGCACCCGCGTTGATGAACGGGTTGCGTGGTCTCCCGCGTTCGCTCTCGAGCTGCACGATGGAGTTGAACGGGCTGCCGGACGGCTCGCGGCCGACCCGGTCCCATACCGCTGCACCGAGCTGATTGAGAGCCAGCGCCAGGCTGAAGACCTTGGAAATGCTCTGGATGGAGAAGGCTTCTGCGGCATCGCCGTAGCTCGCGGTGACTCCGTCGACGGTGACGAGCGCGGCGCCGAACCGGTTCGGATCGACGCAGGCCAGCGCCGGGATGTAATCCGCCACCCGGCCGATTCCCACTTCGCTGCGGACGCTGTCGCAGGCCCGGGACAGCAGGTCCTGGAGATCGGGAGTGGTCATGGGTTCAGTCGCCGAGATCCTGTGGCCGCTCGAAGCGATGGTGCTCGCCGAGCGCTTCGACGCTGATCCGGTTGGCGAACAGCGAGAACGACAGATAGCCGGCGAGGCCGTTGATGCGCTTCATCCAGGGCGGTTCATAGGTGGGTGGGGTGAGGATCCGGTCGGCGAACAGCGGCGCCAGCTTCAGCGTGTCGGCGATGGTCATGCGCCCGGCCAGAAACCAGTGACACAGCTCCAGGCGGTTGTGCTGCATGGCCCAGCGGAAGAACGTGTGGATCTCCATCAGCCCGTGCAGGTAGACCACGTCTTTGGTGAACGCGACGCCGCCCGTGAGCGGAGCGCCGCGGAAGATCCGCATGGTCGAACTGAAGCTCTCGCTTTCCGGCTGGCCGGAATCGAGGAAGTAGCGGAACACATCGAGGAAGTCGGCCCCGCCGAGCGCCAGATCGATTCCGACGACGCGCAGCGCCATGCGTTTCATGCGGTCGATGTCGATCGCGCCCGTGACGACTTCGGCGAACGTCGCCAGCCCCTCCTGCGGCCCGGTGGTTCGCGGTGCGCCGAGTCCGAGGCTCTGCGCAGCCGGCTGCAGGCGGCCATTGAGTGCCGTCAGGCTGTGCACGAACGCTTCGTGCTGCAGCAGCTGTTCGAGGTCGTACTCGGAGAAACAGGTGTCGTCACGCAGGCGGATGCGCGTCGCGCCCGCGGCGGCCTTCGAGGCGAGGCGGGGGTCGACGACCACCTCGATCGTGCCCGCTGGAAACACCTCGGCGAGCCGGGCCTCGAGTTCCTGCTTGATGATACGGGCCGGCAGGCAGTAGTCCGCGTCACCAAGGTGCAGACCCTGATAGTAGCTTTCGCTCGACGTGAGGAAGTGGCGCGCCGCGTCGAGGTTGCTGATGTGTCCGTCGCTGATCCGGTCACCGGGTATGCCGTAGAGTCTGCGGCTGTGCGTGAGCAGGTTCGCCGAGCCTGCCGATTGCAGGAGATCGCAGAGTGTCAGGTAAGAGCGGACCGTGCTGCGCAGGAAGTTGGCCAGAGGATCATCGAATACCGCCAGGTCGGCGTGAGCCCGGGAGAGGGCGCTGGCGGCATCGCGCAGATCGTCGCCCGGCGGGTAGCTGACGGTCGGAAGCCGGGGATTGCCGCGTCCCCAGTGGTCGATGAACTCCGCCATGGTGTCCGCCGGCCAGCTGAGCCGGCTCAGGACCTTGATCCCGCCTGCCGCCGCGACGATTACCCGGTCGATGTCTTTCAGTCTGGCCAGATCCACGCGGCACCTCGCTCGATGGTAAGCACGGGGTGATTCGATTTCCGGGCGGCCGAATCGACGCCGCCCGGCGCCGAAAAAATCCATGAATATCAGTACGCTGCGGACGCTGAAAAAGCAACAAGCGGCGATCGGGCGAACGTCGAGATCGTCGGAATCGACCCGGGAGGAATGGCGGTAAGCACCGGTCCGATGTCGAGCGGTGCGTGACCGCGCTATCCTGCCCCAGCGGACGGAGGTGCGACGTGATTACCTGGTCGGAATTCGAAACCGCTGCGCCGGACATCGCTCGGACCGGCAGGTCCCTGCTCGATCACCCGGGGCGCGGAGAAGTCGCGATTCTCGCAACCGTTGACCTTCAGGGAAGACCGCGTCTCTCCCCCGTGTGCCCGATATTCTGTCATTCCGGCGTGTATCTTTCCGTAGGCGCTCACACGCCGAAGTCCGGTCACCTCCAGCGTGATGGGCGCTACGCGCTGCATGCCCAGGTCGGTGCCGACGATCTCGAGTTTCAGATCAGTGGCATGGCGCGACTCGTGGAGTCGAAGGTCGAGCGCGACGCCGTCGTTGCCGCGATACCGTTTCCGAGCTTCGATGCGTCGGACCCGATCGTCGAGCTGCTCATCGATCGCGCGCTCGTCGTGACCTGGCCGGATCGAACCACCAGGGGCGTGAAGACCGTCTGGCGCGCGGCGGAAGTGGATTGACGCGGGGGCGCGCTCGAGCGCGTCGAGGTATCAGGTGTGATCCGGGGCAGGCGCTGTATCCGGCGCCGCCAGTCGCTCCAATCCCGCTTCCGCCAGCCGCCGCCACAGCTCGTTCGGCGACCAGCGCCGGGCGCGTTCGAGGTGCGCGCCGGCGCGGGAATCGCCGATCAGGCGATACGACTCCCCGAGATAGAAGTTCAACTGCGGCGCCCACGGCTGGCGCCGGTGAGCGATGCGCAGGTAGTTCAGGGCATCGCCCGGGCGCCCCGAGTACAGGTACGCCAGACCGAGAATGAAGATCGCGTCCTGGCGCTGGGGATCACGGCGCAGCGCGGCCCGGAGCAGCGGCACCGCTTCCTGCCAGCGCGCGCGGCACTCGGTCGAGACCTCCAGAATGCAGCCCATGGCCAGGGCGCCGGCCAGGCGCGTGGCCGTGGCGACGTCGTCCGGCGCCAGGGCAACGGCCCGGCGTGCCGCCTCGAGCGCCGCCTCGCGCGCGTCCCGGGATTCCTCGGCCAGAGACAGGGCGATCCACAGATCCGGGTCGTCGCCCCGATCGGTGAGGGCGCCGCGCAGGCGTTCTGCCGCCAGATCCGGATTCTGCTGGACGACGGCAAGTGCGAGCTGCCGGGTTTTGTCGGATTCCGGCAGGCAGCGGTAGGGGGCGGCACCCGCGGGCGGCAGCTCGACGGGCTCGACCATGGCGCCCGGCCGTTTCAGATAGCGCAGCAGCTGCCGCTGCAGCCTGGCCGGGGAAACGTCGAGCGCATCGAAAAGCGCCGGCGTGCTGCCCGACAGGTAGCTGGCCAGGGCCTCGCGCCAGTCGTCCTGGCCGCCCGACTGACCGAGCAGCAGCCGGTGCACCAGCAGCCGGGAGAGATCGTAGAAGCCGCGGATGCGGGCACGCGGCCAGTCCCAGATGTCTTCCGCTTCGACGACGTCGGCCACAGTCAGTCCGGCCTCCTCGATGCCACGACGGATCAGTGGTTCGGGCAGGTCGCCGATCACAACGCCCTCGGCCTGCACCCGGGCCGAGGACAGCATCCCGGCGAGGCCCTCGTCGAACCAGGTGGGCAGATTGATGTCCTGCCGCGTGCGCAGCAGATAGTGCACGTACTCGTGCAGCAGCGATTCGTGCTCACCGTCGGCATGGGGATCCGGGCCGACGACCATGAGGTTGTCCGTGAACGACGGCTGCATGTAGCCCACCATCACCCGATTGCCGATGGCGCGACGGAAGTCGCGGACGCCGCGGAACACCAGGATGGTCAGCGGCGGATCATCGGCGTTGGCCGTGCCGGGCAGGTAGCGCTCGGCCGCCGGCCGGAAGCGCCGCAGCAGTTCGACCATGGCTTCGATGTCGGCGCGCGGCGCGTCGCTGAGCAGGCGGAACTGGTCGGTCTCGACACCGCACCAGTCGTGATCGAAGGCGTCGGCGCTGGCGGTCACGGAACCACCGGCGAGGCCGCCGGCGACGAGACATCTCAGCATCCACCGGTGAGCGGCGTCCGCTCGACGGGCCCGGCCGCGGGTCAGTAGACTCGACCGGCGCCGAGGTGGCGGAGGAGGCGGCTCATGGCGAACGGCGACGGGGTGTGCGGGGTACGGCGGTCGGGCCTGGCGTTGTGCCTGCTCGGCGCGATCGGTGCCGGCGCGAGCGGCGCGGTGCCGGTGCCCGTCGACTTTCTGCCGCTGGACTGCGCGGCGGATCAGACCGGCGGCTTTCACGATTATCCCGACGACGATCAGAGCTACGTGCCGGCGCTGTTCAACGCCACGCCCTTCCGGCTGGAGGAAAACCGCGTGTTCATGACCAATCTGGCAGAGGAGCCGGGCGTGGACCTGTACATCAGTCTTACCGCCGGCGAGGACCCGGTGACCACGGAACTGGAGTGTCGCCAGGTGCGCGGCGCGGACGGCAGTCCCGGCTACAGCTGCGTGAACCTGCCACCTTCGGAGATGCTGCTGATCAACCGCGACAGCCTGCGCTTCACCCGCACGGCCGTCGGCGGCTGGACGTTTGCAGGCGCCACGGACGACTACGGCGGCGATTCCGTATTCGTCGAGTACGGCACCTGCACCCCGGGCGCGGCCCCCGGGGCGGTGCCGGATCCCGCGACCGTCGACCCTCAGCGGGACTCGGCGGCGGCGGGCTGATTCTCGATCAGGGCCACGTCGTCGAGGATGGCCAGCAGTTCCTCGTCGAGCTGCTCGGCGTCGGAACTCACCGGCTTCTCGGCGGTGACGTCGATCCGCTCGAGATGGGCCAGGCGCTGCTTCACTTCCAGCACGTGGGTGCGCACCGTGCTCGCGTCGTCGGCGAAGGCGCCGCCGGCGGCCAGCAGCAGGGCGGTGGCACAGGTCATGCAGAGCTTGTTCATGATGAATCCTCGGGTTGCTCTTGCGGTTGCGTTACCGGGAACACGGTGTCGCCGTCGACCTCGTGATCCCAGATGGAGGTTTCGTTCAACGCGTAGATGAAGCGGTAGCCGAACGGCTGGCCGCGGTAGATGCGGTCGTCGGAGTCGAGCAGCCAGGCGGCGCCGTCGTCGTCCTGACGGACGGCGAGTACGGCATGGTGGTCGCGGCTCGCGCGATCGAACACGACCACCACCCGCAGATCGTGCGCCGGAATGCCGAGGGCCCTGAGCAGCTGATACTTGCTGGTGGCATAGTCTTCGCAGTCACCGCCGCGGCGCAGGAATTCCAGCAGCGTGGACCAGCGGCTCGGCAGCCGCACGGTCTCCTCTGACAGGGCGCTGGTGATCTCCAGTGTCCGGTCGCCGCGGTAGCGGCGCTTGTTGATGTAGCGGTTGATGAGCTGCAGCTGGCGCTCCCGCGACAACGGCCGGGCCCGCTGCAGCAGCACGGGAATACCGCGCAGATAGCCTTCACAGCGTTCGGCGTCGGCGACGCAGGCATCGAGGATCGGGTGCTGGTCGCGGGCGCGCTGCAGGGTTTCGGCCCAGTCCGGCAGCAGGCTGGCGGAACCGAGATATACGCCGTCCCCGAAGCGGTACGCCGCTTCGCCGGTGGATGGCGCCAGCAATGACAGGACGAGAATCAGAGCCGGCGCCCTGACAGCATGTCCCCTTCCCATGCTCGAATCGTCGCGCAACTTCTGGCCCGGCGCAATTGTCTAAAATTCGTGCATACCCGCGGGATTGTCTGACAATGCGGTTTCATGGTCCGGAATCGGCGAGTTGAGGCGTCAGAAGCGGCGGAGTAGTCTTTTCCGAGGAGAGAGTCGCATGGCCAACGTAGCGATGGTGTCAGCAGTTCCGCGCCGTGCCCTCGGGGCCGTGGCGACGGTCTGCGCCATCGTGTTCGCGATGGGCTGCGCCATGCAGACGCCGTTCAAGCTCCAGGGCGATCTGCTGTTCGAACCCAGTCTGATCTCCGGCGAGCGTCTGTTCGGTGAGCCCCTGGCCGTCGAAGAACTGCCCCGGTACGACATCCTCGAACCGTCGGCCAACATGCGCAAATACGTCGCCGCGACGGTCGGCGACATCCGCAGCAGTTCGCGGCGGTTCCGCGAGCTGTTCCGCAACCTGTCCCAGGACGGCTACTTCAAGGCCGTGTACAGCGCCGACACGACGCTCACCGCCGCGGACGCCTTTCAGTCCCGCGGCGGCAACTGTCTCTCCTATACCAACATGTTCCTGGCGCTGGCCCGGGAGGCGGGCCTGACCGCCGAGTATCAGATCGTCGACGTGCCGCCGTCGTGGGACGCGGATTCGGGGTTTCTGATCCGCTACACCCACATCAACGTGCTGGTTCGCGGCGTCAGCCTCGACTACCGCCCGGGCGATTCCATCGTCATCGACTTCAACGACGTTCATCCGGACCCGGACTACCCGCAGCAGGTGGTCTCCGACGCCTACGCGGAGTCGCTGTTCTACGCCAACCAGTCGGTGAACCTGCTGCGCGTCCAGCAGTACCGGGAAAGCTTCGCGTTCCTGCGCCGGGCCCTCGAGATCGCGCCGGAGAACGTGGATCTGTGGATCAATCTCGGCGCCTTCTATGCGACCCGGGAGGACTTTCAGTCGTCCATCGACGCCTACGACGTGGCCCTGCAGATCGATCCGCGCAACAAGGCGGCCTTCGCCGGGCTGGCGCGCAGCTACGCCAACGCCGGCGACTTCGAACAGGCGGCCTTCTACGAAGACAAGGTGCGCCGCTACCGGGAGCGGAACCCTTACTACCACTACGCCCTGGCCCAGGCGGCGTTCGCGGACGACGACTTCGAGCGCTCCCTGGGCTACATCCAGGCCGCCATCGGCCTGCGATTCCGAACCCCGCGGTTTCATCTGTTCAAAGGCCTGGTGGAGCAGCGGCTCGGCCGGCCCGAGGCGGCCGAGGAGAGCTTCCGCCGCGCCCAGCGCTACGGCATCGACCGGCGGGTGAAGCTCGACATGCTGCGCTCGATGTCCGGGGTGGCGGCGAGCTGAGCCCGATTCCCGCCGGCGCCTTGCCAGACGCCGGATTTCGGCTTGAATTCGAGGTGGCGGTGGTTAAACTACGCCGCCTATTCCGCCTTAGCTCAGTTGGTAGAGCAGCTGACTGTTAATCAGCGGGTCGCTGGTTCGAGCCCAGCAGGCGGAGCCATCTTAGAAGCCCCATGTCTGGGGCTTTTCGCTGTCTGAAACCCGCTAACTCCCTTGTCTTGTGTGACTCCGGTGCCGCGACGCATTTCGCTCCGCGATCGCGGTGAAGCCGACCCTGGCGCAAGCGCTCACCGGGTACAGGTGATGAATGCAGAACAATGCGAGGTCCGCAGAAAGCAAACCAGGTGACGGTTCGGACGGTCCGCTCGGCGGGCGCGGAATTCTACGTCCGATCACACCGGCCGGACGCCCGTCGAGTCCAGCCGGCGTTCCGTTTGGACGAAAGGGTCAGGAGCCGCCCTCGTAGCGGAACGACACGTTGACCTTGGCACGGTAGGAATTCACCTTGCCGTTCTCCAGGGTCATGTCCAACTCCGCGATCTCAGCGACCCGAAGATCCCGCAACGACGCTCCGGCCTTCTCTACGGCCGCCGCTGCCGCCCTTTCGAACGATTCCGTGCTGGTGCCAACCAGCTGGATGACCTTGTACACGCTCTCGGCCATGGTCTGTCCTCCCTTCGCTTCTGATCCAACCTCGTGTGATGCTCAGCCGAGGTGGACTCCAGTATACGCTGGCAATCGCGGGGAGCGATTCGTCCTGGCAGCCTCCACCTGGCAACCGGAGATCAGGGTCGAGGGAGTTCAGCGAAACTCTGCTGTCGATCAGTACGAGTCGCGGCCATCATGTAGGCTTCGGCGGCGCTCAGGATCGACGCACCGGTCGGCGACAGCTTGCCGTACCGCGAGACGACGGACAGGCCATCCGAGAAGGCCTGGCGATCGGCCGCCAGCAGGCGCTCGCACTCGTCCAATTGTGCTGCATCCAGCACGCCGGAGGTCGACGCCCTATGCATTGCGTAGTGCATTCTGGCGGAGACGAACGTGGCATGATAAATCCCATCCATCGGTCGTGGATCGAGTCGGAGAGGCGAGTGGTAGAGCTCCTCGTCGTCGTTCAGGACCAGCGGTTCCTCGATCGTCAAGCCGAAGAGAAGGCTGTGAGCACTCTCATGGGCGAGCGTCTCCAGCATCTGCAGATCGCTCTTTTCTTCGTCCACGCTCAAGGCCAGGGCGCCCCAGAGCATGTACGACGACGCGCCATCGAAGCGTATCGCGCCCGGTTCTCGACCGGGTGCAGCCAGTACGATCTGCGAAACGAGGTGTCGAAACTCACCGGCCAGGTCCGCATCGATCGAATTCATGAGCCTCATCGCGCGGCAGATTGCCCGCCCTGTACGCTCGCGCTCTGCTTGTCCAGGTGGGAGGAACGCGAGCTCGAGGCGATCGTCCGTGTCCAGGGCAAAACGATACAGGTTCAGCAGTCGCTGTGAGCCCAGGCCGTCGACGGACAGGTCGGTGATGCGTGGGCTCCCCGGCGGCAGCCGGCGTGGCAGCGAAAGCAACTGCTCCAGCCTGTCGTCGATCTGCTCCGCACTGTCGTAAAGCGCCAGAACCAGCTGATAGTAGGCGGTGTACAGCGGCGGCGGAATCGGTCCATCCTGCGCGTCGAGATCGGGGCACAGCTCGGTTTCGATTCTCGCAAGTCTGTGGCCAAGATCCCGGTCCTGCGCGGATACCTGGGCACAGACGGACCGCAGGCTCTTCACCAGCTCCGTCTTCATTCGCTGATCCAGCGCACGAGCGCGGGCCGCGCTGGGGAAAAACAGGTGGTTCATGCGAAGGCGGCTCCACACCGCGACCGAGAGGCCCGGTGTGGAGCCAGACCCTATTCCATCAGCGCTTGGTGCCTGCCTTGGCGCCGAGCTTTCCGCCCACTTTGGCACCAAGACGCGACTTCTGATCGCGTTGATCTGCGAGTCGGAACCCGAGCAGTTTGCTGGAATCGAGTCTTACAGGGTTTTGTCTCATAATGTCGCTCCTACGGATTTCGCTTTGACGCGTCCGTGCTAATTTTTCGCCTGGTCCTTCCAGGCAGGTCGAGGCTAGCGATTCGAGGTAATGCGAGTAGCACCCGTTTGTGATCATCTTTCTGCAGAATCGAGCCCATGCGTACACCCACAAGCCATTGGTCGGCTTGCCGGATCTGCCGAAGATCAGGGTGAGGTCTTACGATTGGGCGTTACGCAGGAAGCGTCTGCCATCTGCCGTTTATGTCTTCACTGATCGCGAGCGGATGGATCCCTGGGAGCTGCGCGTACTCGGCGGTCTCTTTCGTCACATCAACGCGCAAGGAGACGGCTGCCTGGCGCTGAATGACCCGGCCGCGGTGCTGGCGCGTCGCGCCCTGCTGCGGACGCTGGCTGTGGAGGGCATCAATTCGTTCAATGCCTACGCGGTGAGCGAGCGGCAGTGGCCGCGCCGGTACCCGGTCTTCATCAGGCGGGAGTACGATCATCGCAGGCCCTTGACGGGCCTGATCGAAACCTCCGACGAGCTCAAACAGGCGATCGAGCAGCTGAAGTCCGACGGAGAGCCCGAAGAAGGACTGTTGATCACGGAGTACTGCGCGCAGCCGGTCGCGTCCGATCTGTTCAGAAAGCTTTCGGCTTACCGGGTCGGTGAAAGCCTGTTCTTCTACAACTGCGTGCACGAGGCGAGCTGGCTCGTCAAATACGGAACCGTGAACGCGGCTACCGAGGCGCTGTACCAGGAAGAGCAGCAGATGATCGAAAGCAACGCGTATGGCGCCGAACTCGCGAAGGTATTCACACTGGCAGGCATCGACTACGGGAGAGTCGATTTCGGTCTCGTCGACGGCAGGATCGCAGTCTACGAGATCAACACCAACCCTTCCATCAAACCACCGTCAGATCACCCCAACGAGACCCGCCGCGCGAGCATGCGTGCCGGGTGGCAGAAATACTGCGATGCGTTGCGCCGCCTGGATGAGCAGATCACTGCGCCACGATCCATGCAGATGTTCGATCACCCGATGTTGCATCGCGGCCTGAGCCCGGTGCCGGGGTATTCGCGTTCACGGATCGTACGGCCTTAATCCTGCTCACAGCACGAGGCCAAGGTCCCGGCCTCCCTGTCAGGCCATCTCGTTCAGACCCTGGCAGTGAATGCGCCAAATCGGATTACCCGATGGTGGCTGAGGCGCTGCCGTAGATTCTCCCTCGGCCATTCCAGCCTGATCCCGGTGCCGTCGAATCTTTTTCCCGCAAACGGGCATCAAAACCGCTGAGGCCGGGTGGCGCTCCCGCTACACTCGCATCTGAGCCATCTGGCGCTGGATGTCGCCACGGGAGAGCCGATATGAGAAGACCGAGCATGCTCGTGGTCGCGCTGACGTGCCTGGCTGCGACGCACTCGTGGGCTGCGGATGACGGGGCACGGGCGCTGTACGACGAGCACTGCGCCAGCTGTCACGGCGGCGATCTGCGCGGGTCGGCCCACGGGGCCGAGCTGAAAGGCGATGTCTTCCGGACGAAATGGAAGACCTCGGGCGTGGACGCCCTGCTTGCCTACAACATGGCGGCCATGCCGCCGGGAGAGGCGGGCAGGCTCAGCGAAGCCGAACATCGGCAGATCGCCGGGTTGCTGCTCGCGCAGAACGACCTGCCGGCGCTGGCCGCAACGACGGAGGCGGGCGGCGAAGCGGGCGAAGCGAGCGGAAAAAGCGCAGCCGGCGGCGTGTTCGACTCCTGGTCCGAGGCGGGAAGCATCGACGCCATCGCCCGCAGCCGCAGCGCGTTCGCCAACCAGAGCGTTGCAGACTATCGGCCTGTTTCCCAGGAAATGCTCAACGAGCCGCCGGACGAATCCTGGCTGAGCTGGCGCCGCAACCTGCAGAGTCACGGCTTCAGCCCGCTCGCCCAGATCGGCCGGCACAACGTGGGCGCTCTGACCCTGGCGTGGTCGCTGGCGATGCGTGAGGGCAGCAACCAGGGTACCCCGCTGGTCCACGACGGCGTCATGTATCTGACGCATCCGGACAATGTCGTTCAAGCGGTGGACGCGGTCACCGGCGATCTCATCTGGGAATACGCCTATCCGTTTCCGAAGGACTCGAAGACTCTTGGCGGGCCGCAGCGCAACATCGCGATCTACGACGACAAGATCATCCTCGCGACCTACGACGCGGCCCTCGTGGCTATCGATGCGCGCAGCGGCGACCTGGTCTGGCGCACGGTGAAAGCTGACTATCGGGAAGGCTACACACACACCAGCGGACCGATCGTCGGCGCGGGGGTAGTCCTGAGCGGCATCAACGGCTGCGAACGCTACAAGGACGACGGCTGCTTCATCACCGGGCACGATCCGGATACCGGCGAAGAGCTGTGGCGCACCTCGACGATCGCGTTGCCGGGACAGCCGGGTGGCGACACCTGGGGTGACACTCCGCTGCACTTTCGCGCCGGCGGCGATACCTGGATCGCGGGCAGCTTCGATCCGGAACTCAATCTTTTCTACATCGGTACTTCCCAGGCGAAGCCCTGGGTCGCCGCCAGCCGGGGCATGTCCACCGACGATGCGGCGCTATACACCAACGCCACGCTGGCCATCGATCCGGCCACTGGGGACATTGTCTGGTACTTCCAGCACATTCCGGGCGAAACCATCGACATGGAGGTGGGCTTCGAGCGCGTGCTCGTTCGCGACGACGGCCGGACCTACGTCTACACCGTGGGCAAGGATGGCATTCTATGGAAGCTGGACGCGGAGAACGGCGAGTTCGTCGGCCACGTGGAAACGCTGCCCCAGGATATCTTCTCGTCGGTGGATGCCGCGACCGGGCGCGTCACTTACCGCGAGGATATCCAGAAGGCCGGCGTCGGCGAGACCTTCAGCGCCTGCCCGGGCATTTACGGCGGACACAACTGGCAGGCCATGGCCTACGCGCCCGCCAGCCACGGCCTGATCGTGCCCCTGCACCAGCTCTGCGCGGACATGGTGGGGCGGCCGGTCCCGCGCGAAGAAGGCGGCGGAGGCTACGGCGGCGATTCCCGCAGCTACGAGATTCCGGGCAGCGAAGGCCGGCTGGGCAAGCTGGCGGCGATCGATGCCCGTACCCTCGAGACGCAATGGGAACACGAGCAGCGCGCCATGTTCATGACTGGCGTGCTGACCACTGCGGGCGGTCTCGCCTTTGTCGGCGACCTCGATCGACGCTTCTCCGCCTTCGATTCACGCACCGGCGAAGTACTGTGGCAGGCGCGCCTCGGCGCGCCCGCCCACGGCTACCCGATTTCCTACGCGGTCGACGGCGAGCAGTACATCGCCGTACAGACCGGTATGGGGGTGTTCAGGGCGCTGACGGCAGTGATCAGTCCCGATATTCACCAGCCGGCCAACGGGCAGGCCGTGTACGTGTTCAAGCTGAATGTCGGAGCAGCTGCAGACTGAGCGCGCAATTCGGGCTGTTGCGGACGGTTGCTGCCTGAGCCCGGTTGTTTGTGAGGAACAGGTTTAGTTCCTGTCTACCATATCCTTATCGAGTCGACGCCAGGTCAGCAGGAAGAACAGCGAACTGGCGGCGTACAAGGCAGCCATAATGACCATCGCCGACTGCAAACTCTGGGCGTAAACCTCGCCGCAGACAGTCTGCAGATTGTCACTCAACGTTCCTATAACCGTCGGATGACATTGATATCGGGCCAGCTCCTCAGCTGCCACGCCAAGTTCGGCGACTCCGCTGACGAAGAAAATGTCCGAGACTGCACCGATAAAGAGAGGACCAAATCCATAGCCGATCAGGTTGACGACGAACAGTAGTACGGCCGTCGCCATCGCACGAACACGCATGCTCACAACGCCCTGGCCTATGGTGTATTGGGCGGCAAGATAGCCGTACTTCACGAAACCGCCAATAATCAGGCCGATGGCAGCAAATAACAGACTCTGTGTCGTGAAGGCAAAGATATAGAACGGGATAGACAAGGCCAAACCAATGCCCGGCACCCAGGCGATTGCACCGGGGTGCTTTTTGTAGAGTCTTGTTGCTAGCCAGCCTGTCGCGAAGGTGCCGATGGCTGATGACAATGACACCGGAGTATTGATCCAGATGGCTGCTTCACCCGTGGTGATTTCGTGAGCTCGAACCAGAAAGATTGACTGGAACGAGGAGATTCCGTAACCACAAAACGCAGCGACGGTTGCGCCAGCAGTCATAAGCCAGAAAGCGGGTTTGGTCGTCAGTTCACGGATCGCCTCCCGCAGCTCGACCCGTTGCCTGGATTCCTTTCCAGCTGGATCTGTGTAACCGCGCGGCGGCTCTTTGACCGTCAGTTTGAAAACAATGGCAATCAACAGGCCCGGCAGACCTACTACAAGAAAAGCCGTTCGCCAGTCGAACGCATCGGTCACCCAACCGCCAATCAGGTTGGCGAACATCGTGCCAAGTGTTACGCCCATGGCGTAGACGCCCAGCGCTTGAGATCTGTCGCGCGGCGCGTAATAGTCGGCGATCAAAGAATTGGCCGGTGGTGTACAGCCTGCCTCTCCAATACCAACGCCGACGCGACACATCAGCAAAATCCAGAACGCGCCGATGGTGAGCGAACCAATGGTAACCTCTGCTGCGAGCCCACAGAGCGCCGTCATCAAAGACCACAAGGCAACACAGACAGTCATAATCCAAACGCGGTTAGCCGTATCGGCATAGCGGGCCAGAGGAATGCCCACGGCGGTATAGAGAAGGGCAAAACCGAAACCGGTAAGAAGGCCAAACTGGGTGTCGGAAATGCCCAGCTCCGGCACAAGATCCGGACCGACGACGGCGAGCAGACCGCGGTCAACGAAATTCATAATGTAGATAAGCGTCAGGGCGGAGAGCACATAGGTTCGGTAACGTTTGGTACCGAACCCCGTGATCTTACTCTGCGCGTCACCTTCTTCGGATGCGGTCGCGGCTCTCATATATGAGTTTTCCAAGGGGTGTTAACGATGACTGTTGGCGTCGTCTGTAATCGATTCAGTTCGCTCTGTTTGTCGGCGCAGGTGATATCAGTGTAAAGCCAGACGTCTAACTGACCTCGTTTCCTGGTTGCTAATGTCGCCTATTGGACCTGAAGCAGCCGCTCAGCGAGAGGCTCCCCGGAGTCCGCTATCGGCCAACTGGCGACATCGGAGATCCCGTGAGTTGATCAGCAGTTACCGGCTATTCGACACACCGAGGACCCATCATCTAGCTCGACGCCTGTCTTTGACAGGGCCTGGTTGACCATCACTATGAACGGATCCGATTCGCTTGGGAAATACCACCAGCGCTTCCACACCGCGACCATCTCAGGATTGGTGGTACTCATCGCGACAATGTCCGTACGCAACGCCTCCAAGTCCCTCGTTTCAAAACCCAGTTCGATGAACTTGAACTCCAGCTTGTACTCGTGCCAAAGCGCGAACGCTCTCATCTCCGCCGCCGCACGCTCTTCAGGGGTTAGCCCCGCATGATCCCAACCGAGATCGGGGTATTGCTTGGACCAGAACGCTACGGCGTGGTCGCTTTCAAGCATTGCGATAAACCGGGAGTGCTCAAGTGTCGCGCGACTAGCGTGCAACTGCGCAAGGTTCATTTCTCGGGTTAGCTTGATCTCGTATCCGATAAAGGCCAGAGAAAGCAACAGAGCGGCTAACCCGATGGCTTCCGCGATGATTCTCCATTTCTCCCACACCGCCATGCCTCCTCCCGAATCTACGGGAAAAGGCTACATCACTTTTGGGAGAAGTCGGCCAAGGATCGTCGGTTTGGTTCCCATGCTGCGGTGCAAGAGGCAAGGGCTGTGCCCAACCTCGGGCGTGGCTGAAGAACCCTGAGAAGAAGCAAATCCGGCCAACTATGGCCATTTTCCGAAGTCAGAGCGTACTGGCTCCGTAGTCTTCGCCGTCGAGAGGATAGTTAATACCTAGAGGTTCTGTCGGTGACTTGCCGCGTAAGCCAAGGTGGCTGAACTCTACAACGATACCAAACACTTCACACGACCGCTTCGGGTCGAACTGAGAAGTTCGCCGCAATGCAGCATATGGTCTGCTTGGCGCCGCAAAGCCGACGTTACCGCCGATCAGGAGATCGGCCGGGTTCGGCCAGCAGCCGCCGAAGGCTGCTCGTGCTCCAGGAGTTAGAGGTCTCTGCTTTCGAACTTCCGAACACTAAACCCGCCAGCCATTCCGCCCGCCAATATCGGATCCAGCCGACTCGGGAGATCCGTCCCCATCCTCCAATCCAGATACTTGTCGTAATGCGCGAATGACTCCCAATCTTCGATGAGGGTAAACGTTGACTTCTTCGGCTCAAAATAGACATCTAGGCTGATGCAGCCATCGAAGGCGCGAGTCGCGCCCAGCTCCATCTCAAAAACGGTCTCCAGTTCCGATACCTTGTCCGGGTTCGCGACAAACTCCGCGATGATCAAGTTCTTCATTTGCTGACTCCATTCGCCGAGCACTTTCACGTTAACAGGTACCTCACGTTTCCAGAACGTCGGTTGCGGGCCATTCTTCGCCGTTCTGGATACTCGCCGACCATGCGCATAATCTGGTATCTGTACAGGGGAGAAGCTGTCCATGGAAAAGGTTACGGGCGGGTGCCTTTGCGGCGAGATTCGCTACGAAACGACCGCTGATCCCGTTTTGCAGTGCCTATGCTATTGCACTGACTGTCAAACCATCAGTGGCGCGGCGGGCTACGCGGTGTATGGAGTACCAATTGACAGCGTCGTTGTGACCAAAGGTACGCCCGCCGACTACAGCATTCAGGCCGACTCGGGGAGGATCAATTCGAGAAGGTTCTGTCCGAACTGTGGCACCCGCATCTGGGCGCAGCTAGACGAGCTGGGCTTAGCCAGCATCAATGGCCTCACGCTGGATAAGCGGGATCACTTCCGCCCATCGGCTAATCATCTTCCCGATAGCGCACCGGACTGGTGCCTTCTAGATGAGGGCCTGGAGGTTCTTCCACCTATTCCAAGAGGCTCGTGATCGAAACCGACCGCTACGGGTCGAAAGCAGAAGTTCTGCGGTAGCGTCCGCTTGTCCGCCTGCGGCGAAGAACTGGCAACGATCATTTAGCTGTTCGGATGCCACGCATGAATTGAATCGCGCCAATTGTGCAGATTACGGTAAACGCAGTGGCGCCATGCGCTACCCAGGATATTGGAGCAAAGGACCTTTGTGTGGTCATGGCGAAGGCTAGGCCATCTAAGTCCGCCGCCAGTTCTCGGAAGCCGTACATTCCCGCCACGACAGTTCCCATTGCGCCGATAAACACCACATTCACGAACATCAGCTGTGAGCGAGTCAATATGGCACCAGCGTTAAAGGCGGCAAGCAGATAGCCGCTGATTATTGTGATCCCTAACCCAAACGCGGTTATGAAGTTCGACCAGGCCAGCAGGGCATTCTCGGTTAGCTCAGCTTCTGACATAGATGGCCCCAGCTAAAATAGATCAAATTCCAAACTTACTGAGCGATAACTTCAATGTCGTGTCGCTGAAGGGTCGATTACTCGCGTTCGTCCACTGCCGCCGACCGTCAGCTGTGGTCTAGAAAGCTGCCGATCAGCGATGATTTCCCGGGGGCGACCGCTCCTAGTCGCTGACCGGACGTTGCTAACAGCAGTGCATCGTCGCAGTTCGGCCAATAGGTGTCCTTGGTCTGCCAAAGCATCACATCGTGCCTTAGCCTTTGTTCTGATATTCCGCGATGAGGTCAGGCCATTGTTCATTCGGCGGCGTAGTTTCGAAGCTGTGGGCAGCACCCGTTCTTGCCCATGGGAGCGCTTCACTTGTGAAAAACTCAATGAACGGAACAAATGCCTGAGCATCTTCCATCATCGTTGCTCGGACATTTACGAGCGCTTCTTCGCCTTCAGGGTGAGTAAACAACCAGCTCTTACATCGAGGACAAAAGTAGTGCCTCGTGCCTTGCTGCAATCCCCCGAGGACTGGTTCTCCTAACGTTACCTTGAACGCGTCTCGGGGATAGATCTCTGTTAGTGAATATGCGCTGGATGTCATGCGCTGACACCCCCTACAGTGACAGGCCGCTGTTAGAATCGGAGGTCTGTCGACTTCAAACTGCAGCTCGCCGCATCGGCACTGACCAGCTCTGACTTGCGTCATCGAAATAGTCCCCGCAGGGGTTCTGAACCCAGATTGTTGCTACGAACAACTAGAGTGCCACGAACTTTCATCTGTGGCTGCCGTACGTTCGTCGGTGTAAGCGAAGGTCGCCTTTGGGTCGGAAGCGGCCGCTCAGATAGAGGCTCCCCGGAGACCGATTCAGACCAGGCTCTCCTGATTCGGCCTGGGCTTGGAGCTGGTTTCCGCCATCTGCAAACGCTTTAACTGGCGTTACGCCACTACTGAGCTTCCTCGCGGCAGGCTCACCGTCGTTCAGTTCTAACCACACCGGCCCGGTTTTTCACCTTTCGTTTACCCGGTGCGCGATAAATAGGGGAAGTGCCGGAAGGTAAAATCGATGATCAGACTGAATAGTGTGGGAATGAGCTACCCGATTGAGCAATCACGGGTATCGGTGCTGAAGGGCGTTGATCTGGACATTCGGGCGGGCGAGAGTGTTGCCGTCATCGGACCGTCGGGCTCTGGCAAAACCACGCTGCTGTTGCTGCTCGCCGGACTCGATCACCCGGATGCCGGCACCATCGAGATTGAGTCTATCCGGCTGGATGAGCTGTCGGCTGATGAGCTTGCTGACCTGCGCCGGGATCGTATGGGGATTGTCTTTCAGTCTTTTCATCTGATTCCGAGCCTGACAGCGCTCGGCAATGTCACGCTGCCACTGGAGATTGCGGGAGATAGTGACGCAGACGCGAAAGCCAGAGACATGCTGCGGCGCGTGGGCCTCGACCATCGCGAATCACACTACCCGATGCAGCTTTCTGGCGGTGAACAGCAGCGCGTCGCGATCGCCCGGGCGCTGGTGCATTCGCCGCCGTTGATCCTGGCTGACGAGCCCACGGGTAATTTGGATAAAGACACCGGCAGCGCCGTCAGCAATCTGCTATTCGATCTTCATGACAACCTGGGCAGTACGCTTGTACTGGTCACGCATGATGAGTCGTTGGCGATGCGCTGTGATCGACAGTTGCGTCTCGACGGCGGTTCGTTGGTTGAGGGCCGGGCGCATGCGCTTTCTGCTTAAGCTCGCCTGGCAGGACCTTCGCGGCAGCGGCCAGTCGCTCTGGGTGCTGTGTGCCTGCCTCGTGCTCGGGGTCACGCTGGTGGCGGCAACCGGCGGCCTTTACCAGCAGATCCGGGAAGGACTGCAGGCGGACAGCAGGAAGCTGAGCGGCGGTGATCTGCAGGTGGATGCACGGGCGCGGTTGCCGAGCGAAGCAGTCGACTGGATGGCGGCGCGCGGTCAGGTTTCTCTACTGGTTGAAGTGGACACCATGATGGGGACCGCATCCGGCGATATCCAGCTGGTGGAGGTCCAGAGTGTTGACGAACACTATCCGCTTTATGGCGAGTTGTCGCTTGATCCGCCCCTGCCGCTGGCAGAAGTGACTCGGAAAGAAGACGGCCGGTTCGGACTCGCGATGGATCCTGTGCTGGCGGATCGCATGGGTATCCGGATCGGTGATGAGGTTGAGATCGGGGCCCTGCTTCTCGAAGTCCGTGCTCTGATAACAGAGCAGCCGGATCGCAGTCTCAGCGCCAACTGGCTCAACAGTCCGGTCATGATCTCCGAAGAAGCGCTTGTCGATACGGAACTGCTGCAGCCGGCCAGCCGCGTCCACTATGAGTACCGGGTGCGAACAGACCAGGATCCAGACGACTGGCAGAGCGCGTTGTTCACGTCGTTTCCCGATAGTGATTGGGAGGTCAGCACCTTCCTGGATCGCAGTGACCGCATAGGCGAGCGACTGGCCCAGGCTGGCTCGGCATTGTTGATTGTCGGTTTCAGCACCCTCTTCATTGGCGGACTTGGCGTTTTCAACAGCGTTCAGGCTTATCTTCAGGGCAAGCTCGGAACGATTGCCACGCTGCGATCCGTCGGTCTCAGAGATCGGGCCCTGGCGATCGTTTACCTGCTGCAGATCCTGATCATGGGTGGGCTGTCCTGTTTCGTGGGCGCAGTGCTGGGGTTTCTGCTGTCGCTTGTCGGTGCCCAGTTTGCGGCCACTCAGGTTCAGGGCGACTCGGTGCTCGGCAGTGCGTTGCTGCCTAGTGTGCTCGCGGCGGTCTTTGGTCTGCTTACCGCGATGACGTTTGCCGCGCCCGCGATCGGTCGTGCTCTGTCGGTTGACCCTGCCGTCCTCTTTCGCAGCCTTGATGGTGTGGAAACGGTTACGCCCCGAGCCTGGTGGCTGGCGACACTGAGTGGTGCGGTGCTGGTGATGCTGATCGTGCTGATGGTGTTGCCTGATCCGATATTCGCTCTGTCGTTTGTCGGGACGGTGCTGGGTCTCCTGGTGATGCTCGAGGGCATTGTGCGCCTGATCAGACGCCTGGCGCTCACGATGGATACCCAAGCACCCACCAGGCGGTGTTTCGCTCTGCACCTGGCGCTCGCGAATCTGCATCGCCATGGCTCTGCGCTTCGCGCATCTCTGTTGACGTTGGGTTCCGCCCTGACTCTGCTGGTGGCCTGCACGGTGCTGATCTCAGCGCTTCTCGACACCATCGCCGGCACGATTCCGGAAGAGTCGCCGGACCTGGTGATGTACGACATCGCGCCTGGCCAGCGAGAAGAACTAGTTCAGAATCTGGTTGACCGAGGCGCCGTGCGGGTCGACATGGCGCCGCTGGTTCAGGGACGGCTGGTGGCCATTAACGGCGCGTCTCCCGATCTGGACAGCAGCCTCGACGCGCAGCGTGAGGCGAGAGACGAACATAAGTTGACCTATCGGGCCGGGAACATCGACGGGGTCACGATGGTCGAGGGGAGTTGGTGGCCGGAAGATACGTCGGACGGGCGAGCCTGGGTGGTGATGGAAGATCGGGAGGCGAACCAGATTGGTCTTGAAGTCGGCGACCTGCTGACCTTCAACATTCAGGACCGGGAACTGGAAGCCGGGTTGACGGGGATTTTTCGACAGCAGGGCCTGCAGACCCGCTTCTGGTTTGAAGCCATCCTGTCGGATGGCGTGCTGGACTCTTACATCTCGCGCTACGTTGGCGCCAGCTTCATGCCCGAGAAGAGCGCAATTGACGCGCAAACCGAGATTGCCGGGTTAGCCCCCAATGTCGTATCGGTGCGCACGGCCGACATCGTCGCAACCGCCAAAGATCTGCTTGGTAAAGCGGCGGCGGGGCTGGCTGTGGTATCAGCCGTGGCGTTCACGGTCAGTCTGCTGGTGCTGACCGGCGTGATGGCCAGCCATCGCTCCCGACAGGTCTACTACTCGACGATTCTTCACACTCTCGGAGCGCGCCTCAGCATCATTCGTCTTAGCCTCGGCATGGAGTATGTGCTGCTGGCGCTGGTCACGTCGATTTTTGCCCTCGTGCTCGGGGTGTTGATTGCGCTGCCGATGCTGCACTTTCAGCTTCGATTGCCGCTGACGTTTCCGGTCTGGCCGGCGCTGGTGGCTGCGTTTGGCGTCAGCTCGGTCTGTCTGTACGCGGGGGCCGATTACCTGATGCGTCGGTTGCATCTCCAGCCGGCGTCCCTGCTGCGGGGTCAGTAGCTCGGGAATGCGGCATTACGAGCCGCCTGCAGGCCCTCTTGAGCGTCGCTGACGATCACGATCAGTTCGATGCTGTCGAGGCAGACACGACCGCGGTGGCTCAGCGCGCACCTAGTTCGCCCGCATTGCCATCCGGCGGTATTGTCGGTACGCGGGCATCCAGAAATTCCGTTCAATAGCTCCGCGCAGATCCTCGTCTTCCATAGGCAGACAGAACTCCTGTCTCATGGCCTGCTTGGCGACCGCGAATGCGATCCGTTTGCTGATGTCCTGCAGTTCGGTCAGTGGCGGCAGAATGCCGTCCTCAGGCCTGGGGGAGTCCGGGGCCAGTTCTTCCAGGGTGATGCTGGCCTGCATCAGCATTTCGTCGCTGATCCGCCGGGACTTGCAGGCGATGACCCCCAGCCCGATACCCGGGAATATGTAGCTGTTGTTGCATTGCGATACCGTGAAACGCTTACTGCCGAAATCGACCGCATCGAAGGGGCTTCCGGTGGCGACGATGGCATTGCCGTCGGTCCACTCGATGACCTGTTGCGGATGCGCTTCCACCTGGCGCGAGGGATTACTTAGAGGAAAAATAATGGGTTGCGGGCAATGCCGGTACATCTCCCTGATGATCGCTTCATCGAACAAACCCGAAACTCCCGATGCGCCGATGAGCACCGTTGGCTTGATGTGGGTAACGATGTCCATCAAGTCTGGATATTCGCTGCCATCGCGACGCGGCCACCGTGCGCAGGCTTCGGCAGGCTGGGCGAGCTTGCGTTGGAAGTCCATGAGACCGTCCTGCTCATCCATCACCAGGCCGTGCCTGTCCACCATGAAGATGTTGCTGCGCGCGACGGCTTCGTCCGTGCCGCGCAGAACCATGGCGGTCACGAGTAACTCGGCGATGCCGCAGCCCGCGGAGCCTGCACCCACGAACACATAGCGCTGGTCGCGCAGCCTTTCGCCTTTTTTCTTGCAGGCGGCGAGCAGCGTTCCCAGGGTCACGGCGGCGGTACCCTGGATATCGTCATTGAAGCAGCACGCTCGCTCGCGATGACGCTGCAGGATGGGTGTGGCGTTCGGCTGGGCGAAATCCTCGAACTGGATCAGCACGCCCGGCCAGCGTTCCTGGATGGCATCGACGAACTGATCGACAAACTGGTTGTATTCATTCTGGCCTATGCGGGGGCGCCGCATGCCCATGTACATGGGATCTTCCAGCAGGCCTTCGTTGTTGGTGCCTACATCCAGCGCCACCGGCAGGGTGTAGGCGGGTGAGATGCCGCCGCAGGCCGTGTAAAGGGAAAGCTTGCCAATCGCGATTCCCATGCCGCCAATTCCCTGGTCGCCGAGGCCCAGAACCCGCTCGCCGTCGGTGACCACCACGACCTTCACCTGGTCCTTGGTCACGCTGCGCAGAGTCTCTTCGAGGTAGTCCCGGTTCTCGTAGGCCACGAATATGCCCCGCGCACTGCGATAGATGTCGGAGAAGTGCTCGCAGGCGTCGCCCACTGTCGGGGTGTAGACGATGGGCAGCATCTCCACCAGGTGCTCATTCAGCAGGCGATAGAACAGAGTTTCGTTGTTGTCCTGAACGGCCCGCAGGTAGATATGCTTGTTGATCGGTTCTTCGAAGCTGCAGTACTGGCGATAGCACCGCGCGACCTGTTCATCGATCGATTCGCAAACCGGCGGCAAGAGGCCTATCAGGTTGAAAGCGAGGCGCTCCTGCAAGGTGAAGGCCGATCCCTTGTTCAACAGGGGCGTCTCGAGCAGCGATGGGCCAGCGTAGGAGATATATAGAGGTCTGGGTCGGCCGGTTGGCATCCGCAGGATTCTCGCGGATACGCCGACCCTGCGCAATCAGCGGGCCGGGGCGGAACCGAGGTCGGACAGCCCTTCGAGCTGGCTGTAGCTCTCGAGTCCCTCAGCAACCACCCCGGCAGCCACGGCGCAAAAGACCATCTCCGAGATCCTGTACTCTTCAGCCTTCACAGGGAGAAGGTTATGAGTAATCAACTTGCGATTGATGTCTTCTGGTCGTTCAGGAGTCCCTGGTCCTACCTTGCAACACCAAGGCTGAGGCAGTGGCAGAACCAGTACGATCTTGCGGTGAACCTTCGGCCGGTGTATCCGATTGCAATCAGAACGCCTGAGTTTTTTCAGGCGGTTCAGCCGCAATGGTTCTCCTATTTCATGACGGATGTGTTTCGCGTTTCCGAGTTTCTGGGTCTGCCGTTTGTCTGGCCGAAGCCGGACCCGGTCGTGCAGTACGTGGATCAGGACGGACAACGCAGAACAGGGGAGGAGCAGCCGTACATTCACCGGCTGACCCGGCTGGGTGCGATTGCGGCGGGTCATGGCAAGGGTATTGAGTTCGCCGACGAAGTATCACGTCTCATCTGGGGTGGGACGACGGACTGGCACGAAGGTGACCATCTCGCGCAGGCCGCTGATCGGGCCGGGTTGTCACTGAAGGAGATGGATCGACAAGTCACCAAAGATGCGAGCAGGCTGGAATCGGAAATCGCTCAGAATCAGGCCGACCATGACAAGGCCGGGCATTGGGGCGTGCCGACCTGCGCATTCGAAGGCGAACCCTTTTTCGGCCAGGATCGCCTGGATGTTCTTCTCTGGCGTCTCAAGCAGGCCGGCCTGCAAGAACGATGAAGCGGTGCTTACCCGATGAGTCGAACCGAATGCGGCCGCGCATTTCCCGGAACTGAACCGCTTGGCTAATCGGCCTGGATTACCCGATCACGTCGAACGCCAGCTGCAGATCCGTTAGCCCATGCAGCAGCGCGTTGGGCGCGAAGCGCGGCTGGGGTGCGGCCTCCCGCAGCCGGAAGTTCTCCAGCCGTTCGAAGATCACCTTGAACGCCCCGTTCATCTCGCGCCGAGCGAGTGCTGCGCCCAGGCAATGGTGCACGCCTTTGCCGAAGGCGACGTGATCCTTCAGGTTGGTTCGCCTGATGTCGAAGCGGGCCGCGTCCTCGAACTGCGCCTCGTCCTGATTCGCGGATCCGAAACGTGCGAAGCAGACCGAGTTCTGCGGAATCGTCACCCCGTGTAGTGTCACCTCGCACGTGGTGCGCCGGAACATGTTGGCCGATGGGCTCGAGATGCGCAGTACCTCTTCTACCAGCGCCCGGATGCGCTCGGGTGACGGATCGTTACGTACCAGGTCGTACTGATCGGGGTGATTGATCAGCAACCAGATACCTTCGGTCAGTGAGGCTGCGGTGGTCTCGTTGCCGGCCACCAGAATCTGCGACAGCATCGACAGGCACTCGGCATTGTCGAGGGCTTTCTCGCCGTCGATGCTGCCGTTCACCACCATGGACAGGATGTCGTCTCTGGGCTCGGTGCGCCGTTCGTCCATGCGCGCCACGAAGTAGCGCTGGAACTCCAGGATGTCGCGCGCGGCGGCGCGAATCTGATCGGTGTTCAGCTGCTGGCTGAGATTGCCGATGAAGGCTTCCGTCCAGCGCCGCAGCTTGGGCAGATCTGTAAGCGGCGTGCCGATCTGCGAGGCGATCACGGTGAGCGGCAGGGGAACGCCGAACTCGTTGAGAAACTCGCAGTGTCGCCGGTCGGCGAAACGGTCGATGAGATCGTGAGACGTCTGCTCGATGTAAGGCTCGAGCTTTTTCAGGTTGGCCGGCGAGAAGGCGCCGTCCACGAACTTGCGGTAGCGGCGCTGCAGGGGCGGATCCTGGGTGAGCATGGTCGCGACGTTCGGGTATCCCTCGTCCATGATCTCCTGCGCTTTGGGGTCTTCCGAGTTCACGGCCCGCGTGGTCGCTCCCGGCATCACGCTGGAGAAGGTCTTGTAGTCCTGGGCCATGGCCACCACGTCGGCGTAGCGCGAGATGAAGTAGATACCCGTGTTCGGGTCGCGGAACACGGGGGCTTCGTCGCGCAGGCGTTTGTTCATCAGCCAGGGGTTGGCGAGGTTGTCCGGAAGCATCGGGTTGATGTCGTGGATCGGACAGGTGGTAACGTCGGTCATGAGCATGGGGCCTGGCCTGGGCGGCCCATCATCTTACCGGTATGCCGGTGCACCCTGATAGCCTATGGTAGTTCACGGGACCGAGCCTGATCTCACTCAGCGCTGCAACAACCCTCGCAGCAACCGCGGTGACCGCGCGAAGCCGAAGACGGCGGCGATGCGCAGCGCTGATTCGAGCGGGTAGGGCAGCGTATGAAGTCCGCCGTGCACGCGGACGGCGCCGGGGACGGGGGTTTCCGGGTGCAGCCAGTCGCGCACCGCCAGCATCCCGTTCACCGCGCGCGACTGGCGCGGCGTGAAGGACTCCACGCCGAAGGCGCCGGCGCCGCCGAAGGCGGCAGCGAACACGGGGTGGTCCAGGGAGCGGGTGCGGGTGATTGCCGCGCTGTTGGCCGATACCCGCAGCGGGTGCGGCGCGTCCTGATCGGGGGCGCCGTGGCTGGCCCAGCACTCGGCGGTCATGATCTTGCCGAGGTACTGAGCGGCCTGGTAGCTGGCGCCCTGGATGGACACCACGGTGCGCGTGGCGGCGGCGTTGGCGATCGCCTCGTAGCCGCCGCCCCGGCCCAGCAGTCCCGTTGCCGCAAGCATGGCTTCCCAGACCGGTCGGGACTGCCGGCGCCGGATCACGAGCTCCTGTTCGGTGGCGGTGAGCGACGTCGGCGTGGTCGGGGAGACCAGCATGGTCACGCTGGCGATAAGCTCCCGGGGCACTGCGTCGACGATGGCGTTCATGGCGCCGGTGAGCCGCATCTCCCGGGCCTGACCTGGTGCATAGGCGTAGAGGCCAAGGTCGACCGGTCGACCGTCGGCGAACTCGACGATCGTTGCCAGGATCGCCTGCGGCGCGGTCAGCAGGTCAGCGCTGCCTTCGCGCGGCCAGCTGAGTCGTCCGGCCGGGCTGAACGATTCGAGCCAGTCCGACGGTGGCGGTACCACGTCGAGCCACAGCACCTCGGCGCCGGCCTCCAGCCAGGCGCGCGTCGGCGCCATCTCCGCGTTCGCACCCAGCATGACGATCCGGCGTCCGCTGAGGGTGAACGCGCCCTGCTGGAGTCGATTCTCGGCGAGCCAGGTCAGGGCTTCTGCCGCTGCCGGAGTGATCACGTGGCGCGTCATCAGCCTGTCGCCGAGTTCCGGGATCTGCGCTGCCGACCAGCGTTCGCCCCGATACACCAGTTGCGGTTCCCAGCCGGGATCAGCGCAGGGCTCGAGGGAATCGAGCGCCAGCGGCGCTGCCGTGATTTCCAGGGCGTGTGCCAACGGGACAGCGCCGTCCGGACCCTCCCAGAGCAGGCGGCGCCCGGTGGCCGCCGACAACGTTCTGGCGATCTCACTGCGCTCGCTGCTCGCCAGCCGGGCTGCCTCGAAGCGCGGCAGCACGTCGACGTAGCGCTGGCGGAATATCTGTGGATCCTCGGGTAGCGAGGCCTTGGCGAGTGCGGCAGGAAACGCCGCAACAGCCTCAGCCAGGGTGCGGTGCAGGATCGTCGAGGCGGACTGGTCCGCTAGCTGGACGCTGCCGGTTTTCGAGGCTGCTGACATGGCGAATGACGTCGGCCTGGGCGTGCCCGGCAGCCTAGCATGCTATCGGCGTGGATCGTCGATGGCTGCCCTACCCCTGATCGGTTCGCGGCCCTGCAAACTGCACCTTGATGCCGTCCGGGTCGAAGAAGAACACGATGCCGAATTCGGGGCCGCCGCCAATCGGGCCCAGCTGCTCGAAACCGAGCTCGTTCATCGTCTTGATCGTCGCGGTCAGATCCTTCACGTAGAAGTTGATCCGGTCGATGCCCAGGTGATTGACCGGCGGTGGATAAGGGGGCGCAGGGTCGAAGGGGCTTTTCCACTGCCGCAACTGGATCGTCGCGCCGTCGGTACCTTCGCCGAGACTGACGTCCTCGCCTTCGAAGTCGATCGGGCCGTCGAAGCCGTGGGCTGCGGCGAACTCACCCGAGCCGGCCTGCGAGCCGGGCTGGGATTCGGTGAAGCCGAGCAGTCGATAGAACTCACGCGACCGCTCGAGATCGGCCACGTTCATGTTCGTATTCACCAGCCGCACCAGGTTGGGACCGGGTGTCCGTGCATTACCGTCGGCAACGTCGATCAACTTCAGGAAGGCGCCGTCCTGGTCTTTCAGGAACACGAACCGCTCGCCATTGGGT
Organism: Pseudomonadales bacterium; assembly: GCA_040219135.1. Lineage (GTDB taxonomy): Bacteria > Pseudomonadota > Gammaproteobacteria > Pseudomonadales > Azotimanducaceae > UBA7803. The sequence continues at coordinate 395,087 of JAVJTA010000011.1, read as the reverse complement.
GCCAGCGTCGGGGGCGAAACGATCGCCACGCCCTTGGACTGGAGATAGGCATAGGCGCCATCGAGGTCGCTGGTCGAGTAGGTGGCGTAGGCCATACCGATGTGGTTGAGCCGGGCGTAGGGCGGTTCGCCACGATACGAATCGCCCCGGAATTGCACGGTATCGACGAAGGGCATCGTGGGCGGATCTTCGAGGCTGTGCAGGGAGACGTAGATCAGGTAGTCATCCTCAAACCCGAGCGACCGCGCAAAGGTGGTACTCGTCTCCGGTCCGGCGGGGTAGATCTCGCCGATGAAGCCCAACGTGTCGTAGAAGGCGCGCTGGCGTTCCATGTCGCTGCTGTTCAGCCCGAAGTATCCCTGGCGAACGAGTCCGAGATCGGCCCGGGTGACCTGAGTCACGCGAACGCGGAGCGCTCCGGCGGACCGGCCGCCAGCGCCGAACGCTATCGTGTTCTCCCTCTCGAGGTTCAGCGGTACGACGAGTTCGCCATTCGCGTGCAGGTCCTGCAGCTCGACTACGTGGCGGCCATTGATCGTGAGCCTTGCGTCGTCGATGCCGTCGTTCTGGACGACGAGCTTCGCCGGACCCTCGACGGCCTTGAATGCCGCCGAGTGGGAGCTTGATCTTCCCTGCTCACATTTGAAGATCTTCGGCCCGAAGCGCGTCAGGTCAGCCTCGTTCACGTCTGTATCTCCAGGCCCAACAAGCTGCATCGTCTGGCGACGTCGTCGATCGTGTGCCACTCATCCAAACATAGGATCCATGGCGTCGTCGAGTGGAGCCTTTGTTCCAAGCGTGCTGGCTGGAATGCGCTGTTTCGAATAATCCTGGACTGCATCGATGGGGATCTTCTTCCTGATCGTAGGGTTGGCCTGCGTCGTAGGGGCTACACTAGCGTATCGATTGCTCCGTCGATGGGGTCCTGTTCCGGCATTGATCGGTGCGCTACTGGGTCTGCTGGCCGGCGTTTCCGTTCCCGATACACGCCGGCGTGATGAAGACGCAGTTACCGGTCTGGCATCGGGGCAGTGGTCAAGGTGTCGCAGTGCGTTGTGTGGCGTGAAGCCCAGGAGCCCCGAAGGTCACTGCCCGGCAGTGCAGCCACGAGAAAGATTCGCGTGAGCGGAGGGCAGGAGAACCGGAGGCCCCACAAGGCGAGCGCGGACCAGCACTGGCGCGAAGAAAAGCCCGCTGGCGCGATTGCTCACGCGAGCGGGCCACGTGCTGAACCGGGTGGAGTCGGACTCAGGGGGAGTTCGGCTCCAGACCGAGGGGGAGGCGGAGAGTCGGTCCAGCAAGTCGAACGATAGTCTTCCGGGGTCGGGCGCTCTGTTCGGAAGCGAACACAGAGTCAGAATCTTAGAAAAAACCATGTGCTGCGACACGACTTTCAGAATGACCACGATGGGAACGCCGAGCAGAAGACCCCACACACCCCGGAGCCCGCCCCAGAACAGCAGCGAGATGAACACGGCTGCCGGGTTCATGTTGGCGATCTGCCGGTCATCCAGGTCGTCACGAAGGTCCCGACCAGGGTGGCAATCGCCAGCGACGTGCCGGCGAGCGCAATCGCCATCGCGAACGAGCCGAACTGCATGAAGCCAGCCATACCGACCGCTGCTGCGGTGGCGGCGGGGCCGAGGTAGGGGGTGAGGTGGAGCAGTCCGGCCGCAGCAGCCCACGCGCCAGCGTTGTCGAGCCCGATCCAGCGAAACGCCACCCAGCAAAGCATTCCGACCAGCAGGTTGGTGGTCAGAAGGATGAGCATGTACTTCTGAATCGAGGCATTGATGCCGTCCAGAATGTGAACCGCACTTAGGAGATGACGATTCCGAACAGTAGCGGCACCACGTGGAGGCTAATCCACTAACGGTTCGACAGCAGACGGCTCAGAACGTAGCCGGCGGCGACTGCGATACCCAGAGCGGCTGCGGGGTGTTCGCGCACATAGTCGCGCGTCCCTGCGGTAAATTTTTTCTGGGCGTCGTTCAGCTGATCACCTTTCACGCCGAGAGAGTCAGCGGCCTGGGCAGCGACGGCCGCAATCCGGTCCACGGCATCGTGTGCGTTGGTGGCCATACGGTCCACTGCCGGGCGCGCGCTACCGGCCACCGTGTCGACCGTGGCCGGTGGTGTCGGGTTACTTAACGCGCATGTCGTTCTTGACCGAGCTAACGCCCTGCACGTTTTCGGCCAGCGTTACCGCTTGAGCCATCGCCGCTTCCGAGGACACGAAGCCGCTCAGCTGGACTGAACCCTTGAACGTTTCCACGTTGATTTCGGTCGCTTTGACGACGTCGTCGCCGACGAGGGCCGCTTTCACCTTCGTGGTGATCCAGGTGTCGTCGAAGTACTCTCCGGTGCTTTCCTGGGAGCGGTTGCCAGCGCAGCCGACGACGGATACCAGGAACAACGCCAGGACCGGATAGTAGAAGTACTTTGCAGTTTTCATGATGGGAGCTCTTCGTGATGATTTAGGGAAGCGTCATGGTGCAGCATTGGCGTCGCCGCATCCGTGCGCTGGCGTACAGGGACCGTCGAATCCTAATCACCGCGGATTCCTGGCGGTGTTTGCGCAACGGAATTCGATACTCAGCGTGCTGGCCGAACATCCTGGTCACCACTCGGTGGCAGATGGCAGACCATCTCGAAGACACAAGCGAGACCCGGACGAAGGTCAGAGAAGCCCGGGTTTCATCATCGGAGCGACTACAGCCAGTATGCGCCGAGCCGGGCAATCTGCTCTTTGATTCGCGCTGACCATGGGCGGCGCTTCCAGGCCTCCAGTTCCATGGCCTGAGACTGCTCGATGTCCTCCGCAAACATGGTTTCCATCTGTCGCGCGAAATCCCGACCAAGCACCACGGCATTGATCTCGTCGTTGTGCAGAAAACTGCGCCAGTCCAGATTCGTAGAACCGATTGTCGACCAGATACCGTCGATACAAGCGGTCTTGGCGTGCATGACGGCGCCACGACGCTCGTAGATCTTGACGCCGCCTTTCAGCAGCTGCGCATAGTACACATGGCCGAGGTGGAAGATCGGCCAGGAATCAGAGTAGCTGGGAAGTACCAGGACAACGTCGACGCCACGACTCGCGGCCTCGGTAAGCGCTTCCATCAATTGAGGATCCGGCGCAAAGTAGGCGATTGTCAGGTGTACCGATCTCTCCGCGTTGCGTATTGCCGACATCAGCGTCAGATAGATCAGACTCCGCGGGTCATCCGGAGTACTACCAACCGCGCGTACAATACCATCGCCCTGATCCGGCAGTTGTGGAAAGTAGTCTCGAACTGCGAGTTGAACCCCTTCCTGACGTGCCCATGTTTCCAGGAAGAGCCGTTGGAACTCGGCTACTACGGGGCCCTCGATCTGGATGTGCGTGTCGCGCCAGCCACTGGACACATCGTCCTCCGCAGGGCCGCTTCTTCTACGGCGACGATGACGCGGCGCACTCCCGTAGGTATCGCTGATGTTGACACCACCGGTGAACGCAATCCGACCATCCACAATCAACTGGCGACGATGATCACGGTTGTTGATCAGCCAGTCGCCCTTGCGGCCGGAAAAAGGATTCACGGGATTGAATTCGAGCACCTCGACGCCACCGTCGCGCAGCCGATCGAAGAAACCCTCAGGCGTCATAAGCGAACCAATGCTGTCGTGAATCACGTTGACCTGGACACCGGCTGATTGCCGTTCCAGCAGCAGATCGGAGAACTGCTGGCCGACGACGCCGCCTTCGAATATGTAGGTTTCAACGTTGATACTGTCAGTGGCGCCGCGTATCGCCTCGAACATTGCGGCATAGGTGGCAGGACCATTCTGCAGCAGGGTCAGCCTGTTACCGAGAACCAGCGGGCTGCCGCTGTTGACTGACTGTTCGTACGCCTGATGCTTCGCTAGAAGGGTGGAATTGGTTTGATCACTGTCCAGACTGTCGAGGATTGCATTGCTGGTTGCCTGAGAAACCAATCCCTGCGGGCCTTCGAAGTCGACCCGATCGCTTTGCGTCGCGGGCGCTTCCGACCCCGAGCGCGGGAGTGTCGCGCAGCCGGCCAGGGTAGCGGAGCTGAGTGCGAGGATCTGCAAGAGGAAGTTCAGGTTTTGACCGCGAGGCAGGCGGTCGCCACATCGGAAAAAGGGCCTGCCGCACGCTGCAACGCCTGGGCGGTTGATACGCGCGGAATCGGCGTCAGTACACTGTCGCATGCTGCAGGCCTGAAACTACTTCGTGTCGTCAGATACCGCGTCTCTGACGTCGTCTCCGATCTCCTCCATTTTGTCGGCGGAGCTCTCGAGCGCCTCGTCGACACTCTCGCCGGCCTTTTCCATCGGGCCCTGCTTTTCGCAGGCGGACAGCGCACCCAAAAGCGCGCCGAGGATCACCACGGTTCTGAATCTATTCGCATGGGTCATGGTCAGTGTCTCCTGATAGGAACGACAGTTTGACGCCCGACCGCACCCTCGGTCGGTACGCTTGCGAACACCACCGCGAACTGACGGGCGCGTCCTTCGTGCCCGCGCGGCATGCGCTCATTGAAGCGATGGCCACGTCGAGTTGGCGTGTATCAGCCAGGCGCCGCGTCCCCTGCGATTCGGCTTCCGCGACCAGCGCGCACTCGAGCGCCAGCTGCCAACGTGCGATGGATCGCCAGGCACTTCGGTTACGCGTAGAACCAGAGCATCGATCGGTCCGGTCTCGACGCATGTTCGTCTCGCGACTTCATCCGTTGTGCACGCCGGCATGCAGTGTCAGCGAGTCCTGGGCCGGTATCAGAAGTTGAAGCCGACACCGAGCGTGTAGAAGACCGCTCCGTCGCCGAATCTGTTGTCGAATTCGTCGGCGTCGTCAAACAGAAACTGATACTCCGCCTGCAGAGCAATGAACGTTTTCTCCTTCACGTACCACTTCAACCCGGCCTCTAAGCCCGCCGAGAGGGTTTCATTGACGTCCTCTCCGTAGACCCCGCCGAGATTCGCGCCGATGTACGGAAGCACTTCGCCTGAACCGAAATGGTAGTCGGCGAAGCCGCGAGTCGATCCGGCCCAGCTGTCATCCCCACCATCGATTGCGACAAACGCGGCGCTCTGACGAACACCGACTTCCGTTTGAGCGGACAGGAACCACCCCAGCTGCCCGGAAAATCCGAAGGTATTGTTGTTGAAATCCTGATCACTGCCGCCGGTGCCGGCGATCGTGAATGTGCGCTCGCCTGCTTCGGGGCCGGCCAGTGCGGGGACCGAGACGGCCAACAGGGTCGCCGCAGCGACAATGCCGACCAGCCCGGATCCGAGCGATTTTCGATTTCTCGTAGACATAGTGACTCTCCACGTTGATTTCACGCCTGGTGTCGACCGCGCCGAACGCGGGGCAACGCGTTCGCAACCGGCGACATCAGGCAGACTCTAGGTATGGCCGGGACCCCGGGGATTGCTCGATCAACTTCGATGGCGCCCATGTACCAGGGCGTACTTCGGAACTCGCGGAGAGACTAGAGGCTGCGATCACCCGTCGTCTGTTCGTCAGCGCACGTGCGCGCCATTCCTCGGCCCGGCGACGTACAGCCTCGTTCAGCCGTCGATAATACGCTAGAGTGATCGCATGGTTGGGTGGTCTGACTACGAACTGCGGGATCTCCTGGCGACGGACAGCAGCGCTTCAGGAGATCGTTTCATGAACTGCATGACCGTGTTCCCGGCATACCTGGTTGCCGGGTGTCTGCTGGCGGCCAGGCTCAACCGCGCGGCACGGATGCTCTTTCACCGGGCGCTTGCCATGAATCCCGGGGCGTAGCGGAGTCGGAACGTCGTCCTCGAGCAACAACCGAATCGAACCGTTCCCGTCGTCACCTGCGAGCATGCAGGGCGGGACGTCCCACCAGCGTACGGTGCACTCTTCGAACGCCACGCGACGCTGCTTGACAGTCATCGCGGCTGGGACCCGGGGGCGCTGGACGTGGCCCGAGTGCTCGCGGATGCGCTGCACGTTCCGCTGCACGTAGCAACGACCACGCGGCTGCTGATCGATCTGAACCGTTCGATCGGCCACCCGCAGCTGTTCTCTGAGGTCACGCGATCATTGCCGAAGCGGTGGCGGGAGGAGATCACCGATCGATACTACCGACCCCATCGGGATGCCGTCGAAGCGGCAGTTGCTCAGTACATCGCCGCCGGGGACCGGGTGCTTCACATTGCGTCTCACAGCTTCACGCCTGTGCTGAACGGGAGGAAGCGGCTTGCCGACGTCGCCTGGTTGTACGATCCGCGACGCATGGGCGAGCGGGCGTTCGCGGGCGTGTGGAAGCGCTGTCTCAGGCGGCGGCTGCCGGGCCTGCGTCTGCGGCGCAACTACCCATACCGCGGCCGTGGCGACGGGCTTACGGCGGTGCTGCGTGAGCGCTATCCGGACGAGGTCTACCTGGGTATTGAGCTTGAAGTGAATCAGCGTTTCGTCGCCCGGGGCGGCACTGCATGGATTGAACTACGGAGCGCCGTCGCGGCCTCGCTGGTCCAGGCGCTTGCAGCGACGCCCGGTGTTACGGGATGACCCGGCGAGGCGTCGCGTCCCAATCCAGCGTTGGCAGCTCGCGGAACACCCGTCGAGTACCGTCCAGCCACTGTTTCGTCAGTGCCTCGAAGTAGACGTCGCCCTGGTTGAACTGCCGCCTCATCGTGACGCGCAGGCTGTCGTTCGCGTAGCAGAGCAGGTCGATAGGCATGCCCACGGACAGATTGCTCAGCATCGTCGAGTCGAACGACACCAGCACGCATTTGGTCGCGTCCTCCAGAGTCGCCCCGGATGTCACGGCCAGGTCGAGGATGGGTTTTCCGTACTTCGTCTCGCCGGTCTGCAGAAAGTTCGTGTCGCTGCCGGCTTCAATGAAGTTGCCCTCGGCGTAGAGTCGGAACAGGCGCATGGCTTCGCCCGTGATCTGCCCGCCCAGGACGAACGAGGCATTGAAGCGGAGGCCGCTGGCCTCGAGAGAGGGTCCGTCGCGGCGCTCGATGTCGCGCATCGCATCCGACACGAGGTTCGCCACGTCGAAGACCGAGCCGACGCTCCAGATGTGGGGAGGCTCCCCGGTGGCACGCTGGCGCAGCACGTTGATCACTGCCTGGGTACCGGCAAGGGCGCCTGAACTGAGAAGCACCAGCACCCGGTCGCCGTCCCGCTCGAACACCGTCATCTTGCAGAATCTGGCGTGGTTGTCCACGCCGGCATGCGTACGCCTGTCGCTTGCGAATATCAGGCCTTCCTCGAGCTTCACTCCGACACAATAGGTCATGGGCTCAACCTGCCGGGATGGCTGCTCGTTCCGTGGTGAACTTCTCGGATCACCGGAACTTCGTCAGTCCATACCTTGAACCGTCGCAGGATATTCGGCCCGAACGTGCAGGCCAACGCAACGTCGCAGGCGTCCTGCCCGCGGTTCATGAGAACGCGGCCGATGCGTGGCGTGTTGTTGCGCGGGTCGAAGGTGTACCAGCGATCGCCCAGCCAGACTTCCATCCACGCGGCCAAGTCCATGGGTCCATAGGGCGGCGCGGTACCGAAGTCGCCGAGGTATCCGGTGCAATAGCGTGCCGGAATGTTCATGGCACGGCAAAAGGCAATTGCCAGATGGGCGTAGTCCCGGCAGACGCCGCGGCGTTCCTGATAGGCCTCCAGCGCCGTGCGTGTGCCGCTGGCGTGCTGGTAGTCGAATCGGATGTGTCCATGAACGAAGTCGCAGATCGCCTGAACGCGCCTCCAGCCCGACGGCGTTGCTCCGAACAGCTGCCAGGCGGTCTCGGAAAGGCGGTCGGTCTCACAGTAGCGACTGCCCAGCAGATAAAGGAGCGTGGATTCCGGCAGGTGTTCGACCGGTGACTGCTCGACGCATTCGGCCACCACATCGGGCATTCCGGAATCGTCGAGCAGGGCATCCGTACGCACCACGAAAGCCCCGGCGGGTGCGACGAGGCGGGTGCACCAGTTGCCGAAGCCGTCGCGGTAGGCGTTAAGTGGTACCGCTGGCTCGGTGATCAGATAGTCCGGACGGACGAGATCGGCCGCCCGCGAATAATGAATGTTCAGCGCCAGGAGCATCGGCGTCGGACCGGGAAACTCGTAGGCCATTTCGAAGCCGACCCGGATTCTCATGGCTGCGCTTCGCGGTGGATGCTCGCATCTGCCCTGTGAGCGCACCGCGGTGTCGGCGGACAGCTGTGCGGCCCTTGCGCTGCTGGTGAATTCGATTGGCCCGTGCGGCTCGTCGTTCATGCTGCGCTGGCACGCGTGAAGTGAAGGTTGTGGAGAATGGATGATGGATTGGGGCACCGTCTGTTCGGTAGCCCTCGAAGGCACCTTCGAGGTCGTCTAACGAAGGGCCGAATCAGTCTGCAAGACGAACCAGGACCTTGTGTGAGCCGCGGGCTGCTCCCAGATGAATGACTCCGTCGGCTTGAAGTTCGCCGTCGAGAAACGTGCCTGGCGGCTCCGTTGGATTCCGCTCAATGTCAATATCGAAACTGCGTTCGCCCAGCGTCAGTTGCGCCTGGTAGCCGCTCCAGTTCTTCGGCAGGCAGGGTTTGATCTCGAGCTGCGTACCCGCTTGTCGTATGCCCAGGATGACTTCCGCTGCCAGCCGGTAGGCCCATCCCGCTGCGCCGGTGTACCAGGTCCAGCCCCCGCGACCCAGGTAGGGCGCCGTGCCATAGATGTCGGCAGCAACTGCGTACGGCTCGACCTGGTACCGGGCGACCGCGTCGGCGCTGCCGGCGTGCCTGACCGGCGCTACGCAGTTGAACACCTCCAGCGCGCCATCACCGTTTCCCAGCAGACCGTAGGCCCATCCCGCCCAGGCAGCGGCATGCGAGTACTGGGCACCGTTCTCGCGAACGCCGGGCGGATAACCCTTGATGTAGCCGGGATCGGACTCGCTGTGCTGGAAGGGCGGGGCCAGCAGTCGCAGGATCCCGTCGCCCAACAGATATTGCTCCACGGACTTCATGGCCTGGTGCAGATGCTGCGGATTCGGGGCATCGGCCTGTACCGCCCAGGTCTGCGCGATCAGCTCGATGCTGCACTCGTCGTTCCCGGTTGACCCGACGGGGTTGCCTTCGTCGTCGTAGGCGCGCACGTACCAGTTGCCGTCCCAGGCAGCCGTTTCCGTCGCAAGCACGAGATCGTCGGCGCGCTTCGAGTATCGGCTGGCCGAGTGATGGTCGCCCACCTGCTCGCACAGCCATGCAAAATTCCGGCACACCACGGTCAGGAACCATCCAAGCCACACACTCTCCCCGCGTCCCTTGATTCCCATCCGGTTGAACCCGTCGTTCCAGTCTCCGGAGCCGATCAGCGGAATGCCGTGCGCGCCCAGCCGGAAAGCACGCTCCATGGCACGGTGGCAATGATCGATCAGCGCTTCTGGAGGGGTCGTCGCCGGGTATTCTGCATAGCGCTCGTCTTCTTCGCTGGCAAGTTCTGGCGCATCGAGATAGGCGATCTGCTCGTTCAGAATGGATTCGTCGCCGGTGGTTCGAACATAGTGCGCGGTCACGTAGGGCAGCCACAGCAGATCGTCCGAGCAGCGGGTGCGAACGCCGCGCAGTGGGTCCTCGTGCCACCAGTGCAGCACGTCCCCCTGGTGAAACTGTGCGCCGGCGGCTCGCAGAATCTGGGCACGGGTCAGCGACGGTTCCACGCCTGTCAGTGCCAGGGTGTCCTGGAGCTGATCGCGGAACCCGAAGCCGCCACCGGACTGGTACAGAGCGGTCCTCCCCCAGAGTCGGCATGCCACTGTCTGGTACAGAAGCCAGCGATTGACCATGACATTCAGTCCCTCGTCGGGCGTCTGGACCTGGAGACTTCCCAGCAGGCGATCCCACAGCTCGTTGACCCGATTCCAGCAGGCCGCTCGCTCGTCTGTGTGTCGATAGCGCATTGCCAGCTCAGCCGCGTGCTCGGGATCTCGTCCTTCGCCCAGAACGAAGTGCAGTTCGTAGCTGGAACCCGGGTCGATATCCACGTGGACCTGTAGCACCGCGCAGGGATCCGCATTCGCCTGGGTACTGCCGGAAAGACCGATGCGCGACAAGCTGGCGGGCTTTCGCGGATCTCCGTCCAGGCCGAGAAACTCCCGCCGGTCCGTGGTAAATCCGTGGATGTCGTCGCTGGTCGTGAGAAACGCCGTTCCCGAGGCGCCCGGGCTGAAGCTGTTGCGCGCGCACAGCATAGGCGCCACGGCATCGTAGCTGGACACGATGTAGCGTCTGCCGGCTTCTCTGTCGAGACCCAGCACCCACTCTACGTAGTAGGTCACGGTGATTCGGCGCGGGCGGTTCCAGCAGTTCTTCAAGGTCAGATGTACCACCTTGACTGGGTCCCGAGTGTCCGCGAAAACCCTCACTTCCTGTCTCATACCTTGCGCCTGGTGTCTGAAGACCGAGTAGCCTGCGCCGTGGCGTATTTCGTAGGGGTGGTCATCGGGCATGGGTTGTGGCGTTGGTGACCAGACCATGCCAGTCTCCTCGTCCCGCAGGAAGATCGCCTCTCCCGTCGGGTCGCGGACCGGGTCGTTGTGCCAGGGTGTCAGGCGATGTTCGCTGCTGTTCCCCGCCCATGTGCTCATCGAGCCGCTGTCGGTGACCAGAAAGCCGAAGTCGGGATTGGCAATGACGTTGCTCCAGGGTGCCGGTGTGGTCTCACCGGTGCCGAGGAAGATCACGTATTCCCTGCCGTCGGTGCTGAATCCGCCGATTCCGTTGTCGAACCGCAGATCGTCAGGCCGAACCAGGGCCGGCGTCGATTCCCGTGTCAGCGGGGTGGAAGGCATGGGCACCAGAGGCGGTAGCTCGACCCGGCGTTCGTCGAGCAGTGCGAGCTGGTCGTCGATGCCCCCCTTGTCCGGATCTACGATCAGCCAGGCCGCTGAGAACAGGCGTTGCCGGTCGTCCGGTGTAAGCTCCACGGTCGGCACGATGAAGACGTTACCCTGCGAATAGTGGCGCCAGCGGTTGCGGGAGTCCTCGACCATCCTGCTCAGACGCGTTCTGGTCGGCTGCGCGTAGCTTCCGATCTCGCTGTCGAGCAGAACCAGGTCCACTGCCACCTGCTGCCGGTCCCAGTAGATGTGCGTACGAACCAGTTCCTCGGCGAGTCTGGTGTCTTCGAAGCCTCGAACATGCAGGAGCATTATCGGCAGATCTCCGGAAATGCCCCTGGACCAGAGCACTGACTGAATCGCCCGGGACTGGGTGCGATCGAAGGCGCTGGCACGCAACTTCGGGCTCGCGGCGTACACGCCGGACAATAGAGCCAGCACCCGTGACACGTCCGGGGGAGATATTCCGAGGTCAGAAAGCATGCCGCGGCTGCGCAGCTGCGCTCTCTGGAAGGCCCAGTCGACTCGCGGCGCCGACCGGTAGGTCGCGATGTTCTTCATCACGTCGATGCGGTTGTCAGCAACCGCGAAGATGAACGCCAGGCGGGCGACGGCTCGTGGAGGCAGCTCGATTTCGATCCCTGCCGCCATGATCGGATCCAGCGCGTTGTCCTGAACGCGTTCGTCAGCGAACTCGTTGCTCATGAGCTGCGCTGGAGCCGTGATTGAGCCGCCGCGCCCGAGAAACGCCTTGCGATCTGTGAAGAACATCTGGCGTCGTTCGTAACCGGAAAACTCACTGACGGCATGAGCGAAGTAGAGAGGGCGCTCGCTGGTCTCTCGAGGGCGACGCCGTGCCAGCAGGACACCGTCGGCGAGCGACCGGGTCACGTCTATGAACAACCTGTTGAATGCCGGATGGCGGTCGTGATCGCGCTGGCGGGCAAGAACGGGTTCCGCGTAGTTGACGAGCAGCAGTCGTCTTGGACGATCGCTGTCATTGGTCAGAACCACCTTGCGGACTTCCACGTCGTCGTCAGCGGATACCGTAACGGCCATGGTCAGGTGTATTCCATGATCGCGACGATGGAACTCAGCCATATGCGGAGAGAAATGAATATCGCAGTCGGCGATGTCACTCGGTGGGATGGGCTGTGATCCCGCAGACCAGATGATCTTCGAGTCCAGATCCTTGAGGTAAAGACAAGTGCCCTGAAGGTCGCAGGGGTCCGGCTGCCAGCGGCACAGAGACAGCCCGTCCCAGGAGCTGCTGCTCAAGCCGTTGTGATTGAGCACGACCTGGTAGTGCCCGTTGGACAGCACTTTGAGCTGATGCGACTTGAGGTACGCAGGAATCTGCCAGCTCTCCAGAGCATGCGGCAGCGGTGAGGGGCGTTTGTCCGGCTCGCTGTCCCGCCAGCCGATGGGTTCGGCGGTGCCGGGCGGCACCTGCTCGTAGAGCAGGTGGTCGTAGCCGGCGACGCTCGGATCCGAGTGAAAGCGCTCGACCAGGACGTTGTTGTTCAAGGCGTTGTTAAGGGCTCCGAGAATCATCCCCTGGTGATGGCTCATGTAGGACTGGACGATCCGGGCACGCTTCTCGTGCCTCGAAACGCTGGGACCGAAATCCACCGCTTCCAGGAAACCGTAGCGGCGGAGCATGTCCATGCCTTCCAGTCGTCGGAGGTTGTCCAGGACATCCACGGGCGAGAATGGCAGGGCCAGTGCAGACGAGTAAGGTGAGATGACCAGACGATGGTCGGTCTCGAGGCGCAGGCCGAGATTGGGCACGCCGAACGCGCGGTACTGATAGTGCGCCTGCTTGTCGATCTGGTAGTAGGCGGATTCCGAGATGCCCCACGGAACATCGAATCTGTCGGCGAACTTCCGTTGCTGCTCCACGGCAACCTGGCAGCTTTCGCCCAGAAGGCTCTGCGCGGGCGCCCGCATCAGCAGGTGGGGCATGAAATACTCGAACGCCGTGGCGCTCCAGGAAGCGAGGCCGCGTTTGTCGCCGACGCGCGTGAACGGTCTGCCCAGGTGCAGCCAGTGCTCCTGTGGAAGGTCCCCCTTGGCAATGGCGACGAAGCTTGCCAGCCGGGCTTCGGAAGCCAGCAGATCGTAGTAGTTGGGGTCGTACTCTCCGGTGGTTGCGGTGTAGCCGAGGCGCAGCAGGTGGCGCTTGCGGTCGTAGAGAAATCCGAAATCCATCTGCGCCACCAATCGTGCCGAAGTGCGCGCAAGGTCGGAAGCCGTCTCGGCCAGCTTCAGCGCTTCGGTTGCTGCTTTGTCGAGCTGCTGCCGGAGTTCCCCGAGATGTGCCGCAAGGCCCGGCCCGTTGCCGTTCTGTGTCCTCGCAGTGCCGTCGTTCAACGCTTCGATATCGTCGAGCTCGGCTTTCAGTTGGTCGCACATGAAGGGGACTTCGTTCAGACTCGGAATGCGGCGGCTCCGGCATAGCGATTTGAGGCGTTCATCGATCCCGGTATCGCCGGTGACGACGGCCTGCCATTCGAGCCAGGGCGCCAGATCGATCTCATGCGCGCAGGCGTTGAGGTGCCCGCGAATCGTATTGAAGGTGCGGCGCAGCTCATTGAACTCTTCGGTGGCAATGTTGCCGCCTTTCCTGTCTTTCAGAACCGCCAGCACCTTCGACTGCAGGGCGGGCAGCTCCTGCCGCTCGAATCGATTCACCAGCGCGGCCCAGGGTCGATCCTGGCCAACCTGTCGAACCTCGTCGGCCATACCGTCGAGCCGCCTCTGAAGCTCTCCGACGGCGTCCCCATCCAGAACCTTGCGCAGCGTGTCGGCAAGATCGAACAGCATGTCGAGCAGCCCCGAGCGCATTGTCCTCAGGGGCAACGGGGCTTCCACGGCCGCCATCAGGGTTGTGCGCAACACCATCAGGCACGCAGCGAGATTGCCGCTGTCTACGGCGGAAACGTAACGCGGTTCCAGGGTCGAGAGGTCGTCGAGCCGATACCAGTTGAAGTAGTGCCCACGATGGCGCTCGAGCCGTTGCAGACTCTCGAAGCTGTGCCGCAACCGCGACACCATGGCGGAAAGACTTTGAAAACCCAGGTCATAGGCCGAGACCGTGGCGAGCAGCATCAAACCGATGTTGGTCGGTGAGGTTCTTCGGGACACGAATACCTCCGGCGCCTCATGGTAGTTGTCCGGTGGCAACCAGTGATTGTCGGGGCCGACAAAGTGTTCGAAGAACTGCCAGGTGCGAAACGCATACTTGCGCAGCGACCGGCGCTGCTGGTCGTCGAACACTGGAAGCGCTTCCACCTGCCATCTCGCTCGGGTCGACCAGAAGGCGACGAGCGGAGCGGCCAGCCAGGCAACGAGAAACGGCGTGGCATCCGGGAACGAGCCTGGCGTCAGTGTCGCGAGACAAGCGGTGACGCCGACGGCGGTGAGGGGCGCGGCAGCCATCTGCCGCCAGAAGTAGGCCTGGCTGCCGCGGGATCTGATGTGACGCATCGATTGCGAAGCGGTTGTCCACTCCAGCAGATGACGACGGCTCACGCAGAGACGCCACAGCGTCCGCACGATGGCATCCAGCGCGATGTAACTCTCATAGGGCAGCATCACCAGCAGGAACAGCCAACGCAGAACTTCGCGGTGCATCGACCAGGAAACGTGCTCTCCGACGGCTCTCAGAGTGCGGCCCTGGGCTATCCCGGTGCCAAGTGCATGAACGGAACCCAGCGCAATGGGTATGACCGTCACCAGCAGAATTCCGAGGGTCCATGCCCATCTGGCTCCCGGCAGTACGGTCCAGGTCATGATGAATCCGGCCACAGTCGCCGGGGCGAACAGGCTTCGGCGCAGGTTGTCGAACAGCTTCCAGCGGTCGAGCAGGGAAAACCGGTTTCGGTCCCGGCCGCCTTGGGTCGGAACGCTGGGAAACAGCCATGGCAGCAGTTGCCAGTCCCCGCGTATCCAGCGATGCGATCGCCTGGCGTAGGCGAGTGCGGTGTCGGGGTAGTCCTCGAACAGTACGATGTCCGTCGCGAGGCCGACACGGCCATGCAAACCCTCGAACAGGTCGTGGCTGAGAATCGCGTTTTCCGGCACGCGACCGTTCAGCGACCGTTCGAAAGCCTGAAGGTCGTAGATTCCCTTGCCCGCAAAAATGCCGACGTCGAACAGGTCCTGATAGATGTCCGATACGGCGTGGGTGTAGAGGTCCAGCACCACGTCTCCGGCAAAGGCACGGGTGAAGAAGCTCTTGCCGACCACCTGAGGATCCACGGCCAGCCTCGGCTGAATCATGGAGTATCCGGTCGCCACTCGGCCGCTGACAGCGTCCAGGGCCGGCTGGTTCAGGGGATGCGCCAGGGTTCCGACCATGGCCCGAGCCGCTCCGGCTACCAGCTGGGTATCCGCATCCAGTGTGATGACGAACCGCACCTGCGCGAGATGCTCGATCTGGCCCACCTGCAGTGCCGCGCACTGCTCGCGATCGCCAAGCAGCAGCCGATTGAACTCCATTAGCTTGCCGCGTTTTCGTTCCCAGCCCATGTAGCATTTCTCGGCTGGATTCCATTGACGTGGGCGATGGAACAAAAAAAACGGTCGCAGGTCTTCGGTGCCGTAGCGCTGGTTCAGCGCGTCGATACCCTCGATCGCCAGGCGCAGACGCAGAGCATCCTCCGCGCACTCAGGCGCATTGGCATCGACATAGTCGGTCAGCAGAGCGAAGCGCAGGGCCGGGTCTCGATTTCCCAGGTAGTTGATCTCCAGGCGCCTGAGAAGACGCGCGATTTCAGGCTCGTCGACCAGTAGAGCGGGCACGACCACGGCGGTCGGGAACTCCGCGGGAATGCCGGCCGAGTAGTCCATCTTCGGCAGTACCCGGGGCCTGGCGGTGATGCCCGCGAGCCAGTTGATCAGACTGACGGCCACCGTGACCGTCAGGACCAGGGCCACCGGAGCAGAACCGATGGCGACCGGGAGACTTGCCGAGCCCAGCAGATAAGACATCACGGGCCACAACAGAGCGGCGCTAACTGCGGCGATTCCGCCGAGATACCACCACGGCATGTGACTCCGGAACCAGGAGGGCATCGCCCAGCGCCAGAGCTGTCTGCGGTTCAGGTCTTCGACGAGGGCATTGCGTCCCTTGTCCAGCAGGTAGAAGCCTACGTGGGCCTCGCGGCGCAGGGTCGAGTCGCCTTCGCCATACTGCTCCTCAGCAAGTGCGACAGTGCGACGTGCAACGTCCGCTTCGCTGCGGCCTGTCCGCCGAGCGGTGGCCTCGACCTGGTTGCGGTAGCGATTGCGCGTATCCGCGTCCATGGCAGGATAGGCTGCAGCTGGATCCCGGCGCAGGATGGCGTGGACCAGGCTGAGCGATTCGACGAAGGGGCCCCAGGCCTCGGCCGCCAGCGTGCGCAGGTTGATCACGTGACCGGAAATGGTTGCCGAACAGTCTGGTAGCGGCGAACCCGGGTTGGTCCGGGCTTCCAGCATCGTCCGCAGCGTGTTGGCCAGCCGATTCAGTACGATGATGCGGAGCAGGTTGGGCAGCGCCCACAGTTCGCCGAGGGTCAATTCCTCGATCTGCTGGTAGACCGTCAAAAAGTGTTTCGCCCAGCCTGTATCCAGGGGCGTGCCGCACACGTTCAGAAGCTCGTCGGCCAGAACGAGCGCCCGCAGCTGCCGGCTATGGGGTGCGGAGGCGAGCACCGGCAGCTCACGGTAGCCGTCATCGGGCGTGTTGTCTTTGACGAGCGCGATGGCCTGCTGAATGACATAGTCGTTGTCGAGAACCCACTCTATACCGGCGAGCTTGTCGATCTCGACGCTGTCGAGTTCCGCAAGGGCGGCAGCAATGGCTTTGAAGTCGGCGTCTAGCGTGATCGTCGGCAGCACGCGGCGAGTTCGGAACCTTTCCGGTCGGGACAAACCGTGCGCGTGTGCTAGCGTGTGGGCGACATTGGCCAGATAGTCAGGTTGTGAGTCGGTCTCTGACGGTTCAGCTCGCTTCTGCACGATTTCGCGGCCTTTCCGCCTTAACGGCTCTGGCCGGCGTTCCGCTTCTTGGCTTCAGCGTGATGCTGCGTTCCTGGATATCCTGAAACACCAGCAGTGGGAGCGAGGCATGAGCGAGGATCGATTCTGCGATGGGGCCATACAGCCAGTAGTTGCCGATCGACATGCCGTGGGCGCTCAAAACCAGCAGATCGATGTCGTCTTCCTCGGCGACCTGTTGCACCAGTGGCGCGATTTCCGGTCCTACAAGGACTCGGATCCTGACCGTGATATCGCTCGGCAAGCGATTCTTCAGTTCGTCGAGGTGCTTCTGGGCGTCAATCCGGTTCAGCTCGACCAGACGTTCGGCCAATTGCCTGCCTTCGGTGCTGACGCGGACGCCCGGCGTCTGTACCGGCGTCTGTACGACCTGCAGCAGACTCAGCTCGGCGTCGGCCGCTCGAGCGATGATTGCCGCCAGTTGCAGAGCCCAGTCCGAACGACGTGAACCGTCCAGCATCACCAGAATGCGGCGGTAGTGCACGTCGGTGCGCAGCGCCGATTCGTCGGGTCTCACAAGCAGCAGGGACGCATCGGTGTTGCTGATCACCTTCTGCACCGTGCTGCCTTTGGGGAACTGGTTTATCCCGCCGGCGCCATGCGTGCACAGCAGAATCAGATCGATACGGTGCGTTTTGCTGAACTCGATGATCTCTGTCGGGGGATTGCCCTCGACGACATGGATGTGCGCCTCGATACGCTGTCCGGCCAGAGCCTGCGCAAGGTCCTGCAGGTAGCATTGGGACTGTGAGCAGCGCATTTCCCAGTCGAAATTGTCGAACGGCAATTGCGGATCATGAGTGTTGGGCTCGACGACCTGCAGAAGGTGGAGCTCCGCTTCGAAAGCACTGGCGAAGGTGGCAGCATGTAGGATGGCCTGTTCTGCGAGTTTTGAGCCATCCAGGGGAACCAGCAGGCGAATCACGAGATCTATTTCCTATTCGGGGTAAAAGATCCTACAGGATGCGAGCTGAGCTGGCTCTGGGTATTTCCCACTAGAGCAGTGTCCGGTGAGTGCAGACGCCGTATCGCTGTCTCTCGCTTGCGCCGCGGCTGAATGTCTATGAGTGCCAACGAACAGATCGTTCGCGCCAGTGCGTTCAGTATGGATGCGGTGAACGATGTCGAATACCTGGCTGGACTGTTGTCGAAACGCGGTGAATCCCGCGCTGACCGCTACTGCGCCAGTCGGCACCTGATCGGCAGCGTCTGCATGGCTTGCGGCCGGGTCTATCGCCTCGTCGGCTCCATGAACAACGGTGGCGGGCTTTCCCACGGCTGGTGTGATGAAGCCTGTGCGAGGGTCGGTGCCCGGCGAGCTGGCGCACGGGCCAGGGAAGAGAAAGCCCCGCCCCACTGAACGAAGCAACCTGCAAGCGGAGTGTGCTACGACTTCGTGAGGTGCCGACAATCAACGTTTGCCAATCCGCCGCATTCTGCGTGGTCGTCACCGTCAGCAGCGTGACGGTTCGCGCGGTCATCCGCATCCACGTCGGAACGCGTTTCGACCCGGCGCGAACGGGTCAGCGCCGGATTGTTGGTCGTGCTCCCCAACAGCCAGCTGGTGATCAGCGGGGACATTTGCCTGTGCAAAACGGACGGAAGATCGGTAGAAGTGGTGCCCGCTCACGAGTCGTCGTCAGGGTATCCTTGTAACAACGCGTCAGCCGCCGCCATGGAACGGGCGGCGGCTGCTTACCGGGATCGGTGTGACGCTGCCTGGACGTAGTCTGCCGCCTGTCCGATCAGCCAGTCCCGGAACAGCCGTACCGCTTCGCTGGGCTCCCTGCCCTCGGGATAGACGAGCCAGTATGTGCCCCACGCGGGTACCGACGACTCGGACAGGCGAACCAGCGAACCGTTTTCCAGCTCCTGCTGGATCAGAGCGTTGCGGATCAGGCCCGCACCGTGACCGCAGCGCAGGGCGGTGAGCATGACCAGCGTGTCGCTGTAGCCGGACGCCAGTTCCGGGGTTGCCTCGACGCCGGACGCAGAAAACCAGCGTGACCACTCATTCGGGTCGTCCAGGTCGTAGAGAAGGGGCAGCGCCAGCAACGCCGCGGGATCGCCAGCCGGCAGCGCCCGGGCGATGGCCGGTGCCGCCACGGCGATCAACCGGTCATCAAACAGCTTTTCCGCCCGCAGGTCGCGCCACCGCCCGAGCCCGGTGCGGATCCCGACATCGACGTTCATCGATTCCAGGTCCCACAGACCGGGACTCGTATCGATCCGCCAGCGGACACCGTCGACCCGGTTGTCGAAATCAGACAGCCTCGGAATCAGCCATTGGGCGGCGAAGGATCCCAGGGTCGTGATGGACAGTTCGCTCGACCGTACGCCGGAACGCAGGTTGTCCACCGCCCGGTCCACCCGGTCGACGCTGTCTCCGACCGAGACCAGCAGCCTTCGGCCACTGTTCGTCAGGGCGAAACTGCGCCCGGAGCGATCGATGAGCTCGACGCCGAGCTGGTGCTCGAGCCGGGCTATCTGCTGGCTGACCGCGCCCTGGCTGACGTTCAGCACCGCGGCCGCGCGGGTGAAGGAGCCGGCACGGGCGGTGACGACGAACGTTCGGATGCTTTTCAGGCTGACAGGCGTGACAGCGACTCCCTGATTGACAGCGGCTCCCTGATTGAAGGACGGTCGCGATCCCGGCGGTCGACGATTTCACCCCAGCCGCGAGATCATACTACCTAATTCGAAGCATCAGAAAATACGCCTTGTACCGGCTCAAGCCGGGAAATATCTTTTGAAACAAAGATCGCTCGCTGTATTAGAAAACATTATGACGAGTACAGAGCCCTCTCACCCGCAAGGATCGCTTCACCCGCAGGCAGATGCGCCGCCGAGCTGGTGGTACTGCCCGGAGACCGGCGACCTGGTCCGCGACCGCATCGAAACCCGTCTGGAGCCGCGGGTCGCCCGGGTCTTCGAGGCACTGATCAGCCGGCCCGGACGGGTCCTCGCCCGGGACCAACTGTTTGATCTGGTCTGGGGCGACCGGGTCGTGGTCGACGCCGCACTGACCCGCTGTGTCGCGGCGATTCGCGCCGCCCTCAGGGACCACCCCCCTCATCACTACATCGAAACCCTGCCGAAACGCGGCTATCGATTCCTCGGCGCGATCGAGGATTGCGAATCGAACGCCAGCTGCGTGCTGCCCGGGCGGGCGCCGGAAACCTGCCCCAGCGTTGCGCCCTGCCTGTTCCTCATTCCGGGGCGCAGGACCCGCAGCTCCCCGTCCGGGGTGATCAGGTAGAACGGCCGGCGGTGCGCGGCCACCAGTTCGAAGTCTTCGGGGGAAAACCACGAGCGCATGGCGCCGTCGGTGCCGTGGGTGTGCCAGAACGCGATCAGACTATGGCCACGCGGAACGGGCAGACGGATCGTGAACGTATCTTCACCGGGGCATCCCCTGCCCAGATTAATCCGATACGCATCGTCCACCCGATACAGCGCTCCTGCGTACTCGACGTCGTTCTGCACCGAGTCCGGTCCGACCTCCGCGGCGACCCTGTGCAGGGCACTCAGCTCGCTGGCGAACCGGTCGTCGAGAAATCGCGTGGTATCGATGGGGCAGCCGACGGACAGCGGTGTCCACAAACCAATCAACGCGGTCAGCAGTGTGTGCCGGTCGACCATGGTGCGCTCGCTCCGCAGGAAATGGAGCGACGAGTTTCCGATCGCGACGGCGGCAGGAAACGATGGAAGGACGATGACTACAGCATGTTCATCTGACGAGGGGATGATGAAAATGAAACGGACTCGTTTGCTGGGGGATTCGCTGTGCTCCGCCGATCCCGTGCTAGCCTTCCCAGTAGGATCCTCGGAAATCCCTGAAAAATGCGCCAGGCTCTAACGCTTCTGCTTGCGCTCGGTTGCCTGCCAGCCGGCGGCGTCCGCAGTGCCTGGGCTGCAGACTCCATTCAGCTCGGTGCGCTCTCCGCCGACCCGCCGACGCTGTGTTGCATCGGACTCGATCTGCCCATCGCGGGTGACGACAACTACGATGCGAGCGCAACCGTCGAGTACTCGGTCGTCGATCCCGACCGGGGTGGAGCCACAGCCACGCTGACCACGTCGACCAGGAACGCACCGAGAAGCGATCCGTTGAACCCTAGATTCGTAGACGTCGCATCGGACCCTACGGCGGCGCGGCCTGGCCCCAGATCGGTTCTCAGCAGTCCTGGGGTGCCCGGAGCTACGTGGCGAACTTCGAGTTCCTCAACAACATCGTGATCGGCACCACGGTGCCCGCCAAGATCACCTCGCAGATCATCCTCGGCAGGATCGATGGCAATGTCTGGTACCCTCCCTACGGCGCCTATGAATACGGGTTCGCGCAGCCGCACTTCGGCGTGCGAAGTTCGACGATGGGGCCCACGATTTCCATGCCGCCGACGCTGGTGGAACCCCAATAGTCGAAATGACCGGACCGAGTCCTCAGAGCCCTCTAACCGGCAGACATGGATAGTTCCCGGCTCGGGCGAAGCCTGTTTTCACCCAGGCAAATCCCCACCCAGTTGCCTCCCAGGGCCTACACCGCGCCAACGGCCACTAAGCCGAGAAAGATGGACACGACAGTCGCGGCACTCAGCGCCCACAGCATCCGGTCGCGTCGAGACAACAGAAGCTGCGTCGTCAGAAGGGCGCCAATCGGTGCGACGAAGGCATACGTGTAGAAGAGCGTCTGAAAAAACTCAGCGACCATGGGGCCGAGACCAGCCGCCAACGAGTCGGACTCGGACACCTCCAGCGTATCCAACAAGGCAAACGGTAGTGAAAACACCACGCCAAGTTGAAGATACAACCGAACTTCGGCGCGGGCCCGGGAGCGCCACGGCGCGAAAAACAGGCCAGCGAAGGGGCGTAGGGCCAGCAGCCAGATACTGCCGGGGTCAACGGTGTGGTAGTAGAGGCGCAGCCGATGATTCCAGCGACTCAGGCCGCTCAATATTGGAACCCGCGAGATCCCCTGCCAACGGGCAGCGGTCAGGGTCACGACAATGAACACCAGGATGATCACGACCGGCTCGTAAATCCCGGTTGCGCCAGATATGGCGCCCATTGACAGACCGATCAGGATCAAAACCACCGCGCTGCCGAACACCTGCAGTCGGCCGCGACGCTTGTTCGCCCAGGTCGGTGGAGCGCCGAGGTTCAGTTCGGCCCTCGGCGGCAGAAACCCTAACCCCTGGGGAGGCAACTGCGCGTCTGCCCTGGTGTCTTCCTCGCTGTTGAAAGCCTCGACCATCGCCCGAATCCGGAACATATCCCGGATCCACCAGCAAAGGCCCCCGCCCCCTGTCAGGAGCATGAGGACGCCCGTTAGCGTCTTGCCGAGATAGAAGCGATGCGCTCCGAAGATGCCCCCCAGTACCGCAAGTAAGATGGCGACCGTAGAACGCTTGTGCCGATATCGGTAAAGGTCTGCAACGATTTCGGCGGAAAAATCCGGATCGATCTTCTGCACGCGGCTAACGGGTCCATATGAGCGCGTGTGGGTTCGGCGCATCCGCGCAGGATATCCCCATTCCGCTGCGGATCCTCCTGCTGTTCCTCGAGATGTCCACAGCCAACGGTCGGTTGCTGAATCACTTAATCTTCAGCGCTTTCAACCTCGAGTTCAGAGTCGAGGGGTTCATTCCAAGAAGTTTCGCGGCGCCGCCGTCCCCGGAAATGCGTCCCCCTGCCTGCTCCAGTGCCCGGAGCATATTCTCGCGCTCAAGGTCCTCGAGTTCGGCCGCGGTTCTCACTTTGCCGGCGGATGGCGTAAGGACGTCTCCGGTCTCCGGTAGGGCCCGGTCTAGATTCAGCCGTCCGTCCGTGGAGGTGATGATTGCGCGTTCGATCACGTTGTGCAGCTCCCGGATGTTGCCGGGCCAGCCGTAAGCGTGCAAGCGCGCAAGTTCGGCCTGGGAGGGCGCCTCGACATAACGTCCCATGCGCTGGATGAACTCGTTCGAAAAGACGTGAACCAACTCGGCAATGTCGTCCAGGCGCTCGCGTAGTGGAGGCAGTTCGATCGGGAACACCGCCAGTCGGTAATACAGGTCTTCTCGGAATTCTCCATCCTGAACGGCCTGATAGAGATCCCGGTTGGTCGCGGCGATGACACGGACGTCCACCTTCTGGACCTTTGTGCTGCCAAGCGGGTCGAACTCACCTTCTTGGAGGACGCGAAGCAGTTTCACTTGAAGCTGAAGCGGCAGCTCACCGATCTCGTCCAGAAAAATGGTGCCGCTATCAGCGAGCTTGAAGCGACCATCGCGTCTGGCCGTTGCTCCCGTGAATGCACCTTTTTCGTGTCCAAACAGCTCACTCTCTATCAGAGAATCCGGTAAGGCCCCACAGTTGACCTTTATGAAAGGTCTGTCAGCCCGCGAGCTGTTTTTGTGCAATGCGCGGGCGAATACCTCCTTTCCGGTGCCTGTCTCGCCGAGAATCAACACGCTAGCGTCGGTAGGAGCCACCTGTTTCACATCGTTCAACACCTGGCGCATAGCATGGCTTCGAGCGACGATGTCGGTCGCACCGGTCCGGTCGATTTCCTCCTTGAGGTACTCATTCTGTGCCTGTAGTGAACTCTTTTCCTTCGCCATGAGCACCACATCGGTGATGTCGATGAACATGGTCCGCGTGAACTTTCCGCTCAGGTCAGGCTTCGACCACCATTGGATCCACACCGGTTCTCCGTTGTCGAATCGCCGCAGTTCCAGCACCATTGCTTCCACGCCGAGGCCGCGACCGATCGATCCCAATGCCTCATCGACGCGGACCTGAGCCTCGGGCGTTTCGGGCGCGAGCGAGCGCCCGAGAAAGCCGACAGCCTTTTCGGGCGGGATACCCAGGATGCGCAGTGCCGTCTTGTTGGCCTGGATGAAGCGGGAATCCAGCCCTTCGTTGACGTAGGCGATCGGAGCTTCGTCAAAAAGATCGCGGTATCTGCGCTCGCTGTCGTTCAGCTTTTCCAACGCATCCTGCAACTCCCGGCTCAGGCGGCTCTGTTCCTGCTCCTGTTGCTTGATGACGGATACCTCACTCAGTCGCTGCAGTTCAGCAGAAGCGCGCATCGCAAACACACGCAGGACATCCAGACCTTCCGCCTGCTTGGGCATCGGCGCCCTGTCCATGATGGCCATGTGACCGAGAACGCGTCCGTCGGTAGCCAGCAGCGGAATACCGAGATAGCTCTCCATCTTCAGCGATTTCAGATCTTCGTCGCCCGGATAGCAGTCCCGGACGCCGCTGGGGTGATGAATCAAGCAGGCGCCTCGTATGACCGGTTCGCAGGGCGTTTCCGCGATGGCGTATTCGAAGTCGAGTACCAGTTTTCCGTCCTGGATGAATGCCAAGGCACGTAAGCGATCCGTATCCGGCAGGAATTCCGTGACCCAGGCGAAATCGACCCCGAAGACCGTTGCGAGATTGGCGACGAGCACCTGAAAGAAGCGACTGCCGGTTTCGGCCGCGGTGCCGCTGAGGATATTACGGAGAGCAGTGTTTTCGTTGAACTGTGGCATCTCTACCCATTCACAAAGGCCGGACCTGCGATGACGGCTCTTTCAGAATACACGTTTGACAAGCCTTTCAAAGTTCCGGCACGGCGTCTCGATCGCGAGATCCCGTAAGGAAATCCCGCGAGACATCGGAATCCGTGAGTTCCGCTTCGTGCCGGGGCAGACCCTAGCTCGTTGATTGAATTGAAGAAAAGCCCTGTCGGCAGTTCTGGCACGCGATCTGCAACACCAGATGCGAATGCGAGCCTGGATGAGGCTGAGTCCTTCAAGGGAGCGCACTCGATGGATGACTTTCCCATTACCAAGAGTGAGAAACGACGATGACGAAATGCAAATCGAGCAGATCCAGCACGCTGGCCCTGGCCATCGGCGCGACCCTGGCCGCGTGCGGAGCCATTCACCACGCAGCGGCCGACAGCGGCGTCTTCAAAGCAGACGTGCTCGATGGTGGCTACATGTTGGCTGCGGCCGAGAAAACCCACGAGGGCAAGTGCGGCGAAGGCAAGTGCGGGGGCGACAAGTCTTCGGACGAAGGCAAGTGCGGCGAAGGCAAGTGCGGGGGCGACAAGTCCTCCGAAGAAGGTAAGTGTGGCGAAGGCAAGTGCGGCGGCAACAAGACTCCCGAGGAAGGCAAGTGCGGCGAAGGCAAGTGCGGCGGCGCTGCCTGATTGAACGATTCGGCCGTGTCGGGCGGCTTGGGTCCTGCGGGATTCGGTCGCCGGCATTTCCGCAGACCAAACTGGACCAGGAGCACCGATCGTGAACATCGTAAGCACATGGCATTCCGTGAGGAGATCGTTGGAGCACAGCGGTACGTACCTCGCACCTCTGGGACTGAGGATCCTGCTGGCGTGGGAGTTCTTCGAGGCAGGATTGATGAAGTACCAGGGAAGCAACTGGTTTACCCAGATTCAGAGCAACTTTCCGTTTCCGTTTGATGTCGTTCCAACCGAAATCAGCTGGACTCTGGCGACTTACGTGGAGCTGATTGGTGGAGTCGCGATCCTCGTCGGGTTAGGTACGCGCTTTTTCAGTTTCTCGCTGATCGTCCTTACCGTCGTTGCGACTGCTGCAGTGCACTGGCCGGGCGAGTGGAGCACGCTTTCCGAACTGCTGCAGGGTTATTCGATTTCGGACAAGGGCTTCGGCAACTACAAGCTACCAGCGTTGTATCTGGCGATGCTTGTTCCGCTTCTGTTTGTCGGGCCCGGGAAACTGAGCGCGGACCATCTCGTCGCGCGTCTGGTCGCTCGGTCCAGAGGCAACGGGAAATCGGATGTGAGTCTGTTGCAACCGGCGTGATCGCGCTTCAACCGAGACGTCGTTGATCGGAGCCCGTCCCCAACCATCGGCTGAGGCCGTGAATACAGAGAGTACGAATGTGAAAGCTTCAGACCTTTTTGTGAGGTGCCTGGAAGAAGAAGGCATCGAGTACGTGTTCGGGATACCCGGAGAAGAGAACGCGGACTTCGCGCTGTCCCTCGAGCAGTCGAGTTCCATCAGATTCGTCCTGACCCGGCACGAACAGGGTGCCGCGTTCATGGCAGAAGTCTACGGCCGGCTCACCGGAAATCCGGCCTGTTGCCTGGGCACGCTAGGGCCAGGTGCAACCAATCTGATCACCGGCGTCGCTGACGCCAACATGGATCGAGCACCGGTCCTGGTTCTGACCGGACAGGGTTCGATGAGCCGGCTGCACAAGGAGTCGCACCAGATCATGGATGTGGTGGACATGTTCACACCGGTGACAAAATGGGCCACGAGTGTTCGAGACGTGGAAACCATTCCGGAAATCGTTCGTAAAGCCGTAAGACTGGCGCGCACCGAGAAACCCGGAGCGGTCCATATCGAGTTGCCCGAGGATCTGGCCGGGCTGGACGTGGATGCGCGGCCATTGAGCCCGAAGCGGTTTCGCCGTCCGGTTGTGGACGACAAAGTCATGGAGCGGGCGTTCAGCCTGATCAAGGCGGCACGCTGCCCGGTCATTGTGGCTGGCAACGGCTGCATTCGTCGGCGCGCCAGCAAGCAACTCCGATTGTTGAGTGAACGCACTGGCATCGGTGTGATCAGCACGTTCATGGCCAAAGGAGCCGTGGACATGGATGCGGACTACTGCCTCTACACGGTGGGTCTTGGCAGAAAAGACCGGGCGAACGGCGCGATAGACGAAGCGGATCTGGTGATAACCCTTGGTCTGGACATGGTCGAGTACCACCCCCGTCTCTGGAACCCCGATGGCGACAAGACGATCGTCCACGCGGACTTCCTGCCTGCCGAGATCGACGCCCACTACGATCCGGCCATTGAACTGGTCGGCGACCTCGCGCACACGCTCTGGATGCTCAACGAGCGATTCGCGGCGCCGGCGGCCGCTCCGAAGTACGATCTGCGGCGGCAGCGATGCATTCGTGCCGAGATGTCTGCGGATCTTGCGGAGCACAGGTACGACGAAACGACTGGCACGATTCGACCTCAGAAAGTGCTCTGGGACGTGCGCGAGGTCCTGGGTGCAGAGGGCATTCTGCTCTCCGACGTGGGCGCACACAAAATGTGGATCGCCCGTCACTACCACTGTCACCAGCCCAACACGTGCTTGATCCCGAACGGCTTCTGCTCCATGGGGTTCGCTTTGCCTGGGGCTATAGCCGCGAGTCTCGTCTATCCCGATCGGGCAGTGCTGGCGATCGCTGGTGACGGCGGTTTCCTGATGAACGTGCAGGAGATGGAAACGGCCAGGCGTCTGAACAGCAACATAACCGTGATGGTGTGGGAAGACCGCGCCTACGGGCTGATCGCCTGGAAGCAGCAGGATCAGTTCGGTCGTCATACCGATCTTTCCTTCGATAATCCCGACTGGCTGCAGCTCGCCTCATCGTTTGGATGGCATGGCCATCGCGTGGAAGACAGCATTCAGTTGAAGCAGGTGCTCACGACTGCCGTCCACGAAGCCGGCCCCAGCCTGGTGACTCTCCCGATCGACTATCGGGAGAACGCTCTGCTGACCAGAAAGCTGGGGGAATTGACGTGCTCGAACTGACGGCTGAAACATCGGTGCTTGGCACCCACTGGACGCTGTTGCTGGCCGACGACCTGGATCCCGAAGGTTCGATGAAGGTCATCGCGCCATACGAGGGCGAGCTGATAGCGACCGTCGACACCTGTGGCGTGGCTCATGTCGATCGGGCTCTGCAGACGGCCTACCGAATGTACTGTGATCGGGATCGCTGGCTGCCGCCGTACGAACGCACAGGGGTCCTCGAGCGTGCAGCACGGATCATGACCAAAGAGCATGCGCATCTGGCGATGCTCGTCAGCAGAGAGGCGGGAAAACCCCTGACCGACTCGCACGTGGAGGTGGCGCGGGCTATCGACACGATTCGTCTCGCCGTGAACGAGATAAGGACGCATGCCGGGGAGGTGATTCCCATGGGCGTGGCCGATCCTGCGCAGGATCGAGTTGCGTTCACCACCCACGAGCCCATCGGTGTGGTGGTTGCCGTCAGCGCCTTCAATCATCCTTTGAACTTGGTGGTGCACCAGGTGGCTTCGGCGGTTGCGGCCGGTTGTCCGGTCATCGTCAAGCCGGCACCGGATACGCCATTGTCCTGCCTGCGCTTCGTGCAGATGCTCCATCAGGCGGGACTCCCGCGAAGCTGGGCTCAGGTGGTCACGACCGCGGCTATTCCTGTCGCCGAGAAGCTGGTCACCGACGATCGGGTCGGAATGCTCAGCTTCATCGGCAGTTCGAAGATCGGCTGGATGCTGCGCTCGAAGCTTTCCCCGGGAACGCGGTGTGCGCTGGAACACGGCGGCTGTGCGCCTGTGATTCTCGCGAAGGACGCGGATCGTGAACTGGCGCTGGAAGCGGTTCTAAAAGGGGGGTTCTATCACGCGGGTCAGGTCTGCGTCTCCGTTCAGCGTGTCTACGTACCACGCGGCCATGTGCAGGAATTTGCCGCAACGCTGGCCCGCAGGGCAGGCGAGTTGCGGCTGGGAGATCCGACTGACAGTCGCACCCAGGTCGGGCCTCTAATCCGGCCGGAGGAAGTCGACCGCGTACACAGCTGGGTCATGGAAGCTGTCGCCGAGGGTGCCACATGCCTGTCGGGCGGCAGGCAGCGCGGCAGGTCCGGTTATGAGTGCACGGTGCTGCTCAATCCGCCGTCAACGGCCAAGGTGAGCCGGTTGGAGGTCTTCGGACCGGTGGTCTGTGTCTACGGCTACGACGTACTGGACGATGCGATCGACGAAGCCAACAGCGTGCCCTTTGCCTTCCAGGGTGCGGTGTTTACCCGGGATCTTGATCTCGCGATGCACGTGTATCGGCGCCTTGACGCCTCGGCAGTCGTGCACAACGACCATAGCGCCTTCAGAACGGATGGTATGCCCTTCGCAGGACTGCATCAGTCCGGTCTGGGAGTGGGAGGCATCCCATTCTCCATACGGGAGATGCAGGTCCAGAAGATGCTGGTCATGAACCCGGGGAAGCTGTGATCGCCCACTGGCTCGCCCAAAGAGTCGAGAAACGGAGCAAGAGCAATGGAAAACGTCATGGAAAACGTAGATCAGATTCAGGCACTCACCTTGAAGGTGTTGGAAGTCAGCACGCTGCTGTTCCTGTTCCTGCTCGGCCTGGGCCTGCTGATGGTGATCTATATGTACCTGGCCGACGTCAATCAGACGGCCCAGGCCATCCGGCGCAACTATCCGGTGGTAGGCCGCTTCAGGTACTTCTTCGAGCACCTTGGCGAGTTCTTCCGCCAGTACTTCTTCGCCCTGGATCGAGACGAGCTGCCGTTCAATCGAGCCCAGCGCAGCTGGGTGTATCGTGCGGCGAAGAACGTCGACTCCACCATTGCCTTCGGGTCCACCCGTCCTCTGAATCAACCGGGCGACATCATCTTCCTCAACTGCCTGTTTCCGACCCTGGCCGAGGATGCCGTTCCGGTCAGTGAAGTCAGTATCGGGGAGGGTTTCGCCAGGGAGCCATACACGACGAACAGCCTGATCAACATCTCTGGAATGAGTTTCGGCGCCATTTCGGTTCCAGCCGTAAGGGCTCTTTCTCATGGTGCGGCCCGGGCCGGCATCTGGATGAACACCGGTGAAGGCGGGCTCTCGCCCTATCACCTGGAGGGCGGTTGCGACATCGTGTTCCAGATTGGAACAGCCAAGTACGGTGTACGGACGCCTGAAGGTGAGTTGTCCGATGAGCGTCTGCGCGAACTCGCCGCCATCGAGCAGGTGCGCATGTTCGAGATCAAGATGAGCCAGGGGGCCAAACCTGGCAAGGGTGGGATTCTGCCGGGCAGCAAGGTCACTGCGGAGATCTCGGCCATTCGGGGAATTCCCGAAGGCAAAGACTCGATCAGCCCCAACGGCCACACGGACATACGGTGTGTCGAAAACCTGCTCGATCGAGTGGCATACATCCGAGAGCTCACCGGAAAGCCGGTCGGGTTCAAGACGGTCGTTGGCAACACCGGATGGCTGGACGAGATGTGCAGTGCGATTCTACGGCGTGGGCCGCAGGACGCGCCGGACTTCATCACGATCGACAGCGCGGATGGTGGTACCGGCGCTGCGCCGCAGAGTCTGATGGACTATGTGGGTCAGCCGATTCGCCGAAGTCTGCCTCTGGTGGTGGACACGTTGACGGCCTATGGGCTGCGCCAGCGGATCAAGATCATTGCCTCGGGAAAACTGATCAACCCTGCGGATGTGGCGTGGGCTCTGTGCATGGGTGCAGATTTTGTGGTCTCGGCCCGCGCGTTCATGTTTGCCCTTGGGTGCATTCAGGCACTGCAGTGCAACAGGAACACCTGCCCGACCGGTATCACGACCCACAACCCGGACCTCCAGCGTGGCCTGGATCCGATCAACAAAGCCGAACGGGTGTGCAACCTGGCGAAGAACATCAGCTACGAGGTTTGCGTGCTGGCGCATTCGTGTGGTGTCGGACACCCGCGGGCATTGCAGCGCCATCACGCGTTGCTGATCAACGAGGTCGGCATACCCGAACCTGTCGATCAGGTGTTTCCCCCGCCGGTGGCAGCGGAGACGATGATCGTTACAGACAGACCCGGGGCGGCAGCATGATGCTGCCAGAGCTGATCGGCCAGACCCTGAGTTTCTGCGGCATAGCCATCGTCGGGCTATTCGTTCACCGGTTGACGCGGCTGGATGTCACGCTGGCAAGCCTGCTTGCGGGTGTGGCAGCCGGATTGGCCATTCCCTTTCTTGGCCTGGACATCGGCCTGCGTGCCTATCATGTGAGGGATCTGGTGTTCTTCGTGATGTTGCCATTGCTCATATTTGCAGCCGCGTGGCACATCAAGCCCCCGCTGTTGAGGCGCTGGCTGGTGCCAACGGTGTTGCTGGCGACCGTGGGCGTCATCATCTGTGCCGCCGTCACGGGCGCCGGGCTCTACTTCGGGATCGGCCATGCCCAGGGGTTCCCCTGGGCGGCCGCATTGCTGAGTGGGGCCATTCTGGCGGCGACGGATCCCGTCGCGGTGGTCGCCAAGCTGCAGGCATTGCGGGCGAACGAAGAGCTGACGACTCTGTTCGAAGGCGAGAGCCTGTTCAATGATGCCACTGCAGTGGTTCTGTTCAGCCTCGTGTTGTTGTGGGCACAGCACGAACCCGGGCCTGCGTCTGTAGCGGGGCACTTCGTCACGGTTTTCCTCGGCGGCATTGCGACTGGCCTGGTGGCGGGGCTGTTGGCTTCCATTGGCGTCCTCTTTCTCGGCAATCCATCTGCGGCCGTAGTGATTCTCGTCTTCAGCGCGTTCGGGAGTTTCTACCTGGCAGAGCACAGTTTTCACGTGTCCGGCATCATGGCCGTCATGACTGCGGCGATCGTCGCCCGGGTCTGCCTGGGGGAGCAGAAGAATTCCATGCTCAGCGGCATAAGCGCCACTTGGGACTGGCTCAACCTGTTGATGAATACGTTGCTGTTCGCATTGATGGGCCTGGTCATTACCGTCGACATGTTCAGAGATCAATGGCTCGCAATGCTCGTAGCAGTTGCTGTCGCGACGGTCGCGCGCTTTGCTGCAGTCTACGGATGCGCGGCGATGACTCAGTTCTCGCGGCGTCCGATACCCGCGAACTGGTCTCTGGTGCTTGGCTGGGGAGGGTTGAGGGGCGCCATAGCCATCGCCCTGGTTCTTTCAATTCCTGTCGAGCTGCCGTACTGGTGGACCGTGCAGTCTCTGGTCTTCGCAGTCGTGCTGTTCACTCTGTTCGTCCAGGCACCAACCGTGGGCAAACTGATCGGACGTTTGGACACATCACAGCCGGAGTCGCGAGGAGCGTCTTTTCCCTGAGTCGAACAGCTTGAGAAAGGGGTTGTTCCCACTCGGCGCCTCCGCTCGCCGATTCAGCGACGCTGCCCAGATTATCGTGGCCCATAGACGACCAGCGCTGGGACAGTCTGCACCTCCGATCGGCAGGCGGAGCCATGGCCGGTACGCATTCGCCGGACCATGCCTTACAGTCCCACGGACCTTGAGAGGAGGAATGGCATGGCCAATGTCCCACCGGCCTATCAGGCCAGCCGCGCGGGCGCGCTGGACATCGATCGGGATTTTTACGCGCGGATCGCCGAATCGACTGACCGCCGCCCGGAGCAACACTTCGTGATCCCGATCCGTAGCGGGCGGGCCTGGCCGGTGCCGTCCGGGCACGTGTTCCGTGTTTCCATCGTCGAGGGTCCGCAGGTGGGCGACCTGAACCTGTGGAACCTGCACAACCCCCGCGAGCGCATGTGGGCTGCCCGAACCCGGCAACTGCAACGGGCACACGTCTCGACCTTCGACCGGTTGTGGTCGAACCTGCCGTACCTGCGCCCGCTGGCCACGATCATCGCCGACACGCTCGAAGGTTATGGCACTGATGCGGATGGTGGGCGTGTGCACGATCTGCTCGGCAGCCGCTGCGATCCCTACGTGAATCAGATGCTCAGCGGCGAGTCCTTCGACTACCACTGTCACTCGAATCTCGCACGCGCGGTGGCGCCCCTCGGGCTCACCGAGTTCGACGTCCACGACGTGTTGAACGTGTTCCAGTGCACGGGGTTGAACGACGACGATCAGTATTTCATGAAGGCGAGCCCGGCCCGGGTCGGCGACTACCTCGAGTTCTTCGCCGAGATAGATCTGCTTTGCGCGCTGTCCACGTGCCCGGCCGGGGATCTCTCGATACCGCTGTGGGGTCCGGAGGCACGGGATCCGATCGACGTCTGCCGGCCGCTGGCGGTGGATGTCTGGCGTGTGGATCCGGCGTTGCTGAGGGAATGGGTCCCGCCCGAGCCGTCAGCCTACAGTGGTGCCCATGGCATGCGTCGCAGACCGGGCGGGTGGGAGTGAGGCGTACCTCCGGGATATCCATCTGCCGTGGAAAGCGCGCACAACGGCCGTTTTCGAGGTCGAGCGTCAGGCCTGCCGCCACCAGGCGACGCCGGCGTCGTCCTCTTCCACCTTCAGCATCCGCCGCTCGAGGGCACAGTGCAGATGGGCGATGGACTCGCCGGTGGCGGGAAAGTAGCTGTAGTCGTTGATCTGACTCTTGAACAGGGCGGGGAAGCAGTCGACGGCCCGCCTGGGTTCAGCGCACAGATCGTAGAGCTTCTCGAGGCACACCTCGTGCCAGTCGATCAGTTCGGTGAGACGCTCGTGCAGCCCTTCATAGAGCATTTCGTGGGCGGGCAGAACGAGCAGGTCGGGCGGCAGCGCCTCGCGAAAGCGGGAACAGCTGTTGATGAAATCGCGCAGTGGATTGGCGTTCGGCTCGGACGGCTGCACGCCCACGTTGGGCGTGATCTTGGGCAGAATCTGGTCGCCGCCGATGATTACCTTCAGTTCCGGGCAGTACAGGCAGACGTGTTCGGGTGCGTGGCCGTGCCCGATGATCGCGCGCCACTCGCGCCCGCCGATGTCGAGGTACTGGCCGTCCTCGATGCGCTGGAATCCGGCGGGCAGCGGCGTGATGTTGGCGCCGAACTGGCCGAAACGTTGGCGGTACCGATCCAGGCGCGCTTCATCGAAGCCGGCGCGGCGATAGAAGCGGATGGCGTCTCCGGGCACGTCGGTGGGACCGTCCGCCGCCATGACCTTGCACATGTAGAAGTCCGCGCGCGACATCCACAGCTCGCAGTCCCAGTGTCGGCAGATCCAGCCGGCGTTGCCCGTATGATCGCCGTGCAGGTGCGTGGCGATCACCCGATTGACCGGCTTGCCGCCCAGATGACGCTCGAACACGCTGGTCCAGATCTGCTGCACTTCTTCCCGGTTCAGGCCCGTATCGACTACGGTCCAGCCGGCGTAGTCGCGCAGCAGCCAGACGTTGATGTGATCGAGGCGCCCGAACATGGGCAGACGCAGCCACAGCACGCCGTCTGCGACCTCGGTGACGCCGTCCTCGGCCGGCAGCTGGTCTTCGAAGCGGTAGCGCAGCGGCGCGAAACCACGCCGCGACATGTTGTCGACCATGCTCTACACCTCTATGGCATTGCTCCCTGGCCAGAGTATGCACCAGTCCACCGGACGGGTTACCGCTGCGACCTGAAACCGAGCAGGCTGGCCTTATAGGTTCCGGGGTCGCCGTGGTAGAGGACGGTCTGATCCCCGGTGGCGAGCAGCAGCACGGCCTGGCGATCTCCGGCCAGATTGACGACGTCGTCACAGCGCCACTGCGACGCCTCGAAGAAGTCCTCCAGGGTCTGACCCAGGGTGCGCAGATGAGTGGGCGCCAGGCTGACTCCAGCCACCCAGCGCGCGGCGCAGATCGCCAGAAAGCTGCGGAAGTACTTCGGCCGCTCGAGATCTGCCGCGGAAATGTCGAGCTTGCCCTGTTCGATTATTCCGGGTCCTACTTGGAGCGCGCTGTGGAACAGGTCGCGCTGGTAGTCGTTGCGATGGACGACGCCGATGCCCTGATCGTTGATGCCGAGTATCCGGGTGTAGCCGTACGCCTGTAACGGACTGAGGGTCTGACCCTGCACCTGCAGCAGACCCACGGGTACGAGACCGTTCAATTCCGCGACGAAGCCGCTGCCGAGCACCACCGCCAGCCGGTGGTCGCGCAACGCTTCCTCAGCCGACGTGCCCGTCCGGGGTACCCCGATCAGGACGGGGTCGAACTTCGCCGGGTCGAGTTCGACGAGCAGCAACTCGTCGTTGCCACCGCCGACGAAATGGGATGTGAGCCCGTCCACGCCCGGGTTGGCCAGCCGGCGGCGCAGATCGTCCGACGGCTCGGGAAGGCTGCCGAACGGTACGCTGCTGGCGGGCGTGCCGGCCCGGTTTGCAGGCGGCTCGCCGCACCCGAGCAGGCCGAGCATTACCCATGCCAGCAGGAGCGATCCCGGGTCGAACTTCATGGTCTGGACATCCAGTGTGTCATTGCGAGTTGCCGAGGATATCGGCGAACGGGAAGGATAGCGGTTACTTCGGATCCGGTCGTCCCCCAGGGAACCTCTGATCTGCCTGAGGGATGTCCACCGGCCCGGATTGCAGGCAATATTGCAGGTCCAGTCAAGCATGCCATCGCGGGGGTAGAGTATGACCACAGCGCGATCTCGAAGGGACCTCATTTCGACTGCGGCCGTCCTGTTCGTCCTGGCCTGGACGAATTCGGCTGGCGCGGACAATCACGCGGGCGCGGCGTTCGCCAGGGACGACCGCCCGGAATCGGACTATGAACTGCACGAGATCCGCAACGCACGGGAGGTGCTCGCCTTCTCAGGAATTGCCGAAGGCATGACGGTCGTCGACATGGAGGCCGGCGGCGGCATGTACACGGAGATCTTCTCCAAGACAGTGGGCCGTGATGGCACCGTCTACATGCAGAATCCGCCACTGTTCGATGGGTTCGCCGGCGATGCGATCAAGGCTCGGGTAGCCGATGGCAGACTCCCCAACGTACGGCAGATGCGCACCGCCTTCGATACGTTGCCGGTAGAGGATGCGAGCGTGGACGTGGTGACCTGGTTCCTCGGCCCGCACGAGCTGTGGTTCTATCCCGAGGGCGCAGAGAAAGGCGTTCTCGGTGACCCGGACAAGGCGTTCATGGAAATCGCCCGGGTGCTCAAGCCGGGCGCTCACTTTGTCGCGCTGGATCATCGCGCTCCCGCCGGTTCGCCTGCCGAGACCGGTGGCACGACCCACCGGATCGATCCCGGCATCGTGCTTCAGCGGGCGGCGTCGGCCGGACTGGTGTTGGTCGATGCGAGCGACATTCTAGCGAATCCGGACGACGACTACGCGAAGAACGTCTTCGACCCCAGCGTCCGCCGAAAGACGGACCGATTCCTGTTGAAGTTCGAGAAGAAAGTCCAGTAGCCGTTCGCAAGGAGCTCGAGAAAGGGCTCGCCGCTCTTCAACCGTCTCCGTTGCCGCGGGCAAGCGGCGGAAAGGACTCGGGGGGCCGTCGATGCGGGGCCCGCTGCTCGTAGGCGTAGGCCAGACCAATGAGCAGCCCTTCGGAAAACGGCCGTCCGAGGATCTGCAGCCCAGCCGGCAGGCGGCCATGACTGTAGCCCATGGGCACGGTCACGGCGGGCAACCCGGTGGCGGGGGCCACGAGTTGGCTGTTGTCGCCCAGGTAGTCTTCCATTGCTCTGTCGAGATGAGCCGGCGGGTTGGTCCAGCTCGGATAAACCACGGCATCGACGTCAGCATTGTCCATGGAGGCGACGACGTCGCTCAGAAATGCCTGTCTGCCCGGGTGTTGGGGGAAGTCCGGGCAGGGTGGGTCGAACTCGCTGGGGTGGACGTCGGCAGGATTGGCGCCGAAGAAATCCAGCCGTTGCTCGATGTAGGGGTCGTAGTCGCCGCTGGCCCGCACCTCCGTGACGTCTCTGATCGGTGCGCCCGGACCGAGCGAGTCCAGATACTGCTGCATGTCGTAGCGGAATCGGACGCAGAAGTTGCTCGCCTCCATGTGGCTCTGGAGATTGGCGATGGAAAAGTCCTCGACGATGACGGCACCGGCCCGGGCCATGTCCACCAGCGCCTGGCGGTACAGCTGGATGATTTCCGGATCGGCGTCAGGCGTATCCACCAGCGCCCGAAGACTGCCGATGCGTTTGCCCCTAAGCGAATCAGCATCGAGAAAGCGGGTGTAGTCACGCTCAAGTCTGCCTCGACCGAGACTCGTGTAGTCGTCGGCGGGGTCGTGACCGGCAATGACGTTCAGCACTTTTGCGCCATCGGTCACGGAGCGGGTCATGGGCCCGGCGACGTCGCGGTCGAAGGCGAGTGGAACGATGCCGTCGCGGCTCACCAGTCCGAGGGTGGAGCGAATTCCGAAGAGCGCAAGGTGACTAGCGGGGCCCCGAATGGAGTTGCCGGTGTCGGTTCCCATGCCCACCACGCCGAAGCTGGCGGCGATTCCGGACGCCGTACCTCCGCTCGAACCCGCGGGAACTCGATCGAGATCATAGGCGTTCGTGGTAACACCGTAGGCGGAACTGCGTGTCTGTCTGGGGCTGAAAGCCCACTCCGCCATGTTCGTCTTTGCGATCACGATCGCGCCGGCTTCTCTAAGCTTGCGGACGACGAACGCGTCGTCGGGTGGTGTGCTGGACTTGAGGGCGATCGATCCGCCGCTGGTCGGCATGTCTGCGGTATCGAAGTTGTCTTTCAGCAGCACGGGCACACAGAAGAGCGGGCCGGTTTCTTCGCCGGCCGCCAATGCAGCATCGGCCGCTTCTGCTCCCTGCATGGCATTCGGATTGGTGAAAATGACGGCGTTCATGCCGCTGGTGCGATCGTAGGTTTCGATTCGACGGAGGTAGCCGGCAACGATGCTCGCGCAGGTTTCGCGGCCGGAGGTGATCGCCCCTTGAACGTCGGCGATGGTCGCTTCGACGAACTCGAATCCTTCGGCGGGCACAGGCGAACAGCCGGCAGTGAGGAGCACGCCAAGGGTCAGAAGCGCAGGCGGGCCAAGACGGGGCGCGATTGGGCCGTGTGACATGTAGCAACCTTACACGCTGCTTCAGCAGCATCAAGGGTCTGCCCGTGCCTCGAGAGTTCAAGCAGCAACCCGATCGATCAGCGAACTCGAGGCAGCCGGCCGGCCACCGACTGGTACTCACTGAGGACGAGTCGGTAATCGGCCAGCGTCACCCGTTCCACCCCTTGGAGCAGCAGCGCCTGTCTTGCTCGTAGCGTGGCCGAATCGGCGAGCGCCGCTTCGAGAAGGGAAGTGATCCGTTCCCGTGGACCGGATTTACGGACGACATAGGGTGGCGCCGGGGCGATGGGAGTCCGCTCTACCACCGCGATACCGCCGATGCGCTCAGGCGCGTCGCGTTCGAGAATGTGCCATATAACGGCATCAATGCATGCCACGTCTGCCCTGCCACTGCGCACTGCGGCCAGGCTGGCCGTATGCGACCCCGTCAGGGCCAGGGATTCGGGCTCGCAGATCGTGAGCAGTGCCGACAGTCCGGACCGGGAGGTCAGCGAGTTGACGGCGGCGACACGTCCGCGCGGCGACCCGATCAGATAGCTGTAGTAGTACCCTGGCTCGCAGTCGATATCGAACACCGGGGCGAGTACCGGCTCGACGGGCGCATCGATCAGGAACAGGTCGAGCCCGCACATCTGCGATATGACCAGGTCCCGAGCACGCCATTGCTCGTGCAATGGCGTCTCCCGGTCCAGTTCGCCAGGCACCTCCATTGCCTGCCACAGCAGGTCGTTCGCCCAGCGCACGCTGGGCAGGTCATACCAGGGAAACGATGCCGTCATGATCGATCAGGTACCGTCATCAGGTCACAGGTGTTCTCTTATACTCGAAGATCGGCGACGGCGCCGACCGGCTTTACCTCGCGTCCAGATTCGTGGGAGCCTTTGCGAGGATCTGAACGAGGAGGCGCGTCCCTGCCATGTCAGCCGTATTGCCGATCTTCCAGCACGCCTACTTCGTGAATGACATCGAAGCGTCCATTCACAAGTGGCATCGGCTCTATGGTGCCGGCCCCTTCGTGATGGTGCCGCACCACAGGACACTCAAATTCCAGTACCGCGGCACGGAGCAGGAAGCAGACGTTTCCTATGCGTTCGGCTATCTCGGCGACAATCAGATTCAGTTCATACAGCAGCACGACGACACGCCGTCGATCTACCGCGACATGTTCGAGAAGGGTGAAGAGGGTTTCCACCATGTCGGCTGCCTGGTGAACGACTTCGCCGCGGCACGCAGGCGCATGGAAGACCTGGGGTTCGTCAATGCCTGCGAACTCTGGGCCGACGACGTCAACGCCGCATACTTCGATACGCGTTCCGTCAATGGCGGGTTTACGGAGCTTCATGGCGACCCGGCCCACATTCTCGCCACGTTCGCCGGATGGAAGCGTGCGCACGAGATCATGAAGCCCGGTGACAGCCCGATCATGCCTCGCGGCGCACCGTACACCGACGGACGCGACCCGGCCTACCTCGACGACTTCGGCAGCAGGGGCTGATCCGTCAGAGCCGCCGGACCGTTGCGGCGGCATTCGCGAGAATCTCGACGAAGGCGCCCTCGCGGCGCTCGAGATCGTCACCACGAACTACGCCAGCGGCCGATCTACGGCCTGGGTGGAAGATGCCGCCCGCCGGGGTGAGGAGATCGAGGCATTCCTGCGCGGAAGTGCCTGCGCGGTGCCGGTCTGGTAGTCCAGACGCCTCAGCGAGTGAGTCGGGCGGTGTAATCCCCTTCAAAGCGACTGGCAAGCTCACCCTCGGCA
Organism: Pseudomonadales bacterium; assembly: GCA_040219135.1. Lineage (GTDB taxonomy): Bacteria > Pseudomonadota > Gammaproteobacteria > Pseudomonadales > Azotimanducaceae > UBA7803. Next base: position 355,908 of record JAVJTA010000011.1, on the reverse strand, counting down.
TGCACTGCTGTAGCCAGGCTCGTGCGCACCTTTCCGTCGCGCGCCAGCCGGTTCAGAACCTCGGCGTGGTTCGAGAAGTCGGCAACGGCAACGATATCCTCGCGAACCGTGCGAACGAATTCGATGCTGCCACGGGCGTGAATGATCGATCCGGACAACCCCGCAGCCTGCATTTCCAACCACAGCAGGCTCCAGGCCGTCAGAGCTTGTATTGCATACAGGCTGCCGCCGAATGCCGTACCGTGCGTGTTCGTGTTGTTCGGCTCGAGGCTCGACCGCGTGGTCAGTACGTGGTTGGCAAGGGACACCACCTCCATACCCATCGCCCGGGTGAGCGGGAAGTCCCTGGCCCAGAGGGCTTCCAACTGCTGGACAGGTGCGGGTGGATCTCCCATGGCGTCTTTCATACAACGGGGGGAAGCGGGACGCGAGGCCTGCGGCCACCGCGTCCCACTAAACGGCATGGATCAGATGTCGAACCGATCCAGGGTCATCACCTTGGTCCAGGCGTCGACGAAGTCCTGCACGAATTCCTCGTCACCACCCGTTTCTGCGTAGACCTCGGCGACCGCGCGCAGTTCGGCGTTGGAGCCGAATATCAGGTCGACCGGGGTGGCCGTCCACTTCAGGTCCCCGGTGGCCCGATCGCGCCCTTCGTAGATACCCTCTTCATCCGACTTCGACCACACCGTCGACATGTCGAGGAGGTTCACGAAGAAGTCGTTGCTCAGCGTGCCGGGTCGGTCGGTGAGGACACCGTGCCTGGAGGCGCCGGTATTGGCATCCAGCGCCCGCATCCCGCCGACGAGCACGGTCATCTCCGGCACCGTCAGCGTCATCAGGTCGGCCTTGTCCACCAGGCTTTCGGTGGGCGGCAGGTAGGACGCAGCGCTGTAGTAGTTGCGGAAGCCATCCGCCTGCGGCTCGAGCACGGCGAAGGCCGCAACGTCGGTCTGCTCGGCGGTCGCGTCGCCGCGGCCCGGGACGAACGGCACGTCGACGTCGTAGCCCGCGTCGGCCGCAGCCTTCTCGATGGCGGCAGAGCCGCCCAGGACGATCAGGTCGGCCAGGGACACTTTGCGACGGCTGCCGTCGTTGAAGGTCTTCTGGATGCCCTCGAGGGTACTCACCACCTTGGCTGTTTCCGCGGGATCGTTCACCGGCCAGTCCTTCTGCGGGGCGAGCCGCAGCCGGGCACCATTGGCGCCACCGCGCATGTCGCTGTCGCGGTAGCTGGCGGCAGCAGCCCAGGCGGTGCGAACGAGTTCCGGTACCGTCAGGCCGGAGTCAAGGATCTGGTCTTTGAGCTTGCCGACGTCGCGGCCGTTGATGGTCTGGCCGTCGACCGCGGGGATCGGATCCTGCCAGAGCAACGCTTCTGCGGGAATGTCGCCGCCCAGGTAACGGGCCGTCGGGCCCATGTCGCGGTGGGTGAGCTTGAACCATGCCTTGGCGAAGGCGAGCTCGAACTCCTGCGGGTTCGCCAGGAAGCGCTGGGAGATCTCGCGGTACTTGGGATCTTCCTTCAGCGACAGGTCGGTGGTCAGCATCACCGGCGCGTGGCGCAGGCCGACGACGTGAGCGTCAGGCACCGTGTTGGCGCCCTGGCCGTTTTTCGGGATCCACTGAAGGGCGCCGCCCGGGCTGCGGGTCTGCTCCCATTCGAAGTTGAACAGGTTCGTCAGGTACAGCATCGTCCACTGAGTGGGGGCAGCGGTCCATGCGCCTTCCAGGCCGCTGGTGACGGTGTCTTCGGCGTTGCCCTTGCCGCAGGAGTTTTTCCAGCCGAAGCCCTGCTCTTCGATGGGGGCCGCGTTGGGTTCCCGCCCGACGCAATCGCTGGGCTTGTGGGCCCCGTGCATCTTGCCGAAGGTGTGGCCGCCGGCAATCAGGGCGACTGTTTCCTCGTCGTTCATGGCCATCTGACCGAAGCTGGCACGGATGCGTTCGGCGGCGGCGATGGGATCACCGTTGCCGTTCGGGCCTTCCGGGTTCACGTAGATCAGGCCCATGGTCGTGGCTGCGAGCGGATTTTCGATCTGGCCCCCGCTGTGAAAGCGGTCGCTGCCCAGCATCGTCGCTTCCGGACCCCAGTAGACGAGATCCGGCTCGTAGTCGTCTGCACGGCCGTAGGCGAAACCGAACGTCTTGAAGCCCATGTCGTCCATGGCGATGGTGCCGGCGAGCACGATCAGGTCAGCCCAGGAGATGCTGCGGCCGTATTTCTGCTTGATCGGCCAGAGCAGGCGCCGAGCCTTGTCGAGGCTGGCGTTGTCCGGCCAGCTGTTCAGCGGTCCGAGACGTTGCTGCCCGCCTCCGGCGCCGCCACGGCCATCGGCCACGCGGTAAGTGCCGGCGGCGTGCCAGGACATCCGGACGAAGAAGGGTCCGTAATGTCCGTAGTCGGCCGGCCACCAGTCCTGGGAGTCGGTCATCAGCGCTCGGAGATCGGCTTCCAGCGCCTTGTGGTCGAGGGCCGCGAAGGCTTCGGCGTAGTCGAAATCTTCGCCGTAGGGATTGGAAGAAGCGTCGTGATCGCGCAGTGGCGACAGGTCCAGCATGTCGGGCCACCAGAACTGGTTTGCCCTCGCCTTGCCGGGTTCACCGGGCGTGTCGTGCATGTCGGCGAAGGTCGCGGCCGACGTCATCAACGTCGATGCCAGCGCAGCCGCGGTCGCGAAAGATAGGAGTGAGCGCCGCATGAGTCGGTCCTTGGGTTGGCGGGTTATGGCGATAGGCTCCACGAAATCAGCGGGAGTTTCCAATCGAATCTGACTATCCCGTCGATAGAGCGCGTCGATGCGACCCGCAGATCGCGGTCGCCGGTCGGTGCGGACCAGCCTGGAGGCGAGCGATCTGGCGCGGCCGCGGCCGTTCAGGCGTGCAGCTTGACCGGCAGCACCGTGTACCCGCGAACGAAATTGGAAATCGCCCGCACCGGAGCGCCCACCACCTCGATGCGGCGGTAGCGGTCGAGGAGTTCTTCCCAGAGAATGTTGAGCTGCAGTTCGGCAACCCGGTTGCCCATGCAGCGATGCACGCCGTAGCCGAAGGAGAGATGCTGGCGGGCGTTCCTGCGTTCGACATCGAGGCGGTCAGCGTCCTCGAACACCGTCTCGTCCCGGTTCCCCGAGGCGTACCACATCAGCACCCGCTCGCCTTTCGGAATGACTTTGCCGCCGATCTCCACGTCTTCGGTCGTGGTGCGACGCATGAAGGCGAGCGGCGTCTGCCAGCGGATGATCTCGGCCACGGCATTCGGGATCCTGGCTCGGTCCGACTTCAGCTTGGCGAACTCTTCCGGCCAGCGGTTCATGGCCAGCACGCCGCCGGAGATGGAGTTCCGCGTCGTGTCGTTGCCGCCGATGATGAGCAGGAGCAGGGTGCCGAGGAACTGCCTGGAGGACATGTCCCGGGTACTGTCGCTTTGGGCCAGCATGGTGAGCAGATCATGCCCGCCCGGGTTGTCGACCCGCTCGTTGCGGAGCCTGGTCATGTAGTCGAGACACTCGTCGAGCTCGCGCTGCCGCTCTTCCAGAGTGTTCCACAGCCCGGCCTTTCTCGGCGAGGTCGCAATGTCGGACCAACGGGTGAGCTTGTAGCGCTCCTCGAAGGGGAAGTCGAACAGCGTGGCCAGCATCTGGGTGGTGAGTTCGATGGAAACGCGCTCCACCCAGTTGAACGGCTCGCCGACCGGCAGACTGTCCAGAATGCCCCGCACCCGTTCGCGGATCGCTGGTGCCAGGGCGGCCAGATTGCGCGGTCCCGCGACCGGTGCGACGACCTTGCGATGCTCGGCATGCTTCGGGTCGTCCATGGCGATGAAGCTGGAGGTGTCGTCGGCTTCTTCCGGCGTGAACAGGCCGATGGAAGGCTCCGAGGAGAAGCGCGCCGCGTCCGTATCCACGGTCTTGACCAGATCGTAGCTGGTGACGGACCAGTAGGGGCCGGCGATGCTGCGCTCGTGGAAGAACACGGGGGACTCCTGGCGCAGACGCTCGTAGTACGGCCAGATGGTGTCGAAGCGCATCAGATCCCAGTGGGCGACGTCGATCTCGTCGAGCGACAGGCTCACCGCGTGGCTCCGAGCGTTCTCCAGCCGCTGCTGGTGTTCGTGTTCGTACTGTTGGAAATCCATGCGGCCCTCCCCCGAAGCGGTACGGGACGATCATAACACCGCCCGATTCGCGGTCGCAGGAGGCCGCCATCGGGCGCCCGGCGGCACGCTCAGCCGCGCGCCTCGATGGTCCGTCGGGCCGCGAGATGCTCGACTTCATTGAAGGCGAAACGGGTGAACAACAGTCCGCCGGCCAGATAGCAGGCGGCGGGAAGCAGGGCGAAAGTCGCCTTGATGGCCAGTCGGGTCTCCTCGCTCTGCTCCATGTTCGGCTCGAATCCGGCGAACTGCAGCACCAGACCGGCGATGAGCGCGCACAACGCCGCCGAGCACTTGCGGACCAGGTTCCACACGGCGAGGTAGGCGCCTTCCTTGCGGTCGTGGGTGGTGAGCTCGTCGTAGTCGATCACGTCCGCCTGGATCGCCGGTTGCACCACCGCGCCGCAACCGGCCAGGAATCCGGTGACGAACGTCAGCACCCAGAACGTCACGCCGGGCGCCACGAGCAGGTAGAAACCGACGAAGGGAACGCAGGAGAGCAACAGAGCCCCGGTCCAGGCGCGCTGTTTGCCCACCCGTCGGGCCAGCCACATCCAGAACGGCGTGAACACGACCTGGGGAATGGCATAGGTAGCCATCACCGCCACCAGCAGCGCCTCCAGCGGGAACACGTAGGTCACCAGGTAGGGCGTCAAAGTCATGATGCTGGCCATGCCATAGGTCTCGATGGCAAAGACGGTGAGCAGGAGGCGGGCGTGGGGGTTTCTGAATACGTCCAGAACGGACCTCCGTACGCTCGTGCTGCCGCGGCCCTGATATTCGGTCCGCTCCGGCAGGAAGCGGGTGGTCACGACCACCGCGAAGAACACGGTAGCCGCGGCGACGATCGACATGTCGAAGGCGAAATGGCGCTTGTCCTCGGCCATGGTCATGAACTGCAGAATGCCCAATCCCAGCAGGCTGCCGATGAAGCCGATCATGTGTGCGTAGCCGAACAGGCGGGTGCGCTCGTGGTAGTGCGGGGTAAGTTCCATGCCGAGCGCTGCATGAGGGATGAGATAGGCGGTGCTGGCGGTTTCGTAGACCAGCAGTGCCAGCGCCATCCAGGCCACCAGCCACACACCGCTGAGGTCGCCGGGTGGCGCCCAGATCATGACCATACCCAGGGCCATGGGCAGGGCGGAGCCGTAAAGCCAGATCCGGCGGCGACCGAAGCGGGACCGGGTCCGGTCGGACAGGTAGCCGACCAGCGGATCGGTGAATCCGTCCCAGATCCGTGATGCTGCGATCAGAGTGCCCATGATGGCTGGTGCGATGAGCAGTACGTCGGTGGCGTACTTGAGCAGGTAGGTGGCGAACATCACGCCCATCAGCGAGAACGCGACCCTGGAAAGGGTGTAGGTCCAGATGACGCTGAGCTTCAGGCGTGGTTGCGGCGCGGTTGCGCTGAAGCTGCGCGGATGACCGGACGCGTCGAGTTCTGGGGCAGCTACGTCAACCATGTCGGCGATGATACTCGACCGGCGTCTGCGATCACGTCATCGCGCAGCGGCCGACGGCCGTCGACTCTGGGCTACCATGGAAGACCCGATCAGCGAGGGTCGCGCGATGGCCGTACATCACGCCCGCTGCTTCTGCGGCGCCGTTCGCTACGAGGTTCTGGCGGACCCGGTAGAGGCCAAGGTCTGTCACTGCAGCACCTGTCGCAGCCTGCATGGTGCGCCCATGCAGTGGGCGGCGATTTTTCACAAGCGCGATGTCCGCTTCACGGCGGGCGAGCCGCATCTGCGCTTCTACCACAGTGCGAGCAATCGGCCGGAACGCATCCTGCCGTGCAAGGTGAGCTGTGCGCTGTGCGGAACGCCCATCGCCGACGACGGTCGCACCATGTGGCTCGCGTTCCCGACCCTGTTCGACTTCGGCACTCGGGTGCCTGCGTCGTTCAGGCCCAGTTGCCACATCTTCTATGCGGAGCGGGTGCTGGACGTGGACGACGGCCTGCCCAAGTGGGCAGGCCACAAGAACGCTTCCACGCTGCTCTGATCGTCGAGTCCGGGACCCGATTCGGTCTCCCCTCAGAGGCGCAGCAGCATGCCGATGGACGCCAGCAGAAATGCGAGCGATGTGGAGAGCAGTATGGTTTCGGCCTGTGTGAGCACGTCAGTTTGAGTATTCATGGTCTGAGCATAGGCATGCCTTGCCGGAGCGTTAGAGCGGGCTGCGAAAAGCGTGACCTGACTCACGATGCAGGTGTTCGCGGTAGCCCGGTCACGCTAGGATTACACCAGGCACAAAAAACCACGCCCGAGCCGGACGTCACCTCTCTCTGGAAGGATGCTGCCATGTCGATCCTGGACCAACTGAAAGATCCGCAACCCGAAAGTCGCGCCCCGGGTCGGCGTCCGCGGATGCCGGAGGCAATCTCCGCCGCTCGCGAGATCGCCCGGATTGGCGAGACGATTACCATACGCGGCGACGTCGTCGGCGCCGAGAGTCTGGTCATCGACTGCCGCGTCGAAGGCTCCATTGCGCTGGCGGAAAACGATCTGACCATTGGCCAGTCCGGCAGCGTGAGCGCCGGCGCGACGGCCAAGCTGGTGCGCGTCGAGGGTGAGGTGACAGGTGACATCGTCGGAACCGAGAAGGTCGTGGTCACCCGGACGGGTCGGGTGTTCGGCAACATCGTCGCGCCGCGGGTGACCCTGGAAGACGGAGCCATGTTCAAAGGCTTCATCGACATGGATCCGGGACCCGATCAGCCGCCGGTCAGTGCAGAAGCACCGCGCCCGGTGCCGGCGGAATCTCCGGCTGGCGCCGCCGACAAGTCCGGCGGAGGAAAGAGCCCTGACTGACGGAGCGGCTGACGCGTCGTCGCCTGGGCCAAGGACCCGGCGCCGGGCTCAATCGTCCTCGTAGCCGTGCAGGGACAAGGCCTCTTCCAGATAGTCCGCCACCAGCGGGGTTGCGATCAGGTACTGGGCCGTACGGGCGTTGTATTCCTCGCGCGCCCGCTGCAGCGCCTGATCCCAATCCTCGATTGAGAAATCGCCCCGTCCCAGCCACATCAACGCGACCAGGCAGATCTGCTGATCGGGCTCGAGGTCTTCGATGTTGCTGGCGAGTTCCAGATAGGTGAAGTCCTCGGTGTGTTCGGCAAGCGCCCGCTCGCCCCACTCATCGATCTCGAGCGAGACCGGCGGCTGCGGCAGGTTGACCGAATCGCTGGCCTGGAACTCCCGGGCCTTGTCGATGATGAAGCGCACCGTGTCCGGATTCAGATCGATCAAGTTGGCGTTCCCGCTGATGGCTGAAGACGACACCTTAATCCAACAGCGGGTCGTGCTGTGTAGGTGATTCCCGCAGCGGCTGAGCTATTCTCGCCGTATCGCTAGGAGCGCAGCCCGGCTGCAGACCCGACGAGGAAGCGCATGATATGAGTGAGCACGAGAGGCTGATCGCAAGCGCTGTCGCTGAGGCACGCGTATCCGCCATAAAAGACATGGCCCTGCGCAGCGCCGCGGTGCCGGATGTCGCGTCGCTGGCCTGGGGTCTGCCTTCCTTCCGCACGCCGAAACACATCCGGCGAGCAGCTGCTCGGGCGTTGGCGGAGGACCCGGACGCCGGAAAGTACACGCTGCCGGACGGGCTGCCCGAGTTGCGTCGCCTGGCGGCCGCTCACTACCAGGCGCGTACCGGAATCGCTCTGGACTCTGAGGCCAACCTGTTCGTCAGCGCAGGCAACATGCAGGGTGTGAATTCGGTGTTGCGCGCGATTCTGGATCCGGGCGATGAGGTCATCGTCACCGATCCCGGTTTCGCTTCCCACTACCAGCAGGTGCGCCTCAACGGCGGCACTCCGGTGCCCTGGAGTCTGGACGAAGAAGCGGGCTGGGCGTTGAACCTGGACGCACTCGATGCGTGCCTGTCGCCGCGGAGCAAAGCGCTCATACTGGTGTCACCGTCCAATCCCACCGGCGCCGTGTTCAGCGAGGCCGACCTGCGAGCGTGGCGGAGCGGCTCGCGGAGCACGGCGTACTGCTGGTCATCGACGATCCCTATTCGGACATTCTGTCCGATTCGGAAGAACCGTTCTTCAACCCGGCGGCGCAAGAGGAACTGCGTGAACAGCTGGTCTATCTGTTCACGTTTTCCCTGTTCACGTTTTCCAATATTCATGCCATGAGTGGCTGGCGGGTCGGCTACCTGGCGTTGCCGGACTGGCTGCGTCGGCAGGTGCTCAAGGTGCACGATGCGAACATGATCTGCGCCCCGAGGATTTCGCAGATTGCGGCCATTGCCGCGCTGGCCGGCGAGCAGAGCCATGTGCAGCAGTTTCGTGACGTGCTGATTCGGCGGCGCGCACTGATCTGCGAACGATTGGACCGGGTGCCCCACCTGTTCCAGTACGTCGCCCCGCAGGGTGCTTACTACGTGTTTCCGCGCATCCTCGCGCCGCACCAGGACTCGTTCGAATTCGCCCTGCGCGTACTCGAAGAGCATGGGGTCGGTCTCCATGACGCCTGGCAGCGCCTTCGGACCCTCCGGAGAGCACCATGTCCGCATGGCGTTCTGTGTCGATAAGCAGGTCATCAACGAAGCATTCGACCGGCTGGAACGTCTCTGATCGAAGGCAATCGGTCTCAGTCCAGCTCGCGCGCCCACTCGATGATCTGCGCGTAGCCATCCATGACCCGATTGCATTCGTCCGCATTGGCGGTGGGCAGGGAGAGGACGATCTGGCCGACACCCCTTTCCTTGAGATCGGCCATCACTTCCTGTGAGTTCGGCATGGTGAGCAGCGCGATGTCGATGTCCTCCAGCCGGCGCCCACGCTTCTCGCATTCGACCTTGAGCTGAGCGAGGCGTTCGTCGAACTCCGGCACGTGCACCGGGTACCAGCCCTGCGCGTACTCCGCGATGCGCGCCATGGCCCAGGTGGACGTGGCGCCGATGTACACCGGCGGGTGTGGCTGGCTCACTGGCTTGGGCTCGACCCACACGGGGTCGAAGTCGACGTAGGTGCCGTGGAACTCGGCGTCCTTCTCGGTCCAGCAGGCCTGCATGGCGAGAACGTGCTCGCGCAGAATCTTCCAGCGGTCCTCGTAGGCGAATCCGTGGTTGTGCATTTCTTCCGCCAGCCAGCCGGCGCCGACTCCGAACAGGAAGCGGCCGCCGGAGATCGCATCGATGGAGGCGACGCGCTTCGCCAGGGCAATCGGATGGTGCTGCGCGGCAAGGCAGATGCCGGTGCCGATCTGCAAGGTCCTGGTGACCGCGGCAACCTGCGCCAGGTAGGTAAATGGCTCGTAGGCTTCCCAATAGACGCTGGGCAGATCACCGCCGAGCGGGTATGGGGTCTCGCGGGATGCCGGCACGTGGGTGTGCTCCACGACCCAGAGCGAAGAGAACCCCCGATCTTCCGCCGCGCGCCCGAGGTCGACGGCGCTCATCGAGTAGACCGTTGGGAAGTTGGACAGCCCGATCTTCATGGTGCCTCGTCCTCAGGTGGCCGGGAGAGTGAAGTGGACAGTATAGGCGCCATGGCCGCCTCCTCGTTGCGTCCACTTTGATGCCGTCGCCCGCTCCGGCGTGAGCCAGTTATGACTCGCTTTCCGCCTATACCGGTACGGTGAACTCAAGGAGTGACAAATGGTATCACTAGCGCGGCGTCCTGCCAGCGCGCTCGCAGCAACCGCTATCGCTCTGGTGTGCGCGAATGCGTCTGCGGACATGGGTCCGCTGGAAGGCATCATCGAGCCGCACCAGGGTCAAGCGTGGACCGTATCCAGGGCGCAGCAGGGCGGCTGGTTGTTCGACAACCCCGCCGCCGCATACGACATCCAGTACTACTACCTCAATCCGAAGCGGGGCGAGGCAGGCCGTCGCGAAATCTCAGTGGATGTGACCCATTTGAGCGGTTCCGGCGACTCGCTCGCCGGTATCCTGTATGGCTATGTCGACAGCCCTCGTTCGTACTTCATGTTCACGGTGGGCGGCGACCGGAGCGTCAACCTGCACTACTTCGAAGGGGGCAAGGTCGAGGAAAGGATGAAGCTGCAGCTCGGCGACATGCGGTCGGCAAAAGCGCGGCTGACGCTACGTGAGTCCGGAAGCGAGATTGCGCTGCTGATAAACGGCCAGGAGAAATCCAGAATCGGCAACGATCGCATGGGGCAGGGGGCGGTAGGTATTGTCACCGCCCACACCGGGCGCTTCCATCTCGACAACTTCGAGGTCGAGAACCAGTAGCGCTACGGGGATTCAGCGTACGCTTGTCTGGCCGCCGTCGACGGGGATGAGCTGGCCGGTGATGAACCTCGATCCGTCCGAGGCGAGAAACACCATGACCGGGGCGAGATCGCGGTCGGGGTCGCCGTACTCCTCGCCCAGCGCGATGGTCCGGCGATTCATCCAGTAGCTCGCGGTGCGCTGTTCTTCGGTCGCGCGGGCCATCGCCTCGACATACATCGGTGTCGCCATCGCCGGGAGGATGGCGTTCACGCGGATGCGGTCGGCTCCCCAGGTCCCCGCGGCGGTGCGGGTCCACGAATGAACCGCGCCCTTGGCGGCGGAGTAGGCGGCCGCAGAAGGTTCGGGCCGTTGTCCGGAGATGGATCCGAAATTGATGATGGAGCCGCCACCGGAGGCCTTCATGTGCGGGTACGCGGCCTGGTTCGTGAGCATCGTGCCGCGTACATTGACGGCGAACATGAGGTCCCAGTCTTCCACGCTGACGTCGGTCGCGCTGGCGGAGCGCTGGATCGCGGCCGGGTGCGCCAGAACGTCCAGCCCGCCCATCTGCTTGACCGCCTCGGCAAACGTCGTCTCCACGCTGTGCTTGTCAGATACGTCGACGTGCATGTATGCCGACTTGCCGGGGCCGGCTGCGGCGGCATCGGCACACACGGCGCTGCCCGCATCGTCGGACACGTCCACACCGATCACGTGGGCGCCCGCCGCCACATAGGCGCGGACCGTTGCGGCACCCATGCCGCGCGCCGATCCGGTGACGATAATTCTCTTGCCGCGCAGTTCCATGAGCGCCTCGATCCGGGCAGTAGGCCGCCTTGATATTGCCGCAAGTTGCCGCCGCCTGCTGCAGATATCTCCGGAAATCGGTGACGACCGGCCTCCGCAGGAGGGCACCGTGCTCCGTAATTCTACTGATACCGTCACCGGTGACGGTTTTATAGCGTTACGGCTACCTGGGGTGCGAGCGGGAGGTGATCATGATCGAGACCAAGACGGGCACGGATCGGTCTGCCGGGGTGACCTATCAGACGCTGCTGGACGACGACAGTCACCCGGTTCCCGGGATCATGCGGGTGGAGTCTCCCTTGCCGCCCGGGCCGACGAAGGTTCCGGCGGAGCAGTACTTCTCCAGAGCGTTCCACGACCTGGAGGTGGAGAAGGTCTGGAAGCGGGTCTGGCAGATGGCCTGCCACGAGGACGACATTCCCGAGGTCGGCGACTACACGATCTACGACATCGCCCATCTTTCGTTCCTGGTGGTGCGCACCGGCGAGGCGGAGTTCAAGGCCTTCCACAATGCCTGTCTGCACCGGGGCCGGCAGCTCAAGCAGCACGGCGGCAGGCGTGCCCGGGAGTTCCGCTGCGCGTTCCACGGCTGGGCCTGGAACACCGACGGCTCGCTGAAGGAAGTCCCCTGCCATTGGGATTTCCCCACCGTGACCCCGGAGGAGTATGGCCTGCCCGAGGTGAAGGTCGGGCGCTGGGGCGGCTTCGTGTTCATCAACCCGGACGAGGACGCCGAACCGCTCGAAGACTTCCTCGGCAACCTGTCGGATCAGTTTCCCAACCTGCCTTACGAGCGGCGTCACAAGGTCGCCCACGTGCAGAAAGTGCTCCGCTGCAACTGGAAGATCGCCCAGGAGGCCTTCAGCGAGGCCTATCACGTGGTCGCCACCCATCCGACGATCCTGGAATCCATCGGCGACGCCAACACCCAGTACGACGTGTTCGGCAACTACTCCCGGGCCATGTCGCCGAACCTGGTGAAGAGCCCCCACGTGGACAGGGAGTGGGAGCCCCTGGAAGGCGCGCGCCTGTACACGCGGCTCCGGCATGCCTTGACCGGACACGTCTACGAGCTGGGTCCGGACGGCCTGGTGCACGTCACCAACCACAAGGGTGAAGTCAGCAAGTTCGAGACCGATGCCACGTGGGTGGAAGGCCCGCTGACCCACGCGGATCCCAACATGCTGAACTGGGTCGGCGGCAGGCAGCTGCCGGGGGCCAACGTGGTGCCGCTGAACCCGCCGCCCAGGGTCCCGGAGGGCAAGAACCTGCGTCAGGTGGCGGCTGAGCCGGTGCGGGCGTCGTTCCGCAATGTGCTCGGCGACGTCATGGACCAGGTGAGCGACGCCGAGCTGCTGGACTCCATCTATCTCACCGTGTTCCCCAACTTCCACCCGTGGGGGTCGTTCAATCAGATCGTCTACCGGTTCCGGCCCAACGGCGATAACCCGGAAGAGTGCATCATGGAATGCATGTACCTGGCGCCGACGCCGCCCGGCGAAAAGCGGCCGCCGGCGGCGCCCGTTCATCATCTCGGCGTCGACGACGACTGGGTGGACGCGCCGGAGCTGGGCATGCTCGCCAAGGTGTTCAACCAGGACGTGGTGAACATGCCGGAGATGCAGCGCGGCCTGAAGACCATGAAGCGCCCGGAGATCATCTTCGCCAACTACGGCGAAACCAAGCCCCGACACTTCCATAAACTGCTGGACGAGTGGATCGCGAAACCCTGATGCGCGGAGGCGCCATGGCGCAGACACCGTACGAGATTCTCGGCGACAGCGGCATCCGCGCGCTGGCGGACGCCTTCTACGAGGTGATGGACAGTCTCCCCGCAGCGGCCGATGTGCGGGCCATGCACGCCGCGAACCTGGACGATATCAAGCGCAGACTGGCGGCCTATCTCACGGGCTGGATGGGCGGGCCGCCGGTCTATCTGGCGCTCACGGGAACGGTCTGCCTGACCGAGGCGCACGCGCCGTACCGCATCGGCCCGAAGGAGCGGGACCAGTGGCTGGCCTGCATGGAGGCGGCGTTGGAGCGGATCGGCGCATCTGACGAACTCAAAGCCATGCTCGAGGAACCGCTGTTCCGCATCGCCGATACGGTGCGCAATTGCTCGGAGCCCAGCGCCAGAGGCCCGAACATCATCGCTGTCGGGTCATGAGAAGCTGGACGACAGTCGCCGTCTCTATCTAATTTCCCAAGCGGCCCACTCGCTGCAGCATGATCGCCTGCCGAACCGGTTTGATCGGTCTCCCGGCCCGGCGGACGATCAGCGCGCCTCAGGCCAGATCGAATCGATCCGCGTTCATGACCTTGGTCCATGCCGCGACGAAGTCCCTGACGAACTTCTGCTGGTTGTCGTCCTGGGCATAGACCTCGGCGTAGCCACGCAGAATCGCGTTCGAGCCGAACACCAGGTCGACGCGGGTGGCCGTCCACTTCACTCTGCCGGTGCTGCGCTCGCGAATCTCGTAGAGGCCGTCTTCGGTCGGTGCCCAGACGTAGTCCATGTCGGTCAGGTTGACGAAGAAGTCGTTGGTCAGCTGGCCTTCCCGATCGGTGAACACGCCGTGCCTGGTGCCGCCGTGATTGGTGCCGAGCACGCGCATGCCGCCGACGAGCACCGTCATCTCGGGCGCGGTCAGTCCCATCAGCTGGGTCCGATCGAGCATGAGTTCCTCTGCGCTGACGCTGTAGTCCTTCTTCAGCCAGTTGCGGTAGCCGTCGTGGTTCGGCTCGAGCGGCTCGAACGAGTCGGCGTCGGTCATCTTCTTCCTGGCGTCACCGCGTCCCGGCGCGAACGGCACCTTGATCTTGACGCCTGCGGCTCTGGCGGCCTGCTCGACGCCGACGTTACCGGCAAGCACGATCACGTCTGCCACGCTCGCACCCGTATCACGCGCGATGCCCTCGAGCACCTTGAGCACCCGGGCGAGCCGCTCCGGCTCGTTGCCTTCCCAGTTCTTCTGCGGGGCCAGGCGGATGCGCGCCCCGTTGGCGCCCCCGCGCTTGTCCGAACCGCGGAAGGTTCGGGCACTGTCCCAGGCCGTGCTGACCAGCTCGCTGATCGTTAGGCCGCTGTCGGCGATGCGCGCCTTGACGGCTTTGACAGCGTAGTCGGTGCTGCCGGCGGGAATCGGGTCCTGCCAGATCAGGTCTTTCTTGGGTACGTCGGGCCCGATGTAGCGGGCTTTCGGCCCCATGTCCCGGTGGGTCAGCTTGAACCAGGCGCGTGCGAACACTTTGGCGAAGTAGTCCTGATCCTCGTGGAAGCGCTCCGAGATCTCGCGGTAGGCGGGATCCCTGATCATCGCCATATCGGCGTCGGTCATGATCGGGTTCAGGCGGATCGACGGATCCTCCACGTCGACCGGCTTGTCCGCATCCGCGATTGCCACCGGCTCCCACTGCCACGCGCCGGCCGGGCTCTTCTTCAGCTCCCACTCGTGGTTGAAGAGCATGTCGAAGTAGCCGTTGTCGAACCTGGTGGGATGCGTTGTCCAGGCGCCCTCGATGCCGCTGGTGATGGCGTCGCGACCGCTGCCCTTGCCTTGGGGGTTGTGCCAGCCCAAGCCCTGCTCATAGACGTCGGCCGCTTCCGGGTTGGGGCCCAGCTTGCCTGCATCGCCGTTGCCGTGGCACTTGCCGACCGTGTGGCCGCCGGCCGTCAGGGCGACCGTCTCTTCGTCGTTCATCGCCATGCGCTCGAAGGTCACGCGGATGTCCTGCGCCGTGCGCAGCGGATCCGGCTTTCCGCCCACGCCCTCAGGGTTCACATAGATCAGCCCCATCTGCACCGCGGCGAGCGGGTTGTCGAGGGACTCACGCTCGTCGCCGGCGTAGCGGCTCGCGCCCAGCCATTCCTTCTCAGAACCCCAGTAGGTTTCCTTCTCGGGGTGCCAGATGTCCTCGCGACCGAAGGCAAAGCCATAGGTTTTCAGGCCCATGGACTCGTAGGCGACGTTGCCCGCCAGAACGATCAGATCGGCCCAGCTCAGCCGGTTGCCGTACTTCTTTTTGATCGGCCAGAGCAGCCGCCGGGCTTTGTCGAGGCTGACGTTGTCCGGCCAGGAGTTGATGGGAGCGAAACGCTGATCGCCGCTGCCGGCGCCGCCACGGCCGTCGGCGATGCGATAGGTGCCGGCGGAGTGCCAGGCCATGCGGATCATCAGCCCGCCGTAGTGGCCCCAGTCAGCGGGCCACCAGGCCTGGCTGTCCGTCATCAGCCCGCGAAGGTCCTTTTTCAGCGCTTTGAAGTCGAGCTTTCTGACTTCTCTGGCGTAGTCGAAGTCCTCGCCCAGCGGGTTGGTCTTGCGGTCGTGCTGGTGGAGGATGTCCAGGTTCAGCGCGTTGGGCCACCACTGCATGTTCGATGCGCCGACGGTTGTGCTGGCGCCGTGGATCACCGGGCACCTGCCGGCTGTACGGGTGTCTTCCATGGTCTTTCCTCTGCTGTCGTGGTCGACGTACGTGGGTTCCGGCCTGTCGACCTGGTCGAGAGCCGACTACGGGCTGCACGCGACGGTGTTTCCGTCCATCATAGCGCCCCCGTCCAGAATTCCGGAGGCCCCATGCCCGCCACCTGTCACGCCTGGGCGCTCAAGCGCCGTCCCGAAGGCCGCCTGAGTCGCGACGACTTCGACTGGCAGACCACAGAACTTCCTGACCCGGCAGATGGACAGGTGCTGGTGCGTACTGTCTACCTGTCGCTGGATCCCACCAACCGCATCTGGGCGTCCGATCAGGATCAGTACATGCCCCCGGTGCGGCTCGGTGAGGTCATGCGCGGCGGCACGCTCGGCATCGTCGAAGCGAGCGCCAATCCTGACTTCGCACCCGGCGACGTGGTGCAGGGCATGTGGGGCTGGGCGTCGCACAGCCTGGCCGACAATGGCGCCGGCCTGACCAGGATGCCGCGTACCCAGGGTGTGCCGCTGGACGCCTACATGAGTGTCCTCGGCGCCACCGGAATGACCGCCTACTTCGGCCTGCTGGACATCGGCAAGCCGCAGTCGGGCGAGACGCTCGTGGTCTCTGCCGCCGCCGGCGCGGTGGGGCAGATCGTCGGCCAGATCGGCAAGATCAAGGGCTGCCGCGTGGTTGGCACGGCCGGGTCCGATGCCAAGTGCCGTCACCTTGTGGAAGATCTCGGCTTCGACGCTGCCATCAACTACAAGACCGCGGATCTGGATGCGGAGCTGGCCGCCGCCTGTCCCGACGGTATCGACGTCTACTTCGAGAACACCGGCGGACCGGTGACCGACGCGGTGCTGAAGCGGGTGAATCTGAACGCTCGCATTCCGCTGTGCGGCCTCATTGCCCACTACAACGACGGCGACAACTCCCAGGGCGTGCCCGGTCCCAACAACTTTCAGATGCTGCTGATGAAGCGCGTGCTGCTGAAGGGCTTCATCATCATCGACTACTTCTCGCGCTTCGCCGAAGGCATCGCCGAGATGGGCGGCTGGCTGGCCGAAGGCCGGATCAAATACGACACCGACATCGTCGACGGGCTGGAGAACGCGCCGGAGGCGGTGAATCGACTGTTCGACGGGGCCAACACCGGCAAGCTGCTGGTGCAGTGCTCAGAGCCGTAGCGCCTGAGATTGCGTGCCGCCGGCCGTGCGACCGGCTTCAGCGGCGGAAATGGGCGACCTGGATCTCTTCGCCCGCATCGGCGTAGTCGCCGGCGGCCCTTGCCGACCGGAACGCGCCCCAGCTGATCGGGTGATAGCGGGGAGTGCCCAGACCCGGTAGGGGCGCATAGGTGGCGCTCGCTGCCGGATTGTAGAAGTAGGCGGCGCTGACGCGTTCCCGGGTCGGATTCGCCAGCACGCGGTGGAGGGGCGCCGGGTAGCGATCGTTCGACCAGACCTGGACCACGTCGCCGATGTTGATGATCAGGGATCCGGGCTGTGGTTCGATGGGGTGCCAGCGGCCGCGCCGATACACCTGAAGGCTGTTGACATCGTCCTGCATGAGCACCGTCAGCGCGCCGGCATCGGTGTGGTGGTTGATGCCCAGGTGCCCGTCCCGGGCAGCCTGGATTCCTTCGGGCGCCTCGGGGCGGCTGCAGACCGGGTAGAAGTTCAAGCGAAGAAAGCTCGTGTGCGTTGGTCGGAACGCATCCGCGAGGACATCCGCGGGGGAGCCGAGGGCATCGGCGATCGCACGCAGCAGCCTCGCCGCGATGCGCTCGCAGTGGTTGCGATGGTCCTCCAAGGCGTTTCTGAAACCGTCGAGCCCCTCGGGCCACTGAGGTTCGGAGCCTGCCAGGGGACCATCGTGCTCGGCCTCCCCGACATCGAAAATTTCCTTCCAGTCACGCGTGTTCTTCGTCAGTTCGCGATCGTAGAAGCCCCATGGGTTGGCCGCGCTGCGCTCGACGAGCCGCTTGGTCGCGGGCGGTTGGTCGAAGAACCGGCGTAGCGCCGACAGCGTCTGCGCCCGGGCGGCCGCGTCGATGCCGTGATGGGTCAACTGAAAGAAGCCCCATTCGCGGCAGGCGGCATCGAGCGCGCGCGTTTCCCCGGCGGTCTGCAGGTGATCGAAACGGATGGTCGGTACCGCCGAGGTATGCTGGGTTGCCATTGGCTGACGATCAATCCTGGTAGAGCGGGACAATCTCGTCGTCGACGAAAGTGTAACGCGGATGCTTGTACCAGCCGTAGAGGAGCGCGTGTCGGGGCTCCTTGTGAATTTTCTCGTCGACCACGTCGAGTCGCTCCCCGGAGGGCTCGAGCCAGAAGTCCAGGTCGTAGAGCTGTTCCGTGTCGCCGGCGACCTGGAAATCCGTGCAGGCGAAGTACGTATCGCCGTCGATCCGCCGCACCGGGTCATGGATCCTGACGAACTGCAGTTCGAGGGTCCGCTCGACCACCGGATCGTGAATGCGGAACACGCCGTCGGCGTCGGTTCTGCGCTCGATGTGGGCGCGGGTCGCCGCTTTGATGTCTTCCACGTAGAACGTGGGGGGCGACGCGCCCTCTGCGCGGAGCGCCGCCGATCCCAGCAGCAGCAGGGCCAGAAGGACCCCTTCTGCTTTCCGGCGTGGCTGGCGTTCAGCCATCGGACGGGTTGGCCTCCGCCGGTTTGCCGCCATGCTCGGCCGTCTCGCCGTCGCGCTCGGCCGCTTTCCCGGCGTGCTCGGCCTTCTCACCGGCCTGCTCGGCGGCTGCTCCGGCATGTTCAGCCTTGTCTCCGGCATGCTCCGCGGTCCCGGCCGCACTCGCTGCCGCCTTACCTGCGTGCTCGGCGCCTTTGTCGGCCGTCTCCGCCGCTTTGCCGGCATGCTCCGCCGGCTTGCCGCCGTGCTCGGCGGCGATGGCAGAGGTCGCGACGATGAACAGCAATGGGATCAGTTTTCTCATGGTCTGCGTCCTCGGCTGAGTGGTTTCGAAGAATCATTCGGCAGGCGTGGTCTCTGCATGGTGCCGCGATTACCGGCTGAGCGCCAGATTGCGGTTGCTGAACGGTTCCGCCAGCAGGGCCACCGGCGAGTAGGCCAGCGCCCGGCCGTCCGGAAGGCCAAGCGCGTCGTCCCCGCGGGTGGTCGCGCCCCCGGGCGCTGGGGCGGAATAGCTGGCGAACAGGCGGTCCCAGACGCTCAGGATCGTCGAGAAGTTTGCGTCCCCGTAGCGGCGGTCCACCGCATGGTGCGAGGCGTGGTAGCGCGGCGTGACGACGATACGCGCCAGGATCCGTTCGACGCGATCCGGAAAATCGAAGTTGGCATGGTGGAACTGGGCGCAGATGCTGACCAGTGCTTCGAAGACGAACCAGGCGATCACGGTGGGGCCCCAGATCAGAATCCAGGCGGCCTTTGCGAAGCCGGAGAGCAGCAGCTCCCCGGGATGAAAGCGCAGGGCGGTGGTCACGTCCATGGCCGTGTCGGCGTGATGCGCCTTGTGGAAGCGCCACAGAAAGCGCACGCGGTGGTTGGCGCGATGCCAGAAATAGTCGAACAGATCGAGGACGACGACCGACACGAGGAGTTCCGTCCAGCCGACCAGACCGAGCCATCGCGAGATTCCCCAGCCCTGCTCTTCGACGTGGACGGTCCAGAGCAGAAAGGGCACGAAGACGAGCAGCCGGACCGTCACGGTATTGAACGCGGCGACCCCGCCGTGAAGGACGACGCGCTTCAGCCGTGACGTCCGCCACGGCCGTGCGGGGCGCAGGCTCTCCAGAACGAAGAAGAGTGCCAGTCCACCGACGAAGACGACGAGGCGTCCGCTGTCGAGATCGATGTCCAAGTCGCGCACCGAGTGGCGGCAGTCCGCCGATGCGGTTCAGTCTCGCACGATCCGTGACGGCGCGCAGTCCGGCCTCCGGCGCGGCACTAGTTCAGCCGACGATCGCTGAAGGTCGTCTGCGGTATGACCACCCGGGCCTGCCGGGCCGCATAGGCTTCGCACCAGTCCCAAGGCGATGGCCCGATCGCTCCCATTCGCGACAGGGTCGCGTAGGTCGAGGCGTTGGTGAGGGGGTACTGGTATTTGCGATTGATGGCCTCACGGTGCGCCTGGTGCAGCGCGTAGACGTGGAGATCCCGCACGCACTCTCTGATGATCGGTTGCTGGGCCCGCTGGCTGATGCACAGCCGCGAGCTGCAGGGCGTTTCCACGCTGCTGCAGCCCAGCAACGTCGCGCCGATGGAGGCCAGGAGGAAGGTTCTCGTCACGATACTGCTCCAAATCTCGTCCGTCCCCTCTGATTGGTCTGATTGGTTTGATTGGTCCGATTGGTGTAGGGCAACAAGCGTGCCAAACAGGAACGATCCGCTGGATTCGCCGTCATCGGGCGTTCTCAGATTCCGACACGAGGGCCGAAGCGCGTGCGCGGCGCCCCGACGCAGTGCAATCTGGAAAGCGTGCCCCTGGCCTGTGCAGGGCCTGTGCCCGTGGGTTGCCTGCGCCCTCGGGGCCGATCTGCAGGCGCTGACGTCAGTCGGTGCTCGAAGTATCCTGACCGCGGAGTCACGGGTTTCAGAGGAGTGAGGGATGGCGGACGGGTACGACGTGCTGATCGTGGGCGCCGGTTTTGCCGGGTTGTACGCCATCCATCGGTTCCGCAATCAGGGACTTTCGGTGCTGGCCCTGGAGGCGGGGTCGGACGTCGGCGGCACCTGGTACTGGAACCGCTATCCCGGCGCGCGCTGCGATGTGCCGAGCCTCGAGTACTCCTTTGGCTTCTCGGAGGAACTGGAACAGGAATGGGACTGGCCGGAGGTCTTCTCCGCCCAGCCGGACATCCTCCGCTACGCCAATCACGTGGCGGACCGCTTTGACCTGCGCCGCGACATCCGCTTCGACACCCGGGTCAGCGCGGCGGAGTACTTCGAGGCCGAGGGCGTCTGGCGTCTGCATACGGAGGCTGGCGAGGAGTTCGAGGCGCCGTTCTGCGTGATGGCGACCGGGTGCCTGTCGGTACCCAACGTCCCGGACATCCCCGGTGCCGAGAGCTTTCAGGGCCAGGTGTTGCATACCGGGCGCTGGCCGCAGGAGGACGTGGACCTGACCGGTAAGCGGGTGGGAATCATCGGCACCGGTTCGTCCGGCGTACAGGCGATACCGGAGCTGGCGAAGCAGGCTGCGGAGCTCATCGTGTACCAGCGCTCGCCTGTCTATACCGTACCGGCCAATCGCAAGGCCATGCGTGGCGCGGTGCAGGACGAGTTCAAGGTCCATTACCGTCAGATCCGCGAGATGCAGCAGCGCAGCCCCGGCGGATTCTCCGGGTTCCGTCCGGTGAAGAGTCGGCGCGACGGCGGCGCGGACGAAGCTGCCGACGGAACGTCCGCGACCGCAGCGCCCGTCGCTGAGCCGGTGGGCGTGACTGCCATTCCCGTTCAGGGCAGCGGAGCTGCCGCCATTCTCGACCTGACTCCCGAACAGCGTCAGCGACTGGTGCGGGAGCGGGGGCTCGGCGTTCTGCTGTCGTTTCGCGATGCCTACGCGGATCCGGAAGCCAACGAAGCAGCCAACGAGGCGTTCCGCTACGGAATTCGCGAGCTGGTTCAGGATACCGAGACGGCGGAGAAACTGTGTCCGACGGACTACGGCCTCGGCTGCAAGCGTCAGGTGCTGGACCGGGACTACTACGAGACGTTCAACCGGGACAACGTCACGCTGGTGGACGTGCGCGCCACGCCGATCGAGGCCGTCACGCCGACGGGGCTGAGGACCTCGGAAGCCGTTTTCGATCTCGACGTGCTTATCTACGCCACCGGCTTCGACGCCATGACCGGCGCGCTGCTCAAGGCCAACGTCAGCGGCCGCGGCGCGTTGCGTCTCGAGGACAAGTGGGCAGACGGACCGGTCACCTATCTGGGGCTGGCGCTGTCAGGATTTCCCAATCTGTTCACCGTGACCGGCCCCGGCAGCCCGTCGGTGCTCTGCAACATGCTGGTCGCGATCGAGCAGCACGTGAACTGGATCGGCGACTGCATCGACTTCCTGCGCGCCAACGGCTACAGCCGCATCGAAGCACTGCCGGAAGCCGAAGAGGAGTGGGTTGCCCACGTGAACGCCGTGGCCGAAGGCACCATGTATACGGCGCCGAGCTGCAATTCCTGGTATCTCGGCGCCAACATCCCGGGCAAGCCGCGCATCTTCATGCCGTACGTTGGCGGTTACCCCCGCTACCGGGATCGTTGCGACAAGGTGGCCGCGAACGGCTATGAAGGGTTCCGGCTGGACTGAAAGGACTGAAAGTCCGTCGTGCTCTACTGTCGGCGGTCGGGGAAGCCCTTCATCACGCCGGCGATCGCGCGATCGACAGTTTCCTCATCGGGGCGCTCTGCCATGACTGCGGTGGTTCCGATCCACGCTTCACGCTCGTCCGGAGTTGTCGCCCGGATCGAGACGCGCATCTGCTGCACAACCTGATCCTTCTCGCCGACGTCGACCGAGGTGCCGACACTGCCGCCCACGTTCCCGGACCGGGTGCCAATGCCGATCCCGATGCGCACCGGACTCCCCTGCTTGACCGTTTCCTGTTCGACCGGCTCGTGATGAACGAGGAAGTCGGGGGCGTCGGATGATTCCACGTAGCCTTTCGCGACGAGCTCAGCGCGCACGGCGTTGCGGATCTGGTTGTCGAGAATCGTCACCGGCGGTTTGCCGGTCCGGTCCGACCAGCCGAAAGTCGAGTAGCCGGCGACGTCGATTTCCGGCGCTTCGGACCAGCGCGGTTTGGAGCCTTCACCCCCGGCGCAGCCGAGCAGTGAGACCAGCAGCGAAGCAACCGTGGCGAGTCGAAGTGTCTTGATCATGTTGGGGCTTCCAAATCCGCTATGGGGCTGAGCGCAATGCCCGGGCGCCGTAGTGCCGCGCGCACTCGGCTTCACGCCCACGCACCACACGCCGTCCGGCCAGGGGGCCACGGGTCTCCGTCACCACCGTGTGCTGACCTTCTTCGTGCTCACCGTTGTAGAAGTACAGCACGACCCAGTCGTTGGTGCGCCCCAGTTCATGAGCACGTGCCGTATTGGAGAACAGCGCGGTGAAGTGCCAACCCTCCCGGTCCGCGTGAAGGATCGGCAGCCATGACTCGCGCTCGGGGTTGAAGCGTCGCGGCGCGATTTTCGGCAGCCTCCGGCGTTCGGCTTTGCTTTGGTACTCCGCGTCCACCTCGAGCAGCGTGGCCACGCTCGGGCCCGACGCTGCCGCTCCGGGTCGGCGACGCCGGCCCAGCAGACTGGTCAGGCCGGCACGAATCGCATCGGCTTTGCGCGAGCCGATACCGCGCACCCGCTCGAGGCGTCCGTCGTGAGCGGCAACCTCGAGCCCCTCCAGGGTATCGACATGGAGGGAATCGTAGATCCTTCGAGCCAGGGTCGGACCGATTCCCGGCACGGTCTGGAACAGCCGTTCGGGACGCGTTGATCCGCGCAGACGTTCGAGTACCGCGTGTCCGCCGGTCTGCACGATCTCGACAATCGTGGCGGCAAGCCCACGACCGATGAACGGCAAATTCGTCAACCCTTCCTCGCCTTGCTGGCGGATGTACTCGCGCAGATCCTGGTCGAGGGCGTCGATGGTCTCGGCGGCGCGTCGGTAGGCATTCACCCGGAACGGGTTGGCCTTCTGCGCTTCCAGCACGGAAGCCGTATCGCGCAGCGTCGCGGAGACTGAATCGTTGAAGGTCGGGTGGGTCATGGTGTCGATGGTACTGGAGTACCCGGCTGCACTGCGATGTCGATCCGGGCGAAATCCGAGCCCCTGGGATGTACCTACAGGCACCTCGGCCCCGGACGCGTATTCTGTTGCGCGACTCGCGCTGGTGCAGGTACCTCAATGACGGGAACGGTGAAACGGCTGGTCATCTGTGGAGCGGCGGGCCGGGACTTCCACGACTTCAACGTCGTCTATCGTGGCGACCCGGCCGTGCGCGTCGTCGCCTTTACGGCTGCACAGATCCCGGGAATCGCCGAGCGCCGCTACCCGCCTGAACTGGCCGGCAGTCTCTACCCAGACGGCATTCCGATCGTCGAGGAAGCGGGGCTCGCGGCGCTGTGCGAGGCCGAGACGATAGACGAAGTGGTGTTCGCCTACAGCGACGTCACCAATGACCACGTCATGCGGATCGGTTCGACGGCGCTGGCGGCGGGCGCCGACTTCACCCTTCTGGGCCCGCGCTCGACCATGCTCGAAACATCCCGGCCGGCCATCGCCGTGTGTGCGGTGCGCACCGGCTGCGGCAAGTCGCAGACATCACGCTACATCGCCTCCGAGCTCACCCGTCAGGGCTACCGTGTTGCCACCCTGCGCCACCCCATGCCGTACGGAGAGCCCGCGAAACAGGCAGTACAGCGTTTTGCCACCCTGGCTGACATCGACGCCGCGAACTGCTCTCTGGAGGAGCGCGAAGAGTACGAGCCGCATGTCGAGGCCGGGGGTACCGTGTTCGCCGGTGTCGACTACGCACGGATACTCGAGCAGGCGCAGGCAGAAGCCGACGTGGTGCTCTGGGATGGCGGTAACAACGACTTCTCGTTCATCCGTGCCGGACTCAACCTTGCAATCGTCGACGCGCTGCGACCCGCCCGGCTCGATGGGCACTACCCCGGGAGCGTGGTGCTCGAGACGGCGGATCTGGTGGTGGTCAACAAAGTGGACGCCGCCACCCCGGAACAACTCCGCATCGTGAACGACGAACTCGACCGGCTGGTGCCCGGCACGCCGCGCGTCATGGCGGCATCTCCAGTCACTCTCGACGATCCCGCCGCTCTGGCTGGCGCACGGGTGCTCATCGTCGAGGACGGCCCCACCATAACCCACGGCGACATGCCTTACGGGGCTGGCTATCAGGCGGTCAGGGCCGTTGCAGACGCGGAGATCGTCGATCCCAGACCTTTTGCGACACCGGAAATCGCCGCGGTTTTCGAGAAGTACCCGCACATCGGTCCGGTGCTGCCGGCCATGGGCTACGGCAGCGCGCAGGTCGCGGCGCTGGTTCGGACCATCAATGCCGCGGACGTTGATGTCGTCGTCGCGGGTACACCGATCGATCTGGCGAGAGTCGGCGACCTGCGCATGCCGGTCGTCCGTGCGCACTATCGCTACGTCGACGCGGGCGAGCCTGGACTGATGCACTTCGTCGATGAGTTCCTCAGCCGATCTGCCGTTTGACCAGCGTCCGGTGCTGGTGCTGGCGCTGGGTGGCAACGCCCTGTCGCCGCCCGGGCACGCTGACCTCGATTACGCCGCAGAGCGCTCGATCGTGGCGCAAACCGGCCGGGCCCTGACGCAGCTGGCGTCGCGGCAGTACCGACTGATCATCGTTCACGGCAACGGCCCGCAGGTGGGCAGGCTCCTGCGAAGCGACCCGGATGTCGATCCGGCGGCGCAGTCCAATCTCGACATCCGCGTGGCGCAGACCCAGGGTGAACTGGGTTATCTGCTCATGAAAGCGATCGACGCGCCGGTTGCCTGCCTGGTGACCCGGGTGCTGGTCGGCGATGATCCCGGGCCGCCGTTGAAGCCGATCGGCCCGATTCTGAGATCGTTAACCGACCATCGCACCGCGGTGACGCAGGTGGCTGGCGGCTGGCGGCAGATCGTATCGTCACCTCGCCCCATCGACATCCTGGAAACCGACGCCATCGCCGCGCTGCTCCCGACACACCACGTCATCGTCGGCGGTGGCGGCGGCGTGCCGCTGACAGCCGACGGGACGCCGATCAGCGCGGTGGTCGACAAGGACTGGGTGGCCAGTCTTCTGGCCGTGGCGCTCGACGCGCAACACCTGGTGTTTGCGACCGACGTCGATGGCGTCTTTGAAGGCTTCGGTGAGGCGAGCGCCAGACCGCTGGACCGGCTGTCGCTGGATCACGGACGGCGGATGCTTCGCGCCGGCAGCCTGGGCGCGGGGTCGATGGCGCCCAAGGTCGAAAGCGCGTTGGACTACGTGGCGGCCACCGGCAGAACGGCTCGCATCTGCGCCCTGCGGGACATCCGCGGCGCGCTTGCCGGGGGCGACGCCGGAACCGTCGTCGGCTAGCGGCCCACTAGGTTTTTCGCCCGGCCTGCGCGGGCGGACCTGCCCTCTCCGAAGGTCGGATTGTCAACGGTACTCGTCGAGGTGAGCGGCGATCTCTTCCGGTGTCACCTGCGGCGCGAAGCGCGCGACCACTTCCCCGTCGCCGTTGACCAGGAACTTGGTGAAGTTCCAGGCGATCTCCGACTTGCCGGACTCGTCCGCCTTGGCGGCGGTGAGCATCCGGTAGAGGTCGCAGGCGCCATCGCCGTTGACTTCGATCTTGGAGAACATGGGGAAGTCGACCTGGTAGCTGCTGCGCGCAAACTCGAGGATCTCGGCATCGCTGCCGGGTTCCTGGGCGCCGAACTGATTGCAGGGAAAGGCCAGCACGCTGAAGCCGCTGTCCTTGTTGTTCTCGTGAAGGGTACGCAGACCTGCGTACTGAGGGGTGAGTCCTCAGCGGCTGGCGACGTTGACGATCAGACAGAGCTGGCCTTGAAAGTCGGCGAAGGACACGTCCTCGCCGTTGATGGATTTCATCTGCAGGTCGTGGAACTTCATGGATCGCCTCCGCTGATTGGCACGTTCAGAGCATACGGCATCGTCTGGATCGATGTCAGGGGTCGGCGCGGTCGATCGAGGGTCTCCGGCGAATCGGTTGGGCTTGCAGGCGACAAGGGCCGACAGACAAACTTCATGGCGTCGTCGCCGCGACGTCCAGCAGCAGATTGATCGTCGCCTGTGCCTGTTCCTGCTGCACCCAGTGTCCGGCCCCGGCAAGGAATCGAGTGCCGCAGTAGTCGGCGGCTGCCCGGCGTTCGAGTCGTTCCAGCGCGAGCGGCGTCTGATGGTTGCCCCAGTCGGCGACGCCGCTGATGAACCAGCAGGGTATCGGGATTGGTTTTCCGAACAGTACGGCAAGTTCTGCGCGCAACGTGGCATCGTGTGAAGCCCGGTACCAGTTGAGCCCGCCCTGAAATCCGGTGCGCGCGTACTCCGCTGCGTAGACCTCGAGCTCTGCGTCGCTCAGCCAGCTCGAGGGTTTCTCAGGCATCGCTGCCGCCACGGTCTCGGGCATGGTCCGGTCGGCGTGCATCAAGTAGTAGGCAGGCAGAAGTGCCAGTTGCTCCGCGGTCCAGGCGGACAGCGGAAACGGTCGGTTGTCGGTCCAGTCCGCTGATTTGACGTGGAAGTAGGCGCGCAGGAAGTTCGCGAGACCGTGCGGCGCGCCGAGCAGGTCGGCGTTGGCCTGCGGCTCACGGTAGTAGGTCTGGTAGTGTTTGCGCGGAGGGGAGAGTGCCCGCAGCGCGGCGTCCATGTCGAAGCCCGGCGCCGCGAGACCCGGAGCGCCGGCGAAGGGCGCGCTCATCAGCACCAGCCGCTCGATCAGGTCCGGCCGCAGCAGCGCCGTGTACGCCGCCAGCGGCGAGCCGAAGTCGTGGCCCACCAGGCAATGCACCCGGTCGATCTCCAGGGCTTGCAGCAGGGCGACCAGGTCCTTCACCAGATTCAGCATGCCGAACGGGCGCAGGTCGGCGTCGTACTCCGGTCTCCAACCGGTGGTGCGGCCGTAGCCGCGCAGATCGGGAGCGATGACGCGGTAACCGGCGTCGGCCAGGGGGCCGATCACCCTGCGCCAGCCGAAGGCGAGATCCGGGAAGCCGTGCAGCAGCAGAATGCAGGGGTCGCCCGCGCTGCCCGATTCGAGCAGGTGCACGTCGAGGCCGTTGACCGCGGCAACCGACCGGCAGCGGATTCCGCCTGGCAGGGGTAGGTCGGACGGCATGCCTGTGGCGCTCCGGTTGGATCGACGTCACTAAGCGTATCCCCGCATTGCCGTCCGGCCCAGCCGTTGCGGAGAATTTCGGGCCTTCAGCTCCCGGTGTGCGTCCCGCGCCATGACAACGCGCAACTTCCGCTATCTGTTCCAGCCGGAGTCGGTGGCCCTGATCGGCGCCAGCCGCCGGCAGGGCTCCGTGGGCGCGGTGATTGCCAGCAATCTGCTGCGCGGCGGGCTCGCGGGTCCGGTTCTGCCCGTCAACCCGAACTACCAGTCGGTGGAGGGCGTGCTGTGTTACCCGGACGTCGCTGCGTTGCCGCTCGCGCCGGACCTGGCGGTCATTGCCACGCCGGCACCCGTCGTGCCCGAGCTGCTGGTCGAACTGGCGGCCCGAGGCACCCGGGCTGCGGTGATCATCACCGCCGGCTTCGGCGAGGTGGCGGGCGAGGGCGGCGCGGGCCTGCAGCAGGCGCTGCTGGATGCGGCGAAGCCCAGCCTGGTGCGGCTGGTGGGACCCAATACGGTGGGCATTCTGGCCCCGAATCACGGCCTCAACGCGAGCTTTGCCCATCTTGCTCCGGAACCGGGCCACCTCGCTTTCGTCAGTCAGTCCGGGGCAGTGATTACCGCCGTCATCGACTGGGCGAAGCCCCGGGGCATCGGTTTTTCGCACCTGGTATCGCTCGGTGGGATGCTGGATGTGGACGTGGGCGACATGCTGGACTACCTCGCCAACGACGAGCAGACCCACGCGATCCTGCTGCACCTGGAAGGCGCTCGGCATGGCCGCAAATTTCTGTCTGCCGGGCGTGCCGCTGCGCGTACCAAACCGGTGCTGGTCGTCAAGACCGGCCGGCATCCGCAAAGCGCCAAGGCTGCGGCCACGCATACCGGCGCGCTCGCCGGTGCCGACGACGTGTACGACGCGGTGTTCCGCCGCGCCGGCATGCTGCGGGTGAATGACCTCGAGTCGCTGTTCACGGCGGTGGAGACCCTGGCCGACCTGAAACCTCCCCGGGGCAAGCGCCTGGGCATCGTCACCAACGGCGGCGGCCTGGGGGTGCTGGCCGCCGACGAACTTCTGAGTCGCGGCGGCGAGCTGGCATCGCTGTCGAATGACGCGGTGGCCGCGCTGGACGGTGTGCTGCCGGCCAACTGGTCAAAACAGAACCCGGTGGACATCATCGGTGACGCGCCGCCCGAGCGGACCGGGGACGCGGTCCGCGTGCTGCTCGAGCACGCCGATGGCCTGGACGCGCTGCTGGTTCTCAACTGTCCGACCGCGGTGGCTGCTCCGCGTGAATGCGCTCAAGCGCTGGTGGCGGCGCTGGAGGACGGCGCGTCGATCCCGGTGCTGACCAGCTGGGTGGGGGAGGCCACGGCCGACGCCGGCCGCCAGGTGCTCAACGCCCATCACCTGGCCACCTACGATTCACCCGGGCCGGCCGTTGCCGCGTTCATGCAGCTTGTGGACTATCAGCGCGGCCAGGAGCTGCTGCGCGAAGTCTCACCGCCGGCGCCCGACAGCTTTGAAGCCGACCGTGGCCGCGCCCGGGCCATCGTCGCTGCGGCCCTGCGCGATGCCGCGGAAACCTGGCTGCCCGAGGTCGAAGCCAAGGAACTGCTGGCCGCCTACGGCGTCCCGGTCACCCCGACCCGGTTCGCCAGGACGCCGGAACAGGCGGGAGAACTGGCGGCTGCCATGGCGGGCGCCGTGGTGCTGAAGATCGTTTCTCCAGACATCGTTCACAAATCCGACCTGGGCGGCGTGCTGCTCGATCTCAGCGGCGCGGAGGCCGTAACTGCCGCCGCTCAGCGGATGCAGGCACGTATCTCCGCGGCCCAGCCTCAGGCCAGGCTGGAGGGCTTTACGGTGCAGCCCATGGAGCGCCGCAGCGATTCCCACGAGCTCATCGTCGGCGTCACCGTGGACAGCCAGTTCGGTCCGGTGCTGCTGTTCGGCGAGGGCGGCACGGCGGTGGAGCTGATCCGTGACCGGTCCCTGGAACTGCCGCCGCTGAACGAGCGCCTGGCGCTCAACATGATCGCCCGCACCCGTATTCATCGGCGGCTTGAGGGCTATCGGGGGCGGCCCGCAGCGGACGTCGGCGCGCTGGCGAGGATCCTCATCCGGGTTGCCCGGCTGGTGATCGACGTTCCGGAGGTGGTCAGTCTCGACATCAACCCGCTGCTGGCGGACTCCACCGGCGCGGTGGCGCTGGATGCCCGGGTGCGGCTCGGCCGGGCTGGGCCAGACAGCGCCAACCGGCTGGCCATCCGCCCCTATCCGGGCGAGCTGGAGCAGTCTCTGACGCTGCCGGATGGGCGCGTCAGACTGCTGCGACCGGTGCTGCCGGGAGACGAGCAGGTCATCCGGGCGGCATTTGCCGGCCAGGTCGAGGAGCAGATCCTGGTGGCGCGCATCACCCAGATCGATTTCGATCGGGAGATGGTGCTGGTGGCGACGGAAACCGGTCCCGCCGGGGCTGTGCCCGTGTACGGCGTGGCCCGGCTGCTGTCCGACCCGGAAAACCGAACGGCAGAGATCTCCCTGCTGATTCCCCGGGGCGACGGCGGCGACACGCTGAACGCCGGGCTGCTCGACGCCATCGTCCGTTATGCTGGAACCAGGGGCCTGGCAGAAGTGTGGATCCGGGTGGCGCTGGCCGACCCCGTCGTGCGGAGCCTCTGCGTCGACGCCGGGTTCAGCGAACTCCCGGCAACCCAGCCTGACGAATTCAGCCGCTGGCACCTGCGGCTGCTGGCATGATCTGAAAGGACGAACTGATGGCGACCCAGAGCTTTGCCTTCTGTGACGATCTCGGTCCCGAGAAGGTGATCGAGCTGTACGACCCGGCGGCCGGATTGAAGTCCGTCCTGGTGGTGGACAACGTTGCCGCCGGGCCATCCATCGGCGGTGTGCGCATGGCCCCGGACGTCACCATGGAGGAGTGCGCGCGCCTGGCACGGGCCATGACCCTGAAGAACGCCATGGCCGGGCTGCCTCACGGCGGCGGCAAGGCGGTGATCATGGCCGATCCGGCGATGCCGGCGGAAGCCAAGGAGCGCCTTGTGCGCAGCTTTGCGTACGCGGTGAAAGACGTGGGCGACTACATCACCGGCCCTGACATGGGAACCAACGAGCATCTGATGGCCTGCGTGCGCGACGTCAACGGTCGTTCCGTCGGGCTTCCCCGTGAGCTCGGCGGGATCCCCCTGGACGAGATCGGGGCCACCGGCTTCGGCCTGGCCGTGGCTTTGGAGGCCAGTGCCGAGTTCGGCGGTCCGGCGCTCGACGGTGCGCGCATCGTGGTTCAGGGATTCGGCTCCGTCGGGCAGCATGCGGCCCGGTTTCTGGCGGAACGCGGCGCCAGGCTGGTGGCCGTATCCGACAGCCAGGGTGCGCGCGCGGCGCCCGAGGGGTTCGATCTCGACGCGCTGCTGGCCTGGAAGGCGCAGGGCCACAGCGTGGCCGCCTTTGCCCAGGGCGCGGCGCTGGACCCCGACGATCTCGTAGCCGTCGCCTGCGACGTCTGGATCCCGGCGGCCCGGCCCGACGTGATCCGGGAGGACAACGTGGCACGGCTCGATACCCGGGTGCTGGCGCAGGGCGCCAACATCCCGGCGACGGCGGGGGCGGAGCAGCGGCTGGCGCAGCGCGGCGTGCTGGTGCTGCCCGATTTCGTCGCCAACGCTGGTGGCGTGATCTGCGCGTCGGTGGAGTACCACGGCGGCACCGAGTCCCAGGCCATGGCTGCCATCGAAGAACGGATCTGCGCCAACGTCCGCGCCGTGCTGGCCCGTGCCACGGACAGCGGTGCCCCGCCCAGAGCGGTGGCGCTGGAGCTGGCCCGGGAGCGGGTGCTCCGGGCCATGAGCGTGCGCCGAACGTGGTGACGCCATTCCTCCGTTGGCTGGTCGTACGGAGCGTGGCGACGAACCGATGACCCAGCCTCTCAACCTGCGCAGGATCGCCATCGACACGTACCACGAAAACGTGGCGTACCTGCATCGCAGCTGCCCCCTGTACCGCAGTGAGGGGTTCCAGGCCCTGACCAAGATCGAGATCCGCCGCAACCACGAGCTCGAGCCGGTCATCGCGGTGTTGAACATCGTCGACGACGAGGGGATCACCGCCCCCGACGAACTCGGCCTGAGCGAGCAGACGTTCGCTCAGCTCGGGGCCGAGGAAGGCAGCGCGGTGTACGTGAGCCATGCGGTGCCGCCGACGTCGCTGCGTGCGGTGCATGCCAAGATCGCAGGCGAGCGTCTGACGGAAGCCGACTTCTTCGACATCTGCAGCGACATCACCAAACGCCGCTATTCGAAGATCGAGATCGCGGCGTTCCTGGTGGGTTGTTCCGAGTCCGGGCTGGAACGTGAGGAGATCTACTTTCTCACCAAGGCGATGGTGGACACCGGTGACCGGCTCGATTGGGGCGAGCCGGTAGTGGTCGATAAGCACTGCATCGGCGGCGTTCCCGGCAACCGCACCAGCATGGTGATTGTGCCCATCGTCGCCGCCCACGGCATGCTGTTCCCGAAGACCTCCAGCCGCGCCATCACGTCGCCGGCGGGCACTGCCGATACCATGGAGATGCTCGCCCGGGTCGATCTCAGCCTCGATGAGCTGCGGGGCATCGTGCACCAGCATCGGGGTTTCCTCGCCTGGGGCGGCACGGCCAACCTGGCGCCGGCGGACGACATTCTCATCTCGGTGGAACGACCGCTGGCGATGGATTCCACCGGTCAGATGATCGCGTCCATCCTGTCGAAGAAGCTGGCAGCGGGCTCGACCCATCTGCTGATCGACATTCCGGTGGGGCCGACGGCCAAAGTGCGCTCCCAGGCCGAGGCGCTGAGGCTGCGCAAACTGTTCGAGTTCGTCGGTGATCGTGTGGGCATGCGGCTCGAGGTGGCGATCACCGATGGCAGCCAGCCGGTTGGGAACGGCATCGGTCCGGCGCTGGAGGCGCGGGACGTGATGCGGGTGCTGCAGAACCATCCGCTCGCGCCTCTGGATCTGAAGGAGAAGTCTCTGCGGCTGGCAGGACGCATGCTCGAGTTCGATGCCGACGTGCGCGGCGGTCAGGGCTATCGCCTGGCGCGGGATCTGCTGGAATCGGGCCGGGCGCTCGCGAAGATGGAGAGCATCATCGACGCTCAGGGACGGCATTCGTTCAGCGAAGAGCCCGCCCGGTTCGCATTCCCGGTCGTCGCACCGTCGGCTGGCATCGTGGCCGCGATCGACAACCTGCAGCTGGCCCGCATCGCCCGCCTGGCCGGCGCGCCCATGGACGGTCACTCCGGCATCGATCTGCACAAGAAACTCAACGATCCGGTGCAGCAGGACGAGCCGCTGTACACCCTCTACGCCGAGTTCCCCCCGGACTTCCAGTTTGCCAGGGATGCTGCCGCGGCCAACGCCGGCTACCGCGTCAGGGTCGGCCGGTGAGCGGTCGCGCGGGGCCCGGCGGGCCCGCGCTGGTCATCGGTTTCCCGGATTACGAGGCGCCGGCGAGGCGGCTGGCGGAGGCGGCCGGACTGCCCTATGAAAGCGTCACGGTACATCGATTCCCCGATGGCGAATCGCGGCTTCTGCTGCCGCAAGCGCTGCCCGCCCACTGCGTTCTCTGTCGCAGCCTGGATCATCCCGACGCCAAGCTCGTACAGCTGATTCTCGCCGCCGCCGGCGCGCGCGGACTCGGGGCGAAACGGCTCACGCTGGTTGCCCCGTACCTGTGCTACATGCGTCAGGACAAGGCCTTCCACCCGGGCGAGGTCGTCAGTCAACGTATCGTCGGCGAGCTGCTGGGTCGGTACTTCGACGGCGTTCTCACGGTCGACGCGCACCTGCATCGGGTACACAGCCTGATCGAAGCGGTGCCGGTCCCGGTTGCCGTCAACCTGACGCCGGACGCGCTGATGGCCGGGTTGCTGGCGCACGAGCTGGAAGATCCCTATCTGCTGGGGCCCGATGCAGAGTCCGAGCAATGGGTGCGGGCCATTGCCGCGCCCCACGGGTTCGCCTTCGGCGTGGCCAGCAAGGTCCGCTACGGCGATCGTGACGTCGCCGTCAGGCTGCCTCGGGGGATCGATCCCGGACGCCACGTCGTGCTGATCGACGATGTGGCGAGCACCGGCAGAACGCTGCTGGCGGCAACCCGCGCGCTGGCCGCTCACCGGCCGGCGTCGATCTCGGTGCTCGTGACCCACGCGATGTTCGTCGACGACGCCGATCAGCAGTTGCGCGATGCCGGGGTCGAACACATCTGGAGCTGCGACTCCATCGTGCATCCGACCAACCGCCTGGCGTTGGCTGAGCCCATGGCTGAACGGCTGAGCGAGTTTCGAATCCCAGCCGGGAAGCACGGAGCCGCATCCCTCTGACGACCCGCCCCCGCATTGGTCACATCGGCCAGGAATGGTCCAAGCGGTGGTGCAATCGGCAGCAACTGTGGATAGCATCCACCGGGAGGGTTCCAGGCAGGCGTGACGGTTTTCGCTTTTCTGGACCGGGGGGTTTGTTGATGATCGCGCGACCCGTCATTGCGATCGTTGTGTGAGGGGAGGACGAACGATGACCAAGTTTCAGGCCTTCATGGGCAGGGCGCCGGCTGCGCTGATTCTGCTGGCGGCCGTGTTCGCGCCCGCGCTGGGGTCAGCGGCCGTGATCGAAGAAGTGGTGGTGACCGCCCGGGCGGTCGAGGAGTCGGTGCGCGATGTCCCTGTGGCCATCACCGCCGTATCGGAAGACAAGCTCAACAAGTTCGGCCTCGAAAGCATGACCGACCTGGAAGCTCTGACGCCACAGCTCTCCGTATTTCGCGCCGGTAACGGCAGCGGGGCGTCGGTGCAGATTCGCGGGATCGGTTCCACGACCACCAGCATCGGCATCGAGCAGTCAGTGGCCGTCATGATCGACGGCGTTTACTACCCGCAGGGTCGGGCGATCAACGAGGGCCTCTTCGACTCCAGCCAGGTTGCGATACTGAAAGGCCCGCAGGCGCTGTACTTCGGCAAGAACGCGACAGCCGGCGTGGTCTCGGTCATGACCAACAATCCCGGCGAAGAGTTCGAAGCCAGTCTCCGGTTGAACAACGAGTTCGAGACCAAGGACCGTACGATCGAGGGCATGATTTCCGTCCCGGTGAACGACAAGCTGGGTGTGCGCCTGGCGGTCCAGGCCTCGGACATGAAGGAGGGCTGGATCATCAACAACGCGCCCCCCGGGGGTGACTTCTACAACACCACGGACGCCGCGACCTTCGAGCAGCGGGCGTACTTCAACCCGACGGCAGGAAAATACTGGCCGCAGGAGGAGACCCTGTTCGCCCGGCTGACCGTCGCTGGCGACCTGTCCGACCGTTTCAGCTACAACCTCAAGGCTTCCTATTCGGAGTTCGAGCAGGGCACGCCGAGCGGCGCGCTCGAGTTGTTCGACTGCCGCACGCTGAACGGCGTTGCGCACACGAGTGTGCTGGTCGCCCCGCAACCGCCAGGCCGCCAGACACCGCTGCGTCAGCCGGTTGCCCTGCCCACGGTCGACTGCGCACCAGACGGCCGGCGCGGCTACAACAACGTGCCTCCGGAGATCTCCCGGACTAACAGGTTGCTGCGCCAGTTCGGCGGCGAGGATGGCGACTACTACGAGTCCTACTCCATTACTGGAACCTTCGACTGGAGTTTCGACCAGATCGATCTTCATACGGTTCTGAACTATCACGACCAGGAGGCCAAGTGGGTAGGCGACCAGGATGCCAGCGCAGTCACCGCGATCTTTGCCGGCGAGCGCAACACCTTCGACAACCTGTCCGGTGAGTTCCGCGCGGTTACCCGGCTGCAGCAGCC
Organism: Pseudomonadales bacterium; assembly: GCA_040219135.1. Classification (GTDB taxonomy): domain Bacteria; phylum Pseudomonadota; class Gammaproteobacteria; order Pseudomonadales; family Azotimanducaceae; genus UBA7803. The sequence continues at coordinate 320,632 of JAVJTA010000011.1, read as the reverse complement.
GGTCAATTTCGTTGTGGGCGCCTATCTGCAGACCACCGACCGCTACTTCAACCAGGTGGTCAACTTCGCCGGCGCGCGCAACTCCGCGGCGGATCCGAACGACGAGTTCACGGCGTATGACAAGATCTCGGAGACCGACGGGGATACCCGGTCTGTCTACGCCGAGATCATCTGGGATATCAGCGACGACTGGCAGCTGACGACGGGTGCCCGCTACATTCACGAGACCAAGGACTCGTTTTTCATTCAGCCCTACGTGAATCCGTTCTTCCTGGGTTTGTTCACGCTGTACGATCCGGCGAACCCGGCGACCCGCGCCGTGGCCGACCAGACGTTCGAGGACGTCATTCCTGAGGCGACGTTGCGCTGGGAGGCCACGGACAACCTGACTCTGTATGCGGCGTACAAGGAAGGTTTCAAGTCGGGCGGCTTCTCCAACAGTGCCATTCTCAGCAATCTTTCGCCGCCGGGATTTTTCGACTTCTTCTTCGATCCGGAGGAGGTCAAGGGCGGAGAGATCGGCGCCAAGGCACTCATGGCCGACGGTTCCCTGCAGCTGGCGTTCGAAGTGTTCTACTACGACTTCGAGGACCTTCAGGTCGACTTTTTCAACTCCGCCCAGTTTGCCTACGTGACCACCAATGCAGGCGGTTCGGTGACCAAGGGTGCCGAACTGCAGCTCGATTGGGCGACGCCGATCGAGGGTCTGACGGCGTCCGGATCGCTGGGCTATCTGCGGTCGACCTTCTCGGACTTCGAGAGCTTCTGCTACACCGGACAGACACCGGCCGCGGGCTGCACGTTGCCGCCGCCGCCGGCAGGGGAAACGGCAGCATTCCAGAACCTCGACGGCAACGATCGTCCGAACGCGCCGAAATGGAGCGGCTTCGTGATGCTCGACTACGAACGGCAGATCGGATCGGACCTGGTGCTTGGCATCACCGGATACATGCAGTTCAAGAGCAAGCTGGGCCTCATCGCCACCGAGCCCGAGGCGATTCAGCCAGGCTACGAGACCTACGATGCGAACATCCGGCTCGCTACGACGGATGGCAAGTGGCAGCTGGCGCTCATCGGTAAGAATTTGTCGGACAAGTATGCGTTCCGCAGCGCCGGCGCCGTGCCGGGTACCGGCGGCAACACGGGCACCGCCGAAGGATTCCGCTCCGACCTGCAGGGTGTGGCGATCCGTCCTCGCCAGTACGAGCTGGAACTCACCTGGAATTTCTGAGCGGCGCATGACGATCCTCGATCAGTTCCGGCTCGACGGCCAGGTGGCGGTGGTGACCGGCGGCGGCCGCGGCATCGGTGAAGGCATCGCCCTGGGCCTGGCTGAAGCAGGCGCCGACGTCGTGCTCGCCGCCCGTCGCACCCACGAGATCGAAGCGGTGGCGGACAAGGTGCGCGCCCTCGGTCGGCGCGCCCTGGCCGTCACCACGGACATGATGCACATCGAGCAGGTCCAGGCGCTGGCGCAGCGTGCCTTCGACGAGATGGGCGCGCTGACCTGCTGGGTCAGCAACGCCGGCGGCGCCGACGACCGGGTGCCGCGAACCCTGCTCGAGATGCCGGAACGGCAGTGGGACTTTCAGATGAACCTGAATCTGAAGGCGGTGTGGACCGGCGCCCAGGCGGCCGCCGCGATCATGAAGGAACACGGCGGCGGCACCATCATCAACATCTCCTCCCAGGCGGCGAACCGCGCATCCCCGGGCAACGGCCCCTACGCGGTTGCCAAGAGCGGAGTGAACAACCTGACCCAGACCCTGGCGGTGGAGATGGCGCCGCTCGGCATCCGCGTCAACTCGGTGTCTCCGGGGCCGATTCCCACCGAGGTGTTTCTCGAGTTCCTCAACCTGCGCGAAGAGGACATCCCGTCCCTCGGCAGGAAGTTCGGCGTACCGCTCGGCCGTCTGGGTACGCCGGAAGACATCGCCCCCGCCGTGGTCTATCTGGCCTCGCCGGCGTCCAGCTGGATGACGGGGCAGGATATCGTCATCAACGGCGGCCTCTGACAGAAACGCGCGCTCCTCCGGTGCGCGGCCCTTGCGATATCGATTAGGATTGGACTACCGGCAGGCTGTTCCGATGCCTGCCCAGAAATCGCCTGATGGGAGCAAGACATGTCTGATGTCGCCGACCAGCGAGCCGCGGCCGAGTCGACGCCGCTGGAAGAGATCGACGTGAGTCGGCCGGAACGCTTCGCGAACGATACCTGGGGGCCCTGGTTCGAGCGGCTGCGCCGCGATGCCCCGGTGCACTATCTGGCGGACAGCGCCAACGGCGCGTTCTGGTCGGTGACCAACCATCGCTACATCAAGGAAGTGGACTCGAACAACACGGTGTTCTCGTCCGAAGCGGGCGGGATCGCCATCGTCGATCCGGTTCCGAACCCGGGCGAGCTGCAGGGCGAGAGCTTCATTCAGCTCGACGAGCCGCGCCACGCGCCGCAACGGCAGACCGTCGCTCCGGCGGTGGCGCCGAAGAACCTGGCTCAGCTGGAGCCGCTGATCCGTGAACGGGTGGCCGACATCCTCGACAACCTGCCCGTCGGCGAGCCCTTCAACTGGGTGCAGGAGGTCTCCGTCGAGCTGACGGCGCGCATGCTGGCGACGCTGTTCGATTTTCCCTACGAGGACCGGCACAAGCTCATCTACTGGTCGGACCTGACCACCGCGGTCCCGGAGGTCACCGGGGACGACAGCATCGACATGAAGGCGCGCTACGACGAGCTGATGCGTTGCGCCGGCGCGTTCTACCAGCTCTGGGCGGAGCGCGCCGCCGCGCCGCCCAAGTTCGATCTGATCTCGATGCTGGCGCACGGCGAGAGCACCCGCACCATGAACGAGAATCCGGGCCTGTTCCTGGGCACGCTGCTGCTGCTGATCGTCGGCGGCAACGACACGACCCGCAACAGCATCAGCGGCGGCGTGATCGCCCTGAATCAGTTTCCGGACGAGTACCAGAAGCTGCGCGACAATCCGGAGCTGATTCCGAATATGGTCGCCGAGATGGTGCGCTGGCAGACGCCGGTCATCCACATGCGCAGAACGGCGCTGCAGGACATCACCCTGGGCGGTCAGCACATCAGGGAGGGCGACAAGGTCGTCATGTGGTACCTCTCCGGCAATCGCGACGAGAGCCTGTTCGACGACGCCGACCGGCTCGTCATCGATCGACCCAACGCGCGCGCACACGTGGCCTTCGGCTTCGGCGTGCACCGCTGCATGGGCAACCGCCTCGCCGAGATGCAGCTGCGGGTGCTGTGGGAGGAGATTGTGAAGCGCTTCCACACCGTGGAACTCGCCGGTGCGGTGGAGCGCCTGCCGAACAACTTCATCCGCGGCATCCGCAACGTGCCGGTGCGGCTGCATCCGCACTGAAGGGGGTCGGATGAAGTTCGGCATCTTTTTCGAGCTCTCCACCCCGCGGCCGTTCACCCGGGCGGGGGAACGCGCCGTGTACCACAACGCCCTGGAGCAGTGCCGCCTGGCGGACGAACTCGGTTTTCATCACGTCTGGGCGGTGGAGCACCACTTCCTCGAGGAGTATTCCCACTGCTCCGCGCCGGAGGTCTTTCTTGCCGCCGTGGCGGCCCAGACCCGGCGCATCCGCGTCGGCCACGGCGCCGTGGTCTGCGTACCGGAGATGAATCACCCGGTTCGGGTGGCGGAGCGCGCGGCGGCGCTGGACATCATTTCCAACGGGCGTCTCGAGCTCGGCACCGCGCGGTCCTCCACCTGGACGGAGCTCGGCGGGTTCGGCGTGGATCCGGACGACACCAAGAAGACCTGGGACGAGTTCGTGCGCGTGCTGCCGCAGATGTGGACGCAAGAGGAGTTCGAGTGGCAGGGCCAGGCATTCAGCATGCCGTCGCGCAACGTACTGCCGAAACCGCTGCAGGATCCGCATCCACCGCTGTGGGTGACGGTCACGTCGCCCGGTACCGAGCTCGATGCCGCCGAGCGTGGGCTCGGCTGTCTGGGCGTGTCGGCGGCCGGCTACGACGAGCAGGAGCGACGCACGAAGGAATACCACCGGCGCATCGCCGTCTGTGATCCCGTGGGTGGCGTGGTGAACGATCAGGTTCACACCATGAACTTTCTCTACTGCCACGAGGACTACCGGGTAGCGCGCGATGTCGGGGTGCCCATGGTGACCGCGTTCAACGTCGCCAACGCGCACCTGTACTGGACCCGGGAGGCCTACCCGACGCGGGCCTACCATGCGCTCGGCAACGTCGGCGCGGCGATGAGGCCGAAGCGGGTGGCGGCGGACGATCCGAGCGCCGCGAAGGGTCTGCCGGAAGGCCTCGGCGTGGGCGATCCGGAGCATCTGATCCGCACCATCAAACGCTGGGAAGCCATCGGCGTCACCGGCATCAATTTCCTCCTCAATGCCATGGAGATGGTGCCGCAGGCGCAGGTGCTGGAGAGCCTGCGGCTGTTCGCGCGCGAGGTCATGCCGGCGTTCTGCAGCCCGGAGGATCTGCACGCGCCGGTATCGGCGCCCACCGTGGCGATGGGAGCCCGCTGATGCTGACCGGATCCGCCGACGTCACGGTCCTGGCCGCGACGGCGCCGGCCGTCTCTGGGTACTTTGCCGAGCCCCTCGTGCTCGAGGACGTGGTGCTGTTTCAGTGCGTGCTGGAAATGCGCAACGGCGCCCGGGAAGCCGTGCTGCCGCCGGCGCTGCATCCCACCATTCCGCCGACGCTGTCGGTACAGGTCTGGCAGGCGGGGGCGAGTCCGTGGGGCGCATTCCGGATGGCGGTCACCCGGGTCTCGTGCCGGGGCGGCGTGCGCGCGCGGGGTTTCACGACCGCGGCGATTGCGACCACCGGCGCGGCGGTCGACGGGCTGCGGAGCCAGCTCGGCTACCCGGCGAGGCTCGGCGAAATCGACTTCCTGTCCAGCTACTCGCGCGTCGACGTCAGCGTCGTGGAGCAGGCGCGCAGCGGTCTGCGGCTCTGCGCCGTCGATCCGGTCCCGCTCGGGCCCGACGACGCACAGTACACGGGCACGCTGAATCTCGCCCGGGTGCCGGAGGGAGTGCGCCTGGTTCAGGCGGAGTTCCAGATGGCGCCGCAGCGGGTCGAACGGCTGAAGGCGCGCCTGATCGACTTCGACCCGGCCTGCTGGGGCGACGAGCGGCTCGATCCGTATCACGTGGTGGCGGCGTCCGTGGCGTCCGGCACGGTGACGTTTCCGCCGCTGCGGTTCCTGCTGCGCCCGGACGAACTCGCGTTCACCGGCACCGAAACCATCGGTGCCGACCGATGAGCCGGCTCGACGGCCGGGTGGCGTTGATCTCGGGCGCGGGCCGCGGGGTGGGCCGGGCCACGGCGATACTGCTGGCGCGGGAGGGCGCCCGGGTGGTGGTCAACGATCTCGATGCGGAACCGGCCGAGGAGACGGTTGCGGTGATCGGTCAGCAGGGTGGTGAGGCGCTCGCGTGTCCCGGCGACATCACGGCGACCGGACTCCCGGAGCGGCTGGTGCGGACGGCGCTGGATGCGTTCGGTTCCCTCGACATCATCGTCAACAACGCCGGCTACGTGTGGAACGGCGCCATGCACAATCACAGCGACGAGCAGTGGCAGGCAATGCTCGACGTGCACGCCACCGCCCCGTTCCGGCTGCTGCGCGCGTTCGCGCCGTGGCTGCGCGAACAGGCCAGGCGCGAGCAGGCGGAACCGGGGCGTGCCCGCTGCCGCAAGGTGGTCAACGTGTCTTCGGTGTCCGGCACCCGGGGCGCCGCCACCCAGGTCGGCTACGCCACGGCGAAGGCTGCGGTGGTCGGCCTGACCAGAACGCTGGCGAAGGAGTGGGGCCGCTACAACGTCTGCGTGAACTGTGTGGCGTTCGGGCACATGGAGACGCGGCTCACCCAGCCGTATCGGGACGCTCCGCCGACCATCAGCGTCGGCGAGCGGGACTACAAGGTCGGGCTCAGCGAGGCGCAGGTGGAGGCCACCCGTGCGGCCACGCCGCTCGGCCGCGCCGGTTCGCCGGAGGACGGTGCCGGCGCCATCTATCTGTTCTGCATTCCCGAGTCGGACTACGTGACCGGCGAAGTGCTCACCTGTTCGGGTGGAGCGTGAAGATCGCGACCGTCGGGCGATCGAGCGTCGGCGCCGGCACGGTCGCGCTCGTCTCCGCGCTCGCCATCGGCTGTGCGAATGTCTCCGGGTCCGGCGACCTCCCGGCCGCGCCGCCCGCCGACTGGGCGTACGAGCGCCTGGAACCGCAGGTGTACACGCCGCCGGGGTGGCCCGAGGCGCTCGAAGCCACGGTGTACCGGCCGCAGCGAGCCGGCGCGCTGCCGGCGGTTCTGGTGGTGCACGGCGGGGGCTGGGCGAGACGGTCGCCCGCCGACATGCAGCGGATCTGCCGCGCCCTGGCAAGCCGGGGCTTCGTCGCCGTCAACGTCGCCTATCGGCTCGCCCCGGCCTACCGCTATCCGGCGCCGCTGGAAGATCTGCAGCAGGCGTTGAACTGGATGCAGGCGAACGCTGCAGAACTTCAGATCGACGCGGGCCGGATCGGCGGCTTCGGCTATTCGGCGGGCGCCCATCTCGTGAGCCTGCTGGCGCTGCTGGAGTCCTCCGCGGATCCGTCGTGGCGGCCGCCCGGCGGCGCGCCGCGATTGCAGGCCGTGGTGGCGGGCGGCACCCCGGCCGACCTCACACGCTGGCCGAAGAGTCCGTTGGTGAATCAGTTCATCGGCTCTTCCATTCAGGCCAGTCCGGAGGTCTGGGCGCAGGCGTCTCCGGTCAGTCATGTGACGCCCGCGAGTCCGCCGTTCTTTCTTTACCATGGCGGCTTCGACAGGCTGGTGGAAGTGGAGCAGGCGCAAGCGCTCAAGCGCTCACTCGATGGGGTCGGCGTGCCGACCACCCTCTACACCGTGCCTTACCACGGCCACCTGTCGATGTTCCTGCTGAACCGATCTGCCGTCCGGCGCGCCAGTGCGTTCCTTTCAGAGGCGCTGGACGCGTCGGTGCCCGATGGCTGAGTCGGGGGCCACGGTCGTCGTGGCGGGTCGAGCGCTCGCGGCTAGACCACGTCCCCGGTGCCATCGGTGGGGCAGAACTTCGGCGTCAGATCGAGCACCATCAGCAGGCGCCCGAAGCCGATGTACTGCCCTGCCATCATTCCGAGTTCGAGGATCTCCGGCTCGCTGAAGTGCTCACGCAGCACCTCGAAGAAGGCGTCATCGATGTTGTGGTGATCGACCGCGAGCTTCTCGGCAAACGCCACGGCCGCGGCTTCCCTCGCCGTGAACGAGGTGCCCTCCCCATCCAGATCCGCGATCTTCGCTTCGGTGAGTCCGTTTTCCATCGCCGATGGAAATCGTGCGCCCAGTCACGTGAAGCAGTCGTTGAGCCGGGCGATTTTCAGCCGCACCAGTTCCTTGAGGGCCGGTTCGAGAAGACCGCCGGTGTGCGCCGGATAGTAGAACTGGAAGTAGCTGTCGAAGAACGCCTGATGCTGGGCGAGCCCGCGCAGCACCGAGGCGTCGGCGCCGGCGGCCTCCGTCGCCTGGACGCGTTCGCGGGTCGAGGCGTCGAGCGCCTCGTCGGGGAGCAGTCGGATGCGTGCCATGGTGGAATCCGTCGCGATGAGACGGACAAGCTGACCGTCCGCGGCGGTCGTTGTCAACCGGGTCGGCCATGCATACGGAATCGGCGGTTGCGCTGCCGCGCGCTTGAGGCAACGATTGCAGGACACAGCAGCGGGGAACGACATGACTACAGTCACGGTACGTGAGGAAGTCCAGGGCAAGGCGGGCGACGTGTGGGCGGCGCTCAGCGATTTCGGCGGGATCCGGGTCGGTGGCCCCATCACCTCGTTCGAGACCGAAGGCGAGGGCGTGGGCATGGTGCGGACCATCGGCATGGGCGGCGGCAAGGTCGTGGAGTGCCTCGACCGGCACGACCCGGACGCCATGGTCTTTGCCTACTCCATCGTCAACGACGATTGCCCGCTGCCGGTCGCCGGCTACTCGGCCTCTGTGGCGATCACGGCCACAGGCGACAATCGCTGTGAGGTCCTGTGGACCGGAACGTTCGAGCCGCGCGGTGCGTCGGAAGCCGAGGCCGTGAAGATCGTCGAAGGCATCTACAAAGGCGGTATCGCCGGGGCGCGCAAAGCCGTGGGCGGATGAGGTGACGCGGGCTCCGTGTCATTCGCTCGGTGCGAACGACGCCGAGCAGTATCAGCGCGATGGCTATTTCGTGCGTGCTTCGTGTTTCTCGGATGCGGAACTCAATGACCTGCGCAACGCCGCTGAATCGGCCGCTGCCCGGGCCGGGCGGCGGCTGGTCGACGGGCGCGCCTACGTGCTGGACGGCAAACGCTTCGTCGACGTGGACCACGTCACCATCCAGATGGAGCACGACTCCGGCAGCCGCGCGATCCGCGTGATCGAGCCGGTTCACGACCTGGACGAACGGCTCGCGGACCTGGCGCGGGATCGGCGCCTGGTGGAGCCCATGCGCGGCCTCGTCGGCACGCCGGCGGTCACACTGTGGACGGATAAGCTCAACCTCAAGCGGCCGCGGCAGGGCAGCGGCTTCGGCTGGCACCAGGACGCCCCCTACTGGATTCACGATTGCCCCCACGTCGACCGCCTGCCCAACGTCATGGTCGCCTTCGACGACGCCACCCGGGCGAACGGCTGTTTCAAGGTCGTTCGCGGCAGTCACAGAAACGGCTGCCTGCCCGGCACCGATGACGGCTCCCAGCTCGGCGGCTTCTACACCGACCCCGGGAGCTTCGATGCGCACGACGAGGTAAGTCTCGAGGTGGCGGCCGGGTCGCTGATCTTCTTCGATCCTTTCATCGTGCACGGGTCAGAGCCGAACACCTCGGATCTGCCTCGGCGCGCCATGGTGCTGACCTATCAGCCGGCCGGATTTCCGATGCTGAAGTCCGGACGGGTCATGCGCCTGTAGGCCGCACTGGATCTGTGGCAACGGTGTGAAAATGCGCGCAGACTGATCGGGGGGCGTAGAGGGGAGGCTCCAGTGAAGATGAGCAGAGTGCTGCTTGCAGCTGGCTTTGCCGTGTTTGCGTTGCCCGGCACACCGTCCATGGCCGCCGAGGGCGGCGGCTATGCCATCGAAGAAGTCGTCGTCACCGCGCGGCGCCGCGAGGAGACCGCGCAGTCGGTGCCGATCCCGGTGACGGCGCTGACGGGTGATCAACTCGAGGACCGCGCCGCTCAGGACATGACCGATCTGACCCGGGTCACGCCGAACCTCGCGTTCGACAACTCGTCTTCGAACAAGAACACGGCGCAGGTGTTCCTGCGCGGCATCGGCCAGGTGAACTGGTCACCTACCCAGGACCCTAAGATCGGCGTGTATCAGGACGGCGTGTACCTGGGACGTCCGCAGGGCGCGGTGTTCGACTTTCTCGACGTCGAACGGGTCGAGGTACTGCGCGGGCCTCAAGGCACGCTGTTCGGCAGGAACACCACCGCCGGGCTGGTCCACGTGATCTCGCGCAGGCCGGAGAACGAGTTCGACTACAAGGTAGGCGGCGGCTTTGGCAACGACGCGCAGATTAAAGCCGAGGGCATGCTCAACGTGCCGGTCAACGACCAGCTCGCGTTCCGCTTCGCCGTTCAGCACCGCGAGTCCGACGGCTACGTGAAGAACACGGGTACCGGCAAAGACTGGAACGACGAAAATTCGCTCAATGCGCGCGCGTCCATGCTGTGGACGCCCACCGACCGGGTGGAAGCGCTCTTCATCGCCGACTACCAGCGCGTTCGCGAGCGACCGGGTCTCGGCAGCTGCGAATGGACCGAACCGGACAACGGCGCCACGTCGACCGCGTTCCTGCCGAGCATTGCCTTCATCTTCGGTGTCTACGATGAGATCAAAGACACCTGCAACGCGACCAGACCGTATCGCTCCTCGGAGAACGACCCGGACAAGAGCCACGTCGACGCCTACGGCCTCAATCTGACGCTGACCGTCGATTTCGACTGGGCCGAGCTCACCTCGATCACCGCTTACCGCGACATCGAGGATCTGAATCAGTCCTGGGGCTGGGCGTCGGACACCGTCGGTAGCGCGTCGTTTCTGGAAGTGATCGCGCTGGACGAAGGCCAGTCCGACCAGTGGAGCCAGGAGCTGCGTCTGGCCGGCAGCGGATTCGACGACAAGCTCGACTGGGTTGCCGGTGTGTACGGATTCGAAGAGAACGCCAAGAACCCGCTGTTCGTGCCGCTGTTCCGCAACGTCGGTCCGCCGGACTGCGCCGCCTGGCCGGTGTTCTGTCTGCCATCGGGAATTCCCGGCCTGCCGACGCTCGGTGACTTCGCGCAGGTGGTCCAGCTCACCGGCAGCCGCAATCAGGTGGTGGACGCCACCAACTCGTCCTGGGCCGTGTTCGCCGAAGGCACCTACCAGCTGGCCGAAGACTGGTCGCTGACCGCGGGCGCGCGGTTCAGCAAGGACAAGCGCGAGTTCACCCGCACCACGGTGCTGGCTGCCGGATTCCCGGATCCCACCCTGATGTGCTCGGACGGCAGCGCGCCGATCAACGGCAGCATCTGCTCCGTCGAAAAGAGCTTCGATGAGCTGACGCCGCGGGTGATCCTGAGCTGGCAGGCCGACGACGACCTGATGTTCTACGGCGGCTGGAGCAAGGGATACTCGAGCGGCGGCTTCAACCAGGACATCCGCCAGCGCCCGTTCGAGCCGGAGATCTCCAAGAACTGGGAAGTCGGCATGAAGTCCACATGGCTCGACGACACGCTGCTGGTCAACCTGACCGCCTTCTACAACACATACGAAAACCAGCAGATCACGGTGAGCCGGCAGGTCAACGGCAACCCGACGGCGGATCTGATCAACGCCCAGGAGGCCACGCTATGGGGTCTCGAAGGCGAGTTTTCCCTGGTGATCGGCCAGGGCTGGTTCGCTCGGGGCTCGTTCGGCCTGATCGACGGCGAGTACGACACCTTCACCGTCGAGGACAACGTCATCGGCCCGCCGCCGGACTTCATCGAGTCCATCATCGTGCGCGATCTCTCGGACACGGAGATGATCCGCGGGGCGCCGTATACCTACAGCATCGGCGTCGGCAAAAGCGTCGTGATGCCGCAGGGCGGCACGCTGACTGGTCAGCTCGGCTGGGCGTTCCGCGGCCGCACCTACAACACCCTGGAAACCGTACGCAGCTCGCGCCAGGGCAAGTACGGGCTGATGGACGCGCGGCTGATCTGGGCGCTGGGCAACGACCAGACCACGGTGTCGCTGTGGGGCACCAACCTGCTCGACCGCGCGTACTACCCCGGCGCCATCGATCTGTCGAGCGGCGACAGCCGCTCCGGCACGGTCACCAAATACTGGGGCGAACCGCGTCGCTTCGGCATCGAGCTGACGCACCAGCTGGGGCGTTAGCGCCAGCCCGACACGGTACGCCATTGTCAGGGCGTCTCGCTACGGTGCAGGGTCAAGCGCCGCGTCGATCGCATCCGCCATGGCGAACTGACTCGCTTCGAGTGCGTCGCCCACCGCGGCCGGCCAGGCGCCGTGCGCGGCGATGATGGTGCGCGTCTTCGGATTGATCCAGATGAGCTGGCCGAACACGCCGAGGGCCGCGAACTTGCCGTCCGCCAGCAGCCACCACTGGTAGCCGTAGCCGTCGTATCCCGGTGACGGCGTGGTGGAGGCTTTCATCCAGCCTTCGGGCAGCACGCGGGTGCCGTCCGGAAGCACGCCGTCGTCGAGCGCGAACTGGCCGATGCGGGCGTAGTCGCGCAACGTCGCGTTGATGCAGCAGCCGCCCAGCTCGACCTCGTAGTCGGCGTCGGCGAGCCAGGTGGCGTCGGATTCCATGTAGGGGCGCCACAGCTTGCGTTCGACGTAGTGGGCCAGGTTGTCGCCCACAGCGGCGCGGACGATGCCGCCCAGCAGGTTGCTCTCACCGGTGTTGTAGTTGAAGCGCTCACCGGGCTCGGCGGCCACCCCCAGGGTGTTCATGTACGCGTACAGCGCCAGCGCGTTCAGTCCGCCGGCGCGGCTGACGTCGGAGTCCGGGTCGGCGTAGTCCTCGTTCCAGTCCACGCCCGACGCCATGTGCAGCACGTCTTCGATGCTGGCGCGCCCGTAGGCGCTGCCGCGCAGCTGGGGCAGGTAGTCGGTGACCGGGTCGTTCACGCTCCCGATGTAGCCGTCCTGAATGGCGGCGCCGACCATCATCGAGGTCACCGACTTGGCCACCGAGAACGAGATCCAGCGGCTGTTCCGGTCGTTGCCGAGACCGTAGCGCTCGTAGAGCACCTCGCCGTTACGCAGCACCAGCAGTCCGGCGACCCGGTCGCGGGTCATGTAGTCCTCGATTCCGAGCATCTCGCCGGCGACCGCGAAGCGCACGGCGGAGAGGTCCTGGAAGTCGTCGGTGAACGTCAGATGCCGGGTGCCGGCCCCCAACGATCGCGTGGGCGAGATCTCCGAGATGGATCGGTACCCCTCCACCTGGCGTTCGCCGCGCCAGGTCAGAATGCTGCCGTCCACGGCGGTTTGTGGTTGGGATGGCTCCTGGGCGAATGCGCTGCCGCCGATCAGCGCCAGTGCCAGCAGGCCCGGTCTCGTATCGATCATCCGATCTCCCCCGTTTCTGCGCCGGGCGCGCGTAGTGCCGCCCAGGCTTCCGCTTGCGCGTGCCTGCGCGTGGAGGATAGGAAAGTCGTCGGGGCATTTCTACGCCGGCTGCCGGTGCAAACGGGCGGCAGATGTTGGTATCGTCTGCGTGTGAAAACCGTCATGGGTGACGGTTACGCAGGTTGGGAGCTGCTGACCATGGCTGAATCGTACAAAGAGCTGGACCCGGACACGATGACGCGCTCACCGGGACTCACGTATCAGGACCTGCTCGATCGGGACACCCACGAGGTACCGCCGGTGCTCCGGCTGCAGTCACCGCGCGACATGGGACTGAACGACTTCTCCGTCGACCGCTACATCAGCAAGGCGTACCACGACAAGGAAGTGGAGCGGCTGTGGATGAAGGTCTGGCAGTTTGCCTGTCGCGAAGAGGAAATCCCCGAGCCCGGCGACCACATGCGCTACGACATCGCCGGACGCTCCTTTCTGGTCGTGCGGCAGCCGGATGGGGGCATCAAGACCTATCCCAACGCCTGCCTGCACCGCGGCCGGATGCTGAAGGAAAACGACGGCCACTGCTCCGAGATCCGCTGCCCGTTCCATGGCTTCGCCTGGCACCTGAACGGCGGCCTCAAGGACGTGCCCGCGAACTGGGACTTTCCGCAGATCGACGACGACACCTTCGGCCTTCCGGAAATCCCGACGGACACCTGGGCCGGCTTCGTGTTCATCAACCCGGACCAGAACTGCGAGCCGCTGGCGCCCTTCATCCAGGACCTGGCCGACCAGTTCGAGCGCTGGAACCTGGGCTCGCTCTACATCCAGGCGCACGTGGCGAAGATCGTGCCCTGCAACTGGAAGATCGCCCAGGAGGCGTTCTGCGAGGCCTATCACGTCAACGCCACGCACCCGCAGATCCTCCGCAGCCTGGGGGACACCAACAGTCAGGTCGACATCTGGGAAAACTGCGCGCGGGTGATCACCCCGGGCGGCACGCCGAGCCCCCTGCTCGACTACGAAGTGTCCGACCCGGAGATCCTGCGGGCGATGATGGCGCTGCCCCACGATGCGGAGCTGCCGGAACTGCCGGAGGGCATGAACGCGAGAGCCTATCTCGCGGCGATGAGCCGCGAGGGACTGCGTCCGGAAGCCGGCGACCGGGTGGACGAGTACTGCGATGCGGAAATCGTCGACAGCATCGACTACACCCAGTTTCCGAACTTCCACCCGTGGGGCGCGTTCAACAAGATCGTCTACCGGTTCCGGCCGAACGGCCATGATCACCGGACCGCGATCATGGAGTGCTACCAGCTCATGCCTTTCGAAGGTGAACGCCCGCCCGCGGCGCGCATCCACTGGCTCGGTCCCGATGAGAAGTGGTCGTCGGTCCTCGGGTTCCTGGGCCGCGTGTTCGACCAGGACATGTTCAACATGCCCAACGTGCAGGCTGGGCTGGAAGCGACCTACAAGCCCGGGGTCACGCTGTCAGGCTACCAGGAGGGCAAAGTGCGCTGGCTGCATCACAAGCTGACCGAATGGGTGGGAGAGTAGCCATGTCGCTCACGCACCCGTTCGATCCCGACGCGCTCTACGAGTTGATGGAGGACGGCAACATCCGCCTCAGCAAGGGCGGCAAGCACGGCATCTTCAGTCCAGGCGGCGTGCACGTTTCCGGCGAGATCCGCGAGGCCGACCCGCAGATCTGCGTCTGGGTCAGCAACGTGCCGAATCCGGAAACCCAGCTCACCACCTCGCGGATTTCCGGCCGCGACTAGCGCCGCGATTCGCGCGGCAGCCCGCACCCTCCGGTCGGTCCTCAGTCCGCCAGCCACTCTGCGGGAATACACACCAGCTCCGCCGCCGACTGCAGGGCGCGCCGGGTCCAGCTGGTGCTGCGCACTGCCTGGTCGATGACGAAGCTGTGGATGTCCCGTACGTCGTCGCCATTCAGCACGTCGGCGAACGATGCCATGCCGTTGCCCGCCAGCACCCCGTCGAGGACGATCTCGTTCCAGATCCCGTGGATGCCAGCGGCCGAATGGCGCAGGTCCGGATACAGCCCCGACGACTGCGCGTTGACACCGTGGCAGCGCAGGCAGTGCACGGCGTACAGGCGGCTGCCGCGTTCGATGGCGGCAGGATCGAGCGCGTCGCCGGGCACCTGAACGGTGGCGGGTCGAACGGGGATGTCGGGCGGCGCTGCCTCACCGTCCAGGCGGAAGGCGAACACGTGGCCGGTGTTGACGTTGTCGAGCCGGTCGCTGTGGCCGCCCAGGGCGCCGCCGAGACCGGCCACCACGGCCACGTACTGTACCCCGTCCACGGCGTAGCTGATCGGCGGCGCCATGATCCCCACGCCGGTCCGGGCGCGCCAGAGTTCGGCGCCGCTGCGGTCGTCGTAGGCCACCAGCGCGCCGTCGGTGGTGCCCTGAAACACCAGGCCGCCGGCCGTCGTCAGCACGCCGGCGCTGATGCCGCGGTCGAACTTCACCTGCCAGGCAAGTTCCTGGCGTGACGGGTCCCAGGCAGTGAGCCGGGTCGGCGAGCAGAACGGCGGCGACACCGCCGGCGCGCTGGCGGCCAGCGCCGGGTAGTCCTCGCCGGTGTTGACGGTGGCCGGGTCGTAGCGGAACTCCGGATCCGGCGTGAACGGATAGACGCCGTGCAGGGTGGGGATGTAGACGAGTCCGGTCGCCGGGCTGTAGGCCATGGGGTGCCAGTTGTGGCCGCCGAACACGGATGGCATCACCATCTTCTGTTCGCGGCTCCAGTCGCCTTTGCCGGTCTCCACCGGGCGCCCGGTCTCCAGATCCACGTGGCTCGCCCAGTTGACCGGCACGTAGTTGCGGGCCGACAGCAGCTCGCCGGTCTTTCGATCGAGGACGTAGAAGAAACCGTTCTTCGGCGCCTGCATGATGACCTTGCGGCGCTGTCCGAGCACGTCGATGTCGGCGAGGATCATGTTCTGGGTGGCGGTGTAGTCCCAGCTCTCTCCGGGGGTGGTCTGGTAGTGCCAGACCAGCCGGCCGCTGTCGGGGTTCACGGCCAGGATCGAGGCGAGAAACAGGTTGTCGCCGCCGCCCGGGCTGCGCTGGGCGCGGTTGTACTGGGAGCTGTTGCCCACCCCCGCGTAGAGCAGGTTGAGCTCCGGGTCGTAGGCGAACGAGTCCCACACCGTGCCCCCGAGCCCGGTCTCCCACAAGGAGTCCGGCGACCAGGTGCGCTGGGCGAGACGCAGCTCCTCGTGTTCCACCGGGCCGTCGGCGGAAGCGGGCACGGTGTAGAAGCGCCAGACCAGCTCACCGGTTACGGCGTCGTAGGCGCTGAAGTAGCCGCGCACGCCGAACTCGGCGCCGCCGTTGCCGATGATCACCTTGCCGCGCACCACCCGGGGGGCGCCGGTGATGGTGTAGGGCTTCGCGGGATCGGTGGTCTGCACGGACCACACCTCGGCGCCGGTATCGGCGTCGAGCGCGATCAGCCGGCCGTCCAGGGCGCCGACGTAGACCCGGTCGCCCCACAGCGCGACGCCGCGGTTCACCACGTCGCAGCAGGCGTCGCGTGCCTTGGCGCCGGGCACCTTGGGATCGTAGCGCCAGAGCTGGCGGCCGCTGACCGCGTCCAGCGCAACGACCCGGCTCCAGGCCGTGGAGACGTACATCACGCCGTCGGCGACGATGGGCGTCGCCTCCATGCCGCGGTGTTCCGCGGTGGCATGCAGCCAGGTCAGACCGAGACGGGATACCGTCTCTCGATTGATGTCGGCGAGCGGGCTGAAGCGCTGCTCGGAATAGCTGCGCCCGTGGGACAGCCACTGGGCTGGCTCCGCGTCGGCGTTGGCGATACGCGCGGCGTCACTGGCCTGGACGGTGGCGCTCGGGGCGAGCGCGTTCAGGGCGAGTGCACTCAGGGCGAGCGCGCACGGAGCAAAGGCGCGCAGCCCGACTCGGAGCGGCAGGGGGATCATCATGGGACGCAGCGGCGGCGCTACCCGCGGATGACCCGCCCCGGCCGGGCCCCGGTGTCCTCGTCGTTTTCCCGGGTCGGCACGCCGTTGACGAAGGTGTGCAGATAGCCCATAGCCGGCTGCAGGATCCGCGAGCCGCCGGCGGGCAGGTCGTGGTGTACCTTCAGCGGCCCGAGCCCGAGGTGTGCGAGGTCGAAGACGTTGAGGTCGGCGCGCTTGCCCACCGTGATGCTGCCCCGATCTGTGAGCCCGAACAGCTCCGCGTTGCGGTTGGTCTGCTTGTGCACCATCAGTTCGATGGGCATGCGCGGTCCCCGGGTCCGGTCGCGCACCCAGTGGGCGATCTGGTAGGTGGGATTCACCGCATCGAAGATCAGATTGACGTGGGCGCCGGCATCGGACAGCCCGATGGTGGTGTCCGGATGCCGGATCATCTCTTCCATGACGCTGAAGCTGCCGTCGACGAAGTTGGCGCCGAGCAGGATGGCGAAGCGGTCGCCGTCGCCCGAGGTCAGGAAGTCGTACATGTACTCAGGCACGCTCTGGCCCGCGGCGGCGGCGAGGGCGGCGATGTTGCCGTCCGGATCGGGTTCGTAGTTGATGGGCAGATCGATGGGGAACATGCCCGGTGCGGCCATGGCGAGGAGCCCATAGACGTTGGCCATGACGCCGACCTGCTCCGGCGGCACGTCCTGGTCCGCGAGAATGGCGGCGCGGACCTCGGGCTTGCGCATTTCCGCCAGCCGCTGCGCCAGCGGCAGGTCGGCGAGCTTCAGATAGGTCTCGCGGCGCTGGAACATGTGGTAGGCGTCGAGGCTCGTGACGAAGCCGATGGGCCGGGTGGTGATCTGCGGCCGCAGCATCAGACCCTCGGCGTTGGCCTGCTCGACGATCTTCAGGCAGTTGCGCCACTGGTCCGGGCGGTTGCCGTTCTGCACCAGGGTGAAGGTGCAGTTGCGGCCGGATTCCCGGGCGATGTCCGCGAACAGCGCCACTTCCTGCTCGGTGGTCCAGCGCTCCGGGCCGGCCATATCGCCGACCACGCCGGCGGGAACCGCCTGGAACACGCCTTTGCCGGCGTGCTTCATGGCGCGGCCGATGGCGAGCAGTTCGGCCTTCTCGGCGAAGGTGCCCGGAATGGGCTCGCCGGCCACGGAGCGATGGCCGATGGTCCGGGACGTGGAGAAGCCCAGCGCCCCGGCTTTGAGGCCCTCTTCGACAAGCCGGCCCATGGTGGCGAGATCTTCTGCGGTGGCGTCCTCGTGGCGCAGGGCGCGGTCGCCCATCACGTAGTTGCGCAGCGCCGAATGCGGAATCTGGGTGCCCACGTCGAGGGTGAACCGGCGGGTCCCCAGGTAGTCGATGTACTCGGGGAAGGTCTCCCAGCGCCCCCACTCGATGCCTTCGTAGAGGGCGGTGCCGGGGATGTCCTCCACGCCCTCCATCAGCTCGATCATGCGCTGCTCGCCGCCGGGCGGGCAGGGGGCGAAGCCGACGCCGCAGTTGCCCATGACGATGCTGGTGACGCCCTGACCGAATGACGGGTCGATGCGGTCGTCCCAGCTCACCTGGCCGTCGTAGTGGGTGTGCACGTCCACCCAGCCGGGGGCGAGGTAGGCGCCGTCCGCATCGATAGTGTGTTTCGCCCGGCCGTCGGCCCTGCCCACGGCGGAGATTCTGCCGTCCTTGATGGCCACATCGCCCTGGCTGGGGGCGGCGCCGGTGCCGTCGACGATGGTGGCGCCTTTGATCAGGTAGTCGTGCATTCGAGTTCCTCCCGGTTGAACCGGATCATACGAGCAGCGCGGGCGACAGGTCCACGGACGAAGCCGCGCTAGCGCGGATCGCGGGAGCGCAGCGGGCTGCTCCCGGCGACGAACAGCAGGCCCGCCATGATCGCCAGGTTCTTGATGAAGTTCTGCAGCTCGTGACCGCTGTCGCCGCCCTCGTAGGTGTTCCAGAAGTCGTGCATGAACAGGCTGATCAGCAGGGTCAGGCCCGCCAGCAGCAGGGCCATGAGCGCGGCGCGATAGCCGACGATCAGGCAGATGCCGCCGCCGATCTGCAGCACGATGGTCAGGACCAGCAGCACGGGGACCAGGGGCACGCCGTGCTGGGCCATGTAGGCGCCGGTCGCCGACCACCCGGTGATCTTGGTGATGCCGGGGACGATGAAGTACAGGCCGAGCAGGGCGCGGCCGGTCAGCAGCAGGGCCCGCTGCAGGCCCGCGAGCGGGTCCGTCGAAGCAGTCGTGTTCATGATCAGGGTCCTTTGGTCAGAGACGGGTTGCCGTGCGCGGCCTAATCTCGGGCTCAGCGCGGCTCGAAGCGAATGTGCAGATACGGCAGATTGCGCAGAATGAAGCTCGGTTCGGCCTTCGGGATCGGCCGATCCGGATCGAGGCGGATGTTCTGCATTCGCGCCAGCAGGGCCGGGAACCCGAGGGTCAGCTCCTGGCGGGCCAGCGGTGCGCCGATGCAGTGGTGCACGCCGGAGCCGAAGGCCAGGTGCATGCCGGCCTTCTCGCGGCGGATGTCCACGTCGTCCGGGTTCTCGAACTGGCGCTCGTCGCGATTGCCGGCGCCGTAGCGGAGCATGACCAGCTCGCCGGCCTTCAGCGGATAGCCGCCGAGTTCGGTGTCGCGGGTCACCAGTCGCGGCAGCCCCTGAACCGGCGCTTCGAGGCGCAGCGCCTCCTCGACGAAGGTCTTGACCAGCTTCGGGTTCCCGCGCAGCTCGTCCTGCAGCCCCGGGTGTTCGCAGAGGATGCGCATGCCCCAGCCGAAGGTGCTGGTGGTGGTCTCGTGGCCGGCGACCAGGAACTGGTTGAGAATCGATAGCGCTTCCCCGTGGGTGAGCAGCCGGTCTTCGCCCTCGAGTTCGCTGGTCGCGAGGATCGTGATCATGTCCTGCTGCGGCCGTTCGCGGCGCTGCTCGATTAGGCGCACCAGCAGTTGCTGAAGGTTCACGGCAAGCTCCGCGCGGCGAACCGTCTCGTCCGGCGCGACGGGGCTCATGCGCAGGCCGGCAGCGGCCGCGGTGGCGGCATCGTAGAAGAACACGCGGTCTTCCTCGGGAATACCCAGGCGATCCGAGATGATGCGCAGCGGCACCGGAAAGGCGAAGCCGGCCATGAAGTCCGCGGCGCCGTGTTCCGCGAACCGGTCGGCCTCTTCGGCGATGACGGCGCGCACCGGGTCTTCGCTGTTCCTGATCTGGCTGCCGGTGAACAGCCGGCTGACCAGGGAGCGGTAGCGGGTGTGATCGGGTTCGTCGAGGGTCAGCATGGTCGGCGGAATCTCGATCATCCGGGCGCTCACCGCCTGAAGCCGTTGCCGGGTCTCTTCCGGCATCGCCGACAGACCCGCCTGGGCGACCGCGTTCATGAACGCGTCGAAGCGGCTCGAAAAGGTTTCCGTATCGCGGATGGCCTGGCGGATCAGGTCGTAGCGGGTGACGTAGTGCAGGTTCATCTCGGGCACGTGGAAGACCGGTGCTTCGTCGCGCAGGGTCCTGTAGGCGGCGTAGGGCTCGACCAGGGTCTCCGGGTCGAAGATCCGGATCGTGCCGGGTTCAACGGATGACGGCATGGATGTTCTCCGGATGGATTCTGATCAGGACCCGCGCCTGATCCGACAGCCACTGCTCGAGGTTCGCGGGCTCAGGGTATCCCGTGGCGGCGATGTTCGCGAAGATCATCCGCGTGCCGGGCGCCAGGTCCTGCGTCTCCAGGGACGCGTGGCCGAGGATGTTGACGAAGTTGAACGGCTCCGCGTTGGCGATGATACACAGGCTCACCCGCCCGTCGCGGGCCACGGAGCGGCGCTTGAATGTGGCTCCCGGCGTGCTCACGAGCAGCGTATCGCCGTCCCGCGCGTAGGCGACCACGGAGCTCAGCGGCGCCCCGTCGGCGCGCAGCGTGGTCAGCACCGCCCAGCGGTGCTCGGAGATGAACTGTTCCTCCCGGTCGTCCTTCGAGATCATGCTTCCCCCCTGGCCGCTACGTTGCCCTCTTGTCATACTCCATTTCAAGCGCCAGGGGGAAGGGGCGATCATGAACGCCGCGCACAGCGCCGGGGCCCGGGCCGATCGGCTGCTCGCCGATCTCGGGCTCGACGCCGGCATGCTCGAACATTTCCAGGGCTTTCTCGGAGCGCTCGATGATCCGCCAGCGGTGCCGGTGCGGGTTCTGACCCTGTGCCGGGCGCGGGTCGCCGCGCTGCACGGCCTCGCGCCCGCGGCGGCGGATGTGCCGGCACTGGCCGATCAGGACCTGGACGCGCTGCGCCGCGGCGCGCTCGAGTGCTTCGACGCCGCCGAACGGGCGGCGCTGGCGCTGGTCGAGAACCTGTGCTTTCAACCCCATGCCATGTCCGATGCCGCGGTGCAGGACTGCGCGCAAGCGTTTGGCGCCGAGGGTACGGTGGGCCTGATGACGGCCATCGCCTTCGCGGACGTGGACTGCCGGCTGCGGCGGACCCTGCCCGCGGCGGCGGATCAGAACTGAGCCAGGAGAAATCGGCCATGTCCTCGACCCCGCGCCTGCCTTCCGCCGTCCCCGGCGAGCCGCCAACCTTCGCTAACGTGCTCGCCCACGCCCCCGGGATGATGGCGGCCTTCGGCGCGCTCTATGCCCGGTTCTGGCAGCAGGGGCGGGTGTCTGCGGTGGTCAAGGAGACGACGCGGATCCGCAACGCGCGGATCACCGACTGCGGTTACTGACGCAACGTGCGCTTCGACTCCGCCCGTGCGGCGGGGCTGACGGAAGACGCCGTCGAGCAGATCGTCGACGGCTACGAGCAGAAGCTGGGCCCGCGGCAAGCCGCGGCGCTGAAGCTCACCGATGCGATCATCTCCCCGGCACCGGGACTCGATGAGGCGGCCCTCGCTGAGCTGCGCGCCCGGTTCGACGACGCCGAGATCGCCGAAATGGCGCTCGGCGTCGGGTTGTTCCACGGCATGTCCAAGGTGCTGATCTGCCTGGGTCTGGAGCCGCAGGAGATGGACCTCACCATTCTCAAGACGCCGGGATCGCCATGACCATCGACGAACTGCTCGCCAAACAGGAAATCGCCGAACTCTCCGGCACCTACATGCGCGGTCTCGACCGCCTGCAGCCGGAGCTGGTGCGCAGCGTGTTCCACGACGACGCCACCACCGACTACGGGTTCTTTCAGGGCAGTCCGGATGCGTTCGCGCGCATGGCCTACGACGCCCTCAAGGACCACCTGGCCAACCACCACATGCTCGGTCAGATCAACATCACCCTGGCCGGCGACGACGTCGCCTACGGCGAGGTGTATTTCCAGGCCTTTCACCGCCTGATCGAAGATGGCGGCGAGCGCGATCTGTTCATTTCCGGCCGCTATGTGGACCGCTACGAAAAGCGCGCCGGCGTCTGGAAGATCGCGTTCCGCAGCGAGATCAACGACTGGGCGCGGACCATGGACGCCGCCGACGACTTCTTCCGGGCGCAGCCGGCCGCGCTGCGCGGCGCGCGGGCGCCGGACGATGCGTCGTGTCATCCGGAGACGCTCGGACGCGGCTAGCCGGCGCGCGCGCTCAGAGCTCGCGGATGGGGTCGCTGCCGTCCCAGCCGTCCGCGGCTTCCCGCACCAGACGGTAGAAGCCGCGCAGCATCGAATCGCCCTCGTAGAGTTCCAGCATGTGGCCCAGGGCCGCGTCGTCGACGAAGGCGAACTCGACGCCGCTCTCGGTGGTGGCCCGGCTCGCCAGATTCAGACCGTCGGCGCGGCACGCGGCGATTGCCGCTTCCAGGTCGGCAACGAAGAAGGCCAGGTGGTGCAGGCCCTCCTGGCCGGGCGCGAACCGGTCGCGGAACGGGCTCGGTCCTTCCTCGTCCTGCTGGACGAGTTCCAGCATGATGTCGCCCCACTGGCCGTAGGCGGACGAGTGGACGAAGCGGCAAGACCGGCCGCGGTGTTCACCCCGTGCGAGTGCGATGCGGCGCGTTACGAAGAACGGTCCGGCGCCGAACCGGGCGTTCATGCGCCGTGCCGCCCGCTCGATGTCGGTGACGAAGTAGGCGATCTGCACCGGGCTGCCGAGGAGGTTCCGGGTGTCGTGCGTTTCGTGCATCGGGGGCTCGCTGGCGCGATGAAGAGAAAACCGTCAAGGTTGACCGTATGGCGTAGTCGCCCATACTACGCCAGATCCGGCCGTCCACAGGCTGAGACGGCTCCAGACAGGGTTGGGGGAGTGCGGCCATGGCATACGACCTGACGGCACCGCCGGACCGGAACCTCGCCGCGGGAGCAGCCCGCTGTCCAGGGCCCAGCACCCGGGACATCATTCTGCGCGACGGCGACGGGGTGCCGGCGCCGCTGGTGGCGGAATCTTACGAATTCCTCGGCGATGCCGACATCGCCTTCTCGCGCTACACGTCGCCGGCCTTCTACGATCGGGAGATCGCCAAACTCTGGTCGCGCACCTGGCAGTGGGCCTGCCGTGAGGAACACATCCCCGATTCCGGCGACTACACCGTCTACGACGTGGGTCCGTACTCGGCGCTGGTGGTCCGCGACGCCGCGGGCAGCATCCGGGCGTTCGCGAACGCCTGCCCGCACCGTGGCATGCAGCTGTGCGAGGCGGGATCGTCCGGCCATGGCAAACAGTTTCTGCGCTGCCCGTTCCACGGCATGTCCTGGCGCCTCGACGGCAGCCTGCGGGAAATCCCCTGCCGCTGGGACTTCCCCCACGTCGAGGACGACAGTTTCGGGCTGACCCCGCTCGCCGTCGGCACCTGGGGTGGTTTCGTATTCGTCAACTTCGACGCCGACGCCGAGCCCCTGGAGGACTACCTCGGGGTACTGCCGGAGCATTTTGCCGCCTGCGCCTGGCCCCTCGAGGATCGCTACGTGGCGCTGCACATGCACAAGGTTCTGCCGGGCAACTGGAAGATGTGCGTCGAGGGGTTCCTCGAGGCCTTCCACGTGCTCGCCACCCACCCGGAGGGTCTGCGCACCGCGGGCGATGCCAACGCCCAGTACGATCTGTTCGGGCGCCACGTCAGCCGATTCGTGCACACCATCGGCTATCCGAGCCCGCACCTGCCGAAGGCGCTTTCGGAGCGCGAGCTGTTTGCCGCCCTCGGTCACGCGCCGGAAGACCTGCCCGACGGCATGGGCGCCCGGGAGCGACACGCCGATCTGCTGCGCGAACGGCTGGGCGGCGAGATGAACGTCGATCTCTCGGCGGTGAGCACCAGCCAGATGCTCGATTCCATCGAGTATTTCCTGTTCCCGAACGCCTGCTTCTTTCCCGGCATCAACATCCCGCTGATCTACCGGTTCCGACCGCTGGACGTCGACCACTGCGTGCACGAGATCATGCTGCTGAAGCCGGTGCCCGCCAGCGGCGAGCGGCCGCCGCCGGCCGAGGTGGTGCACCTCGGCATCGACGACTCCTATACCGGCGTGGAGGCGTTCGCGGCGACCGGACTCGCCTACGTGCTCGATCAGGACACCGAGAACTTCCGTCGCCAGCGCGCCGGCATGAAAGCCTCGCTCAAGCCGGGTCAGACCCTGGGAAACTACCAGGAAGCGCGCATCCGCCATCTGCACAGGACGCTGGACGACTATCTGGCGCGCTGAGGGGGAGGCGCGGCCAGGCCACGGCAACGCCGAGGCTCAGTGCTTGCGACGGAACTGGGCGAGGCCCACCACCTGGAAACGCTCGACCTGCTTGGGCCGGTGTTTGAACTCCTGGGCGATCTGAAACGCTTCTTCGGCATTGCGCGCCGCCGTCAGTGAACGCACCAGGCGACGCTCGTTCTTTCGCGCCTCGTTTTCGGTCCGATACGGACCGACGTCCACCCCCTCGCGGGTGGAGAAGAACCACATGTCCTCCACCTTGAAGAAGCGGTTGGAGCGATACCACTGCTGCGGGGCCTCCCCGTGACGAAGGGGCTCGGGAGCGGGCTCCAGGTCGATGCACTCGATGTTTTCCAGTGAGGACGGCGTGCTGAGCAGGATCTGATCCCACTCGTCGTGCAGCAGCTTCCTGACGAAGCGGAGCTGCTCGCTGTTGGATCTCAGCGACAGGAGTTTTTCGACCGCATCACGGCTCCGGGCCTCGGCCTTGGCCCGCTCGTCGTAGGGTCCGATATGCAGGCTATCCGGGGACCCGAAGTACCAGTGCCCATCGTGGGTGAAGATCTGGTCGGCCTTGAACCAGGAAGGAAGCGCAACGTCCATGTCGAGCCTGCTCTCGAGAGGTGCCTGCACGGTACCACCGCAGCGACGCCGTCGACTGCGATTCACTTCGCAGATCGGGACCTCTCAGGGCGTCGCCAGCAGCGCATAGACGGGATCGTCGGGAGCGCGCGCGCCGCGGGCCAGGCCGTCGAAGGGTGGGCCTTCGAGCACGGCGGTAGCAGCGACATTCTGGTTCCAGTCCATGACCACCTGGCGGTGCTGGATCCTCCAGACGCCGTCGCGCCGTTCCATGACGTCGAGGTAGCGGCCGAGATAGGTCATCTCCCGGTCGACGCCGTCGGCGACGGCCTGGTAGTGGTAGGCGGTGACGTAGGTCTCCACCAGAGCGCGGTCGTCGCGGAACTCGATGCAGGTGTTGCTCAGGACATGCTGGGTGCGCGCGTAGCTGCTGATGGCGGCGGGCAGCATGGCGCAGAACTCGTGAGCGTTGCCGTTGAAGCCGCCATAGGCGACCGTCGCGTCGGGCCAATAGGCGCTCTTCAAGGTCCGCTCGTCCGCCCGGTCGACGCCGCGGCTGTGCACGGCGAGTACCTCCTGGATGGCCAGTCGGTCCGCTACTTCCGCCGTGTCCGGCACCCGCCCCGTCTCTGCCATGGTCGTGCTCCTCGATGCTCCGGTCGTTCAGTTCCCCGCAGGTTCTGCGGCCGCGTGCTCGTTGAGCTGGGCGATGCGCGGATCGTTGGGATGGAGCCACTCGTCGCCGATTACCTGGGCGACGCGCAGTTCCGGCGGAATGCTGTCGATGCCGATCATCCGGTCCGCCCACTGGTTCCAGTGATAGATGCGCGCTTCCTGGTAGCTCAAGGGAATGCCGTCGAAGCCGTAGGACTCGATGGACTTCTGGATCCACTCGCCGAACTGGGTGTCCTCGAGCAGCACGGCGTTCAGGCTTTCCCCGCCGTTGACCGTCCAGAAGTCGGGCGCCGGTCCATCGCCCCAGTCCAGCGCCATGCTCCAGGTTTCGAGCCGGCAGCGGTTGATGCCGTTGGGCCAGAACAGCAGCGGCGGAATGCCGCGGTGGCTGAGCGGAGAGACCCAGTTGGGGAAGATGCCGTAGGACTGGGTGCAGGTGCGGCCGATCTCGCCCACCGTGTCGATTTCGGGCCCCGCGGCGCGCTCGAACCCTTCCGGCGCGCCTCGCGCCGCGGGCGCACCTCGCGCCGCGGGCGCACCGCGGTTCTTCGGCATCGGCGCGATCATGCGGCCGTGGCCGTTGCGATACAGCGTATTGACGTTGCGCCGGTCGTCGACGATGGGCGCCACGGTCTTCGGGTGAATGCTGCGCACGTGGTAGACCTCGGTGTTCGCCTCCATGGCAACCTTCCAGTTGCAGTTCAGGTCGAACACGTGGCGCGCCGCCAGCCGGCAGCGGTCGAACTGGAATTCCTGCCACTCGTCGGCGATGGGTCCCAGCCACTCGAGCAGCGTCGCTGCCTGGTCGTCGAAGTTGACGAAGATCAGGTTGCCGAAGCGCTCGCAGCGGATGCGCTTGAGGCTGCGGCAGGAGAAATCCAGGTCCGTGAAATCCTCGGGATCGCGGACGGCAAGCAACTCACCCTGGTGGCTGTAGGTCCAGCCATGGTACCTGCACACCAGGCGTGGACGCCGGCCCGAGGGTTCCGTGACGATGGGCGCACCACGGTGTCGGCAGGTGTTGTAGAAGGCGTTGACTTCGCCGCCGTCGGCATGGACGAGCAGCACCGGTTGGCCGGCCGTCTCCCAGAGCCGGAAGCAACCGGGCTCCGGCAACTCGTCGATGTGGGCCGCCAGCAACCACGAGCGGCGAAAGATGTGCGCCTGCTCCAGAGCGTAGAAGCGCGGATCGGTGTAGCGCCCGCCGGGCAGGTCGGGCAGATGGGGGAATCCCCGGGGCGGTGCCGTGCGCGCCGCCTCGAACTCCATCAGGGCGTGCAGGGTGTCGACTTCCTCTGAGCTGAACATTGGCCCCTCCCGGGCTCTGGCGTCATCCGCGTTCCAGACGGAACACGGCGACCTGACCTCTGGCTTCTTCGATTTCGGGGAATCCGGCGATTATCTCTGGATAGTCGGCCCGGTATTTCTCCACGTAGGCGTTCAGAACCGGCTCCCAGTCTTCGGTGATCGGGACTGCTTCGAGCGCGTAGGTCTCGTCGCCCAGGCGCATGTCTACCGGGCTCCCGGTGCCGATCATCCTGACCCAGCCGCTGTCGCTGGCACCGACGACGTTGAGATCCCCGCCGTATTCGATCACCCAGATGATGACGACGCGCGGCAGCACGCCGGGCACGCGCAGCCGGATCTCGTCAACCGATGAGGTATCCGGCCATTGCGCCGGCGCCTCGGTGGGCGCACCGCCGATGAACACGCCGGGAACCGGACCGATTGGCGCGGCGATCACCAGGAGGACGACGGCGACCAGCGCGACGAGGAGAAGAATTCGGACGATTCGCATGGACTCACCTGTTCAAAATGGAGATAAAGCTAGGCGCCGGCTCCTTCCCAGAAACCGTGGAAGCCGTAGGGCTGCAGCGGCAGCGGCACCACGGCGATCGGTCCGTTCGCAAGCGCCCTGGACTCGAACACGCAGAGCTTCGTGTTGCCGGCGATACCGTCGTACACCGCCGCGATGACCCAGCCGTCGTCGAGGTCGCCGGCACCGGGGCGCGGTGCGAACAGCGGCTCGCCGACGAACTGCCCTTCGCCCGCGCACCACACCTCAGTGGGCCGGTCCCGGTCCACGGTGTCGATGCGCGCGATGGCGTCGAATGGATCCGAGTTTGTGCGGTTGCCGCGGGTCGATGCGTAGATCGCCGGCGCGGCGCGGCCCTCCCGGGCGGGATGCACGCGCGGAAAGTCCATGCCGTAGTCGGACAGCTGTTCCCAATGGGCTTCGTCGGACCCGCTGCGCACGGTGGCGCGGTAGAGGCGCTGAAAGGACGGGCGACGGTCCGGCAGTCCCGGGTCGAGCGGCTTGTGCGGCCCCTGAAACCCGAACTCACCGCCGAACGCGAAGGACTCGAACGCGCACATCTCCACCGCGCAGGTGTCGTCGTCGATGTCGCAGGCGTTGGCGAAGTGGATCACGAAGGCACGCTGGGGCAGGCGGATCGTGCGCACGGGCCCCGGACGTCCGCGTGGAATCAGATACAGCTCGCCCCCTTTCGAGTCGTCGGTGCGCAGCGCGTCGATGAGCGAGCCGAAACCGAGCATGGCCTTGGCGAACTTCGGCAGGCTCGCTTTCATCGGGTTGCCGGCGAGCACGTACCAGCGCGGCGTGGCGACGAAATCGTGCTCGAAGTGCATGCCGGGAATGGTCGCTTCGCGCTCGGCGACCTGATGTCCCTGACCGTCGAACTCGCGGAATACGAACCGCGACGGGCTCTCGCGGAACACGTTGCAGCCGATCAGGCGGTGCGCTTCGGTGTCGATGCGCACGTGGGCGAGGAACGCGGCGTCGGGGAGGGCGCCGCCGAAGGTTTCCTCGCCGATCGTCTCGAGGCTTTCCGGGTCGAGCGCGTAGGGCCGGCCTCCTTCCCACCCGGAGACCAGACGGCCGGCCCAGGGCTGGATCGTGGTGTTCGAGACGTTGCGCGGACCGGGTGCGCGGAAGTTTCGCAGCGGCGAGTCGCTGACGTTGGTGCCGAGCCCCTTCTGCACGAGATGGCCCGCGTCGCGCTCGGCCAGATAGGCCGGGGTTTTCACGAACCGCGAGCGGAAACGGGCGCCACCGTCGGAGGTGAAGGTGAGAGAGCGCACGAAGCCGTGGCCGTCGAAGGGATGCGCGAGCCGCTCGCCGATCCGGGTCCAGCCGGGGCCGTTCTGCAGGTGGCGGCCGCCAGCGAGTTCGCCGGGGAGCGTGCCCTCGATCGCCGAAGCGGGGATCTCGAGTTCCTGTTCCCCCGGCTGCGCCGTCATTACCGCGTTCCACGCGGCGGTCTGGACGCCCATCTATGTCTCCCAAAGGTGAAGTGCCGCGGCCTAGTGTACTCCGAACCGTCCGGCGGCTGGATGTGATAGCGGCTTTCCGTGGCTAGTTGCTCTGCGCAGTCGCTCATCGAAAAGCGGTGCCTTCTCGACGAGGCCCGCGCGATGCGATTCTACTGCCTGCATGAGTTCTGTCACGACTTCGGGGTGCTCTGCCGAGAGGTCGAACTGTTCGGACGGATCGTGCAGGAGGTTATGCAGTAGCGGTGTTTCATGCACGGTTCTTGCCGGAGGCTGTTGATAGGCGCCCTCCGTGATGAGGTGGATTTTGTATGGGCCCTTGCGGAAGGCGCGTAGCTCGCCGCCGCGGTAGTAGGCCAGCGTGCCTCGCGGGCTGGGTGCGCCAGCGCGCAGGGTGGCCGTCAGGTCGTGGCCGTCGGCGTCGCTCGGCGGCATGGTGCCAGCGAGCGACAGCGCGGTGCTGTAAACATCGAGAGTCGAGCCGATGTCGCTGACCACCGCTGGTTCGATGGTGCCTGGCCACCAGAAGATCGCTGGCACACGCATGCCGCCTTCGAACGTCGTGCCTTTGCCGTGGCGCAGCAGTCCGGCGGTGCCCCCGTGCTGATTCATGGTCAGCCACGGTCCGTTGTCGCTGGTGAACACCAGCAGGGTATTGTCATCGACGCCCACCCTTCGCAAACCGGCGACGATCTCGCCGACGCTCCAGTCCAGTTCTTCGATCACGTCTCCGTAGCGTCCACCGAGGCTCGTGTCTGTGAAGGCCTCGCTACGGAACAGCGGCGTGTGTGGCATGGCGTAAGGCAGGTAAAGCAGAAACGGCTGGTTCCTGTTGCGCTCGATGAACGCGACCGCTTCGTCCGTGTAGCGCCGGGTCAGCGTCCGCTGGTCGGCTGGCCGCTCGACGGTGTCGTCGATGAAGCCGTCGTCGGTCCGAGTGCTGCGAAGCAGGGGCACGTCCCAGTACTCGATCTTTGGCTCGCGGTATTTCGCCATGCGCCCGGCGAGTTCCTTCTGGACCTCCGCGATTCCACCTTGCGCGGCGAGCTCGCGCAGTTCGTCGACGCTCTTCTCTCCTACCCAATCCATGTCGTTGGAATACGGCAGCCCGTACCAGTAGTCGAATCCATGTCGCGTGGGGTAGGCGCTCGGTGCGTCGCCCAGGTGCCATTTACCGATGATGGCGGTCGCGTAACCCTGACCCTTCAGCGCTTCGGCAAGCGTCAGCTCCTCGTCGGGAATACCCACGCTGTCGTTTGGGAACATGACGTTGATCTGCCGGCCATACAGTCCGCTGCGGTTGGGCAGTTTGCCGGTGAGCAATGCCCCGCGGCTTGGCGAGCACACCGGGGCGGCCACGTAGAAGTCGGTCCATCGCTGCCCCTGGGCCGCCAGAGCGTCCAGATTCGGCGTTCGGATATACGGGTGTCCGTAGCTCGCGAGGTCGCCGTAGCCGAGGTCGTCGGCAAACAGAATGACGATGTTCGGTTTGACGGGCCGCGCCACATCCGTATTTGATGGCGATGGCGGATGGTCGCAGCCCACCAGACTGGAAATCAGGGCGAGCACGGCGAGGTATTTCATGGGCACGATTCTCCCGAACGATCGGGTGGCGCAGTACACTAGCGTTGGTCGAGCACCTGGTTGATTGTTTCCAGGCGTTTCGCCTTGTCGGGGCCATCGGGAACGATGTGCTCCAGCCGGTCGCGGGCTTCCGGGCCCCGCAGCCATTTGTCGGGAAACTCCGCCGCCGGTGAGCGATCCCGGTGTCTGAACACGGCGCCCTGAGTGAACTTCGCCGAGTAGGGAATGGTGTGATTTCCGTCCTGGCTGGCAAGTGCGTCATACAGGCGTTCGCGCATCCCCACCTTCACGTCCAGGAGCGCCGGGTCCTCGATCAGGTTGTTTGACTCCCCGGGGTCTGCGCGCAGGTCGAACAGCTCCTCTGTATCCCAGACTCCGTGATACTGAATGTACTTGTAGCGATCCGTTCTCAGCGCGAAGACGGTCGGCGTGTGGGGGTAGTTGAACTCCCAGTAGTACTCATAGGCGAGTTCCTGGCGCCAGGGTGGTGGCGTGCCGTCGCTGGCGGGTTCGCCGGTGGCGATTTGTGCAAAGCTGGCGCCGTCGTAGTGTCCCGGCGCGTCCATGCCGGCCAGTTCGAGGATCGTGGGCGCGATATCGATGTTGGCGACCATTTCGGTGACCACTCGGCCGGCGGGAAAGCGTCCCGGACCGCTGGCCAGCAGAGGAACCCGCATCGACTCTTCGTACGCATTGCGCTTGTCGATAAGGCCGTGTTCGCCGAACAGGAAGCCGTTATCTCCCATCAGGATCACGACGGTCTCGTCGGTAAGACCTGCCTCGGCCAGCCAACCCAGCAGGCGACCGAGGCTGTCGTCGACGGCGGTCAGCGTGCGATGGTATTGACGCTTGAATTCCTTCAGCGGTATATCGCTGTGGTAGGGAAACTCCCGGCCATGCCAGCTGTTGCGCTGATTCTGTACCCACATCGGGGTATCTGCGTTGGGGTCGACTCTGGTCCTGCCGACGTGGATCTCGACATCGGCGTACTGATCGATGTGTCGCGGCGCCGGTTCGAAGCTCGCGTGAACGGCCTTGTGGGAGAGATAGAGGAAGAACGGCTTCCCGACATCCCGGTTCGCGAGAAACGCAAGAGCGTAGTCTGTCAATTCGTCGGTGATGTAGCCCTTCTGCGGGACCGTCTTGCCGTTGACGTTGAGGTCGCTCGGAAACCCCGGGATGGTGCTCGGATAGTAGCGACCCTGCCCGGGAAAGCTCACCCAGAAGTCGAATTCGGGTCGCGGCTCGGAGCTCTCGCCGCCCATGTGCCACTTGCCGACGAATGCCGTCTCATAGCCCGCCTGCTTCAGGTGCCGCGGGAACAGATCGAGACCCTGGGGAAGTGGCCGGTTGTTATCGATCACGCCGTGGTTGTGCATCATCTGGCCGGTCAGGATGCTTGCCCGGCTTGGCGAGCAGAGCGACGTGGTAACGAAGGCGTTGGCGAAATGCACGCCTTCCCGAGCAAGCGCGTCCATGTTCGGCGTCTGCAGAACGGGGTTGAGAATCCCCAGCTCGTCGTAGCGCTGGTCGTCGGTGAGAACAAAGATGATGTTGGGCGGTGCCGCCGCCCCGGCCGGAAGTGCGGCTCCCATCGCCAGCACGATCACAAGGCCGTGAAACAGGCGCCGACGTTCCGTACCGCGGTCACTCATGAGGATGCCCTCGGGTGCTGTCGGGTTCGTTTTCCGTTGTGATCTCGATAGGGTCGGCCGGACGTCCGGGCTCCCACGTCACCACGGGACTCTCGTACCAGCCGTAGCGCACGGCCTTGGCTTCGAGCCTGCCCGCCGGAACGGTAAGGGGGTCCGAATACAGCAGCCATGCCCCGCCTTCCGTTCGATATCCAATGGAGGCTCCGGGCTCGCCATGCAGAGTCACGAAGGAATCCGCCACGACGACCGTGGGCGCAGGCGTGACGGGTATCTGGCCTTTTACCAGCAGACGATCTCGGAGTTCGGCCTCTGAAATCACGCTGCTGTCGCCAACGCGTGCCAGCCAGTCGATCAGCGTGTTGAGCAGCCGTGTGCGAACCGCCTGCAGCTCGGCGTCACCGGCGCGGTTGTCCAGTTCATCGGGATCGGTCGCCAGGTCGTACAACTGCTCATCGCCGAACGGCTGAAACCAGCGCGCTTGTGCGGCGGTGAGCTGGCCGGTCAGGAAGCGCTGGCGCATGGCTCGAACCATTTCGAGACCGTCGCGATACTCGAGCTCGTGGCCGCCGGGGGTGTCCGGCGACCAGCTCCGGATGTACTTGTATCGCCTGTCCCGAACCGCGCGCTGGCGGTCGGGTACCGTGTCGATGCGATCGCGCGAAGCGAATGCGTAGGCGCGTCCGCCTGCAAGGAAGCTGGATCCGTGCAGCTGTTCCGGAACCGGCACGCCGGCCCATTCGAGGATGGTGGGTGCGAGATCGACGAAGCTGACGATGTCGTCTCGTTCCTGGCCGGGGCTCCACCCGGCCGGCCGGTAGGCCGGTGGCAGATCGACGAGCATCGGGACGTGGATGCCGGTATCGAGGAGTTCCCGTTTCGCCCGCGGCAGGCCGTCACCGTGGTCCGTGGTCCAGATGACGATGGTCTGGTCACGGAGACCGTCCTGGTCGAGAGCATCGAGAATGGCTCCCACGCGCGCATCCATGGCGTGGATATTGTCGTAGTGTCTTGCCAGGTCGCCCCGGACTTCCGGGATGTCAGGATAGTAAGGCGGTACCTCGACTTCCGACGGATCGGTCACCGGCTCCGCCACCAGGCCGGCGCGCTTGCGCATGGTCTGGGTGGCGGCGTGGGCGGCGTTGTAGGGCTCGATGTCAAGACGCATCACCCCGCTCTCGTGGGTCTCCAGGAAGTTGATCATGCCGAAGAACGGCTGATCGGGGTTGCGGTTGCGCCAGTGCGCGTCTTGACCCTCCTGGTCCCAGATGGTGAACGGACCGCTGCCGGCGGCCACTCCGCTGAACTGATAGTCGAGCTTGACGTCGGTGAAGGTGAAGTACCCGGCTTTGCGCAGCTGTTCCGGGAAGGCCTTGGCGTCGGGATGCGGTTGTGCGAAGTAGGCCCCGAGCGGTCCCGTCGATGTCCGCATGTGCTGGGCGCCGAAGCTGATCTGGTGTTGCCCCATCACCAGCGCCGCTCGACTTGGAGCGCAGACCCCGGCCGTGGTGAACACCTGGGTGTAGCGGACGGCGCGTCGCGCGAGTCTGTCCAGGTTGGGCGTGCGTGCGACGGTGTCGCCGTAGGCACCAATCCGCGGGCTGAGGTCCTCCGCCACCAGCAGCAGGATATTCGGCGGCCGATCGAGTGCGTCTGCCAAGGAGGAGCCGGTGGCCGCCAGAAGGGCCGTTAGGCACAGCCAGTGAGCTATGTCCATCCCCGAACCCCCGGGCACCGCTCAGCTACCACAATGATGATACGGATCAGGTGGACGTCATGCGACCCGGTCGGCACCGGCTGCCGTCAGGAGTTAGCCCGATCGGGCGGACGATCGAGCACTTCGACAGCCGCCGGGTCCGGCTGCAACGTGTCCGGCCGGGGTCTGCTTCTGGCATGATCGGATGACGGCCATTATCGGGGTCTCGAATGAACAGCAAACACCTGCCCGGACGGCTCGGCGATCCCGCGTCGACGCTGCTCGGCGATCGCCGGCTCGACCCCCGGATTGCTGCGGCCCTGGAGGTTGCCGGTGAGCTCGCCGCGGGCGTTGAACCCGTCGCTCCGGGGGCCTCCTACGAGGCGTGCCTCGACTACTGCCGCGCGTTCGAAACATCGGCGGCGGCTGCCCATCCCCTGATGGAGGCGGCCATGCCGACCTTCGAGGGTGTGGTGGTCACGACGGAAACCATCCGCGGCGTGGACGGCAACGACATCACGCTGTACGTGCACGCTCCGAAGAACCGGCACGGCGCTGCGCCCTGCGTCGTGCACACCCATGGGGGTGGCATGGTGCTGATGACGGCGGCCGATCCGGGATTCGTGAGATGGCGCAGCTCGCTGGCCGAGGCGGGTCTGGTGGTGGTCGGCGTGGAGTTCCGCAACGGCGCCGGCTGTCTGGGAAACCATCCGTTTCCCGCGGGGCTCGAGGACTGTGCCAGCGCGGTGAAGTGGACCCACGAGCACCGCGACGCGCTCGGCATTTCGGCGATCGTCATATCGGGCGAATCAGGCGGCGGCAATCTGGCGCTGGCGACCACGCTGAAGGCCCGCCGCGAAGGCTGGCTCGAACACATCGACGGCGCCTACGCGATGTGCCCCTACATCAGTGGGGCCTATGCCGACCCGCCCGGGCACCTGCTGTCCCTCCGGGAGAACGACGGTTACACGCTCGACTGCCAGATGATGACCGCGATGGTGAAGGTCTACGACCCGGAGGGCCGGCACGGTGGCAACCCGCTTGCCTGGCCCTACCAGGCGGCCATCGAAGACCTGTCCGGACTGCCGCCGCACGTCATCTCGGTGAACGAGCTGGACCCACTGCGCGACGAAGGTCTCGAGTACTACCGCAAGCTGGTCCGTGCTGGGAATTCGGCTGTGGCGAGAACCGTCCACGGTACCAACCACGCCGGCGATCTGATGCTCCCGGACGTGACGCCGGATCTCTATCAGGAGACGTTGCGATCCCTGTGTGGATTCGCACGCTCGCTGGAACGCGGCTGAACGACCAGCAGTTACAATTCATCAACCGAACGAGAGGAACACCCATGCGCGAAGCGCTCATCGTATCGACTGCACGCACCCCCATCGGCAAGGCCTATCGGGGCGCGTTCAACAACACGACCTCTCCGGCGCTCGGCGGTCACGTGATCCGTCACGCCGTGCAGCGCGCCGGGGTGGACCCGGCGGAAGTGGAAGACGTGGTCATGGGCGCGGCCATTCAGATGGGCAGCGCCTTCCAGAACGTGGCGCGTCAGAGCCTGCTGCGAGCGGGCCTTCCGGACTCCGTGGCGGGTCAGACCATCGACCGCCAGTGCTCGTCCGGGATGATGGCGATCTCCATTGCCGCCAAGCAGATCATTTCCGACGGCATGGACGTCGCCATCGGCGGCGGGGTGGAGTCGATCTCCATGAACCAGACCGGCGACATGTTCGTCATCCCGGATCCGGATCTGCTGGCGAGCAAGCCGGCACTGTACATGGCGATGATCGAAACCGCGGAGATCGTCGGCGAGCGCTATGGCGTGAGTCGTGAAGCGCAGGATGCCTACGCCGCCCAGTCCCAGGCGCGCACCGCCGCTGCCCAGGCCGCGGGCGCGTTTGCCGACGAGATCGTGCCGCTGCCGGCGGTCATGAAGTTGCAGAACAAGGAGACCGGCGAGGTCACGGAAATCGAAACCAATCTCGACAAAGACGAAGGCAATCGCCCGGGCACGACGGCCCAGAGCCTGGCCGGACTGCAGCCGGTGTTCAAGAACGGCCAGGTCATCAAGGAAGGCAGATTCATCACCGCCGGGAACGCCTCGCAGCTCTCCGACGGGGCCTCCGCCTGCGTGCTGATGGAAGCGACGCTCGCGGAGCGGCGCGGCCTCGAGCCGCTGGGCGCTTATCGCGGTATCGCCGTGGCCGGCACCAATCCCGACGAAATGGGCATCGGGCCGGTGTTCGCGGTGCCGAAGCTGCTGGAGAAGAACGGCCTGAAGATGGAAGACATCGGCCTGTGGGAACTCAACGAGGCCTTTGCGGTTCAGGTGCTCTACTGCCGCGACAAACTGGGCATACCGGATGAGCGTCTGAACGTGAATGGGGGCGCGATCTCGATCGGCCATCCCTACGGCATGTCGGGCTCGCGCATGGTGGCGCACGCGCTCATCGAAGGTAAGCGACGCGGCGTGAAGTACGTGGTGTGCACCATGTGCATCGGCGGCGGCATGGGCGCTGCCGGTCTTTTCGAGGTGCTGTAGGCGGTTCGCCGCGCGCTACTGCTGCTCCGTGGAAACCGACGGCGTCGTTCTGACCTGATTGAGGGCCGCGGTGGCCGCTTTGCGCTCGGCTTCGATCTGCTCCCGCGTACGGCATACCCGTACGGGCATGTGAGATCCCATCGGCTTCTCCGTGGTGCAGACCTGACCGGCGGACACCGTCTGGGTCCGCGCGGGCCCCGGGCTTGCGGCGCAGGCCGCCAGCGCCGTGAGGCAGAGGAGTCCGAGCAGAGTCCCGCGGCGCTTTAGGGCAGTCATGGCATGGCTTCCTGCGCGGAAGGGCGCCCCCAGATTACTCCCTACCGGTACCGAAGGAAATCGGCAGCGTGCGGGAGCGCGAACTCAGGAAGCCGTGGAGCTCTGCCTGCCGGGCGACGTCTGCAGGTCCGGTCGCGCTTCCAGCCAGGTGTCCAGCCTGACCAGCAGCGGCGGCAGGAACAGCAGATCGAGCAGCCATGCCACGAGGATGATCGGCGTCAGCAGCAGCGCCACGTTCTGGAAGTGGAACGTGTTGGAGAGCACCAGGATGAAGGTGCCGACGGCGAGGGAGAGCGTGGTGATGGTGATGGCAGAGCCGGCCTTGTCGAGGGAGTAGTCCACGGCCCGAGCCGGAGTTTCGCCGCGCCGACGGGCAACGATGTACTTGCTGAGAATGTGTACCGAGTCGTCCACGACGAGGCCGATGCTGATGGAGAACAGCATCAGGATGTAGGGGCTCAACTCGCCGACGAACAGGCCCCAGAAGCCGAACACGATGGTGGCGGGGAAGACGTTCGGCATGATGCTGACCAGCCCGTACTTGAGGCTTCTGAGGCCGATGAGCAGCGTCAGCGTGATCAGCACGAAGCTCAGAGCGAACCCCTTGATCAGCTCTTCGGTGATCGAGCGGTCGAGGCGGGCGAACAGAATGCTGTTGTCGCCGTGGAGCACCTCGTAGTGCGGATCCACGTGTTCGTCGATCCAGGCGTCGATGCGGTCGTTGAACTCGATGAGCGCCGCGTTCGACAGGTTCGACGTGCCGATCACCAGACGGATGGCCGAGTAGTCGGCATTGAAGATCGGCTCGAGGTTCGGCTCGATCTCCTGAACCAGCTGGTAGCCGACCAGGTAATCGATGATCTGCAGCTGGTCCTCGGGCAGGCGGTCCCAGGCCGGATCGTCGTCGTGCTCGGATCTGTTCAGGCTGCGCAGCAGGTCCGTGTAGCTGGAGACGAAGCTGGCTTCGGGCTGCGCCTCGACCCAGACGGAGAATTCGTCCACCTGGCGGAGGAATTCGGGCTGGGTGATACCGTAGTACTCGCCGCTGTGGACCGCGTAAACCAGGCTCTGATCGTTGCCGATCTTCTCGGCGAGGGCGGTCATGACCCGGGCCAGATCCGAGTCCTCGTCAATGAAGCTGTAGCGGTTGAAGTCGAGTCGGTTGAGGGGCAGCAGGGCGAGGGTGACGACGATCAGAGCCGTGCAGCCCCAGAACAGGCCGTTGCCCCGGGTACGGATCAGATGCGCGACGCGTTCGATGAACGCGCTAACCCCGAGCGGCTTCGGCACCCGGCTCGCGGGCAGCCAGAGCACCAGAGCGGGGAGCGCGGCCAGGGTGATCAGATAAGCCCAGAGCACGCCGATGGCGACGATGTTGCCGAAGCCGTAGATGCCGGGCGACGACGAGTAGTTGAGGCTGAGAAAACCCATGGCCGTGGTCAGGCTGGCCAGGGTCACGGGCTGCAGGTTGATGGCCAGGCTCTCGCGCATGGCGGCGAGCTTGTCGAGCCCGCCGTGCAGACCCTGGGCGTAGACCGAGACGATGTGGATGCCCTGAGCCATGGCGATCACCAGCACCACCAGCGGGCCGAGACTCGAGATCTGATTGAACGGCACCGCCAGCCAGCCGAAGCTTCCGACGGAAAGGCCGATGGAGGAGAAGGACACAAGAAACAGACACAGCGCGTAGGGCAGCGATTTCAGGCAGTACCACAGCAGCAGGATGGACGCGCTGATCACCAGCGGGAACAGCACCGTGCGGTCCTGGACGGTCGCGTTGTAGCCGTCCATCTCGAACAGCACGCCGCCCAGCGCGTAGATTTCCACCTGCGGGTACTGCTGCCGGAGCGAGTCGCGCAACGCATAGACGGAGCGCGCGATCTCGAGCCGCCGCGCCTGCTCGTCTGGCGTCGCCTTGTACTTGACCACCGCCAGCGCCATGTCGCCCTGTTTCGACAGCAGGCTCTTGGTCAGGTCGACGTCGCGCAGCGCGATGGCCTTGATCTCCGCGAGATCCTCAGTGCTCAGGTCGTCGAGCAGCGGTATCAGGTAGTCGCGACCGTAGCGTTGGGCGTCCACCTCGTTCAGCCGCCGGTTCGTCAGGGAGCCGAAGGAGATCGCACCCTCGATCTCTGTGTAGCGCTCGCCGAGCGCTTCCATCGCCCGCAGCGCCGGGAGGTTGAACACGTCGCTGTCGGTCTGGAACGCGAACAGCACGCTGGTGGACGGCGGGAAGTCGGCCCGCACCCGATCGACCTCGGCCCGATACGGGTCACTGTCGCTGAGAATCGAGCGGGCCGTGGTTTCGACGGTGCTCAGGGTCATGCCCCAGGCCACGGCCAGGCCGAGGGCGGCGGCCAGGGCGAAAAGAACGTGACGCCGGGCGACGAGCAGGTTGATCAGAAACGGCATGGCTTGGGGATATCCGGCGGGCGCCATCGAACTCTGGACTGCCTATGCTAGAGTGATCCGGTCGCCAGATCATGTGTTGGTCAGATGCTAAGCCGGAAAAACGTTGCGCTGCTCGTCGCCCTCGGCCTGGTTGCTTCCGCGGCCGTCGCGAACGGATCCCGTATCGGAGACTTCGCGCTGCTCGATCACACCGGCAGGTTCCACCAGCTGTCCTATTACGGCGATCAGCGCGCGGTGGTGCTGATCGCGCACAGCCAGAAGCGCAATCTGGTGGTGCCCGAGATTGTGCTTGCGAGTCCGGGCGTACTGGGGTTCCTCGTAAACGCCATGCCCGACGAGTCGCGGCAGACCCTTGCCGCGGCGGGCGCAAACGCGGCGCTGCCGGTCCTCGTCGACGAATCGCAGCAGGTGGCGCAATCGCTCGGCTTCGAGCGGGTCGGCGACGCGCTGGTCGTCGATCCGGCCCGGATGGCGGTGCTCTACCGGGGCAGCGTGGAGGGCCTCGGCGCCGCGTTGCCGCAACTTCTGGCCGGCGAGCCGGTCCGAGAGGCCGATACCGCTGCGGCGGGGTCGCTCATACCCTTTGCGGCGGCAGGCGCGGACGTCTCCTACGCCAAGGACGTCGCGCCGATCCTGGTGGAAAACTGTGTGGCCTGCCATCGGCCGGGTGGAATCGGCCCGTGGGCCATGACCGATCACGCCATGGTCCGGGGCTGGTCCGCGATGATGCGGGAGGTCGTGCTCACCCGGCGCATGCCGCCCGGGCAGGTGGATCCCCACGTCGGTAAGCGGCTGCTGGACGTGGCGGGTCTGACGCCGGAACAGGAACGCACCCTGATCCGCTGGATCGATGCCGGGGCACCGTTCGACGAGGCGAGCGGTCCCGACCCGCTGGCTTCCCTGGAGTCTGCCAGTCCGCACTTTACCCTGGGCGAACCGGATTTCGTGTTCAAGGTGCCCGCACAGACCATCCCGGCCACCGGCGTGCTCGACTACCGCTACGTACCCGTGCAGCTCGATCTCGAGCGCGACGTCTGGGTGCGGGCCATGGAGTTCGTGCCGGGCGATCGGCAGGTGCTGCACCATGTGATCGCCTACGTCTCGAGCCCGGCGGACAAGACCGTTCGCGGCCGTCAGACCGGGGCCGCCCGCGGCGAAAGCGTCGGCGGTTTTGCGCCCGGACGGCAGCCGGATCAGTTCCGCGACGACAGCGGACGACTGCTGAAGAAGGGCTCCAGCCTGCTGTTGCAGATGCATTACACCACGTCCGGTCGTGAGACCGTGGACGAGACCGAGATCGGCATCTACCTCCACGACAAGCCGCCGGCCCACGTCATGTCCGGAGGCGTCGCCGGTCAACGCCGTTTCCTGATTCCGCCCCATGCCAAAGAACACAAGCTGGAAGGCGTTCACGAAATCGAGCGCGACGCGTATCTCTACGAACTCAATCCGCACATGCACTTCCGCGGCAAGTACATGAGCTACACGGCCGAGTATCGGGACGGTACCTCGGAGGTGCTGCTGTCGGTGCCCCGCTACGACTTCAACTGGCAGTTCAACTACGCCCTGGCCGAGCCGCTGTTTCTGCCGGCCGGCAGCCGTATCGTCGCCCGCGGCGCGATGGACAACTCCGATCGCAACCGCAGCAATCCCGACCCGTCGGTGCCGGTGCATTTCGGCCTGCAGACCAAGCACGAGATGTTCTTCGGCTTCACCACGCTGCGCTACGTGGGGGATTCCCCGGAGGCGCTCGCGGCCAGCGCCGGGGGCATGTCGCCCGGACCTGGCGGGGAGTAGCGTCCGCCGGACCGGCGCAATTCGGGCGCCGATGCCTGGGTTCGTGCGCTGCGTCTGCTTTTCCCGTCACCCGGGGGCTACAGTCACGGGGTTGCTCCGGAACACGCGCCCATGAAGACCGCAGTGCTCAAGGTTCTGAGTTCGACCATGCAGCTGAGCCTGTGGCTGCTGCGCCGGGTCGACTACTACTTCACCAGCAGCGTCGTCAGTCTGCACGACGACGGCGCCGCCGACCCCTGCGCGGCCTTCAACACTCTGCGCGAACGCGGCAGGATTCTGCGTTCACTCACGTATGGCGGGTGGATCGTCAGTGGCCACCAGGAGGTGACCTCGCTGCTGCGGGATCCCCGGGTCAGCAACGACCTGCGCAACAACGGCTTCGTGGTGAAGGTGGTGAGATTCGCCGCCGGCGGCGTGCCGCTGCTCAACGTCGATCACCCGACGATGCTCGGCGTGGATGCGCCGGACCACACCCGCCTGCGCAAACTGGTCGCCCAGGGATTCCTGCACCGGTACGTGCAGTCGCTGGCGCCGGCCATCGAAGGCCTGGTCGACGAATTGCTGGACGCCGTTCCAGCGAATGCCGGTCGCGTCGAGATCATGCAGGCCGTGGCCAGACCGCTGCCGGCCATCGTGATCGCGGAAATGATGGGTGTGCCGCGAGGTGAACGTCACCTGTTCGAGCGCTGGTCCGAAGCGTTGCTGGGAGCGAGTGACATTCTGAATCCGGCGCTGATCCGCAAATCCGGTGAAGCAAACGTGGAGATGCGGGCGTACCTGGCCCGGCTGGTCGAGAAGAAGCGGCTGAACCCGAGCCAGGACCTCATCTCCCAGCTGATTGCAGCGGAGGAGGGTGGCGACCGGCTCACGCTCGACGAACTCTACTCCAACTGCATTCTGCTGCTCGCGGCGGGACACGAAACCACGACCCGGCTGATCGGCAACTGCCTGTACCTGCTGTGCCGGCACCCGCAGCAGATGGCGGCAGCGCGACGCAGTGAAGCCCTGCTGATGAACGCGCTGGAGGAGGCGCTGCGATTCGAGCCGCCGGTGCTGTTCACGGTGCGCACGGTCAGGGAGCCCTTCTCCGTGAACGGCTGCAACTTCAAGCCCGGTCAGATGCTGATGCTGTCGATCGCGGGCGCCAACCGCGATCCCGCGGCCAATGTGGACCCGGACCGGTTCGACATCGAAAGGGAGAAGGTCACGCACGTGAGCTTCGGCTACGGCGTCCACCTGTGCCTGGGCATGTCGCTGGCGCGCCTCGAAGCGAAGATCGTGTTCCGGCGGCTGTTCGAACGCTTCACGTCGATCGAACTGGCCGATGGCGACGACGCAATCTGGGGTACCAGCCCGATGTTCCGGGGGCTCGAGTCCCTGACGGTCGACGTGTCGGAGGGTCAGGCGTCGGCTGACCCGTTCGTTGCCGTAGAGGCCAGCGTGGTGGCAGTCAGCGCGGGATAGGCATAGCCGGAGCGCCGGAGCGGTCCGCGACCCGGGCTTTGTGATCGTCCAGCAGACCGATGAGATCGCCGGTCGCGGCGCCCTGCCGGGTGCCGGGGAGCAGGTGCGCCGGATACTCGGCCCGATCGAACCACACGGAGTCGGCGCGGCGCGAAACCGGACGGGTCGCCCCCAGCCACAGGGCCGTGTCCGCGCCCTGGCGGGGGGTTCTCAGTAAGGCCGCGAAGGTCATCCGGAACAACGGCATGGCCTCCGCGACCCCGGGGGTCTCGACCCATCCCGGGTGTGTGACGTAGAAGCGGAAACGGGACTCGTAGTGCTGGCGCCAGTAGCCGTTCAAGGCGATCTGAGCGCGCTTCTGATAGGCGTAGGCCAGCGTGCCCTCGTACGGCCGCATGTCGATGAGGGGCTCGAGGGTAAGCGGCACGTTGTAGGCTCCGCCCGACGTCATGGTGACGACGCCGGCGCCCGCGGCGAGACGGTCATGGTCGATCATCTCTTCCGTGAGCAGGTAGTGACCGAGCAGATTGGTCGCGAACCCGGCGTCGAGGCCGTCGACCGTCGTCTGCGGGCGGTTGAACATGACGTCGACGTTGTTGATCAGCACATCGACGCGGGGCAGCGAGGCCGCCAGATCGAGGACGGCGCCCATCTGCGACAGATCGGTCGCGCGCGGTTCGATGGCACCGCCGGACTGCATCGCCAGATCGTCCAGAGCGTCGGCGCGCCGCGCGGCGGCGATCACCCGCGCGCCCGAGCGCGCCGCCGCGAGCGCGATTTCCCGGCCGATGCCGGCGGAGGCGCCGGTGACGAGCCAGGTCTGACCGGAAAGATCGGGTTGGCTCGTATCCCACCAGCGACGGCGGGCTTCGAAGCCGAGGCGGGTGAAGCTCGGCCAGAACAGTGAGAAGAAAAGTACGCCGCGCAGGGCGTTGCCGGCTTGGTTGGTCACGGACTGACTCCGGAAGGTTTCCACGAGTATCACCGGGCGACGTAAAGGCCGCGTCAAAGCAGGGCGAGGGGCCATTGACAGAATCTATCGACTGCCCGCTCGTCGCGGCTCAGGGTGGCACAAACCCGTCGATGCCGCCGCGCGGAGGGCGTACGCTTAGGGAAGCGACAGGAGGAGATTCCATGGCACTGCAGAACATCAATCCGATCAATGACCAGCTCGCCGACATCATCGTTCGCGCCGACGAACCGTGGATCGAAACCGAACCCGGTAAAGCCTGGATGAAGGTGCTCTGGACCGGCGCTGAAACCGGCCGCTGGGTTGCGCTGTTCCGCTGGAGCAAAGGCTACACGGCGGCGCCGCACAAGCATCTTTCCGATGCCCATACCTATGTGCTCAAAGGCAAGCTGCAGGTGCGGGACGGCGTGCTCAATGCCGGCGACTACGACTACGAGCCGAACGG
Organism: Pseudomonadales bacterium; assembly: GCA_040219135.1. Taxonomy (GTDB): domain Bacteria; phylum Pseudomonadota; class Gammaproteobacteria; order Pseudomonadales; family Azotimanducaceae; genus UBA7803. The sequence continues at coordinate 277,034 of JAVJTA010000011.1, read as the reverse complement.
CGTGCTGCACGGCGCGACGGTGGCGCTCGAAGACACCGAGTACCTGTTCATCTGCGAAGGTCCGGTGCTGTTCTACGACGAGGACGGACTGACCAGCTATCTGAGCTGGGAAGAACTCGCGCGCATGCGCGATGCCGCCCGAGCCGGTGGCAACGCCTCGATGGGCATCTCGGTGACCGCGACCGAGAGCGCGGGCTGAGCTACGCCGACGTCTGGCCCGCTGAGGTCGTGGCCGGCAGCGTTTCCGCCTGGCGCGCTCCGGCTCTGCCCATGAGCAGATAGAACGTCGGCAGCACGAACAGCGTGAACAGGGTGCCCACCAGCATGCCGGCGGCGATCATCAGACCGATCGCGAACCGCGAATTGGCGCCCGCGCCGAACGCGGTGAGCAGGGGAACCACCCCGAGCACGGTGGCGAACGTGGTCATGAGGATCGGGCGCAGCCGCAGCCCGGCGGCATCCAGCACAGCGGCGCGGCGGTCCAGGCCCTCGCTGAGGCGGTGATTGGCGAAATCGACGATCAGGATGCCGTGTTTGCTGATCAGTCCGATGAGGGTCAGCAGTCCCACCTGGGTGTAGATGTTGAGCGTCGCGAAGCCGAGCGCCAGCGGCACCAGCGCCCCGAACACCGACAGCGGCACGCTGATCAGCACAATGAACGGGTCGCGGAAGCTGTTGAACTGCGCCGACAGCACGAGGTAGATGAAGACCAGCGACGTGGCGAAGAGCAGCAGGAAACCCTGGCTCTCCTGAATGAAGCGCCTCGACTCGCCCTGGTAGCCCACGCGATACCCGGGCGCAACTTCTCCGAGTGCTTGCTCGAGAAAGGCCAGGCCATCACCCAATGAGTTCGGTGGCAGAACCAGTCCCTGTACGGTCACGCTGTTCAGCTGCTGAAACTGCTTGAGGGTGTTGGGTTCCACGGTCTGCGTCAGGTTGATGACCGTGCTCATGGGCACGAGGGAACCCTCCGCCGTGCGCAGGTAGTAGCGCTCGAGCCATTCCTTGGTGAGGCGAAAGCCCCGATCAGCCTGCGGAATGACCTTGTAGCTTCGGCCTTCCATGCTGAAGCGGTTGGTCTCCGCCTCGCCGAGCATGATCTGCAGGGTCTGGCCGATGTCTTCCATGGAGATGCCGAGGCGCGACGCCAGCTCGCGGTCGATGCTCACCCGGACTTCCGGGCGCGAATAGCGCAGGTCCTTGTTTACGAAGGCGAACACGCCCGAGCGCCTGGCCTTGCCGAGCACTTCCTCGGCAACCCGGTCGAGTTCCTGGTAGCTCACGTTCGACGAGATCACGAACTGCACCGGCAGACCCGAAGACGCTCCGGGCAGCCCGCCGCCGGCAAACGTGAAGATCTCCAGCCCGCTGATTCTGTCGTACTTGCTCTGCACCTCCTGGCGGATCTCTTCGAGGGTCCGCTCGCGCTCGCGCCAGGGTTTCAGTTCCAGACCGCCGAATACGGACGTGGGGTTGTTCACCTGCCAGGAGTGGGTGACTTCCGGAACGGTGCGCCAGGCGTCGACCATCTGATCGAGAAAGTAGGTCGTGTACTCCAGGCTGCCGTAGTCGGGGGGCGTGGCGACCGCGAAGATGTTGCCGCTGTCCTCCTCCGGCGCGAGTTCCTTCTGGGTCAGCTGGTAGAGCACCGGCAGGCTCAGGAAGATCGCGGCGCCGAACAGCACGACGGCGCCACGGTTGTCCAGGCAATGGCCGAGCCAGGTCTCGTAGCGATGGTGCAGCTCATCGAAGCGGGCATCCAGCCAGTCGGCAGCGGCACCCTGGTGGTCGTGGTCCTTGAGCAGATAGGCGCACATCATCGGGCTCAGCACCAGCGCGACGATGCCGGATACGACCACCGCCCCCGCCAGGGTCAGGGCGAACTCGCTGAACAGCACGCCGGTCAGGCCGCCCAGGAAGCCGATGGGCAGGTAGACGGCGACCAGAGTCAGGGTCATGGCGATGACCGGAAACGCCACCTGACGGGCGCCGACCAGGGCCGCCTCGAATGGTCGCTTGCCGTCTTCGATGTGCCGATGGACGTTCTCGACCACGACGATGGCATCGTCCACGACCAGCCCGATGGCGATGACCATGGCCAGCAGGGTCAGCAGGTTGATGGAGAAGCCCATGAGCCAGATCAGAAACAGCACGCTGATCAGGGACAGCGGGATGGCGATGATGGGGATCGCCACAACGCGCAGCGAGCCGAGGAACACCAGGATCACCAGAATGACGATGACGGAGGCCTCGAGCAGCGTCTGGACGACCTCCCGCAGCGCCTCGCCGATGTAGATGGAGGCATCGGAGTCGAGAAAGATCGTCATGTCGGCAGGAAGCTGGGCGTTCAGCTCGTCGATCTTATCCTTGACCCCGGACGCGGTCTGCAGTGGATTGGCGCCCGGTGCCTCGGTGATGGCGATGAACACGGTTTCCCTGCCGCTCGAATAGACGGCGGATTCGTAGGTCTCGCTGGCCAGCTCGATGTTGGCCACGTCCGCGAGTCTGATGCGCTGGTCGCCGTCCTGACGGACGACGATGGCCCCGAACCGCTCCGGATCCTGCAGGTCGGTCTCGGCGTCGACGCTGGCGCGCACCAGCTCGCCGCGGGTGGTTCCGGCGGCGGAGATGTAGTTGTCGCGGCGGATGGCGGCGTTGACGTCGCTCGCGGTCACGCCGAACGCGGCCATCCGCGTGGGGTTCAGCCAGATGCGCATGGCGAACATGCCGCTGCCGAGGAGCCGGGCCTCGCCGACGCCGTCCACGGTGCTGAGCACCGGCTGAATGGAGCGCATGGCGTAGTCGGCGATCTGCTGAACGGACATCTCGTCGCTCAGTAGCGCCAGATACATCATGGCGTCGCCGCCGGTCCGGTTGCTGACCACCGGGTCTTCGACGTCCCGCGGCAGTTCGAAGCGCGCCTCGTTGACCTTGGTGATCACCTCACCGAGCACGTCGGTGGAATTCTCGCCGAGCTTCACCCAGACCTCGATCTCGGAAACGCCGGGGTCGCTCTGCGAGGTCACGTACTCGACGCCCTTGGCAGCGGCGATGCGGCGCTGCAGCGGGGTGGTGACGAAGCCCTGAACGGTTTCCGCGCTGGCGCCCGGGTACACGGCGCGGACGTAGATGACGCTCTTCTCGACCTCCGGGTACTCGCGCAGGGTCAGCTGCGAGCCCGCCTGCAGTCCGAGCAGCAGCATCACCGCGCTCAGCACCAGGGCGAGCACGGGTCGACGGACGAAGATGTCGGTGAATGCGCCCACTTACAGCCTGACGTTCTCGTCGACGACCACGCGCACGCCGCGGTAGAGCTTGTTCTGGCCGACGCTCACCACCTGATCGCCTGCGCTCAAGCCTTCGAGCACCGCGATGCGGCCATCGCGGACCCTGCCGGCGCGGACGACCCTGGGGCTGGCAGTCAACTGATCATCCTCCGTGGGTTCGACCACATACACGGTGTTGCCCTGCAGGGCGTAGGTCATGGCGGTCTCCGGAATGGTGACGACCTGGCGCCGGTCCCCGAGATCGACGTCGAGCTCGGCGAACATGCCGGGGACCAGTCCCTCGACCTCGTTGAGTCGGGCCCGCAACAGCACGTTGCGGGTGTTGGGGTCGATTCGCGCATCGACCGCAGTGACCTCGGCGCTGAAGGTGCGTCCGGGGTAGGCGTCGATGCGAACGGAGACGGCCAGGCCGGCCTTGAGTTTGGGGGCATAGCGAGCCGGCACCGTGAAGTCGATCTCCAGCTCGCTCTGATCCTGCAGGGTGGCGATGACGGTACCGGGCGACAGGTAGTCGCCGACGTCGACCCGGCGGATGCCCAGGGTGCCGGAGAACGGCGCCTCGATGCGCTTGTTGTCGAGCCGGGCTTCGGTTTCGGCGAGCTGCGCCCGGGCCCGCTCCAGATCGACCCGCGAGCGATCGAACTGGGTCTGGGGAATCGAGCCTTTTTCGATCAGCGCCCGATCGCGTTCGAACAGAATCTGCGCCAGCTCGAGGGCGGCGATCTGGTTCTGCCGGCTGGCCCGTTCCACCTCGTCGTTCATCACCAGCAGCAGTTGACCCGCAGTCACTCGATCCCCGGAGTCGACACGGATCTCGGTAATCTCGCCGCTGGTCTCCGAGGTGAGCTCCACGCCCCTGACGGCGCGGATCGTGCCCACGGCGTTCAGCGTCTCGTCCCACCTTTCCACGGTCGCCGTCGACGTCGCGATGGTGACCGGCGGCGGGGTGAAGTCCATGGCAGCAAAGGCGCTGAAGCGCTGGTACAGGTAGGCGCCGATCGCGCCGAAGATGGCCAGCAGCAGGGCGATGACGACGAGGTAGGCTTTCAAGTCGATCCTTGATCCGGGCGGACGGGACTGAGGCGTCACGATCGACGGATACTAACGTGGATTGCCGCGCAGCCAAATACGGCGCGCCTGCCCTGCGGAAAGTGGCGCCGGGAACTTACCGCCGGCTCCGGTGGCCTAATCAGGGCACCCGGAGCGAGAGATCCCATGACCCAGCCAACGCAGCAACCGGCTATCCGCACAGCCGTCCATCATCTGGCCACGCTCCTCGCCCTGACGCTGCCGCTTCTCCTTTCCGGCTGTGCTGCCATGCAGGACGTGAACGTAGGCGCGCGCATTCCGATCGGCGGCATGGTCGATGTCGGCATGAACAAAACCATCGGTCGCGGTGCGCCGGCGCCCGCTGCGAAGAAGCCGGTCGAGCGGGACGAGCCCGCCGCCACCAAGGAGCCGGCGGCGGATGAGGAGGCGGAGGGCAACGAGGGCGAGGAACAGTAAAACGTTACAGGGAAGGTGTCGGTCGCGGCGCCCACGGAGAGGCAGGCGACTGCTCCTGATCAGCGCGCGTTCGTCGACAGAAACAGCAGCATCAGCTGCTCCACTGTCTGCGAGAAGGCGGGCACGAACAGCAGGCCGAGGACCCAGATCAGGGTGATGGTGCCGCTCACCAGAAGATAGGTTTTTGTCTTCATGTGTTGCTCCGCGGTGCCAGCTCGAAGATCCACGTGTCGCCTTCGGCGATGCTCGTGACCACGGCGTCCACTGCCTCGGGGGTGGCGCCGCCTGCGTACTTCTCGGCGAGCTTCGCGGCCACGCCGCGGATGACCTCCGGGTCCTCTACGCGAACGAGCCTGCGCTCGTAGCGCACGCCGTCGATGCGCGCGACGGCCAGGCCGTCGCCGGCATCGGCCTGGAACGCCCAGTCCTTCCACAGGCGCCCGAGGAACGACTTCATGTAGCCCGACGGTACGTAGACATTGCCGGCGCTTTCCATCACGAAGATCCGACGCGAGCTCACGGGATCCTCGAGCTGCAGTTCGATGGTGAAGACGTCGTCGGTGAAGCGCCAGTCGGGGTCCGCTCCGGTATGAAGTTCTCCGGACACCAGCCTGCCACCGGGAAACAGCACCGACGGTCCGTCGGCGCTCTGGTACTTGAGCTTGAGGGTGACGAGCGTGGCGGCCAGAAGCAGAACCAGAAGCCCGATGATCTGCAGCGTGATTTTCAGCATGAACCCCCCGTTTGCCGTGTCCCTGGTGGGGAGGATACGCCGTTCGGTCCCCGACTGCTCATGGTTGGGGTCGCGATGGTACGATCGGGGCCTGCTGTTCCAGACGAGGGGAGACCATGGATCTGGGGGTGACCACCGCGTTCAGCCAGGACACGCCGGTCGAGCACATCGTGGCGGCGTCGCGCCTGGTCGACGAGGCCGGCCTGCACTCGCTGTGGGTGCCGGAACACGTGATGTTCTTTCCGGACTATGCGTCACGGTACCCCTATTCCGACGACGGCCGGCTGGCCGGAAACCCGAAGGGGTTGCTGGACCCGTTCTCGGCGTTGACCTTCGTGGCGGCGCACACCCGGCGGATCCGCCTCGGCACCGGCATCTGTCTGGTGCCCCAGCGTCAGCCCGTCTACACCGCCCGGCTGGTGGCAGACCTCGACTACCTGTCCGGCGGGCGCGTCGACTTCGGTATCGGCATCGGCTGGCTGAAGGAGGAGTTCACCGCGCTCGGCATGGACTTTTCCGGTCGTGCCGCACGCTGCACCGAGTACGTGCAGGCCATGAAGGCGCTGTGGACTCAGGAGGTCGCCGAATTCCACGGCGACAGCATCGACATCGCACCCTGTCACTTCAATCCGAAGCCGGTGCAGGCGCCGCACCCGCCGATTCTGGTAGGCGGCGAGAGCGACGCCGCGCTGCGTCGGGTAGCGGCGATCGGTGACGGCTGGTACGGCTTCGATCTGGCGCCGGAAGCGATCGGCGCACCGCTCGCCCGTCTCGATGAGCTGCTGGCGGAGCACGACCGGACCCGCGCCGACGTGTCGGTGTTCGTCTGCCCCAACCGGCATCGCATCACATCAGAGTCGTTCGCCGCCTATCGGGACGCTGGCGTCGATCAGCTCATTGCGCCGCTGTTCGGGCGCAACATCGACGATCTGCGGCGGCGGGTCGACAAGTTGCTCGCAGTACACGAGACGTGATGGAAGCGTGCCGCGCAGACCCCGAAGCGTACCTCTGGTAGGGGGTGGCCATGGGGTTGTTTCTGGTCGGACTGTCGAAGCTCGCATTCGGGCTGCTGGTCGGCGCCATCGGCGTGACGGCGAGTGCCCGGGTGGTCAAGCGGGCCGTCGGGTTGCCCGACCTGGCCAGCTCGATACGACAGCACAACAGCGCGGTGGGCCTGTGTCTTGCCGCGGCAATCCTGGCCATGGGCCTGTCGGTCGTGTCTCTGCTGATCCGCGCCGGCGTGATCGTGGTCGGTATCAAGCTGTTCGTCCGGTTGACGCCGGACATCGACGAGATGGAGGAGATCGGTTCGGGAAACGTCGCGTCGGCGGTCGTGGTGTTTGCGACGATCACGGTGCTGGCGCTGCTCGCGCGCGACGGTGTGGACACTCTGCTCACGAGTTTTCTGCCCATGCCCACCCTCGGTCGGGACGGGCCCGCCTAGGTTGGCGCGGCGGCGCTCCAGCGGCCTGGGTCTGTGGTCCGGCGTACGACGCAGCGGCCGCGATCTCGCGCCTCTGCTCGATCGCCTGAGATCCGGGATTGCCGATGACACCTGGTCGGCCGTGGACGCCGCGCGATGGTTGCTGCGTTTCGTCCAGGCAATTCCCTATCAGGTGCCGACAGAAGAACCGTTCGGCGTCCTTCCACCTGCGCTGGTCGTGTCGAAGAACTGGGGCGACTGCGACTCCAAGTCGCTGCTGCTGATCGGCCTGCTTCGCCATGTCGGCATCGAGGCGGAGATGCTGATCTCGAACTTTCATCGACACGCCATGGTGGGCATCCTCGTGCCTACATCCGGCGCGTATTTCGAGCACAATGGTCGTCGCTGGGCGCGGGCGGAGAGCACCGCGGCCGCGCCGCTGGGCTGGATCGATCCGAAACTTCTCAGGCCCGATGACTGGTACCTGGTCAGGGTGAACTCGTCGGGACAACCGGACCACAACCGAACCTCAACAGGAGCTGACACTCATGGCGCACACAGGACAATGCCTCTGCGGAGCGGTGGCCTACGAATTCGACGGCGATCCGGCGATGACCGGCGTCTGCCACTGCAAGAACTGCCAGCGCCAGGCGGGGTCTGCGTTCTCGACCCTGGCGGGCGTGCCGAAAGCGACGTTCCGGTTCACGAAGGGGGAGCCCAAGCTCTACCGGGATGCGGACACCAACAGCGGCAACACCGTGGAGCGCTACTTCTGCGGCAACTGCGGGTCGCCGATCTTCTCGGCGCTCCCCGACCAGCCGGACATGCTGTACCTGAAGACCGGCACGCTCGACGACACCGCGGCGTTTCAGCCTCAGTTTCATGTCTGGTGTGACAGCAAGCAGAACTGGGTGAAGCTGGACGAAGGCATTCCGGCCATCGCCACGCAACCCTGAGGACGCGGGCCCATGACCATGATCCGGGTGATGCTTGTGGCGCTGCTGCTCTGCGGGCTTGGCGCCTGCGTCAGCCGGACCCCGGCGCCGGTTGCCGAGATCCGGCCGGGATTGCTGCAGGGCTATCTCTCCCCCGACGCCTATCCGGACAGCCTTGGCCTGCTGCCGCCGCCGCCGGCGCCGGGTTCCGCGGCACAGCGTCTGGACGAAGCCGTCAACCGGACGGCGTTGGCGCTGCAGGGTTCGGCGCGCTTCCGGCTCGCCGCGCTGGACAACGACCTGAGCTTTCCGGGGGCGGCCGGCACGTTTGCCTGCGCCGTTGGGGCGCCGATCACGGAGACGGCCACACCGTTCCTCTACCAGCTGCTGCGCCGCACGCTGGTGGACGCCGGGCTCGCGACCTACGCGGCCAAGAATCACTACCAGCGCAAGCGGCCGTTCCTCGGCAACGGTCGACCGACCTGCATCGACGAAGCCGAGCAGCAGCGACTGGTCGAGGACGGTTCCTATCCCTCCGGGCATACCGCCATCGGCTGGGCCTGGGCGCTGATTCTCACCGAGCTGGCGCCGGACCGTGCGAATGAGATCCTGGCGCGCGGCTACGCCTTCGGCGACAGCCGGATGATCTGCAACGTGCATTGGCCCAGTGACGTGACGGCAGGACGCGCCGTCGGCGCGGCGGCGGTGGCCCGGCTGCACGCGGACCGGACTTTCCGCGCCGACCTCGCCCGTGCCGGCCGGGAGATCGAGGCCGCGCGGGCTGCCCGGTTGCCGCCGCAGCGGGACTGCGGTGAGGAAGCGGGTGCCCTCGCGCCGGGCCGGTAGCCGACGCGTCCCGCAACAGGCCACTAGTGCTCGCGCTTGCGTCCGGTGATCATGGCGCGGACCAGGTTCTCCCGATGCACCAGGCTCGAGAACGCGACGCCCGCCACGTGCACGATCACCAGCGCAAGGGACAGGTTCGCGAATATCTCGTGCACCTCCTCCCAGGCGTCCTCGTAGCGTCCCTGGGCGAGCCATCCCGCCAGCGGGCCGGCGCCTTCCTCCACCGCGTAGAGCCCCAGACCGGACCCGGCGGTGATGGCGAGGCAGATGAGCAGGGCCAGGGTCATCGCGCCGCCGGCGGGATTGTGGCCCAGGTAGCGTCTGCCGCGGTGAGCCAGCGTGTCGCGCAGGTAGCCGAAGACGGCGCGGGGACCCCGGACGAAGTCCGCGAAGCGCGCATGGCGGCTGCCGATCAGCCCCCACAGCAGCCGCAACGCGACCACGCTGCCCAGCACGTACCCGGCCCAGACGTGGACGGTGAGGAAGTCGTCCTCGACGAGATAGGCCGTGAAGAACGTGACGACCAGGGTCCAGTGGCCGATTCTCACCAACGGGTCCCAGACCCGGACCCACTCGCTGCGCGTGTTCATGAGCATCTCCCGTGATTGCCGCGCTCACTGTGCGCCCGGGTGTGCGCTGCTACCATCCGCCATTCGACGCAGGCCCGTGCTGCCGCCATACGTGAGGCAATCCATGTCGGATGACGTATCCGCCCGCCGCTCCGTTCTCGCCGCCATGGTGCTGTTCGCCGCCATCGGCGGGCTGATCCTGACCGATCTGTTCGTCGACTATCGCGCGGGCGGCAGCCTGCTCCACCTGGCGGTGGAGTCCGGCGTTCTGCTGGTAGCCGTCGCTGGCATCGCGCTGCTGTGGGGTCAGCTGCGGCAGTCCCGTCTGGATCTGGCGCAGGTCCGCGGCGAAGCCGACCGGTGGCGGCGTGAGCATCAGCAGCTGCTGACCGGGCTCGGCAGCGCCATCGACCAGCAGTTCCGGCGCTGGAAGCTCAGCAAGGCCGAATCGGAGGTCGGTCTGCTGCTGCTCAAGGGGCTCAGCCACAAGGAAATCGCCGGCGTGCGCAATACCAGCGAGCGGACGATCCGGGAGCAGGCGCGCGCGCTGTACCGCAAGGCCGGGCTCGGCGGTCGGGCGTCGTTGTCGGCGTTCTTTCTCGAAGACCTGCTGCTTCCGCCCGACCCCGAGGTGTCGCAGAAGCTCCCCTAGTGGTATCTCCGGAGTGGCTGCCCCGCCCGGTGTGGCGAGAATGGGCGGACAATTCATGGAAAGCGTTATGTTCAGATCATTGATTGCTGCGTTCACCGCAGCGGTTCTGCTGGCGGGAGCGGCTTCGGCAGCACCGGGCAAGAGCGGAGATGCGGCGGGCACCGCGCGGCAGGCAAAGCCGATGCAGCGCGAGGAGCAGAAGTCGCGAGAGGAGTTCCGCAAGCAGGCACACGACGAAGGCGTACGCGAACAGGCACGCGAGGAGCGCACCGAGCGCCAGCGCGAGATGACGGAAGGGAAAGGCAACGAGACGTCTCAGGAAATGCAGGTGCGTCGCGAGGAGCGCAAGCAGATCCAGGAGGAGTATCGCGAGTCCGCGGGCGAGGGCCCGGGCGCGCAGAAGAAGCCCTGGTGGAAGTTCTGGTTTAGCGACGACGGTGCCGGCTAGACCGTTCCGGGTCGCGGTGCTGAAGTGCGTCTGTCCGGGGGCAGGTAATGAGCGTGACGCTGCAGGCCCGTGGATTGACCAAGGTCTATCGAACCGGCGAGGTCGAAGTCCATGCGCTGCGCGGCGTCGATCTCGACCTCGAGGAGCGGGAGCTGGTGGTGCTGCTCGGACAGTCCGGTTCCGGTAAGTCGACGCTCCTGAACATCCTCGGCGGGCTCGATACGGCGAGCAGCGGTGAGGTTCGCTTCCGCGGTCAGCCGTTGACAACGGTGAGCGACAGCGCGCTGACGCGCTTCCGGCGGGATCACGTCGGCTTCGTCTTTCAGTTCTACAACCTCATTGCGAGTCTGACGGCCCGGGAGAACGTTGCCCTCGTCACCGAGATCTGTCCGCAGCCGATGGATCCGGCAGAAGCGCTCGCCCTCGTCGGTCTGGCCGAACGGATCGATCACTTCCCTGCTCAGCTCTCCGGCGGTGAGCAGCAGCGTGTGGCGATCGCGCGCGCCATCGCCAAGAGGCCCGACATCCTGCTCTGCGATGAGCCGACCGGGGCCCTGGACAGCGAGACCGGCATTCTCGTGCTCGAGGCGATCGATTCGGTGAATCGCGAGCTGGGCACGACCACGGCCGTGATCACCCACAACACCGTAATCGGGCAGATGGCCGACCGGGTGATTTACCTGGCTGACGGTCGGGTGTCGCGCGAGGAGCGCAACGCCCGGAGACTCAGCCCGAGCGCCATGAGCTGGTGAGTGTGCGCGCCCTTGATCGTAAAGCGCTGCGCGACCTCTGGCGCCTGCGGGGGCAGGTGCTCGCCGTCGGGCTCGTGATCGCCTCCGGCGTTGCCGTGCTGGTCATGTCGCTGTCGACCCTCGAGGCGCTGGAGCAATCGGCCGCTACGTACTACGAACGCTACCGGTTCGCTGAAGTGTTTGCGGGATTGAAACGCGGCCCGGAGCGCCTGGCTGATCGAATCGCCTCGATTCCCGGCGTGCAGACCGTGCAGACGCGTATCGTCCGTTACGCAACGCTGGACATACCGGGATTCGCCGAGCCGGTCATAGGGCAGTTCGTCTCGATCCCCGACCAGGGCGCGCCTCTGCTCAACCGGCTGGTGTACCGCTCGGGCGGTCCGCTCGCCCCCGGGCGGCACGATCAGGTGCTGGTCAGCGAACCATTCGCCGAGGCCCACGGCCTGCGCCCCGGGGACCGGCTGGACGCGGTGCTCGACGGGCATCGGCGAACGCTGTACATCGCCGGCGTCGTCCTGTCGCCGGAGTTCATCTACAGTCTGGGTCCCGGAGCGTTGCTGCCCGATGACCTGCGGTTCGGGGTGATGTGGATGTCGCGGCAGGCGCTCGAGGCCGCCTTCGATCTCGACGGCTCGTTCAACAATGTGACACTCGATCTGCTCCGGGGCGTCGATCCCGACGACGTGATCGCGGCCCTCGACGGCCTGCTCGAGCCCTACGGCGGCGTCGGGGCGATTGCCCGCGCCGATCAGCTGTCGCACTGGTTCGTGACCAACGAGATTGCGCAGCTTGCCACGATGTCGCGAATCCTTCCGGCGATCTTCCTCGTGATTGCGGCGTTTCTCACCCACATGGTGCTGTCGCGGCTGATCGCGATGGAGCGCAGTCAGATCGGCCTGATGAAGGCCTTCGGCTACAGCGCGCGCGAGATCGCCGGTCACTATGCCAAGCTCGTGGTCGCCATCGCGCTCGTGGGGATCCTCATCGGGCTGTTGATCGGGGTCTGGTTCGGACGCCTGAACACGGCGATGTACGCCGACCTGTTCCGTTTCCCGACCCGGATCTATGTGACCAGTTCAGCCGGGTTTATGACGGCTGCGGGGCTGAGCCTGCTGGCCGCCCTGGCCGGCGCCTCGAGCGCCGTGTGGCGGGCGGTGCGGTTGCCGCCCGCGCAGGCCATGGCGCCCCCCGCGCCGCCGGTGTTCCGCCGCAGCCGGCTCGCCAGCACGCGCCTGTGGCGCTGGCTCGATCAGCCGACGCGCATCATTCTGCGGAACATCGGCCGATGGCCGGTGCGGGCGGGTCTCACCGCGGTGGGGCTATCCGCTTCCGTTGCGCTGCTCGTGCTCACGCTGCAATGGAACGACTCACTCGACTACCTGGCGCAGACCTATTTCTTCGATACCCAGCGCCAGCACGTCATGCTCGGATTCGCCGAAACGCGGCCGACGTCCGTGCTACAGGAGGTACGCCGTCTGCCGGGTGTGCTCGCGGCGGAACCGATGCGCATCGTCAGCGCGGATTTCAAGGTTGGCCACCGGACTCATCGCGGCGCTCTGAGCGGGGTTCCCGAACCCGCCCGGCTCCAGCCGGTATTCGATGACGAGCGATCGGCCGTCGTTGCGGTTCCCCTGGACGGACTCATCCTCGGCGAGCGGCTTGCGCGCAAGCTGCGGGTCGGCCAGGGTGATTCGGTCGATGTCCACCTGCTCGAAGGGCGGCGACCGGTCCTGACGCTTGTGGTCGCCGACACTGTTGCGACCCACATCGCCATGCCGGCGTACGTTCACATACACCGCCTCGATCGGGCGCTGCGGGAGCGCCCGGGACTCGAGTATGTGAGTCTGCTGATCGACTCGCGGGCGGAGAGCCTCCTCTACGAGGAGCTGAAGAACCTTCCAGCAGTCAGCGCCGTCATGCTGCGACAGGCGGCGATCGACTCGTTCTACGCGACGGTGATCGATCACATCATGGTGTACATCTCCATGTTTACCGTTCTCGCCTGTACCCTCGGCGTGGGCGTTGCCTACAACAGCGTGCGCATCGCGCTGTCGGAGCGTGGCCGTGAGCTCGCGACGCTGCGGGTGCTCGGCTTCAGTCGTGGCGAGATTTCCTACATTCTGCTGGGCGAGGTGGCGTTGCTGGCGGTGCTCGCGCTTCCCCTCGGCTGTGTGGTGGGTCGGGGTCTGACCATCGTCATGGCGTCGTCGTTCGATACCGAGCTGTTCCGGGTGCCGCTGACGATCGAGCCGTCGACGTTCGGCATGGCCATGCTCATTTCTCTGGCCGCAACCGCCCTGTCCGCGGGGCTGGTGCGGCGTCGGGTCGATCGGCTGGATCTGGTCGAAGTGTTGAAGACACGGGAGTGAACCAATGCAGGTCGGCGCAAAACGCTGGTTGATCTGGGCGGGAATCGGAGCGGTCGTCGTGTTCGGAATCGGCGTGACTCTGATGCCCCAACCGGTTCGGGTGGATACCGTGCGTCTGGCCCCGATGCCGTTGCTCGTGTCGGTGGACGAGGAGGGCGAAACGCGGGTGCACGACGTGTTCCTGCTCTCCGCGCCGGTCGCCGGACGGGTGCGGCGGATCGACGTGCACATCGGCGATCCGGTGGTTGCTGGCGAGACGGTGCTCGCGCAGATCGAGCCGGGTGACCCCAGTCTGCTCGATCCCCGGTCCGAAGCGCAGGCCCGGGCGGCCGTTCAGGCGGCCGAATCCTCCAGGCTGCTCGCGACGGCGGGCGTGGATCAGGCTCAGGCCGAGTTCGAGTTCGCCCAGGGCGAGCTGCAGCGGGCGCGGGAGCTGAGTGCCGAGGGCACGATTTCCAGGCGCGAGTCCGACGATGCGGAGCGGGCCTACAAGATCGCCAGGGCCGCGCTCGCCACGGCCCATGCGGCGTTCCAGGTCGCGGACTTCGAGCTGCAGCGCGCCCGGGCTCAGCTGCTCACGCCGACCGAGGCGCAGGCGCGGCGCGGGAACTGTGAGTGCGTGCCGATCACCGCGCCGGTGAGCGGTCGGGTTCTGCAGATTCCCAATACCAGTGAGCGAATCGTCGCGGCCGGCGAAACGCTGCTGGAGATCGGCGACCCGTCGAATCTCGAGGTGGTGGTGGACGTGCATTCGGCCGACGCCGTGAGAATCGAGGAAGGACAACGCGTGCTGTTCGAGCGCTGGGGCGGTGAGGTTGCCCTGGAGGGCCGGGTCCGCCGTGTCGAACCTTTCGGTTTTACGAAGGTATCGGCGCTCGGTATCGAAGAGCAGCGCGTCAACGTCGTCATAGACTTCGTCAGCGAGCACGCGCTCTGGGCCCGCCTCGGGCACGGCTATCAGGTAGACGCGCGCATCGTGCTCTGGGAAGGCGGGTCGACGCTGGCCGTCCCGCTGACCGCCCTGTTCCGTCACGGTGACGACTGGGCGGTTTTCGTCAACGATGGCGGGCGGGCCCGGCTGACGCGCGTTCAGCTCGGGCGGAGCAATGGGATCGTGGCGGAAGTGGTCGACGGGCTCGTATCCGGCACCGATGTCGTCGTGCATCCAAGCGATCGGGTCGTCGACGGAGTGCGGATCGAGGCGCGCTCCTGAGTTTCGGACCCGTGGGACGTGCCGTCCGCGCACGACGCGCGCGCGGTCGCTGCCGGTAGAAGAACGGAGTCGGCGTCAGGCTATGCGCCGTTCGGCATCTCCGGCTTTTCCGCGGTTCGCCAGTGGGACGGGGTCACGCCGGTCCAGCCCTGAAACGCCCGGGTGAATGCCGCGGGATCCGAGTACCCCATGTGTTCGGCGATCTCGGCGATGGGCGTTGCGGTGTGGCGCAGGTAGTTCTTGGCGCGCTCGGTCTGCACGCGTTTGAGCAGTTCGGCGTAGGACGTGCCGGCGCGGCGCAGGCGGCGCGCCAGAGTGCGCGTGGAGACGCCGAGCATGTCGGCAAGCTGCTGCCGGCTCGGCGGCGGCGTGTAGGCCCAGAGCAGGCGTGAGCACTGCTCGGCAATGTCTTCCTCTTCGGCCAGCAGGCTCGAGAACGCTCGGGCGATCTTCTCGTAGCGACGGAACGGCAGATCACCGGCGTGAACCGGCGTCGCTGCAGCCAGTTCCGCCGGATAGCGGATCTCGGCGGCCGGTGCGCCGAAGGTGACCGGACAGACCAGCCAGTTTCCGGCACGGAAGTGGACCCCGGGATCGCGGAACGGCAGGGCGATCGCCAGCGGCGCGATGGCGCCGTCGATGACGTCGCTGATCAGATGCTCCACGGACACCAGGTCCGTGGTCACGCAGTACTCGCGCAGGTCCTCGGCGTTCACGCCGTCCGGGGTCGGTGCATCCATCTCGAACACAAGGTGCAGGATTCCCGCGTGTTCGGTTACCACGATGCGCGAGTGCCCCCAGCACAGTTCGGGGTAGGCGAGCATCACCCGAACGGCGTCCAGCGCCGTGGGCGCATGCTGCATTGCCAGGCCGAGCACGCCGTAATGGTTGATGCCGATGGCGCTGAAGGTTTCGATCGCAAACTCGGCGAAGGTGCGCTGCGTCTGGGCGACCCGGTCGAGCATGAAGGACAGGGCTGTCAGTTCGCGATCGACGGATACCGGGAAGTCCGGGTCGCTGGCGGCCCGCACCGGGAGCCCGGAGAGGCGCAGGATCGTGCGCACCTCGGCGTCGTCCAGGCCCGCCAGACCGGACTGGCCGAGGATCCCGGCCACGGTCCGGCGCCGGGTGGCGAGGCTTCCGGTGAGCAGGGTACGGGTGGCATCCGGGTTGCCCATGGCGCGCCTGAAGGCCCCAACAGGAAGGATGTGGCCCAAAATATCAATTCCGTGGCCGGCGACGCAATGGCCCGGGGTCCGTGCTCCCCGTAGCCTGTGTCGGATAGGAAATCATCTTAGGGAGGGGTGTACCCATGAGCGAAGCCGTTGTCCTCGAGCCCCGGGCCAGCCAGGCCGAACACGTCGATGTCGTGATCGTCGGCGCCGGTATCTCCGGCATCGGTGGTGCCGTGCACATGAAGAGCAAGCTGCCGGGCAGATCGTTCGTGATTCTCGAGAACCAGGACAGCTTCGGCGGCACCTGGCGGACCCATACCTATCCGGGTATCCGCTCGGACTCGGATCTGTACACCTTCGGCTATCGCTTCAAGCCCTGGACCGGCAAGCCCATCGCCACCGCCGACGCGATCCTCGAGTACATGGGTGAGGTGATCGAAGAACACGACATCGACCCCCACATCCGCTACGGCCACACCGTGCTGTCCGCCTCCTGGTCGAGCGACGAAGGCCGCTGGAACCTGGTGACGCGGTGCAGCGGGACCGGCGAGGAGCGGGTCTTCACCTGCACGTTCCTGTGGATGTGCCAGGGCTACTACCGGCACTCCAGGGGATACACGCCGGAGTGGCCCGGCTTGGATCGTTTCCAGGGCACCATCGTGCATCCGCAGACCTGGCCGGAGGATCTGGACTACCAAGGCAAGCGGGTGCTGGTGATCGGCTCCGGCGCCACCGCCGCCACCCTGGTGCCGGCCATGGCCGATAAGACCGAGCACATCACCATGCTGCAGCGCTCGCCCACCTACTTCGCGCCCGGCGAGAATCGCAACGAGCTGGCGGACACGCTGCGCGAGCTGGATGTTCCCGAGGAGTGGGTGCACAAGATCGTGCGGCGCAAGATCCTTCACGACTCGAAAGAGATCGCGCGGCGTTCCTTCGAAGAGCCGGACTCTCTGAAGGCCGAACTGCTCGCCGGCGCCCGCGCGCTGCTCGGCGAGGACTTCGACATCGACACCCACTTCACCCCGCGCTACCGGCCCTGGCAGCAGCGCCTGGCGTTCATCCCCGACGGCGATCTGTTCCGCGGCATTGCCGAAGGCAGGGCCTCGGTGGTGACCGACGAGATCGACACCTTCAACGAGACCGGCGTGCGGACGAAATCCGGCCAGCAGCTCGATGCCGACATCATCGTCACGGCGACCGGTTTCAACCTGTGCATGTTCGGCGACATCGACTTCGAGGTCGACGGCAGAGCGGTGGATTTCGCCGACACCGTGACCTGGCGCGGCATGATGTTCACCGGGGTGCCGAACATGGTCTGGGTGTTCGGCTATCTGCGCACCAGCTGGACCATGCGCGCCGACCTGATCTCCGATTTCGTCTGCAGACTGCTCGGCAACATGGACGAGCATGGCGTCGACGTGGTCACGCCGACGCTGCGCGTCGAGGAAGCCGACATGGAACGCGGCCCGTGGGTGTCAGAGGACAACTTCAACGCCGGTTATCTGGTGCGCGGCATGCATCTGCTGCCGAAGCAGGGCACCCATCTGCCCTGGCGCCACACCCAGGACTACTACTTCGACAAGGACGACATTCCGAACGCTGACCTCAACGACGGCACCCTGGTCTACAGTGCCGCCAGGCGCGCGGTCAGGCGCGCGGTCTGATGCGCGCCATCAGGCTGGCGAAGCCCGGCGGGCTGGAGAAGCTGGCGCCCGCCGACGTCGAGGCGCGGGCGCCGGGCCCTGGCGAGATCCAGGTCCGGGTCGAGGCGAGCTCACTCAACTATCACGACTACGCCGTGGTGGCGGGCATGATTCCGGTGGCCGATGGCCGGATTCCCATGTCTGACGGGGCGGGCACGGTGAGCGCCGTGGGCGAGGGCGTCAGCGAGTTCAAGGCGGGCGATGCGGTGGTCAGCTGCTTCTTCCCGAACTGGCAGGATGGCGAACCGGAACTCGGCAAGCTGATCGGCGTGCCGGGTGATCATGCCGACGGATTCGCGGCGCAGACCGTCACCCGGCCGGCCAGCGCGTTCACGCGGGCGCCGCGGGGTTACGGCGCCGCGCAGTCGGCGACCCTGACCTGCGCGGCGCTGACCGCCTGGCGCGGGCTGATGGTGGAAGCGCGCATCAAACCGGGCGACGTCGTGCTGACCCAGGGCACCGGCGGGGTGTCCATCTTTGCGCTGCAGTTCGCCAAGGCGGCGGGGTGTCGGGTGATCTCCACCTCGTCGTCCGACGACAAGCTCGACAAGCTGAAGGCGCTCGGTGCCGACGAACTCATCAACTACAAGCAGACGCCGGACTGGTCCGGCCGCGCGCTGCAGTTCACCGACGGGCGCGGCGTGGACGTGGTCGTGGAGATCGGCGGCGCCGGCACGCTGCCCCAGTCCATCAATGCCGTGTGCATCGGCGGCCACATCTCGCTGATCGGCGTGCTCGCCGGATTCGCCGGCGAGGTCCCGACGGCGGCCCTGTTCGGCAAGAACGCGGCGCTCAAAGGCATCACCGTCGGCAGCCGCGCCCAGCAGCGCGACATGATCGCGGCGATCGACGCCAACGGCATCGAGCCGGTGATCGACTCGAGCTTTGCGCTCGAAGAGATCGCCGATGCGTTCCGGCATCAGGAGTCGCAGCGCCACTTCGGCAAGATCTGCCTGGATATCTGATTGTCCGCGGCCGGACCCTGCCGCTCGCTGCAGTACACTAAGGGCAGGCATGCCAAGGGCGTCGCTTCGGTCAGGTCTTCCGTTCGGCTCGACCGCGGGCCTGCTGCCACCAGTCGGGCACCTCGATGGCGAACATCTTCGCGTAGTCGCGCATCAGCTGGCTGGCGCCTTCGGGCAGCGGTTGCGGGTCGGTCGGGGTGAGGTCGGATGCGCTCCCGATGGGGTCGATCCAGAAGATCGAACTCTCCTCCACCAGCTCGCGAAAAGGCGCGGTGAACGCCTCGTGGTGATCGCTCGACTGGTGCTCCATGAAGCCGACGAAGTCGTCGTACGACAGCAGCCCGTAGTACTCGCCGCGGCCCGGACCGCGGAAGAACTCGTAGCGTCGGACGTCGGGTTCCCTGCCGTGGGTTTCCCGGTACAGTCGGGCCTGAATCGCTTCGTATTCCGCTTCCCGGCCTTCCTTGATCTTCAGGTGCGCAAGCAGGGTTGCCATGGCTTCTCCTCTGGTCGGATCGGGCCGATGTGGGCCCTCGGGCGCGCCGCGACGATCCTCACAGCTCGACGATCGTCTTGCCGAAGTTTCTTCCGGCGAACAGGTCGCAGAACGCCGGACCCACCTGCTCGATGCCCTGCAGCCGATACTCCGGCGCCTTCAGCTGGCCGGTCTCGAGCCACTGCGCGAGCTGCCGGCGGGCAGCGGGGTATTCGTCGGCCCGGGTATGGGTGAGGAAGCCGCTCATCGTCGCCTGCCGGGTGACGAGCGCAAACAGATTGCGCGGCCCCGGCGCATCGCTGCCGTAGTCGGCGACGGCGCCGCAGAGCACGATGCGGGCGCGGTCGTTGATGTGTTCCAGCACCCGCTCGAGCAGCGGCCCGCCGGCGTTGTCGAAGTACACGTCCACGCCGTCGGGGCAGGCATCGGCAAGGGCCGCATCGACGTCTCCGGTACGGTCGACGGCGCCGTCGTAGCCGAGCTCGTCGATCAGGCGCCGGCACTTGTCCGGGCCGCTGGCGATGCCCACCGCGCGGGCGCCGAGGATGCGCGCAATCTGGCCGGCGATGGAACCCACGGCGCCGCCGGCGGCGCTGACCAGCACCGTCTCGCCCGGCTGCGGGCGGGCGATGTCGCGCAACCCGAAAAAGGCCGAAAGCCCGGTATCGCCAAGCACGCCCAGGTAGTGACTCGGCTCCGCCTCGAGCGGTTCCGGGAGGCGGATCAGGAAGTCGCTGGCATCGGTGATCGAGTACTGCTGCCAGGCGAGCCGGGCCATTAGCCACTCACCGCCCTGGAAGTCCGGATGGCGGCTTTCCTCCACGGTGCCGAGCACCAGGCCCATCACCGGCTCGCCGATTTCCATGGCCGGGAGCACGTTGTCGCCGCTGCCGGCATCCATCCACTTGCGGAACCCGGCGTCCAGCGACACGAACCGATTGCGCAGCAGCAGCTCGCCCGGTTCGAGCGCCCGCAGGGCGTCGGTTCGCAGGGCGAAATCACCTGGCTGCGGCTTGCCCCGGGGTCTGCGGGCCAGTACTACGCTCACGTTGCTCGTCACCGCTGGTCGTCTCCCGTACCGTCTCGTTGGGACTGTAGTCCATCCGGCTTGTCGGGCGCCATGGCCCGACCGGTGGCGACGGACGCGAGGATGCGCTAGGTTCGGGGCTGTCCGGTGCGCAGTTTCCGCGAATCAGGGGAAGTTCTTGGGAATGCACGAGTCACGGCGGCCATGACCAGCAGGACGCCGAATCACGACCTCAGCCCGATGGCGTGCCCCGGTCGCGTCGAGGATGTCGATCTGTTCGGCCCCGGGGCCCAGGAGCACTGGTACGAGGCCTATCCCATCCTCCACGCCGAGGCGCCGGTGCTGCGGATCCCCGGCGAGGGGCTGACGCCGGGCAGCGACGGCTTCGTGCTCACGCGCTACGAGGACGTCAATCGCGTGCTGCGCGATCCCGAGCGGTTTCCGCCGACGATGATGCTCGGCATTCAGGCGCTGTTGTCCCGAGGCGTGCCGCCGGATGAGGTCCCGAACACCAATGCCATGATGGTATCCATGGCCACGCTGCGTCCAACCCATGAGCTCTACCGGGCGCACCGCCAGGAACTCACGGACCCCTGGGTCGGACCCGGCGCTGCGCGGCATCGTGACATGATCACGGGGTTCGTCGACGAACTCATCGAGGCATGGATCGACCGGGGCGAGGTGGAGTTCGTCTCCGAGTTCGCGCGGCCGCTGCCGCAGCGGGTCATGGCGACGCTGCTGGGCTTTCCGCTGCAGGACGTTCCGCGGCTGGCCGAGTGGGGCAACGCCCAGGTTACGGCGTTCGTTTACGGCCGCGGCCATCGTAACCAGCTCAGCAGCGACGAGATCGCGGAGCAGTTCGTGAAGCTCGACGGTTTCAAGGAGTACGTGGACGGCACCGTGCGGGAGAAGCGGCTTCACCCCGCCGACGACATGATCAGCTGGCTCTGCCAGGTCGAATACCAGGCGCTCGGTCGGAAGCTGACGGACATGGAGGTCAACGGCGTGGTCTACGCCATGGTCATCGGCGGCCTGGAGACCACCCAGTACGCGCTGGAGGAACAGGCCCAGCTGCTCTGTGAGAATCCCGAACGCTTCGACCAGATCAAAGCCGACCGCAGCCTGATCCGCACCTTCACCGAGGAGAGCATGAGGTTGCGCTCGCCGACCCAGGGTCTGTCGACCCGGATCACCAGCCAGGACGAGGTTTTTCAGGGCGTCGTGGTCCCCAAAGGCTCCCTGCTCCATGTCCGCTTCGGCGCGGCGAACGTCGACCCCGAAGAGTGGGCGTGTCCCTTCGACATGCGCCTCGATCGCAAGGCCGTCACCCGGCACGTCGCGTTTTCCGCGGGACCCCGGGTCTGCCCTGGGGCGGGCATTTCCCGCCTCGAGCAGCAGATCGCCTGGGAGCGGCTGTTCGAGCGACTCGACGCTATCGAGTACGCGCCCGGCAACACGTTCGAACATCAGCCCGGGATCATGCTGGGCACGCTGGCACTGCGGCTGCGCTTCACGAGGGCGGCGGCGTGAGCGGCAGAGCCGATCGGGCCCGGGTGGGCGCCGCGCCGCCGGCCCTCGAGGCCGCTCTGGCCGATCTTGCCCGGGCCACCGATCTCGAGGAGGCCGCCCGCTGCCTCATCGGGATCGGCGCCGAGGTCGGTCTGCCGTCGCCGGCGGTCATCGATGACTATTCGACCAACCGCGTGCTGACCGTCGACGACGGCCGCGCCATCGCCAGCGTGCTCGGTTGGGAGGAGGACTTTCAGCGCGCGTGGCTCGATCAGCGCCTGTATTTGATCAGTCCGATCGCCGCGGTCTGCCGGGTGTCCACCCGACCGTTCGTCTGGGATGCCGCGGCGGTGGCCCAGGCCGTACTCGACGCCCGCCATCGACCCCAGGTGATGTGGAATCTCACCCCGGAGAACGGGATCTACGGGGGCGTCACGGTGCCGATTCACCTGCCCCACGCGCGCACGGGGTCGGTGGGCTGGCTGGCGCGCGACCCGGAGGTGGACATCCAGGGCGTGCTGGCCCGCTACGGCGGAACGCTGCGGCTCGCCGCGCACCTGATGATGGATCTGGTCTACGCCCGGCGCGCCGAAAACGCGGACGACCCTGAACCCGCGTCGAGTCTGAACGAGCGGGAGATCGAGTGCCTGTCGTGGTCGGGGCTCGGTCGCACGGACGTCGAGATCGGCGCCATCATCCATCGCTCCCCGGCAACGGCCCGATTCCACATAGACAGCGCGATCGGCAAGCTGGGCGCCCGGAACCGTACCCAGGCCGTCGCCATTGCCGCCCAGCTCGGCCTGATCCATCCCTTCGACGACCGGCGTTCCCGCGACTAATACTCCCAGATCTGCTAGTGGCTGCGTCCGGGTGGCGTCCGACACTAGCGGTTCATGAAACGCTGCGGGGGAGCGATGGTGGCAATGTTTTTTGCCTCGAGTGGCGATCGGTTTCAGAGCCTGGAGTCGCGGACATGATGGGCGATGCGGTGCTTCAGGAGCGGCTCGGCCAGGTGGCGTCGATGCGCGCCGAGATCGAAGCGGGCGGGGACGAGGCGCAGCAGTTGCGACGCCTGCCGGACGATCTGGTCAAATCGCTGGTCAAGGCAGGGTTCTTCCGCTTCGCGCTTCCGCAAGCGCTGGGCGGCGAAGACGCCAGTTCCATGGACACCGTCGCGATCCTCGAGGCCCTGGCGGCCATCGACGCATCGGTGGCGTGGAACGTGATGCTCGGCTCCGAGATCAACGCCATGGCGGCCGGAGGCATGGACCCTGCGCTCGCCCGCGAGGTCTACCTCGACAATCCCGACGTCATCATGTGCGGCGGCGGGGGTCCGGGGAGTTCGCCGCCGCGCGCCGAACGCGCGGAGGGCGGCGGCGTGCGGGTATGGGGTCAGACCACCTTCATCAGCGGCTGCCATAACGCCGACTACTGCTTCATGGGTGCCCCGCTCATGCGCGGCGAGGAGATGGAGAAGGATGCTGCGGGAAACCCGGTGTTCAAGCTCTGGTTCCTGCCGCGCGATCAGTGGGAGATTCTCGACACCTGGGACGTCGCGGGCCTGCGCGGTTCCGGCAGCCACGACGTCAAGGCCGATGGTGCCTACGTGTCGGATAAGTTCGTCGGCGTGGACCTGATGAGCCTGCCGGCCCACTACGACAACCCGGTGTTCCGCATTCCGGTGCCCCTGCGTCTGGCCTACAACAAGGTCGCCGTGGCCCTCGGGGTCGCGAAAGGCGCCCTGGAGACCTTCGCCGATATCGCCCAGAGCAAGATTCCCATGCTCTCGTCATCGACGCTGAAGAACCGGCCCATTGCCCAGTACCGCGTGGGGGAGTGCACCGCCCAGTACCGGGCAATGCGCAACTACGTGATGACGGCCATGAGCGACGTCGAGGATGAGCTGCGGGCGGGCGCGGAACTGCCGTCCGCCGCTACCACGCAGGCCGCGCGCCTGGCGTGCGTGCACGCGACAAACGAGTGCATGAAGGTCGTCGACGTGCTGCACACGGCCGCCGGCACCAGCGGCATGCGCATGCACTCGCCGCTCGAGCGTCGATTGCGCGATGCCCACGGCTGCGCGACCCACCGCTGGGTGGCGCACCCTCTGTACCAGGATCTGGGGGCCATCCTGCTCGGCCATGAGGCGCCGCCGGAGTTTGCCGGCGGCATGGGCCAGCCGACGCCGCGCTAGCCACGTCGGCTGGCGGCGCCAGCGCACCGGATATCTGTCGGAGAACCGCCGTGATCGAAAACCGCAAGATCGTTCTGAAGAGCCGTCCACGCGGCGTGCCTCAGCCCGAAAACTTCTCGCTCGTGACGGAGCAACTCGGTGATCCCGCGCCGGGAATGGCGCTGATCGAGGTGTCGCACATTTCCATCGATGCGTTCATCCGCACCACCCTGGAAGACGAGAGCTTTCACGGGTCGGTGGCGGTCGGCGCGACGGTGGTGGCGCTCGGCGTCGGCAAGGTGCTGGCGAGCGCGGCGGACGGACTTGCCGCCGGCGACTGGGTTGTCGGTCCCACCATGGCGCAGACCCACGCCATGATGCCGGGGGCGGCGTTCCGCAAGGTGGACGTGGCGGGCGTCGAGCCGTCGGCGTATCTCGGGGTTCTCGGCATGACCACGGGACTGACCGCCTACTTCGGCCTGCTCGAAGTGGCTGGGGTGAAACCGAACGATACGGTGGTGGTCTCCGGCGCTGCCGGCGGCGTGGGCAGCGTGGTCTGCCAGCTGGCCGCGATCCGCGGTGGCCGGGTGATCGGCGTCGCCGGCGGGCCGGAGAAAGTCCGCTACCTGACCGAAACCCTGGGCGCCGATGCGGCCATCGACTACAAGAGCGAGGACGTCGGCGCTCGCCTCAGCGAGCTGGCGCCGAACGGCATCAACGTGTTCTTCGACAACGTCGGCGGCGAGCTCCTCGACACGGTGCTCGACCGGCTCGCCAGCGGTGCCCGCATCTCGATCTGCGGCGCCATCTCGCAGTACGACCACCTCAAGGACGTGCGTGGCCCTTCGCTCTACCTGCGCCTGGCGGAGCGTAATTCGTGCATGTGCGGATTCACCGTCGACCGGTTTCAGGAGCGCTTTCCGGAAGCCACCGCCAACCTGATCTCGTGGATGCAGGATGGGCGCCTGAAGCTGCCCGAACACGTGGAGCGTGGCATCGACCGCTTCCCCGAGGCGCTCGCCATGCTGTTCACCGGTGGACACATGGGCAAGCTTCTCGTCGCACCGTAGCGGCTGGAGCACGACGTGGCGAAGATTGACCCCCACCGCAGCTGGCTGCCGCTCGAGGCGCGCGCCGGGCAGGAACCGGATGCGCGTCGGCGCGGGCTGCTGCTGCAGGTGCGCAATCACATGGAGCACGAGATCCGCGGCGACCTGGAACCGCTCATGGCGACGCTGACGGATTCGCCGATCTACCATTTCTGGGGCGGCGCACCGTCGGTCCTGGACGGCGCCGACGCCGTGCGCAGTTTCTACCGCGACATGATCGAACGCGGCGGGCAGCAGTTCGAAGTGGTGGTGCAACGTATCGTCGTGGACGCTACGGGCGTGGTCACGGAAGGTCAGGTGAAGCAGGTGTATCGGGGCTCGGCCCTGCTCGCCATGGGTCTGAAGGAAGTCGCCGGCGCGCCGCTCGCCGCGGACGATCTGCTGCTCACTACCACCCAGCTGGTCACGGTGTGGCCGGCGGACGCCGATGGCCGTCTCATCGGCGAAGACATCTACTTCGGCCACGATCCGTTCCGCAACGCCGAGAGAATCCGTCCCGAAGACCTGCCCGAATACTATCGGCTCTAGGTTCCCTAGGGCGGAGGCGCCGCGGCGCGGGCGTCGATCTCGCGGCGGATCTCCGCGTGCCGACTCTCGGTGATCGGATAGTTCCAGACGATCACCGCGCCGGTCAGGAAGAACAGCGACGGAAAGGTCGAGAACAGGAATCGCAGTCCGAACAGCTCGTCGGGCCCGTTGACCGAACCGGGTGCTGCGTTGAATCCGAACAGCGCCAGGCCGAACATGGCGATGGCCGCGCCGATCGACGACGTCGCCTTCTGGGCGAAGGACCAGGCGGAAAAGAACAGGGCCGCACGGTTTTCCGAGCTGACCGCGGTGTCGAGGTCGATGACGTCGGCCTTCATGGAGTTCGGCAGCGACTGCGAGAATCCGCCGGCGGCGAAACCCGTGAACACGGTCACCGGCAGCATGTACCAGAAGTCGCCCGGGCCGAGCAGCAGATAGAACGGGTGCGCGCAGGCGATCATGATGTAGGAGGCGATGTAGGCCCGGTGCTTGCCGATCCGGCTGGACAGCCGCACCCAGAACGGGACGGCGCAGAAGCTGGTCAGGTAGAAGAACGTCAACATGAAGATGGCGCGGTCCTCGGCTCCCAGCACGTCGGCGACGAAGAAGATGTACAGCGGCGTGGTCACGTTCAGGCCGATGGAGCCGATCATGAAGGCCGCCACCAGCTGCTTGAACGGACGGTTCTGCCACATCAGCTTCAGCCCCTTGGTCACCGATATGGTCGAGCGGACCTCGATCCTGGCTTCCGGCGTGCCGATCACCGTGAGCAGCACGCACACGGGCATGACGATGAGCATGGTGTAGCCGACGAGTTCGAGAACCGCGCTGCTGCCGCCGATGCCGAACAGGATCAGCGCCCCTGCGGGTACCAGCTGTGCCGTCAGGCTGCCGAGCACCCCGGCCATGGCCCGGGCCCCGGTGATCCGCGAGCGCTCGTTGTAGTCGGTGGAGAGTTCCGCGCCCCAGGCGTAGTAGGGAATCAGCATCATGGTGGTCGCTACCGACAGCAGCAGGCTCCAGATCAGCATATGGCCACCGCCGGCCCCTTCCGGCGGCAGGAACAGCTGGTAGATCGACAGCATCATGATCGGCGTCGCCGCCACCACCCAGGGCCGGCGGCGACCGAAGCGGCTGCGGGTGTGATCGCTGAGGTAACCCATCAGCGGATCCGTGATCACGTCGAAGATGCGCACGACGATCATGATCGTCCCGACCAGGTAGAGTGGGACCGCCATGTCGCTGGCGTAGAAGCGCGGAATGAAGACGATCACCGGGAAGATGGACATGGCCACCGGCAGATCGGTGAGGCTGTAGCAGAACAGCGTCGAGTTGCGGAGACGCGAGCGTCCACTGTCCTGCATGAGGTTCGCCATTCGAAGTTGCCTGGTAGCGGGCGGCCGGGCAACCGGCTCCGTGGCCCGCCCCATGCCTGCCGAAATCCCCTTTCGAACAGAGTCTACCCTGCGTACCGGGCCGGCGGAACGGCGATTTAGGTGCTCCGTCACGCTGACGCTAGAATGACCCGCGGCGCCGGGAGCAGGGAGGCTCCATGATTGTGGAAAAGACTGTGGAAAACCAGACGATTGCGGAAAACCAGCCGATCGAACGCTGGCTGGCGCAGGAGACGCCGGAGCCGGTGCTCGAGCCCGAACTGCCCATCATCGATCCCCACCATCACCTGTGGGACATCCGGACCATGGACGCTGAGCCGTTTGCGAGCTTCCAGCAGAAGGTCTACCTGTGTGAGGAGTTCACGGCCGACATCCGCGGCTCCGGGCACAACGTCCTGCAGACGGTGTTCGCCCAGTGCAATGCGTTCTACCGGGCCGACGGGCCGGAGGTGCTGCGCTGCGTGGGCGAAACCGAGTTCGCCCACGGCATCGGTGCCATGAGCCGCTCCGGAATCTACGGGCCCGCGCGGCTGTGTTCGGGCATCTTCAGCACGGTGGATCTGCGCGCCGGCAGATCGGCGCAGCCGGCGCTGGCCGCGCACATGGCCGCGTCGCCGAACTTCCGCGGCATCCGCAGCGCCTTTCCGCGGGACCTGGACGCCGACTTTCTCGACGGCTTCGCGCTGCTCGGCGAGCATGGGTTGAGTTTCGACAACTACTCCCCCGACTACCGCCGGCTGCCCACGCTGGCGAAGCTCGCCAACGCGCAGCCGGACGTGCCGGTGATCGTCAATCACCTCGGCGGCAGGATCGATCCCGCCGCGCCGGCGGAACTGATCGCCGAGTGGCGCAGCTGCGTGGAGAGCGTCGCCCGCTGCCCCAACGCAGTCATGAAGCTCGGCGGCGCCCAGCAGCGGGTGGGCCCCTGGGAGCCGCCGTTTCACATGCACCGGCGCGACGCGCCCGTCGGCTCGGAGGAGCTCTGCGAGCTGCTGTTTCCCTTCTACCGGCACGCGCTCGAGACGTTCGGACCCGAGCGCTGCATGTTCGAAAGCAACTACCCGGTGGACAGAGAGTGCGTGTCCTACCGGACGCTGTGGAACGCCTTCAAGCGCATGGCGGCGCGCGCCGGGCTGAGTGCGGCAGAAAAACACCAGGTGTTCAGCGGAACCGCA
The DNA here is from genome assembly GCA_040219135.1 of Pseudomonadales bacterium. GTDB lineage: Bacteria > Pseudomonadota > Gammaproteobacteria > Pseudomonadales > Azotimanducaceae > UBA7803. The sequence continues at coordinate 249,044 of JAVJTA010000011.1, read as the reverse complement.
GCCCGAACCTACCGCCTGCCGACAGCCCCGTGAGGGCGAGCAGGCACAGTCCCGCACCGGTGAGGAACGTGAATTCGGGCCCCGCGACTTCCCAGACCAGGCCGGCGAGCACGCTGGCGGCGAGCATGGCGACCCCGGTCACGAGGCCGAGCACCCCGAACGCCGTGCCGCGCAGATGCTCGGGGGCAGCCCGCGCCAGCATGGTCGAGATCAGCCCCTGGGTGATGCCGAGGTGCAGGCCCCAGAGCGCGACGCCGAGCAGCACGCCGGGCCAGGACTCGACCCAGGCAAGAACCAGATCGGCGGCAATCAGCACGATCATCCCGGCGCCGAGCAGGCGGCGGTGACTCACCCGATCGGACAGGCGGCCGAAGGGGTAGGCGGCCGCGGCGTAGACGACGTTCATCACCACCAGCGTGGCCGGGAGCCAGGCCAGCGGCAGGCCGTTGTCCTGCGCGCGCAGGATCAGAAACGCCTCGCTGAAGCGCGCCAGGGTGAACAGTCCGGCGATGCCGAGCACCCACCAGGTCGGCGCCCCCAGGCCGCCGAGCGCGCGCCAGCGGATCGGCTTCGCGCCGGACGGTCGGGGTGGGGCAGCCGGCTCGCGGACGCCGAACAGCAGCAGGCCCACGGCGAGCGCGGCAGGTATGACGGCCACCCAGAACACCGAGCGGAAGTCGTCGGCCCAGAGCAGCATCAGACCGATCCCCAGTAACGGTCCGAGCACGGCCCCCAGAGTATCCAGCGACTGGCGCAGGCCGAAGGCGGCCCCGTGCAGTTCGGCGGGCGCCAGGTCCGCCACCAGGGCGTCGCGCGGGGCGCCGCGGATGCCCTTGCCGATGCGGTCCACGAAGCGCGCCAGAAAAATCGTATCGATGCTGGCGGCGAGGGCGAACAGCGGCTTGCTCAGCGCCCCCAGACCGTAGCCGAGCACGGTCAGGCCCTTGCGGCGACCGAGAAAGTCGCTGAGGGTACCGGAGAACACCTTGACGATCAGAGCCGTGGACTCGGCCAGGCCTTCGATCACCCCCACGGACAGCGCGCTGGCGCCGAGGACGGTGACCAGGAACGCCGGCAGCAGGCTGTGAATGAGCTCGGAGGAGACGTCCATGAACAGGCTGACGAATCCGAGCATCCAGATGGCGGCCGGCAGGCGCAGCGGCCGTTGACGGTCTGGACGGGTTGCGCCGTTGCGGAGCATGCCCGGAGCGGCGGCTCAGAGGCCGATCGAAGTGAGATAGCGCCGGGCTCGCGACAGGTTTTCCGCTGCGCGGCCCTCTAACCCGCCACCAGCCGCCAGGAATCCACCCGTTCGACATGGCCGACACGCGAACCGACGCCCCCGCGGTGGGGTACGCCGAGAAGTATCTGCGCAACCAGAATCGAGACGCCCGCAGCCGCTGGCGCACGGGGCTCGAGCGCCGGGCGCTGCGTCGCAGTCTGGCGCTCGCCGGCTACCCACAGAGCATCCTCGATCTGCCCTGCGGCACCGGACGGTTCTGGCCCACGCTGGCCGCCCACTGCGACGGTGAGCTGGTGGCTGCCGACATCGATCCGGCCATGCTGGCCGTGGCCGAACGGGAGTGGCCGGCCGAACTGACGGGCCGCTTTCGCACGCTCACCTCTTCTGGGCTGGACATCGATGCCCCGGACGACCTGGTGGACACCGTCGTGAGCATGCGCTTTCTGCACCATCTGGCAAGACCGGAGGACCGTCGGCGTGCGCTGACGGAGATGTCGCGGGTGGCGCGCCGGACGGTGATCGTCTCGCTGTGGACCGACCGCTCGCTGTCCGCGTGGTGGCAGCACGGCAAGTCGCGGCGCAACCTGTGCAAACGCACGCCGGGATACGGCCCGCGCGTGTGTGTTCCGGCCGGTCTGTTCGAGTGGGAGGCCGGGCAGTGCGGTCTCGACGTGATCGGCCATCGCGACGTGCTGCCCGGCATCGCCAAGTGGCGTCTGTGGGTGCTGGGCGTTCGGTCCTAGTCATTTTCACAACCCGCTGGAAACCGTCGCCGTCTGGCGATAGCCTGCTACATTCAATCCGGTGGGGTGAGCCATGGCCAGCGAGCGCGAGAGACTGCATAACCTGTTTCCGGACCTGGATTTCGATCCGGAGGCGCTGCGTGCCAAGTACCGGCGGGAGCGCGACAAGCGCCTGCGCGAAGACGGCGAGGACCAGTACGTCGAAGCCGCCGCCGAGTTTGCGCACTACGCCGACGACGACCCCTACGCCGAGCCGCTGGAGCGGGAGCCGCTGGATCTGGAGATCGACGTCGCCGTCATCGGCGCCGGCTTCAGCGGGCTCATGGCCGCGGCCCGGCTGAAGGAGCGGGGCGTCACCGACTTCCGCATCATCGAGGCCGGCGGCGACTTCGGCGGCACCTGGTACTGGAACCGCTACCCGGGCGCGCAGTGCGACATCGAGTCCTACTGCTACCTGCCACTCCTCGAAGAGACGGGGTACATGCCGAAGGAGAAGTACTCCTACGCGCCGGAGATCTTCGAGCATACGCGGCGTATCGGCGAGTACTTCGGCCTCTACGACCGAGCGCTGTTCCAGACCCGGGTCAGCGAGGTACGCTGGATCGAGGAACACAAGCGCTGGCAGATCTCGACCCAGCGCAACGACAACATCCGCGCCCGTTTCGTCATTCACGCGACCGGCCCCGCCAATCGTCCGAAGCTGCCGGGCATTCCCGGTATCCGGGATTTCAAAGGCCACACGTTCCACACGTCGCGCTGGGACTATGCCTACACCGGCGGTGACCACAATGGTGGCCTGACGAAGCTGCGCGACAAGCGGGTGGCCGTCATTGGTACCGGAGCGACGGCGATTCAGTGCGTGCCGTTCCTCGGTGAGCACGCGCAGCAGCTGTACGTGTTCCAGCGCACGCCGTCGTCCGTGGACCTTCGCGGCAACAAGCCCACCGAAGAAGACTGGTACCGCACGCTGGAGCCCGGCTGGCAGCGCGCGCGGCGTGAAAACTTCGCTGCCGTGCTGCTCGGCCAGAACTTCACCGAAGACCTCGTGGCCGACGGCTGGACCGACATCGCCCGGCGCATCGGCATTTCGCTGATGAACCGGCGGCCGGACTCTGGCGATCTCGACATGGAAGAGATCATGCTGCGCTCGGAAATCGCCGACTTCCAGAAGATGAACGAGATCCGCTCCCGGGTCGACGAGACCGTCAGCAGGGATGACGCAGCCGAAGCGCTGAAACCCTGGTACCGGCAGTTCTGCAAGCGTCCGACCTTCAACGACGAATACCTGGCCACCTTCAATCGTGCCAACGTCGAGCTGGTGGACGTTTCCGACAGCAAGGGCGTCGAGCGGATCACGGAAACCGGCGTCGTCGCCAACGGCAGGCTCTACGAGGTGGACTGCATAGTCTACGCCACCGGCTTCGAGATCACGACGTCCGCCCACCGGCGCGTGGACTTCGATACCATCGGCCGCGGCGGTCAGTCGCTTTACGAGCACTGGGCCGACGGCTACCGCACCCTGCACGGCCTTGCCAGCCACGGTTTTCCCAACTGGTTCACGATCGGCATCAACCAGAACGGACTGTCCCCCAACATGACCGCCATGTTCGACGACCAGGCCGTGCACGTGAGCTACGTTATCGACGAAGTGCAGCGGCGCGGAAAGCAGGTCGTCGAGGTGACCGAGGAAGCAGAAGACGCCTGGGTGCAGCAGATCGTCAGCCTCGCCGGCACCGGCGCCCAGGCGTTTCTCGAACAGTGCACGCCCGGCTACTACAACCGCGAGGGCAAAGGGTCCGGGGGCAACATGCAGAACTCACCCTATGCGCCGGGCATCAATGCCTTCAATTCGCTGCTCGCGCAGTGGCGTGAGAAGGGGAATCTCGAGGGCATGAAGCTGAGCTGAACCCGCTGCGCCGATGAACGGATTCTCCGGCGGTCAGCGGGTTGTGGCGACCGCTTCGGCTCACATCGATCCGCTGGTCGGCGCGCCGCGGGATGAGTCGTCGGCCAGCATCATGGCGTCTACGAGGGCCTGCAGCATCTGCGTGCGGGTGGGGTCAGACGCTTTGCGATCGTGCATTTCGTCCGGATCGTCGGAGAGCCGGAACAGCTGCTCCTCGCCCTTGGAGTTGCGCGTGTAGCGGTAGTCGCCCATCAGCAGCGTCCGCGTGCGCGCCGGTATGGGCGTCAGCTTCGCGGTGGTGATGGCGATGTCGTCTTCGATGAGCACGTGGTCGCGAACGCTCGCGGAGGGATCTGCCAGCACGGGTCCCAGGCTGTGACCCTGAACGCCGTCGTAGGCGGCAATGCCGCACAGATCCAGCAGCGTCGGTCCGAGATCGATGGAGGAGGCGAGGGCCGCGGTGCGGCCGGCGGGCAACCCGGGCGCGTCGATCAGCATGGGCACCTGCAGGGTGCCCCGGTAGTGCATGAAGCCTTTCAGGAACAGCGCGTGGTCGCCCATCATGTCGCCGTGGTCCGAGGTGAACACGACGATGGTGTCGTCGCGTATGCCGAGCTGCTCGAGGTGCGCCAGCACCCGTCCCACGGCGTCGTCGATCAGGCTGATCATGCCGTAGGTGGCAGCAATGGCCTCGGCCAGCAGTTCGTCGCTGCCGTATCCGCAGGGAGCCACCCAGTTGCGCTGCTGCTTCGGATGGATGCCGGCGAACAGCTTCAGATGCTCAGGCGCCCCGTCGAGGGGATCGTGGCGGCTCTCGGGGAGCGGCATATCGGCGGGCCGGTAGCGGTCGAACCATTTCCCCGGCGGCGTCATCGGATGGTGCGGATCCGGGAACGAGCACCAGGCGAGCCACGGCTGTCCGGCGCTCTCCGCCTCGTCGATGAAGGCAATGGTCCGTTCCATGACGTAGCGGGTGGAGTGCAGTTCCTCCGGATACGGCGGCCGGTAGATCTGGCGCCAGTGCGCCGAGCGGTCGCTGCCCGGGCCGTCCCTGTCCTGATCGATGAGCAGGTCCTCCAGGCGCCCGCCGCGCCGGAGCGCCCATTGCAGATGGTGCCCGGCGATTCGTGCGCCGTGATCGATGCTGAACTCCACGTGATCGAAGCCGTAGAAGTCTTCGGGATCCTCCGGCAGGCCGTTCACGTAGCGTTCGAAGTCCTCGATCTGGTCCCACCCCTCGGGCAGCGGCAGTGAGCCGGAGGGTTCGCCGCGAAACGGCACCACGGAGTTTTTGCTCATGCCGTGCTGCAGATGGGATTTGCCGATCAGCCCGGTGCGGTATCCGGACTTCCGGAAGCGGCGAACGAAGGTATTGGCGCCGGGATCCAGAGAGCGGTCGTTGAAGATCACGCCGTGGGCGCTGGGCAGGCGGCCGGTCATGATGGTCGACCGGTTCGGCATGCACACCGGATTCGACACCCAGGCGTTGTCGAACACCATGCCGGACGCGGCGAGATGGTCGAGGCTGGGGGTGTGCACGGTTGCGTTGCCCATGAAGCCGGTGTGATCGGCCCGCTGCTGGTCGGTGATGACGAACAGGACGTTCATCGGTCGTTCGCTCATGGGCTCACCCCTGTGGCAGTGCGCTGCCGGTCGCGTTACTTCGAAAAAAACTGACGATGTTTACGGGATGTCTGGATGGTCCGAACGCCGGATCGAACGCAACATGCCTCGCTGCGCTCCGCAGTTCGCGCATCCCGTTTGCAGCCGAGACACGAGTCATGCAGATCGCTTCCGGAGCGCTCAATCAGCCACTCGTCACCCCGCGCTATCGCGCCTACGTGCTGGCGATGCTGGTCGTCGTCTACGTGTTCAATTTCCTCGATCGCCAGATCGTCACCATTCTGGCGGAACCGATCAAGATAGACCTCGGGCTGAATGATACCCAGATCGGGCTGATGACCGGTCTCGCGTTTGCCGTGTTCTACACGGTGCTCGGTATTCCGCTGGCCCGGCTGGCGGATCGCGCCAACCGCGTTTCGATCATCACCTTCGCGCTCGTGGTCTGGAGCGGCATGACGGCGCTGTGCGGAGCGGCGCAGAACTTCGTGCAGATGCTTGCGGCGCGGATCGGCGTCGGCGTGGGGGAGGCGGGGTGCTCGCCGCCGGCCCACTCGCTGATCGCCGACTACTACCCGCCGGAAAAACGCGCCTCGGCGCTGTCGATCTACGCACTCGGCATTCCCATCGGCAGCATCCTCGGGCTGATGTCCGGCGGCTGGATCGCCGAACTCTACGGCTGGCGCACCGCGTTTTTCGTCGTCGGCGTTCCGGGTATCGTTCTGGCGGTGCTGTTCAAGCTCACGGTGCGGGAGCCCCTGCGCGGCATGTCCGACGCGGCTCGTGGAACCGCGGCGCCCGAACAGCTGCCGCTCGGCGAGACGCTGCGCACGCTGATGGGCAACCGGACCATGCTGCACATCGCCATGGGTGGGGCGCTGACGTCGTTCGTCGGCTACGGTCTCGGCCAGTGGCTTCCCGCCTACTTCATCCGGATTCACGGGCTGGGCATCGCCGAAACGGCTACCTACTTCGGGCTGGCACTCGGCGTCGCCAGCGCCGTGGGCACGTTCCTGGGTGGCTCGCTCGCCGACCGGCTGGCGGCCCGCGACCGTCGTCTGTACGCCTGGATCCCGGCCGCCGGGGTCCTGGTAGCCTTTCCGTTCTACGTGGCGGCCATGCTGTCCGGCAATCCTTACGTCGCCATCGCCATCCTCATCGCCCCCAGCCTGTTGAACTCGCTGTGGCTCGGTCCGGCCTTCGGTACCATTCAGAACCTTGCGCCCATGCGCATGCGGGCGCTCGCTTCGGCCATGCTGCTGTTCGTGCTGAACATCATCGGTCTCGGCTTCGGACCGTTCCTGGTGGGCGTGCTGAGCGACCTGCTGAGCGGGACGTTCGGAGCCGATTCCCTGCGCTATGCGATTCTCATCGCCACCGTCGCCTACTTCTGGGCGGGCGCGCACTTCCTGCTGGCGGGACGCACCATCCGTGAGGACCTCGATGCCGCGCGGGCCGCCGAGGGCTGAGCGAATATCGTGTTGCGCAGACTTGATCAGTTGATCCCAAGCTGTAAAACGCCGCCGAAGCGGGGATAATTCGGCATTCGGGAGCCCGCGGCAGGGAGAGAGCCATGAAGTGCACACGGTGCGGCTTCGGCAACCCGGACGGCATCAACTTCTGCGGTGGCTGCGGCGCGGCCGTCAGCCGTCTCTGCGGGTCGTGCGGCGCGGATAATCCGGGAGCGTTCCGCTTCTGCGGCAACTGCGGTTCTGCCCTCTCCGAAGAGCCAGGTAGTCGAAAGTCGTCGTCGGCGGAGGGCGAGCGGCGCCAGCTTACCGTGATGTTCTGCGATCTCGTCGGCTCCACGGCGCTGTCGCATCGGCTCGATCCGGAAGACCTGCGCGAAGTGATCCGGCAGTATCAGACGCTTGCGACAGAAATCGTCGACCGCTTCGGCGGTCACGTCGCCCAGTATCTCGGCGACGGCCTGCTCGTCTACTTCGGCTACCCTCGGGCGCATGAGGACGATGCCCGTCGTGCCGTGGAGGCGGGGCTCGAGATCCTCTCGTCGGTGTCCGGTCTGAACGCATCGATCGCGCACGACGGTGTGTCTCTGGCGCTGCGCATCGGCGTGCATACGGGGCCCGTGGTCACCGGGGAAATCGGCCGGCAGGGTACCAATACCGAGAACCTGGCGCTCGGGGCGACACCGAACGTGGCGGCTCGGGTCCAGGCCGAAGCCGAACCGGGCAGCCTGCTGCTGACACGGGCGACCCGCGCCCTCGTCCGCTCCCGGTTCGAATTGGTCGACATCGGTGACCGCTCGTTGAAAGGCGTGACCGACCCGGTCCGCCTGTATCGGGTCGAAGGAACCGTAAGCGCCGGCCGCGAGCCCGCAGAAGAGCAGCTGCAGCGCACGCCGTTCGTCGGCCGCGAGCTCGAGGTCCGGACGATGCTGTCCCTGCTCCAGCAGGCGTCCGAGGGCGCCGGGCGGGTGCTGCTGATCAAGGGTGAGCCCGGGATGGGCAAGACCCGCCTGCAGCGCGAGGTCCGCGCGAGCTCCGCCATCGGCCCCGAGCAGTGGCTCACCTGTCACTGTTCCGCCTATCACCAGAACACCGCGCTCTACCCGGTCGCCCAGCTGGTTGCTCAGGCGCTGGGGATCCAGCGTGAAGACGAGCCTCAGGTGCGTCGAATCAAGGTGCGTGCCGGACTGGCGGATCTGAATCCGGCCACCGATGCGGAAGACATGATCTCGAGCCTGCTCGGATTGCCTGCACAGCGGGACGGCGCGCCAGCGCCGAATCCGGTGGTTCGACGCAAGCGAACCCTGGGACTCGTCGTGGACCTGCTGCTGCAGAGCATCGAAGCACGGCCCAGGGTCATTGCTTTCGAGGATCTGCATTGGTCGGATCCCTCGACCCTGGAACTTCTCGGGCTGCTCGTGCAGCGGTTGCGCGATGCCCCGGTACTTGCCGTGATGTCTTACCGCCCGGAATTCGTACCCATGTGGTCGCCGCCGTCTCACCAGAGTGTGATCGAGCTGCAACGCCTGAACGACGGCGAGGCCGAGGCGATCGTCTCTGCCTACAGAGAGGTTCCCGCAGCGCTTCGTCGTGAGCTGGTCGAGCGGACCGACGGTATTCCTCTGTTTCTGGAGGAGCTGACCCGCAGCGTGCTGGAACGGGGCGTTCCGACGTCGCTGGAGGTCATCGATCAGCAGCAGGTGGTACCCGAGACGCTCCGCGACCTGCTGATGGCACGTCTCGACTCGCTTGGCTCGGCCAAGGAGATGGCTCAGCTCGGCGCGTTGCTGGGTCGCCGTTTTCGTTTCGAAGTGCTGGCCGCCGTGATCGATACCACAGACCGGAACGTCAGAGATTCTCTGCAGCGGGTGGTCGATTCCGGCCTGCTGATCCGCACCGGTGAGCTGCCGCACGCCACATTCATGTTCAAGCACGCGCTGGTTCAGGACGTTGCCTACCGATCGCTGCTGCTGCGCAGGCGCCGCGAACTGCACGACCAGGTGGCGCGCTGTCTGGTTGCACGATTTCCGTCCGTTGCGGAGAACGAGCCGGAAATCCTCGCCTGGCACTACGAAGAAGCCGGCCGGCACGCCGAGGCGGTCGACGCCTATCGCAGTGCCGCCGGCCGGGCGCTTGCGGCCAGCGCCTACGACGAGGCGATTCATCACTTGAATCGCGCGCTGAAGTCGTTGACCTTCGAACCGGAAGGTGCCGACCGCGACGCGCGGGAGATCGGCCTGCTGCAGATGATGGGCCCCCCCCTCTCAGCGCGCTACGGTTACACCTATCCCGAGCTCGAACGGCTCTACAGCCGAACGCTGGAACTGGTCGGCCGCAGCGAACGTCAGAGCGGGCTGACGTTGACACTGTTCAACATCTGGGCCTATCGCGCCGTGCGCGGAGAGCGGCGCAGCAGCGCGGAAGCGGCGGAGAAGCTCAGAGCCGCGGCCAGCGGCGGAGTCGAACGTGACCAGGACCTCGCCGCGTACGCCCTCGGCTCCAATGCGTTCTTTCTCGGCGAGCCGGAGCGGGCGCTGGGGTATCTGAGTCCAATCGCGGAACGGATTCGATCGCGGACCCGGGTTGCGTCGCCGGACGCCTCGTCCGCGGCGCGGAACTCCGCTGCGTTCCTCGCCTGGGTGGTGCAGTGCTGGGGGCTTGCGCTGGCCGGGTACCTGGATCAGGCCTGGGACAGCATCTGCGAAGTCGTGGATGTGACGGAACGATCGGGTGATCCGTTTGCATTGGCGCAGGCGCTGACGCATCAGGCGATGGTTTCGCACGAACTGGCACGGCCAGCTGAGGAAATCGCGGCGATCGCCCGGCGCACGCACGCCATATCGGAAGAGCAGGGCCTGGCACAGACGCTGCAGTCTTCGCGGCTGCACATCGGTTGGGCCGCCGCGGTGCTGGGGCGTGAAAATCAGACGTCGGCAATGCGCGACTCCATCGATGCCACGCGGACCATGGGAACCCTGATCGCGCTCCCCCATCGCCTGATGATGCTGGCGGAGACGCATGTTCGGCTCGGACAATCGGATGAGGCGCTGGCCGTCATCGACGAATGTCTGGTGATCTGCGAGACCAACGGCGGGCGCGTTGGCGAGCCGGACGCCCACCGGCTGCGCGGGGTGCTGCTGGCAGGTGCCGGGGACGTCGCGACGGCCGAAATCAGCCTGGCCCGGAGCATCGACATCGCCCGGGCGCGGCGGCTCCGGCTCGACGAACTGCGCGCCACCACGGCGCTGGCCGGTGTCCTTCGGGAACTGGGACGCGGTGCGGAGGTAGAGAACCGACTCACCCAGGTGCTCGGCTGGTTCGCAGAGGGCCGAGAGACCACCCACGTGAGAAGCGCCGCGGAGATGCTTCGGCGTATCCGCGCCGAAACCGCCGGTTCGGTTTCATGACGCCGCCGTCGGATCGAGACCCTTCCACGGCCCTCGTGGTAGGCGCCACCGGGCATCTCGGCAATGCCGTGGTGCGCGATCTGCTCGACAGCGGCTGGCGGATCACGACGACCAGCCGCCAGGGCGTGCGGGCAGCGAATCTGGCCGGCCTGGACATCGATCACCGGCGGGTCGGCGATGACGGGTTCGACGACGTCTGCGCCCTCGTGGCGGGGCATCGCCTGGTGGTGGATGCGGCGGCACCCTACCATCTGTGGCTGGGCGAAGACTCCAATGGCTCGGCTTCGCACAGCCCGGCGCAGCGCCGCATGGCGGCATTGCTCGAGGCCTGCAGAATCCACGACGCCTGCTTCGTCCACGTCAGCTCGTTCACCACGCTGGCACGGCAGCGGACCTGGCTCGGCACGCTCCAGCGTAACGCCCTCGAGGTCCTGCATCCCTACTTCGCGCACAAGGCGGCGATGGAGGAACGGGTGCTGGAGGCGGCGAGCCGGGTCCGTAGCATCATCGTCAATCCGACCATGTGTCTCGGGCCCTGGGATCTCAAGGCACCGGAACTCTGCCTGATTCCGCTGCTGGCGCTCGGCCGGGTACCCGCGACCAACGGTCACGAACTGAACGTGATCGACGTACGCGACGTGGCCCGCGCCATTCGGGTGGCATTCGAGCAGGCGTGCTTCGGCCGGCAGATTCCGCTCACGGGCCACAACACGACGGTCGATGCGCTCACGGCGTCGATCTGTCGTCGCGCCGGGGTCGCGCCGCCGACCAGGAACGTGCCCGCCGCTCTCACGTCGGCGGCCTTCTACGGCAACGAACTGCTGTCCCGGGCCGGACTCAGCCCGGTTGCGTATCCGGCGGTCGGCGCCATGCTGCTGCTCGAGCAGAGCTGGGAGCAGCCGAGCCCGGCGCAGCGTCGACTCGGAATCGCTCCCATGCCTCTGTCCCGGACGCTGGCCGATTCGATCGACTGGTATCGGGAGCAGGGCTACCTGGACGGCGCCGTCGCGTCTCCGTAGGCGCGGCCTGACGCCGTGGGCGTCGGTCAGCCGTGCCCAGGGGTCGGTTTGGTCGCGCTCGCCAGCACGCAGGCGCGTATGGCCCATGCCAGACCGGCGTTTGCCGTCAGCAGATCGCGGACGCCGGCCGCGCTGCGCCAGCGCTCCGTCCGCGCGCAGATGAAGGCGGTCAGGCGGCGCCGGTAGGCGCGCCAGGTGCGCCTCGTCACGTCTTCGGTTCGGACGTCCTGAAAGCCCTGCCGCTGCAGCAGTTCCGCATAGGCGGCGAGACCGGGAACGTGGTTTCCCTCGGGTACCAGCGGCGTGCCGTCGTTCATCAGCAGATCCGATAGCACGAGACTTCCGCCGGGCTTCAGCACGCGGTACGCCTCGGCGAGGAAACGCGCGCGGGTGTCGAAGTGAAAGGCTGCCTCCACGCACAGCACGACGTCGAACGAGCCACTGGCGAAGGCCAGTCGTGACGCGTCCATCTGCAGGAAGACGCTCTCTGGCGTGCGCCGGCGCGCCGCCGTGAGTTGCTCCGCGGAGGAGCCGATGGCCGTTACCCGCGCGGGGTCGGTGTGACGGGACAGCCTGGCGGTGCTGCCGCCCTGGCCGCAGGCGACATCGAGCACCGCGCCGCTCAGACCCCGGGGGACGCGTTCGATCAGGGCGTCGACCAGCGCGTCGCCGGCAGCGGCCGCGTCGTCGACGCCGTCGTTCCAGAGTCCGAGGTTGGCGTAGCCGCTGTCCCCGTACCACGCGCGCAGAACCGGATCGCTGAAGAACGCGCGGTAGTACGCGTCGAGGAGCCCGCCGCGGCGCGCGCAGGCGGACGGCTCAGGGGTGGTCGAAGCCAAAGATGTCTTCCAGGCGTGGCGTCAGACTCAACGCATGCGCGGCCAGGCGTCCCGACATCACGGCCGCTTCGACGCAGCCGAAGTTGAAGCCGCAGTCGGTCCAGTCCCCGGTGATAATCAGGTTGTCGTAGGTGCCGTCCAGCGGCGATATGCGGTGCTGCAACGTGCCGGGAAGCGACAGCACGTAGCGGTCGGTCGGATTGACGTTGGCAATCCAGAACTGGCCGTCGAACGCTTCTTCCCCGGCGTCCGGATGCTCCTCGGTACTGTCGTCTCCGGGGTTCATGAGCAGCCCCCAGCGGAACTCACCGGGCGCCTTCTGCGCATCCGGCCAGAGATGCACGATGTCTCGGTCGAGAAAGCGGATCGCGTTCCGGCGTACGGCTTTGTGGCGCTTGTTCGGATACTTCTTCCTCCTCCGGTCCAACTGCGTATGCGGCGTTTCTTCCGGCAGAGCGTTGCAGAAATAGGCGATCGATCCGGGCTCGCAGGGCCAGCTTTCCACCGGCGCCAGGTGGCTCATGTCCGCCCACGTGTCGAACGGCTCGACGAACGCCGACAGGTTGGGGGGTGGCTCGTGCCAGCCGACGCCGTCCATACCCTGCTTCATCCAGATCTGAAAACACTGGGTGGGCACGGTCTTGACCTGCTCGACCATGGTGCGCCAGCGTGGATCCGCTTCGACCAGTTCGCTACAGACGTGAGGTATGGCACCGATGCTGATGCCGAGGATGACACAGTCGAAATCCCGGCCGACCTTCAGGGTCTTCTGCGATTCGCGTCGATCGTCCCACCAGGATTCGAACTGCCGACCCTCGGCGTGCAGCTCGTCGCCGCGCACGAGCTGGTGCCAGTCGGGCTGCGCCGGCCAGCAGGGCAGGCCGTGAAAGTCGACCAGAGGCTGGTACTCGCCGCCCTGTTCGACCTCGGCCTGCACGTCGAACGCGAGCTTGCGGATGAACGGCTTCTCGCCCTTTGCCGGCTTGCCCAGCGCGACGTTCTCCAGACGATGAAAGAACTCGAAGCGCACACCGCGATTTCTCAGCACCTCGTAGAACGGTGCAAAAACCACGTCGCCCATGCCGGCCTGCATCTTCCAGAACAGCGAACCGCGGTAGGTGAACAGCATGCGGAATCCGCCCCGCAGACCCTGCCCCGCCGCGATCGCCGGCCGCTCCGGGTCGCCGTCTTCGTATGCGAAAGCCAGGTCATAGAGCCCGCGGACGAATCCGGACTCCACCGAGCGTTCCGATGCGCCGTTCAGCAGCAGCCACTCGCGCGCGTCGTAGTCGTTGATGGCGTCGAATCCGCGGGGGTCGGTGGCGAGTCCGAAGCGCACGGCCCCGCGCAGCGTTGCCAGGACGATGTCGATGATCTCCCAGAGATAGCGGTTCTGCGGATCCCCGGCGAGCAGCGGCTCGAGCAATCGCCGGGTGCCGTCGCGAACGGCGTCGAGAAAGCGCCCGAGCAGACCCTCGGAGATCTGCGGCACCATGGCGAACGCGCTCTCCAGCAACGCGACTCCCTGCAGCACCGCCGTGTAGGTGGCGAGTTCTCCGTAGTTGAGCCACCGGGACATGGCCGCCACCAGCGCTTCCGTGGAAAATCCGTTCTCGGTGGATTCACGGTGAGCGCTTGCCGGGTGGTCCTGCCCGCCTGGCGCGCGGCGGGCGGCACCGTCGGCCGCCTGCAGCAGGATGTAGAGCAGCTTCGCGGACCGGGTGAGGTAGCCAATGACGGTGATGGGCATGCTGTCGTCATAGGGGTCGCCGGGAAGGCCCGGAAACGGAGTGAAGCTGGCCATGAGCCGCTGCCATTCCACCTGTTGTCCGTCGCTGCGGGCGACGTCGGTGATACCGATGTACGGGTCCGGGACGAAGGCGTCGGTCCAGTCAGCGAGGGGACAGGTACGCGGATCGCGGTCGAGCTCCCGGTAACACTCGCGCATCAGGTGGAAGGCGTTGTCGTAGTGGCCCATCCACAGATGGATGCCGTGCTCCTCGATACGTCCGTTCACGCCCCGCCCTGAGGCACCTTTGCCGCCCAGGCGCCAGCCCTGCTGGTACAGGGTGATGTCGTAGCGACCTTCGTGCTCCGGACGGCTCAGTTCGAATGCGGCCGTCACGGCGGCGCAGCCCCCGCCGACGATGGCCACCTTCACGCGTTTCTGTTTCGCCACGCCCGCTCCTCGTTACCGCTTCAGCCGTCTGGATGCCCGGGTCCGTGCGGGTCGGCGCCGATTCATGGCGCCCAGTAGTCGGCTTCGTCGCCGACGTTGGAAACGCGTTGGTTCTCGGGGAACAGCTCGTCCTTGGCCATGCCCACCTCGTCGCGACGGATCACGAAATCGGGCAGCTGGGCGATCCTTGGCGTCTGCTGCTGCGCCTTGTACCAGCGGGGATTTCCCCAGTGTCCCCACTCCCGGCTGAGCGTGGCACTGACGACCATCTGCGGCTCCAGGTCGGACGTCAGGGCTCCCCGAGCGACCTCGCGGTCGAGTCGAGTTCCGTGATTCTCCTGCACGGTCTTCCGCAGCCGCTGCGGCCGGTGGTCAGCGGCCGGCACCATGTCGCCGCTGACCGCGGTCGGGCCGTCGAGTTGGAAATACGGTCTGCCCGGGCCCGGTGCGTCATCGCGGGCACGGCCGAGGCGCATGGGCGGCAGGGACCAGGTGGTGGAGCCCGAGCGCCAGCAGATGTTGTCGGCCAGCTCGACGCGCAGATCGGCTTTCAGGTAGAAAGGCCGCAGCGGCGCCAGACAGTCGACGTCGGCATCGCGCGAGGTGTGCCGGCTGTGTACCAGCAGACCCAGCTCGTCGACGATGGGCTGGGTCGGGTAGCGGCTGATCTTGACGTGCAGCGGTTTCTCGATTTCCCGTAGATCGTGGATTCGTTCGATCACGGTCCTTGTCTTGACCAGCTCCTGGTAGCAGGCCTGCAGCGGACGCTCGGCGTCGCGAAACTGCTTGAACGAGAACTGATTGAACGGCAGACGATTGGCAAGCAGCTCCAGGGCCAGGGCGCGCAGGTGGGTGAATCGACTGCCGCCGTTCTCCAGAGAACGACGATGCATCGACTGAGCGTCCTCCTTTGCCGCCTTGCCCCAGGTTTCCGCCACCTCGTTCCAGGTCCGCCGGTCCTGCCAGCCGACCAGGTGACCGTCCACCACCTCCATGAGGGTGCGCAATTCGCTCTCCTGGCCCACGTTCAGGGCAGGGAACACGCTCATGCTGAGTCGCATCAAAGACTGGACGTCGACGACCGGACCGGCATCGGCGAGCCAGGCATTCGCCGGGCTGTCGATCGCCGCCTCGACCGTCGTAAAACCGTTGACCTCGCGGTCGGTGGTCGCGCCGATGGTGCTGTTGGAAAACATGTACGGTGAAACGAAACCGGAACTCACCAGCCGCTCCCCCTGGTACCACAACACCGGAACGGCGAACTGGATCTGCTTGTCGGCCCAGCGGCCCATGTTGTTCGACTCGCTGGAGGTCTGGTCGAAGCTGGTGATGATCAGATAAACGTACCTGCCCCAGGGGCGGAATCGCGCGATCTCCGATGGCACCTCACCGAGCAGCGACCGCGTGGCCCCGTCGCCCAGTTCCGACGGGCCGTAGGGTTTGAAGAACGCCTCGAGGCGCTCGCGGTTGGCCAGCAGGGGAAGCACGCGGATGGTGGCGTTAGGAAAGCGGAACGGACCGGTAGCCACCTGCAGGCCACCGGAGCCGATGGTGTTGTAGAGGCCCAGGTCGTTCGCGGAAACCGTCTTCTGCGGGTCGCGGGGCTGTTCCCGGGTGGCGTTGCGCCAGCGCGCCTGCACCGGGTGTTTCACCCGCCACGCGATGTTCTCGCCGGTGAGGTAGCGCAGGTCGACTTCCTGCCAGAACGGCAGCACGGGTTTCAGCGTGGCGATGCGTTCGCCCTCGTGTGTCGTCTCCTCGGCCACGTCCAGGCCCAGAGTGTCGATGATCGGGTGTGACGGATAGCGATGCAGGCGCAGGCTGAATCCCGCGCAGGGGTCGCCGGTGGCGAGGGTCGTGTCGCCGAGCATACCGCCGCGCCGGAACTGCAGAATCTCCATTCTGGCGTTGGTCAGTGCCTGGTAGCACGCCCTGGTCGGGTCGGAGGCGTCGCGCATCTGCTTCAGATTGATGGTGTTCGCCTGGAAGTTCTCGGTGAACACGTTGACGTAACGCATGGCCACGGTGGCGAGGTTGGGCAGGGTTTCGCGGTCGATCGGCGAGTAGCCGCGCATGGCGGGCGTGGTCAGCGACTCGAAGCTCTGCATCATCAGCCGGGACCAGCCCAGCATCGCCTTGCTCAGGTTGATCAGGGGATTGAGCGTCGAGTCCAGTTCCGGCGGCATGGTCGTGAAGCTGAATGGCGGCTGTTCGATCACGGTGAGCAGCTTTCTCGGCTCCGGCCGCTCGTCGGCGTAGAGCTCGCGAAAGACCCGGGTCTCCAGGTCCATGAGTTCCCGCGGCTGGCGCGGCGGTCGGGTCCACGGTGCGACGCCGGGACCGAACCAGCCCTGGACCTTGGGCCAGCCGAAGACTTCGCGGCCGCCGATCTGCGAGGACTCGTTGTCGACGAAAATGAACGGTGCGACCTGGGCCAGATCGTGGAAGACCCACTCGCCGTCGACCGGCCGGTACCACTCCAGTGGCACGGAAAAAAGCAGCTCGTTCTGCGAGGTCCAGCCCAGGTTCCCGGCTTCCAGCGACATCCTGCCGTAGTCGACGATGCACAGCATCACGTACGGCATGGCCGGTCGGAAGTAGGCGAAGTCGGCGGCGATGTTCAGGTACGCGTCGCAGAACTTCGCGAGCGCGAGAAAGTCGGCCTTCAGCGGGAAGAAGCGCATGGTCACGCCGGTGAAGTCGAACGGTGGCGGGGCGGTAACCGTCGACGGTCCGCGCGACAGATTGAAGACCGGGTTCTCCAGCGGCGCGAGTCGTTCTTCGCTCATGGTCTTTCTCCGCCTCAGCTGCGCTCGAAAACCCAGGTACACAATCCCTCGATGAAGCTCCTGTCCCTGGAATCCGGTAGTCCCTGGTACACGGCGTAGAACTCCTCCAGCGCCGCGCCTGCCAGGCCGAAAGCCACCTGACGGGCGTAGTCGATGCACCCATAGGCGTCCATGCGCTCGCGAATCCAGGCGACTTCCGATGCGCATTTGTCGGCGCGCGCCAGACTCAGGGTGCGCGCGAGGCGCTCGCGCTCTTCGCTGGTGCTCTCCTGGAACAGGCGGATGATCATGAGCGTGCGCTTCCCCTCCCAGAGGTCGCCGTCGCGCTCCTTGCCGTAGTGGGGGTCGGCCACGAGGTTGAGCAGATCGTCCTGAATCTGAAACGCTGCGCCGAGAAAGAAACCGAAGCGGATGAAGCGGTCCGTGTCGACCTGGCCCCGGGTGCCGATCAGGGCTCCCGTGCGACAGGGGTGGATCGTGGCGAGCCAGCAGGTTTTCTTCAGCACCATCTCCAGGTAGTCGGCTTCGCGGACGTCCGTCGAGTTGTCGCGCCGCCAGCCGAGTTCGATCGCCTGGCCTTCGGCGGATTCGCGTGCCATGTGTTCCGTTTCCTCCAGCACCTGCAGCGCCAGGGAGCCGCCGAGCGCCGACTGATTCTCGATCAGCGGTCGCAGGCTCAGCAGCGTCAGGGTATCTCCCACGTTGATGGCGATCGGCACGCCGTGCTCAACATGCATGGTCGGAAGACCTCGCCGCTCTTCGCTTTCGTCTTCGATGTCGTCGTGGATGAGCAGAGCGTTGTGCAGGAGTTCGAGGGAACAGGCGGTATTCAGTGCGTCTTCGAGCCGACCGCCGAACGCCCGGGCGTTGGCGATGCAGATGCTCGGTCGCATCATCTTGCCGCCCCGGCTGGGGTAGTCGGTAACCAGGTCGTAGAGGTGGCGGCGCGGTTCGCGCGCGGGCAGATAGCGCTTGACTGCCTGGCGCGTCAACGCGCCGTATTCCTCGAGAAGTTCAGGCACCAGTCGCGGAGCCGTCGACCGGCGGACTGACGGGCCGGCGGACATCGTCAGCCGAGTCTCAGGCTCAGCGTGCCGACGGCGTCTGCGCTGGTCGCGTCGAGCAGCGCACCGGAATAGGTCCCGGCAGGTTGATCGGCGGGAATGCGGATCTTGATCACGACCCGATCTTCACCGGGTACAGGCTCGAATCCGACGTCGATCGGCTCGAGGGTGGGATCGAGGCTGCGCAGGCCGTGAGTCGCCAGATCGGGCGTGGCACGATGACTGAAGAACTCGTGGTGGAGCCGGGCCGGTCGCGGCGAGACGACTTCGTAGTCGACGGTCAGAGTCGACCCGGACGCATCGGGGTGCTGCTCCGCGCCGCCCTGGGGCGCGGCAGGGCCCTCCTCGGCGCCGTTCTCGCCGAGAGACATCACGGCCTCGCTGTACAGACCAACCAGGTCGAACCAGTCGGCCATGAGGTCGTTGCTCAACTGCAGCCAGCGGGCCTGAAAATCGGGAATCCGGCGCCCCAGACGCAGGGGGGCATAGGACAGCTTGCCGAGCTGGCGGGCCACCTTCTGGCCCTGGTTCATGTAGGTATCGATCACCTGATAGGCGGCGCGGACGCCGCTGGTGACGAAGTCGGGGCCCGCTCGCGATGCTTCTTCCGCCGCGGCCCCCGGAGGAGCGTCCGGGTGGCGTCGCGAGCTGGCCACGTTGAGCAGGCTCGCCATGTCGTGGTACGGGGCCGTTCTCGGCAGGTCAGGACGGCTGAAACGGTCTTTGCTCACGCTGTAACCCTCGCGGTCTGGTTACGGTATACGACTCGCTCAGTATCCGACGACAACGATCGTTTCACACGCGGATCGCCACAGCTTGACCAACTGGCCGGGAAAAGACAAGCTTCCTTCGCTTCGGCGTCGGCGAGACGGGTGTCGGTCGCTTGCGCCGGAGCGCGCGGTCCGATTCACGCTCTCCTGGCGATTTCGTTCGCCACGCGCCAGATCCGGTCTTGACCCCAGCAGGCGTACGCGGGAGCGTCGTCCGCAGCGGCGCGGCCGCCGCTCACCCGGAAGCTCGGTACGCCCCAGAGACCGGCCGCGAGCATGCGCTGCAGGTTGTCGTCCAGGACGGAGTGCCAGTCGGTTCCCTCGCAGGCCTCGAGCAGCTCGGTCCAGTCGAGCGCGGCGCGGGCGGCAACGTGGCGCAGCCCGTCATCGCTGGTGATGTCCACGCCCTCGGCCCAGGCAGCGGACAGGTAGGCGGTGACGAACTCCATGCCTTTGCCCAGGGCGACCGCGCCGGGAAACAGTGCGAAGGCCCGTTTGACCGGCTCGCCGAACGGGTCGACGATGCGCCCGAAAGGCACGCCGTGAAAGCGGGCTTCGCGCCCGGCGTCGACGATGATGTAGCGCTGCTTTGACCGCGGCGCCGGAACGCCGCGCATGAGCATGGGCATCACCGGTCGAACCGCCACGGTCACGCCGCTGCGCGCGATCAGATCGAGGACCCGCGGGTGGCCGATGGCGGTGTAGGGGCTGCGCAGGGAGGGAAAGTACTCGAGCACCACGTGGCCGGCCGCCAGGCCGGCGCTGTTGGCGGGCTTAGGCTCCGGGACGCACAGGGCAGCGCTGTCGTCACCGTAGCCCTCCGCTCGAAGCCTCTGCTCCAGCGACCGGATCCGGTCGATGCCCCAGAACCACTCGCCGTCGAAGTGGAACATGCCTCCCAGGTAGTGGCCGAGCCGCTGCCGCAGGGCGTTGCCTTCGGCTATCGCTCGACGGCCGGGGCCCTGTCCGGTCGTGCCCCCGGGTGGCTGTGTTCCCGACCAGAACGCCTCGCCCGTGGCCGTCGCGACCCGGGCGAAGTCGGGCGTCGTCAGATGGGGCGCCAGGGCGTCGTTGGCGGCGGCGAGGCGTTCGGCCGACGGGGCCGGTGCGGCAGGATCCCGTGGTGGAAACGTGGTGCCGTAGTCGGCGGCCACGCTCAGCGCGTCGCGCAGCGCCCAGTGGTCGAAGTGCCGGCTGCTGCCCTGGTACTCGGCCCCTGGTTTGGATACCAGATGCGGTCGGAACGTCACCGGATACGCGTCGCGCAGCTGGTCGAGCTTCTGCACCGCCAGGTGGCTGTAGGGATCGTCGACCTCGTGGAAGTAGTGCACCGCCGGGGCGGCGCCTCGGACCCGGCGCGCGAGCCGCGCTCTGGCCCGCAGGAAGTCGAGGTAGCGTTCCGAAGACAGCACGCGCATGGCGCTGGAACGGATTCTGGTCTGGACCTGCATCGCCGACGTATCTCAATGACCCGGTGACTTTTAGCACGCCGCGAAGATAATGACCAACATTAAAAGTGCGTGTACCATCGCGCACGGAGCGCAGCGTGAGGGGAAAGGGTGGTGCGAAAATTGATTGCCGTGGTGGCGGTGCTTGCGGCGGCGGGCGCGCTGGCCTGGCAGTACCGTATCGAACTGCTGGTCTGGGGCGCGCCGAAACTCCGGCAGATCGTCTCACCCGTTCCCGAGAACGTCCCCACCCGGTGGCCGCAGGGTCCGGCCAGCCCATCGGCGCCGCCGGGCGAACGCTCGCCCAACATCGTCCTGATTCTCATGGACGACATGGGCTTCAACGACATCTCCCTGTACAACGGCGGCGCCGCCGACGGCTCGGTGATGACCCCGAACATCGATGCCATCGCCCATGAGGGCGTCACCTTCACCCATGGCTATGCGGCCAATGCGGTGTGCGCGCCGTCCCGGGCCAGCATTCTGACCGGCCGTTACTCCACCCGCTTCGGTTTCGAGTTCACGCCGTTTCCGCGGGTCGGTGCGACGATCTTTTCCTGGATGCAGGAGATCAACCAGCCGGTGCTCCCGAGCTACATCGACATGGCCAGGGTCGAGCAGCTGCCGGACATGCAGGACCTGGGCATGCCGCCGGAGGAGATCACCATCGCCGAAGCGCTGCAGGACGCCGGCTACTACACCGCCCACATCGGCAAGTGGCATCTCGGGGGCACCCATGGCATGCGCCCCGAGGACCAGGGGTTCGACGACAGCCTGTACATGGCCGGCGCCCTGTACCTGCCGGAAGACCATCCCGACGTGGTCAATGCCAAGCGCCCTGAAGACGGCATCGAGCGCATGGTGTGGACGTTCGCGGAGTATGCGGCGCAGTTCAACGGCGGCGAGCGCTTTCAGCCGGACGGCTACCTCACCGACTACTATACCGACGAAGCGCTCAAGGTCATCGACAACAACCGCCACCGGCCGTTCTTTCTCTACCTGGCCCACTGGGGTATCCACAATCCGCTGCAGGCGACGCGCGCGGATTACGACGAGTTCGCTCACATCGAGGACCATCATCTGCGGGTCTATGCCGCCATGATCCGCTCCGTGGACCGCAGCGTCGGCCGGGTCATGGAGAAACTCCAGGAACTGGGGCTCGCCGACAACACCCTCGTTCTGGTCACCAGTGACAACGGCGGGGCCGCATATATTCAACTTCCCGACGTCAACAAGCCCTATCGGGGCTGGAAGCTGACCCACTTCGAGGGCGGTACGCACGTGCCGTTCATGGCCCGCTGGCCGGCAAAGGTCGCCCCGGGCACCACCGTCGATGCGCCGGTACATCACATCGATCTGTTTCACACCTTCGCGGCCGCTGCGGGGGCGCAGGTGCCCGACGACCGCAAGCTCGACGGCGTCGGCCTGTTGCCGTTCATCACCGGCGCAGCGTCGGGCACGCCCCACGAGACCCTGTTCTGGCGCGAAGGCCATCATCAGTCGGTGCAGCATCTGGGCTGGAAACTGATCCGTGCGGATCAACCGGACAAGCGCTGGCTGTTCGATCTGGCCGTGGACCCCACCGAGCAGGTGAACCTCGCCTCCCGGGAGCCGGCGAAGGTGCGCGAGCTGGAGGCCCTGCTGACTGCCCACAATGCCGAGCAGGCGGAGCCCCTGTGGCCGTCGGTGTTGAACTCCCCGCAACTGATCGACAAACACGGCGGCCAGCCGTACGTGGAAGGTGACGAGTACATCTACTGGCCGAACTGATCGCGTACTGATACGGAGACGTCCATGGACATCCTGAGAACGCCGGAGCAACGCTTCGAGAATCTGCCCGATTATCCGTTCGAGCCCCACTACGTCGACGTGCCCGACGGCCAGGGCGGCCGCCTGCGCATGCACTACCTGGATGAAGGACAGGGTGAGGTGGTGCTGTGCCTGCACGGTCAGCCGACCTGGTCGTACCTGTACCGGAAGATGATTCCGCCGCTCACCCGGGCGGGGTATCGGGTGATCGCGCCGGATCTGATCGGCTTCGGCAGGTCGGACAAGCCCTCAAGCCGCGCCGACTACAGCTACGCCAACCACGTGCTGTGGGTGAAGGGCCTGCTGGAGGCGCTCGACCTCACCGGCATGACGCTCTTCGGCCAGGACTGGGGCGGTCTGATCGGCCTGCGCCTGGTGGCGGAAAATCCACAGCGTTTCGCCCGCGTCGTGGCCGCCAATACGGGCCTGCCGGATGCGAAGGACATCCCGGACGCCATGGCGCCGAAGCTTCACGAGCTGATGGACGCCACGCCGGCGCTGCCGCTGCCGGAGATGGCGGCCAAGCTGGCCGGCCCCATGGGGGACCGCCCGCCGTTCATGTACTGGGTGAAGCACTGCGATGCCTATCCCGACTTCGATCCGGCGATGGTGGTGCGGGCGTCGCTCAAGCAATGCTCGGATGCGGAGTACGCGGCCTACGCGGCACCGTTCCCGTCGGAGGAGTACCTGCAGGGTGCCCGGCAGTTTCCTTCGCTGGTGCCGATCATTCCGGACAATCCGGCGGTGCCGGCGAACCGTGCGGCCTGGAAGGTTTTCGCCAGGTTCGACAAACCGTTCCTGACCGCCTTCAGCGACTCGGATCCGGTCACCCGGGGCGGCGAGAAGCGCTTCATCGAGACGGTGCCCGGCGCGGCGGGGCAGAAGCATGCGATTATCGGCGGCGCGGGCCACTTCCTCCAGGACGACGCCGGTGGCGAGCTTGCGCGGATCGTGATCGAGTTCATCCGCGCCAATCCGGTCTGAGGCACGGTGGCGGCGTCGGGCGCGGCGATCAGTGGGAGTGCGTTGGTGTTGAATCGGGTTCTTCGGGCGATCGTTGCGTTGTCCGGCGCTCTGTTCGTGGTGATCGGCCTGCGCTGGGTCACGGACCCGGCCGCGGCGGCCGAGGCGCTGGGCATGCCGCTGCTCTCGGGGGTGGGGCGCAGCACCCAGATCGGCGACATGGCGGCGTTCTTCCTCACCCTCGGCATCACCATCCTGATGGGCGCGATCACGGGGCAGCGGGCCTGGTTCCATGCCCCGATTCTGCTGCTCGGTCTGGCGGCCGGGTTCCGGATCGTCGCCTGGCTGGTTCACGATGCGGCGCTGGCCATGCACCTCATCGCGCCGGAAGTGATCGTTGCCGCCGTCCTCGCGCTCGCCGCCATCCGGCTGGGTGAAGGTCGCTGAGCCGGCTGGCGGTCCTCCTTGTGGCGGCAGGGCTGCTGTTGCCCGGCAGCGGTCAGGCGGCGCGGCCCAACATCGTCCTGATCCTCGCCGACGATCTCGGCTACAGCGACATCGCCCCCTACGGCAGCGAGATCCGCACGCCGACGCTTTCGGCCCTGGCCGCGAACGGCATTCGCTTCAGCAACTACCACACGGCCGCGAGCTGCGCACCGTCGCGCGCCATGCTGCTGACCGGTGTCGACAGCCACCGCAACGGGGTGCCGAACATCCCCGAAGCCCTGCCCCCGGAGCAGCGCGAGCACGCCAACTATCGCGGTACCCTCGGCCACAACGTGGTCACGGTGGCGACGCTGCTGCAGGACGCCGGCTATCACACCTACCTGGCGGGCAAGTGGCACCTCGGCCACACCCCGGACCTGCTGCCGAGCCGCCGCGGCTTCGAGCGCACGGTCGCGCTGGCCGACACCGGCGCCGACAACTGGGAGCAGAAGCCCTACATTCCGATCTACGAGAAGGCAAACTGGTATGCCGACGGCGCGGCCCTGGAACTGCCGGAGGACTTCTATTCCAGCGAGTACCTGGTGGACAAGACCATCGAGTTCATCGACAGCCATCGCGGCGACGGCCAGCCGTTTTTCGCCTACCTGCCGTTTCAGGCCGTGCACATCCCGGTACAGGCGCCGCAGGCATTCACCGACCGTTACCTGGGCGTGTACGACGCCGGCTGGGATTCGTTACGCCAGCAACGCCATCTTCGCGCGGCCGCCCTCGGGCTGGTCCCCGAGGACAGCACCATGGTGCGGATGAGCACCACGGGTGACTGGGGGGCTCTGAGTGCACAGGAACGGCGCTACCAGGCGAAACGCATGGCGGTGTATGCCGGCATGGTCGAGGCCATGGACTTCCACATCGGCCGCCTCGTCGCGCATCTCAAAGCCACCGGCCGCTACGCCGACACGGTGTTCGTCTTCACCTCGGACAACGGCAGCGAGGCGAGCGGCTCCGCCGATCCGGACACCCCGGTCGGTCGGTTGGCGATGGGTCTGCAGGACTATTCCGTGGACTACGACACCCTCGGTCTGAAGGGCAGCTTCAACAGCATCGGTCCGAGCTTCGCCAGCGCGGCTGCCGCGCCGCTGGCGTACTACAAGTTCTACGCCGGCGAGGGCGGCATGCGGGTGCCGTTGATCGTGGCGGGAGAGACGCTGCCCGTCGCCCGACCCCTGTCCCGGGCTTTCGCCTACGTCACCGACATCGCGCCGACGCTGCTCGAGCTGAGCGACGTGCCTGCGCCCGCCGGTCACTACGGCGGTCGTCCGGTGGAACCCATGATCGGCCGCAGTCTGATGCCGCTGATCGAGGGACGCGTCGAGCGCGTGTACGCCGAGGACGAGCCGGTGGGCTACGAACTGGCGGGCAACGCCGCCCTGTTCCTCGGTGACTACAAGATCGTGCTGAATCGCGGCCCTGTCGGGGACGGCCGCTGGCGCCTGTTCGACATCGCCAGCGACCCGGGGGAGACCGACGACCTGGCCGGGCGTGAGCCGGAGCGCCTGCGGCGCATGCTCCAGTTCTACGAGTCCTATGCGGCTGAGAACGACGTGCTGCCCGTGGCGGCAGCCTATCAGCAGCAGCGCCAGGTCGTGATCAACGGCCTGCGCGACCGCTTTGGACCGCAGATCCTGCTGCTGCTGCTGTCGATTGCGGTACTCGTTCCGTTCGCGCTCTGCGCATGGAGCCTGCGCGCCCGGCGCCAGGTTTCCTAGCGCTTTTCGCGGCGCAGTCTGCCGGCGTCGCTCAGGGCCGGCTCGTGGCCCGCTCGAACGACGGCCGCGCGTAACACGCGCTCACCCAGCGCTGCACGTTGCCGAACGGCGACAGTTCGAACTTGATGGCCTGCAGCAGTTCCATGACCGCGGCGACGTTCAGATCGGCGATGCTGAAGTGGTCGCCCACCAGCCAGTCGCGGTCCTTCAGGGCGTCGTCGAGGACCTTGAGCGGTCGGCTGAGGCTCTTGCCGGCGCGTTCGATGACGGCGGCGTCCTGCTTGTCCTTCGGAATGAACAGCTTCTGAATCACGATCTGCATCTGCAGGGGCTCGATCTCGCTGATGGCCCAGACGCCCCACTGCCAGGTGCGGGCCTCGTCTGCCGCGTTGTCCGGGTACAGGCGACCGCCGTACTTCTTGGCCAGGTACAGGTTGATGGCCATGGATTCGAACAGCACCACGTCGCCGTCCACCAGCGCCGGGATGCGGCCGTTCGGGTTCACGGCCAGATACTCGGGGCTCTTGGAGTCTTCGCGGAAGTTGGTCGGCACCTGCTCGTAGTCGATACCGGTCTCTTCCATCGCCCAGATCGAGCGCAGCGCCCGGGAGGAGGAAATTCCGTAGAGGATGGGCTTACTCATCGTTTTGCTCCTGGCTGACGGCAGACCGCTCGGCAAGTCTACGCCGGTTTGACGCGAGTTGAATCCCGGCGCGCTATGATTCGAGCCCGAACTGCGGAGGAACGTCATGGCCTGGACCAATCAGGATCTTCCCGCCCAGACAGGTCGCGTGGTCGCGATCACCGGCGGCAACAGCGGTATCGGCTTCGAGGCGGCGAAGGCCCTGGTGAACCGTGGCGCGCGAGTGCTGCTGGCGTGCCGCAACGAGGCCAGCGCCGGTGAGGCGTGTGCGAAGCTCGCTGAGGACGATCCGAGTGGCACCGCGGAATTCGTCCACCTCGATCTGGCGTCGCTTGCTTCGGTGCGCGCCTGCGCGGAGGAACTGAAACGGCGCTGCGGCGGCCGCCTCGACGTGCTGATCAACAATGCGGGCGTGATGGCCATTCCCCGGCGCGAGACCGAGGACGGTTTCGAGACGCAGTTCGGCGTGAACCATCTCGGTCACTTCGCGCTGACCGCGCTGATCTACCCGCTGCTGCTGCAGGCGGCGGGCGCCCGCGTCGTCACGGTGGCAAGCCTCGCTCACAACTTCGGCTTCATCAATTTTCAGAATCTGCACGGACGCTTCTTCTACGAGCCCTGGCTGGCGTACGGTCAGACCAAGCTCGCCAACCTGCTGTTCGCCTACGAGTTCGACCGGCGTCTGCGCGCTGCGGACCGGGACATCGCCTCGGTCGCCTGCCATCCGGGGATTGCCGCCACCAACCTCGGCTACGCCGGCCCGCGAATGCTCGGCTCCGCGTTCGGCGAAACCCTGGTGCAGCTGTACACGTCGGTGGTGGCGCAGTCCGCGGAGGCCGGCGCGCTGCCGACCCTGTACGCCGGATTCGCGCCGGAGGCGAGCGGCGGCGACTACATCGGACCGGACGGGCTCGGCGAGATGCGCGGCAGTCCGCGCAAGGTCTCGTCGAGTCTGCTGTCCCGGTCCCAGGCGATGGCGCGCCAGCTGTGGCAGGTGTCGGAAGAAGCTGTCGGAGTCACCTTCGCGGTGTAGCGAACCTCAGTCGTCGAGGAAGTTCTCGCGCACCGCGTCCATGGTCCCATCGTCGATGCCGATGCTGCGAAGGTATTCGAGCGGCCCGCCCCAGCGCGCTTCCAGACCGTCGATGAACTCGCCCATGGCGTTCTCCGGAACGCCGGCGGCATGCATCAGCGCTTCCCGATCCATGCCCGCTGGCAGACCGACGGTGGATTCGATGAAATCCGCCTGGCGCGGCACGTCGAGGTTGGTGAGGCGGTAGTCGGCTTCGATCAGCGCGCGGTCGACGCCGAGCACGGCGAGCAGAAAGGCGGTGGATACCCCGGTCCGGTCCTTGCCCGCGGTGCAGTGGATGAGCAGGGGATGGTGCTGCGCCTGGGCAAAGATGTCGAACAGGCGGAGCCAGGAGTCCGGCCCGAACTCCAGGTAGCCGATGTAGCGGCGCCCGGAAATTCCGGTATCTCCGACCAGGCGGCTCAGCTGATCGGTGCCGCCTTCCGGAATCACGGCGATGTTGTGGTAGCTCGCCCCCAGGCTTTCCAGGGGTCCACGGCCCTGCTCGGCGGCCTCGTCGGGACGCCGCAGGTCGATCTGGGTGTTGATACCGAGCGCCCGGATCCGCGCCAGGTCGCGTTCCGTCATGCGGTCCTGGCGGCCGGCGCGGTAGTAGCGGCCCCAGCGGACCCGGCGGCCGTCGACGGTCGGGTAGCCGCCGATGTCGCGGAAGTTGAAGCAGCCCTCGAAGGGATGGTGGCGGTCGGCGTAGTCGTCGATCATGAGCGCACCGAGGTGGACATCATCAGGAATCCCGTGAATGCGGCGTTGTTGGGCGAGAGCAGCGGGCTGACCTTGGACTTCATCGTTTCGATGGCGTCCCGATACCCGGCATAGAACGCCCAGCTCGGCCGCGGGTTGTAGACCAGTCCGTCCAGTTCGAACTGGCGGATCACGTTCTTGGTGGTGGTTGGCTTGACGAACACTTCTCTCTGCGGCCGGAAATACAGCGGACAGATCGTCAGCAGACTCCACTTCGCCAGCTTGCCCTCGCCCAGCACGTCGACGATCTCGTTGAAGCCCCGTTCCTGGTTGCCGTGGAGCAGGCGTTTGAAGGCGCCGACGAGGAGGGCGCGATCTTCCCGGGCCAGCCCGTTCACGTAGTCGCGGAATTTAGGCTTCTCGAACATCGACACCATCGACGAGCGCGAGACGATTCGGACGATGTCGTCCAGAACCTGGCCCGGGTTGCTGAATCGGGGCCGGGCGAGGAGCTCGGCCGCTGTCTCCGAAAGCCTTCCGACGTTGTGCTTGCGCGCGATCTTCTGCATCTCTTCGCCCTCGAAGCCGCCGGGATAGCGATGCAGGAACAGCGATTCGGCCTCGCGAAGCTTCTTCAGGTTCATGGTCCGGCGGGATTCTCGGGATGTGTGCATCCTACTGAAGGACGCGGGCGCAGGGAACCGACCAGGCACGCCGGCCTGCTGCCGCAGCGATCAACGGCTTACCGAGCGACCGGCCGGATCCTGCCGGTAGTACAGTGCGAGCTGGGCGTACACCTGCGGGTAGACCTGCCGCACCCGCCCGGGCACCTGGAAGAATGCTTCGGTCATCACGGCGAAGAACTCCGCCGGTGCGGTGGCCCCATAAGGGTTGAAAGGCGTGTGGTGATGGTGCTCGACCTGACGGTTCAGATGGTCGTAGGCAGCGAGAAACAGCTTCGACCAGGTTTCATTCGACATTCCCTGCTGCAATGGCGGATGGCCATTCGCCGTGCCGTCGAGAAAGTCCAGCTTGTGGGCGAATTCGTGCAGCACCACGTTGCGGTCCGAGCCGGACCGGGTCGCGTGCGAAACCCGGGGTACGGTTCGTCATGCACGAGTTCGTGGCCGAGGATCAGCAGGCAGGCCTGGGCGGCGACGGTCAGGCGGATCGTGTCGTCGATCTCGAGTTCGTGGACGCCGTAGAACTTCTTGTGATGCAGGAACAGAGTCGTGAGGTCGCGCAGTCGTGCCAGTTCCGGCGCCTGCAGGCCCGCCAGTACGTGGATCCCGTCCGTGACCTGCCGCCACAGGCCGTCGTCGATCGGGGTGGCCGCGAGAATCCGACGATGTCGCCAGGCATGAAGTCTGTCTAAGCTCCTTAGGAGTTTCAGCGTCATGACTCCTGTAGAATCGTCATTCCTTCCCGGGGAGGAATCCCATGATCACACTTTACGGCGTGCCGCTCTCACCGTTCGTGCGCAAGGCCATGCTGGCGCTCGAATACAAAGGCCTCGACTACGACAGTATTCCGACCTTTCCGGGTGATTCTTCGCCCGAGTTCCGGGCGATGAGCCCCCTGGGCAAGATCCCGGCGCTGGATCACGACGGCTTCACGGTTCCGGATACCAGCGTCATCTGCCGCTATCTCGAACGGATCGCACCGGAGCCCGCCCTCTACCCGGGCGATCCGCAGCAGGAGGCTCGCGCCTGCTGGATCGAGGAATACGCCGACAGCCGGCTGATCGAACAGTGTGCCGGGTTGTTCCAGGAGCGGATGCTGAAGCCGAAGCTCATGAAGCAGCCCACGGACGAGGCCCGGGTCGCGAGCATCCTCGATCAGGCGCTTCCGGAGTGCCTGCGCTATCTGGAATCCCTGGTACCGGAGTCCGGGTATCTGGTGGGCGATCAACTGAGCATCGCCGATCTGGCGGTGGTGACGTGCTTCATTCAGGCCCGGTACGGCGACTTCGAGGTCGACGGTGCCACGTACCCGCGGCTGCGAAGCTATCTCGACCGGGCATTCGCCGCCCCGCTGGTGGTGAAGCGCATGGAGTCGGAACGGGCCAACATGCCCCCGGGGCTGTAGACCCCGGGAGCCAGGAACTGGCGTTTCGAAGGGTCTGACCGCATGATTGGACAGGCCTGATCACGCGGCCGGTGGGGTCGAGCGGCCGCAATTCGAAACGGAACTGGGGAGATCATGGCCGAGCCAGGGAGGTCGTACCCGAAACCGAGGGTACTCGGCGCCATTCTGATTGTGATCGGCCTCGCCCTGCTGATCGGCGGCGTGCTGCTGGCGGCGCGAGGCGGCTCGTTCTACTACGTCGGGGCGGGCGTCGCGCTCCTTGTCAGCGGCTGGTTCACGACCCGCGGACGCGTGGTCGGCGGCGCCATCTACGGCTGGCTGCTGCTGGCCACGATCGCCTGGGCCGTGCTGGAAGTGGGTCTCGACGGCTGGGGTCTGGTGGCGCGCATCGCCCTGTTCGCCGTGCTCGGCCTGTGGTTCCTGCTGCCGCGCACCCGGCGCGGCCTCGAGCAGGGACCGGCGCAGCCGCTCGTGCATTCAGCGGCGACCCGCGGAATCGCTGCCGGCGTCGTGCTCTCCGTTCTGGTCCTGCTGGTGTCCGGGCAGCCGTCGTTCTCCGGCGACCCGCCGGCGGCCCTCGGCAGCGTCCAGGTGGCGGCCCGGGACTGGGCCCACTACGGCGCGACCAAGGCGGGAACGCGCTATGTCCCCTATGACCAGATCACCAGGGACAACGTCGATCGGTTGGAGCCGGCCTGGGTCTACCGCACCGGGGTCCCTGGCACGTTCAAGGCGACGCCGCTGCAGGTGGATGACGCTCTCTACCTGTGCACCGGTCAGAACGTCGTGATCGCCCTGGATGCGGAGACCGGCGCCGAGCGCTGGCGCCACGACCCGAAGATCCA
Organism: Pseudomonadales bacterium; assembly: GCA_040219135.1. Classification (GTDB taxonomy): domain Bacteria; phylum Pseudomonadota; class Gammaproteobacteria; order Pseudomonadales; family Azotimanducaceae; genus UBA7803. Next base: position 218,213 of record JAVJTA010000011.1, on the reverse strand, counting down.
GACGCCGAAGTTCGCCTTCTGGGACACCTGCCGCGGCGTCACTTACTACCGGGCGCCCGCCGACGCTATTCCGCAGGCGTGTCCGGAGCGCGTGTTCACCGCCACCACGGACGCTCGCCTCATTGCCCTGGACGCGCGCACCGGCGAACGCTGTGCCGACTTCGGCGACGACGGCCAGATCAGCCTGCTGCCGGGCATGGGTGAGGTGAAGCCGGGCTGGTACTACGTGACCTCACCGCCGACGTTGTCGCGCGACACCCTGGTGCTCGGCGGCTGGGTGGCCGACAACCAGGAGACCGGTGAGCCCTCCGGCGTGGTGCGCGGATTCGACCCGATGAGCGGCGCGCTCAAGTGGGCCTGGGATCTCGGCAACGAAGCGCGCACCGGCCTGCCGCCCGAGGGCGAGAGCTACACCCGCGGTACGCCCAACGTCTGGAGTCTCACCAGCGCCGACGACGAGCTCGGCCTGGTCTACGTGCCCACGGGCAACGCTACCCCCGACTACTTCGGCGGGCACCGCACCGAAGCCATGGACAGGTACGCGAGCTCGGTGGTGGCCATCGATGGCGAGACCGGCCGCGCGCGCTGGCATTTTCAGACCACCCACCACGACATCTGGGACCAGGACGTGCCGTCCCAGCCGACGCTGGTGGATGTACCGGTGGATGGATTGATGCGCAAAGCCGTGCTGGTGCCCACCAAGCGCGGCCAGCTGTTCATGCTCGACCGGGTCACCGGCGAGCCCCTCGCGGAGGTCACCGAGCGCCCGGTGCCGCAGACCGACGTGGCGGAGGAGTGGACGAGCGAGAGCCAGCCGTTTTCCACCGGCATGCCGAGCTTCGACCGCAACCCGCTGTCAGAAGCCGACATGTGGGGGATTACGCCCATCGATCACATGATCTGTCGTCTCACCTTTCGCACCCTGCGTTACGAGGGGCCGCTGACGCCGCCGTCGCTGGGTGGCACGCTGCTCAACCCGGGCGTCGGCGGTGGTATGAACTGGGGCAGCATCGCCGTGGACGAGGCCAATCAGCTCGCCGTGGTCAACGTGATCCACATGCCCATGGTGGTGAAGCTGATTCCCCGGGACGAAGTCAGCGAAGACACGGTGTTCTTTCTCGGCGGCCGTCAGGCCGGCACGCCGTACGCGGCTTTCACCACGCCGCTGTTCTCGCCGCTGTTCGCCCCGTGCGTGAGCCCACCCTACGGCGAGCTGGCCGTCATCGATCTGACCACCCGCAAGCTGGTCTGGCGGCGCCCGGTGGGCACCAGCCGGGATCTCGGCCCGCTCGGGATCAAGAGCTACCTGCCGCTGCCCATGGGAATGTTCATCCGCGCCGGCACCGTGGTGACCGGCGGCGGCCTGATCTTCGTCGCCGGGGTGGCCGATCACCGGCTGCGGGCCATGGACGTGCTCACCGGCGAAGAGGTGTGGCGCACCGATATCCCGGCCACGTCCGAGGCCACGCCGATGAGCTATGTGAGCCCGTCCGGGCGGCAGACGCTGCTGGTCTCGCTGCCGGGCTCCGGCGAGCTGACCCTGGCCCACGACGACGACGACGACGACGACGACGACGGCGACGACGAGCTGGCCGAAGGGCTGGGCGGTTACGTGATCGCCTATCGACTACCGGACTGACGTGGCACGATGACGATCGATCGTCGTTGAATCACGCTGGAGGCACCATGTCCAGGCGCGGTTACCAGTACACGCCGAAGTGTGTCGAGCGAATCGTTGTCCGCGACTTCGCCTTCGACTTTCCCGCCGACCTCGATCCCGTCTGGGCGCCGGAGCACGTGGTGCGTGCGCTGCTGTTCAACGGCCTTTCGCTGACCATGCCTTACCTGGAGCCGTTTCTGGTCAGGACCATGCGCGAAACGATGGCGCACGTCGATGATCCGGCCCTGCTCGAGGATATGCGCGCTTTCAGCGGCCAGGAAGCTCAGCACTACCGCTGCCACCGGCGCCTCAACGAGCTGCTCAAGGCCAACGGCTATCCTGTACTGGCGGACGTGGAGTCCCGGATGGTCCGGTCGTACGAGCGCTTGTCACGTCGCAGCCTGCGCACCCGGCTGGCATACAGCGCCGGATTCGAATGCATGACCAACGGCTTCACCAGCTGGTTCATCAATCATCGAACGGAGCTGTTCGGCAACACGTCGCCGCACGTGGCGTCGTTCTGGCTCATGCACATGATCGAGGAGACCGAGCACAAGACCGTGGCCTTCGACGCGTACATGACGGTGGCCGGCGGTTACCTGCCGCGTGCGATCGGCGTGTTTCACGGCTCGTTTCACGTACTGGGATTCGGCTACCTCGGTCTGCTGGCGTCGCTGAAGCAGGACGGAGAGCTCTGGTCGCCGCGCCGGCTCTGGGAAACCTTGCGTGAGACGGCGTCGATCGTCCGCCATGTCGGACCGTATCTGCTGAGGGCCCTGCGCCCTGGTCACAATCCGCGCAGCGACGAGGATCCGCGCTGGATGCAGGACTGGGTCGCCGGCCATGTCCGTCTGCCGGAAGGCGCGCCGATGCCTCTGGTTGACACCGGCGATCCGGCCATGCCCGTTCCGTTCCCGGGGGTTTGAAAGATGGAAAGACTGCAGCGCGTGATGCTCGCCAACGGCCTGCTGGTGGTGCTGGTGGCGATGTTTGCCGGCTTCATGCTGATGTTCTCCCTGCTCGGGGGGCTGGAGATCTGGCCCGGGAGGCTGCTCGAGTTTCCGGTATACGGCACACCGGAGGGCTGGGTCCGAGCGCATACCGGCGGGGTGACGAACGGTCTGCTGGTGATCGTCATTGCGCTCGCCCTGCCGAAGATGGCCATGAGCACTCGACTGCATCGCCTGACCGCGTACGGGTTCATTTACGTCGCCTGGTCGTTCACGGTGTTCTACTGGTTCGGCAATGCGGCCGGCAACCGGGCGCTGAGCGTCGGCGACAACGCGCTGGGCGAGTCCGACGTGTTCGGCATCATCGGTTTTCTCCCGGGGCTGCCGAGCGTGATCATCGTCGTCGTGCTGCTGACTCTGACGGCGCGCGCGGTGCTCGTCGTCCGGCGGGAAAGCGACGGCTGACTTCGAGATCGAGCGTACTTCGCCACACTATGAGGGCCAGACAGCGTGGCGCAGTACACTGGGCGATCTGCGCCCGATCATCGGTCTGAACGAACGAGAGCATCGAGTGATCCGGCTCGACAGCGCTGACAATGTCGGCATACTGCGTCCCGTCCGGCCATGGCCGATCGACCGGGGCATCTGAGCGACCACGTGGAATCCCTGTTTCTCACCAATCTCAGCTCACCGCCCCTGCTGTTCTTCTTCCTCGGGGTCGCGGCCGCTCTGCTGCGCTCGGATCTGGAGATCCCGGCCCAGATCGCCAAGTTCCTGTCGCTGTACCTGCTGTTCGCCATCGGCTTCAAGGGCGGCGTGTCGCTGGCCGAAAGTGGCTTCGATGCGTCGGTCGTCGGCACGCTGGTCTGTGCCGTGGCACTGGCGAGCGTGATCCCCGTCTACGGCTACCTGCTGTTGCGCCGCCGGCTCGGTGCCGCGGATGCAGCGGCGATTGCCGCCACCTACGGCTCCATCAGTGCCGTCACCTTCGTCACCGCCACCAGCTATCTGGATGCCAGCAGCATCTCCTGGGCGGGACATCTGGTGGCGGCCATGGCGCTGATGGAAGCGCCGGCCATCATCATCGGCCTCATGCTGTATCAGATGCGCCAGCGCGCCGCGGCGGACGGAGCGGCGGCCGGCGCGGTAGAGTGGCGGGAACTGGGCCGGGAATCGCTGCTGAACGGCTCCGTGTTTCTGATCCTCGGCAGCCTGGCCATCGGCTGGATCACCGGGTCCCGCGGCATGAGTCAGATTTCGCCGCTCATCGGCCCGCCGTTCGTCGGCGTGCTGTGCCTGTTTCTTCTCGACATGGGTATCGTGGCCGCGCGCCGGCTCGGTGATCTGCGCCCGGGGCGGGGCCGCGCCGCGGCGCCGCTGGCGTTCCTGGTCGGTTTCGCCGTCGGCTTCCCGCTGCTGAATGCCGCCCTCGCTGCCACCGCGGCCTGGATGCTCGGGCTTCCCGAAGGCGACGCGCTGCTGCTGACCATTCTCGGCGCCAGCGCGTCCTACATTGCCGTTCCAGCCGCGCTGCGCCTGGCCCTGCCGGAGGCGAATCCGAGTATCTATCTGACCATGTCGCTGGCGATCACCTTCCCGTTCAACATCCTGCTCGGGATTCCGCTGTACCATCAGGTCGTGCGGGCACTGGCCGGGCTGTGATCGCAACACGGAGCAGGAGGATGTCGTCGTGAAGCATTGCAAACGCCTGGAAATCGTCATCGAACAGCCCATGGCCCGACGTCTGTCGGGGCTGCTCGACGAGCTCGAGGTGCCCGGTTACACCATCATTCATCAGGCCAGCGGCCGCGGCGACCGGGGTACCCGTCAGGCCGACGACATCTCCGGTGCGCTGACCAACTGCCTGTTCGTCATCGCCTGCCCCGACGAAGCGCTGGCGGGCCGCATCGTCGAGCACATCCGCCCGCTGCTCACCCGCTCCGGCGGCATCTGCATGATGTCCGACGCGATGTGGGTTCGACACTGACGCACGTTGCGAGCGCCGGAGGCGGTTGCCTGACCGGCTACGCGGGCTCGGCGACGAACACCGGGATCTTCCGCGAGGTTTTGGCCTGATAGTCGTTGTAGGGCGGATAGGCGGCTGCGCTCGCGTCCCACAGGCGCCTGCGCTCGGTCTCGTCACTGACTTCGCGCACGCGCATCTTGAACACGTCGGTCTTGTCGCGGATCTCGACGTCCGGGTGAGCGCGCAGGTTGTACACCCAGGAGGGGTTTTTCGGCGCGCCGCCCATGGATCCCACCAGCACGTAGCTGTCGTCGACCCTCACCCGCATCAGCGGGATCTTGCGGATGCCGCCGGTCCTGTTGCCCTGGTGGGTGACGATGATGCACGGCATGCCGGTGTCCATCAGCGTGGTCCCCTCGGTGCCGCCGCTGCCTTCGTAGAGCTCGACCTGCTTGCGCACCCAGTCGAGGGTTGGGGGGATGTACTCAGCCATGGTGTCTCCTGCGTGTGTCCAGTTAGGTCGTTCGTTCCATACGACCGCCGCCCGGCCCTTGCCCGTGGGCTTCTCCGGCAGAATCGAGCGTGGCCCGCTCGAACGCATCGTAGTAGATTGATCGGCTCAGCGCATGGTCGAACCATTCAGATGGGATACCGCCGATCTCCGCCGCTGCTTCTGGCCGCCGGTCTCCTTACGGCCGCGCCGTCGCTCCATGCGGCCGGCGACGCCGATCTGTTCGAATTGCCCCTCGAGCAGCTGGAGCAGCTGGTGGTCACGGCGCAGAAGCGCGTCGAAAACCCGCAGGAAATTCCCGTCACCATGGCGGTCTTCTCCGGGGAGGACGTGCTCAGCTACGGCATCCAGGACACCCAGGCGCTGCAGCTGGCGGTTCCTGGTCTTGTTTTCAGCAACACCGGCTCCTCCGCTCAGCCGTACCTGCGCGGAGTCGGCACGCGCTTCGCGTTCGCCGGGCTCGAGCCGAGCGTCGCGACCTACGTGGACGATCGCTACGTCGCGCGGGCGCAGGCGACGTTGTTCGAGCTGGCCGACGTCGAGCGCATCGAAGTGCTCAAGGGGCCGCAGGGAACCCTGTACGGGCGCAACGCCGTCGGCGGCGCCATCCGAGTGGTGACCCGGGATGTCGGCGAGTCGCTGTCCGGCAGCGTCGTCGGCACCCTCGGCGACTACGACCTGCGTTCCCTCTCGGCGACGCTGAACGTGCCCCTCAGCACCACGCTCGGTGCCCGGTTCACTGCCCTGGTGAAGGAGCGCGACGGCTACGCCGAGAATCTGGATCCGCGAGGCAGCCGCGAGCTCGACGACCGCGACGTCCGCGTGCTGCGCGGCAAGTTCCGCTGGGATGTCAGCGACATCGTGACCACCCGTCTGACGCTGCAGCACTCGAAGCAGGAGGACAATTTCCGCAACGACACGGTCGATCTCAGCCCGCCGGGTCTGAATACCGGCATCGCGGCGGGTGGGATCAGCGGCCGCGACGTCGACGAGGTTGCCACTGCGCTGCGCGGCGTGATCGACGATGAGTCGACGTCTGCGGACCTGCGCGTCGACGTGGCGCTGGACGGCTTCGATCTGATCTCGATCACGTCGTTGCAGGACTTCGAGCAGAACTCCATCACGGATGCGGACGGTACCAGCGCGGCGGCGCTGGACGTTCCCACGGTGCCTCAGGAGGCGCGGGCCGTGTCACAGGAGTTTCAGCTGGTGTCCAGTCGCGAAGGGGACTGGCGCTGGATTGCCGGCGCCTACCTGTTCGACGAGACGGCGGATTTCGAGATCCTGCTCGATCGGGGCACCCTCGATTCCCAGGGCGATCAGCGCGCGGATACCCGTGCGTTCGCCCTGTTCGGACAGGCGTCCTACGCGTTTGCGCCGGCGTGGACGGTCACCGTCGGCGGCCGCTGGAGCTTCGAGAAGAAAAAGGCGCGCGTGCGGGCGTCGACCCTGACGGACATCACGCTTCCCCCCGTGCCGTTCGCGGACAAGGCGAGCTGGAAGGAATTCACTCCGAAGATTGCGCTGGAGCGGCGCTTCACTTCCGGGATGGCGTATCTCAGCTACGCGCGCGGGTTCAAGAGCGGCGGCTACAACTATGCGGCCAGCCTCAGCGGCGGCCGGGTGCTCGATCCCGAGCTCCTCGACATGTTCGAGGTCGGCTGGAAGACGTCGCTGCTCGGTGGCCGCCTGATGTTCAACGGTGCCGCGTACTACTACGACTACCGTGATCTCCAGGTGACCCGCGCGGCTGCCGGATCCGGAGTGAACATCACCGAGAACGCCGCCGATGCCGAGGTCTACGGCGTCGATCTCGACGTCACCTGGAGCATGACGGATCGCCTGTCGTTCACTGCCGGCGCGAATCTGCTCGACAGCGAGTACGGTGAGTACTCCGCTACCGCCACGGTGTTCAACGCAGCGCTCTTCGGTGACCCGGACATGCCGGGCATGAGCACGGTCGCCTTCGACGCGCAGGGCGAAAGCCTGCTGCGTGCGCCAGACCGGTCGTTGTTTGCCGCCGCCCGGATGCGCGTGCCGCTCGGTGCGGCGACTCTGCCCATTGTCCTCAGCTACTCCTACAAGGGCGACTACCTGTTCGATTTCATCGCCGATCCGTCTTCGCAGCGGCTGCGCCAGAAGAGCCACGGCCTGCTGTCCGCCCGGGCCACGTTGATCTCGCCCGATCAGAGCTGGAGCTTGGCTCTGTGGGGCAACAACCTGACCGACGAAGACGATTACTTCACTGATATCGTCGCCAACTCCACCGGAATTCGTGGCTCGTACGGCGAACCGAGGACCTGGGGCGTCGATCTGTCCTACCGCTTCTGACCCGGTTGGCCCTGGAGGCAATTCCCGATCGATCGCAGTATGCTCGGAGGGTCCTCCGACTCGAGGCGGAAGCCCCTTGGCTTGGCGCGTGTTGACATGTCGGCTGCTCGTTGCGGTGACCCTGCTCGGCGGGGCCGGCGTCGCCGCTGCGTCTGCCGTGGACGACGAGAAAGCGGCCGGCGTCATGGCGGCCTACCTGCGCCATATCGCCGCCTTGACCACCTGGCCGGTAAGCCCCGCTGGAGCAGACCTGTCCCGTCAGCCCATCGTCATCGGCGTGCTCGGCGACGATCCCAACGGGGTCATCGCGCCGATCCGTTCCCGTATCGCGTCGAGCCAGAGCCTGCTCGCCCAGGGTCGACCGATCGAGCTGTCGGACCTCGACCTTTCCGGGCTGCGCGGCGGGCAGTTGGCGGCGCTGCTCGAGCCCTGCGCGCTGCTGTTCCTGTCAGCGGACAGCGATGCCATGTGGGCGATGGTGCGTCCGGTGATCGCGACGATGCCGATCGTCACCGTCAGCGAGATGGCCGGGTTCGCCAGGCGCGGCGGCATGGTCGAATACCTGGTCGATCTGGCCAGCGGCAAGGTCCGCCTGATCGTCAACGTGCGGGCGATGCGTCAGGCCGGCGTGGTGCTGAGCGCGCGGCTGCTGGCATTGGAGAGCGTCACGGTCCTCGGCGGACGGGAGGACGCCTGATGAGGCTGTTCGGGCGCCAGAGCTTCCGTTCCAAGCTGGTTCTGCAGGCCATGCTGGCTGCGACGGTGGCGCTGGTCCTGGCGCTCGTGGCGCTGGCGAGCTACGACCTGTTGCGCGACCGGCAGCGCGTAGCCGAGGGGCTGCGCTACTACGCTGAGCAGATGGCGCCGACGGTAGAGGCCGCCATTGCCTTCGACGACGCGGCTACGGCGCAGCAGAGCCTGGCGCTGCTGGCGAACGATCCGCAGGTGCTGGTCGCCACCATCCACGCCGCAGACGGCACCGTGTTCGCGCGCTTCCAGCGCGGTGGAACCGATGCCGAGCCCATCGCTCCCGGCGCCGCCGGACTGCGCTTCCTGGAAGATCGGGTGGAGCTGGTGCGGCCGCTGGCCCTGGATGGCGAACGTCTAGGCGTGATCTACCTGCGGCGCGGCCTCGACGACATCGAGGCCGCTCTGCAGCAGCGCTATCTCATCGGTTTCGGCGTTTTCATCGCTGCGCTGATCGTGGCGCTCGTCACCGCGTCCTGGCTTGGCCGTCAGCTCAGTCGTCCCGTCCATGAGCTTGTCGAGGTCAGCCGGGCGTTCCGGGATGGTGATTACGCGGCCCGGGCGGACAAGCTGTCGGAAGACGAACTCGGTACCCTGACCGACGCGTTCAACGAAATGCTGGCCGAGATCCAGACTCGGGAGATCGCTCTGGACAAGGCCCGGGAGGAACTCGAGGACCGCGTCGAGGCCCGGACCCGCGATCTCGCCCTGTCTCAGGCGGAACTCGAGTCCGCAAAAGAGGCGGCCGAACGGGCGAACAAGGCGAAGAGCGAGTTCCTCGCCAACATGAGTCACGAGATCCGTACCCCCATGAACGGCATCATCGGCATGGCGGAGCTGCTTTCGGCGACGGATCTCGACGACGAGCAGCGTGAAGAGCTCGACATGATCCAGCAGTCGGCCAAGGCGCTGTTGCATCTGCTGAACGACATTCTCGATTTCTCGAAGATCGAGGCGTCGAGGCTCGAACTCGAGGCGATCGACTTCACGATGTCGGAGTGCGTCGGCAGTGCGGCCAAGCTGCTCGCCGTGCGCGCCGCGGAGAAGGGCCTCGAGCTCGCCTGCCGGGTGGCGCCCGAGGTGCCCGACCGGCTGGTCGGCGACCCCGCGCGGCTGCGCCAGGTTCTCGTGAACCTGGCCGGCAACGCGATCAAGTTCACCAGCGTCGGCGAGGTGGTCATCGAGGTGACCCTGGCGGAGGAGCAGCCGCCGGACCTGGTCGCGGTGCGGTTTGCGGTACGCGATACCGGCATCGGCATCTCTGCCGAGGCGCAGAAGGGCATCTTCGACGCGTTCAGCCAGGCGGACGCGTCGGTGACCCGACGCTACGGCGGTACCGGACTGGGCCTGGCGATCTCTGCGCAGCTCGTCGGCATGATGGGAGGCGAAATCTCCGTCTCCAGCCGGGAGGGCGAGGGCTCGACGTTCGAGTTCACGGCCCGGCTGCCGCGTTCCGACCATCCGCAGCCGATGCCGGCCGCGTTGGAGGAGTTGCACGGTCTGCCCGTTCTGGTGGTCGACGACAACGCGACGAACCGCTTCATACTCGAGGAGACGTTGCGCGCCTGGCACCTGGAGCCGGTTGTGGCGGACAGTGCGGAGGCGGCACTGGTCGCGTTGCGTGCCGCGGCCGCAACCGATCGCCCGGTGCGGCTGGCCATCGTCGACGTCATGATGCCCGTCGTCGACGGTCTGCAACTCATCGAACGTCTGCGCGCCGAGCCGTCGCTTCCGATGCCGCATGTCATCGTCGCCTCGTCCGGCGTGGCGCCGGACGAGCGACGCCGAGCCGCGGCGCTTGGCGTGGCCCGGTTTCTGGTGAAGCCGCTCATTCAGTCGGAACTGCTGGACACCATTCTGGAGGTTCTAGGCAAAGCCGAATCGGAGCAGGCGGAGACAGCGGCTCGCGAACCAGCCGCTGGGGGCGGCCTGAAGATCCTGCTCGCCGAGGACAGCGTGATCAACCAGCGGGTGGCCGTCGGTCTGCTGAGCCGCTGGGGCCACAGCGTGGACGTGGCCGCCGACGGCAGGGAGGCGGTGAGCGCCCTGGCCGCCGACAGCTACGACCTGGTGCTGATGGACGTGCACATGCCGAACATGGATGGCCTGCAGGCGACCGCCGCGGTGAGGGCGGCGGAACGCGAGAGCGGTGGCCACACGCCGATCATTGCCATGACCGCCAGCGCGATGAAGGGCGATCGGGAGCGTTTTCTGGCCGCCGGCATGGACGATTACGTGTCCAAGCCCTTCGAGGTGGAGGTGCTGCGCGAACTGGTGGAGGGCTATGCCATGACGGGCGCTGCGGACAGCGACGGTCAGGTGGCCCTGACGGCTCAGGAGGCGAACGATGAGCGGTGACTCCGACGACCTGGTCGACTGGGACGCCGCCCGGTCCCTGACGGGCGGCGACGATGCCCTGCTGGACGAGATCGTCGAGCTCTTTCCAATCGAGAGTGGCCGGCATCTCGACGGCGTGCGCGAGGCCATCGCGGCGTCGGACGCCGAACGCCTTGAGCGCTCGGCGCACACGCTGAAGAGCGCCGCACGGATGTTCGGCGCCCGGGCCGTGGTGCAGCTTGCCGAAGACGTGGAGGGCTTCGGTCGCGAATCCAGGGTCGATGCGGCCGAGGAGCTGCTGGCGCGCCTGGAGGAGGAAACGGCTCGGCTGGTAGAGGCGTTGCGAGAGGGCAGGGGCCGTAGCAGAGGCGGGGGGACCACATGACCGAATCACACGAGCCTTCGTCTCGTCCGACCTTTCTCGTCGTGGACGACGATGCCCTGGTGCGCAAGCTCGTCTCGCGGGGCCTCGCCGAGCTGGATCCCGGCGCGGTCATCGAAGTCGAGGACGGTCTGGCCGCTCAGGAGGTGCTGCGCACGCGCACCGTGGACGTGGTCGTCACCGACGTGCTGATGCCGAAGCTGGGCGGCCTGGATCTGATGAAGTGGGCGCAGACCCATGCCCCCGGCCCGCTGTGGATCGTGCTCTCCGGGCTCGACACCTTCGATGCTGCGGTGGAAGCGCTGCATCTGGGCGCTTTCGACTACCTGGCCAAACCCCCCGAGGTGCAACGGGTCCGGGTCGCGGTGCGCAACGCCCTGGATCAGATCGAACTGGTACGCGAGGGGGAACGCCTCAATCGAGAGCTTGCTCAGAGCAACGACCGTCTCGCGGAGAAGGTTGTTCAGCTGGAGAAGGTCTGCCGGATGCTGGAAGACCAGGCGGAAGTGATCCAGGCCGATCTCGTGCGCGCCGAAGTCATTCAGCGCGCGCTGCTGCCCCAGGTGCCGCCACGCATCGACGGGTGGTGCGTGGAGACCTTGTACCGTCCCGGAAACAACGTCGGCGGCGACATCTACGACGTGGTCATGCTCGACGACCGCCATGTCGGTCTGGTGATCGCCGATGCGGCCGGTCATGGCGTCGCTGCGGCGATGCTGTCGGTGCTGTTCAAGCACCGCCTGAAGCTCAAGGGCGAGGACGGCAACCCGCTCATGCCCAACCGCGTGCTGCGGGCCCTGAACCGGAGTCTGCACCAGACGATGTCGGCGCCCGGCGCGTTCATCACGGCGGCGTACGTGCTGCTGAATCCGCGCACCGGCCGTGCCCGCGTGGCCTCGGCGGGTCATCCCCCGTGCATTCTGCATTCTCCGGGCGGCGAGTCCCGGCTGCTGGAACGGACCGGCCCGGCGCTCGGGCTCGAGGCGGATGCCAGTTACGAGGAGACCAGCATTGAGCTCGGGGTCGGCGATCGCCTGCTGCTCTACACCGACGGCGTGCTGGAGGGCGGACCCGCGTCGCCGACCCAGGACGACCTGTCCCGCGCCATGCTCTCGGAGCCGGACCGCAGCGAACTGCTGGGCGCGTTGTTTGCGGCCGCGGTGAAGGAGATCGAAGGGGAGCGCGACGACATCACTATGATTCTGCTCGAGCGCGGGCAGGGCGTGAGCCGCTTCGACGATCTGCCGAAGGCGGCACCGAAGCAGAAGATCTCCGCGCCGCCCCAGGCGCAGCTGCTGCAGAGCCGGGCCGGCAAGGACGCGTTCATGAGCATTGCGGGGACCGCAACCTGGATGCGCAGCCAGATGTTCTTCGATGCCGCGAACCGGCTGCTCGAGCGCGCCCGCACGCTGACCATCGACCTCGGCGCCTGCGAGTACCTGGACAGCACGTTCCTCGGCACGCTGCACGAGATCGTCATGTCGCGGCCGGATGCCGTCAGGCTGCAGCGGGTGCCGGTGAAGATCCGGGCGCTGTTCGAGGAGCTCAGCATGTCCGGGGTGCTCCAGCACACCAGCCTGGTCAACGAGCCGCTGCCTGCCGACATGGAGCCGTTGCGGCGCGACGAGCCGGATGCCGTCACCCAGGGCGAGCGCATGCTCAAGGCCCACGAGGTCCTGGTGTCGTTGAGCGAGGAGAACAGCGCGCAGTTCCGCGACGTGGTGGCGTCGCTGCGCGCCGATCTCGAGACACCTTCTTCCTGAACGCAGCCTGACCGGAGCTTGATCGGATCTCGATCAGACGCGCTGCCGCCGCGGCAGCGCGATCAGCGTACTTCCGTCGGCACGTCGATGGCCGGGTTGCGGTCGAAGAAGTTGCGCGGCTTGAGCTCGAACGCGTCCACCTTCGCCGGCATGACCGGCCAGTCCTCGGCCATGGGCACGTGGTGGAAGCCCAGGGTCACCCAGGCCACCACGTCCGCGTTGGCGAGTTTGCGATCGGCCGCGGTCCAGGCCGGCAGGCCCTGGCCGCCGATGCCCTGATTGATGTGGCGCCCCGAGGCGAAGCGCTCGTCCCGGGCGTGACGGGTCACCCAGAGATCGTAAAAGGTGAAGGCGCCGCGCTGGTAAGCGGGGTCGGATGGATCCACCAGCGGCCGGGTGATGGTCTGATGGATAATCTGGAACGACGCCGGCTCGCCCATGGCATTGCGGCTCGCCGGATTGCGGATCACCAGCGCGGCGGGATGGTTCGGGTCCAGACGGGTCCGCGCGGCCAGTTCCGAGGTCACGGTTTCCGGCTCCACCCGCCAGTAGCTGGTGCGCGGCGAATTCCCGGCGGCCTGGGGCACCAGGCGCAGGCGCACGAACTCGTTCACCGGGCCGTCGACGTCGAGATCGACCCGGTAGTTGAAGAAATGATCGTGGTTGACCCCGAGCAGCTGCGGGGCGATGAGCGTGCCGTGGTCGAGCTCGCCGGGCAGGGCTTCGGCGCGGGACCTCGCGGCGACGCCCTTCACCGCGTCGAGTCCTGTGGAGGTGAGCTCCACGCGGAAGCGTCCATCCTGGGCCAACACGTAGTCCTGGAAGTAGTCGTAGTTGCCGATGGTGGCCGCCATGCGCACCACCAGTTCGGTGGCCGGCCGCGACTCGTGGCTTCCCGTCAGACTGGTGTGGCGCCAGATCGGCCGCGCGGGATCCCGTTCGAACAGGCACACGCGCCGCGCCGCGGTCACCGGCTCGCCGGCGGCGTCGTGCAGGGTCACGTCGAGCACCTCGGCGTAGCTCGGGCAGTCGGCGCCGCTGAGCTCGGTGCCCGAGTTGCCGAAGCCGTACTCGCCCATGTCGAAATAGGTTCGGAAGTACCAGCCCGGAGTCGGGTCCTGGTACGGCACGAACATCTCCGACATCGCGACCTCGTAGATCACGCTGCGGCGGCGCTTGCCGTCCTGGAAGGCGACGTCGTTGAGAATCGTTCCCTGGCGCGGATCGTAGCTGAGCCGGAAATCCCAGTTCTGCCACGTCACCCGGGAGCCGTCGCGCTGGTAGTTGGGCGTGCCGTTCGTGGCCTGACGCACCGCGTTCAGCGCCGGACGCGGCGGTATCGAAGACTCGTCGAACTCGTGGGTCAGTTCGGGCACCGGCGGCGGGGTGGTGTCCGGGTACAGATCGATGACCTCGACGATCTCGCGGCGCTCGAGATCGAGCACCGGAATCAGTCCCTCCACCGGCTGTGAGAACAGGTGCCGGGATTTGTCCGCCGCCTTCAGGCACCAGAGTTTCGCCAGCCGGCGGGTGTCGCCGGCGTCCCCGGGAAAGCGTCCCACCGTCATGGGCGCGCAAACCACCTCGTCCGGCTGCAGGCCGCGGCGCGCCAGGGCGGCGACGACCTGCGGGTGCCCGTTCGCCACGGTCATGGCCGGCTGGATCTCGCCGTCGACGGACAGCATCGGCTGCACCTCGGCGGGGAGCGCGCTGACGGTCGCCTGGCCGCTGGCGAGATCGACCGTCCCCTCGTACGCCGTGCTGTCCTGCATGAACACCACATCGGCGCGCCGCTTGGTCAGCGCACCCGGCCGCCAGGCCAGGGCCGCAGCTTTGTCGGGCCGCGCCAGCTTGAGCTCGTTGAAGATCAGCGGTCCCGGGTGATCGCGGCGCACGGCCGCTGCGGTGGCGCGGATCTCGGATGGGGTGAGAGCATCCCAGGGACTGACGTCCGGCGCCGCGGCGTCGGCGCAGGAGGCCAGAATCAGTGCGGCCGCGGCGGCGACCCCGGACCAGTGATCAGTCATCGGATTTCCTCCTCCCATTCGGACTTCCTGACGGTAACCCAAACGGCGACCGGGAACGAGCCAAGGATGGCTCCGGTCGAAAGCTGCGGCGGGTGCGGTGAACTTTCCGCCGGGAGGTGGCACGATCGCTCCCGAGACCATCGGAAGCGGAACGGAGCTCCGGAGCCGACGTGTGCCGTCTCGTTCGCGAGTGCGTGCGTGCGTTGTGCGCCGGGCTGCCGCCGATGCGCCGACAGGACCCGCGAGTAGGAGCATCGATTGACAGAATCAGGCGGGCGGATGATCTTCGCATCACTCTGGACGACATCGCGGCCGCCGTGTTCCTGTCGCCGGGTCGACTCGCGCACCTGTTTTCCCAACAGGTGGGTCTTCCGTTCCGTCGCTACATCCTGTGGCGGAAGCTGGCACGTGCGATGCTTACCATCGCCCAGGGAGAATCGATGACCGACGCTGCGCAGGCAGCGGACGTTGCGGATGCCGCGCATCTGACGCGGACGTTCAATCGGATGTTCGGCATCGCGCCATCGGCGATGATGCAAGGGGAGTTCGTCGAGATACCATCGCCCTTCGAAGCGGACGGTTGATGACATGGATTACCTGGTCGGACTCTCCCTCGCGTTTGCCCTGCTGGGAAGCTCTACCGTGATCGGGTTCGACCGCGATCGGGTTCTGTACCCGATCATGCTGATCGTGATTGCGTCGTACTACGTTCTGTTCGCAGCGATGGGCGCATCGACTCGGGCTCTGATCCTCGACGGCGTGGCGGCCGGTGTGTTCGTTGTGGCTGCCGTGATTGGATTCAGATTCAGGCTCTGGCTGGTCGTGGCCGCGCTGGTGGGTCACGGGATTTTCGACTTCGTGCATCAGGACATCATCGGCAATCCGGGCGTGCCGGACTGGTGGCCGGGCTTCTGCCTCGCTTTCGATGGGGTTGCCGCGGGCTATCTGGCCGTGCTCCTGACGAGGCGCCCGGCGCTGGCGGGCTGATCGACCGTCGCTCAGCCGCTTTGTTCAAGCCCCGGTGGACGGGCGCAGGGATAATCCTGCGGTACCGAAATGTCGTCCAGGGATTCGAGCCGTGACCACATTCGCCTACCGCATCCGGCCCAGTGTGCAGTCAGAGCTGAACGCAGCGCGCCAGGCTATGGCGCGCGGTCAGGGGGACGTCGCTTTTCGCCATCTGGAACGAGCCCACGTTCTGGGTCAGGGGGCGACGGTCGAGCACGTCCGCGTTCACTGGGGCATGCTTCTCTGGGCGATCCGATATGCCAGGCCGCGCGAAGTCGTCGGCCAGATCTGGCGACTGATGGCAGCAGGATTGACAACACGTTTCGGTTGGCTGCCGGAGGGAAACACCGGTGGGGCAGATGTCAGTGCCTTTCGCCCCATGCCCATTCCGCCAGACCTGCAACACGTCATCGACGCCGCTCACGGTCGTGGGTCGCCACGCCGGACGGTGGCTTGAACGAGGCGCGGCCGTGATCGGGAAGACGGTCAATCCCGGGTGTCTGCGTTTGTCCGCCGCGCTGCTGCTGGTCGGGCAGATCCTGTACATCGTGGTCACTCAACTGCATACCGGCGGTGACGCCAACAGTCACCCGGCAGTCTTCGCTGCCTACGCCGCCAGTCCGATCTGGAAGGCCGTGCACCTCGGCCAGTTCGGGGCGATGGCGATCCTGAGCGCTGGCCTCCTAGCGTTGTTCCTGGCACTGGACACCCAGTCGGCAACGGGCAGGTGGGCGCGAAGCTTCGGCGCGGCCTTGGCTGTGGCAGCGCTGGCTTTGTACGGGGCCCTCCAGGCCGTGGATGGGATCGCCCTGAAGCAGGCGGTGGATGCCTGGATGAACGCCCCGGACGGCGAGAAGGCAGCGCGCTTCGCGTCGGCTGAGGCAATCCGGTGGCTGGAATGGGGTCTGAGAAGCTACCAGAACCTCGCACTCGGCCTCGCACTGGTGCTGTTTGCCGTCGCGCTCTGGCGGCTGACGGCGGGACTGCGACGGATCGCCGGCTTGATGGCGCTGGCCGGTCTGAGTCATCTGCTGCAGGGGTGGGTAGTCGGCGTCGAAGGCTTCTCGTCAACGGAGACGATCACGATCGTCGGGGCCTTCGTCCTCAACCTGGCATGGATGACTGGATTGGCCGTGGTGGCATGGCGGCTGCGGGATCCGGAAGTGCCGTCACACGACCGGTAACGGTCCGGTCCCGGCCCGTCAGGCTCGGGCCGGTGCCTGCGCGCCGCGCAACAGACGCCCGGGCATCGCCCCGGTGTGCTCACCCTTCTCGTAGGTGACCTCGCCGGAACAGATCGTTGCCCGGTAGCCGTCGGCCTTCTGCACCAGGCGCCGGCCGCCGGCGGGCAGGTCGTAGACCATCTGCGGCTTGTGCAGCGCCAGCGCGTCGTAGTCGATGAGGTTGAAGTCGGCCTTGTAGCCGGGGGCGATGACGCCGCGGTCATGCAGGCCGTACACCCGGGCCGAATCCTGGGTGAGTTTGTGGACCACAAACTCGAGGCCGAGACGCGGTCCGCGGCGGCGGTCCCGGGTGAAGTAGGAGAGCATGTAGGTGGGCACGCTGGCGTCCACCAGCACGCCGCAGTGGGCGCCGCCGTCGGACAGGCCGAAGACGCTGCGCGGATGCTCAATCACCGCGCGCTGGCCTTCCAGATCACCCTCGTAGCGGCCGAACAGAATGAGCAGCGGGATGCCGGCGGCCAGAGTGTCCATCATCACCTCGCGCGGGTCGACGCCGCGGGCGCGGGCCACCGCGGCAACGGAGTCTTCCGGCCCCGGCTCGTAGCTCAGCTGCTCGTCCATCACGTACATGTTGTCGTGGTCGGTGATGAAACGCCGGGCGTCCCGGTTCTGCGGCAGCAGGGGGTCTTCGCTCAGCACCCGCTGGCGGAACGCCGGGTCCTTGAGGCGCCGCTGACGCTCGGCCAGGGGCAGCTCGTGGATCTCCCGGTAGGCGGGAAACTGGCGCATCGGGTTGATGGTGCCGTCCAGGGTCATGAGGATGGAGGCCGGGCGCGCGCCCACCTGGGGCCGCAGGTCGAAGCCGTCGCGCTCGAGCTTTTCCGCCAGCGTCCAGATCGGCCCCAGTCCGGCGGTGACCAGTGGGGTCATGGTGCAGCCCGTGGTGCGGGCGATGTGCTCGATCCAGGCCAGCTCCTCGGGATCGTTGAGGCTGTCCGAGACGAACTCCATGGTGCCGCGACCGAGCCCGGCGAAGGCCTCGCCGATGGTGCGCATCTCTTCCGCAGAGGCCCGTGTGCCGGGCACCAGGTTGCCGGCCTTGTCCACGTGACCGTAGAAGCGCGAGGTGGTGAACCCGAGCGCGCCCGCCAGCAGCGCTTCGCGGGTGAGGTCGCGCATCCGGGCCATGTCGGCGGCGCTGGCGTCGTCGTAGCAGCGCTCGCCCATCACGTAGTGGCGGATCGCGACGTGGGGCACCTGGGTACCGACGTCGACGCTGTAAGGGGTATCGATGCTGTCCAGATATTCCGGGAAAGATTCCCAGCCCCAGGGAATGCCGTCGTGCAGCGCGGTGCCGGGAATGTCCTCCACGCTTTCCATCAGCGATACCAGCTCGTCCTCCGTGCCCGGCCGCACCGGAGCGAAGCCGACGCCGCAGTTGCCCATGACGATGGAGGTGACGCCGTGCCAGCTGCTGGGGGTGACCTGCTTGTCCCAGCACACCTGGCCGTCGTAGTGGGTGTGGATGTCGACGTAGCCCGGGGTCAGCAGGTCGCCGTTGGCGTCGATCACCCGGCGGGCGCTCGCCGGACTCGCTCCGGCCGCCGTCACCGCGACGATCCGGCCGGCGTCGACGATCACGTCGCCGGCAAACCGCTCGGCCCCGGTGCCGTCGACGATGGTCGCGTTGCGGATGATCAGGTCGTGCATTGTCGTTCCCCGTTTGCCCTGATCCGGATGCTATCACGGGCCGCCTGGAGGGCCTATCCGGCGCCCGCGAACCGGCATAGAGTAGGCCGCGTGGATGCGCCCGCATCCGTGTTTCCCAAGGAGTTTCCCATGTCGCGTCGTCGTCCTGTTGCGGGTCGTACGTGGCTGCCTGCCGTGGTCCTTGCCGTTGCGGCTGTCTGTCCCCTGGCTGCGGTCGCGGACACCGAGGTCCCGGCCGCCGTGGTCGCGCTGCTGCCGGATGGGGCCAGCCTCGGCAAGGGCGGCTTCGAGGTCATCGAAACGGAGTTCGGCAAGACGTTCGTTGGCAGTCTGCAGGCGGCATCGTTTGCGGGACAGCGTCCGTCATGCGTCTATGCCGGTACGCCGGAGCTGCAGATTGAACTCAAGGGCGATACTGCCTTCGAGGCACCGCCGATGCTCGACATGGCGATCTCCATCTACGAGCAGGACGTCGAGCGTACACCGGCGGCCATGTCGAACTTCACGACCACCTACATCGAGCACGCGCCGGACGTGGTGTCGGTGGGGTCGATCCACGATGAGGCGCTCGGGAGCGGTCGTGTCGTGTATGTCGAGTACGCCGAAGACTGCGCCAGCCATCCGCAAGGCGCGAAGACGCGTCTGCAGGGATTCGCGCGCCGAGGCGCTACCCAGCTGTCGTTCAATCTGGTCGTTGCCCTGGACAGCGCGGCAGCACTGGCCATGGCGCGGCAGATCATCGACCGTTTCGACGCTCTGGACATCGCCGCGCTGACCGATTGAGGCGCGGCGCCGCCGCGCCGCGGCCGCGGGGCCTTTTCACGAACGTTTGATCGTCGTTCCGGCACGCTCTTTGCCATGCGACCTTCGGTTACAGTCTGGTATGACGGCGGCTGCCCCCTGTGCGTGCGTGAAATCGCGCTGATGCGCCGGCTCGACCGGCGCGGCGCGATCGATTTCGTCGACGTTCACGGCGGTGCCGACTGTCCCCTCGATCGCGCGCTGCTGCTGGCGCGATTCCATGCCCGCGAGAGCGGAAGCCCCATCGTTTCCGGCGCCGCGGCATTCGCTGCGATGTGGCGCGCCGTTCCGCTGCTGCGGCCGCTGGGTCTGGCGGCACGCTGGCGCCCGCTGCTGGCAGGTCTGGAGGCGGGCTATCGGCTGTTTCTCAAGGTTCGCCCGCGTCTCCAGCGGCTGGTCAGCGCCCGGGCCGGCTGATCGCTTCCTTCACGGGTTTTCAGGCCAGCCGCTCCAGCGGCGGCAGATTCAAGGCCTCGCGGAACGTGTTGTGGTAGTGGTGCAGGGCCGGTTCGTTGCGGCCGAACTGCAGGTACCCGAGCAGGCCGTTGCGCGCCGCCCGCTGGGTGGTTTCCCCCATGAGGTAGTCCTCCTGCTCGATGGTGCTGGAGAAGACCTCCTTCGACGCTTCCAGGGAGGGCGCCGACGCTTCCGCGCGGCTGGCGAAGTCGTAGACGTTCTCCGGCCGAACGACGTTGGCCGCGTCCTGAGATGCGGTGACGGCCTCGGAACTGAAATAGTGGCCGATCCGGGTGACCGACCAGTTCGGGTCGTCGGGATCGGGATAGATCTTGATCAGCGAGACCGAGTCGCGGCTGCCGACGTTGAACTGAATGTTCGGAAACAGGTAGTAGAGCACGTTGGCGGTGCCGTTCACGCTCCACTCCGCCTCGGGCAGTTCGCGCAGCCGGTCGATTCCTTTCGACGCGAATACGAAGCGGTGGTTGCGGCCGAAGGTCTCGTAGGCGAGGGCGTCGCCGTGGAACAGCTGGCCGAGGGTGTTCCGGTGCAGACGCCCGAAGTGATAGGTCTCGCCGAAGGTGTCGTTGGCGAGCTTCCAGTTCAGCTGCTTGCGGATCACGCTCTCGCCCATGTAGACCAGTGAGCCGACGTTCCAGTCGGCGATCTCGGTCGCCAGATCGCCGAGCAGTTTGTCGACGTTAAGCGCGCCGTCCGGCTGTGGATGTACCCAGAGCATGCCGTGGCGCTCTTCGGCGGGCAGTTCGATGAGGCCGTGACAGGCCCGGTCCACGGTGCCGAAGTCCGCCTCCCGGGGGATGCCCACCAGCGCGCCGTCGTTGCCGTAGGTCCAGTTGTGGAACGGACACATGAAGCGGCGCGACGTACCGCGCTCGTCGTTCGCCACCCGCACGCCGCGGTGTCGGCAGGCGTTGACGAAGGCGCGGAAGGTTCCCTGGTCGTCGCGGGTCGAGAGGATCGGCGTGCCGAAACTGTCGCTGGTGAAGAAGCTGCCGGGCCCGGTGAGGTCGCCGGACAGTCCGATGAGCTGGGGATGGTTTTGAAAGAACGTATGCCATTCCCGCCGCGCCAGTTCCGCACTTACATAGGAGTCGGTGGGAATCCGGTAGCGCACCCCGGCGTCGACGTTGCGGCCCTCGTCGAGCTGGCGCAGCAGTTCCTTGAGGATGCCGAGTTCGATGTCACGTTGCATGACGCTCTCCCGCCGTGTCGGCTGGTCAGTTGCCTTTGAATTCAGGCTCTCGCTTGTCGAAGAAAGCGCGAATGCCTTCGGCGCGATCCTCGGTGGTGGTGGTCAGCAGGTTCTGGTCGGTATCCATGTGCATGACCGCGTCGTCCAGCGCGGAACTTACCGCGTTGATGCTGCGCTTGATCATCTGCACCGCGATGGGCGGCTGCTTCGCGTAACGCGCCGCCAGCGCGAGGGCCGCTTCGCGCAGTTCGCTGCGGTTCACAACCTGATCGAGGAAGCCCCAGGACTCGAGGGTGCGCGCGTCCTCGTGCTCGCCCAGCATGATCATCCGCTTGGCCCGGGCCGGACCGATGAGGCGCACGCACAGGGGCAGCGAGCGCCACATCAGGTTGATGCCGAGATTGACCTCCGGGTAGCCGGCGAAGCAGTCGTCGCTGCCGACGCGGAAGTCGCAGGCGGTGGCGATGCAGGCGGCACCGCCGAGCGCGGCGCCATGAAGGGCGCAGACGGTGACCTGGTCGATGTCGAGAATGGCGCGGATCATGCGGGCGCCGAGGCCGGTCTGGCGGCGGCGCATGAGCAGGGACGGAGTGCCGCTGGAACGCATCTGCTTGAGATCGGCGCCGGCGCTGAAGTGTTTGCCCGCACCCATGAAAACCACGGCCCGGGTCTGCTCATCGTCGAGGAAGCCGTGGGAGACCGCCTCGATCTCCTCCATGATGGGCGTGTTCAGCGCGTTCAGGGCGTCGGGCCGGTCGAGGGTCACGATGGTGACGTGGCCGGCTCGTTCGATCTTCAGGAACTCGTAGGACATGGTTGGCTGCCTGGCTCCCCTGCAGGACTGCGATCATAGCAGCACAATGGCGGTCGATTGCCCTGAGAGATCCGCGGAACAGCAAAGGGAGGTCTGACATGGAGATACGCTCGATCCGCGCGCAGGCGCATCTGCATCACGCCTACCTGCTGGGCCTGCAGCTCATGGTGTCGACCCGCAAGGGGCCCGAGGTCATGGGTGACTGGATGTTCCGCCTGTTCCGCCGCCAGCACCTGGCGAAGTTTCTGTCGAGCTTCGCCAAGCTCGGCCTCGCCGGACTGCCTCATGCCGTGGCCTGCGCCCGCTACCACGTGCTTTCCAACAATATGGGCGGCGTCGGGGTCGAGTACATGGCGGAAAGCGATCGCAAGGCCTGGGTGCGCTTCCGCTATCCGCGCTGGATGTACCACGGACCGACCCTGTGCGGCATTCCCGTGGAGGTGAGTCGGGGCTTTCTGCGCGGCTGGTACGCGCACAACGGCGTGTCCCTCGGCAATCCCCGGCTCGGCTTCGTCTGCGTGTCGGAAGACATGACCGGTGAGTTCGGCCTGTGCGGCTACTTCTACGAGTACGACCATGATCTCGAGCCTCACGCACGGTTGCGTTTCGCGCGCGGCGAATTGCCGCCGCCGTTCGATGAAGCGGCGCAGCCGCGGCCGCCGTTGGATCAGTGGGACGCGCTGCGCCTCGAGAAGGCCAATCGCAACTACGCGCTCGAGTACATCCGCAACGGACTCTGCGAACTCGCCGGGGTGGTCGGCGAAGCCGAGGCGCGGGAACTGGGCGGTACGGCGGCACGGCTGATCGGTCTGCAGTACTTCGCCGAAACCGCAGCCATGATCGATGCGGCGGACGGTGATCTCGCGGAGGCCGCCGACTATCTGGCGCGGATGTTCGACGGCATGGGCGACGCGACGGTCATCGAGGAGACGGCTGGTGGATTGCGCCTGCGCCACGAGGGAGTGCGCGTGGTACGCGGGCTCGAGGGCAGCGAGCGGGCGCTGGTGCTGGAGTGCTGGGCCGAACTCTGGCGCGGCGCCGTGGCGTCCCAGCGTCAGCTCAAAACCCTCGACTGGGAGCCGACGGCGTCGGGGCTGACCTGGCGGCTGGCGCTCGCCAGCGATGGATAATTGGGTCATTCTGGCTTTGTGCAACGAGGGGAAAGACCATGGAAGAAAGCCTGAAGTCCGCGCCGGACGATCTCGACAAGCGCATCGTCGACCCGGCTGCCTGGGCGGACGAGGCCGGCATGCACGCGTGGTTCCGCTGGCTGCGCGCCAACGACCCGTTGCACTGGACCGCGCCGGACGACTTCGAGCCGTTCTGGTCGGTCACGAAGTACCAGGACATCAAGGAGGTGGAGGGAAAGAAGAGCGTCTTCATCAATGATCCGCGACCCACCCTGGCGCCGCGGGGTCTGACCGAAATGGTCCAGGCCATCACCGGCCGCAGGCACCTGGTGCGTTCGCTGGTGCAGATGGACGATCCCGACCACACCCGCTACCGCATGCTCACCCAGGGCTGGTTCATGGGCACCAACCTGAAGAAGCTCGAAGGTCGGGTCGCGGATCTGGCCCGCCTGTACGTCGACCGCCTGGGCGAGCTCGGCGGCGAATGCGACTTCGTCCGGGACGTCGCCATCTGGTACCCGCTGCGGGTGATCATGGAGATCCTCGGCGTGCCCGAGGAAGACGAAGCGCTGATGCTCAAGCTCACCCAGGAGCTGTTCGGTTCCTCCGACCCGGACAACCAGCGCTCCTTCGAACCGGAGGACTTCTTCAAGGTGGTGGAGGACTTCGAGCGCTACTTCGCCGATCTCAGCGCGCGCCGCCGCGCGCACCCCACGGACGACGCGGCGAGCCTGATCGCGAACGCGCGTATCGACGGGGAGCCGATTCCGGAGCTCGAGACCAACGGCTACTACACCATCATCGCCACTGCCGGACACGACACGACGAGCGCGTCCACGGCCGGCGGACTGCTGGCGCTGCTCGAGAACCCGGAGCAGATGCGCAGGCTGCGCGGAGACGTCGACGCGCTGCTGCCCACCGCCATCGACGAGATGATCCGCTGGGTCACGCCGGTGCGTCACTTCATGCGCACGGCCACCGAGGACTACGATCTGCGAGGTCAGACGATCCGTCAGGGCCAGTCGCTGGCGCTGTGGTATCCGTCCGCGAACCGCGACGAGGAGATCTTCGATGCCCCGTTCGAGTTCCGGGTGGACCGCAGGGAGGCCAAGCAGCTGGCGTTCGGCTTCGGCGCCCACGTCTGCCTCGGGCAGCACCTGGCTCGGATGGAGATGAAGGCGCTGTACCGCGAGCTGCTGGCCCGAGTGAAAGACATCGAGCTGGCCGGCGAGCCGAAGTACGTGCACTCCACTTTCGTCGGGGGGCTCAAGTCACTGCCGATCCGCTACACGATGCAGTGACCGGTCAGGCGAGCCGGGCCAGATGGTCGTCGACGAACTCCATCCGGTCCTTACCCCAGTACAGCTCGCCGTCGATGATGATGGACGGCGCGCCGAACACGCCGCGCTCGCGGGCGCCGTTCGTGGCATCGATGAGCTGCCGGCGGACGGCGTCGCTCTCGCTCGCCGCTTCGAACTGGTCGGCGTCGACACCGAGGTCCGTCGCGATCCGGCGCAGCGCCGGGTAGTCGCCGATGTCGCCGTTGTCCCGCTCCCAGTACTCGGTGAAGATCGCCTCGATGTAGGGAACTTCCAGATCCCAGCGGCGCATGGCCAGGGCCCCGCGCAGGGCGCGCGCGGTTTTGATCGGGAAGCGGCTCGGTCGGTGGAACGGCAGATCGTACTTCCTGGCCCAGCGCATCAGGTCGTCGTAGCGGTTGCGCAGCTTGTCCTTCGGCTCGTCCATGAGCACGTAGTGGTTGGTCTTGAACACGTGGCCCAGATTGAACGGGTGCCAGCGGATCACGGCGCTGTGCCGTTCGGCGATGGGCGGCAGCAGCTTGAGGGCGAAGTAGGTGTTGGTGCTGCCGAGATCCCAGTAGAAGTCGATGTGCTTGTCCATCAGTTCCGCAGCCGTTCCAGGTTGAGTAAGCTCGCCGTTCAGTGCCTTCAGGATCTCACGGTAGTGGGGAACGATACCAAACCCGGGAGCCGCAGCCGATGACCACCGTGCGCCTCACCCGCCGCTGGCCGGAGGCCGTTGAAACGCGCATGGCTGGTCTCGGCCAGGTGACGTTCAATCGGAATGACCAGTCCCTGTCGAGAGATCAGCTCGCCGAAGCCCTTGCCACGGCCGATGTGCTGTGCCCGACGGTCACGGATCGGCTCGACGCCGACTTGCTCGGTGTCCCGGGCCTGCGCACCCGGCTCATCGCCAATTTCGGCGTCGGCTACAACCACATCGACGTCGACGCGGCCCGGCGTGCGGGGGTTGCCGTCACCAACACCCCGGACGTGCTGACGGAGGCCACCGCCGAGATCGCGCTGACGCTGATGCTGATGAGCGCCCGGCGCGCCGCCGAAGGCGAACGGCTGGTGCGCCGCGGCGCCTGGGACGGCTGGCGGCCGACCCACATGCTGTCCACTCAGGTCGCCGGCAAGACCCTGGGCATCGTCGGCATGGGCAGGATCGGTACCGACCTGGCCCGCAAGGCCCATCACGGTCTGGGCATGCGCATCCTGTACAGCAACCGGCATCCGGTGTCCGCGGCGCTGGAATCCGAACTCGCCGCGACCGGGCTGGACCTTCCGCAACTGCTCCAGCGCTCGGATTTCGTCAGCCTGAACTGTCCGGCCACGCCGCAGACCCGGCATCTCATCGATGCGGCCGCTCTGCGGCTCATGCCGTCCCATGCCCATCTCGTCAACACGGCGCGCGGCGACGTGATCGACGAGGACGCCCTGGTCGACGCGTTGCGCCAGGGCGTCATCGCCGGGGCCGGGCTGGATGTCTACGAGAGCGAGCCGCGGCTCGCACCCGGGCTGGCCGACCTGGAGCAGGTGGTGCTGCTGCCGCACATGGGCAGCGGCACGCTCGAGACCCGGGAGGCCATGGGCTTCTGCGCGCTGGCCAACGTGGAAGCGTTCATCGCTGGTCGGCCGCTGCCGAATCCCGTGGTCGACCGACCGGGCGACCAGGCCACCGATGCTCCGAACCCGGTCTAGGTTCCCTGGTCGATTTCAACATCCGCAGGCGTGGCCGGGAGGCCGTCACTGCAGTCGTCGTCGTTCGAGGGCGGCTGGCGCTGTTTGATGGGCCCGACCAGCTCAACGAAGATGCCGTCCGGGTCCACGGCGTTGATGATGCCGGTCTCGTCCAGCCCGGTGCCCGAGCAGCACGGGGCGACCTCGGAGAGGAAGTCCACGTCCTGGTGGGCCAGGGTCGCCACCGCCGCATCGAGATCGGCGACGGCCAGGGCGATGCGGTGGATGCCGATGTGGCTGATGGGCGCCGGGTAGGGCGGTTCCGGGTCGAAGGGTTCCAGCCACTGGATGATGCGCAGGCGGTGCCGGTCGCCGCCGGGCAGGGCCACGTCGGCGCCCTTGATGCGCGCCGGACCGTCGAAGCCCCAGGCGGCGGCTTCCTTGGCGCTCAGGGTTTCCGGCAGTGTCCGCACGTCCGTGTAGCCCAGGCTGCGGTAGAACTTCAGCGAGCGCTCGTAATCGCTGACGTTGAAGCCGATGTAGGGCATGGCCACGATGTTGGCGCCGCCGGCTTCGTTGCGTATGTGCGGTGGCGTGGCCTCCTCGAGCTTGTAGAACACGCCGTCCGGGTCCGTCAGGAATACGAAGCGGTTGCCGGGCACTCCGTAAGGTTCGGAGAGAAAGTTCACGCCGCGTTCCTTGAGGTAGGCGTAGTCGTGATCCAGGTCCGTGGTCTGCAGGGCGGCGTAGGCCATGCCCAGATGGTTGGTCGCGGCGTAGGGCGGCTCGTCGTTGTAGGGGACTTCGAACTGGATCAGGTCGATGCTGGTCGGTCCCCAGCTGTCGGGAATGCGCATCACCTCGATGTCCGCAATCCGGTAGGTGCACAGGTCGTACATGCCCAGGGAACGCGCCATGGCGCGGGTATTGGTTCTGGGGAAGTCACCCTGGCCCTCGGTGTAGCCGAGCAACCGGTAGAAAGCCCGGGCCCGGTCGAAATCGCTGGTCTGGGTGTTGAAGTGGATGCGGCCGAGCAGGTCCACGTCGGCCCGGGCAGGGGAGCCGAAGCCCGCCAGGCACAGGCTCAGGAGCAGGACGGCGGGGAAGGGCGATTTCATGGGGGTTGTCTCTCCTGATCGCTGGGCGATGACCGGTGTCGCCGGTCAATGGTAGTCCGCATACAGGTCCGGCAGAAACCGGGCCAGATGGGCCATCTCCATGGCGCAGTGCACGAGCATGGCGTGGGCCAGATCCCGCGGCACCAGAAACCCGCGCAGGAGCTTCGAGCCGAGCAGGCGGTTGCGCACGTCGAGAGCGTCGGTGTTCTGCAGCGCCGGCTTGCCGAGCCAGAAGCGGCTGCGCATCTCCGAGCCACCGTCCACCTCGCGGATCTGATGGATGAGGTGGCCGATGACGATGGTTGATCGCTTCAGGGTCACCGTGGCGCACACCAGGGCGCTGACGCCGTTGGCGCTGAAGTCGGTGGTCCGGGTCAGGTAGGAGACCGGCTCGACGAAGTGGATGGCAATTCGCTGCAGATGCTGGCCGATGTACTCGGTGACGTAGTGGGTGGTCAGGTACTTGTCCCGGTCGGACACGGTGGGGTCGTCGCCGCGCATCTGCGCGGTGCCGTTGGCCAGGTGGGCGCGCGGGTGCCAGAGCTTGTAGCGCTGGTGCTCCATGGTATGCCAGCCCATCCACCACTCGAACATGGCGCCGCTGACGTGGGGCATCCGGGTCAGCACGGCCACCAGGGTGTGGCCGTCGCGGACCGTGGTCCAGCCGGTCTCCAGGGGCAGGTAGCCGGGCGCCATCAGCCGGTCGGCCTGGTCCAGGGTCAGCCCCAGTTCGGCGGCTTCCGGGCCGTGCACCACGGCCTCCCGGGCGTGGTCCGGCAATGGCGCCATATCCGGGTTCCAGTAGCGGGCATAGGGTTTGCCGTCCAGGTCGCCCGGGCGCATGCCCAGGTACACATCATTGCTCGAGGGCCCCGCGCTCACGTCAGAGCGGCTGCAGGCGCACCGGCTGCGGAGAGCGCACACTCCCGGGCGCGGTCTCGAACCACGGTGGTGCAGTCGATGGCGGTTGCGTGCATGGCGTCCCCCGAAGCCACGGCTGCCAGAAAATAGACCCTAGCGCAGAACGCCGTCCGCGCCCAGTGGATCGGCGGTCCAGGGCGCCGTGATAAGGTGGTGGTTTGTCAGTCGACGGAGTCTGTCATGTCGGTCACTCTGCAGATCAGCGACGGCGTCGGTCTCATCACTCTGGACGACGGCAAGGCCAACGCGGTGTCCCATGCCCTGCTCGATGAGCTGGAACCGGCCCTCGACGAGGCCGAAGCAACGGCCGACGCCGTGGTGCTGGCCGGACGGCCGGGCAAGTTCTGCGCCGGCTTCGACCTCGCCGTGATGCAGGGCGACGATCGCGCCGAGATGAGCCGGCTGCTGAACCGCGGCGGCCGGCTGGCGCATCGGCTCTACGGCTATCCGAGACCGCTGGTCGCCGCGGCCACGGGCCATGCCCTGGCCCTGGGCGCGATTCTGCTGCTCGCCTGCGACACCCGCGTCGGTGCGCGCGGCGCTTTCAAGCTGGGCCTGAACGAAACCGCCATCGGCATGGCGCTGCCGGTGTTCGGTACCGAACTGGCGAAGGCGCGGCTCGACCCGGCGTTGCTGACCGCGTCGGTGATTCAGGCGCGGCTCTACGATCCCGAGGCGGCGGTGGCCGCCGGCTATCTCGACGTGGTGACGGAACCCGAGCGCGTCGTCGAAGAAGCAACGCGAATTGCCTCTCAGCTGGCGATGCTGTCCGGACCCGCCTACGCCGCCACCAAGCGGACCCTGCGCCAGGACAGCCTGGACGTGATGGCAGCGAGTCTCGCCTGAACCGGCCGCCGCATCAGCCGTCGGCTGCGTAACGCCGCTCCAGCTCGCGCAGGGCGCCGACGATCATCGCGCCCCAGAGGTCTTCGAACTCGTCGAGGGAGCCGGGCAGGTCGCCGCCGGCCGCTTCCTTCTCCAGGCCGAGCAGCAGCATCACGCTCATCGTCGCGATGCGCTCGGGAATGGCGAAGTTGCGCACCACGTGGCGGGTGAGGAACTCGGTGACCGCGGCGCGCTCGTCGAGAACCACGCTCTCCATGGCGGCAGCCACCGCCGGCTCGCTCATCAGGCGCTCGATGAAAGGCCCGCGCTCCAGGGCGTACTCCCAGTGATCGCGCTGCATCGCGCCGGCCAGAGCCTCGAAGCCGCCGGCCCGCTTCGCGTCCTGCAGCTGCCGCCGCTGCAGCCGCTGGTGCTCGCGAACCAGCAGGGCCTGGAGCAGCGCCACCTGGTCGTCGAAGTAGGCGTACACGAGGCTCTTGGAGACGCCGGCTTCCCGGGCGATGCGCTCCATGCTGGCGGCGGAGATGCCTTCCGTCATGACGATGCGCTCCGCCGTGGCAAGGAGCTGATCGATGCGCGCCTCGGGTTTGAGCCGCCGGCGCCTGCGCTGCGCGGGTGCCGCGGTCACGCCGCGCTGTAGGCCGGCGACGACGCCTTCATGGCCCGGGACTGCATACGCAGCGTGGCGACGGTTCGACCGTGCGGATCGGTTGCCACGGTGTCGTACCAGACGTACTCGGTCTGCGGGCTCTGGCCGACACAGACCACTGCGCTTTCGAGGTGGTAGGGCTGATTCAGCAGGTACGGTCCGTTGACGAAGCCGATTTCGATGGCGCCGAACAGCCCGACCGAATCGCCCACGTAGGGCCTGAGGCCTTCCATGGGGCGACCCCACAGATACTCGATGATGGTGCACGGCGCTGCCACCACGTCGCCCCAGGGCGAGCCGTCGCGGTACCAGGGCAGGGGATCGCTGATCAGCCCGGCGTCGTAGCGCTGGAACTGCTTGTCCGGGGTGGCCACGACGTCGTAGTGGCCGAGGGACAGACCCGGTCGCAGTCGATTGAGAATCCGCAGCTCCGCAGGATCGCAGGGCCGCAGATCCTTCGTGCGCAGTTCGGAAGCGCTGTGGTCGCCGACGGCCGCGGTGCCGCTGCACACCGGCAGGCCGTCCTCGCGCGTCATCCAGACCCGGGTCTGGGTCTGGCCCGGGGCCAGTGGCTCGGCGAACACCTGTACCCGCTCGCGGTCGACGGTGGCGTTCCTGAACGACAGCGACAGGTTGCCGCGCTCGAACCACGCCTGGCCGAACAGCTCGACGAGCACAGGCGGGAACTGGTTCATGTGCACGTCGCCGGCTACCGTACCGCCGCGGAACCCGAGCCTGGCGGCGGTGGCGTCATCGTGAATGCTCCCAGCGCCGGCATCCGCGGACCAGTTGCGGGCGGCCCACAGCGGGCCGCTGATCGGTTCGGACGTGGTCGACTCAGACATGACGTTTTCTCGCTTGTCAGTTCGTTGCGGACATCGCTCAGTCCGGGAGCCCGAGCACCCGCTTGGCGATGATGTTGAGCATGATCTCGTTGGACCCGCCGGCGATGGAGATGGCCTTGGCTTCGAGCCACAGCCGGGCCATTCGCAGTTCCTCCTCGTCGAAGTGCTCGCCCTCCCAGCCAAGTCCGCGGGTCCCGCGGATGCGCAGCTGCAGCTCCAGCTGCTCCTTGACGTATTCGGCTTCGACGTACTTGAAGATCGACGTGGTGGCGCCCGGGGTGTCGGCTTCCGCTTCCTCCACCGCGCGCTGCTGGGTGAGGAAAAAGGCGCGGCGCTGCATCTCGTTCTCGATGATGTCCCGGCGCAGCATCGGGTCGGGATCGCCGCCGGCGTAGTGCCGGGCCAGCGCCGGCAGCGGCAGCCGCGGCCTGATCCGCTCCAGCGGACCGGCGCTGTCGGCGCTGGCAAGCGCGGCCAGTCCCGAGCGCTCGTGCTGAAGCAGCCGCTTGCCGATCGTCCAGCCCTGGTTGATCCCGCCGACCAGATCTTCCTTGGGCACGCGGACGTTGTCGAAGAACGTCTGGCAGAACGGCGAGTCGCCGTTGATGAGCCGGATGGGCCGGGTGCTGACGCCGTCGCTGTCCATGGACAGCAGTAGGAAGCTGATGCCCTGGTGCTTGGGCGCGCTCCGATCGGTGCGCACCAGGCAGAACATCCAGTCGGCCCGGTCGGCGCTCGAGGTCCAGATCTTGGCGCCGTTGATCAGGAAGTGATCGCCCAGGTCGTCTGCCCGGGTCTGCAGGCTCGCCAGGTCGGAACCGGCCCCCGGCTCGCTGTAGCCCTGGCACCAGGACACCTCGCCGCGCGCGATCCGCGGCAGGTGGCGGGCCTTCTGCGCGTCGTCGCCGAACTCGAGCAGGGTGGGGCCGATCATGCTCACGCCCATGCCGACCAGGGGCGGGCGGGCCTGGATGCGCTGCAGCTCTTCCAGCAGTATCAGGAACTCGCCCTTGTCCAGCCCGGCACCGCCGTACGCCTGCGGCCAGGTCGGCACCGTCCAGCCGCGGGCCGCCATACGCTCGAGCCAGAGATAGGCGTCGGGGTTACTGCTGCGGCGTTTCTCGCCGCCATTGATCGCCTCGCCGGCGATCATGCGGGTGCGCATGGAGGCGGGACAGTTGGCGTCGAGCCAGGCGCGGGTCGCGCGACGGAAGCTCTGCAGATCGCTCATCCTCGTCACCGGGGCACTTATTGACGGTCCGTACAATAGCGTATCCCCGCCGTCGTCCGGGCTCAACCGCGCGGGTGCCGTGATAACGTACCCGGGGGAGGGTCATTCATGAAGAATCGGGTGGTACTGGTCACCGGCGGGGCACGCGGCATCGGCCTCGGCATCGCCGGGACCTTCGCCGGCGTCGGAGCACGGGTGATGATCGCCGACCTGGGCGCGCGTTCCGGCGGCTGGAACTACGATCTGTCGAGCGCGGAGGAACTGCAGCGCGCGGCCGGCGCGGAGGGCATGCGCTCCGTCGAGCTCGACGTCACCGACGCGGCGAGCTGCGAGGCGGCGGTCGCGGCCACCGTCGAGGCGTTCGGGGGCCTCGACGTGCTGGTGAACAACGCCGGCGTCGTGCAGTCGGGCCCGATCGGCGAGTTCAGCGAAGTCGATTGGGACCGGATCTTTGCGGTCAACTGCAAGGGCATCTTTCTCATGACCCGGGCAGCCCTGCCGGCACTGCGCCGCTCCAGCGACGCCGCCATCGTCAACGTCGCCTCCATCGCCGGCAAGCGCGGCTATCCGAACATGGCCGCCTACTGCGGCTCCAAGTTCGCGGCCATCGGCATCACCCAGTCCCTGGCCGCAGAGCTCGCCGCCGACAACATTCGCGTCAACGCCGTCTGCCCCGGCATGGTGGGCACTGCCATGTGGCTGGAACACCTGCTGCCGAGCAACACCGTGGACCCCCGGGAAAAGGCTGCGGAGTTCGAGCAGGCCATGCACGACCGGATACCGCTGGGACGGCCGCAGACACCGTCGGACATGGGTCAGGCCGCGCTGTTTCTCGCGACCGCGCCGAACGTCACCGGCGTAAGCCTGTCGGTGGCCGGCGGCTTCGAAGTCAACTGAATCAACTGCAACCGACGAGAGGGTCGAACCATGAGTGAGTTCCAGGACAAAGTAGTGGTCATCACCGGGGCCGGTAACGGCCTCGGTAAAGCGCACGCGCTCGAGTTCGCGCGCCGCGGCGCCAAGGTGGTGGTGAACGACCTGGGTGGCAGCGGCGATGGCACCGGGTCCGGCGATGCGGCGGATCTGGTGGTGGAAGAGATCCGTGCCGCCGGCGGCGAAGCCGTGGCCAACAAGGCTTCGGTCGCCACCCGCGAGGGCGCGCAGTCGATCATCGACGACGCGGTGAAGGCCTTCGGCACCGTGCACATCCTGGTGAACAACGCCGGCATCCTGCGCGACAAGACCTTCAAGAAGATGCCGCTCGAGGACTGGGATATCGTCATGGACGTGCATCTGAACGGCAGTGCCTACGTCACCCACGCGGCCTGGCCGATCATGTACGACCAGCATTACGGCCGCATCGTCCTCACCAGTTCCACCTCCGGCATCTTCGGCAACTTCGGCCAGGCCAACTACGGTGCGGCGAAGATGGGCATGCTGGGTCTGATGAACGTGCTGGAGAAAGAGGGCGCAGCCAAGAACATCCGCGTCAACACGCTGGCGCCGGCGGCATCCACCCGGCTCATCAATACCATTCCCGGCCGTGACGAGGACCTCGACAACCCGGATCCGATACGCCATCCGAAGCTCGTCACCCCGGCGGTGCTGCTGATGTGCTCCGACGAAGCGCCGACTGGAAAGGTCATCCTCGCGGGTAACGGCCGGTTTTCCTGTGCCGCCGTGTTCAACAACGAGGACCTCAAGTTCGGCGCCGACGTGACCTACGAGGATCTGCTGGAGCGCCGCGACGATCTGCTCGACATGAGCGGTGCGACGGAGGGCTGGGGCTGGCTGCGCAAGCGCCAGGCGGAGGCGGCGGCGAAGTCCTGAGGGCGCCACTGAAGGCCACGTCACAACGGTAGCGCCGACCGCGAGCCATACTTCAGATTGAGCATGGCAACTCGAGGACGTTGCCCGTGACCGAGTTCGCAAGCACACAGCGATTTCAGGAGCGCAGCGCGCGCTGGCTGCTGCTCCTGGTCCTGATCCACACGCTGCCCGTAATCTGGATCACGCCGGTGGTCGCGGGCACCGCGCCGACGGCCGCGCTGCTGGCCTTCGGCGTGGCGAGTCTGTTCACCTTCGATTCGGAAGGGGTGGCGCTCGGACTGTTCGTGCTGCTCCCGGCCCTCGTCTATCTGGCCATCGGCTGGGTGCTGGCGTGGCTGATCGCCCGGGCGCTGCGTTCCGTCTCCCGGACGATTCGTGCGGGGCTGCTGCTGGTGCTCGTCATCGTGCCGCTGGTTGCCGTCTATTTTCCCATCTACGTCGCTGGCGGTCACAACTCGTCCAGCCAGGCCACGCTGTTCGAACTGCTCGACGGTTTCGTCGGTCCGGCATTCCTCGGTTACTGGGCCGGGCTGCACGGGCTGGTCGTGGTGCTGCTCGCCGGCCAGTTTCTGCCGCCGCACTCGGCGCTGATGGCGGTCGCGGCACGCTGGACACGGCCCGTCATCGGGGCGGCCGCCGCCGTGCTGGTCGGCGTGCTCGTCTACGCCCAGTTCACGGCCGTGGTGTGCCGGCCGCTGGCCGGGCTCGGAATCGATGCGGCCCAGCTCTGCGTGGCCCGTGCCGGTGGCGCGGAAGCCCGTTACTGGTACGAACGCGCGGCGCTGGATGGGAACAGCGAAGCGCTGCTGTGGGTGCTCGACAACACGCCGAATCGTAACCGGCGCCTCGAATGGCTGCGCCGCGGCGCAGCCGCGGGAGACGGGGCGGTCCAGTTCCGGCTGGCGGAGCATCTCAAGCGCTATGGCGATGCGGCAGCCAGAGCCGAGGCAGAGGCCTGGCTCGAGTCTTCGGCGGCGGGCGGCTACGGGCCCGCCCAGTTCGCCCTTGCGGAACGACTGGCGAGCGCGCTGATGCGTTCGGCTGGGACCGGGAGCGTCGACGACTACCAGGCCCTCCTCGAAGCGGCCGCAGACAACGGGTCTACGGCTGCTGCGCGACGTCTCGCCGAGCACCAGGCCCGGGGCAGCTTCGGCTATGTGATCGATCCCGAGCGCGCCATGCGCCTGTTTCAGGAGGCCGGTGATGCTTCTGCCGCGGCCAAGGTGCGGGCCGAGCAGGCGGCGATCGAGGCCGGTGACGCGGCGGCGACGGTGCGCGCGGCCCGGCGCTATCTGCGCAGCCCGCTGCCGGGTCCTGGGGTTCAGGAGCTGGGCCTGTCCCTGTTCGAACACGTCGCTGCGCGCGATCCCGCCGTGCGCCGGGAACTAATCGTGCTGTTGCGCACGGGATCCGACGGCGCGCCGAAGGACGTCGAAACCGCGGCGCGCTGGCTGCTCGAGGCGGCGCGGGCCGGCGAGCCGGAGGCCATGGACCGGGTGGCCCGCAACTACATGGACGGCCGCGAAGGCTTTTCCGTCGACTATCCCGAGGCCCGGGTCTGGATCGATGCATTGCTGGAGCACTACCGTCGCAGCGGCGACCAGGATTCGCCGGCGCGGATTGCCGAGCTGGAGTCGCGCCTCAAACACTTCGATCGCCTGGCCGGCATGGCCGGCGGCGAGCTGCTGGGGTCGGCGGAGCTGCAGGACCTGAGCCAGGGCACGGACGCCGAATCGCGCTATCGGTTTGCGCTGCAGCTGCTCGCGGGCCAGGGCTCTCGCCGCGCCGAGGCGGTGGCGAGCCTGCAGCAGGCGGCCGAGCTGGGTCACGGCCAGGCAGCCTGGCGGCTGGTGCAGGTCTACGAACGCGGGTTTTCCCAGGAGATCGACCCGGCCGCGGCGCGCCGCGAGCTGGAACGGGCCACCGGCCTGCACCACTACGAGGCGACCCGCGAGCTTGCCTCACGCTACGAGTACGGAAAAAAGGGTTACGACCAGGACCTGGACCGGGCCATCGCCATGTACGAAGCCGCGCTGGCGGCGGGCCACGACAACCGCTACGGCTGGAACCTCGATCCCGAGGTCTTCAATCACTTCCGCTGGCTTGAATCCCGGCTCAGGCAGGCTCGACTCAAGCGCGACGCCTCAGTCGCACAGGCAACTCCCTGATGCCGCGGATGAAGTTCGACTTCAGCCGCCGCTCGGGGCCGGCTACCTCGACCGCGTCGAAGCGCTTGACGATCTCTTCCCAGACCACGCGCAGCTGCATTTCTGCGAGCCGGTTGCCCATGCAGCGGTGGATGCCGAAACCGAACGAGGCATGCTGGCGCGCGGTGTCCCGGTCGATGAGCAGCCGGTCGGCATCGGCGTGCACCGACTCGTCGCGGTTACCGGAGATGTACCAGAGCACCACCTTGTCGCCGGCCTTCATGCACTTGCCCTGGTACTCGTAGTCCTCCTTGAGCGTCCGGCGCATGTGCAGCACCGGCGTCTGCCAGCGGATGATCTCCGAAACCATGTTCGGGATCAGCGCCGTGTCGTTCTGCGACACGCTGGCGCCCTGCGACACGCTTGCCCGCAGCTTGTCGTATTCCTCGGGAAACTGGTTCAGCGCCAGCACGCCGCCGGTGATGGAGTTCCGCGTGGTGTCGTTGCCGCCGACGATGAGCAGCATGATGTTGCCGAGAAACTCCAGCGGCCGCGAGATCATGTCCCGGGTGTCGTTGCCGTGGGCCATCATGGTGATCAGGTCGTTGCGGCCCGTCGGATCCGCCGCGGCGCGTTCCGCCCAAAGGGTCATGAAGGTGTTGGCCATGTCGGTGAGGCCGTCCTGCACTTCCTTGGCGCTGAAGCCTTCGTCCATGCCGGTGGATTCCGGGGAACCGATGGAGATGTCGGACCAGTAGGTCAGCTTGCGCCGGTCGGCGAACGGGAAGTCGAACAGGGTCGCCAGCATGCGCGTGGTCAGCTCGATGGAGACCGTGTCCACCCAGTCGAACACCTCGCCGTCGGCGGGGAGCTGATCGAGGATGTCGCTGGCGTGGCCGCGGATCACCGGCTCCAGCGCCACCAGATTGCGCGGCGCCACCACCGGCGCCACGGTCTTGCGCTGCTGCTCGTGCCTGGGCGGGTCCATGGCGATGAAGTTCTCGATGTATTCGCCGTTGGGGCTGTCGCCGATGGCGATGGTCGGGAACGACGAGAACACCTGGTGGTTGCTCTCCACGTGGCGGATGTCCGCATGCCGGGTGATCGACCAGTAGGGGCCGAACGGACTCGCGGCGGTGAAATGTACCGGGTCTTCCTCACGCAGGCGCTGGAAGTAGGGGCGCCAGGCGTCCTGCTGGTAGAGGCGCGAATCGCTGACGTCCAGTTGCTCCAGCGGCGTCGACCAGGGATCGGGCAGTTCGCCTGAGGGCAGGCCGGGATCGCGGTCGCTCGGCGTGGGGACGCGGACGGCCCTGGGCGCAGGCTGGTTCGATTCGCTCATAAGAACTCCTGTTCGCGGCGCGGCGTGATTCGCGCGATAGTATCATCGCGTTAGCAACGACGGCGGAGCCGCCATGACCCAACCGACCTCCGAGTTCCCCGAACTCGGCTTCTACGGCCTGCCGGGTCACACCCGCTCGCCGCGCGACGTCCTCGATCAGGTCCGCCAGGCGGAAGCCCTCGGCATCGGCAACGTGATGCTCTCCGAGCGCGCCGACTACAAGGAAATCGCCGCGATCTGCGGCGCCTGCGCGGCGGTGACGGAGTCGATCTACATCGGCACCTCCGGCACCAATCTCAACACCCGGCATCCGGTGATCACGGCGTCCATGGGCAGCACGTTGAACCGGCTGTCGAACGGTCGCTTTGCGCTGGGGCTGGCGAAGGGGGCCAAACAGCGCTGGCAGGCGTGGGATCTGCCGCACCCGACCTACGCGCGGGAAGCGGAGTTCGTCGCGCTGATGCGGCGCCTCTGGCGCGGCGAGCTGGTCCGCGACTACCACGGTGCCCTCGGCGACTTTGGCGCGCTGCAGCTGGCACCCTACGTCGACGAGGACATACCCATCCTCTACGTCGGCTTCGGCCCGAAGAGCCTCGAGCACGCCGGACGCATCTACGACGGCGCGCACCTGCACACATTCATGAGCGATGCCTGTCTGGCGGAAGCCGTGGCCGCGGTGCGCGCCGGGGAGGCGGCCGCCGGACGGCCGCCGGGCACGGTGAAGGTGTGGTCGGTGCTGGCCACCGCCTGTGAGGTGTCGGAGGCGGTGTACCTCAAGTACATCATCGCTCGCCTCGCCACGTACCTTCAGATCCCCGGCTACGGCGACATGCTGGTCACGATCAACGGCTGGGATCCCGAGGTACTCGCCCGGTTCCGCCGCGACCCGGCGGTCACGTCTGTGGGCGGCCTGATCGACAGCGTGGCGACCATCGAGCAGATCGCCGCAGTCGAGAAGCTGATTCCCGAGAGCTGGCGCCCGGCGGCGGTGGGTAACGCGGCGCAGTGCGCGCGACGCTGGGTGGATCAGTTCGACGCCGGTGCCGACGGCATCATCATCCATGCCAGCACGCCGGAGGAGTTCGCGCCGGTGCTCGACGAGTACCGGCGCATCCGGCCGCACGAGCGCTTTGCAGGGCGCACCAACCGCCCGGGCTGAACCGCCGCCGGGATCGGTTTCAGTCGAGGAACTCGTCGGCGCCGACGTCGAGGGCGTGCCGGGCGTGGCGGCGGGCCATGGTAGTGAACATCTCGTCGCCCCGTTCCGTGCGGCCGACGATCATCGAGGCGATCACCGTGACCCCGAAACCGGAGAACGCCCCGCGCCGGTAGTCGTTCCAGCAGTCGTCCCAGGCGAAGTCGGCGATACCGGCGGCGACCAGATGCCGGTGGTAGTCGGCGACGATGTCCCGTTCCGCCTCACGCCGGACGTCCGGCAGCAGACCGGCGCCGAGGAAATAGGCGACGTCGTTCAGCGGTTTGCCGACGCGCACGCTCTGCCAGTCGACCACGGTGACCCGGGGCGGTGTGGTGGTCGCGTCGATGAGCATGTTGTCGAGCCGGTAGTCCACGTGCTCGAGGCAGTAGGGAGCCGTGACCGGCGCGAACAGGGGGCAGCCGGGGGATACGCCGACCCGGGCGATGATGTCGCGTTCGTCCGCGGCGAGGGCGCCCCCGTAGCGCTCGAGGAATCCGGGGAGCATCTGATTGTAGAGTGAGGTTGGATCGCCGAGATCGGGGCTCGTCAGGTAGTCCAGGTCGTACAGCGACGTATCGTTCCAGCTCGGCGCCTGCAGACCCACCAGTTCGATGACGGCAGCGCGCGCGATCTCGGGGTCGCAGCCGGCAAGCTGGTTCCCGGGTTGGGCCGGGTGCATGTCTTCCAGCAGCAGAGCGAACTCCGGCCCCTCGCCGTCGATCTCGGCGTGGTAGCAGCGCGGCAGCGAGATGCCGAGCCGCGGCGCCAGCTCCCGATAGAAGTTCACCTCGCGGTAGTAGTTGCGCAACATCACCCCGGTGGCGCGGCTGGTGGGGTCGTCGGACGGGAACTTGCCGACGAGCGTGCGTGGCGCGGCGCTGGCGGCATCCGCCAGCTCGAGTTCGAAGCGCATGCACAGGCCGATCTGGCCGGTGCCGATGCGCGTGGCCGTCACCGCGGTGACTTCGGCGTCGGCGTGTCCGTTGTCGTGCAGGCATCGGCTGAACCAGGCCGCGTCCATGGTCTGTGGGGTCATGATCGTCACAGGGCCACCCCTGGCGCACGATAGACTTCCTGTCCGCGCGACACGGTGGCGACGATGTCGAGGTCGAGCAGCTGCGCGGGCTCCATCGCCAGCGGATCGGCCGAGAGGATGACCAGGTCGGCCCGCTTGCCCGCCGTCAGCGAGCCCTTCTCGTGCTCCTCGAACTGCTGGTAGGCGGCGTCCAGCGTGATCGCGCGCAGGGCGTCGAATGTGGAGATTCGCTGGTCCTTACCGAGGGTGGCGCCGCTGCGGGTCTCGCGGTTGGTGGTCGCCCAGAGCAGGCGCACCATGTCCGGCGGCACGATGGGCGCGTCGTTGTGCACGGTGAAATGCATGCCGCGAGCGAGGGTGGTGGCGGTGGGGCTGATGCGCGCGGCGCGCTCCGGGCCGAGAACCGAGTCCCGGTGCCAGTCGCCCCAGTAGAAGGTATGGGCGGAGAAGTACGAAGGCAGGATGCCGAGGGTCTGCATGCGGTCGAGCTGATCCTCGCGCACCGTCTGGGCGTGGATCATCACCGTGCGGTGATCGCCTTTCGCCGCGTCGGCGGGGGCGCGGGCCACGGCGTCGATGAGCATCTGCGCTGCAGCGTCGCCGTTGCAGTGCACGATCATCGGCAGGCCGTCGTCGAGGTAGCGGGCGACCAGCTGGTCGACGGCCTCCTGGGGCAGGGTCGGGTAGCCACGGTAGTCGGCGGCCAGTCCCGCAGGCGGCACGTGGTAGGGATGGGACAGATACGCCGTCTTGCCCTGGGGCGAGCCGTCCAGGATCAGTTTCACACCGCCGATCTTGAGGCGGTCTCTGTAGACCCCGGGTTCCACGTCCTCCGGTACGGCGAAGTCCGCTTCCATGGCGCGGGGGTAGATCACCACGTCCAGACTGAGGCCGTCGCCGGCCGCCGCGTCGGCGAGCAGGCGATAGATGTCCCAGGACGCGGCGCCATCCTG
The DNA here is from genome assembly GCA_040219135.1 of Pseudomonadales bacterium. GTDB lineage: Bacteria > Pseudomonadota > Gammaproteobacteria > Pseudomonadales > Azotimanducaceae > UBA7803. The sequence goes on along the minus strand of JAVJTA010000011.1, from coordinate 178,123 downwards.
CACGGTGGTGATGCCGTAGCTCGCGTACAGCGCCAGCGCGCGCTCGATGTCGGCCACGGGTAGACCCTCGCCGTCGATGAAAAAGCGTTGCAGGGCGGCGGTGGCAGTCTCTTCGAGCACGCCGTCGGGCTCGCGGCTGCCGGCCCGACGGCGGATCACCCCGCCCGGCGGGTCGACGGAGTCCGCGTCGATCCCCGCGCGTTCGAGCGCGAGCGAATTGGCCGCCATCAGGTGACCGGACACGTGGATCAGCGCCAGGGGATGATCGGTCGAGACGGCGTCGAGATCATCCCGGTTCGGATGCCGCTGCTCTTCCATCAGCGAGTCGTCGTAGCCCATGCCCAGAACCCAGTCGCCGGGATCGATTCCGCGCTCGGCGATGTGGGCGCGCAGCACCTCGCCCAGGGAACCGAGGTCGGTGACCGCGCCGACGGGCGGTACGGCGACGTTGGCGAGGTTGACGGTGCGGGCGAGAAACGACAGGTGACCGTGGGCGTCGATGAACCCCGGGAGCAGGGCGCGCTCGCCGAGTTCGACGGTCTGCTCTGCGCTGCCGTTCCAGTCAGCGCGATCGCCGACCCAGACGATGCGACCGTCGCGAACCGCCACGGCACTGGCCTCCGGTCGTTGCGGGTCCATGGTGATGACGTGGCGGCCGAGGTAGACGGTGTCTGCCGCCATGGTCACGGACGTGGCGGGGACCTCACTACCTGGTTCGGATCCGCTGCGGCCTTCGCTGCAGGCGCCTACGGCGACCAGTGCCAGCAGCACCCAGGCACACGGGCCGCCTGCCGGCCGCCGGCGTTGACTGGAAGCAATTTCCATGGACGTCCCCTCTCTGCGTTCGGCCCCAAACAACACAGTCGGTCAACATAGCAGGTCGACGCCCGGTTTTCCCGATGGCCGCTTGCCGTTAGGCTGACGTCTCGGGGAGGGCTGACGACATGGCGGAATTCGACCGGATCACCCTGGAGAACGGCATCGTCGGCGAGCCGCTGCGCGTGCCGACGGCCAATCCCACGAGCTACTATCAGGCGATCTCGAAGACCGATGCGGTGCCGGCGGCGGAGATCCGCGGCACGCTGTTCGCGCCGCCCGGTGCCGGACCGTGGCCGGTGGTGATCGTGGTGCCGGGCAGTCTGGGCGTGGCTCCGTCCCACCTTTACAAGGCCGATCTGCTCACCGCAGCGGGTATCGCCACCTGCGTCATCGACCCGTTCGGCGAGCGCGGCGTCACCTCGACCGTCGCGGATCAGACCCAGTACTCGTTCGCCGCGAGCGCCTGGGACGTGCTGGCGGCGGCGGCCGTGCTCGGCCGGCGCGACGATGTGGTCGCGACCCGGATCGGCGCCCAGGGTCACAGCCGCGGCGGCTCGGCGGTGCTGTCCGCCGCCTGCATGGCCCAACGCATGGCGCTGCCGGAGGCCGCGCCGTTGCAAGGCGTGTACGCCGCGTATCCGTGGTGCGGACACCAGTTCCTCCATCCCCGGGTGGGTGACACCGTGGTCCGCGCCGTGATCGGCGACCGCGACGAGTGGTGCCTGCCGCAGCAGGTGCAGGCGCAGATCCAGGCCATGGCCCTGTGCGGCGGCCGTGCCAGCTGCCGGATCTTCCCCGGCGCCCAGCACAGCTTCGACCGTGACACCCCGGTGGAGATGATCGAAGAGGCCGCGGTCGCACCTGGAGCGCCCACCGTTTACCTGCGCGATGACGGCGCCTTCATCCATCCCCTGCAGGACGAGGCGGATCCTTCCCTGACCGAGCGAGAGCTCATGATTTACGGCATGAAGGCGGGCTACGGCCTCCGCGGCGCGCGGATCGGCAGTGAGCCGGGTCAGGCGGACGCCTTCCACGAAGACATGCTGGAGTTCTGGACGGCGGTTTTCCGGGACCCGAACGCCTGAGCCGTTCACCCACCGCTCACAGCGGCCGGACTAATGTGATTGCATGGAAGACACCGCCAGCCATGCTGCGAGCGCGAAACCGGCCGCGGTACGTCGCCTCGGCGTGATCGGCGACGTTCACGGCGAGCACGAGCGGCTCGAATCCGTCCTCGACTGGTTCGCCACCCAGGACCTGGACGCCGTCGCCTGCACCGGCGACGTCGCCGACGGGCGCGGCTGTATCAATGTGAGCTGCCGGCTGCTCCGGGAGGCCGGCGTGCTGACGGTGGCGGGCAATCACGATCGCTGGCTGCTCGAGGACCGGGTTCGCCACGTCGGCGGCGCGCACCGCCGCGACGAACTCGACCCGGAGAACCTGGCATTCCTCAACGCGTTGCCGCGAACGCGCGACATCGACACGGTCGCCGGTCGGCTGCTGCTCTGCCACGGCATCGGCAGCAACGATCTCGGCAAAGTCTGGCCCGGGACCGGACGCACCGAAGTGCGGCGCAGCGAACAGCTCGATTCCCTCCTCGCGGCCGGAGAGCACCGTTTCGTGGTCAACGGGCACCTGCACTTCCGTGTGCTCATCGATTTTGCCGATACCCTGCTGATGAACGCCGGAACGCTCAAAGGCGAGCGCCCGGGCGTGTCCATTCTCGATCTCGGCGCCGGCACGATCAGTGTTTTCCACCTCGAGTCGGGGCGGGCGCCTCAGCCGGGCAATCGGCACCCGCTGGTTCCCGGACCGGGTCGGCGGATCTGGCGCGATACCACGGAGTTCGATGGCCGCTGGGACCCGGTGCTGCTCTAGTCAACCGCGTTCGACCCGTTGACGGCGCTGCCTTGCCACCCAGGCGAAGTGGCGCTGCAGGTCCGTGTCCGCCGCCAGCGCTTCGGGGGTGGCGAATTCCCGCGCCAGGCGCATCTCGTCGTAGCGATCGTGAATGCCGTCGTGGCAGTCCCGGCAGACGGCGACGCCGCGTCCGAGCAGCGCCTTGGAGAAGCCTTTCTGGAACGTCCGGCGACGATGGACTTTGCGCGGAATGAGGTGATGGAAGGTCAGCGGCACGTGGCGCCGGCAGAACGGACAGTCGCCGCAGCCGAGGCGCCGTCTGCTGGTCGTGACCTCGATGGTGGGGGGCGTCGCCGCAGCGTCCGGCGCCATGTTCAGGCCAGAGTCAGCACCGCCACGCTGCTGCCGGTGGCGAGGCTGAACGAGCGTGCCGCCGCCGACAGCACGGTGATCGGGAGCGTATCGGGAGAGATCAGCTCGCCGCGGTGGAAAACCCGGGCGACCACGGCGCGTCGCTGGCCCCGCAACCAGACAAACGCCTGCGGACAGGCGGCGAGGTTTTTGACCCACTGCGAGTGGTCCCGAACCGTTGAGACGATCAACGCAAAACCGTAGTCCATGCACAGCAGGGGGGTAGATCGGGTAATGCCGGAGCGGCGGCCGGTGACCTCCAGCACGACCAGGCCGCCGGTGAGCGGCAGCGGGCTGCCGATACCGCGTCGGATTGCGGGATCGAGCAGACGGTTGATGGGTTCGAGCAGGCGCGGCAGCACCCGGGTCTGGTCGGCGGTCGCCGCTTGCGCTGACGGGTCGGGGCTGTTGCTGGCCAAGGGCATAGCTCACGGTAGCAGGCGGGCGTGAAGCGTACGTCAAATCGGCCGACCGCGCGAAGCCGACGCGTCCCCGGGGCGGCGCCAGGATCACCGCCGGGGGTCCGGTCAGAAGCGATCCTTCAATGCCTTGGCGGCGGCTTCGCCTTGGCGGCGGCTTCCGGGTCGTCCACGCTGGCCGCATCCATGGCGTCCTGGGCCATCCCGGAAGTCGTGCCGGCGGCTTCCTCGGTTGCCTGGTCCACCTGCCGAATCGGGCTGTCGGTGGTCGTATCCTGGCCGCAGGCGGCAAGGCCCAGGATCAGCATCAGTGCGGCGCTCAGTCTGCTCAGATCCTTCATTGGTTCGGTCTCTGTGAATGACGTCTGCCATTCTTGCGACGCCGCGCCACGGATGCAGCACGCCGATGAAAAATCCAGGTTAAATCGCCATCGACCTCACTCGCCGATGGCGTTCGCGCCGAGCAGCCGCTGTCGGGCCCCGCGATACTCGCGGATCAGCCGGGCGACCAGTTCCGCTGCGGGAACCACCGTCTTGACCGCGCCGATTCCCTGACCGCAGCCCCAGATGTCCTTCCAGGCCTTGCTGCCGCTGTTGCCGCCGGAGCCGAAATTCATCTTCGACGGATCACTCTCGGGCAGGTTGTCGGGGTCCAGTCCGGCCGCGCGGATCGACGGCGCCAGATAGTTGCCGTGCACGCCGGAGAACAGGTTGGTATAGACGATGTCCGAGGCGGCGTAGTCCACAAGCGCCTGTTTGTAGGCGGGGTCGGCGTTGGCCTCCTCGGTGGCGATGAACGCGGAGCCAATGTAGGCGAGATCGGCGCCCATGGCCTGGGTGGCGAGCACGGCGTCGCCGGTGGCGATGGAGCCGGACAGCAGCAGCGGGCCCTGGAACCACTCGCGGATCTCCTGAATCAGCGCGAACGGCGACAGCGCGCCAGCGTGACCACCGGCACCTGCGGCAACGGCGATCAGCCCGTCGGCGCCTTTCTCGACCGCTTTACGGGCGAAGCGGTTGTTGATTACGTCGTGCAGGACGATGCCGCCGTAGCCGTGCACGGCAGCATTGACGTCCTCCCGCGCGCCGAGCGAGGTGATCACCACCGGCACCCGGTATTTGACGCACAATTCGAGATCGTCGGCGAGCCGGTCGTTGGACTTGTGGACGATGAGGTTGACCGCGAACGGCGCCGACGGCCGCTCCGGGTTTTCGGCGTCGTAGCGGGCGAGCTCATCGGTGATGCGCTGAAGCCACGCCTCCAGCACACCGAGCGGCCGGGCATTCAGTGAAGGAAACGAGCCGACGATGCCGGCCCGACACTGGGCGATCACCAGATCCGGGTTGGAGATGATGAACAGCGGCGATCCCACCGCGGGGAGGCTGAGGGTGCCGTCGAGGACTGCGGGAAGTGCCATGAGATCTCCTGTGGCCGGTTGTGGGGCGCGTGCGGCTCGATCCGCCTGCTAGTGCAATTTGTTGCATAGTATTCTTCCTGTACCGGATATCATATGCAAGTTTTTGCATACATTGGAATCCGGTTCGGCTACCATCCGACGTCATGGCCCTGTCTCACGCGATCATGACCGCGCTCCTCGACGAACCGCTGAGCGGCTACGATCTGGCGCGGGAGTTCGATACCTCGCTCGGGTTCTTCTGGCATGCCTCGCATCAGCAGATTTACCAGGAACTCGGCAAGCTCGCGGCCCGCGGCTGGCTCGAATCCGAGCGCGTGGTGCAGCGAGGCAAGCCGGACAAGATCGTCTACGCCCTGACCCCGGCCGGTCGCGCAGCCCTCGATGCCTGGGTGGCGGAGTCGAGCCGGCGCAAGCCGGCCAAGGACGACCTGCTGGTGAAGCTCTACAACGTCGGTCACAGCGACGTCGCCCCGGTGCTGGAAGAACTCCGGCAGCGGCGCCAGCAGCATCAGCAGCGTCTCGCGCTCTACGAGCGCATACGTAGCAACCACTACCGCACGCCGACGCGTTTGCCCGCGCGCAAGCGCGGCATCTACCTGGCGCTGTCCGCCGGTATCCGTCAGGAGACTGCATCCCTGGCGTGGTGTGATGAGGCTCTGAAACTCCTGCGACCGCTGGCCGGCCCGCTCGCCGCGAAGCGCTGACATGGCGCGCAGTGGTGGGAAAACGCCTGACCGCGGGAGCGCCGACGGGTCGGAGGTCGACCTTCTGAGCGTGGCCGAGGTGGAAGAACTCTACCGCACGCTGGCCCGGGAGATGCCCGGCCGGGTCGCTGGCGCCAAGGGTCCGAAGGGACAACCGGATGCGTTTCGTGCCTGTGTTTCCTGCATCCTCTCGGCACAATCCCGCGACGACCGGACGGCAGCGGCGAGCCGGGCCCTGTTCCGCCGCGCGCGCACGCCGCGTACCGTGCTCAGTCTGTCCGCGGCGGAGATCGTCGAGGCGATCCGGCCCTGCGGTCTCTACAACCGGAAGGCCCGGAGTATCCACCGATTCTGCGAGGCGTTGCTGAACCGGCACGGCGGTCGAGTGCCGGACACCCGGGAAGCACTCATGGCGCTGCCGGGAATAGGTCGCAAGTGCGCCGACATCGTTCTCAGCTTCGTCTTCGACCAGGACACCATTGCCGTGGATACCCATGTGCACCGGGTCTGCAATCGTACCGGGCTCGCGCGTGGGCGCAGCGAGCCGCAGACTGCCGTGGCGTTGGAGCGCCGCACTCCTGCCTGGGCGTTGCGCGACGGTCACTTCTGGCTGATCCAGTTCGGCAGGCGGGTCTGCAGTGCACGCTCGCCGGGCTGCGACAGCTGCCCGGTAAACCACCTGTGCCACGCCTACCGGGCAACGCAATGCCAGTGACGCGGGCAGCCCCGCGTGACGGGTTCTGCGGGCAGCCATGGCAGTGTGCAGGGCCCCGTCCGCAATTGCTCATGCAGGCGCCAGCCTCTATCGTTGACCGATGCCGGAACTGAAGCTCAGCGTTCTCGATCAGTCTCCCATTCCCAGCGGTGCGACGGCCGCGCAGGCGCTTGCCGACAGCGTCCGTCTGGCGCAGCTGACCGAAGGGCTCGGCTATCACCGCTACTGGGTGGCCGAACACCATGGGTCGAAGAGTTTCGCCGGCTGCGCACCGGAGATTCTCATCGCCCACGTCGCATCGGCTACTTCACGTATCCGGGTCGGTTCGGGCGGCGTGATGCTGATGCACTACAGCCCCTACAAGGTCGCCGAAGTCTTCAAGCTTCTGGCCACTCTGCACCCGGACCGCATCGATCTCGGGCTCGGCCGCGCCCCCGGCAGCGACGGTCTGACGGCGGCGGCGCTGGCCTACGGCAACCGCGTCGGCATCGAGTATTTTCCCGCCAAGGTGGCGGATCTGGTCGCGTTCCTCCACGATCGCACCCCGGTGACCGAAGCGCTCGCGCGGGTGGTGGCGACGCCCTCGGTGACAACGCCGCCGCAGCTGTGGATGCTGGGGTCGTCCGAGGAGGGTGCGCGCATCGCCGCCCACTTCGGCCTGCCGTTCTCCTACGCACATTTCATCAACCCGGACCACGTGGAGCGGGCGTGCGCGGTGTATCGCGACAGCTTCCGGCCGACGGAATTCCACCCCGAACCGCAGATCAACCTCGGGGTGTTCGTGCTCTGTGCCGACAGCACCGAGGAAGCGGAAGGTCTGGCCGCCTGCCGCGATCTCTGGCGGCTGCGGGTGGAACGCGGCGAGTTCGGGCCGTTTCCTTCGGTCGCCGAGGCCATGGCCCATCCGTTCAGTGCCGCGGAACGGGCGCGCATCGACGGCCGCCGCCAGCACCAGATCCTCGGTACCCGGGAACCGGTCGCCGCGCGGCTGCGCGAACTCGCTGCCGGCGTCGGCGCCGAGGAACTGTCCGTAGTTTCCATCACCCACGACTTCCGCCAGCGGGCGCGCTGCTACGAACTGCTCGCCGACGCGCTGCTGACCTGAGGATCGTCGTGCCTGCGCAACCGACTGTGGAAATCACGGGGTGGTGCTGTCGGTCGGATCATGGTTTGCTGGTGGGTCCTTAATCACGAAGCAGGGGTATTTCTGGTGGCGGGAAAGTTCGAACTCTACAAGGACAAGGCCGGCGAGTTCCGGTTCCGGCTGAAGGCGTCCAACGGTACGAAACTGCTGGCCAGCGAGGGCTATTCCTCGAAGAGCGGCGCCAGCAACGGCATCGAGTCGGTGAAGAAAAACTCGGCCGACAAGGCGCGCTTCGAGGTCAAGGAGTCGAAGTCCGGAAAGCCGTACTTCGTGCTCAAATCCGGCAACAACCAGATCATCGGCCAGAGCGACATGTACGAGTCCGCGTCCGCCTGCCAGGCCGGCATCGAGTCGGTCACAAAAAACGCGCCGGCCGCGCCGGTCGACGACCAGACCAAGGCAGGTTGATCATGGACATCATGGACCTGCTCAAAGGCGACGGCGATCTGCTGGAGTCGATCAAGGGTCTGGGAGTCCCCGAAGACAAGATCCCCGACCTCGGTCAGGCCATCGGCCAGCAGCTCGGCGGCGGTGACGGCTTCGATCTCACCGACCTGCTCGGCGGCCTGGATCTGCAGAGCTTTCTGGCCAAGGTCGATGTCGGCGCCATCGCCTCTCAGCTGAACCTGTCGCCCGACGTGATTCAGCAGGTGGTGGCCCTGATCGGACCCAAGGTTCAGGACTTCGTGCCCGGCGGGCTCGGTTCCCTGGGCTCCCTGGCCGGCAAGCTGTTCCGCTGAGTCGACGTGCGGCCGTCCCGCGGGGCGGCCGCCTTTCAGGGTCGGGCTGAATCCGTGCCGCGCTGGTCAGCGCGCCGCGCTGGTCAGCGCGCATGTACCCGCACGGGCAGTTCCGTATAGCCTTTCACGAACGCCGACAGCGTGCGTTTCGGTTCGCCGACGACTTCGACCATGCGGAAGCGCTGCATGATCTCCTCCCACAGCACCCGCAGCTGCATCTCCGCCAGACGGTTGCCCATGCAGCGGTGCAGGCCGAAGCCGAAGGACAGATGCTGGCGCGCATTCGGCCGGTCGATGATCAGTTCGTCCGGCCGCTCGAAGACGCGCTCGTCGCGGTTGCCGGAGACGTACCACATCAGGATCTGGTCGTGTTTGCGGATCTGCTTGCCGCCGATCTCGGTATCCTCGTTGGCGGTGCGCCGCATGTAGGCGAGCGGCGTCTGCCAGCGGATGATCTCGGCGACCATGTTGGGAATCAGCTTCGGGTCACTCTGTGACACGCCGGCGCGCAGCTTGTCGTACTGCTCCGGGAACTGATTGAGCGCCAGCACGCCGCCGGAGATGGAATTGCGGGTGGTGTCGTTGCCGCCGACGATGAGCAGGATCAGGTTGCCGAGGAACTCGAACGGCTTCATGTCCTTCGTGGCTTCGCCGTTGGCCAGCATGGAGATCAGGTCGTTGCCCGGCTTGCCGCGGCGCGCCTCGAACAGGCCGGTGAAATACTGCAGGCACTCCAGCAGCTCAGTGCGGCGCTGCTCTTCGGATTCCACCAGCGTGCCTGGCGCGGCGGTGGCCACGTCCGACCAGCGGGTGAGCTTGCGACGCTCTTCGAACGGGAAGTCGAACAGGGTGGCGAGCATCTGCGTGGTCAGCTCGATCGACACGTGCTCGACCCAGTTGAAGGGTTCGTCCCGGGGCAGGCCGTCGAGGATGGTCTGCACCCGCGAGCGGATCAGCGGCTCCATCTCGTGCAGGTTTCGCGGCCCGACCACCGGCGCAACGGTGGCGCGCTGCACGTCGTGCTTGGGCGGGTCCATGGCGATGAACATCTCGATGCCGAGCGCGCCTTCCGGCAGCGGTTTGCCCACCGGCAGACCGAGGGTGATGCCGTACGCGGAGCTGAAGCGTTCGTGGTCGCTGTCCACGGCCTTTATGTCCTGGTAGCGGGTCAGCGACCAGTAACGGCCGGTCTCCTCCAGCTCGTTGAAGTGCACCGGATCTTCGTCGCGCAGGCGCTTGAAGTAGTCCCACATCCGTCCTTCCTGGAACAATCGCGGCCAGATCGGGTTGATCTGCTCCAGCGGCAGCGTGCAGGGGTCTGGGATGGTCTTCGGCAGATCGTCATAGAAGCCGGGTCGAACGGGCCCCGCTGGCCGTGCCTGCGCGGTATCCTGGGTCGCTTCGCTCATCTCGCCCCCTGCGAATGGTCGCTCGGATTGTGTCCTGGCCCATGACAATAGCGCATTCGCCGCAGCGGGAGCCAGTGAGCGGGAGACGCCACCTTGAGCGCGGTGGCCACACCCCGATCCCGATCTCCGGAGACCTGACATGAACTTCGCGTCAGCTGGCTCTGACGCCGCGGGCCGGTTAGCCGTCGGGGCCAGTCGTGCTCACAGCTCGCCGTCGCGAAAACCGCGAATCACACTCCGGGCCCGTGCCCGGGTGGCGTCCAGGTCCTTCAGTTTGTCCAGCGTGGCGTACTGACGGGCGAGGCGGAAGTTGCCGTTCAGGCGCGGACGATGGCGGGCCAGGAAATCCCAGTAGAGACTGGTGAACGGACAGGCGTTGGCGCCGCTGCGTTTTGCCGGATCGAAACGGCAACCGCTGCAGTAGTCACTCATGCGCTTGATGTAGGCACCGCCGGAGACATAGGGCTTGGTGGCCATGCGGCCGCCGTCGCTCCACAACGCCATGCCGTGCACGTTCGGCCCCATCACCCAGTCGGCGCCGTCGACGTAGCGTTCGCGCATCCACTCGCGCACCGCGCCGGGGCGGATGCCGTAGAGGTTGGCGAAATTCGCCAGGATCATCAGGCGCTGGATGTGGTGGACGTAGCCGCGGGCGTCGAGATCGTCGAGCGTCGTCTGCAGGCAGCGTGCCTCGGTGGTCGCCTCGCCGACCCAGGACGGCGGCAGCTTGCGACGATGGTTCAGCCGGTTGCTGGCGGTCTGGTCCGGCCACAGCCAGTAGATGCCCCAGACGAATTCGCGCCAGCCGATGAGCTGGCGGATCATGCCCTCGGCGGAATTGATTGCGACGTCGCCGTTGCGGTAGGCGTGCTCCACCGCGTCGCAGACTTCTCCCGGCAGCAGCAGGCCGAGATTCAGGTAAGGACTGAGCAGGGAGTGGGCGAGGTGCCAGTTGCCGCTCAGCATCGCGTCTTCGTGGGGTCCGAAGCCCGGCAGCAGCACATCGACGAAATGCCGCAGGCGCGCCAGGGCCGCGCGCCGCGAGGTAGCCCACAGACCGCTCGGGCGCTCGCCGATGGCGTTCTTCGGGAGCGAGTCGAGCACCTCGCGATCGACCTCGTCGAGCTCGCTGGTCACCGGGCCCGGCCAGCGGTCGCCGTCGGCTGGAGGCGGTTCGCGATTGTCGTGATCGTGGTTCCAGCGGCCGCCGGCCGGTTCGTCGCCGTCCATCAGGTAGCCGAGGCGCTGCCGCTGAAAGCGGTAGAAGTTCTCGAGTCGCAGGCTGTCGGCATCGTCCGCCCAGCGCGCGAATTCGTTCCGGTGGCAGAGGAACTGGTTGGACGCCACCAGCTCGACGCCGAGTTCGCGCAGCAGCCGATCCACGGTGCGGCCGTTCGGCTCGGTGGCGCGGAGCGTTTGCGGCGCAAAGCGTTTGCGGTGCGCTTCGAGTCCCGCCCGCAGCGACGTGGCGCGGCGGTAGTCGACCTCGTAGCCGGCGTCCTCGAGTTCCCCGGCGAAGCGACGCATGGCGGTGATGACCAGGTGCAGGCGTGCGCGATGGTAGCGGCGGCCTTCGATCATGGCCCGGCTCTCCACCAGCAGCACCCGGGTGGTCGTTGGTGATGTGTCGGCCAGGGCGCCGATGGCGCGATTCAGCTGATCGCCCAGCACCCAGACGGTGTCGTTCATCGAAACGGGGACCGGTCAGGGCTTGTAGGGCAGCTGCGGCGCCAGGTCGCCGAGTCGGGCGACCTGGACCTCGTCACCGTCCGACACCGCCACAGTCAGATCCGGCCCGCCGAGCTCCATGGCGACCTGGAGACAGGCTCCGCAGGGCCAGGTGAGGGATCCGGACGTCGGGCGGGAAACCAGCGCCAGAATCTCCGGCCGTCCGGCATCGCTGGCAACCGTGGCAAACAGGGCCACCCGTTCGGCGCACATGGCCAGACCGAGTGACACGTTCTCCACCAGCGCGCCGGGTACCACCTCGCCGCTGCTGGTGATCACGGCGGCGCCCATGTGAAAGCCGGAGTAGGGGGCGTAGGCGCGGCGTCTGGCTGCGGCGGCCTGTTCCAGGGCGTTGCGGATCTGCGGGTTCGGGTGCTGCACGGTGGACGGTCCTTGTCCTCGATCGGGGACGTCGAGCATAACCCAGATCGTCGCAACGTTTGCTTCTGCGGCGGCGGCCACGGACAATCGCGATCTGGCCCGCGCGTCTGCGTCGTTCGCGCGATCCGTCGCCAGTCGTTTATCAGTGTGAGGAAATGTCGATGCCCAAGCTCGCTGGAGATGCGCCGTCGCGCCGTCGCTTCCTGAAGACCTCGGGAACCATGGTGGCCATGATTCCCCTGGTCAACCTGGTGGGTTGCTCGGAAGAGCCGAAGCCGGCGGCACCCGCCGAGCCCGCTGCGCGGCCCGAGGCCGCGGCAGCGCGCGAAGCCATGCCGGACCGCAGCGCGACGCCGGCCGCGCCCGCCGACGCCGCTCCGGCCCAGGCCGCTCCGCCCCAGGCTGCCCCGGCGCAGAAGATGGCGAAGCTCGAAGAGTCCGATCCGCAGGCGCAGGCGCTCGGCTACAAGCACGACTCCGGCGCCGTGGATGCCGCCGCCTATGCCCGCCATCAGGCCGATCAGCTGTGCGAGAACTGCGGCCTCTATCAGGCCGGTCAGGGTGGCGAGGAAGGCTGGGGCGGCTGCGGTATCTTCCCCGGCAAGCTGGTCGCCGCCGGCGGCTGGTGCAACGCCTACGTCCCAGCGGCGTAGCCCTGCCCGTTCCGGCAAGCGTTCGGGTTCGACCGCTGCTGGCGGTCGTCGCTCTGGCCCTGGCGGCAGCGGCGGCGCCGGCAGCGGGTGCGGCGCCCGCGTCGAGTCAATTGCCGCGCATTCTGCCCATGGCCGAACGCGCCGCGGTGATCGACGACTGGCTCGAGACCCGGGTGCGCACCGTGCTGCCCGCGCTCATGCGCAGGAGCGGCATCGATCTGTGGCTGATCATCGGCCGTGAGTACAATGAAGACCCGGTGCTGAAGACGCTGCTGCCCGCGACCTGGCTTTCGGCGCGGCGCCGGACCATGCTGCTGATTCACGATCCCGGCGCAGGGGCGCCGCTGGAAACCCTGGCGGTGGCCCGTTACGACGTCGGCTCGCTGTTCCGTCAGGCCTGGGACCAGCAGACACAGCCGGATCAGTGGGCGCGTCTTGCCGAACTCGTGACGGAGCGCGAGCCGCGGCGCATCGGCATCAACGTGTCCGACGACTTCGCCCTGGCCGACGGGCTCAGCCACACCGAGCACCGCCTGCTCCTGCAGGCCCTGCCGGAGCGTCTGCGCGAGCGCGTGGTCACTGCCGAGGCGCTGGCGGTCGGCTGGCTCGAGACGCGGACAGCGGCCGAGATGACGGTCTATCAGCAGATCTGCCGGATCGCCCACGAGATCCTCGCCGAGGGCCTTTCCGAGGCGGCGATTCAGCCGGGAGTGACCACCACGGAGGCGCTGGCATGGTGGTATCGGCAGCGGGTGCGCGAACTCGGCCTCGAGAGCTGGTTCCATCCGTCCGTGTCGATCCAGCGGGCCGGGCCGGTGGCGCCAGACACGCCGGAGCCGCGGGTGATCGAACCCGGCGACCTGCTGCACGTCGACTTCGGCATACGCTATCTCAGGCTCAACACCGATACCCAGCAGCATGCCTACGTGCTGCGCGCGGGGGAAACCGGCGCGCCGGCGGAACTGCGCGCCGCGCTGGCCCGGGGCAACCGGCTCCAGGACATCCTCACCGGGAACTTCGTGACCGGCCGCAGCGGCAACCAGATTCTGGCGGCGACCCGCGCGCGGGCCCTCGCCGACGGCATCGAGCCGTCGATCTACACCCATCCCATCGGCTACCACGGCCACGCGGCGGGCCCTACCATCGGTCTCTGGGACCAGCAGGACGGCGTGCCCGGAAACGGCGACTATCCGCTGTATCCGGACACCGCGCATTCCATCGAGCTCGCGGCGATCATCGAGCTGCCGTCATGGCAGCGAACCATTCGCATCAAGCTCGAAGAAGACGCGTTCTTCGACGGCGAGTCGGTGCGCTACATCGATGGCCGCCAGACCGAGCTGCTGCTGATCCCGCGAAACCGACCCTAGGGGAACCTAGTGCTTGGGTCGCACCTCACCCGCGCCGTCAGAAGTAGCCTTCGCGCTTCTTGCGCTCCATGGATGCGGACTGGTCATGGTCGAGCAGGCGGCCCTGGCGCTCGCTGCTGCGGCTGATTAGCATCTCGCGGACGATGGCAGCGACGTTGTCGGCCCGACTCTCCAGCGCGCCGGTCTGTGGGTAGCAGCCGAGAGTGCGGAAGCGGATCCAGCGTTCCGCCAGGGACTTACGCTCGCCCGGCGACAGGTAGTGCAGCATGCGGTCGTCGTCCATGGCGAGAATCTGACCGCTGGCGTCGTCGATCCAACTGAGCCGCGGCGCTGCGTAGTAGAGCGGAACGATGTCGATGCCTTCCTGCAGGATGTAGAGCCAGACGTCGGTTTCGGTCCAGTTCGACAGGGGGAACACGCGCACGGATTCGTCGGGACCCAGGTGGGTGTTGAACAGGTGCCACAGCTCGGGCCGCTGGCGCTTGGGGTCCCAATGATGTCCTGTCGAGCGCACGGAGAATATCCGCTCCTTCGCCCGGGATTTCTCCTCGTCGCGGCGCGCGCCACCCAGAGCCGCGTCGAAGCCGAACCGGTCGAGGGCCTGTTTCAGGGCGACGGTCTTCATCTGGTCGTTGTACACCACGGAGCCCGACTCGATGGGGTGCACCCCGGCGGCGAGTGCTTCCTGGTTCACATGCACCTCGAGCTTCAATTCGAGCCGCTGGACCAGGGAGTCGCGGAAGCGCGCCACTTCGGCGAATTCCCAGGTGGTGTCGATGTGCAGCAAGGTGAACGGCACCGGTCCCGGCCAGAACGCCTTGCGCGCCAGGTGGAGCATGACCGTGGAGTCCTTGCCCATCGAATAGAACATGCAGGGGTTGTCGAAGCCCGCGGCCACCTCGCGCAGGATGAAGATGGCCTCGGACTCGAGCTGCTGCAGGTGGGGGAGACGGCTCATGGGCACACGGGTGATGGCGGTCGTTCAGTATCGTCGGCCAGCGATCGCCCGGCCAAACCGATAAAACCAGACGTTGCCTTCCGGATAACCGAATCGTACGGCCGTCGGCGTTCCCTCAGAGATCGAAAATGCGGCTGTACTTCAGGACGATCTCGCGACGCTTCTCCATCGGTCCGACGATGCTGTCGTCGTCGATCTCGTTGTACACCAGGAACAACCCGGCGTTGGCGGTCTGCAGCCAGGAGAAGCGCAGGTTGGTGGCCACCAGATCGCTTCGGTCGTCGTACTGCACCAGCGCCTGGAGCAGGATCTTCGGCGTGAACGAGTAGGACAGCCGCAGCCGGCCGACGTTGACCCGGAAGTCGCCGCCGGGCACGGGCAGGTCGATGTCGTTGTGGTTCCAGCTCAGTTCCGAGGTGAACGTCTCGCCGATCCGGTAGCTCAGCGTGGGCTCGAGACTCACCCGGTCGCCGCTGAAGAAGCCGCCGATCCGGGTGGTGAGTTCCGCGCTCAGCGGTGCGCCCTGGTTGGTGATGAACACCAGCTGGGCCTCTTCGTTGTCGTAGCGGCCGGGCTCGACGAAAACGCCGTCGACGATCTCGAACGGCGCCTGTACCCCTTCGTAGGTGAAGTTCACACCGGTATGGATCTCATGGCCGGAACGCCACTCCCAGTGGTTGTCGATGTGCAGGAAGCTGCTCTCGCGGTAGCCGTCGTTCTTCCAGTAGGTGTTCCAGGCGACGTGCGGGCGCAGCTCGTGCAGGCCCCATAGATCATCGGGGCGTATGCGGCGGAATATGCGCGCCTCCGCCTTGCGGTAGTCGCGCCGTCGCAGGAAGCCGACCTCGGGATTGAAGTTCTCGGCAACTTCGGTGAAGCCGAGGCTGTTGGACCAGCGCTCCGAGTTGTGCTGGGCGATGAGCGAATAGGCGTGGTCGTCGCCGCGCATACCCGGGGTCTCGGTCTTCGCCAGGAAGCCCGTGATCAGACCGTCGTTGCCGATACCCAGCCGGCCGTCGATGGCATACGTCAGGTTGTGATCGTCGTCCAGCGTGCCGCTGCCGCCGTCGCGCTCCACGATCAGGGCGCCGATCGCGGAGCGGTTGGGTAGTTCCTGGCTGATCCGCGCCACCGCGAAATCGGTCTCCGGTGCCACGCCGTTTACGCTTTCCGTACGCATCAGCAGAGCGCCGACGTTGGTACGGTCGCCGAGCTTGCCGGACACCCGGGCGCCGCCCTCGATGGGTTGCGGCGCGCCGCTCGCGCTGATGCCGATGCGGCGGCTGAAGAACAGTTCCACCTCCTGGGGGGTCCCGACGGCAAACAGGCCCGCGTTTTCCAGGAAGAACGGGCGCTTCTCCGGAAAGAACACGCTGAATCGGTCCAGATTGACCACCAGGTCGTCCGCCTCCACCTGGGCGAAGTCGGTGTTCCAGGTGAGATCCAGCGTCAGGCTCGGCGTGAGCGAGTACTTGAGATCGGCGCCCACCTCCTGACCGTAGTGGGTGCCGTCGAGTTCGCCGCCGCGATTCGCGCGGCCGAGCAGGTACGGCATGAGCTTCAGGTTGCGCTGCGAAGGGACCTCGATGCCGAGCAGCGTTCCCGCGTCGGAGACCCGGTAGATCTCGTGCTGACGGGACAGCGGCGACCAGAACGCGACCTCGTTGTTGCGGCGGATGTTGCGCTGGAAATTGATCCCCCAGACCTGCTCGTCGCGGCGCCCGTAGCGCAGCGACTTGAAAGGGATCTCCATCTCGGCGATCCAGCCGATACCGGTGATCGCGGTCTTCACGGACCAGCTCGTGTCCCAGTTCAGATTGAACCCACCGCTGCCCGTGCCGAACTGGCCGGAGCCCTCCTTGGTGACCTGCCCGTCGTACTCGATGCCGGCCGGGTTGGTGCCGAACACGAACCCGTTCTGGCGGTCGCGGAAGGCGTCGATCACCACCTGGAAGCTGTCGGTTTCTTCCAGCGACGAGTCGCGGCGGCTGTCGGCAACGATGATGCCGGCGGGATCGTCGTCGTAGCACACCACGCCCACGTACAGGGCGGACTCGGTGTAGCCGAGGTACACCTCAGTGCGCTGGCTGGCCGGCTGTCCTTCGAACGGACGCACCTGCCAGAATCCGGTGGCCGGTTGCACGCCGGCCCAGGCCGGGTCGTTGAGCACGCGGCCGTCGAGGGTGGGTGCACGGGTCAGCGCGGTGGCGCTCGCGACCGGCGGCGTCCCGGGCGGCGTCAGGGGCAGGTCGGTGAGTTGGCCGCGTGCCGGGTCCGGCTGGTCGGCGGCACCCGCCATTGCGCTCGCCGCGGTCAGCAGGGTGGCGACCACCGTCCAACGCACGCACCCCCGCTTCGACAACGCCTGCCGCATCCCCTCGCTTCCCCGGACTCCGCAGCCGGAGAGCTTACCCCATCTGATCGATGGCGGGGGCAACCCTCAAGCGAAGGCCGCAGCGGTTGCCAAGCTCCGCGGAATGGTCGAGATTGTCCGCTGGAACGACATCGGGGAGACGCGCCGTGCGACCGTTGGAAGGCATAACCATCATCGAAATGTCGACCATGATCACTGCTTCGCTGGCGGCCATGATGGCCGCCGAGCAGGGCGCCAGGGTGATCAAGGTGGAACCGCTGGATCAGGGCGATCCGATGCGTTACATCGGCTCGGCCAAGGGCGGGGATTCCGGGCTGTTCGCCAACTGCAACCGCGGCAAGGAATCGATCAACGTCGACCTCAAACAGGCCGAGGGGGTGGCGCTGGTGGCGCACCTGGCGCGCGCTGCGGACGTGCTCATTTCCAACTACCGGCCCGGTGTGCTCGAGCGTCTCGGGCTCGGCAGCGAGACGCTGCGCGCGGCCAATCCCGGGCTGATCTACGTTGCGATCAGCGGATTCGGAACGCACGGCCCGATGCGGAGCGCGCCGGCGTACGACCCGGTGGTGCAGGCCCAGGCCGGCGTCGCCGCCGTGCAGGGATTGGAGACGCCGTCGTTCATCCGCAACCTGGTGTGCGACAAGATCACCGCCTACACGGCCTGTCAGGCGCTGACGGCGGCCCTGTTTCAGCGCGAACGCAGCGGCGGTGCCGGGCAGCACATCGATCTTTCCATGCTCGATTCGGCACTGTTCTTCGTGTTCCCCGACGGCTTCATGAACCACACTCTGCTCGACGAGGACGTGGAGCAGCAGCCGCTGCTGGCCGATCTCATCTACGAACTGACCCTGACCCGGGACGGGGCGATCACCCTGTCGGCCGCCACGCCCAAGCAGCGCGACGGGGTGTTGCGCGCGCTGGGGCGGGAAGACCTGGCCGCGGATCCGCGCTTCGCCACCCTGGAGGCGCTGGTCGCGAACCTGCCGGCCTACCGCGAAGAACTGGCCGCGGCTTTCGCCGGCATGGAGACCGATGCGCTGCTCGAGCGACTGCACGCGGAAGACGTGCCCTGCGCCAAGTGTCTGTCCCGCGACGAGGTGCTGGCGCATCCCCAGGTCGTGGCCAACAACACGGTCGAGACCGCCGTGCATCCGCGCATGGGCAGCATGCGCCGGGCCCGGCTGCCGGCGCGCTTTCAAGGCGAGCAGCTGGAGCCCGCCGGACACAGCCCGGCGCACGGCGAGCACACGCGTCAGGTGCTGGAGGGGCTCGGCTACTCGGCGGCTGAAATCCAGCGCCTGGCGGGCGCCAGGGTCATCGGCTGAAGCGCGGCGCGCCGGCTCGAGCATATACCGGAGTTACTTAGATGACTTAGCATCTGCTTCCACTGGCGTTATCATGACGTCTTCTGCAGATGGCGCCAGGTGTCGGTCTCGACTCATGCGGATTGTCGAAGCACGGGAACTCACGATTCCGCTTGCCGGCGCGGTTTCGAACGCGGTCGTCAGCTTCACGGATCACACGGTATCGCTGGTCGCGCTCGTCTCGGACCGGATTCGAGACGGCCGCGCCGTCGTCGGGTTCGGGTTCAATTCGATTGGCCGCTTTGCTCAGGGGGGGATTCTCAGAGAGCGATTGTTTCCCCGGGTCATGGGTGCTCCGGCGGAAACTCTGCTGTGCGATGACGGATCTTTCGATCCCGCCGCGGTGGCCGCGACGGCCATGCGCAACGAGAAACCCGGTGGCCATGGCGACCGGGCCGGGGCGGTGGGAGCGCTGGAACTGGCCGTCTGGGACCTGAAGGCCAAACTGGCGGACGAGCCTGCGTGGCGGACCATCGCTCGATGGAACGGCCGCCAGGCGTCGACCGGTTCGACCACGGTTTACGCCGCCGGAGGCTACTACTATCCGGACGACTCCAGCGCGCGGCTGCGTCGCGAACTGGAGGGGTACCGGGACCTCGGGTTCGATGCCTTCAAGATCAAGATCGGCGGCGCGGACCTGAAGACCGACTGCGCCCGGATCGAGGCCGCCCTCGGTGTGGCGGTGGACGGTTCGAGGCTCTCGGTCGACGCCAATGGACGGTTCACCGAGGCGCAGGCGCTGAGCTACGGTCGGGCGCTGGCGGATTACCGGCTGCGCTGGTTCGAAGAACCCGGCGATCCTCTGGACTACGCGTTGAATGCCCGGCTGGCGCAGAGCTACCGGGGAGCGCTCGCGACCGGTGAAAACCTGTTCAGCACCGTCGATGTCGGCAACCTCGTGCGGTTCGGCGGAATGCGGCCGGAACTCGACGTGCTTCAGATGGACCCGGGGCTGAGCTACGGCCTGACCGAGTACGGCCGCATGCTCGAGATGATCGAAAGCCGGGGTTTTCACCGCGCCCGATGCTTTCCTCACGGCGGCCATCTGATCAACCTGCACGTCGCCGTCGGTCTCGGGCTCGGCGGCTGCGAGGCCTACCCCGGCGTGTTTCAGCCTTTCGGTGGCTACTCGCCGGCATGCCGCATCGGCGGCGGTCGAGTCGTGGCGCCCGAGGCTGCCGGATTCGGTCTCGAGCAGAAAACCGAGCTGAGACCCTACCTCGAGGAGTTGGCTGCATGACCTTGAACATCGCCGTCGTGGGTTGTGGCGCCATGGGCTCGATCTATGCCGGGCTGCTGGCGGATGCCGGACACCGGCTGGTTGCCGTGGACACCAACGCGGCCCACATCGCCGCCATCGCCGAGCGCGGGCTCCGGGTGTCCGGCGCGAGCGGCGACAGGACCGTGCGTCTGGAGGCGTGCACCTCCCCGCCGGACCGGGCCATGGACCTGGTGATCATTGCCGTCAAGGCGGCCCACGCCGCATCCGCGGCAGAGGCCGCGGCCAGGCTCCTCGGCGAGGCAACCCTCGTCGTGACCATTCAGAACGGCCTGGGAGCGGCGCAACGGGTGGCCGAGGTCATCGGCGGGGAGCGGCTCATCGTCGGCGTTGCCCAGGGTTTCGGTGCGTCGCTCCCGGAGCCCGGGCACGCGCATCACAACGACATGAAGGCGATTCGCATGGGGTCTTACGGCGCGCTCGCGGCAGCGCAGGTCGAACGGATTGCCGCAGTCTGGCGGGCGGCCGGCTTCGATGCAGCCGCGGTGTCGGACATACTGGCCATGCAGTGGGAAAAGCTGATCTGCAACGTCGCATACAGCGCCCCGTGCGCCATCACCGGGCTGAGCGTGGGCGAAGTGATGGATCATCCCGATGCCGGTGCGGTCAGCCGCGCTGCTGCGACCGAGGCGTGGACGGTTGCGAAGGCTCTGGGTGTGGGCATCGACGTCGAGGATCCGGTGGCGCTGGTACGCGAGTTCGCCGGCCGGATGCCGGCTGCAAAGCCGTCGGTGCTGCTCGACATCGAGGCCGGTCGCATCAGCGAAGTGGACGTCATCAACGGCGCGGTGCCCCGTGAAGCAGAGAAAGCGGGTATGCGGGCGCCGGTGAACGAGACCCTCACTGCGCTGGTTAAGACGCTTGAACGGCTTGACAAGGACGAGGGGCGACGATGACGACCATTGACGAACTCAGAGAGGCAGACTGGCGGCGCCGCGAAGCCATGATCAGCGGCGATGTGGAAACCCTGGCCGAGCTTCTTGCCGAGGAGCTGGTCTGGACTCACTCCTCCGGGAAGCAGGACGACAAGCGCAGCTTTCTCGGGAAGATCGCTGGCGGGGCAGCGGACTACCGGTCGCTGGAGGTGACGGACGACCAGGTCCACCGGCACGGCGACATCATCATCCACCACGGCAATCTGACCGGTCGCGTGGTCGTTGGGGGCCGCGAGAAGGCGCTCAGCAACCGGTTCCTCAGCGTCTGGCGCTGGTCAGGTACACGCTTCGAGCTGCTCGCCTGGCAGTCCACCGGCTTCTGATCGGTGACGCCACGTACTGAACGCCCTTGGAGAAAGCCATGAGTCGCACCGGACTTTTCACCGTCATCGTGAGTTTTGAGACAACGCCGGACAACCAGCAGCGTGCGCTCGACGAGATCGGCGCGTACATCGAGGACTTCCTGAGCCAGCAGCCGGGCTTCCTCCAGAGCTGGCTTCACCGCTCGCTGGATGGCACCAGCCTGGCCCACTACGCGCTGTGGCGATCCGACGCCGACTTCAAGGCGGCGGGGGAGAAGGCCCGGCAGCATCCGGCGCTGCCCGCTCTCATGCAGTACAAGCCGAGCGGCCGGCAGTTCGAGGTGTGGCGGGAATTCGGCGGTACGGAAGAGGAGACGCAGCGTGGTCGGTAGCGTCAGCGGCATACTTCATCTGGATGCCAGTCAGAGAAAGCAGGGCTCGGTGAGCCGGGCGCTGTCGCGTCTGCTGGTGGACGAGCTGCAGGCGAAATACCCGGACGCGAAGCTCGTGCATCGCGATCTGGTGGACGGCGTACCCCTGGTGAATGCCGACTGGATCGCCGCCAACGGGACACCCGACGAGGCGCGCACAGAGGCGCAGTGCCGGGCGCTGGCACAATCGGATGTGCTGGTGGACGAGCTGCGGCGGACCGATGTCTGGGTGATCGGCACGCCGGTGTACAACTTCTCGCTGCCGCCGGTGCTCAAGGCGTGGATCGATCAGGTCTGCCGTGCCCGGGTGACCTTCGCCTACAGCGAGCAGGGGCCGCGCGGCCTGATGGAAGATCGCAAGGTGTTCCTTGCCGTGGCCTCCGGCGGCAGCAAGGTGGGCAGCCCGACCGAGTTCCTGACGCCCTACCTGCGCCACGTGCTCGGTTTCATCGGCGTCAGCGACGTGGAGATCATCGCCGCGGATCAGCTGCTCATGGCAGGTGAAGACAAGGTGACGCGGGCCCGGCAGCAGGTTCTCTCGGCGGTGGCGGCTCTGTAGGCGGAGGCCGGTCGGGACGCTACAGCGGGTACACGAGGGTATTGGGTACCAGCACCGAGTCGTAGACGGCGCGCTTCTCGGCGAAGCGCAATGAGCCGCCGATCTCCACTACCACGTCCAGATAGCGCCCGACGCTGAGAATCCGCGGCAGATCGTCGTGCAGCACCTCCAGCACGCTGTAGTTCGCGGTCACCTCCAGGGCGCCGTCGTCGCGGCGGCGGGGGCGGATCTGGGTTATCTGGTGGCGCAGATAGCGGGGCTCGTACATGATGGTTTCCCGCACGGCGCGCACCCGGTCGGCGAGCATTCCGCGGCTCTCGCAGCGCAGCGTGGCGAGCGGCAATCCGGCGTCGAAGTTGTCGCGGGGAATGGCCAGGTACAGGCAGTCGTCGAGGAACAGCGCCGGCCAGTCCTCGAGCGGACCATCGTCGAGCAGCCGGGCGTACTCGCCGTACAGGTCCTCCAGCGCCCAGCGGTCGATGACCGTCGTCACAGCTCCATCACCGTGCGGTAGTGCTTGTAGAAAGCGCGCAGCGCCACCTCGGTGACCATGTGGAGTTCGTCGTCGGTGCCGCGCCCGCCCATGAGCATGAGGCTGCGCCCGCCGGCGCCGTCGCGGATGCCGTCCTGGGCGAGCTTGATCACCTCGCTGTCGTCGGCGGAGACCAGCCCGGCCGCACTCATCAGATTCGCCTGGCGCAGGCGCCGCTGAACCATGGTCTCGTCGTCGTCGTCGTAGCCGAAGAACGTCCAGTGCAGCTCGAAGCTGCCGGCGTCGCGCGGCTGAATCTGCCGCAGTGCCAGGGTGTTCGACTGCTGCTGGACGATGAGGTTCGGCCACACGGTCTGCATCACCACGGTGGCGTCGTCGGGAAACTCCTTGACCGGATCGAGCAGGCGCGCGTCCTGGAGCTCGAAGTCGACTCGCAGGTTCTGCATGTCCCGGGTGGCATCGGAGGCCTTCTGCTCGCCGCGCTGGGAGATCAGCAGGGCGTGGGCGCCGGAAGGGTCCATGCGTACCTGGGATTTCTGGTCGGCGCGGAACAGCCCGAAGGTGACGAGAAACACGTGCAGCAGCGATGCGTGGTAGGGATCCTTGATGTTCTCGAACATCAGCTTCCAGTTGCCCGGAATGAGCTGGCGCGAATAGCCGAGCACCCGCAGGCCGCGGCCGTCGAACACCCGGTCGAAATAGCTGGCGTTGGTATCGCCGAGGTAGCTTTCCAGATCCGGAAGGTCGTGGTGAAACGAGGCGAAGATCACCCCGCCGCGCACGCTGATGGCCAGCTCAGGCAGATCGTGGTCCTCGCGGCGGAAGTCCTCGGGCATGCCGCCGAGCTGCTTCACGCCCTTGATGAACGGCACCCCCTTGAGCCGGCCGCGCGCGTCGTAGGACCACTGGTGGTACGGGCAGACGAACATGCGGTTGTTGCCCCGCGGGTGACGGCAGAGTTTTACCCCGCGATGGGCACACCGGTTGAGAAAGCCGCGGATCTCACCGCCCTGATCCCGCGTGATGATCACCGAACGATTGCCGAGCCGCGTCACCAGGTAGTCGCCGTTGTCCGGCAGCTCGGCTTCCAGGCCCACATAGGACCAGCTGCGGCCGCAGAAGATGCGCGCCATCTCCTGGTCGAACAGGGCCTGATCCGTATACACCCAGTACGGCACTTCGGTAACGCGATCGGCTGGCCAGTCGCTCGCTTCGCGCATACGATTTCCCAGTGGTTCGTCGACGTCCGAAATGATACTTTGGTAGCGAAGTATTTGTAAGGACCCCGGTGGCCGCCGTGGCGACGAATCAGGGGAAACCAGCGGAGGGAGCGACATGACCGAACCGAAACCGTTGGTGGTTGATCTCACGGGAGAACCGGCGGCGCCGTGCGCGCCGCAGCAGGCCAAGCCGGCCAGGGACTGGCCTCCGGTCATCGTCAGCGGCGACATGATCGACCGGGAGATCGAGCGGCTCGCGGATCTGCCCCGTCCCGCGAACGGACGGCGTCGGGTGATGTTCGTCCACCCTTCGGCGCCGGATCCGGGGCGCGGTCTGACCCCCGGTGTGCAGGTGACCCTCGACGTGCTGCTGCCCGGCGAGGAGACCGTGCCGATCCGGCGTAACGCCACCGAGGTCAATTTCTGCATCCGCGGCAGCGGCACCGCGCTGGTCGGCGAGCGTCGCATCGACTATCAGCAGTATGACGCCTGGAATCATCCGTCCTATCAGATCTATCGTCACGTCAACTCGAGCCGCGAGCTGCATGCCCGGCTGACCTACTCCAACGCGGCGCTGCTGGAGATGATGCGCGTCAACCTGGTTGAGGAGGACCCGCAGGATTCCCTGTCCGCGGGTGCGGAAGCCTCGGCCGAGGTCGCGGAGAGCCGCGCGCGGCTGGAGACGTTTACCGTGGGTGAAGACGGCGCCGCGCTGATGCCCTACGAAACGCTGATCAACCCCCCTTGCGTTCCGTCGGCATCATTGCACTGGCCGTGGGCAATGGTGAAGGAGAACCTAGATCGGCTCGAGGCGCTGGGCAGCGACTACGTGGGGCGGCGCCTCTACCTGCTGTTCAATCCGCGCACGGAGCGCTTCAACGGCACCACGCCGAACTTCTTCGCCACCCTGACCATCCGTCCTGGAGGTATCGTCGACAAGCCCCATCGACACGTGTCGTCGGCCATCAACTACTACTTCCGCGGTGCCGGCTACAGCCGGGTGGAAGGCAGGCGGTACGAGTGGAAAGCCGGTGATCTGATGGTCTCCGCGCCGGGCTGGGCCGTTCACAATCACGCGTCGTACGACGGCGAGCCGGTCTACGAGCTGACCATTCAGGATCAGCCGCTTAACATCTACATGGAATCGCTGCTGTGGCAGGAGGATCTGACGGAGCCTGCCAGAATTCTCGGCACGCAGGAGGGATTTGCCACCAATCGGACTCGTGGGTAGCGCGCGCTCGTGTTCTACGATCCCCGTCTCGATCCGCGGCCGCCGCCGCTCACTCACAATCCCCTGAACGCGCTGGTGGCGCCCCGGCCCATTGGTTGGATCGGCACGATGTCGGCGGCAGGGGCGCTCAACCTGGCACCGTTTTCCTATTTCAACGCGTTCTCCGCCGATCCCCCGGTAGTCGCATTCGCACCCAACGCCAAGCCCGCTGGGGAGGACGTCAAGGATACGCTGGCCAATCTGCGCGAGGTTCCCGAGTTCACGGTGAGCGTGGTTTCCGAGGACCTGGCGCAGGCCATGAACGAGACGTCGCGCCCGGTGCCCCGCGGGACCAGCGAGTTCGGGCTCGCCAGCCTGACGCCGGCGCCGTCGCGACAGGTGCGCCCGGCGCACGTCGGGGAGGCCCGCGCCGTGCTCGAGTGCACGGTGTTTCAGATCCTGGCGCTGCCGTCACGCCCGGGCGGGCGCGTCAGTCATCTGGTGATCGGTGAGGTGGTGGGTATTCACATCGACGACGCGCTGATCCGCAACGGGCGGGTCGACACCCTGGCATTGCGCCAGGTCGCAAGACTCGGCTATCTCGACTACAGCGTCGTCGAGTCGCTGTTCGAGATGCCGCGGCCGGGCTAGGTTTCCTAGTGGCCCGTACAGGCCGCAAGCGGATAAGCGGATCGATCGGGTCGTTGCGTTCGGTCGACCATCCTGCCGATACTTGATCGATAAGGAAGCCTGGAACCTGCCTGTGAGTGGATCTGACAAGAACGATGTGGAGCGGTTCAGCGATCCCCTGGAGAGCTTCGGTCAGGTCGCGCGCCTGACCTTCCGCACGTTCGCGCGCTCGCTCGAGACGCGCATTCTGGATCATGGGGTGACCATCGGCCAGTGGCGCTTTCTCCGCGAACTATGGCGCGAGGACGGCATCACCCAGCGCGAACTCAGTGAGCGCCTGAGCATGCGCGAACCCAGCACGGTCGCCGCGGTGCGCTCGCTGGAAGCGGCTGGCCTGGTGCGCCGGGTACGCGACGTCCATGATCGCCGCAAGATGCGCATCCATCTGACGCCGCGCGCGCGCCGTCTGCGGGAACCGCTGCTGCGGCACGTACGCGACGTCAACCGCATCGCCACCGCGGGGGTGCCGAAGAAGGACCTGGAAACCACGCGCAGGGTGTTGCTGCAGCTCATGGCGAATCTGAACGCCGCCGGTGCCGATCAGGTATTGGTCGACGAGGAAAAGGCCTGAACGCCGTGGCGACCCGTCGAGCCTCAGTCGAATCGGCAGGCAATGTGACCCAGCGGGCCGTAGTCGGCAATGAACTCGTCGCCGGCAACGACTTCCACCGGGCGGGTGAAGGAACCGGCCAGAATCACCTGACCAGCCTCCAGCGCGATGCCTTGGGCGGCGAAGCGCCGGGCCAGCCAGACCACGCCGTTGGCCGGATGGTCGAGCACGCCGGCGGCCAGGCCGGTCTCTTCCACCTCACCGTTGCGCTTGAGGATGGCGCCGCACCAGCGCAGGTCGACGTCCGCGGGCGCAAACGGGGTGCCGAGCACGATGCCGGCGCTGGCGGCGTTGTCCGCCACCGTGTCGAGCAGGCCGCGCGGGCGATTCGTCTGCGGGTCCACGCGAAAGCTGCGCGCGGCGATCAGTTCCAGCGCCGGGACCACCTCGCGGGTGGCGCGCATCACGTCGGCGATCTCGAGTCCTTCGCCGCTCAGTGCTTCGCCGAGCACGAAGGCGAGTTCCACTTCGAGGCGCGGATCGGTGAAGCGGGCAGCCTCGATGCGGTCGCCGTTGGCGAAGACCATGTCGTCGAGCAGGGTGCCGAAGTCGGGCTCGTCGATGTGCATGGCGCGCTGCATGGCGCGGGACGTCAGGCCGATCTTGCGGCCGACGATGCGCCGGCCCCGGGCCAGTTTGCGCTCGAGCACGGCATTCTGGACGCGGTAGGCATCGCCGAGGGTCATGCCCGGATACAGGGCCGACGTCGGTCGCACCTGGACCCGGTTCTGCTCGGCCTCGTAGAGCGCGGTCGCGGCGGCTTCGATGTCGGCCGCCGTCATGCTCGCGGGTTCGGGGGTATTGGTCATGGGCTGCGGTTCCTCGGGGCGGTTGGTCCGGGGACGATGGCGCAACGAACATCAGGGAGGGGTGACGGATGAGCACACTGGAAACGGCGGCGGCGCTGTTTGCGGCCATCGAGGCCAAGGACACGAAGGCAGCGGCGGACCTGTATGCCGACGACGTGCGCGTCTGGCACAACTTCTCCAATGCGTTCCAGGACAAGGCCGCCAATCTGGAAACCCTCGGCGGCCTGTGCCGGAGCGTCCCGGAGATCCACTACGACGTCACCGAGCGGCTGCTGCTGGAAGACGGCCGGGTGATGCAGCGTCACGTGCTGCGGGCGTGCCTCGGGGCCGAGGACGTGCTGATCCCGGCCTGCATTTTCATCACCGTTCGGGACGGGCGCATCTCGGCCATTCACGAATATCTGGATACCGGCCAGGCGAACCGGCTGCGGGCGGCCACGGGCCGGGCGCCGGTCTCCGGCTGATCCGGTCTGCGCGCGGTCGCGCCGCCCGCACAGCGTTCCGCCGCGTGTGCCCGCGCCGGCGCCGCGGTGCACTAGAGGCGCGGCGCCAGCCAGGCGTGCATGCGATCGGCCACCTCGTCGCGGTTGCCCTCTTCGGTCAGGTAGTGGTCGCCGGACATGAATTCCAGGCTCTTGTCCGTCGCCGCGAGCGCCTCGTGAATGGCTCTGGCGTCGCTTGGAAACACCCCCGTGTCGGCCATGGACTGAATCACCAGCGACGGAACGTCGATCCGCGCCAGGTGCGGGCCGCCGCGGCAGTTGGACTCCTTCAGGCTCCACATGGACAGCCAGGTCCGGCAGGTGTTGGTCAGGCCGATGCCGCGCGGCGAGTAGTTGGCGGTGCGCGGGTCGCCGGCATAGCACCGCCCCACCGGCCGGTCGGACGGATCCAGGCTGCCGTCCATCAGCCGCGGGTCGGCCCAGGTCCGGTACATGTTGAACGCGCGGTCGCTGTAGCCCAGTTCGGCAAGCCGGGCCAGCTCGCTGACGGCCCAGTCGGTGATGCGGTGATTGCGCGCTTCCTGCGCCGCCCGATAGCGGGTGACGAAGTCCGCGGCGTACGGCGGACCGTTGTCGGGGTGGTACATGCTCAACGACGGGTCCGTCGAGGTGGGGTCGGTCTCGTCGGTGATTGCCGGGTCCATCCACGCGGTCAGCACTTCGGGGCGGCCGGCGTGGGCATTGAGGGACACGTAGTAGTCGCACTTCGGCAGGTCCAGCGCGGCGTCGGGCAGCGTGGTACCGCGGGTTGCGGTGATGTTCGGCGAGGTGGCCTGGGACTGGTAGGCACCCATCAGCGAACCGCCGCCGGAGTTGCCGACGATGACCACCTGTTCGACCCCGGCCTGCTCCTTGAGCCAGCTCACGCCCGCGCCGATATCGATGAGCGCGTGCTCGAGCATGAAGAACGCTTCGTTGCCGCGGAAACGGGTGTTCCAGCCGAGGTAGCCGTAGCCCCGACGGGCCATGTATTCGGCGGGATAGTGCTCGCTGAAGTCGACGTTGTAGTGGGTGGCGATGAACGCCACCTTGGGCCGCTTGCCGCGGAGCGTGTGGTAGAGGCCCTGGCAGGGGTGGAAGCCGGCGCCGTTGCGCGCCGAGGTGGCCGATGTCAGCGAGACGAACTGACGGTCGATGTCCTGGGTCATGTCGATTGCTCCAATCCGAGTTCGTTGGCGACGAGGTTGCGTCCAGCCACCATGCTGGTGAGCTTTCCGAGCGCAACCTCGGGGGTCAGGTACTTCATGCCGCAGTCGGGGGCGACCACGATGCGCTCCGGCGGCAGGTGCTCGAGGGCGGCGCGGATCCGCGTGGCGACCACTTCCGGCGTCTCCACGGTCGTGTCGCGCAGATTGATCACCCCGACATGGACGCGTTTGTCCGGCAGCAGGTCCAGGTCACGCAGATCCAGGTTCGGCTGCGCGCACTCGATGGAGATCTCGTCGGCCGCGCAGGCATCGAGCCCGCCGAGGAACTCGTAGCGGTTCGGCTTGTCGCTGACGTGACGTCCATAGCCGAAGCACACGTGCACCGCCGTGATCCCGCTGGCCCCGGCCAGGGCCCGGTCGATGCAGGCAACGGCATAGGCCCGGGCCTGGTCCGGGCGGGCCTGCACGTAGGGCTCGTCGAGCTTGACGATGTCGGCGCCAGCCGCGAACAGCGCCAGGACTTCCGCGTTGACGGCGGCGGCGTAGGCTTCGGCCAGGCTTTCATCGTCCGGGTAGTAGTCGTTCTGGGCCTGCTGGGTCATGGTGAACGGACCCGGCAGGGTGACTTTGACCGGCAGACTCGTGTATGCCTTCAGCATTCTCAGGTAGTCCACCTCGGCGCTGTGGGTCCACACGATGGGCCCGGTTACGCGCGGCACCGGCACCGCTTTTCCGGTCCGATCGATGGCGGTGCCATGGTTGTCCACGTCGACGCCCTGCAGCGCGGTGGCGAAGCGGTTGGAGTAGCTTTCGCGACGGATCTCGCCGTCGGTGACGATGTCGACCCCCGCGGCGATCTGCTCGTCCACCGCCGCCAGCGTCGCGCGGCGCTGCGCGTCTTCAAGTTCGTCCTCCGGTACGCGCCAGAACTCGCAGGCGCGCACCCGTGGCGGCAGACGTTCGTGCAGGACCTCCCGGTGTACCAACCAGTCTGGTTGGGAGTAGCTGCCGACCAGACTGGCGAGAAGCGCTCGTTGGCCGAGGGGTGCGGAAACACTCATCTGATCACCTCTGCGAATTCGGTAGGGGAGGCGGACTCACTCTGCTCGGCTAGCAGCCTGCGCATGGCCGGTTCGCCGACCCCGACTCCGCCCGACCACGCCGGCTTGCGGCTCCGCCGCTGTCACTTCTGGTACGCGAGCGTGAGTCCGTAGGTGCGTGGGTAACCCCAGAAGTGCTGGTTGAAGAACTGGGCCGTGGGTGTGAGCCCGGCGGTGTAGTGCTTGTCGGAGCAGTTCTTGCACCAGGCCTGCACGCGCCAGCGGTCGCTCGGGCTGGTCCAGCCGGCGCTGGCGTCCAGCAGCCAGAAATCACCGGTCTTGCCGTTAGGATGGTTGATCGCCCCGTCGGAGAAGTAGCTGCTCTCGTAGCTCCCGGACGCGCGCACGAACATGCCGCCGACACCGGTATTCCAGTCGTACTGGGCGGACAGGTACGCCTGGGTGTCCGGCGCGCGACTCAGTTCCAGATCGGTGTGATCGATGTCGAGCAGATACGTGCCGTTGGGCAGCAGGGTCACCTGGCCGCCGCAGTCGGACACCGGATTCGTCTCCGGGGCAGGCCCGTCGAGATCGGCACAGAACTCGTCGTACTCGGCGTCGAGCAGACCGAGCACGCCCTGCAGCGTCAGGCCGTCTATGGGAACCGCGGTGACCTCGAGCTCGAAGCCATAGACCGTGGCTTCGCCGATGTTCTGCGACGCCGTCTCCTGGCCGGTGGGGTTGTTCGGGTTCGGGAAGAACACTTCGAAGGCCAGATCCTTGTAGTTGGTGTAGAAGGCCGCAGCATTGGCGCGCAGTCGTCCGTCCATGAACTCGGACTTGACGCCCACTTCGAAAGCGGCCGAGGTCTCGTCGTCGGTCGGTCCGGCGGTGAGATCCGAGCCCGCCCTGGCGCCGAACTCGCCTGCCTTGTAGCCGGTGGAGTAGCTGGCGTAGCCCATGATTGCTTCGGTGAAGAAGTAGTCTGCGCCGATCCTGAACGTGGTGCGGTCGCTGTCGAGATCGCCGTTCACCGATCGCGGCAGCGCGGCCATCTGGCTGATGCTCGGACGCGTGTCCGGATCCAGGTAGTTGATCGGGGTGGCGATGGTGCTGCCGGGGTTGCGCGAGAAGTCCTTGCTCTCCTTCGTGTAGCGCGCGCCGAACGACACGTTCAGCTCGTCGGTTACGGCGTAGATGAACTGGCCGAACACGGCCTTGCTGTCGCCGTCCTGGTTTGCGTAGTCGGCGGAATTGGCGAGGGTTGGGAAGGTCTGCACGATCTCGTGCTCCTGCTCGAAGTAGAACAGCCCGAGCACCATGTCGAGATCGCTGAGGAATCCGCTCATCCCGGAGAAGTCCGATGTGAGCCGCAGCTCCTGGCTGAACTGGTCGTGCTCCTGATCGCGGAACGTCGGGAAGAACGGCAGCTCGGTCTGGTCGAAGTCGGCCGCCACGAGGTCGTCCGTGGCCATCCACCCGGTGATCGACGTCAGGGTGAAGTTGCCGACGTCCCAGTTGACGATGGCGGTCACGCCGTCCTGATCGGAGTCGTAGAAATCGAGGGCGTCGCGGCCCACGGTGAAGTCGCCGTCGTCGGGTTCGCCGTTCCAGAAGAACGGCGGGCCGGCGAAGAAGATGTTGATGAGCTGATTCGGATCTGATCGATCGTCGCCGCCGGGCGCCTGGCTGCGCTCCTTCAGCCAGTGATAGATCAGGGTGGCCTCGACGGTCTCCGTGGGCGTCCAGACCAGGGTGCCGCGCAAGGCGTCCACGTCCTCGCCGTTCAGGCGGCCTCCGAGCCGGTTCTTGTAATGGCCGTCGTAGTTCTGCCCGAGGTAGGAGATGCGAGCCGACAGCTGGTCGGTGATGATGGGGAACTGCACGGCGCCGCGGAAATCCATGCGGTCGTAGTTGCCGCCGGTCAGCTCGGCCTTGTAGTCGAAAGTGCCGTCGGGCCGGATGCTGTTCATCGCCACGGCGCCGGACAGCGAGTTCTTGCCGAACGTCGTGCCCTGGGGTCCGCGCAGCACCTCGACCGTGTCCATGTCGAAGAAGTCGATGAGGGTGGCGACCGGACGCGAGATGTAGACCCCGTTCAGGGAAACGCCGTTGCGCAGCTCGTTGGTGGACTCGATGGTCAGCGAGCCCATACCGCGGATGTGGATGGTCGAGGAGTTCGGCGCGAAGGTGTTTGCCTGTACGCGCACGTTCGGCGACTGCGGGCCGACATCGCGCAGGTCCTGCGCGGTAATCGCCTCGAGCATGGACTGGTTGAACGCGGTGATGGCGATGGGCGTTTCCTGCGCCGTCTCTTCGCGATAGCGCGCGGTGACGATCACCTCTTCGATGACCCGTGCGGACGGCTCGGCCGCGCTGGCGGTCACCGGTGCGAGACCCAGCAAAGCGAGCAACGTCGCGAACAGCGTGCCGGACGGCACGGACAGACCGATTCTCGGTGACATGGCTCTCTCCTCTCCAAGCGAGCGGGTTGCTCGTGAATTTCCCCCCGACCACGCGCGCGCAGAGTCTCCGGCCCGCCGGCGCGGTCATCGCGAGAAAATACCTAGGTTACTAAGGAGTTGCAACCATCGGCGTGGCGGGGACAATGGAGCTCGGCGTATCGTGTCCGTGGGGCAGGGCATGCCGCGGAAACCATGAATCGCCGGAGACCAGCCTTTGGCCAGCACGCCGCGCCTCAAGTCGTCGCAGCTCGTCCTGTTCGGGCTGCCGGAATTCGCCGTCTATCTGGCGGTGATTCCGATGTCACTTTATCTGCCGTTCTTCTACTCGCGGGACCTTGGCCTCAGCATCACCGACATCGGCCTGCTGCTGATGGTGGCGCGCATCAGCGACGTGATCACCGATCCGCTCATCGGCAGTCTGAGCGACCGCACCAGAACCCGGCTGGGCCGGCGCAAACCCTGGATGCTCGCCGGAACGCCGCTGATGATGCTGTCCGCCTACCAGCTGTTCTCACCGTCGGGGGAAGTCGACAATCTGTATCTTCTGGTCTGGTCGGCGCTGCTGTGGTTCGGCTGGACCATGATCAACATCCCCTACTACGCATGGGGCGCCGAGCTTTCCGACGACTTCGACGAGCGCACCCGGATCACCGGCTGGCGGCAGGCGTTCGGCTTCGCCGGCAACATCAGCGTGCTGCTGATTCCGGTGCTGGCGAGCCAGTTGTTCGGCTACGGCGCGGTGGCGAGCGAAGCGCTGGTGATCATCGGCGGCATGGCCATCGTGCTGCTGCCGCTGCTCATCGGGATCACCGTGTGGCGGCTTCCCGAGCGTCACTCCGCTCCGCCGGCTCACCAGCCTGTTCTGCGGAATCTGAGGAGCATGCTCAGAAACGGTTCCTTCGTGGTCCTGTTCATCGGCTTCACGCTCATGTCGCTCGGGACCACCATGATCGCCACGCTGTTCATGCTCTACACCACGTTCGCCATGGAACTGGAACGGCAGGCCCAGCCGATTCTGTTGTCGTACTTCGCCGTCAACATCATCGGGCTGCCGTTCTGGGTATGGCTGTCGGGTCGGATCGGCAAGCGCGAAGCCTGGATGACCGGCACCCTGGTGATGGCACTGGTGACTCCCGCGTACGTGCTGCTGACGCCGGGGTCACTGGTGCCGTTCCTGCTGATCACGGCGGTCATCGGTTTCGCCGGCGGCAATTTCATCGCGCTGTCGCTGTCGATGAAGGCGGACGTGATCGACATCGCCACGCGGCGGCGGCGCGAGAGCATCGCCGGCGCCTATATGGCGGTCTGGTCCCTGGGAGCAAAGACGACCCAGGCGCTGGCGGTGGGCATCTCGCTGCCGCTGCTGGGCCTGTTCGGCTTCGACCCGCGCGCCGAAAACGGTCCGGAGGAGATCGCCGCGCTGCGCTACGCGATCGGCTTCCTGCCGTCGGCGTTCTATCTGCTGGCCATCGCTGTGATCTACCGCTATCCGGTTTCCAGGCTCAGGCTCGAACGCCTGCGGCGGGCGTTCGACCGGCGGGACCGGCGGATCGCGGCGCCGCGGGTCGGCACGTGACGGATCCGCGACGGCTGGCCGGCCGGGTCCGCGTCAGGTAACGGCCTCGGCGTCGGCGGCGCTCATCGGCTCGCAGTTCACGTCGGCGTCCGTGAGTTCCCGGGTCCACGCCGCGAATTCCAGCAGAATCCCGTCGGGGTCCTTGAAGTAGATGCTGCGGACGAACGTCGTCGGTGTGATGTTCGGGCTCGCCTGGGTCTCGGAATCGTCGTGGTTGACCACGCCGGTGCAGTCGACGCCTGCCTGCTCGAGGCGCTTCTGGTACTCGTCCACCCGGTCCGCGGGGATGTTGAAGGCGACGTGGTTCATCGAGGCGTGCGCGGAGGTCAGCGACCCGCGACCGATCAGGTGCTCGGCATGGGTGACCCCGGGTACCGATTCCGGCGCGTCGGGGAACCAGAAAAAGGCGAGCTGGTCGCCGTTGCCGATGTCGAAGAAGAAGTGCTGACCCATCCCGTTCGGCAGATTGATGGTCTTGGTGAGCGGCATGCCAAGCACGCCGGAGTAGAAATCCACGGTCCGCTTCATGTCCTTGCAGACCAGTGCGAGGTGATTGATGCCCTGAATGTCGAACTTGCTGTTCTTTCTGGACCCGGCCATAGCTGCCTCCGATGAATTAGCTCGTCTCTCGAATGCTTAGTTTGCTTAGCTTTAGACAGACGAAATATGGGCGACGGCGCGTGCCGCTGTCAAGGAAGGCTGCCCGGCGTCCCGTCCTGCGTGGCAGCCGGTGATACCATTCCGGCATGGACGAGACCGACTTCCGAGTCCGCTCGGCGCAGCGCAAGCGGCAGAAGATGCGGGCCCGGCTGCTGACGGCCACCATGGATGTCTGTGGCGGCGCCGGCGCCGGCGCGGGTAACCCCGCCGTGATCGACGACGTGATCCGCGCGGCCGGTGTCTCCCGGGGGACCTTCTACAAGTATTTCGCTTCCCTGGAGGAGGCGCGGCTTGCCCTCGGCCAGCATCTGACCAACGAACTGGTCGAAGGCCTGGCGTCGATGTTCGATCAGGTGCGCGATCCTGTGCGGCGCACCGCGTCCGGGTGGATCGTCATCATGCTGCGGGCGGCGTTCGACCCGGCGTGGGGCGCCTTCGTCGTGCGTACCGAGCACTTCACCGAGGATTCGGAGCTGCTGGCGGCGGTGCGGCGCAACACCCTGGCGGGCATGGACAGCGGCGCGTTTCAGCTCGACCGCGTCGATGCCGCCGTGGACTACCAGATCGGCGTGGCCATGGAAGGCATGCGGCGGCTGATCAGCGACGGCACGGAGGCGACAGCCTACGTTGCCACGCTGACGGCGCTGGGCCTGCGCGGTCTTGGCCTGGACGGACGGCGTGCGCGCGGCGCGGCGGCGGCGGCCCTGCAGGACGTGACCACCAGGGCACCGCAGTTCCTGCCGTGGTGGCGCTCCTGATCCGGGCCGCAGGTTGACGGTCCGCCCCACGCCGAACTCGCGCGGCGCAGCGGCAGGCGCTTCGGTCAGTGCGCGCCGGGGTCGGCGCCCGGGCCGGGTTCGTACCAGATCGGTGACGACCAGGCGCGCTCCTCGATCATCAGGTCCGCTTCGGGATGCTCGGCGCAGCGCCCGAGCCGCTCGCACAGCAGCTTGCTCCAGCGCGGCGTCGGCAGCTCCACGACCCGGGCGTACCAGTAAGCCGGGGCGTTCGGGTCGAAGTCCGGGTCTTCCCAGACCCGGCAGGTGCCGGAGGTGCCTGCAGGGAAGTCGGCAACGGCGTGGACCTGTTCGTCGATCGTGCCTTCGCGCAGATCCACCTTGACGATCTGGATCCGGGCCAGTGGTGTCTGGTCCATGCCCGCGACGATGCGCAGCCGCGGCGTCCGCTGCCTTCGCAGGAGCGTGCCGCCCATGGCGGTGGCCACGGCGCCTTGCGCGCTGGCGCAGGCGCCCTCGGCGGAGACGGCGTCGTCGAGCGCATCGAAGCGCAGGCTGATCCGTGGGCCGCTGGTTGCGTAGGCTTCCCGGCGCTTGAGCGCGTCGAACACCGAAGCGCGCGTGTTCTGCTCCGCCCAGACGGCGACCAGGCCGCCGGGGTTGTAGCCCGAGCTCGACAGGCGGGTGGCATCGTCCTGCCAGAGCATCGACATGGCGCCCCAGTAGCCGTCTTCCTGCACGCGGCCGGGAGTTCCCAGGTGATTGTCGGTGGAGCCGATGGCGCCGAGCATCAGCGGGTTGCTGCGGCGCTCCGAGCCTTCGTAGGCGATCAGCCCGCGCGTCAGCAGGCTTCGATAGAAGGCGGATTTCGACCGCTGCCAGCGTTCGTCCGGGGTCTCGGAGTCGTCGGCGGGTGCTCGGTCGCGCAGGTGGTCCGGAAGCTGCTCGAAGGCGCAATCCTCCGATCTGGCGTCCGGACTCGCCGGCAGGCATTCGCTGTTGCCTTTTTCCTGATGCATCTCCGCCAGCCGTTCGAATCGGGCTCGAAGCGCCTGCACTTCGCTGCTTTCCCGGTCGATGTCGAAGCCGCCACCATCGGCCATGTTGATGTTGTGCGGTATGGCGAGGACATCGCAGCCGTCTTCCGGGCGGCAGGTCCGGTCGAGCGCGCTCCACAGATCTTCGACCTTGGGATAGCGCACGAAGTCGTAGGCTTCGTCCGGAACCCGATCGGAGCGGAACACCACGTTGCGGTGCCAGTGGCTGCCGGCCGGGGTCGCGCTCCACTCGTAGCCGACGAACGCAGTGAACCGGCATGGGTCGTCGGCGTCATTTGCGGCCTCCTGCACCCGCCGCCACTGGCCGCGGCTTGCCGCATCACAGTCGCTGCCCGGCTCGTCACACACGGGCGCTGCCTCGCCGTCCACGACGATGGGCAGCAGGTAGTCGGTGAAGATCTCGCGGCCGCGTCTGGCGTCGCGGGCATCGCGGATCGCGCGGCAGTACGCCCGGTCGGAGTACAGCGGGTCCGTGCACAGATACATGACGTCGAAGGCGTCCGCATGATCGGTGACCGCCGCGAAGTCGAGCGGACGGTCGATTCGCGTCGTCTCTCCGGTTGCCAGCCGCAGTTCCTGTCCACGGGCGAACGCGAACGCGTCGGCCGGCGTCGCGACCGCGCCGAACGCGTAGGCGTCCAGCGACCAGGCGGTGTGGGCGTGCAGGTCACCCCAGAGAAGCGCTTTCTCACCCGTCGGTGCGTTTCCGCAGACGTCGTCCGCGAGCGCGGGCAGCGCGGTCAGCGCAGCGATGAGCAGAAGCGTTTTTCTCGCCCACACAGCGATTGCCGTCGATTCCGCTGCCACGCTATGCCCCCTGACAATGAACGGTTGTGTCACTGTGACTCACTTATATACTCTGGGATTTCCAGGGACAAGCCAACGGGCATCAGGGAGGCAACCATGTCGACGGCCATGGAGTTTCAGGGTCTGCACCATCTCGCGCTGGTCTGCAGCGATATGCAACGCACCGTTCGTTTCTATACCGAAGTCCTGGGCATGAAGCTGAAGAAAGGCTTCGATCTGGACGGCGGCTACGGTCAGCACTTCTTCTTCGACATGGGTGGCGGCGCCGAGCTCGCGTTCTTCTGGTTCCGGGACGCACCGCCGGCGCAGCCCGGCGTTGCGGCACCGGGGACGCTGGTGGGGCGCCGTCCGGGGAACATCACCTCCGCCCAGGGCTCCATGAACCACGTCGCCATTCGCGTGGCGCCCGAGCACATCGACGACTACCGGGAGCGCCTCATCGCTCGCGGCGTGGACGTCACCCCGGTGGTCAATCACGACGATGTGGTCACCGGCAAGGATGCTCGAACCAGCGCCGAGGTCAGCGACCGGACCTGGCTGCGCTCCTGCTACTTCTTCGATCCCGACGGGATCATGCTGGAACTGACGGCGACCCTGAACGAAGGGTCGCCGGCCGTGGACCTGCCGGTGGACGCCAGCGGCGTGAAGGCCGATGGTTCGCTGATCACCGGCGCCTGAGCCGGAATCCTCATCAACCAACCCGGGAGAGACACATGCCCAGATTGAGACAGGTCAAGCGTGCCGACGCACCGCCGAAGGTGCTCGAATACTATCAGCGGCTGTTCGGCGACCGGGATCCGGTCGCGGAGCCGGGCACCGCGACGGGAACACCGGGCAACTGGTGGACCGTCTTCGCTCTGGTTCCCTACATCTTCGACCACGCCACCAGCCACTTCGGGATGTTCGGCATGTTTGCCGACAAGAGCGTCAGCCAGCTCGACGGCAAGCTGCGCGAGCTCGCCATCATGCGCGCCGGCTTCACCCAGGGCAGTCAGTTCGTGTACTCCCAGCACTGCAAGGCGGCGCGCCGCTTCGGCGTTTCCGATGCGCAGATCGCGGCGATCCCCAACTGGCAGCTCTCGGATCAGTTTTCCGAGGTCGAGCGCGCCGTGCTTGCCTGGGCCGACGCGCTCATTCTCCAGGGCGGGCGGGTGTCCGACGACCTGTTCGAATGCCTGCACAAGCACCTCTCGGACGAGGACATCCTCGAACTCACCTATCACACCATGGGCTACAACCTGCACGCCGTGTGCTGCAAGGCCCTGCGGCTGGAATTCGACGACGTCGACGAGCGGATCCGCGAGGTGCCGGTTCCCGAAGGCGACGCGCCGGCGGACTGGGCGGGTGGTGCCTGGAAGCGCGAGTAGCCGGTTCGTGTTCCGGGCGGGCGGCGCTTGCAATAACTTAGGTAGCTAGGTAGTTTACCGCACACTTCGACGTTCCGTACTGGGGAGGGAGCCATGTCGATGGATCGAGCGGTACCGGTTGCCTGCGCCGCCGTGGTGCTTGCCTGCCTTGCATATCCTGCTTTCGGGCAGTCGTCGTCAGCCCAATCAGCGCCCGCGAGCGCGGACCCCAACAGGGTGATCGAGTCCGTGGTCGTGACCGCGCAGCGCGTCGAGCAGAATCTGCAGGACGTGCCGGTGGCGGTCAGCGCCTACTCGGAAGACGCGCTGTGGGTGAACCGCATGAACTCCATGGCAGACATCGCCCAGCGCACGCCGAGCTTCACCGCCACGGCGGTCAATCCCGGGGAGCCGAATCTGGCGATCCGCGGAATCGGCACGGAGGGAATCAACTCGAATGCCGGCGGCGACGCGTCGGTGGTCCTGTTCGTCGACGGCGTGTACATCGGTCGCGGTGGCGCCGCGCCGCTGGATCTCTACGACCTCGAACGGGTCGAGGTTCTGCGCGGACCCCAGGGCACTTTGTTCGGCAAGAACGTCGTTGGAGGCGCGATCAACCTGACCTCCCGCAGGCCGGCGTTCGATGACGATTTCGTCGATATCGCCGGTACCTTCGGCAACTACGACAGGGTGGAACTGCTGGGCCGCTTCAACCATGCGTTCAGCAGCACCGTCGCCGTGTCCGGCGCGATCAGTTCGATTCAGCGCGATGGCTACACCAGGAACCTGACGACGGGCAATCGGGTGGACGACGAGAAATCGGCCGGCGGCCGCCTGTCGCTGCGCTACCAGCCGAGCGAGATCCTCGACGTTCTGATCAGCCTGGACCACGTCGACCAGGACCAGCGCGGTCAGCCTCGCGACAACGTCTGCGATGCCACGTTCAACGGGGGCATCCATTGCGTTGGCGTCGATCCGGGTCCGCGCCGGGTGAACGCCTTCACCGACGGTTTTCTGCGCCGGGAGGTCACGGGCATCACGGCCAACGTGGACTACGAAACCCAGTGGGGCACGCTGACCTCGGTCACCGCGTACCGTACCGCGGACTACGAGCATGCCGATCCGTTCTTCAGCAATCCGATCAATCCGCCGGCGCAGATCGAGTCGTACAACGAGAACCGGGAGGACACCTGGCAGTTCAGCCAGGAATTCCGCCTCGCCTTCGATGCGTTGAACGGTCAGCTCCGGGGCGTCG
Source organism: Pseudomonadales bacterium (assembly GCA_040219135.1). GTDB lineage: Bacteria > Pseudomonadota > Gammaproteobacteria > Pseudomonadales > Azotimanducaceae > UBA7803. Next base: position 138,526 of record JAVJTA010000011.1, on the reverse strand, counting down.
CCGGCGTTTACTACCTGTTCGAAGACATCGAGCGCAACGAAATCCTGGTGCAGACGTTTCCGGTACCGGTCGTGAGCGGAACCGGCTCGTTCCCGCAGGCCGTGGAATCGGAGAGCTTCGCGCTGTTCGGTCAGGTCGACTACGACATCACCGATCAGCTCACCGCCACGGTCGGTGCCCGGATCACCTGGGAACAAAAGGATGCGGAGCTGGCCGGCGTGCTGGTGGAAGGGCCCGGACTGCCGCCGCCGCTGGCCGAAGAGTACGCGGTGAGTGCAGACGAGAACTGGGACGCCTTCACGCCGAGGTTCGCGCTCAGCTACCGGATCAACGACGATGCGATGGTGTATGCGAGCGCGACCCGGGGATTCAAGAGCGGCGGCTATCAGGGCACCGCGGGGACGGCCGTCAGCGCGGCAACCGCATACGACCCGGAGTTCGCCTGGAGCTACGAGGTTGGCGCCAAGACGCAGTGGCTTCAGGACAGCCTGCGGTTGAACGCCGCCGCCTTTCAGATCGACTACGAAGACCTGCAGGTGTCTCAGCTCGTGCCCCTGTGCTGTGTGGTGATCGGCAACGCGGCGACGGCGGATATCCAGGGATTCGAGCTGGAGGCGCTGTATCGTCCTGCAGCCCGCCTCGACGTGAACGCCAGCTACAGCTGGCTCGATGCGGAATTCGACAGCTTTGCCAGCGGAGCCACCGCCGACAACTCGGGCAATACCCTGCAGAGAGCGCCGAAGCACAAGCTGAACCTGGGCACCCAGTATGAGTGGACGGTTGGGCAGGTCGGTACGCTGCAGGCCCGGGTTGACTGGACCCGTCAGAGCAGGATCTATTTCGAAGCATCCAACACGCCGCTCGAGGTTCAGGATCGCTATGACGTCGTCGATGCGCGGCTGGCGTTGCGGGCCCATGACGACGCCTGGGAGGTGGCGCTCTGGGGCAAGAACCTGGATGACGAGCTGATCAAGAACCACATCGTTGCGTTCGCGCCGTTTCGTCAGCAGCTGAACATCTATCTGCCGCCGCGAACCTATGGTGTGACCTTCCGGGTCTCCCGCTAGCACGTCATGAGTTCAGCGACTCGCGGAGATCCGGGGATGGCGTTCCTCTGCGAGGTGTCGATAACGCTGGATGCAGCGGCGCCGCTGGCGGTCGGCCGCTCGCCCTGGCGCAATCGTCGGGTGAGTGACATTTCCGGCGGTCGCTTCCAGGGACCCGGGTTCTCCGGCGTGGTCCGCAGGAGCGGCGCCGACTGGTCGGAGGGCGGTGAGTCGGAGGACGGCGGTGCCGCCACCGCGATCGATGTCCGGTCACTCTGGCAGACCGACGATGGCGCTCTGATCCATGTCACCTACGGTGGCCGCCTGGTGGTCCCCGCGGCGGCCCTGGAAGCGTTCAGGGACCCACGGGCGGTCGAGTCCATGGACCCGCAAGACTACTACTTCCGGATCTGCCCGCTGTTCGAGACGGCGGCGCCCGGCTACCGGTGGCTGAACGAGATCGTAGCGGTCGGTGCCGGTCGGCGAACGGCCGGCGGCGTCGTCTACCGGATGTTCAGGGTCACGTGACCGCAACTCCTCTGCGCGCCTGGGGATCACTCGGCGTGCTGATGGTCGCCTACACGGTTTCGTTCGTGGACCGCACGATCCTGAGCCTGCTGATCCCGCCGATACAGCAGGACCTCGGGATCTCCGATACCCAGATCAGTCTGCTGGCCGGATTCGCCTTTGCGATCTTCTACACGGTCATGGGCATCCCGCTCGGCCGTCTCGCCGACCGCTGGAATCGACGCAACCTGATTTCCGCTGGCATCGCATTCTGGTGCCTGATGACCGTGGCGTGTGGACTCGCGCGCAGCTACTGGCAGCTCTTCGCCGCCCGGGTGGGCGTCGGCATCGGTGAGGCGACGTTGTCGCCGGCCGCGTACTCCATGATCAGCGATCTGTTTCCCCGCGACCAGCTGGGGCGGGCCATCGCCGTGTATTCCCTCGGTCTGCCGATCGGCTCCGGTCTGGCGCTGCTCATCGGCGGCGCGGCGATCGATCTGGTGGCCGGGCTGCCGCCGTTTTCCCTGCCGCTGGTCGGAACCCTGAGCGCCTGGCAGATGACGTTCATGGTGGTTGGTCTGCCCGGGCTGGGCGTCGCGCTGATGGTCAGGCTCATGCGTGAGCCGGAGCGTCAGGGCCGGCTGACGCCGACGCCTGAGGCCGCATCATCCGGTCATTCGGGTCCCGGGCTGATGAGTTTCCTGTACGGCTCGCGCCACGTGCTGATACACCATTTCGGCGGTCTGTCGCTGCTGGTGATCGTCGTCTACGGTGCGACCGCCTGGATTCCCACGCTGTTCATTCGCAGCCATGGCTGGTCGGCGGCCGAGATCGGCTTCGCCTACGGCGTGATCTTCATGGTCTGCGGTACCGGGGGCCTGCTGGCGGGCGGGCAGCTCGCCGATCGCTGGTGGCGGGCCGGTCGCTTCGACGCACACCTGCGCGTGGTGCTCTGGTCGGTGTGCACCATGACGCCCTGCTTCGCGCTGATGCCGTTCGCCGGCTCGGCGGAAGCGCTCCTCGGGCTCCTCGCGGTCGCCACCTTCACGTCGAGCCTGCACGGTGGCGTTGCCGGTGCGGCGCTGCAGCTCATCACGCCCAACGAACTGCGTGGTCAGATCACCGCCGTGTACTTCTTCATCGCCAACCTGATCGGTCTGGGCCTGGGACCGACGGCGGTTGCGCTGATTACCGATTACCTGTTCGAAGACCCGCTGTCGCTGGGCTGGTCGATCGCGCTGCTCGCGGCCATCGCCGGGCCGCTGTCGGCGGTGACGCTGGCGCTCGGGCTGCGCCATTTCCGGGCCAGCGCGATGCGGTTCGCCGGGCTGTCGCTCAGCGCGGACGCTTGAGCGATCCTGACGGCGTCGTCTTTCCGAGCTCCGAGGCATCGCGCACCTCCGGCCCCCACTCGGCGCTCAGGGCTTCGCGCAGCGCCTTGACCCGGGTGGCGCCGATGCGCTGCTCGAGCACGTTTTCCAGTTCGGTCATCGCGGCGAGAGCCGAAGTACGCAGTTCGCTCGCCTGCTCGGACAACCGGTAGACGCTGCGGCGCGGGTCGCGGGGATCAGGCAGGCTCTCGATGACGCCCTTTTCGATCAGCACCTTGGCCATGTGGTGAACGTTCTGGCGGGTCAGGCTCATTTCCCGGGCGATGTCGGACGGGGTGTCGATGCCGAGGGCGATGTGCATGATGATCATCGACTGGGTCCGGTGGAACGGCTCGTATCCGAGTGACGCCACCACGTTCTGCAGGCTGTTGTCGAACCAGTCGAGCGCCCGGGTCAGGCCCGCCATGATCCGGGTGCCCACCGGGCGGGCGGCGCTACCGGCGTCCCGGGGGGAAGGTGCGTCGGGTCTGGACATGGCCTCAGGCGCGTAACCGGTAGCGGACTGGGAGCCGATGATACCCCTTGAACATGAGGCCCTCGCGCGGCGTCGGATCGCCGTCCAGCTCGAATCCATCGAGTCGCGACACGAGCCGGGTAAAGGCGGTCCGGGCTTCCAGTCGCGCCACCGCGTGACCGGCGCACAGATGCCGGCCAGCGGCGAACGCGAGGTGCTGGTCCGCATTGGTTCGCCCGATGTCGAGGCGATCGGGATCGTCGAACTGGCGCGGGTCCCGATTGGCTCCGGCCAGCGACAGCATGAGAATGGCGCCCGACGGGATCTGCACGCCGTCCCGGACCACCGGCCGAGTGGTCTGGCGGAACAGCACGTACAGCGATGGATCGAAACGCAGGAATTCTTCCACCGCATTGTCGACCAGATCGGGCTGCTGCTGCAGACGCTGCCACTGCGTCGGGTTGCGGATCATGGCCAGCAGGCCGTTGCCGAGCAGATGCGTGGTGGTTTCGTGACCGGCGAGCAGCAGCGTGATTGCGGCCCACACCACCTCGTCGGCAGTGAGCTGATCTTCGCGCTGGTGGCGGATCAGCAGGCTCAGCAGATCGTCGCCGAGGTCGCCGGCGCGAACGCCGAGGTCGCCGGCGCGAACGTCGACCTGCTCGCGCAGGTAGTCGAACAGCCGCTGAGCACCATCGGCCGCGCGGGCCAGCTCCTCCGCCGAGGCGGACAGCTCGAGCCCCGCGAGCATGGCCGCGGACCCCTCTCTGAGCAGCTGGCTTTCGGACCTGGGGATGCCGAGCATGCGACAGATCACGGCGACCGGAAGCGGGTAGGCGAAGTCGTCGATGAAGTCGCCGCTGCGCCGCGTGCTCATCTCGTCGATCAGGGTATCGACGGTGCTTTCGATGAACTGCTCGAGCGCCGCGACCTGCGCCGGAGCAAACGCTCGCATGATGGCTTTGCGGAAGCGCGTGTGATCCGGCGGGTTCATGGCGATCATGTTGCTGCGCCCGAACTCGCGGAAAGGACCCGGCGGCTTGCGCTCGGTCACCCAGGCCACCGGACGCTGCACGCTGTCGTGGTCGCGCAGCGCCCAGCGGACGTCCTCGTGGCGGCAGAGCAGGAATCGTCCGTCCGCGAGCGGCATGACCGGCCGTTCCCTCAGCAGCCGCCGGTAGATGGCGACGGCGTTGCGGCGGAAGTCGACCGAGGTGGGGTCGAGATCGCTGTCCACGTCACTTGAACCGATAGGTGAACTCCAGATTCATGCTGCGGCCGCGGGCATCGGTCACGAAGTTCGAACCGGCGATTTCGTAGGCGTGCTGGATGACGCGCTCGTCGGACAGGTTGCGGCCGAGGAACGCGAGCTCCCAGGTGTCGCTGGCATTCGTCAGGGCGATTCGAGCATCCCACTTGGTGAAGCTCTTCTGCCTTCCCAGGGGATGGAAATCCTGACGCACGTAGTAGTCGTCCGAGTAGTACATGGACAGATTGGCGAGCAGCATCAGGCGGTCGGTGAGCTGGGTCTGCCAGTCGGCCCGCAGGTTGGCCTCCCAGTCGGGGCTGCGCTCGAGCCGCTCGCCGCTCAGGTCTTCCTCGCCGTCCACGCACGTGGGGTCCTCGAGGGTGCCGTCCGCGGACGCGACGATGCACTGGGCCCCGAGAAACTCGTCGTACTCGGCCTTGATGTGGCCGACGGAGGCGTTCAGCTGCAGCGAGTCCGTCGCCTGCCAGGTTCCCTCGACCTCGAATCCGGTGACCTTGGCAGAGGCGGCGTTCTGAATGATGAAGCGGGTGCCGTCGTAGGACGAGGTCTGCAGGTCGTCGAACTTCATGCGGAACAGCGCGGCGCTGATCCTCGCGCGGCCGTCGGCGAACACCGACTTGGCGCCGATTTCGTAGTTGGTGGCGTCTTCGCCGTCGAAGTCGAAGATGCCGTTGCCTTGCTCGAGTTCCAGTCCGGCGATCATGTTCGCCGGCGTCACCGTCGGCTGACCCACGTAGCGCTGGTAGAAGGCGGGATCGGCCACCTCGAGCAGCTGGGTTCCGAGGTTGCCGTCGTTGGCCTTTAGCCCGCCGGGCTTGGAGCCGGTGGACACCGCCGCGTAGACCATCCACGCATCGTTCAGATCGTACTGAACCCTGATGGACGGGTCGAAGTTGTCGTCCTTGTAGGTCTCGAAGAACAGGTACTCCGGCGGCTGGTTGAATGCGGTTGGCGTGTACACAGGGGTGATGAGGTCCGGATAGGTCACGGGGAAGGCGCGGCCGACGCCCTCCTGCTCTTCGTCGGTGTAGCGCGCGTCGACGATGACCCGCAGGCGCTCGTTGACGTTCCAGGCCAGCTGGCCGTACACGGAGACGGTATCGGTGTCGCGCTGGAACTGACGATCGCCCCCCACGGGAACCGGTGCCACCACCGGCGGGAAGAAGCCGAAGGGTGAGTGCTGGCGCGTCTGGGTATCGCTGTTGTGGTAGAGCACGCCGGCGATGTACTCCAGGGTGCGGCCCTGAGGGGACAGCAGCCGCAGCTCGATGGAATCCTGCTCGTAGTCCTCGGAGAGGCTGGTGTTGAGGAAGTTCTCCGGGACGCCGTCCACGTCGAGGTAGTTCTCGTAGTCGAGCTCCCAGTGGCTGGCAATGGCGGTCAGGGTGTGCTCCCCGAGTTCCTGATCGAACTGCAGGGTGACGCCGGTGGAGTCGGCGTAGTCGTAATCTTCCTGCCCCGTGCCCATGCTCACGCGGCGGGTGGTGTTGCGGCGGAACTCGGGGTTCGGGTCCGCTGTCAGCGCACCGAACAGGCCCGGGCTGACCAGCTGGTTGGTCCGGCCGTCGATCTCGGTGTCGAAGGTTTCGACTTTGAGGTAGAGCATCGAGCTGTCGGAGGTGTCCCACTCGAGGCTGCCGCGCACCGCGTAAGACTCCGTGTTCGGTTCGCCATCGATGCCGAACGGGTTGTTCATCCAGCCGTCGAGATCCTTGTACTCTCCGGCGAGCCGTCCGCGCACGGTGTCGCCGAGCGGGCCGGACACCATGGCGGATGTGACGTAGCCGCCGTCCTCGAGTTCTATCCCTCCGCGCACGTAGCTCTCGAATTCGGCGGTGGGCCGCGCGGAAACGACGCTGACCGCGCCGGCGATGGTGCTCTTGCCGAACAGCGCTCCCTGGGGACCGCGGGCGACCTCGACCCGGGCGGGATCGAGGAAGGCGACCTCCAGGCAGCGCGAGCGACCGCAGTAGACTCCGTCATTGAAGATGCTCACGGAGGAGTCGAAGGCGAGGTTGGTGACCCCGGAGCCAAGGCCTCGGACGCGGACGGCCCAGTTGCCGAAGGTCCTCTGCACCGTGAGATTGGGAACGAAGCTCTGGATGTCGTTGAGATCGGCGATCTCCAGGTCGTCGATCAGCGCTCCGGTTACCACACCGACCGAGATCGGTACGTCCTCGAGGCTCTCGGTCCGCTTGGTCGCGGTGACGACGACCTCTTCGAGATAGCGGTTGTCCCCGGCGGTGGCGGCGTGCGCCGTCGATCCCGCGGCGGCACAGGCGATGATCACGGACCATAGCCCGCGCTGGAACAGTGGTGGCATAGCGACTCTCCCCTTTCGCTGACAAATGCTGTGGTACCTAAGTACCAGCGGCCATTTTCTATCGTTCTCGCCCCGCGGTGTCAATTGATTTTACGCCACGGCATCTTGAGTCGGCGAGATTGCTGTGTAAAATCATTTGACGCCAGAGGGGGGGACAGGCCGATGCAGCACGTGAGCGATACGGAAGCAGCGACGCAGGCGCCGAGCGAACAGCAACTGCTCGAGCGCGTGGAAGCGCTCGTCCCGCTGCTCGAGGCGCATGCATTCGAGGCGGAAGCCCAGCGCAAGCCGGTGGATTCGGTGATGCGGGCCATCGAGCAGACCGGCGTGTACCGGTATTTCGTGCCCCGGCGTTTCGGCGGCTACGAGTTCGGCATGTCGACGTTCATGAAAATCGGCATGGCGCTCGGTGAGGGCTGCGTATCCACCGCCTGGGTCACCACGTTCTGCATGGAACACAACTGGCTGCTGTCGCTCTACAACCGGCAGGCCCAGGAAGACATCTTCGGCGCGCAGCCGTACATCATCGCGCCGGGAACGCTGGCGCCGAAGGGCACCGCCACGCCGGTCGAGGGCGGCTACCGGATCACCGGCCGCTGGGAGTGGGGGACCGGGATCATGCATGCCGACTGGGCACTGCTCGGATGCCTGATGTCGGTGGAGGGTTCCGACAAGCCGGATCTCGGTATGTTTGCGGTGCCCGTCGACCAGGTGCAGATCATCGATACCTGGCAGGTGGCCGGCATGGCCGCAACGGGCAGCAACGACGTTGCCGTCAAGGACGTGTTCGTCCCGGCCCACCGGGTCGCCAGCGTGACCCGGATGCGCTGCGGCGACAGCGACGGGTCGAAGTGGCTGGATTCGCATCTCTACCGGATGCCGATGATGGCCGTGCTCGGACTGACCGCGGCGGCGCCGGCGGTCGGCTGTGCGCGCAAGGCGGTCAAGCTGTTCCGGACGCGACTGATGGAACGTATGGTCTACGGCACGAGCACCAAACAGGGTGAGAAGCCGGTGACCCAGCACCGGCTCGGACAGATCGCGATCGCGGCCGAAAACGCGGAGATTCTGCTGATGCAGCTGGCCCGGGAGACGGAGGAGTGGGGCCGCAGCGGCGAGATCTGCCCGGATGCCGAGCGCGCGCGGCTGCGCGTTCGGATCGGTGACGTGGTGCGAAAGTCCCGCGACGTGGTGCGCGACGTGGTGGAAGCCTCCGGCGCTCACGCGCACTTCCTAGACAATCCGCTGCAGCGGATGCACAGGGATCTGCACACCCTCAGCTGTCACACGGTGTTCGACCTCGACATCAGCGCCGAGCAGTACGGTCGAACCCTGCTCGATCTGCCGGTAACCATGCCGGTCTGAACGGATTGGGCCCGCCGCCTGATCCAGCGGCGGGCCGGTCCCGCTGGTGGGCTACCAGAGCCCGTACTTCTGCACTTCGGCCCGGCCAACCACCATGTGGTGCACCTCGTCGGGCCCGTCGGCGAAGCGCAGGTGGCGCATGTCGGTGTACAGGTCGGCCAGCGGCGTCCACTGGGAAATGCCGGCGGCGCCGTGGATCTGGATGGCGTCGTCGATGATCTGACAGACCTTCTCCGGCACCATCGCTTTCACCGCACTGACGTACACCCGCGCTTCCTTGTTGCCGAGCACGTCCATGGCCTTGGCCGCCTGCAGCACCGCCAGGCGCATGGCGTTGATCTCGATGCGGGCCCGGGACACCACCTCGAGGTTCTTGCCGAGCTTGATGATCGGTTTGCCGAACGCTTCGCGGGTGGCGCCGCGTTTCACCATCAGCTCGAGCGCCTTCTCGGCCTTTCCGATGGAGCGCATGCAGTGGTGGATGCGGCCGGGACCGAGCCGCAGCTGAGAGATCTCGAATCCGCGGCCCTCGCCGAGCAGGATGTTCTCCCTGGGCACTCGCACGTTGTCGAAGACGATGTGCATGTGGCCGCGGGGTGCATGGTCGTGGCCGAACACCTGCATGCCTTCGAGGATCTTCACCCCGGGGGTGTCGATGGGCACCAGAATCTGCGACTGCTGCTTGCTCGGCGGCGCGTCCGGATCGGTCTTGACCATGACGATCATGATCTTGCAGCGCGGATCTCCGGCGCCGGAGATGTAGAACTTCTCGCCGTTGATCACCCACTCGTCACCCTCGAGCACGGCGCTCGTGGAGATGTTCTTGGCGTCGGACGACGGCAGGCCCGGTTCGGTCATGGCGTAGGCGGAACGGATCTCGCCGTCGAGCAGGGGCTTCAGCCACTGCTCCTTCTGCGCCTCGGTGCCGACGCGCTCGAGCACCTCCATGTTGCCGGTGTCCGGAGCGCTGCAGTTCAGCGTTTCCGAGGCCAGCGAGTACTTGCCGAGTTCGACGGCGATGTAGGCGTAGTCGAGGTTGGTCAGGCCCTGACCGATCTCGGAATCGGGCAGGAAGAAGTTCCACAGGCCGGAATTCTTGGCGGCGGCCTTGGCGCCGTCCAGAAGCTCCAGCTGACGCGGGTGCCAGGACCAGCGGTCGGTCTTCTCCCTGTCGAGGGCGTAGAACTCCTCGGTGATGGGCTCGACGTTCTCGGCGATGTGTTTCTTCACCGCGTCCATCAGCGGCATGGCTTCCTCGGACATGGCGAGGTTGAATAGGTCTTTGTCCTGGTCGGACATCTTCGGGTCCCCCTTTCTCTCATTGCGGATCTGGTCGCGGATCTGGTTGCGGATCGGTCTGTGCGGTCGCGGGTCCGCTTGCCTCAGGTGGGCGATCGCGTCTGCGGTCGCAGGGCGTCCAGCGTCTCCCTGACCTGGTGCAGCCTGACGGGCTTCGCGATCACCTGCACGATGCCCGAGGGCGGCACGTCGTCCTCGTTGATACTATCGCCCCAGCCGGTAAGCGCAATGACCGGGACGCGTCCATCCGTCGCCTGGCGAACCCGTGCGGCCAGTTCCAGGCCGTTCATGCCCGGCATGCCGATGTCGGTGATCACCACGGTGTAGGTTTGTTCCCGGAGCATCTGCAGCGCCCGTTCCCCGCTCTCGACCACGTCCCCGGTCTGCTGCAGGGCGCTCAGGTAGTCGCTGGCGAGGCTGCGGATCTGCGGATCGTCGTCTACCCAGAGAACATGGTGGCGGCCCGCGGCGGGGTCCGGCTCTCTGTCCGCCTGATCCTCGAGGCGGTGCCGCAGTGCGGGTATTCGCACCTCGATGACGGTGCCGTGCCCGGGCGCGGAGAACGCTACGCGGATGTCGCCGCCGTGGGCGCGGACGATGTTGTTGGACGCGCTCATGCCGAGGCCGCGCCCGACCTCGAGGCCTTTCGTGGAAAAGAACGGCTGGAAGATCCTGGTGCTGGTCGCGGTATCCATGCCGACGCCGTCGTCGGACACCGTGATCACGGCGAGCCCTTCAGCCGAACGGGACGAGATTGCGATCGTGCCGTTGCCGATGATGGCTTCCACGGCGTTCTTGACGATGTTGTAGAGCACGCTGCGCAGTTCACCGCGGTTTCCGGCAATCGGTCGTATATCGGCGGCGAGCTGTCGGAGGACCCTGAGGTCGCGGCCGTGGCGCTGGGCTTCGTCCTTTCACAGCGGCTGTGTCTGGGCGATGACATCGTCGATGAGTTCGTTCAGATCCAGGACCTCGCCGTCGCCGCTCGCCCCGGCGGACGTGCCGCGCAGTACCTGCAGCCGGCGTGCGGCGTCATCGGCGAGCTTGGCGGCGGTATCGAGGTGGGCGCGCAGCGCTTCGTCTTCGTCGCTGACCAGCGCGAGTTCTATGTTGCCGAGGATTCCCTGCAGCGAGTTGTTGAAATCGTGGGCCACCGCGGCGGCCACCTCGTTGGCCGCCAGCACCCGCTGGCTGGCGATCATGGCCTGTTCCGCAAGGCGCCGGTCGGTGATGTCTTCGCCGGAGCTGAGGACCCCGACCACGTCGCCGTCGTCATTGTGAATCAGCGCGTTGGCCCAGTTGATCAGGCGCCGCTCGCCGGAGCTGGTGGCCACGTAGTTGATGTTGCGACCCACCTCGCCGGCATCGATCGCCCGGCGCAGCCGTGCCATGAACGCGGTCCTTTTGTCCGGCGCAATGCACAGTTCGCACCAGTTGCGGCCGAGCAGGCTGCCCTCGGGGTAGCCGAGCATGTCGTAGCCCTTGCGGTTCAGCAGGGTGACCGTGGCGTCCCGGTCCAGCGCCAGGATCAGCGCCTCGGCGATGTCGAGGTAGTTTTCGGCGCGCTGCTTCTCGTGGCGCAGCGCCTGGCGCTCGCGCTTGTTGTCGCTGATGTCGCGAGACACGCCGATCAGGTGCGTGCAGCGGCCGTCAGCGTCGAACACCGGGACCAATGTCGTGTCGAGATAGATCGTCTCGCCGCGCAGTGTGGTGCGGGTTTCGTAGCGATGCAGACCACGGCAGGCCACCGCCTCGTCGTAGCGGCTGCGCACGTATTCCAGGTGGTCGTCCCGGAGTACGTCCTCGATGGGGCGTCCGACCACGCGGTCTCTGTGGAGCTGTGTGCGTTCGAGGTAGGCAGGGTTTACGGAGACGACACGGTAGTCGCGGTTGCGGCCGACCTCGATCAGAAACACCAGATCCCGGGTGTTGTCGTAGATCAGCTGCAGATGTTCCCGGATCAGTTCGTTGGGCTCGTCCATTCCACCGGCCGTGTGCGGGAAGTTTCCGGGCGCATGAGGTGCAGCCAGGCCACGGCGACGAGGCTGGCGGCGGCGTAGCCGAACAGGATCGCGGTGCTGGCCGGGCCCAGGGTCGGCTGCCACCAGGCGGTGGCAGCGGCGAGCAGGGCGAGCCGGACGAGTTCCAGTCGCACCGCGTAGCCCCGTCCCTCGAGGAACGTTCCCTGGACGTAGAACGAAAACGCCAGCAGCGTTACTCCGCTGAGGGTCAGGGAGTACGGCAATCCATCGGCCAGCACCAGCAGCGTCAGCGAAGCCGCCGTTACGAGCCAGTACTGAACGAAGGTCAAGACGCCGGCGCCCGGCGCCATGGGTGGATCGTATTTGGGCGCGCGCCAGTCGTGCTGCCGGGGTGGCAGGTCTGCCGGCCGCCAGCCCGGGCTGGAGAACCAGAGGTGAACTTTGTCCCGCAGGCGCCGGGTCCGCACGGTGTCCCGCGCCGTCTCGAGCCAGACGTGGGCGTTGGCCCACAGCGGATTCCAGCTGCCGAGCGGATGGGTGATGCCGTAGACACAGGGCTCGGCGGCGCGCTCTGCCGTGAACGTGCCGAACAGTCGATCCCAGACGATGAACACGCCGCCGTAGTTGCGATCGACGTAGCCGGGATTCTTGGCGTGATGGACGCGGTGATTCGACGGTGTGACCAGCAGCCACTCGACGGGTCCGAGAGACGGGACGTGCTCGGTATGGACCCAGAACTGGTAGATGAGGTTCAGCGCGCCGACGGTGACGATCATCTCGGTGGGAAAGCCGAGCAGGTAGAGCGGTACGTAGAACACGAAGGTCGCGCCGGTGCTGGTCTGCCGCAGCGCGGTCGAGAGGTTGAACTCTTCGCTCTGATGGTGAGCCACGTGAGCCGCCCAGAACAGCTTCCACTGGTGGCCGTAACGGTGTGACCAGTAGTAGCAGAAGTCGTAGCCGACGAAGGCGAGCGCCCACAACCCCCAGGATTCCGCCGACAGGGTGGCCAGACCCAGACGGGCGCGGACGAATTCGAAGACCATGCCGGCCAGGCCCAGCTTCACCAGCCCGGTCAGGCGTGACAGCGTGCCCAGCGACAGGCTGTTCACGGTGTCGGCAAGGCGGTAGGTGTTGCGACCGCGCGCACGGCCGTAGACGTACTCCAGCGCCATCAGCACAATGAAGAACGGGATCGCATACATGACCAGGTTCATGGAGGAATTCTACCGTGGTATCGGGAACAAAGCGCACGGTCTGGCGATGCAGCGGGACTTCCGTCACATGACCCTCAACCGGCGTCAATGGCTCGCGCGCGCGGCGGCGCTCGCCGGCGGCTCGCTGCTCTGGGCCCCGGGCGGATTCGGCCAGGCGACCGGACACACCGACGCCTACTTCGCCGCGCTCAACAACCTGCTCAAGCGCGACGGTCCGGGACGGCCGGTCATGCTCCTCGACGCCGCCCGCATGCGCCACAACATCGACGTGCTCGCACAGTCGGTGGGCCCCGACAAGACCTACCGGGTGGTGGTGAAGTCGCTGCCGTCGGTGCCGCTGCTCGAGCGGGTGATGGTGCGGGCGGGGACGCGGTCGCTGATGGTGTTCCACCAGCCCTTTCTGAACGCGGTGGCCGAAGCCTTTGCGGATGCCGACGTGCTGCTCGGCAAACCCATGCCGGTGGCGGCGGTGCGCACGTTCTACCGCGAGTTCATGCGCCAGCCGGGGATCGCTGCCGATGCTTCGCGATTCGATCCCGGCCGGCAGGTGCAGTGGCTGGTGGACAGTCATGACCGGCTCCTGCAATACCAGGCGCTGGCGCGGGAGCTGGGCGTGGCCATGCGCATCAACGTCGAGATCGACGTCGGCCTGCATCGGGGCGGATTGCCGGAACCGGAAGCGCTGAAACCGCTGCTCGCAACCATCGCCGGCGATCCGCAGCATCTGGCGTTCGCCGGCTTCATGGGCTATGAGCCTCAGCTTACCGGCCTCGAAGCGACCCTCGATCATCCGGAAGTCGTGAAGGTTCTCGGGCACTACCGCGGCTTCATCGACGGCGCCCGCAGCGCCGGGATCGCGATGGACGCGCTGACGCTCAACGGTGCCGGCAGCCATACGCTGCGCATTTACGAGCGCGATCGCACCATGAACGATCTGGCCGCCGGTTCCGGGGTGGTGATGCCGACGGACTTCGATACGTTTCACCTCGCCGCCAACGTGCCGGCGGTCTTCATCGCCACGCCCATCCTCAAGCGCTACGAAGGTAATCCGTTCACGGCCACGCCGCCGCCCGGGATGGAACGCGTGTACTACATCTATGGCGGCTACTGGAAGGCGAAGATGGTGGCGCCGGGTCAAGTCGCCGAGCCCATTTACCAGAGCACCAACCAGAGCCCCATCGCCACCGCCAGCGACGTCGACCTGGCAGTGGACGACTACATGTTCCTGCGACCCACCCAGAGCGAGTTCGTGATGCTCCAGTTCGGCGATCTGCTCGTGGTGGAGGACGGTCGTATCGCCGAGCGCTGGCCGGTGTTCCACCAGACCGGCTGAGCGCCGTCGCGGTTCCCTTGACCGCCCCGTTGTGCTGCAATCCGAAGGCGGGGAAGTCAGACATTCACTGACTGGAGGGCGCATGAGCATAGAGAAGGTCGCCTTCGGCTTCTTCATCGTCCTGGCGCTGACCCTGAATGTCGCGTTCGTCACCGGCGAGATCGATAATCCCGATCACCACAGTGCCTGGCTGCTGTTCAGCTCGATCGTCGTCAATCTGCTCGCTACGCTGATGAAGCTCGGCGATCGGTCGCAGATCGGCGCGCTGCTGCTGGCGACTGCGCTGGTGGCCGATCTGCAGCTGCTGGCGGCGGCCAGCGTCTGGGCCGCTGCCGCCCAGACGGACGGGTTGCTGAGCGCGTCTGCGCTGGCCGGTATCGTGTCGCTGACCACCGGCGCGCTGGTGGCAAACGTGGTGTCGGTCACCATGCTGGTGGCGGACACGCTGATGCTGCGGCGCTGACCCATGGCCAAGGGCTCCGACCTCGACCGCGTGACGGCAATCGTCCTGCGCGAGATGCGGGGCCCCATCTTTCTGCTGATATCCGTCTACGCCGTGGGCATCGTCGGCATGGTGGCGATTCCGGGTCAGGACGCGCACGGCAACCCCGCCCAGATGAGTTTCTTCCACGCGCTCTACTTCATGTCCTACACGGCCACCACCACCGGGTTCGGTGAGCTGCCGGCGCCGTTCACCGAGCCCCAGCGCATGTGGGCCATCGCCTGCCTGCTGCTCAGCGTGGTCACCTGGGTGTACGCCATCGGCGCCATCGCCCGGCTGGTAACCAATCCGTTCTTCACCCAGTCGCTGGCGCAGCGCCGCTTCTCGAACTCGGTGCGGCGCATCCGCGAACCGTTCGTGATCATCTGCGGGTTCGGCGATACCGGCAGCCTGCTCGCCCGCGGTCTGTCGGAACAGGGCATGGCCGGCGTCGTGGTCGACATCGTCGAGGACCGCATCAAGGCGCTGGGGCTGCGCCACTACACGGTACCCATGCCCGGACTGTGGGCGGATGCGAGTGTGCCGGCCAACCTCACCGACGCCGGTCTCGACCGCCCGGAGTGTCGTGCGGTGGTGGTGCTGACCCCGGAAGACGTCGGTCTGAAGATCGCCGTCATGACCCGGCTGCTGAATCCGCAGGCGCGCATCGTCTGCCGCTGTCCTTCACGCCTGCACGAGGAAGAGCTGCACTCGCTCGGCTCGGTGATCATCGCCGACCCGTTCGAAGCCTATGCCCGGGAGCTGGCGCTGGCGCTGCGTTCGCCGCCCCTGCACACGCTGGACGAGTGGCTGGTCGGAGCACGGGGAGTTTCCCTGCGGCGGCCGCTGCGCTGTCCGCTCGGCACCTGGGTGCTGTGCGGCTACGGCCGCATGGGGCGCTGGGTGCACCATGCGCTCTCGGAGCGCGGCGTGGATACCGTGGTGGTGGCGGCCGAACTCAGCGACGACGACGACATCGAGCGCAAAGTGGTGGGCGTGGCCAGCAGGACGGCGCTGATCGAAGCGGGCGTCGAGAGCGCCGCCGGCGTGGTGGCCGCAACCGGCAACGACACCAATAACCTCAGCATTCTGATCAATGCCCGGGCGCTCAATCCGGACGTGTTCCTGGTGGTACGCCAGAATCGCCACGAGAACGAACTCGCCTTCACCGCGGCCCGCGCCGACCTGATCATGCAGCCGAGCCTGGTGAGTGCCCGGCGAATCCTGCTGACCCTGATTTCTCCGCTGATCGAAGAATTCCTGGTGTCCCTGGAGCAGGATCCCGCGTGTCTGCTGAACGTCGTCTATCCGCGGCTGCTGGAGATCTTCGACGGCGAACGGCCGTCCCTGTGGGTGACCGAGATCAGTTCAGCGCAGACGCCGGCCGTGGCAGCGCTGCTCGAGCAGGGGCCGGTCACGCTGGGCGACATACTCCGCGACCCGCGGGACCCTGACGTACAGCTGCGCTGTGTGGCGCTGCTGCTCGATCGCGACGGCGAGCAGATCCTGATGCCGGATACCGATCAAGCGCTGCATGGCGATGACCGGCTGCTGTTCTGCGCCGTACCGCGCGCTCGTCGGGTGCTGCAGGCGGCGTTGACCAACGAATACACGCTGAGCTACCTGATTACCGGCCGCGACCCGCCGCGCGGCTGGCTGGCGCGCTGGCTGAATGCCCGCAGCGCGCCCTCCGGGGCCTCGGAAACCGCAGGGTTATGAGGAAATGGTCTTCAGTCTTTCGGCGGCCTGGTCTTTCAGGCTGCGCTTGAAGATCTTTCCCGACGCCGTGCGCGGCAGGCTCTCGTTCTGAATCCACACGTGCTCGGGGACCTTGAAGCGGGCCATGTGCTCGCCGACGTGGGAGCGCACGTCTCCGGCGGTGAGCCTTCGCCCGGGTCGCGGCATTACCACGGCAGCGACGGTCTCGCCGAGTCGCGTGTCGGGAACGCCGAACACGGCGCACTCGGCCACGTCCGGATGTTCGTAGATCACGGCTTCGACTTCCTGGCAGCCGATGTTTTCTCCGCCGCGGATCACCAGGTCCTTGGCGCGGTCGGTGATGTAGAGGAATCCCTCCGCGTCCAGATGACCGACGTCGCCGGTATGGACCCAGCCATCGGTCAGGGTGGCGGCGGTATCCTCGGGACGGTTCCAGTAGCCGGAGAAATTCATCGGCCCGCGGATCCAGATCTCACCGGTGCGTCCCGGTTCGAGCCCGGATCCATCCGGCCCGACGATCTGGATCTCGACCAGCGGCGGTACCGGGCGACCGCAGCTGGTAGGACGTTCCAGCAGCTCGCGGCCGGAAATTCCGGTGGCCAGGCCGTTGGTTTCGGTCATGCCGTAGCCGGCCCCGGGAGAGACCGAGCCCTTGGTGCGCCGACTGATCTGGCGCGTGTGCTCGGGCGCCATGGCCGCGCCGCCACCGCCCATGCTCTTCAGGCTCGAGGTGTCGTACTTATCGAAGTTGGGCGAGTTGACCATCTCCCACGCCATGGTGGGCACGCCGTTGAACTGGGTAATGCGCTCCGCTTCGATGATTGCGAGCGCCTTCTCGGCGTCCCATTTGTACATGCCGACCAGCTTCCGTCCACCACGGAAGCACGACAGCATCTGCACGTTCAGCCCGGTGACGTGAAACAGCGGTACGGTCAGAATCATGGCTTGCGGGTGCGGTTGCGCTCGGGGTGCGCGCCCCGATCCAGCGCGACGCAGGGCGGCGGCGGCTTCGAGCCCGACCACGCCGTGGATGATGGCCCGATGGCTCGAGACGACGCCCTTCGGATGGGCCGTCGACCCTGAGGTGTAGAGAATGGTCGCCGGATCCTCGGGCTGCACGTCGACCTCGGGCGGCGTGGCGTTGGCCACTCGCATGAAGCTCGCCCAGTTCATGACGCCGCGTCCGCTGGTGTGATCGGTCCGTACGGCGATGACGTCGAGGTCGCGCTCGTCGAGGTACGGACCGAGGTGCTCGAGCCGTTCCCGGTCCACGAACAGGGTGGTGAGCCCGCTGTCGTCGATGGCGTAGATCATCTCCTCGCCAGACCACCATGCGTTCATCGCTACGACAACGGCACCGAGACGGGTGACGCCCATGAACGCGAGAATCCATTCCGGGTAGTTGCGCATGGCGATTCCCACCCGATCGCCTTTCTCCACCCCCATGGCCGAAAGCGAGGCGGCGACCTGCTCGGCGCGCTGCCACGCATCGGCGAAGCTGTAGCGTTCGTCTTCGTAGACGTAGAAGTCGCTGCCGGTAGCGGAGGCGTCGCGGTAGAGCGTGGCGAGATTGCGCGGCGCGTTGACGAAGACATTGAAGCTGGCGTTGCCGCTCCGGGCCACACCAAGCTCGTAGGGACCGCCTGAACCGGTAAGTTCGGCAACGGAACGTGCTGCGTTGGTGGCTTCCATGATTTTCTCTCGACGGGTTGCCCCGGGATGCTTCGGCACCGGCGTGGCGGCCGGCGCTAGTCCCTGTCGCGCTGCCGGTCGAAAAACGCCCGGATGTTCTCCTCCATGCGTTCGCGCATGATCTCCAGGGCTTTTCCCTGGGAATCGGCGGTGATTTCGGCCATCTGGCGCATGTTTTGCAGCGCCTGCTCGAAGCCCCGGCGGGCGAGTTCAGCCTGCTGTTCGGGGGTCGGCGGCTGTCCGTCGACGGTCTCCTGCATGGCCAGCTGCCATTGCTTCATGGATTCCTGGAAGATCTCCGCCTGCTTTTCGGCAAGCCGGTTCCAACCCGCCATGACCGCCTGATTGGCTTCGCGAACCGCATCGATGTTGCGACGCTCGTTTTCCATCAGGGCACCCGGATCGAGTCCCGGGAGGCGGAACTGTTCGAGCATGCGGGTGATGTCGAAACCCGGAATTCCGAACGGATTCTCCGCACTGGACCCGGCGCTGGCGTCCCGGCCGTGCTTTCCGCTCTTGCCGCCTTTCTTGCCCTTGCCGTGCTTGTCGTCGCCGGCATCTTTGGACTTTGCCACGTCCTTCTCCCCTGAGCGTAGCGAGCCCTGAGGGTAACACTCCGCACGTTTCCTGCAACGACTTTCCGGAGGCGGTGGTCTGCCTGAGTGGTCTTCCTGAGACGGTGGCGGCTGACGCCGGGGCGCGCCGACGGGTTAGCATAGACGGCGGCGCAGGGCGCCGGGGGAGGACGCTCATGCACTGGCTGGATCTCGTGATCATTCTCGGCTACCTGGTAGTCATCGTCGTCATGGGCCTGGCGCTCAGCCGCCGGGTTCACGACGCCCGCGACTACTTCCTCGCCGGGCGCTCGCTGACCTGGTGGATCATCGGGCTGTCGATCATCGGCACCAACGTCAGCGCCGAGGGTTACGTGGGCGCTGCCGGCGGCGCGTATCGGGTGGGCATCGCCCAGGCCAACTTCGAGTGGATCGGCGCCATACCGGCGATGATCCTGGCGTCGCTGGTGTTCATTCCCCTGTACTGGCGTTCGGGCGTCTACTCGATTCCCGAGTACCTGGGCGCGCGCTACAACCAGGCCGTGCGACTGCTCGCCGCAACCATTGCCAGTGTGTTCGCGCTGTTCGCCATCGCCGTGTCGCTGTGGGCCATCGCGTTGACCATGCAGACCTATCTCGACTGGCCCATCTGGGTGGGCATCGTCGTCACCGGCACGGTGGTAGGGCTCTACAGCATCTCCGGCGGCCTGGCCGCGGTGGCGTTCACCGACGCGCTGCAGGTGGTGATCATGTTCATCGGCGGCGTCGCGATCGTTGCCCTCGGCATCAGCCAGGCCGGCGGCATGGGCGAATTCGCATCGACCCTGGTGGCCGAGAACCCGACCCATCTGCACGCCTTCCTGCCCGCGGATCACCCAGACTTTCCCTGGCCCGGCGTCGTGCTCGGACTCGCAATCGTGCTGTCGCCCGCGTACTGGTGCGGCAGCCAGGCGATTCTCCAGCGCACCCTGGGTGCGCGCAGCCAGTGGGACGCCAGCGCGTCGATGATGTTCGCCGCCTTCGCCAAGACCCTGGTGCCGTTGCTGATCGTGTTTCCCGGGCTGCTGGCGCTGGTGATGCATGCGCGCATCGAGTATCCGGACATGGCGCTGCCGTGGGTGGTGAAGAATCTGCTGCCACCGGGCCTGTCGGGCCTCATGTTCATCGCCCTGATCGCAGCGCTGCAGTCGTCGATCGACTCCGGCATAAACTCCACCGCGCTGATGATCACCCGCGACATCCGCGGCGTGCTGCGCGGCCGCAGCGGTGACGAGCACGGCGATCTCGTGCTCGGCCGCTGGCTGACGCTGGTGATTCTGCTCATTGCCATGGCGTTCGCCCCCTACATCGGTCAGCTCGGCGGCATCTACAACGCCGTGCAGACCCTGCTGTCGCTGTTTCAGGGTCCGCTGCTCGCGCTGCTGGTGCTGGGCGCGTTGACCCGGCACGCGACTCCGCACGCCGGACTGGTGGCCCTGGCCAGCGGCGTGCCGCTGGCGGGGATGCTGCTGTTCTTCGGCCTCAACATGCTCTACGTGGCGTTCCTGACGTTCTGCTATGCCCTGGTCCTGATCTGGCTCGTCAGCTTCCGGACGCCG
Organism: Pseudomonadales bacterium; assembly: GCA_040219135.1. Classification (GTDB taxonomy): domain Bacteria; phylum Pseudomonadota; class Gammaproteobacteria; order Pseudomonadales; family Azotimanducaceae; genus UBA7803. The sequence continues at coordinate 118,298 of JAVJTA010000011.1, read as the reverse complement.
GCGCTGGTGTCGCAGGAGCTCGATCGTCTGGTGTACCGCCTGCGCGGGCCGGCGCCGGCCCCGGGGGTAGCCGATCATGGTTAGCGTGCTGCCGCTGTGGCCCGCTTACCTGTTCACCGTGGTGCTGTTCGTCGCCATTGCCATCGGCAGTCTGCTGGTTCCGCGCGACCGCCTGCTGGAAGACGCGCCCGACCGCGCCGGCTGGCGTGACATCCGCGTCTGGTCGGTGACGCTGGTCGCTGTGCAGCTCGGTCTCTACTGGGTGTTCAGCTGATCGTGGCCATGCGGTCGCCAGACGACGCACCGACGTTGTGGCGGATCGGCGCCGCCGACGTCGAACTGTGCCTGGTGGCCGGGGCCGGACACCCACCGGCGCTGGTGCACCTTGGCAGGGCGCTCGGCGACGTGGTGTCGGCGGCGTCCTTCGTCGACGGCGCCAGCGCCGGCGGCCTCATCGACGCCCCGCAGGCAACGCCGCTCTGGCCGGACCCGGCCCGCGGCTGGACCGGGCCGCCAGGCTGTGCCGACGCGGACCCCGGCGAGCCCTGGCACTGGGATCCGCCAGTCGTCGACGCCCCGGCGCTCCGGGTGTGCTACCGCCACGGTGACGAGCGTCGGCTGACGTGTCGGCTGCAGGTGGGAGCGGAAGGCGTGGTGACGATGCAGTTCGAAGCCGTTGGATGTAACGACGCACGGCTGAGCTACACGGTGCCGCTGCCGGCTCAGGCCACCGAGGCCATTGGCTTTACCGGCCGCTGGGCGGGGGAACTGCAGGCGCAGCGGCTGCCGCTGGGCGGAGGCTGGTACCAGAGCAGCCGCGCCGGATCTCGAACCGCGCACGATGCGTTCCCCGGATTCGTCGCCGGTTCGGCCGGTTTCGGCGAAGACCAAGGCGAAGTCCTGGCGCTGCACCTCGCCTGGTCCGGCAACTACGAACTGCGTGTGGTCCGCAGTCGCGAGGGCCGGCATCTGCTGCAGGTGATTCTGGCGGCAGCGGAGCTGGAGCGCGGCGACGACGGCGGCGTCCTCCTGCCGGCGCTGCACGTCGCCTGGTCTGACAAAGGCCTGAACGGTATCCGCTGTCGCTTCCAGGACGCTGCGCGGCGGCTGCGCCAGCAACAGGGCAGCGCGACCGATGCCCGGGTGCAGCTGAATACCTGGGAGGGCGTTTACTTCGAGCACGACCAGCCGCGGCTCATGGCCATGGCCTCCGTAGCGGCGCGGCTCGGCGTCGAACGCTTCGTGCTCGACGACGGCTGGTTCGGGCGCCGCAGTGACGACACGCGCGGTCTGGGCGACTGGACACCGCGACCCGAGGCCTATCCGGAGGGCCTCGGCCCGCTGATGGACCACGTGAACCGCGAGGGGCTGGACTTCGGGCTGTGGGTGGAACCGGAAATGGTCAGCGCCGACAGCGCGCTGTTCGCGGCGCACCCCGACTGGATACTCGGCTCCGCCGATCAACCCCTGGGGCGCCACCAGTTCGCCCTCGATCTGACTCAGCCGGCGTGCTTCGCCCATCTGCGCCAGACCCTCGCCGGGCTGGTCTCGGATACGCGCATCGCCTCGCTGAAGTGGGACATGAATCGCGACGTGCCCCAGGCGGCAGGCAGGGCGCTGGCGCCGGCGGCGCGCGCGCTGATCGAGTCGGTGCGCGAGGCCCGTCCGGGCCTGGAGGTGGAGGCCTGCGCGTCCGGCGGCGGTCGCGCCGACTGGAGCGCCCTGGCCTGGTGCAACCGGGTGTGGCTGTCGGACGCCCACGATCCGGACGTCCGCCTGCCGATGATGGCCGCCTACGGTCTGTTCGCGCCGCCGGAGGTCATGGGCAGCCACGTCGGCCCGCGCACCAGCCACCAGACCGGTCGGCGCTGGAGTCTGCACGCGCGGGCCGCCATGGCGGTGCTCGGTTCTCTGGGGCTGGAACTCGATCCCCTGAGTCTCGGCGACGACGAGCGCGATACGCTGCGCGACTACATCTCGCTGCACCGCAAGCACCGTCCGTGGCTGCACGACGGCCACCTGCTGGTGCTGCCGCACCCGGATCCGGCGCTCTGCGCGGTGGGCGTGTTCGCCCGGGAGCGGGATCGCGCTCTGCTCTGTCTGCTGCAGCGGGCGCCGCGGCTCGATCCCGTGCCCGCGCCGCTGCGCATTGGTCACCTCCGCGGCGCGGTCAGCGTGCGCGCGCCGCTGCGCGATCCGGCCATCGACATCGGCGCGCCGCGGCAGCCCGGCTGGGTGCGCGGCATGGCGCTGCACACCCACGGCGAGGTGCTCGCCGAGATCGGGCTGGCGCTGCCGATCCTTGCGCCGCTGCGCGCGGTGCTGGTGGAGATCGTTTCGGCAGACGCGGTGTCTCCGGCTCAGTCCACGAGCTGATCGCGCAGCCGCGCCGCCGCCTGCTCCGGAGTCAGATCGCGCTGGGCCTCCGCCAGCATCTCGTAGCCCACCATGAACTTGCGCACGCTGGCGGAGCGCAGCAGCGGCGGGTAGACATGGGCGTGCAGCTGCCAGTGGCCGGCCTGGCGGCGGCCGCGTCCGTGCCAGCCCATGGAATAGGGCATGGGCACGTCGAACAGAGCGTCGTAGGCGGCGAGCAGGCGACCGAGCAACTCGCTCAGGTCGGCCTGCGCCCGCGGCGTCACGGCGTCGAAGCTGGCCAGAGGCCGGCGCGGCAGCAGCAGGGTTTCGAACGGCCAGGCGGCCCACCAGGGCACTACCGCCAGCCAGCTGCCGTTCGCCACCACCAGGCGGTCGCCGAGTTCGAGTTCCTGCCGCGCGTAGTCGAGCAGCAGCGGCGTTCCGTGGCTCGCCAGGTGCGCCGCCTGAGTGCGATCTTCGATCGCCGGCAGCGTTGGCACGTGGTCGCTCGCCCAGATCTGACCGTGGGGATGGTCGCTGGAACAGCCCATCATGCGACCCTTGTTTTCGAAGATCTGTACCCAGTCGTGGTCCCGGGACAGCGTCGTGTGCTCGTCGATCCAGCAGCCGATCACCGCCTCCAGGGCTCCGGCGGGCAGCGTGGCGAGGGTCAGATCGTGGCGCGGATGGTAGCAGAGCACGCGGCAGCGGCCGGTCACCGGTCGACGCTCGAGCAGGCCCGCCGGCCGGCTCTGCGGCTGCCGGTGATCGGCCGCGCTCGGGTCGCCGGCGCCGAGGCCGGGGAAGTCGTTGTCGAACACCAGCACGCCGGCATAATCGGGGTTGACCTGGCCGCCGGCGCGGGTCGCCCCGGGACACAGGTAGCAGTCGTCGGCGCGGCGGGGCGGCGCGGCGCCCGGTTCCGGCGCGCGCTCGCCCCGCCACGGCCGCTGCACCCGCTGCGGTGAGACGATCACCCAGCGGTCGCCGAGCGGATCGAAGCGTCGCTCAGCCATGCAGACGTGCCCCGCCTTGTGATACGGCGACGAACGTGCGCGGCGCGCTGCCGAAGCGGACTCCGTGCGCGGCGCTGACGGTGTGCAACACATGGGCCACGCGGGCGGGGTCGACCGCGGCGACGACGGCGCCGCCGAAGCCGGCGCCGGTCATGCGGGCGCCGTAACAGCCGGATTGCCCGCAGAATGCCGCGGCCAGTGCATCGAGTTCCGCGCAGCTTACCGCGTAGTCGTCGCGCAGCGAGGCATGGCTGGCGTTGAGCAGGGCGCCGAAGGCGACCCAGTCGCCGGCGTCGATGGCCGTGCAGGCGGCCTCGACCCGGCGCTGTTCGCTGGCCACGTGGCGCGCCCGGCGTACCAGGGTGGCGTCCTCGAGCGTGCCCGCGTCCGACAGCGTCAGCGCCAGGGTATCCGGGTTCAGGCCGAGGAGGCCGGCAATGCGGTCGAGTTCCTGACGACGGGCGTTGTATGCGGAGGCCGCCAGGCTGCGCGGCACGCCGCTGTCGGCGACGACGATGCTGAGTGCAGCGCCCGGCATGGGGATGGATCGGGCGTGCCGGGTCGCGCAGTCGAATCGCAGCGCAGCGCCGGGACGGCCGAGAACCACGGCAGCCTGGTCCATGAGCCCGCAGGCGACGCCGACGTGCTGGTGCTCGATGCGCTGTGCCGCGAGCGCGAGGTCGAGTCCATCCAGGCGGCAGCCGCCGAGCGCACCGAGAGCGAGCAGCAGGGCGACGGAGAGCGATGCGGAGCTCGACAGGCCGCTGCCGGGAATGTTGCCAGCGACGAACAGATCGAACCCGTCAGGGAGGCTGGCGTTCTCGCTCGCCAGCACCGCCAGCGCGCCGCTGACGAAACGCCCCCAGTGCCCGGGCGGGTGCTCGGTGGCGGCGCGATCGAAGGTGACGGCCGGCTGTCGGTCGCTCTCGGCACGGATCCGTGCCCGGGCGCTGGGCGCCGCCGCCACCCAGGTGCCGAACTGAATCGGCATCGGCAGCACGCTGCCACCGCAGTAGTCGATGTGATCGCCGATCAGGTTGACCCGTCCGGGTGCGAACGCGAGCACGGGCTTACTCGCGTCGGCAAATCGCCGACGGAACTCGTCGCCGACGCGGCCGGCGTCGAGCGTGGTGTTGGACGACGTCGCTGGGCTCACGTTCGTTGGGGGGCAGGGTTCATGAACGCTATCTTGCCAGCTGCCGGCGACGGCGACGATGCTATGCTCGGCGCATCAAGCGTCAGCCCGGATTCGCCCCATGACCGATGCCGCCATGCCCGCGGGCGCGGAGACCGCGAACTCGCCCCGACTCGGCGTGTGCTACTACCCGGAGCACTGGCCGGAATCCCGGTGGGCGGACGATGCGCGCCGCATGCGCGAACTCGGCATCACCCGGGTGCGCGTCGGCGAGTTCGCCTGGAGCCGGCTCGAACCGCGCCGCGGCAGGTTTCACTGGGACTGGCTCGATCGCGCCATCGACACCCTGGCAGGGGCCGGGCTCGGGGTCGTACTCGGCACGCCCACCGCGTGCCCGCCGAAGTGGCTGGTCGACGAGTGTCCGGAGATACTGCCCGCGGATGCAGCCGGACGGCCGCGGCGCTTCGGCTCCCGGCGTCACTACTGTTTTTCCAGCGACCGCTATCGGGCCGAGGCCCGGCGCATCGTCGGCGCCATGGCAGAACGCTACGGTGAGCACCCTGCGGTGGTGGCGTGGCAGACCGATAACGAGTTCGGCTGTCACGACACAGTCATCAGCCACGGCGCTGCCGCGGTTGCGGCATTCCGCGGCTGGCTGGAACGCCGCTACCGGACCGTCGACGCGCTCAACCAGGCGTGGGGCACGGTGTTCTGGAGCCAGGAGTACGGCAGCTTTGCCGAGATCGATGCGCCGGCGCACACGGTAACCGAGGCCAATCCCGCCCACCGCATGGATTTCCAGCGCTTTTCCTCGGATCAGGTGGTGAGCTTCAACCGCGAGCAGGTGGAGATCCTGCGGGCGGCTTCGCCCGGGCGCCCGATCACCCACAACTTCATGGGGCTGTTCACCGACTTCGACCACTTCGCCGTGGGCCGCGATCTCGACGTCGCGAGTTGGGACAGCTATCCGCTGGGGTTTCTTCAGCAGTGGCGCTTCGACGACGTCGACCGGCGTCTTTACCGGCGTCAGGGCCATCCGGATTTCGCCGGGTTTCACCACGACCTGTACCGTGCCGTGGGCGCCGGCCGGATGTGGATCATGGAGCAGCAGCCGGGTCCGGTGAACTGGGCGTCGCACAACGCCGCGCCGCTGCCGGGGATGGTACGCCTGTGGATCTGGGAGGCCATTGCCCACGGCGCCGAGCTCGTGTCGCTGTTCCGCTGGCGCCGCGCGCCGTTCGCCCAGGAGCAGATGCATGCCGGCCTGCTCAACGTCGACGGCGAACTCGATCAGGGCGGCGTCGAAGTCGCCCGAGTGCATGACGAGCTCGCCGCGCTGACGCCGCTGCCGTCCCTCGAGCGCAGCCCGGTGGCCCTGGTATTCGACTACGCCGCCTGCTGGGTCACGCGGATCCAGCCGCAGTCGGCGGGATTCTCCGCCCTGCGGCTCACCCTCGCCTGTTACAGCGCCTGGCGCCGCCTCGGGATCGACGTCGACGTGGTCGACGCCGGCGCCGACCTGTCCGGCTATCGCGCGGTGATGCTGCCGTGTCTGCCCATCGTCCCCGCCGATCTGGTGGATCGCCTCGAGCGCCTCGAGGTCCCGGTGCTGGTCGGGCCGCGTACCGGCAGCAAGACCGAACACTTCGCCGTGCCGGCGCAGGTGGAACCGGGACCCCTGCGTTCCTGGCTGCCGGTGCGGGTGGCCAGAACCGACGGCCTGGCGCCGGGGGTGACTATCGGGCTGCGTCAGCAGGCCGGCAGCGTGCACACCTGGCGCGAGCAGATCGACTCGATCCTGGAACCGCTGGTGTGCACGGATGACGGCGATGGCGTGTGGTATGCCCGGCAGGGCAGGCACTATCTGGCGGCGTGCCCGGACGAGGCGTTTCTCGATGCGGTGGTGCGGCGTCTGGCGGAGGAGGCCGGACTGACCCCGCTGCTGCTCGAGCCCGGGGTGCGGGTACGCAGGCGCGGCGATCTCATGTTCGCGTTCAACTACGCCGACGGCCCCCGCCAGCTGCCGGCGCCCGGCGTGGCGCCGCTGCTCGGCGAGTCGCCGTTGGCGCCGGCGGGCGTGGCCGTCTGGCGCTGCCCGTGAGCCGTGCTCACGGGGTCGTGCCGGGACCCGGGAAGCGGCGGCGGATCCACGAGCGCAGACGCGTGGTCCAGGGCCCTTTGGACCCGCTGCCTTTCAGCCAGCCGTCCTTCAACCAGCCGCGGGGCTTGCGCCCGGCTGGTTGCTGTTCGTGCAGGAACGCGGCCATGTCCCGGATCAGTCGGCGTACCCCGCCGAGGAATTCCATCTGCATGAAGCCGTGGGGCATGCCGGCGGCTTCGACGTAGCGGTGGTCGGTGCCGGCGGCCGCCAGCACGTCGCGCAGGCGCTGGCTCTGCTGCAGCAGCGGGTCCTGGCGTCCCACGACGATGAAGCTCGGTGGCAGCGCTGCGGCATCGTGGATGGGGCTGACCCGCGGGTCGTCCAGCAGGTCGCCGGCGCTGTCGGGCAGATAGGCCCGGTGAATGCTGCGGTTGGCGCTGGCGCTGCCCATGTCGCGCAGGTCGAAGACCCCGTAGATCAGGGCCAGGGCGGACAGCTTCGGGCTGCCGCGGCGGCGGCCGAGCTCGATGGCGGTGGCGGCGGCCAGGTTGCCACCGGCGGAGTCGCCGCCCAGCGTCAGCCGGCGCGGATCCCCGCCGTAGCGGTGCGCGTTCGCCGCCGCCCACTCCACCGCGGCCAGGCAGTCGTGCAGCCCGTTCGGAAACGGATGTTCCGGCGCCAGCCGGTAGTCGACGCTCAGCACCAGGAAACCGGTTTCGGCGAAACGCGCGGTGAGTTTGCGGTGGCTCGCCGGGCTGCCGGCCACCCAGGCGCCGCCGTGCAGGTACACCAGCACCGGGTGCGGACCCTTACCGACCGGCACCAGAACGTCCAGCGTCGCCGTGCTCTCGGTGGTGTAGACAACACGCTCGTGGTGGGCGGCCAGCGGCGGCAGGCGGGTGTTCAGCAGCCGGGTCAGGGAATCGAAGGTGAGCCGCATGGCACTGACGCTGACGTCGCTGCGGACTTCGCTGGCGAACGCGTCGCGAACGTCGCGCTGGTCGCTGTCTTCTGCGGCGGCCACCGCGGTTGCCTGTACTGGCTGTCTTTTCGAGTTCACGGCCCCTCCTGGTGGGTACTACGGGGCGCGAAGATGATTCGCGCAAGCTGCTTTACGGACGTTTAGTGCGCTGCAGCATTAACGCGGAGATAGTACCACCAGGATCGATTGTGTGGACGTGACGGGGGCGGGCTTTTCGCGCGAGGTGGACCGGCAACGTCGTCAGTCGATGGGCGAGATCTCGTTCAGCGTTTCGATCGTGTCGTCGTTCACGACGCCTTCGGCATCGTAGAGGGAACCATCGTCCGAATCCTGATCGACGCCGATGACGAAGGTGGTGAGCAGGGCGAGGGCGAAGACGACCGCCAGCATCATGGTGATCGGGACCACCCGGGTCTTGCGGGCGATGTCTTCGACTTCGCGTTGGACCGGATCATTCATGGCGTTGCTCCTTTGACGTCTGTCGAAACTGCGCGGGGTAAATCTTTACTGCGCGGCGTAAAAAGCGGCGAGGGCGGCAATCTCCTCCCGGGTCAGGTTGGCTGCCTGTCCGTTCATCACCGCGTTCTGGCGCTCGCCGGTTTTGTATTTGACCAGCTGGACGCGCAGGTACTGAGGCCACTGGCCGGCCAGGTTCGGGAAAGACGGGGCGATGCTGACCCCGTCGGCGCCGTGACAGGCGATGCAGCCTTTCTCTTGCGACAGGGCTTCGCCGCGGGCGACCAGGTCGTCACCGGCGTTGCAGCCGGCCAGCAGCAGGGCGGTGCCGAGGAGGGCGGCGTGTCGTAGCGTCTTCTGAATCATCGCCGTTGCTCGCCGAAGTAGGCGGCAAGGTCGGCGATCTCTTCGTCCTCGAGATGCACCGCCTGGGCATTCATCTGGTTGCCCGGTTCCACCGCGCTGCGGAAGTAGTTGAGCCGCGCCTGGATGTAGGCGGCGTGCTGGCCGGCCAGGTTGGGGTAGCGCCCGTCGGCCGAGCGGCCGCGTTCACCGTGACAGGTCATGCAGTGATACTTGAAGGCCAGATACTCGCCGTTTCCCGGATCGGCGCTCCAGGCGGGCGCGGTGCTGCCCAGGGCGCCCAGAGCCACCACGAAGGCCCACGTCGGGCAGGTGCCGGCCCGGCGTGGCTTACGCTGGCGCGGCGGAGGGAGTGAAGTTTTCATGTTGCGATCCTGGCAGTGCGCGGGTGAAGCCCCCGTCAAAGGTCGCGACACAACTGTCATCGGCCCGGCGGGCGTGGTAAGAAACGCCGATGCCGGCCCTAGGTTCCCTAGTCGAACTCAGCGCCAGCGGCCTCTACTGCGCCGCGGGTGACTTCTTCATCGATCCCTGGCGCCCGGTAGCCCGAGCGGTGATCACCCATGCCCACGCGGATCACGCGCGCCCCGGCTCGGAGCGCTATTTCGCCGAGCGCCGGGGCGTGGGTCTGCTCGAACGGCGGCTCGGATCGCCGCCGATCGCCGGTCTCGACTACGGCGAAAGCGTGCGCTTCGACCAGGTCGAGGTGAGCCTGCATCCTGCCGGCCACGTCCTCGGCTCCTCCCAGGTACGCATTGCCGGCCACGGCGAGGTGTGGGTGGTGTCCGGCGACTTCAAGCGCCAGCCCGACCCGACCTGCGCAGCCTTCGAGCCGCTGGCCTGCGACGTCTTCATCACCGAGGCGACCTTCGCGCTGCCCGTGTACCGCTGGCCGGAGACCGCGGCCGTGGCCCGCGAGGTGGTGGACTGGTGGCAGGGCAATGCGGCTCGCGGTACGCCCAGCGTGCTGTTCTGTTACGCGCTCGGCAAAGCGCAGCGGCTGCTGGCGGAACTGCGCGATCTGCCTTCGCTGCCCGTCTACACCCACGGCGCGGTCGAGGCGATCAACGACGTGTATCGTGCCGCAGGGGTCACGCTGCCGGTGACGGAACGGGTGGACGACGCCGATCAGGACTACACGCGCGCTCTGATTCTGGCCCCGCCGGGGGCAGCGGGTTCGACCTGGATGCGGCGTTTCGGCGCCGCATCCACCGGCTTCTGCTCGGGCTGGATGCTGCTGCGCGGCAACCGCCGCCGCCGCGGCTACGACCGCGGCTTCGTCCTCTCCGACCACGCCGACTGGCCCGGCCTGATCGACAGCATCCAGGCCACGGGCGCCCGGCGCGTGTTCACCACCCACGGTCAGAGCGATCTGCTGGCCCGCTACCTGCGGGAGCGCGGCGTGGAGGCCGCGCCCGTCGCCACCGAGTTCGACGGCGAGGGCGGCAGCGATGCAGCGCTTTAGCGCGCTCTACCAGGCGCTCGACGAAACCACGTCGACCAACGCCAAGGTCGCCGCCATGGCCGAGTACTTTCGCGCAGCGTTACCCGAAGACGCGGCCTGGGCCGTGTATTTTCTCTCCGGCCGGCGCCTGAAACGACTGGTTGGCGGCGCCCGGTTGCGCCGGCTGCTGGTCGACAGCGTGGATTATCCGGAGTGGCTGACCCTGGCCTGCTACGCCGAAGTGGGCGACCTCGCGGAGACCGTGGCGCTGCTGGTGGAGCCGATCGCCGCAGCCGACGCCGCCGTCGCGGCGCCGGGGCTCGCCGAGCTGATCGAGTCGGAGCTGCTGCCGCTCGGTCGCTGCGACGAGGCGCAGCAGGGCGAGCGGATCGCCAATTGGTGGAAGCGCCTGGCGCACCGCGAGCGGTTCCTGTTCACCAAGCTGCTCACCGGGGCGCTGCGGGTCGGCGTGTCGCAGCTGCTCGTCGCCCGGGCCCTGGCCGCGGCGTTCGGGCTGCCGCGCAGCCTCATCCAGCATCGGCTGATGGGGGACTGGGAACCGACCGCCGCGTTCTTCGGCGAGCTGACCGGCCCGGACGACGGCAGCGTCGCGATATCGCGGCCGTACCCGTTTTTCCTCGCCTCGCCGCTGGACAGAGACCTGCAGGAACTCGGCCCCGCCGCCGGCTGGCTGGCGGAATGGAAATGGGACGGCATCCGCGCCCAGCTGATCCGGCGCCGCGGCCAGACGTTTCTGTGGAGCCGTGGCGACGAACTGATCACCGGCCGATTTCCGGAAGTGGCGGCGCAGGCGGAACGGCTTCCCGACGGTACCGTGCTGGACGGTGAGCTGGTGGCGTGGCGCGGCGGCGTGCTGCCCTTCGCCGAGCTGCAGCGCCGCCTCGGCCGCAAACGGGTGGGCGCGAAGCTGCTCGACGCCGTACCGGTGAAAATGCTCGTCTACGACTGTCTGGAGTTCGGCGGACGCGACATCCGCGACAGCGCTCAGGCGGTGCGACGCGCGAGCCTCGAGCAGGTGGCGGTGGCGGCGGGCTTCGAGCTGTCGCCGCTGCTGGCATTCGACGACTGGGAGGCGCTGGCCGCGGCGCGCGCTCAGGCCCGCGAGCTCGGCGTGGAGGGGCTGATGCTGAAGCGCGGCGATGCGGTCTACGAGACCGGCCGGCGGCGCGGCGGCTGGTGGAAGTGGAAGATCGATCCGCTGAGCATCGACGCCGTGCTGATCTACGCCCAGGCTGGCCACGGCCGGCGCGCGTCGCTGTTCACCGACTACACCTTTGCGGTGCCCGACGAGCGCGGTGAGCTGAAGCCCATTGCCAAGGCCTACTCGGGTCTGAGTGACGCCGAGATCCGCGAGCTCGACCGCTGGATCCGGCGCAACACCCTGGAACGGTTCGGTCCCGTGCGTGCGGTGCCGGCGCAGCAGGTGTTCGAGATCCGCTTCGAAGGGATCGCGGAGTCGCCGCGGCACAAGTCCGGATTGGCCCTGCGCTTTCCGCGCATCGCCCGCTGGCGCCGCGACGTCGATGCGGCGAGCGTGGATTCGCTCGCCGACGTGCGTCGGCTGCTCGCCCTCGGCGCCCGGACCATTCCGCTCGACGACTGATTCAGGTTCCGTCGCGTTGGCAATCCGGGCACCAGTAGAGGCGCCGGGAGGTCGCCTCGATGCGCTCGATCACGCCGCCGCAGCGGTAGCAGGCTTCGCCTGCGCGGGCGAACGCCGCGAACCGATGGGCCGCCCGCTTCAGGCCGCGCTTCCGCAGCGCCGCCACCCGGGCCGGCGGGTTGGTGATGCCGCCAGTACGATAGGCGCGCCGGCCGATGGTCAGGGTGCTGCGGGCCAGACGGCCGATGGCGGTGCCCTCGAGACGTCGGGGCCTGGCCTGTGGATGGATCCGTGCGTGGAACAGGATCTCCGTGCGCAGGTAGTTACCCACGCCGGCGAGAAAGCTCTGGTCCAGGTACAGGCCCTGCACGGCCCGATTGCAGAACGTCGCGCTGCGCAGCCGCTGCGCCACGGCTGCCCCGGTGAGATCGGCGCTGAGCAGATCCGGGCCGATGCGGCGTAGAAACGGGTGACCGCGCAGGGCATCCGCGTCGAGCACGTCGATGTCGGATGCGCTGTAGAGCAGGGCGCTGTGTGCGGCGGTGTGCAGGGCCACCCGCAGGCTCCGGTTGGTGCGCGGCAGGTCGTCGCGGCGGCGCACGTACCAGCGCCCGTAAAGCTGGTTGTGCGAGTACATCGTCAGGCCGCTGTCGAAGTGGGTGAGCAGTGCCTTGCCCCGGGTTTCCAGGGCGATGATCCGGCAGCCGGTCAGCAGCGGGCCGAACCGCTTCAGCCGCGGCAGGCCGAAGGACACGGCTTCGAGCCGCTCGCCTGCCAGCACCGCGGCAATGCGGTCGGCTTCGCGGCGGATTTCCGGACCTTCAGGCATGGGGCGGGGCGTCCTCGGTCAGGGGGCAATTTTACAGGGCCGCGGCGCGCGATGACGCGCTTGCGACGGCGTGCGTTGCAGACTTACTCGATAGTAAGAATCCGAAGAGTGCCGTGTGCGCGCTGTGAAGAAACATCATCTCCCGGAGAAACCCTGCGTTCACTGCGCGAGGCCCATGCGCTGGCGCAGGCGCTGGGCCCGGGTCTGGGAACAGGTCCGCTATTGTTCCGAGCGTTGCCGGCGCAGCGCCGCAGGCGCCCGCCGGCGGGCGGCCGATCGATGACCTGGCCGGCGACCCGACTGGCCGGGCTCGACCGGCTGCGGGTGTTTCTGCCCCGCGCCGGCGGTCACTACCAGCGCTGGCGCAACCACGACTTCGGACCGGAAGATCGCAGCAACGTCTCCATGCTGTCGCCCTATCTGCGCCATCGGCTGGTGCTGGAGGAGGAGGTTCTGCGCGCCGTGCTCGAACGCTTCGCCCCGGGCAGCGTGGACAAATTCGTGCAGGAGGTGTTCTGGCGCAGCTACTGGAAAGGATGGCTGGAGCACCATCCCGATGCGTGGCGCGGCTATCGGAGCGAACGCGATGGCTGTCTGGGCGAGCTGGCCGCCGACGATGACCTGGCGCTGCGCTACCACGCCGCGGTGTCGGGTGAAACCGGCATCGGACCATTCGATGCGTGGGCCCGGGAGCTTGCCGGGTCCGGCTACCTGCACAACCATGCGCGGATGTGGACGGCGAGCATCTGGCTGTTCACCCTGAAGCTGCCCTGGACCCTGGGCGCCGACTGGTTCCTGCGCCATCTGCTCGACGGCGATCCGGCCTCGAACACCTTGTCCTGGCGCTGGGTGGCCGGGCTGCACACCCGCGGCAAGATCTATCTGGCGCGCCCGGACAACATAGCGCGCTACGCGCGCGCGCGCTTCGGCGGGAACGGCGCCATGCCGGCGGGGCTAGAGCGGCTGGCTGAGGATGCCGAGGCATTGACCGAAGCCGATCCGCCCGCGCGCATCGCGCCGTGCTGGCCGGCAGCGACCTCGGTGTCCGGCGCTCGGGTCGGCCTGCTGCTCGGCGACGACGACCTCGGTCTGTCCGCTCCCGTCGAAGCGACGGCCGTGGCCGTGCTGCCGCCGGCGCCGCGTTCGCCGCTCGGCACTGGCACCGCGTCACAGGCGTTTACCGAGGCGGCCCTCGATGACGCTGCGCAGCGTGCGCGCGAGGCCTTTGCCGCGGTGGCCGTGGAACCCATCGACGGCGTTGCCGCGGCACGTCTCTGGGCGCGTCGACACAAGCTGGACCGGGTGGTCATGGCCTATGCGCCGATCGGTCCCGGGCACGACGTGCAGGCGGCGCTGGGTGCCGCGCTGCGCGCCGAGGGCGTCGAGTTCAGTCCGTTCCTGCGCCGCTTCGACGAGCTGGTATGGCCCCATGCGCGGCGCGGTTTCTTCGAGTTGAAGAAACACATTCCGCAGATCCTTGACGCAGTGTCCGCCTGATCCGCTGCCGCCGGGATCGGTTGCCAATCCGTCGCGGTCCGGTGCACTCTGCCCTGGGGAACAAAGAGGCATCGGCGATGGCGCGTACCTTGAAAATCATGGGCATTCACGGCCTCGGCGATCACCGCAACTCGACCTGGGAGACGGACTGGCGCGACGCCATCGGCGCGGCATTCCCCGGCCACGACCAGATCGATCTGGAGTTCGTGTTCGTCGGCTACGATCACATCTTCGAGGGCGTCGACATCTCGGCCTGGGAGGCGGCGAAGGCGTTCTGGAAGCTCACCCGCAGCGGCGTCAGGTCGGTGTTCGGCCGCGACCGCGGCCTGGTCGGCGACGTGTCGGACAAGGTCAAGTGGACGGCCGGCTACGTGGTTGCCTGGCTCGAGGACGAGGCGTTCAAGGCGGCAACCCGGGCGCTGGTGCTGCAGCGGGTTGCAGCGGACGCGCCGGACGTGATTCTCGCCCACAGCCTCGGCTCGCTGATCACCCACGACGCCTTCACCCACGCCGATGCCGGCGCCGATCCGGTGCGTCGGGCACTCGGCAGGGCGGCGTACGTGACCCTCGGGTCCCAGATCGGCAATCCGTTCGTGGTCGGCAACCTGACCCACGGTCGGCTGGAGCCGGTTCCGGTGCAGCGCTGGTACCACCTCTACAACGACGAAGACGACGTCTTCACCGCGCCGATCAAGCTCTGGGCGGCCGACAACTTCGAGCAGGTCGACACGCGTTTCGACATCGACGGGTTCGCCGATCACTCGGCGGTCGAGTATCTGTGCCACGGCAATACCGTGGAGAGCGTCTGGAGGCCGCTGGCCGAAACGCGGATTCGGTCCCGGGGCTTCGGGCCGCGGGCGAAGTCCAGGCGGCGCACGACGGGCACCGTGGATCGTTCCAACCGCCGCGCGCTGCTGGTCGGCATCAACGACTACCCGCAGGAAGCCGATCGACTGGAAGGCGCCGTCAACGACGTGTTCCTGATGAGCGCGGTGCTCCAGGAGAGCGGATTTCCGCCGGACAGCATCCGCGTGTGCCTGGACGAACGCGCCACCGCGGACGGCATTCTGGAGCGTCTGGAGTGGGTGCTGGACGATCCCCAGCCGAACGACCAGCGGGTTTTCTACTTCAGCGGCCACGGCGCGACGATTCCCCAGTACGGCGAGTACAACGAACCGGACCGCCTGACCGAGGCCCTGGTGCCCTGGGACTTCGACTGGTCGCCCGAGACCGCCATCGTCGACGACCAGATCTTCTCCCTGTACGCCCAACTGCCCTATCAGACGCGGCTGGCGATGATCTTCGACTGCTGCCACTCGGGCGGCATGCACCGTGCGGGCGGCGCCCGCGCGCGCGGCATCGATCCGCCGGACGACATCCGCCACCGCGAGCTGAAGTGGGATGCGCAGACCGAGATGTGGGTGCCGCGCTCGTTCCGCCGTCTGAACGCCGACTTCGCGGCGGATGCGGACGACGTGCGCGATTACTTCGGCGCCGACGGCACGAAGACCCGGCTCGGGCGCGCGTCGCTGCTGCGCTGCGAGCCGGAGGCGGCCTATCAGGCTCGAAAACGCCGCGCGGACCGCCCGGTGGGTCCGTACCTGCCGCTGATCGTCGAGGCCTGCGGCGAAAGCCAGCTGTCGTTCGAGTATCGGCACGGCGTGCACAGCTATGGCGCGTTCACCTATGCGCTGGCGACCCAGCTGCGGCGCAATCGGCGGGTCAGCTTCGCGACCCTGGTGAAACGGGTCGCGGCACAGCTCGACGAGCTCGGCTACGACCAGGTGCCCCAGGTGCTCGGCCCGAAGACCGTGACGTCGGCGCGCATTCCCTGGCGCGCGACCGGCTGAACCGTGAGCGCCATCGAGCCCATCGTCGCCTTTGCGGTGCTCCTGTTCGCGCTGTCTCTGCTCGCCGATCGGCTCGGCACGCTGCTCCGGCTGCCGCATACCCTGGTTCTCGTGGTAATGGGCGCAGCGGTCGCCTGGCTGCTCACCGGGGTGCTGGGGCTCGACACCGGACTGCGCGCCATGAGCTTTCACGACCTGGTGTTCTTCGTGTTCCTGCCGGTGCTGGTGTTCGAGTCCGCCTACCACATACCGGTGCGCATCCTGCGCGACAACCTCGGCGTGATTCTGTTTCTCGCCATCGTCGGCATGACGGCGACTGCGCTCGTCAGCGCGGCGCTGATTTTCTGGGGCATCGGCGATGCCAGCGGATTCCCCTGGGTGGCTGCGCTGCTCACCGGCGCTCTGCTCGCGGCCACGGATCCGGTGGCCGTGGTCGCCCAGCTCAAGGAAATGGGTGCGCCGGAGCGGCTGACCATGCTGCTCGAGGGCGAGAGCCTGTTCAACGATGCCTCCGCCATCGTGCTGTTCACGGTGTTTCTCGGGGTCGCCACCGGCGCGTCGGCGGACGCCGATCTCGGCAGCTCGCTGCTGAATTTCCTCGGGGTCTTTTTCGGCGGCCTCGGTGTGGGCGTCGTGGCCGGGCTGTTCGGCGTTGGCGCGCTGTGGCTGTTCCGCGCCGGCGTCGGCCACGCCCTGATCATTCTCACCGTCGCCTACGGCTCGTTCCTGGTGGCAGAGGCCGTGCTGCACGTCTCCGGCATTCTTGCCACGCTGCTCGCCGGACTGATCCTCGCCCGTTTCGTTCAGCGCGAAGACTCCCCCATCGTCGGCAGCGAGCTCAGCTTCGTGCTTCAGGTTCTGTCCTACGCCGCCAACGGCAGCGTGTTTCTGCTGGTCGGTATGACCCTGACGCTGCCCATGTTCACCGAGCGCTGGCTGGCCATGCTGATCGCCATCGGCGCCGTGCTCGTGGCGCGAATGGTCATCGTATTCGGCGCCATGCCGGTGCTGAATCTGGCCATCGACCGGCCCGTCCCGCTGGGATACCAGGGCGTGATGGTCTGGGGCGGTCTGCGCGGCGCGGTGACCCTGGCCCTGGCCCTGTCGCTGCCGGCGACGCTCGACTACTGGTGGACGGTTCAGGCCATGGCCTACGGGGTGGTCATGTTCACGCTCATGCTGCAGGCGCCGACCATGCCGTGGTTGATTCGCAGGACCGTGATCGGACCCCGGACCCCGGACCGTGACCGGACCCCGGAGAGTGCCGACTAAGAACTATTTGACTGAAACGTATTTATGGTCACATACTCCTAAATCAGGAGCTGATCAGTTCGGGGGCCGGTGAAATGCATGTCTCGGCGGTTTTTTTTCGAGCACGTCGATGACCCACGACCTGTGGGCCCTGCTGGCGGTGCTGGGCCTCGGCATCGTTCACCTGGGGCTCTCCAGCGTGTTGTCGCTGGTCCAACTCGGTCCCGGCTACATCCTCAGCGCGCGCGACGTTGCCCGCGAGCCGACCGGCGTTCCGGGACGGGTCGCCCGCAGCTATCGGAACCTGCTGGAGAGCCTGCCCCAGTTCGTCGGCGCTCTGCTGCTGGTTCACGCCTCGGGCAGCGCGGGCGAGCTGGCCGGCATCGGTGCATGGATGTTCTTCTTCGGGCGGCTCATCTACGTCCCGGCCTATGCGTTCGCTGGGCCCGGCGTGCGCCCGGTATGCTGGATGGTCGCCCAGATCGGCGTCATCGTGATCGTGGTCGATCTGTTCATCACATGACGAGTCCAACGAGGGCAGGAACCATGGATCTGGGAACGTTCTCCATCAGCCTGACGGTCAAGGACCTTTCGCGATCCCGTGCCTTCTACGAGAAGCTCGGATTCGAGGTCTTTCACGGCGAGCCGGGCCAGAACTGGCTGATCATGCGCAACGGGGCCTGTACCGTCGGTCTGTTCGAGGGCATGTTCGAGCGCAACATCCTGACGTTCAATCCGGGCTGGGACGACCAGGCCCGACCGCTCTCTAAGTTCACCGATGTCCGGGAGATTCAGCAGCGCCTGCAGGCAGCGGGCGTTGCGCTGGAGTCCGCAGCGGATCCGGGCTCCTCCGGGCCGGCCAGCTGCCTGGTGATCGATCCCGACGGCAATCCGGTTCTCATCGACCAACACGTGTAGCGACTCAGAGGGGGGCGTGCAATGACCGGGATCGACAAGGCCAGGAGACCGATCGCCGTGCTGTTCGGCGTCTGCGCGCTGCTGCTCTGGAGCGCATCGGCGCCGGCCGGGCAGGCGGAGGCCGGCGATGCGGAGGCCGGCGAGGCGGTGGACGGGGCGCCCGGGCACGTGCGCGGCATCGGCGGAGTATTCTTCAAGGTCGATGATCCGAAGGCGGTCGCCGCATGGTACCGGCGCAACTTCGGTCTCGACGTCGGCGACGGCGGCTTCGCGCATTTCCTGTGGCGCGACCCCGTCGATCCGAGCATCGAGCAACGCACGGTCTGGTCGCCGTTTCCGCGCTCGAGCGACTACTTCGGCGACGCCGGCCAGCAGCTCATGATCAACTACATCGTCGTCGACCTGGACGGCTTTCTCCGGCAGCTTGCGGCGAACGGCGTGACTCAGGTCGGCGGGATCGAAGAGTACGACTACGGTCGTTTCGCCTGGGTGGTAGACGTCGAAGGCAATCGGGTCGAGCTCTGGGAGCCTCCGGGCCCGGTCGCCGACTGAAGTTCGCGGCGGAGCCTTTCACAGCGTCATGCCGCGTGCGTTCGACGAGCGGGAACGTACAGCGATTCGCGCCAGGCTCGTAGCGGCCGGCAGCGAACTGTTCCGCGCCGGTGGAGTCGCCAAGACCACGGTGGACGATCTGGCACGTTCGGCCGGTATCGCCAAGGGTTCCTTCTACAAGTTCTACTCCAGCAAAGAGCTGCTGTTCTTCGAGATCCTGGATCAGGTTCACGAAGCGTTGCGTGCGCCGCTGCTGCAGCCGGCGGCGGGCTCGCGCGACCGGAAGGCATTCGAATGGCGTCTGCGCACCCTGTTCGAGGCCTCGTACCGTGAACCGCTGATTCGCCGCATGGGTCAGCAGGACGATTTTCAGGCCGTGGTCCGACGGGTACCCGCAGACCGGCTCGAGGCGCATCAGTCGCGGGATCAGGCGTTCATCGACGATCTCATCGCCCGCTGGGCCGACCCGCGCCGGCCGCCGGCGCGCGATGTGGTTGCGGCTCAAATCACGAGCACGCTGCTGCTCTGCCTGCGGCGGGATTTCCTCGGTGAGCGGCTGTACCCGCTGGCGTTCGATGCAGCAATCGACAGCCTGATCGCGTGCTTTTTTCCCGACCCGGATCCGCAATCTCACGCGGGGCTACAGTGACTTCTCCATTCGGATGACCACGTTGCCGGCGCCGTTGGCAGCCACGTGCTCGTCTCGACCCACCTGCCGGTATCCACGCGCCAGGTAGAGGGGTTCTCCGGCGAGGGTGGCGCCGAGTTCGATGGTCTTGAAGCCGGCGTCCCGGGCGGCTCCTTCGCCCAGATCGAGCAGCAGCGTACCGATGCCAAGACGAATCCAGGCCGGGTGGGTGTACATGGCTCGAATCCGGGCAGGATCCACGGCGGGGTCACTGCAGGCGTCGTCGCGCCCCGCCGTGTGGTCACCGCCATAGAGGGTCCGGCGCTTTCCCCAGCCTCCGCAACCGACCATGATCGTCCGGCCATCTTGCAGCGCCTCGATGACGAAATAGGTCCGGTCTTCGATCAGCGTGCGGTCGACGCCCATGGTTTCCTGCGCGGCTTCGATTTCGGCCGCGGAGAGAAACGACTTCATGTTCTCGCGGATCGAAATGCGCATCAGTTCGGTGATTGCGGGAACGTCGTCGGGCGTTGCCAGTCGATGTGAGAACGTGGTCATGCTGCGGCAACCGGCGTCCCGCCGCAGCCCATCATCCACGCCGTCATAAAGTAGCCCACAGGTGGCGAACCGCGGCGTCCGGATCGTTGGCTACCCGGCATTCGGCGTCGAGCACCATGGTGGCGCGCTGCGCCGGATCGTATTCGGGCCAGCTCGGCAGCGCCGGGGCGTTCGGGTTGCCTGAGCGGGCGAAGGCGATCCACGCCTCGCTCATGCGTGCCGCCAGGGCCTGGGACGCCGGTTCCGTCGAGGTCCATGGCGTTCTGTCGAGATTGTCGAAGGCGAAGGGGATCTCGAGCCCATGGTGCGACAGCAGCTTCGGATCCGTGCGCGATTGCCAGGTGAAGTAATACATGAACGTCGCCGGACCCTGCATCGCCTTGCGCTGCGCGAGGGTAATGGAGTCAGCGCGGTAGGTGCGGTCGGTGGTGATCAGCACCCAGCGTTCGGCTGGACTGGTCTGGGGATACTGGCGCGCATAGGTCTCGAGTACGCGATCGCGGGCATTGCCCACGATCAGGGCGACCCGCTCGGCGAGATCCGCTTCGGTCAGGGTCTGATCGTAGATCTTCGGATCGCCGCGGAGGAACAGCGCCATCTCGTGGCGGTTGCTGCCGATCAGCAGAGGCACCTGGGCCGACAGGGGACTCGCGACCGGATCGAAGGCGTACACCGGCAGCTCGGGTACGCCCACGGTCGGGACGAAGCCGCGCTGCTCGAAGCGGCCCTTGAGGCGGGCGGCGTCGTCGAAGCCGGCGGCCACGGCATCGTGGGCGGCGAGCAGCCGCTCCACTGACAGCTCGCGCAGCTTTGCGGCATCGTTGGGAGAGAGCTTGAGCGCCTCGAGGAACGCCGCCGCGACCTCCGACGCCTTGTCCCGGGGCTGCAGGTGCAGGCCCGGGCCGCTCTGAATGATGGCGCGGTGGAACAGACCCCGGGCGTCGGGCATGCCCATCAGGGTCGAGGTCTTACGGCCGCCGCCGGACTCGCCGAAGATCGTGACGTTGCCGGGGTCGCCGCCGAAGCGGCGGGCATTCTGCCGCACCCATTGCAGGGCGTGGGCGATGTCGAGCATGCCGAGATTGCCGGCGCCATTGAATTCGCCGCCGGCGATGTCCGCCAGGTGCAGAAACCCGAACACGTTGAGGCGGTGGTTCAGGGTGATCACCACCACGTCGCCGCGCTGGCACAGGTTCGTGCCGTCGTACATGGGGCTGGAGCCTGACAGCGTGGAGAAGCCACCGCCGTGCAGCCACAGCATGATCGGGCGATCGCCGCCGTCGCCGAGGCCCGGCGTCCAGACGTTGATCACCAGGCAGTCTTCGTCCATGCGCGCGTCCTGGAACAGCGGACTCGCCGGCTGCGGCGCCGCCGGTCCGTAGTCGAGGGCCTCGAGCGGGTCCTGCCAGGGCAGGGGATTGCGCGGTCTTCGGAAACGGTTCTCGCCGCCGGTGGGGGCACCGTAGGGAATGCCTTTGAAGACGTTGATGCCGTCCTCCCGGCGCCCGCGGATCGGTCCGTTGCTGGTCTGTACCAGCGGATCTGCTGCGGCGCCCAGGGCCACACCCGGCGCCAGCGCCAGCGCGCCCAGCCGGGCGAACGTCCGTCGGCTGATCCCGCTCATCACCCCCTCCTGTCCATCCCGTGTCGCCTCAGGGTACGACAGGTGCTCCTGCGGACGCACGCGAACCGGATGATCCATCGTTGTGCGCCCGCGCCGAATTGACTAGCCTTCGGCGCTCGCGTTTTTCAATTCGTCCGGGGGAAGTCACATGGGAGCGTATTCTGTCGCGTCGGCACACGGCGCGCGCCGGGGGCTGGTCTGGGCGCTGTTCGGCCTGGTGCTGCTGGCGCTTCCGGCGCAGGCGCGCGATCTGCCCACGGCGAAGCCGGACCGGGAGGGCGTGTCGGCGGAACGCCTGGCGCGCCTCACCGACCACATGAACCGGGCCGTGGCCGATGGCGTAATGGTGGGCGGACTCGGCGTCGTCGCGCGCAACGGCCGGGTGGTTTACCAGCAGACCTACGGCCTGGCGGATCGCGAGTCCGGGCGGCCGATGAGCGAGGATGCGATCTTCCGCATCTACTCCATGTCCAAGCCGATCACCGCGGTGGCGGTGATGATGCTCTACGAAGAGGGCCGCTTCTTCCTCAACGACCCGGTGGCGCGCTACATCCCGGAACTCGCGGGTCTCAAAGTGGCGCGCTCGACGGCCGACGGCGCCGAGACGCGCATGGTCTCGGACGGTACCAGCAGCCGTACGGTTGGGGAGGGCGATCCCGACAAACTCGGTCGGCTGCGCGATCCGCTGCGCCAGCCGACGATCCGCGACCTGTTGACCCACACCGCCGGCTTCACCTACGGCGTGTTCGGCAACACCGAGGTCGACAAGCTGTACCGCGAGGCGGGGCTGATGGCGGACGACTCCAGTCTCGAGGAGTTCGTCACCGCGCTCGGTCAGCTGCCGCTGCAGTACGATCCCGGCACACGCTGGCACTACAGTGTCGCCGTGGACGTGCAGGGACGCCTGGTGGAAGCGGTGTCGGGCATGACGTTTGGCGAGTTCCTGCAGAAGCGGATCTTCGGGCCGCTGGGGATGGTCGACACCAGCTTTGTGGTACCGGAAGCGAAATGGAGCCGCGTCGCGCAGATCTACAGTCCGAAGGGCACGGGGTCGGTGGGAGATGCCTTCCGGAACCCCAACAGCTCCACCGAGCTCGTGGTCGCCGACGACGCCGTCAACGCCGGCTACCGCGAGGGCGCCAGGTTCGAGGGCGGCGGCGGCGGTCTGGTGTCCACTGCGGCCGACTACCTGCGCTTCTCGCAGATGCTGCTGAACGGCGGCGAGCTGGACGGCGTGCGGCTGCTGTCGCCGAAAACCGTGGAGCTCATGACCAGGAATCATCTGGGTGACGTCCCCATGGGCTTCGGCCGGTCCGGCGTGGGCTTCGGGCTCGGCTTCGCCGTGGCCCTGGATCAGGGCGAGATCGGTGAGCTCGGCTCCGACGGCGAGTACAACTGGGGGGGTGCCGCCGGGACCCGGTTCTGGATCGATCCCGCCGAACGGCTCATCGGCCTCTTCATGGTGCAGAGCATCCCCCACCGCACCCGGCTCGGCAGCGAGTTCAAGAACCTGGTCTACCAGGCCATCGTCGACGAACCCTAGGCCCGCCACGGTGTCGCTGACCGTCATGACCGTCATGACCGCCTGCCGGGGCGCCGCGCTTACGGTGCTGCTCGCGCTGCCCGCTGGCGTGGCGCGCGCCGCAGAGACGGCGGCGCCAGTTCATCCGGGCGCCGCCGTGTACCAGACACACTGCGCGGCGTGTCACGACCAGCCCGAGGCAATCCGGACACCGGGGCTCGACGCGCTGCGACGGCTGAACGCCGACGCGCTGCGGCTGGCGCTCAGCGAAGGGGTGATGCAGCAGCAGGCGCGGGGTATTCCGCGGCGCGAGCTGTTCGAGCTGATCGACTACCTGGCCGCCAAGGAAGCCGACAGCGGTGAGTGGCTGGCGGACATGATGTGCCCTGCGGCCGACCGCGGTATCGACCTGACGGCGCCCGTCGCGTTGCCGATGGTGGGTGTCGACGCGCACAGCACGCGACGCTTGAGCGCCGTCCAGGCCGGCATCGACAGCACCCGGCTGGCAGATCTGGAACTGGCCTGGGCGATCGGATTCCCGGATACGACGTCACTGCGCTCGTCGCCGGTGATCATCGGCGACACGCTGTTCTATACCCCGGTTCAGACCGGCCGACTGCTGGCGCTCGACGTCACACGGCCCTGCGTGCGCTGGGTTTACGACGCCGGCACTCAGCTGCGCACTTCGGTCTCCTACGGCGAGATCGGTCCCGACGGGCGCAAGGCGCTCGTGCTGGCCGATCGTCTCGGGCGCGTGCATGCCGTGGACCCGCGCGACGGCTCGCGTATCTGGACCGTCGACGGCCGGCACAGCGATGGCGCCGCCATTACCGGGGCGCCGACGCTGGCCGGCGACCGGATCATCGTTCCCGTATCCGCCTCCGGGGTCGGCCACGGTGCCGATCCCGGCTACGAATGCTGTGTCGAGCACGGCGCGGTGGTGGCGCTGGATTCCGCCAGCGGCGCCAGGCTGTGGACCTACCACACCATGAAGGATGCGGAGTACACCGGTCGCGTGAGCCGTGTCGGCGTGAAACAGCGCGGGCCTTCCGGTGCGCCGATCTGGTCCACGCCGACCGTCGACGCGCGCCGCGGTCTGGTCTACGTCACCACGGGGCAGAACACCTCGCTGCCGGCCACCGGAACCAGCGATGCGGTGATCGCCATCGATCTCGTCAGCGGACAGCAGAAGTGGGTGTTCCAGGCATTGGCCAACGACGTCTGGATCATCGGTTGCCGCGGACCAGGCGAGGCGTCCACGCCCAACTGTCCGAGCCCCGAGGAAAGCGTACTGAAGGACTTCGATTTCGGTGCCGCCGCCGTGCTGACCCGCACCGACGGCGGCAGCGAGATCCTGCTTGCCGGGCAGAAGTCTGGCGACGTCTGGGCGCTGGATCCGGACAGCGGCGCGCTGATCTGGAATCAGCGCCTGAGTCAGGGCACCCCGCTCGGCGGCGTGCACTGGGGACTCGCCGTCGATGACCGACGCGTTTTCGCGGCGATCAACGATCCGGCGTTCCGGGTGCCCGGCTTCACCCCGCGACCGGGCATCAGCGCGCTCGACATCGCCTCCGGCGAAGTGCTCTGGCAGCAGCCGCTGGCCGCGGACTGCAGTCCCTCGCGGCGCGCCCGTTTCGAGCGCTGTGACGAGCGCTACGGGTTTTCCGCCGCGCCGCTGGTCGTGGACCGATCGGTGATCGCCGGTACCGTCGACGGGCGTCTGTACGTTTACGACGCGGTGACGGGCGAGCGGGTCTTCAGCTACGACACCCTGCGCGACTTCGACACCGTCAACGGTGTCGCCGGAAACGGCGGCGCCATCGAAAGCCACAGCCTGTTCGCCGGCGCCGGCATGGTGTTCGTCGGGTCCGGCTACGGCGGCTTCGGCCAGCCTGCCGGCAACGTGCTGCTGGCGTTCCGACCCCGGGACCGTGAAGACGACGTCAAGGAATCCACTTCCGGTCGTTGACGCGGGTTTGATGGGCGGCTCTCTAGAGTTCGCGCTCCTGAAACACACGGAGTGCTCGATGTTCACCCTCAGATTCCCCGCATGGATCGCGGCTGCTGCGATTTTGTCTCTCGCCGGCTGCAGTGGCGGCGGCAACGACGTCTCGTCGGCCGTGCCGCAGACCGCTCAACCGACCGGAACGCTGGAGATCGTCCACGCGTCGCAGGACGCGCCGGATGTCAATGTCCGGGTCGCCGGGCTGCTGGTGGCCAGCAACGTCGGCTATAAGGAAGCCCGCTCGATCTCCTACGAAGTCGGTGATTACGGCGTCGAGGTCGACGGCGTGGTGCCGGGTGGTAATGTCACGGTCATTCCCGCCGCCGGTCAGCCGATTCCGAGCGTCAGCATCGGCGAGGGTGAGCGCGTGTCGGTGGTGGCCGCGGGTGATGTCGCCAGTATTGGTCCCATCGTGCTCACCGATGCGGCCCCCGATGTGGCAGCCACTGACGTCCGGCTGCGGGTTCTGCACGCCGCGTCGAACGCACCCACCGTCGAGGTCTACGTCACGGCGCCCGGCGATCCGCTCGCGGTCCCCCTGGGTACGTTCTCGTTCGGCGAGACGTTGACCCCTGACGCGGTCGTGGTCCCCGCTGGCACCTACCAGATCCGCGTGGCCGTCCCGGGCACGCCGTCCACAGTCGTTTACGATACGGGCGCCATCGACCTGCCTGGCGGCGCCGATCTGCTGGTGGCCGCCGTCGCCAACACGGCTACCGGCGGCTCGCCGATCTCGCTGATCGCGTCCACCGGTACCGCGGTGCTCGAGTTTCTCGACATCGGCACGCCGAGCGACGTTCGCGTCGTCCACGCCTCTCCCAACGCGCCGAATGTCGATGTGATCGCAAACAACGACCCGGTGAACCGGCCGGTGGTGGATCTGCCGTTCGGCGATGCCACGGATTACCTGAGCCTTGCGCCGGGCGCGATCAACGTGAAGGTCGTCGAGACAGGGACCGATGCGCCGGCGGTGATCGACGCCGATCTTTCCCTCACCCAGGGCGTGGCATACAGCGTCTACGCGGTCGACCTGGCCGCGAACATAGACGCGCTGGTGCTCGTCGACGACATCCGGCGCGTGGCGACCGAGGCGCGGGTGCGCATCGTTCACGCCTCTCCGGCGGCCGGTCCGGTTGACCTGTACGTGGTGCCCGGCGGTACCGGCGGCAATCTGCAGGACGTCGATCCGGCCTTTGACGGCGTGCCGTTCCTGGCAGATACCGGCTATGTGTCGCTCGCACCCGGCCAGTACGACGTGGTCGTAACGGGCGCTGGCAGCAAGCTGCCTGCCATCGGCCCGGTAACGCTGACGCTCGATGGCAACGGCATCTACACCGCGGCGGCCATCGACCAGGTCGGCGGCGGCCTGCCGCCGACCCTCCTGCTCCTGGACGATCTGGCGCCCTGACGTTCAGAGATCCGCAGCGAGTCTCGATCCCGCGGCAGGTGACTGTCGCGGGATCACTGCAACGTCACCCTCCGGGTTCCACGACCCATTCCGCGTCTTCGAACTCGCCGATCACGCGCACGTCTACGAACTGCGCCTGCTCGGCGATGATGGCGCGCACCCGTTCGCCCTGATCCTGCTCCATCGCATCCCGGTCGGCTTTGGATTCCCAGGTGGCAATCGCCAGCAGCACGTCCGGCTCGCCGATCTTGCGGTGCAGGCGCGTGCCGCGCGCCCCGGGCGCCCGCTGGATCAGTTCGCTGGCGCGGACCCAGGCGTCCGCGTACTGTTCGGCGCGGTAGCCGGGATGCACGTGAACTTCGAAGATGAAATGCATGGTGGACTCTCCGGACGGTGAACGGTTGCTCTACGGTGCCCGCTGGCAGGGCGCCGATCTGCTGCTCAGGGTCCGCGTGGTCCCGCGTTCGTCGACCGATGCGGTTTTGCCGGACGCGGACTGCCTGAAGGTGCGGATCACGGCACCACCGGTTGAGGGTAAGGCAAATGCCAGGCGGTGCAAGGTGCTGGCCGAATGGCTCGACGTGGCGCCGTCGCGGCCCGTCGAGTAACCTCGTCGCTCAGACATCGGCATCGGGAGCACAGCATGATCGACGTTCACTACTGGCCCACCCCGAACGGCTGGAAGGTCACCATCATGCTCGAGGAGTGCGCTCTGGATTACCGGATCGTGCCGGTGGACATCGGCGGAGGCGACCAGTTCAAGCCCGAATTCCTGCGCATCAGCCCGAACAACCGCATGCCGGCCATCGTCGATCACGAGCCGCTCGGCGGCGGCGCGCCGCTGGCGCTGTTCGAGTCGGGGGCCATCCTCGAGTATCTGGCCGACAAGTCAGGCAGGTTCCTCGCGAAGGAGCCGGCGAAGCGTTATCCGACGCTGCAGTGGGTGCACTGGCAGATGGCCAATCTCGGACCGATGATGGGCAACGCCAACCATTTCAAGAACTACGGCAAGAACATCGCCGACGACCCGGGCCAGCTGGAGTACGGCACCCGGCGCTTCGTCGGCGAGGTAGACCGGCTGTGCGGGGTGATGGATGCACAGCTTTCCGCCAACCGCTATCTGGCCGGCGCCGAGTACAGCATCGCCGATATCGTCACCTGGCCCTGGGCCATGCTCGCGGGCCGGCTCATCGACGAAGGCGTGTGGGAGACGTTTCCGAACCTGAAGCGCTGGGTGGACGAAGTCGGTGCACGTCCCGCGGTGGAAAAAGGCTGGCAGGTGCAGCGCGAACTCGGCCAGCAGGAGCGCACCGAGGAGCAGGAGAAGGCGCGCCGCGAGATTCTCTTCAACCAGACCAACGAGAAAGTGCGCAAGGCGCGCGAGGCCGCCGCGAGGGCGGCCACAGGCTGAGGCCGTTGGTTCCCGGGATCAGCCCGGCAGCTCGAGCGGCATCAGCTGGGCGACGCGCTGCGGCTCAGCCTTCCAGGCATCCGATGCGTCGACGTACAGCTCGACGGTGTTGCCGTCCGGATCGTCGAAGTACAGCGACTTGGTGACCTCGTGATCCACCGGTGACGGCGAGATCCCGGCGGCCTCGAGATGCGCCTTGGCTTCGATCAACTCGTCGAGTTCGGTACCGATTCGGAACGCCACATGGTGCAGGCCCGGCGCCTGCTCGCCGCCGCGGGGCTCGCTGCCGGAGACCTGCGCCAGGGCCAGGTCATGATGGTTGCCGAGGCTGAAGAACGTCATCTTCATGCCCTGATCGTCGAACCGGGCACACACCGGCATGCCGAGCACGCCGTGGTAGAAGGCCTCCGAGCGCGCCAGGTCGGTAACCTTGAGCACCACGTGACCGAGGGACTGGACTTTCATGGTTCTCTCTCCGCAGAACGCTGCCGGGAACTATGCGCCCGGCTCAACGTTCAGGCAATCGGCCGTTCAGACCAGGTCGATGCCCACCGGGCAGTGATCGGACCCGGTGACCTCCGGCCAGATGAAAGCGCGGCGCACCCGTCGCGCGGCGGCCGGAGAGGCGAGCACGTAGTCGATGCGCCAGCCCACGTTCTTGCCGCGGGCCCCGCCCCACTGGGCCCACCAGGTGTAGTGGCCGTCCTGGTCCTGATGGCGCGCGCGAAAGGTGTCTTCCCAGCCGCCGGCGAGCCAGCGGTCGAGCTCCGCACGCTCATCCGGGAGAAAACCGCTGGCGCCCTGGTTGGACTTCGGCCGCGCCAGATCGATCTCCCGGTGCGCGGTGTTGTAGTCGCCCATCACCAGCACCGGACCGGCGCGCTTGAGCCGCTGGATGCGCTCGAACACCGCGGCGTAGAACTCGAGCTTGTAGGGTACCCGGCTGTTGTCCCGCTCGCGGCCGCTGCCTTTCGGAAAGTAGACGCTGGCCACCCTCAGGCGGCCGAAGCGGGCGACGATGAAGCGGCCCTCGACGTCGAATCTGGGGTCGCCGAGGCGGGTCTCCACCGCATCCGCCGGGCGCCGGGAGTAGATGGCCACGCCGCTGTAGCCGGGCCGCTCGGCGGGGCTGAAATAGCTGTGCCAGGAGGCTGGCTGGCGCACCGGAGCATCGAGCTGCTCGGGAAAGGCGCGTACCTCCTGCAGGCCGATCACGTCGGCCTTCGATTGCGCGAGGAAGTCGCCGAAGCCTTTGCGGGCGCAGGCGCGTAGACCGTTGACGTTCCAGCTGACGACGCGCATCGGTGGCTCAGGCGCGCACGTCGAAGTCGTCGAGACCCGGGTCGGGGTCGACCTCGCGGACGTTGAAGGCGTCGACGCTGGCCCCCGGCGGCCCGTGACGGGCCCAGTCGAGCAGCTGCTGCAGCGCCCGCCGGTTGCCCTGGGCTAGAAACTCGACGGCACCGTCGGGTTCGTTGCGGACCCAGCCGGTGGCGCCGCAGCGCCGAGCCTGGGTGCGCATGGAGGCGCGGAAGGCGACGCCCTGGACGCGCCCTTCGACACGCCCGCGCTGGGCCTGCAGATCGTTGCCGGAACTCATGGGCGCGGAGTCTACCAGCTCGGTCGCGCACGGTTACACTGCGCCATCCCCCGGGTGCCAGGAAGTCGTGGTTCCGCCGTATCGTGCCCGCAAGCAAAAGCCTTCCCTGGGTCGGCGTCTGTGGCGTCGCGTCTGGCGCGCCCTGGTTGGCGCCATGATTCTGGCGGTCGCTGTGGTGGCGCTGCTGCGCTGGCTGCCGCCGCCCACCACCGGCTTCATCGTCGAGGCGCGGCTCGGTGCTCGGCTGGCGGGCCGGGAGCTGTCTGTGACGCGGATCTGGACGGACGCCGGGTGTCTGCCCGACAGTGCGCGGCTCGCGGTGATTGCGTCGGAGGATCAGAAGTTCGCCGGCCATCGCGGATTCGACTTCGATCAGATCGTCGACGCGCTCGCCGCTGCCCGCCGCGGTGCGGGGTTGCGCGGCGCCAGCACCATCAGCCAGCAGACGGCCAGGAATCTGTTCCTCTGGTCCGGGCAGAGCTGGGTGCGCAAGGGTCTCGAGGCGGGCCTGACGGTGCTGCTGGAACTGCTCTGGCCGAAACGGCGGATCCTCGAGGTGTATCTGAACGTGGCCGAATTCGGCCCGGGGATCTATGGCCTGGAGGCGGCGTCACAGCGTTTCTTCGCCAAGCCGGCGCGGCGGCTGACCCCCCACGAGAGCGCCCTGCTGGCGGCGGTGCTGCCGAGCCCGCAGCGTTTCGATGCCGCCGCCCCCTCCGCCTACCTGCGCGAGCGTCAGCGTCGGATCGTCGGGCAGATGCCGCGGGTCCGCGAGCTTGCCGGCATGACCGAGCTGCTCGAGGGCCCGGGTCGTTGCGTCCGCGGGGACTGAGGTATGCTTCCGGCTCGACGACAGGGGAGGGCAACGCCATGGCGTTTCCGCAGACTGGCCGCTCGGCCGACGAGGTGATCGCGGATCTCGAGGCGAAGCGCACGGACGACGTGAAGTGGCGTGACGGTCGCGCCTTCGGAATGATCTACGACGGCGGGCCCGGGGTGCACGAGGTGGCGGAACGCGCCGCCGCCCTGTATCTGCACGAGAACGCGCTCAACACCAGGGCCTTTCCGTCCCTCGGTGAGATCCAGTCCGAGGTGGTCGGCTGGACGGCCGATCTGTTGAACGGTCCTGCCGGCACGTCCGGCTTTCTCACCAGCGGCGGCACCGAGTCCATCCTCTGCGGCGTTCTCGCCGCCCGGGAGCGCGGGCGCGAGGAGCGCGGCATCAGCGAGGGCGAGATCGTGCTCGCGGAGAGCGCCCATGCCGCATTTCACAAGGCCGCGCATCTGTTCGGCCTGACGGTGCGCAAGGCTCCGGTGCGCGACGACTGGACCGCCGACGTGGACGCCATGGCCCGGGAGGTCGGACCGAACACCGTGCTGGTGGTGGGCTCCGCGCCCCAGTACCCCCAGGGCGTGGTGGATCCCATACCGGCCATTGCCGAGCTGGCCCTGAGCGTGGGCGCCAACTGCCACGTCGACGGCTGCATGGGCGGTTTCGTGCTGCCCTTCGCCGAGCGCCTGGGGCGCGAGGTACCGCCGTGGGACTTCCGGGTGGAAGGGGTCACTTCCATCTCGGCGGACATCCACAAGCTCGGCTACGCGCCCAAAGGGGTCTCGGTGATTCTGCATCGGACCAAGCAGCTGCGCCGCTATCAGACCTTCGTGTTCGACGGCTGGCTCGGCGGCTTCTACGCCTCGCCGAACCTTCAGGGCACCCGCTCCGGCCTGCCCATGGCCGCGGCCTGGGCGGTGATTCAGCATCTCGGCATGGAAGGCTATCTGGAGCTCACCCGCATCACTCTGGGCAACGCCGATCGGATGCGCGAGGGAATTGCCGCCATCGACGGCATCCGGGTCCTCGGCGATGGCCGCTTCCATCTCATCGCCACGGCAGCGGATCCCGCCGTTGCGCCGCCGCTGGACGTGTTCGCGCTGGGTGATGCGCTGCTCGCGCGCGGCTGGTTCCACGATCGGCAGGGTCCGCCCGACACCCTTCACTCGACGGTGAGCAACAGCAACACCGGCGTGATCGATCAGTACCTGGCGGATCTCGCCGCGTGCGTGACCGAGGTTCGCAACAAGCGGACCGACGACCGGTCGACGAACTACGCCACCCTGGAGTAGCGATTCCGGACGGACCCGGCGCGGGGCAGCGGCCGGCAGTGCGCGCCGGCGCCGGTCAGGCCGCCTCGGCGAGAATCCTGAACAGATCGCGCTGGGCGTGGCTGCCGCCGATGCGGTGCAGGTTGCCGCGGAAGCCGGCGAATGCCTCTGTCGCGGCGGCTTTGTCACCGCGCTGTGCGGCAGCAAGGAAGTCGGCAACGTTCAGCGCTACCTCACGCACCACCCGGCCCTGGGTGGTGTCCGATTCGGACCAGGCATCGAGGGTTGCGAACAGCGCGTCTGCGTGGGGGTTTTCTGTCCGCAGCAGCGGCATCAGATAGTGCAGGCTCGCGAACACCAGCTCGCGGTCGCCGGTGTGATGCTCGGCGAGCGCTGCCAGCGGCGTCCAGCGATCGCCGACGTCGACGCCCCGGGCTTCGAGGCGCAGCAGCAGCGAGGTGGCGTTGCACAGATCCAGGTAGAAATCGTCCTCCAGCGCCGGCGCCACCGCGTCGTCGTAGAGCGCGAGCACGGCGTCGAGATCGCCGCGGTCGAGGTGGCACAGGGCTTCGTGCCAGTCGAGGTGGCAGCGGAAGTTGTTGGCGCCCTGCCAGTGCGGCCGCTGCTGGCGGATCCAGGCGATGCCCTCGTCGTCGCGCCCCTGCATCTCCATCACGTGGGCCACCGCGTGAGCGGCCCAGATATCGTGGGCGTTGCTGGATACGGCGGCGCGACCGTGCCGTTCCGCCGCGGCGTAGTCGCCGGCTTCCTCGTGGCCGAAGGCCAGCATGCCGCGCACGTAGCCCTCGAGCCGGTGCCCGGCGAAATCCGCCAGGCGCGCGGCGACGGAATCGCGCATGCGCGCCGCGTCGCCGTCGTAGAAGTACAGGTAGTGGGCCATGCGCAGGGCGAGGATGTCGGTGGGATCGGCGTCGAGCAGCGTCTCGAAGTGCGCCATGAGCGAATGCAGGCGATCGTCCAGCCACAGCCCGAGGGCCCTCACGTGGCCGCGTTCGCGCTCGGTGCCGGCACCGGCGGCGATCCGGGCCGCGAGATCCCGGTGCAGGGCGGCGGAACGCTCGGCGTTGTCGCGGTCGCCGGCCAGGCGGGTCAGATACCCCATCAGGCAGACGGCGAGCAGATCGTCGGGTTCCGCGGCCATGGCCTGCCTGACCAGGACCGGCGTGTCGGCGCGGGAAGCGAGGTAGCTGTCGATGGCGGCGTCGAGCGCTTGGGTCATGGGTCGGTTTCCTTCGCTTGCCTGACCAGTTTACCTTACTGCGCCAGCGTCTCCGGCCAGCGTCTCCGGCCAGCCGTCTCCGGCCAGCCGTCTCCGGCCTGCCGTCTCCGGCCTGCCGCCGCCGGCTCAGCCGCCGGCGCGTTTCACGGTGTATCCCTCGGCCTCGAGCATCGACACGAGCTTGTCGCGCTGATCGCCCTGCAGTTCGATGACGCCGTCCTTGACGGCGCCGCCGACGCCGCAGCGGGCTTTGAGCTTGCGGGCGAGCTGCGTGAGCGCTGTGTCGGCCAACGGCAGACCGCTGATCAGGGTGACGCCGGCGCCCTTGCGGCCCTTGGTTTCCCGCGCCAGCCGGACGATACCGTCGCCGCCGCTGCGCGGCCGGGAGCGATCACGGCACACGCAGTCGGCGAGCGGCCGCTGGCAGCCCGGGCAGCGGCGGCCTCCGTCTGTGGAATAGACCAGGCCGCCCTGGCGCTTGGCTTTGCTCATGATCCCGGTCTCACCGCCGGCCCTGGTAGCATGCGCCGGTCACTCTACCTCACCCGCTGCAATCAGAGGAGTCGAAGCCAATGCCCGAGGAAATGTCCGAGAAAGCGTCCGCCGAGCGGCCCGAGCGCATGTTCGACAACCTGTTCTCCATCGCCGGCAAGGTCGCCGTGGTTACCGGCGGCTCGCGCGGTATCGGCGAGATGATCGCGGCCGGTTTTCTCGCCCACGGCGCGAAGGTCTACATCAGCTCGCGCAAGGCCGAGGTCTGCGACGCCACGGCGAAACGTCTGTCCGGAGAGTTCGGCGGCGAGTGCATCTCGATCCCGGCGAATCTCGCCGAGCTCGATGGGATTCAGGCGTTTGCCGACGAACTGTCGCGGCGCGAGCAGCACCTGGACATCCTCGTGAACAATGCCGGCGTGTCCTGGGGCGCGCCCCTCGACGAGTTTCCGGAGATCGGCTGGGACAAGGTCATGGACACCAACGTCAAGGGCGTGTTCTTCCTCACCCAGAAGCTGCTGCCGCTGCTGCGACGGGCGGCGAATCCGCAGGATCCGGCGCGGGTGATCAACGTCGGCTCGATCGACGGCATCAAGATCCCGGTGTTCGACACGTTCTCTTACGGGCCGTCCAAAGCGGCCGTGCACCACCTCACCCGGGTGATGGCTGCGCATCTGGTGAAGGAGAACATCCTGGTCAACGCCATCGCGCCGGGGCCGTTTCCCACCTACATGCTCAGTACCGGCGTCGGTGGTCGCGGTGACGTCGACAACACCGACTGGAACGCCGTCGGCAGGGGCAATCCCCGGGGTCGGGTCGGCACCGCGCAGGACGTGGCCGGCATCGCCATCTTTCTCGCATCGCGCGCCAGCGCGTTCACGGTCGGCGATGTGATCGTCTGCGACGGCGGTTCGGTGATTTCCTCCTGAGGGGTGACTGGCGGGTGAACGCCTCAGCCCGCACGACGTGGCCGCTGGCCTGGTCCGGGTCGATGCCGTCGATTCTGCTGATCGCAACCTCCGCTGGGCCGATCGTGTAAATCCTCCCGGAGCGGCATAGAATGTGGTCGGTCAGAGCCCGCCGGGGGAGACGCACGATGAGCGATTCGGCCGAATCGACTAGCTGGAGCACGCGGCGCCGTTTCGTCCGTTACGGCAGCATGCTGGCCGTGGGCTGTCAGGCACTGGTCCGCTCCGGCAGCGTACGTGCGGCGTTCTTCGAAGCGCAGGAGTCCGACGCGCTGGCGACACCGTGGCCGCAGATGGCTTACCGCACCCTGGGCCGGACCGGGTTCCGTGCCAGCCGGCTGGTTTTCGGCTGTGGCGCCTCGCTGTCCGGCCGCCGCCGTGACGAGCTGCTGGACATGGCCTTCGATGCCGGGGTCAACGTTTTCGACGTCGGCTACAGGCACTACTACGATGCGGCCGAACGCAACCTCGCGCCGTTTCTGAAACGCCGCCGCGACGACGTTTTCCTGATCTCCAAGGCCATCGTCCCCGGTGACTTCGGCCCGGCGGATCCGATTTCCGTCGGCCAGGCGCGCGCTGCCGCCAGCGGTTGGTCGGCCCTGCTCGACGAGAGCCTGCGCGAGCTCGACGTCGACCACGTGGACGCCTACTACCTGATGGCCTCCAACAACCCCCAGGTCATCGCCAGCGACGAGATCCACGCCGCCTTCGAGCGCGCGCGGGAGGCCGGCAAGGTCTCCTATCTGGGTCTGAGCACCCATCAGAACGCCCAGCGGGTGCTGGAAGCCGCCATCGACACCGGGCGTTTCGACCTCGCCATGATCGCCATCACGCCGGGCGGCTGGTACGACTGGGAGACCCGCGAGGTTCTGCCGGGTTCGCCGCCGATGAAGGCGCTGCGGCCGCTGCTCGATCGGGCCCGGGGCGCCGGCATCGGCCTGATCGGCATGAAGGCGGGCCGTTACCTCGCCGGACGGCAGTGGCTGGGCTGGGGCAACCCGGACGCCTTCGACCCCTACTACGAGCCGAAACTGCTGCGCGCGGGTCTCTCGGAGTTCCAGCGCAGCTACGCGTTCGTGCTGGAAAACGGGCTCGACGCGGTCAACGCGGACATTCAGGCGATCACCCACCTGCGTGAGAATTTCGTCGCCGCAGCGACCTCGTCGGCGTACTTCGACGTCGCCTGACGGCGCGTACTACTGGGCGCTGATTCGAGTGCTGGACGCCTGCTGCAGTGCCTTCACCTGCTCCCGTTCGTAGCGCGCCGCCGCGCCCGCCACCGTGCCGCCCTGGCCGGTGGTGAGCCAGCGCCGGACCCGGCCGGCGTCCCCGAGCGGCGTGCGGGTGCCGAAGGAGTTCAGCAGGACCATGGCGACGGGACGGTCGTCGATGCGGCTCACGAGAACGAGGCAGCGCCCGGCTTCGCGCAGATAGCCGGTCTTGCTCAGCTCCAGGTCCCAGCGGCTGCTCGCGACCAGCGGATTGGTATTGCCGTAGGGCAGCGTGTAGCGCGGATTGCGGAACCGCGCGGTGTGCTGATAGCCGGTGGTGCGGCTGCGGATCTCGTCGTAGCCGTAGGCGGCCCGCACCAGGGTCGCGAGATCCTCGGCGCTGGAGCGGTTCTCCGGTGACAGCCCGGCCGGGTCGACGAATCGGCTGCGCGTCATGCCGAGGGCGGCTGCCTTGGCGTTCATGGCGTCGATGAACGCGTCGAATCCCCCCGGATGATGGTGGGCGAGGACGTTGGTCGCCAGGTTCTCCGAGGACATGAGCGCGAGCCGCAGCAGCTCGCCGCGCTGGGCCTCGGAGCCGATACGCATGCGCGAATAGGCGTTCTTGCCGAGCGCGCGGTTCCAGTCGACGATGCCGAGCCACTGATCCAGCGGCTGACCGCTGTCGAGGACCACCACGGCGGTCATCAGCTTGGTGACCGAGGCGATGGGCAGCGCCGCGTCCGCGTTCTTGCGGTAGAGCATCTCCCCGGTGTCGAGATCGACCACGGCGGCGCCGACGGAGGCGAGCTGCAGGGCCGTGGCGTCGGGCGGATCGTCGGCGACGGAGAGCCTGCAGCAGAGGCAGGCCATGACGATGAGAACGATTCGGAACGTCATGGGTCGAGGAATGTAGCGCAAGGTCGGCGTCGAGTACATGCCGAAGTATAGGACCTGGGCGGCTCGGTCTGACCCCCCACGCGGCGCCTGGCAGACCGGGCAACGGTCTGCGACGATACCTCGCGGGGCCACCAGGTCCGTTCACAGCCGATTCTGACGACAGGAGGACGATATGGGCTTCGCCCTTTCCGACATGCAGCTCACCAGCACGGCGTTCAAGCCGGGCGCTGCCATTCCCCGCAAGCACACCGGAGAAGGGGACGACGTTTCACCGGCCTTCGCCTGGAGCGCGGCGCCGGCGCAGACCGGATCGTTCGCGCTGATCTGCCACGACCCCGATGCGCCGCTGGTCACGCCCGGGCACTACGGCTTCGTCCACTGGGTGCTCTACAACATCCCGGGTTCCGTCAGCGCGCTGGAAGAAGGCAGCGGAAAGTACACGAGCGGCAGGAACGATTTCGGCAAGGCCGGCTACGGCGGACCGATGCCGCCGGAGGGCCACGGTACCCATCACTACTTCTTCTGGCTGCTGGCCCTGGATCGGGAAGCCGACTTCGCCCCCGGCCTGTCCCTCCCGCAGCTGCTCGAGCAGGCGGAGCCTGCGGTCATCGCCATGAACCGGCTGGTCGGCACCTACCGCCGGGGCTGACGGCGCGGTCGGCCGCAGGCGGTCAGCGGGGCTCGCGCAGCATGGGCACGACTTCCGGCGAGCCGCCCACCTGAATCGTGCCCAGGGCCTCGAAGCCGTGGCGCTCGTACAGCGAGATGTTGCGGGGGTTGGAGGACTCCAGGTAGGCGGCCACGCCATCGGCGTCGCAGCGTTCGACCGCGTGGCGCATCAGCGCCGCCCCCAGCCCGCGCCCCTGACAGGCGGGGTCGACGCCGATCAGCGGCAGATACCAGTGCGGTTGCGGTGGATGATAGTGGCTCATCTGCTCGAACACGCCCTGCATGTCCTCGAGGACCCGCTCGTCCATGTGACTGGCCATCGCTGCGGCCATACGCTCGTCATCCGGGTGGACGTCGGGTGGCAGCCACAGCGCGGCGCCGGCGCCGCCGTCGACCAGGTAGGTTGCGCCGTGGGCCAGACCGGGACCGCCGAACGCGTCGACGAACGTGGGCATGGCGGCCACGAACGCGGCCGCGTCGGGCAGCGCCCAGCGCGCCAGGGGATCGCTGGCGAACGCCAGGGTAATGACGCTGATGGCCGCCTGGCGCTGCGACTCCGTGGCGGCGCTGACGACGGGAAGACTCATGGCATTGTCTCCGTTGCTGCTCAGCCGATGAAGAGCTTGCGCAGGTGGCCGTTGAGCATGCGCCCGTCGGGGTCGAGTTGCTGGCGCAGCGCGACGAAGTCGCGGAACTTCGGGTACAGCTTGTCGAGCTCCGCCGCGGTCAGCGAATGCACCTTGCCCCAGTGCGGGCGGCCGCCGTACTTCCAGAATATCGGCTCGATCAGATCGAAGTAGGGGCGGTAGTCCTCGCTGGCGGTGCGGTGAATCGAGATCGACGCGTGGTCCTCGTCGCCCGAGCTCATGCCGAGCCACGTGTCATCGCGGCTCACGTAGCGGTACTCCAGCGGAAACACCACGTCGACTTCCTCGTCGCGGATGGTCCGCAGAATCTCGCGCAGGCACGGCGCCCCGGCCTCGAGCGGCACCGAGTACTCCATCTCGTTGAAGCGCGTGTTGCGTACGTTGCTGAGAATCCTGTAGGACACGTCCACCGCCTCGGTGGGCTCGATCTGTTCCGCCAGGCCGTTCACCAGCGGCGGTCGATCCCGCGGCGGCACCTGGGTCCAGCTCTCCATGGCGGCGGCGAAGGCGGCATCTTCTTCCGGCGACGGTGGCGGGTTGTTGATCGGCTCGTCGGTCTCGTCGATGGCCAGGGTGAGGGCGTAGTCCGAATGGGTGAGGGGGAACATCTCGAAGTGGCGGTGGTTGGCCGCGGATTCGTCGAAATCCTCGAGCACCTCCTCGATGGGGGCCACCCAGTTCTTCGCCTTGAGCCGATAGCTCGGCCGGTTCTGCAGGGTCATGCGCGTGATCACGCCGAGGGCACCGAGACTCACCCGTGCCGCATCGAACAGATCGCGGTTGCTGTCCGCGTCGACGTCGACGATCTCGCCCCGGGGGGTCACCAGACGCAGCGCGGTGACGTAGCCGGACAGGGAGCTGAACGATATCCCGGTACCGTGGGTGGCGGTCGCCGTTGCGCCGGCCAGGGTCTGGCGGTCGATGTCGGGCAGCACGAACATGCCCTGACCGACCCTCTCGAGGGGCGCGCCCATGTCTCCCAGCCGGGTCCCGGCAGCGAAGGTCGCGCGCAGCGCGGCAGGGTCGTGGCCGAGCATTCCGCTCAGCCGGTCGATGACGATCAGGTGGCCGTCGGTGGGCACCAGCGGGGTGAACGAGTGCCCGGAACCCACCGGCCGCACCGGACCGCTGCTTGTCGCGAGAAAGGCGGCCAGCTCGTCCTCCGTGGCCGGCGAGAAGCGCCCGGCCGGATGCGCCACCAGGGCGCCGGACCAGTTCCGCCACGGCACCGTCCCGCCGCCGGCGGCGAATGCCGGTCGCGCAGCGCCGTACAGGGCCGCCAGGGCGCTGCCGGCCAGAAGTCTGCGGCGGCTCAATAGGGCCATCAGTTGCCCTCCGACATGAATTCGATCAGCGCGATGAAGTCGTCGCGTTCGCAGGACATGCAGTAGCCGAGCGGCGGCATGTTGTTCAGGCCCTCGAGAGTGTGCTGCAGCAGCACGTCCTTGCCCTTCGCCAGCCGCGGCTGCCATTCCCCGGCGTTACCGAGGCGTGGCGCGCCGCCGTTGCCGTCGACGTGGCAGAGCACGCAGCTGCGCGACCACTTCTGCATCACGTCTTCCGTGGGCGCCATGGCAACCGTCGAGGCGTCCGCGGCAGGCGCTGGGGCGGCATTCGCGTCCGCATCGGCGTCGCCTTGCTGCCCCGCATCGCAGCCCGCCAGCGCAGCGAGCAGCGCCAGGGTGGCCAGGTGGTGACGCATCGGCATCAGAACCGGTACGTGGCTTCGAGACCGAACGCCCGGGGCGTGCCGATCATCTCTTCGTTGAAGCCGAAGAACGACAGGTCGAAAGAGTAGACCATGTATTCCTCGTCTCCCAGATTGCGGCCGTAGGCGGCGACGTCCCACTTCTCGTCCGGCGACGTCCAGCTGATCCGGGCGTTCCACAGCCAGTAGTCGCCCTCGCTCAGCAGCGGGTTGTTCAACGCATCGAAGAACACCTCGTCCTGGTAGTTGAAGTCGGTCTGCAGGGTCAGGTTGCCGCGGCCGTCGAGGGGAATGTCGTACTGGATCAGAGCGTTCATGGTCAGTTCCGGCGACATGGTGATGTCGTTGCCGGAGAAGTCGCCGGACGGAATCACAAAGTCCTGGTACTCGGTGGACAGCAGCCCCAGCCCCAGATTGACGAACAGGTTGTCGACCGGCAGCCACTGCAGTTCGAACTCGGCGCCGTAGATCTCGGCGTCGGCAGCATTGGAGATGGTCGAGAAACCGACCCCGCCGACGATCACGAAAGCGAACACCTGCAGATCGCTGTAGTCGTAGTAGAACGCCGAGCCGTTGAAGCGCACGCGGCCGTCGGCCAGGGTCGACTTGAAGCCGGCTTCGTAGCTCACCAGCGTTTCCTCGTCGTAGGGCGCGATGCCGTCGCTGGTGCTCTGAATGCCGCCGGCCTTGAAGCCGGTGGTGATGCCGCCGTAGAACAGCAGATCGTCGTTCGCCTGGTAGTCGAGCACCAGGCGGCCGGAGAAGTTGCTGAAGTCGTTCTTCGCCTTTGCGGGATACCCCGGCTGGGCCGGATTGCCGGCGGCGGGCTCGTCGAAGAAGAAGAAGCTGTCGTGCTTGATCTCTTCGTCGGTGTAGCGCAGTCCGGCCGAGATCTTGAGCTGATCGGTGAGCTGCCGGGAGCCGTCGACGAACACGGCAAAGCTGGTGATCTCCTGCTCGGTGCCGGACTTGGTCTTGAACACGAATTCTTCGGGGCAGAATCCCGTGGGGTTGCCGGGCGGTGCCGAGCAGCTGACGTCGTCGCCGACGAACAGGAAGCGCAGATCGCGCAGGATGTCGAAGGCGGTATTGTCCGTGGCCTTGTCGTCCAGATAGTACAGGCCCGCGATCCAGGTGCCCCGTTCGCCCTCCCAGCCGAGCCGCAGCTCCTGGGAGAAGGTCTCCTGATCGACCGCGAGCTCGCCGGTGAGGATGTCGTTGGGGCCGACGTCGGTTTCCTCCGGGCGGAAGTCCTCCATGTCGTCGTAGGAGGTGATCGAAGTGACGACGTAGTCGCCCACGGTCCAGTCGGCGGTCAGCGACGCGCCCCAGAAATCCGTGTCGTTCTTCGCCTCGAAGTCGAAGTTGCCTTCTTTGTAGCCGGGCACGGCCGGGACGTCGACGCCGCCGAAAGGGGTGGTGTAGGGCGCCTGCTCGGAGTAGCCGAAGATGTCCACGCAGTTGCCGGCGAGAATGTCGGCGTTGGCGCACGGGTTGCCGGCGCCGTCCCACACGCCGAGGTGCCGATACTGCACCGCGTCGGATTCGGTCTTGCCGCCGTGCACATTGAACAGCAGGTTCAGTCCCTCGGTGGGCTCGGTCTCCAGCAGCACCCGCCAGGCCAGTTCGTCGACGCCCTGCTGGTCGTTGCCGGTGAAGCGGTTCTTCATCCAGCCGTCGGAGTCGGTCTTCAGCACGGCGGCCCGGAAAGCGGTTTTCTCTCCCAGCGGACCGCCGAAGGCGCCCTCGAGCTGGGTCAGGTCCCAACTGCCGTAAGCGCCGCGCACCCAGCCGTCCCACTCCCGGGTGGGCTTCTTCGAGACGAAGTTGACCGCGCCGCCGGTGGCGTTGCGTCCGTACAGGGTGCCCTGGGGACCGCGCAGCACCTCGACACGCTCGACGTCGAGCAGCTGAAAGATCTGGGCGGCGTTGGAGGAGATGTAGGTCTCGTCCATGTAGGCGGCGATGGGGCCCTGGTTGAGCACGCCGAAGTCGTTGAGTCCGACGCCGCGGATGAACGGCGCCGGCACCCCGGTGTCGCCGTTCGGGTAGCCGACGCTGAAGTTCGGTGTCTGCGCGGTAATGTCGACGGACTGGCGGAAGCCCAGGGCCTGGATGGCGTCGGCGGTGAAGGCGGTGACGGAGACCGGGGTCTCCTGCAGGCTCTCCTCGCGCTTCTGCGCGGTGACGATGACCTCTTCGATGATGCCCGCGGAGCGCTCCTGGGGGAGCGCTTCGGCGGCGAGCGCCACGCTGGACACGGCCAGCAGGAGACGAACTTGTCGGGGTGCGCGTTCCATCGCTCTCTCTCCCTGGATGAAGCCCCGATGGTAACGCCGGGGGGCGGGCCTGTCGCCGGGGGAATCCCGTCGCGGCCGTCGCGAGCGCCGGCGACCCTGAGCGGACCGGGGCCGGACGGGCGGCGGGTCAGCGGGCCGCGTGCCGGGCGAGACGATGCTCGAGGTGACGGCGCACGTCCGGCCACTCGCCGGCGAGCACGCTGTACATCACGGTGTCGCGCACGCTGCCGTCCGGGCGCGGCGCGTGATGGCGAATCACGCCGTCCTTCTTCGCCCCCAGGGCCTCGATTGCGCGTTGCGAGCGGAAGTTGAAGTTGTCGGTGCGCAGCCCCACCACCCGGCAGCCGACGTCGTCGAAGGCGTGGCGGAACAGCAGCAGCTTGCAGACGGTGTTGACATGGCTGCGCTGGTGGCTCTGGGCGTACCAGGTGTAGCCGATCTCCACTCGTTCCGCGGCGGTGACCACGTCGTGGTAGCGGGTGGTGCCGATGATCCGGCCGGATCCGCTTTCGCGAACCACCCACGGCAGCATGCTGCCCGCTTCCTGCCCGGCGAGGGCCTGGGCGACGTAGTCGGCGGTGCGGATCGGTCCATCGCCGCCGGGCACCGAGGTGAACCACAGCTCCCAGAGCCGGCCGTCGCCGGCCGCGCGCTCCAGATCGTCCACGTGATCGGTGGTCATGGGTTCGAGGCGGATGCCGTGGGCTTCCAGAATGACGGGGCGCAGCGGTTGCATGGTCGGCTCGGTGGGTGGGGTGGGAGTTCCTGCGATTATCGGCTCCGGCGGCTGGTTTACAATGCGACGGTCGGATCATGAGGAGGAGAGGCGATGCTGCAGGCCATGGATCGGGTAGTGCTGGCGGCGGCGGATGCCCGCTGCGGCCGTGTCTGGGAGCGGCTGCTCGGGGCCGAACCGGCCGGGTCCAGCGTTCATCCTGCACTCGGTGCCAGGGCTCACCGCTGGCGCCTCGGCAACGGCTGGCTGGAGATCCTGGTTCCCGACGGCGACGGAATCGTCGGCTACGCCCTGGAAGCCCGCGGCCCGCACCTGTTCGCCGGCGGCTTCACCACGGCGGATCTGGGGGCATTCGCCCGTCACCTGGACGATATCGGCATCGAGCCGCTGTGGGACGGTAAACGCCTCGTGCTCGACGAGACGGCCAGCGGCATTCCCGGGCTGCGGCTGCTGGTGGACGCGCACCGGCCGCAGCCGGCGGTGGGTCTGATCGACCGCTTCTACGAACTCACCGATCTGGTCGCGGACGCCGACCGCGAGACCGCCCGGGCGGCCGAGGTGCTCGGTCTCGACGCGGCCGCCTTCGAACCGATTGCCTCCGATACCTACGGCTACCGCGGTTCGCTGACCCTGTTCGACCCCGCTCGCCTGGATCGACTGGAGATCATCACCCCGGAATCGCCCGGCACCACCATGCGCCGATTCTTCGACCGCAACGGCAGCGGCCTGTACATGGCGTTCGCGGAGACCGGAAATCTCGTTGAGATCGAGCGCCGCGCGCGCGGGTCCGGCCTCG
Organism: Pseudomonadales bacterium; assembly: GCA_040219135.1. Taxonomy (GTDB): domain Bacteria; phylum Pseudomonadota; class Gammaproteobacteria; order Pseudomonadales; family Azotimanducaceae; genus UBA7803. Next base: position 75,396 of record JAVJTA010000011.1, on the reverse strand, counting down.
GCCATACCTCCGACCCGGCCCCCGGGCAGCGCGACTCGCTGGGGCCGCACACGGTGTTTCTGCATCCCAAGACCCTGGGCGGCATGATGCTGGGGCTGTCCCGGCGCAGCTACGCCTGGACCTGGTCCGGACACCCGGAACGGGTGGAGGTGGCGCCGTGAGCCGCGCCGATTCCGGCACCGAACTGGCCATTGACGATGCCGATCGGGTGCGGCTGCTCACCGTGCAGCGCGAGGACGCCCTGAATGCCTACGACGATCGGCTCTACGACGCCGTGCGCAAGGCCCTGGACGATGCCGCCCGCCGCGACGACATCGCCTGCGTGGTGCTCACCGGCCGCGGTCGCAGCTTCTGCGCCGGAACGGATCTCGGCGAACTGGCGCAACCGGTGCGCCACGACGACGGCCGACCCCACGGTTTCGAGCCGTTCATCGCCACGGTGGAAGCGTTTCCTAAGCCGCTGCTGGCGGCGGTGAACGGCATCGCCGTCGGCATCGGGGTGACCATCCTGCCGCACTGCGATCTGGTGCTGATGTCGCAGCAGGCGCGGCTGCGGGCGCCGTTCGTGACCCTGGGCGTCACCACCGAGGCGGGCAGCAGCGCGCTGCTCGCGCCCCTGATCGGCTGGCAGCGCGCGGCGGAACTGCTGTACACGGCGCGTTGGATCGATGCCGCCACCGCCGTCGACTGGGGGCTGGCCAGCCGCCTGTGCGCGCCGGACCAACTGCTGCCGGAAACCCTGGCCCTGGCTCGGGAGATTGCCGCCATGCCGGTGGCGTCTCTCGTCGCCACCAAGAAGCTGCTGCTGGGAGCGCGGCTCGACGCCGTGCGCGCCGCCCGCGCCCGGGAGCGTGAGGAATTCGCCGCCCTGCTCGGCGGGCCAGCCAACCGGGAAGCGCTGGCCGCGTTCCGGGAGCGCCGCGAGCCGGACTTTCGCGGCCTGTAGCGGCGCCGGCTGGTAACGCGTGTACACTGGCGCGCTCACGCGTTCAGTCGATCCACTTACCTGATCGATCTATCTCATTGGGGGAATCAACATGGCCCGTAACCAATCCGGAAAAATGAAACAGCTCCGCTCCACCATCGGCGCGGACGCCACGCTGGAACTGTCGCTGACCGAGGTCGACGTGCCAACGCCGGGCAAGGACGAAGTGCTCGTGCGGATCGAGGCCTCGCCCATCAACCCGTCGGACCTCGGGCTGCTCTTCGGCGGCGCCGACATGAGCGCCGCCCGGGCCAGCGGCTCGGCGGCGGCGCCGGTGATCACCGCGCCGGTGCCGGATGCAGTGATGCCGGCCATGAAGGCTCGGATCGGTCAGTCGCTGCCGGTGGGCAACGAAGGCGCCGGGGTGGTGACCGAAGCAGGCGCTGATCCTGCGGCCCAGGCGCTCATCGGCAAAACGGTGGCGATCCTCGGCGGCGCCATGTACGCGGAGTACCGGGCGGTCAAGGCCAACCAGTGCCTGGTGCTGCCGGAGGGCACCACGCCGAAGGAAGGGGCGTCCTGCTTCGTCAACCCGCTCACCGCCCTCGGCATGACCGAGACCATGCGCCTCGAGAACCACAAGGCCCTGGTGCACACCGCGGCGGCGTCGAACCTTGGGCAGATGCTCAACAAGCTGTGCCTCGAGGACGGCATCCCGCTGGTCAACGTGGTACGGCGCGACGAGCACAAGGCGCTGCTGGAAGGCCTTGGAGCGAAACACGTGGTGAACTCTTCCGCGGACAGCTTCCTCGAAGACCTGACCGACGCGCTGCAGGCCACGGGCGCGACGCTCGGCTTCGACGCCACCGGCGGCGGCAAGCTCGCCGGGCAGATCCTCGCCAGCATGGAGGCGGCCGCGGTGCGTTCGGCGAAGGAGTACAGCCGCTACGGCTCCGACGTCTACAAGCACGTCTACATCTACGGCGGGCTCGATCGCAGCCCGACGATCCTGAACCGCAATTTCGGCATGGCCTGGGGCCTGGGTGGCTGGCTGCTGCCGCCGTTCCTCGCGCGCATCGGTCACGCCGCGGCGCAGAAGCTGCGCGAGCGCGTGGCGGCGGAGATCAAGACCACGTTCGCCAGCCACTACACCGCCGAAGTGGGCCTCGCCGAGGCGCTGTCGCTGGAGGCCATCGGCGCCTACGGCAGGCAGGCGACGGGTGAGAAGTACCTGATCACGCCGCAGCGCTAGGGGCAGCAGCGTGGCGTACTGGCTGGTGAAATCCGAACCGGACGAATTCGGCTTCGACGACCTGTACCGGCGGCCGAAGCGCACCGATCACTGGGACGGGGTGCGCAACTACCAGGCGCGCAACTTCATGCGCGACGGCATGAAGAAGGGCGACGAGGTGTTCTTCTACCATTCCAACTGCGAAACGCCAGGGATTGCCGGCATCGCGAAGGTGGTGCGCGAGGCCTATCCCGACCATACCGCCTTCGACCCGGACGATCCCCACTACGATCCGAAGAGCGACCCGGAAGATCCGCGCTGGCTGATGGTCGACCTGAAGTACGTGCGCAAGCTGAAGCGCACCATCAGCCTCGCGGAGCTCAAAGACAATCCGAAGCTCGAAGGCTGGGCCCTGGTGCGCAAGGGCAACCGGCTGTCGGTGCTGCCCGTCAGCGACGCCCAGTGGCGCGCGGTTCTGGCCATGGAGTAGGAGCGGACTGCGCCTGCCCGTCAGTTCGATCGCAGGAACCGGATCAGATCGGCATGAAAGCGCTCGGGGATCTCGAACCCCGGCGCGTGGCCGACGTCCGGATACAGAATCAGCTTGGCGTTCTGCAGCGATTGCGCCACGTGCCGCGCTCGGGACGGGAAATCGTCCGTCAGTCGATCCTCCTCGCCGCCGATGACGAGGGCAGGGGCCGCGATGTGCTGCCATTCGTAGACCACCGGGTCTTCGTAGAGGATCTGCAGCTGGGCGGCGCGAACCCGGGCCATGCGCGGCCAGTCGCCGCCGAGGGTCAGGCCGTACTGAATGCGCACCCAGGTCAGGTATTCGTCGCGCCAGCCCGCCGGGTAGTAGCGCCGGTGGCCGGCGAGCACGTCCTGATAGGTGGTCCCCAGCACCTCGCGGTAAACGCTGTCCGGGTCGCGCCACGGGCGCTGCTGGCGCAGGTCGGTGAGGCCGATCTGGTTCACCATCACCACCCGGCTGGTAGCCTCGGGGTAGGTTGCGGCAAAGCGGGTCGCCACCATGCCGCCCATGGAGTGACCGACGATGGCGGCGCGTTCGATGCCGAGGTGATCGAGCAGGGCCCTGGTGTTGCGCGCCGCAACGTGCAGGTTGTAGTGGCCGAGCGGTTTCGACGAACGGCCGTAGCCGAGCCGATCGATGGCGAGCACCCGGAAGCCGGCGTCGCGCAGCGCGTCGATGGTGCCGTGGTAGGCAGCGGCGAAGAAGTTCATGCCGTGGAACAGCACCACCGTGCGGCCGTTGCCTTCACCCTCGGGTGCCACGTCCATGTAGGCCATGCGCAGATCCTCACCGAACAGGCTGACGGGCAGGTAGCTGACCGGGTAGGGGTAGGGCACGTTGCTGTAGTCGATGGCGGTGGCGGCCCAGTCCGCGGGCGGTGCGAGCGGCGGCTCCGCGGCGCCGGCGCCAGTGGCCATCAGGCCAATGAGCAGCGCCGCCGCGACGATTGCGTTTCGAAGAACAGTCGCCCGTCCCTGCATCGGATTTGCTCCTGACGTGATTGCCGTCAATATGCGCGGTGATCGAAGCGGATCGCAACAACAGGGGGGCAGGGGATGGAACGGAGATTCTTGATCGGCATGGCTGCGCTCATGCTGTTCGCCGCCGCATGCAGCGAACGCGCCCCGGCCGACGGCGTCGCTTTCGATCACGTCACGGTGATCGATGCGCTGAACGGCGTACGCGAGAATCAGCGGGTTCTGGTGGTCGGTGAGCGCATCGAGTCGGTGATGCCGATGTCGAGCGCGTCCGAATCAGTGCGTCAGGTGATCGACGGCCGCGGCCGTTACCTGATCCCGGGCCTGTGGGACATGCACGTGCACTTCCTCTACGACGAGGCCCTCACCGACGACATGGCAGCGCTGTTCCTGGCCCACGGCATCACCAGCGTGCGCGATACCGGCGGGGACGTGGCCGCGCTCAGCGCGCTGCGCGAGCGGCTTGCGAGCGGCACCGAGCCGGCCCCGCGGATCTTCATCTCCGGCCCGCTGCTCGACGGCCGCTTCGTGGTTTACGACGGCGCCAGTGCCGGGCAACCGCAGCTCGGGATCGGCGTCGCTTCGCCCGCTGTGGCGGAACGCAGGGTGGCCGATCTGGCTGCTGCCGGGGTCGATTTCATCAAGATCTACGAGCTGGTGACCCCGGAGGTGTTCGCTGCCCTGGTCGCTGCCGCCGGACAGCGCGGGCTGCCCATCGCCGCCCACGTGCCGCTGACCATGACCGCGGACGAGGCCGGACCCCGGGTGGATTCCATGGAACACGTGCGTAACGTGGAACTCGCCTGCGCCGACGACTGGCGCGAACTGCTCGACGCCCGCCGGGCGCGCATCGCCGCGTTCGAGGACGGGCGGGGCTACGATCTGCGTTCGGCCATACACGCCGAGCAGCGGCTGCCCGCGATTGCGGCCTACGATGCGGAGCGCTGTGCTGCGGTGCTGGCGACGCTGACGGATACGGTCCAGGTGCCGACGCTGCGGCTGAATTCCTTCGCCGTTGCGCGCCCGGATCTGCGCGACGACTGGCCGTCGGCGCTGGAACAGCTGCCGCCCGCGGTGGTGGCGCGTTGGCGTGAGGAACTCCACGCCCGTGCGGGTGACGGCGTGGACACCGCGTTCGCCGACTGGAGCCTGTTTCTTGTGGGAGAGATGCACGACGCCGGCGTGCCCATCGGCGCCGGCACCGACACCCCCATCGGACTCGCCGTCCCCGGCTACAGTCTGCACACGGAACTGGGCCTGCTGGTTCGCAGCGGCCTCAGTCCGCTCGAGGCACTGGAGTCCGCAACGCGGATACCGGCCCGCTGGTTCGGCCTCGAGGACACCCTGGGCAGCATCGACTCCGGCAGGGCCGCGGATCTGGTGCTGCTCGATGCCGACCCACTGGCCGACATCGACAACACCCGGCGCATCGCCGGGGTGATGAGCCGCGGTCGCTGGCTGCCGGCCGCGGCGCCGGTCGACGACTGAGGCCCACGGCGCAGCGCGGGCGCAGCGCGGGCTTCCGTTCAGCGGCTTGCGGTTGCGGCCACCGGATCGTTACCCCAGGTCTTCACCCGGATCGCCATGTTCGCACCGTGGTACTCGCTCATGCTCTGCAGCTTGGCGATGTACGCGGCAAACTCGGCGTTTCCGGCCAGGGAGTCGTTCCACGTTTCCATCTCGGCCTGGTTCGCGTAGCCGATGGAGACAATGTGTGAAGGCGAGCCCATGCCGCCGGCGACGACGCTGGAGAGGTGCAGCTGGCCGGGCGCTTTCTTGCCCGTGGCTGAGTTCATCCATTGATCCATGGCAGCCACCATCCCGGCAGGGTCGCTGACGGTGACGAAGTGATGAATCCAGGCGGAGTCCCCGGTGTCGACGTCGCCCCAGCTGCGCACGAAACTGCCACGGGTGGTCTCGACGACTGTCGTGTTCGCGCTGAAGACGCCGATCAGCTTCGCCCACTGGGCTGTCAGCTTCTCGTCGTTCTGAACTTTCTGGCTGAAGGCCTCGTTGGCCGCCACCGACGGGAACGTGGCAACGATGGTGTGGGTGGCGGGGTCGTCGCCGTCGGCCTCGTTGGCGTAGAGCGTCACCTGGCCCGGAAACTGGCTGCCGCCGGCGGCCATCCACTCATCGATCGCGGCGACGAGTTTCGGCGCGTTCTGCGGCGCGGTCGAGAACGAGGTGACGTCCCAGCCGGGGCCGGCGTGAGCCAGCGTCGACGCAAGCGCAAATCCGCACAGCACATTGAGTATTCTGAGTTTCATGGTTTGTCCTTCCGCCATTTGGGCGGTGCTGAAGCTTCTGTTCGAGCGGACACACCAGATCTAGGCAGACAGTGAAACAGGTCAACCAGGACTGCATCCGTGCTGCGTGTTCTCTCCCCCCAGAGAGGTCGCCAGCGGTCCTTGGCGGCCGAGGCGACATGCTTGGTTCATAGACCGTACCCCGATCCGGCACGAGCCTCAACCGTTTACGCGTTTGTCATGCGCTGATCCCATGGACGATCCACAGCGGATCCCCCTGCGGCGGCGATCGATCCACCGAACGGATGGTTTCGAACACCCCGGCCGCGTCGAGATAGGCAGCGACCACCCGGCAGCGTTCCTCACCGGAGAGCACGTGGAAGGCGTACACCGCTTTGGTGGGAAAAAGCCGGTGCGACATGGCGACGATGCACTGGCCGTCGGGTGCTAGCACCCGGCCGATCTCGGCGAACACCTCGAACGGGCGGGTCAGGTACTGCACGGACACGGCGATCAGCACCGCATCGAAGGCGCCGTCGGAGAAGGGCAGGGTCGGATTCTGGTTGAGATTCTGAACCTGGTAGTCGTCCAGGCGCGGATTCGCGGCGAGTTCCTCGGCGTTCATGCCGTGGCCGGTAACCGAACGGTAGCGGACCTCCTCCGGCAGATGCGAGATCCACGACGACATCAGGTCGAGGACGCGATGCTCCGGCGCGAGGTGTTCCCGGTAGTACTGCGTCAGGGCGGCGATGGTGACGTCGTCGATGTGGGTGACGAAACGTGGCTCGCGGTAGAACTCGGCGTCGTCGCTCTCGTCCTGGCGGGCGAAAAACGCCGCGGGCAGTTCCGGCGGCGATCCCATGGTCAGTCGAGGTCGGCGTACACGGGCGCGTGGTCGGACGCGGTGAGGCCGTCCTGCTTCTTGCGGAAGTCCCGGTCGATCTCCACCTCGCGGAGGCGCTCGCGCACGCTGTCCGAACCGAGCAGCAGATCGATGCGCAGCCCGTGGCCGCGATGGAAGGCGCCGCCACGGTAGTCCCACCACGAGAACGCCTGGCGCTCGGGATGCAGGGCGCGGTAGAGATCGTGCAGGCCCAGGTCCAGCAGTCGTTCGAAGCGGACGCGCTCCGAATCCGTATGGAACAGCGACCCCTCACCCTCGGCGCCGAGCCAGCTGTCGAGCGCCGCCGGCGCGATGTTGAAGTCGCCGCACAGCACCGTCGCGCCGCCGGCGTCGTGGCTGCCGCGCCAGTGATCGACGAGGTCGTCGAACCAGGCGAGCTTGCGCGGGAAGTCGTCGTGGTCGACGGTCTTGCCGTTCGGGCAGTACACGGTCTCGAAGGTCAGCGAATCGAAGCGTGCCGACAGCAGCCGCGCGCCGAACGCTTCCTGTCCGGCCAGGCCGCGATGCAGCACTTCGCCGGGCTGTTTCGAGAGGATGGCGACCCCGTTCCAGGCCTTCTCGCCGTGCACCAGGGCGTGATAGCCGAGCTGCTCGAAGACATCGTAGGGGAACTGCTCGTCCTCGGTCTTCAGTTCCTGCAGACCAACGATGTCCGGCTGGCGTTGTTTCAGCCAGAGGCAAAGGTAGTCGATCCGGGCCCGCAGGCCGTTGATGTTCCAGGTGGCGATGCGCATGGGTGGATGGTAACCCAGACCGGCCGGTCGGCGGGATGCGGGTTCGCCGTGGGACAAGCGATCTGGCAAAGAAAAAGGGGCGCCGAAGCGCCCCTCTTTTCAGGCCACCCGAAGGCAACCGACCGAGTGCTCGACTCAGTAGGTGCCCATGGTGTAGCTGAGCTCGAGGCCGAACAGCCGGGGTACCGTGGTACCTGACGAGCGGCGGAAGAACTCGTCCTCGCCTTCGCTCAGGACCTGCAGGTTGCCGACTTCGTCGAACACGTTGTTCACGAACGCACTGACGGTGATGCGGCTGTCCGCACTCACCCAGGTCGCCCGCACGTCGGTTCGATCGTAGGATGCGGCACTCTCCTGCTCCGCCTCGAACGGCGTGTAGTAGACCTTGTCGGTATAGGCCCAGGCCGCCAGCGTATCGATGTGAGATCCGCCCGGCAGGTTGAAGCGGTAGCTGCCCCACAGCGTGCCCTTCCATTCCGGCACCTGCAGCAGCTGATTGCCCTTGATGTCTTTCAGCAGATCTTCCTGATCCGGGAACAGCGACGTCGGCCGATCCACCCCCGCCAGGTCTCCCGCGAGCAGCGACTTGGTGTACTCGCTCGGGGTGTAGCTGAAGTTGCCGCCCAGGGTCAGCGCGTCGGTGGCGAGCCAGGTGAACTCCGCCTCGACGCCGATCACCTCGGCGCCGGGAGCCTCCAGCACGGAGTTGCTGGTGCCGCCCAGGCTGGTGACTTCCTGAACCACCGAATGAATCGACTCGTAGTCGTAGTAGTAGAACGAGCCGTTCAGCTGCAGGCGGCCGTCGAGCCAGTCGCTCTTGTAGCCGAGTTCGTAGGAGATGAGCTTCTCCGGATCGTAGGTCGGCGTGGCGCTGAAGAACACCAGGTTGTAGCCGCCGCCGCGGTGACCCTTCGTGGCCGAGTAGTAGAGCATCACGTTGTCGGTGATGTGGTGGTCGAGGTTGACGCGCCAGTCCCACTCCTTGTCGGTGCGCTCGAACGGCCGGTAGACGCTGAGGCCGAACGGGATGCCGCCGTTGGTGGAGGCCTGGGTCGGCTCGTAGATGCCGTCGCTGTCGGAATCCACCAGGCCGCCGTTGACGATGTTGACCGCAGCCACGCCGCCGTACAGCGCGAGGAAGCCGTCACCGCCGGTCTCGGAGTAGCGGAACAGGTTCTCTTCCGCCACCACCTTGTCCTCGGCGTAGCGCAGACCCAGGGTCAGGGCGAACGTCTCGTTAATGTCCCACACCGACTGGGTGTAGGCCGCGAACGCCTCGCGCTTGGTTTCGGTGGTGTAGAGCAGGTCGGTGGCGACGGTCCGGGGGCCGTTGCGCACGTCCAGCAGCCGGTCCGTGCCGGGATCGCCGTACCAGGCGGAGGTGTAAAGGTTGTCGTTGCGGCCCATGCCTGCGGCCGCCAGTTCCTCGTTGGTGAACTGCACCGCGTAGTTGCGGGCGCAGGACGGCGCCGGATTGTCGGACAGCGTGCACGAACGTTTGGCGCTGTACAGGTTGGCCATGGGCCGGCCGGCGAAGGCCAGGGTGGAGGCGTTGATACCCTCGAGGCCCGGCGCGCCGATGGCCGCGGCCGCGCCCGCGGACAGCGCCGTGTTGTCGATGTAGGCATCCCGGAACTTCGCCTCTCCCAACGAGGAGTAGAAGTCACCGCGCTGATCGATCTCGGCGTTGTAGAAGAAGATGCCGGACGTGAAGGTCCAGTTCTCGCCGACGTCGAAGAACGCCTGCAGCTCGTGGGAGCGGTAGTCGGCCTCGTGGTTCACGTAGAACTGCCGGTCGTGGATCAGGCTCGCGGTGTTGTCGTCGTCGGTGATCCGCTCGTAGGACAGGGTGTTGAAGCCGAACAGGTATTTGACGGTCAGATTTTCGGTGACGTCCCAGCCGATGTTGAACTGGGTGCCCATCTGCTCGAACTCTTCGTTGTTCAGTCCGTTCGTCGCGGCGCAGACGTCGTCGCCGTCGATGGAGCCCGAGAACACGCAACCGTTGTACAGCGCCGCCTTCTCGGGCGAGGTCACGCCGTAGCCGTCCAGCGACGCGGCGGCGTTCTGAAAGCCGTCGAAGTCGCCGAAGTCGATGCCCGGGCGGTTGCGCTGTGCCAGCATCTGGGCGCCGGTGGAGGGATCGGTGAACATGCGTTGGGTGGCGCCGGGAACGAAGACATCAGTATCGAACTGGTTGGTGGCGTCCAGGACCTTGGCCTGGTCGACGAAGCGCCAGCCCGGAACCAGTCCGTCGCCCATGATGCCGGTGCCGGTGACCCGACGCGGTTCGCCGCTTTCGTTCAGGGTTACCAGGCCGGCACCGTTCGCGCCGCCGAAGGAGCGGTCGATGTCCATCCAGTTCTGGCGGATGTTCATCTCGATGTTGTCGGTGATGTTCCACTTGAGCTGCAGCGCCAGGCTGTCGGTGCCGAGGCCATCGATGTCGCTGCCGATGCCGATCTCGTCGACCACGCCATCGCGTTCGCGGTGCGCGTAGGTCACCCGGCCTGCCAGCTTGTCGGCGATCAGCGGTCCGGAGAACGCGGCGTAGTATTCCTCCGTGCCGAAGTTGCCGGCGATGGCCTTGACCATGCCCTCGCGGGTGTAGCTCGGCTCCTTGTAGAGGATGTTGATGGCGCCGCCGACGGCGTTGCGGCCGTACAGCGTGCCCTGCGGCCCGCGCAGCACCTCGATGCGCTCGACGTCGAAGAACGTGGCCGCCGTCGCGGTGAGCAGGTCCTCGGAATAGATGCCGTTCATGTAGGTGGATACGCCGGGGTCGCCGCCCAGGGCCCGGAAGTTTCGGCCCACGCCGCGCACCGTGGCGTCGTAGGGCTGGATGGTGGTGGCCGGAACGAAGTTCTGCAGGTCTTCCTGGTTGCGGATACCGAAGTCGTCGAGAAACTCGGCGGTGAACGCCGTGATCGAAATGGACGTGTCCTGAATGCTCGCCTCGCGACGTTCCGCCGTGACGATCACTTCTTCGATGCGCCGGCCGGTCGCTTCCTGAGCGTCCACGGGCAGCGAATAGAACGGTAGTATCAGCGCGGCAGCCAGGTACGACCCACCACGCCTGATTACGGCTGTGTACATCTCCTCTCCTCCCCTCGGGCAGAACGCGATCGCAGGCGGGGGGCGCAATAGCCGCCCTGCATTCTGCTGGTTCATCGATGGAACCGCTCCCCATCGCCTTTAAAGCACTCGATCCGGAAAGTGTCAATGGCTGGATTGCCGCATTGCCACGGACCGCGGATGCGTGTAACGTAAACTTGACGTCACGAACAAATGACAGTTTGCGTCGTTCGACCCGTCGACCAGCGCGTTCGGACCTCGCGTATCCGCCACCGGAGTGGAAACGAACCATGCAGACATCCGGCATCGGCATCAGTGGCTTCGCCTGTTACCTGCCGGGCTATCGCGTCCGCCTCGAAGACTGGTGCGGCTGGACCGGCAACGCATGGGACAAGGTTCAGGAGGTGGTCGGGTACAGCTACCGTCTGCGCGGCCCGGACGAGAACGCCTACACGATGGCGGCCACCGCCGCGCTGCGGCTGATTCTGCGCAACGACGTGGACCCCGACCGGATCGGCCTGCTCGGCCTCGGCACCGAGTCGAGCACCGACAATTCGGCTGGTGCGGTGATCGTCAAGGGCATGGTCAACGTCGCCCTGCGCGAGCTCGGCCTGTCGCCGGTGCGGCGTGCCTGCGAGGTCCCCGAGTTCAAGCATGCCTGTCTCGGTGGCGTGTATGCCCTGAAAGCGGCCGCCCGCTATCTGGCCGTGGATGGATCGGACAAGGTGGCGGTGGTGGTCTGCTCCGACGTCGCCGAATACCGCCGCGACAGCTCGGGCGAGCCCACCCAGGGCGCCGGTGCGGTGGCCATGCTGGTGGAGCCGCGCGGGCGTCTGCTGGCCATGGATCTTCACCACACCGGCAGCTCGTCCGCGTACCGCGGCGTCGACTTCCGCAAACCCATGGCGCGTTTCGCCGGTTCGGTTCGGGGGCCGTTCGTGCAGCTGCGCGACCACCCGGTGTTCAACGGCAAGTATTCCACCACGTGCTATCTGGATGCGGTGCTGGCGGCGGGCCGCGATTACTTCTCCCAGTGCGGTGGCGCCCCCGCCGCCACCCTGCGTGACATGGCCGCCATTTTTCTCCACCGGCCGTACCAGCGCATGTCCGAGACCGGGCTCGCGTTCTGCTATCTGCTCGCGCTGGCGCTTGGCGACGCAGAGGATCTGGACGAGCTCGGCGAGCTGGCCGCCGCCACCGATGTGCCGCTGCCGCAACTCATCGACGAGCTGCGCGAGCAGCCGGACGTCGAGGCGCTGCTGGCCGACGGCGATCTGGCCGCGGAGCTGTTTCCCCTCGCCAGCGCTGCGGCACGGGTGCTGCGGGGCCTGCCGGCGTTCGCCGGACTCATGACCAGCCTCGGCATCGACGCCATGCGCCACACCGGCAACCTCTACACCGCCTCGCTGCCGGCCTGGATGGCGGCGGGCATCGAGCAGGCGGCCACCGAGGAGCGCGAACTCGGCGGGCGCCGTGTGCTGACCGTGGGCTATGGCAGCGGCGATGCCGCCGAGTTCATGCCCATGCGTTTCGTCGACGGCTGGCAGGCCGCGGCGCGGCGCATCGATTTCGCCGGCGCCATGGCCGGGGGCCGCGACGTCGACGCCGCGGAGTACGCGGCCCTGCACGCGGGCGACGACCTGGGCGAGCGGATCAGCCGCCCGGGGGTTTTCTACATCGACTCCATCGGCGAAAGACGAGGGCATTTTGACGACTCCGGCATCGAGTATTACCGCTACCAAGGCTGAATCGCGCCCGCCGGCCTACCCGTTCAGCGCCATCGTCGGGCAGGAGGATCTGCGCCTGGCATTGATGCTGGCGGCGGTGGATCCACGCATCGGCGGCGTGCTCGCCTACGGCGATCGCGGGACCGGTAAATCCACCGCGGTGCGCGCGCTGGCCGACCTGCTGCCGAAGATCCGCGCGGTGGTCGACTGCGCCTATCAGTGCGATCCCGACGATCACGCGCATCTTTGTTCCGGCTGCCGCGCCGCCCTGGCGGAGCATGGCCGCCTGAAGTCCCGACTGGTGTCCGTGCCGGTGGTGGACCTGCCGCTCGGGGCGACCGAAGATCGGGTGGTGGGGGCCCTCGACCTGGAGCGCGCGCTCGCCGGTGGCGAGAAGGTGTTCGAGCCTGGCCTGCTGGCCCGGGCCAATCGGGGGTTCCTGTACATCGACGAGGTGAACCTGCTCGAGGATCACCTCGTCGACCTGCTGCTCGACGTCGCCGCGTCGGGCGAGAACGTGGTGGAGCGCGAGGGGCTGAGCGTGCGCCATCGAGCCGCCTTCGTGCTGGTGGGCAGCGGCAACCCGGAGGAGGGCGAGCTGCGCCCGCAGCTCCTCGACCGCTTCGGCCTGTGCGTGGACGTCACCACGCCGACGGACATCGCCGCGCGCGTCGACGTGGTCCGGCGCCGCGATGACTACGATCGGCAGCCCCAGGCATTTGCCGCGCGCTGGCGCCGCAAACAGAGCGGCGAACGCAAGCGCATCCTCGCCGCCCGGCAGCTGCTCGATCAGGTCGAGGTGGGCGATGATTCGCTCACCCGCGCCGCCGAGCTGTGTGTGGCGCTCGGCACCGATGGCCTGCGCGGTGAGCTGACCCTGACCCGGGCAGGCCGCGCACTGGCAGCGCTGGAGGGCGACCGACGGGTCACCGACGCGCACCTGCGCCGCGTCGCCGAGCCGGCTCTGGCCCACCGGCTGCGCCGTGACCCGCTGGACGATTCCCGCGCTGGCGCCCGGGTCAAGCGCGCGCTCGGCGAGCTTTTCGACGCATGACCGAAACCGGCGCAGCGTCGGCCTGGTCCGATGCCGTCCTGGCGGCCGCGCTCCTGGCCTTGGATCCTCATGGTCTCGGCGGCGCGGTGGTCAGCGGTTTTGCCGGGCCGGTGCGCGATCGCTGGCTGCGCGAATTCGAGCGTCTGTGCGTCCACGCCGGACCGGCCGGTGGCCCGCGACCGGGCGCGCGCTTTCTTCCCCATATGGACGATGCGGCCCTGCTCGGCGGTCTCGATCTGGCGGCCACCCTGGCCGACGGCGTGCCGCGGGTGCGCCGCGGGCTGCTGGCCGACTGCAACCACGGCTGTCTGCTGGTACCCATGGCCGAACGCCTGTCCGGCCTTCAGGCCGCCGCCATCGCGGCGGCCCTGGACGAAGGCGAGTGCAACCTCCAGCGCGACGGCCTGTCGCGGCAGTGGCCGGCGCGGCTGGGCGTGGTGCTGCTGAACGAGTCGGTGGACGCGGACGACGCCTGTCCGGGCAGTCTGCGCGAGCGCTGTGCGTTCCATCTCGACCTCACCGCCATCGGGCTGCGCGATCTCTCGGCGAGCGCCTACGGACCGGATGCGGTGCGCCGCGCCCGCGCCCGGCTGTCCCGAGTGGCTGTGCCCGAGGCGCTGCCCCAGGCGCTGTGCGGCAGCGCTGTGGAAGCCGGGATCGATTCGCTGCGGGCGCCGATTCTGGCCCTGCGGGTCGCCCGCGCGGCGGCGGCTCTGCTCGGCGAGAGCGCGGTCGGCACTGCCCAGGCGAAGCTCGCGGTGCGGCTGGTGTTCGGTCCGCGCGCGATAGCCGTCACACCCCGGGACCTCGACCAGCCCGAGGCGCCAGCGCCGGATTCCGCCCAGGACCAGGCGCCGCACGACACGCCGCCGGAGCCCCCGGCGCCGCGCGCCGAGGCGGAGCCGAACGCCGAGGTGAACGACGCCAACGTGAACGATGCCAACGTGAACGACGCCGACGAACTCACCGAGATCCTCGTCGAGGCGGTGTTCGGCGCTCCGCGACTGTCCCTCGGCGCAGCGACGCGCCTGCCGGTGGGGCTGCGTCGACAGGGTCCGGCAGGGCGTACCGGACCGGTGCGCAGCTCGGGTCTACGCGGTCGTCCTCAGGGCGCGCGGCGTGGCGTCCCCGGCAGCGCGACGCGGCTCGATCTGCTGGCGACGCTGCGCGCGGCGGCACCCTGGCAGACGCTGCGCGTTCGCGACGACGCCGGCGACGACCGTGATCGGCGCGCCGTCGCCGTGCGCCGCGACGACCTGCACGTGCGCCGCTTCAAGCAGCGGGCCGCCACGCTGACGATCTTCGTGGTCGATGCCTCGGGTTCCGCGGCCCTGCAGCGCCTGGGCGAAGCCAAGGGTGCGGTGGAGCTGCTGCTGGCCGACTGCTATGTGCGCCGCGACAGCGTTGCGCTGATCGCGTTCCGCGGCCAGGGCGCCGATCTGCTGCTGCCGCCTACCCGATCGCTGGTGCGCGCCAGACGCTGCCTGGCGCACCTCAAGGGCGGTGGCGCGACGCCGCTCACGGCTGGCCTCGACGCCGCGGCGGATCTGGCGGCGCTCTCACTGCGCCGCGGTCTGGTGCCGACCCTGGTGGTTCTCACCGACGGCCGCGGCAACCTCACCCGCGCCGGCGTCGCCGACCGCCGCGCGGCGGAACAGGAAAGCCTCGCGGTGGCGCGGCGCCTCCAGGCGCTGCAGGTCGCGACCCTGCTGGTGGACACCTCGCCCCGCGGTCAGGCGTTCGCCCGGCAGCTCGCGGGCGCAGCGGATGCGCTCTACGTGCCGCTGCCCCACGCGGATGCGCGGCGCCTGTCGAATACGGTGCGCGGCCTGTCCGGCGCCAGGACCGGCCATGCTGCATGATCCGCTGCTGCGCCTCGCGCCGGTGATTCCCATGACCCGTTCGCACTCCGGTCAGGTGCCCACGGCGCATCGACGGGTGCGCGGCCTGCACGTCACCGTGACCGGCACCGGTCCCGAGCTGCTCCTCCTTCACGGCACGGCGGCGAGCGGTGAGAGCTGGCGGCATCTGCTGCCGGCGCTGGCGCAGCGCTGCCGGGTCGTAGTCCCGGACCTGCCTGGCCACGGACGTTCGGCCGATCCCGGCCGCCACGGCTACACGCCGGAGGCAATGACCGCGGCGCTGGCGGCGATGCTCGATGTGCTGCAGGCGCGCCCCAGGCTGATCGTCGGCCATTCCGCCGGCGCGGTACTGGCCGCCTCGCTGCTGCTCGATGGTGCCGGCGATGGCGCCGCCATGGTGGCCGTGGCGCCGGCCATGCTCGGTTTCGGCGGCGGTCGCCAGACGCTGTTTTCCGGCCTGGCGAAGCTGCTCGCCGTGAATCCCCTGGTGCCTCAGCTGGTGGCGTGGCGCGCCCGCGACCGTCAGGCCGTCGAGCGCCTGCTGCGCGGTATCGGCGCGGACCTGAACACCGGCGGGGTGGAGCGCTACGCGGCGCTGTTCCGCCAGCCCGGCCACATCGCCGCGGTGCTGAAGATGATGGCGAACTGGGATCTCGAGTCGTTGGAACAGCGCCTGCCGCAGCTCGGCGATCGGGTGCTGCTGATCACCGGTGGGCGCGATCGCGCGGTGCCGGACGCCGAGATCCGGCGTCTGCAGCAGCGCCTGCCGGGTGCAGCCCGGGTGGACGTGGCCAACGCCGGACACCTGGTGCACGAAGAGAAGCCCTACGCCGTGCTCAATGCCATGCGCACCTGGGCTGGCGGGCGGGGCATCGACCTGTGAGGCTGCCCGGTGAGTACGTCGACCGGGACGCCCTGTTCGACGAAATCCACGCCCGGCCGTCGGATGCGCTCCAGGCACCGCTGCGGGTTTCCTACCTGGCGCTGCTGTCGTCGGGCGATGGCGCCGACCGGGAACGCGACCACGTCGCCGCGCTCGCCAGCCGGTTCGACGCGCCGCTGCCGCTTCCCGGGGCCAATCACTACAGCGCGGCGCTCGGCGACTTCGCGCTCAAGTGGGAGCGCCACACCGAGTTCGCGCGCTACACGGTGACGGTGCCCGGCAGCGCGGAGCAGGACGGCGGACAGACTGCTCTCGACCGATTGCCTGCGGACTGGATCAGCGGTCTCGCCGGCGAGCTGATCGTCGCCGCTCATTGCACCGTCTACGCGTCGTCGTCGCAGCCGCCGCAGGACGACCCGCGCCTGCAGCAGTTCGATGACGGCGGCTACGTCGGTTCGCGGCTGGCCGGTGGGGCCGCCACCTTCTATACCGACTTCCGGCTGGGTCCGGACCGCTTCAGCCGCTTCCTGGTCTACGATCTCAGCACCTCGCCCTATCAGCTCGGCCGTACCGTACAGCGCCTGCTGGAAATCCACACGTACTGGCTGCTGGCCCTGCGCGGGCTGCCGGTCGCCCGGGCGCTCGATCCGTACCTGGCGTCCCGGGAAGCGTCGCTGCGACGGATCAATCAGTCGCTCGCCACCGCGCAGGGTCCCGAGGAGGCCGAACTGCTGACCGAACTGATCCGTCTGGAAGCGGAGATCAGCGATCGGACGTCGGACAACGCCTACCGGTTCGGTGCGTCGCGCGCCTATCACGGTCTGGTGCAGCAGCGCCTGGGCGAGCTGCGCGAGGAACGCCTGCCCGGGCTGCAGACACTCACCGAGTTCACCGAACGCCGACTCGGCCCGGCGATGCGCACCTGTCTCACGGCCGAGGAGCGACTCGTCGCCCTGCTGGAGCGGGCCGGGCGCGCGACCCAGCTGCTCGCCACCCGGGTCAGCGTGACCAGCGAGCTGCAGAACCAGGCGGTGCTGCGCTCGATGGACCGGCGTACCCAGATGCAGCTGCGCCTGCAGCAGACGGTGGAAGGTCTGTCGGTGGCTGCCATCACTTACTACGTCGTTGGCCTGGTCGGCTATCTCGTCAAGGGCATCGACCGGGCCGGGGTGCCGCTGATGGTGGACGTGGTGGTGGGCTTGAGCATTCCGCTGGTGGCGCTGCTGGTGTGGCTCGGCGTCCGTCGCATCCGCCGCGCCGTGGAGTCCGGCGCGTGAACGCCGGGCCGGTTCCGGATCGGCGACCGCCGGCGCTGGTGATCGGCAGCGGCTTCGGCGGTCTTGCCGCGGCGGTGCGACTCGGCGCCCGCGGCTACCGTGTGACTGTGCTGGAGGCGCTCGAACAGCCCGGCGGCCGCGCCCGGGTGTTCCGCCAGGACGGCTTCGTGTTCGACGCCGGACCCACCATCGTCACCGCACCCTTTCTGTTCGAGGAACTCTGGGCGCTGTGCGGTCGGCGTCTGGCCGACGACGTGACGCTGCGCGCCGTCGAACCGTTCTACCGTATCCGCTTCGACGACGGCGCGGTGCTCGACTGCCGCGCCGACCGTGCCGCCATGGAGGCGGAGATCCGGCGGCTGTCGCCCCGGGACGTGGCCGGGTTCCAGCGCTTTCTGGCGCTGAGCCGCGAGATCTACGCGGTGGGTTTCGAGCAGCTGGCGCATCGGCCGTTCGGCCGCTTCGGCGACATGCTGCGGGTGCTGCCGGAGCTTATCCGGCTGCGCGGCGATCGCAGCGTCTACGCCCTGGCGAAACGCTGCTTCCATGACCCGCGGCTGCGCATCGCCTTCAGCCTGCACCCGCTGCTGGTGGGGGGCAACCCGTTCTCCACTACGTCGGTCTACGGCCTGATCGCCCACCTGGAACGCGAGCACGGCGTGCACTTCGCCATGGGCGGCACCGGTCGGCTAGTGGAAGGTCTCATCGGTCTGATCGAAGGGCAGGGGGGTACCGTGCGCTGCAATGCCCCGGTGCGGGAGATCGTCCTGCGCGACGGCCGCGCCAGCGGCGTGCGGCTCGCCGACGGCAGCGTCGAAGATGCGGACGTGGTGGTCAGCAACGGCGATCCGGCCTGGACTTACCGCGAGCTGCTGCCGACCCTGCGGCGGCGCCGCTGGACTGATCGGCGGCTGGCCCGGGCGCGCTACTCGATGGGACTGTTCGTCTGGTACTTCGGCACCGCGCGCCGCTACCCCGACGTTCCCCATCACATGATGGTGATGGGTCCGCGTTATCGCGGCCTGCTCGACGACATCTTCCGGCACCACGTGCTGGCGGAGGACTTCAGTCTCTACCTGCATCGGCCCACGGCTACCGACGCCTCGCTGGCACCGGATGGATGCGATGCGTTTTACGTGCTCGCGCCGGTGCCGCATCTCGATGCCGACGTCGACTGGCGCGCGCGTGCCGAACCGTTCCGGGCCGCCATCGCCCGGCGCCTCGAGGAGACGGTGCTGCCGGATCTCGAGGCCCAGGTGGTCAGTTCGCGGCTGCTGACGCCGCTCGAGTTCCGCGACGAGTTGCGCTCCTACAAGGGCGCGGCTTTCGGCATGGCGCCGGAGCTGCTCCAGAGCGCCTGGTTCCGTCCGCACAACCGCAGCGAGGAGGTCGAGGGCCTGTATTTCGTCGGTGCCGGTACCCATCCCGGTGCTGGCCTGCCGGGGGTGCTGTCCTCGGCGCGGGTGCTCGACGAGGTGGTCCCGATGCCGCGGGTGCGGGCGTGATCAGCGCCGTGGATCTGGCGGCCTGCCGGTCGCTGCTGCGCGACGGCTCGCGCAGCTTTGCCCTCGCGGCGCGGCTGCTGCCGAGATCCATTGCCGACGCGGCCACCGGGCTCTATGCGTTCTGCCGCGTGGCCGACGATCTGATCGATGGCGCCGGCAGCGCGCCGGCGCGCGAGCGCGCGCTTGACGGTCTGCGGCGGCGCCTCGATGACGTGTACCGTCAGCAACCGGGCGAGCATCCGGAAGACCGTGTGCTGGCTTGTCTCGTCCACGATCACGGCGTGCCGCGAGCGTTGCCGGACGCGCTGCTCGAAGGGTTCGCGTGGGATGCTGAGGGTCGCCGCTATCGGACCCTGGCCGAGCTCGAGGCCTACGGCGTGCGCGTCGCCGGCACCGTGGGCCTGATGCTGTGTCTGCTGATGGGCGAGCGGCGCCCGCAACAGCTCGCCCGCGCCTGCGATCTCGGCATCGCCATGCAGCTCACCAACATCGCCCGCGATGTCGGCGAAGACGCCCGGGCGGGGCGCCTCTATCTGCCCCTGGATTGGTTCGAAGCGGCCGGCCTCGATGCGGCGGGCTGGCTGCGCGCGCCCGCACACGGCGCCCGCCTGGCGCGGATGGTGGATGCCCTGCTGATCCGCGCGGACGAGCTGTACCGGCGCGGCGACGCCGGCATCGAACGTCTGCCGCGCGGCTGTCGCCCGGGAATCCGCGCCGCGCGCCGCATTTACGCCGACATCGGCCGGACCCTGCGGCGCGCCCACCTCGACGGGGTGGGCCGGCGCGCGGTGGTGGGGCCGGGGCGCAAGGCGCTGCTGCTTGGCGCCGCGCTGCGCCCGATGCCGCAGCGCGGCCCGCTGTGGCAGGCGCCCGTGCACCCGGGGGCCGCGGATCTGGTCGCGTGCGTTGGCCTGGAGGGCGACGTTGTGCCGCGGTCCCGGCCGAACGGGAGTCTGGCTCAGACTCTGGAGCTGTTTCTGCGCCTGGACCGGCGCACCCGGCTCATGACCGGATCCGGAAATCGCTGAGGTACCGCGCCGCAGCGCTCCGCGGCGCCCGGTTACCCGCTGGCACCGGCGCGGCGCGGCATGCGGAACGGCAGCAGCAGGTTCACCCAGCGACTGCGCAGTCGATCGAGATCCAGCGATTCGTGCACGCCGTGGCCGCGGTCCTCGGCCAGCCGGCCGCTGATCGCGCTGCGCGCGTAGAACGGTGTGTCTTCCAGGGTGCGGGTCAGGCGGGTGCCTGCCGGTGCCTGGCGCTGCACGCGCCAGCCGGTGGTCGAGAGGGCGACCTTGTGCCGGTCGCAGACCCGGACCAGCCGTCCGTCGGCCGTGGTCTGCAGCGCCATCGACCAGGCGCTGCCCTCCCGCGGCTGCAGATCGTAGACGATCTCCGTGCGTTCGGGGCTGGTGAGTCGTGACCAGTGCCAGCGCCGAAACGCGTCGCTCAACGGGGTGTCGCCGCGATTGCCGTCCAGGTAGCCGGCGCCGCTCCAGCTCAGCTCCGGTTGGCTGAAACGCACTTCCACGCGGGCTCTGGGTGCGAACGGCTGCCAGGTGTGCTGGCCGGCGGCGGCGAGTTCGAAGCGCTGTTCGTTCAGCGCTTGCGGAACCAGTCGGAGCTGCCCGCGCAGGCGGCGCGGCCACGGCACCCCGATCTCGTTCACGTCGATGGTCAGGCCGTCGTTCTCCCAGCGCCACTCGCTGGCCGACGCGCGGAACTGATCGCGCGAGCGCTGCAGCGCCGCGGCACCGCGCTCGGTCATGGCCCAGCGCTTGCCGCGGGGTCCGTAGAGAACGGCGTTGATCGCGACATGGTCTTCCGGGTTCGCCCGACTGCCGGAGGCGGCGGCACGGCGCCTGGCGCGCGCGTAGTAGGGCGAGAACACGCTGCCGACGAAGGCGATGACGGTGAGCGCGTGGCAGCCGTCGTCGCTCACCGCGTCGACGTACCACCAGGCGTAGCCGTTGTCGGCTATCGGGATGGCGAAGTCTGGTCGTTCCATAGGCACCTTGCCGCTTGAATTCCTGACAGCGCCGCCATGGGTACTCCGGGCCCCGGATGTACGCTTCCCCCGGCCAGGTACAGGCCGGGCACGGCGCTGCGGTTGCCGGGCCGCGCAAAGGTGGCGCGCCATCCGTGGGAGGCCCGGCCGTACAGCGCGCCGCCGCTGCCGGGGTAGCGGGCGTGATAGTCGGCCGGTGTGGTGGCGCACGAATGGTCGAGCGTCAGCCCGCTGCCGCAGCGTTCGAGCGTCGCCTGCAGGCTGCCGAAGGCCGCGTGGACGTCCTCTGACGTCAGCGCGTGCCTGTCGCCATCGGCCGGGGCGTTGATCAGGCAGAACAGGCGCTCCGCGCCATCCTGCGGGCCGTGTGGCGTCGACCGGTCCTGGGCGCAGACGTAGACGGTGGGTTCCGACGGCAGCCGGCGGCGCACCAGGATGTCGTCGAACTCGCGTCGGTAGTCGGCGCTGAAGAACACGTTGTGGTAGTCGAGCGCCGCGCCACGGCTGCGGCCCACGGCGGTCCAGGTCAGGGCCGACAGGCTTCGTGCCCGGGGCTTCACGGCTTTCGCCGCAGCGCGGACGGCGGGCCCCAGGCGGCCGCTGGCGAATGCTGATGCATCGCAATTGGCGATCACCGCATCCGCCGCGAGGCGCTCGCCGTCCGCGAGGATCACGCCGTCGACGCGGCCGCCGCGCAGCGTGATCTCGCGCACCGGACTGTTGCAGCGCAGGTTCGCGCCGAGCCGGGTTGCCGCAGCAGCCAGGGCGTGGGCCAGACGCGGCAGGCCGCCGCGCACGGCCCGCACGCCGGCCTGTTCCACGTAGGCTACCAGCATCAGCGTGGCCGGCGCGGCGAACGGCGAGGCGCCGCAGTAGGTCGCGTAGCGGCCGAACAGCTGCCGCAGCCGCGGGTCGTGGAACTCACGACTGAGCGCGCCTGACAAGGTGACGAACGGATTTATGGCCAGCGTCCGGCGCCAGCCGGCGCGCCGGCACAGGGTCAGCGGCCCGGGCTTGCTCGCGGTGAGAAAGCTGTCCCGCAGGGTCCGATAGATGCCTTCGGCGCGCCCCATGAATCGCGCGAAGTTGACCGCGTCCGCCGTTCCCGCGAAGGCGCCGATGGCATCGCGGGAGCGGGCCGGGTCGGCGTACAGATCCAGGCCCGCACCGCCGGGCCAGCTGTGCCGGGCGAGGCGCTCCAGCGGCTCGACGTCCACCCAGGCGGCGGTGTCGCCACCCGCATGGGCGAACAGACCGTCGAAAACCCACGGCATGGTCAGCACCGTCGGGCCGCTGGCGACGGCGCGGCCGCCGACCTTGCGGCACTCGGCCTTGCCGCCGACCCGGTCGGTGGCCTCGCACAGCGTCACCCGGGCGCCGGCGGCGGCAAGCTCGAGTGCGGCCGCGAGGCCGCCGATGCCGGCGCCGACGATGACGACTTTCTGGGATTTAGTCGCGATGGGTCGGGATCCTTGACCTGGTCTGACGGGGTGTCTATCGTAGCGGTGTCCATAAAAAGTTACACTCAAAATCGACAATCCGCCTAGACATTCCGTGAGGACAGATCGGCCTCGCCGGAGAATCGAACAGGGGGGTCGATTCGGACACACCGCGGCAGCCCGCGCGAGGCACGACATGCAGACGACGCAGCGAATCGAACGGGCCTTGCAGAACGCTCTGCAGGGCAATGCTCCGCCAGGCTGTCCACCGACCCTGAGTCGCGCTCTGCGCCATGCGGTGATTCCGGGCGGGGCGCGAATCCGCCCGAAACTGTGCCTGTCGGTGGCGCAATCCCTCGGCGACCCCTATCCGGCCCGGGCCGACGCGGCGGCGGCCGCCATCGAACTGCTGCACTGTGCCTCGCTGGTCCACGACGATCTTCCCTGCTTCGACGATGCCGCGCAGCGCCGCGGCCGTCCGTCGGTGCACCGCGCCTTCGGCGAGCCGGTGGCGGTGCTGGCCGGCGATGCGCTTATCGTGCTCGCCTTCGAGACGGTCGCCCGAGGCGCGGCCGATGCGCCCGGCTCGCTGGCGCGCCTTGTGCTGCTGCTGACCGCCGCTGTCGGCGTGCCCAACGGGCTGTGCGCCGGTCAGGGCTGGGAGCAGGAGCCGCATCCCGACCTCGGCCGCTACCACCGGGCCAAGACCGGGGCGCTGTTCGCGGCGGCCACCGCGGCGGGGGCAGAGGCCGCCGGCCGGGACGGCAATTCCTGGCGGCGTCTTGGGGAGTGCATCGGCGAGGCCTACCAGGTGGCCGATGATCTCAAGGACGTGATCTGCGGCGCCGACGAACTCGGCAAGCCCGCAGGTCAGGACACCGCGCTCGGGCGCCCGAACGCGGCGCTGGAGCTGGGCGCGCGCCCGGCGCTGGGTCGGCTGCGCTGTCTCGTCGAAGAAGCCCTGTCCGCGGTTCCCGACGGTCCCGGGGCCGATGCGCTGCGACGTCATATCCTCGCCGAGACCGAGCGCCTGGTGCCGGTCCGGCTCGCCAGCCAGGTGGCCTGATCGACGGCTCCACCATGCGCCTGCCGCTGGCCGTTCAGGCCTGGGCCTCGCGGCGGCTCGCCAATCCCGCCTTTCAGCGCTGGGCCACCCGTCTGCCTCTGACCCGACCCATCGCGCGCCGTCGGGCGCGCGACCTGTTCGGCCTGGCCGCTGGTTTCGTCGGCAGTCAGCTGCTGGCCGCCTGTCTGCGCGTCGGTCTGCTCGATGCGCTGCGCGACGGGCCGCGCCCGCTTGCGGCCCTGGCGGCAGAGCTCGACCTGGACGCCGATCGTCTGGCGCGGCTGGTGGACGCCGCCGCGCCGCTGGGGCTGCTGGCACGGCACGGCGAACGCGTCGTCCTCGGCAGTCTGGGCGCCGCTGTGCTCGGCAATCCCGCGGCCCGCGCGATGATCGAACACCACGACGGCTTCTACCGGGAACTGGCGGAACCGGAACGCTGGCTGCGCGCTGGAACGGCGGCTCCCGATGGCGTGGCCGCGCTGTGGAGCTACGCCGGGCGCTCGGACCCCGAGCGCCTCGATCCGCAGCGGGTTGCCGCCTATTCCACGCTCATGACGCGGTCCCAGGCGCTGGTGGCCGACGAGATTCTCGCCGCCGTGCCGCTGGCGTCGCGCCACCGCCTGCTCGATGTCGGCGGCGGTGAGGGGGCGTTCGTTGCCGCCGCGCTCGAGTGCCATGCCCACCTCAGCGCGACGGTGTTCGACCTGCCCGGCGTCTGCGAGGGCGCGCGCCGTTACCTGGAGCGCCGTGGCGTCGGTGCCCGCGCGCGGGTGCAGCCGGGGTCGTTTCTGTCCGGTGCACTGCCGCCGGGCGCGGACGTCATTTCCCTGGTGCGGGTCGTTCACGATCACGACGATCCGGCGGTCCTGACCCTGCTGCGCGCGGCCCGCGCGGCGCTGCCGGCGGACGGCCTGCTGGTGATCGCCGAGCCGCTCGCCGGGGTCGATGCTTCGGTGGATGCCTACTTCGGCGCCTATTTCATGGCCATGGGGCAGGGCCGGCTGCGCACACCGGCGGCGCTGGCGAAACTCCTGACCGAGGCGGGCTTCCGCCGGGTTCAGCAGACGCGGACCCGGATGCCGCTGCTCACCGGGGTGGTCACGGCCCGGGCGCCCGGTGCGGAAGTCACGGCGCCGAAAGGGTGCAGATAGTTCTTGCAGCAGGCATGCGTTCGTTTTAGTGTTAGTTTTAGATTACACATTTCATAGTCAATTTGAGATGACACATCAGATACATCGGACACCCCGACTGACGGCGTGTCTGACCAGGCGCCCGCCGGCGCCCGGCATGACAGCCACAAAGGTAGCGCACACAGTTCCATGACCCCCGCTTCTCTCACCGCCGCCGGACTCAGCCGCCATCAGGGCCTGGCCCTGTCCACGCCGGCCGTCGTGCTTGAGCGCCCGCGGGAACTCGGCGTGCGGACCCTGAATCTCGTCCCTCCTGGGCCGCGCGACGTGGTCGTGGAGGTGCAGTGGAGCGGCATCAGCAGCGGCACCGAGCGGCTGCTCTATCGCGGCACCATGCCGCCGTTTCCCGGCCTCGCCTATCCCCTGGTTCCCGGCTACGAATCCGTCGGGCTGGTGACGTGGTGCGGTGATGAGGCAGCCCACGAACCCGGGACCACGGTCTTCGTGCCCGGCGCACGCTGCTTCGAAGGCGCCGAGGGATTGTTCGGCGGTGCGGCCCGCCGGCTGGTGGTCGACGCCGGGCGGGTTGTACCGGTACCGGCAGAGCTCGGCGCCAACGCCGTGCTGCTGGCCCTCGCTGCGACAGCCCACCACGCGCTGCAGCTCGCCGGGGGCGTGGCACCGCTCATCATCGGTCACGGGGTTCTCGGCCGACTGCTCGCCCGGCTCGCTGTAATTCCCGGCGAAGCGGAAGCGACGCCACCTACGGTCTGGGAGCTGGATCCCGAGCGCCGGCAGCCGGACGGCGCCTACTGCGTGGTCGAGCCGGACGCCGATCCCCACCGCGGCTATCGCTCGATCATCGACGTCAGCGGTGACTCCGGAGTGCTCAACGCGCTGGTCGACCGTCTGGCGCCCGGCGGCAGCATCGTCCTCGCCGGCTTCTACGACACGCCCCTGTCGTTCGATTTCGCGCCGGCCTTCCTGCGCGAAGCGACGTTCAAGGTGGCGGCCCAGTGGCAGCCGGCAGACCTCGACGCGGTGCGCCGCCTGGCGGTCAGCGGCGCGCTGTCGCTGGACGGTCTGATCACCCATCGCGAACCCGCAAGTCGCGCCGCGCACGCGTACACCCAGGCGTTCGACGATCCGTCCTGCCTGAAAATGATTCTCGACTGGAGCCACCCATGAGCACCCGACCCGCAGACGGCCAGCCGGTTCGGCTGGAAGACGGCCAGCCGGCTCGGCTGGAAGACAGCCAGCCGATCCGCCTGGACGAGGAGATGGTCCGCCGTCTGCGCGACGAGGCCGCCCGGGAGCCGGACCCGGTTAACGCCGGTGTGGCCACGAAGGAAACCCAGGTGATCGCCATCTACGGCAAGGGCGGCATCGGCAAGAGCTTCACCCTGGCCAACCTCAGCTACATGATGGCCCAGCAGGGCAAGAAGGTGCTGCTGATCGGTTGCGATCCGAAGAGCGACACCACCTCGCTGCTGTTCGGTGGTCGCGCCTGTCCCACCATCATCGAGACGTCGTCGAAGAAGAAGGAAGCCGGCGAGCAGGTGCAGATCGGCGACGTCTGCTTCAAGCGCGACGGCGTCTTCGCCATGGAGCTCGGCGGACCCGAAGTGGGCCGCGGCTGCGGTGGCCGCGGCATCATCCACGGATTCGAGCTGCTGGAGAAACTCGGCTTCCACGACTGGGGCTTCGACTACGTGCTGCTCGACTTCCTCGGCGACGTGGTCTGCGGCGGTTTCGGTCTGCCCATCGCCCGGGACATGTGCCAGAAGGTCATCGTGGTCGGGTCCAACGACCTGCAGTCGCTGTACGTCGCCAACAACGTCTGCTCGGCGGTCGAGTACTTCCGTCGCCTCGGCTGCAATGTCGGCGTCGCCGGCATGGTGGTGAACAAGGACGACGGCACCGGTGAGGCCGCGGCCTTCGCCGAGGCCGCGTCGATTCCCGTGCTCGCCGCGATTCCGGCCGACGAGGACATCCGCCGCAAGAGCGCCAACTACCAGATCATCGGCCGGCCCGGCGATCGCTGGGGACCGCTGTTCGAATCCCTCGGCGCCGCGGTGGCCGACGCGCCGCCGCGCCAGCCGACGCCGCTGTCCCAGGACGAGCTGCTGGCGCTGTTCAAGAGCGAAGAGGTGGGCCGCGGGGTGGTGCTGGAGCCGGCAACGCTCACCGACATGTGCGGTGCCGAGCGCATCGAGAAGCCCTCGCTGGAGGTGGTCTACGACCAGGTCTGACGTCATGAGTGAACGTGTTCCCGTACAGCAGCTCGATCCCTCCGGTGCTCCGTCCCTGCCGGGAGGCGACGGCGTCGGCTGCCACGCCGGTGCCGAGCTGGAGCGCTCGGCGCGCGCGGCCGGCAAGAGCGAGACGCTGGACCGCTACGCGCAGGATTATCCTAAGGGCCCCCACGACCAGCCTCAGAGCATGTGCCCGGCGTTCGGCTCGCTGCGCGTCGGTCTGCGCATGCGGCGCACCGCCACCGTGCTGTCCGGGTCCGCATGCTGTGTGTACGGGCTGACCTTCACCTCGCACTTCTACGGCGCCAGACGCAGCGTCGGCTACGTGCCGTTCAGCTCCGAGACGCTGGTCACCGGCCGTCTCTACGAAGACATCCGCGAGGCGGTGGCCAAGCTCGCCGATCCCGAAGCGTATGACGCCGTGGTGGTGATCAACCTGTGCGTGCCGACGGCTTCCGGCGTGCCGCTGGACATGCTGCCGGACGAGATCAACGGGGTGCGCGTGATCGGCATCGACGTCCCCGGCTTCGGCGTGCCGACCCACGCCGAGGCGAAAGACGTGCTCGCCGGCGCGATGCTCAAGTACGCGCGTCGCGAGGCGGAGCGGGGACCGGTGGCGCAGCCGCGCAACGGCGTGCAGGCGCTGCCCACGGTGACCTTGCTGGGCGAGCTGTTTCCCGCCGATCCCATCGGCGTCGCCGCATTGCTCGAACCGATGGGTCTGACTACGGGACCGACGGTGCCGACCCGCGAATGGCGCGAGCTCTACGCGGCCCTCGACTGCGCCGCGGTGGCAGCGATCCATCCGTTCTACACCGCCAGCTGCCGCGAGTTCAGCGCCGCCGGCCGAACCATTTTGGGCTCTGCACCCGTGGGCCGCGAGGGCACCGCCGCGTGGCTCGCCGCGGTCGGAGAAGCTTGTGGCATCGATGCGAAAGCGATTGCGGCAGCCCAGAACAAAGCCCTCCCGGCCATCGCGGCAATTCTCGCCAACAGTCCGATCAAGGGGCGCATCACCCTTTCCGGCTACGAAGGCTCGGAACTGCTGGTGGGCCGTCTGCTGGTGGAGTCCGGCGCGGACCTGCGCTACGTCGGCACCGCCTGCCCGAAGACGCCGCATTCGGAAACCGATCGCGAGTGGCTCGAAGCTCACGGCGTGCACGTGCGCTACCGGGCGTCGCTGGAGCACGACCTCGCGGCTATGGCCGAGTTCGAGCCCGATCTCGCCATCGGCACCACGCCGGTGGTGCAGAAAGCCAAGGAACAGGCCACGCCGGCGTTGTACTTCACCAACCTGATCTCGGCGCGGCCGCTGATGGGCGCCGCCGGCGCCGGCTCGCTGACTCAGGTGATCAACGCGGCACTGGCCAACAAACGGCGCTTCGACACCATGAACGCGTTCTTTGCCGGCGTCGGCAGCGGCGATGCCGCCGGGGTCTGGGAGGACGTGCCCGCCGACCACGCGAAGTTCCGCGAAAAGTACCGCAAGCGCATGGCCAAGCAGGCGCCCCAGGACATCCCCGTCGGAGACACCGTCTGATGCTGGTGCTCGACCACGATCGCGCGGGCGGCTACTGGGGCGCGGTGTACATGTTCACCGCCATCAAGGGGCTGCAGGTGATCATCGACGGCCCGGTCGGCTGTGAGAACCTGCCGGTGACCTCGGTGCTGCACTACACCGACGCGCTGCCGCCCCACGAGCTGCCCATCGTCGTCACCGGGCTGTCCGAGGACGAACTCGGCCAGCACGGCACCGAAGGTGCGATGAAGAAAGCCCATGCCACGCTCGATCCGGACCTTCCGAGCGTGGTGGTCACCGGGTCCATCGCCGAGATGATCGGCGGCGGCGTCACCCCGGAAGGCACCAACATCCAGCGCTTTCTGCCGCGCACCATCGATGAAGACCAGTGGCAGAGCGCCGATCGTGCGCTGCTGTGGCTGTGGACCCAGCACGGCCGCAAGCGGGTACCGAAGGCGAAGCCGGCGAAAGACGGTCGGAGGCCCAAGGTCAACATCATCGGTCCGGCCTACGGCTACTTCAACACGCCGTCGGACCTCGCGGAGATCCGACGCCTTGTGGAAGGCATCGGCGCCGAGATCAATCTGGTGTTTCCACTCGGCTCGCATCTTGCCGACGTGCCGAAGCTCACCGATGCCCAGGCCAACGTGTGCATGTACCGCGAGTACGGACGCCTGCTCTGCGAGGCGCTCGAGCGTCCGTACTTTCAGGCGCCGATGGGCCTGCACAGCACGACCAGGTTCCTGCGTGCTCTGGGCGCCGAACTCGGTCTGGATTCTGAACCGTTCATCGAGCGCGAGAAGCACACCACCATCAAGCCGCTGTGGGATCTGTGGCGCTCGGTGACCCAGGACTTCTTCGGCACGGCGAGCTTCGGCATCGTCGCCAACGAAACCTACGCCCGCGGCCTGCGCAATTTCCTCGAAGAGGACCTCGGGCTGCCGTGCACCTTCAGTTTTTCCCGCAGCGCGGGGGTCAAGCCGGACAACGCGGCGGTGCGCGAGGCCATCCGCACGACGCCGCCGCTGGTGCTGTTCGGCAGTTACAACGAACGCATGTACGCGGCCGAGTGCCGGGCGCCGTCGCGCTACATCCCGGCCTCGTTTCCGGGCGCCGTGATCCGCCGCCACACGGGGACGCCGTTCATGGGCTACTCCGGCGCCACCTACGTCACCCAGGAAGTCTGCAACGCGCTGTTCGATGCGCTGTTCGACATTCTGCCGCTCGGCAGCGAGATGGATCAGGTGGACGCGACGCCGACGCGCAGCTCGCTGCTGCCCTGGGACGACGGGGCGAAAGCGGCCATGGAGGCGGTTCTGGAACAGCAGCCGGTGCTGGTGCGGATCTCCGCGGCCAAGCGCCTGCGTGAGTCGGCGGAGCGCGCGGCGCTGGCGGCCGGCGCCGAGCGCGTATCAGCGGACTGGGTCGAGCATGCGGCGGCCCGTCTCGGACAGGCGGCCTGACGTGGCAGCGATCACGCCAGTCCTCGAAGGATTCATCCGGGTTCTCCGGATGGATGGGGGTCACGGCGCGCAAGCGTTCGTGACGAAACGGTTCGCACGGCCCCGGCCGTGCGGCATAACGGCCTCAAGGGTAAACCAGAGGATTTTCACATGAGTCAATCAGGTGCAGCCTCCGGGCTGAGCGACGAGGAAGCAAAGGAGTTTCATGGCATTTTTGTCACGAGCTTCATTGCTTTCACCGTCATCGCCATCATCGCGCACATTCTTGCGTGGATGTGGCGTCCCTGGTTACCGGGACCAGATGGCTACGCGATGATCGACAACGCGCAGTCTGCTGCAATCTCGATCATTTCTTACCTGGCTTAAGGAGGAAATACGTATGTGGCGGATATGGCTGTTGTTCGATCCAAGGAGAGTCCTGGTCGCACTGGGCACTTTCCTTTTCGCGTTGGCTCTGCTGATCCACTTCATTCTGCTGAGCACCGACCGGTTCAACTGGTTGGAGGGGCCTTCGGCCTCAGTGACGCAGGAGCTGTTGGTTCCCGCAGAGCAGCTGGCCCGTGTGGCCAATGGTTCGACGATCTCGATCGTCTGACCACCTCCGGGCCGGGCACGTGGGGTCGGCTTGCCGGCGTACGTGCCTGGTCCGGATTTTCCGGGATGAGAACGCAGTAGATGAGAACGCAATAGAGGCTTCGAGGGGGAATCGTCCATGGCGATGCTGAATTTTGAACGCAAGTACCGCGTGCGCGGCGGTACGCTGATCGGCGGCGACCTGTTCGATTTCTGGGTCGGACCCTTTTACGTCGGCTTCTTCGGCGTGACGACCGCATTCTTCGCGCTGCTGGGCACCGCACTGATTTTCTGGGGGGCCGCGCTCGGACCCACCTGGAACGTCTGGCAGATCAACATCGCGCCGCCCGATCTCGAGTACGGGCTGGCGCTGGCGCCGCTCAAGGAGGGCGGGCTCTGGCAGCTCATCACCATCTGCGCGCTCGGCGCCTTCGTCTCCTGGGCGCTGCGCGAGGTGGAAATCTGTCGAAAGCTCGGCATCGGCTACCACGTGCCGATCGCCTTCGGCGTGGCGATCTTCGCCTACTTCACCCTGGTGGTGATCCGCCCGGTGCTGCTCGGCGCCTGGGGCCACGGATTTCCCTACGGGATTCTCAGTCACCTCGACTGGGTGTCCAACGTCGGCTACCAGTACCTGCACTTCCACTACAACCCCGCGCACATGCTGGCGGTGACCTTCTTCTTCACCACCACCTTCGCGCTGTCGCTGCACGGCTCGCTGATCCTGTCGGCGGCCAACCCCAAGCGCGGCGAGGTGGTCAAGACCACGGAGCACGAGAACACGTTCTTCCGCGACACCCTGGGCTATTCCATCGGTGCCCTCGGCATCCATCGTCTCGGCCTGTTCCTGGCCCTGTCGGCGGGATTCTGGAGCGCCATCTGCATCGTCATCAGCGGCCCGTTCTGGACCCGCGGCTGGCCGGAGTGGTGGACCTGGTGGCTGCAGCTGCCGGTCTGGCCGCAGTAGCGCTGGCCCAACAAACAAAGGGAAGGGATCATGGCGGAATATCAGAGCATCTACACCCGGCTGCAGGTTCGCCCTCCGGTGGAACCCGGCGTGCCGGTGGAGACCGGGGTCTTCACCCGGCAGGGCGAGCCGTTCTTCTCGTATCTCGCGGGAAAGGTCGGCGACGCGCAGATCGGACCCATCTATCTCGGCACCCTGGGAGTGGCCAGTCTGGTCTGCGGCTTCATTGCCATCGAGATCATCGGCCTGAACATGTGGGCGTCCGTGAACTGGGATCCCATCGAGTTCGTCCGCCAGCTGTTCTGGCTGGCGCTGGAACCCCCGGCCGCCAAATACGGACTGAGCATTCCGCCGCTGAACGAGGGCGGCTGGTGGATCTGGGCCGGCTTTTTCCTCACCGCGGCGATCATCCTGTGGTGGATCAAGATGTACACCCGGGCCCGTGCGCTCGGACTCGGAACGCACACCGCCTGGGCGTTTGCCGCGGCCATCTGGCTCTATCTGGTGCTCGGCCTGATCCGCCCGGTGCTCATGGGCAGCTGGGCCGAAGCGGTGCCGTTCGGAGTCTTCCCGCACCTCGACTGGACTGCCGCGTTCTCGATTCGCTACGGCAATCTGTTCTACAACCCGTTCCACATGCTCTCGATCGCTTTTCTGTACGGCTCGGTGCTGCTGTTCGCCATGCACGGGGCTACGATCCTCGCGGTCAACCGGTTCGGCGGCGATCGCGAGCTCGAACAGATCGTCGACCGTGGCACCGCGTCGGAGCGCGCGGCCCTGTTCTGGCGCTGGACCATGGGCTTCAACGCCACCATGGAATCGATCCACCGCTGGGCCTGGTGGTTCGCGGTGCTGACCCCGCTCACCGGCGGCATCGGCATCCTGCTCACCGGCACGGTGGTCGACAACTGGTTCCTCTGGGGGGTCAAGCACGGCATCGCACCGATGTATCCCCTGGAAGGCGTGGCCGATCCCGCAACCATGTCCGGAGGGACCCCGTGATGAACGAGCTGAGCAAGTACGGCGCCCTCGGACTGATGGTGTGCGGCGCTCTGCTGTTGGCGGGCTGCGAACGTCCACCGATGGACTCCGAGCAGACCGGCTTCCGGGGTACTGGCATCGTCGAGATCAATAACCCGCGCCTGGCGGGTGAGCCGGACGCGATTCCCGCCGCGCTGCCGCCGGCGCCTGCCGGCGGTCCGCCGGCCGGATCGGTCTACCAGAACGTGCAGGTACTCGGCGACCTGTCGGTGGCCGAGTTCACCCGGCTGATGACCGCCATGACCAGTTGGGTATCCCCGGAGCAGGGCTGCAACTACTGCCACATTCCCACCAATCTGGCGTCCGACGACATCTACACGAAGGTGGTGTCGCGCCGCATGCTGCAGATGACCCAGCACATCAACAGCAGCTGGTCCTCCCACGTCGGGAACACCGGCGTCACCTGCTACACCTGTCACCGTGGCCTGAACGTGCCCGCGCAGATCTGGACCGTGGATCCGGGGCCGAAGTCCGTGCGGGGCGACTTCGCCGGCTGGCGCGACGGCCAGAACATTGCGGCGCCGGCGGCGGCGTACGCGTCACTGCCGTACGATGCGTTCGATCGTTTCCTGACCAACACCGGTGACGCCGGCATCCGCGTGAATGCCGCGACGGCGCTGCCGACCGGTTCCACGACCCGGGACATCAAGGACACCGAGTGGACCTACTCGCTGATGATGCACATGTCCGAAGGCCTGGGCGTGAACTGCACCTACTGCCACAACTCCCGGGCGTTCGCCGACTGGGAGCAGAGCTCGCCGGTGCGGGTGACCGCCTACCACGGTATCAACATGGTGCAGGATCTGAACGTCGACTACCTCGATCCGCTCGCCTCGGCGCTCCCCGAGCATCGACGCGGCGTGCTCGGCGATGCCCCGAAGGCCAACTGCGCCACCTGCCACCAGGGCCTGCCGAAGCCGCTCGGTGGCGCGCAGATGGCCGCGGATTACCCGGCGCTGGGATCCGCGCCCTGAGCTGACGATCCCTGGCAGGACGTCGACCTGAAGCGACGGCTCCGGCGCTGGAGCCAGGTCCCTGGCCTGGTTCCGCGCGTGTCGGCCGCTAGAACGCCACCCACAGATGGTGGAAACCGCGCAGCAGCGGCGAGGCCACCCGCTCGTTCACTCTGTCCGGATCGTCGGCCCGCCGGATTGCGGGGAAGCGGGCGAGCAACGCGCGCATGGCGAGGCGCGCCTCCAGGCGCGCCAGAGGCGCGCCGATGCAGAAGTGGATGCCGAAGCCGAAGGTGTGATGATGGTTCTTCGGTCTGTCCAGATCGAAGACCTCGGGTTGCTCGTAAGACCGCGGATCCCGATTCGCCGCGGCCATCACCACGGTAACGTTTTCGCCCGGTGCGACGGTCTGGCCGTGAAACGCCATCGCCGTGGTGGCCTTTCGCATCAGAAACTGTACCGGCGGATCGAAACGAAGTGTTTCTTCAATCGCAGCGTCGATCCGTGCCGGCTCGGCGCGCAGCCGCTCGTACAGATCTGGCCGTTCGACCAGGATGTTCAGCAGGTTCCCGAGCAGATTGGTGGTGGTTTCGTTGCCAGCAATCAACAGCAGGATGTTGAAGCCGACGATTTCCTGGTCCGTGAGGCGCTGACCGTCGATTTCCGCGTTCACCACCGCGCTGACCAGATCATCGCCAGGGTCGTCACGACGCTCTGGAATCAGCGACTGGAAGTACATGGCCATTTCCATCACGTCCTTTTCCCGGTCGGCGAGCGAGCTCCCGGCGAGCGTTCCCGTCAGGGCATCGGACCAGCGTTTGAAGTCCTCGGCCCTCGCGTTGGGAATGCCCATCATCCGGGAGATCACCGCGACGGGCAGGGGGATGGTCAGGTCCTGAACGATGTCCACCGGCGCTCCCGCCGGCAATGCGCCGACCATGTCGTCCGCCAGCTTCACGACCCAGTCCTCCATCTGCCTCAGCATTCTCACGGTAAATGCTCGGTCGACGAGCTTCCTCAGCTGGGTGTGCTTGGGTGGATCGTCGGTCAGCAGCGGCAGCGGGTTACCCGTCTCTCCCATTGCTCTGGATGAGAACGCCGTGGAGTTCTTGAGGACCGACCGGACGTCGTCATGACGGGTGAGCACCCAGTGGCCCGTGGCTGGATCGCGCCAGATGGGATGTTCCGCCAGCCAGTCGGCAAAGCTGGGATAGGGATCCGCAATCAGGTCGGGGTCTGGAAATCGCATCGACAGCTCCGATTCATTGCAGGCTTCCAGCTTACGCTGCGGTGTACGATGGGTCATGTCGCGACCGACCGATCCTTCGCGGTCTCATGACCGATGGAGAGGACTGCAGTTCTCGGCCCTGTGGACGAGTTCGAGCATGGTTGCCAGGCCGGATAAGCATTAGAGGACGAACTCGTGCTCGAAGATCCGGGCATTGGCGCGTCTTCGCTACCGCTCGTAAAGTGATCCCCCTCCGAGCTGGTGGTAGACAATGGGAACGAAATCGTTTGCTGACCACGTAGGTACATTCCCCCACTCCTTCTCGAAGTCTGCTGTCGGGTTTGCAGCCATCACCTCGTCAAGAGTGTTTCCCTGGGCGATCAAGTCGCGCACTCGCTCCCTGACATCAACGATCATGTTTCGAAAACGTTCGAGTTCTCGTTTTCCCACTGCATCGATTCCGTGGCCAGGGATCACTCTCGTCTTCGGACCGGCGAGACTGATCGCCAGGTCAAGGGCCTCGACTGTTCCAGCAAGGGTACCGCCGTTGTAGACGTCAATAATGGGATAACTCGTAGTACGGAACACGTCGCCAAGATGAAGAACATCGGATTCCGGGAAATGTACGAACGTGTCGCCGTCCGTGTGCGCGGGCGGCGCCCGGAACACTCTTACCTCCTCGCCGTTGAAGTGGAACGTCAGACCATTGTCGTAAGTGATGAAGGGGCGCGCGTCGGCTGGCGCCTGTGGGGCAAATCCTCCGTTTCCTCGTGGAAACCTCAGCCGGCGCTCCAGCATGCGCACCCGCATATTGTCATGCGCAAAGATCAATACGTCGCTGGCGGCGAGAGTTGCGTTTCCGCCGATGTGATCGGGGTGCACGTGCGTGTTGATCAGGAAACGAATCTCGCCGTCACTGATTTGTCTCACCGCCGCGACGAGATCGGCTGCGTGTGGTTCGAACTGAGAGTCGACAAGAAGCACGCCTTCCTCTCCAACAAAGACGCCGACGTTTGCGAAGCCGTCGACTCGCTGAATCATGTGTAGGTTTCCGGCTACTGGAACGTGCCTGATTTCCACGTCGAAGAAGCCTTGCGCAACCTGAGCGCTTGTTGGTAGTGGTATCAACGCGGCGATAAGGGTCAGCTGAGTCACTTTTCGCATATCGATTGTCCCCGGTGTTTTTTCCCGACGCTAGTTTCCAACCCCGATCTGTGTATCAGGGTTCAGATCCCCGTTTGGATCGACGAGATGTCCTGCAGCAACTATCGGGATTCGTCACGGTCACTCGATAGAGTTCTCGCTCGATGTCGCCGGGATCCTCCCCGCTTGGCAACCGCACACCTCCTGACCAGGTCGCCCGCACTACCTGTTGCGTGTCCATCGGACAGGCAGATCCCCGGCCCGGGATCGTCCATATTTTCCGGGGCACGATCTCAGCCCACACAAGTGTTGGACCGGCATCTAGCGGAACAACTTGTGATTCAACACCACGGAAATTCACTGGTTCGCCACTCATGCCGTCCGATAGCAGGTCTTCGACGACCAATGCCCTTTCCGGCGGATCGGCAGCGGCATCACCAAACTCATGGGCTGGATAATGGTCTCCCGAGCGACTCCGGTTCGGAATACGAGATAGGCACTGCGCTCACCATGGCGAGGACCACCGCAGTGCGCCAGTATCTCGACATCAGACTCCAATCAATCCGCTTAACCATAGATTGGCCTCCCGACCAAACGCCAAGATCTCCCAGACGATTGCGCGCTGGTTGACCGGCGATCAGCTCTGAGTTTCCGCCGCAGTCGCTCTGCGCCGTCGTCGCAGGCTCGGGCGCAGCACCCCGAGCACGACGTTGGCCACGGCCACGGTGAGAATCACCCACAGCGCGCCCCATTCGGAGTGCATCATCCCGGCGAGCCGAGCCGGATCCAGCTCGCCACTGAGCGCGCGCGCGGTGAGTTCGGCGTTGCGCACCGCGGGCCCCTGGATCGACACCAGTGTGCCCTCGAACACGGAGAGACCGAGCAGCGCTTTCATCCACACCCAGCGCGCCTCGCGGAACGGCGGGTGGGCGGCCAGAGACAGCAGCCCGCAGGCGAGGACCACGGTGAGCGACGGCAGCAGCAGCCAGCGCGCGACGGTGGCGATGCTTTCACGAAGTGCCGCCTGCTCGGCCAGGGTCTCGAGGTGAGGGAGTTGGGCGAGCAGCATCAGGTGCACGATCAGGGCCCCGGTGAGGCCGATGGCGCCGAGGGTGTGCAGGAGTTTCAGAGCCTTTTTCATCAGCACCCCCCGATCGAAGTTGGGCCCGTGCCGCTTCTCGTCCTCAGGACCTGGCCGGGAGGCTGATGAACAGCCAGGCAGCGTGGGCGACGAGTGCGAGGGCCAGGGCGAGCAGCAGTCCGCTGCTGGAATCCACAATGGCGGCTCGCAGCGCCAGCATCAGGCCGGCGCCGGAGGCCAGGGTGAGCTGGCTGGCGAGCCGGTCGCGTCGCGGCGCCTGCCGCTGACGCCACCACAGCAAAAGCGCCTCGATCAGCACGAGAAGCAGAATCCCGTCGATCAGCCACGTCCAGGCGCCATCCACGACGTCAGCCGACCGCGGGATTCAGGCGGACGATGGTCAGGTTCAGCCAGCCGGCGAAACTGACCCAGAGCAGATAGGGCAGGAGCAGCAGGGCGGCGAACTCGGAGATCGGCCACAGTGCGGCCATCAGCACGACGATGGACAGCCACAGCAGCAGCAGCTCCTTGAGCGCCAGGCGTGGCCGCTGCAGGCGGAAGAACAGAAAACTCCAGGCGACGTTCAGCAGCAGGTTGGCGGCGAACGGCAGCACCACCTGGACGCTGCGCACCTCGGGCGTGGCGGCCAGCCAGGCCGCACCCGCGGACCAGGCAATGAGGGCGAAGATCAGCGTCCATACCGGCGCGAACAACCAGTCCGGCGGCTGCCAGGACGGTTTCTGGAGATTGCGGTACCAGTCGCCGATGTCGGTGGCGAGGCCGCCGAGCATCGCCGCAACGAAGGCGATGCCGCCGGCCACCAGATAGGCTGTCATCGAATCGTCTCACCGAGCCGTTGGGTCGGGGAGAATGACAGCGCCGGTCAGGCCGAAGCAAGTCCGGTCAGGTGGCCGACGTTCTTGAAGAAGATCCGCGCGTGCGCAAACGGCTTGGCGCGGACCAGGCGCTTGTCCATGTAGGCCTTCCAGGTCAGATGCTGCACGTCGCGGTCTTCGCAGATGCGCACGAAGCGCTCGCGGCGATCGTCGGTGGTGTACCAGTACTTCTGCATCATGGCGAGCACGCGGAACACCTGGGCGTGCTCGTGCATGAAGGCGCTGCGCGCCTGGCGCAGCGCCCTGGCGTTGCCGGTGTCGAGGGTCCGCGCCACGGCCCGGCCCACCAGCCGGCCGCTGACCATGGCGTAGTAGATGCCTTCGCCGGAGGCGGGTGCCACCACCCCGGCGGCGTCGCCGGCGACGATGACGTTGCGGCCGTTGTCCCAGCGCTTCAGCGGGTGCAGGGGAATCGGCGCGCCCTCTCGGCGCACCGTTTCCTGGCCGGTGAGGCCGAGCCGGTCGCGCAGCGCGGTCACGGCCTGGCGCAGCGGGAACCCGCGCTGGGCGGTGCCGACGCCGACGCTCACGGTATCGCCGTGGGGAAAGACCCAGGCGTAGAAGTCGGGGGACAGGGTGCTGTCGTAGTAGACGTCGCAGCGCCGGCCGTCGAAGTCGTCCCGGGGCGCCTCGATGATCTCGTGGTAGGCGGCCACGTGGTGCATGGGGTTCTCGCCGGGCACGAAACGCAGAACCTCGTCGCGCTTCATCACCTGGGACATCCGCGAGGCGTTGTACAGGCCCTGGCTGGCAACCTGGGAGTTGGCGCCGTCGGCGCCGACCACGATGCGGCAGGTCAGGTCCCGGGTGCTGCCATCCGGATCGCGGACCTGCACCACGGTGCTGCCATCGGCGTTCTCGGCGAGGCGCACGAAGGCGCCGCGCAGACGTTCGGCGCCGGCTTCTTCGGCGCGCTTGCGCAGCGCTTCGTCGAAGTCCTTGCGGTCCACCATGCCGACGTAGCCGCCGTCGATGGGCATGTCCACGTAGCGGGCCCGCGGCGAAATGATGCGCGCCTTGTTGATGTGCGCCACCACGAGTCGCTGGGGAATGTTGAACTCGTCGACCAGGCGCGGCGGTACCGCACCGCCGCAGGGCTTGATGCGGGCGCCGGGATCCACCAGCAGAACCCGGTGGCCGTCGCCGGCGAGTTCGGTGGCGGCGGTAGCGCCGGCAGGGCCGCCGCCGATGACGATGACGTCGTAATCGCAAGCGCGGGTCATGTGGAGAGCCTCCAGGGTTCGTGATTCGACATCTCGGCGGGCTGCGCCGGGGCTGCGTCGGGAACGCGAATGCCGCGCGCCAGGTGCGCGGCAATCAGGAAAATGCAGGCCTCGATGGCGAACACCGAGGCGTAGGCCAGTGCCGGAGACGGCAGCAGCAGGCGCAGTACGTCGATGGCGGCGGTACCGAGGAAACCCCCGAGGGCGAAGGCCATGGCCTGGGCAGCGCCCCACAGGCCCATGCGCACACCCTCGCGGCCGTCGCCGTGCGCACCGGCGAGCGCCATCATCATGGCGATGGCTGCCGCCGCGAACACGCCGTTGGCAAGGCCGAGAGCAAACACCGAAGCGGCCAGCGGCCAGCCCGGTCCACTGATGCCGGCGCAGGTGAGGCCCAGCAATGCGGCGCCCGAGGCGGCGCAGCCGCCCACCACCCAGGTACGCAGGGCCGCGGTGCGACGGTTCGGCAACAGGCTGCCGGACACAGCGACGAGCAGCATGCCGAGCAGCACGCCGGCGTTCTGCACGCCGGCGAGCTGAGTGGATTCCCCTGGGGTCATTCCGAAGATCGCGCCGGCAAAGGGCTCGAGAATGAGGTCCTGAGTGCTGTAGGCGAGCATCGAGACGAATACGAACACGGTGAACGTGCGCGACCGATCATCGGCCCAGACGGTGGCCAGCGCGAAGCGGAAGGCGACGCCCCGAGCGGCGCCGTCGGTCGTTGGCGCAGGCACGACGGCCGCTCTGACAGGGGCGCATGGCTCGATTCCGGTAACGGCGAGCACGGTGACGGTCAGCGCGATGGCGGCGACGATGGCAGTGATGACCACCAGGCGTTCGCCGGAGTAGGGATCGAGGAACTGGCCGACCACACCGGCGGTGACCACGAAACCGGCGATCATCATGATCCACACCACGCTGCCGGCGGCGGCGCGCTGGCGCGGGCCGACCTGGCGGGCGAGCAGCGCCAGCAGCGACGTTCCTGACAGTCCCACGCCGAGGCCGATGAGCACGAAGGCGAGCACGGCGCAGGCAAGGCCCGCATAGCGCGCGCTGTCGGCCCAGGCGGTGGCCACCGCGGCGAGGACTCCGCCGACGGCAAGAATCGCCATGCCGGTGATGATCCACGGCGTGCGCCGACCCGACTCGTCGGAGGCATGACCGAAGCGGGGCCGGGACAGCTGCACGACGTAGTGCAGAGCGACGAGGAAGCCGGGAATCATGGCGGGCAGCGCCAGCTCGATGACCATGATCCGATTCATGGTGGACGTAGTGAGCACGACGATGGCGCCGAGCGAGGTCTGCACCAGCCCGAGGCGGACGATGCCGAGCCAGCTGAGGGCCCCCGGCGCGCTCATGCCGTTGCGACCGGCAGGCTGCGCAGGGCCAGCGCGGCCACCAGCATGCCGAGCACGTAGAGGCTGGTGCCGGTGGCGTTGTACCACGGGGCGCGGCCGTGCGGATCGTCGAGCAGCCGGCCCATGAGCAAGAACTGAGTGATCAGCAGGACGCCGATGATGCTGGCGTAGCCGGGCAGGCCCCAATTCCAGAGCAGGCCGATGACCACCATCTGCGGAATCGCCATGACTGCGCAGGCGAGTTGTGCCGCGCGCTCGACGCCGAGCTGCACGGGCAGGGAGCGCAGCCCCATGCGGGTGTCGCCGTCCACGGATTTGAAGTCGTTGAGGGTCATGATGCCGTGGGCGCCGAGGCTGTAGAGCACGGCGACCCCGGTGACCTTCCAGCCCGGCAGAACCGAGGCGACCACCAGGGCGCCGGTCAGCCACGGCAAGCCTTCGTAGCAGATGGCGACCGCGCTGTTGCCCCACCAGCCGTTGCGCTTCAGGCGCAGGGGCGGGGCGCTGTAGAGCCAGGCCAGGGTCAGTCCGAACGCGGCGGCGGCCAGCACCCAGGGGCCGAGAGCGGCGGCCACCAGCAGGGACAACGTCGTCCACAGCACGCCGATGTAGAGTCCCCAGCGGCCGGGAATGCGCCCGGACGGCACCGGTCGGTCGGGTTCGTTGATCGCGTCGACATGACGGTCAA
The DNA here is from genome assembly GCA_040219135.1 of Pseudomonadales bacterium. GTDB lineage: Bacteria > Pseudomonadota > Gammaproteobacteria > Pseudomonadales > Azotimanducaceae > UBA7803. The sequence continues at coordinate 34,430 of JAVJTA010000011.1, read as the reverse complement.
ACCAGTCGTTGACCGCCTGGCTGGTGCCGCACACCAGCGGACCGGCGAGCGCCAGGCCGCCGAGCAGCGCGAGCCAGCGGCCGTCTTCGAGGAGTCCCCCGGGAAACGCCGCGGACGAGACTGCGCCGCAGGCGAAAGCCCAGATCGGCGCGAACCAGGTGATGGGTTTCAGGAGTTCGAGGACCGCGGAGGGGGCTGGCACGACCATCTTGCCAGCGTATGCTTGACACTTTGTCGTGTCAATTACAACTTACACTTTCCGGGTGATGGGCCGCTGACTCCGCGCCAGCTGGAGGGTGGTATCAGTCGCCGTTGCTGTCCTGGGATTTGTCGCCGAGGTCGTAGCGGCGCAGCTTCACGTACAGGCTCTGGCGGCTCAGTCCCAGCATTTCGGCGGCGGCGGCGCGGTTGCCGTTGGTGAGCTTCAGAGCAGCCTCGATGCTCAGCCGTTCGATGAGGTCGGCGGACTCCCGGACCAGTTCTTTCAGCGGCACGCTGCCGACCAGTTCGGTGAGCTGTTCCACCGAGCGGCTGCTGCCGTTGCTGCCGACGCCCGAGTCGGCGATGCGCTGGGCCGTGCTGCGGATGATGAAGCCGAAGCAGGTGTCGCCGCCTTCGCTGATGGTGACCGCCGAGACCTCCACGTCGGTGGCGACCTGGTGGGCGCTGGTCAGGCTGGTGTTGAACAGGCGGATGCGTCCGTTCTTCTTCAGATTGGCGAGCAGCACGTTGACATCCACCGACGAACGGCCGAGCCATTCGGCGAGCTGGGAGCCGAGCGCCTGAGTGTCGCTGGCGAGTTCGGCAAACTCCGCGAACGCATGGTTCACGGACAGGATGCGGCCGGCCTCGTTGGTGATGACGATGGCGTCGGGGGCGTCTTCCACCAGGCGCAGAATGCGCTGGGACTCCGGGTCTTGCGCAATGCTGGCTGCATCCGCAGCGCTGGTCATGCGCAGGATGAACACCGCGGTGTTGCCGTAGCGCAGCGCCGAGGCGGAAAGGGACCAGCGGCGCTCGGAATCGAGCAGGACGATGTCGGAGGCCTCGGCGTGACCCGTGGACTGGGCGCGGTTGAGAGTGGACTGGACCACCTTGCCCTGTTCCGGGGTGAAATAGGACAGCAGTCGTGAATTGCCCGGACCGCGCTCCCAGCCGAGGGCCTGCTCGGCGCTCGGGTTAGCTTCCATGATGCGAAGGTTCTCCGCTTCGACCACCATCACCGCGTCGGAGGTGACCTGGAACAGCAGACGGAACCGGGACTCGGCCTGGCGCAGGCGCCAGTAGTCGCGCTCGGTGGTTTCCTGAGCATCGATCAGCCGCTGCTGCAGTTCGGCCACCGTATGCAGATCGCGGCCCAGTGCCAGGTAGCGGTCGTCGCCGTTCATCTTCATGGCGCAGTAACGCACCGGGCGATCGAAGTCGCTGCGGCCGGTGAGGTGATTGATCTGACGCCAGGTCGGTTCGGCCAGGTCGCGGGCTTCCTGCAGCAGCAGTTCGACCTTCTCGCGGCTTTCGCTGGTGACGGTCTCGATCCAGGGCCGTCCGCGCCAGTTGCCCTGCATGGCTTCGGCAAGGTCGGCGTCGCGGACGATGACGTCCAGCACCACGCCGTTGCCGTCGAGAATCAGGGCGATATCGGACGCGGCCTGCGCCAGTCTAGCGGCAGAGGCCGGGTCGATAAACTCGTCGGCTAACAACTCCATGGTGCTTTCCGCTCAAATCTGGGAAGCAAAAATAATCCGCCATGCTAGCACGAATCAGGGGTGCTCAGACTCCTCCAGCATAGACAATGCGGCGTCGGGCGCCAGCCGCGCGTCGCTCACGCTCAGATGCGCGCCGAGCTCTGTGACCAGCTGCGGGCGCCGTTCGATCGCGAAGCCGCCGACCAGCACCTGCAGGTTGCCGTTGCGCGACTGGCGGCGGAACTGCTCAATGTCGAGGGACAGTCCTTCGAGCCAGCGGTCGGCGCCGACGGAGAACCCGATCAGGTCGAAGTGCTCGCGTCGGATCAGCTCGCGCAACTCGGCGCGGTCCTGGGCCGGGCCGCCGCAGACGTCCCAGCCGCGGCGTCGGAAACTCTCGCCGAGAATTGACAGTCCGAGAATGTGCTGCTCGCCGGGCGCCGGCAGCAGCAGCACCCGGTGATGGTATCCGGGCGTCTCAGCGGAATGGTCGAGGCACGTGCTGACATCGCGCAGCAGCTGGTGCAGATAGCCGGCTCCGAGGGTCACGTCGGCAAAGCTGCAGCGGTCGGCTTCCCACAGCTCACCGAGATGCCGGGCCACCGGACCGAGCAGTTCCACGGCCAGACGTTCGCTGTCGACGCCGGCGTCGAACTTGGTTTTGACCACGCGCCAGGCGCCGTGCAGGTCCTGCTTGAGCAGCGCCTTGGCAACGAGGGTGACGTCGCGATGACCGATTTCCGGCGGCGGCGGCGGGCGCTGCCGGACGAACCCGTCGAGTTCGCCCCACACTCCGCAACCCTGCGCGGCGGGCTCGATGCGCGACGCCGGTCTGTGCAGGCGCGGAATGACTTCTTCCTCGACCAGGCTCGACAGCGCCAGGGGCAGCACGCGGTGAGCGTGCGCCTTGCGGAAGGTCATGCGCCGCAACAGCGCGTCGGCGGTTGAAGAAATGATGGATTCGGCCACGAAGCGCTCCCCCATTTGCCCTGAGGCGTTCGCCCTCAGGTTTCAGTTCCCAGGCTCCGGATCTTGCTCAGCGTCGCCAATGGCAACCGACTGCTGATGGTTGCATGGGCTGCGGAAAGCGCTGGCCCGCTCATGCTGAAGTAAACCCCCATTGACACTCCTGGTCAAACCGGCTGGAAATTGCCGGTCGCAAATGATTGTGTAAATGCGAGTTTACGTCTGCTTTGATTGACATTGCAAGCGCGCGCTGCCTATATTGCCCCTCAGACACGACGCAAGAGGGGAATTCATGGCAGCGACGTCCGGCACACGCCCAGCCAGCGCCGGCCGACTGTACACCGCCGACCAGCGCCGACGCCGTGACGCCTCGATCTGGACCCCGGTACAGGGGGTGCTTGCGGCCCTGCAGTTCCTCGCTTTCGCTGTCAGCCTGGTGCTCGTATTGCGCTTCCTGATGAGCGGAGCCGGCCTCGGTGCCGCCACCGTCTCCGTCATCGTCAAGACCGCCTTTCTTTACACCATCATGATCACGGGCGCGCTCTGGGAGCGCGACGTCTACGGCCGCTATCTCTTTGCGCCGGCGTTCTTCTGGGAGGACGTGGTCAGCATGGCGGTGATTGCGCTGCACAGCGCCTACCTGCTGGCATGGCTGTACGATCTCGGGACGCCGACGCAGCAGATGCTGCTGGCCCTGGCTGCCTACGCCGCGTACTCGGTCAACGCCACCCAGTTCCTGCTCAAGTTCCGCCGCGCGCGACGCGACGTTGCCTGGGGCGAGGGGCCTGAACCCGCGCCCGCCGCCGGCCTCGGGCTTGCCCTGGCGGAATCGCGCGGGTGAGCGTCAATCCCGTAGAACTCGTCGATCCGGCGGCTGCCGGTTGTGGCGAAGAACGTTTCATTCTGCGGGAGCGTGGCCAGCGCGAAGTGTTCTGCGGGCTCACCGGTATCGTCTGGCTGCATCGCAAGATGCAGGATGCCTTCTTCCTGGTGATCGGCTCGCGAACCTGCGCGCATCTGATCCAGTCTGCGGCCGGCGTGATGATCTTTGCCGAGCCCCGCTTCGCCACCGCCATCCTCGACGACCGCGATCTCTCCGGCATGGCCGACTGTCACGACGAACTCGATCGGGTCGTGGACCAGCTGCTCGCCCGGCGACCCGACATCAGCACGCTGTTTCTGGTCGGCTCGTGTCCGTCGGAGGTCATCAAACTCGATCTCGGCGTCGCCGCGCGGCGCCTGACCCGGACCCACGCCGGCCGGACCCGGGTGCTCAGCTACTCCGGCAGCGGCATTGAAACCACGTTCACCCAGGGCGAAGACGCCTGTCTGCGCGCTCTGGTGGACGAGCTGCCGGCAGACGATGCCGAGCGCCTGCTGGTCGTGGGCGCGTTGCCGGAAGTGGTGGAGGATCAGTTCCGGCGTCTGTTCGGGGCCTTCGGCATCAGATCGGTTGAGTTTCTGCCGCCGCGGCGCACGGCGGAACTCCCGGCCGTGGGGCCAGGGACCCGGGTGCTGCTGGCCCAGCCGTTTCTCGGCGAGACGCTGCGCGCGCTGGTCGCGCGCGGGGGTCGCCATGTTGCCGCAGCCTTTCCGTTCGGCGTCGTCGGGACGACGGACTGGCTTCGCGCGGCGGCGACCGAGTTCGGGGTGAGCGCCGAGGCTTTCGCCGCGGTCACGGCGGCGCCGGCCGGCCGGGCGCAACGCGCGCTCGAGCGTTACCGCGAGCGTCTCGCCGGCCAGCGCATCACGTTTCTTCCCGATTCGCAGCTGGAAATTCCTCTTGCCCGGTTCCTCGCCGAAGAGTGCGGCATGGAGCTTGCCGAGGTGGGCGTGCCGTTTCTCGACCGCCAGGTAGTGGGTGCCGAACTCGATCGTCTGCCTACGTCGGTACGCTTGTCAGAAGGCCAGGACGTCGAGCGCCAGCTGGATCGCGTCGCGCTGGACGATCCCGACATGGTGGTCTGCGGGCTCGGACTCGCGAATCCGCTTGAAGCCGAGGGGCGAATCACCAAGTGGTCGATCGAACTGGTGTTCAGTCCGGTACACGGCTACGAGCAGGCGGCGGATCTCGCCGAGCTGTTCGCCCGGCCGCTGGCGCGCCGCTCACGCCTCGCCGCCAGCGTCGGCGGCGGAGGCGGGTCGTGAAGCTCACCCTGTGGACCTACGAAGGGCCGACCCACGTCGGCGCGATGCGCATCGCCACTTCCATGCGCAACGTGCACTACGTGCTCCATGCGCCCCAGGGCGACACTTACGCCGACCTGCTGTTCACCATGATCGAACGCCACGACCGGCGTCCGCCGGTCACCTACACCACATTCCAGGCCCGGGACCTCGGCGGTGACACCGCGGCGCTGGTCAAGCGGACCCTGGCGGACGCCTGTGAGCGCTTCAAACCGGAAGTGCTGCTGGTAGGGGAGTCCTGCACGGCGGAACTGATTCAGGATCAGCCCGGCGCCCTTGCCAGGGGCATGAATCTGCCGGTCCCCGTGGTGCCGCTCGAGCTGCCGGCTTACTCGCGCAAGGAGAATTTCGGCGCCAGCGAGACCTTCTACCACCTGGTGCGGGCGCTGCTGAATCCCATTGCTGCCGAGCTCAGAGAGCGTCCGACGCCGTCGCGCGCGCCCGGGGCTCGCCCCCGAGCGAATCTGTTGGGACCGACGGCGCTCGGGTTCCGCTGTCGCGACGACGTGATCGAGGTCAGCCGGCTGCTCGACGACCTGGGCGTGGACGTGAACGTGGTAGCGCCCGCCGGCGCCTCGCCCCGGGATCTGCAGCGCCTTCCGGACGCCGACGTGAACGTCTGCCTGTATCCCGAGATTGCGGAAACCGCCGGCCGCTGGCTGGAGAAGACCTTCGGGCAACCGATGGTCACGACCGTCCCCATCGGCGTCGGCGCCACCCAGGCGTTTCTCGCCGAGCTCGCGGCGCTGCTCGATCTCACGCCGCCGCTCGAACCGGCACGCTCGCGGCTGCCCTGGTACTCGCGCTCGGTGGATTCCACCTACCTCACCGGCAAGCGCGTCTTCATCTTCGGCGACGCCACCCACGCGTGTGCCGCCGCGCGAATCGCCAGCGAGGAGCTCGGCTTCGAGGTCGTGGGTCTGGGCACCTACGCCCGCGAGCAGGCGCGTCAGGTTCGCGCCTGCGCGAAGTCGCTGGGGCTCGATGCGCTGATCAGCGACGACTACCTGGAGGTCGAGGCGCTGGTGGCCGAGCTGGCGCCGGAGCTGGTGCTCGGTACCCAGATGGAGCGCCACATCGCGAAGCGCCTGGGTATTCCCTGCGCGGTGATCTCGGCCCCGTTCCACGTCCAGGACGCTCCGGCGCGCTACTCGCCGCAGATGGGGTGGGAAGGCGCCAACGTGATTTTCGACACCTGGGTGCACCCGCTGACCATGGGCCTCGAGGAGCATCTGCTGCAGATGTTCCGCGAGGACTTCGAGTTCGGCGATCACGGGGCATCGCACCTGGCCGCCGAAACGCGGCTCGAGGCGCGTGAGGGGGCAGGCGAGGTCGAGACCGTGGCCACCGAAACGGCTTGCGCCACCGGCTGGACCGACGACGCCTCCCGCGAGCTGAAGAAGATTCCCTTCTTCGTGCGCGGTAAAGCCCGCAACAACACCGAAGCCTACGCCCGCGAGCGCGGCCTGACAGAGATAACCATCGAGACACTGTACGATGCCAAAGCACACTTCGGCCGTTGACGCCACGCCCGTGCGGGTGGTGATGGTCACGCTGGACAGCCACCTGGCCGGTGCGACCGATCTGGCCAGGAGCGCGCTTGCGCGTGAGGTCCCCGGCCTCGAGCTGAAGCTCTACTCCGCTTCCGAGTGGTGCGGTGATCCCGCGGAACTCGACGCCTGCCGGGCGGACATCGCCCGCGCGGACATCATCTTCGCCAGCATGCTGTTCATGGAGGATCACGTCGAGGCGGTGCGCGATGCCCTCGAGGCACGCCGGCCCCACTGCGACGCCATGATCTGCTGTCTCGCCGCACCCGAGGTGTCGCGCCTGACGCGCATGGGTTCGCTGGACATGAGCAAGTCCGACGGCGGCGGCCTGGCGCTGCTCAAGAAGCTCCGCGGCAAACCGAAGGACAATGGCCAGCCAGCCACTGCGGGCGCCCGGCAGATGGCCGTGCTGCGCCGGCTGCCGCAGATCCTGCGTTTCATACCGGGCACCGCGCAGGATCTGCGCATCTATTTCCTCGCCATGCGCTACTGGTTGCTCGGCTCCCAGGACAACATCACCAATCTCATCCGGCTGCTGGTGGGGCGCTACGCCTCGGGCCCGCGCAAAAACGTTGGCGGTCGCTGCAAGGCCGATGCCCCCGTCGAGTATCCGGAAGTCGGCGTTTACCACCCGCAGATCGCGGGGCGCATCGGCTCCGATCCGGCGGCTCTGCCGCGTGTGAGACAAGCGTCCGGACGGGTTGGTCTGATTGTCATGCGATCCTACGTGCTGGCCGGCAACACGGCCCATTACGACGGCGTGATCGACGCGCTGCAGGCGCGGGGGCTCGAGCCGGTGCCGGCGTTCTCGAGCGGGCTCGACGCCCGTGAGGCGGTGGAGGCGTTCTTCATCGAGGACGGTCGGCCGACGGTGGACGCGGTGGTGTCACTCACCGGTTTCTCCCTGGTCGGCGGACCGGCATACAACGATTCCGCGGCCGCCGAAGCGCTGCTGAGCCGCCTCGATGTGCCGTATCTGTCGGCCCAGGCGCTGGAATTCCAGACCCTGGAGCAGTGGCAGGCGAGCGAACGCGGCCTGCTGCCGCTCGAAGCGACCATGATGGTGGCGATTCCCGAGCTCGACGGCGCCGGCGGCGCGATGGTCTACGGGGGTCGTTCCCGCACGGACGGTGCCGATGCCCGACGTATGGCGGCGCATCCCGAGCGCGCGGCGACCCTGGCAGAGCGGGTGCGCAAGCTGGTGGATCTGCGCCGCTCGGACCGCGCCGAACGCAAGGTTGCCGTGGTGCTGTTCGACTTCCCGCCGAACTCCGGTGGTACCGGCTCGGCCGCGCACCTGGCGGTGTTTCCTTCGCTGTTCAACACCCTCGAGCGTCTGGCCCGCGAGGGCTACCGCGTGGAGCTGCCGGAGTCGGTGGCCGAACTGCGCGATCGGCTGCTGAACGGCAACCGCGATCGTTACGGCAGCGCGGCCAACGTGCATACCGAGATTCCGCTGGAAGAGCATGTGGCTCGCGAACCCCACCTCGCGGAGATCGAAGCGCAGTGGGGGCCGGCACCGGGACGGATTCAGACCGATGGGTCGAACCTTCAGGTGCTCGGTGCGCGCTTCGGCAACGTCTTCGTCGGCGTGCAGCCGGGCTTCGGCTACGAAGGTGACCCGATGCGCATGCTGTTCGAGCGCGGCTTCGCGCCCACTCACGCGTTCGCGGCCTTCTACCGCTACATCAAGCATGACTTCGGCGCCGCCGCGGTGCTGCACTTCGGCACCCACGGTGCGCTCGAGTTCATGCCCGGCAAGCAGGCGGGACTGTCCGCCGAGTGCTGGCCGGACCGGCTCATCGGCGCGCTGCCGAACCTGTACCTGTATGCCGCCAACAACCCGTCGGAAGGCAGCATCGCGAAACGCCGTGCCCAGGCCACCACCATCACCTACCTGACGCCGCCGGTGGCGGAAGCCGGTCTCTACCAGGGTCTGAGCGATCTGCGCGGGTCGCTGAACCGGTTTCGCGCCGGAAGCAGCAACGCCACGGAACTCGAACGCCTGGCGGCGCTGATTCAGGCGCAGGCGGCGGCGCTCGATCTCGATGCGGCGGAGCCGGCCTGGGAGGACGCGGAGGTCGCCGTGGAGGCGTTGCGTCTGCGTCTCGACGAGCTGGAGCACACGCTGATTCCCTGCGGGCTGCACGTGGTGGGCGCGGCCCCGGATGCGGCCGATCGCCGTGGCATGGTCGAAGCCATGGCGCGCTCCCGGTCCCTGAGCCTGGACGCCGAAACCCTGGAGGTTCTGGTGGACGGCGATCCGCAGACCCTGCCCAAGGGCGAGACGACGCCGGAGCTTACGGCGCTCGCGCGCAGCGCTGTGTTGCTGCGCACCGACACGGAACTCGACGCTATCGTTCACGCCCTGGACGGCGGCTACGTGGCGCCCGTGGTCGGCGGCGACCTGCTGCGCAACCCCGACATCCTGCCCACCGGTCGCAACCTGCACGGCTTCGATCCCATGCGCCTGCCGAGCCGCTTCGCGGTGAGCGAGGGCCGGCGCCAGGCGGACTGCCTTCTGGAACGCTACCGGCGCGACGGCGCGGCGCTGCCGGAAACCCTGGCCATGGTGCTGTGGGGCACGGACAACCTGAAGACCGAGGGCGTGGCCATCGGTCAGGCGCTGGCGCTGATCGGCGCGGCGCCGCGCATGGACAGCTACGGCCGCCTCGCCGGAGCCGACCTGATCCCGCTCGACGAGCTCGGCCGGGGCCGGATCGACGTGGTGATCACCCTGTCAGGCATATTCCGCGACCTGCTGCCGAATCAGACCCGGCTGCTGGCGGACGCGGCGCTGAAAGCCGCCGAGGCCGACGAACCGCTCGAGCTGAATCCGATCCGCCGGCACGCGCTCGCCTACCAGCAGGCCCATGGCGGCACCCTGGCCGATGCGGCTCTGCGCGTGTTCAGCAACGCCGACGGCGCCTACGGCGCCAACGTCAACATGATGGTGGACAACGGCGTGTGGCAGGACGAAGGCGAGCTCGGCGAGATGTTCACCCGGCGCAAGTGCTTCGCCTACGGCACCGATTCGACACCGACGTCGCGCCCGGAGCTGCTCGCCGATGTGCTCGGCCACGTGGAACTCACCTACCAGAACCTGGACTCGCTGGAACTCGGCGTCACCACCGTGGATCACTACTTCGATTCCCTCGGCGGCATCAGCCGCGCGGTGCGCCAGGCGCGCGGTCAGGAGGTGCCGACGTTCATCGGCGATCACACGCAGGGCGCCGGTACCGTGCGCAGCCTTTCGGATCAGGTGGCGCTGGAAACCCGCACGAGGATTCTCAATCCGCACTGGTACGAAGAAATGCTGGAGCACGGCTACGAAGGCGTGCATCAGATCGAAGTGCACATCACCAACACCATGGGCTGGTCGGCCACCACCGGGCAGGTCGCCCCCTGGGTGTATCGCGAACTGTCGAACACGTTCGTGCTCGACGAGGTGATGCGCAACCGCCTGGCCGAACTCAACCCCACCGCCTCCATGCGCCTGGCAAACCGCCTGCTGGAGGCTCAGGAGCGCGCCTACTGGTCGCCGGAACCCGGGATGCTGGACGCTTTGCAGCGAGCCGGCGAGGCGCTCGAAGACAGACTCGAAGGCATCACTCAGGGAGCCGCCGCATGACCATAGCTCAACCCATCACCATTCAGCCCTCGCGCGGCGACGGGGAAGGCAGCCTGCAGGTACGCCTCGACCCGGACGACGCCATCGAGGGCGCGCAGGTGTTCGCCATCTACGGCAAGGGTGGCATCGGCAAGAGCACCACGTCGTCGAACCTGTCGGTGGCGTTCTCGAAACTCGGCAAACGCGTGCTGCAGATCGGCTGCGATCCCAAGCACGACTCCACCTTCACCCTGACCAAGACGCTGGTCCCGACGGTGATCGACGTGCTCGAGTCGGTGGACTTCCATTCCGAAGAGCTGCGCTCGGAAGACTTCGTCTACGAAGGCTACAACGGCGTGATGTGCGTCGAGGCGGGCGGGCCCCCGGCGGGCACGGGCTGCGGCGGCTACGTGGTCGGGCAGACGGTGAAGCTGCTCAAGGAGCACCACCTGCTCGAAGACACTGATGTCGTCATTTTCGACGTCCTCGGCGACGTGGTCTGCGGCGGCTTCGCTTCGCCGCTCCAGCACGCCCAGTCGGCGCTGGTCGTCGCTGCCAACGACTTCGATTCGATCTTCGCCATGAACCGCATCGTCACCGCCATCGGCGCCAAGTCGAAGAACTACGGCGTTCGCGTCGGTGGCGTCATCGCCAACCGCAGCGCGGCGACGGATCAGATCGACGGCTTCAACAAGGCCGTGGGCCTGAATCGCGTCGCTCACTTTCCCGATCTCGACATCATCCGGCTCAGCCGGCTGAAGAAGTCGACGCTGTTCGAGATGCCCGATTCCGACGAGCTGCGCGCGGTGCAGAACGAGTACATGCAACTCGCCGAACGTCTGCTTCAGGGCGTGGAACCCTGCCTGGCCCAGCCGATGAAGGACCGGGATCTGTTCGACTTTCTCGGATTCGATTGATGAGCGCACCCACGGACACTTCAAGCTACCTGACCCGGCGCGGCGAGATCGCCCATTATTTCGACCGCACCGCGGCGGACGCCTGGCGCCAGCTCACGTCGGATGCGCCCCTTGGACGCATCCGCGAGAGTGTGCGCGCCGGGCGTGAGCAGATGCGCCGGACGCTGCTCGACTGGCTGCCCGCCGATCTCACCGGTCTGAGCGTGCTCGATGCGGGCTGCGGAACGGGTGCGCTGGCGGTGGAGGCGGCGCGCCGTGGTGCCCGGGTCACCGCCATCGATCTGTCGCCGACCCTGGTGGAACTGGCCCGGGAGCGACTGCCGGTGGACGTCGATGCCGGGATGATCGAGTTCGTCAGCGGCGACATGCTCGCGCCGTATCTCGGCGAGTTCGACTACGCCGTGGCCATGGATTCACTCATTCACTACGGCCGGCGCGACGTCGCCGAAGCGCTCGCCGGGCTCGCCCCGCGGGTGCGCCAGGGCATGCTCTTCACCCATGTACCGCTGACCCCGCGGCTTGCGGTGAAGCGCGCCGTGGGTCGGCTGTTTCCGCGCAGCGACCGGGCACCGGACGTGCGTCCCTGCCGGTTCGAGGATCTGCGCGGCGACCTGGCGGGCGCCCTCGGCGGGGACTGGACCGTGGCTGAGCATCGGCGGGTGAGCTCCGGGTTCTACACCTCCCAGGCGCTGCGGCTCGTGCGGGGCGAGGAGGCCGCGGAATGATCGGCCGCGGCTGGCAGGGCATGTGGACGCAGCTGGCCCCCGGGCTGCTGCCGTTCGCCGATGCCGCCAGCCCGGACCTGCCGCTGCTGCGGCTGCTGCGTCTGGCACTGTTCCAGGTGAGCGCAGGCATGGTGCTGGTGCTGCTCAACGGCACCCTGAACCGGGTGATGATCGTCGAGCTCGGCGTCTCCGCCTCGCTGGTGTCGTTGATGGTGGCGCTGCCGCTGGTGTTCGCACCGTTTCGCGCGCTGATCGGCTTCCGCTCCGATCAGCACCGTTCGTTCCTCGGCTGGCGCCGGGTGCCCTACATCTGGATGGGTACCCTGCTGCAGTTCGGCGGCCTCGCCATCATGCCGTTCGCGCTGCTGGTGCTCACCGGTGACGGTCACGGGCCGGCCTGGGCCGGTGCGCTGGGCGCGGCGCTGGCGTTCCTGCTCATCGGTGCCGGCATGCACACGGCCCAGACAGCCGGTCTCGCCCTGGCCACGGATCTGGCGCCGGCGGAGTCGCGCCCGCGGGTGGTGGCCCTGCTGTACGTGATGCTGCTCGCCGGTACCGTCGTGAGCGCGCTGGCGTTCAGCGTGCTGCTCGAAGATTTCTCGCACCTGCGGCTGATCCAGGTGATTCAGGGCTGCGCCCTGGTCTGTATCGCTCTGAACGTGGCCGCCCTGTGGAAGCAGGAGCCGCGCAATCCGGACCTGACCCGCCACGATCGGCCGCGAATCGCCTTCCGCGAGGCCTGGCGCAGCTTCGACCGGGGCGGTCGTCTGCGCCGGCTGCTCGTCGCCACCGGACTCGGTACTGCCGGCTTCGGCATGCAGGACATTCTTCTCGAACCCTACGGCGGCGAGGTCCTGCGGCTCGGCGTGGCGGACACCACGCTGCTCACGGCGCTGCTCGCCGGCGGCACCCTGGCCGCGTTCGCCTGGTCCGCCCAGCGTCTCAACCGCGGGGTCAACGTGTATCGGCTCGCCTCCCTGGGGGCGCTGGTCGGCGTACTCGCGTTCTCCGCGGTGATCTTTTCGGCGCCCCTCGAATCCCCCGCGTTGTTCCGCGTCGGCACCGTGTTGATCGGCTTCGGCGGCGGGCTGTTCGCGGTGGGATCGCTGGTGGCCGTCATGGCGTTGTCCAGCGACGAGCACCACGGCATGGCGCTCGGCGCCTGGGGGGCAGTGCAGGCCTGCGCCCTGGGAGGCGGCATCGCGATCGGCGGTGCATTGCGCGACGCGGTGTCTGCGCTCGCGGCGAGCGGTAGCCTCGGCACCGCGCTCATGGATTCTGCAACGGGTTACGTCTTCGTTTATCACCTGGAGATTGCGCTGCTGTTCGTCACCCTGGTGGCGATCGGACCGCTGGTGCGGGTCGCGCAGCCTCTGCCACCCGGACGCTTCGGGCTGGCGGAATTTCCGGGTTAGCTGGGAGAGCAAAATGGAAACGGGTGCCATCACGGGTTACATCGACGTCGCTCAGGTCGTGCTGTACGCGTTCTGGGTGTTCTTCGCTGGGCTCATCCTTTACCTGCGCAAGGAGGACAAGCGGGAGGGTTTCCCCCTGGAGTCCGAACGCTCGGCCTACATCGACGTGATCGGCTTTCCGCGACCACCGGAGCCGAAGACGTTTCTGCTGGCCGATGGCCAGTCGGTGACGGTGCCGCGGGCCGAGCCGCCGCGGCAGCTGGCCGCCGAACCCTACCTGCCGTTCCTCGGCGCGCCGCTGGAACCCACCGGTGATCCGATGGTGGATGGCGTCGGACCGGCGTCCTTCGCGCTGCGCAGCGACGTGCCGGATCGCACCGTAGAGGGAGAGAATCGCATCCTGCCGCTGCGCGCGCTGCCGGACTACGGTCTGGAACCCCGGGACCCCGATCCCCGCGGGCTGCCGGTGGTCGGTGCAGACGGCGAAAGCGGCGGCAGTGTCGTCGACGTCTGGGTGGACCGCGCCGACCCACTGGTGCGCTACTTCGAAGTCGAAGTGGACGTTCCCGGCGGCGAGCAGAACGGTGCCGCCGCCGATCCCGATGCCGCGGGTTCGAAAGCGACCCGCCGCACGCTGGTGCCGGTGAACTTCGCGCACGTGGAGAAGTCCCGGGCCCGGGTCATGGTGAAAGCCGTGCTCGGTGAGCATTTCGCGCGCGCCCCGGGACTTGCGAGCCCCGATCAGGTGACGCTGCTCGAAGAGGACCGCATCAGCGCCTACTTCGGCGGCGGCCTGCTCTACGCCACGCCGCAGCGTGCGGAGCCGCTGATATGAGCGGCCACGACGACTTCGAGCGCGAGCCCGAACCGGGGCTGCCCGAGCGTCTGCCGCCGGGCGAGACGGTGCTCTGGCGCGGCGCCCCGGACTGGCGCTCGCTGGCGCGCCGGGCGTTTCACGTTCGCAAGGTCGGCGCCTACTTCGCCCTGCTTGCGCTCTGGTTCGTCCTCGAAGCGCTGCACGACGGCGCGCCGCTGGGAGAGATCGGAATGACCCTGGTGCGCCTCACCTCGGTAGCCGCGGTCGCCATCGGCCTGCTGGCGCTGATGGCCTGGTTGAGCGCCCGCGAGTCCGTGTACACCCTGACCAACCAGCGGGTGGTGGTGCGCTTCGGAGTGGCGCTGCGGCTGACCCTGAACGTACCGTTCAAAATCATCGAAGGCGCCGAGTTGAGGCGCTATGCCAACGGGACCGGCGACATCGCGCTGTCGCTGGGCGGCAGCGACCGGGTGTCCTACGCGGTGCTCTGGCCCCACGCGCGACCCTGGCGGCTGCGTCACCCGCAGATCATGCTGCGCTGCGTGGCCGACGCCGAGCAGGTCGCCGATCGTCTGGGCGCGGCGTTGGCCCGACACGCACCGGCGGCGCAGGAGTCCGAAGCGCCAACGCCGGCCACGCAACGGCCGGTGGCCGGGCGCTATCGCGGTGAGGCGGTGCTGTCATGAACCCGCCGGTCGACTCGCGTGACGCGCCGGCTGAAACCTTCCCTCGCGGCGCGCTGCTCGCCGCCGGCGCGCTGATTGCTTTCAGCCTGTTGGCCGTGGGCGCCGTGCGCCTGTTTGGTGATCATGACCGGGTCTTCGAGCCGGCGCTTGCCCATGCGGACGCGGTGCGCCAGCTGCAGTTCGAGGACCAGGCCGACGGCTCGCTCAGGGTCATCGACGTCGTCGACGGCCGCGTGGTTGCCACGCTCGAGCCCGGCAGCGGCGGCTTCGTCCGCGGCGCCATGCGTGCCCTGGCGCGCACCCGGGCGCTGCACGACGTCGGTGCCGAGACGCCGTTTCTGCTGGCCTACGGCGACGACGGCCGGCTCGTGCTGGAAGATCCAGCGACTGCGAGCCACATCCCACTGGACGCCTTCGGGCCGAGCAACGTGGCGGCATTTGCTGTGCTGCTGCACGCGCCCCGGGGTTGAGATTCGAACAGGAGTGAACTGATGAACGCCAACGTCACCGCCTTCGCCACCGCCGCCGAGGCGACCCAGCGCGCCAACGAGGAGCGCGTGCTGACGCCGCGCTTCTACACCACCGACATCGCGGCGCTGGAGCGCATCAATCTGTCTTCGGTGCAGGACGAATGGCGGCAGATGCTGCGGGAGTTCGCCGCCGACGCCAACGAGGACCACTTCGTTCGACCCGCCGGCTTTACCGACGAGATTCACGCCATGTCACCGGAGCTGCGCGAGGAGTTCCTCGATTTCCTGGTCAGCAGCGTGACCGCCGAATACTCCGGCTGCGTGCTGTACCAGGAGATCGCCGGCAAGGTGGAGCACCCGGAAATCCGCGAGCTGATGCGGCTGATGGCCCGGGACGAAGCCCGCCACGCCGGTTTCATCAATCGCTCGCTCAAGGACTTCGGCACTCCCGTGGACCTGGGGCGCCTCAAGCGCGACAAGAAGTACACGTTCTTCCGGCCGAAGTTCATCTACTACGCGACCTACCTGTCGGAGAAGATCGGCTACGCCCGCTACATCACGATCTTCCGTCAGTTCGAGCGTCATCCCGAAAAGCGTTTCCACCCGATTTTCCGCTGGTTCGAGCGCTGGTGTAACGACGAATACCGCCACGGCGAGGCGTTCGCGCTGATCATGCGCGCCGATCCGAAGCTGCTGCGCGGCGTCAACCGGCTGTGGATCCGCTTCTTCCTGCTGGCGGTGTTCGCCACCATGTACGTGCGCGATCACATGCGCCCGGGTCTCCACGAGGCCATGGGCTTCGACGTCGACGACTACGACTTCAAAGTGCTGCGCATCACCAGCCAGATCAGCCGGCAGGTGTTTCCTTTCACCCTGGATCTGGACGATCCGCGATTCAAACGCGGGCTCGAGAAACTCTACGCGCTGGCGGCCGCCAACGAAACCGCGCGCGAACGCGGCGGTATCTGGAACGGCCTGCGCCGGATCGGCATTGCTGCGCGTGCGGCCGCCGTCTTCGCTCGGCTGTACGTGCTGCCGGTCCGTCCCAACGAACTGCCGGCCCGTGTGCTGGCGGCGCCGAGCTGGTAGGCGCCATGGGCGTACTGCTTCCTGTTCTGGCGGCGGTGGCGGCCTGGTATGTGGGAACCGGTGCCGTGGTGCTCGCCAATCGGCGACCTGCGAGCACCTACGTCGTCACCCTCAGTCTGAGCCTGCTGCTGGTCGGTGCCGCGGTCGCCGGCATCGAGGCGACCGTCGATCTCACCACGGCCAGCGCTGCCTATGTCGCCTTCGTTGCGGCGGTGGTGCTGTGGGGCTGGCTCGAGATGAGCTACCTGATGGGCGTGGTCACCGGTCCGGAGAAAGGCCCCTGCCCGCCGGAGTTGAGTGGCTGGCAGCGATTCCGCCGCGGCGTCAACGTCAGCCTGTACCACGAACTCACGGTGATCGGCGTGGGCGTCGGGGTGATCTTACTGTGCTGGAACGCTCCCAACACGGTGGCCGCGTGGACCTTTGGCACGCTGTGGCTGATGCGTTGGAGCGCCAAGCTGAATCTGTTCCTCGGCGTAGCGAACATGGACCTGGAGCTGCTGCCCGCGCACATGCGCTATCTCGGCAGCTACATGGCCAGGCGGCCGATGAACCCGCTGTTCCCTGTTTCCGTGACCGCCGGCGCAATCGCCTGCGTCGTGCACCTGCTCGCCGTGTTCGAGCCCGGCGCCGGCGAATTCGAGCGCGTGGCCTGGGCGCTGGTCGGGACCATCACCGGTCTGGCGGTGCTGGAGCACGCACTTCTGGTGCTGCCATTGAGAGACAGCCGATTGTGGCGCTGGGCGGTGCAATAGCGGCTCAGTCATCGAGGGGAGCGCCATGAAGAACGTTGATTCCGCGGAATCGTCCAGCGGCCGCTTCTGGCCGAGGCTGTGTGAAAACTCTGCGCGGCAAGTAGAATAAGACATTCCAGCGGAGAGGGTCTCGATGAGCGGCTTTGTCGAGGGCGAGAACCGCCAGCAGTCCACGCTGTTTCCGGAACGTATCGACGACTATGTCGGTGAAGATAGCCCAGTCAGGGTTATCGATGTCTTCATCGACAAAGCTGAATATCTCGGGACTTGGCTTCAAGGCCGAGGCGGCGAGCACGGGCCGCCCGGGCTATCACCCGCGGACCATGCTGAACATCTACGTGTATGGCTACCTGAACCAGGTGCAGTCATCGCGGCGCCTTGAGCGAGAAGCGAAGCGGAACGTCGAGCTGATGTGGCTGACCGCGGCGTTCCGCTATGTTCCTGAGGACGATGAGTATGAGTGCCCCGCTGGGGAACGGTTAATCTATCGCTTCACGCGGATGCAAATCCGGCGGTCGACCGTCGAACATCCCTTCGGCACGCTCAAATCCTGGATGGGATCGACGCACTTCTTAACAAAAGCGCTCGATCGAGTCAGTACGGAGACGGGACTTCATGTGCTTGCCTACAACATGAAGCGAGTGATCAACCTCCTCGGAGCACAAACCGTGCTCAAGGCGATCCGATAGGATCGATCGCCTTGAGAAAAGCCACGTCATCTGGGGCAGAGTCATGGTAAACCCTGTGGTTCTCGCAGCTCCGCATCCAGAGAACCCACCAGTTCGAGGGTTCTCACACAGCCTCGGCCGTTCTGCGACATTACGCGAGCGAATCAAGCGAGCGGCGGGTATGCGCTCTGAAGCGGTCGCCTGGCTGTTAAGGTGCCGGCAGGCGGTGGTGACCCAAAGCGGATGTTCGTGACCGTGTTGAATAGCCGATACTGACGATTTCCGCGAACGTGTTGTCACTTCAGAAATGCACGTGCGCGATGGCGAAGGAGGGAAGGATGAAGGAATGTGAAGCCGCGTGGCGCCGCGTTTTCGAGGTTTGGTGGAGTCTGGTCTGGCGCGGAGTCACGGTAGGTATCGTTGCCGGCATCGCGGCCGATTTCGTACTTGAGTTCGTTGGCGTGCCGGACTACGGCAAGTATGTCGGCGCTATCGCCGGATTCTTCGGTGGTATCTGGGCTGTCAGAGCTGCAATCCGAACACCCTATTCGGACTTTCGCATCGTTTTGGTACCGCTAGACGAGTAGCGGCATGCCTGACAGTTTTGTCATCCGGCGTTTCGTTTGGGGGACTTTACGGGAAGTCCACTGCGCTCACCGGACTGTGCTAAGTCGAACGGCCTCTGGGAAATGCTTCGCGGCCGCCGAGCCGGATAGCACCGGGGTCAACGGTGGGAGCATGCACTGCTGGTGCCGCCATTGAAAGACAGCCGATCTCGGCGCCGGGCGGTACAATAGCGGCTCAGTCATCGGGGGGACCGCCATGAAGACCGTTGCCGACGTGCTCTCCCACAAGGGCGAGGCGGTGTTCTGGATCGATCCGCTGGAATCGGTCTACGAGGCGCTGAAAATGATGCACGACCGCGACGTCGGTGCGCTGCTGGTGATGATCGACGGCTATCTGGTGGGCATCGTTTCCGAGCGTGACTACGCCCGCAAGGTGATCCTGAATCAGAAGGCCTCCGAACACACCCGGGTTTCCGAGATCATGACCCGTGATGTCATCCACGTGAGCCGCGAAGAGACCATCGACCGGTGTCTGCGGCTCATGAAGCGCCACCACATCCGCCATCTGCCGGTCGTGGAGGAAGCCAAGGTGCTGGGCATGCTGTCCCTGCGCGACCTGTTCATCGAGGTCATCGAAGAGCGAATCGGCGCGACCGACGACGACGCCGAGCCGGCCTGAACCGACCCGGTGTCGGGTTTGTCCACGTTCCGCCGAAGCTGCTCGGGCCTCGGCCTCGCCCTGCTCGCGTTGGGGGGCGCCGCGGCGGTCGAACCCGTCGAGTTGTACCGCATGATCGATGCCCGCCTCGAGCTGATGGACGAGGTGGCGGCGTCGAAGTGGCACGCTGACCTGCCCATCGAGGATCTCGAGCGTGAGGCGCTGGTGCTCGACCGGGCTGCGGCGGATGCGCTGCGCTACGGTTTCACCCGTGACAGCAGCCGACGGCTGTTCGCGGCGCAGATCGAGGCGGCGAAAGCCATTCAGCGCCACTGGTTCGGGGTCTGGGCCGCCGGGCCCGGACCGCGGACCACGGCCGACCTCGACGCCACCGTGCGTCCGCAACTGCTGCGTCTGGGCGAGGCCATCCTGGCCGCGGCCGCGCGGCAAGCGGCGCCGTCGGCGGAGGCGTTCGCGGCCGCCGTGGACGTCGAGGGTCTGGGCCCGGCGAATCGCGACGCGCTGTTCCAGGCGCTGCAGGGTCTCGAACGTTACCCCCATCGTCTGGCGCAGATCCTCGACAGCCGCGTGCTGCGGGTGGGCACCACGGGGGACTATGCGCCGTTCTCCCATCGCGAGGACGGTTCGGCGGACTTCGTGGGCATCGACATCGACCTGGCCCGCACCCTGGCGGCGGCCCTCGGGGTCGAGGCGCTGTTCGTAGCCACCGCCTGGCCGACGCTCATGGCGGATCTCGACGCCGGCCGCTTCGACATCGGCATGAGCGGCATCTCGCGGACCCTGGCACGACAGCGCGACGGCTTTCTCTCGCAGCCATACCACGTCGGAGGGAAGACGCCGATCGCCCGCTGCGACGCCGCCGCCGGGTTCGCCAGCCTCGGCGCCATCGATCGACCCGGCGTGCGCGTGGTGGTGAATCCGGGCGGGACCAACGAACGCTTCGTCGATGCCAACCTCGGGCACGCGCAGAAGCTGCTGCATCCCGACAACCGCAGCATCTTCGCCGTGCTGATCGAGGGCGGCGCGGACGTGATGATCACGGACCGCATCGAAGTCGAGCTGCAGACGTCGCGGCATCCGGAGCTGTGTGCCACGATGGCCGGCAACCTGACCTATCAGGAGAAGGGCTACCTGATGCCTCAGGATCCGGTGTGGCAAGCGTTCGTCGACACCTGGCTGTCGCTCGCCGTCGCCGACGGCACCGTCGCGCGGACGTTCCAGGCCCACGGCGTGGCGCCACCGAACCCGACGCGCCCGGAGGAGTCGAACTCCCCATGAACCGTGGCACGCCACGCAACAACCGCGTTTCGCTGCTGATCGAGCTGGCCGACGAGCCGGGCGCCCTGGAAGGCGTGCTGCACCATTTTTCCCGGCACGGGGTGAATCTCACCCACATCGAGTCGCGCCCGGCCCACGACGGCCGCTTCGACTTCTACGTGGACTGCGAAGGACGCCGCGGCGCGCGCGCCATCGAGGGGGTGATCGCCGACCTGGAGCGCAACACGCTGAAGCTGCTGGTGCTGGACGATCGCAAGGTGCCGTGGTTTCCGCGCCACGTCGCCGAACTCGACCGCATCGCCGATCATACCCTCGATGCCGGAAGCGACCTGCAGTCGGACCACCCGGGGTTCATGGATGCGGCCTACCGCCAGCGCCGGGCGATGATCGATGGCCTCGCCCGGGGCTACCGTCACGGCCAGCCGATCCCCGTGGTCGAGTACACGCCGGACGAGATCGCCACCTGGGGCGAGGTGTTCCTCCGGCTCGAGGCGTTGCACAAGCCGTATGCGTGCGCCGAGTACCGGCGCGCCTTCGCGGTCATGGCCGCGGAGTGCGGCTACGGCGCCGACAACGTGCCGCAGATGCGCACGGTGAGTGAGTTCCTGGAGCAGCGCACCGGCTTCCGCCTGCGTCCGGTGGCCGGGCTCCTGGGCTCCCGCGACTTCCTCAACGGTCTGGCGTTCCGGGTGTTCTTCTCCACCCAGTATCTGCGCCATCACTCGAAGCCGCTGTACACGCCGGAGCCGGACGTGGTGCACGAACTCATCGGCCATGCGCCGATGTTCGCGGACCCGGCCTTCGCCGACCTGTCCCAGGAGATCGGGCTGGCGAGTCTCGGCGCCAGCGACGCTGAGATCGAGCGGCTGGCGCGCTGCTACTGGTTCTCGGTGGAGTTCGGTCTGCTGCGCGAGGGCGGCGAGCTGAAGGCCTACGGCGCCGGGCTGCTGTCGAGTTTCGGCGAGCTGGAATATGCCTGCGCCCGCGAACGGCCGGCCGGCGGGCCGCGTCGGCGGCCGCGGCTCGAGCCGTGGGATCCGGCCGAGGCGGCGCAGTGCGAGTTCCCGATCACCGAGTACCAGCCGACCTATTTCGTTGCCGAATCCCTGCAGGACGCCAAGGCGCGCATGCAGACCTGGTGCCGCACTCTGGCGCGACCGTTCTACGCCCGCTACAACCCGGCCACCGAGTCGATCTGGGTGGATCGGGCGGTGCGCCGGTCGCGCTAGCCGGCGTCCTGCGACCACGGCGCGCCGGCGCGTCGTGGAGACTACGGATGGCGGCGCGCTGGCAGCCGCGCACAATGCGGGTTCAGCCAGATGGAGTTCCACCGTGCGATTCGCCTCTTCCGACGCGCTCTTCGAGCGCGCCCGCGCCGTCATTCCGGGCGGCATCGCCGGTATCCGCGCCCCCGGAAACTTCGTCGAGGGTCAGTACCCCAAGTTTCTCTCCGGCGGCCAGGGCGGGCGGGTGCGGGATCCGGACGGCAACACCTACGTGGACCTGCTGCTCGGCTACGGCCCCATCATTCTCGGACACGCAGAGCCCCGGGTGGATCAGGCGGCGGCGGCGCGGGCGGCCGAAGGCTTCTGCCTGAATCTGCCCCAGCCGCCCATGGTGGAACTGGCCGAGACGCTCACCCGGCTGGTACCGAGCGCCGAGCAATGCCTGTTCTTCAAGACCGGCTCGGACGCCACGACGGCGGCCGTGCGCCTGGCGCGGGCGCATACCGGGCGCCCGAAGATTCTGCGCTGCGGCTACCACGGCTGGCACGACTGGTGCGTCGAGGACGATCCCGGCGTGCCGGCCTCCCAGCGCGGCGAGGTGCTGGCGTTTCCCTACAACGATGCGGCGGCCCTGGCGGCGCTGCTCGACGCCCATCGAGAGCAGGTGGCGGCCATCATGCTGACGCCGCTCGGGCATGACTTCGACGCCCAGATCGAGCTGCCGCAGCCCGGGTTTCTCGCCAGCGTCCGCGGCCTGGCCGAGCGCCACGGCGTGCTGCTCGTGTTCGACGAAGTGCGCACCGGGTTTCGCATCGACCTCGGCGGGGCCCAGGCGCGCTTCGGCGTGACCCCGGATCTCACCGCCCTGGGCAAGGCCATGGCCAACGGTTATCCGATCACCGCCCTGGTGGGGGGCCGGGACGTCATGGAGAGTTCGGCAAAGACGTTCATCTCCTCGACCTACTTTCCCAACGGCATGGAGATGGCGGCAGCGCTCGCCACGCTGACGGCGCTCACCGAGCGCGATGTGCTTGGAGAGATCCGCGCGGCGGGCGCGCGGCTGCGCGAGGGCATGCAGGCCGTGCTCACGGAGACGGGTCTGCCGGCAACGCTGTCGCCGCTCGAGGAACTGCCGTTCCTGCACTTCGACACCTCGGCGGATCCGTCCCACGGGGCGTTGCGTGACCGGTTTTACGGTGCGCTGGCCGGTCACGGCGTGTTCGCTCATCCGCGGCATCATGGCTTCCTCTGCGCACGCCACAACGACGCCGACCTGGACCAGGTAGTGGAAGCGCTGCGTGACGTCGCCCGGTCGCTCTAGGCGCCTGCGCGGAAGCGATCCGGCGACGCTGGAGGCCTCGTCATCCGGCGCCGGGTGAGCTACCTTGGCTCTCCTGAAGGGAGGGTAGAATCATGGTCTTGGGGAATCGTTCGTTCGCCGCCGCACTGCTCGCGGCTCTCACCATCGTCCTGGCGCCGGCCGCCTCCGGGCACAGTCACGAAGCCTTCGACGAGGCGGCCCAGAACGCCGAACGGGCGCGCATCGCCGCGGCGTTCGGCTGGGATCTCGCCGAGGTCGCGATCACCACGCAGCGTCTCAACGACCGCCTGCACGTGCTGTTCGGCGCCGGCGGCAACGTGCTGGTGAGCAGCGGCGAAGACGGCGTACTGCTGGTGGATGATCAGTTCCCGGAGCTGGTGCCGAAGCTGGAAGCGGCCATCAGCGAACTCGGCGGCGGTGCGGTGGATTTCGTGGTCAACACCCACTGGCACTTCGACCACGCCGACGGCAATCTGGCGCTGGGCCCGAAGGGCGCCTGGCTGGTCTCACAGGCCAACTCACGGGACATGATGCTGGACACCCACGTCATCGACCTGGTGGCCGTTCAATACACCCAGCAGGCCTACCCCCACAAGGCGCTGCCGGTCATCACCTACGACCGCGCCATGCAGTTCCACTTCAACGGCGAGCGCATCGATCTCATGCATTTCGGCCCGGCCCACACCACCGGCGACACGGCAGCGATCTTCCGCGGCAGCAACGTGGTGCATCTGGGAGACGTGTTCAACAATTCCGGCTATCCGTTCATCGACGTGGGCAACGGCGGCGATCTCGATGGCGTGATCGCGTTCTGCCAGGCGGTGCTCGCCGAGATCGACGAGAACACCACCGTCGTGCCCGGCCACGGCCCGGTCACGGACTACGAGCAGCTCCAGGCCTACATCGCCATGCTCCAGGTGGTGCGCGACCGCATTGCCAGACTGGTGGGGGAGGGTGCCGACCTCGAGGCGGTAATTGCCGCGAAGCCCACCGAGGGCTTCGACGAGAAGTACGGCGATCCGGCGCTGCTGATCAACCGGGCGTACTTCAGCCTGGCGGGGGGCGGGGTCGGCGAGGAGGATTGAGCGGTCGGCCGGACGGTATTGTTTCGAGCTTTACGGATGGCGGTCTGGGTGCCGCTTTGCGGAGCGCGCTTCCGGCCCCTCCGAGTTGCCGCATCCGGGCAAACCGCCGCAGATGAGCGTGCCGGTTTTACGGGGCCGGAAGCGCGCTCCGCAAAGCGTCCCCAGACGTCCTTCCGTGAACCTGCAAGATGAAGCCCCGCCCGACCGCACCGCGCACGGTCTTTCCCAACCCGTACGGGGATGACGCGACGACCTCTGCGGCCCTGCAACGAGGCGTCCAGATCGTCAGCGTCAGGCCGGCAACACCCGACTGTGCTTGATCTCCTTCAGGCTGAAGCTCGACTCCACGTGCATCACCCCGGGGAACTTCAGAATGCGCTGCATGCACAGCTCGGAGAAGTGGTCGATGCTGCGGGCCACCACTTTCATCAGATAGTCGTGGGAGCCGCTGGTGGCGTAGCACTCGACGATGTGTTCCTCCGCCTGGACCTCGGCAATGAAGGCCTGGGTGGCGGCGTCGGGTTGCTTTTCCATGGTCACCAGCACGAAGGCGGTGAC
Source organism: Pseudomonadales bacterium (assembly GCA_040219135.1). Lineage (GTDB taxonomy): Bacteria > Pseudomonadota > Gammaproteobacteria > Pseudomonadales > Azotimanducaceae > UBA7803. The sequence continues at coordinate 10,177 of JAVJTA010000011.1, read as the reverse complement.
CTCGAGCCCGAGCAGGCGCTGGTCGACCACGGCGGCATAGCCCTTGATCAGGCCGGAGTTCTCCAGCTGTTTCACCCGCCGGAAGCACGGTGACTCCGAGAGACCGACCTGCTCGGCGAGGGCTACGTTGGACATCCGGCCGTCGCTCTGCAGCAGGCGGAGGATCTGACGTTCGGTGGCGTCGAGTTTCATGGCTGCTCCCGGTCCTCCGATCAACAATAGCCGTAGAAATAGCAAGGATCCATCGATTATACCTTCAAGACCGGCTAATACCCCCTAAACTAGCCGACTTTTCGTCGAAAATAGGCGCATCTCTGCGCCCCGGGGAGCCTAATATGAACCGATCCCGGGATCGATCAGGAGCGTTCTGCATGACCCAGCGGCACGACAACCCCATGGGCCTCGACGGCTTCGAATTCGTCGAGTTCTCCGCGCCCGAGCCTGGCGTGCTGGAGCCGGTTTTCCGGACCCTGGGCTTCGTCAACGTGGCCCGGCACCGCTCCAAGGACGTGCACCTGTGGCGCCAGAACGACGTGAACTTCATCGTCAACTACGAGCCCCGCAGCTACGCCGATTACTACGCCGACGAGCACGGGCCGTCGGCCTGCGGCATGGCGTTCCGGGTCAAAGACGCGCACAAGGCCTACCGCCGCGCCCTGGATCTCGGCGCCCAGCCGGTGGACATTCCCACCGGGCCCATGGAACTGCGGCTTCCGGCCATCAAGGGTATCGGCGGCGCGCCGCTGTATTTGATCGACCGCTACGCCGACGGCGTCGCCATCGAAGATGGCGCGACGATCTACGACATCGACTTCGAGTATCTGGAAGGGGTCGAGCAGCGGCCGCGCGGTTGCGGCCTGCAGGTCATCGACCACCTGACCCACAACGTCTACCGCGGTCGCATGGACCACTGGGCGAAGTTTTACGAGAAGCTGTTCAACTTCCGCGAGATCCGCCACTTCGACATCCGCGGCCAGCAGACGGGTCTCACGTCCCGGGCGATGACCGCGCCGGACGACAAGATCCGCATTCCCCTCAACGAAGAGGCGGGCGGCAACGGCCAGATCGAGGAATTCCTCATGGCCTACAACGGTGAGGGCATCCAGCACATCGCCTTCCACTGCGAGGACCTGATCGCCACCTGGGACGAGCTGAAGGAGCAGGGCGTGCCGTTCATGTCGCCGCCGCCGGACGCCTACTACGACATGCTGGAAGAACGCCTGCCGGGCCACGGCGAGCCGGTGGACGAACTGAAGCGCCGCGGCATCCTGCTGGACGGCAACACCGAGGACGGCGAGCCGCGCCTGCTGCTGCAGATCTTTTCGGAGACCGTGATCGGCCCGATCTTCTTCGAGTTCATTCAGCGCAAGCGCGACACCGGCTTCGGCGAGGGCAATTTCCAGGCCCTGTTCGAATCCATGGAGCGTGACCAGATGCGCCGTGGTGCGCTGGGAGGCACGGCATGACCCTGAAACGCATCCATCACGTGGCGTACCGCTGCAAGGACGCCAAGGAAACCGTGGAGTTCTACCAGAACCTGCTGGACATGGACTTCCTGCTGGCCATCGCCGAAGACCGGGTGCCGTCCACCCAGGAGCCGGACCCGTACATGCACGTGTTCCTGGATGCCGGCATGGGTAACGTGCTGGCGTTCTTCGAGCTGCCGAACTCGCCGCACATGGGTCGCGACGGCAACACCCCGGAGTGGGTGCAGCACATCGCCTTCGAGGTGGAATCCATGGACGTGCTGCTGGCCACCAAAGAGAAGGTGGAGAAAGCGGGCCTCGAGGTAGTGGGGCCGGTGAACCACGGCATCTTCAAGTCGATCTACTTCTTCGACCCCAACGGCCACCGGTTGGAGCTGGCCGCCAACACGGGCACCGCGGACGACCTCGAGCGGCTCAAGGAAGTGGCGCCGGCCATGCTCGAGGAATGGAGCCGCACGAAGAAGGCGCCGCGCCACGCCGCCTGGCTCCACGAGCGCGCCGCCGAAGACGCGTGAAGCTCGCCAGCCTCAAAGGCGGCCGCGACGGGCGGCTGGTGGTGGTGTCCCGGGATCTGACCCGGGCCGTGGCCGTCGAGTCCATCGCGCCGACCCTGCAGCGCGCGCTCGATGACTGGCACGGCGTGCGCTCGCAGCTTCGGGCAGTGTCGGAGGAGCTGGAAGCCGGCGCCGCGCCCAACGACTTCGCGTTTGTTCCCGGAGATTGCGCGGCGCCGCTGCCGCGGGCGTTTCAATGGGCCGACGGCAGCGCCTACGTCAATCACGTGGAGCTGGTGCGGCGGGCCCGGGGCGCAACCATGCCGGAATCGTTCTGGCGCGAGCCGCTCATGTATCAGGGTGGCTCCGACGACCTGCTCGGGCCCTGCGACGACGTACCGCTCGGCTCGGAGGACTGGGGCATTGATTTCGAGGGCGAGATCGCGGTGGTGACGGACGACGTACCCATGGGCACCACGGCTGAGCGGGCGCTCGAGCACGTGCAGCTCGTCATGCTGGCCAACGACGTGTCGCTGCGCGGTCTGATCCCGGGAGAGCTGGAAAAAGGCTTCGGCTTCTTTCAGTCGAAACCGGCCACCAGCTTCTCACCGGTGGCGGTGACCCCGGACGAACTGCGCGACGCCTGGCACGACGGCCGGGTGCACCTGCCGTTGCTGTCGTTTTTCAACGGCGAGCCGTTCGGCCGTCCGCAAGCCGGCGAGGACATGACCTTCAGCTTCGCCGACCTCATCGCCCACGCCAGCCGCACCCGCAATCTCGGCGCCGGCACCATCATCGGCTCGGGCACCGTTTCCAACAAACACGGCAGCGAGCACGGCAGCGCCATCGCCGATGGCGGGGTGGGGTATTCCTGCCTCGCCGAGCTGCGCACGGTGGAGACTCTGCGTGACGGCGAGCCCTCCACGCCTTTCATGCGCTTCGGCCATCGGGTGCGCCTGGAGATGTGCGACCGCGACGGCCGCAGCATCTTCGGCGCCATCGATCAGGCGGTGATCCAGACGTCGAGCCGGTAGCGGCCCTGCTCTCGCAGACTGTCGATCCAGGCTTCCGCCGCGGCGGTGTCGACGTCTGCCGTTTCCTCGTGAAGCCGCATCAGTGTGCGCTTCACGTCGGGCTCCATGTGACCGCCATCGCCGCACACGTAGACGATGGCGCCGGCTTGCAGCAGCGCCGCGACCCGATCCCGTTCCTGGCGCAGCAGGTCCTGGACGTAGGCGCGCTCGCCGTCGGCGCGTGAGAACGCCACCCGGAGTTCCGTCAGTCCCGCCGCTGCTGCCGCCTCCAGCTCGTCCCGGTACAGATAGTCCTGCTCCGGGTGTCGGCAGCCGAACAGCAGCAGCGCGTCGCCGAGACCGGCGCCGCCGTCGCGGAGCCTGGCGCGGTGCTCGAGAAACCCGCGGAACGGCGCGAGTCCGGTACCTGGACCGATCATGATGAGCGGCGTTGCCGGATCGTCGGGCAGGTGGAAGCCGGGGTTGTCGCGCACCACGGCGTACACGGCGTCGCCGGCCTGGCGCGCCGCCAGATGGCTGGAACAGGTGCCGTGGTACACGCCGCGCCCGGAGCGCGCCGGCCCGGACACCACCCCTAAGGTAATGCTGCACTGACCGGGCATGGCCAGCGGCGACGAGGAGATGGAGTAGTAGCGCGGCGCCATCCAGGGAATCATCTCGAGGAACACGTTGAACGGCAGGGCTACCGCCGGGAATGATTCCAGCAGGTCGAGCACGCTCAGACGCCGGGTCAGCACCTCGCTGCGGTAGGCGTCGCCGTCGTTGCCGGCGGGCGCCGCCAGTGCCTCGAGTTTCGCGCGTGTGTCGGGGCATTCGGTGTGTGCTGCCAGGGTCGCGACGTCCTTGCGGCTGGCCACGTTCTGCAGCTCTCCATACACCTCGGCCAGGCGCCGCACGGACACGGCGGTGTCCTTCGGAAACGGGCTGCGGCGGCCGCCGGTGGGGGTGATCCGCACGTGGTCACCGTCTTCGAAACCGAAGTAGTCCATCGCTTGGCGCACGGTCTGTTCGTGGTTGCGGCCCACCACGCAGAGGTGATCACCGGGCTGATAGTGAACCCCGTCCGGCAGCGCGATCTCGATGTGGCGGGTGGAGCGCCCGGAGGCGGCCGTGTCCTGCAGCTCCCGGTTGGCGGTGACCGTCATGGGCACCGCGCCGGTGTGGCTGGCGACCGGATGGACGGCTACGCGATCGACCCGCTCGACCCGGAACAGCGGCTCGCTGTCGAGTGCGGTGGAGAAGTCCACGTCGAGGCCGAGCGCGGCGCCGACGTCCGGCCACAACCCCGTGAACCACTGGCGGAACTGGCTGTCCTGGTCTTCCCGGGCGTCGGCCTCGCCGCGGGCGCGAATGCGCTCGCCGCCGAGCGCTTCGAGGGCCTCGTCGATACGCCGCGGCGTGGCCTGGTACGTGGATGCCCAATCCCGGTTGCCGCAGCCGAGCACCGTGTAGCGCACGCCCTGGGCCGCGTCCCGGGCCGCGCCGCCGAGCCAGTCGACGAATCCGGCGGCGTTGTCGGGGGGCGCGCCGTTGTAGGACGCGCAGGCGACCACCAGCGCACCATCCGTCGGCAGCCGGCCGGCGAAGTCATTCAGCTCGGCGAGCTGGGTGTCGAAGCCGTTCAGCCGACCTGCCTGAGCGATCTCCCGGGCGAATGCCTCGGTCGAGCCGAGATTGGAGCCGAAGGCGACGTACAGGCGCCCGCCGTGGGCCGGCCGGGCGCTGGCGGGGGCGGATTCGGCGGCATCTCCGGCTGCGGCGTCTTCGGCCGCCTCGGGCCGGGCGCCCGGCACGCCCAGGCTCGCCAGGGCCTGGCTGCCCGGGCGTGGTCGCACCCGCAGGGTGAAGCCATCGGGCTTGATGGACAGGGTCTCCTTGACCACGAGCTGGTAGTCGGATTGGTCGACCAGTTCGAACCGCTGCAGGATCATCGCCAGCACCAGAATCGCCTCCTGCATGGCGAACTGCCGGCCGATGCAGGCGCGCTGGCCGTTGCCGAAGGGCTTGTACGCCCAGTCCGGCCGCGTGGCCTCCGCTTCGCGGCTGAACCGCTCCGGGTCGAAGCTCTCCGGGTCATCGCCCCACACCGCCGGGTCCCGGTGCAGCATCAGCGTGAGCACGGTAACGAAGGTGTTCGCCGGCAGCGGATAGCGGCCGCCGATGGTTTCGTCGGCGTAGGGATAGAGGCTGAAGGCGGGCGCGGTCGGCCACAGCCGCAGGGACTCGAGCAGAATCGCCCGCAGGTAGTCCAGGCGCGCCAACTGGCGCTGGTCCGGCGCGGCGACGTCGCGTCCCACGACCCGGTCCACTTCCTCGTAGGCGCGCGCCAGCACCTCCGGGTGCTTCAGCAGGAAATGCAGGGTGAACGACAGCAGGCCCGACGTGGTCTCGTGGCCGGCGATCAGGAAGGTGTTGATCTGATAGCGGATGTTCTCGTCGGACAGGCGTTCGCCGGTGGTCTTGTCGACACCGGAGAGCATGTAGCCGAGCAGGTCCTGGGGACCGTCGTCGTCCTGGGGCGCGCGGCGGCGCTCGCGAATGATGTTGTCCACCAGCCCGTTCATGTAGTGGGCGTCGCGCTCCAGCTGCTCGCGGCGCCGCCGCAGGGTCAGGCCCTCGAACGGCAGGCCGCGCTGCACCATGCTGGTTTCCAGCGTCCGGCTGAGGGCGTCGATGAACGGGTGAAAGTCCTGGCGGTAGAAAGAGTTGAAGCCGTAGCCGAAGCCGCACACACCGATGGTGTCGAGCGCCAGCGCGGTCATGTCGTGCACCACGTCGACGTCGTCGTTGGCATTCAGCCGCTGCCACTTGAGGCACAGCTGAGAGGCGATGTCGGTCATCATCGGCAGGTAGTCGACCATCGCCCGCTGGCTGAAGGTCGGCATCAGCAGTCGGTGTGCTTTGCCCCAGTTCGGTGCCTGGGTGTCCGCGGTGAACAGTCCGTCGCCGGCGATGGCGCGCACCCGCCGCAGGGGGCCGCGCACGGCTTTGTCGAAACGCGTCTCGTCGCAGAGCTCGCGCACCAGCTCGGCACCGGAGACGATCACCAGGGGCGTGCCCAGCATGTCGAGCCAGAAGATCGGGCCCTGCTCGCGGGTCAGCGCCATCATGCTCTGCAGCGGCGCATCGCGGTCGATGGTCAGCACGTTGCCGATGAGCGCCTGCCCGTGGGGTCTGGGTATGGGCTCCAGGTCCGCGCGGTTGCTCATCGGAAAACGGCGGGCACTACGGACACAAAGCCGTCACCCGCCTGACATCCAGCGGCTCGCGCAGCAGCGGCATCACCTGACCGAACACGGCGCGGATCTCGTCCGCCTTGGCGTGGGCGTCGCGAGCCGCTGCGTTGGTGTAGCGTTCCATGAAGTGGTACACGCCTGGGGCCTGCTCGTCCCGGTAGGGGGCGTAGAAGACCATGCCGGGCTCCAGGGCGTGCACCTGATCCGTGAGTTCGATCACCAGGGCTTCGAATTCGGCTTCCTTACCTTCCTCCACCTTGAAGGTGGCGACGTAGCCCACCTCGTCCGCGTCGCACTCGAAGGCGTGGGCCGGGACGGCGGTGAGCGCGGCAGCCAGGCTGGCCGTCAGCAGAGTCCAGGTCAATCGCTTCACGGGGTCTCCTCTCTGGGTCGATGGTCGATCGCGGTCCGGTCAGATTCGCGAGCTGCTGATGTCCACGTCGGCGTGCTGCCAGGCGAGCTCGAATCGGTCGCGGGCAGCGTCCGCCGCTTCGGTCTTGCCCTGGGCACGCAGAGCCTGCTCCAGACCCACCAGGGCCCAGCCGTTCTCCGGCATGATCGCCAGGTCGGCGCGATAGGTCGCCTCCGCCGCCGCAGGGTCACCGGCCGCGAGCTGCAGCGCGCCGAGTGAATGCCGTGCCGGGTAGTACCAGTTCGGCGGCTCGTTGTAGGGCAGGGCGTCTTCCCGCACCACGGCGTCTTCGAGCTGGGCGATGGCGGCGTCCAGGTCGCCGCGGGCGGCGTCGATCTCGCCGTTCAGCACCAGCTCCCCGACCGCCAGCAGATCGTCGCCGCGGTCGCGCTCGAAGAAGATCATCTCGTCCATGCCGGGGTCGGCGCGGAGCGCGGCGATCCTGGCGGATTCCTCCGCCGCGCCGTCGAGGTCGCCCTTGCCGAGCAGGGCCCGGCCGCGGGCGTAGTGCCATACCCCGCGGGCATAGAGCAGATCGGCGTCGGGCTCGGCGCTCGCCAGAATGTCGTCCCAGGCGCCGAAGCGCACCTGGGCGAAGGCCGGCTGCATGAGGAAGTGCTGCGCCACGGCCATGCCGGGCGCGCGCAGCAGTTCCGGCGTCAGCCGCGCCGCGGTGCCTTCCGCCATGGCAAAGGCCTGCTCGCTCCAGCCCTCGATGGCCGCCGTGATCCAGCCGAAGTGCCAGTTGTGCGGAATGTAGCCGGCCAGGTAGATGGGGCTGTTCGAGCGGCAGGCCTGGATGAACGCGCTGTCGGCGTCGGTTGCCTTCATGTTGTTCAGCGTCGAGTCGTGGTAGCGGCCGATGCGGATGTAGATGTGCGCCGGCATGTGCACCAGATGCCCGGCGGCCGGGGCCAGATCGGCGAGCTTGTCGGCGTAGGGCTCGGCGCGCGCGGCATCGCTCGATTGCTCGACCGCGTGGATGTAGAGGTGGATGGCGCCGATGTGGTTCTCGTTCAGCGCCAGGGCGTGCTCGATGGTGTCGATGATCTCCGCTGTCCACGGCCGTTCCTCGCCGTCGGCGAGCCAGAAGTCCCACGGATGCAGGTCCATCAGGGCTTCCGCGGTGAGCGCCTGGATGTTGGCGTCGTCGCGGTAGCGGGCGGCGACGTCGCGCATGGCATCTGCATAAGCCTGATCGAGCGGGGTCCGGTCTTCCGGCGCCACGGGCGCATAGCGATTCAGCAGCGCGCTCGTGAGCGCTTGCTCCTTTTCGCTCGCGCCGGCGGCGAGATCGACCGCCTTGCTGGCCAGATGGTAGGCGCGTTCGGCGTTGCCCGGATCCATGGCGGCGTTGACGTTCGGCCCCAGCACCAGGGCGCTGCCCCAGTAGCACATGGCGCAGTTCGGATCGTGCATGGCCGCTTCGTTGAAGGCGAAGTCGGCGGCGGCGTGATTGAACGCGAAGGCCAGGCCCAGGCCCTGATTGAAGTAGCGCTGGGCGGTCTCCGAATTCGTCGTGATGGGCAGATTCAGGTCGCCCAGGCCCTCGAACAGCGGCTGGCGCCAGTCGTCTTCGAGAGCGGCGCGGGGTGCTTCCAGCGCCGGGGTGAGATCGGTGGTTGCCGTGGCGGCGGGCTCGGAAGACTGCTCGGAGCAGCCGGAGATCAGTGCGGTCGACAGTGCCACCGCAAGCAGTACGCAGGTACGGGTCATGACGAGTTCCCCCTCAGTGCATGAACTCGGTGGATGATACGCCGGCAGCCGCCCGGCGGGTACCTGACCGGCCGGGGTTCCGTGACAGCTTCCTGCCGCATCCGGATAATGCGCCGCTCCCTTCAGCACCCTGGCAGCGAATGTTCAGAAACCTGCGCCTTTATCGTCTCCACAGCGCCTGGCCCGACGCCGAAGCAGCCCTCTCCGCGAAGCTCGAAGATGCCGCTTTCACACCCTGTGGATCCTTCACCGAGCGCAGCTCCGGCTGGGAGGCGCCCACCGGAGACGACGCCGACCCACTGTGCCGACGGGTGGCTGGCGCCGACCTGATGCGCCTGCGCAGTCAGACCCGGCTGCTGCCGGCGGCGGCCGTGAACGAGGCGCTCGAGGAGCGCATCGATGCGTTCAAGGCCCGCGCCCAGCGCGATCCGAGCCGCCGCGAGAAGCGCCAGCTCAAGGACGAGACGCTGGCCGAACTCATGCCCAAGGCGCTGCTGAAATCCGAGCGGGTGCGCGGTTTCTGCCTGATCAGGGAACGCCTGATCGGCATCGACACGGCGTCGGAAACCCAGGCAGAGCGCTTTCTCGACAAGCTCCGCGACGGCCTCGGCAGCCTTCAGGTGACGCCGCTGAAGTTCAAGCAGCCTGTCGGCACCCTCATGCACCGGGTCTTTCTCGGCGACGGCCCCGCCGCGTTCCGCCCCGGCCGCGAGTGCCGCATGCAGGACCCGGCCGCGGGCGCCGCCACGGTGAGCTGGCTCGACATCGATCTCACCGACGACGACGTGCGCCGCCACGTGCGCAACGGCCTCAAGCTCGCCCGGCTCGGTCTCGTGTTCGACGAACTGGCGACCCTGGTGATCGACCAGGACGCCGTCATCCGCAAGCTCAGGCTGCAGGGCATGGACGCCGCCGAGGACGCCAACGACGAGGACCCGCTGGCGCGCCTGGACGCCGAGTTCGTGCTCCTGGCCGGGGTCATCCGGCGGCTGGTTCAGGCCCTGGAGAAATCCCTCGGCGGGCTCGATTGACGCCCGCCGCCACGCGGCCGCCGGTTCTCATGCGGACCCCGCCGGGCGTATGCTGATGGCTTCTCCGACTCTGACTGGGAGCGACCATGAGCCGCATCGACACCCTGCGCGAGACCCTGGGCGGTGCCCACCCCCGCGCGGCCACCAAGGTGAAGGATCATCTGGAGCCCTACGTGCAGGGCTTCATCCGCCGCTCGCCGTTCGCGGTGATGGCCACGAGCAATGCGGACGGCGACTGCGACGCGTCGCCGAAGGGCGGCAAGCCGGGCTTCGTGCGGATCATCGACGAGCGCACCCTGCTGATTCCGGACCTCGGGGGCAACCGGCTGTTCCAGAGCTTTCAGAACTTCGAGAGCAACCCGAAAGCCGGCTTCGTCTTCATGATTCCGGGCATGGACGTCACCGTGCGGGTCAACGGCCGGGTGCGGGTGGTCGATGCCGCTGAGGTTGACGCTCTGGGCGGCGCGGTGGAGACGCACTTCGTCGACGCCAACACCCGGCTGATCCAGGGTCTGCTGCTGTCCGTGGACGAAGCCTATTTCCACTGCCCGCGGTCGTTTCAGTTCGCGGAACTGTGGAACGCCGAGACCATCGAGGCGAACGCCGCGCTGTCGTTGAAGGACCTCGACTAGGGCCTGTTCACACTCCGCACAGCGCCGCGTCGGAGGCCACTTTTTTCCGAATCGAGGCGCTGTGAGCGTGGTGTAGCACCGCTACACGAGCGAGCGGCAACGAAGAGTCGGGGAAAAGTGGCCCCGACCCGGAGG
>JAVJTA010000010.1:0-3226 GCA_040219135.1 Pseudomonadales bacterium | reverse complement strand
GGCGAGACGGTGACCCGGAGCCTGGAGTCGATCCCGCGGCAGTGGAAGGTCGTGGAGACGGTACGCGAGAAGTTCGCGCTGCCGGTTCAGCGGCTGATGCTGGCCGTACTTCTCGAACAGGATCATCGCCAGCAGGCTCGGGCCCGCCCACGCCCTCGGTACCGCGTGGAACGGCGCCGGCGGCTCCGTGATGTGCTCGCAGCACCGGCAGGCGAACTTCTCGCGTACCGTCTCCACGACCTTCCACTGCCGCGGGATCGACTCCAGGCTCCGGGTCACCGTCTCGCCGAGCTTGGAGAGCTGGTCCGATCCGCAGGCCTCGCAAACCTCAGGCGCGGGCAACACCACGCGCTCGCGCGGCAGGTGATCCGGGAACGGCTTGCGCGCCGGCGCCTTGCGGGTGAACCCGCTCACCGTGGTGGTTCGCGCCGCCAGACGCTCGGCGGCCAGTTCATCCTCGGTGGCCGTCGCCTCCAGATCCTCGAGCTGCAGTTCCAGCTGATCGAGCAGCCGGGCACCCCGCTCGGAACGCCGGCCGTAGAGCTCTCGCCTCAGCTTTTCGATCTGCAACTTGAGGGCGGCGATCATCGCCTCGGTGCTCGACGCGACCGCTACCAGGCGCGCCGCATGGGCTTCGGCGGTCGCTGCACGATGCTCCGCCGCGGCCAGTTTGGCCTGCAGTTCGGCAACCGCGGCGGAGCTTGTTTCCATGGAGAGATTCTACAACAGATCGATCCAGCAATCCGCAGTGTTCTGCGCCTTACAGCAACTTTCTTGTGCTTATCCGGCGCGCTGCGGCCGCCATGTGTGGCGCGGATTTCTCCAGTCAATTCCGTCCAATAGATAGGCCAGCTGAGCCGCCGAGATCGCCACAGCACCATCCGCCGGTGACGGCCAGATGACATGGCCTTCCTGTGCCCTGAGGCTGCACTGCGGAGTAGCCTGCGGTCAGTTCATCGAGCCAGGAGGTGATCATGATGCAAGACGTCAGCGCATTCGTCGGTCTTGACGTTCACAAGGCGACGATCTCCGTCGCGGTTGCCGATGTCGGCCGGAGCGGTGAGGTGAGACATGTCGGGACGATCGAGAACACGCCGACGGCGATCGGCAAACTCGCACGCGGCCTGATCCGACGGCACGGCCCCGTGGAATTCGTCTACGAGGCTGGGTCGTGCGGGTACAACGTGCAGCGGCAGCTCGCGTCGATGGGGGCGACCTGCCGGGTCTGCGCACCCTCGCTGACACCTCGCAAGCCCGGAGATCGCATAAAGAACGACCGACGCGACGCAATCACCCTGGCGCGGCTGCTGCGCGCTGGCGAGCTCACCTATGTGTGGGTGCCGAACGCACTGCACGAGGCCCTCCGCGACCTGGTGCGAGCTCAACATGCCGCATGCCAGGACGTTCGGCGGGACCGTATCCGGATCCAGGCCTTCACTCTCCGGTGTGACCTGCGCTTCGATGGAAAAGCGTGGAGCACCCGGCACCGAAGGTGGCTCTGTAATCGGCAGTTCGAGCAACCAGCTCAACAGATCGCCTTTCAGACCTACCTGAATGCGCTCGAGCATGACGAGGCACGCAAGAAGGAGCTTGAGGCTCAGATCGCCGATTTACTGGCTCGTTCGCCATGGGCAAAGCAGATGCAGGCTCTGCAGGCGCTCAAGGGGGTGGGCCCGGTCGTTGCCGCGACTGTCATTGCCGAGGTTGGCGACTTCTCCCGATTTGCCCACCCGAGACAACTCGTCGCCTATTTTGGGCTCGCACCGGGCGAGCACAGCAGCGGCAGCACTGTCAGACCGCGCGGCATCACGAAGGCAGGCAGCACGATCGCGCGAACGGTGCTGTGCGAGGCTGCCTGGAACTACCGAACCACGCCCAAGGTCGGGCAATGGATGAAGGAACACTGTCCGCCCGTCTCCCAGGACATCGTTGAGCTCGCTTGGAAGGCCCAGCTTCGCTTGCACAAGACCTATCATCGGCTCGTTGCACGCGGGAAGCGCTCGGTCGTTGCGACTGCCGCCGTTGCTCGCGAGCTACTCGGCTTCATCTGGGCGATCGGTCAACGCGTTCCTCTCGGCAGTTGAGGGACACGCCCACGATCCGCATCAGCGAGGACGCCGGGAGCGGTAGAGGGAATCCTCGAATTCGTGTTGGACAAGCGGCGACGCCTACGTCCGCGGCCAGAGCGAGACAGCCCTCCGACGCACCGTCATCATGGGGTACCCAACCCCCGTATAGGAGTCTGAGCGACCGTCGATAGACCCCGGCGTCCTCACCCAATGCGGATCGCACCCACTTCAACGCCTGTCGCGCCGGAACGGCGATCGGCGACGCATGTCCCACAGCCATTGACAAAGGCCATAGGAGATGAACCGACCGTGCTCCAGCCGCTTGGCATACAGCGACAGCCCGATCCCGTCATGCCAGAGGATCTTCACCAGATCGCCCCGGCGCCCACGGAAGGCGAACAGATCGCCGGTGTGCGGATCCCGGCCGAGCCCTTCCTGGACCAGCAGGGTCAGTCCGTTCATGCCGCGACGCATGTCCGTCGTCCCACCGGCCAACCACACTCGCACTTCCGAGGGTATCGCGATCACAGCGCTTCCAGAACCGTCAGAACGCGCCGCAAGGCGGCAGGCTCAACCGCGGGACCGACAATCACCCGACGACCGCCACGGGCCACGATCTCCATGCGGTGTTCACAACCGCAGGCATCCTCACCGGCATGGCCCGGTGACACCGATGGCGTGATCGGCGGTTCCGGCGTCACGACCGCCGAAATGAACGACACCGGCTCCACCGATGATCCCAGGCGACCTTCCTGGTAGGCCTTGCGCCATCGGAACAGCAGCGAGTTCGGGATCCCATGGCGCCGCGCCGTCCGAGAGGCCTGCCGATTGCCCGACAGGCTCTCCTCGACAATCCGGACCTTCTCCACGGCGCTCCACGATCGCCGCCGCTGCCCGTCAACCGCTTCTGGCACTGTCGCCTCGTCACCGTCCTTGGACATATCCATAGACACAGTGAACTGTGAAACTCAGTCCGCAGTAAGCCCCCAAATCCGCGGTCTTCGGCGGAGGCTTACGCATTATCCGGCATGGTGGCGTTGGTGCTGCGTTTTCCGGCTCGGTCTGAGCGGTTACGCTCGGTTGATCCGGGCCTCGGGGCACCGGGAGCACGCAAGTGCGGGCAGGCCGTCGCACAGACATGAGCTGCGAGCTCGAGG
>JAVJTA010000009.1:0-7492 GCA_040219135.1 Pseudomonadales bacterium | reverse complement strand
AAGCTTTTTTACTTTGAGCTCGGCGTCGCGGAGCGCGGACTGACAGTGGCGGGTGAGCTTCACGCCGCGTTCGAAGGCGGACAGGGACGCTTCCAGGGTCAGGTCCCCTGCTTCCATGCGGTCCACCAGGGTTTCCAGTTCTTCCAGCGCGGTTTCGAAATCCAGCTCGCCGAGTCCTTCCTCCGGACTCTCGGCGCTGGCGGGGCGGCTGGAGGCCGACGCGGGCGGCGCGAAGGTCCGCTACGAAGGGGAGGTGTACTCGCTGACCCTGTCCCGCCAGGTCGCCGGCAGCTTTCAGGCCGCTGAGCGCCAGCAGGTATCGATCTCACCCGACGCCCTCGGGCAGTACCGCATCCGCGGTGCCATCAACGACACCTTCGTCAACTTCCTGGTGGACACCGGCGCTTCCATCGTCGCAATGAGCGAGCGCCACGCCAGCCTGCTCGGCATCGACCCCGGCGCCGGCCAGGCGGGTGCGGTGCAGACCGCCCAGGGCACCGCCGCCTCGCGCTTTCTCACCCTCGACAAGGTGGTCGTCGGCGGGCTGACGGCGCACAACGTGCAGGCGGCCATCATCGCCGGCAACTACCCGGTGGAGATCCTGCTCGGCATGTCGTTTCTGCCGGAAGTGGCGATGCGGGAACAGGACGGGGTGCTCACGCTGACCCAGAAATACTGAAGTTGCCTCGCAGCGAGGCAGCCGTGCGTGCCGCTTCGCGCGTTCAGTCGAGGTTGACGTTCCATGGCGGGCGAACTCCCGCACGCCTTCGGCGATCACCTGGATCAGATCGTCGGGAAGATCGAGATTCTGCCTGCGCAGGTCGTCAAGGATGTCGGCGACGGTTTCCGGAGCGCGATCCATGATGGTGAGCACACGGCCGTCGCTGAGTTGGACCTGACGCTTGATGTCGAGGACATGGACTTTACTGCCATCCAGAGCCCCCGTGTCGCGAAGGCGCATGAGCAGGCGGTTGGCATAGTGCTCGGCTTCGAGCCGCCCTTCCGGCCCCTTCGACTGCTCGCGGGCGTCGCGGCGCCACCCCTGGCTGCAACCCCGCTGGCTGCTGCCGAACCCACCGCCGAAGAGCTCCTCGAGCGGCTCGACCAGCTGAACTGCATGAGGAACTGCCGATTGCCCGGGGATCATGCAAATGGATGATGCCTCGCGCGGCGCGAGAGGCGACGCTGGAGGCTCGAGAAACGAAACGGCGGAGTGCTCAAGTGGAGACGACGATGGCTCGAGGTCGGTCGCCCGGCAGCATGTTTGGGAGACCGTAGGGTGATTCGCTGCGATGTGCATGAGCTAGTTGTGCAGGTCGCGCTATACGGCATTCGCTTGTGGCAATCCCTTCCCAAATCTCTAAGGAGAGGTGAATAGTGAAAACAATCGGGTTGTGGCTGACGCCGCTGGTATTCCTGTTCGGTTTCCAGCAGGCCTTTGCGGCCTGGGATGAGACTGTCTCCGTGCTTGTCGACAACCCCGACGATCTACGGGGCGCCAAGGTGACTTTTGCCCCGACCGGCGCTGCGCCCGTGGAGGGTGAGGTGCAGGAGGACGAGGACGGGAACGTATTTCTCTACTTCCCCCTGCCCGGCAACGGGCCCACGCCGGGCACCATCGCGGTGGACACGGGCGACGGCGAGCCCGACGAGTTCCCGGTGCCGGCGCGCAGCAGCAACAGCACGCTCATCCTCGACTTCGATGCGGGCACGGTGAGCGTCAGCTCGCTGCTCGGCGCGCCTCGCAAGAGAGGTTTCGAACTGCATCTGGGGCTCGGCATCTCGCAGTGGTACACGGACTCCCTGGCCGGCGTGGCTAGCGGCAGCGCGGACGAATTGGGCGGCCTGTTCGCGAACCAGGGGTTGACTGGCATATCGATCAGCGACAGCGCGGATGACGATGTCCTGGCCTATGGCGTCACGCTGACCGCCGTATGGCCGATCACGGACAGTGGCGCGGTGTATCTGCGCGGCGGCGCATACGAGAGCAAGGATTTCGAGGCGTCGGTACGCGGCTCGGGTAGCCTCGGCCCTGCGGCGGTGCTCGCACGCAACGATATCGAGGCGGAACTCGAATCGCTGACCTTCAGCATCGGCTATGAGCACGATCTGGGTAACGGACTCGATCTCTATGGCGGTGCGGGTTACGCCAATACCAGTACTGACATCGATTTCGTCTCCAACATCACCGTGGGCGGCATTGACCAGGGCACCCTGCGCGGTTCCGAGACGGACGATGAGGACAGCTGGCTGCTTGAGGCGGGTATCCGCTACAGCTTTGGGGGTAAATCGAAGCCTTTCAGCATCCGCGCCGGCGTGCAGCACATCGACGAGATTGCGGGTGGTGAGGATCTGACCAGGCTTGAACTCGGCATATCGTACAAAGCGTTAGCATTTATACCTTAGGCGGATTCCGGCTGATGTTTTTCCCGCAAGCCACTGCAGCCGCCTTGCGCTGCTCTGCCCTGCTGTTGGCGCTGTGTCTCAGCGCCGGCGTTGCGGCGCAGACAGCCTTACCCGCCGATTTTCCATCCGACCCGCAAGCGATCGCCGACTACCTTGACGCGATCATCGATCCCTCGATTGCCGATCCGGAGAAGTTCGATCGCCGGGATGAGATCTGGGACGCGCTGCCGATGGAGACCCGCGACGCGGTTAACCGGGTCTACGTAGAGCGCGATGACAAGCAGTACCAGCTGGTCGTCAACGGCTCGGGCGAGATACAGCAGGCCCTGGCAGTGAGTGGCGAGGAGTGGGCCGAGCTCACCGCGGACTTCTTCGTCAACGTGCTCATCGCTGAGGCTCAGGCCGGGGGCGAGCTCTCCGTACTGGCACAGATCGGCGACGACCTCCATAAGCAGCGGCTTTACTACGGCTCGCAGATCGAGGCGATCGCAGAGGACTACGTCGCGCTCGACACGAAGCGCCAGTTGCTCGAGGCAGACAAGTTCATGCTCGAGAGTGACCTCATGCTGGACCAGCACGGCGACTCGCTCCTCGACGACCTGTTCGAAGCCGTGGAGACGGTGAGCAGCGAGGACGACCTGCTCAACCGCATGGCAACGCTGGATACGCAGATACTGGCGCTCGAGGGGCAGCTGGCCGAGACCTCGGATGCACTCAGCACGCTGGTCGCGGAGGCGGAAGGTGTGGAGGCGGCGCTGGTCAACAGGGGTATCACTGAGAATCCCGAGCTGTTGGCCGCGGAGGAGGAGCGGCGATTCCAGGAGGCGGTCAGCTTGGCCCAGGAGCTGCAGACGAAACGGGCGCAATACGTCTCGGGGCAGAGAATTTTCGACGCCTCCCAGGCGGGATTGGGGGCCCAGCTCGAATACGCCACTGAAAACGGCCTGGATACCGCGCCGTTCGAGGCCCGCGCAGAGCAGTTGCAGCTCAGTGAGGACATGTTCGTCCAGTCCATGCAGGTTCAGATCGCCAGCGCGGGCAGTCGCCTGCAGAACGCGCTGGGCCGCAACGCGCTGCAAAAGATCGGTGTTACGACTCTCGCCGATCTTGTCGGAGGTGTGGTCAATCGCGGTCTGGACCCGACCGTGGTATTGGAGACTGTCGATGCACAACTGATCCTAGCGTTCGAGCAGAACGCGCTGCGCCAGGCGCTGGGGGAGTCCGACCTGCATAAGTTCGGCATGTTTGACTTCGCTGCGGAGGTGGGTCGCACCTATGTCGAGTCCTGGACATCGCCCGAGGAATATTACGAAAGGCTTGGCTACTACGGCCTCGGGCTGGCGGCGGCCGGCAAGGATACGGTGGTGGATGCGTACCACCTCACCCAGACCGCAGTGGAGGCCTACAACGAGTCCCTGGAAGCCGCCGTCAACTACGGCTTTGAGGCCGCTGGCTCCGATGTCCGTCTCAAAGTGTTCGGCAACGAGACGCTCACCCAGGCAGCCGGCATTGGAAACGAACTGCTCAAGCTCGATACCAAGAAGGTCTACAACACAACGCAGGGCGTGACGACTGCCCTTGACAGGTACGTGTCCCAACAGGCCGCGTCGGGTAAAGCAGGCGCCAACAACATGACGTACTACGTCGGCTACGGCACGTTCATGGCGGCCGGGGTCGAGGAGGGCGTCGTCAAGCTGGCCGTGCTCGGCGGCCGCTACGTCAAAGCCGTACAGATGGCGCGCAAGCTCAAGCGCGCCGAGCAGCTTGCTACCCTTTCAGGCGATACCGCCCGCTTCGGCACCGCGGTGGCGGATGCCGCCGGCGCCCGGCGCGGAGCCGATGCCGCTCTGACGAACGCGCCTGCACCTCCCGCCGCAGTCACCCCGACGCCCATGACATTCGATCCCCGCGAGATGAAGGCGACCTTCGACGCCTTCGGCAACCTGACGTTGCAGCGGGCGGGCGGCAGTCCGGTCAAGCTGGGTAAGCCGATTGGCAGCGGCGGCTTTACCGATACGTATGCCGTCCCCGCATCTATAGCCGGGGGCGAGGGTTACGTGATCAAGGTGACGCGCGGGGCAACAGGCACGCCCGGTGGCAAGCAAAGCCTGTTGCCGATCGATGAGATCATGGAGATGCCCCGCATACTGCGGGAAGCCGCGGCCAATGACGATTTCGGCAGGCAGGTCATCAACAGCCTCGATCCGAATATTGCAACGACGCCCGCGGTCCTGCGGCGTTACCAGGTCCAGGGTGGTCCCCTGAACGGCGCCGTGGTGAGCGTGGTCAAGCGGGCCGATGCGCCGGATTTCGGTGACGTGCTCACTGGCAAGCTGCGGCCCGACATGGACCCCCAGGCGATGGCCGCCGCCGCGCGCAAGACCCTGGACATGACACCCGCGGAGGCGGCCGCTTTCACCCGTTTCACGGAGGCGCTGGCCGACCGCGGTTTTGTGTGGATGGACAACAAGGGCGATAACTTTGCATTCGTCATCAATGACGATGGTACGGTGGGCGTACTGGTCAAGGACACCGGCGCGATGCTCAAGATGAAAACGCCCGCCGATGCCCACGCATTACGCCAGGCACTGGACAACCCGTCTCCCGAGTTCGTGGCCGGCGGCACCGGCAAGGAAAACATGGCCAGGCTCAAAGTAGACCTGGATGACCGTTTCAATGACCGCATCGACTGGGATTTCGTTGAGCAGATCACGGGCGTGCGCTACAACTCGCTGGCCGCGGACTATCCCTTCCTGCCCTTCAGCGGATTGAGCTATCCCAACCTCAGGGCAGCCACTGCCGCCACCCCGGGCCCCGACTTCTCCAAGGCCGCTTCCATGGCGATACCAACGCCGGTCAACCCGGCTCCGGCTGGCATTGGCTGTGCGCCGGGCACGCCCACGCCTGCGCCCGTCGCCATACCCGCCTTTTTTCCCTCAGGCACCATGCCCGGTTGGGGTCGGCGGCTTGGCTTCCGGGACTCGAACCTGCCGGAGTTCCTGCAACGCCCACCGCAGACCGCCAATCTCAACCCGGGCGCGCGTGGTTTCAGCGGCAGCTGCCCCGGGTTGGTGGATGCCATGCCCGCCGGCAGTCGGCCGACTATCGCCCTCGGCACCCCGGAAACGCCGTTCTACAACCAGCCGCTCTGGGACAACGGCTACTTCTTTGCCGGGCGGCGTCTGTGGAACGGGTTGCGCTACAGGGACGACGCCGAGCCCGTGGATGCCTGGTCGGGCTGGACAGTCCCGGGTGATGGCGTCATTCCAGATACCATGGTCTTCGAGACCGATCACGTGCGTTCCGAACAGAAGCGCTCGACTGGTGGCGCCGGTATTGACCAGTGGGCGCTCCAGGCGATAGCGCTGGACAGCAGTGTGTCGAAATCTCGACGTTCCGTGACGGTGGCCGTTGTCGACACCGGCCTCGCCTGGGCCCACCCCGACCTGCGCCGCGACAGCGTCTGGATCAACGAAGACGAGATTCCGGGCAACTATGCGGACGACGACGGCAACGGTTACATCGACGACGTGCTCGGCTGGAATTTTGTCAATGACAATAACCTGCCCTGGGACCTCGACGGCCACGGCACGCTGGTTGCCGGGGTGATCGCGGCGGACGCGGCCAACGATGCCGGTATTCGGGGGGTGAACTCCAGCGTGAAGATCATGCCGCTGCGCGCGCTGGATGCGGTGGGTGAGTCGCGCGCATCACTGGTCAGCGAGGCCATTGTCTACGCTGCCGACAACGGCGCCGACATCATCAATCTCAGCGTTGGGGGTGAAAACCTGAGCAAGACCGAGCAGATCGCCATCGACTACGCAACGAAAAATGGCGCGCTGGTGGTGGTTGCCGCCGGCAACCAGGGTAAGCCGGTGGAGCGTTTCGGTCCCGCCGGGGCGTCCGGTGTGTTGACCGTTGCCGCCTCCGGTCGCGACGGCGCGCGGCTCGCGCTGTCCAACTACGGTTCTCGGATCGACATTCTCGCACCCGGGGAGGATATCGTCGGCCTGCGCGCTATGGGCACCGACCTCATGGCCAAGTTCAACTCGCCGACCTACAAGTCCGGCGACAACGTGGTCGGCGAGGACCGCGCCTACTACCGCGCCACCGGGACGTCCTTCGCCGCGCCGCTGGTCAGTGGCGTGGCTTCCCTGCTGCTCGCCGCGAATGAGGAACTAACGCCGCGCGAGGCAGGACGCATGCTGTTGCAGTCGGCCACGGATGCGGGCGCGCCGGGCATGGATCACCTCACCGGGTATGGCCTGTTGAATGCGCGTGCCGCGCTGGCGGCAGACCCAGACTTCTACATCGAGGCCCAGATCGCCGGTGTCGCGGTTGCAGCACGCGACGGTGAGCAGGTTCTGCTCGTGCAGGGCAGTGCGGATGCCGACGACTTCCGCCGCGCGCGTATCAGTATCGGGAAAGGCGAGGCACCGTCGAAGTGGCGGGATGTGGGCGAGCTCAAGAAACCTACCCAGGGAGAAATCGCGGCAATACCCGCGGCGAGTTTCGCTGGCGCAACACTGTGGATCATCCGCCTGGAAGTGCGGCACGACAACGGGCGCACCCGCGAGTATCGCTTCAAGCTGAACCTGGGCTGATTAACACCCCGGCTGCTCCTCCACGCAGACGGCGGAGCAGCCGTCGCCGACGGTAGTGTTGCCGTCGTCGCATTCCTCACCTACGCCACCGGCGACCAGGACGTTGCCGACTGGGGTTCGGCCGGCGGGATCGCGGGCCGAGCGAGTCCTAGAACTCGCGTTCCACGCTGCGGCGCGCCAGCTCGGCCAGCGGGCTGTCCGCCAGCCGGGCGCGCTTGAGGAACTTGAGCCCTTCGTTGAGCAGGCGGGCCGCCCGGTCCCGGGCCGCGTCCACGCCCATCAGCCCGGGATAGGTGCTTTTCTCCGCGGCGACGTCCGAGCCCGCCGGCTTGCCGAGGACTTCGCTGCTGGCGGTGACGTCGAGCACGTCGTCGATGATCTGGAACGCCTGCCCCACCCGGGCGGCGAACTCCCCGAGCAGCACGAAGCGCTCGTCTTCGAGCTGCGGCCGCCCGACGATGGCGCCGATCTGCACGGCGGCC
>JAVJTA010000008.1:0-64722 GCA_040219135.1 Pseudomonadales bacterium | reverse complement strand
CCTGAACATTCGAAAAGGTGTTTTTCCGGGCCGTCCTCCAGCGTCCCTCCTGCAGCGCGCGCCTCAACCCTCGCTTGACGGTGTGGGGTCGCCTGCGTCGTCGGCGGAGTCAGGTACCCGTGTGGAGGAAGCGATGCTGATGCGCAGGCTTGCTGGGTCGACGGTGATGTGCGGGTGTTCGTCGGGAGAAGCCTTTTCGGTTGTTCAGGCTCCCGACTACGACTGAGCCCGTCTATCTACAACCACGCCCGCTTCCGAAAAGGCTTCTCCCGGCGGGCGCCCGCGCGCCAGCGACGCTCCGGGTAAACCTCTTCTCTGCGGTCGCTGCCGAAGCCTAGTCGTCGCTGCTGAAGTCGAAGTCCATCTCCGTGGATGGCTCCTGCAGGTAGTGCCCCTGAATGTAGTTGGCACCCGCCTGCCACAGAGCCGACAGCACGCCCGCGCTCTCCACCATGGGAATGATGGTCAGCTTGCCCTTCGCCTGCAGGCTGCGGATGAGCGCGGTGAGCTGGTCCTTGAGTTGCGGGTCCTCGGCCAGGCGTTCCACATGGGTGCCGTCGAGCTTCACGAAGTCCACGGGGAAATGCTCGAGCAGGTCCATGTGGTTGTCCTGCAGACCGAAGCGCGACAGCGACGACCGGCAGTGCATGCCCTTCAGACCTTCGATGAACTCCCGGGTCTGGCGTACGAGGTCGGAGGCGTCCTGCTCGGTCACCTGAAAGATCACCGCGTCGCTGGGCAGACGTGCGGCCTTTATCGCCACGCCCAGCCACTGCAGGAAGTCCGGGTCGCCGACGCTGTTGGCGGTGAGGTTGATGGTCAGCCGGGTGTTGTGGCCGCGGGAGCGGTGCGACGACAGCATCTTGATGGACTGCAGGATCACCCAGCGGTCGATCTTCGCGGCCACGCCGTGGTCGATGGCGGTACGCAGGAACTCACCGGGCGTGATCTTGCGGCCGTCGCCGTCCATCATGCGCAGGAACACCTCGTAGTGTTCGTCGGAGTCGCCGCGCAGGCTGATGATCGGCTGGAACAGCAGCATGAAGCGCTGGTTGTCGATGGCTTCGTTGATCTGCGCGAGAATCTGGCCCGCTTCGCTGTCGAGTTCCTCGCGCGCGACTTCCTTGGTGAGCAGATCGACCCGGTTGCCGCCCGCGGACTCGGCGCGCAGCGCTGCGGCGAACGCGGTGTTCAGAGCGGCTTCGAGAACCTCGTCGCCGCTGCCTTTCAGTTCTTCGTCGAGTTCCGTGCCGCCGATGGAGATGGTGGCGCGCACGGTCTTGCCGCGCACTTCGGTCATCAGCCCTTCGACGGTCTTGCGCAGCAGCGCGACACGGTTGAGCACATCGGCGCGCTCGGCGTCGGCCATCGCGCAGGCGAACTGATGCGCGCTCAATCGCGCGCAGGGCCGGTTGTCGAGCTGTTCCTTGAGGGCCGCGAGCACGTGGGTGCCGAGCTGTTCGGCGCCGTGCAGGCCAAGGTTCTCCTGCAGCTTCGCGAAACCATCGATCTGAAGCACCAGCACCGCGCGGTGGGTCTGCACGCTGTCGAGCATGGCGCGCGCTGATTCCAGGAAGTCGCCCACTCCGGACGCGCCGTCGCGGTCCGTGTTCTGCGACCCGGCGCTGGCGCTGCTGCCGTTCTCTGCGCTGGCGCCGTTGCCGGTAGTGTCTCCCGGAACGGCCGTCCCATTCCCATTGGCCGCGCCGTTCGCCGCATCATCGCCACGCGCCGCCGCGGTGTCCGCAGACGCCTGCTCCGCGACGACCGGCGCGGTGCGGACGGTGACCTGCATGCAGGCTTCGCCCTCGTACTCGGCGTGAGCCAGGGTCATGTTGCCGGCGATGTCTTCGCCCGTGGTGGAGCGACCGACGAAATCGAGGTTGCGTTCCTCGCCGTCCTGGCGGAAGCGTTTGAGCTCCTGTTTCAGGGTGTCGGCGCTTTCCTCGGTGAGCAGATCCATCAGCGGCAGGCCGAGCAGCGCGTCCGCGTCGGAGAATCCGAACAGCTTCAGATAGCCCGGGTTGGCGTGGATGTGCATGCCTTCGTGGACGTAGGCGATCGCGGCCCTGGAGCTCTGCAGCAGCAGGTGGCAGCGTTGCTCGGCTTCCTTCAGCGCGCGATTCAGCTCGGTCATCCGCTGACCCTGGCAGACGTGGGCAAGCTCGCGCTTGAACACCAGAACCAGTTCGTCCGGATCGGAGCGTGAGACCACGTCGGCGGCGCCCAGACGCATTCCCTCGGTGGTGGAGATGGTGTGGTCCGGCGGGTTCACGAGAATGATCGGAACGTGGGGTGCCCGAATCCTCAGCTGCGGCAGCAGCTGCTCGAGCTGCGGCAGGTTGGCGTTGCACAACATGAGGTCGGCGGTGGGCAGCGCCTCCCCCGCCATCGGCAGGTCGACCAGCCGCATACGCGTGGCAATGCCCGCGTCGCGCAGCATGGAATCGAACTCCTGGGCTGTGTTCTCCGAAGATTCGGCGATCAGCAGGCGCACCGGCGCGTGTTTGGAGTGCTCGGCGGACATATCCTTCTCAAGACTTGCGTATCCATACTGCCGGCGCCCATCCTGGCACGTCGGCTCGTCTTACTGGTCGCTCATCTTCAGGGTGACCTGGGAGTTTTCCAAGTAACCAGACAGCATTCGGTAGGTGAACTGGTTCACACTCTCGGTCCGGAGCACGCACTTGGTCAGCTGTGCGGTACTGCGCACGCCCTGCTTCTGGACGTGGATCTTCTGTCCCGGCTGAAACGGCACGCGCGGGGTGATGAGGGTGGCCGCCTGGCCGATCGGCGCGAGCTCCGGGAGCATGAGCGCGCGGGCATAGCTGGTGGGGCCGCCGACCTTCTGGATGACCCGCGCCGCGACCGGGATCGCCCGGGGCGCCAGCAGCTCGATGCCCATGCCGGTCCCTTCGTGGTTCTGCCGGATCCAGCGGACGATGGCGATGCACCAGCGGTTGTCGTCGGGCTCGCGCAGGGCGAGGATCTCGCCGGTCTGCAGCTGCGCTGGCAGCGGGTCGTTCCAGCGGATCTGGTAGCCGCCCGGGCTCGTGTCGATGGCGGACGCGTCATAGATCTGGTGGGTGGAGCGGCCGGCGTCACCGTCGGCGACAGCCGGTGGCGGGCGCCGTTCGCGGCCCTGCCGCAGAATCCGATCCGGATCCTCGATGTTGGGGTTCTCGGGGATCCTCGCGCCGACGTCGAAAGCGTCGTCCCAGACGTCCTTGACCGATTGCGGCCGGTGCCGTTCCAGGCTCTCGCGATCGAGCAGGAACGGATTCAGCTCTGTCGTGGCGAAGGCGTCGGGCTCGTCGATCAGGTCGTGGAACTCCACGCCGCCGCTCAGGAAGTAGTGCGCGGAGCGCAGGCCGACGCAGACCTTCATGCTGCCCGACGTGCCGGTGCGGCGGTGGGAGCGCTCGCGCATCTCGCCCCAGGCTTCCACCAGATGGCGCAGCTGGTTCTCCGAGATGCCGTCGGGAATCTTGATGGTGAAGGGCAGGTCGCGCAGGTAGGACTCCAGCTGGTACACCAGCACGTCGGTGCGGATACCGCGTGGCTCCACGGCATTGTTCATCATGCGTTTGTAGATCGGCCCCTGATCAGACTCCAGGTCCACGGCGAACAGCGCCGAGGTGGCGTCAGGCTCCAACGAGACGAAGCCGACCCACTCCTCGAGGCAGTTGAACACTTCGGCCAGCTGGCGGTAGCGCATCTGGTTCGGCTTGCAGCAGGCCAGCAGCAACGAGCGCAGGTAAGCGTTCATCGGCGTGGTCTGCGGCCTGGCATGATTTTCGGCGTCTTCGAGCCTGGCTTCATCGACACCGAGGCGCTCGGCAAGGAGATACAGCTGGTTCAGCTCGAACCACAGCCGCTCCGCCGGCTCGACATAGAACTGCAGAGTGCGCAGCAGCGTGCGCGACAGATCGGACAGGGCACGATGGATGGCGAGTGGCAGGATCTCCTTCTCCAGGGTGCGGGCGGCGTTACCGTTCGCCTGTTCGTCGAGGGCCGCTATCACGACGCCCTTGTAGCCGGAGCAGAGGTTGGTCTGCAGACGCTGCGCCAACCGGGCGATGGCGTCGCCATGGGCCTGGGAGGTGGCGGCGTTGCGGTCGAGGCGCGCGCACAGATAGTGAAGGATCGGGCGGATCTGTTCGAGCAGAGCCATGCGCACTCCGGCGGGAGCGCCCAGCCGTGCGATCTCCCAGGTGGCCTGGCGCACCTGAGCGGCGGCGTCTGCGGTGTTGGCCATGGGCAGGGCCACCACCCATTCCGCCAGTGCTCCGGGGTCGGTGTCGCAGAACGACAGGCGCTCGAGTTCCGCTTTCGGGACGGTGATTCGGGTTGTGGGTACTTCGTTCATCTGTCCGGTGTGGCGATCCGACTTGGTCGGCCAGCAGGGCCTTGTCCGTGCGGCGATTGGTTAGCGTGACTGCCGCGAGTATAGAGAAATCGCCGCCGCCTATCAGTGAAATCGCCGCGCCTTAGGCGTTATCATGCGCGCCGCTTCGCACCAGGGAATCGGGACGCCATGGCCAGCTACACCACCAACGAGTTCAAAGCAGGATTGAAAGTGCTTCTGGAGGGCGAGCCCTGCGCGATCCTGGAGAACGAGTTCGTCAAGCCGGGCAAAGGTCAGGCATTCAATCGGGTGCGATTGCGCAACCTCATTTCCAATCGGGTGTGGGAGCGCACCTTCAAGTCCGGCGAATCCCTCGAAGCGGCCGACGTGCTCGAACTCGACATGGAATATCTCTACACCGATGGCGAGTTCTGGCACTTCATGAAGACCGATGGCAGCTATGAACAGCTGGCTGCGCCGGAAAGCGCGGTCGCCGCTGCCAGCCAGTGGCTGAAGGAGCAGGAGGCGTATCAGCTGACCCTGTGGAACGACGTGCCGATCTCGGTCACGCCGCCGAACTTCCTCGATCTGGAGGTCGTGGAAACCGATCCCGGTCTGCGGGGCGATACGGCCCAGGGCGGCACCAAGCCTGCGACGCTGTCCAGCGGCGCGGTGGTCAAGGTGCCGCTGTTCATCGAGACCGGTGACGTCCTCAAGGTCGATACCCGGACCGGCGAGTACGTCAGCCGGGCGAAAGGCTGAAGCGCCGCACGTCGGACGGCGGTCAGCGCGTGGACTGGCGCCCGGCTTGCTCGCTCGATGCGCTGCGTGCGCGCGCTGCGCTGCTGCGCGAGGTGCGTGAGTTCTTTCATCGGCGCGGGGTCCTCGAAGTTCAGACGTCCGTGCTCGCTGCCGCGACCGTAACGGAGCCCGCGGTGGAGTCGCTGACGGTGCCGGGCCTCGGCTACCTCCAGACGTCGCCCGAATACCAGATGAAGCGTCTCCTTGCCGCCGGCGCACCCTCGCACTACCAGCTCGGGCCGGTGTTCCGCGCCGGCGAGGCGGGCCGCCGCCACAACCCCGAGTTCGTCATGCTGGAATGGTACCGACTGGGGTTCACGGACGCCGAGCTGATGGCCGAAGTGGCCGCGCTCGTCGACCTGGCGCTGGGTCCTGCGCCGACCCGGACACTGACCTACCGCGAGGTGCTCGAGCGCGCTGCGGCGGATCCGGTGGAAACCCGGCTGACGCCGCGCGAGGCGCTGGACCTGCGTATCTCCGCCGGCCTCGACGCCCTCGGCGCGGGGCGCTTCTTCGTTACCGACTACCCCGCGGACCAGGCTGCTCTGGCGCGGCTGCGACCGGGCGACGAATCCGTGGCCGCGCGCTTCGAGCTGGTGGTCGACGGCCTGGAGCTGGCCAACGGCTACTGGGAGCTCGGTGACCCCGACGCGCTCAGGTCGCGCTTTGCAGCCGACCTCGAGCAGCGCCGCTGCCAGGGTCAGCGGCAGCCCGAGCCGGACGAGCGGTTCCTCGCCGCCATGAACAGCGGGCTGCCGCCTTGCGCCGGCGTGGCGCTCGGCTTCGATCGGCTGCTCATGCTCAAGCTCGGCGTCGCGAGCCTTGAGGAGGTCATGGCGTTTCCCATCGACCGCGCCTGATGGCCGCTGAATGCGCGTCGCAGGCCGCTGGTCTGCTGCTCTGCTGCGGCGCCGGCCCTGCGGCCCCGGGGTCAGCCGACGAACCGGCCCAGGCGCTGGCCCATACGAACGGGCGCGCCGGCTGCCAGGCCGGCGTCCCATTGCAGTCGATTGCGCTCGCAGCAGACGATCACCGTGGAGCCGAGCAGAAAGCGGCCGATCTCGGCGCCGCGCTGGATCGGCAACCGGTGGCGTTGGTCCTGCCGGCGCCGATACGGCGATGCCGGCCCACTCCAGACCGTTTCGATGCTGGCCACGATCAACGCGCCGACCAGCACGACCAGCATGGCGCCATGGTCGGTTTCGAAGCGGCACACGAGGCGCTCGTTGCGGCAGAACAGGTCCGAGACCGCCGCCTCGGTGCGGGCGTTTACGGAGAACAGCGCCCCGGGAATGGCGCAGCTTGCGGTGAGGGTCCCCGTGGTCGGCAGGTGGACCCGATGGTAGTCGCGGGGCGCCAGATACACGGTGACGAAACTGCCGCCGCGGAAGTCCTCGGCGCCGACGTGACTACCGCCGGTGAGGGACTCAAGCCGGTAGCTGGTGCCTTTGGCCTGCAGCAGCCGGTCGTCGTCGATGCGGCCGATCTGGCTCACGCTGCCGTCCGCCGGGCTGAGCAGCGCCTGCGGGTCGGGATCGAGCGGCCTGGCGCCGGCGCGCAGCGCGCGGGTGAAGAAGGCGTTGAAGCTGGTGTAGCTGTCCAGATCGGCGCGTTCGGCGTCGGCCATGTCGACGTCGTAGGCGCGCGCGAAGCCGTGCACGAACGGCTTGCGTATCCACGGTGTGGTGCTCGAGCCCAGGCGGCCGATCAGCCGGGACAGGGCGTGCTGCGGCAGCAGGCGCTGCAGCGTGGCAAACAGCTCGT
This sequence comes from Pseudomonadales bacterium, assembly GCA_040219135.1. Classification (GTDB taxonomy): domain Bacteria; phylum Pseudomonadota; class Gammaproteobacteria; order Pseudomonadales; family Azotimanducaceae; genus UBA7803. The sequence continues at coordinate 57,809 of JAVJTA010000008.1, read as the reverse complement.
TCATCGATCCGCTTCATCCCTCACGGCATCTGCCCTGGCGCGGCCCCGGTGACGACCGGCAGATCGTCGCGATTGCCCCACTCCGCCCAGGAGCCGTGAAACGCCCGGATGTCGAAACCGAGCAGACGCCCGACCAGATAGGACAGACCGGAACGGTGATGGCTCTGGCAGTGGGTGATCACGCGCTTGTCGGCGCTGATGCCGTGTTCGGCGAGCAGGGATTCGAGGTCCGCCACCAGCCGCAGCGCCCGGTTCGGGTCCATGAGCAGCAGCCAGTCCAGATTGACGGCGCCAGGAACATGGCCGGCGCGGCGTGAGCCGCTGCGCTCGCCGCGGTATTCCTCCGCAGAGCGCACGTCCCAGATGAGCTGGTGCCGGTCTGCGGTGGCGGCGAGCACATCGTCCACCTCGGCGATGGGTCCGCGGTCGATCTGCACCCGGACCCGGGTGGCCTCGGGTGCTACGCCGGCCCCGGACTCCAGAGGCAATCCCGCGGCATGCCAGGCGTGGAGGCCTCCGTCCAGATAAGACCAGCGCCGATGGCCGATGACGTCGAGGGTCCAGATCAGCCGCCCGGCCCAGCCGCCGCCCTCGTCGTCGTAGACCACCAGGTGCAGATCGTCGTGCAGACCGAGGGCGCCGAACAGCGCATCCAGCCGCTCCCGATCCGGCAACCGGCCAGGCGCCGGGGGAGTGCCGATGACCAGTTGCCGGGGTTCCACCAGCACGGCGCCAGGAAGGTGTGCCTGGCGGTAGGCGGCCGCTTCGGCCACGTGTACCAGCCGGGTACCCGGTCGGCTGGGGTCTCCGAGGTCCTCCGGGGCGATCAGTGGCGGCAGGGTTGGGGTCACGGGTCAGGCTCCGGTGGCGGCGGCGTGGCCGTAGCTGTGTCTGTGGACGGACGCGGTGCGCTGCGGCCACGGCGTGCGCATGACGTGGCGCCCATGGTAGCCGACCGGCCGGCGCCGCGCAGAGACCCTGACCGTCGCTGGCGGTTTCGCCGTGAGGCAGGATAATGGTCGCCGAATTCATTGCCCGCACCTCGGGAGGCAGATTGGCAGCAGCGCACCTGGTATGGATCGACATGGAGATGACGGGGCTCGATCCGGAGAAGGAGCGGATCATCGAGATCGCCACGATCGTCACCGACAGCAACCTCGAGGTCGTGGCGGAAGGGCCGGTGCTGGCCGTACACCAGCCGGAGTCGCTGCTGGCCGCGATGGACGACTGGAATCAGAGTCATCACAGCGCCTCCGGCCTGCTCGAACGCGTGCGCAAGTCCGCGGTCTCCGAACGCGAGGCGGAGGCCGCGACCGTGGCCTTCCTCGAAGAGCACGTCGAGAAGAAGCGGTCGCCGCTGTGCGGCAACACCATCTGGCAGGACCGGCGCTTTCTGACGCGCTACATGCCGACGCTGGAAGACTACCTCCACTACCGCATGGTCGACGTCAGCAGCATCAAGGAGCTGGTGGCGCGCTGGCGACCGGATCTCATGGCCGGATTCACCAAGAACAACGAGCACACCGCGCTGGCCGACATCCGCGAATCCATCGCCGAGCTGCGCTACTACCGTGAACACTTCCTGCGCCATCAGCCGCCGCAAGCGGCGGGCGCCGACGGAGCCGAGCAGACATGACCAACCTCCTCGCCATTCCCGGCAGCCTGCGCCGGGGTTCGTTGAATCGGGCGCTGCTGGAGAGCGCGCGTGCGCTGGCCCCTGCGGGCGTCGCCGTGGATGTCGCCAGTCTCGACGGCATTCCGCTCTACGACGGTGATCTTGAGGAACGCCAGGGCATCCCCGACGCGGTCGCGGAGCTCAAGGAGCGGTTCGCGGCCGCCGACGGCGTGCTGCTGGCCTCGCCGGAGTACAACGGCTCCATGCCCGGCGTGCTCAAGAACGCCATCGACTGGCTGTCGCGACCGCCCGAGGATACCGCGCGACTGTTCCGCGATCGGCCGGTGGCGGTGATCGGCGCGACCCCGGGCCGGCTCGGCACCGTCCTCTCCCAGGATGCCTGGCTGACCGTTCTGCGGACCCTGCGCATGCGGCCCTGGCAGGCCGGGCGCCTGATGGTGTCCGGCGCGCATCAGCTGTTCGACGCCGACGGCACTCTGACCGATGCCGGAACCCGCGATCAGCTCGTCGAGTTCGTCGCCGGATTTGCGGCGTTCGCCGAGCACGCGCGGGCGCAGCGAACGAACGCCTGACCCGGCCTCAGGAATCGCCGATCGTGGTTCCCTTCTCCTGGTTGTCGGCCTGGTTGTTGTCCTGCTTGCCGGCGCGGCGTGCCTGGAATTGCGCCAGCGCCCAGTCGATGTGCTCGCGCAGCAGTTCGGGCGCGCCGACGCGGCGCTGGCGCAGGGCCGCGCTGGCGGCGGCCGAGGCGGGCCCGTTGCCGATCGCCACCGCCAGATTGCGCTGCCACTGCAGGTAGCCGGCGCGGCGGATCGCCGAGCCTTCGGTGCGCGCGAGATATTCCGGCTCGCTCCAGGCGAACAGCTCCAACAGCGACGCCTGGTCGAGCCGGTGGCGCGGGGTGAAGTCGCCTTCCCGGGTGAGCTGGGCGTAGCGGTTCCAGGGACAGTGGATCTGGCAGTCGTCGCAGCCGAACACCCGGTTGCCCAGCAGCGGGCGCAGCGCCTCGGGAATGCTGCCTTTGTGCTCGATGGTCAGGTAGGAGATGCAGCGCCGTGCGTCGAGTTCCCGGGGGCCGACGATGGCGTCCGTGGGGCACACCGTCATGCAGGCGCGGCAGTTGCCGCAGTGGTCCTCTCCGGTCGGCGCGTCCATGGGCAGCGGCAGGCTGGTGTAGATCTCGCCGAGAAAGAACCACGAGCCTGCTTGCCGATTCAGCACCAGCGTGTGCTTGCCGATCCAGCCGAGCCCGGCTTTCTCCGCCAGCGCTTTTTCCAGGACCGGGGCGGAATCGGTGAATGCCCGGTAGCGACCGTCGAGGCTGCGGGCCTGTTCGTCGATGCGCCGCGCCAGCCTCGCCAGGCGCCGGCGCACGACCTTGTGGTAGTCGCGGCCGAGGGCATAGCGGGACACGTAGGCCCGGGTCGGGTCGGCGAGAATCTGCAGCGGCGCTGCGGCGTCCGGCAGGTAGTCCATGCGGGCGGCGATGACGCGTGCGGTACCCGGCTCCAGGGTCGGCGGATCGAGGCGCCGGGCGACGTTGCGAGCGAGATAGGCCATCTCGCCGTGACGGCCGGCCTCGAGCCAGGCCAGATAGCGGTCGCGATACCCGGACAGATCGGTGTCGGTGATACCGATCTGGGCGAAGCCGAGCGCTTCACCCCAGCGCTTGATGTCGGCGGCAAGTTGGTCGAAGTTCACGAGCGAAACCGTTTCCTGAGCTTTTCGCGAAGCCGGTCGGGATGCCAGTATAGGACCATGATCCCGGACCCGCGTCTGCTACCGGCCCTGTACACCGCTGCGCAATGCCGTGAGCTCGATCGGCTGGCCATCGAGGAGCAGGGGATTGCCGGCTTCGATCTCATGCTGCGCGCGGGGCGCGCCGCATTCCGCGAACTGCTCGACCGCTGGCCGGAGTGCCGTCGCGTGGTGGTCTGCTGCGGCAAGGGCAACAACGCCGGTGACGGCTACGTGGTGGCCGGGCTGGCCCGCGAGTCCGGCCTGGCCGTGACGCTGTGGCAGCTCGGAAGCGCCGCCGATCTCGGCGGCGACGCCGCCCGGGCGCGGGACTGGGCCGCGGCGCGCGGCGTCGAGCCGCGTCCGGGACCGCCTTCGGCCGTCGACGGCGACGTCGTCGTGGACGCGTTGCTGGGAACCGGTCTGCGCGGTGAGCTGGCGGGGCCGTTTGCCGCTTGCGCTGTGGCGATCAACTCGAGCGGCCTGCCGGTCCTCGCCATCGACATCCCGACCGGGGTGAATGCCGACACCGGGTCCGCCGCGGCCAACGCGGTCTGGGCCGCGGTCACCGTCACCTTCATTGGCCGCAAGCTCGGCCTCTTCACCGGCCCCGGCATCGCCCACGCGGGAACCGTGGTGTTCGACGATCTGAGCGTCCCGGGGGCCGTGTACCGGGCGTTGCCCGGCTGCCCGTGGCTGCGTTATCCGGCGCTGCCTTCCGGCTATCGGCTCGCGGCGCGGGACGCCAACGTCTACAAGCAGGCGCTCGGCCACCTGCTGGTGATCGGCGGCGAGCGGAGCATGGGCGGCGCGCCGCTCATGGCCGCGGAGGCGGCCCTGCGCACCGGTGCCGGCATGGTCACGGTGCTCACCCGGGCGGAACATCGGCCGGCGATTCTGGCGCGGCGGCCGGAACTCATGGTGGTGGACGCGGACGACGCGGCCGGCCGCCGCCGGGTGCTGGACAAGGCCACCGCGCTGGTGGTGGGTCCCGGCCTCGGGCAGACCCCTTGGAGCGCGTCACTGCTGCACGAGGCCCTGGCGCTGGGCCTGCCCACGGTGCTCGACGCGGATGGGCTGAATCTGTTTGCCGACGCGCGGCCAGCCGCGCCTGCGCCGCTGGTCGTGACCCCCCACGCCGGCGAGGCCGCGCGTCTGCTCGGTCTCTCCAGCGCATCGATTCAGCAGGACCGGCCCGGCGCGGCGCTGGCGCTGGCCCGCCTCGCCGGCGGCGCCGCGGTGCTGAAGGGCGCCGGTACCCTGATTGCGGCCGTCGCCGGCGCAGACGCCGAACTGCTCGGCGTCTGCGGGCACGGCAATCCGGGGATGGCGACGGCGGGTATGGGCGACGTGCTGAGTGGCGTGATCGGCGGTTTTCTCGCTCAGGGGATGGGCGTCGCGGCCGCCGCCGTCGCGGGAACCTGCCTGCACGGGCTGGCGGCCGACCGGGCGGCGCTGGCCCTGGGTCGACGCAGTCTGCTCGCCACCGACCTGCTGCCGACGCTGGTTGAGGTCCTAGTCGAAGAGGAGCAGACGTGGCGCTGACCGAGGGGCGGTCCGTTGGGGGGCGGTCCGAATCGGCCTGGCTGGCGGACGAGGCCGCCACCGTGGCCTTTGGCGCCCGGCTGGCGGCGCGGCTGCGGCCCGGCATGCTGGTCTACCTGCATGGCGATCTCGGTGCCGGTAAGACCACGCTGGCGCGCGGCATACTGCGGGCGCTCGGGCACAGCGGCGCGGTGAAGAGCCCGACCTACACCCTTCTGGAACCTTACGAACTGCCCAGCTATCTGGTGTATCATTTTGATTTTTACCGGATCGTCGACCCCCAGGAGCTCGATTTCATCGGCGTTGACGAGCTCCTGGACAGCGCGGCGATCAAACTGGTGGAGTGGCCGGAACGGGTCGCCGGGCAGCTGCCGGCAGCGGATCTGGTGGTGCGCATGCGGGTGGCCGGAGAGGGCAGACGCATTGAAATGGAATTCCGTGCCTAGGGCGGCGCTCGCCGGCGCCGGGTCGTCCGCATGGCCCCTGACGGCGCCGCTGGCGGTCGCGCTCATGCTGATGCTCGCGGTCGTGCCGGTGGCTCCCGCCGAGGCGGCGGCCCGCCGCATCGACAGCGTGCGCATGCACGAAGCCCCGGACTACACCCGCGTGGTGTTCGATACCTCCGGACCCGTGCAGTACGACGTTTTCGCACTCGACAATCCGGCACGCATCGTCATCGACCTGAAGAATTCCGCCGCCGGTCCTGGCTTCGATCCGAATCTGCGCAACTCGGGCGGCGCGCGGGTCACCGCCGTGCGCGGGGCTCCCCGGGGCAGCGAGTATCGGGTGGTCCTGGATCTGGCGCGTCGGGTCGAACCGAAGAGTTTCACCCTGGATCCGGTGCCTCCCTACGGCCACCGGCTGGTGGTGGACCTGTATGCCGCCGGTCCTGGCCGGCCGGCGCCGGCGGTGGCGCCGCCGCCCGAGGAAAAGCGCGACGTCGTGGTGGCCATCGATCCCGGCCATGGCGGCGAGGATCCCGGTGCCATCGGCCCCGAACGGATCAAGGAAAAGGACGTGGTGTTGAGCATTTCCCGGCGTCTGGCCGCGCGCATCGACGCCCTGCCCGGTTTCAAGGCCGTGCTGGTGCGCAACGGCGATTACTACGTGGCGCTGCGTGACCGCATCCGCATCGCCCGGGATCAGCGCGCCGACCTGTTCGTGTCGGTTCATGCCGACGCGTTCCGCAACGCGAGCGTAGACGGCGCTTCGGTGTACACGCTGTCCGACCGGGGCGCGACCAGTGAGACGGCGCGCTGGCTGGCGGAAAAGGAGAACCGCTCGGACCTCATTGGCGGCGTCGGAGACGTTACCCTGGGCGACAAGGACGACGTGCTTGCCCACGTGCTGCTCGATCTCTCCATGGATGCCAACCGCTCCGCCAGCGTCGAAGCCGGCGCGCGCGTGCTGGGTCAACTCGGGTCGGTGGCGAAGCTGCACAAACATCGCGTCGAGCAGGCCGGCTTCGTCGTGCTGAAAGCCCCGGACGTGCCGTCGATCCTGGTGGAAACCGGCTACATCTCCAACCCGTCGGAGGCGCGCCGATTGAACACGGCAGCGTACCAGGAGCGCCTGGCCGCGGCGCTGGCCAGCGGTATCCGCGACCACCTGGAGCGTCACGCGCCGCCGGGCACCCTGCTGGCTTCCCGGCGCGATCGCGGGGATCAGCGTTACACCATCGCAACCGGCGATACCCTGTCCGAGATCGCCGCCCGTTACGGCACCAGTGCGCGCCGCCTGCGTGAGGCCAACGGCCTGCGCGGCGACGTCATCCGGGTCGGCCAGACCATCGTCATCCCGGCCGGTTGATCATGGACCGCCGGATTCATGAGCTGCGCAGCCTCGTTGCCAATCAGATTGCCGCCGGCGAGGTGGTGGAGCGGCCGGCATCGCTGGTCAAGGAACTGCTGGAGAACAGTCTCGATGCCGGCGCCCGCAACATCCGCGTGACCACCGAACAGGGCGGCGTGAAGCGCGTGGTGGTGCGCGACAACGGGTCCGGCATCCATCCGGACGACCTGCGCCTGGCCCTGGCGCCCCACGCTACCAGCAAGATCACCAGCGCCGACGATCTGCTCGGCGTGGCGAGCCTCGGCTTCCGCGGTGAGGCGCTGGCGAGCATGGCGTCCGTGGCCCGGGTGCGGATCACCTCGCGCCCGGCGGACGCCGATGCCGGCCAGGCCATCGAGGTGGAGGGTGGTCTCGAACGATCGTTCGGTCCAGCCGCGCACCCGCCGGGCACGACGGTGGAGGTGACGGATCTGTTCTTCAACACGCCGGCGCGGCGCAAGTTCCTGAAAACCGAGCGGACCGAGCAGAGTCACGTCGATCAGGTGCTGCGCCGGATCGCGCTCGGGCACTTCGACGTCGGTTTCGAGCTGCTGCAGAGCGGGCGGGCGACCCTGGCGCTCCCCGCCGGCCGGCCGGAGGAGCGGCTCGCCCGGGTTCTGTCGCCGGAGTTCGTGGCCAGATCCGTGGCTGTGGACGAGGTGCGCGGCGAGCTGCGCCTGCACGGCTGGGTCGGCCTGCCGACCCACTCGCGCAGTCAGGCGGACCAGCAGTACTTCTTCGTCAACGGCCGGGTGGTGCGTGACAAGCTGGTTGCCCACGCGATCCGCCAGGCTTTCCGCGACGTGCTGTTTCACGGCCGTCACCCGGTGTTCGCGCTCTATCTGCAGCTGCCGCCGGGCGGCGTGGACGTGAACGTGCATCCCACCAAACACGAGGTCCGGTTCCGCGATGCCCGGGCCGTTCATGATTTCATATTCGGCAACCTCAACCGGGCGCTGCGTCTGGTCCGTCCGGACAGCGCGCCGCCGCCGGTGGCGGCGGAGCCCGGCGTGCGCGCCGCCGCAGACCCGACGCCGCGGCAGAATCCGCTCGCCTGGGCGGACGCGCGCGTTTCCGGTGCGCCGGGAGGGTTCGTCGAGCTCGTGGCGCGTCAGGACCGGGGCGAACCGCCGGCAGGCTGGGTGCGTGACCGGCACGGTCCGGCGTCCCCGGCTCCCGGTAGCGCCGATCTGCCGCCCCTGGGATTTGCCCTCGGCCAGCTGCACGGGGTCTACATCCTGGCGCAGAACGCCGACGGCCTGGTGGTCGTGGACATGCACGCGGCCCACGAGCGGGTCACCTACGAGCGGCTCAAGGCCCAGCTGGCGGAGGCATCGGTGCCGCGTCAGCGGCTGCTGGTGCCGCTGGTTCTGGACGTGGCGGAGGCCGACGCCGACGTCGCCGAGGAAGCCGCCGAAGCGCTCGCCGTGGTCGGCCTGGTGCTCGATCGCAGCGGCCTGTCCAGCGTCACCGTCCGGGAAGTGCCGGCGCTGCTGTCCGGCGGTGATGTCGGCGAGCTGGCGCGCGACGTGCTCGCCGATTGCCGGGAACTCGGGACCAGCGATCGCCTCGCAGAGCGGCAGGAGCGGCTGCTGGCGACCATGGCCTGCCACGGCTCGGTGCGGGCCAACCGCGCGCTGACCCTGGCGGAGATGAACGCGCTGCTGCGTGACATGGAACGCACCGACAATGCCGGCCAGTGCAACCACGGCCGGCCGACCTATCTGGTGCGCTCCATGGCGGATCTGGACGCGCTGTTCCTGCGCGGACAGTAGCCGCGCGTCCGCCGTGGCGCCCGTCTCGTCCATTCTGGTCCTGACCGGGCCCACGGCCAGCGGCAAGACCGACGTGGCCCTGGCGCTGGCAGAGCGCCTTCCGGTCACCCTGATCAGCATGGATTCCGCCATGGTCTACCGGGGCATGGACATCGGCACGGCGAAGCCGTCGGCGGCCGTGCTGGCCCGCCATCCGCATGCCCTGGTGGACATCCGCGATCCCGCAGAGCCCTACTCCGCCGCCGATTTCGTTCGCGATGCGGACCACGCCGTGCGGGCCGCCGAGCGCGCCGGGCGGCTGCCGGTGCTGGTGGGCGGCACCATGCTCTACCTGCGCGCCTTCCGGGAGGGTCTGGCGGACCTGCCGTCGGCAGACCCCGCGTTGCGGAAGGCCATTGCGGCTGAGGGCGAGCAGCGCGGCTGGCAGGCGCTCTACGAGGAGCTCGAACGGATCGATCCGGTGGCCGCCGCGGGCACCCATCCCAACAACCAGGTTCGGATTCAGCGGGCGCTGGAGGTCTATCGTGCCACCGGAACACCGCTGTCAGACTGGTGGCGCCGGCGCGCCGGGCGCGGCGCCGGCGAACGCCTCGGCGCGCGGCTCGTCGAGGTCGCCGTGGTTCCCGGGCGGCGTGGTGATCTCGCCGGCCCCATCGACGCGCGCTTCCGGGCCATGCTCGGCGCCGGTCTCGTCGAAGAAGTGGCCGGCCTGCGGGCGCGCGGCAATCTGTCTCTGGAACTCCCGAGCATGCGTTCGGTGGGCTATCGCCAGGTCTGGGCCCATCTCGACGGCGAGTTCGATCTCGACGAACTGGCCGAACGCGGCGCCGCCGCCACGCGTAGCCTGGCCAAGAGGCAGCTCACCTGGCTTAACGGCTGGCCCCATGTGGTGCGTCTGGATCCTGCGGCAGCCGCTGTGCAGACCGAACGAATCCGCCGCCTGCTCAGGTTCTAGCAGCTTGAAATATCCAACCCGTGTCTCCATATTTGAGCGGGTACGACAACAAGAAGGCGCCGCTGCGTCGCGCGTTTCGGCACGTCGCAGCCATGCCGGCGCACGGTCCCCCACCAGGAGACAGCCATGTCAAAAGGGCACTCGCTACAAGACCCTTATCTGAACACATTGAGAAAAGAGCGGATTCCGGTGTCTATCTACCTGGTGAACGGCATCAAGCTGCAGGGGCAGATCGAATCCTTCGATCAGTTCGTCGTGCTGCTCCGCAACTCCGTGAGCCAGATGGTCTACAAGCACGCCATTTCAACGGTCGTGCCCTCACGCAACGTCAAGCTGACGCCGCAGAGCGCGGCCTCGGACGAGGCGCCGAGCAACTGACAGCGGACTGCTCCGCAACCTCGATGAGTGTCGAGGGCTACGGGGGCCGCTGAGGAGCGAGATTGTTTTTCGAACGACCCGAAGCGGGCCGCAGAGCGGTCCTGCTGCATCTGACCCTGAAGCGCCCTGACGCGGGTGCTGGACTGGACAGCGCCGCCGAATGTGCGGAGCTGGCGCGCACCGCGGAGATCGACGTGGTGGCTCGGGTGGGGGGCAGTCGCAGTGCGCCGCATCCGCGCTGGTACGTGGGTGAGGGCAAACTCGAGGAGCTTGCAGAGACGGTTCGGACGAGCGAGGCGGAACTGGTGCTGGCCAACCACGACCTGTCGCCCGGTCAGCAGCGGAATCTGGAGAAGCGTCTCGGCTGCCGGGTCATGACCCGCACCGAACTGATCCTGCACATCTTTGCCGACCGCGCACGTACCTACGAGGGCAAGCTGCAGGTCGAGCTGGCGCAGCTCAACCACGCGCAGACGCGCCTGGTGCGTGGCTGGACCCACCTCGACCGGCAGAAAGGCGGCATCGGCCTGCGCGGCGCCGGCGAAACTCAGCTCGAGCTCGACCAGCGGATGATTTCCGAGCGCATCAAAGGCCTGGAGAAGAAGCTCGGCACCGTGGCGCGACGCCGCGGTCAGGGCCGACGTCGGCGTCAGCGCGGACACGTGCGCAGCGTCTCGCTGGTTGGCTATACCAATGCCGGCAAGTCGACCCTGTTCAACGCGCTGACGACTTCCCGGGTAGTCGCGGAAGACAAGCTGTTCGCCACCCTCGACCCGACCATGCGGCGCCTCGAGGTGCCGGGCGTGGGCGACGTGGTGCTGGGTGACACGGTGGGTTTCATCAGCCACCTGCCGCACTCGCTGGTGGATGCCTTCAAGGCGACCCTGGAAGAGGTGGCCAATGCGGACCTGCTGCTGCACGTGGTCGATGCCAGCGCCGAGGACGTGGGCTCGCGCATCGAACAGGTCGACGCCGTGCTCGAAGAGATCGGTGCCGACGCGATCCCGACGATCATGGTGTGGAACAAGATCGACGCTCTTCCCGGAGACTCGGCCGGCGCCGCGGCCGCCGGCGCGCGCCCGGACCACGGCGTGGCCGTCAGCGCGCGCACCGGTGCCGGGCTTCAGGCGCTGATCGAAACCATCGGCGAGCGCCTCGGCGTCAGCGCACCCACGGAGATCCTGCTTACCCCCGGCGAGGGCCGCACGCGGGCCTGGCTCTATGGCATCGGCGCGGTGCTCGACGAAGAGATCCGCGAGGACGGCAGCCTGGCGCTCACCGTGCAGGCCGACGCCGAGCTGCTGGCGCGCCTGGCGCGACGTCAGGTCCCACCCGACATGGGTTTTGTTGCACCCCAGCAGAGCCAACCCTAAAATTTCCGGTCTGCCTGAAAAAAGCGCAGCACCCGAGCAGTTGATGGAGCGAGAGTAAATGGCGTGGAACGAGCCCGGCGGCGGCAAGGATCCCTGGGGAAACCGGGGCGATCAGGGGCCGCCGGATCTGGATGAGGCCTTCAAGAAACTGCAGGCGCAGCTGGCCGGCATCTTCGGCGGCGGTGGCGGCGGTGGTGGCGGTGGCATGCCCGGCATCAATCTGCGCCTGTTCGGCCTGATTCTGGTGGCGGTGGCCGTCGTCTATGGCTTTTTCGGCCTGTACCAGATCGATCAGGGCGAGCGCGGCGTGGTGTTCCGCTTCGGCGCGGTGCAGGAAGACGTAGTGATGCCGGGATTGCACTGGAACCCGCCCGTCATCGACGTGGTGCAGAAAGTCAACGTGACCCGGGTCAACTCCCACAGCCACCAGGCGCTGATGCTCACCGAGGACGAGAACATCGTCGACGTGGCCCTGACCGTGCAGTACGTGGCGAACGACCCCATTGCCTATCTGGTCAATGTGCGCGCGCCGCGCTCGAGTCTCACCCAGGCCACCGAGAGCGCGCTGCGCCACGTGGTCGGCAGCTCGATGATGGACGACGTGATCACCGCCGGTCGGGCGGCCATCGCGGTCGAGGTCCAGGAACGCCTGCAGGCCTATCTCGACAACTACGGCACCGGGATCCGTCTCGACAAGGTCAACATCGATCGCAGCGCGCCGCCGAATCAGGTGGCGGACGCCTTCAACGACGTGCAGAAGGCCAAGGAGGACGAACAGCGTTTCATCAACGAAGCCAATGCCTACGCGGAGAGCATCATTCCCGAAGCGCGCGGTGAAGCCCAGCAGTTCATCGAGCAGGCCAACGCCTATCGCGACCGCGTCGTGGCCCGGTCCGAGGGTGAAGCGGATCGCTTCAACAAGCTGCTCGCCGAGTACCAGCAGGCGACGGAAGTGACCCGCGACCGCCTCTACATCGACGCTATGGAGACCGTGCTCGGTAACACCACCAAGGTGATGATCGCCGTGGAGGGGGGCAACAACATCATGTACCTCCCGCTCGACAAGCTCGTCCAGGGGGGCGGCAGCGGCGCGACTGCCGGCGTCAGCCAGGACAGCATCCGCAATATCGCCGACTCCATCGTCCGGGAATTGAACGACCGCATCAGCAGCGGCCGCGTCAGAGACACCCGTTAACGCACCCCGATTCGAGGATTCTCATGAACCTGCGTAATCTCATCGTAATTGTCATCGCCGTAGTGATCGTGTCGCTGCTCATGGACAGCGTGTACACCGTGCATCAGACCGAGCGGGCCATTCTGCTGCGCTTCGGCGCCGTGAGCGAAGCGGACGTGGCCCCCGGCATCCATTTCAAGATGCCCATCGCCGAAGACATCAACAAAGCCGATGGCCGGGTACTGACCCTCGACTCCACGGCGGAGACGTACTTCACCCTGGAAAAAAAGCCGCTGATCGTCGATTCGTTCGCGAAATGGCGTATCAACGACGTGCTGCGCTACTACGAGGCGACGCGGTTCGATGAGCAGGTGGGCGAGCGGATTCTGCAGGAGCGGATCAACGAAGGTCTGCGTAACGAGATCAGCCGCCGTGACATGCACGAAGTGGTTTCGGGAGAGCGCGACCAGCTCATGGACAACCTCACCGCTGAACTCAACCAGGTCATGACTCAGGCCGCCGGTATCGAGGTGATCGACGTGCGCGTCAAGCGCATCGACCTGCCTACCGAGGTCTCCTCGGCGGTCTACGAACGGATGAATTCCGAGCGACAGATCGAGGCGCGGCAGTATCGGGCCACGGGTCGCGAGCTGGCGCTTGGTATCCGTGCAGACGCGGAACGGCAGACGGTGGTGATCGAAGCGCAGGCCTACCGCCAGGCCGAGCAGATCCGCGGCGATGGCGATGCGTCTTCGGCCGCCATCTACGCCAGCGCCTTCAACAAGGACCCCGACTTTTATCAGTTCTATCGCAGCATCAACGCCTACACGAACGTGTTCAAAGACAAGAGCGACTTCCTGGTGCTGGATCCGAAGAGCGAGTTCTTCAAGTACCTCGATCGAAACACCGGCGGCTGATCCAGACCGCCCGGAAACCGGACGCGCGTCATGTGGAAAGACCTGGGCGTTGCCATCTGCCTGGTGATGGTCATCGAGGGTATCGTGCCGTTCCTGTACCCGCGGCGCTGGCGCCACATGGCCATGTCACTCGCGCAGGTGGACGACCGCACGATGCGTCTGGTGGGTTTCGGCAGCATGCTGATCGGAACCCTGCTGCTCTATCTGATCCGCTGATGCGAGGCGACGTGATCTCATCCAGGCACTGGCAGCTGCCCGACGGCGTCGACGAGCTGCTGCCGCCCGTGGCCTGGCAGCTCGAGCTGGTGCGGCGTCGGGTGCTGGACGTGTTCCGGGCCTGGGGCTTCGAATACGTCGACCCGCCCGTCGTCGAGTACCTCGAGTCGCTGCTGGTGGGCAGCGCCGGAGACATGGACCTGCAGACGCTCAAGGCGCTCGACCAGCGCAGCGGACGCATGCTCGGCGTGCGCGCGGACCTCACCTCTCAGGCTGCCCGCATCGATGCTCACAGTCTGGCCATGGATGGGATCCGCCGGCTCTGTTACGCCGGCAGCGTGGTGCTCGCCAATCCGGCGGCGCCGCTGGATACCCGGGTGCCGTTCAAGGCCGGCGCCGAGATCTTCGGCGCCGCGTCGCTGTCCGCGGACGCCGAGGTCATTGCGCTGCTGGTGGACGTGCTGCGCACCGCGGGCATCGACAGCCCGGTGCTGGTGCTCGGCCACGTCGGCATCTATGCGGCCCTGGTGGAGGCCATGGGGCTTCCGGCGGAGACCGAGCGGGCCCTGTTCGGTGCGGTCCAGCGCAAGTCGGAGACCGACATCGCCGAGCTGCTCGGCGATCGGGCCGGCGCCGACATGGTCGTGCGGCTGCCGACCCTGATGGGCCGGCGTGACGCGCTCGCCGATGCGCGCCGGGTACTGCGCGCCGGACCGAAGCCGCTCACGGCCGCCATCGATGCGCTGGAGGAGCTCGCCGATCTGGTGGCCGCGCGCTGTCCGGACGTGCAGCTGCGATTCGACGTCGCCGAGCTCGCCGGCTACGGTTATCACAACGGGCCGGTGTTCTCGGCTTATCAGGGCGATCGCGGCAGCGCGCTTGCGCGCGGCGGCCGCTACGACGGGATCGGCGCCGCGTTCGGACGTGCGCGCCCGGCGACGGGATTCGACGTGAGTCTCAAGCAGCTGGTGGCTGCGGGTGCCGTGATCGAGAATGCCATCTGGGCTCCCCGGGTGGACGGTGACGCGAATCGTCGCACGGCGCTTCTGGCGGAACTCAAGCGGCTGCGTGCGGCGGGCGAGATCGTGCTGTCGGCGCTGACGGCAGGCGAGCAGCCGGCGAAACGCTGCGACCGGGCTCTCGTCGAGGTCGACGGTGCGTGGACGGTTCGGCCGCTGACCTGAGCGTTGCTGGTCAATAGGTTTTTACACGGGAAACAGCATGGGGCGCAACGTCGTCGTAATCGGCACCCAATGGGGTGACGAGGGCAAAGGCAAGATCGTGGATCTGCTCACCGAGAAGGTCGCCGCCGTGGTGCGCTTCCAGGGCGGCCACAATGCCGGCCACACCCTGGTGATCGACGGTGAGAAGACGGTGCTGCACCTCATTCCGTCGGGAATTCTGCGCCGCGACGTGCGCTGCTTCATCGGCAATGGTGTGGTGCTGGAACCGGAGTCGCTGATCCGGGAGGTGATCGGACTCGAGTCGCGCGGCGTGCCGGTGCGCGAGCGCCTCAAGATCAGCCCGGCGTGTCCGTTGATCCTGCCCTATCACGTCAAGCTCGATCTCGCGCGGGAGGACGCTCGCGGAGAGCAGAAAATCGGCACCACCGGCCGCGGTATCGGCCCGGCCTACGAGGACAAGGCCGCGCGTCGCGGGGTGCGCCTCGGTGATCTGTTTTACTGGCAGGGGTTCGCGGCCAAGCTGGCCGAGGTCATGGAGTACCACAACTTCATGCTCACCCAGTACTACAAGACCGAGCCGGTGGACTTTCAGCAGACCCTGGACATGTGCCAGCGGGTGGCCGAGCAGATCGAGCCGATGATGGCGGACATCGTGCCGCTGCTCCATGCGCTGCGCGAAGCCGGCGAGGACATTCTCTTCGAAGGTGCCCAGGGCGCGCTGCTCGACGTCGATCTGGGGACCTATCCGTTCGTCACCTCGTCGAACACCACCGCCGGCGGTACCGCGGTGGGCAGCGGCTTCGGCCCGCGCTATCTGGACTACATACTCGGCATCACCAAGGCTTACTCCACTCGGGTTGGCTCCGGTCCGTTTCCCACGGAGCTGTTCGACGAGACCGGCAGGCGCCTGGCGGAGCGCGGCCGCGAGTTCGGCTCCACCACCGGCCGTCCGCGGCGCTGCGGCTGGTTCGATGCCGTCGCGCTGCGCCAGGCGGTACAGATCAACAGCATCTCCGGGTTGTGCGTCACCAAGCTCGACGTGCTCGACGGCCTCGAAAGCATCCGCGTGTGCGTGGATTATCAGACCGCGGAAGGCGCCCAGGGCATGGCGCGGTTCGCCAGCGAGTATTATGCGGACATAAAGCCGGTGTACGAGGAGCTGCCGGGCTGGCAGGAGTCGACCCTCGGGGTGAAGCGTTACGAGGAACTGCCGGCGAACGCCAAGGACTACCTGAAGCGGATCGAGGACACGGTCGGTGCGAGCATCGACATCATTTCCACCGGCCCGGACCGGGGCGAGACCATCGTCCTCAAGGACCCGTTCGATCCCTAGGAGAGCACCATGCCCGTAGACGCCAAGCTGCTGGAGATTCTCGTCTGCCCTGTTACGAAGGCGTCGCTCGTCTACCGCAAAGAGGTGGACGAACTGTGGTGCCGGGCCAGCGGGCTGGCTTACCCGATCCGCGACGGCATTCCCGTCATGCTGGAGGAGGAGGCTCGACAGCTCGCCGACGAGGAGCGGGCCTCCCTCAAGGATTAGATGGAGGATCGATCAAGGATTGACGCCCGCCCCGGCTCCGCATGGCGCCGCGGCGTTACCGTTGGTTACAATGCCCGGTCCCGTTGACGAATCCGGAATGCTTCCTCCATGAACCGAATCCACCCCATCGCGCTGAACGAACTGCCCGACGTGGCCCGTCACGGCCTGGAGAGCCCGCTCGAGACCCTGGACTGGGTCGGCATGAGCGGCATCCATCAGCCGCTGATGATCCGCGACGGAGGCGCGGTGCGCCCGGTGCAAAGCCGGGTGCAGATCTACGTGGATCTCGCCGACGAGATGGCGAAGGGCATCCACATGTCGCGCCTGTACCTGATCCTCGACGAGCACTCCGACACGCGGGCGCTGTCGGCCGCCGGGCTGAAGCTGATGCTCGCGAGCCTGCTCGAATCTCATCGGGATCTCAGCACCCAGGCGTTCGTCCAGTTCGATTTCGACTACTTCCTGCGGCGCAAGGCGCTGGTCACCGACAACTCCGGCTGGAACGCCTACCCGGTGAAGATCCGGGGCACTTTGTGCAGGGGCGAGATCGTCCTCGAACTGCAGCTGGCGGTGCAGTATTCGTCGACCTGCCCCTGCTCGGCAGCCCTGGCCCGGGATCTCATTCAGGCACAGTTCGAAGCGGATTTCGGCAGTGCGGGCAAGGTCGACGCGGCAGCGGTCAAGGCCTGGCTCGGGACCGAGCAGGGCATCGTCGCCACCCCTCACAGCCAGCGCAGCACCGCTCATCTGCTGGTGCGGCTGGCCGACGGACTGGAGACGTTTCCCATCACCGAGATCATCGACGCGGTGGAAGGCACGTTGAAGACCCCGGTGCAGACTGCGGTGAAGCGCGAGGACGAGCAGGAGTTCGCGCGCCTGAACGGTCAGAATCTCATGTTCATCGAGGACGCCGGCCGCAAGCTCAAGTCCAGCCTGGCTCTGGATCCGCGACTCGCCGACTTCTGGGTGCGCATCGAGCATCACGAGAGCCTGCACGCCCACGATGCGGTCGGGGTGTTCACCAAAGGCGTCGAGGGCGGCTACCAACCCGTTCCCTGAGGCCGGCAGCCGGAGCAGACGAAGGGGGAGATCCCATGAGCCAGGATGTGGTGATCAGCGGCGCCGGGCTCTGGAAGCCGGAGCACAGCATCAGCAATGTCGAGCTGGTGGACAGCTACAACGCCTGGGCCGAACGCTACAACGCGGCCAACGCCAGTGCCATCGAGGCGGGCGAGCGCGAGGCGAAACCGATTTCCAGCGTGGAGTTCATAGAGAAGGCTTCGGGCATCCGCAGCCGCTATGCCTACGTCAAGGACGGCATTCTCGACGTCGAGCGCATGCGTCCGAGGATTCCGGCGCGCAGCGAAGACGCGCTGTCGCATCAGGCAGAGATCGCGCTGAGCGCGGCGCGCCCGGCGCTGGCAGCGGCCGGGAAGCTCAACGCAGACGGCAGCGCGCGGGACGTGGACATGGTCATTGTGTCCTGTGCCTACACCGAGCGCTCGTATCCGGCCATCGCCATCGAGGTACAGCACGAACTCGGCATCGACGGCTTCGGCTTCGACATGCTGGTCGCCTGCTCGGCGGCAACCTTCGCCCTGCAGCGGGCGGTGGACGCGATCCGTGCGGGGTCGGCGCGCTCGGTTCTGGTGATCAATCCGGAACTCACCTCGCCGCAGGTCAACTACACGGACCGCGACAGCCATTTCATCTTCGGCGACGTCGGTACGGCCGTGGTGCTGGAGCGAGCCGACGACGCGCGTTCGACGCATTGTTACCGGGTGCTCGGCAGCCGTGCGCGCACGGTCTATTCCAACAACATCCGCTCCAACTTCGGCTACGTGGCCCGCGCCGAAGACGCCGACCCCTTCGGTCCGGAGAACCTGTTTCACCAGAACGGGCGCAAGGTGTTCAAAGAG
Source organism: Pseudomonadales bacterium (assembly GCA_040219135.1). Taxonomy (GTDB): domain Bacteria; phylum Pseudomonadota; class Gammaproteobacteria; order Pseudomonadales; family Azotimanducaceae; genus UBA7803. Next base: position 39,630 of record JAVJTA010000008.1, on the reverse strand, counting down.
GTCTGCCCCATGGCGGCGGAACATCTCGAGCGTCAGCTCGCCGACGTGGGTCTCGACATCGCCGAGGTCCGACGCTGGTGGCTGCACCAGGCCAACCTCAACATGAATCAGCTCATCGTCCGGCGTCTGCTCGGTCGCGACGCGGACCCGGTGGAGGCGCCCATCGTCCTCGACCAATTCGCCAATACCGCCTCCGCCGGTTCGATCATCGCCTTCTGCCTGCACCACGAGGACCTGCGATCCGGCGACGTCGGCGTGATCTGCTCCTTCGGCGCCGGCTACTCCATCGGCAGCCTGGTGGTGCGCAAGCTCTAGAAAATCGCAGCCGGGCACTCTGTTACCGGCTGCCCGACTGTGGTCTCATGGCGCGCAATGCGTACCCGACACACCTTGTCTCCGGACTCTCTCAACGGATCTGCTTCCGCGCTGCCCCCGGGGCGTTCCCCCGGTGTCGGGCGCAAGCTGCTGGACGGGGGCGTGCTTTGGGGTGCCTGGCTCCGCGCCCCCCGCCACGTTGGTGCGGTCATGCCCAGCGGCATCCGTCTGGCGGCAGCGATGGCGGCGGAAGTGCCGGTCGGTGACGGCCTGGTGGTAGAGCTCGGCGGCGGCACCGGCAGCATCACCGCGGGCCTGCTGAGAGCCGGCATCCGCGCCGAGGAGCTGGTGGTGGTCGAGCGCGATCCGCTGCTGGCGCGACGACTGCGTCGTCGCTTTCCCGGCTGCACGGTGCTCTGCGGAGATGCCTGCAAGCTGGCGCAGCTGCTCGTCGAGAATGGTATCGACGGCGCGCTCAAGGCCGTGGTCTCCAGTCTGCCGCTGCTCGCCATGGCGCCCGTCGACCGCGCGCGGTTGCTGCGCGGCGTGCGCCGCCTGCTGCGCGATCGAGGCCCGATGATCCAGTACACCTATGGCATCCGCTGTCCGCTGCCGGCGCGCACGCTGGCCAGCAGCAACGTGCGTGCCCGACGCATGGCCCGGGTGTGGCGCAATCTGCCCCCGGCGTCCGTGTGGCGTTTCGATGGCGGCGAGATCGACGCCGGGGCCGCACTCGTTAACGGGCAGCACGCCGCCTGACGGCAGTCCGACCGTGATCCTCACCTTCGTCTATCTGTGCGTCGGCCTGATTCTGCTCATCGCCTCTGCCGAGCGCTTCGTCTTCGGCGCGTCGGCGCTGGCCCGCAACCTGCGTGTGTCGCCGCTGGTGATCGGCGTGATCGTCGTCGGCTTCGGTACCTCGGCGCCGGAGCTGCTGGTGTCGGGTATCGCCGCCTGGCAGGGCAAGACGGGGCTCGCCATCGGCAATGCCATCGGCTCGAACATCACCAACATCGCCCTGATCCTCGGCACCGCCGCGCTGATCCGGCCGCTGGCCGTGCACTCCATGGTGCTGCGTCGTGAGCTGCCGATTCTGCTGGCGGCGATGATGATCGGCTGGGTACTGCTGAGCAACGGGCGCATCGACCGACCCGACGGTATCCTGCTGCTGCTGGCGCTGGCCGCGATCCTCTACTGGATGATCTCCGTCGCCCATCGCGCCCGCGCCGACGGCATCGATCCGCTCGCCGAGATCTCCGTCGCCGGCGTCGGTCGAGTTTCCAACCCCGTTGCGCTCACCTGGGTCGTGGTGGGCCTCGTCGTACTGCTGGCGAGTTCGCGTCTGCTGGTGTTGGCGGCGGTGGATCTGGCCGAGCTGTTCGGGGTGAGCGACCTGGTCATCGGCCTCACCGTCGTGGCGATCGGCACCAGCCTGCCGGAGCTGGCCGCTTCGGTGATGGCGTCGATCAAGCGCGAGGACGACATCGCCATCGGCAACGTCGTCGGCTCGAACACCTTCAACACTCTGGCGGTGCTCGGTCTGCCAGGGGTCATCGCGCCCGGGCCATTCGACCCCGAGGTGCTCACCCGCGACGTCCCCATCATGGTGGTGCTGACTCTGGCGCTGTTCGTCATGGCCTATGGTCTCGGCAACAGCGGCCGGATCAATCGGGTCGAGGGCGCCATCCTGCTGCTGTCTTTCGGCGGCTACCAGTTCCTGCTGTTCGGGCCCGGCGGCGGCTGACGCGGAGATTGACATCCTACTATATTTCGAGAATAATCGAAATATGAATCAGGACGACGCCATCGCGGCCCTCTCCGCGCTCTCGCAGGATACCCGCCTGTCGGTGTTCCGCATGCTGGTGCGTGCAGGGCCGGACGGCTGCGCCGCCGGCGCCATTGCGGATGCCCTGGGCGTGCGCCAGAACACGCTGTCCACCCATCTCGGCATCCTGCTCAGCGGCGGACTGGCGCGGCGCCGGCGCGACGGCCGCACCATTTACTACTCGGCCGATTTCGACGGTATGCGCGCCCTGCTCACCTATCTGCTCGAAGACTGCTGCGGCGGCGATCGGTCGATCTGCGAACCGCTGCTTGAATTTGTTTGTTGAACTCGTTTGTTGAACTCGTTTGTTGAACCGGAGGATGACGATGAAGCGCTTTCACATGAACGTCGGCGTGTCGGATCTGAACCGTTCCACGGCCTTCTATACCACCCTGTTCGGCGTGCCCCCGAGCGTCGTCAAGGACGACTACGCGAAGTGGATGCTCGACGACCCGCGGCTCAACTTCGCGATTTCGACCCACGTGGCTGCCGGGGTGGATCACGTCGGCGTGCAGGCCGAGAACGAGGTCGAGTTCCAGGCGCTGCGCGGGCGTCTGGCCGAGGCGGAACTGGAACTGCGCGATCAGCCGGACGTGGTCTGCTGCTACGCCCGTTCCGGCAAGGCCTGGCTGCACGACCCGGACGGCCTGGCGTGGGAAACCTTCGTCACCCGCGGCGAGACCACCGAATACGCCCAGCGGCTGACCGAGGCAACACCGGCTGCGCCGGCTTCCCCCGCAGACACCCGACCGTCCTGCTGCTGAGGCGCCATGGCACCATTCAACGTGCTGTTCCTGTGCACCGGCAACTCGGCGCGCAGCATCATGGCGGAAGCGCTGCTGCGCGATCTCGGCGACGAGCGCCTGGGGGCATTCAGTGCCGGCAGCAGACCCCTCGGCACGGTGCATCCGCTGGCCCTGGAGGCTCTCGAGCGGGCCGGTGTCGCAACCGCCGGTCTGCACTCGAAGGGCTTCGAGACGTTTGCCGGCAGCACCGCGCCGACCCTCGATCTGGTGATCACCGTGTGCGATCGAGCAGCCAACGATCCCTGTCCGCTGTGGCCCGGAGCGCCGGCGCTCGGTCACTGGAGTCTCCCGGATCCGGCCGCGCTGACCGGTTCCGACGCGCAGCGCCGGCGTGGCTTCGATGCCACGCTGGCGGCCCTGTGCCGGCGGGTGGCGGCGCTCGTTGCGCTGCCGCTCGACGACCTGCTCGAAGACACGCGCGGCCTGGGCGCCCGGGTATCGGCCATCGACGCAGCGCCCGGCGCCAGCCAGGGAGCGACCGGCCATGGTTGAGGTGAACGCGCCGGTCGCGCCGGCCGGCATCGGCTTCTTCGAGAAGTGGCTGTCGGTCTGGGTCGCGCTCGGCATCGGCGGCGGGATCGCGCTCGGTCAGATGCTTCCAGGTCTGTTCGGGGTCCTCGCCGGGTTGGAATACGCCTCCGTCAATCTGGTCGTGGCCGTGCTGATCTGGGCGATGGTCTACCCGATGATGGTAAACGTCGACTTTGCCAGCCTGTCCCATATCGGCGATCGGCCGAAAGGTCTGATCATCACCCTGGCCGTGAACTGGTTGATCAAACCCTTCACCATGGCCGGACTCGCGGTGCTGTTCTTCGAGGTGCTGTTCGCCGACCTGATCGCCGCGGACGATGCGCAGCAGTACCTGGCGGGGCTGATCCTGCTGGGCGCGGCTCCCTGCACCGCCATGGTGTTCGTCTGGTCCCAGCTTACCCGCGGTGACGCCACCTACACCCTGGTGCAGGTGTCGGTGAACGATCTGATCATGGTGGTCGCGTTTGCGCCCATCGTCGCCCTGCTGCTCGGGGTCACCGACATCGACGTGCCCTGGGACACCCTGGTGCTGTCGGTGGTGCTCTACGTCCTGATTCCACTGGGCGCCGGGCTGGCGACGCGCTGGCTGCTGGTCGGTCGGGCGCGGCGCGGCGGACGCGACGCCGCCGCGGAAGTGACGCGCTTCAGCGATGCCGTCAAACCCTTGTCCGTGGCCGGGCTGCTCGCCACCGTGGTGCTGCTGTTCGGCTTCCAGGGCGAGGTGATCCTGGAGCGCCCGGCGGTGATTGCGCTCATCGCGGTGCCGCTGCTGGTTCAGGCATACGGCATCTTTCTGCTCGCCTACGGCGCTGCCTGGCTGTGGCGGGTGCCGTTCCCGGTGGCGGCTCCGTGCGCGCTGATCGGCACGTCGAACTTCTTCGAGCTGGCCGTCGCCGTCGCCATCAGCCTGTTCGGCCTGCAGTCCGGAGCGGCTCTGGCGACCGTGGTCGGCGTGCTGGTCGAAGTCCCCGTCATGCTCTCGCTGGTCGCCATAGCCAACCGCAGTCGCGGCTGGTTTCCCGCGGCCTGATTCCCTTAGCGGGCCTCCCTGACCGGGCCGCCTTGCCTGGGGGTGAGGACTGTCTGCACACTCTGAGGCGTCGGGGTTCATGCCGGGGGAGAACATGATCGGTCAGATCGGAACAATCCGCCGACTCGGGTGCGGCCTGCTGCTCGGGCTGCTGCTGGGGTCGGCGGCGGCCAGCGCGGCGGAACCGCAGCGCCGGACCATCACCGTCTGGAGCCAGGGCACGCCGCTGGCGGGCGATCTGTGGCTGCCGGCGGGGCTCGAACCCGGCCAGCGGGTGCCGGGACTGCTGCTGGTGCACGGCTGGGGCGGCGTCAGGGCACATCTGAATCGGGCGTACGCACCCCAGTTCGCCGCGCTCGGTCTCGCCGTGCTGACCTTCGACTACCGCAGCTGGGGCGACAGCCCCGGACCCATCGTCCGCAGCGACGAGCCCGTTGCCGCCGGCCAGCCGCTCGAACCGCGCGGTGACGGCTACCAGGAGGCGCGCCGCCTCGTCGACCCGCTGCTGTTTCTCGAAGACATCCGCAACGCCTTCGCCTGGCTGCTCGGCGAGCCCACCGTCGACGGCACCCGGCTCGGCATCTGGGGCTCGAGTCTCGGCGGCGGTCTGGCGCTGCAGACCGCCATCGATTTCCCCGAGATCGACGTGTTGATCGCCCAGATCGGCAACGTCAATCCACGCGGCGGCGTGGCGTTCCTGGCGGACGACAGTCCACTGTCCCGGCGCAGTGCGCTGGCGCGCCGGAGCGCCCGGGCGCGGGGCGAGATACCGCCGTTTCCCGGCCCGGAGTCCGGGCTGCCGGGACTGAACGGCAACATGAACTGGGCCGCCTTCTGGCTCTTCGACCCGTTCGGCCGGGCCGACGAACTCACCGCCGCGACGCTGATCATCGACGCCGCGGACGAGGAGCTGTTCGACATCCGCGGCCAGGGCGAAGCGCTCTACCACCGGATCAGGCATCGGCTGCCGTCGCGCTACGTGACCCTGCCGGGCAAGCACTACGACCTCTACCGCGGCCCGTCCTACGAGCGCGCCCTCGAGATCGAGCAGGGCTGGCTGCGCGTGCACCTGCTCGGCGAAGGCGCGCCATGAGCTGGGATGAGGAGCTCGACGAGCTGCGCCGACGGCAGACGCTGGCGGGGCGCATGGGCGGACCCGAGGGCATCCGCCGCCAGCACGAGCGCGGCAAGCTCACGGTGCGCGAGCGCATCGATGCCCTGGCCGATCCCGGTTCGTTCCGGGAGTTCATGGGGCTGATGGGCCAGGCCAGCTACGACGCTGGGGTCCTCGCCGATTTCACGCCGCGACCGGTGGTGGAGGGCACGGCGCGGCTCGACGGTCGGAAGGTGCTGACCGGCGGCGACTTCACCGTTCGCGGTGGCTCGGCAGGCTCCAGCGGCGGCCTCGGCAGCGAGCTGCCGGCCAACCGGCGGGCTCTGGAGTGGCGCCTGCCCTACGTGCGGCTGCTCGACGCCGCCGGTGGCAGCGTGCGCTCGTTCGAGGACATGGGCCGCACCTACCTGCCGGACGGCAATGTCTGGTCCGCCGTGGACGTGGCGCTGCTGTCCCGGGTGCCGGTGGTCTCGGCGGTGCTCGGGTCGGTGGCCGGTCTGCCGGCCATCAACGCCTGTCTGGCCCACTTCAACCTGATGGTGAAGGGCACCAGCCAGCTGTTTCCCGGTGGTCCGCCGGTGGTCAAGGCCGCGCTCGGCTACGACATCAGCAAGGAACGTCTCGGCGGTGACGAGATCCATACCGTGAGGAGCGGCGTGGTCGACAACCTGGCGGCCGACGAGCACGAGGCGTTTACCATGATCCGCCGTTTTCTGTCGTACCTGCCGCAGAGCGTGTGGGAGCTGGCGCCGCGGGGTGAGTGCGCTGATCCGCCGGAGCGTCGCGAGGCGTCGTTGCTGTCGACCATTCCCAGGGACCGACGCAGGACCTACGACGCCCACGCCATCCTCGACGCCGTGCTCGACCGCGACAGTCTGTTCGAGATCGCGCCCCGCTACGGTGCGGCACGGATTACCGGGCTGGGACGCATCGATGGCCATCCGGTGGGGGTGATGGCCAACAATCCCGCCCATCATGGGGGCACCACGGATGTGGCCGCGGGCAGCAAGGTGATGCGTCTGATTCAGCTTTGCGACACGTTTCATCTGCCCATCGTGTCGTTCGCCGACGAGCCGGGCTTCATGGTCGGAGTGGAGTCCGAGCTGGCCGGCATCGAACGCGCCGGCGCGCGGCTGGTGCAGACCGTCTGTGAGAGCCGGGTGCCGTGGGTGACTGTGGTGGTGGGCCGTCTCTACGGTGTGGCGGGGCAGTGCCAGCATCGCCCCACGGGCATGTTCCGGCGCTTTGCCTGGCCGTCGGCGAACTGGGGATCCATGCACATCGCCGGTGGGGCGTCTGCCGCCTACCGCCGCGAGATCGAGGCCGCCGCGGACCCCGAAGCGAAGCGCGCGGAGATCGAGGCGCGGTTGACTGCCCTCGCCTCGCCGTTCCGCACCGCCGAAGCCACCGGTCAGGACATCGTCGATCCCCGTGACACCCGGCCGCTGCTGGCGGAGTTCGTCGCCGATGCCCAGCGGGTGCTCAGCGAGCAGCTCGGCCCGCCGCCGGTGCCCTACCGGCCCTAGTGTACTGCGCCACTCTATTTGGCGCAGTACACCAGCGGCGCCGTTAAACCGGGCAGGACGTCAGCGTCTCGGGGCCTCCGCCAGCGCTGCGGCGAGCACCCGGGACGGCCGTCCCAGCCGCTCCGCCGCCAGGCTCGCCAGCCGCTCACGATCCACGCGTCCGGCCAGCAGTGCCGCGGTGACGCTGTCCAGGCCGCTGCCGGCGGCCGCGAGCTCCAGATCCAGGTCGCGGAACATGAGGGCGGCGAAGGCGGTGTTGGCGCCGCTCGAGGGGTCCGCCAGATGGCCGTCGTCGTCCTTCACCCAGTTGCGCAGAAACGCCATGGAACGCTCGAAGCGGTCGCCCGAGATGCCGTCGGTGCGCAGCAGAATCACCAGGCTGTAGTACTCCGCCAGGCCCTCGACGATCCAGTCGTCACCGGCCGCCGGCGGCTCCTCGGTGGCCACGTGCATCAGCTCGTGCACCATGGTGCTGGTGGCGTTGCCGCTGACCAGCGGCCGGTCCGGGTGGATGTACAGCGAAGCCGGCCCGGACAGCGCACCGCGCCACATGTCGCGGGAGCCGCTCACCACCAGCAGGCGGGCGGGCAGGGTTGGCGCCACCCGGGCCAGCTCCGGGAGGGTCCAGCGCAGGAACGTGAGCGCGTCGAGGCGGCGGAACTGCTGGTCGCGGGGGCCGGCAATGGCGATGCGACGCTCGCCGATTTGCGTGCGGCGGATGCCGAGTTGCCCCGCCGCGAGCCAGCCGAGCGGCCGGTCGAAACGACGGCCGTCGGTGTCGACGCGCACGCCGCCCTCGTGCACGGGACCGTAGGCGGTCTCGAAGCTCCAGCCCGGGGGACCCTCCAGATGCAGGGTGGTGGTCGCCTCGGCGCCGACCCAGCTGCGCGAGCGCACCGGTGGAAACAGCTCGTCGAGGCGGGTGATTGCCCAGGCCTCGGTGAGACGCGAGTCGTAGGCGCCGCCGCGCTTATGGTCGACGGTCACGCGGTAACGCAGTTCCCCACCCGCTGCCGGTACGGTCCAGATCAACCGGTCGCCGTCGCGCTCGATGCCGCCGTCGCCGGCGAAGTCCCGGTAGCGGGCCTCCGGGGCGTTGAAGTCGAGCAGGGTCAGGCCGGGCCGGCGCTGGCGCACCCGGACGGTGGCGGCGGCTACGCCCTCGTCGGGCAGGAATCGGGCGCGGTAATCGAGCGCGTAGTCCCGGGACGCCGCAGACGCGGCCGCGCAGGCGCTCAACAGAAACACGATCGGCAGGACGAAAGGCAGGCGCAACAACGACAAAACACGGGCCCTATGGCTCAGGTCGTGGCAGTCTAGTGGCCTGTAGCGAGCACTTCCAGGCCACTGAGGCCGGCTGCGACTCGGGCCCGGCACCTCTACAGGTACAGGCTGGTCGCCGGGACACAGGCCGCCGCCGCAACGCGGGAGGCGTCATGACCGAACATTCACTCCGCGATTACGAACGCTTCGACTTCAACGCCGGACGCTGGACACGCACCGTCTATCGGCGCGGCGACGGTCCGGCGGTGATCGTCATCCACGAGATGCCCGGACTGCATCCGCTGGTGGTGCGATTTGCTGATCGCCTCGCCGCCGCGGGCATGACCGTGTACCTGCCCAGCCTGTTCGGCGTGCCCGGCAGGCCGGTGAGCAATGGCTATGCCGCCCGGGAGATGCTGAAGGGTATCTGCATCCGCCGCGAGTTCTCGGTGTGGGCGGGTGATCGTTCGAGCCCGATGGTGGACTGGCTGCGGGCCCTGGCGCGCCGCGCCCATGGGGAGTGCGGCGGTCCCGGCGTCGGCGCCGTGGGCATGTGCTTCACTGGCGGCTTTGCGCTGGCGATGATGACGGAACCGGCGGTGGTGGCGCCGGTTCTGTCACAGCCGTCGCTGCCGCTGCCGATGGGGCCGGGCGGGCGGCGTCGCGCGGCGGCCATCGATGCGTCGGCGGACGAGATCGAACACGCCCGCCGGCGTCTGCAGGACGAGGACCGGGTCCTCCTGGGTCTGCGTTTCCGCGGCGACCCGTTCGTCCCGGATGCGCGCTTCGAGACGCTGCGGCGCTGCTTCGGCGATCGCTTCGAGGCAATCGAACTGAATGCCGAGGATGCATTGCCTGACACCGGCATGGCGCCGCATTCGGTGCTTACCGTGCACCTCGACGACAGCGACCCCGAGGGCCCGACCCGACGGGTCGAGCGCCGCGTCATCGAGCATTTTGCGCGCAGTCTGGGCGTTGGCTAGGCGCTGGAACCTGGCGCCTGGCGCCGTGTTCACAGCAGCAGCACCGCGACCAGCGCCAGGGTCGTCGTCAGCGCCGTTGCCGCGGCAGCCGTCAGCGCGCGCAGCAGCCGGCGGCGCTGCGCGCGCCAGCGTTCGTCGACCTGGCGCAGCAGCGCCAGGGTCTGGTTGTAGCAGCGGGTGCGCACCTGGGCGCGGACGTGGCGGTCGCCGATCTCGGCGGTGGCGGAGCGGGCCAGGTGTTTGGCCAGGGACTTCAGTTCGGGCTCGGTACCGGGCGTGGCGGGTAGCTCCGGCCACGCCGCTGTGGCGACTGGATGAGTCTGATCGACCTGCTCGGACACGGCGCGGCTCCCTGGGGCGGCGGTCCTGTCCCGTGGCACGGCCGTCGTGGCCGTCGTGATGGGGGCTCAGGCTACCAGGCGGCGACCCGCGCTGTCGGCTCGGATGGGCGAATCTGGGAGCGCGGTCACGAACCCGGCGCGCTCGTCGCGGGATCAGCGGCATGTTGTTTCTGCCGGGCGCTCGGTTAGCATGCGCACACCGGTCGGGACGACCGGTTTACATCTTCAGCAACGCGAGTTCGGTGCGGGTGTTGGTGCCGAGGAGAGGACTTGAACCTCCACGGGGTTTCCCCCACTAGCACCTGAAGCTAGCGTGTCTACCAATTTCACCACCTCGGCATGAAGCGGGTCGCGCAATTTACTGACAGCGGTGGGCATTGTCAATTATGGGATCGGATGACGGACGGCGGCAGCGCCGCCAGCGAAAACAGGGAGTTTCTGCACCCGCGAGCGGGGCCGCAGGCGCTGGCGCCGGGACGCGGTTGAACGGCTCGGAGCTGCTCGAACTGCTGGCCAGGGAGCCTGCCGCCGTGGGCTGGCGCGAGCTGCAGGCACTCACCGGCAGTCTCGACGGCGTCGGTCGCCGGCACCTGCGCAACCTGGTCAAGGGAATGCTGCGCAGCGGCGATCTGATGCAGGACCAGGCCGGCCACTATCATCCGGCCGCTGCGGATGGCGCCGAGGGGGTGCTCGAGGGCCGGGGCCGCAACCTGACCTTTGCCGGCGTCGCCGTCGAGCGCGGTCGCGGTTTCAAGCTGCGTCCCGGCGATCGGGTCGAAGCGTCCCTGGTCGGCGACCGCGCCCAGGTGCTGCGGGTGGTGGAGTATTCCTCGCAGCCGGTGATCGGCGAACTGCGCTACCACGGCCGTCAGGCCCATGTGGAATCCGTGTCACCCGAGTACCGCGGCCGGGTCAATCTGACGGAGGTCCCGGAGTTCGGCGAGGCCGGCAACACGGTGGCGGTGCGCATCACCGGCGAGGACCGCTACGGTCTGGTTGGCGTGGTCACCGAAGTGATCTCGGCGAAGGCCGGCGCGGCGCACGCGGCGGAAACCCTGCTGGCGAGCCACCGGGTGCCCCAGGAATGGCCGGTGGAAGTGGAGCGCGCGGCGGAACGCCTGCCGAAGCAGGTGCAGCCGGGACGCCATGGCGACCGCGTGTCGCTGATCGACGTGGCGCTGGTCACCATCGACGGCGAGACCGCCAAGGACTTCGACGATGCGGTGTACGCCGAGCGTGACCGCGGCGGCTGGCGGCTGGTGGTGGCGATCGCCGACGTCGCCCACTACGTGAAGCCGGACAGCCCGCTGGACCGCTGCGGCTGGGAACGCGGCAATTCGGTGTACCTGCCCGACCGGGTGGTGCCGATGTTGCCGGAGGCGCTATCCAACGGGCTGTGCTCGCTGCGTCCCCACGAGGCGCGCCTGGCGCTGGTCTGCGACATGCGGGTCACCGACAAAGGCAACGTCACCCGGTTCGAGTTCTACGAGGCGGTGATCCGCTCCTGGCAGCGCCTCACCTACGCCCGCGCACAGGAGTTTCTCGAATCCGGGGCCCTCGACGTCGAGCCCGAGGTGCAGGCGTCGCTGCGCGAGCTCAAGGCCGTCTACGACGTGCTGCGCCAGGCCCGCGAACGCCGCGGCGCGCTCGATTTCGACAGCCACGAGGCGGTGCTGGAGCTGCGCGACGGCCATATCGCCGCGATCCATCCGGTCACCCGGCTCGACGCCCACCGCCTTATCGAAGAGGCCATGATCAGCGCCAACGTGTGCGCGGCGCGGTTTCTCGAAGGCGCCGGCCGTCCGGCCCTGTACCGGGTGCACGAGCCGCCGGATGCGGAGAAGACCGAGCAGCTGCGTCAGGCCTTGGCGTTCGCCGGCGTGCGGCTGACCCGCGGTGAGATGACGCCCAAGCTGGTTCACGACGCGCTCGCCGAGCTCGGCGAGCGCCCGGACAAGTGGATCTTCGAGATGCTCGCCCTGCGCTCCATGAACCAGGCGATCTACAGTCCGGACAACAAAGGCCACTACGGTCTGGCGCTGGAGCGCTACATGCACTTCACGTCGCCGATCCGCCGCTATTCCGATCTGGTCGTGCATCGGGCCATCAAGGCTGCGCTGCACGATGCGGAACCGGGCTTCGACGCGGACTGGCTGACCACCACCGGCGAGCACATCTCCAACACCGAACGCCGCGCCGAGGCGGTGTCCTGGGGCGTCGACGGCTGGCTCAAGTGCGAGTACGTGGCGGAGCGCACCGGCGAGGAGTTCGACGGTGTGGTCATGGGGGTGACGGAGTTCGGTCTGTTCGTCGAACTCACGGGCTACTACGTCCAGGGGCTGGTGCACATCTCCGAACTCGGCCAGGACTACTTCCGCTTCAACCAGGCCAGCATGACTCTGGTGGGCGACAGCTCCGGGCGCCGTTTCGGCCTCGGCGATGCGCTGCGAGTGAAGCTGGTCGACGTCCAGCCGGCGGTGGGTAAGGTCGATCTCGTGCCGGTGAGCGGTGGCGGCCGCGGCAAGGGCGGTAACCGCGGCGACGGCCGTCAGTCCCAGGGACAGAAGCGCAAGCGCGGTAAGCGCGGTCGATGAGCCAGGTCTACGGCATTCATGCCGTGGCGGCGCTGCTCGCCGAACACCCGGGCCGGGTGCGGGCGCTGCACGTGCAGCGCGGGCGGCGCGATGCGCGCATGGCGGAGCTGGTCGAGTCCGCCCGGGCGCGGGGTATTCGGGTGGAGAGCGCGGAGCGGAGCTGGCTCGACCGGCGCTGCCCGGGCGGCAGCCACCAGGGGGTGCTGGCCGACTGCCACGCGCTGGCACCGGTCGACGAGAAGACCTTCGCGGCGCGCTGGGCCGGATTGCCGGCCCCGCACCTGCTGCTGGTTCTCGACGGGGTCACCGATCCCCGCAATCTGGGCGCCTGCCTGCGCAGCGCCAATGCCGCCGGGGTTCAGGCCGTTCTGCTGCCGAAGCGGCGCAGCGCGCCCCTCAACGAGGCCGCGCTCAAGGCCGCCGCCGGCGGCGCCGAAGGCCTGATGCTGGTGGAAGTGTCGAATCTGGCGCGGCGTCTCGAGTGGCTCAAGGATCAGGGCGTGTGGCTCATTGGCGCCGACGCCGGCGCGCCGCGCTCGTGGAGCGAGGCGGACTTCGCCGTGAGCTGCGCGGTCGTGGTCGGCAGTGAGGGTGACGGCATGCGGGCGTTGACCACCCGACTGTGCGACGTGCTGGTGTCGATACCCATGCTCGGCAGCGTCGCGAGCCTCAACGTGTCCGTGGCGGCGGGAATTCTGCTGTTCGAGGCGGTGCGCCAGCGCGGCCGGCGACCGGCCTGATCCCGGCGGCCCTCCGCGGCGCTCCGGAGTCCTCCGGCGCCTGAGCCGGCCCCGGTCCGCGCCAGGGTTGCAAGTAGCGGGCCGGGCCCATAGAATTCGCGGCCCTCGCAGGTCGCGCCAGCGGCTTCGAGCCAACACATAACCCCCTTGCCTCACGCCCCTGGTGGCGGAGGTGACACCAGAAGGAGGCGTCCATGCGGCACTACGAGGTCGTGTTTCTCGTGCATCCTGATCAGAGCGATCAGGTCCCCGGCATGATCGAGCGCTACGAGCAGCTCATCGAGCGCGGCAACGGCCGTGTCCACCGCAAGGAAGACTGGGGCCGGCGCCAGCTCACCTTCCCCGTCGCCAAGATCCACAAAGCCCACTACGTGATGATGAACATCGAAGTGGACGCCGCGACGCGCGCCGAGCTGGAAAGCGCGTTCCGCTTCAACGACGCGGTGATCCGCAATCTGATCATCAGCCGCAAGTCGGCGCCCGAGGGTCATTCGAAGATCTACGAAGAAGAGCTCAGAGACCAGGAGAAGGACCGGGAGCGCGAACAGCGCCGCGAGCAGGAGTCGCGCCGCGAATCGGAACAGCGCACCGAGTCGAAGGAGAAGTCTGAGGAGACAGCGCAATGAGCAGACGTTTCGGCCGCAAGAAATTCGCCCGCCTCGACGTGCCGGGCGCCGAGATCGACTACAAGAATCTCGATCTGCTCCGGCAGTACATCGGCGAGACCGGCAAGATCGTGCCGAGCCGCATCACCGGTACCACCGCGCGCCAGCAGCGCCGCCTGGCCCAGGAGGTCAAGCGCGCCCGCTACCTGGCCCTGCTGCCGTACACCGACGCGCACCGCTAAGCTCAAGGAGTCGTCATGAACGTGATTCTGCTGGAACGCATCGGCAACCTCGGCGATCTGGGCGAGGAAGTCGTGGTGAGACCCGGCTTCGCGCGCAACTTCCTGATCCCTCAGGGCAAGGCCGTGCGCGCCACCGAAAGCAACCGCGCGGAGTTCGAGACGCGGCGTGCGGAACTCGAGAAGCTCGCCGATGAGGTGCTCGGCGAGGCGAAGGAGCGTGCGGCCAAGCTCGAGGGCCTGGCCATCACCATCGTCGTCAAAGCCGGCGAAGAGGGAAAGCTGTACGGCTCCGTGGGCACCCAGGACATCGCCGATGCGGTCGCCGCGAAAGCCGTGGAGATCGAGAAGAGCGAGGTGAAGCTGCCCGAGGGGACCATCCGCGCCCTGGGCGAGTACGAGATCGACGTGCAGCTTCATTCCGACGTCATGGTTTCCATCCAGGTCTCGGTGGTTCCGGAGTAAGGGGCCACCAACCGCTTCCCGGAGGAGCGTGCGGGCGCTCCTTCAACCCAGTGTTTTCATTGATATTTCCAAACCCGTGGCATTTTCTCCTTGATCTGTCCGGGCATTGCTCTCAGGCTTTCTGCATCCGCCGCCAGCAAGATCCAGCCGCATGACAGACGAGTTTTTCGAGCCTGAAGACCCTGACGAAAGCTCCGCGACGCCGGCCGATATCGGCGTTCCGGAAGCCGATCACCCTGCGGTGACCGTGCAGGAATCCCGCGCCCGCGAACCGCGCCCCGGCTACGGATCGCCGAAGGCACCGCCGCACTCGGTGGAAGCCGAGCAGTCGGTGCTCGGCGGGCTGATGCTCGCCAACGACGCCTGGTTCAACGTCGCCGAGGTGCTCGGCGCCCACGACTTCTACCGCCCGGCACACCAGATCATCTACGAGGCCATGACCGATCTCTCCGGCGACGATCAGCCGCTCGATGCGGTAACGGTGTCGGAGCGTCTGGTATCGAAGGGCCTGCTCGACAAGTGCGGCGGGCTCGCCTACCTGGGCGAACTGGCGGAGAGCACGCCGGGCGCGTCCAACCTCATGGCGTACGCGAAGATCGTGCGCGAGAACGCGACCCTTCGGCAGCTCATCGGCGCGGGGCAGCGTATTGCCGACTCCGCGTTCACTCCGGAAGGCCGGCGCAGCGACCAGCTGGTGGACATGGCGGAACAGGAGGTGTTCCGCATTGCCGAAGGGCGGCTCAAGGAAGGCGGGCCGCAGAAGCTGGTACCGCTGCTGCAGTCCGCGGTGGATCGCATCGAAAAGCTCTACGCCACCCGCAATCCGATCACCGGCATTGCGACCGGCTTCGACGACCTCGACAAGAAGACCGCCGGGCTGCAGCCGTCGGATCTGATCATCGTTGCCGGGCGTCCGTCCATGGGAAAGACCGCGTTCGCGCTGAATATGGTGGAGCACGCCGTGATGGAGGGCGATGGCGGTGCGGTGCTGTTCTTCAGTCTGGAGATGCCGGCGGAGCAGCTGGTCATGCGCCTGCTCTCCTCGCTCGGCCGCATCGACCAGACGCGCATGCGCACCGGCGACATGCACGAGGACGACTGGCCGCGTTTCACCGGCGCGGTGAGCCAGCTCAAGGACAGGAACCTCTACATCGACGATACGCCGGCGATCACCCCGAACGAGTTGCGCAACCGCGCCCGCCGCGTGGCGCGGGAATCCGGCCACCTGGGCATGATCGTGGTGGACTACCTGCAGCTCATGCGCGGCTCCGGCAATCCGGAGAACCGCACCAACGAGATTTCCGAGATCTCGCGCTCGCTCAAGGCCATCTCCAAGGAAATGCGCTGCCCGTTGGTGGCTTTGTCACAGCTCAATCGCGGCCTCGAACAGCGCACCGACAAGCGCCCGGTCATGGCGGACCTGCGCGAGTCCGGCGCCATCGAGCAGGACGCCGACGTGATCCTGTTCATCTACCGCGACGAGGTCTACCACCCGGAGTCGCCGGACAAGGGCACCGCCGAGATCATCATCGGCAAGCAGCGTAACGGCCCCATCGGCTCGGTGCGCCTGGCTTTCATCGGCAACCTCACCAAGTTCGAGAATCTGGCGCCGGGCCGCTACGACAACATGACGCCGTTCGAGTAGCGCGCTCGGCCAGCATGAAGAGCAAGAGCAAGACCAGGACCGCCTACGTCTGCACCGACTGCGGCGCCGAACACATGAAGTGGCAGGGTCAGTGTTCGGCGTGTGCCGCCTGGAACTCGCTGTCCCGGGTGAGCGTCGGCCCGGTGAAAGAGCCGGGCGTGGGGTTCGCCGGCGCGCACAGCGAGGTAAAACGCCTGGTCGAGGTGGAGCCGGAACAGGCGCCCCGTCTGCCCAGCGGGTTCTCAGAGTTCGATCGGGTGCTCGGAGGCGGTCTGGTGGCCGGCTCCGTGGTGCTGATCGGCGGCGATCCCGGCGCCGGCAAGAGCACGCTGTTGCTCCAGGTCTGCACCCGGCTGGCGGCAGGCTCGGAAGTGCTCTACGTCACCGGTGAGGAGTCCCTGCACCAGCTTGCCCTGCGCGCCCGGCGCCTCGGCTTGCCGGCGGAGCGGCTGGCGGTGGCGTCCGAGACCCGGGGCGAGTCCATTGCCCGGCTGATGGAGGACATGCGCCCGGCCGTTCTGGTGCTGGACTCCATTCAGGTCATGCAGCTCGATTCCGTGGATTCCACCCCCGGCAGCGTCTCGCAGGTGCGCGAAACCGCCGCGTTCTTCACCCGCCTGGCGAAACAGACCGGCACCGTGGTGATCCTGGTCGGCCACGTCACCAAGGAAGGCAGCCTGGCGGGGCCGAAGGTTCTGGAGCACATGATCGACACCTTCATGATGCTCGACAGCCCGGCCGGCAGCCGCTACCGCACCCTGCGCGGCATCAAGAACCGCTTCGGCGAGGTCAACGAGCTCGGCGTGTTCGCCATGACCGAGCAGGGCATGAAGGAGGTGGCGAATCCGTCCGCCATCTTCCTTCAGCGCGGCGAGGTGGACTCGCCCGGCAGCGTGGTCACCGTCACCTGGGAAGGCACCCGGCCGCTGCTGGTGGAGCTGCAGGCGCTGGTGGACGGCGTACAGGGCGGCTACCCGAAGCGGGTGGCCGTGGGCCTGGAGGCCCAGCGTCTGGCGATGCACCTCGCGGTGCTGCACCGCCACTGCGGCATCACGCTGGCGGATCAGGATGTGTTCGCCAACGTCGTCGGCGGCGTGCGCATCGGCGAGACCGGCGCCGACCTCGCCGCGCTGCTGGCGGTGCTGTCGTCGTTCCGTAACCGCAGCCTGCCACGGGATCTCATCGTCTTCGGCGAGCTTGGCCTCACCGGCGAGGTGCGCGCGGTCGCCAACGGGCAGCAGCGCCTGGCGGAAGCCCGCAAGCACGGCTTCCGGCAGGCCATCGTGCCCTACGCCAACCGCCCCAAAGAGGTGGTCGGCGGAATGACCGTGCACGGCGTCAAGAGCCTGTCCGGTGCCCTCGACGTGCTCGACACGCTGTAGCCGGGAGAGCGCTCGCGGCGGTGGACCGGACCGGGCCGTCCCGGTAGGGTAGCGGCCTGATCCGTCGGGGCGAGCCCGATACGGTTACCGCGCGGCGTCTCCCGCCGGCGATTTTCCTGATTTTTTCAACGTTTCGGAGGTTCGAATGAACGCCTGGTCGATCGGCTACAACATCAATCTCGCTGGTTCGCTGATGGCGACCAGCCTGCGCGGCGGCATGGGCGTCGCAACGCAGCCGGTGGCGGAGCGTCCGCATTTTCTGTTCGAGCTCTACGACTTCGAAGCCTGCCCCTACTGCCGGCTGGTTCGGGAAGCGCTCACCGAACTCGATCTCGATGCCACCATCTACCCGTGCCCGAAGGGCGGAAAGCGCTATCGGCCGCGGGTCGCCGAGCTCGGCGGCAAGGCGCAGTTTCCGTTCTTCGTCGACCCGAACCGCGGCGTTCAGATGTACGAGTCCGCCGACATTGTCGCCTATCTGTTCGAGACCTACGGCAAGCGCAAGCCGCCCGTGTACTGGCAGTGGATGGAACTGCAGCAGCTCGGGTCCGGCGTCGCCGGCGCGGTGCGCCTGGGCGCCGGCATGCGGGTGGCGCCGTCGGTTCCGGCGGCGAAACCGCTGGAACTCTACAGCTTCGAGTCCAGCCCGTTCGCGCGGCCGGTGCGCGAACGCCTGTGCGAGCTGGAGATTCCCTACGTGGTGCGTTCCTGCGGTCGCAGCAACTTCGCCGACTGGATGCCGCCGCAGGTACGCGACTCCGTGTATCCGGACTACGAGCCGGAAACGGTGAATCGGCGCGCGCTCAAGGCCCGCGCCGGGCGGGTGACGATTCCCTACCTGGTGGATCCGAACACGGCCACGGAGATGGGCGAATCCTCGGAGATCCTCGCCTATCTGGACGCCACCTACGGCGCCTGACGCGGTCCTGGATCAGGCCTGGGATCCGGGCCTGATCGCAGGGGCCGATTTCAGGGCGAGGAGCGCGGCGGTGAGGTCGGTCCGCCGAAGAAGCTGCGCAGCCCGTCGGCGAATTCGAGCAGGCGCTCGCGGAACGTGCGCTTGAGCTTGACGTCGCCGCCGCCGAAGATCACCAGCCCTTCGATCACCAGCCGCGGCGCATTGCGATTCGTCGAGTTGGGTGCCTTGTTGCTGACGCCGCCGAAGATGCTGAACACCCGGACGGTGGTATTCACGCCTTCCGGAACGAAGATGTCGACGCCGCCGAACAGGCAGAACATGCGCACCCGCGTCGTCTGGCTGGAGAAGCGGGCCTCGCTGAAGTCGACGTCCGAGCCGCCGAACAGGGTGAAGATGCGCAGCTCTTCCGGCGCCGTCCACAGGCCGCCGCGGTCGCTGCCGCCGAAGATGTCGATGATGTACTCCACGTCGTCGACCTCGGCGTCGTCGGCGTAGCGGAACGAAAGCTCCTCGCGCTTCTTCTCCACGTAGCCGCTGTCCACGGTCAGCTCCAGATCCCGGGTCAGCTCGATGAGCTGCTGCTGCTCGCGGGCGTCGAAAGCGTCGTCGAGACGACGCTGAAACGCTTCCAGCGACAGCTTGCCGTGGCCGTAGTTCATGATGAGTTGGTCGACGGTCTCGTCGCGCAGGGTATCCAGCGGTTTGTCCGCAGGGTTGACTGGCATGGCGTGGCTCCCGGGTCCGGCTTGCGGTGACATGAAAGCAGGAAAGCAAGGGCTGTGCCAGGCGCTGGCGCGACGCCGGCGTCACGGAGAACCGCGTGGTCCGTGGGCACGGCGAGGCTCACGCGGAAGCCTGGGATGGCGAGCCTGACCAAAGCGTGGCGCGAAGAACGATGCCGGCGCGGCGGTCAGCCATCACGGTACCGGGTCCGGTCGACGCGGTTGTGTTAAAAAAGTTTGACATCGGCGGGGACGGACTCTACCCTTGGCTGTGTTAAACAAACTTAACATAAGACCTAACAAAAAACTTAACATCAAGATCGAGCATCAAGCTCAACACCAAGCCCAAACGTCAATGGCACCGACGCGCCCAACGTCGATGTCGACCACGGAGGTTCGCCATGGCATTTCGAGAAAAATCCGCCTGGGTGATGGCCCTGGCCCTGTTGTTCGGCGGCGCGTTCTACTTTTACCTGGTCGCGCAGATGTCCGGTGCTGTCGGTGCCCTGGCCCCGCCCCTCGTTCCCACGCTGGTGGGCTACACCGTGCTGATGGTGGTGATCGCCGTGGTCGGCCACGTGCTGGCGGCGGTCACGGCCCCACGGGACGCCGCGGCGCCAGAGGACGAGCGCGACCGGCAGATCGTCCACCGCGCCGGCCACCTGTCGAGCTATGTGCTGGCCGTCGGCGTCGTGCTGGCGCTGGGTGGCTACCTGGTGACCCGGGACGGCGATCTGCTGTTCTACGCGGTGTTCGGCAGCCTCATGCTCGGCAGCCTGGTCGAGTACCTGACGCAGATCTATCTGTATCGGCGTGGGGGCTGACCGGTGGCGCGCCCTACCCCGCTGCGCAACCGCGTGCGCGAGCTGCGCGAGCGTCACGGCACCATGACCCAGGCCGAGCTCGGCGAGGCCATCGGCGTCACCCGCCAGACCGTCGCCGCCATCGAGCAGAGCCGCTACTCTCCGTCCCTGGAAAGTGCCTTCCGCATCGCGCGCCTGTTCGGCGTGGGCGTGGAGGAGGTGTTCTACTGGGAGGAACCGTCATGAGCGACCCGAGCGCCAGTACCCTGGCCGGTACCAGGGTGCTGGTTTGCGACGCCGAGGGATCGATGCTCGGTTCTCCCGCGGACGCCGTCGATCTGATCGGTGCTGCGGGTGCGCTGGGTGCGGAGCTGGTGCTGGTTCCGCTGACGCGCCTCGATCCCGCGTTCTTCGAGCTGGCCAACCGTAGCGCCGGCGAGTTCCTGCAGAAGCTGGTGAACTACGGTCTGCGCCTGGCGGTGGTGGGCGACGTCGGCCCTTACGTCGAACACAGCAAAGCGCTCGCCGACTTCGTCCGCGAATCGAATCGCGGCCGGCAGATCTGGTTCGTGCGCGACGCAGCCGAACTCGAAGGGCGGCTGGGTCGGTCGTGAGCGGCGGGACGTTCTACAACCCGACGGCGTTCCGCGTCGACGATCCGGACGTGCTCGGCGACTGCGTCGACGCGCTCACCTTCGCCACCCTGCTCAGCAACGGCCCCGATGGGCCCCGGGCCAGCCATCTGCCGATGCTGCTCGACCGCTCCGGCGGCGGCACCCTGCGTGGTCATCTGGCCCGGGCCAACGACCATGTCGACGTTCTTGACGGTGAGCGGGCGCTGGTGATCTTCCAGGGTCCCGCCCACTACGTGTCGCCCAGCTGGTACCCGACCAAGGCCGAGACCGGCAGGGTGGTTCCCACCTGGAACTACGTCGTGGTGCACGCACGCGGCCGGGTGCGCACGCGCAACGGGCGCGACTGGCTGCGCACGCTGATCACCGATCTGACCGGGCGCATGGAGCGCGGGCGTCCGGCCCCCTGGGCGGTTGGCGATGCCCCCGCTGACTTCACCGAAACCCTGCTCGGACAGATCGTCGGCATCGAGATCGCGCTCAGCAGCTTGACCGGCAAGTTCAAGCTCGGCCAGAACCGCTCCGCCGCCGACCGGGCCGGCATGGCCGCGGGCCTGGCGGCGGAGCAGCCCGAGGTCCACGCGGCCCTCAGGCGGCTGCCGGGGACGCCCACCGATCTCTGAGCCAGGCGACGATGCTGCCGAGGCCGATCAGCAGCGCGGCCAGGCGCACCAGGCCGCCGAGATACGGAATCGCGGTCAGCACGGTGAAGACCGCCAGACCGGCGAGCAGCAGCAGCGCCGGCCGCTGCCGGGTCGGGTCGAGCAGACGCTGGCCGAGCAGGGCTGCGGCGACGATACCGGCGGCATACAGGGCCGTGATCCACAGCGCCAGCGCCAGGAGGCCGAGCGGCGCGCCGATCAGCGTGATCATCACGATCAGCGCCGCGATGGGCACGACGATCAGGGCCAGGGCGCCGAAGCCGGCGGTGGTGAGCACCTCCGTGCCGCTGTGCAGGCGGTCCTCGCGCAGCCCGGGAAACAGCCAGAACAGCACCAGACCGAACACGAAGGCGGCCGCCAGCGACAGCGCTTCACCTAGGTAATAGTCGGCGGTCAGATAGCGGCTGCGCCGTTCCGGCCAGGTGTCGCGGCGGGTTTCGCCTTCGATGCTCGCAGCGCTCGAGATCTGGAGATCGTCCGCGCCGCGCACCCGGGCGATGAGATCACCGCCGACCCGGGCGCCGTCGTCGAGCGAAACCCGACCGGCATAGGCGCGCAGATCGCCGCCGGTGCTGCCACCGACGTCCACGGTTTCCGCCAGGGTCAGCAGATCCCGGGTCACGCTGCCCTGCATGTCCAGGTCTCTCGCGCCGATCGCAGCGTTCCCGGCCACCCGGACGTCGCGGGCGACACTGACGGTCTCCCCCAGGGCGTAGCCGTTGGCTTCGAGCGTCGCGCCGCGCAGATTCACCGTTTCGCCCAGGCCGAGTACGGTGCCGCCGACCTCGCCTTCCACACTCAGGTCCTCGGCCATGGCGACCAGCACGCCGCCGACCCGGCCACGCACCGTGACGCGCTCGCCGAGCACCACGAGGTCACCGGTGACGGTGCCCTCCACCAGCACCGTCTCGGCGATCAGTACCGCCGTGTCGTCGATGATCTCGTCGGCGGCGATGGTGATCCGGACGTCGTCGCGGCGCAGCTCGAAGGCCTGGCCCGGGGTCGGCGCCAGGGCCAGCAGCGGCAGCAGCAGCGCCGGCAGTACCGCCGGCAGTACCGGCCACGGCACATTGTGGATCTGGTGGGTGGGAGGGCGTCGGGTCAACAGCCAGACCAGCGCCAGGGACAGCAGCAGGAGCGCCGCGAGGCCGCCGGCGCTGATTGCGTCCAGCCAGAGCTGGTCGGCCGCGCCGGCCACCCGCACCAGGGCGCCGACCAGCGCGGCGACCGCGCTGCCGGACAGATCCGGGGCCAGCCACTCAAGCCACAGCGGCGGCGCCAGCGGCGCCGCGGTGACCCAGGCCAGATTCACCGCCCACGTCGCCAGAGCCCCCCAGCCCAGCCACACCAGCAGGGCCGGGATGGTCGGCGGCGGGACGAACCCGGAAACCGGAGCCGGCACGGGGACTTCCGCCGCCCGCAGCGCCTGGCGGATCGCCCTCTGCTCGCGGCGCAGGGCGTCGATGCGGCCGTGGCAGTCGGCGCAGGACGCGGCGTGACGGGTCAGCGCATCGGCCTCGTCAGCCGGCAGCGCACCGTCGACGTACATGGATCGGATGAGGGGGGAGGGACAGGTCATGGCAGAACTCCTCAGCATCGGCAGATGGCCGTCTCGGCCAGCTCGTGGCGCAGGCGCTCGCGGCCGCGCAGCAGCAGCACGCCCACGTGGTTGCGGGTGATTCCCAGATTCGCGGCGATGTCGTCGTAGCTCGCGTCGGCGTAGTAGGCGAGCAGGATCGGCAGCCGGTACCGGTCCGGCAAGCGATCCACGGCCGCGCTGACCGCCGCCGCGTCGCTGGCTTCGATCAGTGGGCCGACGCCGTTGCCGGTGGGATCCGGCAGGCTGTCCGCGGCGTCGTCGGCGTCGCTGAACAGCTCGTTCAGACGCTGCCGGCGGCGCAGCAGATCGATGCAGTGGTTGCTGGCGATGGCGCCGATCCACGGCCCGAAAGGGTCTTCGGGCCGGTAGCGGGCGAACGCCCGGTAGCCGCGCACGAAGGTGTCCTGGGCCGCGTCCTCGGCGTCGCCGGCCGCGCCGAGCAGGCGCCGGCAGATGCCCAGCACTCGAGGGTAATGCTCGCGGTACAGGGCGTCGAAGCTGGGTTGGACCATGGTTCCGGGACTTTCGCGGTGTCTGCTGAGGAGTACGTACCGCGGTCCCGGTGTATTACACCCCTCGTCGCGGCGCCGCTACCCCGGTGCGGGCGCGACGTCCACACAGGCTTCGATTTCCACCAGCAACTCCGGGCGGCAGACGTCGGCTTGAATCACGCTCACCGTGTCTCCGGCGCGCCGCAGGCGACGGTCCAGCAGGGCGCGCACGATGTCCCAGTGGAGCGGGTGGCGCAGGTACAGGCGCAGCCGCCGGGTGCCGGGGCTGGTAGCGCTGAGACCGCCGGGCAGTCCGGCGCTGCGGGCCACCAGATCGGCGTTCTCCAGCGCCACCTCGAACTGCGCGGCGACATCGCCGGGATGCAGCGATTCGCTCGCGCGGATGCTGGCGGTTCCGGACAGGTACAGGCGTCTCGTGCCGTCCGCACGGGTCACCAGGCTGCCGCGGGCGAACGTCGGCGCGTGCGCGCCGTAGCGGCGCGGGTAGCAATGCGCCGGGATCTGGCGCGGGTTCTCCACGTGCTGCACCGGGTCAGGCCCGGCCACGAACAGCAGCGCCAGGGTGTCCCCCGGCGTGCCCAGCGCCGATGCCGCCGGCATGCGCGCGCCGTCGCCGTCCGGGTGCTCGCCGATGGCCAGGGCGCGGCCGCGGCAGAACGTCTGGTAGCGGTCGCCCTCCCCGTGGGGCGCGTTGATCGACGGGATGTAGTTCCAGATCCGGTGCAGGTTCAGCGAGCCGGCGGCGTGGAACAGCTGCCGGTACAGCGAGTGGGTGGTCGGCCCCAGACCGTCGGCGTCGACGACGGCACTCGCGGCGCCCCAGAGCTCGGACCCGCAGCGCCACAGGACCAGATCGCCCACGCGCTCGCCGGCGCCGTCGGGGTGCGCCCAGGGTTCGCGTACGGCACCGTCGATCACCGCGTTGGCGACGGCCAGCCCGGCAGCGTCAGCGGTCGACAGCGCGGCGTCGGCGCGGCCGAAGCACAGGGCCAGAGACGCGGCGGACATCGCGCTCAGCGGACGATGGGTTTGTACTTGACCCGCTTGGGGGTGCTGTCGACTCCGGCTTCGGCCAGGCGCTTCTTGTGGTCCGCCTCGTAGTCGCTGAAGTTGCCGGCGAACCACTCCACCCGGGAGTCGCCCTCGAAGGCCAGGATGTGGGTCGCCACCCGGTCCAGGAACCAGCGGTCGTGGGAGATCACCAGCACGGTGCCGGGAAAATTCAGCAGCGCCTCCTCCAGCGCCCGGAGGGTCTCCACGTCCAGGTCGTTGGTGGGCTCGTCGAGGAGCAGCACGTTGGCGCCGCGGCGCAGCAGCTTGGCCAGGTGCACCCGGTTGCGCTCCCCGCCGGATAGATCGCCCACCCGCTTCTGCTGATCGGCGCCCTTGAAGTTGAAGCGCGACACGTAGCCGCGCGAGGGAATCTCGTACTTGCCGATGCGGATGATGTCCTGAGCGTCGGAGATCTCCTCCCACACGGTCTTGCCGCCCGCGAGCGAGTCGCGGCTCTGGTCGACGTAGGCCATCTCCACGGTGTCGCCGATCTCCACCTCGCCGGAATCCGGCGTGTCCTTGCCGGTGACCATGCGGAAGAACGTGGTCTTGCCCGCGCCGTTGCCGCCGATGATGCCGACGATGGCGCCGCGCGGGATGCTGCAGTCGAGATCGTCGATGAGCAGCTTGTCGCCGAAACCTTTGCTGACGTGGTGCACGTCGATGACCTTCTCTCCGAGGCGCTCACCGGGCGGAATGTACAGCTCGGCGGTCTCGTTGCGGGTCTGGAAGTCCTTCGACTGCAGCTCTTCGAAGCGCTGCAGGCGCGCCTTGCTCTTGGCCTGGCGCCCCTTCGGGTTGGTGCGCACCCACTCGAGTTCGCTCTTGATGGCACGCTGCCGCGCCTTCTCCTGGGAGGCCTCCTGCCCGAGGCGCTGCTCCTTCTGCTCGAGCCAGGCGCTGTAGTTGCCCTCGAAGGGAATGCCGCGGCCGCGGTCGAGCTCGAGGATCCAGCCGGCGACGTTGTCGAGGAAGTAGCGGTCGTGGGTGACGGCGACGACGGTGCCGGGAAACTCCGCGAGGAACCGCTCGAGCCAGGCCACGCTCTCGGCGTCCAGGTGGTTGGTGGGCTCGTCCAGCAGCAGCATGTCCGGGTTCGACAGCAGCAGCGAGCACAGCGCCACGCGGCGACGCTCGCCGCCGGACATTTTGCCGACCGGCGCGTCCCACGGCGGCAGCCGCAGCGCATCGGCGGCGATCTCGAGCTGGCGGTCGACGTCCCAACCGTTCACCGCATCGATCTCGGTCTGCAGCTCACCCTGCTTCTCCAGCAGCTCGGTCATCTCGTCGTCGCTCATGGGCTCGGCGAACTTTTCGGAGATGGCATTGAACTCGGCCAGCAGCGCCATGGTGCCACCGACGCCCTGCTCGACGTTGCCGCGCACGTCGAGATCCTCGTCGAGCTTCGGCTCCTGGGGCAGAAAGCCCACGCGGATGCCCTTCTGCGGCCGCGCCTCACCGTCGAACTCCGTGTCTTCGCCGGCCATGATGCGCAGCAGCGACGATTTGCCGGCGCCGTTCAGACCGAGCACGCCGATCTTGGCGCCGGGAAAGAACGACAGCGAGATGTTCTCGAGGATGGTGCGCTTGGGCGGCACCACCTTGGTGACGCCCTGCATGGTGTAGACGTACTGGGCCACGGACTATCGACCTCGTTCGGGAAACCGGGGAGCGCGCACGCTACAGGGCAACGGGCGGCTGTTCAATCCCCTCGGTGGCGAGCTGAACGCGGTCGTCGTGGTCGCGGTCGGCCTGATCGCTGCCCGTCCGGGCACGGCGCTCGCCGAGTTCGCGCAGGATCTCGTCGTGGCGCTCGCGGTTGAGGCCGTAGCGGTTGACGAACCAGAGCCCGGGAAGAGCCAGCAGGACGGATATCGGCCCCCACACCAGGCCCAGGGTCACCAGGGTGTCCCAGGGCACGTCGGCGGCGCTGCGGATCGCCGCTCCGGTGGGCCAGCCGATCAGATCCAGCGCCGAGCCACCGATCAGCGAGCCGAGTGCCGCCGAGGACTTGTTGGTGAACGAGAAGGCACCGAAGAAGATGCCTTCCTGGCGGTGGCCGGTGAGCAGCTCGTGCTCGTCGGCGATGTCGGCCAGCATGGTGCCGAGACCGACCAGCAGCTGGGCGATGCCGAACGAGCCGAGGGCGGAGAACAGGGTGATCGCCAGCAGCAGGCCGGGGCTGCCGGGCTCCGGCAGCACCCCGGAGAGCAGCAGCGGCACGCTGACGAAGTGGGCGCCGAGCCAGATGCCGATGCCGGCCAGGACCCCGTGCTTCTGGCTGAGCAGCCGGTAGTAGGCCCCGGCGCAGAGGTAGCCGACCATGGAGCCGAGCGGCCCGGCCACCAGCACGGTGACGATGCCGGCGCCGTCGAAGGCCCAGAAGAACGTGAGCATGTACATGTTCAGGGACCCCGCCGCGCCGAAGGCGACGATGATCACCATGAAGCCGATGATCACCCAGCGGAACGACGGGTTGCGCATGGCCAGCCGGGTTTCCGTCACCATGCCGCGCATCGAGAACTGCTGGGCATCACTGACCCGCGGAAGGTACGGCACCCGGCTGCGGGTGCCGAACGCCGAGTACCACACCGACAGCGCCATGGCGGCGGCGAGCCAGCCGCTGAACGGTCCATAGGCGGCCGGGTTGAGCTGGCCGTTGGGGTACTCGGGGCTCGCGGTGAAGTAGACGAAGAAGCCCAGCACGAACACCAGGATGAAGGCGATGGCGCCGAAGAAGTGGCGCATGGCGACCAGCTGGGTGCGAACCCGGTAGTCGTCGCTGAGCTCCGCGCCGAGCGCCGAGTGGGGCACGTGGTACAGGGTCATGGCGCCGCGGCAGAGGATGGTCATGGTGAGCAGCCAGCCGAACAGCGGCCAGTCGCCGGACACCAGCGGATTGAACAGCAGGAAGAAGCCGAGCCCGAGGGGCAGCGCGGCGGCGTACATGAACGGGTGGCGGCGCCCGAGCTTCGAGCGCCAGGCGTCCGACAGGTTGCCGACCAGCGGATCGGTCACGGCGTCGAAGACCAGCGAGATGGCCAGCGCAATGCCGCACAGGGTGCCGGGCACCCCGAGCACCTGGTTGTAGTAGAACAGCAGGAACATCAGGAACACGGCGGCCTGGATGCCCTCGCCGATCTGGCCGATGCCGAAGGCGAGTTTGGTGCTGGCCTTTAGCGGCGGTCGGTCCGATCCCATCTGTTTCTCTCCCAAGGCCCCTGCCGTATGCGGATGGCGTGCCCCGGATAGTATGTCGTCGCTGCGCCGGATTCACTGTCGCCATGAAGCATATGAATGGGGTACGGGACGGCACTGGGCTACAATGGCACGTCCGCGGGCGCGCTCGTGCGCCCCGGTTCACCCCGAAACGCCAATCGAGACACGGATCCACGATGTTTGACCGCAATCAGCGCATAGCCGGCTTCGACGACGAGGTGGCCGCGGCCATCGAAGGCGAGAACCGTCGCCAGGAAGAGCACATCGAGCTCATCGCCTCGGAAAACTACACCAGCCCGCGCGTTCTCGAAGCCCAGGGCAGCGTCCTGACCAACAAGTACGCGGAAGGCTATCCGGGCAAGCGCTACTACGGCGGCTGCGAATTCGTCGATCAGGTGGAGGTGCTGGCCATCGAGCGGGTCAAGGCCCTGTTCGGCGCCCACTACGCGAACGTGCAGCCGCACTCCGGGTCCCAGGCCAACGCCGCGGCCTACCTCGCGCTGCTCAAGCCCGGGGACACCATTCTCGGCATGAGCCTGGACGCCGGCGGCCACCTGACCCACGGCGCGAAACCGAATTTTTCCGGCAAGACCTATCACGCGGTGCAGTACGGTCTGAATACCGACACCGGCGAGGTGGACTACGACGAGATCGCGTCCCTCGCCCGGGAGCACCAGCCGAAGCTGCTGATCGGCGGCTTCTCCGCCTACTCCCGCGTGCTCGACTGGCAGAAATTCCGCGAGATCGCCGACGCGGTGGGCGCCTGGCTGCTGGTGGACATGGCCCACGTCGCCGGTCTGGTGGCGGCCGGCGTGTACCCGAACCCGGTGCCCCATGCGGACGTGGTCACCTCCACCACCCACAAGACCCTGCGCGGTCCGCGCGGCGGCATCATCCTGGCGCGGGAAAACGCTGACATCGAGAAGAAGCTCAATTCGGCCCTGTTCCCCGGCACCCAGGGCGGACCGCTGATGCACGTGATCGCCGCCAAGGCCGTGTGCTTCAAGGAAGCGGCGAGCGAAGAATTCAAGGCCTACCAGCAACAGACCGTGGCCAACGCCCGGACCATGGCCGACGGCTTTCAGGCGCGCGGCTACAAGGTCGTCTCCGGCGGCACCGATAACCACCTGTTCCTGCTCGACCTGATCGACAAGGACATCACCGGCAAGGACGCGGACGCCGCCCTCGGCCGCGCCAACATCACCGTGAACAAGAACGCGGTGCCGAACGACCCGCGCTCGCCGTTCGTTACCAGCGGCCTGCGCATCGGCTCGCCGGCGGTGACCACTCGCGGCTTCAAGGAGCGCGAGTGCGAGACCCTGACCGGCTGGATGTGCGACGTGCTCGACGACATCGGCAACGACAACATGATCGAAACCGTGCGCCGTCGGGTCGTGGAGCTGTGCCACGAGTTCCCGGTGTATCGCGCCGCGTGATGGGATAGGCCGCCGTGCACTGTCCGTTCTGCGGCGCCGACGACACCAAGGTGATCGATTCCCGGCTCGTCGCGGACGGTGACTCGGTGCGCCGGCGCCGCGAGTGCCAGGCCTGCAGCGAGCGTTTCACCACCTTCGAGACCGCGGAACTGGTGATGCCGCGGGTGGTGAAACGCGACGGCACCCGCGAGCCCTTCGACGAAGACAAGCTGCGCCGCGGCCTCACCCGGGCGCTGGAGAAGCGCCCGGTCTCGATCGAGCAGATCGAGAGCGCCATCAATCACATCATGCACAACCTGCGTTCCACCGGGGAGCGCGAACTGCCGTCGCTCACGGTGGGAGAAGAGGTGATGAACGAGCTGCGCCGCATCGACGGCGTCGCCTACGTGCGCTTCGCCTCGGTCTACCGCGACTTCCAGGACGTCTCCGAGTTCGAAAAGGAGATCAAGACCCTCACCGGCACGCCCGGCCAGGGCAGCGACGGCGAAAGAGAGGGCACGTGACCGAGATCGCCGACCGGCTGTACCTGCGCGCCGCCGTGGAGCTGGCGGAGCAGGGGCTGTTCTCCTGCACCCCGAATCCCCGGGTCGGCTGCCTGATCGTCAAGGACGGCCAGGTGCTGGGCCGCGGCGCCCACCTGCGCGCCGGCGAAGGTCACGCCGAGGTCAACGCGCTGGCGGATGCGCACGGCGACGTCTCCGGAGCCACGGTGTACGTGAGTCTGGAACCCTGCGCCCACACCGGCCGCACCCCGCCGTGCGCCCAGGCGCTGATCTCGGCCAACGTGCGTCGCGTGGTGGCCGCCATGCGCGATCCGAACCCGCAGGTCGCCGGCCAGGGCCTGGCCCAGCTCCGGGCCGCCGGGATCCGCGCGGAGCTGCGCCCGCTGCCCGAATCGGAGGCGCTGAACGCCGGCTACGTCCTGCGTCAGACCGAAGGCCGACCGTTCGTGCGGATCAAGGTGGCCCAGTCCCTCGACGGTCGCACCGCCATGGCCTCCGGCGAGAGCCGCTGGATCACCGGGCCGGAGGCGCGCGCCGACGTGCAGTACTGGCGCGCGCGCAGCTGCGCGCTGATCACCGGCAGCGGTACGGTGCTCGCCGACGACCCCGAGCTCGGCGTTCGCGATCGCCGGTATGCGGTGCAGGGCCGGCTGCGCCAGCCGCTGCGGGTAGTGGCGGATACCTCGCTGCGGGTGCCCGCGGACGCGGCGCTGATCAAAGCCGACGGCCCGCTGCTGTTCGCCCACGGCGCCGGCACGCCCGTTCCGGCGACCGCGCCGCGCGCCGGGGTCGAGTATTTCGCCTGCGGCGACGGCGCCATCGATCTGCCGCGGCTGCTCGAGGCTCTGGCCGCCCGTGGCTGCAACGAGGTGCTGGTGGAGGCTGGCCCGCGCCTGGTGGGCGCG
The DNA here is from genome assembly GCA_040219135.1 of Pseudomonadales bacterium. GTDB lineage: Bacteria > Pseudomonadota > Gammaproteobacteria > Pseudomonadales > Azotimanducaceae > UBA7803. Next base: position 9,260 of record JAVJTA010000008.1, on the reverse strand, counting down.
TTCCTCGCCCGGGACCTGTGGGACGAGCTGATCGTCTACGTCGCGCCGAAACTGCTCGGCAGCGACGCCCGGCCGATGGCCGAGCTGCCGCTGCTGGCCATGGCGCAGGCGGTTCACGCTACAATGCGCGACTGCGCCGTGCTGGGTGACGATCTGCGGCTGCGCCTGGTGCCGCGGCCCGGCGCCGAGCCCCAGAACGCTCAAGACGCCGAATCCCAATCCAGATCGTAGAGAACTTCATGAGCAGCAAATCGGGCCACTGGGCGCGACGCCGGTCCCGCAAAGTGGCCATGCAGGCTGTCTACCAGTGGCAGATGACGGGCACCGAACTGCGACCGCTGGAGCAGGAATACCGGGTCGCCGGCGCGCTGAAGAAGACCGACGACGAGTTCTTCAGCGAGCTGCTGCGCGGCGTGCTCATGCAAAAGGACGAACTCGACGCCCTGCTCGCGCCGCTGCTCGACCGCAAGCTCGAGGAGCTCGACCGGGTCGAGCTCGCCCTGCTGCGGCTCGGCGCCTTCGAACTGCAGCACCGCATCGACGTGCCTTACCGGGTGGTCATCGACGAATACGTGGAGCTGGCCAAGGCCTACGGCGCCGAGGACAGCTTCAAGTACATCAACGGCGTGCTCGACCGGCTCTCTGCTCGGGTGCGCACGCTGGAGCGGTCGGCCCGGTGAACGAGTTCGAGCTCATCGACGCCGTGGTCGCCGAGCTCGGTGCCGCCGCGGCGGGCGAATTGGTGCGCGTGGGCCCGGGCGACGATGCCTCGATCACCGCGGTCCCCGCCGGCATGGCGCTGGCGTCGAGCATCGATGCGCTGGTCGCCGACGTGCACTTTCCGGCGGCTGCCGGCGCCGAGCTGGTGGGCTACCGCGCCATGATGGTGGCCGCCTCGGATCTGGCCGCCATGGGCGCCGACCCCGGATTCGCCCTGGTGGCGGTGACCCTCGAGGACGCCGACGCCGACTGGCTGCGCGCGCTCGCCCGCGGCTTCGGACGCGCCGCCCGCGCGCTGCCGCTGCCGCTGGTGGGCGGCAACCTCGCCCGGGGACCGCGCACCATCGCCGTCAGCGTGCACGGCTTCGTCCTTGCCGAGGGCGCGCTGCTGCGCAGCGGCGCCCGGGCGGGCGACAGCGTGTTCGTCACCGGCACGCTCGGCGCTGCGGCCGCTGCCGTGGCGCGCGGTGGGCTCGACGCGATGCAGAACGAAAGCGATCTCGACGCGCTGGCGCAGCGTTACTTCCTGCCGAGCGCGCGGCTCGGCGCCGGCGTCGCGCTGCGCGGTTTCGCCAGCAGCGCCATCGATCTCTCCGACGGTCTGATCCAGGATCTCGGCCACGTCTGCCGCGCCAGCGGCGTCGGCGCGGAGCTGGATTCGGCGCGGCTGCCGGTGGCTTCGGGGGCAACTTTGGATCAGGCCCTGTCCGGCGGCGACGACTACGAGCTGTGCTTCACCGGCCGCGGCGACCCGCCCGACCTCGGCGTGCCCGTGCACCGCATCGGCCGCATCGTCAGCGGCAGCGGCGTGCGCGTCGACGGCCGCCCGGCGGGCGGCGGTTACCAGCACTTCGGCCGGTGACCGGCAGCAGCCAGGAGCCGCCGGGTTCCACGCGGCTCGAACCGGCCAGCCTGAGCGATCCCGTGGTGTTTCTTGTCACCGGCTTCGGCAGCGGGTTCCTGCGCCCGGCGCCGGGGACCTGGGGCAGCCTGGTGGCGCTCGGGTTGTGGTGGTGGCTGCTCGCCGGTCTGGCCTGGCCGTGGCAGCTCCTGGTGATCGCCTTCGTCTTCGCCCTCGGCACCGGTCTGTGCGCGCTCACCGCGCGGCGCCACGGCGTGCACGACGACGGCGCCATCGTCATCGACGAGTTCGTCGGGCTCTGGCTTGCCCTGCTGGCGGCGCCGGCGACCCTGCCGGTGGCGCTGGCCGGTTTCCTGCTGTTCCGGGCGTTCGACATCGTCAAGCCGTGGCCGGTGAGCTGGGCCGACCGGCGTCCGGGGGCGCTCGGGGTGATGCTCGACGATCTGCTGGCCGGGGTGCTGGCGGCCGCCGTGCTTTACGGGGCGCGCTGGCTGGTGGGCTAGCGCCGCCGCCTCGATCGGCGCTTTTCCCTGGCAGTCGCTGCTCCCCTGTCCTGAGCTGTGCCATTTTGCGTCTCTCAGGCGTGGCGGGTTCCCCCTGGACGTAGCGGCCGCGACCATTGCCAGCGTCCAGGCCCGGATTCTCGCCAAAGCGCCCATAGGCGATTTCGGCGCCGCGGTCCCGTCGGATCTTCAGGGCGCGCAGCCGGCGGTGGCCGCAACTTCCCGGTCGCGAACTATTCCGGCCGGAGCGAAGCCATCGAGGACGCGCGGCACGTTCCGTTTTCCGTGCTCGCCGAAGGCTCCGCTCTGGTTCGATCTGCGCATGGCTGGCCGGCCGCCCGCGATGCTCAGCAGCGGCCGCCGTTTGACCTACTCGTTCAGTTGTCTGTTGGCTTTTTGGCTCGTCTCATCCATCTGGATGACGGCGAACGCTCGACGGCTTACTAGCATCACTGCCTGAATACGAACGAAACGGGAGCAGGCAGATGAGCAGATACGGAGTCCGGATTGTTGCGATCATCGCAGCGCTGGGGTAACGGGGTCGGCGAGCGGGGTCCTCGCGGAACTGGTGAGGGCTCAGGCTTCACCATATGGGTGACGCGAGGGGCGTCTCCGCCTGTGGTGGGACCTCGATAGGACAGGGGGCATACTCGTTCCGAACGATCGCAGGAGATTGCGATGGCGACAGGCGGAAACCGTTCCAAGGTTCGAATTCAGCCGGTCGAAGAGGTCGTCGAGGCCATCTACGACGTCCCGCTGAGCGGTGACTGGCTGCGCCTGCAGGAGTCGCTGTGCACCTTCTGGTCGCACTACGACACGGTGCCCGACGCCGCCCGCGACGCGATGGTGGAGCAGCTGGAGCGCCACCTCGATCGCATGGTCGTGTTTCTCGAACGCGGCCCGCACTCGGACACGCCGTGGCGGGACCAGCTCCATCGCCTGCCCCTGGCCGCGATGCTGTTCACGCGCGACGGATCCCTGGTGGATGCGAACGAAGGCGCGGTGCGCGCGCTCGCGCTGGAACCCGGAGGGCGCGGCGGGAAGCTCGATGAGACGGCGCGACGGCGGCTTCGCGACGGCGTCGCCCAGCTGAGCTCCGATGACCGGCAGGTCACCCTGGTGGAGCTCGACGCGGGCGCGGGCCAGCCGCTGCGGCTGATGCTCAGCTGGTTCCGCCAGCAGGAGCCGGTGCCGCTCGGGCCGGAGCGCCTGGTGCTGGCCGTGGCCGTGGGGCAACGGGCGGACGCCGGCCACGACGAGGCGCTGCAGCAGATCTACGGGCTGACCGGCGCGGAGGCGCGCCTGGCGCTGGTGCTGGCCCGCGGCCGGACGCTGGACCAGGCGGCCGAGGAGCTGGGCGTCAAGAAGAACACCGCGCGCACCCATCTCGCCAAATCCTTTGCCAAACTCGGGGTCAACTCGCAGCATGAGCTGGTCGCCGTGGTGCTGAATACGTCGTTCGCGATCGCCCACGCCAGGCCACGCGACGACCGGCCACCGCCGTTGACCCCGTACCTGCAGCCCGACCTGCACGGCTTCGCCCAGTTCCGTCGCCTGACCCTGGCCGACGGTCGGGTGCTGGGCTACTTCGAGTATGGGGTCCCGGACGGTCCGGCCGTGCTTTACCTGCACGGCACCATCGACGCCGGGTTGCTGCAGCTTCGGGCCAGCCGTCAGGCGGCGGCCAGCGGTCTGCGCGTGCTGTGTGTGGAACGCGGCGGCGTCGGCGAGTCCCAGCCCCACGAGGACTCGCACCCGAACCGCTACGCCGAGGATCTCCTCGAGCTGGTGAACGCCGAACAGCTGCTGCGCTGCGTGGTGGTCGCCCGCTCCATGGGGAGCTGGGATGCCATGGCGTTCGCTTCGCGTTTTCCCGAGCGCGTGCAGGGCGTGGTTCTCGCCTCGGGCCGGCTTCCGGTCTCCGACGAGGCAAGCCACGAGCGCAACCAGCCGTTCTATCGTTCGCTGTACCGCGCCGTCTGGGAGTCTCCGGCGGTCGGTCGGCTGATGCTTCAGGGCATGCGCCTGCAGCTGCTGATGACCGGTCCGGATCGGTTCGTGGCGCCGGGCGCGACCCCGGCGGAGCAACGGCTCGCCGACGATCCGGGCTACCGTCGCCACATGCGGGCGCTGTGGCTGCGCTCGTCGCTGCGCGGCACCAGGCCGCTGGAGAACCTGCTGCGCCTGTATCGCGAGCCGTTGCCCGATCCGCCCTGGGCGCGCTTCGCCAAGCCCGCCGTGCTGGTTCACGGCAGCGAGGACGGCCACGCGCACCTGGACGGTCTGCTCGACGCCACCGCGGGTTTCCAGCAGCGGCAGGTCGTCGAGGTTCCGGGCGTGGGTCATCGCCTGGTGCACCTGCATTTCGACCGGGTCCTCGACGCGGCGCGGGGCCTCTGGGCGGGGGGTTGAAAGGCTCGTTCGAGCGGCAGACCGATCTGCCGTGCTGCTGCCGGGGCTTCAACAGCGCCATCCGTTTGCCGTAGTCTGGGTCGTTGGATTGATTCGTTCCCCGGGCGGCCGCGGTTGCCCGACGACGCAACACGTTGAGGCTCTCTGCATGAAGATCTCGACCCTGCTCAGCTACGCCGGCGGCTTCAAGGAAGCCGTCGAAGAAGTTCGGGCGCTGGAGCAGGCCGGCCTCGACGTGGTCTGGGTTCCGGAGGCGTACTCGTTCGATGCGCCCAGCGCCATGGGCTATCTGGCGGCGCGGACGGAGCGGGTCGTCATTGCCTCCGGCATCCTGCCGGTGTTCTCGCGCACGCCGTCGCTGCTCGCCATGACCGCGGCCGGCGTCGACTACCTCTCGGACGGCCGCGCCATGCTCGGCATCGGCGCCTCGGGGCCTCAGGTGATCGAAGGCTTCCACGGCGTCCCCTACACCGCGCCGGTCGGGCGCATTCGCGAGGTCATCGAGATCTGCCGCCTGGTGTGGCGCCGCGAACGCGTGCAGTACGCGGGCAAGCACTACGAGATTCCGCTGCCCCAGGACCGCGGCACCGGTCTGGGAAAGCCGCTGAAGCTGATCAACCATCCGGTGCGCGAGGAGATTCCCATTGCGGTGGCTTCTCTGGGCCAGGCCAGCGTGGCGATGACGGCCGAGATCGCCGACGCCTGGCTGCCGGCGTTCTACCTGGCGGAAGGCGCTGACGGCATCTGGGGCGGCGCGCTGCGCAAGGGCTACGCGACGCGCGATGCGGGCCGGGGGCCGCTGGAGATCTATGCCGGCGGCGGCGTCGCCATCGGTAAGGGGCTCGAGCACCTGCGCGATCTGGCCCGGCCCCAGGCGGCGCTGTACATCGGCGGTATGGGTGCGCGCTCGAAGAACTTCTACAACGACGTGTTCTGTCAGTACGGCTACGAGGCGGAGGCCGGCAGGATCCAGGAGCTGTTCCTGGCTGGCCGCAAGGACGAGGCGGCAGCGGCCATTCCGGCTGAGTATCTGGCCGCGACCTCGCTGGTGGGCGAGGAGGGATTCGTCCGCGACCGCGTGGCCGCGCTCAAGGCTTCCGGCGTCACCGCGCTCAACGTCGGCTTCCTTGGCAAGACCGTCGAGGAGCGCGTGCGCCAGTGCGACCGGCTGCGCAACCTGGTGGACGCGGCCTGACCCACCGGCCCGCGGCGCGGGCACGGGAAATGAGGCGCAGCGCACAATGCGGGGCGCTTTGCCGCCCGCGGGTCCAGCCGGCGCATTAGACTGTTACCGATGAGACGCGTAAACCCGCTACTGCTGATCGGAGTGCTGCTCGCCTGGCCGGCCATGGCCAGCCCGCCGGTCGAGGTTCTCGCGCTGTTCAAGGACCGCGCGCTGCTGCGCGCCAGCGGCGACGAGCATCTGCTGCGCGAAGGCCAGACCTCGCCCGACGGCATCACCCTGCTGGAAGCCGATGCCGAGGGCGCGAAGGTCCGCTACGACGGCGAGGTGTACGCGCTGACCCTGTCGCGTCAGGTCGCCGGCAACTTCAAGGCCGCCGAACGCCAGCAGGTTTCGATCACGCCCGACGACCACGGCCAGTACCGGATCCGCGGCGCCATCAACGGCACCTTCGTGAACTTCCTCGTCGACACCGGCGCGTCCATCGTCGCCATGAGCGAGCGCCACGCCAGCCTGATCGGCATCGACCCCAGCGTCGGCCAGCTGGGCTCGGTGCAGACCGCCCAGGGCACGGTGGATTCGCGTTTTCTCACCCTCGACAAGGTGGTGGTCGGCGGACTCACCGCACACAACGTACAGGCGGCGGTGATCACCGGCACCTATCCGGTGGAGATTCTGCTCGGCATGTCGTTCCTGCGCGAAGTCTCGCTGCGCGAAGAGGCGGGCGTTCTCACCCTGACCCAGAAGTACTAGCCACCGAGCCACCGAGCCAGCTGGGCCGGCATCATGCAAATGGATGATGTCGGGGGTGCCGGGCGGTAGAATAATCAGGCCACGACTCGGATGCACTGGCAGGGGGGCCACCGTGAATCATCGTGTGCTTGCCGCGTTCACGCTCGGTCTGCTGTTGCCCACCGGTCTCGCCGTTCACGAGTCTCATGCTTCGGAATCTGGCTCGGTTCGCGCCGAGGTCGCCAGGCTGGTGGCCAACGGCGAAGCCCAGACCCTGGAAATTCACGGCACGGCGGATGCCGGTCAGTTCAAGCGCGCCTGGCTCCAGATCGGTGAGGGGGACTCGCCGGAGAACTGGAAGTACGTCGGCCTCAAGTTGAAGCGCCCGGTCCGAGACGCGCTGTTGAGTGAGATTCCGCTCACCGAGTTCGGGTCCACGGGGGTGTGGACCGTGCGCATCAGCGTCGAGGACAAGGCCGGTACCGTCGAACGGGCGACCAGGGTCGTTCGTCTGAACTAGATCATGGACCACCGTGGGGAGGAACTCACCATGGGTTCGTTCAGATTGCTCGCTGTGCTCATCGTGTTGCTGCCAGTGGCGGGTGCGCCGGTCGCGGCGGACGAGTCACCCTACCGGGTGAGCAAGACGGCGTTCCGGGAACGCATCGGCTCGCTGGCCCTGACCCCGCTGTACGCGCCGGAAATGTTCGCGGTCAGCGACGGCGTGCGCGAGCTGATCGAAGCAGAAGTGAGCAAACGCTTCGAGAAGACGAAAATCGAGGTGCTGCCGCTGGAAACCTACGCGCGCGTGCGCGCCACGCTGGCGGATCAGATAGGCGGCATCCGCGATGCCGGCGGTACGATCGACCCCGCGCGCCGCGCGGCGGTCTGGGACCACGCCAAGCGCGAGATGCGCCTGCGACATCCCGTGGATGGCTTCGCGGAGCTGTCGATCACGCTGGTGCGAGCCTCTTTCAGAGACGATCGCGCGGAGTGGGATGGGGTTAAGCAGAAGGTGCAGCACAGCGGCGATGGCTTCGCGCTGTTCGGCGGCAGGGACTACCAGGGCAGCATCGCCGCGGCGTCGTTTCAGCTGGCGATCTTCGACCGCTCCGACGAACTCCTCTACCTGAACCGGGGCGGCATCGAAGTGCTCCAGGATCGCGAAGGTTCGCGCCTGGTTCTGCGCGATGCGGATGGGTTCTTCCAGGACGAGAAGCGTCTGCGGAAGGCGGTGCAACTCGCCTTCAAAGGCCTGTAGGAGAGTCATGATGCATACCCGCTTCACCTCCGCCTCCGCTTTCCTCGTGGTGGCGGTGCTTGTTCTGTCCCTCGGCAGCGGGGTCGCTCATGGCGCCAGGGCGCGTCATGTCGACGAGATCGAGACGCTGCCGGAGAACGAAGACGAACAGCGTCTGTGGGACATTGCGAGCGGTCACGAGAACAACATCGGCAACGAGGGCCGGCTCATCCGCGACCGCGAGATGGAAGCCTATCTGGAAGGGATCGCCGAGCGGCTGCTGCAGGGTCGGTTGGCGCATCTGGACATCGAGATCGACTTCATCATCGTGCAGAACAATCTGCTCAGCGCCTGGGTGTACCCCTACGGCACCATCGCGGTGAACACCGGACTCCTGGCCGGAATGGAGAACGAAGCGCAGCTGGCGGCGATTCTGGCCCACGAACTGTCGCACTTCATGCAGCGCCATTCCTATCGCGAGCTGATCTCCGAGAACCGTCAGTCGTTCATCGGCAAGGGCCTGGGCCTGCTGACCACCGCCGCCGTCGCGGCCAAGACCGGCGTGGTCGATACCGGCCTGATGAAGGCCGGCGGCATGTGGACCGATCTGGTGACCAGCGGCTATTCGCGCAAGAACGAACACGCCGCCGACGCCGAGGGCCTGGAGCTGATGGCGGTCGCCAACTACGACCGTGCGCAGGCGGTGAAGGCATTCGAGCTGCTGAAGCAGAACGATGCCTATGGGGTGGTCAGCCCGGCGCTGCTGTGGAGCAGCCATCCCACCCTGGACGATCGTATCGACAATCTGGAGAAGGCGGTGGCCCGGGAACAACGGCGCAAGGACCATCGGCCCGGCGAGGTTCCGCAGAGCGCCGCCTACTATCGCGCGATTGCGCCAGCGCTGCTGCGCACCGGGGCCCAGGATGTGAACGAGCGCTACTTCGAGCGCGCGCGGCTGGCCTTTCAGAAGTATCGGGATGCGCGCCCGGACGAAGCTCAGGGGCACTTCCTGATCGGCGAAACCTACCGCCTGGAGGCGCCCGACGGCCCCGACTTCGAATCACGCATGGCGGCCTACCAGGCAGCGATCGCCGCCGAGCCGGAGTTCGCCGCCGCGCACAAGGAGCTCGGCCTGGCGCATCGTCAGCAGGGCCACACCGAGCCGGCGCGCGCGGCCCTCGAGCAGTACCTGGCGCTGGAACCCGACGCCGTCGATGCGGGCATCATCCGCTGGTACCTCGACGGCCTCTGAAAAGGCGAGAAGGTGCCGGGCGTTAGAACTCGCGTTCCACGCTGCGCCGGGCCAGCTCCGCCAGCAGGCTGTCCCCGAGCCGCGCGCGCTTGAGGAATTTCAGCCCCTCAGCCAGCAGCCGCGCCGCCCGGTCCCGAGCGGCATCCACGCCGAGCAGGCGCGGATAGGTGCTCTTCCCGGCTGCGGCGTCCGAGCCTGCCGGCTTGCCGAGGACCTCGCTGCTGGCGGTGACGTCGAGCACGTCGTCGATGATCTGGAACGCCTGCCCCACCCGGGCGGCGAACTCCCCGAGCAGCACGAAGCGCTCGTCTTCGAGCTGCGGCCGCCCGACGATGGCGCCGATCTGCACGGCGGCC
>JAVJTA010000007.1:0-358134 GCA_040219135.1 Pseudomonadales bacterium | reverse complement strand
CGAAGAGTCGGGGAAAAGTGGCCCCGACCCGGAGGGTTGCGCCCGAAATCGCGTCCTGCGTCGTTGCTCGTCGCTCATTGAGCGATGCTCAACCACGCTCCTCGCGCCTTCCAGGCCACGATTTCGGACAGCAACGCGGCGTTGTGCGGAGTGTGAACAGGCCCTAATCGCGCCGGTCCAGCCGAGCGACCAGCGACCGACCCAGAGCGAATCCGGCGGCGCCCAGACCCGGATGCCGGGTGAGCGCAAAGGCCACCGCCGCCAGGGAGGCGCCGGCGACCCAGCCGCGCAGCTGCTGGCTGTGGGCGCGCCCGTCCGTCACCCGGGACACAGTGTGCTCGCAGTTGTTGGTGAACAGGTTGTAGCCGCGCCCGCCCACGCCGGCGTCCGTCAGGTAGCGGCCGCTGGCGCGGCTGCCGACCCGGTAGACGCGCTGGCCGCGCCGGAACTCGTCCAGCGTCGAGGTGTGCTCGCCCCGGCCCGGGGTGTTGTGAAGCACCCGCCCGTCGGCCAGCAGCACGCCCTTGTGCATGACCAGGCCTTTGCGCCGCGCCACCACGTCTCCGCTCATCAGTCGGCTCATATCCGTACTCCCCGGGCGAGCCCGTCGCCCGTCACTGGGATTCTGCCACGCTGCGCACGATCATGTAGTCGATCGCAGCGGCCAGATCTTCGTCGCTGCACTCCGAGCACAGCCCCATCGCCGGCATGCCCGGGGCGATTCCCTGGACGGTGGTCTGCAGCAGCGCCTCGCGGCCTTTGGCGAGGCGCGGCGCCCAGGCGGCCATGTCACCGACCCGCGGCGCCCCGGCTATACCCGCGGCGTGGCAGGAAAAGCAGTAGCGATTGTAGACCTGCTCGCCAGGTTCCACAGGCGCCGTCTCACCGCAGCCCGCCAGACCCATGGTTACGCCCAGCGCCACCAGCAGATTCCACCGCTTCATCCAACTCTCCTGATCTCTCTCATTCCTTGTCTCTCAATGTCACGCGCCGGGGCCCCGCCGGACCTCACAGGCTGCAGAGAATCCCGGCGCCGCGCCGCAGTGTGTCGTCGTCTTTGGCGAAGCACAGGCGCAGCAGCCGGTGTCCGGGGTCGGCGGCGTAGAACACCGAGACCGGAATGCTCGCGAGCTTGGCCTCCCGGGTGAGCCGCCGCGCCAGGGCGACGTCGTCCTCGTCGAACAGGCCGCGGTAGTCGATGAGCTGGAAGTAGGTGCCCGCGCTCGGCAGCACGTCGAACCGGGAGCCGGCCAGCAGCTCGCAGAACAGATCGCGCTTGCGCTGATAGAACGCACCCAGATGGCGATGGTGTTCCGGATGAGCGACGAGAAAGTCGGCCAGGCCGAGCTGTACCGGCGTGTTCGAGGTGAAGGTCACGTACTGATGGATCCGCCGCAGCTCCGCCGACAGCGCCGCCGGGGCCACGCAGTAGCCGATCTTCCAGCCGGTGGTGTGGTAGGTCTTGCCGAACGAGCTGACGACGAAGCTGCGGGCGAACAGATCCGGGTAGCGGCACAGGCTCTGGTGCGTCCGGCCGTCGAAGACGATGTGTTCGTAGACCTCGTCGGCCAGCAGGTACAGCTCGCGGCCCGCCGCGTCCGCCCGCGCCAGGATCTGCCGCAGCGCGGCGATGTCGGCATCATCCCAGACCGCGCCGGTGGGGTTGTGCGGAGTGTTGGTGATGATCAACCGGGTGCGCTCGTTGATCAGCCCGGCGACCCGATCCCAGTCGGGACGGAACCCGGGCGGGTGCATGGGGACATGGTGGGTGACGCCGCCCTGCAGCGTCACCGCCGGCTCGTAGCTGTCGTAGGCGGGGTCGAAGACGATGACCTCGTCGCCGGCCCGCACGACCGCCGCGATCGCACAGAACAGCGCCTCGGTGGCGCCGGAGGTGACGGTGACTTCGGTGTCCGGGTCGACGCGGCAGCCGTACAGATCCGCCACCTTGTCGGCCACCGCCTCGCGCAGCGCCGGAACCCCCATCATCGGCGCGTACTGGTTGAAGCCGTGGGTCAGGTAGTGCTGCACGCGCTCGAGCAGGTAGCGCGGACCGTCGAAGTCCGGAAACCCCTGGGACAGGTTCAACGCGCCTTCCGTGCGGGCGAGCTCCGACATCAGCGTGAAGATGGTGGTGCCAACGCCGGGCAGCTTGCTCGACGGCGTCTGGGCCGTGGGCTCGGTCTGGGTCTGCATCGCGTACTTCCGGTTCCTGCACGGAGATTCTGACACACGGTCTCGCTTTTCCAATATCAATAGTTTTTGATATTCACTGGTGGCGGTGGTAGCCTGCGCGCCTTCGCAGACACGGCAATCACGCCCCGCCCTACGCTATGGCGCAATCCCTTCCCGCACAGGTGGACCGGTCCGACCCGGACCTCGCCATCGATCGCGTGGTGAGCGTCGCCAAGGCGCTCGCCGACGGCGTGCGCGCGCTGGTGCTGCGGGTCCTGCAGGGCGAGTCCTACGGCGTGCTGGAGCTGTGCCGCATCGTCGACGTCGCGCAGCCGGCGCTGAGTCATCATCTCAAGGTTCTGCATCAGACCGGTCTGGTGGTGCGCCGGCGCGAGGGCAACAGCCTGTTCTACCGGCGTGCACCGGCGCCCGGCGACATGGAGGCGGCGCTGCTCGCCGGCATCGATCAGATCCCCCTGGGCGCCGAGCAGCTTGCGCGCATCGACGCCGTGCACGGCGAGCGCCGCTGCCGCAGCGAGGCGTTCTTCACCGAGCACGCCGACGATTTCGCCCGCAATCAGGCACGTATCTCCGAGTCCGGCGTGTACGCGGCCAGCGTCATGGACATCGTCCAGCGCCACGGGATCGGCGACGGCACGGCGCTGGAGATCGGCCCCGGCGACGGCGAACTGCTCGCCGCCCTGGCCGAACGCTTCACCCGGGTCGTCGGAATCGACAGCGCGAGCGCCATGCTGGCGCGCTGCCGCGAGCGGGTAGCGGACGCCGACAACGTCAGACTGATGCACCGGGATTTCGCCGAGCTGCCGGCCCGACGCGGCTACCAGCTGGTGCTCGCCGCCATGGTCGTCCACCACCTGCCCTCCCCCCAGCGCTTCTTTCACCAGGCCGGCCGCCTGCTGAAACGCGACGGCGTGCTGGTGGTGGTGGAGCTGTGCAGTCACGACCAGGAATGGGCCCGCCCTGCCTGCGGCGACCTGTGGCTCGGCTTCGAGCCCGACGAACTCGGCCGCTGGGCCGCACAGGCGGGACTGCACCGGGAGGAATCGCAGTACCTGGCGCAGAAGAACGGTTTCCGCATTCAGATTCACACCTACACCAACCCCCGATGACGAGAGGAGTGTTCATCCATGGCTGACTACAAAGTCGCTGACATCGAGCTGGCCGACTTCGGCCGCAAGGAGATCCGCCTGGCCGAGGCCGAAATGCCGGCCCTGATGGCGCTCCGCGAGAAGTACGGCGCCGAACAGCCGCTGAAAGGCGCAAAGATCATCGGCTGCATCCACATGACCGTGCAGACCGCCGTGCTGATCGAAACGCTGACCCACCTCGGCGCCGAAGTGCGCTGGTCGTCGTGCAACATCTTCTCGACCCAGGATCACGCCGCGGCCGCCATGGCGGCCGCCGGCATTCCGGTGTTCGCCTGGAAGAACGAGACGGAGGAGGAATACCTGTGGTGCATCGAGCAGACCATCCTCGAGGACGGCAAGCCCTGGGACGCCAACCTGCTGCTCGACGACGGCGGCGATCTCACCGAGCGCCTGCACGATGCCTATCCCCAGGTCCTGGAACACGTGCACGGCATCTCCGAGGAAACCACCACCGGCGTGCATCGCCTGTACGACATGATGAAGAAAGGCACCCTGAAGGTGCCCGCCATCAACGTGAACGACTCCGTCACCAAGTCGAAGAACGACAACAAGTACGGCTGCCGTCATAGTCTCAACGATGCGATCAAGCGCGGCACCGACATGCTCATGGCCGGCAAGCGCGCGCTGGTCGTGGGCTACGGCGACGTCGGCAAGGGCTCGGCCCAGAGCCTGCGCCAGGAAGGTATGATCGTGCGGATCACCGAGGTCGACCCGATCTGCGCGATGCAGGCCTGCATGGATGGCTACGAGGTCGTGTCGCCCTACCTGAACGGCCACAACACCGGCAAGCTCGAAGACATCGACGAGCGCCTGCTCGGCGATACCGATCTCATCGTCACCTGCACCGGCAACACCAACGTCTGCGACTCGAACATGCTGCGCAGCGTGAAAGCCGGCGCCGTGGTCTGCAACATCGGCCACTTCGACAACGAGATCGACACGGCCTACATGCGCAAGAACTGGCGCTGGGACAAGATCAAGGATCAGGTGCACCAGATCTTCCGCAGCGACGACCCGCGCGACTACGTCATTCTGCTGTCCGAGGGCCGGCTGGTGAACCTCGGCAACGCCATGGGCCACCCGTCCCGGATCATGGACGGCTCGTTCGCCAATCAGGTGCTGGCTCAGATGCACCTGTACGAGCAGCGCTGGGCCGACCAGCCGGAGAACCAGCGCGCGCCGATCACCGTGGAAGTCCTGCCGAAGAAGCTCGACGAGGAAGTCGCGGCGCTGATGGTGCTCGGTTTCGGCGGCACCATCACCCGCCTGCGCAAGGACCAGGCGGAGTACATCGGCGTGGACGAGGAAGGTCCGTTCAAGCCGGATTACTACAAATACTAGATCGTCTGAGGTAGGAGCGATCTCCCGATCGCGATCTGAAGATCGCTCCTACGGGTGGGGCAATCGCGCTGCGCTATTCGAAGCTCACGCTCGCCCGGGCATAGAACAGGCGCCCCATGAAGTCGTAAATCCCTGAGGTGTTCGCGGACACGTCCGGGACGTACGGCGGCTCTTCGTCGGTCACGTTCTGCACCCCGGCCTGGAACGACCAGGGTCCCATGGTGTAGCTGCCGTCGATGTCGAAGTAGTGCTGCGCATCCGCCGTCAGGGTGACATTGTCGAAGTCGATGGCATCGAACACCTCCATCTTGTCCAGATAGCGGTAGTTGATGCCGACGCTCCAGTTGTCCCGGGCCAGGGTGGCCTTCAGATTCGAACGCCACTCGGGGTACGCCGCCCAGTCGGATACCAGCCCCGCGACCAGATCGGTACGATCCTCGACCTCTCCGGTATCGGTCTCCTGGACCCACTCGTCGAGCCAGTTCACCAACCAGTCCACCTGAATCTGGCCGAATTCGGTGGTGAACGTGTACGTCGTATCCAGGTCGATGCCGCTGGTCTTGATGGTGGCCAGGTTCTCGTTGAGCAGATCGAAGCGCACCACGTCACCGGCCGGACCACGGCCGATACGACCGCACTCCGGGGCCGACAGCGAACCGCCCGGGCTGTTGTAGCAGGCCTGGATGACGTTCACCGGGTTCGGCGTGCCGATGGCGTCGTCGACCTCGACGTCGTACCAGTCCACGGCAATGCGCAGCGGGACAGACGCCGGCTGCCAGACGAAGCCGAGGCTGAAGCTCTCCGACGTCTCGGCATCCAGTTCCTCGTTGCCGCCCTGGGAGATCTTCAGCTGTGCCGCAGGCTGGACGAAGCCCGGAGGCACCCCGTCCGCCGAACAGTTCGCCTGCACGTTCGGATCGCTGATCGGCGCCGTGCACGGATCGGTGACGGTGTTGAACACGTCCGCCACACCACCGAACGCCTCGAGGATGTTCGGCGACCGGAAGCCGGTGGCGTAGGTGCCGCGGAAGCGCAGCGACTCCACCGGCACCCAGCTCAGGGCGAACTTGTAGGTGAACTCGCTGCCGATGGTGTCGTAGTCGGAATAGCGGCCGGCCAGGTCCATGCTGATCTCCTCGGCACCCTGGGCACCGGTCACCAGCGGCACGGCAAACTCAGTGTAGATTTCCGTCACGTCGTACTTGCCGCTGGTGGGCTCGGCGAAGTTGCCGCCGCTGTCCCCGGACTGCACGACCCCGGAGGTCTGCACGCCGCCCTTCTCCTCCCGGTACTCGACTCCGGCGGCCATGCCCAGCGGTCCTGCGGGCAGGTCCGCCAGGTCGCCGGCCACGGTGGCGGCCAGGTGCATCATGTCGTAGTCGGTGCGCTCGTCATCATCGAAGGTGGTGTACGCGATCTCCTCCGGCGTCTTGGCGCTGCGGCCGAAGATATCCAGCGTCGGGTTGCCGGCGGAGTCCTTCGGGCAGGAGGCGTCCGCCGCGCACAGCACCGGATCCACCGCGGTCTGCAGCTTGGCCACGTTGAGCTGCCCCCTGGTCACCTCGAACAGCTCCGAGCGGCCAACGGTGAACTGTTCGCGCGGCCATGGGAGTGGGATGCGGGCCGCGCCAGTTCATCTGGAAGTTGGGATTCGTCAGGCAGGCGGCGACGTCCGCCGGATCCGTCTGGTCCGGATCGTTGCAGGTATCGATGCGCGCCGCCTGAATCACCGCCAGCGCGTCCGAAGGAATGTTCGGATTGGTGAACGGCACCTGGATCAGGTCGGTGAAACGGCCTGCCGCGCCCTGTACAGGCAGCGGGGTGAAGTTCAGCCGGCCCTCGCGATGCGCCAGGTTGACGTTCACATAGCCGGTGACGCCGCTGTCGAACCGATACTCGCCGACGCCGGAGAAATTGACGTTGCGGTTCTCGTTGATCAGCGACACCCCGGTCGGAATGTCGTTGTAGTTGAACCGATGCCCCTGATTGAGGATGCAGTCGATGCTGCCGCTGCCGTCGCTGCCCGGTCCGCCTCCCAGGCAGAAGGTGTCGTAGGCCTGAAAGCTCTCGCCGGTCTGCGGGTTCGGCAGGAAGATGATGCCGGCTTCCAACGCCCGGCCCTCTGGAGGAATGCCGCTACCCACCAGGTTAAGGGTCTGGCCGCCGTCGCGAAGCTGTCCGAGCAGCGGGATCTTCGAAAAACCGCGGTCCTGGAAGTCCACGTCGCCGTCGAAGACGTAGGTCACGCCCGCCGTGAAGAACCCGCGGTCGCCGCTGATCCCGAACAGCAGGCCCGCATCGAAGTGATCGCCGCCGCGATCGTCCGGGGTGCCGCCGCCGAGAGACAGTTCGACTCCATTGAAGTCGGTCCTCGGAATCAGGTTGATGACGCCGGCGATGGCATCGGAACCGTAGATCGTCGACGCGCCGTCGGCGAGCACTTCCACCCGATCGATCATGTTCACCGGGAACGACTGCAGGTCGACCGCCAGGCCGGTACTGTCACGAATCGTCGAGACCGTACGGCGGCCGTTGTACAGCACGAGGGTGCGTTCCGGATTGAGCTGGTGAATGCCCGCGAAGTTGGCCCCGCGCCCGCCGTTGGCGTTGCGCCAGGGCGTGCGACCGAATCCGGACGTTCTGCATCGTTGATGCACGACGCGCCGGGAAGGTCGCACGCCATTCGGTCTCGTCGGACAATCCCGGGTCAGCGGATCCGCCGCACCCGGGCCGCAGGCACACCGTCCGCTTCGAGCATGTAGCCGCCGAGCAGCGCCCGGCGGATCGTGATGCTCTGACCGCTGCGATAGCGTCCGCGGCCGGCCTCCAGTTCCTCCCACACCTGGCCGTTAGTCAGGTGGAAGATCCTCTCCCCATGGGTTCGCGCCTCCACCCGGTCGATGTCGGCGGAGATCTGGCTAGCCCCCCGATCCCGAACATCCGCCGGGCGCTCGAGCATCTCGGCGCCGAAGCTGGCGTCCGGGTCTTCGAGCGGCGCAGGTTTGGCCACGCCGGGCTGCGGGACGGCAGGCCGAGGCGCGGCCGGCTCGGGCGCGGCGGGTGGCGCCGGCACCGGCTGCGCCGGCCGCGGGGGCTGCGGAGCCGCACCGGCGGTTCGCGCGGCCGCCCGGTCGGCGGCGATGGACTCAAAGCAGGCCAGTCGATCCGACGGCGCGCTCAGGGCCGCACACTCGGCAAGGCGGCGGTCGACGTCGACGCCGGCGGCCACCGCGAGCGGACGGAACAGGGACAGCGCTGCGGCCAGCAGCAGCCAGCCGGCAATGCGAACAGCGGGACGTTCGATCATGCGGGATCCTCCAACGGCGTCGGACGGGAAGTTCGCCCGTCCCAACGAAAAAAGCCAGTGGCGTTGCCGCCACTGGCTTTCAAGCTAGCGAAGTGCGGACTGCTTAGAAGCGCAGCTTGGCACCCAGGTAGTAAGCCCGGCCGATGGCGTCGTAGACGCCGGCGACGGTCTCAGCACCCGTATCGCTGTCAGACAGACCGGCCGACACGATCGGCGGCTCGTTGTCGAACAGGTTTTCCACGCCGCCGAACAGCTCCAGCTCGCCGGAAGCGAACCGCTGCGGGATGGTGTAGCGGACCTGAATGTCCGAGTAGGTCTCGGCACCGGTGACACAGTCGATGGCCAGGTCGATGCAGTCCTGCTTGGTCAGGTCGGTGTCCTCGAGCGCGCCCTTGCCGATGTAGCGCAGCTGCCACTGCATCAGCAGGTTGCCGTTGGTGTACCGCAGGTTGGCGTTCCAGCGATGCTTGGGATCGCCGATCTCGCCGCGCTCGTTATCCGGTGCCCCACCCGGCAGGTTGACGATGTACGACTCGTCCAGGTAGGTGTAGATCGTGTTCAGCGAGAACAGACCCGGCAGGCCGATGCCGAAGGCGTTCGGCTCGAAGTCGATGTTCAGCGCCCAGTCGAGACCGGCGCCGACGATCGAACCCACGTTAGCCGTACCGGAGTTCACCTCGTCCAGAGCACCCTGCTGGGGCAGGCCGGACGGGAAACGCACGATGTTGCCGCACAGCGGGTTGTTCGGGAAGGCCGGGTCGCTGTAGCACAGGTCCAGCACGTTATTCTGGGTCACGGTGAAGATCGCGTCTTCGATCTCGATGTCGAACCAGTCGACGGTGGTGGACACGTCCAGACCTTCCGGCAGGAAGTTCGGGGTGTAGACGATACCCACGGTCCAGGTGTCTGCCTTCTCTTCGGCCAGATCCGGGTTGCCGCCGAGGAAACCGCTGGTGCCCTGCAGCTCCGGCTGGGTCAGCGTGAACGCGCCCGTCGCCGCGATGCGGGCCGCGATGGCCGGGATCGAACGACAGTTCGCGGCCGTGGTGCCCGGGGTGGTCGCGGTCACGCCGGCACAGGGATCGTTGACCTGGGCGAAGGTCTGGGTGCCCGGGTCGAACAGCTCGTCGACGTTCGGTGCCCGCACCGCACGGGAAATGGAACCGCGCAGCATGACCTGGTCGATCGGCGCCAGTTCGAAGCGGCCTTCCCACGCGGTGGTGTTGCCCACGGTGGAGTAGTCGGAGAAGCGCACCGCGCCGCCGATACCGAAATAGTCGACGACGTTGTCGGCCAGAATCGGCGCGTTCAATTCCAGATAGCCCTCGGTCACGTCGAACTTACCGGTCACGCTGGGGGCAGCGTTCGAGGAGTTCAGGCCACGCACGGTCAGGGCGTCGTTGATTGCCTCAGACTTTTCTTCCCGGTACTCAGCACCGACGGCGAACTGCAGCGGACCCGCCGGCAGCTCGAAGACGTCGCCGGTCAGGTTGGCCTGCCACACGGTCTGTGTGATCTTCGCGTTACGCGACTGGTCGGCGGTGATGTAGGCAATGGCTTCCGGGCTGATGGAGTTGAAGCCGAACACGTTGGCCGGCGCGCAGCCGTTGGCACGGGCCTCCGCGCTGATGCAGCGCAGCGACCCGGCATTGGCCGGGTCGGGCTCGACCAGCAGCGCGTTGGTGAACGCCTGGTTGTCGGTCTGGCCCTGGCTGATCTGCGACTGCGTGGTCTGGCCACGGACATAACTCATGTCCCAGTGCCAGCCGAGCGGGTCGATGGTGCCTTCGAATCCGGTGGCGATACGGAACGTCTGGCGCTCGTTGGTGGCACCACGAGGGCCGAATTCCGCCAGACGACGCGTGAAGAACACGCCGTCAACACCGTTGGCCAACGCATCGCTGGCAATCACCGACGGGATCAGCGGATTCTGGATCATGGCGCCGCTGCTGTCCTGGACCATCAGCGGAATGCCGCCGGAGATGCTGGTCTGGAACAGATCGTCGGAGGCCAACGGGAAGGGCTCCAGCTCGGCAACGGTATCCGTTGTGGTGTAGGTCCCCTCCAGGAACAGGCTCAGATTTTCGTTGAAATCGTAGTGCGTGTTGGTGGCCAGCAGATAGCGCTCGGTGGGGATTGCAATGGTCCGGAACGCCATGCGGTTGAAGCCGTCCGGGCCACGGCCCGCGGCCGTGCTGCCGTTGGTGAAGAACGAATCCACCAGGGTGCCGTCAGGCAGGTAGGTGTAGTCGTCGCCGGAGGCACCGGTGCCGTTCACGTCGAAGCGGCCCTGGGGAGGGAAGCTCGAGAAGAACGGAAATACCTGCCCGAACACGGCGCTGCCGCGGTCGACGTCGGCATCGTCGGTAATGCCGAGCGCAATGGGCGCCACGGCGTCGAGCTCGGTGCGCTTGCGATCCCGCGAGAACACGCCCTTCTGCTCGGTGTAGCCGAAGTAGATGGTGCTGTTGCCGCGACCGTCGGCGAAATTGCTGCCGATCAGCAGGCCGAGGTCGGCTTCCTCGCCGTCGTTCTCGCCGGTCTGCTCGAAACGGGTGGTAACGTCCACGCCTTCGAAGTCATCCTTGAGAATCAGGTTGACCACACCGGAGACCGCGTCGGAACCATATACGGCGGATGCACCACCGGAGATCAGCTCCACCCGCTCGATCATCGCGGTGGGAATGGCGTTCAGGTCGACGGCGGAGTTGCCCGGCACACCGGCCACGAAACGGCGGCCGTTGACCAGGGTCAGCGTCCGTTCGATGCCCAGATTACGCAGGTTGATGTTCACCACACCGGAGTTGTTGATGTCGAAGTTGGAGTTGGTGCGGTTGAAGTCCGGTGTGCCGAGGGCCGGCAGCTGGTTCAGGAACTCACCGATGTTGGTCTCGGCGCCGAGGTCGATGTCCTCGGAGCTCAGCACCTGCAATGGCGTCGGTGAGGTCAGGTTGGATCGGGTGATGCGGGAGCCCGTTACCACGAGTTCCTCGATCATCTGCTCTTCTTCCTGGGCGACGGCCTGCTGGGTCGAGAGACCCGCAAACAGCGCCAGGGAAATTGCTCCCAGCTTGAGCGGTGCGCTCAGCGCCGGGCACAACTCCCCGTTCTGGGAAGCTTTCCAGAAGCGAAGGTTCATTGTGTGTACCCCATGTAACCTGTTGATTTTATGAACGCGTCAGCCGTGGCTGCTCGTTCTGTGGGGCGGATTGTAACGGTTCGGAAACATTTTGCATCAATTCTTTTTCAGTATTTCTCCACTTTCTCTTCGACCCGGTTCCTGCCCGACGCGACCGCGGCTCAGTAGCGCCCGCCCAGTTTGCCGTGATCCCAGGAAACGTAGCGCTTCGGCGCGAATTTCAGCAGCACCCGCTTGCTCGCGGTCGCCGCCACCGCGTCGGACAATTTCGCCCGTTCCGCCGGCGACAGCTCGCGCCCGCGGGAATTGATGCGGACCAGCGTGTCCACCACCGCGGCCTGGTCGTCGACGATCTCGGCGTCGGCGTAGATCAGCACGCTTTTCAGCTCCGCATACTCGACCCCGCTCTCCACCAGCAGGGTGGCCTTCGGGTCGCGCTGCAGGTTCAGCACCTTCTGGCTCTTGCGGAAGGTGGTGCAGTGCACGGCGCCGGCATCGTCGACGTGGAACCACATGGGCATGGGATGCGGATAGCCGTCGTTGCCGTTGGAAACCAGGATGATGGTCTTGTGCTCGTCGAGGAAGGCGCGGATCTCCTCGGGGCTGAGCTGGATGAGTTCGCGGCGTGACGGCATGGCGGCTCCTCGGATGGCAAAACCCGGGATTCTCCCCGCGCCGGCGGACCACTACAATCGCGACCTCGCCAGCACCGGCCGCCGCGGGTGCGCAATCGGGAACGGCACATGAGCGATCGCAGCATCAACGACCTGATCGGGCTGCTCGACCTGGAGGAGATCGAGCAGAACCACTACCGGGCGGTGAGCCCGAGCGAGGGCTGGCAGCGGGTCTACGGCGGCCAGGTCATCGGCCAGGCGCTGGTGGCGGCATCGCGCACGGTGCCCGGCGACCGCCATGCCCACTCCCTGCACGGCTACTTCCTGCGCCCCGGCGACACCACGATTCCGATCCTCTACACCGTGGACCGGATCCGCGACGGCCGCAGCTTCACCACCCGGCGGGTGGTGGCCGTGCAGCACGGGCGCGCGATCTTCAACATGTCGATCTCGTTCCAGGTGGACGAACCCGGTTTCTCCCACCAGTTCGACATTCCCGACGCGCCGGCGCCCGAATCCCTGCTCGACGAGCGCGAGCTGCGCGCCCAGTGGACGGCGAAGCTGCCGCCGGAGCAGGCGCAGATGTTCAGCCGCGAGCGCCCCATCGACGTCCGCCCCATCGACCCGGTGGACATATTCGCCCCGGAGCCGCGCCCGCCCAGGCAGATGTGCTGGATGAAGAGCCGTGAAACCCTGCCGGACGATCCGCGCCTGCACCAGTGCGTGCTCGCCTATCTGTCGGACTGGTCGCTGCTCGACACCGCCACCCTGCCCCACGCGGTGAGCTTTCTCCAAGACGACATGCAGATGGCGAGCCTCGACCACGCCATGTGGTTCCACCGGCCGTTCCGCGCCGACGAGTGGCTGCTGTACGTGCAGGACAGCCCGAGCGCCAGCGGCGCCCGCGGCATGAACCGCGGCCTGGTCTTCACCCGGGAAGGGGTTCTGGTGGCGTCGGCCGCCCAGGAAGGATTGATGCGCCGACACGGCTGACCGGCCGCCGCTGGCGCTCTGCGGCGGTGGCTCAGCGGTAGCCGAAGGGCAGCGGGCCCTCGAGATCGCGGTAGCGCTCGAGCAGACGCGTCTGCCGCGAGGTCATGGGAATCCACTCGCCGTCGATCATCACCCGCTCGGCCCAGGTCGTGAGCTCGAACGGGTCGTCGGTCCACACCACCAGATCCGCCGGCGCGCCGGGACCCAGGGTGCCGGTGCCCGCCGGCAGCCCGAACACCCGCGCCGGGACCGCGGTCACCGCCGCCAGGGCGTCCGCCCACGGCATGCCTTCCGCCACCGCGTTGCCGGCGATCTGGCGCAGCAGGCGGGCGTTCTGGGTTTCTTCCGCAGTGAGCAGCACCGGCACGCCGGCGCGCTGCAGCAGCACGGCGTTGTCCAGGCGGGCGCCGAGCTGGTCGTAGCTGACCGGCAGGTTGTCGAGCACGTCGACGATCACGGGCACCCGATGGCGGGCCAGGGTGTGTGCCACCTGCCAGGCCTCGGAGCCGCCGTGGATGACCAGAGGGAACTCGAACTCCCGGGCCATGGCCAGCGCCTGGCGGATCTCGTTGGCCCGGTGCACGGTCAGCACCAGCGGCACGCCGGCGTCGAGAAACGCCTTGAGCGCCGACATCTCGCGCCGGGTGTAGGCGCCGGCGTCCGGCTGGTAGCGGTCCGGGCGGAAGCTGCGCGCGCCATCGAGACCTTCGCGCAGGCGCTGGATCAGCGCGCTGCGGCTGCCACCGGTATAGGCCGCCGTCGCGGCGCCGATGCTGCCAAACAGCGCCAGCCGGGGCTGGACCCCGACCGCGTCGTCGAGCCGAATGGCGGCGCCCCAGCCGGCCAGCGGGTCGTTGCCGGGCAGCGGCGCCACCACCGCCCGGGTCACCCCGTCCATGCGGTTCACCGGCAGCAGCGTGGAGTTCGGATTGATCGCGTACTGCACGTCGAAGGCCGGACCGAAGCGGAACCGCTCGACGCCGGTCGCGCCGGTCGAGGCGAAGGCAACCACGCCGACGCTGGCGTCCCGGGTACTGGGCTCCCCGGCGATCTCCACCAGGCCGAGCTGGGAATGGGATTCGATGAGTCCCGGGGTGACGATCCGGCCGGTCGCGTCGATGCGCTGATAGCCGTCGGGAATCACCGGATCGGGTCCCACCGCCTGCACCCGGCCATCGGCGACCAGCACCGTCACGCCTTCCCGGGGCTGCGCCTGATCCGCCTCCAGGGTGTAGACCGTGGCGCCGACGATGGCCGTACCGGCGTGGGCCACGCCCGCCCACAGCAGGGTGACGAGGCAACCCAGGCGGCGGGTCATGGCGCGCTCCCCCGTGCGGTCTGATCGAGGTCGAAGTCCGTGCGCGGCTGGCGCCGCGGATCGTTGCGGTCGTAGTACAGGTAGCCGTCGATGTAGACCCGCTGGGCCCGGGCATAGACGCTGAACGGGTTGCGATTCCAGAGCACCAGATCCGCCGCCTTGCCGGGCTCGATGCTGCCGGTCTCGGCCGCGACGCCGAGGGCCCGGGCGGCGTTCAGAGTGAGCCAGCGCACGGCCTCGGCCTCGCTCATCGCCATGCCCGCCCGGCGCGCGGCGGCCATGGCCTTGGCCGCTTCCTGGTTGAGGTGCTGGATGCCGCGCGGGGAGTCGCTGTGGACGATCGCGCAGGCGCCCGCCCGGTCCACCAGCGCCACGTTCTGATTCACCGCGTCGAAGGCTTCCAGCTTGAAGCTCCACCAGTCCGCCCACATGGCCGAGCAGATGCCTTCGACCGCGAGCAGATCGGCGATCTTGTAGGACTCCACCGCGTGATGGAACGCGGTGATGCGATAGCCGAACTCCCGGGCGACGTCGATCATCATCGCCATCTCGTCGGCCCGGTAGCAGTGGTTGTGCACCAGAATCTCGCCGTCGAGCACACCAACCAGGGTATCGAGGCCGAGGTCCCGATCCGGCGCGTCCTTCTCGGGATCGGCGGCCGCCCTGGCGCGCTTATCCCGGTACTCCACCGCCTTCGCCCAGGCCGCACGGTAGCCGGCGACGTTGCCCATGCCGGTGGACGGCGCGAGGGTGCGCGAGCCGTAGACGCGCTCGGGGTTCTCCCCGCAGGCCATCTTCAGCGAGTGCGGCGCGCCGGGGAACTTCATGCCCTGCACCGTGCGCGACGGTACGTTCTTCAGGGTCACGCCGCGGCCGCCGAACAGATTGGCGCTGCCGGGCAGGATCTGCAGGGTGGTAACGCCGCCGGCCAGGGCCAGGGGAAACTGCGGGTCCTGGGGCCATACCGAGTGCTCGGCCCAGACCCGGGCGGTGTTCGGGTCGGTGGCCTCGTTGCCGTCCGCGGTGGCCTGGATGGAGGGTGCCGGGTAATCGCCGAGGTGGGAGTGAACGTCGATGAGGCCCGGCGTCAGCCACTGGCCGCGGGCCTCCACCACCCGGGCGCCCGGGGCCTCGACGTCGGGTCCCACCGCGACGATGCGTCCGTCAGCCACGTGCACGGAGGCGCCGTCCAGGCGCTCGCCGGTGCCGGTGAGCAGCGTCGCTCCGGTAATCAGCAGCGGCTCCGCGGGCAGGGGCACATAGGTCGAGGCGTAGGGTTCCCGGGCGCCGTCCGGGCTCGCGCCGAGCGCATGGCCAGCGGCGATGGCCGCCACGAACGCCAGGGTGCCCCGGAACCGCCTAGCCACCGGGCGGCTCCTGCTTGAACACCTCTCCGCCCTTCATCACGAAGTGCACCCGGCCGAACTGCTGCGGATCGCTGAGCGGATCGCCGGGCACGGCGATCACGTCCGCCAGTTTTCCCGCCTCGAGGCTGCCGAGCCGGTCGCTCTGACCGAGCAGTTCGGCGGCGCTCCGCGTCGCGCTGACGATGGCCTCCATGGGCGGCATGCCGGCCTCGATCATGTAGCCGAACTCCTTCCAGTTGTCGCCGTGGGGCGAGACCCCGGTGTCGGTGCCGAAGGCGATCTTCACCCCGGCCCGGTAGGCGCGGGCGAATGTGTCCTGGATCTGCGGGCCGATGGCGGCCGCCTTGGGCCGCACCAGCTCGGAGAAGTAGCCGGGCTCGGCGGATTTCTCCGCGACGAAGCGTCCCGCCAGGATGGTCGGTACGTACCAGGTGCCCTGGCGCTTCATCAGGCCCATCACCTCGTCGGTCATGAAGGTGCCGTGCTCGATGGAATCGACCCCGCCGAGCACCGCGCGCTTCATGCCTTCGGTGCCGTGCGCGTGCGCCGCCACCCGATAACCGTAGTCCCGGGCCGCGGCGACGATGGCCTGGATCTCCTCCACCCGGAACTGCGGGTTCTGGCCGCTCGCGGCCTGGCTCAGCACGCCGCCGGTGGCGGTGATCTTGATCAGATCGGCGCCTTCCTTGTAGCGCGCGCGCACCGCTTTCCAGGCGTCCTCGCTACTGTTCACCACGCCGTCGATGGGGCCGGGATCGCCTGCGAGTTCGCGGTTCCGGCCGTTGCTCGGGTCGGCGTGGCCGCCGGTGGTGGCGATGGACTTGCCGGCGGTGAACACCCGCGGACCGGGCACCAGGCCCTGGTCGATGGCCCGCCGCAGCGACTGGGCGAGGCCGTGGGCGGTGCCGAGGTCGCGCACCGTGGTGAACCCGGCCATGAGGGTGCGCTCGGCGTAGACGACGGAGCGGTAGGCGGCGTCCTGGGGATCGAGGGTGAAGGTTTCGAGCTGGCGGTCCGGGGAGGTTTCGCTCGCGATGTGCACGTGCATGTCGATCCAGCCCGGCATCACCGTGGCGTCGCGCAGGTCGATCACCTCATCGCCAGCCACGTAGCCCGGTTCCACCGCGACGATGCGGTCGCCGTCGATGACGATCGACCGCTCCGTGAGGACGTCCGCGGCCAGCACGTCGATGAGCCGCCCGGCGTGGATGACCGTGGCCGCCGCCGCGGCGCCCGGAACCGTGCTCAGCAGCACGAGCAGGCCCAGAACGGGTCTCATGGCGCCCCCTTTCCCCGGTTCTCCCGCCGGGATGCTAGCGGGCTGCCGGTATACATGCAAAACCGCGCTTGGGATAATCGGCGTTTGGTTCCCAGGGGAGGCATCCGTGGCGGAAGCCGTAGCCGACATCGACAAGATCACCGAGTCCGTGCAGACCATCAAGAGCGAGCTCGAGACCCATCGCTACATCTGCAGCGATCAGATCGCCACCGCCGTGTACCTGGCCTATCACCTGCGCAAACCGATCCTCATCGAAGGTCCGCCCGGGGTCGGCAAAACCGAGCTCGCCAAGACCACGGCGCAGATGTTCGACCTGCCGCTGATCCGCCTGCAGTGCTACGAAGGCCTGGACGAAGCCAAGGCCATCTACGAGTGGAAGTACGGCAAGCAGCTGCTCTATACCCAGGTGCTCAAGGAGACCCTCGACGAGGTCCTGCAGGGCGCCAAGGGCTTCGCCGAGTCGGTGGGCCGGCTGCACGAGTTCGGCGACATCTTCTTCTCCGAGGAATTCCTCGAGCCGCGTCCGCTGATGAAGGCGCTGAAAGCCGAGGACGGCTGCGTGCTGCTCATCGACGAGGTCGACAAGTCCGACCACGAGTTCGAATCGCTGCTGCTGGAAATGCTCTCCGACTACCAGCTCTCCATTCCCGAGATCGGCACCCTGCGCGCGGCCAAGGAACCGCCCATGGTGTTTCTGACCAGCAACAACACCCGCGAGATCTCGGACGCGCTCAAGCGCCGCTGTCTGCATCTGTACATTCCGTTTCCGGACGTGGAGCTGGAGCAGCGCATCATCCACGCCCGGGTGCCGGAAATCCCCAAGGAGCTGCGCCGCCAGCTGGTGGCCTTCATCCACGAGCTGCGCGACATGGATCTGAAGAAGGTGCCGGCGATCAGCGAGACCATCGACTGGGCCCGGACCCTGCTGCTGCTGCACGCGGACACCCTGGATCCGACCCTGGTGCGCGACACCCTGAACGTGATTCTCAAGTTTCAGGACGACATCGAGAACGTCAACGCCGAGCTCACCACCCTGACCAGCAAGGCCGTGAAACCGTAACCGCCGCCCCGTGGACCGCATTCTCACCAACTTCATCCGCGCTCTGCGCAACTCGGAGGTCCGCATCTCCACGGCGGAGACCCTGGACGCCCTGTCCGCGGTCGAGCTGGTGGGCTACGAGGACCGGGGCACGCTGAAACGCTCCCTGGCGCTGGTGCTGCCGAAGACGGCGGACGAGAAGGAAGCCTTCGATCTCTGTTTCGATGCGTTCTTCGCCGCGGAAGACGTCTCCGGCGATCGTGCCCGTGCCGGCGACGCCGGCGCGGACGCGGGCAGCACGGAGGAGCCCGAGAGCGAGGGCGGCGAGTCCGAGGGCGAAGGCGGCGGTGGCAGCGCCGAGGCCCGGGAAGGCGCCCCAGCGGGGGGCGGAAAGAAAAAGAAGAAGTCCAGGCGCGCCGCGGACCAACGGCAGGACGAGGAACACGAAGATCTCGGCCCCGGCGAGATGAGCGACGCCGAGTCCACCCTCGGCCAGCTGCTGATGGCGGATTCCAAGATCGAGCTGTCCATGGCCATGGCCCAGGCCGGCGAGGCCGTGGACGTGCGCGACATCCAGGTGTTCACCCAGAAGGGCCTGTACACCCGGCGGATCATGGAAGCGATGGGGCTGGCCGACCTGAACCGGGAGATCTCCGATCTGCGCGACAGCCGCCGCATTCCACAGCGGCGCCTGGGTCAGGCGCTGCGCCAGCGCCGCGAGTGGCTGCGCGAGCAGGTGCGCGACTACGTCGAGCGCCAGTTCCTGCTTCACGCCGACGCCGACGGCCGCCGCCTGCGCGAAGACATGCTGCGCAAGGTCAAGCTGTCGAACGTCGAGCACCGCAACTTCCGGCTGATCCAGGAAGTGGTGCTGAAGATGGCCAAGCGGCTCACCGCATTGCACTCCCGGCGCAAGAAAGTGTTCAAGCGCGGGGCGCTGAACGTGCCGCGTACCCTGCGCCACAACATGGCCTACGACGGCCACATCTTCGACCTGCACTGGAAGTCGGTGAAGGTCGACCGGCCCAAGGTGTTCGCCATCTGCGACGTCTCCGGGTCGGTCGCCGCCTATGCCCGGTTCATGCTGATGTTTCTGTACAGCCTCGACGAGGTGATGCAGAAGGTGCGTTCGTTCGCGTTCTCCTCGGATCTCGCCGAGGTGACCGAGCTGTTCGAACGCAACGACATCGAGGACGCCATCGCCAAGACCCTGCGCGACTACTCCGGCGGCTCCACGGACTACGGCCAGGCCTTCGCCGACTTCAAGAAGCACTGTCTGGACGACGTCGACAATCGCACCACGATCATCATTCTCGGCGACGCGCGTAACAATTACGGCGATCCGCGGACAGACATCCTCAAAGAGATGTACGACCGCTGCAAACGCCTGATCTGGCTGAATCCGGAGCCACGCAACTCCTGGTTCGTCGGCGACGCGGAGATGCGCCGCTACACGGCGTACTGCCACCAGGCCGAGGAGTGCAACAGCCTGATGCACCTCGAAAGAATCGTCGGAAATCTGCTGCGTACGGTACAGTAACGCCCGACGAGCCATCGATCCGCAGGAGGAGACCGACGCTTGAGCGACATCGCCAACAACCAGGACGACTTCACCCGTTCCGCCGGCCGCCAGCTCGCCCTGTTCGCAGCGCTCTCGGTCTCCGGCATCGCGCTGCTGATGATGGGATTGTCCTGGGCCTCGAGCCTCACCGGCTCCGGCGGCGTGAGCGAGGGCGTCGATCCGGCCACCGGCACGGTGACCCTGGCGCTGCGCGAAGAACCGCCCCAGCTCGACAGTACGCTGTCCACCGACCAGGTCAGCGGCATGGTCCTCGGCCACGTCATGGAGGGCCTGCTGCGCTACGACGCCCACAACCACTTGGCCCCGGGCGTGGCCGAGCGCTGGGAGGTGACCGACAGCGGCGCGACGTTCTGGCTGCGCGAGGACGCCCGCTGGAGCGACGGACAGCCCGTGACCGCCGACGACTTCGTGTTCTCCTGGCGGCGCGCGGTCGATCCCGCCAATGCGTCCGAGTACGCCTCGATCATGTTCCCCATCGCCAACGCCGAGGCGATCAATCAGGGCGAGATGGACGTCGACGAACTCGGCGTGCGCGCCGTCGACGACCGCACCCTGGTGGTGGATCTGGAGCGCCCGGTCCCCTACTTCGACAAGCTCACCGCGTTCTCGACCTACTACCCGATCCGCGAGGCGTTCTACCGGGCGACCAAAGGCCGCTACGCGGCGGACGCCGACAAACTGCTCTACAACGGGCCGTTCACCATCACCCGCTGGGTGCACGGCGCGCACGTGCGCATGGAGAAGAACCCCGAGTACTGGAACCGGGAGCGGATTCAGATTCAGGTGCTGGACTTCCCCTACGTCACCCAGGACCCGAACGCGTCGCTGAACCTGTTCAAGGACGGCAAGATCGCCTACACCACGCTGACCGAGGAGAACCTCACCGAGGCTCTGGTGCAGCGCTGGGACCTGAACCGGTTCATGGACGGTTCGGTATTCTATATGGAGTTCAACTTCCGCGAAGGCCGCATTACCCGCAACCTGAACCTGCGCAAGGCGATTCAGGCGGTGCTGGATCCAGCCGAGCTGGTCTACCGGGTGATCAAGCTGCCCGGCTACCTGCCCGGCGAGTCGCTGTTCCCGATCTGGCTTCAGGGCGAGGTCCGCCCGTTCCGCCAGGAGTACCCGCCGCCGCCGCGCATCACCGATCCGGAACGCGGCCGCGACTACCTGGAGCAGGCGCGCCGCGAGCTCGGCCTCGACGAGTTCCCACCGCTGGTGCTGCTCACCGGCGACAGTCCGATCTCCAACAAGCAGGCCGAGTACTACCAGGAAACGCTCAACCGCGAGCTCGGCCTCGAGGTGCGCATCGACCGGCAGATCTTCAAGCAGCGCCTGGCCAAGATGACGGCCGGCGACTTCGACATGGTGATGGCCGGCTGGGGCCCGGATTTCGACGATCCGTTGACCTTCGGCGATCTGTTCGCGTCGTGGAATCTCAACAACCGCGGCCGCTACAGCAATCCCGAGCTCGACAGCCTGGTGCGGGTAGCGCAGAACACGACCGATCAGCGGGTGCGGATGGAGGCCTTCGGCGAGATCCAGCGCATCCTGCTCGAGAACGCCGTGATCCTGCCGGACTACGAGCGCGGCCTGGTCTACGTGGTGGATCCGCAGCTCAAGGGCATGGTGCGGCGGGTGGTCGGCCCCGATCCGGATCTCACCAACGTGCGCATCGTCGAGGGCTGAGCGGCATGATGTGGCGTTACACGGTGCGGCGGCTGATCCAGGGTGTGATCACGATCTGGTTCATCGCCACCGCGACGTTCGTGGCCATGCACAACGTGCCCGGCGATCCGCTCAGCTCGGACAAGGCGGTAACTGCCGAGATCCGCGCCAACCTGGAAGCCAAGTACGGTCTCGACAAGCCCATCACCACCCAGTACCTGATCTACATGGGCAACCTCCTGAAGGGCGACTTCGGGATCTCCTTCACCCAGAAGAACCGCGAGGTCAACGACATCATCCGCGAGCACTTCCCGGTGTCCGCGACCCTCGGCATTCTCGCCATCGTCTTCGCCGGTCTCGGCGGGGTGCTGTGGGGCGCGCTCACCGCCCTGTACCGCAACCGGCTGCCGGACATCGTCATCATGTTCCTGGTGATCCTCGGCATCTCGGTGCCGAACTTCGTGTTCGCCGCGCTCGGCCAGCTCGGCCTGGTAAACGTCAACGACCTGCTCGGCTTCTCGCTGCTGCCGGTGGCCGGTTGGGGCACCATCTCGCACATGCTGGTGCCGTCCATGGTGCTGGGGCTGTCCACCATGGCCTACCTGACCCGGCTGATGCGCTCGTCGATGCTGGAGATCGTCAGCTCCGACTACGTGCGCACGGCGAAGGCCAAGGGCCTGCCGGCATCGCGGATCTTCTCCCGCCACGAGCTGCGCAACGCCATTCTGCCGGTGGTCACCGTGCTCGGGCCGGCCATCGCCGCCATCACCACCGGCGGCTTCGTGGTGGAACTGGTGTTCGCCATCCCCGGCCTCGGCCGCTACTTCGTCCAGGCCGTGCAGCAGCTCGACTACACCGTGATCATGGGCACCACCGTGTTCTACGGCGCGTTCCTGGTGCTGATGGTGATTCTCGTCGACCTGCTGTACGGATTCATCGATCCGCGGGTGCGGCTGGAGTAGCTCATGGCAGAGATCTCTCCCACCGTTCACGAGCCGAGTCCCGGCGCCTTCGAACCGCTCATGGGCCACCAGCGCACCCAGGCGCTGACGCGACCGTCGCTGTCCTACTGGCAGGACGCCTGGATCCGCCTGAAGGCCAACCGCCGGGCGCTGATCTCGCTGTACATCGTCATCGGCCTGATCGGGTTCACCGTCGCCGGTCCGTGGCTGTGGACCGTGGATCCCGCCGCCCAGGATCTCGACCAGATCAGCCAGCCGCCGGGCGCCGACCGCCGCGCCACCCTGGTGGAGCGCTACCGCCCCTGGGACGGCAGCTCGGTGCTGCCGCTGGAACCCGGCCTGCGCCTGGCGGCCCCGCCAACCACCCAGGCCGTGCGACTGCAGTGGGACCCGATGCCCGGCGCCTCCGGCTACCGCGTGTACCGCAACATCTTCCCGATCGCCACCGGCGACGCCCTCGGCCTGCCCCTGGCGGAGACCTACGCCGCCGACGGCAACCGCTTCGAGGACCGCCTGGACCTGCAGCCGCGCACCTACTACTACACCGTGGTCGCCCTGAACGACGAGGGCGACCAGACCCCGGCGCGGGAAACCCTGGACGTGGAGGTCACCCGGGTGATCACCATCGACGACGCGCTGAGCCGCGGCCTGGTGCAGCCCGGCAGCGACCCGCGGGTGGGAGACGCCGTGAAGCTGGCGCTGCACCCCCTCGGCACCGACTATCTGGGCCGCGACATGCTGGCCCGACTGATGTACGGCGCCCGGGTGTCGCTGTTCATCGGCATCGCCGCGCCGTTCCTGTTCGTGCTGTTCGGCGTGATCTACGGCAGCACCGCGGGATTCGTCGGCGGACACACCGACCAGGTGCTGATGCGCTTTGCCGACTTCGTGATCGCGCTGCCGTTTCTGCTGTTCATGATTCTGTTCAAGATCGCCTTCGGCATCGGCCCCGGCGAGAGTGGCATCCTGCCCCTGGTGGTGTCGCTGGTGCTGCTGCTGTGGCCCGGGACCGCACGGCTGGTGCGCGGCCAGATCCTCCAGGTGCGGGAAGAGGGCTACGTCAATGCCGCGCGCCTGCTCGGCGCGCGCACCAACTATCTGGTCATGCGCCACATGATTCCCAACACCATGGGGGTGATCCTGGTCACCCTCACCTTTGCCGTGCCGAGCGCGATCTTCACCGAGGCGTTTCTGTCGTTCATCGGCATGGGCGTGGCGCCGCCGACGCCGTCCTGGGGCAGCATGTGCAACGAAGGGCTCAAGACCATGCTCACCTATCCCCACGAGCTGATCTTTCCCGCCGCGCTCATCAGCATCACCGTGCTCGCCTTCAACCTGCTCGGCGACGGTCTGCGCGACGCCCTGGACGCGAAGATGAGGTCACGGGAATGACGCCACCGCCATCCACCCCGGTAGGAGCGCTCTCCAGAGCGCGACCGGAATCGATCTCGCGACCGGAATCGGCCCCCGTAGGAGCGCTCTCCCGAGCGCGAAGCGGATCGATGTCGCGAAGCGGGTCGGCTTCGGGAGAAGCCTCCTACGGAATGTCGCAGTCATACGGGGGTTGCGCATGAGCGTGCCGCTGCTCCAGGTCGACGATCTGCGCGTCGAGTTCGACACCTACGGCGGCACCGTGCAGGCGGTGCGCGGGATCAGCTTCAAGGTCGACGCCGGCGAGACCCTGGCCATCGTCGGCGAGTCCGGCTGCGGTAAGTCGGTGACGGTGCAGAGTCTGATGGGGCTCACGCCCATGCCGCCAGGGCGCATCACGTCCGGCAGCGCGCGGCTGCGCGGCCAGGAGATCCTCGGCCGCACCACCATCGACGGCCGCGACATCCGCGGCCGCGAGATCGGCATGATCTTCCAGGATCCGATGACGTCGCTGAATCCGACCATGACCATCGGCGACCAGATCGCCGAGCCGCTCGAAGTGCATCGCGGCTGGAGCCACAAAAGGGCGCTGGCGCGCGCCGTGGAGCTGCTGGATATGGCGCGGATCCCGGAAGCCGCCAGCCGCGCCAGGCAATACCCGTTCGAATTCTCCGGCGGCATGCTGCAGCGGGCCATGATCGCCATGTCCATTGCCTGCGAGCCGGCCATCCTCATCGCCGACGAGCCCACCACGGCCCTGGACGTGACCATCCAGGCTCAGGTGCTCGATCTGATGAGCGACCTGCAGCGTGACACGGGCATGGCCATCGTGCTGATCACCCACGATCTCGGCGTGGTGGCGCGCATGGCCGACGAGGTGGTGGTGATGTACGCCGGCCAGGTGGCCGAGCAGGGCACCGTCGACGACGTGTTCTACCGCTCCTCGCACCCGTACACCCTGGGGCTGCGGGCCGCCATGCCGAGCAACGATCCAGCGGCGGCGGGCAAGGCCAAGCAGCGCCTGGTGTCCATCGACGGCAGCCCGCCGGACCTGTTTCATCCGCCGAAAGGCTGTGCCTACGCCGCCCGCTGCCCCTACGCCATGAAGCTCTGCGACGCCGAGGACCCGCCGGCGTTCTTCCAGAGCGAGCGTCATTTCGCCCGCTGCTGGCTGCATCACGCCACGGCGCCCCGGGTGGCCGAGCTGTACCATCGCGACCCGGCCGAGGCGGCCTCATGAGCGACGCACCGGCGCTGGTGGTCACGGAGAACCTGACCAAACACTTTCCCCTGCGCGGCGGCCACGCCGTCCATGCGCTCGACGGCGTGACCCTGACCATTCACGAGAAAGAGATCGTTGGTCTGGTGGGTGAGTCCGGTTCCGGGAAGTCCACCTACGGCAAGACGCTGATCGGCCTCCACGACAAGACCGCGGGGACCGTGAGCTATCGCGGCGAGCGGTTGCCCCAGCGCTACCATCCGAAGGACTTTCAGCGCTGGGCGCAGAAGATGCAGATGATCTTCCAGGACCCGTACTCCTCGCTGAACCCGCGCATGACCGTGGGCGAGATCATCGGCGAGGGTCTGAAGCTGCACTCCGAGATGGCGAACCGCGACATCCGCGACCGGGTGGCGGACTGGCTGAAACGCGTCGGCCTCGAACCGGACCACATGTCGCGCTATCCCCACGAGTTCTCGGGCGGCCAGCGTCAGCGCATCGGCGTCGCCCGCGCGCTGATTCTCGAACCGGAGTTCGTGGTCTGCGACGAGCCCATCTCCGCCCTCGACGTGTCGGTGCAGGCGCAGGTGGTGAACCTGCTCGACGAGCTGAAGGCGTCCATGGGTCTGACGTTGCTGTTCATCGCCCACGACCTGTCCATGGTGCGCTACGTCAGCGATCGCATGGCGGTGATGTATCTGGGCGCGCTGGTGGAGATCGGTACGGCGACCGAGGTGTTCTTCGACCCCAAACACCCGTACACGGAGATCCTGATCGGCTCCAACCCGGAGCCGGATCCGGAAAAGGAGCGTTCGCGGCCCTCGACCACCATCGAGGGCGAGATCCCGTCACCGGTGGACATCAAGCCGGGTTGCCGCTTCGCCAACCGCTGCCCGCACGTCATGGACGTGTGCCGCAGCGACACGCCGCCGCTGAAACCGCTGACCGAGGGATCGGAGCGCCTGGTCGCCTGCCACCTGTACTGATCCGGTGGCCGTGGCGTACCCCGGATCGGGGCGCGAAGCGCTAGATCAGGAAGGACGCCGCCAGATAGCCGGCGAAAACCAGCAGCGCCAGATAGCTCGGCAAATCGAATCGTCGCAGGGCTTTCATGGCCCCAGCGTAGGAAGTCGGCCGGGCACGCGGAAGAAACGTTTCGCTCTATGGTTATGCCGGAGCCACCCTCAGGTGA
Source organism: Pseudomonadales bacterium (assembly GCA_040219135.1). Classification (GTDB taxonomy): domain Bacteria; phylum Pseudomonadota; class Gammaproteobacteria; order Pseudomonadales; family Azotimanducaceae; genus UBA7803. The sequence goes on along the minus strand of JAVJTA010000007.1, from coordinate 332,399 downwards.
GCCAGAGCACCGCCGCCAGGGTCAGCGGCGCCACGGTCAGCCAGAGGATGAGCGCCTGCCACAGCACCCGGCCGCGGATCTGCCGCACCGTGGTCCGGGTCAGCTCGGTGCCCACCAGAAACAGCGCCACCACCAGCAGCCATCTGCTCAGCATCCCGGCGCCCTGGGTCAGCGCGGCCGGCAGACCGAGCAGCGAGCCCAGACCGGCGGCGACGACGAACAGCAGGATGAAGCCGGGAACCCGGATCCTCGGCGTGCTGCCGTCCGCGGCGGCCGGACCCGTCCGCTGCTCGAGCACGCTGACCGCGAACGCCAGGGGGATCAGCCACAGGGTGCGGCCAAGCTTGATGGTGGTCGCCACCTCGGCGGCGCGATCGCCGTAGACGGCGGCGGTCGCCACCACCGAGCTGGTGTCGTGGATGGCCAGCGCAGACCAGACCCCGAACGCTTCCTGGGACATCTCCAGGGCCCGGCCGATGGCGGGAAAGCCGAGCAGGGCCACCACGTTGAGCAGAAACACGATGGCCAGCGCCACCCCCGTCTGCTGCGGGCTCGCCCGGACGACGGCGCTGAGCGTGGCAATGGCGGTGCCGCCGCAGATGGCCGTGCCGGCGCTCATGAGCTTGCTCGACGGGGGTTCCACGGCCAGTATCCGGCCGAGCAGTAGCCCGAGCGCCAGGGTGGCGACCACGTAGCCGGCCACCAGCCCGGTGTATTCGGCGCTGAGCTGCCACAGCGTGTTGAGATCGAGCTTCAGCCCGAGCAGGACGATGGCGGTCTGCAGGCTGTAGCGGGCAAGGGAGCCGGTGGCGCCCAGGGGCGGGCGATCGACGACCAGCGCGATGGCGCCGGCAGCGAGCAGCGCCAGCGCGGGATTGCCCAGCCAGACCATGACGGGCAGAACGCCGAGACACAGTGCGGCGGCTGCTCGTGGCGTCGATGCCAAACCTCGTCTCCCACCTCCGACGGCTGCCCAAGATAACCCGTCCAGAGGCGGATCGGGTCCCAATAGTTACCGCCGAAAGCGGCCGAGGCCCGGAAAAAAGGCGGGCCCATGAGCGAACGCTCATGGGCCCGATTGCCGAACCGGCCGGGTCGCGAGTCAGGGGTTCAGGCGGTAGGTCAGGCTCATGCCGTAGACCCGCGGGTCCGTGGTGGCGACCGAACGCAGGTAGTTCAGCTCCTCGCCGCCTTCGATGTCGAGATTACGCACCCCGAGCTCGCCGGTGATGTTGTTGACGAACGCCGAGATCTCCCAGTTCCGATTGGCGCTGTTCCAGCTCGCCCGGGCGTCCCAGCGGGTGAACTCCGGCGCCCGATCGAGCTCGCGGGAGAACGGCGCGCCGAAGAAGAACTCGTCGGTGTAGCCCACGGTGCTGAACACATCCAGCGTGCTGCCGTTGCCGAGCTGCCAGGTGTAGTTGCCCCACAGGGTGAACTTCCACTTCGGAATCTTCGGCAGGCTGCTGCCGTCGAAGCCCGACACGGTCTGCTCCGCCGCGGAGAACAGGGAACTCGGCAGCGCCGGATTGTTCACGTCCACCACCTCGAAGTCCTTGGTGAACTCTGCGTTGGTGTAGCTCCAGTTGCCACCGAGGGTGAAGTTCTCGCCGATCAGATAGGTGATGTCCCCCTCCCAGCCGTAGGTCTCTGCTTCCGGAGCGTTCACCACGTTGGTGCTCACCCCGAACAGGCCGCCGGCCTGGGAGATGATGGTGTGGATGTCGTCGTACTGGTACAGATACACCGACGTGTTGAGCTGCATGCGGCCATCGAGCAGCGTGCCCTTGTAGCCGAGTTCGAAGGCGAGAATGTTCTCCTCTTCGTACTCCGGCGTCGCCGTGGAGAAGAAGCCCAGGTTGTAGCCGCCGGAACGCCACCCGGTGGTCGCCGACAGGTACAGCAGCGTGTCGGGATTCGGCTCGAAGTCGAGGTTGGCGCGCCAGGTCCACACGTCCCAATCGTTCTTCAACGGGCGGTAGATGTTGAAGGCGATGGGTACGCCGCTGAAGCGCACCGGCACGTCACCGGGGTTGGTGCCCTGATCGCCCACACCAACGCCGCCGTTCAAGGTTGCCGTGGTGGGGTCGATGGCGCCGGACACGGCGTTGTACAGGCACAGCAGGTTCGCACCGGACCCGCACGCGGCAAAGCCCGCGGGGTTGTTGGTCGCGTAGTCGAGTGCGCCGCCGCTAAGCGCCGGCGTGCCGGCAAAGATGCTGCCCGCATCGAACAGCGCGAAGGCGGTGAGGCCCAGAGACTCCTGGATGCCGATCAGGCGCTCTTCGGCCTCCTTCTCGTCACGCGCGTAGCGCACCCCCAGGGTCAGGGCCCATCGCTCGCTCATCTGGTACTCGGCCTGAGTGTAAGCAGCGTAAGCGCGGGTTTCGATGTCGTTGTCCCAGGCGAAGAACGTACCCGGCGTGCTCTCGCCGTCATGACGCGCGCCGCGCAGGCCGGTGCCGGTGTCGCCGTACCACGGCGCGAACAGCGTAACGGCCCCATTCGCAGCCGCCAGCGGCGTGCCACCCTCGAACGCCCGCTGAGCGTCGTAGATGTTCAGCAGCGGCCCGGCCTGGCCCCCAAGCAGGGCCAGCACGCCCCCGAACTCCGCGATGCCGCCGGTCAGGCCGTTGTAGGCCGCATCCGCCTGATAGCGTCCCTGGGTGTCGATGGGGTCGAACAGGTCGAGCCGCTGGTTGATCACCGAGTTGTAGGCGAACACGCCGGTGGTCATGGACAGCCGCTCCGTGTCGAAGATGAACTGCACTTCGTGCTGCCAGTTCTCGTTCTCCTGGAGCACGTAGAAGTCGGAGCTGCCGAGGCGCGTGCTGCCGGTCTTGTCTTCGTCCGTGTTGCGGTCGTAGAAGAAGTCGGTGTAGCCGCTGATGTACTTGAACTGCCAGTCGTCGCCGTCGTAGATGAAGTTGAACTGCACCGCCTGCTGGTCGAAGAACTCGTCGTATTGACCGTTGGAGTCGATCTTCAGGTCCCGCTTCTTCAGATCGTCCCGCTCGGCGATGTGAATGCGGTTCGCCGGCATGCCGATGGCGTAGTTCGGCGCGGTCGATCCGGCGCTGGGATCGGACTGCGTGTACGCCGGCAGTCCGGTGGCGGGGTCGATGTCCTGGATGCCGTCGCCGTTGGCGTCCACCGCTGCGGTGCGCGCCGAGCGGATGTCGATGCCGGGCCGCACGTTCTGAGCTTCCACCAGCGCCCCGGTCACCGGGTTGGTGAAGCTGAACACCGGCTGGGAGGCGTCGAAGTAGTTCGACTGCCAGGGGTTCATGGTCTGGGTACGGTCGATGGCGCGCTTGCCGAAGGTCAGGCTGGTGGTGTCGCGACTGCCGGCCTGGCCGTTCTCGCTGACGATGATCGGGTTGGTGCCGGCGCCACCGTTGAACCGGCGCCGGTAGCTGCGCTCGTTGCCCCGGGCGTAGATCGTCACCCGATCGGTCGGCGTCCACTCGAAGGACGCGGTGTAGTTCTCGTCACCGTAGTTGTTGATGTCCTTGCCGAGACCCGAGGTTTCCTCGATGTAGCCGTCGCGCCGCCGGTCGGACCCGGTGACCCGTACGGCCAGCTTGTCCTCGACGATGGGCCCGGAAAGCATGTAGTAGGCCTCACGGGTGTCGTAGCTGCCGCCGGTGACTTTGACCTCGGCTTCCACCTCGTTGCCCGGCCGCTTGGAGACGAAGTTGATGGCGCCGCCCACCGCGTTGCGGCCGTACAGGGTACCCTGGGGCCCGCGCAGCACTTCCACCCGCTGGAGGTCGTGCAGACCACCTTCGGTGGAGGCGATACCGAAGTCTTCGGAGTACACGCCGTTGAAATACGTCGACACGCCCGGGTCTCCGCCCAGCGTGCGCGCCGTGCGCCCTACGCCCCGGATGGAGGCGTCATACGGCTGAATGGTCGTCGCGGGAATGTAATTCTGCAGGTCTTCCTGGTTGCGGATGTTGAAGTTGTCCAGGAACTCGTCGTCGAACGCGGAGATCGAAATCGCGGTATCGGACACCGTCGATTCACGGCGTTCCGCCGTCACCACGACTTCTTCGATGCGCCTGCCGCCGTCCTGAGCCTGGGCGAAGGACAGCTGCGGAATCGAAACGAGCAATGCCGGAAACACGGCCAGATGAATGCGGGGTCGACGCATGGTGCCCTCCTTCACGATCAACGTCAGAAGACGTCACTGCCAGGAGCCACCTCCCCAGGTTGCTCCGAACGTCTGTCGCAAGGAAGGCGCGCACACGGAATCGCGTACTGAATTCCACCCTCCCCTTAGAACGCGTTTTAGCCCTGCCCCGGCCCGCTGTCAACGACAGACTGTCGGCAGTCCGACAGCCGCCACTTGCGCGCCATCCGCAGCATGGAGATTTCGTCGGTGTAATCGGCCAGGGAATCGATGGCCACCCAGGCCAGATCGAGGGATTCGTCGCTGACCCGGAAAGCCTCGCCGCCGACCACCTGCAGAGCAAAACGGACGTCGTAGTGAAGGTGGGTGGGATCCCGCCTGCGCGCCGGGATCTCGTGGATGTCGAGGTCGAACACGTCCGCCGACAGCGGCCGCAGCGCCAGCCCGGACTCTTCCCGGGCCTCCTGCATTGCGACCTTCAGCGGCCGCGGCTCGCCGTCGCTGTGCCCGCCGAGCTGGAGCCAGCGCCCGAGTTTGCGGTGATGGGTCAGCAGCACCCGCTCACCGCGGCCGTCCACCAGCCAGGCCGAACCGGTGACGTGGCCTTCCGTCAGCTCACGCTCGAAGCAGCGCGGATTGCGCTCGACGAAATCGATGAACCGCCCTACGGTGTCGGCCTCCTCCGGATGGCGCGGCGCATAGGCGTGCAGCAGATCGAGCAGCGGGCGTCGATGCATGGCGTGGTTTTTTCGGCCTTCAATGGCCAACAGTATACGGATGACCCGGCAAACAGTTCGCCCGACCCGGCGCGGCTGCTATCCTCGGGCGCACCAATCAAACCAAACCAAGCATCGAGGGGAAACGCCATGACCATCGCCGTGATCGCCAAGCTCAACGTCGCCAAGGGCAAGGAGAAGGAGTTCGAGGAAGCCATGCTGGGCCTTGCCGCCGACGTGCGCAGCAAGGAACCGGGCAACCAGCTCTACACGCTGTGCAAGGACGACGGGGGCAACTACATCGTCCTCGAGCTCTACACGGACGCCGAGGCTCTGGCGGCCCACGGCCAGTCCGAGCATTTCAAGGCGTCGGGCGCCAAGTTCGCCGGCGTGATGGCCGGACGGCCGGAAATCCAACGTCTGGAAGTGGTCGGCTGAGCCATCCACCGTAGGAGCGATCTCCCGATCGCGATCTTGAGACCGTCGCGATCGGGAGATCGCTCCTGCAGACAAAAAAAGGGCCGCTGTTGCGGCCCTTTTCCGTTTGCGCGGGGTAACCGCGCAGCCTACAGCTGCACCCCGACCGAAACCCCGAACAGCCGCGGCTCGATGAAGAAGCCATTGGTAAACAGACCGCTGGACGGATCCGTGCTGTAGATCCCGGTCAGCTCGTCGTCGTTCTCGATGTTCTGGACGAAGGCCCGGGTCCACCACTGACCGGTGGCGCTGACGTAGGTGGCCTGAGCGTTCCAGACGTCCCAGGCGTCTACCCGATCCAGCGCGCGGTCGAAGATGCGCGCCGAGTAGTCGTCCTGCCAGTAGTAGTCGATACGACCCGACAGAGTGGCGCCGTCACCGAAGAAGTGGGTGTACTCGGCGCCGAGGCTCACCGTGAATTCCGGCGAGTTGGGCAGCGAATTGCCGTCGACGTTCGTGGTGATACCGTCGCTGTAGCCGTAGCCGAAGGCCGGCGCGATCGCCTGCAGCCCGGCACAGGAGCTGATGGCGGAATCGGTCACGCCCGGGGTCGTCGGAATGCCGGTGGCGGCTCCGGTCGGAATGTAGGGCACGCCGTTCGTCCCCAGGAAACCCTGCAGCGCGGCGTTGGCGCTCGCCGGACCCTGGCCGTTGAACTCGAGCACGCAGTGCGACGCCTCGAAGTCCTTGATCAGGGTGACGTCGCTGCGGCCCTGGGTCGGATCCCGCGGGTCGATGGTTTCGAAATCGCCGATCTCGGTGTTCAGGTAGCTGAGGTTGGCGTTGAACAGCCAGTTCTCGTTCGGCGCCAGCAGGAACTCGCCTTCCATGCCGTAGATCTCGGCGTCGATGTTCTCGTTGACCGAGGTGCGGTTGACGATCTTCGACACCTGCAGGCCGCTGTAGTCGTAGTAGAAGGCGGCCAGGTTCGCCTGCAGGCGGTTGTCCCAGAGCTGGTTCTTGGTGCCGATCTCGTAGGCGTCGATTTCTTCGGGCGCGAACGTCTCCGGCGTGTTCGGGAACAGCGTGGTGTCGATGGCCGGGTTGATACCGCCGCCCTTGTAGCCCCGCGAGAAGGAGCCGTAGACCAGAGTCTCGTCGGTGAAGCTCACCTCGGGCAGCCAGTCGAGGACGATGCGGCCCGTCCACTCCTTGAACTTGACCGAGTCTTCACGGAACACCTGGCTTCCGGGCTCGTTCGGGTCGGCGTCGAAAGCGCCGACGGCGGCACCGGCTTCGATGACCTGATCGATGGTGCTGACCGGGGTGCCGAAGGCGGTGACCTGGCCGGTGTTGACGTCGACCTGCACGGGCACGTTCAGCAGCACCGAGCGATCGCGCACGAACTTGTCATCCACGTTGTAGCGCAGACCGACGGTCAGCTTCAGGGTCTCGCTGATGTCGTAGTAGCCCTCGCCGAAAATGCCCCAGGACTCCAGGTCGAAGCGCGGCGTCTCGTTGTTGAAATAGCCGGGCGCCAGAACCGTGAAGGTCTCGGCCGGGGTCGCGGTGGGACCGGCGCCGATCACCGAGAAGTAGTCGAGGCCCGCCGCGCGGACGAAGTAGTCGGTCTCGCTCTTGAAGTCGAAGGTCGACCCCGCGAGCATGAAGTTGAACGGACCGTTGAACTGGGAGTTGAAGCGCAGCTCGAAGCTGGTCTGCTCCGCGAACGCGGTTGAGGTGTCCTGGGCGCTGAAGGTGTCGCTGAGGACGAAATCACCGCTGGCCAGACCAATCGAGGACCGCACGCTCGACAGGGTAGATACCGGGGCCGGGCCGCCGGCGCCGGTGCCCAGAAACGCCGCAGCACCCGGGAAGACGGCGTTGAACGCCGCCGGCAGCGCTACCGTGGCGCCGGAGGCGGTGCCGTTGTAGTCCTGCTCGGAAACCACTTCGGTTTCCTGATACGCGCCGATGAAGGTCATGTCGAGCCATTCGTTGACCGTCTGCTTGACCTCGACCATGAAGAAATCTTCCTCGGCCTTGTACTCGGGGTCGAAGAACGCCGAGACGTCACGCAGATCGTCCGGATTGCCGGCCGGCGACACCGCGTCGGTGATCGGATTGAACAAGCCGAGCGCCGGACCCGCGATCAGCGTCGAGGGCAGCAGGTAGCCAAGCGTGGAGAACGGGTTCGGCGCGTCGGTGCCGCGCGTGGTCGGCAGGCAGCCGAGAATGCCGCTCGGATCGAAGTCGCAGAACTGCTTCTGGCTGCGGGTCCGCGAGCTGTCCTCCTCGAAGGTGTAGGCGATGAGGTCGATGAGCGTGCTGTCGGTAGGCTCTATGCGCAGAGAAGCGCGCACCGACCACTGGCTGCGGTCGTCGACGTCGTTGCCGGTGAGCACGTTGTCGGTGTAGCCCTCGCGATCCAGCCAGATGCCGGCGATGCGCCCGGCCACCCGTTCGCTGATCGGAATGTTCACGGCGCCTTTGATCTTGCCGTGCTGGTAGTTGCCGTACTGGGCTTCCAGATCGGTGGTGAACTCACCGATGCGCGGCCGGGCGGTTTTCATGTTGATGGCGCCCGCGGTGGCGTTGCGGCCGAACAGCGTACCCTGGGGCCCACGCAGCACTTCGAGCTGCTCGATGTCGTAGTACTCCGTCTCGAACAGCCGCGGCGACTGCAGATAGACGTCGTTGACGTGCACGCCGACGCCGGAGTCGGCGCTGGTGCCCACGGCCACGGTGCCGAGGCCGCGGATGGAGAAGTTCGAGCCCGAGAAGTTGCCCTTGCTGTAGGACACGTTCGGCACGTTGAACTGCAGGTCGCTGAAGGTATCGATCTGCTTGCGGTCGAGCTGATCGGCGTTGAACGCCGACACCGAAATCGGCACGTCCTGCAGGCTTTCCTCGCGCTTCTGCGCGGTCACCACGATCTCTTCGATCGCGGCGCTGGCGGTGGGGGCGAACAAACTCAGAACGAGCAAAGGAACGGGCGCCATGGCAAGCGCCGGCAGGGGTCTGCGCATTGTGACTCTCTCCAAACAACGACAACTGAGAACAGCGGTCAGGCTGCTGCGGCGCGCATCCTAACGGATCAGGTGGATGAGGTCCACTATCGCCAAATGCCGGACGGTCAGTGCTGAATGTCGAACAATGCCGCGAGCTGATCGGTCATGGCGCCGCCGAGCTGCTCGGCGTCGGTAATGGTCACCGCCCGCTGGTAGTGGTGGGTGACATCGTGGCCGATGCCGATGGCGATCAGCTCCACCGGCGAGTGGCTCTCGATCATCTCGATGGCGTACTTGAGGTGCTGCTCCAGATAGTTGCTCGGATTCACCAGCAGGGTGGAGTTGTCCACCGGCAGGCCGTCAGAGATCACCATGAGCACCTTGCGCTGCTCGGCGCGGGTCACCAGGCGGTTGTGGGCCCAGATCAGCGCCTCGCCGTCGATGTTCTCCTTCAGCATCTCCTCGCGCATCATCAGCCCGAGGTTGCGCCGGGTGCGCTGCCAGGGATCGTCCGCGGCCTTGTAGACGATGTGGCGCAGATCGTTCAGCCGCCCGGGGTTGGCCGGCTTGCCTTCGGCGATCCACTGCTCCCGCGACTGGCCCCCGCGCCAGGCGCGGGTGGTGAAGCCGAGTATCTCCACCCGCACGGAGCAGCGCTCGAGCGTCCGGCCGAGAATGTCCGCGCACATGGCGGCGATGGTGATGGAGCGGCCGCGCATGGAACCGGAGCTGTCGATCAGCATGGTCACCACGGTGTCGCGGAAGGTCATCTCCTTTTCCTGCTTGTAGGCGAGCGGGTTCATGGGATCCGCGATCACCTGGGCGAGCCGCGAGGTGTCGAGCATGCCTTCCTCGAGATCGAACTCCCAGGTGCGGTTCTGCTTGGCCATGAGCTTGCGCTGCAGGCGGTTGGCGAGCTTCGAGGTGGCGTGCTGCAGCGACAGCAGCTGCTGGTCGAGCAGCGCCCGCAGGCGCAGCAGCTCGTCCGCATCGCACAGCTCCTCGGCGCGCACGACCTCGTCGAACTTCTCGGTGAACGCCTGGTAGTTGACGTCCATGCGGATGCGCCCGGACTCGTCGGGCAGATTCGGCGGCTGCTCGTCGGGGTCCGCCTCGGCGCCGAGGTCGTCCATGTCGACGTCGGCGTCCATCTCCACCAGACTCGACTCGCCCTCGGCGTTCTCGTCGACCATGGTGTCGTCGTCGAGCATCACGTCCTCCGGCGAGATGTCGGACTCGGCCTCCTCGCCCTCGTCCATGCTTTCGACGTCGTCCTGGCTGTCGTCGTACTCGGTGGGCTCCTCGAGTTCCGCTTCGAGGCCGAGGTCGACGAGGATCCGCCGGCAGGCGTCGGCGAACCGGCCCTGATCGAGGATGTGCTCCTTGAGCGCTTCGATGTCGTCGCCGGCGTTTTCCTCGACGTAGTCACGCCAGAACTGCACCACGTGTTCCGCGGAGGGCGGCAGCGGCCGTCCGGTCAGATGCTGGCGCACCAGCAGGCCAACGGCCACGGACAGCGGCGCCTCCGACTCCACGGTGATGGTGTCGAACGCCGACTGCCTGCACTGGGCTTCCAGCGAAGCATCGAGGTTGCGCGCCACGCCCTCCATGCGCATGGAGCCGATGGAGGCGATGCGGGCATCCTCGATCCACTGGAACATTTCCTGGGCCGGGCCGCCGCTGGGGGCGTGGCGCTGGTGCTCGGCTTCGTCGTGATAGCGCAGCTTCAGCGCGTACTCGTCGCCCATGCCGCGCACCGCGTCGATCTCCGCCTCGGTCGCGCCGATGCCGGGCAGCGGCACGCGGATGCGGTTGCCGCGCGCGACCGGCGGGCCCTGCCCGAAGCTGACCTCGAGTTCGTCGTTCTCGGCAAGCGCGCGGATCGTCGCGGTGGTCGCCCGCTTGAACGGCTCGAGAGGGTGATCGTCCGGGCCAGACCCCATCTCAAGCGCTCTTCAGGGTGATCCCCCGGGTGGCGTCGCCGAGATCCTCGCCCATGCAGCGCTGGTAGTACTCGGCCACGATGGGTCGCTCCAGCTCGTCGCACTTGTTGAGGAACGTCACCCGGAAGGCAAAGCCCACGTCGCCGAAGATCTCGGCATTCTGCGCCCAGGTCAGCACGGTGCGCGGCGACATCACTACGGACACGTCGCCGTTGATGAAACCCTGGCGGGTCAGTTCCGCCACCGCCACCATGCTGGCGACCGTGCGCCGGCCACGATCGGTCTCGGCGTAGTGCTTGGCTTTGCCGAGGACGATCTCGGTTTCCGCCTCGTGGGGCAGATAGTTCAGCGTGGTGACGATGCTCCAGCGATCCATCTGACCCTGGTTGATCTGCTGGGTGCCGTGGTACAGGCCCGTCGTGTCGCCGAGGCCGATGGTGTTGGTGGTGGCGAACAGGCGGAAGTACGGATGCGGCTCGATGACCTTGTTCTGGTCCAGCAGGGTCAGCTTGCCTTCCACCTCGAGCACCCGCTGGATCACGAACATCACGTCCGGGCGGCCGGCATCGTACTCGTCGAACACCAGTGCCACCGGGTGCTGCAGCGCCCACGGCAGCATGCCTTCGCGGAATTCGGTGATCTGCTGACCGTTCCTGATGACGATGGCGTCCTTGCCGATCAGGTCGATGCGGCTGATGTGGCTGTCCAGGTTGATGCGCACACAGGGCCAGTTGAGCCGCGCCGCCACCTGCTCGATGTGGGTGGACTTGCCGGTGCCGTGGTAGCCCTGAATCATCACCCGGCGGTTGTGAGCGAAGCCGGCCAGAATCGCGAGCGTGGTGTCCCGGTCGAAGCGGTAGTCTTCATCCAGCGCCGGCACGTAATCGGTGCGACGGCTGAAGGCGGGCACGTCCAGATCCTGATCGATGCCGAACACCTCGCGCACGTGAACGGAGGTATCGGGGACCATCTCCGGCGACAAGCCTGCTTCCTCGTGTGCCACTGAACGTTCCTGCTGCGGGCGAGCGGCGTATTGTAAGGAAATCGGCCGCCGTATGCCCAAGATTTGCTTGGCTGCGCGGGCGTCGACGCTGACACGGGAGCCGCGCCAAAGATTGGCGATTTCCACCAACTCCTGATCGGCGGCGCGTCCCTCAGACGTCGGCTGAACGCCTGCAGGCCGCGCATTTCCCGGCTCTGACGGGTTGGCACGCTTCGTGAAAAGCCTCCTCCGGCTGAGTCAGCCTCGTGCCTGCGTCCGTTGCCGCATCCCTCCCGAAGTCGCGGCCCCTTACCCGGACGCGGGCACGGTTACCGGAGACCCTCATCGGTTTCCGAAACAGAGGGGCTTGCATGATCGACATCTTCGCCAGACATCGGGTGGCCGCCAATCTGCTGATGGTCATGATGATCCTGATCGGGCTCTGGGCCATCCGGGTGATGCCGTCCCAGCTCGACCCGCCCGCGACCTTTCCCGTCGTCTATGTCGATGTTCCATGGCGCGGCGCTGGCGCCGAAGACATGGAAACCCTGGTGACCGTTCCCATCGAACAGCAGCTGCGCACCATCGACGGCGTCCACGAGGTGCGTTCGCGAACGGAGATCGGCAACGCCTCGATCTGGGTCGAGTTCGACTACGACGCCGACATGACCCTGGGTCTCGATCAGGTCAAGCAGCGCGTGGCCAACGTCCGCAACCTGCCGGCCGGCATCGAGCCGCCGGTGGTCGGCCGCGCCATCGACCGCGAGCCCGTCGCCGTGCTCCAGGTCACCGGCCCCGGCGCGGTCGGCGAGCTGATTCCGATCGTACGCGGCTTCGAGCGCGAGCTGATGCGGCGCGGCATAGAGGGCGTGCGCTACGACGGCCTGCCGAAAGAGGAGATCGCGCTGCTGACGCCAGCCAGGCGCCTGCACGAACTCGGCATGACCCTCGACGAGCTTGCCGCCGGGGTCGCCCGGGCGAGCCGCGACGTGCCCGCCGGTACGGTCGGCAGCGGCCAGGGCAGCCGCCAGCTGCGCAGCATCGACCAGAAGCGCGATCCGTACGCCTTCGAAGCGCTGCTGGTGGAGAGCGGCGACCGGCTGGTACGGCTCGGTGATCTCGCCGACGTGGAGCGCCGCCCCCAGCGCGGTCAGCCGCTGGTCACCCGGGACGGCCAGGCCGCCATCGAGATGGTACTCTGGCGCGCCACCGCGGCAGACGCCTACCGGGCCGATCAGGTCGTCGACGAGTGGCTCGAGGAAGTGCGGCCGACCCTGCCGGACGGGGTTCAGGTGCGTCTCGTCCAGGACATCTGGACGCTGCTCGGCGCCCAGCTCGAGATGATCGGCGAGAACGCCGCGTCCGGTCTCGCGCTGGTGATCGTCATGCTGCTGCTGTTCCTCAACGGCCGCGTAGGCTGGTGGGTGATGGTGGGCATCCCCGTGAGCTTTCTCATGGCGCTGGCCCTGTTCCATCTGCTGTTCGGCTACGGCATCAGCATCATCGCCCTGATCGGCTTCGTCATGGCGCTGGGGATCGTCGTCGACGACGCCATCGTCGTCGGCGAGGACGCCACCACGCTGTATCAGAACGGCGCCAGCCCCACGGAAGCCGCCATCGGCAGCGCGCGACGCATGTGGGTGCCGGTAGCCACCTCGTCGCTCACCACGCTGGCCGCCTTCATACCGCTGCTGCTGTTCGGCGGCCCCATGGGGCAGATCATCCTCACCCTGCCCACGGTGCTGCTGTGCATCATCCTGGCCTCGCTGGCCGAGTGCTTTCTGATCCTCCCCGCGCACCTGAAGCACAGCCTCGGCAAACCGGCGCCGCGCTGGGAGAACGCCTGGCGCGCGCGCTTCGACGCTGGCCTGGCGCGTTTTCGCGACCAGCGCTTCATGCCCGTGGTGCGCCGGGCGCTCGACTACCCCGGCGCCACCCTGTGCGCGGCCATCGGCGGCATGATGATCGTGCTGTCTCTGATCGCCTCACAGCACGTCGGCGTGGCCCTGGTCACCGGTTTCGACTTCGAAGGGCTCGAGGCCAACGTCGCCTTCAGCGCCACCGCAACGGATGCCGACAAGACGGATTTCCTCAAGCACCTGGAAACCGAACTCGCCGCCGTCGACCAGGCGACCGGGTCGGAAAACCTGCTCGGCTGGGTCACCCAGCACAATCTGGCGACGCTGAATCAGGACCGCATGGAGGGCGAGCAGTACGCGTCCATCGAAGCCAACTACGCCTTCGAGGAGCACCGGACTCTGGGGCCCGCCGAGTTCGTCGAGCGCTGGCGCGCCCGGATCGAGCGCCCGGCCTTCGTCGAGCAGCTGGTGGTGAAGGTCAGCGGCGGCCAGAACAACGGCGAGCCGGACCTGTCGCTGCGCCTCTCCGGCGACGACCTCGAGGCGCTCAAGGCCGGCGCCGAGGAGCTGGCTCTGGCCCTGGCCGCGAACCCCGGGGTTGCCAACGTAGTGGACGATCTGCCCTACGGCCGGGAGCAGATCATCTTCGCCCTGACCCCGGCGGGACGCTCTCTGGGCCTGAGCGCCGAAGCGGTGGGCGCCCAGCTGCGCGCCGCGTACAGCGGCAGCCGGGTGCAGATCTTCAACGAGAACGAGTCGGAGATCGAAGTACGCGCCATGCTGCCGGACGCCGAACGCGACGACCTCGGACGGCTGGCGCAGTTTCCCATCCGCACCGCCGACGGCGCCTTCGTCCCGCTCGGCAACGTCGCGACCCTGTACAACCGGCGCGGCATCGACCTGATCCGCCACACAGACGGCCGCCTCGCGGTGACCGTGAGCGCCGACGTCGATCCCCAGGTGAACAACGCGCTGGCGCTGACGGCACGTCTGGAGCGCGACGTGCTGCCGGACATCCTGCGCCGCCACGATCTCGAGTTCGGCCTGGGCGGCAAGTCCCGGGAAGATCAGGTGCTGCTGGACACCATGGCCATCGGCGCCGTGCTCACCCTGGTGCTCATCTACCTGATCCTGACCTGGGTGTTCGCCTCGTTCCTGTGGCCCCTGGCGATCATGACCGCCATACCCTTCGGCCTGACCGGCGCCGTGCTCGGCCACTGGATCACCGGCTGGGACATCGGCGCCATGTCGCTGCTGGCGTTCTTCTCGCTCACCGGCGTGGTGGTCAACGACGGCATCGTGCTGATCAGCTTCCTGCAACGCCGCATGGAGGACGGCGAGCGCCTGCGCCCGGCCCTCGAGCACGCGGTGCGCGCGCGCTTCCGGGCGGTGCTGCTGACGTCGCTGACCACCATCGCCGGGCTGTCGCCACTGATGTTCGAAACCTCGACCCTGGCGTTCTATCTGGCGCCCATCGCCGTAACCCTGTGCTTCGGCCTGGCCCTCGCCACGGCGCTTGTGCTGATCGTGATTCCGGCCCTGATCCTGCTGCTCGAGGGCGCCCGCAATGGCCTTGCCCGCTTGACCGGCCGCGAGCACCCGGCGGCGGGCTCGCCCGCACGGAAAGAAACCTCGTACGACGACGCGCCCGACGCCACGGCGCAAGGAGCCACTCCATGAAGGTACCAAGCCTCGACCTGCTACCAGGGGCCGGTTCACCGCGCCTCCGACGCCTGTTCCTGGGCGGCGCCATCCTCGCCGGGGCCGCCCTCGCCAGCGCGTCGCTGTTCGCCACCGGCCCCGCGCCGGAGCCCGAGGTCCGTATCGAAAAAGCCTGGCCGGTGGCGGTCATGGCCGCCGAGCCACGCACCCAGAGCCCGTCGTTCACGGCCTACGGACGCGTGGAATCGACCCGTATCGCACACCTCGCCACCGACCTGGTGGCCGACGTGAGGGCCGTCCACGTGCGTGAGGGCGACTGGGTGGCCAAGGGCGATCTGCTGCTGGAACTGGACGACGCGGAAATCCGGCTGCTGCTGGCCGAGCGCAGCGCCGACCTGGCGCAGCAGCAGGCCACGCTGCGCTCCATCGAGTCGCAACGGGCGATGCTGGAACGCACGCTCGCGCAGGCCCGATCCATGGATCGCATCGCCGCCGCCAAGCTCGCCCGGCACGAGGAACTACTGAGCCGCCGACTGATCAGCCAGAGCCTTCAGGACGAGGTGGTGGCCGAGGCCAACCGCGCCGCCATCGACCTGGAGAGCCACCAGCGCCGGCTCGCCGACCTGCCGAACCAGATCGCCGCCCAGCGCGCCGCCGTGGACCGGGCCCGTGCGCTGGTGCAGCGGGCCGAACTCGACCTGGCCCGAACCGGGATTCGGGCGCCCTTCGCCGGCCCGGTTCTGGCGGTGAACGTGGCGCCGGGAGATCGCAGCAATCTGAGCCGGACGCTGCTCGAACTCGCCGATGCCAGCGGCTTCGAGGTGCGGGTGCAGATTCCCGCCGGCTACGAACCCCGCTTCCAGCACCATCTGGATCGCGCCGCGAGCGGACAAAGCGCCGACGAAATCAGCGCCAGCCTCGCCGACGGCCGCAGCCTGACCCTGGTCCGCCTGGCACGTCTGGTCCGCGCCGGCCAGAGCGGCCTGGACGCGTTCTTCCGCCTCGACGACGTCGCCGCGCTGCCGCCCATCGGCCGGGTGCTGGACCTGCGCATCCGGCTGCCGGAAGAACCCGGCGTGGTCGCGCTGCCCATCGCCTCGCTGTACGAGAACGACCGGGTCTACGCAGTGGAGGACAACCGGCTGCAGGCGATCAGCGTCGAGCGGGTGGGCGAACTGCACACGGCGGACGGCGAGTACCGGGTGCTGGTGCGGGCACCGGAGCTCGTCGCCGGACGACCGGTGATCACGACCCAGCTGCCGAAAGCCGTATCGGGACTGCTGGTGGAGCCTTCCTGACCGGGCGCCCCTGACCAGGGGTGGATGATCGCCGCCCTCACGCCGCCGGAGTACCCGCCAGCGGAACGCGGTAAGATCACGCTGATCTAAACTGCTCAGCCACGCAAGGAAGCTTCTCCATGAAACGACTGGTTACCGCAGCCGTACTGCTGCTGATCGCCGGCGCAGCCCAGGCCGACAACTTCACCGACGCAGCAGATCGGTTCAGGAGCGCCAGCGCCAGCGCGCCGTTCTTCGACGATGCGTACGGGTACGCGATTTTCCCCCGGGTCGCTAAAGCGGGATTCATCGTCGGCGGTGCGCGCGGCGTCGGACGCGTCTATGTCGCAGGCCAACCGGTCGGTGAGGCGACGCTGACCCAGCTGACGCTCGGCTTTCAGGCCGGCGCCCAGGCGAATTCGCAGATCATCTTCTTTCAGGATGACCGCGCCTTCCGCGAATTCAGCGAGGGTGGCTTCGAGTTCGGCGGCCAGATGAACGCCACCGTCGTAACCGCCAACGCCCAGGCCCAGGCCAGCACCCAGGGCTCGGGCGCGACCGCCAGCGGCGGGCGCAACGACGCCAAGGTCGCCGGCGGCTACTACAAGGGGATGGCCGTCTTCATCATCACCACCGGCGGTCTGATGCTGGAGGCCAGCGTCGGTGGTCAGCGCTTCAGCTACCAGCCGATCGCGCAGGAGTAAACGTGCACGCTCGCCCGGAGTCCGATCAGCGCAGGTGCCGGATCGGCGATCCTCCGGCCACCGCGCGCACGCCGGCGAGCCGCAGCAGCACCTCTTCCAGCGACAGCCACGCGTCGCCTGGAATCTGCCCCTTGCCCTGGGCATCCACCAGTGCGCACTCGGCGAGCACCCGGGGCAGCGATTCGGCGGAGCCGATGCGGTTGAGAAAGCCGCCGATCAGCCGTTTGCGCGGCGGCGGCAGGTAACCGCCGTCGGCGATGCGCCGCAGCTGACTGGTGAGGGCGCCGAGAATGGCAAACAGCGCCACCCCCTCCTGACGCAGGGTCGCCAGCATGCGGCTGACCCGCACGGCATCGCCGCCGAGGGTAGCATCGATGAGTTCGAAGGCGTCGTAGCGCGCGGAGTCGTCGAGCACCGCCGCCAGACCGGCGGCCGTGATCGGCGAATCGAGGCCCGCGAGTCGCAGCTTCTCGATCTCCTGCACCGCCGCCAGCAGGTTGCCTTCCACGCGTTCGGCCAGCAGCGCCAGCGCCTCGCCCTCGAGGCGCAATCCGGCCCGCTCGAGCCGGGCCTCGAGCCAGCGCGGCAAGTCCCGCAGATCGAGCGGCCAGACCTGGACCACCACGCCGGCAGCGTCCAGCGCCTTGAACCAGGCGGCACTGCGCTGCCTGGCTTCGAGGCGACCGCTGCGGATCAGCAGCACCGTTTCTTCGGCCGGGCGCTCGGCGTAGCCGCGCAGCACCTCCGAGGCCTCGCGGTCGAACTTCGCCCCGGGCACGCGCACGTCGATGACCCGGCGTTCGGCGAACAGCGACATGCTGGCGGCGTCCTGGACCACGTCGTTCCAGGAGAAACTACCGTCCACGTGCAGCACCGAGCGCTCGCTGTAACCCTGCGCTCGCGCCGCCGCCAGCACCGTATCGCAGGCTTCCTGAACCAGCAGGGTATCGTCACCGGCAACGAGATAGATGGGTGCGAGGGACCGCTCGACGGCCCCGGGCAGCTCGACGGGCTTAACCTGCACCCGCCGGCTCCGGCGCGGCCGGCTCCGGCGCGGCCGGCTTCGGCGCGGCCGGCTCCGGCGCCACCGCATTCACCGCGCGCAGGATCTGCTGCACCAGGTCGCTGCGCATCTCGCGCTCGAGCAGCGCCTGCTCCTCGCTGCTGCCAACGAGGTTGTCGCGGTCGACCCGGAACACCCGCTCGCGCTCCAGCCACCGCGCCGGGATCAGCTCGTTGCCGGCGCCGTCGGTGATCCGGTAGCGCACCCCCAGAACGGCTTCGTATTCCGCGGCCCGGGCCTGACCGGAGACACTGATGTTGCGTCGCTCCTGACGCGCATCGAGCAGTTCCACCACCAGCGTCGGTCCGGCGCTGCGCGCGACCAGCTCGACGCCCGCCTGCTGCAGCGCCTGTTCCAGCGGCGCCTGCATTGGATTGCGCGCATTGGCTGCCACGTGCACCGTCTCGACGCTCGAGCCGACGTCCCAGCTGCGCAGGTGAAACCCGCAGCCGGCGGATCCGAGCATGAGCAGGCAGACGAAAAGCACCCGGCCGCCGCGCGCCCTCCGGCGGCCGGGACCGTGTCGCCATCCCGGCACCGCTCAGCCCACCACGATGTTGATGAGCTTGCCCGGCACGGTGATCACCTTGCGCACGGTCTTGCCGTCGACGAAGCGGACCACGTTGTCGTTGGCCAGGGCCTGCTCGCGAACCGCGGCGTCGTCCGCATCGTGGGCTACCTGCAGGCGACCGCGAACCTTGCCGTTGACCTGCACCACCAGCTCGACCATCTCCTGGACGAGCGCCGACTCATCCACCTCCGGCCAGCGGCTGGCGACCAGCAGCGACGCCTCGCCCAGGTCGCGCCACAGCGCCTGGGTCACGTGCGGCGCAATCGGTGAGAGCACGATCAGAGCGGTACGCAGCGCCTCGCGCGCTGCGGCGCGATCCTGGTCGTTGGCGGGCTCGGTACGGCCCACCAGATTGCACAGTTCGTGCACGGCGGACACCACGGTATTGAACATCAGCCGGCGGCCGTAGTCGTCGTCGGCCCGGGCGATGGTTTCGTGGGTCTTGCGGCGCAGCTCGCGCCCGGCCTCCGACAGACCGGCCGGATCGAGCGCCGGGACGTCGCCGCCGGCGAGGTGCTCGTGCACCAGATTCCACAGCCGCCTGCAGAACCGCGCCTGACCCTCCACCCCGGCTTCGCTCCACTCGAAGGACTGATCCGGGGGTGCGGCGAACATCATCGCGGTGCGCACCGCGTCGGCACCGTACTTGTCGAGCAGCGCCTGGGGGTTGGCCGCATCACCCGAGGACTTCGACATCTTGCGGCCGTCCATGAGGACCATGCCGAGCATGAGCAGCCGGGTAAACGGTTCGTCCGAGCGCACCAGCCCCTGATCGCGCATCAGCTTGTGAAAGAAGCGCGCGTAGAGCAGGTGCAGAATGGCGTGCTCGATGCCGCCCACGTAGTGATCCACCGGGGTCCAGTAGTTGGCGCGATCATCCACCATGGGCGTGTTCGCGTCCGGTGAGGCGAAGCGCGCGTAGTACCAGCTCGACTCCATGAACGTGTCGAAGGTATCGGTCTCCCGCCGCGCCCGCTTGCCGCAGCCTGGACAGTCCACCGCGTAGAAGCTCTCCATGGTGGTGAGCGGCGAACGCACTCCCTCGAAGGTCACGTCCGTGGGCAGCCGCACCGGCAGATCTTCCTCCGGCACCGGTACGATTCCGCAGTCGTCGCAGTGAATCATCGGGATCGGACAGCCCCAGTAGCGCTGCCGGGACACGCCCCAGTCGCGCAGCCGGTAGTTGGTCCGGCGCCGCCCCAGGCCTTTCCCCTCCAGCGCCGCGGCGATGGCGTCGAAGGCTTCCGCCGAACTCAGGCCGTCGTAGCTGCCGGAGTTCACCAGGCGGCCGTAGCTGACGAACGCCTCGGCGTCGAGATCGCAGGCTTCGGCGTCGGCCGGCTCGATCACCTGGACGATGCGGATGCCGTACTTGCGGGCGAACTCCCAGTCCCGCTGGTCGTGGCCGGGGACCGACATGACCGCGCCGGAGCCGTACTCCATGAGCACGAAGTTCGCCACCCAGACCGGCAGCGGCTCGCCGCTGAGCGGATGGGTCACGCTGAGACCGGTGGGAACACCCTCCTTTTCCACGGTGGCGACGTCGGCCTCGGCGGTCTTGCGGTTGCGGCACTTGTCGACGAAGGCGGCCACTTCCGGACTGCTCTGTGCGGCGCGACGTGCGAGCGGGTGCTCCGCGGCAACGGCCACGTAGGTGGCGCCGAGCAGGGTGTCCGGACGCGTCGTGTAGACGGTGAGCGTGTCGTCCGTGTCCGGTATCGGGAAGTCGATGTCGACGCCCTGGGAGCGGCCGATCCAGTTGCGCTGCATGCTCTTCACCGACTCCGGCCAGCCCTCGAGGCGGTCGAGCTCGTCGAGCAGTTCTTCGGCGTAGTCGGTGATCTTGAGGAACCACTGGGGCATTTCTCGACGTTCCACCAGCGCGCCCGAGCGCCAGCCGCGGCCGTCCACCACCTGCTCGTTGGCGAGCACGGTCTGATCCACCGGATCCCAGTTGACCACCGAACTCTTGCGGTAGACCAGGCCCTTTTCGTAGAGCTTGGTGAAGAACCACTGCTCCCAGTGGTAGTAGTCGGGGTCGCAGGTCGCGAACTCGCGGCTCCAGTCGATGCCGAAGCCGAGCGCCTGCATCTGGCCGCGCATGTAGGCGATGTTGTCCCGGGTCCACGAGGCAGGCGGTATGCCGTTTTTGATCGCGGCGTTCTCCGCCGGCAGGCCGAACGCGTCCCAGCCCATGGGCTGCATGACGTTGCGGCCCTTGAGCCGCTGGTAGCGGTTGATCACGTCGCCCAGGGTGTAGCAGCGCACGTGACCCATGTGCAGCTGACCGCTGGGGTAGGGAAACATCGCCAGGCAGTAGAATTTGTCGCCCGCGCCGGACTCGGAGGCCCGGAAGCTGGCGGCCTCCTCCCAGGTCTGCTGCACCGATTTTTCGACCGCATGCGGGTCGTAGGTCGCGCTCATGGATTCGGTTCTTGTCGGTTTTCGAGAGCGCGCAAGGATACCACCGCGCGCCGGGGCGGTCTCACCCGCGGTCCCCGGCAGCCGGCCGGCCGCGCGCCCGGCGCCGCAGCACCGCCCCGATCAGGAGCACGGCCAGGCCGATCAGCAGCGGCCAGTGGCCGAGCCGGGTGAACGGCGTGACGCCGGACATGGTCCGGTACTCGCCGAGCAGCGCGCCCGCCTCGAACTGGGGCAGTCGTCCGCGAACCACCCCGCGCTCGTCGATGATCGCCGTGACCCCGTTGTTGGTGCCGCGGAGCAGGTAGCGGCCGTTCTCCAGCGCGCGCATGCGCGCCATCTCCACGTGCTGCAGCGGCCCGATGCTGGCGCCGAACCAGGCGTCGTTGGAGATTGTCAGCAGCACGTCGGCCTCGCCGGCCTGGACCCGCGCCAGGTCCGGATAGACCACCTCGTAGCAGATCGCCATCGCCCCGCGATGGCCGCCGAGATCGAGCAGCGGCTGGCGCCAGGCACCCGACTCGGCGTGGGACATGGGCAGATCGAAGAACTCGATCGCGCCGCGCAGCAGAGACTCCAGCGGCACGTACTCGCCGAACGGCACCAGACGCCGCTTGACGTAACGGCCGCTGCCGGCGCCCAGCGCGACGGCCGTGTTACGGAACACGATCTCCCCGTCGGGCAGCCGTTCGAGCGCGGGCAGGCCAAGGACGAACGCGGTGCCGGAACGTTCTGCGCGCTCGGCCAGTGGCCCCAGCACGTCGCCGGCCTGATGAGCGAAGATGGTGAGCGCCGCCTCCGGCCAGATGATCAGGTCCGCCCCCCAGTAGGGCTCGGAGAGTGCCTGATAGGTGCGCAGGATCGGCAGCCGGTTTTCCGGCTGCCATTTGATCCGCTGGTCGACGTTGCCCTGCACCAGCGCGACCTGCCGCACTTCCCCCGGCTGCACCCAGCGTACCCCGTCGAGGGCCCAGCCGAGCAGCCACGGTGTCAGGCCCAGGACCGCGGCCGCCAGGGCCGCCGGGAAGCGTCGGGCGCGGAGCGAATCCACCACCAGTACCAGCATGGTGGCGCTCAGCGTCAGCGCAAACCCCACCAGCAGCACCCCACCCAGCGGCGCCAGGTTGCCAAGCACGGTATCGAGATGGGCGTAACCGGCGTAGAGCCACGGAAAGCCGGTGAGCACCCAGGTCAGCAGCCACTCGAAGGCGCTGAACAGGGCGGCAAAAGCCACGGCGTCGGTCCAGCGGCCGGAACCGCGCAGACGCGCGTAGAGCCAGCCGTTGAGCAGCGGAAACAGGGCCAGTCCCGCCACGAACACCGCCACCAGCGCCGCCGCCAGAGGCGGCGCCGCATTGCCGTGAACATGAATGCTCACGTACACCCAGGACGCGCCGACCCCGTACTTGCCGACGCCGAACAACCAGCCGGACAAGGCGCCATTGACCTCCGGGGCGCGCAGCACCGCAAACCAGCCCGCCAGCGCGACGAGGCCGAGGGGCCAGTAGCCGAACGGCGCCATGGACAGCGGCAGCAGCGCGCCGCAGCCGAGGGCCGTCAGCGCCGCTGCCCAGCGCGGGATCATGAAGTGGCGGTGCGTTTGACCTGCAGCAGGCGCAGCCGGCGGGAGTCGGCGTTCAGAACCTTGAAGCGCAGATTCTCTATCTCCACCACCTCGCCGCGGTCGGGCAGGTGACCGAACGCCTTCAGCACCAGGCCACCCACGGTATCGAACTCCTCTTCGTCGAGACTGGCGCCGAAGTACTCGTTGAAGTCGTCCACGGCCGTGGTGGCCTTGACGTTGAACGTCTGGTTGTCGAGCTGCTTGATGAAGCTCTCGTCGTCGACGTCGTGCTCGTCCTCGATCTCGCCGACGATCTGTTCGAGCACGTCTTCGATGGTCACCACGCCGGAAACGTGACCGTACTCGTCGACCACCACCGCCATGTGGTTGCGGGTATTGCGGAACTCCTGCAGCAGGACATTGAGGCGCTTGCTCTCGGGCACCACGGCCGCCGGCCGGGTGCAGTCCTTGATGTCGAAGTTGCCGAGCTCCTTGGACAGCGCCAGGGGCAGCAGGTCCTTGGCGTGGAGAATGCCTTTGATGTCGTCGAGGTCGTCGCCAATCACGGGAAAGCGCGAGTGCTGGGAGTCGATGATGGCCGACAGCAGCACGTCCGGCGGATCGCTGGCCTTCAGATAGACGAGCTGAGTCCGCGGAATCATGATGTCGCGGGCCTGCATGTCAGAGACCTGCAGAGCGCCGAAGATGATGTTCAGCGCTTCCGCATCCATGAGCCGACGGTCTGCCGCGTCACGCAGCATCTCCATCAACTCGGTGCGGTCCGACGGTTCGTCGCTGAAGAGGGCCGAAACCCAGTCCATTATTGACCGCTTTGCCGCGGCCGGGCTGCCTTCGCTCATCCTTCCCCGTACGGATCGCCCACACCGAAGCGATCCAGTATCCCTCTTTCTAATTCTTCCATCGCCGACGCCTCGGCATCGGTTTAGTGATCGTACCCCAAAAGATGCAGAACGCCATGCACCACCATATGAGCGAAATGGTCCGCATAGGCCTTGTTCTGGACCTCGGCCTCCGCGGCCACCACCGGCGCGCACACCACCACGTCACCCCAGACGACGGAGTCCGGCAGTTCAATTGCGGCGGGAAAGCTCAGGACGTTGGTCGGCCGGTCCTGGTGCCGGTAGTCGCGGTTGAGCTGGCGCATCTCGGCCTCGTCCACCACCCGCACGCAGACCTCGGCGGGCGCGGCACTGAGCCGGCCACCGTCCGCGCGCGGCGCGCGTTCGAGGGTCGTCTGCGCCCAGCGTCGGATGGCGGCGGCGGCGGGTGTGGGGATGGCGGTTACCAGCTGCACGTCAACCGGCATTGCGGTCGCGGTCGCCGGGACGCCGGTCGCCGGGAAGCCGATCGCCGGGACGCCGGTCACCGGGACGCCGGTCGCCGGGACCCCGGTCGCCGGGACCCCGGTCGCCGTCACGCTCGCTTGCCGCCACCGGTTCCTGGTACGCGGCATAGGCCTCGACGATCTTCTGCACCAGCGGATGTCGCACAACGTCGCGGGAGCTGAAATGCGTGAAACTGATACCTTCGATGTCGCGCAGCACGCCGCGCACGTTCACCAGCCCCGACTTCTGGCCTTTCGGCAGATCGATCTGGGTAATGTCGCCGGTGATCACCGCGGTGGACGAAAAGCCGATCCGGGTGAGGAACATCTTCATCTGCTCGATGGTGGTGTTCTGGCTCTCGTCGAGAATGATGAAGGCGTTGTTGAGGGTGCGCCCGCGCATGTAGGCCAGCGGCGCCACCTCGATGACGTTGCGCTCGATGTACTTGTGTACCCGTTCCACCCCCATCATTTCGTACAGCGCGTCGTACAGCGGCCGCAGGTAGGGATCGATCTTCTGGGCCAGATCGCCGGGCAGAAAGCCGAGCTTCTCGCCCGCCTCCACCGCCGGGCGCACCAGCAGGATCCGGCTCACGCGCTGGCTTTCCAGGGCCTCCACGGCGCAGGCCACAGCCAGATAGGTCTTGCCGGTACCCGCCGGTCCGATGCCGAAATTGACGTCGTGCTCGCGGATGTTGGCGACGTAGCCGACCTGGTTGGCGCCACGCGGCATGACGGTCTTGCGGCCGGTGTGGATCACGGTGCCGTCGCCGGCGGATTCCGACTCGGCCCGGTCTGCCCGGGCGAGCAGCTCGTCGACGCCGGAGTCCTGCAGATACAGGTGGACCACGTCCGGATCGATGCTGTCCCGATGCGCGGTCTCCCGGTACAGCTGCGACAGCAGCGCGCTCGCGGCCTTGAGCCGCGGTTCCGGACCGTTGACCTGAAACACGTTGCCGCGATTGCGGATGTTCACCCCGAGGCGCTTTTCCAGGTGCTTCAGATTCTGATCGAAGGGCCCGCACAAGGCGGCTAGACGTTTGGAGTCGTCAGGTTCGAGGATGACTTTGCTGGTCAGAGCGACCACGCGGGATGGATCCTGGCTCAATGGCGGCCCTGTGCGATGGACATGTTCGTAGCATATGGGTCATGCCCTAGGTGTCAAATGAAGAATACGTGGCGCCGCAACCGATCAGGCGTGGCCACGCAGCGAGTTGGGCAGCGCCTCGTCGATGTGCACGTCGGCAAAGCCGCCGATCGAGGCCCCATCCGGCGCCAGGAAATTGACGATCCGGTTGTTTTCCGTGCGCCCGGACAGGCTCACGGCACCCGCGCGGCCGGGGGCCAGGGGCCGTTTTGCGAGCCCGGTCACCAGCACCCGCTGACGGGTTCCCACCATGGCGGCGGAAATCCGATCGGCCTGGTCGCGGATCCGCCCCTGCAGCCGCTCGAGGCGCTGTTTCTTCACCGTCTCGGGGGTCGGGTCCGGGAGCGCCGCCGCCGGCGTGCCCGGGCGCGCGCTGTAGATGAAGCTGAACGACGTGTCGAAGCCAATGTCCTCGATCAGCGCCATGGTGTCCTCGAAGTCCCGATCGGTCTCGCCGGGGAAGCCGACGATGAAGTCGGAGGACAGGCTGATACCGGGTCGGATCCGGCGCAGCGCGGCAATGCGCTCGCGGTAGTCGGCCGCCGTGTGACCGCGCTTCATGCGCCCTAGGATCCGGTCCGATCCGGACTGCACCGGAAGGTGCAGATGGTCCACCAGCGCCGGCACCTCGGCAAACGCCTCGATCAGGCTGTCGCTGAACTCCACCGGGTGCGAGGTGGTGAAACGGATGCGCTCGATGCCTTCCACCTCGGCGACGTAGTGAATCAGCTCCGCCAGATCGGCCACGTCGTCGTCGATGGGACCGCGGTAGGCGTTGACGTTCTGGCCGAGCAGATTGATTTCGCGCACCCCCTGGCCGGCGAGCTGGACGATCTCGCGCATGACGTCGGCCACCGGCCGGCTGACCTCCTCCCCCCGGGTGTACGGCACCACACAGAAGCTGCAGTACTTGCTGCAGCCCTCCATTACCGACACGAACGCCGACGGGCCGTCGGAGCGCGGCGCCGGCAGGTGGTCGAACTTTTCGATCTCGGGGAACGTCACGTCGACCAGGCGCAGGCGCTGCGATGCCGACGCCGGCGCGGTCGCCGCGTCGACCAGCTGCGGCAGCCGGTGCAGGGTCTGAGGACCGAACACCACGTCGACGTAGGGCGCGCGGCGCTGGATCTCGGCGCCCTCCTGGCTGGCGACGCAGCCGCCGACGCCAATCACCAGGTCGGGTCGCGCGGCTTTCAGTCCCTTCCAGCGGCCGAGCTGGTGGAACACCTTCTCCTGGGCTTTCTCGCGGATCGAGCAGGTGTTGAGCAGAATCACGTCGGCCGCGTCGGCGCTGGCGACGAGCTCATAACCGTGGCTGGCGCGCAGCACGTCGGCCATGCGCGACGAGTCGTACTCGTTCATCTGGCAGCCGTGAGTCTTGATGAATAGCTTCTTCGACACCTGCGATTCCGTCCTGTCTCCGGACGCGCGTCTGCGGAGGCGCGGATTATAGAGACTTGCATTTTGCCCAGACACCTCTATATACCCGAGTCAGACCTTCGGATGGCCATTCATGACCGACAATCGCAAGCAGATGTACAAAGTGCTGTTCCACAACCAGGGCCAGATCTACGAGCTGTACGCCCGGGCCATCTATCAGAGCGATCTGTACGGCTTCATCGAGGTCGAGGACTACGTCTTCGGCAGCCGCAGCAACATGGTCATCGACCCGAGCGAGGAGAAGCTGCGCAGCGAGTTCGAGGGCGTGCAGCGCAGCTTCATCCCCCTGCACTCGGTGATCCGCATCGACGAGGTGGACAAGGAAGGCGTGGCCAAGGTCACCGACAGCAAGGGCGGCAACGTCACCCCGTTCCCCCTGCCCCTGCCCCGGGACGGCGGCAAGTCCTGATGCGCCGCGGCGGCCGTTGATGGCGGCCGACGCCTCCACGGCGCGCTGGGCCGGCCCGCTGCACTGGGCCGGGGAATTCCCTGACAAACCCGCCTGGGTCTTCGACGATATCGCCGTGAGCTACGCGCAGCTCGCGGAACTGGCCATGCGTGGGGCGCGGCTGCTGCGCGCGCTCGGCCTCAAAACCGGTGACGGCATCGCCGTGCTCACACCGAATCATCCACTCTCTCCCGCCGTACACTGGGCCGCCCAGCTTGCCGGGCTCTACTACACGCCGATCAGCGTGCAGTTCCAGCGCGCCGAGGTTCAGCACATCCTCGACGACTGCGACGCCCGGGCGCTGGTCGTCCACGCCAGCCAACGCGACAAGATCGCGGCCGCTCCCCAGGCCATCGTCGTGGACATCGATCAGTGGGCGGAGCGGGTGGCGGCGGAGCCGGCGACGCTGCCGGCGGATGCCGCCGAGGGCGCCGAGATGCTCTACTCGTCGGGCACCACCGGCCGTCCGAAAGGGGTGCGCGCGGCCCGACCCGGCGCGCCGCTCAACACCACGTCGGCGCTGTTCCAGCGGCGCGTGGCGCTGCACGACATCGGCCCGGACACCGTCTACCTGTCGACCGCGCCGCTGTATCACTCGGCACCGTTGCGCTACAACAACATGGTGCAGCGCTGCGGCGGCACCTGCGTGATCATGCCGCGCTTCGACGCCGCGGACAGCTTGCGGCTGATCGAGCACCACGCGATCACGCACAGCCAGTGGGTGCCGACGATGTTCGTGCGCCTGCTGCGGCTGCCCGAGGCCGAGCGGCGGCGTTACGATCTTTCCAGCCACCGCCTCGCGATCCATGCCGCCGCGCCCTGCCCGCCGGACATCAAGCGACAGATGCTCGACTGGTGGGGCCCCATCATTCACGAGTACTACTCGGGTACCGAGGGCAACGGTCAGACCGCCATCGGACCCGAGGAGTGGCTGCGCCACCCCGGCTCGGTGGGCCGGCCGCTGCTGGGCGACGTGCACGTCGTCGATGCCGAAGGCCGCGAGCTGCCGCCGGGACAGACCGGACGGGTGTTCTTCTCCGGCGGCCCGCGCTTCGAGTACTACAAGGATCCGGACAAGACAGCGGCCGCCTTCGACGCTCGCGGCTGGTCGACGCTGGGCGACATCGGCCACCTGGACGACGAGGGCTATCTGTACCTCACCGACCGCGCCTCGCACATGATCATCTCCGGCGGCGTGAACATCTATCCACGCGAGGTCGAAGACGTGCTGGTCAGCCATCCGGCCGTGCGCGACGCCGCGGTGTTCGGCATTCCAGACCCGGAGTTCGGCGAGTCGGTCAAGGCCGCCGTGGAACTCAGCGACGGCGCGCGCATCGGCGCGCAAGCGCTCATCGACTACTGCCGGAAACGCCTTGCCCACCTGAAGTGTCCGCGAAGCATCGACTTCCACGACGCGCTGCCCCGGCACCAGACCGGCAAGCTGTACAAGGAATCGTTGAAACGGCCCTACTGGCCCGATAAGGCCGCCGTCGAGGGTCCGGGATAGCCCGGCCGCGCCCGCTCGAGGCGCTCCCCGGCCATGGCGTCGGCGATGCGACTGGTCGGCTCGCCGCTGGCGGCGGCGCGCCGGAAGATCGCCTCGAGGCGCTCGGCGATGCCGGCAATCCGCGAGTCGACCCAGGCCGGATCGGAGAGACGGAGATACTCGGCGGCAATGCTGATCACGCCGCCGGCGTTGATCACATAGTCCGGTGCGTACAGCACTCCCCGCTCGGAAAGCAGCTCCCCGACGTCGTCGCTGGCGAGCTGGTTGTTGGCGGCCCCCGCCACGATTGACGCGCGCAGCGCCGCCACGGTGTCGCCCGTGAGCGCGCCGCCGAGGGCGCAGGGCGCGACCACGTCGACCTCGGCGCGGAGCACCTCGTCCACGGCGAGGGCCCGGGCGCCGAGCTCGGACTCGGCGCGCTGCACCCGATCCTCTGCGATATCGGCCACCCAAAGCTCGGCGCCGTGCTCGCGCAGCCGCTCGGCCAGGTTCCAGCCGACGTTGCCGAGACCCTGCACGGCCACCCGCACCCCGGCGAGGTCATCCGTGCCGAGTCGCGTTCGGACCGCGGCCCGGATACCGTTGAAAACCCCTTCCGCGGTACGCGGCGACGGGTCGCCGCCGAGACCCGAGGTACCGAGCCCGGAGACGTAGCGGGTGGTGCGCGCCACCACGCGCATGTCGTCGACGCTGATGCCGACGTCCTCTGCGGTGAGGTAGCGGCCGTTCAACGCCTCGATCCAGGTGCCGAAGGTCTCCAGTTGCGGCTCGGTCAGCGGAGCGCGGCCGCCGGCGCCACTGCGTGCGCCACTGCGTGCGCCAAGAATGACGCTCTTGCCGCCGCCGAAGGGAATGTCCGCCAGGGCGTTTTTGAAGGTCATACCCCGCGACAGACGCAGCGCGTCGTCCAGGGCGCTGGCGGCATCCGGATAGACCCAGTGTCGACAGCCGCCCGCCGCCGGCCCCAGCACCGTGCTGTGCAGGGCGATGATCGCGCGCAGCCCGGTGGCAGCGTCTTCGCGGATGACGACCTGCTCGTGACCTGCTTCGAAAACCTGCATGCGCTATCTGCCCGTGATCTGCCCGTGGAAGCCCGGTACTGCCCATGGGACCTCGTGACCGTCCCATCGTAGCCCCCGTTCGCCGAAATTGTTTCGCAGAATTTCTCTCGCGTAACCAAAAATTAGAACTCGACGTGCTGGTGTTCGCGCTGGTGAAGCTCAACGCCCACGGACGCCGCTCGCTGCCGGCCTTCGCCGAGGCGATCCGCGGCCGTGCGGAGGTTCAGGAGTGCTTCACTCTGATGGGTGACATGGACTTTCTTCTGCGCATCGTGGTGCGCGACGTTCAGGCCTACGAGCGCTTCTTCTTCGAGACCCTGTCGCAGCTTCCCGGGGTGCAGGAGGTGCACTCGAACATCGCCATGTCGGAGATGAAGTCCACCACCAGCCTGCCGCTGCAGGCGGCCTCAGCGATCCAGAAATGATCCTTACCGGCTACTACCGGCTACTAGTAGCCCTCGTCGAGAAGCGGAAACGCGCTCAGTATGCCCGGGGGATTCACCGGCACGGCGGCCGTCAGCAGGTCCGCACGGAGCGCGGCCAGGCTGCCGGCGCCGAGCAGCCCCATGGTGGTGCGGATCTCGTGTTCGAGGATCTCCAGGGCGCGGACCAGCGCCGCGGGGCCGCCGGCGGCAAGCGCCAGCGCCTCGAGCCGGCCCAGGCCCACCGCCGTGGCGCCCAGACACAGCGCCTTGACCACGTCGGCGCCGCGCATGAAGCCCCCGTCCACCAGCACCGGCGCACGCCCGGCCACGGCGCCGACGACCTCGTCCAGGCAGTCGATGCAGCCGCGCGTATGGTCGAGCTGGCGGCCGCCGTGATTGGAGACGTAGACCACGTCCACGCCAAGCTCCACACAGCGCGCGGCGTCCTCTGCCGTCGCCACGCCCTTCACCAGCAGCGGAATGTCGAAGCGATCCTTGACGTGGGCGACGGTGTCCCAGGTCATCTGCGCCTGATAGCCGAAGTCACTGGCCCCGGCCCGGCTGCCCGACGGCGGCACGAAGCCCTTGAGGATGTCACGCTCGCGCCGTGAGTAGACCTGGGTGTCGGCGGTGAGGCAGAAGCCGGTGTAGCCGGCGTCGATGGCGCGGGCGATGACATCGTCCATCCACGCCTGGTCGCCCATCAGGTAGAGCTGGTAGATGCGCGGGCCGGGCACGGCAGCCGCCACCGCCTCGAAGTCCGGGAGACAGACCGAACTGAGGATCTGCAGAGTACCGAACTCCCGCGCCGCCTCGGCTGCGCTCGCTCCACCGCCCGGATCGAAGACCTGCAGCGAGCCGATGGGCGCCAGCACCACGGGGATGCGCAACGGCGTACCGAGCAGCGTGGTCGCGGCGTCGATGCCGCTGACGTCGGTGAGCACCCTGGGCCGGTAGGCGAGGCTGTCCAGCGCCTGGCGGTTGCGCCGCAGGGACGTCTCGCTGTCGGCGCCGCCGACCAGGTAATCCCAGTGATTGCGATTCACGTTGGCGCGCCCGCGCCTGACGATTTCATGCAGGGTCTGGAATTTCACCCGCACCTCCCCGGCGCGCCTTTGCTCCCCGTGGAGATGCTATCACGGTTAGATTCAGCGCCTTTCAGGGGTAGAATCACGACCTTTGCCAGCACGGGAGCGAGACGGATGGCGGCAATGGTGATCGTGGGCGCCGGCCACGCGGCGGGCCAGGCGGCGGCGAGCCTGCGACAGGAGGGCTACGGCGGCGAGATCGTCATCATCGGCGACGAGCCGCACATCCCCTATCAGCGCCCGCCGCTGTCCAAGCAGTACCTGGCCGGCGAGCACGGGCTGGAAAAGGTGCACCTGCGTCCGGCCAAATTCTACGAGGACAAGAACGTCACCCTGAAGACCGGTGTCCACGTCGACGCCATCGATACCGGCGCCAAGACGGTCAGCACGGATGCCGGCGAGACCCTCGCCTACGACAAACTGCTGCTCGCGACCGGCGGACGCCCGCGCAGGCTCACGATTCCCGGTCATGACCTGCGCGGCATCCACTATCTGCGCGGCATCGACGACGTCGACGACATCCGCTCGGAACTGGCGCCGAAGAAGACCCTGGTGATCGTCGGCGGCGGCTACATCGGCCTGGAGGTTGCGGCGGTGGCGGTGGAGCACGGCCTCGACGTACACGTCCTTGAAATGGAGCAGCGCATTCTGCAGCGGGTCACCACCGAACGGATGTCCGCGTACTACCACCAGCTGCACGAATCCCGCGGCGTGCATGTTCACACCGGAGCGGCGGTGACCGCGTTCAAGGGCAGTGGCCACGTCTCCGGCGTGATCTGCGGCGACGACGGTGAGGAGTACCCGGCGGACATCGTCATCGTCGGCATCGGCATCATCCCCAACACCGAAGTCGCCGCGGCCGCCGGCATCGAGTGCAGCAACGGCATCGTCGTCGACGACCACTGCCGCACCTCGGCCGCCGACGTATTCGCCGCCGGCGACTGCACCAACCATCCGAATCCTCTGCTCGACCGACGCCTGCGCCTGGAATCGGTGCCCAATGCCATGGAGCAGGCCCGGGTCGCGGCCGCCAACATGTGCGGCGGCGACAAGACCTACGCCAGCATCCCGTGGTTCTGGAGCGATCAGTACGAGCTGAAGCTGCAGATGGTGGGTTTTTCCGCCGACGGCGACGTCGAGGTCCTGCGCGGCGATCCGACCACCAACCAGTTCGCGGTGTTCTACCTGAAGGACGGCAAGCTGGTGGCCGCGGATGCGGTGAACAGCCCCAAGGAGTTCATGGTCTGCCGGCAGCTGGTGGGCAAGCCCGTGGATGCCGCCGCGCTGGCCGATCCGGACACCGATCTGAAGGTGCTGATGAAGGGCTGAGCAGCGCTCAGACGCTGGCCGCCAGCACGCGGGAAATCTGGCACAGCGGCCGGCCGCTCTGGGCGCGCCACTCATCGAACGCCGCCTGCACCTTGGCCTGCGCCCGCAGGCTCATGGGCTCCTTCTCGATCACCCCCTGCTGCGCCAGGGCGCGCAGCACGTCGGGGGACAGAACCGGCGTGTCCTTGCCGACGAAGCGCAGAAAGAACCGTCCGGTCTGGCCGCCGAGGCGATCGCCACGGCGTTTCAGCTCCTGCCACAGCCCGACGATATCGGTGTCCGGCCACGACGCGAGATAGCGTCCGAAACCACCGTGCTCGCGGCGCACCTCGAGAACGAATGAGGCATTCCTCGGCACCGAGCGGATCTTCGCGGCGTTACGCACGATGCGCTCGTCGGTGGCGAGCCGCTCCAGCGCTTCCTCGCCGAGCATGGCACAGCCGCTGACATCGAAACCGTCGAAGGCGGCCTCGAATCCGGGCCATTTGCGCTCGATGATCTGCCAGACGAAGCCGGAGCGGAACACGCAGGCGGTCATCTCCGCCAGGTATCGGTCGTCGCTGCGCCGGGCGAGCGCGCGGGCGCTCGACGGGACCGGAAGCAGCGCCTCGAGTGCCTCCCGCCCCCCCTTGCGCTCTGCAGCCCGCTGCAAGATGCTATCGAATGATTCCACGATGTGAACCCCGCGCAACCCTCGAGGTCACGGCACCGGCATGATCGACGTGGTGGACAAAGAGCGTCAAGGTCTGGACCCGAAGCTGAAGGACCTAATCGAAGACGATACGGCGGACGCCAAGGACCTGGTGTACTGCAGCGTGTGCGCCCAGGCCGTGGCGCGCAAGTCCGATGTGGTCGACATCAACGGCAGCCACACCCACCACTGCACCAATCCCTACGGCATCCGCTTCCAGGTGGCCTGCTACCGGGATGCCCTGGGCTGCGACCTTTCCGGCCAACCCACCTCGGCGGACACGTGGTTTCCAGGGTTCTACTGGCGCCTCGCCAGCTGTTCCGGGTGCCGGTCGCATCTGGGCTGGTATTTCGAGCGCGGTCAGGAGTATTTCTACGGGCTCATTCAGGACCGGATCCGCAGCGAATAGACCGCGTCGCGGGCCTCGGCCAGCCCCCTCGACGTTTCACGCAGCACCGACAAAACCCTGTGATAGCATCCATCGGTCATGCCAGCGCCCACCGTCAGCACCATCGAGATCAGCAAGGACTATCTGCACTTCAATGCAGCGCACTTCACGCTGTTCTCCGCCACCGAGCGCGAGGATCTGCACGGCCACACGTTCTACGTGCAGGCCACGGTGCAGGGCCCCGTCGGTGACGACGGTCTGACCTTCGACTACAACGTCTTCAAGGACGCGCTGAAGTCGCTGTGCGACGGACTCGACGAGAAGGTGCTGCTCCCGGAACGTTCGCCGCACCTGCGCCTGGAGCAGCGCGACGGCTACCTGGTCGCGCTTTTCGCCGACGAGCGGATCCCGTTTCTGCCCCGCGACGTCCTCACCCTGCCGGTACGCAACATTACCGTGGAAGAGATGGCAGCGTGGTTCCTCGAACGCCTGCGTGAAGACCCGCTCATCACCGGACTCGAGATCCTGTCGCTGGAAGTTCGCGTCTCCTCCGGCCCCGGTCAGTGGGCGGGGGCGCGCTGGCACAGCCCGGGAGCGCAGGCATGAAGACGCTTCTGATCACCGGCGGCAGCGCCGGCATCGGCGCCAGCACCGCACACCTCTTTGCCGACGCAGGCTTCCGGGTGATCAACCTGTCGCGGCGGCCGTGTCCGGTTGCGCAGGCGCTGCACCTGAGCTGTAACCTCGCGGATCCGGACTTCATCGACACCATCGACGCACCCCTGCGCCGCGAGCTGGAGCAGGCAGAGACGCTGGTTCTGGTGCACAACGCAGCGCGCATGGAGAACGACCGCGCCGTGGACACCAGCGCGCGCGCCATGCAGGACGTGCTCGCCGTGAACGTCGTGGCGCCCACGGCGCTGAATCAGCTCTGCTTTCCGTACATGAAACCGGGCTCCGCCATTCTCTACGTCGGCTCGACGCTGTCCGAGAAGGCGGTCCCGGGCAGCTACAGCTACGTGACCAGCAAACACGCCATGGTCGGCATGATGCGCGCGACCTGTCAGGACCTCGCCGGCAGCGGCGTGCACACGGTGTGCGTATGCCCCGGCTTCACCGACACCGAGATGCTGCGCCAGCACGTGCCCGTCGACGCCCTGGTCGCGGTGCAGGCGATATCGGCCTTCAACCGCCTCATCGATCCCACCGAGATCGCCGAGACCCTGCTGTTCGCGGCCACCCATCCGGTGCTCAACGGCGCCGTCGTGCACGCCAACCTCGGTCAGGTGGAGCGCTGATGGCAGAGCAGGAGGGGGTCTGGGCGCCGGAGCGCCCGGAGGATCGGCCGCATCCGGATGCGGAGCTTTACGAGCGCCGCGAGCGCGTCTTTCTGGTGCTGGCCGGATTCTTTCTCTGCGCCATGACCCTGCTCAACGTCGTGGGCATCACCCGCTTCGTGGAGATCGGCCCGCTGCAGCTTGCCGTCGGCGTGCTGCCCTACCCGCTGACCTTCCTCTGCACCGACCTGATCTGCGAGCTGTACGGTCGCCGCCGCGCCAACTTCCTGGTCTGGGTCGGATTCAGCCTGAACTTCTTCATTCTCGGCATGCTCTGGCTCGGCAACGCTCTGCCGGCCGTCGATCCGGCCAACCAGCCGCCGTGGCAGGTGATCCAGGTGGCGGAAGAGCTGGCGCTACCCAACGGCCAGACCCTCTCAGGCAGCGTCGAGCTGTTCCAGCTGCTCTACGCCTGTACCTCCGGCGCCGTGTTCGCGTCGATGATGGCCTACATCGCCGCCCAGTACTGCGACGTGCAGCTGTTCCACTTCTTCAAGCGCCTGACCAAGGGCAAGCACCTGTGGGTGCGCAACAACTTCTCGACCCTGACCAGCCAGCTGGTGGATTCGTTCATGGTGATCACCGTGACCTTCGGCGCCACCTACCTGGCCGGCGGGATTTCGCTGGCCGCCATGGTGGCGCTGATGGGCAGCAACTACCTGTTCAAGATGTTCGTGGCGCTGGCGGACACGCTGCCGTTCTACTGGCTCACCGCCAGACTGAAGCGCTACCTGCAGGTCGACACCATGCACGTGCTCGACTGAGCGAGGTCGCTATCGCCGATCCTTGAGAAACGGCTCGTTGACGCAGTTCTGCAGGCGCCCCTCGGTGAGGTACGTCATGGCCAGCTCGCCGCCCTTGAAACGCATGTCGTAAACGCTCTCCGGGGTGAAGAAGGCCGAGTGCGGCGTGATCACCAGGCGGTGGTCGATCCAGTCTTCGTCCGCCACCCACGCCGCCAGCAGCGGATGCGACGGGTTGGCCGGCTCCTGGGGCAGCACGTCGAGTCCGGCCGCCTGCACCAGGTTCTTCTGCAGAGCCTCGTGCAACGCGTCCAGATCGATGATCGGCCCGCGCGCCGTGTTGATCAGGATCAAACCGGGCTTGCTGTGGGCGAGTACCTCGGCGTTGATGAGCTTTTCGGTTTCCGGCCCGAGCGGCAGGTGCAGGCTCACCACGTCCGAGGTCTCGAACAGCGCCTCGAGGGTGGTCACCCGGCGGATGCCCAACGCCAGATCGGCGCCGCTCTCGCGGAACGGATCGAAAAACACCACGTCCATGCCGAGGGCCTTCGCTCGCAGCGCCGCCGCGGTGCCAATCCTGCCGAGACCGACCACGCCGAAGGTGCACACGGATAGACGCCGGCCGAACGGATTCAACGCCGGCCGCCAGTTGTCGCGCAGCGCGCGTTTCAGCTCCCGGGTGTGGAAGGTGATGCCCTTCATCAGCGACATCATCAGCGCGATGGCGTGGTCGGCGACTTCCTGAGTGCCGTAGTCCGGCACGTTGCAGACCGGCACGCCGAGCGCGCCCCAGGCGCCGAGATCGATGTTGTCGAAACCGACTTTCGGCGTCACCAGAATGCGGCAGCGCTGCAGGCGCGAGCGGTAGATCTCAGGAATGTCCTGCACCGTCACCAGCGCATCGCACGCCGCCCACTGCTCGTCGCTGACGTCTTCGACACGCTCGCAGAACTCCGCCTGGCCCCGGGCGCCGACGCTGGCGACTTCGATTTCCCGATCGTCCGGCCAGCGCATGGCCGGCCACAGAATCCGATAGCTCAACAGTGAGTCCTCCCCGTCATCCCAACAGAATCTCGGCGGCGCGCGCCACCGAGCGCTCCACCCGGGCCGGGTCGAGCCCGCCGCTGCGCAATCGCGCGATCACCAGATGGGTCATGCCCAGGCGCTCGCGGTACTCGGCCACGCGTTCGGCCACGTAGCTGGCCTCGCCGACGATGGTCCAGTCCTCCACGTCGGCGTCCTCCGGCAGGCGTCCACTGGAGCGCGCCTGGGTCTGCATGACCTCGCGCAGCGCGCGGGTCTCGGCGGCGGCGCCGGTGACGAACAGTGCCCGCATCAGCGGCACTTCGTCGGGCAGCGGCCGTCCTGCCGACGCCAGGGCGCCGCGGTGCAGACGATAATTCTCCTCGAGCACGGCGATGGGCTCCACCGGCGACGCCAGATACGGCAACCCGAGCCGGCCTGCCTGAGCCAGCGCCTTGGGACCGAACGCGGCCACCCACACCGGTGGATGCGGTTTCTGTACCGGCAGCGGCGCCACCGACACGGCGTGCTCGCTGCCTTCTTCGACCAACACCGGTGCGCCCGACCAGGCACGCAGCATGATCTCCAGACAGGCTTCGAACAACGTGCGCTTGTCCCGCGGCAGGACGTTGAACGCCCTCAGCATGGGCGCGGCATAGCCCCGCCCGACGCCGAGGATCACTCGACCGTTGCACAGCTGATCGAGCACCGCCACCTGCTCGGCCGCCTGCAGCGGATGCCGCAGGGGCAGCAGATACGAGGTGGTGGCCAGACGGATCCGCGAGGTCGCCGCCGCCACCGCGGCCAGCAGCATCAGCGGATCCGGGATGGCGTCTTCGTTGAAGTGATTTTCCGGCAGCCAGAAGGAGTCGTAGCCGAGGGCCTCGGCGCGCGCCGCCTGGTCGGACAGACCGGCGGCGGTGCGATCCCGGGGCAGCCAGGGGGTCAGTCCGAGCTTCACTGCTGGGTGACCACGCCACGCTGCACCCAGCGATCGATCTCGTCGTCGCCGCAGCCGAGTTCGCGCAGAATCTCGACGCTGTGCTCGCCGATGGCAGGCGCCCGCGACGGCGTGCGCTTGGTCTCCTCGGACAGGTAGATGGGGTTGCTCACAGTGCGCGTGTACGGTCCCTCGGCTTCCTCCGTCGCCACCAGCATGCCGTTTTCGATGAGCTGCGGATCCGCCACCAGCTCGCGATTCCGGGCGGCGAAGCCGTAGGTGAGGCCGCGCGCCTCCATGCGCCCACGGAACTCCTCCAGGGTGAACGACCCGATCGCGTCGCCGATCAGCGCGCCCAGGTCGTCGGCGTTGACGAGACGCGCTTCGGCGCTGGCGAAGCGCGCGTCCTGCTGCCACTCCGGATGCAGCATGGCCTCGCAGAACAGCGGCCACTCGCGGAGCGGATTCAGGAGGGACAGCTGAACCCAGCGGTCGTCGCCGGTGCGGTAAAGTGCGGCCAGCGCCTGGCGCGGCCGTTCGCCGTCGTGCTTGCGTGTGGACCAGTCTTCGCCGGCGAGCATCGCCTGCATCACCATGCCGTTGCTCCACATGCCGTTCGCCAGCAGCGACGTGCCGACCAGCGCTCCCCTGCCGGTCCGCTCACGGCGGTAGAGCGCCGCCATGACCGCGCCGAACACCGACATCGCGGTCGCGTGATCGCCCATGCCGGGAGCGGAGATGATCGGCGGCGCGCCGACGTCGCGGGTGAATTCCTGCAGGCCGCTGCGCCCCCACCAGGCGGTGGTATCGAACGCGGGGCGCGCAGCCTCGGGGCCGGCGCGGCCGTAGCCGGAGACGTGGGCGTAGATCAGGCGCGGGTTCACCGGCTGCAGGTCGTCGTACCGAAGGCCGAGCTTTTCCAGCAGGCTGTCGCGGTAGTTGGTGACGAACACGTCGGCCCAGGCCACCAGACGATGCAGAATCTCGGCGCCGCCTTCGCTCTTCAGATCAAGGCTCAGGCTGCGCTTGCTGCGCGAGGTCAGCAGCCAGAAGTAATCCACCGGCGCGCCGGCCAGCAGGCGGCGCAGGCCGTCGCCTTCCGGCGGTTCCACCTTGATCACCTCGGCGCCGAAGTCGGCCATCACCGTGGCCGCGGCGGGCGCAGCCAGAAACGATCCCAGGTCGACGACCTTGATCCCGCTGAGAAAGGGTTCGTGCATCGGAAATCCGCCTCCCGCCGGATTATGCCCCGGCGCGCGGCTCAGGGCACCTCGACGAGCTCCTCGAGCTCAGAAAATCCCGGGCGTTCCAACAGCCGGCGCACACAGGGCTCGTCGGGCAGGCGGCGCCGCTGCTTCCAGTTCAATGCCGCCGCCCAGGCACGGGCCGCCGCCACGCTGCGCGCGTTGCACAGATGGGCCAGCGCGTCCGCGGTCTGCGGCGGCGGCGCGGCCGCAGGCTGCGCGGACAGCGGCGCGGGCGGCTGTGCTGGCGCTTGTTCCGGGCGCGGTTGGTCCGCCGGTGGGCCCGCTGGCGTTGGTTCCGCAGGCGCTGGCTCCGCAGCCGTTGGCTCCGCGGGCGGCGGCGACGACGCTGCGCCAGCGGCCACCGACCCGATTTCACTGGACGCCGCCGCAGCGCCGCCCGGGCCGTCCCCGGAAACCGGGGCCAGTGCCGGCGAATCCAGCATGATCGAGGTCGCGGCCTCGTCGTGGTCCCGGGACCCCGGCTCCGGGGCCGACAGCCACAACAGCCCACCGCCGAGCACCAGCACCACGAGCACCAGCAGGGCGCGGACCGAGTCGCTGGAACGCTGCCGCCGGCGCCGCACGGGGACGTGCCGATCGGCCTCCAGACGCGAGCCGGACGCCAGGCCGGCCACCTCGACGGACGCCGCGCCACTACCGTGCTGCAGCAGCCAGCCTACCAGCGCGGCGACCTGGCGGTCGGCGGAACGCGCCGGCCAGTTCTGCATGTCGATGCTGCGTGCGCACGGTCCCGGCAACGGCGTGCCGTCCAGGCGTACCGCCACCACGTCAGTGCCGCGTGCGAACAGCTCGGCGATCCAGGGCTCCGCAAGGGCACGCCGGGTACAGGCGACGAGGCAGGGGTCGGTGGGTTCCGGCGTCGGTTCCGGGCGCAGCTCCACCCGCTGCCCCGCCCGCTGCAGCAGGTCCACCAGCAGGACCACGCGATGCTGGTCGTCGGCGGCGCAGAACATGTCGATGCCGGACATCGCCAGCGCGTCAGCGGTCCGCCTGCTGAACCCGCGCGTCTCCATGCTGGCGCTGGTACAGGAGCATCACCCGGGCGGTACCGCGCACGGCCGCAAGCTGGCGCGCCAGCGCAAACTCGGCATACAGGGGATCGTCCTCCAGCAGCACACAGCGTTCGGCCGGGTCGCCGAGGCAACGGAACTCGACCTTGCGTCCGAAGTTGTTGCCCGCGGGGCCGTAGTCACCGAAATCACCGGGCTTCCGCCCCGGCGTCCAGAACGACTCCCAGGTCGTCGGCAGGCCGTCCACGGGGGCCCGCACTGCTGCCAGGGTGTCGCGGGCGACATCGAACAGGACGTCACGATAGCTCTCGGGCGGCGGTTCGAGGAAGTCGCAGTCCGTGGCGCCGAGGGCGGCCTCCAGGGCCGCGCCGTCGAGCGGGTAATCGTCGAACCGATCGCCGAAGCTCCAGCGCCAGAATCGCGCGGTGTACACCGGCAGCGCGCGCGACGGCGCGCTGACCAGCTGCACGTAGCTGACGATTCGTCCCAGCTCCTGGTAGCGCTCGGCGGCGTCCTCGTTCGCCTCGAAGCGCTCGGACACCGCGTCGAAGTCGTCGAGAAAGCGGGTGCTGATCAGCCACAGGAACTGGCGGTCGTCACGGTCCGCCACGTCGAAATAGCTCCAGCGGAAGAACCGGATCAGCGCATTGCTGCTGGCGAGGCCCATGTTGCCGTTGGCGATGAAGCGCACCTGCAGCGGCGTCAGCGGCGCCACCGGAGAACCTTCGACGCAGCGGTTGAGGACCTTCGCGGCGAAGAACGTCAGCCGCTGATGCACCTGGGGCTCGTAGCCGGCCACCGCGCCGGAGCCGAGCAGGCCGGCGAGGGTGACGGCGAGGAGCAGCGGCCGCCGCCTACTCATGGCGCCCGGCCGAGGCGCGCGGCTCGGGAAGGCGCTCGACGCACTCGTCGCTGTGCAGCGCGGCCAGCAGCTCTGCCACCGAGCGGCCGGTGCCGGGCCAGCGCGCCTGGGGCAGCACCTCGGCCGCCGGCGCCAGCACGAACAGCCGGTTCACCGCCCGCGGATGGGGCAGCACGAAATCGTCGGCCTGGCGAACTTCGTCGCCGAACAGCAGCAGGTCGAGGTCGAGCTCCCGCGGCGCGTTCCGCACCCCCACGGGTTGCCGGCCGTAGTCACGTTCGATGGCCTTGAGACCCGCGAGCAGAGCCTCCGGGGAGACGCCGGGGCGCGGCTCGAAGGCCGCCGCGGCGTTGATGAAGTCGCCGGATCCCGGCGGACAGTCCACCGGCGAGGTGCGCCACAGGCTCGATCCGCGCACGCCGGCGGCGGCGAAATCCTGCAGCCGATCCAACGCCTCGCGGACAATGGCGACGGAATCGCCGCGATTCGAACCGAGACCCACCAGAACCCAGACCATTCCACCCCCGGGCGACCCGCCCCGTTCAATGGAGCAGTCTACCCCGGGCGAAGTAGTAATCCACCAGGTGCGCTGGCAAACTCGAGGGTTTCCACACGCTATCGAGGCACCGCATCATGAAGGCCGCCGTCCTGCGAGAAATCAACAAGCCACTCGAGATCGAAGACATCCAGCACGGCGACCCCGGCCCCAGGGAAGTGCTCATCCGCACGGCGGCCGCGGGCGTGTGCCACTCCGACCTGCACTTCCAGAACGGTTCCTACCCGTATCCGCTGCCGGCGGTGCTCGGCCACGAGTCCGCCGGCGTGGTGGAAGCCGTGGGCGCCGACGTCACCTACGTCAAGCCGGGCGATCACGTGATCACCTGTCTTTCCGCGTTCTGCGGTCACTGCGAGTACTGCCTGACCGGGCACATGTCGCTGTGCCAGGAGCCCGAACTGCAGCGCCCGCCCGAGCAGCCACAGCGACTGATCAAGGGCAAGGAGCCGCTGGCCCAGTTCCTCAACCTGTCGTCGTTCGCCGAGTACATGCTGGTCCACGAGCACGCCATCGCCAAGATCCGCGAGGACATGCCGATGGATCGCGCTGCCCTGATCGGCTGCGGGGTCACCACCGGCGTCGGCGCGGTGATTCACACCGCCCGGATCGAAGTCGGCAGCACCGTCGCCGTGATCGGCTGCGGCGGGGTCGGCCTGTCGGCCATCAACGGTGCCGCCATCGCCGGTGCGGCGCGGATCATTGCCGTGGACATGGTGCCGTCGAAGCTGGAACTGGCGCGCAAGTTCGGCGCCACCGACGTGGTCAACGCCAAGGACAACGACCCCATCGAAGCGGTGCGCGAGCTCACCGGCGGCGGCGTGCATTACTCCTTCGAGGCCATCGGCCTGAAGCAGACCGCCGAGCAGGCCTTCAAAATGCTGGCCCGCGGCGGCACCGCCACCATCATCGGCATGATTCCGGTCGGCACCCACATCGAGCTGCACGGCCCCGAATTCCTCATGGAGCGCAAGCTGCAGGGGTCCAACATGGGCTCGAACCGCTTTCGCGTCGACATGCCGCGGTTCGTCGAGCTCTATCTGCAGGGGCGTCTGCACCTCGACGATCTGATCTCCCGGCGGATCAAGCTGGAAGACGTCAACGACGGGCTCGAGGCGCTGAAAACCGGCGAGGTTGCCCGCAGCGTCATCATGTTCGACTAGGGAACCTCTGATCAACAAGTCTGCGCAACGCAGAGCCTGTCGCGTTCGGCAGGGCAGGGCGCAGCGCGCCGGGAAGGGTGGTTCCCTTAGCGGATCGCGACGTAGCCGAACTGCCCGGAGCGGTAGACGCGCAGCAGCAGCTGTGCGCCGCTCAACCCGGCTCCCTCCCGCAGATCGGCGAGGTCGCGGATTGCGCGCCGGTTGGCGGCAACGATGACGTCGCCGGGCCGCAGCCCGTGCAGCCAGGCGCGGCTGTCCTCGGCCACCTTCGTCACCAGCACCCCGGCGCCGAGACCGCTGTCGTCCTGATTGCGGAAGTTCTGCAGTTCAGTGCCTTCCAGGCGCCGATCGATGCGTTCCCCGCCCACCTGCTCCAGGTGGTCGTCGCCGACGGCCAGCTTCAGCGCCCGGGTACGCCCGTCGCGCAGGATCTCGATGCCGACTTCGTCACCGACGAAGATGACCGCCGCCTGGCCGTAGAAGTCGGTGATCCGGCGGATACGTCGGTCGCCCACGCCGACGATGATGTCGCCGGCCACGATGCCGGCCTCGGCGGCCGCGCTGCCGGCCTCGACCTCCACCACCACCACGCCGTCGTGGCGTTCCAGACCGAATGCCTGAGCCAGCTCCACGTTCAACGCCTGCACCGCCAGGCCGAGATAGCCGCGGCGCACTTCGCCATGATCGATGAGCTGCGCCATGATGGCACCCACCATGTTGGCGGGAATGGCAAAGCCAATGCCGACGTTGCCGCCGGAAGGCGCCAGGATGGCGGTGTTGATCCCCACCAGGCGCCCGGAAAGATCCACCAGCGCGCCCCCGGAATTGCCGGGATTGATCGAAGCATCGGTCTGAATGAAATCCTCGTAGCCCTCGATGCCGAGCCCGCTGCGGCCGAGCGCGCTGACGATGCCGCTGGTGACCGTCTGATTGAGACCGAACGGATTACCGATGGCGACGACGAAGTCGCCTACCCGGAGCGCCGCCGAGTCGGCGAACTCGATCTCCTGCAGGTTTTCCGGCGCCACCTTGAGCACCGCCAGATCCAC
Source organism: Pseudomonadales bacterium (assembly GCA_040219135.1). GTDB lineage: Bacteria > Pseudomonadota > Gammaproteobacteria > Pseudomonadales > Azotimanducaceae > UBA7803. The sequence continues at coordinate 289,257 of JAVJTA010000007.1, read as the reverse complement.
CTGGGGATCGGTGCCCACCAGCTCAGCCGCCAGGGAACGCCCGTCTGCCAGGGTAACGGTGATCTCGTCGGCCCGCGCCACCACGTGGTTGTTGGTGACGATGTATCCGCCGGCCGCATCCACCACGACGCCGGAGCCGGCACTCTGCGTGCGCCGATAGCGGCGCCGGTCCGGCACGTCGAAGAAGCGCCGGAAGAACGGGTCCTCGAGCAGCGGATTGCGGACCTGGACGGTGGTGTAGGTGGCGATGTTCACCACCGCCGGGGTGGTGCGTTCCAGCATCGGCGCCAGGCTCGGCAGTGCCTGGCCGTCCGCCAGCCGGGCGGGCAGCGCCGCGCCGCTGACCGCGGGCGCCGCCAGCGCGGCGATGAGACTCAACAGCAGCAACACGAGAGGCATCTTCGACTCCGCAATCCAGACTGGCGGCCGGGGCCGCCGCGAAAAGGCCGATGGGACCACGATCATCCGGCCCGTACCAGTACCGGGCGGGCGCCCGCCGACCACATGAGCACGAACCCCAGCAGCGAGCCTGCCACCGCGGTGAGATAGCCGAGCCGGTAGTCCACCGCGTCGAACACCGCACCGATGAGCGCCGGACCTGCGGCCACGCCGAACACCGAAACGGCGTTGGACAGCGAGAAGATCCGTGCGTAGGCCTGGCCGCCGAAAGCGTCGGCGAGCCACAGCGGATGGAGCATCAGCAGATTGCCCACAGTGGCGCCGAACAGCGCCGCGCCAGCGATCACCTGACCCGGACCGGCGGCCGTGGCGACCACCGCCAGGCCCGCGGCCTGACCGAGCAGATTGCCCAGAGTGAACCAGCGGATCGGCACCCGAGTCACCAGCCATCCGCCGAGGAAGCGGCCGAGAATGCTCATCAGCGTGAGCGCCTGCACGGCGCCGGCGGCGGCCCTGAAGTCGGCGACCTGCTCGGCGCGGTTGTACAGGTGCGCTATCCCCCCCACCTGGGAACCCATGCACACCACATAGCCCAGCGTCACCAGGACGAAGAACCGGCTGCGCACCGCGTCGGCGTAGCGCCAGGCAACCCGACCGCCGCCGGACTCCGCCATCGGGTGGCGTTGCGGCGGCGGGTGGCCGCGCACCACCCAGAGCACCACCGGCACCACCAGCACGAAGAACAACGCCCCGAACCACGGCATGGTCGCTTCCAGGCCCCAGGCATTGAGCCAGCGCGCGGACACGGGCGTGAGAACGATGCCGCCGGCGGACAGGCCGGTGGAGGCGACCGACAGCGCCACCGAGCGATTCGAGCCGGGAAACCAGCGGGTAATCAGGGTGGTGGCCGTGACGATGGAAATCGCGCTGTTGCCGATACCGAACAGGGCGAAAAGCAGGTAGAGCTGCCACAACGCATCCGCCGTGCCCACCGAACCGAGGGCCATGCCGCCGAGCGCCGCGCCGCCGAGCATGACCCAGCGCACGTCGAAGCGATCGATCAGCCGGGCCACCAGCATCCCGGTAAGGCCGCCGACGACGAAGAACAGGCTCACGGCCAGCGACACCTCGGAGACGGAGAATCCCCGCGCGGCCGCCAGCACGTTCAGGTAAACGGACAGGTTGTAGAAGCCGAATCCCGACGAGACCGTGAGCACGAAGAACACCCCGGCCACGATCCACCAGCCGTAGTAGATGGTGCCTGGCATCAGCCTGGAGCCTCTATCACCGGTCGACCGGTGCCTGGCATTCGCCTTCTACCTTTTGCGGTCACGGAAACGCCGCATTCTACTGCAGCGCCGTCGGCGGTCACCTTGACAGCGCGCCGCGGCGGTCCAATCCTGGCTGGCTCCAACCACGCTCAGGAAGCCGACATGCCGATTCGCAGCATCTTCGCCGACGTCGAACGCGCGAAAGGCCAGATCGAGAATCTCAGCGTCGAGGCGCTGGCGGACGAGCTCGGCGGCGACCCGCCGCCCCTGGTCGTGGACATCCGCGAGCTTCAGGAGCGCGTTAACCTGGGTACCATTCCCGGCGCGGTGCACGTGCCGCGCGGCATGCTGGAATTCTGGGCTGACCCGCAGAGCCGCTACTACCGGGACTACTTCCAGGAGGGCCGGCGCACCGTGCTGTTCTGCGCCGGTGGTGGGCGCTCGGCCCTGGCGGCGCTGGCCCTGCAGGAGATGGGATTCCCGAGGGTCGCCCATCTGGAACTCGGCTTCGCCGGCTGGCAGGACGCGGGACGTCCGGTGGAGGACGTCAGCGCCACCAGCCGCTGGGTGCAGCGCGAATCGCGCTGACGGCCACGGCCACATGGAAACGCCCCGGGCCCTGATTCAGCAGGCAGACGGTCATTGGTCCGAGTATCGACGACCCCTGGCCGTACTGAGCGCCGAGAGCCCGGCCGAGGTCGCCGGGATCATCGAAGAAGCCGAACGCCGCGCCGCCGCCGAAGGCGCCCATGCGGTGGGCTTCGTCACCTACGAAGCCGCGCCAGGGCTGGATGTCCGTCTCAGCGCGCACCGGCCAGGCCGGTTGCCGACGGCCTGGTTTGCCCTTTTTCGGGACGTGTGCCGGGGCGACGCCCCCGTGGCCGGAACGCTGGCACCTCTGGACTGGCGGTCGGACCTCGACAGCGCCGCGTATGGCGCCGCCGTGGCAGACATCCGCGATTGGATCCAGGCTGGCGACACCTACCAGGTGAACTTCAGCTATCGCCTGCAGGCGCGTCTGCCCGACGGCGTCCCGGACCTGGCCAGACGGCTGCTCGGGGCCATGGTGGGAAGCGCCGCCGGACCAGCGGGCGTTGCGCCGGTCGACGACCCGGACGGCGGCGGTCAAGGCGGGTTCGGGGCCCTCCTGGAAACCGCGGACTGGGCCATCTGCAGTGCCTCCCCGGAACTGTTCTTCTCCCGCCGAGGCCGGCGGCTGACCTCGAGGCCCATGAAAGGCACGGCGCCGCGGGGCGAGAACCCGCGGTCCGATGCCGAACGCGCGGACTGGCTGCGGGGCTCGGCGAAGAACCGCGCGGAGAATCTCATGATCACCGATATGGTGCGCAACGACATTGGCCGCCTGGCCGACGTCGGCACCGTCACCGCTCACGAACTGTTCCGGTTGGAGCCGTATCCAACCCTGTGGCAGATGACCAGCACGGTGTGCGGTGACACCAGCGCATCGCTCGCAGAGATCTTCCGGGCCCTGTTCCCGGCAGCCTCCATAACCGGCGCGCCGAAGCGTCGGACCATGGAGATCATCCGCGCGCTCGAACCCACCCCGCGGCAGATCTACACCGGCAGCATCGGCGTCATCGAAGCCGGCGGCGATGCCCGCTTCAACGTCGCCATCCGCACGGTACTGCTCGACAAACGCTGCGGCCGCGCCGAATACGGCGTCGGCGGCGGCTTACTCTGGGACTCCGCGGCGGCAGAGGAACTGGAGGAAACCCGGACCAAAGCGCGGATCCTGCGCTGGCCGTCGGCCGCCGACTTTGCGCTGCTGGAAACTCTGCTGTGGACACCGGAGCGCGGCTGCAGCCTGCTCGAAGCCCACCTCGACCGCCTGTCCCGCGCCGCAGGCTACTTCAGCAGGCCCGTGGATCGCGGCGCAGTGCTCGCGGCGCTGCAGGCGGCAACCGCCGATCTGCCCGCCGAAACGCACCGTGTTCGCCTGCTTGTCGACGCCTGTGGACGACCGGCCGTGACCGTCCGGCCCCTGGCGGCGCTGCCGGCGCCGCAGCGGGTCACCATCGCCCGCAACCCGCTCGCTCTGGCCGGCAACCCCTTCGTCAGCCACAAAACCACACGGCGCGACATCTACGACACGGCGCGCCGGGATGCAGCAGCCCGTGGCGAGGCCGACGACGTGCTGCTGGTGAATCTGGCTGGCGAAGTCACCGAGTCGACCATCGCCAACGTGGTGGTCGATCTCCAGGGCACACTGGTGACCCCACCGGCCGCCGCCGGCCTGCTTCCGGGCCTATTCCGGGCAGAGCTGCTGACCGCAGGCACCGTGGTGGAGGGCCGGCTCACGCCGGATGACCTGCACCGGGCCCGGGCGGTGTATCTGGCTAACTCGGTGCGCGGCCTGTGGCAGGTGACGCTGGTCTGAAGGTCCGTGGGGCGCCGTCGATCAACGCTCCTCGCGATCCTGGCCCCAACTCTCGCGGGTCATCTTCATCGCGGCCTTCAGCTCCCCTTCCGGCACCCGGGGAAGGCCCACCCGCTGCAGCGGGTCGGAATGGAAGATGTAGAGCCGCGAGGCGAAATCCGCGAACGGCAGCGACGCCTCGCCATGACGCTCGCCGTTGCCGTGGGTGGACACCTCCACGCCGTTGCCCCAGCTCTGGCCGCTGTCGTTGTTGGGGTTGTAAAAGTACACCCGCATCTCCTGGGACTGATCGAGCGCCACCCGCAGAATGGTAATGGCATGCCAGCCGACGAATCGGGCCAGGCTGTCGGTGACCGCTACGCCCGCGGGCTGGGGATGGATCACCGGCTGGTTGCCGTTGTACATCGGATGATAGGTAGCCCAGAAGTTCTTCAGAAAGCCGCGCAGATTGATCAGTGCGCCGTCGGCCACGTCGACGACGATGTTGAACTCGCGACCGACCCACCAGCCGTGCAGCTCGCGGTTGATCCACTTGTGCGGATCTTCGGGTCGATCCGCACAGAGCGCGCCCATCTCCTCGTAGATCCCGTTGAGCAGCGCGACCAGCACCACCGACACCGGATCCACGTCCAGCAGGACCATGTGCGGATGCGCGGCCCGGGCGGCGGCACCGTCGATGTCCTGGCCCTCGAAGGTCATGATCAGATTGTCGAACGCCGCGGCCTGTGCGACCAGGTGCAGAAGATAGTCCGGCTGGCCACAGGACCACATGGACAGGGCCCGGGCCGCCTGGCAGGTCGGGTTGTTGCCCTGACCGATCCCCAGCGGCAGGCCGAGCAGGTTGATGACGCCGGCCAGCAGATGAATGCGCGGCGCGACCTCGGCGCCGAAGGTGGTGCGCAAACGCCGCTCTACAGCCGGAGCCAGCGCCATGGAACTCTGCCGCCACAGCGCCGGACCCACCGGCGGTACGTAGAGCACGCCGCGCTCGAGCATCATCGCCAGGCCCAGCACGGTCTGGCTGGTGGCCGGCCACACCGCTTCCATGATCAGGTGATGGATCAGCCCCTCGTAGCAGCGCAGGCAGTCGATGCCGGTGCTCGACAGCCCCAGGGCGCTGCCCAGCAGGTTGGCCTCGCCGTTGTCGACCAGCCAGCGCAGGAACACCGTGTGGTAGTCCGACACCAGACCGGTGTCGTGCATGGCGCGGGCGAAGCCGTGGGCCTCCTGCTGCAGGGAGGTGGCGTCCATGAGCGCGAGGCGCTCCTCGTAGGCGGGTAGCCCGGGATCCTCACGGCACCCGGTGGTAGGTCCGAACGCAGCGCTCACCAGCCGGTCGGCCCCCAGAGCGGTGTCGGCGGTATCGGATCCGGCATTCTGCATGGCGACGGCGATCTGGCTGATCATGGCTTTCACCTGATCCACCTGAATCGGCCGCTGATCCATGATCCGCCAGATTTCCTCGATCAGTTTGCCGAGGAGTTCATCCAGGCCGACATTGTCCTTCAGGTAGGCGAACTGCGCGTCCACTACCTCGCCCAGGGCATCGCCCCTCACCCGCTCGGCTTCGCCCGCCGCCGTGAGAAAGCGGTTCAGGTTCAGCGCCATGACCTGGGTGAGAAAATGCCGGGCCTGCTCGGGCACCATGCCCGGGTGATAGAGGTCGCCGTTGGCGACCGCCAGCAGACGGATCTCGCTCACCATCTCCAGAACGGCGGTGGGCGCGTTCGCTTCGCTCAGCGTGTTGCCCACCAGCGCCGCTGAGAGCATCGCCGGGTCTTCCCAGTCGGTGCCGACGAACAGCCCCCCGGTATCCAGGGCCCCGATGTGCTGGTAGATGAACTCCCGCCCGCCGGGCACGGCCAGCAGCTGCTGGCATACGCCGAGCATCTGGTCGCGGTACTCCTCGTTCACGAGCGGGCCAGACTGGGCGAGGCTCGATGCCAAGCGCTCGAAGGTCTGGCGCATAAGCGCCGGCGGGCCATCGCCGGACTCAGTGTGAGATTGCAACGTAACGGTCCCGACCCTCCGGGTCACTGGCGGCACGACAGCACAGTCCGCCGCTGGTGCGAGAGTCGAAGTATAACGCACGCCGACCGACCTGAACGCCTTTTCCCGGGTCTCCAAAGCGCCTCCCGGCCAACGCAGGGAACCTCTCGTTCGGCACGGGTACGCGAACATTGGAACCTGCCCGGGGCGGCACAACCGTCGGCGCCACCCCGCAGGACGCCGTCCTGTCCGTGCTGCTTGCTACACGTAGAAGTCCAGTTCCTCCAGGGACTTGAGCAGGTCGCGCATCTTGATCGGATCGTCGCCGAAGAAGAACACCAGCCCCCAGTGCGTGCCGAATGCGGAGCGTTCCGGCACGGTATCCGCCGCCGGCTCCGGAAGCTCGTGGAAGTCGAAATAGGGGTGCTCGGCAACCTCCGGCGGGATCTGCAGATGGCTGACCACCCGACGCCGAGGATAGACACCGAAACAACCGGCATAGCCCTTCGCATCGACGACTTCTTCGGGGAAGAACGCTCTGACTTCCTGCTTCGTGCTCTTCGGATCGAACACCAGCATGGACGCCTGGTAAGCGCTGAAGCCATAGGCACGCTCGATGAGCTCGAAAGCCTTGAAGCCGGGCGGCCGGTAGGCGACTTCGCCGAAGTACATCGTGCCATCTGCCGTCACGAAATACTCCGGGTGAATCTGCCCGAACTTGATATCAAACGTCTTGATGAGCAGTTCGACCTGCTTGGTGATCGCATCCCGCCAGCTTTCCAGTTCCCTGGTGGCGGGAACGAACACCGAGTAGCCAAGCGTGACGTATTCCGAAATGTTCAGAAACTGGATCTTGCCATTGTGAATCCACGCCTCGACGGCGAATTCCCATCCATTGAGATGGCTCTCCATGAGCAGGGGGTACTCTTCTGCCGGAATCTGGTCGATCTCTTCCATGGTGCGGATCATCCGGTGCCCGAGGCAGCCGGCCTTATCGAAGGCCTTGACGTGAATCGGGTCGTCGGGGTCGCCGTCGAGATGCAGCAGCGTCTGGTTGACCCGCTTCATGAAGCGCACGATGTCGTCCTTTTCGTGCGCCTCCTCGAAGATGCCGACGCGGATGCCGCCGAGCTGCGCGCGGCGCTTCATCAGGGCCTTGTCGCGGAACAGAATGGACTGACCGTACATGCGCGGGTTGTCGAGGAGCACGGAGTTGATCGCACCGGACCACTCAACGGTTTCTTCGAACAGGGGGATGGCCACGTCCACCCCACGCTCTTTCAGCAGATTCGCAAGCTCGATCGAGGTGTCGTTCAAGCGGAGGAAGTCCCAGGAGATGAACGGGATGTTGTTAGCCGCGCAGAAGTCTGCGGCCCATTTGGGCGCCACGACCACGTAGCGCCGATCGAACGCCTGGGCGGCCTTTATCGCGTTGAGGCTCCAACCCAGAAGAGCAATGTAGCCTTTCGAAGGGTCTTTTTCCCGTTCAGTGCCTTTGGTGGAATCGAGCGTAGGGTCGACCCACGACGCCAGGTTGGGGTCCATCGCGCCGGTGCCGGACTGCTCGGGCTGACGCGCCGATGCCTCGCTCGGCACGTCTGACGAGGATTTGGTGGGCTGATCTGACGAGGACTTCGAGGGGCGATTCAACTCAGAGGTGGACATAGAAGGAGACTCCTTGTCGTCGGCATCGAACGGCTGGTGAGTTCACCAACCGGTCCAGCGACGCTGCTATCTACGCTCTGTGCCGCATCTTTTCTGTCATTCATCTCTCTTGTCATTGACTCGCTTGTCATTCTTGTCATTGACTCGTTTGCTTGTCATTGACTCGTTTGTCATTGCTGGCGGCGCACAGCGCTTGTTGACGCCCAGTATACAGAATGTGACGAGTCCATGCGCAGCGACGCTGCGCGACATCGAACGGCGCGCCGACTCCTGCCCCGTTCATCGGCTTGTCGCCCAGCTGCCACGCGCGAGTCTCACGACCGCGTCGACCTCTTCACCCGGCACCTTATCTGCCGCACCTTTCTCGAGCGGGTCGTAGTGGAACACGTAGAGTCGCGATGCGAACTCGGCGACCGGCAGGGATGCCTCGCCGTAGAGTTCGCCCTGGCCGTGCGTCGACGTGACGATACCCTGGCCCCAGTCCTGACCCTTATCGTTGTTGGGATTGAAGAAGTACACCCGCATGCGATGGTCGGCGTCGAGGGCAACACGCTGGATCGTAATCGCGTGCCAGCCAAGGAACCTGCTCGCGCTGTCGGTGACGGCGATACCGGCAGGCTGCGGGCTGATAACGGGTAGATTGCCATTGTAGTAGGGGTGGTAGCATGCATAGAAATCCCTGACAAAGCCGTCGAAATCCTTCAGGCCACCCGTGTGGATATCGACCGCGATTCGAAACCCCAGTCCGACGTGATCGCCGTGGAACTCGGCGTTGACCCACTTGTGGGGATCCTCGCCGCGCCCCGCGCTGCGGCGACCCATTTCGTAGTAGATGCGATCGAGATGCGGCACGGTGACCAGGGAAACGGCGTCGACATCGATGGGCGGCCCTGCAGCAAGGCCGGCGTTCAGCGTTGCGGAGGAAACGCTCGACCCTTCGAAACGCATGACGACCTCACCGTCGCGCGCCGCCCAGGCGATGACCCGCAGCAATACATCGGGCTCGTTGTAGGCCCACATCGAAATGGCGCGGGTCGACTGGCAGGTCGGGTAATTGCCCTGACCGACGCCCAGCGGAAGTCCGAGGACATTGATCACGTCGGCCAGCAGAAAGCACTCGGGCGAACGGGTTGTGCCGAACACCGCGGCGATCCTCTCCGCCACATCCGCACACAGCGGGAGCCTGATCTGACGCCAGAGCGACGGGGCCACCGGCGGCGAGAACAGAACGCCGCGCTCGAGCATCATGGCGAGGCCATAAGCTGCCTGGCCGGTCTCGGGAAACACCGCCTCGTCGATCAGTCGGTGTACGAGCGCAGGGTAGCAATGAAACGCGTCGGCCCCGGTCTGGCTGAGTCCCAGCGCCGTTGGAATCAGTTCGTTCCAGTGGCTTCGAAGGTAGCGAACGAGAACCGGCAGATAAGGGGAAACAAGCCCGGTTCGGTGCATGGCCTGAGCAAACGCAATGGCCTCCTGGAGCAGCGCGGCGTGGTCCATCGCCTCCAGACGCTCACGGTATGTTTCGACCCCCGGATCCTCGCGAGAGCCCTCGCTCGGGCTGAAAACGGCGGCAACCAGCTCCTGGGCGTCTGCCCGGGCTTCCACTTCCAGCACATCCGGGCTGTCCATGCAGACAGCAATCTGAGTCACCATGTGCTTGACGCCACTGGTCTGAATGGGCCGCTGGGCGAGAATTCGCCAGACCTCGGCCACCAGATGCTCGAGCAGGTCATCGTAGCCGAGGCGCTCCAGCAGATAGTGGTACAGGTTCCGCGCGGCGTAGCCGAGACGATTGGTTCGCAGTCGATCCGCCTCCTGCAGATCGCCTACCGCGAGATCAAGGTTCATCGCCATCGCCTGGGCGAGGAAGCGTTCAGCACGCTCGGCTGACAGGCTCGGGTGCGTGTAGTCGCGCTTGGCAACCGCGAGCATGCGGATCTCGCTGAGCATTTCGACCTGAGCGGCGACGACCTCACCGTAGCGCACGGTTCGCGCCGCAAACTCCGGAACCAGGATGTGAGGTTGGTCCCAGTCACTGCCGCGAAAGACGCCGGCGCTCTCCAGCGCCGGCACCCGAACGTAGAGCGCCTCGATCCCTCCTGGCTCGAGCATCAGCTCGTGCGCGAGTTGGAGCACCTCCCAGATCGGCGACAGACCGCCGCCGGCATTGTCCGCGGCCAGTCGATCGATGGCACCATCCATTCGCTGTGTCAGCGAACTCAGATTGTCGGCCCCCTGTCCCTGAAGGCTCATGTTTTCCTCCTGGAGCTGATGGCCTGGGCACGATCACGTACACGTGCGCCTGGGCAGTTTCGTGTGTGTACAGGAACTCAGACGATATAACGCCACGGCCTGCCGGCTCGGGCAAGGGCCGTCGCCGTGGACCGGGACTCGTGGGTAGCGAACGCCATGCACCTGTCGGCACACCTGGTAAGATGAGGTGGTCAACGAATCCACTGGCCCCTGCGGCCAGAAGGGTGCACAGGAACTGACGCTAGGGCCAGCGGCCCGGGGAGCAGAGACCATGTCGGCCCGAATCACCACCCTGCCCGCCGATGCCGGCACCGACCAGGCCCTGGAGATCATCCACCGGGACGGCGCAGTCGTTCTGGCGGACCGGCTCGACGCCGCCGGCATCGATCGGGTGCTCGAAGAGATCCAACCCTACATCGATGCCACGGGCAACGGCCGTGACGATTTCAGCGGCCGCCTCACCACCCGGACCGGAGCGCTGGTGGCGCGATCGCCTGCCTGCCGCGAGCTGATTCTCGATGACACGGTGCTGGCTACGGCACGGGCGTTTCTGAAACCCTATTGCGCACGCATCCAGCTTCATCTAAGCCAGATCATCCGCCTCAAACCGGGACAGGACGCCCAGACGATCCACCGGGACCGCTGGGCATGGGGCACGTATCTGCAGGGCGTGGAGCCGCAGTTCAACACCATCTGGGCGCTTACCGACTTCACCGAAGGGAATGGCGCCACCCATGTCGCGCCCGGCAGCACGCGCTGGCCCGACGACCGCCGGCCGACCCCGGAGGAAACGGCCAGGGCCGTGATGCGGCGTGGCTCCGTACTGCTCTACACCGGCTCGGTGTTTCACGGCGGCGGCGCCAACCGCTCGGCCGCCGACCGGATTGGCGCCAACCTGACCTACGCCCTCGGCTGGCTGCGCCAGGAAGAGAACCAGTACCTGTCGTGCCCGCCGGAGATCGCGCGCACGCTGCCCCGGGAACTCCAGGATCTGCTCGGCTACACCCTCGGCAGCTACGCCCTCGGCTACTACACCCCGCCGTTGCCCCCGGGCGAGGGTCCCGAGATCGTCGGGCCGGAGTACGCCGTGGGCGGTAGCGGCGGCGGCCAGTTCGGCGACCAGGCGCTGCTCGACGAGGTGATCGGCGCCACATCATCCAGGCACTGAGCGCCGGCCGCTCCCGACCGCGGCTCTAGGGAACCTAGCTCGACTCGACGGCGATCCGTCGCGGTCGAGCGGACTTCGACTTGGGCAGCGAGATCGTCAGCACCCCCGCACGATAGTTCGCCCGGGCGTCTTCGTCCTCTACGGCCGCCGGCAAGCGGATCGCACGCTCGAAATAACCGTAGGCGCGCTCCATGACGTGATAGTGGCCGCGGGTCTCCTCCCGAGCCAGCTTTTTTTCTCCGCGCACGATCAGGATGTCGTCACGAACTTCGATCTCGAAATCACCGGCATCGAGCCCCGGCGCTTCCAGCATCACCTGAACGCTGTTTTCGTCGTCGGCCACTTCGGCCGCCAGCAGCCCCCAGCGGGACGCGCGACTAACGATGCGATCCTCCGCGGTCTGAACCTCACCGCGGGCCGTCTTGGGCTGAAACCTCGTCAGCGCGTCACCGGCGAGTTCACGGAACTCGCGCCAGCCCTCGGCGACGGAGTCCCAGGCCCTGGAAAATCCCTGGCGGATCTGGTCCAACGTGCTCATGTATGGGTTCCTCCTGAAAAGACTGCGGCAACTCTTCAATGAGGCCGGAGCGACCGTCTTCAAGGGCACGGTTCGCTGATCGGTTCCCGTGGCGAGTGTATTTTTTACAGGCGCGCGAGGAAGCCCTCGATGGCGGCCACCGCCTCGGGTTCGTCGAGCAGCGGCGCGTGGCCGCGATCCGCCACTTCCACGTACTCGAGGTGCGGATGGCGACGCGCCATCTCCTCTGTGGTCCGCGCCGACAGAATGTCGGAAAGCGCACCGCGGATGAGCAGCATGGGCAGATCCGACAGGGCCTCGAACACCGTCCACAGATCCGCCGGCACGGCAGACGTTGAGTCCGCGTTCATCGGTTCGGCGATGGCCGGGTCGTAGGCAGCACGCAGACCGCCGTCCGGCTCTTCGCGGAACAGGCGCTTCGCGAAGGCCAGCCACTCGGCATCGCCGAGGCCGGGGAACGCAGTTTCGTTGTTGGCCCGGGTCGCCCGTACCGCGTCGTCCCAGTCGGCAATCGGGCCACCGCGCCCGACGTAGCCACGAATGCGCTCGACGCCGGCAGGCTCCACCACCGGGCCGATGTCGTTGAGCACGATGCCGCGAAACCGCTGCGGCGCCGTGCTGCCCATGACCATGGACATGAGGCCGCCCATCGAGGTGCCGATCAATACGGGGCGATCCAGTTCCATGGCGTCCAGCAGTGCCATCGCGTCCTGCACGTAGGTGCCGACCTGGTAATTCGCCGGATCTCTGTCGTAGTCGGAGTCGCCGCGGCCGCGCTGCTCCATCACCACGACCCGGTAGCGGGGTGAGAGCCTCGCGGCCAGGTCGTCGAAATCCGCTGCGTTACGGGTGAGACCGTGCAGGCAGAGTACGGCAACACCCCCATCGGCCGCCTCATCGGCCGCGTAGTCCCGGGCGTGGAGCCGCAGCCCGTCGCCAGTGATCAGCCAGAAGCTGCGATGATCCATTCTGCAGCCACCGGCCGATCAGTTCGTCCGCGCGATGAGGTTGTTCAGGATGTGCGCGGCCGCGTCCGTCGGGAGAGTCGCTTCGGACACCGTCAGATCGACGCGGATCTGCCCGCCGGGGCGCGCGATCTGATACGCGCGGCTCGAACTGCCATAGCCGGCGCTCCGCGACATGTCCTTGACGTAGACATCGGCGCCGAAGCCGTCGACCAGCGCGTAGTCCGTGTCCATGCGGTTCGGCGGGTCGAGCGGGTCGCCTTTGAAGGCGACGGTCAGATCGATTCGGGTGTTTCCTGCGTAACCTTCGTACCTGCAGGTGGAGATCGCCAGACTCGGCTTCTGCGTGAGCTCATCGCCCGGCTGGCCGGCAAACAGCGCAGCAAGGGTTGCTCCTCCATACACACACGGATCGAGCGTCGGTTCCGCTGCTCCTGCCGCGACCACCGGGGCGGAATCTGGCAGAGAGGCGACTATCTCATCGGCGACCGCGCGCAGTCTGTCGATGGAGGTTCTCACACCCGTCGTGCCGATCCTGAACTGGCGATCGTCCGTGTTGAAGACGAAGGCGAACGGGCGCGGATTCTCCGCATCCCACGTCGGGTCCATGATCACGACGGCTTCTCCGCCGGGACCGTCCTGGGGCCGCACGACCGGTGCGATGTCCAGATTGTAGGTGATCGCTGACGGGGCAACGGCATCCGCGAGAGCCGTCGCACGGATGCTGAACGCAAAGCCGATATTGACGTTCCATTTGCATTCCTCCGGCGTCACCGACCGGCGCACCATCGGCTTGTCTCCCATGACAACGTCAACCGCCGCCGCGGCGCTCGCGTCCGATAGCCATGGGCAAACGGGTACGGCTGCGGATTCAGCGGACCGTGGTGAGTAGGCCTCCGAGAGCCTGATCGGCCCCAGGGGCAGCTCGGCCGCCGCTACGGCGCCCGCAGCATCCTGCGATGTCCGCGTATCGGCCGACTCCGATGAGCCTTCGCCGCATGCCGACAGCACCAGCACGACCAGTGCGCCGACCGCAGTTCGCACGAATCGCAATCCCTCACCGTTCCCGGAGGTACGTACTCTCAGTGAGACCATTCTCTGCCCGCCCCTTCCTGTGACTCTGCGCTACGACCGATCCGCACCGCGCGTGGCCGCGGAGCGTACCGTGGCACCACGACCCCGGCAAGCTAGGTAAGTACGTATTCCCGCGTAGCGCCTACGTACTTTCGCCGGCCGATCGACCGCGGGCGACGAACTATCATCTTCTGTTCGTCACTGACCGGAGTCTGCCGATGAGCGAGTCGCAGATAGCGCCGCCACCACCCGAATCGAACGAATCGATACCTGCGAGCGGAGGCAAGAACGCGCTCACGGACGAGGAGAAGCTGGTCGGCAAGACACTCAAGAAATCCGTTGGCATGACCGAAGAGGAGCTGGCCGCGGTCAACACCCGCAAGGGGCTGATTCAGCTTCTCACGACCAAGAACGTCGACGTCAACAAGGCGTTGATCAAGCTGCGCTACGAGCAGGAACTGCAGAAGCTGCAGGTCGAACTGGTCAAACTGCAGCGCGACGTCCAGATCAACGGCCGCCGCGTCGCGATCGTCTTCGAAGGTCGGGATGCCGCGGGCAAAGGCGGAACGATCCGGCGCTTCATCGAACATCTGAATCCCAGAAGTGCCCGCATCGTGGCGCTGCCGAAGCCCAACGAGGTCCAGAAGGGGCAGTGGTACTTCCAGCGCTATGCCGAACAGCTGCCCAATCCCGGAGAGATCGTGTTCTTCGATCGGAGCTGGTACAACCGGGCCGTCGTCGAACCGGTCATGGATTTCTGCAGCGAGCGCCAGCATCGAATCTTCATGCAGCAGGTTCCCGAGTTCGAACACATGCTCTACGAAGACGATCTGGAACTGGTGAAGTTCTGGTTTTCGATCTCGAAGGGCGTGCAGGAGGAGCGTTTCCTGTCGCGGCGGGTAAACCCACTCAAGCAATGGAAGATCAGCCCGGTCGACGACAAGGCTCAGGAGAACTGGGACGCCTACACGCGGTACAAAGAGGAGATGTTCAGCAAGACCCACACGTCCTACAGCCCCTGGATCATCGTCAAAGCCAACGACAAGAAGAAAGCCAGGCTGGAAAGCATGCGCTATGTGCTGTCGACGCTGGGCTACGAGGGCAAGGAAACCCCAGTGACCTCGCTGAGCCCGGATCCGGACATCGTGCTCCGCTACCACCGCTCCAACAAGAGCATCGACTGAAATCGAGTCCAGAGGCGAGTTGGAGCGGGTAGCGGGAATCGAACCCGCATCATCAGCTTGGGAAGCTGAGGTTCTACCATTGAACCATACCCGCGAAAGCCGCAAACCCGGAATTTTGCCCGGCCGCGCCCTATTATCCCAGCTACCGGGTGCCGGGCAAGCCCCGGCGGCGTTGCGCCTATGGCGTCACGCCTGATCCTGATTCGCCGACTGCCAGGGCCAGCGTCCCTCGACCTCCAGGTGCAGGGTGACGCTGAGAAAGGAGCGAATCAGGATGATCAGACCCAGTATGGCGATGTTTTCCAGCGTGTCGGCAACCACCACCGTACGCACGATGTCGCCGGCAATCAGGAATTCCAGCCCCAGGATGATCGAGCGTCCGAGCTGACGCCGGTAGGTCGTGTAGGCCTGGCCATCAGGCGCCTTGCGGTAGCCGGAGACGAAAACGAACGACGAGACGACAGACCCGATCACGACCACCAGGACGCCGACTGCCTCTATGGCGTACCCGGCGACGGATATGATTTCGTCAAATTCCATGGCCCTGCTCGTTCCGATTCAGCGTGAGGCGCCTAACATAACCCGGGCGGAAGCCCGGGTGCGGCAGGAACAAGCCGACCCGGTTGCGATCAGCCCGGAATCCGCACCGGCAGCTCGCGGATACCGCGGATGAAGCTCGACTTCAGATAGACGGGGTCGCCGACCACCTCGATCTTCGGGAAGCGCTTGAGGATCTCTTCCCACAGTACCCGCAGCTGCATCTCGCCGAGCCGGTTGCCGAGGCAGCGGTGGATGCCGAACCCGAACGCCAGGTGCTTGCGGACGTTGGGTCGGTCGATCCAGAAACGATTGGCGTCTTCGATTTCTGTGTCATCGCGGTTGCCGGAGACGTACCACATGGCCACCTTGTCGCCCTTCTTGATCTGCTTTCCGCCGAGCTCGGTGTCTACCAGTGCGGTGCGCGCCATGTCCGCCACCGGCGACTGCCAGCGGATCATCTCCGGAACCATGTTCGGCACCAGCGAGGGATCGTTCACCAGCTTGTCGTACTCGGCCGGGTTCTGATTCAGCGCCAGCACGCCGCCGGAAATGGAGTTGCGGGTGGTGTCGTTGCCGCCGACGATGAGCAGCAGGATGTTGCCCAGATACTCGTTCGGCGGCATGCCTTTCGTCGCCTCGCCGTGAACCAGCATCGAGATCAGGTCGTTGCCGGGCTCGGTCTGGGCGGCCCGTTCCTTCCACACCGCGTCGAAGTACTCCCAGCACTTCCACAGCTCCTGAAAGCCCTGCTCCGGAGTTTCGAAGAATTCCGGGTTGCCGATGTTCTGGGTGGTGTCCGACCAGTGGATGAGCTTGTCCCGATCCTCCTGGGGAATGGCGAACAGGGTCGCCAGCATGCGCCCGGTGAGCTCCACCGACACTTCCCGCACCCAGTTGAAGGTCTCGTTGCGCGGCAGGCCGTCGAGGATGAGGCCGGCGCGCTCGCGGATCAGCTCCTCGAGTTCGGCGATGTGGCGCGGCGAGAACATCGGCGCTACCACCTTGCGCTGCTCGTCGTGCTTGGGCGGGTCCTCCATGATGAACATGGGCAGGTGGAACATGGGATCCGGCTCGCCCTCTTCCGGCTGGCCGCCGAGCTGGATACCGCCGAGGCGCGAGTCGGAGGAGAAGATCTCGTGGTGAGTGTCGACGTGGACGATGTCCTGGAACCTGGTCACCGACCAGTACGGGCCGAACTGGCTGTCGTCGGTGTAGTTGACCGGGTCTTCCCTGCGCAGCCGCTCGAAGTAGGGCAGCACGGTGTTGGCTTCGAACAGATCCGGATGTCCCGGGTTGAGCTTTCCGAGCGGCAGCGCGTTGGGATCCTGATCGACGTCGATGGCCCACTCCGCAACCAGCTCCTGGTTGCGCCGGCGCATCATCTCGCGGCGGTTCTCGGCCTGTTCAGCTTCGCTCATGACTGGGTTCTCCTGGCGCTGGGCGCATGGCTGTCGAATGTGCAACAGGATACCCGGCAGCCTCGATCTTGTCAGTGACAAGGACGCTCAGCGGGAAAACGGCTCCAGCCCGCGCCGTGCCCGGCGTGCGGCGCGCCGGGCGCTACGCCGCCGGATCTGGCCGGCCACCTGGTCCTGCAGCCGGGCCGCGGCCTTCGGGTCGAGGCCGATGGCGGCCGCATAGGCGGCCAGCAGCGCGCGACCGACGGCGCCGCCGAGCTCGTCGAGATCGTGCGGATGGGCACAGAGGCCGCCCAGATTGCGCACCCGCAGGTGCCACGGCAGCGGTCGCCGGCGAAAACGGCTGTCCTGCACGTCGATGAGTCCGAGCCGGCCGTCGGGCAGCTCAATCACGTTTGCCAGATGCAGCCCCCGGAAATACACGCCGCGCTGGTGCAGATCGGCGACAAAGGCGGCCAGGCGTTCGGGGCCGACGGCGTCGAGGCGGCCTCGCAGCGGCTCCCCATCGAGGTAGGCGTAGGCCACGTAGCGGGCGCCGTCGCCGCGCACCCGACCGTGGCCGACGTAGCGCGGTGCGGGCACGCCGCGTGCGTGGAGTTGCTCCAGGGCGCGCCGGAAACGCCGGTGGTAGGCGCGCAGCGGCGACGACAGCCGCTCGCGGCGCCACAGCTTGATGATCAGCCGGTTGCCGTCTACTTCGCGGTAGGCCAGCACCGCCGGTGCGCCGCCCTTCCACGCCAGCACCTCGCCGGCGGCGCACAACGCTGCAAACTGCGCAGCGTCGAGGCCGCGCGCGCCACCCAGTTGCGGCGCCGGGCCAGGCACCGGGACGGTCATTCACCGCGATGGATGAAGGCATCCATCAGTTCGAGGAAGTAGCGGCGCGGACGCTCCATGAACGCGGCGTGGTCGCCGCCGGGAATCACCACCCAGGCCTTATCGTCGGTGTCGAGGGCAGCAAACAGCGCCGCGTGCACGTCGTCCCGGGCCAGAGGATCTTGATGGGCTTCGAGGAGCAGGGTCGGTACCCGCACCGCGGCGCCATCGAGCGCCTGCCACTGCTCGAGACGCCGCCAGTCCGCGCGCACCGGATCGGCGGCCAGGGCCGCCGCCACGAACGCCTCGATCGCCGCTCCGCTGATCGCCCCCGGAACGATGAAGTCGGAGCGCGCCGCCGCGGCGGTGGTGGGCTGGCGCGGCGGCGGGCCGTCCGCGCCATCCGGTTCGCGATCGACGCCGGGGCCCACCGGGTAGCCGAACAGCACCAGGCCCGAGACCAGCTCCGGCCGGCGCTGCGCCACCAGCTGCGAGACCATGGCGCCGTAAGACCAGCCGAACAGGTAGGGCGCCGGGTCGTCCGGGTGCCGTGCGGCAAGCCATTCGAGTACGCCGGCCACGTCTGCGGCGGCACGGTCCGGGGTGAGCCAGCCGCTCTCGTCCCGCGGGCTCTCGCCGTAGCCGCGCAGATCGACTCCGAAGCTGGCAACGCCACGGGCCACCAGGCCGTCCATGAGCGACAGCGGCTCGCCGGCTGCGTGCAGGTCGAAGTCCGGCCGGGTGCTCCAGGTTCGGCCGTGAATCAGCAGTATCCGGGCTGAGGCCGTCGCCGGGGACTTCTCCCAGACCCGCAAGGGGTGACCGTCGATGATTACCTCATGGGGGACCGGGACCGCCGGGGACCCGGGTGCCGGCGCAGGTGCCGGCACCGCCCCGAGCGCCGCGGCCGCCAGGAGCCAGCCGAAGGCAATCAGGTGCCTCATGCCGCCGCCGGGGTGCGGCCGTTGAGCACCGTGGCGAACACCTCGGAGTCGACGTTACCGCCGGTGAGGATCACCCCGACGCGCCGCCCGCGCTGCCGGTCGGCCTCCCGGTTCAGCGCCGCCAGCGCGGCGGCGCCGGCACCCTCGGCCACGTTGTGGGTGGCCCGGTACAGATCGCGCATGGCCTGAGCGATCTCGTCGTCGCTCACCTCCAGCACCCGGGCCGCGCCGCGACGGATGTAGTCCACGGCGCCGGCGTTCGGCATGCGACAGGCCATGCCGTCGGCGAAGGTCCGGGCGGTGTCGGTCTCCACCACCCGGCCGGCGGCCACCGAACGCGCGTAGGCGGGCGCCCGGTCCGAGACGACACCGACGATCTCGGTGTCGAGCCCCAGCAGATCGCGGGTGCGGATGAGGCCGCAGATGCCCGACCCCATGCCGATGGCGACGTAGACCACGTCGAGACCCGGCACCGCGCGGAACAGCTCCAGCCCGTAGCTGGCCACACCCATGACCAGTGCCGGGTGGAACGACGGCACGAACATCAGCCCGCGGGCGTCTGCCAGCCGCGCCGCCTCCTTGCGTGCCTCGTCGAAGTCGACGCCGTGCACCACCAGCTCCGCGCCCCAGCCGTGCATGCAGCCGTTCTTCTCGCGGCTGTTGCCCTCGGGAACCACCACGGTCACCGGCACGCCGTGGCGGCGCGCGGCGAACGGAATGCTCTGCCCGTGGTTGCCCCGGGTGGCGGTAATGAGCCCGGCGGGCAGGGCGCCGTCACGGGCGAGCTGGTCCATGAACACGAGGCCGCCGCGCACCTTGAAGGCGCCGGCCGGGGTGTGGTTCTCGTGTTTCAGCCAGACCTCGCAGCCGCTCTGTTCGCAGAGCAGCGGCCAGGCGTACTGGGGGGTCGGCGGCATGGCAGCGTAGACCACGTCGGCCGCGGCTTCGAGCTCAGCCAGGCTGAACAGATTGGATTCCTGCAAAACGCTCGTCACCGCGCTCCCGGGGGAGGCCCGACTATAGAATCGACGTCTGTAAACGTCTAATGTGGCGCGCAGATCGGCAGGGAGAGACGCCATGGAACTGAAGGACAAAATCGTCGTCGTCACCGGTGCGGCCAGCGGCATTGGCAAGGCCATGGTGGAGCGATTCCACGCCGAGGGCGCCGCCCACGTAGTGGCCGCGGATCTCGACGAGGCGGGCGCCGCGGCGGTGGCCGAATCCGTCGGCGGCTGGAGCAAGGGTGTCGACGTCAGCCGCGAGAGCGACATCATCGCGCTCATCGAGGAGACCGAGGAACGCTTCGGCCCGATCGACCTGTTCTGTTCCAACGCCGGCATCGGCGTCGGCCGCGGCCTCGATGAACCGGACGAGGTCTGGCAGAAGATCTGGGAAGTGAACACGATGTCCCACGTCTACGCCGCCCGCAATCTGGTTCCGCGTATGAAGGCCCGGGGCGGCGGCTACCTGCTCAACACCGCCTCCGCCGCCGGGCTGCTGTCGCAGATCGGATCGGTGACTTACGCGGTGACCAAGCACGCGGCGGTGGCGCTGGCGGAATGGATCGCCATCACCCACGGCCGCGACGGCATCAAGGTCTCGGTACTGTGTCCGCAGGCGGTGCGCACCGCGATGACGGCCGGCGGTCCGGGCGTGGCCGGCGTCGACGGCATGATCGAACCGGAGGAGGCCGTTGAGGCCGTTGTGCAGGCGCTGCGCGACGAGACCTTCCTGGTGCTGCCGCATCCCACGGTGGTGGAGTACATCCGCCGCAAGACCGGCGACTACGACCGCTGGATCAAGGGCATGCAGAAACTCCAGGAGCGCTACCTGGAGGCCGATCCCTCCTGAAGCGCCTCCTGAGGAAGATCGTCGAGGACGCACGCTGAGGCGACCCGTACCGGGTTGCAGCGGCCGACGCCGCCGCCGGGCATCATCACCTGGTAACCGGTACCGAAGCTCTCCGCCGGGAGATAATAGTCCGTGCTGATGAGCTGGGCGCCGCTGGCGAAGGCTGCGTCGCGGCGCGCCGTGCTGCCGCTGCGCGCCTCGAGCGTGTCCGCATCGGCCCGTGTGCGGACGATGAACCCGGCGCGCACCAGGCGCTGAATCCTGGCGAAGTCCGCCTCGGGATCGTTGACGATCAGGATCGCAGCGCCCGGCTCCCCTTCCGGCAGGTTGGCGAACAGGGCCCGCTCGCGCCAGCGGCTCGCGTACTCGCGACGTTTCTCTCCGCCCTCGTCGAGGACCGTCAGAATGCGCCCGCGCGCCGAGTCCAGTTCCGGCCAGCGCAGCTCACCGCCGGCGAACACCTCCGCCGGACTCAGCAGCCGCGATCCCAGCGCGGCCCGAAGCTCCGCATCCAGGGCCAGCCACGCGTCCTCGCCGAAGGGGCGTGGACGCAGGAAGCCCGGGCGATCGATGACGTCGTCCTTGGCGTTGAACGAGACGAACAGCGGCAGGTGGCCGGGATGCGCATCGGACCAGGCGGCCAGCGGCTGCAGGCAATCGAACAGATTGGCGCAGCTGCTGCGGTCGTCGAGATTCTGCACGTGCAGCACCGGGAACGCGGACGGTCCCGCGGTGCTGCCGGCGCGCCCGAACAGCGCGCCGCCGGGATCGTAAAACACGTCGAGCTCGAGCTTGCGCACGCCGAGTTCGAGCTGCTCGGTGAGCGGCACGTGGGCGTACTCCAGGGTAGCCGCGAGCTCCGGGTTCGCCGCCCGCAGCGCCACCATGCGCTCGGCCGGCATGGCCAGCTTGTAGCTGTTGTGGCTGCCGAGCAGCTGGATGTCGTTGAGGCGCAGCGCGCCATCGGCGCCGGCCGCGGGCGCGCCAGCGCTGAGGAGCGCCAGGCAGACGAGAGAGCAACCGGGCAGCCAGCGCCGCCGAGCGCGACCGCGCAGCATCCTCAGCGCGCCAGCAGATCCGCCACCGCGCGCCCGGCCATCACCCGCACCAGGTGGGCGCGGTAGTCGGCGGAGGCGAACAGGTCGCTGTTGAATCCGGCGTCCGGCACTTCCACCTGGTCCAGGGCGGCCGGATCGAGCTTCGCGGAGAGCGCCTGCTCCATCGCAGTGCTGCGGAACGCGCAGGGCCCGGCGCCGGTAATGCCGACGCGGATGCTGCCGCCGAAGTCGGCCACCAGCACGCCGACCACCGCGTAGCGCGACGCCGGGTTCGGAAACTTGCGGTAAGCGGCCCGGTCGGGCACGGGAAAATCGATGCGAGTGATGATCTCCCCGGGACTGAGCGCCGTTTCGAACAGGTCGATGAAGTAGTCGTCGGCGGCGATGCTGCGGTCCTGGGTGTGCACCGTGGCGCCAAGGCCGATCACCGCGGCCGGGTAGTCGGCGGCGGGATCGCTGTTGGCCACCGATCCGCCCAGGGTGCCGCGGTTTCTGACCTGGCCATCGCCGATGCAGTCGGCCAGTTCCGCCAGCACCGGCAGCGTGCTGCGGATACCCGGGTGACCGGCGACCTCGGCATGGCGGCTGAACGCGCCGACGCGGACCACGTCGGCTGCCACCTCGATACCGGAGAGATCGGCGAGGCCGGCGAGATCGATGACGTCCGAGGGCGCCGCCAGACGCTGCTTCATGGTCGGAATCAGGGTCTGGCCGCCGGCGATGTAGATGCCGTCGTCCACGCCCTGGAACAGCGCACGGGCCTCGTCGAGGGTGGCCGGCCGGTGGTACTTGAACGGATACATGGGCTCCTCCTCACTGGCCGTTGAGCGCGCGCCAGACTTTCTCCGGCGTCGCCGGCATGGAGATGTGGTTCACGCCGAGGGCGTCGGTGAGGGCGTTCATCACCGCCGCCGGACTGCCGATGGCGCCCGCCTCGCAGCAGCCCTTCACGCCCAGCGGGTTGTGGGTGCAGGGCGTCACCGTGGTGTCGACGCGGAAGTCCGGCAGATCGTCGGCGCGCGGCATCCAGTAGTCCATGTAGGAGCCTGTCTGGAGCTGTCCAAACTCGTCGTAGATGCCGTGCTCCATGAGCGCCTGACCGATGCCCTGGGCAACCCCGCCGTGCACCTGGCCGTGGACGATGAGCGGATTGACCACGTTGCCGAAATCGTCCACGGCGACGAAGTCCACCACGGTAGCCACCCCGGTCTGCTCGTCCACTTCCACCTCGGCGATGTGGGTGCCCGCCGGGTAGGTGAAGTTGGCCGGGTCGTAGAACGCCTTCTCGGACAGCCCCGGCTCCAGGTCGTCGGGGTAGTTGCTCGGCACGTAGGCCGCAAACGCGACCTCGCCGAACCCGAGCGAACGGTTGCTGTCGCGGACGACGAAGCGGCCGTCCTCGAAGTCGATCTCGCCCGGATCGGCTTCGAGCATGTGGGCGGCGATGCGCTTGCCCTTGGCGATGATCTTGTCCGCCGCCTTGAACAGCGCCGAACCACCGACCGCGAGCGAGCGCGAGCCGTAGGTGCCGAGCCCGAACTCCACCCGGCCGGTATCGCCGTGCACCACCTCGACATCGTCGATGCCGATGCCGAAGCGGTCCGAGACCACCTGGGCAAACGTGGTCTCATGGCCCTGGCCATGGCTGTGCGAGCCGGTGAAGACGGTGACGTTGCCGGTCGGGTTCACCCGGATCTCGCCGCTCTCGTACAGGCCGACGCCGGCGCCGAGCGCGATGGCGAGCTTCGACGGCGCCAGGCCGCAGGCTTCGATGTAGCAGGCAAAGCCGATGCCGCGGCGTCTGCCGTTCTTCGCCGCCGCGGCACGACGCTCGGGAAATCCAGCGTAGTCGATGAGCGCCAGAGCCTTGTTCAGGCTCGCCTCGTAGTCGCCGGTGTCGTAGGTCAGGGCCACCGGGGTTTCGTAGGGAAAGTCCTTCGGCTGGATCATGTTCAGCCGGCGCAGCTCCGCCGGATCTCTGCCCAGCTCGCGCGCGGCCGTTTCGACGATGCGTTCGACCACGTAGGTGGCCTCCGGCCGGCCGGCGCCGCGATAGGCGTCCACCGGTGCGGTGTTGGTGTAGACGCCGTGCACCTCGACGAAAATGTTGGGGGTCTTGTACTGCCCGGCCAGCAGCGTGCCGTAGAGATAGGTCGGCACGGAGGATCCGAACGTCGACAGATAGGCGCCCAGGTTCGCCGTGGTCGAGACTTTCAGCGCGACGAACCGGCCGTCGGCATCCAGGCCGAGCTCGGCGTGGGTGACGTGGTCCCGGCCGTGGGCATCGGCGAGGAACGATTCGCTGCGCTCGGCCGTCCACTTCACCGGACGGTTGACCTTGCGCGCCGCCCAGATCACGGCGGTCTCCTCGGCGTAGATGAAGATCTTCGAGCCGAAGCCGCCGCCGACGTCCGGCGCCACCACGCGCAGCTTGTGCTCGGGGGCCACCTGCACGAAGGCGGAGAGCACCAGCCGCTCCAGGTGCGGGTTCTGGCTGGTGGTGTAGAGCACGTGCTCGCCGCTGGCCTTGTCGTACACGCCGAGGGCGGCGCGCGGCTCCATGGCGTTCGGAATCAGCCGGTTGTTGGTCAGGTCGAGCCGGGTGACGTGGGCCGCAGAGGCAAGCGCCCGTTCGGTGGCCTCCTGCTCGCCCAGCACCCAGTCGTAGGCCAGGTTGCCCACCACGCCGGCGTGGATGTCTTCCGACTCCATCGCCCGCGCCGGATCCACCACCGCATGCAGCTCGGTGAAGTCCGTGCCGACGGCTTCCGCCGCGTGGCGCGCGGCGGGCGCGGATTCCGCAATCACCACGCCGTAAGGCTCGCCCACGTAGTTCACCACCTCGTGGGCCAGCGGCGGATGCGGTGCCGACACCATGTCGCTGCCGTCCTTCTGCTTCACCAGCCAGCCGCAGGGCAGATCGCCGAGCCCGTCCGCGGCCATGTCCTTGCCGGTGAGCACCGCCAGCACGCCGGGCAACGCCAGCGCCTCGGCGGCGTCGATGCGGTCGATGCGGGCGCGGGCGTAGGGCGAGCGCAGAAACGCCGCGTACACCTGGCCGGGCTGGTTGATGTCGTCCGTGTAGCGGCCCCCGCCGGTAATGAAGCGGGCGTCTTCCTTGCGCCGGACCGAGGCGCCGATGCCCGTGTGAACCGCTTCAGCCACGTCCCACCCCCTTCGCCAGTTGCGGCGCCGCGGCAATGACCGCGTCGACGATGTTGTGGTAGCCGGTGCAGCGGCACAGGTTGCCTTCCAACCCTTCGCGCACGGCGCGCCGATCCAGATGATCGTGCTGCCGCACCAGATCGATCGCCGCCATGATCATGCCCGGCGTGCAGAACCCGCACTGCAGGGCGTGATGCTCACGGAATGCGGCCTGCATCGGATGCAGGTCGTCGGCGGCACCGATGCCCTCGATGGTGGTCACGGCCGCACCGTCCGCCT
Organism: Pseudomonadales bacterium; assembly: GCA_040219135.1. GTDB lineage: Bacteria > Pseudomonadota > Gammaproteobacteria > Pseudomonadales > Azotimanducaceae > UBA7803. The sequence continues at coordinate 264,282 of JAVJTA010000007.1, read as the reverse complement.
GGCCGGCCAGCACCGTGCAGGACTTCACCGCGCGACCGTCGAGGTGCACGGTGCACGCGCCGCACTGGCTGGTGTCGCAGCCGACATGGGTACCGGTGAGGTGCAGATGCTCGCGGATCACGTCCACCAGCAGGGTGTTGGGCGGCACATCGATGTCGTGAGGCGTGCCGTTCACCGTCAGTTTCAGCTTCATCGAATATTCCTCCCTTCCCCGTTCCACTCTCTGTGTCGAGCCGCCGCGTCGCGAACGCGCTAGAACGCGAACAGCAGCGCGAGAAGCAGGGCCGTGAACGCCACCAGCCAGATCATCCACCTGCCGCCGGATTCGTAGACGCGCGGCTCGGCCGCGGCGGCCGCCGTCGCGCCTTCGGCGGTCTCCTCGTCGCCGCCGAACTCACGGCGGAAGCGGGCGAAGAAGTCCTCGGCCATTTTGCGCGCGGCCCCGTCGATCAGCCGGGAGCCGACCTGGGCGAGCTTGCCGCCGACGTTGCCGTTGACCTGATAGGCAAGCACGGTATCGCTGCCATCCTCGGTCAGATTGACCTTCGCGGAACCGCGCGCAAACCCGGCGGCGCCGCCCTTGACGTTGCCGCTCAAGGTGTAGCTCGCCGGCGGCACCACTTCTTCGAGACGGAGTTCGGCGTCGAAGGTGGCGCGCACCGGTCCCACCTTGGCCTTGATTCGGGCATCGAAGCGGTCGTCGGCGGTTTTTTCCAGGGCCTCGCAGCCGTCGATGCAGCGCGATAGAACCTCGGGATCGTTGAGGGCTGCCCACACGGCATCGCGATCCGCTGCGATGCGATACTCGCCGGTCTGCTCCACGCTTGCTCCCTCCTCCGGCCCGAGAGATTGGCACGATTGCCAGGGCGCAGCAACGACGACGCGGAACCGGGCTGGGTCCGAGGCGGCGACGCCGTCGCAACGCCCGCTGGAGATCGTCAGACCGGCTCGCCGAAGCTGCGGGCACGCTCCAGACGGCTGTCCTCGTCGCGCCGCAGGTAGCGCAGCGAGGCGAACAGAAAACCCAGGCTGAGGAGCAGCATGCCCAGGCCCCAGACCATGGCCTGGCGCAGCGCGTCGCCCTGATCCCAGCCCTGGCCGATGTAGCCGTCACTGATCTGACCGATCAGGTAGGGGCCGAGGGCGAGCCCGACGAAGGTGTTCATGAGCACGTAGTAGGCGGACGCCAGCGCCCGCATCCGCGGCATCACCAGGTCGTTCACCGTGCTGGCGGCGGCGCCGATCCACATCGGCGAGAAGATGCTGAAGCCGAAACTGCAGAGATAGGCGAGCCACGGGTCGGGCGCGTAGAGAAAGCCGAGCGCGAACGGCGTTGCCAGCACCGGCACGGCGATGCCGATGTAGACCCGGGCATCCTGGGTGTAGCTGCGCAGGCGGTCCGCGAGAATGCCGCCCACGGTGATGCCGAGCCAGCCGCCGAGCGCCGCGCCGCCGCCGAGGAACAATCCCGCCTCCGACAGGCTCACGTCGTGCACCCGGACCATGAACGGCGGGCTCCAGAAGCCGACGCCGTAGGTGACGAAGCTGATCGACGGAAAGCCGATGGTCGCCAGCACGAAGGCCTTCGAGCGGAACATCATGCCGAAGGTCGCCGGATCCGACAGGGTCAGGTTCTGCACCCAGGACACCGCCGAGTAGATGCCGATGCCGAGCGCGATCCACTGGGTCGGCGTGGCGGTGGCTGCGTTGGCCGCATAGGCGCCGGCCGCGATCAGCGCCGCCGCCAGCAGATTGCCGCGCACCGCGCGCACGCCTCCTTCGCGATACAGCGCGAACACCGTGAACGGCGGCAGCACCGCGGCCAGCGCGCGGCCGGTCTCGCGGAACGGATGCGGATGCTCCGGCGTGACGATGCCTTCGCTCTGACCGCGCCGCGGCTCGCGCAGGGTCCATACCCAGACGGCCATCACCAGCCCGGGAAAGCCCACCGCGAAGAACGCGACCTGCCACGCCTTCAACCCCAGGGGCGCGCTCGCCGGATCGGGGTACAGCGCGTTCCAACCGTCGACGATGGCGCCGCCCAGGAACAGGCCGATGCCGGCGCCGATGTAGATGCCCGAGGAGTAGATGGCGAGCACCGTGGCGCGCACCCGGGGCGGAAAGTAGTCCGAGAGCATGGAGAACGCCGCCGGGGTGGCGCTGGCTTCGCCGACACCGACGCCGAACCGGTAGACGGCCAGGGCCAGGAAGCTGCGTGCGGTGCCGGACAGCGCGGTCATCAGACTCCAGAACGCGAGCCCCAGCGAGATCAGGCTCTTGCGTACCCAGACGTCGGCCATGCGCCCCAGGGGAATGCCGAACACGGCGTAAAACACGGCGAACGCCGTGCCGTAGAGAAAACCGATGTCGGCGTCCGAAATGCCGAGGTCGGCTTTGATCTCCTCGGCCAGTATGGAAAGAATCTGGCGATCGATGAAATTGAAGACGTACACGACGATGAGCACGCCGAGCACGTACTTCGAGTAGCGCCCACCGACCTCTTCGTCCCCGGGTTGACTCGCGGGCTCCATGGCTCCCCTCCCCTTTCGCTCAGCGCCCCGTCAGGGCTCGAGAACTCTCCCGCCCCAGCGTTCGAGCATCGTGAACGCCTGAACGGGCTCGCGCTTGAGTTTCGTCAGTTGCTTGACCGGCTTGCCCAGCGGAATCAGAGTCGCCACCGCCATGTGCGCTGGAATGCCGAGCAACGCTTTGAGTTCGTCTTCCCGCGCCGCCACGAAGGTGGTCGGCGTGCCACCGTAGCCTTCGTTGCGCGCCGCGAGCAGTACGTTCCAGACGAACGGGTAGATTGAACAGCCGGAGATCACACCGACCCGGTCGAGGTCGGCGTCGAACGAGGCCACCACCGACAGATCCACCAGCACCAGCAGCAGCACGGGGGCTTCGGCGATGCGGCGGATGAAGCCTTCGGGTGCCTCGGTGGCATCGATTTCAACCTGACTGAGCCGGGTGGGATTGATGGTGTTCCACGGCGCCTCCCCGGCCTGAGTCTGGGCGAAGTAATGACGGAAGACCGGCATCATCATCGGCACCAGCGCCTGACGCGTGCCCGCATCGCGGATGACGATGACCCGCCAGCCCTGGCGGTTGCCGCCGCTCGGCGCGAAACGGGCGTTGTCGAGGATTTTGTGCAACGCAGCATCCGGCACCGGGTCGTCGGTGAAGTCACGCGCGGCAAAGGTGGTGCGCATGACGTCGTAGAGCTCCATGATCGCCTCCGGTTGGCCTCGCGCTGGATCGGCCATTACACCATCTGCGTTCACAAAGTCGCCACAGTCCATCGTCAAACTGGTTGCTGACCGTGCTATCTTGACAGCGTCTGACGATCTAGCAGATCCAAGCGACTCAGACGGAAATCGCGGCGGGCGTCCGGAGGACGACCGAACAAAGAAGAACGATCCCAGGAGCACACCATGCTACGACCGTCATCATTCGGTGGACTTTTTGCTGTCGCGCTCTTTTGGATCTGCGGGACATCCACAGCGCTCGCCGCGACACCGATCACCGTCGACGGTGTCGAGTACGCACGCAGCGGCAGTTTCGAGATGGTCACGGTGTCATTCGATGCTGCCAACGCCACGACGCTCGGCAGCTACTCAGGTTTGGTGGAACTTGAGGTATCCGGCGACGGAGCTTCGTTCGATGTGGCGCGCAACGACGCGTTTTACGTGTTCACTGGCCCGTCACCCTGCGGCCCCATCCCGTGCCACGATGCCCGTTACTACCAGCTTGCCCTCGACACAGGCACGGTGGTGGGCTTTCCGCCTGAGGAACAGCTCGCCAAGTCTTCGATCGTTTACGACTTGGACGCCGGTGGCGAAATCACCCAAACCACCCTTCCTTACCGGCCGGCTTATCGAACCGATCACGTCTACCGATTCGTCATCGACGTCAGTCTCACGAGTTCGTGGGCAGGCGGGGACAGTGCCTTGTTCTTCAACGTTTCCGACGGCAACTACAGTGACAACGCCGGCGCCTACGAGATAGACGTCTTCCAGCTCGAGCCAGTGCTCGCGCCGGAGGGCGAGCCGCTGCTGATTCAGGCCGCCGAAACGCCGGCAGGCGGCACCCGGGTGAGCGTCCAGGTCACCGGCGGCACGCCGGGCGACAACGTGCCGGACATCGAGATTCTCACGGCCGCCACCTGCCCCGGCGGCTTCCTCGACGAATCCGCCACCGTGCTCGGTCAGGTGTCCGCGCCGCTGAACCAGCTCACCGGCAGCAACGCGTTCGACGCTGACGGCACCGCCCTGGTGATCGAAACCCTGCCCGACATCGGCGCCCAGTATGCCAGCGCCCGCCTGGTCAACGGTGCGGCCGCCGGGGATGCCTCCACCTGCGTGGTGGCCGGTCCCGACAACGACACCTGGCCGCGAGCTAGACAGATCGAGCTGGGCGGTTCCTCCCCGGCCGTGGGCAACGAAACCGGCTTCATCGACGTGCCCGGCCGACCGCGCTGGTACAAGTTCTCCGTCCAGCCGGACGCCAAGGCCACCATAGAGCTCTCCAGTCTGCCGGCGAACTACGACCTGTACCTGTTCAAGGACATCGCCCAGGCCTTCGTTGACATTGCCGGCGACAACGACACGTCCGCCCTCGACCGGCTCGGCGCCGAGTTTGCCTCGACGGTGCAGAACACCACCGAGATCAGCCCGTTTGCGTTCAGCCCGGCAGAGATCTCGCCGTTCGCCTTCAGCGATGCGGGTCTGAGTCCGTTCGCGTTCTCGTCTTCGGTCTATGCCGGTGACGCGGTAGCGCCGTTCGCCTTCAGCAGTGCCGACAACAGCACCTCGGCGGTCAGCCCCTTCGCCTTCAGCCCCTTCGCGTTCAGTCCGTTTGCCTTCAGCCCCTTCGCCTTCAGCCCGTTTGCCTTCAGCCCCTTCGCCTTCAGCGATGCCTATGCCAATGCCCAGACACGCAGCCTCATCGCCGTGTCCGCCGGAAACGGCACCAGCAGCGAGCGGGTCAGCGCGTTCACCTGGACCAACACCGGCGACTTCTACGTGCTGGCGGTGGGCCGCAACGGCGCGTCGGACTTCGAGCAGCCATTCAATCTCAACGTCAGCTACGACGGCGGGCTGTGCGCGAACGTGGTTCGCGAGGATCTGAGCTCGCTGGCCGGCGTCGGTTCGTTCGGCGACTACAAGAGCATCATCCTCTACGATTCCAGCCGGTTGGCAATGGACGGCTACCCGCTATCCACCCAGGGTCCGCTGCGCGCTCGTCTGGATGCGCTGGCAGCACGGCCGGAAGTCGACGGCGTCGTCGTTGACCTCGGCGGCCTGGCCACCATTCAGAGCCTGCACGCCCAGGCAGATGACGAACTCAACGTCTCCTGTCCGTTCGCGGAAAACCTGGTCGCCGAAGCCATCAAGACGGTGATCGATTCGTACCGCGACGAGAATCCCGATATGGCCTATGTGGTGCTCGCCGGCAGCGACGGGCAGATCCCGTTCTTCCGCTACCCGGACCAGACCCTGCTGGGCCCGGAATCACAATACGAGCCGCCGGTGCGCGATCTCACCCAATCCCAGTCCGCCCTGCGCAAAAACTACCTGCTCGGGCAGGACGAGTACGGCGCCCGCACCACCCTGTCCCTGCGCGACGGGCGCTTCCCGGTCCCGGACCTGGCCGTGGGCCGGCTGGTGGAGACACCGGATGAAATGATCGCCATGCTCGACGCCTACCTGGCCACCGAAGCGGGCATTGTCGCCACGCCGAGCTCCACGCTGGTCACCGGCTACGACTTCCTCGACGACGCCGCCAACGCCATCCAGAGTGAATTTGTCGCGGCCACGAACGGCGTCGCCGGGCGCCGCAACGAAACCCTGATCGCCGCCGGCAACCTGTCGCCGCAGGACCCCCTGTCGTGGAACGCCACCCAACTGCGCCAGGTGCTGCTCGATCAGCCGGAGGACGTCATCTTCCTGGCCGGGCACTTCAACGCGTTCAGTGCCCTGGCAGCCGACTACACCACGACGCTCGACACGACGGAACTGCTTGCTTCGACCGCGGATCTGACCAACGTGCTGGTGTTCAGTGCCGGCTGCCACTCGGGCTACAACGCCGTCAACGAGGAGCAGGTTGCCGGGCTTCCGCCGGACTGGGCACAGGCCTTCGCGCGCAAGCAGGCCACCTTCATCGGCGGCACCGGCTATCAGTACGGCGACACCGAATTCATCGAGTTCGGCGAGCGGCTTTACCTGGAGTTCGCGAAAAAGCTCCGCACCGGCTTCGGCCCGATCGCCGTCGGCGACGCTCTGATGGCGGCGAAACGTCAGTACCTGCGCGATGAAGCCGACGTCAAAGGCCTGCACCGCAAGTCGCTGCTGATCAGCACCTTGTTCGGCCTGCCGATGCTCAAGATCGACATGCCCGGCGACCGCATCCCCGATGACACCGGCACGTCGGTGGTAGACCCGGGCTACGTGGTCGACCTGTCCGTAGACGCCGATCCCTCCTGCCCTGTCGATCCCGGTGACGGCCTCACCAAGTGCCCGGGTAGGGAGCTGGGTCTGAAGTACTACGATCTCGCCAACGGCTACACGCTCACCGAGGTGACCAAGCCGCTGACCGTCTACGACGACCCTGCGGATCCGTCCATGACCTCCACCGTCACCGCAAGCTATCTGACCGGTCTCGACGGCCTGATCATCAACCCCGGCGAGCCGGTGGTGCCCAGACGCTCGCTGGACGTCACCCTGCCGGGCGAGTCGCTGCGCGGGGTCGGCTTCCGCGGCGGGGCCTGGACCAACACGCCGGACATCATCCCGTTGGTGGGCGCCGCGACCACCGAGCTGCGCGCGCCCCAGACCCGGTTCGCATCGCTCGACTTCTACCCGATGCGGCTGGCGCGGGCAAATTATTACGACGCCATTTCCGGATCCGGCAGGACCATCCTGCACACCACCCCGGTGCAGCACCGCACCGAGCAGATCGGCGACGACGCGATCCGCCGCACGTTCGCCAATCAGGACTACCGGCTGTACTACAGCAGCAATACCCAGCGCTACGTGACGTCCGGCGGCAGCGTCAACATCCCGGCCCTGTCGTCGGCGCCGTCGTTCACCAACGTGCGCGTCGAGATCGACGGCAGCGACGTGCTGTTCGGCGCCAATGTCGTTGGCGACCCGGCCGCCGGGGTTCAGGAGGTGTGGGTGACCTGGACGGACGGGTCCCAGAGCTCCGGGGTCTGGACAGCGCTGGATCTGACTCAGAGCGCCTCCGACAGCCGGCGTTGGACCGGCCGCCTGGTCGGCGGAGCCACGAACGACCGCATCGACGCGGTCTTCCACGCCGTCAACGGCGTCGGCCTGGTCAGCACCGACGACAACTTCGCCCGCTTCTACCAGGCCGTCGTAGCGGGATCGACGCCGGAGGCGACCGCACTCGAGATCCTCAGCCCGGCGCCCGGCGACTCCGGCCCGAGCCGCAGCGTGCTGACCGCGAGCGCCAGGCTCATCGACGCGAGCAACAATACGATTGCCGGCCGTACGGTGGTGTTCAGCCTCGGCAGCAGCATCCGCTCGGCCAGCACCAACGCATTCGGCCTCGCCAGCGCCGACCTGCCGATCGTCAGCACACCCGGTGACTACCCGCTCTCCGCCACGTTCGCCGGCGACGCCGATTACCTCGCTTCCTCCGCGGAGCAGCGTTTCGAGGTCAATCGCAGCGCCACCGAACTGGTGCTCACCGTCGGCACGCCCGTTGTGGCAGTCAACGGGGTCCGGACTGCGGTGACCGCCCGTCTGACAGCAGCGGACGCAGCCGCGACACCGCTCATCGAACGGACCGTGTTTTTCACCGTGACCGGGGGGCCCGAAGGCACGTTCACCGTTCCGAGGATCACCGACCAGCAGGGGGTTGCCCGGCTCGGAGAACTCGCGCTGCCGGCGGGTAGCTATGGTGTCGAGGCCCGCTTCCTCGGCCTGATCCCGGGCGTACTGGATACGATCACCGATCCGGTGTACCTGGCCTCGATGGACAGCGGCTCGATGACCCTCGAAAACGGTCCCGGATGTCCGACGTCGAGCACCAAGGGCAAGATCAACGTCACCGGGTTCTGCTACCTCACCGGCGAAGTGGACGGTAAGATCGCCATCACCGACGGCACCCTGTTCGTCGGCGGCAGCACGACGGTCGTGAATGCCGATGGTGACACCGTGATAGTCGACGGCGTCTACGTCGACCAGAAAATCGACCAGTACGGCGATGGCGGCGTGAACGTCATGGCGGGTGCCGGTGTTCGCGGGCAGATCAAGGAGAGCGGCAACGGCGGGATCCGCGTCGCCGGCGATGTCGGCGGCAACCTGACCGAGTCCGGGCCCGGTGACATCGTCGTCACGGCGAGCGGCACGGTTGACGGCAATCTGTCCGAGTCGGCTGCCGGTGACGTCAGAATAGACGGCAGCGTCGACGGCAACGTCACCGAGGCTGGGTCGGGAAATCTGACCATCGCCGAGACCGGCTTGATCGACGGCAAAGCCACCGAGAGCGGACCCGGCGTACTGGTCAACGACGGTACCGTGACCAAGACCATCACCCAGGACTGACACCAGGATGTGCGATTGTCCGAAAACGCTGAGTCAGAGCAGCCTGAACCCACCGATGGCGCGGTGAAACCGGGCCTCCGGGACGACCCGGAGGCCTACATTGCCCGGGACCGGCGGCTGGCCCTGGCGTCGGGCCGGCCGATTGCCGACCGGCTGAGCGGCAGCGCACTGTTCGCCGACATTTCCGGCTTCACGCCGCTCACCGAGACCCTGCGCCGGGAGCTCGGCCCGCGGCGCGGTGTCGAGACCCTCACCGCCAATCTGGACCGCGTGTTCCATGCCCTGATCGCCGAGGTCCATCGCTTTGGCGGCAACGTGATCTATTTCTCTGGCGACGCGATCACCGCGTGGATCGACGACGACGACGGCCGCCGCGCGGTGGCCGCCGGGCTCGCCATGCAGAGTGCCATGGGCCGGGCCGGCAGCGTGGTCAGCCCGGCCGGGACCCGCATCGAACTCGCCCTGAAGGTGGCGATCGCCACCGGTCAGGTCCGCCGCGCCGTGGTCGGGGACCCGACCATCCAGCAGATCGACGTGCTCGCCGGCCGCCTCCTCGACGACTTGGCGGCCGCCGAGCAACAGGCGGACAAGGGGGAAATTCTCCTCGACAGCTCCACCCTGGAGACTCTGGGCGATCGAGTCCGGCTCAGCGAAAAGCGCGTCGACCCGGAGACCGGGCGCGCGCTCGGCCTGGTCGAGAGCCTGGCGGTCGAGGTTGCGGACACCCCCGGCGCCGATTCGCCACCACTCGACCCGGATCTGATCCGACCCTGGCTGCTGCCCGTCGTGTACGAACGCATCTCCACCGGACGCGGCGAGTTCCTCGCCGAGCTGCGCCATGCCTTTCCGGTGTTTCTGCGCTTTTCCGGCCTCGACTTCGACGACGACGGCCAGGCCATCGACAAACTGAAAGCGTTCGTCGCCAGCGCCCAGCAGATCTTCGACCGTTACGGCGGCAACGTCCTGCAGCTCACCCTGGGCGACAAGGGTGCCTACGTGTACGGCGTGTTCGGTTCCCCGGTCGCCCACGAGGACGATGCCGCCCGGGCCGCCTCGGCGGCACTGGAACTGAAGCAGCTCGAAGCGACCACCGCCGCCCGGGACATCCGCATCGGCATCGGCCACGGTTCACTTTTCAGCGGCACCTACGGCCACGCCCGGCGGCGCACGTTCGTGTGCCTGGGTGACGCAGTGAACGTCGCCGCCCGACTCATGTCCACCGCCGCGGACGGTCAGATCTTCGCCACCGCCGACGTGCGCGCCGCCGCGGGGGATGCCTTCGTCTGGCGCGACCTCGGCGAGCTGCAGCTCAAAGGCAAGACCCAGCGCATCGCCGCCGCGGAGCTGGTCTCGTCGCTCAGCCACGTGTCGCGCCGGCGCATCCGCTACGAGCTGCCGATCTTCGGCCGCGACACCGAGCTCCAGGCGCTGGACACGGCGTTCGCCCACGCCCTCGACGGCGAGTCCCGAGTGGTCGGAATTTCCGCCGAGGCGGGCCTCGGGAAATCGCGTCTGGTCGCCGAATTCACCCGCGCGGTGCGGCGGCGCGAGACCCTGGTGGTGTTCGGCGAGTGCCAGTCGTTCGGCGTGAACTCCAGCTACTTTGTCTGGCGCGAGATCTGGCAGCGGCTGCTGGACGTCGACGACGACGCCGAGCCGGAAGCCCAGCGCGAGGCCATCGAGTCCGCCCTGCGCCAGGTCGATCCGGCACTGGTGGCCCGGGCGCCGCTGCTCGCCGACGTCATCGGCGTGTCGATTCCGGATACCGATCTGACTCGCAACTTCGACGCCAAGCTGCGCAAGTCGTCGCTGGAAGACCTGCTCGCCACCTGCCTGCGCGACCGCGCCGCCGGCGAGCCGGTGGTGATCGTGCTCGAGGACTGCCACTGGCTGGACGAGGTCTCCCGGGATCTGCTCGAAGTTCTGGTTCGCGCCAGCGCCGCCCATCGGGTGCTGTTCGTCGTCGCCTACCGGCCGGCGGCGCAGCCCGGCGGCGATCTCGGCCTCGACCGGCTCGAGCAGTTCCGGGAGCTGGTGCTCGGTGAGCTGGCGCCCGAACAGACCCGCGCGGTGATCGCCGCCAAGGCCGCCCAGGTGCTCGACCTGGAAGAGCCCCCCGAGGCCCTGGTGCAGCTGGTGCTGCAGCGCGCCGAGGGCAATCCCTTCTACGCCGAGGAACTGCTCAACTACATCGCCAGCCAGGCGCTGGATCCCGGCGACGCCCAGGGGCTGCGCCAGCTGCAGCTTCCCGACAGCCTGCACAGCCTGATTCTGTCGCGCATCGACGCGCTCGCCGAGAACCCGCGCCGGACCCTGAAGGTCGCCAGCGTCATCGGCCGGGTATTCCGCGCCGCGACGCTGCCCGGCGTGTACCCGGATCTCGGTGCGCTCGACACGGTGCTGGGTCAGCTCGAAGAACTGCAGAGCCAGGACCTGGTGACCCTGGACCAGAGCGAATCCCTCGCCTATCTGTTCCGCCACGTGGTGACCCAGGAAGTCTCCTACGACAGCATGCCGTTCGCGATCCGCTCCACCCTGCACCGCCGGGTCGGCGAGTACATCGAGCGTACGGAAGCCGACGACATCGAGCCGCAGCTCGATCTCCTCGCCCACCACTTCTGGCACGGCGACGACGACACCAAGAAGCGCCGCTATCTGATCCGCGCAGAGGAATCTGCGCGCCGCCGCTACGCCAACGAAGCGGCCATCGACTACGGCGAGCGCCTGCTGACCCTGGTGGACGGGGCCGATCGGGCCCAGGCACTGCTCCGGCTCGGCAAGGTACTGGAACTCACCGGCGCCTGGGCCCGCGCCGAAAGCGTCGCCCGGGAAGCGAGCCGCATCGCGGCGGACCTCGGCGATCGCCCGCTCGATGCTCGTTGCGAGGCGGCCCTCGCCGAAGTGGCGCGCAAGCAGGGCCACTACGACGAGGCCGTCGAGCGCCTGGCAGCCGCGGTAGCAACGTTCCGAGAGGTCAAAGACGACGAGGGGCTGGGACTCGCGCTGCACGTCACCGGCACCGTCGCCGCCCAGCGCGGCGACTTCGACGCCGCGCGGCGCAACTATCTCGAAAGCCTGGAGATCCGCACGCGCCTCAACGAGCGCGCCGCCCTCGCCGGGCTGCACTCGAACCTCGCGATCATCGCTCAGTACAGCGGTGACGCCGCCGGCGCCCGGGAAGCCAGCGAGCGGGCTCTGGCGATACGCCAGGAGATCGGTGACCTCTGGGGTATCGGGGTTTCGCAGAACAATCTCAGCATGATCGCGTACCGCGAAGGCAACTTCGCCGAAGCGCGCGAACGCTCCGAGGAGGCCATCCGCCTGTGCCGGGAAGCCGGCGATCCGTGGATGGTGGCGCTGGCCCACAATACCCTGGGCAATGCCGCCCGCGAACTCGGCGACCACGCGGCCGCCGGTCGCAGCTACGCGGCAACGCTGGAAACCTATCGCAACAACGACGATCTCTGGGCGCTCGCCTACCTGTTCGAAGACATCGCGCTGCTGGCCGCCGAGAGCCGGGCGGCGACCACCGCCTTCGAACTGCTCGGCGCCGCCGAGGCGCTGCGCGAGACCATCGGTTCGCCCCGCGACGACGAGCAGGCGGCGGAACTGGCCAACCAGGTGAGCCTCGCACGCGAATCGCTCACCGAAACGGAGGTCAGCGCCGCCGAAGCCCGCGGGCGTGCCTGGTCGACGGCGGAATCCATCGATCAGGCGTTGCGCTTTGCGCTGAGCGCAGCGGCCTGACCACACCGCAGCACGCGAATCGACTGCAGACAAAGTGTGCAGCCTTCCTCACTTCCGCGCGATTACCTCTTGCCAGTAACTTGACTTTACGGAACAATGCCGGCTCACGAAACCGGTCATGGGCGACCCCGGTGCGTGATACCCCAGCCCGGCCGATTCGTTCGACGCCTCCCCAATTGGCAACGGAAAGGTTCGACCATGGAAGACCAACCACCCGAAGTGCTGATGCGCGGGCTGCTGCGGGCCTACTACTGGATGGATGAAAGCCTCCAGAACGGGCTGATCGAGGCTGGTTTCCAGCCGCGCACGCGGACCCAGACCATGATCCTGATCAATATTTCCAACGGCATCACCCGTGCCGCGGAGCTGGCGCGGGTCCTCGGCGTGAGCCGCCAGGCGATCCAGCAGCAGATCAACGAACTGGAACGCGACGATCTGGTCACCCAGATTCCCGATCCGGAAGATCGGCGCGCCAACCGCATCGTCTTCAGCGAACGCGGTTCCCGATTGATCAACGCCGCTCTGACGACTCTGCGCGCGGCGGAGCAGGCCCTGGCCATGCGCCTGGGCTACGACGCGGTCCGGAATCTGCGCAACGCGCTCGCCTCCGACTGGGGTGAAGTGATCGGCGGCCAGCACCCGCGCGGCCGCAAGCGCACGGTGGTCGAGCGGCCCAGTGGTTCCGACGCCGGCGCGACGCCGGCCAAGGACAACGCCGAGACCACCCAGGAGCACGCGGAAGGCGACTCCAGCGACCGCTCTGCCAGAGGCTAGAGCGGAACGGATCCGAGACCTCGCCGGGCACCATCCGCCGGCGAGCCCCGGGTGAAAAAGCCGTTTCGCACCCGGCAACGCCGCTCCAGCGCTGCCGTTGCCGTTTCGTCGCAATCGCGGTGAACCATCCCGGAAACCCGTTAGGCTGTGATCTCCACCCGCCGGAGACACACCATGTTTCGCCACATCGCCGCCGGCACACTCGCCATCGGTTGCCTGGGCATCAGCGGCCCCGCGCTGGCTGCCGAACTCACCATCCGCATTCACGACATCCCTTCGGGCGGCGGTCAGATCATGATTGCCGTGCTCGGCAGCGAGGCTGCTTTCGACGGCAAGGAACCGGCCATCGCGTCGCTGATCCTGCCCGCCACGGCATCGGAGATTACGGTCTCCACCAGCGCGCTTCCCCCCGGCAGCTACGCGCTCCGGGTGATGCACGACCGCAATGGCGATGGCGAAATGAACAGCAATCTGCTCGGCATGCCCACCGAGCCGTGGGGCTTCAGCAACGACGCCAGCGGCAGCTTCGGTCCGCCGGGCTGGCAGGCCGCACGGTTCGACCTGACCGACCAGACGAGCCAGAACATCCGACTCAATCACTGAACGGAGGCACCATGTTGCGCCGCAATCTGCTGAGACTGCCTGCCTTCGCTGCCCTGCTCGGTCTCGCCGGCCCGCTGCGGGCGGCCGTGTCCGGACTCGACGATTTCCATCAGGCCCTGGAGAAACGCCGCTGGCTGCTGGCGTTTCGCTCGGTCCCGGAGTTCGCCTACGAAGCCGACGCCCGGATCCGCGGTCGCCTGCCGGAGGGGCTGCGCGGCAGTCTGTTCCGCAACGGCCCGGCCCGCTACGAGATCGGTGATTTCCGCTACCAGCACTGGTTCGACGGCGACGGTATGGTACAGGCGTTCCGCTTCGCCGACGGCGGCATCCGGCACCAGGCACGCATCATCGAGACGAACAAGTTCCGCGCCGAACAGCAGGCCGGACGCGCCCTGTATGCCGGCTTCGGCACCCTGCCACCAGACCCGCGACCGGTGACCAGCCCGGACACCACCAACACCGGCAACATCAGCATGCTGGCCCACGGCGGCAGCCTGTACGCGCTGTGGGAGGCCGGGTCGCCCTGGCGCATCGACCCGGAGAGCCTCGACACCCTGGGCGCGCACGCGTTTTCCCCGGAGACCCGGGGTGCACCGTTCTCTGCGCATCCCCGAATCGAACCGGACGGCACGCTGTGGAACTTCGGCTATTCGAGCGGCGCCGGCATGCTGGTGCTGTGGCATCTGGACGCCGCCGGCCGGGTGCGCCGCACCGGGCTCGTGCCCTGCACCCCGATGGGCATGCCCCACGACTTCGTCGTGACGGAACGCCACCTGGTACTGCTGATCCCGCCGTTCCACTATGAACCCGACGAGGCGACGCGCACCTTCATGCAGGCCCACCGCTGGCATCCGGAGCGTCCCACCCGGGTGCTGGTCGTGGACAAGGCGGACTTCTCGCAGTACCAGTGGCTGGAACTTCCTGCCCAATGGGTGTTTCACTTCGGCAATGGCTGGGAAGACGGCAACGGAGTCATCCACTTCGACGGCGCGCGCAACGTCGATCCCCTGGAAATGATCGAAGGATTCGCCCGGGTGATGGACGGTGAGAGCTACACCGGTTCGCCGACCCGGCATCATCGCTACACCCTCGACACCCGCGCGGGAACCGTGCGCGAGGAGCCCATGTTCGAAGCCGACATGGAATCTGAGTTTCCGGTGATCGATCCGCGGGTCAGCGGCCGGCGCAATCACCGTCTGGTGATGCTCAGCCGCTCGGCCGCAGAGCCGCACGAGCACCCCATGCTCGACTCGGTGACGGTCTACGACGCCGACCGCGATCGGGCGACCCGTTTCCGCTATCCGGCCGGCGTGGTTCCCGAGGAACATCTGTTCGTGCCCGCTCCGGGGTCAGCGCCGGAAGGCAACGGCTGGGTGGTCGGCACCGCTCTGAACTACGCGACCGAGCGCACCGAGCTTCACGTGTTCGACGTCGAGGCGGTGGACGCGGGACCGGTTGCTTCTGCCGAGCTGCCCTACGCCCTGCCGCTCGGTCTGCATGGCAAGTACGTGGCCGCGTGATCGCGCCCGCGACCAGGGCCGGCGATCTGCTGCGCAGCTACGGCTACACCAGCCTGTTCTGTGCCGCCATCGCCGGCTTGCTGTGGGCACTGACCCGCGAGCCGTTCCTGCCTCTGCTCAGCGTGTCTTTCTCGATCGGTCTGTCCATTGCCACCGCTTTCGCGTTGCTGCAGGCGCCGGTCGGCCGCTACCTGTCGCCCTATCTGGCCCCCGTGCCGATCACCCTGGTCGGTCTGCTCGCCGGGCTGACCCTGGGCGGCACGCTGCTCGGCGATCCGGGCTTCTTCTTCGACGAGGCCTGGGACACATGGATCGTCGGCGTGTTCTTCGGCGCGGTCGGGTTTCTGCTGGTCAGCACCCACGGACGCCTGCAGTCGCTGCGCGCAGCTCTGGCCCAGGCCGAAGCCGCGCAGCTGCAGCAGGAGAAGCTGCGGCTCGAATCCGATCTGCGGCTGCTGCAGGCGCAGATCGAGCCGCACTTCCTGTTCAACACGCTGTCCAACGTCGCCAGCATGATCCGCGAGGCGCCGGACGAGGCCGAGGCGACCCTGGAAAACCTGACCACGCTGCTGCGCTCGAGCCTGCGGCGAACGCGGACCACGCTCACCACCCTGGACGACGAACTCGACATCGTCCGCTCGTACCTGGAAATCCAGCGCATCCGCATGGGCGACCGCCTGCGCTACCGGATCGAGGTTGCCGAAGACTGCGGTCAGGTACCGCTACCGCCCCTGCTGCTGCAGCCGCTGGTTGAGAATGCGGTCCGCCACGGCGTCGAGCCGCTGGAGCAGGGCGCCGACCTGACCATCCGCATCGTCCGGCACGACGGATCGCTGACCATCGAAGTCGCGGATACCGGCGTTGGATTGCCGTCCGCCGGCGGCCCGGAGCCGTCTCGGCTGCCGCCAACCCGGAACGGTTCCACGAACGGTGCCGGCATCGCCAACGTGATCGGCCGCCTCGACGGTCTGTATCATGGCGCGGCCCGCCTCGAGTTTTCGAGCAACTCACCGCGCGGTCTGGTCGCCGTGCTGACCCTGCCCGAGAAGCCCGATGCCGAAAGCGCTGCTGGTTGACGACGAGCCGAACCTGTCGCGCCATCTGGCGACGAAGCTCGGGCGCCTGTGGCCGGAACTCGACATCGTCGGGCTCGCCGGCAATGGGCGCCAGGCGCTCGAACTGACCGCCGCGCACGCCCCTGACATCGTGTTCCTCGATATCCGCATGCCCGGGCTGAGCGGGCTGGACGTGGCCGAGCGGCTGCCACCGGGCACACGCGTGGTTTTCGTCACCGCCTACGACGAGTACGCTGTCCAGGCGTTCGAAGCCGCCGCCGTCGACTACCTGCTCAAGCCGGTCCAGGACGCCCGTCTCGCCGCGACGGTGCAGAGGCTGCAGGCGGCGGCGCCAGTGGAGGATCTGACGCGCCTGCTGGGAGCGTTGCGCCAGGCGGCGCATCGGCCTTACCTGCAGTGGGTCCGGGCAGGCCGGGGCGACGCCGTCACCCTCGTGCCGGTGTCCGCCATCGTGTACTTTCGGGCAGACAACAAGTACACGTCGGTGCTCACGGCCAATGACGAACACGTGATCCGAATGTCCATTTCCGAACTGGAGAACTTGCTGGATCCGGATCGATTCTGGCGCATTCACCGCAGCGTGATCGTTGCGGCCGAACAGATTGCCGAGGCGCGCCGGGATTTCCGCGGGCGCTTCGAGGTGCGCCTGCGAAGCCGTGCGGAAACGCTGCGGGCCAGTCGGAGCTACGCGTTCCGATTCAAACAGATGTAGCGGGCGGGGCCCGCGCCAGAGGCAGTCTCCCATGTCCGAATCCCCGCGCAACGTCATCGTCGTGCTGCTCGACAGCCTCAACCGGCACATGCTCGGGGCTTACGGCGGCGGGGAGTTCGAGACCCCGAACCTGGACCGATTCGCCGCCCGCTCGGTGCGCTTCCAGCGCCACTACGCCGGCTCGCTTCCGTGCATGCCGGCGCGCCACGACATCCTGGTGGGCGCGCTGGATTTCCTCTGGCGGCCTTGGGGCTCGGTGGAGCTATGGGAGGAACCCATCACCGCGCCGCTGCGCCAGGCCGGAGTGACCACCATGCTGGTGAGCGATCATCCGCACCTGTTCGAAACCGGCGGCGAGAACTACCACACCGAATTCCGCGGCTGGGACTATGTGCGCGGACACGAGAACGATCCGTGGAAGACCCGGCCGGATCCGACCTGGCTCGGCACGCCCGCCCTGCCCGCCGTGGACGGCCATCGCTACTACGACGTCACCCGCACCCACTTCCGCGAGGAACTGGATTTCCCCGGCCCGCGCACCATGGCCACCGCCGCCCGCTGGCTCGAGGAGAATGCCGGTGCCCACGAGCGGTTTCTGCTGTTCGTCGACGAGTTCGATCCCCACGAGCCGTTCGATACGCCGGCGCCCTGGGCCAACCGCTACGACCCCGACTGGGACGGCGAGCAGATCATCTGGCCGCCCTACTCGGTGAAAACCGTGGAACGCGGCGTGCTGAGCGAGCGTCAGGCGCGCCACGTGCGCGCCAACTACGGCGCCAAGCTGAGCATGATCGACCACTGGTTCGGCCGCGTACTCGATCAGGTGGAGACGCAGGGAATGTGGGACGACACGGCCATCGTGGTGTGCACCGATCACGGCCACTATCTCGGCGAGCGCGACATCTTCGGCAAGCCCGGCGTGCCGCTCTACGAGCCGCTCGGTCACACCCCGCTGCTGATCCATCTGCCCGGCGTCGCCCCCGGCGTGTGCGATGCGCTCACCACCAACGTCGACATCAATGCCACCCTGTACGACCTGTTCGGCGTGACGCCGCGCTGCGTCACTCACGGCGCCTCGATGCTGCCGCTGCTGCGCGGCGAGGCATCGAGCATCCGCGAGTGGGCGCTGGCCGGGGTCTACGGACGCTGGGTGCACGTGCTCGACGGCCACCACAAGTACGCACGCTCTCCAGTGCGCGACGACAACCTGCCGCTGTCGATGTGGTCGAACCGCTGGTCCACCATGCCGGTGCACGGCATGCCGGAGCTGAAGCTGCCGAAGCCGGATCGGCGCGCGGTCATCGACTTCATGCCCGGCTCCGACGTTCCGGTGCTGCGCCAGCCGTTCGAGTCCGGCGATCCGCTGCCCTACTGGTGTTTCGGCCAGAAGGCCGACTGGCACTGTCTGTACGACCTGGACCGGGACCCCGACGAACAGGAGAACCGCCTCGGCGGCGCCGACGAACGGCGCATGCTCGACCTGCTGCACACCGCTCTGACGGAGATTCAGGCCCCGCCGGAACAGTTCCAGCGGCTCGGGATCGGCTGACCCCTGCCTCCCGGAATGCCCGCCATGTGACCCCCCGCACACACCGGCCGTGCGCCAGGGCCCGGACGGGTTGCGTCCTGGTGCCTAGGCTCAAAGAGTCGGATTACTTCGTCAGGACACCTGGTTCGATGGGAGCTTCCCTTCGCCCGATCACAAATCTGCTCGCCGTTGTGCTGGCGCTGGCGTTGCTCGCCATACTGTTGCTGGCATCCAGCGGTGGGGACGACCGCCGTCAGCGGCAGCTCGATCACGGCCTGCGGGAACTGCGCGAAATCGGCACGGCCATGCAGTCCGAGGTCGTCACCGCCGACGGCCTGGAGCTGGACGTGAGCGACCGCTTCCGCGCGCTGGAACTTGCCTTCGGAACCGCCGCCACACGCCTCGAAAACCTCGCCGCAGAGCTGGAGACCGCTCAGAGCAGCACGATCCGGCGCGCCAGGAATCTGGCCGTCGACACCTTCAACACCATCGATCCCGCCAGTCGGCAGCGTCTGGAACCGCGGGCACTGATCACCGGTCTCGACGGCGTGGTCGCCGAAGCCGCGGTCCTGAAGGCCGACGTGGTCGCTTTCGCCCGCGAGCAGAAGGCCTATCTGCAGCAGCGCGACGCCCTTCAGGAGCAGGGGCGAGACCTGGTGCGACGGCTGCGCCAGCGCAGTCTCGAGAGCGCGGCTGACGCCGCCTTCGCCGGCATCCAGCAGGCCCTGGACCGGATCCGGCGCACCGTCGCCGACGACAGCACCCCGGTTGACACCACTCTGGCGCGACTGCGCGAGATCAGCGTGCCCGTCGACACCCTCGACACCGAGATCGACACGCTGGCAGACGCCGTTTCCGGCCTGCTGACCCAGCGTCTGGGCACGAGCGGTTACCTCAACCGGGTAACCGCGAGTTCGGTACCGGAACTGGCCGAAGGCCTGCGCGAGCAGGTAAGTGGCGACTATCTGTACACCCTGCGCACGGTGGGCGAGGCCCGGGTCCTGCTCAACGTCTACACCCTGATGATGCTGCTGATCCTGGTGTACTTCGGCGTCCGCCTGCAGCTCAATCACCTGGTGCTGAACCGCTCACACACCCTGCTCGAAGAGCGGGTGAAGGAACGTACCGCAGAACTCGAAACCGCGTACGAGGAGCTGAAGGAATCCCAGGTGCAGCTGGTGCAGGCGGAGAAGATGTCGTCCCTCGGTCAACTGGTGGCCGGTGTGGTGCACGAGATCAACACGCCGCTGCTGTACGTCATGAACAACACCGAGATGACCCGCGAGACCATCGAAGAGGTGGGGCGCGACATCGAACCCCTGCGCCAGCTCGTTGGCTGCCTGAAGCAGCCGGAGCTGCCGAAGGAGCAGGTGCGTGCCCTGCTCGACGATCTGCGCACGTCCCTCGACATCGAGGCTCTGGACGAAAGCCTGAGCGAGATCGCATCGCTCACGACCGACAGCATGGAAGGCCTGGGTGACATCGACGCCCTGGTCAAAAGCCTGAAGGACTTCTCGCGCCTCGATCGCGCCACCTACGATCGCTTCGACGTTCGCGAGGGCCTGGAGAAGACCCTGCTGATCACCAAGAACCTGCTGAAGTACGGTATCGAGGTGGAGCGCGACTTCCACGACGTGCCGGAAATCCTCTGTGCGCCTTCTCGGGTGAACCAGGTCTTCATCAATCTGATCACCAACGCCGCGCAGGCCATGGACGGACAGGGCGTGCTGAAGATCTCGACCTACGCCGACGACGACGGCTGGGTGCACGTGGAGATCCGCGACACCGGCTGCGGCATTCCGCAGGAAAACCTCGACAAGGTGCTGGATCCGTTCTTCACCACCAAACCGGTGGGCCAGGGCACCGGGCTCGGTCTGTCCATCGTGCGCAAGATCATGGACGAGCACCACGGTCAGCTGCTGATCGACTCGAAGGAAGGCACGGGCACGCAGATCACCCTCAGCTTCCCGGTGGAAGGCGTAGCCTCGGAAGTGGAGCGGGACGACCACAGCGACGCAGTGGAGGCGGCGTAGATGGAAGCAGCAAGGAAAGCCAACGTGATGTTCGTGGACGACGAGCCCCGGGTGCTGTCGTCGATGCGCGCGCTGTTCCGGCGCGACTACAACGTTCACCTCGCCAACTCCGGCAACGAGGCCCTGGCGCTGCTCGAGAGCCAGGACATGGACGTGATCGTCTCCGACCAGCGCATGCCCGGCATGACCGGCGTGGACGTGCTCAAGGCCTGCAGGCAGCGGGCGCCGCGGGCGATGCGCATTCTGCTCACCGGGTACGCCGACAAGGACGCGATCGCCGAGAGCATCAACGAAGGCGAGGTGTTCCGCTACCTCACCAAGCCGTGCGCCCGGGATACCCTGCGGGAAACCCTGGCGCTCGCGGTGAGCGCCGCCGGTCTGGGGGTTCCCGACCTCTCCGACCAGGCGTCGCACATGCCGCCGTCTCGCCCCGAGCCGGCGCGCCTGCGGTCGGTACCGTCACCGGCGGCCAGAGCCGCCCCCGATCTGCGCAGCGCAGCCGAACCGACGCGGCTCGGCCGCCTGCCCGGCAGCGTCGCCGGCAAGGCCGTGCACCAGGCCACCGAACTGATGGTTCTGTCCGCCGACGCGGAGTTCACCGCAGCGCTGGAGAGCGCGCTCGGAATGAACTACCGACTGCACTCAGTTGCCACCGTCGAGCAGGCCCTGCGGGAACTCGAAGACAACCCGATCGGGGTACTCATCACCGACACGGCGGTCAGCGGTGACGACGTCCAGGCGCTGACCACCCAGCTCAAGCACAGCGTGCCGGAGCTGGTCACCATCGTCGCCAGCGACCATTCCGACGCGCATCGCCTGATCGACCTGATCAACGGCGGCCAGGTGTTCCGCTTCCTGTTGAAACCCATCCGGCCGAAACAGACCGCCATCTGGATCGACTCCGCGGTGACCAAGCATCTGGAGCTGGTCGACCATCCCGAACTGGTGGCGCGGCACGCGGTGGCTGCGCCCGCCACGTCGCTGTACGAACTGGGCGACCGGCTGATCCGCAGCATCACCACACGCCTGCTGCGCTTCCGCGGCCAGGCAGGCGACGCCACCGGGAGCGAGAGCTGATGAGCGGCGCGGTCACTCTGGAAGATCTGTCCTCGGGCCAGGGGCGCATCGGCGACAGCTTCGGTCTGGCTGCATGGGCCGCCGTCATCGGCGTGCTGCTCGCCTGGTGGCTGATCAAATCCGACGTTACGGTCGATCAGCAGGAACTGGATACCACCTACGTCCTGAGCACGCCGCTCACCCAGGTGAACCAGTCCGGCCAGAGTCTGACCGAACGCGGCGACACGGCATTCGCCGCGGGCGACATCGTCACCCCACCGGGCGACAACGCCCTGTACTACTTCCGCGAAGCACTGATCGTCGATTCGGACGACGCGGTCGCTCGCCAGGGCATGGCCCAGGTGCTGGAGTACCTGCTCAACGAAGCCGAGTCGGCCATCTACCACAGCGACTTCGATCAGGCCCGGGAGAACGCCGCCAAGGTCCTGAGCATCGACCCGGACAACGAGCACGCGCTGGACGTGAATCTGCGCGGGGCGCGGCTGAAGCGGGTCGAGGGGCTGCTGAACCGCGCCGTGGCTCTGTATGCCCAGGGCACACTCACCGGCGCCGGTGAAGACAATGCCGCCGCCCTCTATCAGCAGGTACTGGAACTCGATCCGGGCAACGACGCCGCCCGCCAGGGCCTCGAATCGGTAGCACAGCGGGTGGTGGCGAACGCTGAATCGGCGATGTTCGCGGGCAACGTCGAACAGGGACGTGCCTACCTGCGACAGGCCAAGTCCATCGACGCCGACGCCCCCGGCATCGATACCCTCGAACAGACAGAGCGGAATCTGCGCGAGCTGAAACAGAGCCAGGCCGTGAAGGAACAGCTGCTTGCTGCCGCCGAGGCGCTGCAGGCCAACCGCCTGGCGCCACCGGCCGAGCCCAATGCCTTTGCCCTGTACCGGAAAGTGCTCGAAGTGGAGCCGGATTCGGCGGCGGCGCAACGCGGCCTGCAGCTGGTCCGAGAAGGATTGCTCGAGCGCGCTCGCACCCTGCTCGGCGCCGACGACATGACGGCGACCTTCGCCCAGCTGGACGCCGCGGAGCAGGCCGGGGCCAGCACCGCCGAGGTATCCGCCCTGCGCGCGCGCGCCGCCTACCGGCAGCGTCTGCTGGACGCCCAGGCAGGCCGGTTCGACTCGCTGACGCCGCTGTCGTCGCTCACGGCCATCCGCCAGCCGGCGCCGAGCTATCCGCGCAACGCCCCGCGCGGAGCATCCGGGGCCGTGGAAATGCAGATGACGGTTACCGAAACCGGCGACGTGCGCGACATCGAAGTACTCGGCAGTCCACGCGACTACTTCGAGCGCGCGGCCGTGCAGGCGGTGCGCAGCTGGCGCTTCGAGCCGATGATGGAAGGCGGACAGCCGATTCCGGTGCGGGTGGCCGTACGGGTGGCCTTCGAGGGTTGATCGCCTCGAGTTGATCTGCTCCTGCGAGTTGGCGGTCGTCCGTCGACACGCCTTCAACGCGCTGGCGGATTCATGCGGGCCGAGCATCCCTCTCCGGCAGCTCGATTCGGGCGGCCATACGCCATCGCTTCGTTACAGCAATGACGCTGGATACGCACACACAGAACGCGAGAATCTGGAAGGACACATGCGGGTGGCTGGTCGACGGCCCTTTCGCCACCGTAAAACCGGCACAAACCCCTGCGGCCGTTTACCCGGACGCGGCAACTCGGAGGTGGCGAAAGGGCCGTCGACCAGCCATCCAAGCCCCCGTCATTCCAGATTCCCGCCTCAGCCCTTGAACTCCGAGACCAGAGAAGAAATCGACTGCTTGGCGTCGCCGAACAGCATGCGCGTGTTCTCGCCGAAGAACAGCGGATTGTCCACGCCGGAGAAGCCCGACGACATGGAGCGCTTGAGCACGAACACCGTGCGCGCCTGGTCGACGTTGATGATCGGCATGCCGTAGATCGGGCTGTTCTCATCTTCCCGCGCCGCCGGATTCACCACGTCGTTGGCGCCGATGACCACGGCGACGTCGACGTTGCTGATGCGCGGATTGATGTCGTCCATCTCGATCAGCTGGTCGTAGGGCACGTTGGCCTCCGCCAGCAGCACGTTCATGTGGCCGGGCATCCGGCCCGCGACCGGATGGATGGCGTAGGTGACCTCGGCGCCGTTCTTCTCGAGCAGCTCGCCGAGTTCGCGCACCACGTGCTGGGCCTGGGCCACCGCCATGCCGTAGCCCGGCACGAAGGTCACCGAAGACGCCGATTCGAGGATCAGGTAGGCGTCTTCGGCGTTGATCGGCTTGACCTCGCCTTCCACCTTGGTCGCCGTCTTGACCGCGCCGAAGCCGGAGAACAGCACGTTCGCCAGCGACCGGTTCATGGCCTTGCACATGATGTTGGTGAGGATGATGCCGGCAGCGCCGACGAGCGAACCGGCGACGATCAGGATGTTGTTGTGGATCGCGAAACCCGCGGCGCAGGCGGCGAGGCCCGAATAGCTGTTCAGCAGCGAGATCACCACCGGCATGTCGGCGCCGCCGATCGGCAGCACCGCCATGATTCCGAAAATCAGCGACAGCACGATCACGGCGATCAGGTACGGTGAGGTCAGTGACGGATCCATGGCGAACAGAACGCTGCAGACCACCAGCGCGACCAGAATGGCGGCGTTGACGATCCGCTGCGCGCCGAACACCACGGCAGCGCTGCCCAGCACTTCCGAAAGTTTTCCCCAGGCCAGGATGCTCCCCGAGAAGGTGACCCCGCCGATCAGAATCGACAGGATGATGGTGATGACGATGAACGTGCTGGGCTCGCCGCCGTAAAGCGCAGCCCACCCGAGCAGCAGGCTCGACAGACCGCCGGAGCCGTTAAACAGCGCCACCATCTCCGGCATGCTGGTCATAGCGATCTTCTGCGCGGCGACCGCGCCGATGATCGATCCGAGCACCACGCCGACGGCGATCCACTCGAACGAGACGATCTCCCGGGAGAACAGCGTCACCACGACGGCGATGAACATGCCGATGGCGGACAGTCGGTTGCCGCGCACCGCCGTGTCCGGCGAGGACAGGAGCTTCAGGCCGAAGACGAACAGCGCCGCGGCGACGATGTAGGTCGCGTTGATCAGAATGTCGCTCATGAACGGCCTCCCGTCTGCCCCGGAGCCGGTTCCTTCTTCTTGAACATGCTGAGCATGCGGTTGGTGACCAGATAGCCACCCACCACGTTGATGGTGGCGAAGGTCACCGCCGCCACGCCGAGCACGGTGGCGAGCCCGCCGGCGTCAGTGCCCGCGGCCGTGAGCGCACCGACCATGGTGATGCCGGAGATGGCGTTGGCCCCGGACATCAACGGCGTGTGCAGCGTGGCAGGCACCTTCGAGATCAGTTCGAAGCCGAGGAAGATGGACAGCATCAACACCAGGCCTAGCAATACGGCTTCCATGAGTACCCCCGCTTAAAGATTCTTGATGGTTTCGTTGACGATGGCGCCGTCCCGGGTGATGACGCAGCTCTTGATGATGTCGTCCTCGGGATCGAGATTGAGCTTCTTCTCTTCGGAATCCCAGAACTCGTCGATCAGATTGAACAGGTTCGAGGAGTACATGTCGCTGGCGTTACGCGCGACTTCCGAAGGCAGGTTGCCCTGACCGACGATCTTCACCCCGTTCACATCGACGATCTCGTCGAGCTTCGAACCCTCGACGTTCCCACCCGACTCCACCGCCATGTCGACGATGACGCTACCGGGCTGCATGGCCTGCACCATGTCGGCGGAGACGATCTTCGGCGCGGGACGCCCGAACACCTGCGCGGTGGTGATCACCACGTCAGAGCGGGCGATGACCTGCTTCTGGCCCTCTTTCTGCTTTTCGATCTGCTCCGGTGTGAGTTCCTTCGCGTAGCCCTGCTCGGTCTGGCCGACCTCGCCCAGATCGATCTCGACGAACTTCGCGCCCAGCGACTGGACCTGCTCGGCGACTACCGGGCGGGTGTCGAAAGCCTCGACCCGCGCGCCGAGCCGCTTCGCCGTCGCGATGGCCTGCAGACCGGCAACGCCGGCGCCGATCACGAACACCCGCGCCGGCGCGATGGTGCCCGCCGGGGTCATCATCATCGGCAGGATCTTCGGCGAGTGAAACGCCGCCTGAATCACCGTGACATAGCCGGCAAGGTTGGCCTGAGACGACAGTGCATCCATCTTCTGCGCGCGGGTGCTGCGCGGGATCATCTCCATCGAAATGGCGGTGACGCCCTGCTCTGCCAGCTTCTGCACGAGCTGCTTGTCGTTGAAGGGGTCGAGGAAGCTCACGTGCACGGCGCCGGGTTTGAGCAGCGCCACTTCCTCGAGACTCGGTTTGCGCACCCGCAATACCACGTCGGCACTGCCGAGCAGTTCGCTGTGGTTCTGCGCGATCGACGCACCGGCTTCTTCGTACGTGGCGTCAGGAAAGCCGGCGACGACGCCGCAGCCGGTTTCCACGCTCACGTCGAAGCCGGCGCCGACGAGTTTCTTCACCGTCACCGGCACGAGCGCCGCGCGGCGTTCACCGGGCCAGGATTCCTTAGGCACACCGATCAGCATGCGTTCCCCCTCCAGACTGGCGCGTCCAGCCATCGAATAGGATGGTGCAACGCGCAAAACGGGTCAAATTATCCAAATGCGGCAACAAACACAACCATGCCGTTGCC
This sequence comes from Pseudomonadales bacterium, assembly GCA_040219135.1. Taxonomy (GTDB): domain Bacteria; phylum Pseudomonadota; class Gammaproteobacteria; order Pseudomonadales; family Azotimanducaceae; genus UBA7803. Next base: position 237,998 of record JAVJTA010000007.1, on the reverse strand, counting down.
GGCGTTCTTGAAACCGCAGGCCACACTCCAGACAATCGGGGCCCGAACGTCCGCCGTCAACTCGCGAAGGCACGCCTCTGTCTCGCAGACGGCGACAGATTTTCGCGAACAGAGGGGAGAGGATGAGCGGGGGAGCGCTGAGCCGGCGGGCCGCGGGGATTGCCGTCGCCGTCGCCTTCCTGGTGGGTGTGATCGGCAGTCTGGCGATTCGACCGCCCGGCGGGACCGCGGCGCCGGGGGCGGCGCAGGGTGGCGCCGGCTTCGGCAGCGACACCCGCCTGCGCTGGCGGGTGCCGGTGGCGTTCGCGACCAACCTGCCGGCCCTCGGCGACAACGCGGTCTACGTGAGCGACACGGTACGCGCCGTGAGCGCCGGCGAAGTGCGTCTCGACCTCTACGAACCGGCCGAGATCGTGCCCCCGTTCTCCATCACCGACGCGGTCCGCGACGGCAAGGTCGAAGCCGGCTATACCTGGCTGGGCTACGACCAGGGCAAGATTCCGGCGTCGGCCCTGCTCGGCGCGGTACCGTTCGGCATGGAGCCCTGGGAGTTTTCCGCCTGGTGGTTCGAGGCCGGTGGACGCGAACTCGGCGAGGCGCTCTACGAAGAACACAACGTCCACCCGCTGTTCTGCGGGATTACCGGACCGGAGACCGCCGGCTGGTTCCGCAAGCCGGTGGAATCTCTGGCGGACATTCAGGGCCTGAAGATCCGCTTCGCCGGCATTGGCGGCAAGGTCATCGAACGCGCCGGAGCCTCGGTGACCATGCTGCCGGGCGGCGAGATCTTCCAGGCGCTGGAGAAGGGCGCCATCGACGCCACCGAGTACGCGCTGCCGGTGGTGGACCAGCAGCTCGGCTTCAACCGTATCGCCACCTACAACTACTACCCGGGGTGGCACCAGCCGGCCACCGCCGCGCACCTGGCGATCAATCTGGATCGCTGGCGCGATCTGGCGCCCTCCACCCAGGCATTGCTGGAAGCGGCCTGCACCGCCGGGGTGACCCGCAACCTGGCACGTTCCGAGGGACTGCAGGGACCGATCATCCGCGATTTCGCCGCACACGGGGTCAAGGTGGAAACCCTGCCCACCAGCGTTCTCCGGGAACTGCAGCGCATCACCAACGACGTGCTGGCCGAGGAAGCTGCAGCGGATCCGGATTTCGATCGCATCCTGGCGTCGCAGCAGCAGTTCCGCGAAGCCTACGCCTACTGGAAATCCCGCGCCTACCTGCCGCGGGACTTCTGATGCTGCCCCACACCGCCTTCTCGCGTCGCGTCGACCCGTTGCTCCGCCGCATCGGTCACTGGGTCTCGTGGCTGTGGCTGGCGCTGCTCGGCATCATCGTGCTCAACGTGGTCCTGCGCTACGCCTTCGGCGAGGGCCGCATCGAATTCGAGGAGATCCAGTGGCACCTGTACGCCGTGGGGTTTCTACTCGGCATGAGCTACGCCTACGAGGCCGACGTGCACATCCGCGTGGACGTGCTCCACGAACGCTTCGACCCCCGCACTCGGGCCTGGATCGAACTCTACGGAATTCTTCTGCTGCTGCTCCCGTTCATCGCCCTGATCCTGATCTTCAGCGTGCCGTTCGTGGCCCAGAGCTTCGCCTTCGGTGAGGTCTCCCAGGCCCCGGGCGGGCTTCCCTACCGCTGGCTCATCAAGGCCGCGCTGCCCGCAGGGTTCGCCCTGCTGCTGCTGGCCACGCTGTCGCGCCTTACCCGGGTGTGGACGCTGCTGTTTTCCGACCGGGACGCCGCGCCTTGACCGGCAACGAGATCCTCGCGCTGGCGATGTTCGCGAGCTTTATCGGCCTGGTGTTCACGGGTTTCCCCGTCGCCTGGGTCCTCGGTGGCCTGGCGGTGCTGTTCACCGCCTTCGCCATCGTCCTCGAGGTGGACTTCGCGGTGCCCATCGGCATGAGCTGGGACTACACCTCCATCACCGTCGAGCGCACCTGGAACGTGATGGAGAACTGGGTGATGGTGGCGTTGCCCATGTTCATCTTCATGGGCCTGCTGCTCGACCGCTCCGGCATCGCCAAGGAACTCATGACCAGCTTCGCGCGCCTGTTCGGCGGCCTCCGCGGCGGCCTGGCGGTCACCGTGACGCTGATCGGAATCCTGCTCGCCGCCACCACCGGGATCATCGGTGCCTCCGTCGTGCTGCTCGCCCTGCTCGGCCTGCCGGTGATGCTGCGCGACGGCTACGACAAGGCGCTGGCGGCGGGTACGGTCTGCGCGGTGGGCACGCTGGGCATTCTCATTCCGCCGAGCATCATGCTCGTGCTCATGGCGGACCGCATGTCCATGAGCGTCGGCGACCTGTTTCTCGGCGCCGTGTTCCCGGGCATGCTGCTCGGCGGGCTGTACATCGCGTATCTGCTGATCTACGGCTGGCTGCGCCCCGAAGCTGCCCCCGCCGGCCGCCACGACCCCATCGACTGGCCGGCCGTCATCGCCCTGTTCCGCGCCATTCTGCCGCCCGCGTTTCTGATCCTGGCCGTGCTCGGCAGCATCTTCATGGGCGTGGCAACGCCCACGGAGGCCGCCGGTGTCGGCGCCGCCGGGGCACTGCTGCTGGCCGTGATCAAACGCCAGCTGACGGCCGATGTGATGCGAGACGTGCTCTACGAGACCACCCGCACCACGGCATTCATCTTTGCCGTGCTCATCGGCGCCACCGCGTTCGCGCTGGTGCTGCGCGGGCTCGGCGGCGATACGCTGATCGAAGAGGCGCTGTTCAGCCTGCCGTTCGAACCGAACGGCATCGTCATCACCATCCTGCTGGCGACCTTTCTGCTCGGCTTCTTTCTCGACTGGATCGAACTGACGCTGATCATCCTGCCGCTGGTGTCACCGGTGGTGATCGGGCTCGGTTTCGATCCGGTGTGGTTCACGGTGCTGTTCGCCGTGTGTCTGCAGACCAGTTTTCTCACCCCACCCGTGGGATTCGCGATCTTCTACCTCAAGGGCGTGGCGCCGCCGGGCGTCGACGTCACCACCATCTATCGAGGCGTGGTGCCGTTCATCCTGCTGCAGGTGCTCGGGCTGATCATTCTGTTCAACTGGGAAGCGCTGGTGACGTGGCTGCCGGCGCAGGCCTACGGCGCCCCCTGACCCGAGCGCTCAGCGCACGGCGGCCAGCACCCGATCGAGCACCAGCGCGGCCGACAGCTGCGGCTTGTCGTAGATGTTCCATCCGGTGGCCACCGCGACCACGTCGTGATCGGGCAGAACCAGCAGCCGCTGCCCGCCGTATCCGAGCCCGGTGTAGGCATAGCCGCCGTCGTAGGGCAGCAGCCACCACTGATACCCGTATTTCCATCCGTCGACACTCGAGTCGACGCGCGGCGCCGTGGAATCGCCCACCCACCCCTCGGGAAGCACGCGCTGGCGCTCCCACACGCCGTCGTGGAGGTACAGATACCCGATTTTAGCGAGGTCCCGCGGCCGCAGGTACAGGCCACCCTCCGCGTCCGGAAGGCCGGTCGGCGTGATCTTCCAGTAGTACTCGTCGATGCCGAGCGGGCGGAACAGATGCCGTTCGGCGTACTCGGTGACGTGAAGCCCGCTGGCCTGATGAAGAATGTGAGCCAGCAGCATGGTGACGCCGCTGTTGTACCGGAACGAAACGCCCGGCTCCGCGGCCATGGGCCGGCCGCGCACGTAGCGGATCCAGTCTTCGCTTGCTTCCATCTGGGCGCAGTCGTTGCGCGGGTCGGTGTAGGGTACCGAGCTCTCGTCCCAGGCAATGCCCGAGGTCATGGTGAGCAGATCCCGCAGGGTCATCGACCGGCGCCGGGGATCGTCGTCCGCCGCCGGATGGTCCGGGAAGTAGCGCTCCACCGCGACGTCGACACCCGGGATCTCGCCCCGGCCGATGGCGATCCCGATGAGCGCCGAGGTCACGCTCTTGGAGACGGACTGCATGGTGTGCAGATCGGTCTCCCGATAGTAAGGATGCCAGGCGGGATCGTAGTAGTTGTAGGGACCGCGGGTCTGATCCTGCCGCTCGAACAGCGCCGCGTAGTCGTGCCGGTAGCTGCGCTCGAACACCACCTTGCCCTGCCTGATCACCAGCAGGCCGTCGACGTAACCGTGCTCGCCGGCGGCCAGGGCCCGATCGAAGTCGAGCAGCGGTTCCACGTCCACGCCTTCCCCCTGCGTCGTCGCGACGATCCAGTCCGGATGCGGCCAGACCGCGTCGGCAGCGATGCCGATCCCGGGTACCGCCAGCAGCAGCCATCCGGCCAATCCTGCGCCTGCCGCGAACTTGATCGTCATCCGGTTTCTCCCGCGCGCGTCGACCAGCCGGTCAGCCGGTAGCGCAGAAACAGCACCACGCCGAGGACCGCCCAGACCAGGATCATCGCCCATTCGTATGGCCACAGCAGCGCCGACGGGCTACCCGGCAGGTAGGCCGAGAGCAGTGCCAGCGCGAGCACCACCGCGCCGACGCCGACCACACGCGGGTGGCTCACCCGGAACGGGCGCGGCATCTCGGGCTCGTTGCGGCGCAGGGCGAGAAACGCGAGCGGCACGAACAGATAGGCGACCATGGTCGCGAAGCTGCCGGCGTTGATCATCCAGACCAGCACCGTGCGCCCGAACAGGGGCGCAAGGCAGCTGAGCGCGCCGATCGCCACGACGCCGACCCAGGGCGTGCGGTAGCGCGGGTGCAGCTGCGCGAACACCGCCGGCACCATGCCGGACTTGGCCAGCGCGTAGAGCACCCGGCTGGCGCCGATGACGAACGCGTTCCAGCTGGTGAGGATGCCGGCGACGCCGCCGAGCACCAGCATCGCGCCCGCCGCCGGACTGCCCCAGACCGCGGTCGCGGCGTCGCCGGTGGCCATGTCGGAGGCGGCGAGGGCCTGACGATCCAGCGACAGCGACACCGAAAACGACACCAGGACGTACCAGGCAACGGCGAGAAACACCGAGACCACCAGCAGGGTGCCGATCCGAGCCGGCGGCAGGTCGATTTCCTCCGCGGACTGAGGGATGACGTCGAACCCCACCAGCAGCGCCGGAACCATGATCAGCACCGAGAGGATCCCGCTGACCGGGGAGGCGATCCAGGGCCGCGCGTTGTCCACCGAGCCGAAGCTGACCGCGCCGCTCACCAGCATCACGCCGGACAGGAAGATCAGCAGCAGCGCCGCGGTCTGCAGCCGCGCCGCGGTCTTGATGCCGAGCACGTTGACCACCGTGACCACGATGGCACTGCCCGCGCCCACCAGCACGAAGCCGAGGTCCACGTCGGCACCGAGCACCTGCCACAGGGTGCCGATACGGATCTGCGGGAACAGATACTCGACCGCCGTGGGCAGCGCCACCGCTTCGAACAGACAGACGTTGAGATAGGCCATGAGCAGTGCCCAGGTGCAGACGAACGACCAGCCGCTGCCGAGTCCGCGATGGGTGTACACGTGCTCGCCGCCGGCCTCCGGCATGGCGGCCGCCAGCTCGCTGTAGGTGAGACCGATGAGCGCGATGGCGAGGCCACCGGCGCCGAACGCGATCAGCGTGCCGAGCGACCCGGCCGTCTGGACCCAGAAGCCGCTCATCAACACCCAGCTCCAACCGATCATCGCGCCGAAGGCCAGCACGATGACGTCGCGGTTCTTGAGCACCCGGACGAATTTCGTGGCGCCGACGCCACGCGCCTTCATTCGCCCCCCCTGCAGGCATCCCCAACGACCCGTTGCGACGCCCGTCGATGCATGCTTTGCTGCTCCTCCCCTGTCACCTGGCCAGTGTACATGCAGGAAACGCCCACGTGACCACAGCGCCCTTCGTTGCCGAATACGGTGTCGGGCAGCCGGATTCGGTGATCTGGTTGCACGGTGCCCTGGTCGGCGGGTGGATGTGGGACGAACAGATCGCTGCCCTGCCCGACTACCATCACCTGGTCCCCGATCTGCCCGGCATCGGCCTCAGCGCAGAAGCCGTCAGCGCCGGCGAAGCAGGCGATCTGGACGCCATGGCCGCCGCCCTGGTCGACCTGTGCCGGGAGCGCTGCGGCGACCGTCGCGTTCATCTGGTGGGTCTGTCGCTGGGTGCGGTGATCGGGCTGCGCATGCTCAGTCAGGCACCGGAGCGCTTCGACCGGGCCATCCTCAGTGGGCCACTGGCGAAGCCCCTGAAGGGTCCGATCGCAGCACTCCAGGAGCTGGTTCTGTTCCTGTACCAGCGACCCTGGGGCGCCCGACTCGTCGCCCGGATACTCGGTCTTCCCGACGATGTACGCGACGCCTTCCTCGCCACCGCGGCGGCAACGCCTGCAGAGACCTACGCGGGCCTGATGCCGGAGGTTTACCGCGCGCCACTGCCCGGCGCCGATCTGTCAGCGATCCCCAACCCCGTGCTGCTCGTCACCGGCGATCGAGACTCACGGATCACGCGGGACAGCGTGCGCCTGCTACTCCAGCGGCTGGCGAACGCCCAGGGGTACTGGGCCGATGGCCTCGGGCATCAGTGGAACGCCGAAGACGGCGAGCGCTTCTCGGCCATGGTCGCGGCCTGGCTGACGGGCCAGCCGCAGCCCCCGGGGCTCAGTGCGATTGCGCGGGATCAGACGGCGGCGCGCGGTCCCTAAGGCGGTGGCCGGTCAGCATCACCGGCGGAGGGCACCTGCAGGCAATCCGTGAACGCTCCCAGATCAGCCATGCTGTGCAGGTCACGGGACAGCCTCGGTACCGTGTGCAGCGCGAGCCCGCCGTGCTCGAGCCCCTGCAACGCCCGGGCGTCCGCGGTATGCAGATCGCGGGCGTCGCGCCACACCGCCAGCAGCCGCTCCGGCAACGGGTCGTCTGAAAACGCCCGATCGCCCAGTTCGGCAAGGGCCGCCAGATCGGCGTCGCCGAGTTCGGGTTCGGCATGCGCCGTGGTCATGCCCGGCGGCGCGGCATGCACCCGGTTTGCCAGCACGCCGGCTATGTCCAGACCATCGCGGCGCAGGCGGCTGGCGAACTGGTCGACCTGCCTCAGGCTCGCCGGCTCCGGCGCGCACACGAGCAGAAACGACGTGGTCGGCTCGCGCATCAGCGCCTGCACCCGATGCGAGCGCTCCTTGAATCCGTCGAACATGCCCGAAAACGCGAGCAGGAAGTCCGACAGGTCGGCCAGCATCTGCACGCCGGTGAAGCGCTCCATGAACTTGAGTGCCATGGCCGACGACTGCCGGAACAGATCGAACTGGGCGCGCGCCGCGAGCCCGTAGGGCCGCACCAGCAGGCTGGTCATCGAGCCATCGAGCAGGCTCACAATGCGCTCGGGCGCGTCGAGAAAGTCGAGCGCATGCTGCGAAGGCGGGGTGTCGACGATGAGCAGGTCGTAGTCGCCGGCCTGGACGGTTTCCAGCACCTGTTCCATGGCCATCAATTCCCGTGAGCCGCCCAGCGACGTGGACAGCTGCTGGTAGTAGTGGTTCGCGAAGATCGCCTCCCGCACCCGCTCGCTCGGCGCGTACGCCCGCACCAGGTCGTCGAACGCATGCTTGCTGTCGAGCATTCTCGCCCACAGCTCACCGGGCGCTTCCAGCGGCACGCGTCGGGCATCGTGATCCAGCGCGTCCAGGCCCATGGACTGAGCCAGGCGACGGGCGGGGTCGATGGTCATGACCTGAACCCGCCGCCCCTCCCGGGCCGCGAGCACGCCGAGCGCAGCGGCGCCGGTGGTCTTGCCGACCCCGCCGCTGCCGCAGCAGACCAGAATCCGTCGCGAGCAGACGATCTCCCGCAGGCTCAGCGCCGGCGCGGCCACCGCCGGAACAGCCGCCTCAGCGCCCCCCGACGGCATCGCTGCCGCCGGCGCCGGGCGCGGCACCGGCGCGCCGCCGGAGAACAGCGCGTTCAGCCGCACCGCCACCGCCGTCACCAGGGCGTCGCCGTCGTAGCTGGGCTGGACGATGCGCGGCACCTCCACGGTGGCCAGCCGTGCCCGGCGCAGCGGCTCCAGGGACTCGAACTGGGAGCGCGCTTCCTCGCGCTGCACTTGGGCGGTCTGCAGCACGTCGATGGCGGCCGCGGACAGCCGACCGTGGTGCCGCAGCGCTTCCGCCGACGTCAGCTCGCCCGCCGTAAAGCGCTTCGGCACGCGCCGATTGACCAGAATCGTGCCAACGCCCATGCGCAGCTCGTCGCGACACAGCGCGACGATTTCCAGTGCTTCTCGAACCGGCATCTCTTCGGCCAGCGTCGCCACCAGCACCTGGGTCCGGTCCGGATCCAGCAGCAGATCCTCGATCTTGCGGGCATTGTGGTTCAGCGGACCGACCCGGACCGCCCGCTGGGTCACCCCGGGCACGGTCAGCAGATCGCGCAGGTGGCCGGTGGATGGCGCATCGAAAACCACCCGATCGAAATCGGTCTCCACGGCCAGGTTGTAGAGCTTGCCCAGACACATCAGCTCTTCGAATCCGGGCGCCGCCGCCGCGAAATCGTGAAACGCCCGGCCGTTGAAGAACGCCTCGTACATGGCCCCGAACGGCAGCATCCGACGCGCGTATTCGGCGACCGCCTGAAACGCATCCACCCGGCTCACAAAGAAGCCGTGCGCCGTGGGCTGCGGGTCGTAGCGCAGCGGCACGTCGAGCAGCGGATGGGTGTCGTCCCGGGTGTCCAGGGTCACCAGCACCGTGCGCCGCCCCGCCTCCACCGAGCGCCGCGCCACGGCCGCGGCGAGCACGGACTTGCCCACGCCGCCTTTGCCGGAAACGATCACCAGGCGGTGGCTGTCCTTGAGCGTCTGCTCCTTGACGGTCTTCTCCTTCAGGGTCCCTATCGGCACCGCACCCTACCCCAGATGCCCCCGGCAAAGAACCAGGCGCCTGCGCCAGGGTGCCCGGCGCCGGTGGATCGGGCAGAATGACCCTGGATCCCCGGGACGAGCGCGACATGGGCAGCTATCAGGTCATCGCCAGAAATTACTCCGAGGCCTCGGAAAACCGCATTCACAGTGACGACGTGGCGCGTCGCTACGGCTTCAAGGGAGGGCTGGTCCCCGGGGTCGCCGTGTACGGCTATCTCACCCATCCTCTGGTGGAGCGTCTCGGGGAACCCTGGCTGCAGCGCTCCACGAGCGAGGTGCGCTTCCACAAACCCGCCTACGAGGGCGAGCGCCTGACCATTGCGCTGGAGGAGGCCGACACCGGGCTGCGGGCGCTGTGCCGCAACGAACAGGGCGTGCTGCTGGCGGAACTCACGACGGAACCTGACCAGCTGCCGGATCCGCAGAGCCAGGCGGTGTTCCAGGCGCCGCAGAAGCCGCCCCAGCGCATCGAGATGGTCTGGGACAACGTCGTCGAAGGCCAACCCTTCGCGCCCTGGCACTGGCAGATCACCGAGGACGAAAACCGGACCTACGCCGATCGGGTGGATGACCACCAGATTATTTACCGCACCGCCGCGCACCCGCACTGGCTGCTCGGCGTGGCCAACGTCGCGCTGACCCGGGAATACGTCATGCCAGCGTGGATTCACGTGGGCTCTCAGATCCGCTTTCGCGAACTGCTCAAAGTCGGCGACACGGTGGAGGTTCGCGCCGTGCCGCTGGAAAAGTGGGAACGCAAAGGCCATCAGTTCATCAAACTCTACGTGGCATACGTGCTTGGCGACGACATCACCACCGAGATCCACCACACCGCCATCTTCCGGGTCGCAGGCTGATGCGGATCGCGGTCCTCGCTTCCCACGGCGGCAGCATCCTCCAGGCCGTGATCGATGCCTGCGCCGCACGGCAGCTCGACGCCGAAGTGGTGCTCGTCATCTCCAACAACAGCCGGTCCGGCGCGATCAGGCGCGCCCAGGCGGCCACCATTGCCACCGTCCATCTGAGTTCGGCCGGCTACCCGGACCCGGATGCGCTCGATCAGGCCATGCTGACGGCTCTCGAGGGCTCCGCCGCCGACTGGGTGCTGCTCGCGGGCTTCATGAAGAAGCTGGGACCCCGGGTACTGCGCGGCTACCGGGACCGCATTCTCAACACCCACCCGGCCCTGCTGCCGAAGTTCGGCGGCGCCGGCTTCTTCGGCCGCCGCGTTCACGAAGCGGTGCTCGCAGCCGGGGAGACGGAAACCGGCGCCACCGTGCACCTGGTCGACGAGCACTACGATTCCGGACCGGTCCTCGCCCAGGTGCGCGTGCCGGTAAGCCCCGGCGACGATGCCGCCGAGCTCGAGGAACGCGTCAAGGTCGCCGAGCGCAAGCTGGTGGTGGCTACCCTGGCCGAGCTGGCGCAGCCCCGGGCCGCAGCCGGCTGACGCCCCGTGACCCTCGCCGAGCTCACCGAGCTGTGCACCAGCGGCATACCCGTGAACGTAGAGATCCATGCGCTCACGCCCATGCTCTACGTGATCTACCGCGTCGAAGGCGAGCACCGCACGCCGCTGCGCGGGGCTCGCGACAGCCTCAAGTTCCCGAGCCGTTCCGCCGCGCAGGACGCGCTCCGCCGGACCGGGCTGGCCGAAGCCACGTTCATCCACAACAGCGCCTACGGGGAAATGATCGGAATCGACGGCGCCGCCAACCCCACCGAATTCCGCGAGCGGATCTCGCTGCGCGACGATTGAAGGGAAGCATTACATGAACCTGCCCAGCACCCGCCAGCTGATGTTCGCCTTTGCCATCGCCGCCGTTCCGGCCGGCGTGCTGGCCGCACCCGCCGCGGAGCTGTGGTCGTTCTGGGAGCGCAGCGACGAGACCAGCGACGAGCAGGTCGACCACGGCGCCTGGCAGACGCTCCTCGACGCCTACCTGGTGGCCACGGGCGACAACCGCACCCTGTTCCGCTACAAGGCCGTCAGCTCTGGCGATCGCGCGGCGCTTGACGCCTACGTCGCCGGGCTCACCGATGTCGATCCGCGATCCCTGGCCCGCGCCGAGCAACTGCCCTACTGGATCAACCTGTACAACGCCCTGACCGTACAGGTGGTTCTGAACCACCCCGATGAAACGAGCATTCTCGACATGGGCGGGGGGTTCTTCCGCCCCGGGCCGTGGAACGACGACGTGGCACGGATTGCCGGCCAGGACGTCACGCTCAATGACATCGAACACCGCATCCTGCGTCCGATCTGGAACGACCAGCGCATCCATTTCGCGGTGAACTGCGCGAGCATCGGTTGCCCGAATCTGGCACCCCGAGCCTATACCCGCAGCAACACGCCGGAACTGCTCGATGCCGGCCAGCACGACTACCTCCACCACCCGCGGGGGCTGAGCCTCGACGACAGCGGCCGGCTCACCCTGTCGAGCATCTTCGACTGGTACGTGGCGGATTTCGGCGGCAACACGGCGGCGCTCCTCGGCTACCTCGCCAGTCAGCGCCCGGATCTCGTCGACGACCTGACCAACTACGCAGGACGGATCCGCTACGAGTACGACTGGTCGCTCAATCAGGCGCCGGCGGAAGGGAAAGATTAAGAGGGGACACCCAGCCCGAGGGGAGAGGAAAGGCTGGGTGCCCCCAGGATCCTCGCGGATCCAAACGCCGGTTCGGTCTAAGGGGAGAGAGTCGACTACCGAGCGTCACTTTCCACTTTGCAGGCACCGTGCCAATCCCGCCGGGAACGTTCAGAGCCGGAGATTTTCCTCTCGATTCAAGCGCTTGGTGACGGCGCCCTGGCACCGCCTCAGAATCCACGTTGCGGGCGACGCACCAGCGTGGGGCGACCGCCCGCTTCGACGCACCAACTAGAGCCGGAACACCCTGGCCCAGTCGTCCAGGGCCTGCTCCTGTCCTTCCACGATCTGCACCGTCAGCTGCCGGTAGCCCGCCTGCGCCAGCCGCTCCACCCGCCCCTGCAGCGTTTCGGTATCGCCGGTAAAGGTCATCGAGCGGATGCGCTCGGCGGTGACCAGAAACCTCTCGTCCGGCCGAATGAACATCAGGTGGCCGCGATGATTGTGCAGGTGGCGGCGTTTCGCCGGATAGCTCTGATACACCTCCCGGTACTGCTCGAGGCTGTCGCTCAGGGATTTGCCGATGATGCTCTCCATGGAGCCCGGCTCGGTGGTCTCGACCAGATTGTGAAAGAACACCGTCACCCAGGGGCCCGCCTGAGCCATCGCGCGCTCGGAGTCGCAGGCTTCCCCTGGCTCCAGCACGGCGCCCAGAAAGAACAGCGTCGCGTACAGGTCGTCGCGCGGTCGAGCCGCTTCCGCCCATGCCTGGCGCATGTCCTCGAGCGTACGCACGGCCGAGCTTTCCTCCCCCGCGAAGTTCAGCCAGCCCGCGCCCATCGCGGCCGTCAGGCGGCGTGATCTCGGGCCCATGGCGGAAATGTGCAGTGCGATCGGATCGTCGATGTCTATCAGGCCGAAATCCGGATTCAGAAAGCCGATCTCGGAACGCCCGCCGTCCGGCGGCCAGGCAACGGTCTCGCCCGCCAGCAGAGCCTGCACCCGCTCGACGTAGCCCTGCATTCGATCCAGTGAGATCGCCCGCTGGCCCATGGTTCTGCGCCCGGTGAACCCCGTCCCGACGCCGAAATCGATGCGCCCGGGCGCCAATCGATTAAGCGACGCCAACGCGTTCGCGGTAACCGGTTCGATTCGATTCGACGGTATCAGCACCCCGGTGCCGAGGCGAATGCGGCTGGTACGCGCCGCCGCCAGAGCCATGCCCACGAACACGTCCGGGTTCAGCAGCTGGGTGTCATAGAACCAGGCGTGGCTGAATCCCAGCGCCTCTGCGCGTTCCACCACCTTCCACGACTCCGTGCTGGTCGCCACAGCAATTCCGAAGTCCATGCTTCCCTCCTCGCGCGTCCTGCGCGTGGTCATTCGCCCATCATGCGCGCCAATGCAAGCGAGTGCAGCCCCGGACTGCCGGCCGCAACGACCAACCCGCCCATGCTGGAATCACCACCGTCCAGCGTGCTCACCACCCCCCCGGCACCGCGGATAATCGGCATCAGCGCCTGAATGTCATATGCATGCAGCCCCGCATCGGTCGCCACATCCACCAGACCCATCGCGAGCATGGCGTAGATGTAACAGTCACCGCCATAACGCGACAGCTTGACCTCCGCCTCCAACCGCTCGAACGCTTCGCGCTCACCCACGCCGCTGAAAAGCTTGGGGCTGGTGGTCGCCAGCACCGCCTGGTTCAGCGAGGCGCACGGCCGGCACCGCAACACCTGCTCCAGCTCTCCACGCCGATAGCGCGCCACGTGGTTGTCGCCGTAGAACGACTCCCCGGTGAACGGCTGGTGCAGAACCCCGAGCACCGGCCGCTGCCCGTCGAACAGAGCCAGCAGCACACCCCAGTGCAGCATCCCGGTCATGAACGCCCGGGTGCCATCGATGGGATCAACAACCCACGTCAGCCCGTTGCCGGCCTGGTAGCCGAACTCCTCGCCGAAGACGCCGTGTTCCGGATAAGCCTCGCTCACCGCCGTTCTAATCACCCGCTCGGCCTCACGGTCCGCCTCGGTGACCGGATCGAACCGCCCCGCCGTGCGCTTGTCGTCGATCGCGAGATCCGAGCGAAAGTACGGCAGCGTCGCCCGACCCGCCTCCTCAGCGACCGTAAGCGCAAACGCCAGAAGCCTGTCCAATTCATCAGGTGAGACGGGTACCGCTTCGGAATAGTCCAGCATGACGCTCTCCGGTGGCTTCGCCGGCCCTGCGAATACGAGATCGCACCCCTTCAGCAAGGAGTGGGCGGCGCGTTGTGGAGGGACGTTAGCGTTAAGGGGAGGGGGCCGTCGAGTGGTTGCCGTTCTTGAGACCCGTTCCCAAGCCCATTCTGCTCAATCCAACTGCACGTCTTCCCATTCGATGATTGATGCGCAGTTTTCCCAGGAGAATGAGCTACAACTACACTTCAGATAGCGGGAAGCTAGAGCCCCACATTTGGGAAAAACATGTCAAGAATCCAGTCAAGATGAAATGGCTTGAGGCACTGGTTGTCTACCTTTTCCCAACGATTCTTCTCGAAGGGAAACCGTGGAAGGCCATGTGGGAGGATAAAGAACGAGATGCATTCGTTCGAGTGTGCCGCTTCTTTTTCTTCGGCGCCGGGTGCTTGTACGTCGGCCACTACTTCTTCTACGACAGAGCACTCGGCCTCGAACCACTCCAGGACTGGTTTACGTTCAGAATGACAGCAGCCGGAGCAAGCTTCGCAGCGTTTGCCTTCTATCTCACACCACTCGCGTATACTTCGATATCGAAAATTCCTGCAGTCGCCACTGTCTGGCTCTACTGCGTTTCCCAAGCAATGATAGTGACTTGGTGGGATGGCACGCCGTGGCTATTCGCTTTCGTCTTCATCATCGCTTCAATGATGGTAGTTAGGCTCTCCCCACTCAATACTCTGCTTCTGTCAACAGCCATCATGCTATCGCAAACACCGTTCCTGTTTGATGCAGACGTCCCTCCGCTGTCGCTGATCAGCACTGCATTCGTCACACTTATGGTCCTTGCGATACTTCGAACATCTCACGTCGCCGACATTCGCAATTTCGTCCTGAACCAAGAAAACATTGCAGCTCAGAAAAAGATAATCGAACTGAACATTGAGTTCACAGATCGATTGCGGGCCTTTATTCCTAGAGTCATCGCAGATCGACTGGAGGCGCACGTCAAACAGAATCATCTGACCGTTATCCAAGCGGCAGTGGAGGTCTTAAAGCCGCGTCAGGCATTGGTTGCATGCCTGTTCAGCGATATTCGAGGATTTACCAAGGGATCCAAGGACCTAGACCGATTTGTCGACAAAAGCGTGCTTCCGGAAATGAAGGCATGCTCAAACGTTGTCGAGGCACATTCTGGCATTCCCAGAAAGATCGGCGACCTAATATTTGCGTACTTCGACGATCAGGACATCCAAGAGAACGTCCTTAGATGTCTACTCGCGGGAGTGGAAATCTCGCGAATTAACCGAGACCTGAACGACACGATCACCCAATCCGAAATTCGGCGCTTCATCCTTATCTCGTCGGGCGAAGCCGTTGTGGGAAATCTGGGCGGGCTGGATTCTTCAATCGAAATCACCGCCTTAGGTCCGCCAGTCAACTTTCTAAGCCGACTTGACGAACTTACGAAGCACCCACGCCTAGCTGCATTGCTGCGTGCGGGCGACATACTTATATGCTCAAATACTGCGGAAGTATTGGCTAGGTCGGAATTGAAAATCGACCTAGAGATGGTCGACCTGAGCGGTCTTGAGCTACATGTTCGAGACTTCCCCGAGGCGGCTCGAATATTCCGGGTACGCAACATTTCCGAGAGCTTCGAAATGCTGTCTGCCTACTTTCAAAGAACTGCCAACTCAAACGACTTAGAGACCTTAGGCCAAAATGACTTTCGTCTCGCGGGATAAGTTCGATCTTGATTTCTCAGACATCCACGCTTCAGTTTTCCCAACAGACGTAAGGGATCATGATCGAATAGTTGCCAGGATTCGAGAGCGTGGTTCGGGGCAGGAGTTCCAAGAAGCAAAGGTCTGGCGCTTAAGTCCGCTGGGTGTTGAATTGGTCGCCAACTCGGCGGAGGCGGTTCTTACTCGCTCAAACAAGATCGATCTGGAACTGATCATCGGTGGCCAGCGGACTAGCTTCGAAGGACTAGTTGTCGACGTAGTCAGGCAAAACGAGAGCATCTCCTTAGCTGGCGTCCGCCTTTCTCAGCCGAAGGTCACCACAACATCTGATCACGACCAGCGTCGAAGCAAACGCTGGCTTTGCGGAGAGGACTTCTTTCCAACCTGCGTCTCGCCAACGCCAGGGCGATTCAACGAGTACATGTATTTCCAGGTACGAGATATCTCTCGTGACGGGCTACAAATGATATGTAGCCTTCGAAACAAATATTTGATCCCGGGAACACAACTGAACCTGACCGCAAGCTTTCCAATGGTCGGAGATCTTTCGCTGACCGTGGAGATTACGAGAGTCGGCATTACATCTGAAAGGGATAAGGACTACCTGGTTGTAGGCACGGAATACACGTCGCTCTCCCAGAACGCTAGAAACATCGTTGGACAATATCTGCTTCAGTTTGGCAACGCTGAGTCTCTGGCAGATCTTCGGAAAGCGGGGTTCTTTCCACAGTCTGTTGCCAAGGGAACAGACTTCTACTTCCTCAAGACCGAGGCAGACTATGAAGAAGTACTAAACCTAAGGCTGCTCGCGCATAGGGCTGGCGGGACTGTAGATGAACATGCCAAAGCCCAGGATATGAGCGATCAATTTGACTCAAACTCTCGAATAGTAGTGGCGAGATATCGCGACAAGATCGTGGCCTCTGCCCGAATCCACTACACAGCATTGGAAGAGCGGTTAGAACACGAACAGTATATTCAATGGCCAAGCGACTATCCTCGTAGAGATACTGTCTTCGAGATCACGCGGGTTTGCACGCACCCGGATTTTCGAAGCAATGATTTGCTCGCCGGCCTCCTGCGCTTCATCGCCACCACGTGTATCCAACCGCAACGTCCTTGGGTGCTTATTTCAACAACGGACGCGATGCTTCCTTTTTACAGAAAGATCGGCCTCATTCAGACGGATCAGCACTACGAGCACCCTGTCTACAAAGGCAATCAGAACGTGCTGCTGTCAAACTCCTTGGACGTCGTGAAAGGGAAGTCTGTCCATCCGATCTATTGGAACGCGCTCTGGAAGGACGTCTTCACCTATCTTTCGGAGACTGGGGTTCTAAAGCCGGAACCAATGGACCACGCGCGAGCTAGGGCATACAAAATGCTGTTTCCGATCGCGCTATTGGTGTCGGGGATATCTAGGAAACCCAGAAAGAGCAGTAAGCGCGCGCCAACAAAGGACTAAGTGAAGCGTGCTATTCGAATCCATCTACAGGTTCAGGGTGACAGTCTACGCACTCTGTACGGCCCTCGTCCTGGGCACCGGACTCGGCATTGGTCAGCTACAAGTGTCCACCGACAACAGAATCTTTTATGGGCCGGAGAACCCCTACTACAACGACTATCTTGAGTTCCAAGCAAGGTTCACAGACAACGACAATATCCTCTTCGTAATCGCTGGGCCGTATCAAATAAACCAAGGACAGTTCGGACAAGCAATTCGCTGGCTGTCCGAAAATGTGTCCCGTCTAGACTTCGTGCTACGGGTCGACAGCCTGGCGAACTACCCGAAGCCCGTTACCGAAAACGAAGTGCTATCGGTTCAGCCGATACTGGATTGGATATGCCCGGAAGGCCAACCGTGCAGGTCTGATGTCGCAGCCGCCCTGCTGAAACCCCAGCTAATCAACCGAATGGTAAATGACAAGCTTACGACAACAGGATTATTAGCAACAGTTAGCATCGATCACGGGGCCGTCGGAGACATTGAAGCGCTTCACCAGGCCGCAACCGACCTAGCCAACCAGTTTGAACGAGAGTACCCAGAGTTCAAGGTGTACTTCACTGGCGGGGTGCCGATGATGGCGGCATTCGCGGCCGCAACCGCAAGCGATCTGGGACTGCTTCTCCCAGCCGCCTTACTTCTGATTTCCGTACTTCTCGCCCTTGTACTAGGCAGCACAAAGCTCGCGATGGCAATCGTAGCTGTTGGCCTCGCAAGTATTACGACCACACTCGGAATAGCAGGTTGGGCCGGTCACGTCCTCAACAATGCGACGTCAATCGTCCCCCTTGTTGTCTTCACACTGGTCGTCGCGAGTTCAATGCATATCGCGGTCCATTTCACCAGAAATCTTCCAACCGGTGCTTCTGAAGCTGTAGCAATAGATCAGTCGAAGGCTTCCTTCACATCTAGCATTACCCCGATATTGCTTAGCGCCGCTACTTCTGCGGCGAGCCTATGCTCGCTTTGGTTTGTCGATTCGCCTCCAATCCGGCAACTGGGTTTGATCTCTGCAATGGGGGTAGTCGCTGGCTGTGGCTTCACTGTGGTGTTGCTTCCGCTCCTGCTTACGAAGATTAGGCGGAGTTCAGAGACCCGATTAAGTCTTACGATCCAGCAGTTCGTAAATGCGTACGCGCGCAGACTTGAGTCCGGTCAAGGTAGCGTCTGGGGCGGAGTAGTTGCCCTTCTGATCTGTGCTGGGGGACTCACCCAGATCGCTGTTAACGAGAACTTCGTTGAGTTCTTCGATGAGTCGGTTCCGTTTCGCGTGCAAACCGATATGGCAACCAAACTCCTTGCGGGGCCGAATCACATTGAAGTTGTTGTGAGCAATCCTTCAAACACCGTGTTTGAACCCGCCTTCTTGAGGCACCTAGCCGAGTTGAGCCTATACCTGCGGGAGAAACCGGTAGTCGCAAACGTACACTCGTTATCTGATGTGATGACCGAAGTCTCCGAAGCATTTAGCGGGCAGCCGGTTTCGGAGTTCAGCACAACCGACGAACTTGCCCAATTGTTTCTCGTGTATGAACTCTCGCTTCTCCAGGGACAGAGCAACACGGATCTAATCGACTCAGCGCAATCATCAGCCCGAGTTTCCGTACTTCTTGCTGAATCGACATCTGCCCAAGTTCAGGATCTTGAATCCGAGATTTACGATTGGCACAGGTCTACGGGCACGGATTTCGAAGTTGTGGTCACAGGCGAGAACATCCCCGTGGCACACCTTTCCTGGATGAATATCCAAGCCATGTCCATCGGAATCATACTAAGCTTGGCTTTTACTGCGATCGTCATCGGAGGCGCTTTCCGAAGTGCACGCTTGGGGGTCGTGGCTTTGCTAGCAACTGTAGTACCCGTCATCGCGGGTTTCGGTCTTTGGGGATGGATCGAAGGCGACATTGGCCTAGCCGCGACTGCAGTGATCGCGTTGACCATTGGCATTGTCGTTGATGACGCAGCGCACTTCATATATCGATTCCTAGACGCCACCAATCGACTAGACCTAGAAGCGTGGCCAGCGGCCGCATATGCGTGTCACAGGGCGGGGGCAGCGATCGCCGGGACAAGCGTGGTAATGGGCTTTGGGCTTTCGCTGCTGATGCTATCGAGCTTCGAAGTGAACAGTAGCTTCGGCGCAGTTGCCTGCCTTATCATCATCTCTGCGTTGGGATTTAACTTGACTATTCTTCCGGCGCTGACGGTCTGGGCTGCCAAGTCATTTGAGATAGGTCGGAGTTAAAGTAATTGGACATTTATAGCGAGATCCCTCAGCGCGAGCGGGCGCGAGTCGAGCGGGACGAAATGGATTGGGATGCATATGCGCAGCACTACGATGAGTTGTGCGCACTCAATCCAGCGTACGAACAAAACATCCAGGCGCTTCTCGCATACATAAGGGAATGGGAACTCCCAGCTGATGCTTCGGTGTGCGACCTTGGAGCAGGAACGGGAAACTACATAATTGAACTCAACCGGGTGCTACCCAAAGCCAACTACTGGCATGTTGATTTCGATGTGCGCATGAATGAACTCGCTGCCAAGAAGTATCATTCAAACGGGCTCTCAAGCGTAAAGATCCTCCACAAAGAAATCCATGAGGTCCAGTTTTCAGACGATTCCTTCGACCTAATCGTCTGCGTCAATGCTCTTTATACCTTTACACCTCAGAGGACGGTGCTTGAGAACATGCGGCGGTGGCTGAAGCCGTCGGGAAAGCTGTTCTTGATCGACTTCGGAAGAGAGCAAAGCACACTCGATTGGACATTCTACATATTCAGAGAGGCGATGAAGGCTCACAGAGTTGGGCGATACGCCCGGGCATTGGTCGAGGCTCGAGAGGTGCTCAAGCAGAACCGGAAAGCAACGAAGGGCCAGCAATCCGGGCGCTACTGGCTTCACTCGACTGAGGAACTCGGAGGCGTGCTACAAGACGTCGGTTTCACAGTTCGCGAACTTAGAAGCTGCTATCGAGACTACGCAGATTTGGCGATTTGTACGAAATAGGGCCGCTAAACTAGGTGTCTATTGAACCTAGAGATATTCGCTTACAGGCTACGTTCCGCCGCCACTCGAAGCAGACGGTACAGCGAGCGGCACTTGAAGCTCTTCGGATTCATTGCCGTATTCGTAGTGCCTGCGACAACGCTGGTTGAAAGAGCGGTAGCGAATCCCTCGTTTGACACTCTCTACGTCCGGTTGTTGGCAGCAGTCGCAGGGCTCCCGCTTCTTTTCCACGATCGACTACCTGCAACTTTGCAGCAATTCCAGCAGTACATTTGGATAACCTCCATATCGATAATCCTTCCGCTTTGCTATGGGTTGATTCTCACCCTAAACGCAGCACTAACCGAACCGGGAAACAGCCCGTCACCTGTGTGGGTCTACCAGTATCTTGTCGCTCTTTTCATTTTTATTCAGCTCGTCAACCATGGGCCGCTCTCTGTCCTGCTTTGGCTAGTATCCTCTCTCCTCGTTTTCGCAGGCTGCGCTGTCGTACCGACCCCGAACTCTGAAGCTTTAAAGGCAGTATGGCTCTATCCGCTACCCGTCTACCTGACGGCTTTGATAATCGGGAGCATCACGAACCGAAACGTTCACATAGTACAGGCTGAGCAATTGAGGGCTGCTTCGGCAATAGGAAGCAATATTGCCCATGAGCTGCGGACTCCACTTGCAAGCATTCGCTTGTTGTCGCGCAATGTTGGCCGATTTCTTCCAAAACTTTTTGCCGGCTACGAAGCGACATGCGCCACTGAAGATCGCATATCCCAAGACAGGTTTGAGGCCATGCAAGGCGCGCTGGAGTCCATCCAGCGAGAAGTGGACTATTCGAACACGATCATCGACATGCTGTTGATGAACACTTCAGAGCACGCGGAATCAAACCGTCAGTTCCAGCGCTTTAAAATCTCCGAAGCAATCGCGGAGGCGATTTCACGCTTTCCGTTCAACAACTCAGCCGAACGGCGATTGCTCGGGACGAGCATCGATTCAGATTTTCGAGTCTCGGCTCCACGACTTCTTGTCGTTCATGTGCTTTTCAACCTTATCAAGAACGGTATCTATTTCGTGCAAAGGGGCGGGAACGGGCGCGTTAACATTGTGGCGTACACACGTGGAAGCTCAAACCAAGTGGAAGTAACCGACTTCGGCACGGGCATTCCCATGGAAATCCAAACACGAATCTTCGATCGCTTCTACACGGCCGGCGATTCTAACCAAGGCGCCGGCATAGGCCTCAGCTTCTGCAAGATGGTCATGGAGTCGATCGGCGGAGAGATCCAATGCGAATCCAAGGAGGGGGAATACACCACCTTCCGTCTGATCTTCCCTACGGTCAGCGAACCGGAAACGCCGAGTAGAAGTTCTTAGCCAGCTGCGGCCAGCGCGTCGGCAGATGCTCTTCGATGGCCAGCGCGTCGACGTGCGGATAATCGCTGCCCCAGAGGATGCGGTCTTCGCCCACGAGTTCCAGCGCCGAATCGATGGTGCGTTCGCCCTGCTCGGCGACGAAGAACACGTTGCTGCGGATGTAGTCACTCGGAAGCTTCTTCAGGGGAACGAGATCGCGGAAGGCTTCATACTTGGCGTCGAGACGGTCCATCAGGTAGGGAGCGTAGCCGCAGCCAGCCTCCACGCTGATGATCTTCAGGCGCGGGAAACGGTCGAACAGCTGGTCGGTCACCACGCTGGTGATGGCGGGAATGAGCTGACCGGTTCCGCCCATTCCGAACCCGAATACGGGCCCTGGTGAGGTCGCGTGCCAGGCAGCGAATGGCAGCGCCGCGCCCTCGAACCGCACGATCACGTGAAAGCAGCCGGGAATCGATGCTTCCTCGCACAGCCGCCAGATTGGATCGAAGTGTGGCTCGCCGGGACGCTTACCGTCGATGGTCTCAGGGGGCACGAACACCGCCTTGAAGCCCAGATCGATGCAGCGGCGCAGCTCGCTGGCGGCACTGTCGACGTCGTGCCAGTTGACCAGCGCGACCGCATGAAACCGGCCGGGAACGCTCTGGCAGAACTCGGCCATCCAGGTGTTGTAAGCGCGGCAGTAGGCGGACGCCAGGTCCTGGTCGTCGGTGGGAAACGGCAGAATGCCGATGGTAGGAAAGACGACGGCCTGAGCTATGCCCCAGGCGTCCATGCGACGTGCACGCGCGTGCGGGTCGTAGCTGTCAACGGGATTGTCGCGGACGTATGACAGCGCGCCGGAGAAGAGTTCCGCCTTGTTGGCTTCCGCGCCACCGAGCCCCGCCACCACGCCCTGCAGCACCACCTTTTCTCCGATGATCAGCGTTTCCGCGCCGTCGACGGTTTCGATACGGATCGCTCGGTTTCGATATCTGGGCTCCAGGTACTTCAGCCAGAGATCGGCGGGCTCGAGAACGTGCGCATCGCAGTCGATGACTTCCATGGGTTCTCCTCAAAGGCAGTCGTAGAGCGCGGTGGCGCACCGCGTTGCCGACGCGCCGCCGGTGATTACGCCCATTTCCATCTGGTTCATGGCAAAGCAGAAGCTGATCCCCGCGGCGGGATCGCGAAACGCCATGGAACCGCCGGCGCCGGCGTGGCCGAACGAACCTGACCGCAGACCGACCGGCGTGTCGTCGTGGTGCAGCATGAAACCGAGACCGAAGTGCGTGGTGGAGCGCAGCACTTCGTCGGGACCGATGGATTGTGTAGAAGTGGCTTCAGCGAGGACGTCCGCCTCGAGCAGGGTCGCGAGTCGGTCGTACATGCCGGCCGCCGCACGCGCGGTGCCATGGCCGTTGGCCGCCGGAATCTCCGCCCGACGGAACTTCGCGGAGTTCATGTATCCCGCGCCCATGGACGGGTTCTGAAAGGCTGCCCCGGTCGCCGTGGACGCATCACCGAAGCGCCGCAGCATCTCGCGGGTGCCGGGTGGAAGGTCCTGTTTCACGCCGGGACGGAGCCGCGCCGGAAGCATTTCGGCACAGCGCGCCAGATCGCGTTCCGGCAGGCCAATGGCGAAATCCAGGCCGAGCGGCTCGGCGACCTCGGCCCTGAACCATTCGCCGATCGAACGGCCGGTTCGGCGCCGCAGTACCTCGCCCACCAGAAAGCCGAAGGTGCGGGCGTGGTATCCGTGTTTCTCGCCCGGATTCCACCAGGGCGTTTCCGCCGCCAATGCTGCGGTGACCCGATCCCAGTCGTAGAGAATGTCGCGGTCGACCGGCTGGTGAAATCCAACCAGCCCGGCGCGATGGGAGAGCAGATGACGCAGCGTAATGCCGGTCTTGCCCTGCCCGGCGAACTCCGGCCAGCAGTCGGCGACCGGGGCGTCGAGTTCGACCTGCCCGCGAGCGACCGCCTGCAGCAGGCACACCGCGGCCATCGCTTTGGTAACCGAAAACATGCAGACGAGCGTGTCTTCACGCCAGGGTATGGTGCCTGCCCGGTCGACATGGCCGTGCCAGACATCGATGACGGGCGCGCCATCGATGAATACGGCCAGCGATGCGCCCACGTCACGGCCTTCTTCGAAACCCTGCAGGAAGGCATCGGCCACCGGCTGGAACCGCTCGTCGAGTCTGCCACTGATGTCGCGCATTGCGCTCGATCATGGGGAAAGCACCGCTACGCCGCAACCGGGTCGCTTTGCTATCGCCGGTCAAGCCCATACACTGCCCCGTCCCCCCGGCATCCCGCAAATGAGCGCACGCGATCTCACCCAAGGACCCGTCGCCGGGTCACTGTTCCGTCTTACCGCTCCCATGATGATGGGGGTGTCCAGCAACATCCTCGTATCCATGCTGGAGATCGGCTTCATCGGTCAACTCGGCACCGGACAGGTGGCCGCGGTGACGTTCACGTTCCCGCTGGTGATGATTCTCAACAGCGTCGCGCTCGGCATCGGCATCGGCACCTCGTCGGTGATCGCCCGCAACGTGGGCTCAGGGGAACGGGACGAAGTGCAGCGCCTGGGGACCCACAGCCTGATGCTGGTCGCCATATCCATGGCGGCGTTGTCGTTCCTCGGCTGGGCAACCATCGATCCGGTGTTCACGGCACTGGGAGCCACGCCAGAGGTCATGCCGCTCATTCACAGCTACCTGGACATCTACTACCCCAGCGTCATTCTGTTCACTACCACCATGGTCGCCGGCAACATCATGCGGGCGAACGGCAGCGCCACCATTCCGGGGGTGGTCATGACCCTGGGGGCCGTGCTGCACCTGGCGCTGGATCCCATTCTCATCTTCGGCCTGTTCGGGCTGCCTCGGCTGGAACTGGCCGGCGCCGCCGGCGCCATGGCGATATCACGCATCGTCACCGCATCGGTGCTGCTCATCTACGTGGCCCGGGGCGGGATGCTGCTGCTGCATGACGTCGCGCAGGGGTTTCTGGGGTCCTGTCGGCGGATTCTCCACGTCGGCCTGCCCGCCATGGCTACCCAGCTGATCGGCCCGGTCAGCGCCGCCGTCATCACACGACTGCTCGCCAGCCACGGCGAGGTGGTGGTGGCCGGGTTCGGCGTCGCCACGCGGGTCGAGGCCGTGGCCGTCATGCTGCTGTTCGCGCTGTCGGGGAGCATCGGACCGTTCGTCGGCCAGAACTGGGGGGCCCGGCGGCCGGAGCGGGTTCGCGACGGGTTGCGGGTGACCTATCGGTTCTGCCTGGTGTGGGGCCTGATCGCCGCGCTGCCCCTGCTGCTGTTCGGCGGGACCATCGCCTCGTGGGTGGACGAAACCGAAGGGGTCGTCGCCACGGCCGCGTTCTACCTGGCCGTGGTGCCCTGGAGCTACGGCTTGTGGGGCGTGCTGATGATGTCGTCGGCGTCGTTCAACGCGCTGGGCAAACCGCTGCCGTCGACCATGCTTTCCTTCACCCGGATGTTCATCCTCTACGTCCCTCTGGCCCTGCTGTTGAATCAGTTTTTGGGGTATACGGGTATCTTCGTGGCAACGGCTTTGAGCAATGGCGTGATGGGCGTGCTCGGTTTTCTCTGGTTCCGCAGGAGTTTCTTCCCCCGTGGCGGCTAGGCGGCTGGCGACGATTCCCGCCTTTCTGCTGCTCACGCTGCTGGTTACCCTCGCGCTCCCGGTGCTGCTGCCCCTGGCTCTGCTGCTGTCCCTGGTTCCCGCCTGCCGCGGCGCGGTGCCGACGCTCCTGTTCATCGCCGGCTATCTGTGGTGCGAGACGCTCGGCGTTCTCAGCGCCCTGTACCTGTGGCTGCGCCACCGCGACCGGGACCGCTTCCTCACCGGCAACTACCGCCTGCAGTGCTGGTGGGCGAGCTCGCTCATGCGCATCGCCCGGGTGCTGTTCCGCCTGCGGTTCCATATCGACGCGGGGGACGCGCTGGAAGGCGCGCCGGCCATAGTGCTACCGCGACACGCCAGCATCGCCGATACCGTCATTCCCATGGTGTTCTACGCCATTCCGCAGCGGCTGCGCCTGCGCTACGTGCTGAAGAAGGAGCTGCTGTTCGATCCGTGTCTCGACATCGTCGGCAACCGGCTGCCGAACTACTTCGTCGACCGGGGCGGGCAGGACAGCGAGCGGGCGCGCCGCGGCGTCGCCGGCATGGTCCGCGATCTCGGCCCGAACGAAGGTGCGCTGATCTATCCGGAGGGCACCCGCAGCTCTGAGGCCAAGCGGGCTGCACTGCGCCGCCGCTACGCCGATTCGCCCGAGATGCTGGCGCAGCTCGATCGCTGGTCGTCGCTGCTGCCGCCGCGCCTTGGCGGAACCCTCGCGCTGCTCGGTGCCAATCCGGGCCGCGATCTGCTGTTCTGCGCCCACGTCGGGTTCGAGGGCTCGAGCCACTTCCGCAGCCTGCTGAACGGGGCCTGGGTCAATCAGGACATCCGCATCCGCTTCTGGCGCGTGGCATTCGCCGACATTCCGACAGATCCCGACGCCCACGGCGAGTTCGTGTTCACCCAGTGGGATCGCATGGCCCGGGAAGTCGAGGCGCTGGCGGCGCAAGCGCCACTAGGGAACCTCTGATCAAGCGCTGCGCTGCGCAGACTTGATCAGAGGTTCCCTAGGCGGCATCGCGCGCTGAGCCGAACCAGGCCACCAGGCTGTCGCGAACCGCAGCATGGGCTCCGGACGCCTTGCTCTCGGCGCTTTCGATCAGGAACACCGGACGTTCGATCACCGGCGCCCCTCCGACCAGGTGGAGCCGCCGGCACTCCAGGTCTGGCGCGACGGTCAGCCGCGGCAGATACGCGGTTCCGCCACGGCTGCGCAGAAACTCGTAGGCCACCTCCGGCGAGTCCACCCGCAGTGCCGGGTCGGGGAGTTCGGGCAACGCCTTGGACAGCGCCATGGCGTACTGCAGCCCCCAGTCGACGTGGACGTAGTCCGGCAACTCGTCCCCGACGCCGAGTCCGGTCCGATCGCTGACCAGCACCAGCTGCACCGCCGCCACCGGCTCCACCCAGAGATCGCTGGCCCGCGGAGGTTCGTACAGTAGACCCAGATCCAGCGACTGCTCGCGCACCCGGGCAACCACCGCCTGGGAAGTCAGCAGGTCGATCTGCAGGACCAGTTCCGAGTGCTGGCCGTACACCTGGGGCAGCCAGCCGCCGAGGAGCACGTCCCAGATGCTGTGCAGGCTGCCGAGTGCGACCAGCTCCAGCTGCTCGCCCGGGCTGCCAACGCTGAGCATGGCGCGGTTCCAGCTGCGCACCATGTTTTCGGCGTGCGGCAGGAAGCGCTGCCCGGCGGCGGTGAGGCGGATGTTGTTGCGGTTGCGCGTGAACAGGCGTGCGCCGACGTGGTCTTCGAGCAGGCGCACCCGGGCGCTGACGGCCGCGGGGGTGACATACAGACGCTCGGCCGCCCGGGCGAAGTGGCGCAGCCGGTTGACCTCGAGAAAAGTGCGCACGAGTTCGATATCCATCAAGCGACATCCACTGACCGGACGTGCGCCGGCGATGTGACGGAGTTTATCAATCAGAATTTGTTTTTAGAGCAACATAATATTGATTTATTTGTTCTCAGAAGCCTTTTTAATGGCGTTGAGGTGGCCGCGATCCGGCCGCCGAGAGCGGAATCCAGGCAGGACATGAAACACCAAACGCACCTAGACGATTTCGACGCCGACCTCGACGATCTGTCGCCGGTGGTCACGGCTCACATCGAACACCTCAGCCGCAAATGGGCGGACGAGGACGATCACCCGAACCGCCTGCATCGCCGCGGCCTCACCCGGCGCCGCATCGAGGAGTGGCGCGAAGCGCGCGCGCTGCGGCATCAGTTCGAAGACGAAATCGATCTGGACTGAGCCACCCGCGCCGCCGCTGATTGCACGGCGCCGACCGTTGCCGGAAACTACCCGCCATGGTTGGCGTCTATCGCATTCATGAGACCGGCGGCCCCGAGGTTCTGCGCTGGGAGCAGCAGGACCTCGCACCACCCGGGCGCGATCAGGTCCGGGTCCGGCACACGGCGGTCGGCCTCAACTACATCGATACCTACCATCGCAGCGGCCTGTATCCGCTGAAACTGCCCTCGCGTCTGGGCACGGAAGCCGCCGGGGTGATCGAAGCCGCAGGCGAAGACGTCACCGATCTGGCGATCGGCGATCGGGTGGCCTACGCCGGCGCCCTGGGCGCCTACGCCGACGCCAACGTGCTTCCCGCGGGCAGACTCGTGAAGATTCCCGACGGGGTCAGCGACGAAGTCGCAGCTGCGAGCCTTCTGAAAGGTCTCACCACCTGCTATCTGCTGACACGAACGTTTCGCGTCGCCCCGGAGCACACGCTCCTGGTGCACGCGGCCGCGGGCGGGGTCGGCCTGATCCTGTGCCAGTGGGCGCGGATCATCGGCGCCACGGTCATCGGCACCGTGGGCAGCGCGGAAAAGGCCGATCTGGCGAGGGAAAACGGTGCCGATCACACGATTCTCTACCGCGACGAGGACGTGGTCGCCCGGGTTCGCGAACTCACCGGGGGGCGCGGCGTCGACGTTGCCTACGACGCGGTCGGAAAGGACACCTTCCAGGTGTCCCTCGACTCCCTCGCGCCGCTCGGCATGTTCGTGAGCTACGGCAATGCTTCCGGCAACGCCCCGGCCGTCCAGCCCCACGACCTGCAGAACCGGGGCTCGCTCTACTTCACTCGACCCACCCTGGCGACCCATACGGCACGCACCGGGAACCTCCGCGCCATGGCCGACGAACTCTACGGGCTGATCGGCGCCGGCCGCATCGAAGTCCACGTCAACCAGCGCTATCCGCTCTCCGAGCTGCCCCGGGCTCATCGGGATCTGGAGTCCCGGGCAACCACCGGCTCGACGGTCCTGATTCCCGGCTGAGGCTTGATAAACGCCCGACCTCGGGTCACAGTCTCGGCCATTCGTCGCAGCCCACGGATCCCGCCATGAGTGACCTCGCCTTTCTGTCCGCCACCGAACTGGCGCGTCGCATCGCTGCCGGAGAGACCACCAGCGAGAAGGTCCTGGGCGCGTATCTCGACCGGGTCGATGCCTACAACCCGGAGCTCAACGCCATCGTCGTGGACGTCCGCGAACGCGCCCTCGAGCGCGCTCGCGAGGCCGATGCCGCCACGGCGCGGGGCGAGTCCTGGGGGCCGCTGCACGGCGTGCCGATGACGGTCAAGGAGTCCTACAACCTGGCCGGCACCCCCACCACCTGGGGCAACCCCGACTGGAAGGGCAACATCCCCGCCGAGGACGCGTTGCCGCTGCGCAAACTCCAGGCTGCGGGCGCCATCGTCTTCGGCAAGACCAACGTGCCGCTCGCGCTGGCCGACTTCCAGAGCTACAACGACGTGTACGGTACGACCGGCAATCCCTACGACCACGGCCGCACGCCGGGCGGCTCGTCAGGCGGCTCCGCGGCCGCGCTGGCGGCCGGCCTCACCGGGCTCGAAACCGGCTCCGACATCGGCGGATCAATCCGCAACCCGGCGCACTTCTGCGGCGTGTTCGGCCACAAGCCGACATGGAACCTGCTATGGATGCGCGGTCATTCCGGTCCCGGCGACATCCGCGCAATGCCGGACATTTCCGTCATCGGTCCGCTGGCCCGCTCCGCCCAGGACCTGGACACCGCCGTGCGGACCATGGCGGGCCCCGACGACATCATGGCGCGCGGCTACCGGCTGGCACTGCCGGAACTGCCGGATCAGGGCCTGGCGGGCATGAAGGTGGCGGTCTGGAGCGACGACGAGATGTGCCCGGTCTCCGCCGAGGTGCGCGGCCGCATCGAGCGCGTCGCCGGACTGCTGGCGGACGCCGGCGCGACCGTGAATCCCGAAGCGCGCCCGGCGTTCCAGTCCGAGGCCAGCCACGCGACCTACCAGAACCTGCTCCAGGCCACCATGGCCTCGCGGATGCCCGAACCCGACTACCGCAGCCTGCAGAAAAAAGTGGCCGAACTCGACCCCAACGACGACGGCGCCGCCGCCCAGGTACTGCGGGCTCAGGTCGCCACGTTCCGCAACTGGTCGGCCCACAACGAGGCGCGCCACAAGCTGCGCTGGCAGTGGCACGAGTTCTTCCAGGACTACGATGTGCTGCTCGCGCCGATCATGCCCACCGCCGCCTTCCCCCACGACCACCGGCCCTTCGGCGAGCGCACGATCCGCATCGACAACCGGGAGTACCCGTACTTCCAGCAGGTGTTCTGGGCGGGACTCACGGGCGTCGCGTTTCTCCCGTCGACGGTGGTTCCCACCGGGCTGAACGACGACGGCCTGCCCATCGGGGTGCAGATCGTCGGGCCGGAGTACGCAGACCTGATCACCATTGGTGTGGCCGGGCTGCTCGAAGCCGCCGGCTGCAGGTTCGTTCCGCCGCCGAACTATCTGTGAGGCCCGGGTGAGCGTCGTCGCTCACGCTCATCCCAACATTGCCCTGATCAAGTACTGGGGTAAATCGTCGCAGCCCGGCAACGTTCCGGCGGTCCCGTCTCTGTCGATCACCCTGGACACGCTCACCACCACGACCCGGGTGGCCGTAGCGGAAATCGACGCGTTCTACCTGAACGATGAGCCGGCGAGTGATCCCAAGGTGGCCGCCTGCCTCGCCAACCTGCGGCGCGCCCACGACGTGCCGCCGCTGACCGTGCACTCGTGCAACGACTTTCCCACCGCGGCCGGACTCGCCTCCTCGGCCTCCGGGTTCGCTGCGCTGGTGACTGCCGTGGACGCCTGCTGCGGACTCAACCTCAGCATCCGGGAACGCTCGGACTTCGCCCGCCAGGCATCGGCTTCCGCGGCGCGCTCGGTGTTCGGCGGGTTCGTCGCGCTGGCCGCGCCCGACTGGACCGGCCGGCCGCTGCTCGACGCCGCCGAGTGGCCGCTCGCGGTGGTCATCGCCATCACCGACACCGCCAGCAAGGCGGTTTCCTCGACCACCGGAATGGGCCTGTCGGCAGCCTCGCCCTACTTCTCCGCCTGGGTGCAGAGCAGCGAGGGTGACTTCGCGGCCGGACTGCACGCCGTCGCGAAACGCGACTTCGCCGCGCTGGCTGAGGTCGCCGAGCACAGCTGCCTGAAGATGCACGGCCTGATGCTGGCGACCCGGCCGCCGCTCGTGTACTGGAACCCGACCACTCTGGCCTGCGTGCAGCGGATACGCAGCCTGCGCGATCAGGGTGTCGAGGTGTTCTTCACCATCGACGCCGGCCCGCAGGTGAAGGCCGTGTGCCTGCCGGAGCGCGCGGAGACCGTCGCCCGGGCGCTCGGCGCGATTCCCGGCGTCGCCCGGGTGCTGCGCGCCGGGCTCGGCGGCGGCGCCTGGGTCGAGTGAGCACGCCGGCCTCCACGATCACCGCGTCGGCGCCCGGCAAGGTCGTGCTGTGGGGGGAGTATGCGGTACTCATGGGCGCGCCGGCGCTGGTGATGGCCGTGAACCGCTATGCGACCTGCCGCCTGGAACCTTCGGGCACGCCGGGCTGGCAGGTCAGCGCGAGCGGGTTCCATGCCGCAGCGGCAACGCCGGGTCGGCGCCAGTTGCTCGACCCGGACACGGCCCCCGGCCATCCGGTGTGGGACGTGCTCTGGCACGTGCTCTGCAGCCTGCCATCGGACCAGACGGCGAACCTGCCGGACCGGATCCGCGCCCATTTCGACACCGGGGCTTTTCACCAGCACGGAGCCAAGCTGGGACTCGGTTCCAGCGCGGCTCTCTGTGTCGCGGTCTACGGTGCCGTCTGCCGTCTGCTCGGACGAACGCGACAGCTCGAAGAGGCCCTGGCCGCACACCGACGGCTGCAGGGTAGCGCCCGCGGCGAAAATCAAGCCCGCGGCGAGAATCATGCCCGCGGCGGAAGCGCCCGCGGCGAAGAAAATGAAGCCCGCGGCAAAGGCGAAAACGAAGCCCCCGGCGGGGTTACCGCCGGCAGCGGCATCGATGTTGCCGCCGCCTGGCAGGGCGGGACCCTGCGCTGCCAGCGTGAACAGGGCTCCCTGGTGGCGCTGCCCTGGAAGCCGCCACAGGAACTCCTGGTCTCCTGCATCTGGACCGGCACCAGCGCCAGCACCCGTGAACACCTGGCGCGCCTGCGCGACTGGCTGGCGAAGGGCCGCGGGCGCGAACTGGACGACCTCGGTGCCCGCACCGCGGGCCTGTTCGAGGCCGATCCGTGCCTGGAAGCGCTGGCCGACTACGTGACCGCCCTCGAGGCGCTGGATCGTGCCGCCGGACTCGGCATCTTCAGCGAAAGTCACCGGCGCCTCGGTCGGCTTGCCATCGAGGCCGGAGTGGTCTACAAACCCTGCGGCGCCGGTGGCGGCGACGTCGGTGCCGCATTCGCCCGCTCCGAGAACGCCATCGAGCGGTTCAACCGTCTCGCCAACGCCGCGGGATTTCTGCCGCTTGCTCTGGAGACTGCATCCCATGGCATCGAAGTCACCGGCTGACGGCCCCGCGGAAGGCGGCGCCCGGATACCCAACTTCTTCCGCATGAGCGTCGCCGAACGGATCGCCGCCCTGCACCAGCGCGGCCTGCTCTCCGACGCCGACGTGCGCGCGCTTGCCTCCGGCGAGCACACCCTGCGCCTGCCCGTGGCGGACAAGATGATCGAGAACGTGGTGGGCGTATTCGGTCTGCCGCTCGGCTACGCGCTGAACTTCCTCATCGACGGTCGCGACTACGTGATTCCGCTGGTGGTGGAGGAACCCTCCATCGTCGCCGGACTGTCCGGCGCGGCACGCATGGCGCGCCTGTCCGGCGGCTACCTGACCGATACCACCGACCCGATACTGATCGGGCAGGTGCAGACCGTGAACGTTGCCGACCCGGATCGCGCGGAGGCAGATCTGCTCGCCCGCCGCGACGAGATCCTGGCGCTGGCCAACAGCCTGCATCCGAAGATGCAGGCCCGCGGCGGCGGTGCCCGCGACATCGAGGTGTTCCGCCATCACGCACCCGAGGACGGCCGCGAGATGCTGGTGCTGCACCTGCTGGTGGATACCCGCGACGCCATGGGCGCCAACCTGGTGAACACCATGTGCGAAGGCATCGCCTCGCTGGTGGAGACCATCACGGGCGGCAAGGTGTTTCTGCGTATCCTCTCCAACCTCACCGATCGCGCACTGGCCCGGGCGTCGGTACGGATACCGGCGCAGAACCTGGCGGGCAAGGGCTACACCGGTGAGCAGGTGCGCGACGGCATCATTCTCGCCAACGACCTGGCTACGGTGGACCCGTACCGCGCCACCACCCACAACAAGGGCATCATGAACGGCGTCGATGCCGTCGCGCTCGCCACCGGCAACGACTGGCGCGCCATCGAAGCCGCCGCCCATGCGTTCGCCGCCCGCTCCGGGCGCTACCGTGCGCTCACCCGCTGGTACGCGAACGAGGCCGGGGACCTGGTGGGTGAGATCGAACTGCCCATGAAGGTCGGCACCGTCGGCGGATCGCTGGAGAGCAATCCCAGCGTGCGCATCAACCATCGGCTGCTCGGCTCGCCGAACGCCCGCGAACTCGCCGGCATCATGGCTGCGGTGGGACTGGCGCAGAACTTCGCCGCCCTGCGCGCATTGTCCACCGACGGCATCCAGCAGAACCACATGACGCTGCACGCACGCAGCGTGGCAAGCACGGCCGGCGTGCCGGAGGAACTGTTCGATACGGTGGTGGAATCGCTCATCGAGTCCGGTGAGATCAAGGTCTGGAAGGCCCGCGACATCGTCAAGAACCTCGTCCGGCACGTGTCACAGCCCGGCGCCGCCGAGCGCAGCGCCGCCTGCGGCAAGGTGATCCTGCTCGGTGAGCACGCCGTAGTTTACGGTCGGCCGGCCCTGGCGCTGCCCATTCCGCTTGCGGTGGAGGCTCTGGTGCGCGAGGGCGGCGCCGGCGTGAACCTGGTCATACCGCGCTGGGGGCTCGAGCAGAAGATCCGTCCCGCCAACGCTCAGGGCCTGAGCGGCATCCTGTTCAGCCTGCTCGAGCGCCTGGGCCTGGCCGATACCGCCATGACCATCGAAGTCATCCCCCGCGTGCCGCGGGCCATGGGCCTCGGGGGTTCGGCGGCGCTGGCGGTGGCAGTGATCCGCGCCCTCGACCGGGCGTTCTCTCTCGGACTCGACGACGGCGCGGTAAACGCGCTCGCATATGAATGCGAACAGGTCGCCCACGGCACGCCGTCCGGCATCGACAACACCATCGCCACCTACGGCATGCCGTTGCGCTTCCAGCACGACGCCAAGGGCAACGGTCGCTTCGAGGAAATCGCGCTGGGCGAACCGTTGCCGCTGGTGATCGGCATCACCGGCCGCGAAAGCCTGACCGCCAACACCGTCGCCCGGGTGCGCCAGGCCTGGCAGACCCATCAGGGGCGCTACGACGCCCTGTTCGATCAGATTGCCACGCTCACCGACGCGGCGGCCGACGCCCTCAGGGACGGTCACTTCCAGGAACTCGGGGAGCTGATGAACCTGTGTCAGGGCTATCTCAACGCCCTGCAGCTGTCCACGCCGGAACTGGAAGAGCTGGTCCACGTGGCCCGGGAAAACGGCGCCCTGGGCGCAAAGCTCACCGGCGGCGGTGGCGGCGGCTCGATGATCGCACTGTGCCCGGACACCCAGCAGACGGTCGCCGCGGCGATGGAGCGCGCCGGCTACCAGAGCCTGATCGTCACGGTCTCCTGACGACCCGCTTCAGTCGGTTTCCGGTGACTTCAACGCGAGGTGCGAGGTGTCCGGTGGTGGCGGCGGCGCCAGCGACTTACGTTGCCCGAGCTCGGATCCTGCAGGGGCCACGTCGAAACTGACCTGGCTCAGGTCGATGGCCGGTGCGACCGGGGCCCGCATCGACGCCAGATCGGTGCCCGCGGCGGCCACTTCCAGATCCGGCACGCTGACCGGCGCTGCCGACGAATCCCTGCCCGGGCCGAGATCGACACCAACCTGCGCCACCGAGAGGTGGGAGACATCCGGACCCTGGGGCTCCGCCGGAGCCGCCGGCTGCGCGAACCGGGCGCCCTCGAGCTTGAGGTCTCCGGTATCCACCTCGCGCGGCTCGAAGACGACGCGTTCGCTTTCCTGCAACACGTCGCTGCCCGGCGGAAGCAGCTCGAGACCAGCGGCGGTTGCATCATCGGACGGCGCACGAGGCTGCGCAGGCGCAGAACTGCGATCGGCCGCATCGGCGGCTGCGGCAGCCGGCGCTGCGCCGGAAGCCCCCGTCGCGGGTGTGCCGTCCGCTTCTACCGGCAGTACCCGCAGGCGTGCGCCCGCCTGCTTGAATACGGCCTGCAGCCTGGCGGCGGTGGCGGTGTCGGCATCGCGCTTGACCACCACCGGCTTGCCGGAGAACAGCTTGTCCAGCGCCTCGTCGGCAAACCCCGCGCCCGCGGCCAGACGCTTACGCACCACGGCGGGATGCTGTCCATCCAACACCTCGCCGCGGAACAGCAGCTTGTACCTGTCACTCATGAACGTAAGTTTAGCGCAGCCCTGAGTCGGCGGCTGTGAACCGTGCGCCGCGAGCTGCGCCGATTGCGTCAGGATGGTCCTTGACGGCACTATCCGACCAGGCCCTGGATCAATTTCAACCGCTCTCGGGGGAACACCATGACAACGCCCGCTCGGGTCGCCGTACTGCCGGCGGACAGCAACCGGCTGCGCATAGAAGAGTTGCAGCTGCCGGATCCGGGGCCGACCCAGGTGGTCGTCAAACAGTTCGCCTCCGGCATCTGCCACTCCCAGCTGCATCAGATCCATCGGCCGCGCCAGCATCCGGTGATTCTCGGCCACGAGTCTACCGGCGTGGTGCTGAAGACCGGCGCGGACGTGCGCCACGTGCGCGAGGGCGACACCGTGCTGGTGACCTGGGTGCCGCGCAACGCGGCGGTGGCAGAACAACCCCCGGTACGGGCAACCCTCGCCGTGCGCGACGGCGAGGCGCAGTCGGAGAACGTATTCACCTGGGCGGATCACACCCTGGCCGATCAGCAGTACGTGGTGAAGGTCGACCCCGGCATCCGCACCGACGTCACCTCGATCATCGGCTGTGCGGTCATGACCGGTGCTGGCGCCGTGATCAACACCGCCAGCGTGCAGCCCGGCCAGAGCGTGGCGATCTTCGGCGTTGGCGGCGTCGGCCTCTCCGCCGTGGTGGGCGCGCGTGTCGCCGGCGCGAACCCGATCATTGCCGTGGACCTGGACGACGAGAAGCTCGCCTTCGCGAAACGCTTCGGTGCCACTCACGGCATCAACGCCCGCACGGAAGATCCGATCGCTGCAATCCACGCTCTCACCCCGCGCGAGTCTCAGTTCACAATCTTCCGCACGCCGGTGAGCGGCGTCGATTTCGCCTTC
Source organism: Pseudomonadales bacterium (assembly GCA_040219135.1). Lineage (GTDB taxonomy): Bacteria > Pseudomonadota > Gammaproteobacteria > Pseudomonadales > Azotimanducaceae > UBA7803. The sequence continues at coordinate 202,378 of JAVJTA010000007.1, read as the reverse complement.
GACTGCATCGGCATCAAGACCACCATGGAACAGATCGTGCCCGCCTGCCGGTCCGGCCACTTCGGCGCCCGGGACGGCGGCACCGCCGTGCTGGTCGGAGTGCCCGCCACGACCGTGGAGCTGAACGCCCTGGACATGCTGGTCAACGAGAAACACTTCATCGGCAGCATCGGCGGCTCCTGCGCGCCGGACCGGGACTTCCCGCGGTTCCTCGAGTGGCAGGACAACGGCGATCTGGATCTCGATGCCATGGTCACCCAGCGCTACCGGCTCGACGACATCAACGAAGCCACCACCGCGCTGGAACAGGGCCGCATCGCCGGCCGCGCCATTCTGGAGTTCTGAGGGAACCCCATGCAGACCAGCCACTTCGTGCAGAACGGCGAAACCATCATGGCCTTCACCGAAGCCGGCGAGGGACCGGCGCTGCTGCTCGTACACGGCTTCACCGGATCCAAGCTCGACTTCCAGAACCAGCTGCCCTGGTTCGCCGACCTGCGCCGGGTCATCGCCTACGACCAGCGCGGCCACGGCGAGACTTCGAACCAGCGGCCATACACCCTGCCCGCCATGGTCGACGATCTGGTCGGTCTGCTCGACGTGCTCGACATCCAGCGCTGCGATCTGCTCGGTCATTCCCTCGGCGGCATGGTGGCGCTGCGTGCGGTGCTGGCACATCCCGACCGGTTCCGCTCGCTGATCCTCATGGACACCGCACCCGCGCCCCTGGGTCTGTGGACCCGCCGGGCGCGGCGCGCCTTGACAAAACTGGTGAAGCGCGAGGGCTGCGAGGCACTCCTGGAACAGTCACGCCAGGCCACGCCGAGCCCGGCGCAGCAGCGCGGAATCGATTACCTGGGAAGCGAGGAGCACTGGCGGCGGATCAGCGTGAAGCTGCAGCAGATGGATCCGGTGGCATTCGTCGAGCTGATGACCGAACTGTCCGATCACGACTCCGTGGCAGGACGCCTGGGCGAGATCCGCTGCCCGGCCACGGTGATCGTCGGCGAGCACGACGCCCCGTTTCTCGCCCCCTCCGCTGTGCTCGCGGAGGGGATAGACGGGGCAAGACTGATGACCATCGAAGGCGCCGACCACGCTCCCCAGTACGAGAACGCGGACGTCTGGCGCCAGGCCGTTCGCGAGCACCTGCAGCGCACCGAGGTCTGACAAGGCCATCGACCCGAACGCGTGAACGGCGTGGGCGGCGTGGGCGGCCGAAGCCCTGCGTTTTCCGCCAAACGAGCGCGAATTGCTTCGCGCCCACGCATACAATTAATTTCCTCTGTGGTATCGTGGCGCCTCGATCAACAGCCACAAGAAGAGGCTTATCGTGAAGAAACTCGCTATCGCTCTAATCGCAACTTTCGCATTTGCCGGATGTGCGTCCGTGAGCACCGACCGCGTCGACAGCATCGAGTCACGCCTGGGCGCTCTGGAAAGCCAGGTTCAGGCAGCGGCCAGCGCTGCTGACCGGGCAGCTTCCGCCGCAACCCGCGCAAGTCAGGAAGCCAGCGCGGCCCAATCCGCCGCTCAGCGAGCGATGGATGCGGCTAACCAGGCCAACGAGCGCGCCCAGCGTATCTCCGACACCTGCTGCGCACGCAAGTAAGCGACTGTCAGATTCTCGACGGTAACCCCGTCGGGGATTGAACCAGCGCATCGATCCGCGCCCAGTCTATGACTGCGGCGCGGTTTTTTATTGCCTCGGAAATGCGTTCCGTGAGTTCCGTGGTGTCCGCCGCCGCATAGATGTCGCGGTGCACTTCCATCAGGAGCTCGTCGTTGCGCCAGCCAACTTTGTATGGCTCGTTGACGATATGCACGGGCGTTCCGCGTCTCGCCAGCTCCGCCAGCGTCGCAATGTGCGGTTCGTACAGGCGGATGCAGCCGTGGCTGACCATCTGGCCCACACCGAAGGGCTGATTGGTCCCGTGGATGAAGTAACCGGGCAGCTCGAGCTGGATGGCCATGCTGCCCAGCGGGTTCTCCGGTCCTGGTGGCACCACGTGGGGCAACGGATTCCCTGCCGCCGCATGTTCCTCGCGCGACGCGGGCGTCGGCGTCCAGCTCGGGTTCTCGATCGCCGTCACCACCCGAGTGGTGGTGAGCGGGGTGCGGAACTCGTCGCGGCCGAGCCCGACCGGATAGGTGATCACCATGTTGCGTTTCGGCGGATAGTAGTAGAGGCGGTACTCGGCCACGTTGATCACCACACCCTCGCGCGGTGCGGCGGGCAGCACGTAGGACGTCGGCAGAACGACTTCCGTACCCTCGCCCGGTATCCACGGATCCACACCCGGATTGGCGTCGACCAGTTCGCGATAGCCGAGCCCGTACTCCTGGGCGACCGACGCCAGGGTGTCGTCGTAGCTGACGCGCACCTTGGTAGGGGCACCCACGACCCGATCGCCGTCCGCAGGGAGGGGGTACGCAGCCGCCAACGCGGCTGGAGGCAGGAGCACGAGAGCGGCGAGGAGCAGGATGGCGCCGCCCCGGAAACCGCGCGGGTGGGCAGTGTTGGGCATCTAGTCAGTCGTCTGCGTAATCTGAAGGTCCGCATCAGACCACGACATCGGCACAATTTCCACAGCGTCGCGCTATCGTATGGCCTGTGAAGACTGGTGACAGCGACATCGCAGAGTTCCTGGAGCAGCGTCTCGGAACCCTCGCCTTCTCGGCCGCCGCCCTGCGCAGCGGCACGTTGCTCGGCCGCTGGCATGCCGCCTCCGAGCCGCTGCTGCCCATCTACAGCCTGACCAAGACTTACGTTGCGACCCTGGTCCTGCTCGCCGTTCGCGCCGGCCGCGTCGACCTCGAGGCCGACGTGTCCGGCTTCTGCCCCGACGTTCCGAACGCCGCACGGATCACGCTGCGGCAGCTGCTCAATCACACCGCCGGCCTGCCCGACTACGGCGCATTGGCCGAGTACCAGCGGGCCATCGCCAGCGGCGCGCCGGTCTGGTCCTTCGACGAGTTCGCCGACCAAACCTACCGTCGCGGCAGCTTGTTCGCGCCGGGCACCGGCTGGTCCTATTCGAATCCCGGCTACGCGCTGCTGGTACGGATTCTGGAACGGACCTGGCAACGCGGCCTGGACGAACTGCTCACCGACCTCATCTGCAGGCCACTCGATCTGGTGCACACCCGCATCGCCGACACCCTGGACCAGGCGGAAATCGTCCCCTCGACTTCCCGGGCGCTGTCCACGGACGGCACCCCGCGCCCGATGAAGACCCACTACCCGGTGGGCTGGGTCTGGCACCGGCTGATCGTTTCCGATGCCGCCGACTCCGTGCGCTTTCTCGACCGCCTACTGGGCGATCGCTGGCTCGGTGACCGGTTGACCGACGCCATGCTGACGCTGACGCCGGTGGGTGAGTCGCATCCGCCCTGGACGGAGCCGAGCTACGGGCTCGGTCTGATGGGCGAGCCTCGCGGCCGGCGCGGAGCGATCTACGGGCACAACGGCGGCGGACCGGGCTACTCGACCAGCGCCTTCCATATGGCGGCTACGAGTACCTCCGTTGCCATCATCGCCCCCACAGAAGCCACGGACACCGTGCATTCCCTAACCCTCGAGCTGCACGACCGGCTGACCGCCCGATGAGCGACGCAGACGGCTTCCACTTCCGCAGCCGCCCCGAGGACGAGTACTACTTCGAGGAAGGTTGTTTCATTCTCGAGTACCTCAACGATCCGGCGGATCCGCACGCCTCCATCGCGCGCGCCCGGGTTCCCCCCGGCGTCGCCACGCGACGCCATCGCCTGCCCGGCACCACCGAGCGTTACTTCATTCTGAGCGGCGAGGGTCGGGTGACGCTCGGCGAGCAGCCGGCGTTCCGCGTGCGGCCCGGCGACACCGTGCTGATACCGCCCGGAACCGCGCAGTCGATCAGCAACGACGCCGCCGACGATCTGGTGTTTCTGGCAATCTGCACGCCGCGCTTCCGCCCCGAAGACTACCGGGACGACCCGGCCTGAGTCGCCGATCTGCTTCGGTCAGGGCAACGGGTGAGCGCTGAAGCCGACCGCGTGCTCGTAGGCGCTACCGGCACGAATCAGCGTCGGCTCGCCCAGCCGGCGGCCGACCAGTTGGAACGAGGTCGGCAGACCGTCGCTGCTGAGGCCGGCCGGAAGGGTGATGGTGGGATGGCCGGAATAGTCGAACGGCGCGGTGAAGGTGATGAACTCGGCGCGCTCGTCTTCGGCTTCGACTATCGCATCGATCGCCGCGATCGGCGGCGGCAGGGACGGCATGCACGGCGCGATCATCACGTCGATCCGCTCGAACAGCGCATCGAACTCACCGCGGAACTGTCCCCGCAGACGCTCCAGGGCCCGGTAGTCGGTATCGCTCGCAGCCAGGCCGCTGTCGATCAGACCGCTCAGCACCGGTCCGTACTCCGATTTGCGCGCCGGGTAGTAGCGGGCGTGGGCACGCGCGCACTCCACGCCACAGGTGAGACCCCAGCCCTGTACCAGCGCCTGCGTGCTCCCGGGCATGCGGATCTCGGCGATCCGGGCGCCCAGACTCTCGAAGGTCTTCAGCGCCTCGCGCACCGTTTCCACGACCACCTCGTCCACGCCGCCGCTGACGTAGTCCCAGTCTACGGCGATGGTCATGCCGGCGACGCGTTCCACCTGCATCGCCAGATAGTTCGGCACCGGATCGGTCAGTGACGTCGGATCGGCAGGGTCCCGACCGGCGAGCACGGCGAGCAGTCGAGCGGCGTCCTCGACGCTGCGGGTCATGGGTCCGATGTGATCCAGCGACTCCGCCAGCGGAAACGCGCCGTGGCGGCTCACCCGGCCATAGGTGGGTTTGATCCCCACCAGACCACAGCTCGCCGAGGGGAATCGGATGCTGCCACCGGTGTCGGACCCGAGCGCCCCATAGGCGAGCCCGGCGGCAACCGACACACCCGACCCCGACGACGACACGCCGGGCCAGTGCTCGGCATTCCAGGGATTCACCGGCGCGGTAATCTGCGGGTGGTGGGCACCGAACGCGCCCTCGGTGAGCTGGGTCTTGCCGATGATGACCGCGCCCGCGTTCTTCAGCCGGGTCACGACCGTGGCGTCCTCATCGGGCACGAAGTCGCGCATCACCAGGGTTCCGGAGGCGGTGGCCACGCCGCGGGTGTTGAGCAGGTCCTTTACTGCGACTGGCACACCGTGAAGCGGATGCAGCGGCTTGCCCTCGTGGCGTTCGCGATCCAGACGCTCGGCCGTCGCCAGTGCCTGCTCGTCGAGCACGCAAGCGAAGCTGTGCAACCGCGGCTCCAGCTCGTGAATCCGCGCCAGAGCGGCTTCGGTGACGTGGGTGGCCGACAGCTCGCCGCTCTTGATGCGGGCGCTGACCTCACTCAGCGACAGATAGTGCAGCTCCGTCATGCAGCCTCCTCTTCCCGGCCCGGCTTGAGATCGAAGATCTTGCCCGGGTTGAGCAGACCCTTCGGATCCAGGGCGCGCTTCAGCGTGCGCATGATCTCGATTTCCACCGGGCTTCGCGAAATGTCCAGATAGGGTTTCTTTTCCAGACCCACGCCGTGCTCCGCCGACACCGAGCCGCCGATGGCCCGCAGCGGTTCGTAAACGCAGGCTTCCACCTTGTGACGGTTCTCGGGCGAGTTGCCGCCGACACCGACCACCAGGTGCAGATTGCCGTCGCCGAGATGGCCGAACACATAGCACCGCGGGTGGTCGAACGCCGCGTCGAGGCCCTGGCGCACGCGCGCCACGTAACCGGCCATGTCGGAGATCCGCAGGCTGACGTCGAAGGCGATGGTGGGGCCGTCGCGGAAGCACTGCTCGACGTCGTCGCGCATGGCCCAGAGCTGGCGCCGCTGGCTTTCCGACTGCGCCACCACAGCGTCGACAATCAGCGACTGCTCGTAGGCTTCCGCCAGCGCCGCTTCCACCGCCGCGTCGTCCGTGCCCATGGCTTCCACCAGCACATAGTACGGATACGCCTGGGACAGCGGCGGCTGGTTCTTCGCCGGCGCCGTGGTCACCAGGGTGTAGAACTCGTTCCACATGACCTCGAAGGCGGACAGCGTGCCGCCGAGCGCGGCGTCCATGTGCTTGAGGAAAGCCGGCAGTCTGGCGAAGTCATCCACCGCCACGAACAGGGTCGACTGGTGCCGCGGAGACTCGCGCAGGCGCAGAACCGCCCGGGTCACCACGCCGAGCGTACCCTCGGTGCCGATGAACAGCTGCTTCAGGTCGTAGCCGGCGTTGTTCTTGATCATCTGGTTCATGCTCGACACCACGGTCCCGTCGGCCAGCACCGCCTCGAGCCCCAGCACCATGTCCCGGGTCATGCCGTAGCGGATCACCCGGTTGCCGCCAGCGTTGGTCGAGATGTTTCCGCCGATGGTGCAGCTGCCGCGGCCGCCGAGATCGAGCGGGAACATGAGCCCCTCGTCTTCCGCCTTTTCCTGGATCTGCTGCAGAATCACGCCACTCTGCACCACCATGGTCCGATTCAACGGATTGACGTCCTCGATCGTATTCATGCGTTCCAGGGACAGCGCTACGTCGTCGGGTCGGGTGATGGCGCTCTCCACCAGCCCGGTAAGGCCGCCATGAGCGACCACCGTCTGGTCGTGGTCATAGCAGATCTTCAGCGCGGCGCTCACCTCGGCGGTGGTGCGTGGGCGCAGCAGCGCCTTTGCCTGAATGGTGTCGCGCCGCCAGATACCCGCCTGACGCTGGTGCACGTCGTCACCGGTGAGCACGCCATCGTCACCGAGCGCCTGCTTGAGTGCCGCAATCACGTCCTTCATGTTCATCTCCCGATCCAGACCCTGGTGTACTGCGCCACACTACACTGGATGATGAGAACGCGGCGGCGCGGTTTCAACCGGAACGCGCTGGCACTCTCCCCCAGAGCCATCGTCCAGTAACATCCTGCCATGCGCAGACAATTCGACAAGGCCTACTACGATCGCTTCTACCGCAATCCCCGCACCCGGGCGATCACGCCCGCGGCCGCGCGCCGCCAGGCGGCGTTCATCGCCAGCTATCTCAGACACCTGGAGCTGCCGGTACGCCGGATTCTCGACATCGGCTGCGGCGTCGGCACGGTGCTGCGCGCGCTCGGCCGCGAGTTCCCCCGGGCGAGCGCCCACGGCGTCGAGTTCAGCGACTATCTGTGCGGGCGCTACGGCTGGGCGCAGGGCTCGGTCGAGACTCACCGGGCCGGCACGCCCTACGACCTGGTGGTCTGCAACGACGTGCTCGCCTATCTCGACGACACCGCCTGCGGCCGGGCCATCGACAATCTCGCGAGCCTCTGCCGGGGCGCGGCTTTCCTCGGCATCGTCACCGCGGACGATGCCGGCAGCTTCGACCCCAAGCGCACCGATCCGCGCCAGTACCTGCGCCCGGCAGTCTGGTACCGACGGCGCCTCGGGCGGCACTTCGTCAATCTCGGAGGCGGCCTGCACCTGAAGCGTCCACCGGAGGTCGTAGTGTGGGCGCTTGATCAGCTGTGAACGCCGATCAGTCCGTCTCGTAGGTGTATCCAACCACCTGGGCAACCTCATCAGGGCCGAGTGACCGATACAGCGCGTTCGCGGCATCATTGTCGTGTTCGGTGCCGAGCCAGACCTCCTCACAGCCGGCATCCCGGGCCAGTTCGATCAGCTTCTCCATGAGGGCTCTGCCTGCGCCTCTCCGGCGCTGGTCGGCACAGACGTCCACTTCATCGACGTAGAGCCACCGTTCGTTGCCATAGGGCTTGATCTCCAGCCTCGCCGAGGCCATGCCGAGCAGGGTGGTGGTTGCGCCGTCGACATCGTGGCAGGCAAGGAACACGGTGTCCTGCCGGCTGAGGTAGGCCGACAGCGTCGCCACGGCGTAGGAGGAAATCTCGTTCGCCTGGTCCCAGGATGCCTGGTTGATGTCGTCGACCAGTCGCCGGAGATCGTCCTCCACGTTCACTACGCTGACTACGATCACGATGAGCTCCCCGTCCTCGCCCGGCGGATCACGAGTGTACTGCGGCGCGGCATACGGGTGGTGCAGACGGTACTAGCCGCCAAGCCGGAGTATCGCCCCGATGAGCATCGCCCACATGGCGCCGGCTCGCCGCGCGGACCTGCCGAGGACGGCCGCCGCCGTATCGTCGCTGGCACCGGGCAGGCGCAGTGACCGGCCTACAAGCGCAACAGGTTGTCGTCCGGATTGCGGTCGATCATCTTGACGTAGGGATCGATGCCCGCCTGGGCCGGGCGATCGGGCACGGTGAACGTCAGCACGTTCTCACCGCTGACGATGCGATGCTTCTCGAGCAGGAGCGGTTCCGGCAGGTCCGTTCCTGTCGCATCCGCACCTGCCGCAGGAAAGATGCCGACATCGAGCAGGTAATCGAGCGGCACTTCGGTTTCCTGACCGGCGCCGTCGGCTTCGACCTTGCGGGCCTCGACGGTTAGCGTGACCTCGAAGCCGTCGGCCACCGGTTGCGCCGACACCGCCGTGGTCTTCAGATCGAACAGGACGATCTTTTCGAACAGGTCGGTGATCATCTGCTGCTGCTCTGGCGTCGCCTCGGCGCGGAACGCGGCAATCAGATCCAGCGAGGTCGGGAACGGCGGCGGCGCGAACGCGTAGCGCTCGAGGAAGCCACGCAGCGCCCGGTTCACCGCCGCCTCGCCGAGATAGTCCTTCAACGCATACATGGCCAGGCTGCCCTTGCGGTAGTGCACGTAGCCCTGGCTCTCCACCTTCACCAGCGGCAGCTCCTCGATGAGCTCGCCACCGCGGGAGCGCAGGTAGTTGTCCAGCTCGTACTTGAGAAAGCGGCGCATCTTGTGGGGACCGAACTCGCGTTCCTGAACCATGAGCGCCGAGTACTGGGCCAGGGTTTCGACAATCAGAGTCGCACCCTGCATGTTGGCGCCAGCCACCTGATGCCCCCACCACTGGTGGGCGAGCTCGTGGGCGGTGACGTAGAACACATAGTCGATGTTCTCCGGATCGCGCAGGTCGGCAATGAACCCGATCGCCTCGGAGTACGGAATGGTGTTCGGAAACGACTGGGCAAAGCTCTGGTAACCGGGGAACTCGAGAATACGGAACTGCCGGTACTGGTACGGCGAAAATTCCATGGTGAAGTAGTCGAGCGAACGCCGGCTGGCGTGAAGCATGGCGTCGACGTTGTAGCGATGGGCCGGATGGTAGTAGACCTCCAGCGCCACGTCGTTCCAGCGGTCGCGGGCAACCGCATAGCGCGCCGACGAGAACGACACGAACGGCCAGATCGGCGCGTCCATGGCGTACTCGAAGTAGCGGCGGTCGCCTTCGGTCCATTCGCGCTGCAGGTACCCGGGAGCAACCGCGATCTGGTCGGCGGCGGTGCCCACCGTGGCGCGAAAATCGCTGCGCCCGCTGACCAGGAACTGGCTCACGTCGAGCCATGACGGGTCGCCCAGCTTCGGCAACCGTTCCACCGGGCCCAGCTCGTAGTCGCGACGGACGTTGTTGTCGGTGAGCTCGCGGCCGTAGTCGTAGCCCGGCAGCGGCATGACCTCCGAGTTGTCGACGAAGGTCCCGTTCCCCACCAGCCGGGTGCTGGAGCCGCCGTTGACGAATCCGGCATTCGCCCAGGTCAGGTCCCAGCTCAGGGTGCGCGACGTGCCCGGGGCAAGCGGCTCATCGAGCCGATAGCGGTAGTAGCCGAGGCGCTCGTCGGCGGCCACCCGGGTGGCACCGGGAAGATCGATGGCGTTCACCGTCAGGTGCGGCGCCAGGCTGAAGTGGAGCTCATCGATCGGAACCTCGCGGGTGTTCTCGAGCAACGCCGAGCCGCGCGATTCGAGCCGCCGCTGCGCCGGATACAGCTCGATGTGCAGATCGAGATCGGACACATCCGGCAGTGGCAGCCGGGCGAAGGCTTTGTAGTTCTTTTCGTAGTCGGCGCGGGTCCGTTCCAGATCGTCCTCGGTGCGGTATTCGTTGACGACGTTGGTGTTGTAGTAGATCCAGGCGCCGAGCAGCGCGAACACCACGGTGACCGCGCCGGTGGCTGCCCGCAGACCTGGAACGAACCGGCTTCGCGCCGTGGCCAGACGGTCTCTCCAGCCGCCGACGGCCCCGCGCGGGAACAGCAGATGCGCAGCGATCAGCAGCAGCACCGAGAAGCACAGCCAGTAGGCGGAGAAGTTCAGCAGCGGCTCGACGAAGTGGCCATAGCCGTTCATTGCCGAGTACGGAGCGTTGGGCCCCGAGAACAGGTACAGGTTGTGCTCGAACCCGAGGCTGGGAAGGGTCTGCAGGCCGAGGACGAGCAGCAGAAAGCCAAGCATGCCGGCAAACTTACCCGGCGCGACCACCTGCACGAGCACCGCCAGAATGGCCAGCAGGTAGAACCAGAACCCGATCACGCCGAACAGACTCACCAGATAGAGCCCGGGCTCGAATTCGAAGTAGCCGTTGAACGCCTGTACCGCCATGGAGGTCGCCATCACCACCAGCAGCAGCGCGCTGATCACGAACCAGAGCGCCCCCACTTTCGCCAGCACCGTGATCCCGGAAGGGTGAGGCGCCGCGTCGACGATGTCCGCCACCCGATGCTGGCGCTCCCGGTGCACGAGTTCGCCCGAGTAGTAGATGATGATGATGAGCACGACGAACATGAACGACCCTTCCATCACCCGGATCATCATCCCGGTCACCGGCAGCACCGGTGTGCCGAACGCCTGGGAGATGGCGCCGAAGAAACCGCCCAGAACGTTGAACATACCGAACGCCAGCAGCACGTAGAACGGCACGCTGCGGACCACACCGCGCACGTCCATGCGCAATTGCGACCACAGCCTGGCCGCCTGCACGCGCCAGCCGTCTGCGGGCGTCAGTACCGGCCAGGTGGAGGACGACGTCGGCGCAGCGCCCGGCGCCGGACGCCGCGGCCAGCGCAGGCGACTGCTGCGCGACGTTCGCCCCGGGGCAAAGCGGAACCGGCTCGCCGTCAGCACCAGGACAAGCAGCGCTGCCCCGCCCCAGATCAGGCGATTGAGCAGTAGCGAGCCGGAGAACTCCGGAATTCGGAAGTTGCGGTCGTAGACGGTCCAGTAGCGGGTGACCAGTTCGTAAGCCGAGGTGCCGAACGGATCCGTCAGCACCAGCCATTCGAGCTGCTCCGGATCGGTGGCGGCCATCAGCACCACCCCGACGACCATGAAGCCGAGCGCGGCCACGTAGGCGGCCATCATCGAACGGGTCAGCGCCGCGACCGAGAAGAACAGCGCGCACACCACGAACGCGTTCGGCACCACCACCGCGAACACCGAGTACGCGTACGGCGCCGCCTCGAACGGGCCGATCCGCTCCGGGTCCAGCCAGGGCATCAGCGTACCCGTCAGCGTGCCGATCAGACCGGCGCCGATCGCCAGAGTCGCGAACAGCCAGCCGCCGAGAAACCGGCCGAACAGGTAGTCGCGCTCGCCCATGCCCGTGGCGAAGAAGATCTCCGCCGTGCGCAGCTCGAAGTCCCGGGTGATGGCGCCGGCCACGAAAGCAACCGCGGCGAACATGCCGATCACGCTCAGGGTGTACTGAATCCGGACAATGGCGTCGGCGGCGTTGAGGTTCAGATTGTCGCCAACGCCGCCCACCTGAACGGACTCCGACGCCGTGGCGAGAAAGCCGAGCAGGAAGAACACTGCTGCAACCGCCAGGAACAGGGGCGAGCGCAGCTGGTAGCGGCACTCGAAGGAGAAGATCTGCCACATGCCGGCCACCACCTAAACGTCGCTGCCGAGGCCGTGCTCGAGCAGCGTGGCGAAGTACACGTCCTCGAGGGACGGCGCCGCCGGTTCGAGGTCGTCCCGCGGCGGCAGCTCAGCCACCAGCCGCACCTCGAGTCGCCCCGCCATGAGTCGGGTGGAGACCACGGGCATGCTGGCTCGCCATTCGGCGGCTTCCGCCAGCTCGATGACCTTGCGCCAGAGGCGACCTTCGAGCCGGCGGGTCAGCTCGTCCGGCGAGCCGGCAATGAGAATCCGTCCGTTCCCCATGATCGCCATGCGCGGACACAGGTCGGCCACGTCCTCGACGATGTGGGTGGACAGGATCACGACCACTTCCTCACCGATCCGCGCCAGCAGATTGTGAAAGCGCCGGCGTTCAGCGGGATCGAGCCCGGCGGTGGGTTCATCGACGATGATGAGTTTCGGATCGCCGATCAGCGCCTGGGCGATGCCGAAGCGCTGCCGCATGCCCCCGGAGAACGTGTCGATGTTCTTGTTGCGCGCGTCCCACAGATTGGTCTGGGCCAGCAGCTTCTCGACCAGGTCGCGTCTGGCAGCGCGCGGTCCGATGCCTTTGAGAGCCGCGATGTGGTCCAGCATGACCAGGGGCGACGTCCGGGGGTAGGCGCCGAACTCCTGGGGCAGGTAGCCGAGCGTCCGGCGCAGCCGGTCGGTGTCGCCCAGGGCGTCGATGTCGTCGAGGTGGATGCTGCCGGCGTCCGGCGCCTGCAGCGTGGCGATGGTGCGCATCAGGCTGGATTTGCCGGCACCGTTGGGCCCGAGCAGACCGAACATGCCGCGGGGCACCTCCAGGGAGACGTCGTCCAGCGCGCGCACGCCATTGGCGTAGGTCTTGGACAAACCGGAAACGGTCAACATGCGGGACTCTCCATGACAAACGGGCGGTGCGCGGTCGTCGCCAGTCTCGGGTGACGGGCAGACGGCTCACGTAGCTTGCACTGTCTAGCAACCTCTGCGCCAACCCCCAAGCCACTGTGGAATCAGGCACTTGGCTGGCAGCACCGGCCCGGACGTGGCGAAACGGCCGACACGTTAGCCGATCCCGCCAGCCGCTGCAGTTGCCAGCCCCGCGGGATGCTTCGACAATACGCCGTCCGTTGCGGGAGAGCGCGGCGATGAGCGACCTCAACTTCGAGAGCGCCGCCACCCTGGTGGCCGCGATGCGCCGTGGCAAGCTGTCGGCTTCCGAGCTCATGAACGCCTGCTACGACCAGATCGAGCGACTCAATCCGACCCTGAACGCCATCGTCAACCTGCTGCCCCGGGAGCGCGCCCTGGCCCTCGCCCGTCGGGCCGATCGCGACCGCGCCTCCGGCACCGACCTCGGCCCGCTGCACGGCCTGCCGATGGCACCGAAGGACGCTGTCGACGTCACGGGGTTCCCGACGACCTTCGGCTTCAGACCCTACCGGGATCGCAGGCCGCAGCACGACGATGCGCTGGCGGCGCGGCAGCGGGCCGCCGGGGCGCTCTACATCGGCAAGACCAACATGCCGGAGTTCGGGTTGGGCTCGCACACGTTCAACGGCCTGTTCGGCACCACCAGCAATCCCTACGACCCGAAACGCAGCGCCGGCGGCAGCAGCGGCGGCGCCGCCGTGGCGCTGGCCACGGGCATGCTGCCGCTGGCCGACGGGAGCGACATGGGCGGTTCGCTGCGCAATCCAGCCTCGTTCTGCAACGTGGTGGGAATGCGTCCGTCCATCGGCCGGGTGCCCGACAAACGCCCCATGGGCTGGCTGGCGCGAATTTCGACACCGGGACCCATGGCGCGCACGGTGGCGGATGCCGCGCTGCTGCTGTCAGTGCAGGCCGGTGCTTATCCCGACGACCCGCTGTCGCTGACCCAGTCCGGCCACGCCTTCGCCGGCACCCTGGCGCGGGACCTGCGCGGGCTGCGTATTGCCTGGACCCCGGACCTGGATCTGGTGCCCGTCGATCCCGAGGTCGCGGCCATGGTCGAAGCCGCCGCCGCCACGTTTCGCGACCTCGGCTGCGAGGTGGAGCGGGCGTGTCCCGACCTGGGGAGCGCCATGGACGTATTCCATACCCAGCGCGCGGCCGCGTTGGCGGTGCTTGGCGGCGGCCTCGACCGCGAGGTGCCCGACTGGCGCGCGCACGCCAAGGACACGGCGATCTGGAACATCGACCGGGGCCTGAAGCTGACGGCCGGGGAGCTGATCGACGCCGAGGTCACGCGCACCCACCTGTACCGCCGCAGCGTCGAGTTCTTCCAGCGCTACGACGCGCTGCTGCTGCCGGCGGCCCAGGTACCGCCGTTTCCCGCAGAGACCGAGTGGATCCGTGAGATCAACGGCCAACCCATGGCCACCTACATCGACTGGATGACCGTGTGCTGCGCCGTCTCGGTCACCGGACTGCCGGCCATCAGCGTGCCCGCCGGCTTCACCGCCGGCGGCCTGCCGCTGGGCCTGCAGATCGTGGCCGGACCCCAGGACGACCTGGGACTGCTGCAGCTCGCGCACGAGTTCGAGCAGGCCACGCTGCACCACTGTCGCCGACCCGAGCTGGCGCTTTAGTGTCCAGGCGCGAGGTACCGCTGCGGCTGCTGGTGGTCGGTGCACACCCCGACGACGCCGAGTTCCATGCCGGGGCGCTGCTGCTGCGCCAGGCCCGCCGTGGCGCGCACCTGGGAATCCTCTGCCTCACCGACGGGTCCGCCGGGCACGCGAGCCTGTCCCGCGCAGCACTGGCGCCGCGACGTCGCGCCGAGGCCAAACGCGCCGCCGCCGCTATCGGCGCCGAGCTGACCGTCTGGGACGTCGCCGACGGCGAGCTGGAGCCGAGCCTCGCGCTGCGCCGGCGGCTGATCGCCGACCTGCGCAGATTCCGCCCCGACGTGCTGATCACGCATCGCAGCGAGGACTACCACCCGGATCATCGGGCCGCCGCCCGCCTGGTGCAGGACGCCTGCTATCTGCTGCGGGTGCCCAACGTCGTTCCCGAGCAGCCGGCTCTGGCACAGGATCCGGTGGTACTCGGCCTGTGCGACTTCTTCGAGCGCCCGGCACCGTTCCGCGCCGACTACGTGATCGACGCGAGCGCGACCCTGGATGCCTGGCTGGGGTTACTGGCCTGCCACGAATCCCAGGTGTTCGAGTGGCTGCCGCACACCGAGGGTTACCGGGTACCGGAGCAGCCCGGCGAGCGCCGCGATTTTCTAGAGCGGATCTACGGGCGTTTGCCCCGCGCCGTGGCGCGCCGGCACGCACCGGCTGGAGTCGAGTTCGCCGAAGCGTTCGAACTCTCCGAATACGGCCGCCGCCTGACCCGCGAGGCCCTGGCCGACCTCCTCGAGCGCGGCTGAGCCGCACCTGCAGACGACCGCCGCGACCGCCGTCACGCGGCGTCATGCCCAAGCTGCTAGACTGCGCGCATGAAGTACCGCTACAAAACTGCCCGCTGCATCCTGTACCGCGACGACCGATTCCTGCTCGCCATTCACAACCGCTTCTGGCCCGGCGGCAAACGCTGGGGCCTTCCCGGCGGTCAGATCGAGTGGGGCGAGGCGCCCGCCACGGCGGCGGCGCGCGAGCTGGAAGAAGAGCTGCAGATCTACCAGCCCGATCTGATCGAGGTGGGTGAGTACCAGTACAAGCACGCTCTGCACATGGTCTACGCGGCGCCCATCGACCACGACATCGAGGCTTTCGACGACACCGAACTGCTCGACATCGGCTGGTTCACCGAACCCGATGTGGTGGGCCTGCGGGCCAGCGCCTCGCTACACGCCAACTACGAGCTGGACGCCATCCGCCGGCTGCTGACGCACCTGGCGGACGACGGCCGCAGCCTCGCGGCAAGCTGATCCGGCCTCAGCGCGCGATCCATCCGGCGCTGCGGCTGCTGAGCAGCATGAACAGCGCGGCCGCCGCCATCAGACCGCCACCGAACAGCATCGCGGCCCAGCGCCAGCCGCCCGCCTGCGCGGCAACGCCGATGGCGAGGTAGAGCCCGACACTGACCAGCTCCTGCAACATGCCCGCAAACGACGTGACCGTCGCCCGCGCGTGGCCGTTGATGGACCGCTGCAGCCGGCCCTGGAGCAGCACGCTGCCGCCGGACAGCGCGAAGCCCGGCCCGAAAACCACGCCCACGCCGGACAGAGAGAAGCCGCTCTCGGGGAGCAGTGGCGGAGACAGCCAGATCAGAAAAGCGCTGCCTTTCACCAGGCCCGACACCACGAGCAGGCCGCGCCGCGACACCCGATCCGCCAGCACGCCGGAGGGTACCTCGAAGAACCCAGGACCCGGCGCATCCGCCGACCGCTTGGGTCTACCATACTGTCGGAATCGGCGCAGTTCGATCGTCTGTACCAGGCAACCCATTGCGAACAGGAGTTCACACCATGCAATACATGCTGTTGATCTGGGAGAACGAGGCCCTCACCGCGGCCAAGAGCGAAGCGGAGCAGCAGGCGGTATTCGCCGAGTACATGAAGTTCACCGACGACATCCGCAACCGGGACGTGTTCCGCGCCGGCGACCCGCTGCTGCCCTCGGAGACCGCAGCGACCGTCAGGGTGCGCGACGGCAAGCCGGTGACCACGGACGGTCCGTTCGCGGAAACCCGCGAACAGCTCGGCGGCTACTACATCGTCGAGTGCGAGACCCTGGAGCAGGCCTGCGGCTACGCGGCGCGAATTCCGGGCGCCCGGGACGGCGCCATCGAAGTGCGCCCGATCATGCAGATGGATGGCTGAGGACCGCATCGCGCTGCTGCTGCGCGCCGAGATCCCGGGCGTACGCGCCCGGCTGATCGGCGCGCTGCGGGATTTCGACCGCGCCGAGGACGCGCTGCAGGATGCGCTGGAGCGGGCCTGGGAGCGCTGGCCACAGGACGGCGTTCCGGATCGTCCGGCCGCCTGGCTCTACCGGGTGGCGGAGCGACGCGCGTTCGACGCGCTCCGCCACGACGACGTCGTGCAGCGCCACACGACGCTGCTCGGCAGCGACGCCGGCATTGCGCCCACGCCCGAAGACCTGCTCGCCCGGGCGGATTTCGATGACGATCTGCTGCGCCTCATCTTCACCTGCTGCCACCCGCTGCTGCGCCCGGACGCCCGGGCCGCACTGACCCTTCGCACCGTGCTGGATCTGAGCCAGGACGAGGTGGCGCGGGCGTTCCTGGTGGAGCCGCGGACCCTGGAGCAGCGTCTGGTGCGGGCGAAGCGGCGGCTGCGCGAAGCCGGGATGGAATGGCTCGTACCCAGCGGCGCCGAACTCGACGCCCGGCTCGACGACGTGCTGCGGGTCGCCTACCTGATATTCACCGAGGGCTACTCAGCGACTGCAGGCGAGCGCCTCACCCGCCCGGACCTGTGCGCTCTCGCCATCGTCCTGATGCGGCGGCTCAACCGCATGCTGCGCGGCCGCGCAGAGGCCCTCGGTCTGCTGGCGCTGATGCTGCTGCAGGATTCCCGGTCCGCGAACCGGACCGATCCGGCCGGTCACCCGGTGCTGCTCGACGACCAGGACCGAAGCCGCTGGGACGGCGCGAAGATCCGCGAAGGTTCCGTGCTGCTGGAGAAGGCCCTGCACCTGCGCCAGGCGCCGGGACCCTATCAGATCCAGGCCGCCATCGCCGCGCTGCACGCCAATGCGACGTCTGCGGGGGCCACCGACTGGGACCAGATCACGGCCCTGTACGACGCGCTGCTCAAGGTGGACGACACCCCCGTGATACGCCTGAACCGGGCGGTCGCCATCGCCATGGCCCGGGGCGCGGCCGCCGGCATGGCGGAACTCGACCGGCTGAAGTCGATCACGACGCTCCAGGGCTATCACCCCTACCATGCCGCGCGCGGGGCGCTGCTGTGGCGTCTGCAGCGGCGCGGAGACGCCGTGCGCTGCTACCGCACGGCGCTGGGGCTGGTGCGCAACGCCGCCGAAGCCGCCTTCCTGCGCCGCCGCATCGCGCAGCTCGAGGCGGGGGAGGTGTTCACCGCGGCGGCGGCGCCTGGCGGGCCTGAAACTCCTCAGTCGTATTGACCCGCGGATAGGGTGCATCCGGCACGTCGCGGCCGAGGAAGCGGCACAGAGACTCCCACCCCTGGGACGCCTCGAACACCAGCAGCCGGTCCGCAGGCACCTGGCGCTTCACGTGGTCGTTGTGCGCACGGTACACGGCGATGGCATGCGCCCGGTCTTCGATGCGACCGTCAAAGGTGCCATCCCAGATCAACTCGAAAGCCATCTGCACCCAGGGCTGCATGGCCGGATCGCCGGAATCCCGGGCGGCCACGCTGCTCGGATAGATCGTGTTCATGACGCTCTCATACCAGCGCCCGGGATCCCGTTCGGAGAGCACCACCCGCGCCTGCGGAAACGCCGCGAGCTGGGCCTCCCAGAACGTGCAGGCTGGCCAGTCGACGCTGGCGCGGTAGCCGCGAAACAGCGCGCGCCAGTCCACGGGCTCGCCGCGACCGGCGGCACGCCAGAGGTCGACGTGCTCGCGGTTCCCGAACAACTCCATCATGTGGTAGCACTTGTCGAAGCCAAGCTGCTCCAGGGCCAGTTTCAGCGACAGCGTTCCAGTGCGCCCGAATCCGGCGCCGATCACGTCGATACCCATGCAGGTCCCCCGTTTCGTGCGCATAATAGCCGACGGCAAATTGGTGGGAACAGCTCCATGAGACCACGCACCGGGCCGGCTGTGGCGCTTGCGCGCGGACCCCTGCTGGCCAGCCTGACGGCTTTGTGGCTGTCGTGCGCCGCGGCCGCGGACGTCAGGCTCTACGTGTTCGACTGCGGGTCGTTGCAGATCGCCGAGGTGGCGGCGTTCGGGCTGGAAGAAGACGACACTCCGGTGCGAGAGCTGTTCGTGCCGTGCTATCTGATCGAGCACGGTACGGGAGACACGACCCGGCGGCTGCTGTTCGATGCGGGGCTGCCGCTGGAACTCGCCGGCGCCGACCAGACCGAGCTCGAGCCGGGGATGAACGCGAGCTACGCGCGTTCCCTCGAAGCGCAGCTGACGGAGCTGAAGCTGACCCCGGCGGACATTGACTACGTCGCCTTCTCCCACCTGCATTTCGACCACGTCGGCAGCGCAGCCTTGTTCGACAGCGCCGAGCAGCTGATTCAGCAACCCGAGTACCAGGCCGGCTTCGTCGACGCCCTGCCGATCTACGAAACCTCCCTGTTCGCCCCGCTCGCGGACTCGCCGCGACGCCTGCTGAACGGAGACTTCGACGTGTTCGGCGACGACAGCGTGCGGCTGTTGAGCGCGCCGGGACACACGCCGGGACACCAGGCGCTGCTGATACGCCTGGAGGAAACCGGGCCGCTGATCCTGTCAGGCGACCTCTACCATTTTCGCGCCAGCCGGGGGCTGCGCGCGGTGCCGGTATTCAACACCGACGCCGCGGCGACCCGGGCTTCCATGGACCGGATCGAAGCCCTGCTCCAGGCTGAGGGCGCCACCCTGTGGATCGAACACGATCAGGCTCTGGCGGACACCCTGCGCAAGGCGCCCCTCTTCTATCGCTAACGGACGCCTGCCGCTAACGGACGTCTATCGCTAGCGGACGTCGAGCGTCGCAGGAGGCGCGGGCACCCGCGGCTCGGTCGGCGGCGCCTCGACGGTGACGGTAATGGTCTCGGACATGACCGGTGGGTCGTGGGGAATGTGCAGGTAGTTGCCGAGTACCAGCTTCAGAGTGTGCCGGCCCGGCGCCAGGGTCACCTGGGTCTCGGTCTGACCGCCGCCGAAGTGGATGAACTGATCCGTCGCCGGCAGGGGCCTGTCGAGCGGGATGTCGGCGTCCGCCACATCGATGACCAGGTGGTGGTGGCCGGTGTTGGCCTGATCGACGCCGGCTGGGGCCACTCCCATACCGCTCAGACCGAACCGGACCGTGAACGTGGCAGGCACGGTGGCACCGTCCGTCGGCGCGATGAAGTACAGCACTGTCCCCTCCGGCGCCGGTGAGCGCGGCAGCTCGGCGGCCAGAGCGGATCCACAGGCAGCGCCGAGCAGGGCGGTGCCGATCAGGGAAGCCATTCGCGATCTCGTCATGGTAACTCCTCGCTTGACGGGACTTCGGGGCGCCGATTATCGCATCCGCAGCCGGCCGCTGTCCGGTGCGGGTCAGAGGCGGTAGACGCGGCAGGCCGTGTCGTGGAACAGCTCGCGCTTCTCGTCCGCCGAGGCGTCCGCCACCAGCTTCTTGAAGGCGTTGTAGAGCACGTGGTACGAGCAGCTGCGTTTGTCCACGGGGAAATTGCTCTCGAACATGCAGCGCTCGACGCCGAAGCAGTCGATGGCGTGACGGTAGTAGCGGCCGGTGGCCGCAACGATCTCGTCGGAGGTGGCCGGGGTGTCACGCTTGTGAAACTCGAAGCCGTTGATCGGCATCAACAGGCCGCCGAGCTTGGCGCTGACGTTCGGGCACCGCGCCAGCTCGGCGACGTCGCTGCACCAGCGCTGGTAGATCGCTTCGCGTTTTCCCTCGTACGGGCCGATTCCCAGGGGGCCGCCGAAGTGGTCGAAGACGATGGTCAGATCCGGGAACGCCCGGGCCAGATCGATGAGTTCGGGAATCTGGTGGTGGTAGAGCCAGGCCTCGAAGGACAGGCCCCGGTCGGCGAGCGCCTTCACGCCCTCGCGAAACGCCGGCTGACCAAACAGCCCTGGGGGCGGGTTGGTATGGGAGTTGCGCACCCGCTCGTCGGCATCCCAGCCGGCGG
Source organism: Pseudomonadales bacterium (assembly GCA_040219135.1). Taxonomy (GTDB): domain Bacteria; phylum Pseudomonadota; class Gammaproteobacteria; order Pseudomonadales; family Azotimanducaceae; genus UBA7803. Next base: position 181,890 of record JAVJTA010000007.1, on the reverse strand, counting down.
CATGGCGGATGCCGCGAAAGCGCTCGCTGCGCGCCATGTGCGCATCCAGCACCTCGCCGACCGCCGCTCCGAGGGTGAGATCGGCAAAGCCGACGATGCCGGCGCAGGCGCGCACCGTGCCATAGCGACCGCTCGCGCTCATGGCCGCGACGCCGTTGACGAACTCGGTCTCACCCACCGGGCGCATCGCCTCGGGACCCTCGGCCCGGTACATGCTCGCGCACTCCACGAACACCGTGGAGACCACCTTGTGGCCGCTGCGGATGTCGTCGAGCAGTTCGTCGAGCAGGTAGCGGCTGTCCGGGTGATCCCAGAGGTGATGGTGCGGATCGCAGATGGGCAGGTCCGGTTCGACGATGTCCTCGCGAACCTGATCGAGCCAGGACTTCTGCTCCACGTATGCCTCCCGATTGCCGCCAGAGCCGCAGACTAGGCGCCAGCCGACGGCATGGCAATGCGCGGCTAGGGGAAATCCCTGATGCAGCGCCGGGCGCAAAGGATTTTAAATTAGATAATTCTAATATACGTCAGGAGCAATCGTTCGGCCGTCACCGGTGGACACCGCACCGCCGGCCTCGCGAGATCATGAAACACCAGATCACCTACATCGCCACCCACCACCCGCGCTGGGTGTACGCCGCCACGCTGCTGCTGGTCGTCGCCCTGGGCAGCCAGATTCCGCGTATCCACATCGACACAGACCCGGAGAACATGCTGCCCGAAGCGCAGCCGAGCCGGGTGTTCCACAACCTGGTGAAAGCGCGCTTCGATCTGCACGACGCCATGGTGGTCGGGGCGGTCAACGAAACGGATCCGGACGGCATCTACAACCCGCGCTCGCTCGCCGCGCTGCACGCACTGAGCGAACGCATCATGGCGATCGACGGCGTCATCGACCGCGACCTGATGTCGCTGGCCAACGCCGACAACATCACCCAGGCCGGACCGGGCACCATCCGCTTCGAATGGATGATGCGCACGCCGCCGGCGGACGCCGAGGCAGCGGCGGCGATCCGCGACGCGGTGGCCCGGCTGCCGCTGCTGCTGAACACGCTGGTGTCCGGGGACGGCCGCGCCGCGGCCGTGTACGTACCCATCGAGAGCAAGGATCTGAGCTACCAGGTGTCCCGGCAGATACAGGCCGTGACCGCAGAACTCGACAGCGACGACGACTACCACATCACCGGTCTGCCCGTGGCCGAGGACACCTTCGGCCACCAGATGTTCGTGCAGATGGGGATCTCGGCGCCGCTGGCGGGGCTGATGATCTTTCTGCTCATGTGGTACTTCTTCAAGAGTCCGGTGCTGGTGGTCGCACCGATGATCGTCGCCATGGCCACGGTCATCGTCATCATGGGCGCGCTGATCGGGCTCGGCTTCACGGTTCACATCATGAGTTCGATGATCCCGATCTTTCTCATGCCCATCGCCGTGGTCGACTCCGTCCACATCATGTCGGAGTTCGCCGACAGCTACAGCGAGGAGCGCGGCGCCGACGAGGTGATCCGGGGGGTCATCGATCACCTGTACGCGCCCATGCTCTACACCTCCGTCACCTCGGCCATCGGCTTCGCCTCGCTGCTGCTGACGCCGATCCCGCCGGTGCAGGTATTCGGTGCCTTCGTGGCCGCCGGCATTCTGCTCGCATTCCTGCTGACCATCGTGTTCGTGCCCGCCTACGTGGTGCGCATGCGCCCGGCACAGCTCGCCAAGCTGCACGCCATCGCCCAGGCGACCGAAGGGTCTTCGATGGTCGCCCGGGGTCTGCGCGGCGCCGGTCGCTTCGCCTTTTCCCGGCCGGGCCTGATCATCGGCGTCGCCGCCGTGATTCTGGCGCTGAGCGTGGCCGGCATCGCGCGCATCCAGATCAACGACAACCCGGTGCGCTGGTTCAAACAGAGCCATCCGGTCAGGGTCGCGGACCGGGTCCTGAACGAGCACTTCGCGGGCACCTACGACGCCTTCCTGGTGCTGACCCGGCCGCTTCCCGAGGCGCGCCTCACCGGGTTCGCCGACGCCGCCCGATCCGATATCGACGCGATCGAACCGCTCGACCCGGGGCTGCGAGAGACGCTGCAGGCGGCGCTCGCCGCACCCGACGAACTCGACGCCGTGATCTCGGCGCTGGACGATGCCCTGTTCGACGCCGAAGGCCCGGCGGCGGCGCAGATCGAAGCGCTGATCGAGCGCGCCGAAGTCCTGCAGCAGGAACAGAAGTTCTTTCTCGAACCGGACCACCTCGACTACCTGGAACGCGCCCAGCAGGCCCTGCTGGATTCCGGCCTGGTGGGCAAGACCAACGCCCTGCCGGACGTGGTGAAGGTGGTCAACCGGGAGCTGCGCGGCGGCGGCGGCGAGCACTACCGGATTCCGGACTCGAGCAACGCCGTGGCCCAGACGCTGCTGCAGTACCAGTCGTCGCACCGACCTCAGGATCTCTGGCACATGGTGACGCCGGACTACACCAGCACGGCGATCTGGGTTCAGCTGACCAGCGGCGACAATCAGGACATGACCCGGGTCCAGAACCACATGGACCAGTGGCTGGCCGCCAACCCGCCACCGGGCGGCGCCGACGCGCGCTGGGCCGGCAAGACCTACATCAACGTGGTCTGGCAGCAGGCCATGGTGGAGGGCATGCTCAGCAGCCTGCTCGGCGCCTTTGCCGCCGTGCTGGTGATCATGGTGGTGCTGTTCCGCTCGCTGAAGTTCGGGCTCATCGCCATGCTGCCCCTGACCCTGACCATCGCGTTCGTCTACGGTCTGATCGGCTGGATAGGCAAGTACTACGACATGCCCATCGCCGTGCTATCGGCGCTGACCCTGGGCCTGTCCATCGATTTCGCCATTCATTTCCTGCAGCGCTTCCGCAGCGTGGCGGCCGCCGTGGGCTACCCGGCCGCCCGGGAAGCCATGTTCGAGGAGCCCGCGCGCGCCATCTTCCGCAACGCCGTGGTGATTGCGCTCGGCTTCACCCCGCTGTTCGCCGCGCCCCTCGTGCCCTACATCACCGTCGGCGCGTTCATGGCGTCGATCATGCTGATCAGCAGCGCGGTGACGCTGCTGCTGCTGCCGGCGGTCATCAGCGTGTTCGCCAACCGTCTGGTCCCGGCTCCACAGCCGGCGCCCGTCAGCGAGCCCGATTCCCAGGCCGTCCGTTCCGACACCGGGCTGCCGCATTCCTCTCAAGGAGCATCGTCATGAAGCCATCCGCATGGTTCGCCGCTTTCGCCACCGTCGCCGTCTCCACGGCATCCGCCGTGGCAGCCGAACAACCGCTGACCGATGCCGACGCCATCGTCGCCCGGGCCAACCTGGCGGCCTACTACGCCGGCGCCGACGGTCGCAGCGAGGCGCGCATGGTGATCAGCGACAGCCAGGGCCGGCAGCAGGTGCGGCAGTTCGTCGTCCTGCGCCGGGACGTCTCCGAGCCCGGCTACCCGGCCGCCGGCGGCGGCGATCAGGAGTTTCTCGTGGTGTTCAGCCGCCCCTCAGACGTGCGCGGCACGGTCTATCTTGTGGAAAAGCACGTCGACCGGGACGACGACCGCTGGCTCTATCTGCCGGGACTGGACCTGGTCAAGCGCATCTCCGCCGGCGACAAGCGCACCAGCTTCGTCGGCTCCCACTACTTCTACGAGGACGTTTCCGGACGGCTTCCGGCGGCCGACCAGCACGAACTGATCGAGACCACGGACGCGCACTACGTGCTGCGTCACCGGGCGGTCGTGCCCGACTCGGTGGAGTTCTCCGAGTACACTACCTGGATCGATCGGGAGACGTTCCTGCCCATGCGCATCGACTACCGCAATTCCAACGGCGAGGTCTATCGGCGCGTGGAAGCTCAGGCCGTGGAGACCTTTGGCGGCCACCCCACGGTGACCCGCACCCTGGTGAGCGATCTCGCCGGCGGCGGCAGCACCGAGATGCGGTTCCGCAACATCGGCTACGACATCGGCCTGCCCGAAGACGTGTTCTCCGAGCGCTCGCTGCGCGCGCCGCCCCGACAGTGGCTGGAATGAGTCGATGGCGAAATTGAGGCGGAGCCGTCGTCTCGACGTCGTCCTCGCGCTGCTGTTGCTGCTGCCGGCGATCGCTGCCAAAGCTGCCGAAGACGCCTGGGACGATAGCTGGGGCGACGATTGGGATGAAGAGCCGGGCGGCCTCGTGTGGACCGGGTTTCTCGAGCTCGGCGCCGGCGTGCGCCTCGACGACGACGAGCCCACCCGCGCCACCCTCGGTGAGCTCCGCGGGCGTACCGAGACCGAGTGGGCGGCGGAGCGCTGGACCGCGTCGCTCAAGGTCGACGCGCTGCGCGACGAAGCGCTCAACGACAGCGCCATCGACCTGCGCGAGCTGGCGCTGCAGTTTCCCGTGGGTTCCGCGCTGGACGTGAAAGCCGGCCGCCAGGTGCTCACCTGGGGCACCGGCGACCTGCTGTTCCTGAACGATCTGTTCCCCAAGGATTTCGAGTCGTTCTTCGCCGGCCGCGAAGACGAGTATCTGAAGGCCCCGTCCACTGCCGTGCGCCTGACCGCCTACACCGATCTGGTGAACGTGGATCTGGTATGGACGCCGGAGTTCGAGCCCGACATCTACCTCGACGGCGAGCGCTTCACGTTCTTCAATCCCGCGGTGGGCGACATCGACGTCTTCGATCCGCCGCTCAGCGTCGACCGGCCGGAAGGACTGCACAGCGGCGAAGTCGCCCTGCGGCTGTTCAAGCGGGTGCGTTCCACGGAGCTCGCCCTGTACGCCTATCACGGCTACTTCAAGCAGCCGACGGCGCTGAACCGGCGCGGCCGGGCCACCTTCGCCCCCATGGAAGCGGCGGGATTCAGCATCCGCGGCCCGCTCGGCGCCGGCATCGCCAACGCCGAGGGCTCCTGGTACGAATCCCGCGACGACGGCAACGGCGACAATCCGAACGTGCCGAACTCCCAGGCCCGCTGGCTGCTCGGCTACGAACGCGAACTGATCCCGAACCTGACCGGCGCCGTGCAGTACTACGGCGAGCGCCTGGACGATCCCGCGCTGCTCCGCGCCGGGCTGCCCGACCCGCGGTTCGCTCCGGACAAGTGGCGCTCTCTGTTCACTCTGCGGCTGAGTTACCGGGCCCTGCGCGACAACCTGACCCTGGGGCTGTTCACCTTTTACTCACCGAGCGACGACGACTACCACCTGCGGCCCACGGTGAGCTACCGGTTCAGTGACGCCTGGCAGATCTCCGGCGGCGCCAGCCTGTTCGGCGGCAGCAAGGTGCACACCACCTTCGGTCAGCTCCAAGACAACGACAACGTCTACCTGCGGCTGCGCCGCTACTACTGAGCCAGCGCCTTCAGCAGTCCTCGCGCCCGGGAGCCGTCCAGGTATTCCCGCAGCGAAGTGATCCGACCGTCGCGCACCTCGGCCACCACGCACGCGGCCAGCTTCAGCTCACTGCCGTCGGGCAGGGTGCCGCAGACGCTGTGCTCTTCCACGAAGCCGGACTCGGTGGCGGTCCGCACCGCATCCTCGTAGCGGAAGTCCTCGACCACGCCGAGCACGGCGAGACTGAACTTCAGCAGATCATCCAGATTCATTGCCGGGCCATGATTCTGGCTCGCCGTCAGGTCGGGCGCGCACAGGGCCCGGGCCGCCTCGGCATCGCCGCTGGCGAACGCCGCAAACAGCGCTTCCGCGATCTCGACGTTCTTCATCTGTCAGTCCTCCGCGACGAGCTCGTAGCACGGCCTCAATAGACCACCACCGAGCGGATGCTCTCGCCCTTGTGCATCAGATCGAAGCCGTCGTTGATCTGATCCAGGGTCAGGGTGTGGGTAATGAGGTCGTCGATGTTGATCTTGCCGTCCATGTACCAGTCGACGATCTTCGGCACATGGGTACGGCCCTTGGCGCCGCCGAAGGCGGTGCCGCGCCAGACCCGGCCGGTGACCAGCTGGAACGGCCGGGTGCTGATCTCCTTGCCGGCGCCGGCGACGCCGATGATGATGCTTTCGCCCCAGCCCTTGTGGCAGCACTCCAGCGCCTGGCGCATCACGTCCACGTTACCGATGCATTCGAACGAGTAGTCGACGCCGCCATCGGTCAGATCGACGATGGCGCCGACCACGTTATCGACCTCGCTGGGATTGATGAAGTCGGTCATGCCGAATTTCTCCGCCAGCGGCTTCTTCGACGCGTTCAGATCCACGCCGATTATCCGGTCGGCGCCCACCAGGCGCGCTCCCTGGATCACGTTGAGGCCGATGCCGCCGAGGCCGAACACCGCCACCGTCGCGCCCGGTTCGACCTTCGCCGTGTTGATCACCGCGCCCAGGCCCGTCGTCACCCCGCAGCCGATGTAGCAGACCTTGTCGAACGGCGCGTCGGCGCGGATCTTCGCCAGCGCGATCTCCGGCACCACGGTGTAGTTGGAAAACGTCGACGTGCCCATGTAGTGGTAGAGGGGCTCGCCGTTCAGGGAGAACCGGCTGCTGCCGTCCGGCATGACCCCGCGCCCCTGGGTCTCGCGGATCGCGCCGCACAGATTGGTCTTGCCGGACAGGCAGAATTTGCACTGCCGGCACTCCGGCGTGTAGAGCGGGATCACGTGATCGCCGGCGGCAAGCCCGGTCACGCCCTCGCCGACCTCCAGCACCACGCCGGCGCCTTCGTGACCGAGCACGGCCGGGAACAGGCCCTCCGGGTCAGACCCCGACAGGGTGTAGGCGTCGGTGTGGCAGAGTCCGGTGGCCTTGATCTCGACCAGTACCTCGCCGGCCTTTGGACCTGCCAGTTCCACGGTTTCCACGGACAGCGGCTGCCCGGGCGCTGTCGCTACGGCTGCTCGCGTCTGCATGGTGATACTCCTGCGCCATCGAAGCTCGGTTATGCGGGTAGAATGCCTTACCTGCGCGAGCGATTCATCATCTTGGCGTTGCAACTCCGGGTCAAAAACTGGCAGAGCTACATTCCCATCGTTCCGGCGCTGACGCGCTATCGGCGGGAAGACTTCAGCCACGACCTGGTGGCCGGGGTAGTGCTCGGCGTGATTACCGTGCCTCAGGCGATCGCCTACGCGTTTCTTGCCGGACTGCCGGCCGAAGCCGGGCTCTACGCGAGCCTCGTGCCCATGGTGCTCTACGCCGTGTTCGGCTCGTCGAAGCATCTCGTGGTCGGACCGGTGGCCATCACCGCGCTCATGGTGGCCGCCGCGGTGGGCCAGTACGCGCCGCTCTACGGGCAGACCTACCTCGGCGTGACCACGGTGCTGTGCCTGCAGGCCGGCATCTTTCTGTGGCTGCTGCGGCTGTCGCAGATGGGGGGGCTGGTGAATCTGCTCAGCCATCCGGTGATCACCGGCTTCGTCAATGCCGCGGCCCTGCTCATCATCATCAGCCAGCTGCCGGCGTTCACCGGCATCGGCCGCGGCGAGGCCACCGAGCCCTTCGAGCAGCTGCTGCACCTGGCACGGGGCCTGGACCAGCTGAACCCCGCGGTGGTGTCCGTGGGTGCCGCCTGCCTGGTCGCGCTCTACCTGGTGCGCCGCTACTCCGTTCCCCTGCTGCGGCTGTTCCTGCGCGACGTCGAGGACAACCATCCGATCCGCCGTACCGGTCCCATGCTGGTGGCGGCCTTCGCCGCGCTGGCGGTGACGATCTGGAACCTCGACGGCGACCTCGGGGTCGCCGTGGTCGGTCCCCTGCCCTCCGGCCTGCCCGCCTTCACCCTGCCACCCTTCCACTGGCAGATGTGGCTCGACGTTGCGCCGGTGTCGGCAATGATCGCGGTGGTTTCCTACGTGGAGAGCTACAGCATCGGTACGACGCTGGCGACCCGGGAGCGCACCCGGGTCAACAGCCACCAGGAGCTCATCGCCCTCGGCGCCGCCAACATCGGCGCCGCGTTCACCGGCGCCTACCCGGTGTCCGGTTCGTTCTCGCGCTCCAGCGTCAATTACCAGACCGGCGCGCGCACCCAGGTCAGCGCCCTGGTGTGCATGGCCGTGATCGTGCTCACCCTGCTGTACTTCACGCCGCTGTTCGAGCGCCTGCCGCATGCAGCGCTCGCGGCCATCGTGGTGGTATCCGTGGTCAGCATTGTCGACGTGCACAGCATGCGCCGTCACTGGCGCATCCATCGCGAGGACAGCATCACCGAGATCGCCACGCTGCTCACGGTCCTCGCCTTCGGCGTCGAGACCGGCCTGATCACCGGTGTGGCGCTGTCCATCGCGTTCTTCGTGCGCACGTCGAGCCGTCCGCACATCGTCATCGTCGGACGCATTCCCCACACCGAGCACTTCCGTTCGGCGCGCCGCTACGACGTGGAGACGTTTCCCCAGGTGGCCGCCATCCGCGTCGACGAGAACATCTACTTCGGCAACGCCAATCAGGTGGAGAGCAAACTGCTGAAGGTCGTCCAGCGCCGACCCGGCACCAGGCACGTGCTGCTGGTGATGAGCGCCGTGAACATGGTGGACGTGAGCGGGCTGGAGATGCTGATACGGCTGAATCTCAATCTCGAGGCCATGGGCATCAAGCTGCACCTCTCAGAGGTCAAGGGCCCCGTCATGGAGCAGCTCGAGGCCACCGACTTCACCCTGCGTCTGACCGGCAGCGTGTTCTTCACCACCGATCAGGCGATGCGCGATCTGGCGGAACGGAGCTGATCGGACGGCCATCCCCTATCGGCAAGAAGCAGCCGTTGAGATCGTCGGCAGCAGATATGGCTCTTTCAATGATGATTGCGTTCCGAACTCCATCGACTGCGGACTATGCGACGCTTCTCCACTAGCAGCAACGCAGCCACCTCAAAAAGCGGTGGTACGAGCCTCGACCTACTGCGATAACTTACTGATCGGTGCGCAATTGTTCAGCCTCGCAGTCTACGTAGCCAAGCTTGTCGTTTGTCGAAAGTACGTACATTGGTAGCTTCGCAAACGCTGAACGATTGCTGTTGCACGCTCTCCTGAACAATTCGGCATCGCCGACGACCACCACCTTTGGTGGATCGCTTTGGACACGAATCATTCCGAGATAGCCAATCGCAGCAGGCAGCAGATTGAACCTCAGGCGTTGTTGGTTTTGTTCGTCGATCCATGCGGTTCCCTCGGACCTAGACATATCGCTTCCGAAATCCACGTGACTGATGCTGCACCTACCAGCCGGAAGCTCCACGAGCGCTCCGCCGGTCGGGACGTGTATCTCGTCATGTCCGCGCTTGAGAGCAATGTAGGTCGGTTGCCGTTGATCGGGTGGAAACGCCAGAGCGTCAACAACCAGAAAAGCTGAACCTTGCGACTGCGTCGAGGCAGCGCATCCGACCACCAGCGACGTCTTTAGGATCAGAATCAGCGCCTTCCAAACCATTGCCTTCCTTACTGGCTATCGCCGATTCCGGTCGCTCGGCCGGAAACTGCATCAAAGCAAGCCCTATTGGCCAATTTCTGACAATCACGGCGACCGATATTTCGAGACTGCCAAGCACCCTCTCGACTCCACGTGGGTTTGGTGAAGCCCGACGCGAGTTGCCGGTCTGAGTCGAAGGGTATGAAAATGGATCCGGCGCTTCAACGGAGGCTGGGGCATGAGCTTTCCGATCTGGTGCCTGCTGATAGGCGCGTCAGCTTCGATGCTTAGTTTCGTACTAAAAGATTTGTTTGTTGACAGCAGTGATGTGAAGAATCCCTTTCGGACACTAGTAAGATCACTTGGCTACATTGGTGTCGCGGTTGTCGCCTACGGCGCGCTGCTCCTGCTGATTCAACCGTCGTAGACGGTTCCCGCCGGCACAGCGAGGCCTGGCCGGCGTGTGTGTAACTCCACCGTGCGCGGTCGCAAAACCAAGAACGTCGGCGTGGGAGAGTGCGGACGCTTCCAGTGCTTGAGCACCCTAGCCCCGACTGCACCAGCAACCGGTTTCCCCTCGCCGATCCTGTGTCATAGTACGGCGCAGACGAAACGCTTGAGGGAGGGGACCCATGAAGCTCGGCCTGATGCTCGGCTACTCCGGCGCCCAGCTGCGCCTGCCCATCGAACAGATCAAACTCGCGGAGCGGCTCGGCTACGATTCCGTGTGGACGGCGGAGGCCTACGGCTCCGACGCGATCACCCCGCTCGCCTTCATCGCCGCCCACACCGAACGCATCCGCCTCGGGACCGCGGTGATCCAGCTCGCCGGCCGCACCCCGGCGAACGCGGCCATGGCCATGGCGACCCTCGATCAGCTGGCTGGCGGCAACCGGGTGATCTGCGGCATCGGCGTGTCCGGCCCGCAGATCGTCGAGGGCTGGTACGGCCAGCCCTGGGGCCGGCCGTACTACCGGATCAAAGACTACGTAACCATCATGAAGAAGATCTTCGCCCGCGAGGAGCCGGTCGCCTACGAGGGCCGCGAGATCAGCCTGCCGTTCACGGGCGAAGGTGCGATGGGCATCGGCAAGCCGCTGAAGTCGATCCTGCACATGAACCCGGACATCCCGATCTGGCTCGGCACCGGCATGGAGTCCACGGTGCGCCTCACGGCCGAAATCGCCGACGGCTGGCTGCCGCTCGGCTACGTGCCGGAGTCGGCCCCGCTCTACGAGGACTGGATCGCCGAGGGCCTGGCAAAGGCGGGCAAGACCCGCGATCAGTTCGAGGTCCAGACGATGACCCAGGTGCAGGTCACCGACGACGTGCAGTCGGCGCTCGATCGCCTGAAGCCCGGGATCGCCCTGTACGTCGGCGGCATGGGTGCGAAGACCAAGAACTTCCACAAGGAAATGATGATCCGTCGCGGCTTCGGCGACGCCGCCGAGCGCATCCAGGAGCTCTACCTGGCGAAGCGCAAGGACGAGGCGACCGCCGCGGTGCCGGACGAATTCGTCGACCAGGGCGCGCTGGTGGGTCCGGAGGCGCGCATCCGCAAGCGCTTCCGCGCCTGGGAGGACTGCGGCGTGAGCGGCCTGACCGTGTCCGGCGACGAGCACGCCATGCGCTTCATGGCCGACTGCGCCCGACTCAACGTCGACCCGGCGGCCTGAACCCGTTCAGCAGCGGAGGAACCAGTCATGTATCCCGGCAAGTGGGCCCAGGAGTTTCCCGACAAAGCGGCGGTGATCCACAGCGAGAGCGGTGAGCAGGTCAGCTACCGCGACCTCGACGAGCGGTCCAACCGCCTCGCGCAGCTGATGTGGCAGGCCGGGCTGCGGCCCGGCGATCACGTTGCGGTGTTCATGGAGAACCACCTGCGCTACTTCGAGGTCGTGTGGGCGGCCATGCGCTCGGGCCTCTACCTCACCACCGTCAACCGCTACCTCACCGACGAGGAAGCGGGCTACATCGTCGACGACTGCGAGGCCCGGGTGGTGGTGGCGTCGAAGAAGCTCGCGGAGGTGGCCCGGGCGCTGCCCGGCTTCGCGCCGCGCTGCGAGCGCTGGCTGATGGTGGACGGGACCGAGCCGGGGTTCGAGTCTTACGAGGAAGCCATTGCGCAGTTCCCGGCCGAGCGTCTGGCCGACGAGCCGGCGGGCCAGTTCATGCTTTACAGCTCGGGGACCACCGGGCGTCCGAAAGGCATCGTGCGGCCCCTGACCGGGCAGAAGATCCACGAAGACGCGGGGCCGGTGGGCGCGCTGCAGCGCGCGCTCTGGGGCTTCGACGAAAACACCGTCTACCTGTCGCCGGCGCCCCTCTACCACTCCGCCCCCATGGGCTTCACCACCGCCACCCTGGCGCTCGGCGGCACCGTGGTGATGATGCCGCGCTTCGACGAGATCGGTGGGCTGGCTGCCATCGAACGCTTCGGCGTCAGCCACAGCCAGTGGGTACCCACCATGTTCACCCGCATGCTGAAGCTGCCCGAAGCCGAGCGCAGCGGCTTCGACCTGTCGTCACATCGCGTCGCCATCCACGCCGCCGCGCCATGCCCGGCGGGGATCAAGCACCAGATGTTCGACTGGTGGGGGCCGATCCTCTACGAGTACTACGGCGGTACCGAGCTGAACGGGCTGACCCACTGCGGCCCCGAGGAGTGGCTGGCGCATCCCGGCACCGTGGGTAAGCCGGTGCTCGGCACCCTGCACATCTGCGACGAGTCCGGCGCGGAGCTGCCGAACGGTGAGCCCGGGCTTGTCTACTTCGAACTGCCCGAGATGCCGTTCCGCTACCACCACGACGACGCCAAGACCCGCGACGCCCAGCACCCGGAGCATCCGAACTGGAGCGCGCTGGGGGACGTGGGCTACGTCGACGACGACGGCTTTCTCTATCTGACCGACCGGGCCACATTCATGATCATTTCCGGCGGGGTGAACATCTATCCCCAGGAGATCGAGGATCAGCTGGTCATGCACCCCAAGGTGGCGGACGTGGCCGTGGTGGGGGTTCCAGACGACGAGATGGGCGAGGCGGTGAAAGCCGTGGTGCAGCCGGCCCCGGGCGTGATCGGTGACGCCGACCTCGCCGCCGAGCTGCTCGGCTACGCCCGCGAGCACCTGGCCCACTACAAGTGTCCGAAGAGCGTCGATTTCCTCGACGAGCTGCCGCGCCTGCCCACCGGCAAGCTCTACAAGCGGTTGCTCAAGGACGCCTACTGGGGCAGGACGGGCTCCCGCATCGTCTAGCGCCGGTCCGCTCAGCCGGACTTGCCGACCTCGCCGGAGAGTTCGCCCACGCGCAGCTCGCCGTCCCGGGTCTGGCCGCCGATCTCGAGAAACCGACGCATGTTGCGCTGAGCACCGTCGGTGCGCAGCAGCCGCTGGAACAGGTAGGCCTCGTCCACCAGGCCGTCCTGGAGCGGCTTGTCGGCGCCGTTGACCGCCTCCTTGGCGAGGCGCACCGCCTCGACCGGAAATGATGCGATCCGCGTGGCCAGCGACTCCACGAACGGGCCGATCTGGTCCGCCTCGAAGATCCGGTTCAGATAACCCCAGCGTTCTGCGGTCTCCGCGTCCAGATCCTCGCCGCCGAGAATGATCTCGAGCGCCCGTCCGCGACCCACCAGGCGCGGCAGCCGCTGGGTGCCGGTGCCGCCGGGCAGGATGCCGATGGGCACCTCCATCTGGTTGATGCGGGTCTTGTCGCGCACCCCGAAGCGCATGTCGAAGCTGGCGGCGAGCTCGCTGCCGCCGCCGCCCACGCGCCCCTCGATCTGGGCGATGGTGACCTTGTCCATGGTGCGGAAACGTTCGCACATGCGGTGGTACTCGTTGAGTTCCGCGTCGCGCTGAGCCTCCGTATCGGTGGGAAAGGCGAGGATCGCCTCGACGTCGAAGTGGGCGAGAAAGAAGTCCGCATCCGCGCTCTTCAGCACCACCACGGTGAGGTTCGGATCGGCCTTGAGTTCGGCGGACAGCGCCGCCAGCTCCGCGTAGAGCGGCAGGGTGATCAGGTTGATCGGTGGATTGCTCACCGTCACCACGGCCAGCCGGCCGCGGATGTCCACCGAGAGAAGCTCGTAGTCGTATGCCATGGTCCCCTCCAGTCGCAGCTATGCAGCGGGCGCTGCATAATGGCTACCCCCCGACCCGGATCAAACCATGGACGCCAACCTTCGGCAAACCATCATCGAGCGCGTCGATGCCCTGGCGGGCGAACTGCTCGAGGTATCCCACGCCATTCACGAACGGCCGGAGCTCGCTTTCGAAGAGCACTTCGCCAGCGCCCTGCTCGCCGACACGGCGGAGCGCCACGGGCTGGCCGTGAAGCGCGGGGTGTTCACTCTGCCGACCGCCTTCGACACCGCCTTCCGCGGCGGCGCGGGACCGACGGTGGCGATTCTGGCCGAGTACGACGCGCTGCCCGGCATCGGCCATGCCTGTGGCCACAATCTCATCGCCACCTCCGCCCTGGGCGCGACCCTGGGCCTGCTTGCGGTACGCGATGCGCTGCCTGGAACCGTCCGGCTGCTCGGCACCCCGGCGGAGGAGCGCGGCGGCGGTAAGGAAGTGATGGCCCGGGCCGGTGCCTTCGACGGCGTCGACGCGGCGTTGATGATGCATCCGGCCGGCGTCAATCTATCGGCCATGCCGTGTATCTGCGTGGCCGAGGTGGGCGTGGTCTACCACGGCCGTTCCGCCCACGCCTCCGCCATGCCCCACCGCGGCATCAACGCCCTGGACGGACTGCTGCTGGCGTATCAGGCCATCTCCAACCTGCGCCAGCACATCCGCGACCGGGAGCGCATTCACGGCATCGTCACCGACGGCGGCAGTGCGCCCAACATCGTCCCGGATCGCGCCGCCGGCGAGTTCTACGTGCGCGCCGCCAACGAACGCGACCTGGCGGCGCTGAAGCCCCGGGTGCAGGCGTGCTTCGAAGCCGGCGCGAAGAGCAGCGGCTGCGAGGTGGAGGTGAACTGGGCCAACGTCGACTACCTGGACCTCAATACCAACGCGCCGCTGGCCCGGTCGTTTCAGCGCCACGGCGAGTCGCTGGGACGCGAGTTCCTGGAGCCGGAAGCCCTCGGCGGAGCCGGCAGCACCGATATGGGCAACGTCAGCTACCGGGTGCCGTCGATTCATCCGATGCTCGCCTGCGCGCCGCGCAACGTCGTCATCCACCATCCCGACTTCGCCCGCTATGCCCGTTCCGAAGACGGCGACCGCGCCGCCCTGGACGGCGCCAAGGCGCTGGCGCTCACCGCCGCCGAGTTTCTGCTCGACCCGGCGCTGCAGCAGGACGCCCGGAAGGCGTTCGAGGTCTCCCGGGGCCTGGCATGAGCAGCGCCGCGGCCCGCCCATGAGCGCGACCCCCTCATGAGCCTGTGGATCTTCGGCTACGGTTCGCTGATCTGGCGGCCCGGCTTCGACTACCTGGAACGGCGCCGCGCGCGCCTGCCCGGCTGGCAGCGGCGCTTCTGGCAGGGTTCCCACGACCACCGCGGCGTGCCCGAACGCCCGGGCCGCGTGGTCACCCTGGTGGAAACCGGCCACGGCCACTGCGACGGCATGGCCTATCGGGTGGAGCAGCAGACCGTGGAGCAGGTGTTCGAGCACCTCGATCACCGGGAGAAGAACGGCTATCGGCGCATTGCGATCGAGCTGGAAGCGCTGGCGACCCGTCGTGATCCGGGGGGTGGGAATCGCGGTCTGGAGACCGCTCCTACGGGGGGTGAATGGTTTGCGGCCGTCGTCTACGTCGCGCCCACGGACAACTTCGCCTACCTCGGGCCGGCGCCGCTGCCGGAGATGGCCGCGCAGATCGTGGCCAGCCGCGGGCCCAGCGGCGCCAACGTCGACTACCTGCTGGAACTGGCGGCGGCCCTGCGCGACCTCGGCGCCGACGATCCCCACGTCTTCGAACTCGAGGCCGCGGTGAAGGAGCAGCGCACGTGAACATTGCCTTCAGTGCCGAGCACCAGGCGTTCCGGGACGACGTGCGGCGGTTTCTCGACACCCACCTGACCGACGAGCTGCGCGCGGCCCAGCGCGCCTGCCCCGGGATCTTTCTCGACTACGAGCACAACATCGTCTGGCACCGCATTCTGCACCGCCAGGGCTGGGTCGCGCCGGCCTGGCCGAAGGAATACGGCGGCACCGGCTGGGACCTGACCCGCCGCTACCTGTGGGCCACCGAAGCCACGCTCGCCGGCGCGCCGAACCTGGCCCCCATGGGTCTCGGCATGTGCGGACCGATGCTGATCGGCTTCGGCACCACGCAGCAGAAGGCCCGCTACCTGCCGCGCATCCTGTCCGGCGAGGACTACTGGTGCCAGGGCTACTCGGAACCGGGCTCGGGCTCGGATCTGGCTTCGCTGAAGCTGCGCGCCGACAGTGATGGTGCCGACTACGTGCTGAACGGCACGAAGATCTGGACCACTCACGCCCATGTGGCCAACCGCATGTTCTGCCTGGTGCGCACGGACGGCTCGGGCAAGCCCCAGGCCGGCATCACCTTTCTGCTCCTGGACATGAACACCCCGGGCATCAGCGTCAAGCCGATCCTGTTCGCCTCCGCTACCCACGAAGTGAACCAGGTGTTCTTCGACAACGTGCGGGTACCGAAGACCAACCGGGTGGGCGAGGAGAACCAGGGCTGGACGGTCGCCAAGTACCTGCTCGAGTTCGAGCGCGGCGGCGGCGGCACCGCGGCCCAGCAGACGGCGCTGGCGCGGCTGCGGCGCCTGGCGGCGCAGATTCCGCTGGACTCCGGCAGCCTGGCCGACGATGCCGACTTCCGCCGCCGGCTGGACGCCGCGGACGTCAAGCTGCAGGCGATCCAGTACACCGAGTTCCGCATCATGGCGGCGCTGTCCCAGGGCCGGAACCCGGGCCCCGAATCGTCGATCATGAAGAACCTCGGCGCCGACATCGGCCAGCACCTCTCGGAACTGGCGGTGGAAGCCATGGGCCACTACGCGACCGTGCACCAGCCCGAGGTCGCACAGGTGGGCGGAAATGCCCCGGCGGTGGGCCCGGCGGACGGCATGATGGCCTTCAGCCGCTACTTCAACCTGCGCGCCAGTTCCATCGCCGGCGGCAGCAACGAGGTGCAGAAGAACATCGTCGCCAAGCTGGTGCTGGGCCTGTAGCGCGGACATGGGACTGCTCGACGGCTGGCGGGGCTGGCGTCGCCGACGGCTACTCGAACGTCACGCCATCGACGACGCGCGCTGGCAGCGCATCCTGGCCGCATCCCCTCTGTTCGATCGTCTGACCGACGCCGAGCGAAACCGGCTGCGCGAACTGACCACCCTGTTTCTCGCCAGCAAGCGCTTCTTCGGAGCCCACGGACTGGCAGTGGACGACGACATGCGGGTGTCGGTGGCCAGCCGCGCGTGTCTGCTCGTACTCGGTCTCCACGACGGTCTCGACTACTACCGGGGCTGGTACACCATCGTTCTCTACCCCGGCGGATTCGTCGCCGAGCGCGAGGTCGAGGACGAGTTCGGCGTGGTGCACTCGGGCTACGAGGAACTCGATGGCGAATCCATGGCCGGCGGCGCCGTCGTGCTCAACTGGGAGGAAGCGCAGCCACGGCGGGCGGATCCCGACAGCAACCGCGAGCCCGGCGACGACCCGGAACCGGTGGACGTGGTGATTCACGAGTTTGCGCACAAGCTCGACGAGCGCAACGGTGAAGCCAACGGCCTGCCGCCCCTGCCTGCGGACATGTCGGTTGCCGAATGGGCCGAGGTGTTCAACGCGGCTTACGAGCGTTTCATCGACTGGACCGACGCCGGGGTGCAGCTGCCCTTCGACGATTACGCTGCCACCCACCCAGCCGAGTTCTTCTCGGTCGCGACCGAAGCGTTTCTGCTGGCGCCACGACGGCTGCGCGACGCCCTGCCCGACGTCTACCAGCAGCTTGCGCGCTTCTACCGGCAGGACCCGGCGGCCGCCTAGTGAACCTTTGCTCAGTCGAAGCGACGGCCGGGCGAGAGCACCTCGGCGAACCGGCTGACGCGCCCGGCGAGCAGGTCCGCGGCCACCCGACCCAGCGCCGGCGCGGTCTGCATTCCGGCGCCGCCCTGACCGACAATCCAGAAGAAGTCGTCCGCCCGCGCATCGAACCCCACGGCCGGCAGGCGATCGGGCAGAAAGGTCCGCAGCCCGGCCCAGGTGCGGTTGAGGCGCCGCACCGACACCGAGGTGAGTTCCTCGAAGCGCTCGACCATCGTGGCCACGTCGAGTTCCTCGGGCTGGGCGTCGCACGGCGCGCTCGGCGTCTCGTCGGCGAGGGACACCATCAGCAGCCCCGCCTCGGGCTTGAAGTACAGCCCGCCCTGGATCCGGTGGACGAGCGGCCACGCCGACACGTCGCGCTCGAGGTCCAGCAGCAGGGCGGTGCGCCGCAGCGGCGTCAAGCCGAGCGGGGTGACGCCGCCGAGGCGCGCCAGCTCGTCGCCCCAGGCGCCGGCGGCATTCACCAGCACGTCCGCCTCGACGCGACGGTCGCCGAAGTGCAGCGTCCAGCCGCCGCCGGCGCGGTGCTCGAGCCGATCCACGCGGGCCCGGTTGAGCACCCGGCCGCCGGCCTCGGTGAGACGGCGGCGGAACCCGTCGAGCAGACCGTGGGCATCGAGCGACAGCGCATTGGGATCCTCAGCCGCCCGGTGGACCCGTTCCGGCCGCAGCACCGGCACCCGGGCGAGTACCTCGTCGCGCGGAACCTCGCGCAGCTCCGGGCAGAGTTCGCGCCAGGTGGCGAAGAATGCGTCCAGCTCGTCGCCGTGCTGCGCATCGGCCACGGTGACGTCGCCCACCGGCTTGGCCCCGTGGGCGCGGAAATAGTCGCGGCTTTCGAGCGACAGCGCGTGGATCACCTCGCTCATGAACGCCTCGATGTACACCGCCGCCGAGCGACCGGAACTGTGATAGCCCGGCTGCAGCTCCGCCTCCAGCACGGTGACGTCGAAGTCGTCGGTGGCGTGTGCCGCACACGACATGCCGGCAATGCCGCCGCCGACGATGGCGAGTGTTGGTTTCATGCTGGCTCCCGTCGAATCCAGCGCCGGCGCAGCAGCCGCGCACCGACGAATCCCAGCGCCAGGGCCAGCGCGATCAGCAGCGCCGTGTACCCGGCACCCGGCAGGTACGGGGCGCGGTAGAAGGCGTCGCTGATGCCACTCACCGCCCACAGATCCCCGCTTCCCCGGCCCACCACAAGCTGGCCGCGCATGCCTTTCTCCATGTGCTGCGCCATGTCGCAGTGGATCAGGTAGGTGCGGTCCTCGGCGGGGACGATGAAGGTGCCGGTGCGCTCGTCTCCGCCCATGGCCTCTATGTGGAACATGCCCGCCGGGTACAGGTATTTGGGCAGGCCGTGCACCATCCACTGGTGGCGCACCTCGTCCTCGTTGACGAAGGTCACCGTCACCCGGCTGCACGGCGGCACGGCGAGTTCGTGCTGACTCATGCCGAAGATCTGGCCCGGCACCTCTGCCGCATAGCGGCGGCCGGCGTGCACGGTGACGGCCACGTCGCCGCTCACGGCGGCGCACCCTCTCGGCAGCCGGTCGGTGTTCTCGTTCATCACCACGCCGCCCCAATTCATCACGTGGTGATGATGGGCGTGTTCGTCCATGTCTGAGGCGGCCGATGCCAGCGCACCCGGGCCCAGGGCGAGCAGGATCGCGAGCAGCCGGCGCGCGCGCAGCAGAAACCCACCGTTCACGGGCGGCGCAACCAGCCCGTGACCAGCGCCGCCAGCACGCCGAGGCACAGGCACAGCACCAGCAGGCGACCGAGCAGCCAGCGGTCCGGCGCGGGATCGGAGAACAGGCCCGGCGCGTACGCCTCCCACACCGGAACCTCCTTGCGGTAGTAGGCTTCGGTGAAGTAAGGCGCGAACGACACCCCGCGGGTGCGCGGCCAGCCGGACTCGCTCAGGTACTCGGGATCGACGATGGCGCTGATGTTGCCGCCGGGGCCGATGCCGTCGTTCGTGACCCCCTGGTTCTGGTGGTCGTGGAACAGCCAGATGCCGGGCCCGTAGCTCTGGCGTCCGTCGTTCACCAGGGACAGATCGAGATCCACACGCTGGGCGGTGGCCAGCCAGACCACGTCCTGGGCCGAGCGCGCGGCTTCCGGCCGCGGCACCCCGTCCAGATCGGTGACCGTGAACTTGTGTCCGTGGGTGTGCAGGGCCATGCCCTTCGAGCCGCCGTTGACCACGCGCAGTTTGACCTGCTCATCGGGCTCCGCCACGACCAGGGACTCGCGGAACGTGTACGGGAACGAGCGGCCGTTGAGGGTGAAGTAGTCCTGGGTGGCGTCGGTGACGTCGTACTCGCGATGCATGGAGCGAGTGATCAGGCGCGGGTCGTTGTGCCGGCGGATGCGCTCACCGAGCTGCTTGTCCAGATCCAGGTAGTGCAGATCGTACTCCTGGTCGTAGCGCTCGCGGCTCGCCACGGAGCGCACCCGCACCTGACCGGCGCCGACGTTGAGCGTCTGCAGCCAGTTGTCCGGCCGGTTCTCCTCGATGACGAACAGGCCCTGCAGCCCCATCTGCACGTGCACGTGGGGCTGCACGTGGCAGTGGTAGAACATGGTTCCGGCGTGCCGCGGCGTGAGTTCGTAGGTGCGCGCGAAGCCGGGCATCACCGGCACCTCGCTGGTGATGGGTACGCCGTCGTTGCCTTCGCCGGCCACGTCCACGAAGCCGTGATCGGCGCCATGCAGATGCAGCGTGTGCGGCATGTAGTGGCTGTTCTCCAGGGTGATGCGCACCCGGTCCCCCTGCTCGATGCGGATGGCCGGCGACGGCAGCCGCAGCGAGTAGCGGGCAACCTGGGATTCGAAGTTTTCCACCGCCATGCCCACCAGCTTCGGCGCGAACACCCACAGGCCGGGCTCGATACCGGGGGCGATGTCGTAGCGCGTGACCGGCTGGCGCGACAACGGCGAGCCGCCGTTCAGCTCGGCGACTTCCAGGCGGATGTGAATCTCGTCCGGATCGCCGTCTCCGTCCAGGTCACGGCCCTTCTCCACCGCATCCGGGGTGAGCCCGCTGCGGTTCAGGGTGTCGGCGCTGACGTTGTTGGTGCCGCGAACGGCGGCCGCGATCAGATAGGGATCATCGGCCGCGCAGGTCGGCGTCGCGGCGATGACGACGCCATCGATCTCCTGAGCCGCACGCCGACCAGCCAGGTCCTCGGGGCAGAATACGCCCTCGTCCGCGCCATCGGCGGCGGGCGCCATCGCCATGCCGCCATCGCCGTTCATGGACTGAGACGCCGGCAACGGCCGGTAGTCGGCGGCACCGAACCAGCGGGTCAGGGTCAGGCGCACCCCGTCCGGATACCACTGGGGCGGAAACGCGAGCAGCGCCAGCGCGGCCATACCGATCCAGACGCCGCGACGCCGTCCCATCAGGCGGCGACCCGGTGCGGCCGGCTCCGCGGCCGCAGCCAGAAGAACGCCACAACCCCGGCAAAGAGCACGGCCAGCGCCGGGATCACCCAGACGTAGGGGAATCCGCCAACGCCGACGGAAAACGGAAAGAAGGCGACAAAGGTCTTGTCGTTGCTGGGATGCCCGGCGGTCACGATGCCCACGTAGTCCCCCGGGGTCTCGAACACGTGGCTGATCTGATAGCTCGCATCCGCTTCGACGGTAGGGGGGCGGTAGAACACCGTGAACGTGTCGAGATCGCCGAGCGCCCGGATGTCCGACGGACCGGCATAGGTACCCAGGCCGGTCGCATTCTCGATGATCCGGAAGTCGACGGGGACGTCCTTCAGGCTGTCGTGGAGGTAGTCGAGCACGAACACGGCCTCGCCGATGTCGGGGAGATCCTCGCAGAACTCCTCGTCACCCCGGGTCTGCGGCTGATAGGCGGTGAAGTGGGCGGTGTAGAAGCCGATCGTGATGATGCAGGTGTCGTTCTGCAGCATCACCCCGCCACCGGCGGATGCCGGGCCGGCGCTCAGTACCAGCAGCGCGAGCAGCGCCGCCTGGCGCGGCAAGGTGGTTCGCAGATTGGTGACGGACGGACGGTACTGCAGTCGTTCGAGCATGATGCCGGGTATCATGACAGATCCATTGAGGCGGGAGGAATGGGCCATGGCACTGGTGGAACGAGCGGACCGGGACGGTCTGACGATCCTGACGCTGAACCGGCCGGAGGCGCTGAACGCCCTCAGTCCGACCCTGTTCGTGGAACTGCGCGGCCACGTCGACGCCCTGGCCGGGCAGACCGACGACGTCGGCTGCGTGATCCTCTGCGGCCGTGGTCGATCGTTCTCCGCCGGCAACGACCTCAAGGCCATCCAGGCCGGAGAGACGGCGCCGAGCCGGCATTTTCAGGCCGAGACTCTGGACGCCATCGAGCACCTGCCGCAGCCGGTGATCGCCGCCGTGCAGGGCCACTGTTACACCGGATCCCTCGAGCTGGCGCTGGCCTGCGACCTGATGGTAGTCGCCGAGGATGCCCGGATCGCCGACACCCACGGCAAGTGGGCCA
Source organism: Pseudomonadales bacterium (assembly GCA_040219135.1). Lineage (GTDB taxonomy): Bacteria > Pseudomonadota > Gammaproteobacteria > Pseudomonadales > Azotimanducaceae > UBA7803. Next base: position 160,015 of record JAVJTA010000007.1, on the reverse strand, counting down.
TGTCCCCGACCTGGGGCATGAGCCAGCGACTGCCGCGGCGCATCGGGCTCGGCGCCGCCAAGGAAATGATGTTCAGCGGCCGCGTGGTTTCAGGGGAGGAAGCGGTCGGACTGGGCCTGGCCGTACGCTGCGTGCCCGCCGCCCGTCTGCTCGAAGAGACCGAGGCGCTGGCCCGGAGCTTTCTCGAGAACTCCTGGTTCACCCTGCGCGCGGACAAGATGCTCGTGAATGGCGGTCTCGATCACACCCTGGCGGACGGCCTCGCCTTCGAGCGCGAGCACAGCCCGGGTCGTGGACCCGACCTGGAGGAGCGGCTGAAGCGCTTCGGCGGCTAGTGCCCTCGGGCCACTGGCCCTGCGCCGGTGGAGAGTCTCAGGCAGCGGTGGCCGTTGCCAGATCGCCCGATTCCAACCGATCGCAGGCCGGAGCGCCGAGCTTCAGGGCGCAACCATAGCGGCCGAGCTCGTCGAGGTAATCGCCATCCCGAGTCGGATCCAGCCACGGAGCCGCGGTGGCCGTGTCCGCGCGGACGATGTGCAGACCCTGCTGGTGAACCCGGTTGATGGCGATGCGTTCGGCCGCCTCGAGCGAACGCCCGAAGGCCACGACCGTGCAGTAGCGGCCCGCGGCGCTCGGCCGGGCCGCCACGTCCCTCACCAGATAGATGAACAGAAACGCACTCAAACCGGACCGGGGTAGACAAGTCGGCTGGATGTCCATCGCTGACCTCCGCTGTTCCCATAAGGTGCCCGAACGTCCGGGGCACCCACCCGACGCACCATCGCGGTGCGTCCGTGAAAGACGGCGTCGGCCCGGAACCAGGAAAAGCGCCGATGCCGCCGCCGTCGGACGACTTCTTTGCAAGCGCTGTGCCAGAGCAAGCGCTGTGCCAGAGCAAGCGCTGTTGCCGCGTCGGGCGAGCGTCGTGGCAGAGTCAGCCCAGCGCCTCGACGAAGGCGTCCACCTCGGTGGCGATTTCCTCGAAAACCGGCCGGCGGTCCTGGCGCACCCGCTTGCGTACGCGGTAACCGTGATCGGCATCTTCCAGCCAGTGCAGCCGCGCGCGGCTGCCCAGATCGTCGACCACGCCGCGGAGCAGGGTGGATTCGGCCAGCGCGTCGCGGGTGCCGGACAGGAACAGCATGGGCACATCGATGGCGCCGAGGTGCGCCGCGCGCCCGATGCCCGGGCGCCCGGCAGGATGCAGCGGAAAGCTCAGGCAGACCATGGCGCGAGCCGCAACCGCGCCTTCGGCCAGCGCGTGAGACACCATCCGGCCGCCGAAGCTGTGGCCGCCGAGCAGCAACGGCAAGCCGGAACAGCGCTCGGCGGCCGCCGCTGCGGCACCGACGATGGCGGCAACAGACTGCGGCCGGCCGTCGACGCGCCGGCGGCCGGCCTCCATGAACGGAAAATTGAAGCGCAGGCTGGCGATCCCCACACCGGCGAGCGCCTCGCCGATGCCCACCAGCGTGGCGTGCCGATAGCCGGCGCCGGCACCGTGAGCCAGGACCACGACCGCCCGCGGTGCGGACGGTCGGAGCAGGTCGGCGCTCAAGTCCCCGGTGGGACCGGATATCTGCAGCGGCTGCGCGTTCATGGCGGGCCGGACCCGGGTTCAGGCAGGGAGTTCGTCCATGGAGCGAATGATCCTGCCCACCAGGCCGTATTCCACCGACTCCTCCGGGCCCATCCAGAAGTCGCGATTGGTGTCGCGCTCGACCCGTTCCAGCGGCTGGCCGGTGCGCTCGGCGATGATCCGGTTGATGCGCTCCCGGGTCTTGACGATCTCCCTGGCGTGAATCTCCACGTCGGACGCGGTGCCGCCGAAGCCGCCGGCCGGTTGGTGGATGAGGAACCGGGTGTTCGGCAGGCAGTAGCGGTTCTCGCGCTCGGCGGCGAGGTAGATGTGGGTGGCGATGCTGCCCACCCAGCCGGTGCCCACCGCGCGCACCACGGGCTTGATGAACTGGATCATGTCGAAGATCGTGTCACCCGACTCCACGTGCCCGCCGGGAGAGCCGATGAACAGGGTGATCGGTGCGTCCGAGGCGTAGGCCAGAGCCAGCAGCTTCTCCGAGGTACGCCGGGCGACGTCGGTGTCGATCTCACCGAACAGGGTGATGGTGCGGCGGTCGAACAGGGTTCGCTCCAGGAACTGGAACTGCTTCGCCGCCTCCGTCGCCTCTTCCAAGCCGTTCTGCTTGTTCATGCCGTGATTTCACCTTCTCTGCGTTGATTGATGCGTTGCTTCGAATCCGCCGGCTCTCGCATGGGCCGGCGACTTGGGGTTAATCTGAAGGGCGCACATATTACCTGCAATGAGCACCGGGCTGCATGGCCCGGAACGATCGGGGGGACCATGCCGTTAGCACCTGAGTACCAGGCCATGCTGGCCGAACTGGCCGCGGCCGATGGGCCGGCCATCGCGGATCTGTCGCCGGCCGAAGGCCGCGAGCTTTACCGATTGATGCGGCCCCTGGATCCGGAGGCACCGGTGGTGCAGGTCGCCGATCGCAGCATTCCGGGGCCCGGCGGCGCCCTGGCCGTACGCGTCTACACCCCGGAAGGTCCCGGACCGTTCCCCGTCTACGTCAACTTCCACGGCGGCGGCTGGGTCATCGGCGATCTCGACACGGCGGACACCGTGTGCCGCGGCATCGCCACGACGGCCGGCTGCGTGGTGGTGTCCGTGGACTACCGACTGGCGCCGGAACACCGCTTCCCCGCCGCCGTGGAGGATGCGTTTGCCGCCACCGCCTGGGTCGCCGGGCACATGGCGGAGTTGAACGGCAACGGCCGTCTGGCCGTGGGCGGTGAGAGCGCCGGCAGCAACCTGGCGGCCGTGGTCTGTCAGCAGGCGCGGGACCGGAACGGCCCGGCCATCGATTTCCAGCTACTGCTCTATCCGGTCACCGACTGCGACCTGGACAGGGCTTCCTACCGAGAGAACGGCAACGGCTACCTGCTCGAACTGAATACAATGCGCTGGTTCTGGGACCATTACTGCCCGGACCCCGCGGAGCGCCAGAGCCCACAGGCATCGCCGCTGCGTGCCGCGGATCTGTCGGGACTGCCGCCGGCGCTGGTGGTCACCGCAGAATTCGACCCGCTGCGCGACGAGGGCGAGGCCTACGCGGCCGCGCTCGCAGCAGCAGGAACCCCGGCGGAGGCGATCCGCTACGACGGCCTGGTCCACGACTTCTTCGCCACCGCGCGGATGTTCCCGTGCAGCCGCGCCGGGTTCGACCACGCCTGCGAGGCCTTGCGCACGGCGCTCGCCCGCTGACCAACCGCGACGGCAAAGAGGAACCGACCATGCTCTACGTGCTGATGTGCAAGGACAAGCCCGACAGCCAGGCGCTGCGGCTCGCCACCCGGGACGCCCACCTGGCCTACGTCGGCAGCAACGCCGGAGCGATCCGACTCGCCGGACCCATGCTGAGCGACGATGGCGAGAGCATGCTCGGCTCCCTGTTCCTCATCGAGGCGCCGGACGCAAGCGCGGTGCGGGCCTTCAACGCCGACGACCCCTACACCCGGGCCGGGCTGTGGGGCAGCGTGGTGATCCATCCGTTCCGCCAGGTGGTCCCCAGGGAGTGATCTTGCAGCCGCTCCGAGACCGCGGACGGCCCGCACACCGCGCCGTCCGGACCGAAACGACTGTGAACGGAGGACACGCGTGAGCAAGACGAAAAATTCCGCTCGGGCGAAACGGGCCATCATCATCGGCGTCGGACCCGTGGAAGGACTCGGCGCCCGGCTGGCCCAGCGTTTCGCCGCCGAGGGTCTGCACGTCATCGTCGCCGGCCGCACCGGTGACCACCTCGAGGCCCTGGTGAAGCTCATTCGCGACGCCGGCGGCAGCGCCGCCTCGGTGGTGGCCGACGCCACCCGCGAGGAGGACGTGCTGCAGCTGTTCGACGTCGCCGGCGAGGACCTCGACCTGGCCATCTACAACGCCGGCAACAACACCCCCGGTCGCCTCGTCGACATGGACGCCGCCTACTTCGAACGGGCCTGGCGGGTCGGCTGCTACGGCGGCTTCCTGTTCGGCCGCGAAGCGGTGCGCCGGATGATTCCGAACGGCGGCGGTACCCTGCTGTTCACGGGCGCGAGCGCGTCGCTACGCGGCCGCGCCGGGTTCGGCGCGTTCAACGCGGCCAAAGCCGGGCTGCGCACCCTGGCCCAGGCGATGGCGAAGGAGTACGCAGCCGAGGGCGTCCACGTGGGTCATGTGGTGGTGGATGGCGCCATCGGCGGCGACAAGATCCGCGAGGCGGTACCGGAGTACGCAGAGAAACTCGGCGAGGAAGGGCTGATCAGCCTCGACGGCATCGCCGACGGCTACGTCTTCCTGTACCGGCAGCCGCCGCGGGCGTGGACGTTCGAGATCGACGTGAGGACCTCGAAGGAGCGCTGGTAGAAGCGATCCGCAGCGCGGATCGCTCCTGAGCACGACGAGGCGGCGTCAGTCGACCTTCGCCTCCGCGTAGCCGGACACCACCGTCACGCCGTCCTGATTGGTGGTCTCCACCTTCAGCTTGACGATGCCGTCCGCCACCTCCTCCACCGTGGCGGTGGAGTTCAGCGTGTCCCCGGGCCACACCTGATTGGTGAAACGTACCCCGAACTTGGTCAGGCGGCCGTCGCCGACGTAGTTGGTGAGCATCCGTCCGGTCATGCCCATGGTGAGCATGCCGTGGGCAAACACGCTGGGATAACCGGCCACTTTGGTGGTGAACACCTCGTCGGTGTGCAGCGGGTTGTAGTCACCGGACGCCCCGGCGTACTGCACGATCTGGGTCCGCTTCAGATCTTCCACCAGACACTCGCTGTAGGTATCGCCCACCGAGAGCTCGCTCGCTTTCAATGCCATGTGCTGTCCCTCCCCTACTTCTTCGAGTCCACGGGACGCTCGGTGCGCACACCGACGCCACGGGCGGTAATCACCAGTTCGCCGTTCTGATCGCGATACTCGGTGACCGATTCGGAGAAGATCAGCTTGCCGGCGCGCTTGCTCTCCTTCTCCCAGGTCTTGCCGGGGCTGGTGGTCGCGGTCAGCACGTCGCCGGGCTTGAGGTGCCGGTGGTACTCGAAATGCTGCTCGGCGTGGAGCCCGCCGCCACCACCGCCGCCGCCACCGCCACCGGACTCACGCTTGATGCCGGTCGGCTCCTTGCCGGAGCCGAACCAGGGCTGACCGACCTTGGGGCGCAGGAAGTAGTCCGGGTCGAACTGGGCGCTCGACTGCGCGAACGTCGGCGGCGCGATGATCGTGCCCGGTTCGGTGGTCCTGGCGTAGTCCGCGTCGTGATAGATCGGATTCTCGTCGCCCACCGATCTGGCGAACATCATGATGTGACTCGCCTCGACGGGAAATTTGTCCACGGCCATTTTGTTCCCCCTCAGGTAAATGGAGCCGGACAGTATACGGGCCCGACGCCGGCCCGGTCACCGGCCCTTGAAGTCCGGGTCGCGCTTCTCCAGAAAGGCCGAAATACCTTCGACCTTGTCGTCGGTCTGCACCAGCGCGCCCTGGGCGTACTTCTCCAGCATCAGCGCTCCGGCCAGGCTCGCCTCCATGCCGGAATGCACCATGGCTTTCATGGTGCGCGGCACGAATGGCGCGAAACGGGCCAGGTGTTCGGCCATCCGCTGCGCCTCGTCGAGCAGCTCGGCGGCCGGCACGATGCGCGTCACCAGACCGATCTGCAGCGCCCGTTCGGCGTCGATGGGCTCGCCCATGAGCAGCATCTCCATCCCCCAGCCGCGGCCGACGATGCGCGGCAGGCGCGCGGTGGCGCCGCCGCCGGGAATGATGCCGAGCTTGCCTTCCGGGGTGGCGAAGCGGGCGTTCGGCGTGGCGATGCGCAGATCGCAGCCGAGCGCAACTTCGAGTCCGCCGCCCATGCAGATACCGTTGACGGCCGCGATGGTGGGTTTCGGGGTGCGCTCCAGTTGCTCCGCCAGGCCCTGGACGATGGGCTCCAAAGCCTTCTTCAGGTCGCGGTGCAGCACCTCGGAGAGGTCCGATCCCGAGGCGAACGCCCGATCTCCGGCTCCCGTCAGGGTCAGTACCCGCACCGCGTCGTCCGTGGCTGCCTGCGCCACCGCCCGCTGCAGTTCCTCGAGGGTCGCCAGCGAGATCGCGTTGTGCTTGTCCGCACGATCGATGGTGATCAGCGCCATGGGGCCGCGGATCTCGTAGAGAATGTTGTCGAAGTCCACCATGACTACCGATCGCCGCGAAGCTTGTCTGTGAGGCTCTTCAGGCCCTCGCTGATCTTCTCGCCGGCCCGCTCGCGTACGTTCTCCTCGATTTTCTCGCGCGCGCCATCGAGATCCAGCCCCTGCTGCTGCAGCAGCTGACGCGAAACCGAGCGGACGATGGGATCGAGCACCTGCTTGAGCACCTGGCCGACCGTGGCGCCATTGGACGCGCGGCCGATGTCCGAGAGCTGTATGTCCGGCAGGGTGACGCTGGCGTTGCCGAGCAGATCGGAGGTGACGCTGGCGCGGGCATTGGTGAAGCTGAAGCGATCGATGATGAGCTTCACCTCGGATTCCACGCCGGTCTCCTCGGCCCGCTGATTGGCGCCGATCTGGGCGTTCAGATTGTCCATCAGGCGCTGCAGGTTGGTCTCCTTTCCCTGGGCCAGCGCATTGATCTCGGCCCCGTCGATGGACACGCTCTTCAACACCACCAGCTCGCTCGTGGTGCGCTGGGGATCGAGGGTCGCGCTCAGGTTGCCGAGCTTGAACGCGGCCGGGCCCGAGAAGCCTCGGGGGTTGCCGATCTCCAGGGCGTCGATGGCGGCCGATCCCTCGGCGAGCGCGACGTTGACGCCGCCTACCGATACCGGCGCGCCGAGATACTCGCTGCCGTAGGACTCGATCGCCTGTTCCAGCAACGAACCCGAGTTCATCACCACGTAGACGCCGACGCCGACGATCACCAGCAGCACCAGGCCAACGATCCATACGAATGCTTTCATCGCGTGCCTCCCGGCTATTCCATGCTCTGAACGAAGGACCGAGCCTCGCTGATCGACGCCTCCATGTCACGTATCAGGACCGAAACGTCGGACTGCACGCCACCGAGTTCCCCCTCCAGCGAGGCGATGGCCTGAGCATTGAGATTGTGCTTGAGGTACAGAACGTAGTCCCGGAAGGTGTTCAGCACCGGTTCCATGCGGTCCTCGGCCCGGCGCATGGTGGTCATCAGGCTCGCGTAGCGCTGCCGCGACGCGCGCAGCTGACGGCTGCTCGAGGCGCGCAGCTCGCGGTCGCCGATGAGTTCCAGTTCATCTTCCCACTCGTCGAACAGCGCGTCGGACACGGACTCCACCGCATCGACGCGCTCGTGGACTTCCTCCGCCCGCGCTTCGGCATCCTCGAACGCGTCGCTGAGCCGGTCGTAGGTACTGCGCAGCTCGGAGGCGGGCACGCTGACCACGCTGGCGAACTGTTCGAATGCGTTCTCGAACTCCTCTTTCGCTTCCTGCTGTGAGTCCGCCGCCGCCTCCACGCGATCGACCAGAATGTCACGCTTGTGGAAGCCAACCTTCTCCATGGCGCCGTAATAGGCTGTTTCGCAGCCGGCGAGGCCCGCCGTGCAGAGCAGGATGAGTGCGGCGCAGCGGAAAATGCTGGGCGTCATGGCAGGCGTGGACCTCATGGACGATCTCCCGGGTGGCAATCTGACGTCATCTGCGTAAACTTCACGCGCTTCGGCTTAGGATCTCACATCTTCCGCCGCGCGGCGTAGTCGACGCCGCGACGCCACTTCAGCCATCGCCACCCAGCCGCGAGCCAACACCCGGAAGGAGCAGACCATGCAGGACCTGGTATCGACCGACGATATGCAGAAGTACACCGACACGGCCATCGAGATGATCATGGGCTACGGCCCGAAGCTGATGCTGGCGATCATCGTGCTGTTCGTCGGTCTGTGGATCATCAACCGCTTCACGTCGCTGATGAGCAAAGGCATGGAGCGCAGCAACACCGAGCCGACCCTGGCGCGGTTCCTGCGCAACCTGGTGTCGATCGGTCTGAAGGCCCTGTTGCTGATCAGCGTGGCCGGCATGATCGGCATTCAGACCACGTCGTTCATCGCCGTTCTCGGTGCCGCCGGCCTGGCCGTGGGTCTGGCCCTGCAGGGCAGCCTGGCGAACTTTGCCGGCGGCGTTCTGGTGCTCATGTTCCGGCCGTTCAAGGTCGGTGACTACATCGAGGCCCAGGGCGTGGGCGGCACGGTGAAGGAGATCCAGATTCTCCACACACTGATCAACACGCCGGACAACAAGCGCATCATCGTGCCCAACGGAGCGCTGTCGAACAACATCATCACCAACTACTCCGCCGAACCCAGACGTCGCGTCGACTTCGTGTTTGGCATCGGCTACGACGACGATATTGGCCGTGCCCGCGACGTGATCCGCGCCGAGATCGAGAAGGACGAGCGGGTCTTCGACGATCCGGCGCCGCAGATCGTGATCGGTAATCTCGGCGACAGCTCGGTGGATTTCACGGTCCGGGTATGGGCGAATGCCTCCGACTACTGGGGGATCAAGTTCGACCTCACCGAGCGCGTGAAGCTGGCCTTTGACGAGGCCGGCGTCAGCATTCCGTTCCCGCAGCGAGACGTGCACCTGTACTCAGAGCAGGCCGGCTGACGGCCTGCCAGGCGCGCACGACCAGGCAAAAAAAAGCCGCCGGTCTGGAGAGGGAACCGGCGGCGGAGTCGACCGTCTGATCGTGCAAGCGTGCCCGATCCAGGTCTCAAGGGGATAGAGATAGCCTCATGAGAGGAGGCTCCGGATGGCTTTGAGGCCGCACCAGAGCCGCCTGCTCACGGTGACACTATGCGCCGAAGCTGTTTCTCCACGATTTCGGTGGAGGCGTATTTTGTGACACTTTGTTTCCAGCGCTTTGTTGTCCCCGGCGGGTGGCTGCTGCGCCACTCTATTGGCGCCGTACTCTAGAGTGAGACCACGACGTCGGCGCCGCCCTCCGGCGCTTCCTGGATCTTCACCCGCCAGCCCTGGGCCTGACACAGCTGATGCACGATCGCGAGGCCGAGACCGCTTCCGCCGGTATTGACGTTGCGTGACGAATCGAGCCGGTAGAACGGCTGGAACACCTGCTCCCGGGCCTGTTCCGGAATGCCCGGACCCGAGTCCATGACGTGGATGTCGCGGCCGCGCAGCACCACGCGCACGTTGTCGCCGTGCTGCATTCCGTTGTTCACCAGATTCACCAGCACACGCTGCAGGGCACCCGGAGCCACGCGCACCCGCAGACCGGCCTGGTGCTCTGCACTGACACAGAACGGCACCGGGGGATCGAAGCTCGCCAGCACGTCTTCGACGAACCCACTGAGTTCCACTTCCTGGGGCGCTTCCGCCGCGCCGCGCGCGAAACGCAGGGCATCGCCGATAAGCCCGTCCATGACCTCGAGGTTGCGCGCGAAGCGCTCCACCAGACTCGGATCGACGTTGTCCGGAAGCAGTTCCAGGGCGAGGCGCATGCGCGTGAGTGGTGTGCGCAGGTCGTGGGAAATGCCGGCCAGCAGGGTGGTCCGGTTGGACAGCAGGGTGGAGATCTCGCGCGCCATGGTGTTGAAATTGCGCGCCAGCGACACCAGCTCCTGAGGACCCTGCTCCGGCAACGGCTCGAAGTTTTCGCCGCCGCGGAAGGTCTCGGCCCGATCGGCCGCCTGCACCAGCGGCCGGGTGATGCGCTGGACGATGAACAGAGAGGTCATGAACACCACCAGCGCGCCGAGGACGACGATGATGATGCCGACGTAGAGCGGCTGGATGTCGCGACGCGCCGGCGAGAAACCGATCTGCAGATCGAAGCCGCCCATGGGCACGTCCACCCAGACCAGCTGGTTGCCCTCCTCCAGCGACACGTCGATGCCGAGTCGCTCTCCGAGCTTCTCCTGCAGCAGCGACAGATAGGGCTGGTTCAGGTCTGCCGGGCTCAGACTCTGCTGCTCGGCGGAGATGATCAGATCGTGGCTCTGCGCCAGTTCCAGCTCGAAGTAAGGACGCGCCTCGGGCGGCAGCTCGACCCAGGTCTGCGCCGACAGCACCAGCAGAGCCGCTTCGTCGTCGGCGGAACGCTCGGCGATGGGTTCGATTACGAACTGATTCAGCGCCAGCACCGCAATGATCACGATCAGCAGCGCGCTGACCGCGAGGATCAGGTTGGTACGGACCAGCAGGGACAGGGAGCCGTCGCCGGTGCGGCGCGCGGTGCCCGGATCAGCCATTACCGTCGGGACAGAACATGTAGCCCTTGCCCCAGATGGTCTTTATGTACACCGGGTTGGACGGATCCGGCTCGATCTTGCCGCGCAGCCGGGTCACCCGCACGTCGATACTGCGATCGAACGGGGAACGCTCGGCACCGGTCAGCAGGTCGAGTATGCGGTCGCGATGCAGCACCTTGTGTGGATGCTCGGCGAGAATCGCCAGCAGATCGAACTCCCCGGAGGTCAGCGCCACCTGGGCGCCGTTGCGCAGCAGCTGGTGCGACGAGAGGTCCAGGGTGAACGGGCCGAAGGTAACGAACTCGCCGGTCTCTTCGCCATCGGCAGAGCGCTGCGAGCGTCGCAGCACCGCCCGCACCCGGGCCAGCAGCTCCCTGGGGTTGAAGGGTTTGGCGATGTAATCGTCGGCCCCGACTTCGAGCCCGACGATCCGATCGACGTCGTCGCCCTGGGCGGAAACGATGATGATCGGCACGTCGTCGTCGCGCTTCAAGCGCCGCGCCACGTTCAGGCCGTGCTCACCGGGCAGCATCAGGTCGAGGATGATGAGATCCACGGACTGGTCTGCCAGATACTCGTCCATGGCCTCGCCGCTCGCCACACAGGCAACCGAAAATCCCTGCTGGCTCAGGTAGGCCTGGGTCAGCTCGAGTATCTCCGGGTCGTCGTCGACGACCAGCAGTCTTGCGGTTTCTGCGTCCACGGATGGGATCGTATCAGGGCGCAGGATCCGCCACCTGATAAATCGGCAGCGGCGCCGGGGGCAGCGGGTCGACATCGAGGGACTGCTGCAGAGCATCCATGGCGGGCAGCGTCGCCTCGCTGCCGGCGGTGGTATGTGGACTGCCGGTATCGTTCACGGGAGCGGGTACGGAACCCGGCGTGCTGGCAGCGCGGCGGGCAACGCGCTGCTCGAAGCCCACGCCGAATCCCTGCCGGGCGCCGCGCGACTCTAACGGCGGCGCATCCGGATCGAGGGGACGGACGTGTACGACCTGGGTCTCGATGCGGATGACGCGACCGTCGGATTGTCTGATCAGGCGCCCATAGCGGCGCTCGGTGCGGATGTGGATGACGCCTTTGCCCTCGCCTTGGCGTGCCATTCGCAGCTTCATTTCGGTGAGCAGGGCGCGCCGCTGATGGCGGTCTAGGGCGTCCCAGTCGGCGGCCAGGGCGGTCAACTCGGCATCGCTGCGATCGCCGAAGGGATTCACGGTGGCAGACCGGCTGGTCCCGGCAGCCGGCTCGGCCGCAATCGCCAGCGCACCCGGCAGGGTGACCGTCAGCAGGCCCAGAAACACCAGCCCTCTCAGCTCGGCCGTGATCGCGAAGCCCTCCTGTGGACGCAGTGAGCGCGGAAATGACGCGTATTCTCAACCCGCGCCGTTTCAGCCCCATTTCCCATGCGTTTCAAAGTGTTACAGGAATTCAACTGGAAAACGGCACCCGATCGGATGCCGCCTTCCACGCAATCGACGCCGGAGGGCCCGCGCGCCCGGACTCAGGCCGCTTCGAACAGCCCGGCCGCACCCTGACCACCACCGATGCACATGGTGACCACGCCGTACTTCTTGTTGCGTCGCTTCAGCTCGCGCAGCACCAGGCCGGTCATTCGCGAACCGGTCATGCCGAACGGATGGCCGATGCTGATGCTGCCGCCGAGGACGTTGTAGATCTCGTTGTCGATGCCCAGGGCGTCGCGGCAGTACAGGCACTGGGAGGCAAACGCCTCGTTCAGCTCCCACAGATCGACATCGTCCTGGGACAGACCCGCGTTCTTCAGCAGCCGCGGGATGGCGAACACCGGTCCGATGCCCATCTCGTCCGGCTCGCAGCCGGCGACGGTGAAGCCCCGGTAGTAGCCGAGGGGCTCGAGTCCGAGCTGCTCGGCACGTTCGGCGCTCATCACCAGGGTCATGGAGGCGCCGTCGGAGAGCTGGGAGGCGTTGCCGGCGGTCACGGTACCATCGTCCTCGAACGCCGGTGCGAGCCCGGCCAGGCCCTCCAGCGTGGTGTTTGGCCGGTTGCATTCGTCCTTGTCGACGACGACGTCGACATGGCTTTCCTTGCCCGTCTCCTTGTCTACCTTGAGCATCGTGGCCTTCATCGGCACGATCTCTTCGCTGATCTTGCCCTCTGCCACGGCTTTGGCGTAACGCTGCTGGCTCTGCAGCGCGTAGGCGTCCTGCGCTTCGCGCGTCACCTGGTAGCGGCGCGCCACCACCTCGGCGGTGTTGCCCATGGCCATGAAGATCTCCGGCTTCTCTTCCAGCAGACGCTTGTTCTGCTCCGCCTTCGCGGGCTTCTGCCGATTGCGCATGGAGATGGAGTCGACGCCGCCGGCGATGGCCACCTGAGTCTGACCGGTGGCGATCTGGTTCGCCGCCATGGCGATGGTCTGAAGACCCGAAGAGCAGAAGCGGTTGATCGTGGTGCCCGCCGTGGTGACGGGCAGCTTCGACAGTATGACCGCCAGGCGGGCCAGGTTGCCGTCCTGCTCGCCGACGTGGCTCGCCGCGCCGACGTAGACGTCTTCGACCTCGGCGGGATCCAGCTTGGAATTGCGCTCGAGCAGTGCGTCGATGCAGTGCGCCAGCAGGTCGTCGGAACGGGTCAGGTTGAAGCTGCCGCGGAAGGCTTTGGCCAGTCCGGTGCGGACACTGTCGACGATGACGACGTCTTTCATGGTTTCCCCCAGGTTTCTACAGAAGTTCCCGAAAAACGATCACCCTCGATGGAGGGTGATCAGAGAACCCAGCATGCTACCGCCTGGCGGGCCGGCGATCCACCACGCCGGGCGGCGCCCGGCGCGGTCAGGTCGACGATCAGTAGCGCCACTCGAAGCTGACGGCGAACTGGGTGCCGGGCTTCTCGAGGAACGTGACGATGCCGCCCTGCTCGATCTCGATCTCGTCGTCGAGGATGTTCTGCACCTTCGCCTTCACCGTCACGGTCTCGTAGGGATACCAGGAGTAGGTGAAGTCGAGGGAATGGAACGGCTGCTCGAAGGCATCCGGCGACTGCCGGCGGCCGGCCGCGAACAAACGCTCGCCGAACACGTTGTAGATGAGCGACGCCGTGTGCCGCCCGTTCATCGAGTCGTAGCCGAGCATCACATTGGCGATGTAGTCCGATGCACCCGTCAGCTTGCGCTTCTGGTTGGTCGGAAAGTCCGCCGCGTCGCCAACCTTGATTTCGGTGTCCTGCAGAGTCAGGTTGCCCTGCACGAAGAACGGCTCGAAGAAACCACCGAGGAAACCGAGCTCCTTCAACCATTCGAACTCGACGCCGTAGATCGTTGCCGAATCGGTATTGATGATCTCGTAGGCGATGGTGGTGTCGGAAGCCGCTTCCTCCGCGAGCTCGATCGGGTTGGCGAGCTCCTTGTAGTAAAGCGTGGTCGTAAAGCTGTCGCCGTTCGAGAAGAACCAGTCCGCGCGGATGTCGTAGTTGTCGATCAGTGTCGGAACCACGTCGGCGTTACCCGACACCGGGTTGCCGGTGGCGGGGTCGATGTAGGCCGCGTCGGTGATCTCCCGCAGGTCCGGGCGAACCACAGTCTCGCTGTAGCCGAATCGCAGCTGGAAGGTCTCCGCCAGCCAATCGGACATGTAGGTCAGGTTGATCGCCGGGTAGTAGTCGTCTTCCTGGAACGCAGCGTCGGCGAGCTCGTCGGGATCCGTCGTCACCGGCGGCTGCAGAATCGAGTAGGAGAGATTGTTCCAGTCGAGGCCGACCTGCTTGTAGTCCTCCCAGCGAACGCCTGCGGTCACACGCCAGGTTTCCCTCCACGTCCAGTCCACCTCACCCCAGACCGACTCGGTCATGGTTGCGGCGAGATAGCTCTGGTTGTTCGTGCCCTGAATGGAGAACACGTACTGGTTCGCAGGGTCAAGGATGTTGCTGTCGGAGAACACCTCGTTCAGCGGGCCGGTGGACGGGACGTCGAGGGCCAGCGGGCCGAGGCTCAGCTGGACCTGCTCGTAGGTGCGGCCGCGCTCGTTGTGCGCGCTGCCCCCGCTCACCTCCACGAAGGACTCGCCCATGTAGAACGGCACCTTGAACGACCAGCCGTAGTCGCGCACCTCGTCCTTGAGGTCGGTGTAGCGCCAGTCGCCGGCGCGGTTGTTGCTGGTAGTCACGCCGGAGCTCAGCACCGCGCCGGTCACCGGATCGGTAGTGGTTTCCGCCTGGACCGTCACGCGGTTCGGGATTTCGGTGTCCGCCTGGGAATCCGAGTAATACCACTCGATGGTCGTGTCGTCCGGCGCCCAGTCGAGCCAGCCGCGCACCAGTTCCTTGGTGTCCGGGCCGAGCCGGTGAATGCCCTTGATCTGATTCACCAGGAGGTCCCGCTCCTCCCACTCGATGCGGTACTCGCGGAAGCCCCGGCCGTCGGATACCTCGCGGTTCTCGTTGAAGAAATCGCGGATTTCGGTCTCGTCGTCGGTATTGCGCAACCACAGGGTCGTGGTCGAGATCTCGTGATCGTCGGTGAAGCGGATACCCGTGGTGCCGATCCCGGAGATGTCGATGGACTGGGTGCTCTCCTCGGCGAACGAGGGCCGCTCCACCGGATCCACAAGGCTGCGCCGGGTGGTCGTGGTCTCGCGCCACTCCTTCTCGTAGGAACCGCCGACCAGCGCGCCCACTTCCCAGCGCTCCCCGAGATCCCAGGTGTTGCCAATGCTGGCTTTGACGTCGTAGTCCGGGTGCGGATCCTTCTGCTTGATCGCGATGTCGCGATTCAGGTTGAGCGCCAGCTCGCGGTTGAGCTCCGTCGCTTCCGCGAAGGTGATGTCGCTGCCGAGCGCGCGCTCGGTGCTGAAGATTCGCGTCGTCGACAGATCCCCCCGGTAGCGGTCGAAGGCGGCCGCGATTGCACCGGGCAGCTCGCGGGTACCATCGTCGGTGCCCCAGCGGTCGTCGCTGCCGCCGTCGTAGCTGAGCACGTTGCCGCCGACCTCGGTGTTGAGGCCGAGGCCGACCTCGAGCTGGTAGGTGAACGCGCCGGGCACCGTCTTGGTGCGGATGTCCACGGCACCGCCACCGAAGTTGGCCGGCTGGTCGGCGGAGAAGGACTTCTGCACCCGCAGCGATTCCACCACCGACGTGGGGAAGATATCGAGGGGCACCACGTTCCGGGTAAGGTCCGGCGACGGGATGAGCGCGCCGTTCAGGCGGCTCGACGAGTAGCGCTCACCGAGACCGCGCACATAGACGAATTTGTCCTGAACCAGGCTGAGGCCGGAGATACGCCGCAACGCATCCGCGACCGTGGAATCGCCGAGGCGGCTGATCGCCTCGGAGCCCATGATGTCCGTGACCGATGCGTCGTCCTGGCGCTCGTTGATCAGCTGCTCCGCCGAGCTGAGGAAGCGGCCGATCACCACGACTTCCTCGATCTCGCCCTCCGCTGCCACCTGCGGCGCCGGATTGGCCTCCTGCGCGGCGACGGAAGCGGAGAGTGGCAGAACCGCGAGCGCGAGAACGAACGGGTACGGAATCCTGCGAATCGTACCGATCGTATTCATAACCTTGCCCCCAAAAAGATTCCTGGTCGGATGCGGCGGCGCGGGAAAGATGCAGGGCGCCTCCCGTCAGGGAATGCGCCCCGCTCCGTCGTCAGGCCGGCAACCGGTCCTTGGCTACTCGAACCAGAGCGGTTGGGCGCGACTGCCGTCGAGAATTCCGTAGGTCCAGTTCTGGATCCAGTCGATGTCGATCAGGCTGATGCCGCCGATGTAGCCGTTGGCCGTTCCGGGCGGGGTCGCCGTGAAGTCGGGCGTCGCGCCATCGACGAGAATCGTGTTGTCGGCTACCGAATAGATCGGTGGAATTCCGTCGAGCAGAACCAGATCCGCATCTGCAGCAGCCGTCGGATCGGCCTGGTCGACCACGGTGGCGAAGAAATTGTCGCCGTTGGCGGCCGCCCACACCGAGGCGGTCTGGCCATTGCCGATGTCGGAGCCGTTGTCCGGCTCGGCGCAGGCGAACACGTTGTTGTCGAGCACGATGTCGCCATCCAGGGCGCCCTGGGCGGAACGGTTGTCGAGCCGCAGACAGTAGTTGGCGTCGGCGCCGTCCGGAGCGAAGGAGGTGATCACCTGAGAGTCGCGGATGGTGGCGAACATGCCTTCGCGCAGCCGCCAGCCGGCGCCCGGATCGAAGTCGCCCTGGGTCACCGACGGCGAGATGATGCAGGTGAGGTTGCTGATCTCGGAACGGCTGTTCAGACCCCGGGCGATGAGGTCGGTGTAATCGACGGTTCCGTCGAAGCCGCCGATGCCGTCCGCCTCGATGCAGTGGTTGCCGATGGACTCCGACTGGATGACCAGGGCGTTGGTGATGGAGCCGATCCAGCCCTCGTCAATGTCGATGGAGTCGTCGCGGACGTACACGGCCACGTAGTTCTCGAAGTTCACGGCGCCGCCGAACATCTCGATGCCATCGTCGAAGGTTGAATACATCTGCAGATTGCGGACGATGGTGTTCCGACCGACACCGCCGAAGGTGATGCCGTTCAGTTCGTCGCCGCTGCCCACGGTGGCGCCCGTGTGCTTGACGACGACGTATTCCAGGCGACCGGAGCTGTCGTTGTCGTTGTCGCCGCCGTAGAAAGACTCGTCGAGACCCGCAGCGCCCTCGGCGCGCACGTGGCACTCGCCTGCCAGGGTCAGACCGGCACGCTCGTCGAGCGGCGCGCCGCCACCGGAGACCGGCGGGTTGTACTCGCACTCGTTGGTGATGCCGAAGCCGTTGATGACGATGCCGCCCCATTGCTGCACGTCTTCCGGGCCCACCGTGCCGTCGACATCGGACAGCGAGGTGAAGGTGATCGGCGCCGTTTCCGTGCCCACGGCGAACAGCTGCGAGCCGCGGTTGATGATCAGGAAGTTGGAGTTGGTCTGCCAGGCCAGGGTCGCTCCAGCCTCGACGGTCAGGGTCGGACCGTCGCCGCCCTCGGTGATGCCGTTGTTGGCCAGGCAGGCGTCACTGTCGCAGGGCACGCCGATGAACAGGCTGCCCTGGAAGATGTGGGCACCGTTGTTGGGCAGCGCGGGAATGCGCAGATCCACTTCGATGTTGTTGCCCGCATCGGCGAAGGACGGCGTGTAGGTGCAGTTGCCGGTGGTCTCGCTGAATGAGCCGGTCACGGTCTGGCCGCCGGACGTTGTGTATGAGGCGCACGGGCTGGTGGTTCCGCCACCGCCGCCGCTGGTGCTGTTGTCCACGGAATTGTCGACGGTGGTGGGCGAAATCTTGATGTCACCGCCACCGCAGCCGGCCACCAGGCCAACGCAGGCCGCGGCCGCGAGCAGGCGCAGTCGATAGTTGATCACGTTCATTTGAGGACATCCCCCGTGTGAGGTTGGCTGGAATCTGTGCCGGATCGGACCGGTTCTCATCGACGCGCAAGCTATCAACCGCGCATGTCAATTCGGTTACAGCCTGATGACAGATCCGTGACGCCGCGCAACGGGCGTGGTCGCGCGCGCACGAACCGCGAAAGCGGGCGCCGGCGCACGGGATCACGAAACCGTAACAACCCGGCGCTAGCGTCTACCCGGCGAACGCCAGGTCCGGATGCGGGATCGAATATGGGTTACCGGGAACTGCTTAAGAACTACATCCGCCATCTCGAGCTGGTGGCCGGCGACAACTTCATCGAGACCAACGGCAACGAGCCGGTGCTGAACAAACGTGATCTCGGCGAGCTGCGCACCCTGGCCGCGGAGGTCCATCGCGACGCCTATATCGCGTCGGAAGTCATTCGGGTCGAGAACTACAACTACCGGCTGCGCGTGCTGATGAATCGCCACGCTCTGAACGCCGACCAGGTTGCCGAGCTGAGCGGAGTACCGACGGCCATGATCAGAAGCTGGCGCACCAATCCGGATTCGAATCGCTACCGAGCGATGACGGAGGAGGATTTCAGCCGCTTCGAGTCGGCGCTGAACCACTGGCTGGAAACGAGCGGGCAGTGAGGGTCGGGGATCCGGCGGGCCATCGCCGCTGCCGGATCCCCGGAAGGAAGGTCAAAACGCGCTTCTCAGTTGACGGCTTACTTCGCTACGTCCTCGGCTTCGTCGACGACGTCTTCGGCTTCGTCCATGGCCCCCTTGGCCTTGTCCATGGCGCTCTCTGCCGCCTCCGCCATGGCATCACGCGCCTGGCCGGCCATGTCACCAGCCTTCTCGGCCATTTCACCGGCGGACTGGGACATGTCGTCCGCCGCATCGCGCGCCGCGTCCATGGTGGCGCCGGCGCCTTCTTTGACGTCCTGCATCATTTCCGAGCCCTTCTCGGTCATCCCGGCGGCACCGTTACCGTCGGCGGCGTCCTGTCCACAGGCGGCGAGCCCGAGAACCAGCAGGGCGAATATCGTGAATCGAGTCATGTGCGAACCTCCGTTGTGCACTCGTTGTCCCCTTCAGGGCCGGGCAGGGTACCCCAATATGGCGGTTACGGACACAGGCGGCGGCGCCAACGACCCCCACCTTGACTGTTAGACTCACCGCCAAGGGGGACTGCCCATGCAAACCGATACGCTGATCGATGACCTGTGTTTCGCCGAGGGACCACGCTGGCACGATGGCGCCCTGTGGCTCTCCGACATGCACGCCCACGAAGTCCTGCGGATCACGCCGGACGGCGCCCGCGAGACGGTATGCGAGGTGGACCACTGGCCATCGGGGCTCGGCTGGCTGCCGAGCGGCGAGCTGCTGGTGGTCTCCATGACCGATCGCCGCCTGCTGCGCTGGGATGGCGCGGCTCTGCATCTGCATGCGGATCTCGCCGGCCTCGCCAGCTTTCACTGCAATGACATGGTCGTGGACGAAAGTGGCCGCGCCTACGTCGGCAACTTCGGCTTCGACCTGCACGCCGGGGAGAAGCCGAAGCCGGCGGAGCTGATCTGCGTGGAGCCGGACGGTGCTGCGAGAGTGGTGGCCGGTGACCTGCAGTTCCCCAACGGCACGGTCATCACCCCCGACGGTGGAACGCTCATCGTCGGCGAATCCTGGGGGGGGCGCCTGACCGCGTTCGATGTGCTCGACAACGGCGATCTCGACAACCGCCGGATCTGGGCAAGCCAGCCGGACGGCGCCCTGCCCGACGGCATCTGCCTGGACGAAGCCGGCGGTGTGTGGCTCGCGTCCCCGAGCACCAACGAGTGCCTGCGCCAGGTCGAAGGCGGCAGGGTCACCCATCGGGTTTCCGTAGCGCAGGGCGCGTTCGCCTGCATGCTGGGCGGGGACGATGGCCGTACACTCCACATCGCGACCGCCGGCTCTTCGGATCCCCAGGAGTGCCGCTGGGCGCGCCCCAGCCGGATCGAGACCTGGCGGGCACCCTACGCCCACGCCGGCTCGCCGTAGTCTCGGCTGATGCGCGGCTGACGGTGCGCGCCTACTGGCAGTTCTACTGGCCCCTGGCCCTCACGGGCCTGGCAATGGTGCTGTCGGTGCAGTTTCAGAACGCCGCGCTGGCGCGATACCCGGAGGCGGTCACCGAGCTGGCCGTATTCGCGCTGGCTTACGGAACGTTCGGGTTCTTCCGCGCCAGCCTCAACTTCATCAACCAGCTCTCCAACGTCTTCGCGCGCAGCCGCTACGGCGCGCGCAAGACCCTGCGCTTCGTCCTGATGGCGAGCGCGCTGCTGACCCTGCCGCTGCTCGCGCTCGGCTATCTCGATGCAGGAGCAGGCCTGCTGCGGCGGATCTACGGCATCGACGCGGCGCTGACCGCCCGGATCACCGAGTACCTGCGCTACCTGGCACCGCTGGTGGTGATATCGGCGCTGCGTTTCTACTACACCGGGCTGCTGATTCAGGCCCGCCTCACCGGCTGGGTGACCCTGCTCAACGCCATGTTCCTCAGCGCCGTAATCCTCGGCCTGGTGGTGGGGTTTTCGCTGGGACTGCGCCCGGTCACCGTGCTGGTAGGCGCCGAGGCCGTGGCCATGCTGCTGCACCTGGTCGCCACCCTGCTCGTGATCCGGGCGCGCTACCGGCTGCCCGCGACGCCGGAGCACGAATCTCTGAGCTACCGCGAGCTGACCGGCTTCTTCATACCGGTCTCCACCACCGGGGTGATGTTCGCTCTGAGCCGACCGGTCTTGTACGCGTTCGTCAGCCGCTCGCCGGGCGGCATTCTCGCGATTGCCGCCATGCGCGTGGGTTTCGACTTCTCCATGCTGTTCCAGCAGGCGGCCAACCAGTTCCGCCACTTCTTCGTCACCTTCGGCCTCGACGACCTGCCCGCCAAGCGGCGCTTCATGGCTCTGGTGTGCGCCGGCATCACGGCGCTGATGCTGCTGTTCGCCGTGACCCCGCTGTCGAACCTGATCTGGCGCGACCTGATGCGCATTCCCGATGACGTCCGCGCCCTGTCCGTGGACGTGATTCTGGTGATGTGCCTGATGCCGGCGGTGATCATCTTCCGCAACTACTTCCACGGCCGCTTGATGGTGGAGCGGCGAACCGCCGGCATGGCAGCCGGTGCCGTTCTGCGCGTGATCGGCATCTACGCGGCGTGCCAGGCGCTGTTCAGTCTGGGCTGGCTGAACCACGTGACGGCATCGTTCGTGCTGATTCTCGGCTTCGTCATCGAGGCGGCGGTGGTGGTCTGGGTTGCCGTGCGCGGTGCGCCCGCCGCGGCTCAGAAAGGCCACGGCGAGCGCGACAGCGCCACCGCGAAGATGTAGCCGGCCGAGCACAGCGCGGCCACGAAGCCAACGCCCTGGAGCGCCTTCGAGCGGGCCCGCAGGGTGAGCACGCCGAAGCCGATGTAGGCAAGCAGCCCGAGCAGCTTGGCGGCGAGCCATCCGGAGAGCGGCGAGATGCCGAGGCGCAGCGCCAGCAGCACGCCGAGACTGAGCAGCAGGGTGTCGACGACATGGGGCGCCACCTTCACCCAGCGCTCGCGGCCGAGCGGCGAGTCGGCGAGAGCCCACGCGCCCCGAACGAAGAAGCCGGTCACGGTAAGGTAGGCAAGAGCAACGTGAAGAGCCGTCAGCGAGTTCATCCCCGATCCATGGCAGCGCCAGGGGCCAAAATAACGAACCGCACGCCGTCGGGGAATCCATCGGCGCGGCCACAGGAGAGACGCCGGTGAACATAGACCAGGGCATCGATCAGGCAATCCGCCCGCTGGCGGACGCGGCGTCCGCGCTGATCTTCTATTCCGTGCCTGTATTCGGCGCCGAGCTGCCGCTGATCGTCGCCTGGCTCATCGCCGGCGGCTGCTTCTTCACCCTCTATCTGCGCTTCATCAACCTGCGCGGCTTCGGCCACGCCCTGAAGGTGGTGTCCGGGCGCTTCGCCCGACCCGACGATCCCGGAGACATCTCCCAGTTCCAGGCTCTCACCGCGGCGGTCTCGGGCACCGTGGGCATCGGCAACATCGCCGGTGTCGCGGTGGCGATCTCCATCGGCGGTCCCGGGGCGACCCTCTGGCTCATCGTCGCCGGACTGCTGGGTATGTCCACCAAGTTCGCCGAGTGCGCCCTGGGGGTGATGTACCGGCGCAGCCACGCCGACGGCAGCGTCTCCGGCGGACCCATGCAGTACCTGGCCCGTGGCCTCGCGGAGCACGGCTGGCCGCGCCTCGGCCGCGCCCTGGGCGGCTTCTACGCAGCCGCCATGGTCGTGGGGTGTCTGGGCATCGGCAACATGTTCCAGTCGAACCAGGCCGTCGCCATCTTCATCGACGTGACCGGCGGCGCCAGCAGCTACTTCGCCGACAAGGCCTGGCTGGTCGGCACCGCCCTCGCGCTGGCCGTCGCCCTGGTGATCATCGGCGGGATCCGCTCAATCGGCACCACCACGGCAAGGCTGGTGCCCGGCATGGCGATTCTTTACGTGACCCTGTGCGTCACCGTGATCGCGCTCAACGCCGACGCGCTGCCCGGTGCGGTGGCGGCCATCTGGCACGGTGCGTTCAATCCGCAAGGGATAACCGGCGGCGTCGTCGGAGTGATGATCATGGGGTTCCGGCGCGCCGTGTTCTCCAACGAAGCGGGACTGGGTTCCGCGGCCATCGCCCACTCGACCGCGCGCACGCGGGAACCGGTGAGCGAGGGCTATGTCGCGCTGCTGGAACCGTTCATCGACACGGTGGTGATCTGCACCATGACCGCCCTGGTGATCGTCACCACCGTCTACCATCCGGACATGAACGGCGGCGCCGTGAACGGGATCGAGCTCACGACTGCGGCGTTTGCGAGCACGTTCTCCTGGGCACCCGTTCCGCTGTCGGTGGCGGCGATCCTGTTCGCGTTCTCGACCATGATCACCTGGTCCTACTACGGCCTGCAGGCGTTCCTGTACCTGGTCGGTGATCACAGAGTGGCCGACATCGGCTTCAAGCTGTTCTTCCTCGCCTTCGTGGTCCTCGGCAGCAGCGTGCAGCTCGGCTCGCTGGTCGACCTGTCGGACGCGCTGGTGTTCATCGTCGCCATTCCCAACCTGCTCGGCCTGTACCTGCTGGCGCCGAGACTGCGGCGCGAGGTACTGCGTTACGAAGCGCTGATGCGGAAGCGGCGCTGAGCGGCTCCTGACCGAGCGGGCCGTTGTCGATTTCATCGCACGGTAACCGTTTCATCACGCCGCTGACACAAAGCCCCCTTAGCGTCGTGGCGACACACTCAATCGGGGCAACTGCAACATGGATTTCGACAACGGATCTTCGAACGATTCCGGCAATCGTCCGTTCCAGGAAGTGCTGCGGGCACGCGCGTCGCGACGCAGTGTCCTGTCCGGCGGGCTGGCGGCCGCAGCGACCGGCTTCCTGATGCCGGTCACGGCCGTGGCCGATGACGGCGATGACGATCGCTGGGGAGAGCGCCGGCCCTACCGCCGGCGGCGCCGCGGCCTGATCAACTTCGAACCCGTGACGGTTGCGGATGGCTCCGGACCGTCACCGGCCGTGTCCCCCGATTACGACTACCAGGTGCTGATCCCCTGGGGCGATCCACTGGAGCCGGACGGCCCCAGCTACGAAGGCGACCCCAACACACGACCGTCGGCCAATGACCAGGCCAGCATGATCGGCATCGGTCACGACGGCATGTGGTTCTTTCCATACCGCCGCAGCGGCCGCGAGAGTAATCGAGCGGGGATGCTTTGCATCAATCACGAGTTCGGCATCAACACCCACGTGATCGGCAAGGAGATGCCAGAGAGCATCGAGGATGTCAGGCTGTCTCAGCACGCGCACGGTGTCTCGGTGGTCGCCATCGCGAACTGGAAGGGTCAGTGGCAGCAGATCAGCAGTCGCAACAGCCGACGCATCCACGTCAACACCCCGATGCAGTTCAGCGGGCCTGCGGCCGGCAGCGAGCTCATCCAGACCCCGAATGGGAACGTTCCTCTCGGGACGGTCAATAACTGCTCCTCCGGTTATACGCCCTGGGGCACCTACGTCACCTGCGAAGAGAATTTCAACGGCTACTTCGGTGCCAGCAACCTGACTGGGACCTGGACGGCGACTCCCGAGCAGGAACGCTATGGCTTTTCCGATGACGGATTCGGTTACGGCTGGCACAACTTCGACCGCCGCTTCGACCTCTCGGACAGCGACTACCGCAACGAGGAGAACCGCTTCGGCTGGGTAGTCGAGATCGACCCGTGGGATGCCACCCGGACTCCGGTGAAGCGCACCGCGCTGGGGCGGTTCAAGCACGAAGGCGCGGAAGTCACCATCGGCCGTGGCGGGCGCGCCGTCGTCTACATGGGCGACGACGAACGCTTCGACTACATCTACAAGTTCGTCTCCGCCGACGACTGGAAGTACCTGCGTGAGCAGGGAATCAGCCCACTGGACGAGGGTACCCTGTACGTCGCCCGCTTCAACGACGACAACACGGGCGAGTGGCTTCCCCTCACCATGGACAATCCGGATCTGGCCGCACGCTTCAGCTCCCAGGCGGAGCTGCTCACCTACACGCGGATAGCCGCCGACATCGTTGGCGCCACCCCCATGGATCGCCCCGAGTGGACTTCCGTGGCACCGGACGGTTACGTGTACTGCACGCTGACCAACAACTCCCGGCGCGACGGCACCGGGCCGAAGATCATCAACGGGCGTGAGGTCGACAGCGGCGCCGACGCCGCCAACCCGCTGGCGCCGAACCCGGACGGCCACATCATCCGCTGGAAAGACTCGGAGTACTTCACCGGCACGGATTTCGTCTGGGACATCTTCCTGATCTCGGAAACCACCCACGGCACCGAAGACACCTTCAGCGATCCGGATGGCATCTGGGCCGATCCGGACGGGCGGCTGTTCATCGAGACCGACGGTGGGCAGAAGGACGGCCTGAACAACCAGATGCTGATCGCCAACACCACCACCGGGGAGCTGCGACGCCTGCTGACCGGTGTCACGGACTGCGAGATCACCGGTCTGACCGTGACACCGGATCGCCGGACGATGTTCTGCAACGTCCAGCACCCGGGCGACGGTGATCCAAGCGCCACTAACTTCCCCGCTGCAACGGACGGCGTGACCATACCGCGCGATGCCACGCTCGTGGTCTGGCGCAAGGACGGCGGCATCGTCGGCTCCTGAGACGATTCTCTGCCTGCCCTCGGCCCCGGCTTGTCCGGGGCTTTTTTCTGGGCGGAAACGTCGGCAGGGTTGAGTACGGATCAATCGCGATCCTTTACGCCCGGCCGCTTCCGGAAGGCACCTTCTCGAAAGCGGGCGTGGTTGGAGCCGGACGGGTTCCTTCGGCGCTGGGAGCCTGAACATTCGAAAGTGTGTTCTTCCGACAAACGTGGCTGTCGCTCCGCGACAGCTAAGCTGTTTCCCTCTGGGAAACACCCCCGCGCCTAACCCCCTCGCCCGACTAACGCCGCCTACGCGAAGGAAAGTAATCATCGGCGGCCAGCCTCCAACGACCTTGCACTACCGAAAAACCCGGCGGCCCGCCTCAACCGACCTTCCACACCCGACCCCTCGGTTATACTCGTCGTCCGTTCAGCGGAAGAAGCGCCCGTGCAAGGACCCACCTCCCACAACTACTTCTCCCAGCGCCTGCGCCTGCACTACGTCGACTGGGGCAACGAAAGCGCGCCACCGATGATCATGATCCACGGCGGTCGCGACCACTGCCGCAACTGGGACTGGGTGGCGGAGGCACTGCGCGACGACTACCACATCATCGCGCCCGACCTGCGCGGTCACGGCGACTCCCAGTGGATGATCGGCGGCAGCTACAACCAGATCGACTACGTCTACGACATCGCTCAGCTGCTGCGCCAGACCGACATGAACCCGGTGACCATCGTCGCCCACAGCCTCGGCGGCTCCATTGCGCTGCTCTACGCGGGCCTGTTTCCGGATACGGTGAGCAAGCTGATCAGCATCGAGGGCATGGGACCGCCACCGGCCATCATCAAGGAGCGCGTCGAACAGCCCATCGCCGACCGGCTGCACCTGTGGATCAACGACCTGCGCACGTTGTCGGGCCGCATGCCGCGCCGCTACCCGACGCTGGAGGACGCCTACGAGCGCATGCAGACCGAGAATCCCCACCTTACCGAAGCCCGGGCGCGGCACCTGACCATCCACGGCAGCAACCAGAACGAAGACGGCACCTACAGCTGGAAATTCGACAACTACGTGCGTGCGTTTCCGCCCGCGGGACTCGACTTCAACCAGCAGTACGCGCTGTGGGCGCGAATCACCTGTCCGACCCTGCTGATCCGCGGCACCGAGTCCTGGGCCTCTGACCCGAGTAAGGACGGCCGCGCCAGCCACTTCCAGAACGCCAGGGTAGAGAACGTGCAGAAAGCCGGACACTGGGTGCACCACGACCAGCTCGACGAGTTCCTGCGCCTGACCCGCGACTTCCTCGGTTCCTGAGGGGGCCCCGGATGAGCGGCCGCGCCGAGACCCTGCACGCCTCCCCGTGGCAGGGCGTGTTCTATCTGACCGGCGGCGGCAGCCCGCTGCTCTCGGAGCTGCTCACCACTCCGGGCGCGTCCGCCACGGTCCTGGAAGCGCGGGTCCCCTATGCCGAATCCGCCATGGAGGAACTGCTCGGGCGCGTTCCGGAACAGGCCTGCTCCGATCCGACCGCCCGCGCCATGGCCATGGCCGCGTTCCAGCGGGCGCGACGCCTCGGCGGCACCCGGCCCTTCGGCCTCGCCTGCACCGCGAGCCTGGCAAGCAACCGGAAAAAACGCGGCGCCCATCGGGCCCACGTGGCGGTGCAGACGGAGGCCGCCACTTACGCGGCCCACCTCGGCTTCGACGGCGACCGGGAGCAAGAAGAACTGCAGCTGCTGGAGCTGCTCTGGCATGCCCTGGCGGATGCCCTAGAGCTGCGGCTGCCGGTCGCGCCGCAGGCACAGCCAATGGTCGCCCACACCCGGGCCCAGGCGCACTGGCGCGATCTGATCCTCGGTCAGGAGCTGGCCTTCGCCACGGCCCCCCACGACGGCGCCCTGCTGATGCCGGGAGCGTTCAATCCGCTGCACCATGCCCACGCGCGCATGCTGGAGATCGCCGAACGCAGGACCGGACTGGCCGGCGCCTACGAGCTTTCCATCGTCAACGTCGACAAGCCGTTCCTCGACTACACGGAAATCGACAGCCGGCTGCGCCAGTTCGGCAAACCCGTCTGGGTGACCCGGCTGCCCACCTTCCTCGAGAAGGCGCGCCACTTCCGTGGCAGCCGCTTCGTGGTGGGCATCGACACGGTGATCCGCATCGTCGATCCGGGCTACTACGGCGGCCTGGAAGCCCGCGACCGGGCGCTGGCGGAACTCGCCGAGCTCGACACCCGGTTCGTGGTGTTCGGGCGCACACTCGATGGCCGCTTTCTCGGTCTCTCCGACGTCACCCTGCCGAGTCTGTTCAGCGCGCTGTGCGTCGAGGTCACGCAGGCCGAATTCGACGAGCCGGTCTCGTCGACGGAGATGCGCCGCCAGCTCCGCGGCCGGTGACCGGCGGCGCGCCCGGCACGGTGTTCCGCGCCTGGCGCGCTATTCGAGGTCTTCCAGACGCTTCGGCCAGTTGTCCTTGAGCAGCCGTGACAGCGAACGGTCGGCGAGCAGGCGCCCGCCGGTCTGACAGCGCGCGCAGTAGTTGGCCTCGTTCTCCGCGTACTGAATGCGCTGCACCGGTGCACCGCACACCGGGCAGGGCTCGCGGTAGCGGCCGTGGACGGCCATCTCCGGGTGGAAGGCGGTGACCTTCGCGGGAAATTTCGTCCCGGCCCGCTCGCGCAGCCGTTCCACCCATTCGCGCAGCACCTCCCGGCAGGCCTGGTGCAGGATCGCCAGCTCGTCGTCGGACAGCGCGTGGGCCTGCTTGAACGGCGACATGCCGGCGCGCAGCAGAATCTCGTCGGAATAGGCATTGCCGATGCCGGCCAGCACGCGCTGATCGGTCAACGCGCGCTTCAGGGTGTGGCGGCTGGCACGCAGCCGCGCCGAGAACCCGGCCAGGTCGCTGTCGAGAACCTCCAGTCCGCCGGGATCCAGCTCGGCGAGCGCCTCGCGCCCGCGCACCAGGCGCAGGGATGCGCGCTTCTTCTTGCTCGCTTCGGTGAACAGCAGGGTCCCGGAAGCGAAATCGAGTGCTGCCAGACCGTTGCGCTTCGGCACTGCCACCGCGCTGTCGCGCCACTGCAGGCGACCGGAGATCATCAGGTGCAGAACCACGAAGTAGTCGCCGTCGAGCTCAAACACCAGCTGTTTGGCAAGACGCCTCAGAGCGACGACGCTGCGGCCGCAGACTTCGTCGACGGCGGGGATTACCGTACGCAGCACGAACGGGCTCGCGATGCGGATGCCGCGCAGTTCCACGCCCGCGACCCGGCGTTCCAGATGCTCGAGATACACGGTCAGATCCGGAAGCTCCGGCATGGCTGATCCCCCGCGGCGGCTAGCCGCCCGCGATGCCCAGCTCCTCGGTGCGCACGAGGGTGCGCCAGCGGCCGCTCCGGAAGCGCCAGATCAGCAATGTCCCCTTCAACATATAGTCGCCCACCAGCGCCGCGTAGACCCAGAACACCGGAAGGCCGAGGAAGGTCGCCAGCGCCGCCAGGCCGCAGCGCATGCCGATCAGCCCGAGGAAGGTGGCCATGAGCGGAAAGCGCGTGTCGCCGGCGCCGCGCAGGGCGCCGCCGATGGCGAACTCCACCGCCAGCAGCGGCATCATCGCGCCGAGAATGTGAATGAACTGCACCGTGTACTCGACGGTCAGCGCCTCGTCGCCGAGGAAGAACGTGGCCAGCGGCCAGGCGAAATAGCTCACCAGCGCGCCGAGCAGACCCATGGCCAGCATCGCCAGCCACATCGAGCGCCAGCCGCTGCGGGTGGCGCCTGCATGGTCGTTGGCGCCGAGGTACTGACCCACCAGGGTGGAGCCGGCAATGGAGAACCCGAAGCCCACCGTCATGCACACCATCAGCACGTTGACGCCGATGTTGTAGGCGGCGAACGCCTCGGTGCCGTAGAAGTTGCCGATCAGCATGAGGAAGATGAAAAAACCGATCTGGAACACGCCCTGCTCCACCGCCGCCGGATAGCCGATGTCGAGCAGCTGCTTGAGTCGCCGTCGCCGCCACCAGCCGCCGCGCGCGTGCTTGACCCGGAACTTGTTGCGCACCCAGAGCCCGAGCAGTACCAGCGCGCCAGCGCTGAACGAGAGTCCCAGGGCGATGGCGGCCCCCGCCACACCGAGCTTCGGTGCGCCCCAGTTGCCGAGCACCAGCGCATACAGCAGCGGCAGGTTCAGCAGATTCACGCCGCCGCTGATCCACAGCGGCGACCAGGCGTCACCGGAAGCACGCAGCGCGGCGCCGAGAATGAAGTTCACGGCGAACGCGAGATTGAACACGCACAGCCAGCGAATGTTGGCCGCCGCCATTTCCAGGGTGGCGGGGTCGAGTCCGAACACGCCGGCAACCTGGTAGGCGAACAGCATGCCCGGTATCGACACCGCCGCGGCGAAGCTGCCGGCAAGCACCAGCGAAGCCATGGTGACGCGGCTCGCCTCCTGGTAGTCGCGGGCGCCCCAGGCCCGGGCCACCAGCGCAGTCGTGCCGACGCTTACGGCCATGAGAATCGCCTGCATGGCGAAGAACACCCGCTGTCCAGCGCCCACGGCGGCCAGCGCCTGGGCGCCGAGCTCCCCGACGAACTTGGTCTGCACCATGGCGACCAAGGTGAACGACAGGTTGCCGAGAATCGACGGGAACGCCAGCTGCCAGATGCCGGGGCGCCTTTCCTCCTCCGGGCTCAGCTCGATGTCGTCTACCGTTGCCAACGCGCTGACCACCTCTCCTCAAGTGAACCCGTGTGGTGAACCACACACAGTGACTGCTAACATCCCCGATCGTTCGCGCGCGCTCACTCGAGGGCGCGACCGGGGCCGGTCCGGACTGCCGGAACGAGCGCGACGACGACTGGGGAAAGAACCATGAGCAACTACACCGATATCGCCGTGAATGTAGACGGGCACGTGATGACCGTCGAAATCCGCCGGCCTCCGCAGAACTTCTTCGATCACGCCCTGATCGGTCAGATTGCGGATGCCTTCAAGCACGCCGACGACACCGCCGACTGCCGCGCCATCGTGCTGGCCTCCGAAGGTAAGCACTTCTGCGCTGGCGCCAACTTCGGCAGCGGGAAGGACGACGATTCCGGAAGCCGCGATTTTACCGAGGAAGGCTTCCGCAACACTACCGGAATTCTCTATCGCGAAGCCGCGCGCCTGTTCGCCAACAGCAAACCGGTGGTGGGCGCCATTCAGGGCGCGGCCATCGGCGGCGGTCTGGGACTCGCGCTGGTACCCGATTTCCGGGTCGCCTGCCCGGAAGCACGGTTCGCCGCGAACTTTGTCAAGCTCGGCATTCATCAGGGTTTCGGCATCTCGGTCACCCTGCCGCGGCTGATCGGCCAGCAGGCGGCCGCGATGATGCTGCTCACCGGGCGCCGCATCGGCGGCGAGGAGGCGCATCGGCTCGGCCTCGTCGACGTGCTCACAGACCAGGCCAGCCTGCGCGCCAAAGCCACCGAACTGGCCCACGAGATCGCCGAGAACGCCCCGCTGGCGGTCAAGTCGGTGCGCGCGACGCTGCGCGGCGACCTGGCTGCCGCGGTGGCCAAAGCCACCGAGCACGAACTCGCCGAACAGCAGTGGCTGCGCGCCACTGCCGACGCCCAGGAAGGCATCCGCGCCGTTGCCGAACGCCGCGCCGGCAACTTTCAGGCGAAATAGGGGAGATGGGCGTGGACATCGGCAGGCTCGGGGTCTGGTACTTCTTCGACG
This sequence comes from Pseudomonadales bacterium, assembly GCA_040219135.1. GTDB lineage: Bacteria > Pseudomonadota > Gammaproteobacteria > Pseudomonadales > Azotimanducaceae > UBA7803. The sequence goes on along the minus strand of JAVJTA010000007.1, from coordinate 129,438 downwards.
GGCTGCCGGCGCCCGAGGCGGCGGAAGCCGCACGGCGGATCGAACGGCTCGGCTACGGCGCCCTGTGGATCCCCGAAACGGTAGGGCGCAACCCGCTGGTGCACGCGTCGTGGCTGCTGGCCAACACCGACCGGCTGGTCGTCGCCACCGGCATCGCCAACATCTACCATCGCGAGCCCGGCGTTACCCTGGCGGCCCAGCTGACCCTGGCCGAACAGTCCGGTAACCGCTTCCTGCTCGGCCTCGGGGTATCGCACAAGCCGCTGGTGGAGGGCGTCCGCGGCCTCGAGTACGGCCCGCCGGTGGCGACCATGCGCAAGTACCTCGAAGGTATGGACAAGGCCCCCTACACCAGCATTCGCCCCAGCGAACCGCCGCCCCGGGTCATCGCCGCACTCGGTCCGAAGATGCTCGAGCTGTCCCGGGACCTGTGCGCCGGCGCGCACCCGTATTTCTCCTCGCCGGAGCACACCGCCATGGCCCGGGAGATTCTCGGCCCGAACAAGTGGCTGTGCGTGGAGCAGAAGGTCATTCTCGAAACCGATCCCGGCAAGGCGCGGGAGCTGGCACGGCCGGTGGCGAAGATCTACACCGGCCTGCCGAACTACCGCAACAACTGGCTGCGCATGGGGCTGGACGAGGCGGATTTCGAGAGCGGCGGCTCCGATCGGTTCATCGATACCACCTTCGCCTGGGGCAGCGTGGCGCAGATCCAGGCGCGCATTCAGGCGCACTTCGACGCCGGCGCCAGCCACGTGTGCATTCAGCCCGTGAATCCGAACGGCCAGTTCGGCGAGCTGCACTGGGAAACGCTGGAGGCGATCGCAGATCATGGCTGAGGGCAACGAATTCGAAGGCCGCGTCGTGCTGATCACCGGCGCCGCCGGCGCCCTCGGCAGCGCCACCGCCGAGTATTTCGCCGCCGCCGGGGCGACCCTGGCGCTGCTCGACGTCGCCGACATCGACGGCCCCCACTACTCGCGCCGCGTCGATCTCACCGACTCCGACGCCTGCCGCGCGGCGGTGGCCGCCATCGAGAAGGACGTGGGTCCCATCGATATCGTCGCCAACATCGCCGGCGGCTTCGCCATGGGCGAGGCCGTGCACGAGACCAGCGACGAGACCTGGAACCACCTGATGGGTCTGAACGCCCACTCGGTGCTGAACATGGCCCGGGCCGTGGTGCCCGGGATGCTCGAGCGCGGCCGCGGCCGAATCGTCAACGTCGGCGCCCCGCCGGGCCAGCACGGCGTGGCCCAGCTCGGCGCCTACAGCGCTTCGAAGAGCGTGGTGATCCGACTCACCGAGGCCATGGCCGGGGAACTGCGCGAGCAGGGCATCAACGTCAACTGCGTGCTACCGACCATCATCGACACGCCGCCGAACCGGGACGCCATGCCCGACGCCGACTTCGGCAAGTGGGTCAAGCCGGCAGCCCTGGCAAAAGTGATAGGGTTCCTTGCCTCCGATGACGCCGCGCCGATTCACGGGGCGGCGCTGCCGGTGTCCGGACTGAGCTGACGCTCCAGCCGGCACCGGAATTCTCGTCGACGACGAATAGCCAGCCGCCCGACGCGGCGCACCTTCGCCTCCTCCGAGTTGCCGCCACCGGGCAAACAGCGGCAGGGGTGAGTGCCGGTTTTACGGAGGCGAAGGTGCGCCGCGTCGGACGTCGTGCTGGCGTCGTCGCGAGATTCCGATGCCGCACGGCATCGTCAGCCCAACCCAAGCTGCGAAGGTACCGCGGCCCGTCAGTAGCGGCGGTACCGGATCGAGCTGGCGCCCAGCAGGCCGAGGCTCGTGCGCCTTCAGCATGGCGCCAGGCTTCGATGCGTGGCCGAAAGGCGCCGTCACCCGGTTCCGAAGCCGCACGGCATCGTCAGCCCAGCCCAAGCGGCGAAGGTACCGCGACCCGTCAGTAGCGCGGGTACCGGATCGAGCTGGCGCCCAGCAGGTCGAGGCTCGTGCGCCTTCAGCATGGCGCCAGGCTTCGATGCGTGGCCGAAAGGCGCCGTCACCCGGTTCCGAAGCCGCACGGCATCGTCAACTCAGCCCAAGCGGTGAAGGTACTGCGACCCGGAAGGGCGCTGTCTGAGACCCCTTTCACGACCGTAAAACCGGCGCCCACCCCTGCCGCCGTTTGCCCGGACGCGGCAACTCGGAGGTCGAGAAAGGGGTCTCAGGCAGCGTCCCGCCCGTAACGCGGGACCGTCGCCGCCACCGGGTCAGCGGGACAGCGCCGCCTCCAGCCCGGTGACGATCTCGGCGAAGATCTCCCGCGCCGGACGCACGGCCTTGATCATGCCGATGCCCTGGCCGGCGAACCCGGGGTTCACGTCACCGCGCCCAGCCTGATTGGCGGCCGCCATGACGGGGCCTGCAACCATGCCCTGGAACGGCATGGGCAGCGGCTGGCGATCCTCCTGCACCCAGTAGTCGGTCCACCTGCTGCGGATGATCCGCGCCGGCTTGCCGGTCACGGCGCGGGACACGGTGGTGCCTTCCTCGGTGGCGTCGACGATGGCCTGCTTCTGGAAATCCAGAATGCCGGCCTCCTCGGAGGCGAGGAACGCCGAGCCGATCCAGGCGCCCTGGGCGCCCAGCATCATGGCGGCGGCGACGCCACGTCCGTCGACGATGCCGCCGGCACCGAGTACCGGGGTATCGCCCACCGCATCCACCACCTGGGGAATCAGCGCCATGGTGCCGATGGGGGAATTGTGGCCGCCGCCGTCGTGACCCTGGGCGACGATGATGTCGAGACCCGAGGACTTCACCTGAATCGCATGGCGCACGGCACCGACCACGGCCATCACCTTGGTGCCGATGGCACGGAAGTCGTTCATCCAGGGGCCCGGGTTGCCGAGCCCGGAGGCGTACACGGGCACGCGTTCGTCGATGATCACCGCCATCTGGGCCTCGAAGAACTCCTTGGTGAAGATGGCGGGCTCGTCGGGATCGCGGCGCTGGCGCAGCACGGCCGGGTCCACCGGCGGCAGCCCCTCACGCTCCATGAAGGCCTTCGCGAAGGCCTGCAGGTCGCCCACCTGATCCGCCGGCTTCGGCCCCGGATCGTCGGCTTTCTCGGCAGCGCGACGCACCGACGCCGGCAGCAGGGTGTCGACGCCGAACGGCTTGTCGGTGAGCTCGCGGGTGCGGCGGATCCACTCGCGCAGCAGCTTCGGTCCGCAGGCCGCGGCGCCGAGCACGCCGAGCCCGCCGGCGTTGGAGACCGCCGCCGCCAGCTCCGGGGTGCTGGCGCCGCCCATGCCGGCCAGGACGATCGGGTACTCGATCTCGAGAATCTCACAGACTCGGGTGTGCAAATTCATCTTTCAACCCTCCAGGAAATCGTAGCGGCCGTAGGCGCCGCGGAAGAACAGCAGCGGCGAGCCTTCCGGTTCGATAATCTTCACGTCGCGGACCCGGCCCAGCACCACGGTGTGATCGCCGGCGTCGTGCTCGGCATGGAGGTCGCAATCCACGTAGGCGAGAACACCCTCCAGCACCGGTGAACCCGTGACCCCGGCATGCCAGCGCAGGGCGGCGAACTTGTCGATGCCGGACTGGGCGAACACGTCGCACACCGGCTTCTGATCCGCCGCCAGAATGTTGATGCAGAAACTGCCCGATTCGCGCAGTTTCGGCCAGCTGGTGCTGGTCTTCGCCGGACACAGCAGCACCAGCGGCGGATCCAGGGACACCGACGAGAACGACTGGGCCGCAAACCCGGCGGGCTCGCCGTCGACGCAGCCGGTGGCGATCACCACGCCGGTGCAGAAGTGGCCCAGCGTGTTGCGCAGATTCCTTATTTCGAGCTCGCTGGCTGGCTGAGACATGGCCGCTCCGGATGCGTAGCAACCAGTCACTATATCTGCCGCTTCGGAGCCTGACCATCGTCCTGCCGCTGCGCTACAATCCCCGGCTTTTCCTGGCGCGAGGAGCAGCAACGTGGCCGATCTCGATACGTTCCGCGACGACGTACGCAGCTGGCTGGAGGACAACTGTCCGCCGTCCATGCGCACCGCGATGCCGGAGTCCGAGGCCGTCTGGGGCGGACGCAGCGAGAAGTTCGTGAACCCGGATTCCCGGATCTGGCTGGAGCGGATGGCGGAACGCGGCTGGACCTGCCCCACCTGGCCCACGGAGTACGGCGGCGGCGGCCTCGGCTTCGAACAGGACCGGGTGCTGCAGCAGGAACTGCGGCGCATCAACGCCCGGCCGGCGCTGCAGAGCTTCGGCATCTGGATGCTCGGCCCGGCGCTGCTCGAGTTCGCCAGCCACGAGCAGAAGCTCGAGCACCTGCCGAAGATCGCCCGCGGCGAGATCCGCTGGTGCCAGGGCTACTCCGAGCCGGGTTCCGGCTCCGACCTGGCAAGCCTCAAGACGCGCGCCGAAGACATGGGCGACTACTACCTGGTCAACGGCTCGAAGATCTGGACCTCCTATGCCGATCAGGCGGACTGGATCTTCTGCCTGGTGCGCACCGACATCGAAGCGCCGAAACACGAGGGCATCAGCTTCCTGCTGTTCGACATGGCCTCCGAGGGGGTCTCAACGTCGCCCATCCGACTGATCAGCGGCGCGTCGCCCTTCTGCCAGACGTTCTTCGACGACGTGAAGGTGCCGAAAGGCAACCAGGTGGGAGAACTGAACAAGGGCTGGACCATCGCCAAGCGGCTGCTGCAGCACGAGCGCCAGATGATCTCCGGCATCGGCGGCATGTCGGCGCTCGGTGGCGCTGGACGCAGCCTCGAGGACTATGCCCGGGACTATCTGGGCGAGTCGAATGGCCGCATCGCCGATCCGGACGTGCGCGGCAAGGTCGCCTGTCACCGCATCAACGACCGGGCGTTTCAGCTCACCCTGGCCCGGGCCGCTGACGAAGCCAAAGCCGGTCAGGGCGACGGCAACCTGGCCAGCCTGTTCAAGTACTACGGCTCCGAACAGAACAAGCGCAAGTTCGAACTGCTGCTCGAGATGATGGGGACCCGGGCGCTGGGCTGGGAAGGACCGGGCTTCGACGATCGGGAGGTCGGGACCACCCGCCAGTGGCTGCGGTCGAAGGCCAACTCCATCGAGGGCGGTACCAGCGAGGTTCAGCTCAACGTCATTGCCAAGCGGGTCCTCGGCTTGCCCGACTGAAGTCGGGCAAGCTGAGCAATCGTACCAGGTCCGATTGCCGGCCTTCCGGACTGAAGTCCGGAAGGCCGAAGGCCAGGGCAGTTCCGCCGCCGATAATGGCCTAGACTGAGCGAAGGACCATCCGACGAGCAGGGAGGCTCATGGAAACCATTATCGTACTCGTCGTCATCGCGATCGCCGCGTTCTATCTCATCGCGATCTACAACAAGCTGGTCAGCCTGAAGAATCGCTTCGAGAACGCCTTCGCGCAGATCGAAGTGCAGCTGAAGCGCCGCTATGACCTGATTCCCAATCTGGTGGAAACCGCCAAGGGCTACATGAGCCACGAGCGTGAGACCCTCGAAGCCGTGATTCAGGCGCGCAACCAGGCCCTGGCCGGGCTGCAGGCGGCCGCGAAGGATCCCGGTGACGGCGGTGCCATCAAGCAGCTGGCCAGCGCGGAAGGCGTTCTCGGCCAGGCGCTCGGGCGCCTCAACGTGGTCATGGAGGCGTACCCGGACCTCAAGGCCAACCAGAACATGATGCAGCTGTCCGAAGAGCTCACCAGCACCGAGAACCGGGTGGCGTTCGCGCGCCAGGCCTACAACGACCAGGTCATGGCCTACAACAGCTACCGGCAGTCGTTCCCGCCGGTGGCGGTCGCCGGCGTGTTCGGCCACAGTCAGGACGCCGAACTGCTCGAATTCGCCGACAGCGCACAGATTCAGGCGGCGCCCAAGGTCTCGTTCTCCTGAGGCGGTGACCGGTCCGTCACCCCACTAGAAACGGATATCCTCCTTGGATTTCTTCCGCGCCCAGGACAACGCCCGGCGCAATACCTGGCGCCTCGCCGGGCTGTTCGCCGCCGCGGTGGTCAGTCTGGTGGTGCTCACCAACCTGCTGCTTGGATTCGTCTACCTGTACTCGGCCCGACCTGGAGTCACCGGCGGCCTCGATCTGAACGCCACCCTCGCCGACGTGCCGCCCGGCTACTGGCTGATGATCAGCCTCGGCGTGATCGGCGTGATCGCACTGGCCAGTGGCTACAAATACCTGCAGGTGCGCGGCGGCGGTCGCACCATCGCCGAGTCCCTGGGTGGAAGATTGATTCCGGCGGCCACGGACGATCCCCGGCAGCGCCGGCTGCTCAACGTCGTCGAGGAAATGGCGATTGCCTCGGGTATCCCGGTGCCGCCGGTCTATCTCATCGACGAGCCCAGCATCAACGCGTTTGCCGCCGGCTTCGGCGTCGACGATGCGGTCATCGGGATCAATCAGGGCACACTGGACCATCTCGACCGTGACGAGCTGCAGGGCGTGGTAGCCCACGAGTTCAGCCACCTGCTGAACGGTGACAGCCGGCTCAATCTGCGCCTGATCGCGATCCTCCACGGCATTCTTTTCATCGGTCTGCTCGGGCGGATCCTGCTGCGCGGCTTCGGCCGCCGCGGTGGCCGACGCGGCAACAGCGCCGGCGCACCGGGCCTCGTGCTTGGTCTGGGACTACTGGTGATCGGCTACGCCGGCACGTTCTTCGGCAATATGATCAAGGCGGCGGTGAGCCGCCAGCGGGAGTTTCTCGCCGACGCGGCGTCGGTGCAGTACACGCGCAATCCCGGCGGCATCGCCGGGGCGCTGAAGAAGATCGGCGGGTTGAGCTTTGGCTCCACCATGACGTCCGCCGCCGCCGGCGAAGCCAGCCATCTGTTCTTCGGCCAGGCGGGTCGGGTGTTTCTCGGCGGCCTGATGGCCACCCACCCGCCCCTGGACAAGCGCATTCGTGCGGTCGATCCGCGTTGGGACGGAACCTTTCCCGTCGTCGCAGCCGCGGTGCACGCCGACGCCGCAGGCGCTTCCGTCGCCGCAGGCGCTTCCGACGCCGCTGGCAGCGGCGCGGCGGCCGGTTTCGCGGGCCTCACCGCTACGGGTGCCGCCGCCGAGTCCGCTCTGGAGATCCACGACAGTCCCGATCAGGTGGTCGCCGCCGTCGGCCGCCTCGACGACAGCGGGTTGGCCCGGGCGGCCACGCTGATCGACGGCCTGCCGGCGGCCCTGCGCAGCGCAGCCCACGACCCGTTCGGCAGCCGCGCCCTGACCTACGCCCTGGTGCTGGATCCCGGCGAACCGGGACAGACTCAGCTGGCCTACCTCGCGACCCGGGCCGAACCCGGCGTGGCGGACGAACTCGGAGGCCTGGTCGCCCTCGTGCAGCCCCTCGACGAGCAGCAGAAGCTGACGCTGCTGGAACTGTCGCTCCCCGCCCTGAAGCAGCTGTCGACGCGCCAGTACCGGACCTTCATCGACAATCTGATCGATCTGATGAAAGCCGACCGCCGCATCGATCTGCTCGAATGGGTGCTCCATCGGCTGCTGGTCAAGGAGCTCAGGCCGCACTTCGAGGGCCGCCCGCGGCACCGGGCGCGCCATGGCGACATAGCCGCCGTGCGCGCCGAGGCGGCCGAGCTGCTGTCGGCACTGGCCCGCGAGGCGGAGCGACCCGAGGCGCAGGACGGCCCCGAAGCGGAGCGAGCGTTCACCGCAGGCTGGCAGGCCCTCGGTCTGCCCGAGGGCCACGGCGGCGCGCTGAATCTCGCGGAGGACCCGAACTTCGCCCGGCTGAATCGGGCCCTGGCGGAGCTGCGCGCACTGAAACCGCTGCAGAAGCCCAGACTGGTGAAAGCCTGCGCGGCCGCCGTACTCGCCAACGGCCCACCCTCACTGCGCCAGTCCGTCCTGCTCCAGGGCGTCGCCGCAACCCTCGACTGCCCGCTGCCGCCTTCGATCAGCGGGCGATGACGACCATCCCCAGCCGGCAGCGAGTGCTGGGCACGACCTCCGGCGCTCCCCTAGAATAGGCCTTTCTTCGACGCCGCCGGGTGCATGGCAGAATCGCTACCCCAACCCGACCTCGCCGATCCCCCCGAGCTCGCCGCTCTGGACCTGGGCTCCAACAGCTTCCACCTGCTGGTCGTGCAGGTGCAGCACGGCCGCGTTCAGGTCGTCGACAAGATCAAGGAAATGGTCCGGCTCGCGGAGGGCCTGGACGCCGACGACAACCTCGACGAGGCCGTTGCACAACGTGCCCTCGCCTGTCTCTCGCGTCTCGGCCAGCGCCTGCGTGATCTGCCGCCGGAGAACGTACGCGTGGTCGGCACCAACACGCTGCGCCGCGCCAACAACGCCGGCGACTTCATCGCCCGGGCGGAAGCCGCCCTCGGTCATACCGTCGAGGTCATCTCCGGCCGCGAGGAGGCCAGACTCATCTACCTCGGCGTCAGCCACGCGCTGGAAGACCAGCACGAACGCCGCCTGGTGGTGGACATCGGCGGCGGCAGCACCGAAGTGATCCTCGGCCGGCGCTACGAACCGCATCTCATGGAGAGTCTGTATATGGGCTGCGTGGGACTGTCGCGCAGCTACTTCCCCAACGGACAGATCCGGGCCGGCCGTTTCGAAGAGGCGGTCAATCACGCCCGCCAGGAGCTCGAACCCATTCGCCGGGCGTACCGGGAAGCCGGGTGGGACACGGCCGTCGGCGCTTCCGGGACGATCCTCGCCGCCCAGGAGATTCTCAACCACATGGGCAAGGATCCGGGCGGTCTGACCCTGAAGGGACTCGATCAGATCCGCCGTGCCCTGGTGCAGGCCAAGGACATCGCCAAGCTGTCACTGCCGGGACTGCCGGCCGAGCGGGCGCCGGTATTCCCCGGCGGCCTGGCGATCCTCTACGCCATCTTCGAAGCGCTCGACGTCGAGCGCATGCAGGCCACCAGCGGCGCGCTCCGCGAAGGTGTGATCCACGATCTGCTCGGCCGGTCCCAGCACCGCGACGTGCGCGAGGCCACCGTACGCAACCTCATGGAACGCTACCACGTCGACGAGCATCACAGCCTGCGGGTACGGGAATCGGCCCTGCTGCTGATGGCCCAGATCGCCACGGAGTGGAAACTCACGGACCCGGACGATCGACTGCTGCTGGGATGGGCCGCAGACCTCCACGAGATCGGCCTGGACATCGCCCACAGCCAGTACCACAAGCACGGCGGATATCTGCTGCGCTACATGGACATGCCCGGCTTCTCGAGCTGGGATCAGCGCCAGCTGGCCGCCATCGTGCGCGCACATCGGCGCAAGTTTCCCAGCGTCGACTCGAGCTTCAGCGGCGCCGAGAGGACCCGCCTGATCCGTCTTGCGGTGCTGCTGCGGCTGGCCGTGGTGCTGCACCGAAACCGCGGCCGTCGACCTCTGCCGCACATCGGGCTTGCCGTCGCCGAAGACCGCAACCGTATCACCCTCAGCCTGCCTGCCTCCTGGCTGCAGCGTCACCCGCTCACCAAGCTGGATCTCAAGCAGGAAGCCGGCTACCTCGGCGCCATTCCCCTCGAGCTGACCATCAGCAACCGTTGAAAAGCGGGTTCACGCGCCGGACTTCAAGGGAATGTCGGCCAGTTCCTGGAGCAGGGTTTCCTGCGCGCTCCTGCGTTTCCCGCCCGGCGCGCTGACCTGCCGATAGCTGCCGTCGGGCTGCAGCTGCCAGGACCGGCAGTTGTCCGCGAGATAGAGCTGGACTTCGCGCAGTATGCGCTGGGCCAGCTTCGCTTCGTGGACCGGAAAGCAGGTCTCCACGCGGCTGAAGAAGTTGCGCCCCATCCAGTCGGCGCTGGACAGGTACACCGACGGCTCGGTGTTGTGAAAGTGGAACACCCGGGTGTGCTCGAGAAAGCGGCCGATCACGGAGCGCACCCGGATGTTGTCCGAAACCCCCTTCACCCCGGGCCTCAGGGCGCAGATCCCGCGTACGATCAGGTCGATCTTCACACCGGCCTGGGACGCCCGGTACAACGCCTGGATGATCTGCGGTTCGATCAGCGCATTCATCTTCGCCAGGATCCGGGCGGGCCGGCCGTCGCGCGCCGCGACCACTTCGCGCTCGATGTACTCGAGCATCGTCTTGTGCAGCGTGAACGGCGACTGCAGCACCGTCTTCAGGCGCCGGGTGCGGCCCATGGATGCGAGCTGCTGGAACAGCTGCTGCACGTCGGCGCCGATGTCGTCGCGGCAGGTGAACAGACCGTAGTCGGTGTAGGTCCGGGTCGTGCGGCTGTGGTAGTTGCCGGTCCCGAGGTGAACGTAACGCTTGAGCGCGCGCCCCTCGCGGCGGATGACCATGCTCATCTTCGCGTGGGTCTTGTGCCCCACCACGCCATACACCACCTGGGCCCCCGCCTTCTGCAGGTGGGTGGCGAGCTCGATGTTCGCCTCCTCGTCGAAACGCGCCCGCAGCTCGATCACCACGAGCACTTCCTTGCCTTCCGCCGCCGCCCGGGTCAGCGCCTCCACCACCGCCGACTCCGTGCCGGTGCGGTAGAGCGTCTGGCGAATGGCCAGCACGGACGGATCGTCGGCGGCCTGACGGAGAAAGTCGATGAACGGCGCGAACGACTCGAAGGGATGGTGCAGCAGCAGATCGCCGCCGGCGATGACCTCGAACATGTCGTCGCCCCGACGCACCCGCTCCGGAATGTGCGGGGTGAAGCCCGGAAACTTCAGTTCCGGGCGATCGACCATGTCCGGCAGCGCCGCCAGACGCATCAGGTTCACCGGGCCGTCGCAGCGGTACACGTCGCTGCGATCGAGCCGGCATTGCGCGCTGAGGTAGGCTTCGAGGTCCTGCGGACACTCATCGTCCACCTCGAGGCGCACCGCATCGCCGTAGCGCCGTGAGCTGAGCTCGCCTTCCACCGCGCGCAGCAGATCGTCGACCTCCTCCATGTCCACGAACAGGTCGCTGTTGCGGGTTACCCGGAACTGGTAGCAACCGGAAACCTGCATGCCGGGAAACAGGTCGTCCATGTGGGCTTCCATGATGGACGACAGCAGGACGAACTCGTGGGGCGAGGTGGCGCAGGACTCCGGCAGGCGGACGATGCGCGGCAACGCGCGCGGCGCCTGGACGATGGCTTTGCCGAGACGCCGGCCGAAGGCATCCTCGCCTTCCAGCGCGACGATGAACGCCAGATTCTTGTTCAGCGGCTGGGGAAACGGATGCGCCGGATCGAGGGCGATCGGGCTGATCACGGGAATGAGTTCCCGATTGAAGTAGCGCTTCAGCCACTGCTGCTGGCGCGAGTTCCAGTCGTCGATGGCCAGCAGGCGGATGCCCTGACCGTCCAGGCGCGGCAGCAGGGTGTCGTTGAGCACCTGATACTGCTCCGCCACCAGGCCGTTGCAGACCTCGGTGATCACCCGCAGCTGCTCGGAAGGGCTCATATTGTCCGGACCGCGCTTGGTCGCACCATAGGCTTCCTGCTGCTTCAGGCCGGCGACACGGATCTCGAAGAACTCGTCGAGCACGGAGCTGGCAATGCAGAGAAACCGCAGCCGTTCGAGCAGCGGCAGCTCTTCGTCCTTGGCCTGGGCGAGCACCCGTCGATTGAACTCCAGCAGCGACAGCTCACGGTTGATGTAGAGTTCCGGACTGCCGAGCGGCAGGTCCTCGGCGACGCTGACCATTCCACCAATTCCTGTGGTCTGTTGGGACCGGGGTAAACTCCCGACTCTAGCACGGGAAGATTTCAGATTCGTTATGACGGCAAGAGACGAGGTTTACCGCGACCGGCAGCGCCAGCTGGTCGATTTCGCCTTCGACGACAAGGTCGCCGACGTCTTTCCGGACATGATCCGGCGCTCGGTCCCGGGCTACGAGACCGTGGTGCCGATCACCGGGCTGCTGGCTGCCAGGGCCCTCTCCAGCAGCGCCCGGGAGACCGCGCGCGGCTACGATCTAGGCTGCTCTCTGGGCGCCAGCACGCTGGCCATGCTGAGGGGTCTGCCGGCGCGACCGCGACCACGGTCGGTGGAGGTGGTCGCCGTGGACAACGCGCCGGCCATGATCGAGCGCGCCCGGCTGCTGGTCGACGACCCGCGGGTTCGCTTCGTCTGCGAGGACATCCGCAGCCTGGCGCTGGGGCCCGCCGACGCCATCACCCTGAACTACGTGCTGCAGTTTCTCCCGCCCGTCGACCGCCCGGGCATGCTGGAGCGGATCCGCGAAGCGCTGGCTCCCGACGGCGTGCTGCTGCTGTCCGAGAAAATCCGCTTCGACGACGCCGACACGCAGCGCGAGTTCGACGCTGCGCATCTGGACTTCAAACGCGCCAATGGCTACTCGGAGCTGGAGATCAGCCAGAAGCGCAGCGCCCTGGACAACGTGATGATCATCGACACCGAGGAGCGCCACCGGCAACGCCTCGCCGATGCCGGCTTCAGCCGGGTACGCAAGTGGTACCAATGCCTGAACTGGGCGTCCTTCGAAGCGCGTCCGTGAGCCACGTCCACGTGCCTGCGGTGCCCAGGGGCTTCGAGCCCTGCGCGAGCCTGCTGGACGAGCGTCTGGCGGCGGGCGGCCACGGCGACATGGTGCGCTGGCAGGCAGCCCTGAGCCCGCTGCCGGCGCTTCGAGCGACCCGGGTCGACCTCGGCGCCACGATCACCGCCGAGGGGACCGCGAGCGCCACCGAACGACGCCGGCTGGAGGCCGCACTCGCGCAGCTGCATCCCTGGCGCAAGGGACCGTTCCATCTGTTCGGCGTGACCATCGACGCCGAGTGGCGTTCGGACTGGAAGTGGGCCCGGGTGCTGCCGCATCTCGCATCGCTGGAGGGCCATCGGGTCCTCGACGTCGGCTGCGGCAACGGCTATTTCGGCTGGCGCATGCTCGAGGCCGGCGCCCGGGAGGTAGTCGGCGTGGACCCGACTCTGGTGTTCTGCATGCAGCACCGCGCGATCGCCGGCTACCTGGACGCCCGGGCCAACCACGTGCTGCCGCTGCGATTCGAGGAGGTTCCGCCCGGGCTGCGCTTCGACAGCGTGTTCAGCATGGGCGTGATCTACCATCGCCGCGACCCTGCAGAGCACGCCAAGCGACTGTTCCGGCACACCCGCCCGGGCGGACAGGTGGTGCTGGAATCCCTGGTGGTCGAAGGCGCCGAGCCGTTGCGCCCGCGCGGTCGCTACGCACGTATGCGCAACGTCTGGCTGGTACCCGACCCCGCAACCCTGTGCGGCTGGCTCGAGCGTGCGGGCTTCTGCGACGTCCGCACCGTGGACGTCGGCGCCACCCGCGTGGACGAGCAGCGGGCTACCGCCTGGATGCGCTTCGAGTCCCTGGCGGCCGCGCTCGACCCGGACCGGCCGGGACGCACCGTGGAGGGGCACCCGGCGCCGCTGCGGGCCGTGGTGGTGGGCCGCAAGCGGGTATACTCCCGCGACGGCGATGCGGACCGCGGAGCGCGCGAGGCGACATGATTCTCGGACTGATTCCCATCTCGTTCCGGTTTCGCGGCAAGCTCGCGCGGCTGCGCGAGATCTACCGCTGCTTTCTCGAGCATCCGGGCAAGGGCCTGCACCCGACCCAGATTTCCCGATACACCGGCATTCCGCTGGCCGTCGTCAACGTCCGCCTGCAGGCGACGCCGGAACTGTTCGTGAAACTGCCGGGGCGCGGCGACGGCATCACCCGCTATCGCCTGACCTCCGCTACCACCGCGCAGAGCCCGGAGCAGATCGACAAATTCCTCGACGGCCAGGCGCGCAAGGAAAGCCTGGTGCTCTACGCCTTCGGCGCCATGCTGCTGTGCCTGCTGCTGATCATCGTCGTGCTGATCGGACCCGCCCTCTGATGCCCGAGCAGCTCACCGCAGCGCAACGGCAGCTGGCGGACAAGGTGCGCGCCTTTGCCGCCGCGGAGCTGGAGCCGCGCCGCGACCAGAGCGCCGCAGAGGCCCGGCCCGGCGTGGTTGCGGCCGCCCGAGCCGCCGGCCTGTTCCAGATGACTCAGCCGCGCGCCTTCGGTGGCAGCGAGGCCTCCACCCTGGAGCTGACCATCGTCCGCGACGAACTGGCCGCGAGCAACGCGCCGCACCAGGACGCCGTGTTCGGTCCTGGACCGGGGGTGCTCGCCGGCGCCGGGGAACCGCTGCGCAGCACCCACCTGGCGCCGCTGCTCGCCGGCACCAGGCGCGGCGCTTTCGGATTCACCGAACCCGACGACGCGCCGGCGCCCACCCGGGCCGAGATCGGCGACCAGGTGCTGCGGATCAACGGTCAGAAGTCCTACGTTACCGGTGGCGCCAGCGCCGACTTCGTCAACATCCTGGTCCAGGTGGACGGTCGCGGGCCGGCGCTGGTGGTCATCGATACCGATGCCCCGGGCGTGACCATCGAGCGCACCTTCCGCTCCCTGGACGGCAGTCATCACGCCGCCTTCCGCTTCCATGGCGTGGAGGTACCGCTGACCCACCTGCTCGGCGAGCCGGGCGAGGGCATGCCGCGCGCGCTGCGCCAGATCGGCGACGTGCGCCTCGCCATCGCCGCGAACTGCGTTGGCACCATGCGCTGGGTTCTCGGCTATCTGGAGGCGCACCTGGCGCACCCCGATCGGTCGGGGACGGCACGCGGCGCCAGGGAGGGGGTGCGGCTGCGTTACGCGGATCTGCGAATCCATGCGTTCGCCGCGCGCAGCATGCTGTACCGCGCAGCACGGCTGGCCGACGCCGGCGAGAACGTGGTCAACGAAGGCATTGCCTGCAAGGTGTTCGCCACCGAAGGTGTGGGCGCGGTGGTGGACACCGCGATTCAGCTGGTCGGCGGCACGGCGCTCTCCGACGATCATCCCCTGGCGATCCTCTACCAGCGGGTACGCAGCCTGCGTCTGGCCGAGGGAGGCAACGACGTGTTGCGCCTGAATCTGGCCCGGGGCAAGCTGGATCTCGACAAGGGCAGGCTGTGAGGCAACATCCCGTGACGATCGCCAGGCGATTCCCGCTGCTGCTGGCCGTGCTCGGGCTGAATGCCTGTACCTGGATCGAACTCACCGCCGCCGGAGCCGGCGTCGCTCAGGGCACCCCGGGCGCCGTCTACGGCTGCGAGCTGGTGGGCAACGTCGCCGCCAGCACCCAGGACCGGGTGCTGCTCAAGCGCGGTCGCGGCAAGGTTGCAGAGGAACTCATCGTCATGGCCCGCAACGAGGCCGCGACCCTCGGCGGCGACACCGTCGTCCCGGCCGGACCGATGGTCGACGGCCGCCAGGATTTCAAGGTCTACCGTTGCGGACCTGGACCGACTGGAGACGTCTGATGAGACTGTTGAAGATCGTCGCGGTACTGGTGCTGGTATACGTCGGCATCGTCGCCGCCTTCGAATCGCTGATCGGCTACTTCCAGCCCGCCGACGCGAACACCCTGGTCATTTCCACCAGCGACAGCGGCGGTGAACCCCACGATCGCGTGGTGTCACGCATCGACAGCGACGGTCGGCTCTACGTCGCCGCCAACCACTGGCCGCGCGCCTGGTACCGTCAGGCTCTGGAGAACCCGCGCGTGGAGGTGGTCGCCGGCGGCGAGCGCGCGCCGTATCTGGCGGTACCGGTCACCGACGCCGAGCGGCAGCGCCTGTTCGACCAGCACGCCCTGCCGCTGGCCGTTAAGGTTCTCACCGGATTCCCACCGCGACGCTTCCTGCGCCTCGATCCCGCCTGAGCAGCGCTCAGCGGTCGCTCTTGAGTCCGTGCCGCTCCCGGGCCCGCTCGCGGGCTTCCGGCGTCTTCTTCAGCATCACGTACACGGCCCCGGTGCCGCCCTGATGGCGGGCAGCACTGTGCAAGGCGACGAGATCCGGCACCTGGCCGAGCCAGTGAGCAACGAAACTCTTGATCCGCGCCGGCGTCGGGCTGCGCTCGCCGCGGCCATGGGAAATCAGCACCGTACGCCAGCCCTTGCGGCGCGCCAGTTCGAGGAAGTCGAACAGGGCCTTGCGCGCTTCGCGCACCGTGTGCCGGTGCAGGTCGAGCTGGCCGTCGATCGGATAGCGCCCGGCCTTGAGCTTCTTGAACACCTCGTGCTGCACGCCGTCCTTCTTCCAGGCGAGGGTGTCGCGGGGATGCAGCAGCTTGACCTCGCCCAGGGTGAAGTAGTTGGGATCCTCGCCGCCGCTCGCAGGACGCCGGCCCTCGGCCGCCTCGCGACGCTCGAGCTGCGCCGGCGTGAGGTCCTGACGTTCCGGCTCCGGCTCGATGCGCTTCTGGTTCAACGGAACCACATCGCTCATCGCTTCCCGGAACAGCGCCTCCGGGTCCGCTTCGTCCGCGGCTGATCCGGCGCCCGGCAGAGGCGGTCGGTCTGACTGTCGATCTGACTGTCGTTCGGACATGAGGCGCTCACCCGGCTAGTGGAATGCTTGCATACTGGGCCGAACGGCTGCCCGGCAACGGATGATTGTGTCCGGCGTGGTAGGTGAAGACCGCCGAGAGCTTCATCCGGTCGGTGAGGTTCCTCCCCGCTGCGTGAAACGTCTGGCAGTGGAACAGCAGGGCATCGCCGCGCTTCAGTTCGATGGTGCGGGCCCCGGCAATCAGCGCCTGATTCTCGGGCAGTTCCGGCTTCAGGAACCTGGCTTCGTCGAGACAGTCGTGGCTGAACACCATCCGATGGCTGCCGGGAATGACCTTGAGCGCGCCGTTGTCTGCGTTCTCGTCACCGAGCGCCAGCCACACCGAGACCAGCTGCGGCTGCTCGAACGACCAGTAGCGGATGTCCTGATGCCACAGGGTGACGCTGCTGAACCCCGGCGCCTTGGTCATCACGCAGTTGTGGTGGCACTGCGACATCAGCACCCGCTCCGAATCCATCACCGCGCGCAGGTGGACGGCCAGCGGGTCTCCGGTGACCACCGGACGCAGCGACGGAAACCTCGAGTACGCGTTGAGCAGCCGCCGCGGCGTGTCGCCGCCCGCCGCGGTGCGGCTCTCCGGAGAACCCGGATAGCCCACGTCGGCCTCGAATTCCGCCGGCGCGAGAACCGGGTCCAGCGCGGCCGCGACTTCGTCAGACAGGGCCTCGCACAGCGCTCCCGGCACCAGACCGGGCAGCACCAGAAATCCGTCGGCGACGAAACGCTCGCGTTCGCTCAGGCCGTCGTCGTGGGAACGGTTACCGCGGTTCATGATCCTCAGCGCAACTGCTGGCGCACTGCCTTCAACATCTTCTCGCCGTAGGGCGGACGCAGACCGGCCAGCTCGGCGACGTTGACCCTGCTCTGGGTGAATATCGACCGCGCGTGGCTGAAAGTCCGGAAGCCGTCGAGGCCGTGATAGGCGCCCATGCCCGACGGTCCGACCCCGCCGAAAGGCAGGTCTTCCTGGGCCACGTGCATGACCACGTCGTTGACTGTGACACCGCCCGAGGTGGTGTGGTTCAGTACCCGGCGCTCCTCCGCTCCGTCGCTGCCGAAGTAGTAGAGCCCGAGCGGCCGCGGCTTGGCGTTGATGTAATCCACGGTCTCGTCGAGCTGCTCGTAGCCTTTCACCGGCAGCACCGGGCCGAAAATCTCGTCCTGCATCACCTGCAGACGATCGTCGGGATCGACGATCAGGGTCGGCGGGATCTTGTGGTGCGGCTGCTGGCGGAAGTCTTCGCCCGCCGGGTTGATCTCGACCACTCGGGCTCCGGCCGCGCGCGCTTCCTCGATGTAGCCGTTGAGACGCTGGAAATGCCGTTCGTTGATCACCGAAGTGTAGTCCGCGTTGTCCAGCAGCGTGGGATACATCCGCGCCACCGAACGCTCGCTCGCGGAAACGAACTCATCCACTCGCTCCCGGGGCACGAACACGTAGTCGGGCGCCAGGCAGATCTGGCCGGCATTGAGCATCTTGCCGGTCATGATCGAATCCGCCGTCTTCTGCAGATCCGCGGAGCGACCCACTACGACCGGCGACTTGCCGCCGAGTTCCAGGGTCACCGGCACCAGATGCTCCGCCGCCGCGCGCATGACGTGGCGGCCGATAGACGTGGCGCCGGTGAACAGCAGATGGTCGAAGGGCAGCCCGGAGAAGTCGGCGCCGGCCTGCGGCCCGCCGGTGATCACGGCAATCTCCAGCTCATCGAAGGCGCTCGGGAACACCTCGGCCATCAGCGCCGACGTCGCCGGAGTGTACTCGGAGGGCTTGATCATGCAGCGATTGCCGGCGGCGAGCACCCCGGCCAGCGGGGTGAACGTCAGGTTCACCGGGAAGTTCCACGGGCTTATCACGCCGACCACGCCGAGCGGCTGGTACTCTACCCGCGCCTTCGCCCCGAGCAGATTCAGCGGAAACGGCCCGACCTTGCGTCGCTCCGGCCGCATCCAGCGTTCGAGGTGCTTCTGCGCGTGGCGCAGCGGCCCAACCGAACTGGCGACGTCGGTGAACAGCGACTGGTGCGCGCTGCGGTGGCCGAAGTCGGCGTCCATGGCTTCCACCCAGCGCTTCTCGTGCGTCTTGAGCAGACCGACCGCCCGCTCGAGCCGGTCCTTGCGGGTGGCGGCGCTGACCGCGCCTTCGCGCAGATAAGCCTGGCGCTGTCGCTCCAGCACATCGAGCATGTGCTGATGGGAAGTCTCGTTCATGGCGGTCTCCTGGGAAGCGGACTCAGCGGCGGATCATACCGCAACCGATGTCGCTACCCCGTCGCGCCGCCGCCCGCCAGGTTGGCCCTGTCGACCGTCTGACTACCGGAATCGCCCGCTCGATGTCCCCCCACCCAGCGCCCGAGGGCCGCATCGAGGTCGTCCTGGCTGACCGGCTTGCTGAGATAGTCATCCATCCCGGCGGCCAGGCAGGTGGTGCGGTCGTCATCCATGGCATTGGCCGTCATCGCGACGATCGGCGTCCGCGGCCGCTGTGCCGCGATCTCGAGCTCACGGATCCGGCGCGCCGCACCGAGCCCGTCGAGTTCGGGCATCTGGCAATCCATGAAGATCAGGTCGTAGTCGAAGTGCCTCCACAGCTTCACCGCCTCCGCGCCGTTGCCGGCCACGTCGGTCAGGCAGCCGAGCTTTTCCAGCATGCGTACCGCGACCTGCTGGTTCACGGGGTTGTCCTCCGCGAGCAGCAGCCGCGGGCGGAAGCCGCTGGTCGCCCAGGTCGCCACCGGGGACCCCGGGTCCACGGAGACCCGCCCGGCGCCGCCGGCGGCGCGCCGCTGCGGGCGCACCGAGTCCGCGGCGTCCGTCGGGTCCGCCAGCAGCGCGGCCAGTTCCTGAAGCAGATAATCCGGCATCAGCGGCTTCACCAGCGCCCGGTCCACGGCCAAGCTCTCGTCGACGCCACGGATGCCAGTCGTGCACATGAGCACGATGCGCATCGACGCCCAGGCGGGATCGATGCGGATCAGCTCGCTCAGCAGCAGCCCGTCCATGTCCGGCATCCGATCGTCGATCAGCGCGACCTCGAACGCCTCGCGCTCGAGCACCTGCATCGCATCCGGCGCCGACGCCACGGCGGTGACGATCGCGCCGGCATTGAGCAGGCAGCGCTCGAGGATGCCGCGACCGCGCGCGTCGTCGTCCACCAGCAGAAGCCGATGACCCGTCAGCGCGGCGGCGTGCGCCGTCGGCGCTTCCGCCCGCGGCAGATTGAGCGTGAAGTGGAACCGCGAACCCTGTCCGGGGGCGCTTTCGAAGCCGATCTCGCCGCCCATCAGTTCCACCAGGCGGCGACTGATCGCGAGCCCCAGCCCGGTGCCGCCGAACCGGCGGGTCGTCGACGCATCGGCCTGGGTGAACGGTTCGAACAGCTTGCTCTGCGCCCGCGCCTCGATTCCGGGCCCGGAGTCCTCCACCGAGATCTGCAGCCGCACCAGGTCGTCGCCGAGTCGCGCCGCCGGCGACCCCGACGCCTGCGATTCCACCGCCACGATCACGTGACCCCGACGCGTGAACTTCATGGCGTTACCCAGCAGATTCAGCAGCACCTGACGCACCCGGCCGCCATCGCCCACCAGCCGGTCCGGCAGATCGAGGGGATAGTCGACGTACACGTCCACAGGGCCGTGGCGGCGCCCCAGCAGCTCCACCACCTCGCGCACCGCCTGACGCAGATCGAACGGCTGCGCGTCGACGTTCAACCGCCCGGATCCTGCGCGGGTGAAATCGAGAATGTCGTTGATGATGGTCAGCAGGGATTCACCCGAGGTGCGGATGAGGTGCGCGGTGTCGCGTTGCTCCTGCGTCAGATCCATGTCGAGCAGCAGCTGAGTCATGCCCAGAACGCCATTCATGGGGGTGCGGATCTCATGACTCATCGTGGCCAGGAATTCGTCCTTCGCCCGGGTCGCCGCCTGGCTCTCGGCGATCGCGGCGCGCAGCTGGTCTTCTGCGATGCGCCGCTCGGCGATGTCGCGGAGCACGACGATGAAGCGCTCGTCGGATCGTACCTCCATGGTGCTCACGGTGAACTCCGCCGGGAACGGCTCACCGTTGTGGCGCAGTGCCCGGACCTCCCGCGGCTGGCGGTCAGCCAGCTGGGACCAGCCGGGCAAGGGCTCCGTCGAGGTCAGGTAGGCAGTCAGCGCTTCGCCGACCAGCGTGTCCCGATCGATTCCGAACATCTGCTGCGCCGCGGCATTCACGGCGCAGACCCGACCCCGTTCGTCGAGGGTGACGATTCCCTCGGCGATGTTGTCTAGGACGGCGGCGAGCCGGTCCACGGTATCGTGGAGCAGGCCTTCGGCGACCTTGCGGCGGGAGATGTTGGAGGCGAAGCCGGATACCCGATAGCCATGGTCCAGGGGCACGCCACGACCGCGGACCTGCAGCCACAGGTAGCCGCCGTCGGGCTTGGCCAGCATGAACTCCACGTCGAAGCTCCTGCCGTGCTCTGCGCAGGCCAGTATCGCCCGGTACACGGTAGCCGCGTGGTCGGGGTGGATACGCGACACGACCTCGTCCAGATCGACCTCGAGGTACCGGGTGCCATTGCCGCCACCGCCCATCCAGCGCTGAAACGCATCCGAGAGCACCAGCACCCCGCGCGCGTGATCGTAATCGAACAGGGCGTCGTTGCTGCCTGCCACGGCGAGCTGAAGTCGTTCCTCGGACCGGCGGATGTCGGTCTCGGGATCCTCCGGCGGGCGCGTTGCCGGTTTGCGCAGGGACCGGAACAGGCTCATCAGTCGGGCGCCCAGCGCACCGAGCAGCGTCAACCGGGCCACGGTCCTGGCCGGAGCCGGGCGACCTGACGAATCCCCGGGTTCCATCACCAGGATCGCGCGTTCACAGTGCTCATTGGTGAAGCATAGACCCCAGGATTCAGCCCGGAAGCCGCTGCTCGAGGATGGGCTCACCGTTCACCGTCACCCGCAGCTCCCCGCTGCTGGCCCAGTAGCGGGCTTCGACGTAGTGGTGCTCTTCCCACTCCAGCTCGACGTTGGTCCAGACGTATTGCGGCTCGCGGCCGCTGCGCGCCCGACGTTTGCGCAGGCACCTGTCCAGGTACAGTTCCAGCGCGCCATCGCCAGTGACGCGGATCTCGAAGTGCTTGTGACGGTGCTGGAACTCGACAATCTGGTTCATTGTGACCTCGGACGTGACCTCGGACCGGACAGGCGGCAAGTCAGTATGCTTGTCGGATCAGAACAGATCCATCTGCCGGAAGCCGGGTGGTCGGAACAGGTCCGTGCGCAGGCTGTGACCGTGATCGCATTCCAGGCCGTGTTTCTTCAGCGCCGCGGCAAACCGCCGGGCGATCAGGTCGGCAAAGACGCCGGTGCCGCGCATCCGCGTTCCCCACGTCGCATCGTAGGCTTTGCCGCCACGGGATGCATGAACGGCACTCATGATCCGGCGCGCCTTCATCGGGTAGTGGACGGCCAGCCAGCTCTCGAACAGCGACCTGACCTCCAGCGGCAGCCGCAGCAGCACGTAGTTCGCCTCGCCTGCGCCAGACCCGGCCGCCGCCTCGACGATGGCTTCGATCTCGTGATCGTTGAGAAACGGAATCACCGGCGCCACCATCACTCCGGTCGGCACGCCGGCGCTCGCCAGCTCGCGGATCATCCGCAGTCGCGCCGCCGGACCCGCCGCGCGCGGCTCGAGCCGCGTCTTCAGGTCGTTGTCGAGCGTGGTAACGCTGACCGCCACCCTCGCCAGACCGCGTGCGGCGAGCGCCCCCAGCAGGTCGAGATCGCGCAGAACCAGCTGGCCCTTGGTGACGATGGTCACCGGGTGACCGTGTTCCAGCAGCACCTCGAGAATGGTTCGAGTGATGCGCCGCTCGCGCTCCGCGGGCTGGTAGGGATCGGTGTTGGTGCCCATGGCGATGCTGCGGCACTCATAGCCCGCTTTGCCGAGTTCCTCGATGAGCGCCTCGCGAACCCCGGTCTTGCAGAAGATGCGGGTCTCGAAATCGATTCCCGGCGACAGATCGAGATAGGCATGGGTCGGCCGGGCGTAACAGTACACGCAACCGTGCTCGCAACCCTTGTAGGGGTTAATGGAACGATCGAACGGAATGTCCGGCGAGCGGTTGCGCGTGATCAGGGTCCGAGTCGTGTCCGGGAACAGCTCGGTGGCAACCGCGCGCTCGACGTCGGCGGCGAGGTCCGCGGCCGTGCCCTCCCAACCGTCGCTCTCCGCCACGCTGTGAGTGGGCAGGAAGCGACTCGCCGGATTGGCGGTGGCCCCCCGGCCCTTCAGCAGCAGCGGCGCCACGGGCTCTTCGCGCCCCCGCGCGTGCGCTGCGGACGCAACCTGCGGGGTGGAAAATCCCGGTGACTGAAATCCCTTCCTGCGCATCGCTGCAGCATAACTGTACATTTATACAGTATCAAGTGCACAGGACGATCATTAGACTTGATGGTTCTCGGGGGACACCAGAACTCAATGAAAACAAACGAATACAAGGGACGACGGCGTCTGGCCGTCCGCCTCGAATCTGTCGCGTACCGAAGCCTGCTGCTGATTCCACTGACGCTGCTCGGCGCCTGCGCCATGCCGCAGCGGTCGCCGAATCCGGAGCTGATGGACAATCTGTCCGAGATGCAGATCCGCATCCGTCTGCTGCAGACCGAAGTGTCCAGTCTGCGTGCCAGCCTCGCTGAACGACAGGCGCGCGACGCGCGTTCCGCGACCAGCGACGTCGTCCTGCAGCAGCAGCTCGACGCGTTGCAGTCGCGCATCGCCGAGCTGCCGGAAACGCTCACTGGACTCTGCCCGACGCCGCTGCCCGCAGCTACGGTCACCGCCCAGTGCGAACCCGGCCCTCAAGCAACCCGGGTGATGGTGAGCGGTGACAAGCTGGTGGTCGGCGAAGCGGAGCGGGTCTGGATCGATCCGCCCGGCGCGTTCCTGGACGCGCGCATGGCGCCGGCCTCGGAGGTCAGCTCGCTGACGGTGAGCAACGTGGTGGAGTTCGAGCGCGACGGCAACAAGTGGGTGCGCTTCGAGACCCAGCTGGGGAAGGATGCCGCCACAGCGGAACGCGCCCTCAAGCGCACGGTTCGGGTCAACGGCGACAGTCAGCGTCGTCCGGCAGTGGAGCTGCGCGTCCAGCTCGGCGACGTGCGGGAGAAAGTGGAGATCGTGCTGGTCGAACTGCCTGCGACGGACGCCGACGACGGGGCGGACGCGAAGCCGGCCAGCCGGGAACCGGCAATCCTGATCCTGGGGCGCAATTTCCTCACCGACGTGGCTCTCGTGGACATTGCCCGCAAGCACGTGCAACCCGCCTTCAAAGCACCGAAATGACGACCCAGCGCGGGCCGTTTCTGTTCTTCGTGATCGCCCTGTTCCTGGTCGGCGTCGGAACCGCGGCCTACCGTCACAGCTCCTACCACATTCCGCTGCTGCCGGGCGCCCAGCAGACGGTCTGGCAGGTGGAAGCCCGGGTCGAATATCTGGCTCAGGGCGGTGCCACGCAGGTCTATCTGACCCTGCCGCCGGAGCAGTCGATATTCCGCCTGATCAGCGAATCGAGCGCCTCGTCCGGATTCGGCTTCGAGGTGTCGAGCCAGGGCAGCCAGCGTCGCGCCCACTGGACCAAACGCTTCGCCCGCGGCGAGCAGGTGCTGTTCTACAAGCTCGATCTGGCCCAGGACGGCGACTACCGGGTGGAGCCTGCGCCGGCCGGCGAACCAGACGCTCCGACCTGGGACGAACCGTACCAGACCGCCGCGCTGCAGCTGCTGCAGTCGGTCATCCCGATATCGGCCGACGCGGCGTCTCTGGCCCAGCAGCTGTCGTTCGAATTCAACCGCGCCGGCGCCAACCAGAACCTGAGCCTGCTGCTCGACCGCTACTCGCCACCGGATCTCATGGCCAGCCTGCTCAATGCCGCCGGGGTGCCGGCACGGACGGTGCAGGTCCTGGAACTGGAAGACGGGCGCCGCCGCCAGAACCTGACGGATCTGGTGCAGGTGTGGGATGGCAACCGCTGGCAGCTGTTCGACCCGACCACCGGCATGGTGCGCAACGAGCAGCTGCTGTTGTGGCAGACGGCGACGCCGTCGGTACTGGAGGTGCTTGGCGGCTCGCGCAGCCGGGTGTCGTTCTCCATCATCAGCCAGACGCGTCCTGCCACCACCCTGGTGGATCAGAACGCACCCGGCTTCGACGTCTCGCTGTACAACCTGCCCATCGCCGAGCAGAGCATGTTCAAGCTGATCATGCTGCTGCCGGTGGGCGCGCTGATGGTGGTGATCATGCGCGTACTCGTGGGGCTGAAGACCTCGGGCACGTTCATGCCAGTGCTGATCGCCCTGGCGTTTCTGCAGACCGAACTGATTCCCGGCGTCGTCAGCTTCGTGCTGGTGGTGGCCGTGGGCCTGATGATCCGTTCCTATCTGTCCTCGCTGAACCTGCTGCTGGTATCGCGGATCGCCACCCTGGTGGTGGTGGTGATCGGCATCATCACGCTGTTCAGCCTTCTCAGCTATCAGTTTGGCTTCATGGGCGGCCTGACCATCACCTTCTTCCCGATGATCATTCTGGCCTGGACCATCGAACGCATGTCGATCCTGTGGGAAGAGCAGGGCCCGAAAGAAGTGGTGGTCGCGGGCGGCGGCAGTCTGCTGGTTGCGATCATTGCGTTTCTGATGATGGATCAGCAGCTCGTCCGCCACCTGGCGTTCAACTTTCCCGAGCTGAACCTGTGCGTGCTGGCGATGATCCTGCTGCTCGGCCGCTACACCGGCTACCGCCTGCTCGAACTGCACCGCTTCGCGGTCTTCAAGCGATGAGCCGACCGGGCATGCTGGAAAGGTTGCAGAGCCGGTGGATCACACCCTGGACCCTGGCCAGGCGCGGCGTGCTCGGCATGAACCGGCGCAACATCGCCTACATCGCCCAGTACAACCAGCGCAGCCGCTATCCGCTGGTGGACGACAAACTGAAGACCAAGCTGGTGGCGCAGAAAGCGCGCCTCAAGGTCCCGGAGCTGATCCACGTGGTCAGCACCCAGCACGAGATCGAGGTCATCGAGAAAGATCTCGCGAACCTGTCCGAGTTCGTCATCAAGCCGGCCCAGGGCAGCGGCGGCAAGGGCATCCTGGTGATCACGGGCCGCGACGGCGACGACTACGTGAAGAGCAGCGGCGCACGCATCACGCTCAACGACGTCAAGCGTCACGTCACCAACATTCTGAGCGGCCTGCACTCCCTCGGCGGCAAACAGGACGTGGCGATCATCGAAACCCTGGTGAAGGTGAGCAAGCTCTTCTCCAGCGTCTCCCACGAAGGCGTGCCGGACATCCGCATCATCGTGTTCCGCGGCTATCCGGTGATGGGCATGCTCAGACTCGCCACCCACGCGTCCGACGGCAAAGCCAACCTGCACCAGGGCGCTGTGGGCGTGGGAATCGACATCGGCACCGGACGCAGCGTCGCGGCGGTGCAGAGCAATCTGCTCATTCACAAGCATCCGGACACCGGCGCAGACCTGAACAGCCTGGAGATCCCGGACTGGAAGCAGATGCTCGTCCTCGCCGCGCGCTGCTACGAGGTCACCGGCCTCGGCTACATGGGCTGCGACATGGTGATCGACGAAGCCAAGGGTCCGCTGCTGCTGGAGATGAACGCACGACCGGGCCTGTCCATTCAGATCGCCAACAACCAGGGGCTGGTGCCGCGGCTCAAGCACATCGAGCAACTGGAGGACTACTACGTGACCGTGGAGGACCGGGTCAACTACGCCATGACCACCTTCACCCGCTTCCCCGACCAGGTTCGCCATAACCAGCTCGCCGAGCTGGCGCCGGGCTCCGCCGAGGAAACCCCGGCCCCCGTCTGAGCCCGGGCCGGGTCGCCGCGGACCGGGCGCTTGCACTATGATCGACGTCTCCAGCGGGGAGACGATCAGCATGCCCTACATCACCGACCGGGTCGTCCACGACGCCGACGCCCACATCATGGAAACCGCCGAGTTCCTGGCCACCCACGCCAGCGCCCCGGTGCGCGAGCACATCCTCGGTATCGACGGCACTTCACGGGTGGCCACCAGCGCCGCGGACCTCGACGCCATCCTGGCGAAGCAGGCGGATCCAGAGTACCGCGCCCGCGACGCCGAGGAGATCATGCTGCGCAAGAACTGGGCCGCCACCGGCGCGCTGCTGAAGGACGACCGTCCGGCCGCTCTGGATCTGATCGGCGTGGCCAGCCAGCTCGTGTTCAACACCTTCATCAACGGCCACCTGGCACAGCTTGAAAAGCACAGCGACGATCTCGACCTGATCTACGGCGTGGCGGACGCGCACAACCGGGCCATGCTCGACTTCTGCAGCGTGGACTCGCGCCTGCTGGCCACCGCCTGCGTGCCGCTCGCGGACTTCGAGCGGACCCGCGCGACCGCGGCGGCGGCGATCCGCGACGGCTTTGCCGGTCTGCTCATCCCCTCCCAGTGTCCGCGCACCCACTCACCGAGCCACACCGGGCTGTTCCCCCTGTGGGCGATGGCGGAGGAAGCCGGTCTGCCGATTCTGTTTCACGTCGGCGGCGGCGGTGAGCTGCTCGACCCGATGTATTTCAACAATGGCCTGCCGGTGCCGCCGGACTTCCACGGTGGCGCGGAGAACTTCCGCTCCGTGGACTACATGGCAATTCCGACGCCGGTGATGCAGACCCTGGCCACCCTGATCATCGACGGCATCCTGGAACGTCACCCGCGCCTCATGTTCGGCGTGATCGAGCAGGGCGCCGGCTGGCTGCCGAGCTGGATGCGTTATCTGGACAGCGCCCATGCTGCCTTCGTGCGCATGGAGGAGCGCCTGCAGGCCCTGTCCATGAAACCCTCGGACTACGTGCGCCGGCAGATCCGCGCCACGCCCTACCCCGCCGAGGACGTGGGCTGGATCATCCGCGAGGCGGGCGCCGGGATTCCGCTGTTCTCCTCCGACTATCCCCACGTCGAAGGCGGGCGCAATCCGGTCAAGCGCTTCGAGTCGACGCTGGACGCGGCGACCGCCGAGCAACGCGACGCCTTCTATCGACGCAATTTCGAAAGCCTGATGGGCCGCCCACTCTGAGTCGAGGTGCACCGGCTGACGCCGCACACGGAACAGACCATGACCACGCCACTGCCGACGAAGACCCGGGAACTGCGCAGCCATCACTTCGACTCGACGATCTGGAACGATCTCGAGTTCCGCGACGACGACATCGTGATCTCCACCTACGCCAAATCCGGGACCACGTGGACCCAGCAGATCATCGCGCAGATGCTGTTCGGCGGTGATCCGGAACTCGAGGTCGCCGAAATGTCGCCGTGGCTGGATCTGCGGGTGCCGCCCAAAGAGGTGAAGCTGCCGCTGGTGGAAGCGCAGACCCACCGGCGCTTTCTCAAGACCCACCTGCCCGTGGACGCGCTGGTGTTCTCGGCGAAGGCCCGCTACGTCTACATCGGCCGCGACGGCCGTGACGTGGTCTGGAGCCTGTACAACCACCACGCCAACGCCAACGCCACCTGGTATGAAGCCCTGAACGACACGCCGGGGCGGGTAGGGCCGCCCATGGGACCGCCCGGTGACGACGTCCGTCAGTACTGGCACGACTGGCTCGACAACGACGGTTTCCCATGGTGGTCGTTCTGGGACAACGTGCGCACCTGGTGGGCGATCCGCGACCTGCCCAACGTGCTGATGGTGCACTTCGACGCCATGAAGCGCGACATGGAGGGCGAGATGCGGCGCATGGCGGCGTTTCTCGACATCGCCATCGACGAATCCCGCTGGGCCGACATCGTGGAGTACTGCTCCTTCGACTGGATGAAGCGCAACGCCACCAGATCCGTCCCGCTGAGCGGCGCGTTCTGGGACGGCGGCGCTCAGGTGTTCATCAACCAAGGCGTGAACGGACGCTGGCGGGATACGCTCAGCGACGAGGAGTCCGCCGAGTACGAGGCCCGAGTGGTCGCGGAGCTCGGTCAGGAATGCGCCGACTGGCTGGGTACGGGAGAGCCAATCGACCGAGCGGGCGCCCCCGGGGGTCAGTGAGCCCGGAACGATCGCCGGATCAGCGCACCCGAAGACGTAATCCGTCTACTTCGAGGTCGCGGACCGAAGACGGCAAAGTGCGGATGCTGCCCTGGGTCAGGTCCACGTCGGCCGGCACCTCGGACGCCGTCAGCGGGCGGCCCATCCAGCCCTGTCCCGGCGCGCTGCGAAAGTACGCGACCGCATGACTCAGCCTGCCGTCCTGGTGCGCCAGCAGCGCGTATTCGTCTTCGTCGTCACCGTCGAGGTCCTGGCCGATCAGCACGAAACCAAGACCCTGGCTTCCCATCACGCTCTGCTCGACCAGCCACTTCAGATCTTCCGGGACCACCAGCCCCGCCGGGCGCAGCACGATGTTCGACCCCAGCGCCGTGGCGTTCACGGGCCGGGCCGCCGCCAGCGGACGCGGTCGCTCGACCAGAAGCCGCAGCTCGTCGTCGTCCTGCGCCGCGCCCGCGAGCAGTTCCTGGCGCAGCAGGTAGGCCGGGCGGCCGAGATGGCGCCACGCGTAGAAGTGATCGAAGGTCGACCACGTGAGTTCGCCGCGTTCCACGCGGCCCGTCTGGCTCGCCAGGGAGACCTTGCGGAAGTCCATCAGGGGCGAGTTCGCCACCAGCAGCGTCACCAGCATGGCCACACCGACGCCGGTATTGACCCGCGCCAGCGCCCGCGGCCACTGCAGCCGATAGCGGACCACGCCCGCCAGATAGCCCAGCGACAGCGCTGCCAGAAGTACCGCCACGAGCGCGGCCCAGCAGCGTTCCACGGTCCAACCGTACTGCAGAACGCGCAGCCACAGCCCATAGCCGCCGAGGCCGACGATCGCCGGGATGGCGAGCACGCCGGCCGCGATCAAAACCCGCACGGCGGAGGGGTAAAGCGTCGAGGTGCGACCGGTCTGGAACACGGCATTGCAGCAGAACAGTACCAGCGCCCCCAGCCACAGCAGGACCGAGGTCCCAGAGCCGGTGGCCCACAGAGGTGCCAGGCCGACGAATGGCAGGGTGGCGAGAAAGGCCAGCACGACCGCCATCAGCAGCGGCAGCAGCAGCCGGAACAGGCCGTCGAGAAGTTGCGTGATCCCGTCGATGGTGCCGCTGAGGCGACGGAAGATCACCGCACCGAGACCGAAAGACACTGCCAGCACCGGAATCAGAAACGCCGGCTCGACGAACAGTTCAGCAAACAGCGTCACGTCCACCACGGAGAACAGGCCGGCCCAGAGCACGAAAATCAAGGCGACACCCCCGACAAAGGCCGCGGCCAGAGCCGCGGTCAGGAAGTCGCGCCACGAATAAGTGAAGAGTCGGGCATAGTTGACGGGCTCGCGGTTCGCCAGAGGTTGCAAGTAGATCAGCCCCTTGAACGCCACGACGGCCATGCTCAGAACGAACCAGAAGCCAATGCTCCCCGCCGGGACCTCACTGGACGGCTCGGCCTGGATCCCGACGTACGCTCCGAGCGCCCCCAGCGCGGCCGCAAACCCGCCGACCAGCGCGCCCAGGCGCGGACCGTTGTCCCGTTCGAGGGCCAGAATCAGCATCAACGGCGCTACCAGAACGACGGTCCAGGCCGGAAATGCCGTAGCGGGCTCCGACGCGGGCCAGACGTCGTGGCTGGCGGCGAGGTAGAGGCCGAGCAGGCCCAGCGCCTGGACCGCGGAGACCGTGATCATCGCGGCTGCCGGCGGCGTTCTCGCCTCGATGCTCACCCGAGCCAGTCGAGGATGCGGGCGTTCTCCTCCCGCGGATAGGTATGGCTCAGATCGTCGATCTCGCGGTAGGTCACGACAGCCCCGGCCGCGCTCAGGGTGTCGCGTGCCAGACGTGCCACGTCCACGGGGAACATCCAGTCCAGGGCCCCGTGGACCAGGTAAACCGGCAGCCCCCGCAGCCGCTCGGCGCTCGCGCTCTCCAGCAGCATGGGATGGAACGAAGCGGAGATCGGCGCCAGATGGGTGAACGGGCTGTCGTCCCTCAGGCCCGACACGTAGCTGAACGTGCCGCCGTCGGACATTCCGGTGAGCAGCATGCGCTGCGGATCGACCCGCCACAGCGAACGCACGTGATCGACGATGGTCTGGAGGTTGGCGCTGTCAGCGTCCGGACCCATCAGCGACCAGGTATCGCCGCGCGAGGTCGGCGCCACGACCACGGCGCCGCGGCTGCGGGCTTCGCGCAGCCAGCTCCAGAGAAACCGACGGCCGTGGCCGCTGCCGCCGTGCAGCGCGACGATGAGCGGCGCGGGGTCGTCGTCGGGAAGATACTCGGGTACGTAGACGGAAAACCCGCCCCGTTCGCCGACGTCGTTGTGCGCATGCATCACGCCGACCCCGTCCCGGTCCGGGTCCGATCGCAGCAGCTTCGCCTGCAGGGCCTGATCGTCGCGCCGTCCCGCGTCGAGGAAGAATCGATTCACCGGCGGCAGCATGAAGGCCACCGGGTACAGCGCCTCCACGGCGCGGGTCTGGAAGCCGAGGGCCCGGTAGGCGCCGAACACCGGATTGGCCTCTTCGAGGCTCCCGGCCAGGACGTCGAAGGCCTGGAGCGCCTCCGAGGCTGCGGCGCGGCTTCGGGTCTGGAACCCGCCCAGGCGTTCCGGCCAGTCCACGGCCTCGAACCGGGCCAGACCCTCGGCCAGCGGCGCACGGTAGCCGGCGATGGCACCGACCAGCGCCGGCAGATCCGGTGGATTCAGGTGGCGCCCCGCATGGGCCAGCGCTTCCAGGGCGCGCAGCAGCGGCGGTATCAGGGCCGTGGTGGCGTCGAGCAGCGCGTCGGTCTGGTCGGAGTCTGGCATGGCGCGGTCCATCCGGGCGGCTGCAGCCACGATAGCACCGTCCGCCACCAGCGTTGGCCTGGGCGGTGGCAATTGCTTTAAAGTCGGGACATGAAGACGTTCGATCGAGCGGCCGAGGATGTGGGCAACGTGCTCGCCCTGGAGCACGTGAATCTCACCGTTCCGGATCAGGGCCTCGCGGCGCTGTTCTATGTGACCGGCCTGGGATTCACCCGCGATCCGTACATCGACTTCGGTACCCGGAACATGTGGATCAACGTCGGCGCCCAGCAGTTTCACCTGCCTCTCGGCGAGGCGCAGGTGTTCCGCGGCCACATCGACGTGGTGGTGCCCGACCTCGACGACCTCGGGCGGCGCCTCGACCGGCTCGCCAGACCCCTGAGCGGGACCCGCTTCGATGTGCGCCGCCACGATCAGATCGTCCGTGTGACCTGTCCCTGGGGCAACGACATCCGCGCCCACGCGCCGGCCGATTTCCCGCCCATGGCCCTGGGGATGCCGCTGCTCGAGGTGCAGGTGCCAACCGGCACGTCGGCCGCCATCGCCCGTTTCTACCGCGACGTGATCGGCTGCCCGGCCGCTGACGCGGACGGCCTGGCGCGCGTTCGCGTCGGCGCGAACCAGACCCTGGCGTTCCGTGAGACCGGCGAGGCGATTGCCGCTTACGACGGCCATCACGTTGCCGTGTACCTGGCGAACTTCTCGGCGCCACACCGCTACCTCGCGGAGCGCGGGCTGATCAGCGAAGAGTCGGATCAGCACCAGTACCGGTTTCAGGCCATCATCGATCCCGAGTCCGGCGAGACCCTGACCGAACTCGAGCACGAGGTGCGCTCCATGGCCCACCCCATGTTCAACAGGCCTCTGGTCAATCGCAATCCGGCGGTGGATTTCTTCAGCTACCGGCAGGGCAAAGAGGTGTTTACCCCGGCATGAGCGAAGCGGCGAACCTGGCGCATCTTGACGAAGAGCCCTACTACCTGCCGCTGGGGGACGAGGTAGAGGTCTTCCAGGCCGCCTACGACGCCCGCCTCCCGGTTCTGCTCAAAGGTCCGACCGGCTGCGGCAAGACGCGTTTCGTGGAGCACATGACCTGGCGCCTGTTCCGGGACGGGAAGGCCAAGGACGTCGCCGTCCCGCTGATCACCATTTCCTGCCACGAGGACCTTACCGCCACGGACATGGTCGGGCGGTTCCTCCTGCAGGGCGACGAAACCGTGTGGAGCGACGGCCCGCTGACCCGGGCGGTACGCAGCGGCGCCATCTGCTACCTCGACGAAATCGTCGAGGCCCGCAAGGACACCACGGTACTGATCCACTCCCTCACCGACCACCGGCGCCTGCTGCCCATCGAGAAGACCGGCGAGCTGCTGGCCGCACACCCGGACTTCCTGCTGGTGATCTCCTACAACCCGGGCTACCAGAGCGTGCTGAAAGACCTGAAGCCGAGTACCCGGCAGCGATTCGTCAGCCTGACGTTCGACTATCCCGACCGCGAGCGCGAGGCCGCCATCATCGCCCACGAATCCGGCGTCGACGGCGCTGCAGCGGAACGGCTGGCGGTGATCGGCGAGAAAGTGCGCAACCTGCGCGAACACGGCTTCGAGGAGGGCGTGAGCACCCGGCTGCTCGTGTACACCGGGGAGCTGATCGGCCGCGGCATCTCGCCGCGGCGGGCGGCCGAGATCGCCGTGGTGCACGCCGTCTCCGACGACGCCACGGTTCAGGCCGCCATCGCCGACATCGTCGACACCGTGTTGCCGTGATCGAACTGGCGCCCCTGGAGGAGCGCCTGGCGCTATTCGCCGAAGGCATCGCCGGGCGCTACTTCCACATCAAACCCGGCAGTGAGTTCGCCGGACGCCGAATCACCCTGGCCGCGGACCGCAGCGCGCTGACCAGCGACACCCTGTACCTGCCGGAAAGCCTCGATGCGCCGGACGCGAGCGCCTACCGGGTGCTGGCCCTGCAGCAGCTGTGCCACCGGGAGTTCGGCACCTATGCCTTCAGCATGGCGACCGCGCTGACGCGCATTCCCGGCCTCAGCAACGACGACCCCCCGGCACTCGGCAGCCGGGCCAGCGATTTCGAGCGCTTCTACCATCAGTTTCCGTATCCGGCGCTGGCCAGCCGGCTGTTCCGGCTGTGCGAACGCGTTCGGGTGGATGCCCTGATGCTCGGCAGCTACCCGGGCATCCGCCCGCGGCTGGAACGGCTGCAGCAGCATCAGCTGCGCCGCGATCCGCCGCATCCGGCCGCCGACCTGGCCGGGGTGCTCGCCGCGCTGGAGTGTCAGGGGCGCGGGGCGGCGCCGGAACTGGTGGCCGCCCTGGATCTCACCGGCGTGCTCGAACCAGCGGCAGCGACCCTGGCCGCACTGGCGCTGCGCCCCGGCGACGTGCACGACGCCGCGGCGACGGCCAGCGCCCTCTACCACACGATAACCCGCCTGCTGGACGCACAGACCGGCCTGGTCTTGCCACTGCCGCTCGAGGAGGAGCTGGACGACCCCGGCAACTGGAGTCAGCGTGAGGCTCGCCTGGAGGACTGGCGCGACGATCTGTCGGCGCTGGATGCGTCGCTGTCCGTGGAGATGCTCGATGGTGACGAAGCGGAGGCTGCCGACAGCCAGGGTCTCCGGGACGGCCAGGTACGCCCGGAGGACCTGGACCTGAAGAAGCTGGCCGGGGAACGCGACACCCTGGCGCGTCGCATCGACATGGAACGTTCCGCCATACGCGATGCGCTCGGGACGAGCCAGCCCGAGGCGCGCAGCTTCCGCTACGACGAGTGGAACTACCTGGAACGCCGCTATCTGCCGCGCTGGTGCCGGCTGTTCGAGCAGCGCCTGGCCCCGGACCCGGACCAGGATCTGGCCGAACTCCAGGCGGTGATCCGCGCCCACCGTCCCGGCGTGCAGAAGCGCCTGGAACAGATCAAGCCGCTCGGCTACCAGCGTGTCTACCGGCTCACCGACGGCGATGAACTCGACTTCAATGCCCTGATTCAGGCGCGCCAGGATCGGCGTGCCGGCCACACCCCCGACGACCGCGTCTACAGTCGACGCGACCGCGTGCAGCGCGACGTCTGCGCCGCGTTCCTTGTGGACCTGTCCGCGTCGACGGACGATCCGATCGGCTCCGTGGGCGCGGTCGCCGCCGAGGAGGAAGATCCGTTTCTCTGGGGCCACGCCGCCGCAGGTGCTGACGGCGCCAGCCCAGCGGCCGCCGACACCGCCGAACCGCGACGCATCATCGACGTCCAGCGCGAAGCCATGCTGGTGATGTCGGCGGCCCTCGAACAGCTCGGTGACAGCTACGGGGTGTACGGGTTCTCGGGCTATGGCCGCGACTGCGTGGAGCTGTTCGTCGCCAAGGAACCCGGCGAGCGCTTCAGCCGCGCCACTCTCGCGGCCATTGCCGGCATGAAGCCCAAGCGCAGCACCCGGATGGGGCCCGCCATCCGCCACGCGGTGCGCAAGCTGCTGGACTCAGGCAACGCGATGAAGGTGCTGATGATCATCAGCGATGGCTTTCCCCAGGACTGCGACTACGGGCCGGAGCGCGGTGAGCACGAATACGGGGTTCAGGACACCGCCCGGGCGCTCCAGGAAGCCCAGGACAAGGGCGTCGAGACCTTCTGCGTCACCGTGGACCGATCGGGCCACGACTATCTCAAGCGCATGTGCCCGGAGGCCCGCTACCTGGTGATCGAAGAGATCGAAGATCTCCCCGAGCAGCTGTCCAAGGTCTACGAGACCCTGACCGGACGCTGACGCACCAGGGCGTCAGGCCCTCAGTCCTCCCCGAGCACCCCGAAGATCTGCAGCAGCGACAGAAACAGATTGTAGATCTGGGTGTACAGCGTGACCGTCGCCAGCAGGTAGTTGGTCTCACCGCCGTGGATGATGGCGCTGGTCTGCCAGAGTATCGCCGCGCTGGCGAACAGCACGAAGCCGGCCGAGATGGCCGTATGGAAGCCCGACAGGTCGAACAGCCACGACAGCAGCACCGCGCCCATCAGGACGAAAAAACCGACCACGAGGAACCCGGAAAGGAAGCTGAAGTCCTTGCGCGTGACCAGGGCGTAGCCCGACAGACCGACGAAGGCGAAAGCCGTCGTTGCCAGGGCCGACGTCACCAGCATGCCGCCGTTGGCCATGCTCAGATAGACGTTCAGGATCGGACCGAGCGTGTACCCGAGAAATCCGGTGAACATGAAAACCCAGAACAGACCCCACGGGCTGTTGGCGGTCTTGCTCACGGCGAAGAGCAGGCCGAAGAAACCCACCAGCAGGAGAATGAAGCCCGGATGCGGCGCGTTCAGGGCCATGGAGACGCCGGCAACCACCGCGCTCCAGGCAAGCGTCATGCCGAGCAGCAGATAGGTATTGCGCAGGACGCGGTTGATCTCGATGCCGCTCGTGCGGACCGGCGACACCGGCGCGGCGGTGCTCTGCGCGCCGCCGAAGGGTTGCGGATTGCGTTCAGCCATGTTCAGCCTCTCGTTGCAGCACAGATAAAAATTAGACTCTCAAGAGCCTACCACGTTCCTCTATGAAGACGTTGTGAAGGGTTTTCAAGACCCGGATGGCGGCCCTACCGCCGGAATCAGACGTCCGGGGT
The DNA here is from genome assembly GCA_040219135.1 of Pseudomonadales bacterium. Taxonomy (GTDB): domain Bacteria; phylum Pseudomonadota; class Gammaproteobacteria; order Pseudomonadales; family Azotimanducaceae; genus UBA7803. The sequence goes on along the minus strand of JAVJTA010000007.1, from coordinate 93,596 downwards.
CCGCTCGATTTCGTAGAGCCGATCCTGCTCGACCGCCTCCATCTGCGCGTTGAGCTGCTGCTCGACGGCGTCGAACGCCTCGAATCGGGCAACGTGAAACAGCGCCTCCCCCTGGTTCACCAGGGGCAGGTTGTTGACGCAGATGATGATGCCTTCGGTTTTCGCCTTCAGATAGCTCTCGAGGCCACCGAAAGGCGCGGCGACCACACCGAGCGTGTCGCCGGCCCGGACCCGGGCGCCGAGCTTGGCGAGCGGGCGGAACAGCCCGTCGGTGGGAGCCCGATACCAGCTCGTCGATCGGGCGACGTAGGGCTCTACTGTCCAGTGCCGCCGCCGGGACGGCAGCATGGCCAGCCCGCGCATCACGTTGGTCACGCCACGCACGCCGCCGACGATGCAGCGCTCGTCCAGCCGCAGGGCCTCGCCGGCCTCGTAGGTGATGACCGGAATGCCCGCGTCGTGGGCGGCCGAGCGCAGGCTGCCATCGATGAATCCGGAGTTGACGATGACCGGCATTTCGAAACTGTGCGCCATCGCCTCGACCACGCTCTCGTCGAGGGCGGCTCTGAGCTGGGGAAGGTTTTCACGGTGGACCGCGCCGGTGTGCAGGTCGATGATGTGGGTACATTTGGTCACCACCTCGGAAAAGAACAGGTGCGCGACCCGCGACCCCAGAGACCCTTCGGAATGGCCGGGAAAACACCGGTTCAGGTCGCGCCGGTCGGGCAGGTAGCGGGACCGGTGAATGAAGCCGAACAGGTTCACCACCGGCACCAGCACCAGGGTGCCGCGCAGCCGACCCATGGACTTGAGCGAGCGCAGCCGACGGATGATCTCCACGCCGTTGAGTTCGTCGCCGTGGATGGCGGCGCACACCAGGAGCACCGGCCCGTCGAGGCGGCCACAGATCACCTCCACCGGAAGGTCCAGTGGCGTGTGAGTGTAGAGCTGAGCACCCGGCAGATCGAAAGACTGGCGCTGACCGGGTTTGACCTGAACGCCGGCGATCTCGATGCCGGAGTTCTTTCGTTCGCTGTCGGCACGAGTCATGGTCAGCCCTTCCCCCGGGTGCGGGTACGCCCGCGTTTGGCGTGCTCTTCGATGAACTGGATGATGGCACCGGCGACGTCGATGTTCGAGGCTTCCTCGATGCCTTCCAGCCCCGGCGAGCTGTTCACCTCCAGCACCAGCGGTCCGTGGTTGGAGCGGATCAGGTCGACGCCGGCCACGTTCAGCCCCATGGCCTGGGCGGCGCGCACCGCGGTGCGGCGCTCGGTGGGGGTGATCTTGGTCAGCTCGGCGGAGCCTCCGCGGTGCAGGTTCGAGCGGAATTCCCCCGGTTTGCCGGTGCGCTGCATGGCGGCAACGACCTTGTCACCGACGATGAAACAGCGCACGTCGGTGCCTTTGCTCTCGGCGATGAACTCCTGAACCATGATGTCGACATTGATGCCGAGGAACGCTTCGATCACGCTCTCCGCCGCCTTGCGGGTCTCGGCGAGAACCACACCGACCCCCTGGGTGCCCTCGAGCAGCTTAACCACCAGCGGCGCCCCGCCCACCATGTCGATGAGGTCGGGAATGTCGTCCGGCGAGTGAGCAAACCCGGTGACCGGCATGCCGATATCGCGCCGGGCCAGAAGCTGCATGGAGCGCAGTTTGTCCCGGGACCGCGAGATGGCCACCGACTCGTTCACCGAGTAGGTGCCCATCATCTCGAACTGCCGGACCACGGCGCTGCCGTAGAAGCTGATCGACGCGCCGATACGCGGAATCACCGCGTCGACGTCGCCGAGCTCTTCGCCCTTGTAGTGAATGGACGGACGCGCCATCGCCATGTTCATGTAGCAGCGCAGCGTGTCCACCACCACCGCCGTGTGACCGCGATCCTGTGCGGCTTCCACCAGTCGCCGGGTGGAGTAGAGCTTGGCGTTGCGCGACAGAATCGCGATCTTCATGAAACGTCCCTGCCGTCTTTACCGTCTTTACCGTCTTTACCGTCTTTACCGTCTTTACCGTCTCTACCGTCTCTACCGTCTTTACCGTCTTTACCGTCTTTACCGTCTTTGGAATCTTTGCGGTCATCCGCGCGCACGGCGAGGTAGGATCGGCCGGGATCCACCAGATAGCGACCTCGGATCGCGGTGCGGCCGAGCAGCATGCGAAAGCCCATGCTGTCGCGGTCCGTGAGCGTGATTTCGATGGACCATTTCGCGCTGCCGAGGACCAGGGCGGTTTCGATGACGAAGCGCTCCTCCTCGTGCCCACCGGAATCGCGCACCACCCGACGGTCGAGAACCGGCGCCTCGCAGCGGATCTCCAGGTCCGTGCGGCGCTGCAGCGGATGCACCCAGAACCGCACCCAGGAACCGTCCGATCGCTCGAACGGCTCCACCTTGAAAGTGTGCAGCGTCGATGTCCTCGCACCGGTGTCGACCTTCGCCTTGATGCGGTCGATGCCGATCTCGGGGAGCGCCAGCCACTCCCGCCAGCCCAGCGCCTGCAGCTTGTCCGCCTCAGACATCGGCGCGGGTGGGACGCGGCCGCTCCAGGGTCAGCGTACCGTCGAGGTGCACGTCGCGCTGCGGGAACGCCACCACGATGTCGTGCTCGGCGAACGCTTCCTCGAATCCGAAGCGGATGTCGCTGCGCACCTGGCGCACACCGAACTCGGACCCCGCATGGATCCAGACGTAGGCGTCGAACACCAGCGCATTGTCACCGAAATCCTCGAAGAACACCTCGGGCGCCGGCTCCGCCAGAACCGAGGCGTGTCCGGCACAGACGCCGAGCATGAGATCGCGCACCTGGCGGACCGGAGATCCGTAGGCGACGCCGACCCTTACCGTGGCGCGGATACGCTGGTCGACGAGCGTCCAGTTCACCACCGTGCTTTCGAGCAGCGTGCTGTTCGGCACCATCATGTGCACGCCGTCCGCGCGACGGATCCGGGTGGAGCGGTTGTTGATGGATTCCACCCGCCCGGTCGCGCCGCCGATCTCGATGAAATCGCCGATCCGGATCGGCCGCTCACCCATGAGGATCCAGCCGCTGATGAAATTGTTGATGATGTTCTGGGCGCCGAAGCCGACACCGATGGCGATGGCACCGGAAACGAAGGCGAATGCGGTGAGCGGAATGCCAAGAATGGCCAGGGCCGTCAGCACGACGATGACCATCAGCCCGTAGAACAGCAGGCGGCGGATCAGCTGCAGCACGTCCGGCCCCATGCTGGTGCGCTCGAGCCGTCCGACCACCAGCCGCTCGACGATGCGGGCCACCACCAGGCCGACGAGAACCGCGGTCATTGCCAGCAGCACCTGGCCGACGGTCAGCGACGCGTCACCGGTGCTGACCAGCGTCATTCCGAGAAACTCGGCGACGCGATCCATCAGAGCCTGAAAGTCTTCCAAAGGGCGGAGATCCGGACGATCCGAACGGGCGACCATGATGGCCCATTGCCCCGGCCATCGCCATCCCCGGCGCCGGTCCGGAGCGCCGCGCAGGCGTCAACGGCTGTAGCTGACCCGTTGCGCCTTCTCCAGCACCGTCCGGGAGAGTTCCTCGCGATAGCCGGCGAGCCGCGCCCGGAGCGAGGCATCTGCGGTGGCAACGATCTGGGCGGCAAGAATGCCGGCGTTGGTGGCGTTATCGATGGCCACGGTGGCCACGGGAATGCCCGCCGGCATCTGCACGATGGACAGCAGCGCATCCTGTCCCAGCAGCTTGGTGGCACTGATCGGCACGCCGATCACCGGCAGCAGCGACAGAGCCGCAACCATGCCGGGCAGATGCGCCGCGCCGCCGGCGCCAGCGATCAGGACCTGGAGACCCCGCCCCTGCGCCTGTCTGGCGTAGTCGTAGAGCCGATCCGGAGTGCGATGCGCGCTGACGATGGTCAGCTCGAAGGGCACTCCGAAGCGCTCGAGCATCTGCGCCGCATCGTCCATCACCGGCAGATCCGAATCGCTACCCATGACGATCCCGACCAGCGGTGACGGCACGGCAGCCGCCGCCGGCGACGTCACGAGAACACCTCGGCGCCCATCACGGCCAGCGCGCGGACGGCGGACTCGGCCCGTCGCCCGGCGCGCTCGACGTTCTCGCCGAGCGCGGTCACATGGCCCATCTTGCGGAACGGACGACCCTCACGCTTGCCGTACCAGTGCAGGGCGGTCGCCGTGCGGCTGTCCATGGTGTCGAATCCTCCCAGATCACAGAGTCGGTCGAAGCACGCTCCGTGCAGCAGGTTCTTCATCACCGCCACCGGCACGCGCTGCTCCACCGGGCCGAGCGGCAGGCCGAGAACCGCCCGCAGGTGCTGGGTGAACTGTGACGTCTGGCAGGCCTCCAGCGTCAGGTGGCCGGAGTTGTGCACTCTGGGGGAGATCTCGTTGACCAGCACGTCCTGATCGGGGGTCACGAACATCTCCACCGCAAACAGCCCGACGCCTTCGAGCCCCGTCACGATGTCGCCGGCAAGGCGTCTGACGCGACGGCGTACGCTGTCGTCCAGCGGAGCGGGCGACACCACCGTGCCGAGCGCGTTGCAGGCCTCGTCCATCTCCAGCAGCACCGGCTCGTAGGTGCGCAGGCTGCCGTCGACGGCGCGGGCGACCAGCACGGCGATCTCGGTGGCGCCGGGGACGAACGCCTCGACGATGCTCGGCGATTCCCACAGCGCAGCCAGCTGGTCGCGGCGGCGCAGGATCTGAACCCCGCGACCGTCGAAACCGCCCACGGCCGACTTCTGCACCAGCGGCAGACCGAAGCGCCGCAACAGCCCGTCGACGTCCAGCGGACCACCGGGCAGATGGACGAAATCCGGCGTGGGGATACCGTTGCGAACCAGCCAGCGCTTCTGCAGCGCCTTGTTCTGCAGGATCAGAAGGATCTCAGGTCCCGGCGCCACCCGCAGATCGCCGGCCCGGGCGCGGCCGCCCAGGTATTTCAGCACCTCCGGCGCGACGGTTTCGATTTCGAAGGTTATTACGTCGCTGTCGGCGGCGAGTGCTGCAGCCGCCGACAGGTCATCGAAACCCCCGGCCAGCACTCTGTCCGCCGAGCGGGCGGCCGGGCATTCGGCCACCGGGTTCAGCACCGTCGTGCGCACGCCCAGGCGCCGCGCGGCGGCGCACAGGAAGTAGCCGAGCTGGCCGCCGCCGACGATACCGAGCCGAATGGCCAAATCAGCCCTCCTCGCCGCCGAAGAACCCCAGCAGATGCAGAAGGCTGGTGAACAGGTTGTACACGGCGACGTACAGCGTCACGGTTGCCATGATGTAGTTAGTCTCGCCGCCACGCACGATGTTCTGGGTTTCGTACATGATGAGGCCGCACATCAGCAGCGCCGCCAGCCCCGACACCGCCAGCGCCAGCATCGACAGGGAGAAAACCACGGCGGCGACTCCCAGGCCGAACGCGGTCAACACGCCGACGAACAGGAACATTCCGTAACGGCTCATGTCCGGCGCCGCGGCCGAGCGGGCATAGAACGACAGCCCGAAAAAGGCGATGCCGGTGGCGCCCGCCGCAGTGGCGATGAGCGCCGCGCCGTTGGCCAGCGACAGGTACGCATTCAGCACCGGGCCCAGGGTGTAGCCCATGAAGCCGGTGAGCGCGAACACCGCAGCCAGGCCCCAGACGCTGTTCCTGAGCGCCGAGGTGAGCATCAGCAGGCCGAAGAAACCGCCGAGGGTCAGCAGCAGTCCCGGATGCGGCAGGCCCAGCGCCGCCGAAGTCGCGGCGACGCCCGCGCTGAACAGCAGGGTCATCGACAGCAGCCGGTAGGTGTTGCGGAGAACCGGGTTATCCGCAGCGACGGCGCCTGCCTGAGCCTGCGCGGCGCGCGCCTGCGCGCCGGAGACCGGGGACGGTTGGGCGGGAAAACGACTGCTCATGATTGACACACCTGTCCAGTGAAAAGACCGCGCCATTAGCGCCAACGTCGATGCTCAAGACAATTCGATCTTCCGGTGCATGGAGACAGGTTTTGCCGATGCCGCCATACTTCGAAGATACCTGACGATCGAATCGCCAGAGTCGACTTTTCCGGATGATGCGGATGCGCGAGCATCCGCCCTACCCGGGCGTGAACCCCACCGACGGAGACCCCATTTGCGGCACCTCAACTACAACCACCTGCTGTACTTCTGGACCGTTGCCCGGGAAGGCAGTATCGCGCGGGCCTCGGAGGCACTGTTCCTCACGCCGCAGACGATCAGCGGCCAGCTCAAGCTGCTCGAGGAAGCCATCGGCAAACCGCTCTTCCACCGGGTCGGGCGGCGCCTGGTGCTCTCTGAGACCGGGCAGATCGTCAATCAGTACGCGGACGAGATCTTCTCCCTGGGAGCCGAGCTGACCCAGCGGATGAAAAGCGGCGATCCGGGGGCTCCATTCGTGCTGAACGTCGGCATCGTCAACTCCATCGCCAAGCTGATCGCCTACCAGATCCTGGAGCCCGCACTCGAACTCGAGGAAGACATGCGCATGGTCTGCTGGGAGGGTTCCCTGGAACAGCTTCTGGCGGATCTCGCCGTGCATCGGCTCGACCTGGTGATTTCGGACCACCCCATCCCCACCGGTCTGAGCGTCAAGGCTTACAATCATCGGCTCGGTGAGAGCGGCGTATCGTTCTTTGCCGACCCGCGAAAGGCCAAGGCCTATTCCCGCGACTTCCCGCGCTCGCTCGACGACGCCCCGCTGCTCCTGCCGGTGAACACGAGCGCCCTGCGCCGGCGCCTGGACGACTGGTTCGAGGAACGCTCGATCAGGCCGACGATCATCGCCGAATTCGACGACAGCGCGCTGTTGAAGGCTTTCGGCGAGGCCGGCATCGGTCTGTTTCCGGCGCCGACCGCCATTGCGGGCAAAGTGGAATCGATGTACTCATCGCGCCAGGTGGGCGAAATCGACGGGGTCATCGAAACCTATTACGCCATCTCCCCGGAACGCAAGATCAAGCACCCGGCGATCCTCAGCATTACCGAGACCGCGCGAGAACGCGTATTCAGCTGACCATCCGTGCCCGCAGACGGCCTCTGCGCAACTCCCGCCGCGCCCGGGCGAAGGCGTGGGCAATGGCCATGTCTCCGTCTTCGTGGCTGCTGCGGATGCGCAGCTCGAAGCCGTTGGCGCCGCGTCCATGAAGCTCGCAGGCATAGGCCGGGGAAGCGTCTTTCGGCGCCGGCGCCACGAGCTGCACGGTGAGCGAGCGGATGGTCGTCTCGTGGGGCGCCAGCGTCATCGTGAAGTGGCGCGCGATGACCGGCGTCCAGCGCTCGGCGGGATCGTTGGTGACGTTTATTCGAAGCATGGCCACTCCGGTTGAATGAACGCCGCCAGATTAGTCCTGGCAGTCGCCCGGTAAATCAGTTTATCCCGGGGGCGATACTCGGCGGGCGCGATGTTAAGGCTTTACCGAACTGAGGCGCAGGATTTCGCGGATTTTCCTGACCGATCAACCACCGCAGACTGGCAACGTCCAATCCACTCGAGGAACCTGCGACCATGAAGGATCTGAACCGAATCGTCGAAAGCCTCGGGAGCAGCGGTCTGCTCTCCGGTCTCGCCGGCGGGCTGGCAGGCGGCGCGCTGACCGGCGCCCTGACCAGCAAGAAGGGCCGCAAGCTGGGCAAGACGGCGCTGAAGGTCGGCGCCCTGGCCGCCGTCAGCGGACTCGCCTGGAAGGCATACCAGAACTACCAGCGTACCAGCGCTGCAGGCGCCGGAGCCGGAGGGGCGGAGGCGCTCACCGAAGGTCGGTTCGCCGCCGTCGCCGCCGACGCGAATGGCAATCCCGGTCCTCTGCTGCTGCTTCGCGCCATGATCACCGCGGCGCATGCCGATGGGCACATCGATGCCGACGAGCGCCAGCGGATCTTCGACCGGGTGGCCGAATTGCACCTCGACAGCTCGGACAAAGCCCTGCTGTTCGACGAGCTCCGGGAGCCGCTGTCCGTCGACGCCCTGGTGGCCGAAGTCCCCGACCAGGAAACGGCGATCGAGGTTTACGTATCGTCCGCGCTGGCCGTCGACCCGCGGCAGCCCAGCTCGCAGAGCTACCTGCGGCGTCTCGCCACGCGGCTCGGGCTGCCGCGCGGCATCGTCGAGGCCGTGCACCAGGAAGCGCGCCTTCCGGGGCCGCAGAACGCCACACAGGTACAGCGGTCGACTCAGCCGGGCGCGGACTTCCATACCGCCGCTTGATCGTCTTGCGCCCCTCGACCCGGCGCTGCCCCGCGGCGCCGGGTCTTTTCCTCACGCATCGAATAATCCGACGCTCGCTTCGACATCGATCGGTTCACTCTGACGAGGGGGACCAGGCATGATTCCCTTCACACCGCTCACACGGCTGTATTTCTAGTCTACCTGATCCAATGGAGGCCCCAGGGCACATGCTTAAAGCCATACAGGACTTCCTCAAACTGGAAGCCGCCAGCGGCGTGCTTCTGGTCTTCGCCGCCATTCTGGCACTCATCGTCGCGAACTCGCCCCTGAACGTCTTCTACGAAGCCCTGATCACCCTGCCTCTGGAGATCCGCGTCGGCGACTTCCAGATCGACAAACCCCTGCTGCTGTGGATCAACGACGGTCTGATGGCGCTGTTCTTCCTTCTCGTCGGGCTCGAACTCAAGCGCGAATTCGTCGACGGTGAACTCAGCGACGTGCGCAAGGTTGCCCTGCCTGCGGCGGGTGCCGTCGGCGGCATGTTGGTTCCGGCAGCAATCTACGTCTGGATCAACTGGGGCGATGCGGTCGCTCTGGACGGCTGGGCCATTCCAGCAGCCACCGACATCGCCTTCGCTCTGGCCATCCTGACCCTGCTCGGCAACCGCGTTCCCATCGCGCTGCGGGTGTTTCTCGTGACCATCGCGATCTTCGACGACGTCGGCGCCATCGTAATCATCGCCCTGTTCTACACCGAAAACCTGTCGCTGTCGGCACTCGCCGTTGCCGGCGCCTGCCTGATCCCGTTGTTCGTACTCAACCGCCGCGGCGTGCTGCTCAAAGCGCCCTACCTGCTGATCGGTGTGGTCATGTGGACGGCGCTGCTCAAATCCGGCGTGCACGCCACGCTGGCCGGAGTGGTGCTCGCCTTCCTCATCCCGCTGCGCGCCGGCCCGCGCTCTCCGGCGGAGGAACTGGAACACGATCTCCATTCCGCCGTGGCCTACGGCGTTCTGCCGCTGTTTGCCTTCGCCAACGCCGGACTGACGCTCGGCAATCTGACGATCGATACGATCCTGCACCCGGTTCCCCTTGGCATCATTCTGGGCCTGTTCGTCGGCAAGCAGATCGGCGTGTTCGGTTTCTGCTGGCTCGCCGTCCGCGCGGGGCTGGCGCACATACCGGAGGGCATGTCCTGGGTTCACGTCTACGGCACCGCGCTGCTCTGCGGCGTCGGTTTCACCATGAGTCTGTTCATCGGATCCCTCGCCTTCGAGGAAACGGGCGTGGACCTGCTTGTCGATGAACGGCTGGGCATACTCACCGGATCGCTGCTGTCGGGGCTCGCAGGCTATCTGTATCTGCGCCTCAGTCTGAAGGAGAACCCTCAGGACGAAGGCAACGGGCGCAGACAGGAAGCCGCCGCGGACTGAGCCGGAACGTTCGGCGGGACCTGGCAATCCCGCCCCAGGCGCCGGAAATCCCGAACTCTGGCGCCGACGCAAACGAATGGTCACTGCAGGCGCGGCCGTCGACAATTCTCCTCACGTCCCCTCTGAAACCCACCACTTAGGAGATCTCCCTGATGATCCGACATCCCCTCGCCGCCCTGACACTCAGCAGCCTGCTGGTCGCCATTTCGACCCACGCCGACGACGAGCGGAAGCCCTGGGGCTACGCCGGAGCCGCCGGCCCGGAGCGCTGGGGCGATCTGGATGCCGCCTACGAGACCTGCAAGGTCGGCCTGCAGCAGTCTCCGATCGACCTGGCGACCGCCAACGCGATAGCCGAAATCGACGTTTCCGTCGACTACGAGCCCGGACCGCTGACGGTCAGCTCCGGCAAGACCGTGCAGGTGGACTTCCCCCACGGCTCCTACCTCACCACCAGCGGGCAGGTCTTCCGGCTGGTCCAGGTGCACTTCCACACACCGAGTGAGCACACGTTCGCCGGGGAGACCTATCCGCTGGTCGCCCACTTCGTTCACGTGTCCCACGCGGGTGAGCTCGCCGTGCTGGGCGTTCTGTTCGAGGAAGGCGCCGGCAACGCCGAGCTCGGGAAGATCATCGATTCGGCCCGCAGCGCCGGCACCGAGGCCAGCGAGTTCCCGGAAGTGACCCTGCATCCACGGGCACTGGTACCAGAAGACATCGACGTGTTCCGCTACATGGGTTCGCTGACCACGCCGCCGTGCTCAGAGGGCGTCAACTGGCATGTCGTCGAAACCCCGCTGACCGCAGGCGCCGATCAGATCGACGCCTTCGAATCCATGATGGGCAACAACGCGCGTCCGGTGCTGCCGACGAACGGTCGCCTCGTTGTCGCGCCGGAGTAGCAGCCTCGGCCAGACCGAATGCTCGACGCTGGAAATCCGACTGGTGTGTGACTCCCCCGACGGTATCTTGGGCTCGCGGCGATGTGCCCGCGAAGCGAAGGAGAATGACCATGGACATACGCATCGACACACATCACGTCGAGCTTTCCGGTACCGGACCGGCGACGATCGCGCAGCGCGCCAGCCGGATTCTCGGACGCTTCCGTGACGGCATCGCGCGGACGGGCCTTACCCTGCGTCGCGAACGCGGATCGCGCGGCGGCGAGAGCAACGTGTGCGTCCTGCGCGTCGACCTCGCCGCCGGCGGCCAGATCGTCGTGGTCGATCGCTCGAGGAGTCTCAAACGCGCGATCGTCCGATGCCTCAGGCGTGGCAGATCCGTACTGGCCCGGGAGCTCAAACGGCGCCGCGGCGTGCAGCGTCGCCGCCTCGCCACCCGCACGGCTCCCCGAGACCTGGCCCTGCAGCCGTAGCGGCACACCTGCCGAGGCGCAGCGGGAAGTTCGAGCGGGCTGAACCATGGTGGCGGATGTTCTGCTCATGCTGCTCGGCTGCGCCAGTCTCTATGTCGGTGGCGACGCGCTGATTCGCGGATGCACGTCGTTGGGCAGACGGCTGCAGATGTCACCGCTGGTGATCGGCCTCGTCCTGGTGGCCTTCGGTACCAGCGCCCCGGAACTGGCGGTCAGCCTCGATGCGGCCGTCCGCGGCCACGGCGATCTCGCCGCCGGCAACGTGGTGGGCTCGAACCTCATCAATACCGGGCTGGCGCTGCTGGTCCTCACCGTGCTGGCGCGCCTTCCATCACTTCCCGGGCTGGCCGAACGCGACCTGCCTGTCCTTCTTCTACTCACGCTCGCAGGCGGGCTGATGCTTCTCGATGGCCGCCTGCAGCGCTGGGAGGGAACGTTACTTCTCGGCGCCGTCGTCGGGTTCCTGATCCAGGTGCTGCGCAGTGGCCCCGTGCGCGCCCGCTCCGCCAGCGCTGCGTCCGCAAGCCGGGCGTCTCTGTGGAAGGCGCTGCTGCTCACCGCGGTCGGGGTCGCCCTGCTGGTGATCGGCGGTGAGGCAATGGTCCACTCCGGCGTTGCCATAGCGCAATCGCTGGGGATGTCCGAAGCCACCATCGCCATGACCGTCACCGCCGCAGGAACGGGCATTCCGGAAATTTCCGCCACCCTGATGGCCCTGTTGCGCGGCCACGCCGCCCTCGCCCTGGGCAATCTGGTGGGCTCGAACATCATGAATCTCGCGCTCGTGTTGGGCCTCTCCGCCCTCGTCGTTCCCCTCGATACGCCCGGAGTGACCGTCACGCCGATTGCCGTGCTGGTGATGCTGACGCTGATCCTGTGGCTGGGACTGTTCCTGCGTCAGGGGCGGCAGCTCGGCTGGTCGGGAGACTGAGAAGCCGGCGCCATGACATTGCGCCGCCCGCGCCGCGCACCGCCGGACGCGAAGCTCTTGCGCTAGGCGCGAGCGCCAGCGGGATGCGAACGCTCCTCGAACCATCGCACGAGCGTTGGCGGCAGCAGCAGGGATTCGGCGAGATCCTCGAGAAAAACCCGCCCTGCGGCACGCTCAGCATTCGAGTATTGCGAGGTACTCGTCGTGCAGTTCGTATGAACCAGGGCCGAACAGCTGGGGTCTCTCGCAATGAGATGTCGCTGCGCGCTGGATATGTCGAAGCCGACTCAGGCGCTCAAGACCAACTGGACCATCAAAGACCCTCTGGACAGACTTCAACGGCGGCAATCAGGTGTCGATGCTGGTCGGGCGCCGGGATATGGCCGATTTCCGGGTGATCCGCTATCGCGGGCGGCGCCTGCGACCCATCGACACCGTCGAGATCCACCAACAAGAGCGCGAGTGGCTGGCGAAGCAGATGGCGGAACCGAGCGACGGTCCGACCGTAGTCGTCACCCACCACCTGCCGCACGAGAAGAGCGTTGCCGAGCAGCACGTCGACAGCGATCTCAACCCGGCGTTCGGCTCCGATCTGGGCGAGATGATCCGCGCGGGCCAGCCGGCCATTTGGATCCACGGCCACACGCACTCGCCCTGCGATTACCAGGTTCGTGAGACCCGGGTGCTCTGCGATCCGCTCGAGTATTCCGATGAGTCGTCTACGGACTTCGACCCGGCGCTGGTGGTGAACGTCTAGGGCTGGCGAGATATATCGCCTGATTTCTGCCCCCCAGGAACAATCGTCGCGAGGTCCTGGGCAGAGTCAGCTCACGAGCATCGATCTTTCCATCCGCCTGGTTCCGTCAGACCGAGCTCGCCGGGCACGGCGAGACCCCTTTGCACGGGCGGTCGTGTAGCGATCAGATCGAGCCAGCGCCGAAGTCCATCGAGGTCCGCGATGTCGACGTCAGCCCAGGCGTGAACCCGAACCCAATGTCGCAATGTCGGCAATGCGGTAACGGGCGGACTTGGACCGATGCAAGGCCAGGCCCATGTCTCCCTGCGTGTCGTGGCGTCAGGTGCTCAGCACCAACTGGACGATCAGGTACAGGATAAACCCGAACGCTGCGGTGAAAGCGAGCCCCGCAATAATGAAATGCGAGGGCTTTCCATGGGTAAAGTCGCGTTTGCGATTTCGGCTCGACTGCACACCGAAGGCGCTGGCAAGGACGCTGCCGATGACCTGCGTCGGTTTTAGCGTTTGCCGCTGCTCTGGGGTTTCGTGCTTGGAATCAGCCATGGTCTGATGGTCTCAGAATTCGGTAGGGCAGGACGTTAGGCTGGAGGAAAGGCAACGGATATGTCCATTCGTGCGCCCGACATGCTGAATCGTACGTTGGCGGCGGCTGGTCCGTGGCGTATCTTTCGGGGTCGCCATGATCAGTCGGGGCTGTTGCTGTTGGACGACCCTAGTGACCGGTTGCAGGCTCTGTAGCGCCCCGGCGGTATACCAACCACCGCGCGGAACGCTTTACGGAATGCAGGCTCCGACTGGTAGCCGGTTGCCTCGGCGATGGCTGCCATGGATTGCTCTGTCTTGCGCAGCAGGCGCTTGGCTTCGCTCATGCGCCACAGCGACAGGTACTTCATGGGTGGCAGACCCAGCCTGCTGCGGAAGCGGCCAACGAAGCTTGAACGGCTCAGGGCCGCAAGGCTCGCCAATTGTTCCAGTGTCCAAGGCGCCCCGGGGTGAGCGTGAATGGCGGCGAGCACCGGTCCGAGTCGGGGGTCGAAGAGGCCGGACAGCAGGCCGGTTCGGAGTCTTTTCTGATCCACGAGTTCCCGCACCGTCTCGATGAACAACAGCAGGCCGAGCTGATTGATGAAGGCGTGGAAGCCGGGGCGCAGGGTTCCCAGCTCGTTCAGGATGAGACTAACCAGTCCTTTGATCTGCGAGCCACCCGGTCGGCCGCGGCCGCCAAGGACGACCACCGGGGGGAGCGAGTCCAGAACCGGTAGGAGAATCCGCCGGTCGCCGAAGCTGAAGTGACCGCAGACCAGACTCGTAGTGCCGTCGTACCCACCATGACTGCCGGTGTCTCCCAGTCCTCTTCGCAGTTCCCGGCTGCTGCTGATGACGTGGCGCTGGTCGCGGGAGAACACGACCAGGTCACCGGCCGAGAGACGTTGCGGTAGGGCGCCGTCGAGATGGAGCCAGGCCTCGCCGGAGCCCAGCACGTGAAACGGAATCTGTCGGCTGCTTCGGTTGTCCAGAGTCCACTGACCGCAGAGATCCCCGGCGACGAACATCCGGGCCGTGAGCTCGAGGTTGGTAAGCAGCGCGCTGAGCTCGTCCGGAGTCTGCAGGTGGTTCTCGGTCTGCCAGGGTGTTGAAGGCCTGGTTGCCATTGGTCACCGCTCTCGCGCGGAGTTTCGCGAGTCAGCGATGGCCGCGGACGTTGCCGAGTACGCTCGCGCTTGCGACAGGACCAGCCGGGTAATGCCGTCTGAACGGCGTGGAAACACGGGAAAGGTGGCGGCGCCAGCCGCATGGCTGCTGCGGGGGCAGCCGAGACCGCATTGACGCACCAGGGCGTGGACGACCGCAGCTTCCGTGCGTGCAGGCGCGGCCACCGGGTCGGTCGGTGTCGACCAGCCAGGCTGCAGGCTGCCAGTGATGGTGATGCCCGTTGCGATGACGACCCGAGCGATTTGCTTGATGCGCATTTTCCGTGCGTGCTGGCGAAAGGCCTAAGCTATCCCGCCGAGCCTCCTGGCTGAGGGACCTGAAGCTATGCAAGGCATAGGCCACAAGCACTGGGTGCTGAATTGTGGACCTTCTCCCGCGCGAAGCGCGGGCGGAGGCGCCGGTAAGTGCGAGATATCGCGCTGCGGTGATACTTGGTGGCGTCAGAAGCGTCGCTTGAGCGTCACGCCGTACGCGCTGGGTTGGGTCTCGAGTCTAGCTCCTGCGTCCTGCCGGTGAGTCGAAACGGGCGAGCAACAGCATTTGCACAAGCTCTGTGCCGGACTGATCCAGAGCGCAAGCGATAGACCATCGTGCCCGTCCGTCGGTCCGGGTATCCCAGGTCTTGCGCAGGAGGGCCTCGTCGGGTGCGATCTGCGGCAGCTGGAACCACACGTGGTCGGAGTTGAAGCGGGCGCTCACCAGCTCGCCGCGCCCGTCGTCCTGCGGGATCGAGACCGGCTGAAGATCGCTTCGACGTATGGTCTGTCCATGCACCCATGCCATCCTCAGTGCCTTGTGCCCGGCCCTGGGCAGACTCAGTTCGAGGAGTGCGCAATGCTGTTCGTTTTGATCCTCAGCAGCTGTCGGGGACCAACCTGCGAGTTTTCTCGCCAGTCCGGGCGTCGGCCCGCCGTGGACTAGTCGCGGCCGATTGGCAAACAGCCAGGGCTCGGAAGCGCCGGAGAGGTTGATGGCATAGACGATGCACCTGTCGGCGCCGGCGTACCTGGCAACGGTCTCGGCGGCAGCGGACGCGAGATGCTCCGCAGGCATCGAGCCATCTAGGCCGGAACGCAAGATTGTGAACCCGGCAGTATCGAGATTCATATGTCGAAGCGCCGGTCTCGCATCCAGCATGTGGACGCTGCGGCGGTCGATCTGCAACCGATCATCGATTGCCGGGATGGCCACCGCCGAATATCTGACGTAGTCGACCTCGACTGTTGCCATGTGCCCGCGTGCTTCTGTATACGTCATCTCGTCGTAACGCTTGTGTCATGGTGGGGGCGCAGGGTAAAAGCCGCGGTGCCGCGGGACTATGTCCGAAGTGACGCCGGCTGTGTCGCAGCGTCCAGGGTTCGGAGACGGCTGGCTATTCCCTTAGATACCTATATAGTGATGTTGAGATGTCCTGGAGATGGTCATGCCCGACGGTGGCAGTGTGAGCCTTGGCTTCGGCGGCTTGGTGGCAACCGTGGGAGACCACATCGGCCACTACTATCAGGACGGCGAGGAATGCGTATCTCTTGCGACGGATTTCTTCGTCCCCGCCTTTGCAGACATTCCGGAGAAGTGTGTGTGTCTTGCCGAGCCGGCAAGTCAGGCGAAAATCCTGACCGCGCTTGCCGACCGTGGAGTCGATGTTGCTCGGGCCAGGGATTCCGGCCAGCTGGTGATGTTCGGCGGTAGCTCGAGTCCAGCCGATCTGGAGCAGCGGCTGCACCAGGAGCTCCGCGACGTGCCGGACCGGTTCCGCATCATCCGCTGGCTCGGTGACATGACCTGGTCGTTCAGCCAGATGGCAGATACCGAAACGCTCATGGAGTGGGAGACCGTCTGCAATGTCGTGAGCGCCCGCGCCGTGTTCCTCTGCCAGTACGATCTGCATCGCTTCCCGGGCAGCGTTGTGGTCGACGCCCTGAGATCGCATCCGCTATCGATCATCGGCGAGACGATCTACGAGAACCCGTACTACCTGGATCCACAGGACTTCCTGAGCCAGGTGCGCAGCAGGCCGGCCAGCGCCCTACAGGCCGGCTGAGTCAGGCCCCACCAGGGGCAGTACAGATGCTCCAGGCCCAGACGCATCTTCCGGGTCCTGATCGATGCTTCGAAGATCAGAAAGATCAGGGCGCCCATGATCGGAAACATTGCCGCCACGAACAGAGTGGCGACGATCGCGCCCATCCCGAGAATTCCCGGATCACTCAAGAACAGCGACACCACGACGATCAAACGTGCGTCGCCCAGCCTGTCATAGAAAGCGCCGAACGAGATCACTGCTCAGCATCGCGAAATGACGTGACGCATACGAAACCTCGCTGCCTTTCTGCGGCATGTCGTCAGCGGCAGCGACCGCACGACCGTCCGGTGCGGCCTGGAGCCTGGCACGCATTCTGCTCCGGCGTTGCCACTGAAGGACTCCGCGCCCAGGGCATCACTCGAACCCTGATCGCCGGAGTCGTTCGGCAGCAACACAACGGACTGGAGTTCATATGAGCTATCTACAAGCAATCGGCATTCTCTTGGCGATCATCGCGGGCTTGGCTGGACTGTCTGCTCTGAGCGCTTCCGCAGAGCGCGCAGGACCGGACTTCTTCGACGCTGTGAGCCGGGATGGCGAAATCCGCGTGCCGCAGGATTTCCGCACGCGGTTCGTGCACCTGGGTTCCTACTTCGTCCCCAAGGAGCCCGGCGCGCCGGGTGCGGGTCTGCATGACGTGTACACGCAGCCCGAGACCGTCGCGTACTACCGCGAGACCGGCAGCTTCCCGGACGGAGCAGTGCTGGTCAAAGAGGTGAGGCACGCCGAGGCGGCCACCATGACCACCGGCAACGCGCACTGGGGCGCGGACGTGGCGGTTCAGTTCGTCATGGTCCGGGACCGGCAGGGACGCTTTGAGGATCATCCGAACTTTGGCGGCGGATGGGGCTGGGGGCTTTTCGAAGAGGATGCTCCACAGACCAACGTTGCCGCCAGCTGGAAAGGCGAGGGTTTCTCGAATTGTTTCGGGTGCCATGTGCCGGCCAGAGCGACGGACTGGGTCTACGTGCAGGGCTACCCCACGCTGAAGTGAAGGCGCAGTCCGCAATGACCGGGCTCCGGGAGACGGCGCGCATCTGTTGGATGCGCGTCGTGACCGCTCGAATGATCAGGTCATGGCCAGGCGCGAATGCTCGCGTGCTTGTCGAACGACCAGGTCATGTCACCCTGCCAGCGCAGCATCCGGTACTCGCCGGACGACGCCCGCGATGCATGCGCGGTGACCGCAGCTATCAGTGGTGCAGAGTCGGTACGTCTCCGACAGCGCGTGCCATGAGCGGAACCGTTTTTCAAACCATAGATTTTCGTTGACACTGTTCGTCTCCGAGCGTGTTCTGATCCGGCGTCGCTTCGTGGTGACGCCGGGCACTTCCTTCCGCAATCGGCAACGCCTGTGCCATATCCTGAAAGGGCATGAAGTCGGTGAGCTGGGCTAGTGCTCGGCTCTGCAGACGTCGTTTCTAGAGCAAGCTGGCGCGTATGCGACGCTCGACGTTGGCAAGGGCGGTTCTGATCCGGAGATCGTGACGGTCGGCCAGGGTGCCGTAGTGCTTGCGCAGGTGAAGCATCACCAGCATAGAGGCTCGGATCTGCTGGTCGTGCGACCGAATCCTGTGTTCGCGATAAATCCTCGAGCTTTGAGTGTGCATTCTCCGGCCTGCTGCAGTCAGATGAGAACGAGTGAGGCAGGATCGGCTGCCGCTGCTCCTGCGCATCGGGCTGAGCACGTAGCGTGCCAGACAGCTCAGCCACACTTCGTTTCGGATCCTGCGATGCAAACGGTTGTTTGATTTCGTGTCGTCACGGATTGGCGTGGCTGATTTCGACGTTTTGGCGCGACCGTGAGTGACAGACGCCCGCAGGTTGACGTTGGCACATGTCCTGCACTGCTGATGCGGAATCCCCAATCGGAGATGCAGGCATGGCAGAAGCGACGAACGCTGCTACGAATCCGCAAGTCTTGGCTTGGGGATTCGGAAATGAATAGGTACGCCGCACCTCAAAAGGAGATCCGCTTCGTCCTGGAAGACCTGTTGGGATTCGATGCCCACTATTCCGGGCTTCCTTCAGGTGTCAGCCTGGATCTGGTAGAGGCGGTCGTTGAAGGTGCTTCCCGGTTCAGCGAGCGTGAGCTGGCTCCCCTGAGATCCACAGGCGATCGCGAGGGCTGCAGGTTGCTCGACGGCAGTGTGATTGCGCCGACGGGTTTCAAGGAAGCGTATCGCAAGTACGCAGAAGACGGCTGGCCCAGTCTGAATGGCCATGCGGCCTTTGGCGGGCAGGGCCTGCCGCCGAGCGTTGGCACCATCGTGGCCGAGATCATGTCGGGTGCGAACCTGGCTTGGGCCATGTACCCGGGCTTGTCTCAGGGAAGCATTGCGGTGATTGCCAGACACGGGTCGTCGGCTCAGAAGGCTGAGTATCTGGCGAAGCTGATTTCAGGAGAGTGGACTGGAACCATGTGCCTTACCGAACCGCATGCCGGATCCGATCTCGGATTGTTGAGTACCAAGGCCGTTCCCAATGCAGATGGCTCCTACCGGATCGAGGGCACCAAGATCTTCATATCCGCCGGTGATCACGACCTCGCCGAGAACATCGTGCACCTCGTGTTGGCTCGCGTGCCCGGAGCTCCCCGTGGTACCAGGGGCATCTCGCTGTTCATCGTTCCCAAGTACCTGAATGGTCGCCGCAACAACGTCCTGTGCACTTCGCTCGAAGACAAGATGGGAATACACGCTGCTTCCACCTGTACGCTGAGTTTCGATGGCGCGAGGGGATTCCTGGTTGGCGCGGAGAATGCCGGCTTGCGCTGCATGTTCACGATGATGAACAGCGCGCGACTTGGCGTCGGGGTGCAGAGCGTCGGGCTCATGGAAGCTGGCTACCAGGACTCCCTTCGGTATGCACAGGAGCGAAGGCAGATGCGATCTCTAGCGGGACCGTCAGATCCGAACCACCCGGCGGATCGAATCATCATGCACGCGGACGTTCGCCGTATGTTGCTCACTCAGAGGGCGTTCGTCGAGGGAAGTCGAGCGCTGATCTATTTCCTGGCACAACTGCTGGACGTGTCGAACGATTCGAGCGAGGCCGGGCAGCAAGCCGGCAGGCTGCTGGACCTCATGACTCCGATAGCGAAGGGGTTCGTGACCGAAATCGGGTTCGAATCCGTCAATCTCGCGCTTCAGGTCTTCGGGGGGCACGGCTACATCCGGGAAAACGGCATGGAGCAGCTCGTTCGGGACGCGCGGATCACCATGTTGTACGAGGGTACTACGCAGATCCAGGCGCTGGATTTGCTGGGGCGAAAGGTGGTGGCCTCCCGCAGCGATGGGCTATCCGAGCTTCTGATGCTTCTCCGCCGGGAAGCGGCCGTGTCGGAGTTTCCCCAACTCGGTGTGTATGCGGAGCTCTGGCAGGACCTGTCGAGTCGAGTCGGCGAGCTTAGTGTCGAGAACCTCCACGAAATTGGGGCTGCGTCCGTCGATTATCTGATGTTCGCAGGCTACGTCTCGCTCGCCTACTTCTGGTCCAGAATGGCGCGCGCTGCGGAACAGAATGACGAATTCAGCCGGGGCAAGCGCGCCACGGCCGAGTTCTACTTCAAGCGTTTGATGCCCCGCGCAGAGGCGCACCGGCAAGCCATCTTCGCGGGCGCTGAGACGTTGATGCGAATCCAGCCCGCCGAGTTCGCGGAATCCAGAGGCTGATCATTGCCGGTTTACACCGGCACGTGACCGCTCGACTGATCAGGTCATGGCCAGGCGCGAAGGCTCGCGTGAGTGCAGCTCTGCGAGGAAGTCGTGCGGGCTCATGAAGTACGGGTTCTCGTAGATGGTGTCACCAATGATGGACAGTGGATGCGACTTCAGGGCGTCGACGATGACGTTGCCGCGAAACCGTCTGATGTCGTACTGGCAGAACACCACCGCCGGCAGCCGTTCCACGTTCGAGACGCACTCGAACTCCATCAAGGTCTCTGCCGTAGCCATCTTGTCGAACGCCCAGGTCATGTCACCCAGCCAGCGCAGCATTCGGTACTCGCCGGGCACGTTCGCCAGTTCGCGCTGCATACGTGACTTGAGCGCCTCGGGGGAAGCGTCCCCGGTGAACATGACCAGCTGCCCGGAACGAATGGCACGGTCGGTATCGGTTCCGCGGTGCTGCAGGCCTGTCTTGATCCGCTCCAGCGTTTCCGGTACCGCAAGGCACACGCACTTGTCATGCGCCGCGCCCAGGCCCGCCGCAAGAATGTCGGCAGCAACACCCACGCACTCGTCGGCATGCTGATAGTAATGGCCGATATGATCGCCCTGAGATACTTCGATGCCGGCGAACCCCAGATCGATTCGCTGGCCGTGCTCAGGTCTTTGATACATGAGCTTTGCTCTCCTCGAATTCCTGGAACTGGGTCAGGGCATGCCGGGAACGGCACTGGCCGCTCTACTGATCCCCATTTTCTTCATCCTCGAGCGCAGCGTATTGGGATTGATGTCCAGAAGCTCTGCTGCGCCCTCAGGGCCCGCGATGACCCAGTTCGTCTGCCGGAGTGCGGCAACGATGTGGGCACGCTCCGCATCCTCGAGGGTCGGTAGTGACGCGGGTGCTGTCTCGCCTTCTGGAGCCTGCGCCTCGTCGGCCACCAGATCGTCTATTCGAATCACGGGGCCTGGCGAGAGAATGGCCGCGCGCTCCAGCACGTTCTGGAGCTCTCTGATGTTACCCGGCCAAGGGTATCTGGTGAGGCTGGCCAGCGACTCGGGCTCGATACCGGAGAATGTCCTGCCGAGCCGGCGGGACAGCCTGACCAGCAGGTGCTCGCAGATGAGGGGTATGTCGTCGGGCCGATCGCGCAGCGCGGGCAGAGAGATCGGGAAAACACTGAGCCTGTAGTACAGGTCCGATCTGAAGTCACCGGCAGCCACAGCTTGCTGAAGGTCCCGGTTGGTGGCCGCTATCAGCCTGACGTCAGTCTTGATCGGGCGGTTGCTGCCGACGCGTTCGAACTCGCCTTCCTGCAGCACCCGCAGCAGCTTCGCCTGAGTGTCGAGCGTCAGCTCACCCACTTCGTCCAGGAACAGCGTGCCGCCATCGGCGAACTCGAAGCGACCCACGCGTGTGCCGGCAGCGCCGGTGAACGCGCCCTTTTCGTGACCGAACAGCTCGCTTTCCACAAGACCTGCGGAGATCGCGGCGCAGTTGATCTTGACCAGGTTGTGGTCGCGTCGATCGCTGGCCGCGTGGATGGCGCGGGCAATGAGTTCCTTGCCGGTTCCGGTTTCGCCGCAGATCAGCACGGTGGCTCTGGTAGGGGCTACCTGCTCGACCTGGCTGAGGACGGTAGCCAGCGCCGCACTTTGGCCGGCAATCCCGTTGAAGCCGTGTTCGGTCCGTAACTCTTCCTTGAGATAGACGTTCTCCTGTTCCGCCCGGGATCGCAGCGATTGAACTTCCTCGAAGGTGAGCATGTTGGCGACCGCAAGCGCCACCTGGGCAGCGACCTGGCCGATGAGGTCCACATCCGCAGGCTTGTAGGCGTTGCAGCGTGTGCTCGAGAGGTTGAGTGAACCGATGACCTCGCCATTGAAGTACAGCGGATACAGCACGTATGAGCGGACGCCGATCTGGTAGAGCTCGACCTCTTCTGCCGTTAGATCGGCGGTGTCCAGATCGTTGCGCGTGCGAGGCTGATTCTTTTGGATGACCTCGCTCAGCACGCTGCTGTCGAGTGCAACACGATGGCCGACCGCCAGCACCAATGGATGTTTCAGGGCGCCGGTTACGGCATGCAGCACGACTTGCTGGCGTGTCTCGTCGAGCAGGTCCAGCGATGCACGATCGAATGGCAGCAGGTCTTCGAGGCTGTCGCAGATCGCCTGGAGCAGCGATTCCCGATCCAGATTTCGAACGAGGTCGTTGGTGAGGCGCAGCAGCCCCTGCTGGCGGGACGCTGCAAGCTCCAGAGCCTGCGTGCGTTCGGCGACGAGGTCTTCCAGGTTGGCGCGAAGGCGCAGGTTCTCGATGCCGAGGGCCAGGGCGGACGCGAGCAGGTGGCAGGCATGCCCCTGCTCCGGGCTCAACGGTATGTCCTGGTCGAGACCGATCAGCAGCAGGCCGTGGGAATCTCGACGGGTTGCCAGCGGATAGCCGACCAACGCCCCGAGGCCGTACCGTTCGAGCAGCGCGGGAGCCGGATCGACGGCCGCGTCCAGGCGTCGACTGCGGCGGCCGCCCAGAGCAACGTGAATCTGCTCGAGCTCCGCATCGGCAACCGGTGCGGAGCCTGCAGGAAGATCGAAGAAGCCGGCCCAGCCACCGTCGCTACGTCTAAGGCCGATGCCCGCGAACGGGCAGCCGATCACTGACGAGATCCCGGTTGCGATCAGTCGCGCGCGCTCGCTTTCGCTCTCCAGCGTCGACGTCACGGCGAGCAGGATCGCCAGGGCTTCCGTCGACAGATCACCGTCGGCTCGGGTCGACGTAAGCTCCGCCATCTGTTGTCCTCTGTTCCTCCTGGGTTTTATAACAGATTCTTCGCGTCCGCCGAGTGCGTCGGGAAGGAAAAGGGCCCGGCGGCAAGCTCCGAAGCGGTGATGCCGTGCTTGATTGCGAGCGCGAACAGATGAATCAGCTCCTCGCCGCGATGACCCACGATGTGTGCGCCTAGAACCCGGTCGGTGCTGGTGTCCACTACCGTCTTGGCCCATGCGACCGGCTCGGCGTGGGTGCGTGCGGAGAACCAGCTTGAGATGTCGGTGACGTTGCTGCGTGCGTGTGGGCAGGCGGCCTGGGCCTGTTCTTCGGTCAGCCCCACGGTGCTCAGCGTCGGTATGCTGAACACCGACCTTGGAACCACGTCGTAATCGGGCTGGTGCGCGGGGCCGTCGATGATATTGCAGCCGACCGTCGTGCCCTCCTGGGTAGCCAGCGGGGACAGCTGGGGTGACGCAGCCAGCGCGTCGCCGCAGACCCACACCGAATGATTGGAGCTGGAGCGCAGGAAGGCGTCGACCGCGATCACGCCGTTCGCATGGCGGATGTTGCCGGCTTCCAGATCGAGCTGGTTCACGTTCGGCACGCGCCCGGTGCCATTGACGACCAGCGCGCCCCTTGCGAGTTCGCCGCTGGCGTCCGCTATCGCGAAGCCTCCGGGAACCGGGGATATGTCTGTGGCCGCCACACCGGTATGAATGTCGATGCCGATCCATCGGGTTGCGGCTTCCAGCACAGAGACCGCGTCTCTGTCGAAACCAGGCAGCAGCCGCGGGAGGGCTTCCAGAATCGTCACCCGGCTTCCCGCCCGGGCGAGTATGTGGGCGAACTCGAATGCAATGACACCGCCGCCAAGGAAAACGACGGATTCCGGAAGCTCGGTCATCGACAGCAGGTCGTCCGAGGTCGCGAGGTGCGACGCGCCGCCGATCTGGGGCACCCGCGGCATCGATCCGGTGGCGATCACGATATCGGCGGCTTCCAGAACGACCTCGCCAACCCGCAGTGCATTGGGGCCTACGAAGCTGGCATCGTCTCGGTAGACGTCTCCGCGCTGCTCGGCGACGCGCTCCAGAGCACCTGGGATACCGCTGATCAGATCGTCCTTTCGCTCGATCAGGCGCTTCCAGTCGAGCGTCGCCTTGCCGATCTGAATGCCGTGGGCGCCTGCATGCGTAAGTTCCTCCAGGACGGCGGCAGCAGCTACCAGCACCTTCTTGGGCGTACAGCCGCGGTTCGGACAGGTACCCCCGAAGTCACGCGACTCGATGATGGCGATATGTCTCCCCGCATCCGCGAGTACGCGGGCGGCGGCGAGTCCGGCGTTGCCGGCGCCAACGACGATGGCGTCGTATTGATTGGGCATGGGAGTCTCCTTAAGCGTTGGCGCATTCCGACGGTCGTTACTCGTCAACGCAGTTTCTGTGCCATGTGCGAATCGACACTGGACGACGCGGCAGCGCGAGGTCGCTGACTCTGGTCGACACGAGGACACGACAGTTCGCTCATGCAATCGCGAAATGTCGTCACGACAGTTCGGAATGGCCCGTGGATGCCCTGCCGCCATGCCGATTGCCGGCCGATTCCGGACCTGGCACAGATGATGCTCACGTGAAGAGGAGCTGCTACCACATGCCGCCGTCGGACCTTCCGAGCTGCATGAGGCCGTAGCAGCGGCAAAGCTATGTGCAGTTATTCCGCGGGGCCCGGGTTTCCCCCTCCCCCCCTCCCCTGGCCCGGGCCCCGCGGACCCTCGAAAGCCCCTACTCAATGAATGAGGAACGAATGATGAACGACCTATTGGTACGGATGACCGCGACACACACCGGCATGGATGCGCTACCCCTGCGGCTAGGTGCGGGCGTGATATTCACGGCTCACGGAGCCCAGAAGCTGTTCGGCTGGTTTGGCGGCTACGGATTGGAAGCAACCGGTGCCTGGATGACATCCATCGGGCTTGGTCCCGGACTGTTGATGGCAGCGCTCGCCGGCAGCGTAGAGTTCGTAGGCGGCCTGCTGCTGTTGGCGGGTCTGCTGGTGCGGCCGGCTGCGCTCATGCTGGTAGTGACGATGCTGGTAGCCATTTTCGCCGTGCACATCGATAACGGCCTGTTCATGAGCGATAACGGCTACGAATTCGGGCTCGCGCTATTGGTCGTCAGCTTCGGCCTCGTGGTTCGCGGCGGCGGCAGCCTCAGTGCCGATCGTCTGATCACGGACCGTCTGGTCAGCGTCGGCACCGCCGGCGGGCGTATCCTGACCTGAAGCCGCTGAGCCGCCTTGCCCATAGCCGGGTCGTCGATCCAGCTATGGGCCCGCTGCTTCTACGACCTCCTCGCGAAGCCGGACGCGAATGGCCGCCGTCATAGAACTTTGGCGCAACGCCGGCTCATCGCGGATCGCCGCGTGGACTGCAGCGTAGAGACTGACCGGTTGGTTCGCCAGCCAGGCATCGACCCACACTTCATCAGTATTGCGCTCCGCTGCGGAGGGCCCGGGGGATTTGAAGGTCAACCGCCAGTGGGTGTGCAGCTTCAGGATTCTTGCGGTCATGGTTTGACTCCTGGGTGATCGGTCGGGTTTTGTTTGCTCAGCGACTCGGGTAGTGGGTGATCGTGATGCTGCCCCAGCGCATCGATCGTCCCCCGGTGGCTGTGGTCACCTCCCTCGAGCGGCCACGCAGCGCGTAGTCGACAGTCGTCGCCCGGCCGATGCTCCAGCTCAGCCCGACACCCCATTCGGCGATGGCGGTTCTGGTCTGTGACCGGCTGAGCGCGGTCCCGCGATTGCGGAATTGCCCGTGCAGAAAGGCGTTGTGCAGCTGGGCTTGAATGCCGACGCTGGCCCAGGCGATCCAGTCGCCGCCGCGCAGGGGGGGAGCGACGTAGGCTTGACTGAGGTAGTCCGCCTGCTCGCTGCGTAATGACCAGCCGCCGGCATTGAAGCGACCGATACGCGCGGTCACCGATGAGCCGATACCGGTAATGAAGCCGGCGGAGCCATCGATTCGCACCCGCACGTCTCTGTCCAGTTCACCGTTGCGTACCAGCAGGAAGCGGTGCAAGGCGGCTGCATATCTCGCTGTCACCTCGCCGCCGTCGGACAGCTGGTTCGAGTAGCCGCGGGGGACGGTTGCGCCGGTGGTGCGATGAATGCTCTGGTGCGCCCACTCGGCGACCGGGGCGCCGAGCAGTCCAACGGTCAGAGTGGATTGCAGCGCCGAGTGACCATCCGGGGAGGGCGTGAAGCGTGAATGGGCGGCATACAGAAGGTTCGCGTACGGCCGTTCGCCCTCGATAGGATCCGTGGCGGCGAGGTTGTCAGGCGCGAATGCAAGCAGCCCGAAGCTGAACGTCTTGTCGACACTCTGCGCCTCGTTATCCCGAGACCACCGATCCAGCGCGCCCACGTGATCGATCCACGACAGCAGCCGTTCACCGGGGCGCAGCATCCCCGGATCGGCGGCGGTTGTCGCCGCCATTCGCGCGCCGCCCGTATAGTCGCGGTCCAGACCGCCGGGGGCAAACATGTCGTTGTCGATGGACAGAGCGACCCTGGCAGGACTTTCGGCCCACCCTGGTTGAGCCATCGCGCAGGCTGTACAGAGAGCCAAGCCGGCGATCGCTTTGAGTCTTGGAGTCGAGTTGTTCACGGCACCACTTCCCGTTCGAAGGAGTGCCGATCAGCGCAGGATCGATGCCAAGTTCGTGGCGCCCATTGTTGCGGGGCCTGCGCGGGCAAAGCTCGAAACGTCGCCCCGGTCAATCACGGTTGCGCGAAATTTCGTGGCCGCCTCCCGGCGGAACGGCGCGGCCGATATCGACCAACATACCGTAGATACTGGGTCGGGCACGTTGGCCGAGTTGTTGGTACGGGTTCTGCACTCCAGCGTTCGAACATCGCTGGAGAATCGTCATGACCTCAGTTGCTCAATGCAGCGCTGCTGCAATGCTCGCCGTAGTGCTTACCGTTACGTCCCTCAACAGCCACGCAGGTGGCTTTCAGCTCAATGAACACAGTGCGCTGGAGATGGGCCGCGCTTTCGCCGGCAATGGCCTGAGCGGCGGGGATGCCTCGAGCATCTTCTACAATCCCGCGGCTATGCGGTATCTCGATGGCACCCGGATTCAAGCCGGTGCCGCGCTGATTTCAACTGATGGGCGCTTCAGGAACCAGAGTTCGGTGCAGACGCTTGGCGCTACCAGCATCGCGAGCGCTGGCCCGAACGACAACGGTGGGAACACCTCTCTCGTACCCAACTTCTTCGTGTTCCACGAGCTCAACGACCGGGTGTCGCTGGGTCTGGGGATTACCGCGCCCTTTGGCTTGAAGACCGACTACGACGCTGGCTGGGTCGGCCGCTACCATGCGCTCGAGTCCGAATTGGTGGCGGTGGACATCAATCCGTCCGTCGCCTTCAGAGCGACCGAGCGATTGTCAGTCGGCTTCGGCATCAGCGCTCAACGGGCCGACGTCACGCTGAGTCGGGCGGTCTTTCTCCCGGGGCCCGATGGCTCTCCGCGCCCGGACGGCTTTGCTCGTGTCGAAGGTGACGACTGGGCATTCGGCTATAACGCTGGTCTCGCTTTCGACGTCGCCGAGCGAGTTCGCGTCGGCCTCAGCTACCGGTCGCGCATGAGCTACGACTTCAGCGGTCATCGTGATCTTCGTGGTGTGCCCGGCGCCGGGCAAGACGTTGGCGTAAGCGCTGACACCGACCTGCCGGAGAGTGTGATGATGGGTTTACGTTTCCTGGTGTCTGATCGTGTGTCGGTGTCGGTCGGTGCCCGGTGGACGCGCTGGAGCCGGTTCGACGAGCTGCGCGTACGATTCGACGACGGCTCGCCGGACGACGTCACCCCGGAAGACTGGAACAACAGCTGGACTGCGGGCATCGGGGTCGACTATCGCTTTTCCAGCCGTTGGTCTGCCGCTATCGGCTATTCGATGGACCAGTCGCCGGTGCCGGATCGCTTTCGTCGTACGCCGCGGATCCCGGACACTGATCGACGCTGGCTTACCGCCGGGGTCACCTACCAGCTCAATTCCAGTTGGCGTGTGGCGCTGAGTGGCGCGTACCTGTTCATCGATGACGCTGAAATCGACACTCAAGTCGATCTGGTTCCGGAGGACCTGGCGCCAGCGGGGACGTTCACCGACCGGCTGGTCGGCGAGTTGTCTTCACCGAGTGCGACCATTGCCAGCATTCAGATCGTCTACGGCTTTGGGCGGCGCGGCGATTAGATGCGGCCGCAGGGGGACGCTCGAGTGCACTTGACCCTAGTTCATCGAACAGATCGACCCCGCATCGAGCATGGCGCAGGGCAGCGAGGCTCGTCCGCTGCCGTATTGCGCCGTGGACGAGCCACCGTGGTTGTCTGGCAAACAATCAAACAATGAGAAACCTCTCAGACCCCCGGACCTGATGCGACACCGCTGTTGGTGTGACGTTCAGCTCTTCTGTGAGGATCTGCTCAGAACTCCGGCAACCTCTTCGATCAATTGCGGAATCCGCCCGTGTGCCGCGGCCTTGGAATCCGCGTGCCTACCATCGCCGAACTCCTGATACTCGATGCCCAGGTGGAAGTCCGTCGTTGCGCCGAGGTACTTGGCCACGGTGCGCAGGTGCGGGGTGAGGTGATTCATGGTCGCCCGAGGTCCTTCCCGCTCAAAACCGAACTCGCCGGTAGACGTCAACATAACCAGCACCTTGTCTCGCAGGAGCGGCTGCAGCGGATAGTCCCCTCGCGCAAGATCGAAATCGAAGGTGCGATTGATTCGAACGATCTGATCCACCCACGCCTTCAAACCTGCCGGCATGCCGTAGTTGTACATAGGGGTTGCGATGACAACCACGTCCGCGGCTTCGACTTCACAGATCAGCTCCTCCGAAACCGCCAGCTCCGCGTGCTGGGCATCGCTACGTGACTCCGAGTCGGTAAACGCCGCATCAATCCAGGCTTCCGAAATTACCGGCGGCGGCTCAGCGCCGACGTCCCGGTTGATAACCGAGTCCTGCGGAAAACGGGCCAACCAGCCCTGCTCGAAGCGCCTCGAAAGGTCCCGCGACAACGACCTGTTGACCCGGACACTGGCATTTATTGAGAGAATCCTGTTCATGTCACCACCTTTAGTTGAATCAGCTGGAAAAGGCCGAATCCTGCAGCCGTCGAGCGCTGTTGAGCAGCTGCAGGCCGTCTGAGCGCCTCAGCGCTCGAGCAGCATCGCGGTTGCCGTAGCACCGGCGCCGCAGATGCTCATCAGGCCGTACCGGGCGTTGCGGCGCTCCATTTCGTTTGCGAGGGTCGTGGCAATCCGCGCCCCAGTGGCTGCGAATGGATGCCCAATGGCGATCGAGCTGCCCAACGGATTGAGTCTGTCCGGGTCCACGGTGCCGATGGCGGACTCCTTCCACCCGTTCGCCCAGGCTTTCATGTTGGCCGCTACCTGACCGCCGAAAGCCTCGTGCATCTCGACGATATCGATCTGGTCAAGTGAGAGGTTGTTCCGCTGCAGGAGTCTGGGTACGGCGATGCCCGGGCCCATCAGCAGACCGTCGGCTGGGTGAATGCCCACGGACAGGAAGTCCTTGACGTAGGCCAGCGCCTTGATACCGAGCGCTTGAGCGCGGGATTCGGACATGAGCATGACTGCGGCGGCGCCGTCGGTGAGCGGGCTGGAGTTTCCCGCGGTGATCGTTCCCGCGGCGCTGCGATCGAACACCGGCGCTAACCTGGCAAGTGCTTCGAGGGAGGTGTCAGGGCGGATCATCGTGTCGCTTTCGACGTTGCCGATGGGCTGAATCTCCCGGAGCAGCCGGCCGTCGGCGGTGGCCGCGTGAGCGTTGTGATGACTTCGCAGCGCAATGTCGTCCTGCTCCTGGCGGCCGATCTTCCACTCCTTGACGGTAATTTCCGTGTGCTCGCCCATGGTGAGACCTGTGGACGGCTCGGCAATGCCATACGACCACGGTCGGAAGTGGGAGGGCCGCAGCTTTGCGGAGCGGCGGAGCCGCTCGGTCAGGGACCTTGCCGCGCCTGCTTCCAGCAGCAGTCGCCCGGCGGTTCTGCGGAACAGGACCGGCGGGTTGGACATGGACTCCACGCCGCCGGCGATCCCGATCTCGGCACGGCCGAGCATGATGGAATCGTAGACCGAGGCGATCGCCGACGTGCCGGTAATGCAGTTGTCGGTAACCGTCAGGCTCTCCACCGAGGCCGGCAGTACGCTCTTGAAGTTCACTTCCCTGGCAAGGTGCGGAACGGCGGGATGCACGATGACCGTCCCATAGACCAGACGGTCCACCACGTGGGGATCGACGTCCAGCTTCTGCACCACGCCGTTCACGGAGTGGGTCGCCAGATCCAGTGATGTGTATTCCTTGAGGAGGGTTCCTGCCTTGGCGAACGGTGTCCGCGCACCGCCGACGATCGCTACTCGAGTGCTCATTGCGTTTCTCCGAATATTTGGTGTGGAGCCGCGGCGGGTGCTGGCGGTTCGTCACCGGCATGTTGTGCCGCGGTCCTGGAGGGGAGCAGAATGCGTGCCAGTCAGGTGTGGACGCAGTTGTTAACGACGTAGCGGCAGGGAAGCGGCTAGTGCCGGGAAATGTCGCGACGACATATGACGGATGGCGTCAGGCCGTGCAGGCAGCCCGTCTGATTCCCAGCTTTTTCATGCGCGAGCGCAGCGTGTTCGGATTGATGTCCAGCACTTCGGCGGCACCGCCCTTGCCCGAGATCATCCAGTTGGTTCGCTCGAGGGCCGTGATGATGTGTCGCCGGGACGCAGCTTCCAGCGTCGGCAGCTGCTCGTCGTCGAGAACCGGGGCTGATGACGCCCAGTCGAGATTGGCATCATCGATCTCGACGATGGGCGTCGTTGCGAGAATGGCGGCGCGCTCGATCGCGTTCTGCAGCTCGCGGATGTTTCCGGGCCATGGATAGCGCTTCAGCTGCGCCATGGATCGTTTGGAGACGCCGTCCAGGCGTTTGCCCAGCGTTGGCGATAGCCTTGCGAGAAAGTGCTCCACCAGGGCTGGGATGTCGTTGACCCGGGCCCTGAGCGGTGGAATCTGCAGCGGAAACACGTTCAGCCGGTACAGCAGGTCCGCGCGGAACTCGCCGGCCCGGACCCGATCGTCGAGATCCCGATTGGTGGCGGCAATGATGCGAACGTCCACCTTGATCGGCTGATTGCTTCCCACGCGTTCGAACTCTCCTTCCTGCAGTACTCGCAGTAGCTTGACCTGGGTGTCGAGTGGCAATTCGCCGACCTCGTCGAGGAACAGGGTGCCACCGTTGGCTGCTTCGAATCGCCCGGTTCGCCGGGTCACCGCGCCGGTGAACGAGCCCTTTTCGTGCCCGAACAACTCGCTCTCGACCAACCCTGCCGAGATCGCGGCGCAGTTGACCTTGATCAGCGGAGCGTTGCGGCGCGGACTCATGTCGTGGATCGCCTGGGCAACCAGTTCCTTACCGGTACCGGTCTCGCCGAGGACCAGCACCGTGGCCTCGGTGGCGGCTACCGTGCCTGCCTGGCGCAATGCGTCGGCAAGCTGCGGGCTGTTGCCGATGATTCTGTCGAGGGGATTGGGATCGCAGCCCGAAGCCTGACACTGGATGGCGATGTCCTGGTCGGCGTCCTGAAGTTGGTCCGTATCATCGAAGGCAAGCATATCGATCCCCGGCTGTTGGTGGTCGCTGGCAGCCTTCAGTGCATGGAACGCGCCAAAACGAAATGCCTGGAAAAACAAATAGTTGCGGGTCCCGAGGCGTTCAGAAATCTGTGAATCACAGGAATTTGCGACTGCGATTCCCAGAATTTCGAGCTTGCCGGGTATGTTGGCCTGCCGATGCCGGCAGGCGTTGCCGCAGCACCAGCCAGATGCCGCCGAGCGTGGCGGCGGAAGCGAGCAGCAGTCGCAGGCTCAGTGGCTCGGCAAGAAGGACAGCGCCGCCGACAGCGGCGATGACGGGAACCGTCAGCTGCACGACGGCGCCCTGCGCCGAACTCAGGTGCGGCAGGGCGGCGAACCAGACGGCGTAGCCGCAAGCCGAGGCCAGGGCGCCGGAAGCAGTCGCAAGCAGCAACCCCGGGGCGGAGACGGTGCTTCCGGTCAACAGTTGGGGCGCGCAGAGAACGATGGTGACCGGAACCGCCAGCAGGAAGTTGCCGGTGGTTGCGGCCATTGGGTCGCTGGTTTGCCGGCCCGTCAGGGAGTAGAGACCCCAACACAGGCCCGACACCATCATCAGTAAAGCGCCGCCGGTGCTCGGCTGCTCGAGGCCGGGTGCCAGCAGGTATGCCAGTCCTGCCAGGGCCAGTGTCAAACCGCACCAGGCAGCCGATCCGAAGCGTTCCCCGCTCCGCCATGCGGCGGTAAGCATCGTCAGTTGGACCGTGCCGAACAGGATCAGCGCTCCGGTTGCCGTGGTTACGGACAGGTAGCCATAGGAGAAGCTGACCAGATATCCCGCGAGGGCGGCTGCCGCGCGCCAGCTTACAGTGAAGCCCCCCGCTCCCCTGCCGGCAAGTAGGGCGAGCAGCGTGAGCGTGGCTGCTCCGGAGGTCGTTCGCGTCATGGAAAAGGAGGCGGCGTCGATCAGACCGGTGCTCAGCGCGAGGCGGCAGAGCACCGAATTGCCGGCGAACGCTACCATGGCGATGCCGGTCAGGATGGCGGGGTGTGTCATCGGGAGGCTCGAGCCGGAGGCGCCCGGCCCGTGGACGCCTGCCTAAAGGCCAAGATCGGTCAATCCCGGGTGGTCGTCCGGTCGCCGTCCTTGAGGCCAGTGAAACAGTCGCTGGCTGGTGTCGATCGGGAGATCGTTGATGCTGGCGAAGCGTCGCCGCATCAGGCCGAGCTCGTCGAACTCCCAGTTCTCGTTGCCGTAGGCGCGAAACCACTGGCCTGCGGGGTCGTGGAATTCGTAGGCGTAGCGTACCGCGATCCGATTCCGGGTGAACGCGAACAGTTCCTTGATCAACCGATACTCCTGCTCTCTCTGCCACTTCTCGGCGAGGAACTCGACGATCTCTGCGCGGCCCGTGACGAAGCGTTCACGATTGCGCCAGGCGCTGTCCGTCGTATAGGCGAGGGAGACCTTTTCCGGATCCCGGCTGTTCCAGCCGTCTTCGGCGAGGCGGACCTTCACGATTGCAGTTTCTTCGGTAAACGGTGGTAGGGGTGGTCGCACGGTGAATTCTCCTTTGAGGGAAGCGACGCGGCCGGACTCTCGTCCGGCCGCGCGCCGTCGCGTTACAGCTCTTCGACAGCCTTGTGCTGGATCGAAGGCCAGGTCCGTTCGGCCTTGCGCAGAATCCGCCGGGCGTCTTCCTTGTACTTGTGGAAGATCTCTTCGTTGACGAACAGGTACAGCTTGCCGTTCACGATGTCCGCGTAGCGGGGGTCACCATCGAACTTCTTGCCCAGGGCCACGGCAAAGGCACAGTAGCCCCCGTACTGCGGGAGGTACTGGTCCGGATTGCGCTCGAACTTGCTGGCGTTCTGTTCGGAGTCGAAGTAGTAGGCAACGTCGTCCACCACCACGGTGTGCATGGCCGATCCTTCGGACACATCGTGGATGGAGGTGAGGGCGACGGCGTCGACGCCGTGCAGTCCGAGGGGCACGCCCGCAGTGGTGATGCCTTTGGAAACGTTGTACTCGTCGGCCGCGAACGCGGATGCCGAGACGACGACGGCCAGGGCCAGGGTCAGGGTGGAAATCGCTTTGTTCATGTCGTTTCTCCTTGGGAGCAGTGGGTCTATGGATTCAAGGGTCTATGGTTAGCGCCCGTAGGCGGTTTCGATTGCCCGAACCGTGTTCTCGGTGTTGTCCACGGCGCTGGCGATCATTCGGAAGTTGGTCAGAGAGGCCGCGTAGCCGTCGTAGTGCTCGGTGATGGCGCCCGCGGTGGCATCGGTGACGACCAGTACCTCGAAGCCCTGCTCGATCAACTCGCGCATGTGCGATTCGGTGCAGAGATTGGAGGACATGCCGCCAAGGATGACCTTGGAGATACCGGCCTTGCGCAGCTGCAGGACCAGATCGTTGCTTTCCGGTCCGTACACCTTGTGGGGGCTCGTCACCACGGTGCGACCGTTGTTGATGAACGGCTTGTATCGTTCGAGCCAGTCGGCGCCGGATCCTTCGAAGCCTTTCAGGGTCAGCGCGTGCGGGCGATCGAACATGCCGATCTGATGCATGAGCGTTTCGAGCGTGCCTTCGAACTTCCACTGGTGGTCGTGCTCGAAGTAGTAGTGCGGCGACACGAACACCGGCATACCCGTCTTGTCCGCGACCTCGAACAGATTGCCGAGGTTGTCGACGGTGCCGTTGTCGGTGACGTTCTTGCCGACGACACCCCAGGTCACCCCATCCGGCGACAGAAAGTCGTTCTGCGGATCGGTAATCACGATCGCCGTGTTCCACGTGGTGACGGTGAAGCCGGGCTGGGGCAGGCCATCGTTCACCGGCGGGTTTTTGGCGGTGGCTGCCCTGGACTCCGCGCCTTGCGCGACTGCAGCGGTGCCGAGCAGGCTCAGCAGGGCGGCAGCCACGAGCAGAGCGGCAACGCTGGTGCTCGAGAGTGGTTTCAATTTGCTCATTTGCGTTTTCCTTAGTTTGGTTCTGGATGGCACTTCTGCGTCGCTGCGTTTGTCACTGAAGTGCGTGAGTACACATGTCAGTAAGCAGCAAGGGTGCTTGAGCAGATTGCGTGCCAAACCGGCCACGACTGCGGAAGTCGGGGTTTCTCGCGTGTCTGTCGGGTCCGGTGAGAAATTCCGCGACGAGATCTGGCGGCGGTCGTGATATCGCGTGTCGCGCCGGCGAAGGCGCCTGGGCATTTCGCGATGGCCTCGAGCCGGCGGCGCGGGCCAGGGTTGATTTGGGGTGAAGTTGGATGGAAAAAGCAGGGCCCCAGGCCGGGGGGAGGGGTTGGGGGGATGCCCGGGGTCCTGCGTTAAAGAGGCGGTCGGTTGCTAGGCTCGCGGCACGCCGATCGACCGGTCGCCCGCACCAATCGGCTCATCGTCGGGGTTGGCGTCGCGTTTCTGGATGAGGCCACTGTCGTCGTACTCCCAGTGTTCGGTGCCCGACGTGCGATACCACTGACCGGTTCGGCTGTGCTGCCACTCCGACTGCACGCGCACCGAAATGCGGTTGACCGTATGGCTCGACAACGCCATGGCCGTCCGCTGGTGCAGCTCGTGGCGCCATTTGCGCTCCAGATAGGCTCGGATCGCGTCACGCCCGGACAGGGTCTGGCCACGATCGCGCCAGAGGGCGTCCGGTGCGTAGCCGAGGACGACCAGGTCGGGGTCGCGGGTATTCCAGGCTGCTTCGGCCAAACGCGTGGCGTGGCGCGCAGATGATTCGCTAAAGGGTGGCACGCTTGGGACGTCCTGACTCATGGGCTCTCTATGCAGTTTGCGTTTGCCGGCCGTCAGAGCAGAACTCGTGCCATTCCTTAACGCTTTGATATCTATGAGGAAGTGACGATCACCGTGTCCCAGTTATTTGTGACTCGCAGGAATTGGCGATAGATTCGCCCAAAGATTTGGGAGGAATGCCGGTGAGCCGAGACCCGCTGGTGCCGATCGAGGAGGCGCCGCTCTGGATGGCGCTGCTCGATGGGCAGGGAAACTGTCTCGGCCTGAATGCGGCATGGCGGTCCGACCGCGGCGTCGATCGCGACGGCACGGCCGGGCTCCGTGTCTCGGATCTGCTGCCGGTGCGCGACGCTCCCACGGCCGAGACGATTCGGCAAGCGATCGCTGGTGGCGAACGTATCGAAGCCCTGTCGGTGACCCTGGCCGATGGGTCGAACGGCAGTGGCCGGCTCTGGCTCTGGCCGGTGGCTTCCGAGCCGGAGCCGGTAACCTGCCTGATGCTGGCGCCGTCGGTGCCCCAGGATGCTGAGGGTGCCGAGCACCTGCATCGCCGGCACGAACTCATTCTCGAAGCGATCGGTGAGGGCATCTATGGTCTGGACGATCAGGGCAGGGCGACCTTCGTGAACCGTGCCGCGACGGAGATTCTCGGCTGGCGTGAGCAGGACATCCTGGGTCGGCAGATTCACGACGTGCACCACCACTCCTATGCGGACGGCACGCCGTACCCCCGGGAGAACTGTCCGATCTACCAGGCCCTCACCGACGGGATTGTGCACCGCGGCGACGACGAAGTGTTCTGGCACTCCGACGGGCGCGCGATTCCGGTGGAATACATCAGCACGCCGATTCGAGAGGATGGCAGAGTCACCGGTGCCGTTGCGGTATTCCGGGACATCTCGGAGCGCCGGGCTCTCGAGGCGCAGCGCTCGCAGGCGCAGTTGGAACTCGCACGTGTGCTGCGGCGGCACGAGCTGATTCTGGGTGCCGCCGGGGAAGGCGTGTATGGCCTGGACGCCGAAGGGCGGGCGACGTTCGTCAACCGCGCTGCGACTGAGATCCTGGGCTGGCGCCAGGAGGACATCCTCGGCCAGCCGGTCCACGACGTGCACCACCATTCTCACGCGGACGGCAGTCCCTACCCGCGTGAGCAGTGCCCCGTCTATCTCGCACTTACGGACGGCAAGGTCCACCGCGAGGACTCGGAGGTCTTCTGGCACTCGGACGGGCGCAGCATTCCGGTGGAATACACCAGCACGCCGGTCCGCGAGGAGGGACGGATCATCGGCGCTGTGGTGGTTTTTCGCGACATCTCGGAGCGGCGCCAGCTGGAGCAGCAGCGCGAGCAGAGCTTCCGGGAGATAAGCCGTCTCAACGCCCAGCTCGAGCGCGAACGCGACTACCTGCGCGACGAGATCCGGGTGACCAGCCACTACAGCGGCATCGTCGGCGAGAGCCAGGCGCTGAAGCGGACGCTGGAACAGATCGAGGCCGTGGCGGCCACGCCGGTGAACGTGCTGATCCGTGGCGAGACAGGGGTCGGCAAGGAGGGTATCGCTCGAGCGATTCACGACCGAAGTGATCGCGCCGACAATCCCCTGGTCAAGGTCAACTGCGCCTCGATTCCTGCGGAGCTGTTCGAAAGCGAGTTCTTCGGCCACGTCAAAGGCGCTTTCACCGGCGCCCAGCGGGACAGAGTTGGCCGATTGCAGCTGGCCGATGGCGGCACGCTGTTTCTCGATGAGGTTGGGGAGGTGCCGCTTGCGTTGCAGAGCAAGCTGCTTCGAGCCTTGCAGGAAAAGGAATTCGAGCGCGTCGGTGACGAGCACACGGTGCGTGTAGACGTACGCGTGATTGCGGCGACCAATCGGGATCTGGAGCAAGAGATCGAAGCCGGCCGGTTCCGCGAAGATCTTTTCTATCGCCTGAGCGTGTTCCCCATAGAGGTGCCGCCCCTGCGCGAACGACTCGACGACATCGGTCCATTGGCTCAGCACTTTCTGCACAGCATCTGCGAAGAGCTCGGGCGGGAATCCGTGCACCTGACCCAGGCGCAGCTGGCCATGCTCGAGGCCCACGACTGGCCGGGCAACGTACGTGAGCTCAAGAACGTCATCGAACGCGCTGTGGTACTCACGCAGGGCCCCAAGCTGCGGCTCGAGCAGGTCTTCACGCCATCGGGTGCGCCGACGGTCGCGAAGCCACGGGAGCGGTCCGGCGAGATTCTCACCGATGAAGATTTCCGGGAGCTGGAGCGGGCGAACCTGCTCGCAGCGCTGCACAAGGCCGAGGGCCGCGTGTCGGGCGCCGGGGGAGCGGCGGAGCTCGTAGGGCTGAAGCCGTCGACCATGGCCTATCGCATGAAGAAGCTTGGCATCGAATACGATCCACGGCGGCGCGCGTCGCGGTAAGCCGCTGACGAGATGGAGGGTGCGGGCCGCCCCACGGTGAGATGGGGCGGCCGCCGGTCTAGACCGCCAGGGCCGGGAAATCGATCTCCGTGTCGGCAATGTGATTGGCGTAGTTGGTCAGAATGTTTGCTGCCGTGAGCGCGACGATCTCGATGATCTCCTGATCGGTGAGACCGCCGTCACGAGCGGTGGCGAGGTGCTCGTCACCAGCCCAGCCTTTCCTGTCCACCACGGCTTTCGCGAACTGCAACGCGGCATTGAGCCGCGGCTGGTCGCTTTCCGCGCGCAGGTGCTGGCGCACTTCGCTGTCGCTGACCTTCAGGTTTCTGGAAATGAAGCCGTGGGCCGAAGCGCAGTAGTTGCAGTCATTGGCGCCGGCGATGGTGAGCGCGATGGCCTCCCGCTCGCGGGCGTTGAAACTGGTCTCCGCAAGGACGTCCGAGAGCGTCAGATACGCTTTCAGGGCTGCCGCGGAGTTGCCGAGAACACGCAGGACGTTCGGTACGCCGCCCATCTTCTGCTTTGCGGCTTCGAAAAGCTCTGCGGTGGGTCCGGTGGCCGTGTTCGGGTCGATTGGTGATATACGGGACATGTGTCCTCCTTACTTTGGGTTGCTTAGGGTTGCATGGTCGCGAACAGGTCGCGTTCGAGTGCGGCGAGTTCCACCATGATTTCCGGGGCGACTTCCCGATACCGGCGAAAGGCCGGATGCTGGAAGGTCTCGGCCAGATGGTGGAGCTCGTCTTCCGACAGATACTTGGCGTATACCCTGGCCGTTCTCTGCCGGAATTCTTCGGAGCGATACAGGCGCAGCAGTTGCGCCTGCAGGGCCCGTGCGTTCTCCGGGTCGTCCTCGAGCGCCATGATCTCGATCATCCGCTCGACGTCCGATTGATCCGGCGGCACGACGATGGCCATGGCTGCTTCGAAGCGGCCGTCTGCCTGCACGCCGGATGGCAGGCTGAGCGTCATGGCCAGCATTGCCGCCGGGAACAGGTGGCGGAGCAGGCTGCGGGCGCTGCGCTTCGAAGCGCTGAGTCGTGAGCGTCCGGTCCTGAGTGGACGCCCGGGAACCCGTTGCGGGTTTTTCTGGTTCCTGTGATTCATGTTGGTCTCCTTGTTCAGGCAGGTCTTTGCCGTCAGGCCTCCTGGGTGTGGTCTTCGATCAACGTCTCGAGCCGCCGGCTCGATGCGGCCCCGACGATGGATTCGGCGACTTCGCCGTTCTTGAACAGGATCAGCGTGGGGATGCCACGAACGCCGAAGCGGCTGGCCAGCGACGGGCTCTGATCGACGTCGACTTTTCTGACGTCCAGGCGGCCGTGGTAGCGGCGGGCGAGGTCGGCGACCACCGGGGCAATGGCTTTGCAGGGCGCGCACCAGTCCGCGTAGAAGTCGACGAGCACCGGCCGCTCGGCATGGAGGACGTCGGCGTCGAAGGAGCCGGGGTTGGAGGTGGCGATGTCGGTGGTCATGGTAGTCTCCTCGTGTGAATGTGCAGCCACTGTAGATCCTGTCGAATGGACGATATATCCTAGAAAGTCCTGAAAATATTCGATATCGTCTTGTTCGTGCTGCAGAACGAAGATGCACTCAGCCTGATCCTCTCCCGCCTCGGGCTCACCGCCGGCGTCTCTACCGAGGCCGCGATGTGTGGGGGCGCCTGGGCGGTGAATACTTCGGGCGGGCATACCGGCACCTTTCACCTGGTGGAGTCCGGAGACTGCTGGTTGCACCTGGAGGGGTCGGCACCACGCCGGCTCCACCCCGGCGACTTCGTGCTGTTTCCTCGGGACGCCGGGCATTTTCTGACGCCGGAGGAGCACATCCCCGAAGGCGTCGCCGTTAACGAAGCCCCACCCATTCAGGCAGGTGTGCCGGTCACGCGGATGCTGTGCGGATACATCGAGTTCCGCAGCCGGGCCGCCTGGCCGTTGCTGGACAGCCTGCCGGATGCGTTCGTCATCGATCTGGCGGACTCGGCCGTCGGCGACACGCGAAATCTACTCAACCTGCTGATCAGCGAAGCCTTCGCTGACCATCCCGGACGAAGCGCCGTCATCGATCATCTGATTCATGTGCTGGTGGTATTCGCGCTGCGTCAGCACATCGAATCTGGAGCGTGTGTGGGTCTTATGGCCGCGTTGGCGGATCCGCGCCTTGGCCGGGCACTCAGCGGGTTTCATGCCGCACCTGAACGGCGCTGGTCAGTGGACCTGCTTGCAGCGGAAGCCAGCATGAGTCGCGCTGCGTTCGCGGCGGCTTTCAAGGCGTCGGCCGGAGAGTCCCCGATGGCCTACGTCACGGGCTGGCGGATGCAAATGGCGATCGATCTGCTGACGCGCACGGATGATTCCATGGCGCAGATCGCCGAGGCGGTGGGCTACGAATCCGAGGCGGCGTTCCGCAATGCCTTTCGCAAGGTGGTCGGGCAACCGCCGGGGCAGGTGAGGCGTAGCCGTTCCGCTGCCCTCACGGATAGTTGAGCACGACGCTCAGCCTGCGGGGCCAAAGCTCTCCGTATGTATCTGGACCGGGTTTGCGCCCAGATGAATGAGACCCGCCATGATGTCTGACATAAAGCCTGGCGACCCGCACAGATAGAAATCGGCGTCGAGGGTGGGCAGCAATCCGGCGACGACGTCGCCGCTCAGGCGACCGACTGTGTCGAAGTCGCGCCCGAGGACGTCCTCCTCCCGCGGGCGGCTGTAGGCGGTATGGGTCGTCACCATCGAGTCCTCCGCCGCAACCCGGCCCACTTCCGCGGCAAACGGGTGATGGGCGCCATCGCGCGCGCCATGCACGAAGATCACGGATTGATCCGGGCAGCGCCCATGCAGCATGCTCACCATCGGCGTGATGCCGACTCCGGCGCTGATCAGGACCGTCGGCCTGCCGTTGCACGAGAGGACGAAGTCGCCGGCGGGTGGCGTCGAGCCGATCACGTCGCCTTCTCGAAGCCGATCGTGGAGCAGCCGGGATGCGAGCCCGTCGGTCAGGCGTTTGACGCTGATGCGGTAGCAACCCTCGGCGGGATCGTTGGACAGGGTGTAGGTCCGCTTGATCGGCGTGGGAACGCCGTCGACCGGAAGCTCGATGGGCAGATGCTGGCCGGGCTCGAACCGGGGCAGGCTGCCGCCGTCGCTCGCCGCGAACTCGAAGGACGTGACGTCCACGCTCTCACGGATCCGGCGTCTCAGCGTCAGCGACCGGGTTTTCTCACCGGGTCCGCTCCAGCGCAGCGGCAGTACCGCGTCGAGTTGCACGACGGCCTCGATGTCGACGTAGATCAGGCGCTGGGCGCCGGGGTGCTTCGCCACCTCCGGCAACCCCCATTCGATGCTGGCGATCCCGCTGATCTGCAACAGGCTGCCGCGCTGGAAATCGACGAACAGCAGGCCGATGCGCGGATCCATCACCAGGTTGCCGATGGTGTTGAAATGGTTGTTACCCGCGTAATCGGGAAACACCAGGCGCCGGTCGCCGAGTACCCGGACGAATCCCGGCTGGCCGCCCCGATGCGATGCGTCCATGCCCGAGGCGCCGCTGCGGGCAGCGTCGCCGCGGTAGCCGCTGGCGATGAACATCGTGTCGGCCGATTCGATCCAGGCCCTCTGGTGCTGGCTCAGATCACTGCGGCGGTACGCCGACGACGCCGTGCGGTCGACCTGAACGTGGTGCCACTGACGCTCGGTGATGTACTGAGGGCAGTTCCCGAAGGCCTGATCCACCCGGAAGCTGAGTCCTGCCCTACCGGTTTCGGTGATCCTGCCGTTAACGCGATTGCGTCGCCTGGTCTCCAACTGAATGCCGAGCAGCCCGATCTCGGCACCCGCCGTCAGCGAACCCTCCAGCGCGTCTCCCGGCAGGGGTCGGGCGTCGATCCGCAGGCTGCGCGCTTCGGGTGACTGCAGAAAGCCGGGCGGTCCCACCAGCAGCGTGGCCCACGGGCGGTCATCTTCGTCCCGTACAGCCGCAACGACGAACGGCAACTGGGCATA
Source organism: Pseudomonadales bacterium (assembly GCA_040219135.1). Taxonomy (GTDB): domain Bacteria; phylum Pseudomonadota; class Gammaproteobacteria; order Pseudomonadales; family Azotimanducaceae; genus UBA7803. The sequence continues at coordinate 51,870 of JAVJTA010000007.1, read as the reverse complement.
GAAATCGCGGTGCTGGTCCGGCAGGAACGGGCGAATCACCTTTCGTGCCCAGGGCTCGATGGACTCCCGCACGCCCACGCGGTCCTGGACGTGCTGCTCTCCGATGTGGAACGGCGACTGAGTCATGCGGCAATGAACTCCACACGAATGTTGCCCGGGATGCGGCACATCATGTGCTGGATGCCGGTGGCGCCGAGGTCCTCGGGTTGGAACTCGATCTGCACGTCGTCCCGCCGGCCGAGTTCCGCGGCAAGGCCATCGATGTCTTTCGCCCGCAGCGCGAGATGGTGCAGCCCGATGTTGGCGCGCCGATCGAAGGGCGTTGCGCGCTCCGGCGATTCTGCCTGCCACAACGTGATCATGATGGCGCCATCGCTGACGAAGGTCGCGGGATAGTCGGGATTGCCGCCGACCTGGCGGAATCCGAGAGCGTCGATGAAGAAGGCGGTCGCGGCGTGGACGTCGGGAACCGTCAGCCCGACGTGGTGGGCGCCATTGGTTTTTGCTCGTGTATCGGTCATGGGATCTCTCCTTGGCAGTCGGGTATGGAAGCGTGGGAGATCCTGACTATGTCCGGTTTCCGGATAAATACCCTAAATAGCACTTTACTAATGCGAAAATCGCAATAATCATCGATCCATGGACAAGCTGACCGCGATGCGCACGTTCGTCGAGATCGTCGATCGGGGCAGTCTCACGGCGGCCGCCGATGCGCTGGATCGCTCCCAGGCCTCGGTGGTCCGCGGCCTGGCGGCGCTGGAGAAGCATCTCGGGGTCGTGCTGTTGCGACGGACCACGCGCCGCATGTCGCTCACCCCGGAGGGCCAGGACTTTCTCGAGCGTTGCCGGGCTATCCTGGCCGACGTCGAAGAAGCCGAACGAGCCGTTGCGCGGAACCAGGCGGAGCTCAGCGGCGCGCTTCGGGTAACCGCGCCAGTCGAGTTCGGACGCATGCATCTGGCCCCGCTCATTGCCGAGTTCCTGCTGCACCACCACGGGGTCCGGGCAGATCTGCTGCTGCTGGACCGCAATGTGGACCTGGTGAGCGAGGGTATCGATCTGGCACTGCGCATCGGGGCGTTGGCCGATTCCTCGCTGGTCGCCATCCGCCTGGGTGAGGTGCGCCGCGTGACCGTTGCGAGCCCACGGCTGTTGAAGCAATCCGAACTGCCGGATCATCCCGACGAGCTTTCACGGCTGCCGTGCGTTCGGCAGCAGAATCTGCCCGGTCTGGAAACCACCTGGCTGTTCTCCGACGGCCGAAAAGACATATCGATCCCGGTGGATGGACGGTTCGGCGTCAATCAAATCGCTGCTGCCACGGCCGCCTGCGTCAGCGGCATGGGATTCGGGCAGTTTCTCTCCTACCAGGTCAGGGATCTGATCGCAGCCGGGGAGCTGCTCACCATCCTCGAGGAGTATCAGCCGGAGCCGTGGCCCGTCAGTCTGGTCTACCACGGTGGGCGCATGGTGCCATCCCGGCTCCGCGCACTGATCGACTGGCTCAAGGACGGTTTGATCGAGCGGAGGGCTTTTGGGTGAGAGTCTGGCTTGAACTCAGGGCAATATGACCCTCTTCTTAAGAGTGTTTTTTGTCTCTGCTCTATAGAACTTGCATTTTCTGTGGCCACAGCCAATAGATCTTGCAGCTGTTCGGGCCAATCGATTACAGGCTGGTGATGCTGACACGACGTTGCGCCGCCCGCGACGCGCACCGCCGGACGAGAAGCTCTTGCGCTAGGCGCGAACGCCAGCGGGATGGGAACGCTCCTCGAACCATCGCACCAGCGTTGGCGGCAGCAGCAGGGTTTCGGCGAGATCCTCGAGAAAAACCCGCCCTGCGGCACGCTCACCGTCGATGGCCAGCCGGGCAACGTCGTAAACGGCCAGTGCGTCCTCGACGCCGTCGACCCGGTCTGGGAGATCACGCAGTCGTAGCGGGTTCTCGACCATGGCGAGGAGATCAGCCAGAACCCGGGCATGACGCGCCCTGGCGTGACGATGCTCGAGAACCCGGCAGGCGCCGTCGGGACCCCGATCAGCGACCAGCGCGGCAACGAAGACCTGGGACAGCAGATCGCCCTGCGCCCGCCTCTCGGGCAAGCCACGGGGCAACGACCGGATGGATTGCGGTCGGGCAACTTCGGGGACCAGACGCAGCTGTGCAGACGACATGGCGGGCAACCGATGGAGAGCGTGCCTTCAGTCTCCGATTCGACCGGCCGTGGCGACAGCGGTTTGTGACTGAGGAATCCTTCGGTTTTTCCGAGTCAGTCGCTGCGCGCCACGCCCAGCTTGCCGAGCATCGCCGCCATGTCCTCAGCCGACGTGGCCGGTCGGACGTTGCGGTCGATGGCGAGAATCCGGCCATCGGCACCGATGTAGTAGGTGTGGCGACTGGCGTAGCCGGCCGGGCTGAGCACGCCGAAAGCCCGGGCGGTCTCCTTCGACGGGTCGCTGAGCAACGGAAAGTCGGCGTTCTGCTCGGCGGCAAAGCCCGCATTGTCTTCGACCGGGTCGACGCTGGCCATGAAGTAGACCACGTCGTACTCGCGGATCAGGTGGCCGTTCTCCGCCAGCGATTTGCACTCGATGGTGCAGCCGCTGGTGTAGGCCTTGGGAAACCAGGCGATCACCACGGCCCGCTCGCCGCGGTAGTCGCTCAGGCGGTAGGTCGCGCCATCGCTGGCTTCGAGCTCGAAGTCCGGTGCGCTATCGCCCACCTGCGGCGCCGCCAGGACAAGACCGGCGAGCAGCGTCAGGCCCAGCGCAACGAACAGGCGTGGAATCGGTCCGGTCTCACGCATGGCGGGGCATCTCCGTGAATGACCGTGGTAGTCTCGACGACGCTGGGCGAAAAAGCCATCAAAGGGGGAGTCATGAAGTACGCGAATCTGGGAAACACGGGCCTCCGGGTGTCGCGCCTGTGCCTCGGCATGATGACCTACGGTTCCCGGGAATGGCGCGACTGGATCCTCGAGTTCGACGAAGCGCTGCCGTTCGTTTCCGCCGCTCTCGAAGCCGGCATCAACTTCTTTGACACCGCCGACGTCTACTCCAACGGGGTGTCGGAGCAGGTCCTGGGCCGGGCCCTGGAAGAACTCGGCATCGACCGGGAGGACGTGGTCATCGCCAGCAAGTGTTTCAACGGCACCCACGGGCGCGCCCGCAACCGCTGGGGGCTGTCACGCAAACACATCATGGCCGCGTGTGACGCATCGCTCGAGCGCCTCGGCATGGACTACATCGATCTGTATCAGATTCACCGTTTCGACTATCGCACGCCCATCGAGGAGACCATCGAGGCGCTGTCCGATCTGGTGGCCGAAGGCAAGGTGCGCTACATCGGCGCTTCGAGCATGTTCGCCTGGCAGATGGCCAAGTACCTGTTCACCGCGGACGCGCTCGGCGGCGTGCGTTTCGTGACCATGCAGAACCACTACAACCTGATCTACCGCGAAGAAGAGCGCGAGATGATCCCGCTGTGCCTCGACCAGAAAGTGGGACTGATTCCCTGGAGCCCGCTGGCACGCGGCTATCTCGCCCGCACCCGGGATACCATCAAGGATACGGTCCGCGCCGGTTCCGACGAGTTCGCCGGCTATCTGTACCGGCGCGAGTCGGATCTGGACATCGTCGATCGCAACGCCGACGTGGCCGCCCGGCTCGGCGTCAAGCCGGCGCAGACCGCCCTGGCCTGGATGCTCGGCAAGCCGGGCGTGGTGTCGCCGATCATCGGCGCCTCCAAACCGCACCACCTGCAGGACGCGATCGAGGCGCTCGAGATCGAACTGTCCGAGGAGGACGTGAAGTCCCTGGAACAGGGCTACGAACCACATCCCGTGCTCGGTCACAGCTGAGTGGCCGTGGACCAGACGGTCCGGCCTCGGCTACGCTTGGCCGCGAAACAGGGGAGAGCATGATCGGCAGGATCCTGCGCTGGATGCTGGTGCCCGTGACCGCCGTGGCCGTCGTGGCGCTGGCTGTCGTCGGCAGCCGCTGGGCCGTCTCGATCGTCGATGGACGCTGCCCCGTCGACCGAATGGTCGGCGGCGCCTGCGTGGAACCCTGGCACACGGGAGCGGTGGAAACCGCCATCTACGGCGGCGTCGCGTTCGGCGCGTTCGGTCTGGTGCTGTTTCCCGCGCTGGTGGCGCCGAATCTCAAACGCACGGTCGCCGTGGTGGGACTCCTGCTCGGGATCGGCGGCGCCGCCGGCTTTTACCTGATGACGCGCTGGGAGGTGCTGCTGGCACCGCTGGCCGTCGCCGCCGCCAGCGGCGCGCTGGCGCTCTGGCGGACGTGGACGCGGAGGGCGACTCGTGAGGCACGCTGACTGGATGATCGTTGCGCTGCTGCTGCCCTGCTGGGCCGCGGCTGCCGATGCAATTCCGCGCATGCCCGACGGCAAGCCCGACCTGAACGGTGTCTGGCAGGTGCTCAATACGGCCAACTACGATCTACTCGCGCATCCGGCGAAGGCCGCGCTGGCCATGGTCCCGGGTCCCTTCGGTCCCGTGCCCGCCCCCGAGGTGGTGGCACTCGGCGCGGTGGGGGCGGTGCCGGCAGGGCTCGGCGTGGTGGAGGGCAACGAGATCCCCTACACGGATCAGGCGCGTCAGCAGCAGCTGGACAATCAGGCCGACTGGCTCGCCCGGGATCCGGAGATCAGGTGCTATCTGCCGGGCGTGCCGCGCGCCACCTACCTGCCCTTCCCGTTCCAGATCTTCCACAGCGACAGCGCGATTTTCATCGCCTACGAGTTCGCCGGCGCTACCCGCAACCTGCAGCTGGAAGATCCGGGCGAAGCGCCGGTGGACAGCTGGATGGGGCAGTCCTACGCGCGCTGGGAAGAAGATACCCTGGTCGTGGAGGTTACCGGACAGAACGACCGTACCTGGTTCGACCGCGCCGGCAACCATCACAGCAGCGCCCTCAAGGTGACCGAGCGCTACACTCCGACCAGCTACTACATCATGGAATACGAAGCGCGGATCGAAGATCCCGAGGTGTTCACCCGGCCGTGGACCATCCGCATGCCCCTCTACCGACGCGTGGGAGCGGACGCGCGCCTGCAGCAGTTCAAGTGCGTGGAGTTCGTCGAGGAGCTGATGTACGGCCACCTGCGCAAAGAGCCGCTGCCCGGGAGGAAAGCACCATGAACGCTACGACACGATGGTTCGCGCTCGGTCTTGCCGCGCTCGGCCTGGCTCACGTCGGCCTGACCGAGGTCGCCTCCGCCGCGGACTGGCAGCCGCCGCGCACCGTCTTCGGCGATCCGGATCTGCAGGGGCTGTGGACCAACGCCACCATCACGGCCCTGACACGCCCGGATCAGTTCGACAGTCTGGTGCTCACCGAGGTACAGGCGGCGGCCTGGGAAAACCGCAACGCCGAGTTCTTCGCCTCGATCGACGAGGTCCCGGAGGAGGGCCTGCAGGCCGGCGGCGACGTCGGGGGGTACAACTCGTTCTGGATGGATCCGGGCACCCGCGCGCTGCGCGTCGGCGACGAAATCCGCAGCAGCATTCTGGTATCGCCGGCGAACGGCAGGCTGCCGATGCGGCTTGGGACCCGTGCGAAACTGGGACAGTTCCTGCTGCGAGTCCAGGGAGGGTTCGACGGCCCGGAGCAGCGTCCCCTCGGCGAGCGCTGCATCGTCGGCTTCGGCAGCACCGGCGGCCCGCCGATGCTGCCGGTGCTGTACAACAACAACTACCAGATCGTGCAGTCCCCGGGCCACGTGCTGATTCACGTGGAGATGAACCACGACGCCCGCATCATCCGCCTCGACTCCGAGCATCTACCGGACAGCGTGCGCCCGTGGATGGGCGATTCCATCGGCCGCTGGGAGGGCAGCACGCTGGTGGTGGAGACCACCAACTTCCATCCGGGCCAGAGCTTCCGTGCCGCCATCAAGCATCAGTTCTACATGACCCCAGAGGCGGTGGTCACCGAACGCTTCACCCGCACCGGCGAGGACGCCGTTCTCTATGCTTTCACCGTCGACGATCCCGGCGCCTATACGGAACCGTGGAGCGGCGAGCTGACTCTGCGGCGCACGGCAGGGCCGATCTACGAATACGCCTGCCACGAGGGCAACTACGCCCTGCCCGGCATCCTCGCCGGTGCCCGCCTCGAGGAGAACCCGCCGGAGGAGGAAGGCGAGTAACCGTCCACGGCGCCGACAGGCCTCAGGACGATGGCGTGGTTTCCCGGTTGACCGGGTCGCTGACGAAGCTGAAGTAGCTCCAGCTCTTGTCGTTCGACTGCTGCTCCGTTTCGCTGAAGGCGCCGCTACTATGGGCTGCCACCGCCCTGCGCCAGAACGGCAGTGCCGGTCGGTTGCCGCGATACACCCGAACCACCCAGGGACCCGGGTGCCGATCCCAGACATGACCGGCAAGCGCGTCCGCGACACCACCGTGCCGGTGCCGGCGAACGACGAAAAACTCCTTCATGTCGCGGCACTCAGCCTGGTCCTCGGCAGCCAGCCACGCCACCGCGGCGAAGCCGATGGGAATGTTCCCTGCGTAGGGCACGTACACGACGCCGTCGTCCTGCCAGCACCCGTGCACCGGGTAGCGGTAAGCCCCATCCGGGCCCGTATCGAACTGAAACCACTCCGCCATATCGTGCAGATAGTGCTCGAACAGGTTTGCAAGCTGCGGTGCGAACGAGACGTCGCGACGGACGATCCGGAACCCGTCCGGCAGGCTCACGTCGAACCCGAACGCAGCGCGTAGAGCACGCGAGCCCGGGCGCAGAGCACGCCGTCGTCGTTGCGAACGCTCACCTCCACCGCGCACAGCTGGCGGCCGCGTTTGATCACCGTCGCTTCGGCGTCCAGCCACGTCCCGTGGGCCTGGCGCAGATAGGTCACCTGCAGATCCGCGGTTCCCGCAGGCAGGCTGCCCTCGCGCATGCCGGTGAACACCGCCGGAAGCACCGCCATGTCGACGAGCGTGGCTATCACGCCGCCGTTGACGCTGCCGCCAATACCGGTCGGCGTGTGCTCACCGACCTCGAGACGCAGACGCGCAAAGCCGTCGCGGCGCTCCTTCAGGCGCAGGCCGAGGTAGCGGTGAAACGGAACGTCGTCGAAGCGCTCGAAGAAGTCGGCACGGGGATCGGGCACGGGATCATCGTCGGTCATGGCTCGGGGTTCGGCCTGCTCACGGGGCGACTCTGACGACCTCGTTGGAGAAGGCGCTCTCGTTGCCTTCGGCGTCGAGCGCCGTCATGGTGACGAAACGGCGGCCGGAGATCAGCAGCACCTCATGACGGGTGACCGCCGGGTCATTGATCCGGACGGAATCATCGTAATCGCGGCTCGCGGAACCCTGGTAGATGCGAAAACCGGCCAGATCCTCGAGGCTGCTTCCGTCGACGTTTGCCGTGGGCGGTCTCCATTCGATGGTGACGGCACTGCGAACGTCTACGGCCAGCATGGCGACCGCGTTCTCGCTGCCGTTTGCACAGGTGAGGGTGTAGGTCGCGCGAGCCTGCAAGGGCCCGACCGTCTCAGCGCCGTCCGTACCCTTTGGCCCGGACCAGTCGCCGCTGGCCCGGCAGGACGTCGAGTCTGCCGACGTCCACGTGAGGGTCGTCGTGGTCCCCGACTGCACGACCGCGTCGGTCGCGACGAAACTGATGTCGGGCACCTTCGGAGGGCTCGGTTGCGCAGGAGGCGGACTCGACGCGGGCTGGGCCGGCGCGCTCGCCGAGGGGCCGCTGCCGCCACCACCGCCGCAGCCGCCGATGCAGATGCAGGCCAACGTCAACGGCGCGACCGATCTCATTAGTGCCGGTCTCATTGCTCAGTGTCCCAGTACCCCGCCGAAAACTCTAGATCGAATGAAGCAACTTTGAAAGCCGTTCGCACCAGAGCGCGGTGGCGGGGCTGATCCTCGGCCCGCCGATACTTGCCTCCGGTCATTGCGAGGGCAGGCTTACCTCGGCCATGCGAGCATCCAGCACACGCGCCGATACACGCGGATGCCGCCCACTCGGGTCGAGGGGATCCGGGACTGAACGCAACCGATGCCCCGACGTGTTCCCGACCGTTCATCAGACCAGGCTGTATCCCAGATAGCCGACGTAGCCGAGCAGCAGAATGCCTCCTTCCAGCCGGCTCAGGCGTCTGCCGGTGTGGAGAAACACCAGCAGCAGCAGCGCGGCGGCCAGCATCACCCACTGATCGAACTCGATGATACGCCCGGTCACAGGCAGCGGCTGCAGCAGTGCCGACACCCCGAGAATGCCCAGCAGGTTGAACACGTTGCTGCCCAGCACGTTGCCTACGGCGACGTCGGCCTGACCACGTATGGCGGCGATCAGGGAGATCGAGAACTCCGGCAGGGAGGTTCCTACCGCCACGAGAGTCAGACCCACCACCGCTTCCGACAACCCCATATCGAGCGCCAGCGCCACAGCGCCATTCAGCAGCGACTCCGCGCCGGCGACGAGCAGGATCAGTCCGGCCGCCACAGCCGCCCCGATGGCAAGCCCGGAGTGAGGCAACGCGGTCAAGGCCTGTTCTTCCGCCAGATGCAGCTCCGCTGCCGGCGCCACCAGTGTGCGCTCGCTGACGTAGGCCCAGACCAGATAGGCCGCGAGCATGCCAAGCAGCACGACGCCATCCGGACGCGCCAGCGCGCTGCCGGCGACCAGCACGATGAACAGCACGCTGGCCGCCACCACGGCTACGGCATCGCGACGCAGCGCCAGTGGTTTGACCGTCAACGGCGTGATCAACGCGCAGACGCCGAGAATCAGCAGGACGTTGCCGATGTTGCTGCCGACCACGTTGCCAATGGCGATGTCGGGGCGACGCGCCAGGGCGGCATTCACCGACACCACCAGCTCCGGCGCCGAGGTGCCGAAGCCGACGATCACCAGACCGCTGAGCAGCGGCGAGACGCCGAGCCGTCGCGCCGCGGCGAGCGCACCGCGGATCAGAAGCTCGCCGCCTGCGGTCAGCAGGGCGACCCCGAGCGCGATCAAGAGCAGTTCCGTCATAGGCCACGGGTTCCAACCGAAGACGAGCGTGGAACGTATGGTGCAGGATTCGTTCCGCCGCGTCCGCCACGGTTCACGGACGGAGCGGACGAGGGAAGAGGTGGTAGCTACGGTTGGACTTGAACCAACGACCCCAGCATTATGAATGCTGTGCTCTAACCAGCTGAGCTACGTAGCCAGAGTAGGGCGCGAGATTTTCGTTTCTGCCATGGTCGATGTCAAATGCCGGCGCCCGTGACCGTGGATCTCAGACCTCGATGCTGCCACGTGGCGGTCCGGCGCTCGGGTCGCGCCCGCCGGTGCCGGCGCCGTCCGGCGTGTACCCCGCCAGCTGACGGTAGATGATGGAAACCATCATCAGCGTCCACGGGATGGTCCAGATCCACCCGATCACGCTCAGCACGCCGACGATGGCAAGGGCCATGGCGGCCAGCGACAGCACCACCACCTCGAACAGCTTCTTGTTCACCAGGCGCAGCGAGACGATCAGACAGTCCGTTATCGGCAGGTTGCGCTCCGCCTTCAGCGGTACCGCGAGGCTGAGCGCGAACGTCAGATAGATTCCGGGAAGGATCAGCAGGGCGAAGCCGATGAAAGTCACCAGGCTCTGCAGGGCGCCCACGGCGACGATGGGCAGCAGTTCGCGGTAGAACGCGAACTGGTCTTCAAAGCGCACGGGCAGTCCGACGCTGCGCTTCAATCCGAGAATGAACACCCCCGCGACGAAGGGATAGACGATCATCATGATCACCAGCTGGCTGATGCTGCTGGCGATCAGGCTCTGCTCCTCCACCCCGAACAGCCCGCCGAGCAGGACAGACACCACGACGACGGCGGCGTAGACCAGCAGCAGGCCGCCGACCAGAATCCCCTTGATGCCGTCGATGCGCTGCCAGGCTTCCCGGATGACCGGCATGATCTCGAGGTCGGCGCCGCCGGCAAGAGTCTGTTCGATCGAACCGCCGAAGTGCTGCGGCCGCGAGTCGTCATCGTTCTGGTTCATGGTCATGCTCAGACGTTGAAGCGGAACAGGATCACGTCGCCATCCTGAACGACGTACTCCTTCCCTTCCAGTCGCCACTTGCCGGCGTCCTTCGCAGCCTGCTCGCCGCCGCAGGTCACGTAGTCCTGATAGGCGATGACCTCGGCACGTATGAAACCCTTCTCGAAGTCCGTGTGGATGGCCGCAGCGGCCTGAGGCGCCCGGGTTCCGATGGGTATGGTCCAGGCGCGAGCCTCCTTCGGGCCCGCCGTGAAGAAGTGGTGCAGCCCCAGCAGGTGGTAGCCGGCACGGATCACGCGATTCAGCCCTGGCTCGGCGAATCCCAGCGCCTCGAGGAAGTCGGCCTTCTCGTCCTCTTCGAGTTCCGCGATCTCGGCTTCGATCTTATTGCAGATCGGAACCACCTCGGCACCCTCCGCGCGCGCCTGGTTCACCACCGCATCGAGCAGCGGGTTGTCCTCGAAACCGTCCTCGGCGACGTTGGCGATATAGAGCACCGGCTTGGCCGTCACCAGGTGGAGCTCGTGCAGCCGCCTGATTTCCTCATAGGCGAGCTTCAGAGATCGTACCGGCCGACCTTGATTGAGCGCTTCGCGCACCGTCTCGAGCACCTCGAGCAGTGCTTTCGCTTCCTTGTCTCCGGCGTTGGCCGTGCGCCGGGTACGGTCGTAGACACGCTCGACGGTCTCCAGATCCGCCAGCGCCAGCTCGGTGTCGATGACCTCGATATCGTCGCCCGGCGATACCTTGCCGGAGACGTGGACGACGTTGTCATCGGCAAAGCAGCGCACCACGTGGGCAATGGCGTCGGTCTCACGGATGTGGGCGAGAAACTGGTTGCCGAGGCCCTCGCCCTTGGACGCTCCCGCCACCAGCCCGGCGATGTCGACGAACTCCATGGCGGAAGGCACGACCTTTGCCGACCTGGCGAGCCGGGCGACCTCGTCGAGACGCGGATCCGGCACCGGTACGACCCCCGTGTTGGGGTCGATGGTGCAGAACGGAAAATTCTCCGCACCGATGCCCGCCTTCGTGAGCGCGTTGAACAGCGTCGATTTGCCCACGTTGGGCATTCCGACGATGCCACATTTGAATCCCATTCAGTCCTCTTCCTGTGCTGCCCCACCGGGCGCCTCGCGGCTGTGGAGGTCGGTCATGGCCTTCTCGAGATCGCCGCCGAGCAGATGCCGCAGCACCGGTTCGGGCAGGTCGTAGGCCTCCGCAAGCAGTCGCCGCTCGTCCTCGGGCATGCGAACCGAGGTGAGGTAGGCCGAAACCCGGCTGCGATCGCCGGGATGACCCACGCCGATGCGCAGACGCTGGAAGTCCCGGCGGCTGCCGAGACCGGCGATCACGCTGCGGATGCCGTTGTGGCCGTTGTCGCCACCGCCGGACTTGATCCGGACCACGCCCGGCTCGAAGGCCATCTCGTCATAGGCAACGAGGATTTCCGGCGGTTCGATCTTGTAGAACCGGGCCAGAGCACCGACGGCGTCACCTGACAGATTCACGTAGGTCGACGGCAGCAGCAGCCGGACCTCGTGCCCGGTCACCGTGCCGCGCCCCACCTGTCCTTTGAAGCGCGACTCCTCGACGAGCGGAATGCGGTAACGACGGCCGAGCGCCGCCACGAACTCGGCGCCAACGTTGTGGCGGGTATCCCGATACTGCGGGCCCGGATTTCCCAGGCCCACAATCAGGCGGATCGGCGGCATCGCTTTATCGGCCCCGTGCGGTCAGTCCTTGTCCTCTTCTTCGTCCTTGTCCTCAGCCTCTTCCTTGGCTTCGGCAGCCTCCGCAGAGGCCGCGGCAGCGGCTTCCTGCTCTGCCTCGTCTTCATCGCTCGGGCCACGCGGCGCGAGCACCGTGACCACGCTCGAGTCGTAGTCTTCGCCCTGGGCCAATGCCAGGATCTCGACGTTCGGCGGCAGCTTGAGATCGGACAGATGAATGGCGTCGCCGATGTCGAGTGCCTCCATGTCCACCTCGATGTACTCAGGCAGGTCCTGCGGCAGGCAACGCACTTCCACTTCGTTCATGTTGTGCACGATGCTGCCACCGTTCAACCGCACGCCGACGCACTGCTCCTCGTTGATGAAGTGCAAAGGAATGTGCACGTCCAGTTCCTGATCCGCCCTGACGCGCAGGAAATCGATGTGCTGGACCTTCTCCGAAACGGGGTTGCGCTGAATGTCGCGGAGCACCGCCTGCTGGGCGTCGCCGTCGACCACGACGTTGAGTACCTGCGAGTAGAAGGATTCGAACTCCAGCGCCTTCCTCAACGCGTTGGCGTTGAGGGTCAGGGACTGGGGCTCCCGACCGCCCCCGTAAATGATCCCGGGGACCAGTTCGCCCGCGCGACGCAGGCGGCGGCTCGCACCTTTCCCCACGTCCTTGCGCAGTTCTGCTTTGACCTCGATCTGCTGACGCATGATCGTTAACTCCTGTCTGTTGAGACGTTGATTTCGAGCGCCGGGTCCGCGACCAAACCTGGCACCATGCACACCTTCAGCGCGCTCATCGGAACATCGCGCTGATGGATTCCTCGTTGCTCACCCTGCGGATCGCCTCGGCGAGGAGCCGATCCAGGCTGAGCTGGGTAATCTTTGCGTGTTTCTCCGCTTCGCTGCACAGCGGAATGGTGTCCGTGACCACCATCTCGTCCAGCTCCGAATCGCCGATCCGTGCGAGCGCGGGTCCGGAAAGTACGGGATGGGTGATGTACGCCACCACCCTGGCGGCGCCGTACTCCTTAAGCGCGAGCGCCGCGGCGCACAGCGTCCCCGCGGTATCGACGATGTCGTCCACCATCACGCAGGTCTTTCCGACGACATCGCCTATCACGTTCATCACCCGGCTCTCATTGGCCTGGGGGCGGCGCTTGTCGATGATCGCCAGATCCAGGTCATTGGCCTGTTTGGCGATGGCTCTGGCCCGGACCACGCCGCCGATGTCCGGCGACACGATAATCGGCTTCTCGTAGCTTCTGGCGAGCATGTGATCGACCAGCACCGGTGACGCGTACACGTTGTCCACCGGCATCTTGAAGAAGCCCTGGATCTGATCCGCGTGCAGATCCACCGTCAGCAGCCGGTCGATGCCGACCGCGTCGAGCATGTCGGCAACTATCTTGGCGCTGATCGCCACCCGGGCCGAGCGCGGCCGGCGGTCCTGGCGGGCGTAGCCGAAATAGGGGATCACGGCCGTTATGCGCGACGCCGAGGAACGTCGCATGGCGTCGGCCATGATCATCAGTTCCATCAGGTTGTCGTTGGTCGGCGCACACGTCGACTGCAGCAGGAAGACATCTTCGCCGCGGACGTTCTCCTCGATCTCGACGTTGACCTCGCCGTCACTGAAACGCCCGACCGAAGCCTGCCCCAGTTCCTTGCGCATCTCCTGTACGACCCGCTCTGCGAGCAGCCGATTGGAGCTGCCCGCAAAAATCCTGAGATTCGCCACTGATGACTTCCCCTGAAACCGAGCGCTAGAAGATGTTGGCTGGGGTGGCAGGATTCGAACCTGCGAATGCCGGGATCAAAACCCGGTGCCTTACCACTTGGCGACACCCCACCGGAAACCGTCGGGACAGGCGCACCGCAAACCGCCCCGGCGCGCGAGGGGCGCTATTGTGCTCACCCCGTCCGGGCCTGTCAAACTCATTATCCCGCTAAATCAACGGCTTAAAATTGCCACCGTGATACCGCCAGGCGCACCCGGGCGTCGCCGCGACGCGCCGTGATGCGATTCGGCAGGTACTGCTCGGATGCTCCGTCGGCCACCGCCGCATAGCGGTCGAGCTCCACCCGCCAGTCGAGCTGTGCGAAGCCGGCGAGACGGTCAGCCTCATCGCGGATCTCGTCGGCCACGGCGAGGCGCGGGGCCGGACGACCACGCACCCAGTACGGCAGCACGGTGAGCGGCAGGCTCCAACCGAGATTCCGGGTCATCACCGCGTCGGCGGGTCCGCGATCGAGGACCGAGCCATCGGCATCGGTGAGTTCGAGGTAGTTTCCGGCCCCGCTCAGCCGGACCCGCCCCTGGCCCAGCGGCCCCCACAGGTCGATGTCGAAGGCGTCGCCGCGCTGCTGCCAGAGCAGGCGCGCCGAGAAACTCTCCGATCCCTGCACGACGCCGATCTTGCCGCGCAGATTGAACCCGCCCTCCGCCGGTCCGGGCGCGGGCAGAGCCGCGCACCCGGCCACGCCGATCGCTAATAATGCGTTGAAAACCAGATAGTTACGGATTGACAGCAACAGATTCACAAAGCTCCGACTCTGCTATGATAGGCGGTCGATTCGACGACTCCAGAGAATGGCGATACTGGCATACGGCGTGAACTATCGCACGGCGCCCCTCGAGGTACGTGAGCGCATCGCGTTCCCCGAGGAAGGAATCGCCGCGGCACTGCACGCCATCCGCCAGTCGGTGCCGAGCGTGTCGGAAGCCGCCATTGTCTCCACCTGCAACCGGACCGAGCTCTACGCCGCCCTCGACCCCGCCGACGAGGGCCTGATTCCGGCCTGGCTGTCGAGCTACCGGGCGGTGGAGCCGAGCGAACTGGCGAGCATGGCCTACAGCTACTGGGACGCGGACGCCGCCCGGCACATCATCCGCGTGGCCTCGGGGCTCGACTCCCAGGTGCTCGGCGAGCCGCAGATCCTCGGCCAGGTCAAGACGGCCTACGACATCGCCCGCAGCGCGGGCACCCTCGGCCCCGAACTCAACCTGCTGTCTCAGGTGACGCTGAGCGCGGCCAAACGCGTGCGCACCGATACCGACATCGGCCGCAACCCGGTGTCCGTGGCCTACGCGGCCGTGGTGATGGCGCAGCGGATCTTCTCCGAACTGGGCAGCAAGCGGGCGCTGCTGCTCGGCGCCGGCGACACCATCCAGAAAGTGGCCGAGCATCTCAACGAGCTCGGCATCGGCGCCATGGGCGTGGCAAACCGGACCCTCGCCAACGCCGAGACCCTGGCCAGCCGGTTCAACGCCCGGGCCATGCAGCTCACGGATGTGGCCAGCCAGCTGCACGACTACGACATCGTCATCGGCTCCACCGGCAGCGCCCTGCCCGTACTCGGGAAAGGCGCGGTGGAGCATGCGATCAGATTGCGGCGGCGACGCCCCATGTTCATCGTCGACATTGCCGTTCCCCGGGACGTGGAGCCGGAAGTTGCCGATCTGTCCGACGTTTACCTGTACACCATCGACGACCTCACCGAGATCATCGAAGAGAACGTGCGCCAGCGCCGGGTGGCGGCGGAGTCGGCGGAGACCCTGGTGGACGATGGCGCAACCCACTTCCTCCGGGAGCGCCGCGCCCATCAGGGTCGGGCATTGCTCAAGAACTTCCGCGATCAGGCGGAGTCGATCAAGACGGTGGAGCTCGAGCGCGCGCTGCGCGACCTCAAGGCCGGCAGCGATCCGGAAGCCGTGCTCAACACGCTGGCCCGGTCCATTACGAACAAGCTCATCCACCAGCCGACGGTGGCGATCCGCGACGCCAGCGCGGACGGCCGCGCGGACTTCCTCGACTACCTGAAAACGCTCTACCGCCTGGACTGAGCCGCGAGATTCCATGTCACTGTCGAGTTCCATGTTGACCAAGCTGGAAGGCCTCCGCGACCGCTTCGAAGAAGTGAACGCGCTGCTGGCAGACCGCGAGGTCATGGCGGACCGGGAGCAGTTCACGGCGCTGTCGCGGGAGTTCGCCGAGCTCGAACCAGTGATCCAGTGCTTCGATGCGGTGCGCACCATGACGGCAGAACTTGCTCAGAGCCGCGAACTCGCCGAGGACGACGATCCCGAGATGCGCGAGCTCGCGAGAGAAGACGTGGCACGCCTCGGTGAGTCCCTGGAATCTGAGCAGGAGCGCCTGCAGGCGCTGCTCCTGCCCCGGGACCCGAACGATGGCTCCAACGTGTTTCTCGAGATCCGGGCCGGCACCGGCGGCGACGAGGCTGCCCTGTTCGCGGGAGATCTGTTCCGCATGTACGCGCGCTTCGCCGAATCCCGGGGCTGGCGCATGGAGGTACTGTCGGAACGACCCGGCGAGCACGGCGGCTACAAGGAGATCATCACCCGCATCGAGGGCCGCGACGTCTACAGCCAGCTCAAGTTCGAATCCGGCGCCCACCGCGTTCAGCGGGTTCCCGAAACCGAATCCCAGGGCCGTGTTCACACCTCGGCGTGCACGGTGGCCGTGCTCCCCGAGGTGGACGACGTCGGCGAGGTGGCGATGGACAAAGGCGATCTGCGCATCGACACCTATCGGGCCAGCGGCGCCGGCGGCCAGCACGTCAACAAGACCGACTCCGCAGTGCGCATCACCCACCTCCCCTCCGGCATCGTCGTGGAATGTCAGGACGAGCGGTCCCAGCACAAGAACCGGGCCCGGGCGATGTCGCTGCTTCAGGCGAGACTCACCGATGCGGCACGCCAGGCACAGGCTTCGGAGCAGGCGGCATCGCGCAAGCTGCTGGTGGGCTCGGGAGACCGCTCGGAGCGGATCCGGACCTACAACTTTCCCCAGGGCCGGGTCACCGACCACCGCATCAACCTGACCTTGTACAAGCTCGATGAGGTGATGGAGGGCGGCCTCGAAAGCGTTATCGGTCCGCTGGTGCAGGAGCACCAGGCGGAATCACTGAAGAGCCTGGCCGAGGCGTCGTGACCACCGTCGGCCGCTGGCTCGCGTCTCAGCCGGATCTCGATCGCCTGGACCGGGAACTGCTGGTGTGCCGGGTGGCCGGGCTGACCAGGGCTCAGGTTCTGGCGCAACCGGAACGTCCGCTGGCAGAGGTGGCCAATGCCCGCCTGGAAGCCTGGGCAAACCGCCGCCGCAGCGGCGAGCCGCTGGCCTACATCGTGGGAACCCGGGAGTTCTGGGGGCTGGAGTTCGCGGTCTCGCCCGCGGTCCTGGTGCCGCGCCCGGACACCGAGCTGCTGGTCGAGACCGGACTCGCGCTCCTGGAGGAAGTCGCCAACGCCGCAGCGGTCGCGCCTCGGGTGCTCGATCTCGGTACCGGCAGCGGCGCCGTTGCCGTGGCGATCGCCCGCGAACGCGCCGACGCCGAGGTCACGGCCACCGACGTCTCTCCGGACGCCCTGGCCGTGGCCGCTGCCAATGCGCGGCGGCATGCGGCCGACGTGACCTGGCTGGTCAGCGACTGGTTCGACCAGGTCAGCGGCGTGTTCCATGTGATCCTGACGAATCCGCCCTATGTGGCCGATTACGACCCGCACCTGCACGACCTCGCCCACGAGCCGCGGCAGGCCCTGGTTGCCGGCCGCGACGGGCTCGACGCCATCCGCCGCATCGTCGCCGGCGCCGCCGCACGCCTGCAACCCGGCGGCGCCCTGGCAATCGAACACGGCGCCACGCAGGCCGGCGCCGTACGGGATCTCATGGCCGCTGGCGGACTCTCACAAGCGGTCAGCCACCGCGACCTGGCCGGGCTGGAACGGGTCACGGTCGGGCGGCGGAGGAATCGGACGAACGCATGAAGCGTGAATTGCGTGAATTGAATGACGCGGATCTGCTGCGCTTCAGCCGCCAGATCATGCTGCCGGAGCTGGATGTAGCGGGCCAGGAGACCCTGCTCAACGCCCGCGTGCTGATCGTCGGCATGGGCGGCCTCGGATCGCCCGCGGCCATGTACCTGGCTGCCGCCGGCGTCGGCACGCTGGTGATCGCCGATCACGACGACGTGGAGCTGTCGAACCTGCAGCGCCAGATCGTTCACGATACCCAATCCCTGGGCGAGCCCAAGGTCGCCTCGGCGGCCCGGACCCTGGCGCGACTGAATCCCGGGGTGCGGGTGGAAACCGTCGCATCCCGGCTGACGCCGGAGTGGCTCGCCGAGCAGGTCGGC
The DNA here is from genome assembly GCA_040219135.1 of Pseudomonadales bacterium. Lineage (GTDB taxonomy): Bacteria > Pseudomonadota > Gammaproteobacteria > Pseudomonadales > Azotimanducaceae > UBA7803. Next base: position 33,969 of record JAVJTA010000007.1, on the reverse strand, counting down.
GCCTGCGACGCGGTGCTCGACGCCACCGACAACTTCACGACACGCTACGCCGTCAACGACGCCTGCTGGGCCGCCGGCACGCCGCTGGTTTCCGGCGCTGCCATCCGCTGGGAAGGCCAGATCGCCGTGTTCGATCCGCGCCAGCCGGACGCGCCCTGCTACCGCTGCCTGTATCGCGAAGGCAGCGACGAGGCTCTCAACTGCGCGGAAAACGGCGTGATAGCGCCTCTGGTGGGAATCATCGGCGCCTGCCAGGCGCTCGAGACCATCAAGCTGCTGTGCGGGGTCGGTGAAACCCTGGCGGGCTGGGTGCTGTACTTCGATGCGCGCCACATGGACTGGCGCAAGCTGCGCCTCAGGCGCGATCCGGAGTGTCCGACCTGCGGAGGCTGAGTCCGTAGACGACCGCCAGGCGCTCGAGCAGCCGCTCGCTGACCTCGTCGAGGCGGACCACTCCGGCCAGATCTGCCAGCTGCGTGACCTGCATGCCCAGCAGCCCGCACGGGTTGATGCGCGAGAACGGCTCCAGGTCCATGTCCACGTTCAGCGCCAGGCCATGGTAGGAACAGCCGCGGCGGACCCGCAGGCCGAGGGAGGCGATCTTCGCGCCGGCGACGTAGACCCCGGGCGCATCGGCCCTCGGCGCTCCCTCGACGCCGTAGTCGCCGAGGGTATCCACCACCGCCTGTTCGATGCCGCGTACCAGCGCGCGCACCGACAGCCCCAGGCGGCGGATGTCGAACAGCAGATAGCCGGTGATCTGCCCGGGGCCGTGATAGGTGACCTGGCCGCCGCGGTCACTCTGCACCACGGGTATGTCGCCGGGTGCCAGCAGGTGCTCGGCCTTGCCCGCCTGGCCCTGAGTGAACACCGGATCATGCTCGGTGAGCCAGATCTCGTCCGCCGTACCGGCGTCACGGGCCGCGGTAAACGCCTTCATGTCGTCGAACACCGGCTGATAGCGGGTCCGGCCCAGATTGCGCACCACGGTGTCCACCATCACAGCACCATGCGAACGGCGGGCTCCGCCAGCAGCGCCTGGTGGAGCGCCTTCAGCTGACCCTCGCCGGTGGCGACGATGGTGATCCGGACGGAGCAGTAGTTCCCGGCCCGGCTCTCGCGCACGTCCACCGACCATTCGTGCACCGTGCCGACGCGATCGCGGACGATATCCAGCACGGTCTCGCGGAAATCGTCGCCCTGCTCGCCGATCACATGGATCGGATAGTCGCAGGGAAACTCGATGCGCGCGTCGTCACTCATCCGACGACAGCAGGTTGCTGAAGAACAGAGCCACCGCATCACTGAGGCGCGAGAACATACCCCCCTCCGCCGCCGCGCTGAGGGTAACCAGAGGCACCGTGAGCACCGTCTCGTCTTCCAGACGCAGCCGCAGCGTGCCGACCTCTGCGCCCTCGGCCAGCGGCGCTTCCACCACCTTGGGGATCAGCAGTTCCGCCTGCAGGTTCTCGTAGTGGCCCCGGGGAATGGTCACGTACACGTCCTCGCTGACGCCCAGTTCGACCTGGTCGGCTTCGCCGAACCAGAGATCGGCGGTCTTCAGCGGCACACCGCCCTGGTAAAGGCGCTGAGTTTCGAAGTAGCGGAAGCCATAGGAGAGCAGCTTCTGGCTCTCGCGCATGCGCGCCTCGTCGCTGTCGGTGCCCATGACGACGGAAATCAGCCGCATGTTGCCGCGCAGCGCGGAGGCGACCAGACAGTAGCCGGCGGCTTCCGTGTGTCCGGTCTTGACCCCGTCCACGGTGCGATCACGCAGCAGCAGCCGGTTGCGGTTCGGCTGCTTGATGTCGTTGTATTCGAACGACGGCTCCGAATACATGGCGTAGTGGTCGGGAAAGCGCCGAATCATCGAACGGGTCAGCAGCGCCAGGTCCCAGGCGGTGGTGTGATGGCCCTCGGCAGGAAGACCGGTGGCGTTGTGAAACTCGGTCTCGACCATGCCGAGCTGCTGCGCCTGCTGGTTCATCATGTCGGCAAAGGCGCTCTCGCTCCCCGCCACGTGCTCGGCCACCGCGACGCTTGCGTCATTGCCCGACTGGATGATGATCCCTCGCAGCAGATCCTCCAGCGGTACGGTGGTGCCTTCCCGGATGAACATCTTCGAACCTTCGGTCCGCCAGGCCTTGACGCTGATCGGCACCTGGTCGGTGAGCTTGATGCGGCCGGCCTCGAGTTCCACCGCCGCGATGTAGGTGGTCATGATCTTGGTGAGGCTGGCCGGGGGAAGCGGCTCGTGGATGTTGTGCTCGACCAGCACTTCCTGGGTATCGGCATCGATCAGCAGATAGCCGCTCGCCGCCACGTCCGGGGGCGGCGGAATGATGGGTGCGGCGGCCCGAGACTCTGCTGCCGACAAGGTGGCAACCAGCGTGGCGATCAGCATTGCCATCGGCCAGCCGAGCATCGCCGTCAAACTACCTGTGCGAATTCTGCCCGCCATGTGAAATCCTTTGCTCCGAGGAAGCGTATTCTAACGAAGCGCGGCGCGGATTCCCGCCAGCCGCCCGACCTTCGTCGACGGTGGCCGTGCCGGAGCGGTCAGTGCTCCAGGATCAACGGCTGGCCGAATTCCGCCTGCGCGATGAGGGCCTGCAGCCGCTGCGCTTCCGGGCGCCCCTGCACCGGGCCGAGGCGCACCCGATAGAGGCGGTCTTCGCTCACCTGCACGACATAGGCCGATTGACCGGTGAGCCGCACGAGATCCTCCTTGAGCCGGTCCGCCGCCGCCAGTTCCCGGAACGCGCCGGCCTGCAGGACGAACCTCGGCGCCTGCTCGAGCACCTCGACCCGCACCCGCGCCGTGCCATGGTCGGCAAAGCCCAGCTTCACCGCCGCCGCATAGGACAGATCGATGATCCGGTCGCTGTGGAACGGCCCACGGTCGTTGACCCGCACCACGGAGTGGCGGCCGTTGTCCAGGTTGGTCACCCGGACGTAGGTCGGGATGGGCAGCGACCGATGGGCGGCTGTCAGCGTGAACATGTCGAACGGTTCGCCGCTGGAGGTCTGGCGGCCATGGAATTTTCGTCCATACCACGACGCCAGGCCGGTGGCGTAGTAGCCGGCCGCCGATTCCATCACCCGATAGGTCCTGCCGTGCACGGTGTAGCTCGCCGGGTTGCCCCGGTTGCTGGGAGGTTCCTTGCGTGGAATCGGATCCGGCAGGCTGGCCAGATCCGGGGGCACCCGCAGCGGCGGCCCGTCCTGAGGTTCCCTGCGCGGCAACGGCAGGCCATCCGGAACGGTCAGACATCCGCTGAGGAGACCCGCCATCACCACCGAGCCAAGGGCCGCAGATATCCGCATCAACGTTCTGCCAGCGACGCCTGGCGGCGGAGCTTGATGCTCTGCCCGAGCTGATGCACCGCCAGCGCGTACAGGCGGCTGCGGTTGTAGCGGGTAATCACGTAGAAGTTGTTGAGTCCCAGCCAGTACTCGTCCCCGTCCACGCCCTCCATGCGGAACAGGGCGGCACGCCGGGTTGGATCGATCCCGTCCACGCTGACGCCGAGCGCCATCAGATCCGCCACGGTATGGTTCAGACTCAACGATTCATTGGCGAGCCCGGCAACGGCGTCGCCGCTCACGCCGACCGGCAGCACCACCGCATCCCCCGGCTCCCAGCCATGGCGCTTGAAGTAGTTGGCGATGCTGCCCACCGCATCCTCCGCATCGGTCCAGATGTCGCGACGGCCATCGCCGTCGAAATCGACGGCGTAGGCTCGATAGCTCGACGGGATGAACTGGCCGTAGCCCATCGCCCCGGCGTAGGAACCCGTCAGTTCCAACGGATCGCGGCCTTCTTCCCGGGCGAGCAGCAGGAACTCGGTGAGCTCGCGGCGGAAGAAGTCGGCACGCGGCGGGTAGTCGAACCCGAGCGTGGTCAGTGCGTCCAGCACCCGGTAGCTGCCGGTGATACGCCCATAGCGGGTCTCGACGCCGAGAATGGCGACCACGTACTCCGGCGGTACTCCGAAGCGGCGCTCCGCCTCCTGGAGCACGGCCTCGTGGTCGTTCCAGAACTCGAGCCCCTGACTGATGCGCGGTTCCTTGAGAAAGATGTCCCGGTACTCGTGCCACTTCAGGACCCGTTCCGCCGGCCTCGCGATCGCATCCAGAATGCTCTGCTTGCGCTGGGCGCGGGCGAACAGATCGTTCAGCTGTTCGGCGGCAAAGCCGTGCTCCGCAACCAGCTCGGCGATGTAGGCGCGCACATCGGCCCGCTGGGTGTAGTCCGCGTAGGCGGATCCATTCAGCACCAGGGCCACGAGGCCACCCAACATCAGCAACCGCATCATCCAACTGTGTCCCATCAACTCCGTTCCGTCCCTGACCGCAGCCGCCCAGACCGGGCTCACCAACCCTTCTTACCAACCGTTCTTACCAACCCTTATGGGTGCGCACCGCCATGATGATGCCAAAACTCGCCATCAGCGTAATGGCCGACGTGCCGCCATAGCTCACCAGCGGCAGCGGCACACCCACCACGGGCAACAGCCCGCTGACCATGCCCACGTTGACGAACACGTAGACGAAAAACGTCACCGTCAGGGCGCCGGCCACCAGACGATCGAAAGTATGCGGTGCCTGAGACGCAATGTAGAGCCCGCGCACCACCAGCAGCAGGTACAGGGTGAGAATGGTGAGCATACCCACCAGGCCGAGTTCTTCGCCGATCACGGCGATTATGAAGTCCGTGTGGCTTTCCGGCAGGAAGTCGAGATGACTCTGGGTCCCCTGAAAAAGACCCTTACCGTAGATGCCGCCGGAGCCGATGGCCGTGGTGGACTGAATGATGTTCCAGCCCGCTCCGAGCGGATCGCTGTTGGGATCGAACAGGGTGAGAATGCGCTGACGCTGGTAGTCCTGGAGCAGATACCACAGACCGGGCGCCGCCATGGCAAGACCCAGCCCGGCCATCGCCATCCACTTCCAATACAGACCCGCCAGCACCACCACCGCCATTCCCGCGCAGGCCACCAGGATTCCCGTGCCCAGATCCGGTTGCAGGACGATGCAGCCCGCAGGGACGACGATGATCAGCAGCGCCACGCACAGGTGCGAAAAACTCGGTGGCAGAGGGCGGTCGTGAAAGTACCAGGCAACCATCATCGGTACCGCCACCTTCATGACTTCGGACGGCTGGAAGCGCGGCAGGCCGGGCAGGTCGAGCCAGCGCTGGGAACCCTTCACGGTCACGCCCATGACCAGCACCAGAACCAGCATGAGCAGGCCGAGGAAGTAGAACACGGGTGTCCAACGCAGGTAGAAGCGCGGGCGGAACTGGGCGGCGGCCACCATCGCCACCACGGCGATGCCGATGCGCAGCAGTTGGTTGTCGAACAGCGCCATGTTGCGGTCCACGGCGCTGTACAGAACCACCAGACCGAGTGCGACCACGGCGGCGAGAATCAGCAGCATCAGCGGATCGAGGTGCAGCTGGCGCAACCGTGCCCGGGCGCTGATGCCGGAGTACTCCGGCAGGCTGCGGACGAAATCCTGATTGCTCACGGGCGCCTCGCGAGGACCGCCGCGCCGAGCTGCGGCAGCAGATAGGCGTCGATGACTTCCCGGGCCACGGGCGCCGCCACGGCACTGCCGCCACCGCCGTTCTCCACCAGCACGGACAGCGCGATGATCGGATCGTCCGCCGGCGCGAAGGCGATGAACCAGGCGTGCTTACGCTCGTACTCGCCGAGTTCCTCCTCGTCGTACTGTTCGCCCTGCTTGATCTCCACGACCTGGGCAGTCCCGGACTTCCCCGCCATGCGATAGGGAATGTCCTGGCCGATGTAGTACCAGGCTGTGCCGTTGCCGCGGAAACCCTTGTTACCCCGGTGCACCACGTCTTCCATGGAGTCGACCACGCGCTCCCAGTCGTCGGGCGTGGGCCCCTCGATCGGCGGCAGCGGCTGCGGTGGATCGAACTCGGTGAGCGGCCGGTCGCTCGCGAGCAGCATCCGCGGCCGCACGATCCGCCCGCGGTTGGCCAGCGCCGCAGCCACTGTGGCCAGCTGCAGCGGCGTGACCAGGAGATCGCCCTGGCCGATACCGATGTTGACGTTGTCTCCCGGGTACCAGGGCAACCCGCGACTGGCGCGCTTCCAGGCAGGATCGGGCAGCAGACCCGGGCTGGTCTCGGGTACGTCCACCGCCAGGCGCTGACCGATGCCGAACTGGCTGGCGAACGCGGCCAGCCGGTTGATGTCCAGGCGCGAAGCGAGATCGTAGAAGAACACGTTTGAGGAGCGGTAGATGGCACGGTTCAGGTTGACCCGACCCTGGCCGCCGGAATTGCCCGGCGTCCAGCTCCAGTCGCGATAGATGCGGTCCTGGCCCGGCAGACGGAACCAGCCGTGATCCAGGATCTCCTCCTGCCAGTCGACTACGCCCTCCGCCAGCCCGGCGAGTGCCACGATCGGCTTGAAGGTGGAACCCGGCGCGTACTGGCCGTTGATGGCGCGGTTGAACATCGGCGTGTCCCGCGACGACACCAGGGCGCGATACTGCTCGTCGGATATGCCGGTGACGAACAGGTTGGGGTCGTAGCCCGGCTGGCTGACCATGGCCAGCACCCCGCCGGAGCGCGGGTCCAGCGCGACGACGGCGCCACGGCGGTCACCGAGCGCAGCAGCGGCGGCGATCTGCAGGCGGCTGTCCAGGTGCACGGTGATGTTCTGCCCGGCCACCGGGGGATTGATGTCGAGCACCTGGCGGATGCGCCCATGGGCGTCGGTCTCGACCTTCTGATAACCGACTTCACCGTGCAGCGAGCGCTCGTAGAAACGCTCGGCGCCATGGCGACCGATGAACCGGGTCGCGCTGTAGCGGACACCGTCGAGGCGTTTCAGGTCCTCCTCCGTGACCCGCCGCACCGAGCCCACCGCGTGGGCCATCATGCCAGCCAGAGGATAGTGACGGACCAGTTCGGTGGCGATCTCCACACCCGGCAATCGATGCCGGTTCACCGCCAGCCGGGCGACCTCTTCCTCGGTCAGATTGAGCTTCAGCGCCACCGCTTCGAAGGGTCGGCGCGAACGCGCGAGGCGTTCCTGGAAGCGCTGGACGTCCTCCTCGGCAACGCCGACCAGGGTCTCGAGTTCGGCCAGGAGGCGTGCCCTGTCCGGCACCCGCTCCGGCACCACGGTCAGGGTGGAGATCGGTCGGTTGCTGGCCAGCAGCTCTCCGTTGCGGTCGTAGATCAGACCCCGCGGCGGCGGCAGCGGCTGCACCTGGATGCGGTTCTGTTCGGAACGGGTCTGATAGGTCTTGTGCTCCCAGACCTGAAGCTGGACCAGGCGCAGCACCAGCCCGGCGACCAGGACCAGCACGACCAGCAGAGCCACGGCCGCGCGGGTGGCGAAGATATGCCGCTCGCGACCGTCGTCCTTGATGGCGAGGCGTCGCGACACCTCAGTCCCCCCGATGGTAAGGATGCCCGGAAAGTATGGTCCAGGCGCGGTAGATCTGTTCGGCCAGCACCACTCTGACCAGGGCATGGGGAAGGGTCATCGCGGACAGCGCCAGCACCTGGTCGGCACGCACCCGGCACGCGTCGTCCAGACCGTCGGCCCCGCCGATGAGAAATGCCACGTCTCTTCCCTGCATGCGCCAATCATCCAGCCTTTCGGAGAGTTCGACCGTGCTCCAGGTCCTGCCGCGCTCGTCCAGCGCCACCAGCAGATCGCGGGCTCCGACCTGGGCGAGCAGCCGTTCGGCTTCGAACTCGCGCGCTCGCCGCGCCGACAGGTTCTTGCGGGCCGCTGAGGGTACTTCGATCAGCTCCAGGGACATCTCCCGCGGCAGGCGCCGCGCATAGTCCTGGAATCCGGTCGACACCCATTCCGGCGGGCGGCCACCCACCGCAATGAGGCGGATTTTCACACGCTCGTTTCGGTGTCGGCCGAGTCCGCCGGCATCTCGCCCCAGAGCCGCTCGAGATCGTAGAACGTGCGCGCCTCGGGCTGCATCACGTGCACCAGCGCATCTCCCACATCCACTAGCACCCACTCGTGGGTCTCGCGGCCCTCCACCCCCAGCGGTCTGATGCCGGCGGTGGTGGTCGCCTCGACCACCTGATCAACGAGTGCTTTGACATGGCGGTTGGAGGAACCGCTGACGACGATCATGTAGTCCGTGACGTCCGAGACGCCGGTCACGTCCATCGTGACCACATCCCGACCCTTCTTATCTTCCAACGCATCGACGATGAGATTCCGCAGAGCTTCAGGCGTCACTAACCACTCCGTACAAGTGATACTTCTTAATATAGGTGTAGACCGCTGGGGGTAGCAAATCCGCGACCGGATCGGTGGTTCCCGGCGATCTTCCCGACGATGCGGCCAGAGACCGCCGCACCGCGGTGGCAGAGACATCTCGCATGGGCAGGTCGAGAAGGCGCACCGACCCGGCCGGGTGGCTAAAATGACTATAAATTTGCCTTTCTTCGGTCCGCGTCCGCAGCTCCGGGTCGAGGTCCAGGGGCGCCCCGGGGCGTTGCAGAACGACCAGGTTGCTGAGCTCGAAGACCTCACGCCAGCGGTGCCAGGACGTGATCTCACGGTAGGCGTCGCTGCCCACCACCCACGCCAGCACGAGCCCGCGATCGCCGTTGCGCACCTCCTCCAGAGTCTCGACCGTGAAGGACGGTCGCCCCACCCGACGCGCGCGACGCACCTCGATGTCGTCGGCAATCAGCCGGACGTCCTCGGCGCAGGCAAGGCGCAGCATGTCCCAGCGCTGCTGGACGCTGGCACCCGGCGACCCCCGGTGGCCCGGACGGGCGGAGAGCAGCAGCCGGATCTCATCCAGCGCCAGAGCGTCGCAAACCGTGCGCGCGGCGTGCACGTGGCCCACGTGGACCGGATCGAAGGTCCCGCCGAACAGGCAGATCAACGGCGGCGGATCTCACCGTTGCCGAACACCACGAATTTGCGCGTGGTGAGCCCCTCCAGACCCACCGGTCCACGGGCGTGCAGCTTGTCCGTGGAGATTCCGATCTCGGCGCCGAGCCCGTACTCGAATCCGTCGGCGAACTGGGTGGAGGCATTGATCAGCACCGACGCCGAATCCACCTCGGTGACGAAGCGACGCCCGCGGGCGTAATCGGCGGTGACGATCGCGTCCGTGTGTGCGGAGCCGTACGTGTTGATGTGGGCGATCGCGGCGTCGAGCCCATCCACCACCTTCAGCGCCAGAACCGGCCCCAGATACTCCTCGTACCAGTCGGCTTCCGTGGCCGGGGACACGTCCGCGGCAATCGCCCGGACGCGCTCGCAGCCGCGCAGCTCCACCCCGGCCGCGCGGAAGCGCTCGACCAGCCGCGGCACCAGCGCGGGTGCCTCGGCGGCCGCCACCAGCAGGGTCTCGAGGGCGTTGCACACCGCGTACTTCTCGACCTTGGAATTGAGCGCGATCGCCAGCGCCATGGCGTGATCGGCGCCCTCGTCGACGTACACGTGGCAGACGCCGTCAAGATGTTTGATCACTGGAATGGTGGACTCCCGGCTGATCCGTTCGATCAGGCCTTTGCCGCCGCGGGGCACGATCACGTCCACGTGCTCGTTCATCTTGAGCAGCGCCCCCACGGCGGCTCGATCCGTGGTGTCCACGAGCTGCACCGTAGCCGCGGGCAGTCCGGCGGCATCCAGGCCCCGTGAGATACAGGCGGCTATGGCGCGGTTGGAATGGATCGCCTCGCTGCCACCGCGCAGGATGCAGGCGTTACCGGACTTCAGGCAGAGGCTGGCGGCATCGACGGTGACATTGGGCCGCGATTCGTAAATGATGCCGATCACCCCCAGCGGCACCCGCATGCGACCCACCTGAATTCCACTCGGGCGATAGACGAGATCGCTGATCTCGCCGACCGGGTCCGGCAGCTTGTCCACCTGAACCAGGCCTTCGACCATCCGGTCGATGACGGCGTCGTCGACGCCGAGACGGTCGATCAGCGGCTGCTCGAGACCGCGGTCCCGAGCACTGCCGAGATCCCGGGCGTTGGCTTCGACGATCTCCGCACGGGCACCGTCCAGCGCCGCCGCCATGGCCAGCAGCGCCCGTGACTTGACCGCCGTCGCCGCGGCGGCAATTGCCCGGGAGGCGCCACGCGCAGCGCGCGCGACGCCGGCAACGTAGGCGCCGACATCGGCGCCGGCTGTGTCTTTGACGTGTGTTTCGGCCATGGCTGCCCCGCGGCGACGTGACTTCGAGGAGTGCCAGTATAACCCCGGGGTCAACCGCGCAGCTTTCCCACCAGCCGGGTCAGCTCCTGAAGCCGTTCCCGCGGCCACTGGAGCTTGAGCAGGCTCTGCTTGATCTCCGGCTCGATGGGCAGCAGCTCCGCCAGGCGCCAGCCCACCGAGCGGGCGTCTTCGAACTGAATGTCGAGGCCGAGCTTCTCGATCATCGGATGCTTGACCAGCTCCTGGAGGATGTCGACCAGCTCCCGGTGCTCCTCACCCACCAGCAGCGCGGGCTCCTCCGGCAGATATTCGACCTGACCGATCAGCAGGTGATCGGCCTGCTCGTAGCGCCCGCGAACCCGGAACTTGCGCCCGCCGCGGATGACGATGCCCAGGCGGCCGTTGGACAGCTGGTTGAAATCCACCACGTGGGCATCGGTCCCGACGTCGAAGATGTCGGGCTGATCGGCATCGCCGCTGAGCCGGGCATCGCCGCCTTTGCGGATCAGCACCACGCCGAAGGGTGCCTCCTCGCGCATGCAGCGCACCACCATGTCCATGTAGCGCGGCTCGAAGATCTGCAGTGGCAGGCGTCCGCCCGGAAACAGCACCGGGTGCAGCGGGAACAGCGGGATTTCGACAATCTCGGACATGGCAAGCACGATACCACGGCGCGCGTGACCGACGCGTCGATTCCGCAGCCGTCGCCGGGCGCCCCTCGCCGGGCGCCCAAGGACGTGACCGAACGGCTACACTCCGCCGGTGGATTATCTGCAGATCATCATCCTTGCGCTGATTCAGGGCATCACCGAGTTCCTGCCCATTTCGAGTTCCGCTCACCTGATCCTGCCGGCCCAGCTGCTGGGCTGGGAGGACCAGGGCCTCGCGTTCGACATCGCCGTCCACGTGGGCTCCCTCGGCGCCGTGCTGCTCTACTTCCGCCGCGACCTCACCGGCATGGTGTCCGGGGGCGCGGCTGCGCTGCTGCGAGGCGAGCGCGACGAGCGGGCGTCCGAGCTGCTGAAAATCGTCGCCGCGACCCTTCCGGTGGTCGTCTGCGGCTTTCTGGCCAGGGACTGGGTGGAAACCGGGTTGCGCAACCTGCTGGTCATCGCAGCGACAACCATCGCTTTCGGACTGCTGCTCGGCTACGCCGACACCCGCCACGGCGAACGCATCCGGGTGACCTGGAACGACGCTTTGGTCATCGGCACCCTGCAGGTACTGGCCCTGGTGCCCGGGACCTCGCGTTCCGGGATCACCATCACCGCGGCCCTGCTGCTGGGCCTGTCACGGGTCAGCGCAGCGCGGTTCTCGTTCCTGCTGTCGATCCCCACCATCGCTGGCGCCGGTCTGCTGGCAGCGCTGAGCCTGCTCGAAGGAGACGAACCAGTGCAGTGGGGGGTACTGGCCAGCGGCGCGGTGCTCTCTGGCGTCGCCGCGTACAGCTGCATCAGCGCATTCATCGCGCTGGTGGAGCGCACCGGCATGCTGCCCTATGTGATTTACCGGCTGGCGCTCGGCAGCGCCCTGATCGTGCTCTGGTTTGCCCTGGCGCCCGCGCCCTGAGCTGGGAATGCCCTGACGCCCGCGAGGGACACGCTCACGCTTACGAATTGACCGCTTGCACCACTAGGGATCCTCTGATCCCTAGAAGGGGATGTCGTCATCGAAATCGTCGTCCTCGGGCAGGGTCGGGCGGTTGTCGGAACCGCCGCCGGAGGAGCGCGATTCGAAGCCGCTGGGCGCGCCGCCATCGCCCATGCCGCCGCTGCGGGAGTCCAGCATCTGCATGTCCCGGGCGATGATCTCCGTGCGGAACTTCTTTACCCCATCCGTTTCCCAGCTGCTGGTCGACAGGCTGCCTTCGATGTACACGCGGGAGCCCTTGCGCAGGTACTCGCCGGCGATCTCGGCCAGACGACTGAAGCAGACGATGTTGTGCCACTCCGTGCGTTCCTGCTGCTCGCCGGACTGACGGTCCTTCCAGTTCTCGCTGGTGGCGATGCGGAACTTCGTGACGGCGTTGCCGCCCTGGGAATATCGGGTTTCCGGATCTGCGCCCAGATTGCCGATGAGGATGACCTTGTTGATCCCCCGAGCCATATTTCCAGCTCCCGATGCCTGCCTGAAGACTGAGCGGCCAGTCTAGCGCATTTGCCCGGAGTACACCTACGCGCCGCGGCCCCGAACGGACGTGGGCGAGCGGCCGCCACGGCCGTGCGCCACTGGCCGTGCGCCACTGGCCGTGCGCCTGGTGACAGCGCCTGGCAGGAGACCTCGACCGCAGACCGGGGTCGACCTTGCCCGGCCCTGGGGATCTGGTTATGTTGGTCGGTTTCACGGCGGTCGCATTCCTTGGACACCATCAGCGTGCGCGGTGCGCGCACCCACAACCTGAAGAACATCAACCTGGACATTCCCCGCGACCGCCTCGTGGTGATCACCGGTCTGTCGGGGTCGGGCAAGTCGTCGCTCGCCTTCGATACGCTCTATGCCGAAGGCCAGCGGCGCTACGTGGAGTCCCTTTCCGCCTATGCCCGGCAGTTCCTGTCGATGATGGAAAAGCCGGACGTGGATCACATCGAGGGCCTGTCGCCGGCCATCTCCATCGAGCAGAAATCCACGTCCCACAACCCCCGCTCCACCGTCGGCACCATCACCGAGATCTACGACTACCTGCGGCTGCTGTTCGCCCGGGTCGGAGAACCCCGCTGTCCGACCCATGGCGAGCCGCTGGACGCCCAGACGGTGAGCCAGATGGTCGACCAGGCGCTCGCCCTGCCGGAGGGCAAACGCATCATGATCCTGGCGCCCGTGGTCAGTGAGCGTAAGGGCGAGCACCTGCACGTATTCAAGGAGCTGGTGAGCAACGGCTTCATCCGCGCGCGCATCGACGGGCTGGTGGTGGATCTGGACAACCCGCCGGACCTGGACAAGAAGAAGAAGCACACCATCGAGGCCGTCGTCGACCGACTGCGGGTGCGCCCGGACATGCAGCAACGACTCGCCGAGAGCTTCGAAACCGCCATCACCCTGTCCGACGGTATCGCCCGGGTCACCGACATGGACGACGAGGGCAGCGAGGATCTGATCTTCTCCGCGCGCTTCGCCTGCCCGCAGTGCGGCTACAGCATCAGCGAACTGGAACCGCGCATGTTCTCCTTCAACAATCCCGCCGGCGCGTGCAGCGACTGCGACGGCCTGGGCGTGAAACAGTTCTTCGATCCGGCGCTGGTGGTGGCGGACGAAGAGCTGACCCTGGCGGAGGGAGCGATCCGCGGCTGGGACCGGCGCAACGTCTACTACTTCCACATGCTGAAGTCCCTGGCCGATCACTACGGCTTCGACGTGGAAGCGCCGTTCAACGCCCTCAAGAAGAAGCACCGCGACGCCATTCTCTACGGCAGCGGCCGCGACCGCATCGACTTCAGCTACGTCAACGATCGCGGCGACGTGATCCACCGCAGCCACCGCTTCGAAGGCGTGATTCCAAACATGGAGCGGCGCTACCGCGAGACGGATTCGAGCATGGTGCGGGAGAATCTGCAGCGCTACCTGCGCAGCGCCGACTGTCCCTCCTGCCAGGGCACGCGGCTGCGCGAAGAGTCGCGCCACGTGTTCCTCGGCAAGGTGAACCTGCCGGAGATAACGTCCGGGGCGGTCGAGACCACCCTCGGCTACTTCAACAAGCTGAAGCTCAAAGGGCGGCGCGGCGAGATCGCCGACAAGATACTCAAGGAGATCCGCGCCCGGCTGCAGTTTCTCGTGGACGTGGGTCTGAACTACCTCACGCTGGACCGCAGCGCCGACACGCTGTCAGGGGGCGAAGCCCAGCGCATCCGACTGGCGAGCCAGATCGGCGCCGGGCTCGTCGGGGTGATGTACATCCTCGACGAGCCTTCCATCGGTCTCCACCAGCGCGACAACGAGCGCCTGCTGCGGACCCTGAATCACCTGCGCGACCTCGGCAACACGGTGCTGGTGGTGGAACATGACGAGGAAGCCATCCGCAGCGCGGACTACATCATCGACATCGGCCCGGGCGCCGGCGTGCACGGCGGCGAAGTGGTCGCCAGCGGAGGACTCGACGACATACTCAAAGCCAAGAAGTCCATCACCGGTCAGTACCTGTCCGGACGGCAGAGCATTCCGGTTCCGAAAAAGCGCACCGCGCGCGACCCCGACAAACTGCTGCGCCTCGTCGGTGCCCGTGGCAACAACCTCCGCGACCTGACGGTGGAGATTCCATGCGGCCTGTTCACCTGCGTCACCGGGGTGTCGGGTTCGGGCAAGTCGACGCTGATCAACCACACCCTGTTCCCGGTGACGGCCACCGCCCTGAACAAGGCGACCACCCTGAGCGCCGCTCCTCACGAGGACGTGCAGGGGCTCGAACATCTCGACAAAGTGGTGGACATCGACCAGAGCCCCATTGGCCGCACGCCGCGCTCCAACCCGGCCACCTACACCGGGCTGTTCACCCCGATCCGCGAACTGTTCGCCCAGACCCAGGAAGCCCGGACCCGCGGTTACAATCCGGGCCGGTTCAGCTTCAACGTAAAGGGCGGGCGCTGCGAAGCGTGCCAGGGCGACGGCGTGATCAAGGTGGAGATGCACTTCCTTCCGGACATCTACGTGCCCTGCGACGTCTGCAAGGGCAAGCGCTACAACCGCGAAACCCTGGACGTTCGCTACAAGGGCAGGAACATCAACGAAGTCCTCGAGATGACCGTCGAGGAGGCCCGCGAGTTCTTCGACGCTGTGCCTATGCTGGCGCGCAAACTGCAGACCCTGATGGACGTGGGCCTGTCCTACATCCGCCTGGGCCAGAGTGCTACGACCCTGTCGGGGGGCGAAGCCCAGCGGGTCAAGCTGTCCCGGGAGCTTTCGAAGCGCGACACCGGCCGGACCCTCTACATCCTCGACGAACCGACGACGGGTCTCCACTTCCACGACATCGCCCAGCTGCTCGCCGTACTGCACAAGCTGCGCGACCAGGGCAACACGGTAATCGTCATCGAGCACAACCTGGACGTGATCAAGACCGCGGACTGGGTCATCGATCTGGGACCGGAAGGCGGCTCCGGCGGCGGTCGCGTGGTCACGGTAGGCACGCCGGAGCAGGTCGCCAAGCACAGGACCTCGCATACCGGAAGATTCCTCAAAGCGGTCCTCTAGGTGTGGAACCTGGTGTACTAGCGGTCTTTCGGCACCATGGCGGTGTCGCTGATCAGCGCCGAGCCTGCCTGGGCCATGCTCGCGTCCTGTTCGGCCAGCCGGCGACAGGCTGCCAGGCCGTCGGCGAACTCGGGGAAGACATTGTCATCTCCCACCAGGGCAAGGATGCCGGCCCGGCGAAGTTTGCCGAGCACGGTGGGATTTGCGCCCGTAAGCATGACCCGCACCCCGCGCCGCTTCAGGTCGCTGACCACCTCCTCCAGAGTCTGCAGGCCGGTGATGTCGATGAACGGAACCCAGCGCAGGCGGATGATCAGGACGTTCGGATCCGAATGGGTAGACGCGAGAACCCGTTCGAAGGTTTCCACCGCACCAAAAAAGAACGGGCCTTCCACGGCGTAGACCAGAACCCCTGGCGGCAGGCGGGTGAACCCCTGGTGGGCGAACTCCTGGGCCAGCTGTTGCTCGGTGACCTGCTGCACCTGCACGCTGCCGGCCATCCGCCGGAGGAAATGCAGAACGGCCAGGATTACACCGATGTTGACGGCAATGACCAGGTCGGCGAACACCGTAAGCACGAACGTGACCAGAAGGATCACCACGTCGGCGGGCGGAGCCCGGCGTATCATCTTCACGAAGTGACGCGCCTCGCTCATGTTCCACGCGACGATGAACAGGATTGCCGCCAGCACAGCCAGCGGAATGTGCCGGGCGAGCGGCGCCGCCAATACGACGACGACGATGAGGGTCAACGCGTGTATCACGCCGGCCAGGGGGCTGGTGCCACCGTTGCGCACGTTGGTGGCCGTCCGCGCGATCGCGCCCGTAGCCGCGAAGCCGCCGAACAGCGGCGCAACGAGATTGGCGATGCCCTGGCCGAGCAGTTCCTGATTGGAATCGTGTCGCGTGCCGGCCATGCCGTCGGCCACCATGGCGGAGAGCAGCGACTCGATCGCGCCGAGCATGGCGATCGTGAACGCAGGCCCGATCAGTTCGAGTACCTGCGGCAGAGAGACATCGGGCATCTGCGGCAACGGCAGGCCCTGCGGAATGCCGCCGAACGCAGTGCCGATGGTAGCCACGCCGTCGAACTGCAAACCGGCCTGGAACGCGGTGACCAGGAGCAGCGCCAGCACTGGCCCTGGCACGCGGCGCAGGCCCGGCAATCTGGGTCCGACGATCACGATCACGAGTGACGCAAGGGCCAGCGCCGTCGTAGCGACATGCAGCTGCGGCAGCGACTGGAGCAACAGCCATAGCGTCTGATGAAAATGTTCACCGGCGACCGCTTCGATGCCGAGGAAGTAGCGCCATTGCCCTACGAAAATCACCACGGCGATGCCGGCAGTGAAGCCGAGCACCACTGGATCGGGAATGAACTTGATCACTGCTCCAAGGCGCGTGACCCCGAAAAACACCAGGATCAGCCCGGCCATCAGCGTCGCTACCTGCAGACCCTCGATGCCGTGCTCGGCGGTGACGCCGGCAAGGATGACCACGAAGGCGCCGGTCGGCCCGGCGATCTGCAACCGGGTGCCGCCGAGCAGAGACACCAGCACGCCGGCGACAATGGCCGTATAAATGCCCTGCTCCGGTTTCGCACCGGAGGCGATGGCAAACGCCATGGCCAGCGGCAGCGCGACGACGCCGACCACCACACCCGAGACCACGTTGGGCAACCAGTGACTCCGCCCCAGCAGACCGGCCCGATGAGCTTCCAGCAGTGCAATCATGAGTCTCGTCTACGCTTGAAGTGATCGGCCCCGCGCTCCGGGCGCGCGCCGCAACGGGATCCGCTGCTCGCCCGCGCACGTGAACGGAACGGAACGGCTGATCCAACGACATCGAGGAACCGGTGGAATACTACATTGTCGGCGAGTTCGCCCAGTACCTGAAACTCGACCTGGCCCGAGGCGAGAGCTGCTGGGCCGGGAAAGGCTCGATCATGTCATACGGTCGCGACGTCCGCTGGCAGTTGCGCGCGCCGGGCGGCCTCGGCGGCGCCGCCCGGCGCCTGCTGTCCGGCGAGGGTCTGGCGCTCGCCCGACTGGAAGCAGACCGCGACGGCGCCAGCGTCTCGCTGGCGAGCAGCCAGCCTGGCACGATTGCCATCTGGGACCTGACCGACGGGCCGGTCCTGACCACCCGCGGCGCCTTCCTCGCGGCCTGGGGCGACGTCGACATCGACGTCTCGATCGCGCGCAGGGCCGGAGCAGCCCTGTTCGGCGGTGCCGGGCTGTTTCTGCAACGGCTCTCGGGCCAGGGCACGGTGGCGATCCATGCCGCCGGCGATCTGGACGAACGCACGCTGGCGGCCGGCGAAAAGCTGACCGTGAGCACCGGCCACCTCGCCGCTTTCGGGTCGGCCGTGGACTACGACATCGAGTTCGTGGGCGACGCACGCAAGGCGCTGTTCAGCGGCGAGGGCCTGTTCATGACCACGCTCACCGGACCCGGAAACGTCATGCTCCAGACTCTGAAGCGGCAGGCGCTCAATACCCGCAGCGGCTGAAACGAGCCCGCCAAATTCTAGGGGGCGTCCACGGGCGGAAAATCCTCCGCGGTGGGCGACAGCTCACCGAACTCGCCACCGGTCGGCAGCGCCGGCTTGAAGCGTGCGTGGCAGCCCTCGCAGATTCCGACCAGCTCGTCGCCGGTCATCGCCACGCGCTCGATATCGCGGGTCTTGATCGAATCCATCGCGCGCTTCCCCGCCACCCGCAGCTTGTTGCTCCACTCCTGCCAGGCGGGATCCGACGTCCATGCCTGGTCCATCGGCCCGCTGCCCGGGACGACGAGCAACGCACCGGCGATCTGCAGCTGATACGCCATCAGCTCCAGCTCCCGCCAGTCCCGGTCCGATTCCGGGTTGCGCCACGCCGCGAGCCAGATCGGGTCCGCGCTGTGGTTGATCAAGGCGACCATCACGGCGTTGAGCGAAACCGGCAGCCGCAGTTCCGGCGGAGCCGGCTCGGCCGCCCTCGCAGACGCCACCCACGCCAGCAGCAGCACGGCGAGCGCCTTCGCCATTCGACCCGGGTCGACCATTCCTCACCCTCCGTTTGGATCAGCGGGAATCACTAAAGCGCAGTGGGCCGGCGTCCGCCATCGGGGGAAACCACATGCCGTCCCTGCGCTGAACGCAGTACAGAATGCAGACAACGTCCACCGCGCCGGGTATGGTTGCGCGGAACGCAATTTGGTCCATAATCCGTATTGCACTGCACCATAAACTCCGGTCGACCCTACCAAGGCGTACCGAGATACCGGACAGAAACATCGAAGAGAGGTTGGGGCGTTGTCCGAAGCGACACTGGAAAAACGGAGCGGGAGTCATGCCGGCGTGATTGCCGTCGCGATCGTCATGGTGGGCTTCCACATCGGCGCCCTCGCTGCGTTCTTCACGGGTATCAGCCTTCCGACCCTCCTGGTGGCGGGCTTTCTGTACCTGTTCCGCGGCCTGGGCATCACTGCCGGGTACCACCGCCTGCTCGCCCACCGGTCTTTCCAGACCAGCCGCTTCATGCAGTTCATGATGGCCCTGGCCGGCAGTCTGGCCATCCAGGGCGGGCCGTTATGGTGGGTTGCCCACCACCGCGCGCATCACAGCCACACCGACACGGACGAGGACGTGCATTCCCCGGTGACCCGGGGCTTCTGGCAGTCGCACATGGGATGGATGATGAGTCAGGCGGCGTTCCAGGAGAAAGGAACGAACTCCCGGGATCTGCACAAGTATCCCGAACTCAAGTGGCTGCAACGCTACTACGTGCCGCTGATCATCGGGCAGGCCGTCGCGCTGTTCGCCCTCGGCGCGGCGCTCAACGCCCTATTCCCGAGTTGGGGCACGTCCGGCGCGCAGATGCTCGTCTGGGGACTGTTCGTCAGCACGGTTGCGACCTGGCACATCACGTTCGCCGTCAACTCCGTGTGCCACACCTGGGGTCGCCGCCCCCACGACACCGGCGACGCCAGCACCAACAACCCCGTCATCGGCGTGCTCGCCTACGGCGAGGGATGGCACAACAATCACCACATGTATCCCTTCTCGGCGCGCCACGGGCTGGAGTGGTGGCAGTTGGACATCACCTGGCTGGTCCTGCAGGCGCTGGAGAAAGTGGGGCTGGTCTCCGGCCTGAAGCTGCCGAAAGCCTATCGCTGAGCGGCTTCGCCCCGACTCCGCTCCGGTCGCGTCCTGACCCGTCCCGGCAGGGGGAGCCATCCTCGGCGCGTGGCCCTGATCAGCCAGGCCCCGCGGGCAGCGCCCTCGCCTACTGTTCGGCTTCGACGGTCTCTTCTTCGTCGAGATCCTCGTCGGGCTCGACCATTTCCCGACCGACCAGCTCGATGTAGGCCATGGGGGCGGCATCGCCCGCACGATACCCGCATTTGAGAATACGGGTGTAGCCACCGGGGCGCTCCTGATAGCGCGGCCCGAGCTCGGAGAACAGCTTGCCCACCGCCTCCTTGCTGCGGGTGCGCGAGAACGCCAGGCGCCGGTTCGCCACCGAATCTTCCTTGGCCAGGGTGATCAGCGGCTCGGCAACGCGGCGCAGTTCCTTGGCCTTCGGCAGGGTGGTTTTGATCACCTCGTGTTCGAACAGCGATACCGCCATGTTGCGGAACATCGCCTGGCGATGGCTGCTGTTGCGACTCAGTTGTCGACCACTCTTACGATGGCGCATGGCTCTTTCCTAAGTTCTCGTGCTCGTTCTCTGGGAATTTCGCGCCGGGAGCGGACCTCGCCCCGAGCGCACTACACGTTCCTGTGCGACCGCATTCCTATGCGACCGCATTCCTATGCGACCTTGTCGTCGCCCCGCAGGCTCGACGGTGGCCAGTTCTCCAGGCGCATCCCCAGCGACAGGCCGCGCGACGCCAGCACGTCCTTGATCTCGGTGAGCGACTTCTTGCCCAGGTTCGGTGTCTTCAGCAGCTCCACCTCGGTGCGCTGGATGAGATCGCCGATGTAGTAGATGTTCTCTGCTTTCAGGCAGTTGGCCGAGCGCACCGTCAGTTCGAGGTCGTCCACCGGGCGGATCAGGATCGGATCGATCTCGTCTTCCTGCTCCTCGGCGGCGGGCTCACCCTCGCTCTCGAGGTCCACGAACACCGCCAGCTGCTGCTGCAGAATGGTGGCGGCGCGGCGGATCGCCTCTTCCGGGTCGATGGTGCCGTTGGTTTCGATGTCCAGGACCAGTTTGTCCAGGTCCGTGCGCTGCTCGACCCGGGCGCTTTCGACGCTGTACGCCACCCGCCGCATGGGGCTGTAGGTGGCGTCCAGACGCAACACGCCGATCGGACGGCTGTCCTCGTCGTCCTCGAGGCTGTCCACCGGTACGTAGCCACGACCCAGGGTCACCTTGGCTTCCAGGCGAATCGAGCCCTTTTCGTTCAAGGTGCAGATCAGATGATCGGGGTTGGCGATCTCAACGTCCTGGCTGAGCTGGAAGTCGCCGGCCGTAACCGGTCCCGTCCCTTCCTTGGCCAGCGTGATCACGACCTCGTCCTGATTGTGCAGATTGACGGCGACACCCTTCAGATTCAGAAGGATGTCGATCACGTCTTCCTGCACCCCTTCGATGGTGCCGTATTCGTGCAGCACGCCGTCGATCTGGACTTCCGTGATGGCGCAGCCAGGCATGGACGACAGCAGAATGCGCCGCAGGGTATTGCCCAGCGTATGGCCGAACCCGCGCTCCAGCGGCTCGAGAGTCACCCGGGCTCGGGTGGCGTTCACCTCCTGGACGTCGATGTGGCGCGGGGTCAGGAAATCGGTTGCCGATTGTGCCATTTAAGTCAGTCTCCTTGAGCTCTCGATTACTTGGAGTACAGCTCTACGATGAGGTTCTCGTTGATTTCCGGCGGCAGCTCGCTGCGATCCGGCAGGCGCTTGAACAAGCCTTCCATTTTGGTCGCGTCCACGTCGACCCAGTCCACGGGCGCACGCTGGCTGGAAAGCTGCAGGGCAGACTGGATGCGCAGCTGGGCGCGCGCCTTCTCGTTCACCGACACCACGTCTTCCGGGCTCACCTGGTACGAGGCGATGTTCACCTTGCGGCCGTTGACCAGGATGCTCTTGTGCGCCACGAGCTGTCGTGATTCGGCGCGGGTCGAGCCGAAGCCCATCCGGTAGACCACATTGTCGAGGCGCGACTCGAGCAGGCGCAGCAGGTTCTCACCGGTAGCGCCCTTCTGCCGTTCCGCTTTCTTGTAGTAGTTGCGGAACTGCTTCTCGAGCACCCCGTAGAAACGCCGTACCTTCTGCTTTTCCCGCAGCTGTATCGCGTAGTCCGACAGCCGACCGCGGCGTGCGCCATGCTGGCCGGGTGGGGAGTCGATGCGGCATTTCGAGTCGATGGGACGCACGCCGCTCTTCAGGAACAGATCGGTGCCTTCCCGCCGGGAGAGTTTCAGTTTGGGGCCGATGTAACGTGCCATATCGTTGTCGCCTCTTTATACCCGGCGCCGCTTCGGCGGGCGGCAGCCGTTATGGGGAATGGGGGTTGCGTCAGCGATGCTGTTGATCCGCAGGCCGGCATTGTTCAGCGCCCGGACCGCGGATTCGCGACCCGGACCCGGGCCCTTCACGAACACGTCGACGTTCTTCATGCCGTATTCGATGGCCGTGTTGGACGCGCGCTCAGCCGCCACCTGGGCGGCGAACGGGGTGCTCTTGCGGGAACCGCGGAAACCGGAGCCACCCGAGGTCGCCCAGCACAGCGCATTGCCCTGGCGGTCGGTGATCGTGATGATCGTGTTGTTGAACGACGCGTGGATGTGGGCAATGCCCTCGGTCACCACGCGTTTCGTCTTTTTACGCTCTGCCATGTGTTTGCCTGACCTGTTTATGCTCTCTGCGGCGGGTTCGCGGTCTGGAGACCGCTCCTACGCATGGATCCTTCTATTTCCTGATGGGTCGACGCGGGCCCTTGCGGGTTCGCGCGTTGGTACGGGTACGCTGGCCGTGCACCGGCAAACCGCGCCGGTGGCGAATGCCCCGATAGCAGCCCAGGTCCATGAGCCGCTTGATGTTCATGGAGTGCTCACGGCGCAGGTCGCCCTCGACCACCAGCTTGGTGACCTCGCTGCGCAGCGAGTCGAGCCGCTCGTCACTCAGGTCCTGGACCTTCATGGATGGGTCCACGCCCGCCGCTTCGCACAGTTTCAGTGCCGTCGAGCGGCCGACGCCGAATATGTACGTCAGGGCCACGCCTGCGTGCTTGTTGTCGGGTACGTTGATACCGGCAATACGTGCCATGCTTTGCTCCGATTAACCCTGGCGCTGCTTGTGACGCGGCTCTGCGCTGCAGATCACGCGAACCACGCCGCGGCGTTTGATCACCTTGCAGCGGCGACAGATCTTCTTGACTGAGGCTCTTACCTTCATGGTTCGATCTTCCCAATAATCGCGGTCCTTCAGACCACTCCTGCAGTTGCTGTGTTCGACTAGCGGCGGACCGTGGACCGGCCGTAGTTCTTCAGGTTCGACTTCTCCATCAGCTTCGCGTACTGACTGGACATCAGGTGCGCCTGCACCTGGGACATGAAGTCCATGGCCACCACCACCACGATGAGCAGCGCAGTGCCGCCAAGCTGGAAGGTGATGTTGAACGCTACGATCATGAACTCCGGCAGCAGGCACACGAGCGTGATGTAGAGCGCGCCGAAAACCGTCAATCTCGTGATCACGTCGTCTATGTAGCGCGCCGTCTGCTGCCCCGGCCGGATCCCCGGTACGTAGGCGCCCTGCCGCTTCAGGTTATCTGCCACGTCCTTCGGATCGAACATGATGGCCGTGTAGAAGAAGCAGAAGAACACGATGCCCGCGGCGAACATCAGGATGTACAGGGGCTGTCCCGGAGACAGCACCAGCGATACCTGCTGCAGCCAGCTCATGCCGGGCGAATTGCCGAACCACTGCGCCATCGACGCCGGGGCCAGCAGCAGGCTCGACGCAAAGATGGCGGGTATGACGCCGGCCATGTTGATTTTCAGAGGCAGATGGCTGGCCTGCGCCTGATACATCCGCCGACCCTGCTGGCGCTTCGCATAGTTGACCGTGATGCGGCGCTGCCCGCGCTCCACGAAAACCACGAAGGCGACGATGCCGATCGCGAGCGCGCCGATGACCAGCAGCGCGATGATGTTGATATCGCCCTGGCGCGCGGCTTCGAATGACTGGCCGATGGCCGCAGGGAAACCGGAAACGATGCCGGAGAATATCAGCAGCGAGATGCCGTTGCCCACACCGCGCTCGGTAATCTGTTCGCCCAGCCACATCATGAACAGCGCGCCGGTGACCAGGGTCACGGTGGAGACGAAGTAGAAGGTAAATCCGGGCGCGAACGCGAGTCCCTGGTTCGCCAGAGTCGCCGTCAGCGACGTGCCCTGAATGAGGGCGATCACCAGGGTGCCGTAACGGGTGTACTGGGTGATCTTGCGCCGTCCCGACTCGCCTTCCTTGCGCAGCTGCTGCAGCGCCGGGTACATCATGCTCATCAGATTCATGATGATGCTGGAGGTGATGTAGGGAACCACGCCGAGCGCCAGAATGCTCATGCGCTCCAGCGCGCCGCCGGAAAACATGTTGAACAGATCGAGAATGCCGCCCTGCTGCTGATCGAACAGAGCCGCCAGGCGCACCGGATTGATGCCCGGAACCGGAATGTGCGTGCCCACGCGATACACCAGCAGCGCGATGAGCACGAACAGCAGACGGCTGCGAAGCTCGGATAGCCCCGCCTGCACGCCAGCAAGCTGTCCCGGATTGGATGCCATCAGTCTTCTACCTTGCCTCCGGCCGCCTCGATGGCGGCTCGCGCGCCCCGAGTGACCTTGAGCCCCCTGACGCTCACCGCCCGATCGATCGAACCGGACAGCACCAGGCGCGCGCGCTTGACGCTGCGCTTGAGCACATTGGCTTTCTTCAGAGCATCCAGATCCACCTGCTCGCCGTCGACTTTGGCGAGCTCACCGAGACGAACCTCCGCCGTGGTCCTGCCGATCCGCGAACGGAAACCGAACTTCGGCACGCGCATCTGCAGCGGCAGCTGGCCGCCCTCGAACCCGGGACGGACGCTGCCGCCGGCGCGCGCCTTCTGACCTTTGTGGCCCTTGCCCGACGTCTTGCCGAGACCGGAACCCGGACCACGGCCGAGCCGGCGCCTGGCTTTCCTGCTGCCCGAACCCGGGCTCAAGCTGTTGAGCTGCATCCGTTAATCTCCTTCCACGCGAACCATGTAGCTCACGCGGTTGATCATGCCGCGCACGGACGGCGTGTCTTCAACCTCGACGGTATGACCCACGCGCCGCAGTCCGAGACCGGCAACGCTGGCCTTGTGCTTCTGCTGCCGCTTCGTCGAGCTGCGCGTCTGGGTGACCCGAATGGTCTTGCCGCTCATACGCCGATCTCCTCAACCGTCTTGCCGCGCTTGCGGGCCACGGTTTCCGGCGAGCGCATGTTGGCCAGCGCCTTGAAGGTGGCCTGTATGACGTTTACCGGGTTGGTGGAGCCGTAGCACTTGGCAAGCACGTTGTGCACGCCAGCCGCCTCCAGCAACGCCCGCATCGTACCGCCGGCAATGACCCCGGTGCCTTCCGACGCCGGCTGCATGAAAACCTTCGATGCGCCGTGTCGGGCAGTGAGCGGATACCACAGCGTCGAGCCGTTGAGGTCGACGTCGACCATGTTGCGGCGCGCCGCCTCCATGGACTTCTGAATCGCCAGCGGAACCTCACGCGCCTTGCCCCGACCGAACCCGACCCGGCCATTGCCGTCACCAACGACGGAAAGCGCTGTGAAACCGAAGACCCGGCCACCCTGCACGACCTTGGCGACACGGTTCACCTGAACGAGCTTCTCGACCAGACCTTCTTCACGAATTTCGTCGGTATACGCCATCGTTAAAACTCCAGCCCGCCCTCACGGGCGGCTTCGGCCAGCGCTTTTACACGGCCGTGATACTTGAATCCGGAGCGATCGAACGCCACGGTCGTAACGCCAGCGCCCTTGGCGCGCTCCGCAATCAGCGTGCCTACCTTTGCAGCCGCCTCGACGTTGCCCGTAGCACCCTGACGAAGATCCTTTTCCAGCGTCGACGCGGTCGCCAGCACTTTGTCTCCCGCAGGAGAGATCACCTGGGCATAGATGTGCCGGGGCGTCCGATGGACACTCAGCCGGACCGCGCCGAGCTCACGCATTTTCATGCGGCCGCGCCGGGCGCGCCGGAGCCTCGATTCCTTCTTGTCCTTCATCTGCCTGTTAGCCTCTTGATCCCGCTGCTGCTTCCTGGTTCTGCCTGAATTTCCCGCCGCGCTCCTGCGCGCCGTCCGGGAACGCGTTACTTCTTCTTGGCTTCCTTGCGGCGCACGCGCTCGTCCGCATAGCGCACGCCTTTGCCCTTGTACGGCTCCGGGGGCCGGAACGCGCGGATCTCCGCGGCGACCTGTCCCACCAGCTGTTTGTCCGAGCCCTTCACGATGATCTCCGTGGGATTCGGGGTCTCGACGTCGATACCCTCCGGCAACGGGTACTCGACGGGGTGCGAGAATCCAAGCTGAAGGTTCAGCTTCCTGCCCTGCGCCTGCGCCCGATAGCCGACCCCAGTGATCAGCAGGCGACGCTCCCAACCGGTCGAAACGCCCGTCACCATGTTGTTCAGCACGGCCCTGGTGGTGCCGGAAAGTGCCCGGGTCTGCGGGGCCTCGTTGCGCGCAGCGATGCGCAGCGCGCCGTCCTCCTGCACGACTTCCACTTCCTCCGGAACGGCAAACTGCATGGCGCCCTTGCCGCCCTTGATGTTCACGATCCGCCCCTGGAGCTTCACCTCCACACCATTGGGCACCGCGATCGGATAGTTTGCGATTCGAGACATCTGTCCACCTGCTAATCGGAAAGCTCGTCAGAAAACGGTGCAGAGCACCTCGCCGCCGACGCCCTGCGCCTTCGCGTCCCGATCGGTCATCACACCCTTGTTGGTGCTGACGATCGAAACACCGAAGCCACCGCGGACCCTCGGAAGCGCTTCGCTGTCTCTGTAGATGCGCAAACCCGGCCGGCTGGTGCGCTTGATCTCTTCGATCACCGGCTGACCGTGGTAATAGCGCAGAGTCACGTTCAACTGCGGCTTCGCGCCTTCTTCGACCGCGTACCCGTCGATGTAACCCTCCTGCTCAAGCACCCTGCAGATCGCCACCTTCAGCTTCGAAGCGGGCATGGCAACCGCCGGATGGTGCGCGTTCTGAGCATTGCGGATGCGCGTCAACATGTCGGCAATGGGATCCTGCATCGTCATGTGTACTCGCTCCCCCTACCAGCTCGACTTGACCAGACCGGGCACGTCGCCCCGCATGGCCGCTTCGCGCAGCTTGTTCCGGCCTAGACCAAACTTCCGGTAAACGCCATGGGGCCGGCCGGTAAGGCCACAGCGACGCCGCTGCCGGACCGGGCTGGAGTTGCGCGGCAGCTTCTGCAGCTGCTCCTGCGCGATCCAGCGCTCCTCTTCCGGGAGGTTTCTGTCACCGATGATCGCTTTGAGTTCAGCACGCTTCTTCGCGTACTTTGCGACCATGCGCGCGCGCTTCTTTTCGCGCTCTACCATGGATGTCTTAGCCATACTCTCTTCTGCCTGTCAGAAATCAGGTGCGGAACGGGAAACTGAACGCGCGCAGCAGGGCGAGCGCCTGTTCGTCCGTCTCCGCCGTCGTGTTTATGGTCACATTCAAGCCGCGGACCTGGTCGATCTTGTCGTAGTCGATCTCGGGAAAAACGATCTGCTCCGACAGCCCCATGGAGAAATTGCCGCGGCCGTCAAACGCTTTGGGATTCAGACCCCTGAAGTCACGGATCCGCGGAATTGCGATGCCGACGAGACGCTGAATGAACTCGTACATGCGCTCGCGGCGCAGGGTCACCTTGCAGCCGATCGGCCAGCCCTCGCGGATCTTGAACCCGGCCTCGGACTTGCGGGCATTGGTGACGATCGGCTTCTGGCCGGAAATCAACGTCATGTCGGCCACTGCCGACTCCATGATCTTGCGATCGCCCACGGCCTCGCCCACGCCCATGTTCAGCGTTACTTTGGTCAGCCGCGGCACCTGCATGATGTTCGCGTACCCGCCGTCTGCCAGCAGCTGCGGCCGAATTTCATCGACGTATTGTTGGTAAAGGTTCGCCATGTCTGCAAAAGCTCTCAGTCTTCGATCACTTTGTTCGTGGACTTGAAGAAGCGCACTTTCCTTCCGTCTTCTTCGCGAAATCCCACCCGATCGGCCTTGTCCGCCTCGTCGTTCCAGATAGCCACGTTGGAGACCTGGATCGGCGCTTCCTGCTCCACGATGCCGCCCGGCTGCCCGGCCTGCGGGTTGCCGCGCTGATGCTTCTTGACCAGGTTCACGCCGGCCACCATGAGGCGGCCGTCCTTCAGCACCCGGAGCACGCTGCCGCGCTTGCCCCGATCGCGCCCGCTAACAACCACCACTTCGTCGTCTTTTCTGATCTTCAGCATCTTCTCGATTCCTAGAGCACTTCCGGAGCCAGCGACACGATCCGCATGAAGCGCTCTGTTCTGAGCTCACGGGTCACCGGTCCGAAAATCCGGGTACCGACCGGCTGGTTCTGTTGATTCAGCAGCACGGCGGCGTTCTGATCAAAACGGATCACCGAGCCGTCAGGACGACGAATCCCCTTACGGGTTCTCACGACGACGGCGTTCATCACCTGACCCTTGCGCACCCGGCCACGGGGGATGGCTTCCTTCACGGTGACTTTGATGATGTCGCCGATGCCGGCATAGCGACGCCGCGAGCCGCCCAGCACTTTGATGCACTGAACCCGCCGCGCGCCGCTGTTGTCGGCAATGTCCAACATCGTTTCTGTCTGAATCATTCTCAGAACCCTCTAAGCGCGAGACTCGCCGCGTGCATCAGATTTCGCGCGCGCGCTCGTCGATGCTCTTCAGCATCCAGGTTTTGGATTTCGACAACGGGCGGCATTCCTCCACGGTTACCTGGTCGCCGACGTTGCACTCATTTTTCTCATCGTGCGCATGCAGTTTGGAGCTACGGCGGATGATCTTGCCGTAGACCGGGTGCTGCACACGGCGCTCGACCTTCACGGTGATGGTCTTGTCCATGCGATTGCTGGTCACCGTTCCGGAAACGGTCCGCCCGCTCTTCTGCTGCTGTTCAGGCGAGGAGGCTGCTGACTCAGCCATTGGCCTTCTCCGTCACGAGTTGTTTCTCCACCAAAATCGTCTTGATCCGTGCGATGTCGCGACGCGCTTCCCCGAGCAGATGCGACTGGCCCAGCTGCCCGCTGGCCTTCTGCATGCGCAGGTTGAACTGTTCACGACGCAGCCTGAGCAGCTCCTGGTTGAGCTCCTGCGGCGACTTTTCTCGCAGTTCCGATGCTTTCATGTCGTTCGCTACCTCAGCCTGACTACATCAGGGTGCGCTTGACGAACGCGGTCTTGAACGGCATTTTCGCCGCCGCGAGCGTGAAAGCCTCGCGCGCCACGTCCTCTGCGACCCCTTCCATTTCGTACAGCACCCGCCCGGGCTGGATCTGCGACACCCAGTATTCGACGCCACCCTTACCTTTACCCTGGCGAACTTCCAGAGGCTTCTTGGTGATCGGCTTGTCCGGGAAGACGCGAATCCAGACCTTGCCGCCGCGCTTGACGTGACGCGTGATGGCTCGACGACCGGCCTCGATCTGTCTCGCAGTCAGGCGCCCGCGGCCGATCGCCTTCAGCCCGAACTCACCGAAGCTGACCCGGCCTCCGCGCACTGCCAGGCCGCGATTGCGGCCCTTCTGCTGCTTTCTGAATTTCGTTCTCTTCGGCTGTAACACGATGCCCTACCTGTATTCCCTGCGCCCTGTATTCTCTGCGCCATTGCCCGCCCGTTCCGGCGGTCGTCCTCCGCCGTTCAGGCGGACTGCTTCCGCCGTTCAGGCGGACTGCTTCTCGGCTTCCCGTTGCTCGCCGATCACTTCACCCTTGAAGATCCATACCTTGATTCCGATCACGCCGTAGGTCGTCTTCGCCTCCCAGGTGGCGTAATCGATGTCCGCACGAAGCGTGTGCAGCGGAACTCGACCCTCGTGATAGACCTCCGATCTGGCGATCTCGGCGCCGCCAAGGCGTCCCGCTACCCGCACCTTGATACCCTCGGCGCCAAGCCGCATGGCGTTCTGGATCACCCGGCGCATGGCCCGGCGGAACTGCACCCGGCGCTCGAGCTGCTGAGCGACGTTCTGCGCCACGAGCAGCGCGTCGAGTTCGGGCTTGCGGATCTCCTCGATGTTGATGTGCACCGGCACGCCCATCATCCGCGCGACTTCCACGCGCAGGCGCTCGACGTCCTCGCCCTTCTTGCCGATCACGATGCCCGGGCGCGCGGTGTGAATGGTGATTCTCGCCGTCTGCGCCGGACGCTCGATGTCGATCCGACTCACCGACGCCTGCGACAGGCGCTGGCGAAGGTACTCGCGCACTTCCAGATCGTTGAGCAAATACTTGGAGTAGTGCTTCTTGTCCGCGTACCAGATCGAGGTATGGTCCTTGACGATACCTAGCCGAAAGCCGACGGGGTTTACCTTCTGACCCATACCTAACCTATTCGTCCGTGACCGTCACGGTGATGTGACTGGTGCGTTTGAAAATCCGATCCGCGCGACCCTTCGCGCGCGGCTTGATCCGCTTCATCGTCAGGCCCTCGTCGACGAAAATCTCCGCGATCTTCAGTTCGTCGATGTCGGCGCCTTCGTTGTTCTCGGCGTTGGCAATGGCGGACTCAACCAGTTTGCGCACCAGACCAGCGGCTTTCTGGTTGCTGAATGCCAGTACGTCCAGAGCCTCACCGACCGGCTTGCCACGGACCAGATCGACCACCAGCCGCGCCTTCTGCGGCGACAAACGCACCCTCTTCGCTTTAGCGCTCACTTGCATCGTCGTTCTCCTAGCGCTTCGCCTTACGGTCGGCCGAGTGGCCCCGATAGGTGCGCGTCGGCGAGAACTCGCCGAGTTTGTGACCCACCATGTCCTCGTTGATGTAAACGGGAACGTGCTGACGGCCGTTGTAGACGGCGATCGTCAGACCCACCATTTCCGGCACGACCATGGAGCGACGCGACCACGTGCGAATGGGCCGCTTGTCGTTACTGGCCGACGCCTTCTCCACCTTCCTGATGAGGTGAAGATCGACGAAAGGCCCCTTGTGCAGCGATCTCGGCACCGTTTATCTCCTTCCTCGACGACGCACGATGAGCTTGTCCGTGCGCTTGTTCTTTCGAGTCTTGTAGCCCTTGGTCGGTACGCCCCACGGGGTCACCGGATGGCGACCGCCGGAAGTCTTGCCTTCACCACCGCCATGCGGGTGGTCGACCGGATTCATGGCGACGCCACGCACGGTCGGCCGCTTGCCGCGCCAGCGCTGGGCGCCCGCCTTGCCCAGCGATCGCAGGTTGTGTTCGGAGTTGCCCACCTCGCCGAGGGTCGCCCGGCATTCGGTCAGCACGCGGCGCATCTCGCCGGAGCGCAGCCGCAGGGTTGCGTAGCTGCCTTCCCGGGCAACCAGTTGCACCGAGGCCCCGGCGCTGCGCGCAATCTGCGCTCCACGGCCCGGCTTCAGCTCGACGCAATGGATGACGCTACCCACCGGGATGCTCCGCAGCGGCATGGCGTTGCCAGCGCGAATCGCCGAGCCGCTGCCACTCATGAGCGTGTCGCCGGCAGCGACTCCCTTGGGCGCGATGATGTAGCGCCGCTCACCGTCGCTGTACTTGAGCAGGGCGATGTTCGCGGTACGGTTGGGGTCGTACTCGAGCCTTTCGACCTGCGCGGGGATACCGTCCTTGTCGCGCTTGAAGTCGACGATACGGTAGTGCTGTTTGTGCCCACCGCCCTGGTGACGGGTGGTGATGCGCCCTGCGTTGTTGCGCCCACCAGTGCGCTTCTGGCTGTCCAGGAGCGGCTTGTACGGCGCGCCGCGGTGCAACTCCGGGTTGACCACTTTGACGACAAAGCGGCGACCGGCAGACGTAGGTTTGGCTTTTACGACGGGCATTAGACTAGTCCGTTACCATGAAGTCGATTTCCTGGCCTTCAGCCACGCGGACGTAGGCCTTTTTCCAGTTCTTGCTGCGGGAGGTTCCCCGCACGGTGCGCTTCACCTTGCCCTTCACGTTCATCGTGGACACGCCTTCGACGGTGACCTTGAACAGCGTTTCCACGGCCTCTTTGATTTCTGCCTTGGTGGCGTCGCGCGCCACCTTGAAACCGTACTGGTTGCTGGAATCACCCAGCAGCGCGACCTTTTCGGAGAAATGCGGTTCGACGAGTACGGTGTAGAGACGTTCCTGATTCATGCCAGCGCCTCCTCGAGCTTCTTGAGCGCGCCAACGGTTATCAGCACCTTGTCATGGCTGATCAGGCTGACCGGGTCCACCGCGTCGACGTCGCGCACGTCCACGTCCTTCAGGTTGCGAGACGCCAGGTAAAGGTTCTCGTCGATCTCCTCAGCCACGATGAGCACGCTCCTGAGGTCGAGATTGCCCAGAGCATTCAGCAGGGTCCTGGTCTTGGGGGCATCGACGGCGAACGCATCGCACACGACCAGCCGGTCCTGGCGGATCAGTTCCGAGAGAATGCACTGCAGCGCGCCGCGGTACATTTTGCGATTCACTTTGTGACTGTGATCCTGGGGCCGCGCGGCAAACGTCTTGCCGCCCCCCCGCCAGATCGGGCTGCGGATCGAGCCGGCGCGGGCTCGGCCGGTGCCTTTCTGCCGCCACGGCTTGCGTCCACCGCCCCGGACCTCGGCGCGCGTCTTCTGCGCCCGGGTGCCCTGGCGGGCGCCCGCCATGTGCGCCACCACGACCTGATGCACCAGCGCCTCGTTGAACTCTCTGCCGAACGCGGCTTCGGACACTTCCACGCTGCCGCTGCTCGTTGCCAGACTCAGATTCATTCCGACTTCCTCCGCGCGCTCAGGCTTTTACCGACGGACGAATGAAAACGTCTCCGCCTGCCGGACCGGGCACCGCGCCCTTCACCAGCAGCAGGTTGCGCTCCGCGTCCACCCGCACCACTTCCAGGTTCTGGGTGGTGACCTTCACGTTGCCGAGATGACCCGACATTTTCTTGCCCTTGAAGACCCGGCCGGGCGTCTGACACTGGCCGATTGAGCCCGGCACCCGGTGGGAGATCGAATTACCGTGCGAATTGTCCTGACCTTTGAAGTTCCAGCGCTTGATCGTGCCCGCGAAGCCCTTGCCTTTGGACACACCGCGAACGTCCACCCGTTGCCCCGGCTCGAACTGGTCGAGGCCCAACTCGCCTCCGACCTCGATACCATCTTCGGGCGCAGGCAGCCGGAACTCCCACAAGCCGCGGCCGGCTTCGACGCTGGCCTTGGCGAAATGACCGGCGAGGGGCTTGGCCACGCGGCTGCGCTTGGCGCTGCCCGTGGTCACCTGCACTGCCGCGTAGCCGTCGGCGTCGGGCGTGCGCACGTAGGTGATCCTGTTCGGTTCGATCTCGATGACGGTCACCGGTACCGAGGCACCGTCCTCGGTGAAGACCCGGGTCATGCCCGCCTTTCGACCTACCAATCCAATTGCCATTGGTCTGATTTCCTGCCTGATGCATCCGCCGCCGGACAGTGCCCGCGGTCCGGTTGTCCCACATTTTCGTTCCTGCGATGCGCAAGCCGCCTGCCAAACCTCCCGACGGGGTTAGCAAACGGCATCCAACATCCAGCGACCCCCTATCGGGGTCATGTCGATGGCGACTCAGCCCATCGGCCGAATCGCTACCGCCCGGACCAGGTCCGGGCCGGCTGAATCAATTCAAACTGATCTGTACGTCCACCCCGGCCGCGAGGTCGAGCTTCATGAGCGCGTCGACCGTCTTTTCGGTGGGCTCGACGATATCGAGCATGCGCTTGTGGGTGCGGATCTCGTACTGATCCCGCGCATCCTTGTTCACATGTGGAGACACGAGCACGGTGAACTTCTCCTTGCGCGTCGGCAGGGGAATGGGCCCACGTACCTGGGCGCCCGTCCGCTTGGCGGTGTCGACGATCTCCTGGGTGGAGACATCGATCAGCCGGTGGTCGAACGCCTTTAGACGTATACGGATACGCTGGCTTTGCACAGTGCTCGAACTCCAAAAATCTTAAAGAGCGATCGCCGCCGCGCCAGGATGGGACCTTTCCATCCACGATCTGGTACGCAGCCGACTAGGTCCGAAACCCTTTTCCGCCCCCGGAAAAAGGGAGCGCGAACTATACAGACGGCGGCGGAATCCCGCAACACCCGTCACAGATCTTCTACAGCATCCGGGGTAGACCCGTGGTAGCCCGGAGCCTGCGCGCACCCGGCCCTGCCGCCGACGGGTCAGTCCGCCGGGCTCTCCACCGACCGCGATTTCGCTCCGCCGCCGCCGGGTTACCCTACGGCCAGCAGTTCCGCAATGCGGAACTGCCAAGGAGGCGGTCGGACGTTACTCGATGATCTTGACGACCACACCTGCCCCGACCGTCCTGCCGCCTTCCCGGATCGCGAACCGCAATCCGT
>JAVJTA010000006.1:0-4702 GCA_040219135.1 Pseudomonadales bacterium | reverse complement strand
TTGGATTTGCGTCGCTGCCGAACGCCTGCTGGGGTTGGCACGATCGCGCGGCGCATGGGCGAGCTTGGGGCGAAGACGCCGTGGTAGCGGGTGAGATTGACCCGCGGGCGTGGCACCAAGGCTGATTGCGCGGCAATCAGCTAAGGCGTTCGCTAGCGAACGCCCCGCGGCGAGCCGGGCAATAAAGGCCAGGGTCAGCATCGGGCCGTTGCCGGTGACATAGACCACGCCCAGCGTGGCGGCCAGCAGAATCACCATCCCCAGTACCAGTATCTTCAACACTCTCACCTGCGCTCTCCTGTGCGTTTTCCAATCATCCCGACACCCATCCACGCCAGCCCGCTAGAACCTGACGCAGTTGGCAGTCGCGCCGCCTGTCATACAGCGTTCATCGCTCTGTCACCTGCAGTTCACGGGCGGAGACTAGCTTATCCGCCAGATTTCAGCGAGTTGCAGATGCATTCAGACAACGGCTCGGAACAACGCAAGATTCACTATCGCACCATCTTCGTGTCAGACGTGCACCTCGGCACCCGTGGCTGCCAGGCCGAGCGTCTGACCGCGTTTCTCAAGCACCACAGCTGCGACGAACTCTATCTGGTGGGCGACATCATCGACGGCTGGCGCATGAAGTCGAACGGCATCTACTGGCCGCAGACTCACAACAACGTACTGCGCCGCATTCTCACCATGACCCGGCGCGGTACCCGGGTGACCTACGTCACCGGCAACCACGATGAGTTTCTGCGCGAGCACGTGCCGATGGAAATCGGCAATCTCCGCGTGCTCAACGAAACCACCCACCGCACCGCCGACGGCCGCAGACTGCTGGTCGTGCATGGTGATCAGTTCGACGTGATCACCCGTTACCACCGCTGGCTGGCCTGGCTCGGCGACCTGGGCTACACCTTTCTGCTGGGGCTAAACGGGGTGCTCAACCGCATCCGCCAGCGTTTCGGGCTGGGCTACTGGTCCCTGTCTGCCTGGATCAAGCAGCGCGTGAAAACCGCGGTGAGCTACATCGGCGACTACGAGGACGCACTCATCCATCAGTGTCGGCGGGAAGGTTTCGCCGGGGTGGTGTGCGGGCACATCCACCACGCCGAGATCCGGGATCTGGAAGGCATCACCTACATGAACTGTGGCGACTGGGTGGAGAGTTGCACCGCGCTCGCGGAGGCGCCGACGGGCGAGTTCCGCATTCTCGACTGGAGCCGGCAGCAGGCACCGGCGGCGGCGGTCTACGAACTGACGGACAGGCGCAGGCGGGCATGAAGACCCTGCTGATCGTCACCGATGCCTGGTCGCCACAGACCAACGGCGTGGTGACGACCCTCCAGGCGGTGATCGCGGAATTGACCGCCCTCGGCATCGATGTCGCCGTGGCCCACCCGGGCCAGTTCCGGACCCTGCCGCTGCCCAGCTATCCCGAGATCCGCATCGCTGCGAATCCCTGGCGGTTGCGGCGGATGATCCGGGAGCATCAGCCGGACGCCATCCATATCGCTACCGAGGGCCCGCTCGGACTGGCGGCACGGAATTTCCTGACCGGCGCCGGCATCCCGTTTTCCAGCGCCATCCACACCAAATTTCCCGAGTATCTGCAGGCACGGACGCGACTGCCGCTGGCGCTGGGTTACCGGGTGCTGCGCTGGTTCCACGAACCCGCCGCCAGCACCTTGTGCACCACTGAATCGCACCGGCGGGAACTCGCCATGCGCGGTTTCGAACACCTGCTGGTGTGGGGGCGGGGTGTCGATACCCGACAGTTTCGGCCGTCGGCGCGTCCGCCGGTGGCATTCGGTCTGCCGAAAGCAGTACGTCCGCGACTGCTCTATGTCGGGCGCATCGCGGTGGAGAAAAACATCGACGCTTTCCTGTCCCTGCCGCTCGACGCGGACCGGATCGTGGTGGGCGATGGGCCTGCCCGGGTCGAACTGCAGAAACGCTTTCCCGACGCCCAGTGGCGGGGTCTGCTGAAGGGCGAGGCGCTGGTCCGGGAACACGCCGCGGCAGACGTGATGGTGTTTCCGTCACGCACGGACACCTTCGGTCTGGTGATGCTCGAGGCCATGGCCTGCGGCACGCCGGTGGCCGCCTTTCCCGCAACCGGTCCCATCGACGTGGTCAGCGAGGGCATCAATGGCGCGCTCGATGAAGATCTCGCGCTCGCGGTGAGCAGAGCCCTGACGGTGCCCCGTGAGCGGTGCCGGGGCTTCGCCCTCGAACACAGCTGGCGGCGGATCGCCGAGCGTCTGCTCGCGAGTCTCACTCCCATCCGCTGGCCTGCGGACGAGGCCGTCTCCTGGGTGGAATCCGGGTCCGGAAGCCGCTGAGCGGTCGATCAAGGCCGGTTTGTCCCGGAGAGTAGCCCGATGCATCCTGGTGCGTGGTCCGCTGCCGGGCGCAGTGCAATAATCCCCCGGAACTTCAACCCGGAGCACGATCATGGACAGACGTCTGTTTCTCCGATCGCTGGGCGCAATTTCCCTGACACCGGCAATGAGCCTTTCCGAGAAGGCGGACGCCCTCGAGAACCGGATGATGGTCGAACTCGACCGGGTCGTCGTCCCCCAGAGCCTGTGCGTCTACGGCGAAGATGTCCCCTTCCCGCGTCTCGAGCCGGGGCAGCACTATCTGCAGGGACATGACCCCCGCCTGCCGCGCATGCCCGAGCGACCAACCCTCATCGATTTCTTCAACTACCGGCTGGCGCCCGCCACCCATCTGCTGCAAAGCGCGAAGGTCGCCCTCACCGCAGGCATGGACGAGGAAACCGTCCTGGCCTGTCTGCTGCACGACATCTCGGTCGTCGGCTTCATCGGCACGGATCACGGCTGGTGGGGGGCGCAACGGGTGGAGCCCTACGTCTCGGAACGGATCTCCTGGGCGATCCGCTATCACCAGGCTCTGCGCTTCTACCCCGACCCGGCGATGGGCTACGAATATCCGCAAGCCTACTACCGGTTCTTCGGCGAAGACTACCGGCCCGAGCCTTACATCGAAGCTGCGTATCGGGAAGCCCTCAACCATCGCTGGTACGAAACCTCCCGCCACATCTGCATCAACGACTTCTACGCCTTCGATCCCGACATGGAGGTCGCGGTGGAGGAGTTCACCGACATCGTCGGACGCCATTTCCGGCAGCCGAAGGAAGGACTGGGGTTCGATGGTTCACCCGTCGCGCACATGTGGCGGACGCTGATCTACCCGAGCAACTTTCTCTGAGGTCGACCGACTCCGATGTCAGCGACCGGCCTGGACGTCCGATACGCTGATCAGGGAAGCGGTGGTGTCTGCGGCCGGAGCGATCGGCTCACCGGTGGCCGGATCGACGAGGAAGTAGCCGAGTTTCTGCATGCAGGAAAAGAAGGCGGGCGATGCCTTGACCGACGGCGTCCGGATAGTGCCCGCCGACTGGGTGTTCCTGCTCGAGACCTCGCAGGCCTGGGTATCGAAGGCGAACAGGTATTCGCCGCTTTCCAGATGTGACCAGGCGTATTCGGAAGGCTGGCTGGTGCAGGCGCTCAGTGTGCCGAAGGCCAGCACCAGCAGGCTGGCGTTCCGGCATCCGAGGGGTTTGGGCGTGTTCATCGAATCATTCTAGGATCCGATTGTGACGCCTGTATGACGGGCCGTTGCGGGGCAGATGGGTCTGCCTCGCAGCGGCCGCAGATCCGGCCGCAGATCCGGACTATCGGATCAGCAGAATCAGCGCACCGGTGCGTCGTTGTAGGCGGTGAGCGCGTAGCCCCGTGCCTGCATGCAGGCCGTGTACTTCTCGTACTCGGGGGAATTGACCGCGAAGACACGCGCACTCGAGTCGCCCGCCACTTCCCGGCGACAGTAGTTGTTGTCTACCCGGTACTCGGCGCTGGAGGAATTGTCGGTGGACACCCAGCGATGGGTGGGCTCCTGATACTGGGTGCTGCCGCATCCTGCGACCAGGACCGCGGCGCACACCGCAGCCGCCCGGCGGACGATCTGCAGTTTCGACTCATTGATCGGATGCATGGTCTGAACCTCTCTTTTTACGCCTTATCCATCTCAAGCACCGCTGACGCGGGGCTGATCGAACGGGGCGTCATCTGTCTGTCACATTCCTCTGGCAGAATCTCAGCGCCGCTTGTACGGCCTGCTTTCACCAGGACTGAAACGATTCTAGACCTTTTTTTGTCGTGAATTGTTACAGTCGATCCGGATGCGGCCGGTGTCACAAAGCAGGTGCGCCATCCAATCAGAGGGACCACCTCGTCGAGCTTCGCCCGGCGGGCGGCAAAAGAAGGGCAGTCTGGTGACTGCCCGCAGGGGTAGAGCGTGGCAGGTAGCGGCTGGTAGTCGTCTACCCCATCGCTCTAGGTTGTACGGATGAAGTGCTGACGACAACTCCATGAACATTCCGTGTCATAACCGGAGTGCGCCTGACCGTAAACCCCACCTCAGAGCGCCCACTTGAAATCAAACAGCGCCGTCATCCCCAGGGACTGCTCGATCACGGTCACACCGTCCTGTTCGATCTCCACGGATTCGTCGAGGAGATTCTTCAGACGCAGCTTCAGCGTGATGTTCTCCGTGGGGAAGAAGAGGATAGGAACGATAACGTGACCTTTCCTCGATTGCTTGGGGTACAGGCGCCCGGGGGTCAGGGGAGGTCGACGTTGGCGAGGTTAAACCGGACGATGGAGAGCGGTCTGGTTTCGTA
>JAVJTA010000005.1:0-527088 GCA_040219135.1 Pseudomonadales bacterium | reverse complement strand
CGCGCTGCAGGAGGGACGCTGGAGGACGGCCCGGAAAAACACCTTTTCGAATGTTCAGGCTCCCGACTACATCCGAGCCCGTCGCACTCAACGACGCCCGCTTTCGAAAAGGTGCTTTTTCCGGGCCGGCCACCAACGACGTAACCACCAACCCGACCCGCGCCTCAGCCCGAGAGCGCCGTCTCGATGTCGCGGTCGGAAAAGCCGAGCAGATACAGCACGCTGTCGAGCCCGAAGTTGGAGATGGCGTGGCTGGCGCTTTCCTTGACCAGCGGCTTGGCGTGGTAGGCGATGCCGAGACCGGCGGCGCTCAGCATGGGGAGATCGTTGGCGCCGTCACCGATGGCGATGGTCTGCTGTCGGGAGATGCCTTCCTTACGGGCGATCTCTAACAGCAGCTCGGCCTTGCGCTCGGCGTCGACGATGGCGCCGTCCACCTCTCCGGTCATGACGCCGTCCCGGATGACCAGCCGGTTGGCGTGAACGTAGTCGATCCCGAGCTCGCGCTGCAGGTGCTCACCGACGTACTGAAACCCACCGGAGAGAATCGCCGTCTTGTAACCGAACAGCTTCAACGCACGGATCAGCCGGTGGGCACCATCGTTGAGCTTCACCGACTCCGTGACCTGGCGCAGCGCAGACTCAGGCAGGCCTTTGAGCAGCGCCGCCCGCTGCCGGAAGCTGTCGCGGAATTTGAGCTCACCGCGCATGGCGCGCTCGGTGATGGCCGCAACCTCGGCGCCCACGCCGTGCACCTTGGCGAGTTCGTCGATCACCTCGGCGTCGATCAGGGTGGAATCCATGTCGAAGGCCACCAGGCGCCGGTTGCGCCGGTAGACCGTGTCCTCCTGGACGCTGAAGTCGAACACCAGCCTGTCCGCCGCCGCCAGCAGATCCGCCTTCAGCGCCTCCGAATCCGTCGCGATACCGCGCAGGCTCATCTCGATGCTGGTCCGCAGGTTGCCGGTGCCGTGGGTCAAAGGCACCCGGCCGGACAGGCGCCGGATCGAATCGATGTTCAAGCCGTATGCGTGGACGATGCGCGTCACTGCCGCCATCTGCTCGCCGCTGAACCCAGCCGCCAGAAGCGTGACGATGTAGCGCGGCTTTCCCTGGCTCGCCACCCAGTCGGCGTAATCGTCCTCGCCGATGGGCGTGAAGCGCACGGTGATGCCGAATTCCCGAGTCTCGAACTGCAGATCCTTCATGACGTCGGCGGTATCGGCCGCGTCGACGATCTGAATCAGCATGCCGACGTTCAGCTCGTCGTGAATGACCGCCTGGCCGACGTCGAGCACCCGTACTTGATAACGCGCCAGCGTGGATGTCAACATGGCCATCAGGCCAGGCCGATCCTCCCCGGAGATGTTTACCAGAACTATCTCGCTGGCCAATGGAATCGCCCCGTAATTGGTCCCGTACCCCGTGTCCTACTCACTGACCCGAACCACCCGGAGCAACCGTGCCGTGCCACACATGACTCCGATGCTGACCTCGCGGGGCATGCGGGCCGTGGCGACCGCGTGAAGCTACCGCCTCCCTCAGACCCCGTCAAACCGGATCGCCGCATGCTGGCCATGGCCGCGTTCAGCGTGCTGGTTACCGGGCTGGTGCTGCTGGCGATCATCTCCCTGACCGGGCGCGAGCAGCAGCGCCTGGACAACTTCGGCACGGCCACCGCCCGGGCTCTCGCGGAACTGGCCGTCGAACCGCTGATGCGCCAGGACCGGATGCACCTCGGGGTGATCGGCAACCGCCTCGCGGAGCTTCCGGAAATCACCGGAGTAGCAAGCTACAGCACCGACAACCAGCTGCTGACTACTACCGGCGACCTGCACGGTCCCCAGTACACGCAGCCGGTGACCATCGACGACAGCATCGTCGGCTACGTCCGCCTGGCGCTGGAGCCGGAAGCTTTCGCAGCGGCGGAGCGGATCCGCACCGGCGCCATCCTCATCGCTCTGCTGCTGCTGCCGCTGCTGATCAGCGCAGCCTGGCACGCAATCGAGCTGCTGCGCGCCCGGGCCCCGCCGTCCTGGTGGCGGCCCGCGCCGGAACCGGCGGTCGCCGCGTCGCCAACGCCGGAACCGACGCTGCCGGCCGAGGACATCCGCCACTACCTGCTGGCAGTGAATCTGTACAACCAGCTGACGCTGCCGCGCCACGAACGCGAGTTCGAACTGTCCCTGTGTCTCGAGTTCGCCGAGGCGGTGGCCGGGATCTATCACGGTCAGGTGGTGGCCCTGCCCGGCGTCGGCGCTCTGGTGGACTTCGACCACGGCGACGATGAAGACCGGCCGTTCCAGGTGCTCTGCGCCGCCTTCGTGCTCGCCCGGCTGCTGCACGACGAAGCACCGCTCGGCACCTACCGGCTGGGACTGAACCTCACCGAATGCCCGGCCGATGAGACCCTGCCGCTGGACCACGAAGCCATCGCCGACGCCGCACTGCTGTCGGCGCTGGGCAAGGACACGGCTCTCGCGCTGTCGGCGACCTTCGCAGAAGCGGTGGGGCACGTCGAGCGCATCGACATCAGAGCGCTGGACAATCCGCTCCTCGACGAGCTCACCACCAGCGCCCCGGCCTGCCGACTGGCCGTCGGGCTGCAGCCGCCGTTCGCCGGACTGGTGCAGAAGCAGGCGGCGCGGCTGAAGGCTCAGCGCGACGCGGTTTCCAGCCCGTCGACCTTCTGAAAACCACGCGGCAGCTTGCGGCCGCGGCGCGCCCGCTCGCCGACGTAGTTCTCCAGATCATGCCGTTTGAGGCGCAGGTGCCGCTGACCGGCCAGTACCAGCAGCTCGTCCTGCGGCCGCAGCACCTGGACCGCGACCAGCGCCTCCTCTCCGGCCTTGAACGCCGCCGCGGGTATGTTGAGAATCCTGTTACCCCTGCCGCGTGCCAGCTCGGGCAGCTCGGCGATGGGGAACGCCAGCAGGCGGCCCTGGCTGGTGGCCGCCACCACCAGCAGGTCGGCGCCGTCCGGCAGCTTCACCGGTGCCAGCGCCTGCCCATCCTTGCCCACCGACAGCACGGCCTTGCCAGCCTTGTTCTTGCTGACCAGATCGCCCAGCGTGCAGACGAACCCGTAGCCCGCATTGCCTGCAAGCAGCACGCGGGAATCCGCCGACCCCATGACCACACCGACGAAGCGGCTGCCTTCCGGCGGCTTCAGCCGTCCGGTGAGCGGTTCGCCCTGACTGCGCGCCGACGGCAGCGTGTGCGCCGCCACGGAGTACCCGCGGCCGCCGGAATCGACGAACACCAGCGTGTCGTTGGTTCGCCCGCGAGCGGCACAGCCGAAACGATCGCCGCTTCGGTAGTTGAGCTCCGCCGGGTCGAGATCGTGCCCCTTGGCCGAACGCACCCAGCCTTTCTCCGACAGGACCACGGTGATGGGCTCGTTGCTGATCATCTCCTCCTCGCTGAACGCGGCCGCATCGTCGGCCGCCTGCAACGGTGAGCGCCGCTTGTCGCCATACTCCTCGGCGTCGGCGATGAGTTCCTTCTTGATCAGCGTTTTCAGTCTGGCTTTCGATTTGAGGACCTTTTCGATGTCGGCGCGCTCGCCTTCGAGTCCGGCCTTTTCGCCCTCGAGCTTGATCTCCTCGAGCTTGGCAAGCTGACGCAAACGCAGATCGAGGATCGCCGTCGCCTGCACGTCGCTGAGTTTGAACGCTTTCATCAGCGACGCTTTCGGCTCGTCCTCCTCGCGGATGATGCGGATCACCTCGTCGAGGTTGAGGTAGGCGATCAGCAGGCCGTCGAGAATGTGCAGACGATCATTGATCTTCTCCAGCCGGAACTGCAGCCGCCGGGTAACCGTCCGCTGCCGGTACTCGAGCCACTCGCCGACGATTTCCCTGAGGTTCTTGACCCGCGGCCGCTGATCCAGGCCGATCAGATTCAGGTTGATCCGGTAGCTCCTCTCCAGATCCGTGGTGGCGAACAGGTGCAGCATGAGCCGGTCCACGTCGACCCTGTTCGAGCGCGGCACCAGGACCAGCCGGGTCGGGTTCTCGTGGTCCGACTCGTCGCGCAGGTCGGCCAGCATCGGCAGCTTGCGCGCCTGCATCTGCTGCGCGATCTGTTCGAGGATCTTGGCCGGCGAGGCCTGGTGCGGGAGCGCGGTGACGACGATGTCGCCGCCCTCCTTGCGGTACAGCGCGCGGGCCCTGATGGCGCCGCGACCGGTTTCGTAGAACTGTCGGATCTCGGCTTGCGGAGTGATGATCGGCGCTTCCGAGGGGAAGTCCGGCGCACGGATGTGGGTCATGAGGTCGCGCACGCTGGCCTTCGGATTGTCGAGCAGGTGCACGCAGGCGCTGACCACTTCGTTGAGATTGTGCGGCGGGATGTCGGTGGCCATGCCGACCGCGATGCCGGTGCTGCCATTCAGCAACACGAACGGCACCCGTGCCGGCAGCAGCTTCGGCTCGTTCATGGTGCCATCGAAGTTGGGCACGTAGTCGACGGTGCCCTGTCGGATCTCGGCGAGCAGCAGTTCCGCGTAGCGCGACAGTCGCGCCTCGGTGTAGCGCATGGCGGCGAACGACTTCGGATCGTCCGGCGCGCCCCAGTTGCCCTGGCCGTCCACCAGCGGGTAGCGGAACGAGAACGGCTGCGCCATCAGCACCATGGACTCGTAGCAGGCGCTGTCGCCGTGCGGATGGAACTTGCCGAGCACGTCGCCCACCGTGCGCGCCGACTTCATGTGTTTGGCGCCAACGTTCAGATTCAGCTCGCCCATTGCGTAGATGATCCGACGCTGCACCGGCTTGAGGCCATCGGCCAGATGCGGCAGCGCACGGTCGTTGATGACGTACATCGAGTAGTCGAGGTAGGCCTTCTCCGTGTACTGCTTGAGGGGGAGTGTTTCGAAGTCCGGGTTTTCGGTTTCCATGGTTTTTTTGCTTGGTACCGATTAACGGTGTTGAACAATTGGCCGCGGCCGGAGAACGCTTTCCTGCGCGCGGGCGTGTTTGTAGTTGGGCAGGCTCAGTTGGCGCCGGGAGCCTGAAAGCTCCGGAAAGCGTTCTCCGGCCACGTCCGCCTGCGTCCTCGTCAATCCGTGCCAACCAAAGAGCGCTGTGGCGCAACGACCCGCCTTCGAAGCGACCGCAAACGGTGTGGCACGAGCCAACGTCACTGGCTGAATCGACGGGGCTCTGCACGCCGGCCAAATGGAAGGGCGGTGGGGGCGCGGACGCGGGAAATTACTTTGCGGAGCTTTCAGCCTCCCGACTACGCAGGAGCCTGCCCTTCGCCAATCCCGCCTACGCGCAGCAAAGTAATTTCCGGCGGCCGCGCGAACCAACACCCATTTCATTCGACCAACGTAGCCTGATCGCCCTTCGATTCCAGCCAGGTCCGTCGATCCGACGCGCGTTTGCGGTTGAGCAGCATGTCCATGATGTCGTCCGTGCCCTGGCCGTCCTCGATGGTCAGCTGCACCAGCCGCCGGGTGTTCGGATCCATGGTCGTCTCGCGCAGCTGCAGCGGGTTCATCTCGCCGAGGCCTTTGAAGCGCTGTACCTGAACCGCGCCGCGCTTCTTCTCCGCGGCGATGCGATCGAGCACGCCGGCCTTTTCCGACTCGTCGAGGGCGTAATAGACCTCTTTGCCGACGTCGATCCGATACAGCGGCGGCATGGCGATGAACACGTGTCCGGCCGCGACCAGCGGCCGGAAGTGGCGAACGAACAGGGCGCACAGCAGCGTGGCGATGTGGGCGCCGTCGGAGTCGGCATCGGCGAGGATGCAGACCTTGTCGTAGCGCAACCCGGTGAGATCGGCAGAGCCGGGGTCGACGCCGATGGCGACCGCAATGTCGTGAACCTCCTGGGACGCGAGCACCTCGGAAGCCGCCACCTCCCAGGTGTTGAGGATCTTGCCGCGCAATGGCATCACCGCCTGGAACTCGCGGTCGCGGGCCTGCTTGGCAGAACCGCCGGCGGAATCCCCTTCCACCAGGAACAGCTCCGCCCGCTCGGCGTCCTGGCCCGAACAGTCTGCGAGCTTGCCGGGCAGCGCGGGTCCCGCGGTGACCTTCT
Organism: Pseudomonadales bacterium; assembly: GCA_040219135.1. Taxonomy (GTDB): domain Bacteria; phylum Pseudomonadota; class Gammaproteobacteria; order Pseudomonadales; family Azotimanducaceae; genus UBA7803. The sequence goes on along the minus strand of JAVJTA010000005.1, from coordinate 521,038 downwards.
TGCGCGCGACCTTCTTGCTCGCCTGGGTGCGCCGCTGAGCATTGGCGATCACCAGCTCGGCGAGCTTCCCGCCATCCTGGGGGTGTTCGTTCAGCCACAGGCTGAACGCGTCCTTGGCGACGCCGCCGACGAACACCGCCGACTGCCGCGACGACAGCTTCTCCTTGGTCTGGCCGGAAAACTGGGGATCAGCGAGCTTTGCCGACAGCACGTAGGCGCACTGCTCCCAGAGGTCCTCGCCGGTGAGCTTGACCCCGCGCGGCAGCAGATCGCGGAACTCGCAGAACTCCTTCATCGCTTCCGTGAGGCCGCTGCGCAGCCCGTTCACGTGGGTCCCGCCCTGGGCCGTGGGGATCAGGTTGACGTAGGACTCGGTAACCGTCTCCCCGCCGTCGACCAGCCACAAAATGGCCCACTCCACGGCTTCCTCGTTGCCTTCCGCCTGATGCATGAAGGGCTTCTGCGGCACGCTGTCGGCGTCTCCGAGCGCGGTTTCGAGATAGCCGCGCAGGCCTTCTTCGTAGAACCAGCTCGCGTTCTCCTCGGGATCCGCTTCGACGCTGATGCTGACCCGCAGTCCCGGGCAGAGCACGGCCTTCGCCCGCAGCAGGTGCTTGAGCCGAGACACCGTGACCTTCGGCGTGTCGAAATAGCTGGCATCGGGCATGAAGCGCACCCGGGTTCCGGTGTTGCGCTTGCCGACGCTGTCCACTTCCTTGAGCTTGGTCTTCGGTCTGCCGTGCTCGTAGCGCTGCCGGTAGACCTTGCCGTCGCGTTTGATCTCCACTTCCAGCCAGTCGGACAGGGCGTTGACGACGGACACGCCGACACCGTGCAGGCCGCCGGCGTAGCTGTAGCTGCCCTTGTCGAACTTACCTCCGGCGTGGAGCCGGGTGAGAATCAGTTCCACCCCGGTGACCTTGTGTTTCGGATGTACGTCCACGGGCATGCCGCGACCGTCGTCCACCACTTCCACGGAGCCGTCGGCAAACAGCGTCACCTCGATCTCCCGTGCGTAGCCGGCGAGCGCTTCGTCGACGCTGTTGTCGACGACCTCCTGAACCAGGTGGTTGGGCCGGGTGGTGTCGGTGTACATCCCCGGACGCCGACGCACCGGTTCCAGACCGGAAAGCACCTGCAGCGATTCGGCGGAGTATTTGGCTTCTGCCATGAGAATCAGGACCTGTCGGACAAATCGATGTTGAGCGGCTCACCGTCGAGCCGGCGGACGTTGCTGACGAGCGCACCGTCCGCGCCCAGCTCCAGCCAGCGATAGCCGGGCCGTCCGCTGACCGCGTCCCGGTCGATGGCGAAGCGCGACGCGGCAGGCGGGAACTGAAAGCACGTCGACGGGGTACCCAGCACCACCAGCGGCCCCGACGCGTTCTCGAACTGCTGATGGATGTGACCGAATACCAGACCCCGCACCCGGGACTGCGCCTGCGAACCGCGGCAGCCGGCGGCGGCACAGGAGTCTAACAGCTCCGCGCCGGCCGGGATGCAGTCTTTGTCGAGCCACGGGCAACCCACCGGAAGCGGCGGGTGGTGGCACGCCAGCAGCAGGAAATCCGCGTCGCATCCGCGGATTCGCGTTTCCAGCTCGCCGCGCGCCGCGGCGTCGAATCCGGACTCGACGCGGTGGTCGACGTGGGTGTCGAACGCCACGACTGCCCAGCGCCCGAGACGCAGCACATCGGCGCCGGGGAGCGCGCCCGCCATCAGCCCGGTGAGATCGTGATTGCCTGGCAGGGTCAGCAGCGGCCCGGCGTAGCGGGATTCGATCAGCTCCAGGAAGCGTCGATAGGCGGCCGCGGAATCCGGGTCGTGGGCAATGTCGCCCGACGCGATGATCGCGTCGGGACAGGCTTCCGCCAGCGCCTGATCGAGGACCCGCTCGAGGCACGCCGCGGTGTCCACGCCGAGCAGCGTCGCCCCCGGGATGGCCTTGAGATGGGTATCGGAGATCTGCAGCAGGCGCAGGGGCGCCGTCATCCGACGGTAACCGGCTCCGTCACCGCCACGCCGTGACGCAGGCACATGGCCAGAAACTCGGTGAGGAAGCGGTTCACCTGGGCTTTCTCGTCCGGAAGATGCATGTGCTGGTTCGGATACTCGTACACCGCGCGGAAGTGCCGCGCGCCGTGGCACTCCACGACTTCGGCGCTGCGCGCATCGTGGTACAGGCGCACCAGCATCCGCGGACGCTGGTTCCAGGGTCCGCGGGGCAGCTGCTGCAGCTCCACCAGCGACGTGTAGGGGCCGCGTTCCAGAACCTCCAGGCGCACGCGGTAGGATTGCCCGCCGAGGGCAATCCCGAACACGCTGACGTCTTCGTCCCGCAACCGCGGAAACAGCTTCATCAAGCGCAGATAGTTGGCATCGCATTCCGCCATGTGCGCGGGTAGGTCGATGCGGTACTTCTTCTTCTGCATGATGCCTGAGCGCTTCCTCTCTGATCAGCCCGAGCGACTACTCTACACGCCTGTTCCGGGAGCGTCACCGTTGCCGGCCGGCGCCGCGGCGGAGGCCACGGCAGAACCGTGCGGTAGTCGCGCTTTAGCCTCAGCGGCTCGAGCCGTCGGTGGCGTCGTTGCCGGACAGGGTGGGGGCCGGCGGCTGCGCGAGCCAGCGATTCAACTCGTACACGTCCTCGGGGCTCAAGGTACCGGCCAGCCGTTTCAGGCGCGCCAGATCCACCACATAGTCGAGAATGCTGTTCTCGTAGTCGCGCACGGCAGAGAAGAAGTCCTGCTGCGCCCGCAGCACGTCCACGACGTTCCGGGTGCCGACGTCGTAGCCCACCTCCGCGGCCTCCAGCGCCGAGCGCGTGGACGTCACCGCCTGGGCCCGGGCGCCGGAACGGGCGACGTCGGAGAGCACCTGGATGTGGGAGGCCCGGGTTTCCTGGGTCACCGCGCGCACCGTGCCCTGGAACGCGGCGATCTGGGCGTCGTAGGTGGCCGCTGCCTGACGCCGGTTGGCGCTGGTGAAGCCGCCGGTGAACAGCGGCACGGTGAGGTTCAACGCCACCACGCCCCGCTCCTCGTCGTTGGGAAACGTCGCCTGGGTATTACCGATCAGGTCTTCGCGGTCGACGTCGGTGCTGGAATCGGTATAGCTGAGCGACAGGTCGAGGGACGGCGCGTGCTCACTGGCGGCCGCCCGGGCGCCACGCTGGGCCGCGTCGCGCGCGAACTCCGCGACCTTGATGTCGAAGTTGTTCTGCTGGGCGAACCGCACCCAATCGTCGCTGCCGGCGGGCTCCGGATTCACCACCGGAAACTCCTCGTCGAGTACCCACAGCTCGCCGTGGGAGCGACCGGTCAACACCGACAGCAGCTCCCGGGCAATGCCGAGGTTGCCTTCGTCGGTAATCCGCTGCGCCACCGCCAGGTCGTAGCCGGCCCGGGCTTCGTGGACATCGGTGATGGCCACCATGCCGACGTCGAACCGTTGCTGTACCTGCTCGAGCTGAGCCTTCAGCGCCGACTCCTGCGCCCGGGAGGCTTTCAGGTTCGCTGCGGCCCGGAGCACTTCGAAGTAGGCGGTGACCGAGCGCAGGATCAGATCCTGCTGGGCGACGCTGAACGTCGCCTCGGCCTGCTTCGACAGTTCCACCGCCTGACGGAACGTGAACCAGGCGGGCAGATCGAACAGCGGCTGCTGCAATGACGCGTTCCAGCTATCCGTCTCGGTGTCGGTCTGAGAAGCATTGGGGAACACCTGGTCACCGATCGGAAAAGAGCTGCGCGACTCGGTGTCGGTTTCCTGGTAGACGTAGCCACCCTGCACCTGCGGCAGCAGGCCGGCGCGCGCCAGCTTGCGCTGCTCGGCTCCGACCCGGTACTGAGCGCGCGCCTGGGCGATGGTCAGATCGTTGTCGATCGCCAGTTCGTATATTCCTGCCAGCGTGTTGTCGGCGAACTCACGATCGCCGCTCTGCGCCGCTGCCACTGCGCTGAAACCGGCAAGGCCACCGGCCAGCAGAAAGCCGGCAAACAGTCGTGTTCCCGTCATCTCCGTAGTTCCTTCTCGAATCCTCGCGGATCGTCACTGATTGTCATCGTCGGTTCGTTGGCGGCGGCCGATCGGCCGCCCACGGCGCCTCATCGGCGAGGCCGCCGCGGCCGACACCTTAACCCGAAACCAGGCGCCTTTCCTGGCAGAAATTGCCTGGCCGAAAACGCCTGGCAGAAATCACCTGGCAGAAATCGCCGGCGCCGCGGGCCCCCGGAGGCTATGTCCGCGGCGCCGCCGTGTTCAGCGCCACGCCGTCGGCGGCGCCGGCGGCGCGGATCTGTTCGGCCACGAGCACCTGGAGTCGGGCGCTGGCACCGCGGTTCTCCGCCACCAGCGCGCGGGCCCGGGCACCAAGTTGCCGGGCGTACCCGGGATCGGCAAGCCACGACCCGACGACCCGGGCCAGGGACGCCGCGTCCGTCACCAGCTCGAGGCAGCCGCCGCTGCGGAACGGCTCGACCACGTCGGCGAAGTTGAACACCGCAGGGCCCATCGCCACCGGAACGCCGCACAGGCTCGGCTCGATGGGATTGTGGCCGCCGCCGCCGTCGAGACTGCCACCGACGAACGCCGCGCCCGCCAGCCCGTAGAGGTAGAGAAGCTCGCCCATGGTATCGCCGAGCACCACGTCCGCCGCGACGTCGTCGCCGCGCGGCTCGCTGACGCGCGCGCAGGAAAACCCGTGAGCGTGGCACAAGGTCGCCACCTCCGACGCCCGCGCCGGATGCCGCGGCACCAGCACCAGCCGCGCCGTGGGAAGCGCGCGGCGGATCTCGGCGTGGGCCGTCAGCACCTGGTCTTCTTCTCCGGCGTGGGTGCTCGCCGCGATCCAGCAGGATCCCGCGCTGATGCCGAAGCGGCGCTCGAGGACCGCGACCCGGGTGCCGTGATCGTCGGGCAGCGCGACGTCGAACTTGACGTTGCCCAGCACCGACACCCGTTCCGCCGGCGCCCCGAGCGCGAGGAAGCGACGCCGGTGCTCAGGATACTGGCACGCCAGCCATCGCACCTGCGTGAGCATCTCCCGGGTCAGGCCACCGATCCGGGCGTAGCCGCGCGCCGAGCGCTCGGAGAGACGCGCATTCACCAGCAGCACGGGCACGCCGCGGCGCGCGCCTTCGGCGATCAGGTTCGGCCACAGTTCGGTTTCCATCAGCACCAGCAGCCGCGGCCGCACCCGGTCGTAGAAGCGCCGCACGGCCCAGGGAAAATCGTAGGGCGCATAGCAGTGGTCGACCCGCGCACCGAGCCGCGCGCGCACCTGCGCGGAGCCGGTGGGGGTCATGGTGGTGACCAGAAACGGCACGGCGGAAAACTCGTCCGCGAGCCTGGCGATCAGCGGCGCGGCGGCAATGGTCTCGCCCGCGCTCACGGTATGAAACCACACGCAGCCGACCGACGTTCCCGGCGGAACCCGACCGAATCGCTCGCCGATCCGTTCGCCGTACTCCGGCTCGCGACGCGCACGCATCCACAAACGCACGCGGACCCACGGCCAGGCCAGCAGCAGCAGCACCCGATACAGCCACCTCCACATCCGGCAAGCCTGCGGCGCGCTACGCAAAGGCGTCAAGCTTGCTCCCCACCGTCGCGCCGACTAGTGTACCGCGGCACATGTCGACCACGCCGTCTGCAACCGAACCCAGCGTCGACGCCGTCATCGTCGGCGGCGGCATCGCCGGTCTGTGGCTGCTCAATCTGCTCAGCCGACGCGGCTACAGCGCCGTGCTGCTGGAAGCCCAGCGGCTCGGCGGCAGTCAGACGCTGGCCAGCCAGGGCATGATTCATGGCGGGCTCAAGTACGCGCTGGGCGGCAACCTCACCGGCGCATCGGAGGCCATTGCCGCCATGCCCCAGCGCTGGGCCCGCTGTCTGACCGGCAACCTGACCAGCATCGGTGATCTCGACCTGTCGGCGCTCACGCCGCTGTCCGACCGCTACTTCATGTTCGCCGCCGATTCGACCCTCGGGCGCCTGACCGCGTTCTTCGCCAGCCGCTCGCTGCGCGGCCGCATCCGCCGCCTCGATCGCGGCGACTACCCGCCGGCCCTGGCAGACCCGGGATTCCGCGGCGTGGTATACGAACTCAACGACTTCGTGCTCGATACTCCCGCACTGCTCGAGGTGCTGCGGGCGCCGCTGGCGGATCGGATCTATCGACACGCGGTCGGCGCCGCCGATCTCGAGCTCGGCGACGACGGCTGCCGGATCGCCTGCGGCGCAACCACCCTGCGGGCCCGACGCCTGCTGCTCACCGCCGGCGCCGGCACGGCGAAGCTGCTCCCGGCGCTCGGCGTGGCTGCCCCGCGCCTGCAGCTGCGACCCCTGCACCAGGTGCTGGTCCGCCACCGCTATCCGCATCCGCTGTACGCCCACTGCCTGACCGGCATCCGCCGCCCGGAGCCGCGTCTGACCATCACCAGCCACCGCGACGGCGACGGTTGGCTGTGGTACCTGGGCGGCCAGCTCGCCGGCGACGGTGTGGACATGACGGCTGCGGCGCTCATCGACCACGCCCGCGACGAGTTGACCACCTGCATTCCATGGATACCGTGGGGTGACGCCGAGTTCTCCACCCTGCGCGTCGATCGCGCCGAGCCGGCGCACGGCGAGGGCCGGCGGCCCGACGAGGCCTACGCCGCGGCGGTGGGCGCTGCCGTGGTGGCGTGGCCCACCAAGCTCAGTCTGATGCCCGATCTCGGCGACAAAGTGCTGGCGCTCATGCCGCCGCCCCTGACGGCGCCGCACCTGACGGCGCCGCACCTTACGCCGCCGCACCTTACGCCGCCGCGGGCGCTACCCCCCGCACCGGTGCTCGATCTGCCCGCGGCCGAGGTGGGCCATCCACCCTGGGCGCGCTGACGTGGAACGCCGCCCCCTCGGCAGCACCGGCCTGACGGTATCCCTGCTCGGCCTCGGCACCGTCAAGCTGGGGCGCACGACGGGGCTCAAACACCCCCGGCCTTTCCAGCTGCCGGACTCCGCGGCCGCGCGGCGACTGCTCGATTGCGCCCGCGACCTCGGCATCAATCTTCTCGACACCGCGCCGGCCTACGGTCGCAGTGAGGAACGGGTCGGCAAGCTGCTCGGCGGAACCCGGGATGCGTGGGTGCTGTGCACCAAGGTGGGCGAGGAGTTCGACGCGGGTCGGTCGCACTTCGACTTCTCCGCCAGCCACACCCGCCAGAGCGTCGAGCGTTCCCTCAGGCGTCTACGCACCGAGCGCATCGACGTGGTGCTCATCCACTCGAACGGCGCAGATCTCGACATCCTCGACCGCGGCGACACCCTGGCGACACTGATGCGACTGCAGGAACGCGGTCTGATCGGCGCCGTGGGCATGTCGCACAAGACCGCGGCAGGGGGACGCCGCGCCCTGGAGCTCGGCTGCGACGTGATCATGGCGACCCTGAACCTGGACGACCTCTCGGAGCAGGCGCTGATCGCCGAAGCCGCGGCCCTGGGCCGCGGCGTGCTGGTCAAGAAAGCCCTGGCGAGCGGTCACGCGGGCGTCGAGAGCCTGCGCTTCGTCGCGGCCCAGCCCGGAGTTTCGAGCGTGGTGGTCGGCACCATCGACCCCGGGCATCTGCGCGCCAACGCCGCGGCCGTGGCCGGGATCGATCAGCCTTCGCCCTGAATGCGCTGGACGATGGCGGTCGTGGACAGATCGGCGACCAGGCCGAGCACCTGCACATCGCCGCCGTAGCCGCGTACGATGTCTGCACCCACGACGTCCTGCGCCGCGTAGTCGCCGCCCTTGACCAGCACATCCGGTCGAAGGGACTCGAGCAGCACTTCCGGGGTGTCCTCCTCGAACCCGACTACCCAGTCGACGGCGGCGAGTCCGGACAGCACCCGCAGGCGGCGCTCCAGGGGATTCACCGGACGCCCCGAGCCCTTCAGGCGCCGCACCGAAGCGTCGTCGTTGACCGCCACCACCAGCCGATCGCCGAGGGCACGGGCCTCCTCCAGATAGGCGACATGGCCGGCATGGAGGATGTCGAAACAGCCGTTGGTGAAGACGATGCGCTCGCCGCGCGCCCGCGCCTGGGCCACGGCGTCGGCGAGCTGAGCGCGGCTCAGCATGCCGCGGTCCGCACGTGGGCTCGCTGCCAGCGCGGCGGCGAGCTCCGGACCGGTAACCGCCGCGGTGCCGGACTTGCCCACCGCAATCCCGCTGGCGACGTTGGCCACCTGGGCACAGGCCACCGCGTCCCAGCCGAGACTCCGGGTCACCGCCAGAACCGCCGCAGCGGTATCGCCGGCGCCGGTCACGTCGTAGACGTCGACCGGCCGGGCGGGAATGTGGCGATGCGCGCCGTCGGCTTGAACCACCGTCATGCCGCGGCCGCCGCGGGTAATGACCAGCCCCTGCAGGCGGTGCGTAGCGCACAACGCCTGGCCCAGCGCCACCAGCGCGTCGTCGTCGGCCCACGGGCCGACCGCGGCCTCGAACTCCTGGGCGTTGGGTTTCACCAGATCGGCGCCGGCGTAGCTGGCAAAGGGCTTGTGCTTGGGATCCACCACCACCGGCACGCCGGCTGCGACAGCCAGGTCGATCAGCCGCCGGGGTTCCGCCAGAGCCCCCTTGTCGTAGTCCTGCAGCACCAGCGCGCTGGCGCCGTCCAGGTGCGCACGCACGCGCGTCAGCAGCGCCTCCGTGAGGTCCGCCGGAAGCGGTCGCTCGAAGTCGGTGCGCAGCAGCTGCTGCTTCTGGCTCACCACTCGCAGCTTCATGATGGTCGGCCACTGCTCGACGGCAACGAAATCGCAGGTCACGCCGGCGGCGCCGAGCATGGCCTCGAGCGTCCGGGCCGCGTCGTCGTTGCCGACCATGCCCACCAGGGTGCAGCGGGCGCCGAGGCTCGCCACGTTCAGGGCGACGTTGGCGGCGCCGCCGGGGCGATCTTCCGTGCTCTGCACCTCGACCACCGGCACCGGTGCCTCCTGGGAGATGCGCCGCGCCGCACCCAGCCAGTAGCGGTCCAGCATGACGTCGCCCACCACCAGGACGTGGACGGATTCCAGGGACGGAAGCTTCATGGCGGCAGCATAGCACCGGCCCAGGGAGCGCCGAACATCCGAGCGGGCGGGGACGACGCTGCTAGAATGCGCGGCCGCTGCCGGGATCATCGATGTCGAGACGGAAACCGAGACCCAACCCCTCCAGCCCAAGGCTCTGGGGCTCGTGGCTGGCCGTGGGCCTGGCCTGGCTGGCGGCGCGGCTGCCCCTGCCGGTGCTCATGGGTCTCGGACGTGGCGTCGGCATCGCCGCGTTCCATGTGGCGCGCAGCCGACGCCGCATCACCGAGATCAACCTGGCGCTGTGTTTTCCCGAATTCGACGACGCCGAGCGGCGGGCCCTGGCGCGCGCCACTTTCGTGCACACCGGGGTCAGCCTGGCGGAAATGATCCTGGTCTGGCTGAACCCGCAGCGACCGCTGCGCGACCGCTTCACGATGCACGGCGTCGAGCATCTGCTGCAGGCCCGGGCCGAGGGCCGCGGGGTGATTCTGCTTGCCGGTCACTTCTCCTGCATCGACATCGCCAGCCAGCCGGTGGCCGCGCTGCTCGACGTCGGCGTGATCTACCGCGAGAACAAGAATCCGGTGTGGGAGTGGCTGCAGGTGCGCGGACGCCGGCACTACTTCTCGAGCGTGCTGGAGCGCAGCGAAACCCGGCGGATGCTGCGCCGACTGAAGGACGGCGAAGCGATCTGGTACGCGGCGGATCAGGACTACGGGCCGAAGCACTCGGTGTTCGCCCCGTTTTTCGGTATTCCTGCCGCCACCATCACCGCCACCGCCCGCCTGGCGCGATTCAACGATTCGCCCGTGCTGCTGCTGACCCAGCAGCGCGACCTCGACACGCTCACCTGGGAGGTGCGCTTTCACCCACCGCTGGTCGGGTTTCCCAGCGGCGACGACGTCGCCGATGCGACGCGCGTCAACGCGCTCATCGAAGCCGCGGTCCGGGAGCGGCCGGAGCAGTACCTGTGGGCGCATCGACGCTTCAAGACCCAGCCGCCGGGACGGCCCAGCCCGTACCGCTGAAACCCAGTCGCGGAAGCTCGATCCCGCAAGGCTGATCGCGGAAGTCAGTCGGCGAGCGCGGCCAGACGGCGGCCGGCGGCGGCCACGGAGAACTCGTGCTCGACCCGGACCCGCGCCTTGCGGGCAAGCATCGCGAGCCCGCCGGAACCGGCATCGCGGTAGGCCCGGACCAGCGCGTCGGCCACGGCGTCGTGTCGATCGACGTCATAGTGCAGGCCCGCATCGCCGGTCACGAACCGGGGCCCCGGCGACGGGCCGCAGAGCACGGGCACACCGGCGGCCATGGCTTCCAGCGCCACCATGCCGAACGCCTCGCGCTCGCCGGAAGACACCAGCAGCAGATCGAAGGCGGTCATCAGGCGCGGCGCGGCGGCGACGAAGCCCTGCATCCGCACGGGCAGACCCGCGGCTCTCTGCGCGATCTCCGACTCGAGCTCACCGGCGCCGACGAACACCAGGCGCAGATCGCTTGATGCCTCCCGGCCGAGGCGCGACAGCGCGCCACGGAAGCCGTCCACGGCGAGCCCCGGGTTCTTCTTCGGATGCAGGCGTCCGACCACACCGATGTTGAACTCCGACGCATCGAGGCCGAGCTCGCGGCGTGCGGCGGCCGCGTCCAGGCGTTCCGCGTCCGCCCGCGCCAGATCGATACCGTTGGGCAGCAGCCAGACCGGATCGACGAAGCGGCGCAGGTCCTCGACCACCACATCGGAAACGCCGGCGAACCTCACCGACGGTCGCCCGAGCAGGCGGTCGAGGCCTCGCCGCAGGCGCCGCTGGCGGCGCCGCAGCAGGCCGAACTCGTGGGCCACGAGCACCAGCGGCTCGGTCGCGAAGCCGCTGGACATCAGGCTTCGGTAGGCGCGGTATCGGTGACAGACCGTGAGCCGCGGCGTCCTCCCGCCGAGCAGGCGCTTCAGCAGCGGTGCCAGCGCCGAGCTCAGATAGTGGAACGTCGGTTCCTGCACCGGTGCCCGGGTGTCCAGCATGACCGTGAGCGGCTGCCAGCCGAGTCCGCGGGCGGCCGCCTCGTAGTAGCGGCACAGATCGGCAAACGGCGGGGAGTCGTTGGCGCAGATCTGCAGGAAGACCGGCGGCGACTCACTCATCGGCGGTCTTGGTGACCAGATAGTCCTCCAGCACCAGGTACTCGAGATCCGAGCCGAAGAACATGTCCAGAGCGTCCGCGGGCGAGCAGACCATCGGCTCGCCGCGGCGGTTCAGCGACGTGTTCAGCACCACGCCGTTGCCGGTCAGCGTCTCCATGCGCTCGAGGAGTGCGTAGTAACGCGGGTGCACGTCCCGCTGCACTACCTGGACCCGCGCCGTACCGTCTTCGTGCACCACCTCCGGAATCCGCGACTTCCACGCCTCGGCAACGTCGAAGGTGATGGTCATGAACGGCGCCGGATGCTCGGTCTGGATGATGTCGGCCGCGATCCGGTCGAGCACGCTCGGGCAGAACGGCCGCCAGCGCTCGCGGAACTTGATCTGTTCGTTGATGCGATCGGCGATGCCCGGCGCGTTCGGACAACCAAGGATACTGCGTCCACCGAGCGCCCTCGGGCCGAACTCCATGCGACCCTGAAACCAGGCGACCGGATGACCGGCGGCGAGCAGCTCGGCGGTCTCCGCGGGCACGTCGTCGAGCCTGCGCCAATCGATGCCGCGCCGGTTGGCTTCGAGGGCCTGCAGGCAATCGTCGTCGTCGTAGGCGGGGCCCAGGTACACGTGGTTCATTCGCGACAGGCGCTCGCCACGCTCGGCGGCGACATAGGTGGCCGCGCCGAGCGCCGTGCCGGAGTCTCCGGAAGCGGGTTGTACGAACAGCTCGTCGACGTGATCGAGCGCGACGATGCGCTGGTTGAGCTTCACGTTCAGCGCTCCGCCCCCGGCAAAGGCGAGCTTGCCGGTCTCGCGCAGGATGTCGCCGAGATGTGTCTCCAGCAGCTTCAGGCACCAGTCCTCGAACAGCTTCTGCATGGCGGCGGCGTAGTGGATGTAGGGTTCGTCGGCGACATCGCCGTAGCGCCGGGGACCAAGCCAGTCGATGAGCCTGTCACTGAAGTAGTAACCGACGCCGTTTTCCTTGTAGCGTCGCAGGCCCACGGTATTGACGTAGCGGGTATCCACCTCGAAACCGCCGTCGCGGGGCCGGATCAGGCGCGACAGATCGTAGCGGTGCGGATCGCCGTAAGGCGCCATGCCCATCACCTTGTACTCGCCGTCCAGCATCTCGAACCCGAGATACTCGGTGATCGCGCCGTACACGCCACCCAGGGAGTCGGGGTCGTAGTACTCCTTGAGCCGATGGATTCGGCCGTTCTCTCCGTAGCCGAAGAACGTGGTGGCGTACTCGCCCTTGCCGTCCACGCACATGATGGCGGTCCGGTCCTCGAAGCCACTCAGGTGGTAGGCACTCGACGCGTGGGACAGATGGTGTTCCACCGGCACGAACTCGGTGCGCGACCAGTCGATGCCGAGCTCGCGCCCGGCGTCCATGACCCGGCCACGGTTGCGGCGGAACCGCCGGTTCCCGTTCAGCAGTGCGTCCAGCGAACGGTCGGGCGCATACCAGTAGCGTTTCGCGTAGTGCCAGCGCGCCGGCGAGGCGAGCGAGATCGGCGCGTAGGGGAACGCCACCACGTCCACCTGGGTCGCCGCAATCCCGGCGGCGCGCAGGCAGTAGCGGGCCGACTCGATGGGCATGCGGTTGCGGGCGTGCTTCTCGCGCAGGAAACGTTCTTCCTCAGCCGCGGCCACCACCTCGCCGTCGATGAGCAGGGCGGCAGAGGCATCGTGGCCGAGGGCACCGGAGAGGCCGAGAATGATCAAGAAGCGCTGCCTGTTGCGGGACGGGGCGTACTATAGCGACCACGGCCAGAGGGCAAAACCGCGGAGTGCCGGGCATCGACCTTCAGCCTTTTCCTGGCAAGGGTCAAAGGTCAACGCCCGGCACCCTTCCGAAGGTCAATGCCCGGCACTTTTGCGAGCGCGATGCGCACCCGCTCGCGCACCTCGGGCAGATGCGCGAAGTTGTCGAGAAACCGGGCGGCGTCGTCGGCAAGGCCGTGCGCGCCGTCGCGCATGGCATCGAGATCCACCAGATGGAGCTTGCCGCCGCTCACCAGAAAGTTCGTGGCCTTGGTATCACCGTGGCTCAGTCCGGCCGCCTGCAGCGACCGGAACAGCTGCACCACCTGCTCCAGACGCTCGTCGGCCAGGCCCACCCGGTCGACCTCACCCGCCAGATCGGTGCTGCCCAGATCGCTCAGGATCAGATAAGCGACGCCGCGCAGCGGGCCGAAGCGGCGTTCCATCAGGGCCAGCGGCCGGGCGCCGGGAATCTCCAGCAGATTCAGCGCCTGACCGTACACCCAGGAACGGCGGAACCGGGTCATGCCGCGCAGATTGCGCCGCAGGGCATGCCACGGACCCTTGAGATTGTAGCGCTTCACCACGCAGCTGCCGGCCCCGAGCGGCACCCGGATCACGGTGGCACTGTTGCCGGCTTTGAGGATCTCGGCGCCGTCGAACACCGATTCAGGGGCCCGCCACAGCGTCTCCACCAGATCCGCCAGGCCCTCTTCCCAGGCCGCGCGCACGGCCACCCGGTAGCGCCGCCAGCCGCGCTCGCAGACGAACTCGCTGCAGTCGCGCTGGCATTTGCGCCGATAGCGCCGCAGCCGCGCACGCCGCTGCCGCCGGACCGCAGCCGCCAGCTCGACGAGGCGCTCGCCGCGCGCCCTCTCGGGCGGCCAGCCCCGGCCCTGGGCATAGCTTTCGAGCACCGGCTCCAGGCGGCGATCCGCCAGGGCGGAACGCTGCGCGCAGAAGACCGCCAGATCGTCGCGGCTGCGCCCCGGCGACAGAGGGCCGGTGCGGCTGCGGCGCACCGCATCGCCATCGATGACGAACGGCCGCGCCGACCCGGCAACGCGCAGAAAGTTGTCCAGGTGCAGGTCGCGATGCCGGCAGCCGTGTTCGTGAAGCCTTCCGAGTTCTGCCGCGGCGGCCGCCACGCCGGCGTCGTCGGCCGCATCCAGCGGCCGCGCCTCGGGCAGGTACTCGAACAGCAGACCGTAGGCGGCCACCGCCGAGCCCGCGGGCGCGCACAGCTCGTCGAGTACGGTCGGGGTGGCGACGCCGGCCGCAGCCAGCAGCGCGCAGCCGCGACGCTCGCGCTGGCAGTAGCGTCGCGCACCGCCACCGAGGAACAGTTTCAGCACGGCGCTGGTTCCGGCCACCTCGACGCCAGCCACCAGGCGTCGCCCGGGCAGCAGGCGCAGCACGCTCACGCAGCGCACGGTCAGAGCAGCAGCCGGGTTCGCGCCGGCGCCCGCCAGGGTCAGCGCGAACGGAGCGTCGAGGGTGCGGCCGGCGGATGCCACCGCGGCGAGGCTGAGCGCGGGAACGTCCGCCGGTCCGGTCACGGCACCGATCCCGGACGGTAGCGGCCCTGCACGAGACCTTTGCGCGCGCCCTTGCGGTAGAGCGCGTCGGCGCGCCGCCGAACGTCACGCCAGAAGTCCCCCTCGGCGCGCATCACCTCGGGCAAAGGCCGGTTTCGATAGGCGCGCACGAAGCGCAGCCAATCGCGCTCTCCGAGCGGCAGGTCGAGGACGGAATAGAGCAGCGCGGCGAGATCGCGCAGCAGCCAGCGGCGCGGGATACGCTGCCGCACCTGTGCCCGGTGAAGGTCGATCACGGCGAGATCGACCCGGCCGCCGGCCAGGGCGGCGCGATCTACCAGCAGGTGGCAGACGTAGAAGTCCCGGTGCACGACCCCGGCGCCATGGAACGCCCGCGCGAATCGGGCCACCGCCATCACCAGCCGGCGGCGTTCGAGCCCGCCCGGCGGGACGTCGCTCCAGCGGGCGCCGAGATCCTCCAGGCTCTCGCGGCCCTCGAGCGCATCGCAGACGACGAACGAGAAACGCCGCGCCGGATTCCAGCCGCGCTCGCCGAAGGCCGCGACCGTCGGCGCGGCAACCCCGGCGGCGGCCAGATGGCGACAGGCGAGAAATTCGTTGCGGGCGCCGACCACCGGCAGCCGCAGAGTCAGCAGGTTCTTGAGAATCTCCCCCAAGCCGGCGCCCCGGTGAATCTTGGCGAAGTACGCCCGCCCATCGATCTCGAAGCGCAGGGTGCGACGGTTGGCCACCGCCCGGTAGACGTCGCCCTCCAGGCCCGCGGCGCGCTCGAACGGATCGCTGCCGCGCCAGGCCCGGGCGATGTCGTCACGCAGATAGAGCCGGCTCACCGATCACGTCCTCGATGGCGTCCGCCGCCCGCTGCGGCATGTCGTAGATGTCGGCCGATCGACCGAACGCCAGGCCATTGCTCGACCATCGCTGGCGCTGCTCCGGGTGCTCGAGGGCCGCCCGCAGCGCCTGGTTCAGTTCCTCCTGGCGGAACGGGCTGCCGACGAGGATACCGGCGCCGGCCTGGTCGATGTAGGACGCAAAACCGCACACGTCAGTGGCGATGACCGGCAGCCCGGCGATGGCCGCTTCCAGCAGCACGATGCCGCCGCTCTCCATGTACGCCGGGTGCAGCAGCACGTCGGCGCCCTGCAGGAACCGCGGCACGTCGTCGCGCCCCGGGAAGAAGGTAACCTGGTCGATGACGCGCAGGTCTTCGGCCTGACTGACGAAGCGGCTCGGATTGTCCTGACCGATCACGAACAGGCGGGTCCGCGGGCGCAGCGCCGGCGGCAGCGCGGCCAGCGCCAGCAGCGCGCGATCGAGACCTTTGGTGATGAAGCCGGAGCCGACGAACAGCACCAGCAGATGGTCGTCCGCCAGGGCGAATTCCTGGCGCAGCCGCCCCCGCTCGGCGGCGGCATCCGGACCCGGACGTCGGTCCGGGGCAACCCCCGGTGGCAGCAGCTGAAAGCGTTCCGCCGGCGTGCGGTAGTAGCGCTGAAAGATCGCGCGCTGGCGCGGCGAGATCAGCAGCACCCGGGTCGCGGCGCCGGGATCGAACACGGCCCGCTCGAAGCTCGAGAACAGACGGTAGCGTCGCGTGTAACGGTACAGCGACAGACGCAGCTCCCGGGCCTTCTCCTCGAAACACGGATCCGCCGCATAGTAGACGTCCAGGCCCGGCAGCTTGTTGAACCCGACGACGCAGGCCACCGGCCGCCACGCCAGATCGCCGGCCACCCAGGCAGCGAAGCGCCGGTAGCGGTCGTGATTGGCGAGTCCGTCGACGGGAACCTCCACCACGTCGACCCCTTCGGGTACTTCACCCTGCCAGGACAGGGTGTAGACGCGCACCGCCAGGCCGCGGTCGCGGCAGGCCTCGGCCACCCGCAGGAAGTCGCGCTGCAGGCCACCGTAGGGGAAGTACTTGAACAGCTGGAACGCTACCTGCGGACGTCGCTCGAAGGCGAAACGCTCCAGCAGATCCACCGCGGTTCGTGCCAGGGCATGGATGCTCGGGTCATCGGCCAGCGCCATGCCGCGGCGGCTCCACTCGCCGCGCCGCGGCGAGGTCAGAAGCTCCACGAGCTGGCCGTTGAAGACGCCCTGATCGAAGGACGCCGGGTGGATCAGGCCGGCGTCGGCACGACGCAGATAGCCCGCGTACCCGCAGTTGGCGGTTACCAGAGCGGGGAGACCGGCGATCATGGCCTCCAGTATGACCATGCCGGCGTTCTCGTCGTAGGCCGGCAGCACCAGCGCATCGGCGCCGAACAGAAACCGCGGCACATCGTCGCGCCCTTCGAAGAAGCGCACCCGGGACTGGATGCCGAGACGCACCGCCATGCGCCGGAACGGTTCGGCACGATCGTGGCCGACCACGAACAGGTGCGTGGTCGCCGCCAGCTCCGCCGGCAGAGCGTGCAGCGCCAGCAGCACGCGGTCGAGACCCTTCTTGATGAACCCGGAACCGAGGAACAGCAGCAGGCGTTCGTCGTCGGCGATCTCGAACTCTCGCCGGAACGCCCGCCGCAGCGCCAGCCGCTCCGCTTCCGGCGGCGCGCGCCGGTCCGGGTCGATGCCCGGCGGCAGCGGATGGAAGCGCTCCGGCGGGGTCGCGTAGTGCTTGCGGAAATGCGGCACCTCGACGTCGGAGATGGTCAGGATCCGGGTCGTCACGGCCGGATCGAACACCGCGCGTTCGAAGCGGGCGAAGTGACGATAGCGCGGCAGCAGCCGATAGAGCACGCCGCGCTGGGTGCGCGCCTTCTCCTCGTAGCAGGAATCGCCAGCGTAGTAGGCATCCAGGCCCGGCATCTTGTTCATCCCCACGACCAGGTTCACCGGGCGCCGGCGCAGGTCCTCGTGCACCCACCCGGCAAAGCGTTCGTAGCGGCGATGATTGGACAGCGCCTTCGCCGGCACCTCCACCAGATCCACCTGCCCGGGCGCGTCTGCCTGCCAGCGACCGGCATAGATGCGCACGCGGTGACCGCGATCCAGGCACTCCCGCACCAGCTTCATGAGATCACGCGAGATGCCGCCGTGAGGAAAAAACTTAAAGATGCAGAACGCGATCTGCATGCAGCAGCTCCTCGGCCGCCCGCCACACCGCGTCCGGCGGCAGAGTCGAATAGCACGCCGGCTCCACGGCCGCACCGAGCGCGTGCTGCGCGGGGCCGCGATAGCCACACGCGCGCCCGAGGCACGGCGAGCAGGGAAAGCGGGTCTGCAGGTTGCGCACCCTCGGCCCACGGCATCCGGTGAGGCCGCTGTCGGTGCTGCCGTAAATCACGACCGTCGGCACGCCGAGGGCCGCACCCAGGTGCGCGAGCCCGGAATCCGCGCCCACCAGCAGCCGCGCGCCGGCAAGCTCGTCGATGAGCGCCGCCAGCGGCTGCCGCTCGAGCACCCGGGCCGTCGAGTCGGCCACGATGCGCTGCGCCCGCTCGGCCTCCGGTGCGTCGCCCCAGGGCACCAGCACTTCGAACCCCGCCGCCGCCGCGCGCCCGGCGAGATCGTGCCAGAACCGCTCGGGCCAGTGTTTGCTCGGCCAGGTCGTGCCGTGCAGCAGCAGCGCGCGCCGGCCCGGGTTCGTGGCGCCGCCGCCGATGCCGAAATCCGGCGGCCCGTCCGGAACCGGATAATCCAGCGCGCCGGCGAACAGACTGCGGATCCGGTCCACCGCATGCCATCCTCGCGGCACCTCGACCCGGCGCCGGTAGAACCAGGCCGCGGCGCCCTCCCGGGCGGAGCGCCGGGACAGACCGCTGCGCTCGCCGCCCCGGGCGAGCGCGCAGACCGCCGCGCTCTTCAGCAGCCCCTGGGCATCGAGAATCAGGTCGTAGCGGCGTTCGCGCAGCCGCCTCAGGAAGCCGGCCAGCTCGCCGCGGCTGCCGCGCAGATCGCGCCGCCAGCGCCGCCAGGCGATGGGCAGTACCCGGTCCACCCCGGGATGCCGCGCCGGAATGTCGGCAAAGGCTTCCTCCACCACCCAGTCGAAGACCACCCCGTCGGCGCCGAGGGCGGCCCGCGCGTCGCTGACGCCGGGCAGGGTGTGCACCACGTCGCCGAGGGAACTCATCTTCACCAGCAGCACCCGCATCAGAGCAGCCCGATCACGCGTTCGGGACCCAGCTCTTCGAGACAGCGCCGATGGCCGAGCGGACAGCTGCGCTGAAAGCACGGACCGCAGGGCACATCGACGCGCACCACCTGGGCCGCCGCGCCGAGAGGCGGCGTGAACGCGGGCGACGTGGATCCGAACACGGCAACCACCCGGGTACCCACGGCGCCGGCCACGTGCATCAGGCCGGAGTCGTTGCTCACCACCACCTCCGCCAGGGACAGCAGATCCACGGCATCGAGGAGCCGGGTGCGCCCGGCGAGATTGATCGCGTCGGGAGCCAGCGCAGCGATGCCGGCGCAGGCGGCGCGCTCTCCCGGAGAGCCGAACAGCCAAACCCGGCGCCCGCCTGCCGCCGCGTCGCGCGCGACCGCCGCGTAGTGGGCGGCCGGCCAGCGCTTCGCCGGGCCGAACTCAGCCCCCGGGCACAGCGCCAGCACGCCGCCGTCGGTGTCCAGCTCCAGTTCCTCCTGCAGGCGCTGCCGATTGGCCTCGTCCACGCTCAGCCGCGGCGTCGGATACGGCGTCGGCAGGTCGGCGCCGGCCGGCAGGCCCAGGGCCATGAAGCGTTCGATCATCAACGGGTAACGGTCTGCATCCAGCCGGCGCCGATCGTTGAGCACCGCGAAGCGGGATTCGCCCTGCCAGCCGGTGCGCAGCGGGATCCCGGCCCACCAAGGCACCAGGGCGGATTTGAAGGTGTTGGGGAGAACGATCGCCTGGTCGTAGCCGTCACCGGCCAGCGCCCTGCCCAGCGCACGGCGGCGCCCGAGGGCCAGCTCTCCGTGTCCGATCTCGAGCAGCGCCCTGGTCGCGACGCCGGGCATCCGCTCTGCCAGCGGTACCGTGGCCGCTGGCGCGACCACGTCGATTTCCACATCGGCGTGGCGGGTCAGCAGCACCTGGACCAGGGAGTGCGCCATCACCATGTCACCGACCCAGGCCGGCGCAACCAGCAGAACCTTCATCGGCGGGCTAGCCTGGCGGCTCGAACTCGCACCGGGATTCAGTAGACCGGCGCATGCCATTCCGGGAAGGCGGTGCGCTTGCCGCGAACCTGATCGAAGTACACGGACTGCAGCCGCTCCGTCACCGGCCCCCGACCGCCGCTGCCGATGCGCCGGCCGTCCAACTCGCGGATCGGCAGCACCTCGGCCGCGGTACCGGTGAAGAAGGCCTCGTCGGCAATGTAGACCTCGTCCCGGGTGATGCGCCGTTCGCGCACCTCGAGGCCCTGCTCGGCGGCGAGCTGCAGAATCGTGTTGCGGGTGATGCCGTTCAGACACGAGGTCAGCTCCGGCGTGTGCAGCACGCGGTTCTTCACCAGAAACACGTTCTCGCCGGTTCCCTCCGCCACGTAGCCTTCCGGATCCAGCAGCAGGGCCTCGTCGCAGCCGCAGTCCACGGCCTCGTGCAGCGCCAGGATCGAATTGATGTAGTTGCCGTTGGCCTTCGCCTTGCACATGGTCACGTTGACGTGGTGGCGGGTGAACGACGAGGTGCGCACCTTGATGCCACGGTCGCGGGCGTCGGCATCCATGTAATCCGGCCACGGCCAGGCGGCGATGCACAGGTTCACCGAAAGGCCCTTGGCGCGCAGCCCCATGCCCTCCGAACCCAGGTACACCATCGGACGCAGATAGCCTTCCCTGAGCTCGTTGGCGCGGAACACGTCGCGCTGCGCCTCGTTCACCTGTTCCGGGGAGTAGGGAATCGAAAGCCCGAGAATGTGCGCCGAGTCGAACAGCCGGCGCGTGTGGTCCTCGAGACGGAATATGCACGGTCCCTTCGGCGTGTCATAGGCACGCACCCCCTCGAACACCCCGACGCCGTAGTGCAGGGTGTGCGTGAGCACGTGGACCTTGGCATCGCGCCACGCAATCAGCTCACCGTTCTGCCAGATCCAGCCGTCGCGGTCGGCGAAGTTGTCGTCGCTCATCGATCAGTTCTCATCGTCGGTTTCCGGGTCGCCTCCGGTATAAGTATCGATATCGGTATCGATATCGGTATCGCGTCCCGCCCCGGCAGCCGCCGCAGCCGCCTCGACCTCGTCGGCGACCCCGAAGATCCGGACCCAGGCTTCGCGCACCCGGTCGCGGTGGCTGGCCAGCACCTCGGCGGCACGTTCGGTGTCCGGAAGATCGAGCACGCTGCGATGCCATTCGGAGCGCAATGCCAGATAGGCCTCGCGCAGGCTCGCTGCCAGGCGGGCGGGAAGCAGGTCCAGCCGTTCGGCGGTCTCCAGAATGCGCATGTTGTCGGAGAACGCCGCCAGGTCCGGATGCTCGTGAGCATGGGCCAGAACGAGATATTGGACCATAAACTCGATATCCACGATACCGCCGGTGCCGCGCTTCAGACCCTCCTCGTCCGCGTGATGCTCGGCCATGCGGCGGCGCATACCGAGCACCTCGGCGCGCAGCCGGTGCGTGTCCCGCGGCAGGCACAATACCTCCCGGCGCACCGTCTCGAAGCGCCTCAGCAGCTCAGCGTCGCCGGCCACCCCCCGGGCCCGGACCAGCGCCTGATGCTCCCACACCCAGGCTTCATTGAACTGGTAGTCGCGAAACGACTCGAGGCTCGACACCATGGTGCCCGAGCGACCCGACGGGCGCAGGCGCATGTCCACCTCGTACAGCGAGCCGAGATAGGTCGGCACGGTGAGCGTGTGCAGCAGGCGGCGCACCAGCCGGTGCAGGAACTGCCCGGCGTCCCCGGGAAGGTCGTGGACGAAGACGATGTCCAGATCGGAATCCGGACCCAGCTCGATGCCGCCGAGCTTGCCGTAGCCGACCACGATGAACGGTCGGCGGCCGCTCCCGGCGAACTCGGGAAAGCGTTCGGTGTTCTCTCTCCAGGCCAGATCCAGCGACTCCTCGAGCACCGCCTCGGCGAGAAAGGTGAGGTAGTCGCTGGCGTTCATCAGCGGCAGCGTCCCGCGCACTTCGGCAAGCGCCACGTTGAACACATGGTGCTCCTTGAATTCCCGCAGCACGTCGAGCACGCGTTCCTGGCCCGCGGGTTCGGCCCGGGCGATCTGCGCGTGCAGCTCGCCGGCGAGCGTCGCGCGATCCGGCAGGGCGCCCAGGTGGTGCTGGTCGAGCAGCGCGTCGAAGAACGCCGGATGCCGCGCCAGTTCCTCGGCCAGCCAGCGGCTGCGCGCCGCCAGCTGCAGAAAGTGCGCCAATGTCGCCGGATTCTCGTGCAGCAGGGCCAGGTACGCGGAACGCCGCATCACCGCCTTGAGCACCGGCACCACCCGTCCCAGCGCCAGGGTCGGCTTGTCCAGCTCACGCAGCTGATCGAGCAGCCGCGGCATCAGCTGGTCGAAGCGCTCGCGGCCGACGCCGCCCACCGAGGACCGGTCCCGGGCCGTCACCAGGGCTTCGAGGTGCGCACCGGCCGCCGCCGGATCTTCGAAACCGAACGCCTCGATCAGGGATTCGTCATCCGCGTGCAGCCACAGCCGCAGGCCGTCACTGTCCGCGCGCTCGGGTTCACCAATGAGCTCATCGAAGGTCGCTTCCACGACCTGCCGGTGGGCGTCCAGGGCAGCGAGAAATGCGCGGTAGTCGGCGAACTGCAGCGACCGCGCCAGGCGCTCCCGGGACAGCGTCTGGGCCGGCAGCGTCTGGGTCTGCTGATCGGCTTCGGCCTGCAGGCTGTGCTCGGCATCACGCAGAAACCGATACGCGGCCGCCAGCCCGGCGACGGCATCCGGGGTCAGATGACCGAGTTCGGCCAGCCGCGGCAGCACGCCGAGCAGACGCGAGTCCTGCAGCTCCGTCTGCCGGCCGCCCCACACCAGCTGCTGCACCTGAACCGTGAACTCGACGTCGCGGATCCCTCCGGGACCGAGCTTCACGTCGTCGGAATCGTGGCGCTCGGCATACAGCCGCGCCTTCATGTCACGCAGGGCGTCCAGGGCACCGAAATCGAGATAGCGGCGATAGACGAACGGTCGCAGGCTCGCCAGCAGCTCGTTGCCGGCCTCGACGTCACCGGCGCAGGCACGCGCCTTGATCATGGCGTAGCGCTCCCAGTCGCGGCCATGGCTGACGTAGTAGTCCTCCAGCGCGTCGAAGTGCATGGCCAGCGGTCCGCTGCCACCGAACGGCCGCAACCGCATGTCGACCCGGAACGCGAAACCGTCCGCGGTGACGGTGTCCAGGGCGGCAATCAGCTGCTGACCGAGGCGCAGGAAAAACTGCTGGGCGGTGAGGCCGCGCTCGGTCTGGCCGGGTCGGGGATACGCGAAGATCAGGTCGACGTCCGAGGACAGGTTCAACTCACGCGCGCCGAGCTTGCCGAGCCCCAGCACGACCAGGCGCTGGGGCCGGCCATGCTCATCCAGCGGCGTCCCGTGGCGCGCGCAGACCCAGCCGTACACCACCGCCAGCGCGCGGTCGATGAGCACGTCGGCCAGATCCGACAGCGCCGCGGTGGTTTCCTCCAACGGCGCGCGCAGCGCCAGATGGCGCCACACGATCCACAGCTGAAAGCGGTTACGCAGGTGCCGCAGAACCTGCTGCAGGGCGTCCATGGCGGGCTCCTCGGCGGCGAGCAGGGGCGCGAGGCCGGCGCCGGCGGCAGCCTCCACGTCGGCGCGCTCCGGAGGACGTCCGAACTGCCCGCGCAGGTCCTGTCGGTCGAGCCAGCGGGGATGCTGCAGAACCAGGCCGGCGGCGAAATCGCTGAGCGCGCTGACGTAGCGCAGCTCATCGTCCGCAGCGGTTCCCAGCGCGGACTCGAGGCGCGGCGCCAGCTGTGCGGCCTTGTCCGCGAGGACGCCGGTCAGGGTGAAATCGGGCACGTCGCAGCGCTCTCCATGAGGCCGCTCAGTATACGCCCCGACGGCCGCGCCTGTCGCAGCCGGATCGGCGTAAGCCGTTGCATTCCAAGCAACTTTTGCGCGAGATCGGGGCAGCGGCCGCGCGCCGCAGGCGTCCCCGGCCGGTCAAGCCCGGTGCCTCCGATTCGGCAGCGCGGGGCGACTCGGTCCGACGCGTTGCGACCGCGGCGGCGCCTCAGCCCTGGGGCAGCGACGCGAGGAACTCCTCGCCGGTCTGGCGCGGATGCTCGCCGCTGAAGGCGTAACCCGGCGGCTTGGCGTCGATATAGATCTCACCGGCGAGTTCGAAGGCCGACTGATCGTCGAAAGCGCCCATGCACATCATGTACGTGTCCGCCGGCTTCAGGTGATAGAACAGATTCGAGCCGCAGCGGCCGCAGAACCCACGCGCACCCCACTCCGAGGAATCGAATCGGACCAGATTCTCCTCGCCGTCGAAGGCGACGCTGCCCACCGTGGCGGCGAGCATGGATGCCCCGGACCACGCCCGGCACATGCTGCAGTGGCAGGCATGCACGTGGGGCTCGACGCCGTCTGCGGTGAAGCGCACCGCGCCGCACAGACACTTTCCCGTTGCCGACATTTCGCTTTCTCCTGATGTCCGGAGCCCATGGTAACGAACACCTCCTGACAGAGCATGTCAGGAGCGGACAGCAGCGCCGGGAACCGGAGCATCTCGCGGGAGGAATGCGCTTCAGTCCTCAGAGACGGGGGCGACCCGGAGCACCTCGGCGATGGTGGTGAGACCCGCGCCCACCTTCTGGGCACCCGACAGGCGCAGGGTGCGCATGCCTTCCTTCATACCCTGGCGGCGGATGCTCTGGATGTCGCAGTCCGCCGTGACCAGCGCTTTCACCGCGTCGCTCATGGGCAGAAGCTCGTAGATGCCGACGCGGCCGAGGTAGCCGGTATCGCGGCATTCCAGGCAGCCGCGTGGCCAGTAGACGCGGCTCGGCGGCTTCGCCTTGAACGGATGAGTCAGCAGCTCCCAGGCTTCCAGATCGACCTCGTCCTCCACCTTGCAGTGCGGGCACAGGGTCCGCACCAGGCGCTGGGCCATGACCCCGAGCACGGTGGCCTTGATCATGTAGGACGGCACGCCCAGGTCGAGCATCCGGGTGATGGCGGTGGGAGAATCGTTGGTGTGCAGGGTGGAGATCACCAGGTGGCCGGTCAGGGCCGCCTGGATGGCCATCTCGGCGGTCTGCAGATCGCGGACCTCACCGACCATGATGATGTCCGGATCCTGCCGCAGCAGGGCGCGCACGCCGGAGGCGAAGGACACGTCGATGTTGTGCTGCACCTGCATCTGATTGAACGTCGGCTCGACCATCTCGATCGGGTCTTCGATGGTGCAGACGTTGACCTCGGAGGTCGCCAGCTGCTTGAGCGTCGAGTACAGCGTGGTGGTCTTACCCGAACCCGTGGGGCCGGTCACCAGGACGATGCCGTTGGGGTTGTGCACCATGCTCTGCCAGCGGTCGTAGTCCTTGCCGGTGAGGCCGAGCTCGCCGAAGCTGCGCAGCAGCACGTCCGGGTCGAAGACGCGCAGCACCATCTTCTCGCCGAACGCGGTGGGCAGGGTGGAGAGCCGCAGCTCCACCTCATCGCCGTCCGGGCTCTTCGTCTTCACCCGGCCGTCCTGGGGCCGGCGCTTCTCGGCCACGTCCATGCGGCCGAGGATCTTCAGGCGGCTGGTTACCGCGGCGTTCACCGCGCTGGGCAGCTCGTAGACGTGGTGCAGCACGCCGTCGATGCGGAAGCGGATGAAGCCTTTGTCGCGGCGCGGCTCGATGTGGATGTCGCTGGCCCGCTGGTCGAACGCGTACTGCAGCAGCCAGTCGACGATGTTCACGACGTGGGCGTCGTTGGCCTCCGGGCTCTTCAGCGCGCCGAGTTCGAGCATCTGCTCGAAGTTGGCGATGTTGCTGACCTCGAGCCCCTGCTCTCCGGCCTTCGAGACCGCCCGAGCCATGGTGTAGAACTCGAGCATGTAGCGATTCAGATCGCCCGGGTTCGCCACCACCCGGCGGATCCGCCGACCCCGCAGGGTCTGGGTGAGCATGGTCTCCCACTGATACATGAACGGCTGGGCGCTGGCGATCACCACCTCGTCGTCGCTGACTTCGACGGCAAGGATGTTGTGGCGCTGGGCAAACGCGTAGGACATGACCTCGGTGACGGCATTGACGTTGATCTTCAGCGGGTCGATGCGCAGGTAAGGCTGGCCGCTGATGGCGCACAGCCACTCGGTCAGATCTTCCAGGTCGAGCAGGGAACCCGGCTTGTTGCGATTTTCGAACTCGCGGGCCGCGATGATCTCGAGGGGATGCTGGATCAGCTCCTTCTTGGTGCGCGGCGCGATGAGCACGTCTTCCGCCTGGCGCTGACTGATGAAGCCAGCCTGCACCAGTTCGTCGAGTACCGCCGGCAGGTCCAGCAGGCGCTCGCTGCCGATCAGGCGGTCAGACAGTTTTCGTCCCCTGGCCGGACCGTCGTGGGCGCGCGGTGGCGGGCTGCTGGCGGCGTTCCCAGGCGTTTCGGTGGTCGCTGCTGAATCTAACGTCGCGTCATCTTGCTTCGCCGCGTCGTCCGCTTCCTTCGACGTCGGGGCTTCTCTTTCTTCCGCCGCAGGCGCTTCTTTCGCCGCCGGCGCTTCTTTCGCCGCCGGCGCTTCGGCCGATCGTTGCGCCGAAGCGGCGTCGTCCTGATGCACGTCGGGGGGCGGATTGGAAAGCGGCGTGGCCACGTAAGTCCCTGATTTAGCCAACTTTTGCCAGTAAACGGCATGACCAGGGCAAATGCAACCGGCAGCCGCCGCATTCCATGACCGAGGTCTCAGTTGCAGCACCTGGGGTCTGCGCCCGACGACGCGGTGCGGGCAAGCGGCCGGCCACGTGGCCGAGCGGCCAGGCGCGACGGCAACGCGGCGGCGCAGCGCCGGGGCCCTGTTGTAGAATCCGCCGTTTGCCAAGCCCAGCCCATGGGGAGGACGCACGCCAAGTGGAAACCAGCGGCTACGCCAGGTGGTTCCGGGCCTCCACGCCCTACATCAGCGCGCACCGCGGCCGCACCTTCGTGGTGCTGCTCGGCGGCGAGGCGATCGCCCACGCCAACCTGGCCAACATCGTGCACGACCTGGCGCTGCTGCACGTTCTCGGCGTGCGCCTGGTGCTGGTGCACGGCGCCCGGCCGCAGATCGACGAGAACCTGCCGAACAGCCGCTTCCACGGCCACCGCCGGATCACCGACCGCGACACCCTGGAGACCTTCCTCGGGGTCTACGGCCAGGTGCGCGCCGGTCTGGAGGCGCACTTCTCCACCGGCCTGCCGACGAGCCCTTTGCGCAACGTCGACATTGCCACCGCCACCGGCAATTTCGTCGTGGCCCGTCCGATCGGCATCCTCGACGGCGTCGATCATCTGTTCACCGGTCAGGTGCGGAAGATTCACGCCGACCGGATCCGTGCACTGCTCGACGCCCGCACGCTGGTGATGCTCTCACCCATGGGCTATTCGCCCTCCGGCCAGGTATTCAACCTGGCCGCGGACGAATTGGCGGCGGACGCGGCCATGGCTCTCGGCGCCGACAAGCTGATCATGTTCGACGCCGACGGCTACGTGAAGGACGAAGCCGGCCGCAATCGTCACGAGCTGGTACCGGCGGAGCTCGAAGCCCTGCTCGATCGCACACAGCCGGAGCCCTACGTCGCCAACCAGCTGCGCGCCATGGTGCGCGCCTGTCGCGGCGGCGTGCCGCGCTGTCACCTGGTGAGCTACGTCGAAGACGGCGCGCTCCTGGAAGAGCTGTTCACCGCGCGCGGCCATGGCACCGAACTGCTCGAGACCCGCGGAGAAATGGTCCGCCCGGCACGCCCCGAGGACGTCGCCGGCATCGTCGAGGTGATCCGGCCCCTGGAGGAAGCCGGCGTGCTGGTGCGTCGCGACCGCGACCGCCTGGAACTCGAGATCGGCAACTTTCACGTGGCCGAGCTGGACGGCATCGTGATCGGCTGCTGCGCTCTGTATCCCTTCGAAGACAGCGCCGAACTCGCCTGTGTTGCCGTGCACGGCTCCTACCGCGGCTCCGGCATCAAGCCCGGAATCGGCGCGCGCCTGCTGGCATCCGCTGAGAAGGCCGCATGGAGAAACGGCATCCGCAGGCTGTTCGTGCTCACCACCCAGACCCGGGACTGGTTCCTCGAGCACGGTTTCGAGGACGCCAGCATCGACGACCTGCCGGCGCCGCGTCAGGCGCTGTACAACTTCCAGCGCAATTCCAAAGTCATGATCAAACATCTGGAACCGAGCGATGAGTAACAAGCGACCTTATTCCTCACTGGTGGTGGATGGCGTCAAACAGGCCGCCGCACGCGCCATGCTTTACCCCACGGGCTTCACGGAAGCGGACTTCGGCAAGCCGCAGATCGGCATCGCCTCCACCTGGAGTCGGGTCACGCCCTGCAACATGCACATCAACGCGCTGGCGGAAGCCGCCGCCATGGGCGGCGACGAGGCCGGCGGCAAGAGCGTCGTGTTCAACACCATCACCGTTTCCGACGGCATCTCCATGGGGACGCCGGGCATGCGCTACTCGCTGGTGTCGCGTGAGGTCATCGCCGATTCCATCGAAACCGTGGTGGGCGCCCAGGGCTTCGATGGATTCGTCGCCATCGGCGGCTGCGACAAGAACATGCCCGGCTGCGCCATGGCCATGGCGCGCCTCGACCGGCCCAGCGTGTTCGTCTACGGCGGCACCATCCAGCCCGGCAAGGAACGCCGCGACGTGGTCTCGGTGTTCGAGGCCGTGGGCAAGCACTCGGCGGGCGCGCTGTCCGACATCGAACTCAAAGAGGTGGAGGCAACGGCGATACCGGGCCCCGGTTCCTGCGGCGGCATGTACACGGCCAACACCATGGCCAGCGCCATCGAGGCCCTCGGACTGTCGCTGCCGAACAGCTCCGCCCAGGAGGCCGTGTCGGACAACAAGCGCAAGGACAGCTACAACGCCGGCGCCGCCGTGTTCAAGCTGATCGATCGTGGTATCAAGCCCAGCGACATTCTCTGCATGGAGGCCTTCGAGAACGCCATCACCACCGTGATTGCCCTGGAGGGTTCCACCAACGCCGTGCTGCACCTGCTTGCCATCGCCGACGCCGCCGGCGTGCCGCTGACCATCGACGACTTCACGCGGATCGGCAAGCGCACGCCCGTGCTGGCGGACATGCGCCCCGCGGGTCAGTACTCGATGAGCGAACTGATCGCCATCGGCGGCATTCAGCCGCTGATGAAGACGCTGCTGGACGAGGGCCTGCTGCACGGCGACTGCCTCACCGTGACCGGGCTCACGCTGGCGGAGAATCTGGCCGACGTGGCGCCGTACCCGCCGCAGCAGAAGGTGATCAGACCGCTCACGGACCCGGTCAAGAAGGACTCCCACCTGGTGATTCTCTACGGCAACCTGGCGCCCGCCGGCGCGGTCGCCAAAATCACCGGTCACGAGGGCCTGCGCTTCACCGGCAGGGCGCGCTGCTTTCACGGCGAGGAAGCGGCCATGCAGGCGATCCTCGACGGCGCGGTGGTGAAAGGCGACGTGGTGGTGGTGCGCTACGAAGGCCCGAAGGGCGGGCCGGGGATGCGCGAGATGCTGTCGCCGACCAGCGCCATCAACGGCCGCGGGCTGTCCAACGACGTGGCGCTGATCACCGATGGACGGTTCTCCGGAGGCTCCCACGGATTCGTCATCGGTCACATCACCCCGGAGGCGTTCGAAGGCGGCCCCATCGCTCTGATCGAGGACGGCGACACGATCACCGTCGACGCGGAACGGCGCGAGATCTCCCTGCACGTGAGCGAGGCCGATCTCGACGCCCGCCGCAGACGCTGGCAGGCTCCCGCACCCTATGCCCGGCGCGGCGTGCTGGCGAAGTACGCGCGGCTGGTGAGTCCCGCCAGCGAAGGCGCCGTCACCGACAAGTATCTGAACTGATGCACAACCCGAAGGCGCCGGACCGACTATAGTTAAGCGATCCATCGCCAAAGTCGACCTGGATGAACCGACGGCTCACGGTGCCGCAACAGATCCTGCTGATCACCATGACCTGCATCGCCGGCTCTGTGGTGATCACGCTCGCCGTGAACTACGCACTCACCGGATCACCGGGGTTCGGAACAGGCATGTTCATTGCCGTCCTCGCCCCGGCCATCATGGTGCCCATCGGCAGCTACTTCCATGTCTCCATGACCCACCGCCTGCGCGAGGCCAACGAGCAGTTGCGCCGGCTGTCCGAGACCGACCCCCTGACCCAGACCTACAACCGCCGGCGTTTCATCGAGGTGGCGGAGACCCAGCTGGCGCTCGCACGCCGCCACTGCTTTCCGACCAGCGTGCTGCTCATCGACTTCGACCGCTTCAAGGACATCAACGACGCCTACGGACACCTCGCCGGCGACCGGGTACTGGTGGAGGCCAGCGCGCTGATCCGCGAGATGCTGCGTGACTCCGATTCCCTCGCCCGCTTCGGCGGGGAGGAGTTCATCTGTCTGCTGCCGCACACGGCCCGCGAGGGGGCGCAGATGGTGGCCGAACGGATCATCGCCAGCATGCGTGAGCACGCCTTTGCGCACGATGGCAAGGACATCCACGTCACGGTCAGCATCGGCGGGGTCACCTGCGAGACCAGCGACACCAGCCTGGAACGGATGACGTCCAAGGCGGACAGCCTGATGTACGAAGCCAAGCAGGCGGGCCGGGACCGCTATATCATCGAGAACCTGCCGCGCCAGGGGTCCCTGCCGCTGCGCGAAGCCGGCGTGGCTCAGGGCTGAGGGCCGCGACAACCCATCGGCAGCGACCGGCCTCGCAGCGGAACGCGGCAGTTTCCATGTCAGGAGGCCGCTCATGCCCGCCATCGAACCCGTCGATCCGCAGCGCCGTCTGTTCCGCGTACATCGCGATCTGACCGTCACCACCGCCGAACACCGCCAGGGACCACCAGAACGCATCGACGGCATGAGCGTCGGGATCGTCACCCTCACGGCCGACGCTCCCCACGGTGGCGAGATGCACCCGGACGGCGACGAAATCCTCTACGTCATCTCCGGGCATCTGCGGGTGACCGGTGACAGCGCGCCCGACACGAGCCTCGAACTCGGGCCCGGCGACGCCTGCGTCGTCCGCCGCGGCGAGTGGCACCGCGTTCGCGTGCTCGCGCCGACCCGGTTGCTGCACGTCACCCCGGGGCCCGGCGGCGAACATCGACCCGTCACCCCCGAGACCAAAAGCCGGCACGGGCACGAGACGTGATGGTCGAGACCCTCACCACCCGCGACGACCTGCAGATCCGGCGCCTCGTTCTGGCGCCGGGCGAGGCCACGGCCTGGCACCGTGACGTCTGCGAACGCTTCACCGTGGTGGTGCGCGGCAGCCGTCTACGCATCGAGTACCGGACGCCGGTCGAGGTCGTCGACCTCGACGTGCACCCGGGCCAGGTGGGCTGGGATATGCCGGAGCCGCGGGTCCATCGCGCGGTCAACGTCGGCGCCGACGACTACGAAGAGGTGGTCACGTTCTTTCTCGCCGCAGC
This sequence comes from Pseudomonadales bacterium, assembly GCA_040219135.1. Taxonomy (GTDB): domain Bacteria; phylum Pseudomonadota; class Gammaproteobacteria; order Pseudomonadales; family Azotimanducaceae; genus UBA7803. Next base: position 489,974 of record JAVJTA010000005.1, on the reverse strand, counting down.
CGGCCAGGTTCCCCAGCCGGAGCCTGCCGGGTGAGACCGACCCGCCGGGCCTGGGTGCTTGGAGCGGCGCTGCCGCTGGTCAGCGCCGTCGCCGCCGCCGCACCCGATCCGGCGACCACCGGACAACACCCGCTTGCGGCGATGACGATGACGCTCACCCCCGAGCAACCTTATCGCTTCGTGCTCGCCTACCACGGCCCGACCATGGAGTTCCGCGGCTTCCTCTGCTACGGCTTCGCCGGTTACAACGAGACCTGCCTGAAGCCCCGGCTGGACTGGCTGACGCCGGCGAGCGAGATCGAGCTGTACGCGCCCGGAGGCGTGCCCCGGGATCTGCTCGAAGGCTACGTGATGCTGGTGCGTTTTCCGGACCTCTCCGAGCGTACGTTCCGCTACCGACTGCGGGAGCCGACGTGAGCTACCGGATCGCCGCGGAGCTGGTGCTCGTCGTGCATGTCGCGTTCGTTGTGGTCGTGCTCCTCGGCGGCTTCCTGTGGCTGTGGTGGCGCTGGGCGCCGCTGCTGCACCTGCCGATGGCAGGCTGGGGCGCCTTCGTCGAACTGTCGGGGCGCATCTGTCCCCTCACGGTGTGGGAGAACGCATTGCTCCGATCCGCCGGCGCGGCCGGATACGAGGAGGGATTCATCGCCCACTACCTGCTCGCCGCGCTCTATCCCGATGGTCTGACCCGTACCGTTCAGGGCGTGCTGGCGGCCCTGGTGATCGTTGCCAACCTGCTCATCTACCTCTGGGTGTGGCGCCGCCGGCGGGAAGCACGCCGTTGAATTCCTGCTCGCCGTTGCGCACTATTCAGGCCGTCGCCGTCAGAGGTATGAGCTTGAAATCACTGTTCACCGCGTCGCTGCTCGGCGTGCTCGCCGCGAGCCTCGCGCCCGCGGCGGGCGCGGCCGATCACGTGGAACGCGTGATCATCGACAAGAGCTCGCGCACGCTGACGCTGGTGAACGGCGATCGCGCGATGAAGACCTATCGCGTCGCACTGGGTGCGGCGCCGAAGGGCCCGAAGCGTTTCGAGGGTGACGAACGCACGCCGGAAGGCGTCTACACCATCGACTACCGCAACGACAGCAGCGCGTTCCATCTGGCGCTGCGCATTTCCTATCCCAACGAAGCCGATCGCATGCGCGCCCTCGAGGCAGGACTCGATCCGGGCGGCCAGATCATGATTCACGGCCTGAAGAACGGGCAGGGCTGGCTGGGGGAACGCCATCTCGGCGACGACTGGACCGACGGCTGCATCGCCGTAACCAACGCCGAGATCGAGGAGATCTGGTCGCTGGTGGATCTGGGAACGCCGGTGGAGATCCGCCCCTGACCCAACACCCGGCATCCGCGAGATGGTTCGCGGCGCGGGGCCGCACCAGCGCGTGAAGATCTGGGTCGACGCGGACGCCTGTCCCAACGCGATCAAAGCGATCATTTTCCGCGCCGCCGAGCGGCTCGGCATCAGCACGCTGCTGGTGGCGAACCACCACGTCCGGGTGCCGCCGTCGAAGTACCTCTCGAGCCTGCAGGTGCCGGCCGGTTTCGACGTCGCCGATCGGGCGATCGCCGACGCCCTGGAAGCCGGGGACCTGGTCATCACCGCCGACATCCCGCTGGCCGCCGACGTGGTCGAGCGCGGCGGCATCGGCCTGAATCCCCGCGGAACCCTGTACACCGCGGAGAACATCCACGATCACCTGGCGCGCCGCAACCTCATGGAGCAGCTGCGCGACGCCGGCACCATCAGCAGCAGCCAGAGCGCGCTCGGCAAAACCGATCTGCAGGCATTCGCCAATCAGCTCGACAAGTTCCTGGCGGCGTCTGCGTCCGGCAAAGACGTGTAAGATGTCGCGTCGACCCCTGGAGTGCGGCGGTATCCCGGCATGAGCAATCGCGACATCAGAACCACACTGGAACAGCTCCACGGCGAGCTCGAGAAGACGCCGGCGCTCGACGCCGACCTGCGTACGCTGCTCGAAGAGGTCGATGCCGACATCCACGCTCTGCTCGCCGCCGAAGGCGACGACGATGGCGCCCTGAAGGGAATCCAGGAGGGAATTCAGGAGCGGGTGGAATCGCTGGCCGCCGACTTCGCCGCCCGGCACCCGAACACCGAAGTGTTCTTTCGCGAGCTCGTCGCAGCACTGGGGCGCATGGGGATCTGACCCGGTGGCCTCGCGGCCGAAGTACTCCCTGCCGGAACGCGAGCGCCGCTGGCTGGTCGACGCCACGGCAGCCGCGCCCCTGCTGAGCGGAACGCCACAGTGCATTCTCGACCGCTACCTGGACGACACCCGCCTGCGGCTGCGCCGAATCACCGCCGCAGACGGCGGCGAAGTGTACAAGCTCTGCAAGAAGTACGGGGACCTCCCCCCGGGCGCGGAGTCGATCACCAACCTCTACCTGGACACCGGAGAGTTCGCACGCCTGGCAGCGCTGCCGGGCTGGCAGGTCGACAAGCAGCGCTTTCGCGTTCACGAGGGCAGTCTCGACGTTTACCGCAGCGAGGACGACTCGCTGCGGGTGTTCGAACACGATTTCATCGATGCCGCCAGCGCAGCCGCCTACCGGCCGCCGGCGTTCACGGAGCGGGAGATCACCGCGGACCCGGACTTCACCGGCGCCGCGCTGGCGCGCCGTTTCGGCCGTCACTACCCGCAAGCCGAACGGTAGGAGCGCCGCTCCGCTTGGTGTAGGATCGCCGCCCACGCGCCCCGGGACCGGGGCGGGCTGCCGCGGAACTGCCATCGAGACACGATGAAACCCTCGCTCCACCGCCTGCCGGGCTCCTATTCCGTGCACCGCCTGGCGCCCCAGGCGGCGCTGCCGGACGGGCTGCTCGCCGAACCGTTCTACGCGCTGCTCAAGTCCAGCGACGAGCTGTCGGTGTGCTGCCGCAGCGACTTCACCATCGCCAGCGATCGCGAGGAACCGGGCTGGGCCTGTCTGGCTGTGGCCGGGCCGCTGGACTTCGCCCTGACCGGTATCGTCGCGGGGCTGACGGCCCCCCTCGCCGATGCCGGCATCGCCGTGTTCGTGATCTCGAGTTTCGACACCGACTACCTGCTGCTGAAGCAGGCTGAGCTGACCAGGGCCACCGCGGTGCTGGCGGCAGCCGGATTCACCGTCAAAGCGCAGAAGCCATCATGAGTGACATCCGCATCGTCACCGCCAGGCCCTCGGACTACGCGCAAATCCTCGCGCTGAACGAGGCGGCGATTCCCGCGGTCAACAGCATCCCGGAGGAGAAGCTCGCGCGCCTGCACGCGCAGAGCGCCTACCTGGGCGTGGCCCGGGACGTGCAGGGGGACATGGCCGGGTTCCTGCTGGCGCTGCCGGAGAGCGCGGAGTACGAGAGCATCAACTTCGGCTTCTTCAAGCGCGGCTACCCGCGCTTCGTGTACATCGACCGGATCGTGGTCAGCGCGAGCCATCGCCGTGCCGGCGTGGGCGCGGCACTGTACGACGATCTCGCGCGCCACGTACCCGCCGACTGCCCGATGCTTGCCTGCGAAGTCAATCTGCGCCCGCCGAACCCGACGTCCATCGCCTTCCACCAGCGCCTGGGATTCGCCGCCGTCGGCGAGCAGGACACCGAAGGCGGCAGCAAACGCGTGTGCATGATGGCGAAGCGGCTGCCTGCGGACAGCGGCTGAACCGGGCGACCGTCGCTCAGCGACCCCGTTCGTTGGCCTCGTTGACCCGCAGAGCGCGCCCGCCCATGTCCTTGCCGTTCAGTTCCTCGATGGCCCGGGAGGCGCCGGCGTCGTCCATCTCGACGAAGCCGAAGCCCCGCGACCGCCCGGTGTCCCGGTCGGTGATCACCCGGGCCGACAGCACCTGACCCATGTCGGCAAAGAATGCCTCCAGCTCGCTGTCGCCCACACTCCAGGGCAGATTGCCCACGTATAGTTTCTTCATCGCATCGCTCAAACCGTTCCGTACGCAGCACCGCGACCATTCAAACGGCGTACCAATGAATTTGTCGTCGAACCCGCAGGTTCTGTCGTCAGACTTGATACCGAATGACACACGAGGACACGTCTCGGCAGGCAATCGGGGCGCGGTTGTGACGGCTCGAGTATAAAATCAAGCCGGCCGGCAGGGAAAGCGGCCGGGCCACGGAGGCCGGGCCACGGAGAACGACCATGCCCCCGACACCGTTTCATCTGGCCATCAGGGTGCGCGACATCGCCGAGTCGCGAGCCTTCTACGGCGAGCTGCTGGGTTGTCCCGAGGGCCGCAGCGCCGAGACCTGGGTCGACTTCGATCTGTACGGACACCAGCTGGTGTGCCATCTGGCGCCGGATGCCGGCCCGGAAGACGGCGGCGGCATTCACCACAACCCCGTGGACGGGGATCAGGTACCGGTGCCCCACTTCGGCGTGGTGCTGGAAATGCCGGACTGGGAGGCACTGGCGCAACGGCTGCGGCTGGCCGGCGTCGAGTTCGTGATCGAACCGCGCGTGCGCTTTCGCGGCCAAGCGGGCGAACAGGCCACCCTGTTCTTCCTCGACCCGAGCGGCAACGCGCTGGAGTTCAAGTCCTTCGCCGACATTCCCGGGCAGCTGTTCGCGCGCTGAGTCAGTCGCGGGCGACGGGCAGAGCCAGCCCGATCAGCGAACGCAGCAGCCGTCGGCTCCACGCGCCGAACGCGATCAACAGCAGCAGCCCGACGGCGATGCCCGCGCAGTCCACCAGCAGATCTTTGAGCTCCGCCGCCCGCGACGGCTCGAAGCTCTGCACCAGCTCGATGAGGACCCCGTAGCCGAGCATCCAGGCTACGACGGCCCAAGGCCTCAGGCTGCCGTGCGCGAGGCCGAGGGCGAAGGTCAGGTAGGCGAAGGCAAAGCCATGCAGGAGGATGTCACTGACCCGGAACACCGATTCCGGCGGGCTCGGCGTCAGCGCCAGCCAGGTGCACAGCAGCAGGGGAACCCAGAAGCCCATCCGCAGGCACAGTGCCGAGACCCGGTCGCCGGCCTCCGTCCAGGCGGCATAGCCGTCAGCGGGCCGATTGCTCATGCACGAAATCCACCAGAAAGCGGACGTTGTCGACGGGCGTTTCCGGCACGATGCCGTGGCCGAGATTGAAGATGTGGCCCGGGCGACCGCCGGCCTCATCGAGGACCTCGCGGGACTCCCGGGCGACCGTCGCCTGATCGGCGCAGAGCACGATGGGGTCGAGATTGCCCTGCACCGCGCGCACGCCGAGGGCGTCCCACGTCGCGCCCAGCGGCACCCGCCAGTCCAGGGCCAGCACGTCGGGGCCCGCGCTGACCGTGTCGGCCAGCAGGTGGCCGTTGCCGGTGCCGAAGTAGATGATCGGCACGCGGCCGCGCAGGTTGTCGATGAGCTGCTTGAGATGGGGGAGCACGTAGCGCCGGAAGTCGCCCACCGAGAGGCAGCCCACCCAGGTGTCGAACAGCTGCACCGCTTCGACGCCGCTGTCGATCTGCAGCGACAGATAGCTCGATACCTGGTTCACCAGCTTGCTCATGAGCTGCTCCCAGATTTCCGGGGCCTCGTACATGAGCTTCTTCACGTAGATGTAGTTGCGCGAGCCTTTGCCTTCGATGGCGTAGGAGGCAAGCGTGAACGGGGCGCCGGCAAAGCCGATCAGGGCGATCTCCGGCGGCAGCCCGCCGCGGATGTTGCGCACCGTCTCGGCGATGTAGGGCGTTGCCTCCTCAGCCGCCGCCACCCGCAGCTGATCCACGTCCCGCGCCGAGCGCACCGGGTTGGCGAACACCGGACCCACGCCGGCCTTGTAGTCGAGTTCGAGCCCCATGGGCTCCATGATCGGCAGCAGGTCGGCAAACATGATGGCCGCGTCGACCCCGAGAATGCGCTGAGCGTCGAGCGTGGCCCGGGCGGCGAGTTCCGGATTCTTGAAGAAGTCGAGGCTCGGCGTCGAGCCCTTCACCTGATGGTACTCGGGCATGTAGCGGCCGGCCTGACGGTTCAGCCAGATCGGCGTGTACGCAGTGGGCTCACCGCGGCAGGCCCTGAGGAACACCTTGTCCATCGACGTCTCTTATTCACCGCAGTGAGGCGCCGGCACGATAGCAGACGGGGCGGTCGGGTCAACTCGGGCGCCATTCAGCGACCACGGATACACCGGCAGCTCCCCCAGACCTTTCAGCGCCAGCGAGCGTGGCGCCCCGAGCCGCGCGCTCGGCCCGGCGAGGGCGGCAGTGGCCGCGTCGAGCAGCGCCGCATCCGCCGCGGCATGGCCCTGCAGCCGGCTCGCCAGATTCACCGGCGTGCCGAGCAGAGTGAAATCCAGGCGGTCGGCGCCGCCGCGGTCGCCCAGGGTGCAGTAGCCGCTGGCGACCCCGGCGCGTATGCCCAGGGTCACCGGCTCACCGCGCTGGCGCCAGCGCAGCGCCAGTCGCTCGAGCGCCAACGGCACGTCGCGGCAGAAAGCCAGCGCAGCGGCGGCCCGGCCGCGGCGGTCGAGATCATCGCCGAGCCCGAAGGCGACCAGCAGGCCGTCGCCCATGACCTTCGACACCTCGCCCCGGCGTGCCTCCGCCGCCGGGATGACGGCCCCCAGGTAGTCGTCGAGCAGGCCGGCGAGGGGTTCCGCTTGGAGACGTTCCGCGAGCTCGGTGAATCCGACCAGATCGACGAACACCACGGTGACCCAGCAGCGCTCCCAGCGGCACGGCGTCTCCGGCGCCCGGGCGAGACGGTCGCGCAGGCTCGGCGGCAGGTAGCGCTGCATGCGCCCGTTCAGTCGTTCCAGCGCCGCCGACCGGGCGGCCAGAGCGAGGCGCTGGGCGTGCAGGCGCCGGGCCTGCACGAAGGCCAGTTGAGCAAGCGCCAGGGTGAAACCGACGATCAGCAGCAGCGCCAGCGCGTCCGCGGCGCGAACCGCGTCCAGGTCGGGGTGCGGCGCCAGCCACAGACCCGGAGCGAGGCCAGCGGCCAGCGCCAGCAGGGACGGCAGCAGCAGTCGCCAGCCGCCCAGGGCGCTGGCGCCGGCAAGCAGACACAGCGCCGCGGCGATGCCGAGGAGAATGGGCACCCAGGCCCAGGCGAACAGCAGCGCGACGCCGGCGCACTCGGCGACGTACAGGCGACGGTCGATCTCGGCGGCCGCAACCCGGCCCGGCGCCGGGGGCTCCGGCCAGCAGCCGCGCAGGCGATCGGCCAGCGGCGGCCAGCAACAGCAGAAACCGATGACCGCCAGCCGCGGCCAGGCATCGCGGCCCGCGCTGCCGGCCAGGGTCAGCGCGGCGGCCGCCAGCCAGAAGCCGAGGTAGCGGAATGGCCGCGTACGTGGATGGAGTCGTTGGCCCCGCATGCGCCGAGCATGCTCCGCACCCGGACGGACGTCGTGCGCCCGGAGCGGGCGCGGGGATCAGCGGATGCCGCTGCGGCGCGCGCTCAGATCGCCCGACCCAGGGTCGGATCCTGTTCCGCATCGTAGTCGACGCCATCGATGCCGAAGCCGAAGATCTTCAGGAAGTCCTCGCGGAACCCAGGCAGATCGGCCAGCGCGTCGAGATTCCCGGTGGTGACCAGCGGCCAGCGGCGGCGGACTTCGTCCTGCACCGGATCGGACAGTTCCACGTCGTCGACGCGGATGCGGCCCTCATCATCCAGGTTCAGCGTCGCCCCGCGGGCGAGCTGCTCGGCGAACAGCCTATAGATGTGGCTGATGGTGTCCTCGTGGTTGCCCTGCTCCTTCATCACCCGGAACAGCAGCGACGCGTACAGCGGCACGACGGGAATGGCGGAGCTGGCCTGGCTGACGATGGCCTTCAGCGTCGCCACCCGGGCGTCGCCGTCGAGGGCGGAGAGCCGCGTCCGGATGGCACGGGCGGCCCTATCCAGATCTTCCTTGGCCTTGCCCAGGGTGCCCTTCCAGTAGATGGGCCAGGTCAGCTCGCTGCCGATGTAGGTGAACGCCAGGGTGCGGAATCCAGAGGCCAGCACCCCGGCGTCGGCGAGCGCGTCGGTCCACATCTCCCAGTCCTCGCCCCCCATCACCGCCACGGTGTTGCGGGTCTCCTCTTCGCTGGCGGGCTCCAGGTCGATGTCGTGGACCTCGCCCCGATCGACGTTCAGCGTCTTGATGTGCACGGGTTCGCCGAGGGGCTTGATCGCCGAGCGGTGCAGTTCCCCGGTCTTGGGATGCTGACGCACCGGCGAGGCGAGGCTGTACACCAGCAGATCCAGCTGACCCAGATCCGCGCGGACGGCGTCCACCACCCGGGCTTTCATGGCATCGGAATAGGCGTCGCCGTCCAGGGTGCTGGCGTACAGGCCGGCTTCCGCCGCCGCTTCCTCGAAGGCGATGTTGTTGTACCAGCCGGCGGTGGCGGTCTTGGTCGCCGTGGGCGCCTTTTCGAAGGACACGCCGAGGGTGTCCGCGCCGCCGCCGAACGCGGCGACGATGCGCGACGCCAGGCCGTAGCCGCCGGAGGCTCCGATCACCAGGACTTTCTTCGCCCCGGTGTCCACGGCGCCGCGTTCGCGCACGTAGTCGATCTGCTCGCGCACGTGGGCGGCGCAGCCGGCGGGATGGGCCGTGGTGCAGATGAAACCGCGGATTCTGGGCTTCACGATCATGGGATTGCGTGCCTGGCGGATGAGTCCGGCATGATACCGTCCGCCACCGCCCAGCGCATGGCGGCGGACACGTCCACCACCCAGGGTCCGTCGCGGCGGATGACGAGAGACAGGGCCGCCCCGGCGGGAATCTTGTGGTCGCGATCGCCGTCCAGAGCGAGCACGCCCTCGCCGGGAAACGACACCGTCTGTCCCAGGTCGACGGGAGTGGCGCCGGCCACGCTGACCTCGCGGAACCAGCCCGGCGACAGCGGCGCCTGGAAGTGGCGGCCCGGACCCATCTGCACCAGCAGGCCGCGGTCGGCCAGCGCGTCGACGGGATACAGCAGTCCGCCGATGGGCGACATGCCGATGGCGTCCGGTTCCGCGCGGGTCAGCAGCAGCCGGTCGATGCGGTCGGCATCGAAGGGCAGCAGATTGCCGACGTGATCGCGGCGCAGCAGCACCGCGTCGATCAGCCCCACGTCGCTCACCGCCAGCCCGTAGCGTCCGCTGCCGCTGACGTGAATGACCTTGCAGCGGGCCTCCACCCGCGCATCCGCCGGCGCGCCCCGCAACGCGCCGGAAGCCGCCAGCGCCGCCGCCATGCCGGCCACCGTGGGCTCGACGAGCACGGGAAAGACGTTGTTGGTGCCGGTGGAAAGCGGGATCAGGCGCACCCGCTCCGCGCGGCTGCCGAGTGCCCGGACCAGCGCCCGGTTGGTGCCGTCGCCGCCGAGCGACACCAGGGTCTCGCAGCCGGCGTCGAGGAACGCCTGCACCGCCAGTTCGGTGTCTTCGGCCGAATTGCGGATGCGCGGAGTCAGCACGTGCACCCGCGCATCGAGCTCCATGTGCTCGAGCGCCGCGGCGGCAATGCGGAACGGCTCCCGGGTGACGTACAGGTCCGTGGCGCCGCAGGCGGCCGCCCCCGCCGCAACCCGGGCGACCATGTCGCGTTTGGCTTCGTGGGTCATGTTGGTGGCGCGCGCCGCCAGCCGACGGACATCGCGCCCGGACATGGGGTTGACGCAGATCGCCACCTTGACCGGCGCGCCGGCTGCCGCGGACCTGGCCATTCAGGGCGTGCCGTTCAGCGCGAAGCGCTGCAGGAACAGTACGGTGGCTGCCGCCTGATAGTCGCTGTTCGACTTCTTGCGGAAGCCGTGGCCTTCGTCCAGGGCCAGCACGTACCACACCGGCACCCCGCGGCCGGCCAGGGCGGCATAGATCTGCGCGCTCTCCCCCGCCGGCACCCGGGGGTCGTTGGCGCCCTGGAAGATGAGCAGCGGCCGCGTGATCCGGTCGACGTTGTTCAGCGGCGAAATGCGCTCGAGAAAGGCGCGCATCGCCGGATCGCGCTCGTCGCCGTACTCGGCGCGGCGCAGGTCACGACGGTAATCCTCGGTGCTGGTGAGGAACGTGACGAAATTGCTGATGCCCACCCGCTCGACGCCGGCAGCGATCCGATCCGAATACTTCTCCAGCGCCGCCAGCACCATGTAGCCACCGTAGGAGCCGCCGCTCACCACCACCCGCTGTGCATCCAGGTCCGGCTGCCCGGCGATCCAGTCCAGCAGCGCGCCGATGTCGCGCACCGAATCCTCGCGCCGCATGCCGTTGTCTAGCTTCAGGTAGCTCTTGCCGTAGCCGGCGGAGCCGCGCACGTTGGGCACCACCACCGCCATGCCCAGTTCCCTGGCGTAGTACTGCAGCGCGGCGGAGAAATACGGCCGGTACTGGGCCTCCGGGCCGCCGTGGATGGTCAGGTACACCGGATGCGGGCCAGGGCCGTCGGGGCGGTAGACGAAGGCGGGAATGCGTCGCCGCACCGCGCCCGCCCGCTCGGCCGGCGCGAGTTCCAACCACTCCCGGCCGTCGGCGCTGTCGAAGGTCGGATAGGCCACCAGCTCCGGGGTGACGAAGCCGTCCGGGTCGAGCCCGCCGACCTCGCTTTCGGTCCAGCGCGAGATCGAGCGCGCGCTCAGGTCCACCGAATAGACGTCGCGCGGCGCGGTAGGCAGGGACAGGGAGAAGCCGATGCGATCGCCGTCCGGGTGAAACATCAGCTCCGAGATCACGCCTTCCGGCAGGGGCGGCAGCGCCACCCGGGCACCCTCCGGCAAGCGCCAGACGTACAGCCGCGAGTAGCCGTCCTCGTTCACCGTAAACGCCAGGTGGCCGCCATCCGGGGCCACGCTGAAGTCCTCGACGTCCCAGGCGATGTCACCGGTGAGCACAGTCACCGCGCCACTCGCCAGATCGAGGCGATGCAGACGCAGGAACTCGGCGCCGAGATCGGACGTGAACAGGACGCTGCGGCCGTCGCCGGCGTAGGCCGCCCGACCGATGGCGACCCGCAGATCGGCAGCGAGCAGGGGCTCCAGCACGCCGTCCTCGAGAGACAGCTCGTAGAGATAGGATTCGTTGATCGAGGCGTAGCGCGATACCAGCAGCCGGGTTCCGTCCGGGGCGAAGTCCTGGACGATCCAGCCGACGCCGTCGGTCTCGAGCGCAACCTCGACGGAGCCGTCGAGGTTCTGCACGTGAATGTCCCAATCGCGGCCGTTGCGCTGCGTGGTGGTGTAGGCAAGCCGGTCACCGGCATCCGACCAGACCACTTCGGTGTAACGCGAGCGTCCGTCGGTGAGCATGCGGAACTCGCCGCTGGCGAGGTCGTGGTAGAAGAGCTGGTAGAACTCCGAGCCGCCCACGTCGCGCAGGTACACGAATCCCTCGGGCCGCGGCGCCGCCGGTACCACCGCTTCCGCAACCGGTTCAGCGAAAAAGGTGAGCTGTCGGCGCGCGCCGAGCGGGCGGTCCACCCGATGCAGCTGCGCGGTGCTGCCGAAGCGGGTGAGGATCAGCACGCCGTCGCCGAGCCAGCCGGAGAACCGGGCATCCCGGGTGTTGCGGTACTGCCGCATGCGCGTTGTCAGGGCCTCCGGGATCGGCGGCACCCCGCGAACTTCCAGGTTGCCAATGCGGCGCAGCGGGTCGCCGGCCCCGGCCGGGGCCGGCGCGCTGCTGGTGCACCCCAGCACGGCGCCGACCAGCGCCGTCCATGCCACGACCCGCCAGCCGCGGCGCTTCGCGTCGATCATCTGCTGCTTCCAGGCATCGAGGCGGCTTAAGCTAGGCAACGTTTTCCCCACATGCAACCGGAGGCTGCCGGTGCCCGACGACTCGGCTCTCTGCGAACACGTCCGCCCCGGCGACTGGCCGCTGCGCGCGGACCTGGTACTCGACGATCATCTCGGACCCACGGACGCGCTGATGTCCTGCCGCCTCTGCGGCCGCGTCTATCTGCTCGAGATGCTCGACTGGCGCGGCCGCGAGCGGGTCATGAGGATGTCGCTGCTAGCGCCGGAACATGCCGCCGGGCTGATCCACGATCTCGGCCGCGGCAGCTGCGACGCCGCACGCGCCGCGGCGGAGATCGATCACGCCCGCAGCCGCGCGCGGCCGCTTCCCTGGCTGCTGCGCTTGGACGCCGGTGGGCCGACGATCCTCGGCCTGGCGCCGCTGCCGCCGGACACGCGCCTGCCTTCCGTTTCCTGGCGCGAGCTGCCCTGCGACGGCCGCTGGGTGGACTACGCGCGCTCGAACACCGCGATCGTGAACGGGTAGGCGTGGCGCTCGTCTGCCGGGTGCGCCTCGCTGCGCACCCGGCGCCAGCGGCGCCAGTCGATCTCCGGGAAGAAGGTGTCGCCGTCGAGTACGGCATCGATCTCGGTGACGTAGAGGCGATCGGCGAGCGCCAGGCCGGCTTCGTAGAGCCTGGCCCCGCCGATGATGAACGCTTCGTCGACGCCGTCCGCCTGGCACTGCCTCCGCGCCAGCGCCAGCGCTGTCCCCAGATCCGCCGCCACCAGGATGCCGGACGCCGTGTAGCCGGACGCCGTGTAGTCGGACGCCGGGTAATCGGACGCCGTGTAATCGGACGCCGAGTACTCGGGCGTGCGGGTGACGACGATGTTGGTGCGCCGCGGCAACGGCTTGCGGTCCATGGACTCGAAGGTGCGTCGGCCCATGATGACCGGGTGGCCGCGTGTGGTGGTCATGAAGTGCTTCATGTCCAGCGGCAGGTGCCACGGCAGGTCGTTGTCGCGGCCGATGACCCGGTTGCGGGTCATCGCCCAGATCATGGCGAGCTTCATGCGGGGCCCGGCGTCAGCGCCGCCGGGGTTCGGCGCAGCACGCTGGTGGATGGGAGCCGGCGTTCGTTGATTCCCACTAGACCGCGATCGGCGCCTTGATGCCGGTGTGGCTGCGGTAGCCGGTCAGGGTGAAGTCCTCGTAGCGGAAGCCGAAGATGTCCTTCACCGCCGGGTTCAGCGTCATCGTCGGCAGCGGCAGCGGCACCCGGGCGAGCTGCCGGTCCGCCTGCTCCAGGTGGTTGGCGTAGAGATGCGCATCGCCGAAGGTGTGCACGAAGTCGCCGGGCTCGAGCTCGCAGACCTGAGCCATCATCAGGGTCAGCAGCGCGTAAGAGGCGATGTTGAAGGGCACGCCGAGGAACACATCGGCGCTGCGCTGGTAGAGCTGGCAGGACAGGCGCCCGTCGGCGACATAGAACTGGAACAGCGTGTGGCACGGCGGCAGCGCCATGCGATCCACTTCGGCCACGTTCCAGGCGCTGACGATGAGCCGCCGGGAATCCGGGTTGCCGCGAATGTCCCGCGTCACCCGCTCGATCTGATCGATGGTGCTGCCGTCGGCCGTGGGCCAGGAACGCCACTGGGAGCCGTACACCGGGCCGAGCTCGCCGTGCTCGTCGGCCCATTCGTCCCAGATGTGGACGTCGTGATCCTGCAGGTAGCGGATGTTGGTGCTGCCCTGCAGAAACCACAGCAGCTCGTGGATGATGCCCTTCAGGAACATCTTCTTGGTGGTCACCAGGGGAAAACCGTCGCCCAGATCGAAGCGCATCTGATGGCCGAACACGCTGTAGGTGCCGGTGCCGGTGCGGTCGCCCTTGAAGGTGCCGTGCTCACGCACGTGGCGCATGAGATCCAGATACTGCTTCATTCGAACCTATCCGCGGCCCCGCAGGAGCAGCAGGATACCAACGATGATCATGGGGATCGACAGGATCTGGCCCATGGTCATCCAGTCCAGAGCGATGAAGCCGAGGTGCGCATCCGGCGTGCGGAAGAACTCGGTGACAAAGCGCAGCACGCCGTACCCGGCGAGGAACACCCCGGACACTGCGCCCACCGGCCGCGGCCGCGAGGAGAACCACCAGACTACGGCGAACAGCACCAGGCCTTCGGCGAACGCCTGGTAGAGGGGCGAGGGGTGGCGGGCGAAGGTCTCCCACTCGCCGACACAGAGCGGATTGATCTGGCGGATGGCTTCCGCCGAGCACGGGTAGACGAGCCCGAACACCGAGTCGGTCATGCGCCCGGGCAGCTCGGTGTTGGCGAAGTTGCCGAGGCGTCCGAGACCCAGGCCCAGCGGCACCAGCGGCGCGACGAAGTCGCCGACCTGGAAGAAGCTGCGCCCGGTATTGCGGCCGAACCACCACAGCCCGAGCATGCCGCCGATGAGGCCACCGTGGAACGACATGCCACCTTCCCAGATGCGCAGGAGAAACATCGGGTCCCGGGCCAGCTGTTCGAAGCCGTAGAACAGGGTGTAGCCGATACGTCCGCCGAGCACGGCCCCCACGGCGCCGTAGAACACCACGTCGGAGACCTCCTGGCGGCTCCAGCCGCTGGCGCTGCCGGCGCGGCGGTTGCCGAGCCACCAGCACAGCGCGAAGGCTGCCAGATAGGCAAGCCCGTACCAGCGCACCGACAGGGGCCCCAGGGAGACGATGATGGGGTCGATGTCGGGGTAGTGAGGGTGCTGCAACGGCCTGAATCTCCTCTGGTAGACTCGCGGCGAACCTGAAAGAGCCGGCCGCCCGGTTGCCGGCGCGGGAGCCGACGCATTCTATGTGCCTGGTACTGTTCGCCTACGATCCGGAATCGGACCATCCACTGGTCGTGGCCGCAAACCGGGACGAATTCTACGCGCGCCCGGCGAGGAGCGCACACTTCTGGGACGACGCGCCGCAGATTCTCGCGGGCCGCGATCTGTCCGCGGGCGGCACCTGGCTCGGCGTCAGCCGCAGCGGCCGCTTCGCCACGGTCACCAATTTCGCCGAAGAAGGGCCGTCCGAAGCGCCGCAGTCCCGCGGCCGGTTGCCGGAGACGTTCCTCGCCGGCGCCAGCGGCGCCCATCACTTCGCCCACCATCTGCACACCGCGAGCTACAGGGGGTTCAATCTGCTCATGTGGGACGGCGACGATCTCGTCTACACATCCAACCGCGGCCACAGCCAGGATCTCGAACCCGGGGTCTACGGCCTGGCCAACGCCGAACTCGGCGCCCAGTGGCCCAAGGTGCGCCGCGGACGCGACGCCCTGGCCGCGCTGGTGCAGCGCGATCCGGACCCGGACGCCCTGATCGATCTGCTCGGCGATCGCCAGGTGGCGCCGGATGAAGAGCTGCCGCGGCGCGGACGCCCGCTGGACCTCGAGCGCCGGGTCGCCTCGTGCTTCATCGTCGGCGAGGACTACGGCACCCGCGCCAGCACCGCGGTGGTGTTCCGGCGCCCGCGGCCAGGCCGCGGCGGGCTCGACGTACACTTCGTGGAACAGGCTTACGGTCCCGGCGGAACCAGCGGCGCGCGGCAACGCTTCGAATTCGTCACCGGATGAACAATTGAACGGACGCCTGGGAGGGAAACCATGGAACTGACTCTGCGCGGGCGCACCGCGGTGATCACCGGCGGCAGTCTGGGTCTCGGCCGCGCCACCGCCGAGGCGTTCTACCAGGCCGGCGCCCGGGTCGCCATTCTCGCCCGTCGCGCCGGGCCGCTGGACGCTGCGGTACGCGAGATCAGCGCCAACGCGGGGCCGGCGGAGGCCGCCATCGCCGGCTACCCGTGCGACGTCACCGACGCCGAACAGGTGGCCGCCACCCACGACCGCATCGTCGCCGACCTCGGTGCCGTCGACGTGCTGGTGAACAACGCCGGACAGTCCGCGGCGCAGCCGTTCGAGGAGATCAGCGATGCGGCCTGGCAGGCGGATCTCGACCTGAAGCTGTTCGCTGCCATCCGTCTGACCCGCGCGGTGTGGCCGCACATGAAGCAGCAGCGCTGGGGGCGGGTGATCAACCTGCTCAACGTCTACGCCAAGACCCCGGACGCCAACACCGCGCCCACGTCGGTGAGCCGCGCCGCCGGCATGGCGCTGACCAAAGTGCTGGCGGGCGAGGGCGCGCCGCACAACGTACTCGTCAACGCCATGCTCATCGGCTTCATCAGGAGCGACCAGATCCGCCGTCGCTTCGAGGCCTCGGACGGCGCCCTCGACTTCGACGAGTTCGTCGCCCGGGCCGGTGCGCGCCTGCCCATGGGGCGTATGGGCGAAGCCGAGGAAGCCGCCAATCTCGCCCTGTTTCTCGCCTCGGAGGCCAGCTCCTACGTCACCGGCTGCGCGATCAACATGGACGGCGGGCTCAGCAAGGTGGTGTAAAGCACCGTCAGCGCGCCGTGCGCTGCTCCGGTACCGTGAACAGCAGCGCGGCGCCGGCAGCGAAGAACACCAGGATCGTGGCCATACCGGCGCGCTGACTGGCGGCAGCCACGGTGACCCAACCCACCAGCAGCGGTCCGAGAAACGCGGTGGCCTTTCCCGACAACGCGAACAGCCCGAACATCTCCGTGCGCAGCGGTGCCGGCGCGGCGCGCGCCAGGTAGGAGCGACTGGCGGACTGCACCGGGCCGACGAACACGCCGAGCAGCATGCCGAAACCCCAGAACCACAGCGGGTCGCGCACCAGCAGCAGAGCCGCGCTGCTCGCCATCAGTCCGGCCAGCGACCAGAGCATGGTGGCGCGGCTGCCGAGGCGGTCGTCGATCCAGGCGAACGCGAACGCCCCGGCGCCGGCGGTGGCGTTCAGGGCGATGCCGAACAGCAGCACCTGGCGTTCGTCCATGTCGAAGGCACCCGCCGCGTAGACGCCGCCGAAAGCGAACAGTGTGGCAAGACCGTCGATGAACAGCATCCGGGCCAGAAGAAAGCGTACGATCACCGCGTAGTCCCGCACCCGGGCAAGGGAGCCGAGCAGCTGCGCGACGCCGTCGCGCAGGGCGCGCGCCGCGCCCTTGCCACGACTCGGCCGGTCCGGCGTGAGCAGGAACAGGGGCAGAGAGAACAGTGCCAGCCACACGGCCGTGAGCACGAAGGTGGCGCGCACGTGGGCGGCACCGTCGCGCGGCAGGTCCAGCCAGCCGGGTTCCTCGATGAAACCGAACAGCGCCACCACCAGACAGGCAAGACCCCCGGCGTAGCCCAGACCCCAGCCCCAGCCCGACCAGCGCCCGATGCGCTGAGCCGGCACCAGGTCCGGCAGCATGGCGTTGTAGAACACCACCGCCAGCTCCACGCCGACGGTGGCCGCCGCCACCAGGGCCAGCGCCGGCAGCACGCCGAGACCGCCCGGGCCAACGAACCACAGTGCCGCGGTGGCGGCAACGCCGAGCGCGGTGAAGACGGCGATGAACGGTTTGCGGCGACCGCCCTGGTCGGCCACGGCGCCGAGCAGCGGGCCGGACAGGGCGACGACGAGCGCCGCGGCCGCGGTGGCGTACCCCCACTGGGCGGTGCCTGTGATCTCGTCGTCGGCCACCTGACGGGTGAAATATGCGGCGAACACGAAGGTCTGAACGAGGGTGGCGAAGGCCGAGTTGGCCCAATCGTAGAGCGCCCACGCCGGCATCGCCCAGCGCCCGGGCCGCAGCGCGCCCGCCCCGTTCGGAACCGGCGCCCGCGAACCGGCGTCAGTCGTGGTAGGAGGGCACCACCCGCCCCAGGCCGGCCCGGATCAGCTGGGCCCGCATGTAGGATTGCACCTCGCCGGCGGTGGTCATGCGCAGCACCCGCACCAGCATGCGCCGGGCGTCACTGCGCTTGATGTTGCGCATCACCCACTTCACCTTCGGCAGGTTGGTGGCGTTCATGGACAGCACGTCGTAGCCCATGGCCATGAGCAGCACCGCGCCCACCGGCGAACCGGCCAGCTCGCCGCAGATGCCGACGCCGGTGGCTTCCCGGTGCGCGGCCCGGGCGACCTCGCGCAGGGCGCTCAGCACCGCAGGATGGGTTTCCTGATAGAGGTCCGCCACCCGCGGATTGTTGCGGTCGACGGCGAGCATGTACTGGGTCAGGTCGTTCGAGCCCACGGCCAGAAAATCCACCCGGCGTGCGAGTTCGCGTGCCTGATAGACCGCGGCGGGCACCTCGATCATCACCCCGACCATGGGCTGCTTGACCTGCACCCCTTCCTCGAGCACTTCGATGTAGGCCCGATGGATGAGCGCCTTGGCTTCCTCCACCTCAGACACGCTGGAGATCATCGGCAGCATGATCCGCAGCTCGCCGCGCAGGCCGGCGTTGGCCTTGATCATGGCGCGCGCCTGGACCATGAAGATCTCGGGATGGTCCAGGGTGACGCGGATCCCGCGCCAGCCGAGGAACGGGTTCTCCTCGGTGATGGGAAAGTAGCTGAGCGCCTTGTCGCCACCGATGTCGAGGCTGCGCATGGTCACCGGGCGCGGCTCGAAGGCCTCCATGTGCTCCCGGTAGATCACGCGCTGCTCTTCCTCCGAGGGGAACTGCTCCTTGGTCATGAACGGCACCTCGGTGCGGAACAGGCCGATGCCTTCGGCTCCGCGGTCCAGGGAGCGCGAAATGTCGCCGGAAAGACCGATGTTCACCCACAGCAGCACCCGCCAGCCGTCCAGGGTGATGGACGGCAGGTCCTTGAGATCCTCGAGTTCCACCGCGAACTCACGCTCTTCGGCGATGAGCTCCTGATAGCTCTCCGCCAGCTCGTGGGTCGGGTTGAGGAACACCTCGCCGTAGTAGCCGTCGACGATCAGCGGCTGCCCGTCGAGATCGGCGATGGGCAGGTCCACGGCCCCCATCACCGCGGGAATGTCCAGCGCCCGGGCGAGAATGGCGACGTGGGAGCTGCCGGAGCCGCGCACCGAGACGATGCCCTTGAGGTGCTCCGCCGGGATGTTGGCGAGCATGCTCGGCGTGACCTCGTGGCCCACCAGCACGGTGTCCTTCGGAAACTGGGTTTTGCGCGCGCGTATGTCCTGCAGGTAGGCGAGAACGCGCAGGCCGAGGTCCTTCACATCCGCGCCGCGCTCGCGCAGGTACGGATCCTCCATGGCCTCGAAGCGCCGCACGTGCTCGCGGATCACCTGCTTGAGCGCGCCCTGGGCCCAGACGCCGCGCTGCACCCGCTCGCGCATGTCGCCCGCCAGGGCGTTGTCGTCGAGCATGTGCAGGTAGGCGTCGAACAGCGCCAGTTCCTCCCGCGGCAGGCTCTGGGCGAACTCCTCGCTGATGCGACGGATGTCGTCGCGCACCGAGTTGATCGCGCGATCCAGGACCAGCAGCTCGGTGGTGACGTCCTCGGCCTGCCGCTCGGGCACACCCTCCAGGCTCGCCGGCGGCTGCATCACCACGGCGTTACCGATGGCGATGCCGGGCGCCCCGGCGATGCCGCGGAACATCACGTCCGCCGCCTGGGACACCTTGCCCGTCTGGGCGTCGAAAATCTTCTGGATGTCGCCGGTGGCTTCGGCGTGGGCGACGACCGTGGCGAGCTGCGCCGACAGCGTCACCAGGAAGGCTTCTTCGCTCTCGTCGAAGCGGCGTTTGTCGCGCTGCTGCGCCACCATCACGCCGAGCACCTGGCGATGATGGATCACCGGGACGCCGAGGAACGCGTTGAACGGCTCCTCGCCGATCTCCGGGGCGTAGTGAAAGCGCGGATGCTCCGTCGCGTTCTCGAGATTGATCGGCTCGGCGCGTTCCGCCACCAGCGTGGTGAGTCCCTGGCCTACGTCGAGGGACAGCTTGCCCACCGCGTCCTGGTTGAGGCCTTCCGTGGCGACGAACAGATAGCGGTCACCTTCGGGACTCAGCAGATAGATGGAGCACACCTCGGTGCCGAGCGCGTCGCGGACGTCGTGGACGATGATCCGCAGCGCATCCTGAAACGAGCTGGCGGCGGCGACATCCTGAACGATGCGCCGGAGCGTTGTCAGCATTCAGATGCTCCGGACCGGCACGCGCAGTCGCGCTGGTACGGCAGGTGCGGAGCCAGCTCCTTGAGCGCCCGGCGATAGACGTCGCGTTTGAAGTCCACCACCTGGCGCACCGGATACCAGTAGCTCACCCAGCGCCAGTGATCGAACTCCGGCTTGCGGGTGACGTCCACCTGCACCAGGCCGTCGTCGGCCAGCATGCGCAGGAGAAACCACTTCTGCTTCTGACCTTTGAAACCGGGGGTCGAGTTGTAGCGCCGCAGCCGTTTCGGCAGCCGGTAGTGCAACCAGCCGCGGGTACGGGCGAGAATCTGCACGCTGTCCGGCGTCAGCCCGACTTCCTCGTGCAGCTCGCGGAACAGCGCCTGTTCCAGGGATTCGTCCTCGTTGATGCCGCCCTGGGGGAACTGCCAGGCGTCGTGGCCGCCCACACGCCGTGCCCAGAGCACCTGGCCCAGGTCGTTGGAGAGGACGATCCCGACGTTTGGTCGGTAACCGTCTGCATCAACCACTGTCGTTTCGTCCGATGGATGTTAATGGCTCGATTGAACCTCAACGGCGCGCAAAATACCAACGGGCGCGCGCCGTGTCGTGGCGCAGTACACTGGGCCACCGAACGCGAGACGCCGATGAGCAACCGACTGGGCGCAGAGACCAGCCCCTATCTGCTGCAGCACGCGGACAATCCGGTGAACTGGCAGCCCTGGGACGAGGCCGCACTGGCCGAGGCCCGCTCGCGGCAACGCCCGATTCTTCTGTCCATCGGTTATTCCGCCTGCCACTGGTGCCATGTGATGGCCCACGAGTCCTTCGAGGACCCGGCCGTGGCGGCGCTGATGAACGAACACTTCGTGAACATAAAGGTCGACCGGGAAGAACGCCCCGACCTGGACAAGGTCTATCAGCTTGCCCACCAGCTGCTGACCCAGCAGCCGGGCGGCTGGCCGCTGACCATGTTTCTCGACCCGGATACGCTGGTCCCGTTTTTCGGCGGCACCTACTTTCCCAGAACGCCGCGCCATCAGCTGCCCGCATTCCCGGATCTGCTGCGCCGCGTGGCCGAGGTGTACGGCAGCCGCCGCGAGGACCTCGCCACCCAGGGGGAGAAGATCGCCGACGTGCTGGCCAGCCTTAACGCGACCGAGACCGGCGACGCCCCGATCCGCCAGGATCCCGGCGCCGTGAAAGCGCTGCTGAGCGCCGCCCGCGCGGCGCTGGCGCAGAACTACGACAGCGCCGATGGCGGCTTCGGCGGGGCCCCCAAATTCCCCATGCCGAGTACCCTGGATCGTCTGCTGCGCGGCTGGGCGGTGAGCCGACGCGACGGTGAGGGCGATCGCGAAGCCCTCGACATGGTGATGACGACCCTGACCAAAATGGCGCGCGGTGGCATTCACGACCATCTCGGCGGCGGCTTCTGCCGCTACGCCACCGACGCGCGCTGGATGATTCCGCACTTCGAGAAGATGCTTTACGACAACGGCCAGCTGCTGCGGCTCTACAGCGACGCCCTGGCGGTGGGCCCGGACCCGCTGTTCGAGCAGGCTGCCACCGGCATCGCCAGTTGGATGCTGCGCGAGATGCGCCATCCGGGCGGTGGCTTCTACGCTGCGCTGGACGCGGACTCGGAGGGCGAGGAAGGGCAGTTCTACCTGTGGCAGCGCGACGCCGTCCGCCGACTGCTCGACGAGGACGAGTACCTCGTGGTGGAGACCCTCTACGGCCTGGACAAGCCGGCCAACTTCGAGGGCCGCTGGAACCTGCACCGCTACGATTCCTGGGCATCGGTGGCGGCCCGGCTGTCCCTGGAGCGGGCCCTCGCCGATGCGCTTCTCGACAGCGCACGCGCCAAGCTGCTTGCGGCCCGGGAGCAGCGGGTGCGGCCGGGCCTGGACGACAAGATCCTCACCGCCTGGAACGCCCTCGCCATCAGCGGCCTGGCGGGCGCGGCCGATCGCCTGCAGCGCCCGGACTGGCTGCGCGCCGCCCAGGACGCAGTGGATTTCCTGCGCGAGAACGCCGTTCTGGACGGTCGCCTGATGGCGGTGTGGAAGGACGGGCGGGCACGCTTCGACGCCTACCTCGACGACCACGCCTATCTGCTCGACGCTCTGCTCGGGCTGCTCAGCGTGGCCTGGCGGGATCGCGACCTCGACTTCGCGATCAGCCTGGCGGACGCGCTGCTGGACCGCTTCGAGGACCCCGCCGGCGGCTTCTTCTTTACCGCCAGCGATCACGAGCGGCTGATCTACCGACCAAAACCGACCCTGGACGATGCCGTGCCGCCGGGCAACGGGATCGCCGCCCGGGCGCTGCAGCAACTGGGTCACCTGCTCGCCGAGCCGCGCTATCTGGAGGCGGCAGACCGAACGATCGATTGGGCCCAGGGGCTGATGGAGAAACTCCCGTCGGGCCACTGCACCCTGCTCACGGCCCTCGAAGCCGCGCACCGGCCACCCGATCTCATCGTCATTCGCGGCCCCCGGGACGCCCTGGGGCCGTGGCTCGAGCGTGCCCGTGCCGGCTACCATCCCTGGCGCCAGGTGTATGCGATCCCCTACGACGCCGAGCGACTGCCGCCCTATCTGCCCAGGTTAGTAAGTGCCGACTTCGCTGCACGCCCGGTCGCCTACCGCTGTGAAGGCGCGCAGTGCTCCCTGCCGATCGAGGACCTCGACGACCTCGGCGCGGTCCTCGACTGACCGGCTCCGCGGCGGCTCAACCGGCGGCCGGACGCCAGACCAGATCGAGCTCCCGGGCCGCCTTGACGTCGTCGAGGCGTCGGACCGGGAGCGAGTAGGGGGCGCCCCGGACCATGTCGGGCTGGGACTCCGCCTCCTGCTGGATCGCCACCAGCGCGTCGACGAAGGCGTCGAGCTCCGCTTTGGTTTCGGTTTCCGTCGGCTCGACCAGAAAGCACTCGGGAATGAGCAGCGGAAAGTACGTGGTCGGGGAGTGCACCCCGTAGTCGAGCAGCCGCTTGGCGAAGTCCATGGCGGTGACGTCCAGGCGCCGGGCCTGCTCGGCGAAGGTGAGGATGAACTCGTGGGTGGCGCGGCGCTCCGGGTAGGCGAGCTGGAACCCGGCTTGCTGCAGCCGACGCGCAAGATAGTTGGCGTTCAAGGTGGCGTACTCCCCGACCCGGTTCATGCCCTCGCGGCCGAGCATCAACGCATAGGCCAGGGCCCGCAGCAGAATCCCGGCATTGCCGGCGAAGGCCGACAGCCGCCCGATCGACTGCGGCAGCTCCCGGTCGCTGATCCACCGGTAGGTGTCCCCGTCCTTCGCCACAATCGGTGTAGGCAGGAACGGAAGTAATCGCTTACCAACACCAACCGGACCGGCGCCCGGGCCGCCGCCGCCGTGGGGCGTGGCGAAGGTCTTGTGCAGATTCATGTGGAGCACGTCGAAGCCCATGTCGCCGGGTTTCACCTGGCCGAGAATGGCGTTCAGGTTGGCGCCGTCGTAGTAGAGCAGGCCACCGGCCTCGTGGACCACCCGGGCGATTTCCTCGACCCGCCGCTCGAACACCCCGCAGGTGGACGGATTGGTCATCATCAGCCCTGCGGTCTGCGGGCCGACAGCGGCCTTCAGCGCCTGGAGGTCGACGTCGCCGCTCCTGTCCACGGGTACTTCCGCCACCTTGTAGCCGCACATCACCGCGGTGGCCGGATTGGTGCCGTGGGCGGCACTCGGCACCAGAATCTCCGTGCGCGCGCTGTCCCCGCGGGACTCGTGGTAGGCCCGGATCATGGCCACCCCGGCCAGCTCGCCCTGGGCCCCAGCCATGGGCGTGAGGGACACGCCGGGCATGCCGGTCGCGTCCTTGAGGATCTCCTGCAGCTGGAACAGACAGGACATGAATCCCTGGCTGGCTGCCGCCGGCGCCAGCGGGTGCCGGGCCAGGAATCCGGGGAGCATGGCCGCGGCGTGGGCACCGCGCGGGTTGTACTTCATGGTGCACGAACCCAGGGGATAGAACTGGGTGTCGATCGAGAAGTTGCGCCGCGACAGGTTGGTGTAGTGGCGCACCACCTGCAGCTCGGAGACTTCCGGCAGCGCCGGCGGCGTCCCCCGCAGCGCGCTGGCGGGCAGCCCTTCCAGCGCCTCGGCGGCGGCCGGCGCCGCCACCTGCTGGGCGCCGGCCCGACGGCCGTCGCGGCCGAGCTCGAATATGGTCAGGGGGTCGCGGGTCGGGATCGCGTGGTCGCTCATGCGCCGAGCACCTCCTTCAGCGCCGCGGCATAGCGGTCGATATCGGCCTCGGTGCGCTTCTCGGTGGCACACACCAGCAGCGCGTCGTCGAAGCCGGGATAGTAGTCGCCGAGGGGCAGGCCGCCGAGGATGCCGTGGGCCAGCAGGCCCTCGGCGACCGCCGCGGCTGGACGCGGCAGGGTCAGCACCGCCTCGTGAAAGAACCCGCTCGCCTGAAAGCGCTCGCCGACCCCGTCGATGGCGCTGAGTCGAGCGACCAGACGACGCGTGTTGGCCGCGCTGGCGCGCGCCGCGGCGGCTATGCCTTCCGCCCCCAGCAGGCTCAGATGAATGGTGGCCGCAGTCACCAGCAGTCCCTGATTGGTGCAGATGTTGGACGTCGCCTTGCCGCGCCGGATGTGCTGCTCCCGGGCCTGCAGCGTGAGCGCGTACCCCGCCCGACCCTCGAGATCCACGGTGCGGCCGATGATGCGGCCCGGCATCTGCCGGACCAGGGCGCTGCGGCAGCAGACGTAGCCGAACGAGGGGCCGCCGGACGACATCGGAATGCCGAACGGCTGGCCGTCGCCACAGGCGATGTCGGCCCCCGCCGTACCCCAGGCGCCCGGCGCCTCGAGCACCGCCAGCGACAGCGGGTTGGCCACCGCAATCAGCAGCGCGCCGCGCTCGTGGGCCCAGTCGGTGAGGGTGTCCACGTCTTCGAGCATGCCGAAAAAATTCGGCTGCTGCAGCACCACGGCTACCGCATCAGTCTGTTCGTCGAGCGCCGCCCGGTCGACCCGGCCGTCGGCACCTGCCGGCACCGTGACCAGCTCGACGCCCTGAGGGCCGACGATGCTGCGGGTCGCCGCCCGGTAGTGGGGATGTACCGTCTCCGCCACCAGCACGCGGCGGCTCTTCGCTTTGCGGTTGGCCCGCACCGCCATCAGCACCGCTTCGGCGAGCCCGGAGGCGCCGTCGTAGACCGACGCGTTGGACACGTCCAGGCCCGTGAGATTGGCCATCATGGTCTGGAATTCGTAGATCAGCTGCAGCGTTCCCTGACTCGCTTCCGCCTGGTACGGGGTGTAGGCCGTCATGAACTCGCCGCGGCTGGTGAGATCCCACACCGCGCCGGGGACGTAGTGGTCGTAGCAGCCTGCACCGAGAAAGCACAGTCCGGCGTCGTCACGGGCCGCGCGGTCCGCGAGGTCGCGACGCATTTCCATCTCGCTGACGCCCGGCGGGACATGGTTCAGCACCCCGGCGCGCATGTCGGCCGGGATCTCGTCGAACAGCGCTTCGATGGTATCGACGCCGATTTCCGTCAGCATCGCTCGTTCTTCGTCCGCGGTATGCGGGATGAAGGGCATGAGTACGCTCCGTCTGCGTTAATCTGGTTTTGCCGGACGACCCGCGAGCGCGGCAGGCGCGACGCGGTCATCGCCGCGCCGAACGCCAGGGCGCCGGGCTAGTGCTCTTCGCTTTCCAGCAGCTCGCCGTAGGCTTCCGCGTCGAGCAGCTCGTCGAGGTCTGCCGGATCGTCGGGCTCGATCTTGAATAACCAGCCGTCGCCGTAGGGGTCTTCGTTGACGTTCTCCGGCGCGTCTTCGAGGGTGTCGTTGATCGCCACCACCGTGCCGGAAAGCGGCGCGTAGATGTCCGACGCCGCCTTCACCGACTCCACCACGCCGGCTTCTTCCTGGCCCGCCAACTGGGCGCCGACTTCCGGCTGCTCGACGAACACGACGTCGCCGAGGGCCTCCTGGGCGTGATCGGTGACGCCCACGGTCACCGTACCGTCTTCCTCGAGCCGCGCCCATTCGTGGGTGCGCGCGTATCGGAGCTCAGAGGGAATTTCGCTCATGCGTCAACTCCGGCATGTGGTTCCAGCGCCAAGGTCTGTTGGACCCGTCATTCGAAGACTTTTTCGCCTTTGCGCACGAACGGCGGCTTGACGATCCGCACCGGCTTGATCCTGCCGCGCAGGTCAACCTGAGCCTCGCCGCGGGCCGCTCTGGGCAGCCGCGCCAGCGCGATACTGTACCCCAACGTCGGGGAAAATATACCACTGGTCACGACCCCGTCACCGGCGGCGCTGACGACCGGCTGACCGTGCCGCAGCACGCCCTTTTGTTCTAGCACCAGGCCCGTGAGCCGGCTGTCAACGCCGGCCTGCTTCTGCGCTTCGAGGGCGCGCCGGCCGATGAAGTCGCGATCTTCCGGCTGCCAGGCCACCGTCCACGCCATGTTGGAGACCAGCGGTGTGGTGGTCTCGTCCATGTCCTGACCGTAGAGGTTGAGACCGGCCTCCAGACGCAGGGTATCGCGGGCGCCCAGACCCGCCGGCTGCACGCCGGCCGCGCCGAGCGCGGCCCAGAGCGCCGGCGCCGCGTCCGCCGGCAGAATCACCTCCACACCGTCCTCGCCGGTGTAGCCGGTGCGGGCCACCATCCATTGGTCGAGTTCGCGGGCGCTGAAGGGCTCGATGTCGGCCACCGCCGTCCACCCGGCCGCGGCTTCGAATCGGGCAATTGCCTCCGGCCCCTGCACCGCGATCATCGCCAGATCGCGCTCCTCGATGGTGACGTCGGCGTCGTTCCGGCGCGCCAGCCAGTCCAGCACCCTGGCCCGGGTGGAGGCGTTCACCACCGCACGGAACCCCGCCTCGCGGCGGTAGACGATGAGATCGTCGATGATGCCCGCGGATTCGTTCAGCAGCGCGCCGTAGAGGGCACGGCCGACGCGATCGAGCTTGCCGACGTCATTGGCCACCAGCCGTCGCAGCAGCCCGAGCGCGCCCGCCCCCTCGAGATCGATCACGGTCATGTGGGAAACGTCGAACATGCCGCACGCCGTGCGCACCGCATGGTGCTCGGCAATCTGCGAGCCGTAGTGCAGCGGCATCTCCCACCCGGCGAAATCCACCATCCTGCCGCCCGCCCCGACGTGCGCGTCGAACAGCGCGGTGCGTCTGGGCTGGTCCGTGGGACTGTCGGTCATGGCTCGCTACCCTGCGGTCGAAGCGGCATTGTAAAGGCCGTGCGCCGCGGCGCGCCATCCGGGAGCGCGCCGGTCAGGTACGGCCGGTCAGGTACGGCCGGTCAGGTACGGCCGGTCAGGTACCGCCGAAGCCTCGACCCACCGGCCCGAGCCCCATGGCCTCCTCGATGAGCTGGCGCTTCACCGGTGTCGCCCGATCGAGCCAGCGGACGCCGACGTTGCGCAGCAGCTGCGACCACGGATCGCTCTGGGCGTAGACCCGCCGCAGCGCGCCCATGACCCCCACCATCAGCCGCGCCCGCGCCGCGCGCTGGCGGTCGAACGCGCGCCAGAGCCCGGGCGCCCCCGGGTCATCGGCCCCGGGCCCATCGAGCACGGCGAGGAGATCGCGAACGTCCTCGAGCCCGAGGTTGGCGCCCTGGCCGGCGAGCGGATGCAGAACCCGGGCCGCGTCGCCCACCAGCAGCACCCGCGGGTGCGGAGCAAAGGAGGCGGCAAGCTGCTGGGTCAGCGGGAAACCGATGCGCCGGTCGACGGCCTCGACCGCGCCGAGCCGGCTCTGGGTGGCCCGGGTCAGCGCTGCCGCGAAGGCCGCGTCGTCGAGATCGAGACGCTGCCGGGCGCACTCCGGCGACTGCGACCAGATCACCGAGCAGACCCGTTCGTGAACGCCCGGCAGCAGCGCCAGCGGGCCGTCGACGAGAAACCGCTGGTAGGCCACGGCGCCGTGGGGACAGGCGAAGCGCGCGGCGCTTGCCAGCGCCACGTGTCCCACATCGAAGGTCTCGACGGCCACGCCGAGGTGCTCGCGTACCGCCGACGCGGCGCCGTCGGCGGCCACCACCAGGCGGGCGACGGCCTGACGTTCGCCAAGCTCGAGAACCACCTGGTCGGCGTCCGCCCTGAGCGCCGTCACCCGGGCGGCGTCCACGGTCACCTGGGGGCAGCGCCGCAGCGCGTTCCACAGCGCCACCGTGATCGGCCCGTTCTCGACGATCCAGCCGAGTTCCTCGCGGTTCGCCTCGGCGGCATCGAAGGTGATGGCCTGGGTTCCGCGCTCCTCCCACACCTCCATGCGCCGGAAAGGCGCACGCGGCACATCGGACCAGACGCCGAGCGCGCCGAGCAGGGACTGCGATCCCGGCGAGACCGCCACGGTGCGCAGATCCCAATCGAGGACTCCGCGCCGCACCTCGGGCTCAACCGGCTCGAGCAGCAGCACCCGGCGGCCACGCTGCGCCAGACCCAGCGCCGCCGCAGCGCCGATCATGCCGCCGCCGACCACGGCGACGTCCCAGCGGCGCGGTTCGGTATCTGGTTCAGCCACGGCGTCGTGACTTCGTCGCCCGATTCACCTCGGCCACGGTCTTCGGCGCTTCCGCAGTCAGCACCTCGTGGCCCTTGCGGGTAATCAGCACGTCGTCCTCGATGCGCACGCCGAGACCGCGCCAACGCGGCGGCAGATGGGCAGTGGTCTCGCCGGGGGGCAGATAGATGCCGGGTTCGATGGTCAGCACCATGCCAGGCTCGAGCTCGCGCGACGCCCCCTCGACCCGGTAGTCGCCGACGTCGTGCACGTCGCTGCCGAGCCAGTGGGAGGTATTGTGCGGGCAGAAAGCCCGATACCCCTCGCGCTCGACGATCTCGTCGGCGTCGCCCTTGAGCAGCTTCAGACTGAGCAGCCCGTCGACCATGACCCGCACCGCGGCCTCGTGGGGGGCCTTGAAGCGCGCGCCCGGCCGGCACGCGGCAATGGCCGCCCGGTTGGCTTCCAGCACCACCTCGTAGAGCGCCTGCTGGCTGCGGTTGAAACGCCCGCTCACCGGAAACGTGCGGGTGACGTCGGCCGCGTAGTTCCGATACTCGCAGCCGGCGTCTATGAGCACCAGGTCGCTCTTTCTCAGCACGGCGCGGTTGTCGGTGTAGTGCAGCACACAGGCATTGCGGCCGCCGCCGACGATACTTGGATAGGCCGGCGCCCGGGCGCCCTGGCTCAGGAACTCGTGCATGAGTTCGGCTTCCAGCGCCAGCTCCGTCATGCCGGGCCGGCACGCCGCCATGGCGCGCCGGTGCGCGCGGCAGGTGATGCGTGCCGCCTCGCGCATGATGCGGATCTCCGCCGCCGACTTGTAGAGGCGCAGCTCGTGGAGCAGGTGCTTGAGCGCCACGAATTCACCGGGCGGCACCGCGCCGCCGGCTTCCCGGGCACGGATCGAATTCACCCAGTGCAGCACCCGGTTGTCGAAGTCCGGATACTCGCCGAGGGTCATGTAGATGCGCTCCCGGCCTTCCAGCATGCCGGGGAGGATTTCGTCCATGTCGGCGATGGGAAACGCATCGTCGATGCCGAGCCCGCAGACGGCCCGTTCCGGCCCCAGCCGTTCGCCGTCGTAGAGCTCGCGGCGCGGGTCACGGTCACGACAGAACAGGATCACCTCGCCGTGGCTGCGCCCCGGCGCCAGCACCAGCACCGCGTCCGGCTCGGCAAAGCCGGTGAGATAGAGGAAGTCGCTGTCCTGGCGGAACAGATATTCGGTGTCGCGGTTGCGCAGCCGCACCGCGGCCGCCGGAACCACGGCCACGGATCCGGGCGTCATCATGCCCATCAGCGCCGCCCGCCGGCGGGCGTACTCAGCCGGCCGGATCGTCGGAGCCATGCTCGAACGTGCTCATGATCAGCAGCGCGCCCACCTTGACGAACTCCGCCAGCTCGATGAAGTCGGTCTCCGCCGCTTCCGCACCAGTCGCGCCGTCGGCGGCTTCCACCTGGGCGGCTTCCACCTGGGCAATGGCGGCCAGATCCCGGACGATCTCGCGCACCTCGTCCGGGCAGTCGTCGAGGCTGCCCGTGCCGCGCCGCGCCAGACCCGCCGCCAGGCCGGCGAGGAAGCTGCCGCACCACTGGCCGAGTGCTTCCAGACGATCGTCCAGCGGGGCATCGTCCGCTGGCAGCAGCGGCGCGAAGCTCAGGTCCTCGGCCTGCAGGTCGGCGACGCTGGCGGCGACGAAGTCGTCCACCGCATGCTGGTCGGTCAGCGCGTCGACGCCGACCAGCTCGATCAGGTCGTGCACCGGCAACGCCTCGCCATGACACACGCCGAGCCCACACACGGCGCCGTGCAGTTCGGCCACCGGCAGCTGGTGGGCGGCGTTCAGCGCCAGAGCGGTGAGGTCGGTCATGCGGGGCTCGAAATCCCTGGGAAGAATGGCCCGGTATGCTACCAGAGGCCCGGCCGCAGCGGCTTCACATGCCCAGCCATTACGCGCACACTAGCGCCGGGGAAAATTCGCCAGGCCTCCTTATGCCGAATCGCGACACACAGAGCCCGGAATGGGCCGCGCTGGACAGAAAGGTTACCGAACTCATCGAGCTGTGCGCGGTGCTCAGCCGGGAAAACCGCGCCCTGCGCGCGCAGCAGCAGAACTGGACCACCGAGCGCGCCAAGCTGATCGAAAAAAACGAGCTCGCCAAGAGCCGAGTGGAATCCATGATCACCCGACTGAAAGCCCTGGAGCAGGACTGAGCCAACCATGCCCGACCCCACCACCGTCAGCGTCAAGATCCTCGACAAGGAATACCAGGTCGCCTGCCAGCAGGACGAAGTGGACGCCCTCACCTCATCCGCGCGCTATCTCGATCAGCAGATGCGCCAGATCCGCGAGTCCGGCAAGGTCTTCGGCCTCGACCGGATCGCGGTAATGACCGCGCTCAACCTGGCCAACGAACTGCTGCAGAAACGCCACGCCGTGGACGACGTGCAGCGCGAGGCGGACACCATGGTCAAACACCTCACCAACCGCATCGGCGACGCGCTGGCGGAACACAAGCAACTCGGCCTGTAACCGCGTCTGCAACCGCGTCTGTACAAGCCCCGAAAACCCGACCCTGTCAAGACCCGGACCGCGACCGGATTTCGCTATACTCCAACCGTCTCCTGGGATGTTCGCCAGTTGGTAGTCGTCCTTGAGCCGTTAGATAACACCCAGGGGGCTGACGTCGAGTTCTGTGTGCAAGCCCGACGCCGCGGGCGCCTCGAAGAGGCACTGCGGGTTGGGAAGCCTGTGATCTCGTGCGAAGGCCCCCGCTCTGAACCCAACGGTTCAGGGCCATACCGACAGCGGCATCTTGGGAGATCTTTCACAGCGCCCGTGGCGCCTGCGAGTGGTCATGCCAACCAAACAACTACCTGCCCGGGGCAGGCCTGAGCCCGGCACTGTCGAGCGCCGCGAGCTGCGGCGCTTCTTCCGGTCGAAACGCAACGCCCTCGACGCCCCGATGCAGGCCGCCCACGCCGAGGCGGTGGCCCGGCACTTCTGTGCCGCCGGCCTGACCTGCCGCGGTCATACCGTCGGTGCCTACCTGGCCAACGACGGTGAGCTCGATACGCAGCCGCTGATCCAGAGACTGCTCGACGCCGGCAAACGTCTCGCCCTGCCGGTGGTGCGCCGCGGCCGGATCATGGAGTTCTACCGCTACCGCGCGAACACGGCACTGACACCGAACCGTTTCGGCATTCCGGAACCGGTTCCCGGCAGCGCCTACGTCAACCCCCTCGGCATCGACCTGCTGCTGGTACCGCTGGTCGCGTTCGATGCCTTCGGCATGCGGCTCGGCATGGGCGCCGGCTACTACGACCGCTTTCTCGGACGGCTGGCACCGCGTCTGCGGCCGCGGCTCATCGGTCTTGCACACTCGCTGCAGTACTGTTCCGATCCGCTGCCGTTCGACGACTGGGACGTGCCCCTCGACGGCGTGGTCACGGAGCAGGGCTGGCAGGCATTCGATCGCGACCACTGAACGGAACAGGGATCATGGCAGTCAGAGAAATCATCCGCATGGGGCACCCCACCCTGCGCACCCCGGCTCGGCCGCTGACCGACGCGGAGATCGCCAGCGCCGAGATCCGAGACCTGGTCGACGACATGGTGGATACCCTGCACGCCGCCGGCGGCATTGGTCTGGCGGCTCCGCAGATCGACGTTCCCGTGCGGCTCGCGATCATCGAGATTGTCGACGCCGAAGAGGGCAGCAGTCGCTACGGCGACATTCCCGCCATGCCGCTCACGGTGTTCGTGAATCCAGAAATCGAGGTCGTGGACCCGGCCAGCGCCGGCTTCTGGGAGGGCTGTCTGTCGGTACCCGGGCTGCGCGGCTTTGTCGAGCGTCCGCAGCACGTGCGGGTGCGCGCCCGGGATCTCGCCAACCGACCCCTGCACCTGGAACTGCGCGGATTCCTGGCGACGGTGTTCCAGCACGAATTCGACCATCTCGACGGCCGCCTGTACATCGACCGCATGACCGACCCGACCCGGCTCATGTTCGAAGCGGAGTTCGAGCGCTTCGTGCTCGACGGCGAGGCCCTGACCGATTGAGGCGGAGACCCGGGGAACCTAGGGAACCTAGCGCAGGAACAGCCGGTAGGCCGGATTATCGGTCTCTTCCCAGTAGCGGTAGCCGATGCGCTTGAGGTAGGCCGTCAGGCTGCGGCGATCGCCGTCGGCACCTTCGAATCCCACCAGCACGCGACCCCAGGCCGCTCCGTGGTTGCGATAGTGGAACACGGTGATGTTCCACTCGGTGCCGAGCACCGAAAGAAAGCGCAGCAGCGCGCCGGGCCGCTCGGGAAACTCGAAGCGGTACAGCAGCTCGCTCTTACCGCCGAAGGCGCGCCCGCCCACCATGTGCCGGACGTGCAGCTTGGCCGCCTCGTTGCCGGTCATGTCCTGCACCGCATAGCCGGCACCCTCCAGCCCGGCCAGCAACGCCCGGCGGTCGTCCGGTGCCGCCACCTGCAGGCCGACGTAGACATGAGCCTCGTCGTCTCCGGCGTAGCGGTAGTTGAACTCGCTCACCGAGCGCTTGCCGAGGGTCTCGCAGAAGCGCCGGAAGCTGCCGCGCCGCTCGGGAATCGTCACCCCGAGAATCATCTCGCGCTGCTCGCCGACCTCGGCACGCTCGGAAATGTGCCGCAGGCGGTCGAAATTGACGTTGGCACCGCTGACCACGGCCACCAGGCTGCCGCTGCGCCCGGCGCCACCGGGGCCCGCTGCCTCGACGTACTTTTTCAGGCCCGCCACCGCCAGCGCACCGGCCGGCTCGGCGATGGAGCGGGTGTCGTCGAACAGATCCTTGATCGCCGCGCAGATCTCGTCTGTGGTGACGGTGATCACCTCGTCCACGCAGGTGCGGGCGATCTTGAAGGTCTCCTTGCCGATCTGCGCCACGGAGACACCGTCGGCGAACAGATCCAGGGTCTCGAAGGGCAGTTTGACCCGCCGCCCGGCTTTCATCGCCGCCGCCAGGCACGCCGAACCTTCCGCCTCGACGCCGACCACCCGGGTCTTCGGCGACAGATACTTCACGTACGCGGCGATGCCGGCAATGAGCCCGCCGCCGCCCACCGGCACGAACACTGCAGCCGGCGCCCGGGCGTGCTGGTTCATGATCTCCATGCCCACGGTGCCCTGACCGGCGATGATGTCGACGTCGTCGAAGGGATGCACGAAGGTGTAGCCGTGCTTCGCCATCAGCAGGTCGGCGTGGGCCTTGGCCTCGTCGAAGCCATCGCCATGAAGCACGACTTTCGCACCAAGATCGCGCACCGCGTCCACCTTGATGCTCGGCGTGTTGCGGCCCATGACGATCACCGCCTTGAGCCCGAGCCGCTGCGCCGACATGGCGACCCCCTGGGCATGATTGCCCGCGGACGCCGCGATCACCCCCCGCGCGCGCTCCTCGTCGGAGAGCTGGGAAATCCTGTTGTAGGCGCCGCGGATCTTGAAGGAGAACACCGGCTGCAGGTCTTCGCGCTTGAGCAGCACATCGCGACCTGTGCGCGCCGACAGTCGCCGCGCGGGCTGCAGCGGCGTCTCCACCGCGACGTCGTAGACGCGCGAGGAGAGAATCTTCTTTACGTAGCGTTCCAGCATGTTAGCGTCGTCGCATCAGCCATGATTCGGGCAAACGCGAGAGTATGAACCAAGACCAGTTGAAACGCAGTGTCGCGGAGGCCGCACTCGCCTACGTGGCGCCGCGGCTCGACGGCGCCAGCATCGTCGGCATCGGAACGGGCTCCACGGCCAACCACTTCATCGACCTGCTCGCCGGGATCAAGCACACCTTCAACGCCACCGTCGCGTCCAGCGAAGCGAGCGCCGAGCGCCTGCGCGGCCACGGCATCGCGGTGCTCGACCTGAATGCCGCCGAACGCGTCGCCGTCTACGTCGACGGCGCCGACGAGGTGAACGGCGCCCGCCAGCTGATCAAGGGCGGCGGCGGCGCGCTCACCCGTGAGAAGATCGTCGCCGCGTCCGCCGACGAGTTCGTCTGCATCGTCGACGCCAGCAAGCGGGTGGAGGTGCTCGGCGACTTCCCGCTGCCGGTGGAGGTCATCCCCATGGCCCGCGGCCTGGTGGCCCGGCGCATCCGCGAACTGGGCGGTCATCCCGAGCTGCGCCAGGACTTCGTCACCGACAACGGCAACCTGATCCTCGACGTGCACGGCCTCAAGATCTTCGACCCCGCGGACATGGAATCGACTCTGAACAACATCGTCGGCGTGGTCTGCAACGGGATCTTCGCGGCGCAGGCGGCGGACGTGGTGTTCATTTCCTCCGGGTCGGGGGTCGACCGGTTCTGACGGCGGTGGCCGCTGCGGCGCTGGGTTCGGAAGGTTTGATTCGAGGGGTTGCCGACGCCGCTGACGGGGTTGGGGGAAAAGGCACTTTGCTGCACTCACTTCGGGCCCTCCGGCCCTGCCCTCACTTCGAGAAGTTGCCTCCTGCGGAGTCAATTCTCTACGTTCGGCTCGCTACACGTTGCGCAAAGCGTTTTCCCCCAACCCCGTCAGCGTCGTCGACCACCTTCCAACCGCCTTCCGCCACCAGCGCCGCAACGGCCAGGACGTCGAACGGGCGGCGGGGGGTGCGGGAAAAAGATTCGTGAAGCCGTGTAGCGAGGGCTCGACAGGGAAAATGACCCTTCCGGGGCATTTGCCCTGGCGAGCGGACCGCGGAGCGGCCGAGCGAGGCTCACGAAGGTTTTTCCGGCGCCGCCCGCCGACCGGCCACACCCCACCGTTCCGTCGCTGAATCGAAAAACGCTAGGAAGGAGGGCCGAACAGCTTCCCCGGGTTCATGATGCCGTTCGGATCCAGCACCGCCTTGATCGATCGCATCACCGCGATCTCCTCGGCGCTGCGCGTGTAGGAAAGGAAGTCGCGCTTCAGCAGCCCGACGCCGTGCTCGGCGGAGACGCTGCCCTCACGGGCAGCGACCTCGGCGAAGATCCGCGGGCTGATGTCGTGGCAGCGGGCGTAGAAGTCCGCCTGGCTGAGCGCTGCGGGCTTGAGGATGTTCAGGTGCAGGTTGCCGTCGCCAATGTGGCCGTACCAGCAGACCTCGAAGTCCGGGTAGCTCTGCCGCACCAGCGCATCGATGTCGTCGAGGAACGTCGGCATGCGCGAGACTCGCACCGAGAGATCGTTCTTGTAGGGCGTGTACGGCGCGATGCTCTCGGAGATCCCTTCGCGCAGCTGCCAGAGGTTGTTCGCCTGGGTTTCCGACTGGCTGAGCACGCCGTCGGTCACCCAGCCTTCGCCCACGCACTGCTCGAAGGCGCCGGTGGCGCCGTCGAGCGCGCTCTCGTCGAACTCGATGAGCGCATAGAACGGGGACTCGCCGTGAAGCGGTCGCGCCAGATCGCGATGCGCGGTGACCTTCTCGAGCGCCAGCTCTGAGAAGAACTCGAACGCCGACAGCGTGAGCCGGCGCTGGAACTCCGCGAGCACGCTGAGCAGATCACGAAACCGCGGCACCCCGAGCACCATCACCGACTGCGGTTGCGGCGCGCTGGTGAGCAGGACGTCGGCTTCGACCACGAAGCCCAGGGTGCCCTCGGAGCCGATGAACAGGTGGCGCAGGTCGTAGCCGGTGGCATTCTTGACCAGGCCACGGTTCAGATCGAGGACCTCGCCGGCGCCGGTCACCACCTTGAGGCCGGCGATCCAGTCCCGGGTGAGACCGTAGCGGATCACCTTGATGCCGCCGGCGTTGGTCGCAATGTTGCCGCCGAGATGGCTGGAGCCCGCGGAAGCGAAATCCACGGGGTAGCACAGGCCGCGCTCGCTGGCGTAGTCCTGCAGGGTCTGGGTGACCACGCCGGGCTGACACGTCACCAGCCGGTCGGCGGGTTCGAAATCGAGAATCCGGTTCATCCGATCGAAGGAGACGACGATCTCCCGGTTGCCGGCCACCGCACCGCCGGAAAGCCCGGTGCGGCCACCCGACGGCACCAGCGCGAGGCCATCCCGGTTGGCCAGCTGCACCAAAGCCACCACGTCGTCGACGGATTCGGGAAACACCACGGCGCTGGGATCGACCTTGAAACTGCGCGTCCAGTCGCAGCCCCACGCGGCCAGCGTGTCGGCATCGCGGCGGACCTGGCCGGGTGAAAGGGCTTCATTGAGCACGTGGGACATTTTCGCTTTGGCAGTTTGGCCGGCTGCTAGTATAGGCGCCCTTCCGCTCAGGGACCCAGACGCTGTGCGCACGACCTCGTTCGACAGAGCCAAGATCAGGATAGTGCTTCTCGAAGGCATCCATCCTTCGGCGCTCGAGAATCTGCGGGCCGCCGGCTACGCCAACGTCACCGCCCTCGGCGAGGCGCTGCAGGGGACGCAGCTGGCCCGCGCCGTCGCCGACGCGCACATGCTCGGCATCCGTTCCCGGACCCAGCTCGACGCCGCAGCGCTCCAGGCCGCACGACGGCTGATGGCCGTCGGCTGTTTCTGCATCGGCACGAACCAGGTGGATCTCGACGCGGCCGCGCGGGCCGGCGTGCCGGTGTTCAACGCGCCGTTCTCGAACACCCGCAGCGTCGCCGAACTGGTGCTGGCGGAGGCCATCCTGCTGCTGCGCGGCATTCCGGCCAAGAGCACCCTGATGCATCGCGGCGTGTGGCAGAAGTCGGCGCGCGCGTCCTTCGAGGTGCGCGGCAAGACCCTGGGCGTGGTGGGCTACGGCAACATCGGCGCTCAGCTCGGCGTGCTCGCCGAAGGCCTCGGCATGCAGGTGGTGTTCTACGACGTGGTGAAAAAGCTCAACCTGGGCAACGCCCGCCAGATAGATGAACTCGGTGATCTGCTCGGCATGGCGGACGTGGTGACACTGCACGTACCCGCCACCCCGCAGACCCGGAACATGATCGACGCCGCCGCCCTGGCGCGAATGAAGCCGCACTCGGTGCTTATCAACGCGTCGCGCGGCAACGTCATCGATCTGGACGCGCTGGCGCAGCGGCTGCGCGGCGGGGACCTGCTCGGCGCCGCCATCGACGTGTTTCCCAGCGAGCCGAAGGCCAACGACGAACCGTTCGACTCGCCGCTGAAGGGACTCGACAACGTCATCCTCACGCCGCACATCGGCGGCAGCACCCAGGAAGCCCAGGAGAACATCGGCCTCGAGGTCTCGGAAAAGCTGGTCCGCTACAGCGACAACGGCTCTACCCTGTCGGCCGTGAACTTTCCCGAGGTGGCGCTGCCCGCACATCCGAACCAGCACCGGCTGCTGCACATCCACGAGAACGTGCCCGGGGTGATGTCCGCCATCAACCAGGTGCTCTCCGAGCATCAGGTGAACGTGGCCGGCCAGTACCTGCAGACCCGCGGCGGCATCGGCTATGTGGTCGTGGACATCGAAGCGGACTACTCGCCCCCGGTGCTGGACGCGCTGCGCGCCATCCCGGCTACCATCAAGGCCCGCGTGCTGTTCTAATCCCCCGCAAAATAACGCGGGGGAGCCACATGAGTCGTTCTGATCGCACAGCGCCCGTGCGCGCCCTGCTCGGCATCGTCTTCGCCACCGCGCTGGCGCTCGCCGGCGGCGCCGCAGCGGCCGAACTGGCCACCGCGAAGGCGGAACGGGTCGGGATGTCCACGGAGCGGCTCGAACGCATCAGCGGATTGACCCGGCGCTACGTGAACGAAGGCAAGCTCGCCGGCGCGGTCACCCTGGTGGCCCGCCACGGCAAGATCGTGTACTTCGACGCGGTGGGCAAGCTGGATCTGGAGTCCGGCGCGCCCATGACCCGCGACGCCCTGTTCCGCATCTACTCCATGAGCAAACCCATCACCGCGGTGGCGGCGATGATGCTCTACGAAGAGGGGCGCTTTCAGCTCTCCGATCCGATCTCCAAGTTCCTGCCCGAACTCGAGGATCTCGAAGTGCTGCTGCCGGACGGCAGCCGCGAAAAAGCCCGGCCGATCACCATGCAGCAGCTGCTCACCCACACCGCCGGGTTCAGCTACGGATTCGACCCGAACGACCCGGTGGACAAGCTCTACCAGGAGTCCGACATCTTCCGCAGCCGGGACCTCGACGCATTCGTCGGCACGCTCGCCGGCCTGCCGCTGAAATTCCAGCCCGGCGAGCGCTGGCACTACAGCGTGGCCGTCGACGTGACCGGGGCCGTGGTGGAGCGGATCAGCGGGCAGCCGTTCGACGAGTTCCTGGCGCAGCGGATCTTCGAGCCACTGCGCATGACCGACACCTTCTTCGAGGTGCCGGATGCCGAGGACGCACGCTTCGGCGGCAACCACCGCTACGACCAGGAAGCCGAAGCGCTGGAAGTGCTGCCGATTCCCGAGTATCCGCTGTACAAGAACACCACCCTGTTCTCCGGCGGCGGCGGCCTGGTGTCCACCGCCGCCGACTACGCGCGCTTCTGCGAGATGCTGCGCGCCGGCGGCGTGCTCGACGGTCGGCGCATTCTGTCTCCGAAGACCGTGGAGCTGATGACCATGAACCATCTCCCGGCCCTGGTCTCCGCCAGCGGCTCCGGCGAGCAGCCCACCGTGGCCGGCGTCGGCACGGGCGGCATGGGCTTCGGGCTCGGTTTCTCGGTGATCACCGACGTGCCCGCGTCGGGAATCGTCGGTTCGATCGGGTCCTACGCCTGGGGCGGCGCCGCCGGTACGATCTTCTGGATCGACCCGGTCGAGGACCTCTACGTCATCGGGATGATCCAGCTCATGGGGTCGCCGTGGCCGCTGCGTCAGGAGCTGATGGCCCTGAGCTACCAGGCACTCACCGAGCTCAACTGACGGTTTTGGCGGGGGCCCGTGCCGTGGCGCCTGCCAGGGCGCCCGCCAACTCGCCGTCGATGGCCTGGAAGATCTGCCGACGGATCTCGGCGGATTCGTTCACCAGGTGGTGACGGGCCTGGGGCACGTAGAAGATGCGCGGCTCGAACAGCCGCTCGATGACCCGCAGGTTGTAGCGCCAGTCCACCGTGGTATCCGACTGTCCCTGGATCACCAGGGGCGCGATGTCGCTGGCCGAGTAGGCCTCGAAGCGCCGGCGCCATTCCATCATGGCGGTGACCCAGCCCACCGGCAGGGTGCGCGCCTGCAGCGGATCCCGATCGCGCAGAAAGGCGATGAACTCCGGGTTCTCGGCGTTGTCGGTGAAGGTCCGCGGTCTTTCCGATACGAAGCGCCGCGCCACCTCGTACAACACCCGCGCCAGCGGCCAGCGATACGGGCGCACCAGCGGCGCCAGCAGCACCACCCGGGAGAACGGCGAGCTGTCCCGGCTGTGGCCGCGGCCGAGCAGCCACTCCATGGCGATGGCGCCGCCCGTGCTCTGCCCGAACAGGAACCACGGCCACGGAATGTGCGCCTCCACCGCGCGCATGCAGGCCTCGAACGCATCCACGTAGTGATCGAAGCTGTCGATGCTCGCGGGCGCGCCGCTGGACAGACCGTGCCCGGGCAGGTCGAAGGACACGACCGCGAAGCCGCCGTCGATGAGATGGCGGATCAGGTGACCGTACAGCCCGGTGTGGTCGTAGTAGCCGTGAATCACCACCGCCGTGCCGCGCGGCTCGGCGGGCACCCAGAGGTGCGCGGCGATGCGATGCTGGTCCGATTCGACGGCGCCGAAGCGATAGGCCGTGCCGGGAAACTCCTCACTGAAGTGGATGCCGTAGTGACGCAGGTAGGCGTCTTCTTCGGGGGTCAGAATCACCGGCGCGCCGGGCACCAGCGGTTTCAACCCGGCGCGCAGCGCGGTCGGATCGAAGCCCGCGACGCGGTCGGTCTTCATACCCCTCGAACCCTCCGGGCCGCCACCGCGCTAACGGTCCGCCCGGCTCGCCAGCACGGCGACCGCCGGCAGCGTCTTGCCTTCGACGAACTCGAGGAACGCACCGCCACCCGTGGATATGCAGGAGATGCCGTCCGCCACGCCGTACTTGTCGATGGCGGCCAGGGTGTCCCCGCCACCGGCGATGGAGAACGCCCCGCTGCCGGCAATGGCTTCCGCCAGCACCCGGGTACCCTCGCCGAACTGGTCGAACTCGAACACCCCCACCGGACCATTCCAGAGAATGGTCCCGGCATCGCTCAGCCCGGCCGCCCAGCGTCGCGCGGTTTCCGGGCCGATGTCGAAGATCATGTCGTCCGCGGACACCTCGTCGAGCAGCTTCAGGACCGCGGGCTCGCGCTCGGCGAATCGCCGTCCGACCATGACGTCGACCGGCAGCGGCACCTCCACCTTCGCCGCGATGCGCCGGGCGGCCTCGAGCAGATCGGCCTCGTAGAGGGACCGACCGACCTCGTGCCCCGCGGCAGCGATGAACGTGTTGGCTATGCCGCCGCCAACGATGATCCGATCCGCCACCTGCGCGAGGGCGTCGAGCACCTCGAGCTTGGTGGACACCTTGGCGCCGCCGACGATGGCGACCAGCGGCCGCCGCGGCTCCGCCAGGGCCTGTTCCAGGGCAGTGAGTTCCGCGGCCAGCAGCGGTCCGGCACAGGCCACCGGGGCGAACTTCGCCACGCCGTGGGTAGAGGCCTGGGCGCGGTGGGCGGTGGCGAACGCATCCATGACGAAGACGTCACACAGGGCCGCAAGCTGCCGGGCGAGCGCATCCGCGTCTTCGCTCTCGCCCTCGAGGAAGCGGACGTTCTCGAGCAGGGCAATTTCACCCGGACGGATCGCGGCACCCGTGG
Source organism: Pseudomonadales bacterium (assembly GCA_040219135.1). GTDB lineage: Bacteria > Pseudomonadota > Gammaproteobacteria > Pseudomonadales > Azotimanducaceae > UBA7803. The sequence goes on along the minus strand of JAVJTA010000005.1, from coordinate 449,075 downwards.
TGCGCCAGTCGCCGATCACCGGCACCGGCCGTCCAAGCAGCTCACCGAGGCGAGCCGCCACCGGCGCCAGCGAAAACTGCGCGTCGAAGTGACCCTCTTCCGGACGGCCCAGGTGCGACATCACCAGCACCGCCGCCCCGGCATCGATGGCCGCACGCAGGGTCGGCACTGCAGCCCGGATACGCGCATCGCTGGTGACCACACCGTTCTTGATGGGTACGTTGAGATCCTCGCGGATCAGCACCCGTTTGCCTTTCAGGTCCAGATCCGCCATGGCCTTGCGCGGTTGCCGCTGTGCCACCATCGAATGTCTCCTTAACGGGTTGCCGCCGCGTGCTTGACGGTATCGCGCACCGCGGTGACCACGTGGTCGACCGTCATTCCCAGGGTCTCCATGGCCACCTCGCCCGGGGCCGACAGGCCGAACCGGTCGATGCCCACCACCGCGCCGTCGAGCCCGACGAACTTGCACCAGTAATCGGGGTGTCCGGCCTCCACCGCCACCCGGGCGCGCAGTGCCGGCGGCAGCACCGCGTCGCGATAATCCCGGGGCTGAGCGAGAAACACGTCCGTCGAAGGCATCGACACAACGCGCACGTCCAGATCGCCGGCGAGCCGCTCGGCGGCCGCCATGGCCAGGCTCACCTCGGAGCCGGTGGCGATGACCACGGCATCCGGGCTGCCGGAGCGCCGTTCCGGACGCAGCACGTAGCCGCCCCGCCGGATGGCGCCAAAGGCGGCGTCTTCCCGCGGCTGCAGGTCGGTCTTCTGGCGGGTGAAGATCAGCGCCGACGGTCCGTGGGTGTTGGCAATCGCATGCTCCCAGGCCACGGCGCTCTCCACCGTGTCGCAGGGCCGCCACACCGACAGACCGGGCGTGGTGCGCAGGTTCGTGAGCTGCTCCACCGGCTGGTGGGTGGGTCCGTCCTCGCCGAGCGCGACGGAATCGTGGGTGTAGACGAACACGTTGGGAATCTTCATCAGCGCGGCGAGACGCACGGCGTTGCGCGCGTACTCCATGAACACCAGGAACGTGCCGGTGAACGGCCGCAGTCCACCGTGCAGCACCATGCCGTTGCTGATCGCGGTCATGGCGAATTCGCGCACGCCGAAGCTGAGGTACTGACGCTCCGATGCGCCCTTCCAGCGGGTGCCGTTGGATCCGGTGAGGTCGGCGGAGCCGCCGAACAGCTCCGGCAGGGTTTCGGCCAGAGCGCCGATGCAGCGCTGCGAAGACTTGCGGGTTTCCAGCGGCTCCATGGCGGCCTGGGCGTCCCGCGCCAGGGCACGGATGGGCTCCGCCCAGCCCTCCGGCAGCTCCCACGCCATGCGCCGGGTCAGCTCCGCGGCAAGCTCAGGGTACTCGGCCCGGTAGCGGTCGAACAGTGCCTCCCAGTCCTGCTGCAGCTGCCGGCCGCGGGGCCGAGCGTCCCAGTCCTGGTAGAGATGCTCGGGAATCTCGAACGGCGCCGAGCCCCAGTTCAGGGCATTACGGGTGGCCGCGACCTCCTCGGCGCCGAGGGCCGCGCCGTGGACATCGGCGGTGCCCTGCTTGTGCGGCGCGCCCCGGCCGATCACCGTGTTCGCGCAGATCAGCGTCGGCCGCTCGTCCTGCCCGCCGGCATCGGCCAGCGCCCGGGCCACCGCGTCGCCGTCGTGGCCGTCGACGTCGCGGATCACCCGCCAGCCGTAGGCCTCGAAACGCGCGGCGACGTCTTCGGTGAACCAGCCGTCCACCGCGCCGTCGATGGAAATGCCGTTGTCGTCGTAGATGCACACCAGCTTGCCGAGCTTGAGGGTGCCGGCGAGCGAGGCGGCCTCGTGCGAGACCCCCTCCATCAGGCAACCGTCGCCGGCGATCACCCAGGTGCGGTGGTCGACCACCGGGAAGCCGTCGCGATTGAAGGTCTGCGCCAGCAGCCGTTCGCTGAGCGCCATGCCCACGGCGTTTGCTAAGCCCTGGCCGAGGGGGCCCGTGGTGGTTTCCACGCCGGGGCACTCGCCGTACTCAGGGTGACCGGCGGTGGGCGAATGCAGCTGGCGGAAGGCGCGGATGTCGTCGATGGAGACAGCGTAGCCGGTGAGGTGGAGCACCGAGTACAGCAGCATCGAGCCGTGGCCGTTGGACAGCACGAACCGATCCCGGTCGAGCCAGCGCGGATCCGCCGGGTTGTGCCGGAGCACCTCGCGCCACAGCACCTCGGCCACGTCCGCCAGCCCCATGGGCGCGCCGGGGTGACCGGAGTTGGCGGCCTGCACCGCGTCCATGGAAAGCACGCGGATGGCATTCGCCCGGTCGATTCTGGATGACATGGTTTCCCTTGATTCAGCTGGTGGCTCGGGGGTGGCTGATTGTAATTGGCTGAGGCGGGCCGGGGCTACAAGGCACTGGCCCGCGAGCACCTCGCGCTGGGTTACAATCCCGCCCTTTCCGGTTCCAGGCCGCAGACAGGAAGCCAATCCCCGATGAGCGACTACAGCCTTTTCACCTCCGAATCCGTGTCGGAGGGCCACCCCGACAAGATGGCCGACCAGATCTCCGACGCCGTTCTCGACGCCATGCTCGAGCAGGATCCGGAGTCCCGGGTCGCCTGCGAAACCCTGATCAAGACCGGTATCGTGGTCATCGCCGGCGAGTTCCGCTCGAAAGCCGAAATCAACCTCGATGCGCTGGTGCGCCAGGTGGTTCGCGACATCGGCTACGCCTCCCTGGAACTCGGGTTCGACCCGGAGGACTGCGCCGTGATCAACGCCATGGGGCGCCAGTCGGCCGACATCGCCATGGGCGTGGACGAGGCCCAGGATCACGAACAGGGCGCCGGCGACCAGGGTCTGATGTTCGGCTACGCCAGCAACGAGACCGACGTGCTCATGCCGGCGCCGATCACCTACGCCCACCGCCTGGTCAAACGCCAGGCCGAGGTGCGCCGAACCCAGCTCAAGTTCCTGCGCCCGGACGCGAAGAGCCAGCTCAGCTTCACCTACGACTCGAGCGGCCAGCCTGTGGGCGTGGACGCCGTGGTGCTGTCTACCCAGCACGACCCGGGGATCAGCCAGAAGGACCTGCACGACGCGGTGATGGACGAGATCATCAAGCCGGTGATCCCGAGCAACTGGATCTCCAGTCGGACCAAGGTGCTCATCAACCCCACCGGCCAGTTCATCATCGGCGGACCGGTGGGCGACTGCGGACTCACCGGCCGCAAGATCATCGTCGACACCTACGGCGGCATGGCGCGGCACGGCGGCGGTGCGTTTTCCGGCAAGGACCCGTCCAAGGTCGACCGCTCGGCCGCCTACGCCGGCCGCTACGTGGCGAAGAACATCGTCGCCGCGGGGCTGGCGGACAAGTGCGAGATTCAGGTGAGCTACGCCATCGGCGTGGCCGAGCCCACCTCCATCAGCGTCAATACCTTCGGTACCGGCAAGCTGGCGGACGAGAAAATCGTTCAACTGGTGCGTGAGCATTTCGATTTGCGCCCCAAAGGCCTCATCGACATGCTCGACCTGAAGCGGCCGATTTATCGGGGCACCGCCGCGTACGGCCATTTCGGACGGACCGAGGAAGCCTTCACCTGGGAACGCACCGACAAGGCGGAGGCCCTGGCGGCGGCACTCTGAGCCGCGGGCGCCGAGCCCCGCGCCGCCGGCCGGGAACCTGGAGAGATTCGCCATGACCGATGCCGCCGCCGCGCCCCGGACCCGGCCTCGACTGAGCTTCGAGTTCTTCCCGCCGCGCAGCGACGGTGGCCAGGACAGCCTCGGGCGGGTCGCGGAGAAGCTTGCCCAGCTGCAGCCGGCGTTTTTCTCATGCACCTACGGCGCCGGTGGCTCCACCCGCGACGGCACCCGGGAGACCGTGCGCCAGCTGCTGGCGATGAATCTGCAGGCCGCGCCGCATCTGTCCATCGGCAGCGACACCCGGGCCGAGGTGTTCACCCTTCTCGACGGCTACCAGGCCATGGGCGTGAAACGGATCGTCGCGCTCCGCGGTGACGTGCCGTCCGGGACCGGTCGCACCCGCTTCGCCAACAACGCCGAAGCGCTGGTCGGCTGGATCCGCGAACACTCCGGCGGCCATTTCCACGTCGAGGTGGCGGCCTATCCGGAGGTCCACCCGGACGGCCGCAGCCCCGAGCAGGACCTGGAATACTTCCGCCGCAAGGTGGCGGCGGGCGCCGACTCCGCCATCACCCAGTACTTCTACAACCCTTACGCGTTCTACGACTTCCGCGAGCGCTGCGCGGCCGCCGGAATCGGCGTGCCCATCGTGCCGGGGATCATGCCGGTCACCAACTTCGACGGCATCATCCGCTTCTCCGAGAAGTGCGGGGCCGACGTGCCGCGGTGGCTGGGCAAGCGCCTCGAGTCGCTCAAAGACGACGAGCCCGCGCTGCGCGAGTTCGGCGTGGAGACCGTGACCCGTCTGTGCGAGGACCTGCTCGCCGCCGGCGTGCCGGGCCTGCACTTCTACACCCTGAACCGCTGGGGCGCGAGCCTGGCCATCTGCCGCAACCTGGGCCTCGACCAGCCGGCCGGGGATTCCGCCTGACGCGCCGGGCCCCGGCGACCCGCCTGCTGTGACGTGAAACACCGCCTGTACCACCCGCCGCCTCTCGAGTCGGGCCAGACCCTGACTCTGGAACGCGACCGTGCCCACTATCTGACCCGGGTGCTGCGGCTGCGCCGCGGCGCCGAGATCGAGTGCTTCGACGGGATCGGCCACGCCTGGCGGGCCCGGATCGAAGACGGCGGCGGGCACTCCAGCGCGCTCACCCTGGTCGAACGGCTGGCCGACGAGCCAGCGCCGGAGCCCGCTCTGCATCTGGTTCAGGGCCTGCTCAAGGGGGCCGCCATGGACCAGGTGGTGCAGAAAGCCACCGAGCTCGGGGCCACCGACCTGTGGCCGGTGCTGGCCGAACGCAGCAACGTGCCCGACGCCGCAGAGCGCCTGGCGCGCCGACGTCAGCACTGGCAGCGGGTGATCGAAAGCGCCGCCGAGCAGTGCGGGGCGCTGCATCTGCCGCGGCTCCACGAGGTGCGCACTGTGGCCGCATTCTTCGACGCGCCGCCCCAGGCGCAGCTGATTCTGCTCGATCCCGGCGCCGACGCTCTGCCGCTGACGCTACCGCGTGCGGCGCTCGGGGTGCTGGTGGGGCCGGAAGGCGGCTGGAGCGAGCCCGAGCGTCAGGCGGCGCTGGCGAACGGCGCCCGCCGCCATGGTCTGGGTACCCTCGTTCTGCGCGGCGAGACCGCGCCGCTGGCGGTTCTCGCGGCCGTCCGCCATGGCTGGGGTTGGGCGTAGCGGCGGCCGGGCCGCGGCGATTCAGGCGCCGATCTGCTGACCCAGTTCCACGACCTGCTGCTCGATGAAGTTCAGGCTCGGGATGCTGGCCGTCTCGGTGCCGAGACGCACCAGCCGCGCTTCCGCACGACCCGGGCGCTCGTCCTGGTCGCCGATGTCGGCGTCGGAGAGCTGCACCAGGCGCGGCAGTCCTTCCGCCGCCAGCGCATAGAACGGCGCCACGCCGGCACCGGTCCGATTCATCACGACCAGACAGCGACCCGGCGCCGGGCCGGAACTCTTCGGCTGGTTGAGGCGTTCGAAGCGCAGCACGGGAATGGTCTCGCCGCGCCATCCGAGGAGCCCCAGACACCAGTCGGGCACACCCTGCAGCACCTTGATGCGGCGCCACGGCATGATCTCGGCGATGCAGACGCTGGGCAGCAGCAACTGGCCCTGCTGCAGCGGAATGAGGACACAGGCCAGTTCGGAAGGTTGTTGAGCCACTGCTGCCGCCGTCGTCATGGATTCAGTTCGCCTCTCACCGTCCGTTGACCAGGTCATCGATGGTCGCCAGCAGCTCGCTCTCCTGGAACGGTTTGCCGAGGAACCGGCTCACCCCCAGATCCGCCGCGCGTTCCTGGTGCTTGGTGCCCGTGCGCGAGCTGATCATGACGATGGGCAGATCGCGCAGCCGCTCGTCGTGGCGCACCTGGCGCAGCACCTCGAAGCCGTCCATGCGCGGCATCTCGATGTCGAGCAGCATCACATCCGGGCGCCGTTCCTGCAGCAGCGACACCGCCTCGACCCCGTCCTTGGCTACCACCACGTCCATGCCCTGGCGCTCCAGCACCCGCGAGGTCACCTTGCGCACGGTGACGGAATCGTCCACGACCATCACACAGCGGGTGCGCGCGGCCCCGGCGCGGGCGCGTCTGCCCGCCGCAAGGCCGCCACCGCTCTGAGTTCTTATCAGCGCCAGCAGGTCGAGGATCACCACCACGCTGCCATCGCCGAGGATGGTCGCGCCGGAAATTCCGCCAACCCCGGCGAACTGCGGGCCCAGGCTCTTGACCACGATCTCGCGGCTGCCCTGGACGCCGTCCACGTGGACCGCGACGGCATGCTCGCCGGAACGGACCAGAACCACGGGCACCGAGCCGCGCATGGGCTGCGGATGGTACTCGCGGCCGAGGAACTGACCGAGATACTGAATCCGGTAGGGCACCCCGGCGTACTCGAAGGTCTTGCCGTCCGGCGCGTAGAGCCGATCGAGCTCGTCCGGCGCGAGCAGCACGATGCCCTCGATGGTGTTCAGGGGAATGGCGTAGAGATCGTCGCCCACCGCGACCATGAGCGCCCGGTTCACGGACACCGTGAACGGGACGCGCAGCACGAAGCGGGTGCCCTTGCCGGGCTGGGAGAAGATGCTGATGCTGCCGCCGAGCTGCTTGACCTCGCTGTGCACCACGTCCATGCCGACGCCGCGCCCGGATATCTGCGTCACCGAATCGGCCGTTGAGAATCCCGGCGCGAGCACGAACTGGCCGACCTCGTCGTCCCGCAGCTCCGCGTCGCGGGCCAGCAGTCCCCGCTCGATGGCTTTGGCCCGGACCCGCTCGACGTCGATGCCGGCGCCGTCGTCACTGATCTCGATGACCACGTCACCGCCTTCGCGCGCGAGCCGCAGATCGATCCGCCCGGCTTCCGCTTTGCCCGTCGAGCGGCGCCGTTCGGGTTTTTCGATGCCATGGTCGACGGCATTGCGCAGCATGTGCTCGAGCGGTGGCACCATGCGTTCCAGCAGGCTGCGGTCGAGCTCGCCCTCGACGTTGAAGGTGTGCAGCTCGACGTCCTTGTCGAGCTCCTTCGCCACCTGCCGTACGGTGCGCCGCAGCCGCGGCACGAGCCGACTGAACGGCACCATGCGGCTGCGCATCAGACCTTCCTGCAGCTCGGTGTTCACGCGCGCCTGCTGAAGCAGCAGCGTTTCCGCTTCGCGGGCCTTGTAGAGCAGGGTTTCCTTGAGGTCGAGCATGTCCGAGGCACTCTCGCCGAGCGCGCGGGACAGCTGCTGCAGCTGGGAATAACGATCCATCTCCAGCGGATCGAAGTCCTCGTAGGCCGGCGCGTCGATGCGCTCCTGGCGGAACAGCACCTGGGTCTCGGTCTCGATCTCCAGCCGCCGCAACTGCTCGCGCAGGCGTTCGATGGTGGTTTCCATCTCGTCCAGCGCGCCGGTGAAGTCGCTCATGCCCTGCTCGACCCGGGCGCGGATGATGCTGCTCTCGCCGGCCAGGTTGACCAGGCTTTCCAGCAGTCCGGCACCGACCCTGACCATCTCCTGCGCACGCGCCTGGGCCGCGCTCTCGGCGGCAACCTCCGCGCCCCCGGACCCGGCCGCCGCGGCTGCGGGCTCCGGTTTCCCGACGCGGCGCAGCGGTGCCACGTTGCCCGTCCGGGCAGCTGCGAAAGACGGGTGCGCCTCCTCCGGCGCCGGACGCTCCGCACCTTCCGCGGCCGGCCCAGGCGCGGCCGGCCCAGGCGCTGCCGGCCCAGCTGCGGCCGGCTCCTGAGTGACCGCTGGCTGCTCGGTGGCCGGCTGCGCTTCGGCCGCATCAGCGACGCCGGTAAACCTGGCGCGAACGTCGCCGACGACCGCGGCGATAACGTCGTAGCGGCTGTGAAGCTCTTCGAACAGGGCCTCATCCGCGGCCCGCTCGCTGTCCTGGTACTCGATCAGGAACGACTCGAAATCGTGCGTACGATCGCCCAGCACGGTAAGACCCGACAAGCGCGCGCCACCCTTGAGGGTGTGCAGACCGCGCAGCAGATTCTCCAGGTGCAGACGGTTCTCCGGCGCTGCCTGCCAGTCGTTGATGTCGTGGTCCATGGCTTCGAGAAGTTCGTCGGCCTCCTCGAAGAAAACCTCGATGATCTCCAGGTCGACGTCGTCCGAAAGGTCGTCGGTCGGCGCGGCGGGCGCCCTGGTCGGGGCAGCCACAGACCGTTCGGCGCCCGAACGCTCCGGCGCGGCCGGCCCAGGCGCGGCCGGCGCTTCCTCTGGCTCCACCGCACCGGCGGCGTCCACGGCGTCTGCCGATTCCGCCGCGTCGTCTGGCTCCGCCGCGTCTCTATTCTCCGCCGCGTCTCGCTCTTCCGCCGCGTCTCTTTCCGCCGCGTCTCGCTCATCCGCCGCGTCTCGCTCATCCGCCGCGGGCGCTTCCCGCGACGGCGGGACGACGAATACGTCGTCGAGGGACTCCTCGACGTCGGCGTTCTCTTCCAGGATCGGGATGTCGTCCGCGTCTGCTCGGGACGACTTCATGCCGATCAGGTCGGCCGGGTCGAGATCAAAGCCCTCGAACGCGGCAGGTTCGCCGACGGAGCCGAGGTCCAGATCGGTGAGGTCGTCATCCTGAGCGTCCGCAGGCGCCCCCAGGGCGCCGCCGAGGATGGGCCCATCGAACGGCATGGGCGTGAGCGCGTCCAGCGCTGCGCAGGTATCGTCGAATGCCGGCGTGGACTGATCCGCCGCCATGGCGTCGAACTGTTCCAGCAGCCGCTCGTGACCCTTGCCGAACACGGCCATCGCCTCCGCGCCGAGGCTTTCGAACTCGAAGCGCTCGTGGGCCCGTCGCAGCGCGCCGGCCAGGCCGGCGATGGCCCTGTGTCCGTCCGCCGCCGTCAATCGTTCGATGTCGGCCAGGGCGTTCCGGATCTCGTCCGCGAGAGACAGATCCACCGCGCCGTCGTGCCAGCCCTCCAGCAGTTCGGGCGCTTTCAGCATGCTGGCCAGCGCCGGTAGTCCCATCAACTCGGCCCTGCCCGACTTCGCCCCGGTTTCCGCGGCGGCGACCAGCAGGCGATCGGCCTCGGCGATCAGCTGGAAATGATCCTCTGACTCGCGACCGGCCCGCAGATCGTCGAGGGAAGCCGCCATGGCATCGACGGCGTGGCGGAAATAGGCCGCCCGCTCTCCGTCGAGGACCGTTTCAGCGTCCGGAGAGCGCAGCGCCTGGGCCAGATCGTAGGTCGGCCCGGCCAGCTCGCCGACGCAGTCGAGGCCAGCCATGGCCGCGCTGCCGGATAGCGTGTGCAGCGCCCGCAGGACGTCGCTGTCGAGCACGAAGATCCCGTCGCGGCTGGCGGCTGCGACGGTTTCCACGTTGGCTTCGGCTTCTTCGACGAACAGCGAGCGATCGTCCTCGGGCGCAGCCGGAACTTCCTCGTGGGCAACCGACCCGACTTCGCCGGTTTCCGCCAGCGTTCCGCCAGAAGCCAGCACGTCGGCGCGCTCCATGACATGGCCGACGGCGCCCATTTCGGGCGCCTCCTTGCGCTCGAAGGCGTCGCGCAGAATCGGCGTCAGCGCACGCGCCTCACCCACGACCAGCGGGAACTCGGCGCTCGGCGCCACGGTGCCGTCGAGCGCCCGGTTCAGCATGTTCTCCACCGACCAGGCCATCTCACCCAGCACATTGGCCCCGACCATGCGGCCGCTGCCCTTGAGGGTGTGGAAAGCGCGGCGGATCTCGGTCTGGCTCGCCTCGTCGTCGAGCGCCCCCGGCCACGTGGCCAGATGCTCGTCGATGGTGGCGAGCACCTCGTCCACCTCTTCCGAGAAGATCTCGACGATGTCTTCGTCGCTCTCGAAGGTATCGCTGAGGGTGGCGGTGCGCGCGGTGGCGGCAACCGACTTCGAGGTGTCCACGCCAGCCGCTTCGGTCTCGGCCTCGTGCTCCGCAACCGCCACCGGCGTCTCTGGCGCGGCGGCTTCCTCGGCTCCGGCCGCGTCGTCCTTGTCGTCTGCGTCGTCTGCGTCGTCTGCGTCGTCCGCGGCGAAGAACGTCAGATCATCGTCGTCCAGGGGTTCCAGCTCGAAGGCCGATTCGAGCGGCGCCTCGTCGAGCCCCGCGGTGACGTCTGCCGGCACCTCGTTAGCGACGTCGCCGGTGGACTCGGCCGCGGGTTCGTCGGAAACCGCTTCATCCGAGAACGGCGCCAGCCCGGCGGAGTCGTCTTCGAGTTCGAGTTCCAAGTCGAACTCGGCATCTGCTTTGTCAGCAGCCGCGGGCTCTTTCGACGCCGCCGGCGCTTCCGCCGCCGCGGGCGCTTCCGGCGCCGCGGGCGCTTCCGGCGCCGATTCGGTGGGCCGGTCGGCGCCGACGGGCCCGCCTCCGGCCACCGCATCGTCGATGTCGTTGAACAGCTCGCTGGAGAGGTCGAAGTCGTCGTCCATCTCGAGCTGCAGCTCGGGATCCTGGGCTTCATCACCAGAGCCGACGGCCGCGACGTCCACGTCTTCGGCCGCGCCGAACAGGGGCTCGACGTTGCCTGCGGCAGAGGGCGCGTCGTCGGGCTGCGATTCCGTCGCCGAATCGACGGCCGCCAGGGCGCTGTCGGGTTCTTCGGCGAGGTCGCCGGAATCGACGGGTGCCTGTGCCGTTCGCGCCAGCTCCGATTCCGCGGATTCCGCGGCGTCGCCCGACCCGAGGCCATCGAGGCTGCGCTGGGCCAGGTCGAGCACGTCCTCGGCGCCGCCGGGATTTTCGCTCGCCAGGCGCTCGAGGTAGTAGTCGATGCCGCTGAGCGCATCGGCCAGCCGGTCGAGCTCTTCCCAGGACGGCACGTGACCGGCCATCAGCGCCAGGCGGATGTAGTTCTGGCACTGCGTGACCAGCTCTGCCGCCCGGTGCAGCGGAATCATGGCGAGGGCGCCGGCAATGCCATCGAGCTGCGCCGGCGTCTCCTGCAGATGCCGCACATCCCATTGCGTGGACACGTAGTCGACGATGGACTGCTTCACCTGCTCCAGGCCTTCGCGCGTCTGATGCGCCACCGCGCGCTGGGCTTCGTCGGTGATCTTCTCGACTTCGCCCTTGCCGCCGTGGGTCAGGCTCGCCAGGTTCTCGTCGACCTGCACCAGCGCGCCGGCGACGCCGAGGACTGCGGTTTCGTCCGCGCCACCGGCTTCCACCAGGGCGTCGAGCGCCTCCACCTGATCGAGGACGATGCTGGTCGAGCTCTCGAAACCGAGCAGGGACAGGGTGCTCGCCACCTGTTTGAGCGGCGCGAGCAGATCAGCCAGTGCGGCGACGTCGCTGCGGCCACCGCGTACGAACAGATCCAGGCGGTCCTTGATCGAGCCGAGCTCTTCGCGCAGCGCCATGGCAGCGCTGACCATGGCCTGGCGTCCGGACAGCGACATGCTGGAAGACTGGTCGCTCTGTGCAGCGGCTTCCCGAAGCGCGTCGAGCAGCTCGGAGGAGCGACCGCGCGCTGCGGCCGCGTCGAGCAGCTGGCGCACCAGGTTGACGGGTACCGGACGCTGCAACGCGGCAACGCCGGACTGGGCGATCTCGCGGATCTCGGAGTCCACGCGGCGCAGCAGCTTGACCGCCGCGCCGTCCAGGGGTCCGGAGGAAGCCGAACCCGCCAGGCCCTCGACGAACTCCGCGAAAGCCTGCCATTGCGCCTCGAACGGGGTGCCTTCGCACACTTTCCCCATGCCCTGGGCTACCTTGCGCAGGGTGTCCACGGCGCGACCGAGATCCGCGCCTTTCAGCAGAGACAGCAGCACCTGCTGATAGACGCCCCGGATCTTCCGGGTCTTGTCGACGCCGTTGATGGAGGAGAACCGCTGCAGCGCCGCAGCGCCGGCCACACCGTAAAGGTGTACCACGTTGCTGCTCTGCTTCAGCGCCGGCTCTCCCAGGAGGGCGCGCAGCTCGTTGACCAGCGGCAGCATCGGGGCATCCGAATCCGGCAGCCCGGACTGCAGCTCGTCGAGATAGCCGGGGAGCTCGAGAATCCCCTGCATCAGACTCTGGCAGGCCAAAGGTACGTCGGCCACGGACTGCTCGCGCAGCGCGTCGGCAAGCCGTTCGAGGTGATCGGCAAGCAGCGTCACACCCTTCAATTCGAGCATGATCAGGGTGCCGTGCACCTGGTGCAACGCGTTCACGCAGTCGCGCAGCGGCTCGTCACTGGCAGCGGCTTCGGCTGGCTCGCCGTTCTCCAGCGCCTCGGCGAACGACTCGAGGCCGGTGCGCGCCGTGTTCAGCGTTTCCAGCAGCTCGCCTTTGATCCAGTCGAGCGCGAAATTTTCCCGGCTTGTGGCCATATGGATGCTTGGTCCTGTCGCCTTCCTGTGCGTTGCGTCCCGGAGGACGCGAGCTTATCCCGAAGCCCGGGTCAATTGTGCTCGGGAAGCTTGAAGCCTTCTACCGACTCACGCATCTCATTGGCCATCTTTGCCAGATTGCCGATCGATGATGCGGTCTGCTCGGTAGCACTCACTGTCTGCGCGGTGATCTCCTGGATCACGTTCATGGTGTTGGACACATGGCCCGCAGACGCCGCCTGCTGTCGCGCCGCGTTGGAGATGTTCTGAATCAACTCGGCCAGCGACGTCGAAACGTTTTCGATTTCCTCGAGCGCGACCCCGGCGTCCTGGGCGCGCTTGGCGCCGCTCACCACCTCGGACGTCGTCTGCTCCATGGAGATGACCGCCTCGTTGGTGTCGGTCTGAATGGTCTTGACCAGTGCGGCGATCTGCTTGGTCGCCGCCGAAGACCGTTCCGCGAGGCGCTGCACTTCGTCGGCTACTACCGCGAAGCCGCGACCCGCGTCACCAGCCATCGAAGCCTGGATGGCCGCGTTCAGCGACAGGATGTTGGTCTGATCGGCGATGTCGTTGATCAGCGAGACGATATCGCCGATCTCCTGGCTCGATTCGCCCAGACGCTTGATCCGCTTGGAGGTTTCCTGAATCTGACCGCGAATGGTGTCCATACCCGTGATCGTGTCCTGAACGACGTCCGCCCCTTTGTTGGCGATCTCCACCGCTCGCTCTGCCACCGCCGCGGACTCCGCCGCGTTGGACGACACATGGTCGATGGATACCGCCATCTCGTTGATGGCGTGGGAGGCGGCGCCGATCTCCTTGGCCTGATTTTCCGCTGCCGAGGCAAGATCGCTGGCCGTGGACTGGGTCTCCGAAGCGGCTTTCGCCACCTGCACCGACAGGTGGTTGATGTTCGACACCAGGCCACGCATCTGGTCGATGGCAAAATTGATCGAATCGGCGATGGCGCCGGTGAAGTTCTCCGTCACCGAGGCGTGAATGGACAGGTCGCCCTCGGCGAGGTCGGCGATCTCGTCCAGAAGCTGCAGAATGGCCGCCTGGTTGCGCTCGTTCTGCGATGCCTGCTCAGCGAGCTGCTGACGGGTCTCGCGGATCATGACCATGGCGATGATCGCCACCAGCACGATCCCGCCCGTTGCAAACAGAAGTGCTGTGTTGTTGGCGACCGTCGTGCCGCCCATGAACACCGACCAAGCCATGCCCGCCATCGTGGCTGCCAGCAGCAGCATCAAGACGACGAGCAGCGGCGACAACTTTCCTGATTTCATATCCCTGTAATCCGTCTAGTTGGTTCGAGCCAAACCGGCCCTCGACCTATTCGGTCTCTAATGCAACGTCCAAGAACTTCTCGTCCCGCAGGATCGCTTTCAGTTGCGCATTGTAGAAAACGCGGCCTCCGTGCCGGAAAGCACCACGTACGTAAGGGGCGAGAGCGCCCAGGGCGTCTGCCTGCGCCTCCTCGAAGCCGTCCTCGAGGAAGTGTTGAATGCCCAGCGACTGCTCGACCAGCAGCCCGGCAATCAGTTCTTCGTCTTCCACCACCAGGACCCGCCACTGGGCCATGGGCAGAGTCGGCGTCATACCGAGAAACTCGTGCAGATCCACCACGGGAATCAGCCGGCCCCGGATGTTGGCCACGCCGAGCACCCAGGACTTCACCCCGGGGAGCGCGGCGACCCTGGGCGGCTTGAGGATCTCGCCGATCTCGCCCATGGCCGAGACCAGCCGCAGGCCGCCCACCTGAAACCCCATGCCCTGCCACTGCGGATGCGCATCCTGCTTCAGCGGCAGCGGAGCGGCGTGGCGGAACGTCGCCGTCTCGATGCCGCGCAGCAGGTCGATGGCGGAGGTGCGGGACACGAACCTCAGTCCCCGAGCACGTCGTTGACGGCGTCGATGAGCGTACGATCGTCGACGGGCTTGGTCAGATAGCCACAGGCGCCCTGACGCTCGCCCCAGACCCGGTCGGCATCCTGGCTCTTCGAGGAAACGATGATCACCGGAATGTGCCCGGTGTCGTTGCCCCGGGTCAGCTGCCTGGTCGCCTGAAAACCGTTCACTCCGGGCATAACCACATCCATGAGAATCACGTCCGGCTGTTCGCTGCTGGCCACGCTGATGCCGTCGGCTCCACTGGTGGCGGTGAGCACCTGGTGCCCGTGACGGGCCAGAATGTTGACGAAGTGATGGGTCTCCGCAGGAGAATCATCGACCACAAGAATCCGTGCCATGGTGTCTCAGACCTCTCGAATCAATGAACCAGCGTACGGATCGTACCCAGCAACTCTTCTTTGCTGAACGGCTTGGTGATATAGCGATCGGAGCCGACGATGCGGCCCTTGGCCTTGTCGAACAGGCCATCCTTGCTCGACAGCATCACCACCGGCGTCATCTTGAACTCGCTGTTGTTCTTGATCAGGGCGCAGGTCTGATAGCCGTCCAGACGTGGCATCATGATGTCGACAAAGATGATTTCCGGCCGGGAATCGGCGATTTTCGCCAGCGCGTCGAAGCCGTCGGTGGCGGTGATTACGTCGTAGCCTTCCTTGGTGAGCAGGTTCTCCGCGCTGCGACGGATCGTTTTGCTGTCGTCGATCACCAGGACCCTGACGCCTCGAACATCCTCTTCCATGTCGGTCCGCACTCCTGAGCGTTGGCCTAAGGGTTGGGGGCGAGCGCAGGGCGCCCGGTTCGCAGCGTCTGGCCTTTTATCACGCTTGCCCGAAATCGTTCCATAAGTCCCGACCGGATAGGGGAATTACGTCTCATTTACGGCGTCCTTCCCGGCGTCCGGGCGGCTACGTGAGCGAGTTGCCGCGACCTGACCTACCGAGTAGTTTAGCCCGCAACTCTCGACCACGGACGACCGCCCGCATGACCAGACCCGGCACCGACGCGCCACCGCCTCCGGGAGGCGTACACATCGCCTTCGTCATGGACCCGCTGCCGAGCCTGTCCCTGAAGAAAGATAGCACTTTGGCCATGATTCGCGCGGCACAGCGTCGCGGATGGAAGATTTTCTTCGTCGGCCAGGGCGACCTGGTGCTGCGCGAAGGCGAAGCGCGGGCTTTCCTGCACCCGCTGCGCCTGACCGGTGCCTTCGCCGAGTCCCTGGATCCGGCGGACGCGCAGGGCGGCTGGTACGACCTCGGCGAAGGCGTGGAGACGCCGCTGGCCGAGCTCGACGTGCTCATGATGCGCAAGGACCCGCCGTTCGACATGGAATACATCTACACCACCTACTTCCTCGAGCGTGCCGAGGAAGCCGGGGTACTGGTGGTCAATCGGCCCGCGAGCCTGCGCGACTGCAACGAGAAGTTTTTCGCCACGGCGTTTCCCCAGTGCTGTCCGCCCCTGGTGGTGAGCCGGCGGGCCGACGTGCTGCGGAAATTTCACCGCGACCACGTCAACGTCGTCTTCAAGCGCCTGGACGGCATGGGCGGCAAGAGCGTGTTCAGGATCATGGAGCACGACCCCAACCTGAGCGTGGTGCTCGAGACGCTGACCGATGGCGGCGTCGAGCAGATCATGGGACAGAAGTACCTGCCGGAAATCGCCGACGGCGACAAGCGCATTCTGCTCATCGACGGCGAACCCGTGCCCTACGCCCTGGCCCGAGTTCCCATGGCCGGGGAGTCCCGCGGCAATCTGGCTGCCGGCGGCCGCGGCGAGGGCCGCCCGCTCACCAAACGCGATCAGTGGATTGCTGCGCAGGTGGGTCCGGAGCTGAAACACCGCGGCCTGCTGTTCGTCGGCATCGACGTCATCGGTGACTACCTGACCGAGGTCAACGTCACCTGCCCCACCTGCATTCGCGAACTCGATGCACAGTTTTCCCTCGATATCGGCGGTATGCTCATGGACACCATCCAGACTAAGCTCAGTCAGGCCGGTGCGCGCGCCGCGCCGGAATCTTGAACCCACTGCCAGCGACCGCATCTATAGATCCATGGCCGCCATCAGCATCACCCCGCGAGACCGCCTCAGCTTCACCCTGTTCCTGGCGTTGTCGCTGCATGCCGCGGTCATCCTGGGCGTCGGCTTCAGCACCGACGACAGTGCGCCGCCGTCGCCCACGATCGAGGTGACCCTGGCGCATCACGCGGATCCCGAGGCGCCGGAAGAAGCCGACTTCATCGCCCAGGCGAATCAGCTCGGCAGCGGCACCGAGGCACAGGCCATGGAAACGACCGCCAGCACCGAGGCCGACTTCCAGACCGACGAAATCCAGCCGGTGACGCCGGAGCCGCTGCCGCAGACCACGGCCGACGCCCGGCTGCAGCGGGAGCTGCTGTCGACGGTCACCCGTGCCGAGGATCAGGTGACCGTGGAGGACGAGCTTCCCATCGACGAGGCCGCCGCTGACAGCGTCACCAACGTGTCCTATGACGACCTCGCCCGGGAAATCGCCAGCCTCGAGGCGCGCATCGCGCAGGACGAGCAGGCCAAGGCGAAGCGCCCGCGGGTCAAGCGGCTGACCAGTGTCTCCACCAAGTCCGCAGACGAAGCCGCCTATCTCAACGCGTGGCGCCAGAAGGTGGAGCGCATCGGCAACGCCAACTACCCCGGGGGCCGCGTCTCGGGCGATCTGCGGCTGCTCGTGGTACTTCGTTTCGACGGCGCCCTGGAGGAAGTGCGCCTGCTCGAGTCGTCGGGACACAAGGTGCTGGACGAAGCGGCCATGCGCATCGTGCGCATGGCTGCCCCGTACCAGGATTTCCCTGTCGAAATGCGCAAGAAGTACGATCGCCTGGAGATCATCCGCACCTGGCAGTTCTCGCGCACCGGAGCCCGCCTCGACTCCTGACAGCGGGCTCGTGGGCGTAGACTCCAGAACGTAGACTCCGCAACGCAGACTCCGCAACGCAGACTCCGCAATGCAGACTGACGATGGCAGGCGCAACGACCCATGATTGAAGGCACCAGCCTCAAGAACCAGTTCCTGATCGCGATGCCGTCGATGACCGGCAGCTACTTCGGCGACACGGTCACGTACCTGTGCGAACACAACGACGACGGCGCTATGGGCCTGGTGATCAACCGCCCGAGCGAGCTGTCCCTGGTGGAGCTGCTCGGCCAGCTGGGTATGGAGACGGACGACGTCCCGGCGGAGATACCGGTGATGGACGGCGGCCCGGTGTCCCCGGACCGCGGCTTCATCCTGCACAGCGACGACGCACACTTCGATGTGTCGCTGGAGCTTGGCAACGGGCTGATGCTCACGGCCGCCAGAGAAGTGCTGGAAGCCATCGGCCGCGGCACCGGACCGCGTGACTATCTGGTGGCCCTGGGTTACGCGGGCTGGGACGGCGGCCAGCTGGAAGAGGAGCTCAAGAACAACGTCTGGCTGAGCTGCCCGGTCAGCCTCGACGTGGTGTTCCGCGAGCCATTCGAGCAGCGCGTCAACAAGGCGGCGGCCATTCTCGGGATCGACTTCCGGCTGATGTCCGGACAGGCCGGCCACGCTTGATTCCGTCACGGCCGTCACCGGACCGGCGTCGTTGACACCCCCGCCGCCGACCACGGCGCCCGAGCACGGCTACGTGCTGGCGTTCGATTTCGGACTGCGCCACATCGGCCTGGCCTGCGGGCAGACGATCACCGGGACCGCCAGCCCGCTTGCGGTGCTCGCAGCCCGGGACGGCCGGCCCGACTGGCCGGCGCTGCTGGCGGCGATCGAGCCCTGGCGACCGATACTGCTCATCGTCGGCCTGCCGCTGAACATGGACGACAGCGAGAGCGAGATGTCGGCGCGGGCACGCGCATTCGCCCGGGTCCTGGAGCGGCGTTCGGGCATCGCCACGGTGCTGGTGGACGAGCGCCTGACAACGCGGGCTGCGAGGGAATCCGCTGACGCCGGGGGCGACGGCGACCATGCACTGGCCGCGGCCCTCATCGCCGAGACCTGGCTGAGCGCCCGCTGAGACCGCTCAGTCTTCCGCCGGCGCCCCGACCTCCACGGGTTCTTCGGCTTCCCAGGTTTCGAAGCCGTCATGGGCGCGCACGTTGTGGTAGCCCTGCCCGAGCAGCGCTTTGGTCACCAGCGCCGCACGGCTGCCGGTGCGGCAATAGACGACGATCTCGGTATCCGCGCTGCGCACGCTGCGCGCGACGCTGAACTCGGCGACCCCCCGGGGCACCGAGCGCGCATGGGGGATGTGTCCTGCGGCGAACTCGCTCTCCGAGCGCACGTCGAGCAGCACCAGATCCGGATTCGAGGCGAGGCGTTGCTTGAGGTAGGCATTGCCGACGAAGTCGACGTCGGCCCGCGCGGCCGCAACCACCTCGTCGATGGTCATCGGCTCGGCGAGAGCCCCGACCCCGACCAGCAGAACCATGGCCCCGGTGAGCCAGAACGGTGCGCGCTTCATTCCGCCTCCGGCTGCGTTCGCGTTGCCATCATTTCCGGCGCGGCGTCTTCGAGGATGCCGGTGGGCAGACCGTCCAGAGACACCGTGTTGCGCTCGGCCCAGTAGCGCTCGATACCCTCCGGACCGCGGTGGTCCGCCCACCGATCGAGCGCCGTCCGCTGTTCCAGGAACTGGTAGCGGGGCACCGCATAGCCGCAGGAGGTCTGGACCAGATCCACCTCCACGCGCACGTACTGACGCGCCCCGACGGGCGCCGGGATCAGCGCTGCCCAGCGCTGCCATTCAGCGTCCCGCGGATGCACGACCTGACCCTGGCCATAGGCCCGGAGAATCCGCGGCGGGCCGTCGAAAGCGCACCACATGAGGGTGATTCTGTCCTGCTGCTTCAGGTGCGCGGCGGTCTCGTTGCCGCTCCCGGTGAGATTCAGCCAGACGATGCTGTTCGGCCCCACCACCTCGAGAGAACCCTGTCCCTTGGGCGACACGTTGACCCGACCATCCGCGGCGGCCGTGCCGACGAAGAACATCCGCTGCTCGCGGATGAAGGCCATGTGCTCATCGTTCAGGGATTCGAACTGATCTGCCACGAAATCGCTCCAGCCGGAGGCGGATACCTTAGCCGGATCCCGCCATCGGAGCCATAGCGGGCCCGATCGGGCGTGCCGGCAGCCGAGGTCCTCCGCCGCCGCACCCGCCGCTCAGCGTCGGAACTGCATGCCGCCCGTTTCGTCTTCCTCGATCTTGAGTCCGTCCACGGCGGCCATCGGGTCGGGATTGGCGTCGGAACCGAGCTTGATCATCAGGCGCAGGTCGTTGGGCGAGTCGGCATGGGCCAGCGCCGCTTCGTAGGTGATCTCGCCTTCGCTGTAGAGCTTGTACAACGCCTGGTCGAAGGTCTGCATGCCCTGCTCCGTGGACTTGGACATGAGCTCCTTGAGCAGGTGCACGTCGCCCTTGCGGATGTGGTCCGCAACCAGCGGCGTGTTGATGAGCACCTCGATGGCGGCCCGGCGGCCCTGACCGTCCACCGTAGGGAGCAGCTGCTGGGCGACCATCGCCCGGAGGTTCAGGGACAAATCCATCCAGACCTGGCTGTGCCGGTCCGTAGGGAAGAAGTGGATAATCCGGTCGAGCGCCTGGTTGGCGTTGTTGGCGTGCAGCGTGCACAGACACAGGTGGCCGGTTTCCGCGAACGCCACGGCGTGCTCCATGGTTTCGCGGGTCCGCACCTCGCCGATCATGATCACGTCCGGCGCCTGGCGCAGGGTGTTCTTCAGCGCCACTTCGAAACTGTCGGTGTCCACACCCACTTCGCGCTGGGTGATGATGCAACCCTTGTGCTGGTGGACGAATTCGATCGGGTCTTCGATGCTGATGATGTGTCCCGACGAGTGCTCGTTGCGGTGGCCGATCATGGAGGCAAGCGACGTGGACTTACCCGTGCCGGTGGCGCCGACGAAGATGATCAGCCCGCGTTTGGTCATGGCCAGATCTTCGATGATCCGCGGAAGCTGCAGATCGGCGATGCGCGGAATGTTCACCTCGATGCGTCGCAGCACCATGCCGACCAGGTTGCGCTGGTAGAAGGCGCTAACCCGGAACCGCCCCAGACCCGCCGTGTTGATGGCGAAGTTGCACTCGTGCTCCTTGTGGAACACGTCCTTCTGCTCCTTGTTCATCACGCCGAGGACCATGTCCCGGGACTGCTCCGGCGACAGGTCGTTCTTGCCGGCGCTGTAGAGCTTGCCGTTGATCTTCAGCATCGGCGGCTTGCCGGCGGTAATGAACAGGTCGGAAGCGCCTTTCTCGACCACCAGTTTCAACAGCTTGTCGAATTCCATCTGCTACTCCGCTATCCGGTCGTGAGCCGACTCAGAACTTCTCCGGCATCTTGGCTTTCTCCCGGGCGATGTCCCGGGTAATCGTGCGTTTGGCCACCAGATCCAGCAGGCACTGGTCCAGGGTCATCATGCCGTGAGACGCGCCTGTCTGGATCGCCGAGTACATCTGCGCAACCTTGTCCTCGCGGATCAGGTTACGGATAGCCGACGTGCCGATCATGATCTCGTGGGCCGCCACCCGCCCGCCGTTCACGCGCTTGAGCAGGGTCTGCGAGATCACCGCCTGCAGCGACTCCGAAAGCATGGAGCGGACCATGTCCTTTTCTTCCGCCGGAAACACGTCGATTACGCGGTCGATGGTCTTGGCCGCCGATGTCGTGTGCAGGGTGCCGAACACCAGGTGCCCGGTCTCCGCCGCGGTGAGCGCCAGACGGATGGTCTCGAGATCGCGCATCTCGCCGACCAGAATGATGTCCGGGTCCTCCCGCAGCGCCGAACGCAGGGCTTCATTGAAGCCGTGCGTGTCGCGGTGCACTTCGCGCTGATTGACCAGGCACTTCTTCGACTCGTGAACGAACTCGATCGGGTCTTCGATGGTGAGGATGTGGTCGTAGCGGTTGTCGTTGACGAAGTCGATCATCGCCGCCAGCGTGGTGCTCTTGCCCGACCCCGTCGGCCCGGTGACCAGAACCAGGCCGCGCGGGGTCATGGAAATGTCCTTGAAGGTCTGTCCCATGCCCAGGTCCTCCATAGTCAGCACCTTGGAGGGAATGGTCCGGAACACCGCACCCGCACCGCGGTTCTGATTGAAGGCGTTGACCCGGAAACGGGCCACTCCGGGCACCTCGAAGGAAAAGTCGGTTTCGAGGAACTCTTCGAAGTCCTTGCGCTGCTTGTCGTTCATGATCTCGTAGATCAGCGCGTGCACTTCCTGGTGCTCGAGCGGCGGCAGGTTGATGCGCCGCACGTCGCCATCGACCCGGATCATGGGCGGCAATCCGGCGGAAAGGTGAAGGTCCGAGGCGCCCTGCTTGGCGCTGAACGCGAGAAGTTCGGTGATATCCATGCGCGATCCCTGTCTGCGATTGCCCGTCCTGGAAGGACTCGAACCATCCCCGGCGGAAGAGCGGGTCCGTATTGAGCCCACGCCTATAGTATTATCCGCCCCTTCCATAAACCACGATACGTTCGTCTCTCCGCCGGGCAGGTGCGAAATCTGCGACAGGGTCGGCACCATGAGTTTGCAGTCCATCACTTCCGACGACTCGCCGCAGCGGGCGGCCGCCATCGCTGCCAACGTGGCCGGCGCCCGGGCGGCGATCGCCAGCGCCGCCGAAGCCTGCGGGCGCAACCCCGCGGACATCACGCTGGTGGCCGTATCGAAGACCAAACCGGCCGCGCTGGTGCGCGCCGCCGCCGCGGCGGGGTGCGGCGATTTCGGAGAGAACTACCTGCAGGACGCGGTCGCGAAAATCGAATCCCTCGCCGACGTTCCGGCGACCTGGCACTTCATCGGCGCCATTCAGTCGAACAAGACCCGGCAGATCGCCGAGCACTTCCACTGGGTTCACACCGTCGCACGGCAGAAGATCGCCGAACGCCTGTCGGCCCAGTGCCCGCCGGACAGGATCCTCAACGTGACCCTGCAGGTGAATGTCGACGAAGACCCGGCAAAAGCCGGGGTGGATCCGGCACAGGCGAGCCGACTGCTCGCCGCCGTGCGCGACCTGCCGAACCTGAGGGTGCGAGGGCTCATGACCATCCTGCAGCGGGACTCCGCGCCGCTGGCGAGCTACCGCCGCCTCGCCGACCTGTTCGAATCGCTGCGCCCCGGCGCCCCGCAGCCCTGGGACACTCTGTCCATGGGCATGAGCGGTGACTTCGCCGAGGCCATTGCCGCCGGCGCCACCCACGTGCGCATCGGCACCGCGATCTTCGGTGCCCGCGACGCCAACCCCTGATCCGGAGCCTCATCGTGAAAGACCTGACCATTGCCTTCATCGGCGCGGGAAACATGGCGCGCAGCCTGATCAGCGGCCTGCTCGCGGCCGGCGCCGACGCCGCCAGGCTGCGGGCTGCAGACCCGGATGCGGGTCAGCGTCAGACCCTCGACAAACTGGGCGTTGCCACGTTCAGCGACAACGATCGGGCGATCCGGGGCGCTGATCTGGTGGTGCTGGCCGTCAAGCCTCAGGTGCTCGGCAGCGTGCTGAAACCGCTGCGCCTGGAGAGCACCCAGCTCATCGTCTCAATCGCCGCCGGCGTACCGTTGGCGGCGCTTTCACGCTGGACGGGCAAAGACCTCGCCATCGTCCGCTGCATGCCCAACACCCCGGCCCTGCTCGGCGCCGGAATCACGGGCATGTTCGCCAGTCCGACGGTGACCGTCGCGCAGCGCGACGGCGCCGACGCCGTGCTTGCCACCGCTGGCCGCACCCTGTGGGTCGCGGAGGAAGCCCACCTCGACTCGGTCACGGCGGTATCCGGCAGCGGTCCCGCCTACTTCTTCTACCTCATGGAAGCCATGATCGAGGCCGGAGTCGGTCTCGGTCTGGATCGCGAAAGCGCCACCACGCTGGTGCTGGAAACGGCATACGGCGCGGCGCGCATGGCGCGCGAGGGCGCTCAGAGCCCGGGGGCGCTGCGCGTCAACGTCACCTCGCCGGGCGGGACCACGGAGCGGGCCCTGTCTATACTGGACGCCGCCGGGGTCCGCGACACCCTGGAACGCGCCGTTTCGGGCGCCGCACAACGGGCAAGGGAACTAGCGGAGGAATTCGGCCAGCCATGAACGACGCGCTCAACTATGCCATCAGCTTCATTCTGCAGATCGTCTGTTTCGTCTTCGTCGCGCGTTTTCTGCTGCAGGCCTGCCGGGTCGATTTCTACAATCCCATCTCCCAGGGCCTGGTCAAGGTCACCGATCCGGTACTGAAGCCGGTGCGACTGGTGCTGCCCGCCTACCGGAATCTGGACTTCGCCGCGTTCCTCGGCGCGGTCGTCGCCCAGATCGTGCTGATGATGGCGCTGTCCGCGCTGCAGGGCGGATACACGGGCGGAATCGGCACCATCGTCCTCGCCGGCATCCTTCAGGTGATTCTGCTGATCATCCGCATTTTCTGGTGGTCGATTCTGATCGTCATCATCGCCGGGTGGATCGCGCCCGGCACCTACCATCCGGCACTGGCCCTGCTCGGGCAGATCACCGAGCCGCTGCTGGCGCCTGCCCGGCGGCTGCTGCCGGCCATGGGCGGACTCGATTTCTCCCCCATCGTGGTGTTTCTCATTCTCGGGGTGATCGAGCGCATCCTGCCGCAGATGTTTCTGTCGCTGATGTAGCATCCACGGCCTTACAGCACTCGAGTTGAACGCGTGAAAGCCGTTGCTTTAGACTCGCCGTCCCTTCTCGTTCCGGGACACTGGCGCCAATGCCCAACGCGCTGCCTGCCGACTCGGTAGGCGTGGTCACGCCTGAGGTCTTCGCCTGCACGGAGCCGCTGACGCTGCAGTGCGGAGCGACCCTGCCCGGGTTCGAACTGGTCTTCGAGACCTACGGCACCCTGAACGCCGCGAAGAGCAACGCCGTGCTCGTGTGTCACGCCCTGTCAGGTCATCACCACGCGGCCGGCTACCATGACATGGGCGATCGCAAGCCGGGCTGGTGGGACGCCTGCATCGGTCCGGGCAAGGCCATCGACACCGACCGCTTCTTCGTCATCTGCCCCAACAACCTCGGTGGCTGTCACGGCAGCACCGGGCCTCTCAGCACCGACCCGGAAACCGGCGAAGCCTACGGCCCGGACTTTCCTGCCGTGACCGTGCGCGACTGGGTGCGCAGCCAGCGCCGCCTCGCCGACCATCTGGGAATCGACCAGTTCGCCGCCGTCATCGGCGGCAGCCTCGGTGGCATGCAGGCCATGCAGTGGTCGACGGAGTATCCGGAGCGGCTGCGCGCCGCGGTGCTCATCGCCTGCGCATCCCGGCTTTCTGCCCAGAACATTGCCTTCAACGAGATCGCCCGGCAGGCAATCTTCAGTGATCCGGAGTTTCACGCCGGCCACTACCGCGCCCGGGGGAGCAACCCCGATCTCGGGCTCATGCTGGC
Source organism: Pseudomonadales bacterium (assembly GCA_040219135.1). Lineage (GTDB taxonomy): Bacteria > Pseudomonadota > Gammaproteobacteria > Pseudomonadales > Azotimanducaceae > UBA7803. The sequence goes on along the minus strand of JAVJTA010000005.1, from coordinate 424,324 downwards.
GCGCATGGTGGGCCACGTCACCTACCTCTCCGATGACGGCATGCGGCAGAAGTTCGGACGTGAGCTCGCCTCCGACGAGCAGCGCGCCGGGACCGAGGTGGCATTTCAGGTGGAGCGCTACCTGCACTACCAGGGCCGTTCGTTCTCGCGCAGCTTCGACGCCAACACCTACGTGCTGATGACCAAGGCGCTGGATTTCTACGATCCGGCCAGCGAGCACGGCGACGATCTGGTGGCGGCGCTGTCCGCTGCGCGCTGCCGCTTCCTGGTGCTGTCGTTCTCCACCGACTGGCGCTTCTCGGTGGAACGCTCCCGGGAACTGGTCGACGCGCTGGTCCGGGCGCGCAGAAACGTCGCCAGCGCGATCATCGAAACCGAGCACGGCCACGACTCGTTTCTGCTGCCCGTGCCCCGCTACGTCACCGTGCTCAAGACCTATCTCGAGCGCCTTGCAGACGAGGTGGCCGAGGTGCCGGGGACGGTTCATGCGTCCTGATCTACGGATCATCGCCGAACTGGTGAATCCCGGCGCCCGCGTGCTGGACCTCGGCTGCGGCACCGGTGACCTGCTTGCTCACCTGCAGGCCACAGGCGGAGTGAACGGCTACGGGCTCGAGATCGACGCCGACAACATCACGACCTGCCTTCACAAGGGTGTCAACGTGATCGAGCAGAACCTGGACGAAGGGCTCGGCAATTTTCCCGACGACAGTTTCGATATGGTGGTGATGACGGAGACCCTGCAGTCGGTGCGGGCGCCCGAAGCGATGCTCGACGAGATGCTGCGCATCGGCCGCGAGTGTGTGGTGACGTTTCCCAACTTCGGACACTGGCGCTGCCGCGCTCAGCTGTGCCTGCGCGGCCGCATGCCGGTCGCCCGGCATCTGCCTCATGCCTGGTACGACACGCCGAACATACACCTGTGCACCTTCGACGACTTCGAGCACCTGTGCCAGGATAAGCAGCTGGAAATCATCGAGCGCTTCGTGGTGGATGAGCGTCATGCCAACCGGCCGCTGATCAACCGCTTTCCCAACTTTTTCGGTACCTACGCCTTTTACCGGCTCGGTCGACCCAACGGAACTCACTGATGAGACGAATCCTGCGCACCTCGAAATCCGTCACCGGCGCCGCCGTTGCGCTGCTGGCGCTGGGTACCTGGCTGCCGGCGAGCGCCGAGCAGTTCAGGCAGCTGGGCGCCTACCAGGGCCACTACAGCCTGGTTCCAACCACCTTCCTGAGTCCCGAGGTCGCCGCCGACTACGGCATCACGCGCGGCCGCGACCGGGCCCTGCTCAACGTCTCCATCATCGACCCGGATGCCGGACCGGTGCGGGCGGAAGTCACGGGCACGGTGAGGGATCTCCTCGGCATCGTGCAGCCTCTGGAGTTCGAGGAAATACTGGAGGGGGACGCCGTCTACTATCTCGCAACGGTAAAGCATGCGGACCAGGAGGTGCTGCGCTTTGCGATCGACGTGCGCACGCCGGACGGGGCCAGCCATCTCCTGACGTTTCAGCAGAAGACTTACTGGGACGACCGATGAAGCTGGTTCTCGCCAGCGCCAATCGGGGCAAGCTGGCGGAGCTGCAGGCGCTGCTCGAACCCCTGGGCATCGACGTGGAAGGTCAGTCGGCGCTCGGAATTCACCCGGCACCGGAAGAGCGGCTCACGTTCGTCGAGAACGCGATCGACAAGGCGCGCCACGCCGCGCGCCTGTCCGGGCTGCCGGCGCTGGCCGACGACTCCGGCCTGGTGGTACCGCTGCTGGGCGGTGCGCCGGGCATCCATTCGGCGCGCTACGCCGGAGAAGGCGCGGACGACGCGGCCAACAACGCCAAGCTGGTGAGCGCCATCGGCGCCGCGGAGCAGCCCGATGCTCACTACTACTGCGCTGTGGTGCTGTTGCGCAGCAGCGACGATCCAGCCCCGCTGGTTGCCACCGCACGCTGGCGCGGGGTCCTGGTGAGAGAGCCCCGGGGCCGTTCCGGTTTCGGCTACGACCCGCACTTCTACCTGCCCGAGCTCGGCTGCACGGCAGCGCAGCTCGACGCCGAACACAAGAACCGGCTGAGCCATCGCGGCCAGGCGGTGGCCGCGCTGATCGAGCAGCTGCGGATGGCGCTGTAGATGCTCAATCCCGGTCTGTACCTGCACTTCCCCTGGTGCGTGCGCAAGTGCCCGTACTGCGACTTCAATTCCCACCCGCTGCGTGGCTCGCTGGACGAGGCCGGCTACGTCGCGGCGCTGGCCGCCGATCTGGACGCGTCCCTGGTCGACGTGAAGCCCGGCACCATCGAGACGGTGTTCTGTGGCGGCGGCACGCCGAGCCTGTTCTCCGCCGCGGCATTCGCCGCGCTGCTGGAGCGCCTGGGGCCATGGCTGGCAGGCCCTGCCGAGATCACCATGGAAGCGAATCCGGGTACGGTGGAGCACCACGACTTCGCGGCCTACCGACGCGCCGGCGTCAACCGCCTGTCTCTGGGTGCTCAATCCTTCGACGCCGGGCAGCTGCGCCGGCTCGGGCGGATCCACAATGCCGAAGACAGCGCCCGCGCGTTGCAGCGCGCCCGCGCGGGCGGCTTCGACAACGTCAACCTCGATCTCATGTACGGTCTGAGCGGGCAGACGGCCGACCAGGCGCTCGACGATCTGGAGGCGGCCCTGGCCCTGGCGCCGGAACACCTGAGCTGGTACCAGCTGACCATCGAGCCGAAGACGGAGTTCGCGCGGCGCCCGCCGCTGCTGCCGGTCGAAGCTGAACTCGCTGAGATGGAACGGCGCGGGCTGGAGCGCCTGGCCCGGGCTGGCTATCACCGCTACGAGGTATCCGCCTTCGCCCGGGACGGGTTCGAGTGCCGGCACAACCTCAACTACTGGCGCTTCGGCGACTATCTCGGCGCCGGCGCCGGCGCTCACGGCAAACGCTCGCGGTGCCGCGACGGACGCATGCTGATCGAACGCACCCGCAAGGCGAGCCAGCCGCGCCTGTACCTGCAGTCCCCGGCGGAGACCGAGGTGATCCAGGTGGCAGACGACGCGGTGGTGTTCGAGTTCATGCTGAACGCCCTGCGCCTGGCGGACGGGGTCAGCCACGACTGCTTCGAAGCACGCACGGGGCGCGGCCGCGAGGATCTGCTGGCGCAGTGGCGGCCGCTGGTGGACGAGGGCCTGGTGCGGAGTGACCGGATCGCTGCCACGGAACTGGGCTGGCGGCACCTGGATACGCTGCTTCAGCGCTTCCTTTCGTAGCGCAGATCCCAGACCCGGTGGCCGAGACGCAGCCCGCGCGCCTCGAACCGGGTCCGCGGCCGGTCGTCGGCCAGATCGGGCAGCGTCTCGCGCTCCCGATCCACGGCCGCGGTTGCCCGGGCGGACTCCACCCGGGCCGGCCGTCGGGCGCGCAGACGCGGCTCGGCGTCCAGCACCTCGACGATCCAGTGGGCGTAGTCCTCCCAGTCGGTGGCCACCCAGACCAGGCCGCCGGGCTTGAGCCGGTCGGCAACCAGTGCCGCCAGCGCCGGCTGCACCAGACGGCGTTTGTGATGGCGCTTCTTCGGCCACGGATCGGGGAAGAAGATCCGTAGCTCGTCGAGGCTCTGTGGTGCCAGCAGGCCGCCCAGCAGCCACTCTGCCGGTCCTTCCAACAGCCGTACGTGGTCGAATCCTCCGCGCTCGAGGCCGAGCATGGCGGAGCCGATGCCGGGCTGATAGACCTCCACGCCGAGCAGATTCCAGTCCGGCTGTTCCCGGGCCCACTCGACGAGCCCCTGACCCATGCCGAAGCCGACCTCGAGTCCGAGCGGCGCAGCGCGGCCGAACAGCGCAACGGGATCCAGGGTCGAATCAGGTTCGGGGGCGAGAAGGTAGCGATCCGTGAGATCGCGTAACGCCCGGGCCTGGCCGCGAGTCAGGCGGCCGCGGCGGCGGACGTAGGTGCGAAACCCGCCGACAGCGGCGGGAGAAGGGTCCTCGGGGGCGGTCACTGAAGATCGTCCGACCCGACGGCCGCCAGGAGCAGCGCCAGCCAGCCGACGATGAAGGCGACCCCGCCGAGCGGCGTGATCGGCCCGAACGCCCGGGGCCCGCCCAACGCCAGCACGAAAAGGCTGCCGGAAAACAGCAGCACGCCGACCAGAAAACTCCAGCCCGCCACGGCAAGCGCAGCGCTCGAGCCGCCTGACCGCACCCAGATGCCCACGCCGAGCAGGGCCAGCGCGTGTATCAGCTGATAGGTGACAGCGGTTTCCCACGTATCCTGGCCGGCCTCGCCGAGTCGGGCTTTCAGGGCATGGGCACCAAACGCGCCGAGCGCCACCCCGGAGGCGCCGAAGGCGGCGGCGAACGCGAGAAGCAGCGCGCCGGGGGCCACGCGGTCAGGCCGCCACGGCGACCCGCAGCTTCTTCATGGCATTCTTTTCGATCTGGCGGATACGCTCGGCCGAAACGCCGAATCTGGCGGCAAGGTCGTGCAGGGTGAGTTTCTCCTCCGCGAGCCAGCGATTCTCGATGATCTCGCGGCTGCGCTCATCGAGACCCGCGAGCGCTTGTGACAGTTTGTCAGACGCAGACGCACGCCAGTCCTCTTCGGCCACCACGTCCTCGGGGTTGGCTCCTTCCTGCTCCAGGTAATGCACCGGAGCGAAGAACGATCCTTCACTGTCGTCGTCGTCGTCGAAGCCATCGAAGGACAGGTCGCTGGCTGCCATGCGCCCTTCCATTCGCGTCACTTCCTCTTCCGAGACGCCGAGCTCGTCTGCCATGGTGCGCGTCTCGTCCTGGCTCAACCAGGCGAGCCGTCGCTTGCGGCTGCGCAGATTGAAGAACAGCTTGCGCTGAGCCTTGGTGGTGGCCACCTTGACGATGCGCCAGTTGCGCAGAATGAACTCGTGCATCTCGGCCTTGATCCAGTGCACGGCAAAGGAGATCAACCTCACGCCGACCTCGGGGTTGAATCGTTTGACCGCCTTCATCAGACCAACGTTGCCTTCCTGGATGAGGTCCGCCTGGGGCAGTCCATAGCCCTGGTAGGAGCGCGCCAGATGAACCACGAAGCGCAGGTGCGACAACACCAGTTCCCGGGCCGCTTCCAGGTCGTTGTCGTAGTAGAAGCGTTCGGCCAGCACCTTTTCTTCTTCCGCGCTTAGCACCGGAATCGCGCTCACCGTGCGCACGTAGGACTCCAGATCGCGCCCCGGCGACAGGCTGTTCAGAGCGAGCAGGTTCGTGGACATGTGATACCTCCGGTAACACTGATCCCAATCGATCGGGCATGTTAGCACTCTATCAATTCGACTGCTAAGCCCTCGGGAAGTTCCTCGTCGGCCGAACCGCGGACAGCAGTCAACTCATTGATTTTTATACTACTTCGAGGTCTGCAAGGCGCTGACGCACGGCGATCAGCGCGCCCCCGACGCCGAGAACGCCGGCGGCGCCGAACAGACCGGCAAGAAAACCGAGATCGAACCCGGCCACTTCCAGCTGCTGGCCGTAGCTGCCCACCAGATCCGTCAGGGGACCCTCGATCACCAGCAGCGCAATGCTGATCAGCATGGCGGCCACCAGCCCGCCGCCGAGGCCGTAGACCAGCCCGAAATAGAGAAACGGCCGGCGGATCTGCGCGTCCGTGGCGCCGACCAGTTTCAGCACCCGCATCTCCTCGAGGCGTGCTTCGATGGCGAGACGCACCGAGGTGGCCGTGATCAGCACCGCGCCCAGACCGAACAGGCCCCCGAGCATGACGCCGAGGCGGCTGACCACCCGGGTGATGTCGGTAAGCCGCTCGAGCCAGGTCTTCTCCACCACCACTTCGGCGACCGCGTCTGCCGCCTGGGCGAGGGCGGCGAGCGCGTCGAGATCCGCCGCGCCGGTGCCGGGTTCGAGTACCGCCCGCAGCGATGCGGGCAGCGGGTTCTCGTCCAGCAGCTCGAGCGCGTCGGCCAGCCCCGAGAAGCGCTGGAACTCCGCCAGCGCGTCGGCCTCCGAGATCACCGTGACCGCAGCCACCGCGCTGCGGTCCTCGAGCGCCGCGGCAAGCTCGGTCACGGCCTGCGGATCGACGCCGACCTCGAAATAGACCGTCAGGCCCGGTCGACCTTCCCAGGCGCCGGTCATTGCCGCCAGATTCTGCTGCAGCAGAAAGAGCCCGGCGGGCAACGCCAAGGCAATCCCCACGAGCACCCATACCAGAAGGCTGGTTCCGAGCTTTTCGGCGACAAAGTGCCCTGTTTCCCGAAAGATACGCGCATGATCGCGACCGAGGGCGAGAAAGCCCTGGCGCTGCCGGGGCCACGGATCGCGGGCAGCCTTAGTCCGCGCCATGGCGCTCCTCGGCCTGATCCGCGGCCGCGGTGCCGGCGCCGTTGGCGCCGGGCTGATCGCTGACCATGCAGCCGTCGGCCAGTTCGATGATGCGCATTCCCATGGATTCGATCAGATCACGATCGTGACTGGCGACGACGACGGTGGTGCCGATCTGCTGGAACTGCTCGAACAGACCCATGATGTCTCTCGAGAGCTCCGGATCGAGATTCCCCGTGGGCTCGTCGGCGAGCAGGATCTTCGGCCGCGACACCACCGCGCGCGCGATACCCACCCGCTGCTGCTCGCCGGTGGAAAGATAGCGCGGAAACAGCCCTTCTTTGCTGAGCAGGCCCACCCGGGTCAGCGCCGCCCGCACCCGCCGCGCCACGTCGCGCTCGCGGTAGCCGGCCACCCGCAGCGGCAGGGCCACGTTGTCGAACACGCTGCGGTTCGCGAGCAGATGGTGGTCCTGGAAAACGGCGCCGAGGTTCTGTCGATAGTGGGAAAGCCGGCGCCGGGAGATCTGCGTGACGTTGACGCCGTTCACCAGGATCTGGCCGCGAGTCGGCCGGTCGAGGCACAGCAGCAGCTTGAGAAACGTACTCTTGCCTGCGCCGGAATGGCCCGTGAGGAAGGTCATGGAACCACTGTCGAAGCTGGCCGAGAGCTCCTTCAGACCCTCCTGGCCGTTATCGAAGCGCTTGGTGACCTGATGAAACTCGATCTGTCCCACGGTTCAATCGGCGGCCAGCAGCGCGTCCACGAAGTCGTCGGCGGAGAACGGCTTGAGATCCTCCACGCCCTCGCCGATGCCGATGAAGTACACGGGTCTGGCCACCTGTCGGGCGATGGCGAACAGCACGCCGGCCTTGGCGGTACCGTCGAGCTTGGTGATCACCAGTCCGGTGACGCCGACGGCGGCATCGAACTCGCGCACCTGGGAGAGGGCGTTCTGACCCACACCGGCATCGAGCACCAGCAGGACCTCGTGCGGGGCGGACGGGTCGAGCCGGCCCACCACCCGCTTGACCTTCTTCAGTTCTTCCATGAGGTTGCTCTTGGCCTGCAGGCGGCCGGCGGTGTCGGCCATGAGCACGTCGACGCCGCGCGCCTGGGCCGCCTGCACCGCGTCGAAGACCACCGAGGCGCTGTCTGCACCCTGCTTCTGCGCCACCACCGGGACCCCGGCGCGCTCGCCCCAACGGGTCAGCTGCTCCACCGCAGCCGCCCGGAAGGTATCTCCGGCGGCAAGCATCACGCCGTATCCCTCACCCTTGAGCCGCTGCGCCAGCTTGCCGATGGTGGTGGTCTTGCCGACGCCGTTGACGCCGACGAAGAACACGACGAAGGGTCGCACGCCGGCGGGGACTTCGAACGGCCGGGACAGCGGCTGCAGCGCCTCCTTGAGCAGGTCGCCGAGGGCCCCATGCAGGGCCCGCGTGTCGTTGAGTTCGCGACGCTTCACGCGGCGCGCGAGCTCGGCCATGATCTCGGTCGTGGTGTCCATGCCGACGTCGGTGACGAGCAGGGCGGTCTCCAGCTCCTCCATCACCGAATCGTCGATTTCCTTCTCGCCGAGCAGCAGGTTTCCCACGCCCTCCGCGAGCTGGCCGCGGGTTTTGCCGAGGCTGCTCTTCAGCCGCCGCCAGAATCCGCCCTTGCCGTTTTCCGAATCTCCGTCGCTCACCGTTCGTGCAAATCCACCGTGTGCATCCTGATCCGATCCGTTCCCTGTGGCTTGTCGGCGGCGCGGGCGTAGCTCACCATGCGCCGCTTGCAAGGCACTGGAACCCGCTCCACCGCATGGCCAACGAAGTGCGCATTATCGGCGGTAACTTCAGGGGGCGAAAGCTCGTATTCCCGGATCTGCCCGATCTGCGGCCTACCCTGGGCCGGGTCCGCGAAACCGTTTTCAACTGGCTGCGCGCCGACGTCGCCGACAGCCGCTGCCTGGATCTGTTCGCCGGCAGCGGCGCGCTCGGCTTCGAGGCCCTGTCCCGGGGCGCGGCCACGGTGACCTTCGTCGACAGCAGTCGCCGGGTGATCCGCTGCCTGCGCGACAACGCGGACAAGCTGGCGGTAGCCGATCGCGTGGAACTCGTCTGCGGCCGCGCCGAAGCTGTGCTGCGCCGCGGCGCTGGGCCCTGGGACATCGTGTTTCTCGACCCGCCGTTCCGCGCCGACGCCCTGATAAGGACCCTGGACGCGCTGGCGGACTGCGCGGCGCTGGCCGAGGGTGGGCTGGTCTACGTGGAGGCCCCGCGGCGCGATGCGTTACCGTCGGGCCGGTGGCGTGCGCTCAAGGAAGCCACCGCCGGAGACACCCGGTTCGGCCTCCTTGCCACCCCCTGACCACCCCGCTACCATCCGGCGCTTTCCGGGAAGACCGGGCGGGGGGAGTCGGCAATGCGCGTGGTGGTATATCCGGGATCGTTCAATCCCATCACCCGAGGACATATGGACCTGGTCGAGCGGGCCCTGAACCTGTTCGATCACGTCATCGTTGCCATCGGCACGTCGGCACAGAAAGATCCGAAGGTCGATCTCAAGGATCGCATCGAGCTGTGCCGCGAGGTTCTGTCCGAGTTCGGTGAGCGAGTCACCGTGGACGGCTTCAATACGCTGCTGGTGAAATACGTGCGGAGCAAGAACTCCCACTACATCCTGCGTGGACTGAGGACCGTCACCGACTTCGACTACGAATTCCAGATGGCGGAGATGAACCAGTCTCTGGACCCCTCCATCGAGTACGTGTTCCTGCCGACGTCGAAAGACTGTTCCTTCATCTCTTCGACGCTGGTGCGGGAAATCGCCGCGCTGGGCGGCGACATTTCACAGTTCGTCCACCCGGCGGTGGTCAAGTCCTACACCGCCAGGCGTTGAGCGCTTACGGCTTGTCCGAAGCCGGCGCCTGGTAGCGCCCGGCGGAGCGGCAGCCGAGGCAGCGCACGAAGGTCTCCCGGGCAGGCCCCACCACCAGCGTATCGGCCGCTTCGCCGACGTTGCCGCCAGCGGCACTGAACGGCAGGCTGACGATGAACGCAGCGGTACCCAACGTGGTGGCGACGATGCCGAGCGGGCGGGCAATGAGCAGATCCCCGGTCATGGCGGCCGCAGACGGTTCGTCTTCCGGCGCCGCCCACGCCGGCGTGGCGACCCCCCATCCCAGGAGCGATACACACAGCAGCAATCGGGGCAATAGCTTCATGTCGACAATTCCATTCGTTCAGGTCCCTGCGGAGGACGCGTCACTGTTCTGTGGCTGACGGGCCGAACCCGGTCCGTCTCGTCACTCTAGCACTAGCCGGCCGCAAAACCTTGGGCACGTTGGCATTTCGGGCAAAAAACCGTGGCCCGCTGGCCGAGCCGCAAACCCTTCAGTTCGGTCCCGCAGGCCTTGCATGGCTGGCCTTCGCGCCCGTACACGAGCAGGGACTGACGGAAGTAACCCGGCTGACCGTCCTGATTGACGAAATCCCGCAGAGTGGTGCCGCCGAGGTCGATGGCGCGAGCGAGCACGCCCCGGATTTCGGCGGCCAGCCGCCGATAGCTCGCCAGCGTCACTCGCGACGCCCGCAGGGTGGGGCGGACGCGGGCCAGAAACAGCGCTTCACTGGCGTAGATGTTGCCGACACCGACGACGATCCTGCCGTCCATGAGCAATGATTTCACGGCGGTCCGCCGCCCGCGGGCGGCGCGTTTCAGGTACTCGCCGGAGAGCGCCGGCGACAGGGGTTCCACGCCGAGACCGGCGAGCAGCCAGTGCGCCTCGGCCGCGCCCGGCTGCCAGTGGATGCTGCCGAATCGGCGTGGATCGTTGAGCCGCAGGATCTTGCCGGAGCCGACGCACAGATCCACGTGATCGTGCTTCAGCGGCGGCGTTCCCCCGGGCAGAATGCGCAAACTACCAGACATCCCCAGGTGCAGAATGAGCGATCCGGTGGACGTATCGACCAGCAGGTATTTTCCGCGCCGCCGCACGGCGGTCACGATCTGGCCGCGCAGCAGCGCGGGCAGGTCGACGGGCCAGCGCAAGGCCGCATTGCGGATCTCCCAGCCGGTGACGCGCTGGCCGAGAAGGTGCGGCGCGATGCCGCGGCGGGTGGTTTCTACTTCGGGGAGTTCCGGCACGGTTCGAGTCCCGGATGCTGGGCCGGCGCCGCGCTGGCGGGCCCGGGGGCCTCCGTGGGCAGGATGGGCCGGACGGGCCGGCCCACTCAGATCACTTGATCTTCGCTTCCGTGTAGGTCACGTGCTTGCGGACGACCGGATCAAACTTCTTCATCTCGAGCTTGTCCGGAGTGTTCCGCTTGTTCTTGTCGGTGGTGTAGAAGTGCCCGGTGCCTGCACTGGAAACCAGCTTGATTTTCTCTCGCATGAGATGCGCTCCTAACCTGCCCGCTTTCTGGCTTCGCGCTGGCGGATGTCGGCCAGCACCTGCTCGATGCCCTTCTTGTCGATGATGCGCATGCCTTTGGACGATACCCGCAGCCGCACGAAACGCTGCTCGCTCTCCACCCAGAAACGATGGAAGTGAAGGTTGGGGGCAAACCGTCGCCGGGTCTTGTTCATCGCGTGGCTGACGTTGTTGCCGCTGAGCGGCCGCTTGCCGGTTACCTGACACACCTGAGACATGGCACCGAGGTCCCGAAAAAATGAGGCGCGTTTATACCAGAGGGCGTGGTAGCCGGCAACTCCGACACGACCGGCCGGCGCTACAGCAGACCGCGTTCCGCGAGGGATACCGTGGCGCCGTGACCCACCACCACATGATCGATGACCCGGACGTCGATCTGCGCCAGCAGGCCCCGCAGTTCTTCGGTCAGACGCAGATCGCTGGGGCTCGGTTCGGGGTGCCCGGACGGGTGGTTGTGCGCCAGAACCACGGCGGCGGCGTTGTGCGCCAGGGCGCGCTTGAGCACCTCCCGCGGATGCACGCTGGCGCGATCGACCGAGCCGAGAAACAGGTTCTCGTAGCCGAGCAGACGATGCCGGCTGTCGAGGAACAGGCAGGCGAAGACCTCGCGCTCGTGAGCAGACAGTTTGTGCTGCAGGTACTGGCGCACCGCGCGCGTGTCGGCGAGCAGCGGCCGGTCGCTGATGCCTTGCTCCGCGTGGCGCTCGCCGAGCGCCGGCAGCGCCTTCAGCAGGGCGGCCCGAGCGGGGCCCAGACCGCGCACGGCGATCAGCCGCGCCGGTGGCGCGTGCAGCAGGCCACGCAGTCCGCCAAAGGTGTCCAGCAGGCCGCGCGCAAAGCTGACGACGTCGCAGCGACCATCGCCCGTCCCGAGACAGACCGCCAGCAGTTCGGCGTCGGTCAAGGCCGACGCTCCGCACTGCAGCAGTCGTTCGCGCGGGCGCTCCGACGACCGTCCGGGCGAGCCCGGGGCGCACGTCGTCGCCTCTACTTCTGCCTGATCCATGCGAATTCCGCTGGCGGTCTGCAAGGTGGTATCGTTGCCCGCTATCTGAACGCCGCCAACCGTTGAAGCAGCCGACATGACCGAGGGCACCGACACCGCCGGCAGCGACGCAACGCCTCTTGCCGGCCGCCGCATCATACTGGGGGTCAGCGGCGGCATCGCTGCGTACAAGTCGCCCATGCTCGTGCGACGCCTGCGCGACACGGGGGCAGACGTTCAGGTGGTCACCACCCGGGGCGCCGAGCAGTTCGTCACCGCCACCGCGCTCCAGGCCGTCTCCGGTCGCGTGGTGCGCAACGACCTGTGGGACCCACACGCCGAAGCGGCCATGGGCCACATCGAACTGGCCCGCTGGGCGGACCTGCTGCTGGTCGCGCCGGCCACGGCCGATCTGATGGCTCGGCTGGCCGCGGGCCGCGCCGACGATCTGCTCACCACCCTGCGGCTCGCGACCCGAGCCCCGATTCTGCTTGCGCCGGCCATGAACGTCGCCATGTGGGAACATCCGGCCACCCAGCGCAACCTGATTCGCCTGGAAGCCGACGGCGTGCACATTGCCGGGCCCGACAGCGGTGCGATGGCGTGCGGGGAGTTCGGCCCCGGACGCATGCTCGAGCCCGAGCAGCTGGTCGAGCGCGCCGTTGCCGTTCTCAACGAGCCACCGGACCGGCGCCTCGCCGCGCTGGCCGGCCGGCATGTGGTGATCACCGCGGGGCCCACTCGGGAGGCAGTCGACCCGGTGCGCTACCTCAGCAACCACAGCTCGGGGAAGCAGGGCTACGCGCTGGCAGCCGCAGCGCGTGAAGCCGGAGCGCACGTCACTCTGATCAGTGGGCCAGTCACCCTGGCGCCCCCCTCCGGGGTGGAAACCGTGGCCGTGAGCAGCGCCAGAGACATGCATGACGCGGTGATGGCGCGCCTCGACGCTTGCGACGTGTTCATCGGCGTCGCCGCGGTCGCCGACTTCCGGCCGGAGCAGGCGGCCACCCAGAAGCTCAAGAAATCCACGACCGGCGGCGCCGGCCTGTCCCTGTCCCTGGTGGAGAATCCGGACATCATCGCCGCCGTCGCCGGCCACTCGCCACGACCCTACGTGATCGGCTTCGCGGCAGAGACCGAGCGCGTGCTGGAACATGGCCGGGACAAGCGCCGCCGCAAAGGCATGGACCTGATTGTCGTGAACGACGTCTCCGATCCGGGCATCGGCTTCAACAGCGACGACAACGCGCTGACCCTCATCTGGGAAGGGGGCGAACGCTGTCTGGCGCGCGCGAGCAAAGCCGCTCTGGCCCGCGCCATTCTCGAAACAGCCGCCGCGAACATTGACCGTGCGTGAGCGCTTGCTAACGTGCTGATGCTGGATCGACGCGGTATCGGCAACTACCATTCACTCAGGGATTGAGGATTTCAAGCTTGGACGCCAGCCAGGAAGATACCCAGTTGACGACGCCAACCCGCCAGCGCCGCACCGGCGAGGGCGTATGGAACAGCGCGCTGCTGATCGTCGCGCTGGGACTCCTCGGCCTCGCCATCAGCGCCGGCGTGCTCTGGCTGCAGCTGGTACAGGGATCCAACCAGGCACACATCCGCGCCATCGCCGAAGCCCGCGCCGAAGGGTATGCCGGGTTGATCGAAGCCAGAGTCGGCCTGCTGCGGGCAGAGCTCAGCGCCGCCGCCGCCGCCCCGGCCACGCTGTCGGCGCTGACCAGCGGTGACGCCGCGAGCATCGCGGCGCAGAGCCGCGAACTCACCTCCGTGATGCCGTTTGCCGAACGCGTGGAGATTATCCCGGCGGGCGCCGCCAGGCTCGATCTCGACGCGGCCGTGCCCATTTCCTACGCCGCCCTGAACGTGATCCAGCGCGCCGAGTCGGAGCCCTTCGTCGGACCCGACGGCGTCCGGCTCGACGGCCAGAGCAGCCGCTTCTACGCCGCCGGTCCGGTGCTGGAGTCCGGCGGTGTCGCCGGCGTCCTGTTCGCAGCCCTCAGCGCGGACTTCCTGATCGAACCGGTCACCGCCCACGCCGCCGACAGCGGGCAGGTCCGACTGGAGCAACGCTTCGAGGGCACCGAATCGGTGACCCTGCTGCAGTGGGGCAACACCGGCGGCGCCGAGCCCGACGCGGCCCACCAGGTGACCCTGCCCCTCGGTGTGCGGCACTGGCAGATCGTGTTCCATCCCAATCTGAACGCCATTGCGCCGGTGGCCAGCATGGTCGACCTCCTCACCGCGCTGGCCGCGTCCCTGGGCATGTTCCTTGCGGCCGTGCTGTTCGCCTTCTCCAGCCTGTCGCGCAAGCTGCGCCACGATTCCCGCGCGCTGCTGGAGCAGGCCAGCAACGCCATGCGCGGCCGGCGCCTGCAGGCGGCACGGTTCAAACTCGGCATGTTCCAGGACATGGCCCGGGAAATCGGCCGTATGGCCCGCCCCGTGGGCGGGGACGGCGCAGACGACGCGCCAGCGGCGAAGAGTGGCGCCGGCGGCGCCAGGAAGGGACGCGCCCGGCCGAGCGAAGCGGCGCAAGCGGAAGCGGAGGCGGGCGAACCGGACGGCGTGCAGGACCTGCTGGACGACGACGAGCCGACACCGAAACGCAAACGTCCGGCCGATTCGGACGACTTCCTCGAGGTCAGCCGTGCCGGCGGCGCGCCAAGCGACAACTTCGGCATCGAGGTCACCGAAGACAACTCACCGATCGCCATGGGGCTGGAGCTCGAACCGGAGATCTTCCGCTCCTACGACATCCGCGGCATCACCACCAGCAATCTCACCGAAGAGGTCGTCTACTGGATCGGGCGGGCGTTCGCCGCCGAAGCCATCGACCGTGACTGTCGGCGCGTCGCCGTCGGCCGCGACGGCCGCCATTCCAGCGCGCCGCTGCGGGACGCGCTGTGCCGTGGCCTGACCGAAGGCGGTGCCGACGTGCTGGACATCGGCCAGGTGCCGACGCCGGTTCTGTACTTCGCCACCCACGTGCTCGACACCGGGACCGGGGTGATGATCACCGGATCGCACAACCCGCCGGAGTACAACGGCCTGAAGATGATGATCGGCGGTGAAACTCTTGCCGAAGAGCGCATTCAGGCACTGCGCGCGCGCATCGAAGAGAACCGCCTCAGCGAAGGCGAAGGCGACACGGAGACCGTCAACATCGCCGCCCAGTATCTCGACCGCATCGTCAACGACGTGGTGGTGGCCCAGCCGCTCAAGGTCGTCGTCGACTGCGGCAACGGCGTCGCCGGCAATCTGGCGCCGGAGCTGATCTCCCAGCTCGGCTGCGAGGTGGTGCCCCTCTACTGCGACGTGGACGGCGATTTCCCGAACCACCACCCCGACCCGGCCGAGCCGAAGAACCTGGAAGACCTGATCACCGTGGTGAAGGCAGAAAAGGCCGCGCTCGGGCTCGCCTTCGACGGTGACGGCGACCGCCTCGGCGTGGTCACCGCCCGCGGCGAGATCATCTGGCCCGACAAGCTGCTGATGCTCTACGCCCAGGACATAGTCGCCCGCAATCCCGGGGCCGACGTGATCTACGACGTCAAGTGCAGTCGCCATCTGAACAGCCTGATCAGCGATCTCGGCGGACGGCCGATCATGTGCAAAACCGGGCACTCGCACATAAAGGCCAAGCTCAAGGAGACCGGCGCGCTGCTGGCGGGGGAGTTCAGCGGCCACATCTGCTTCGGTGAGCGCTGGTACGGCTTCGACGACGCGCTCTACTCTGCGGCCCGGCTGCTCGAGATTCTCGGCAGCACCGACAAGTCGGCGGACGAACTGTTCGCCCAGTTCCCCGCCACTTACAGCACGCCGGAGCTGAAGATCCAGACCACCGAGCGGGAAAAGTTCGAGATCATCCAACGCCTGGCCATCGACGGGGAATTCGGCGACGGCACCATCACCACCATCGACGGCGTGCGTGTGGATTACCCTGACGGCTGGGGTCTGATCCGACCCTCCAACACGAGTCCGGTGCTGTCGCTGCGCTTCGAAGCCGACGGTCAGGAGGCCCTGGACCGAATACAGGCACTGTTCCAGGAACAGCTGGCCCGCATCGATCCCCAACTCCGGTTCCGGTAGCGCCGCCGGTTCCACGACTGCCACTGCGGAACGGACCCATGCAGATATCCGACGACGAAGCGAGCAACATAGCCAGCGTTCTCACCGAGGCGCTGCCCTACATCCGCCGCTATCACGGCACCACCCTGGTGATCAAATACGGCGGCAACGCCATGGTCGAGGAGCGGCTGCAGAACACGTTCGCCCGGGACATCGTCCTGCTGAAGCTGGTGGGCATGAACCCGGTGGTGGTGCACGGCGGCGGGCCGCAGATCGGCAATCTGCTGAAGCGACTGAACATCGAGAGCCGCTTCGTCGACGGCATGCGGGTGACCGACGAGGAAACCATGGACGTCGTGGAAATGGTCCTCGGCGGCCTGGTGAACCAGGAAATCGTGTCGCTGATCAACCAGCACGGCGGCCGCGCCGTGGGCGTGACCGGCAAGGATGGCGGCCTGATTCAGGCGCGCAAGCTGACGCTGAAACGCAGCGATCCGACGCTGGCCGCACCGGAGATCATCGACATCGGCCACGTCGGCGAAGTCGTTCAGGTGAACGTCGGCCTGGTGGACTCGCTGACCCGGGACGACTTCATTCCCGTAATCGCTCCGATCGGCGTGGGCGAGGGCGGCGAGTCCTACAACATCAACGCCGACATCGTCGCCGGACGCCTCGCCCAGGCGCTCACCGCGGAGAAGCTGGTCCTGCTGACCAACCGCCCCGGCATCATGGGCGCCGACGGTCAGCGATTGCCGTCACTGTGCGCCGCCGAGGTGAGCAGCCTGGTCGCCGACGGCACGATCAACGAGGGCATGCTGCCGAAGACCGACTGCGCGCTGGAAGCCCTGCGCGGCGGGGTCGGCAGCGTCCAGATCATCGACGGTACCATCGCCCACTCGCTGCTGATCGAGATCTTCACCGACGCCGGCATCGGCACCAAGATCACCCTGGAGCCGGTGGCCGATGGCGGCTAAAGGCAACCGGCGCGAGGAGATTCTTCAGGCGTTCGCGCTGATGCTGGAGACCCACCCCGGGAGCCGCATCACCACGGCAGCCCTGGCCCGGGAGGTGGGGGTCTCCGAAGCGGCCCTGTACCGGCATTTTCCGAGCAAGGCGAAGATGCTCGAAGGTCTCATCGAGTTCGTCGAGGAAAGCCTGTTCACTCGGATCACCCGGATTCTCTCCGAGGAACCCACCGCCCAGCGCCGCTGCCGCACCATTCTGTGGCTGCTGCTGTCGTTCGCCGAGCGCAATCCCGGGATGGCACGGCTGCTGGTCGGCGACGCGCTGCTCGGCGAGACCGAGCGCCTGCGCAATCGGGTGCGCCAGCTGTTCGACCGCCTGGAGACCCAGCTGCGGCTGATCCTGCGGGAATGGTCGGTGACCCGGATTCCGGGGCCGGAGCTCGGCAGCACCGCGGCGGCCAATCTGCTGCTGTCGGCGTCAGAGGGGCGGATCAATCAGTTCGTGCGCAGTGAATTCCGCGCCCTGCCGACGGCGGGTTGGGAGGAGCAGTGGACGGCACTTGAACGCGCCGTGTTCCGCTGAGCGCTAACGGAGGCCGTAACTGAGGCTCCGCCTCAGTTACGGCCAGCCACCGCCCCCGGCGCCGGGCAGGTGCCGTCGAGAAACCGGGCGCGCTCGTGGTCGTAGCGCGTCCGGGTCGTTTCCCGCTCACCCTCCCGCAACTCGATCTCCCCCTCCAGAGTCGCAATCTGCGAGCGGCTGCGCTGCAGATTGTCCGACAGGCTCTGCGGGACCTTCCGCCCACCGCGCTCAGCGTCCACGGCCTGGGCGCGCAGCCGGTCGCGCTCCCGGCGCGCCTGACGCAGGTTCGCCTGCAGCTGGCCGATGCGGGTCTCCAGCGACTCCAGCGTCTCCTGCAGAGCGTAGTCGATGTCCGCCTCGGAGCCGTAGAGCTGATAGATGCGGTCGAGCTCGTCCCGGCATTCGCGCATGACCTGGTCGCGGCGCAGCTTCTCGGCAAGCTGATCCGGCGGCAGCACCGGTGCGACGTCCCGGATTACCTCGCCGGTGATCGGGTCGATGACCTTGTAGCCCCTCTCCTCCTGGCCCGAGGGCAGGGTGTAGTTGAACTCCAGTTCACCCTGGGCATTGGTGTACTGAAACAGCTGAGAGGAGGCGGCAACCAGCGGCGCGCCGAGCAGCAGGAGGGCACAGCACAATGTGATGATCTTCTTCATGTCCCGTCTGAATGGCCGTCAGATAGCTGATTCCGCGCGCCATCGGGTGCGCAGTAGACTTGCCGGTACTCGCGAATTCTCCTGCTCAGAACCGCGTGATGGTTGTCCGAGTGGGCTTCGCGGTCAAGGTATTCGATCACATCCTCGAGAGCGAGCAGGCTCAGCACCGGGATCGCGAGCTCTTCTGCCAGGGACTGCACCGCGGTACGACCGCTGCCGTCGAGTTCCTGGCGGTCCATGGCGATGACGACGCCGACCAGAGTGCCGCCGGCCGCCCGGACGAGACCCACGGCCTCGCGGATGGCCGTACCCGCAGTCAGCACGTCGTCCACCAGCACCACCCGCTGGCCCGGATCTGCGCCCACGAAAGCACCTCCCTCGCCATGGTCCTTGGGCTCTTTGCGGTTGAACGCCCAGGCACGGTCACGGCCCCGCCGGGCCAGCGCTTCGGCGGTGGCCACGGCGATGGGAATGCCTTTGTAGGCGGGCCCGAACACCACCTCGAAGTGTAGATCGGCCGCCTCGATCACGTCGGCGTAGGCCTCACCCAGGCGCTGGATGGCAGCCCCCGTGTTGAGCGCGCCGAGATTGAAAAAATACGGGCTGATGCGCCCGGACTTCAGCGTGAACTCGCCGAAGCGCAGCACGCCGGCCTGCACCAGCAGGGTCACGAGGGCCCGTCGCTGTGCATCGGCGCCAGCCGTCATCCTCGATGCTCCTCGTTCAGCGTGGTCATGCCGCGCCTCCCGCGTGTCGTTCAATCCCAGCCCAACGCCGCCCGCTGCGCTGCCAGCAGCTCGTCGGTGCCCTTGCGCGCAAGGCCGAGCATGGCCCCAAGCGCGGCGTCGTCGAAGGGCGCGGATTCCGCCGTTCCCTGAATCTCGATGAATCCTCCGGAAGCGACGCGCACCACGTTCATGTCTGTATCCGCCGCCGAGTCCTCGGGATAATCCAGGTCCAGCACCGGCTGACCCTGGTAGATGCCTACCGATACAGATGCCACGAGCTCCCTGAACGCGCCCTGAACTCCGGCTTTCGCGGTGGCGTCGGCCAGGGCCACGCAGGCTCCGGTGATGGACGCGGTGCGGGTGCCGCCGTCCGCCTGAATGACGTCGCAGTCGATGCGGATGGTGCGCTCGCCCATCGCGGCTGTGTCAACGGCCGCTCTCAGCGAACGGCCGATGAGCCGCTGGATCTCGACGGTGCGTCCGCCCTGTTTGCCGCGCGCCGCCTCGCGATCATTGCGGGTGTGGGTGGCGCCCGGCAGCATGCCGTACTCGGCGGTCACCCAGCCCACGCCACGGCCGCGCAGGAACGGTGGCACGGACTCATCGACGCTGGCGGTACAGATGACCTTGGTGTCTCCGAACTCCACCAGCACCGAGCCGGCGGCATGTTTGGTGTAGCCGCGGGTGAAGCGGACCTCGCGCAGAACGTCTGCCGCACGACCGCTGGGGCGCTGCACAGCCATGAAATTGCTCGGTGGAATGCTGACGGCAGAGTATAAAGGTGCAGCCCCTCCGAAGCACGGAGAGAGCACGGAGAGAGCACGGAGAGCGCACGGACGGAGCACCGGCGAACGCGGTAGAATTTCGCCCTCGACGCAGCGAACGGAGTGGTCCGCTTCGATGGTTCACAGCATGACCGCCTATGCGCGGGCCGATCAGGAGATCGACGACGGCCTGGTGCTGACCTGGGAGCTGAAGAGCGTCAATCATCGCTTCCTCGAGGCCCAGTTCCGCATGCCCGAGCAGCTGCGTGAACTGGAGCACGATCTGCGCGAGCTCCTGCGCCGTCATCTGCAGCGCGGCAAGGTCGATTGCACGCTGCGCGCCGAAGCCGGCGGCAGCGCCCAGCGCCTGCAGCTCAACCGCTCCCTGCTGCTGCAGATTCTGGCAATTCTGGAACAGGTCCGGCGCGACGCCCCTGAGGTCGGCGCGCCCAGCGGCATGGACATTCTGCGCTGGCCCGGCATGCTCGCCGGCGAGCTCGCGCTCGACGCCGGCGCGCTCAAGGAGCCGGTATCCGACCTGTTCGAATCGGCGCTGGCGGACCTCATCGCCCACCGGCACCGCGAGGGGGTAGCCCTGCGCGATACGCTGACGAGCCGTCTCGACGCCATCGACGGTCTGGTAGAACAGATCCGTCGCCAGACCGTGTCCGCCGCGCACCAGGTCCAGCAGCGTCTGCGCCAGCGGCTTGCCGACCTCCAGGCCAACGTCGAAACCGAACGACTGGAACAGGAAGTGGCCCTGCTCGCCAGCCGTGGCGACGTCGCCGAAGAACTCGACCGGCTGCGGATTCACGTCGAGGAAGCCCGCAGCAATCTGCGGGGATCGGGTCCCCACGGTCGCCGTCTCGACTTCCTGACCCAGGAGCTCAATCGCGAAGCCAACACCGTGGGCGCCAAGGCACTGCTCGCGGAAACGTCACAACGCGCCGTGGATCTCAAGGTGGTGATCGAGCAGATCCGCGAACAGGTGCAGAACCTGGAATGAGCGCAGTGAGCGGCACGGCGGTCGAGCCCGACAGCGGCGCGGGGATGCTGATCATCGTCTCGGCGCCTTCCGGCGCCGGCAAGACCAGCCTGGTCGCCGCGCTGCTGGAGCGCGACCCGCGGCTCGTGGTATCGGTGTCGCACACCACCCGCAACCGGCGCCCGCGCGAACGGGCCGGAGTCGACTACCACTTCGTCGATACGGCCCGTTTCGGCGCCATGATCGACGCCGGAGAGTTC
This sequence comes from Pseudomonadales bacterium, assembly GCA_040219135.1. GTDB lineage: Bacteria > Pseudomonadota > Gammaproteobacteria > Pseudomonadales > Azotimanducaceae > UBA7803. Next base: position 403,601 of record JAVJTA010000005.1, on the reverse strand, counting down.
CTCGAACACGCCGAGGTGTTCGGCAACCGCTACGGCACCACCGCCGCAGCCGTGGACGCGGAGCGCGCCGGCGGCCGCGACGTGATCCTCGAAATCGACTTCCAGGGCGCCGCCCAGGTGCGCGCCCGCTACCCGGACGCGGTGAGCATCTTCGTGCTGCCACCGTCGCGGGCAACCCTGGCTAACCGGCTGACACAACGCGGCGAAGACGATGCCGGCGTGATCCGCCAGCGCCTGGACAAGGCGCGCTGGGAGATGTCGCACTACCGCGACTACGACTTCCTGGTGGTGAACGACGCCTTCGAGGTCGCCCTGGGCGACCTCGAGTGCATTGTCCGCGCACAGCGTCTACGCCTGGCAAGGCAGCAGCAGCGGCTCGGCGCGCTGCTCGAGGACCTCCTGCGCGACCCTTGAATCGCCCGGACCCGGCGACTACACTCGCGCCTCTTCCGATTTTCGACCCCAGGACATCCTATGGCACGCATCACCGTCGAAGACTGCCTCGACCACGTGGACAACCGGTTCGAACTGGTCATGGTCGCCACCCGCCGGGCCCGGCAGATGCGCCGCTTCGGCGTCGAGCCGCTGGTGCCGGAAGAGAACGACAAGCCCACCGTGATCGCCCTGCGCGAAATCGCCGCCGGTCTGATCAACGAGGAAATGCTTGACGAGCAGGATGCCTCCACTGAGGATCAGCGGTTGGAAGTTACTTTCGGCATAGGAGATGACGAAGTCCGCGACATCTAAGCTTTCCAACCGGTCCGCTCCCACGCGCAAGGCCGGTCGCGGCAAGTCATCCTCCCCCAGCGGCACCTCCTCCCCGGGTACTTCCAAAGCTCAGACTCCTGCCAAGCGGCGCCGCAAGAACGCCAACCGGCCGGTGCCGTCGGAATCCTTCTTCGTCGCCCAGCTCGCCGAACAGGCCCGCCATCCGTCCATCGCCAACCCGGTCTCGATCGACGACCTCTGTGACAAGCTGGCCGGCTATCTCGAGGCGGCGCAGATCACGCTGGTCAGAGACGCCTACGACTATGCCGCGGCCGCCCACGAAGGCCAGTGGCGGCGAACCGGCCACCCGTACATCACCCATCCGCTCGCGGTGGCGAACATCCTCGCCGGCCTGCGCATGGATCACGAGACGGTGATGGCGGCTCTGCTCCACGACGTGATCGAAGACACCGACGTCGCCCGGGCCAAGCTGGTGGAACGTTACGGCGAATCCGTCGCCCAGATCGTCGACGGGGTGTCGAAGCTGTCGACCATCTTCCGCTCCCGGGCCGAAGCCCAGGCCGAGAACTTTCAGAAGATGGCCATGGCCATGGCTAAGGACATCCGGGTCATCGTCGTCAAGCTCGCCGACCGTCTGCACAACATGCGCACCATCGGCGTCATGTCCGATGAACAGCGCAAACGCATCGCCCGCGAAACCCTGGACTTCTACGCGCCCATCGCCAACCGGCTGGGCATTCACCACATCAAGGTGGAGTTCGAGGAACTCGGCTTCCGCGCGCTCTACCCGCTGCGCGCCGATCGAATCGAACGCGCGGTAAAGGCCGCCCGCGGCAACCGCAAGGAGCTCATGGAGGAGCTGCGCAAGACCATCGCCGGGGCGCTGGGGCAGGAGGAGATCGCGGCGGAGGTGGTGGGCCGCGAGAAGCACCTGTACTCGATCTACCGGAAGATGAAGACCCAGCACAAGACGTTCGCCGAGATCATGGACGTGTTCGGCTTCCGGGTCATGGTCGACAACGTCGACGACTGCTACCGCGCCCTGGGCGTGGTGCACAACCTGTACAAGCCGGTGGCCGGGCGCTTCAAGGACTACATCGCCATTCCCAAAGTGAACGGCTACCAGTCGCTGCACACCACCCTGTTCGGCATGCACGGGGTTCCGATCGAAGTACAGATCCGCACCCACCACATGGCGGCGGTGGCCGAAAACGGCATCGCCGGACACTGGCTCTACAAGTCCGCCAGCGACGACTTCCAGTCGAGCCAGCAGCGCGCCCGGCAGTGGGTGCGCGATCTGCTCGACCTGCAACAGAAGGCGGGCAACCCGATGGAGTTCATCGAGAGCCTGAAGATCGACCTGTTCCCGGACGAGGTCTACGTGTTCACCCCGAAGGGCCACATCATGGAGCTGCCCCGGGGCGCTTGCGCCGTGGATTTCGCCTACGCGGTGCACACCGACATCGGTAACCGCTGCGTCGCCTGCCGCATCGACCGCAACCTGGCGCCCCTGTCCCAGCAGCTGCAGAGCGGCCAGAGCGTGGAGATCATCACCGCGCCGGAGGCCCGGCCGAATCCCGACTGGCTGACCTTCGTGGTCTCGAGCAAAGCCCGCACCGGCATCCGTCAGGCGCTCAAGGTGCAGCAGGCCGTCGACTCCATCGCCTTCGGCCGGCGCCTGCTGAACCGCTCGCTGGCCAGCGCCGACAAGAGCATCAACGATCTGGATTTCCGCCGTCTGCGCCGCGTGTTCAAGGAGTTCGGCGTGCGCAAGCTCGACGAGCTGCTGGCCGCCATCGGCAACGGCGAGCTGATGGCCTACGTGGTGGCCCAGCAGCTGCTTGCCGCCGGCGACCCCAACGCCAGCGGCATCACCGTCGACAGCGGCGGGCCGGTCGCCATCCGCGGCGGCGAAGGCCTGGTGATCAACTACGGGCGCTGCTGCGGGCCGATCCCGGGCGATGCCATCGTCGGGCACATGACCCCGGGCAAGGGTTTCGTGGTGCACGTCGAGACCTGTCCGAACATGGTGGAGATCCGCCGGCGCCGCGGCGGCCGCGACATCATTCCCGCGCACTGGGCGGCCACCACGAAGGCCGAGTTCCTCACCTTCCTGCGGGTCGACGTGCACCGCAAGAAGGGCATGATCGCCAGCATCGCCGCCGCGGTGTCCGAATCCGATGCCGGCGTCGAAGCCATCAACGTCGAGGAACGCAACGCCGAGGTCACCAGCGTCAGCCTCGACGTCTCGGTGCGCAACCGCAGCCACCTCGCCCGGGTCATGCGGAGGCTGCGATCCACTGGCGACATCGTCGCCATCAGCCGCGTGAACTCCTGAGGACCGTTGTTTCGAAAACAGCACGCAACCACCAGCAAGGTAACCGTTCACCCATGAGCCAGCGCCCCTTCGACCCCATCCACAGCGATCATGCCCCCGCAGCCATCGGCCCTTACTCCCAGGCCGTGCGTGCCGGCGGCCTGGTGTTTCTGTCCGGTCAGATTGCCCTGGTCCCGGAGACCATGGAACTCGCCGGCGACGACGTGGAAACCCAGGCCCGGCAGGTGTTCGCCAATCTGCAGGCGGTCGCCGAAGCGGCCGGTGGCGGGCTCCAGGACCTGGTGAAGCTCACCGTCTACCTCACCGACCTCGGCAACTTCCAGATCGTCAACGACATCATGGCCGAACACTTCCGCGAGCCGTACCCGGCGCGCGCCGCGCTCGGCATCTCGGCCCTGCCCCGAGGCGCCAAGGTGGAGGTGGAGGCGGTCATGGTGGCGCCCCACCCGGCGTGACCGCCGCGGCAGGCCCTCGCGCGGCCGGCCGCGGCGACCCGGACGCCACGCTGCGCGATCGCGGCATCGACACCCTCAAGGGCGTGGGGCCGAGTCTGCGCGGCAAGCTCGAACGCCTCGGCATCTTCCGCCTCGGCGACCTGCTGCTGCATCTGCCCATCCGCTATCAGGACCGCAGCCGGATCGTGCCGCTGAACCGGCTGCAGGCCGATCAGGACTGTCTCGTCGAGGGCGAGGTGGTCGAGTCCCGGGTCGGTTTCGGCAAGCGCCGCAGCTGGGCCGTCACCCTCTCCGACGGCTACGGCTACATCACCCTGCGGTTTTTCCACTTTTCCCGCCGCCAGCACGAGGGCATTCGCGCCGGGCTGCGCGTGCGCGCCTTCGGCGAGGTGCGTTTCGGACCCAAAGGCCTGGAGATGGCACACCCGGACTACCGCGCGTTCAGCGGCGAGCCGCCGCCGCTCGGCGACGGTCTGACGCCCGTGTACCGGATCACCAAGGGCCTCGGGCAGGGCCGGCTGCGCGCGCTGATCGAACAGGTGCGCGGACTCGACTGGCCGCGCGACCCGGGAACGCCCTACGCCGATCTGCTGTATCTCCACGCGCCGCCGGCCCACGCCAGCGCCGCCGACATCGCCGAGCGCCAGGACCGGCTCGCCGCCGACGAACTCACGGCCTACTACCTGGTCATGCGCCGGCGCCAGCGCGATCGGGCACGCCAGACGACCCTGCCACTGCCGCGCGGCCGGCAGCTCGGCCGGACCCTGCTGGAACGGCTCGGCTTCGACCTGACCGGGGCGCAGAAACGCGTCGTGCGCCAGGTCCTGGAAGACCTGGAGCGCCAGGAGCCGATGCTGCGCCTGGTGCAGGGTGACGTGGGTTCGGGCAAGACCGTGGTGGCCGCCTTCGCCGCCATCCGGGCCGCCGAGCACGCCGCCCAGACGGCGCTGATGGCGCCGACGGAAATCCTCGCGGAACAGCACTATCTGAACTTTTCCGCCTGGCTGGAGCCGCTCGGCATCCCGGTGGTGCTGCTGAGCGGCAGCCTCGGCGCTGCCGATCGGCGGCGGGCGGCAGAGCGAATCGCCAGCGGCGAGGCGCTGGTGGCCGTGGGAACCCATGCGCTGTTTCAGGCCGGCGTGAGCTTCGCCAACCTGGCGCTGACCATCATCGACGAGCAGCACCGCTTCGGCGTGCACCAGCGCATGGCCCTGCGCAACAAGGGCCGCACGCCGCATCAGCTGGTGATGACGGCAACGCCCATCCCCCGCACCCTGACCATGGCCCTGTACGCCGACATGGCCGTGTCGGTGATCGACGAGCTGCCGAAGGGCCGCCAACCGATCGAAACCCGGGTGGTCTCCGACGCGCGCCGCGACGAAGCCGTCGCCACGGTTTCCCAGGTGATCGCCCGGGGCGGGCAGGCCTACTGGGTGTGTCCGCTCATCGAGGAGTCCGAGCAGCTCGAGCTCGCTGCCGCCGAGACGTCGGCGGAAACTCTGAGCGCCGCGCTGCCGCGATACCGCATCGGTCTGCTCCACGGCCGCCTTCCCGGGGCGGAAAAAGCCCGCGTGATGGCGGCATTCGCCGCGGGCCAGATCGAGGTGCTGGTGGCGACCACGGTGATCGAAGTCGGCGTGGACGTGCCGAACGCCTCGCTCATGGTGATCGAAAACCCGGAGCGAATGGGCCTGGCCCAGCTGCACCAGCTCCGGGGCCGGGTCGGCCGCGGGGTCGCCCCATCCAATTGCATATTACTTTACAAAGGCCCCCTGGGCGCCGTAGCCCGGGCTCGGCTCAAGGCGATCCGCCACAGTCAGGACGGGTTCTTTCTCGCCGAACGCGACCTCGAGCTGCGCGGGGCGGGCGAACTGCTCGGTACCCGCCAGACCGGGGAGCAGAGCTTCCGGATCGCCGATCTGTCGCGGCACGCGTCGCTGATGGCAGACGTCGTCAAACGCGGCGACCGGCTGCTCAGCGACGCCCCGGAGGAGGCCGAAGCCCTGCTGCATGCCTGGGCCCCGGCGGACACAGGTCACATTTCCGTGTAATCGTTTGCTCACAAAGCCGCCGGATCGCGCCACCGCTCATATACTCAGGAATAGCAAACCAACGGCGCAGTTCCATGGCGGCATTCGACCAGGCACCCCAGACACTCGGTTCGCCCCGCAATCTCAAACCCTATCCGAATCCTCCACTCGAAGAACGGGTCCGTGCGCTGATCATGGCCGACGAGCGCGGCGAAGTTCAGGTGCTGGCCCCGGAGCAGGGCATGCTGGACGTGGCCGCCGTGCGCGCGGCCACCGGCCGGCCGCTGCGCGCCCTGCCCTATCGGGTGGATGAGCCGACGTCGGCGGTTCCCGGCGTCTACGGCCTCCCGGTGGTGGTGGAGGAAAGCCTCATCCAGACGGGTAAGTTAGCGCTCGCCAGCGCCGAACCCGGCGCTTTCGTGCAAGCCCGGGGGACGGACCTGCTGGATCCGTCGCTGTCCGTGAGCACCGGCACCTTCACCCAGGACATCGGCGCGGAGCCCACGCCGGCCGACCGCGCGGACGACATGAGCCAGATCGGCGAAACGCTGTCCCGGTTCACGGCCCAGCGCATGCAGGCACGTCTCGATCAGACCCTGCACATCCCGCCCCTGCCGGAAACCGCACGGCGCATCGTGGCGCTGCAGAGCGACCCCAATTTCGACCTCCGCGATCTGGTGCGCATCGTCGAAACCGACCCGAGCATCGCCGCCCGCATCATGGGCTGGGCCAATTCGGCGTTCTACAACCCGAACCCACCGGCCCGCACCATCGACGAGGCGGTGATGCGGGTGCTGGGTCTCGATACCGTGATGAGCATGGCGCTGGGCATGGCGCTGGGACAGACCCTGCGCCTTCCGGACACCGAGGTCCGCGGACTGCCGACGTTCTGGCTGGAAGCGGTGTTCACCGCCGCCGCCATGGAGAACCTGGCGCGGCGCATGCCCAAGGGCAACCGCCCGGCCAGCGGCCTGTGCTACCTGATTGGTCTTCTGGCCAACTTCGGCACCCTGGTGGTGGGCCACGTTTTCCCGCACCAGTACGCCACCATCTGCGCCCTGCAGGAAGCCAACCGCCACCTGCCGCACACCTTCGTCGACCAGTTCGTGCTGCAGATGCCGCGGGAAGTGCTGACGGCCGCGCTGCTGGAGTGCTGGTCGGTGCCGGAGGCGGTGACCGACGCGGTGCGCTTTCAGTATCGGCCCGACTACCAGGGCCCGAACCACACCTACGCCCGGCTGTTGCGCCTGACCCGCACCCTGCTCGGCAGCCAGGGGATCACCGATCACCCGCCGGCGCTGCCCGACGCCGAGGAGCTCGACGCTCTGGGGCTGACTCAGGAAGACCTCAGCGAGCTGCTGAAACTGCTGAACGAATCGAGCGAGCAGCTGGACGACCTGGCGGGAACCCTGACCCACTGAGGCGGGCCGGCGGTCGCCTCAGGCGCTGCGGCGGCGCGGGCGATCGTCTTCGATCACCCGGCCGGCGTCCGGGTCGTTGAACACGTCCATGTCGAGATCGTTCTCGCTGCTCGCGACGATCGTCGCCACCGTGCCGTCGCCGGTGATGTTGACCGCTGTGCGGAGCATGTCGAGAATCCGGTCCACGCCGATGATCAGCATGATGCCCTCCACCGGCAGCCCGACCTGGGTCAGAACCATGGTCAGCATGATCAGCCCCACCCCGGGCACGCCGGCGGTGCCGATGGACGCCATGGTCGCGGTGAGGATCACCATCAGGTAGTCGCTGACGTCGAGTCCCACCTGATAGAACTGGGCGATAAACACCGTGGCCACGCCCTGCATGATGGCGGTGCCATCCATGTTGATCGTGGCTCCCAGCGGCACCGAAAACGACGCGACCTCGTTCTTCACCCCGATGCGATGCTCGACGGTGCGCAGGGTCACCGGAAGGGTGGCGCCGCTCGATGCGGTGGAGAACCCGACCAGCATGGGCTCGCGCATCTTGCGCAGAAAAATCAGCGGATTCACCCGCGCGAGCAGCGTGAGCAGCAGCGGATAGACCACGAACATGTGGATCGCCAGCGCCCCGATGACGGTGAAGAAGTAGCGAATCAGCTTGTAGATCTCGTCGAAACCTTCCGTGGCGAAGAGCCGGGTCATCAGGCAGAACACGCCAATCGGCGCCAGCTTGATGAGAATGGTGATGAGGCGCATCAGCACCTCGTTGACATCGTCGAAGAAGCCGATGAGCCGCGCCCCGGACTCCCCCGCGTGACTCACCGCGATGCCGAACAGAATCGCGAACACGATGATCTGCAGCATGTTGCCCTCGGCCATCGCCGCCACCGGGTTGGTGGGGAAGATGGCGATGAGGGTGTCCTTGATGCTGGCGGGCTCGCCGGGGTCGAAGGTCACGTCCATGGGCGGCGGGCCCGCGCCCTTGCCGGGATCCACCAGCAGGGCGAGCGCCAGGGCGATGCTGATGGCGATGGCGGTAGTGGCGAGATACAGACCGATGGCCTTGCCGCCGACCCGGCCCATGTTGCCTGAGTTGCCGAGACTGGCGGCGCCGCAGATCAGCGACACCAGCACCAGCGGCACCACCATGAGCTGCAGGCTGGCGATGAAGATCCTGCCGCCGGCGTCGATGAAGCCGTTGACGACGGCGCTGTAGACCCAGTGACCGTCCGGCAGCCCGAACTGCTTGATCACCACCCCGACCACGAGTCCCGCGAACATGCCGACGAGGATCCTGACGGTCAGGTTCATCGCCGGTCTATCCGACTTCGATCATTTCGAAGTCTTCCTTGCTGACCCCGCATTCCGGGCACACGAAATCCTCGGGAACGTCCTCCCAGCGGGTACCTGGCGCGATGCCTTCGTCTTCGTAGCCTTCGGCCTCGTCGTAGATCCAGCCGCAAACGATGCACTGCCACTTCCGCATTCGCCGTCCGTCCCGTGGGAATTCCTGAGCAGCGGGCTAAGCTACTTCCCAGTTGGGGAAAAATCAACGCGGACGGCAGGTTAGCGATGCTGGGTGATTCCATGGGATCTACGCGCTGACGCGCTCGGAGAAACACCTTTTCGAAAGCGGGCGACAGAGTCGTCGGAGGGGCTCAGATGGCGCTGGGGGCCTGAACATTCGAAAAGGTATTTCTCCGAGCACGCCCGCACATCACCGAATTCACCCGAACCACCGATGCTGCCGCCGCGTTGACCCGGTGGGTGTGGGATACCCATCCCCTGTGACGCCCGCACGACGCCCACCCGGCAAGGATGTGGAAGGGCGTCGTGAAGGGTGCCGAGAATTGATTTGCGAAGCTTTCAGGCTCCCAGCTACCCAGGAACACCGACGACAAAGACGCCCGCGCGCAGCAAATCAATTCTCGGCGACCGACCTTCTGCGACCTTCCACAGCCCACACCTCCCACACCCAGGCGCCGAGCGGTTAGACTCCCCGCCCATGCACGCGCGCCTCGCCACCTACCTCGAGCTCATGCGCCTCGACCGGCCCGTCGGCACCCTGTTGCTGCTGTGGCCGACGCTGGCGGCGCTGTGGCTGGCCGGTGACGGCTATCCGCCGTGGCTGCTCGTCGTGGTTTTCGCCGTCGGCACGTTCGTCATGCGCTCGGCCGGATGCGTGATCAACGATTTCGCAGACCGGGGCTGGGACCGCCACGTGGAGCGCACCCGGGACCGGCCGCTCACCGCCGGTCGGGTCTCGACGGCGGAAGCACTGGCGCTGTTCGTCGGGCTGGCGGCCGTGGCCGCCCTGCTGCTGCTGTTCCTCAACCCGCTGACGCGTCTGCTGGCGCTGGTGGGATTCGGCCTGGCGGTGCTGTATCCGTTCATGAAGCGCTGGACCTACCTGCCCCAGGTGGTGCTGGGTGCGGCGTTCAGCTGGGCGATCATCATGGCCTACGCGGCGGTGGCCGACCATGTGCCGGCCGAGGCCTGGCTACTGTTCGTCGGCAGCCTGCTGTGGATCGTCGCCTACGATACCCAGTACGCCATGGTCGACCGCGAAGACGATCTTCAGGTCGGCATAAAGTCCACGGCCATTCTGTTCGGGACCGCGGACCGGTTCATGGTCGGCCTGCTGCAGGCGAGCGCTCTGCTGACCCTGGCGCTGCTCGGATCTCAGCTCGAGTTCGGCGCCTTCTACCACCTCGGCCTCGGCAGCGCGGCCGGTCTGTTCGTCTACCAGCAGTTTCTGATGCGGAACCGCAGCCGCAGCGGCTGCTTTCAGGCGTTTCGCAACAACACCTGGGTCGGGTTCGCCCTGTTCGCCGGCGTCGTGCTCGAGACCACGGCGCCGGCGGCAGCCGCGCTGTTCGGGGCCGGGAGCGCATCCTGAGCGCGACGGAGCTGATCGACCGCCTCACCGACGCGATCGGCCGGGCCGTCGCGTGGCTGCTGCCGATCATGGTGCTGACGACCCTGGCCATCGTCGTGCTGCGCTACGCCTTCAGCCAGGGCGCCATCGTGCTGCAGGAGGGCGTGCTGTACCTGCACGGCATGGTGTTCATGCTGGGCATCCCCTACGCCCTCAAGGAAAACGCCCACGTGCGTGTGGACCTGGTGTACGCGCGCCTGGGCGCGCGCGGCCGCGCCGTGGTCGATCTGGTCGGCCACGTGTTCGGGCTCCTGCCGGTCGCGCTGGCCATGCTGGCATACAGCTACGGCTACGTGGCCAACTCCTGGCGCATCCTCGAAGGCTCCTCCGAAGTCGGCGGAATTCCCGGTGTGTTCCTGCTCAAAACCCTGATTCCCCTCACCGCGGTTCTGCTCACTCTGCAGGGAATCGCCGAGATCGGCCGCTGTCTCGAGACGCTGAGGCGGGTGCGTGGTTGAGCTGATTCCGCTGCTCATGTTCGCCGTCGTGTTCGCCGCGCTGCTCGCGGGCTACAGCGTCGCGCTGACGCTGGGCGGCGTGGCCCTGCTGTTCGCCTTCGGCGGCATCGCCGCCGGCGTGTTCCAGGCCAGCGACCTCGGCTTTCTCCCCGGGCGCCTGTTCGGCATCGTCACCAACCAGACGCTCATCGCCGTGCCCCTGTTCGTGTTCATGGGGGTGATGCTCGAGAAGACGCGGATCGCCGATATGCTGCTCAGCAATGCATCGGCGCTGATGGGTCGGATGCGCGGCGGGCTGGGGCTGGCGGTGATCTTCGTCGGCATGCTGATGGCGGCGAGCACCGGCATCGTCGGCGCCACCGTGGTCACCATGGGACTGATGTCTCTGCCCACGATGCTCAAGCAGGGTTACGATCCGCGCCTCGCCACGGGGACGATCTGCGCCACCGGAACCCTGGGCCAGATCATTCCGCCCTCCATTGCCCTCGTGCTGCTCGGTGACGTCATGTCCAACGCCTACCAGCAGGCCCAGCTGAGCCTAGGCGTGTTCGCGCCGAAGACCGTTTCCGTCGGCGACCTGTTTGCCGCGGCCATCGTTCCCGGACTGGTGCTGGTGATGCTCTACACCGTCTATCTGCTGGCCGTGGCCTGGCTGGCGCCGCAGCGCGCGCCGGCCGGTGCCGGGGCCGTCGTGGCGGCGGGCTCGCTGCGCCGGCTGCTGTCCGGCCTGCTGCCGCCGCTGGTACTCATCGTCGCCGTACTCGGCTCCATCCTCGGCGGTTACGCCACCCCCACGGAAGCGGCCGGCGTCGGTGCCGCAGGAGCGGCCCTGCTGGCGCTCGGCTATCGGGCCCTGAGCTGGCCGGTGCTGCGCGAGGTGTCGCGCTCCACCCTGAACACCACCGCCATGGTGTTCTTCATTCTCATCGGTGCCTCGCTGTTTTCCCTGGTGTTCCGCGGTTACGGCGGCGACGACCTGGTTCACGCCGCGTTCACCGACATGCCCGGCGGGGTCTGGGGTGCGCTGACCATCACCCTGGTGGTCATCTTCCTGCTCGGCTTCATGCTCGACTTCATCGAAATCATCTTCGTGGTCGTGCCCATCGTCGGCCCCGTGCTGCTGGCCATGGGCGTCGACCCGGTGTGGCTCGGCGTGCTCATCGCCATCAACCTGCAGACCTCGTTCCTCACGCCGCCCTTCGGCTTCGCCCTGTTCTACCTGCGCGGGGTGGCGCCGCCGACGGTGAGCACCGGCGACATCTATCGCGGCGCGGCACCGTTCGTCGCCCTGCAGCTGCTGGTGCTGGGGTTCGTGCTGGCGTGGCCGGCGCTCGCCACCTGGTTGCCCGGAGCCCTGTACCGATGACGGGCGGCTACCTGCTCCGCAACCTGTGCATCTGGGACGGCGAGCGACGTCTCGACGCCGATACGTTGCACCTCGAGCGCGGCCGGATCCGCGCCGTCGGCACGGCGCCGCGCGCCGCCGCCGGAACCACGGTGATCGACTGCGCCGGTGCCACCGCGCTGCCGGGTCTGATCGACGCCCACGTGCACATGGAGCTGGACCCGCAGCGCGGCAGCCCGCCCGCACCCGAGGACGCCCGCGATCCGGCGGCCATGGCCCAGCGTGCCGGCGCCATGGCCCAGGCAGGAATCACCACGGCCCGGGATCTCGGCGGCGGCGCCTGGGCGGAAATCGAGCTGCGCGCACGCATCGCCGACGGCACCGTGGCCGGGCCGCGCCTGCTGTGCGCCGGCCAGCCCGTGACCAGCCGCGGCGGGCACTGTCACTTCTGGGGCGGCGAAGCCGATGATCTGGCCGACGCCCGGGGGGTGATCGCCCGCCAGCTCGACCACGGCGTGGACCTGATCAAGGTCATGGCCACCGGCGGGCTTTTCACCCGCGGCAGCAATCCTGCAGGGGCCCAGTTCGACTTCGAGACCCTGCGCGGCATCGTCGCCGCCGCCGCCGCGCACGATCTGCCGGTGGCCGCCCACTGCCACGGCGTGCAGGGCATCGAGTTCGCCGCCCGCGCCGGGGTGCGGACCATCGAGCACTGCTCCTGGATGGGTGCCGACGGCTGGGCCGGCAACTACGACGACGCCGTCGCCCGTATCGTGCTGGAGCGCGGCGTCTGGGTATCGCCCACCGTGAACCGCGGCTGGCAACGCTACCTGGACAATCCCGACCCCACCAAGCTGACCAACATCCGTGCCGCATTTCAGGCCATGCTTGCCCTCGGAATCCCGTTCGTGGCCTCCACCGATGCCGGCATTCCCGGGGTATTCCATCATCAGCTGGCGGAGGCCCTGGAGGTATTCCGACGCATCGTCGGGTGTTCGGCGGAAGCGACCCTGCGCACGGCCACCAGCGCGGCCGCGGTCGCGCTCGGCCTGGATGGCCTCACCGGACGCCTGGCCGCGGGCCTCGCCGCCGACGTGCTGCTGGTGGACGGCGATCCGCTCGAGGACCTGACCGCGCTGACCCGGCCGGTGGGGGTGTGGACCGCCGGGCGGGCGCAGCGTCTGCCCTAGCTCCAGCTCGGCGGCCGTTTCTCCAGGAACGCGGCGACCCCTTCCGCGTAGTCCGGCTGACGCATCATGTCTTCGAGCAGCCGCTCCGAATCCGTGACGGAATCGGCGACGCCGCGATGCAGGTCCCGGTAGATCTGCCAGCGGGTCTGGCGCAGTGATTCCGGCGCCACGGTGCGCGCCAGATCGGCGCCATAGGCGAGCGCCGCCGGCAGCACCTCGGCGGCCGGAAGCACGCGGTTGACCAGCCCGATCTGCAGAGCTTCCTCGGCCAGAAACACCCGGCTCGAGAGCAGCAGTTCGTTGGCCCGGGTGAGCCCGACCATGCGCGGCAGCAGCCAGGACAGGCCGTACTCGGCGGGCAGGTTCAACCTGCCGTGGGCGGTGGTGAACCTGGCCCCCGCGGCAGCAAAGCGCAGGTCGGCGAAACAGGCCAGCGCCAGGCCGACGCCGGCGGCCGGTCCGTTCACCGCGGCGATCACGGGCTTCGACAGGCCGAAGTGGTAGGCGAAGCTGGCGGCGAAGCGTTCGTCGGTGGCGTAGCCCGGGCGGGCGAGCTCGGCCGGCGTGCCGGGGTCGTAGCCGCCGCGGCTGGCGTGGCCCTTCAGCGCCTGGGCATCGCCGCCGACGCAGAACCCGCGGCCCCGGCCGCTGACCACGATGACGCGGACTGCCGGATCGGCGTCCGCCCTGGCCAGGCACCAGCGGTACTCGGTGTGCATGCGTCCGGTCCAGGCGTTCAGGCGTTCCGGGCGGTTCAGGGTGATCACGGCGCAGACCCCGTCGACCGCGTAGTCGGTGGCTTTCAATTCCATGGTGACTCCCGCCTCAGCGCGCGTTCAGATAGGCCTGCTCGGAAACGGCGTCGTATGCGCGCACTTCCGCGAGGAACGCCGTGTAGGAATCGTAGATCCGGCGCGCCAGCGGATCGCTCTCGGCCGCCTCCGCCACCACCTCGGCGGACGCCGCTTTCAGCCGCTCGAGGACGTCATCGGGCAGACGCCGGAGCTTCACGCCATGTTCCTCCACCAGCGTCTTCAATGCCTGGGCGTTGCGCGCGGTGAACTCCGACAGGGTGTCCTCGTTTATGGCCCGCGCGGTGGTCTCGACCAGCATCTGCAGATCCGGAGGCAGCCGCTCCCAGGCCTGCCGGTTGACGATCAGCTCGGTGGTCGGGCCCGGCTCGTGCCACCCCGGGTAGTAGTAGTACTCGGCCACGGTGTGCAGGCCCAGCGCCAGATCGTTGAACGGGCTCACCCATTCGGTGGCGTCGATCACGCCCATCTGCATGTTGGAGAAGACCTCGTTGCCGGGCATGGACACGGGCTCGCCGCCGACCCGTTCCAGCACCTCGCCGCCGAGCCCCGGGATGCGCATCTTCAGACCCTCTAGGTCGGCGACCGAGTTGATCTCCTTGTTGAACCAGCCCGCCATCTGCACGCCGGTATTGCCCGCCGCCATGGGCACCAGATCGAAGGGCGCGTAGAGCTCGCGCCATAGTTCCAGCCCGCCGCCGTAGTGCAGCCAGGCATTCATCTCCTGGGCCGTCATGCCGAACGGTACGGTGGAGAACATGGCGGCCACCGGAATCTTGCCGCGCCAGTAGTAGGCGGCGCCGTGACCCATCTCCGCGGTGCCCTGGGAGACCGCGTCGAACACCTCGAACGCGCCCACCAGCTCACCGGCGCCGTAGACCTTGATGTCCAGACGTCCGCCGCTCATCACCCGGAGCCGCTCGGCGAGGCGCTCCGGCGCCATCCCCAGTCCGGGCAGGTTCTTCGGCCAGGTGGTGATCAGCTTCCAGCGGAACACCTGCTGCTGCGGGGCCACGGTACCTCCGGTGGCTCCGGCGGCGGGGTCGCCCGCCTCCGTGCAGCCGACCAGCAGCAGCAGCAGCGCGGCACACAGACTCTTCATGGTGGTTTCTCCGTAGACTGATTCGTCTCAGGCGCGTCGTCGGCGCGACGCTGGGTCAATCCAGAGGCTGCAGATTCGCGTACCCCATCATCAGCCATTTGGCGCCGGCATCCTGGAAGTTGATCTGAACCCGGGCGCGATCGCCACTGCCCTCGCTCTGCAGCACCACGCCCTCACCGAACTTTGCGTGATGGACCCGCTGACCCATGCGCAGACCCGGAACGTCGACATCCGTGAGTGTGCCTGTCACCGAGCCGCGCCGGCCACCGCTACCGCCGTAGGGCCGATGCACCGCCCCGCCCATGCGCACTTCCTGAACGAGCTCGCGCGGCACCTCCGTCAGGAACCTCGAAGGCCGATTGTAGGTGTCCTGGCCGTGCAGACGGCGGGTTTCGGCGTGGCTCAGATACAGCATCTTCATTGCCCGGGTAATGCCCACGTAGCACAGACGCCGTTCCTCCTCGAGGCGCCCGGGCTCCTCTGCCGACATGCGATGCGGGAACAGACCCTCCTCCATGCCGGAGAGAAACACCAGCGGGAACTCGAGCCCTTTGGCCGAATGCAGGGTCATCATCTGCAGTGCCGGTCCGGACTGGGCTTCGCGATCACCGGAATCCAGCGCCACCTGGTCGAGAAACTCCTCGAGCACCGGGACCTCCGCCCGATCGCCGTTCTCCATGGGGAACACCAGCTCGCCGGTGAACTGACGACAGGCGCTGACCAGTTCCTCCAGGTTCTCCTTGCGCGCCAGGCCGCGCTCGCCACGCTCGCGGGCATGAAAATCGAGCAGACCCGTGGCCTGGATGCAGGCGTCGGCAAGTTCGTGCAGCGGCAGGCCGCTGCACGCTTCGGCGAGCTCATCGACCAGGCGCAGGAACTCCGCGAGCTTGGCCGCGGTGCGTGCCGTGAACAGACTCTCTCCGATGCCGAGCTTGGCCGCCTGCCATAGCGACACCCGGCGCGCGCGCGCGATCTCGCGCACCGCTTCCAGCGTCTTGTCACCAATGCCGCGGGTCGGGGTGTTGACTACGCGCTCGAACGCCGGGTCTGAGTGACGATCGTGCAGCAGGCGCATGTAAGCCAGGGCGTTCTTGATCTCGACCCGCTCGAAGAAGCGCACGCCGCCGTAGATCCGATAGGGGATCTGCAGCCGCAGCATGGCTTCCTCCAGAACCCGCGACTGAGCGTTGGAACGATACAGTACCGCGACTTCGTCCGGGCTGCCGCCGGCTTCGATCCATTCCTGAGCCCGCTCGGCGACGAAGCGCGCCTCGTCCAGGTCGTTGTAGCCTGAGTACACCTGAATGGGTTCACCGTCGTCGCCGGCGGTCCACAGCTGCTTGCCGAGCCGGTCGGCGTTGTTGCCGATGAGGCTGTTCGCTGCCTTGAGGATGGTGCCGGTGGAGCGATAGTTCTGCTCGAGTCGGATCACGCCGACGTCGGCAAAGTCCTTCTGAAAGCGATGAATGTTCTCGATCCGCGCGCCGCGCCAGCCGTAGATGGACTGATCGTCGTCACCCACCGCCATCACCCTGCCGCTGCGTCCGGCGAGCACCCGCAACCAGGCGTACTGGATGGTATTGGTGTCCTGAAACTCGTCGACCAGCAGCTGGCCGAAGCGGCGCTGGTAGTGAGCCAGCAGCTCGGGCCGGTTCAGCCAGATCTCGTGACTGCGCAGCAGCAGCTCGGCAAAGTCCACCAGTCCGCCCTGCTGGCAGAGCTCTTCGTAGGCTTCGTAGACGCGCTTGTGGGTGATCTGAAAGAGATCGTCGCCGGACGTCAGGTCGCGGGCGCGCCGGCCCTCGTCCTTCTGCCCGTTGATGAACCAGACCGCCTGGCGCGGCGGCCATTTCTGCTCGTCGAGGTCCAGCGAGCGCATTACCCGTTTCACCAGCCGCAGCTGATCGTCGGCGTCGAGAATCTGGAAGTTCTGCGGCAGGTCGGCCTCCTGCCAGTGCATGCGCAGCAGCCGGTGGGCGAGGCCGTGAAACGTGCCCACCCACAGGGTGCGCACGGAGATGTCCAGCAACTCCTCGATGCGCGAGCGCATCTCGGCGGCGGCCTTGTTGGTGAAGGTGACGGCCAGAATGCCGTGGGGCGAAACGCCTTCGGCCTCGATGAGCCAGGCGATCCGATGCACCAGTACCCGGGTCTTACCGCTGCCGGCGCCGGCAATGACCAGATGATTGCCCACGGGCGCGGTCACCGCCTCGCGCTGGCGGTCATTCAGATTGTCGAGGATGTGGGTTACGTCCATGGGACTGCATCGCCCGCGCCCGGGCGCGCTGCGAGCGGATGCGGGTTACGGGATCAGTTACGGGCCGCCATTGTAACGAGCCATGGGAGGCGATGGGAGGCGATGCGAGGCGACGGCGTCGCCACCCTCGCGGTCAGGCTTTCGGCTTGCGCTGACCCGGGCGCTTCCAGCCCTGGATGTTGCGCTGCCGGCCGCGGCCGACGGCGAGCTCACCCGGCGCAACCTTGCTGGTCACCGTGGAGCCCGCGGCGACATACGCCCGGTCGCCGATCTCGAGCGGCGCCACCAGCGTGGTGTTGGTACCGACGAACACGCCGTCGCCGATCACCGTTGGGTGCTTGTCGACGCCGTCGTAGTTGCAGGTGATGGTGCCGGCGCCGCCGTTGCAGTCGGCACCGAGCGTCGCATCGCCCAGGTAAGCCAGGTGATTGGCCTTGGTGCCTTCGCCGAGGCGCGTTTTCTTGGTCTCGACGAAATTGCCGATCTTGACCCGATCCGCGAGCTCGGACCCCGGCCGCAGATGGGCGAACGGTCCGAGCGTACAGCCGCGGCCAACCCGGGCGCCTTCGATCACGGTGTGCGGTTCGATGCGGGTGTCGTCACCGATTCGGGAGTCGACGATTACCGCGCCCGGACCGACGTAGACGTTGCTGCCGAGGACGACGTCCCCCAGGAGGACCACGTTGACGTCGAGGAAGCAGTCCTGGCCGGCCGTTACCCGGCCGCGGACGTCCACCCGGTCCGGATCCGCCACCGACACGCCGGCGGACATCAACCCGGCAACGGCGCGACGCTGACACACCCGTTCCAGGGCCGCGAGTTCGGCCCGGTCGTTGATCCCGCTGATCTCGAGGGCATCCGCCACCGTGAGGCCGTGCACCGAGACCCCCTGGGCGACCGCCATGCCGACGACGTCGGTCAGGTAGTACTCGCCCTGGGCGTTGTCCGGACTGAGCCGTTCGAGCAGCGGGGCCAGCAGGGCCTTCGGCGCGGCGAGGATGCCCGAGTTCACCTCGTGAATGGCACGCTGCTCGTCGGTCGCGTCGCGGAACTCGACGATGCCCGTGATGCCGCCGCCGTCTTCGCGGACGATGCGCCCGAGCTGCGCAGGATCGTCGAGGTCCGCGGTGACCAGCGCCAGGCTTGTGTCACCGGCCGCTGCGACCACGTCGCCGAGGGTGCGCGCGGTGATCAGCGGCACGTCGCCATACACCACCAGCAGCAGCGCGTCGTCGGCCACTCCCGGCAGCGCCTGAGCCACCGCATGACCGGTGCCGCGGGGCTCGCTCTGGGTCACCCAGTTGACGTCCGCGGCGACGGCGCCACGCACCGCGTCGACGCCGTGCCCTACCACCACGTGGATCCGCGACGGGTCCAGCGCGGCCACGCTGTCGAGAACGTGGTGCAGCAGCGGCCGTCCGGCGAGGGAATGGAGCACTTTGGGAAGGGTCGAAGCCATGCGCTTGCCCTGACCGGCGGCCAGGACCACGACTTCGAGGGGAAGGGCCTGTTTCATCGCGGCGCCTCGGGCGCAAAGCCCGCATTATACCGGGGTGCGGGAGAAAAACCGTGGCGCTGGCCGAAAGGCTTTGTAATCGAATTGGTCCCGCCGCGGCCGCGGCCGGGGACCCGCTCAGCGACGCCGGCGTTTCAGCTCCTCGAGGGTGCGCTGGCGCGCCATGGCTTCGGCAAGCTGGGCGGCGGCGACCGAGAACTCGACCGCGCCGGTTCGCTCCTGCAGCGCGTGCTCGGCCGCCTTCGCGGCTTCGACGGCAGCGGCCTCGTCGAGATCTTCGGCGCGCACCGCGGTGTCCGCCAGCAGGGTGACCACGCCGGGTTGGACTTCGAGGAAGCCGCCGGAGGCAAAGAACACCTCCTCGGAGCCGTTGTCGAACTTCAACCGCACCGGACCCGGACGGATACCGGTGAGCAGGGGCGCATGGCCGGGCATGATGCCGAGCTCACCCATGGTGCCGGTGACGCTCACCAGAGTGACGCGCCCGGAGAAGATCTCCTCTTCGGCGCTCACGATGTCGCAATGCATGGTCATGGCCATTGGGCGCTCCCGTTTTCGTTACCTGGCAGCCGCTTACTTGCTTTCCATCTTCTTGGCTTTCTCCACCGCGTCCTCGATGGTGCCCACCATATAGAAGGCGTCTTCCGGCAGTTGGTCGTACTCGCCGTCGAGAATTGCCTTGAAGCTGCGCACGGTGTCGTCCCGGCTGACGTAAACGCCGGGGTTGCCGGTGAAGGTCTCGGCGACGAAGAAACTCTGGGAGAAGAACTTCTGGATCTTCCGTGCCCGGTACACCAGCTGCTTGTCCTCCTCGGAGAGCTCGTCCATGCCGAGGATGGCGATGATGTCGCGCAGTTCCTGGTAGCGCTGCAGCACCTGCTGCACGCCGCGCGCCACGTCGTAGTGATCCTGCCCCACCACCAGCGGATCGAGCTGGCGGCTGGTGGAGTCGAGGGGATCCACCGCCGGGTAGATGCCGAGATCGGTGATGGCCCGGGAAAGCGTCACGGTGGAGTCGAGGTGCGCGAAGGTGGTGGCCGGCGACGGGTCGGTAAGGTCGTCGGCCGGCACGTATACCGCCTGCACCGAGGTGATCGACCCGGTCTTGGTCGTGGTAATGCGCTCCTGGAGCACGCCCATCTCCTCGGCCAGGGTCGGCTGATAACCCACCGCGGAGGGCATCCGGCCGAGGAGCGCCGACACTTCGGTGCCCGCCAGCGTGTAGCGGTAGATGTTGTCGACGAACAGGAGCACGTCGCGGCCCTCGTCGCGGAACTTTTCCGCCAGGGTCAGCCCGGTCAGCGCCACCCGCAGGCGGTTTCCCGGCGGCTCGTTCATCTGCCCGAACACCAGGGAGATCTTGTCCAGCACCCCGGAATCCTGCATCTCGTGGTAGAAGTCGTTGCCTTCCCGGGTGCGCTCGCCAACGCCGGCGAACACAGAAAGACCCGCGTGCTCGGTGGCGATGTTGCG
Source organism: Pseudomonadales bacterium (assembly GCA_040219135.1). Classification (GTDB taxonomy): domain Bacteria; phylum Pseudomonadota; class Gammaproteobacteria; order Pseudomonadales; family Azotimanducaceae; genus UBA7803. Next base: position 383,537 of record JAVJTA010000005.1, on the reverse strand, counting down.
GATCAGCTCGAGCATGGTCACGGTCTTACCCACGCCGGCACCGCCGAACAGGCCCACCTTGCCGCCCTTGGCAAACGGACAGATCAGGTCGATCACCTTGATGCCGGTCTCCAGCACTTCGTTGCCGCCGCGCTGGTCCTCGTAGCTCGGTGCCTCGCGGTGGATCGGCATCTGCTCCCGGGCGTTGACCTGTCCCTTCTCGTCGATGGGCTCGCCCAGCACGTTCATGATCCGGCCCAGGGTCTCCTCGCCCACGGGAATGCTGATGGCATGGCCGGTGTTCTCCACAGCCAGACCCCGGGAAAGACCATCCGAAGAACCCATGGCAATGGTCCGCACGACGCCGTCGCCGAGCTGCTGCTGAACTTCGAGGGTCAGCCCGGTCTCGTTGACCCGCAGGGCGTCATACACCTTGGGCACGTCCTCGCGCTTGAACTCCACGTCGATGACGGCGCCGATGATTTGAACGATTCGACCGCTGCTCATGTTTTCCTAGCCTCTCAGATGTTCTTTGTTGATGCGGGAGCCCGGCGTCATCAAACGGCGGCGGCGCCCCCGACGATCTCGGCAATTTCCTGGGTGATGGCCGCCTGGCGCGCGCTGTTGTAGATCAGCGTCAGCTCGTCGATCAGCTTTTCCGCGTTTTCCGTTGCGTTCTTCATCGCGATCATCTTCGCCGCCTGCTCACAGGCGCCGTTCTCCACCACCGCCTGGTAGACCTGAGACTCAATGAACCGGGCGACCAGTTCCTCGATCAGCTCCTTCGCCTCCGGCTCGTAGATGTAGTCCCAGCGATGGTGGAACTCCGCCTCGGCCGCCGGATCCAGCGGCAGCAGCTGGCGGATGACCGGCGACTGGGTCATGGTGTTGACGAACTCGTTGCTGACGATGAACAGACGGTCGATCCTGCCGTTCGCGTAGGCATCGAGCATGATCTTGATGCCGCCGATCAGCTCGGACAGCGTCGGCACCTCACCAACGCCACTGATGGCCGCCGTGACGTTGCCGCCGATGGAACGGAAGAACCGCTGGGCCTTGTTGCCGACCAGGCCGAGGTCGGATTCGATGCCTTTGGCGTGCCACTCGGCCATATCGCGAACGAGAATCCTGAACAGGTTCACGTTGAGGCCGCCGCACAGCCCCTTGTCCGTCGACACAACCACGTAACCGATACGCTTGATCTCGCGCTCTTCCATGTAGATGTGGTGGTACTCGGGATTGGCATTGGCCAGGTGGCCGATCACCGCGCGGATCTTCTCGGCGTACGGCTTGCCCTCGCGCATGCGTTCCTGGGTACGGCGCATCTTGCTCGCCGCCACCATCTGCATGGCGCTGGTGATCTTCTGCGTGTTGGACACGCTGCCGATCTTCTTCTTGATCTCTTTGCCGACTGCCATAACCTGTTCGTTCCCTCAGGGAGTTCCGTTCCAGCGCCTCAGAAGGACACGGCCTTCTTTCAGAAGGACACGGTCTTCTTGTAGGCCTCGATGGCCTGCTTCATCTCCGCCACGACATCGTCGTTGTAGGCGCCGGTCTCGTTCACCATCTGCATGAACTCGGCGTGTTCCGACTTCATGTAGGCGATCAGTCCGAGCTCGAACTCGAGCACCTTGTTGACCGGCACGTCGCGCAGGTAGCCCTCGGTGGCCGCGAACAGGCTGATGCCCATCTCCGCCACGCTCTTCGGCTGAAACTGCTTCTGCTTCATCAGCTCTTCCACGCGCTGGCCGTGCTCGAGCTGACGCCGGGTCGCCTCGTCGAGATCCGACGCGAACTGAGAGAACGCCGCCAGTTCCCGGTACTGGGCCAGGGCCAGCTTGATGCCCCCGGAGATCTTCTTCATGAACGGCACCTGGGCCGAGCCGCCCACCCGCGACACCGAGGTTCCCGGGCTCATGGCGGGCCGGATTCCGGAGTTGAAGCGGTCGGTGTCGAGGAAGATCTGACCGTCGGTGATGGAAATCACGTTGGTCGGCACGAAGGCCGAGATGTCGCCGGCCTGGGTCTCGATGATCGGCAGCGCAGTGAGCGACCCGGTCTTGCCCTTGACCGCGCCGTTGGTGAACGCCTCGACGTAGTCGGCGTTCACCCGGGAGGCACGCTCGAGCAGCCGCGAGTGCAGATAGAAAACGTCGCCGGGGTAGGCCTCACGACCCGGCGGGCGCTTCAGCAGCAGAGAAATCTGCCGGTAGGCCCAGGCCTGCTTGGTGAGGTCGTCGTAGATGATCAGCGCGTCTTCGCCGCGATCGCGGAAGTACTCGCCCATGGAGCAGCCGGAGTACGGCGCGATGAACTGCATGGGCGCGGGGGTCGCCGCCCCCGCGGCGACGACGATGGTGTTCTCCATCGCCCCGTATTCTTCCAGGGTGCGCACGATGTTGGCGATGGTGGACATCTTCTGACCGATCGCCACGTAGATGCACTTAATGCCGCTGTCTTTCTGGTTGATGATGGTGTCGATCGCAATCGCCGTCTTGCCGATCTGCCGGTCGCCGATGATCAGCTCGCGCTGGCCGCGCCCGATCGGCACCATGGCGTCGATGGCTTTCAGGCCGGTCTGCACCGGCTGGTCCACCGACTGGCGCGCGATCACACCGGGCGCCACCTTTTCGATCGGAGACGTTTCCGAGGCATTCAGCGGCCCTTTGCCGTCGATGGGATTTCCCAGCGCGTCCACCACGCGGCCGAGCAGTTCGCGGCCTACGGGCACCTCGAGAATGCGACCGGTGCAACGCGCGGTCATACCTTCCGAAAGGTTCTCGTAAGCGCCGAGCACAACGACCCCGACGGAGTCGCGTTCGAGGTTCAGCGCCATGCCGTACAGGCCGCCGGGGAATTCGATCATCTCACCGTACTTCGCGTCCGCGAGTCCGTGGATGCGTACGATGCCGTCCGAGACGCCGACGATGGTGCCTTCGTTCTGAGCTTCCGCATGGACATCGAGGCTCTCGATGCGGCGCTTGATGATGTCGCTGATCTCGGAAGGATTCAGTTGCTGCATGTTGGGTTCCTCAGTTTTCCTGTGCGCCGCACTAATTGCGCTGCAACGATTCGGCGAGCTTGTCCAGACGGCCGCGCAGCGATGCGTCGATGACCGTGTCGCCGGCCCGGATCACGGCGCCGCCGAGCACTCGAGCGTCCACCCGGCCGGTGAGATTCACTTCCCGGTCGAACTTGCGCTGCAGCGCGCTGCGCAGCGTTTCCGCCTGCTCGTCACCGAGCTCATAGGCCGTCACCACTTCGACCTCGAGGACCCGTTCCGCCTCGGCTTTGCGTTCCTCGAACTGCCCGCGGATCTCGTCGATGATGTCGAGCCGCTTGTTGCGCGCGAGCAGGCCGACGAGATTGCGCGCCTTGTCGTTCAGCTCGTCTCCGCACAGCTCGGCGAGGCGATGCGCTTTGGCCTGTGCCGCCAGATCCGGCGAGTCGAGCAGGCGGCGCACCCTGGGTTCCACGCTGGCCGCAGCCAGAAGCGCCAGCATCCGGGACCAGGCGTCGAGGGCCCGGTCGCTCTTCGCCAGATCGAATACCGCATTGGCGTAAGGCCGGGCCAGTGTCGCGAGTTCCGCCATGCGTTGCTCCTAAAGCTCCGCGGCCAGCTGGTCGAGCAGTTCGCGGTGCCGGGACTGATCGATGTTCGCCCCGAGCACTTTCTCCGCGCCCGCGACGGCCAGCGCAGCAACCTGGCCACGCAGCGCTTCCTTCGCGCGATTGACCTCCTGCTCGATCTCGGCGCGCTGCGCCTCGCGCAGTCGCTCGCCCTCGGCGCGCGCTTCGTTCTTGGCGTTCTCGATCATCTGGTTGGCCTGACCGCGGGCCTGATCGATGATCTTCGCTGCCTCGTCCTTGGCCTCGCGCAGCTGATCCGTGGCTCGTTCCTGGGCCAGGTCGAGGTCCTTCGAGGCCCGCTCGGCGGCCGCCAGACCTTCGCCTATCGCTTTCTGGCGTTCCTGCATGGCGTTGACGAGCGGCGGCCAGATGTACTTCCAGCAGAACCACACGAACACCAGGAACGTGATGCTCTGACCAATGAGCGTCAGATTGAGTGTCATAGCCTCACCTCGAGTCCGTTAAGTCACCCATGAAGCGCGGGTGCGCCGGTATCAGCCGGCCAGCGCAAAGATCAGGTAAAGGCTGATGCCCACCGCGATCATCGGCACGGCGTCGACCAGACCGAGGATGATGAACAGCTGAGTTCTGAGCATGGGCAGCAGTTCCGGCTGCCGGGCTACGCCTTCCATGAATTTGCCACCCAGGATGCCCACGCCGATGGCGGCGCCGATGGCGCCCAGGCCCATCATCAGTGCGGCTGCTAGATAAATAAGATCCATGTTCACTCCAAGGTTTCGAGTTGTTATCGCCCCGCGGTCTCTCCCGCGGGCGGTTTCGTCGCGTCAGTGCTCCGATTCGACGTCGTGCGCCTGTGCCAGGTACACCACTGACAGCACCGCGAAGATGCCGGCCTGCAGCGTGATGATCAGGACGTGGAACATCGCCCACCCCCATTGCAGAACGCCGCCGAACAGACCCATCACGAAGCCACCGGTGTACATGAGAGCGATCAGAATGAATATCATCTCGCCCGCATACATGTTGCCGAACAGCCGCAGACCCAGGGAGATGGGTTTGGCCAGCAGCGTCACGCCCTCGAGAATGAAATTCACGGGCGCGGCGAATTTGGGAAACGGATGGAACAGCAGCTCGCCGAGGAACCCGCCCAGGCCCTTGCGGGCGATGCTGAAATAGATGACCAGGACGAACACGGCCAGCGCCATGCCCAGGGTGATGTTCGGGTCGGTGGTGGGGACGATCTTCATGTAGTGAATGCCGGCGGCGGCGGCGAGCCCCGGGATCCAGTCGACGGGCACGAGATCCATCAGATTCATCAGGAACACCCAGACGAAGATGGTAAGGCCCAGCGGCGCCACCATGTCGTTCTTGTAGGTGAAGATGCTGCGGACGTTGTCGTCGACGAATTCCACGACCATCTCGACGAAGTTCTGCAGCCCGGCCGGAATGCCGGCAGTCGCTTTCCTGGCGGCAGTGCGGAAGATGGCCACGAACAGGATCCCGAGGCCGATGGACCAGGCCATGGAGTCGACGTTGATCGACCAGAAGCCCATGTTCGCGACTTCTTCGGCGTTGTGCGCGAATCCCCAGGATCCGTCCGGCAGCTCGCCGTACACGAGGTTGGTCAGGTGATGCTTGATGTATTCGCCGGAAGTCTCGGTGCCGCTCGCCATGCCTTGCCCACTAAGCTCCTTCGAGGTACCTAAGGTACCGATTCGTCTGCTGTCAGCGATTCCTGTCAGCAAACGCCAATGGCCCAACCGCGTACATCGACTGCATGAGTACGAAGGTGCCGAAAAACGCCAGCGGTGCGGGCCGGAAAACCGCAAACACCAGCGCCATCAATGTCAGCGTCAGCAGAAACTTCATCACCCCCTGACCAAGCAGTCGGCCAGGTGAGCGTTCCGCCGTCGTCCGCCAGGCGAAGTATCCAGCGGGGCCGACACACACCGCCCCCGCCAGCAACGCCGCGGCGGCGTGCGAATTGTCAGCCAATGAGAACCCCGCCGCGACTACCAGCGACGTAATCGTCTGCAAACCGACGATGACCAGAGGCAGGCGTCTTTCCCCTTGCGCCAGCCCCTTCACGTCCATCCCGCCAGCAACGGCAGGCCCCCAAAGGCGGCGCGTATTATATGGACGCTATATCTCCGGTTCAACGCAGATGCTTGAGAATCCCTTCGAGTTCGTCGAGGGAGGTATAGCTGATTACCAGCTGGCCGCCGCCGCCGCCGCCGTGGCTGATCGAGACCGGCGCGCCGATCCGATCCGACAGATCCTGCTCCAGACGCACGGTATCGGGATCCCGGACCGGGGCGCGGCCGCCGCCGCCACGTGCGCCACCGCCGGCGGATCCGCCGGAGCGCGCCTGACGCTGCCGCACCAGGGCCTCCGTCTGGCGTACGGAAAGCTGCTTGACCGCTACTTCCCGAGCGATGCGCTCCTGTTCCAGCGGCTCCAGGGTCAGAAGGGCCCGGGCGTGACCCATCTCGATGGCTCCGCGCTGCAGCATCTCGCGCACCGGCGGAGCGAGATTGAGCAGACGCAGCAGGTTCGCCACGGCAACCCGGGACTTGCCCACGGCATCGGCGACCTGCTGCTGGGTGAGTTCGAACTCGTCGCGCAGGCGCTGCATGGCGAACGCCTCTTCCAGCGGGTTGAGGTCCTCGCGCTGAATGTTCTCGATCAGCGCCATCGCCGAGGCCTGTTCGTCGCTGACTTCCTTGACGATGGCCGGGATGCGCTGAAAACCGGCGAGCTTCGACGCCCGCCAGCGCCGCTCCCCGGCAATCAGCTCGAAGCCGCCCTGGGGGCGCCTGCGCACCACGATGGGCTGCATCAGTCCCTGCGCCTTGATCGACGCGGCCAGTTCCTTGAGGCCTTCCTCGGCAAACTCGCGGCGCGGCTGGTAGCGGCCGCGCACCACGTCGTCGATGGCGATCTCGCCCTGCTCCGCCGGACTCCGTGGTTCGCTCGGCGCCTCGCCGCCGAGCAGCGCATCGAGACCCCGCCCCAGGCGCTTTCTGCTCACGTAGCGTCTCCGTGCTTACGTCGCAACTCGCCTGCCAGGGCCATGTAGGCCACGGCGCCGCGCGAGTGACGATCGTAGAGAATCGCCGGCAGCCCGTGGCTTGGCGCCTCGGCGAGACGCACGTTGCGCGGCACCACGGTGCGAAAGACCTTGTCGCCGAAGTACTGGATGAGCTGTCTCGACACGTCGCGGGTGAGGCTGTTGCGCGGATCGTACATGGTTCGCAACAGGCCCTCCACGGCGAGGTCGGGGTTGCCGCGGCCGCGCACCCCCTCGATGGTGTCGAGGAGCGCAGTCAGTCCTTCCAGGGCGTAATACTCGCACTGCATCGGGATCAACACCCCGTCCGCGGCAATGAGGGCGTTCAGCGTAAGGATGTTGAGCGACGGCGGGCAGTCGATGATCACGTAGTCGTAGCGCCCGCGGACTTCGTGCATGCGGTCGCGCATGCGGAATTCGCGGCGTTCCTGGCGCAGCAGATCGAGCTCCGCAGCGGTCAGGTCGGTGTTGCCCGGCAGCAGTTCGTACCCGCCCTGACAGCGTCGCACCACGTCCTTGAGCTCGCGGCCTTCGATCAGCCAGTCGTAGATGCTCACCTCGACGTCGTTCTTGTTGATGCCCGAGCCCATGGTGGCGTTGCCCTGGGGATCGAGGTCCACCAGCAGCACCCGGCTCCCGGACAGCGCCAGGGACGCGCTCAGGTTTACCGCAGTCGTGGTCTTGCCCACACCGCCCTTCTGATTGGCTATCGCAACGATTCGGGTCACGGACCGTCCCTCGCGTTATCGTCTCCAGGGAGAGCATCGCACCTGTCATCCGCTGCGCCCAGCACGACGATGTCGTGCGGACGCTCGAGCCCCGCAATGTGGACACTGCGCCGATCCAGCACCCGGGAGGACGGCGGCGCGATGACGGTAGCGTCCTCCTCCCCCTGAACGCGGTGCATCACCACCAGCCGGCCGCCGGTTTCGAGTCGAGGCGCCGCAAGCGCCCACGCGGTCGCCAGGTCGGCTACCGCACGGGACACCACCGTGTCGAAGCGCAGGTCGCCGGGCAGCTCACGCACGTCGGCGCAGCGGGTTTCGACGTTGCCCAGACCCAGCTCACGGACCGCGCGGTCGACGAATCGGATCTTGCGCCCGCTGCGATCGACCAGGGTGAAGGCGAGGTCCTTCCGCGCTATCGCCAAGGGTACCCCGGGCAGACCGGCACCGGTACCCAGATCCATGACGCGACCGCCGCGCAGCAGCGGCGCCACGCTCAAGCTGTCGAGCAGGTGGCGGGGCAGCAGACGCTCGACGTCGCGCCGCGAGATCAGGTTGAAGGTGCGATTCCAGCGCAGCAGAAGCTCCGCAAACGCCACCAGCGCAGCCACCTGATCCGGATCCAGGGCAACGCCGAGCGCGGCGGCTGCCGACTCGAGCCGCGCCGGCCCGATGACCTCAGGCACGCAACGCGGCGCCGGGTCCGTCTCCGTCCGGCTCCCCGCTGCCGCGCTGATCCAGGGCGCCGCGTTCATCCATTCCGCCGCGTTCATCCATTCCGCCGCGGGCGCTACGAGCGCGACGGGCGTGCACCAGCAGCAGCGACAGCGCTGCCGGCGTCATGCCCGGAATGCGGGCCGCCCGGGCCAGGGTGCCGGGGCGCGCCGCCTCGAGCTTCTGGCGCAGTTCGCTCGACAGGCCCGCAATGTCCGCATAGCTGAGCTCGTCGGGCAGCTCGATGCTCTCGTGGCGGCGCACCCGGGCGATCTCGTCCTCCTGGCGACGGATGTAGCCCTCGTACTTCGTCTCGATCTCCACCTGCTGGCGGACCAGCGCGTCGGTTTCCGCCAGGTCCACGGCTACGGCTATGGCGTCAACACCCACGGCCGGCCGTTTCAGGAACGTGGTCAGGGTGAGTTCCCGGGCGATTTCCTCTCCCGTGGCGGCCGTCAGCCGCCGCGCCAGCTCGCTGCCCGGCCGCACCAGCACCCCGGCCAGACGCGCGCCCAGGGCATCGACGGCCTGGCGTTTGGCGCGGTAGGCGCGCCAGCGCGCGGTGCCGACGACGCCGAGATCGTGGCCGACGGCGGTGAGGCGGTGATCGGCATTGTCCTCGCGCAGCCGCAGGCGGTATTCGGCGCGACTGGTGAACATCCGGTACGGTTCGTTGGTGCCCAGGTTCACCAGATCGTCCACCAGCACGCCGATGTAGGCTTCGTCACGGCGCGGCCACCAGGCGGCGGCACCCGCCACCCTGCGCGCCGCGTTGATGCCGGCCAGAAGGCCCTGGGCGGCGGCCTCTTCGTAGCCGGTGGTGCCGTTGATCTGACCGGCGAAGAACAGCCCCTGCAGCGCCCGCGTCTCGAGGCTGTACTGGAGATCGCGCGGATCGAAGTAGTCGTACTCGATGGCGTAGCCCGGCCGGGTCACGTGGGCCCGTTCGAAGCCGACGATGCTGCGCACCAGATCGAGCTGCACGTCGAACGGCAGGCTGGTGGAGATGCCGTTAGGATAGAGCTCGTGGTTGTCGAGGCCTTCCGGCTCGATGAAGATCTGGTGCTGAACGCGCTCGGCGAATCGCACTACCTTGTCTTCGATGCTCGGACAGTAGCGCGGTCCGGTTCCCTCGATGACGCCGGAATACAGCGGCGATCGGTCGAGACCGGCACGGATGATGTCGTGGGTGCGCTGGTTGGTGTAGGTAATGTGGCACGGCACCTGGCGCGGATGCTCGTCGACGCTGCCGAGCAGCGACAGGCACGGCAGCGGTTCGTCCCCGGGTTGGGTTTCGAGGCGCGCGAAATCCACCGTGCGGCCGTCGATGCGCGGCGGCGTGCCGGTTTTCAGCCGGCCGACGCGGAACGGCAGCGCGCGCAGCCGTTCGGCCAGGGCGTTGGACGGCGCGTCGCCCGCGCGACCACCAGCGTGACTTTCCATGCCGATGTGAATCCGACCGCCGAGAAACGTTCCGGTGGTCAGCACCACCGCGCTGGCGCGCAACTCGAGCCCCATCTGGGTCCTGACACCCACCACGCGGTCGCCTTCGACGACCAGGTCCACCACCGCCTGCTGGAACAGCGACAGGTTGTCCTGGGCTTCCAGCAGCGAACGCACCGCCTGCCGGTACAGCGCCCGGTCCGCCTGAGCACGCGTGGCGCGCACGGCCGGACCTTTGCTCGCGTTGAGTACACGGAAGTGAATGCCGGCCCCATCCGCCGCGCGGCCCATCAGCCCGTCCAGCGCGTCGATCTCGCGGACCAGGTGGCTCTTGCCGATCCCGCCGATGGCGGGATTGCACGACATCGCACCGATGGTCTCGAGACTCTGGGTGAGCAGCAGCGTGCGCGCGCCCATGCGCGCCGCGGCCGCGGCGGCCTCACAGCCGGCGTGGCCGGCACCGATGACGATGACGTCGAAGCTGTCCGGATATCGCATACCTTTCCCCCGGCGCTGCCGGCGGTCGCGGGCCGGCAGTATAAATCCTGAAACGCCGGCGTCTACTTGCCGATACAGAAACTGGCGAAGATCTCGCCGAGCAGTTCGTCCGCGGAAACGGCCCCGACGATGCTTCCGAGCGCCAGGTGGACGGCGCGCAGTTCTTCCGCCACCAACTCCGCGGGGGCAGCCGCCGCCAGCAGCTCGGCCGCCCGCCGCAGCGCCCCACGGCCTTCGCTCAGCGCCTCGATGTGACGACGCCGGGCGGTGAACGTGGTCCCCTCCCCGGCGAAACCCACCCGCGCCTTGATCAGGTCCGTGAGCGCCGGAACGCCCGCGCCGCTGAGCGCGGAAACCCGCAGCGTCGTCACGCCGTCTGTGGCGCCGTCGGCGTCGGCGTCGAGCGGGCCGACGCGGGCGCCGGAAAGATCGGCCTTGTTGCGCACCCGCAGGATCCGCGACGCCTCCACGCCGCCGGCCAGCAGCTCGTGCAGCGCGGCAGACCGTCCGGGCTCGCGATCGTCTTCGAGAAGCAGCACCAGATCGGCGCGCCGCGCCTGCTCCCGGGCGCGCCGGACGCCTTCGCGCTCCACCGGGTCCGCCGACTCGCGCAGCCCGGCCGTGTCGACCACCTGAACCGGCATGCCGTCGAGCGTCAGGTCAGCGTGCACCAGATCCCGCGTGGTCCCGGGAATCTCGGTGACGATCGCACGCTCTTGTCCGGCGAGACGATTGAGCAGACTGGATTTCCCGACGTTGGGCGCACCGAGGAGCGCCACCGCAATGCCGTCGCGCAGCAGCACACCCTGGCGGGTGTCGCGCAGCAGGGCATCGAAGCGCTCGCCGAGGTCGGCCAGGCGATCTTCGACCCGGCCCTCAGCGAGAAAGTCCTCGTCCTCCTCGGGAAAGTCCATGGCGGCTTCGACGTGAACGCGCAGCTCGAGAAGCGCGCGATCGATGTCGTTCACCGCCTGCGAGAACGCTCCCTCGAGGGATCGCATGGCGCCTCGGGCCGCGGCCTCCGAGGCGCTGGCGATGAGGTCAGCCACCGCTTCCGCCTGCGCGAGATCGAGCTTACCGTTGCTGAAGGCGCGCTCGGTGAACTCTCCCGGTCGGGCCAACCGCGCCCCCTGCGCCAGCACCGCGTCGAGGATCAGCCGCAGCACCACGGGCCCCCCGTGTCCCTGCAGTTCCAGCACGTCCTCGCCGGTGAAGGACCGCGGACCGGGAAAGGCCAGCGCGATGCCCCGATCCAGGATGCCGCCGGCCGCATCGGAAAATCCGGCGTAGACGGCGCGCCGCGGCGCAAGCGCGCGGCCGGTCAGCGCGCGGCCGATCGCCAGTGCCCGCGGTCCCGACACGCGAACCACGCCGATTCCGCCCACCCCCGCGGCGGTGGCCACCGCGGCGATGGTGTCGACATCGACGCTCATGGCTCAGGCCTTCGCGGCGTGCTTGGCCTCGGTCTGACGCATCACGTACCACTGCTGGGCCATGGACAGGAGGTTGTTCACGAGCCAGTACAGCACCAGCCCGGCGGGGAAGAACAGGAACAGCACCGTGAACATGATGGGCATGAGCCGCATCATCTTCTGCTGCATGGGGTCGCCCATGGCCGGACTCATCAGCTGCATCAGGAACATGCTTCCGCCCATGAGCAGAGGCAGGACGAAGTACGGGTCCATCGCCGACAGATCGTGGATCCAGAGCATGAACGGCGCGTGCCGCAGCTCCACGCTCTCGAACAGAACCCAGTACAGGGCGATGAATATGGGCATCGGCAGGAGCATGGGCAGGCAGCCGCCCAGCGGGTTCACTTTTTCCTTCTTGTACAGCGCCATCATTTCCGTGGAGAGCTTCTGGCGATCGTCGGCGTGGCGTTCCTGCAGACGCTTCATCTGCGGCGCCACACGCCGCATGTTGGCCATGGACCGGTAGCTGGCCGCAGACAGCGGGTACAGCACCAGCTTGACCAGCACCGTCAGCAGCACGATGGCGAGACCCCAGTTGCCCACGCCGCTGTGGACCCAGTCGAGGATCTTGAACAGCGGCACTGCCAGCCACCAGAGGAATCCGTAGTCCACGGTGAGGTTGAGGTTGGGCGCAATCTGCTCGAGGCGATTCTGGTCTTTCGGCCCGGCATAGAAACGGGTGTTCCACTCGCCGGTCGCGCCGGGGGCCACTGACCGCAGTGGACCCGTGTAGCCGACGATGTAGGTACCGTCACCACGCTTCTGGCCATAGAACTGGTTGGTCTGATCCTCGTTGGCGATCCAGGCGCTCAGGAAGTAGTGCTGCAGGAACGCGATCCACCCCCCGTCCACGGCTGCGCGGAACGGTCCCTCGTCGAGGTCGTCGAACGTGAGCTTCTCGTAGCGGCTGTCGTTGGTCGTGAGGGCGGCACCCAGATACGGCTGCGGTCCCAGCGTGAACGGCTTGTCCCCGAGCGCTTCCTTGTCGTCGCGCTTGATCTGGGCAAACAGCCCCGCTCTGATTTCACGGCCGCTGGCATTGTCGATGCGATAGCTGACCCGGACCTGATACTCGCCCGGCCGGAACTCGAATCGCTTCACGACGTCGAGCCCCTGATGCCGGGTGGACAGGCTGACGATCAGCGGTTCGTTACCCTTGAGCGTGTACTCGCTGGCAGCGCTCTGGTATGTGGGGCGCTCAGCCGAGTCCACGCCATCCGGACCGATCAGCCCGCTCTGGGCCATGTAGATGTGTCCGTCGCCCCGGTTCAACAGCAGGAACGGCACGTCACGGTTGATGTCCAGACGGTGCTTCGGCAGCTGAACCCGGACGATGTCGCCGCCGACGCGGTCGATCCAGACCTCCTGCATGTCCGTGGCGACCCTGATCAGCCGTCCTTCACTCACCGGCGCCGTCACGTCGGCCGAGGCGCTGGGCTCGACGGCGCCGAGCAGCGACGCGTCCGGCACGTCCGATGCCCCCGCACCGACCTGCGCCGCTGGCGGCGCGTCGATCGCACCGGTATCGGGAACGCCGGCATCGTTACCGGTAACGTCGCCCACCTCCGGCTCGGCGCTGAACTCCACCGGCGTCTTCTGCGCCACGTAGTCGTCGTTCCAGGCCAGAATCATCAGGTAAGCGGTCGCCGCGAGGCCGACCAGCAGCAGAATACGCTGCACCTCCGTAGGTAGCATGAGGGTCAGGACTCCTTCTGGTGGGCGCATTGGCCGGCGCAATCGAGGTTCGTTGCGTCACGCGAAAGATCGAGCGGAACCAGATCGACGCCGCCCGGGCGCAGGGGCTGACAGCGCGCCAGCCGGCGCAGCGCGAGCCAGCTGCCACGTGCCAGACCGTGCCGCTGGATCGCCTCCGCCGCGTAGTGCGAACAGGTCGGATAAAAGCGGCACTGACGACCCAGATAGGGACTCAACGTCAGCTGATAGAGGCGGATCGCACCGAGCGCCGCCCGCCGCGGCAGGTTGCTGAGACTCGCAGTCTGCGCTGTCACTGGATTGCCATCACTGTGCGTTGCTCGGCAGTTTCGCAAACAGGGCTTCCAGGGAAGCCCGATAGGCGTCGTTCGCGGCGTCGCCGGCAACCTGAATGACGATATCCATGGCCGGCAGTTCGTGGCGTCTGCGCCGGAACGCCTCCCGCAATACCCGTTTCGCCCGGTTGCGTTCCGGTGCCCGTGACAGAGCACGCTTGCCGACGACGAGCCCGAGCCGGGCGGTGTGCATTCTATTCGCAACCGCACTGAGACGTAACGCTCCGTGGCGGTGGCGGGCCGTGGCGGTGCGGAATACCCGGTCGAAATCCCGCGCGTGGGTAAGACGGACGGAGCGGGGAAAGCCCTCCTGCTGGACCTTCAACGAGACGACAGGCGTCGCACGGCGCGAGCCGACTTCAGGCAGAGAGGCGCTTGCGGCCTTTGGCGCGCCGGGCGTTGAGGACTTTGCGGCCCCCGCGGGTCGCCATGCGTGCACGGAACCCATGAGTGCGCTTGCGCTTCAGGTTGCTGGGTTGAAACGTTCTTTTCATGGGCTTCTCGCTTCGTGTCTCTTTGGCCGGGCCTCGGCTGCCGGATCCTGTGGGCCCATAAGACCCGCCAGATGCCCTGGCGACCGGACGCTGAAAGGGTCGCGAAGTTTATGGACCTGCCCGGGGCGAGTCAAATGGAAACGCAGACCGGTTGATGGTTCCGCAGACAGCAGGCGCGATATGAGAGGCAGTACAAGAAACGATACAAGGAACAAGGAAGTTTTTTTCTTCCTGGTTTTCTAAGAAGAGATACTGGTTGTTGCTTGTTGGGGGGCGTCGTCGCTGTTGATATCCCTGAAGAATCCATGTCGCGCACCGGGTTACGGCGCGACAAACGTTGTGGACAAGCACTGGGCGGGGTCGGTACCGGCTGTGGGCAACTGGCCTCGCAGGATTCCCCCCACCGTGTGCTCGAGCTTATCCACAGCTTCTTCAGACCTTTGCCCACATCAGCCGTTCGCATTGAATTCGCGGCGACCATGACGTCAGTCGCATAAGCTTTTGAATTCGTTGTCCATCCAAAAAAACGTTGCGGTTTTCGCAACGCCCGCGTAGCCAACGCTCGCGGGAACTGGCTAGAATTCCTGCAAATTCTAACGATATCAGGGAGCCTCCGAATGACGGGGGCCGACGTTTTGGGGGGCTTTAAGTTGGAACGTTCTGTGTGGGATCGTTGCCTTGATCGGCTTCAGGACGAGCTGCCGTCGCAACAGTTCAACACCTGGATCAGGCCGTTACAGGCGCAGGTCGACGGCGCGTGTCTGAACATCCTGGCACCCAACCGCTACGTGCGGAACCAGGTGCAAAACGACTATCTGAAGAGAATTCACGAGCTGCTCGAGCAGCTGGCGGAGCCGGCTTCGAACATGGAGGTCAGCTTGAACATCGGTTCGATGGGGGCTGTCGTGGATCGGAGTTTCGATGGCGACGTGGCGGTGGCCTCTGGCCCGGCGCCACTTCGGGCGTCGGCCCACTTCGAAAACAGCGCGGCCGAGGGGCGGCCCGCAGCGGCCGCCGAGGATACCGCCGACAGGCTCAGCCAGGACTATACCTTCGACACCTTCGTGCAGGGCAAGTCCAACGAGATGGCCAAGGCGGCGGCGATTTCGGTGGCTGCCAACGCCGGCAAGATCTACAACCCGTTGCTGCTCTACGGGGGTACGGGTCTCGGCAAGACTCACCTGATGCAGGCGGTGGGAAACTTCATCCGCAAGGAAAACCCGAAGGCGAAGATCGTTTACCTGCACTCGCAGGGATTCGTGCAGGACATGGTGAAGGCGCTGCAGCAGGGCACCATGGACGAGTTCATGCAGTACTACCGGTCGGTGGACACACTGCTGATCGACGACATCCAGTTCTTCGCCAACAAGCTACGATCCCAGGAGGAGTTCTTCCACGTGTTCAACGCGCTGCTGGAGCGCGGCAGTCAGATGGTGCTGACCTGCGACCGCTACCCGCGCGAGATCGACGGGCTGGAGGAGCGCCTGAAATCGCGCTTCGTGTTCGGCCTCACCCAGGAGGTGGAGCCGCCGGAACTCGAGACCCGGGTGGCCATTCTGATGAAGAAGGCCGAGGCGGAGGCGGTCAATCTGGACCCCGCGGTGGCTTTCTTCATCGGCGAGCGCATCCGCTCCAACGTGCGTGAGTTGGAGGGGGCGCTGAAGCGGGTAATCGCAAATTCCAAGTTCACCGGCAGTCCGATCAGCATCGAACAGGTGAAGCGCGCGCTGCGAGACCTGCTGGCCATGCAGGATCGGCACATCAGTCTCGACAACATCCAGCGCCTGGTCGCCGAGTACTACAACATCAAGATTTCCGATATTCTGTCGAAGCGTCGCAACCGCACCATCGCCAGGCCGCGGCAGATGGCCATGTTTCTGGCGAAAGAACTCACCAATCACTCGCTGCCGGAGATCGGTGAGGCCTTCGGAGGGCGCGATCACACGACGGTTCTGCACGCCTGCAAACGCATCGCCGAGCTCAAAGAGAGCAGCGCCGATGTGGCAGAGGATTACCGCAATCTGGGGCGACTGCTGACCGGCTGACCAACGGGCCCCGGGAGATCACCAGGCGAGTCATGAAGTTCACTACCAATCGAGAGACGCTGCTGCGGCCTCTGCAACTGGTTACCGGGGTCGTGGAGCGTCGTCAGACGCTGCCTGTACTGGCCAATCTCCTGGTCGTCGCCGAGGGCGGCGCTCTGTCGCTCACCGGCACGGACCTGGAAGTGGAGCTGGTGGCCGTGGAGCGTGGGGTGGCCATTCAGGACGAAGGCCAGGCGACCATCCCCGCGCGCAAGCTGGCTGACATCTGGCGCTCTCTGCCCGAAGGCGCGGAGGTTGCCGTGACCGTCGAGGGCGACCGAGCGATCGTTCGGTCGGGGCGGAGTCGATTCACTCTGGCAACGCTGCCGGCCGCCGATTTCCCGAAGGTCGAGAGCGGCCCCGGGGATCTCGAGGTGGTGCTTCCCCAGACGGACGTGCGACGACTGCTCGACCAGGTGAGCTTTTCCATGGCCCAGCAGGATGTGCGCTATTTTCTTAACGGAATGCTGCTGGAGGTCACGGCCGAGCATACGCGCACCGTCGCAACGGACGGTCACCGCCTGGCAATGTGCACGTTGGCCACCGGAGTGGATGGAGCGGATCGGGTCCAGGCGATCATACCGCGCAAAGGGGTCCTGGAGTTGGTTCGGCTGCTCGACGACGGCGAAGAATCCGTTGTTCTGCACATGGGATCCAATCATCTGCGGGTGACGCTGGGCCCTTACACCCTCACGACGAAACTGGTAGACGGAAAGTTTCCTGACTATGAGAAGGTCGTGCCTCGGCGCACCGATCGCTCGATGAGTGGCGATCGCGACACACTCAAACAGGCGTTCGCGCGGGCGTCGATTCTCTCGAACGAAAAGTACCGCGGTGTTCGGCTGATCATCGAGCCCGAGCAGCTCACGATCCAGGCCAACAACCCAGAGCAGGAAGAAGCGGAAGAGGTGGTCGCGGTGGAATACGCGGGCGAGCGCCTGGAAATCGGCTTCAACGTGAGCTACCTGCAGGACGTGCTCAACGTGCTGCATGACGAGCAGGTGAGCCTGAGCGTTGCCGATGCCAACAGCAGCGCGTTGATCGAGGGAGCCACAGACGATCAGGCGATTTATGTCGTGATGCCCATGCGTCTGTGATGTGTGGTTCCGCCGCCTAGAGATCCACGATCTGCGCAATCTCGAGCGTGTTTCCCTCACGCTGTGTCCTGGTCTCAATTACTTTCATGGCGATAACGGCGCGGGCAAGACGGCGCTCCTCGAGGCCGTGCACCTGCTGGCCCGGGGTCGGTCGTTCCGGACCCAGCAGTCGGCGGACCTGATCCGGCGCGGCAGGAACACCCTGACGGTTCATGCGTCCGTTCAGGACGAGCATCGTGGCGAGCAGACGGTTGGCCTGTCTCGCAGCCGTCGGAGCCGGGCGGAGCTGCGGATCAACGGCGAGAGCGGTCGCCGGCTGTCCCAGGTGGCGGAGCTTCTGCCGCTTCAGGTCATGGGGCCGGAACTCAGCGATCTGGTGTTCGGCCCGCCGGGTGGTCGTCGTCAGTGGCTGGATTGGGGTGTGTTTCACGTGGAACATGACCATCTGCGGGTTCTGCGTGAATACCTGGTCGCGGTCCGGCAGCGTAACGCCGTGCTCAAATCCCGCTCCGGTCGCCAGAGCGGCGACCGCGAGCTCGATGTGTGGTCGGATGAACTCGCCCGTCTCGCGGAGTCTGTGAGCGCGAACCGAACCCGGTATCTCGAGCAGGTTGCCCCGCTGATCGCTGACAGCCTGGCCCGGCTGGCCCCGGAGTTCTCGGTGACACTGGGGTATCGTCAGGGATGGATGGACGGACAGCCGCTGCGGAAAGTTCTGGGTGATTCGGTGCCGAGAGAGGTAAAATCAGGCGCTACCCTGTTCGGTCCACACCGGGCGGAGGTGGAGCTGCGGATCGAAGGCGCGGCGGCGGCGACGACGCTGTCACGAGGGCAGGGCAAGGCGGTAGCCAGCGCGATGATGCTGGCCCAGGCCAGGCTGTTGCGCCGCAACGCGAAGCGCTCCAGCGTGTTTCTGATCGACGACATCGGAGCGGAGCTGGATCTGGCGCACGGCGCCCGGTTCTTCGGGCTACTGAGCGAGCTGGACGCCCAGGTGCTGGCCACGTCGAACGCCGGTCCGGGCGCTCTCGGCGCGTTACCGACCGCCCACATCAGAACGTTTCACGTGGAACATGGCCACGTGGATGACGGGGCGGACTGGGGGCCCGGCGGCGATCCTGCCGCGGATGGGCCGAACGACGAGGAATCTGCATGACCGAGAAGGACTACGACTCCAACAGCATTAAGGTATTGCGAGGGCTCGACGCGGTGCGCAAGCGCCCGGGAATGTACATCGGCGATACCGAAGACGGCACCGGGCTTCATCACATGGTTCAGGAGCTGGTGGACAATTCCATCGACGAGTCCCTGGCCGGCCACTGCACGCGGATCGACGTCATCGTGCATGCGGAGGAGGCGGTCACCGTGTGCGACAACGGCCGCGGGATACCCGTCGATATTCACCCCGAAGAGGGCGTCTCCGCGGCGCAGGTGATCATGACTACCCTCCATGCCGGGGGCAAGTTCGACGACAACAGCTACAAGGTCTCCGGCGGCCTGCACGGGGTGGGCGTTTCGGTCGTGAACGCCCTGTCGGAGGAGTTTCGTCTCACGGTCCGCCGCAACGGGCACGTTTTCGAGCAGACCTACGTTCACGGTGTGCCCCAGGCGCCGCTCAGGCAGGTCGGGGACACCACGGAGCGGGGCACCGAGTGTTACTTCCGTCCGTCGCCGGCAACGTTCAAGAATGTCCAGTTTCATTACGATATTCTCGCCAAACGGCTCCGGGAACTGGCTTTCCTCAACTCAGGCGTGGAGATCCACCTCACCGACGAGCGCAGCGGGAAGGAAGATACTTTCCTTTATGAGGGCGGGTTAAAGGCGTTCGTCGAATACCTCAATCACAAGAAGAACCCCCTGAACAAGGTGTTCCACTTCCTCAGCGGCGAGCGCGAGGACGGGATCGGCGTGGAAGTCGCCATGCAGTGGAACGATGGTTTCCAGGAGCAGGTGTTCCCCTACACCAACAACATCCCGCAACGCGACGGCGGCACGCACATGGCCGGATTTCGTGCGGCCCTCACGCGTTCCCTGAACAGCTACATCGAACGCGAAGGGCTGCTGAAGAAAATCCAGGTGGCGACCTCGGGAGACGATGCCCGCGAGGGGCTGACGGCCGTGGTATCGGTGAAGGTCCCGGATCCGAAGTTCTCCGCGCAGACGAAAGACAAGCTGGTTTCCAGTGAAGTAAAACCCGCGGTGGAACAAGAACTTGCCCGGGCGTTCACGGAGTATCTGGACGAGAATCCCCAGGATGCCCGCGCCGTGGTATCGAAGATGATCGATGCGGCCCGGGCCCGGGAGGCCGCCCGCAAGGCGCGCGAAATGACCCGGCGCAAGGGCGCCCTCGACATCGCCGGCCTGCCGGGCAAGCTCGCCGACTGTCAGGAAAAGGATCCGGCGTTGTCGGAGCTGTACCTGGTGGAGGGTGACTCCGCCGGCGGCTCGGCGAAACAGGGGCGGGACCGGCGCACCCAGGCGATCCTGCCGCTGCGGGGCAAGATCCTCAACGTCGAGAAAGCCCGGTTCGACAAGATGCTTTCTTCCGTCGAGGTGGGGACCCTGGTCACGGCGCTGGGCTGCGGCATCGGGCGAACGGAGTTCGATCCGAACAAGCTGCGCTACCACCACATCATCATCATGACCGACGCCGACGTCGACGGCTCGCACATCCGCACCCTGCTGCTGACGTTTTTCTTCCGGCAGATGCCCGAACTCATCGAGCGCGGCCACGTGTTCATTGCCCAACCGCCGCTGTACAAAGTGAAGAAAGGCAAGCAGGAGCAGTACGTCAAGGACGACATCGAACTGGAGGACCACATCCTCCAGCTCGCTCTGGAGAACGCCAAGCTATTTGTCAACGCCCAGGCGCCCGCCATCGATGACGCCCAGCTCGAGGGGCTCGCGCGGGACTACCGCCTGCTCATGCTGCGCCTGGACAAACGCAACCGGGTTTACCCGCGCGCCATCACCGAGTGTCTCGTGGATCTGCCCACGGTAGACGCGGACGCCCTGGCGGACGAGTCGCGCATGCGGCAGTGGAGTGAGGACTTACAAACTGCCATAGGCAGAATCGATGGGGACCTCCCGAGCGTCGAGCTGGAGTTCGACGCGGAGCATCAGGTCTACGTTCCGGTCGTTCAGCTGCGCGTACGCGGAATCACGGAGCACATCCGCCTGACCTATGCGTTCTTCATGAGCCCCGAGTACCGGGCCATAGCCGTGCTTGGCGAGCAGGTTTTCGAACTCCTCGAGGAAGGGGCTTTCGTCCAGCGCGGTGACAAGCGCCAGGCAGTGACCTCCTTCGGCGAGGCGTTGCAGTGGCTGCTCGCCGAGGCGAAACGCGGCCTGGACGTGCAGCGCTACAAAGGCCTCGGGGAAATGAACCCGGATCAGCTCTGGCAGACGACGATGGATCCGAATGTGCGCCGAATGCTGCGCGTCACCGTGGACGACGCAATTGCCGCGGACCAGATGTTCACGACCCTGATGGGCGATCAGGTCGAGCCACGTCGGGAGTTCATCGAGACCAACGCGCTGCAGGTGGTGAACCTGGACGTCTGAGCGGGTCTAGCCGACGGCGGCCGGGTGCCCGTCCACGGCCCGGGGTTGCGGCAACTGGTTCATCAGCACCTCGAACTGAGCGGCGCACGCCGCCTGAATTTCCTTGGGGCTGCGCTGCGCCGTCTCCAGCGGCTTGCTGATCAGCACCTGAACCGTGCCCGGTCGTTTTCGGAAGGCGTGTGCCGGCCAGTGGTCTCCGGCGTTGTGAACCACCAGCAGGATGGGAACGCCGGTCGCCGCGGCCAGCGCGGCCCCGCCGGGTTGGAATCTGCCGATCTTTCCGGCCGGCATTCGCGTTCCTTCCGGAAACAACGCCACCCAGATTCCATCCGCCAGACGCGAGCGACCCTCGTCTATCAGCGTGCGCAACGCGTGGCGCTGCTGGCGGCGATCGATGGCGATCGGGCGCAGGGTGCGGAACGCCCAGCCGAAGAAGGGAATCCGCAGTAGCTCGCGTTTGATCAGGGTCGCCTGCGGGCGAAACAGCTGCTGGAGAAACAGCGTCTCCCAGGTGCTCTCGTGGCGGCACAGCACGATGCACGGCTGTTGCGGGATGTTTTCGAGACCCCGGACCTCGTGACGGATACCACAGGTCAGCCGCAGCCAGGCCAGACAGAAACCGGTCCAGCCGACCACGATCAGACGGAAGCGCAGCCGATAGGGCAGCAGCCACCCGAACACGGTGCCGAAGGTGCCCCACAGCACGGTCGCCAGGGTGTAACCGGCATAGAAACAGACGGCGCGCACGATCACCATGTTGCCGTCGTCAGCGCCCAATCGGCGAAGGCAGCGAGATCGTCTCCGACCCAGTCGACCCCCATGCCCCGTGCAATGGGCTCGACCCTGGCGCCGTGGCCGGTGCGAACCAGCGCCGCGCGGCAACCGGCGGCATGAGCGGCCTCCACATCGCGAATAGCGTCACCAACGAATATCGTCTCCGTGGCGCTCACGTGCAACTCCCCCATGATATCGAGCAGCATGCCGGGCCGGGGCTTACGGCAGCCGCAAGCGTCCTCAGGAACATGCGGGCACCAGCGCAGCGCGTCCAGGTGGGCGCCGACGCCGGCGAGCTCGCGCGCCATCTTCCGGTGAATGCGCGCCAGCGCAGACTCGTCGAAAAGCCCTCTACCAATACCGGCCTGGTTGGTGCAGACGCCGATGAGAAACCCAGCGCTTTGCAGCCTTGCGATGGCACGCGGGACTCCCGGAATAGGAATCCACTGCTCAGCAGCACGAACATAGTCCGCCACGTTGACGTTGATCACGCCATCCCTGTCGAGCAGGATCAGTCTGGTCATCGGAGTCCGGGAGGGTAAAATCGCCGGCGCAATCTACGGTATCTGGTGTTCATGGTCAAAACGCGGCGATGTGACTGGTGCGGAGACGATCCGTTGTACGTCGCCTACCACGACGACGAATGGGGGGTACCGGTCGACGACGCCCGCGCTCTGTTCGAACGGCTGATCCTCGAAGGCATGCAGGCCGGCTTGTCGTGGCTCACGGTGCTCAGGAAACGCGAACACATGCGTGACCGGTTCTTCGAGTTCGATCTCCGGCGCCTGCATGAGCATGGAGAGGCCGAGCTGCCTTCGTGGCTCGAAGACGCGGGCCTGATTCGCCATCGCGGCAAGCTGGAGGCGCTGATCGGCAATGCCCGTGCCTGTCTGGAACTTGGCGACGGATTCCCCGAGTTCATCTGGTCGTTCGCAGATGGCGCGCCAAAGCAGAATCGTTGGCGATCGCTGCAACAGGTTCCCTCCAGCACGGGTGCGTCGACCGCCATGTCCCGAGCCCTCAAGCGCGCTGGCTTCCGCTTCGTCGGGCCCACCATCTGCTATGCCTTCATGCAGAGCGCCGGACTGGTGAACGACCACCTCGTTAGCTGCCACCGCAGGAGCGTGTGCGCAGCGCTGGGACGTGCGTGGAGCGTCTGAGCGGTCTCGCCTTCGCTGGTCTGATCCGTGCGTTGGGACTCCTGTCATTGACCTGGCAGCGCCGGCTCGGTCGTCTGCTCGGCTCACTTGCCTGGCGGCTTGGCGGCTATTCCGCGCGAATCACCCGCATCAATCTCGAGCGCTGTTTCCCCGAACTGGATGCGCCGGCGCGGGGCCGGATCGGTCGACTCAGCTTGCAGCATGCGGCCATGCTGCTGACCGAGATGGGCACGCTCTACCACTGGCCCGTTGAGGACTGGCGCCGCCTGGCGACCTCCATCGAGGGAGAGGACCTGCTGCGCGGCCGCCCGGACGATGACCGCGGCGTTCTCATTCTGGTGCCGCACTTCGGCAACTGGGAATTTCTCGCGCTGGTTCTCGGCCAGTACGCCGTAACCGCGCTGTACGATCCGCCGCGGCAGGCAGCGCTCGAGCCGCTGATCCGCGGAGCCCGCTCGCGCGCTGGTGCCAACATGCTGCCCATTGATGCCGCCGGTCTGCGCGGCTTCTACCACGCGTTGCGTTCCGGCGCCGTGACGGCGCTGCTCCCGGACCAGGTTCCTGAACGTCGCGGCGGCGTCTACGCCCCGTTCTTCGGCTGGCCGGTGCTGACCATGACCTTTGCGCACCGCCTGTTGCGGCGCTGCGACGCGCGCGTGGTCTTCGGCGCCGCGCTGCGCTGCGAAGGCGGCTTCGACGTGCGTTTCAGCGAGGCGGACGCGGCCATCGGCGATCCGGACCCGGTGGTCTCCGCCACCGCAATGAACGCCGCCATCGAGTCCCTGATCCGCACGGATCCGGCTCAGTACCAGTGGGAGTACAAGCGCTTCAAGCGCCCGCCGCCCGGCACCCCCACCCCTTACCCACGTCGTTAGTGCGCGCCGCGCCAGCGGCGAGGGGCGCGTCAGCGCCTCCAAAGCGCCAGCGGCGACAGGCGCGTCAGCGGCGCCAAAGCGCCTGCGGCGAGCGCCGCGTCAGCGGCGCCAAAGCGCCTGCGGCGAGCGCCGCGTCAGCGGCGCCAAAGCGCCTGCGGCGAGCGCCGCGTCAGCGGCGCCAAAGCGCCTGCGGCGAGTGCCGCGTCAGCGGCGCCAAAGCGCCTGCGGCGAGTGCCGCGTCAGCGGCGCCAAAGCGCCTGCGGCGAGTGCCGCGTCAGCGGCGCCAAAAAGAAGGCGTCAACAGCACCAGCAGGGTGAAGATCTCCAGCCGTCCCAGCACCATGGCCACGACCAGCAGCCACTTCGCGCCCGCCGGAAGTCCGGCGTAGTTGAGAGCCACATCGCCGAGCCCCGGGCCGAGGTTGTTCAGGCACGCCCCGACCGCTGAAAAGGCGGTGATGAAATCCATCGGGGCGATCACCATGATCACCGACACCATGGTCAGAAACACGATCACGTACACCGAGAAGAATCCCCACACGGCGTCGACCACGCGATCCGGTACGCGCTGGGAACCGAGCTTGATCGTGAACACTCCATTGGGATGGATCAGCCTGCGGATTTCGCGCATGCCCTGCAGGTAGATGAGCAGCACCCGCACGATCTTCAGACCACCGGCGGTGGAACCGGCGCAGCCGCCGGCGAATGCCGCGAACAACAGCAGCACTGGTGCAGCCGATGGCCACAGGCTGAAGTTGCTGGTGGTGAAGCCGGTTGTGGTGGCGACGGATACCGCCTGGAAGACGCTGTCGCGCCACGGGCTTGCCGTGGCGTCGGGATGCTGCGCGAGAATCAGACCGACGACCAGCGCGACCAGAACGAGCATCAGCAGGTACAGACGGACCTCGGGGTCATTCCAGTAGTAGCGGAGGTCGACGCGGCTCCAGGAGAGATAATGCAGACTGAAGTTGACGCCCGCGAAGATCATGAAGACGATGGCCACGGCTTCTATGGCCGGGCTGTCGAAGTAGCCGATGCTGGCGTCGTGGGTAGAGAACCCGCCGATCGCCACGGTGGAGAAGCTGTGGCAGATGGCGTCGAACACGGACATGCCTGCGGCCCAATAGGCCAGTGCGCAGGAAATCGTGAAGCCGAGATACAGATACCAGAGCGCTTTCGCCGTCTCGGTGATTCGCGGCGTGAGCTTGTTGTCCTTCACCGGGCCCGGAGATTCCGCGCGGTACAGCTGCATGCCGCCGATGCCGAGCATTGGCAGCACCGCCACAGCCAGAACGATGATGCCCATGCCACCGAGCCACTGCAGCAGCTGGCGGTAGAACAGAATCGATCGTGGCAGCTCGTCCAGTCCGGTCAGTACGGTCGCCCCCGTGGTGGTCAGTCCTGACAGGGACTCGAACGCGGCGTCGGTGAAGCTGGCGTGGACGCCGTCGGCCAGGTAGAGAGGAATGGCGCCGAACAGTCCCAGCCCGGAATAGAACAGCACGGTGATGAAGAAACCGTCGCCGCTGCGCAGCTCGCGTTTGTCGCGGCTGCCGAGGAACAGCGTCAGACCGACCAGAAAGGTGATGGCGAAGGCGGTGCCGAAGGTGGCCACTGTGTCTTCCTGGTATATCAGGGCAACCACCACGGGAAGAACCATCGCCACGCTGAACAGCGTCAGCAGAATTCCGGTAACACGAAGGATGACGGCGAAGTGCATCGTTTCAGAAGAACGTGAGGCCGACCTGGAACAGCCGCTCCACTGCCCCTACCTGGCGTTTGTCGATGAGAAACAGAATGACGTGGTCGCCGGGCTCGACCACGACGTCGTCGTGGGCGATCAGGACTTTGTCGCCGCGCGCCAGGGCGCCGATGGTGGCGCCTGTCGGCAGCGCGATGTCACGGATCGCTCTGCCGACCACCTTGGAGCTGCGCGCATCGCCGTGGGCAATGGCCTCGATCGCTTCGGCGGCGCCGCGCCGCAGGCTGTGTACCCGGGCCACGTCGGCGCGGCGCACGTAGGTGAGCAGCGAGCTGATGGTGGCCTGCTGTGGCGAAATTGCGATCTCTATGTCGCCGCCCTGAACCAGATCCACGTAGGCAGGCTTGCCGATCAGCGTGAGCACCTGGCGCACGCCCAGGCGTTTCGCCAGCAGTGACGACATGATGTTCACTTCATCGTCGTTGGTGACCGCGCAGAACACGTCGCACTGCTCGATGTTCTCTTCGAGCAGGCGTTCCCGGTCGGTGGCGTCCATGTTCAGAACGACGCTCTGGTGGAGGGTCTCCGCCAGGCTCTGGCAGCGCGCCTTGTTGTATTCGATCACCTTTACCGAGAAGTAGGGCTCGATGGATCGCGCCAGGCGCAGTCCGATGTTGCCGCCGCCGGCGATCATCACCCTTTTGAACGGGCGTTCGACCCGGCGCAGCTCCGCCATCACCGCGTTGATGTGCTCGCGCGCCGCGATGAAGAAGACTTCGTCGTCCGCTTCGATCACCGTGTTGCCCTGGGGGAGAATCGCCCGATCGCGCCGGTAGATGGCGGCGACCCGGGTATCAACCTTGGGCATGTGCTGGCGCAGAAAACGCAGCTCCTGGCCCACCAGCGGACCGCCGTAGTACGCCTTCACCGCCACCAGCTGGATGTGTCCGTCGGCGAAGTCGAGTACCTGCAGGGCGCCCGGGTGCTCGAGCATCTGACGGATGTTGTCGGTGACCACCTGTTCCGGGTTGATCAGCACGTCGATGGGCATGTGCTCGCTGCTGAAGAAGCCTTCGCGGTCCAGGTAGGAAGACGAGCGGATGCGGGCAATCTTGGTCGGCGTCCGGAACAGCGAGTAGCAGACCTGGCAGGCCACCATGTTCACTTCGTCGCTGGAGGTGACGGCGATCAGCATGTCGGCATCGTCCGCG
The DNA here is from genome assembly GCA_040219135.1 of Pseudomonadales bacterium. Taxonomy (GTDB): domain Bacteria; phylum Pseudomonadota; class Gammaproteobacteria; order Pseudomonadales; family Azotimanducaceae; genus UBA7803. The sequence goes on along the minus strand of JAVJTA010000005.1, from coordinate 357,036 downwards.
CCGGCGCGGCGCAGCACGTCCGGGTGCGAGCCCCAGCCCTGGACGGTCTGTATGTCGAGCTTGTTACGCAGCTCGTCGAGGACCGTGGGATCGGAATCGACCAGGGTGATATCGAAGCCTTCGCTGGCCAGGTTGTCGGCGAGGGTTCCGCCCACCTGCCCGGCTCCGAGGATCAGAATCTTCATGACGTGGCCTTGTCGGATCGCGCCTTCTGGAGACGCGAGAAGTAAAAACCGTCCGTATCGGGATCCGTCGGCAGCAGCTGCCAGCCGTGGCGCACGGCGCGGCCGCTGGTGAGTGCGAGCGGCGCCGCGGTGGCGTCGTCGTGGGCGGCCAGAAAGGCGTCGACGACCTCGTCGTTCTCCGCGGCCAGGATCGAGCAGGTGCAGTACAGAAGAGTACCGCCGGGGGCCAGTACCCGCCAGAGATTCGCCAGCAGGCGGGCCTGTAGCCCGGCCATTTCCGCGACGTCTGCCGCGCGGCGCAGGAGTTTGATGTCCGGATGCCGCCGCAGGGTGCCGGTGCCCGTGCACGGGGCGTCGAGCAGAATGGCCTGGTAGGGCGCGCCGTCCCACCAGTCGAGCGTCGTGGCGTCGGCTTCCCGGAGGTCCAGGTGCTCGGCGTGGCCAAGACGACGCGCCTCCTCGGCCATCTGCTGCAAACGCTCGGCGCGACTTTCCAGTGCCGTCAGCGCCAGGTCGGGGCAGCACTCGTGGAGGTGGAAAAGTTTGCCGCCGGGCGCCGCGCAGGCGTCGAGTACCCGGGCGCCGGGCAGGGTTGTGGGAGCTTCGGCCAGGGCCTCTGCAAGCAGCGGCGCCGCAAACTGGGCGCCGGCGTCTTGAACGGCAACGGCTCCCGCCGCGAAGCCCGGGAGCCGCCGGGCCGCCACCGGTTCGAGCAGCACCACGGTCTCAGGCCCCGGTCCCACGGCGCCCGTGACCTCGGCCAGTCGACGGAATCCCAGGCCGGCGGCGGTCAGCTGCGCCTCGTACGCCAGCGGCGCGCTGCGCAGGCGGTTGATGCGCAGGGCCATGGGCGCGCGCTGATTGTTGGCGATCATCAGGGCTTCGGCGTCGGAGTACTGAGTGCGCAGGGCCGATTCTAGCCATTCGGGGTGCTCAAACGAACGTTCGGATTGGGCTGGATCGTCGTCATTGCGGACGGCGGTGCGTGCCACCTGGCGCAGTACGGCGTTCACCAGGCCGGTCGCCCAGGGTTTGCCGAGCTCCCGGCAGGCTTTCACGGTCTCGTTGATGGCGGCATGGTCAGGAATCCTCAGGTAAGCTAGTTGGTAAACGCCCACTACCATCAAAAGCTCTATGTCGCGATCCTTCTTGCGCAACGGCTTGTCGAGCAATGCCAGCGTGCGTTGCTCCAGGCTCGGCCAGTGGCGCAGGCAGCCGAGCACCAGTTCCTGGGTCAGCGGGGTCACGTCGCGGCCGCTCATGGCCTGGTCCGTGGTGCGTCGCTCCACCACCACCCGGCGCAGCAGGCGCGCGGCGCTGGCCCGCTCACGGGCAGGGCTGGTCATTGCGCCTGCTCGCCCAACCGTTCGTTCGGTTGGAAAAGCCGCGCGTAGCCGTTGAGCGCTTCTGCGGCGCTCAGAGCCCTGCCCTTGCCGATGTTCAGGCGTAGCCGCTTGATCGCCAGCACGCCGTCTCCACAGGCGATACGGATCGCGTCCGGGTCGGCGGAAAGTACGGTACCCGGCTGCGTCGATCGGGCGACGCCGGGCTCTGCGGCCGCATCGATGATCGCCACCCGCGTGGCGCCGGCGTGAGTCACCGCCGGCATCCGCCCGCGCAGCGCCCGCACCTGGCGGACGATGGCCGCCGCCGGCCGCTCCCAGTCGATCCGGGCATCCGCCGCGGTCAGCTTGTGGGCGTAGCTCACCCCGTCGGTCGGCTGTGGCGCCGGCGTCAGCGCCGGGAGTTGCTCCAGACAGTCCATGAGCGCCGCGGCCCCGAGCCCGGCGAGTCGTGTCTCGAGGGTTTGTCCGTCGTCGTCCGATGTGATCGCCGTGCGCCGGCACGCGTACACCGGACCGGTGTCGAGACCTTGCTCCATGGCCATGATGCAGACGCCGGTCTCCGCGTCGCCGGCCATGATGGCCCGTTCCACCGGGGCGGCGCCGCGCCAGCGGGGCAGCAACGAGGCGTGGACGTTGAGGCAGCCCAGGCGCGGCAGGGCGAGAATCGGCGGCGGCAGAATCAGGCCATAGGCCGCCACCACCAGCACGTCCAGGTCCCAGTCGGCGAGGGTCTGAACGGCCTCAGGTGTGCGCAGCGTCTGGGGTTGCTCCACGGGCAGGCCGTGGTTACTGGCCAGCTGCTTGACGGCCGACGATTGGACCTTGCGCCCCCGGCCCACCGGGCGATCGGGCTGGGTGTACACGACGACGGGTGCGCGGCCGCTGTCGATCAGCGCTTCCAGAATCCGGGCGGCAAACGCCGGGGTGCCGGCGAAGCCCTGGCGCAGGGTCGTTGCTGAAGACGTGGAGGTGGGACTCACGCTGCGGCTCAGGCCCGAACCCGGTGCTGCTTCTCCAGTTTTCTGCGGATCCGGTTGCGCTTGAGGCTCGACAGATAGTCGACGAACAGCTTGCCTTCCAGGTGATCGCACTCGTGCTGAATGCAGACGGCAAGCAGGCCTTCCACCTCGCGATCGATCGCGGCGCCGTCCCGGCCGAGCGCCTGCACGCGGATCCGTTCCGCGCGCGCCACCGGTTCGTAGAATCCGGGTACCGACAGGCAGCCCTCTTCGGTTTCCAGGCGGCCGCTCAGAAGGGTCAGCTCGGGATTGATGAAAGCGTGCGGGTCGTCGCGGTTTTCCGAGACGTCGACGACGATGATCCGTTGATGAACGTTTACCTGCGTCGCCGCCAGGCCGATTCCCGGCGCGTCGTACATGGTCTCCAGCATGTCGTCGATCAGCTTGCGCACGCCGTCGTCCACCTGTTGCACCGGCTTAGCCCGGGTGCGCAGGCGCGGATCGGGGTATTCGAGAATCGTCAGAATGCTCATATGGGGATGCGCCGTCGGTTCTGCCGTCCGCAACTGCCGTCCGCAACGGATCGCAGGTCCGTGACGGATGGCTAGTACACGTCTAATTCAGGCTGCTAAGATTGTGAAGATTATAACTTTTCCGATCGGCAAAGACCCGTATGGTATGCAGCGGAAGATGATCCAGCCGGCAGGACCGGGCCGGTGCATCTATCCTTAGGGCAGGCATGAGCGCAGACACCTCGGACCCGGGGCCCGCGAGGACGGTTGGGCTCGGGGACCGGCGATCCAGGCAATGCGACGATCTAGGAATGAAAGGATGAGCAACATGCGTACCGTGCGCCACGTTCTGCTGGTATTGCTGCTGGGTCTCACCGTCACCAGCACGGCGGCCACGGACGATCTGTCGCAGTACCTGCGTGACGATCACCCCGACGTCTACACCGTGGTCAAGGGCGACACCCTCTGGGACATCAGCGGCAAGTTCCTCGAGCGACCCTGGCTGTGGCCGGAAGTCTGGCGCATCAATCCCCAGATCGAGAACCCGCACCTGATCTATCCCGGCGATCGCATCGCCCTGGTCTGGGTCGACGGCCAACCACAGCTGCGCCTCGAGCGTGGCGACGCCGGCCGCACGGTGCGCATGACGCCCTCGAACACCGAAGCACTGCAGCCGCGGGTAAGGGCCACGCCGCTCGAATCCGCCATCCCCGCCATCCGCCTCGACGCCATTCAGGGTTTCCTGGTGCAGAACCGTGTGGTCGACCCGGCGGTGCTGGAGGCCGCGCCCTATGTGGTCCAGGGTGAGAGCGAGCGCATCGTGGTCGGCGCGGGCGATCGCGTCTACGTGCGTGGCAGTCTGCCCGACAGCGAAAGCTTCAGCATCGTGCGCAAGGGGCCGCTGTACGTCGACCCGGAGAGCAAAGAGGTACTCGGTCGGGAGGCGACCTATATCGGTCTGGGGCAGGCGACTTCCCAGGAGCTGGACATTGCCACCATGCTGGTCAACAGCACCCGCGAGGAAGTGCAGATCGGCGACCGGATTCTGCCGACGGAAGAACGGCGTCTGCAGTCCACCTTTTTCCCCAGCGCACCGTCGAACGATATCGATGGGCAGATTCTGTCGGTGTTCGGCGGCGTCACCCAGGTTGGTCAGTACGACGTCGTGGTGATCAACCGGGGCGAGCGCGAGGGCCTGGAGGCCGGCAACGTGATGGCGATCTTCAAGCGTGGCGCCCTGGCCCGCGATCGGATCGCCAACGAAACCATCCGCCTGCCCAGCGAGCGTGCCGGGCTGCTGATGGTGTTCCGTACCTTCGAGAAGCTGTCCTACGCTCTGGTGCTGGAGACCGACCGCGCCCTTGCCGTCAACGATCAGGTCCGTAATCCCTAGCGGGCCTCCCTGAGCGGGCCTCCCTGAGCGGGCCTCCTGACCCCGGCGCGCCGCCGTCGGCGGCGCACGATCCGCCGAGCCGTCCGCCGCCGGAATCCGGCGTCACGCGTGGGGCACCATGGCCCGGTAATCCGGAGGGGCCGTGGCGGCGGACACCGATCGATACCATCTGGCGGCCGTGGTTCACAGCCTCGGCCGGTCCCGCTCCCGGGAGGCGCTGGCTGCGGCGGGCGGTGCGCGCGCCGCGTTTCGGCGCCTGCAGGCGCGGCGCTACCGACCCGAGGATCTCGAAGCCGCCTGCCGGCGCCACGGGCTGTCACTGCTCACGCCCGCGGATCCCGCATTCCCCGCGCTGCTCTGCGCCATTCCCGATCCCCCGCCGTTGCTCTACGTGCACGGCGACACGTCGGCGCTGTTGCGTCCCACGGTTGCCGTGGTCGGCGCCCGACGCTGCACGCGCGGCGGCGCCGACGTCGCCGCCGCCCTGGCAGGATCGCTGGCCGCCCGTGGCGTCACCGTCGTCAGCGGGCTCGCGCGCGGCATCGACACCGCCGCCCATCGCGCGGCGGCGGCCGCCGGGCGCACGGTGGCCGTCATCGGCAGCGGTCTGGCGAGTCCCTACCCGCCCGCGAATCGGGGTCTGGTCACTGCCATCATCGCTGGCGGCGGGCTGCTGCTGAGCGAATATCCCCCCGACGCCGGCGCCCGCCGTCACCACTTCCCGGAACGCAATCGGTTGATCAGTGGTCTTGCCCGCGGCGTGGTGGTGGTAGAAGCCGGCGTGCGCAGCGGTTCGCTGATCACCGCCCGGATGGCGCTCGAACAGGGCCGCGAAGTCTGCGCCGTGCCCGGCAGCGTGGTGAATCCCGCGGCCCGCGGATGTCATCGACTGCTGCGTCAGGGCGCTGCGCTGGTGGAAAGCGCCGACGACGTGCTCGACGCCCTCGGGCTCACGGCGAGCCCCGGAATACTGGCCCCCGGCGTCACCGGCGGATTGGCGCTCGAGCCCGGTCTTGCGGCGATCTGCGCCGCCGTGGGGACCACGGTGACGACGCTGGACGAGGTCATGGCCGCCACCGGCCTGTCTGGTTCCGCCGCTGCGGCGGCGCTGGTCGAACTGGAGCTGTCCGGGTTTGTCCGCCGGGTGGCGGGCGGGTATATTCGGCGCCCTCTTGCCTGACGCTGGCGTCGCTTCCCCAGGGAGCGGCGCGCACCTTGTCCCGGCACAGCACATGGAGGGATCACCATGCCATTCGTCGCCATTCTCATGGGTTCGGAATCCGACTGGCCGGTCATGCAGGCGGCCGCCGAAACCCTGAAGTCGCTGGAAATCGAACACGAGGCGCGTATCACGTCCGCCCACCGTACTCCGGCGGCAACGGCCGAATACGTGGCGGACGCGGTGACCCGTGGCTGTGCCGTGTTCATCTGCGGAGCCGGCATGGCAGCGCATCTGGCCGGCGCGGTGGCCGCGCACACCGTGCGGCCGGTGATCGGGGTGCCCATCGACAGCGGTCCGCTCTCCGGATTCGACGCGCTTCTGTCCACGGCCCAGATGCCCGGCGGGATTCCGGTTGCTACGGTGGCGGTAGGGAAAGCGGGCGCCAGGAACGCAGGCTATCTTGCGGCGCAGATGCTGTCGCTTGCCGACCCGACCATCGCCGAGCGGCTGGAAACCGACCGCGACGCCAACCGGGAGAAGATCCGAGCTCAGAATCAGCGCCTGCAGTCCGAGCTCGGCGGATGAACTCGTGGCACCTGCGCCTTGCGGTTCGGGTGCTGCGCAGAGGCGGCCTGGTGCTGCACGCCACCGAAGGCGTCTGGGGTTTTGCGTGCGATCCGTTCGACGTCGCCGCCGTGACCCGGCTGCTGACGGTGAAATCGCGCGAGGTCGGCAAAGGGCTCATCGTCATCGGCGCCGACGCCGCCGCGTTTGCCGAGGAGCTGGACGCCATCGCGCCGTTCCAGCGCGACCAGGTCGTTTCCACCTGGCCCGGTGCGGTGACCTGGGTACTGCCGAACCGGCGCTTTCCGCCCTGGGTGAATGGTGGCGGCGACTCGGTCGCGGTGCGGGTGCCCGGTAGTGCGCAGGCGCGGGCTCTGTGCGCGGCGTTTGCCGGGCCGCTGGTATCGACGTCCGCCAACGCCAGCGGACATCCGCCGCCGCGCAACCGCTTCCAGGCGCGCGCCACGCTGTCGCGGCTGCGGCGCCGCGGTCGGCTGCCGACGCGTCGGGCCGGGCTCTACGTTCTCGGGGGCGAGACGTCGGGCCGCCGCCACCCGAGCGAGATCCGTACGTTGTCGGGGCAGCGGCTGCGGGGCGCAGGCTGATGGACCGCTACGCGGTGGTCGGCAACCCGGTGGACCACTCCCTGTCACCGCGCATCCATGCAGCCTTCGCCGCGGCCACCGGCGAGGCGCTCGAATACCGGACCCTGCTCGCCCCCCTCGACGACTTTGTCGGCACCGTGGCGCGGTTCTTCGATGCCGGCGGCGCCGGCCTCAACGTCACCTTACCGTTCAAGGAACTGGCGGCTGCCTGGGTCTCTTCGCTCGACCCGGCGGCGACCCGGGCGGGCGCGGTGAACACCATCGTTCGGGCCGGCGGCGGCTTCCGCGGCTGCAACACCGACGGAGCGGGCCTGGTCCGGGACCTCGCGCAGAACTGCGGGGTACGGCTCGCGGGCACCCGGGTGCTGCTGCTGGGCGCCGGGGGTGCGGCCCGTGGCGCGCTCGGTCCACTGATCGACGCTGGCGTCGCGGAGCTGGTGATCGGCAATCGCACGCTAGAGCGGGCCCGGGCGCTCGCCGCGAGCGCTGGGGCGGGGGCGGTCTCCGGCGTCGCGTTCGGCCGCCTCGAAGGCCGTTTCGATGTGGTGATCAATGCCACCTCCGCCGGCCTCGGCGGCACGCCGGTCGCAGACCTCGCCCCGGCGCTGGTCGCGGACGCCTTCTGCTATGACATGATCTACGCGCCCGGCCCCGACGCATCGGCCACCGAATTCTGCCGCTGGTCCGCAGCCCACGGGGCCCGCGCCGCGGTGGACGGGCTCGGCATGCTGGTGGAGCAGGCCGCGCTGGCGTTCGAGCTGTGGCGCGGGGTCGCTCCTGCCACGGGACCGGTGCTGGAACTGTTGCGGCGCCGCGGCGTCTGACGAAAAGCGCTGCGGCGTCTGACGAAAAGCGCTGCGGCGTCCGTGGAAAAGCGCTGCGGCGTCTGACGAAAAGCGCTGCGGCGTCCGTGGAAAAGCGCTGCGGCGTCCGTGGAAAAAGTCACGGCGTCCGAGGAGAAAAACGAGCCTGAAAGCCGCAAGTACCAAGGAGCCTGCCCATGGCCACCCGGAAGTTCATCGCTGGAGCCGTGTGCCCGGAATGCCGGCAGATGGATCGGATCGTGCTGGAGGACGGTGACGGGCAGCGGCGCCGCCGCTGTGTGAACTGTGGGCACACGGACACCATGGCCAGCGGGTCGGCAATAGAGCCCACTACCCGGGTGACCGGGCGGCCGCTCGGGGAGGTTCCGGCCGCCTCGGTACGGATCGTCGACCCACGCCGCGGCGACACCCGAAAGCCTGACTAAAACGTTGAATCGCAGGACCTTTCCAGCCGTTTGGTTGTCTTATGTTCGGGCGCTGATATAATCCGTCGCCTGATCTGAGCGGGGTCCGGCCGCTCAATTCTCAGGGTTCAAACAAAAGAACATTTTGTTTTCGCATAGAGCCCCCAGCCTGTGCTGGCGTCCGCACGTCTCCTCGGACCGGGTAGGAACGTGGTGGGCGGCCCGGCTGCCGTGCCCGGTTGCCCCGACGACAATGAACGGGCAGCGTCGCTTCCTCGCGCTGGCGGACGACGCAAGCGAAAACACAACACAGAGCAAGGTGCAGCGGTGAAGAATTTGTGGTTGACGGGGTCCGCGTGGTTCGCAGGAGTGGCGCTGACGCCGTTCAGCGGCGCGGCGCTGGCTGACGAACTCAACATGCCGCGGGGGGTCACGGAGACCAGCCAGTCGATTTACGAACTCCACATGCTGATCTTCTGGATCTGCGTGATCATCGGTATCGTCGTGTTCGGTGCCATCTTCTGGTCGCTGGTCCATCACCGCAAATCCCGCGGCCACGAGCCGGCGCAGTTCCACGAGAGCACCCGATTGGAAATTCTCTGGACCCTGATTCCGGTCCTCATCCTCATCGGCATGGCGTGGCCGGCCACCAGCACCCTGATCGACATCTACGACTCCGGCGGCGAAGACATGACGGTCGAGGTGCGCGGCTACCAGTGGCGCTGGCAGTACAAGTATCTGGATGACGATCTGAACAGCCGCTTCGGCTTCTTCAGCAATCTGAGCACGCCGCGCGAGGAGATCCAGAATCAGTCGATCAAGAACGCGAACTACCTGCTCGAGGTCGACAACCCGCTGCGCATCCCGGCCAACCGCAAGGTCCGGTTTCTGCTCACCGCCGAAGACGTGATCCACGCCTGGTGGATTCCGGAGTTCGGCATCAAGCGGGACGCCATTCCCGGCATGCTCAACGAGCTGTGGACCGTGGTGAGCGAGCCGGGTACCTATCGCGGTCAGTGCACCGAGCTGTGCGGCAAGGACCACGGCTTCATGCCTATCGTGGTCGAAGTCCTGCCGGAGGCGGAGTACGACGCCTGGTACGCGGAGCAGCTCGGCGCGGAAGAAGAGCGTAAAGAGGCCCTGTCCAGGACCTTCAGTGCCGACGAGCTGATGGCCCAGGGCGAGCAGGTCTACGCCACCTTCTGCGCCTCGTGCCATCAGCCCAACGGCCAGGGCGTGCCGCCGGTGTTCCCCTCCCTGGTCGGCAGCGCCGTCGCGACCGGTCCCAAGGAAGCGCACATCGACATGATTCTCAACGGTGTAGCCGGCACGGCGATGCAGGCCTTCGGCAATCAGCTCGACGCCGTGCAGGTCGCGGCGGTCACCCACTACGAGCGCCATTCCTGGGGCAACGACACCGGCGACGTCACGCAGCCCGCGGACGTGGTGGCGCGCAAGGACGCCTCCAGGTAGGCGCCGCGGCAGCGGCTCGAACAGCATCCGTCAGCAGTATCTGATAAGCAGTCAGGACGAACAGGAACCCTCATGAGCGAAGTCGTAGTTACCCACCATCACGATGACGACCACCACGACCACGGCCCCGCCAAGGGACTGATGCGGTGGGTGCTGACCACCAACCATAAGGACATCGGCACGCTGTACCTCTGGTTCAGCTTCCTGATGTTCCTCATCGGTGGGGTTCTGGCGCTGGTGATCCGCACCGAGCTGTTCCAGCCTGGGCTGCAGTTCGTCGATCCGGCGTTCTTCAACCAGATGACCACGAACCACGGTCTGATCATGGTGTTCGGCGCGATCATGCCGGCCTTCGTCGGCCTGGCGAACTGGCTGATTCCGATGATGATCGGCGCACCGGACATGGCGCTGCCGCGCATGAACAACCTGTCCTTCTGGATTCTTCCTCTGGCGTTCGGGATGCTCCTGTCCACCCTGTTCATGGAAGGCGGCGGGCCGAACTTCGGCTGGACGTTCTACGCACCGCTGTCCACCACGTACGCGCCGGACTCGGTCACCTTCTTCATCTTCGCCATCCACCTGGCGGGGGCGTCGTCGATCATGGGCGCGATCAACATCATTGCCACCATCCTCAACATGCGCGCCCCGGGCATGACCCTGATGCGGATGCCGCTGTTCGTCTGGGCCTGGCTGATCACCGCCTACCTGTTGCTGGCCGTCATGCCGGTGCTCGCCGGTGCGGTCACGATGATGCTGTTCGACATCCACTTCGGAACCAGCTTCTTCAATGCCGCCGGCGGTGGCGACCCGGTGATGTTCCAGCATATTTTCTGGTTCTTCGGGCATCCCGAGGTCTACATCATGATTCTGCCGGCGTTCGGGATCGTCTCGCAGATCATCCCGACCTTCGCGCGCAAACCGCTGTTCGGCTACGACTCCATGGTCTACGCCGTGGCGAGCATCGCGTTCCTGTCGTTCATCGTCTGGGCCCACCACATGTTCACCGTGGGCATGCCGCTGGCCGGGCAGCTGTTCTTCATGTACGCGACCATGCTCATCGCCGTTCCCACCGGAGTGAAGGTATTCAACTGGACGGCCACCATGTGGCGTGGCGCCATGACTTTCGAGACGCCGATGCTGTTCGCCATCGCTTTCGTGATTCTGTTCACCATCGGTGGGTTCTCCGGGCTCATGCTCGCCATCGCGCCGGCGGATTATCAGTATCACGACACTTATTTCGTGGTGGCTCATTTCCATTACGTGCTGGTGCCCGGCGCGCTGTTCTCCATTTTCGCGGCCGTTTACTACTGGCTGCCGAAGTGGTGCGGAAACATGTACGACGAGTCGCTCGGCAAGCTGCACTTCTGGCTGAGCTTCATCGGGGTGAACGTGACGTTCTTCCCGCAGCACTTCTCGGGGCTCGCGGGCATGCCGCGGCGCATTCCCGATTACGCTCTGCAGTTCGCCGATTTCAACATGGTGTCGAGTATCGGCGCGTTCATCTTCGGCTTCTCGCAGCTGCTGTTCCTGTACGTGATCATCAAGGCGATCCGCAGCGGCGAGTCCGCCACCGACCGGGTCTGGGAAGGCGCCCACGGTCTGGAATGGACGCTGCCGTCGCCGGCGCCCTATCACAGCTTCACGACGCCGCCGAAGGTGTCCGAAGCCGAAGCGCACAGCTGAGCGTGTAGGAGGGGTCTCCAGACCCCGAAGAGGAACCCGATGACCGACACCACGAATCAGACCAGACCACGCCACGGCCGCCTTGCGCTGAAGCTGCTCGGGATCGTGGTCGGCATGTTCGGCTTCGGCTTCGCCCTGGTGCCGCTGTACGACGTGCTCTGCGACATCACCGGGCTCGGTGGGCGCACGGGTGGCCAGTACAGCTACGACCCGGCCTCGGTCACGCCCGACACCAGCCGGCTGATCAAGGTGAACTTCATCACCAATACCAATGCCGGCATGCCGTGGAACTTCTGGTCGGAGTCGGGCGGCGTGCGCGTGCATCCCGGCGACCTCAAGGAAGTGAAGTTCTACGTCACCAACACGACCGACAAGCGCATGGTGGGTCAGGCGGTGCCTTCGGTGGTCCCGCCCTCGGCGGCGCAGTACTTTCACAAGACCGAATGCTTCTGTTTCAACTCGCAGGTGCTCGAGCCCGGCGAGACCATGGAAATGCCCATGCGCTTCATCGTCGACCGGGAGCTGCCGCGCAACGTGCCGTCGATATCGCTCAGCTACGCGCTGTTCGACATCACCGACTTCGCGGCGGCGGACTTGGCCCGTGAGCGTGCACCGCAGGGTTGACGCAGGACAGGGATGGGAGGCGGCGCGCCGATGCGTGTCGCTGAGGGAATAGCGGAGAATCATCTGACATGGCTAACCAAGCGGATCAGTCGGTTTACTACGTACCCCATAGCAGCTGGTACCCCATCGGCACGGCCGTGGGCGCGCTGCTGCTGGTGGCCGGCATCGGGGTCTGGCTGAACGACATCAAGTCCGGCGACGAGCCGAGCCGGATGATGTTCTACGCCGGCGCGCTGATTCTGAGCGCGGTGCTGTTCGCCTGGTTCGGCAAGGTCATCGACGAGAACCAGCAGGGGCTCAACAGCGCGCAGATGAAGCGCTCCTACGTGTGGGGCATGTCCTGGTTCATCTTTTCCGAAGTCATGTTCTTCGCCGCGTTCTTCGGCGCGTTGTTCTACGCCCGCGTGCTCGCGGTGCAGTGGTTGGGCGGTGAGGGCGAGAAGGGTCTGACCGGGCAGTATCTGTGGCCGGATTTCGAAGCCACCTGGCCGGTGGTGAGCAACCCCGACCCGGCGCGATTCGAGAACCCGGGCCAGAGCATGGCCGCGCCCGGCTTCGGCGCGCTGGGCAGCTGGATGGCGTATCTGCCATTCTGGAACACGGTCATTCTGCTTTCATCCAGCGTGACCGTGCACTTCGCCCATACGGCGATCAAGAACCAGGACCGTGGCAAACTGATCCGCTGGCTCGGCATCACCGTTCTGCTGGGAATCATCTTCCTGACCCTGCAGGTGGAGGAGTACGTTCACGCCTACACCGAGCTCGGCCTGACGCTGTCCAGCGGCATCTACGGATCGACGTTCTTCCTGCTTACCGGCTTTCACGGTTTCCATGTCACCATGGGTACGTTCATTCTGCTGATTCAGTTTCTGCGGGCGTACCGGGGACACTTCCGCCATGACGACTGCTTCGGATTCGAGGCGGCGTCGTGGTACTGGCACTTCGTGGACGTCGTCTGGGTGGTGCTGTTTCTGTTCGTCTACGTCTTCTGAACCCGGGCTCGGGACGCGGGTCTCAGCGGTCGCGCTCCGGGGTTGCTTCGGCGCCGTCGGGTACGGTCGGCGCGGCTGACGCCGGATCCTGCGCGGCGCTGTCCGGCGCCCGGGTACGGTCGTACCAGGGCGCGTTGGAACCCATGCGCAGCTGCCCCGTGTAGAGACCGTAGAAGACCGTGAGCAGCAGCGCGGCGGCCAGCGTGATGCGCACGCCGAGGGCGTACAGCGTGCGCTTCGAGTCCTGTCTGTCGCTGTCTTTGAACAGGAAAATCAGGCCGCTGAACAGGCTGACGATGACGCCCACCAGCAGCACCAGAATGACGGCTTTGAGCAAGGGTCCGATCTTCTCGAGTGGGTCGGACACCATAACGCATCCACCGGACGCGGGTGAAATCCAGCGCGGCCCGAACGGATGAGACGGCGGCGTTTCGCGCCCGGCTGGCCGATGACGTTGTTCGTCGTAGGCATGTTGCCGGTGCTGGTCGGGCTCGGGTTCTGGCAGCTCGAGCGGGCCGCCGAGAAGCATGCGTACCAGGCCCGGTACTTCGATCGCGTGGGTATGCTGCCCCGGGTGCCGCCACAGGCGAACGGGACGGACTCGGCATTTCTCCGCGTCCGCCTCCTCGGGCACTACGAGTCCGGCCGCCACTACCTGGTGGACAATCGGCCGCGCGACGGCCGTCCCGGATACTGGGTGGTGTCGCTTTTCGCCGGCAGCGACGGACGCCGCTATCTGGTGAACCGCGGCTGGCTGGCCGCGCCGCCGAGTCGCGACGAGCTGCCCGACGTGCCCACGCCGACGGGCGCGGTGACGCTGGTCGGCGTGATCTGGCCGGATACCGGGTTGACGCCGTTGCTGGCCGAGGATCCCTGGACCAGGGACTGGCCGCGACGGGTTCAGCGGCTCGACGTGCAGCGCATGGCGCGCCAGGGCGAGGGCGCCGTGGCCATGGAGATTCGCCTCGAACCGGGCGAACCGGGCGTGTTCGCGGCCGTTCCGGTGGATGCAGCCTTTCTGCCGGAGCGCCACGAAGGCTACGCGGCGCAGTGGTTTGCCCTGGCGGGCGTGCTGGTGGTGGGCTTCGTGATCTTCGGTCTGCGCCGGGCGCCCGGGCGCAGATCCAGCCAGGACAGATGAGCGTACCGATGCCGATGAATCGGCCGAGAGGAACGATGAGCGACAACGACAGCAGACGAACCCGATCACGCCTGCAGCTGGTGGGGATTTTCTTGGTCGCCGTGATCTCCCTCGGCGGTGCCTGGCTGTTGTTCCAGGCTGCCAGAGACGGTGCCCTCTGGGGCACCACCAACAAGGGCACGTTCGTCCAGCCCTCGCTGACCGCCGCGGAGCTGAACGTGCGCGCTGCCGGGCTGCCGCTGGAGGGCGGCACTTGGTGGCTGTGGGTGGTGCCGGACGGCGACTGCGGTATCGACTGCCGCGATGCTCTGCATCAGCTGCGCCAGCTGCATGCGCTGCTGAACCGGGACGCGTCCCGGGTGCGGCGCGGCCTGCTCACGCGGGATGGCGGGCTCGCCGACGAGCTGAGGGTGGACTATCCGCGGCTGGTGGCGCTTTCCGGTAACCTTGAGCGCCTTTCGGCCGGGATCTACGTGGTCGACCCCATCGGCAATCTGGTCTTCCACTACCCGATGACCGGCGCCGGCGAGCCGGTGCTCGACGATCTGAAACGGCTGTTGAAGGTATCGCAAATTGGCTAAGCAACGATTCACGCGTTTGGCGCTCTTCGCGGTGGCTCTCACCGCCGTTGTGGTGATACTCGGGGCCTTTACCCGGCTGGTGGACGCCGGTCTCGGCTGTCCCGACTGGCCCGGCTGCTACGGGTTCCTCACGGTACCGGTAAACGAGGCCGCGCGGGTCACGGCGGAAGCCCGGTTTCCGGACACCCCGGTGGAAGTTGCGAAAGCCTGGTGGGAAATGGTCCATCGCTATTTCGCCGGTGCCCTCGGGCTGCTGATCGCGGCGCTGGCGGTGGTGGCGATCGGCAATGCCCGGCGGCGGTCCGCCGGCGTCGAGGCCGCGCCCCAGGCGGCGCCGCTGCCGCTCGGCCTGCCCATCGCCCTGGTCATGCTGGTGATCTGTCAGGCCGCGTTCGGCGCCTGGACCGTGACCCTGAAGCTCTGGCCCCAGGTGGTCACCGCCCACCTGCTCGGTGGCTTCGCCACCCTGAGCCTGCTGTGGCTGCTGTGCCTGCGCCTGGGGGTGATGGAGCGGTTGCGGGCGCCGCGCAGCCTGCTGTCCCACGCCTCTGTCGCGCTGGCCGTGGTGGTGCTGCAGATCGCGCTGGGCGGCTGGGTCTCGTCGAATTATGCGGCGCTGGCCTGTCACGACTTCCCGACCTGCCACGGCGACTGGTGGCCGCACATGGACATGGCGGGGGGGTTCAACGTCGCCCAGTCCGTGGGCCCGAACTATCTCGGTGGGCAGATGGAGAGTGACGCCCGGGTCGCGATTCAGTTCGTCCACCGGCTCGGTGCCGGCGTGGTCCTGCTCGTCGTGGGCGCCCTCGCCTGGCGGCTGCGCCGCCATGGGTCCCCGCTGGCGCTGCCGCTGGCCACGGTGCTGGGGGCGCAGCTGCTGCTCGGGGTACTGAACGTCGTCCTGGTGCTGCCGCTGTGGTCGGCGACCGCCCACAACGCGGTGGGGGCGCTGTTGTTGCTCGCCGTTGTTACAGTAAACTACCGCGCTTTCCGCGACGAACGGGTCTTGAGCCGGGATCTACCGATCGCCGGCGCCGCGAGAGCATGAGCGAAGTTACCGCGACAGCCACGCTATGGCGCGATTATCTGGAGCTGACCAAGCCCCGGGTGGTTTTGCTGATGCTGCTCTGCGCTCTGGTGGGCATGTTTCTCGCCGTCCCCGGTATGGTTCCGCTGGATGCACTGGTGTTCGGCCTCAGCGGCATTGCGCTGGTTGCCGGCTCGGCGGCGGTGGTCAACCACCTCGCCGACGCCGAGATCGATGCGCGCATGGCGCGCACCCGCCGGCGCCCGGTCGCCACGGGCCGGGTCGGGCTGGCCAGCGGGCTGCTGTTCTCAGCGGTGCTCGGCGTCAGCGGCATGCTCATCCTCTACTACCTGGTGAATCCGCTCACGGCCTGGTTGAATCTGGCATCCTGGGTCGGATACGGACTCGTCTATACGCTGTTTCTGAAACGCGCGACCCCGCAGAACATCGTCATCGGCGGGCTGTTCGGCGCCGCGCCCCCGCTGTTCGGCTGGACCGCGGTCAGCAACAGCATCGACGCCGGTCCGCTGCTGCTGGTGCTGATCATCTTCGCCTGGACCCCACCCCACTTCTGGGCCCTGGCGCTGGAACGCAAGGACGAGTACGCATCCGTGAACGTGCCGATGCTTCCGGTGACGCACGGTGAGGCCTACACGCGCCTGCACATATTCTTCTATACGCTCATCATGGTGGCGGTGAGCCTGCTGCCTTTCGCCATCGGCATGAGCGGCTGGCTGTACCTGGCCGGCGCCATCGGGCTCGGCGCCGGCTTCGTCTACTGGGCCGTGGTGCTGCTGCGCAACCGCAATCCGCGTGCGCCCATGGAGACCTTCCGTTACTCCATCGTCTATCTGATGGTGCTGTTCGTGATCCTGCTGGTGGACCACTACATTCCTTACTCCGGCGTCGGCGGTGCCCCGGGCACGGTAATCGAGTTGACGCCGCTGTGACGCCCCTGCGCACCACCATCGCGCTGTGCCTGGCGTTCGTCGCCATTGTCGTCGGAATGTTCGTGTACAGCGTCGTGCGTACGCCGGTGCTCAGCGACGAGCAGCTGCGCGAGCGCGGCGTCTTCATTCTGCCCACGCCGCGGGAGATCGCGCCGTTCGAGCTCACCGCCCACACCGGCGAGCCGTTCACGCTCGGCGATGTCCAGAGCAAATGGTCGTTCATCTTCTTCGGCTTCACCAACTGCCCGGACATCTGCCCGACCGCCATGTCGGTGCTGGCCCAGGCCCGGCGCCAGCTCGAAGAGCGGGATCCGCAGGCCGCAGGTGAGTTTCAGGGCATTCTGGTGAGCGTGGACCCGGAGCGCGACGACCAGCAGACGCTGGCCCGCTACGTGGGTGCGTTTTCGCCGACGTTCATCGGCGTGCGCGGCGATCGCGCTGCTACCGCCGAACTCACCACCCAGCTCAACGTGGCGTTCGCCAAGGTGCCCGCCGACGACGGCACCTATCAGGTGGATCACACCGCCAACATCGTCATCGTGAACCCGCGCGGCCACTACCACGGGTTCGCGAAAATGCCACATCAAGCTGATACCATCGTCGCCACATTCGAAACCCTTCGGGCGCGCTGGCGCTGACGCGAGGGTGGCCCGGTGCGGGCCGAGCCCCGCCTGGCGGCGCGTTCGACGTCTCGATCGATCGACGGCAAGAGGCAGACCTCATCGACGGCACCCCACACAGCTATCAGCAGGTCCGTCGAGTCAGCGAAGCGCTGTGCGCGCCGCTGGCCGTCGAGGACTACGGCGTGCAGCCGATGGCCGACGCCAGCCCGCCGAAATGGCACCTGGCGCACACCACCTGGTTTTTCGAGACCTTTCTGCTGAAGCCATTCGTCCCCGGTTACCGCGCGTTCGACGAGCGCTTCGAGTACCTGTTCAACAGCTACTACAACGGCGTCGGCAATCCCTATCCGCGCGCGCGTCGCGGCATGCTGTCGCGGCCGACTGTGGCTGAGATCTACGACTATCGCCGCCATGTCGACGCGGCCATGACCGTGCTGCTCGACGGTCCGGAGGATGAAGAGATCACCGCGCGGGTGGTGCTGGGCCTGCACCACGAGCAGCAGCACCAGGAACTGCTGCTCACCGATCTCAAGTACAACCTCGGCACGAATCCGCTCCAGCCAGCTTATCGCGACGACCTGCGTGATCGCTATGCCGAGGTGGGGGGGGCCGGAACCACGGGCTTCGTCGAGTTCGACGGCGGCATCGTCGACGTGGGGGCGGACGGTTCTACGTTCTGTTTCGACAACGAGCAGCCGCGCCACCAGGTGCTGTTGCGTCCGTTCGCGCTGGCCGATGCGCCGGTGAGCAGCGGCGAGTTTCTGGCGTTCATCGACGACGGCGGCTACCGCCGACCGGAGCTGTGGCTGAGTGACGGCTGGGCGCACCTGAAGACCGTCGCACCACTGGATTCGGATGATGCTCTGCCCTCGGCAACGCCCCGGGCCGGTCCGCTGTACTGGACCCGGCGCGGCAGCGACTGGTTCGAATACCGGCTTTCCGGCCCGGCGCCCGTCGATGGCAGCGCGCCGGTCAGCCACGTCAGCTTCTACGAGGCCGACGCCTTCGCACGATGGGCCGGTGCGCGGCTACCGCTGGAACAGGAGTGGGAGCATGCCGCCGCCAGACAGACCGTTGCCGGCAATTTCGCCGACGCCGAGGTACTGCACCCGTTGCCGACGCCTCCGGCCGATGGCGCCGGCGCGCTGCGCCAGCTCTACGGCGATGTCTGGGAGTGGACGGCGAGCCCGTACGTGCCGTACCCGGGATACCGGACGCTGCCCGGCACGCTGGGCGAGTACAACGGCAAGTTCATGAGTAACCAGCTGGTGCTGCGCGGCGGCTCCTGCGTCACCCAGCCCGGCCATGTGCGTGCCAGCTACCGAAACTTCTTCTACCCGGCGGACAACTGGCAGTTCACCGGCATCCGGCTCGCCCGTGACCTCTAGGCAGACCCCCGATCGCAGTGCCGGCCTCGCCCGCCCGCGGCCTGGTAGCGGACGGTTCCAGCTGTTCGACCTGAATCCCCATGCCGCCAGCATGCGCGACGAGGTGCTGGAGGGTCTGCGCCGCTCGCCGAAGGAACTATCGCCGAAGTTCTTCTACGACGAGGCGGGTTCGCTGCTGTTTGAGCGCATCACCGAACTCCCGGAGTATTACCTGACGCGCACCGAGATGGCCCTGTTCGACGAGCATCTGGACGATATCGCCGGCGCCATCGGTACGGGTGTCTGTCTGGTGGAGTACGGCGCGGGCTCGAACCAGAAGATCCGCAAGCTCCTCGAACGAGCACAGCCGGCCGCCTACGTCCCGGTGGACATTTCCGGCGATCACCTGGAGTCACAGGCGCGGGCGCTGCATGGCGACTACCCGTGGCTCGACGTGTTTCCGACCTGCGCCGACTTCACCGCGCCGTTTCCGCTGCCGGAGCCCGTGGCCGGCATGCCTCATGTCGGGTTCTTCCCCGGGTCGAGCATCGGCAACTTCGAACCCGCCGCGGCCGAGGCGTTTCTGCGCAACGTGCATACCACCCTCGGCGCCGGCGGGCGCCTGCTCGTGGGCATCGATCGGAAGAAGGACCCGCCGGTCGTCGAGGCGGCCTATAACGACAGTCAGGGTGTCACGGCGGCGTTCAATCTGAACGTGCTGCGCCATATCAACGAGCGCCTGGGCGCCGATTTCGATCTCGCGGCGTTCACCCACGAAGCCCGCTACGATGCGGGTCTCGGCTGCATCCAGATGTTCCTGCGCAGCACCCGGGCGCAGACCGTGTACATCGACGGCGAGGCCGTGCAGTTCGCCGCCGGCGAGGCGGTCCATACCGAAAACAGCTTCAAGTACCACCCGGAGGAGTTTGCCGCGTTGGCTGGTCGCGGCGATTTTGCGGTGGAGTCCTGGTGGACCGATCCGGCCGGGCGCTTCGCCCTGTTCCTGCTCCGGGCGGTGCCGGGCAGAGGTTAAAGGCTAAGGCCCGGCACTCAGGCGTCGTTCGTCGAGGTAGAAGAAGTGCGCGCTGTGGTGGCGCACCATGCGTTCGAACTCGTCGGGGTTGTTGGCTCGGACCGAGCGTCCGCGGCGCTTTTCCAAGGCCACCACCAGCCGGGACTCCCAGAATGCCAGGGCGCCGTAGAGGGTGAACACCGGGAAGTGCCAGAGCTCCTCGCGCCGCAGCGGGCGGACACCGTGGTAGGCACGCAGCAGCGCCAGCGTGCGCTCGGGATCCAGGGCACCATTGGCTTCCGTGCACCAGTCGTTGGCGGCCACTGCCAGGTCGTAGATGAGATAGCCCTGAGAGGCGTGGTGGAAGTCCAGCACCCCGGAGAGACCCCATTCGTTGAACAGCACGTTGTCGCGGAACAGATCCGCGTGCACCGGGCCGCGTGGCAGGCTGCGCACGTCGGTCCGCGTCAGCGCGTTTTCGAGCTGGTGACGCGTGTCGTCCATGAGGGCCTCGGCGGCGTAGCCCGCGTAGCCGCGACAGGCGTCGGCGATCCGCGCCAGCCAGTTCAGGTCGCGGGGGTAGTCGGGCAGCCGCAGGTCGGCGTCCGCCGTGGCGAGATGAAAGTGGCCGATGAATCGGCCCAACGCCTCCACCTGGCGCAGGGTGGGATTGTAGACATGACGCCCCGGCAGGCGCGGGCAGAGCATGGCCGGTTTGCCGTCCAGATCGGTGAACGCGAGGCCCCGCCGGTCACGCAGCACCGCGGGCACCGGCAGCCCCGCGGCGACGCAGGTATCCAGCAGCGGCACGAATGCGCCGCCAGCATTCGCAGGTCGTTCCAGCAGAGTGAGGACATACTGACGTTCGCTGCCGGCGCGCACGGTCGAAAGGAAGTAGTTGCTGTTCTCGATGCCATTGGCGGCCGGCCAGTGGCGGATCAGCTCGCCGACCTCGTAGCCGGAGATCAGGTCTTCCAGGCGCAGCAGATCGAGTTCGGTAATGGCGTTCACGGGTGCGCGGTCCGCGGGTGCGATCGGGGGCCGTAGATCACCAGGGAATCACGGCTCAGAACTCGACGATGACCCAGGACGGCAGCAGCATGTCGGCACGCTCCAGGTCGCCGAAGCCCTGGGTGGGGTCTCTGGGTACCAGGTAGTAAGGCTTGCCGAAGGCGGGAACCACCCGGACCATGCGCAATTCGCCGTTCTGGCGGAACTCGTAGATGGTGCGCTCCTTCTCGGCAATGATCGTCACGTCCGGGCCGCGCAGTGACTCGTCGTCGCTGGCGGCGCGTACCGACCCGGCTGCGCCGGCGACCAGCGCCAGCACGCTGACCAGCAGGGCAGGAAGTCGTGCGCGGCTGCGCGCTTTCGAGCCTTTGTGGATCACGGTTACCATAGCCGGCAATGGTGACCGAAAGCGGTTGCCAAGGCAAAGCTCGGAGCGCGACCGGGCGCACCAGATCGTTCGAAAGGAGTTTGGATGCCCGCCAAAGGCGCCTCTGGCAATCTCTGGGATGACAAGCCGCTGCTGCTGGTGGACGGTTCTTCGTACCTGTTTCGCGCGTTCCACGCGCTGCCGGACCTGAAGACCTCCGACGGGCTGCACACCGGCGCCGTACGCGGCGTGATCAGCATGCTGCGCAAGCTCGCGAAAGACTACGAGGGCAGCCCGATCGCCGTGGTTTTCGACGCCAAGGGCCGGACCTTCCGCAACGATCTGTATGACGAGTACAAAGCCAATCGGCCCCCCATGCCGGACGAGCTGCGCGAGCAGATCGAGCCGATCCACGACATCATTCGCGCCATGGGGCTGCCGCTGCTGGTGGTGCCCGACGTCGAGGCCGATGACGTCATCGGCACGCTGGCCGCCCAGGCTACCGAGGAACGGCGCGCAACCGTGGTGTCCACGGGCGACAAGGACATGGCCCAGCTGGTCAGCGACCACGTCACGCTGATCAACACCATGACCGATACGCGCCTCGACCGGGAGGGCGTGAAGGAGAAATTCGGCGTGCCGCCGGAGCGTATCGTCGATTACCTGGCGCTCATGGGCGATCCGGTGGACAACATCCCCGGGGTCGTGAAGGTGGGTCCGAAGACCGCGGCGAAGTGGCTGACCGAGTACGACAGCCTGGACGGTGTGATCGCCGCCGCCGATCAGATCGGCGGCAAGGTCGGCGAGAACCTGCGCGACGCACTGGAACGGCTGCCGCTGTCCCGGGAGCTGACCCGGATCCGATGCGACGTGACCCTGGACGTGCACGTGACCGACCTGCGCCCGGAACCCGCGGACGAGGAATCGCTGGCCGCCCTGTTTCAGCGCCTCGAGTTCAAGGCCTGGCTCGACGAGCTCGGCGGCGCGCCCGCACCGGTGGCGGGGAATGAGGATCCGGCCGCCGCCGCGGCGGCGCCGCTGGACTGGGAGGTCATCGACACGCCGCAGGCGCTGGCGGACTGGGTCGCGCGCCTGCAGGCGGCGGACCTCGTCGCCGTGGACACCGAGACCACGAGCCTCGCCTACATGGACGCCGAGCTGGTGGGTTTTTCCTTCTGCGTGGAGCCCGGCGTGGCCGCCTACCTGCCGGTGGGCCACGATTACCCGGACGCACCCGCTCAGCTGCCGCTCGGCGACGTGCTCGAGCGTTTGAAGCCGATCCTCGAGGACCCCGCTCGACCCAAGGTGGGCCAGAACCTCAAGTACGACATGAACGTGCTCGGGCATTACGGCATCGAGCTGCGCGGTGTCCGCCACGACACCATGCTGGAGAGTTACGTGCTCAACAGCGTCGGCGGTCGCCACAACATGGACGATCTGGCGAAGCGGATTCTCGGGGTGGAGACGATCCACTACGAGGACGTCGCCGGCAAAGGGGCCAAGCAGATCGGTTTCCACCAGGTGCCGGTGGCCACGGCGGCGGCCTACGCGGCCGAGGATGCGGACATTGCGCTCAAGCTGCACCGCGCGCTCTGGCCGCAGCTCGAGGCCGAGCCGCGGCTGGCCGGCGTGTATCGGGACATCGAGCTGCCGCTGGTGCCGGTGCTGTCGCGAATCGAACGCAACGGCACGCTGGTGGACGGCGGGCTGCTGGCGGACTACAGCGTGGAACTCGCCGGGCGCATGGAGCGACTCAAGGAGAGCGCGTGGAGCGTTGCGGGCGAGGAATTCAACCTGGATTCCCCGAAGCAGCTGCAGGCGATTCTCTACGACAAGCTGTCGCTGCCGGTGCTGAAGAAGACCCCCAAGGGTCAGCCGTCCACGGCGGAGCAGGTGCTGCAGGACCTGGCCCGGGACTACGAGCTGCCGCGGCTGATCATCGACTACCGGATCCTGGCCAAGCTCAAATCCACCTACACCGACAAGCTGCCGCTGCAGATCGCGCAGCGGACCGGCCGCATCCACACCTCCTACCATCAGGCCGTTGCGGCGACGGGCCGCCTGTCGTCGTCGGACCCGAACCTGCAGAACATCCCCATCCGCCACCCTGAAGGCCGGCGCATCCGTCAGGCGTTCGTGGCGCCGCCGGGGCGCAGGATCCTCGCCGCCGACTACTCGCAGATCGAGCTGCGGATCATGGCGCACCTGTCCGGCGACGCGGGCCTGGCCGCCGCTTTCGAGGCCAATCAGGACATCCATCGCGCGACTGCGGCGGAGGTGTTCGGCTGCGCCCTGGACGCGGTCGGCGACGATCAGCGGCGCAGCGCCAAGGCGATCAACTTCGGCCTGATCTACGGCATGTCGGCGTTCGGCCTGGGGCGCCAGCTCGGCATCTCGCGCACCCTGGCCCAGGAGTACATCGACCGCTACTTCGAGCGCTATCCCGGGGTGCGCGCCTACATGGAGTCGACGCGCGAACTGGCCCGCCGGCAGGGCTACGTGGAGACCGTGTTCGGACGTCGCCTGTACCTGCCGGAGATCAACGCCAAGCAGCCACCGCGGCGCCAGGGCGCCGAGCGGGCCGCGATCAACGCACCCATGCAGGGCACCGCGGCGGACATCATCAAGCGCGCCATGATCGCCGTGGACAGCTGGCTCGCCGCGGCGGGGCTCGAGGCTATGCTGATCATGCAGGTCCATGACGAGCTGGTGTTCGAGGTCGCCGAGGGCGACGTCGACGCGCTCGAGCGCGGCGTGCGCGAGCGCATGGGCCAGGCCGCCGAGCTCTCCGTACCGCTGCTCGTGCAGGTCGGCGTGGGGGACAACTGGGACGAGGCCCACTGAGCTGCGGCCGCAGCGAACCCTGGCTACGGCTCGGCGAGCCAGCCCAGGATGATTTCCAGCACGGCATTCACGTTCTGACCCCTGAGCGCAGAGAACGTCAGCGTCCGGGCCGTCGGCGTTTCCGCGAGCCGTCGACGCACGCTGGCGAGGGTCTGCTGCTGTGCGCCGTGCTTGAGCTTGTCGGCCTTGTTCAGCAGGGCCAGCAGCGGCAGCTCGGACGCCGCCGCCCAGTCGATGACTTCGGTGTCGAAGGGCTGCAACGGGTGGCGGATGTCCATCACCAGCACCACGGCGACCAGTGTCTCGCGCTCCGAGAGAAAGCGGTTCACCGCGCTCTGCCAGCGGGCCTGGGCCTCCCGGTTCGCTTTCGCGTAGCCATAGCCCGGCAGATCCACCAGGCGCCCGCTCACAGGCACGGCGCCGATCCGCTGCACGTCGAAGAAGTTGAGCAGCTGGGTGCGGCCCGGGGTCTTGCTCACCTTGGCGGTCTGGCGGCTGCCGGTCAGGCGGTTGAGCACGCTCGACTTGCCGGCGTTGGAACGGCCGGCGAAGGCCACTTCCGGCGCACTCCCGGGCGGGGCGTGGGCGATGTCCGGGGCGCTGGTGACGAAGCTGACCTGCATCCGCTGCGCGGCGTCGCTGCGCGGCGTTCCGGTTGTGTCGGACGGTCCTTGGGGCACGGGTGGTCGGCCTGTATCTGACAGTTCACTAGTATATAATTTCATGTTCTCTAAGACGGACCTTGTGAAGCAGGGCGTGTCGGTATTGAAGAGCACTAAGAGCGTGAAAATCGTAGAAAGTAAAAAAGTCGTGGTAAGTAAGTCGTGGTAAGTAAAAAGAGCCGAAAAGAAACGAATCGACGGGCGCCGAGTATTCTGCCCGCCGCGCTGTTGACGCTCGCCGCCTTCCTGGTTGCGCCGGTTGCTCAGGCTGCGGGCAATCCGGAAGCGGGCAAGGCGCAGTCGGTGGCCTGCGCCGCCTGTCATGGCGCTGATGGGGCCTCACCCATCGCGCCCTCCTATGCGTGGCTGGCCGGACAGAACGAAAAGTACCTGCTGCGCCAGCTGAAGATGGTCCAGTCGAACGAACGTCAGATCGCGCTGATGGCCGGGCAGCTCACCGGCAAGAGCGAGCAGGATCTGGCGGATCTGGCCGCCTACTACGCCTCGCTGCCGGACAAGGTGGTGCCGACCGAAGCGAGCGACGAAACGCTCGAGCTCGCGGCCGGCATCTACCGCGGCGGCATCCTCGAGAAGGGCGTGGCGGCGTGCACCTCCTGTCACGCGCCGAGCGGAAACGGCAATGCGCTTGCCGGATTTCCCGCCATCGGCGGGCAGCCGCCGGAATACACCATCGCCCAGCTCACGGCCTATCGCGAGGGCCAGCGGGCGACTGACGAAGACTTCGGCGGCATGATGCGCGGCGTCGCGGCGCGCCTGACGGACACCGAGATCAAAGCCCTCGCCGAGTATCTGCGCGGCCTCCACTAGGTTCCCTGGAAAGGCTTCCCCGCACAGGGCACGATCCGGGCGCGCCATGGTCCAACGTTTCGACGTCGCGCCGGCTGCTTCGGGCAGTCTGCGCAGACGATGCGGGGCGTCCGGATCACGCGCCGGTCACGTGGTTCGACTACAATTCCCGGGTGATGACGAGGTTTCCATGCTGCGATCGGTATCTTTAGCCGCCACGCTTGTCGTTTTGATCGGCGCGCTGCTGCTGGCCGGCTTTGCTGTCGCGGAGGCGGCGCAGGCGACGTTTCGCGAGGGCGAACACTTCGAGCGTCTGCCCATCCCGGTGGATACCCGGGATCCGGCAAAGGTCGAAGTGGTCGAAGTCTTTTCCTACGGCTGCATTCACTGCAAGAACTTCCAGCCCGCCGTCGAGGCGTGGCTCGAAACCAAGCCGGAAGACGTGGATTTCTACCGCATGCCGGCGACCTTCAGCGAGCCCTGGGAGGTGCTGGCGCAGCTCTATTACACCGCCGAAGCGCTCGGCGTGACCGGCAAGGTCCACGGAGCGATCTTCTCGGCCATCCACGACCAGGGCGTCAACCTCACCGATACCGATCTCATGGCCGCGTTGTTCGAGCGCGAAGCCGGGGTGGAACCGGAGCAGTTCCGCAAGGTGTTCAGCTCCTTCAGCGTGCGCAGTCGGGTGCAGCAGGCCCACGCGCGTGGACTCGCCTACCGGCTTTCCGGCACGCCCACGCTGATCGTCGATGGACTGTACCGGGTCGACGGTCGCATGGCCGGCGGCAACGCCAGCATGCTCGACGTGGTGGAATTTCTCGTCGCCCAGCGCCGCGCCGCGGCAACCGGGGCCGAGTGACCGGCAAAATGCCAGACAGTCCACAGACCGGCCCTGCCGAGGCGGTTAGATTGTTCGCTCGTTCCCTGGAGCAGTCCGCCATGCTGGCATGGGCCAGGCGCGGCGAGATGCGGGGCATGCCCGCAACCCCGGCCGCCACCACACACTCCTGCGCACAGACGCTGCACGACGGCATGCGGCCGATCCGTTTTCTGTCGTTCAACATTCAGGTGGGGATCGGTACGGCCCGCTACCGGCATTACTTCACCAAGGGCTGGAAGCACGTGCTGCCGCATCAGGGCGGCACGGTGAATCTGGAGCGCATCGCCGAGGTGGTGGAAGGCTACGACTTCGTCGCGCTGCAGGAGATCGACAGCGGCAGCCTGCGGTCGAGCTACGTGAACCAGGTCCAGTTCATCGCCGATCAGGCCCGCTTCCCGTACTGGTACACCCAGCTCAATCGCGACCTCGGGCCGCTGGCCCAGCACGGCAACGGCCTGCTGTCGCGGGTCGAGCCCATGGAAATGCAGGATCACAAGCTGCCCGGCGCCATTCCCGGGCGCGGTGCCATCGTGGCGCGGCTGCCCTATGGCGATACCAGCGTGCTGGTGGTGCTGCTGCACCTGTCGCTTGGTGAGCGTTCGCGGCGCCTGCAGCTGGAATACGTGCGCAATCTCATCGACAGCGAAGAGCACGTGGTGCTGATGGGGGACATGAACAGCCACCTGTCGCAGCTGCTCTTCGACTCGCCGCTGGCAGACACCGATCTGCGTCCGGTCGGGCACGTCCAGCCTACCTACCCGGCCTGGCGCCCACTGCGCGCGCTCGACCACGTGCTCGTGTCACCGCGGCTGATGGTCAGCGACTACGAGGTCCTGGACTGCCGGCTCTCCGACCACCGGCCCATCGCCGTCACCCTGGAGATGGCCGACCGGCCGGTCGCCATCCAGTAGGAGCGGCCGCCACGCGGATCCACTCCTACGCGGTCTACCTCCCCGCCGCGGCCTGCTGGGTGCTGGCGCGCACGCAGGCGCTGCCGATCACTTCCGGGTAGTTTTTCCGATACTCGCTTTCGCACAGGGCGATCGAGCCCCGGGTCTGGCTGATCACGTAGGCCTGAATGGCCTGGGAATCGTCTGCGTTCAGCACGTGGTCGAAGCCCACCATGCCCTTGCCGCTGAAGGCCCCGTTGAGAACGATGGCATCCCAGGCGTCGTGGACGGCCTTGCTCGAGTAGCGCAGGTCCGCGATGCCACCGCCGCTGGCTACCGCGCCGGGTCCATGGCAGGTCGCGCAGTAGGTGTGGTAGAGCGTTTCGCCCGAGGCGACCTGGGCCGGCGTGATTTCGATGGGCGGCGGCTCCGGAATTTCCAGATAGGCCACGTTGGGCTCTGGCAGCGCCGCTGTGCCGCCCACCTTGAACGTCAGGATGCGACCTTCGCTGAGCACGTTGCCGCGGTGCCGCGGCACCCCGGAAGCGAGCGCAAAGGCGCCGCCCCAGCCGGCCAGCACGGTCACGTACTGCTCGGCGTCGACCGTGTAGGTCACCGGCGCGGCGATGATGCCGACATGGGCCGGGAACTCCCAGACGGTCGCGCCGGTGTCGGCCCGGTAGGCGACGAAGGTGCCGTCGGCGCGGCCCTGGAAAACCAGGTTGCCGGCGGTGGTGAGCACCCCGCCGTTCCACGAGGTGTCGTGCTGCACGCGCCAGCGCTCCTCCTGCTTCACCGGGTCCCAGGCCGCCAGATGACCCTTCACGGCACCGAGCGCCTGCACCATCACGTCGGGGTCTGCGGGTGGAATGGTCTGGGCCAGGTCGACGCCGGTGTTCCATTCGCCGGGCTGGTAGCGGAAGGCGTTGTCCTGGGCGAAGCTGAAGGGTATGTCCAGCGCCGGGATGTACACCAGTCCGGTGTCGCCGTTGTACGCCATGGGGTGCCAGTTGTGGCCGCCGTAGGGCGCCGGCCGCACTTCGCGGGCGTCGTTGGCGTAGTTGGCGTCCGGGTTTTCCACCGGCCTGCCGGTCTCAGGATCGACGTGGGTCGCCCAGTTCACCGGCACGTAGGCTTCCGCAGAGATGAACTCGCCGTTGGTCCGGTCGAGCACGTAGAAGAAGCCGTTCTTCGGCGCCTGCATGATGACCTTGCGGCTCGTGCCGTCGATGTTCAGCTCGGCGAGGATCATGTGCTGGGTCGCGGTGTAGTCCCAGGTGTCGCCGGGCGTGGTCTGGTAGTGCCAGACCATGCTGCCGTCGTCGGGGTTGATGGCGACGATGGAGGACAGATACAGGTTGTCGCCGCCGCCGGGGGAGCGGATGTAGCGGTTCCACGGCGAGCCGTTGCCGACGCCGATGTAGAGCAGGTCCAGCGCCGGATCGTAGGCCATGGAATCCCACACCGTGCCGCCGCCGCCGACCTTCCAGAATTCGGTGCCGAGCCAGGTGGCAGCCGCTTTTTCCAGATGCTCGCCTTCGTACGGTTTGGAGGGGTCGCCGGGAACCGTGTAGAAGCGCCAGACCTGTTCGCCGCTCGCGGCGTCGTAGGCGGTGATGTAGCCGCGCACGCCGTACTCGGCGCCGCCGTTGCCGATGATGACTTTGTCTTTGACCACGCGCGGCGCGCCGGTGATGGTGTAGGCGCGCTCCCGATCGGTGGTCTGGACTTCCCAGAGCGGTTTGCCGTCGCCGGCATCCAGCGCCACCAGCCGGCCGTCCAGGGTGCCGACGTAGACCTTTCCTTGCCAGACGGCGACGCCGCGATTGACGACGTCGCAGCACGCGTTCTTGCCCCACTCGCGAGGAACCTGAGGGTCGTAGGACCAGATCAGCTCACCGGTTTTCGCGTCGTGAGCCCAGACCACCGACCACGAACCGCTGGTGAACATCGTGCCGTCGACCACGATGGGCGTGGCTTCCAGACCCCGGGTGGTGCCGGTATCCCAGTACCAGGCCAGGCCCAGTTCGCCGGCGTTGTCGGCGTTGATCGCGGTGAGCGGGCTGAACCGCTGCTCGTCGTAGGTGCGCCCGTGAGCGAGCCAGTTGTCCGGTTCTGCATTGGCGTTGGCAATGCGCGCGCCGTTCACCGTGGCCGTGGCTTTGCCGATGGCGTCCGCCTGCGGATCGACGGCGGCCGCCGCCGGCGCGGCGGCTTCGGCGCCCGGCTCGATCGTGGTGTCCGCCGGCTCCTGCGAGCAACCGTAGACCATGCCGAGCACACCCAGCAGTGACAGACAACCGAGCTTGATGCGTCGGACCATAACTTCATCCCCTTCCGGAAAGCGTTGCGTCGTCGAGTCTACCAGAACGTTTCGCGGCGGCGCGGGCTGAGGTATAGACCCGCTCAATGCCATGACGTAGTTTCATGCGCTCAGCGGTTGGAGTCGTGGGCAATGGCAACCCAGGCCGATTTCCGGCGCCAGGACGACTGGCTCGACGAACAGCAGGAGTGGCAGGACGCGCTGGACGACGTGCTGCGCCATCGCGGCCCGGATCAGGCCCGCGACCTGCTGTTGCGCCTCCAGGCGCATCTGTCCCAGCGCGGCCTGGTGCTCACCGAAGCGGCATTGAACACACCGTACCGGAACACCATCGACCTGAAGGATCAGCCCGCCTATCCCGGCGACATCGAGCTGGAAACCCGGATCGGCAACATCCTGCGCTGGAACGCCGCCGCCATGGTTCTGCAGGCCTACGACAGCGGCTCCGGCGTCGGCGGGCACATCGCCACCTATTTCTCCGCGGCGACGATGATGGAGGTGGGTTTCAACCACGTGTTCCGCGCGAAGCGTGACGGCTACGGCGGTGACCAGGTGCACGTGCAGGCGCACAGCGCCCCCGGCGTCTATGCCCGGGCGTTTCTCGAGGGCCGACTGAGCGAGCGGCAGCTCGCCAACTTCCGCCGCGAACTCGCCGCCGGCGGCGGGCTGCCGTCCTACCCGCACCCGCGACGGATGCCCGACTTCTGGCAGATGCCTACCGCCAGCATGGGTCTCTCAACGCCGAGCGCCATCTACCAGGCGCGCTTCGCCAAGTATCTGGAGAGCCGCGGCCTGAAGGCGGAGACCGGCGCCGGTCACCGGCAGGGCAAGATCTGGACCTTCATCGGCGACGGCGAGGCCGACGAGCCGGAAGTGCTCGGCACGGTGAACATCGCCAGCCGCGAGGGTCTCGACAACCTGGTGCTGGTGATCAACTGCAACCTGCAGCGCCTGGACGGTCCGGTGCGCGGCAACGGCAAGATCATTCAGGAGCTCGAGCGTTCGTTCCGGGGCGCCGACTGGCACGTGATCAAGGTGATCTGGGGCGGCGGCTGGGACCCGATCCTCGATCGCGACGAACACGGTCTGCTGCAGCGGCGCATGGAGCAGGCGGTGGACGGCGACTACCAGATGTACAGCATCTCCTCCGGCGACGTGGTGCGCGAGCACTGGGTCGAGAACGCGCCGGAGCTGCGCCAGCTCATGGCCTCGCTCACCGACGAGGAGGTTCGGTCCATCAAGCGCGGCGGCCAGGACCACAAGAAGATCTACGCCGCGTTCCAGCAGGCGGCCAGGGTTGAGGGCAAACCGTGCGTGATTCTGGTGAAGACGGTGAAAGGGGACGGTCTAGGCCCCGGTTCCGAAGGCGCCAACACCGTGCACCAGAAGAAGTACCTCAATGCCGACGAGCGCCGTGATCTGGCGCGCCGGCTCGGCATCCCGCTGTCCCGGGAAGCGGTGGAACGGGCCGAGTTCTACCGGCCGCCCGAGGACAGCGACGAGATCCGCTACCTGAAAGCCCAGCGCGCGGCCCTCGGCGGCTACCTGCCGCGCCGCGAGGTGGCCTGCGCGCCTCTGGCTGCGCCGCCGAGGGAGCTGTTCGCCGACATGCTCAGGGGTTCCGGGGAACGCGAGATCTCCACCACCATGGCGGTGGTGCGCATGCTCTCGAAACTGCTTCGCGACTCGAGCATCGGCCGCTACGTGGTGCCCATCGTACCGGACGAGGCGCGCACCTTCGGCATGGACGGGCT
Source organism: Pseudomonadales bacterium (assembly GCA_040219135.1). Lineage (GTDB taxonomy): Bacteria > Pseudomonadota > Gammaproteobacteria > Pseudomonadales > Azotimanducaceae > UBA7803. The sequence continues at coordinate 326,071 of JAVJTA010000005.1, read as the reverse complement.
GTTTCCCCAGGCCGGTATCTATTCGCCGGCCGGGCAGCGCTATCAGCCGGTGGACGCCGGCTCCATCGCGCCCTACCGCGAGGCCGAGGACGGCCGGATCCTTCAGGAGGGCATCTGCGAGACCGGCGCCATGGCGTCGTTCATGGCCGCCGGCACCGCTTACGCCAACCACGGCCTGCCGATGATTCCGTTCTACATCTTCTATTCCATGTTCGGATTCCAGCGCGTCGGCGACATGATCTGGGCCTGTGGAGACATGATGTGCAAGGGGTTCCTGCTCGGCGGCACCTCCGGACGCACCACGCTCAACGGCGAGGGCCTGCAGCACCAGGACGGCCATTCGCACCTGGTGGCGTCCACCATTCCCAGCCTGAAGAGCTACGACCCGGCCTTCGCCTACGAGATCGCGCTGATCGTCCGCGACGGTATCCGACGTATGTACGCCGATCAGGAAGACGTCTTTTACTACCTCACCGTGACCAACCAGAACTACGTGCAGCCGGCGCTGCCGGACGACCCCGACGGCACTCTGGAGCAGGGCGTGCTGGCCGGCATGTACTGTTTCGAGCGCGAAGACGGCGCCGGGATCAACCTGTTCGGCAGCGGTGCCATCATGACCGAAGTCCTCGGCGCCGCGCGGCTGCTGCGCGAGCTTGGTCAGGCCTGCAACGTGTGGAGCGTCACCAGCTACAACGAGCTCACCCGCCAGGGCCTCGCCGCGGAGCGCCAGGCGCTGCTCGCTGCCGGTGCTGACGGGCACGCCGATGAAGGTGGCGAGGCTCCGGCCCCGCTGGTCGCTCGTCTGCTCTCAGGGGAGCAGGGCGTGTTCGTGGCCGCCAGCGACTACATGAAGGCGTTGCCGTCGATGATCGGGCGCTGGATCCCCGGCCCCTACACGGTGCTCGGTACCGACGGTTTCGGTCTCTCGGAGGCTAGAGCGCCGCTGCGCGACCATTTCGAAGTGTCGGCCGCCTGGATCGCCTATGCGGCGTTGGCCACCCGGGCCCGCCACGGCGGCGATGCGCCGGCCGCCCGGGCGTTCGCCTGTTCCCAGGGACTCGACCTCGACAAGGCCGACCCGGCATTGGCGTGATGTTGCCTATACTATGCAGACAACCAAGACCGGCCCGGAGGCGGTGTTGACGCGAACTGGTTAACGCTGCCAGCACCGCCGAGTGGCCATACTGGAGGGCTTTCAGAGCCCGAACGCAGGTATGGACTTAACGTTTTCCCGATTCGAGCTGCTCACCGGCACCGGCGCGCTGTTCCTGTGCCTGGTGTTCACCTGCACGTTTCTCGAGGCGTCCGCCATCCAGAACGAGATCGGCGCCGCCGCGGTCGCCGCCGTGGAGCGCGAAGATCTGTTCTGGGTCAGCGTCGAAGGCCGCGGCCAGCGGCTGGTGCTGAGCGGGGCGGCCCCCGACTACCTGGCGAAGGACCGGGCCGGCCAGATCGCCGCCGGCATCGCCGGCGTCTCCGCGGTGGACAACCGCATCGCCATCATCGGCGAGGCCGGCACCTGTCAGAATCGGGTCGACGAGTACCTGAAGGATCGCCGGGTGACGTTCAAGGCCGGCCGCGCCGAGCTGACCGCGTCGAGTCTGCCGGTGCTGGCCATGATCGCCGGCATCGCCCGCGGATGTGGCGCTTCCTTCGAGGTCGCGAGCCACACCGACGATCGCGGTGATGCGGCCATGAACCAGACCCTGAGTCAGCGACGCGCCGAAGCCGCTGCGCGCTATCTGGTGCAGAGCGGCGTGCCGCCTGAGCAGCTGCGCGCCGTGGGCTACGGCGAGGCGCAGCCGATCGCGGACAATGCCACGGAATCGGGCCGGCAGGACAACCGGCGCCTGGAGTTCCGGATCATCGGAGAAGACGCTTGATCTTTCTCATCACCAAGATGTTCGTGTATCTGCTGGTCGCCCTGGGGCTCGGTGCCGCCGCCGGCTGGCTGTGGCGTCACCAGCAGGCCGCGGCCCGGGAGGCGGAGATGGAGCGGCAGCTGATGGACAGCCGCAGCCGCCTGCCCCAGGTGGAGACCGCGCTGCGGACCCGGGAGCAGCAGATCGAAGGGCTGCTGGCCGAGGTCCACGCCCGGGAGCAGGCGGTGGCGGAACAGAGCGCGCTGGTGGCCGATCGCGACAAGGCGGTGGCGACCCTGGAGCGGGCGTGTGCCGGATTGCACCAGCGGCTGGAAGCCCTGCAGGCCGCGGCGGCCGCTGCGCCGAAGGCGGACGCGGAACCTGACCCGGGCGACGAGCTGGAACTGCACCCGGGTGACCCCGAGGCCGACGACGCCGGCAGCGCCAATGCGCTGGCGGATCAAGCCGCCACGGCGGCGCCGGAACCGGCGGCGGCCGTGGCACCCCCGATTGACGACGGCGAGCGCGAGCGTCTGAGCGAAGCGCTGGAGGCGGCGCGCCAGGAACTGGAGCGCGCCCGCTCGGCGTTGGCCGTCGAGCAGCGCCGGGTCGCGGAACTGACCCAGGAACGCGCGCTGCAGCACCGGGCTCTGACCGCCCTGGAACAGCAGCTGGAGATGGTCCGGGACGACTCCCGGGCGGCTGGCTGAAGCGTCGCGCCACCCGGGGTGGCACGTCGGCTTCGGCGGGTCAGAAGAACCGCCTCAGCGCGTGCACGAGCAGCGACAGCGCCAGCGACACCAGCAGCATCGACGTGATCGGGAAGTAGAACGACGCGTTCGGCCGTTCGATGCGGATGTCTCCCGGCAGACGCCCGAACCAGCCGAGCGCCCCGCTCTGCACCAGCAGACCCACGAGCACCAGCACGGCGCCTGCCAGCATGAGCCATTTGCCGAGCCCGCTCACCGGGGCTGCCTGAGCGCAGGTTTCATTCCGCCGCCGCCGCCGGGCGCGCATCGGCGCGGGCCGTCGGATCGACATCGGCGCCGCCCAGGGTGCGGCCGTCCAGACCGCTGACCACGCGTTTGCGCAGCGCGATCCAGATCACCACCGCGAGGTAGATGCTGCTGCCCGCCCAGACCGCGGGTGCGGCGCCGAGCCGCTCCGCCAGGGCGCCGAGCAGCAGCCCGCCGAGGGGCATCATGCTGAATCCCATGGTGTGGATGCCCATCACCCGGCCACGCAGGCGGTCCGGCACGGTGAGCTGCATGACGGTCATGGAACTGATCATGAACACCGAGGTGCACAGCGCGCCGAGGAACACGGTCAGCAGGGCCGCTGCGAACAGGCCGGCCGCCGCCAGGGTGGCGAACAGCATGGCGCCGACGGCGGCCAGCCCGGCGGCGCCGAGCATCATCGCTCCGAGCCTGCGGTAGCGGTGGACGCCGCCGATCAGCAGCGTGCCGACGACCGAGCCGACGCCGCCGGCGGACAGCAGGTAGCCGAAGCCGGTTTCCCCGGAATCCAGCAGCGCCGCGAACACCGGCATCAGCTGCGCGAACGACTGCGAGAAAAACATGCCGACGAACGTAGCGAGGATCAGCCAGCGGAACAGGGCCGTGTGCCAGATGAAGCGCACGCCTTCGCGGACCTGATCCCAGGCCGAGCCCGCCTGCGCGGCCACCGCCCTGAGGGGAATGCTGGCGATCACCAGAAACATCACGAAGAACCCGCCGGCGCCGAGCGCGAACACCACGGCGGTATCCGAGGCCGCGATGATCAGCCCGCCGGCCGCCGGCATCGCCATGCGGGTGGCCTGCCAGATGAACGAGTTGAGCGCGACCGCGCTCATGAACGCGGGCCGGTCGATCAGCTCCGGGTAGAGCGACACCCGCACCGGCCAGTCGAGGCCGGTGATCAGAGAGAAGCTGGCGGCGATGCCGAGCACGTGCCACACCGCGACCCGGTCCGTGGCGTCCAGCCACGCCAGCAGGGCGAGCAGCAGGGTGATCAGCAGCGAGGTGCACATGAGGATGCGGCGTTTGTCGAAGCGGTCGGCGATCACACCGCCGGCCAGCGTCATCAGGATGTTCGGCAGCGCGGCCGCGGCGCCGAGCACGCCGAGCTGCAGTGCTGACCCGGACAGCTCGAAGATCAGCCAGCCCTGGCCCAGAGTGATCAACTGGGTCGCGCCTACCGAAGCGAACGACGCCAGCCAGTAGCGTCGGTACAAGGGAAATCCCAGCGCCGGGTAGCGCTCGATGATGTAGTTGGCCACGTGGGTTTCCGCGGGTTCCTTACCGGCGTGTGCCCAGTGTACTGATTGTCGCGCGCTGCCAGTACACTGGAAACCCATGAACGCTGCTGACCCTCGCGACTTCGACGACAAGGCCCAGGCCCGACAATGGGCGTGGGATGCCCTTCAGCAACAGGGTGCGGCTCGATTTCCGTTTCCGCCCCACGGCCGCATTCCCAACTTCGCCGGCGCCGCAGCGGCGGCCCACCGCCTGTTCGACGAGGCGCCCTGGCGGAACGCGACGGCGATCAAGGTGAATCCCGACGCGCCGCAGAGATACGTGCGCGAGGAGGCGCTGGCGCGGGGCATCCGGGTCTACGTGCCGACGCCAAAGCTGCAGGGCGGCTTTCATCTGCTCGACCCGGACCGCATTCCGGCCGAGCGGTTCGGTGCGGCGGCGACTCTCGCGTCCATGGCGGACTGGTCCCGGGAGGTGGCGCTCGAGGACCTGCCTGCACTCGACGCCATCGTCACGGGCTGCGCGGCGGTGACCCTCACCGGCAAACGCGCCGGCAAGGGGGCCGGTTACAGCGATCTGGAGTTCGCCATTCTCCGCGAGCTCGGATTCGACGCGGTGCCGGTGGCCACCACGGTGCACGACCTGCAGATCGTCGGTGACTTCCCCATCGAAGCCAACGACATTCCCCTCACCCTGGTCTGCACCCCCACCCGCAGCGTGCGGGTGGAGCAACCGTTGCCAGCGCCGGGCGGCATCGACTGGTCGCGGCTCGCGGCCGAAGACCTCGAGGCGATGCCGCTCCTGCTGGCCCTGCGGCGCCTGCAGGAGCGCCGGCAGCGGCGTCCCGAGGTGCGGCCGCAGGGCGATGCGGGACGCCGATGAATCGGGTCCTGCGACTGCTGCTGCTCGTCGGTGCTTTGGCCGCCCTGCCGGCCGCCGTCGCAGCCGCCGTGGCGGCGCCCGCGTCGAGTGTGGTGGTGCTGTCCTGGGACGGTGTGCGCCACGACTATCCGGACCGTGCCGGGTTGCCGAATCTGGAACGGCTGGCGAGCGACGGGGTGCGCGCCGGACGGCTGATCCCGGTGTATCCGTCGAACACGTTTCCCGGCCACGTGTCCCTCGCCACCGGCACCTATCCGGATACCCACGGCATCGTCGACAACGTGTTCGTCGATGCCGAACGTGGCCTCTACCGTTACTCCGCGGAGGCCGACTGGATCGAGGCGGAACCCCTGTGGATCGCCGCGGAGCGTCAGGGCGTGCCGGCGGCGACCTACTTCTGGGTGGGCTCGGAGTCCGATTGGCGCGGCCAGGGCACCCGCTTCCGGATCGCGCCGTTCGACGGTGACCGTCCGGAATCCGAGAAGGTCGATCAGATCCTCGAGTGGCTGGCGCTGCCGCCCGAGGAGCGCCCGCGCCTGATCATGAGCTACTGGGCCGGTGCCGACGGCGAGGGCCACGACCACGGTTCAGAAAGCAGCGGAGTGATGGCGCAGCTCGAGGCCCAGGACCTGCAGCTCGGCCGGCTGCTGGCCGGCATGGACGCCCTGGATCTATGGGATCGCACCACGCTGATCCTGGTGAGCGATCACGGCATGACCGACGTGAGCCGCTATGTCGATCTGTCTGCCCGGCTCGAGGCGGCCGGCGTGCCGGCCCGGGTCATGGGCGGCGCGGTGGCGAACGTCTATCTCGACGATCCCGCCGACCTGGAGCGGGCGCTGGTGGCCATCGCCGGTCTCGAGCCTGCCCGCGCCTGGGCGAAGCGCGACGTGCCCGCCGCCTGGCGGCTCTCGCACCCGCGTCGCAGCGGCGATATCGTGGTCACTGTGGAACCGCCGTTCACGCTGTCGCAGCCGCGCGGGCTGGCGGGGCATCTGGGTCGGCTGTATTTCGCTCTCGGCGGGGAGTTCGGCAGCCACGGCTATCGTCCCGACCATCCGGACATGGCCGGCGTGTTTCTCGCCATGGGCCGCGGCGTGCCTGAGGGCCTCGTGATCCCGGAAGTTCACCAGGTGGACGTGGCTGCCACCATCGCCCGGCTGCTCGGCATCGATCCACCGCGGCAGTCCGAAGGCCGGCCGGTGCGCGGTATCGGCGAACAGCTCATAGGTGGTGGAGCGCCGGCGCCTGAGCGCTGAGTGCTCCGCGCGTCGAATTCCTGAACCGTCGGCCGCTCAGCGGTCGACCACGGAGGAGGGTCGCCATGGCCGACAAAACGCCGCGCTGGCAGCAGCCGCGCAGTTTCTGGACCTGGGGTAACCGGGCCGACGAGCCGTCCGACGCGGACCGCAGACGCATGGCGGAGCGGCTATCGGCGCGCTTCGGCCGCACGGTCACGCCGCCGCCGGTTCCGCGGCTCGAAGACATCGAGCTGCGGCCGAGCCGCCTGACGGTGCCGGACGCTGTGGCCGGCTGGGTCAGCGCGCGCCACGACGAACGCGTGCTCCACACCTACGGTGGGCACCCGCTGGAACTGCTGGAGGCACTCCGCGGCCGGTTCCCGAACCCGCCGGACGCGGTGGCCCATCCGCGCACCGAGGACGAGCTCGAGGCGACCCTCGCCTGGTGCGACCAGCACGGCTACGCGGCCATTCCGTACGGCGGCGCGACCTCTGTGGTGTGGGGGGTGCAGGTTCCCGAGGACCGTCCGGCGGCGGTGACCGTCGACATGGATCACTTCCACCAGGTACTGGAGATCGACCACACCTCCCGGGCGGCGCGCATCCAGGCGGGGGTGTTCGGCCCGGATCTCGAGGACACCCTGCGCCCCCACGGCCTCACCCTGCGGCATTATCCGCAGAGCTTCCCCTGGTCCACGGTCGGCGGCTGGGTGGCGACGCGGTCGGGCGGCCATTACGCCACCAACCACACTCACATCGACGATTTCGTCGAGAGCATCCGCCTGCTCACCCCGGCCGGCTGGTGGGAGTCCCGGCGCCTGCCCGGCAGCGGCGCCGGCCCGAGCCCGGACCGGCTGGTCATGGGCTCTGAAGGCACTCTCGGCATCATCAGCGAATGCTGGCTGCGCCTGCAGCAGCGGCCGACGTTCCGGGCCAGCGCCGGGGTGGTGTTTGCCGACTGGGCGGCCGGGGCGGAGGCCGCGCGGCAGATCGTCCAGGCCAAGCTATGGCCCGCCAATCTGCGGCTGCTGGACCCGGTGGAAGCGGCCCAGAGCGCGTCCCTCGATGGCACCCGGGCGCTGCTGGTGATCGGGTTCGAATCCGCTGCCGTTCCCCAGGGTGCCTGGATCCGCGAGGCCGTTGCCATCGCCCGCTCAGCCGGCGGCGAGATCGCCGACGACGCCATCCGCATCGACGACGGCAGCGGCCGGGCGACCGGACGGGAAGGGGCGGTGGGCGCCTGGCGGGATTCGTTCATCGGCGTCAACGCGGGGCTGACCAACGGTCTCGGATTGCTCTCGGATACCTTCGAAACCGCGGTCACCTGGGACCAATGGCCGGAGTTCGACGCCCGTGTGCGGGAGCGGGTGGGGGCCGTGCTGAGCGAGGTGCTCGGCGCCGAATCTCATCTTTCCTGCCGCTTCACCCACGTTTATCCGGACGGGCCGGCGCCCTACTACAGCTTCGCCGGCCCGGCGGCCGACGGCCGCGAACGCGAGCAGTGGCAGACCATCAAGGACGAGGCCATGGCGGTGGTGGTGGATGCCGGCGGTACCGTCACCCATCACCACGCGGTGGGACGCATGCACAAGCCGGGCTGGCGTCGCCAGCGGCCGGACCTGTTCGCGGCGGCGCTGACGGCGGTGAAGGCCGAGCTAGATCCCCGGGGGGTCCTGAACCCGGGCGTCCTCCTCGATGGCTGATTCGGACCGCTGACTCACCGACTCGAGCCGGTACTGCAGCGTGTTGTCATCTCGGCGCGTTTCGAGCCGCACCCAGAGGTCGTCGCTGGCCCGGTACCACAGGGTGATGGGCGCGAGCCCTTCGGGCTGCAGCCGGTAGCGGACCGTGTCGGCACCGTCGATCGTCTCGTTGCCTTCCTCGATCAGCTGGCCGGCGGAGACCTCGCCGGTCTGGGCGTTGATCAGGGCGTCGCGATCGAGGCGGCTGCGGTCCCAGTACGCGAAGCCGGCCGGGCACGGCTGGTCGAGGCTGATCTCTTTCCGGCTCGGTTCCATACGGGTCAGACGCAGTCCGGGCTCGGTTCGCTCGGCCTGGACCTGGTAGCGCTCGCCGTTGTCGTTGGTCACCGACGACAGGCCGGTCAGGCAGCCGTCCTGCCACAGCTCGTTGGCCTGGTGGCGGTAGCGGTAGGCGGTGACGAACAGGATTTTCACCTGGAAATCTGCCCGGGAGCTGACCCGGGTGGCGGCGCCGTCGTGAACCACCTCGTAGTTGTGCTCGCCGATACGTCGGTCGCCGTAAAAGACGCCGAAGCGATATTCTGTGGCGGTCGCGCTCGCGACCGCGTCCACGTCCGCGTGAGCGGCGGGGGCGGATGCGGCGACGCCGACGGCGGCTGCCATCAGCGCGGCGGCGGCGATGCGGCGCAGGGCCATGGCGTTATTCATCAGCGTCAAACCTCGAACGGACCGCACCAATCAGGCGGCCGAGCACGGGTACATGGCGGTACAGCCCTTCGGCGCTGTCCCAGAAGTCCTGGTGCAGGATTATGCGCCCTTCGTCGTCGAAGCGCAGGTGGGTAACGCCGATGGAATTGGACTGTACCGGGGAGGCGACGGGCTCGAAGGTCGCCATCATCTGCCAGATCAGGTAGACGTCCTGGCCGTCGACCTGCAGATCGATGACGTTGACCTGCAGCGATCGTGTGCCGGTGTGCATTCGGCGCAGATGTTTCAGCGCCGCTTCGCGGTTTTCGGTTGTGAGCAGCGTGTCGCTGAAATACAGCGGCTCGCCGTAGAGTTCGGCTGGATCCGGGATTTCCTGGTCTTCTGCCGACCCGTGGGAGAAGAAGGCGACGAACCGGTCGGTCATGGCTGGCGTGACCTCGGCGGTGCCCTGCAGGCGCGGCAGGGCGTCCCGATAGGCGTCGGCGTACGCGGTCCGGGGCGCCTGCGAGCAGGCGGCCAGGGCGATTAGTGCCACGGCGGCGACTAAATGGCGGGTTGGATTTTTCATGTTTAGATGGTGGGTGCTGGGCCGTGAATCACCCGTGATGGGCGGAACCAAGGCTGTTGACACCTCCTTCACAGTTAGCGGCGCACAGTGCGACGCTGTTCCCAGGCCGGCGGTTTGCGCCAGGTGGATGGCGAGCGGATCGGCAACTGGGATGACGGTTACGCCGGAGCCGGTGATGGGTAACGGAACAGGTAGCGGGAAAATGTCATGAGTCGGTGGAATCTGGCCAACGGTGCGGTCTTTCAACTCGCCTGGTTCGCCTGCGTGATTGGAGGTGCCGCCGGCACGAGCCTGTGGGGCGCAGTCGCGCTGGCAGCCCTGCTCGGCATGTCGATCTACGGCGGCAGTAGCGGACGCGACCTGGGTCTGGCGGGTGCCATCGCGACCGTGGGCTTCATGCTGGAATCGTTGTGGATTCACACTGGGGTCCTGGATTACCAGGGCGCCAGTCTGGCGCCGGCGTGGATCGTCATGCTGTGGGCGGCTGTAGGGCTCACGGTGAACCACTGCCTGTCGATGTTCAAGGCGCGACCCTGGCTCGGCGGTCTGCTCGCCGGCGCCGGGGCACCGTTCAGCTATCTTGGCGGCGAGCGGCTTGGCGCGGTAATCGTGGACGCTCCGATCGAACTGCTCGCGGTTTCCGCCGTCTGGCTGGTGCTGTTCACGGCGATCTTCATGGCGGCTCGTGAGGTGGATCGGATGGTCGCAGGCCCAGGGAGCGAGTTCGAGCGTGTGCACTGATCCAGCCGGAGCCGGCCGCGAGCCGGACCGTGACAGCCGGCCCCCCGGGCAGATGCAGTGAAGCGGACCGGCCTGCGGGCGAAGCTGGTTCGCGTCTTCGCCATTCAGGTGAGCATCATCAGCATTGCCACGCTGGTGGGCGTGTTCATTGCCAATACCATCATCGTCGATCTGATTCTGCGCGAGGGCCTCGAGACCGAGGCCAGCTACTACTGGGATCGCTTCGAGCGGGACGGCGGCGCGACGCTGCCGGACACGTCGAACATGCGCAGCTTCATGGCCCCCGCCGACGACCCCAGCGGCATCCCCGAGGCGCTTCGCGGGATCCCGCCGGACGAGGTGGTGCGCAGCGTGGCCGACGACTCCCAACTCGTACACGTCTCGGAGAACCACGGCAGGCGTCTTTACCTGGTCTGGGAGAAGTCGCAGATCTACCAGCTGGCGTTCTTCTTCGGCATCGTGCCGCTGGCTGTGGTTCTGCTCATCATCTATGGCCTGTCGTTCATCGCCTACCGGCTTTCCCAGCAGGCGATCTCGCCCATCGTTCAGCTCGCGCACCAGCTCGAAGACTTCGACTTCGACCAGGGCCGGTCGCTGAGTCTCGATCTGAGCCCGCTGCGCGAGGTGGCCGACGCGGAAGTGCTGTCGATGATCAATGCGGTGGACACGTTCTCCGAACGTCTGCAGGCGTTCGTCGAGCGCGAGCGGGTGTTCACCCGCGACGCCGGCCACGAACTGCGCACGCCGGTCGCGGTGTTCAAAGGCTCGCTCGATCTGCTCGAGGCCAACGGCGAACGATCCCCCGCCGACAGGAAGGCGCTGGCGCGCATGCGCCGCACCGTCGAGGACATGGAGGCCCTGCTCCAAACCCTGCTGATGCTGGCGCGGGAGAGCGAGACGGCCGTGCCCAAGGAAGACGTCGTGGTCAACGACCTGGTGGCCGGTCAGCTGGAGCAGCTCTCGCCGGTGGCGCGTCGTGGCGGCATCGCGCTGAGCGTGCACGAGCAGGCCGAGCTGCGCGTCCGGGCCCCGCCCAAGGTGGTGGAGATCGTCATCGGCAATCTCATGCGCAACGCCATCAACTACACCCGTGAGGGCAGGGTGGAAGTGACCATCGACGATCGCGGCGTGGCGGTGGCGGACACCGGCGTCGGCATGTCCGACGAGGAGCTCGAGCGGGCATTCGATCCGTTCTACCGCGCCGACGAGTCCCGCGGTCTGACGCGCGGCCACGGTCTGGGGCTGTCTATCGTCAAACGTCTGGTGCGCCAGTTCGGCTGGAGCCTGTCGGCGCACAGCGCGCCGGGGGAGGGCACTACCATCGAGGTGCGCTTCCGCTGAACGGCGGCGTGCGTCGGGCGGCGCGCGCGGTCGGGGGTGACAAGCGCGCCAAAGGCGCATACGCTCCGCGATGACTGGCGTGGCAACGGGGGGTGTCATGACAGATCTGGCGGTGGGACCGCGTCCGCGGCACTTCAGCAACCCCGGCTTCTTCTTCTGGATGACGATCGTCATGGCCGCGATTGTCTTCAGCGGCTTCGGCATCAGCTACATCGCGCCGATGGCGACGGGATCGCTCCCGGCGCTGGCGCCGGTGGTTCACGTTCATGGCGTGGTCTACTTTCTCTGGCTGATTCTGCTGGTCGTGCAGGCGGCACTGATAAACCGGGGCGACGTGGTGCTGCATCGCAGCCTCGGACTGTTCGGAATCGGGGTCGCCGCCAGTCTGATCATCTTCGGCACGATCATCAGCGTGCTGTTCGCAGCCAGGGCCCTGGCTGCGTCGGACCCGACGATCTACGGCGTTACCTACATCAGCCTGGTCGCGGTGCTGGGGTTCGGGCTGCTGTTCTGGCTGGCGATCCGCAACATTCGTGACCCGGCGGCGCACAAGCGGTTCATTCTGCTCGCGACCACCGTGTTCATCATCGGCGGGCTGAATCGGATCTATCTGGCGCTGTTCGGGATCGGGTTCGAGTCCCACCTCACCTATCTGCCGAAGTACCTCACCGTCGACCTGCTGATTGCGGCGCTGGTCTGCTACGACTGGCGGACGCTGGGAAGCGTGCACCGTGCGACGCTGATCGGGGGCGCAGTGAACGTGGTGCCGCAGGTGCTGCACGTGCCGATCGTCGAGTCGAGTTCGTTCGTGGCTCTGACCCGGTGGCTGGGTCAGCTGGCGTACTATTGAAAAGCATGGCCATCGCCGAGCTTCACACCGGTCGATGGCCGTGTTTCGGGGAGGATGTTCGCAATCAGGGAATCGGTAGGTAGCCGCCGTCCACGCCCTTGGTGACCACGGCCACCGCGTTGTGGGCGTGCAGGCTTTCGTGGTGCTCGATGCGTACCCAGAAGTCGGAGAGCCGCTCGTCGGCGTCCAGCGCTGCCTGCAGCTTGCGACCGGCGTCTTCGCAGAACATCAGATTCTGACCGTTCAGACGCGCGAACTCCTGCTCGTCCGCCCGCTTCACGGCGCTCTGCACCGGGGTGCCGAGGGCCGCTTCGAGATCGGCGATCAGGGTGCGCAGAGGCAGCTCGACGACATCGTCGGCCAGGCGGGTCTTGACCTTCGCGTAGCTGCGCTGGCTGTGCGGGGTGGCGACGATGCCGTCTTCGGTACCGAGCCAGGCGCGCATTTCGTCGAAGCTCGGCGGCTTGTCGGCGCTGAACGACGCTTCGAATTCCTGTTGAATGAGCTGTCGCGCCAGCGCTGCCGAGCACGGGCAGGTGCTGGAGTAGGTGATCTGTACGTCGAGCTCCACGTGGATCTCACCGTTTTCCAGGGTGCCGCGCAGGCTCGCCGGATAGATGCTCCAGCCGGTGTTGTCGGAAAGCAGCGCGCTCTGGCGCAGCTCGTAGCCGAAATCGAACTGGACGAACGCCCGGGTGCTGAGATCGTCGTGCGAGGCCTGCATGGCGTTCAGCAGCATGCGCAGTCCGGGAACCGACAACGGCCGGCTGCGCGCATGCTCGTCTAGCAGCAGGTACAGGCGCGACATGTGAATGCCCTTGGCGTGCGGATCTTCCAGGTTCACGTACACCTGTACGTTGGCCTGCACGCGCTGAGTTTCGCCGCCGTCGAGCAGGGTGATGGGCTGGTGGATGTCGCTCATGCCGACCCAGTCGAGCGTGCCCTGCGGCTTGCTGTGGGGTCGCCGGGCGATGTCGGGCATCAGATCGGGATGGGAGGGCATGGTGCTCATGATCGGGGGTCCGTCCAGGCGTCGATAAGGCACTCGACAGTAGCCACGGGGTGGTGAAGACCCCGTGAACCCGTCGTGAGCATGGGGTCGCGGTCAGGGCAGCACGCGGCGGAAGTGCTCGACCTCGGGGAACGGTTCGTAGAAGTGGTGCAGCAGAGACTTCCAGCGCTGGTACTCCGGCGACCGACGGAATCCTTCGGTGTGGTCTTCCAGCCGCTCCCAGCTCACCAGCAGCAGGTAGCGGCTGGGGCGCTCCAGACAACGCTCCAGCCGGTGGTCGAGGTAACCCCGCATGCTGGCGATGATCGGCTGGGCTTCGCGGAACGCGGCCTCGAACTCGGCCTCGCGGCCCGGGACGACGCTGAGCATGGCGGCTTCGAGGATCACGGCGCCGTGGCCTCCGGCCTGCCTCGCTGGAGCGGCCGGTGCCACCAGGACACGTCGTGCCAGGCCCCGAACTTGAACCCCACGCGCGGCAGGGTGCCGACGCGACGGAATCCGACGCGTCGGTGCAGACCGACGCTCTGTGGATTCGGCAGGGTAATGGCCGCGTACGCCTGAAAGTAGCCGAGCCCGGCCAGCACGGCGAACAGCTCCCGGTAGAGCGCGCTGCCCACCCCCGTCCCGCGCGCCTGTTCGTGCACGTACACGGAGACCTCGGCGGAATACCGGTAGGCCTGGCGGGCCCGGTACGCGGTGGCGTAGGCATAGCCGGCGATGACGCCGTCGCGTTCCGCCAGCAGCCAGGCGTGGTGCGCGTTCGACGCGGCGATGCGCCCGGCGAACTCGGCCTCGCCGGGCGCTGTGGTTTCGAAGGAGATGGCGGTGTCCCGGACGATGGGGGCGTAGATGGCGAGCAGCACCGCGGCATCGCCGGTTTCCGCGCGCCGGATCCTCGCCGCCGTCACGGCTCGGTGCCACGGCTCGTTTCGTTACTGTCCGGCAGGGATTCCTCAGCGGCATCCAGCACTTCGCGACGCTCGGCGCGGTAGGCGTCGTAGCTCAGCCGGTAGTTCGCTTCGCACTCGGCCGCCGCCGCCGGCGTCGGTGCGCGATCGCACTCTGCCTTGGCCTGCCCGGCGCTGCGCACGAATTCGTAGCCCTGGGCACCGGTGCAGGCAGAGACCAGGCCGATCAGCACGAGCAACCCCATCCTCATCCGGCTCACTCCTTCAGCAACTCGCCGCCGAAGCCGATCCGACCGATCGCCTGCGGCTGGTACAGCACGTGGACGTTTTCCACCGGTCGCGCCAGCGCCGCCGCGACCGCGGCCGCGACCCGGCGCATTTCCGCCGCCAGAACTTCCGGATCGGGAACCCGGGATTTCAGCACGGTGACAAAGACCGGGAACACCGGCTGATCCCGGGCGTTCTCGGCGTAGTGGATAGGGTCGAGACACCTCACCCGGACCCAGGTCCCCTGGGGCGGGCTCGCGAAGATCTCACCGAGGCTATCCGCCAGGTCACGCAGGCCGTCCGCGGAAAGCGCCTCGGCGGCGCTGGCTGCCGTCACCAGTTCAAGGTCGACGATGGGCATCGGACAATCTCGGCCTCTCGGGTCAGAACATCGTGTTGGCGTTCTTCGACGTTTCGGGAACCATCTGCAGCACGTCCCAGTGCTCGACGGTTCTGCCGGCGGCATCGAAGCGGAAGATGTCGGTGCCGGCGTAATCGCTGTCACCCGGCCACGGCTGGTGGCAATTCAGGACCACGTGATTGCCCTCGGCGAACGCCCGCTGGAACGTCACGCGCTTTCCAGGAAACTCAGCGGCCATCCGTTCGAAATCTGCTTCGGATCAGTCATCTGCCTGCGCCCGGGTTCATCCCCATGCCGGCGATTGCCGCCGCTCCACCCCTTGTGCCAGAACTCATCGGTTCAGTCCAGGCTTGGCGCTTCTCCCGAACCGGTCGGCGCACGCCATCGAAATACCTGGGTAAGCGTGCCGTCGTCTTCCTGACGCAGCTCGGCGCGGATCATGCCGGCCTTCTCGAGCACCCGGTGGGAGGCGCGGTTCTCGGGCGCGGTGGTGGCCATCATCGACGCCAGTCCGAGGTGGTTCGCCGCGAAATCGAGCATGCCGATCACCGCTTCGGTGGCGAATCCCTGGCCCCAACGCGATTCGAGCAGGGCGTACTTGATCTCCGGCTCGGCCTGACCCCCCGGATGCACGATCCCGCAGAATCCGACGACGCGACCGCGGTTGCGTTCGACCAGGGCCACCATTCCATAGCCGCGGCGTGCGTAGTTGTTCAGGGTGATGTCGATCCAGCGCGCGCAGCCGCCGCGGTCCAGCGGCGAACCATCGTCGACCCAGCGCATGGCGGCGGCGTTGCCGTACACGGCGTGCATGCTGTCGACGTCGTCGCGATCCAGCCGCCGGGCGATTAGTCGCCGGGTGCGGTAAAGCTCGTTGTTGTCAGGCACGTCCGGCCACGGCGCCATCGCTAGCGGGCCGGCCTCGGCACCTGCGCGAAGGTCTGTTCGACGATGCGCCGATCCTCGGGGTCCGCGATCGCGCGGATAGCGGTCTCGGCCAGGGCGTAGGATTCCGCATGCGTTCTCGCATCTCCGGCTGCGGCCGCTGCGTGCGCGTGAATGACCCGAACGTAGGCTCGCTCCCAGTCCGGGGTCTCAACGCGTTCGAAGTAAGAGAGTGTCTCTACCGCGCGCGTCATGGCGGATGCGCCGAGACCGAGAAGCGCATGCACCTCGGCCAGAAGGTAGTCGGCGCGCATGCGATTCAGCTCAGTACCGCAGGCACTCCAGTGATGCGCGGAAGCATGGGCCGCATCGAGCATCTCGCGGGACTCGGCTTCGGTTCTCGTCGGTTGCGAAGCGAGCTCCCAGGCGCGGTTGTTCGCCTGCATGGCGAAATGACGATTCCAGGCCTGCGGCTCGGTGGTCTCTGGCGGCATTGGCATGATTTTCCTCTCGCGTACACGAGCGCAGTCGACGTCGTGGTCCATGAACCGGGGGATGCATAGGGAGTAATGACGGGTCAGGGCCGTGAGAATCACCACATCAACTCGACCAGGTGACGCCGATTCGCCGCCGGCGCGAAGGGTTCGGGCCAGTACTCGACAAGCCGGGTGACTTTGCCGTGGACGACGGTGAAGAACGAAATCGGCTCTGCGGTCTGCTCGCCGTCCGTGATGCTCACCTGGGTAACCACGTCGTGGTCGCTGGAGACAAGGCGATTCACGATGAAGGACCATCGGCCCTTCGTCGGGTACTCGGCGTTCACGCGCGCGAAACGTTCGCCGCCTCGGATGCGCTCTCCCGACTGCGGCCACTCGGCAACGAATTCGGGCGCGAGCAGGCGCCGCACCGATTGGAAATCGTTGCTGGCCATCAGCTCCCAGAACTCCCGCACAACCCGTTCAGCCTGCATGTGAACTTCTCCCGCACGTTCCGCCCTGCGCTTGTGCGTTTCGCGCAATCAGGATGTGCCGAGTGTTCACTCGGTCTCGCTCACCAGGTGAACGATGGCCGCGGGACTGGTCACCCAGAAGCCGGGGAAGCCTGCCGGCAGCGCCTCGACCCCATCGCAGCGGGTGAAGCCAGCCCGTTCGACGGCGCCCGCGGCGGCGTTCCGGTCGGCGACGATGAACTCGAGCCAGATCTCCGCCTGGCTCAGGTGGGTGACGCGGTCCAGGTGCAGACGCATGGGTCCGAACTCGAAGGTCACGCAGGCCGCCGTTCGCTCGAGGACCGGAATGCCGAGGCGCTCGTAAGCCTCGACCGCAGCGTCGAACTGATGCGTCGGGATCTTCATGGCGAC
This sequence comes from Pseudomonadales bacterium, assembly GCA_040219135.1. Lineage (GTDB taxonomy): Bacteria > Pseudomonadota > Gammaproteobacteria > Pseudomonadales > Azotimanducaceae > UBA7803. The sequence goes on along the minus strand of JAVJTA010000005.1, from coordinate 309,127 downwards.
GTTGCTGCCGCCCCTGCACGATGCGGGTGCTGTCATGGCTGGATCGTCCGTGTTGGCGGCGTGGAATGCCCTGGTCGATCGAGGCGCTTGACGAAGACGAGCTCAGGATCCCCGGGATCCAGATTATCGATGATGCCGGACGCTTCGAATCCAAGCCTGGCCAGCAGCGCCTGCATTGCCGTGTTCGACCGGTTCGTCGATGTGAACAGCTTCGATCCATTCGCGTTGTCCAGGATGTGGCGCATGAGAGCCAGACCGATCCCGCGTCTCCGGTGGTCGGCGTGCACGTACACCAGCTCGATGAAGGCATGACCGAAGAAGCTGTCGTTCGTCATTGCGTAGCCCTTCGGCGTCCTGTCCGCGCAAGCCACCGAGATGGCGCGATCGGTCAAGCCCTGGCGGATCCGCTCGCGGCGCTGCTCGCTGGTTCTGGCGATGTCGTCCAGCGCGACCAGAGCGTCCAGGTCCTGGAAGGTACCCCGGCGGATGGTCGTTGCGATGTCTCCTCCCGTCCCGGAGTCAGGGGCCGCCATGGAAAGCCTCGTGAAACCTGATCGGCCCGCGCGGGTTCCTGGCACCCATGAGTCTGACCATGAAATGCTCGGCCGGCTCCTCCGAGGGCGCAAGCGCCGGAGCGACCTCGAAGCCGAACCGGGCGTAGTAGGCCGGGTCGCCGGTGAGGATGCAGCCGATGGCGCCCAATCCGGCGATCTCCTCAAGGCCCCTACGGACCAGATCGGATCCAACACCCCGCCGTTGGCAGGCAGGCAGCACCGACACCGGACCAAGAGCGTACCATCCGGCACAATCGTCGGCCGGAGTCGCGGGGGAGATAGCAATGTGGCCGATGATCCGGCCGTCGACTTCTGCAACGAGTGACACCGCCAGCGCGTGCGCGGATCGAAGCGCATCGATCAGGAGGTGTTCGTCGCCAGCGGCGAACGGCATGGACTCAAAGGCCTCGTACGTGACGCTGCGGACGGCATCGGCATCGGATGCCGCTTCAGGCCTGATGACGGCGCAGGACATCTGGGCCGCCTGACGCGAGAGAGCGCTATCGTTGTGCGCCATAGCGTTCGACCATCAGCGTCTCCATGGAGCTGTCGGTCGTCCACAGGCAGTGGTCGACGTTCGCCGGCCACCGTACGGTCTGGCCCTCATGGATCGCATATTTTTCGTCCCCGATGGAGGTAAAGCCGCCCCCCGCAATGCAGACCACATCGATCTCGTGAGGTGCGGAGTGCCGATCGATGGTCGCCGATCGGCCGAGGCGGAGGCTGGCGAGCAGGATGCCGTCGCCGCGGAGCAGGATGCGGAACGCAACACCGCTCGTTCCCGGGCGAGGAACCGGAGACCAGTCCGCCTTGGGTTGTGCCTGAATCATCCTGTGGCGCCCTCCGTGTCCGAGATGAAGCCCAATGCCCGATCGACGAGATCCACGACCGGCAGCGATCGTACCTCCCGGATCGGGTGCCAGCCGCACAGGTCCGTCGTGCCGTCGACCTCGTTCGTCAGGCTGCCATCCAGAACCTGGGCGAAATAGAGGATGCGGACGCTGTGGAAGGAGGCATCCTCCCGTTCGATCACCAGCGAGTCTATCCCCGCGAGGCCCGTGCTCTCGACTCGCAGGCCCGTTTCCTCCCGCAGTTCTCTCACCATGGCGGCTTCCGGGTCTTCGCCGAACTCCACTCCGCCGCCGGGAAGCGTCCATGAGCCGGCATGTTGGGGAAGTTGGTCGGAGATCCGACACAGAAGGATCCGATGGCACTCGGTGACCAGCCCGTAGGCAGCAATCCTGGTGATTCTAGCCAACGCGATACTCCCAGCCGAAAGCCTGGAAGCCGACGCGGCGTGCAACGGCCTGCGAAGCGAGGTTGTTCCAGGACGTGCTGTACAGCGGCATGATTCCTCCTCGCCGCAGTTCCTGCGCCCAGGCGGCCACCGCTGCGGCCGCATGCCCCTGACGACGATAGTCTGGCAACGTTTCGACCCCCGCCTCGTGGGCAACGGGCGTAGAGCGAACGCTAGCACAGACCGCCACTGCGCGGCCGCGCGCCAGTGAGGCGAACATGGGTTGCTGGTGTGGAATGTCGGGAATCCAGGCCTCCAGGCCGCCCTGGGCCAGGATGGCTGCATTGGCCGCCGAGACGCGCACGACCCGATGACCGGGTCCGGAGGAGGGGGATGCCAGCCAATACGTCGGTCCGGCGATCGCGGCGTTCGCCCCGAGGCAGGCGCGATACGAGTCGTCGTGAAGAGGAACCTCGCTTGTTCCGCCCTTCGGCTCCTGGTCGATGAGGTCATCGATCCGAGCTCGAGTCCTGGCGGACACGTCTTCGTGGAAGCGCCACAGCGTGCCATTCGCCGCAAAGCCGATCCAGAGTAGAGGCGCTGGCCGCCTGAGCCAGTCGTTGACCCTGACCAGCTCCGAACGGCCGTTGTGGACGTAGAGCGCGTCGCAGTGGGAGTGCATCAGATCGAGTTCGTTCACGTGGGCTCAACGATGGGCGTCACCCGTGCCCCGCCCGCGTCGCATCGCTCCGATTCAGACACGACCCTTCTCCAGCAGGGCACGAAGATCGTCTGGAATCGACATGGGTTTCGTGGCGCTGACGTGGGCACGACCGGTGTTTCCGATTGGTACCCATACGCGCGAGAACAACGCTGCCGCGACCATTCGCAGGCACTGGCCGGTGACCTCGTGCCAATCGCCTATCGAAGCGCCGAGGCGCAGCATGAGCCAATGCACGTGAACGTGTTCCAGCGTGTGACGCTGACTGAGGATGTGGGCGCGTTCGAGATGATGAAACGCGACTTCGATGTTTCCCTCGGCCGTCTCGGCTTTCGCGGCGTTCAGCTCGGCCTGGTACGCGTGTCGGAGTGCTGGGTTCATGGTGCGGCCTGACGCCGGCGGCTCCGCTCCGGTCGGGCGGCCGGGCGACTACCCGGGACACTATTCGCCAAGGCCGAGATCGTCTGCTGCATCGACCAGGTTCGCAAGTGCGGGTCGCCAGACTCGCTCGGGAACGCCGGATCGCCACCAGGATACCGGGCTCGCGAAAGCATAGAGTACGCCCAGCCTGTATCTGTCGCGATAGGCCTCCGGGTTCGGCGGAATGCCGTGTGCAGCCAGTCGGTCCAGATAGACTCGATGCAGCTCCGACTGGCGCGCGCGGCGCACGCCAGGTGGAAGATTCAGCGCGATGGCATGAGCCACATCGATCTCTCCGAAAGCCCGCATCGGCATACCCCAATCGATGAGGCAGGCAGCGGACGATCCGGAAAAGAGCCCATTGCCGTAGTGGGCGTCCCCATGGACGATTGCCGCTCCGGGGAAAGGCCCCGCCTGAAACAGCTCGTGGAAGGGAAGTGCGTGGTCCAGGAGCGAGCGGGTTCTGTCTTCGAGAGACTCGCGAAAAGCGTCGACGAAGGACCGCAGGTTCTGCCGGAACAGGGACAGCCGTTCGTCGAGCGTGCCGATGCGAAGCTGACGCTCCACCTGACCCCAGGAGTCGAGCACTTCGGGCATTCGGGCCGTGCTTCCATGAAGGGCAGCCAGAGCTTCAATGAAACTCTGGCTCTGCTGCTCGGTTGGGACGTGGTCGCCGTCGACCGGACTGTGCGTCCCGCTCAGGTCTTCGAGGAGCAGCCATCCGGACGAGCCGATATCCCGCTCGGCAACGCATCCGGGAGCCAGGCCCACGGGCAGTTTCGGCGCGATGTCGCGGTAGAAGCGTCGCTCCCGGCGAGCGAGATCGGCATGATCTTTGGGGCCAGGCACCTTGAGGATGAAGCTTGCATCCCGGGAGTCGACGCGAAGCCGATACACCTCGGAGTGAGGCAGCGTCTGGAGCGGTTCAACCGATATGTCGTCGGAAGACACTTCGCTGAACGGTTCGACCGACCCGAGTGTTTTAAGGATGTCCACTACCTGCATCGCCCAGGTCAAGCTTCGCTCATCTCAGACGGGCCATGGCGAGAACGTCTGCGTACTCACCCGCGCGCAGGGCGAAGCGGCGGAGCGTGCCCTCGATCTCGAATCCGTTGCCTTCGACCAGGCGGGTCATGCCTCTGGGTTCTTCTGCTCCCCGGGCCCGCCAGCCGTGCAAGGACGGGTAAGGCATCTGGAGAGTTCCCCAGATCACCCTGGGCTGGCTGTAAACGTCGTGGAGATCGTCGCGTCGCCGGGCTCCTGCCGGTGGCGGATCATGACGTCGGTCACGGGCTTTCTCCGAGGCTCGGGCGATACCGAGCTTACGCCGATCCGGATCGGACTGGGTAGGGCGGGCTCCCCGTCCAGGTCACGTTGCGAACACGGTGTTGCTCATCGAGCGCTTCATGTAAGGCCGCTGGGTCGAACCGTCTCACGATGAATTGGCTCCACGTTGTGAGCGCACGCTGGAACAGGTACAGGCGATCCACCGCCAGAGGTGTTAGGCGGCATCCTTGGCAGGGAGCTGGACGCGACGTTCGAGAGACTGGTTCTCATAGCCGTAGGTGTTTGGTGTACGCCATTCCTGCGCCAAAGATGGTGTTCGGACACTGCTCGAACCCATGCCGCTCATAGAGGGGCTCTTTTCCTGCAAGAGGTATCAGAGTGACGGTGGCCCAGGGACCCCAGCCCAAGGCACCTCGAAGCGCGATGTACTCCGCTATGGTAGGGATCTCCTCAATGCTCTTGATTCGTTGGTCAGCCATACGGCTCCACAGTGCAAGAGTACGAGCGGTCAGGCGGCGATTCGCTCACGTAGATCGAGAACGCTATGGAGTCGATGTTCATCGGGAACGTCCTCTAACGCGCCCGGGTCGATCAGCAGTGCCTGCAGGCCAACAGATCGGGGTCCCAGGTAGTCGTCCTGAAACGAGTCACCCACGAACAGGCCACGGTCCGGATCACAACCGGTCACGGATAACGCGCGCTGGTAGATGGTAGGGCAGGGCTTTCGCCTGCCGTGCTCGACTGACGTCGTAACGCTTGCGAAGAAGTCGAGTATTCCTGCTCTCTCGAGTAGGCCGGTCACTAGCGGTTCATGATGGGTGTTCGATACGACACTGAGGCGGTACCTGGAAGCGAGGTCGTCCAGTAGGACGTCCAGTTTCGGAATATACGATACGCCTTGCGACCATTCTTCGAGGTACGCATCTCGAAACGCGACAACTGAACTCGCATTGGGCTGGGATGAAAGGTTGGTACTCAGGAAATGGAAGCACAGCTGATCCATCGAGAACTCATCCAATGACTCGATTGACCTCTCCACGAAGAGGTCGAAGGCAGCCTCCCATTCCGCAAGGTAGTCTTCGTAGGAAAGGTCACAGCCACGATTCGAAAGCACGCTGTACGATCTTTCATGGGATTCGCCGCGGTGGCCTGCAGAGTAATGGACGAGTGTCCCGAAGAAGTCGAAGTATATTTGAGTGACTGGTCCCACTGCTCTGCCCGGCGCCTAACGCCGGGGACCAGCGGAGCCCACGCTACTCTCTCGCTCCTGTTCGAGGCGGAGGAAGCGTACCGCGTTGTGATACAGAACATCTCTCTTCTGGTCCTCCGTCATGAATGGCGCTTGCTCAATCGCTTCAATCCCTTCCCCGATCTTTTCCGGCCAGCGCATCTGATCCGAACCGAACATAAGTCGCTTCCCGAGGCCGGCCCGGACGAACGCTTCCAGATAATCGTAGAACGCCGTGCGCGGGATGACCCAGGTGATCGTCGATACATCACCATGAAGCTGAGGATACTGGTACATCATCGCGAGCATCTGGTCCCGATACGGGTAACCAGCGTTCTCCACGAAAAGTCGAAGCTTCGGATGGCGTATCAGGACATCTTCCAGAAGCAGCGGCGTACCTGCGCTTGCCCGGAAATCGGGCATGTACGGTCCGATCCCCGCGGTGTGAATGAGAACCGGAACGTCGAATTCTTCGGCGAGCGCGAAATATGGCTCGAGCGCTGAGTCATTTGGCGCGAAACCCATGAGCTGAACCGCGATTTCGCCGATGCCGCCAAGGCGGCGCGCTTCGAGTTCCTGCCTGAGCGTTTCCGGCGCCGGTTGACCCGGTCGAACGATGAACGGAGAGCCTATGAACCGACCGGGAGCCGCTGCCTTCCACTTCTGAACCACTTCCAGGTCCAGGCCGCTGAGGAAGGCCTTGACGATATTGTGACGATCCATCTGTTCCAGCGTTTTCTCGAGCAACCTGTCCAGCTCAGCAGTTGCGGCTCCGTCGCCCTTACACGGCTCTGGACGACAAAGAGCTGGTGTGCCTTCGGGAACATCGTAAGGAGGAAGGTCCGCGTGCAGGTGCATGTCGATGATCGGCGGTCGCTCCTGGGCCAGAAGCAGCGCGGGAAACTGACTCACGCAGATCAACGCGGCGGAGATGACATTCAGAACTCTCATCGGAATCTCCTTCTCAGGTCGTGCTGGCTGCCCAACGCCGGCAATCAGCGGCGCCGCAGGGTGCCTGACTTCCGCGTCCAGAACCAACCGACTTCACCGTGGTCCACATGCTCCAGCGCTGTGTTTATGGGACTCAGCCCCTCTATGAGCCTTGCGTTTACGCCCATCTTCTCTCGAAAGCTCGGATCCGTTGCTGCCCAGTGGGTAGTGCAGCCGCATACTCCGCAGCTGTGAAATCCGAGCAGCTTCTTGTTCCAAACGTACACTTTCGTCGTACCAGCGCCTTTTTCGAACGCTACGTCATCGCAATGATAGTAGGCCCAAAGCACGCCCAATCTTCGGCAGATCGAGCAGTTGCACTCGAAGACCTCTGAAGGTCTCTTTGAAAGCTGCATGATGACTGCGCCGCAATGACAAGCCGCTGTGTTCAGCATGGGTCGCTGTGAAGATGGAGCGCGTCGCCGCGCATCGTGATGGTATTGGTATATTGCAGGCTACTTAGCCTGTTTGAACTGGACAATGTTGCCCTCCGGATCCCGCCCGTCGAGGACGACATGGCCGCGAAAGCGCCATGCGGCCGAATCTGGCTTGAGGTGACCTCCGGTAGCCTCGTCTGCTTGGCGAACGGCCGCCAGGCTTCCGATCCTCTCTGGGTACGGGTGGCTTCGCGATGCTGATGGTTGCTGCGTACTTGCCGGGAATGGTGTGAACGACGATCTCGTAGCCGTGTTCTCGAAGCAGATCGTGTGACGACTCCGTTTCATGAAGTTCCAGTTCGAGAGCCTGTCGGTAGAACGCGGAGACGCGATTCCTGTTCTTTGCGAAGACGACGAGGCTTCGTTGAGACATTGGAGCTCCGGTATCGGCGCGGCTTCGTCGCGCACCTGATTGATCTTAAACACCCTGTGGACCACCGCGCCATCCCCGGTTCGCGATTTGGTGAGTGCCACAACGTGATTGAGCCACACGTAACGCGGATCGCTGGTTTCGAACTCAGGACATGCTCTGAAGTATCGGTCCGCGCCCGCGGGATCTTCATCGGTGGTATCTAGAGTCTGCCCTGAGAGTTTCTAATTCCTTCGACTCGAACCCGAGTTGAGAAACGTATACCTCGTGAGAGGGTTACGCGGCACTCGCATCCAACTGCAGTTCCATAACGACCTCATCCTCGTCCATCTCGCCGGTTGGTTTAAACCCTAACGACAGGTACAGCTTCTCGGGGCTTCCGTCTTGCGGGACGTACGAGATGGCCAACTTTTTGAACAGCCCCTTGCGGCGAACGTGGTCGATGACTAGCAGCATGGCCGCTCGCCCTACGCCCTTCCGCTGGTGCTTCGCGTCGACCATGAAACGCCAGACTCCCACTTGCGGGTTCTCTGGCATCGGGTCGAGCAACGATTCGTCCTCGAGCATCACAAAGCCGACGGGTACCTCTTGCAGGTAGATGGCCCTGTACCAGGCCTCCGGCGCGAACAGGGCCTGAGCCAGCGACACTGCGTTCGGAGCCACAAACCTGTTCTGGTACTCCGTGACCGCAAGGTTGATCACCGCAATCACCGTATCGGCAGTGATCTCTCGGAGCGTGACCTCGTTCGCGATGCTTCTCATGTGCAGCCTAACGTCGGGGATAAGGTGTGGGGAAAAGTAGCGCGATCTTTGCTCTTCTCCGTGCAAAGGCAGTGGCACACGTGACAGGTTGCTTGATCGGCTTCAACCGTTTGTTAGGCGGCTTTCGGACTGACCTCATGAAGCAAGCACCCAGGCATAGAAAGCAATGACCATACCAATCCCAATCCAGAACCAGCGGTACCAATCAGACCGCATATAGCGAAAACCCACCAAGGTAGGAGTTCGCGGCGGGCTCGCTGTCACCGGTCATCCGACGCCTAACGCCGGCGATCAGCGGCCGGGCGAACCGGCGGCAAAATTGCGAAAGCAATTTTGGTGACGGTTTGGGCGGTCCGCTGCATCGCCATGGTTAGGCGACACTGAGCCCATAGCCTTTGAGGATCTCATGGATTCGCTCCACGCCCTCGGACAAGTGAAAGACCTCTGCCTGCAAGCCACATTGCCGAGCGGCTGAGACATTGGCCTCGTGGTCATCGATGAACAACATGATCTTCGCGAGAGCCGATGAAAAGTACTCAGGGTTGGGCTTTGAGTGGCCGAGTTCGCATGAGTACAAAAGGTGATCAAAGTGCCCTGCATAGCTAAGGGCTTCTGTCATGAAGCGAGCCCGATGTGCCTGCTGATTCGTGGCCAGTGCCACAGCAACCCCGCAAGATCGGAGCCCTTTGGCTAGGCCGAGCATTTCAGAAGATGGTTCGATTTGGGTCCAGATATGAAGCGCATCTTCGATTGGCATGCTTGACCGCCATCGCCTGAGTATTGCGGCCAGCGCTGGTTCGAAGTCGGTACTGCCCGTTAGGCAGGGCTTTTCGGCGGCGAAGATCTCAGCAAGGAAGTGCTCTGTTTGGTCTGGGTCCCCACAGAGCCGCTCGAGCGATTCGCGCCAGTTCGGCTTCGGGAGCTGAACCACTCCATCTGCATCGAGTAGGACTGCTTGGATGGAAGCCATAGCAGATGCCGTGTCGCCTAACGCCGGCGATCAGCGGCCGGGCAAGCCGGCGACCAAATTGCGGAAGCAATTTGGGTGACGGGTTGGACGGTCCGCTGCATCGCCATTGTTAGCTGGCACTACGAAGCTCCTCGCGAACTACGCGACGCAGCGTGTCCTCAAGGGGCTCTCGTTCATTCTCGATGTGATCGCGCAACGCTTGGTTGATTAGGCTCTGGTAGTTGCCACCACCAGCTGCCTCTACTTTGTGCTTGAACCACTCGATGACCTCATCATCCAGGCGGATCGTGATTCGGGTCTTGCCCGGTGGGGTAGGGACCACCGGCCCCCTTTTGCCTTCGCTGAAGTCGTATTCCTTTCTCACTAGCGTTCCTCGTAGATATTGCGCTCCTTCCTGGAGGCTCGGCGGGAAGAGATGATTCGAATCGCGTCCTCGCGATACGTGAAGATGGTTACGAGCACCCTCCCTCGGTCATCGGTACCGATGGAGATGAAGCGTTCCTCGGTCTCCGAGTCGGGATCATCGATGGTCATCGCCCCATCGTCTTGGAGCGCCACAGCGGCCTCGGAGAATCTGACACCGTGCTTCTTGACGTTCGAGACTGCCTTGGCTGTGTCCCACTCGAAGCGCATTGCGCCGAGTATATGTACAGATGTGCACAGACTTCAAGTGTGCCGGTAGTGGGGAGGGCAGGGGCGTCTGCCTGCCAGCTAACGCCGGCGATCAGCGGCCAGGCAAACCGGCGGCCAAATTGCGAATGCAATTTTGGTGACGGTTTGGACGGTCCGCTGCACCGCCATGGTTAGGCGCCAATCGCGCGCCCGCAGGCCAGAAGCATTTCCCAAGCTATGGGAAGCCGGTATAGCGCAGGACCCTCGATGGTCAAGTCGATCACCTGGCCCGATCGCGTGATGCCATGAATATCCATACGCCCTTGTTCGATAGCGAATTCTAGCGTGGCGATCGATTCAGGCGGGTCCAATCGAAAATAGGTCCCGTTGTCGTCGTCGGGATCTATTCGTCTGGGCACTTCAGCCCCTGCAAATCGGATTGAGACGACTTCATTTTCACCAACGAGTCTAAGTACCCGAAGTGCCATCAGCGGGCCTTCCTGCGGCACATCCCGGAATAGCTCTGGTTGTTGGTGGGCACGGGCGACCAAGAAGAAGCTGAGCATTGGGCTGTAGCGGTCGGAGATATGATCTTCTTCATCCGGCGAGGAGTGACTGAAGTCAGACAGAAAGCAGTAGCTCTTGTCGACATCGAAGTCGGTTGTCCACGTCCCTCCCCAGCTAATGGCGGCGAGCAAAGCCATGGCTGAAAGCGGTAGGTTAGTCATGGCGCCTAACGCCGGCGATCAGCGGCCGGCCAAGCCGGCGGCCAAATTGCGGAAGCAATTTGGGTGACGGGTTGGACGGTCCGTTGCATCGCCATGGTTAGGCGTCACTGGCCTTGCGCCCCCGAGATACCCATTTTCCGTATGCGCTGGCCATCTCCCTGGCCGAGTCATCCGGATCTACCTGCCCGACGCCGGTACCCAATCCAGGCGAATAGATATGCTCAATACGACTCCGGTTTCGATCATACGCGTTGAGTATGGCGGCCATCGCATAGAAGCAGTCCTGAGGCCGCGCCGCTTGGGGTAGCAGCATCGTCGGCGCAACAATCATCCTCGGAATTCGGTCGTTCCCGGTAGACACCACGATAGCGGCGCCAACTTCCAATAGAGCATCGTTTCTATGGCGAATTGCGTCCTGAATGGTGATCTCTATCGATGGGCCAAAGTACCTTTGATAATCCTTGTCGATGCCCCCATCCATGTAGCCATAGCTATTGGCCGGTGCTACTACAGTGTCTGTGGCGCAGGCGAGAATATCCCCCATGCCTATTGCGACAGACCTGTAGGGCTCGAACGCGCGCTCCCATGCGGCAACGACCTCTGAAGATCTGTCGATTAAGTGAAGGGTTAGCATTCCGAGGGTGGCAAAGGAGGGGGCTAGTGACGCCTAACGCCGGCGATCAGCGGCCGGGCGAACCGGCGCGCGGTTTGCGCAAGCAAACCAAGTGACGGTTTGGACGGTCCGCTGCATTGATGAGATGGACTCCCCCTGCCATTGGATCGGCATCATAGTGCCAGGTGCAATGTTCGGCATGAGGGAGTCCACCCATGAATACTACGACCATCGGTATCGACATCGCAAAATCGGTCTTTCAGGTCTCGGTCGCCGGCCCGTCGGGGCGCGTGTTGGAGCGAAAGCGCCTGAGCAGAGGCCAGTTCCAGCGCTTCCTCGCGGAGCGACCGAGCGCGGACATGGTCCTGGAGGCCTGCGCCACGGCACACCATTGGGCGCGTAGCGCTCGGGACTGCGGTCACTCGCCCCGGTTGCTGCATCCGCAGTACGTGCGTCCCTACGTACGCCGCAACAAGACCGACTCGGCCGATGCCGATGCTCTGTTACGCGCCTGTCGGGATCCGGACCTCAAGCCCGTACCGGTGAAGTCCGTCGAGCAGCAAGCGATCCAGGGGCTGCACCGCATCCGCAGTCAATGGCAGGACACGCGTCGGCAGCGCATCTGTCTCGCCCGGGGGCTGCTGGCCGAGTTCGGCGCCTACCTTCCGGCCGGGGCCGGTGGTATCGTCGCGCGGCTACGCGCCTCACTTGAGCACGCACCGGCTCTGCTGGCGATCTCTGTGGAATCGGTGCTGGACGAGATCACCGAACTCGAGGCCAGGCTTCGTCAGCTCGATCGTGAACTCGAGCACGTCTCCAAGGCGAGTCCGGCGGCGCAGCGACTGCTGACCATCCCCGGCATCGGCGTCATCACGGCCACGGCGCTGATCGGCTCCGTTCCCGACATCCACGCCTTCCGGAGGGCCCGGTCGTTCGCGGACTGGCTCGGGCTCGCCCCCCGGGAGTACAGCTCCGGTCAGTCCCGGCACCTCGGCCGGATCTCCAAGCGAGGAGATGGGTACTTACGGATGCTGCTCACCCACGGCGCCCGCTCGGCCCTGCTGCTCGCACATCGGCAAGCGGCCAGGGGCGATCAGCATCTGAGCCCACTGCAGCGCTGGGTTCTCGACGTCGAGCGCCGGACTAACCACAACAAAGCCACCATCGCGCTTGCGAACAAGATGGCCCGAATCGTCTGGTCGGTCTGGACGAAGGGGGACGCGTACCAGGCATGATCTCACCAACACCCGTTGCCAAAACGCTCATGAACACACGGTCATCCGGACCCGGCGCAAGGCCGATAACAAGGTCGAGCGAAGAGCTCGTTGCATCGATAGGCCTGCCGGGTGCGGATCTCATGATGGCGCGAAGCCATGGTGCTTCATCAACGACGCCGAATAGACGACTGCAACCGGGTCTCTTGGGCCGAAGGCATCAACGGGTGATCAATGACAAACGGAGCGTGATCCAAATGACTTGAAATCACCTGGACAAACGGGGGGAGTCCATAGACGCCATTGTTAGGCGGCGGCCGGTAGAGCTCTTTCATAGATAACCTCCACGGGGTGGAAGCGAGCACAATCGACTACGTCGAATACTACCTCGAATGGCGCAAGGTCGGCTTGAACAATGGCCATCGCTTCGCCGCGGCGCCCCGGATCGATCGCGACAGCCAGCGAGCAGTGTGGTACCCAGACACCCGGTCGATAGTTCGGTCTGCAGGCCTCAGAATCGACCAGTTCGTGAACCTGGCGATGAAGGGCTGCCAAGGGTTCCGGATTGGCTGGCGCGGCCCACAGGACGATGGAACTTGGCGTCTCAAAGTGACCAATCCGATCGAATCGGACCGTGACAGGTGGACGTGATTGGGAGAGCGACTCTACTGCGGCAACAAGGCGTGGTTCCTGTACTTCCTCGAACGCCGCCAAGGTGAAGTGAGGTGGATAGCCAAGAGAGCCCATGCTGGGCTGTTCCTCTAGGCGCTCGCATTGCGCCCAAAGATCTCGAATCCTGCTAGACGATTCGTCTTCGCTACGGATGTTGATCGAGTACGGCATGCTCTTGTCACTGCCGCCTAACGCCCAAGTCTCTGGCATGACGTCGCGATTGAACGCGACGCGGTGTCGTGTACTTCCGAATGGGGTCTAGCTGCCGTTGGCTTGGTCATTTGTCCCACGTCTGACCCGATGTCGATCCCTCTTCCGGTTGGCTCTGAGTTTGCTACCACCGGTCTTTTGGATTCAAGACCTTGGCCAGCAAGCTTCTCGACCAGGTTCGTGACGCGATCAGGCTGCGTCACTACAGCATCCGTACCGAACGGACCTACCTCTATTGGATTCGCTACTTCATCCGCTATCACGGCATGCGTCATCCGCGGTCGCTGGATGAATCCGCCGTGCGCGACTTCCTCAGCTTTCTGGCCCTGGATCGCAAGGTGGCGGCCGCCACCCAGAAGGTGGCATTGAACGCGTTGTCCTTTCTCTATTTCCAGGTACTCGGTCGTCAGGCCATGAACTTCGCCGGGTTCCGGCCGGCGTCCAGGGAGCGAAAGCTGCCCGTCGTGCTTACCCGCCCGGAGCTGGAAGCGATCTTTGCGTGTCTATCGGGGGAGCCGCGGCTGTGTGCGCGGCTGATGTACGGTTCGGGTCTGCGGGTGATGGAGGTGGTGCGGCTCCGGGTTCACGACATCGACCGCGAGCGGCTGTCCTTGCTGGTCCGCGACGGCAAAGGCCGCAGGCAGCGGATCACCACGCTGGCCGAGAGCCTGCTGCCGGAGATCGACCATCAGCTCGACGGCGCGCGCTGGTTCTACGACGAAGATGCGAACCTTGCAGAGTGGCCCGGCGTCGCGCTGCCTGATGCGCTGGCGCGCAAGTATCCGAACGCTCCCCGGGAATGGGGCTGGCAGTGGCTGTTTCCGGCAGCGCGGCCGGGCATCCGCGCAGCGGAATTCGGCGCCGTCATCATCTGCACGAGCGCGGCCTGCAGCGGGCGTTTGCTGCCGCGGTGCGCGCGGCCGGGATCAGCAAGCCGGCCTCGTGCCATTCGCTGCGCCACTCATTCGCCACTCATCTGCTGGAGCGCGGTGCCGACATCCGTACGGTTCAGGAGCAGCTCGGGCACTCGGATGTGCGCACCACGCAGATCTACACCCACGTCATCAATCGCGGCGGCCGCGGGGTCTTGAGTCCGCTGGATGGTTGATCGACCGGCGCACGCCGCGGCGTTCAGCCGGACTGAGCCGCCTTGAAGGTATCCAGCGCCCGCTGCCGCGCGTGCTTGTGCGCGACGATCGGGCGCGGGTAGCCCTCGGTGGCGTTGCCTTCCGGATCGAAGACCGCCTTGTCGGGAGCCTCGGCCAGCTCCGGGACCATGCGCCGGATGAATTCGCCCTTCGGGTCGAAACGTTTCGCCTGGGTGTGCGGGTTGAAGATGCGGAAGTAGGGCGCGGCGTCGGTGCCGGTGGAGGCGCTCCACTGCCAGCCGCCGTTGTTGGCGGCGAAATCGCCGTCGACCAGCTGCTCCATGAAGTGGCGCTCGCCCTGGCGCCAGTCGATCAGCAGGTGCTTGGTGAGGAACATGGCGGTGACCATGCGCAGGCGGTTGTGCATCCAGCCGGTCTTGGCGAGCTGGCGCATGGCGGCGTCGACCAGCGGGTAGCCGGTGCGGCCTTCCTTCCACGCCTCGAGTTCGTCGGGCGCGTTGCGCCAGGGCACGCGGTCGTATTCACGGCGGAACGCCTGGCGCCGGCTCACGTGGGGGAACTGGGCGATCACGTGGCGGTAGAAGTCACGCCAGATCAGCTCGTCGATCCAGGTGCGGATGCCTTCCTTGCCGCCGCTCAGCTTGCCGCCGTTGTTTTCCACCGCGGTGGCCAGGCACTGGCGCGCGGAGAGGCTGCCCACCGAGAGATAGGGCGAGAGGCTGCTGGTGCCGTCCACGGCGGGAAAGTCGCGATCGTCGTGGTAGCGGACGATACGCTCGTCGGCGAAGTCGTCGAGGCGGCGCCGGGCTTCGGCGGCGCCGGCGGGCCAGCGCTGCGCCACCCGGTCCCGGGGCACGCCGTCGGTCTGCTCCGGCAGGTCGGAGTCGTCGATGTCGGGACGGGTCTGCGGGTCCGGCCGCGGCAGCGGCGCGGTGTGGCTGTTGTCGATCTGGGAGAGCCAGCGTTTCTTGAACGGCGTGAACACCGTGTACGGCTCGTCCTCACCGGTCAGCACGGTGCCCGGAGGCTGTACGGTGCCGGCGTGGTGCACGGTGACGGTCCGGCCGGCGCCCTCGAAGGCGCGGGTCACCTTCGAGTCGCGCACGCGTTCGTTCAGTGGATACTCCTCGTTGAAGCTGATGCCGTCGGCGTCCACGCGCTCTGCCAGATTCAGCAGCCGGTCGGGCAGATCGTCGAACCAGGGTTCGGTGATGGTGCGCAGCGGCACGCCGAGTTCGCGCAGATCGGCGGCGAGGGCATGAAGATTGTCGAGGAGGAAAGCCAGGCGGTTGTCGCCGACGTCGTGATCGCGCCACTGCGCGTTGCAGAAGCAGAATGCGGCGATGGCCTCGCCGTGCTCCATGGCGTGGTGCAGGGCGGGGTTGTCGTCGACGCGGAGATCGTTACGGAACCAGACCAGCGTGCGCACGGGCACTCAGCTCGCGGCAGCGGTGTCGGTGCCTTCCTTGGTGCGGATTCGGTAGCCGCGTCCGGCCAGCGTTTCGATCATCGGGAAGTCGAAGGGTTTGTCCACCGCGCGGCGCAGGTTGTAGAGGTGGCTGCGCAGTGTGTCGCTGTCCGGCAGGTCGTCGCCCCAGAGTTCGCGCTCGATCATGTCCCGTGGCACCACCTTCGGTGCCTCGCGCAGCAGAATCCTGAGAATGTCGAACAGCGTTCGCGACAGCTTGATGTCGGTGTCGCCGCGCCGCACTTCCATAGTGTCGAGGTTCATCGTCAGGTCGCCGGCCGAAAACACCGAGGCGATGCCGCGGCCGCGGCGGATCAGCGCATCGATGCGCGCGACCAGTTCCGGCAGGTCGAACGGCTTGATCAGATAGTCGTCGGCGCCGACCTCGAATCCGGTGAGCTTGTCTTCGAGCTGGTCCCGAGCGGTGAGCATGAGGATCGGCGTTGTCAGCTGTGCGTCTTTGCGCAGGCGCTTGCACACGCTGATGCCGTCGAGGCCGGGCAGCATCACGTCGAGAACGATGGCGTCGAACGGCTGGGTCACCGCCAGATGCATGGCCAGCAGACCGTCGGCGGCGAAATCCACGGCGTAGTTGTTCGCCTCCAGGAAGTCGCCGACGGTACCCGCCAGTTCCTGGTGATCTTCCACCAGCAGAATGTTGCCTTTGAGTCCTGTGGGCATGAGCGTGAGTCTAGTTCCGGCGCCGAGCGAACACCAATGGTCCGTCAGAGCCCGTGAACGGCTCGTGAAGCGTCGTGGATGGGGTGACAATGCGCCCATGGCGCTGCGCGGCTTCATTCTGCAGGCGAGCTACCGGATCCGCGGCGGGATTCCGCTGGTCCATCTCTACGGCCGCCTGCAGGACGGGCGCAGCTTTCTGATCCGCGACGCGCGCCAGCGACCGTGCTTTTACCTGGCCGCCGTCGATGGGGATCGCGCCGCCGCGCTCACCGGCTGCCGGGTGCACCCAGGCGCCGCGCTGACCATGACCGGCGTCCCGGTCAGCCGGCTCGAGGTGGTGCTGCCCGCGGATGCGGTCACCGCCCGCACCGCGTTGCAGGCCGCCGGCATCGCCTGCTACGAGGCCGACGTGCGCTTCGCCATGCGCTATCTGATCGACCGCGACATCAAAGGCGCCTGCGTGATCGACGGCGAGGCAATCCCCGGTACCCAGGCGCCCGGCGTCCGGGTGGATGTGCTGTTCGACGATCCGGAGCTCGCACCCGACGAACTGGCGGACACCACGCCGCTCGCGCCGCGCGTGCTCTGTTTCGACATCGAAACCGACCCCGGCGCCGACAGCCTGCTGGCGATCTCGCTGTACGGGCTGGGTGCGGACGAGGTGTTGATCGTCGATCCCCGGCGGCGCGCCATGCCGGAAGGTGCCATCGGGTTCGGCAGCGAGGCCGAGGTGCTGGACGCCTTCTGTGCCCGGGTCGCGGCGCTGGATCCGGATGTGCTCACCGGCTGGAACGTCATCGATTTCGATCTCAGCGTGCTCGCGCGGGTGGCCGAGCGGGTCGGGCGGCCGTTGCACCTCGGGCGCGACGATGGCGCGCTGCGGATCCGCCGGGCGGAAGGCTACTTCGGCAGCGGCAGCGCGAATCTGCCCGGGCGCCTGGTGCTCGACGGCATCGACCTGCTGCGGGGTGCCTTCGTCCGCATGGACGACTACAGCCTCGATGCCGTCGCGCGCGAGGTGCTCGGCGAGGGCAAAGCGCTGGCCGGGGACGTGGACGATCGGGTGGCGGAGATTCTGAGCAATTACCATGACAATCTTCCCGCCTTCGCCCGCTACGCGAGGACCGACGCGCGGCTGCCCCTGGAGGTCCTCGAGCGGCTCGATCTGGTGACCCTGGCGTTCGCCCGCAGCCGGCTCACCGGCATGACGCCGGACCGGGTGGCGGCCAGCATCGCGTCCTTCGACTTTCTATATATGGCGGCGCTGCACAAGCGCGGTCGGGTGGCGCCGTCGGTGCGCTCCGACGATTCCCGGGTGCACGTGGCCCAGGCCGGCGGGCACGTGCTCGAGCCCCGGGTCGGCCTGCACGACAACGTCTGGGTGTTCGATTTCCGCAGCCTCTATCCGAGCATCATCCGCACCTTCAACATCGACCCGCTCGGCTACGTCGAGGCACCGGCCGCGGACGAGGACCTGATCCGGCTGGAGCATGGCGCGGCGTTCCGGCGCGAAGGCGCCATTCTTCCGGCCATGCTGGACGAGCTGGTGCCGCGCCGCGAGGCGGCGAAGCGGGCCGGCGACGCGGTGGCGTCCCAGGCCATCAAGATCCTCATGAATTCCTTCTACGGCGTGCTCGGGACCCCGGCCTGCCGGTTCCACAACGCCGCCATCGCCAATGCCATCACCGGTCAGGGCCGTCACCTGCTGCTGTGGTCCCGGGACTGGTTCCGGGCGCAGGGGTTCGACGTGCTCTACGGCGACACCGACAGCCTGTTCGTGGCCTCGGGGATGAGCAGCGCCGAGGCCGCCGACGCCGCGGCGCGCTCGCTCACGGCACGGATCAACGAAGACCTGGAACGCTACGTGGCACAGCGCTGGCAGGTCCGCTCGGCGCTGGAGCTCGAGTTCGAGAAGCTCTACCTGCGGCTGGTGCTGCCCAGCGTGCGCCACGGCGCCGCCGGTGCCCGCAAGCGCTATGCCGGCCTGCGTCACGGTGCCGGGTCCGGCGAGGTCGAGTTCGTCGGCATGGAGGTCGTGCGCCGGGACTGGACCGATCTGGCGAAACGGGTGCAGCGCGAGCTGTATCAGCGGTTGTTCGACGACGCCCCGGTGGACGAGTACCTGCGCGGCGTGGTGCACGCGCTGCGGGCCGGCGAGCTGGACCATGCCCTGGTGTACCGCAAGGGCCTGCGCAAGCGTCTGGATTCCTATCAGGCGAGCACGCCGCCCCATGTGGCGGCGGCACGCAAATCGAAGGCGGTGCCCGGGCGGATCATCGCCTACGTCATGACGCTGGCTGGTCCGGAGCCCCTGGACGTGCGGACCGCGGAGCTGGACCGGGAGCACTACGTGGAGCGCCAGATCCGTCCGGTCGCGGAGCCGGTGCTGCAGTCCCTGGGGCTCGAATTCGAACGGGTCATCGGCGACGACCGCCAGCTCGGGCTGTTCTGATCCGGGCTGTCCTGCTCCGGGCTATCTCATCCGCGCTTTCTCATCCGGGCTATCTCATCCGAGGTGGAGGGCCGGGCGGCCGGCCCCGGCGCCGGTCAGCTCCGATAGCAGCCGGCGACGTCGCGGTTGCTGCCGAAGGGCCGCACGCCGGCGTCGTGATTGCTGCCGACGGCGTAGGTGGTGTGGCCCAGGGTGCCCAGCTCCCAGACCATCTGCACCCAGCGCGGGGCGCCGCGGTCCTCCAGGGTGTCGCTGATCCAGGCGTGGAACACCGCAGTGCCGACGCCCCAGACCAGTACCTGGGCGTCGCTCGGCTGCTCGCCGATCAGGCGTTTGGTCAGCCAGGCGTTTTCCTTGTAGCAGGGATCGCTGGCGGCGTTCAGGGTCTGGGCGACGTCCACGGCGTGCAGGGCCTGCCAGGTCACCTCTTGACGGTCCATCGATGCACACCCGCCCAGAGCGGCTAGACTCAGGAGCAAAAGCGCGCTGCTGCGCAGCCGCCTTGGAGCAGAGCCGTCTAGCCGGTCGTCCATGCGTGGAACCCCGTCGTGATTGACGGGGTTCTTTGTACGCGAATGTGGCGCCCGGCCTGTTCCGGTATTGCAAACGGTGTTTCGGTTTTCTCGCAGATCCTGTGGTCTGATGACGGGTCTGTGACGCCTTGTCGGGGTATCGTCGGACCGGTCGACCGGCTGGATCGATGCCGCGGGCGGCGACAGATTCCTCCGGGATTCGCACTCTAAGGGTTCTGCGGCACCCAAAATCGGGAAAAATCAGCAGCTTAAAGACGTGTTCGGGTACTCTACATTGGGTTCGAGTGTTGGTTATAATCCGCCGGCGCTGGACACCTTGGGAAGGGGGTTGGTGGCGGATCTCATGGGTTTGGGAGAATCAAGGATTGCTTCGCACGGGAATTAACCAGTCATTGGACTTCAGGAGTTCCGGCTTTGGCAATCTCGTTGCAGCCCTCGAATATGCAGCCAGGGGCGAGACGGGCATCAACTACTACGATGGCCGCGGCGAGCTGGAGTATGTCTTAACTTACCGCGATCTGCGAGAGCAGGCGCGCGTGCTCGCGCGCAAGTTTCTCGGGCTCCAGCCGGAACCCGGTGGTCGGGTTGCCATCATTGCCGAAACCGACCCGATGTTTCACAAGGTGTTCTTCGGCGCCCAGTATGCGGGCCTGTTGCCGGTGGCGCTGCCTGCGGGCGTGCAGCTCGGCGCCCACGACGCGTACGTCGCGCAGCTGCGGCGTATGCTGCAGGGCTGCAGCGCGTCCATCGCCGTGGCGCCGCACACCCACATCGGCTTTCTCCGCGAAGCGGCCCAGGGGCTGTCCGGAATTCGTGTCGGCGTGCTCGAGGACTTCGAGGAACTCAGCGAAAGCGACAGGGAGCTGCGGCCCCTGCGCGCGGAAGATCCCGCCTACCTGCAGTACACCTCCGGCAGCACGCGCTTTCCCCGTGGCGTCGAGATCACTCAGCGCTCGGTCATGAACAACCTGCGCGAGATCGCCGAAGAAGGCCTGTGTCTCGGCCAGGGCGATCGCTTCGTCTCCTGGTTGCCCCTGTATCACGACATGGGTCTGGTGGGTTTCATGCTGCTGCCTCTGGCTACGCAGCTTTCCGTGGACATGCTCAGCCCGCGGACCTTTGCCATGCGCCCGCGGCTGTGGCTGAAGATCATCTCCGAGAACAAGGGCACGGTGTCGTCGAGCCCGCCGTTTGGCTACGCGCTGTGCGCGAAGCGCCTGCGGCCGTCGGACACCGAGCGCTACGATCTGTCCTGCTGGCGCGCGGCCTGCGTCGGCGCCGAACGCATACAACCGAAGCCGCTGCGCGAGTTCGCCCAGGCGCTGCGCTCCACGGGCTTCGATCCGGCCAGCTTCGTTCCCTGCTACGGCATGGCGGAGTGCGCGCTGGCCGTGAGCTTTGCGCCCCTGGGTTCCGGCTTTCACATCGACCGCGTGCGCAAGCGCGCCATGTCCGATCAGCTGCTCGCGGAACCAGCGGGCGAGGCCGATCCGTCGGACGTGCTCGAGTTCGTCGACTGCGGCGACGTGCTGCCGAGCTACGATTTCGCCATTCGCGACGCCAGCGGTCGTGATCTGCCGGACCGCCATTGCGGCCGCGTATGCCTGCGCGGTCCCAGCGTCATGCGCGGCTACTACCGCGATCCGGAGTCGACGGCAGAGGTTCTCACCCCGGACGGCTGGCTCGATACCGGTGACATCGGCTACAGGGTAGGAAAGCGCCTGTTCGTCACCGCGCGCAGCAAGGACGTGATCATCATCAACGGCCGCAATATCTGGCCGCAGGATCTCGAACACCTGGCGGACGATCTGCCCGGCGTGCGCCAGGGCAACGTCTCGGCCTTTGCCGCTCCGCTGCCAACCGGTGAAGACCTGGCCGTGCTGGTGGTGGAGTGCCGCGAGCGCGATGCCGACAAGCGCACGGCGCTGGTGCTGGAACTGCAGAGCGCGGTGCGCGGCCACTTCGGCATTCACTCCTACATCGACCTGGTGCCGCCGGGCACGCTGCCGCGGACGTCGTCCGGCAAGCTGGCCCGTTCCCGGACCAAACTGGACTTCCTCGAGCGGGTCAAGCTCGTCGACAGCAGCTGGTATTCGAAAGCGGCCAACGGCTGACCGCCCGTGGCTGACCTTCGGTGACTGCGCTGCCGTCTCCGGTGCTGCTCACTGGCGCCACCGGCTTCATCGGAAAGCGTCTGCATCGTCATCTTCTCGACCTCGGCGTGGCCGTGAGAGTTCTGGTTCGTGCCCGATCGGTCAGTGGCGCCGGGCTCGATCCGCGTTGTCAGATCGTGACCGGAGAGCTCACCGACTCGTCGGCCATGGCGCGCGCCGTCGACGGCATCGGCGCGGCGGTTTACTGCGCCGGCGCGGTGCGCGGGCGCCGCGCCAGGGACTTCGAGGTTGCCAACGTGTCCGGCCTCGCGACCCTTCTCGAAGCGCTCGGCCGCAGTGGTGCTGCGGCGCCGCCGCTGGTGCTCATGTCGTCGCTGGCGGCCAGCCGGCCGGAGCTCTCCCTTTACGCGCGCAGCAAGCACGCGGGCGAGAGGCTCCTCGACCGTGCCGATCACGTTCCCTGGACGATCCTTCGACCCCCGGCCGTCTACGGCCCCGGTGACCGCGAGATGCGGCCGCTGCTGGATCTGATCCGCCGCGGCGTCGCGCTGCGTCCGGGACCTCGTGGGCAGCGCCTGGCGCTGCTCCACGTCGACGATCTGGCCCGCGCGGTGGCCGCCTGCCTGGCGGCGTCGGGCCCGTGCCGGCATCGCGCCTTTGCCATCGATGACGGCCATGATCAGGGCTACGACTGGCACGAGATCGCGGCGGCGGTGACCGGGCGCTCGGTGCGCGTGATCGGCATCCCCGGCTGGGCGTTGCGCAGTCTCGGTCGCGTCAACGAGTTCGTGGCCGGGTTCTTCGGTTTTGCGCCCATGCTCACCGCCGGCAAGGCGCGTGAGCTTCAGCAGCCGCGTTGGCTGTGTGATAATCGCGCCTTCACCCACGCCACAGGCTGGCAACCGGACATCGACCTGGAGCGAGGCGTTGCTGCGTTGTTCCGCGGTCCAGCCGGCCCCAGGAGTTCATCGCCTTGAAGCCCGACCAGGCAAAGATCCAGGCGGAGATCACGGGAATTCTCGGAAGCTTTCTCGAGAACCCGCCGCCGCTCAGCGGAGACACGGATCTGATCGCCGATCTCGACCTCGAGTCCGTTCAGGTCATGGAGTTCGTGGTCGAGGTGGAAGATCACTACGACATCGCCATCGACCTGGAAAGCCTGTCCAACGTGCACACCGTTTCCGAGCTTGCGGCCGTCGTCGTCCGGACCCTGGGATGACGGTCGTGACCGACGTGAATCTGATGGACAAGTTCGCGGCGTTGCGCGCGCGGCAGCAGGAGTTTGCCGGAGACGGGGCCGACCCGACCCGCGTGATCATGGAGCGCATCGTCTCGGCGACCGAGGCCATTGTCGCCGGACGCCCGACGATTCTCGCCGGCACCAACAACTATCTCGGTCTGACCTTCGATCCCGAGTGCATCGCCGCCGGTCAGGCAGCGCTGGCCGAGCAGGGCACCGGCACCACCGGCTCGCGCATGGCCAACGGCAACTATCAGGGCCACGGCGCGCTCGAGCGCGAACTAGCCGAATTCTACGGCGTGCCGTACGCCATGGTGTTCTCCACCGGCTACTCGGCGAACCTCGGCACGCTGGCCGCGCTGCTGGGGCCGGAGGATTGCGTGCTGCTCGATGCGGATGCCCATGCGAGCCTCTACGACGGCTGCAAGATGACGGGCGCCGACGTCTATCTTTTCAAGCACAACGATCCCGACAGTCTCGACAAACGGCTGCGCCGGCTCCGTGAGCGCGCGACCCGGTCGCTGGTGGTTACCGAGGGGCTGTTCAGCGTGCTCGGCGACGAAGCGCCGCTGGCGGAGATCGCGGCGGTGACCAAGCGCCACGGCGCCTATCTGTTCGTCGACGAGGCTCACTCCCTCGGCGGCTACGGTGAGCATGGCCGCGGCGTCGCCGAGGAGGCCGGCGTGCTCGACGACGTGGACTTCGTGGTCGGCACGTTCTCCAAGAGCCTGGGCGCCACCGGCGGCTATTGCGTGAGTCGTCACGACGTGCTGAGCCTGTTCCGTTTTGCGAGCCGCCCCTACATCTTCACCGCGTCGCCATGCCCGTCGGTCGTGGCTACCACCCGCGTGGCGCTGCGCCACGTGCGCGAGCGCCCGGAACTGAAAACGCGCCTGTGGGAGAACGCCCGGGCTCTGCACGGCGGGTTGAGTGATCTCGGGCTGCGTCTCGGCGCCGACCCGAGCCCGGTGGTGGCGGTGCGCTTCGAGGAAAAGGATCGCGCGCTGGCCACCTGGCGGCGCTTGCTCGAACTCGGGGTCTACACCAATCTGATGGTGCCCCCGGCTTCACCCGACGGCAGCAGTCTGCTGCGCTGCAGCGCCAGCGCCGCTCACACCCTCGATCAGATCGACCGCATCGTCGACGGATTCCGCCGGGCGATCGCCGACACCGACGAGTCCGCCTGATCGCTCAGCGGAACGCTCCGCGGCGGTAGAGGCGCCACAGCAGCGGCCAGGCGAACAGCAGCGGATGGCGCCGCTGCCGGTTGCTGGGTTCGATGTAGATGCCCGAGTGACGCTGGATCTTCCACAACAGATAGTCGAGTGGGTCGTCGAACGTCGCCGCCGCCTTGATCAGCCGCAACACGCTCAACCCCTTGCCCTGAATCCGCCGCAGCCACCAGGCGAAGCGCGCGGCGCCGCGCCCGGCACCGGTCGCGGCGCGATAGCGCCCGGCCGGCGTGGCCACGACCGCGGCTGCCGCGCCCGCCGCATAGGCTTCGAGCACGGCGTCGAAGTAGCCGGCGTACTGGTCGTACACGGATGCGATACCGGTGGCGGATTCGGAGCGCAGCTCGCTCGCGTAGGTGAGGCTGAGCCCGCGCTGCCAGAGCGCGGCCGCCGTGAACGGTGCGTCCAGCATCGGCGTCGTGCGACTGACAAACGTGTGCACGGCACCGGCCATGGCGCTCACCACGCGATCCTCGATGTCGCATCCGCTCGACTCCACCAGGCCCGCCGGCTGCGTGAACCGGGACCAGAAGTAGCTGTGGAAGTCGTCCATCGAATGCTCGAACTGGGCGAGCGTCATGGTGGCGTACTTGGCCCGCAGCGCCTCGCCACCGACGTCGGGCGATGGCGCGCTGGCGACGTAGTAGACGTTGGGCGGCAACAGCCGGTTGCCCAGGGCCTGGGCGCGGGGCAGCGCCGGGGCGAGCTCGTCGAGCAGAACGTAGAAGTCGAGCAGCGTGTCGCGCATGCCGCGCAGGTACGAACCGTACAGCAGCACCGCCTTCACGGCATCGCCGTGGCGGCGGCGGATCTCTGCGACCAGCCGCGCGACGTTCGGATCGTCGCGGTGGGATCGGTCGTCGAGTTCCTGGCGGATGCGCGCCTCGAGGGGCCGGGTCGCGGCCGCTTCAGGCGCTGGCATAGGCGCTCTGGGTGCCCGAGAACAGGCGGTACGCGCGTGGGTGTCGCGCCGCGGCGGTTTCGGGGTCCGCGAGCCACGACTGCAGCGGACCGGAGCGGACTCGAGCCGCCATTCCCTGGAGCAGGCGCACGATCAGCAGCGCCGACGTGCCGGCGGTCCACAGCGCCACCGCGACCAGACCCCAGTCCGGCCGCGCCACTACGAGACTCGCGCTGAGCAGGATGATGCACGGGTTGCGACGTGCGGTAATAAGACGGAAATAGGCGTCGAACGGGCGCCAGGAGAAGATGCTGGCATCGCCGAGCAGGTGGAACAGACCCTCCACGGCGCGGCCGACCAGGTAGCCGCCGATGATCAGCACGTTGAGGTCGGCGAGGCCCAGGCCCATGAGCGGCTGGTAGCCGATCAGCGCCGTGCCCCACAGGTAGTACCAGAACGGCGGGTGGATCAGATCCATGCCGTGGTCGAGCACATGTCCGAAGCGGCTCGAGCGGATGGTCACCCGGGCCAGCTTGCCGTCCACGGTGTCGAGGAACGTCATGACCCAGCCGGAGGCCAGGCCGAGCGCAAACTGGCCGTTGGCGAACAGATAGCAGGTCCACAGCATCAGCGCGAGGGAAAGCGCCGTGACCATGTTCGGCGTGATGCCGAGGGTGGCACAGAATCGCACCACATGGCGCGCCGGGCGCGGCCAGACGAATTTGGTCACCAGGTCGGTGATGCCTTTGTAGGAGGTTCCGTACAGCAGCGCCTCGAGGGCACGCTGTCGCTCGGCGCTGACCGGCTCGAGCAGGGGCGCCTTGGCCTTGCGCAGCTGATGATCGAACGCGCCGAGTTCGTCGGGCACGACCGTGCTGGCCTGTGCCGGCAGTTCGGTCTCGCCGAGCAGCACATCGCGCAGTCGCGGCGCCGTCGCCGCGTCCGTGATGGCCCCTGCGCAGACACCGCTCGGGCCATGGCGCAGCACCGTGTCGGTGCGTTCAAGCAGCGCCTTCAGAGTGCGGACTTCGTAGAGAAAATCGGCGCGCAGCAGCAGCACGCTGGCGTTCGCCGGCACCGCGTCGAGGGTGTCGACCAGGGTGACGTCGCCGGTCTGGGTGAGCTGCCGGCGGATCCGCTCGTTCGCGGACAGACTCCACAGGCGAACGTCAGAGCGTCCGACTACGTGTGCGAAATGCCTCATGCTATAGTGCCTGAGCGCCGGATCTGGCTGCGTCTGCCGCGAAATTCCGGCGTCTCCCGGTTACCGGAATTCGTCAAGTCCGCGATTATAGTCGTCGGCGGAATGGGCCGGCAAACCATCGGAGGCGGTCATTCGCCTGATTCATATCACGGATCCTCACCTGACGTCGCTGGCGCAGGTGCCGCTCGCGGCGCTGTCCGGCAAGCGCTGGTCGGGCTATCTGTCCTGGCGTCGGCGGCGGCGCTTCGTGCACCGTCGCGAGGTACTCGATGGGTTGACCGTGGCGGTCCAGGACGAGGATCCGGCCTGCATTCTGGTCACCGGGGATCTCGTTCACATCGGCCTGGCCGAGGAGATCGAAGCCGCCACGGACTGGCTGCGCCAGCTCGGTCCGCCCGACCGGGTGATGCTCGTGCCCGGCAATCACGACGTCTACGCCCGCGACTCCTGGCCGGTGGTTGCATCCGCCTGGGCCCCCTACCTGGGAGTCAGCGCCGCGGAGGACAAGAGCGCCGCGAATGCGAGTCCGGTCGATGAAGCGACGGCCGGCTTCCCGACCCGGCGCCGTCTCGACGGCGTACCGCCGGTCGAGCTGATCGGCGTCTCCAGCGCCTGCCCGGCGCCGCTTTTCATGGCCAGCGGCCGGCTCGGCGGCGCCCAGCTCGCTCGTCTTGATGCGGCGCTTACGCAGGCTCAGGGCTTCCGCTGCCTGCTCATCCACCACCCGCCGCTGCCGGCCATGACCTCGTGGCGCAAAGGGCTCCACGACGCCCGGGCGCTCGAGGCGCTGCTCGCGCGACGTGGGGTCGAGCTGGTGCTGCACGGACACGTCCACCGTAACGTCAGCCATCTCGGAGTCGGCGGCATGCGGGTGTTCGGCACCGCGTCCGCTTCGAGCGTCGGCGGCAAGGCGGGCGCCGCCTACCGCTGCTTCGAAGTGACGGACGTCGGCGATCGCTGGCGGGTCGAGATGCGCCTGATGGACGTGCTGCCCGACGGGGCGGTTTCCCTGCGCGAACGAGCGACGTGGATCAGTGCCGGGCGTTAGTCTTCAGCCCGGCGACGGCAAGGCTAGAGGTTGACGCCCGGCACCGGCCAATGGCGCTTCAGCCGCGTGATGATGGCGGCGTTCAGGGCGGCGTCGGTGTCCGTCGGCTCGGCCAGGGCCGGCGGTCCGGGCCAGCCGGCATCGGCGAAGCTGCGGCCGTCGAACTCGAGCGGGTCGGGGTAGCGGGGTATGACGTGAAAATGCACGTCCGGGTCCACCATCATCAGCATCAGGTAGTTGATCCGCCGGTAGCTGACCATGGCGCTGAGCGCGTGCTCGATGTCGCTGATCACGGTCTTCAGCTCGCCGAATCCGTCGGCGGAAACCTCATGGAACTGCTTGACGGGCTCCTTGCACGCGAGCACCAGTGAGCCGAGCGTGACCTGCTGCGGGCGCAACAGAACCAACCAGTTGTGGTAATCGTGAACCAGGGTGTCCGGATAGCCGAACTTGACGATCGTGTCGTTCACGCGCCGCGGCGCCGGAATCAGGAAGCCGCCTGCCGCGACAGACGGGTGCCGTTCTGCCGCGCGGACGGCCAGGCTTCGACGATGTGCTGCGCGCGGGCGAGATCTTCGGCCTCGTCCACTTCGCCCCAGGACAGACCGTGGATGTCGCAGACGCGCACCTGCTCGGTGGCGGCCAGCTCGTCGATGGCCGACAGGTACCAGCGGTTCACGCCCTCGCCGTAGCGCATCAGGTGACAGACGGTGTCGCGGAACAGCTGCGGACCTTTGCCGCGGAACGCCATCATGCCGATGGATTCGCCGTTCACGCCCTCGCTGAGCTTCTTGCCGACGCGGCGCAGACGCCCGAGTTCGACCACCACCTTCATGTCATCGGCGTCGTAACCTCGCTTCCGGTCGGTCACCACGGTGATCGGTGCGTCGGCCCCGGTCTCGAGCAGGCGCTCGAGGATCGCCGCCTCGAACAGGGTGTCGCCGTTGATGATCACGAACGGCTGGTCCATCTCGGCGCGCGCCACCCAGCAGGTGCCGAGATTGTCCGAGAGAGCGTAAAACGGGTTGTACAGCGTGCGCACCCGCGGGCCGCCGGCTCTGGCGTTCGCGGCCGCGGCGATGGCGTCCACCTGGTCGGCGCCGAAGCCGGTCACGACCAGCACCTCGTCCACCGCGCACTGGGCGACCTGGTTGAGCTGCCACTCGAGCATGGTGCGTCCCGCGATCGGCAGCGCGCACTTGGGCGTGGTCTTTGTGAGCGGCAAAAGCCGGCTGCCCTGACCAGCACTCAGGATGATGACCTTCATTTTTCTAGGAATCCCCTCGGCGAGCACAGCTTCCAGCGGCGTAACCTATCATGGCACCGATCTCTATGACAGTACTGTGAACCGGGGCGGATTCCCCGCAGGCGGGGCGCTGCGGGCCGCTATCCGGCGCGCAGCTGGCGGTCGATCCGGTCGGCGAGCCGGTACGCCAGGGCCAGAATCGTGAGGGTCGGATTGGCCCAGCCGCCGGTGGTGAATACCGAGCTGCCGGCGACGTACAGGTTGCCGTAGCCGTGCACCCGGCAGTCGCCGTCCACCACACCGTGAGCGGGATCGTCGCTCATGCGCGTGGTGCCCATGTGGTGATAGCCGCCGATGGGATGCTTGCTGACGGTGGCATCCACCGGCCACTCGCTGCCGGGTTCGGCGAGCCAGGCGGCCGGTTCCATGCCGCCGTGGCCGATGCGGATGAACTCCTGGTTCAGCGTTTCGGCGAGCACCGCCACGGTGTCCTTGTCCTGGCGCGACAGCTGCCAGTCCAGAGCAGCCCGGGGCACGCCGAGGGCGTCGCGCTCGCTGCCGAGGACCACGCGGCTGGCAGGGTTCGGACTCTGCTCCGCGCGCACCATCACGTACAGATGTCGCGCGCCGCGCGCGCGCAGGCGCTCCACCACCGGCTTCACGCTGCGCTGGAGCGCGCCGCGCACGCTGCGGTAGGCGTGCCAGAGCCGCCGCCGGGAGCGGTCCGGCGGAAGCTGGTGCTTGAGGCGCCGGTACACGCGATCGTTGAGCGACAGCCCCTGTTCCGGGCTGCGCTGCAGCTTGAAGGTCAGCGCGGTGTTGAGAATGCCGCGCCGCGCCTGCAGCGCCGGCGCCGGCAGCAGCGTTGGTGCGATCGGCGGCTGGCCGCGCCCCGGGGCACGCTTGCGGAACAGGTTCCAGAGTTCGAAGGGACGCGCCGTGAGCACTTTGCCGGCCCGTCCGTGCTGATGCTCCATGAAGAATCGGCCAACCAGATCGTGGCGGTTGCCGATGCCCTGGCGCTCCACGTCGTTGGCGGCCAGCAGCAGCCGTGGGTTCTCGATGCCGCCGCAGGCGAGCACGAAGCAGCGTGCTCGCACCTCTACGGTGCGGCCTTCCAGGGTGCTCACGCGCACGTGCTCGAGGGCGCTGGCGTGGGCGTTGGCCTGCAGGTGGACCACGTTCGCGTGGGTCAGCACGGTCACCGTGGCGGCGTCGAACAGATCGCGGCAGCGGCCTGGACTGAAGCGCTCCTTCACCGTGTCGAAGCGCCAGAATCGGGTGATCAGCGCATCCGGTGTCAGCGGCGGCGGGGTGCGGCCGAGCAGCCGCCACAGGCGCTGGTCGTAGCCGAAGTCGCCGAGTTCCAGGTCCCGATGGGCTTCGAGGTAGTAGGGCAGCAGGTCGTCGAAGGTGAGCGGCCAGCCGCTGTGCCGCACCCAGGGGCGGCGCTCGAAGTCGATGGGCTCGAGCGGCGTGCAGCGCCCGCCCCAGATGTTGGTGGTGCCGCCGAAGAAGCGCAGGCGTGCGTCCACCAGGTCGTAGTAGGGCATGCCGACGTTTGCGCCGTCGTTGAGGTTCTGGGTGTCGGCGTCGTAGTCGAGACCGCCTGCCTCGAGGAGGATGACCCGGTGGCCGGCGCGGCACAGGCGCCGCGTCACGCTGATGCCCGCGGCGCCGGCGCCGATCACGCAGACGTCGGCGTGCAGGTCCGGAACCGAGCCGTCGGCACGCAGGTCGATCAGCACCCGGTCACTCCCTGGGCGCGGACCGCGGCCCCGGCGCTGCGTCGCGGCGAGCGTCGTTCCAGTCCGCCAGGTTCTTCAGCGGATCCTTGACGTAGGCGCTGGCGCGGATGGCGCCGATGACCAGCCGGTTCAGTGCCCGCCCGGCCAGATCCATGGGCCGGTCGAAATCCAGGAACAGGACTACGCGCACCTCGTCGGTGTCGTTCTTCACCTCGTGCTCGTACGTGTCATCGAACACGAGGCACTGGCCTTCCTGCCAGTGGCAGATCTGATCGTCGACCCGCAGCCAGCAGTTGTCGCCGTCGGCGGGCACCTTAAGTCCCAGGTGGCAGCGGATCACCGCCCGGGTTGGACCGCGGTGGGGCGGTATGTGGTAGCGCGGGGCGAGAATCGAGAACCAGGCGTTCTGCAGGGCCGGCAGTTCGTCGAGCAGCGTGGCGGTCACCGGGCAGGTCGCGCAGTTCTCGTCCACCCGGTTGCCGAACGCGTAGAACACGTAGGTCTTCCAGTTGTCACCCTTGGAAATGCGCTGCTGGTCCGGAGACAGCTGGTGGAACGCCGGAATGTCCTCGGGGTGCGTGAGCACGTCGTCGAGTTCGCTGCGGATCTCCCGCCAGCGCGCCTCGAGGGTCGGTACCCAGGCGAATTCGGCGTTCTCCAGCACCGGCGTCGTGGCCACCAGGGAATGGCGCGCCTGAAACTGGCCCACCTTGCGCAGGGTGTGCTTGCCGGCCTTCATGATCAGGCGGCGCACGGCGCTGCCTTTGCCTCGCGCTGGCGTGGGCGATGCCTGGGTCTGGTCGCTGGCTCGGGTCACAGGGGCAGGAACCTCACCGGGGTCGTGGCGGAAACCGTCATCCTATCATCGGCACCGGAGAACAGTTCGCCATCGAGGGTGTAGCTGCCATGGAAACTGAGCGTCAGCGAGTCGAGCCGGCTGCTGTGGTAGCCGTTGGCGGGATCCATGCCGGCGTCCGGCCGGCCGCGCAGCAGGCGCGGCACGCGGCGGATGAAATGCTGCGCGCGGCCCTCGACCAGGGTCGTTTTCATGGCGCCCGCGGCGTCGCCCCAGTAGGGGCGCATGCCGAGGAACAGCCGATCGAGGGTGGTCGCGAACAGCAGACGCAGCGACAGCGTCGCCGTGGGGTTCAGGCCGAGGGAAGGCGCGTCGATGGCGGCGGCCACCGGTTCGTCGAACGGCGGCTGGCGCCGGGCGATGCCCCACAGCGCCCGCAGCAGCGCAGCGCCCGCGGCCAGTTCGTGGCGCCCGGCGCCCTGCAGGCAGCCCTTCACCTGATCGTGAAAGTACTCCACCCCCTGGACGATGGTGCCGATTCCGAAGAACAGCCCGCCGTTGGCGGCCGTGTCGCGCGCACCGTGCCCGTTCACCCGAACCACCGGACGCGGCGCCACCGGCAGTGGCCCCCGCCGCCGGACCAGGCCGGCGAGATTCTCCACAGCGTCGCGGTAACGGCGGGTCGCGTTCAGATCCAGGGCGGTCATGTTGGTGCTGCCGCCGGGCAGGCAGGCGACGACCGGCCAGCGTGCGCCAGGGCAGTGGCGGATCAGCAGCGTCAGCGCGTGCTGCACGCTGCCGTCGCCGCCGTTGATCACCAGCAGATCGTCGGCGTTCCAGCGGTCGTGGCCCACCAGCGCGTCCAGGTCGGCTGCGTGCTCGGTGACGCGGTGCTGCAGGCCCGGGCTTTCCGGCAGCGCGTCGCGCAGTGCCGGCACCTGACGCCGGGCGCGCGGCGTGCCGGCGTTGCTGACGACGACGACGGTCATGGGGCGTCGTGGGCGTGTGCGGTGTCGTCGGCCGCGAGAATCCGGTCGGCCAGGCGCCAGTCCGCCTCGGAATCGACGTCGACGGCGGCCCGGGCGGCCGCCACCTCGACCCAGCCGACCCGGCAGCCGCTGCGTCGTGACAATTCGGCGAACGCGGCATCGACGCCGAGGCGACCGCCGAGGTAGCGCAGCAGGGTGAGCACGCCGAGGCGGCGGGCGATACGCCAGGGTCGCTTACGGTCCGTTTCGACCTGCTTCCAGAACTCCAGCGCCGCGCCGCTCGCCGGGGTGAGCAGCGCGAACAGGTTGCTGCCGCAGTAGGCGCCGTCGCGGAAGCGCAGTACGGTGCGGCGCGATTCCGGATAGGCGAGTGCGACCTCGGCGTGGGGCACCAGACCGACCACCACGTCCGCCTCCAGGCGCGCGGCCGCGCGGCAGAAGCCGTCGACGATGGCGGCGCTCAGCAGGCCGTGATCGCCGGCGGTGAGCAGGAGCGGATACGGTCCGTCGCCGGCGGCGGCCAGGGCGCTGGCCGCGGGACCCGGCGCCGGGGCAACCCAGCTCACGTCCGGGGCGTCGAGCAGCGCAGTGAGCACCGGCGCGGCGTCGACCACGGTGCGCTCGGGCCCGCTCAGCACGAGATCGGAAACACACTCGGCGGCGCGCAGCGCCTCCACCACGTGCTCGATGCAGGGACGCCCCGCCAGCGGCGCGAGGACGCCGGCCGGCAGGTTCAGGGCCTGGGCCAGGGCGCCGCCGCCGGGACGTTCCCCGGCCAGGACGATGGCGCGCAGCCGGGTCACGCCAGAGGCTTTTCGTACATGCGGTAGCGTTTGCTCACGGTGCCGCCGATGGTTTCGATGATGTTGCGCATGCCCATGTTGTCGGCCAGGATCCATGACATCTCCACTTCCTTCATGCCGGCGTCGACGGCGGCCCGGCGGGCGGCTTCCATCACGACGAACGCGAGTCCGGGACCGAGCCGGGTGTTGTGGAAACGCTTGCGCACGCCCATCAGCGGAACCCGTCCCGAAGCGGGATGGCGGACCTTGACGCGCCAGAGCAGCTTGGCCCAGCCGAACGGCAGCAAGCGTCCGTTGAGATCGGCGATCGCTTCGTTCAGGTTGGGCAGCAGAACGATGAACGCCGCGGGTTCGCCGTCCAGCTCGGCGATGTGGATGAATGAGTCGGGAATCAGCATCAGCATCTCCCGGCCGACGGCGTTGAACTCCTCCCGGGTGAATGGCACGAAACCCCAGTTCTCCGACCAGGCGTCGTTGAAGATGTCGCGAAGAATTTCCAGGTCCTCGTCCGCCCGTTTTCGCCGCAGCGGACGCAGCTGGACCTTTCTCGCCAGGCGCTGGAGCAGGCCGCGCATCACCCCGGTGGGTTTGAAGTCCGGGTCGATCAAGTAGGCCAGCAGGTCCTGGGCACCGCGATAGCCCTGGGCTTCGAGCGCGCGCCCGTAGTAGGGGCGCGAGTGCGGCATCATGAAATATGGGGGCGTGTCGAAGCCATCGATAAGGATCCCGAGTTCCTGATTGATCCCGAGGTTGAACGGCCCGACGGTACGGACCGCGTCGCGTTCACGCAGCCACGCCTCGGCGGTGCCGAGCAGATGGGCGAACGCGTGGTCGTCGTCGGGCGCTTCGAGCATGCCGAAGTAGCCGGCGCGCTCGCCGTAGCGCTCCTCGTGCAGGCGATCGAGCTGGGCGCTGATCCGCGCCACCGGCGCGGCGCCTGCGTAGCCGACCCAGGCCTGCCACTCGGCGTGGGCGAAGAACGGGTGCTTGGGCGAGAGCGCGCCGCGGCGCTCGAAGTCGAGCGGCGCGACCCAGTTGGGGTCGTCGCGGTAGAGGGCGTAGGGCACCTGCAGGAAGTCGTTGAGCCGGCGCCGGCCGTCCACCGGCTCGATACGCAAGGTGGAAGCCTCGCCGGTTGCCGCGGCCGTGGTCTGCAGGGTCCGTTCCATGGTCAACTCCGTCGTGCGGTCTGCTCGAATCCGGGTTCCAGGGTGACCTTGCCGTCGTCGACGTGGTAGACGCGGTCGCCGATGCGGCGCAGCGCGGACTGGTGGGTCACGGCGAGAATGGTCAGGTGGCCCTTGAGCTGGTCCAGGGTCTCGCAGATCGCGGCTTCGCTTGCCTGGTCCAGGGCGCTGGTCGCTTCGTCGAGCACCAGCAGGCGCGGCCGGTGGGCGAGTGCCCGGGCGATCATGATCCGCTGCCGCTGACCGCCGGACAGGCGCGCGCCGCGCTCGCCGACCACGGTGTGCATGCCTTCCGGCATTTCCGCGACGAAGCCGGCGGCGCCCGCTGCCTCCAGCGCCCGGGTCACGTCGGCTTCGGTCAGGCTGGCGTCGGCCAGGGTGACGTTGGCGAACACGCTGTCGTGGAGCAGCAGGTTGTCCTGGGGCACATAGCCGATCGTGCGGCGCCAGGCGGCGAGGCCGATGTCCTCGAGCGCCACGCCGTCGATCAGCACGCGACCGGCGCTCGGTCGGATCAGCCCCATCACCAGATCGGCCAGGGTCGACTTGCCGCTGCCGGACTCGCCCACCAGGCAGGTGATCTGGCCGCGCGGGATGGTCAGGGTCACGTCGTCGATGACCGGGGCGGTCGACGGTTCGCCGTAGGCGAACGAGACGTGGTCGAGCACGATGGCCTGCTCCAGGGTCGGCGGACGGTCGCCGCCCGCACCTTCCGCCTCGGCCTCGGCCTGGTCCACGGTCTCCTGCAGCGACCAGTAGGCGCTCTCACAGGTGACCATGCGCTGGTATTCCTTCTGCACCTTGCTGCCGCGTTTCAGCAGCCGCATCAGCACCAGGGTGAGAAAGGTCACGGTGGCCAGTTCCATGCCGAACTGCACCAGCGCGAGATAGATGCCGACCACGATCACCAGCGTGTAGAGCGGCTCCTGGGCAGCGTCGAGGCCGGCGTTGCCGAGCACCTCGCGGCGCAGGTCCTGGCGCAGGGCGTTGGACTCGTCGGCAACCAGCGCTTCCGCTGCGCGTTCCCGGCCCATGGACTTCAGTGTCTTGATGGACACCAGGATGTCGGTGAGCGAAGCGAGCAGGGTGCGGTAGCCGCGGGTCTGGCCG
Organism: Pseudomonadales bacterium; assembly: GCA_040219135.1. Taxonomy (GTDB): domain Bacteria; phylum Pseudomonadota; class Gammaproteobacteria; order Pseudomonadales; family Azotimanducaceae; genus UBA7803. The sequence goes on along the minus strand of JAVJTA010000005.1, from coordinate 274,241 downwards.
ATCCCCGCGCGCCCTGAGATGCGCACGAAGCGATGCGACACCGCCCAGACGACGAGCCCGGCGACCAGACACGACAGAGTCGCCTGCCACGACACCGCAAGTGCCAGCACGAAGTACACCAGGGTCTCGATGAACACCACCAGCAGGCGGATCGCGTAGACATAGGCATTGGACGCGCGCCACGCCTCGGTGGCCATGGCGTTGGCCAGACGTCCCACCGACTGCTTGACGTAGAACAGCCAGCTCGACGCGGTGACCGCCCGCAGCAGATCGAGACGCAGCCGGGTGGCGACGTCGGCGGCCAGATAGCCGATGCGCTGCTCGGCGAGGAACACCAGCAGGCTCTTGGTGCCGATGCCGATCACGATCAGCCCGAGCAGCACGCCGATGCTCGGGGTCAGATTGAGGCTCTCCACGAGGTTGTAGACCATCAGGGTCAGCTCGTCCTGATCGGCCGGGTCCGTCATGGTGCCACCGCCGGCGCCGTCGAACGCCAGGTTCAGCATGGGCAGCATGGCGGACAGACCAATGCCGTCGGCGAGCCCGGCCAGCAGCAGCAGAGTCATCAGCAGCAGGCTCTGCCACGGGTGGGTGACGACGAACTGGCCGATCAGCTTCACGGGTGATGGGTTCCGGCTGAGTTCATGATGGGCTGAAGCGGTTCCGGGTTGGCGGTGGCACGGGACGCTGCCCGCGACCGTGCATTGTATGCGCTCCGGACGGTGGGCATAACCGCTACGTCAGCGGGGCTCGCCGTTGACCCGCCGGATCAGCAGCACGGCCAGGGCGAAGACCGCGACGATGGGCGTTGCCACCGCCAGCACCGGGGAGCCGGTGGCGAGGAAGATGGCGTTGGTGCCGATCTGCTGGACCAGGAACATGAGCAGCGCGTTGGCGATACCAAAGCTCACCGCGCCGCCCATGCTCGACCGCGGCCCGACGCCGAGGACGAAGGGCGCGGCGAACAGCGCGAACACGATGCCGGAGGCCGGCAGCAGCAGCCGGCGCCAGAACTCCATGGCGTAGATGCCGGCCGGGCGCTGCTCCCGGGCCAGATAGTCGAGCTGCTGGGCGATCTCCACCAGCGACAGGCTTTCCAGCGGCAGCTCGTAGAGCGCCGTGGTCTGCCGCCACGGCGGCGCCCACTGCATCGATGGGCGGCGCCCGGTGTCGATGCCGCCATCGGCGCGATAGCGCTTTTCGACCACCTGACGCAGCACCCAGGCGCCGTCGTCGCCGAGCTCGGCGCGGTCCGCCTGCAGATAGTGGTCGAGGCGGGTGTCGTCGCCGAAGCGGTACATGCGGATTCCCGACGGGGCGCCGCCCCGGGCCAGGGATTCGATGTTGACGAACAGCCCCTCGTGCTCGATCCAGATGCCTTCCTGGGAGAACAGCATGCCGTCCCGGGAGGTTTCGGTCATGTGCAGAACCCGCGCCTGCTGGTACATCGGCCGGGCCACCAGCTCGACGCCGGCGAGCACCACGAACAGCCCGGCGGTGGCGACGCCGGTCAGCACGGCGAGACGCAGCGGGGTCAGGCCGCTGGCGCGCATGGCGATGAGCTCGTGGCTGCGCACGAATGTGCTGAGGCCGTAGACCACGCCGAGCAGGGCGACGAACGGAGACAGGTCGAGCAGGCGCGAGGGCAGGCTCAACGCCACCACGGCCACGGCATCGGCGGTGCCGAACGTCGAACGGCCGATGTCGTCGGCCTGGGCCATGAAATCGAACAGGCCGAACAGGGCCAGCAGCGCGGCCGCCACCAGCACGTAGCCCCGCGCCAGCGCCCCCATGAGGTAGCGGTAGATGCGCTTCACGCGGGCACCCGCAGGGTCAGGCGCGGCAGGCGGCGCAGAAACAGATAGAAGCCGGCCATCACCAGGACCGCCGTGTACACCCCCGGATAGCGGGGCAGCAGCCCGTTCTCCACGGCGGACGTGGTGATGCTGCTGAGATTGAACACCAGGGCGTAGACCACGATGGCGACCGCGAAGCGCGCGTACGGCGACTGCCTGGGCCGCAGACGCCCGAGCTCGATGGCCATGAGCGCCACGAGGAAGGCGATCAGCGGCATGCACAGGCGCCACTGGAATTCGGCGACGTCTTTCGGCTCCGTGGAGCCGGCGAGCTCCATCGTCGAGCGCGCCCGGCGCTTCGACAGCGCGTCACTGGGCGGGCGCTGCACCCGATAGACCAGGCGCTCGAAGCGCGTCACCCGATCCGGCGTCACGGCGTCTTGGCCCGCGATCGAGGCGTCGGGCGGAATCTCGTAGCTCGAACCATCGATGAAGGTGAGGGTCTGCAGGCGGTTCTCGTCGGTCTCGCTGATCTGGCCGGCTTCGGAGCGCAGCACCAGGGGTCGGCCTTCCGGCTGCGCCCGGGCGAATACCTCCACCAGATTCGGCTGCCGGCGCTCGATGTTCTCGGCCTGAATCACGAAATTGGCATCCCAGCGGTAGAAACGCTGGGGCGCCATGTTGCGCGATGTGAGGTTGGCGGCGCGTTCGCTGATATCGTAGCGCAGCAGGTAGGAATACGGCCGGCCGTAGATCGACAGCACCGCGACGCACAGGGCGACCACCAGGGCCAGCAGCCGCAGCGGCCGCGACAGCCGGTCCGGGGAGGCGCCGCTGGCGTACAGGGCGTAGGGCTCGCCTTCCCGGTGCCAGGTACAGCCGACCATGATCAGCGCGGCGAAAAACGCGCTCGGCACCAGAATCTCCAGCGCCGAGAGGTCGTGGGCGATGACCAGCGAGAGCACGTCCCGGGCCGGCATGTTGCCGAGCGCCGCGGAGCGCAGCAGCTGCACGCCGGTGAACGCGGTGAACAGCAGCAACAGCAGGGCCAGGCCGAGCACGGTCGGCACCAGCACCTGGCGGATGATGTAGCGGTCGAGGGTGAGCACGCGTCAGCGCCCGCGCGGCGTTTTCGGCCAGCGCCGCTTGGTGCACAGCCACTCGTCCGGGCGCTCGCTGATCCAGGTTTCCAGCACCTGGTTGAACTGGCACATCAGGTCCACGGCCGCGCGCTTGCCGATGTGCGCCGGGTCCGCGGTCAGGGGTTCGAGAAACTCCACCTCGAAACGCGCCGGACCGAGGCGCTTCGCGCGCACCGGCACCAGCGGATAGTCGAGCCGCGCGGCGAGGCGCGGCGGGCTGGTGGTGGTGGGTGCGGCGCTGCCGAACAGCGGCAGGCTCGGACCGGAATCCACGCGTACGTCCGGCAGCAGGCCCACCGAGCGGCGCTGCAGGAATTTCGGCGTCAGGCGCCGCAGGGCTTCCTGCTTGGTCACGTAAACGCTGCCGTCCGCGGCGCGGAAGTTCTGCACCAGTCGCTCCATCACCGGGTTGTCGTCGGGGCTGTAGACCACCACCAGGCCGGCGCCGCGGCCGCTCAGATAGCGCGCCAGAACTTCCCAGTTGGCCAGATGACCGGTGAGGTAGAGCATCGGCTCGCCGGCCTCCATGCGGGCGCGGATCGACTCCGGCATCGTGACGCTGATGCGCTCGCGGACGATCTGCTCGAGGTGCGGGTACTCGAACAGCACGCTGCCGAGGTTGGCCCACACGCCCCGCGCCACCCGACGCAGCTCGGCGGGACTCGCGTCGGGCAGCACCCGGTGCAGATTGCGCAGCACCTGGCGCTGCTTGCGCAGCTGCGGGCCCACGGCGCCGAGGAGCATCGCGCCGAGCTTCGCGGCGGCCGCGCCCGGCAGCAGCCCGGCGACGAGCCACATGAGCCGGGCCGGCAGCGCTCGTGCGTGGTCTTTCAGATGGCTGATTGCGAACTCCTCGGCATCCCGCGCCCGGACGGGCGCGAGGATTATAGTCGTTCGCCCGCGCGGTCTGCAGTTGCCGGCCCGGGCCACCGGCTGTCCTCCGCCGCCCCGGCTGTCCTCGACCGCGGACTGTCCTGCACCGCAGGGGCTCTGCTATGGTCCGCGGCGGACGGCCGGTGTGCGGCGCATTCGAACGGAACCTATGGCGTATCCGACCTATCACGAACCCTGCGGCTGGCAGACGCTGCTCGTGCCGCGCTGTCCCGAGCCGGCACTGGACGGCCATGCGACCGCCGACGTGGCGGTGGTGGGCGCAGGCTACACCGGTCTGGCGGCCGCGCGGACCTGGGCCGAGGCGCGCCCGGACGAAGTCGTTGCGGTGCTCGACTCGAGCGTCGTCGGCGAGGGCAGCCCGGGGCGGAATTCGGGATTCATGCTGGAGATCGCCCTTGCCGACGACGCGGATCCGGGCGCGGTGACGCGCATGGCCGCCTGCAATGCCCTGCTCGGCCAGACCATGGACGATCTGCGCCGGCTGGTCGCGGACAACGGCATCCGCTGTCAGCTCGCGCGCCGGGGAACGTACCGGGCGGCGGCCACCGCGGCCGGGAGACGCTATCTGGAGCGCTATCGGGCGTTTCTCGACGCCGCGGGGCTGGGCTACGAACGTCTCGATGGCGATGACCTGCACGAGCGGATCGGAACCCGCTACTACGGCTACGGGCTCCATTCGCCCGACTGCTCGCTGGTGCAGCCGGCGGCGCTGATCCGCGGCCTCGCCGACTGCCTGCCGCGCAACGTGCGCCTGTTCGAAGAAACGCCCGCGCTCGGGCTGGCCAGGGAGGGCGACGGCTGGCGCATCGAGTGTCCCGGAGGCGATCTCCGGGCGCGCCGCGTGATCCTTGCCAACAACGCCTTTGCCCGCGACCTAGGCGCCGCCGGGCGCGGCCGGCTGCGCGCCCGGCTCGCTGTGATGTACACCTACGCCGCGCTCACCGAGCCGCTGCCCGGGCGCCTGCTCGAGACCCTGGGCCGCGATCCCGACTGGGGCCTGCTGCCGGCCCACCGGCTCGGCACCACCCTGCGGCGCACGGTGGACGGGCGGTTCCTGGTGCGTTCCTGCTACGGCTACGAGCGCGAAGAAGACAACGGCCGCGTCGCGGCTCGGCTGCGCGCCTGTCTGGAGCAGCGATTTCCCGCGCTGACCGGCGCGGCGGCCCCGTTCCATGCCGTCTGGGGCGGCGCCACCGGATTCACCTACAACGGCGCGCCGGTCTGGGGTGCCCTGGCGCCGGGGCTATGGGTTTCGGCGGGCTGCAACGGCGGCGGCGTGGTCAAGGGCACGCTGTTCGGTTCTCTGCTGGCGCGCCGGGCGCTGGGCGAGGACGACACCGACGTGGCGGCGCTGTTCGGCTCCGCCAGCTGGATGCCGCCGGAACCGCTGCGCCAGGTCGGCTTCGCGTTGATCTCGACGCTGGAACAGCGCAGCGCCGGACTCGAAACCTGAGGCGCCGGGCGTCGCACGCCGGGCGTCACACGCTGGGCGTCACACGCTGGCGTCGAACGCTGGAGCGATCGACTAGGGAGGGCTTATGGAAGCGGCCGCGGAGCACTTCGGGGCGTTGTCCCTGCTGCCGGCGAGCGTCGCCATCGTGCTGGCCTTCGTCACCCGCAACACGGTGTTCTCGCTCGCCGTGGCCTGTCTGGTGGGCGTGCTCGCCATGGGGCGCGGGCTGCTCGGCTTTCCGGAGCTGCTGAAGAACGCTCTGGGCACCACCAGCTTCTCCTGGATTCTGCTGCTGGAGCTGTTCATCGGCGCGCTCATCGCCTTTTTCCAGCGCACCGGTGCGGTGCGCAACTTCACCGCCTTCGTCGAGCGCCGCCGGCTGTCCCGGGTGCGGGTGCAGCTCACCGCCTGGGTGATGGGCATGTTCGTGTTCTTCAGCGACTACTTCAGCCCGCTGTTCGTCGGCGCCACCATGCGCGGCCTCACCGACCGCTACCGGGTGTCCCGGGAAAAGCTCGCCTACATCGCCGATTCCACGTCGGCGCCGGTCAGCGTGCTGGTGCCGGTCACCGGCTGGGCGGTGTTCATCGCCGGGCTGCTCATCGGCATGGGTCCGGTGGTGGATGCCGAAGCCGCGATGCTGGCGTTCGCCCGGTCGATTCCCTACAACTTCTACGCCTGGTTCGCGGTGCTGCTGGTGGGCGCCATCTGCGTGCGCCTGGTGCCGGATTTCGGGCCCATGCGGCGGGCCGAGCAGCGTGCCCTGGAGCAGGGCAAGGTGCTGCGCGACGGCGCCGAGCCGCTCATGGGCGAAGAGCTGACCGACATCGAGCCGTACCCCGGCGTCGCGACCCACCTGTTCTGGAACTTCATCCTGCCGGTGCTGGTGGTGGTGCTGGTCGGCGTGGGCACGTTCGTGGTGATCCGCTCGGCGCTGACCATGGAGGCGTTTCTCGCCGCGGCGGTGCTCGCCGGCGTCATCATGCGCCTGCAGGGCATCCCGTTCGCCGACATCATGCACACCGCCACGGCGGGCATGAAGGGCGTGATGCCGGCCATCATCATTCTCGCATTCGCCTATGCCCTGAACGATCTCTCGAAGGCGCTGGGGACCGCGGCCTACATCGTCGACGTCACCGAGACCTGGCTGACGCCGGCGCTGCTGCCGGCGCTGACGTTCCTGATCGCCGCGACCATCGCCTTCTCAACCGGGACCTCCTGGGGAACGTTCGCCATCATGATGCCCATCGCCGTTCCGCTCGCCTTCGGCTTCAGCGGCGGCGAACTGAGCGGACTGGTCTACGCAACCATTGCCGCGGTCTCCGGCGGCGGGGTGTTCGGCGATCACTGCTCGCCCTTGTCGGATACTTCGATTCTCGCCTCCACGGGTGCCGCGTCGGACCACATCGATCACATCAAGACCCAGATCCCCTACGCCGTGCTGACCGCCGTCCTGGCGCTTGCCGGCTACCTGCTGATCGGATTTCTGGCCCTGTGATCGCGGGACACGCGCGGGCGCGGTCGCGTAAGCTTGGGCCGCGGAAACTCGGGAGCGAAAACATGCGGCGCAGCACCCTCGCCGCTCTGGCACTGATCTGGTCGAGTCTGGTCGGGGCGGCCCTGCCGGCGGACGCGGCGTCCGCGAGCGTGGACAAGCCGCCGGCGGCCATCGACCCGGCGGACCTCGCGAGCTTCGTCGACGGCTTCATCACGGCGCGCATGAAGGCCGATCACGTGGTCGGGGTCACCGTGGCCGTGGTCCACGACGGCGCCACGATCTTCGAGCGCGGTTACGGCTTCGACGATCTCGCTGCGCGCCGGCCGGTGGAACCGGCGCGCAGCCTGTTCCGGCCCGGCTCCATCTCCAAGACGTTCACCTGGACTGCGGTGATGCAGCTGGTCGAGCAGGGCCGGCTCGATCTCGACGCGGACATAACGACTTACCTGCCGAACCTGGAGATCGCCCCCACCTTTGATGCGCCCATCACCCTGCTCGATCTCATGGCCCACACCCCGGGGTACGAGGATTCGGCGATGGGCCATCTATTCGGCAACCGGCCGGACGCGGTGCCGGCGCTGGTCGATTACCTGCGCGCGCATCGGCCGGCGCGGGTGCGGCCCCCGGGGCTCCTGCCCGCCTACTCGAACTACGGCGTGGCCGTGGCCGGGCTGATCGTCGCCAATGTTTCCGGCATGGCGTGGGAAGACTATGCCGACCGCTATCTGTTCGAACCCCTCGGCATGAGCGACAGCACCTTCCGCGAGCCCTGGACCCGGGAGTCGCCTGCGCCGATGCCGAAGCGCCTGCGGGACAACGTCAGCAAGGGCTACGTGCGTCGCGGCGGTCGCTACGAGGCCGGCGACTTCGAGTTCATCGGCCAGATCGGCCCGGCCGGCGCGCTGTCCGCCACGGCCAGCGACATGACCCGGTGGATGCAAGCCCACCTCGGCGACGGCCGGCTCGGCGAGGTGCGGATCCTCGAGCCGGAGACCGCGCGGCGCATGCACCGCCAGCACTTCACCATGGACCCGCGCATGCCGGGCATGGCCCACGGCTTCATCGAGAGCTTCGTCCACGGTTACCGGGTGATCGGCCACGGCGGCGGCACCATCCATTTCCTCTCAGACATGCAGCTGGTGCCGACGCTGAACCTCGGTGTGTTCATCTCCACCAACACCAGCGACGGTGGCGGCAAGCTCATCGACGAGTTCGTCGGCACTCTGCTGGAACGCTTCTTTCCACTCGGGCCCCTGTCGCTGGCCCCGGCCGCCGGCGTCAGCGCCGGACGTCCGCTCGGTGAGTACGCCGGCACCTATCTGTCGACGCGTCGGCCGTACACCACGGTGGAACGGATGCTCAATACCTCCGGCGCCACCGTGGCGGCGGGCCCCGACGGTCTGCTGGTGAACTCCGCCCTCGGCACGACCCTGCTCGAACCCCTCGGCGGCGATGCCTTCCGCGACGCCGACTCCGGCCAGCCGTTCGCCTTCACCAGCGCTGCCGACGGCGCCGTGAACGCTCTGCTGCTGCCTGTTCCGGTCATGGTCCTGGAGAAGGTCGGGCCGCTCGAGAACCCGATCGTCCTCTACGGCGTGCTCGCGGTCTCCGCCCTCGTGCTGGCCTGCGCGCTGGTGGGCGCGTGGCTGCGGCGCAAGCGGCCGCCGGTGCAGACCGCGACCGAGGCCTGGGCAGCGCGCCTGACCCTCGTCACCGCAGCGGTCTGGATTCTCTTCTACGCGGTCGCCCTGGTCGGCCTGGCGCCGCTGGCGAGCGATTTCGCCGCGGTGTTCTTCGGGTTTCCGTCACCGGCCTTCATCACCGCGCTGACCATTGCCCTGGGCGCCGCCGTGGTGACGGTGCTGTCGGCTCTGCTGCTGTTTCCGGTCTGGAGCACCGCAAGCTGGCCGCTGTGGCGCCGCCTGCGGCATACCGGCGTGGTTCTGGCGGCGCTGCTGACGCTGCTGATCCTGCGCGACTTCAACGCGATCGGTTTCAACTATCTGTCGTAAGGCGAGCCCGTGTCAGACACCCCCCCGAGACAATCCTCTACTCCATCGACCCTGGTCTGGGACTGGCCGCTGCGGCTGTGGCACTGGGCCTTCGCCCTGTCCGTGACCGCCTCGCTGGCCACGGGCTGGATCGGCGACATCTCGCTCATGGACTGGCATCTGCGGCTCGGCTATCTCGCGCTGGGGCTGCTGCTGTTCCGTCTCGGCTGGGCGATCTGGGGCGCACGCTATGCGCGGCTGGCGACGTTCCGGCCGACGCCCAGCCGGCTGCTTGCGCACCTGCGCGGGCGCGGCGCGGCGGATCCACGCACCGCGCCGGGCGCCGCTCTGGTGCTGCTGCTGGTGGGCCTGGTGGCCACTCAGGCGGTGGCGGGTCTGTTCACCAGCGATGGGATCTTCACCGAAGGTCCCCTGGTGCGCCACGCCAGCGACGGCGTGGTCGACGCCATGTCGGCTCTGCACCACCGGGTGTTCTGGGGGGTTGGGGCGCTGATCGGCGTGCACCTGCTGGCGCACCTGGTTTACGCCTGGCGCCGCGATCCCACGCCCCTGTCCATGTTCACCGGCCGCAAGCCGGCGCGCATCGACGGCGCGGTCGCGCATCTGCCCGGGCGGGCGCTGATGACCGCAGCGGCGGCTGCCGCTGCGGTCTGGCTGGGGTTGTGGTTGGCCTAGTGTACTGCGCCACTCTATAAGGGCCAAATAGAGTGGCGCAGTACCCTACAGGCTATTCTGCGCGGTAGTCGTCATGACAGGCTTTGCACGCCTGGCCGACCTTCTGGAAGGCGCTGCCGACGTCACCGCCACCGTCCACGGCCATCTTGAGACCGCCGGCCGCCTGCTGAAAGTCAGCGATCTTCGCCGCGAAATCATCCGGGTTCTCCCAGATCGCATCGAGCGCGTCGCCGCCTTGGGAACTCTCTGGGAACAGCGTGTCGATGATGCCGGAGAGCGCCACCAGACCGTTCACGTGCAGACTCAGATGATCGCTGTGGGCAACCTTCTGCTGAGCGATGTCGGCGGCGGCCTGCATGTGGCCGCCGATGGCCTCCATCACGTGTTCCCGGTACTCGACTTCGCCTTCGGATGCGGCCGCCGGCAGCGCGACCAGCATCAGTCCCAGACCCAGGTGTTTCAGAGCCCGCAGGACCGGGGCCCGGTGCAACGATTCGATCATGGTGTCTCCTAGTGAATGTCCGCTTGTCGGTGGTACGTCATCAGGTGGTTGCGATCTGATCGCTCGCCGACGCTCCCCACGCCGGACCATAGGCGATTTGCCGGAGGCGGGCAATCGGGCGCGCGGTGGCGGCGGGCGGCGACCCACGCTGCGCACCAGCATGGTGCGTCGAGGGTGCATCGCGCCCCACGAGCGTGCGCGACGGCCCCCGGCGGCGCGTCGGCGCGGCAAACCGGTGCGGTTGGCAGAGTCATTGCATTGTCGATCCCGTGGACCAGCCTTTCGCCAGCCAGAGTTTTTCCTCAGCGGCGCCGCCGTTTTCCGGCTGGCTGATCGTCAGCGATCTCGACGGCACCCTGCTCGACGACACGTACGACCTGGAAGCGGCCGCCGGTGCCGTGAATGCCTGCACCGAACGCGGTGCGGTGGTGTCGCTGGCCTCGAGCAAGACCTACGACGAGATGCTCGCGCTGGCACGGCTGTGCCGGACGGCACCGGTGCTGATCTTCGAGAACGGTGCTGGCATCGCCTGGCCCGACGACGCCTCCGCGCCGCTGGACGGGCCGCGCTATCGGGTGGAACTGGCCGGTGACGGTTATCCGCAGCTGCGCTCGCGGCTGCGCAGCCTGCGTCGTCGCACCGGATTCAATTTCCTCGGCTTCGGTGATCTGTCGGCGAAGGAGGTGGCCAGCCTCACCGGACTCAGCGAGGACGGAGCACGGCTGGCGCGGCACCGGCGTGCCTGCGAGCCGGTGCTGTGGCTCGACAGCGCCGATGCCCTCGTCGCGTTCCGCGACGATATCGCGGCCGCCGGCTACCGGGTGGTCCAGGGCGGCCGCTTTCATCACGTCATGCCGCGCACGGACAAGGCTCGCGGCCTCGAGCGGGTCGCAGCCGGGCTCTGCGCGGCGCAGCGCCCCCCGGCAGGGCGGCTGCGGGTGGTTGCCTGCGGTGATGCGGGCAACGATCTGGACATGCTCGCGGCCGCAGACCTCGCGGTGGTGTTTCCGAACCGCGCCGGCGGCTATCTGAGCGTACCGGGCAAGGCCGGGACCGGGGCCGCCATCCGTGCCGCCGTCGCCGGACCGGCGTGCTGGTCGAGCACGCTGCAGGCGTTGCTGACCGATCCCCCTCCGGCCGAGGCCGGTCCGTCGCGGCGCGTACGCGGCTCATCGAGGAGCCTGATCCATGAGTGACTTCTTCCAGAACGGCATCATCACCACGCTGCACAACCTGACCCGGCGTCCGCTCGACGAGCTGCACGCCGAGCTGGTCGAATTCTCCCGCGAGCGGCCCATGGCGCTGGTGCTGCCGTGCCTGTACTCGGAGCTCGCCACGCCGGCGCTGAGGCACATCGTCGACGAGCTGACCCGGGTGCCGTATCTGGCGCAGGTCGTCATCGGCCTCGACCGCGCCGATGCCGCCGAGTACGGGCACGCGCTGGAGTACTTTTCGGTGCTGCCGCAGCCGACGACGGTGTTGTGGAACGACGGTCCGCGGCTGCGCGCCATCGATGCGCGCCTGGCGGAGCACAACCTGGCTCCGGAATCGCCGGGCAAGGGGCGCAACGCCTGGTACTGTTTCGGCTACGTGCAGGCGAGCGACGTCGCCGAGGCGGTGGCGCTGCACGACTGCGACATCGTCACCTACCACCGCGAGTTGCTGGCGCGCCTGCTCTACCCGGTGGCGAACCCGTCGTTCAACTACGAATTCTGCAAGGGTTTTTACGCCCGGGTGGCCGACGGCCGGCTCAACGGCCGGGTCAGCCGGTTGCTGGTGTCGCCGCTGATCCGCACGTTCAAGAAGGTCAGCGGCGACTACGGCTACCTGCAGTATCTGGACAGCTTCCGCTATCCCCTCGCCGGCGAGTTCTCCATGCGCATCGACGTGCTCAAGGATCTGCGCATTCCATCGGACTGGGGCCTGGAGATCGGCGTGCTCTCGGAGGTCTACCGCAACTACTCGACCAACCGGCTGTGCCAGGTGGAGGTCGCCGACCGCTACGATCACAAGCACCAGGCGCTTTCCGCCGAAGACGCCGGCAGCGGCCTGTCGCGCATGAGCCTGGACATCGCCAAGGCGATGTTCAAGAAGCTCGCCACCTACGGTGCGGTGTTCGACCCGGGCACGGTGCGCACGGTGAAGGCGGCGTACTTCCGTATCGCCCTGGACCTGATCGAGTCCTACGCCAACGACGCCCGCATCAACGGGCTGGCTCTCGACCGTCACGCCGAGGAACAGGCGGTGGAGGTCTTTGCCAGCAACATCCTTCGGGCCGGCGAGTCGTTCCTCGAGAGCGGCGAGGACTCGCCGTTCATGCCCGCGTGGAATCGCGTCACCAGCGTCTACCGGGAGGTGTTCGATGACCTGTTGACCGCCGCCCGGGAAGATGCCGCCGAGCACGGCGAAGATGCCGCCGAGTACGGCGAAGATGCCGCCGAGCACGGCGCGGATGCTTCGCAGCGGATCGTGCGCGCCGGCTGACGTCGTGCAAACCGTGGACTGGCTTGTCGTGTCCGCCTATCTGGTGGCCATGGTGGCGCTGGCCGGACGGATCGGCGTCGGCCAGACCAGCCGCAGCGACTACTACCTGGGCGCGCGGCGCCTGACGCCGCTGTCGCTCGCCTTTTCCACCATCGCAACCCAGTGTTCCACCAACAGCCTGCTGGGCGCGCCGGCGTTCGTCGGCTTCGCCCTCGGTGGCGGCCTGGTCTGGCTGCAGTACGAGCTGGCGGTGCCGCTGGCCATGCTCGCGGTGATGTTTCTGGTGGTGCCCATGCGCCGCGCCGGGGTGATATCGATCTACGGGTTCCTCGAGCAGCGTCTCGGCCTCGGTGCGCGTCTGGTGGCGAGCCTCAGCTTTCAGCTGTTCCGTGGCGTCGCGACCGGCGTCACCGTGTACGGCGTCGCCCTGGTGCTCACCCTGATCATGGACGTGTCGTTTCTCCAGGCGGTGCTGCTGCTGATGGGCGTGACCGTGCTCTACGACCTGCTCGGCGGCATGCGCGCCGTGGTCATCAGCGACGTTGTGCAGCTGCTGCTGCTCACCGTCACGCTCATGGTGAGTCTGGTGCTGCTGAGCCAGGATGTCGGGGGCCTCGAGCGCTTTTTCGCCGCCGATCGCACCGACGCCCTGAGCAATCACTGGGGGCTCGGCGGGGAGGGCAACTACGGCTTCTGGCCGATGCTCATCGGCGGGTTCTTTCTCTACGTGGCCTATTACGGCTGCGATCAGAGTCAAGCACAGCGGGTTCTGTCGGCGCGGACGGAAGCCGAAACCCGTCGGGTGCTGGTGTACAACGGTGTGCTGCGCTTTCCTCTGGTGCTCGCCTACTGCGTGCTCGGACTCGGCCTGGCCGCCTACGCCGCCGCCGACAGCGCCTTCATCGCCGGCCTGCCGGAGCGTGCGGACGGCAGCCCGAACTTCAATCTCGCGTACCCTTTCTACGTGCTCGAGCGCTTTGCGCCGGGGCTGGTGGGGCTGGTGATGGTCGGCATCTTTGCGGCCGCGATGTCGTCCATCGACTCCTCCATCAACGCGCTGTCGGCGGCCACGGTGGAGGACTGCGTGGCTCGTTTCGCGACCCTCTCGGAACGCCAGCTGTTCCTCGCCTCGAAGCTGTTGACCGGTTTCTGGGGCCTGTTCGCGGTGGCGTTCTCGTTCCAGGTGGAACACATCGCGCCGACGGTGCTCGAAGCCATCAACAAGATCGGCTCGGTGGTGAACGGACCGTTGCTCGCCCTGTTTCTGGTGGCGCTGCTGCTGCCCGGGGTCGGCCAGCGGCGCGCCGTGCTCGGGTTCGTCGCCGGCGTGGCGCTGAACGCGGTGCTCTGGCTCGCCGTGCCTCAGGTGTCCTGGCTTTGGTGGAACGTGGCCGGTTGCCTGGTGGCGCTCGGGGTCACCGGCGCGCTGGCGGCGGTCGCCGGCGTACGTGCGCCGCGGAGTGTACTGGCAGCGCCGCCGCGGCGTACCGCGCTGATTCTGCTCGGCGCCGCCGCGACGATCCTGCTGGTCTGCGTCGCGTTCGAACGCCTGTGACCGCGACCGCCCAGGTCGGCGATTTCGACCGCTCAGGTCGCCGGGCTGAGGCGCAGGATTCGACCCTCGGGGCCGTCGGTAATCACGTACAGAAAGTCGTCGGGACCGACCTCGACGTTGCGGATGCGCTCGCCGAGCTCGCCGAGCAGTGACTGCTGACCCATCACGGCGCCGTTCTCCATGTCCACCCGGCGCAGCTCCCGGTCCACCAGCGCGCCGATGAACAGGTCGCCCTGCCACTGGGGGAACGCGCTGCCGCGATAGATTGCGAGGCCGGACGGCGCGATCGAGGGCACCCAGTAGATGAGCGGCTGCTCCATGCCCGGCAGCTCTCTGAACGGCGAGACGTAGGCGCCGCTGTAATCCATGCCGTAGGTGATGGCCGGCCAGCCGTAGTTGCGGCCCGGCACCAGCAGATTCAGCTCGTCGCCGCCGCGCGGCCCGTGCTCGTGCTGGTAGACCCGGCCGCTTGCCGGGTCCACCACCAGCCCCTGGGGATTGCGGTGGCCGTAGGTCCAGACTTCGGCCGCGGCGTCGTTTGCATCGACGTACGGATTGTCCGCCGGGACGCTGCCGTCGGCGGCGATGCGGATGGTTTTGCCGAGCATTGCCGCCCGGTTCTGGGCCTGCTCGCGATAGTCGAAGCCATCGCCCGTGGTCAGCAGCAGGGTGCCGTCACCGAGGAAGGCCATGGCGCCGCCGTAGTGCTGGGCCGTGTCCTTGGTCGGCGCCACGGTGAAGATCACCTGCAGGTTGTCGAGCCCTGCCTCGCCCAGGGTGGCGCGGGCCACCCGGGTGGCGTTGGCGGTCAGGTCGCCGTGGGCATAGGACAGGTACACCAGTCGGTTCGCCGCGAAGTCCGGATCCAGCACCACGTCCAGCAGTCCGCCCTGACCGGCGAAGTACACGGGCGGTACTCCGGCAAGCGGGTCGCTGAGCGAGCCGTCCGGGCGCACGCGCCGCAGCGTGCCGGTGCGTTCCGTCACCAGCAGCCCGCCGTCGGGCAGGAACGCCAGCCCCCAGGGTTCGCTCAGACCCTCGGCAATGGTATCCACCCGGTAACCGGTGACCCCCGGGTCGGCGTCTGCGGTGGCCGCGGTGGCATCGATGGCGACGGTGAGCGTCAGCAGCAGCAAGGCTCGCAGCATGGTTCGCGGTCCTGGTGTCTCGGAGCGAACAGTGTACCCGGGTGGAACGCCCCGCGCGCTCGGCCATGACCCCCGGAAAGCCTGGCGTCGGGTTACACTCCTCGATTCAATGCGGTGCCGGGCGCCGGTCCGGAATGGCTGCGGGATCGTGACAGGGGGATGAGCCGATGATTCGTGTGTTGAGCGCCTATCTGGCGGCGGTGATCGTCGCCTACGTGGGGGCGTCCATCGCCCAGACCCAGTCGGTGATGGCGCGCCTGGCGGACATGGGTGTTCCCGTCAGCGTCGGCGTTCGTCTCGAAGCCACCGCGCACGACGTGGTGGGCCTGGCGACGTCGCTGCTGCCGCTGATCGCGGTGGGTCTGGCGATCGCCCTGCCGGTGGCGGCGCTGGCCATTCGCGTGCTGCCGGGCTGGCGCCCGGTGGGCTACGTGCTGGCGGGCGGCGCGGCGCTCCTTGCCATCCATGTCGCGCTGAACCTCAGTCTCGGCATCCACCCGGTAGCGGCGACCCGCACGACCATCGGCCTCACGGCGCAGGCGCTGTGCGGCGGGCTCGGTGGCTGGGTGTTTCTGCAGTGCCTGCCGGAGCGCCGCCCATGACGGAGCAGACCGGGGGCACCGAGACCGCCGGATTCCTCGCCCGCGCCCTCGACGGGGTGGAGCGGCTCGGCAACCGGCTGCCGGATCCGGCGCTGCTGTTCTTCCTGCTGCTGCTCGCGGTGTGGGTGCTGTCGGCGATCCTCGCCCAGTTCAGCTATCAGCACGTCGATCCGCGCAGCGGCCAACCTATCGAGGTGCTGAACCTGCTGACGCCAGCGTCGCTGACGATGTTCCTCGGCGGCATGGTCAATACCTTCGTCACCTTCCACCCGCTCGGCGTGGTGCTGCTCGCCATGCTCGGCATCGGTGTGGCCGACCACACCGGCTTCATCCGCGCCGGCCTGCGGGCGTTGCTTGCAGTGACCAGCCGGCGCCTGCTC
The DNA here is from genome assembly GCA_040219135.1 of Pseudomonadales bacterium. Classification (GTDB taxonomy): domain Bacteria; phylum Pseudomonadota; class Gammaproteobacteria; order Pseudomonadales; family Azotimanducaceae; genus UBA7803. Next base: position 258,100 of record JAVJTA010000005.1, on the reverse strand, counting down.
ACGCCGATGCTGCTGCTCATTGCCATCATCAGTCACAGCGCCGTCGACGCCGGTTACGTTCTGGTGATTCCCCTGGGCGCGGTGATCTTCCAGGCCGCCGGCCGGCATCCGCTGACCGGCATCGCGGTGGCGTTCGCCGGGGTGTCCGGCGGCTTCAGCGCCAACTTCGTGCCTTCGGCCCTGGACCCGATGCTGCAGGGCATCAGTCAGGCCGGGGCCCGGATCATCGATCCGGAAATCCTCCTCAACCCGCTGAACAACTGGTTCTTCACCTCGGCGTCGACTCTGCTCATCGTCGGTCTCGGCTGGTACGTCACCGATCGGATCGTCGAACCTCGTCTGGCGGGCCAGAACGTGGACGGCGATCTGGCTGAGGCGCCGGCTCTCGAGGTGTTGTCCGATCCTGAGCGCCGGGGCCTGCGCGCGGCGCTCGTGGCCATGCTGCTCGGCATCGTCGCGCTGGTGCTGACCGCGCTGCCCGCGGGCTCCGCGTGGCGCGCGCCGGACGGACAGCTGGCGGCGTCGGCGGCGCCGCTGATGCGCAGCATCGTGCCGCTGATCTTTCTGTCCTTCCTCCTGCCCGGCGTCGTCTACGGCTATGTCTCCGGGACTGCGAAGAGCCACCGCGACATCGTTGCCGGCATGACCCAGGCCATGAGCGGCATGGGCTACTACATCGTCATGGCCTTTTTCGCCGCGCTGTTCATCGCCGAGTTCGGCCGCTCCAACCTCGGCGCGCTGTTCGCCCTGCAGGGGGCCGCGTGGCTGAAAGCGGCGGCGATGCCGGCCTCGCTCACCATGATCGGCATCGTGCTCATCACCGGTGTGGTGAATCTGTTCGTCGGCTCGGCATCGGCGAAGTGGGCGCTGCTCGCACCGATCCTCGTGCCTATGCTGATGCAGCTCGGCATCTCGCCGGATCTGACCCAGGCGGCCTATCGGGTGGGCGACTCCTCCACCAACATCATCACGCCGCTCATGCCCTACTTTCCGCTGGTGGTGGTGTTCTGCCAGCGCTACGTCAGGAGCACCGGCATCGGCACGGTGGTCGCCATGATGCTGCCCTACTCGGTGGCGTTCATCGTCGTGTGGACCGCGTTCCTGCTGCTCTACTGGAGTCTCGGCATTCCGCTCGGACTGCAGGCGAGCTACCGCTACGGCGGCTGAGATCGGCGCCGGCGCGGCGTCCGCCGCGCCCCGAGCGGCCTCAAGTCACCGAATTCACCGAGCGGCCCACTAGGGCCGGATCCCGAAGGTCGCCTGAACGTCGCGGCGGATGGTCATCTCGCCGGGCGCGAAGCTCTCCTTGGCGGCGCTGCGCAGCGACAATGCGTCCATCATCAGCGGCTGTACCTGATGCGCGCCGCTGCTGGCGCTGGTCAGCGGTCCGAGGCCGACACCGAAGCGTTTGGCGATCTGGCCCGCCTCGCGGATGGCGTCGTCGATGGCCAGATCCAGGGCCTGCTGCTCCAGCTCGATGCGGTTGGAGGCGTCGAGCTGCACACCGCCGACCCCGTTGACGCCCCGTTCCAGGGCGCCGTTGATGAGCTCGCCGATGTCGGCCAGGTCGCGCACGATGATTTCGATGGTGCGGCTGGCGATCACGCCGACGGGGACCTGTTCGTCGTCCTGGCGCTGGTAGCGCGGGTAGATGTTCACCGCGGCGGCGGTGACGTCGCGGCGGGCCACGCCGAGTTCGTCGCTGAACTCGAGCACTCGGCCTGTCACCGCGTCGAGTTCGCGCTTCAGAGCGACCACGTCGCCGCCTTCGCGACGCACCTCGAGGGTCAGCCGCGCCATGTCCGGCACCGCCTGGATCTCGCCGACGCCGTTGACCTGGATGCCGCCGGTTTCCTCGCCGCGGACGCCGGGGGCCGCGAGCGCGCTCGCGGCGAGCAGCAGAATGGCGGCAATCCTGCCGCGGGCGGTGATCAATCTGGTCGTGTTCTGCATGACGGGGTTCCGTACGGTGAGGTCGCGGCCACTATAATCTTTCGGTATGGCGAAGAAAGAGCTGCGGCTGGCGGTTGTGATTTACGGGGGCGCGTCCCTGGCGGTCTACATGCACGGCGTCACCAAAGAGCTGTTGAAGGTGATCCGCGCCTCCAAGGTGCTGCACGAGGTGGGCGCGGAGCGGGCGGCGACGATGAGCTATGGGGAAGGCCCCGACCCGCGGCCCTGTGACACCGAAGCCGTCTACTTCGAGATTCTCAAGCGGATCAATCACCACGGCCACTTCCGAGTGGTGATCGACGTCGTGGCCGGCGCCTCCGCCGGCGCCATCAACGGCGTGATGCTGGCCAAGGCCCTGGTGGACGACGCGCTGCTCGACGCCCAGACCGCGGGATGGCTGGAAGAAGCCGACGTCGAGAATCTGGGCGCCGAGCGGCCCCGGCCCTGGCGCAAATGGTACCTGTACCCGTTTCTCCGCGCGCTGTCGTTCTGGCTGCCTCGGGACATCGGCCGGAACGCGGAGACCCGGACCAAGATCGCCCGGCTGGTGCGCTCGTCGTGGTTCACGCCGCCGTTCTCGGGCGAGCGCCTTTGCAATCACTTCTTCGACGCGCTGCAGGCCATGGCCGAGTCGCGACGTTCCGACAGCAGCCTGCTGCCGCCCGGCCAGCGCCTCGACGTGTACGCCAGCGTCACCGACCTGCTCGGCTACCCGCGCACGGTGCGGCTGCACGAAGAGCTGGTGGCGCGGGAAACGGCGCACGCGGCGTACAGCCAGCTCGCCCACACCGCGACTGGAGCCGGCGCCAGCGTCAGCGATTTCGCCGACGACAATCTGCCGGCGCTGGTCTGGACGGCGCGCGCCAGCTCCTCCTACGCTGGCGCGTTCCCGCCATTCCACCACGACGAGATGAAACGCGTGCTGGCCAGCCGTGGTCTGGCGTGGCCGCGCGAGCAGAGTTTCCTGCGTTCGAGCCTGCGCGCCGACGACGGCACGCCGGCCTACCGGCACTTCGACCCCGAGGACCGCTACTTCGTCGACGGCGGCATCGTCAACAACAAGCCCTTCGGCGCGGCGCTGGAGGCGCTGAACCACCGCGCGGCGGACCGTCAGGTGGATCGCACCATCGTCTACATCGAGCCGGACCCGCACATCGAGGAGGTCGAAACCCCGGATCGGGCCCTCGGCTACCTGAGTACGATCCGCGCGGCGCTGTCATCGATCCCGCGCAACCAGCCGATTCTCGAGGACCTCGGGCGCATCGTCGCTCAGGACGCCCGGGTGCAGGTCAACCGGCGCATCATCGACGTCAACCGCGGCGACATCGAGCGCATGGTCTCTGACCTGCGAGCCGTGCACGTGCGCCAGCCGATGACCGTGGATCTGCTCGGCTACCTGCGCCTCGCCATGTCCGGCCAGGCCGAGAGCAGCATGGGCCTCGCCTATCACGTGTACGTGCAGCGTCGGGTCTGGCGTCTGGTGGGGGCGCTGATCAGCTCCTGGCTGGAGCTGTCGCCGGATGCGGAAAACCCGGCCATCTACCGGGCCATGGAAGACAGCCTGGCCGGCTGGTGGCGCTACGACGGTGACGCCGGCATGCATCCGGCCGCGCGCCGCGCCGGGCGTCTGGAGAACCGCCAGGAAGCGTTCCTGGACGCGTTCGACGTCACTTTCCGCATCCGCCGGCTGCAGTTTCTGATCCGCCGCATCAACCAGCACGAGGGCGATCGCCAGCTCGCGGCGGAGGTTCAGGCGGAGCTCGATGCGTTCAAGGACCAGGCCTACGGGTTCATGGAGCGTTTCTACGGCCTGCGCCGTTCCGAGGGTCTCGACGAGCCCCTCGTGCTGCGCCTGATGGATGCCTGCTCGCGCCTGCCGCTGCCGCCCGCGGAGGCGATCGCGCTGCTCGAAGGGCTGGCGGAGTCGCTGAACCTGAATCAGGTGGACCGCGAACTCGATCAGGCCTTCTTCGACTGCTACCAGCGCGTCACGGACGACGATCTGCGTGAAACTCTGGTCGGCGACTACCTCGGATTCCCGGTGTACGACGTGCTGCTCGGGGCGCCCACGGCCCTCGAAGGCGGACCGGACCCGCTCACCCCGATCCGCGTCGAGCGCATCAGCCCGGCCGACGCGCGCTCCCTCGACGGGGCGTTCGACGGCCTGCGCTGCCGCAACTTCATGGGTTTCGTCGGCTTCTTCAACCGCGCCTACCGGGAGCACGACTATCTCTGGGGGCGGTTGAACGGCGCCGAGCGCGTGGTGGACCTGCTGGTGCACGCCGCCGGCGACGCCATCGACGATCCCGCGGCACTGAAGCGTGAGCTGTTTCAGACCATCGTCGACCGGGAGCGCGAACGGCTGGGCCGCTGCGGAGACCAGCTCGATCGCATCCAGCGCGAGATCGACGACGACCCGCCCGGCTGACGCCGGCTCAGCGCAAAGCCGTCCCGGCAGCAGGCTGGTCACCCCGGGCGAACTCGAAGCCCTCGTCGGCCCAGCCGGTCATTCCGCCGATCATCTCCTTCACCGCCAGTCCGAGCGTGGCGAGCCGCACCGCGGCTTTGTTGGCGCCGTTGCAGTGGGGGCCGGCGCAGTAGACGACGAACACGGTGTCTGCTGGCCAGCGCGCCATGACGCGCTTGGTCATCTTGCCATGGGGCAGATTGACGGCGCCGGGGACGTGACCGGCCGCGTAGAGATCCGGGCTGCGGACGTCGAGCAGGACGAAGTCCCCGGGCCCTTCGGTGAGGGCTTCATGGACGTCCCAGCAGTCGGTCTCGAACCCGAGCCGGCGCTGGAAGTGGGCGAGGGCGTCCGCCGGGGCGGCCGCCGGGATCCGGGTCACGGGACTGGACATGGATCGATCTCCTGGAGCTGCGCCCGCTGATGATGCGCGATCGGACCCGTCGCGCGCCAGTCACCCGGCCGGGTGGCGTGGGTGGCACAATGCCGGCATGACGCGGACGTTCGTTTCCCACCTGGAATGCTCGCTGCAGGGCACCCGGCTGCCCGCAGGGGAGGTTCACGGGCTGTCGCCGGCGGGCAAGCCGCTGCTGGTCCGCTACGATCTCGATGCCATGCGCGCCAGCCTCGACCGCGACGCCATCCTGGCACGCCGCGGCGGCTTCTGGCGCTATCGCGAGCTGCTGCCGGTGCGCGACGACGCCAACGTGGTGAGTCTCGGTGAGGTCACCACGCCGCTGATCCCGCTCGGGGCGGCCGTGCCCACCGGCAGCGACGTGCTGGTCAAGGACGAAGGCCGCCTGCCCACCGGGTCGTTCAAGGCTCGCGGCCTGGCCCTTGCCGTCGCCATGGCGAAGGAGCTCGGCCTCGAGCATCTGGCCATGCCCACCAACGGCAACGCCGGCGCGGCACTGGCTGCCTACGCCGCCCGCGCCGGGCTGCGCGCCACCGTGTTCTGCCCGGCGGACACCCCGGAGATCAACATCCGCGAGACCGCGCTGCAGGGCGCCCGCGTGCACCGGGTGAACGGCCTGATCAACGACTGCGGTGCCCGGGTCGCCGCCGGCCGGGCGGAGCACGGCTGGTTCGACCTGTCGACGCTGAAAGAGCCCTACCGCATCGAGGGCAAGAAGACCATGGGCATCGAGCTCGCCGAGCAGCTCGGCTGGAGCCTGCCGGATGCCATCTTCTACCCCACCGGCGGCGGCACCGGCCTGATCGGCATGTGGAAGGCGTTCGACGAGATGGAGGCGCTCGGCTGGATCGGCGCACGTCGGCCGCGCATGTTCGCCGTGCAGGCGAGCGGCTGCGCGCCCATCGTCCGGGCGTTCGAGGCCGGGGTGGAGTTCGCCGAGCCGTGGCAGGATGCGCACACGGTGGCCGCCGGCATCCGGGTGCCCGCGGCGGTTGGGGACTTTCTGATCCTGCGCGCGGTGCGCGCCTCCGGCGGCGCGGCGCTGGCGGTGACCGATGCCGAGATCGAGGCCGCCCGGGTCCAGGTCGCCGGCCGCGAGGGGCTGCTGCTGTGTCCCGAAGGTGCGGCCACGTTTGCGGCCTGGGAACGGGCCGTGGATCAGGGGCTGGTGGAGCGGGATGCCCGGGTGGTGCTGTTCAACTGCGCCATCGGGCTCAAGTACCCACTGCCGCCGGTACCCTGAGCGCGTCGCGCCCGCGCGCTCATCGGGTGGCGAAGCGGTCCACCAGATCGATCATGAACTCGGTCCCTTCGATGAGGGTATCCACACCGATGCGTTCGTCGTTGCCGTGGATGCCGCGGCGGTCGGCCAGCGGAATCACGAACGGCCCGAAGCCGTAGCTGGCAATGCCGAGGTCGCGGAAGAAGTGGCTGTCGGTGAAGCCGGTGGAGACGCCGGGAACGACCCGGGCCGCCGGAAGCCGCGCCGCCACGGTTTCCTCGATCAGCCGGTACAGCGGGCTGTCGCTCCGGCTCACCGCCGGGGTGAATGCCATCAGCGTGTCGATCTGCACGTCCGGGTCGTTGATGATTGCCGTCAGCTCGGCGATGAACGCGCCGTGGTCCTGATCCGGCAGCAGCCGGCAGTCGAGTTCCATGCTGGCTTCGGTGGGCACCACGTTGATCTTGTCGCTGCCCGCCAGGCGGGTAATGGAGCAGGTGTTGCGCAGCAGCGCGTGCGCGCCGGGATTGCTGAGCTGCAGGTAGCGCATGAACTCGTCGTCGTGGATGGCGCTCGCAATGTCGGCGTACTGACCGCGCAGGTCCTCCGGCTGGTAGGGGGCCAGGCCTTCGAACAGGCTCTGCACCGCGGGAATCACCCGCGGCGCGAAGCGCGTTTCCGCCACCCGGTCGCCGGCGCGCAGCAGCCGGGTGACCGCGGTGGCCGTCTGCGGCGTGGAGCCGTGCCCGGGCTGGCCGCGTGCGGTCGCCTTCAGCCACAGCGGTACCTTCTGGGTGACTTCCACGGTGAACACCACGTCCTCGCCCATGGTGGTGCCGCTGCCGCCCTCGTTCAGCAGGAAGCCCACGTTCTCGAAGATCTCCGGGTGTGCTTCGATGAGCCAGCCGGCGCCGAACGCGCCGCCGGCCTCCTCGTCGGCGGTGGCGACGAACCAGACGTCGCGTTGCAGACGCTTGCCGCTCGCGTGCAGGGCCAGGAACGCCTGCAGCTGGGCGATGGCGGTGCCTTTCATGTCCAGCGCGCCGCGGCCCCAGACGTAGCCGTCGCGGATCTCGCCGGACAGCGGCGCGACCTGCCAGTAGCGGGGGTCGGCGCCGACGACGTCGATGTGGTGCAGCAGCACCAGGCCCGGCTCGTCACCGCCCTCGAGCCGCGCCCACAGGTTGCCGCGCCCTGGAGCGGACTCGGCGGTCTGGTAGGGAATCCCGGCGTCGTCGAGGATCGCGGCGAGGAACGCCACGCCGGCGCTTTCGTTGCCGGGCGGGTTGACGGTGTCGATGCGGAGGTACTCGGCCAGGCGCTCGGGTGCCTGGGCCGCGTACGCCGATCCGGCCGCCGATACGGGGGCCGGCGCCGCCGATACGGGGGCCGGCGCCACGGCGATGGTGATGATCAGAGCCGCGGCGGCGGCGCAGAACAGTTTCGTCATGATGCGCTCCTGGTACTGGGCCTTAGCCTTCAGCCTTTCCCGGTCAAAAGGCTAAAGGGTAATGCCCGGCGCCGTCTGGAGGAAAGGCTGAAGGCTAAGGTCCGGCACCGCGTTGGCGCAGGAATTCCAGTTCGTCGAGCAGCTCCAGCGCCAGGGCGATGCCGGGGAGGTTTACGCCGAGATCCTGCTGCAGCCGCAGGGCGCGCTGGACCCGGACCACGGCGATGCCGTCGAACTGCCAGGCTCTCACGGCGGGGGCGCGCGCCCGGCGCCGTGGCAGCTGCGGTGTGATGATGCCTTCTTCCACCAGGTCCATCAGGAACTCGGCGTGCACGCCGCAGATGCGACACATGTCGCGCAGGTCCAGGCGCAGCTGCTCGTCGAGCAGCTCGGCGTCGATCTGGGGGCGCGTTCGCTTCGGGGATCTGCTCATGTCGCCGCCCTCGGGTCGAAGTCCATGGTCTCGGCCATCTGCTGATAGAGCTTGCGGCGTTCCGCGTTGTCGGCCTTCGGCAGTACCACCTTGAGGGTCACGTACTGATCGCCCGGGGGTTCTCCCGGCAGGCCGCGGCCCTTCAGCCGCAGGCGGCCGCCGGACTGGGATCCCGCGGGTACCTTCAGTTTGACGCTGCCGCCCAGGGTCGGCACCGCCAGTTCGGTGCCCAGAGCGGCCTCCCACGGGGTGACCGGGAGCTCGAAGTGGATGTCGCGGCCCTCGGCGCGGAAGCGCGGATGCGGGACCAGGCGGAACTCCACGAACAGGTCGCCGGGCTGGCCGCCGCCGACCCCGGCGCCGCCCTGGCCGCGCAGCCGCACCCGCTTGCCGTCGCTGATGCCCGCCGGGATCTTCACCCGCAGCCGCTGCGGCTTGCCGCCGGGCCGCGGTACGGTGATCTCGACGCTGTCGCGGCGGAACGCCTCCTCCAGCGTGATGCCCACCCGGGCGTGCTCGTCGGCGCCCTTGAACCCGCCGGCGCGGCGGCCCTGACGGCTGAATTCACCGTCACCGGAGCCCGGCCCGCCGAAGCCCCCCTGGCCGCCGAACAGGGTTTCGAAGAAGTCGCTGAACCCGCCGTCGTGACCGGTGAAGCCGCCACCGCCGAAGGAGAACTGCTGCTCCCAGTCCGGCGGCGGGCGGAAGTTCTGATGGTCCTGCCAGCTGGCGCCGAGGGCGTCGTAGGCCGCGCGCTTCTCCGGATCCGACAGCACCTCGTAGGCTTCGCCCACTTCCTTGAACTTGTCTTCGGCGTCGGCCTCCCGGTTCACGTCCGGGTGATACTTGCGCGCCAGCTTGCGGTACGCCTTCTTGATGTCCGCGGCGCTGGCTTTGCGGTCGACGCCGAGCACGGCGTAGTAGTCACGATATTCCATGGACCATCCCGGGTACGCTGCAGCTGGCCGCCGCCCCGCCCGGGCCGGCCGCCTCTCGTCCGGTCATTGCCGCTCGCCGGGCAACGGCCGGTCCAGTGAACAACCATGTGGGCAGTCGCGGGTTTTTCAATCGACCTTCTCCTGAGCTCGGCCAAGGGTATCCAGGCGCCGGGCGGCCTTGGTCATCTGCTCGGCCATGCGCAACCCGCTGCGCAGCCCTTCCAGCGCCTCGTTGAGACGCTCCAGCGGCAGCTGGCGGCGCCCGGCGGCTTCGAGCAGGACGGTTTTCAGCCGGTGCCAGTTCGCTTCGAGTTCGGCGAACCCGGCGTCCAGCGCGGCCAGGTCGAAGCCGGGCGCGGCCAGGTCGCAGCGCGACACCTGTTTCACCACGGCAGCGCGATAGCCCGAGATCGTCTCGAGCACCGGCGCGCGACTGATCGCGGCCAGGTCCGGACGGTGGTGATCCAGGCTGTCCGCCAGGGTGACGACGTCCTCGAGGTAGTTGGTCACCCTCAGCACCAGCGGCAGCTGGCCGGCCGAATCGGCCGACATCCGGGACGCTTCCAGATCGGCGACGAAGGACTCGATGGCTTCGAGCAGGCCGCGCAGCCCGTGGCGCAGTTCCCGCGCGGACTCCGGCGTGGCGCCCTCGCTGCTGACCGCGGCCAGGGCGCTGTCCCGGGCCAGGCCCGCCGCGCGCGCGAGTTCCAGGCGCAGCGCTTCGATGGCGAGGGATGGCGTCACCAGCACCGTGCGGTCGAGGAACTGCGGTCGTGCCAGGACCTCCACCCGGGTGACGAAACGGCGCCCGAGAAACGCCGCCAGCCGCGGGGTCAACGGCAGCATCAGGGCGACGCCGAGCAGATTGAACACGCTGTGGAACAGCGCCAGGGTGACCGCGGGGGCGGCGGGCAGGCCGAGCACGGCCCCGGCGTAGCCGGTCAGCCACAGCACCCCGGGCAGCAGCGCCAGCGCCACCGCCCCGGTCACCCCGTTGAAGACCACGTGGGCCGCCGCCACCCGGCGCGCGTTGGCGGTGGCCCCGATGGTGGCGAGCACGGCCGTCGAGGTCGTGCCGACGTTGGCGCCTATGACCATGGCCGCGGCGGCGCTCAGACCCAGCGCGCCCCCGGTGGCAGCGGTCAGGGTCAGGGCGATGGCGGCGCTCGAGGACTGGGTGAGGACCGTCATGGCGAAGCCGAGCGCCACGTACAGCGCCACACCGAGGCCGCCCTGTGGCGCGAAGGAAGCCACGTCGACCGCGCCGGAGAAGCTCTCGAACGCGCCGCGCAGCACCTCGACGCCGACGAAGAACAGGCCGAAACCGGCGACGGCTTCGCCAACGGCGCCGAGGCGCGAACGGGTGCCGAGCAGCCGGCCGAGCATGCCCAGTCCGATCAGCGGCAGGGCCAGCGTGTCGAGCTTGAAGCCGAAGCCCACCGTGGCCACCAGCCAGCCGGTCATGGTGGTACCGATATTGGCGCCGTAGACCACGCCCAGGGACTGACCGAGGTTGAGCAGCCCGGCGTTGACGAAGCCGATGGTGGCCACGGTGACGGCGCTCGACGATTGCACCACCGCGGTGACCAGCATGCCGGAGGCGACGCCGCGCAGCGGCGTGCGCGTGTACTGACCGAGGATGTCCTTCAGGGTATCGCGCGCGGCAAGCTTCAGACCGTCGGTGATCATAGTCACGGCGAGCATGAACAGGCCGAGCCCGCCGAGCAGCGTGGCGGCGATGGTCAACATGGCGGCTGCCGCCGTTTCTTTCCGTGGAGCGACGTGCAATGCGCCACGCCGCAACTATGCTCAGGCATAATTCGCCGCCGCGAATTCATCACACCGGTCGAAGTACCCGCACCATGACGCACACGCTGGGTCGAGTCAGCACGCTGCTGCTCGCCGTCGCCATTCTCCTCACCGGACACGGACTGCAGCTCAGTCTGCTGCCCATGCGCGCCGAGGCGCTCGGCTGGAGCACCAGTGCGATCGGCTTCACCGGCTCGGCCTACTTCGTCGGCTTCGTCTTCGGCTGTGTGGTCGTGCCCTCGGTGGTGGCGAAGGTCCATCACATCCGTACTTTCATGGTCATGGCGTCCATCGCCACCGCGGTCATCCTCGGCCTCGGCCTGTTCGACAACGTCTGGACATGGATGGCGCTGCGCTTCTGCACGGGCTTCGCATTCTCCGGCATGTACATGGTGATCGAGAGCTGGCTCAGCGAAGCTGCCCCGGGCAACCGCCGCGGCACCGTGCTTGCCGTGTATTCCATGATCTCGCTGCTGGCGATGATGGTCGGACAGAGCTTCCTCGGCCTGGCCGACCCGGTGGATCTCGAACTGATCATGGTCGCGGCGCTCATCATGGGCCTGGCCATCATTCCCATCGGTCTGACCCGGCTGGAGGCTCCCCAGGGCATCCCGAGGGCCCGCTTTTCGCCCCGGGTGCTGGCCCGGGCCTCCCGGGTAGCCGTGGTGTGCGTGTTCTGCGGCGGCCTGGTCACCGGCGCGTTCTGGTCGGTGGGTCCGCTGGTCGGCCGCGCATTCGGGCTCGATGGTGCCGGCATCGGCGCGATGATGGGCGTGGCCATCACCGGCGGTGCGCTCGCCCAGTTCCCGGTGGGGCGGCTGTCGGATTACACGGACCGCCGGCTGGTCATCGCCGGCATGTTCGCCCTCGGCGTGCTGTGCTGCCTCGCCGGCTGGTGGCTGGCCGCCGGACACACCACGCTGCTGTATCTGATCATGCTCCTGTTCGGCGCCACCACCATGCCCATCTACGCGCTCTGCATCGTCACCGCGGCGGACAACACCGATCTGCCGCTGATCGAGATCGCCGGCGGCATTCTGATCATGAACAGCCTCGGCTCCATTCTCGGACCGATACTGGTGGCGCCGCTGATGGCAAGCCTCGGCGGCGAAGGGTTCTTCCTGTTTTCCGCCGTCGGCCTGGCGCTCGGTGTCGCCTGGGCGCTGTACCGGGTGGCAGTCGCGGAGCGGCCGCGTCATCATGAGCAGAAGTTCATGGTCATGCCGCGGACGTCCTTCGTGGCGACCGGGCTGGCCGGGCCGGAGCCCGTGCCGGCGGCCGATGGCGCGGAGATGGCTTATGCCGCGGAGCGATCGCGAGATATTCAATGACGACGTCACCGTGCTGGTGCGCCAGCTCGGTCTCGAACTCGACGATCTGGCGCCGCGCGATCGTGACCACCTGCTCAACCAGGCCCGCCACAGGCACCTCAACGATCACGAGGCGGCCCTGACGCTGGCCTACGACCACGTGCCGGCGCTCCTCGACCAGGACGTCGAGCGGGCCCGGGTGCTCATCGACCGTCTCGCGCTCATGGGTCGGCTCTGGCGCGACGACGACCTCGTCCACCGCGATCTCACGGCCCCCCTCGAGCGCGAAGCGCGGGCGCAGCTGCGGCGCGCCGATCGCTGAATCATGGCATTCACCGGACTGTGTCTGATCGTTGTCGTCCCATGCTGCCGCAGCGCGCGGGCGCCGGGGATCCGGTCAACTACGTAGCGGCCGATACCGATGAGGGTGGCTACCAGCGCGGGTAGATTATGATGTCGATACGGCGGTTGCGGGTGCGTCCTTCCGGCGTTTCGTTGTTGGCCACGGGCTGGCTCTCGCCGTAGCCGAGGGCTCGGACGCTGGTCGGCGACAGCGGCGAACTGGCGAGCAGGTACTGCAGCACCGCATCCGCCCGGGCCTGGGACAGCGACTGGTTCGACGCATCCGAGCCGAACGAATCCGTGTGACCCTCGATCACCAGATTGGCCTGGGGAAACTCGTTCAGGGCCTGCTGGACCTTGCCCAGAATGGCCCAGTGGCCCTGGTTCAGGCTGGCGCTGCCGCTGGCGAAGTTGAGACCGATGAGCCGCAGGATGACGCTGTCGGTGCGGCGCAGCACCAGCGCCTCGTCGGGTTCGAACAGCGACTCCACGCGCTCAAAGCGCTCGCGCTGCCGCTCCCGTTTCGCCAGCGCTTCGTTGACCCGCTCGAGGCTCTGGGTCTGTCCGCCCACTTCGATCTCCAGCGATGCGATCTGGGCGTCGCGGTCGGCGACGGCCTGTTCCAGAAAGTCGATGTCGGCGTTCAGGTTGGCGATCGCTTCTGTCAACTGCGCCACCGCCTGCTCGTGACCGTCGTCGAAGTAGACCGGCGTGTCGAGCCGGTCGGCCAGTTGGCCGATGGCGGCTTCCCAGTCCAGCAGCACCTGCTCGAGGGTGGTGTCGTCGTCGTAGACGCGGCGCTGCAGGCGCGCCACGTAGATGGCGTGGTGGGCGTTGTGCTCCGCGAGCTGGGCCAGGTTGCGCGGGCGGTCGGTGTCGTAGCGGTTCTCGGTGAGAGCCTGCTCGGCTTCCGCGAGCAGCTCGCGCGCGCGCTCGAACGAGATCGGCGCGTAGCGTTTTGCGCGCAGATCGTCGGCGGTTTCCAGCAGCGAGCGGGTTTCGTTCAGGTAGTTGGCCTGGATGGCGGTGAGCTCCGCGTCCCGGTACAGGCCGTCGGCGTCCGCGGCTTCGCGATCGGCGCTGTTCTCGCGCCCACGCTCGAGGCGCGCCGCCGCCTCGGTGAGGGTTTCCTCGGCGTCGCGCCACAGCTCCGGCGCGTAGCGCTCGGCCTCTGCGCTCACGGCATCGGCGCGGGCCTCGAGCGCTACCTGGAAGCGCGCGGCGGAGGTGGACGCGAGCGCCGCGGCCTGGCTGAAGGCGTCGAAGGCCCGACTCAGGTTGCGCTGGATCGTGTCGATGCCGCCGCCGGACTGAAGCGTCGCTTCGGCGCGCCGGTAGGCTTCGGCGCCCTCGCTGTAGCTGGTCGGCGCCAGCAGGCTGGCCTGGGTCGAGTTGGCGTCCGCCAGCGCCTGGTCGGCGGCGCCGAACAGGGTGGCGCGCAGCTGCGCCTGATCCGCGTTGGCCGCGCCCGCCGGATCAGCCGACAGCAGGGCCAGCAGCAATGCGGCAAGCGGTGCCGCGCTGGCCCGAAGCTGCAAAGGAACAGAGTGCAGTGGCATGGTAATCCTCGTGGGCCGTCCCTGGCGAAAGCGCCCAACATACCGACTTGCGCAGACGGCGAGAAGGCTCGGCTCGGGCTGCCACGTCCGACCGCCGCCGTCAATCGGTTTGCTCTCGGCGCGAAGTCGTGTAAAAGACCGGTGACAGCAGCGCTGTCCATCGTTGTTTCAGTTCCGTCAAGGAGTTCGCATGGGCAAGCGCTTCAGCGCCCGGGACCTGCTGTTGATTCTGTTTCTGGGCGCGATCCTGGTGAGTGTCTGGCTCGCCATGGTGCAGATCGATCGTCAGTGGGTGTTCATCCGCGAGACCCAGCAGAAGCTCGACGGTCAGACCCGGGACATCGCCGAGATCCGCCGCCAGCTGCGCGACGGCGTGGCGGTCGCTGGGCGCAGTGCGCAAGACGCTGCAGCAACCGACCCCGGCAGCGGGTTCTACCGCGCCGCGCTGGCCGAGGCGCGCGACGACTATGCCCGCGGCGACTGGCTGGTGAACGCGTTTCCGTCGAGCCCTCAGCGACTGACGCCGACCATCTCCACCGACACCTACGCCTCGCGGGTCCAGGAGCAGGTCCTCGATACGCTGCTGACCCGCGATCCGGAGAGTCTCGAGTGGCTGCCCCTGCTGGCGGCGAGCTGGTCCGTGAGCGAAGACGGGCTCAGCTACCGGTTCCGGATCCGCCCCGGCGCGCGCTTTTCGGACGGCGAGCCGCTCACCGCCGCCGACGTAGCGTTCACCTACCGCTTCATCATGGACGAGCGGATCGCCACGCCACGGTTCCGCGCTTACTACGGCCGCATCGCGGAGGTGACTGCAAACGGCGACGAGGTCGTGTTCCGCCTCGACGAGCCCTATTACGGGGCGCTGGAAATTGCCGGCCTGCTGCCGATCATGGCTGAGCACTTCTACGGTCGATATCTCCAGTCGGCGGAGGCGGCGGAGGAGTTCAACAACGCCACCGGCCTGCTGTTCGGCTCGGGCCCGTACAAGCTCGCCGACCCGGTCAACTGGACGCCGGGCCAGGCCGTCGAGCTGATCCGCAACGAACGCTACTGGGGCCGCGTACAGCCGTCCTTCGACCGGGTGATCTGGAAGATCATCAGCAACGATGCCGCCAACCTGACCGAGTTCAAGAACGGTGACATCGACACCTACAATGCCCGACCGCTGAACTACCGGAACCTGCTCGCCGACGAAGCCCTGATGTCCCGGGTGCGGCACTTCGAGTACCAGGACGCCCGCGGCGGCTACACGTTCATCGCCTGGAATCAGCGCCGCGACGGCAAGCCGACCTGGTTCGCCGACCGGCGCGTGCGCGAGGCCATGACCTACCTGACGGACCGCCAGCGGGTGGTGGACGAGGTGTTTCTCGGCTACGCGGAGACCGCCAACGGCCCATTCAACCCCCTGGGGCCACAGAACAACGTGGCGCTTGCGACCCGCGGCTACGATCCGGACCGCGCCCGGGCGCTGCTCGCGGAGGCAGGCTTCGAAGACCGGGACGGTGACGGTGTGATCGAATCCGCCGACGGCGAGCCGTTCCGGATCAGCCTCACGTATCCCTCCGCCAGCGACGACTACAAGCGCCTGGTGCTGCTTCTGAAGGATCTCTACGTCACCGCCGGCGTCATCCTCGAACCGGAACCGACGGACTGGCCGCTGCTGCTGAAGGCCATCGACGACAAAACCTTCGACGCGATCTCGCTGGGCTGGAGCAGCGATTTCGAGGTCGACCTGTTTCAGTTCTTCCACTCCTCGCAGAACGGCCCCGGTGGCGACAACTTCGTGTCCTACGACAACCCCGAACTGGATGCGGTGATCGAAGCGGCGCGCGTGCAGCTCGACGAGAACGCCCGGATGGCGCTGTGGCGTAGCGCCCACGAGATGATCTGGCAGGACCAGCCGTATACGTTCCTGCTGCGGGCTTCGCGCCTCGACTTCATCGACGCCCGCATCGCCAACGTCGAGCGGGTCCGGGCGGGACTGAACCGGCCGGGACTGTGGAGGATGCCGACGGAGTGGTACGTCCCGGTCGCGCTGCAGCGCCACTGAGGGCCCGGGCGCTTGGCCAGCTACATCATCCGCCGGCTGCTTCTCATGCTGCCGACCCTGTTCGGTATCAGCGCGCTGGTGTTCGCGGTGATGGCCATGGCGCCGGGGGGCATCGGCGCGAATCTGATGAGCCGCTCCGGCGACATGCGCCCGGAAGAGCGCCAGGCGATGATGGCGTACTACAACGAGCGCTACGGGCTCGATCAGCCGATGCCGGTGCAGTACCTGCGCTGGCTCAACAACATCTCCCCGCTGGGCTTCGAATCCCTGCCCGGTGGCGGCCGGGGGGAATTCGGTCTCAAGGTGCCGGATCTGGGCACGAGTTTCGTCAAAAACCGACCGGTGCTGGATCTGATCGGCGATGCGCTGCCGGTCACGCTGCTGCTGAACCTGCTGACGATTCCGCTGGTCTTCGCCGGATCGATCATCATGGGCGTGTACACAGCGCGTTTCCGCGACGGGGCGATCGACGTCGGGATCGGCACCGCCAATCTGGCGCTGTGGTCGATCCCGGCGATCTGGATGGGCGTGCTGCTCATCGGCTTCCTCGCCAGCGAGCAGTACCTGAAGTGGTTCCCGACGTCCGGTCTGTCGACCCTGGGCTCGGGCTCGTGGACCTTCCTGCCGGAGAGGACGGCGGACGGCTGGCGGCCCGGGTACCTGCTGGATCTGCTCTGGCACCTGGTGCTGCCGGTGTTCTGCCTGACCTATTCCGGATTCGCGTTTCTGACCAAGCTCACCCGCTCGTCGGTGCTGGAGAACCTGCAGGCGGACTACGCGCGCACTGCCCGGGCCAAGGGTCTCAGCGAGTCTGCCGTGCTCTGGCAGCACGTGTTCCGCAACTCGCTGCTGCCGCTGATGACCGTGGCCGCGACCATTCTGCCGGGACTGCTGATCGGCTCGGTCATCGTCGAGAGCATCTTCTCCATCGACGGCATGGGGCGGCTGGTGGTGGAAGCCGTGCAGATGCGCGACCGGGAAACCGTGCTGTCCATCACCCTGATCACCGGGCTGCTGACCCTCGCGTCGTACCTCGTCGTCGACATCTGCTACGCGCTGGCGGATCCGCGGGTGAGCTATGACTGAGGCCGCGGGCAGCGTGGCAGACGCCGCCGAGCCGGAGACGTTCCGGCGTCAGGTGGTGCGCCGCACCTGGGCCCGGCTCGGAGCCCGGATCGGACTGGCCTGGATCGCCGTGGTCGCGCTGTGCGCCGTGTTCGCGCCGTTCCTGGCGAACTCGCACCCGCTGCTGATGGAGCGTGACGGCGTCTGGTCGAGTCCGGCGCTGTCCCATCTCGGCTGGGTCGACGTGAGCCTGCTGCTGGCGTTCTTCGCGCTGCTCGGCGCCTGGTTGCTGAGCGGCCGCCGCTGGGTCATGCCGCTGGCGTTCACGCTGATCGGCGTGGGTACGCTTGTCAGCTACCAGATCATCAGCCCGCCCGCCGCCGTGGTCTTCGAGCAGTATCGGGTCGGCCTCGCGGCCGGCAGCGTCGAGACCGCCGTGTTCGCGCCGGTTCCGTTCTCGCCAACGGACCGCTCCCGCGACCGGCCGCGTTCCCTCACCGCGCCGGATCGGGAGCACCTCATGGGCACGGACGAGGATGGCGCCGACGTGCTGTCGCGGATGATTCATGCCTGCCGGATCGCGCTCGGGATCGGTCTCGTTGCGACCGGCATCGCCCTGGTCATCGGCATCGTCTACGGCGGCATCATGGGCTTCTTCGCCGGCTGGACGGAGATCCTCATGATGCGCTTCCTCGAGATCTTCGAATCGGTGCCACAGCTGTTTCTGCTGCTGATGGTGGTGGCGTTCTTCGGCCGCAACATCTACCTGATGATGGTGGTGATCGGGCTGACCTCCTGGCCCGGCTATGCCCGCTATCTGCGCGCCGAGTTTCTCAAGCTGCGCAAGCAGGACTTCGTCCAGGCCGCGCAGGCCTGCGGGCTGCCGGTGACTTCCATTCTGTTCCGTCACATGCTGCCCAACGGCGTGGCGCCGCTGCTGGTCGCCGCGAGCTTTGGCATCGCTGCGGCGATTCTCGCCGAAGCGGTGCTCAGCTTTCTCGGTCTCGGCGTGGTCGACGAGCCGAGCTGGGGCGGCATGCTCAACCAGGCGGTGGGTCCGGGCGGCACCTTCGCGCCGTGGCTCGCCACCTACCCGGGGCTGGCGATTTTTCTCACCGTGTTCGCCTACAACCTCATCGGCGAGGCGCTGCGTGATGCCATTGACCCGCATCTGAGCCGAGAGCGGAGCTGAGCGGGTGTTGCTGTCGGTTGCAGATCTGTGTACGACCTTCGGTGCCGGTGCGCCGGCCGTGGACGGGGTGTCCTTCGAGATCGCGCCCGGGGAGACGTTCTGCCTGGTGGGGGAATCCGGATCCGGCAAGAGCGTGACCGGTCTGTCGCTGCTGCGACTCCTCGAGGGGACGATGGCGCAGCACCCGCGCGGTTCGGCCATTTTCTGCTCGCCGCGGCTCGACGCGGGTCGGGCCGTGGATCTGATGCAGCTCCCGGAGCTGGAGATGCGCCGCATCCGCGGCGCGCGCATCGCCATGATCTTCCAGGAACCCATGACCGCGCTGAATCCGGTGCTGACCATCGGCGAGCAGCTCATGGAACCGCTGATGCTGCACCTGGCAATGGACGAGGCCCAGGCCCGGGCGCGGGCGCTCGACGTGCTCGAGCAGGTGCACATGCCGGAACCGGCGCGGCGCCTGGACGAGTATCCGCATCGGCTCTCCGGCGGTCAGCGGCAGCGCGTCATGATCGCCATGGCCATGGCCTGCGAGCCCGATCTGCTGATCGCCGACGAGCCGACCACGGCCCTCGACGTCACCATTCAGGCGCAGATCCTCAAGCTCATGGCGGAACTGCAGGAGCGGCGCAACACCGCGCTGCTGTTCATCACCCACGACCTCTCCGTGGTGGCTCAGATCGCCGATCGCATCGCCGTGATGCAGAGCGGCCGTATCGTCGAGACGGGCACGCGCGACCAGGTGCTCTACCGGCCGCGCCACGCCTACACCCGGGCGTTGCTCGACGCGCTGCCGAGCCGCATGAGGCGGCGCAGCGGCGTGGACCACGCCGACGTCAGTCGTGGCGACGATGCGATCCTGCGACTCGAAAACCTGAAGGTTCACTTCCCCATCCACCGCGGGGTTCTGCAGCGCCACGTCGACGACGTGCGCGCCGTGGACGACGTCAGCCTGGCGGTCCAGCGCGGCCGGGTGCTCGCCCTTGTCGGCGAGTCGGGTTCCGGCAAGTCCACCCTGGGACGCGCGATTCTCCGACTTGTACGCAGCACCGGCGGGCGCGTTCTGTACCGCGACACCGATCTGCTGTCGCTGAGCGCTCGGCAGATGCTGCGCTTCCGCCGCGAGCTGCAGGTCGTATTCCAGGATCCCCAGTCATCGCTGAATCCGCGCCTCACCGTGGCGACGACGCTGACCGAACCCATGGCCGTGCACGGTATCGGCAACAGCCACGCGGATCGACTGAAACGGGCTGCCGCGATGCTCGAGCGGGTGGGGCTCGAGCCGCGCATGCTTCACCGCTTTCCCCACGAGTTCTCCGGCGGGCAGCGCCAGCGTATCGGTATCGCCCGCGCCCTGGTCCTGAACCCCACGTTCATCGTCTGCGACGAGGTGACCAGCGCCCTCGACGTCAGCGTTCAGGCCCGGGTCCTGGCCCTGCTCGACGAGCTGCGCGGCGAGTTCAATCTCACCTACCTGTTCATCACCCACAACATCGACGTGGTGCGCTACTTCGCCGACGAGGTGGCGGTGATGCATCGGGGGCGGGTGGTGGAGCAGGGCAGCGTCGACCAGGTCTGCAACCGGCCGGCCCACGACTACACCCGCGAGCTGCTGGCCGCGGTGCCGCAGTTCGAAGCCGCGCCGCAGGGGTAGTAGCGGCCCGGGCAATGATTTCGTCTGTCAGCCGCGCACCAGCGTCACCAGCGCGGCCACCGCCACCGCCAGCACCAGCAGCACGACGTAGATGCTGCCGAGAACGGCGAATTTGATCAGCGTTCGCACCCAGCCCTGGGCGTAGACCCGGCGCTGCATGATCAGCAGGTACAGCGGCATCCACGCGAGCGACACGGTGTGCAGCCAGCCGAAACCGGTCTGCAGGCCGAAGCCGGCCGGCGCCCAGGCCTGGATGGTTTCGAGACCGCTGGAGACGATCAGCGCGAGGCCGAGAAAGGCGTGGCTGTGCAGGGCAATGACCATGTGCGACATGTAGAGACGCCCGGAGAACACGTAGAACAGCTTCAGCAGCGCGGCGAAGATGGGCATCAGCACGAACAGCGCCGCGGGCAGCAGACCGAGAAACGCCTCGATGAAGCGCGTCGGGTCTTTCTGCAGTTCGACCGCGTTCTCCAACCCCTTGCCGATCCAGGTATTGAGCTGTTGGTTCGCGGCATCGGGCAGCCAACCAATGGTGTAGGGGTTCGTTTGCGGGTCCCACGGGGTCGCGTCGTCGGAAAGATAGAGCTGCGGCCGCGGTGCCGGTTCCGGAGGCGGCTCTCGACCCTCCCGGCGGGCGGCCGCGGCGGCTTCGACCCAGTCGATACGGCGTTGCGCCTCTTCATCCACCGCGGTCCGGGCCGCGTCGAGGCGCTGCGCGAGCTCCGTCTGATCGCTGCCGCCCGCCTCGGACAGGGCTTCTTCGAGCCGGGCGACAGCCCGAGCCCGGGCTGCTTCGACCTCCTCGACTGTGGCCGCACTGTGCATGCCGGGTTCGGCGGAGTCATCGAACGAAGCCTCAGGGTCCATCGTCAGCTGGATGACCAGAAACGCCACCACCAGCAGCACGAACACGAGTCGGAACGGGGTAACGAAGCGGATCCGTCGCCCGGCCAGATAGTCCAGGGTGATGCGGCCGGGGCGGAAGTACAGCGGCAGCAGGGTGTGCCAGATCCGTCCGTCGTACTCGAGCACGGTGTCCAGGGCATCGCCGATCACCGAACGGAAGTGCCGGATCATGCCCTTCACCGGCTGGCCACAGGCGTGGCAGTAGGGGCCGCGCAGCGGCTCGCCGCAGTTCAGGCAGCTCTGATCGGTCATCGTCGGGCGGCTGTAGCCGTCCGGCCCGCGACCGGGGACCGACCGGCGCCGGGCGCGATCAGAGTTCGCGCTTCGGCCACGGTACCCGCGCGGCGTCCGCGTCGACGGTCTTCACGCCTTTGAAGGCGAACTTCTGCACCCGCTTACCCTCGTAGGTTTCCGTGGTGTAGATATTGCCCTTGGAGTCGGTGGCGATGCTGTGCACGGCGAAGAACTGGCCTGGCTGGCGGCCGCCGTCGCCGAACGAGGTGAGGATCTCGAGCGTCTGGCGGTCGATGACGTAGACCTTCATGTTCTTGCCGTCGGCGAGGTACAGGTAGCGCTGCTCCTTGTCCCGGGAGAAGGCGATGTCCCAGGTGGAGCCGTCGCCCAGGGTCTGGGGGGCGATGAACTTCTCCACCACGAAGGTACCGTCGCTGGTGAACACCTGAATTCGGTCGTTCGCACGGTCGCAGACGTAGACGAAACCGTCGTTGGACGGCTCGGCGCAGTGCACTGGATTGCGGAACTGCTGGGCCGGCGGGGCGGCCGGATCGTAGCGGCCGAGATCCGTGTCGTCCGGCTTGTTGCCGTAGGCGCCCCAGTAGCGCTTGAATGCGCCGGTATCGGTGTCGAGCACGGCCACCCGCTTGTTGCTGTAGCCGTCGGCCACATAGGCCTCGCGGGCCTCGTCGTCGAAGGAGATCTTCGCCACCCGGCCGAAGAACGTCTCGCTGTTGGAATCGACCTCCGGCCCGGGCTTGCCGATCTGTTTGAGGAACCTGCCGTCGCGACTGAACACCAGAATGTGCCGGTCGTCGCGGCCGTTGCCACCGATCCAGACGTTGTCCTTGGCGTCCAGCGACAGGCCGTGATTCGAGTCGGGCCAGTCGTAGCCCTCGCCGGGTCCACCCCAGGAGTTCACCAGATTGCCCTCGGGATCGAACTCGAGGATGTTCGGCGCCGGCACGCAGCACTCGCCGGTGGGCGGATCCATGGCGGCGCCGATCTCGGTGCGGGGGTCGAAGGAGTTGCGCCGGTGGATCACGAACACGTGGTCGCGGGAATCCACGCCCACGCCGATCGCCGAGCCGAGCACCCAGTGGTTGGGCAGCGGTTTGGGCCAGAACGGATCCACCTCGAACTGCGGGGCTTTGTCTGCGGCGGCGGCGTCTGCCCGGTTCTGCACCACGTGCTGGCCCACCGCGAGCGCGGCGATCGCAACCGCGAGGGCGGCGCCGATCAGGAAATTCTGCTGTTTCGTCATCTGCTTCACCTCTCCCCCGGACTGTGTCGGCGGCCGATGTCGGGTACATCCGCTGCCTGATTCGCGGGCTAGTATACTCACCTGCTTCCAAGTTTCCCGGGCTTGATCCGTGCGATCCCTGCGACGAACATTGACGCGCGCAAGCGCGCTGCTGCTGATGGTCTGGTCGGGCACCGCGCCGGCCCACGAGCTGCCGGAACGCGTCCTGGTCACGGCGTTCGTGAAGGCAGAAGGCGAGGTGTTGCGGGTACTGCTGCGAGTGCCGCTGGCCGCCATGCGTGACATGAGCATTCCCACCCGGGGGCCCGGCTACATCGACCTCGACGCCGCCGATCCGGTGATCCGGGACGCTGCCATGCTCTGGCTCGGCGACGAGATGACCTTCTACCAGAGCGGTCGTGAGCTGGCGCCGCCGCGTCTTGCCGCGGTGCGGGTGTCGCTGCCGTCGAGCCGGGCGTTTGCCGACTACGCGTCGTCGCTCGCCCACCTTCGCGCGGCCCCGCTCCCGGTCGACACCGAGCTGTACTGGGAGCAGGGCCTGCTGGACGCGCTGTTCGAGGTCGACATCCGCGCCGGGGATTCCGACCTTGCCATGGATCTCGATTTCGCCCAGCTCGGCCTGAAGACGGTCACGGTTCTGCACTTCCTCGCCGACGACGGCAGCGAGCGCGTGTTCCGCTACGAGGGCGATCCCGGACGGGTGGCGCTGGACCCGGGCTGGTTCGAGGCGGCGCGGCAGTTCGTGGGACTGGGCTTCCACCACGTGCTCGACGGGATCGACCACCTGCTGTTCGTGTTCTGTCTGGTGATCCCGTTCCGGCGCCTGAAGCCGCTGGTGCTGCTGGTGACCGCCTTCACCCTGGCACATTCCCTCACCCTGGCTGCGGCGGTGCTGGGCATGGCCCCGCGGGGCGGCTGGTTTCCGCCGTTCGTGGAAGCCCTGATTGCGCTGTCCATCGTCTACCTGGCGCTGGAGAATCTGCTGGCGCCCCTCGGCTTCAGCGCGCCCAGCCTGCGGCGCCGCTGGCTCGCGGCGTTCGGCTTCGGCCTGGTGCACGGTTTCGGCTTCGCCTTCGTGCTCGGTGACAGTCTTCAGTTCGCCGGTTCCCACCTGGCCGTGTCGCTGGCCGCCTTCAACGTCGGCATCGAGCTCGGGCAGCTGCTGGTGGTGGCGCTGGCGCTGGCGCTCATGACGCTGGTGTTCCGTCTCGGCGTGCCGGAGCGGTTCGCCGTCTTCGTCGCCTCGGTGGCGGTAGCGCACACCGCCTGGCACTGGCTGCTGGAACGGGGAGGTGCGTTTCTCGCCTACCCGCTGTCGTGGCCATCGTTGAGTGCGGCCTGGTGGGCCGGCGCGCTGCGCTGGCTGCTGCTGCTGGTGATCGCGGCGACCGTGCTGTGGCTGTTGAACCTGGCGTCGCGGCGCTGGCTCGGCGCCGAGGATGCTGAGCCCTCCGCCGCTAAGTTATGATCCCGGTTCGCTCTGCGAGCACACACATTCGAGTAACTGGGGAGGAATCGATGTTCGACCGGCGATGGATGCAGCTCGGCCTGGTGGCTATGGCGCTCACCCTGCTGACGGGGGCCAGCCAGCAATGCGTGGACAGCCCGTATCTCGCTTATCCGGGTTGGGGCAAGCTGCCGGGCGAACGCCTCTGGGGTTCGACCAGCGCCATATATCCCGCCAATGACGGCAAGCACCTGTGGGTCGCCGAACGCTGCGGCGCCAACGTCTGCGTGGGCAGCGACGTCGACCCGGTGCTGCTGTTCGATCTCGACGGTAACCTGGTGAAGAGTTTCGGCGCCGGGCTGATCGCCTGGCCCCACGGTATCTTCGTCGATGCCGACGACAACGTCTGGATCGCCGACGCGGTGGGCTACGCGCCGGTGCCCGACGGCTGGGGTCACGTGGTCTACAAATTCAGCCCGGACGGCGAGCTGATCATGACCCTCGGTCAGAAGGGCATTGCCGGCAACGGCAAGAACACCTTCCGCAAACCCAACGACGTGGTGGTGGCGCCGAACGGCAACATCTTCGTCGCCGACGGACACGGCTCCAGCCCCGGCGAGCCGGTAAACAACCGCATCGTCAAGTTCGCCCCGGACGGCACCTACCTGATGGAGTTCGGCACGCCGGGCAGCGGCGCCGGCGAGCTCAACGAGCCCCATGCCCTGGCCATGGACTCCCAGGGCAGGCTGTTTGTCGGCGACCGCGCCAACAGTCGGGTGCAGATCTTCGACCAGGACGGCAAGCATCTCGAGACCTGGACCCAGTTCGGCCGGCCGAGCGGGCTGTTCATCGACGCCAATGACATCCTCTACGTGGCGGACTCGGAGTCGAACTACCGGCGCAATCCCGGCTGGAAGCGCGGCATCCGCATCGGCAGCGTGGAAGACGGCTTCGTCGACGCCTTCATTCCCGATCCGGAACCGAACCAGGACGAGTCCGGCACCAGCGGCGCCGAGGGTGTGGCTGTGGATGGCATGGGCAACGTCTACGGCGCCGAGGTCGGACCGCGTCAGGTGATCAAGTACGTACCGACCCCGTGACTCCGTCGTGTCTGCTCATGGCTGCAGGCGCTCGATGACCCAGGGGCCGGCGCTGCTGCGCCCGCCGGCGCTAATGCGCCGGTAGCGGAAGCGGTCGTGGAGCCGGCCCTCGCGGCCCTGCCAGAACTCGTAGCTGTGGGGCTTGAGGCGGTAGCCGCCCCACTGCCCTGGCTTCGGCACCGCGCCGTCGGGGAAGCGTTGCCGCAGCTCGGCTACCTTCGTCTCCAGCGCCGCGCGGTTCTCGATGGGCGCCGACTGGCAGGATGCCGCGGCCGAGAAGCGGCTGTCCGCCGGGCGGCTCGCGAAGTACTCCTCTGACGCTGCCGCGCTCAGCTTCTCCACGGTTCCGCTGAGGCGCACCTGGCGTTCGAACTCGTGCCAGTGAAACAGGCACGACGCCCGGGGATTCTCCGCCAGATCGCGGCCCTTCGCGCTGCGATAGTCGGTGTACCAGCAGAACCCCTCCGCATCGAAATGCTTCAGCAGCACGATGCGCACGGCCGGCGTGCCGTCCGCGGCGGCCGTGGCCAGGGCCATGGCAGTGGCATCCTTGACGTCGGCGTCTACCGCGTCGCGGAACCAGCGTTCGAACTGATCCAGCGGATCGGCAGCCAGGGTGCTTCGATGCAGACTCGGTGCGGTGTAATCGCGGCGGTTGTCGCGTTGGTCCTTCACGGTGCTCCTCGACCGTCGGGGTGCTGACTGGCGACGGCGGCTGGCAGCAGGGTAAACCGGCGCCCGGCGACGGTCCATGTCCCGACGGGTCGGCTGCGCCGTCAGGCCGGACCGGACGACCGATGCGCCCCGAATTGGTGCATCGGGATCGACTCGTGCACGGCGTTGAACCCCGTCCCGTCGTTGGCGCGCGGTGCGTGCCTGCGTTCGACCGCGCGCGGTCGCGGGTTCGAGGACCTGGCCTGGCTTTTGCTTTCTCCACGGACGTAGCGCAAAGCGATCGACGTCTATCACGGAGGCAGACATGGCAGTCGACACGATTCCACAGACCGGGGATCTGCAGCACGCGGGGCCCCATCCCTGGCAGATTCAGCCCTGGGCCAAGCTGGTCCGGCGCCTGTGGCGGCGCCGCGCCTACACCCGCTGGGTGGACCGCTACTGCACCGAGCTGACGGTGACCGGCCGCGAGCACGTGGAAGCCATGAACGGCCCGTGCATCTTCATCGCCAACCATCAGAGCCACATGGACACCCTGGTGCTGTTTCAGGCCATGCCGGAACGGACCCGGCGGCGCCTGTTCTTCGGCGCCGCGCAGGACCGCTGGTACGTCAAGGGCCGGCGCAAACTGGTTCTCCAGCCGTGGTACCAGTCCCTGGTGCTCGGCAACTTCCCGATCCGGCGCGGCGGGGGTTCGGCGGCGCTGGATCATGCGCGCTGGCTGCTGTCCCGTGGCCAGCAGGTGTGCATCTTCCCGGAAGGCACCCGGGCCACCGGCGAGGCGCTGGGCAGGTTCCGCGCCGGCGTGGCGCTGCTGGCGCTGGAGCAGGACGTGCCCGTGGTGCCCGTGTACCTGTCGGGGCTGAAGGAAATGCGCCCGAAGGGCCAGCGCGAGGTCACCCCGGGACCGGCGGCCGTGGACATTCTCGAGCCGGTCCGCTTCGCGTCCGGCACCCGCGTCGCGGATGCGACGGCGCTGCTCTGGGAGCGGCTCAGTGCCTGCCATCGTCAGCGCTATCCCGAGCGCCCGCCCGAGCTCGATCGCGCCGCCTGAGCGCAACCTCAGAGCGCGGGAGGTCGGGTCCAGATCAGGCGCGGCGCCGCGCTGCCATCGACGTAAAGCAGCGCGTTCTGGCAGAAGTCGCGGGCCAGGGCCAGTGCCTGGGTTCGGTCGATGCCGAGGATAAGCAGGCCGGGCTCCGCGGGCCACGCACCATCCGGATCGAGCGCTTCGGCGTCGTGCCACGGGTAGCCGGCCGCGCTGACCCGCGCGAGCAACCGGGCCTGCGCAGCGACATTGGCCTCTGTGGAGGTCGGCCGGCTGCCGGGATTGCACGCGCTGATCAGGGCGGCGCCGGCAACTCCGTACCCGGCCAGCAGCGCGGCGAGCGCGGGCTCGCGTCGATCCACCTCGAGATCCAGTGCCCCGGTTCGCAGATGCAGGCGATAGTGCGCACGACGGTAGGCCCGGTCCAGGGCCGCGTCGGCCGTGGTCACCGGCCTGGGACCTCCGTCGCGAGGGTGCGCGCGAGAAAGGCCAGCACCTTCGACCACGCGTCCTCGCTCGCCGTCTCGCGGTAGCGTTCCGGCGTCGGGAAGTTCTGAAATGCATGACCGGCGCCAGCGTAGCGGTAGAAGGTATGGCTGACGCCCGCTGCACTGAGCGCGCGCTCGTAGTCGTCGACGTCGGCCGGACTCGGATTGGCGTCGTCGTTGCCGAAGAACCCGATCACCGGGCAGCGGATGTTGCCGGCGAGATCGATGGCCGGAACGCTGCCGGGCCCCATGGCCAGTTTGATGCGTCCGCCATAGAACATCGCGCAGGCGGCCAGATCCGGCAGATGGCAGGCGGCCAGCCAGGCGACGCGCCCGCCCCAGCAGTGGCCCACCACCCCGATGCGGTCCGCGGCCACGGCCCGGTCGCGGCGCAGCAGTTCGAAGGCGGCGCGCACGTCGGCCACCATCCAGTCGTCGCGCGCCTCCGCGCGCTTGCGCTCGATGGCGGCGTCTTTGGGCCACCGGTGGAAGATGAAGGGCGCGGCGACGACGAAACCGGCGGCGGCGAAACGCTCGGCGGTTGCCAGGGTGAAGGTGTCGTTCTCGATGCCCGTGTGGCCCACGGGAATGTGCTGAGCCAGCACCAGCCCGGGCAGCGGCCCGTCCTGGTCCGGCTGGAACACGAACACCTCCATGGCGCTGCCGTCGACGTCGACGATGTCGGTGCGCTGGGTGATGCGGGTCATGGACGCGATTGTACCCGCCGCGGCCGTCGCTGCGCCTGCGGGCGCTTATGATGCGCGACTATGAGATTTTCCTGGCAACGCATCGACGGCGTGCTGAGGCCCCAGGGCCGGGTGTTCTACGGCTGGTGGATCGTCGCCGCGGCGGCCGGCGTTCAGTTTCTGGCCGGCCTGCTGCTGATGCAGTCCTACGGTGCCTACGCGGTGCTGCTCGAGGACGAGTTCGGCTGGAGCAAGACCGTGCTCGCCGGCGCGTTCGCCATGACCCGGGTGGAGAGCGGTATTCTCGGACCGCTGCAGGGCTGGCTCGCGGACCGGTTCGGGCCGCGTCTGATCCTGCAGATCGGCACCCTGCTGTTCGGCGTCGGCTTTCTCCTGTTCAGCCGGGTCGA
This sequence comes from Pseudomonadales bacterium, assembly GCA_040219135.1. GTDB lineage: Bacteria > Pseudomonadota > Gammaproteobacteria > Pseudomonadales > Azotimanducaceae > UBA7803. The sequence continues at coordinate 229,986 of JAVJTA010000005.1, read as the reverse complement.
CGGCCTGGTCGGTTTCTACCTGACGTTTCTGATCATCGCGCTGGGCTCGAGCCTCGGCGGCTTCGCCACGCTGATGGTGTCGCTGGTGAATTTCTTCGATCGTCATCGCGCCAAGGCGGTGGCGATCTCGCAGATGGGTTTCGCGCTCGGAGGTTTTTCGGTGCCGCTCGTCATCGTCCTGCTGGAGCGCTTCGGCTGGCGCACCACGGCATTGATCTCCGGGGTGGTGGTGATCGTGGTCGGCATGCCGCTGGTCAGCCGGGTCCGGCATCGTCCGGCCGAAATCGGCGAACGACCGGACGGCGGCGCGCCGCCGGCTCCCGACGCGGCGCCATTGCCGCGCCTGCGCCGCGACTTCAGCGCCAGGGAAGCCATGCGCACCCGCGCCTTCTGGCTGATCTCCGCCGGCCACGGTCTGGCGCTGCTCACGGTCTCTGCGGTGATGGTGCATCTGGCCCTGCACCTCACCGAAGGGCTCGGCTATTCCCTCGCGGCTGCCGGCGGTGTGGTGGCGCTGCTCACCGTGTTCCAGATGGTCGGCCAGCTGTCCGGCGGCTATCTCGGCGACCTGCTCGACAAGCGCTTCATCTGCGCGGTGTGCATGCTGGCCCACGCCGGCGGGCTGATGCTGGTGACGTTCGCGACGAGCTGGTGGATGGTCGTGGCGTTCGCGGCGCTGCACGGCGTCGCCTGGGGTGCCCGGGCGCCGCTGATGGTGGCGATGCGCGCGGACTACTTCGGCGCAACGTCGTTCGGCACCATCATGGGTTTCTCTTCTCTGGTCGCCATGATCGGCATGTCCAGCGGTCCGATCATCGCCGGTTATCTTGCCGACGTGTCCGGCGACTACCGCGGTGGGCTCGCGCTGCTGGCCGGTCTGTCGCTGCTCGGGTCGGTCGCGTTTCTGCTGGCGAAACCGCCGCCGGACCCGGACGGCGCACCGGCGCGCGCCGGGTGCTGAGCCGCGTGCTATGCTCGCCGCCCGGGTCGTTTCCTGAAATTTCACGGCATCTTTTTCGAGGAACTTGGGCAATGTTGAAGCCGGCTCTGGCAGGTGTGATCGCGTCTGGCGCGCTGTTACTCGGTGGCTGCGGCGGCTCCGAGTCGGGCCGTGACGGCGCGACCGCCACCGTCGTCAATTTCTACAACTGGTCGGACTACATCGATCCCCGGACCGTACCGGCATTCGAGGCCGAGACCGGTATCAAGGTCCGCTACGACGTCTACGATTCCAACGACGTGCTCGAAGGCAAGCTGCTCGCCGGCAACACCGGCTACGACATCGTCGTCCCCACCGGCAACTTCTTCGAGGTGCAGCGCCAAGCCGATCTCTATCAGCCCATCGACCGGGCGAAACTGGCCAACTACGGCAACCTCGATCCGGAGGTCATGGCGAAGATCGCCCTGCTCGATCCGGACAACCGCTACGCCGTACCCTATGCCGTTGGTACCAATGGTCTCGGCATCAATCTCGACGCCGTGAAGGCCCGAATCGAAGACCCGCCGCTGGACTCCTGGGACCTGCTGTTCGACCCGCAGTACGCGAGCAGGCTCCAGGACTGCGGCATCACGATGCTCGACGCCGCGGACGAGGTGAACGAAATCGCGCTGAACTACATCGGCCATCCGCCCGGGTCGAGCGATCTCGAGCACCTCGAGGAAGCCATGAGCACGGTGGCGAAGGTTCGTCCGTACGTGCGTTACTTCCATTCCTCCCAGTACATCGACGACTTCGCCAACGGCGAAGTCTGTCTGGTGCTGGGCTGGTCGGGTGACCTCTACCAGGCGATCAACGATGCCGTTGCCGGCCTGAACCTGACTTACGTGATCCCGAAGGAGGGCAGCATCATCTGGTTCGATCTGCTGGCGATTCCGGCGGATGCCCCCCACGTGGACAATGCCCACAAGCTCATCGACTTCCTGCTGCGCCCCGAGATCGCGGCGAACAACACCAACCACACTTACTTCGCCAATGGCAATCGGGCGTCGCTCGATCTGCTGAATCCCGAGATCCGCAACGATCCCGCCATCTACCCGCCGCCGTCCGTCATGCAGCGGCTGTTCCCGAACCCGGTGAAGGCGCCCGACTACGTGCGCGCGCGCAACCGGCTGTGGACGCAGCTGAAGACCGGGATGTAAGCGCGGCCGTGGTGCAGCGCAAACCGCTCGTGCTGATTCCCTGCGACGTCAAGCAGGTGGGAATCCATGCGTTCCACTGTGTGGGCGAGAAATACATCAATGCGGTAGCTCACGGCGCCGACGTGTGGCCGCTGCTGGTGCCGGCGTTCGGCCCCGGCGAGGATCTCGCGCCCCTCGGCGGGCACATGGACCTCGATGCGCTGCTGGAGATGGCCGACGGCGTTTTCCTGCCCGGCAGCGTGAGCAACGTGGCGCCGCCGGAATACGGCGCAGCGGACGATCCGGACATACTCCACGACACCCAGCGCGACGCCCTGGCGCTGCCGCTGATCCGCCGGGCGCTGGCGCTGGAGGTGCCGCTGTTCGCCGTGTGCCGCGGATTTCAGGAACTCAACGTGGTGCTCGGCGGAACGCTCCACACGCGCCTGTACCAGGTGGAGGGGCTCATGGATCATCGGGAGGACCCGGAGGCGCCCCGCGCGGATCAGTACCGACCCGCCCACGCGGTGAAGCTGCGCGAGGGGGGCCTGTTCCGGCGCCTGCTCGGCACCGACGAGATTCAGGTCAACTCCCTGCACGGCCAGGGGATCCGCGATCTCGCGCCGGCGCTGATGGCGGAAGGCGTCGCGCCCGACGGCGTGGTGGAAGCGGTGAGCGCGCCGGACCATGCGGGCTTTCTGATCGGTGTGCAGTGGCACCCGGAGTGGCGCTACGCCGACGACGCCAATTCCGTGGCGCTGTTCCGTGCCTTCGGCGAGGCTGCCGCCGAGCGGCGCCGGCGGCGCCGGCGGCGATGACGGCAGCCGGCCCGGGCGGTGGACTGGTCGGCTACTTGATCAGGCGCAGCGCGACGGGATAACGGTAGGCTTCGCCGCCGTTGGCCTTGATGGCGGCGATCACCGTGAACACCAGGGCGCCGATGCCGACGATGGGGAGCAGCAGCGCGCCGATCAGAATCACCATCAGCAGCACACAGACCAGCACGGCGATGACGACGGTGATCTGGAAGTTCAGTGACTCCTTCCCCTGATCGGCGACGAACGGCATCGTGTCCTTCTTCATCTGCCAGACCACCAGCGGGCCGATCAGGTTGCCGAACGGAATGACGAAGCCCACCAGCGCCGCCAGGTGGGCGAACATGGCCCACTGCCGTTCGTCGGGACTCACCCCGCCGCCCGGCGCGCTGCCGGTGGGCGTGGGGTTCGGATCGGTCTCGCTCATGACGTTCCTCCTCCAAAGGCTGCAGGCACTGTCGGTTGCCGGGGGAAGGGTTGTCAAGGTGGGAGCCTCGCTCCCACCGGCAGGTTGTCGATGTGACAGGGCACCGGACGCGAGCCGCCTACCAGTTCAACACCACGTACTGCTGGGCGTCGCCGGAGCGGACCAGCAGCACGGCGCGCCGGTTGGTGCTGCTCTCGATGGCCTGGTAGAAGGCCTCCGCACTGGCCACCGTCTGGCGGTTCACCTGCAGGACGACGGTGCCGGGTGTGATGCCGACGCGGGCGGCCGGAGATCCCGGTGACACCTGGGTCACCACCACGCCGGCGCCGGGCTCGATGCCGAGCTGCTGCGCCATCTGCGCGGTCGGCGTCTGCACCGCCATGCCGACATCGCGGGCAGCGGCGCCGTCGCTCCGGGCGACGCTGCCGGCGTCCGCCAGGGCGCCGATGGAAACCTTCAGCGTGCGGCGCTTGCCGTCCCGCAGCACGGTGAGGTCCGCCTTGCTGTCGGGGGCCGTCAGGGCCACGCGGTTGCGGAAGTCGCCGGTGTCCTGGACCGGCTTGCCCTGGAAGCCGACGATCACGTCGCCCACTTCGATGCCGGCGCGCTGCGCCGGTGAGTCCTTCGATACCTGGGCGACGAGGATGCCCTCGTTGCGGTCGATGCCGAAGGATTCCGCCAGCTCCGGGGTGAGCGGCTGAATCGACACGCCGAGGAATCCTCGGCTGACGCTGCCGCCGTCGATCAGCTGAGCGGCGATGCTCTTCGCCAGGTCGATGGGGATGGCGAAGCCGATGCCCATGTAGCCGCCGCTGCGGCTGAAGATCGCGGTGTTCATGCCCACCACCTCACCGCTCAGGTTGACCAGCGGCCCCCCGGAGTTGCCCGGGTTGATGGCGGCATCGGTCTGAATGAAGTCCTCGTAGTCGTTGATGCCGACGCTGGTGCGGCCGGTGGCGCTGACCACGCCCACGGTGAGGGTCGAACGCAGCCCGAAGGGGCTGCCGATGGCCACCACCCACTCGCCGACCTCGAGTTCCGCGGAGTTCGCCAGCGGCAGCGGCCTGACTTCGGCCGTAGGGATTTCGATCACCGCCACGTCGGACTGCGGATCGGTGCCTTTGACCGTGGCATCGAACTCGCGGCCGTCCTGGAAGCGCACGCGAATGCGTTCCGCGTTCTCGACCACGTGGTTGTTGGTCATGATGTAGGACCGGTCGGAGAGGAGCCCGGAATCGGCTTCGAAGACGAAGCCCGAACCCTGGCCGAGAACCCGGTTGTCACCCTGGGGCGGCTGCTGGCGTGGTGCGCCGGGAAACTGATCGCCGAAGAACCGGCGCAGGAAGTCGTCGGGGGCGAACTGCTGGGGTTGTCGGCCGCCTTCGACCGAGATGAACACCACCGACGGCGACACCGCGCGCGCTACTGAGGCGAACGCCTTGCCGGTCTCGCGCAGGCTCTCGATGGCACTGGCTTCCGCCGCGTCCGTTGCCTGGGCATGGACCAGCGGTGGCGTCAGCAGGAAAAGAAAGACGGAAAGCAGCGTCAGTTGTCGGTATGGCATGGAAGTCCTCTCGTTATTCGGTTCGAGTTCGCTTCCTCCCTCAGGTTCGATGCTCTTTCGACCGGCCGGCTCGTCTTCAGCTTGCCCCCGATCGTCGAAGCGACCGCGTCTCCCGCGCGGCGGTGTGAGAGATTGGGCAGATCGATGGCGCGGAAGTTCCGCAGGCGTGGCCCGCGCCCGTTGCGTCAGCGCGGCGTCGAGGTGCTGCGGCCGCGGCTGCTGATCAGCAGGGCGATGGACACGCCGACGATGACCGCAGCGATCAGCAGGGTCGCCAGGGCGTTGATCTCCGGAGACAGTCCCAGACGCACCTTCGAGAAGATCACCATGGGCAGCGTAGAGGCGCCGGGGCCCGAGACGAAGCTGGCAATCACCAGATCGTCGATGGAGAGGGTGAACGCCAGCAGCCAGCCGGCCACCAGGGCCGGCGCCAGCAGCGGCACCGTCACCAGCAGGAAGGTGCGCACAGGGCGCGCGCCCAGGTCCATGGCGGCCTCTTCCAGGGACGGGTCGAGCTGGGACAGCCGCGACTGCACCACCACGGCCACGTAGGCGGTGCAGAAGGTGATGTGGGCGATGCTGATCGTCGTGACGCCGCGTCCCGACGGCCAGCCGAACTGGGCTTCCAGGGCGATGAACAGCATCAGCAGCGAAAGCCCCGTGATCACCTCGGGCACCACCAGGGGTGCGGCGAGCATGCCGGAGAACAGCGTCCGGGTGCGGAAGCGGCCGAAGCGCACCATCACGTAGCCGCCGAGCAGGCCGAGGGCTGTGGCCGCCGTCGCGCTCATCACCGCGATCTGCAGCGACAGCCAGGCGGCGCTGAGAATCTGATCGTTCTCGAGCAGGGCGCTGTACCAGCGGGTGGAGAATCCGCCCCAGACCATCACCCGGTCGCTGCCGTTGAACGAGTAGACGATCAGGGTGAGGATCGGCAGATAGAGAAATGCGTAGCCGAACAGCACCAGGCTAACGAGGGTGATGGGCTTACGCATGGGCTTCGGCTTCGCGGTCGCCGACTTCCCTGCGCGAGTTCTGCAGCAGCGCGATCGGCAGCACCAGGATCAGCAGCATGACGATGGCGACGGACGAGGCGATGGGCCAGTCGCGGTTGGCGAAGAACTCGTTCCACAGCACCCGGCCGATCATGATGCTGTCCGGACCGCCGAGCAGTTCCGGAATCACGAACTCACCCACGGCGGGAATGAACACCAGCAGAGAACCGGCGATGATGCCGGGCAGCGACAGCGGCACCGTGACCTTGAGGAAAGCCTGCCAGGGCCGGCAGCCGAGGTCGAGGGCCGCCTCGACAGTGGAGTAGTCGAGGCGCGCCAGCGCCGCGTACAGCGGCAGGATCATGAACGGCAGATAGGAGTAGACGATGCCGACGTACACCGCGCCCTCGGTGTAGAGCATGTTCAGCGGCGCGTCGATCACGCCCAGCCACAGCAGAACGCCGTTGATCACCCCGCCACCCTGGAGCAGCACCTTCCAGGCGTACACGCGGATCAGAAACGAGGTCCAGAACGGCAGGATCACCAGCATCAGCAGGATCAGCTGGGCCCGGCCCCGGGCCCGGGCGATGGCATAGGCAATGGGGTAGCCGATCAGCAGGCAGAGAACGGTGGAAACCAGGGCGATGCGCAGCGACGTCAGGTAGGAGAGCAGATACAGGCGGTCGTCGAGCAGAAAGGCGTAGTTGGCCAGGGTCGCCTGCAACGACCAGCCGCCGTCAGGAGCCTCGCCGATGAGCGGTGTGTACGGGGGCTGGGCGATGATCGACTCCGCCAGCGAGATCTTCAGGACGAAGAAGAACGGCAGCAGAAAGAACAGGGTCAACCACAGCAGCGGTACCGCGTAGACCAGCCAGCGTCCGCGGCCGCCGAGCAGGCTGCCGTTCATTCCGGCAGCACCACGACGCTCTCCGCCGTCCAGGTCAGCCACACCGACTCGTCCCAGGTGAAGGCGGCTTCGTTGCGGCGGCTGTGCATGGGCACGGTCACGGTCAACTCGGCGTCGGTATCGGTGCGCACGTGAAATATGGAGTGAGCGCCGAGATAGGTGATCTCTTCAATACGCCCGGTGGCAGCGTTGCCCGCCGCCGGGTGGTCGGGCGCCTCGCGCTGGAGGCGGATCTTTTCCGGCCGGATGGCGACCCACACCGGGGCGTCGGCGCGGTGCGCGGGCAGCGCTTCCGGCAGGGTCAGGCGGATGGCGCCGCCGGCAGCGCTCAGGCGCGTCGCGTCGTGGGATTCGCACTCGAGCAGGTTCACCGAGCCGATGAAGCCGGCGACGAAGCGGTTCGCCGGGGTCTCGTAGATCTCCCGCGGGGTGCCCACCTGGTCGAAGGCGCCGTCGCGCATCACGGCGATTCGGGTGGACAGATTCATGGCCTCTTCCTGATCGTGCGTGACCAGCACGAAGGTGATGCCCACCCGCTCCTGGATGCGCGACAGCTCGAGCTGGGTGCGCTCGCGCAGTTTCTTGTCGAGCGCCGCCAGGGGTTCGTCGAGCAGCAGCAGCTTGGGTCGCTTCACCAGCGCCCGGGCCAGGGCCACCCGCTGCCGCTGACCGCCGGAGAGGGCGTCGGGGCGGCGTTTGCCGAAGCGGTCCATCTCCACCATCTCGAGGGTACGGTCGACGCGTTCGGCGATCTCGGCTTTCGGCACCTTGTCCTGGCGCAGGCCGAAGGCGACGTTGTTCCAGACGTTCATGTGCGGGAACAGGGCGTAGGACTGGAACATCATGTTTACCGGGCGCTCGTAGGGCGGTGTCCGGGTCATGTCCTGGCCGTCGATGAAGATGCGCCCGGCGCTGGGAATCTCGAGTCCGGCCAGCATCCGCAGCAGGGTGGTCTTGCCGCAGCCAGATCCGCCGAGCAGGCTGAAGAACTCGCGCTCGTAGATGTCGAGGCTGACGTCGTCCACGGCGACGAAGTCGCCGAAACGCTTGCTGACCGCCTCGATGCGCACGAACGGCTCGACGCCAGGCTGCTTCCACGGCTCGCTGATGAACGGGTCGCCGGCCGATTGCGGCGCCGGTCCCGTCTGGTCCGGCCCCGGCTCTCTATCTTCAGTCAAGTCGCGACCTCATTTGCGGCTGCCCTTGGCAAGGTGCCCGGTGGGGGCGATGGCCTCGGCGGTGATATGCTCCGCCCCGGTTCGCCGGTTTTTCCCTAACTTCGGACGCACGAGTATACCTATGCCCAGCCAGCTCGCGGAGCTTCAACAGAGCGATCGCGCCCACCATTTCCACCCGTTCACCGACTTCAAGGCCCTCGCCGAGCGCGGCACCCGGGTCATCGTCCGGGGTCAAGGGGTCTACGTCTGGGACCACCAGGGTAACAAGCTGCTCGACGGCATGTCGGGCTTGTGGAACGTCAACGTCGGCTACGGCCGTCGGGAGCTGATCGAGGCGGCCACCCGGCAGCTCGAAACGCTGCCGTTCTACAACAGCTTCTTTCAGTGCACCACCGAACCGCCCATCCACCTGGCGCAACGGTTGTCGGACCTCACCGGCAACCGGTTCTCCCACGTGTTTTTCGCCGGCTCCGGGTCGGAAGCCAACGACACCAACATCCGCCTCGTGCGGCGTTACTGGCAGCTCATGGGCAGGCCGCAGAAGAAGGTGATCATCAGCCGTACCAATGCCTACCACGGCAGCACGATCGGCGCGGCGAGTCTTGGCGGCATGAAGGCGATGCACGAGCAGGGCGGCCTGCCGATTCCGGACATCGTTCACATCGAGCAGCCTTACTATTTCGAAGCCGGCCCGGAAGCCGGCGGCAACGCGACGCCGGAAGAATTCGGCATCGACGTGGCGCGACGCCTCGAAGAGAAGATCCAGAGTCTCGGGGCGGACAACGTGGCCGCTTTCATCGGCGAGCCGGTGCAGGGAGCCGGGGGCGTGATCATCCCGCCGGAGACCTACTGGGGCGAGGTGCAGCGGATCTGCCGCGAGCACGACATCCTGCTCATTGCCGACGAGGTGATCACCGGATTCGGCCGTCTCGGGCGCTGGTTCGGCCACGAGCGCATGGGCTTCGAGCCCGATCTGCTGACCTTCGCCAAAGGCGTCACGTCCGGCTACATCCCCCTCGGCGGGGTGCTGGTGGGTCGTCGGGTGGCGGACGTTCTCGGCGCCGACGGCGGGGAGTTCGCCCACGGCTATACCTATTCAGGGCATCCGGTGGCCTGCGCCGTGGCGCTGGCGAATCTCGAGGTGATCGAGCGTGAGGGTCTGCCGGCGCGGGTGCACGACGACATCGGCCCGTACTTCGCCCGCGGCTGGCAGGAACTCGGCGCCCGCCACGGCATCGTCGGCGAGGCGCGCATGTTCGGCCTGATGGGTGCGCTGGAACTGGTGCGCGAGGGCCACACCCGATTCTCCAAGGACCAGCATGCGGGGGAGCGTTGCCGCGATCTCTGCATCGAACATGGCCTGGTGATGCGTGCCGTGGGTGACACCATGATCGTCGCGCCGCCGCTGGTGATCAGCCGCGGCGAGATCGACGAGCTTCTGGACAAAGCCGACCGCGTGCTCACCGCCACGGCGCACGCGCTGGCGTGACGCGGTCCCGGTCCAGGTGCGCGGCGCCGTGAGTCGGGACATGGGCAGTGCGCTGGGTTTCGAGGACTCGTGGTACTACGCGACCGCGCGCGGGCTGGTCGAGCGACCGCGGCTCTCGGAGCGACTGAGCGCCGATGTCTGCGTGATCGGCGGCGGCTACACGGGACTGTCCGCGGCGCTCGAACTCGCCGCTCGCGGCTACCAGGTCGTGCTGCTGGAGGGGTACCGGATCGGCTGCGGCGCCAGCGGCCGCAATGGCGGCGTGCTCGGCATGGGTCAGCGCAAGGAACAGGACGAGCTCGAGCAGTGGCTCGGCGCCGAGACGGCGCGACGCCTCTGGCAGGTGGCCGTGGACGCCAACGCGCTGGTCCGCGATCGGATCCATCGCTATGCCATCGATTGCGATCTCAAGGACGGCGAGCTTCACGCCGCCCACCGGGCGCGCCACGTGAAAGGCTTCTGGGAGTACGTGGATCATCTTGCCGAGGGCTACGACTACCATCGCTGCCGCAAGGTGGACGGCGACGAGATGGCCGCCATGCTCGGCATGCGCACCTATTTCGGCGGCTATCTGGACGAAGGCGCCGGGCATCTGCATCCGCTGAATCTGGCGCTCGGTCTGGCCCGGGCCGCCGAGTCCCACGGCGCGCGGCTGTTCGAGCACTCCGCGGCGCAGGACTACCGGCAGGTCGACGGCCGCGTGCAGGTCCGCTGCGCGGCCGGAGAAGTGGATGCCGAGTTCCTGGTGCTCGCCTGCAACGGCTATCTCGGGCGCCTGGCGCGGGGCATCGAGTCGTATCAGATGCCGATCAACAACTTCGTGCTGGCAACGGCCCCTCTGGGCGACGAGCGCGCGCGCAGCATCAACCGCGACGACGTCGCGGTGGTGGACTCGCGGTTCGTGGTGAACTACTTCCACAACTCGCCCGACCGGCGGCTGATCTTCGGCGGCGGCGAGAACTACAGCCCGCGCTTTCCCCGGGACGTGAAGCGCTTCGTGCGCCGCTTCATGCTCGAGGTCTATCCGAGTCTGGACGACGTCGCCATCGACTACGCCTGGGGCGGAACCCTGGCCATCACCCTCAAGCGCATGCCGCATTTCGGCCGCGACGGTCAGGTGTTCTGGGCTCAGGGATACTCGGGCCACGGCGTCGCCATGGCCAACATGGGCGGCAGGCTCATCGCCGATGCCCTGGCCGGCAGCGCCGAGCGCTTCGACCTGTTCGCGCGGCTGCCCCACGTGCGCTTTCCCGGCGGCCGGCTGCTGCGCTGGCCGGCCCTGGTGGCCGGCATGCTCTACTACGCGATGCTCGATCGCTTCTGATGAATCGTTGTGACAACACTGTTTGACAGCAGGAGGGGGTGCGACATGGGACGAATCGTAACGCTCGGTCCGGCGGGTGGGCTGGGCCGCTTCCTGAGGGGGCTGATCCTGGCCTTCGCGGTGGCGGGATGTTCGCAGCCTTCCGGCCCCGACGCCGGGGGAGCGGCGGCGGCCGCGGTCGCCGCGGACGTGCGCCAGCCGGCGGATCTGATCTTCGTCAACGGCGCGGTCTACACCGTGAATCCCGAGCAGCCCTGGGCCGAGGCGCTCGCCGTCGGCGACGGCCGCATTCTCGCGCTGGGGAGCACGGCGGAGATTACCGCCGGCTACCGCGGCGAGGTGCGCGACCTCGCCGGCGCCATGCTCATGCCCGGCTTTCAGGACGCCCACTCGCACCCGATCGCCGGCGGCATCCAGTCGCTGCAGTGCGACGTCAGCAGCGCCGCGACGGTGGAAGAGACCCTGGGCCTCATCGCCGCCTGCCACCGGGAGCTGCCGGACACCGCCGCCGCCGACGACGACTGGCTGGTCGGTGGCGGCTGGAATCTCGGTCTGTTCGCGGACGCCAATCCGAGCAAGCGACTGCTGGACGACATCGTCGGCGCGCGTCCGGTGTACCTGGAAGGTGCGGACGGCCACAGCGGCTGGGTCAGCTCCGAAGCGCTGGCGCGGGCCGGGATAACGGCGGACACGGCGGATCCGCCGCTCGGCGTGATCGAGCGCGACGCCGCCGGCGAGCCCACCGGGACGCTGCGCGAAACGGCTCAGGGGCTGGTGCGCGCGGAGCTCCCGCCGATCACCGACGAGGTCCGCCTGGCGGGGGCGCTGGCGGCTCTCGAGGCGGCGAACCGTTTCGGCATCACCTCGATCGTTGCCGCCTCCGTGGAGCGTCCGGAGCTCGATACCTGGCGCCGGCTGGAAGCGGACGGGCGGCTCAGCGCGCGCATCGTCGCCAGCATCCGCATGGCCGGCGGCAGCTCGGCGCCGGCGGATCCAGCCCTGCTGGCACCCGGCGACCGTGGCAGCGACCGGCTGGTGCGGGCGGATGCGGCCAAGATCTTTCTCGACGGGGTGCTCGAAGGGGAAACCGCCGCGCTGCTGACGCCCTATCTCGACCCCCAGGGTAAGGGTGCCGGCCGGGTCGGTGCGCTCAACGTGCCCTGGGAAGACCTGAAGGCGCTGGTCACCGATCTCGATGCCCGCGGCATCCAGGTGCACATGCATGCCATTGGCGACCGCGCCGTGCGCGAAGGTCTGGACGCGGTGGAGGCGGCACGTGCCGCCAACGGCCCCAGCGACAACCGCCATCACATCTGCCATCTGCAGCTGGTCGACCCGGCCGACTACCCGCGCTTCGCCGAGCTCGGCGTGCTCGCCAACTTCCAGGCCCTGTGGGCCTACCCTGACCTGTACATCACCCAGGTGAATCTGCCGGCGGTGGGCGAGGAGCGGGTGCAGCGGATGTATCCCATCGCCTCCCTCCACGACGCCGGGGGCACCATCGTCGGCGGTAGCGACTGGTCGGTGTCGTCGATGAACCCGCTCGACGCCATCGAGGTGGCGGTGACCCGGCAGGATCCCGAGGGGCTGGTCGAAGGCGTGCTCAACGCCGCCGAGGCGGTCTCCCTCGACACGATGCTGGCGGCTTACACGCGCAACGTCGCCTACCTCATGCACCAGGAGGATCAGACCGGAACCCTGGAACCCGGCAAGCTGGCCGATCTGGTGGTGCTGGATGCCAACCTGTTCGACATCGAGCCTGCGGCCATCAACGAAACCCGGGTGCTCGAAACCTACCTCGCGGGCCGCCGGGTGTACCCCTGAGCGGCGCTGGGAGCCGCGCCTGGGCGGTGTTATGGTCGGCAGATCGTTTACGGACCGAGCGGTATGGTGATGCGTTCCAGCGGCTGTCAGAGCAATGACGCGTCACGCCAGGGTTGATCGGTCCGATCTGCCGCTGGTCGACAGCACGCTGCGGGCCAGCCTCGAGGCGCGTCTGGAAGCGCGCCTGGGGCGGGTGCACGCCCGGACCCGTTTGGGCATAGAGGCCGACCATGCCAGCCAGGTGTTCCGCCGCGCGCGCAGCGTCTTTCATCCGGAGAACTGGTACTCGTTCCCCGCGCTGATCCGCGCCGGCCTGCGCCTCTCCGGCCTGCATGGCCGCGCCCGTCGAAACGCCCACACCGTGATCGCCCAACACAACGCCATTCGCCTGGCCGGCCTGCCGGCGGCATTTGCCGGCTACCGCATCCTTCACCTTTCCGACCTGCACATCGATGCCAGTGAGGCGTCGGCGCACGCGATCATCGAGGCGGCGCGGGGCGTGGAGTACGACCTGTGCGTGCTCACCGGCGACTATCGGTTCCTGACCAGCGGTGAGATCGAACCCACCCTGCACAACCTCGAGCGTCTGCGCGCCAGCCTCGCGGGCGACGTTTACGCGGTGCTCGGTAACCACGACAGCGTGCTCATGCTGCCGGCGCTGGAAGACATGGGTATCGCGGTGCTCATGAACGAGGGCGTCGTGATCGAGCGCGAAGGCCAGCGCATCTATCTCGCGGGCATCGACGATGCCCACTTCTTCGGCGTGGAGAACTTCGAGAAGGCGCTGGCCGATGCCCATCGCGGCGCGCTCACGGTGCTCCTCTCACATACTCCGGAAGTCTACCGCCAGGCCGCCCACAGCGGCGTCGCCCTGCTGCTCTGTGGTCATACCCACGGCGGCCAGCTGTGTCTGCCCGGGCGCATCCCGCTGTTCCTGGATGCCCGCATTCCCCGGAGCCTTGGACGCGGCGCCTGGCGCTACGGCGACATGCTCGGCTACACCTCTCCCGGCGCCGGCACCTCCATTGCCGAAGTGCGTCTGAACTGTCCCGCCGAAATCACCGTGCACACACTGCAGCCGGCGTGAGCGCCGCGGCCGCGCAAGCAGGGCGCAGACGCCGTGCCGGCGGTTCCTCTACAATTACCTCCCACGACCGAACGCACCATCCGTAAGGCGGGTGGGCACGCAGCCATCCGGAGGGGAAAGCCGTGAGTGCACCGCTGTCAGACATCACCGTCATAGAAGTGGACAACTACATGGCGGCGCCGAGTACCGGCGCCATTCTGGCCGACATGGGTGCCACGGTGATCAAGGTGGAACCGCTGTCCGGCGATCCCATGCGCGGCATCGGCCGTCCGGCAAAAATCGACGGCGATCTGAAGGGCTACGATTTCGGCTTCGACGTCGACAACCGCGGCAAGCGCTCCATCGCGGTGGCGCTGGACAAGCCGGAAGGTGCCGCCGTGGTGCACCGGCTCGTGGAGCACGCCGAGGTGTTTCTGTGCAATCTGTTGCCCCGGCGTCAGCAGCGCTTCGGGCTCGACGCCGAGACCCTGATGGCGCTCAACCCGGCGCTGGTGCACGCCACGCTCACCGGCTACGGCAGCAACGGCCCGGAAGCGGCCCGGCCCGGCTACGACGTCACCGCCTTCTTCGGCCGCTCCGGCCTCTACGACGCGATGCGCGAGGGGGACGACGGCGAGGTCCCCATGGCGCGTCCGGCCCAGGGCGACCACACCGCGGGTCTTGCGCTGCTCGGCGGGATTCTCGCCGCGCTGCGGGTCGCGGAGCGGACAGGCCAGGGCCAGGTGGTGGAGACGTCGCTGTTCGAGGCAGCGATATGGACCCAGGCCACCGACTTCGGCGTCACCGCCGTGGACCGCGCGCCGGTGCGGCGTCGGGCGCGGCACCAGCAACTCACGCCCGCCGCCAACCGCTACCCCTGCGGCGACCACAAATGGGTGGTACTCAACACCCTCACGCCGGATGCCTTCGACAAGCTGGTGCGCGCCCTCGACAAACCCGAGTGGCTGGAGGATCCGCGCTTCAAGGACGGCCGCGGCCGCTACGATCACATGGCCGAGCTGGTGGATGCCATCGACGCCGTGATGGCGGGCAGAAGCCGTGACGAATGGGGCGCGATCTTCGATCGCGAAGGTCTGGTGTGGGGTCCGGTGCTGACCCTGGACGAGGTGGCCAGCGATCCCCAGGCTGAGGCCATCGGCATGTTCCCGACCATCGAGCATCCGACCCTCGGCGGCTACCGCAGCGTGCGCGCGCCGATGCGCTTCCGTGATCTCGAGGTCGCGCCGCGGGCGCCGGCGCCACGCCTCGGCCAGCACACCCGCGACGTGCTTGCCGGCGCGGGCTTCGACGACGCGGAGATCAGCACACTGATTGGCGCTGGCGCGCTGGGAGAGAGCTGATGAAGAACAAGATCCAGCATACCCAGCTGCGCGGTCAGGCGCTGATGCGCGATCCGCTGCTGAACAAAGGCAGCGCTTTCACCCCCGACGAGCGCACACTGCTGGGCCTGCACGGGCTGCTGCCGGCCGCCTGCAACAGTCAGGACCAGCAGGCCGTGCGCTTCTATGAGCGGCTGTCCACGATTGCCGACCCGCTGGCCCGCTACCGCGAGCTGGCCGGGCTGCAGGACCGCAACGAGCATCTCTACTACCGCATCCTGATGGACCATCTCGCGGAACTGATGCCCGTGGTCTACACCCCTACGGTCGGGCTCGCCACCCAGCGATTCAGCGAGGTCTTCCAGCGCGGCCGCGGGGTCTGGATCACGCCCGCCGACCGTGGTCACATCCGTCAGGTGCTCGAGAACGCGACCGCTGGCCGGGAGGTCCGTCTCACGGTGGTCACCGACAACGAATCGATTCTCGGCATCGGCGACCAGGGTGCCGGCGGCATGGCGATCTCGGTGGGCAAGCTGGCCCTGTATACCGCCGGTGCCGGCATCGACCCGGCCACGACCCTGCCCATCAGCCTGGACGTCGGCACCAACAACAAGGCTCTGCTGCAGAACGACATGTACCTCGGCTGGTGCAGCGAACGCATGACCGGCGAGCCCTACGCCGCGCTGGTCGAAGAGTTCGTGGAAGCCTTCGCCGAGCTGTTTCCGGGGGCGCTGATTCAGTGGGAAGACCTGCGCAAGGACAACGCGCTGTCGATACTCGAGCGCTATCGGCATCGGCTGCTGTCGTTCAACGACGACATCCAGGGTACCGGCGCGGTGGCGCTGGCCGGGATGCTGTCGGCGCTGCGGGTCACCGGCGGCAGGCTCGACGAGCAGCGCATCGTCATCCACGGTGCCGGCGCGGCCGGTCTCGGCATCGCCCGGCAGATCAAGGCCGCGCTGCGCCGGGCCGGCGTCGCCGAGACGGACCTGCACCAGTGCCTGGCCACCCTCGACAGCCGCGGCCTGCTGGTGGACGACCGCCACTACGCCGACGCCTACAAGGCGGAGCTCGCCTGGCCCCTGGCCTTTGCCCGCGACCACGGCCTCGAGGACGAGCGCTCGCTGGAGGCGGTGGTCGCCGGCTACCGTCCCACCGTGCTGATCGGCACCTCGGGTCAGACCGGCGCGTTCCACGAGGACCTGGTGCGAACCATGGCCGCGGCCGTGCCGAGGCCGGTGATCATGCCCATGTCCAATCCCACCCCGAACAGCGAGGCGGTGCCGGTCGATCTGCTGCGCTGGACAGACGGGCGGGCGCTGATCGCCACCGGCAGTCCGTTCGCGCCGGTGGAGCACGACGGCCGGACCGTACACATCGGCCAGGGCAACAACGTGTTCGTGTTTCCGGCTCTCGGTCTCGGCAGCCTGCTGGCCGGTGCCAGCGAGGTATCCGACGACATGATCAGCCGCGCGGCCGACGCGCTGGCGGCGCAGGTCACCGAGGCCGAACTCGAGCGCGGTCTGCTCTATCCGGACGTGGCTCGACTGCGCGACATCACCGCGGCGGGCGCCATCGCGGTGTGCGAGGAGGCGCACGCGGCCGGCCTGGCGCGCGCCCCGCGGCCGGCCGACATCGCGCACGCCGCCCGGGAGGCCATGTGGAATCCGGACTATCCGACGTTCCTCTGAGTCAGTAGCATTCCCGGCATGTTCAGTCCGAAACCTGCCGCCATGGTCACACTGCGATCTGCAGCGCTGCTCGTCAGCGCCGTTCTGGTCTATGCCTGCGCCACCTCACCCCTCGGCCGTAACCAGCTGATCCTGTTTCCCGACGCGGAGATGACCCAGATGGGGGTCGCGGCGTTTCAGGACATAAAGACCAAGACCCCGGTGGCCAGCAGCGCCAAGGTCAACGGCTACGTGACCTGTGTTTCCGAGAACATCATCCGCGCCCTGCCCAACGGGCAACCGTCGGAGTGGGAGATCCGGGTATTCGATGAGGACCAGGCCAACGCCTTCGCGCTGCCGGGCAGGAAGATCGGCGTGTACACCGGGCTGCTCGACGTCGCGGAGAATCAGGGGCAGCTCGCCACCGTGATCGGCCACGAAGTGGCCCACGTGCTCGCCAACCATTCCAACGAGCGGGTCTCCACCAACTTCGTCACCCAGTCCGGCCTGCAGCTGGCACAGATCGCGGTCGGGGCGAACACGCCGATGAAGCAGCAGCTGTTCGGCCTGCTCGGCGTCGGCGCCCAGTACGGTGTGCTGCTGCCGTTCGGCCGCGCCCAGGAGGCGGAGGCCGACCTGGTCGGGCTGGAGCTGATGGCGGAAGCGGGCTTCGATCCCCGGGAAAGCGTCAAGCTGTGGCAGAACATGCAGGCAGCCGCCGGCGGCGGCGGTCCGCCGGAGTTCATGTCCACGCACCCGTCCAGCCAGACGCGCATCACCGAGTTGAACGCACGCATGGGCGAGTACATGCAGATCTCCACCCGGGCCCGCGCCGCCGGACGCGTGCCCGACTGCCGCTGAGCCTCAGCTCCGACCGCGCAGACGCGCTCCGGCGATGAATGCCGCTGGCAGCAGGGTCAGGGCGAACACCGCGCCGATGAGAAAGAACATGTCGCGGTAGGCGAGCATGGTGCTCTGCGCGCCGAGCACGCTCTGCACATAGCCGAACGAGGCTTCGAAACCGCGATAGCCGGTGATCCCGAACCAGCGCAGCTGCTCGACCACCAGCCGCATCAGCTCCTGGGTGGTGGCGTTGTCCCAGGTCTGGGTCGTGTTCAGCGCGTCGTAGTGCAGGGTGATGCGCTGCTGCATCGCCAGAGAGATCAGATTGATGCCGAAGGCGCCGCCGAGCTGGCGGAGGAAGTTGATGGCGCCGGAGCCCTGGGCGATGAGCGCGAGCGGCAACGGGTTGATGGCGGCGGCGTTCAGGCTCGGAAAGATCATCGCCAGGCCGACCCGTCCCACCGCGTACCAGAGCAGCATCTGCGCCGTCGGTGTGAAGGCGTCGGCGTGGGTCATGGGATAGTTGCTGAGCGCGAACAGCGCCAGCCCCACGACGATCATGGCGCGATGCGAGGTGAGGTCGGCGAGGCGGCCGGCCAGCGGGAACAGCGCAGCCATGACCAGGCCGGCCGGCGCCATCAGCAGCCCGGCCTCGGTCGCGATCAGTCGCGATACGCTCTGCAGGAACAGCGGGAACACGTAGGTCGAGCCGTACAGGCCGATACCGACGGTGAAGGTCACCACGGCGGCCGCGGCGAAGCGTGGGTTGAGGAACAGCCGTGGCTCGAGGATCGGATCCGGGGTGAACACCTCCCAGGCGACCCAGGCAACGAAGGCGACGACGCCGAGGGCAAGGCTCAGCAGTGCCCGATCGTGGTCCCAGCCGTGGCGCTGACCGTCGGTGAGTCCCACCAGCAGGCCGAGAATGAACAGAGCGCACAGCAGGGTGCCGAGCCAGTCGAACGACGGCCGCGGTCCGACGGCGTCGCGGGCCGGGAAGAAGCGACGCGCCATGGGCAGGCTGATCATCACGAACGGTACCGCACCGACGAACACCCAGCGCCAGGACAGGTGGTCTACCAGATAGCCGCCCAGGGTCGGTCCCAGGGCCGGTGCCAGGATGGTGCCCACGCCCATCAGGCCCATGGCCATGCCGCGGTTCCTGATCGGGAACACCTGGGCGGTGACCACCATGCTGATCGGCGTCACCAGCCCGGCGGCGGCACCCTGGATCACCCGGGCGATGAGCAGTGTCTCGGTGGTGCCGGCGGCCGCCCCGAGCAGCGAGCCGGCTATGAACACCAGCATGGCGACGACGTAGGTGGCGGCAATGCCGAAGGCGCGGATGCACCAGGCCGTCACCAGCATGGTCACGGTCCCCGCGGCGAGGAAGGCCGTGGCCAGCCACTGCGCTTCGTCCAGCGTCATGCCCAAGGCGCCCATGATG
This sequence comes from Pseudomonadales bacterium, assembly GCA_040219135.1. Lineage (GTDB taxonomy): Bacteria > Pseudomonadota > Gammaproteobacteria > Pseudomonadales > Azotimanducaceae > UBA7803. Next base: position 210,979 of record JAVJTA010000005.1, on the reverse strand, counting down.
TCGGGGATCGCGATGTTGACGATGGTGGCGGTGAGCAGGGTGGCGAAGGAGCCGAGCATGCCCACTCCGGCCGCCCACCAGCGATAGGACGGGCCGATCTCGCGGAACCTGGCGAGAAAGCCCGGCGAGGCTTCGATGCCTTCCGGAACCGGGTAGTTTCCGGCCGACTCCGCCATCAGCCGTGGGGGATCTTCACTTCGACCATCATCCCCGGTTTCAGCCGCGGATCGTGTTCTTCGAGGTCGATGGTGACCTCCACGCGCTGAGTGACCTTGGTGAAGTTGCCGCTCGGGTTGGGGTTCGGCAACAGCGCGAACTGGCTGGTTGCCGCGTCACCGATGCGCCGGATGACGCCGCGGCGGGACTCGTCCGGATAGGCGTCGACGCTGACGCGCACCGCGGCGCCCGGGGTCAGGTAGTGCAGGTCGGTCTCCTTGACGTTGGCTTTGACCCAGAGCCGCGCCGGATCGTGCATGACCAGCACCCGCTGTCCCGGCGAGACGTGCTCGCCCGGGTCCACGAACAGTTCGTCGATCACGCCGTTCACCGGGCTGGTGATGGTGTAGTAGTCGAGCTCCGTCTCGGCCTGCTCGAGTTGGCGCAGGGCCTGCACGCGACGCTGCTGCAGCGCGCGCAGTTCGGTTTGAAGGACCGCGACCTCGGCGCGGTCGGCCTCGGCCTCGGCGACGTCGGCACGGGCGGTGGCCACCTCCGCCTGGCGTCCACGCTCGGTCTGCACGGCGCTGCGGTAGACGTTGCGGATCTCCTCGAACTCCTGCTGCGAGAGCAGGTTGCGCTCGCGCAGCGCGCTGGCGCGCTGCCACTCCGCATCGGCCACCTCCAGATCGCCGGCGGTCGCGGCGAGTGCAGATTCGCTCGCCTGCAGGCGCGCCCGGGCGGCATCCAGATGGCTTCGCGTGCGATGTTCCATCAGGTCGATGCGCGCGGTCACGGTGTCGATGTTGGCGTCGAGCACGTCGACGCCTGCCTGCAGTTCGGCGAAGTGGGCCTGGGCGCGGCGCGGGTCGACGCGCACCAGAACGTCGCCGCGACGCACCGACAGCGATTCCTCCGCCGGTACCTCGACGATCCAGCCGGCGACCTGGCTCGACAGCAGCAGCATGTCGGCGGAGACCCGGGCGTCGAGCACGTAGGTGTTGGTGAGCCGGTCGTAGAGCCACCACAGACCCCAGAGGGCGGCGGCCAGGGTGATCGCCAGCACCAGCAGATTGCTGGCCTTGACGGCGCGTCGTCGCACGGCGTCGGTGGCTCCGGATTGTGCCAAAGCGGTTCTCCTGCGACCGGTCATCGATGGTAGCAAATGCGGGTACACTAGCCGTCATGCAAACCGTCAGCGCCTCGTCATGCCGGGAGCCCGCCCGATGATCTCCGCCGCCGATGCGCTGCGTCGACTGCAGGTCGGCAACCGTCGCTTCGTCGCCGGTGAGCTGTCCAGCGATGCGCTCGCGAGCCCCGCGCGGCGCAGCGCCGTGGTCGAGGATCAGCGCCCTTTCGCCATCATTCTCGGCTGTTCCGACTCCCGGGTGCCTGCGGAGATCGTGTTCGATCAGGGCCTCGGTGACCTGTTCGTGATCCGCGTGGCCGGCAACGTGGTGGCGCCCTCGCAGATCGGCAGCGTCGAGTTCGCCACCGAGTGGTTCGGTACCCGGCTGGTGGTGGTGCTCGGGCATTCGCGTTGCGGTGCCGTGCTGGCGACGCTGGACGTGCTCACCGGCGCGTCCGGGCATCCGTCGCGCAATCTGCGCTCCATCGTCGACCGCGTGCGGCCGTCCGTCGAGCCGCTGCTCGAGGCTTTCGGCGACAGCGATCGCGACGGGCTGGTGCACCGTGCCGTGCGCGCGAATGTGCGTGCGGCCACCAATCAGCTGCGCCACGGGTCGGAGCAGCTCGAGCAGCTGATTCTGCACGGGGATCTGATGATCGTCGGAGCGGAGTATTCCCTGGACACCGGCGAGGTGGATTTCTTCGAGGGCGTTGCAGAGTCTTGAGCTGAGCCAGGACCCGCACGACGACGGGGGTGAATACGCATGCCGCAGCTGCTGATCGGTACCGGTGGATTCCTCTGCGCGGTGCTGTGGATGGACCTCATGTTCGACGTGCAGGTGTGGGGCCAGGCGGACATCGTCGCGCCCGAGATCCTCGCCTCGATCGCCGGCTACTACCGGCGGGTTACCACCGACGCCGACCCCATGGGCAATCTCGTCAGCCTGATGCTGCTTCTGACCGTGCTCGGCAGCGTCGTGCAGCTAGCCAGGACCGCGCTGCCGCTGTGGCTGCGGGCGGGTGCGGTGGTCACCGCCACCATCCCGGCGGTCGCCGCCATCGCGGTGATCGTCCCCCGGGCCATCCGTCTCGGTCAGCAGGCAGACTCGCCGGAGCTGCAGAGCGAACTGGCGCGCAGCATTCTCACCGGCCATGCGTGGTGTCTGGTCCTGATGCTGATCTTCGTCGTGCTGCAGATCGTCGCGGCCCGGCGGCTGAGCGCGGCTCCGGGCCCGGGTTCACCGTGAACGTTCCAGCGACGTCGTGACCGGCCATGCAAACGCCGGTCTCCTCGGTGAGGCGGAGTTCGTCGACGTGCTCGTCATTGGTGCCGGAGTGGTGGGCATGGCCTGTGCCCGGGCATTGCAGCGGGCCGGATTCACGGTGGTCGTCGCCGACCCGCAATCTCCCGGGAGCGGTTGTTCCCACGGCAACGCCGGGGTCATTGCGGCCGATCACGTGTTGCCCATGGCGCGGCCCGAGATTCTCCGCCGGGTGCCCGGCATGCTCCTCGACCGCGAAGGTCCGCTGTACCTGAAGCCGTCGCGGATCCCCGGCCTGCTGCCCTGGTTCGCCCGCTTTGCTGCGGCATGCCGGGCGGATCGGGTGCAGCACGGCAGCCGCGCCACGGCCGCCCTGACCGGCCGCGCGCTGGCCGCCTGGGAGCACGAGCTCGAGGCCAGCGGTGCCCGCGACCTGCTGCTGGCCCGGGGCATGTACTCGGTCTATGCGAACGGCGACGCCTTCGACCGGGATGACGCGGAGCGGCGCACGGCGCGGTCGCTGGGCGTCGAGTGGGAGATTCTCAGCGGCGCCGAACTGCGCCACCGGGAACCGGCGCTTTCCGAGAGTTTGAGTCGCGGCGTCTACTACCCGCAGGTCGCCCACGTGCTCGATCCGCGGGCGCTGGTAGAGCGCCTGGCGGCAGCGTTCGCGGCCGCGGGCGGGCGCATCATCGGCGCCCCGGTGACGGCGTTGAACGCCCAGCCCCATGAGCTGGTCGCAACCGTCGGTGCTGGTCGGCTGCGCGCGCGCTACGCGGTGCTGGCAGCGGGCCTCGGGTCCCGGGCCGTATGCCGGAGCCTCGGGGTTTCCGTGCCCCTGGTAGCGGAGATGGGCTATCACGTCGTGCTCTCGGAGCCGGAGCCTCGCCTGCGTGCGCCGGTGGCGGCCGCGGAGCACGGTTTCATCGTCACGCCGATGACCGGTGGGCTGACGGGTGCGTTGCGCGTGGCGGGAACCGTCGAGTTCGCGCGCCGCGAAGCGCCGCCTGCCTGGCAGCGGGCGGATCTGCTCGCGGCCCGGGCCGCCCGGCTGTTCCGCGAGCCGCTGCCGCCGGTTTCCGAGCGCTGGCGCGGATCGCGGCCGACCCTGCCGGACTTTCTGCCGGCCATCGGACCGCTGCCCGGGCACCCGCGGGTGATCGCCGCCTTCGGCCATCAGCACATCGGCCTCACTACGGCTGCGGTCACGGGCGCCATGGTGTGCAGTTTCGTCCAGGGCCGGCCGGCGGAACCGGACGCTGCGCCGTTCCTGCCCAGGCGCTTCGCCGGCTGAGGGCGCGACTGCCTCGCGCGACTGCCGGGGTCGATTTAGCCCCATCGTATCTGCACAATGCCCGGCTCCCATCGGACAGCGGAGCCTCGAGGCATGAAAGACGAAACCCTGGCCATCCACGCCGGTTACCAGACCGATCCCACCACCAAGGCGGTCACCGCACCCATCTACCAGACCGTCGCCTACGAGTTCGACGACGCCCAGCACGGTGCGGACCTGTTCAACCTGGCGGTGCCGGGCAACATCTACAGCCGCATCATGAACCCCACCTGCGACGTGCTCGAACAGCGGGTGGCCGCGCTCGAGCACGGCATCGGGGCGCTGGCGCTGTCCGCCGGCAGTGCGGCGATCAACTACTCGATCCTCAACCTGGCGGAAGCCGGCGACAACATCGTCACCGTGCCCCAGCTCTACGGCGGCACGTACACCCTGTTCGCGCACATGCTGCCGCGTCAGGGCATCGAGGTGCGTTTCGCCGACGGAGACTCGGCGGCAGATCTCGAAAAGCTGATCGACGCCCGCACCAAGGCCGTGTTCTTCGAATCCATCGGCAATCCGGCCGGCAACATCGTCGACGTCGCCGCCGTGGCGGCCATGGCGCGCAGCCACGGCGTGGTGTCCATCACCGACAACACCGTCGCCACCCCCGCGTTGCTCAAGCCCATCGACCACGGCGTCGACGTGGTGGTGCACTCGTTGACCAAGTACATGGGCGGTCACGGCACGACGCTCGGCGGCATCATCGTCGACTCCGGCAAGTTTCCATGGACCGAACATGCCGGACGCTATCGGACCATCAACGAGCCGGAGCCGTCCTATCACGGGGTCGTGTACACCGAAGCCATGGGACCGGCGGCCTACATCGCCCGGGCGCGCACCGTGCCGCTGCGCAACACCGGCTCGGCGCTGTCGCCGTTCAATGCCTTCCTGCTGCTGCAGGGCATCGAGACCCTGTCGCTGCGCATGGAGCGCCACTGCGACAACGCCCTGGCGGTGGCGAAGCACCTGCAGGCGCATCCCAAGGTGGACTGGGTGCGTTTCGCCGGCCTGCCCGGCGACCCGCATCACGAGCTGGCGCAGAAGTACATGAAGGGCCGGGCGGCGAGCATCATGACCTTCGGCGTCCAGGGCGGCTTCGCGGCCGGGGTGAAGTTCTACGACGCGCTCAAGCTGTTCAAGCGGCTGGTGAACATCGGCGACGCCAAGTCCCTGGCCTGTCACCCGGCATCCACGACCCACCGCCAGCTCACCGAGGACGAGCAGCGCCGGGTCGGCGTGGCGCCGGAGGCGATCCGGCTGTCGGTGGGCATCGAGGCCATCGACGACATCCTCGAGGACCTGGACCAGGCGCTGGCCGCGGCGTGATCGTGGCCGCGGAGGCCCTGGCGCGGCGGTCCCGGCGTGAGCTAGCCTTAGCGCCCGCGCCATCCGGAGTCGTTCCTTGAACACCGCCACCGCCGCACTGCTGGGTGTCGTGCTCGCCATCGGCATTGCCGTGGCCGGCTATTTCATCGGGGACGGGTTCTATGCCGCGCGGGCGCTGGAGCGGACGGTGGAGGTGAAGGGTCTGGCCGAGCGCGAGGTAGCGGCGGACACGGCGATCTGGCCGCTGCAGTACGTGGTGGCCGGCAACGATCTCGAGCCGCTGCTGGCGCAGATCGAGCGTCAGGGCGAGCAGGTCCGTGCGTTCCTGACCCTGCGCGGTTTCGGTGACGACGAGATCAGCATGAGCGCGCCGAACATCACCGACCGGCTGGCGCAGGGCTACGGCGATCCGAACGTGAAGCTCCGCTACTCGGTGTCCCAGGTGGCGACGGTGTTCACCGCGGACATCGACACGGTACGCCGCGCCGGCGGTGAGCTGCTGGAACTCGGCAAGGCCGGAATCGTGCTGAATCAGGACAACTACGAGTTCCGCACCCAGTACCTGTTCAACGGTCTGAACGCGATCAAGCCGGCGATGATCGAAGAGGCCACCCGCAATGCCCGGGAAGTGGCGGAGAAGTTCGCCGGGGACTCCGACAGCCGCCTGGGCAAGATCCGCTCGGCGCGTCAGGGTCAGTTCAGCATCAGCGATCGCGACAGCAACAACCCGCACATCAAGAACGTCCGGGTGGTGTCGACCCTCGAGTACTACCTCGTCGACTGATTCGATATGGATTTCCGTCCGCACCCGCTGTTGCGCTCGCCGCACCTGCAGACGCTGTTGTCGAGCCGCCTGGTGCGGGGTCGCGACGGGGTCGGCGCGGAGCTGGTCGAGCGCGCGGAGACCGTCACCATCCCGTGCCGGGACGGCGTGCGCCTGCAGGCGCTGGTCAACCCGGTAGCCGGCGCACCCCTGGTGGTGCTGATCCACGGCTGGCTCGGGCGTGCCGACTCACCCTACCTGCGGCGTGCGTCGACCGCCCTGCATCGCGCCGGATTCGGTGTCGCCCGGCTGCTGCTGCGTGACCACGGCGAGACCAGCCACCTGAACGAAGCGATGTTCAATGCGGCGCGCATCGACGAGGTCGTCGACGCCGCCAACTGGCTGCTGCATCACTACGGTGAAGACGACGGCAGCCTCATGGGCTTCTCGCTGGGCGGCAACTTCGTGCTGCGGCTGGCTCGCCACGCGGAAACCGCGCGCGGATTCCGCTCGGTGCTGGCGGTCTGTCCGGTGCTCGATCCCGGCGCGGCGGTGACCGAACTCGATCGCGGCCGTGCCGTGTACCGGCACTACTTTCTGCGCAAGTGGCGGCGCGCTTTCGTCGACAAGGAGGCCGCGTTCCCCGATCGCTACGACTTCGCGGCGATCCGGCGGCTGTCGCTGGTGAGCACGCTGACCGACTACTTCGTTTCCCGGCACACGCCGTACCGTGACGCCGACGAGTACTACAGCCACTACACGCTGACCCGCGATCTCTCCGGATCGCTGCGCCTGCCGGTGCGCATACTCGCCACCGAGGACGATCCCGTGGTGCCTGCCGCCCATGCCCGCGCACTGCTCGAGGCCGACGGCGCCGACTTCGTGACGCTGACGCGTCACGGCGGCCACTGCGGGTTCATCGAGGATCTGCGTCTGTCGTCGGCGCTCGACGCTTACGCCACCGGCTACTTCAGCGCAGCACACTAGGCCGCCGTTCTGGCCACTCGACGTGGCCCCCACCTAGGTCATCCGACCTCGTCGGTTTCCTCGATCCGGAAATCCAGATCGTAGCGGCCCACCGGCAGCTCGCGGATCCGCGTGCCGGTGGCGTCGAACACCGCGTTCGCCAGAGCCGGCGCGATGCCCGGGGTGCCGGGCTCGCCGGCGCCGCCCCAGGCGGCTCCCGAGTTGATGATGTGGGTCTCGATCACGGGCGCCTCGTCCATGCGCAGCATCCGATAGTCGTGGAAGTTGCTCTGGGCGACCGCGCCGTTGTCGATGTAGATCTCGCCGTAGAGTGCCGCGGTCAGGCCGTAGATGATGCCGGACTCCATCTGCGCGGTGAGGCCGTCGGGTGACACCGCGAAGCCCGGATCGGCCACGCACACCACGCGATCGACCCTGACCTTGCCGCCCGCCACGGTCACCTCGACCACCTGGGCGACGACGCTGCCGAAGGAGCTCTGCAGGGCGATGCCGCGGCCGCGGCCGGGGGCCAGCGCGCGGCCCCAGTCGGCCTTCTCCGCGGCCAGTTCCAGTACCGCCCGGTGGCGCGGGGCGGCGTCGAGCAGGTCGCGGCGGAACTCGAACGGGTCGCGGCCGGCGGCGTGGGCCACCTCGTCGATGAACGACTCGGTGAAGAAGCCGTGCTGGGAGTGGTCGACGCTGCGCCAGGGGCCGAACGGCACGTGGGTGGGACTGTCGGCGTAGTGGACGAGCTGATTGTCGATGTCGTAGGGCACGTGGGGCGCCTCGGCGGGCTCGTGCTTGTCGACGAACTGGTTCTCCCAGGCCAGCAGACGACCCTCGGCATCGAGGCCGGCCTTGAAGCGCGACAGCACCGCGGGACGGTAGTGGTCCTGGCGGATGTCTTCCTCCCGCGACCAGATCAGCTTGACCGGCGCGTTCACGGCCGCGGACAGGCGCGCTGCCTGGATCGCGTAGTCCGGATCGGAACGGCGGCCGAAGCCGCCGCCCATGTAGGCGTTGTGCACCGTCACCCGGTCGGCATCGAACTCCAGCGCCTCGGCGACGGCGTAGCGGAATCCGAGCGGATTCTGGGTCGAGGTCCAGAGTTCGCAGGCGCCGTCGGCGACCCGGGCGGTGGCGTTCATCGGCTCCATGCAGGCATGGGCCAGGTACGGCACCCGATAGCTGGCCTCCACCACCCGGTCGGACCGCGCCAGAGCCCCGCGCGCATCGCCCACGGCCAGGTCGGTGTGCTCGTCGCCGTTCGCCACCGCGGTGTCCATGTCACGCTCGAACTGAGCGAACAGGCCGTCGCTGTCGATGCCGTCGACCTCGGTGGCGGTCCAGCTCACCTGCACCTTGTCCAAAGCCTGCTGTGCCTGCCAGTAGCCGTCCGCCACCACGGCGACCGCATCGTCCAGGGTCACCACCCGGTGCACGCCGGACATCGCCAGCGCCGCGGTCTCGTCGACCCTCTGGACCCGCGCACCGAACACCGGCGCGCGGCGGATGGCGGCGTGGAGCATGCCGGGCACCTGGGCGTCGATGCCGAAGTTCGCGGCTCCCGTCACCTTCTGTGGAATGTCCAGGCGCGGCACGCTCCTGCCCATCAGGGTGAATTGATCCGGCGTCTTCAGGGTCGGCGTGGCGGAGGGCTGCAGCCGCCCGGCGGCCTCGGCGAACTCGGCGTACGGCGCGCTGCGTCCCGAACCCGGGTGGATCACCTGTCCGTCTTTGCCCGACAGTTCGCTCTCGGGAACCTCCCAGCGCGCAGCGGCGGCGGCCAGCAGCACCTGCCTGGCGGCGGCGCCGGCTACCCGCATCCCGTACACGCCCGTGGTGCGTACGCTCAGGCTGCCGCCGGTGATCTGCAGATGCATGAGGTCGCTGATCTTCATCATGGCGCCGTCCACGGTGGGCACCAGCACCCTGGGGATGTCGAGCCCGCCGGCAAGAAAGCCCTTGGCCAGGGCGTAGTTGGCGTAGCCGTCGGCGGCTGGCGCTTCGAGCACGCGGACGTCTTCCCAGCGCGCGTCCAGTTCGTCCGCCAGCATCTGCGCCAGGGCCGACTGAGCGCCCTGACCCATCTCGGAATGGGGCACGATGGCAGTGACGCTGTTGTCGGCGGCGAGTTTCACCCAGGCGTGGACGAGGTGCTCGCCGTCGCCGGCCACCAGCGGCGCGAGCTCGCCGCGCCGGTCACCGGGACGGATGACGATGCCCACCAGCAGGGCGCCGCCGGCGACGCTGCCGGTGGCGATGAACGCGCGTCGGGTCCACTTACCCATGACGCACCTCCGGATCCCAGGTCTGTACCGTGGCGGTGGCGCCGGTCGGGGCGTCGGCGGCGCGATGGATCGCCCGGCGCACCCGTGGGTAGGTGCCGCAGCGGCAGATGTTGCCCTTCAAGGCGCTGTCGATGGCGGCATCGTCCGGCGCCGGGTTGTCACGCAGCAGCGCGACCGCGCTCATGATCTGACCGGACTGGCAGTAGCCGCACTGCGGCACCTGCTCGGCGATCCAGGCCTGCTGCACCGGGTGCAGGGCGTCGCCGTCGCCGATGCCCTCGATGGTGGTCAGCTGCTGCCCGGCCGCCGCCGCCACCGGGGTCACGCAGGCGCGGATCGGTCTGCCGTTCAGGTGCACCGTGCAGGCGCCGCACTGGGCGATGCCGCAGCCGAATTTGGTGCCGGTGAGCGCGAGGTTCTCGCGGATCACCCAGAGCAGGGGCGTGGTCGGATCGACGTCCACGTCCCGGGACGTGCCGTTGACGTTGAGTGTGATCATGGCGGGTTCCTGGACTCGGTTTGGGGGCGCCGGCGGCAGGCAGGCCATTGGCGGACCGATGGTAGCAAATGTACGGTGCTGGAACCTCCGCCCTGCGCCTTCAGTCGAAGCTCGCCGGGTCGCTGCCCACCGGCACCGGCGGCAGCACCCAGTGCGCGGGTGCCGCGGACAGATTCACCGCCGGACGCAGATGTTCGAGGGGACCCCAGGCGCTGTCGGTGCGGGTACGCCAGCGGGCGACTTCATCTGCCTCCGGCGCGCGCGCCCGGTGGCTGTCCCGCAGCCCCAGACTCCGCACCCACATCCCGGTGCGCGCGAGCGACACGCGGACCCAGTAGCTGCCCCCGACCTCGGCGCGCCGTGCCAGGGCGGCGAGCACGCCGAAGGCAGCCAGATAGCCGGTGGTGTAGTCGGTGACGGCGGCCGGCTGCAGCACCGGACCGTCGGCGTCGAGGTGCGCGCCGTGGGCGTCGGCCATCCCGGTGACGGTCTGCGCGAGCTGCTCCCAGCCGGGCCGGGCGCGCCACTCGCCCTCATGGCCGTAGCAGTTGATGGAGACGTAGACGATGCCGGGACGGAGTTGGGCGACGTCGGTGACGCCGAAGCCGAGCCGGTCCATGGCGCCGGTGCGGTAGCCCTGGGCGAACACGTCCGCTTCCCGGAGCAGGCGGCGCAGGGTCTGCTGGTCGTCCGGCCTGGTGAGATCTAGATGCGCCGAGCGCTTGCCGAACCCGGTGTCGGCGACGAACAGCGGAATGGTAGGAAGCTGCGGCGCGCCGATGCGAAGCACCCGGGCGCCGTAACTCGCCAGCGTGCGGCCGCAGGTGGGTCCGGCCAGGACCCGGGTCAGGTCCAGCACCTTCAGGTCTTCCAGGGGCCGCGCCCGGGCCGCCGGGAACGGTTCCGCCGGACTGTCGCCGAGCTGAACGATGTCCACCACCGGGCGCTGGCCGAGCAGCTGCCCCGCTGTGCTCGCGTCCCACTCCGCGGCGCTGCGCACCAGCGCGCCGCACAGTCCGGCGGCGGCGACGGCTGCCTCCAGCTCGGCGCCGGAGCGTGACCCGACCGCGGCGCGAACAGCGTCCAGGTCGTCGTGCACGCCGAGCAGCTGCAGCAGCCCGTGGGTGTTGTTCGGAAACCCGGCGTGGAGGTAGACCCAGCGGCCGTCGGCGGTGCGGTGGAAACCGGCGGCCGCGGTGCGCTGCTCGGGCGCCAGGCGCGCCGGCGGCGCCCGGCTGGGATCTTCGAATCTGAGATGGGCGAACGACACCAGCGACGCTTCGGCGTGGCGGCTCGCCACATCGATGACGCTGGCAGGCAGACCTCGGGCGGTGGCGATCTGATTCGCCGTCGCTGCGCCGGCCGCCAGGGCCGCCGCGGCCGCTTCGCCCGCCATGAAGCGCGTCTCCAGGCTCAGCGCTTCGGCCTGGAAGCGCACGCGGGCGCCGGGTTCGGGCAGCCCCACGCTGCGGCCGAGGTCGGCCAGTGCGGTGGCGAACACCGTGGGGTCGGCTTGTTCGGGGGGACCGGTCCTGGCGCTTCGGCTCACGGCTGGCTCTCTGCCTGGTCCGCCGGGCTCAGGGGGCCTCGCGCAGAGTCAGCTCGTGACTCAGCGTGCCGTCGACGTAGATGTGCACCACCACCTGTTCCGGTTCCGCGCCCAGTTCGCGGTGACTCAGCTCGAACGGAAACAGCGTCTCCGACTGGCGCTCCACGAGCAGCCGGTCCGAGCCCTGCTCCCGGATTTCCACCCGCACGGGACCCCGCATGATGAAGGCGTTGACGATCAGGTTGCCTCCGGGCGTGCGCTGCAGATCCGGCGCCGGATCGAAGCTGGCATGACGCTCCGCCGCCGACGTATCGGGTACTGGCGCCGCCTCGGCCGCCGGTGTCTCGTTCGCGGCGGCCGATACCGCTGCCGCGGCGGAGCCGGGCAGACCGGCGACGCAGAGCAGGAAGACGAAGATGCGGGCGGTCATGGAGCAGATCGCGGTGGCCGAACGGGGCGTCATGGTGACAAGCGGCGCGCCGAATTGCCACCGCGCGTGGCGCCGCGGCGGGGTTTGAGCGACAAAAATCTCGCGGTAGGATGCTCGCAAATTCACCAGGAGGAGGAGCCTGATGCGTATCTGGACCTGTTTCGCCGAAGCCGCTTCGCCGGGGCCGCGTGTGCCGCGCCGTCCGGCGCCGGGCAGGGGGCTGGCGCGTGCCGGACTGGCCGTCGGTGTGCTGGCCGTCGGCGTGCTGGCGGGCGGTGGCGTGCGCGCGGCCGAACTCGAGATCGCCCACTGCCGGTTTCCCGAGGCCCCGGTGGTGCCCGACGGCGCCGACGCCAGCGAATCGGAAATGGGCCAGGCCGGTGCGGAAGTCCGCGAGTACGTCTCCGGCGTTCAGAGTTCGCTCGAGTGCCTGTCTGCGGCAGAGACCGCCATGGGCGACGAGATCACCGAGGAGCAGCAGGCCCAGGTGGTGGCGATCTACAACCAGGGCGTCGACCAGATGAACGCCGTGGCCCAGCGTTACAACGAACAGGTTCGAGCGTTCAAGGAGCGCTAGACCCGCGCGGCGGGACGCGTCAGGCGACGCTCGCCACCTTGGGTGGCTCCTGCTCCTCGGCGGCGGCCGCTGCCTGGGCCGGTTCGTCCGCCGGTTCGTCCGCCTCGTCCGCCTCGTCCGCCGGTTCGTCCGCCGCCTCGGCGTCCGTTTCGATGGCCTGATCGTCCGTGGAGTCGGGTTCGTTTGCGGCGATCTGAGGCGGCGCCCCGTCGGCCGCGTTCGGGTCGACGTCAGCGGTCTCTGCGGTCCCGGTCACCGTCGACTCCGATACCCGGATGGCGGCGTCGTCCTCCGGGGCGCTGTCGTCCTCCGGGGCGCTGTCGTCCTCCGAGCCGGCATCTGCGTTGGCATCTGCGCCGGCTTCGGCCTCGACCTCTGTCTCTTCGCTAGCGCTAGCCTCTGCGGTAGCGCTAGCGGCTGCGGCTGCGGCTGCGGCTGCGGCACCGGTCAGCGCGGCCGCGGTCCCGTCGGCGGTGGCGTCCGCCTGCTCGCGGATCTCCTTGGGAATCAGATCCTGATGACCGCTCGGGGCCACCAGAAGCGGGCCGCTGACGTCTCCGCAGAGCAGGCCCGAGCTGTGGGCGAGCTGCTGGTGGAGATCGGTGTAGGCGTCGTTCAGCGCCTGGAACTTGCGCGCCGTCGTGCTGAACTGGTTCACCACTTCCTGCCGGTATTCCGTCAGTTCGCGCTGGCTCTGTGCCAGCTGTTCCTGGAGCAGTTTCTTGCGGCTGCCGAAGGGGCCGGTGCCGCCGAGCAGAAATCCGATTCCGAGTCCCAGCGCCAGTCCCAACAGGGCGAGCACGATGAGCCATTCCACGCCATACACTTTAGGCCACCTCCTGTGCTGAAATCGCGACCGCGCCCAGTGTAACCCGAGCGTCCGGTAAATGCCGTCCCTGGATCCGCAGTCGCACCGTTCCCGACCGAGGCTGCTCCGCGTGCTGCAGCTCGGCGTGGCCGTCGTGCTCGCCCTCTGCGCGCTGCTGTATGCGCTGTCGCCGTGGCTGCTGGGTCACCTGGCGCCACGGCTTGCACCGCTGCTGGGGCTGGATGCGCTGCACGTCGACGCTGGTCATCCCGGACTGCACGGTGTGTCCGTGGACCATGTGGAGGCGAACAGCGGGCGTTTCCGGCTGGAGATGTCGGGGATACGGGTCGGCTACGCCATCGGCGGTCTGATCGCTGGCCGGGTCGACGAGGTCGTGGTCGAGCGCCTCGAGGTCCGGGTCGACGCGCCGGGCGCGCCGGTGACCGACGGGAAACCGGGCACGCCCCTACCGGCTGCGGCGGATCCGGCGGCCCTGTTCGCCGGCCTGCCGTGGCGCAGCGCCCGGGTCGAGCGGCTGGAACTGGCGCTGCCGGCGCTCGAGTTCTCCGCCAGCGGGACCCTGTCCAGCGACGTGGACGAACTCGCCGTCGACCTGCAGGCCCATGCGCCCGCACAGGCGCAGGGCTTCGAACTGGCCGCTCGGCTCACCCGCGACGGCCGGCTGGCGCTGCGCTTCGCCGAGACCGGTGCCGCCGCGCCGCCGTTCCTCAGCGTGAACTCCGTTCTCGAAGGCAAACGCCTGGCGCTGACCGGGGAAGCGCGACTCGGCGGGTTCGTGCTCGATCTCGGCGCGGGCTTCGCCGGCGTTCCGGCGGGGGAAGGCGCCCTGACCGGCAGCTTCCAGGCCAGCGTGCCGTGGCCGCTGCCGTCGCAGCCGGACTGGTCGACGCCCCGGGCCGACGGCGCGCTGTCCCTGGCGTGGCGGCCGGATCGCGGCGACTGGCGCATCGATACCGGCGACGTCCGCTGGCGCCTGGACGGCGGAGTGCTGGCGGCCGACGTCGAGGGAACGATCGGCTACGCGGGCCGGGCGCTGCGTCTTCAGGCCGGCCTGACGCGTCTGACCCTGCCCGATCTGACGGGCGACGGTACCCTGTCCCTGCTCCCGGTGGCGGGCTCGCAGCCGCCCTACGCCGACGTCGACTGGCGGCTCGGGCCGGCGCAGCTGGAGGTCGACGGTTCCATCGCGCTGCGCGATGCGCTGCTCGAGCTTGCCCGCGAGCGTTTCGGGCTGCCATCCGGCACCGGGGCGCTCGACGTCGGCTACCGGATCCGGCTGCCGTGGCCGCTGCCGGCCCTGGAGGAGATCGAGGCGCGGGCGGATGGCACGCTCGGCGGTCGCTGGCAGGACCCCGAGCTGGACGTGACGGTGGCCGCCCTCGACGGCACCTGGAAGCTCGACGGGCGACGGCTCAGCGGCGGCCTCGGCGCCCGGGTCGGGCACGGCGGGCTCGCGGCCGACGTCGGACTGAACCTCGCCCGGCTCGAACAGATCGACGGCGCGGTGGCCGCCGACGGCGAGCTGCGCATCGGCAAGCTCGCGCCGCTGCCCTTCAGCGCCACCCAGGCGCTGGACGGCGGGGCCGGTTCGCTGACCCTCCGGGGACCGCTGCGCGTGTCCAGCGGTCTGGCCGCGGACGCCCTGCTCGCCTGGACGCAGCCATTCGATCTCAGCGCCGGGGAACTCGACGTCGCCGCCGATCTCTCCTGGACCTCGCCGGAGGTCCCAGGCGGAAGGGTCAAGGTCGGACTCCGCGACGTCGCCGCCGGCTACGAGGAGTATCGGCTGAGCGGGCTCGACGCCGACCTCGAATTCAGCGCCCGGGACGGCGTCTGGACCCTGGCACCCGCGCCGATCCGGGTCGCCACGGTGGCCACCGGTGTCGCCCTCGAAGCGGTGGAGTCCGGGATTGCCTGGGCGGGCGGCACAGTGCAGGTGCAGACGACCACGGCGCGCGTGCTCGGTGGCAGCATGCGCCTCGCGCCGTTCGACTACGCCATCGACCGCGGCGCCGCGCGCTTCACCGTGGAGCTGATCGACCTGTCCCTGGAGCAGGTGCTGGCGCTCGAGGGGGAGCAGGTTGCCGGCAGCGGCACCCTGACCGGCAGCCTGCCGGTGGTGCTGCAGGACAACGCCCCCAGCGTCGCCGGCGGTCAGGTGCGTGCCGAGCCGCCGGGCGGTACGCTGCGGGTGTCAGCGGCGCTGGCCGGCGGTACCGGCCAACCGGGGCTCGATTTCGCCCTGCGTGCGCTGCAGGACTTCCGCTACCAGGTGCTCGATGCCGACGTCAGCTACAGCCCCGACGGCGACCTCACGCTGGCCGTGCATCTGCAGGGGCGCAATCCGGCGATCGAAGGCGGCCGGCCGATCCACTACAACCTCACCGTGAACGAGAACCTGCCGGTGCTGCTGCGATCGCTGCGCCTGGAGCGGGACGTCACCGAGGGCATCGAGCGCCGCTTGAACCGCTGAACAATCGATTGCCGGAGAACCGGCGACTCGGTACCCTCTGGCGCGTTCTCCACCGGGGGGTTTCGATCTTGCCGAGATTCGACCAGCTGCTGCCGCGTGTGGTGGTGATGTCCGGGTTGGCCCTGCTGGTCGCCTGTACGCCCACGGTGAAGGTCGCCACCGACGAACCCATCACCATCAATCTCAACGTCAACATAAAGCACGAGATCCGGGTCAAAGTGGACCGGGAACTCGAGGATCTGTTCGGTCAGGACAGCGACCTGTTCTGATTCGGGGACGCTCCAGGACGCTTTTCAGGAACACGGCCATGCTTAGCTCAACCAGCGTTTTCAATTCTCTGCGTACGGTGGTGCTCGCGCTGCTGCTCGCCGTGGCCGGCGCTGCGGTGGCCGCGCAGGCGCTCGACCTCGACGACGCCAAGGCCCAGGGCCTGGTGGGCGAGACCCTCGAGGGCTACCTGGCGGCGGTGAACGACCGGCCCGCGCCCGCGGTTGCGGCGCTGGTCGGCGACATCAACGCCAAGCGGCGCGTGGAATATCAGCGTATCGCGCGCGACAACGGCATCGACCTGGCCCAGGTGGAAGCGCTGGCGGCGAAGAAGGCCATCGAAAAGACGCGCCCGGGCGGCTGGGTCCGCGTGGACGGCAGCTGGCGTCAGAAGTGACCGTGCTCTGCGCCTGAACCCGCCGGTCGAGAGCCTGCATGGGCGTTGATGCCTGGATCACCATCGCCGTCGTCGCCGGCACCGTCGGCATGCTCATCGGCACCCGCTTCGCCCCGGACGTCATTCTGGTCGCCGCGCTGACGACCCTGATGCTCAGCGGCGTGCTCAGCCCCGAGGCCGCGCTCTCCGGTCTCGGCAACCCCGGCCTGGCCACCGTCGGTGTGCTCTACGTGGTGGCCGCCGGTCTGGTCGATACCGGCGCCATTCATCTTCTCGGCTCGCGCCTGCTCGGCCATCCGAAGACCGTGGCCTCGGCCCAGCTGCGCCTGATGCTGCCGGTCACCGGTCTGTCCGCGTTTCTCAACAACACCCCGGTGGTGGCCATGATGGTGCCGTTCGTCGAGGAGTGGAGCCGGCGCTGCCGACTGCCGGTGTCGCGGCTGATGCTGCCGCTCAGCTATGCGGCGATCTTCGGCGGCCTGTGCACCATCATCGGCACCAGCACCAACCTGATCGTCAACGGCATGTTCGTCGACAGCGGTGAATCCCGCGGCTTCGGGTTCTTCGAGATCGGCCTGCTCGGTCTGCCGCTGGCGGTGGCCGGCTTGCTGTTCGTGCTGTTCACCTCGCGCTGGCTGCTGCCGGATCGCACGTCGCCCCTGCGCGAACCCTCCGAGGTGCGCGAGTACACCCTGGAAATGCTGGTCGCCGCGGGCAGCCCGCTGATCGGCAGGAACCTCGAAGAGGCCGGCCTGCGCAGCCTGCCGGGGGCGTTTCTCGCGGAGATCGAGCGCGGCGGCACCATACTGCCCGCGGTGTCGCCCCACGTGCGTCTGCAGGGCGGTGACCGGCTGCTGTTCGTCGGCGTCGTGAGTTCCGTGGTCGAGCTGGTGCGGGTGCGCGGCCTGGTGCCGGCGCCCGATCAGCTGTTCAAGCTCGACGCACCGCGCGCCGAGCGCCGTTTCTTCGAGGTGGTTGTGTCGCGCTCCAACCCACTGGTGGGGCTCACCATCCGCGCCGGGGAGTTCCGTACCCGCTACGACGCGGTGGTGATCGCCGTGGCTCGCAACGGTGCCCGGGTGCGCGGCAAGGTCGGTGACATCGAGGTCCGCACCGGCGACACCCTGCTGCTGGAGTCGCGGCCGTCGTTCATCGACCGCCAGCGCAACTCGCGCGACTTCCTGCTGGTGAGCGAGGTGCGCGACGCCACCCTGCCGCGCTACGAGCGCGCCTGGGTCGCCATCGTCATTCTCGCCGGCATGGTTCTGATGGCCGCCTCGGGGCTGCTGAGCATGCTCGAGGCGGCGCTGCTCGGGGCCGGCGTGATGCTGGTCACCCGCTGCACCAGCGCCGGCGGCGCGCGCAGCCGCATCGACTGGTCCGTGCTCACGGTGATCGGCGCCTCCCTCGGCCTGGGCGAGGCCATGAGTCAGAGCGGCGCGGCGCAGAGCATCGCGCTGTGGTGGGTGGGCATGGCGGGGGAGAGTCCGTGGCTGGCGCTGCTCGCCGTGTATGCGGTGACCAGCGTGTTCACCGAGCTGATCACCAACAACGCCGCGGCGGTGCTGGTTTTTCCCATCGCCGAAGCGACTGCGCAGAGCCTGGGGGTGAGCCTGTGGCCGTTCGTGGCGGTGGTGATGATGGCGGCGTCCGCCAGCTTCGCCACGCCCATCGGCTACCAGACCAACCTGATGGTGTACGGTCCCGGCGGCTACCGGTTCACCGACTACCTGCGCATCGGGACCCCGCTGAACCTGCTGATCGGTGCCCTGGCGGTGCTGATTGCGCCGATGATCTGGCCGTTCTGAACGCGTCGTACCGATGTCGCCACGGTTCTCGGCGATCGGCCGGTGGTGGTGTTATGCTCCGCGCCTTCGAACAGCTGACGAGGTGAGCGGAACATGCTGGCGCTGATGCAAAGGATCGTGCTGCAACTCCTGGTGGTCTCGCTGGTCGTGTGCGCGCCGCTCGCGCCCGCGCAGGCGGGCATTGTCGGCACCGATGCGGCCATGGCGATGGCCGAACGCGCCGACGCGGTGACCCGGATCAACGCGGTGCTCATGCGCGACGATGTCCGCGCTCAGCTCGAAGCGCTGGGCGTCGATCCTGCCGACGCGCTGGAGCGCGTCGGATCGCTCACGACCACGGAACTGGCCGAACTCGAATCGCGGCTCGGCGAGCTGCCCGCCGGCGGCGGCGTGCTCGGGGTCCTCGGCGTGCTGCTGGTGGTGCTGCTGGTGCTCGAACTGCTCGGCGTCACCAACGTCTTCACCGGGCTTTAAGCGCCGGCCGCGGCGCACGGCAGGCGCAATGGCTGCGCTGCGCGGCTCGCTGCTGGGCCTGCTGGCTGCGGTTCCGGTTGCCCTGCTCGGCGGCTGCGCGCTGTCGCAGCCGCGGGCGCCGCTGTCCGACGCGGCCGTCCTGCTGGCCGGAACGCCGTTCTTCGCGCAACGCGACTTCCTCTGCGGACCGGCGGCGCTGGCCACCGTGCTCGGCGCCGCCGGCGCCGACGTGCATCCCGACGAACTGATCGCCGGTCTCTACATTCCCGAACGGCGCGGCACCCTGCAGGTGGAGCTCGTCGCGGCGACCCGACGGCGTGGCTACCTGGCGGTGCGCATCGACGAAACCGAGGCCGCCATCGTCGCGCAGCTCGAGGCCGGGCGTCCGGTGCTGGTGCTGCAGAACCTGGCTTTCCGCTTGCGTCCGGTCTGGCACTATGCGGTGGTGGTCGGGTACCGGCCCGACGAGCATCGCTGGGTGCTGCGCTCGGGGGGCGAGCCGGAGCTGGCAACGCCTCGGGCGCGGTTCGCGGCCACCTGGTCGCGGGCGCAGAACTGGGGCGTGGTGGTGCTGGATCCGCGCTCGCCGCCCACGGCGCTGCCCGCGCGCAACTACCTGCAGGCGGCCGCGGATCTGGAGAACATCGGCGCCCATGAGACCGCGCTGACGGCGTTCCGCACCGCGCTCGGCGCCTGGCCCGACGAACCCGCCGCGCAGCTCGGCGTCGCCAACAACCTGTACTACCTGGAACGCTATCCGGCTGCCGTGGACGCCTATCGGGCGCTGCTCACCGCGCACCCGGATGACGAGGTGGCGGTGCACAACCTGGCCATGCTGCTGCTCGAGCTCGGTCGAGTGTGCGAGGCGCAGCGCCTGGTGAAGGAGGCCGGCGCTCTGAGCGGCGCGCTCATCGACACCGCGCGTCGGGAAGTGGCCGCCGCCGGCGGCTGCGCGGGGGTGGCCACGTGAGGCGGTTGGCCCCGCGCGCTGGCGTCACGCTGGCGCTCGCGGGCCTGCTGCTCGGGCTGGTGCCGGTCGCGGCGCCGGCCGCGGCGGCCACGGTGACGCCGACGCCGGTGGATCTGGTGATCACCAACGGCCTGGTCGTCGATGGTCTCGGTGGCGAACCGCGGCGTGCCGACGTGGTGGTGGGGGACGGTCGCATCCTGTTCGTCGGCGAGGTCGACGACGAAGCCTTTTCCGCCGACAACGTGTCGGCTGGCAAGCTGATCGACGCCGCCGGGCGGGTCGTCGCGCCTGGGTTTATCGATCCACACAGCCACGGAGATCCCTTTGCTACGCCGGCGTTCGAGAACTTTCTCGCCATGGGGGTCACCACCATCACCCTCGGTCAGGATGGCTCGAGCCCGGCGGTGGAGGACCTCGGCGCCTGGCTCGCGGCGCTGCAGGAGCAGGGCATCGGGGCCAACCTGGCCATGTTCGTCGGCCACGGCACGTTGCGCGAGCAGGCCGGCATCGGGCTGGCGCCGGAGCCGACGCCGGCGCAGCTGACGGCGCTGCTGGATCGTCTCGACCGGGCGCTGGATGTGAGCTTCGGGCTGAGTACGGGCCTCGAGTACAACCCCGGCCTGAACGCCGGATTCGTCGAGATGGACAGCCTCGCCAGAGGCGTCGGCGCGCGCAACCGGGTCATCATGAGTCACCTGCGCAGCGAGGACGACGACCGCCTGGCGGTCGCCCTGGACGAACTCATCGCCCAGGGGCGCCACGCCCGGGTGCATGTCGCCCATCTCAAGTCGGTCTACGGCAAAGGCGCGGAGCGGGCCCGGGAGATCCTCGCGCAGCTCGAGGCCGCCCGGGCCGACGGCGTGGCAATCGGCGCCGACAGCTATCCCTATACCGCCAGCTACACCGGCATTGCCCTGCTGTTTCCCGAGTGGGCCAAGACCGCAGCGGGCTTCGAGGCAGCGCGGCGTGAGCGCCGCGGCGAGCTCGCCGACTACCTGCGCCGGCGGGTGCTGGCGCGCAACGGGCCGGAGGCGACGCTGCTCGGCACGGCACCGTTCACCGGCAGGACCCTGGCAGACCTGGCCCAGGAGCTCGACAAGCCGTTCGAGGACGTGCTCATCGACGACATCGGGCCCCAGGGCGCTTCGGCCGCCTACTTCGTCATGGATGAGGCGCTGCAGACGACGCTGCTGCTCGACCCGTCGGTCTCGGTCTCCTCCGACGGACATCCGAGCGGCTTCCACCCGCGCGGTCACGGTGCCTTCGCCAAGGTCATTCAGGAGTACGTGGTCGAGCGCCGCCTGCTCGACCTGGCAGAGGCGGTGCGCAAGATGACGTCGCTGCCCGCCACTCAGCTCGGGGTGAACGACCGCGGCCGCATCGAGGTGGGCCTGGCCGCCGATCTCGTCGTGTTCGATCCGGCGCAGGTGCGCGCCAGTGCGACCTATCTGGCGCCGTTTCAGCTCGCCGAAGGCTTCGACCTGGTAATCGTCAATGGCCGCATCGCCCGCCGCGACGGCGCTCTGACCGCGGAGCGGGCGGGACGCGTGCTGCGTCCGCCGCCCTGATCCGGATTCCGCCGAGGGGCAGGCCGGTTAGCGTTTCTTTTTCCCGGCTTGCGCGCCGGACGGGCTGGCGTGACGGTCGTTCAACGACTGCACGAACTTGTCCGAGGCGCCGAGCACGCCGTCCAGCAGACGCCGGGTACGGCGCGACCAGCCGCGCGGTCGCGGCGACGCGAGCGACCGCCACCAGGCGCTGAGATTGCTGGCGAAGGCGCGCACGATGGCGGCGCGATCTTCGCCCAGGCCCTCGTCTTTCTCCAGGGCGCGCAGCACCGAGCGGCCGGCGACCCGGCGCAGCGTGGTGTAGAGGTACCCGGCCAGGAGCACGCCGGCCACGGCGAGAATAATCTGGGTCACCTGATCGAGAGCGGCCAGCGGCGTCCAGCGCAGGCCCTGCCACTGCCCGGAACTCACGGTCAGCCCGACGAACAGCAGGGCGCCGCCGCCGAACACCAGGCCGGACAGGATCAGGGTCCGGCGGCGCCAGGCGCGCCGCGCATCGGCCAGCCGCGGCACGAGGACGTCGCGCAGGTGCAGGGCCGTCTTCTCCATCATTCCCACGACCCGGTAGGCTCGCTCCACCTCGACCTGCTGGATGCGGCTTTCGATGTCCGCCAGGTCTTCGTCGCGCTTGCGCTCGAGGCGCGCCCGAACCTGTTCGTCCTCGATGGGCAGGGCGGCGGAGTCGGAATAGATGCGATAGAAGCGCCCGGCGGTGAGGCCGTACTGGGCCATCGCCCGCTGCCAGGCGGCGACCACTTCCTCCGGGTTGTCCTCCCGGGCGGTGTTGTCGATCTGATTGAGTATGTAGAGAAACTTGCTGGCATCCGGCCGGTGGACGGTGTTCGCCACCAGGTGTTTTAGGGTGTCGCCCATGGCGCCGGGTTCCGGATGCCGGGCGTCGAAGAACACCAGCACCAGGTCGGACAGATCGATGATGTGATCGGTGATCACCAGCGTCGAGGTGCGCTGCTGATCCGCGTCGAAGCCGGGCGAGTCGATGAAGATCTTGCCGCGCAGGGCCTCGGACTTGCAGGTCTTGAGCTGCAGGTAGCTGTCGACGCCGCGACCGTCGCCTTCGCTCGCGCCCTGAATCAGCTCGCTGATCTGGTAGAACGGAAAACGCGGATCGGCGTCGAGGGCGAGCCCGGGCAGGGACGCCGGGGTTTCCTCCGAGCCGTAGCAGATCACCGTGAACTTGTCGTCGACCGCCTGGTTGCCGGTGCGCTGCAGTTCGGCGCCCGAATACTGATTGAGGAACGTCGATTTACCCGCGGAAAAGGTGCCGAGCACCGAGATCACCGGCCACCAGGACACCCGGGCGGCGTAAGACTCCTCGTCGTCGATGAGGCCGAGACGGCCCGCTACCCGGTCTAGCTGGCGGAAGCTCTGCACGACCCCGGCGAGCACCGGGTTTTCCTGTTTCAGGTGGGCTTCCAGGCGCTTCACGCGTTCCTGGCTGGTGGTCTTTGCCATGTGGCCTCATCGTCCGGTGACTGTCTGGATGCGTGGTCGAACGGCCCGGTTCGGGCATCGCGCTGGTCGACGGAGCTCCCCCGCGACGTTGATTACCATGTCCGGGACGTCCCAGGCAAACGCGCCGCGGCCCGCTCAGCACCGTGCCAGCGTCGCCATGGAGGTCGGCATGAAGCGGTCCAGAGGGGTGGCGGCCGGGTCCCAGCGGTCCTCGTAGAAGCCGGCGATGACGAAACCCGCGGTGATCTGGCCGCCGATCTGGGCGTCGAGGCTGTGGCTGAACTCGAGCGGGTCGCCGTGGGCGATACGCGCCTCGAGGCGCTCCTCGCCGAGATGGGTGGTGTCCGCGAAGGGCAGTTCGAAGGTCGCGACCGGCGCCGCTCCGCGTTCCAACGCGTCGTGATCGAACAGGTAGTAGTCCGGATTCATGAAGCCGGCCAGCAGCCGCCCGCCGTTCCTGAGCACGCGACGGCATTCGTGCCACACCGGCATCACGTCGGCTGTAAACACGTTCGACACCGGGTGGAACACCAGGTCGAACGTGGCGTCGCGGAAGCAGCCGAGATCGGCCATGTCGCCGCGCACCGTGGCCACGTCGAGACCCTCCCGGGCCGCCACCTCGGCATCCCTGGCGAGCTGCGCATCGGCGGCGTCGAAGCTGACCACGCTCGCCCCCGCGGCCGCCAGCAACGGTGCCTGCTGGCCGCCGCCGGAGGCGAGGCACAGCACCCGGGCGCCGCCGAGCTCGCCGAACCAGTGCCTCGGCACGGGCCGGTTCGGCGTCAGGATCACCTGCCAGTCGCCGCGACGGGCCGCGGCGATCGAGGCGGCATCCACGGGCTCGCTCCAGCGGCAGTTGCCGGATCGGGCCTGCCGGTTCCAGGCCGCGCGGTTGTGCTCGAACACGTCATCCATGGGCGAATGGTGCATCGGCGCCGGCGCCGCGTCGAGGCTGCCGGCGCTGCGCACCGGTCGTGGCGCTATCGCCGCCCGGTCGCGGATGCTTATCATGCGCCAGGGGCTGAGTGGTACCGGAGGTTTGCATGCGCTGGCGCACACGATGGTTGACGCGACCGCTGTTCCGCTACGTGAAGTCGGTGCTGCCGAGTATCTCGGCGACCGAACGCGAGGCACTGGAAGCCGGCGACGTGTGGTGGGATGCCGAGCTGCTGTCCGGACGTCCGGACTGGAACCGGTTGCTCACCGACATCCCCGGTTACCGTCTGTCCGCCGAGGAACAGGCTTTCGTCGACGGTCCGGTCGCGGAACTGTGCGCCATGATCGACGACTGGGAGATCAACTTCGTGCTGCGCCGATTGCCGCCGGACATGTGGGCGTTTCTCAAACGCCACGGGTTCTTCGGCATGATCATTCCCAAGGAGTACGGCGGTCTCGGGTTCTCCGCCGCCGCGCACTCCGAGGTGGTGTCGCGCATCTCCACCTGCAGTGCCGCGGTAGCGGTGACCGTGATGGTGCCGAACTCCCTCGGTCCCGGCGAGCTGCTGCTCGAGTTCGGCACCGACGAGCAGAAGGCCTACTACCTGCCGCGGCTCGCCGACGGCCGTGAGATCCCGAGCTTCGGGCTGACGTCGCCGGAAGCCGGCTCCGACGCCTCCGCCATGACCGACCGCGGCGTGGTCTGCTACGGCGAGATCGACGGCGAGCGGGTGCTGGGCATGCGCCTCAATTGGCACAAGCGCTACATCACCCTGGGACCGGTGGCGACTCTGCTGGGGCTCGCGTTCCGGCTCTACGATCCGGACGGGCTGCTGGGTGGCGAGAAGGAACTCGGCATTACCCTGGCGCTGGTGCCGACCAGCACGGCGGGCGTGGACATTGGCCGCCGCCATCTGCCGTCGCTGCAATCGTTTCAGAACGGCCCGAACTGGGGTCGCGACGTGTTTCTGCCGCTGTCCGCCGTCATTGGCGGCGAGGCGCGTATCGGCCAGGGCTGGCAGATGCTGATGACGGCGCTGGGCGCCGGGCGGAGCATCTCGCTGCCGGCGCTGTCCGCGGGCACGGCCAAGCTTGCGGCGTTGACCACGGGCGCCTACGCGCGAATCCGCGTGCAGTTCGGCGTGCCCATCGGACGGTTCGAGGGCGTGCAGGAGCGTCTGGCGCGGATCGCCGCGGTCGCCTATCAGCTCGAGGCGGCGCGCCGGGTCACCACGCTCGCCATCGATGGCGGTCACACGCCGTCGGTGGTGTCGGCGATCATCAAATCCCAGGCCACCTTCCGCGCGCGCGCCGCGCTCACCGATGCGATGGACGTGCATGGCGGCAAGGCGGTCTGCGACGGCCCGAGCAACTATCTGGGCAATCTCTACCGCGCCATGCCGGTGGCGATCACCGTCGAGGGCGCCAACATTCTCACCCGCAACCTGATCATCTTCGGTCAGGGCGCCATTCGCTGCCATCCGTATCTGCTCGAGGAGATGTTCGCCGCGGAGGACGAGGACGAGGCCCGCGGCCTCGCGCGATTCGAGAAGGTGATCTACCGGCACCTGGCGCTGTCGGTCGGCAACTTCGGCCGAGCCCTCTGGCACGGACTCAGCGGTGGCCGCTTTGCCGGCCGCCCGGTGGGTGACATGGCGACGGTGGACTTTTTCCGTGCGCTGAGCCGCTACGCGGCGGCCCTGGCGTTCGTCTCGGAGGTCGCGCTGATCCATCTCGGCGGCGCGCTGAAGCGCCGGGAGATGATCTCCGCCCGGCTTGGCGACGTGCTGAGCGAACTGTATCTGCTGAGCTGCGTGCTCAAGCGCTTCAACTCCGAGGGCCAGCCGCCGGAGGATATGCCCCTGGTGAGGTGGTGCTGCGAAGCCGGTTTCGCCACCATCGAGCGCAGCTTCGACGAGGTTTTCCGCAACTATCCCAGTCGCCCGCTGGCCTGGCTGATGCGCGCCGTGGTGTTGCCCCTCGGCGTGCGCCGGCGTGGGCCCACCGATCGTCTGACCCGGGGCTGCGCGGACCTGCTGACGGCGCAGAGCCCGACCCGCGAGCGCCTCACCGAGGGCGTTTTCGTCGGCCGGGACGGCGGCGTGGCGAAAGTCGAGACGGCTTTCGATCTGGTCACCGGTTGCGCCGACGTGCAGGCGCGACTGCGTGAGGCGGAGGTCGAGGATGCCGACGCGGCCCTGGCCCGAGGGCTCATCACGCCAGCGGAGCACGCCGCGCTGCAGGCGGCCGACGAGGCCGTGGCCGCCGCAGTGGCGGTGGATCACTTCGATGCCGAGACCCTGTCGCCGTCGGATCAGGACCTGGCGCAGCCGGCATCCCGGCACACGCTGAGAGTCGGCGGCGTGTCCTGACGCGCCCGTGATGACGGAACCCGTGACTCAGCTGCTGCGATTTGCCGACGCCGAGCGCTGCGCCGATGCCGTGATCGAACGTTGCGGCGGACGTGTGCGGCTGGCCCTGCCGCTTGGGCTCGGCAAGCCGGTGCTGCTGGTGAACGCCCTGTACCGGCGCGCGCGGGAGCGGCCGGAAATCTCCCTCAACGTCTTCACCGCCCTGTCGCTCGAAGCGCCGCGGCCGCGCTCCGAGCTCGAAACCCGATTCCTCGAGCCGATCGCCGACCGCCTTTACGGTCGTGTTCCGGCGCTCGAGTACGTCGTCGACCGGCGCCGCGGCCGCCTGCCTGGCAACGTCCGGATCGAGGAGTTCTACTTCCGCCCCGGGGCCGAACTCGGCGACGCCGCGGCCCAGCAGAGCTATGTCAGCAGCAACTACACTCACGCCGCCCGCGATCTTGCCGCCCGCAGCATCAACGTCGTTGCGCAGATGGTGGCGCCGGCGCCCGATGGCGGCGGCGAGCGCTACAGCCTGAGCTGCAACCCGGATCTCAACGCCGACCTGCTCGAGGCGCTGGCCTCGCGCGGGGCGCCGGCGCCGCTGCGGGTGGGCGAGGCGAACCCGGCGCTGCCGTTTCTGCCCGGGGCGGATGCCGAACGCTCGGCCGCCGAGTTCGATCTGCTGCTCGAAGGGAAAGACATCGACTACGACCTGTTTCCGGTACCGAACCGGCCGGTGGGGCTGGCCGACCACGCCATCGGTCTGCGGGTGGCGGCGCTGGTGCGCGACGCCGGCACGCTGCAGATCGGCATCGGCAGCCTGGGCGATGCGCTCTGTGCCGCGCTGATCCTGCGGCGTCGCGACAACGCCCGCTTCCGTGCCCTGCTCGACGCACTCGGGCCCGGTCCGCTCGAGACCGAGCGGGACGATCTGCCGGGCGGGCTGTACGGCTGCAGCGAGATGTTCGTGGAGGGGTTCCTGCATCTGCGCGATCACGGCGTGCTGCGGCGCACGGTGGACGACGGCGTGTTCCTCCACGGCGGCTTCTTCCTCGGCTCTGCGGCCTTCTACCGGCGCCTGCGTGAGCTCGATCCGTCCGAGCTGGCCGGCATCCGCATGACCCGCATCAGTTTCACCAACGAGCTGTACGGTGCCGAGGCGGTCAAGCGCGGGCAGCGCCGCCGTGCGCGTTTCGTCAACACCGCCATGATGATGACCCTGCTCGGCGCCGCGGTTTCGGACGCGCTGGGCGACGGCCGCGTGGTGAGCGGCGTGGGCGGTCAGTACAACTTCGTCGCCATGGCCCACGCACTGGCCGACGGCCGCTCGGTGCTGGCGCTGCCGGCCACCCGCACGGCGCGCGGCCGGGTCTCGTCCAACCTGGTCTGGAACTACCCCCACGTGACCATACCCCGGCACCTGCGCGACCTGGTGGTGACCGAATACGGCGTCGCCGATCTGCGCGGCCGCAGCGATCAGGACGTGATTGTGGCGCTGCTCAACCTGGCGGATTCGCGCTTTCAGGAAGGTCTGCGGCGTCAGGCCGTGGCCGCCGGCAAGCTGCCGTCGGGCTATCGCATCCCCGTGCGCTTCCGCAGCAACACGCCGCAGGCGCTGGACGCGGCGCTGACGCGCGGCGGCGCCCGGGAGGCTCTGCCGTGGTATCCGCTCGGCACGGACCTCACCGAGGTCGAAGCCGGTCTCGCCGTGGCGATGGCCTCGCTCGGGGAGAAGCAGGGCAGCCTGCGGGCCATGGCCGCCGAGTTGCTGGCCAGCGCCCGCGGCGTGCGGAGAAGCGCCCGCGGCGACACAAGCGCCCGCGGCGACACAAGCGCCGGCGGCGACTCGAAGATAGCCGCAGGACTGGAACGCCTCGGGCTGGCGCGGCCCCGCGGACTGCGCCAGCGCATCTACCGGGCGCTGGTGGCCGCCGCCCTGCGGCGCGAGCTGGTCGATGCGCGGCGGCCGCTGTTCGCGATCTCGGAGGACGCGGGTTCGACGGGCCGTTGAGGCGCCGGCGCGGTACAATCCGCGCCCCGCGAATCGACGGAGAGCGACGTGAGCACTGTGGAATCCCGAGCGCAAGCTGACAGTCTGCGGCAGCTGGAAACGACGGCCGGGTACGGTCCGATCAGCCATCTGCCGGTGTGGGAGAACATCGATCCGGGCCGGGTCGAAGCCGCGCTCAACGCGCTGCTGGGCGAAACCGAAACGGCGTTCGACGCCCTCGAGGCCGGCCACGAGCCCACCTGGGAGGGCCTGATGCTGCCCCTCGAAGCGCTGCAGGATCGGCTCGGCCGGGCGTTCGGCGCGGTGATGCACCTCACCAGCGTGAAGTACACCGACGAACTGCAGGCCGCCTACGATGCGGTGCGCCCGCGCTACGTCGCCCTGGGCAGCCGGATCGGGCAGAGCCTGCCCGTGTACCACGGCATGGTGGCGCTGCGTGACGCGCGCGCGGCGCAGCTCGATCAGGCACAGCGGCGCATTCTCGACGAAGCGATACGCATCATGGAGCGTTCCGGCGTGCACCTGGAGGGTGCCGCGCGCCAGCGCTATCAGGAAATTCAGGAGCAGCTCTCGGAGCTTGGCAACCGTTTTCAGACCAATCTGGTCAAAGAGGAGAAAACGGCCCGGGTGCGGATCGCCGACGCGAGCCAGGTCCGCGGCGTACCGGCTCCGGTGCTGGCCATGGCCGTGCAGACCGCGTTGGACGATGGCGTCGCCGACGCCGACGCCGAGCGTGGCCCCTGGCATTTCGTGGTGAACGGCGTCAACTATATGGCCGTCATCGAGCACGCCGAGGACCGCGGGCTACGCGAGACCTTCTACCGGGCGTTCCGCTCCCGGGGCTGCGCCGAGGGTCTGGACAACCGGCCGGTGGTGGAGGAGATGCTGCACCTGCGTCAGGAGCAGTCGGCGCTGGTCGGGTTCTCCTCCTACGCGGAGCGCAGCATCGACGCCAAGATGGCGCCGTCGGTGGACGCGGTCTGGGCGCTGCTCGACGAGCTCGAGAGCGCCGCGCGCCCGGTCGCAGAACGCGAACTGGCTTCCCTGGAAGGGTTCGTCCGCGACCACGGCGATGCCGGTCTGGCCGCCCTTGCACCCTGGGACGTGGCGTTCTACGCCGAGAAGCTGCGGCAGGCGGAGTACGCCTACGACAGCGAGCGCCTACGCGACTATTTCCAGATGCCGCGGGTCCTGGATGGTCTCTTCGCGCTGATCCACGATCTCTACGGCGTCGACATCGGCCGGGTCGACGCCGGCGCCGTACCGGTGTGGGATCCGAGCGTTGAGTTCTACGAGGTGCTCCGCGACGGCGCCCCGATCGCCGGATTCTACGTCGACCCGTATGCGCGCCCGGGAGAGAAGCGCGGCGGTGCCTGGATGAACACGGTGGTGGACCGCAGTCGTGTGCTCGCGGGCGCTGGACAGTCGTCGTCGCTGCCCGTGGCGCTGTTTGTCATGAACGCGCGACCGCCGGAGGCAGGGCGCCCGGCGCTGATGTCACTCGAGGAAGTACGCACCCTGTTCCACGAGTTCGGCCACGCCACTCAGCACATGTTCACCGACGTCGAAGAGGGTGGTGCCTCGGGCATGAATCTGGTCGAGTGGGACGCCGTCGAGCTGGCGAGCCAGTTCAACGAGTACTGGATGGACCACAAGGCGTTCCTGCGCGGGTTGACCGCTCACGTCGAGACCGGCGAGCCTCTGGACGACGAGACCATCGATCGGATCATCGCCAGCCGCAACTTCCTGGTCGGCATCGCCACCCTGCGCCAGCTGCAGTTCGCGCGCACCGATCTGGCTCTGCATCAGAGCTACGGCGTTGCCGGCAACGACGACGGGCGCACGCCGTACGACATCGAGCGCGAGATCGCCGACCGGACCCTGGTGACGCCGCGGCTGCCGGAGGAGAGCCAGCTGCCCGCGTTCGGCCACCTGTTTGCCGGTGGCTATGCCGCCGGCTACTACTCCTACAAGTGGGCCGAGGTGCTGGCGGCGGATGCGTTTGCGGCGTTCAAGGAAGCGGGCCTGGACGATCCCGAGGCGCTGCGCGCGGTTGCCGAACGCTTCCGCGACACGGTGCTCGGACTCGGCGGCAGCCTGCCGGCGGCCGAGGTCTATCGGCGCTTCCGCGGTCGTGACGCAACGCCGGACGCGCTCCTCAGGGAGCAGGGACTGCGCTGACGCGGCTGGCCGTGAACAGCATCGAGCCCCGCGAGCGGCAGTCGGGCTTCGACCGTGACCCGGAGACCCTGGCGCGCAGATTCCACGTGTTCGGGCGCGTGGAGGCGCCGCATCTCGACTCGCCCATGTACGCCGAGCTGTCCTACGGTGTGTCCCAGGACCGCGAGCTGGTCGAGCTGGCCGCGCACACCCGCCTCGGGCAGCCGCCGCCGAACATGCTGTTCGCCGCCGTGCAGTATCTGCTGCTGTCCGGCGTCGAACACGAACTGCGGCGCCACTACCCCGCCGTCAGCGGCGAGCCGCGACCGCCGCTGCCGGCGTTTCCCGCGTTCCGCGAATTCTGTCTGACGCAGCGGTCGCGGATCATCGAGCAGCTCGAGACCCGGCTGACCCAGACCAACGTGATCCAGCGCTGCGCCTGTCTGCTGCCGGCGTTCGTCCAGGTGCAGCGCG
This sequence comes from Pseudomonadales bacterium, assembly GCA_040219135.1. Lineage (GTDB taxonomy): Bacteria > Pseudomonadota > Gammaproteobacteria > Pseudomonadales > Azotimanducaceae > UBA7803. Next base: position 180,505 of record JAVJTA010000005.1, on the reverse strand, counting down.
AGACTGCACGGCCCCTTGCTTTGCTGGAGGTGGGCCCGAGCGCCGGACTGAATCTCAACTGGGACCGCTACCGGTATCGCTACGTCGATGGATCCGAGCGGGAGGTCGCAGCCTGGGGCGATGTCGGATCACCGGTGTCGATGACCAGCGAATTGCGTGGCGGTCGGCTACCGCCCCTCGACCCCGCCGTGTTCGTGACCTCGCGCACCGGCATCGACATTCACCCCATCGATATCGACGACGAGGATCAGGTGCGCTGGCTGCAGGCGCTGATCTGGCCGGAGCACGTGGAGCGCCATGGGCGTCTGCTCGCCGCCGTGCGGCTCGCGCGTGAGCATCGACCGGCGCTGCTGCGGGGCGACGCGGTGACTGAAGCGGCAGGACTGCTGACCGCCGTTCCCCCCGATGCCGCCGTGGTGGTTTTCGCGACCTTCGTGCTCTACCAGATGACGCGGGAGCAGCGTCGGGCTCTGCTGCAGTCGGTGGCTGCGTTCGCCCGGGACCACGAGCGACGGGTGGATCTGATCACGATGGACTCACTCGCCGGCAGCGACTCCGAACTCGCGCTCACCACGTACCTCGCCGGCACGCGGGAGACCCGTCGGCTGGCGCGGGTCAATGCCCACGGACGCTGGCTGCGCTGGCAGGGTGAGGCGCCGAAGGCCTCGAATTCAGGTGATTGAACGTCGAGCTCCCCCGGCCCCCGACCCGCTGGCACCTTACGGGTGGATGTCCGTCACGAATCCGGTTCTCTCCATCCTCTTTCCAGCTTTGTAAGCCAGGTCACAGTCCGCGCTTACGCATGCCCGCAGACTGATCGCTTCTCACCATAAGAGCCTCAAGGGACGGGGGAGAGAGGATCATGCAAGACCTGTTCATGTTGACGGACAGCGTCGTGACCTCCGCCCTGCTCTGGGCGGTCGTGGTCATGACCGTCATGTACCTGGGCCGCGCCCAGGCGCGTCAGAGCATCACCACCCTCGCCCGCATGCTGCACAACGCCCTGCGCATGGCGGCATTCGGCCTGCGCCGCGCCGAGCAGCATCTGGAGTCGCGCAATCGCGAGGTGCTGCTTGCCGCCGGTCGCGAGGCCAAGGAACGCATCGTCAGCCGAGAATTCGAGCGCATCAACGCCACCGTCGTGCGCGATCTCGGCCGCTACCCGGAAGTCCAGCGCACCCTGACGGAGTCGATCCAGCGCATCGACGAGGACCACCAGAGCACCGCCGAGGTGCCTCCCCAGGCGCCGGGCTGGAGCAAGGCGGTCAAGGCCGTGGCCGATGCGGCGGACAAGTCCGATCCCAGCGTGCGCGACGTACTCGAAGCCATCCACGAGTCCATGGATCGTGGCCAGGCGCGGTCGCTGACCGCCTACCGTGAGGCCAGCCGCAAGCGCCACCGGCTGCTGTCGCGGATGATGCCGCGCTGGCGCAGCATCCAGGGCACGCTGAAGCGGATGGAGGCGTCGGTGGAGTCGATTCTCGAGCGTTCGCGCTCCATCGACCGCCACATGGACGAATACCGCGACATCGTCGCCGGCAGCGATCGGGCCGTGCAGACGCTGTCGACGTCGGCGCTGGTGCAGTTCGCGGTCTCGGCCCTGGTGATTGCCGTGGCCATCGGCGGTGCCGTGATCAACTTCTCCCTGATCGCCCGGCCCATGGCCGAGATGGTGGGCGGAACCAGCTACATCGGCGCGTTCCAGACCGCCGACATCGCCGCGCTGGTGATCATCCTGGTGGAGATATCCATGGGCCTGTTTCTCATGGAGTCGCTGCGCGTGACCCGGCTGTTCCCGGTGATCGCCGCGCTGCCGGACCGGACCCGCATCTACATGGTGGCGTTCACGCTCACCATTCTCACGACGCTCGCCAGCGTCGAAGCCGGCCTCGCCTACATGCGCGAGATTCTGCTGCAGGACGAACTGGCGACGGCGTCGCTGCTGCGCGGCCAGGCGGAGGCCACGGTGATGACCACCGAGGCGCTGTGGATCACGACCGCCGCCCAGATGGGCATGGGTTTCATCCTGCCGTTCGCCCTGACGTTCGTGGCGATTCCGCTCGAGACCTTCGTGCAGACCCTGCGCCACGTCCTCGGCATGGCGGCCATACTGGTTATGCGGCTCGCCGGTCTGGCGCTGCGCATCGTCGGCAACCTGGTTCGCCAGACCGGTGTTCTGCTGCAGCACCTCTACGACGTGGTCATCTTCGCGCCGCTGTGGATCGCCGGCCGCCTGGAAGCGGCGGCGGCAGGGCGCGCCGAACGGGCCGCCGCGCGTGCCACGTCGGCACGCGAAATCGACGCCCAGCTTCAGCGCGATGCTGCGCTGCGCGGGGATGCCGGGTCGCATCATGACGCCGGCGGCTTCGATCGGTTCGGGGAGGCGCCGGTATGAGAACGCTGCAGGTCCTTGCGTTGGCCGTTGCCCTCGCCGCCCTGGGCGGCTGCGGCGACCCGCCCGCCAGCCGCGCGACCGGGGTGTATCTGCTGCTGGATACCTCCGGTACCTACACCGAGGAGATCGCCAAGGCCCAGCAGATCATCAGTTTCACCCTGACCCGGCTGGAGCCCGGCGACTCCTTCGCCGTCGCCCGCATCGACACGGCGAGCTTCAGCGAGAAGGACATTGTCGCCAAGGCGACCTTCGACGATCGGCCGAGCACGGCCAACAACCAGAAGCGTCGCTTCCAGACCGAGGTTGGCGAGTTCGTCAGCGGCGTGGCACCGTCGGCCTTCACGGACATCTCCGGCGGTCTGCTGCAGGCGCTCGAGTATCTCAACGAGAAGGACCCCGGGCGGCGCACGATCTTCATCTTCTCCGATCTCAAGGAGGACCTGGATGCGGGCTACGTGCGCGATTTCCCGCTCACCTTCACCGACGTGGACGTGGTGGCGCTGAACGTCACCAAGCTGCGCTCCGACAACGTCGACCCGCGCGAGTACCTCGACCGGCTGGCCGCCTGGCAGCAGCGGGTGGAGCAGGGCGGCGGCCGCTGGCGGGTGATCAACGACCTGGACCGGCTGGAGAAGCTGTTCCAGACCTGACTGCAGCCGCCGCCGCCGCTGCGGCCGCACGAGCCCGCTGCAGGAACGGCTTGCCCCCGCCGGGCTCGGGTGACACCATGCGCGCCGTCACGAGAAGGCTGCCAAGCCGTCGCTCCGCGACGGCCAGTTACGCAGTAACTGCCAAGCTGTCGCCGAAGGCGACAGCCATGCGCCCGTAGCTCAGTTGGATAGAGCACCAGGCTTCGAACCTGGGTGTCGGGAGTTCGAGTCTCTCCGGGCGCGCCACCCTCCCATCCGTCGGCTTTTCATTCCGCGTGTCGGCCCGATCGTCGCAGGCCGCATGTGCCTGCGCTCCTTGCATTTCCTGTGAGTGAACTAAGCTTTTCCTGAACGGCCAAGGATGAACTGCCGCGCTGGTCTGTCTGCAGTGGCAGCACGGGTCCCGGGTCAACTGCACGGCGCGCTGCGCCGGAGTGCAACACGGAAGGAACCGAAAGACCATGCGATACCTCGCCTCGGGAGTGGGTCTGGCCGTCTGGCTTGCCGCAGCCGCCGGCTGCGGCGGCAGCGGCGATCCGCGCGACATCGAAGACTTCTCGCCGACGCCGCTGGCGCCGAGCTTTCTCAGCATGTCGGGATCGGTGCAGGGTCTCGAGGGCAACGTCACGCTCAACTGGGCCGGGCGATCTCAGGTGCTCAGCGTCGGGAGCTTCACCATTCCCCAGGCGTTCGAAGCCGGCGACAGCTTCGACCTCAGCCTTTCCGCCGAGCCCATCAGCCAGCGCTGCACCATCGACAGCCAGGTGAGCTTCAGCGATCAGCAGAGCGATGTCGCCGGCGTGTCGATCAGCTGCATCACGCAGAATCTGGTCCGGGTCAGCGTCGAGAACTTCTTCACCGGAGCGCCGATGCCGGGCATCGACGTGACCGCGAGCTGGACCGATCAGGGCGTCCCGCAGACGCTCAGCGGTGCGTCGGACGCGAACGGTCTGCTGACCTTCGAGGTACCGACCTTCGATGGCCGCATCGTGGTCAACGCGGACCCCGACAATTTCGGCGAGCAGTCCAAGATCGTCATCAACACCGCCCTGCCGGCGGGACGCACGGCGCGCATGCTCATGCAGCCGGTCAACCTCGACACTACCTTCGATGCCGCGGATGCGACCGATCTCAGCGTGGCTGGCGACGTGCTGTTGAGTCTCCCGGCGAATTCCCTCGTCGACGGCACGGGTAATGCTTACAGCGGCACGGTGTTCACCGAATTCACCGTCGTGGATCCGAGCGTCGACGTCGAGATCATGCCCGGCGATTACACCAGCCGCGATCCCGGCGGCGCGACCTCGCCGATCCAGAGCTACGGCGCGCTCAGCGTGACGTTTACCGGCAGCGGCGGCGAAGTGCTCGATCTGGCACCAGGACAGGTCGCCGACATCCACATACCGGTGGCAGAGGCGGAGCGCGGCGCGCCGCCCGCGTCGGTGCCCCTGTTCCACTACGACCGCGACATCGGCTACTGGATCGAAGACGGCACGGCGACGCTGGCCACTCTCGGCAGCGGCCTGCAGGTCTACTCGGGTCAGGTCAGCCACTTCACCACCTGGAACGCCGACGAGGCGTACACGCCGGTGTTCATCAACGGCTGTGTGGTCAACAGCTCCGGTGCCCCGTTCGCGAACGTCCGGGTCGACGCAACCGGCGCGTCCTATCTCGGCAGCAGTCGCGCCATCAGCGATGCCGACGGCCTGTTTGCGGTGCCGGTGCGGGCGCTCTCGGACGTGCTGATCACCGTTGGCGACGGGCTGCAGAGCGGAACCCAGCAGGTGACCTCCGGCAGCACCGACAGCACGCTGCCGGAATGCCTGGTGGCCTCTGCCGGCAGCTCCACGGTGAACCTGACCTGGGGCGAGAACCCGCGCGATCTGGACACCCGCCTCTACGGATTCTCCAGCGCCAGTTCCGCCGACGACTTCGAGGTCAACTTCACCCAGCGGTCCGTCACCGTCAACAACATCACCATCGATCTCGACGTCGACGACGTCACCGGCTTCGGGCCGGAAGTCGTCACGCTTCCCGACTTCCCGTTCCCCGGCGTCTACCGCTATGCCGTGCATCTGTTCTCCGGCAGCAGCAGCATCCAGGCGTCGCCGGCCCGGGTAGAGCTGAACCTGCGCGGCGTCGTCAGCGTGTTCACGCCGCCCCAGGGCGCGGCGTCACGCTGCTGGGCGGTCTTCGACCTGGAAGTCGACGACTCCGGTAACGTCACGGTGACGCCGCTCGGCACCTGGGAAGCCGAGGAGTACTGCACCGCCGGCGCCTTCACCAGCCCGACCGGCCTGGCACCGCAGAGCGTGTCCGTTCAGGGCGTTGCCCTGGACCTGCCCCACAACCCGCTGATCGAGTCGATCGCGCGAAAGTACTACCGACCGTAGGCCGGCGGGTGCGAGCCTGCGGTCACGAGGAGAAGACATGCTGACCAAGACAACGACTTTGAGCCTGGGATTCACCGCGGCGCTGCTTGCCGGCAGCGCAGCCGCGGATCCGATCACCTGGCAGTACCTGGACGCCCGCTACCAGCAGCCGTCCGACGACAGCATCCGCGGCGTCGCCGGCCAGTTGAGCGTGAACGTCTCGGACAACTGGGTGCTGCAGGGAGGCGCGAGCTACGTGCGCCTTAAAGAAAGCTCGCCGGATCTGGAGGTGTCGCAGCGGCGTCTCGATCTGTCGGTCGGGCGGGTGCTCGCCCTGGGCGCGCGCGCCTCCGCTTTGCTGAGTGCCGGCTACACGCATCTGCACTACAAGACCGACGTCGGTACGTTCGCCGTCGACGGTAACGATCATGCCGGCAACGTGCAGCTGACGCTGCGCGCGGCGCTTACCGACCGGCTCGAGAGCGAGGCGAGCGTGGGGTTGCTGTTCGACGACCAGGACACCAGCGACATGCTGTGGAACGCCGGTCTGCGCTACCGCGTGACCCCGTCGGCGTCGGTGCTGATCGGTGCCAACGGGACGGCCGGCGATGCGTTCGATGCCGACGATATCCTCTACGAAGTCGGCTTCCGCTTCGAACTCGACGAGCGCTGATCCGAACGCGACCCGCGGTGGTCGAGCGGTCAGCCGTCCAGCTCTCCGACGGCGACCCGCTGCACCTTGCCGCCTACCGCCAGCTTCGTGCCGATGCGCAGGTGAATGCGTGACGGTCGGTGGATCTCGAAGCCCTGCTCGACGATCTTCGCCCCGCTGACGCCACGCGCGCGCAGATAGGCGGCGAACGCGGCGTTGGCGGAGCCGGTGGCGGGATCCTCGCGCATCCCCGTGCCGTCGAAGAACTGCATGCGCGCCGCGAAATCGGCGTCCGCCGAGTAGCCGCCGCGGCACACGGCGAAGGGAAAGCCGGCGATACCCAGCTCGCGCTGAACGGCCCGGTCGACGTTCACGCGGCGCAGGGCGTCCAGGGAACGCACGCCGACGATGGGGAAGGTCGGCCCGCAGGTCACGGTCTGCGGGTCGAGGTCCGGATCCAGATCAGCGACGTCGAGCCCCAGCAGTCGGGCGGCGCGCACCGGTTCGATGACGTCGCCGGCGCTGGCCGGGGGCGGGGTCAACCAGCCGATCCCGGCATCGAAGACCACGGGCACATCGCCGGCCGCCAGGTCCAGGGTGATGGTGCCGCGTCCGCCCGCGAGCACCCAGGCGGTGCCGAGGGTCGGGTGGCCGGCGAACGGCAGTTCCTCGCCCGGCGTGAAGATGCGCACCTTGGCTCGGTCGTTGCTGTATGCGGTGACGAAGGTGGTTTCGGAGAAGTTCATCTCCCGGGCGATGGCCTGCATGGTGGTGCTGTGCAGGCCCGCCGAATCTTCGACCACGGCGAGTTGGTTGCCCTGGTAGCGCGCTTCGGCGAAGACGTCGACGATGGTCAGCTTCATGGTAGGTCCCTCTGGATCCGGATTGCGGCTGCCGCGTAAAGGGTGAGCGCGACCATAAGCCCGTTGCCGGCGCACCGCCACTGCGCGCGATCCTTGATCTGGCGCACGCTTTTCCGCCGCCGGCCGATGCAAAGTACCTCCATGCTGAATCGGCGACTGCTCAGGGATCGCGCCCTCCTCGGCGCCGCCATGTCAGGGGCGGTGATTGTGCTCGCCTACCTGGTGTCGGTGGCTCCGGCGGCGCCTGGCCCGGCTACGCCGGAGCTGTCCCGCGCCCTGCGACTGCTCACGGTCGAACCGTGGTACTGCGACGTCTACGATCCCGACGGCCAGCGCCTGGTCGCGCGCTCGGTGGAGACCTTTCACGACGGCGGCACCCTGGAGGGCCGCACGCGCCTCGAGGACCGCGAGGCCGGCACGCTGCTGCTGGAGTTCAGCTATCAGGGCGTCTGGCAGTTCGACGATCCCTGGCTCACCGAAGCCATCCGCGAATACCGCTATCTGCACGTCGACCAGGCGGCGTTCTCGGATGCCGAACTCGCCGCCATCGAGCGCGAGTTCGCGGAGCCGGAGATCTCCCGCGTACACGCGCTCACCGAAGGTCAGCTGGTCTACGGTGCGAATCAGTCCCTGTACCAGTGCCACCGGCGGAGCGAGGCAGTCAGGGCCTGACACCGCGATTCAAAGGGTCTGGAGAAACTCCACCCAGTTGCCGTCAGGGTCCTCGACGATGGCGATCGTGACCCCGCTGCGGACTTCCCGCGGCTCCACGCGCACCCGGTAGCCGCCGCTGCGGCAGTCCTCCACCAGGGATTCGAGGTTTTCGACGCTGATGGTCCAGTAGCGATAGCCGGTGGCGCCGGCGATGCCGCCGCCGGCGGGCCGCGCCTCGGGCGCCGCATCCGGCACGACGATCTTGATCAGGCTGTCGCCGCACCACAGGCGGTGCATGGTTCCGCCCATCGGAAACGGGGTATCGGGTTCCTGGCGAAAACCCAGGGTATCCCGGTAGAACTTGATCGCGGCCGCTCCGTCATTGGTGACGATGCCGAGATCGATGGCCTTCTTGGCCAGCTGCACGCTCATGTCAGCCCCCCGCGACTGGTGTCGGCCGAGCATAGCGCGGCCCCGGTCCGGGGGAAATGCGTCCGGGGATGTGGTAATCATCCACATCATGAACGTGGACCCGTGGTCGTGGATCGCCCCGCTGGTGCTGCTGGCCCTGGCCAACGGCGCCCCGGTGCTTGCTACCCGGGTGCTGGACGGGCGCTGGTCCTGGCCCCTTGACGGTGGGATCGTGGCCTGGGACGGACGCCGGCTGCTCGGCTCGAGCAAGACTCTGCGCGGCGTCTGCGCGGCCCTGGCGGCGACCGCCGCCGCCGCGCCTGTGCTGGGACTTCCGGTCGCGACGGGGGTGACGTTCGCGCTGGCGTCGCTGCTCGGTGACGCCGCGTCGAGCTTCACCAAGCGGCGGCTTGGCGTCGAGACCAGCGGGCGCGCCTTCGGCCTCGATCAGATACCCGAAGCGCTGCTGCCGCTGCTGGTCTGCTATCGGCCGCTGGCCCTGACGCCGGCGGACGTGATTGCCGTGGTGGTCCTGTTCACCCTGGGCCAGGTGCTGGTGTCGCCGCTCATGTTCCGATTCGGCTTGCGCCGCCGACCCTACTGAATGCCGCGGCGCCGGCCGATGCCCCGGCTGGGCCCTTGACCGGGCGAACGCCCGGCAATAGAGTGGCGCCGGTAAAAGAGTGTATATGCACTCATGTATATACACCTATATGCGGCTCGCAAATTTTTGCACCTATGTACACGCGATGATGACCCCGGAACTGCTCGATCCACGCCACTGCGTGGTCAACAACCTGCACAAGACCGCGCGCGCGGTGGGGCGCGTTTACGCCGAGGCCATGCGTCCTGCCGGCGTGACGCGCTCGCAGTTCGCCGTGCTCGGCCACCTCGAAGCCGACGGCGCGCTCGCGATCTCCGATCTGGCCCGCCGTCTGGTCATGGATCGCACCACCGTGACCCGCAATCTGCGGCCGCTGGAGCAGGCGGGCCTGGTCGTCCGCAGCGCCTCGGCCGATGACGCCCGGGTGCGCCTGGTGGCGATCACCGATGCCGGTCGCGAGCGGCTGCGCGAAGCACGCGGCTACTGGCGTCAAGCCCAGGCGCGGGTGCTCGAACGGTTTGGCGACGCGGCGTGGCGGGATCTGGAAGCGACGCTGCGCGACCTGCGCCGGCTGGTGAGGTGATTGTATGGCTGCGGCGAACCGTCCGTTCGGGAAGGAGCGTGTAGATACACCTAATGGGGCGCCGGCAAGCCCATCGCCGCAGACCCGACGCATCCTCGAAGGTCCGCCGCTGCCGCTGCTGCTGCGCATGGCCAGCCCCAACGCGGTAGCGTTTCTGGTCCAGGCCAGCGTCAGCATGGCCGAAGTGGCATTCGTCGCGCGCCTCGGCACCGTGCCGCTGGCGGCGCTGGCGCTGATGTTCCCGGGGCTCATGCTGATGCAGATGCTGGCCAACGGCGCCCTCGGCGGCGCCGTGTCGAGTGCGGTGGCACGGGCGCTCGGCGGCGCCGATCGGGCGCGCGCGGAAGCCCTGATCTGGCACGCGCTGTGTATCGCCCTGGTTGCCGGCGTCGGCTTCTACGTCGCCTACCTGGCGGGCGGCCGCTGGCTGCTCGCGGCGTTCGGGGCTTCCGCCGCGGTGACGGCGGCGGCCACCGAGTACGCTGACATCGTGTTTGCCGGCGCCCTGGCGCTGTGGCTGGCGGCGCTGCTCAGTGCCGTGTTCCGGGGCACGGGCAACATGCGTTTCCCGGCGGCGCTGATGATCGTCGGAGCCGTGATCCAGGTGCCGCTGGCCGGGACGTTGATTCTCGGCTGGTTCGGCGCGCCGGCCCTCGGTTTGCGCGGTGCCGCCCTGGCGGTCATCGCGGTGGCTGCCGGCAACGGCACGATCCTGCTGTTGCGGCTTGCCGGCGGACGCGCCGATCTGCGCCTGACCTGGCGCGCCGCCCGCCTGCAGCGCAGGCTGTTTGCCGACATCTTCCGGGTTGGCGCCCTGGCGGCCCTGTCGCCGATCTTCACCGTGTTGACGATCATGCTGGTGAACGCCCTGATCGCCGGTTTCGGGGTCGCGGCACTGGCCGGTTACGGCATCGTCTCGCGGCTGGAGTTTCTGCTCATTCCCATGGTGTTCGGGCTCGGCGCCGCGATGACCTCGCTGGTCGGGGTCAACATGGGTGCCCGCCAGGTGGCCCGGGCCGAGCACATCGGCTGGCTCGGCGGTGGGCTCGCCGCGGCCATCACCGGCGTCGTCGGCGTGGTGCTGGCGCTGGCGCCCGGGCTCTGGCTCGGGCTGTTCACCGGCGACGCCGCCACCTGGGCGGCGGGCGAGTCGTATCTGCGCATCGTCGGGCCCTGCTTCGCCTTCCAGGGCCTGGGCCTGTCGCTGTACTTCGCCTCCCAGGGTGCCGGGACCGTGGTCTGGCCGGTGATCGCCACGGTGCTGCGCTTCTGTATCGGCGTCGGCGGCGCCACGCTGGCCGTGCAGACGTTCGGTTTCGGCCTCGACGCGGTCTACGTCTGCCTTGGCGCCGGCATGCTGCTGTTCGGGGTGGTCACCGCGGCGTCGATTCGATTTGGCGCCTGGCGCCGCAGCGGTTCCTGGTGAGCGCCACCGAGCGTGTATAGTTGCCGCTTCCCGATATCCGGTTAGGCATCATGCCCTGGCGCCACGTGGCACTCGACGGTGCAGTCAACCTGCGCGATTTCGGCGGCTATCGCAGCGCCGACGGCCTGGCAGTGCGGCGCGGCCGGTTGTTCCGCTCGGGGACGCTGGCGCATCTCCCGGGGCCGGCGCAGCGCGAGTTCCTGCGCCTCGACGTTCGCCTGATCTGCGATCTGCGGCGCCCGGACGAGAGAGCCGAGGAGCCGACGCCGTTTCCCGACGGCGCACCGCGGCGTCTGGAGATTCCCATCGACCCCGGCAGCGCGCTGGTGATGCGCCAGCGCCTCGGCAGCGCGCGCCTGTCGCTCGCCGAGCGCATCGACTTCATGGTCGCCATCAACCGCGAACTGGCCCGCGACCACGCCGATGATTACGCGCGCATGTTCGCCGGGTTGCTGGAACTCGACGAGGGCGGGTTTCTGGTGCACTGCTCGGCGGGCAAGGATCGAACCGGCTTCGCCTGTGCGCTGGTCCTGCATGCCCTCGGCGTGGACCAGCGGACCGTGGTCGAGGACTATCTGCTGACCAACGAGGCCATGGACTACGAAGGCTACGTGCTGCCCCGGCTGGCGGCGAGGTTCGAGCCCGCGGAGATACCCGACCGCGAGTCGGTCATGGCTCTGGCCGGAGTCCGGCCGGAGTACCTGGAGGCAGCCTACCAGGCCATCGTGGCGGAATTCGACGGGGTCGAGCACTACCTCGAGCGCGCGGTCGGGCTCGATGCGGCGGCCCGCCGGACGCTGCGGGAACGGCTCCTCGAGAAGGTCTGACGCCGTGGCGGAAATCGAGGCCCGCGATCTGGTGAAGTGCTTCGGCGCGCTGCGCGCGGTCGACGGCATCTCCTTCTCCGTTCAGGCCGGCGAGACCTACGGCCTGCTCGGGCCCAATGGCGCCGGCAAGACCACCACCATGCGCATGCTTGCCGGACTCTCCCCGATCACCTCCGGCAGTCTGCGGCTGGCCGGACTCGACGTCGCCGACGATCCCCGCGGCGTGCGCCGCTGTCTCGGCGTGGTGACCCAGAGCGATGGCCTCGACGACGAACTCACCGTGGCGCAGAACCTGGAGGTGTTCGGCTTCCTGGTCGGTCTGTCGCGCCGCCAGGCGGCGGCTCGGGCAGCCGAGGTGCTTGAGTTCTTCGATCTGGCCAGCCGTGCCCGCGACGAGGTTGCGGATCTGTCCGGTGGCATGCGTCGGCGCCTCGCCATCGCCCGGGCGCTGGTCACCCGGCCGCGCGTCATCGTCCTCGACGAACCGTCCACCGGACTCGACCCGGAGAGCCGGGTACGGGTCTGGGAGGAACTGGCAACTCTGAAGCAGTCCGGGGTGACCCTGCTCATGTCCACCCACTACATGGACGAAGCCGAAACCCTCTGCGACCGCATCGCCATTCTCTACGCCGGACGCATCCTCGACGAGGGCACGCCGCCGGAGCTGGTGGCCCGGCACGCCGGCAGCGCGGCCGCCGACATACGCCCGGAGTCGACGTCCCGGGATCGGGTGCGGGCCGCGCTGACCGCGGCGGGGGCGCGCTTTCGCGAGGTCGGGGCGTTGTTCCGGGTGATCGGGCGCGACGGCCGCCGTCCCGATCTGCCGGCGCTGGACGGGGTCAACATCACTGAGCGCGCGGCCAACCTGGAGGACGTGTTCCTGTCCCTGGCCGGGCGCGGGCTGGTCGAGGAATGAGCGATCTGGCCGCCCCGCTGCCCGGGCACCAGCGTCTGCGCTGGCGCTCGGTCAGCGCCATCTGGTGGCGACACGTGCTGGCGCTGTCGCGGGTGTGGAAAGTGGCCGTCACCTGGTTTGCCGTCGAGCCGGTGTTCGTGCTGCTGGCGGTGGCGCTCGGCATCGGCCAGCTGGTCGGCGACGTCGGTGCCTACGGCAGCTATCCGCAATTCGTCGCCCCCGGCATCGTCGTCGGCACCGCCATGTTTCACGCGATCTTCGAGTGCTCGTGGGCGGCCTTCCAGCGCATTCAGCAGAGCGTGTACGAGACCATTCTCACGGCGCCGGTGACGGTGGCAGAGATCGTCCTCGCCGAACTCGCCTTCGCCATCACCCGGGCGCTCATCTCGACGCTGGCGGTGGGTATCGCGGCGGCGCTGTTCGGCTGGATTCCGTGGCCGTCGCTGGTGGCGCTGATGCTGGTGTCGGTGGGGGTCGGCACGGTGTTCGGCGGCATCGGCCTGCTGTTCGCGGCGCTGTCGCCTACCGTTCACTCGCTGTCTCTGGTGTTCACCCTGGTGGCGACACCGCTGTACTTCTTCAGCGGCGCCTTCTTTCCCGTGAGCGTGCTTCCGGAGTGGCTGCAGCCGATCGCCTGGGCAGCTCCGCTGACGCCCCTCGTGCACCTCGGTCGGGGCGTCGTCCTCGGCCAGCTCGACGCGACACACGCCTGGGCCGCGGTTTACGTGATTGTCCTGTCCCTGGCGCTGTTTCCCCTGGCGGTGACCCTGCTGAAGCGCAGGCTGCTCAAGTAACGGCCGCCTGCTCGAGGAGCCGTTGATGCGCCGCATGGCGCTGGGGCCGTCCAGCAGTTGCGTAGCAACCGCCGGCTGGCCATAGTGGATGGTCCTGAGGTCCGGTCCGGGGGAGTACCGATGAGCCAACGGCTGACAGATTCCGACGCGTCGTTCCTGTACATGGAGTCGGCCAGCGGGCCGATGCACATCTCCTCGATCTACGTGCTCGAGGGTGAGCTGCCGTACGCCCAGGTGTACCAGCACTTCGCCGACCGCATCCACCTGCTGCCCACCTATCGCCGGCGTCTGGCCCAGGTGCCCTTCAATCTGGCCCATCCGACCTGGGAGGATGACCCGGAGTTCGATCTGGCGAATCACGTCGTCCAGCACGCGCTGCCCGAGGGCACCAGCCTGCAGGAGGGTATCGACGCGGCGGTGGAACTGAACGAACCGATGCTCGACCGGAGCAAACCGCTGTGGCGCTTCGTCGTGATCAGCGGCGTGCCGGACAAGACGCTGATTCTGCAGCAGACCCACCACGCCATGATCGACGGGGTGTCGGGCATCGAGATCACCACCATTCTCTACGACTTCGACGCCAAGGGCGGCAACCGGCCGCCGCCGCCCAACGAGCCGTGGGATCCGGCCCCGGTGCCGAGCCCGATGGAGCGGATCGGCCAGGCGCTGCGCGACAACCTCGAGAAGGCCCGACCCAGCCGAGCGCTCGATCTACTCAGCAACGCCGAGGGTCAGCGCGCGCTGATGGGGCGTGCCGCCCGGGTGCTCACGCAGTTCATCAGCCGACCCGTGATCACCGCGCCGTTCAACGCCGGCCTGGTGGGGCCGCGGCGGCGCGCGCTGTTCCTGAAGAAATCCTTCGGCGACATCCGTGAGATCCGCCGGGCCCTGGGCGGCACCATCAACGACGTGGTGCTCACCGTCGTCTCCGAGGCGGTGGCCCGTTACCTGGCGGCCCACGACGAGAACACCGAGAGTCAGTACATGCGCATCATGTGCCCGGTGAGCGTGCGCACCGAAGACCAGGCGGGAGCGCTGGGCAATCAGGTGTCGGCGATCTTCCCGGTGCTGCCGGCGTGGCCCATGAACGTGCGCCAGCGGCTCAACGCCGTATGCACGGAAACCGACCGCATCAAGGCCGATCAGGAAGCCCAGGCGCTGGCGCTGATGACCACGGCGGAGTCGCCGATCTGGCCGGTGGCCCTGGCGCCCACCCAGCTGGTGGGGACCCCGTTCGACCCGACCGTGCTGGCGGCGAGAATGCCGATGCCGGTGATGAACACCGGCTGGCGGCCGCCGAACATCGGCATCAACTTCGTCTGCACCAACGTGCCCGGCGTGCAGGTGCCCCAGTATCTGTGCGGCCACCGGGTGACCGACACCGTTGGCCTGCTGGTGCTCACCGGCAACGTCGGCTTCAGCGTTACCATCCTCAGCTACAACAAAGAGCTGTACTTCAACTTCATCTGCGAGCCGCGTCTGCTGCCCGATCTCGAGATGATTGCCGAGGCCGCCGACGAGGCCTTCACGGAGCTGCAGGCCGAGGCCCGGGAGCGGGTCGAGCAGATGGCTTCCTGAACCAGACCAACGACATCAGACGAACAACACCAGCCGCACAACGCGATCGATCGACGAACGGGAGAACACCATGTCCACCTCAGTGCTGGCCGAACAGTACCCCAAGTCCGTGACCCTGCCCGAGGGCCCGACGGTGGAGTTGCGGCTGATGACCGCCGCCGACCGCGATGCCGTGCTGGCGTTTGCGCGCAACCTGCCCCAGGAGGATCTGCTGTTTCTGCGCGTCGACCTCACCCAGCCGGCGGTGGTCGACGACTGGATCCGCAACGTCCAGGCCGCGTTCTCCACCACCCTGGTCGCCTACGACGACGCCGGTCTGGTCGGCTATGCCACCGTGCACCGCAATCCGGCGCCGTGGACGCGGCGCGTTGGCGAGATTCGCGTGAACGTGAGCCCGGCCTACCGTGGCAAGGGCCTCGGCCGGGTGCTGACCGCGCGGATCTTCGACGTCGCCCGAGGCCTGGGGCTCGCCAAGCTGGTGGCCAACATGACGTCCGATCAGCACGGCGCCCAGGCGGCGTTCCGGCGCCTCGGGTTCATCCCGGAGGCGGTGCTCGCGGACTACGTGGAGGACCGCGGCGGGCGGCTGCGCGACCTGGTGATCATGACCTACGACATCGAGGGTCACACGGACCGGGTGGCGGACCCGCTGCGGGTCTGACCTCCCGGAGCGTCTTCGGCCGGAGCGTCAGGCGCCGGTCGCGACGCTGTCGACGAAGCCCAGGGACTGCATGTCGAACAGGCCGCGGTAGACGCCGTGCGGGCGCGCCATGAGGGCGTCGTGGGAACCCGCTTCCACCACCCGGCCCCGGTCGAACACGAGGATCCGGTCGCACTGGCGCACCGTCGAAAGGCGGTGGGCGATGAGGATGGCGGTACGGCCTTCCATCAGCGTGGCGATGGCTTCCTGGATGTAGTGTTCGGTGATGGAGTCGAGACTCGAGGTGGCTTCGTCCAGCACCAGTATCGGCGCGTCGGCGAGAATGGCGCGGGCGATGGCCACGCGCTGACGCTCACCGCCGGAGAGCTTGATGCCGCGTTCGCCCACCAGCGTGTCGTAGCCGTCGCCGAGCCGCTCGATGAACTCGTGGGCATGGGCCTTCTTCGCCGCCGCTTCCACCTCGGTGGCGCTGGCGTCGGGGCGGCCGTAGCGGATGTTCTCGCGCAGCGTGCGGTGGAACAGAATCGGATCCTGGGGTACCAGCGAGATTGCCTGGCGCAGACTTTCCTGGGTGACGCCGGCGATGTCCTGACCGTCGATGCTGATCTGCCCGCCATCCACGTCGTAGAGGCGCTGCAGCAGCTTCACCAGGGTGGTCTTGCCGGCGCCCGACTCGCCGACCAGTGCCACCTTCTCGCCTGGCGCGATGCGCAGATCGAAGTTGCTGAGCACCGGCTCGGGCTGGTTGGCGTAGCGGAAGGTCACCCGCTGAAAGCGGATTTTGCCGGCGGTGGCTTGCAGGGTCGCGGCGTTCGGGGCGTCGTGGACCTGGGGCGGGGTGTGTGCGATCTCCACCAGATCGTCGAGTTCGTTGGCGGCGCGCTGCAGGTTGCGCACCTGCCAGCCGATGTTGCGCAGATTGCCGTTGATGATGAAGTAGGTGGTGAGTACGTAGATCAGGTCAGCGAGTCCTGCGTCACCGCTCTGTGCGAGCGACAGCACGATGGCCAGCAGACCGCCGAGCAGGGCGACGATCATCAGCGACTGCACGGCACCGGAATCCATGCTGCGGCGCCAGGCCACGCGGGCGCGCGCCTGCCAGTGACCGGCGACCTCGTCGAGACGCTGCGCCTCACGGCGCTCGGCGCCGAACGACTTGATCACCGTGTTGCAGGTCACCGCGTCGGCAAGCGCTCCTCCGAGACGGGTGTCGGCATCGTTGGAGGCCTGGTTGGCGGGCGCCACGTAGCCGAGTGACAGCCAGACGCTGACGGCGATGAAGATCGACACGGACGCGGCGAAGTACAGACCCAGTACGGGCTCACGCAGGAACATGGCCACGGAAAATCCCACCAGGGTGATGACGGCCGGTCCGAGATCGACGACGGTGGTATCGGCGAAGGTGTCGTAGGCCCACATGCCGCGGGATATCTTGCGCACGGTGGCGCCGGCGAAGTGGTTGGCGTGCCAGTCGGCGGAAAAGCGCTGCACGCGGCGGAAGCCGTCGCTGACCAGGCGGCGCATGACGTCGGCGGCGAAGCGCACCCACACCCGCAGATAAATCTGGCGCACCGCGAACACGACGGCGAAGGTGCCGAGCAGCCAGCGCGCGGCGGTCCAGGCGCCGTCCAGGGTCGCGCCGCCGGAACCGAAGCGTTCGATGGCCGTCACCAGTTCCGCCGAACGCGCCGGAATCTGGATCTCCAGGTACACGGCCAGCAGCACGCCGCTGCAGATGGCGGTAAAGCGCACCGGAAACTGGCGCCAGTAGCCCCAGACGAAGGCAAAGACCTGAACGAAGGCGACGCGCTCGGTGGTCACGGCACGAACCTCGGTTGGGAACGACTCGGGAAGGTCAATGATGCCCGCTTGGCGGCGCGGCGCCTACCCGGCATGGACGACCCGCGGCCTCAGGCGGGCCTAGGCTCCCTAGATCGGCCAGAGCAGATAGATGGCCACGCTGGTCACGACCATGAGCAGGGTGTTCAACGGCGCGCCCACCTTGACGAAGTCGGTGAAGCGGTACACGCCGGTACCGTAGATCATGGTGTTGGTCTGGTAGCCGACCGGTGACAGAAAACTGGTCGACGCGGCGAACATGACCGCCAGCACGAGGGAGAACGGCGCCAGGCCCAGGGTGTCGGCGATGGACAGCGCCACCGGCACCAGAATCACGACGGCGGCGTTGTTGCTCACCACCTCGGTGAGCAGGGTAGTCACCGCGTACAGGGCCAGCAGGATCATCACCGGGTGCCAGCCGAGCGCCTGGGTGGCGATCATGCCGGCGATCCAGTCGGCGGCGCCGGATTTGGTCATCGCCACCCCCAGCGGGATGACCCCGGCGAGCAGGAAGATCACGTCCCAGGACACGCCGGAGTAGAGATCTTCCCGGGCGATGCAGCCACAGATCGCCATGGCGATGACGCCGCCGATGGCGGTGACCACGATGGGCAGCGGGGTCAGGGTCGCGCCGAGGATCACCGCGGCGACGATGCCGCCGGCCTGCCACATGCGGCGGCGCTCGAACTCGTCCTCGTGTTCCTTCAATACCACCAGATCCGGGTGGCGGCGCAGGCCGCCGAGCGCACTGGCGGAGATCTCCAGCAGCGCGACTTCGCCGACGTGCAGCTTCTCGTCTTCCAGGCGGCGGCTGCTGACGTCGGGGGTGTCGAGGCCGATCAGGCGCGCCCGGTAGCGCTTCCAGAAGTCCACGGCAGCGCCGCTGCGACCGTTGAACACGTTGCGGTTGCGCAGCAGCACGGGCACCAGGTGGCCGTCGCTGCGTACCCGCCGGGCATCGCCGAACTCCGACAGCACCTGTACGCGCTCGCCTTTGATCAGATCGAGGATCTGCCGGGCCGTTGCCCGCGCCATGACGATGTCCTCAGCCTCGATCTCCGTGTCGGTTGCGCGCTTGATGCGTACCTGGCCGCCGCGCACCAGCTTGACGATCTCGGCCCCGGTATGAGCCGTGAACTCGGCGGCTTCCAGGGTGCGACCAACGAGGGGGCTGTCCGGCGGCACGCGCAGCTCGATGACGAAACGCTCGGCTTCGTCCTGGCCGATGCTGGCCGCGTCCTTCTGCGGCATCAGCCAGCGGCCGACGGTGACGAAGTACACCAGCCCGGTGCCGAGAACGATGAGGCCGAGGTGGGTGAACTCGAACATGCCGATGTCGCGGCCGAAGCGCTCGGTGTCTGCCAGGATCGACGAGGCGAGGATGTTCGTCGAGGTGCCGATCAGGGTGAGGGTGCCGCCGAGCATGCCGAAGAAGCTCACCGGCAGCAGCATGCGCGCGGCCGGCGACCCGGAGCGCCGGGCCATGTCCAGCAGCATCGGGATGGCCATGGCCACGGCCGCCGTGTTGTTGATGAAGCCGGAGATCGGACCCACCACCGCGGCAATAACGAGAATGCGCTTCAGCTCCGACCCGGCCATGAGCGGAAACAGGCGCCGTCCCGCCAGGTGCAGCAGGCCCGAGCGCTGCACGCCGGTGGAAAGAATGAACATGCACAACACGGTGATGGTGGCGGGACTGGAAAACCCGGACAGACCTTCGGCGACGGTGGGGAACGCCGCCTGCAGATCGATGCCCCGGGACACCAGCCAGGACGAGTGGAAGACGATGGGTATCGCCATGACGGTCACCAGAATGAGCAGCGCGGTGATGTCGAGCGGCAGCTTCTCGGTGGCGAACAGGTAGAGGGCTGCCGCCACGATGGCGAATACCAGGGCGATCTCTACGGTCATGTTGTAGCACTGGCCAGCGCAGCGCGTGCCTCGGCTTCGACGAATATCCGCTTCACCTCCGGGAACTCCGCCTTGATGCCGGCGTCGAGCCGGGCCACGGCGCGCTCGATGTCGGTGGCGGTTGCCGCGCTGTCGAACGTCACGGAGACGTTGAGCAGGATGAACTCCGGCCCCATATGCATACTCAGTACCTCGTTGACGTGCTCGACGCCGGGGGCGTCGGCGATGAGCTCGCGGATCCGCGCCACCACGGCGCGGTTGGCCGACTCACCGATCAGCAGGCCCTTGGTCTCGTAGGCGAGCCAGGCGGCGGTGGCGCCGAGGATCACGCCGATGATCACCGAGGCGGCGCCGTCGAACAGGGCCATTCCGGTGAGATCGGCGAGCAACACGCCGAGCAGCGCCACCAGCAGACCGGCGATGGCGGCGGAGTCCTCGAACAGCACGACGAACAGGGTCGGGTCCTTGCCGCGCTGCACCGCCTCGACGTATCCCCAGTCGCCGCGGGCCCGGTTGAACTCGACGAAGGCGAAGTACCAGGCGGCACCCTCGAACGCCAGTGCCAGGGCCAGCACCACGTAGTTGACGGTGACGTTGCGCATCGGCTCCGGATGCAGCAGGTGCGAAATGCCCTCGTAGATGGAGATCCCCGAGCCGACGGCGAAGATCATGATCGCGACCACGAAGCTCCAGAAGTACACCTCCTTGCCGTGGCCGAACGGAAAGCGCTGGTTTGCGGGACGTGCGGCCCGGCGCAGGCTGTAGAGCAGGAGGATCTGATTGCCGGTATCCACCACCGAGTGGATGCCTTCCGAGAGCATGGCGGAACTGCCGGTGAGGGCGGCGGCGATGAATTTCGTGACGGCGATCAGCGCGTTGCCGACCAGCGCCGCGAGGATGACCCGCTTCGAACCAGATGCCATGGTCGTCATGTTACGGGAAAGGGTGTGCCGCTTCGCGGCATCGTGACGCGGGAAGGATCGTTCGCCGATCTCCCACCCTCGAACGCGCACTCCGCGGGCACTGTGCGCCGGGCTTGGTTCCCGCGGCAGGCGGCGGCTGGATCACACGAGCGTCTTCGGCAGCCTTTACAGTAGACTCACAAGCCCCGGCGCCATCCCGGACGGCGCGACCAACGGTTTTTTCGGAGGCCTCCAGATGATTTCTCTGCGGATGCGGAGCGGCGTTCTTGTCACTTTTGTTGCCTTGTTTCAGGCTGCCTGTGGCGGCTCCGGCGGCTCCGGCGGCCCTTCCGGCGCTGCCGCTGACCCCGGCCCCACCGCGTCACCGGGCTCCGCGGGGTCTGGTTCGGTGCAGGTCGACACCCTGGCCGTGTCCGGCAGCGTGGGCGACGGTCCGGTGGTTGGCGCCGACGTCGTGGTCACGGATGCCGCCGGAGGGATCGTCGAGCGGGGTGCCAGTGATGGCCGGGCCGATTACCGCCTCACGCTTCCGTCCGGCACACTGCTGCCGGTCAGGGTAACCGCCGCAGGGGGCACCGACCTGGTGACCGCGCGGCCGCTGGATTTTACCCTGGTCGGCGCGGCGCTGGACGGCGGCGACGTCACGGTGAACCTCACCCTGCTCGGTACGCTGGCGGTTCGTGGCGCCGAGTGCGCCGCCGGTGGGCTCAGCGCCGAGACTCTCGAGGCCGCGCGGAATCGCCTGTTTGCCGAGCTCAGCATGGGGCTGGACCGCGATCTCGTTGCCGATCCGCTGAGTGATCCGGTGCGGCAGACGACCGTGGCGGCCCGGGTTCTGGCCAACGAAGCGGTGGGTGAATCGGTTCGCCGGACCACACGGGCGTTGGCCGCCACCGGCGCGGACGTCGACGGCGATGACGTCCTGACTCAGGTTGCCTGTGAGCTGATGGGATCGGCTTCGACGCCGCAGGGTTCAGACGTGGATCCGCGGGTCGTCATCGCCTTCAAGGCGGCCGAGCTGGCGGTACGCCTCGAAGCGCTGGCGGGGCGTCTCGAGGTGGATGATCAGAATGCGATGGCGGCCATGGACGAATCGATCCGCACGATCAGGCCCGAGTACGCCGATCCCTCCGTCGCCTCGGTGCCGGTGACCGCAGACGGTCGCGATCAGACGCTGGCGCTGATGTCGCTCTTTCAGCCGGCGCTGGCCAGCGAGCAACTCGCGCAGCTCACCGTCGGGCTGGTCGGCGTCTCGCCCGACCTCGTCCGGCAGCGGGTCGATGGCGCCCTGACTGCGGCGCTGGCGACGGATCTGCGCACGTTCGCCGGAAACCTCGCGTTTGCCGACCCGGCCACGATCGCGACGCTTGCCGAGCGCCGCCGGCGTCAAGGCGCTGCAGCCGCGCCCTCGGTCTCGTTCGCCGCTCAGCCCGATGCCATCGATGCCGGGGAATCGACGCAGCTCAGCTGGACGTCGAGCGACGCCGATGTCTGCGTGGCGAGCGGTGGCTGGTCGGGTGTCGTGCCACCGGACGGCGCCGTTTCCTCCGCTGGCCTGGCGTCGAGTGCGCAGTTCGAACTTGCCTGCGTCGGCCTCGGCGGGGTCGCGCGGCGCTCGGTCCCCGTGACCGTGGCCGGCATACCGGCATCCGAATCGGAGCCTGCGCCGGGTCCGGAGCCGGAATCGGGGCCCGCGCCTGCGCCCGCGCCTGCGCCGGCACCCGAGCCCGAGAGTGCGCCCGAGCCCGCCCCGGCGCCTCAGCCGGATCCCGTTCTGGCTCCGGCACCCAGCGCATCGCTGAGCGCCGCGGACGAGGTCGTCGATCCGGGCGCTGCGACTGAGTTGAGCTGGACTTCCAGCAACGCCGACGGCTGCACGGCCGGTGGCGGCTGGAGTGGCGCCCTGGCAACCAGCGGCGCGGCAAGCAGCGGCGCGCTGAGCCGCGAGACGACGTTCACGCTGAACTGCAGCGGGACGGGCGGGACCGCGATGGCGATGATTTCGGTGGCGGTCAACGGCGAGGTCCTGCTGCGCTGGCGGGCGCCCACGCAGAACGTCGACGGCAGCCGACTCACCGACCTTCAGGGCTATCGCATTCACTACGGCGAGGGCAGCCGAGCCTACACGGCGTCAATAGACCTGATGAACCCCGACACCCTCAACTACACCCTGACGCTCCCGTCCGGCAGGTACTACCTGGCCATGACGGCGGTAGACGCCGCCGGCAACGAGAGCACCTACTCCAATGAAGTGCGCAGGACCGTGGACTGACCGGCCGTCGCCGCATCGCTGACCCCCCGTTCATCCTGAACCGGTGCAGCCTTTCTCCTAGACCGGGAGCCACGGGTCGCGCGCGGTTCGTGATCGGGTTCACGAATCCTCGCGCCCGCACGGTGATTGCCAACCTGGTCACGGGAAATCTTCCGGGCCTTTTTACAATCCACTTACAGTCTCTTTGGGCATCGCACCG
This sequence comes from Pseudomonadales bacterium, assembly GCA_040219135.1. Lineage (GTDB taxonomy): Bacteria > Pseudomonadota > Gammaproteobacteria > Pseudomonadales > Azotimanducaceae > UBA7803. The sequence goes on along the minus strand of JAVJTA010000005.1, from coordinate 157,978 downwards.
TGACGGGGCAATGTCGGACAAATTGACTCGCAGTGGAGAATTTTTCCATGATTGTACTGCGCGTCCGTGCTGGATTCGTCCTGTCCCTTGCTCTTCTGCTGGCCGCCTGTAGCGGCACCTCCGAACCGATTCGATCCGAGCCCATCAGCCTCACCGGCAGTGTTGGTGACGGTCCGGTGGTGGACGCGGAAATCGTTGTCACCGATGCGAACGGCGACGTCGTTGAACGGCGCACCAGCGATGCCGCAGCGAGCTATCAGCTGACGCTGCCGGCCGGCACTGCGCTGCCGGCGCGGATCACCGCTGCCGGCGGCACCGATCTCGTCACCGGCCGGCCTCTGGACTTCGAACTGGTCGGTGCTGCGCTGGAAGACGGTGAGGTCACGGTCAACCTCACGCCGTTGAGCACGCTGGCGGTGCGCGCCGCCGAGTGCAGTGTCGGCGGATTGACCGCCGATAACCTGGAAGCTGCCTGGTCGCGGGTGTTCGAGCAGGCAAGCATGGGTCTCGACCGGCAGTTGATTGCCGATCCCATGGGAGTGCCGGTGGATCGGACGAACATCGAAGCGGTGGTTCTGGCCAACGAAGCGCTCGGCGAAACGGTGCGCCGCAGTGTCCGGGCTCTCGCGGCGAGCGGGTCTGACGTCGACGGCGACGCCATCGTCGAGCAGATTGCGTGTGATCTCGTCCGCCAGCCGGCGACCACCGCGGGCGACCCGCTGGATCCCCGGCTGATCGGGACGTTCAAAGGGACCGAACTCGGCGTTCGCCTGGAGACCCTGGCCGGCCGCCTCGAAGTGGACGACGCCCCGGCGATGACCGCCATGGACCAGTCGATCCGCACCGTCATGCCGGAGTTCACCGATGCCTCGGTGGCGGCGGTACCGGTCACCGCCGATGGCCGCGATCAGACTCTGGCGCTGCTGGCCGTTCTGCAGCAGGCGCTGGACAGCGACGCGCTCGCCGCGCTGACCGTGAATCTGGACGGGGCCCCGTCGGCCAGCGTCCGGTCTCGGGTGGACGAGGCGCTGACGCCGGCGCTGCAGACCGACCTGCGGGCGTTCGCCGACAACCTCGCCTTTGCCGACGAGAGCGCCCTGACTGCTCTGGTCGAGCGGCGCGAGCAGCGTGACGTCGCGTTGCCGCCGACGATCTCCCTGGCCGCTCAGCCGAACAACGTCGGCGCCGGCGAGTCCGCACGGCTTTCCTGGGCGACCAGCAATGCCGACGCCTGTGTGGCCGGCGGCGCCTGGGAGGGTGCCATGCCGCTGCAGGGCGCAACGGCGACCGGCAGTCTGCAGCTGAGCAGCGTGTTCGAGCTCGCCTGCGTCGGCCTCGGCGGCACCGCCCGGCGCTCGGTGGTGGTCACCGTCGACGGGACGCCGGCGCCCGTGCCGGAACCCGAGCCCGTGCCGGAACCGGAACCCGTGCCGGAACCGGAACCCGCACCGGCACCCCAGGTGAGCCTGTCCGCCGCAGCCGGGTCCGTGTCCAGCGGTGGTTCCACCCAGCTCAGCTGGACGTCCAGCAACGCCAGCGCCTGCACCGCCCAGGGCGGCTGGTTCGGAGCGCGGCCGCTCAACGGCGCCGCCAGCGTCGGCCCGATCACTCAGGCCACCACCTATCGTCTGGTGTGCACCGGCGCCGGTGGGTCCGCCAGTGACAGCGTCCAGATCGCCGTCGACGCGCCACCGCCGGCGCCGACGCTGACCCTGTCGGCGGCCGCCGGAACCGTGGATCGGGGCGCGTCCACCCAGCTTTCGTGGCAGTCGAGCAATGCCAGCGGCTGCAGCGCCAGCGGCGGCTGGAGCGGCTCGCGGCCCGCCGACGGCAGCGCCACGGTCGGCCCGATCAACGCCACCACCACCTACACGCTGAGCTGCAGCGGCGCCGGTGGCAGCGTGCAGCGCAGCGTCACCGTCACCGCCCGTCCGGCGCCGCAACCCAGCGTGTCGCTGAACGCCGCCGCCCGCGTGGTCGACGACGGCGCCTCCACCCAGCTCAGCTGGTCGTCGACGAACGCCGACAGCTGCAGCGCCAGCGGCGGCTGGAGCGGATCGCGGCCCGCCAGCGGCAGTGCCAGCAGCGGCGCGCTGACCCGCGAGACCACGTTCACCCTGAACTGCACTGGCGCCGGCGGCACGGCGATGGCCATGATTTCGGTGGCCGTCAACGGCGACGTGTCGCTGCAATGGCAGGCACCCACGCAGAACGTGGACGGTTCGCCGCTCACCGATCTCGGCGGCTACCGCATCTACTACGGTGAGACCAGCCGCAGCTACACGGACTCGGTGGACCTGATGATTCCTGGCACCGTGAGCCACACGTTGACGCTCGCCTCCGGCGATTACTACTTCGCCATGACCGCCGTGGATGTGGATGGCAACGAGAGCACCTACTCCAACGAGGTGGTGCGAACCGTCGACTGAGGCGACGCTTCGCGGGCTGTCCGTCCGCCCGGACGGGCAGCCATTGAATCGCTCCCGGGCTGATGGCTCAATGGCGCCCGTCGGCGGCGCCGCAGGTGCCATCAGCCGCAGGGACCAGCGCAGCGTATGAACGTCGAACTCGATCCCGTCGAGGCCCGGATCATCGGCAGCCTCATGGAAAAGTCCGTGGTCACGCCGGAGCAGTACCCCCTGTCGCTCAATGCGCTGATCAGCGCCTGCAATCAGAAGAGCAGCCGCGAGCCGGTGATGACCCTCGCGGAACGCCAGGTCGCCGAGGTCCTCGAAAGGTTGCAGAAGCGATATCTGGTGCGCGAGAAGTCCGGCTTCGGCGGGCGGGTGCCGAAGTACCACTACCGGCTGTACAACGACGAGATCGGCGACTTCCGCTTTTCTCCGGCCGAGCGCGCGGTGATCTGTCTGCTGCTGCTGCGCGGACCGCAGACACCGGGCGAGCTGCGCAGCCGCGCCGGCCGGCTCCACGAGTTCACCGACGTCAACGAGGTCGAAGCAACGCTCCAGGGGCTCGCGGATTCCGATCATGGTCCGTTCGTCGTGCGTCTGACACGGCAGCCGGGGCGCCGCGAGGCGCGCTACGCGCAGCTGTTCACGGAACTGCCCGCGGAAACCGAGATCGAGACCTCTGTACCTCCGTCGCGCCCGGCAGCGGCGGCGCCCCCGGCGGGCGCTGGCGCCCAGGTGCCTGCCGCCGTTCCGGATGGCCTGGCAGAACGGCTCGAGGTGCTCGAGGCGCGGGTGGCGGCGCTGGAGGCTGCCGTGGAAGCCGCGCTCGCGGACCGGAACTCGGGAGTTGGCGACGGCCGGTGACGAGCACCGTCGATACCCTGCTCAACGCGCTCTATGCGAGCTTTGCCGCCGGCCTCGGCACCTGCGTCGGCGCCGTCGCCATCTACTCTACCCGGCGCCTCTCCGACCGCGCCGAAAACGTCCTGCTCAGCGGCGCTGCCGGGATCATGCTGGCGGCGTCGTTCTTCTCGCTGCTGCAGCCGGCCCTCGATCTCGCCGGCGCCAGCCTCGGCGGTCCGCTCGCCGGCACGCTGCTGGTCATCGCCGGACTGATGGCCGGCGGCTACGGGCTGCACCTGCTGCACGAGCGCATTCCCCACGAGCACTTCCACGCCGGCCGCGAAGGGCCGGCGGCCGAGCATCTGCGGCGCATCTGGCTGTTCGTCATCGCCATCTCTCTGCACAACTTCCCCGAAGGCATGGCGGTCGGGGTCGGTTTTGCCCAGGGCGACGTCGATTCCGGGCTGCCGCTCGCCGTTGGTATCGGCATCCAGAACATCCCCGAGGGTCTGGCGGTGGCGGTGTCGCTCGCGTCCGCCGGCTACACCCGCACCCAGGCGTTCCTGGTGGCGAGCCTGACCGGCCTGGTGGAACCGGTGGGCGGGGTGATCGGCGGCTCCGCGGTGTGGCTCGCCGAAATGCTGCTGGCGCCGGTGCTGGCCATGGCCGCCGGCGCCATGATCTTCATCATCAGTGACGAGATCATTCCGGAGACCCATCGCTCGGGCCTCAAGGAAGTGGCGACCCTGTCGCTGATGGCGGGCTTCGCCCTGATGATGGTGCTGAACGCGGCGCTGGGCGGTTGAGCGGCGTGGGCGTTGGAGGCGCGGGCGCCCCCCTGACCCTGCCGGCGGGCGGCTGAGCGCTGCCGTGCCCGGATCGCAGGCGCAGGAGTCGCTGAGCCCCGGCGCCACCATGGTGGCCAACCGCCTGCGCAAGAATCACAAGCGCCTGGCGTCCTGGTGCCGGCGTCAGGACGTGAGCTGCTTTCGGGTCTACGACGCCGACCTGCCTGAATACTCGGCAGCAGTGGATCTGTATCGCGAAGTCTCCGAGCCGCAGCGGCTGTTCGTCCACGTCCAGGAGTACCAGGCGCCGGCGAAGATCCCGGTCGAGGTCACCGAGCGGCGTCTCGGCGAGCTGGTGGCCGCGGTGCGTGCGGTGTTCGTCCTCGACGCAGACGCCATCGCCGTGAAGACCCGCGCCCGGGGCAAGGGCGGCAGCAAGTACGGCCGCCTGGATTTTCGCGGTGAGTCGTTCCTGGTCCAGGAGGGCGCGGTGCGCCTGGAAGTGAACCTGTTCGACTACCTGGATACCGGCCTGTTCCTGGACCATCGTCCGGTTCGCCTGCGCATCGCCCGGGAGGCGGCGGGCCGGCGCGTGCTCAACCTGTTCTGCTACACCGGTGCGGCCACGGTGCATGCCGCGGCGGGCGCGGCCCGGACCACCACCAGCGTCGACCTTTCGGCCACCTATCTGGACTGGGCACGCCGCAACCTGGCGCACAACGCGCTGACCGGGGGGTCGAACGAACTGGTGCAGGCCGACGTCATGAGCTGGCTCGCACGGGACCGCAGCGCATACGACCTGATCTTCTGCGACCCGCCGACGTTCTCGAACTCGAAGCGGGCTGCCGACTTCGACGTGCAGCGTGAGCACGTGCGCCTGCTCGAGCTGGCGATGGCGCGGCTCGCCCCGGACGGCGTGCTGCTGTTCTCCAACAACTTCCGCCGCTTTGCGCTCGACGAGGCAGCGCTGAAAGACATCGCCGACTGGCGCGACATCTCCGCCGCCACCCTCGATCCGGACTTCGTCCGCAATCCGCGCATCCACCGCTGCTGGGAGTTGCGTCACCGGCGTTGAGCGCCGCCGCCGTGGTAGGCTCAGGCGGTTTCAATCCGGGGAGAATCGCATGAGCGAGCGAACCAACGTCAAAGTCACGCTGGCCGCGCGGCCGCAGGGCATGCCGCAGGTCGAGGATTTCCGCATCGTTCGGGAACCGGCGCCGCGGCCCGGGGTGGGTGAAATGCTGGTCAAGACCCTGTGGCTGTCCCTCGATCCCTACATGCGCGGGCGCATGAGCGATCGTGCTTCCTACGCCAAGCCGCTGGAGATCGGCGAGGTGATCACCGGCGGGGTCGTGGCCCAGGTGGTGGAATCCAACGTCGCCGAGTTCGAGCCCGGCGAGATCGTCACCGGCATGTACGGCTGGCAGGCCTATGCCATTGCCAAGCCGGACGACTACCGGCTGTTCCGCGTCGACCCGGATCTGGCGCCGATCTCCACCGCCGTCGGCGTGACCGGGATGCCGGGCCAGACGGCCTATTTCGGTCTGCTGCGGGTCGGCAAACCGCAATCCGGTGAGACCGTCGTGGTGTCCGCGGCCTCCGGCGCCGTCGGCGCCGTGGTCGGGCAGATCGCCAAGGTCCACGGTTGCCGGGCGGTAGGCGTGGCCGGCGGCAAGGCCAAGTGCGACTACGTGGTAAACGAACTCGGCTTCGACGCCTGCGTCGACTACAAGGCCGACGGCTTTCCCGCGGCGCTCGCCGCCGCCTGCCCGGATGGCGTCGACGTCTACTTCGAGAATGTCGGCGGGGCCGTACTCGATGCGGTCGTGCCGCTGCTGAACCGGGGCGCCCGGGTGCCGGTGTGTGGTTTCATTTCCGCCTACAACGCCGAGCGCGCCGAGGACGTCCGTTCGCCTCTCGACGTGCTGAGCGCGCTCCCCGAGCCGCCCGAGCATCGCTTCTTTCTGGTCACCGAGTGGATCGACGAGTTTCCCGAAGCCACACGGGCGCTCGCCGGCTGGATCGCCGATGGCCGGCTCAAGTATCGCGAGACGGTGGTGGAGGGCCTCGAGAACGCGCCGGAGGCCTTCCGCATGCTGTTCACCGGCGACAACTTCGGCAAACTCATGATCAAAGTGGCGGACCCGGACGGCCGATAAGTGAAAGCGGTGTTCTGCGAGAAGCTCGGTGGCCCCGACGATCTGGTGATCCGCGAGATCGACGAGCCGCCGTCGCCGGGACCCGGCGAGGTGAAGGTGGCGCTTGCCGCCCGCGGCGTCGCGTTCACCGACCTGTTGATGATCTCCGGAGAGTACCAGGTGAAGCCGGAGCTGCCCTTCATCGTCGGCGGCGAGGGGGCGGGCACGGTGCTCGAAGTGGGCGACGGTGTCAGCGGCCTGGCACCCGGTGACCGGGTGCTCAGTCCCGGCGGCTGTGTGGAGCAGGTGCTGGTGCGTGCCGACAGGCTCACGCGGCTACCCGCGAGCGTGGACTTCGGCGCCGCCGCGGCGTTCCGTGCGAACTACGCGACCGCCCTGCACGGTCTGCAGCGCGGCCGCCTGCAGGGTGGCGAGACCCTGCTCGTGCACGGCGCCGCCGGGGGCGTGGGGCTGGCCGCCGTGGACGTCGGCAAGCTCATGGGCGCCACCGTGATCGCCACCGCCAGCACCGCCGAGAAGCGCGCCATCGCCCGGCAGCTGGGTGCGGATCACGTCATCGACTACACCGGGGGGTTCCGCGGGCGGGTCAAGGAACTCACCGGCGGACGAGGCGCCGACGTGATCTACGATCCGGTCGGCGGCGACGTGTTCGACGAGTCGGTGCGCTGCATCGCGCCGTTCGGCCGGATTCTCATCGTCGGCTTCACCAGCGGCCGTCCGGCGCTGGCCAAGACCAATCACCTGCTGGTGAAGGACGCGGAGGTCATCGGCTTCACCATCGGCGGCCTGAACCGTCACGATCCGGCCTGGGCGGAGCGAAACGCCCGGATTCTGCTCGGCTGGCTGGCGAGTGGCCGGATCAACCCCTACATCTCCCACCGCCTGCCCCTCGAGCGCACCGTCGATGCGCTCAGGCTGATCCGTGATCGTCAGGTGATCGGCAAGGCGATTCTGGAGTCGCCCGCGACCCCGGCGTCCCGCGCGATCCCGGAATCGCGCGGCGACTGAAAGGCCGGCTCAGCGCTCCCTGGGATCGGCGCCATCCTTCGGCGCGCCGGTGCCCGACGAACCCATGAAGATCTTCTCGCCGTTATCGAGGGTGACGTTGCGGCCATTGGCGCGGTTCGAGCGATCCTTCGACTGGTAGCCGTCCACGACGATTAACGTGCCGGGTGCCAGGGAACGCTTGGTCAGGCCGTTGCGCAGCAGCGTGTTGGGGGTGCCGCCCTCGACCATCCAGGCCTCTTTGGTGCCGTCGTCTTTCTCGACTTCGATGTGAATCCAGGTGTGCGGGTTGACCCACTCCACCTTGGTCACCGGGCCGCGCAGGAGCAGCGGCCGGTTCGGGTCGAACTCGGCGCCGAAGGCATGGTGCGCCAGGGCGGCGATGGGGGCCAGGGCGATGGCGCCGGCGGCCAGGGTCGCTGCAACGGTCGTCTTCATACTGCAAATCTCCTCGAATCGTCGAATGGGCTGCGTCACTCCGAACCGGCCTCCGGCTTGGCGTCCATTGTCTCCTGCTCCAGGATCCGGGCGCCGCGGAGAATGCCGCCGAGGGCGTAGTTGCCCTCGTGGCAGGCGTACTCGAACATGCGGTCGTCGGTCTTCGGCCACGGGTACTCGCCGGTCCACGGTTCGCTCCAGACGTTCGGATCTTCCACGGTGAAGCTGTAGATCACCTGACCGTCCTCGCCGTAGCGGAACCGCTCCACCACGTGCAGGTCCCGGGTGGCGTTGTACATGGCGGTCTGGTCGCGGAAGTTGGTGGTGTCGATCACCAGGGTGTCGCCGTCCCAGGAGCCGATGGAGTCACCCAGCCAGAAGCGCTGGTCGGCGGGGGCGTGCTCTGCGTTCATGCGCACCACGCGGGCGTCGTGGTTCATCTCCACGAGGATCACCACGGTGTTCGCGTTCTGGACGATGCGTTTGGTGTTGTTGTACAGCACCGGCAGCATCGGCGGGCCGGCGGTGGAACCGAAGCCGAGCAGGCAGCGCTCGCCCAGCGGGCGCAGTTCCGGGTCGTCGTAGGGACCCACCTCGTGGCTTTCCAGCCACCAGGCCTCGCCGGTGTTCTCGCGGTAGAAGCGGCGCCGCTCCATCATGTCCTTCATGGCGGTCGGGGTCATGGTGGGGAAGCGCCCGTTCGGCGGGTCGGTGATGATCGAGGTGCGGAACTCGCCGTTGATCTGAAAGGCGCCGTCGCCGCGCTCGATCCAGAACGCGTTGTAGCCGCCGACATTGCCGGCGGCGCCGGTGGAGCCGTCACCGCCCTTGGGCGGCGCTTCCCGGTTCGGGTCGTCGCGCTCGAGGTCTTCGGCGAGCGCCTTGCGCTCTTCCTCGGCGATGCGCGCCGCCTCTTCCGGCGCCAGCACCAGATTGTCGCCGAACATTTCCGGCCGCTGCAGCGGCGTCAGGGTGGCGACGTTGTAGGTGCCGGAGAAGTCCGGGCGACCGTCGGGGGTGCGCGGAATGTCCGCCGCCACGGCGGCGCCGGCGAGGCTGGCGGCAACGACGCCGCCGGCCAGGCTGCGGATCAGGTTCTTCATGGTGAAGTCCTCCATGGTCTAGGGCCGCTCCAGCGGCACGCGCCGCCACTCGCCGTACATCAGCTCTTCGACGAACTCGACGCAGCGGAAATCCAGCAGCCGCGCGTCGGGCTCCATGCGCCGGTACAGCGGCATGCTCATCTTCCACGGCCGGGTGAAGGTCTGCGGGTCTTCGATGGTGGCCTCGTAGAGCAGGTGATCGGGGCTCATGGGCGTGTAGCGTTCGGTCACCTTGAGCTGGTCACTGTGGTGGTTGCCGGCGCGGTCGAACCAGGTCTGGTCGTTCTGCCCGGTCACCTCCACCACCAGGGTATCGCCGTCCCAGCGCCCCACCGACTGACCCATCCAGGAATCCACCGGCGCTTCGCCGACGTCTTCCATGTAGATCTCGCGCACCGCATTGGCGTACTGATACATGATCATCACGGCATCGTGGCTCTGCAGGATCTGGAACGGCTGCGGCAGGTAGGTGGCCCGCGGAACGCCGGGCAGGTAGCACTTCACCTCCGGATCGCGCTCCAGCCAGTTGGCGGCGTTCTCGCGCTTCCTGGCCAGCCCCTCCGGCGTGTACGGCAGTGGACCGTTTTCCACCACCCCGAGGCCCGGCGGCACGGCGCCGACGGCGCCGAGCTTCAGCAGATCCACCGCGGGCAGCGGCCCGTGGGGGCCTTCCCTGAGCTGCATCGAATGCCGGGCCAGGTGGCGCTCGATGTCGTAGTTGGCGGCATTGAGCGCCTGCCAGACGCCGTTCAGATCGGGATGCTTCCCGCCCGGCCCCCGCGGCGCCACGTAGTCGGCGGCAAGCGCAGGTGCGGCCAGCGCGAACACAGCGCCGCTCAGCGCGGCGCCGGCAATGAGTGATCTCAGTCCCAGTCCCATTTCTCTCCCTTACTCTGCGTTGCTCGATTGCAGGGCCAGGTCTGCGCCCGGTTCCTGGGTATCGTCAGCGTAGCGCCAGCGGATCGCGCCGAACAGCATCTCGTCCCACGACTGCTGGCCCCACGGCACCTCCCGGTTCGGATCCGGGTTGGCCGGGTTCTGCGCCGAGTTGTCCCAGGTGGTGGTGTGAACGATCTTCGTCCCTGCCGGCAGGAACTTCGGCGTTTCGAGTTCGTAGGTGGTCTGCCAGTTGAAGTCGTAGTCTGGCACCGACAGCAGCAGCTCTTCGGTACCGTCCGGATACACCGCCAGGAACTCGGACGCCTTGCCGCGGTAGTGTGCATGGGGCAGCAGGTTGTACACCAGGATGTCCCGGTCGATGACCTTCTCCGCCGAGTCGGTGTGGGCCTTGGTGTTGGCCGGAATTCGGATTCTCGGGTTCATCAGCACGGTGGTATGAAGTTCGTGGGGCGGCGGCTGCTTGTGGAAGTAGATGCCGAGTCGCGACTCGTCGGTCACCGCTTTGCCGAAGGTGGTGTAGTGCATCTGCAGCTGGAACACCGCGTTCGCCGGCAGCAGCACGCCGGTGCCTTCGGCGAACACGTCGGCGTCGGCACCGGGAACGTAGCCGCCCAGGCCACCCAGTTCGCGGAACCCGTAGCGGGCCTCCGGGTCCGGCACGCCGAACGTGGTGATCACGTGGTGCAGACCCTGGCGCGAGCCCGGAATGATTTCCACCGCCCGCACCCACTCGTCGCGCTCGTGGGGGTTCTTCACCCGCGGATACAGGTAGTCGACGACGCCGGTGGCGGGTACTTCGAAGGCGGGGATGTCGATCACCAGATCCGGCTTGCCGAGCTGCCATTCCGGCCACGCGTGGTCGTACCCGGCGAGGGGGTCGGGGCCGTCGCCGCGGGGGGCGCCGGCCTCGATCCAGTGCACCAGCGTGCGCGCCTGCTCGGGCGTCAGGGAGCGGTCGTTGCTGAACTGGCCGTAGTGCGGGTCGGCGTGCCACGGCGGCATGCGCCGGGTCCGGACGACCTCGCGGATCATCGGCGCGAAGCCGCGCACCATGTCGTAGTCGGTCATCGCCCAGGGTCCGATGCCGCCCTCACGATGACAGGCCACGCAGTTCTCAGCCAGCATCGGGGCGATGGTGTCGCGGTAGGAAATCTGCGCGTGGGCATCGCGCCGGGCGCGTTCCGGGAAGGCGATGTCGCAGCCTTCCACGGCGGTCTGCGCAGTCGCTACCGGTTCACCGGCGGTGACCGCGGCCAGGGCCGCCTCCAGCGCTGCGCCGGTGTTGCCGCGATAGACCAGGGTCCAGCGCTCGGGGTCGATCACCAGCGCCTCGCCGGCTTTTCCGAGAGACAGGGATTCGCCGATGATCTGGGTGTCGTCCAGCAGTACCGGCAGCTCGAGGCCGGCATCTGCCGACGCGCGGTTCAGCGCATCCCGGTCGTCGGCCAGGTTCGAATCGAGCAGCAGAAACGTGACGTTGCGGTCGCGATATCCGGCGCCGGTGGCCTGGAGCCGCTGCTCGGCCGCCGCCGCGGCATTGCAGCCGTTGCTGTGGGCGAGAATCACCACCGCGTCCTGGTCGCTCAGGTAGTACAGCTCGTGGGCCTCGCCGCGATGGTCGAGGAGGCTGAAGTTCTCCACCCGATCGCCCGGGGCCAGCGCCTGGCCGGAGAGAGGGATGACGGCGAGGGCGCCGGCGGCGACGATCAGCGCGGTGGACAGTTTCGGCGGTCGGATGAACATGGCGGCTCCCCGCGTTGCTGGTCTGGAGGTCAGTTGAATGTAGCCGAGTATATCAAGCGTCCGGGCGCGCGAGCAGATCGGTTTTCAGGGTCTTCGCCCCCAGCAGGTAGTGGACCACACACCACACGTTGGCCAAAGTGACGATGATCAGCGCCCAGCGCAGGCCGTCGGCGAGACCCAGCGAAACCGCCAGGGTGTCGCTAAGGATGCCGGTGACCAGGGGTCCGAGACCGAGGCCGATCAGATTCAGCACGAAGAACAGAATGCTCGAGGCGAACGCGCGCATGCGCGGCTCCACCATGCCGTGCACCATGGCCAGCATCGGTCCCAGGTACATGGCTCCCAGGACGACGGGCACGGTGTAGACGAGCAGCGCCACGACGGGGTCGGGCCAGGTGTAGACGAACAGCTGCAGCGGCACCGAGGCGACGATGGCGCCGGCAGGAATCCAGATGTACCAGCGCGCGTCGCGAATCCCGTAGCGATCCGTCAACACGCCGCCGAGAAATGCCCCGCCCGCCCCGCACACCGCGGCGATCGGGCCGAGCCACAGCGAGATCTCGCCGGATTCCATGCCGTGGGCGCGGGCGAGAAACGGCGGCATCCAGTTGCCGGCGCCGTAGCCGACGAAGGCGTGCAATCCCGCGGCCACCGACAGATGCCGGAACGAGCGGCGATTCCACAGTTCCAGGAACACCGCCTTGAGCGGCGCGGCTGCGGCCGGCGGCACCGTGGCGCTGGCGATCTCCACTCGCTCGGACAGGCCGCGTGGCGGCTCGCGCAGGGTGGTCTTGACGATCAGCGCGATCAGCACGCCCGGCAGGCCGACGGCCAGAAACGCGATGCGCCAGCCGAGCACCTGGTCGAGCCAGCCGCCGGCGAGGTAGCCGAAGAACACGCCGATGTAGATGCCCATGTTGTAGATCGACAGCGCCGTCGAACGCCGTTCCGGCGGGTACAGGTCGGAAATGATGGAGTGCGCCGGCGGGCTGCAACCGGCTTCGCCGACGCCGACGCCGATGCGCGCCAGCAGCAGCTGCCAGAACACCTGCACCGTTCCGCACAATGCCGTCATCAGACTCCACACCGCCACCGAGGCGGCGATGATGGTGCTGCGGTTGCCGCGGTCGGCGAGACGGGCGATGGGAATGCCGAGGGTGCAGTAGAAGATTGCGAAGGCGAAACCGGACAGCAGCCCGAGCTGCCAGTCCATCAGGCCCAGGTCGATACGAATCGATTCCTGCAGGATCACGACGATCTGCCGATCGACGAAGTTGAGCACGTAGACGCAGGTCAGCAGCCCCAGCGCGTACGAGCGGTAGGTCGTGCTGAACGCCGGCGCGGACGTGGCTTCGGATTGCGCCATGAGCGGTTCTCTCCCCAGTGTGGGACTGTACACCGAAGCGGCAGGGGTTGTTCGTGGTTCATTCCGGGTCGATTGCGCGCGGGCGCCCCCGGAAAAGCACCTTTTCGAACGCGGGCGTCGTTGTCGCCGGTGGGCTCAGTCGTAGTCGGGAGCCTTAACTTTCGAAAAGGTGTTTTCCGGACGCGTCCGCGCACCACCGATCCCGCCTGAACCACCGCCATTGCCGTTCGGTGTCCAGTAGCTGAAGTGCAACCCGCAGGCCGTGTGCGGACCGCATGCCGCCACGCTCGCCCCCATTGGGTGGGTCTTCGTTCGCTGTGGTGCACGACCGCCGATTGCGGAAACGCCGCGACTGCCGTCCGGTGCTCAGCAGCTCGCAGGCGAACCGCCTTCCGTATGAGGACCGCATTCCGCCACAGCACCAGGGTGTGGAAGCGCGTCGCGGCGGGTGCCGGGAATTGATTTGCGGAGCATTCAGGCTCCCGGCTGCAGCTGAGCCCCACCGACGACAACCACGCCCGCGCGCAGCAAATCAATTCCCGGCGCCCGACCCCCGACGACCTTCCACAACCGACCCATCTTGGGGTTTCCTTTCCCCCGGATACTTTGTAAGAATGAAGAACAAGAGGGATTCGCCACACGGCACCGGGGAACCCGGTTCACGACCGGAACGTGCCATGGCGTAAGAGGAGGCCATGCATGCGGTAATCCGCTACGGCCCATTGTTAGGGCTGGCGCTGTTACTTGTCGCGCCCCTGGGCTGGACCCGGGCGGCGACGGCGGTAGTCCGGTCGGTAGGCAGCGCCGCGCCTGATGTTTCCCTGCCTTCCCTGCATGCCGGCGCCGAGCCGGTGCGGCTCGCCGATTTCCGCGGCAAGGTCGTCTATCTGGATTTCTGGTCTGCGTGGTGCGCGCCTTGCCGCCGCGCGATGCCGCGTCTCGACGATCTGCGTCGGGCGTTCCCCCGTGAAGCATTCGAAGTGGTTGGCGTCAACGTCGATGCCGAAGCCGCCGACGCGCGGCGCTTTCTCGAGGGCGTTCCGGTGAGCTATCCGGTGGCGGCCGACAGCGCGGGCCGCGTGGCCGCCGAGTTCGGCGTGAGCGCGCTGCCGGCGCTCATCGTCATCGGTGCGGACGGCGTGGTGCGCGATGCCATCGTCGGAGACGACGTCGAGGCCCATGGCGCGCTGCGGGCCACGCTGGTCGATCTGATTGCAGAACGGGAGGTTCGGTAGCGGCCGCGGCTGCGCTCGAAGACTGGTCAATGAGGGGTAGGGGATAACAATGCTGATTGCCGTTGCGGTCATAGTTCTGGTGGTGGGCTCGGTGCTGTTCCATTTCCTCAGCCCGTGGTACCTCACCGAGCTGGCGTCGAACTGGAGCACCATCGACGACACCATCACCATCACCTTCTGGGTGACCGGATTCGTGTTCGTTGCCGTCAACCTGTTCATGGCGTACTGCGTGATCAAGTACCGCTACAACAAGGATCGGCGCGCCGACTACGAGCCCGAGAACAGCAAACTCGAATGGTGGCTGACCGGCATCACCACGGTAGGCGTGGCCGCCATGCTGGCGCCGGGACTGTTCGTCTGGAGCGACTTCGTCAACGTGCCGGCAGACGCCCACGAGGTGGAGGCGCTCGGCCAGCAGTGGCACTGGACCTACCGCATGCCGGGCGCTGACGGTCAACTCGGGACGGTGGACTCGACGCTGGTCAGCGACGCGAACCCGTTCGGTATGGATCCGGACGACCCGCGTGGCCAGGACGACGTGCTGGTAGACAGCCCCGAGGTGCATCTGCCGCTCGGCAAGCCGGTGAAGCTGCTGCTGCGCTCCAAGGACGTTCTGCACAACTTCACGGTGGCCCAGTTCCGGGTGAAGATGGACCTCGTTCCTGGACTGGTCTCGCACATGTGGCTGACCCCCACGCGCACGGGCAAGTTCGACATCCTCTGTGAAGAGCTCTGCGGCATCGGGCACTTCGCCATGCGCGGTATCGTCGTCGTCGACGAGCCCGACGTGTACGAGGAGTGGCTCGCCGCCCAGCCCACCTATGCCGAACTGCTGGCGACGCCGGCGGGCGATCCCCAGCGCGGCGCGGCACTGTACGCCGTGTGCGGTGCCTGCCACGGGCCCCAGGGCCAGGGCATGGTGGCGATGAACGCACCGAAGCTCGCCGGCCAGGAAGACTGGTACCTGCGGCGCCAGCTCGAGTACTACAAGAACGGTGTCCGAGGCGCTGATCCGGCGGACACTTACGGCCAGCAGATGGCGCCGATGGCGAACACGCTCGCCACCGATCAGGCCATGCGCGACGTCATCGCCTACATCGGTACGTTCCCGGATCTGCCGGTGGAGGCGACCATCGCCGGCGACGTGGAACGCGGCCATCAGATCTACCGGGTCTGCGGTTCCTGTCACGGCTGGGACGGTGAGGGCATCGGTGCGACCAAGGCGCCGCGCCAGTCCGGCATGCAGGACTGGTATCTGGTCCGGCAGCTCGAGAACTTCAAGCAGGGCATTCGCGGCAAGCACCCGGATGACCTGTATGGAAACCAGATGATCCAGATGGCCAACATTCTCAAGGACGACCAGGCCGCGAACGACGTGGTCGCCTTCATCAACACGTTGCAGCACACGGACGGCACGCGGCTCGCAATGACCAGCGGCGAGGAGGAATAGCCATGGCGCAGACTACGCACGACCAGTATCCCCTGATCGGGCCGCGCGAGATGGAGGAGATGGAGCTCTACCATCCGAAGACCTGGCTCGGACACTACGTGTTCAGTCAGGACGCCAAGTGGATCGCGCTGCAGTACTCCATGACGGCCATCGGCATCGGCGTGGTGGCACTGGTGCTGTCGGTGATCATGCGGCTGCAGCTCGGATTCCCGGAGACCTTCGCCTTCATCGATCCGGCCAACTACCTGCAGGCCGTGACCATGCACGGCATGATCATGGTGATCTACCTGCTCACGGCCCTGTTCCTCGGCGGCTTCGGCAACTATCTGATTCCGCTCATGGTCGGCGCCCGGGACATGGTGTTCCCGTACGTCAACATGTTGAGCTACTGGGTCTACCTGTTCGCGGTGCTGCTGCTGGTGGCGAGCTTCTTCGTCCCTGGTGGCGCAACCGGCGCCGGCTGGACACTGTACCCGCCCCAGGCGGTGAGCCCGGGTACACCGGGCATAGACGGCGGCATCATCCTCATGCTGCTGTCGCTGATCGTCTTCATCATCGGCTTCACGATGGGTGGTCTGAACTACGTGGTCACCGTGCTCCAGGCGCGCACCCGGGGCATGACCATGATGCGCCTGCCGCTCACCGTCTGGGGCATTTTCATGGCCACGGTGCTGGCGCTGCTCGCATTCCCCGCGCTGCTGGTGAGCTGCATCATGATGCTGCTGGACCGGACGCTGGGCACCAGTTTCTTCATGCCGGCGATGATCTCGCTCGGTGACCAGACCAGCTACAACGGCGGCACCCCGATCCTCTGGCAGCACCTGTTCTGGTTCTTCGGCCATCCCGAGGTGTACATCGTCGCGCTGCCGGCGTTCGGCATCGTCTCCGATCTGGTGTCCACCCACGCGCGCAAGAACATCTTCGGCTATCGGATGATGGTGTGGGCGATCGTGGGCATCGGCGCGCTGTCGTTCATCGTCTGGGCGCACCACATGTACGTCAGCGGCATGAACCCGTACTTCGGCTTCTTCTTCGCCACCACCACCCTGATCATCGCGGTGCCGACGGCGCTCAAGGTCTACAACTGGGTGCTGACGCTGTGGCGCGGCAACATCAGGCTCACGGTGCCTATGCTCTTCACCATCGGCTTCATCTTCACCTTCATCAACGGCGGCCTCACCGGTCTGTTCCTCGGCAACGTGACCGTGGACGTGCCGCTCTCGGACACCTATTTCGTGATCGGCCACTTCCACATGGTGATGGCGGTATCGCCGGTACTGGTCATCTTCGGCGCCATCTACCACTGGTTCCCGAAGATCACCGGCAAAATGTTCAACGAGACGCTGGGCAAGGCGCACTTCTGGGTGACCTTCCTCGGCACCTACGCCATCTACTACCCCATGCACTATCTCGGCTTCGAAGGCGTACCGCGGCGCTACTACGCTTACGGCGACACCGCGTTCATGTCCGACAGCGTGCAGGACGTCAACGTGGCGATCACCATCGCCGCGATCATCGTCGCCGTCGGCCAGCTGCTGTTCTTCTACAACATGTTCATCAGCGCGCTCAGAGGCAGAAAAGCGGACTCGAATCCCTGGCATGCGACGTCGCTCGAGTGGCAGACCGAGCACACCCCGCCGAGTCACGGCAACTTCGGCAAGGAACTGCCCACCGTCTACCGCTGGGCCTACGACTACAGCGTGCCCGGCGCGAAGGACGACTACATCCCTCAGAACGTGGCGCCGGAAGACGTACAGATGGCGGACGATCACCAACGCCATCCCGAGATCGACCCGCATGGTGACCCGGCGGGCGGGCGGCATCCGTCATGACCATTGCGGTGATCGTCTTCGGCGCCTTCATGGCCAGCATGGCGGGCTGGCTGGTGAAGCAGTCGGTGAACACGCAGCCCTGGGTTGCGACCGGCCCGGGACCGGACGTCGAAGCGCCCGACGTGCGTGCTCAGCACGCCATGCGCCTCGGCCTGGTGGTGCTGATCGCCGTCATTGCGTCGCTGTTCGGGCTGTTTCTCAGCGCCTATCTGATGCGCATGGAGTACGCGGACTGGCGCCCGATGCCCGAGCCGACGCTGCTCTGGGCCAACACCGGGGTGCTGGTGCTGTGCAGTATCGCCATGCAGTGGGCGTACTTCGCCGGGCGGCGTGGCCAGCTGCAGCTCGAAAAGCTCATGCTGCTCGCCGGCGGCGCGCTGAGCGCGCTGTTCATCGGCGGCCAGTACGCGGTCTGGCAGCAGCTCAATGCCAGCGGCTACTTTCTCGATGCGGACCCGGCGAGCGCGTTCTTCTTCGTGCTCACCGGCATTCACGCCCTCCACCTGATCGGCGGCCTGGTGGCCTGGGGCCGCACCGTGCAGCGCCTGTGGGGTGGCGGCGATCGTGTCGCCGTGCTCCTCGGTGTCGAACTGTGCGCCGTGTACTGGCACTTCCTGCTGGCGGTCTGGGTGGTGCTGTTCGCGATGCTGGCGTCGAGTTAGCTCGAGGTGGAACGCGGGTCAGGCGGACAGGCCGCTGCCGGAGCCGTTTGCCGAACCCGATAACAGAAGGCGTTGGCAGAAGACGCTGACAAGAGAACAAGGAGAAGCTGTCATGGCGGAAGTGCTGCCGGGTACACCGGGCCAGACGCCGGGAATGCGCGGATTCGTCTCGGACTGGGCGTCCGACCAGTCGGCCTTCAAGGGCGTGCCCTGGGGCAAGGCGATGATGTGGATCTTCCTGCTTTCGGACACATTCATCTTCTCCTGCTTCCTGGTCTCGTACATGACGGTACGGATGTCGACCCTGGAGCCCTGGCCGATCCCCAGCGAGGTGTTCGCGCTGCACATGTTCGGCGCGGATATCCCGCTGATTCTCATCGCCATCATGACGTTCATTCTCATCACCTCCAGCGGCACCATGGCCATGGCGGTGAAGTTCGGCTACGAGAAGAACAAGACCGCGACGTTCTGGCTGCTCATCGTCACCGCCATCTTCGGCGCCAGCTTCGTGGGCATGCAGGCGTTCGAGTGGACCAAGCTGATCCAGGAAGGCGTGCGGCCCTGGGGTAACCCCATGGGGGCGCCGCAGTTCGGCGCGACCTTCTTCATGATTACCGGATTCCACGGCACCCACGTGACCTTCGGCGTGATCTTCCTGGTGATCATCGCCTTCAAGGTCAGGCGGGGGGATCTCGATCACGAGCGGCCCGGCTTTCTGACCGGTCGCAAAGGGCGTTACGAGATCGTCGAAACCCTGGGCCTGTACTGGCACTTCGTCGACCTCGTCTGGGTCTTCATCTTCGCGTTTTTCTATCTCTGGTAGGGGAGAGACGATAATGTCTAGCGACGCCGCGCATGCTGAGGGTCAGCAGCACCCGATAGCCATTTACCTGTGGATCTGGGGCCTGCTGTTCGTGCTGAGCGCGTTTTCGTACATGGTGGATTACCTGCACTTCCAGGGCTATCTGCGCTGGAGCCTGATCCTCCTGTTCATGTTCCTGAAGGCCGGGCTGATCGTGGCCGTGTTCATGCACATGATGTGGGAACGCATGGCCATCATCTGCGCGATTCTGGTGCCGCCCGGGGCCATCCTGATCCTCATTGCCCTGATGGCGCTGGAGGCCGACTATACGTTCCTGACGCGGCTGGTGTTCTTCGCAAACCCGACGATCGTCCAGGAGTAGTCGATCGGTCGGGGTAATTTTCGGCTGTTGGCCCACTGGCGCCCGCTGAGAGATAGCTTCTCGCAGGCGGGCGTCATGTCTTCTCGGGTGGCTCCTGTGCGGTTGGGAGCCTGAACATGCGAAAAGGTGTCTCTCAGCAGACACCCGCGCATCACCGTCGTCGCCTGAACCCCCAATCACTCGGTAGAGTTGTACAGTCCGCCGGACGAATCGACTCTTCAGGCACCGAGGCTCAACGCTGTGCGCCTGCGACGACAGCAATCAGCGGAGAGGCTGCCTTGTCTCCGGGTGGTACAGACCGAGTCGGTGGGGAGTGCGGACGTTCGTGGCGAAACGCCTTTCTGAATGTTCAGGCTCCCGGCTACGCAGGCGCAGTTCGACTGCAAATGACGCCCGCCTTCAGAAAGGCGTTTCTCCGCGGGCGCCCGCGCGCCAGCCGCTTGGAATGAACCCTAAGGCAGCGTCTCCGTGAACAACCCCTTGATGCGCTGCTGCCAGGCCACGATCCAGTGCGGCGTGGAGCGGCCGGTGCCCGCCATCCGAGCGGTGGGATGGGACTTCATCACGCGGTCGAGCACGTCTTCCTGCTCGTCGGTGAGATCGACGAAGAACACGTGCTTGCCGGCTTCGAGCTCTTCCTGGAACCGCTTGAAGTTGCTGTTGAAGGTCTGGATGCCGATGAAGCCGCCTTCCCAGGTGAAAAAGCCGAGCAGGATGATGGCGAGGAAGATGAACGGGATCCAGCCGGCGGCGGAGGTGTGCCACTCGAGCAGGTAGGTGAGTCCGATCACCAGCGCGGCAGCAATCACGCCGACGGCGAGGCCGTACTCGCCGGACTGGATGACGTTTTTCTTCATGATCGACTGCACGCCGTGCAGATGGGCGTGGTTCTCCTCACCCGTGTCGTCCAGCGTCAGCACGTGAATCTGCGGAGTCGAGACGCCTGCGCGTTCGAGCTCCTCCTCGAACTTCTCGAGATCGTCCAGATCGTCGCTGACGAAAAAGTGTCGCTTCATCTTCATGACTTACTCTCCTCAGGAGACTGACGCTCCCTAAGCCTCTCTGGTGGCGGCACCTGTGGCGGCACCTGCGCATGCACCGGCGGCCGTATCGGGGTCGCGGTGCCGGGTTATCGTTTCGCCTCGATGCCGGACGGGCCGATCGGTCACAGCATTGGCGCCAGGTAATGGTCTACCAGCAGGGCCAGAAACAGCGCCCCGAGGTAGACGATGGAATAGCGGAAGGTGCGGATTTCCGCACCCGGTTTGCGGCGCAGCAGGGCCACGGCCCAGTAAATGAAGACGCCGTTCAGTGCCAGCGCGGCGAGCAGATAGAGCACGCCGCTCATGCCGATGGCGAAGGGCAGCAGGCTCACCGCGGCCAGAGCCACCGTATAGGCGAAGATCTGCACCCGGGTGTGCGGGTCGCCGTGGGTCACCGGCAGCATGGGCACGCCGGCATCGCCGTACTCGTCCAGCCGGTCCAGGGCCAGGGCCCAGAAATGCGGCGGCGTCCAGACGAAGATGATGCCCACCAGAATCAGCGGTTCGGGGTCGATGGTGCCGGTGACGGCGGTCCAGCCGAACAGCGGCGGGGCAGCCCCGAACAGCCCGCCGATGACGATGTTCTGCGGCGTCAGATGCTTCAGGTACAGGGTGTAGATGATGCCGTACCCGGCCCAGGACACCAGGTTCAGCCAGGCGGTGGCGGGATTCACGGCGAAGGTGAGCAGGGACATGCCGGATAACGCCAGGATGGCCGAGAACAGCATGGCGCGCGGCGCCGGGATGTGCCCCTGGACCATCGGCCGGCGCTCGGTGCGCGACATGCGTGCGTCGATGTGGGCGTCGGCGACGTGGTTGATCACCGCGGCGGAACCGGCCACCAGGGCGATTCCGATCAGGGTGGCGATGAGAAGGTCCAGCGATGGCAGGCCGGCGCTGGCGGGAATAGCAAGAAAAATGCCTACGGCTGCGGTGATGAGCATCAGCATCACGACCCGCGGCTTGCACATCTCCAGATAGTCGCGCCAGGTGGGTGCGACGACGCCGATGTGTCCCTTATTCATGGGTGTTGGGGCCTTAAAGCACGCTGACCTCGGCCCCTTCCCCTGATGGAACCGACGGCGCGCTTCAGTAATACACGAGGGTCATTCTGCGCTGGCAGGTAGCGGATGACAAACCACTGTCCCAACGTTTGCGGAATAACCGGACATCCTCTAAGACCTGATCGGTCTTAAAACCAGCAAGCCTCGCCGAAACACCCGGTCGCCGGGTCGCGGCCGGCCGGCTCAGTCGTTGCGGTGCTGAAACCGCCGCGATCCGCCGTCGACGCCAGCGCCGCGCCGCCCGCCATCGAAGCTGCGTGCCGTGTCCGCCGCCGGTGCCGGAGGCGCGGCCTGCACCCGACGTCCCGGAGCCGGGGAGTTGGGAGCCCGCGGCGCGCCAGCGGAAACCCGAGGCGAGGTCGAAACCCGGGGCGGGTTGAAGGCCCGCGACGGCGAGGTCGCTCGCGGCGCAACGGGTGCCCGGGCTGCAGCGGGCGCCCGAGGTGATGCAACGACCCGCGGTGAATCGGTCGCTCGCGACGAACCAGGCGCTCGCGGCGCTTCGAACGCTCGCGGCGCTTCAAACGCTCGCGGCGCTTGATTCGCTCGCGGTGCGCGCTCGCCGCGCCCGGACTCGGCGCCGCGCCGGGAATCGGATGCCCGTTGCGGCGCGATCGCGCCCTGGGTCGTCTGCGGGCCGCGCGGCGCCTGGAAGCTCCTCGAAGTCGTCCCGGATCGCTGCTCTGCTGCCCGGACCGTGGCGGTGCGGCGTCCCGGCGGCGGCGCCTGGTCCACGACCTGGGGCCGTCCGGAGCGCGGCGTGGTCGCCGGGTCCCGGCGCGGGCTGCGGGAATCGGCGCGCTGTTCGTGGCGGCGCCGGTAGTCCGGCCGGTCGCCCTGGTACCGGTGGTCGGGACGCCACACGTTGCCCGGATAGTGGCGTCGCCCGGGCCGGTCGACGTAGGACCGGTAGCCGCGCGGCCACGGGCGCCAGTAGCGGTAGTCGCGGAACGCGTAGTCGCGGCCGTAGTAAGGATGACCGCGGTAGCCGTAGTGATAGATGTTGATGTGATGCGTGTGCCAGCCGATGGCGAAGGCGCTGGTCAGGCCCCAGAAGTAGCCGCTGGCGAAACGGTTGCCGGGGTCGTAGGGGTAGTAGTAGACGGGATACGGCCGCGGGTAGTAGCGGTAGGTGGTCACCACGCTGCGGCGGACAACGGCAGGTTCGTAGTCCGGCACGTAGAGGACCTCCGGATCCGCCGGATGGATCTCGATGGCACCGTCGTCGACGACCACCTGCTGGTGCTCGTCGGAGCGCAGGTTGCCGGCGGCGTGGGTGTCCTCGCGGAAGCGGCTGACCGCGGCGATGACCTCGGGCTGCTGATGCAGGACCGCCTGACCGAGTTCCCAGGTCCAGTCCAGGTCCGCATCCAGAGTCGCCAGCACGTCGGGATAGTTGAGCAGCGCCACGACGGAATCGTCCCAATCCGGGTCCGGCTGCAGATCGGGATCATCCTCGAGTGCTTCCAGATAACGCGCCGCCTGAACGATCTGCAGCGGATAGGTGGCTGCCGGCAGGACGATGGCCAGCAGCTCGTCGGGATACAGGGCAACCGGACCCACCAGCTCGTCGAGCTCGGCGGTGGACAGCGGCTCGGTGGCGACCGGGTCGATGGCGGCGCGTTCGGATCCGGCCGCGTCGGAGGAGCCCGCACCATGCACGATCACCTCTGCGCCGGCGGGCTGGACGGCGCCCATGGCGCAGGCCAGCAGCCATCCGCTCAGAGTACGGCTGCGGAAGATTCGTCGTCGCATGGTATGCCTCCGGTCACGGGGACGCGGTTTCAGGATCATGACCCCGCAGCCTGCGCCTGCCAACCTGAACGCCGCCTTAAGGAGCGCCAGCAGGGCCCGGCGTGTGCGCTGGGTCGCGTTCCTGATTGACTCCCACCGTCACTACCGTAACGTAGGTCGGCTTTGGGGTGTGGGGAGATTGCATGTCGCTGGTGGCATGGTCGTGGCTGTTTCTGTGCGTCTACATCGGCCTGATGGTCGGCATCG
This sequence comes from Pseudomonadales bacterium, assembly GCA_040219135.1. GTDB lineage: Bacteria > Pseudomonadota > Gammaproteobacteria > Pseudomonadales > Azotimanducaceae > UBA7803. The sequence goes on along the minus strand of JAVJTA010000005.1, from coordinate 134,751 downwards.
GCCTGTATGCCCAGCGCCGCATCAGGCACGCGGACGATTTCGCCACCGCCCGGGGATCCTACGGTGCTCTGTTCCTGGCCCTGGCGTTCGCCGCCTCCACCGCGAGTGGTGCGACGTTCCTCGGCAGTCCGGCGCTGGGCTACGAGTGGGGCGTGGCGGCGCAGTGGAGTAATTTCCTCTACCCCATGGGGCTGTATTTCGGCGTGCTGATCTGCATGCGCCTGATCGCCACGTCGGGCAACCGCTTCGGCAACCGCTCCATTCCCGAGTACCTCGGCGACCGCTACCAGTCGGACGGAATCCGCGTTCTGGTCACGCTGATGTCGCTGGTGCTGCTGTTCTATCTGGCCGGCCAGCTGGTGTCGGGCCTGGTGATGTTCGAGCTGATGCTGGGCCTTCCTCAGGAGTGGGCGCTGATCATCACCACCCTGGTGCTGCTGTTTTACGTGGTGCTCGGCGGGGCCCATGCCGACATTCTCACCGACGGCGTGCAGGGGCTGATGATGCTTGCGCTGGCGGTCGTGGTGATCGTCCTGGTGGTGTTCGGCGTCGGCGTCGATGGCGGCTTCATGGGCATGCTGGACAACCTCGAGCAGCAGGATCCGGTCCTGGTCGAGCCGCTCAACGTCAAGACGCCCCTGTACCACTCCTGGTGGTCGCTGGTGGCGATTGTCCTGGCGCACATGCCGCTGGGCATGCTGCCCCATCTCGGCAACAAGCTCTGGGCCCTGAAATCCACCGGCAAGCGGCTGTCGTTCGTGCGCCTGGCGTTCGCCTTCGGTCTGACCCTCGGCATGCTCGGACTCGCTGGCCTGCTGGCCCGGGCGCTGCTCGGCGACGCCCTGTATCAGCCGGGTATGAATCCCAACGCCGCGCTGCCCATGCTCTTCATCGAGCTGTTCCCCACCTGGCTTGCGGCGCTGATCGGCATCGGCGTGCTGTCGGCGGTGATGAGTACGGCGGACGGCCTGGTGGTGTCGTCGTCGCAGATCGTCGCCAACGATCTCTACCGCCGTTCCATCGCGCCGCGCCTTCACGCGCACCTGACCGAAGAGCAGCTCGACCACCGGGTGCTCTGGCTGTCCCGGGTCGCGACGGTGGGCGTGCTGCTGCTGGCGATGGCCATGGCCTGGGCGCTGCTCGACGTCAACATCGCCCTGATCGTCTGGATCGGCAGCGGCGGCATGATGGCAGCGTTCGCCGGCCCGCTGGTGGTCGGCGCGCTGTGGCGCGGCGTCACCGCCAAGGGCGCCTACACCGGGCTGCTGGCCGGCTTCGGCACCTTCGTCACGCTGCACACGGGGATTCTCGATCCGGACTGGTTCGGTCCGGGCCTGCTGAACGACGTGCTGAGCTGGCTCGCGCGGGAGGCGCCGAACCCCTATTCCTGCGCGGCCATCGGCGAGATCGTCTCGGTGATCAGTACCGTGACGGTATCGAAGCTGACCCGCCGGCTGCCGGACGCGCACGTCGACGAGCTGTTCGGCGGCGCCGAGAGCGGGGCCTGAGGGCGGCTCAGAGCCAGCGCCGGGTCCGCGCGCAGTAGCGCTGGTAGGCATCGCCGAAGCGTGCCGCGCAGGCGCGCTCTTCGAACGGCACGTACCAGAAGTTGGCCACCAGCGCGAAACCGACGCAGGCCAGCAGCGGGGTCAGCGTGCCGAGCGCAATGCAGCCACCGAGCAGCACCAGCAGGAAGCCCAGGTACATGGGATTGCGGCTGAGTCTGAAGGGACCGTCGGTGACCAGCACGTCGGGATCGCGGAACGTGTGGATGTTGGTTCCGATGCGGTTGAACAGCCCGCTGGCGCGGATCAGCAGCCACAGTCCGGGCGGCAGCAGGAGCAGGCCGGCCAGGCTGTAGGGTCGCGGTGCCCAGGTCAGCAGAGGCCACCACAGGTGCAGGGCGAGGGCCAGGCCCAGGCAGACCAGGAACAGCAGCGGTGGCAGGGGTCTGAACATAGGCGGCGCTCAGTAAACGGGCACGGGAATGCCGGCCCAGCGGCCAGGCCCGGCCGGGGTCGGCGCGCTGACCGCGCCGCTGTCCAGGCTCAGGTCCAGCTGCCGCAACGGCTCGATGCGCACGGTGGCCGCCAGCAGCCCGGCACCGGGCGCGGCGGGCTGCAGCAGCGTCGGGCGGGTGATCAGCGCGAGCAGGGTGTTGCCGTAGCCGCCGCGGTTGCCGTGGCTGCCGGGGTGGGCGAGTTCCTGCAGATTGCCGGGGCCGTTATCGGCGGCGCCGCTGAGCCCGAGCTCCGGCACGGTCCAGCCAGGCGGAGCGAGATACACCAGGCGTCCCTCGGCGCCGAGCCGGGGTGCGAGCAGTTCGGCGGTGCGGGCGCGCTGCTCGGCGCCGAGCGGTGCCAGGAACAGCAGGGTGTGGGGGCCCTGGCGAGCCACCTGGAGGCTGGCGACGGCGTGGTCGCGCAGCCAGCCGCCTGCGACGACGCTGGCGCCGACGCTGAGCAGGGCGACCATCGTGCCCATTGCCAACCGCCGCCCGGGGCCGGAAGCGCGGTCGGGGCGGCCGCGATGGGCGATCGCGGCCAGCTGATCCTCCAGCGGCCGAGGCAGGAATCGCCCGGTACGTGTCATGTAGCGGCGATAGCTGTCGCCGAAACGTCGCAGGCAGCGTCTTTCCTCCAGGCGTGCCAGGGCCGAGTACAGGCACAGCATCAGCACGAACGCGATCCAGACCAGGAACCGTGACCAGAACAGCGCCGTACCGAGGCCGACGACCGCCAATGCCAGGTACTGCGGATGGCGGATGTAGCGGTACAGGCCACTGGCCACCTCGGTGGCGGGCGCGCCCCGGGCCTGGCGCAGGCGGGCGCCGTAGATCTGCACGAAACCGACCAGGAACAGCAGCGTGCCGATTCCGATCAGGGGCCAGCTCACGGCGATCAGGCCGTTGACCAGAGCGCTGTCGCTGTACGCGAAGTGGGGCAGGACGTGCAGGGTCAGCCAGGCGGTAGCCGGCAGATCGGCCAGGCCATTGAGCGGCGCCGCGTAGACGGCGTAGTAGTAGGCGGCGGCCGGCGACACCATGAACAGGATCTCAAGCACGATCAGGGCGTAGAGCAGCCAGGCGGTCAGCGGCGCGGCTCGATCCAGGGGGATCGGCGCGGCGGACGGGGCAGGCGGCAGCGTGGTTTCGTCGGTCATCGGTTCGGCTCCGCGGTTCGCTGTGGCCGCCAACATCGGTCCGCTGGCGGGTCTTCGGCAAGGAAAACGCCGCGAGCCGGGCGAAAACTTCGTGAATGGGCAGGCCTCTGCGGGAATGGGCGGTCCGGCGCGTTAACGGACCGGGGCCTAGGGCCTAGAATCGGCCGTGAACGGCCAACCGACGACGTCATGGAATTCATTCGCGCCTACTGGTCGATGCCGCTGGTCTCCCGGCTGACCCTCCTCGAGCAGATCCGGGTGCTGGCGCTGGTGTACGCGCTGGTGTTCGTCAGCGTGGTCGTGCTGCACCTGTTCCTGCCGGGGGAGGGTGCCGGTGCGCTGTTCCGTCACGCGGCCCAGATTCGAAGGCGTCGATGAGCCGCTGCCGGTGAGCCGGCAACGCATCGGCACGGTGCTGCCGCGGCTCGAGGGCCGCGTCGGCGGCTGACGCGCAGCGTGCGCGGCCGGTGACGGGTGTATATTGATCACACCATTCTCGACCGCAGATCCGGAGGCGAGCATGAACCACCTGGACAAGACCTTCCGCAACGAGCGCATCGAGCTGCACGGCAAAGCGTTCCACAACTGCACCTTCGACAACTGTGAGCTGGTGTTCGACGGTGATCGACCGCCCACCTTCAAGGACAACCGCTTCGTCGATTCGGTGTTCGTGTTCACCGGGGCCGCGACCCGCACGCTGTATCTGCTGTCGAACATCTACCACGCCGGAAACGGCGGTAAGGAAGTGGTGGAGAAGACCTTCGCCGATATCCGCGAGCATCGTCTGCACGGCCACGAGATCCGCACCACCGCACCCCACACGGTCGATCACAGTCTCGCCTGAGCGGCTCGTGAGCACGGCCTCCGGCGCGGCGCCGTTGCCCGGCCGCTGCAGCTGCGGCGCGATCCGGTTCGAGATCACGGCACCTCCCATGTTCGTGCATGGCTGCCACTGCACGTGGTGTCAGCGCGAGACCGGCACCGCGTTCGCCATCAACGCGCTGGTGGAGAGCGCGCACGTGGCGGTTCGCCGGGGCACGCCCGAGCTGGTGACGACACCGTCGGCCAGTGGCCGCGGCCAGCGCATCGCCCGTTGTCCGGCATGTCGCGTGGCTTTGTGGAGCCACTACGCGGGCATGGGAGAAGCGGTGAGCTTCGTGCGCGTCGGAACCCTGGACGAGCCCGGCCGGTTCCCGCCGGACGTGCACATCTACGTGTCATCGAAGCTGCCCTGGCTGGCGTTGCCGGCCGGTGCCGTCGCCGTGCCGGAGTACTACGACGCCCGCGAGCTCTGGCCGGCGGCGAGTCTCGCCCGGCTGCGGGCGCTGCGTTCAGCTTGAGTTAAGGCGTCCGCGCCTACCCTGATCCTCGGTTCGATGAGCACGAGGAAGGGACCATGAGCACTTCGACCACTGCGCGCGGCACCGCCGTGCTGCTGGCCCTGGCCGGCGCGCTCGGCGTGGCCGCCGCGGCCCGGGCAGAGAGTCTGCCGCTCGACGGCGGCGCGAGCTACGTGATTCAGGCCGACGTGGTCCAGGTCAGTCCGCGCTACGGCTGGCACGAGGTCAGCGAGCCCGTGCGCGAGTGTGTCAACGTCACCCGACCGGTCACCGCCCGGCCGCTGCCGGGCTACGGCTACCGCGGCGGGCTGCGCGTCGCCCGCGACTACCGTGACCACGATTACGATTACGCTCACGGCCGCCGCCGCGACGGCTCCGAGACCGCCGCCGGTCTGGTGGGCGGTCTCATCGGCGGGTTGATCGGCAATCAGTTCGGCGGTGGCCGCGGCAGGACGGCTCTCACCGTTGCCGGCGCCATGCTCGGCGCCTCCGTCGCCACCGACCACGTACGCCGCTCGCGCGCCTACGCGGCGCCCGACCATGGTTACGCGCCGGCGCGATCGGCGGCGGTGCAGCGCTGCACCGACAGCTATCGCACCCGGCAGGTGCGTGGCGTGCACGGCTACGACGTCACCTACCGCTATCAGGGCCAGAACTTTACCAAGCGGATGGACGAGCATCCGGGAGACACGGTGGCGATTCGCGTCGCCGTGGAGCCCGGGTGATCACCGTTCAGTATCCGTTCATCGTCAGCACACTAGCTTCGATCCAGAACAGGAGAGCCACCATGTCCAAGGACTCTGCCCTCTTTCCTTCACTCTCCGCGCTGTGTTTCTCCGTGGCCGTCGGATTCGCCCCGTTCGTCCAGGGCGACACCGGGCCCGTGGTGCGGCTGTTTCCCACCACCGTGCTCGAGGACATCCGCGAGACCGGCCAGGTCGCCGCGGACATGGAGAACAACCTCCAGGAAATCATCCACCGTCTCGATCTGCAGCAGCAGCTGTACAGCGAAAGTCTCTGCCACGGCGCGGATGGCGACCAGGGCTGTGAGCGCATTGCCAAGCAGCTCGGCGCCACCTACCTGGAGATGCTCGACGTCATGAGTCAGCGTCTGCCGGAGATGGAACAGGCCGTCAACGGCACCCGCTCGAGTCTCGAGAAGCGCCTGCGCGAGGAGCTCGGCCAGCGCACCACGCCGACGACCCTGCAGAACACCCTGCTCGGTGAAACCGGCAGCTCCGCAAGCCCGACGCAGCGCCCGGCGCTGCGCGGCCGATCCGGGGTGCGGCTGTCCGATCGCTTCAAGCAGTACTACGACCTCGTCGCCACCCACCGCGAGGGCGCCGGACAGTCGCTGGCGGTGGTGGCAGCCGACATCTATCTGGACATGGAAGAGGCGTCGCACCTTATAGCCGCCACCCAGCAGGAGATCGCCCGGGCCTCGCTCATGGAGCAGCTGAATCAGTCCTTCGGGCTGATCACGCCGGAGATGGCCGAGGTCGTCGGGGGTGTGAAGGAAATCCTGTTCGGCGAGTCCGTGCGCGAAGGCCCCATTGCCGCGCCGCCGTACCAGATCGGTGAGGCCGAGTTCCAAAGCCCGCTGGCCATGTAGATCGACGTCCCGGTCCGGGAAACCCAAGGAGAATCCTCATGCGCAACGTCCTGCTCATCGCTCTGGCCGCTTTCGGCCTCGCGGCCTGTGCCACCCAGCAGACCGCCGACTACTGCTCGGCGCGCCTCGCCGGCAATCTCGATTCGGCCATGACCGACGCCGGCGAACGCCTCGCCAAAGGCTGCGAGTTCCAGTTCGACAGCTACTTCTCGCAGCTGCTCGGCATCGCCGAAGCCAATCCGGATCCGAAGAACCGCATGCTGTTCAGCGACTTCCTGATGCGTGCCAACGACATGGACGTGATCAGCCGGCGCCAGGCGCAGTCGCTGTACAACCGCTACTTCGGCGTCAAGTTCGTGTCGCTGCAGGGTGACTACAACACCTGCTCGCAGACCTGCCCGCAGCGCGACCGCGTGCTCTCCAACATGCAGGCCGAGCTGCACGACAAGGAGCTCGGACTGCTGCGCGCCAGCGCCGACCAGCAGAGCTTCTACCGCGCCGACAACCTGCTCAAGGAAGCCGAACTGGTGCTGGAGGCAACCTGCAGCGCCTGCGAGGCGGGCAAGCGCTGATGCGAACCCGGGTCGGCTTTCTGCCCGGCGCGGGGATCGGGGCGCTGGTTGCCGTCGCCGCCATGCTGCTCATCGATCCGGGCGGCAGCGCCAGCGGCGACATAGGCGCTCGCGGCGCGCGCCTCGGCGAGTGGCTGACCCTCAATCTGGGAGGCTCGAGCTGGCTGTTCGCCGCGGTGCTGGGGCTGTTCGTGGTGCACCTGTCGCGCCTGCAGCGGCAGCTCGCACGAGCCGCCGACCGCCGCGCCGTGGTGGAGCTCGACCAGCTTACCGATGTGTGGATCCATCTGTTCATCGGCATCGGCGTGATCTGGACCGCGGTGGGCATGCGCAGCGCGCTGCAGATGGCGCTCGCCGATCCCGACCACGCGCTTACCGACAGTGCCGGATCGGTGCTGCGCAAGCTGGTGGACGGCGGCATTCTGCTGGCGCTCAGCACCACCATCGTCGGCGCGGTGGGCGGCTATCTCATGCGTCTCGGCAAGACCCTGTACGCGGGTGCTGCGCTCCACGACTTCTACGAGGTCGAACAGCGCAGCGACATGCGCGCGCTGCTCGCGAGCGTCGAGCGGCTGGAGCGTTCGCTGGCCCTGCCCGGAGAGGGCGATGCGTCCAGGTGATCAGTACCACGCCGTCAGCGACAGCCTGCAGGCGGACGTCATGCGCTTCATGGCCATCATCGCCTTCTGTCTGATCGCCATCCTGGCGCTGGTGCGCAGCGTCGAACCGGTAGGCCCCGTTCAGGTCGATGCGCCGGTCGAACGGGCGGTACCCGGAGCGGATCCGGTCGTGGCCAGCGAGGCGCCGGTTCCCGCCGCTCCGCAAGCGGCTCCGCCCGATCCGAAGCCGGAGCCGAAGCCGGAGCCGGTGGTCGTGGCGCGTCCGGCGCCGGCGCCGCAAGCCGAAGAACCGGGGCCGCCTGCCCAGGCGCCCGCCGCGTCGACGGCCGAACCGGCCCGCGCGGGGCTGAGTCTGCGATTCGCCTCCGATCAGGACTTCCTGCGCCTGGTGAACCGCGGCGCCATCCGCGTGTTCGCGTTCAACGACCAGGGCGTACTGGCGTTGGAGAACGACTTTTCCTTTCAGCCCGCCAGCGCGCCGGGGCGGGTCCACGAACTGCTGCCGGAGACCATCCCGGAACTCATGTCCGGCGCTCTGGCGCGAAGCCACGGCGGCGCAAGCTATCGCTGGGGCATCGCCATGCCGGAGCGGATGGCGCGGCAGATCCGCGGCTACGTCGATCGCGGCGCCAGCGGCGAGCTGGTGATCGACCGTTTCGGTGAGGTCCGCCACCATGGCGCCTAGCCGGGCTCTGATCGTCGCCGTCATCGCGGTGCTCGGCGTCGGCTTCGGCGCCAGCGCCGCGGCCGCCGAGGCCCTGCTCGGCGGCGAGCTGGGACGCTGGATCGACGGCGAGGCCGCCCCCGAACTCGGCGCGACGCTGAGCCGGCACCCGCGGTTCAGCGGCGCCACGGTGCGCCTCGCCACCGTGGTTCCCGGCGCGGCGCCGGGACAGAGCAATCGCCTGGCCAGGGCCGTGGAGCGCCGGCTGCGCCAGCGTCTGCTGGAAATGGACGGCGTGCGGCTGGCACTGGATCCCCCGGAGCGCGGCTGCGCGCCGCCACGCACCATCGACTATCTGGTGCGCATCGAGGTGAGCCCGGTGGGAGCTCGTTCGCTGCGCGTGCACGTGGCGGTGGTCGATGTGGCGGAGTCGGTGTGGGTCAGCGGGATCAGCCATCAGTGGCAGGGTCGCGTGTCCGCCGCGGAGCGCGCGGCTCAGGCCGAGACCGTGAGCCAGGCCAGCGCCGGCAGTGCGGCCAGTCCCATCTCCCTCGACGACCCCCGCGCCGTGGCCGTAGCCATGAAGGCGGATCTGGCGTGTCTGCTGCCCGGCGGGCTGGATGGCGCGCTGTTCGTCGAGACGCCGCCGCGGCCGCCGCTGGCGCGGGTCGGACTCGCCCTGCAGTCGGAGCTTGCCTTCGAGCCTCTGGCCGCGCTCACCGCCGATCGCGGGGACGCGCGCTGGCTGTTGACCCTGGAAGCCCGTGACGCCACCGCCGACGTCCACGAGTTGAGTCTGAATCTGACCGATAGCGCCGGCGGCGCGCCCCAGCGGGTGGCGTCCGTGTTCGTCTCCGGGGTGATCGACGCGCCAGCGGCCGCGTCCGTGGTGGCGGTTGCCCGGGCGCCGGAACCACCGGTGCCGGGCCCAGCGCGCGGGCTGCTGTCGGCGCTCTCGGTTTCGGCGTCGGCGCCGGAAGGCATCTGCGATTTCCGCAGGGCCCGGGTCAACAGCTGCGTCGAGATCGACTTCGAGCTGAACGCGCCGGCCTACCTGTTCGTGATCTCCACCCGCGACCACGCCCTGGCCGAGGTGTCCTGCGGCCGCCTCGAGCGCAGCGACGCCGGCCCCCGGCGCTTCCGGGTCCGCGTGCCGCCCGGCGACTATGCCGTGCGCGGCGCTGCGGCAGGTCCGGATGCCGGCTTCTACGTCATCGCCGCGAAGAGCCGCACGGTGGCATCGAGGCTGCGGGTAGTGCTCGCGTCTGCGCCCGGGCAGTGCGGCAGCCGTGAGCGCTCCGCGGCGCGCTGGATTGCCGAGCTGCAGGCCCTGCTGGCGCGCGAAGCCGACGGCATCGCCTGGCGCGCCGTGCAGCTGGTGCACGACCGCGACGGCATCGTCGCTCTGTGACCGTGATATGGATGAAGCGCTGAGGAGGTTGCAATGAGGTTCGTCATCGGACTGCTGAGTGGTGCCGGGGCGATTCTGCTGCTGGCCCAGCTCGCCGGCGCCCCGGATGCACGCTGGCTCGAGCGGCTGCCGGACTGGTTCGACCGCCTCGCCGGCGCCGCCGGCGAGGCCCTGGCGCTGCCGCCGCGGCCGCCGACCCCCACCCCGCCCCCCGAGCTTGCCCCGCGGCACACGGCCGATCCGGTGGACGTCGCGGAGGCCACGGCCGCGCTGCCGGCGCAGCAGCCGATTCCGCGGCCGCCGGATACCCGGCCCATGGACACGGCGGATGAAGACACGGCGGACGAAGAGGCGCCGGACGCAGCGCCGCCCGATCGCGTGGACGGAACCGTCGCGGAGGTATCCGAGCCGGTCGCCGAAGACGTCGAGGACATCGTTTCGACTCTGTTCGGGTCCGCGCCATCGGCGCCGGCGCAATCCGCGACCCCGGCCACCGGGTCACAGGCCGCCGGGATGGCGTCCGCGCTCGCCGGGTTGGCGGCGCTGTCCGGCGGCGGTTCTCAGCCGGTCTGGGTACCGTTCCACAGCCGCATGTCGGCCAGCGGTTTCGCCGAGCAGCTGAGCGCGTCCCTCGACCATCCGTTCCAGGTCGAGCGCCGCGGTCCGGGGCGCTATCAGGTGGTGTTCGGCTATCGCGACGAGCCGCAGCGGCAGGCGCTGCTCGCCCAGGCGGCCGAGCTCACGGGGCTCGAGCTATGATCCAGCCACTGTTCGTGATGCTGCTGCTCCTGGCCGGTCTGCTCGCCAGCACGCGCCTGGAAGCGGCCGGCTATCCTTATCAGTCGTGCTTCGAGATCGCCTCGCGCATGCACGACGTGCCGCTGGACGTGCTGCTGGCGGTGGCGGCGGCGGAAAGCGCGTGGGATCCCGACGCCCGCTCCCATGCCAACGCCCACGGCATCATGCAGATACAGTGGCCGGGCACCGCCCGCCACCTCGGCGTCACCCGGGTGTCGGAGCTGTACAACCCGTGTCTGAACATCGAACTCGGCGCCCGCTATCTGCGCGAACTGCTGGACCGCAATGACGGCGACCTCGAGCGGGCGCTGGCGTCCTACAACTACGGGCCGACGCGGATCGATGGCGTCGACGTGCTTCCGGCAGGCGCCAGCCGCTACGTCGCTGCGGTCAGCGGTCAGCGCGAGCGGATTCTCGAGGGCGCTGGCGCGGCCAGCCCGGCCAGCGCGGCGGCGGGCACGAACGACGTGATGCGCTTCGACCACGCGGCGCGGGCCCGGCGCTATGCGCAGACCCTGAACGACCGGGTGCGGTCGGCGCGTTTCTCCTGGGCCGCCGCCGGAGAGGGCTATGCGGTCTCCATGCAGGTCGCCGACGGCGGTCTCAGCTTTGCCGACCTGACCTTGCTGCGCACCCTCGGCTGGCCCGGACTGGGAGCGGCGCGGTGAGCCGCGCGGACGTTCGGGGCAGGTGCATCTGGCTGGCCGGGGCCGCAATCCTCGTGCTGGCGGGCACGGCGCCGGGGGCCGAATTGCGCGCCCGGGCGCCGGTGGTCGACGTGGTGCCGCTGGGCGCGCCGTCGTCGATCCCGGCTTGCGAGCCGCCGCGCCCGTCGGGGATCGATCTCGCCGCGCTGCTGGCCTGGGACCTGCGTCTGGACTGCCCGGCGCCCGCCGCCGTGGCCACGGGCTATCGGGTGTTCTACCGCTGGGACGGCCGCACCTACAGCCGGGTCATGGCGGAGCATCCCGGGGACTCGGTGCCGGTGCGCGTGCGCCTGGACTAGCCGCTAAGCCTCGACTCGGCGGCTGCCGTACCAGGCCAGGGCGAGCGCCAGGGCGAACGGCAGCAGCCGTTCCGCGGCGTCGCCGGGGGCATCCGGCGCCAGGCTCAAGAGCACGGTGAGTCCGGCGCCGCCGGTCATGGCGGCGAGGCGCCAGGCCGGCGCCACCGGTCCGCGCCACAGCAGCACCAGCAGCAGCGGGCCAAAACCGTTGCCGAGCACCTGCCAGGCGAACAGCACCCGGGAAAAGATGCTTGCCGGCACGAACAGCGCCAGGGCCAGCGCGGCGGCGCCCACGGCCAGTACCACCAGACGATCGGTGAGCACCGACCCCGGACGCCGTCGCAGATCGTGGCTGACCGAGCCGCCGGCCACCAGCAGCTGACTGTCCGCCGTGGACATGATGGCGGCGAGCACGCCGCCGCTGATGACACCGCCGAGCAGCGCCGGCAGGAGCGTGGCCGCCAGGGTCAGCAGCACGCTCTCGGCGTCTTCGAGACCCGGCAGCAGCAGCCGGCCGCACCAGCCGAGCACCACCATGCCGGTGTAGATCACGCCGGCCCAGATCAGCGCGATGCTGCGTGCGCGGCCGATGTCGGCGGCGCGACGCATGGCCATGAAGCGGTTCACCACGTGGGGCTGTCCCGGGTAGCCGAGGCCGATGCCGAACAGGCCGGCGACGAACACCAGCGCCAGCGGGTCGGCCGCCGCCGTCGCTTCCAGGGTCTGCAGTCCGGCGAACAGATCGGCCGGACCACCCACCGCGACGAGGGCATAGAGCGGCAGCACCGCGGCGACCAGCAGCATCATCAGACCCTGCAGCGCGTCGGTGACGCTGGCGGCCCAGAACCCGCCGAGCAGGACGTAGCCCACCACCACCACCGCGCCGGCGCCGATGGCGACAGGCCCGCTGACCGGCAGGGCGCTGCCGATGGCGGCGCCGGCGCCCTGAAACTGGGCGGCCACGTACAGGCTGAAGCAGAACACGATGAGCAGCGCGCCGAGCGCGCGCAGGCGCCGCGCCGTCCGCGGGTCGCAGCCGTCGGCGAGAAACGCCACCAGGGTCAGGGTGCCGTCCGCGTGGCTGCGGCGCTGCAGCCGCGGCGCCACCAGGAACCAGTTGATGGCAAACCCCGAAAGCACGGCGGGAATGAGCCACACGGCTTTCAGGCCCCACAGGTAGGCGGCGCCGCTGACGCCGAGCAGGGTCCACACCGACGAGGAACTGGCGGATGCGGACAGCGAGGCGACCACCGGCCCGAGGTTGCGACCGGCCAGCTGGAAGTCACCGCGATCGCCGACCCGGCGCTGTGCCCAGAGGCCGATGGTGAGCAGGGCGATCAGGTAGACGGCCAGGGTGGCGGCGATCATGTCCGCTGCCGGCGCGGGCGCATCACGGGCAGGAGTACCGCTCGCGCAGGTTCGCCAGCATCTGGCCCACCGTCGCGGCCAGGCGGCGGTTCGCGAACAGGGCCGGTACGCGTCCGGGATCCACCGTCATCTGCAGCGCCAGGTCGACCCCCCGGCTGCCCGGACGCAGCGTCCACACGCCGCTCGCCCCCGCCATGCGCACCGCGTCGTCCCGGGGCGGCAGCGCGTCCGGGTCGCCGCGCAGGTCGATGCGCAGCGTGCCGTCGGCGGCCACCGGGTGACGGACGACGTGGTAGACCAGATCGCGCGAGCGCATCGGCCACGGCGTGGCGGTGCGCAGGTAGTAGCTCTCGGCGCCCGGGTCCGGCACGGCGTGGGCGTCCTCGGTGAACGGAATCCATTCGGGAAAGCGTTCGGGGTCGCGGACGAAGTCGGTCAGCGTGGCGACGCTGGTGCACACCGTGACCTGACCCCGCACCTCGTCGAAACCCGTTGCCGTGGGCCGCGACTCCAGCGCCACCCCCGCTACGCTGCGGGCCGCGCTCCAGTCCGCTGCGGGTTCCGTGCCATCGTTCGCGCCGTGACCGGCGCCGGCCGCGAATACCAGCAGGCTGCCGCAGAGAAAACGGCGCCGGCGGCGGCCGGCGTTCGGATAGACTGGCGTCGAGCCGTTACGGTAGGTTTGCATCCGTGCGCGACTACATTCTGCGCCGTCTGCTGGCGCTCATTCCGACGCTGCTGTTCGCGAGTCTCATCGTGTTCGGCTCCATGCGTCTGATTCCCGGCGACGTCATCGACCTGATGCTCGCCCAGAACGATATCGCCACCGCCCAGGACCGCGCCACCATCGAAGCGGCCCTGGGTTTCGACAAACCGGTCCACGAGCAGTACGTCACCTGGCTCGGCGCCGCGCTCCGCGGCGATCTAGGCCGCTCGCTGTGGCAGAACACGCCGGTGGTCGAACAGCTCGCCGCGAGCCTGCCGATCACCTTCGAGCTCGGTCTGCTGGCACTGCTGGTCTCGATCTCCGTGGCGCTTCCCATCGGCATCTACTCCGCCATGCGCCAGGATACCGCCGGCGACTACACCGCCCGATCCTTCTCGCTGATCATGCTGGCGGTGCCGAGCTTCTGGCTCGGCACGCTGGTCATGGTGTTCCCGTCGGTTTGGTGGCGCTGGTCGCCGCCGCTGGAGTACACGCCGTTCCTCGAGGATCCGCTGGCGAATCTGGCGCACATGATCGTGCCGGCCATTCTTCTGGGCCTCGCCATCTCCGCGGTGACCATGCGCATGACCCGCACCATGATGCTCGAGGTGATGCGCCAGGATTACATCCGCACGGCGCGCGCCAAGGGCCTGCCGGAACGCCTGGTCGTGATCCGCCACGCGCTGCGCAACGGGCTGATTCCGGTGGTCACCCTGATCGGCCTGCAGGCGCCGCTGCTGATCGGCGGCGCGGTGATCCTCGAGCAGATCTTCGTGGTGCCCGGCATGGGCCTGCTGCTGCTCGAGGCGGTATTCCAGCGCGACTACCCGGTCATCTCCGGCGTGTTCCTGGTGGTCGGCGTCGGCATCCTGCTGATCAATCTGCTGGTGGATCTGACCTACGGCTGGCTCGACCCGCGGGTACGCCACCAGTGAGCGGGGCTGTCGTCCAGGCGCCGCGCGAGGGACTGGCGGACCTCGGCGCGCCGTCGCCGATCAGCGCGCATCCGCTGCTCGGCTTCATCCGCCGGCTGATTCGCGAAAAGCCCCTGGGCGCCATCGGCGGCGGAATCTTCCTGGTGTTCATGCTGGCCGGGCTGCTGGCGGACGTGATCGCGCCCTACGGCGCCAACGAAACCGACATGCTGCGGCGGCTGCAGGCGCCGAACTGGGACTACTGGCTCGGCACCGATCACCTCGGCCGCGACGTGCTTTCGCGCATTCTCATCGGTGCGCAGCTGTCCATGATCGTCGGCTTCCTCGCCGCCGGTCTGGCGACGGTCGTATCCATCGTGCTCGGCGTGCTCTGCGGCTATCTCGGCGGCCGGGTGGACATGCTCATCCAGCGCATGGTGGATGCCTGGATGACGTTTCCGGATCTGGTGCTGCTGATCGTGGTGATCTCCATCGTCGGCCCGGGCGTGCCGCAGATCGTGCTCATTCTCGGATTGCTCTACGGTATCGCCGGCTCGCGCATCGTCCGTGGCGCGGTGGTGTCGGTGCGCGAAAACATGTACACCCACGCTTCCCAGTCCATGGGTGCGCGGACGCTGCACGTGCTCGTAAGACACATCCTGCCGAACATCATGCCGGTAGTGATCGTGCTGTTCACCACCCGGGTCGGCGCGGTGATCCTGGCGGAGGCGGGGCTGTCGTTCCTCGGCCTCGGCGTGCCGCCGCCCACCCCTACGTGGGGCGGCATGTTGAGCGACTCCGGACGCAGCTACATGTACCTGGGGCCGTGGCTCGCGCTGGCGCCCGGACTGTGCCTGACGGTGGTGGTCTACGCCATCAATGTCTACGGCGACGCCCTGCGCGACCTGCTCGATCCGCGCATGCGGGGCAGCCGCTGATGCGGTTCTGCGTCCTGCTGCTGGTGCTGCTCTCCGTCTTCGGCGGCTGCGCCGAGCGCGGCGAGTTCGACGAGGCGGCGTACGTTCCCGGTGAGCCGCAGTACGGCGGCAAGCTCAACGTCGGCACCGTCACCGTCACCCTGTCGGCGCTGTCCTGGGATCCGGCCGACTGGACCTGGAAGAGCAATCACGACACCGGCGCGGCGCGCGAGCAGCTGTTCGCCGGCAATCTCGATCTCAGCGTGCGCAAGGGTGGACCGTTCCCGTTCATCGCCGAAGCCTACATGCCGCCGGAGGCCGTGCGCGGCGAGCTGGCCGAGAGCTGGGAGTGGGAGACCCCGCTGACGCTGGTGGTGAAGCTGCGCGACGGCGTCTTGTTTCAGGGCAGGCCCGGGGTGATGGAATCGCGCGAGCTCGACGCCGGCGACGTGGTGTTCACCTACGAGCTGCTGAAGAACAGCCCGAAGAAGATCCCCAGCTACTTCGATCACATCGACTCGGTGACCGCCCGGGACGCGCGCACCGTCGTGTTCGCCTTCAACGAGTACAACGCGGAGTGGGCCTACCGCTTCGGCTACGGCTACTACTCGGGCATCGTCCCGGCCGAGACCGGCGCCGTGGACCGCAAGGACTGGCGCAACGTCGTCGGCACCGGCCCGTTCACCATCACCGAGTACATCCACGGCAACAGCCAGACCCACACGAGGAACCCGGACTACTGGGACACCGAGACCATCGACGGCAGGACCTACCCGATCCCGTTCGTCGACGAGGTGGTTTACCGGATCATCAAGGACGAAGCGACCTATCTCACGGCTCTGCGCACGGGCAAGCTCGACCTCCTCGAGGGCATCCGCTGGATCGCGGTGGATCATCTGAAGGAGACCACCCCGGAGCTGCGCTGGAACCGCTGGCTGGGCACCGGCGGCAACTTCCTGGCGCTGCGCCTCGACCGGGAACCGTTGAACGACCTCAGGGTGCGCCGCGCCCTGAACCTGGCGGTGAACCAGCCGGAGATCGTCGAGCTGTTCTACGGCGGCCACGCCGAGCTGATGGCCTACCCGCAGCATCCGGGGTTCGGCGACTACTTCCAGCCGCTCGAGGAGATGCCGGCGTCGGTGAGGGAGCTGTTCGGCTACGACCCGGACAAGGCGCGGCGGCTGCTCGCCGAAGCCGGCTACCCGGACGGCTTCGAGATGACCGTGCAGGTGTGCAGCTGCAACCCGGGCAACATGGACCTGGTGCCGCTGCTCGAGGACTACCTGTCGAAGGTGGGCGTGCGTCTGGTGATCAAGCCGATGGAGTATGCGTCCTATCTCTCCGCGATGACCACGCGCACCCACGGTCCCGGCTATCTGATGGTGAGTGGCCACGTCAATCCCACCACCACCCTGCGCAAGAGCTTCGTCACCGGCCAGACCTGGAACCCGTCGCAGTACTCCGACCCGTCCTTCGACGCGCGCATGGCCGAGGCCTACCGCACCCGCGACGAGGAGGAGCGCATCCGCATCATCCGCGAGCTCACCGTGGAGATCCTCGACGCGGCGCCCTACATCTGGCTGCCGACGGGCTACGCGCACTCCGCCTGGTGGCCCTGGGTGCGCAACTACGGCGGCGAGCTGCGCGCCGGTGCGGTGCGTCCGGGACCGATCTACGCGCGCATCTGGATCGATCAGCGGCTGAAGCGCGAGCTCGGCTTCTGATGCCGGGCGCGGTGGACCTCGTGGCCACGGACGCGCCGCTGCTCTCGGTGGAAGATCTGTCGGTATCGTTCCGCAGCGATCGCGGCACCGTGCGCGCAGTGGATCGGGTGAGCCTGCACGTGCATCGCGGCGAGACCCTCGCGGTGGTGGGGGAAAGCGGATCCGGCAAGAGCGTCACCGCGCTGTCGATTCTCGGCCTGCTCGGCGATAACGCGCGCATCGATTCGGGCCGGGTGTGTTTCGAGGGCGAGGATCTGCTGACCCTCGGTGCGGACGCCGTGCGCCGCATCCGCGGCGACCGCATCTCGATGATCTTCCAGGAGCCGATGTCGTCGCTGAACCCGGTGCTGACCATCGGCCGCCAGGTGGCGGAACCGCTGTGGCTGCACCGCGGGCTGTCCTGGGCGGAAGCCTACGACCGCGCCGAGGAACTGCTCAACCGGGTGTCGATCCCGGATGCCCGGGAGCGCCTCGACCAGTACCCCCATCACTTTTCCGGCGGCATGCGCCAGCGGGTGATGATCGCCATGGCGCTTGCCTGCGAACCCCGTCTGATCATTGCCGACGAGCCGACGACGGCACTCGACGTCACCGTGCAGGCGCAGATCCTCGAGCTGCTGAAGAATCTCACCCGGGACAGCGGCGCGGCCCTCATTCTCATCACCCACGACCTCGGCGTGGTGGCGCGCTACGCCGAGCGGGTGGCGGTGATGTATGCCGGGCGCATCGTCGAGACGGCCCCGGCAAAGCAGCTCTACCGCGACCCGCAGCATCCCTACACCCAGGGCCTGATGGCGTCGGTGCCGTCGCTTACCGGCACGCCGGGCGCGCGTCTTGCCACCATTCCCGGGCAACCGCCGGATCTCGCCCGGCTGCCGCCGGGGTGCGCGTTCGCGCCGCGCTGTCCGCATGCCCGGGACGCGTGCCGGTCCGCGCCGCCGCCGCTGGAAATCGTGGCGGCAGCCGCGCCCGCGCCCGCGCCCGCGCCGGTGGCGGAGGCGGAGGCGCACTGGCGGGCGTGCTATGGCTATGCCTGAGCCGGGCGTCAACGCCGGTCCGCTGCTGCGGGTGGAAGGACTCAAGGTCCACTTCCCCGTGACCGAGGGCATCGTGCGGCGCCGCCAGGTGGGCGCGGTGCGCGCGGTGGACGGCGTGTCGTTCGAACTGAACCGCGGCGAGACCTTCAGTCTGGTCGGCGAGTCCGGCTGCGGCAAGTCGACGACGGCGCTGGCGGTGCTGCGCATGCAGCCGGTCACCGAGGGCCGCATCGAGTTCGCCGGTCGCGACATCACCCACCTCGGCGCCGCGCAGATGCGACCCGTCCGCCGGCAGATGCAGATGGTCTACCAGGATCCGTTCGGTTCGTTGAATCCGCGCATGCGGGTACGCGACGTCATCGGTGAGCCGCTGGTGGTGCACGGTCTGGCTCGTGACAAGCGAACGTACCGCGGCCGGGTCGCCGAGCTGATGGGGCTGGTGGGCCTGCTGCCGGACATGGGCGAGCGCTATCCTCACGAGTTCTCGGGCGGCCAGCGGCAGCGCATCGGCATCGCCCGGGCCCTGGCTCTGGATCCGGAGCTGGTGATCTGCGACGAGGCGGTGTCTGCACTCGACGTGTCGATCCAGGCCCAGGTGCTGAACCTGCTCATGGATCTGCAGGAACGTCTGGGACTCACCTACCTGTTCATTTCCCACGATCTGTCCGTGGTGCGCCACATATCCGACCGGATCGGGGTCATGTACCTGGGCCGCATCGTCGAGGTGGCGGACCGGGATGCCCTGTTCGACGAGCCGAAGCACCCCTACACCCAGGCGCTGCTCGGCGCCGTGCCGGTGCCGGACCCGGAGCTGGAGGCGGCGCGGGGACCGCAGATCGTCAGCGGCGAGGTCCCCAGCGTGCGCAATCCACCGCCCGGCTGCCGCTTCCATACCCGTTGCCCGCATGTGATGGCCCAGTGCCGGATCGTGGAACCGCCGCTGCGCGAACTCGACGGCCGCCGGGTCGCCTGCCATCTGCATCCGTGAGGCGGTCTGGGTCCTGCTACTCGGCGCCGAGCAATTCGCGGACCGCGCGGTTCGGGTCCTGTACCACCCGCGGCGGCACGTCGAAGACCATGGCCGAACGGACGTCGGAGTCGTAGGCGGGCCAGTCGGGCAGCCCCGGGTGGCCCGGATTGCCGGTGCGGGCGAAGGCGATCCAGGCCCCCGCCATCTGGCTTTCGAGCTGACGCGCCTCGGGACCGTCGCCGGTGAGCGCCTCGGCGCGGTCGACGTTGGCGAACATGAACGGAATGTCCAGAGTGTGCGGTGACTTCAGGATACCGTCGCCCACCGGGGTCTCCCAGGTGAGGTAGTACAGGTACACCGGCGCGCCGCCCTGAGCCGCCTTGCGCTCGGCCAGGGTCACCGAGCCGAGGAACATGCGGCTGTCGCCGAGCATGGCGTTGTACAGGTAGGTCGGCGTGTAGTCCGGGTACATCTCGCGGTACACGGCGACGAGAGCCTCCGCCTTCGCCCCGGCAATCGCCTCCACCCGACCGGGCAGATCGCCGTCCGTCAGGGTGCCGAACCAGGGCGCCGAGGTGTTGAAAATGGTCATCTCGTCCTTGTTCCAGCCGATCAGCAGCGGCACATCGCGGGACTGTGCCGGCGCGTCCGGGACGAACGGATGGCGCGGCAGCCCGCGACCGTCCACCACGGGCGCCAGGCGCAGGTCGCCGAAGCCGCCGCCGGCCTTCTCCTGGGCTGCCGTAACCGCGGCGATCAGGTCGTCGGCGGAGACGTCGATCAGGCGCTCGCGAACGGCTTTGCGGTCGCCGGCATCGACCCCGAGTTCGGCAACGATGGCGCGCGCCGACGCCCTGGCCGCTTCCGCGGGCACCCCGGTGAGCCCGGGACCGCTCTGCACGATCGCCTTGTGGAACAGCCCGGCCGCCGCCGGCATGGCCATCAGCATCGAGACCTTCGAGCCGCCGCCGGACTCGCCCATGATGGTGACGTTACCCGGGTCGCCGCCGAAGGCGGCGATGTTGTCGCGCACCCATTCGAGCGCCAGCACGAGATCGAGCATGCCGGCATTGCCGGAGTCGGCGTAGCCGTCGCCGAGCAGTTCGGCGAGGTACAGGTAGCCGAACACGTTGAGGCGGTGGTTCACCGTCACCACCACCACGTCGCCGCGGCCGGCGAGGCTGGTGCCGTCATAGACCGGCCAGGCCCCGGAGCCGTAGGCGTAGCCGCCGCCGTGCAGCCAGACCAGTACCGGCCGCTTGGCGGTGTCGGTGGCCGGGGTCCAGACGTTCAGATAGAGGCTGTCCTCGTTGTCGATCTTCATGTCGGAGCGGGTGGTGAACACCGTGGCGAGCTGCATGGACAGCGCTGCACCGGTGTGCGGCCGGTCGTACATCTGCATGGCCGGCGCGCCGAAGTCGGCGGCCACCAGCACGTCGCGCCAGGGCGCAGCCGGCTGCGGCGGCAGGAAGCGGCGCTCGCGCACCGGCGCCGAGCCATAGGGAATGCCCTTGAAGGCAGCCACGCCGTCGTGGATCAGGCCCTGCACCGTGCCGGCCCCGGTCTGCACGACCTGGCTCGGCAGCGGTGCGCCGGCCGCCGTGGTCAGGGCCGGTAGCGCCAGCAGGGCGAGCAGCAGCGTGCGCAGCAGCGTGGGCAGGCTCAGTCGTTGCATCGGGTTCTCTCTATTGTGTGCAAGGTCCGGTCAGGCGCGCCGGACCGGTTTGCGGGTGGCGGCCGGCGGTTTCTTCGGACCGGCTCTGGGCGCCTTCGCCGTGCGCGGCGCGCCGAGTTCCAGAAAACGCTGGGCCAGGGCCGGTCCGGCGCCCGCGTCCTCGTGTTTGAAGAACACAAATCCGCGCTCGGCACCGCTGGCCTCGCCACGGGCGCGCCAGCGGCGCACTGCGGCGGGCGGGTAGTGGGCGCGGCGCAGCCGCAGGTAGAGCCACGGGGCCGTGACCGTGAGCTCCGGTTCGGTCGTGTCCGCGTCGTCGTCGGCTTCGGCCACGCACAGGGCGGCGCCTGCGCCGCGGAGCAGGTCGTGGATCTGCGGATCGTTCCAGGACGGGTGGCGGAATTCGAACGCGGCCGGCGTTTGCGGCGGCAGCAGGTCGAGAAACGTCTCGAGCCGCGCCGGATCGCAGCGCAGGTTCGGGGGCAGCTGGAACAGCACCGCGCCGAGCTTGTCGCCGAGCACGTTCAGCTTCGCGAGCAGGTAGGCGGTCGGTTCGGCGGCGTCTTTCAGCCGGAGCTGGTGGGTGATTCGCCGCGATGCCTTGATCACGAAGCGGAACGACTCGGGCACGGCGGCGGCCCAGGACTCCAGCACGTTGCTGCGCGGCATGCGGTAGAAGGTGTTGTTGATTTCCACCGCCGGCAGGCGCTCGGCGTAGTAGCCGAGCATGTCGCCGTCCGGCAGGTCGGCGGGATAGAAGCTGCCTTTCCAGGGCTTATAGCTGAACCCGCTGGTGCCCGCGTACCAGTCCATGCTGTGCCTCCCCGATGCAGCGCGCGACGGACAGACACCCGAGTGTCGCGCAACCCCTGCCGTCGCGCAACGGCCCGGCGCCGTCGCCCTCGGCCCTACAATGGGCGCGATGACGCATTCAACGGATCCGTCAGGTCGGGACGTCGGGACACCGCCGTGGTGAGGCGGGTGGTCGTCGTGGGCGGCGGCAATGCCGCGCTGTGCGCGGCGCTGAGCGCCCGCGAACACGGCGCCGAGGTGCTGCTGCTGGAGCGGGCGCCCCATGCCCTGCGCGGCGGCAACAGCCGCTTCACCGCCGGCGCCATGCGCACCGTCTACGAGGGTGTGGCCGACCTCAGGCGGCTGATGCCCGAACTCGGCGCCGACGAGCTGGCGCGCACCGACTTCGGCAGCTATCCGCGCGAGCGCTTTTACGACGACATGGGGCGCATCACCCGCTACCGCACCGATCCGGAGCTGGCCGGCACCCTGATCGATCACAGCTTCGCGACCCTCGAGTGGATGCGCGGCCTCGGCGTGCGTTTTCTGCCCCTGTACGGTCGCCAGTCCTTCGAGGTTGACGGCCGGGTGCGTTTCTGGGGTGGGCTCACGGTGGAAGTCGTGGGCGGCGGCCCCGGACTCGTCGACGGTCTCGGCGCCGCCGCGACGCGTCTGGGCGTCACGGTGCGCTACGGCGCCCGGGTCGACGGCCTGGAACTCCGCCAGGGCCGGGTGGTTGGCGTGCGGATCGGCGAAGAGCGCCTTGCCGCCGATGCCGTGGTGCTCGCCTGTGGCGGATTCGAAGCCAACGCGGCCTGGCGCGCCCGGTATCTGGGCCCCGGCTGGGATCTCGCCCGGGTGCGCGGCAGCCGCTTCAACACCGGCGACGGCATCCGCATGGCGCTGGAGGTCGGCGCCGCCAGCCGCGGCCACTGGTCCGGCTGCCACGCCGTGGGCTGGGATCTGAACGCGCCCGAGTTCGGCGATCTCGCCGTCGGCGATGGCTTTCAGAAGCATTCCTACCCGTTCGGCATCATGGTCAACGCCGACGGCGCCCGGTTCGTCGACGAAGGCGCCGACTTCCGCAACTACACCTACGCCCGCTACGGCGGCGAGATCCTGCGCCAGCCGGGCCAGCTCGCCTGGCAGGTGTTCGATGCCCGGGTGGCGCACCTGCTGCGCGACGAGTACCGCATCCGCGAGGTCACACGGGTCAGCGCGGACTCGCTGGAAGCGCTGGCCCAGCGCCTCGACGGGGTGGACGCGGACGGTTTTCTGCGCACGGTGGTCGAGTACAACCGGGCAGTGGACACGGCCACGCCGTTCGACCCCACGGTGAAGGACGGTCGCGGTACCCGGGGTCTCGCGGTACCGAAATCGAACTGGGCCAATCCGTTGGATACGCCGCCGTTCGAAGCCTACGGCGTCACCTGCGGCATCACCTTCACGTTTGGCGGTCTGCACGTGGACGCGGCGGCGCGGGTCATCGGCGAAGACGGGGAGCCCATTCCCGGACTCCACGCGGCCGGCGAACTGGTGGGCGGGCTGTTCTACTTCAACTACCCCGGGGGCACGGGGCTGACCTCGGGGGCGGTGTTCGGACGTCGGGCCGGGCGTGGGGCCGCGGATCCCGACGGCTCGACGGGCTGAGCCGGTGGACGCCGCCTAGGCGGCGTCGGCCAGGGCGTCCGCGTGCACGACCCGGTTGCGGCCGGCAGCCTTGCCGGCGTAGAGCGCGCGGTCGGCGCGATCGATCAGTTCGTCCCGGGTCACCAGGGAGGCGGCGTCGGCGCTGGCGACGCCGATGGTCACGGTCACCGGGTCGGCGCCCGCCGCCTGGGGCCGTTCGGCGATCGCTCGGCGCAGTTTCTCGGCCACCGCCGTGGCCGCGGTCGGCGTGGTGTCGGTGAGCATCACGATGAATTCTTCGCCGCCGTAGCGGGCCACCAGGTCCTGGCCCTGGCGGGTGAACCGCTGCAGGCCGCGGGCGATGTCCTGCAGGCAGTCGTCGCCGGCGCCGTGGCCGTAGCGGTCGTTGAAGTCCTTGAAATGATCGACGTCCAGCATCAGCAGCGACAGCCAGCGGCCGTTCCTGGCTAGACGCGCCAGCTCCTGATCCAGGCTCGCTTCCAGGCTGCGCCGATTGGCGAGGCCGGTGAGGTGATCGGACGTGGCGAGGACGCGCAGCTGGTCGGCCATGCGCTCGCTCTGGTTGTGGTAGTACACGCCGAAGCAGGTGGCGACCGCCACGCCGAGCAGCGCCCAGAGCGCACGGGATACGGTCTTGCCCTGGTTGAACGGTTCGCCGGTCAGGTCCGGAACGTGGGGCGCCGCCGCCAGCAGGGCGCTGAGGATCAGCAGCCAGATCGCGCACACGACAATCGCCGTGCGTTTGCCTTCGAGCATGGCGGCGGCCATGGGAAAAATCGGGATCAGCCCGACGAACTGGCTGTTCACGCCGCCGGACACCAGCAGCAGCGGCTGCATGCAGACCATGGACAGGGCGATCATCAGGGTGGTCTCGTAGCGGCGGATCCGATCGGCCCGGATCAGCAGATAGGTGCCGAGCGCGAGCGCCGTGTTGAGGAGCCCCAGATAGCTGAACAGCGGATCCATCTCGACCAGCAGCGGTCTCACCAGCGTGCCGGCGCCGATCAGCAGCGCGAACACGCGGGCGAAGTTGAGCGCCAGTTCGTGGCGCGACTGAGAGTCCGGCTCGGTCATGGGTCCGCGGTCGCGACCACCTTCCGCAATTGCACTCATCGAAGCGTAGTCGCGAAACGATCTTGCTGTCGTAAAGATCGATTCCGGTCGGCGGCGGTCGATCAGCCGGCGTCGGTCCGCGGTCGGTAGTCGCGAAACTCCGGGAATCCGGGCTCTGAGGCGAAACGCGCGTAGCCGTCGCTGAACAGCGGCGCGCCGGCAAGCCGGTCGAGGTCTGCCAGCAGCACGTCGAGGCTGGCGCGGTCGCGCCGACAGCAGCGCAGGTAGTCGCGCAGCACGGCCAGCAGGCTCGAGCCGTCCATCGCAAGTTCCTTGTCCACCTGCAGGAAATAGGCGGCGCCGCCCCAGTACATCACCGGGTACTTGCGTTCGGCCCGCAGTCGCGGAGCAGCGCGGGCGAAGGGCGCGCGCGCATCGCCGTAGCCGCGCTCGGCGCGTTCGAAGTTGCGTCGGTAGCGGCGCTCGGCTTCCGCCGCCGTCAGCACACCCATCTCCTGCATCACCGGATACTGCAGGTAGCTGGCGAAGCCCTCCGCGAACCAGGCGTGGCGGCGACCGAGGTACGGCAGGATCAGGTGGCTCAGTTCGTGGGGCGCGGTCCAGTCGGCGCGGAATGCGGCGAGCGGATAGCTCGGGTCGACGTGGAAGTGCACCCCCTGGCCCCTGCTGCGTCGGGTGTTTGCCCAGGGCACCGGCTCGCGCGCGCCGTCGCGACGGTGGAATACCACCTGCACGCCCATGGGAAATTCGCCCACCAGGCGCTCCACGGCGGCCCCGGTCTCGTACACCCAGGCCGCGAGCTTTTGCCGTTCGGCGGGGCTGAAGTCGTCGTGCCAGACCAGTTCGAGTGGAGACGCGAACGCCGTCGCCGCACCGGCGAGCAGCGCCGCCAGCAGCGCAGCGTGGGTCGGGGTGGCGGTGCGGCGTCGCAGGCCCATCAATTTTCCGATCCGTGACCGCGGCAAAGGTTCAGCGGGTCAGCTGGAAACGCACGCCCAGGTAGCCGGCGATCCCCGGCGACCGGTAGCCGAACACCTCGGTGTAATTCTCGTCGAGCAGGTTTTCGCCGCGCACGAATACCTGCAGCGTGTCGCTGACGTCGTAGCTCGCCGCCAGATTCAGCAGGGTGTAGGCGCCCAGGGTCACGCGGCTGGCCGGCGTCGCGGAGATGAACTCGCTGTCCTGCTGGCGGCCGTTGAACACGGCGCCGAGATTGACGTTGCCGCGGCCGTCGCCCAAGGCGTAGTGGAGGTTGACGCTGCCGGAGTGGCTGGGCCGCCGCACCTCGCGGCGCCCGTCGGGGTCGCTGGCGTCCAGGTAGGTATAGCTCGCGTACACCGACCAGGCCCCGGTCAGGCGCGCGCGGGCGGTGAGCTCCGCGCCCCGGCGGTCGCTGCGTCCGCGCTGGTTCGCGGCGGTGGCGACGAACGTGGTGAAGTCGAACAGGGTAACGATCTCGTCCTCGAGGTCGGCTTTGAACAGCGTGACGTCGACGAGCGCGCGGCCGTCCAGCAGCGCCTGCTCCACGCCCAGGTCGACGCTGCGGGAACGTTCCGGTGCGAGATCCGGATTGCCGACGAAGCTGCCGGGATCGAAGCCGAACAGCTCGGTGAAGGTGGGGTTGGTGATGCCCTCGCCGAAGCTGGCGTGCAGGCGCGTGCCGCTGCGCTCGAACAGATAGGAGCCGGTGGCCCGCACGGTGGTCGCGTCGTCGAAGCGGTCGTTGCGGTCGTGGCGCAGCGACAGCGACAGCGAGGCGGCAGCGCCCAGGCCGAGCGCGTACTCGCCGATCACGCTGGTCTGTGCGTCGTTCTGCTTCTGGTTGGCGCCGGGAAATGCCGCGGAAAGGTTCTCGAAGTCCAGCAGCTCGCGCTGCACGGCAGCGGTGATGGCGTGGGACAGCGTGCCACGATCGAGGCGCAGGGTGCTCTGGTACTCGAACTTGCGGCGTTCGCCGCGCGTGCCGTTGCTGCGCACCGCGTCGGTGTAGCCGTCGGACCGGGTATCCGTGTAGCCGACGGCCGCGCGCTGCAGCCAGGCGCCGTCCAGCAGCTCGGCGTTCACCTCCAGCAGCCCGTAGCGCCGGCGCGCCTCGGTAGAACTGTTGGCATCGACGATCAGTCCTTCGGTGGCGGTGGGCGGAAAGTCGAAGTCCTGACGGTCGTTGTCCACGTCGCTGTCGGTCTGGCGCAGTACCAGCCGGGCGTCGAGCCAGGGGGTCGGTTCGACGCCGAGCCGGGCGTGCACGGTCGTGGTATCGAAGCCGTCCTTTTCCGGGTCGATGGCCGAGGCGCTGATGCCGTCGGTCGTGTAGCGGCTGGCCGAGAGCAGGCCCGAGACGCGGGCGCCGGCGCCGCCGACGGACGCGCCGAGCTGGCGGGTGCCGAAGGAGCCGCCCTCGACCTCGCCGTGGGCGTGCAGGCCGGATGCCGGCGTGGTGCTTTCGATGCGGATCACGCCGCCGAGGGCGTCGCTGCCGTACAGGGCGCTCTGCGGCCCGCGCAGCACCTCGATGCGGCCGACGTCGTAGGTCAGCAGATCGGCGAAGTTGAACTCCGAGCTGATGCCCGGATCGTTGGCCTCGATGCCGTCGATGAGCACCAGCGTGTGGTTGCCCTCGGCGCCGCGGACGCGCACCTGGGTGACGTTGCCCTCCGGTCCGCTGCGGTTCACCGAGAGTCCGGGAACCACCCGCAGCAGATCGGCGCCGAGGTTGACCTGACGGATCTCGATGTCGTGCGCGCCGAGCACGGTGACGGCGCTGCCCACCTCGCGGGCCGGGCGCGGCAGCAGGCTGCCCACCACCACCAGCTCCTCCCACCGGGACTCGCTGAAAGACAGGGGTCCGGTGTCGGCAGCCGGGACGCCGGTGCTCGCGCAGAGCGTGAGGAGCGCGACGATGCGGGACGCGGGGCCGCGCCCTGGGAAAGCGATGTTCGAATTCATCGGTGAGATTCCGCTTGGCCGCCGGTCCCTCGGGCGGAGTTCCACGAACGATGCCAGACCGGTCTCCGGACTCACGAGGTTGACCGCCGGTTGCTTCAACCGGCCAACCGGTTGCTTCAACCGGCGGTCACAATGCCTGCCGCCTTCCCGGAGTCGCGGCTTGGGCGCTCCAGTGGCTGTCTGCGTTGCACCGCAGTGGTGGCAGCCATCACTCGTTTACCGTTGCGAGGTCAGTATCGGACTTGCACCGATTTCCCGAGCATCCGGCATCTGCGACGCATCATTGCGCCGCGGGCGCCAGTATACACCGCGGGATTCCGCCGCCGGTCGCCTGATGGCGATAGAGACCCCGGGAAAAATGTCGGAGAATCCCGGCAAAGCCTCGCCGGAGCGAATCCACATGACCGTAGCCTTCGAGTCCGCCGTCGAGCTGGCCCACCGCATCAGGAACAAAGAGATCGGCAGCCGCGAACTCACCGATCTCTACATCGGGCGCATCGAACGCTACGACGGCGTGCTCAATGCGGTGGTGGTGCGCGACTTCGAGCGCGCCCGGGCCGCCGCGGACGCCGCCGACCGGGCGCTCGCTGAGGGCCGCGATCTGGGTCCGCTGCACGGCCTGCCCATGACCATCAAAGAGTCCTACGACATCGCCGGGCTGCCGACCAGCTGGGGCGTCCCCGAATTCCGGGACAACGTTGCCGGCAGCGACGCGCAGGTGGTGAAGCGCTTCAAGGCGGCGGGCGCCCATTTCATGGGCAAGACCAACGTGCCGGTGAATCTGGCAGACTTCCAGAGCTACAACGACATCTACGGCACCACCGGCAACCCGTGGGATCCCGCGCGCACGCCGGGCGGTTCCTCCGGCGGCAGCGCGGCGGCGCTGGCGGCCGGACTCACCGGGCTCGACAGCGGCTCGGACATCGGCGGCTCCATCCGCAACCCGGCACATTTCTGCGGCGTGTACGGGCACAAACCCACCTGGGGCGTGGTGCCGTTTCAGGGCCACATGCTGCCCGGCATGGTGGCTCCCCCGGACATCGCCGTCGTGGGCCCGCTCGGGCGCAGCGCCGAGGATCTGGCCCTGGCCATGGACGTGATCGCCGGACCGGATCCGCTGCATGCGCCGGGCTGGAAACTCGATCTGCCGCGTCCGTCAAAGCAGTCACTCAAGGACTACCGGGTGGCGTTGTGGCCCAGCGACGCACGTGCGCCGGTGGCGACGGAGATCGCTGACCGGGTGCAGGCGGCGGGCGATCTTCTGGCCGGTCTCGGCGCCCGGGTGTCGGATACCGCGCGGCCGGCGATCGACGTGGACGCGAGCCATCGGCTTTATGGCTGCATGCTGCAGGGGGTGATGGCCGCAGGGATTCCGGACGAGCCGTTCGCCGAGATGACCGCCCAGGTCGCCGCCCTCGACCCGGCCGACGACAGCAGCGCGGCGAACATGGCGCGGGCCGCGGTGCAGCGCCACCGCGACTGGGTGCGCAACAACAACGTCCGCGAAACGCTGCGTGTGGCTTGGCGGGAATTCTTCGACGAGTGGGACATTCTCCTCTGCCCGCAGATGGCGACGCCGGCGTTTTCCCACGACCACCAGCCGTTCGAGGTGCGCACCCTGACCGTGGACAACGAGCAGCAGCCGTATTTCCAGCAGGTGTTCTGGGCCGGGCTGATTACCGTCGCCTTTCTGCCGAGCACGGTGTTCCCGACCGGTCCGTCCCACGACGGCCTGCCGATCGGCCTGCAGGCGGTGGGCGCCGAGTTCAACGACTACACCTGCATCGACTTCGCGCGCCTGCTGGGCCGCGAACTCGGCGGGTTCACGGCGCCGCCGGGTTACGCGTAGGCGCTACGACCGGTCCCCATCCTCCGACCCCGTCAGGTAAGCTGAGGCCTCGTCGGTTTGTCGAGGGGAGATCGAGTGAGCGACGTCCTGCCGCGCAAAACCATTTTCGCCCACGGCTCGCTGGGGCTGCCGCTCGCCGTGATCGGCTATCCGCTGTCGATCTGGATTCCAGCGCACTACTCCGGCGGGCTCGGCATCAGTCTGGCCGCCGTGGGGACCATCCTGATGCTGGCCCGGCTCACCGACGTGATCACCGATCCCATCATGGGCGAGATCTCCGACCGCGTGCACACGCCGTTCGGGCGCCGCAAACCGTGGGTGGTGCTGGGCGCGCTGGTGATGATGCTCGGCGTCTACAACCTGTTCATTCCCGAACCCGGCGTGGGCATCGTCTATTTTCTCGTGTGGCTCGCCGTGTTCTTCATCGGCAGCACCATGATCGCGCTGCCGCACCGGGCCTGGGGCGCGGAGCTGTCGCCCGACTACCACCAGCGCAGCCGGGTCACGGCGTCGCGCGAGGTGTACGTGCTGATCGGGCTGATGGTGGCCGCGGCGGTGCCGATGATCATCGAGATCCGCGCCGACGGCGCGGCGGTGGGCGAGGTGTTCTTCACGCTCTGGCAGGATGCGCTGGGCGCGTTCCGCGGCGATTTCGGCGACAAGCAGGTGGTGGACCGCGCCACCCTCACCGGGCCGGTGCTGGCGGGGCTCGCCTGGACCATCATCCTGGTGCTGCCGATCTGCACGCTGCTGGTGGTGGGGCTGGTGAAGGAACCGCCGGAGCGCGCCACCAGCGAAGCGCGGCCGTCTTTCCGGGACGGCCTCAAGCTGGTCATGAAGAACGGCCCCATGCTGCGGGTGCTGCTGATCGCGGTACTGGTGTATTTCGGCGAGTCCTTCCGCAATGCCGTGTCGCTGTTCTTCATCCGCGACATCGTCGGCGTGCCCACCATCGGTGCGGCCTACTTCTTCTATTTCATCGCCGGGCTCGGCGCCATACCGTTCTGGCTCTGGCTCGGCCGCCGGGTCGGCAAGCACCGGGCGTTCATGTGCACCCTGCTCACCGTGGCGGCGGTGAGCGGCGCCAACCTGCTGCTCGACTACGGCGACTATCTGGCGTTTTTCGGGCTGTTCATCGTCAAGGGCTTCTGTTTCGGCGGCCTGCAGTTCCTGCCGCTCGCCATGATGGCCGACGTGGTGGACGTGGATGCGGCACGATCCGGGCGCAGTCGGGCCGGCAGCTATTTCGCGTTTCTCGGCTTTTCCGAGAAGATCGCCATCGCCTTCGGCACCGGCGTGTCGCTGAACATCGTCGGCCTGCTCGGTTTCGATCCGTCCGGCGGGGTGGCCGCCAGCACCGAGGCCGGGGTGCTGTCGCTGCGCCTGGTCTATTGCCTGGGACCGATTTTCTTCTACGGGCTCGCCCTGCGGCTGATCTGGAACTACCCGCTGACCCCGGCACGGCACGCGCGGCTGCGGGCCAGTCTCGACCGGCGCGCCGAGCGGCTCGCGGCGCTGCGCGCGGAACCTCGGGACATCGGGACGATTTAGGAGCGGGTCGTGCCCACCGCGGTGCAGAAGCTCGAGCGCGCCAGTCGGCTGCGCGACTACTTCGACCTGCAGCTGCGCTTCGCCGCCACCCTGGCCGAGCGCGGCGGCCGGCCGCTCGCCGACTGCGTCACCCTGTTCACCAACCTGCACCGGCGCTTCGGGCTCGGCATGCTGCCGGGACCGGTGGAACGGGGTGCCGGGGCGGCCACGGCACCGCTGTGGCACGAGTATCTGGCAGGGCTCGGCCAGCGCCCGGGGCACGATGCTCGACTGGCCTGGACCGTGGCCGTGTTCCTGCGCGCACCGGATGAACGGCCACCCCCGGGACAGCACCGCTTTGGCTGCTTTGCCTACGACGAACCAGGCCCCGAGGGGATAGTACGTATTCACTTCGCCAACCTGGACGACGATGGGGTGAGTCCTCTGGCGACGGCCAAGGCGGCGCGCCGGCGCGCCGAGCTGGGCGCGATGTTCGCCGCCGTCGCGCGGGCGTTTCCCGAGGCGCACACGGTCAAAGGCGGTTCCTGGCTGTACCACCTCGACGCCTACCGGCGCCTGTTTCCACCGGCCTACACCGCGTCACGGCAGGAGCCGGAGGCGCCGCTGCACTTCCACGGATCATCGAGCTGGGGCCAGTTCATCGACCACCTCGAGCGGGTGCGTCCGGAGCCTCGGGCAGTTTTTTTGCGTAACCTGGCGGCCCTCGACCCGGCACGACCCGGGCGGGCGTTCCCGCTTCCGGCCCTGCGGGTGAGCGCAGCGCTCGACGTCTTTGTGGGTTTCTACTGCGACACTGCTTGACTTGTGGCGCGGAGGCCTTATGTTGCTTTGCAACATATTCTGAAGACCGCCGTCATGAACGAATCCATGAGCACGCATCGTGTCCAGCCCACGGTGACCCGGGACCGGCGCCTTGCCCTGACCGAGGGGCCGCGCGCGCTGGCAGAGATCGCCTCCCTGGGGCCGGTGGCCCCGTACCTGGCGCTGGCGCCCCGGGGCGACGGTCACCCGGTGCTGGTGCTGCCCGGGTTCGGCGCCGGTGATGGCTCCACGACGGTGATACGCCGCTATCTGGCGGCTCAGGGCCATGCGACCAGCGGCTGGACCCTGGGCCGCAATCTCGGCCCGGCCATGCCGGATCTGCAGGGCCGGCTGATCGAACGCCTCGAGGTGGTCTGGCGCGCCGGCGGCGGGCGCCGGGTCAGCCTGGTGGGCTGGAGCCTCGGTGGCGTCTACGCGCGCCTGCTGGCGCATCTGCACCCGGAGCGCGTGCGTCAGGTCGTCACCCTCGGCAGCCCCATCGGCGGCACTCCGAATCCGTCCCGGGCACAGCGCGTGATCCGCGAACTCGGCGACGGCGCGATCGGCCCGGAGGAGGCGCGACGCCTGCGGATACTGGCCAGCGACCCGCTGCCCGACGTGCCGGCGAGCGCCGTGTATTCGCGCAGCGACGGCATCGTTCCCTGGCAGATCGCCCGGGTGGCCCCGTCGCCCATCGCCGAGAACATCGAGATCTACGGCAGCCACATCGGTCTCGGGTTCAACGCCAGCGCCCTGTACCTGCTGGCGGAGCGGCTGGCCCAGCCCGAACGGGAATGGCAACCGTTCCAGCGCAGCGGCTGGAAGCGCTGGGTCTACGGCCCGGCTGCGGAACCCGCCCGGGCGCCGTGACCCCCACGAGGCTGCTCGTGGCCGTGGGTCTGACCCTCGCGGCCGCGGCCTGTGACTCACCTCCGCCCGCCGGCGTGAGCGCGGCGGACCCTGCAGCGGGACCCTCCATGATGCGCTACCCGGACACCCGAACCGTGGGCCAGATCGACGACTATTACGGCGTGCGGGTCGCGGACCCGTACCGCTGGCTCGAGGAAGACGTCCGCGAATCCGCCGCCGTGGCCGACTGGGTCGAGCGGGAGAATGCGCTCACTTTCGACTATCTGACCGGGATCCCCGAGCGGCCAGCGATCCGCAAGCGGCTGTCGGCACTGTGGGACTACGAGCGCTACAGCGTGCCGGTCTCCGCCGGCGGGCGTTACTTCTACCGCAGGAACGACGGGCTGCAGAACCAGGCCGTGCTGTACGTGCAGGACGCCGTCGACGCGGAGCCCAGGGTGCTCATCGATCCCAACCGCTGGTCCGAGGACGGAACGGTGGCCCTAGGCGAGGCGTATCCGAGCCCGGACGGTCGCTATCTGGCGTATACGGTGCAGGACGGCGGCTCGGACTGGCGCAGCGTGCGCATCCTCGACGTCGCCGCGGGCGCTGCCCTGCCGGAGACCCTCGAATGGCTGAAGTTCACCGGCATCTCCTGGGCCGCGGACGGCAGCGGCTTCTATTACAGCCGCTATCCGGCCGTCGACGACGACGATCGCTTCACCGGCCTGAACAGCGATCACGCGGTGTGGTTCCACCGCCTCGGCAGCGCGCAAAGCGACGATCGCGAGGTGTACGCGCGACCGGATCATCCGCAGTGGGGATTCGCCGCGACGGCATCCCGCGACGGCCGGCACCTGGTCATCGAGGTGTGGCTCGGCACCGATGATCGCAACCAGGTGGTCTATCAGGATCTCGCGTCCTCAGCGGAACCATTCATGCTCGTGGACGGCTTCGATGCCGGCTACCGCTTTCTCGGCAGCCTCGGTGAGGTGCTGTACTTCCGCAGCAATGCCGACGCACCGAATGGTCGGATCGTGTCCTGGCAGCGCGACGGCGGCTGGAACAGCGTGGTGCCGGAGCGCGACGACGTGCTCAGCGACGCCAGTCTCATCGGCGGCCATCTGATCGGCCACTATCTGCGCGACGCCCGCTCGGCGGTGACCGTTTTCGCGGCCGATGGCGCGGTCGTCCGCGATCTCGATCTGCCGGGGATCGGCACCGTGTCGGGATTCAGCGGCCGGCCGGATCGCAGTGAAACGTTCTTCGCCTTCGAGAGCTTCGCCGACCCCGGCGGCATCTGGCGCTACGATGTGGCGACCGGCGAGCGTGCGCCGTTCCGGCGCGTCGCCGTGGACTTCGATCCGGACGACTACGTCGTCGAGCAGGTGTTCTATCCGTCGAAGGACGGCACCCGGGTGCCCATGTTCATCACCCATCGCAGAGGTCTCGAGCGCGATGGTGACACCCCGACCCTGCTCTACGGCTACGGCGGCTTCAACATCTCGCTGACTCCGGACTTCTCGGTCACCCGGCTCGCCTGGCTGGAGATGGGCGGCGTCTACGCGGTGGCCAACCTGCGCGGCGGCGGCGAGTACGGCGAAGCGTGGCACAAGGCCGGCACCCGGCACGACAAGCAGAACGTGTTAGACGACTTCGTCGCCGCGGCCGAGTATCTGATCGCCGGGAACTACACCCGCCCGCAACGCTTAGGCATCTTCGGTGGTTCCAACGGCGGCCTGCTGGTGGGCGCGGTCGTCAATCAGCGGCCGGATCTGTTCGCTGCCGCGCTGCCCGCCGTGGGGGTGATGGACATGCTGCGCTTCCACCGGTTTACCGCTGGCCGCTTCTGGACCGACGACTACGGCTCGGCGGACGATCCCGAAGAGTTCCGGGCCCTGTACGCCTACTCGCCGTACCACAACATCGTCGATGGCATGTGCTATCCGCCGGTGCTGGCGACGACGGCCGACACCGACGACCGGGTGGTGCCGGGCCACACGTTCAAGTACATAGCCCGGTTGCAGGCCGCCCAGGGTTGCGCCCATCCTGTGCTCATCCGGGTGGAAACCCGGGCCGGCCACGGTGCCGGCAAACCGACCGAGATGGTCATCGACGAGTACGCCGACCGCTGGGCGTTTCTGGCCCGCCATCTCGGTCTCAAGCTGCCCGCCGGCTTTGCGGCGGACTGAAGGAGGACGACATGAGCGAACGAGACGCCTACGTGGCGAAACTGAAGGCCCGCCTCGACGAGTGGAACGCGGACATGACGCGTCTGGAGGCCAAGGCCCGCGAGGCTCAGGCCGACGCCCGACTCGAGTACGAAAAGGCCTTGAAGGAGATGGCCGCGCAGCGCGAACGCGCTCAGGCTCAGCTCAAGGAAATGCAGAGCGCGGGTGAGGCTGCCTGGAACGACATGCGCAAGGGCGCCGAAACTGCCCTGGGAGAAATGAGCAAGGCGTGGGAGAACGCCACCCGGCACTTCAACAAGTAGCGGTTCCGAGGCCGGTTTCGACAAACCGACACACGCAGGAGACCCATGACCAGCGAGCAGAACCTGGAGGGCGTCGATCCGAACGTTCCGGAAACCGGCGGCTTCGTCATGAACCAGACCATGCTGCGGATCAGGGATCCCGAACGCTCCCTCGCCTTCTACCGCGAGGTGCTCGGCATGACCCTGCTGAAGCGCCTGGATTTCCCGGAGATGACGTTCTCGCTGTACTTCGTCGGCTATCTGCGGCCATCCGACGGCGAGCTGCCCGCAGATCCCAGGGCGCGCACGGCGTTCACGTTCCGCCAGCCGGCGCTGATCGAGCTGACCCACAACTGGGGTACCGAGGACGACGCCGACTTCGCCGGCTACCACAACGGCAACCAGGCGCCCCAGGGCTTCGGTCACATCGGCCTGTCGGTGCCGGACGTGCGCGCGGCTTGCGAACGCTTCGACGCCCTCGGCGTCGAGTTCCAGAAACGCCCGGACGACGGCAGGATGAAGGGCATCGCCTTCATCCGCGACCCGGACGGTTACTGGATCGAGATTCTCCAGGCGGACGCCATGGCGGAGCTGACGGGCGGCGCCTGAGAGCACCCCATTGGCGTATGATCTGGCGCCATGAAAACGATGCCTTGGTCACCTCGGGGCTGGACGCCGGGAACAGGGTTCGGCCTGTTATTCAGCGTGTTGTGCAGCGCGTTGTACGTGGGTGCTGCCGGCTCCGCGGCGCCCGGGGCGGCGCCGGATACGCAGTGGCCCGCCTGGGGTAACGACCCCGGAGGGGCGCGTTACGCCGAGGTAAATCAGATCACCCCGGCCAACGTCGCCGGCCTCGACGTCGCCTGGACCTATCGCACCGGCGATCTCGGCGAGGGCTTTCCGAGCCGCGAGCGCATGGCCTTCGAGGCCACGCCGATCCTCATCGACGGGGTGCTCTATCTGAGCACCCCCTACGGGCAGGTTCACGCCGTCGACGCCGCGACCGGCGAGCGGCTGTGGCGCTATGACGCCGGCCTGCCGCAGGACCGCCACTACTCCGAGAACACCTCCCGCGGGGTCAGCGCCTGGCGCGACGCGCGCGCCCCGGTTGGCGCGACCTGCAGTCTGCGGATTTTCTTCGGCACCCTCGATGCGCGGCTGATCGCACTGGATGCCGCCAGCGGTGAGCCGTGTCCCGGCTTCGGCAGCAACGGCGCCGTGGATCTGAACGAAGCCGCCCGGCCGCGCGACCCGGGAGACTACCTGGTGACCTCGCCGCCGGCGATCTGGGGCGATCTGGTGATCACCGGCTCCGCCATCGGCGACAATCGCGCCGTCGACGTGGAACTCGGCATCGTGCGCGCGTTCGATGCGCGCAGCGGTGCGCTGGTGTGGCTGTGGGATCCGATCCCGCGCTCGCCGGACAACCCGGTGTACGCCGAGTGGCAGGCATCGGCGGCGCGCGCCACGGGTGCGGCCAACGCCTGGTCGGTGCTGTCCGTGGACGTCGAACGCGGTCTGGTGTTCGTGCCGGTGGGGTCGGCGAGTCCCGACTTCTACGGCGGCGAACGGTTGGGCGACAACCGCCATGCCGACTCCCTGGTGGCGCTCGACGCCGCCAGCGGCCAGGTCGTGTGGTCGCAGCAGCTGGTCCACCACGACGTCTGGGACTACGACGCGCCGGCGCAGCCGGTGCTGATGACGCTCACGCGCGACGGCGCCAACCTGCCCGCCGTGGTGCAGCCCACCAAGACCGGCATGCTGTTCGTGTTCCACCGCGAGACCGGCGAGCCGCTGTTCGACGTGACCGAGCGCCCGGTCCCCCAGGGCGGCGTGGCCGGCGAGGTGCTCTCGCCTACCCAGCCGTTCTCGGCGCTGCCGGCTCTGGTGGATCACGGACCGCTCTCCGGCGAAGACGCCTGGGGCTTCACCTTCTGGGACCGCGGCCGCTGCGCGGCGCTGCTCGACGGCTTCCGCTCCGAGGGCATCTTCACCCCGCCGAGCCTTCAGGGCACGATCCTCTGGCCCAGCTACACCGGCGGCATGAACTGGGGCAGCGTATCCGTCGATCCCGTGCGGCAATTCGTCATCGCCAACGTCAATCACCTGCCGTTCGTGGTGCAGCTCATCGAACGCGAGGACGTGGTGCCGCTCTACGAGTCCGGGACCTATCCGGATTCGGAGTTCGCGCGCCAGACCGGCACGCCCTACGGCATGCGCCGCGAGCTCATCGCTTCGCCCCTCGGCGTACCGTGTACGGCGCCGCCCTGGGGAACGCTGGCCGCGGTGAACCTCGGCAGCGGCGAGATCGA
This sequence comes from Pseudomonadales bacterium, assembly GCA_040219135.1. Taxonomy (GTDB): domain Bacteria; phylum Pseudomonadota; class Gammaproteobacteria; order Pseudomonadales; family Azotimanducaceae; genus UBA7803. The sequence goes on along the minus strand of JAVJTA010000005.1, from coordinate 97,958 downwards.
GTGGCAGGTGCCCCTCGGCACCAGCCGGGATCTCGCGCCCTGGCCGTTGTGGTTCATCGACGGGGTGCCCGGCATCGGCGGATCGATCGTCACGGCCGGCGGCCTGGTGTTCATCGGCGCCGCCACCGACAACTTCCTGCGCGCCTTCGACGTGGAGACCGGGGCCGAGCTGTGGCGCGGACGGCTCCCCGCCGGCGGTCAGGCCACCCCCATGAGCTACCGTCTGAACGGCCGTCAGTACGTGGTGATCGCCGCCGGGGGCCACGGCGGCGCCGGCACCGACCGCGGCGACTACGTGGTGGCGTTCGCGCTGCCGTGACCCGCCAGAGCGCCGGCCTGCTGGTGTACCGGCGCGACCGCGGCGGTGTGGAGGTGTTTCTCGTCCACCCCGGCGGCCCGTTCTGGAAAAACAAGGACACTCACGCCTGGTCGATTCCCAAGGGCGAGTTCAACGACGAAACGCCCGTGGACGCGGCGCAGCGCGAGTTCGTCGAGGAGACCGGGCAGACCGTGAGCGGCGAATTTCATCCGCTGGCGCCGCTGACGACGGGCACCAAGACCATTCACGCCTTCGCGGTGGAGTCCGCGACGCCGGATCCCGAGCGGCTCCGCAGCAACGAGTTCGAGCTGGAGTGGCCGCCGCGATCCGGGCGCACCGCGCGGTTTCCCGAGGTGGATCGCGCGGCCTGGGTGCCGCTGACGGACGCCCGCGAGCGGCTGCACAGGAACCAGCAGGATCTGGTGGATCAGCTCGAGGCGCTGCTCGGCGGCGGCTGAAGCGCACTGCAGGCGCCGCTTGCCTATGCGGATTCGATTGCGCAGGATCGTCGTCCATGTCCAACCCCTCGAACCCGTGCTGGTGGGTCCCCCGGGAAGTGCCGCCGGCGCACACGCTGGCGTGCCGCATTGGTCCGCTGATGCTCGACGTCCACCATGGCCGCGGCGAGTGGCAGCTCGCCTGCAGTCGTGGCGCGGAGGAAGACGCCTCCGCGGACGCTTCGCTGCAGCTGCGCGAGGGTGGGCTGGGCGCCGACGGTGCCGATCGTTTCATGGTGGCCGATGGCGATCCGACGCTCACGCTGATCCCGCTGCTGGCTGACCGGCCGGTGGTGATCCGGCCGCGGCAGCCGCTGTTTCTGCCCCGGGGGGAGGAAGTCACCCTGTACCTGTCCACCCCGGTCACGGTGTGCATCCGGGTCGGCGCCGCCGCGCTGCGCCTGCGCGAGGTCGCATCGTTGATCCTGTCGGATACCTGGTTCGGACCGTCCAGCCGCGAAGGGGAGCTGTGCTATTCCGGCCGTACCCACGCGCGGATCGATCGTTCCGAGCTGCCGCGGCGCGCGCACCGGGTGGTGACGCCGGTGCGGGTGCGCAACGAAGCCGACACGCCGCTGCCGTTGGAAAAGCTGAGCCTGCCGGTGCAGGTGCTGTCCGTGTACGGCGGCGCCGACGGCGGCCTCTGGTCCGAGCCGGTGTCCCTGGTGAGGGACGAGGCATCGGATCTCGCGCAGCTCCAGGTCGATGAAGGCGCCCCGGACTTCGCGGGCCCGGTGACGCTGCTCTCCGGTCCCCGGGAGGTTCGCGCTCGGGGCAGCCTGGTGCGGGCGTTCAACGTGCTGTTCGGAAACGCCCCGTGAACGACGTGACGGACGTGCTCGCCAATGAGACCTTTGCGATGGTGGCGCGCGCGGCGCTGCTGTTCGGCCTCGGCCTCCTGCTCGCGCCGCTGGCATCGCGCATGGTTGCCCGCTTTGCCGCCGATCGCTTCTCCGCGCACCACGTTCAGCTCATGCGACGGCTGGTGTTCTACGGCGTGATGGCGCTGTTCCTGGCCTCGACGCTGCGTGAGCTCGGCTTCAGTCTCGGCGTGCTGGTGGGCGCCGCCGGGGTGCTCAGCGTGGCCATTGGCTTTGCCTCTCAGACCTCAGCATCCAATCTGATCAGCGGCCTGTTTCTGATCGGCGAGAAGCCGTTCGCCGTGGGCGACGTGATCCGGGTCGGCACCACCACGGGCGAGGTGCTGTCCATCGACTCGCTGAGTGTCAAGCTACGTACGTTCGATAACCTGTTCGTGCGCATTCCCAACGAAACCCTGATCAAGTCCGAGGTCACCACCCTGACCCGATATCCGATCCGCCGGCTCGATCTCACCCTCGGCGTCGCCTACAAGGAGGACATCGACCGGGTTCGTGACGTGCTCCTCGAGGTCGCCGACCACAACCGGCTGTGTCTCGATGAGCCGCCGCCACTGTTCATCTTCCTCGGCTTCGGCGACTCCTCCCTGGACATACAGTTCTCGGTGTGGGCGGCTCGGGAGAATTTCCTGCCGCTGCGCAATTCCATCACTGCCGAGATCAAGACCGCCTTCGATGCCGCCGGCATCGAGATTCCGTTTCCGCACCGATCCCTGTACGCGGGCGAAGTGACGAAGCCATTCCCGGTGACCCTGGTAGATTCCGGCGAGCGACGCGGCGACTGACGTTCCGGGCTCCGCGGCTCGGCGGGGCGCTGCTTCGCTCGAGCAGCACAGGGGTGTCAGCCGGGCGGCGTCTCGGGCTCGGGCTCTTTCGGCTTCAGAAGGTCGCGCAGGCCGCGCTTCAACAGGTCCTTCGTGGACGGTGGATCCGCCGCTGGCGCGGCGGGGTCCGCCGGGGTCGACCCGGCGCCGCCGGCCTCGGGCTCGTCGCCGCCGAGCTTCTTGAGCAGGGTTTCCCGCGCCTTCTGCTGCACGGTCTCGCGGACCGCGCTGGTGACCAGCCCCTTCATGTCCACGGCCACTTTCGGCGCCATCAGCGGGCCGCTCAAAGTGAGCGGGATGGTGGCGTTGGCCAGATCCCCGAGCTTGGCCGCCTGGGCGCCCGCGCTCAGCACCTGGGCTTCGAGGTCGTAGTCCAGGGTCAGGTCGATCAGGTTGATTCCGCCCGCGCCGAGCAGGCGCAGAGCGTCGGTATCGGCGCTGAGCTGATTGGTCTGCAGCACGCCGTCCACCATTCGCCCGGCGGCCTTGAGCGCCCGGATCGGCGTGACCATCTGCGCCGGCGCTTCCGGTGCCGCTTCGTTCTTCAGCAGGGCGCGGGCCCGACGCACCTGGTAGAGGACGTCGGTGCCGCGGTACACGCCGTCGCTCAGATCCATGGATACGTCGGCGGCCAGCCCGCGCAGCAGTTCCGTGGTGGTGTTGCCGCGACCGGCGCCGGCGAGTTTGAACGACAGCGAGCCGCCGAGCAGGTCCGTGGCAAACAGCGTGTTGAGCAGGTCGGTGACCTGCACCGCGGCGAGTTCCTGGTCCAGGGTCAGGGCGGCCTTGGGTCCGGTGGCGTCGATCGTGACCGTGCCTTTGTAGGTGCCACCGTAGAGCGCGGCGCTGAGCGGATCGAGGCGCATGATGCCGTTCGCAGCGTTCACCTGCGCCACCACGTCGCGCAGGGTCATCTTGAGAATGGTCAGCTCGCCGGCGCGCAGCCGGCCGCGGGCGTCCAGATCGCGGATCAACGCCACCGGGATGATCTCGGCGTCCGGGTCGGACTCCGCTGGCGCGTCGGATTCCGGCGGCAGGTAGGCGTCGACGTTCATGCGGTCGAGCACGATGTCGAAGCGCGGTGCCAGGGAATCGAAGTCTTCCACCCGGGCGCTACCGGTGAAGGTGGTGTCGTCGAGCTGCCAACGCATGTCCTCGAACGCCACCGCCTTCGGCGTCAGCTGCCAGCGCGCGGTCCCGGCGAAGCGCCGCAACACGTTCGCGTCCGCGGTTTCCGGTACGGCGTCCGCCGCTTCGAGCAGGGCGCGCGGGGAAACGTCGCTGACCGCGATGGTGCCGGCGAGCGCCGGCTCGGCGCCGCGGACGTCACCGCGGCCGTCGATCTTCAGGCTTCCGTTCAGGGCGCGCGCGTCCAGCGAGGTGGCCACAACGCCAGCGGCGCTGGTCAGCGTCAGAGCCAGGTCGCTGACGTCGATCCCGGCGCTGCGCAGCGTGCCGACGCTGAGCTTGCCGTTCACCGGCACGCCGGCGAGGGCGCCCAGGGGCAGCAGCGTCGGCTCGCCGGCGCCGGCCGGGGCGGCGGCGGGCTGTGCGGCTGCGGCGTAGCGGTCGACGTCGATGCGGTCCAGCGCCAGATCGAAGGTCACGGCGCTGCGCTCGAAGTCGGTGACGGCGGCGCTGCCGGTCAGATGGGAGTCGTCGAGCCGGATGTCGACGTCGTCGAGGTTGGCCGACGAACCGGTGACGGTCCACCGACCGCTGGCGGCGAGACGCCGCAGCGCGCCGTCGTCCGCCGGCACGAAGGCGTCGTCACCCAGCGCGCGCATCAGCTCGCGCGGCGACGTCTCGTCCAGGGTGAAGTCGCCGGCCAGGTCGAGCTCGCTGCCGGCACGGCCGCCGCCGCGGACGCGCAGCCGCGAGTCGAGCGTTCGCAGATCCAGTTCCAGACCCTCGACTGCCACGCTGGCGGCGTCGTCGAGAGTCGCGATCAGGGACCCCGCCTGCATGTCGACGGTCACCGGTTCGGGCAGGCCGTCGCCGCCGGCGACCAGGGAGATCACCGGGCGCGACACGGTCATCCGATCGCCGCTCATGGCCAGGCGCGTGTCCAGCTGCAGCGCGCTCACGGTGTAGTCCTGCGCCGCCTCCTGGTCGCGATAGCGGACCTGGCCATCGCGCAGCACCAGGCGTTCGACGCTGAGGCCGATGGGCGTCGCCGGCGCGGCAGGGTCCGCCGGGGTGTCCGGCGCTGCGGACTCGAACTCCCAGTTCACGCGGCCGTCCGCCAGGCGCTGCAGGTCCAGACTCACGCCGCTCAGGGTCACCGTGCCGATCTCCACCACCCGGCGGCTGATCAAGGGCCAGATCTTGATGCTGAGCGCAGCCGAATCGAGGCTCGCGAAGTCGTCGGGAAATCCCGCCGGGCTGCCGAGTCGCGACCGGCCCAGGGACACGCTGCAGCACGGCAGCAGCTCGAGGCCGAGGTCACCCTGAACCTCGAAGCTGCGCCCGGTGCTGTTCTGCACCGCGTCGACGATGTAGGGGCGGTAGTCGTTGGGCTCGATGATCACCGTGACCGCAATGATCAGGGCGACGAACAGCAGCACAGCCAGGGCGACGAGACCCAGAACGATCTTCATGACGGTTTTCATGCGCGCGATGCTCGGCGGGTTGAGGCTGCAGGTCAACGCTGTCAGACGAATCTTAGACGAAACCGTGCACGCGACGGTTCCCGCCGCATCTGGCAGACTGCGCCGCATGAACGCGCCGCGTGCGCAGGGCCGTCGAGGAAGGGTCAGGGTGAAGGTCGCAACGGGTTTGCTGGTGGCGCTGGTACTGCTCTCGGGCTCGGCCCGTGGCGCCGACTTCATTGCCGTCGAAGACGAGTGCAACGGCCGCAAGCTGCTGATTCAGGGGCCCATCGAGCCGGGAGACGACGACCGCTTTGGCGACGTGCTCGCCGCCCACATCGCCGGCGGCGAGCTGCCGGCGGTACAGGATCCGGACGTGCTCTGGACCGTCGAGCTGGACAGTCCGGGCGGTGATCCGGCGGCCGCCATGGCCATCGGGCGGCTGCTGCGAACGGCGCTGGCCACGACCAAGGTAGCCTATCGTTACGCGCGCCGCGGCGACGGGGTCTGGGATTTCGCCCGCGGCGCCGACCTGGTGTGCCTGGACGGTCGTGACCGCCTGTCCGGCTGCCATCAGGATCTGGTCGAAGCCGAGTGCACGGGCGCCTGTCTGCTGATCTGGCTGGGCGGCGCGACCCGGCATGCCAACGAAGGCCGGCTCGGTGTCCATGGGCTCGGCGGCGACGCGACGGCCGTGACCGCCTATCTGCAGGACATGGGAGTCGCGGATTCGTCGCTTCCGGGCCTGGCTGGCGGGTCCGACGACGCGACCGACGACGCGACCGGCGATGCGACCGGCGACGGCTGGCTCGACTGGCCGCAGCGCCACGAACTCGGCGGGCGCGCGCCGCTGCTCGACGAGCTGATCGCCGGCTGCCCGGCCGCGCTGACGCGGGAGGAGTCTTACCGATCCATCACCGCGCCATCGGCCGCCGAGCGCGATGCGCTCATGGATCGCGCCGACGCCCATCGCGCCTGCCGGCGCCAGCGGCTCGCCGACGCCCGGGCCGGTCTGGTCACGCAACTGGCCGGGCGCCTGCGGGCCGCGCGCCTGCACTCCGGATCCCGGGAACTGGCCGCCAGCGGAGCGGCGCCATGAGTGATCGGCTCAGCGTGGAAGCCGCCCGGCTCGATGCGCTGGAGGCCAAGCTCGCGTTCCAGGAAGACGCCGCCCGGCAGCTCAGCGATGCGCTGGTCGCCCAGCAGAATCGCATCGACCGCCTCGAGGCCCGCATCGAGGCGCTCATGGACCAGCTGAGTCAGGGCGACGACGCTGGCGAGCTGCCGGAGCCGCCGCCGCCCCACTACTGACCGCACCGCGGATCCTGATACCCTTCCTTCCGATCAGGGGAGGAGAATCCGCATGTCCGTGACCATGACCCGCCGCGGCTGGCTGTCCCGAAGCGCCGCCGTCGGCGCCGCCGCCCTGGCCGCCCCGGTGCTGGCGCCGCGATCCGGCTTTGCCGCGGCGGCCGGCGACCTCTGGCGCCTCGACGCGACGGCGCAGGCCGATCTGGTGCGCCGCGGCGAGGTCAGCGCGCTGGAACTCGTGGACGCCGCCATCGCCCGCATCGAACGCTTCGATCCGCTGCTGAATGCGGTGGTCACGCGCACATTCGAGCGCGCGCGCGAGGCAGCCCGGGGCCCGCTGCCCCAGGGACCGTTTCGCGGCGTGCCGTATCTGGTTAAGGATCTGAACGATGTCGCCGGCGTGCGCACCACCCATGGGTCGCGGCTGTTCGCCGACAACGTCGCCGCCGCCACCACGCCCTACGTCGCCCGGGCACTGGCCAGCGGCGTGATCGCGCTGGGCAAGAGCAACACGCCGGAGTTCGGCCTGATCGGAACCACCGAATCGCTGGCGCTCGGCGTCTGCCGCAACCCGTGGAATCCGGACTACAGCCCCGGCGGCTCGTCTGGCGGCGCCGGCGCCGCGGTGGCCGCCGGGCTCGTGCCGATCGCCCACGCCACCGACGGCGGCGGCTCGATCCGCATTCCCGCCTCGTGCTGCGGTCTGTTCGGCGTCAAGCCGAGCCGCGGCCGGCTGGGTCCGGCAGAGACCGAAGGGGCCGTCGACCTCAGCGTGCAGCACTGCGTGTCGCGCAGCGTGCGCGACAGCGCCGCCATGTTCGCCGCCGCCGAGTATCGGGGCGCGGACGCCGAGCTGGCACCGGTGGGTCTGGTCACGGGACCCGCCGACCGACGTCTGCGCATTGCATTCTCGAGTCGTACCTACACCGGCGCCGCACCGCACCCGGACGTGGAGGTGGCCGCCCAGCGGGCGGCCGAACTCTGCGCGCAGCTCGGCCATCAGGTGGAGGAGGCCGCGCCGGTGGTGGACGGTGAACGCTTCATCGATGCGTTTATGACGGTGTGGAGTTCCAGCGCAGCGGCCGTGCTCGCCGAAGCCCGGAACCGCGGTCTCGACCCCGACTCCGTGCTGGAACCGTGGACGCTCGGACTCGCCGTGGCGTTCAATGCCCGGCCCGCCGGGGAGATGGCGGCCGCCATCGCTCACTTCGACGCGATGGCGCGCGTCTACCAGGCGTTCCTGTCGCGCTACGACGTCGTGCTGACCCCCACGCTGTCGGCGCCGCCAGTGAAGATCGGCGCCCAGGCGCCCACGCTGCCGTTCGCTCCGCTCTACGAGGACGTGCTCGACTGGGTCGCCTACACGCCGATTCACAACGCCGCCGGCACCGCAGCCATGTCGGTGCCCCTCGGCTGGAGTGCCGAGGGCTTGCCCATCGGCGTGCAGTTTGCGACGGTGCGTGGCGGCGAGCGGACGCTGTTCGAGCTGGCCTACGAACTGGAGGCGGCGGCACCCTGGGCAGACCGCTGGCCGGATATGGTCAGCTGACGGGCAGCTGATGCGTCAGCTGATTGGCAGCTGATCCGTCAGTCGACAAGTCTGCGAACGGTTCAGCCGAAGGACGGAATGTGATGGAAACGATCAGCACCAGCCGCTGCTTCGGCGGCGTGCAGGGCGTGTACCGCCACGCGTCGAGCAGCACCGGCACGTCCATGCGTTTCGCCGCGTTCGTGCCGGACCACGCGCCCGGGGTGCGCCTGCCGGTGGTGTACTGGCTTTCCGGCCTGACCTGCACCGAGGACAACTTCACCAGCAAGGCGGGCGCCCAGCGCGTGGCTGCGGCGCTCGGCCTGTTGATCGTCGCCCCGGACACCAGCCCGCGCGGCGACGGTGTTCCCGACGATCCGGACGGGGCCTACGATTTCGGTCTGGGTGCGGGCTTCTATGTGGACGCCACGGAGCCGCCCTGGAATCGTCATTACCGCATGCGCAGCTACGTGGAGACGGAGCTGCCGGCGCTCATCACCGAGGCGTTTTCGGCAGACCCGCAGCGCCAGAGCCTTCTCGGCCATTCCATGGGTGGTCACGGCGCGCTCACGGTGGCGCTGCGCAATCCCGATCGGTTCCGGGCCGTCTCGGCGTTCGCGCCGATCGCGACGCCCGGGCACTGCCCCTGGGGTGAGAAAGCGCTCGGCGGTTATCTCGGCGCGGATCGCCTGGCGTGGCGTGAGTACGACGCCTGCGCCCTGATCGAAGACGGCGCCCGGGTTTCCGAGATCCTGGTGGATCAGGGCAGTGACGATCCGTTTCTCGACGAGCAGCTCAAGCCCGAGCGGCTGGAGCGGGCCTGCGCCCAGGCCGGAATCCCGTTGATCCTGCGTCGGCAGCCCGGCTACGACCACAGCTACTTCTTCATCGCCACCTTCATCGAGGACCACCTGCGCTGGCACGCCGAGCGGCTCGCCGGCTAGGGTAGTGCCGGGCACTACCCCCGCGCTTCCTCAGAAGGTCAGTTCCAGGGTCCCGCTCAGCGCCGTGTAGCGGTAGTCGTTCTGCCGCTCGTGCACCAGGCCGAGGCTCGCACCGAATCCGGACAGATGATAAGCGCCCACGGACAGCCCGGTGCTGACCCGGGTTTTCTCCGCGCTGTAGCCGCGGGACGTGAAGCCGAAGCGGGTTCCGGTGAAGGTCGAGGTGGTGACGGTGTCGTCGGCCTGCAGGGCGTGCTCCACGCTGACGAAGGCGCTGGGCGCGATGGCCCAGGCGCCCGCCAGGGCGAAGTAGCCCATCCCCAGGGTGGCGCTGACCAGCGTCTGGTCCTCGTCCTCGGTTGCCACCAGCAGGCCGAGCTCGCCGCCGCCGGATTCCACATAGTCGTCGGTGTCGAGGCGGATGTGGCTCAGCGTCAGCCCCGGCGTCAGAAACCAGCCGCTGTCGAAGTCCACGTCGTAGCTCCAGCCGGCGGAGACGAGCAGTTCTTCAGTGTCCACCGTCGAGCTCAGCACGATCTGGCGGATCTCGCCGTTGCGCGGGATGCTCAACACCCGCTGGCGGTCCGTCTCGCTGATCCGCGCCGAGACCAGCATGTCGAAGCGGTGCCCGCCCAGGGCCAGGTTCGAGAACGCCAGGAAGTCGTCTGAATCGGTGTCGTCGCGGCCGCGACCCGGGGTGGTGACCTTGGCGCTGGCGCCGCCGCCGGCGATGCCGAGGCTGAACCCCGGCCGCAGTTCCCGGCTCAACCCGAGCATCATGCCGCTGGCGTCGGAGTCGAAGCCGTCGATGCCGTCGCGGTCGTCCTGCTCGGCGCTGTCGCTGGACCCCTCCAGCCACAGGGTGGTGCGTGATTCGGGCTCCACGCTGCGCAGCCAGGTCACGCCGCTGGCGAAGCCGGTCGAACGCGGTCGCGGCGCCGGCTCGCCTGGCTTCCCGGGAGCCTCTGCGATCCGCAGGCGCTGCTGCAGCGACTGGCGGAAGCCCCGCTGGCGCGCCAGTTCCGGCAGCAGCTGGCGCAGGATCAGTACCGCGCCCAGGGCCGAGGGCGCCGACTCCAGACGTTGCGCCACGTCGGCCAGCTCACCGCTCAGTTCCTCGCGGCGGTCCCGGAACAGCGTCACCAGAGCGGCCAGATTGCGTGCCTGCGGTGTCGTCAGATCGACGTCGTCCAGGCCCGCGGCCCGGGCTACCGCCGGCAGCAGCAGGGCTGGCAGCAGCAGGGCCGCCAGCCGGGTCAGCGGCACCGCGCGATGGGTCATGGTCGGGTCTCCGGATCAGGCCTTCACCGAAAAGCTTAGCGCCTGTGGCCGGCAGTGGGCCGGTAACGTGACGTAGTTCACAGTTTCGTCCGACCGGCGCGATTTCTGCCCGCGCGTGTCAACCGATCCGCTCCTCGTCCGTTCCAGTACCTGAAGCCACCCGAAGTACGAGGACGACATGAACAAGACGCTTACCGCACTGACCTTCGCCGGCCTGCTTGCCGGTCCCGTGGCGGCATTCGCCGATGTCGGCGACCGGATCGAGGACCGCCTGGACCACAAGGGCGACCGGATCGAGGACCGCTTGGACCACAAGGGCGACCGCATCGACAACCGGCTTGACCACAAAGGCGACCGCATCGACGGCCGCCTGGATCGTGCCTCGGACCGTGCCGACGCGGCCGGCCACGACAAACTCGCCCGGCGCCTCGACCACAAGGGCGATCGAATCGACAACCGCCTCGATCGCAAGGGCGACCGCATCGACCATGGCCTGGATCGTCGCGGCAGCCGGGTCGACAACCAGCTCGACCGCCGCGGCCAGCGCATCGACGCCCGCTGGGACCGTCGCCACTGAGCGTTGCCCGTTGATTCCGGGGCGGGCTCGATCCCGCCCCGCCCTCACTCAAGGAGCCGATCATGAAATTCAGATTACTCAGGAACGGCGCGCTGGCGGCGCTGGCCGCGCTGGCGACCCTCGCCGGCTGCGGCGGCGGTGGCGGCAGCAGCGCCGTGGCCCCGGTGATTCCCCCGCCGGCGCAACCCGACACCGGTGACCTGGTGGTCACCCTCACCGACGCCGAAGGCGACTTCGCCGCCTACTTCGTCGACGTCACCTCCGTCCGTCTGCGCCGCGCCAACGGCGATCTGGTGGAGACACTGCCGTTGACCACGCGCGTGGACTTCACCCAGCTCACCGAGGTCTCCGAGTTCCTTACCGTGGCCACGGTCCCCGCCGGGGTCTATCAGGAGGTAGTCCTGACCCTCGACTACAGCGATGCCGAGGTCCTGGTCCAGGGCGACGACGGCGAGCCGGTGGCCGCCGACCTGGTGGACGTTGGCGGCGATCCGCTGACCTCGCTGGACGTGACGCTGACCCTGGACGACGCCGACGTCATCCGCATCACGCCGGCGACGGTGCGGGCATTCAGCCTGGACTTCGATCTGGATGCGTCCAACCGCATCGACGACACCACGTCACCGCCGACGGTGACCGTAGAGCCGGTGCTGCTCGCCATGCCGGAACTCGAGGAAGACCGTGAGCACCGGGCCCGCGGCCTGCTCGCCGAGGTGGACGAGGCGGCGGACGCGGTCACCCTGAAAGTCCGTCCGTTCCGCCATCGGGCCGGCGGCTTCGGACGCCTGACCTTCGCGGTCGACGCCGATACGGTTTACGAGATCGACGGCATCGCCTATGGCGGCGACGCCGGTCTTGCGGTGCTCGCCGATCTGGCGGAAGACACGCCGGTGGTGGCCCAGGGCCTGATCGAAGACCGTGAGCTGGTCGCCGACAGCGTGCTCGCCGGCTCCAGCGTGGTCTGGTCCGACGCCGAAGTGGTGCGCGGTGTGGTCACGGCCCGGGATGCGGACAGCCTCACGCTGCGCGGCGTGGCGGTGGAGTTCGCCGACGGCCGATTCAGTTTCCGCCGGGAGCTCACCGTGCTGGTGGGCGACGCGACGGTGGTGGCCGCCCTCGGTACCGACGCAGGCGATCTCGACCAGCTGTCGATTTCGGTCGGCCAGGCCATCGTCGCCGCCGGCGAGTTCGCCGACGACCTGACCCTGGACGCGACCGCAGGCCGCGTGCGCATGCTGGTCAACCGGATCTGGGGCGACGTGGTGAGCGTGGATCCGCTGGTCGTGGATCTGCAGCTGCTGAACGGCCGTCGGCCGGCCATCTTCGACTTCGCCGGCACCGGTGTGACGGCGACGGAAGACGCCGATCCGAATGCCTATGAAATCGACACCGCTACCCTGGGCCTGCTGGAGATCGAACTCTCCGAGCTGGTGCAGGTTCGCGGACTGGTGAACCGTTTCGGCTTTGCCCCTCCGGATTTTCTCGGTCGCACGGTCGTGGACGTCGCCACGGCGACCCGCGGCGCCACCGCCAAGGTGGGCTGGCCGGAAGGCTCCAGCGCGCCGTTCGTGGCGAGCGCCCCGGATCGACTCGACCTGGACCTGACCGGCACCCGGGCTGTGGTGATCCTCAATGGGCGCTTTCGCGACCTGCCCATCGAACCGGACAGGCTGGCGCTGGTGGCGCCGGACGGCGGCCGCGGCATCTACGCCGTGGTGCAGCGCGGCGCCGGCACGCTGACCGTGTACCGCGCCTTCGCCGACGCGGTGGATGCCATGACGCGGCTCCTCGACGACGGCGCCAGCCTGCACCGGGTCACGGCCCACGGTCGCTACACTGAAGACAGTGATGAGCTGACGACGGTGCGAGCGAGTTTTGTCTTCGAGGTGGCGGACAGCGCCGAGCAGTAGCGGCGGGAGCCCCCGGGAGCCGGTGGCTCCCGGGGGTGCCGTGGGCGGGCCATGAGTGACGCCGCCGACATGAACGCCTTTCTCGCCGGCGTGGAGAAACGGGCCTTCAACATGGCCCGATTCGCGGTTAGAAATACGGAGGACGCCTTGGACATCGTGCAGGACACCATGCTGACCCTGGTACGGCGCTACGGCGACAAGCCGCGCGACGAATGGCAGCCGCTGTTCTACCGCATACTGCAGAGCCGCATCGCCGATCACCATCGCAGGAGCACGCTGCACCGGCGCTGGTTCGGCTGGCTCACCAGCGATGGCACCGAGGCCGGCGACGATGCCCTCGCCGACGCAGCGGATCCGGGGATTGCCGACCCCTCCGAGCGGGCCGCCCTGGACGGTACCGTGACGGCCCTGGACCGGGCGCTGGAGGCCCTGCCCGCGCGTCAGCAGCAGAGTTTTCTGCTGCGCACCGTGGAGGGTCTGTCCGTGGCGGATACCGCCGCGGCCATGGGATGCTCCGAGGGCAGCGTGAAGACTCATCATTCCCGCGCGCTCGCCGCGCTGCGGGAACAACTGCAGGACCACTGGACATGAACGGGCATGACGACAGCGGCGCCGGCGGGCGCCCCGATGAAGAGGCGCTCGTTCGCGCCGTGCGGGAGCGCGCCGAACAGGTGGAGCCCGCGGTCGCAGAACGGCTCGGGCAGATGCGCCGGGCAGCGGTCGCCGAACTCGACGCGCGCAGCGCGCGCCGGGCCGGGTGGCGCCGTACGCCCGTGCTCTGGGGTGGCGGCCTGGCGGCGGCCGCCGCCGTGGCGCTTACTTTGGCGCTGTTGCTGCCGGTGACGACGGAACCGGACTCGGACCCGCTGCTGGTGGCGGACGCGGACGAACTCGAGGCCATCGCCGACCTCGAGGTGCTCGAAGAACTGGAGTTTCTGGCATGGCTGGAGCAGGAACAGCTCGATGCCGGGCAGGGCTGAGGTTGCGGCCGGCACGCTGCTCGGACTGGTGCTCGCCGGTCCGGCGCTGGCGGCGGAGCCGCCGCCCGATGCGGACTTCCTCGAGTTCCTCGGCCTGCTGGTGGAGGACGGCGGCGAGTACGTTGATCCGCTGGACATGGCGGATCTTTCCTTTCCTGACGCAGAGCCGGAAGTGGACGAGCCGGGATTCGACGGGCCGTTGGAGAATGACGATGAACACGCCGAATAGCGGACGGCCAGCGGGACCTTGCGGCGGGCGGCTGCGGCACGCCGTGCTCGTGCTGCTGCTGGCGGCCATGCCGGCGGCGGCGCTGGAGTGGGACGCGCTGAGTGCCGAACAGCAGCAGTTGCTGTCGCCCTACGAGCAGCAGTGGTCAGAACTCGCCGAAGACCGCCGGCAGCGGCTTGCGCTGGGCAGCGAGCGCTGGCTCACCATGAACCCGGAGCAGCGCGGCGAGTTCCGCGAGCGCTATCAGCGCTGGCAGTCCCTGAGCATGGACGAACGCACCCGGCTGCTCCAGCGCCTGCGCGATTTCCGCGACCTGAGTCCGGTCCAGAAGCGGCGCCTGCGCAACAGCCTGCGACGCTTCAACGCGCTGCCGCCGGAGCGGCGTCAGGAGCTGCGTCAGCGCTTCCGGCAGCTGTCGCCGGCGGATCGCGCCCGAGCGCTGCAGCGGCTGCGCGACCGCCAGCAGCGTCGCCCTTAGTTCGGTTCCTTCGCGTCAGCGCGCTTTTCGGGGCGGACCCGCGCTGGTGTAGCGGGTGCCCGGAGGGTCCACGGCCCACGCCGGCGGCGACTCCCAGGACTCGCCGAACACCAGTTCCCCGAGCGGCCGGCGTCGCACCGGCCCGTGGCCGCCCTCCGGCTTCCCCAGGGTGATGGTCGCAGCGATCAGCACCGCTTGCGGAATCCCGAGCAGCGCCTTGAGCTCGGTGTCCACGCCGCCATGGAACCCGGTGATCACCCCCCCGTAGCCCAGCGCCCGGGCGGCGAGCAGCAGGTTCTGCACCGCCGGGTAAACCGATGCGCCCTCCATGGGGTTCGGCTCCCGGTAGCGCACCAGGCACGGCAGCACCAGCACCGGGACGGACTCGAACTCGTCGACGTAGCGCTGCATGGTTCGCGCCATCCGGGCTTTCGGGGAATCGTCGCGGGTGCCGGAGCCCTGGTCGTAGCCGTCGTTGCGGCGTTTGGCGCCCCAGATCTTCCGCGCCTGGGAGCCGATCAGCGCTTTCGCGGCGCGGGCGTTGGGCCCGTTGCTGAGCACGACGAAGCGAAACGGCTGGCGGTTGGAGCCGCTGGGTCCGCGGGTGGCGGCGAACAGGATGTCGCGCAGATCGCGCTCCGGGATCGGTTCATCACGGTAGCGGCGGATGGCCCGGGTGCTGGCGATGCCTTCCAGCAGCCCGACGCCGGGGGTCTGCAGCGGCAGCTCGGCCAGGCTTTCTGGGGATTCGGACATGGGCATGGCTCGGTGGTGGTCGAAGGAGCGACTATGATGCGGTCGCCGTGAAAGTCCTGCCACAGTAAGCTGGATCGAGTGAACGGCGGGGAGGAGAACATGACGGCGCAGGCGCTCTACGAACTCATGAGTACCCAGCGGGCGATCCGGCGGCTGAAGCCGGACCCGATTCCCGACGAGGTGCTCGAGCGCATCATGCAGGCGGCCGCCTGGGCGCCGAGCGGGGGCAATCAGCAACCCTGGCGGATGGTCATGGTGCGCGAGCCAGACCGCAAGGCGCGCCTCGGCGAGTGGTATCACAAGCGCTGGGTCCGATTCTCCGAAGGCTACCGGCAGCGGTTCGCCGACGCGGCCCCCGAGGTTCAGGCCCAGGAAGCGCGCACTATCGCCGCCGGTGATCACCTCGGCGAGCACTTCGGCGAGTGTCCGGTGATCGTTGTGGTGTGTTTCAACCCCGACCGCATGGCCATCACGGATGCGCGCCTGGACCGGGTCCCGGTGGTCGGCGGCGGCTCGGTCTACCCGGCGGTGCAGAACCTGCTGCTGGCCTGTCGCGCCGAGGGTGTGGGCTGTGTGCTCACGACCCTGCTGTGCCTGGATGAGCCGGCGGTGAAGGACCTGCTGGGCATACCCGAGGACTGGTACACGGCGGCCGCCATACCGCTCGGCTATCCGGTGGGCGGCGGCTATGGCCCCACCAGCCGGCGGCCGATCTCGGCACTGTTCTACGAGGACGCCTGGGGCAACCGGGTCCACTGAGTGACTGGCGGAGGTACGAAATGGCATTCGACGACTATCAGCGCATCCGCATCACCCGCAGCGACCGGATACTCACCCTCGCGCTCGACAACGGCAAGGTCAATGCCGTGGACGCGCAGATGCACCGGGAGCTGGCGCGGGTGTTTCTCGATGCCCAGGACGACGAGGAAAGCGATCTGGTGGTTCTCACCGGCCGCGGCCGGGCCTTCTGCGCCGGTGGCGACACGGACTGGTTCCGCAGCCAGATCGAGGATCCGCGGCGGTTCCGTGCCATCGCCCCGGAGGCGAAGCGCATCGTCAACTCGCTGCTGGAGCTGGAGAAGCCGCTGATCTGCCGGCTCAACGGGGCTGCCGCCGGACTGGGCGCGACGCTGGCGCTGATGAGCGACGTCATCGTCGCCGCCGACACCGCGGTGATCGGCGATCCGCACATCAAGGTGGGTCTGGTGGCCGGGGACGGCGGCGCCATCATCTGGCCGCAGCTCATCGGCTTCGCCCGGGCCAAGGAGCTGCTGCTCACCGGCGATCTGCTGCCGGCGCCACAGGCTGCGCAGATGGGCCTGATCAACTACGCGGTTCCCGCCGACCAGCTCGACACCAAGGTCGCCGAACTCGCCGGCAAGATACTCGGCAATCCGCGCTGGGCGGTGCGCTGGACCAAGACCGTGGCGAACATCCCGCTGCGCGAACTCGCCGCGCGCCTGGCCGATCCGGCCATCGCCTACGAGATCCTCAGCAACATGACCGCGGACCGTAGAGAAGCGGTCGAGGCTTTCATCGCACGACGACCCCCGGACTTCTCCGGCGAGTAGCCCTCCACCCGATCGCAGGAGCCATCGCCGGATCGCGATCCACCATGCAGACCTTCATCGACGAGCCCGAACACATCGCCGAGCTGCGCCGCCAGCTGAAGCGATTCGTCAGCGCGAAAGCACCGCGCGAGCTGCGCCGACGCTGGGATCGCGAGCACACGTTCCCGCGCGAGCTCTACCGTGAGCTGGCGGACATGGGTCTGATGGGACTGACCATCGACGAGGCCTACGGCGGCAGCGGTCAGGACATCGTCGCCGCGGTCGCCGCGATCGAGGAACTGAGCCGCGCCGGCGCGTTCCTCGCCGGGCCGTTCGTCCACACGGCCTTCTACGGCGGCATGAACCTGTCGGAGAACGGCTCCGAGGCGCAGAAACGCGATCTGCTGCCGCGCCTCGCCCGGGGCGAGATCACCCTGGCCTACGGTCTCTCGGAACCCAACGTCGGCGGCGACCTGGCCAGCGTCGAGACCCGGGCCGAGATGCGCGACGGCCGGGTGGTGGTGAACGGCGCCAAGCGCTGGTGCACGGGCGCCGACTTCGCCGACTACATCTACTGTCTGGTGCGTTCGGGGCCGGCCGACGCGCGCCATCGCAACCTGTCGTTCCTGCTGGTGCCGACAGATGCGCCCGGGCTGTCCATGACCCCCATCGAGCACGTCAATCTGCGCTACACCCTGTCCTCGGACGTGTTCTTCGACGACGTGACGCTGCCGCTCGACGCCATCGTCGGCGGCGAGGCGCAGTGGAACCAGGGCTGGCGCATGCTCGCCGGCCGGGCCCTGGACGTCGAGAAGCTCGAGGTCGCCGCGGTGACGTTCGGCATCGCTCAGGCGGCCCTGGAAGAAGCCTGGCAGTACGCCGAAGAGCGGGTCCAGTTCGGCCAGCCCATCGCCCGCCACCAGGCGATTCGTCACAAGCTGGTGGACGCGCGCACGCGGCTCGAAGCCTGCCGTCACCTGCTCTATCACGCCGCCTGGCTCGCGAACGAGGGTCGGCCGTGTGCCGCAGAGACCAGCATGGCCAAGCTGTTCTGCGCCGACATGGGGGTGGAGATCGCCCTGGCCTGCCAGCAGGTGATGGGCGCCTACGCGCTGTCCGACGGCTACGACATGGAGCGCCACGTGCGCGATCTGCTGGGCATGCCCATCGTCGGCGGCAGCTCGGACATGCAGCGCAACAACCTGGCCGGCATCTGGCGGCTTGGAAAAGGCTGAAGGCTGATGCCAGGCACCTTCCGGGAGCCTTCGAAAGGTTGATGTCAGGCACCGGTCGGTTCGGCGTAGACTGAGCCGGGCACACAGGAGGAAGACGACATGAACCTCGCCATTCGATCCGCGATTCTGTTCCTGCTGGCGCTCGCGGCGCCGGCGTTCGCCGCGCACCACGAGCTGCCTGCGGTGGCCGACATCCTGGCGCAGATGAACCACTTCCCCAGCGAGGCGCAGCAGACCACGCTGGTGGCCATCGGTCAGGACGAGTCCGTGGACCAGGACCTGCGCACCATCGCGCTGGCCGTGGCGCACATCCAGCATCAGGTGCCCGACGTCTACAAGACGCAGCTCGAAGCCATCGTCGCCGACGCCGACGCCAGCGACGCGGAGAAGACGTTGGCCGGCGCCGCGCTGCGCTTCAACCACAAAGCCACGGCCGAGGATTCGGCGGCGCTGATGGCGCTCACCGAGTAGCGCGAAACCGGCGGCCCACGGCGGGTGCGCTCAGAGGCAGCGCGCTCAAGCGCCGCGCAGGTGCTCGAGCAGCAGTTCGGTGACCCGCTCACCGGCCTGATCGGTGACGAAGTGGCCGACGCCGGGCAGCACCTCGAAGCGGTATGGCCCGGTCACGAAGGCGGCCGTGCCCTCGGCCGCAGCGCGGCCCACGGTGCTGTCGGCGTCGCCCCACACGTACAGCGTGGGCACGCTGACGCTTGGCGTGTTCTTCGGCGCCAGCGGCTGATCGCTGCCGGCCCGGACCGGCGCGCGGTACCAGTTGATGGCGGCGTCCAGCGCGGCTTCCTCGCCCAGCGCGTGAAGGTAGGCGTCCTGATCGGCGCGGTCCACGCCCTGGTCGGTGAACGACCGGCGCAGCCGGCCGGCGTCGTTCTCCAGCAGCCGCCGGGCGCTGTCCGGATCCTGAAACGCCCGATGGTGCTTCGAGCGCTCGCTCTGCGCCGGGTCGTCGCGCATGGCGGCGAGAAATGCCTGGGGATGGGGTCGCGACAGCACCGTGAGGCTCTCCACCCGGTCCGGATGATGGGCGGCCAGCAGCCAGCTCAGCTGCCCGCCCCAGTCGTGGCCGACGATGTGGGCGCGCTGGTGGCCGAGGCTTTCCATCATGTCGAGAGCGTCTGCGACCAGCCGTTCGGTCGCATAGGCGTCCAGGTTCGTCGGCCGCGCGTCGGCGCTGTAGCCGCGCTGATTCGGCGCCACGGCGTGATAGCCGGCGGCCGCCAGCGGCTCGAGCTGATGGCGCCAGGTGTGGCTGGTCTGGGGGAAGCCGTGGAGCATCAGCACCAGCGGCGCGCCGGGCTCGCCGCACGACTGCGCGTCGAAGCTGAGTTCGCCCACTCGAATCCGCACGTCAATTCCGCCGTCGGTCGTTTAAGCTGACGACATCGAAGAAGCCGACGATCTTCGCCATGTTGTCCCGGTTCTGCGAGATCAGCAGCGAGTGGTCGCCGCCGGGAATCTCCACGTATACGTGCTGCATGCCGAGGGCCGCCATGGCGTCCACCCAGGAACGGGTCAGCGCCACCGGCACCAGCTCGTCTTCGGTGCCGTGCATCACGATGCTGGGAATGTGGCGGATGCGCGCGAGCAGGTCGGCGGCCTCCACGCCCTGGGGTGCGGCCGGCGCCACCACACCGATGGCGGCCCACAGATCCGGATACTTCGCCGCCAGGTGATAGGTGCCGGAGCCGCCCATGCTGTGACCCCACAGGTACATGCGCGCGGGGTCGATGCTGAACTCCTCGCGAACCCGCACCAGCACGTTCATCACGTCCTGCTCCGAGCGTTTCGCCTCGTCGCCGAGCTCGCGGCCGTCGGTGTCGGTCTGCCATGACCCATACCAGCCGCGACGCGTGTAGCCGAGCGGCGTGACCACCACGTAGCCGCCGGCCTCGGCGGCGTCGAGCAGGCCGTGGTAGCCCATCAGCCAGTCGTAGGTGCGGCCGAGACCGTGCAGCGACACCAGCAGCGGTGCCGGCCTGGCGGCGTCGTAGCCGGAAGGCACGAACAGCGCGTAGGGAATGCGCTCACCGGTGGCGGGGAACTCGTAGCTGCGATGCTCGACCCGCGGGTCGTCGATGGATCGCTCGTCGTCAGCGGCCGTGCGTGCGGCGGCCAGCGCGACGCAGGTCCAGAGTGAGCTCAGCAGGATCGTCAGAGTCAACAGTGCACGGGTCATGGTATGCCTCCTCCCAGGTGGCCAGCTTAGGCGGGCGGCCCGCCTGACGTCGACTCGCAACGTGCGTCAGCCGGGTAGCCGGGTCACGGGAGGACGTGGAAACCCTCTTTCGACGCAGCCCGGTTGAGCCGCTCGTCCAGACAGAGGAACTCGAGGCTTCCGGGATCCTGCTCGGCCGCCACCGCTGCCGCGGCCAGCTGCAGCGCGTCCGCGGCGCGCAGTGGATGGACACGCAGCATGCGCTCTGCCGTGGTGCGAAGGGGGCGCGTGGGCAGGATCTCGTGCCAGCCGTCGGCCAGGATCCGCAGCCGATTGAGCGCTGCCCGCATGGCCGGTTCGCCCAGAGAACCGTCGCGTTCGCGCCGCGCCAGGGCCGACACGCATTCCACCGGGCTGGCCCACCACACCAGCATCACGGCATCGTCGTCCAGGGCCCGAGCCAGGACGGGGTGGCTGGGCTCGTCAACCAGCAGCGCGACGATGGCCGAGGCGTCCCAGAATCTCACCGGCCATCCTGGCGCTCGGCGAGCAGGGCATCCACTACGCTGGCGCGCGGCTTCGGCAATTCAAGCGACGCCAGGGACTTCGCGTCGATGGGGGCTCGGGGTCGGCGTACGGCGCCGGCCTGTTCCAGGCGTGCCAGACGGCCTTCGGGATGATCGGCGCTGTCGATCCGTTCCAGCATGGCGATCGGCTCCTGGCGATCGAGAATCATCACAGTCTCGCCGCCGCGCACCTTCTTCAGGTAGGCGCTGAGGCTGTTCTTCAGTTGGGAGATCGTCACGGTCTTCATCTGGCTATGTTAGCCAGGTCATAAAGGCTAATAAAGTCCAGTGAGCTGAAACGCTCATTCATCCTTCTTCCGCCGGGTGACGATCTCGAAAATCATCCCGGATACCGGGTGCACCCGGGTAACGCGGAAGATCAGCCCGCTCATGGACATGGGTCGCGCGCGGCGCACCTCCTTGAGCCGCGGCAGGAACGCACCGGCGACCAGCAGCCGAGCCAGCGCGGAGATGGCGAACACGCCGTAGAGCGGGCTCAGCCAGCTGATCTCGTCGCCGAACAGGTTGGTGCTGGTGGGCAGATGGGTGCCGAGCCAGCCGCCGATCACCGCGCCGACGAACACCGCGGCGGCGGCAAGCACGTTGTGCACCGCCATCAGGGTGGCGCGGCGGGCCGGCGGGGTGAGATCGAAGACGAAGTTGGTGGCGCTCAGGGTGAAACCGGCCCACACCAGACCGGAGGCCGCCTGCACGGCGAGCAGGTAGTAGTAGTTGGTGGAGAGCAGCCACAGCGCCGGCAGGAACGGGATGACGGAACCGGTGGTGAGCAGAATCAAGCGGTTGCCGAACAGGTCCGACAGCCGGCCCCAGCGGTTCAGGGTGAGGAACTGCACGCACACCGAGGCGGCGGTGTTGATCATGAACTCCAGATAGCTGAAGCCGAGATCGCGCAGCATGTAGAGCACGAAGAACGGCGAGGCGATGCCCACGGCGAGCTGCATGCTGGCGTGGAACAGCGAGAACGGCAGCAGCCCGGTGGAACGCAGTCCGTGCCACAGATCGGCGTGCCAGGGCGCCTCCAGGGCGGCGACGTGACCGCCGGGGTCGAGCATGCGCTGCAGGTGCCAGGCGGAGGCGAAGCGTGCCGCCGCGCCGGCCAGGAACACGGCGACGAAACCCCAGTAGGTCAGCCCGAGTTCGTTCGAGCCATGCAGCACCAGGCCGGCGCCGATGAGCGCGGTGAAGCTGGCCAGGCTGCACAGGCGCGTGCGCAGGGCGAAGAACCGGCCGCGGCGCGACTCCGGCACCAGATCGCCCATCAGGCTGCTCCACTGCGGCGAGCCGAGGTTCGGGCCGACGAAGTAGACGATGGCGCTGAGAATCAGCAGCGGCACCGCCTGCTCGGGAAACCACCACGGCAGCAGCGCCAGCGGAAACAGCGTGACCGCCTGCAGCAGCGCGCCGAAGACGATGATCGGCTTGCGCCGCCCGGTGCGGCGGCCGAGCCAGGCGGACAGCAGCTGGCTGAACGAGGCCAGCAGGGGCGGCAGGGAGGCGAGCACGCCGATCTGTGCGGTGCTGGCCTTGAGGAACACGGCGAAGGCCGAGAAATAGCCCTCCGCGCCGCCGACCATGGCGGAGAAGAACACGCCGTCGCTGATCGAGTGGCGCAGCGATCGGTCGACCTCCGGATCTTTGGCGAAGGTGGTACGTCGGGAGCGATGGCGCGCCAAGTGGCTGGTCCGGGTCGGATCAGATCAGAGGAAATCGTCGAGCGCGGCGCGGAACTCCATGGGCTTGTCCAGCGGCACGGGATGACCGCTGCCGGCAATCTCCACGAGCCGGCAGTCGGCGATCGCCTCGACCATGCGCTGTGCGGTCGCCGCGCCCATGATGTCGCTGTCCTCGCCGCGAACCACCAGCGTGGGCACCTGGATGCTCGCCACCAGCTTCCAGCCCGCCTCGGGCGGGATGCCTTTGCGCGGATTCGCCGGATCGCGCAGGGCGCGGTCGTAGCGGTAGGTGAAGTGGCCGTCGGCGGTGCGCATCAGCGAATGGTAGACACGATGGCGGTGTTCGTCCTCCGGCGGCACCGGGTTGTCGGCCCGGGCCTGGGCGAAGGCGTCTTCGCGGGTCGCAAACACGTCCGGGCGGGCGACACCGGTGCGGATCCGTTCGAGACCGAGGGTGTCGATCTCGGGCGCGATGTCGACGATCACCAGCTTCGCCAGGGCGGCCGGTCGGCGGCCGGCGTAGGCGAACGAGACGATGCCGCCCATGGACAGTCCGACCAGCAGGAACCGTTGCAGGCCGAGCGCGGCGACGAAGGCTTCCAGATCGTCCACCATCTCCACGGTGTCGTAGCGATCCGGCGTCGCCCAGCCGGTCTGGCCGTGACCGCGCTGATCGAGCGCGAGCACCCGGAAGCGGGCTGACAGCGCGGCGGCCAGGGAATCCCAGGAGCGGGCGTGGCCGGTGTAGCCGTGCAGCAGCACCACGACGGGCGCGTCGGCCGCGGGCCCGGCCCAGTCACGGTAGAAGAAGCGCAGTCCGCGCAGCTCGATCAGTTCGTCCGCCACTTCGCCGTCCGACATCTGAGTATGCCCCGCGACCGGTTGTCGTTGCGGCGTTATGATGACACAGCGTCCTCTGAGGTAGAGAGGGTAGAGAGGGGAGAGAGCTGCATGAACCGCGACGACGAGCTGGTGAGCGCGCTGTCGGGCCGAACGGGCTGGACCCGGCAGCAGGTGCTCGATCTGACCGACGAGACCCGGGGAACCCTGGACCCGCGCATCTACACCGACCAGCGCCTCTACGAGCTCGAGCTGGAACGCATCTTCGGCCGCGCCTGGCTGTGCGTGGCCCACGCCACGCAGATCCCGCAGCCCGGCGACTTCTTCGCCACTTACATGGGCGAAGACCCGGTGCTGGTGGTGCGCCAGAAGGATGGCTCGATCCGGGTGTTCCTCAACCAGTGCCGGCATCGGGGCATGAAGATCTGCCGGGTCGACCACGGCACCGCCAAGGTGTTCACCTGCTCCTACCACGGCTGGGCCTATGACCTCGGCGGCGACCTGATCCGCGTGCCGCGCCGCGAGCGCGCCTACGGTGACGATCTCATCGCCAGCGACTGGGGTCCGGCGCAGGCCCACGTGGCGGAATACAAGGGCCTGGTGTTCGCCACCTGGGACGCGCACGCGCCGAGCCTGGCCGACTACCTCGGCGAGGCGCGCTGGTATCTCGACGGCTTTCTCGACCGTATGGAGGGCGGCACCGAAGTGATCGGCGGCGTCAGCAAGTGGGTGATCCGCTGCAACTGGAAGTTCGCCGCCGAGCAGTTCGCCTCGGACATGTACCACGCCCCGCTGTCCCATCTCTCGGCCACTCTGGCGCCCATGGAGCACGGCGCGCCGATCTCGGCGGCCGCCTGGCCGGACGAAGGGTTTCAGTTCCGCGCCCTGGCCGGCGGCCACGGCACCGGCTTCTTCGATGGCGCCGTCACCCACGCGGACGGCACGGTGAGCTCCGCGGAGCCGACGAAGAAGCCGCGCAGCCTGTTCGGCCACATCGGCCCCGACGCCGCCGCCTACCACATCGTCGACAGCCGCGCCGCCAGCCGCGCGCGCCTCGGCGACACGCGCGCCGCGCGCATGTTCGGCGGCCACATGACCATCTTCCCGACCCTGTCGTTCCTGCCCGGCTTTCAGACCCTGCGCGTCTGGCACCCGCGCGGACCCGGCGAGATCGAGGTGTGGGCCATGGCCGTGGTGGACAGGGCGGCGCCCGCCGCGGCCAAGGAGGACTGGCGCGTCGGCGTGCTGCGCACCTTCAGCGCCGGCGGCATCTTCGAGCAGGACGACGGCGAGAACTGGGTGATGATTCAGGACGTGCTGCGCGGCTACAAGGCGCGCCAGACCCGCTTCAACGCCACCATGGGCCTGGGCCGGGCGGGGGCGCATCCCGACTTTCCCGGGCGCATCAACTACGTCTACGCCGAGGAGGCGGCGCGCGGGTTGTACAGCCACTGGGCGAAGATGCTGACCACCGACGACTGGGCGTCGCTGTATCCGGCTGCGGGAGAGCCAGCGGGTGCGGAGGTGTCCGGTGGCTGAGCCGACACCGCGCAACCCGACGGCCGCAGCGGTGACGCCGGAGCTGCAGCACGAGATCGAGCAGTTCCTCTACGCCGAGGCACGGCTGCTCGACGAGCGCCGCTACCGCGACTGGTACGCGCTGCTCGCCGACGATCTGCACTACGTGATGCCGCTGCGCTTCAACACGCTGGCCCGGGAGCGCGACCACGAGTTTTCCGATGCCACGCAGTCGGCCTGGTTCGACGAGACCCGGGCGTCCATCGACGTGCGCCTGAAGCGACTCGAGACCGGCATGGCCTGGGCCGAGGAGCCGCCGTCCCGGGTGCGTCACCTGATCACCAACGTCACCATCGACGACCCGGGCGAACCGCTCACGGTGCGCTCCTGTTTCCACGTCTACCGCTCGCGGCTGGAACGCCAGGTGGATCAGTTCACCGGCGAGCGTACGGACGTGCTGCGCCGTGCCGGCACCCCCCTCGGCTGGGCCCTGGTGAGCCGGCGCATCGTGCTCGACCAGAGCACGCTGCTGTCGAACAACCTGAGCCTGTTCTTCTGATGCGCCTGACCGGGACCCGCGCTCTCGTCACCGGCGGTGCCTCGGGCCTCGGCCGTGCGGTGGTGGAGGCGTTCGTCGCCGAAGGCGCCCGCGTCGTGGTGTTCGATCGCAGCGAGGGTGGCCTCGCGGCGGTAACCGCGGCGCATCCGGAGCAGGTGCGCGCCGTGGCCGGCGACGTCCGCGACCTGGCGGCGAACCGGCGCGCGGTCGCGGAGGCGGTGGCGAGCTTCGGCGGCCTCGACGTGCTGGTCGGGAACGCCGGCATCTGGGACTACAACCGGTCGCTGCTGCGCCTGCCCGACGATCGGATCGACGCGGCTTTCGACGAGGTGATGGGTGTGAACGTGAAGGGCTACCTGCTGGCGGCGAAAGCGGCGCAGGCAGAGCTGGTCAGCACGCGCGGTTCGATGATCTTCACGGTGAGCAACGCCGGCTTCTTCGCGGACGGCGGCGGCACGCTGTACACCGCGTCGAAGCACGCAGTGGTGGGGCTGATCCGCCAGCTCGCCTTCGAGTGCGGGCCTTACGTGCGCGTCAACGGCGTGGCACCCGGGGTCATCCGCACGGACCTGCGCGGACCGGCGGCGCTGGACATGGAGGAGCGTTCCATCGGCGGCGTGCTCAGCGAGGACGCCATGGCCGGCAGTCTGCCCATCGACCGGGTGGCGAACCCGGCGGACTATGCGGCCGCCTACGTGTTTCTCGCCGCCGCCGGCGAATCCGGGCAGGCCACCGGCAGCATCATCAACGTGGACGGCGGCTTCGCGGCGCGCGGCGTGGGCCGCGCCCGCGGCGGCGACGACCTCGATCCGGGAGGATTCGAATGACGCAAGCGGTCACCGCGCTCGGCTACGTCGGCATCGGCGCCAGCGATCTGGATGCCTGGCAGCGCTACGCCACCGAGGTACTCGGACTCGCCTGCGAGGAAGCGGACGGCGCTCTGGAACTGCGCATGGACGCCGCCCCCTGGCGGCTACGCGTCGAGCGCTCGGACAGCGACGACATTGCCTACGCCGGGTTCGAGCTGGACTCGCCGAAATCCCTGGTCGCGCTGGGCCGTCATCTGCAGAGCATGGACATTGCCGTCGTTGAGGGCACCGTGGCCGAGCGCACGGAGCGCGGCGTCGCACGGCTGCTGCGCTGCGAGGACCCGGACGGCATCGTCGTCGAACTCTACTGCGGCCGTACCGAGGCGGCCACGCCCTTCGTCTCGCCGCGCGGCATCGAGTTCGTCACCGGTGAGCAGGGGCTCGGCCACATCGTGCTGATGGTGAGCGACGGCGCCGCGTCCACGCGCTTCTACGTCGACGGGCTCGGCTTCCGGGTGTCGGACTACATCACCCTGGGCAAGCCGCCGCGCAGCGTGGACGTCACCTTCCTGCACTGCAATCCGCGCCATCACACCGTGGCTCTGGCGCCGGCGCCCGGCGCGCCGAAACGCCTCAACCACGTGATGCTGCAGGTGCCGGGGCTGGACGACGTCGGCGCCACCCTCGACCTGATCCGCGACCGCGAACTGCCGCTGGCCCAGGGCCTCGGCCGGCATACGAACGACCACATGGTGAGCTTCTACGCCGTGACCCCGTCGGGCTTCCAGGTGGAGTTCGGCACCGGCGCGCGCACCGTCGACGACGCCACCTGGACGGTGGCCCACTACGATACCGGCAGCAGCTGGGGACACCGGCGCGAAGCCGGCGGGAGGAACGCATGAGCGCAATCAGCCACGTGACGATCAAGGGCCTGCACCACAGCGCCTACCGGTGCCGGGACTCCGAGGAGACCCGGCGCTTCTACGAGGACTTCCTCGGACTGCCGCTGGTGGAAGCGCTGGCCATCGGCACCACGAAGACCGGGCGCGAAGCGAGCGTGCTGCACACGTTCTTCGCCATGGCCGACGGCTCGTGCCTGGCGTTCTTCGAAGCCCCGGAGGAGCCGTTCGAGTTCAAGGCGCAGCGCGACTTCGACCTGCACATCGCGCTGGCCGTCGATGGCGATGAACTCAAGCGCATGTTCGAGAAGGGCAGGGCGGAAGGCGTCGATACCCGCGGTATCTCCGACCACGGATTCTGCCATTCCATCTACTTCCGCGATCCCAACGGCTACGTGGTCGAACTGGCCGCGCCGGTGGGCGAACCGCCGTCGGACACGGCCGCCGCCCGCCGGGCGCTGGATGCCTGGCAGGCGGGCAAAGCCTGACCGGCCGCCGGCGAAGGAGAGCGCTATGTGCCGTTGCCTGAACTTCTATGCGCTGCTGATCGCCTGCGCTCTGGCCGCTGGCGCATCGGCCCACGAGATCGATGCCGCTGGCGCCGCCTTCCTGGCCGAGCTCACGGACGCGGAGCGTGCCGAGGCGCGCTGGCCGTTCGCGGATGCTGAGCGCACCGACATTCACTACGCGCCCCTCGGCCTGGACGGTCTGCGTCACGGTGAGCTCGACGACAGCGCCCGGAACGCGGGCGAGCGTCTGCTGGCCAGTGTGCTGTCGGATGCCGGTGTGCGGCGTGTGCGCCAGGTTCGCGAGCTCGAAGCCGTGGTCCACGCACAGAGCAACCTGGCCCTGCGAATGCTCGGCTTGTTCGATCCCGGCCGCTACTTCTGGGCGGTGTTCGGGGAACCTGCCGCGGCGGCGCCCTGGGCGTTCCGCTTCGAAGGCCACCATCTGTCGCTGAACGTCACTGTGACTCGCGACGGTATCGCCACCACGCCGCTGTTCATCGGCGCGCAGCCCAGGGTGGTGGCGGAAGATCTGGATGTCGGTCCGCCGGCGGGAACCGCGGTGCTCGGCGAGGAAGAACGCCTCGCCCGGGCACTGTATGCGTCTCTCGACGACGCGCAGCGCGCCCGGGCGACCCTCACCTACCAGGACGATCGCGGACTCACCATCGGCCAGGTTCCCAGGGTGGCTCCCGCAGAGCCGCTCGGCGTCGCCCGCAACGATCTCGCACCCGCCCAGCGTGCGCTGCTGGACGCGCTGCTGGACGGTCTGGCGGGCCTGTGGCGCGAGCCGCTGGCTGCCGCGCGTCGTCAGGACATCGCTGCGGCCCGCGACGCCCTGCACTTCGCCTTCGTCGCCACCGAATCACCGCCGCGGGGTTTCTACCTGCGCATTTCGTCGCCGTCGCTGCTGCTCGAGATCGACAACACGGAAGGCGGCGATCACGTGCATGCGGTCTGGCACCAGACCGGAGCCGACTTCGGCGACGATCTGCTCGCCCGGCATCTGGCGGCCGACCACGGCCGGCGTCTGGTCCGCCGCTGATCCCGAGGCCGGCCGTCGCCCCCGATGGCGCCTGTCAGGCGACGATCAGGCGCCGGTACAGATGCCAGGTGGCGTGGCCGAGAATCGGCAGCACCGCGGCCAGCCCGACCAGCAGCACGAGCGCACCGCCCGCCAGCAGAGCCACCACGATCACCCCCCACAGCAGCATCACGTACAGGTTGCTGGCAACCGCCCGGATCGAGGTGCCGACGGCGGTAAGGAAGCTCACCGGCTTGTCGAGCAGCAGCGGGAATGCCACCACCGAGATCGACAACGCCACGAAGGCGAAGATCAGCCCGAGCGCGTTGCCGTAGAGGATCAGCGCGATGCCCGGTTCGGTACCGATCAGGCGCGCGCCGAACTCGGCCAGCGACGCCGGCGGGTTGGCGCCGAACAGACCGAAGTAGAGGAACTCGGCCATGAACAGCCAGCCCACGTAGAGCACGGCCATGACCAGCGTCAGCGCCAGCATCCCGGCGAACGTGGGGTAGTGCACGAACTCGAAGGCGCCGCGCCAGGTCAGGTCCAGGCCGGCTTCGCGGCGACGGCTGAGCTCGAACAGCGCCAGCGACACCACCGGCCCGAGCAGGGTGAAGCCCGCCAGCATGGGGAACGCCAGGTACGGCAGATCCGTGCCCTGCAGAAACAGGGTGAACAGCAGGGCGGACAGCGGATAGACGAGAATCAGGAACACGCCGAACGTGGGTCGCGCGCCGAAGTCGGCGTATCCGGCCTGCAGCGCCAGCCACAGATCCCGAGTGGTGATACGGCGGACCTCGATGTCGCTCGAGGACAGGCGCAGGTCGTTGAAGCTGTTCGTGGTGTTTGCTTGGACCATGGGAACCATCCTTCCTCGTCAGAGGCGGTCGGTGGAAAAGCGATGGCGCAGGAATGACGGCACAGATGACGGCACGAAGGTGGCCGACGGACGGCAGAGCGCGCCAGGGTGAGAGTGTCTACCGGTCATCAGCAGCCTCCTCCCAGCAGGGGTAAGGGCTTAGTCCGGCGGGCGGGTGCTTGGTTCCCTCCCGTTGCCCCAGTCTGCACCTGTTGCGGCACTCATGTCACGGGCGCCATTCATGCCGCGGGGCGGCTCAGCGCAACGCCTGCTGCTGCTCCGCCAGCGCCGCCTCGAAGGCCGCTTCGAACTCGGCCATGCGCCGGTCCTTCTCGGTCGGGTCGACGAAGGGATTGCCCGCTTCCCGGCCGATCCGGGCCAGCTTCCCGGCCATGTCGAACTGCTCGGGATGCGGCGTCAGGTACGCGTCGACGGTCATGCCGCGCATCTTCTCGAACGTCCCGCGGTAGTCGTCGACTATGCCCGGGTACTGCGGGTCCGGGGCCAGCCGGTTCAGCGCCACCGACGCCGATCCGAAAATCAGCGCCCGATAGGTCTGCCCGCCGTCCCGGGCGGTGAAGCTCCAACTGGTCGCCCCCGGTGAATGTCCCGGGGTCAGGTGGGCGGTGAGGGTCACGGCCCCCAGCGTGACGCTGTCGCCGTCGCCGATCACCCGGTCCACGTCGACCGGCGGGAAGTTCAGGTCGGTGCGGCTCTCCCAGCCCGGGTAGATGCCCCGTTCGAGGGCGTCGCGGTCGCCGGCACTCGCCACCAGCTCGGCTCCGCTTGAGGCCTTCAGCGCCGCGAGCCCGCCGCAGTGGTCAAAGTGGGCGTGACTGTTCAGCAGATAGCGCACTTCCTCCACGCGGTGTCCGAGCGCGCGGATGTTCGCCATCACCGGCTCGGCGTTCTCCGGCATGCCGACGTCGAGCAGGATCAGGCCGTCGTCGGTGACGAACAGGTAGGCGGCGAGGCCTTCGGTGCCCACCCAGTAGACGTCGTCGAAGAGACGTATCGGCCCGGTGGGTGCGGTCCAGTTCGGCGGCAGGCCGGACGGATCGGTGGGCGGGGTCCAGTTCGCCGGCGACCCGGCGGCAGCCCCGACCAGGCTGCTCCAGGCGAGCGCGACAACGACGACAGCGTGCTTCATTCCGATTCCTCCTCGTTCGGGCGCCGCGCCCTGGCGAAGGCGTCGGCCATGGCGCCGCGCGGTGGCGGCGCGCTGGCTTTGCGTTGTGCCGCACGCTGATTGCCTTTGCCCGGCTTGTCTTTGCGCGGCTTGTCGGAACCCCGGTGATTGCGCGGGGCGGCCTGGCGATCGGCCTGCGGCGTCGCGTCGCCGAGCCGCATGGACAGGCCGATGCGCCTGCGAGCGACGTCCACCTCCAGGACCTTGACCCGGACGATGTCGCCGGCCTTGACGACCTCGTGGGGGTCCTTGACGAAGCGGTCGGCGAGCATGGAGATGTGCACCAGTCCGTCCTGGTGCACGCCCACGTCGACGAAGGCGCCGAAGTTGGTGACGTTGGTCACCACGCCTTCCAGGACCATGTCGGGGCTGAGGTCCTTGAGTTCGTTCACCCCCTCGCGGAACGCCGCGGTCCTGAACTCCGGGCGTGGGTCGCGGCCGGGCTTTTCCAACTCGGCGAAGATATCGCGCACCGTGGGTAGACCGAAGCGCTCGTCCACGTAGGCTTCGGCGTTGGCGGACTGCAGCAGCGCCGGGTTCTTCAGCACGTCGGTGATGGGCACTTTCAGGTCGGTGAGAATGCGCTTCACCACCGGGTAGGCCTCCGGGTGCACGGCGGACGCGTCCAGCGGGTTGTCGCCGCCGCGGATGCGCAGAAAGCCGGCGGCCTGCTCGAAGGCCTTGGGTCCGAGGCGCGGCACGTCGAGCAGCTGCCTGCGGTCCTTGAACGGGCCGTTGCTGTCCCGCAGCGCCACCACGTTCTCGGCCAGGCTCGGCGACAGCCCGGAGATCCGCGCCAGCAGCGGGGCCGAGGCGGTGTTCACGTCCACGCCGACCCGATTGACGCAGTCTTCCACCGCCGCGTCCAGGGCTTTCGCCAGCTTCGCCTGGCCGACGTCGTGCTGGTACTGGCCCACGCCGATGGATCTGGGTTCGATCTTCACCAGCTCCGCCAGCGGGTCCTGCAGCCGGCGGGCGATGGAGACCGCGCCGCGCAGGCTCACGTCCAGCCCCGGGAACTCCCGGGACGCGAACTCGGAGGCCGAGTACACCGAGGCCCCGGCCTCGGACACGGTCACCGGATGCAGCGTCAGCTCCGGGTGGCGCCCGGCCAGGGTCTTCACCAGCGCATCCGTTTCCCGCGAGGCCGTGCCGTTGCCGATGGCGACCAGCTCGACCCGGTGGCGGGCCGCCAGAGCGGCCAGGGTCTTCAGGCTGCCTTCGACGTCGTTCTTCGGTTGAAACGGGTACACCGTGGCCGTGTCCAGCAGCTTGCCGGTGGCGTCCACCACCGCGACTTTCACCCCGGTGCGGATGCCGGGGTCTAGCCCCATGGTGGCGCGCTGTCCGGCCGGCGCCGCCAGCAGCAGATCCTGCAGATTGCGGGCGAACACGCGGATCGCTTCCTCCTCGGCGGCGGCGCGCAGGTCGGCGAGCAGGGTGGTCTCGACGTTGTGCTGGAGCTTGGCGCGCCAGGTCATGCGTACCGCCTCCTGCACCCAGGGGTCGGTGCGCTCGGCGAGGCCGAAATGCTGGGCGATCCTGCGCTCGCAGGTACCCCACTCGGCACGCCAGCCATCCTGTTCCAGCTCCTCGGGCAGCTTCAGCGACAGCTTCAGCACCTCCGCCGCGCGCCCGCGGAACAGCGCCAGCGCCCGATGCGGGGGCACCTTGGCAATGGCTTCCGAGAACTCGAAGTAATCGCGGAACTTGGCGCCTTCCTCCTGCTTGGCTTCCACCACCGTGGAGACCAGCACGCCCTGTTCCCACTGATGGCGACGCAGGGCGGCCAGCAGCTCGGCATCCTCGCTGAAGCGCTCCATGGCGATCCAGCGGGCGCCTTCCAGAGCCGCCGCCGCGTCGGCCACGCCGGGATTTTCGCCGGCCTCGGCCCGGAACGGTTCGCGCACATAGGCGGCCGCGGCGGCATCCGGATCGATACCGGCGTCGCCGAGCAGGGCGTCCGCCAGGGCGTCGAGGCCGGCCTCCCGCGCGATCTCCGCCTTGGTGCGGCGCTTCACCTTGTAGGGCAGGTACAGGTCTTCCAGCCGCTGTTTGGTCTCGGCCTGCTCGAGGCTCGCCTTCAGTGCCGGCGTCAGCTTGCCCTGGGCATCGATGGTTTCCAGGATCGTGGCACGGCGTTCGTCCAGCTCACGCAGGTAGCCGAGGCGTTCGTCGAGCTGGCGCAGCTGCGCGTCATCGAGCCCGCCGGTGGCCTCCTTGCGGTAGCGGGCGATGAACGGCACGGTGGCGCCCCCGTCCAGCAGCGACACGGCCGCCGCCACCTGATTGGCGCGAACCGAGAGTTCCCGGGCGATGCGATCGGCAATGGCGGGCAGCATGGGAAGAATCGGACTCCTGACTCGATCTCGGGAAGGCGCGCACTATAGCGGCAATCGGATCGGTGCGCCGAGCGCGCCGCTGCCGCCGTCAGCCTGGCGGCCAGCCGAGGCTGCGGCCGCCGAGCACGTGCAGATGCAGGTGATAGACCGATTGGCCGGCGGCGCTGTTGCAGTTGAACACCGTGCGGTAGCCGGATTCGGCAATGCCCTGGTCCCTGGCGATGGCGGCGGCCACCGTGAGCAGATGACCGGCCATGGGCTCATCCTCGGCAACCAGGTCGTTGAGGGTGGCGACGTGCTTGCGTGGAATGATCTGCACGTGGACGGGCGCCTGGGGGTTGATGTCTTCGAAGGCGTAACACAGCGGGTCTTCGTACACCTTGGTGGACGGAATTTCGCCCTTGATGATTCTGCAGAACAGGCAGTCCTCGCCGCTCATGGCTGTCTCCTGGGAAGTGCGGGGTTCGATCCTACTGTGCCAGTCGAGTGCGTGTCACCGTCACCCGGCTTCTGGTAGATTCGCCAATCGGTCGTGCCTGCCGGAATCGGTAAGGAGTCGTCAACTTGAAGCTGCGCCTGATCGTGGTCTGTCTCGGTGCTCCCATGTTTCCGTGGGGCGCGGCGGCGCCGTGACGTTGAGTCGCGCAGCAGGTCCTCGAAGCCGGTGAGCAACGTCGTCCCCTTCAGGAAACCGTCGAACAAGGAGCGCGCCCGGCGCCGCACCCTGTGCGACAGCGGCTTTCACAAGTGGGTGATCGATCAGAAAAAGCAGTTCGACGTTAAGAAGGCGAAGCTGGTGACGATCCGCCGCTGTAGACGCTGTGGCGCGACCAAGGTCACCGGCGACTGAATAGAGCGTCTACCGGGGCGGGCATCGTACGCTGCGCTGCGCAGACTTGATCAGAGGTTCCCTGGTGCCTGCGACCCGCGACCTGAGCGACAACGGCCCGCTGCGCACCACGGTGCTGTGCCTGCTGTACTTCTGTCAGGGCGTTCCGTGGGGGTTCGCCACCATCGCGTTGCTGGCGACGCTCAGCGAAGCCGGTCACGACAAGTCGGTCACCGCATCGATCACGGCCATGGCCATCCTGCCGTGGACGTTCAAGTTCTTCTGGGCTCCGCTGATCGACTCGGTGCGCATGCCGGCCCTGGGCGTTCGCCGACCCTGGATCGTCATTGCCCAGCTGGGTATGTCGCTCACCCTGCTCACCGCCTGGTCGAGCGGCGCGCTCGGCAGCGAAGCCACGCTCGTGTATCTCGCCTGGGTGCTGTTCTTCCACAACTGCTTCGCCTCGCTGCAGGACGTCGCCACCGACGCCCTGGCGCTGGATCTGCTGGCTGACCGCGAGCGTGGAACCGTGCTCGGCTTCATGTGGGCGTCCAAGCTGCTGGGCGTCACTCTGGGTGGGGCCGGGCTCGCCATCGTCATTGCGCGCACCAGCTTCGAGGCCGCCCTGGCGGCGCAGGCGCTGCTGATCCTGGCGGTATGCGGCCTGCTGATCGCGGTGCGGGAACGGCCCGGGGAGCGCCTGCTGCCCTGGTCGCGAGGCGCGGCCCACATTCCGGCGGTGCACCAGGAGTTCGGGCTTGGCCCGACCTTGCGCAACCTGATGACGGCGCTGTCGACCCGAACCACGTTTCTGCTCGTTCTGGTGGCGGCGACGGCCATGGTCTGCGAAGGCCTCTACGATCCGCTCACCACCGAGTTCTTCGTGCAGAAGCTCGGCTGGTCTGCGGAAGAGTTCGCCACCAGGCAGGGTACCCTCGGAGTGACCGGCGAGATGATCGGTGCGCTGACCGGCGGCTATCTGGCGAGCCGCTTCGGCGGCAGACGGTTCGCCCTGGTCGGCCTCGGCATGATCATGGCGATCACACTCACCTTTGCGCTCACCGCGGGGGCATGGGACGAGCCGGGCTATCCGCATCTGTGGTTGCTGCCCAGCTTCCGCGGCAGCATCGCCTTCACCACCGTATGCATGTTCTCTGTGTACATGCAGGCCTGCTGGACGCTGGCGGCGGCGACCCAGTTCACCCTCTACATGGCGTTGTCGAACATCGGCTACAGCCTGGGGGCGAAGCTGAATGCGTGGCTGCCCGCGCTCGGCGTCTCGATGGAATACGACCAGTACTACCTGCTCACCGGGCTGGTGCCCGCGCTGGCGTTCACGCTGCTGCTCGCGGTGGGGTCGAAGGAGGTCGCGCCGCCGGAACTCGAGCCGCAGACGGCGTGACCCGGACGGTCAGGCCGGCGGCTGCACCAGCCGCGCGCGGATGTACGCCCGCCGGTGGAAGCGCCCGGTGAGCTTCGCCCCGGTGTCCGCGAGCCACATCTGCCAGCCGTACTTGCGCCGCAGCAGGCGCAGCGCGCGGCGCTTGTCGCCGGGATGTTCGAGGATCTCGGCGGTGGCGTCGTGCCACTCGCCGAGCAGCTTGCCGCGCACGTCGCACACGGCCAGGCGCGCCCGGGGGCTGTTGCGCAGGCGTTTCACCTTGCCAGCGTTGCCGGCGGAGAAGATGAAGAACTCGCCGTTGTCGTGGGCGACCCACACCGGGGTCGCCACCTCGGCGCCGGACTTGCGGAAGGTGGCGAGGCTGACGTAGCTGGCGTGGCGGAGCGCGGTTGGCATCGGTGTCGGCTCAGTCGGGCCTGCCGGCGACCAGGAGAATCGCGAGCAGCGTGCGTACGAAGGTCATGGCGGGCGCTCCGATCCGTGGTTTGCCATCGACTACTCTACGCCCAAATCCGGCCAAGCTCGACGGGTTGGCGATCCGCTATGATGGCGGGGTCGATGGGCAGGGGGAGAGGCCATGTCAGGCTCGGACCCGATCGCGCGTGCCGCAGCGCTCACGGCGCTGGTGCGCGAGCACGCCGATCAGGCGGAACGCGACCGCCAGCTGCCGGCGCCGGTAGCGGCAGAGTTCGCCGCGGCAGGCCTTTACCGGATGGGTGCGCCGCCCTGGTGCGGCGGTGAGCTCGCCGATCCGCTCACCCAGTTCCGCGCCGTCGAGACCATTGCCGAGGCGGACGGCAGCGCCGGTTGGAACCTCATGATCGGCATCGAGACCTTCGGTCTGGTGGCGCCGGGCATGGCAGGGTGCGCTGAGCTGATCGCCGATCCCGCGGTCGTTCTCTGCAGCTCCACCGCGGCCGTGGGTCGGGCGGACGCGGTCGAGGGCGGTTTCCGGGTGAGCGGCCAGTGGCAGTTCGTCAGCGGTTGCCAGAACAGCTCGGTGTTCGGCGCCACGGTGCGGCTCTACCGCAACGGCGAGCCGCTGGAAGACGGGGCGCTGCGCTACGCGATGCTGCCGAGCGGGGACTTCACCATTGTCGATACCTGGAACGTGGCCGGCATGCGCGGCTCGGGCTCCCACGACGTGCGCGTGGACGATGCTTTCGTCCCGGCGGCGCGCATCGTTTCCGCCATGGGGCCGGGCAGCGGCGAGATGGAGTCGGCGGCGTCCGCCGACGAAGTCGCCCGGGCCGCCGCGTTCCGGCGCTTCCCGCTGGGCCCGCGGCTCGCCTACAACAAGGTTGCGGTGGCGCTCGGCATTGCCCGCGCCGCGCTGACCGAATTCTCCGAACTCGCCAGCGGCAAGACCCCGCGCTTCACCCGACTCACCCTGCGCGACCGGCCGCGCGTTCAGCGCGCGGTGATCGAGGCGGAGCTCAAGGTGCTGGCGCCACGCGCCCTGGTGATGCAGCGGCTCGCCGAGCTCTGGGACGAACTGCTCGCCGGCCGCCGGCCGCCGTCCCGAAGCCTGGCGATCTTTCAGGCCGCCTGCTCGGATGCCGTTGCCGCCGCGGCGGCCGCCGTGGACCTGCTCGCCGACTCCGCCGGCACCACGGCGAACAGCGTGGGCCACCCACTGGAACGCCTTTCCCGCGACGTGCGCGTGGTGCGCCAGCACGTGACGGTGGCGTCGCACCACATCGACGATGCCGGCCGGGTGCTGCTCGGACTGCCGGCGGAAGGGGCAATGCTGCGCGGACTGTAAGGGGCGCCGACGCACGATTGCCGGCAGCGGCGCCGACGCGGCACAATCGGTTTCACGGGGCCGTAGCTCAGCTGGGAGAGCGTCGCGTTCGCAATGCGAAGGTCAGGGGTTCGATCCCCCTCGGCTCCACCACCTCACCCATACCGCCGGGAGCGCTTATGAACCAGGTCGCCGGACTGCATCACCTCGCCATCTGCACCGCCAACATGAAGCAGCAGATCGAGTTCTTCACCGACAAGCTGGGTATGGAGCTCGTCGCCCTGTACTGGATGCACGGGGTCGAGAACACCTGGCACGGCTTTCTGCGCCTGAACGACGAAAGTTCCCTGGCCTTCGTCTGCAACCCGGACATCGACGGCATCGAGGTGAAGCTCGGCGCCACCCACGCCGGCAACCCGGGCGCCAACTGCGCCCGCGGCGCCATGCAGCACCTGGCGCTGAAGGTCGCCGACCACGACGAACTGCTCGACCTGCGCGACCGGCTGCGCTCCAAGGGCGTGCCGGTGATGGGTCCGGTGGACCACGGCATGTGCGTGTCCATGTATTTCGCCGGGCCGGAGAATCTGTCGCTGGAACTCTCGTACTCCAGCGAGCCGATCGACGCGCAGGCCTGGTGCGATCCCGAGGTGGTGGCGTTGGCCGGCATCTCCCCCGAGGAGCTCGAGCGCTACCAGCACCCGGCCACCTTCGAAGGTCAGGGCGGCGCCGTGCCGCAGCCGGCCCTCGACGGCCCCGGCCCGCACATGACCAACTACCCGCCCGGTGCGTACGAACAGATCATGGCGGTGCCGGACGACGTGATGTGGGGGTCGCTGGAGAGCGAGCCGCCGGTGAAGGTGAGGGCCTGACGCGGTCGGGACCGTCGGCCGCCGATCAGCGCTCCAGCAGCCCCTGATAGCGGTCGAGGACTTTCCACACCTCATCCCGGCCGGCCGGCGGTAGCGGCAGGATCGCCCGGGTGATACCCGCATCGCGGTACGCCTGCAACGTGGCCGCGTCCGGCCGCGCGCCGAACACGCTCACGGTCAAGGTCTGCATCGAACGTCCATGCTCCTGCGCCATAGTCTGCAGCCGCTGCATGTTCTCCGCGGCATCGAAGCCGTGGCGGGCCCGGGGCAGCCAGCCGTCGCAGTAGCTGACCACGCGCCGTAGCGTATGGTCGGTCTCGCCGCCGAGGATGACGGGGGGATAAGGGGTCTGCACCGGTTTCGGGTACGACAGACTCTCGGAGAACTGCACGAACTCGCCCTGGTAGCCCGACTTCTCTTCGGTCCACAGCGCCTGCATGGCGCGCACCTGTTCCTCCATGCGCGCGAAGCGCGTCGGGTACTCGGTGCCGTGGTGAGCCATCTCTTCTTTGTTCCAGCCGCCGCCGATGCCGAAGATGAACCGTCCGCTGGACAGACGGTCCAGGCTCGCCACCAGCTTGGCGGTGACCAGGGTGTCGCGCTGGGGCAGCAGGCAGATGCCGGTGCCGAGCTTCAGCGTCTTCGTCGCCGCCGCGGCGAACGACAGCGACACGAACGGGTCGTAGGTGTGCCAGTACTCCCGGGGCAGGTCGGCGCCGCCCGGCCAGGGTGATTCCCGTGAGGTGGGAATGTGGGTGTGCTCGGGGACGAACAGCGACTCGTAGCCGCGGCTCTCGAGTTCCACGGCGAGTTCGTCGGCTCGTACGGCATAGTCCGTGGCAAAGATCAGGGCGCCGATGTGCATGGTCTGGTCCTTGGTAATGGAGCTCCGCCAAGGGTGCTCTGGTAAGGCCGCTCGGCAACGCTTACTGTGGGACCGGACCACCGAGGAGGTCAACATGCTCGCGCTCTACTACGCCCCCGGCACCTGCTCCCGCGCCTCGCACATCGCGCTCCGGGAAGCCGGCGCCGACTTCGAGCTGCGCCCGGTGGACTTCACCAGCGCCGAGCAGCGCGGCAACGCCTACCACAAGGTCAATCCCAAGGGGCGCGTGCCGGCGCTCGCCACCGAACGTGGCGTGCTGACGGAAACCCCGGCCATCCTCGCCTACATTGCTCAACAGTATCCGAAGGCGAACCTCGCGCCGCTGGACGATGCGTTCGAGTTCGCGCGCCTGCAGGCCTTCAACAGCTACCTGTGCGCCACCGTGCACGTCGCCCATGCCCACAGCCGCCGCGGCGAGCGCTGGGCCGACGACGAGGCCGCCATCGCCGAGATGAAGCGTAAGGCGCCGGAGGTCATGGCCGCCTGCTTCGATCTCATTGAAACCCAGATGTTTGCCGGACCGTGGGTGATGGGAGGGACCTATTCGATTGCCGACCCGTACCTCTTCACCATCACTCAGTGGCTGCCCGGACACCGGGTCAACGTCGCCCGCTATCCGAAGATCCGCGATCATCTGAACCGCATGCTGCAGCGGCCGGCGGTGAAGGCGGCGGTGGAATTCGAGGGCGGTCGCTAGCGGCCCACTAGGGCGCCGGCCGCGGGCGCGGCGTTGCGATGGCGCGTCAGGGGAGAGGCGGATCAGGGGAGAACAGACAGATGATCGTTGGCTTGCACCACGTTGCCATCTCGGTGCCCGACCTGGATCGGGCGCTGGCGTTTTACGGTGACCTGCTCGGCTTCCATGTGGTTCAGCGCGCCGACTTCGACGGTGACTTTCCGCTGGCCGATCGCGCCATCGGCCTGCCGAAGGTGGCGGCGCGCATGGCGATGCTGCGGGCGCCCAACGCCCACGTCGAGCTGTGGGAGTATCGCAACCCGCCGCCGGAAGACCGCACCGCCCGTCCCTGCGACTTCGGCTATCCGCACATGGCGCTGCAGGTGCGCGGCATGGCCGAGGAGTACGCACGGCTCGAGGCCGGGGGGATGACGTTCGTCGGCGAGCCGGTGGACTTCGGCACGTCCTCGGCGATCTACGGCCGCGACCCGTTCGGCAACGTCATCGAACTCTACGAGATCCGGGATCCGGACATCGCCCAGTTGCCCTGAGCGCGGCGCGCCCGAGTCGCCGGGTCTGGCGGCGTCTGTTAGGCTGTCCGGGTTGCTCGTCTCTGGAAGTAAACAGTCGGATGCGGACGATGGCCGAAGACAGCCGCGTCAGAAGCACCGGGATTCCAGTAGTTGGCGCGTCCCTTCGAAACCTCAACCTCTACGCTGAAGGACGTCCAACGATGAAAAAATCGATCCTCTTGTGTGCGGCATGGATGATTGCCGCCAGTGCCTTTGCCGACAACCACATGGCTCCGCAGATCACCTACGGGCAGAGCTACAGCCTGATCGTCTCCGACCCCGCCGCCGTAGTCGAAGCCATGAAGACCTATCGGGCTTCGCCCACCGGAGCGCAGATGCCGTCCACGGTCACGCTCTCTCAGAACGTGGCGAATGGCAGCTATCAGTCGACCCATACGGTCAACGTCTTCTATCCGTCGGCCGAGGCCATGGCCGCGGGCATGGCGTTGGCCGCCGGATCGGCAGACAGCGCGGAGTTCGGCCGGCGCATGCGCGGCGTGGCGACCGTCGAGTCGGAGAACGTGTTCACCATGCTGTTGAGCCGGGTCAATCAGGAGGCGATGGAGAATCCGGCCACCATGCTGTTCGGCTTGAACGTCACCGATCAGGCTGCCTTCATGAAGGCGTTGACCAGGCTGCTCGACTCGGAGGCCATGAAGGCGTTTCCGGGCAACGCGTTTTTCGGGGCAATCGTCGCCATGGGCGATACCGAGGGTACGCACTGGGTGAGCTTTCAGGCCGCCGACGTGGGCACGCTGCTGGCAGGCGTCGATACCTTCATGAAGTCGGCGGATTTTGCCGCCTACGCGCGCAACGCCAGCGACTTCCGCGAGGTGACGGCGCGGCTCGTGAGCCGGCAGCTGATGACCATGGGGCCCGAGGGCTAGTGCACGAGGGCACGGTAACGGCCGTCGGGTCGTTACCGTGTCCGCAGTTCGGCTACCAGTCCAGGTCGTCGGGCACCTGGAAGCGGGCGTAGTACTCGTCGTCGGAGCCGGGCTCTGGCTTCGCGCCGTCGTGGGCGACGATGATGCGCTTCGGGTCCCGGGCGCGGACTTTCTCCGCCGCCTTCTTCGACAGCAGATGGTACTGACCGTCGTTGTTGACGATCACCAGGCTGCCGCTGCTGATCTGATCGCGCTGGGCCGGGGGCACGTAGATGCGCTTGACCCGCTTGCCGTGGACGAAGTTGTAGGCGACGTCGTCGTCGCTCTGGGTCTTCACCCGCTGATCGTTCTGCAGAATGATCTGCTTGATCTCGGCGCGCTGCGCCTTCTCCTTGGCCTTGTCGGCGATGGCGCGCATCTGCGCCCGGTCGCGCTCGGCCTTCTCGGCGTTGAGCGCCCGGGCGCGCTGCTGGGCCTCCGTCAGCGCCGTCGGCTCGGGCGGCTTTTCCTTGGGCTTGCCTTTGCCCTGACGCTTTGCGTTCTTCTCGGCGCGCGCCTCGCGCTCGATCTTCCGCGCCCGGTCCGGGGTCACCAGTCCGGCCTTCAACAGCTGGTCCTTCAGGCTTCCGGCCATGGCGTCAACCGGCTTGCGCCAGTTCCCCCAGCAATCGAATCGTGCGCTCGCGGGCCTGGTGGTCGTTCTTGAGCAGCAACGGCATGGCGATGATCTCGCCGGCGCCGAACGACGGC
The DNA here is from genome assembly GCA_040219135.1 of Pseudomonadales bacterium. Taxonomy (GTDB): domain Bacteria; phylum Pseudomonadota; class Gammaproteobacteria; order Pseudomonadales; family Azotimanducaceae; genus UBA7803. The sequence continues at coordinate 56,480 of JAVJTA010000005.1, read as the reverse complement.
AGCGCCGCGATCCGCTCCGCCACCTGCTGTTCGCTGCCGGAGACCACCAGCGCATCGCACATCGTCCGGGTGAACTCGGTGCCCGCCGCGTCCTCGTAGCCGGCTTCCAGCCACATGGCGCGGTAGAACGGCAGCCGCTGGTAGAAGCCCATCTGCGCCCGGGCCTGGGCGAGCACGGCGTCCTGGTCCGTCGAGACGACGATGGGCACGTGGACCACCGCCGGCGGTCGCTTGCGGCCGGCCTTCACGGCCCCTTCCTCCAGCGCTGGAATCGCCACGTCGCGGATGTGCTCCGGCGGGGTTACCCAGCTGATGCCGCCTTCGGTGAGTTCACCCGCCAGCGCGAAGGCGTTGTGGCGCAGCGCGGAGACCATGACCCGGATGTCTGCCGGCTCGGCGAACTCGGCGTGGGCCTGCAGCCGCTTGCCGGAGAAATCTACCTTGCCGTCGTGGAAGCTGGCGTTGAGGATGCTGACGTACTCGCGTAGATGCTCGAGCGGCCGGGTGAAATCCAGGCCCCAGGTGCCGCGCATGGCCGGCTCGTGGCTCGGCCCCACGCCCAGACGCAGCCGCCCGGGCGCCAGGCTGTCCACGACGATGGCCGACTGGGCGAGGGCCATGGGATGGCGCGGAAACGTCGGCATGATGCAGGTGCCGAGCTCGATGCGATCGGTGCGCAGGGTGGCGGCCGAAAAAACCGCCAGCGGGTCCGGCGCCACGCCACCGCAGGTCATCCAGGCGACGTCGATGCCGGCCTGTTCGGCGGCGACGATCTGCTCGAGCGCGCCTTTTCCGTCGCGGGCCGCCATGTGCAGGCCGATCACCAGGTTCTTCACGGCGTCACGTTCCTTCCCGAAGAGCCTTCTATGCTACCAGTAACGATATCGAATCCGCGGTCTCCATGCAGGAACTGGGCAACGCCGCCGAGTATCTCCGCATCTCGGGTTCCGGGCGTAACGCCCTGGACTTCCACATCGCCTACCTGCCGTTCCTGAAGATCGCCAACGCCGGCAGCGAGGCCGATAAGGTCGCTGCCATCGTCGCCAACCTCCGATCCCGGGGAACCTCCAGGCCGCGCAAGTTGAAGACGCTCTCCGGAACGATCAAGGCGCAGTTCCAGAAATCCCTCGGCGAAGCCGACGTCGAGGTCCTGATTCAAGCGCTCCTCAGCGAGGGTTACCTCACCCTGGACGGTGAATCGGTGAGCTACAACCTGCCGACTTCGTAGTCAGGCCGCGCGTGGGGCCGCTCGCGCTCGGTTGTTTCTTCACGTCCGCTTCTGGTATTCAAACGAATACCACCTCTGCTATGCTCCGAACCATGGAGCACGACGAGCGGGAACGTGTGGCCGCCACCCTGCGCCGGGCGCGGTCCGGCGCCGGACTCTCCCTGCGCGAGCTGGCCCGCCGGGCCGCCACCTCCCACGCCACCGTCCTGGCCTACGAGAAAGCCGCCAAGACACCGGGTGCCGCCACGTTTCTGCGCCTGCTCGACGCCTGCGGCTATGCGGTGGACATCCGTCTGACGCCGCGCGTCAGGGAGCGCGACGGCCTGGATCGCGGCGAGGAACTGGAACAGGTGCTGCGCCTGGCCGAGCAGTTTCCCGTGCGCGTTCCCAGGCGCATCACCTATCCGAGGTTCGGATGACCGGTCTGCCGGAGAAGATCGTCGCCGTGCACGTCGGTCTCGTGGGTGCCGGTCTGGCGCACGCCTTTGGCGGCGCGCTGGCGCTCGCCTGGTGCACCGGGCGCGCGCGCGGCACCATCGACATCGACGTCAACGTGTTCGTCGGCAGCGAACGGGCGCAAGCCGTGCTGGCGGCTCTGCCGGCGACCGTGGCGCGCCCGGCGAGCGCGCTGGACCGGCTCGCGCGCGACGGCCAGGTCCGGGTCTGGTGGGAGCGCACGCCCGTGGACGTCTTCCTCGACAGCACCGACTACCATCGGCAGGTCGCCGAACGGGTCCGCTGGGAGACCTTCATGAACCGCTCGCTGCCGTTTCTGAGCTGTCACGACCTCGCCGTCTTCAAAGCGTTCTTCAATCGCGCCAGGGACTGGGCGGATCTGGAGGAGATGCTCGCCGCCGGTACCATCGAGCCCGCTGCCGTGGCCGCGGTGCTGATCCGCTATCTCGGGGCGGACGACGAACGGGTGCAGAAACTGATGGCGCTCGAACCACCGTCCGCCGCGCCCTGATCCGGCGCTTCCTTTACCTGCGCTTACCGACGCTGAGGATTCCGACCGATGATTCGCAACACCAAGATCGTGGCCACCCTCGGACCGGCGAGCGATTCGAAGATCGAACGGCTGATCACGGCCGGGGTGGACGTGTTCCGCCTCAACTTCTCCCACGGCAGCCACGGCGAGCACGGCGAGCGGGTGCGGAAGATCCGCTCGGCCGCGGAGAAGCTCGGCACCTTCGTCGCGATCATGGCCGACCTGCAGGGCCCGAAGATCCGTATTCGCGGGTTTGCGGGGACCGATGCGGTCGAGCTGGTACCGGGCGCGCCGTTCACCATCGACTGCGCCCTGGGCGAGCACGACGGCACCGCCGAGCAGGTCGGCACCAGCTACCAGACCCTGGCGGACGAAGTGGCGGCCGGCGACGTGCTGGTGCTGGGCGATGGCCTCATCGAGGTGCAGGTGGATGCGGTGGCCGGGCGCGCCGTGCAGTGCCATGTGCTGGCCGGCGGCGAGCTCGGCTCCGGCAAGGGACTGAACAAACGCGGCGGCGGCCTCTCGGCGGATGCGCTCACCGCCAAGGACCTCAAGGATCTGACCTTCGCCTGCGCGCTCGGCGTGGACTGGGTCGCCGTCTCCTTCCCCGCGTCGGCCGCCGACATGGAGCGGGCGCGCGCGTTGATTTCCGGTCACGGCGCCAACTGCGGCCTGGTCGCCAAGCTCGAGCGCGCCGAGGCGGTCAGAGACCCCGCTACCCTCGACGCCATCATCCTCGCCTCGGACGCGGTGATGGTGGCGCGCGGCGATCTCGGCATCGAGGTGGGCGACGCCCCGCTGATGGGTCTGCAGAAGCTCATCATCAACCGCGCCCGGGAACTGAACCGTGCGGTCATCACCGCGACCCAGATGATGGAGTCCATGATCACCAACCCGCGGCCTACCCGGGCAGAGGTCATGGACGTGGCGAACGCGGTGGTGGACGGCACGGACGCGGTGATGCTCTCCGCCGAGACCGCCGTCGGCCGCTACCCGGTGGAAACCGTCGAGACCATGGTCCGGGTGATCGAAGGCGCCGAGGTGACCGCCCAGTACACGAACGCGCCCCCCGACGGGGTGCGCAGCGACGACATCGACGAATCCGTCGCCATGGCCGCCATGACCGTGGCCAACACGCTGCATCGGGTGCGGGCCGTCGCCTGCCTCACCGCCAGCGGCAACACGCCCAAGCTGATGTCGCGGCGGCGCTCGCGGCTGCCGATCTACGCGCTGTCCAACGACCCGCGCACGCTGGCGCGGATCGCCCTGTTTCGCGGCGTGCATCCGGCGCTGTTCGAAACCTACGACGCCGACTACGGCGAGGTGAATCAGGCCGCAATCGACTGGCTGAAGCAGGCGGGGGTGGTGAAGGCCGGAGACCGCGTGATCATCTCCAAGGGCGATCGGCGGCATAAGGCCGGCGGCACCAACACGCTGAAGGTGCTGGAGGTTTCTTAGCGCCTGAACCCACGACGTCTGGAGGAACGACCATGCGCAGACTCACCCTGCTCGCCGTGCTTGTGATGCTCGGCGGCTGCTTCAACGGCGGCAACACCGCCGTCCGGCTCGGCGACGTATCCCTGGGCCAGCAGCTCATCGATCTGAAGCGCGCACTCGACGAGGGCGCGATGACGGATGAGGAGTACACGCAGGCCCGGCAGTCGCTGCTGTCGCTGGCCGCGCTGTGCCAGAACACCGAAGAAGACTAGGCGCTGCCGCTGTTAATGATGCTGGCCGGTGTGCTCGCTGATGTGGCGCACGATCTCCGGCCACAGCGGCTCGGGCAGGTCGTGGCCCATGCCGTCGAACAGCGCCAGACGTGAGCCGGCGATCGCTTCGTGGGTGTCGATGCCGCCCGCCACGGGTACCAGGGGATCGTCCTTGCCGTGGATCACCAGGGTCGGCGTGGTGACGCTGGCAAGGTGTGGACGCCGGTTGCCGGAAGCCGCAATGGCCGCCATCTGCCGCGCCACGCCCACCGGATAGAAGCTGCGCTCGAAGTCGGCCTTTGCCCTGGCGATGATGGCCTCAGCGTCGTCCAGATGGGCCTGGCTGCCAATCACGCGGGCGATGCTGACCGCACGCTCGAGCACCTCCTCGAGCGTTTTTCCAGCGGGACTCAGCAGTGCGGCGGTGGCCTCCGGGGTGGACTTCGGCAGATCGGGATTCCCGGTGGACGACATGATGGAGACCATCGAACGCAGCCGCGGTGCATGCCGCACCGCCATGGTCTGCACGATCATGCCGCCCATGGAGGCGCCGCAGACGTGGGCGCGCTCGATGTCCAAGGCGTCGAGCAGGCCGACCGCGTCGTCGGCCATGTCGTCCAGCGTGTACGGCGCGGTCACCGGCTCGCCCGCCTGCGCCTGCATGAAGATCTGCGCCATGTCCGGCACGCCGGCGTCTTCGAACTTGTGCGACAGGCCGATATCGCGGTTGTCGAAGCGGATCACGAAGTGCCCGGCGTCGGCGAGCAGACCGCAGAACTCCGGCCGCCAGCGCGTCATCTGCGCGCCGAGGCCCATCACCAGCAGCAGCGGGCGGTCACCTGCGTCGCCGAAGGTGTCGTATTCGAGGGTGATGCCGTTTGCGTCGATGCTCGCCATGGATGGATTCGCTCGTCGAGTGAGCGCGGCACTAGACCACAGAACGCTGGAGCCGGCAACCGCGGTGGGCAACCGCGGGGAGCGGCCGCGGTCAGCGACCTGCTTCAGCAGGCCTCACCTGCTTCAGCAGGCCTTTACCAGCAGCTTGCCGATGTTGCCGCCGCGGAACATGAACTGAAGCGCTTCCGGATAACGCTCGATCCCCTCGAGGATCTCTTCGTCGCAGATCAGCGAGCCGTCCGCGAGCCAGGCCCCGAGATCGGCCATGGCCGGCCCGATGCTCTCGGGGAAGTGAAAGAACGCGAAGCCTTCCATGCAGGACTGGCGTTCCGCCAGGCGCAGGTACCTGGACGGTCCGGTGACGTTGTCCATGTGGTCGTACTGAGAGATCGCCCCGCAGATCACCACCCGGGCGCGCATCGCCAGATTGTTGAGCACGGCGTCGAGAATGGGTCCGCCGACGTTGTCGAAGAACACGTTCACGCCATCGGGGGCGAGGGCCTTGAGCCGCGCGTTGACGTCCTCATTCTTGTAGTCGACGGCCGCGTCGAATCCGAGGCGGTCGATCAGGTACGCCGCCTTTCTGCGACCACCGGCAATGCCGATCACCCGGGAGCCGTCGCGTCTGGCGATCTGCCCGGCGATCGAGCCCACCGCACCGGCGGCTGCGGAGACGACGAAGACATCGCCAGGCCCGGGTTTTGCGACGCGGCGGATGCCGATCCAGGCGGTCACGCCGGTGGATCCACCGAGGGCACCCAGGTACGCGCTGAGCGGGGCGGCCGACTCGTCGATGCGTTCCAGCTGCTCTGCGGGCAGGGTCGCGATGGTCTGCGCGCCGAGGCCACCGCGAACGGCCTGGCCCTCGTTCCAGCCTTCCACCGTCGAGCCGATGACCCGGCCGACGCCGCCGGCGAGAATCGTCTGACCCAGTCCGACCTGATGGTGGAACCCCTCGCCGCGCAGCATGGTGCGGGTTCCGGCGTCGACGGAGATGTACTCGACGGCGATGCGAACCTGGCCGGGTTCGAGTTCGGCGAGTTCCTCGGTTTCGATCGCAAAACAGTCCGGGGTCGCCTCGTCGACCGGGCGTCGGGCGAGCACGATTCGGGTATTGCTGGGCGGCATCCGGCGAGGGTAGCACAGGCGCCCGGACAGCCCGCCCTGCTCTGGCCAACCGCCGCGAATCGCGCATACTGACCGCCATCGCACAACCACCGGAGACCCGCATGCTCACCTGGCAGATCGGCGACGTGACCGTCACCCGGGTGGTGGAGATGGAAATCCCGCTCCCCTACAACCCGAAGTCCGCGTTCCTCAAGGAGGCGACCCCGGAGGCGCTGCGCGAGATTCCCTGGCTCGCCCCGCATTTCGTCACCGCGGACGGCGACCTCACGCTGTCGATTCACGCCCTGGTGGTGCGCGCCCTCGGCGTCACCCTGGTGGTGGATACCTGTGTCGGCAACGACAAGCCCCGCGCCCTGCTCGGCGGCGAGGCATTGCACACCGAGTTCCTCGAGAGCCTGGAAGCCGCCGGCTGCCCGGCCGCGTCGGTGGACATGGTCGTATGCACCCACCTGCACGTGGACCACGTCGGCTGGAACACCCGGCTCGAAGGCGGCAGATGGGTGCCGACGTTCCCCAACGCCCGCTACCTGATCGGCCGCCGCGAGTACGACCACTGGCAGCGCGAGGGCGACGACGACCAGCAGGCGATTCTCGGCGACTCGGTGCAGCCCATCTTCGATGCCGGGCTCGCGGAACTGGTGGAGATGAACCACCGCATCAGCGACGAGATCCGCCTCACCCCGACGCCGGGACACACGCCCGGGCACGTGAGCGTGCTGATCGAGTCGAAGGGCGAGCGCGCCATGATCACCGGCGACATGCTCCATCACCCCTGTCAGTTCGCCCGCCCGCACTGGTCGCCGAGCTTCGATTCCGATCCGGTGGCCGGCGCGCACATGCGCCGGGCGGTGATGGAAGGTGTCGCCGATGCGCCGGTGCTGGTCATCGGCACCCATTTCGCTGCGCCCACCGCCGGGCACGTGCGCCGCGACGGCGACGCGTTCCGCTTCGACGTTGGTTGATCCGGGAGCGGCCGACCCGTGATCGTCCATCTCGTCGACGGCACCTACGAGCTGTACCGCCACTTCTACGGTCAGCGGCGCTTCAACAAGGGCGAAGACAAACCCTTCGGCGCCGTGGTCGGCGTGCTCAACACGGTGCTGCAGATGGTCGAGCAGGGCGCGACCCACGTCGGCGTCGCCACGGACCACGTGATCGAATCGTTCCGCAACGAGCTGTGGCCCGGCTACAAGACCGGCGAAGGCATCGACCCGGCGCTGTGGGCGCAGTTCCACCCGCTCGAGGACGCGCTCGCCGCCATGGGCGTGGTGGTGTGGCCGATGATCGAGCTCGAGGCCGATGACGCCCTTGCCTCCGCCGCGCATCTCGCCGCCGGCGACGCGCGCGTGGAGCAGGTGCGCATCTGGACCGTGGACAAGGATCTCGCCCAGTGCGTTCGCGACGGCCGGGTGGTGCAGGTGGACCGCCGCGCCGACGTGGTCCGCGACGCCGCTGGCGTGAAAGACAAGTTCGGCGTGGAACCGCAACTCATTCCCGACTATCTGGCGCTGGTCGGCGACGCCGCCGATGGCTTTCCGGGGATTCGCGGGATCGGCGCGGTCACGGCGGCGCGGCTGCTCAATCAGCACGGCCCCATCGAGGCGATTCCGGACAAGCTGCTCGGCGGCGAGCGCCGCGAGGACGCGCTGCTGTTCAAACGGCTGGCCACGCTGAAGGCCGATGCGCCGCTCTTCGCCAGTGTCGACGAGCTCGAGTGGCGCGGGCCGACGGACGCTTTCGCGAACTGCGTGGCGGAGCTCGGCGACGAGCGACTGCTGGCCCGGGCGCGCAAGGCGGCGTCTGCCTGAGGCTCGGTTCTCAACCCGCGCCATTGCCCCTATGATCCGAGGCTGAGGTTTTTCGGTCGCAGGGGAGAGAATGGGACCGCATCGACGTTCCGGGTACGTCATGTGCCTGGCTGCTGCGCTCGCGCTGCTTCTGCTCGGCGACATGGCCGCGGCGGCGGAGCTGACCGACCTGGCGGTCACCATCGCGGCGGCCGCGGAGCGCGACGGCCTCGCCGACGCCGAGATCATCGGGGCGCTCGACGGCATTCCGATGTATCGGGTCGACGTTCCCGAGGTCGAACACGATGCCGCGGCCATCCGCGTCGACGGCGTGGTCGACGAACCGATCTGGCAGACCGTGGCCCCACACGATCGTCTGCTGGTGGCGGTGCCCGCCACCGGACGGCGCGGCCGCTCCCCCACCGACGTCCGGCTCCTCGCCACCGAGCGCGGCCTGTACGTCGGCGCCATCCTCTATCAGGACCCGGAAACGCTGGTCATGCGCCGCTCGGTGCGCGATCTGCAGATGGACCGCGACACCGTCGGCATCACCCTCGACACCTCCGGCGAAGGCAAGTTCGCCTACTGGTACACCCTGGCGCTTGGCGATTCGGTGCAGGACGGCAAGGTGCTGCCGGAGCGCAACTACTCCATCGACTGGGACGGCCGCTGGATTGGCCGCACCGTGCGGCGCGACGACGGCTGGAGCGCCGAGCTGTACTTTCCCTGGTCGATGATGAGCCTGCCCGCCGTGGCCGGGCCGCGCACCATCGGCTTCGCCATCAGCCGCCAGATCTCGAGCGAGAACGCCCGCTATCAGTGGCCGGGCCACGCCTACTCGTCGCCCCAGTTCGTGACCGCCTTGAACCACATGGTTGTGGAACGCGTGACCCCGCGTCAGGAAGTGTCGGTGATTCCGTTCGCTGCGTACACGGCAGACCGCGCTCACGACGACGATGACCTGCGCGTCGGCGCCGATTTCACCTGGAAGCCGTCGCCGGCGGCCGAGTTCGCCGGCACCCTGCTGCCGGACTTCGGTTCCGTGGAGTCCGACGACGTGGTGCTGAACCTCAGCGCCCAGGAGACCTTCTTCCCGGAGAAGCGGCTTTTCTTCCTGGAAGGTAACGAGGTGTTCGACACCAGCACCCGGGCGTCGCCGGGCAGCCAGCTGCGCCTCGTCACCAACGAGAACTACGCCACCACCTCGCGCCGGGTGTTCATGAACAGCTACCTGCCGGCGCCGATCTCGCTGTTCAACACCCGCCGCATCGGCGGCACGCCGACCCAGGTGACGGTGCCCGCCGGCGTCACGCCGTTGCGCGGCGAATTCGCGCTGCCCACCGATCTGCTCGGCGCGCTGAAGGTGACGGGGAGCGCAGCCCCACTGCGCTACGGTGTGCTCGCGGCGCTGGAAGAAGACGTCGAGCTGCGCGGCATCGACGGCCCGGGGAACGGCGGCGCCGGCAGTTCCGTGGATATCCGCGCTGACGGCCGCGAGTTCGGCGCCGCGCGGCTGCTCTACGAGCACGTGGGCGAGTCGCGCGCCTCTCTCGGCTATCTCGGCACCGCGGTGCGCGGGCCGCTGTTCGACGCCTACGCCCACGGCGTGGACGGCAAGTTCACCAGCGGCGACGGCCGCTGGATCGCCGAGAGCCTGCTCATCGCCACGGACCGCGATAACGTGCGCGGCAACGCCGCGCTCCTGGACGTGCAGTTCGCGGCCGACAGCCGCTACCAGCACCGGGTGTCTCTCGACTGGTTCGACGAGGACGTGAACTTCAACGATCTCGGCTTTCTGGCGCGCAACGATTACCGCGGCGCCCAGTACACGCTGCTCTACGCCCGCCCGAACACCGGCGGCAACGTCACCGATATCCGCGGCACGGTCATCGTCAATGCCAGGCAGAACGTCAGCGAGCACCAGCTCGTCGACGGCGGCGTGTACTGGCGCAATTCCCTGGTGCTGCCCGGGCGTAACACGCTGCGCACCGGGCTCGGCTTCCGCCCCGGCGGCTACGAGGACCGCGACAGCCGCGGCAACGGCGCCTACCGCACCGACGACCGGGTCTGGTCCGAGCTGCTGCTCGCCACCGACGCCAGCCGGACGATGTCCTGGTCGCTCAACCTGGGCGCGGAACAGGAACAACTCGGCGACTGGACCTATCTGCTCGGCGGTGGCTTCACCTGGCGCGCCGGCGCCGGGCTGTCCATGGACTTCGACCTCGGCTACCGCGAGCGCGGCGGCTGGATGGTCTATCAGGGCGGGCGCAACTTCGGTCGTTTCGAAGCCGACGAGCTCACCTCGAAGCTCAAGTTGAACTGGTTCGTCACCGCCGCCCACCAGCTCGGCCTGACGGTGCAGTGGGTGGGCGCGCGGGCCCGGGAGGATGGATTCTTCGCCGTGCCCGCGGGCGACGGCCGCCTGGTTCCGGCACCGCGCACCCGGCCGGACCACGACTTCACCGTGAGCCTGTTCACCCTGCAGGCGCGCTACCGCTGGGAGATCGCGCCGCTCACCGACCTGTACGTGGTGTACAACCGCAGCAACAGCCTGCCGGATCAGGTGGATGCGGGGTTTGGTGACCTGCTCCAGGACGTCTACCGCGACCCGATCATCGACAGCTTCGTGGTGAAGCTGCGGTGGCGGTTTGGGAATTGACGTAGAGTGGGCCCGATGACCAGTTGCGGAACAATCATGACCAACAGCCTGCGTTTGCTGACCCTGCTCTGCGCCGTCCTGTTCCTCGGCGGCTGCAGCGAAGAACCGAAACCGGCCGACGCCGACGACGTGAAGCGCGAGGCCCGGGAGCTGGCGGAGACGCTCGAGTCCTACTCCGCCGATCAGAAGGAACAGGCGGTGGCCGAGGCGCAGCGGGCGCTGGCCGACCTGAACGGGCGGGTCGAAGACCTGAAGGCGCGCATCAGCGAGCGCTGGGGCGCGATGGACGAGTCGGCGCGGGAGAACGCGCAGGAGAATCTGGACAAGCTCGAGGCGGAGCAGGCGCGGCTGGCCGACCGGTTCGCCGCGCTGCGGGACGCCTCTGGAGACGCCTGGGCGCGCCTGAGCGAAGGCTTCAGCGCGGCCTACGACGAACTGCGCGATGCCTGGCGCGAGAGCGAGCAGGAGCTGGCCGAGTAGGTCCGGGCGCGGGCGCAGGCCCGGGCGCGGCCGCAGGCGCCGGATGGACGCCGTCCGGCGGGCGCGCGACTGGGAGGCGTACGCGAACGCCTACTGGGCAGCGGCCCGGCAGCTTGCGGACGCTGACCGCTCCCTCGCCCTGCCGCGCCTGCGCCTGGCGAGCCTCGCCCTCGAATACCGGCTGCGGGCCTTCATCTGCGAGGCGCGCGGCGGTACCCCCGAGGGCGGCGATCTGGGACGGCTGATGCGACTGGCCGTGTTCTGCGGACTCGAACTCGACCCGGAACAGCGCGCCGTCATCGAACGCTTGGGCCGTCTGCACCAGGGCGATTGCGACCTCGATGGCGCGCCGACGATGGCGACCGTCGCCGGACTGCTCGAGGACATCGCATCGAACGCTTAGTGCCGGACATCGAGCGCGTGAGTGGGCGCCAGGGCGTCGGCTCCCATTCACGGCTGGCGCACCAGCCCCTTGAGCCGCACCGTGCCGAGCGCCATCGCCGCCGCCACCGCGGCGAGGGCGTAGAGTCCCGCATCGAACCCGCCGCTGACGTCGTAGAGCAGTCCCAACCCCAGCGGGCCGAGCACGCCGCCCACCTCGGCGGCGGTGAAGAACAGTCCGCTGGCCGTCCCCGCGTGGCGCGAATCGAGCCCCGGCAGCTCCATCAGGGTCAGTATCAGCACGGTCATGAGCGACGCCCGCACCAGCCCCTGCAGCACCAGCGCCACCGGCAGCACCAGCGGATCCACGACGAGGAGCGCGAGGCTCGCCGCGCCGGCGGCCAGGCTCAGCGCGAGCAGAATGCCATTGCGCCGCTCGGGGGTGGCGAGGCGCGGAATGATCAGCGATCCCACGGCCCCCACCAGCATTGGCAGCGCGGCCCAGTTACCGGCGGCGGTGGCGGTCATGCCGCCGTTGCGCAGCAGCTGCGGCAGCCAGTTGCTCAAGCCGTGGTTGATCAGAAACGCGCCCACGCCCATGGCCAGGACGACGCGCACGGCCGGCAGGCGCAGCAGGCGGCCGACCGCGGGCAGCCCGCCGGGCGCGCCGCCGCCGTCGTCGACGCGCACGAACCCTTGCGTCCGCGGCCCGGCGATGCTCGCCAGCGTGATCCAGGTGAGCGTCGCCAGGGCTGCCACCCCACCCCACAGCAGCAGCACCGCGCGCCAGTCGTCATCGAAGGCGGGCATGAGCACCGAGTGGGTCAGGGTGAGTGCCGCCACGCCGCCCAGGGTGGGGCCGGTCATGTAGATGCCCATGGCGAGGCCGCGGCCGCTGCCCTCGAAGATGTCGGTGACGACCTTGGGCGCGCCGGAGGAGATGATCGGCCCGCCGGCGCCGAACAGCATCACCGCGCCGAGCAGGGTCCAGTAGTCGGTGGCGAACGCGCGGCCCACGGCCGAGGCGGCAATGAGCCCGATGCCGAGCAGCAGGGCATAGCGCGCGCCGAGCCGGTCGAGCAGCATGCCGGCGGGAATGGCGGCGCCGATGTAGACCAGCTGCCAGGCGCCCATCACGCTGCCGAGTGCGGCGTAGGAAAGCGCGAGGTCCGCTTGAATCGCCTCCACCAGCGGGGCGATGGAGGCGATGATCGCGCCGAAGGAAAAGTAGGCGAACCAGAGCCCGAACAGCAGCAGCCAGCGCAAGGCGCATCCAATGTCGTGAGCGAAGGCGCGACTATACCGCACGGAGTCCGTCCGCCGACCGCGTCGTGGCGGCGGCTGGTACACTCGCACGCTCATGGGGGCGGAGGTGACCGGGTGAGCGGAGAAGTCGGCGTCATTGCGAGCACGGAGCATCTGGGCACAGACGCGCTCTGCGCCTTTGCCGCGCAGCTCGAATCGCTCGGTTACGAAAGCCTGTGGCTGCCGGAGCTGTTCGGCCGGGAGCCGGTGGCCACCGCCGGTTATCTGCTCGGGCGTACGCAGCGGCTCAAGCTCGCCACCGGCATTGCCAACGTCTACGTCCGCGACGCCCACGCCATGGCACAGACCCGGCGAACCCTGGCGGAGCTCTCCGGTGGCCGTTTCATCGTCGGGCTCGGGGTGTCGAATCCGGGACTCAATGCCACCCGCGGGCACGCCTGGGAGATGCCGTTGCCCAAGATGCGCGCCTATCTCGATGCCATGGCGGCGGCGGCCATCGAAGGGCCGGAACCACAGGTCCCGGCACCGCTGCTGATCGCCGCCCACGGTCCGCGACTGCAGGCGCTCGGCGCCGAGCGTACGGACGGCATCATCACCTATCTCATGCCGCCAGAGCACACGGCGGCGGCGCGCGAGCGGATCGGCCCGGCGAGCACGCTCAGCGTGGTGAGTCCGTTTCTCGCCGAGACCAATCCGCAGACCGCCCGGGCGAAGGCGCGCAAGGCGCTGCGCTACTACACGAGCCTCGACTACTACCACCGGGAATGGCGCAAGCTCGGCTTCGGCGACGCGGACTTCGCCGACGGCGGCAGCGATCGGTTGATCGACATGCTGGTCGGCTGGGGTGATCAGGCGGCGTTGCACAAGCGCCTGAACGCCTTCCGCGAGGCCGGCGCCGATCGGGTGATCATCATGCCTTTCGATTCGCTGCGCGAAGCCGGCGACGACGCCCTGTCGCTGCTTGCCCCCGAACTTGTGCGTTGAGCCCCGCTACGTCGCGGCCGAACTGAAGGAAAACGACGATGGCGAACTTCCTGTTGATTCACGGCGCCTTTCACGGCGCCTGGTGCTGGCACAAGGTGATTCCCGAACTGCGCGCGCGCGGCCACCGGGCGCTTGCGATCGATCTGCCGGGCCACGGTGTCGACAGGACCCCGACCGCCGACGTCACCCTCGACGGCTACGTCGCGCGGGTAGGTGAAGGGCTCGACGCCCTGGGCGAGTCGGCGGTGCTGGTCGGCCACAGCATGGGTGGGGTGGTGATCTCGCAGGCGGCCGAACGCTTTCCCGAGCGCCTCGCGGCCCTCGTCTACGTCACCGCCATCGCGCTCGAGGGCGGCGAGTCGATGATGGACAACCCGGTGAAGGCCTCGCCGCGCGAGTTCATGGCCGGGTTCCAGCCGCGCGAGGACGGAGTCAGCATCGACTTCGATCAGAGCCTCATGAAGGACGCGTTCTACGCCGACTGCAGCGACGCCGACATCGCGCTGGCGGAGACGTGTCTGGTGCCGCAGTCGGGGGCGGTGATGCGCGAGCCGATCACCTGCACCGCGGAGCGCTGGGGCAGCGTGCGCCGCGCCTACATCACCTGCGCCGACGACCGGGCGCTTACCCTCGACGGCCAGCGCGGCATGCTCGAGCGCATCGGCTTCGACCAGATCGTGGCCATGGCCGGCAGCCACTCGCCGTTCCTGGCGCAGCCGGCAGCGCTGGCCGCGCACCTCGAAGGGATTGCGGCCAGTCCTGAATACGCCGGCTAGCGATCAGTCCCCGCCGAGCTCGGCCTCGATCCAGCCGTTCACGGCGGCGAGCCATACCTCCGGCTGCTGATCGTGAATCAGGTGGCCGACACCGGCCGCCTGGATCGCCCGGGCCCGGGGCACGATGCCCTGCAGGCGCTCGACCTCCTCCGGGGTCATCACCGCACCGAGGGCCGGGTCGCCGGTCATCACCGTCACCGGGCAGCCGAGGCCGGCGAGCACCTGGTCCGTGTCCCAGTGCAGGGATCCGGCGAGACCGTCTTCGAGGGCCTGGGGACGCATCCTGCCGATGGAGTCGAGCCGTTCGCGGATCTTCGCCTCGCCCATGGTCTCGATGCCGGGCTTACCCGAGTACGGGTCCGGCGCCTTGGCCATCACCTCGAACCAGTCGTCGGAGCTGCGGCTGCCGTCCTGCAGGGTCTTCGCCATCACCACCATGCCCTCGAACAGCGTGCGGAAGATGTCGTCGAGGTCGTTGACGAAGTACAGCGGCGGGTCTTCCAGGAACAGCCCGCGCACCCGCTCCGGCGCGGTGATGGCCGCCTGCACCGCGACCACGCCGCCGAGCGAATGCCCGAGAATCAGCGCGGGCTCGCCGAACGCGTGATCGATGAGGTGGCGCACGTCGTCGGCGTAGGCCTCCGCCGTGTAACGCGCGTCCGGCTTGTCGGAGTCACCGTGGCCGCGGAAGTCCGGAGCGATGATCCGGCAGCGCCGGTCGACGCGCTCGAGCACCGGAGCCCAGGTGCGCGCGTTGTCGGTGATGCCGTGGAGGAGGATCAGGGGCACGTCGCCGCCGGTGCGCTCCAGACAGGCGAGCTCGAGGCCGTTGGCGAGGGCGATTCGGTGTCTGGTCATCAGGGTTCTCCGGATTCAGGCCGTCTGGCTTTCGGCTGCGGCCTCGAGAGCGGCGATGTCGATCCGGCCCATGGCCATCAGGGCGGCCTGCACGCGCTGGCCCCGGGCCGCGTCGCCGCTGCTCATCAGCAGCGGCAGCGCCCGGGGCACGATCTGCCAGTGCACGCCGAAGCGGTCGCGCAGCCAGCCGCAGCGGCCCGGCTCGCCGCCGTCGGCAGTCAGCGCCTGCCACAGCCGGTCGGTCTCGGCCTGATCGTCGGTCAGCACCGAGATCGAGAAGGTGTGGCTGCTGGCCGGCTCCGGATTGCCGTTCAGGGTCATGTAGGGCGTGCCGGCCAGCGTGAACTCCACGACCAGAGCGGGCCCCGCCGGGTCGGGGCGCACGACGTTGTCGATGGTGCTGCCCGGGAACAGCGCCACATAGCAGTCCGCGGCCTGCTCCGCCTGGTCGGCCAGAAACAGGCAGGCGCGGGTTTTCGCGGTGAACTCCATGGCGGCTTCCCTTGCCTCCGGGCCCGGCAGTTTGCGCCAGCGCCGGATTGAAATCGAGCCGCGGCGCTCCGCCACGGCTTGTCCCGGTCGCATGCGCTGGAAGGCACCGCCGGCGTGTGCGACGATCGGGGGTCGTCGAGGGTCGAGGGGGATTCAGTATGGCGCCGTCCAGAGGCATCGCGGACCCGGCGGTCCGCTCCACCCCGGGATTCGTCCCGCCCCTCGAGCGCACCGCCGGTCAGCCGCCGCCGATCGCCGCGAACGACGGGTTGTCGTACATGGCCTTTGACCGGAACGGCGATGCCGGCACCGCCGCCGCGCTCGAGGACGCCCTCGCCCAGCTCGCCGACGGCCGCGGCCGAACGCTGATCGAACGGCTCGACAACGCGCCTCCGGGCCCCGTCGAAACGCCATGGGGCCCCGGCTTCCGGCGCTACGCCGAGTGTCTCGAGTACATCCACAGGAGCGCTCTGGAGGCGCCCGAGGGCGGCATCGTGCTGCCGCTGCGCTACTCGATCGACGAGCAGTCGTCCTACTCCGTGGTCTCCTCCAACGCCCTGTGGCGCGACCCGGCGCGAACCGCCGACCAGCAGGCCCTGCGCCAGGAAGAACGCGACAGCGTGCGCCGCTGCCTGTATTTCCCCCAGGTGCTGCGCGACGCCCGCCGGATCGGCGAGTACTACCCGGGGCTGTCGCCCTACGGCGCCGAAAGTATGGACCGGCTCGGCGTCTCCCTCGCTCACTGCGAGTCGCAGTGCCGCAACTTCTACGATCACGACGAGGTGGAACGGGTGTTCTATCCGGAGATGGAACGCCTGCTGCTCGAGTTCTTCCCGGGTGCCATCGATGCCCTCGTCTACAACCACGACGTCTTCGACAAGGACTACGCCGGCGATCGTACTGAGGATCAGGACAACAGGAATCCGGGCGTGAACGCCGCCTACGCGAATCTGGTGCACAACGATCTCAACGACAACAGCGGCCGCGTGCGCTGCCGCGAGCTTTTGACGAAGAACCTGCGCAACTTCGGCCGCGCGCAGCACTACACCGAGGCCGAGGCGGACGCGAAGATGGCGCGGCGTTTCATGTCCATCAACCTCGCCAAGCCGATGGAGACCGTGGAGCAGAACCCGTTCGTGCTCTGCGCCTGGCCGTCGTTCGCCGATCAGCCCTACGTCACCAACTATCGCATCTACGACGACCGCGTCGGCGAGACCACGCGCTTCACCTACCGCCCCGAGCACGAGTGGTACTGGGTGCCGCGGCAGCAGCCGAACGAGGTGTCGATGCTGAAGTGCTACGACTCGGTGACCGACGGCTCGGTGTCGCGCTGGTCGTTCCACAGCGCCGCCATCGACTGGACCGCGCCGGAAGACGCGCCGTGCCGGAAGAACGTGGTGGTGCGGTCGTTCGTGTTCTTCTGAGCGGGGCTGACCGGAGCCGGAAGCAACAGCGTCGGCGCGCTCAGGCGGGCGACGAGCAGCAGGGCGGTGCTTTGACTCCGGCGCAGCGCGGAGTTCGACCGGGTCAGGGCGTCCGTCAGTTGCGCTGCCTGACGGGTCAGCGCATCGGCCGATCGCCCGGCCAGGTTCAGCTCGCCGCGCGATGCGGCCAGCTCATCGGCCTGCGCGCGGCCTGCGGCGCGCTGCGCGGCAAGGAATTCGTCCCGCTCGGCGAGGTCCTGTTCCAGCCGGGCGACGCGGGTCTCGTGTGCCGTCGCCTCCGCGCGCAGCCGATCGTGCTCCGCCGTCAGCGCGTCGAGCACCTGGCTCTGCGCTTCGTAGCGCGCTTTCAGCTCGCTGATGTGGTCCTTGTGCGTCTGCTTTGCCTCGAAGAAGGTGGTGCGCAGCATCTCCAGCTTGGCTTCCTGCTGGCGCGCGGCCGCCTCCAGCCCTTCGATCCGGAATTCGCGGTCCTCGATAGCGTGGCGCAGGGTCGCGGCCGTGCGTTCGTCCGTCTCGATGCGCTCGCGGGCTTCGGCCAGGCGCCGCTCGGCTTCGGCGATGGTGGCCTCGTGGGTCCGCACTACGGACTCGGTGGCGCGCAGCGCGTCTTTCGTGTTCGTGAGCTCGGTGTCCAGCGCCCGGCGGGCTTCGTCCTGCTCGTGCAGACGTTGCTGCAGATCGCGCTGCCGCGTGGTGGCGGTCGCCAGCTGCGCCTGCAGGTCCTCGATCTCGGCCTCCCGCGCTGCGCGCGTGCGCCGCTCGCCGGCCAGGTCGCCGCTCACCGCCTGGAGTCTGGCATCGCGCTCGGCGATCTGGACGTCGTGCGACTCGATGGTCTGCAGCAGCGCCGGAATCTGCTGCTCGAACTTCGCCGCGTTGGCCTTCAGCTCGCGGTTGCCTTCGCTGCGGCGCTTGGCCAGGTCCTCGAGCGCCTGGCGCTCAGCGACCGCGTCCTGCAGGCTGGCCTGCAGGGTCTCGAGCTGGGTCTCGCGTTCCTCCAGGGTCGCCTTCAGCGTGGCGGCGGTCTGCTCGATGTCGGACAGCTCCTGCTCGAGCGAGCGCGTCGGGACCTCGCCATCGGGGTTCTTCAGCGCATCTTCGAGTTCCGCGATGCGGTCGTCGCGTTTGATCATGCCGCGTTTCATGGCCTCGTAGCGCGCCTCGAGCGCGGCGTAGCGTTTGCCCAGCTCGGGATCGGCGGTGGCGGGCTCGGCGGAACCGAAGTCGCCGTCGAGCAGCACCTGCTCGGAGCTGACTCCATCCTTGACGATGGCAAGCTCGGAGTTGAGCGAGCGGATTTCACGTTCGCGTTTGACGACCAGCGATTCCTGCTGGCGCAACGCCACCTCCTGCTCCGACACCCGGGCTTTGACGGCTTTGAGCTCCAGGACCAGCGTTTCGGTCTGCTGCTCGCGGCGGCGTACCGCCGATTCCAGTTGCGGAACCGCGCCTTTGGCTTCGAACAGGTTGCGCTTGAGGGCCGCTTCGCGACCGCGCGTGGCGAGGCGCCGCAGCTGCCAGCCGAGCACGCAGCACAACGCAGCCAGGCCGCCGAGAATGGCGAGATCCGTGACCGGGAGTACGAGCAGGGTCGTTTCGATCGGCATGGGCGTAAAGGGCCACGAAACTCTTGAGGTACGACCTGCTGATGTTGGACTG
Organism: Pseudomonadales bacterium; assembly: GCA_040219135.1. Classification (GTDB taxonomy): domain Bacteria; phylum Pseudomonadota; class Gammaproteobacteria; order Pseudomonadales; family Azotimanducaceae; genus UBA7803. The sequence continues at coordinate 37,743 of JAVJTA010000005.1, read as the reverse complement.
TGCCCGGCGAATTTCAGTTAGCTGGGTCTCAGCCTGGTACGGCGATCCGGTTTCGTGACCTGCGTCACGAAACGCCGTGCAGCCGGATTGCGGGCCGGATCAGCCGGCGAAACGGCGCAAGCCCGGTTCAGGATCAGGAAGACGACCACCCGCATCACGGATTCGGCAGTCGGTCGACGACCCGCCGCGCGAGCTGCTTCGCCGCCTCGAGCTGGGCGGCCTGATCCTGGTTGGTGAACAGGTCCACGGACACCACGAACTGGCCCGCCAGCGCGTAGAGGTCGCCGAGGGGCTGGGTGTTCGTTGCTGGAAAGCCGAGACCGTCCACGGCCGGGTACTGGTGGCCGAACTCGAAGGACCGGCGCGCTTCCTCGGCGTTGCTCCATGCCTCGATGTCGATGTGGACGTCGTCGGACCGGCAACCGTAGTAGGTGAGGGTGCCGGCCTCGGTCGGCGGTTCCGGCGCGAGCGCGGCGACCGGCATGCCGACGATCTGTTCGATCTCCGCCTGGCTGACGAGCGCGCACGGGTCGATCTCGGGGACCTCGCCGGTCGCGGCGGGCGCTGCGGACTGGGCCGCCGACGCGCCGCCGGCCGGAGCAGCATCGTCCCCCCCACAGGCCGCCAGGCCGAACGCGACTAGCAGAACCGCAAACGACGTCGTCGAACATCGCATGACCGCAACTCCACTGGATGAGGGCGCCGCCAGCATAGCACCGGCCGGGCGGCCTGGAAGAGGGGCCAACGCGGGCCGGCTGGGCGCGTGCTCAACGAAGGGCGCTGGCCATGCCCGCCGGCGGCACTACCGGTAGAACACGTGATTGCCGATCTGCGCCGTCTGGGTGCGGCGCCAGGGCGCGGAGATGGAGGTGTTGTGAAAGAACAGCGCGCCGTGGGTCGGGTCGTGGGCTCGAGCCGCGAGCAGCTCGCCGGCGAGATTCAGCGAGGCGGACCACTTGGCGGCGTGGCTGGGACGGTCGCTGCGCCCGTCGCACCACCAGGAGAACTGACACGGCGGCGTTTCGCCGCCCTGGTAGACCACGCCGCATACCGTGTCGGGAAAGCGATGGTCCGCTACGCGGTTCAGCACCACGGCGCCTACGGCGAGCATGCCGGTACGGCCTTCGCCCCGCGCCTCCCAGTACATGGTGAGCGCCAGGCACTCGCGCGATCGGGCATCCGGCGGCGCGTCGACGGCGACGGCCGGTCTCCGGTCGGGTGCTTCCGAGCTGGGCGGCGTCGTGGCGCATCCGACCGTGACCAGCGTCACCAGCAGCATGTAGAGGACGTAGCGCAACGCGAGCTCGTTTTCCGGTCTGGTTCTCCGTAGCGTAGTTCGGATGGACGGCCAGCCCGGTGACGAAGGTCACACGAGTGGTCGAACCGGACGATCAGGCGATGTTTCTGCCGATTTCCTCGACCACCACGCTCGGCAATCGCGAATTGCGCTCTGCGTGCTCGATGGTGATCGAAACCAGATTGCCGTCCGCGTCCAGATCGATGCAGATGTCTTCGTTGATCTCGCGTGTCTGGGAAACGGGCGCATCACGGAACTCGAGGAGCGCGGTATCGGTGTCTCGGAAATACTTGACCTTCATGGGTGGAATCCTCGGTCGAAGAAGGCGTTGTGAACCGTCTCGCCGTCCGCCAGCAACCCGACTCTAAGGTAGTTGGCCTGAGATTCTATGTATACCCAGCGCCGTGTTCTTCCATCTGATTGGCGTTTCTCGACCAGTGGATAGTGCATTGCTCGGACTATCCACTCCTCCTGAATTGCCCGCCTATCGCGTCGCTTTCGGACGTGTTCAAAGTATCTGGTCGTTCGCACGCCCGAACGATAGCCAGCGCGGGTCTGCTCGGGCTCACGCCATCAACCAGCACTTGCGGCAGAAAGTCACTCTGTGGCTTGCGCGCGTTTGATAGTGCACAAGCCTGGGCGCGATAGACCCGGCTACCGCAGCCGATACAGCAGCAACGCCGCGCGCTTCGTCTGAGACGGCAGGGTGGCGAGATCGGCCGTCTCCTCCACCGTGTGCCCGCCGCTGCCCATCAGTCCCAGGCCGTCGAGCGCCATGTCCACCAGCCCGGCGGTGAAGGAGATGTCGGCCGCACCCGCGGCCGCCGGGTCGACGGCGGTGACCGCGCCGAAGCCGAGGTCGCGGCTCGCCTGATCGTAGAGCGACAGCAGTCGCCGGTTGCCGTCGGTCGGCGCCAGCGGTGGATAGCCGTCGGTGAAGGTCAGCGTTGCCGTCGTGCCGGGCAGGTGGTCCTCGACGATGCCGAGCATGCGCGTCCGGGCGGCCGTTTCCTGCTCGGCGGAGAGCGTGCGCAGGTCGCCGCTCGCCACGGCGAATTCGGGAATCACGTTGGGCTTGCCGAAGGCGCGGCCGCTGGCGTTGGCGGCGTCGTGCTCGACGCTGGTGCCGGCGAGGATCAGCCCGGGATTGAAGGTCAGGTTCTGCTCGCCGGCGAGCGTTCGGCGGAAGCCGTCGAGGATGCGGGCCAGCTCGTAGCTCGCGCCGTAGCCGACTTCCTCGCGGAAGATCTGCGACGAGTGCGCCGGGGTGCCGGTCACGTCGAGCTGCCAGCCGGTGTAGCCGCGCCGGGCGATCACCGCGGTGGCCGGGTTGCTGTCGCCGTTCTCGAAGCCCAGCGCGATGTCGGCGTCCCGGGCCGCCTCGATGAGCGCGGCGCGGGCGACCGACAGCGGCCGCCCCGACGACTCCTCGTCGCCGATCAGCACCACGGTGACCTGCAGGTCGTCGAGCGCGCCGACGACGTCGAGCGCCCGCAGCGCTTCGAGAATGATGACGTTGCCGCCCTTCATGTCGACGATCCCGGGGCCGCGGGCGCGATTGCCGTCGAGGCGCTCGAAGCGCTGGAACGGGCTGTCCGGTTCGAACACGGTGTCGAGATGGCCGATCATCACCACATGCGGGCCGCGGTCACCGTGGCGCGCGATCAGGTGTCCGGCGCGGTCGAATCCGGCGCCGTCCACCCACTGTGTCTCGAGCCCGGCGTCGCGGAACGCCGCGCCGAACCGTTCGCCCACCTCGCGCACCCCGGCCAGATTGAACGAGCCGCTGTTGACGTTCACCGAGCGCTCGAGCAGGTCGAGGGCTGCGGGCACGCGGGCATCGACGGCGTCCACCAGGCGTTGCTCGGTGTCGGTGAGTGCGGCGGCGGTGGCGCTGCTCGAGAACAGCAGGGCGCCGGCGGCGAAGCCCAGGGCGGCGATGCGGCGGCGGAGCGAGGTGAGCTGTGGCATGCGGTACGTCCCGATAGGTCGAGGGCGCACCATACCCAAAATTCCGCTGTGGCAGGAACCGGCCGTTGCCCGCCCGGTGCCCCGCGCCCCTGCGCTCACCGCCCGATCCAGGCTATGCTGTCGGCGTCCTTGGGGAGGGGGCGTCTACTTGAGCGAACTCGGCATCAGCGCCGCAGCGAACGTGCGCCAGGTCAGCGTGCCGTATCGGCGCTATGCGATCGGCCTGCTGTTCTTCGTCTACGTGTTCAACTTCATCGACCGCCAGATCGTCACCATCCTCGCGGAGCCGATCAAGCAGGATCTCGGCATCGCCGACTGGCAGCTCGGCCTGATGACGGGCACCGCGTTCGCCATCTTCTACTGCACCCTCGGCATTCCGATCGCGCGCCTGGCCGAGCGCCGCAACCGGCCGTGGATCATCGGTCTGTCGCTGGCGGCCTGGAGCGGCTTCACCGCGCTCTGCGGCATCGCCCAGAACTTCTGGCAGCTGGTGCTGGCGCGCATCGGCGTCGGCGTGGGGGAAGCCGGCTGCACGCCGCCGGCCCATTCGCTCATTGCCGATTACACCCCCAAAGCCCAGCGCGCCTCGGCGCTCGCCTTCTATTCCATGGGCAACCCGGTGGGCGCGCTGATCGGCGTGGTGGTCGGCGGTCTGGTCGCTGACGCGTTCGGCTGGCGCACGGCCTTTCTGCTGGTGGGCCTGCCGGGGGTCGCGCTGGCCATCATCGTGATCCTGACCCTGGTGGAGCCGCGCCTGAAACGCGCGGCCGCCGCCGCCCGCGATCACGCCGCGCAGGCACCGCAGTCCTCGTTCGGCGACGTGCTGCGGCTGCTGCGGCGCAAGCGCACGTTCTGGTACATGGCGATCGGCGTGTCGATCGTCGCCTTCGTCGGCTACGGCCACGCACCGTTCGGCGCCTCGTTCTTCCTGCGCGTGCACGGCGACGAGATCGCCGAGCTCGCCGCCGGGTTCGGGCTCGGCTCCATCGGCTTCGTCGGCCTGTCGCTCGGGCTGATTCTCGGCCTGGCCGCCGGACTCGGCGTGTTCCTCGGCGGCGTCATCTCCGACCGCTTCGGCGCCCGCGATCTGCGCGCCTACATGGGCATTCCCGGGGTCGCCATTCTCGCCTCGGTGCCGATCTACACCACCGCCATGCTGATGCCGACGTTCCTGCCCATTCTGCCGATCCTGGCGGTCAACTCGGTGCTGGTCTCCCTGTGGCAGGGGCCGGTGTACGCGACGGTGCAGAACATCGCCCCGGTGCACATGCGCGCCACCGCCGCCTCGATTTTTCTGTTCATCGCCAACCTGATCGGCCTGGGACTCGGGCCGCTGGCGGTGGGCGCCGTGAGCGATCTGCTGGCCGGGCCGTTCGGCATGGGTTCCGCCGAAGGCGTGCGCTGGGCACTGATCGGCTCACAGTTTCTGGCCATTCCGGCGTTCGTCTGCTTCTGGCTGGCGCGCCGCACAATCCGAGAAGAGATGGAGGAGTGATGAAAGTAGGACTGGCTTTTGCGAGCAGCGTGGGCATCGACGGTGATGCGGCGCTGGAGATCTGCCGCCGCGCCGAAGCGGTGGGGTTCGAGTCGGTATGGGGCGGCGAGCACGTGGTGCTGCCGGATTCCATTGCCTCGAAGTACCCCTACACCGAAGACGGCAAAATTCCGGCGGAACCGGACACGCCCATTCCCGACCCGCTGATCTGGCTCGCCTACGTGGCGGCCGCGGCGCCCAAGGTGCGCCTGGGCACCTGCATTCTCATCGTCCCCCAGCGCAACCCCCTGGTGCTGGCGAAGGAACTCGCCACCCTCGACCGCCTGTCCGGCGGCCGGGTGGAACTCGGCCTCGGCGTTGGCTGGCTGAAGGAGGAGTTCGACGCCCTCGGCGTCGAGTGGGCCCGGCGCGGCGCCCGCAACGACGAGTACGTGGCCGCCATGCGCGCCCTGTGGGCGGCGCCCCATGCGGAGTTCCACGGCGACTTCGTCGACTTCGACCCAGCCACCTGCAGCCCCCGGCCGGTGAACGGCAACATCCCGGTGCTGGTGGGCGGCGACACCGACGCCGCCATCCGCCGCGCGGTGAAGATCGCCGACGGCTACTTCCCCGGCGAGGGCGACAACGCCCGCCTGGCGGCGCTGCTCGAGCGCCTGCGCGGCGCCTGCACCGAGGCCGGACGCGATCCGGACAGCATCGAGATCAACGCCATGTTCGGCGCCCAGTTCGCCGATCCGGTCGCCGGCGTCGAGCAGATGGCGGCGCTCGGCGTCGGGCGCATCATGGTGCCGGCGTTCTTCTTCGCCGGCGACGGCGGGCTGGATCGGTTGAGCGAGTTCGGCGAGAAGGTGGTGGGGGCGGCGCGCCAGGCGGGCTGAGCCCGGTTGCCGGAACGCCCGGGAGCCGCCGGCTACGCGTACCCCGGTGGCGCCTCGAACCCATACCACGCCTGCTCCAGGAGCTGCGCGAACTTGAGCGTCGTCCGATCTTCCAGATACGGCCCGATCGCCTGCAGGCCGAGGGGCAGCCCCTGGCCGTCCTGCCCCGCCGGAAACGCCGTGGACGGCAGCCCGGCAAAGATCGCCAGCATCGGAAACAGGATGTTGGAGAAGTAGGACACGGTGCGGTTGTCCACCAGCAGGGTGCGCTGGTCGAACGCTTCGGTCTGATGGGGAAACGCCGAGTCCAGCACCATGGGTGCAATCACCACGTCCCAGTCGCGGAAGAACGCGCGCCAGGCCTGTCGGGCCACCTCGCGGCGGCGCACCAGCTCGAGGTAGCCGCTGGCGTCGAGCACCAGGCCGTCGGCCTGGGCCGCGGTGAGGCGGTCACCGTTGTCGCGCAGCTCGGCCGCGCGGGCCTCGCGCTCTTCCCGGGACATCGCCTGGGACATGCCTACCTGCAGCAGCCGCGCGTAGTCGTGGAAGTAGGCCTCCATGTCGATCTCGGGTTGTGCGGCTTGCACCCGGGCGCCGGCCTTGCCGAGCCGCGTCGCGAGCTCGTCGAGCCGCCCCTGCATGGCGCTCGACGCGTTCACGCCGAGCGCGGAATCGATCACCGCCACGCGGAATTCGCCGAGCGCCTGGCGCCGCGGCGCCGGCAGCGCCTGCTGCCAGCCCACCTCTTCGCCGATGTCCGGCCCGCGCAGCACGTCGAACAGCAGCTCGAGATCCGTGGCCGTGCGCGCGAGCGGCCCCTGCACGCCCATCAGAAACGCCGGGTTCGGCAGATCGGCCATGGGGAACGCGCCGCTCTTGGGGATGACCGTCTCGGACGGGCGATGGCCGTACACGCCGCAGTAGGCGGCGGGCACGCGCACCGAGCCACCGATGTCGCTGCCCACTTCCAGCGGTGTCATCCCGGCGGCCAGCGCAGCACCGCCGCCGCCGGTGCTGCCGCCCGGCGTGCGGGTCAGATCCCAGGGGTTGCTGGTGCGCCCGTACACCGGACTGTCCGCCTGCCAGTCGCCGAGCGCCACCGGGATGTTGGTCTTGCCGAGCAGCCCGGCGCCGGCGTCGAACACCGCTTTCGCGAGCAGGCCGTCGCTCTCGGGCTTGTAGCTCTTGAAGTCCGGAATGCCCGCGCTCTGCGGCAGCCCGGCGGTCTGGGTCGACTCCTTCAGGGTCATCGGCAGGCCGAGCAGGGGTGCGGACTCGCCGGCGGCGAGGCGCGCGTCCGCGGCTTTCGCCTGCTCGCGGGCGCGCTCGAAGGTGCGCACGGGAATGGCGTTCAGCTCGCCGTCGTGGGCATCGATGCGGGCGATGTGCAGCTCGGTGAGTTCGGCAGACGAAATCTTGCGAGCTTTCAGGGCGGCGAGCATGTCGGTGGCGCTGGCGAAGTGGTCGATGGCCATGGATTCTTCCCGGTGAGCGGTGGGGCAAATGCTAGCACCGGGGCGTCGCCGGCGGCTTGATCGGGGTTGCCGGGCAAGCGTTCCGTCGAAGTGGCCTCATAAGCGGACTTTAAGCCGGTCTATTATCCAACTGAATATTGTGTAAGCCGATGATATGTATGCTTATATAGAAGGCGGAAAACGGACATAGAAACGGACATAGAAACGGACATAGAAGCGGAAATGGTAAGGGTCTTGGACCGAGGCGAGAATATCGCGATCATGGAGCCGCTGCAGATCAACGAGGGTTCCCCCCATCGCGGGGAACTCACGGAACTGGCGGTCGATCTAGCGGCGAAGTCTGCAGGACTCCGCCGAAGCCTTCCGGACGGCGTGGTCAGTGCCCTTGCTGATCTCGTCCGCGCAATGAACTGCTACTACTCCAATCTGATCGAGGGGCACAACACCCACCCGGTGGACATCGAGCGGGCGATGCGCAACGACTACAGCGAAGAGCCCGGAAAGCGGGATCTGCAGCGGGAAGCGCGCGCCCATGTCACCGTTCAGGAATGGATCGACGACGGCGGGCTCACTGGGCGCGCAGCGACGCGCGATGGCATCCAGGAAATCCACCAGCGCTTCGGCGAACTCCTGCCCGAGGAACTGCTCTGGGTAGAAGACCCTGAGAGCGGCGATCGGGTAAAGCTGGAGCCGGGAAAACTCCGAGACCGTGACGTGAAGGTGGGTGACCACGTCGCCATCAGCCCCGGGGCGCTGCCGCCAGGAAAGCAGATACAAAGACCATCTCCTGGCGTGCGACCAACCCCGCCAGGGTAACCTCGACGGACGAGGCAGCCGGAGCGAGGCTGCCCTCGCATCCTTCACCTGGTTCTTTCTGCAAACCTGCATCGATCAGGTCGGTTTCATGGAGCAGCTCATCCAGCCCAACAAGCTACGCGAGCGCATCCGCTTGTGGGTGGAAGAAGAAGTGCGCACCGACAGCCTGCCGCCGCAGGCTGGCAACGTGCTGGAAGCGGTGCTCTATCGTGGGGCGCTGCCGCGCGGAGACGTCGCCGGTCTTGTCGGGACGGGAGACCGTCAGGCACGCCGGATCGTTGCGGCCTTGCTCGGAGCCGGCGTTCTTCAGTCACAGAGCCAGCGCGCACCGCTGCGGATGGCGTTCCCGGCGGCGCTCGCCGGACGCTGGATGCCGGGGCTGTTCCCGGAGGCCTAGAAGGAGAGGCGAATGGACGCCAACCGGTCGGCTGCCCACCTCGGTTGGAGGACGGACCCGAATGTGCCGGGCGTTAGCCTTTCTGATGCGAAAAGGCTAAAGGCTAACGCCCGGCACCATTGATGCGCGCCTCGGTCAGCACTTTGCCGTCTTTGATCAGCGCCAGAGCGGTCCAGCCGTCGGCGCCGGGCTGCGCCGCCACGGTGAAGGTGTCGTCCCAGAAGATCGGCCGGCGGAAGTAGATGTCGAGGTCGAGCCGCTCGGGCGGACTGTGCTGCCACAGCGCACAGAGCAGGTAGTGCACGCCCATGCCCCCGCCAATGAGCGGGGCGCGGAAGCCCGCCCGATTGGCGGCGTCCATCTCGTAGTGAATGCTGTTGCCCTCGCTGCTGTAGCCTTTGACGATCTCGGGCGTGAGGGTGTGGGTGGAGAGCGTCTCCAGGGCGTTCACGTCCTCGACCACCGGCGGCGGCCGCTCGCCGGCGCCGCGGTTCCCGGCGCGGCCGCCGGCCTTGTCCGGATCGGGCTTCAGCGACGTGCGCGGCGCCGCGATCACCCGCTCGCCGTGCGCGTCCTCGAACCACACGTCGGTGTGCACCGTGCGTCCGCGCGGTACCTCAATCACGCGGTCGATCAGCCCCTGCACCCGCAGCGGCTCGCCGAGGCATGCCGGCCGGTGCTGCACCAGGCGCTGCAGCATGTTGACGTTGCCCTGGGCGGAAATGCCGTTGGCGATGCCGGCGCGTATGCCGATGCCGATGAAAAACGACGGATCGACGGCATCGCCGAAGGCGCCAGCGGGCAGGCCACACAGCGCGAGCTTCTCCTCCTGGTGCTCCCGGCTCACGGAAATCGTCGCGGGCCGGAAGGTGAAGCCCTCGCGCGGCTCAAACCACTCCGCCGGCGGCTGCTCGATGTCGATGTCCGGTGTGTTCATACGCCCCCCGTCTCTCACGCGGCCCTTATTGTGTGGGAGCGGCCGCCCCAGCAACAGCCAGCCGGACTATCCGTTTCAGCGGATCAGCCGCGCCGGCTCCGCGATTCCCGACGCATCGACGACCTCAGCCAGCCGTGCATCGGCGGTCGCGAGGGCGCAGCGCAGGCGCTGGGCGAGTGCTGCATACAAGGCGTCGTAGACGCTCAGATCGAGGGCGTGGGCGAGCGTGCGCGCGGGTATCGTGAGTTCGGCGACGCTCGTGTACGCGATCGGAACGGAGGCGATGGCCTCATACGCCGCGTCAGCCTGGCTGCGCTCCAGGATGCGCCGACGGACCTTCGACCACAGCACGTTCGCGACCTCAACCAGGAGGAAGTCCGGAGCGTGCAGGACGTCTTCATCGAGCAGCCGCAGAGCGGCGTCCTGACCGTCCTCGTCGAGAATCCACTTGAGCGCGGCGCTGGCGTCGACGACGACCACGAGCGAATCAGCCGGACAGATCGCGAGTACGGCTGTCGCGCATTTCCCGCACCAACGTCTCCGCCGGCGTATCCGAGCGGTCGCGCAGCTGGTCTCGAACTGCTTTCAGGCGCGCGCGTGCGACGTCGCGGTCGACGCCGGTGGCGATGGCCAGTGAACGCCGGGCCTCATCCTCCACCGAGCGCCCGGCCGCAGCAGCCCGCTTGCGCAGCGCCTGCATGACCGCGTCGTCCAGTTTTCGGATGGTGATCTGAGCCATGCATGAGAGGCTATTCTGATTGCGCAGGCAATGCAATCACGGGCCGTTCTGAGCCGGGCGAGGCCCGCGATCAATCCAGGTCGACAGCCTGCCGCCGCTCCGTCTGCGGACTGCGGGTGCTCCACCAGATCAGCGCCAGCAGCAGCACCTGCACCACCAGGCGCCAGCCCAGAACAGCCTCCGAGACGTCGGGAAACAGCTGTGGATTCAGCCACATGTGCACATTGGCCGGCGTGACCGCGAGGGTCAGCGCGATCAGCAGGTAGCCCGCCCACAGGCGGGTGGCCGGCAGCAGCAGACCGAGCGCGAAGGCGATCTCGAGCGCGCCGCTCAGGTACACGGCCGCGGCGTGAAAGGGCACCCACGGCGGCATGATGGCGAAAAAGAACTCCGGGTTGGTGAAGTGGCTGATGCCGCCGACGAAGAACCACACGAACACCACCGCAAGCCCCGCGCGCCGCAGCCACGTCACCATTAGCCCTCCCCCCGCTCCGCCTCCTCACGCCCCAGCTCGCGGATCTCCTGCTCGCGGCGCGCCTCGTCGATGGCGAACTGCACCGCCTCGACGTCGGCGTCGTGCTCGTCGAACTCGAACTCCCCGGTGAGGACAGTCTCCGGCTGCAACTCCCCCTGCTCGAACAGCGCCCACATCTCTTCGCCGTAGTGGGTGCCGGCCAGCCCCGGGGCGAAGCGCCCCAGGCTGTCGCGCAGGTTGTGCACGTCGCGCAGCAGCATGTCGCGGGCGGCGTTGTTGCCGGAGGCATTGACCACCTGCGGAAAGTCGATGATCACCGGCCCATCGGCCGCCATCAGCACGTTGTATTCCGACAGGTCGCCGTGAATCAGTCCCAGACAGAGCATGCGGACGACGTCGTGGATCAACGACTCGTGGGCGGCCGTGGCCTCGTCGGCGCTCAAATCCACGTCCACCAGGCGCGGCGCCGGCGCCTGGGAGTCGACGTCGTCGGTGACCAGCGCCATCAGCAGTACCCCCTCGAAGAAACCGCGCGGCGCCGGCACCCGCACCCCGGCGGCGGCCAGCTGATAGAGGGCGTCGACTTCGGTGTTCTTCCAGTCCGCCTCCTGCTGGCGGCGGCCGAACTTGCTGGCGCGACCGACGGCGCGTGCCTGGCGGCTGCCGCGCACCTTGCGGCCTTCCTGGTACTGGGCCCGGGCCTGAAAGCTGCGCTGGGCCATGTTCTTGTAGACCTTGGCGCACAGCACCGCGTCGCCCGCGCGCACCGTGTAGACCGAGGCTTCCTTGCCGCTCTTGAGCGAACGCAGCACCGCGTCGATGACGCCGTCATCGATGAGGATCTGCAGTTCCCGGGGGATTTTCATGGCGCGGCGTGGGTCCGTGGGCGCGGTGGCGCGCCATTGTGCACAGGCCGGCCGGCCGGGGCCACTCGACGGCCACGCTTCTCCGCCGCCGGGAACCCCGTTACGATGGGGTACACGGAAAAGGACACAGGCGAGATTCATGGCCAGAAACTTCATGGCGTATCCGGAACAGCGGTTCCCGTACGACGAGACCCCGATTCACGCGGACGGGCAGGCGACTGTTCTGTATCAGGGCCACACCATCCGCCTTGACGAAACCGGCCCCGGCGACGGCCTGCTGATCCGCCCGGAAGACCTCAACCGAGTGAATGGCTTCGAGCTGAAGCCGGAAGGCGCGTGCTATCAGGACATGTGCATCCCGATGAACGTCAAGCTGCTCGTCGAGCGCGACGGCCGCCAGTGGTTCGACCTGACCGCATTCGCCGATCTGCTCGAGCAGCCCTATGTCGCCGACGCGGACGCCCGGGTCTGGAGCTTCGCCGAGATTCCCGCCAAGCGCGAAAGCATGATGGTGAACGCCATGGCGCCGGAGTTCGAGGTGCCGGACCGGCAGGGCAACGTCATCCGCATGGCGGACTTCGCCGGCAAGAAAGCGCTGATCGTCACCTGGTCGTCGTGGTGAGGATGCCAATTTGACGTGCCCGTGTGGCAACGTATTTACGAAGAACTCAACGACCCGAATTTCGTCATCATCTGCGTGGCGGAGGACACCGGCGGCGAGGCGGTCGCGGGGCCGATCTTCGACGCCGCGAACCCGACTTACATCCAGGTCATCGACGAAGACCACATCATCAGCAGCGCCTTCAACTTCATCAACGTGCCGTCGGCGGCCTGGATAGACGAGACGGGCCGGATCGTGCGCATCGACGAGGGCACCTACGCGAAGAGCCACGAGCTCGGCGTGGGCGACCAGAAAGTCCAGTTCGGCACCGACGCCTACGCGCCCGCGGTCAAGGACTGGGTGGCCAAGGGGGCTGAGAGCCAGTACGTGCAGTCGGCGTCAGCGGTCACCGGCAACATCCGAAAGTTCAGCGTCGATGAGCAGAAAGCGGATGCCGCGTTCCGGCTCGCCAACCTGTTCCGCCACCACGGTCACAAAGACAAGGCCGAGCATTACTGGAACCTGGCCGAGAAACTGAATCCGGAGAGCATCAACTTCTTCCGGCAGAACCTCACGCTGTCAGAGGAGGGCTCAGCCGGGGAGACGTTCAGGAAGCGGAGGGATGAGTACATCTCGGGAGGTAAGGATTACTACCGGCCCCTGGAGCTCGATTAGCCGACGTCCTGCCTCGGCGACCTTCATGCGGTGAGGCCGATCTCGAGCGCCAGCGTGGTCTTGACGACATGGCGCGGCGCGTCCGACTGATCACGCAGGAGGCGGTCAGCTCCAGGGCGAAGTCAGGGTGACGTCCTCGAAGGGAGGCGCGCAGATGGCGTCGGCGTCACCGAAGCTCGCGGCCTCGACCCAGCGGCCGGCGTCGAGCGCGAACGCTTCCAGCCGGCGCTGGATGGGATCGACCAGCCAGGCGTACCGAACCCCGTAACGGGCGTACAGGGGCATTTTGACCTCGCGGTCGCGGCTGGTCGTAGAGGGCGAGAGCACCTCGCAGACCCAATCTGGCACCACCTCGAAGCGCTGATCGTCGGGCACGCTTGGCATGCGCTCCCTGCGCCAGCCGGCGAGATCGGGCACCACGATCTCGGTATCTCGCACGAAATGGAGTTCCGGCTCGTCGATGATCCACCAGCCGCCCGGACCGCCGCGACCGCGGCCATATGGGCCGCCGATGTCCACGCCCAGGTTGGATGCGGTCAAGGCATGTGGCCCGGCGGGCCGTGGATGGGCATAGAGCTGGCCGTTGATGATCTCACCCACGACGCCCTCTGGCAGCGCTTCGAGCGCCGCGTAAAGCGTCTGGATGTGACCCGCATGGCCCATGACATTCCTTCCTACCCGGCCAAGTGTGCCATGGGAAGTCATCAAATCGCTTGTTTCATAACCGGCTCCGCCCGGACCACGGGTTGGCGCGACTCACGCCACGATCCGCACCGGCATGCGCGAATAGCCGTTCACGAAGTTCGACTCCACCCGCTCGACGGCGCCGGTGATCTCGATGCGCTGCCAGCGCGCGAGGATCTCCTGCCACAGCACCCGCATCTGCATCTCGGCCAGGCGCATGCCCAGGCAGCGGTGAATGCCGAAGCCGAAGGAGATGGTGCTGCGGGCGTTCGCCCGGGTGATGTCGAAGGTGTCGCCGTCCGGGAACACGTCTTCGTCGCGGTTGCCCGAGTAGTACCACATCACCACCTTGTCGCCCTTCCTGATGGTGCGCCCGCCGATCTCGTAGTCGGCCACCGCCGTGCGGCGCATGTGGGCGAGCGGCGTCTGCCAGCGCACCACCTCGGAGATCATGTTGTCGAGCAGGCTCGGGTCGGCACGCAGGCGCTCGAGCTCACCCGGGAACTGGTTGAAGGCGTTGATGCTGCCGCTCATGGTGTTGCGGGTGGTGTCGTTGCCGCCGACGATCAGCAGCATCAGGTTGCCGAGAAACTCGTAGTCGGGCTGATCTTTCGTGGCCGCGTCCTGGGCGAGCATGGTCACCAGATCGAGGTTGGCGGGGCCGTCGCGGCGCTCGGCCTTCAGCTGCTTGAAGTACTCCAGGCACTCGCGCAGTTCGGTGACGCGCTGCTCCTGACTGCCGACGATGGGCGAATCCGCCTCTGCGGTGGTCACGTCGGACCAGCGGGTGAGCTTGCGCCGCTCCTCGAAGGGAAAGTCGAACAGCGTCGCCAGCATCATGGTGGTGAGCTCGATGGACACCCGATCTACCCAGTCGAACTCCTCGCCGACCGGCAGGGAATCGAGCAGGGTCTGGGTCCGGGTGCGGATCAGCGACTCGAAGTTGGCGAGGCTCGGGGGCGCCACGATGCGGTTCACGGCCTTGCGCTGGGGCCCGTGCTCCGGCGGGTCCATGGTGATGAAGCTCTTGACGAAGAAGTCCGAGCCTTCTTCCCCGACGATGCCGTCGTCGATCATGATCCCACCGAGCCGCGACTCCGAGGAAAAGACCTGGTGGTTTTTGTCCACGGCCATGATGTCGTGATAGCGGGTGATCGACCAGAACGGCCCGTAGGGACTGTCCGCGCAGTAGTGCACGGGCGCCTCGGCACGCATGCGCTCGAAGATCGGCAGGATGGTTCCTTCCGCAAACCGTTTCGGATCGGCCGGGTTCAGCGTTTCCGGAACACTCTGCAGCTCGACGGCTTCGCTCATGACCCTCTCCCCGTGAGGTTGTCGAGGGAGAATAACACCAAAGGGTGCGGGGATCAGGAAGGCGACGCGACGCGCCAGCCCAGGTCGCCGGCGGCGTCAGCCATGCGACGGTCATAGGTGACGATGAGGGTCTGGCCCCGGTCGCCCAGGAGGTCCGCCGTGGCCAGGTGAATGGCGTCGAGGGATCGAAGTCGGTTCGGCCGAAGGCTTCCGGCATGGTCGAGGACCCGTTGGCCCAGGCGCACGAGCTCGAATCGCGACAGAACGGTCCTCCCGCGCCGGATCGCCTCATCACCCAGAGGCAGCAGTGCCCGAATGACTTCGGTGCGGGCCAGAGCGCTGCACACCAGGGGCTTGCGTCGCCGCAGATACGACTTGAGCGCGGCGGACTCCGTTTCCCGGACCGCGAGCTTCACGATCGCGGAGGAGTCCACATAGGTCACCCGTTCAGCGCTCACCGGCGCGAAGCTTCTCCAACGTCTGCGAAGGTGGCTCAGCCCCAGCAGGAACATCTAGCGGTTTGGGCAGATCGTCGAGCGTTCCCTCAGTTCCGGACACCTCGCCCGACGCGCGTAGCCGTTCGAGACCCGTTCGATCCGGGAGCGGCGTCAGCAGCGCGACCGGTCGCCCCCGGTCGGTGATCTCGATGGTCTCGCCCGCAGCGACCTGGCGGAGCAGCTCGCTTGCCCGCTGGCGTAACTCACGAATTCCTACTGTGCTCATAGTGCTACTTGTAGCACTTAGTGTCGGTGTCGGCAATAGCGGCGAGGGATCGCAGTTCATCATGCTAAAAGCAGGTGGAGCATATCGCCTTCGGTTGCGGGTGCCGCGACCACCCGCTGGTCTCTCGCAGCTTGCTGGCGATTCAGCAGAAGACTATATTCGGTCTGAATTCGGTCTTAGGCCCTCCGGAGGTGGCATGAAGCTATCCGAGCAGATCAAGCCCATCAGCTACCTGAAAGCCCATGCAGCGGAGATCGTTCGCGATCTCGGTAAGCGCGGAAAGCCTCTGGTGATCACGCAGAACGGTGAGGCGAAGGTCGTGGTGCAGGATATCGCCAGCTACGAGCGAACTCAGGAAACCATCGCGCTGCTGAAGATCCTCGCGCTTGGCATGGGCCAGGCAGAGAACGGTCGTACTCAGCCTGCCTCCGAGGTCATTGGCCGCATCCGTGAGCGACGGGAAGCACGGCGACCCCCGAAGGGATCCGACGATCGATGAGCTACTCGGTCTCGTTGACCGACGATGCAGCGACCGACCTCGAAGAACTGATCGAATACATCGACGGTCACGACTCTGCGGCCAGCGCGGATCGTGTTCTGGAGAAAATCGAAGCGACGCTCGGCAGCCTGGCCCGGAATCCGGAACGTGGCGTCTTTCCCAGAGAGCTTTCCGCGATCGGGGTGCGGGAGTACCGTGAGGTGTTCTTCAAGCCGTACCGGATCATCTACCGGGTGATCGGCAACGAAGTGCTCGTGCTGTTGATCACGGATGGCCGCAGGGACATGCAGTCGCTGCTCGAGCGGCGTCTCCTCGAGGGCAGGCCATAGTCGGGCAACCAGGTGGCGCATCACCGGAGCACGGTCGAGCGTCTGGCCAATCGCCCGTGCATACTTCGCCCGGCACGACCTGGACGACCCGCATGCGCATACTCCTCACCAACGACGACAGCCACGACTCGCCGCTGTTTCTGCTCGCCATCCGGCTGCTCGAACGCTACGGCGAGCTCAGCATCGTGGTGCCGGCCCGGGAGCAGAGCTGGAAGGGCAAGTCGATGACCCGCTTCGGCGACGTTTACGTCGACCGCATCGATCTGCACGGAACCCCGGCCTGGTCGGTGACGGGAACACCCGCGGACTGCGTCAACCTCGGCATCTACAATCTCCTGGAGCAGCCGCCGGACGTGGTGGTCTCCGGCATCAACATCGGGATCAATACCGGGATCGGGTTCTTCATGGCCTCGGGAACCCTCGGCGCCTGCTTCGAGGCCAACATCGCGCGGATTCCGGCCATTGCTCTGTCGCAGGCTTTGACCCGCGAGGACTTCAGGGCCTGGTACGAGACCCGCAGCTTCCCACCGGCCTCCCTCGAGCGGATGCAGACCGCCACCGTCGAACTGATGCCGACCATCTGGGAGGAGTACGTGCTCGCCCTCGACGAGCCGATCACCTGGAGCTTCAACATTCCGGACCCGCCGCTGCATCCGGACATCGTCCGCACGCGGCTCGGCGAGACCTACTACCGAGCGTGCTTCGCGCGCCGCGGTGACCAGTTCTACCACGACCTGCAGCCGTTCGAGATCGACAAGGCACCGGACACGGACCAGGCCGTGGTGACCGCCGGCAACGTCAGCGCCACGCGCATCGATCTGCGCGAGATCGGGCAGCGACTGGGAGATTAGGGCTGGGGCTGACGCAGAGGCGATACACAGGCTGCTATCCGCCCTTTGACCATGGGTGCCAACATCTCCGGATCGAGCGTTGAGATTGCAGCTGCCCCAATCGTTGCAGAGGGAGGGTGCTTGGCATATGCTTTGGCATATGCCAGCTGAGGACATGAACACAGCGAATCCGGAACAACGCCGCGTACGCCTGTTTCGAAACGGTCGCAACCAGGCGTTGCGCATACCGCGCGAGTTCGAACTCGAGGGCGAGGAGGCCATCCTGCGACGTGAAGGAGACCGGCTGATCGTGGAACCGGTGCGCAAGGGCAAACTGCTCACGCTGCTGGCGTCTCTCAAGCCGCTCGATGTCCCATTTCCGGACGTGGATCCGGACCTGCCGGAGCTGGACGAACCGGCGGACTGATCGTGCCGCTGCGTTATCTACTCGACACGGACGTCCTTTCCGATCTCGTCAGAAGGCCGCATGGACCCGTCGCCACGGCGATCACCGCGGAGGGAGAGGACACCGTCTGCACCAGCATCGTGGTGGCGGGGGAGCTGCACTACGGCGGCCGGAAGTCTGGCTCCCGGGCTCTGCGCAAGCGCATCGAGCTGATCCTGTCCGCCCTCGAGGTGCTGCCGCTCGAGGCGCCGGCCGACGAGCACTATGCCGGCATCCGGCATGATCTGACGCGCCGCGGCGCGCTCATCGGGCCGAACGATCTGCTGATCGCAGCGCATGCGCTGGCGCTCGATCTAACGCTCGTGACCAGGAATCAGCGGGAGTTCGGGCGGGTCCGCGGCCTGCGCGTGGAGGTCTGGTAGCACCTCACGCGGTGTACACTTCGGCCAGATCCAGGTGCCAGAGTAGGTCTGGATGAAGGACTCGTCCCCGCCGTTGATTTGCACCTTCACCGTACGGTTGCTCGAGATCGAGCCCGCGATCTGGCGGCGTATCGAGGTTCCCGAGCGCTATTCCTTCTGGGATCTGCACGTTGCGATTCAGGATGCCATGGGTTGGCTCGACTACCACTTGCACGAATTTCGGCTGACCGACCCGCGAGGCGGTCACCTGGTGCGGATTGGCATACCCGATGAGGAAGACTACGAGGAACCGCCGCTCCGTGCTGACTGGAAGGTGCCGATTACGCGTTACTTCAAACGTCCCGGGCAGCGCGCCCGACACCTGTACGACTTCGGGGACGGCTGGGAGCACGACGTGCAGCTCACGGCCATCGCGATCGCCGAAACGGCGCATCAATACCCGCGGTGCGTGGACGGCGAGCGCGCATGTCCGCCTGAGGATTGCGGTGGGCCGGGAGGTTACGCCGAGCTGCTGCGCGTGTTGGCGGATTCAAAGCATCCCGACCGGAAAGAGATGACGGTCTGGCTCAGGAATCACGCGAGGAATTACTACCCGTACCGCCCGGATAAATTCGATCCATCGGCAGTGGAGTTCACGGATCCGGCTGAGCGGTTACGGATGATGTGGCAGTGAATGACCAAACGGTGAAAGTCAATATTCAATCTCTCGACAGCAAGTAGACGTCAACATTGGCGATGGACCTCGAGGCCCTTATCCGCTTCGTCCTCTGAATCGATGGACTCGAATTCCTCAGGCTGAAGCTTCAGCAGCGGGCAGTCGTCGCGAACCTCGAGCAGGGGCAATGCCAACGGTGGGCGGTCGTCCGGTAGGTCCAAGGTGGTTCCCATATTCCTGCTTCTCTGTCGAACTGCCGGTATTTGCGCTTGAAGGCGGGCGGGGGTCAATAGCCGGCCGTTGAGTCAGTCCAACCCATGTCGATGGGGTCATTTCCCGCGCGCGCAACGCGTCTCTTCGATGGCAACGGCAACCGCCGCTTGGGGTTCGAGATTCGCTCGCTGCCGAGCCTTTTCGACCAGGGATCGGGCGCTCGCCTCCCCCTGAATGCCACGCAGCCGCAGGCTCTCCTCGATGATCGACCTCATCGAGCGCCCATGGCGGGCGGCCGTCTCCTTGAGAGCACGATGCAGATTGTCATCGAGCGTGATGGTGAGTCGACCCATACTGATTCTCGTCGCCAGATTCATTCAGGCTCAAGGAGCCCGCCTTGTCCCCGAAGTCTTTGACCGCGAGCCGGTTGCGGTCAACGTGTGTGCCTGGGCGCCAGTCCGAGGCGATCCGCGAGGGCGCCCAGCCGCTTGTCCCTCGTCCAAAGCTGCGTTCCTTCGTTCAGCCGGGTGGCGGCGAGCAGGTGCGCGTCGATGTAGCCGATGCCTTGACCCATGAGTGCCTGGCGGTCGACGAAGAACAACGCCTCGTCATCGCTGGCCGGGTTGCATCGCGGCAGATCTCTCAGTAGCCCGAGCACGGTCGCGCGCTGTTGGAGGTTGCCGCACGCCAGCTCCCCGATGACGAAGGGATGAGTCAGCACCTGGGCGTCGTTCAGCGCGCGGACCAGACGATCATCGCTGCGCCTGAAGTGATCCACCCAGACAGACGTGTCCACGAGGATCATACGGAGTCGGTACGACGCCTCGGCACCGGGCGAAGGTCCGGCTCGGATCCCCCGAGTTTCGCGAGACGCCGGGCGCTCTCACGTTCGATGAGCGCGCGCAGGCCTTCCCGGACCAGGGCAGCTTTCTCCTCTATGCCGGTCATTCGTCTGGCCTGGTCGAGCAACTCGTCGTCGATGTTCAGGGTGGTTCGCATGGCGGTAGCGCCTGTGGTGGGCCGCATCAGAATATACATCAGATGATGGCGATTTTCGTGCTGCGCCGTGGTCCGCGCCGGCGTCTATGCTCAATTGAAGCAACCGCCGCAATTCCGCTCAGCGCATGGCACGCAACTATCTGTTGGTCGACTACGAGAACGTTCAGCCGCGGTGCCTTGCCGGGCTGGACGTAGAGACCTGGCGCGTGAT
This sequence comes from Pseudomonadales bacterium, assembly GCA_040219135.1. Classification (GTDB taxonomy): domain Bacteria; phylum Pseudomonadota; class Gammaproteobacteria; order Pseudomonadales; family Azotimanducaceae; genus UBA7803. The sequence goes on along the minus strand of JAVJTA010000005.1, from coordinate 17,836 downwards.
CGTTTTCGTCGGCGCCAAACAGAGCAAAGTGTCCTTCGAGCTGGCGGCGGCGCTCCAGGCGCTCGGCAACGCGGGGGAGTACGTTCAGATCTCCGGGAGCGGGCGCAACGCGCTGGATTTCCACATCGCCTTCACCATGGGGCGCCTCGCAACGACGGAGCCGGGATGCCGTTTCCATGTGCTCAGCAAAGACAGCGGATTCGATCCGTTGCTGGACCGGATTAGTGCCGAAGGGATCGGCGCACACCGCTACGCCGACTTGTCGGAGATACCGATCCAGAGGGTAGAAACGAGCAGCGAAAGCTGCGGCGACCGAGTCTCAGCCATTGTGAGCAATCTCCGCTCCCGCGGAAATGCGAGACCACGCAAGCGCGAAACGCTCGCGAACACCATTCAGTCGCTGTTCCGGAAGTCGCTTTCGGCGGAAGAGATCGACGCCCTCATGGGCGCGTTGGAACGGGAAGGACACATCAGCCTGTCCGGCGACGCCGTGAAGTATCACCTCCCCGAAATGCGCTAAGCATCCGCCAGAAACGGATTCCTGATCACCAACGTATCGATCCTCTGCCCATGCTGCAGGTCTTCACTCAGCAGCGTCGTGCAGCCTGCGTCCAGCGCGCCGGCAATGATCAGCGAGTCGTAGAAGCCGTATCGATATCGCCCCTGAACGTCCAACGCCCGGTGATACAGATCCACGCTCGCCGACAGCCGCAACAGGGGTGCCAATACATGGTCGAGATATCGCCGGGCGCCGTCATGATCCAGTGGCACCTCGGCTTTTCGCAGCACCGTATTCAGACATTCCTGCACGACCTGATAGCTGATGCAGGCGTTGCCCGTCTCGATGCCCTCGCGAATGAGGGCGTCTGCAACGGCGGCTTTGCGCGCATCCTGGGAATCGAGTTGATAGATGAAGACGTTGGTGTCGATGAATCGCTCAGCGCTCATTCATCTCGTCCCGGCTGAGCTTGCGCCCCACGCGCACCTTGCCGCGCAGTTCCTCCACCACAGCGTCGTACTGCTGCATGCGCCCTCGTTGGCGCGCATAGCTCTCCAGCCACTGCCGGAACTGCTCGTTCAGCGTGGTGTGTTCTGCACGGGCGCGGGCCCGGGCCGCCTCGATCAGCTTCTCGTCGGCACTCAGCGTAATGTTCTTCATCAGAGTTGGGGTCGACATAGCATCTTGAACACTAAAACAGTGTACACGAACCCCGTGTTGCGTGGTCGTCGGCCGTCTGGCCAGGCGCTATCGGCCGCCGGACGGTATGCGCTCCACCCAGTCGGTCGACCTGCCCATCGCCTCAAGGGTATATTTCGCGAATTATCTAAAGCTATATATGCGGGTAAGCGATGGGAAAGCCGCTGATGCTCCAGGAGGCCGACAACGAGCGAATCGAAGCGCTGAAGCAACGGTTGCATGCACGCACGAAGATCGAGGTGGTGCGCGCCGCCCTGGACCTCCTCGAGCGGGATGCCGAAAGGGCCGAGCGCGTAGATCGCTGGAAGAAGGCGGCCAGGCTCGCTGCACCGGAGAGCCGTGCGGCGTTGGATGACTTCCGACCCGGCAGCCGGCTGAAGAAGCTGGACTGACGCACCGGTGCTTCCCAGGCGATGGCATGTCTATGTGGTGGCGCTGGATCCTCGCGCAGGCACCAAACCCGGCAAGCAGCGGCCCTGCCTCGCGATTCAGCCGAATGAGTTCGCCGAGGCCGGGTTGCCGAGCACCGTGGTGCTGCCGCTGACCACTCGGACCCTGGCAGAGGACGCTTTCCCGCTACGGGTACGCGTGCCGGCCGGCGTTTGCGGCCTGACGCGCGACAGTGAGGTGCTGATCGACCAGATGCTCGCGTGGGACAATGCGTCGTTCCGTCGCGACCTGGGCGAGTTGCCGGATGCGCTCCAGGACGACGTGCGGCGCGCGTTGCTGGAGTTTCTTGATCTCGGCTGATCGACGGGCTTTCGACACCAATCCAGGGTAGCCAGGGGCGTTTGATGTAGTCTTTGCCCCATGGCCACCAGAACAACCGTCGACCACCTGATGTGGGGCGCCGCCGACCTCGCCGAGGGCGTGGCGGAGATCGGCCGGCTGTTTGACGCAGAACCGGTTCCGGGCGGCGCGCACCCGGGCCGGGGCACCCGCAACGCGCTGCTCGGCCTGGCCGACGGGCGCTACCTCGAGATCATCGCGCCGGATCCGGACCAGCCCCAGGGCGGCGACTTTGCGGCAGCGCTGGCCGATCTCGCCCAGCCGGCGCTGATCACCTGGGCGCTGCGCAGCGATGATTTACCCGGCATCGCCCGACAGCTTGCGGCCGCCGGCGTCGACACCCGCGGTCCGGTGGCCACCCGACGCACCACGCCGGACGGCACCGAACTCGCGTGGGAGCTGCTGTTTCCCCGCGGCCACGAATTCGGCGCGCTCATGCCGTTCTTCATCGACTGGGGCGACTGCGTCCATCCCGCCGATGGCCTGCGCGCCGCCGGCACGCTCGAAGCCATCACCGTGGAATCGCCCCACGCTGCCGTCCTGCGCCGACTGCTCGGCAACGTCGACGTGCCACTGGTGGTGCGCGAGGCCGACGAGCCGGCGTTGCATGCCACCATCGTCACGGCACACGGCGATGTCGTTCTGGAGGCGTCGCCGACGACCGTGGGCCTGCGCTTTGGTTGAGCCCTGGATTCAGATCGATTACGTGTTCGGCAGGCTTCGACGCAACGGCCCAATAGACGATGTCGCGCACCCCGCTCGAGTGCCTTCAGATTCAATGACTGACGACATTGCCGCCGGAGGCGAGTCGGCATATGCTATGACCTATGCCAAGCGACGACATGAACATCGCCAATCCGGACCAACGCCGCGTGCGCCTGTTTCGAAACGGTCGCAACCAGGCGCTGCGCATTCCGCGCGAGTTCGAGCTCGCAGGCGACGAGGCCATCGTGCATCGTGAGGGCGATCGGCTGATCGTCGAGCCGGTGCGAAAAGGCAAGCTGCTCACGCTGCTGGGCTCCCTCGAGCCGCTCGACGTTCCGTTCCCGGATGTGGACGAGGATCTGCCCGGGCTGGACGACCCCGCGGGCTGAGCGTGCCGCTACGCAATCTGCTCGACACGGACGTCCTTTCGGATCTCGTCAGAGCGCCTCAGGGCCCGGTCGCCGTGGCGATCACCGCGGCGGGAGAGGACACCGTCTGTACCAGCATTGTGGTGGCCGGGGAACTGCACTACGGCGCCCGGAGATCCGGCTCCCCGGCGCTACGCAATCGTATCAAGCTGATATTGTCCGCACTCGAGGTGCTGCCGTTCGAGACGCCGGCCGATGTTCACTATGCCCGCATCCGCCACGACCTCACCCGCCGTGGCACGCTCATCGGTCCGAACGATCTGCTGATCGCGGCGCACGCGCTGGCGCTGGATCTGACGCTGGTTACGAGGAATCAGCGGGAGTTCGGGCGGATCCGGGGCCTTCGAGTGGAGGCGTGGTAGGAGGGTAAACACCCCGTGGCCTCTGTTCATGCCGTCGGTACGACGCCTCGGCAGGCTACTAGCTGACATCAGAACAGAACTGCCAAAACGTGAGCAGCTGGTTGACAATCAAAATAGGCTCTTCTGCTTGAGGGGATGGGACCATGACGCGGTCCCAGCTCAACAGTAATTCGGTTCTACCTCTTCAGAAAAGATGGGACCCGAAATGAAAATCGACCCGCCCAGGATGCCGGACGAGATAGCTACGCCACAGACTGGAGGTTTCAATACAAGGTGCTGGGATGCACGTTGAGTATGTGGGCAACCTCGTTCCGAGATGACCTAGAGGCGATCAACTCCTTTGCATGCCTGATTTGCGTACCGTTGAGCTTCCGAGGGCGTCCAAGGTGCTGTCCTCGATTCGCAGAGATTTTTCGAGCGTAAGCATTTGCGGTTCGCGATCTCTCTTCGATTCAGCGTAGCACCCCTACTTCCTGAGCTGTTTTCCACCGTCCCAGGCACCCACCTTCGAGGGACCAGATAGGTAGGTAACTAGATGAAATCCAAGGATTCACGTCTAAAATGGGGGTCAATGTTTTTCTTAGGTGTTGACGGTCAAAGTCGAGAAATAGTGCTCTATAGAGCATCAAAATGATCCGATGAGTGAATCCGCACTAGAAAGGCTATCAAGAGAAACCTGGCAGAGGCTAGCCGACGCAAAACGTCTTGGGATTCGCTTAGGAGAGGAGACCATCACAGATCTGCTATCGCTGGATTTGTTACGAACTAACGACCCGAGAATCAGACTTCTTCAAACCTCTAGATACAAAGAGCGAAGCAGCGGCACTGACTTCGAATGGTGGATCGGTCAAAGAGGCAATTGGCGTAGATATGCAGTGCAGGCAAAGAAACTAGGTCGCAACGGAAGGTACGAGAGCTTAACGCATAGAGTCAGAGGCCGTTACCAGCTTGATGTACTAGAGCGGTACTCCCTCAAAAACCGCGCTCAGGCACTCTACTGCTTTTACAACAGCGTCAATGCCTCTGACGCCGCTAACGCCTGGCACTGCTGCAAGAGTTTCAAAGCAAATCAACTCGGCGTAACGGTGTCACCCGTTCAGACCGTTAGACCTACATTGAAGATTTCCGGCACCAAGAACTTCAAATACATCCACTCAGACACACGCTCGCTGCCTTGGAGATGTCTCGTCAACTGTCCAAAGCGATCCGCGCGCTCGCCAACCACCCCGCAGGTCTTCGCTAACCAAGACAACGTCCACGATGTACTTCCACCCTATCTAGAGAGTGGAATAGAAAGCGGTGAGCGCATTGAGCTCCCAGGTGACGAAGAAGACCTAGGGGCACCGAAACGCATTCTCATAGTTCAAACAGAAATCTAGCGAAAGAAAAACTTGAGCGTCTCCACTAGAAAAGCAATTAGATACGACTACCTCAGGCGACAGTTAACCATATTCTCGCGCCACGCGGCCGAGCATTCCAGTGACGACCCCATCGAGACCATCGGATGCATACTTATTGATGTAATCCAGCAACGTTACGCCCACCTTGCGCGGTTGATTTCTCTTCCAAACAAGCGGTCTGCAAGAAGAATCCCTGGATACTCGAGGCTCCTAGCGCTTCTCCTCGAACTGGATAGTCTTGAGGCCGCTTACTGGATAAGCAGTCTTTACGCCCTACTTCTCCCCGCGGGTCGACGAACCAGATTTGGTATGTACTTTACTCCGCCAGATGTGTCTGCTGTGACGCTCGCGGAAGTCGTTCGCGCCTACCGCGGGGACGTAGCAAACGCGCGGATACTAGACCCGTGCTCCGGAGGCGGCGCGTTTCTCGCCCCACTGGTTCGGCTAGCGTCCTCGGCCCTCGCAAAGTCGGAACTTGAGTCTCTCAGACGAATCAATTGCGTTGCTCAGAATCTTCACGGCTTCGACATCGACGATGACTTGATAAGACTCTCGCGGGTCTTCATGTTGATTGAGTTGCACAACGCCAACAAGCTAACTGGCGACGTTCCTTTTCTGAACGTTGGTGTGAGAGATTCGCTCCTTGAACCTCCACCCTTTGAGTCTTTCGACATCGTGGTCGGTAATCCGCCGTTCCGAAAACTAACCGCTGAAGAGAAACACTTGTATAGGGAGGGATTCTCCGACTCAGCAAACGGCGGATCGAATCTATATGGGATGTTCATCACTCAATCGGTTCGATTTGTTCGCCCAGGCGGCCTGGTATGCCTGATTATTCCAGGCAGCCTATTCGCGGGCCGCTACTTTCAACGATTGCGTAGTCAAATCGGCAAGGACTGCGACGTTGTTAGCGTTCACATGATGGAGAAGCGTGCTGGTACCTTTTCCCACGTGCAGCAGGAAACAGCAATTCTTACGCTCAAGCGTCGAGAATCGCAAAGAAGACTTGGCCGCCCTGCCAAAACTCGCATGTACTCACTGGATGATTCATGCAATCGAACCCTCTTGGGCAAGATTAAGCTGCCGCATAGCGGCGCGCCGTGGATAACACCGAAAACTCTCGAACAGGCACCGTTAGCTCAGGTTTTCGATAAAGGCTTACCTACCCTTACGGATTATGGGTACGAGATAAAAACAGGATCTGTCGTCTGGAACAGAGACACACGGGCGAGATTCTCAGTGCCCAAATCGCCAAACAGCCGCTCTAGAACTGTTCCTCTAATCTGGTCTGAAGCTGTATCTCTTTGCGGGAAGTTTGACTTCCATCGAGCCAAAGATAGAGCTGGAGGGGAGCTATACATTCGGGTTCGAAACGATTCGGAGGAGCTGATCAACGGGCCTGCAGTCGCGGTGAAGAGAACAAACAACTCTTCTCAAGACCGTCGTCTGTATACGGCACCGATTCCCGGGAATTTCGCACATCGGCACGATGGGTATGTCGCAGAAAACCACGTGTATCTTATTGTTCCCAGCGGAAGTGATACACAAGTGGGTGTTTCTATGCTCTCGAGGATACTGAATACCCGTGCCATTGATCAGATGTACAGATGCTTAGCCGGGACCTCAGCTGTATCAAAGTACGAGCTGGAGCTACTACCCCTCCCAGATTCGAATGACTTCTCGTCAGCGATAGCCGGAGGAATGACTGTAGAGCAGGCGGTCGCAAAAGGTTACGGCATGCGGCCAGTTTGATGTGAAAAAAGATTTACGCGAGCAACTGGAGAAACAGAGACAGGCGCGAGAGGATTCAAGAAATCGCGCGAATAAGCTCGCACACAGGAAACCGCAATCCAAGAAGATAGCCGCGAAGAAGAGTGAGAAAAAGAAGACTTCACAACCACGAGAAATCTCAGCGGAAGTTTCCGGGTACGTTAGTAGTGCAAGGTTTGCCGACGAACGTCACGAAAACCTAAAGTTTGACCTCCCACATGCCGCCTATAGAACGCTCACGCACCTACTCTTAAAGGCGCATTCCGAGAAAAGCATCGAGCTGGCTCTAGTTTGGCCTGCTGTACCCCAAAGCGTTGCCGCAATCCATGCGCTCGCCACGTTCGGGGAATATGAACAGGGCAACAAGAACGGCCTTCGGACGCTAATCTATCCAACAAAAAGAGGCACGTTTAACGAGCTCAATCACATCCGAGTGGATGCGGCGTGGTTGAACAATGCTGCCTCTCAGTGGCAAACGCTCAAATCCAATCAACCGGATTCCTACCGCAGCCGAGTTGCTACGGAGAACGAATACAAAGATTTCCTCTACCTTGCTCTTCACCACTATCTCGACGCAGAGGGAGATCCGCACGGTTACCCAAGCATCGGAGAAACCATACCCAGCTTCCCGGCAGGTCAAGAATATTGGGGAGACTTCACCAAACGAATCTTCAAAGGAGTATTTTCGAACGTTTCCCGAAGAGGGTATCCGACAGAGGGGCTGGGCGTTCCTGAAGGCGCGCCAGACGCTCTGTTTGGAATCCACCCTGATTTATCTGCACAGGACATCGTTGAGCGACTGAATTCCACTGCGCTCAGCGCTGACGCCGGCCGCGCACCAGACGTAGCCATTCTGGACCTGCGCTATCACCAACGTAACTGGTTAGGCAACGGCTGGCTTAAGAAGGTTGAGCGGTTTGTAGGATTGATCAGTAAAGATGCCAATTGGTCGCCAATTGGGGCGCTAATCGTCGTTGATGACCCTATCTTTCTTGAAATGCTCGACAGGCGCCTGACAGCCTCTGCAAGAAAGAAATCCCACCAGAGGCCAGCCCAAGCGGTCGCCACACATCCATTGCTCTGCCTTGATGCCGGTGTTGTCGCTGAGAACGAAAACACCGAGCGGCCGATCGTTCGATCAAACATCACTCTTTCTATTTCAGACATTGAATCTGCAGCACTTGCACGGGAGTTCTACGGACTTGCCAAGGCTACACAAGACGAGTCGCAGAACGTATCCGAGCGCCTGCGAAGCTGCGGGGGGTACCTCCTCTGGGCAGCCAGATTGCCATGTGGCCAGACTACGTTGCAACGATCGCTAGACGAGGAGTCTCGCTCCGAAGAACAGTTGAGCTGGAAAACGCGCGAATACACCTGGGTCGGCGCTCGCGCTCGCTTGATCGACGCATTGGACACCGATGCCGCTGTCAAAAGACTGGCAGCCATCCAGGCGGCAATAGAGCGTGGGAATCGCTTAATCGGTAGCTATGACTCTGGGACACCGAGCAGCAAGGCAATGTTTCGATTCATAGAGGAAGTCCAGGCTCAGGTCGAGAGTTCCCGAAAAGCAAAACGCAGCTCGAAGCGGCCGCTGGTAACTGTCGCCGTAACGTCCGCACTACAGGCCCGTCTGGTTGCCGCCGAATTGCAGGCTAACGGATTTAACCTGAACACCGGCGAAGCCGATTTCATCCAAGTTATACGCACAGCTGAAATGTTCTCTGAAAACCATCCAGCGTTGGCTCGTCGATTGATAGTCCTAGGAGCGAGAGCTCGAACTATCGGCGAACTTTGTGCTGCGAGAGATGTGCCGAAGCGAGTGGAACTCGTCGTCAGCGTAGGTGACGCAGAGCGAATTCAGACTTTCGTCGAGCACCTAACTAAGGTAAAGGCCTACGATTACTTCAGGCCGGTTCTAGAGAGCGTTGAACAGCAAATCAGTTCATATATGGACTCGATTAACACCTCGTTCTCGGTTCTCAGACGTGCCGCCAACTGGCGTCCGGCTCACGGTATCTCTATCGACTCCACCACAGAATATGGTAACGCCTCTCCACCAGATTTCGTTCTCAATCTCGACGGTCATCCGCCGGTGGCTAGCCACCTCAGTCGGCCATTCTTTGTATACGACAGCACACGCCGGCCGCCATTCTCGCAGAAAGGGGGCAACGATCTTCTGACGGGAGATCTGGTTCTTATCATCTCAGACGCAATGCGAGATGACGTCGAATCGCTGATGGATAGTGCGGGATTCGATGCCTGTGAGAAGGTGGTCAGACGGTATCACCAGCACGTTGCCGAGAGGATAAAAGAAGAATTCGATGGGAAATCGACTTCAGAAACAGTCACGGAGATCCGGGTTCGACTAGCGGCTGCGCACTCTGATGTGGAGGATTTTACGGATGCGAAAATACGCTACTGGGTCACTGTAGAACGCGAGCTCAGTCAGCCGCTGGAAAACTTACTTTCGCATGCTCCACGCTCCAAGAAAGACTACGACGCGTTTATGGTTTCCATTGGAATCAAGGATCAACAGATCACCGATATTTACTGGAGCATGGGTATCGCGCGTCTCCGTGCTGAACGTCGATCGGAAGGACGATACGCGACCATGCTCTACCAGCGACTCTTAATCGATCCTGACTCTGTCGCCAACCTAGTAGGTCTTTCTGCTGCGACTGTAGATCGACTACTAAACCAAGCTCGCCTAAATCTGTTTGAGATCCAGAGCATCACGAGATTGTGAATGTCACGAACAACTAGAACCGATCCGGGCAGCATATCTACCATAAAAAAGGAGGCAGTTGCTGAAGGTCTCCTTGGTGGTTTGTTGCGTCAGATTTGCGCCACCGGAGAGAACGGCCGGCTCATTCTAGGCGAAAAGCCTTCTAGTCGATTAACGAGCGGATTCCTACTTCCTGCGAACCCCGACGAACTCGGGCTGGATGATGAAAGCTCTCCAATCAGGATAACCAGCTCGGGATTCGACATTATGATCGCCAACGGCGTCGATGCCTCGATTACTGCCCGCGTCGACTTTGGGATCTTCATTAGGATCTTGCCGACACGCTCAGAACTTGAATCCAATCCCGTCGTCTTTCGGCTTACGCCCGAGGTAGATCGCCAAATGCGTGCTGATATCAGATCTAGAGAACGGGAGGTCTGGCAATCCCAGTGCGAGCGATGGAACAACGATCGACGTAATCCCGAATGGCTCGACCACCGAGAGCGGATTCGGCTAGAAGCTCATGAGCGATTTGGAATCCGGTCTGCGGTCGAAATCGTCGATGCGAAGGAATCGGAGGAAGTCGAGGGTGATCCGGAGTCACAAGAGGTTACCGGATTCTCCGTTCGTCCTGGCGATCAGCAGGTACCGCCGTCTGAGGTTGTAAGACACGAAAGGCCACTAGATAAGTGGACCCGAATCGACATCAATTCACCTAGTGTTCAGATAGACCTGAGTCCAGACTCAGACGTAGTTTCGCAGATTAGCGAAGCGAACAGAATTGTTCACGCAGCTATAGAGCGAAGTCTCTCTAGCTGGCTGAGGGATCCCGATGAAAGCTCCGGCGGTTTGTTCTGCTATCCCCGAGGAAGAACGTTTAACCCGCAAGAGATCGCGGAGTGGGATGCCACTTTAGAAGGTATAAGAGAAGAACGGGCCGCGTTACCAGACACCCAGTTGGTAGATCAGTTAGCGATTCCTCGAATCGCACTGAGTTGGGACATACGTTCAAGCATTGACTGGTCCGATCCCAACAGGCGGGTGCTTCATCTAGCGATCGAGAATAGAAGCCAACGTCCGAGGCAAAACTCAGTCGAAACGGACGAGGCAATCTTCTGCGTGTCAGTCAATTGCAATGTTCCGAGGAGAGTTCATAGATACATGCGGCTTGACCGCGTCAAACCCTCATACCGGTTCAACGAGCACCTCCGATATGCAGCCCTCGGCTTCAACGCAGGCGTTTTGGCGACAGAATCAGAAGACGAAGTTCGCTTAGAGACGGATTGGATGCCGCGATACAGGCTACCGAGGATCGAACCACAGACTCATGGTGTTGACTGCACATTTTCAGCTCTTTCTGACCCGTCAACAGCCCTCAGTGCGATCGAGGAGCTACCTGACAAACTTGAGTCCTGGGTCGACTCACTTGATGTTGACCCAACCACCGGCCTGGACCCCTCTGATACAACCCACATCGAATTGGAGCGTTCGACCATTGGCCAGGATTTAGAGGCATGGCGATTTGAGGCGCACATGATCGACCGAGGGATCACCTTGCTGCGTCAAGCAAAGGACTCGGCACCGGGGACGGATGCGCACCATCCATTCGCTGCCTGGCTACTGATGAACAAGACCATGAGGTTGGTTGCCGGCAACCGATATACATCGTGGCGATTGTTTCAAGTCGCCTTCATTCTTTCAGCAATTCCCAGTATCGCGACGCGGCTCAGTGATTATTCCGACTTCTTCGAGCCGACTAAAGACGACTTGGCGTCGCTGCTCTATTTTTCAACTGGTGGTGGCAAGTCGGAGGCGTTCTTTGGGTTGCTGGTCTTCAACCTCTTTCTTGACCGTTTGAGGGGGAAGTTGTTTGGGGTCACATCGATGATTCGCTATCCTCTCCGTCTTTTGACAATTCAGCAGGCCCAACGGGCGTCTAAGGTGCTTGCCAAGGCTGAGATCGTTCGAAAGGAGGAAGGAGTAACAGGGGAGCCATTTTCGATCGGGTTCTGGGTTGGTAGCGGCAATACTCCGAATCAACACTCAGCCCCCGGTGTCTCGGACATCCCCGAGATAGACACCGAAGAAGAGGAGGACACTCTTCTCCGAGACAACCGTAAATACCGAAACGCTATTGAAGACTGGCGGAAACTGCCAGAGTGCCCGTTCTGCGGTTCAGAAACTGGCTTACGCCGCACGAGCAGCTCTGGCAGCCCACTGGGGCACGGTGTCCTGGGGCACGTCTGTTTTAACGCTAGGTGTGATTGGAACAGCTCCGACAGTTGGCCATTCCTTCCATTTTTCATCGTAGATGATGACATCTACTCCTATGCACCTTCCGTACTTATAGGAACTGTCGACAAGCTAGCTCTAATAGGGCAGAACCCCCGGACAATTCGCAAAGTGTTCGGCATGTTTGGATTTGCTCCCTGGATGGATGAACAAACCGGCCGACTAATCACTCCGACGAATGCGCAGTTGGAAGAGTTTCAAGAGCAAGCACCGAATGCTCAGCCGGTGTTTCCGACATACCAAACAGGTCGCCAGGTCTTCTTTGATCCTTATCCATCCTTGCTTATACAAGATGAGGCTCACTTGCTCGAGGAATCCCTGGGCACATTTGCAGGCTTGTTTGAAACAACACTGTTGAAAGCTTTCCGAGAGTTGGCACAACACGTTCCATCAGCCGCAAGAGACAACCGGAACAATGTACGCCTACCCAAAGTTGTCGCTGCTACCGCGACGGTATCCGATCCAGCTCGCCAAATCGAAAGCCTTTACCAAAAACAACTACTATGGTTTCCGCGCCCAGGGCCGGATCTCTACTCTTCATTCTATGCAGCGCCGGTTGAGTCCACTGATCCAGCGCAACGCCAAATTGAAGACCTAGAACTCCGCGCACAGCGTCGACGGGTATATGCGACGGTCCTGACAAACGGGAAACCGCACACAACAGCATCGGTCGCAGTCCTTTCTGCGTTTCACTTAATCATCTCGAAGCTGATGTCTATGCTTCTAGAAGACGATGACGCTGATGAACAACTTGTAAGGAAATTTTTGGTTACCGCGCTACCCCACGGCGGCTTGCACGCGCCGTATGCGAACGCCATACAGGCGAGCAATCGATCTGAACTCGCAACACTGATAGATCTACATCGGATAGCTCTCACCTACGTGACGAATAAAAAGGGGGGTGATCAGATTCTCGCAGCCGAATGGGAGCAGGTTAGGAAAGATCATCAAAGAGAAGGGCTGTCTCTCGACGATTTTGAAAGAGAGCTGATTACAGGCTCAGTCGATGCAGGACTGATTCAACGTGTAATTGAGCGAGCCGAAGATCGGCCAAATTCGGGGGAAGAGTTTGCCGACCTGGATCACACTCTCAGGTCTATTGTGGCGACTTCTGCGATTTCCCATGGAGTCGATGTCGAAGAGCTGAACTCTATGTTCTTCGCAGGAATGCCCTCCGATATCGCTGAGTACATACAAGCGTCATCTCGGGTTGGGCGCTCTCATGTGGGTTTCAGCTTGCTTCTCCCGGTACCGCAGAGAAAGAGAGACAGATACATCGTCGAGACACATCACGTCTTTCATCGATTTCTCGAACGGATGATCCAACCACCTGCTATCGACCGCTGGGCTGAAAACGCTATCAATAGGGTCGTGCCAAGCTTCTTCCAAACATACCTCATGATTGAGAAGGCGATTCCCGAACTCATTGCCGCCGAGCCTAATCAAAAATCTAGAGTGCCGAGCTACGGCCGCGTTTCCGACATTAGAACCGCTGCGCAGGATCCTGCCCGGTTACGGCGAATCATTGCGGACTTCATCGCGGAGGCGATCGGACTCGGCACACAGTACGCGCCTCCCAACTCGGAATACTACAGAGAGCTCATACAGATTCGCGTCCGCGGTATTTGGGACAACATGCAGGATCCAGACATGCAAAATCTGGCGTTGCGGGATTTTTTTGAGGAAGTCGCCAAGCGGAGTCCAGAGACACTAGAGAGGCCGATGACTTCGCTCCGAGACGTCGACGTCCCGGGTTCGCTGGTTCCCTACCTAGTCGCAACCGGAGCGCCAAGGCGACGACTCGATGCAGACGAGTTCCAAGAGCTAATGAGATTTCTGAGACGAGGAACAGGGGGGATAGACGATGAATAGGAGCGGAGGGATTGAGAATGCCTGACCGGCCTGCTGGACCGCGCATGCAGCGGTCCAGAACGCAATTGATGTCGGCTTACGCCCCCGGATCATACTTCACCTTCGAAGGTGGGCTTGCTGCGTGCAGAACGGTGGCCGTTTCGGTCCGCCGTGCAAACATCGCCCCTCACATTGAGCGACTTGTCCGTGATCGTATCGAGGAGATCTCAAGGAGCTGGCTGGAGCGGGCGATGTCTGTCCGGCCGGGGAATGATGACCGCCAAGTCCTACCAGGTATGTGTCTAGACGGGCGCCTGCTCGACGATGCGGGGCAGGTTCGAGGAGATATTGGCTCAGTATTCGAACTCGTCGTCGCGGATCGTGTGGGGTACGTCCCCGACCCACTCACATTGGTTTGTAGCCAGTGTGGCTTGGTTCGATGGTTCAGATCAGCATACGAACTTCACCAGAGCTTGCGTGCGCTGCAGACCTGTCGCTGCAGATCAGACTCTAGCCGATTCTGTGACTGGCAACAGCTGCACGTCATGTTTATCCACTGGTCCGGTGGTGTCGAAGCCGCAAAGCCGATGCGCAACCAATGGTATGCAGACCGCGGTACGGTTGCTTGGCCACGACCCTGTACATGCGGCTCCCAAGAATTCTGTCTCGATCGATCGAGTTCTCAGATTGGAAACTGGTATTTCAGATGTGCGGCCTGCGGAATCCCAAACACCGACAGGTGGATTCAACAGGATAAAGCAACCTTAGAGATGCTTCGTGAGCAGATACACGAGGGGCGCCTAGCGGAAACGAGAATGGAGGCCACCTCATATCGGGCGTCAGTTGTTCATTACTCTCAAGGTGACCGAATTCTAGCTTTCAAGGACGGCAGCCTCCTAGAGCGATTGGCTCGAAACCGCGTCGATGACCTGCGCTTTTTTGTCGCGGATCGTCTTGGAATGCCGGCTGAGGAAATGGACCTCGACGTTATTGAGTCAACGATGCAGTCCTACCCTGAAGAGTCCCAACGATTGGACACCTATCTAAATAGAGTTCGCCTAGCGGAGACTCTCGAGGACGGTGAGATCAAAGAGGAAATGCTAAAGGCAGCCTCCGACATTCTGGAGATTTGGGAGGAGAAGGGGTATCTGACACCAGGAGTGCAGCTTACGCCCGCAATCGATCAATGGATTGATCGTAGACACTTTCTACCCTCTAAGTATGACTCCTTCAGGCTCCTCGTAGAGCATCAAGCCTTGGTCAACGAGACAATCAACGCGGGGCCCGGACCCAGTGGGAAACGCCCTTTCGTGCCTTTCGAAAACCCTGATTCCGACATCGAACACACCGAATTCGAGGGCGGTATAGAGTCCTACTACAACCGCCTTGGAATTTCTCGAATGGGTCTGATACGGAAGTTCGATTTATGCTATTTCACATTTGGGTATTCGAGGATGTCGGCGTCACCCGCGCTTCCAAACCGGCACGGAATGACGATGCCGGTCAGGTTAAACCTCTTTTCGCAGGTGAATGTTGGTGATGTCCAGGCAAGTCCTGTATACGCGCTAACTCAAGGAAACGAGGCGATTTATGTTCAGCTCGATGAACGGATTGTTCACGAGTGGCTAATCAGAATTCAGTGTGAAGAAAGCTCAGCCCTTTCGACGGATTCCGTAGCAACAACGCTGCTCTCAAACGTCTTCGAGTTCTCTCAGTATCTGGACAACCTCCCGATTCGCACCGAACAGCGCCGCCCGATGGTCCATTTAGCTGTCTATAGCTTGCTTCATACATATGCTCATCACCTTATTCAGACCGTCACCGAATTCGCAGGCTTGGACGCAGGATCCTTAGGTGAATACATTTTCCCAGCAGACTTAGCGTTCGTAGTCTTCCGGTCGGGAATGACTATGGACTTAGGGAACATCTCCGCGATGTGGAGGAACAATGGCCGAGCCTTTCTGGACCACCTTCTAAGCCCTATCTCATTGGACTGTGGATTGGGGACTCTATGTACCGAGCGCGGCGGAGCATGTCCGGATTGCCTGATGATCCCCGAAATATCCTGCATTGCGCAGAACCGCTTGCTTTCGCGGTCAGTATTGAACGGGAACGGAAAGCCAGAAGAAGACGGCTACAACGATTGGATTGAGGGCTATCTCTCTGTTGCAGCCGATAGGATAGCTCCTGGTGAAAGATGAGGACTACCAGCTTCTAGATAGGCTAGCCGACAAGCTGGAAACCGGGATTCGGATTCTCGATGCTCTAGTCTCGGTGAAACCGACCCACCCAACTTCCACCGATGCACTGATGTCCGCTGGCAATGTTAGCCACGTACGCCGCTCGGAGGCACTTAGCGTCATCGATGCGTTCGTACAGACCGATGTGCTAAAAACGACCGATCAAGGGCTCCTCTCTGATCGAAGCAAATCTGATCTCCGCCAAATACAGAGCGCGCTTAAAGGCGCTTTAGCTCAGAAGTCCAGAGATCAGCAAACACTTGAAGCAGAGAAGTCGGAGGTCGTGCTAACTCGACCGAAGCTTCCGAGCAAACTCGATGAATCCATATCAAATGATCTGTCTCTGGCAATAAACGTCCAAGAGACTGAAGAAGCATTTTTAAGTCTGGCTTCGTCCGCTCAAGATCGACTTACCATAATGACGCCATTCTTGGACAATGTTGGCGCGGAATGGGCTCTTGCTTTACTGAGAGGTACTTCTGAGTCGGTTCGACGTGAACTCATCCTAAGGTTCCTAAGCGATCCAACTAGCACCCACTATCCAATCGGTTTCGACGCTATAGAGGGAGACCTCAGACGCCTGGGAGTATTCGTTTACGACTTCGCAATCCGCCGTGACCAGAACCCTGCTCTATTCGAGACGTTTCACGCGAAGGTCGTAATCGCTGATGGTAAAAGAGCGTACGTTGGTTCCTCGAACCTCACTCAGTACTCTAAAGATATGTCCATGGAACTCGGGATATTAGTCGCAGGATCAACAGCAGGTCACGTCGACAAGGTCATCGACAAAGTTCGTACGATCTCCCTCCTAGTGAGTTCACCTAGCACCTAAGGCTCCAGCACCGCACTATGTGGGTTGTAATTTCTCCAAGACCGGTACTACGACGGGTTTCCGATGATAGTGCTTCCTAGTTGTGGCGGGGCTCTGATGACCAAGCCTATCGGTAGCGAACTGCGGATCATCACTAGCCACCTTCGCTCGCAAGTCATTTTCTCGAAAACGCTTGCCGCCAGCGGAGATGAACTTATTCATAGCTCGCCTCCATATCGCACGAAATCCACCGTCGGTGTACTGCTCGCCTCGACGATCGCCAACAATGTAAATTGGGTCGCTAGTAGCTTGTAGCGAAAGCAGCGCCGCAATGGCGGTGTCTAGTCCAAACCCTCTATAGCGAACCGGCTTCTCACCTTTCGCTGCTGGTGCAGTAAGGCACGAACCATCCCAAGAGTCGGCAGTCAGACTGATAAGCTGGCCTTGGCGCAGACCTGTTATCATCTTCAAAGTCACATAGGCTCTCAGAAACGGAGAGCAACACTCCAAGAAAGCGTCGAGTTCCGAATCTTCTACGTATCTAGAACGAGGCGTTTCAGCGTTGCGTTTAACCCCTCTAACCAAATGCTCCCCATCGAACGCACTCGGTCATCACAGCTGAAAGCGTTGCTTTTTCACGATTGGCCGCGATCGGGGGACGCTTATCCATGTAGGCATACACGTGACGCGGCTCTGGGCGTAGCAGAGCGATTGCTGCCGCATACCCTTCCTGCGTTCGAGGAGCCTTCTTTGGCAGCGCTTCCGCGGAGTACCGATCAAACGGCTGACCCATCGTGGTCGGCACGTCGACCCCTAATTCTGTACGGGCATACCAATGCGCCCAAGCTTCAGCTTCCGTCTTGCCCAAACGAAACATGGTTTTGCCGTCCCAGTGCTGGCGTTGCCCTGTTGGCACCTGGTAATAGATCGCCCCGTGGTGCTCCCGCGATCTCGGTGGCCAATGGTTCTTTCGTGTTCGCTTCTCAGACATCTTCACCTCCAGTTATCGAAAACAGCGACTGGACTGCAGGCTTCGGACTATCTGCGTAGTCCAAGGCCTATATTTTAGTCCATTGAGATGCCTAGATAGCGTGCGGGTTTTTCATAACCATTTGATATAGAGGGTGAGCTACCCGACAGATAGGTAACACTTCATACCGGAGACATAGGTTACACAATTCAGGCATTTGGGGAGTCCCCAAATGCCCTGGAAGGAGTGTGACCGCATGGAAGAACGCCTCAAGTTCGTCGCCCGCCTCCTCGAT
>JAVJTA010000004.1:0-24850 GCA_040219135.1 Pseudomonadales bacterium | reverse complement strand
CCGTCGCGACGTACTCGTCCACGGAATTGACGGGGACCATGCCATCACCTCGGCCGGATTGAACGGTGGTGCCCGGGGCGGGAGTCGAACCCGCACGGCCTTTCGGCCCAGGGATTTTAAGTCCCTTGTGTCTACCAGTTTCACCACCCAGGCAGCGCCACGGAAGATACCGTCGGCCAGGGTCGATATCCACATTGGTCCGCGCGCTACAATGCAGCTTTCGCAGAGCTCGAGGACGCGATGCAATTCAAAGCCCTGGCCATCGACCTGGACGGGACCCTGCTGGTGGGCGAAGACGTCCCCGCGGACAACATCACCGCCCTGCGCGCAGCCCATGCGGCCGGGCTGCAGATCATCATTGCCACCGCGCGCTGGAAGCAGATGGCTCAGCGGGTCGAGGCGAAGATCGGCATCGAGGGGCTCGCGATCACCTGCTCCGGCGCCCAGGTGTACTCGCCGGAACTCGACGGCGACATCTTCGACGAGCGTCTGCCCGAGGACTTCACCCGGGACCTCTACGCGATCTGCGATGCCGAACGCTGTATTGCCACGATCACCGTCGAGGACCGGGTGTTGCTCAAGCTCGACGGCCAGCCGGACCCGGCGGCGATGCCGGCGGAGATGACCTGGGTGTCGAAGCTCGAAGGCGCCGATCCCACCCTGCCGCGGGTGGCCAACATCCAGGGTTCCGGCGTGTACCGGCGGATCCGCGACGAGCTCAAACCGCGCTACGCCGAGCGGGTGCACTTCTTCGACAGCATCGGGCCCAGCGGCAAGGTCATCTACACCCTCACCTCCTCCAAAGCCAGCAAAGGCCGGGCGCTCGAGAAGGCGTGCGAACATCTGGGGCTGTCACCCCGGCAGGTGGTCACTTTCGGCGATGCCGAGAACGACATCGAGATGTTCCGCATCTCCGGCGCCTCGGTGGCCATGGGTCAGGCGGACGAACGCACCAAGGCCGCCGCCACCACGGTGACCGCGCGCAACGACGAGGCCGGCGTGGCTCGTGCCGTCGAGCACCTTCTCGCCCACGGCACGGTCTGAGGGAGAACCATGGATAGCTTCACGCTGCAGGCCGGCGACGGCAAACGCATTCACGTCTACCGCTGGCTGCCGGGCGGACCGCCCCGCGCCGTCGTCCAGATCGCCCATGGCATGGGCGAGCACGCCGGCCGCTACGATCGGCTCGCCCGCGCGCTCACCGAGGCCGGCTACGCGGTCTACGCCAACGACCATCGCGGCCATGGCGGAACCGCGGATCCCGAGCGGCTCGGCTGGATGGGCGAGGATGGCTGGAACCGGGTGATTGCCGATGCCGGTGATCTGACCAACCACATTCGCGAGACCCATCCCGGTCGGCCCGTGGTGCTGCTCGGGCACAGCATGGGCGCGATGATGAGCCAGCAGTACCTGTACCGTTACGGCAGCCGCATCGATGCCGCGGTGCTGTCCGGATCGCCGGGAATGGCGGGCGCGATCCAGTCCTGGATATCGCGCACCCTGGCCCGCTTCGAGCGCTGGCGGCTCGGCCCGGAGGCGGAGAGCGCGCTCATGCAGTCGCTGCTGTTCGGCAAGTCCAACAAGGCCTTCGACGGCCCGGCGGCCACTGGCTACGAATGGCTGAGCCGCGACCCCGACGAGGTGCAGGCCTACGTCGACGATCCGCGCTGCGGGTTCGTGCTGCGCTGCGGCAGCCTGTGCGACCTGTTCGCCGGCGCCCGTGAAGCCAAGCACATGGAAAACGTACTGCAGATTCCACCCGCACTACCGCTGTACGTGTTCTCCGGCAGCGACGACCCGGTGCACGCGGAGGGCAGGAATCTCGAGCGGTTGCTGGCGCGCTACCGGCGCCATCTGCAGCACCTGCACTACCGGCTGTACGACGGCGGCCGCCACGAAATGCTGAACGAGACCAATCGCGACGAGGTGGTTCAGGACCTGCTGGGCTGGCTCGACGGCACGCTGCCCGACGTGGGCTCCGGAACCCCCGTGACGGCGGCATCGCCGAACTGAGCCACCCGCTGGTGGACCTCGTTCATCGCGTCGTATAGCCGCCGCGTGGCATCCGGCACGCTGGTGCCCGGCTCGAAGTGGATCGGGTCGAGGATGTAAGCCCCCGCCGGGCCGGGAAAGACCTCCCGGGTCCCTTTGGGACGGATCGCCCGCAACCCGGTGAGGAACACCGGCACCACCGGCACGTTTTTCTCCAGCGCCAGCACCGACACCCCGTGGCGGAATTTCGCCATGCTGCGGCTGGTCGATCGGGTGCCTTCCGGAAAGATGATCAGGTTGCAGCCCTGGTCGAGCAGCCAGCGTGGGTACTCCAGCGCCTTGGATCCGCCGCCGCGCTGGATCGGAAACGACCCCATGGCCAGCGACTGGTACCAGGGCTGCATGATGAGTTCCTTGCGCCCCTTGACGAACCAGCGGTCGGCCGCCGCTCCGGCATAGACGTTCCAGCGGATCCGGAACGGCAGGGCCGCATTCAGGGCGATGCCATCCATGTGACTCGTATGATTGGCGACGACGATGCAGGGACCTTTGAGGCCCCGGAATTTTTCCCGACCGATCACCGTGAACGGCTTGCAGTACTTGTGCATCCAGCGGTCGTAGGCGCGCCAGCGGCAGGCCAGACGGGCCACCTTGGCCCACCAGCTGATCTGCCAGTGATGGGGCCCCTCTGTGCCGGCTTCGGTCGCGATCAGCCGGCTGAACAGGTCGAAGTCGATGGCCGGGAGGATTTCGGTGTCTGCCGTCGTGCTGATCTCCTGGGCGAGGCTCGCCCGATACGCCTTGAAGTTGTCCGGGGACTCGAAGATCGTGCACTGGTCCCACTCGCCGGTGATCCGGTAGCTTTGCAGCACCTTGGCTTCCCAGCGCTGCAGCGCTTCATGGACGCCGAGCAGTGCCTGCGGGTTCTCGCGCACCGCGCGCATGCCCGCAGAGTGATAGCGCATCAGCATGACGTATACCGGCATGATCTCTCCCCTGTGGCAGCGGCCCGGACCGAACCGCTCGGTTTGCCGGCCGGGCTAGGCGCCGCCGGGCGATTTGCCCTGAAGCATCTCGACGAACGCGCCGATCTCCATCCCGGGAAACGTCTGCACCTTGATCGTGCCCCGGGATCCCAGTTCCATGGCGATCCGCGACATCACCTCGTTGGTCGGCGCTTCGATGACGTTGACGAAGTCGTAGCCGCCGAGCAGCGCGTACTGGGAAATCACCCGGGCGCCCATGGATTCGACTTCCTTGTTCACTTCCTTGAGCCGCTCCGGACGCTCCTTGAGCGTCTTGCGTCCTTCGTCGGTGAGCGTGCTCAGCATGATGTAAGTGCCCATGTCTAACTCCCCCCGTTTGCCACAGTCTACGAGAATCCCCGCCGCGCACCAGCGTTGTCGGGTCCGGTGGCGGGGTTTACGATGGTGGATCATCCGCAGGGGGAACGGAATGCGCGCAGCGGTCTTCGGCGACACCGGCGAAATCGGCGTCATCGAACGGAATCCGCCGGAACCACGGCCGGGCTGGGTGCGCCTGGCCGTCAGCGCGGTGGGCATCTGCGGCAGCGACCTCAATCTGCTCTACGCCCACGGCGCGCAATCGAAGGGCGTTCAGCCCGGCCACGAAGTCGCTGGATTCGTCGATGCGACCGGAGACGGCGTCGATCTCAGCCACGGCAGCCACGTGGCGCTCGAGCCGTTGCTGGGCTGCGGCCAGTGCGGGCAATGTCGCCGCGGCCTGCCCAATCTCTGCCCGACGGTGAAGCTGTGTGGATTCACCCGGCCCGGCGGGATGGCGGAATACCTCACGGTCCCCGCGGATGGCCTTTATCTGCTCCCGGGCGATCTGCCCGCGTCCGTCGCGGCGCTCGCCGAGCCCATGGCCGTATGCACCCGGGGGATTCGACTGGCCGCCATCGGACTCGGCGATCGGGTTGCCGTGCTCGGCGGCGGCAGCATCGGCCTGCTCAGCATCGTTGCCGCCCGCGCGGCGGGCGCGGCCGAGGTACTGATCACCGCCCGCTACGAGCACCAGCGCGAGCTGGCGCTGGCACTTGGCGCCGACCGGGTGTTCAATGGCGCCGCGGCCCTGATCGACGAAGTTGGCGAGCAACACGCCGACGTGGTGGTGGAGACCGTCGGCGGACATGCCGAGACGCTCACCGAGGCGGTGAGCGTGGCCCGCAGCGGCGGCAGGATTCTCATGCTCGGCGTGTTCGAAGGCAGCCCGCCTCTGCCGGGATTCGAATTTTTCCGCAAGGAGCTGAGCCTGCGGGCGTCGAACTGCTACGGCCGCGAATGCCGGCATCCCGATTTCGGCCTGGCGACCCAGCTCGTGGTCGAGCGCCGCGACCTGCTCGCGCCCCTGGTCACCCACCGGTTCAAACTCGACCAGGTGGCAGAAGCCTTCGCCACCGCGGCCGACAAACGCACCCGATCCATCAAAGTACAGGTAGAGCCATGAGCACCTTCAACAACGTCCTGGTAGCCGTCGACCTGGAAGAGGCGTCGGCGAACTACGTGCTCGAAAGCGCCCGCCAGCTGCTGCCCGGCGTGAGCCTGACGCTCGTGCACGTGCTCGAACGCAGCCACTTCTACAATATGGGGGATCCCAGCTTCGCCCTGGTCGACGATCTGCACGGCCGGATGGTCGGAGAAATAAAGACGTACCTGCAGACGCTCTGCGCCAACCACGAAATCGAGGGCTATCACCTGCTCGAGGGACATGCGGCCTCACTGATCCAGCAACAAGCGCAGGACCACGACCACGACCTGATCGTGCTCGGCACCCACGGCCGTCACGGGATAAAGCGACTGCTCGGATCCACGGCCAACGCCGTTCTGCACGGCACCGAGCGCAACGTCCTGGCAGTACGCGTGCCCGGTGGCGACGCCACCGTGCGGCCGGCCCGGGACAAGTATCGGCGCATCGTCGCGGCCGTCGACCTGTCGGATGAATCCCACCAGGTACTGGACATTGCCCAGATACTCGGCGCGCAGGAACACGCCGACCTCAGCGTGGTGCACGTGATCAAACCGTTCCACCACGGCTATGCGGGCATCAGCCCGGCGACCATCTCCGACGTCGGGCTGCGCTTCGAGGAGGAAGCCGACGGCCTGGCACGGGCGCAGCTGAAGACCATCGCCGCCAGCCGCGGGCTCCGCCAGGAGGCGATGATCGTTCGCCACGGGCCCCCGCAGATGGAAATTCAGAAAGCGGTCGAAGAGCTCGACGCCGACATGCTGGTCGTGGGAACCCACGGCAAACACGGCGTGCAGCTGCTGCTCGGGTCCGTGGCAAACGCCGTGATTCACGGCATCACGTGCGACGTGCTGGCCGTGCGGATCCGGTAGAGGAACCTAGGCCGACCTGCTGCGCGACAGGGCGCCGGCGAACAGGCGCACCATCCAGCGCGGCTGAAACTGCATCCAGCCCACCATCGCCTGATTCATCAGGCCGGGCACCCGGACGACCTCACCGGCCATGCAGGCGCGGTAGCCGTCCTGCGCCACCTCGCGAGCGCTCGACAGAAACGGTCCGGCCAGTTCCAGGCTCTTCAGCTCTTCCACCATCTCGGTCTTGGTGGGTCCGGGGCAGAGCGCGGTGGCGGTCACCCCGGTACCCCGGAGGTCCTCCGACAGGCCTTCCGTCAGGGCGAGTACGAACGCCTTGCTGGCACTGTACAGGGTCATGCCCGGGATCCCCTGAAACGACGCCACGGAAGCGACGTTGAGGATGCGACCCCGGCCGCGCTCGATCATGCCGGGCAGCAGGCCGTGGGTGAGCTCGGTGAGGGCACGGACGTTGAGCTGCAGCAGGTCACGCATCGCCTGAGCACCGAGGTCCTGAAATGGCCCCGAAGCGGCAACGCCCGCGTTGTTGACCAGAACGTCGACACGCCGCCCGGATGCCTTGACTTCGGCCAGGAGCTTGGCTGGACCCCGGCTCTTCGTGAGATCGACGGGCACCACGTGCACCTGCGCGCCCTTCGGCAGCGCCTGTGCGAGCTGGGCCAGGCGATCCTCGCGCCTGGCGGTGACGATCAGGTCGTGACCGTTGGCGGCGAACACGCGGGCGAGTTCGTAGCCGATGCCCGACGAGGCGCCGGTGATCAGGGCAGTGGATCGTTCCACGGCGAGGTTCCTCCTGTTCAGACACCTGTTCAGACGGCTGTTCGTACGCCGGTTCCCATACGAAAGAGGCCCGCGGTTCCGAAGAACGGCAGGCCTCTGGGTCTTTCGAGCCCGGCTCCGGCATCTAGGCCGGAGCCGCCACGTCAGATTCAGGCAGCGGCAGCAGCTTCGCTGACCTGGTCAGCCGCCTTCTCGACCTGGTCGGTCGCGCTGCTGAATACACCGCGCAGCACGCCGCCGGTCTCTTCCACGGCCTCGCGAACGATGTCGCCGCGGGCTTTCAGGTCGTCCTGCATGCCCTTCCACAGCTTCTCGTTGTACTCGCGCTGCAGTTCCACGAACGTGCTCAGCTCACGGACTTCCGGCAGCTTCTGCATGTAGTCCTGGTTCAGCTCGACGTACTTCTTGAAGTTCTCGGCGGACAGTTCGGTGATCTTGCGCATGCTCTCTGCGTTGATCTCGAACAGTTCGCGACCGAATTGGGCAGTTCTTTCAAAAGCGTTCATCAATCCATCTCCTCGTCTGGTGAAACGCCCGCTTCAACGGGGCGATGCAGTCATTTATTGCGATGCACAAATGCATTGTGCACCACACAATAAGTCAAATCAAGCCCTTTTTTTGTGCAGTGCACATATTTCTTGAATCGGCTGACAGCACGGCTGTACGGCCCCGCTCACGCGGCCTCGGCGTCTTCGGAGCGGTGTGCCGTGGCGCCGAGGGGCTTGAGCGGCCGTTCTCCCACCGCCCGTGCGCGCTCGCGCGGGGGGAACGCGGCCGGAGCCTTCAAGACCCGCGCCTTGAGCTCGACGAACGCCGCCAGCATGTCGTTGCGCAGGACGTCGGCATCCGGCAGTGCTTTCGCGCAGGCGGTGATGCCGAAGAACATCTGGTCCAGGTAGCTCTGCACGGTGATGTTCATACCCTGGGTATGCGCGGGGATCGACACCGGATAGTGGGTCAGCACCCGGGCGCCCAGGGAGTAGAGCTGCTGGCGCGGACCCGGGACGTTGGAAACGACGGCATTGCAGGGCAGCCGCGGAAGCGACTCCGCCAGATCCGCGGCCTCGAACAGGCGCATGGCGGCACTCATGACCCCGGGCAGACCGGGCAGTGCTACGTCGCTGTCGAAACTGCCCGCGGCGTCGGCGACCACGCCCTTCGCCTGCGCCGACGACAGACCGATCCTGAGCAGCCGCTTCACCGGATCGGACTCGTCGCTGGCGAAGCTCACCATCATCATGGTGACCTGGTTGTTCGCCGAGGTGTCTCCCGGCTGGCGCAGGGAGACCGGGCACCCGGCAACCATCGACGCCTCGGGCAGCTCGCCGCGGCGCGACAGGTAGGCGCGCAGTGCGCCGGAGCAGACTGCCAGGAAGACGTCGTTCAACGACGTTCCCGTCGCCTTACCGATGGCCTTGAGGTCGCCAAGAGGCAGCTCACCGGTGGCGTAGCTGCGAGCCCTGTCCACCGAATGGTTGAAACGGGTCTTCGGCGCGCTCTCCATCAGCGCGCCGAACCCTTTGCTGGGATCCACGGAGCGCTGCCACAGTCGCCGGGCGGTCTCTACCTGATCCAGCAGGCCCGTTGCCTGGCGCAGCTGGAAACGGGCGAAGTTCTCGAACGCACCGAGGAGCATGTCGAGGCCGCTACGGTGATCGGGCCGTTGCGCGAACGCTGCCGGCGGTTGCTCTACGACCCGGGGTTCCGGCGTGACGTCCATGATGGCGGCCACGGCCGCCTGACCGGACACGCCATCGAGGCACGCGTGGTGAACCCGGTTGTAATAGGCGATGCGGCCGCCTTCCAGGCCGGTCAGAACCCAGAGCTCCCAAAGCGGTTTGCTGCGGTCCAGCGGCGTGGCGTGAAGTTCGGCGATCTTCGCCTCGAGCTCAGCGCGACCGCCGGGAGACGCGACTTCCGCGTGCAGCACGTGATTGTCGATGTCGAATGCGGCGTCCCGTACCCACACCGGGTGATCCAGCATGAACGGCACGTATTGCAGTTTGTTGGTGAAGTACGAAACGAGATGTGCCCGATCGAGCAGCAGCTGCTTCAGATCGGCGATGAATTCAGCGGTGCCGACCCCGTCGGGCAGCTCCAGGACCTGAATCGAGGCGATGTGCTGTGGCGCACGTGGAGTCTCGTTGTAGAGAAATCCAGCATCCAGGCCAGCCAGCTTATACACGGGAATAATCCTCCTTCTGGATCAGGTAGTAGTTTTCGTTCGTTCGGGTCGCGCCCCCGACACCCTTGACACCCTTGGCACTCTCGACACCTTTAAGAGCAGCAACGGTCGTGCCAACGCCGCACCGTACGTAAGCGCTTGAATTTTCGAACGGTGTTGTCGCTGCAGGGCGTGCTCGGTCGCGTAGGATTGGTGCAGACACCGCCAGTGCGCCCGGCTTTGGTGCAGTAGCAGCCGTTCCAGGGGCGCGAATTGTACCGATCGGCGACTGCAGATCAACGGTTTCCGACAGATTGCTCGGGTAATTCATACAAGTCTCGTACCGCAGTGCACCAAAAAGGGTTTGACCCGTCTGACAATCTTCGTAACACTCGGGAAACATCTGCTTCTGGCGGTGCGTGTGTACCAGGTAATCGACGTCGTCAAGTACCGGCCCAAGGGCCCCAGCGCCCTGAACTCGGCGACGGAACTGCCTCGCGTACTCATGGAGATGACGTCACTGGCCTACCTCTGGCCCCTGTTGGGAAGCCAAGCCTCCGGAGACGGGCAACCGGTCATGGTTCTGCCGGGTTTCACGGCCGGCGACGAGTCCACTGCCATCCTGCGCCGCTACCTCAAACGCCTGGGCTACCAGCCCCTGCCCTGGGGACTCGGCCAGAACACCGGCAGAGTCGAACTTCTGGATCGCCTGACCGATCATTTCGCCAGCGTAGCCGGCGAACATGACCGCCGCATTTCACTGGTCGGCCAGAGCCTCGGGGGCGTCTACGCCCGGGAACTGGCAAGACGCTTCGCCGGCCAGGTACGCCAGGTGATCACCCTGGGCAGTCCGTTCTCGTCTCACGGGGCGGATAGTACCAACGCGCTGGTCGGCCGTCTGTTTCAATACATGTCCGGCATGTCCCCGGATGAAATGCGCGACCAGATGCTCAACTTCACCCCGCAGGCTCCGCCGGTCCCGAGCACGGCCATTTACTCCAAGGCCGACGGCGTGGTCCACTGGTCGACGTGTCTGGAGTACTCGGGCGAATACTCGGAGAACATCGAAGTGCTCGGCAGCCATTCGGGCATGGCCTTGAATCCTCTGGTGTTCCACGCGCTGGCCGACCGGCTCGCGCAACCGGAAGGTGCGTGGAAGCCCTTCCAGCGCAACACCGGGTGCCGCGCCATGGTCTATCCGCGACCGGAGCGAACCCTGACGAGCCCAGAAACCGCCCGAGCCAACGGAGGATCCGCGGCGTGCGCGAACTGAAGAAGTACCCGAACCGACGCCTCTACGATCTGACTGACAGCCACTACGTAACCGTCGAAGACGTTCGCCTGATGATTCTCAAAGGCGACAGCATCAAGGTCCTCGACAGCAAAGATGGATCCGACATCACGCGAACCATCCTGCTGCAGATTCTCTCCGAGCAGGAGGCCGAAGGCCACGAGCCGGTGCTCACCAACCGCGCCATCGAGCAGATCATCCGCTTCTACGGCAACAACGCCGGCAACGTCGTCTCGCGCTACATCGAGCAGAGCATCCTCACCTTTCTCGAGCATCAGGATCAGTTCCGTCGGCGGATGCGCGAAATGAGCGATCTGAATCCCTTCAACTTCATGCGTCAGGCGATGGAACGGGCCTTCCCGGACCCGCGCCGATCGCAGCGTGGGGAAGAGCGCGGCAGCGATGCCGGCGAATCCGAGGCGGGCCCGGCGCAGGCCACGGACCAGCCCGACCCGGCGGACGACGTCTCCGCGGTCGAGCCCAAACGCAACCAGTCCTGAGGTTCAGGCGTCGTGATACGGCGCCAGCGCCGCCGCGACCTTGCGGTACACGTCGGCATTGACCACGAGCCCCACGTGTGAACCCTGCACCTCGTCGTGACGTACATGGGGGCTGTGCTCGTCGATGCACGCCTGCCAGGACACCACGCCGTCGGTCTTGGAGTACAGCGCCGTGATCGGCGTCTCGATGGGACGCTGCTGTCGCTCGGCGAGGAGCCGGCTCATCTGTTCCGGCGTCAGCCCGGTTTCCCTGGAGACCCAGCGTCCGATCGTGGTACCGCGCACCCCGCCGCGCACCGGGCTGCCCAGGGTGACGACGGAGCGCACCAGGTCCGGTCGATCCCGCGCCACCTCCCGGGACAGCACGCCGCCGCGGCTCCAGCCCACCAGGCTGGCCGTGGCCTGCCAGTCGCGGCGCACGTCTTCCAGGGATTCGATGATGCCGGGCAGATGGTCGAGCATCATTCCGCGGTTGACGCCGCGGCCCCACGGGTAGCTGCGGTAGCCCAGGCCATCGAGAAACCGCCGCAGCAGCCAGGTCAGCGAGTCGTCGGCCATGAACCCGGGCAGCACCATCACCGGACCCGTTCCGTGGGGCAGCGACATCCGCAGCAGCGGCAGCTGAGCCATCAGCGCCATGGCTTCGGTGAACAACCGCCCTTCCAGCATCATGTGAAAACCCGACGGCGGCGTAATGGATTCGGACATTGGACCGGTCTCTCAGGGCGATCGAGGACGCCATGATACGATGCGCCGGTGGCTCGCCGACAGCGCGCGCGCAGCGGGCGCGGGCACCGGGCGCGCATCTGGTGCCTGCGGCGCCGGACGTTTACGCTGCCTGCCGCGACCAGGCCGACATCCATCGAGGAGCCCGATTCCAAGTGATTCCAGAAATCGACGACTACTACCAGCCCGACGCCTTCGAACGCATCAGGAAGTTCGCCGACGGCCGTGACACCCCGTTCCTGGTCGTGGACAAAGCCACCGTGGCACAGGCCTACGACGAGCTCACGAACGCATTCCCGTACGCCGACGTCTACTACGTGGTGAAGGCCAATCCGGCTCCGGAAATCCTCGGACTTCTGCGCGATCGCGGCTCGAGCTTCGATATTGCGTCGATCTACGAGCTCGACCGCGTGCTGGGACTCGGGGTCTCCCCGGAACGGATGAGCTACGGTAACACCATCAAGAAGAGCAAGGACATCCGCTACTTCTACGAGCGCGGCGTGACCATGTTCGCCACCGACGCCGAGGCGGACCTGCGCAACATCGCCAAGGCCGCCCCCGGCTGCCGTGTGTACGTGCGCATTCTCACCGAGGGCACCCAGACCGCCGACTGGCCGCTGTCACGCAAGTTCGGCTGCCAGACCGACATGGCCATGGATCTGCTGATGCTCGCCCGGGACCTAGGCCTGGAGCCGTACGGCGTGTCGTTTCACGTCGGTTCCCAGCAGCGCGACATCGGCGCCTGGGATGCCGCCATTGCCAAGGTCAAGGTGATCTTCGAGCGGCTCCGCGAAGAGGACGGCATCGACCTGAAGATGATCAACCTCGGCGGCGGTTTTCCGGCCAACTATCTGACCAAGACCAACACGCTGGCCACCTACGCCGAAGAGATCACCCGCTATCTGAAGGAGGATTTCGGCGACGACCTGCCGAGGATCATCCTCGAGCCCGGGCGCAGCCTGCTCGCCAACGCCGGCGTGCTGGTCAGCGAGGTGGTGCTCATCTCGCGCAAGACCCGCACCGGCCTGCACCGCTGGGTGTATGTGGACGTGGGCAAATTCTCCGGGTTGATCGAAACCCTCGGGGAGTCGATCAAATTCCCGGTGTACACGGACAAGCGCGGCGAACTGGAGGAGGCGGTCATTGCCGGACCGACCTGCGACAGCGCCGATATCCTCTACGAAGACTTCAAGTATCCCCTGCCGCTGAACCTGGCCATCGGTGACCGGCTGTACTGGTTCTCCACGGGGGCCTACACCACCAGCTACAGCGCCATCGAGTTCAACGGCTTCCCGCCACTGGCGTCGTACTACGTGTAGCCGCTGAGCCTAGAGCGCCGTCAGCCGGGGCGAGGCTTTCTCCAGGTGCTGCGATGTCCAGCTTTCCAGACGCGCCGCGTTGCCCACCTCCATCCGGTTGGTCAACGGCGCACCGAAGCGGCCGAATACCGTCGAAACCAGGATTTTGGGGTGACTCTCGACCTCCCGGGTCGTGAACGCGGTTTCCGGTGATCCACGGTGGGTCGTGCAGATGTCGATGATGACCGCATCGCCGGCCTTTGCCGGAAGCGCAACGGCCGTTGACTCATCGATGGGAATGGCGCTGTCATCACTCGCCAGATCGATGTCCTCGCGATGGGAGCCGGGAACGATCTTCAGAGACGTCGAGTCCTGCAGATAGACGATCAGCTTGAACACCGTCCCATGCCAGGCGGCGCAGTAAGGCCCCTCCCCCAGGTACACTCGAAATCTGCCGCGCAGCAGGTCTTTGTGCCACTGCTGCGAGCGATTGACGGTGATGTCGCTCAGCCCGATGGTGCGCACTCGATCTCCACACAGGTGCTTCATGACGCTGCTCACCGTAGCGCTCTGCGTGAGCATGAGGTGCAGCGGCTCGAACTCGGGAAAGCGGTGGAAGCCCGCCATGTGCCGCGAGCTGGGCGCCGCGCGGGTGTTGGCCATGAGCGGGCCGTGTTCGAGCACGACGCGCCTGGCCCAGGCGACCTGCTCCGGGTCGAACACACCCGGAATCACGACTGCTCCGTCGCTCGAGAGGGGCGCAAGCAGGTCGCTCAGCGAGCAACCGGCCATTTCGATGGCGCCGTTCGTGGGTGTGCGCATGCGCTGCTCGAACCTCTCTGCACCGATTGAGATCAGAGCGTTCAATATGCCTGCGCGGGGGACGTCGGCCGTGCGGACGTTGTAACCGGTCTGTAGGCGTCTGATCGGCTCCCTGCGGGCGGTTCGCGGTTCCGAGCGGCGGCACCCGGCCTGCCACATTCCTTACAAAATCAACGACTTCTCAGGGTGTTCCCAGGGCTGCGAGTGTTACCTTGACGATTCGGCGCGCGCCGCACCGGAAACGGTTCCTGGCGCGAACGGTCTTGGGACAGGGATATCATAGGCGGATCGAATTCGCGCGACGCGACGGGCGAGAGGATCGACCCCGTTGCGGCGCGTACCGACGGCAAGGCACCTGATTGCTCCCGGTAGCCTGCGCCACGGGCCAGACAATGAGCAGGAGAAGTTGAACCTCCGGAGGTTCCATCAGCCATGAATCAACCACCCCAGCTGCCCGTTCTCGTCCTCAGCATCCGCCCGCCCAACGGCCGGATTCGCGAGATCCCGATCGCAACGGATCCTCGTGTCCCTGCGACCCCGGAGACCGCGTATGCGCTGATCGACGTCGCCGACGGCGAGGCGCCCGAGTCCCTGGCGGCACATCGCGAAGGGGACGATCTGGTCGTCGAGGTGCAGGACGTTGAAGTTCTGGTGCTCGAAGGCTTCTTCTCCAGCGCCGGCGTCGCGTTCTATCCCACCACCAACATCGCCGGCGGCGTGGGGCTCTATTCGGGCACGCCGCTGACGCCCCAGTCTCCCGGACTGAGCCAGTCGACGGACAGCGACAAGGTCGTATGGACCACCGACCGGAGCGACGGCGATGGCGATGGCGGCTCCGGGATGCTCTGGGGTGCAGCCGCCGTCGGCGGGCTGGCGGCGGTGCTGGCCGCCGCGGGCGGCGGAGGCGGCGGCTCGGGCGGCGGAGGCAGCAACCCAGGGACCGGAGGCGGCGGCAGCGCCCCGCCGGTGAACAACACCGTCGAAGGCAGCGTGGTCGGCGGTCCGGTGATCGACGGCAACGGCTTGAGCGTGCAGGTGTTCGAAGCCAACGGGACCACCCTGCTCGGCGAGGCCGTCGTCGGTGCGGACGGCAGCTTCTCCCTCTCGGTCGGTGACTACACCGGCGTGATCATCGCACGGGTCGTGGATGCTGACGACGGTGCCGACTATCTAGACGAAGCGTCCAACGCAGACAAGGACCTGAACGCCTCGCTCGGCGCAGTCGCGGTGATCAGCGGCTCGAACACAACGATCAACCTGAATTCGTTGTCGACGCTGGGTGCGGCACTGGCTGAACGGCAGGCCGGCACGGATACGCCGACACCGACGGACGTCACCGACAGCAATGCGGCCATCGCCGCTCTGTTCGGCTTGAGCGACTTAGACGCGGTCAGCGTGGTGCCGGTCAATGGCGGAACCTACGACGCCGCGGACGGACTCTCGGCCGGTGAGCGCTACGGGGCGCTTCTCGCCGCCTTCTCCGGCGCCGACTTGAACAACGGCGGCGACAGCCAGCAGACCATCGACGCGGTGCTCACCGGACTCACCGTCGCGGCGGACGGCACGGCCCAGCTGAGCGAGTCCGCACAGGCGCTTCTCGTGCAGGGCGCTCTGACCACCGATCTCGAGACCGGCACGAACCTGGCTCAGTTCGTCTCATCGATCGTCGATACCCTCGCGCCGGAGATCACCTCCGGTGCCACGGCGCCGGCGATCATGGAGAACAGCGGCGCCGGTCAGGTGGTCTACACCGCCGTGGCGACGGACGTCGGAGCCGTGACCTACGGCCTCGGCGGCAGCGATGCCAGCGACTTCACGATCGACCCGGACAGCGGCGTCGTGACGCTCAACGTAAACCCGGATTTCGAGGCGCAGCCGAGCTTCAGCTTCAGCGTGGTGGCCACGGATCTCGCCGGCAACAGCGCCGAGCAGACGGTCACTCTCGGCATCACCGATACCGACGACTCGGCACCCGTGGTCACGTCCGGCGCCATAGCGGATCCGATCGACGAGAACAGCGGCGCCGGTCAGGTGATCTACACCGTCACCAGCGAGGACCCCATCTCCGACGCCGGGTCCGACCCCACGACGTACAGCCTCGGGGCCGGCGCTGACGCGGCGGCGTTCACTATCGACGCCACCACCGGCGAGGTGACCCTGTCCGCGGATCCCGACTTCGAAGCGAAGCCCAGCTACAGCTTTACGGTCATCGCCACCGATGGCGACGGGAACAGCGGTCAGCAGCCGGTCACGCTGGCCATCAACAACCTCGACGAGGTGGCGCCGACGATCACCTCGAGCGCCGTCGCCGCCGCCATCGACGAGAACAGCGGCGCCGGTCAGGAAGTGTATACCGCCACGAGCACCGACACCGGCGACATCAGCACCGGCAACCCCAGCTACAGCCTCGCCGGCGCCGATGCGACGGCGTTCAGCATCGACCCCGCCAGCGGCGCGGTGACCCTCACCGGCGATCCGAACTTCGAGGCGAAGTCGAGCTACAGCTTCAGCGTCGTCGCCACCGATGCGGCCGGCAACAGCAGCGATCCCCAGGCGGTCACGCTGGCCATCAACAACCTCGACGATACGGCGCCGACCATCACATCGAGCGGCGTCGCCGCCGCCATCGACGAGAACAGCGGCCCCGGTCAGGTGGTGTACACGGCGATCAGCACCGACGACGACGACGTCAGCACCGGCAGCACCGCCTACAGCCTCGCCGGCGCCGACGCGGCGGCGTTCAGCATCGACCCCGCCAGCGGCGCGGTGACCCTCACAGGAAATCCGAACTTCGAAGCAAAATCGAGCTACAACTTCAGCGTCGTGGCCACCGATGCCGCCGGCAACAGCAGCAACCCGCGCGCGGTCAGACTGAACATCAACAACCTCGACGAAGTGGCGCCAACCATCACATCGAGCGGTGTCGCCCCCGCCATCGACGAGAACAGCGGCGCCGGTCAGGAAGTGTATACCGCCACCAGCACCGACACCGGCGACATCAGCACCGGCAACCCCAGCTACAGCCTCGCCGGCGCTGACGCGACGGCTTTCAACATCAACGCTGCCAGCGGCGTGGTGACGCTGAAAGCCAATCCCGACTTCGAAACGAAACCGAACTACAGCTTTGCCGTCGTGGCCACCGACGCCGCCGGCAACAGCAGCGCGCCCCGGGCGGTCTCCCTCGCGATCAACGACATCGCCGACGAAACCGCACCCACGGTCAGCAGCGTCGCGCTGACCAGCGCGACCGGCGCCCAGAACAACACGCTGAACGCCGGCGATACCGTCACGGTGACCGTGACCATGAGTGAATCCACGAACGTCGATACCAGCGGCGCCACCCCGCGGGTCGCGCTGAACGTCGGCGGCAGCACGGTCTTCGCCGGCTACGTCTCGGGCACCGGCACGAACAGCCTGAGTTTCTCCTACACGGTGCAGCCCGGCGATACCGACCTCAACGGCATCAGCATCCCGACGAATGCGCTGCAGTCGAACGGTGGCACTCTGGGCGACGCGACCGGCAACGTCGCGAATCTGAGTCACGGGCCGGTCGCTGGCAACCCGTCGTACCTCGTCGATACCACCGCACCGACCCTGACCTCGAGCACCCCGGCCGACGATGCCGTGGACGTCGCCGTCGGCGACGATCTGGTGCTGGTGTTCAGCGAGGCCGTCCAGGCGGCAAGCGGCGACCTCGAAATCCGCACGGGTGGCGACAACCGCACCATCGACGTCACCGATGGCACCCAGATCGCGATCAGCGGCAACCAGGTCACCGTCGATCCCACCGACGATCTGGAGGGCGACAGCAGCTACCGCGTGCAGATCGACGAAGGAGCGTTCACCGACGCGGCCGGCAATCCGTACGCCGGGATAGATGACAATACGACGCTCAACTTCGACACCGCCAGCACGGCAGACCCGAGCATCGTGGTCTTCGATCTGCTGGAAGGGGTGAACTCCGATCACAGCGGCCGCACCTTCGATCCCAGCACCAGCTACACGATCTACATCCGCGTGGACAGCACCGACAGCGATCTGAGTACCGATGGCAACGGCCCGGGTCAAGGTGACAGCTGGGGCACGTGGTCCGGTGGCAGCAATCTCGGCAGCGACGACCGGATCGTCCTGGTCGGATCCGGCGCCGACGTGGAAGGTGAGTTCGGCACAGCGCAGTCGCTGGCCAACGTGCCGAGCGGGATCTTCTGGAACACGTTCTTCGCGGCCGCCGCGTTCGTGGGCCAGAACGGACAGTTTTCGCGGTTCACCGGATCGACCGACAGCGCCGTGTTGTGGTCGGGGAACTGGGCTGCGAACCCCGACGCCGGCAGCGCCTTCAATCAGGTCTACCTCACGCAGATGCCGGCGAACGTCCTGACCTCCCAGGGCCTGGCCTAGGCGGCGCCCATCATGCCCGCCTCCCTCGAGGTGCTTCGCCGTCTGGCCGAGCAACAGAGCTACCCGGCGCTGCGCGAAGCCTGCGACGGCGCCGGGCCCGATACGCCCGGCACCGCCGTTCTGCTGGCATTGGCCGATGCCGGTCTGGGCCAGCCGGCTCGCGCGCGTCGCACGCTGGCGGCCATCGACGCCGCCTCCCTGGACGGTGCCGCTCGCGTCGACCTGGCCGCCGTGCACATCGCGCTGGGGGAACTCGACGCGGCCGTCGCGGCCCTGGAGGCCGTCCGGCGCGAATCCGAGCGGCCTGGATCCGCCCCGATCGATCACGCGCTGCTGCTGGCGCGCCTGGCCTGGTGCCGGCTCCAGCAGGGACAGCGTGCTCGCGCACTCGAACACTACGAGCAGAGCCTGCGGCTGCGGCCGCGCATGGCCGTTTTTCACAACCTCATGAGGCTGTATCTCGACGAGGGGCGGCTCGGCGATCTGGCCGCCTGCCTCGACGCGGCCTGGACGTTCTGGAGCAAGGAACAGGGCAACTGGCCCGACGACCTGAAGCGCAACCACGCTCAGCGCCTCAGGAACACCCAGCTGGATCTGCTGCTCGCCGGGGACGACGTCGAGGCGGCGGAAGCGTGGCTGGATCGCCAGGAGGACCAGCTCGGTGAAACCGACTGGTGCGATCTGCTGGCGCGACTCGCTCACGCCCTGGCGGCTCGCGATCGCCACGCTCAGGCGGAGGAGTGGTTGCGCGACGGGGTGCGCCGCCACCCGGAGCACCTGCCTCTCTACGGCCAGCTTGCCGCGCTCGCTCAGCTCCAGGGCCGTGTGCCCCAGGCCATTGCGCTGCTGCGCACGGCGATCCGTCTGGCGACCGCGCAGGGCAGGTCGACGACCCTGCTGTGGGCGCGGCTGTCCAGCACCGCGCTGATGTTCGATCCGGGCCTCGCCAGAGCGGCCGCAGAGCGCGCCAGAAGCGCGCTCGACGAGGCAGCCGGGCCGAACGGTTCGAACGATGACGACACGAATGACGAGCGCATCCAGGTTGAACTCGCCGTTGCCGCAGTGGAGGTTCAGGAGCAGCAGGTCGGCGCCGCCGAGCGCCGCTACCGGCAGGTGCTCGAGCAGCATCCGCAGCTGATACCCGCGCTCAAGGGTCTCGGACAGCTGCTGATGCAGGTCGGGCGCCTCGATGAAGCGGCAGCGGCCTTCGAGCAGCTCGCCGCCATCGATCCCGCCGAGGGCCATGGCGCTCTGATCTTCGCCCGTCACTTTCCCGACGACGACGACGTGCTCGACGGTCTCGAGAAGCTCGCGCGCAGGCCCGGGCTGGAAGGCTCCGTGCGCACCGGCCTGTTGTTTCAGCTCGCCGCCGCCTGGGAGAAGCGCGAGGCCTACGACCGGGCGTTCGCCCTGGCCGGAGAAGCCAACGCGGCGTGCCGGCGGTTGCTGCGCTACGACCCGAAGGCCCACCGCCAGCATTGCGCGCGCATCCGCCATGCCTTTTCGAGCGCTCTCTATGCGCAGCGCGCCGGCTGCGGTCTCGACACGAGCCTGCCGGTCTTCGTCGTCGGCATGCCCCGCTCCGGAACCACCCTGGTCGAGCAGTTACTGGCCGGCCACAGCAGAATCCACGGCGCCGGAGAACTCGGCGTGATTCCCCGCGTCATTGCCGGACTGGAGCGCTGGGAACGCCGGGTCGGCTCCGGCCGTCGTTATCCCGACTGCGCAGACGACCTCGACCCCAAGGTCTTGAACGGAATCGCCGAGCGCATCGTCAGCGAGCTGCGGGAGTACGCTCCGGACGCAGATCACGTGGTGGACAAGCTGCCGCACAACTTCGAGAACATCGGCCTGATCAAGCTGCTCTTCCCAAGGGCGAAGATCATCTCGGTGCGCCGCGATCCCAGAGACATCGCCATATCCAACTACTTCACCGACTTCGCCGCCAGGCAGGGTGGCATGGGATTCGCCTACGACCTCGACTGGATCGGCGAACAGCTCGCGGACCACAACCTGCTGATGCATCACTGGCAGCAGGTGTTCCCTTCAGAAATCCTGGAGATCCACTACGACGACCTGGTGGACCATCCGGAAGCCAGCGCCCGCGCGATGCTGGACTACGTCGGCGTGGCCTGGGAGTCGAAGGTGCTCGACTTCGCCGAGCTCGAACGCCCCATCCGCACCGCAAGCGTCTGGCAGGTGCGCCAGCCCCTCTATTCCAGCTCGAAAGCCAGATGGCAGCACTACCAGGCTCACCTGAGCCCGTTGATCCGGGCGACGAACCGTAAGATCGAATGGACTCCGATCGAGATGCTGAGCCTGCCGCAACCGGGCCTGCTGAACGCCGGCGTGGACCGCTACCGCGACGGCGACCTGGACGAAGCGGAACGGTGTTTCAAGCAGCTGTTGCTGCATGTCTCCTCACATGCCGCGGCCAGTTTCATGCTCGGCCTCGTCTACGTTCACAAAGGCCACCGCCGCGAGGGAATCGAGCTCATGGAGCGCGGCGTCGAGCGCTGCCCATGGAATCACCACTGGCGTACCGATCTGGCGCGGGCCTATCGGCTGGACGGCCGGGATCACGAGGCGGCGGCCCTGGCCGATCACGCTCAGCGACCTGCCGGTGCGGCGATGCCGGCGGCCGATGCGCCCACAACCCACGTCGACTACCTCTTTCATTCCGGGGACCACAGATGCGCGATTTCCCGAGGCGACGTCACTGCCGCCAGCTGCTGATCGCCCTGCTGCTGAACGGCTCGGCGCTGAGCCTGGCCCACGGCGACGGGCTCGAGGAAGCGCTGCAGGCCACCCTGCGCAACCACCCCGCGGTGGCCGGTCAGCAGGCCGAAGTGGCAGCACGTCAATCGATGGTGGTGGCCGCGCGCAGCCAGCGGCTGCCGACGCTCAGCGCCCAGGCGCAGCAGTACGCGCAGAGCAACCGCTCGGTGCTGTCCGGCGAGGATCTCTCCCATCCGGCGACGCTGCGGCTGCGCCAGCCCGTCTGGGCGTTCGGACGAATCAACAGCAGCATCGCCGTGGCCAGCGCCGAGGTGAGCACCGAGCGCGCTGACCTTCTGCGCGTGAACCGACAGCTGCTCGAAGACACCGCCGTCGCCTACGCCGAAGTGCGCGGCCGCCGCCAGCAGGTCGACGTCGCGCGGCAGAACGTCGCACAGCTCGCAGAGCTGCACGGGCAGATCGAGCGCCGCGTCGAGGGGCAGCTCGCGTCCAGCGCAGACGCGCGGCTCGCGGCAACACGCCTGGCCCAGGCTCAGGCGCTGTTCGAGCTCGCCGTCAGCGAATGGGATGGCGCCACAGACGATCTGGCATCGCTGACCCAGACCGCAGGCCGCGCCGATCGGCCGGTACCTGCAGAGCTGCTGGTGGTCGAGGAATCACCGGATCTGATCGCCGACGCCGTGGATCAGAGTGCCGAGATCCTGGTGAAACGCGAGCGCCTCGAGCTGGCGGAGGCCGAGGTCGGACGCGCACGAACGTCGCTCAGGCCGACGATCTTCGTGCAGGCGGAAAGGTTCTACGATCAACCGGGGCTGCGCGACGACAGCCAGATCAGCGTGGTGTTCGAAGCGTCGCTGGACGGTCTCGGCATGGCGGCGCGGGGGCGGACGGGCGAAGCCGTGGCCGGCCGCGTGGCAGCGACCCAGGATCTTGCCGCCGGGCGGCTGGCGCTGACCCGGGATTTGAAGCGACTGCTGCGCAACCGCCGACTGCAGGGGGACCTGATCGAGCTGCAGACCCGATCTCTGAGCGAGCTCGAGTCCCTGCTGGCTTCCTACCAGCGCCAGTTCGAGACCGGCACCAAAAGCTGGCTCGATCTGCTCAACATTCAACGGGAGCTGTTCGAACAGAAACGTACGCTGGCTCAGGCACAATCCGACTGGCAGATCCACTCCCTGCGGCTTCTCGCGAGAATCGGAGGACTGGACGACCTCGCGGGTCTTCAGGAGCATCAGGATGATTGAGAGCGTGGACGCCGCGCATGGGCCCGAGCGCCCGGAACCGTCGCTGGTCGCGCGCCTTCTGAGCGCGCTGGACGTCCCGTTCGAACCGGCCCGTCTGCACGATGCCGCGGCGCGGCTCGAAGGCGACGCGGACCAGGGCCCGCCGACGCGATGGCTGCGGAGTCTGCTGGTCGCCGCCGAGGTCAGAGATCTCACGGCGCAGCTGCTGCCATGGCAGCGATTCGATCCAGGCCGTTTGCCGGCGCTGCTTCGCTACCGCGACAGGTGGTGTTTCGCCGATGCCGCCCATGCCGACGGCGTGCACCTGATCGATGCCGAAGGCACCGAGTCGCACGTCCCGCCCGCGCAGCTCCATGACGCCAGGGTGCTCTGGCTGGGACGACCACCCACGCGCGGTCACCGCGGCCCGCTGCAACAGTCCGGCAACCTCGCCGCCCGCCTCGTCTGGCAGGAGCTGTTCGCGGAGCGCGGGTGGCTGTGGAGGATCGTCGTAGCCACCTGCCTGGTGAATCTGATCGGCGTTTCGACCTCGCTGTTCGCCATGCAGGTCTACGACCGCGTCGTGCCGACGCTGGCCTACGCCACCCTGACCACCCTGGTTGCCGGCATGATCATCGTCGTCGTCCTGGACTGGACGTTGAAAATCATCCGGGCGCGCATCCTCGACAGCCTTGCCTGTGCGGTCGACCGGCGCCTGTCGCAACGGGTGTTCGAACACCTGCTGCGCCTGCAGCTCGATGCACAACCACGCAGCCTGGGAACCCTGGCTGCTCAGGTCAGCAGCCTGGATACCATCCGTCAGTTCTTCTCCGCCACCGTCGTATTCGCACTCGTCGATCTGCCGTTTGCGCTGATGTTTCTGCTGTTCATCGCCGCGATCGGCGGCGCCGTTGCCTGGGTCTACGTGCTGCTCCTTCCGGCCGCGCTGCTGCTCGGCGTCGTCGCCCAGCTGCGGATTCGCCGCCTGCTGCTCCGCCAGCTCTCCCGCAGCAATGAACGCCAGGGGCTGCTGGTCGACACCATCCGTGGCGCGGAATCGATCCGCGCCAGCAATGCAGGCTGGCGTTTCGCCCGGGAATGGCGGGAGATCACCGCCAGCATCGACGGCTACGGCATCCAGCAGCGAGCCATCAGCAGCCTGTCTACCGTCACGTCCAGCAGTCTCTCGACCACCGCCTACGTCTCGGCGGTAGTGGTCGGGGTGTGGCAGATCGAAGCCGGCCTGCTGACCATTGGCGGGCTGATCGCGTGCAGCATTCTCGGTGGCCGGATCATCGCCCCGGTGGCCCAGAGCGTTCAGTATCTGGTGCAATGGCAGCATGTCAGTCAGGCGCTGACCATGGTGCACGAGGTCCTCGCGCTCGAGCCCGAGCGGCGTCCGGGCCAGCACCTCCTGCTTCCCGACGAAGCGCCCAACTCGATGTCCCTGGACGGCGTTCGATTCTCCTACGCCAACTCACCGATACGCCAGCTGGACGTCGGTGAGCTGCATCTCAAGGCAGGTGACCGACTGCTGCTGGTGGGACCCGTCGGATCCGGTAAGTCGACGCTGCTGAAGACGCTGGCCGGACTCTATCGACCCAGCGAAGGCAGCGTGCGTCTCGGAAACGCCGATCTCTGGGAGACGGATCCGCTGATCGTCCGCAACCAGATCGGCTACCTGCCGCAATCGGTCCACCTGTTCCGCGGTACGCTGCGCAGCAACCTGGATCTCTCAGGCACCGCCTCGGACGACCAGCTGCTCCAGGCGTGCCGGCTGCTGGGAATCGACGCCATTGCCAGCGGCAGCCCGCAGGGTATGGACCTGCCCATCAGCGAAGGCGGCGACGGTCTCTCGGGCGGCCAGCGCCAGCTGGTCGCTCTGGCCCGCGTGTTCGTCAACCAGCCGCGCATCTGGCTTCTCGATGAGCCGACTGCTTCGCTGGACCGCGAAATGGAAGAACGCGTCTGGCATACCCTGGACACCATGCTGCGTCCGGACGATATCCTGGTCGTCAGCACGCATCGGCCGCTGGCGGCGGGCCGTCTGATCAATCGCGTGCTGGTGATGCAGCAGGGACGCGTGGTTCGCGACGGCAGCCCCGAGACCGTGCTGGCGCAGCTCGCGCGGCCAACGCCGCAACGACCCTCGGCCCAGAGCAATCAAGCCGATGTGGTCTGAGCCCACGGCCGACCAGGCGGGCCCGGCCACCCGCAAGCGTGTCGCGAGACTTCAGCGGGCCCATCGCGGCCGCTACGGCGTGCTGCTTCCGGTGATCGGAACTGCGGTGGCGGCGTTCGTCGTCTGGGCCAGCATGTTTCAGATCGACGAAGTCGCCAGCGCCGCTGGCGAGGTCATCACCGGCAGCCGCGTGCAGGTCATCCAATCCGTCGATGGCGGTGTACTGCGGGACCTGCGCGTGCGCGAAGGCGACCGGGTCGAGCCGGGACAGGTTCTCGCGCAGCTCGATCAGACCCGTTTTGCCGCCACCGTCGGCGAGATCGAGGCCCGGCTGTTTGCACTGAAAGCCAAGGTGGCGAGGCTGCGCGCCGAAGTCGTCGGCCACGAGTCGCTGACGTTTTCCGGGCACCTGATCGAACGGGCACCGGAGATGACGGCCGTCGAGAAGGCCCTGTTCGAACAGCGTCGGACCGGCCTGTCCGAGGAGCTGCGTACGCTTCGCGTCGCCGTCGATCTCGCACGGCGCGAGCTGGTGCTGGTGCAGGACCTGTACGACGCCGGCGACGCCAGCGGTTCGGAACTTCTGCGCGCCGAACGCGGGCTGAACCAGGCTGAAGCGGGCCTGATAAACCGGCGCAACCGGTTCCTGGAGGACGCTCGACTCGAGCTGACCGAAGCGGAGGACGAGATCGCCCAGAACGAGCAGCTCCTGATCCGTCGCCTCGAAGAGCAGGCCAACAGCGTGTTCACGGCGCTGGTTCCCGGCATCGTCAAGAACATCCGCGTCACAACGGTGGGCGGGGTGCTGCGAGCGGGCGAAGAACTCATGCAGATCGTGCCGGTCGACGACGAGCTGTTGATCGAGGTTCGCGTGCGTCCCGCCGACATTGCCCAGGTCCGGTCCGGCCTCGAGGCCAGCATCCGCTTCGAGCCGTTCGACTACACGGTCTACGGAGCCGCTCCCGGAGAGGTCACCTACGTGAGTGCCGACACCCTCAAAGAGGAGTCCGAGCACGGGACCCAGGTGTACTACCGCGTCCACGTGACGCCGGCTGGCAGCCCGGTGCGGACGACGACCGGCAGGGAACTGGCGATCGTCCCCGGCATGACCGTGCAGGTGGACATTCGAACCGGGCGCCGCTCGCTCATGGACGTGCTGCTGAAGCCGCTGCGCAAGACGCTCAGCGAGTCGTTCGGTGAACGCTGATGCCGCTGGGCCGGACCAGCCTGACGGCGTGAGCTACCCGACAGATAGGTAACACTTCATACCGGAGACATAGGTTACACAATTCAGGCATTTGGGGAGTCCCCAAATGCCCTGGAAGGAGTGTGACCGCATGGAAGAACGCCTCAAGTTCGTCGCCCGCCTCCTCGAT
>JAVJTA010000003.1:0-525747 GCA_040219135.1 Pseudomonadales bacterium | reverse complement strand
AGCGCCTGGCTCATCAGCCGGGCCTGCAGGCCGACGTGGGAGTCGCCCATCTCGCCCTCGATCTCCGCCTTGGGTGTGAGCGCTGCCACCGAGTCGATGACCACCACGTCCACGGCGCCCGAGCGCACCACCATGTCGGCGATCTCCAGAGCCTGTTCGCCGGTGTCGGGCTGGGACACCAGCAGATCATCGGTATTGACCCCGAGGCGCTCGGCGTACACCGGATCCAGGGCGTGTTCCGCGTCGATGAAGGCGCAGGTG
The DNA here is from genome assembly GCA_040219135.1 of Pseudomonadales bacterium. Lineage (GTDB taxonomy): Bacteria > Pseudomonadota > Gammaproteobacteria > Pseudomonadales > Azotimanducaceae > UBA7803. Next base: position 525,486 of record JAVJTA010000003.1, on the reverse strand, counting down.
CCGCCGGCGCGCTGCGCTTCGGCAATAACCTGCAGGGTCAGCGTGGTCTTGCCCGAGGACTCCGGACCGTAGATCTCCACCACCCGGCCGCGCGGCAGGCCGCCGACGCCGAGGGCCACGTCGAGGCCGAGGGAACCGGTGGAAATCGCCGGCACGTTGACCTGCTCGCGATCCCCCAGGCGCATCATCGAGCCTTTACCGAACTGGCGTTCGATCTGCGCCAGCGCGGCGCTGAGCGCGCGGTCCTTGTTCGGGTCCTTGCTCACTTCCTTCGAGTCCCTTCCGTCGGACTTGCCGGACGCTGCGCGGGTGGAATCTCTGCTCATGACGCTCTCCGTGCTGGAATGACGGCTACTGTATATATAGTCAGTGGTGATGGCAACCGCGAGCGCGCCCGACGGGACGAATTCTCACCCGCCTCAGGGCAGTCTCGGCAATTGGCCCACGCGCCGCCGAGCGCGGGCATTCCGCCCCCCGTGGGATTTTGCCATTATCCCAGGGCCCGCCCGAACGCCCGGAGGGGCCCCGGGAGCTTTCCCGTCGAGGAGCAGAACGCATGGCACACGGGACCGTCGATCTCTGTGCGTCCGCAGCCGGCCCAATGCGCCACGGCGGGTCCGGCGTCACCCGCGCGGCCGCCCTGCGGCGCCGCAGCGGGTAAGCTGGACGATGCGGGGTGTCGGCCCGGGGTTGCTGAGTCTGCTGCTGAACGTGACGGCATGCGCCGTCCTGTCCGACACCGGCATCGACTACCGCCACGGCTACGCCTTTCTCTCCGATCCAGCCTATCCGCCCGACTTCGCAAACACCGCGTACGTCAACCCGGATGCGCCCAAGGGCGGGCGCATCCGCGTGCCGGAGATGGGTACCTGGGACAACTTCAACCCCCTCGCCCTGGGCGGGCGGGACGTGCGCGGCGTGTCGTTCTGGGTGCGCCAGAACAACTACCTCTACGACTCGCTGCTGGAGCCGGCGCTCGACGAGCCCGCAACGCTCTATGGCCTGCTGGCCGACGGCGTGGCGGTTGCCGCCGATGGCGCCTGGATCGCCTTCCGCCTCCGCGAAGGCGCGCGCTGGCACGACGGCGAACCGATCACCGTCGACGACGTCGTGTTCAGCTTCGAGAAGTTCAAGAGCGAGGCGACACCAACGATCAGCACGCCGCTGACGGCGATTACCGGGATCGAGGTGATCGCAGCGCGCGAGATCCGCTACCTGGTCGCCGAGGACGCGCGCGGCGACCCGATCCTGCCGCGCCGGATCGGCATCATGCCGGTGATCCCCAGGCACTACTGGGAGAACCGGGACCTCACGAGGACCACCGTGGAGCCCCCGCTCGGCTCCGGCCCCTATCGCATCGGCGAGTTCTCCATGGGGCGCTGGATCGAATGGCAGCGGGTGGCCGACTACTGGGGCCGGGACCTGCCGATCAACCGCGGCCGCTACAACTTCGACACCATCGAGGTGGACTACTTCCGCGACGATCAGGTGCAGACCGAGGCCGTCAAGGGAAACGTCATCGACGTGCATCTTGAGAACGTCCCGAGCCGCTGGGCCACGGCCTACGAGTTCCCGGCGTTCCGGGCGGGCGTGTTCCGCAAGACCGAGTTCACGCTTAGCAAGCCCGCCGGGCTCTGGTGGCCGATCTTCTGGAACCTGGCGCAGCCGCGGTTCCAGGACGTCCGCGTGCGCGAAGCGCTGTGGCTGCAGTCGGACTTCGAGTGGAGCAACGTCAAATCCCACGGCTTCTGGGGCCAGGCGACGAGCTTCTTTCACGGCTCCGAGCTGGCTGCCCGGGGCCTGCCGAGCGCGGCGGAGCTCGAACTGCTCGAGCCACTGCGTGAGCAGATCCCGCCCCGGGTCTTCACCGAACCCTACCGGCCGCCGCCCAACCAGGGCCACGGCTGGCACCGGGACAATCTGCTGCGCTCCGCCGAACTGCTGCGCGAGGCCGGCTGGCAGGTCCGCGACGGCCGGCTGGTGCACGAACGAACCGGCGAGGGGTTCCACATCCGTTTCGTTGCCGTGTCACCGGCGCTGGGCGCCGCCTTCATTCCGTACACGCACAAACTCGAACGTCTGGGCATCAGTTCCAGCATCAAAGCCCCGGAGATCTCGAACTGGCTCTACCGCATGCGCGCCGGTGACTTCGACGCCGGCGCCATAGCGTTCCTGCCCGACTTCACTCCCACGCTGCTGGTCTCCAACAGCTTCTCCAGCGCCGCCGCCGACCAGCCCTACAGCTTCAACTGGTCGAACCTGAAAGACCCGGCCGTGGATGCCCTGATCGGACACCTGTACAAGGCCCGAACCTGGGACGCGTTCGTCGCGGCTGCCCGGGCGCTGGATCGGGTGCTGCTGTGGAACTTCTACTGGGTGCCGAGCTCGTCGAAGACCCGCTACGCGCTCGCCTACTGGGACCGGTTCGGCCAACCCGGGCACGGCCCGCTGCTGCGCGAGACCGGCTTCGTCGACCTGTGGTGGTGGGACGCGGACCGGGCCGCCCGGGTAGCCCGATTCGCGAGGGACGAGTGACATGGGCGCCTACGTCCTGCGCCGCCTGCTGCTGATCGTTCCGACGCTGCTCGGCATCATGGTGATCAACTTCGTCATCGTTCAGTTCGCGCCCGGCGGACCGGTGGAGCAGGCACTGGCGGACGCCTCGGGATTCGGAGTATCCAGCACCGCGTCGGTGTCGGCGGCTGGCAGTCTCGGGCCCGCCGGTGAATCCGGCTACACCGGCGGCTCGGGCCTCGACCCGCAGCTCGTGGCGCGGCTCGAGAAGCAGTTCGGATTTGACCGACCGGCGCACGAACGCTTCCTGATGATGATGTGGAACTACCTGCGCCTGGACTTCGGCAACAGCTACTTTCAGGACCGACCCGTGGTGGACCTGGTGCTCGAGCGGCTGCCGGTCTCCGTCTCCCTGGGCCTGTGGTCGCTGCTGCTGATTTACTGCATTTCCATTCCTCTGGGCGTGGCGAAGGCGGTGCGCGACGGCCGCCGTTTCGACCTCTGGACCAGCGCGGTGGTCTTCACCGCATATGCCATCCCGGGATTTCTTTTTGCCATCGTTCTCATCGTGGTGTTCGCCGGTGGCTCGTACTTCGACTGGTTCCCGCTGCGTGGCCTGACATCGGACAACGCCGACGAGCTATCGCTGGCCGGTCGAATCGGCGACTACTTCTGGCACCTGGCGCTACCGCTGGCGGCGCTCACCGCCGGCGGCTTCGCTACCCTCACGATGCTCACGAAGAACAGTTTTCTCGAAGAGCTGAACAAGCAGTTCGTGCTCACAGCCCGGGCCAAGGGCCTGTCCGAAAGCCAGGTGCTCTACGGCCACGTGTTCCGCAATGCCATGCTCATCGTCATTGGCGGCTTTCCCGCAGCCTTCGTCGGCATCCTGTTCACCGGCGCCTTGTTGATCGAGGTGATCTTCTCCCTCGACGGTATCGGCCTGCTCGGATACGAGGCGGTGATCAAGCGCGACTATCCGATCCTCTTCGGAACCCTGTTCTGCTTCACGCTGATCGGCCTGATCATGCAGCTCGTAGGTGACATCACCTACGTGCTGGTGGACCCGCGCATCGATTTCGAGAGCCGTCGATGAGTCCGCTGAACCGGCGCCGCCTGGCGAACTTCAAGGCCAACCGGCGCGGCTCCTGGTCGCTGTGGATCTTCCTCGCGCTGTTCGGCGTCTCCCTCGGCGCGGAACTGGTCGCCAACGACGAGCCCATCGTGTTCGCCATGCATGGCGAGCTGTACTTCCCGATTCTGCTCGACTACAGCGAGGCCGAACTGGGCGGACAGCTCGAGACCGAAGCCGACTACCGTGATCCGTACGTGCAGCGCCTGATCGAGGAGGACGGGTGGATGTGGTGGCCGCCAATCCGCTTCGCCCACGACACCATCGACTGGGAGGTCGGCGCAGCGCCGTCGCCACCCGACCGCGATCACCTGCTCGGCACCGATCACCTCGGCTCGGACGTGCTCGCCACGCTGATCTACGGGTTTCGGCTGTCGGTGGTGTTCGGTCTGACGCTGACGCTGATCAGCTCTGCGATCGGCGTGCTGGTGGGCGCCGTGCAGGGATACTTCGGTGGCCTCACCGATCTCATCGGGCAACGTCTGGTGGAAATCTGGGCCGGGCTGCCGGTGCTGTTCGTGCTGATCATTCTCGCCAGCATCGTCGAGCCGAACTTCTTCTGGCTGCTGGGTATCCTTGCCCTGTTCAGCTGGATGGCGCTGGTCGGCGTGGTGCGGGCCGAGTTTCTGCGCGCGCGCAATTTCGAGTTCGTGCGCGCTGCCCAGGCGCTCGGCGTATCCAACCCGGTGATCATGACGCGCCACGTGCTGCCGAACGCCATGGTGGCCGCGCTTACCTATCTGCCGTTCCTGCTCAACGGCTCCATCGCCACCCTCACCGCGCTGGACTTCCTCGGCTTCGGATTGCCGCTCGACGCACCGTCGCTCGGACGCCTGCTGTCTACCGCGAAGGCGAATCTCCAGGCACCGTGGCTGGGGACCAGCGTGTTCGTCACCCTGGCGGTCATGCTGACACTGCTGATCTTCGTCGGCGAGGCGGTGCGCGATGCCTTCGATCCGCGCCGGGCCATCGCCGTCGCGGGGCCGATCTGATGGCCGCGGCGCTGCACGCTGACGCCGGGGCGGCGGCGCAGCCCGGCGCGCGGGTACTGGAGGTCACCGATCTCGACGTTCAGTTCGGCGCCAGCACCGCGGTGGAATCGGTGAGTTTCCATGTGGACCAGGGCGAGACCGTGGCCCTCGTCGGAGAATCGGGCTCAGGCAAGTCGGTCACCGCGCTGTCCGTGCTGCAGCTGCTGCCCTATCCCCTGGCGCAGCACCGTCGGGGATCCATCCGCGTCCTCGGAGAGGAACTCATGGGCGCCGACGCCCGACGCCTGCGCGAGATCCGCGGCGGGGTGGTGTCCATGGTGTTCCAGGAGCCCATGACGTCCCTGAACCCCCTGCACAGCATCGACAAGCAGGTCTCCGAGTCGGTGATGCTGCACCGTGGCTGCAGCCGTCGCGACGCGCGTGCCCACACGCTGGATCTGCTGGAGCGCGTTGGGCTGGGACGCACCCGGGAGCGCCTGGACTCCTACCCCCACGAGCTTTCCGGGGGGGAACGGCAGCGCGTGATGATCGCCATGGCGCTGGCCAATCGACCCCGCCTGTTGATCGCCGACGAGCCCACCACCGCACTGGACGCCACGATCCAGGCGCAGATCCTGGCCCTGCTCAAGGACCTGCAGCGGGAACTCGACATGGCTTTGCTGCTCATCACCCACGACCTCGGCATCGTCCGCCGTACCGCGGAGCGGGTCTACGTCATGCGCGCCGGCCGCATCGTCGAGGATGGCGTCTGTTCGACGCTGTTCGAACGGCCACAGCATCCCTACACGCGTCACCTGATCAAAGCCGAGCCGAAAGGCAAGGCGCACGCGTATCGGAGGGCCGCCGAACCCCTGCTGGTCGCGCGCAACCTCAGCGCCGGTTACGCGGTAGGCAAGGGCTGGCTCGGCGGGCGGCGGATGCGCGATGCCGTGAGCAACGTGAATCTGTCGATTCGCCCAGGAGAGACCCTCGGGGTAGTGGGTGAATCCGGTTCCGGCAAAACGACTCTGGGCTTCGCCCTGCTCCGGCTGATCCCATCCCGGGGCGAGATCGTGTTCGACGGCCAATCCATCGGCGCCCTCGGCAGGAAGCCGATGAAACGCCTGCGCCGGCATCTGCAGGTGGTGTTTCAGGATCCCTACGGCAGCCTGTCGCCGCGTATGACCGTGCGCGAGATCGTGGAAGAAGGTCTGAAGGTTCACGAACGCGCCCTGACAGCGGTGGAAAGGGGTCGTCGGGTTGCCGCCGCACTGGCGGAGGTCGGTCTCGATCCCGCCACCGCGGACCGCTACCCGCACGAATTCTCCGGCGGCCAGCGCCAGCGCATCGCGGTCGCCCGGGCGCTGATCCTCAAGCCCCGACTGCTGGTCCTGGACGAGCCGACGTCCGCCCTGGACGTCTCCGTCCAGGCGCAGATCGTCGAGTTGCTGCGCGACCTGCAGCAGCGTCACGGCCTTGCCTACCTGTTCATCAGCCACGATCTCAAGGTGGTGCGCGCCCTGTCCCACCAGATCATGGTCATGCGCCGTGGCGTCGTGGTGGAACACGGAGACGCCGGGCAGGTGCTCGAACAGCCACGCGGCGACTACACGCGCGAACTGGTCGCGGCGGCGATCTGAGCCGAACCCCCGTGGATGGAAGCCGCCTGTACCGCGCAACGCGGTGCTAACATCGGCCACCTGGGATCGGACACGCTCAGAACGGAAGTGAACAAATTTAATAAAAACAAAGCAGTAGAGCACACACCTATGATGCAGCAGTACCTGCGCATCAAAGCCGCTCACCCCGACGAGCTGCTGTTCTACCGCATGGGCGATTTCTACGAGCTGTTCTTCGACGACGCCCGGCGCGCGGCGGATCTGCTCGACATCACCCTGACCGCGCGCGGCCAGTCCGCCGGCGAGCCGATCCCGATGGCCGGGGTGCCCTACCACGCCGCCGACGGGTATCTGGCACGGCTGGTCAAGCTCGGCGTGTCGGTGGCGATCTGCGAGCAGATTGGAGATCCGGCGACCAGCAAGGGTCCGGTGGAGCGCCAGGTGCAGCGCATCGTCACCCCGGGCACCCTCACCGAGGAAAGCCTCCAGGACTCGGCCCGCGACAGCCTCCTGGTCGGCATCAATCCCGACGGCGAAGGCTACGCGATCGCAGCCCTCAACCTCGGCCGGGGGGAGCTGGCGGTGGCGCAGCTGGCGGACGGCGCGGCGCTCCGCGATGAGCTGGCGCGGCTCGGTCCGAGCGAGATCCTCGTGCCCGGTCCCCTGGCCGTGCTCGCCGGCGTGCCCGCCGGACAACGCGCGCCGGTGCGCGAACGCGACGCGCTGGCGTTCGACGGCGAACTCGGACTGGAACGCCTCTGCCGCCACTTCGGCACCCACGACCTCGCCGGCTTCGGCGTCGACGGCCGCTCGCCCGTCGTTGGCGCCGCTGCCGCGGCGCTCGACTACGCCAAGCTCAGCCAGTGCCAGGAACTCGAGTTCATCGACCGGATCATCCCGCTCGGCGAGACCGCCGTGATCACCCTCGACGCCCACTCACGGCGCAACCTGGAAATCGACCGGCGTCTGGACGGCGCCGACGACGCCACCCTGTTTGCCCTGCTCGACAGCTGCCGGACCCCGATGGGATCGCGCCTGCTGCGGCGCTGGCTGAACGCCCCGAGCCGGGAGCAGCCGCGCGTGGTCGCGCGCCAGAACGCCGTCGCCGCACTGCTCGATGGGCCTGACCTCGATGCGCTGCGCGACGAGCTGGATGCGGTAGGCGATCTGGAGCGGGTGGTCACCCGCCTGGCCCTCGGGCGCGCCAGCCCGCGCGACCTGGCGCGGCTGCGCGCCGCGCTGCAGCACTTCCCGGCCATCACGCCTCTGCTCGCCCCGGCCGCCGACGCGCTCGGCGCCGCCACCGCGGCGCGCCTGCAGGACCTGGCCGATGCCCTGCCCGCGTTCGCCGAGCAGCGCGAACTCCTGGAACGGGCCCTGGTCGACGGTCCGCCCGTCACCGTCCGCGACGGCGGCGTCATCGCCGCCCGCTTCGATGCCCGCCTCGACGAGCTGCGCAACCTCACCGACAACGCCAGCGAGTGGCTGGCGGAGCTCGAGCGACGCGAACGCGAGCGCACCGGCATCGGCACGCTGAAGGTCGGCTACAACCGTGTCCACGGCTACTACATCGAAACCAGCCGGGCCGGCGGCAACGCGGTGCCGGCGGAGTACGTACGCCGCCAGACGCTGAAGAACGCCGAGCGCTACATCACGCCTGAACTCAAGGCGTTCGAGGACGAAGCGCTCACCGCCCAGGCGCGCTCACTGAAGCTCGAACGCCAGCTCTACGACGAGCTCTGCGCCGATCTGGCAACGGCGGCGACGGCGCTGCGCGATGCGGCGGCTGCCGCCGCCGAACTCGACGTGCTGGCCTGCCTGGCGGAGCGCGCCCGGCGCCTGGGGTTCTGCCGACCGCTGCTCACCACCACGCCGGGCATCGAGATTCAGCAGGGCTGGCATCCGGTGGTCAAGCAGGCGTCCACGGACGCCTTCGTGCCCAACGATCTGATTCTGCACGACGGCCGCCGCATGCTCATCGTCACCGGGCCGAACATGGGCGGAAAGTCCACCTACATGCGCCAGGCGGCGCTGATCACCCTGCTCGCCTACACCGGCAGCTTCGTGCCCGCGGCGGCGGCGCGCATCGGCCCCATCGACCGGATCTTCACCCGCATCGGCGCATCCGACGATCTCGCCGGCGGGCGCTCGACGTTCATGGTGGAGATGACCGAGACCGCCAACATCCTGCACAACGCCACCGCCCAGAGCCTGGTGCTGCTCGACGAGATCGGTCGCGGTACCAGCACCTACGACGGCCTGGCGCTGGCCTGGGCCACGGCCGTCTACCTGGCCCGTCAGCGGCGCGCGTTCACCCTTTTCGCCACCCACTATTTCGAACTGACGAGCCTCGCCGAGGAGCTTCCGGCCACCGCCAACGTGCACCTCGCGGCCACCGAGCACCGCGGAGGCATCGTGTTCCTGCACAGCGTGAAGCCGGGTGCGGCCAGCCAGAGCTACGGCGTGCAGGTGGCGCGCCTGGCCGGCGTTCCGGCGCCGGTGCTCGCCGCGGCCCAGGACAAGCTCGAGGCGCTGGAGCGGGACAGCGGCGGCGACGAGCGGCAACCCGATCTGTTCCATGCAGCCGCGCGCAGCAACGGAAACGAGGCGATGTCGTATGCCGATCGGGCGTGCCTCGAGCGCCTGCGCAGCATCGATCCGGACAGCCTGACCCCGCGCGAGGCCCTCGCCCTGCTCTACGAACTGAAGGGTCCCGAAGACGCCGATGGCGCCTGAGCGCGGCCGCGGTCAGCGTCTGTACACGCCGCGCATAACCATTAGAATACCGGCCTTCCGCGAACTCGGGGCGTTCCAGACATGACATTCGTCGTCGGCGAAAACTGCATAAAGTGCAAGCACACGGACTGCGTGGAAGTGTGCCCCGTGGACTGCTTCTACGAAGGCCCGAACATGCTGGTGATCCACCCGGACGAATGCATCGACTGCGCGCTGTGCGAGCCGGAGTGCCCGGTGGACGCCATCTTCTCCGAAGACGAACTCCCCGACGATCAGCAGGATTTCCTCGCGCTGAACGCTGAGCTCGCCGAGACGTGGCCGAACATCACCGAGAAGCAGGACCCGCTGCCGGACGCCGAGGACTGGGATGGCAAGGGCGGCAAACGCGACCTGCTGGAACGCTGAGCCCGCGGTCCAAGGTCAGTCGAACAGCTCCCGCGGATCGAGCCCTTCGGCCTCGAGGGTACGGCGCAGCCGTTTCAGGGCATCCATCTGCAGCTGCCTGACCCGCTCCCGGGTCAGGCCCACCGCTGCGCCCACCTCTTCCAGGGTTGCCGCATGGTGACCGCGCAGGCCGAAACGCCGCGCCAGCACGTCCTGGTGGCGCTCCGGAAGCTGGTCGATCAGGACCTCGAGCTTGCCCATGAGGTCGCGATCCTGGACCTCTGACGCCGGGTCGGGCGACGCGTCGTCGGCCACGGTGTCGAACAGATTGCGATCACCCGCTTCGCGCACGGCGTCGGCGGATTCGACCCGTTCCGCCAGCTTGAGCATGCGCCGCACGTCGTCCACGGGCTTGTCAACCAGCGCGGCAATGTCTTCCGGGCTCGGCTCGTGATCGAGCTTCTGGGATAACTCCCGGGCTGCGCGCAGGTACAGATTCAGCTCCTTCATGACGTGAATCGGCAGACGGATGGTGCGCGCCTGGTTCATGATGGCGCGCTCGATGGTCTGACGGATCCACCAGGTGGCATAGGTCGAAAATCGGAAGCCGCGCTCCGGATCGAATTTCTCCACGGCGTGGATGAGGCCGAGATTGCCCTCCTCGATCAGGTCGAGCAGCGGCAGGCCGCGGTTCAGGTAGCGGCGCGAGATCTTCACCACCAGACGCAGATTGCTTTCGATCATACGCCGGCGGCCAGCGGGATCGCCGGCCTGGGCGAGGCGGCCGAAATGGCGCTCCTCCTCCGCCGAGAGCAACGGCGCAAAGCCGATTTCCCTGAGATACAGGCGCGTCGCATCCGGCGATTCCGCGTCATCGACGGCGTCCACGTCCACCGCAACGCGACGGGCGCGGGCGCGGGCGGCGGATGCCGCGGCCATGGCTTCTCGAGCAGCCTCTTCTACGTTCATCGGAGCTTCCCTTCTCCAGCACTACACATGGCGACGCGGGGCCGGACGCTCCGACCTGATCAGTCGGGCCCGATCAGTGACCGGGGATTTACCGGATCCCCATCCCTGCGGATCTCGAAATGCAGCGTCCCGGCCCTGCGTCCTCCAGATACGTTGTCGGCCAGATCGGCCCCGGCTTTAACCCGTTGACCCTCGCGCACCGTCAGCGGGCGATTCACGCTGTAGGCGCTCAGGTATTCGGGGTCGTGCTTGACGATCACCAGGTGACGGTAGCCGCCCAGGCCGCTGCCGGCATACACCACCTCGCCGTCGGCGGCCGCTTGCACGCCGTGATCGGCGCCGAGCGCGTAGTCGATGCCGCGGTTGCCGTCGCCGTAACGGCGCTGCACCGGTGCCCGCGTCGGCGCGCGCCACGCCGCCGCCCGGGCCTGGGACGGCGCCGGTCGGGTCGCGGGTGCTTCGACGCGCCGCGCCGGCGGCGCCGCCTCGGCCACCAGAATCCGCTGGCCGACGTAGATCGTGTAGGGCGGACCGATGTCGTTGGCACGGGCCAGCGCCCGGTAATCGAGGCCGAAGCGCCAGGCGATGGAGTACAGCGTGTCGCCGGCCCGGACCGCGTAGTGACGCGACGCGCTGTCGAACACCGGCGAGCGTTCCGCCACCGGCGGCCGGCCCGGTTGGGCGCAGCCCCAGACGCCGAGCAGCAACAGCAGGACCGGGACCAGGCCGCTGCGGCCGTTGCAGATCGAAGGGCACCGGGCGCTCACGCGCTCACTCCAGCCGCGACAACAGCCACAGCGCAATCAGCCCGAACACGACGGCGGCGACGGTGAAGCCGAGCCATGCGGGTTGCCCGAGAGCGGCTTCGTAGGCAGCGGGCGGCACCGGCGCCCCGTCCACGTGCCAGGGCCAAAGGCGCGGCAGCGAACCCGCCATGAAGCCGGTGAGCAGCGCCAGAACCGGCTCGCGCTGGCGCCGCATGAGCCAGTGCAGGAGCCGCGAGAACAGCAGCAGACCCACCGCACAACCCAGCAGCAGCAGTCCCGGAAAGAGCCACTCGCCGGCGTTGAACGCCCGCAGCACCGGCTCGTACAGCCCGAGCACGAGCAGCAGGAAGCTGCCCGAGACCGCCGGCAGCAGCCAGGCCGACACCGCCACCATGCCGCCGACGAAGTACAGCCACGCCGGCGCAGCGCCGTCACGGACCCCGAGCTGAGCGAGCGCAACCGCGGCGAGCACCCCCAGCAGACCGTACCCCGCGAGCTGCCAGGGCCGTCGATAGCGGCCGATGTGCACCACGGACGCCGCGATGAGGCCGAAGAAGAAGCCCCAGACCAGCGTAGGAACATGATCCAGCAGGTACCCGAGTACCCGGGCGAAGCTGATTACCGCGAGCACCATGCCGAACGCCAGAGCGAGCAGAAACGTCAGATTGTGGCTGACCCAGAAGTGGCGCCAGCCCGCGCGCCGCAACACCAGCAGAGACGTCGGACGCAGCCCGGCGAGCGTGCCGATCAGTTCCTCGTAGATCCCGGTGACGAAGGCGATGGTGCCGCCGGACACCCCGGGCACCAGCTCGGCGATGCCCATGGCCACGCCGCGCCCGACCACGCCGAGCCAGTCGCCGAGGCTGCGGGGCGCAGGCTCCTGCGGCGCCGTCAACGACGTCCCTTGAGCAGCGGAACGAAGCGCACGTACTCGACCGTGTCGACCTGATATCCCGACTCGGTGCGATCGTAGATCTGCAGTTCCTGCACTCCGTCGCCACCCACGGGGACCACCATGCGGCCACCGACGGCGAGCTGATCGAGCAGCGCCTGGGGAACCTGCTCCGGCGCCGCGGTGACCAGAATACCGTCGAAGGGCGCCTCTTCCGGCCAGCCTTCGTAGCCGTCGCCGTAGCGGAAGCGCACGCTGCGCGAGCCCATGGCGTGCAGGCGCTCCTCGGCGCGCCGGATGAGGTCCTTGAGTCGCTCGATGGTGAACACGCGCCGGACCAGGGGCCGCAGACTGGCCAGCACGGCGGTCTGGTAGCCGCATCCCGTTCCCACTTCGAGCACCCGTGAGCGCGGCGCGACGAGCAGTGCCTGGGTCATCAGCGCGACGATGAACGGCTGCGAGATCGTCTGCCCGTAACCGATCGGCAGCGCGGTGTCCTCGTAGGCGCGATGGGCCAGCGCCTCGTCGACGAAGATGTGCCGGGGCACCCGGGCAATGGCCGCCAGCACGTCTTCGTTGTGAATGCCCTTGTCACGCAGGCGCGCTACCAGGCGATCGCGCGTGCGCTGGGAGGTCATGCCGCTGCCGGTGAGATCGAGACGTTTCATCCGGCCCTCCACGCGGGAAGGACCAGATCGAAGGCTTCGGCGAGCAGCGTGGTCGCGTATCCGCCCGCCGGCAGCGAGAACTCGACCTCGACCGAGTCGCCGTCGCTGCGCCAGGCGAGATCGGGCGCCCGCAGTACCAGGCTGCGCCGTTCCTGACTCAGCCCCGCATGCTCGAGGCCCTCGCGGAGGGCGGCGTGGCCGGCCAGCGCCTCGGTCTCAAACGCCGCGGCCGCACCGCCCACAGGCGGGCGCCCGCGCCCCCACAGCGGCCCGCTCGGCACCTCTGGCGGGACGTCGGCTGCGGCGAGGTCCGGCGTCGGCAGCGCAACCGGCACGTCGCCCGCCAGGCAGACGTCCCAGACGCCGGCGCGGACGCGGGCTGCCAGCACCTCGTTGAACAGGAAACTGCGCAGCACGGACAGATACAGACCCTGACGGAAGACGCCGACCCGCCGCGGTCGCCGGGCGGCGAGCCAGGCGCGCGCCCGGATCAGGTTGTCGCCGCCAAAGCGCTGGGCGCCGAAATAATTCGGCGCACCGCGGCGCGCAAGCCATGCCAGCCCATCGGCCCAGGCATCACCCTGAACCTCCGTCAGCCGCACCTGGAAGCGGTTGCCGGCCAGCTCACCGCGGCGCAGCTTGCGCCGATGGCGGGCGCTTGCGAGCAGAGCGACACCGGACCGTGCGGTCAGGGCCTCCGCGTCCTGCGCCGTGTGCACGCTGAACCACTGCGTCGTCACTGCGCGTCTGTCCTTCATGCCGGCATAGCCCACCGCCACCCCTGGCACGCCGAAGACCTGCGCCAGCCAGTCGGCAACCGCCGGCGTGGTCAGGTCGGTCTTCCGCAGGTGCAGGTAGAGGTGCTCGCCGTCACCTTCCGGCCGGAACGCCGGCAGCTCGGTGACGCGAAAATCCTCGGCGCTCGCCTTGAGCACGGCACGGGCACCGACCGCAGAACGGGCACGGGGCCAGCAGGCGGTCATTCGTCGTCGGCGACCAGATAGAACGTCTCGCCGCGTTTGATCATGCCGAGGTCGACCCGCGCCCGCGCCTCCACCGCCGCGTAGCCGGCCTTGAGCGCCAGCACCTCGGCGGTGAGCAGCCGGTTGCGCTCGGCGAGCAGCTCAGCGCGCTCGCGCTGGCTGTCCGCCCGATCGCGCAGCTCCGACGCGGCGCGATGGCCGACGTCGCCGAACCAGGCCTTCCACTGCAGCGCCAGCAGCAGGATCGCGAGAACGGCCATGACTCCCCGCATCCCGGTCAGTCCAGCCCCAGCGCCCGCCGGCCGGGATAAAGCGCCGCGCGGCCGAGGAGTTCCTCGATGCGCAGCAGGCGATTGTACTTCGCCACCCGGTCCGACCGGCACAGCGACCCGGTCTTGATCTGGCCCGCGCCGGTGGCCACCGCCAGATCGGCGATGGTGGTGTCCTCGGTTTCCCCGGAGCGATGCGAGATCACGGCGCGATAGCCGGCATCGTGGGCGACACGAATGGCATCCAGAGTTTCGCTCAGCGTGCCGATCTGGTTGAACTTGATCAGAATGGCATTCCCGACCCCGCGTTCGATGCCCTCCTGCAGGATCGCGCTGTTGGTCACGAACAGGTCATCGCCCACAAGCTGCACGCGATCACCAAGCCGGTCGGTGAGGATCTTCCAGCCGTCCCAGTCGGATTCGTCCATGCCGTCCTCGATCGAGGCGATGGGGTAGGCGTCCGCCAGCCCGGCCAGATACTCGGAGAAACCGGCGCTGTCGAAGCGCTGGCCTTCCCCTTTCAGATCGTAGCGGCCGTTGACGTAGAACTCGGATGCGGCGCAGTCGAGGGCCAGGGTGACGTCGCTGCCGAGGGCGTAGCCGGCGTTGGCCACCGCCTCGGCGATCACTTCCAGGGCCTGGGCGTTGGACGCCAGATTCGGCGCAAAGCCACCCTCGTCGCCGACCGCCGTGGACAGCCCGCGCGCCTGCAGCACGGCCTTCAGGGCATGAAAGATCTCGACGCCGCAGCGCAGCGCTTCGCGGAACGAACCCATGGACACGGGCTGCACCATGAACTCCTGGATGTCGACGTTGTTGTCCGCGTGGGCACCGCCGTTGAGGATGTTCATCATCGGCACCGGCAGGGTCATGGCCGGCGCGCCGGCCAGTTCGTTGATGTGCTGGAACAGCGGCACGCCGCCGTCGGCGGCGGCCGCACGCGCGGCGGCCAGAGACACCGCGAGCAGCGCGTTGGCGCCGAGGCTGGCCTTGTTCTCGGTGCCGTCGAGCTCGCACATGCGGCGGTCGAGCGCGGTCTGGTCCGCCGGGTTCATACCGATCACCGCCTTCGCCAGCGGCCCGTTGACCGCCGCCACCGCCTTGGTCACCCCCTTGCCGCCATAGCGTGCCGGGTCGCCGTCACGCAGTTCCAGCGCTTCCCGGGTACCGGTGGACGCGCCGGATGGTGCGTACGCCGTCCCCAGATTGCCGTTCTCCGTGATCACCTCCGCCTGCACCGTCGGATTGCCGCGGGAATCGAGAACCTCCCGGGCGCTGACCGTGGCAATTCGACTCATGCTTCGACCTCCCCTTCGAGAAAGGGCCGCGATTTCGCCACCTCGTCCAGCGCTTTGAGCTGCTCGAGCAGCGGCCGGATCAGACCGAGCGGCCAGGAGTTCGGCCCATCGGACAGAGCCTCGGCGGGCTTCGGATGGGTCTCCATGAACAGCCCCGAGATTCCGGCCGCCACAGCCGCCCGCGCCAGTACCGGCACCATTTCGCGCTGACCTCCGGACGCCTTGCCCAGACCGCCCGGCATCTGCACGGAATGCGTGGCGTCGAACACCACCGGAGCACCGGTGGCGCGCATGATAGCGAGCCCGCGCATGTCGGAGACCAGATTGTTGTAACCGAAACTCACCCCGCGTTCGCAGGCCATGATCTGTTGATTGCCGGTAGAGCGGGCCTTGTCGATGACGTTGACCATGTCCGTGGGCGCCAGGAACTGGCCTTTCTTGATGTTCACCGGACGGCCCTGGCTGCACACATTGACGATGAAGTTCGTCTGCCGGCAGAGAAACGCCGGGGTCTGCAGCACGTCCACCACCTCGGCGACCGCCGCCAGGTCGGTATCCTCGTGCACGTCGGTCAGCACCGGCACGCCGATGGTCGACTTCACCTTCTCCAGAACCTTCAGCCCTGCGTCCAGGCCCGGGCCGCGGAAGCTCTCGTGGGACGAGCGGTTGGCCTTGTCGAACGAGCTCTTGAAGATGAACGGGATGCCGAGCGCGCCGGTCACTTCCTTGAGGGTACCGGCAATGTCGACGATGAGCCCCTCGCTTTCGATGACGCACGGACCGGCAATGAGAAACAGCGGCTTGTCCACGCCGACTTCGAAATCACACAGCTGCATGGAATACCTCTTGGCGCCGCGGCTAGGCGACCGAGCCGCCCTTCACCGATGGCGTGACTGGCGCCTCGACGACGGTCCCGTTGCGGCCGGCCAGCCGCGCGCGCTCCAGGGCCGCCTGTATGAAGCCGGTGAACAGCGGATGGCCGTCTCGAGGAGTGGACGTGAACTCCGGGTGGAACTGACAGGCGAGGAACCACGGATGATCTTCGAGTTCGATCATCTCCACGAGTTCGCCGTCGGCCGAGCGACCCGAGACCTTGAGCCCGAGCGCCACCAGCTTGTCCATGTAGAGATTGTTGACCTCGAAGCGGTGCCGGTGACGTTCGCGGACCTCGGATGCGGCGTAGGTCTTCTCCGCCAGCGAGCCGGGCACCAGCTTGCAGACCTGCTCGCCGAGACGCATGGTTCCACCGAGATCGTCGTCGTCGCTGCGCTGCTCGACGTGACCGGTGCTGTCCAGCCACTCGGTGATCAGGCCGATCACCGGATGCGGCGTGGCGGCGTCGATCTCCGTCGAATGGGCATCCGCGAGCCCGGCCACGTGGCGTGCGTACTCGATGACCGCCGCATGCAGCCCGTAGCAGATGCCAAGATACGGCACCTGTCGCTCGCGCGCGTACTGCACCGCCATGATCTTGCCCTCGAAGCCGCGCCGGCCGAAGCCGCCGGGAACAAGGATGGCCGCAACGTCGTCCAGCGGCGCGGTGCCGTGACGTTCGATGTCCTCGGCGTCGATGTACTTCACGACCACCCGGGTACGGGTGTGAATGCCTGCATGGGTGATGGCCTCGACCAGGGACTTGTAGGCGTCGAGCAGGTCCAGGTACTTGCCGACGAAAGCGATGTGCACCTCACGATCCGGGTTCAGCTGTGCGTCCACCAGCCCCTGCCACTGGGACAGGTCCGCCGGCGGGCAATCGAGCGCCATGCGCTCCACCACGAACTGGTCCAGGCCCTGCTGGTACAGCTTGTTCGGCACCTGGTAGATGCTCTCCAGATCCTCCATGGACACCACCGCGCGCTCTTCCACGTTGGTGAACAGGGCGATCTTGCCGCGCGCCGAACGCGGCAGCGGCCGGTCCGAGCGGCACACCAGCACGTCCGGCTGCAGACCGATCGAGCGCAGCTCCTTCACCGAGTGCTGGGTCGGCTTGGTCTTGATCTCCCCGGCCGCCGGAATGAACGGGACGTAGGTCAGATGGATGAACATGGCGTGCTGCGCGCCTACCTCCAGGCGGATCTGCCGGATCGCCTCGAGGAACGGCTGCGACTCGATGTCGCCGACGGTGCCGCCGGTCTCCACCAGCAGCACGTCGCAGCCCTCGGCGGCGTCGCTGATGCGGCGTTTGATCTCGTCGGTGATGTGGGGAATGACCTGAACGGTGGCGCCCAGGTAGTCGCCGCGCCGCTCGCGGCGCAGCACCTCGGCATAGATGCTGCCCGTGGTGAAGTTGTTCTTACGGCTCATGCGGGCCCGCGAGAAACGCTCGTAGTTGCCGAGGTCGAGGTCGGTCTCGGCGCCGTCGGCGGTGACGAATACCTCACCGTGCTGGAACGGGCTCATGGTCCCGGGATCGACGTTTATGTACGGGTCCATCTTCAGGACGTTGACTTTCAGTTGCCGTGCCTCGAGCACGGCTGCGAGCGACGAGGTGAGAATACCCTTGCCCAGCGAAGACACCACGCCGCCGGTCACGAAAATAAATCGACTCATCTGCGGCTCTTTCCCTAGCGGGCTCATCAGTTATCCGGCGGACCAGTCGTCTTGCGGGCCCGTTCCGTCGGGCCACTGGTCTGGCCAGTCGCCGGGCCGGAATGCCAAGGGCCTGATCGCCCGCGCCATCTATGGTGAGAACGCATGCCAGCGGCGTGCGCGAGATGGGATTGCACGATAGCAAAGTGGTCCGGCAAGCTCAAAGGGAAATCACTCGGGAGATCACTGCGGCAACCAGCGCAGGCGGTAGCTCGGGCCCTCCGGGACCGCGGCGTCGCGCACCGCGATCCCGGGCAGCGCCAGCAATCCGCGCGCATCCCAGACCAGCGGATAGCTGTCGCGCGCCCAGGGCGGCACGCGGGCTTCGCGCAGCAACTGTTTGACCGCGCGCGCGCGGCCGCCGCAACGCAGCCGCTCACCGCCGCGGCGAAAGCGCACGCTGAGCGGCGCCTCGGCGCGCACGCCGGACGACGCCGGCTCGACCCTGAGCTCACCGTGGGGCAGTTCCAGGCACCCCGGAACATCGACGCGGTAGGACTCGCCCAGCCGGGGCGCCGGGCGCCGCAGGTACACCCAGCCGTCGTAGCGGATGAGCGCGTGGCCGTCGCCGACCGCCAGGCGCGGGGTCCGGTCACCGGCCGCCTCCCGCGTCTGCCGGAGAAACTCCTGAAGTGCCGCGCGGGTCGGCAGCGCCACGGCCTGATGCGCGAGCCAGAGCCGCAGCCGCGTCATGCCGACATCGCCATCGAGCGCCGCAACGGGCAGCCGCGCGGCGTCCAGGCCGACGCCGGCGGCAGCGAGAAGATCCGCTTCGCGGCGCGACCCCATGGCGTCGAGCAGCGCCGCATCGACGCCGGGCCAGCGCCCGCGCAGCGCCGGCAGCAGACGCTCGCGGAGAAAGTTCCGGTCCATCGTTAGATCCAGATTGCCCGGGTCGTCGATCCAGTCGAGCCCGTGTTCCACTGCGTAGTCGCGGAGCACGGACCGCGGCAGGGAGAGCAGCGGCCGTACCACCTGCCCGGCCGCCAGCCGACGGGCCTGAGGCATGCCGTACAGGCCGCGTCCCTGGAGCAGTCGCAACAGCCCGGTTTCCACCTGATCGTCGCTGTGATGGGCCAGCAGCAGGCGCGCGTCCGAGGCAGCGAGCAACTCGCGGAACACGTCGTAGCGCGCCTGCCGGGCACGGGCCTCGAGCCCGCTGCCGAGCGCCACGTCGAGGCACCGGGCAACGAACCTCACGTCGAACCGCTGCGCCGTTCGCGCGCAGCGCTCGCACCACGCCGAGGATTCGGGATGGATCCCGTGGTCCACGTGCACGGCGACTACACCGTCGCGTCGACGGGCGGCGACGGCGTGCAGCAGCACGGTGGAATCGAGGCCACCACTGAAGCCGACGAACAGCGCTCCCGGTGCCTGCGCCAGGGCCGCGGCGACGGCTGCCGCGACCGTGTTCACCTTAAGCGGTCGCGTAGGACAGGGTCACGCGCTCGTCGCCGAATTCCGAGCGCAGCCGGGCCAGCAGGTCGTCGCTGGGTTTCACCTGCCAGTCCGGGCCCAGCATGATGCGACCGCGGGCCGCACAGGTGCCCTCTCCGGTCTGGTAGAGCACGCCCACGGGGCACCCTGCGCCGTGCTGGCGGTGCGGTTCGAGGCAGTTCTTCAGACGCTCGGGGAGATCCGAAGGCACGGATTCGGAACACAGGTCGAGCAGCAGCGCGCGCGAGTACCGGGCCCGGGCTTCCTCCATCGTGTAGACCTTCTCGACCTTGAGCTTCAGCGTGCCGGTGTAGTCGTCGGGCTGCACCTCACCTTCGAACAGCAGGATGGCGTCCTTCGCGATCTTGCCCCGGCAGGCTTCGAAAGCGTCCGTGAACAGAGATGCCTCCAGGCGCGCGCTGCGGTCGTCGATCACCAGAAAGCAAAGGTCACCGCCCCGGCGGCTGCGCATCACCCGCACCGACACGACCAGTCCCGCCACCAGCTGCATGCCTCGCTCGGCGCGCAGACCGGCAATGTCGTTCGCACAGATCTGGCGGATCTCCGGCAGGTACTCCTCGATCGGATGGCCGGTGAGATACAGGCCGAGGGTTTCCTTCTCGCCCTCGAGCCGTTCCTTCCTGGTGAGCGCCGCCACCGCGGCTCTGACGGGAGGCATCTCGACGACCGCGTCCACCCCGCCGAACATGTCCGTCATGCCGAGTTCCGCATTGCGCGCCGCCTGTTCGGCCCCCTGAAGCGCATCGGCGAGTTCCGCGGCTAGCCGTGCCCGGACGTCGTCCAGGGTGTCGCCCGGACGATACGCCGCCAGATCGTCCATGGCTCCGGAGCGGATCAATGCCTCCAGGACCCGTCGGTTGGCGCGCCTGGCATCCACCCGGCGGCAGAAGTCGACCAGGCTCCGAAACGGCCCGTCCGCATCCCGGGCCGCGACGATCGCCTCCACCGGCCCTTCGCCAACGCCGCGCACCGCGCCGAGTCCGTAGATCACCCGGCCGTCGCGGCCGGTGAAGCGGAACTGACTGTGGTTGACGCTGGGAGGATGCAGTTCCAGGCCCATGTGCCGGACCTCGTCCACCAGGGTGACCACCTTATCGATGTTCTGCATGTCGGCGGACAGCGTCGCCGCCATGAACTCCGCCGGGTAGTGCTTCTTCAGCCACGCGGTCTGAAACGACACCAGCGCGTAAGTCGCGCTGTGGGACTTGTTGAAGGCGTAGCCGGAGAACTTCTCCATCAGATCGAAGATGTCGTTGGCCAGTTTGGAGTCGACGCCGTGCTCGGCGCAGCCGTCGAGAAACTGAGCGCGCACCTTGGCCATTTCCTCGGGCTTTTTCTTGCCCATGGCGCGTCGCAGCAGATCGGCCTGACCGAGCGAAAACCCGGCCAGCACCTGGGCGGTCTTCATGACCTGCTCCTGGTAGAGCATGACGCCGTAGGTGGTGTTGAGCACCTCGGCCATCTCCGGGTGCGGGTAGGCGACCGCCTTGCGGCCGTGCTTGCGGTCGATGTAGTCGTCCACCGCCCCGGACTGCAGCGGGCCCGGACGGAACAGTGCCACCAGAGCGATGATGTCGTCGAAGCGGTCGGGCAGCAGACGCCGGATCAGGTCCTTCATGCCCCGGGATTCGAGCTGAAACACGCCCGTGGTCTCGGCACCGCGGAGCAGATCGAAGGTGTCGGGATCGTCCAGCGGAATCCGCTCGATCTGCACCGGATCGACGCCATCGCCCAGATGCTCGTTGATTGCCTGCACGGCCCACTGAATGATGGTCAACGTCTTCAGACCGAGGAAGTCGAACTTCACCAGGCCCGCGCTCTCGACGTCATCCTTGTCGAACTGAGAGACCAGCCCGCCGGACAGTTCGTCGACGTACAGGGGCACGAAATCGGTGAGAGCCGACGGTGCGATGACCACGCCGCCGGCATGACGGCCGACTCCGCGCACCACGCCTTCGAGCTTATAGGCCATCTCCATGATCTCACCGACTTCCTCGTTGTCGGCGATGAAAGCGGCGAGTTCCTTGCTCTGCTCCACGGCCTTGGTGAGCGTCATGCCCACCTCGAACGGGATCAGCTTCGACAGCTTGTCGGCGAGGCCGTAGGGCTTACCCTGCACCCGGGCTACGTCGCGTACCACGGCCTTGGCCGCCATGGTGCCGAAGGTGATGATCTGACTCACGGCGTCCTGGCCGTAGCGTTCCGATACGTGGGCGATGACCCGATCGCGGCCCTCCATGCAGAAATCGATGTCGAAATCCGGCATGGACACCCGTTCCGGGTTGAGAAAGCGCTCGAACAGCAGGTCGTAGCGCAGCGGATCCATGTCGGTGATGCCGAGCGCGTAGGCCACGAGGGAGCCGCCGCCGGAGCCCCGTCCCGGCCCCACCGGGATGTTGTTCTCCTTGGCCCAGCCGATGAACTCCATGACGATCAGGAAGTAGCCGGGAAATCCCATCTGATTGATGACGTCGAGCTCGTAGTCGAGCCGGTCCTGGTACTGCGCCACGGGAAGGGTCAGTTCGCCGAAGGACTCGAGCCGACGCAGCTTGTCCTCGAGCCCACGCCGGGCACAGACCTCGAGATACTGCTCCAGCGTGGTGCCGTCCGGAACCGGATAGTTCGGCAGGTAGTACTCACCGAGCGCCACCTCGACGTTGCAGCGTCGGGCGATCTCCACGGAATTCGCCAGTGCCTCCGGAACGTCGCGGAACAGGATCGCCATCTCCGCCGCGCTCTTGAGATACTGCGCCGGGCTGTAGCGCCGCTCGCGACGCGGATCGTCGAGCGTTCGACCGTCGTGAATGCAGACCCGGGTTTCGTGCGCTTCGTAGTCGTCCTCGTGGAGGAAGCAGACGTCGTTGGTCGCAACCACCGGCACCCCGAGCCGCGCTGCCAGGGGCACCGCGAGCGCAATGTAGGCCTCCTCGCCGACGCGCCCGGTGCGGGTCAGCTCGAGGTAGTAGCGATCGGGAAAGGCGCGGGCCCACTCAGCGGCGAGCCGCTCGGCGCCGGTTTCATCACCCTTAAGCAGCGCCTGGCCGACGTCGCCTTCACGGCCGCCGGAAATCACCAGCAGGCCTTCTCCGTGGGCGAACAGCTGCTCGCGCGTGACCGCGCCACGCTCCGTGCAGCCGACGTAGGCGCCGGAGACCAGCGCGATGAGGTTGCGGAACCCGGTCTGGTTCATGGCCATCACGCTTAGCCGGAAACGTTCCCCTGGCTCGCCCAGGAGCGGCAGGTCCACGCCGACCAGAGGCTTGATGCCGGCGTCGAGGCTCGCCTGATAGAACTTCACCAGGGCGAACAGATTGGCTCGATCGGTGAGCCCGAGCGCCGGCATGCCGAGTTCCACCGCGCGCGCGATCAGCGGCTTGATCTTGATGATGCTGTCGGCGAGCGAGAACTCGCTGTGCAGACGCAGGTGAACGAAGCCCGGTGTGTTGACGGACGGCGTCGTCATCAGAACAGCCCCCCACTGCTCGACGGCGCCACCGACCCCGACACCGGCGCGAACGACTGCCGGTGCTGGGGCGTCGGCCCGAACTCTGCCAGGGCGCGCAGATGGCGCGCCGTGGCGTAGCCCTTGTGCTGCTCGAGCCCATAGCCGGGGTAGCGTCCAGCGAGCGCGACCATCTCGGCGTCGCGGGTTACCTTGGCGAGTATCGCGGCAGCGCTGATCGCGGGCATGAGCGCATCGCCGCCGACCAGGGCCACCGCCGGCATGCCGAAGAAGGGCACCAGATTGCCGTCCACGAAAACGAGTTCGGGACCGAACGGCAGGCCCTCGACCGCGCGCTGCATGGCCAGGTGACTGGCGCGCAGAATGTTGAGGGAGTCGATTTCGGCGACCTCGGCTCGGCCAACGCTCCAGGCCAGGGCGCAGGCGCGGATCTCATCGGCGAGGACCTCGCGCCGTGCCGCGCTCAGGCGTTTCGAGTCCCTGAGACCCTGCACCGGCCGATCCGGGTCGAGAACCACCGCGGCGGCGAGGACCGGCCCGGCCAGCGGGCCCCGACCCACCTCGTCGACGCCGGCCGTCAGCCGCGGCAATGGACGGTCTTCGAACAACCTCATGAAGTTGCGGGTGTTCCCCTCCGGACTCAAGGATTCACGGTGCCTGCAGGCCCAGATACCAGTCCCAGAACGGCTTCCGCCGCCCGGGCATCGGCATGCTGCCGCAGGTGCAGGTGCAGACGCTCGAACTCGCGTAAGTATTCGGGGTCAGTGCGGCTCTTGTCCAGTTCGCGGCGCACGGCGTCCGCGAGCGCCGCCGGCGTGGCCTGTTCCTGCAGCAATTCCGGCACCAGCTCACGGCCGGCGAGAATGTTCGGCAGAGCCACGTAGGGCGTGCGCAGCAGGCGTCGGACCAGCTGATAGGTCGCCCACCCGAGGCGGTAGCTCACCACCATGGGCCGGCGCAGCAGCATCGCCTCGAGCGTGCTGGTGCCGGATTTGACCAGCGCGACGTCACAGGCCGTGAGGGCGAGCCGCGCGTCGCCGGAGTAATCGTCGAGCGGCAGCCGCGCATAGCGCGCACGCGCGTCCGCCAGCCAGGCGCCGATGGCCGGTCGCACGCAGGGAACCAGGAAGCGCACGGCCGGCAGCAGTGCCTGCAGACGCACGGCCGCCGCCAGGAACACGTCGCCCATCAGCTGCACCTCGGACATCCGGCTGCCCGGCAGCAGCGCCACCACCAGCTCGCCATCCGGCATCCCGAGGGCGCGCCGGGCCTGACGTCGCGCAGGCTCCGAACCGGCCTGCAGATCGATGGCATCGGCCAGGGGATGCCCAACGTACACGGCCCGCACCGGGGTGCGCGCGTAGAGCGCCGGTTCGAACGGATACAACGCCAGCACCATGTCGGCCGCCCGGGCGATACGCCGGATGCGGCCGCGGCGCCAGGCGTAAACCGACGGGCTGACATAGTGCACGGTGGGGACGCCGCGGCGCTTCAGCCGTCGCTCCAGCAGCAGATTGAAGACGTTGAAGTCGACACCAACGAATACGTCGGGGCGGTCCGCTGCGAAGCGCGACAGCAGCAGTCGGAGGATGCCGACGAGTTCCGGCAGGCGGCGCAGCGGATCGATGAACCCGTTCATCGACAACCGCTCGATCGACACGAGGCTTTCGAGACCTTCCGCCAGCATGCGCGGGCCGCCGATGCCGACGAAGCGAACGTCGGGTCGCCGTCGTCTGATCTCCATCATGAGGCCGTGGCCGAGGGTGTCGCCCGAGGACTCGCCCGCAAGGATACCGACGGTGAGGGTCATGGGATGATGGGGCGCTGGCCGGACGGTGGCGATCCGGCGGCGGTCACGCCTCTTCGGCGCGATCGTCGGCGCGACGTCCACGCGGGCGCACGATGCCCCAGCGCGACGCCCGCACGGTGGCGACGAAGCTCGCTACTTCCGGCACCCGCGCTGCCCGATCGGCGAGCTGTGACAGTGCCTCTTCCACGGTCAGGCCGGACCGATACACGACCTTGTAGGCCCGGCGCAGCTCCTTGAGCACCCCGTCGCTGAAGCCCCGGCGCCGCAGCCCTTCGACGTTGAGACCCGCGGCCGCGGCCGGATTCCCGGCAACCGTGACGAAGTCGGGCACGTCCTTGATCACCAGGCTCATCGCGGCGATGTGGGCATGCGCGCCGACCCGGCGATGCTGCGCCACGCCGGCAAAGCCGCCGAAGTTGGCGTGATCGCCCACCCTCACGTGCCCGGACACCGCGGCGTTGTTGGCCAGAATCACATGATCGCCGAGCACACAGTCGTGGGCGACGTGGACGTAGGGCATCAGCAGGCAGTGATTACCGATGATGGTGCTTCCGGCATCCTTCACGGTTCCACGGTGCACCGTGACGCCCTCGCGGAACACGTTGTGATCGCCGATCTCGAGGGTGGTCGGCTCCCCGCGATAGCTCAGATCGGATGTGTCCTCGCCGATCGTCGAGAACTGAAAGATCCGGTTACCGCGACCCATCCGGCAGGGCCCCTTGACCACCACGTGCGAGGCGACCGTGCAGTCGTCGCCGATCTCGACCCCCGGACCGATGCTGGTCCACGGGCCCACGGCCACATTGCTGCCGAGACGGGCCGACGGATCGATGATGGCGCGGGGGTCGATCAAACCGGCCAACCGGACCCGCGGCGCGCGCCAGCGTCTGGGATACCCGCACTACCGGCCATCTGCCAGACGCCCCACTACAGTTTCCGCTCCATGCAGATGATTTCGGAGGTGCAGGCCAGCTCGTCGTCGACGAATGCCTGGCAATCGAACTTCATCAGCCCGCGCCGGTCGGCGAGAATCCGGCTTTCCATCATCAGTCGGTCGCCGGGGATCACCGGCCGTTTGAAGCGGGTGCGGTCGGTACCCGCAAGGTAATAGGTGAATCCGTCGGACGGACGCCGGTTCTTGGTTTCAAAGGCCAGTACGCCGGACAGCTGCGCCATCGCCTCGATCATGAGCACGCCGGGCATGATCGGATGCCCAGGGAAATGACCGTTAAAGAACTGCTCGTTGACGGTGAGGTTCTTGTAACCGCGGATCCGCTCGCCGGGCACCACATCGAGTACCCGATCCACCAGCAGGAACGGATACCGATGCGGCAGATATCCGAACAGCTCATTGATGTCTTTCATGATTACTCTCGAAGGCGCCACGGATCCGGACGCAACCGGACGTTCAGTCGCGAGACTTCAGTTTCCGTTCCAGATCGGCGACACGCCGATGCAGGTCGTCGAGACGACCGAAACGAATCGCGTTTTTTTTCCATTTCCGGTTGGGGCTGTGTAACACCCCGCCCGAATAAATGCCAGGTTCCCGAATGGAGCTGGACACATGGGTCATGCCGCTCACCACCACCTGATCGCATATCTCGATGGGCCGATCTCCGCCCACCCCTACCCCGCCGGCGAGCACGCAGTGCCGACCGATTCGGGTGCTGCCGACGATACCGACACAACCGCATATCACGCTGTGGGCGCCGATCCGGCAGTTGTGGCCGATCTGCACCTGATTGTCGATCTTGACGCCGTCTTCGATGATGGTGTCGTCGAGCGCGCCGCGGTCGATGCTGGTGCACGCGCCAACGCTGACGTCGTCGCCGACCCGCACACCGCCCAACTGGGCGATAGTCGTCAGACGGCCGTCTTCGCCCGGGGTGAAACCGAACCCGTCGGCGCCGATCACCGCACCGCCGTGGACGATGCAGCGGACGCCGAGCACGACATCGTGGTAAATGACCACGTTGGGCATCAGCACGCAACCTTCACCGACGCGGCAATCCTCGCCAATGGTCACGTTGGCGTGAACGCGGACCTCGGGCTCGATCTGCGTATTGGCGCCGACGCACGCCCCGGGGCCGATCCGGGCGCTCGCGTGCACCGTAGCCGAGGGGTGAACACAAGCACTGGCATGAATCCCGGGATCCAGATCCGGACTCCGGGCGAACAGCTGCGAAGCGCGGGCAAATGCCAGGTAGGGGTTCTCGGTGATGAGCGCCGGCCCGCTCCACAAGGAACGGTGCTGACTGCTCAGAATGACCGCGGCGGCCGCACAGGACGCCAGCTCGTCCCGGTAAGCCGGGCTCGACAGGTGGGAAAGGTCGCCGGGACCCGCGCTTCTGAGACTGGCGAGCCCTGCGATCTCCAGGGCCGGATCGCCGTCGAGCTCTGCATCGAGCGCCTCAGCCAGCGCCTGGAGCGTGAACGACCGCCGCTGGCTCACCGCTGACTCCCGCGAACCGACCCGCCTGTCTCAGCGCGAGGCCGCCCGCTTCTCGTTGAGCTTCTCGGTCACCTTGCGCGTGATGTCGTGCTTGGAGTTCGCATACAGCAGACTGCCGCGCTGCAGGATCAGGTCATACCCCTCGACCTCGATCAGATCCTTGAGAACCGCATCGATCTTGGGCGCCATCTGCTGAAGCAGATCCTGGCGGCGGTCCTGCACCTGCTTCTGCAACCGGTTGACCTCGAACTGGTACTGCATCTGCTTGTCTTCGATTTCGCCCGCGCGCTTGCGCTGCTCGGCCGGGCTCATCACCTCGACGTCCTTCTGCAGCTGCTCCTGCATCGCCTGAATCTCCTGACCCAGCGCGTTGACCTTGTTCTGGTCGCCTTCCAGATCGCCCTGAGCGGCCTGCAGCAGCTGCTGCGCTTCCTCGCTTTCGATCAGCGCGCGCTGCGTGTCGAGCACCGCGATCTTCATCTCCGCCGCCGCGCTCCCGGCCACCAGCAGAACTGCCAGTAGCGACCAGTTCAGATACTTCCCTCTCACCTTTCCACTCCTTCGCTTTGCACTGTTTGCCGCGCTCGTAGCGGACTTCGTTGCCGTATTTGTCTCTGCACTCGTGTCGACATCGCTGGCACGACCGGCGCTGCCGGGGTTAACTGGTGTCGACCGAAAAGGCTGGCGATTCTACATCAGAACGTCCGGCCCAGTTCAAACTGAAATATTTCGGTCTGATCGAATTCATCGTCGTTGAACGGCTTCGCCAGACCGAACGTCATCGGCCCGAGTCCGGTGATCCAGGTGACAGCAACGCCCACGGAGTAGCGCAGATCAGCCTCGTCGAAGCTGCTGCAGATGACGCTGACCTCCGGACAATCGGTGTTGAACACGTTGCCGACGTCGAAGAACAGCACGGGTCGGAACTGGCGGTTGTCTTCGATGAACGGCAACGGAAAGATCAGCTCTGCACTGGCTTCGGTTAACAGGTTGCCTCCGAACGGCGGCGGATCGCGACGGAACAGCGTATCCGGGACGCCGTCGCCGTCGAAGTCGATCTCCGGGTCGGTGCTGCGCGGTCCCAGCGTGTTCGTCTCGAAACCACGCACGGACCCGAAGCCGCCGGAGAAGAAGTGCTCGTAGAACGGCAGCCCTTCGGTGCCGCCGTAGCCATCCCCGTAGCCCAGCTCGGTCCGCAGCCGAACGGTCCAGGACCGGGCGATGGGGAAGTACATCTGACCCTGGTAGGTGAGCTTGTAGAACTGCAGATCGCTCCCCGGCACGGCAACTTCGAAGGCGAGCGACTGCGCGCGCCCGCGCGTCGGAAACAGGCCGCGGTTCAACGTCGAGCTGCTCCAGGACAGGTTCAGCTTGTAGTTCAGCGCGTCGTTACCGTTCTCTTCGATGAATTCGGAGATCTCCTGGGCAGGGAACGCACCCTCGGTGATGTCCGTGTACTCGACGGTCCCGCCGAAGTTGATCCGCCGGGTCTCCCCGATGGGGAAGCCGAAGTTGAGGCCCGCGCCGTAGGAGTTGGTGGTAAAGCGTGCGATGTTGGCCTCGTCGAAATTCGACTCCCGGAAGAACACGTTGAATCCGCGGCTGATCCCGTCGAGGGTGAAATAGGGATCGAAGTAGCTGAAGTTCGCCGAGCGTTGAAAGCGCGAGTAGGAGACGCCCGCGCCAAGCGTGTTGCCCGTGCCCAGCACGTTGTTCGCCTGATAGTTCGCCCCGAGGATCAGGCCGAAACCCTGGGAGTAGCCCAGGGTTGCGGAGATGCTCGACGACGGCTGCTCCTCGACCGCGAAGTCGACGTCGATCTGATCGTCGGTACCCGGCACCTCGGGCGTCTCCACGTTGACCTCACGGAAGTAGCCGAGCCGCTCCAGGCGGATCTTCGACAGATCGATCTGCGCGGTGGATGCCCAGCCGCCTTCCATCTGCCGCATCTCCCGTCGCAGCACCTCGTCCTGAGTCACCGTGTTGCCCGAGAACGTCACCCGTCGGACATAGGCGCGATTTCCGGCGTCGACGAAGAACTCCACGTCCACCGTGCCGTCTTCGTTGATCTTGGGCACGCCGCTGGCGGTGGCGAAGGTGTATCCGGAATTGCCGAGCGCCTGAGTGATGCGTTCCTCGGTGGCGGTCACGAGGGCCTGGGAAAACACCTGGTCCGGCGCCACGACGAAAAGCTGTCGCAGATCCTCCGGCCGGATGTCGTTGAGCTCGCCAACCAGATTGACTTTGCGCACCGTGAACTTGTCGCCTTCCTCCACATTCATGGAGATGTACACCTGGCGGCGGTCCGGAGTGATGCTCACCTGAGTGGACTCGATCTCGAACTCCACGTAGCCGCGGTCCTTGTAGAAGGACTCGAGTTTCTCCAGATCGCCCGACAGCTTCTCGCGCGAGTACTTGTCGTCGTTGCGGTAGAAGGAAAACAGGCTGGGGTGCTGAAGCTCCAGCACATCGAGCAGTTCTTCCTGAGAGAAAACGTCGGCGCCCACGACGTTGATGTGCTGGATGCCCGAGTTCTTGCCTTCTTCGATGTCGATCTTGATCGCCACCCGGTTTCTCGGCAGCTCTTCGATCTCGGTGACGAGGCTGGCACCGTAACGCCCCTGAGCGACGTACTGGCGCTCCAGCTCGATACCGACCCGCTCCAGGGTGGCCTGCTTGAAGATCTCGCCCTCCTTCAGCCCCTGCTGACCGAGCCCTTCCAGCAGCGCCTCGGTCTTGATCGCCTTGTTGCCGTCGATCTCGATGCTCTCGATGGCGGGCCGTTCTGCCACCGTGATCACCAGGACGTCGTCGTCCCGCGCCATGCGGATATCGTTGAAATAACCCGACTCGAACAGGATCCGGATGAGCTGGCGGATGGACAGCTCGTCGACGGTGTCGCCGACGTTGACCGGAAGCAGGTTGAACACGGTTCCCGCACTCACCCGCTGCAAGCCCTGCAGGCGGATATCCGAAATCGTGAACACGTCGGCGAGCGCGGCGCTCGACCACAGCAACAGACAACACAGGAAGCCGCGAGTACCCCTCATCTCGTCCCCTCAGCGAAACCGGTGCAAGTGCTGGCGCTTCTCAGGGGCTCTATACCTGCAAAAAGTCACGGCCAAGCGCACTAAAACAATCGGGAAAGGTCGTTGTACAGGGCGAGGATCATCAACCCCGCCACCAGAAACAGCCCGATCTGCGTGCCGACGATCTGAATCCGTTCGGACACCGGTCGGCCGGTTGCCGCCTCCGCGGCGCAGAACAGAATGTGGCCGCCGTCGAGAATGGGAATCGGCAGCAGGTTCAACACGCCGAGGGAGATGCTCAATAGCGCGAGCACGCCGAGGAAAAACCGCCATCCGGAGCGAGCCGAATCCCCTGCCACCTTGGCGATGGTGATGGGCCCGCTGAGATTCTTCATCGAAACGTCACCGGTGACCATTTTCTTCAGCAGGCCGAGGGTCAGCGCGGTCTTGTCCCAGGTCTCGGTCAGACTGCGCGGCACCGCGGCCAGCGGCCCGTAGCGCATCTGGTTGGTATGTGGCGCCACGCCGACGTAGCCCACCTCGCCGTCCGCCGCCTCCCGGGCATCCGGTCGCACGTCGATCGAGACTTCCCGGCCATCGCGACGCAGCGTAAGAGCCAGCGTCCGCCCCGGCGACTGCTGAACCACGTCGACCCATTCGGACCAGCTCTCGACCGGCTCGCCGTCCACGGTGAGGATCCGGTCGAACCGCCGCAACCCGGCACGCTCGGCGGGGCCGTCGGGAAGTACCTGACCCATGACGGCGGGCAAGGCAGGCGCGATGCCGAGGGACTCCAGGAGGTCCGGTTCGTCTTCGCCGCGATTCCACGAAGTCACCGGCAGCCGCACCGTCATGGTGCTTTCCGACCCCGGCTCGCGAACGCCCAGAACGATGTCTCCGGATTCGCCCAGCCGGGCGGCCAGCGCCATGGTGACCTGCTGCCAGCTGAGGGTCGGCTCGTCGTCGACGCTGACGATCTCCTCGCCGCCTTTCAGCCCCGCGCCGGCCGCCGGCGTGCCTTCCGGGACGTCGCCGAGCATCGGTGCAATGGTGGTGCTGCCAACCACGAACAGCAGCCAGTAGACCAGGACCGCCAGCAGGAAGTTGGCGAGCGGCCCGGCGGCGGCAATGGCGATCCGCCAGCCCACCGTCAGCTCGTTGTAGGACACGTCGCCCGGGCGCCGCTCGACCTCGATGACGCCGGGTTCCTGTTCATCGAGCATGCGCACGTAGCCGCCCAGCGGAATGGCGGCAATGGCGAACTCGGTTCCATGGCGATCGAAGCGCGACCAGATGGGCCGACCGAAGCCGACCGAGAACCGCACTACGCGCACGCCGGACCATCGAGCCACGAGGAAGTGACCGAGCTCATGGAACGTCACCAGCACCCCTAAGGTGACGAGCAGCGCCAGCGGATATTGCAGAAATTCAATCACGTAGGTGAGACCCTTCCATTCCGCGTAAGTTCTTGCAGCACCAGGCGGAGGGTGCCGATGCGCGGCGGCCAACGGGCGGCGATGATATACGATCGGGAAGTCGCCTGCGACGCGCAATCGCGTGCGCAAATGGCTGCCGATCCGGCCGCCGCAGCGCCCGTTCACCCCGGAATCAGGGAACCCACGGAACCTGGTGGACGGTGACGAGCACCACCGCAAACACGGGAAGGACCGCCACGACCGAGTCGATGCGGTCGAGCACCCCGCCATGGCCCGGCAGCAGCGCGCCCGAATCCTTCACCCCGCGAGCGCGCTTCATTACGCTCTCGAACAGATCGCCGAACACGGACACCACCACCAGACCGACGATCACCGGCACCCACCACAGCGCGAAAGCGCCCATCGGCACCAGCATGACGAGGGTCAGCAACAGGCTGACGACGATGCCGCCGATCAAACCCTCCCAGGTTTTGCCTGGACTCACCTGCGGCGCCAGCTTGCGCCTGCCGAAGCGACGGCCGGCGAAGTAGGCGCCGATGTCGGCGCCCCAGACCAGGAACAGCAGCCACAGCACCCAGTTCGCGCCGCCCGGCTCCGCGCGGATGACCACCAGGCCCATCCACGCCGCCCAGCCGACGATCAGGCCCGCGGGAATCGCCAGCGCCGCGTGAACGCAAAGACGCCCGCCCCGCGGGTAGGCGATCACGGCAACGGCTGCGAGCGCCCAGAATGCGGCGCCCAGCCACAGGACCCACTGCCAGTACTGGGGGAACTGCCAGGTGACCAGGGCAAGAACCGCCAGTGGAATCAGGCAGGCGATGCGCGCACCACGTCCGACGAGACCGGCGAGACCGGCCCATTCGTAGGTACCTGCGGCGGCGATGAGCCAGAAGAACAGCGCGTAGCCGGCCAGCGGCAGAAGATAGATCGCCGCGATCACCAGCGGCGCGAGGATGACGGCGGTGATGATGCGTGCGCGGAGCAAGCGGACGCTACGGGCGCCGGCCGAACCGGCGCTGCCGATCGTGAAACCAGGCCAGAGCGGCCGCCAGATCCTGACCGGAAAACTCCGGCCAATAGGCTTCGGTGAAATACAGCTCGGTGTAGGCGAAATCCCAGAGCAGAAAATTGCTGATACGGGCGTCGCCGCCGGTGCGGATGCAGATGTCGGGTGCCGGCAGGTCGCCCAGGGACAGGTAGCCGGCAAACCGTCCCTCGTCGACGTCGGCGGCGCTGATCCGCCCTGCCTCCACGTCGGCGGCGAGCTGACGGGCGGCACGGACGATGTCCCAGCGTCCGCCGAAGTTGGCGGCGATGTTCAGGGTCATGCGCTGGTTGTCACGGGTCAGGGCCTCGGCGCGATTCATGCGCATCTGCAGGTCCGGCGCAAACCGGCTGCGGTCACCGATCACTCGAAGCCGCACCCCGCGCTGGTCGAGCTCGTCGATGTCGTTTTCCAGGACGTTGCGCATCAGGTCGAGCAGCAGGTTGACCTCGCGGCTCGGGCGCTGCCAGTTCTCGGTGCTGAAGGCGAACAGGGTAAGGATCTCGATGCCGGCGTCGGCACACGCCTCCGCCACCGGACGGACGTTCTTGGCACCGGCGCGGTGACCGGCCGCCCCGGGCAGATGACGCTGCTTGGCCCAGCGGTGATTGCCGTCCATGATGATGGCGACATGCCGCGGCGTGCTGCCGCCGTCCCCAGAGGCCGCCGGCTCCGCTCGGAGTTTGCCTGCCGTTTCGCGTACTTCCGCCATATTCTGGAAGTGTAGCGTCAAATTGCCATCAGGTCGGCTTCCTTGGCCTCGAGCGCCTTTTCCACCTCCCCGATGCGCCTGTCCGTCAGCTTCTGAATCGCTTCCTCACCCTTCCGCGCCTCGTCCTCGGCGACCTCCTTCTCCTTGACCAGTTCGCGGATGTCGCTGATCGCGTCACGGCGGATGTTGCGGATGGCGATCCGGGCGTTCTCCGCTTCCTGGCGCGCGTGTTTGGCAAGATCACGGCGATTCTCCTCGGTCAGCGCCGGCAGCGGCAGCCGTATGACGTCCGAAGTGGTGTTGGGCGTGAGCCCGAGATCACTCTTGAGAATCGCCTTCTCGATGTCGCCCACGAGTTTCTTTTCCCAGGGCGAGATCACCAGTGTGCGCGCGTCCTCGACGGAAACCGAGGCGACCTGATTGAGCGGTGTGTCGCTGCCGTAGTACGAGACGACGATACCGTCGAGCAAGGACGGATTGGCGCGTCCGGTTCGGATCCGGGCAAACGCCGTGTGCAGGCTTTCCAGCGATTTGCCCATACGCTCGTCAGCGTCTGCGCGGATTTCGTCGATCATCGACCTGTTCTCCTCTAATCGCGCCTCGCGCGACGCCAATCGCAGTCGGCCCGACCCGTACTCAGCCGGATACTGCGCCGATCCGGGTACCAACCTTGTCACCCTTCACCAGGCGAATCAACGCACCCTCGGACTCCATGTCGAAAACCACCAGAGGCATGCCGTGATCACGGCAGAGGCAGATGGCGGTCAGGTCCATCACCTGCAGATCCCTGGCCAGAACCTCGTCGTAGCTGAGCGAGTCGAAACGCCTGGCTCCCGGGTCTTTCTTCGGATCCGCGGTGTACACGCCGTCGACCTTGGTCGCCTTGAGTACGGCATCCGCGCCGATCTCGATGCCGCGCAGACAGGCCGCGGTATCGGTGGTGAAGAACGGGTTTCCGGTGCCGGCCACGAACACGGCGACCTCGCCGCGATCCAGGGCGGCCACCGCATAGTCGCGGTGGAAGCGCTCCGCCACGCCGGGCAGCTCGATCGCAGAATAGAGCGTGGCGGGCACCCCGGCCTGGCGCAGCAGATCGCGGAACGCCAGCCCGTTCATCACCGTGGCCAGCATGCCCATCTGATCGCCCGTCACCCGACCGAGCCCGGCCGCCTGCAGCGCGGCACCGCGAAACAGGTTGCCGCCGCCCAGAACCAAGCCGACCTGGGTGCCCGCCGCCCGGGCCCCGGCTATGTCGCCACAGAGTCGGGCCACAACCGCCGGATCGACGCCGAACCCGGCACTGCCCGCCAGAGCTTCGCCGCTGAGCTTGAGCAGGACCCGGCGCACAGGACTAACGGCGGCGCCAGTGACGGTCGGGGGCTTTCACTCAGGACGACCCTTTGACCTGCGCCGCGACTTCCGCGGCGAAGTCGGTGTGCTCGACCTCGATTCCTTCTCCGACCTCGAAGCGCACGAAAGCACGGCATTCGGCGTTCGCCTGCTTCAGCAGCTGACCGATCTTGGTGTTGGGCTCCTTGACGAAGGGCTGATCCACCAGACTGACTTCCGCGAGATACTTGCGCACCCGACCCTCGACCATCTTCTCGACGATCTCCGCCGGCTTGCCGCTCTCGGCAGCCTGGGATGCGTAGATCTCGCGCTCCTTGGCAAGCACCTCGTCCGGCACCTGGTCACCGGTGACCACCAGCGGATTGATCGCGGTCACGTGCATGGCGATGTCGCGGCCGAGTTCCGCAGACCCGCCGACCAGCTCCACCAACGCGCCCTTGCGGTTGTCACCGTGCAGATAGTCGGCGATGCGACCGCCGTCACTGGCGAGGTAGGCCGCACGCCGGACGCTGACGTTCTCACCGATTTCCTGAACGAGGGTTTCACGCTGGCCGCCGAGTTCGCCGGCCAGCAGCTTGCCCACGTCGGTTTCACCACTGTCGAACACCGCGTTCAGCACGCGGTCGACGAAGGCGATGAACTTCTCGTTCTTCGCCGCAAAATCCGTCTCGATGTTCACTTCGACCAGAGCCCCCTTGCTGGCGTCGTCCGCCACCTTGAGGCCGAGGAGACCGTCGGCCGTAGTGCGACCCGCTTTCTTGGCCGCCTTCAGAGCGCTCTTCTTGCGCAGTTCCTCGATGGCAAGCTCCATGTCGCCGGAAGCTTCCTCCAGCGCCTTCTTGCAATCCATCATGCCGAGGCCGGTGCGTTCGCGCAGCTCTTTGACCTGTGCTGCCGTGATCGCCATAACTACTCCTCCGTTTTGCTCACGTCCGGGGACTCGGCGCTGTCGCCGGCTTCAGCCGCCGCGGGTACCGCCGCCTCCGCTTCGGCAGCCGCCGCCTCGGGCTCGTCGGAAACCTCCACGAACTCGTCCTCGCTGACGTGACCACGGGCCTGATCGCGGCCCTCCTGAATCGAATCCGCCACCGCCGTGATGTAGAGGCGAATGGCACGAATGGCATCGTCGTTGCCGGGAATCACGAAGTCGACGCCATCGGGGTCGGAGTTGGTATCGACGATGCCGAACACCGGGATGCCGAGCTTGTTGGCCTCCTCCACCGCGATGTGCTCGTGCATCACGTCCACCACGAACAGCGCGTCTGGAAGGCCGCCCATGTCCTTGATACCGCCGATGCTCATTTCGAGCTTTTCCATCATGCGCTGCTTCGACAGCGCCTCGCGCTTGGTCAGCAGTTCGAAGGTACCGTCCGAGGCCTGGGTCTCGAGGTCGTGGAGGCGTTTGATCGACTGGCGAATGGTCTTGTAGTTGGTCAGCATGCCGCCGAGCCAGCGCTGATCGACGTAGGGCATGCCCACCCGGGACGCCTGCTCACGAATGGTTGCAGCCGCTGCCCGCTTGGTGCCGACGAACAGGATCTTCTTGCCACTCGACGCCATGTTGCGCAACTCGTTCAGCGCGGCGTTGAAGGCCGGCACGGTCTTCTCGAGGTTTATGATGTGGATCTTGTTCCGGGCTCCAAAGATGAACGGGCTCATCTTGGGGTTCCAGAACCGGGTCTGGTGACCGAAATGCACGCCGGCGGCGAGCATGTCGCGCATGGTGATGTTCATGTTTTACTCCGGGTTGCGCCTCCGCCATCCCCATGCTTCAACCGGTACGTGTCTGACCCGGTAAGGGGAAGACGCGCCGGCACCCGGAAGCACGTGTCGGATGACGTGAGTGATTTTTTACTAGAGAATCCGACTCCCGGTGGCCGTCCGACGGTGTCGCCACCATCGCCGTTGCCCCCGAGCGGCGCGCTTTATACCATAAACGCCCAAGCGCTGGAACATGGCAGTCCCAGCCCCTCGATGGCCCGGATCCCCCATGGTTGCAAGAGTCCAGTCAGAAGACGAAATCGCGCGAATGCGCACGGCCGGCCGTCTCGCCGCCAGCGTTCTGGAGATGATCGGCGAGCACGTGTTGCCCGGCGTCACCACGGACCATCTCAATACCGTGTGCCACGCATTCATCGTCGACGAACTCGACTGCATTCCCGCGCCGCTCAACTACACCAACGGCGTCGCACCGCCGTTCCCGAAGTCGATCTGCACCTCGGTGAACCATGTGGTCTGCCACGGCATCCCATCCGACAAGAAAGTTCTCAAAGCCGGTGACGTCGTCAACATCGACGTCACGGTCATCAAGGACGGCTATCATGGCGACACGAGCAAGATGTTCGCCGTGGGCCCGCCGGGCGTGCTCGCCGAGCGCCTCAGCCGGGTCACCCAGGAGTGCCTGTATCGCGGGATCGAGGTCGTACGAGCGGGCGCGCGGCTGGGCGACATCGGCCACGCCATCCAGACCCATGCGGAGGCCAACGGCTTCTCGGTGGTGCGGGAGTTCTGCGGCCATGGCATCGGCAGAACCTTCCACGACGAGCCCCAGATTCTCCACTACGGCCGCGCCGATACCGGCATGGTGCTCGAGGAAGGCATGACGTTCACGATCGAGCCCATGATCAACGCCGGCAAACGCTACGTGAGGATACTCCCCGACCAGTGGACGGTGGTCACCAAAGACCACAAGCTGTCGGCTCAGTGGGAGCACACCATCCTCGTCACGGGCACAGGCGCCGAGGTGTTGACCCGGCGGGAAGAAGAGTCGCTGCCATGACCCGTGACGCCACCGGCGCCTCGAAGACCGAGGTGCCGGACCGCGCGCCGCGCCGCTACGGCAACGGCGTGGACGACCTGGCGGACGGGCTGCGGGAACGCATCGTCCGCAAGGACCGGGACATTGCCCAGCGCTACTGGAAGAACGCCGACGTCGACGCTCTCGTCGCCGAGCGCTGCGCCTTCTTCGATGAGCTGATCCGCGAGATCTTCGTCGCCAAAGTCCCTGGAGCCGCCCAGAAAGACATCGCCGTGTTCGCGGTCGGCGGCTACGGCCGCGGCGAGTTGTTTCCGCACTCGGACATCGACCTGCTGATCGTCGCCCGCCGGCCGATGCGGCAACAGAAGATCATCACCGAGTTCGTCCACTGCCTGATCGACCTGAATCAGGAACTGGGCCACAGCGTGCGCTCGGTGCGCGACTGCAAGCGCGAGGCCGCCCGCGACATCACCGTGGCCACCGCGACCTTCGAGCGACGCCTGCTCACCGGGTCCAGCGACGTCGCGCGGCGCCTCGACAAAATGCTCGGGTCACCACGTCTGTGGCCCGCAGAGGCGTTCTTCAAGGCCAAACGCGACGAGCAGGACAAGCGCCACCGCCAGTACGACAACGTGGAGTACGGCCTCGAACCGAACGTCAAGACCTCGCCCGGCGGCCTGCGCGACCTGCAGACCGCCATCTGGGTGATGGCGCGCAAATTCGCCACCACCGATCTCGGTGATCTCGAAAAGCTGGGCATGCTTACCGCCCAGGAACGGGTCTGGCTGGAGGACGGCCGCCGATTCCTCTGGTGGGTGCGCTTCGGTCTGCACCTGCTCGCCGAGCGCAAGGAAGACCACCTGCAGTTCGAGTACCAGCGGGCCCTGGCGCAGCGCCTCGGATTCGCCGACACCCGCGCAAAGCTCGGCGTCGAGCGGTTCATGCACCATTACTACCGCCACATCATCGCTCTGCGCGAAGTAAACGACATCCTCCTGCAGCACTTCGACGAGTCGATCCTGCGCGCTCGGGAGCGGCCGCGCATCGTCGCCATCAACGAGCGCTTCCGGATCCGCAACAACTACATCGAGACCACATCGGCCGACGTGTTCAGGAAGGATCCGAGCGCCCTGCTCGAGATATTCGTGATCATGGCGAACCGTCGCGACATCTCCGGCGTGCGCGCCAACACCATCCGAGCGATCCGCGAGCACCTGCATCTCATCGACGACCGCTTCCGTCACGACCCGGTCAACAACAAGCTGTTCATCGATCTGCTGAAGGCACCCTACACGCTGGTGTCGCAGCTCACGCGCATGCGGCGCTACGGGGTTCTGGGCCGCTACCTGCCGGAATTCGGCGAGGTGATCGGACAGATGCAGCACGACCTGTTCCACATCTACACCGTAGACGCCCACACCATGTCGGTGATCCGCAACATGCGCCGGCTGCACTACCGCAGCGCCGAGCAGGACTACCCCGTGGCCGCTCACTGCGTGCGCAACCTGCCGAAGATCGAGCTGCTGTACATCGCCGGGCTCTACCACGACATCGGCAAAGGTCGCGGCGGCGACCACTCGGAGCTCGGCGCCACGGATGTCGACGCGTTCTGCCGCCGCCACGGGCTTTCCGGGGCCGATACCGAACTGGTCACGTGGCTGGTACGTCAGCATCTGCTGATGTCGACCACCGCGCAGCGCAAGGACATCTACGATCCGGACGTGATTCACGAATTCGCCACCGAGGTGAAATCGGAGATGCGCCTCAACTATCTCTACGCGCTCACGGTGGCCGACATCACCGCCACCAATCCGACCCTGTGGAACAGCTGGCGCGCCACCCTGCTGCGCACGCTCTACGGCGAGACCCGCAAGGCGCTGCGACGCGGCCTGGAATCACCTCTGGACCGCCAGAGCAGCATCCGCGCCTGTCAGGAGAGCGCGCTCGAGAGGCTCGAGGAGCGGGGTATCGGGACCGCGGATGTGGAACGCATCTGGGCCATCCCCGGCGACGAGTTCTTCCTTCGGCACTCGCCGCGCCAGGTTGCCGACGTGACCGAAGCCATGCATCGCTGGGACACCGCCAACGGACCGCTCGTGATGTCCGTCGATCTGCGCGCCCAGGGGCCCAAGGAAGGCGCCACCGAGGTGGTGCTCTATACCCTCGACCAGCCGAACCTGTTCGCGGCCAGCGTGGCCGCTCTGAACCAGCTCGATCTGTCGGTTCACGACGCCATCATTCACACCGCGGACAACGGTCTGTGCCTGAACACCTACGTGGTGCTGAACGACGACGGCAGCCCGCTGACCCGCGATGCCGGCAAGCGCGAGCGCATTCTCGAAGCGCTGCGCGCCGAGCTGAAGAATCCGGACGACTATCCGAACGTGGTCAAGCGGCGCACTTCGCGCCGGCTGCGACAGCTCACCCGAGCGACGGAGGTAAAGCTGCGCAACCGCCGGGGCACCAATCACACGGAGCTCACGATCGTCGCCTCGGACCGGCCGGGTCTGCTCGCCACCATCGGCCTGCTGTTTCACGAGCTCGGACTGTCGGTGCTGTCGGCTAAGATCACCACCCTGGGCGAACGCATCGACGACGTCTTCGACATAGTCGGTGACGACGGCAAGCCGATCCGCGACCGGGAGCGCATCTACCTGCTGGAGAACACCCTGCGTCAGCGCCTCGACAGCCAGATTGCCAAGGACCTTTAGCAGCGGTCCGTGAATTCAGAGACACGCGTAGCTTGAACCCCTATCTCGCGCACCTGCAGGCCTACCCGTTCGAGCGTCTGGCCGCGCTCAAGTCCGGCGTCACGCCGGCACCAGGTCACGCCGCAGTCATGCTCTCGATCGGCGAGCCGAAGCACCCGCCACCGGCGTTCGTGGTCGACATGCTGACCGATGCGGACGCCCTCGCCGGTGATCTGTCGGGCTACCCGGCGACCCGCGGGTCCCTCGATCTGCGTGCGGCCATCGCCGCGTGGCTTCAGCGCCGGTACGGCGCCCGGGTGGATCCGGAGCGAGAGGTGCTGCCGGTCTCAGGAACCCGGGAAGCTCTGTTCTCCTTCGCGCAGGCGGTGCTCAGCGGCAGTCCAGACGCGGTGACGATCCTGCCGAATCCCTTCTATCAGATCTACGAGGGAGCGGCGCTGCTGCGCGGTGCCGAGCCCTACTTCGTGAACTGCAGCGCGGCCACCGGTCACCTGCCCGACTACCGCTCGGTACCGGAGGCGGTGTGGAAGCGCTGCGAGCTGCTCTTTCTCTGCTCGCCCGGCAACCCAACGGGCATGACTCTGGACCAGGCGACGCTGGTCTGGCTGCTCGACCAGGCCGACCGCTACGACTTCGTGATCGCCGCCGACGAGTGCTATTCCGAGCTCTATTTCGACGAATCCGCGCCGCCGCCGGGCCTGCTCCAGGCCGCGGTCGCCGGCGGACGCGACGACTTCCACCGTTGCGTGGCGTTTCACAGCCTCAGCAAACGCTCGAACCTGCCGGGACTGCGCTCCGGCTTCGTTGCCGGCGACGCCGCAATACTGGACCCCTACTTCAGCTATCGGACCTACGAAGGCTGCGCCCTGCCGAACCACGTTCAGCGGGCCAGCGCGGCAGCCTGGCGGGATGAGGAGCACGTCGTCGCGAACCGCGCCGTCTACCGGCGCAAGTTCGCGGCCGTCGCGCCGATCCTGAGACCGGTGCTGGAGTTTTCCGACCCTCAGGGAGCCTTCTACCACTGGATCACCACCCCGGACGACGACGAGCGTTTCGCCCGCGAGCTGTTCGCCGCCCGCAACATCACCGTGCTGCCCGGCACCTATCTCGGCCGCGACGCCCACGGCAGCAATCCCGGCAAGGGCCACGCGCGAATCGCCTGGGTGGCACCGGAGCAGGCATGCATCGATGCGGCGCGGTCGATCGCCGAATGGGTGGCGGAGCGGTACTGAGTCTGGATCATTCGCGGTAATGCGCGCGCGGCCACCCCCCGGAAAAGCACCTTTTCGAAAGCGGGCGTCGATCTCGTCAGTGGGGCTCAGTTGTCGCCGGGAGCCTAAACATTCGAAAAGGTGTTTTCCGGAGGCATCCGCGCATCACCGAATTCAGCTGTACCACCGTCGCTGCCGCTCATCACTTTTGCGGCGGTGTGCGATTCGCATTCGGAATGAGGTCCGCATGGCGCCCACCACGCGAGGGTCTGGAAGGACGTCGCGGCGGACGCCGAGAACTGATTTGCGGAGCATTGAGGCATTCGACGACAGCTGCGCCCACCCGAGGACAACCGCGCCAACGCGCAGCAAATCAGTTATCGGCGGCCAGCCTCCACGACCTTCCACAGCCGACGTCCGGGAGGCGCACGCCCACCGCTTGTGGTACGGTTCTCCGCCCTCGCCCCAGGAGTTCAGGAGCATGGCCAGCCGCGCGTCCACCGTGTTCGCCTTCGCGGTCGGAGTGACCCGGGAAAACGCCCGCGGCGCCACCATCGACTGCTTCTTTCCCGCCCCACTCAGGGACCCGGACAAAGCCCTGGCGGTCGCGATTACAGAGCGCTTCGGGCCTGGTTCGAGCACCACCTCGAGCAGGGCGCTCGAAGGGTTCGTCGATGCACTGAGCAGCGCCGGCGGGCCGGCGGCCGTGCCCCTGGCGAACCGCTACCGGCAGCTGCTCGAGACGGATCGACCGCTGACCGCGGTGCGCCTGGACGACGATGCTGAAATCGCCTGTACCGAGGAAGCGTACCTCAAGCTGCACCTGCTCTCGCATCGGCTGGCGCTGCCCAATTCGTTGAATCTGGACGGGATCTTTGCCCATCTGCCCAATGTCGCGTGGACCAGCCGCGGCGCCGTGGACGTCGCGGAACTGGAGCAGCTGCAACTGGCTGCGCGACTCGCTGGTGAGCACATCGAAGTCAACGGCGTGGACAAGTTCCCGCGCATGACCAACTACGTGGTACCCGCCGGCGTGCGCATCGCCGACGCCAGCCGCATCCGGCTCGGCGCCTACCTCGGCGACGGCACCACCGTGATGCACGAAGGATTCGTCAATTTCAACGCCGGCGCGATGGGTCCGAACATGATCGAGGGCCGGATATCCCAGGGCGTCGTGGTAGGAGCCAACAGCGATCTCGGCGGCAGCTCGAGCACCATGGGCACGCTGTCCGGCGGAGGCGAGATCCGCATCACCATCGGCAGCAACTGCCTGATCGGCGCCAACGCAGGTACCGGCATTCCGCTCGGCGATCGCTGCACCATCGAAGCCGGCCTCTACATCACCGCCGGCACCCGGGTCGCCCTGCTCGACGAGCATCTCGAGCTGGTGAAGATGGTCAAGGCGCGCGAACTCGCCGGCGCCTCGGACCTGCTGTTCATCCGCAACAGCGAGAACGGCCAGATCCAGTGCCGCACCAACCGCCGCGCCATCGAGCTGAACGAAACCCTGCACGCCCACAACTGACGTCCATGCCACGCGACGAATCCACCGCGGTTCTCG
Organism: Pseudomonadales bacterium; assembly: GCA_040219135.1. Classification (GTDB taxonomy): domain Bacteria; phylum Pseudomonadota; class Gammaproteobacteria; order Pseudomonadales; family Azotimanducaceae; genus UBA7803. Next base: position 482,699 of record JAVJTA010000003.1, on the reverse strand, counting down.
ATCTGTGCCAGGCGCTGATCCGCCGCGCCAGCGTCACCCCGGCGGATGCCGGGTGCCAGCCACTGCTCGCCGCGCGTCTCGAAGCCGCCGGGTTCGCCTGCCGATCGATGCGCTTCGGCGAGGTGGACAATCTGTGGGCGGTGCGCGGTCACGAAGGACCGCTGTTCGTGTTCGCCGGACACACCGACGTGGTCCCGACCGGGAATGCCGCCGACTGGAGCTCGGCCCCTTTCGAACCGACCCTGCGTGACGGAGTGCTCTACGGACGCGGAGCCGCGGACATGAAGTCGAGCCTGGCCGCCATGATCGTGGCAGCCGAACGATTCTGCACGGCCTGTCCGGATCACTCCGGACGCATCGGTTTTCTCCTCACCAGCGACGAGGAGGGGCCGGCCGTGGACGGCACTCGCGCGGTCATGCGGGCCCTCGGCGCCGAGGGCGTCCACATCGACTACTGCATGGTCGGCGAGCCGTCTTCTTCGGAGCGGCTCGGTGATACGGTCAGGGTGGGGCGGCGCGGCTCGCTCAACGGCACGCTGACGGTGCTCGGTACTCAGGGCCACGTCGCCTATCCCACGCTCGCGGACAATCCCATCCACCGCGTGGCACCTGCGCTCGCCGAGCTGGCAGCCACCCATTGGGACGACGGCAACGAACACTTCCCGCCGACCAGCTGGCAGGCGTCCAACATTCACGCTGGAACCGGAGCCAGCAACGTCATTCCGGGCGATCTCACGGTCACCTTCAACTTCCGGTTCTGCACCGAGCAGACTGCCGCAGATCTCGAGCGGCAGGTGACCGACCTGCTCGACCGACACGGTCTGCGCTACCGCCTCGACTGGTCGCTGTCCGGCGAGCCGTTCCTGACCGCAGGGGGCGCTCTGGTGAAGGCGGTGCGTGAGAGCATCGTCGCGCAGACCGGAGCGGAGCCGGAGCTCTCCACCTCCGGTGGTACCTCCGACGGCCGCTTCATCGCCCCCACCGGCAGCGAGGTCATCGAGTTGGGGCCGCGCAACGCGACGATCCACAAGATCGACGAGTGCGTCGAGGTGGCAGACCTCGAACCGCTGGCATGCATCTACCAGAACGTCCTCGAGCGTCTGCTCGCGGATGGAGCCCGACCCTGATGCTGCGGACTGTGGTCGTCGGCCTGCTGCTGTTCCTCGGCTTCGCCGTGGCTTTTGCTCCCGCGGCGCTGATCCGCACCGTGCTTCCGGCAGAGGTCGGCGTCGACCTGCTGGAACCCAGCGGCACCCTCTGGAACGGCGTCGCGCGGCTGTATCTCGGCGGCCAGGATGCCGGCCTCGTCGACTGGCGGTTCCGGCCCGTCGCGATTCTGCAGGGACGGCTCGGCTACGCAGTCGAGCTGTCAGGCCCCGGACACACGCTGAGCGGCAACGTCGCAGCCGGTCTGGGAGCCGGGCGTCTCGAAATCCGTGGCAGCGTAGCCGCCGCCGTTGTGAACCGCTGGCTCAGCGTCTACGACATTGCCATTACCGGCGCCATCACCCTGGATGGCGTGGAACTCACCGTCCCGTACGACTTCGCGTCTACGGCGGCGGGATCGGCGTCCGGCGACGTGACCTGGGAAGGCGGCCCGGTACGATACCGGCTGGCCGGCCGCGACTACGCGGGCGCGCTTCCGCCCCTGGCCGGCCACCTCGGACCCGCGCTGGAGGCGGTGGTGTTTCCGCAGGACGGGCAGACGCCGCTGCTGAAGGCAGCTATCCTGCCCAATGGCTTCGCGAAGGTGGGAATTACCATGCTCCTGACCCAACTTGCTGGAAACCCGTGGCCGGGTTCCCATCAGGATCATGAAGTAGTGCTAGAGGTTGAAGAACAACTCTTTTAACATCAGATCGTTAGACTCGAAATATCGAGTCGGTATTGGGGTCGGGCAATGCAATCCGTGAATGACGTCGTGTCAAAGCTTGCGCTGCCGGCCCGCTGGCTGGTGGTGGCCGGTATCGCCTACACCCTGGCGACCACGGTTCTCTATTTCCTGTCGCCGCCCACAACGACCCCGTCGACCCCGGCTGCAACGAGCACGACCGCTGCGCCGCGGCCAGCGCCCGACGTGAACGCGATTCTGGCCCGCAACCTGTTCGGCGCCGCCGATGTCAACGCCACGCCAGTCGAGATCGACCAGCCCGCCGTGGTCACCCGGTTGCCGCTGGAACTCCTCGGCGTGTTCGTCGCGGACGCCGCGGACAGCTCGGCGGCGATCATCTCCCAGCGGGGTCGGCCCGGCATTCTCTACAGCATCGGTGAGGACGTTCCGGGCGGCGCCACGCTGCTCGAAGTTCTGCCGGACCACGTGGTGCTGCGCCGCGCCGGGGTGCGGGAGACGCTGCCGTTCCCGGCCGCCGGCGAGAGCCTGGCAGCGCGAAGTCGGATCGAGCCCGATCCGGGCTTTCAGGAGGTACCCATCGAGACCTACGAAGAAGTCTACGATGCAGACTACGACGAGCCGCCCGACGACGGTTCGGAGCCGGATCTGGATTCCACCAGCGTGCGCGAGCTGGTGGACGAGTACCGCGACGAACTCGAGAATGATCCGTCCCAGGCACTCGAAGACCTCGGCGTGACCGCCGTCTCCAGCGGCGCCGCCGAGGGTTACCGGGTGGGCAACCTTGCCCAGTCCCCATACCTCAGTCAAACTGGCCTGCAGCCGGGGGACGTGATCCTGTCCGTGAACGGCCGACCCGTGGGCGATCTCAACCAGGACCGCCTGGAATTGGACAACGTGCTGGCTCAAGGGTCGGCCAGGCTGGAAGTACAGCGGGGGACACGGCGGTTCTTCGTGACCGCATCGCTTCAATAATGATGAAAAGAATAGCCGTCATCCTGGCCGTCGTGATCGGCCTCAGTGTCTCCCTGTTCGCCCCTTCAGGTTTCGTCCACGCGCAACAGAACGGCGCCCCGCAGACCTGGAAGATCAACATCAAGAACGCCGATCTCAACGAGTTCGTCGTTCAGGTCGCCGAGATCACGGGCAAGACCTTCGTCGTCGATCCCCGCATCAAAGGCAACGTCACCGTCATCTCCAGCACGCCCATGTCGGCCGACACGGTCTACGAGCTGTTTCTTTCGGTCCTGCGCGTGCATAACTGGACGGCGGTGCCCTCGGGTGGCGTGATCCGCATCCAGCAGATGCAGACCGCCAAGCAGAGCCCGGGTGTGGCCGGTTCCCTGAGCACGATCCCGCCGGAGGAGCTGGTAACCCGAGTGGTCTCCGCGCAGAACGTCGAATCCGCCGAGCTGGTCAAGATACTGCGTCCGCTGATCCCCCAGTACGGACACATCGCAGCGGTTGCGAATCCGAACGTAGTCATCATCAGCGACCATGCCGACAACATCGTCCGGCTCATGGAAATCGTCCAGCAGATCGACGTGGCAGACGAGGAAGACGTGGTCGTGGTGCCGCTGCAGCACGCCTTCGTCGGCAACCTGGTCGCCATGCTCGAGCGCGTCGCACCGGATCAGCTCGGGCGCGGCGCCGCGGGGCCGCAGCGCATTCAGATAATAGCCAACGAGCGCAACAATTCCCTGGTACTGCGAGGCAAACCGCGGCCCATCGCAGAGATCCTGAAGCTCATAGACAAGCTCGACCAGCCTGCAACCGCCATCAGCGGCGCTCAAGTCATCTACCTGAAGTTCGCCGACGCCACCAAGGTCGCGGAGATTCTCGAAGGCATGGTGGGACAGGCATCGGCCAACGGTGGCGAAAACGCCCCGGCAACCGCGCAGACCATGATCCGCGCCGACGAAAGCCTCAACTCCATCATCGTGCGCGCCGACCCCAGCGTCATGCGCGAGATCCAGGACATCCTCGAAGGCCTCGACATCCGTCGCACCCAGGTACTGATCGAGGCCGCCATCGTCGAGGTTTCCGTTTCGAAATCCCGCAGCATCGGGGTCGAAGTCGCCGCGGCCGACGACGACGGCGGCACCGTGCCCCTGGTCACCACCAGTCTGGACGGTGTGATCTCGACCCTGCTCGGCAACATCATCGGCGACGATGGGGAAATCGACGTTCTGTCCGGGCTGGCCGGAGTCTCCGACGGCACTCCTACCCTGGCCGCCGCGCGCATCAGGGCGGACGGCGTGTCATTCGGCGCCGTGGTCCGGGCGCTTGCCACCAGCTCGGACGCCAACCTGCTGTCGGCGCCGAGCATTCTGACCCTGGACAACCAGGAAGCGAAGATCGTCGTCGGCAACGAAGTTCCCTTCCGCACCGGCAGCTTCACCACCACGGGCGACGGCTCGAACAACCCGTTCACTACCATCAATCGGGAAGACGTCGGCCTGCAGCTCACCGTCACGCCGCAGATTCATGACGGCGCCGCCGTCAGCCTCGAAGTGGGTCTCGAGATCACCAACGTGGTGGACAGCCCCATCGGCGCGCAAGCGTTCTCCGACGTGGTGACCTCGAAGCGCACCGTGGAGAACACGATTCTTGCCGACGACAGGCAGACCATCGTCCTCGGCGGTCTCATTCAGGACGACATCAACGACACCGTGCGCAAGGTTCCTCTGCTCGGTGATATTCCGGTGCTCGGCCATCTGTTCCGTTCCACGGGCAAGAGCCGCACCAAGCGCAACCTGCTGGTGTTCCTGCGTCCCACGGTGATCCGTGACAAGGAGGAGGCCGACCAGGCGACCAACCGCAAGTACGACGACGTGTGGGAAGTCGAGATCCGCTCCGGCGGTGAAGACCTTGCCCCGGAAGAGCTTTTCCGCGGTCGACCGCGCTGACCGCGGGATCGTCATGATCCAGCCATGGATCGACTGAAGCGTCTGCTGTACAGGCTGAACCGGCGCATCATCGGCACCATCATCCGACCGCGTAAAGCCGGCATCGAGCCGCAGCAGCTCATCGAGTGCGCGTACGCTGCGTCGACCTGCAGCGACGACGAATCAGCGCCGCTGCTCTATGTCCTGGAAACCCGGTCGCTGTCGGACCTCATCGTGTTTGATCTGGTCACCGAAGAACTGGGCCTGCCGGGGCCGCTGCAGCCGATAGAAATCGACGGCATGCGCGAATCGCGGCGCTTCTTCTTCCTCAACCGCGCATCCCACGGCTGGTTCCGGCGCAACACCATGTCGAGCTACTCGCAGCGCATGGTCAATCTGCTCGACCAGGTGGCTGCCGCGTCGGGGTCCCTGCCCGGCGCCATCGTCCCCGTAGGCATCTACTGGGGCCGCGCGCCCAACCGCGAGGGCTCGGTGCTGCGGCTGCTGCTGTCGGAGAACTGGGCGGTGACGTCACGGCTGAAACGGCTCGTGAATCTGCTCCTGTCGCGCAAGGACATCGTCGTGCACTTCGGTCCGCCGCTTACCCTGGACGAACTCACGAACAGTCCGGGAGACGGTCTGCGCCTGCTGCGACGAGCGGCCCGACTGCTGCGGGTGCGGCTGCGCAACCAGCGCGTCGCCACGATGGGACCGGACCTGTCGCACCAGCGCACGGTGGCCGGGCTGATTCTGCGCAGCCGCGCCGTGCGGACGATCATCGAAGCCGAAGAGAGTCCGCGGGATCGCGCCAGACTCGAGCGTGAGGCGCGAAGGTATGCCGGGGAGATCGCTTCCAATGTGGGATATCCCACCGTGCGCATACTCGAAAGGCTGCTGCGCTGGTTCTGGAATCGGATCTACCAGGGCGTGACGTTCCACGGCAGCGAACGGCTCGCCGAGGTGGCCGAAGCGCATACGTTGATCTACGTCCCCTCGCACCGCAGTCACCTGGACTATCTGCTGCTCTCCTACCTGCTGTTCCAGCAGGGCCTGATGATTCCGCACATCGCAGCCGGCGACAATCTGAACCAGCCGATCCTCGGCAGCGTTCTGCGCCGCGGTGGCGCGTTCTTCATGCGCCGAAGCTTCCGCGACAACCCGCTCTACGCGGCGGTGTTCTCGGAGTACCTGTATCAGGTGTACCGGCGTGGCCACAGCGTCGAGTTCTTTCCAGAGGGCGGGCGAACCCGAACCGGGCGGTTGCTGCCGGCCCGCGTCGGCCTCTTGAAGATGACTATAGAGCACCATCGGCGCGGCGTGCCGCGACCGCTGGCGCTGGTGCCCGTGTATCTCGGCTACGAGAAGCTGGTCGAGGCCGGTAGCTACCTCGACGAACTCAAGGGTGCGGCGAAGAAGCGCGAATCCCTGGCCGACGTGTTCCGCAGCATCCGCCTGGTGCGGCAGAACTTCGGCGCCGTCGACGTCAAGGTGGGCGAGCCCCTGGTTCTGGAGAAATGGCTCGCGCTGTCGGGACTGACCACGGCGGACGATCCGGGCGACGTGGCCGTTTTGCTGGGCCGCGAAGTCATGCGCCGGATCAACGCCACCGCCGCGATAAACCCGATGAATCTGGTCGCGCTGGTGATGCTGTGCATGCCGCGGCTCGCCATCGAGGAACGCACTCTGCGGTCGCAGATCCAATGCTACCGGCGCCTGCTCGAACTCAACGCCAGCCATCACGACTTTGCCCTGCCCCAGGGGGACGTCGCGGCCATGGTCAACCACGTCGAGTCGCTGGGAATGCTGATCCGCGAACCCGGACCCACCGGCGATGTGCTCAGCCTGAACCCGTTCAGCGCCGTGCTCATGACCTGGTACCGCAACAACACCGCCCATGTCCTGGCGCTGCCTTCGCTGATCGCCTGTCTGGTTCGCGACCGCCGCCGCCCGGTTCGCCGCACGGCGATCGACCGCATGTCGGCGACGGTGTTCCCGTACATAGCCGAGGAACTGCAGACCGCGGAAACCGCCGCCGCCGTTCCGCATTGGCTCGAGCATCTGGTGGAGACAGGCCTGCTGGTATGCCACGAGCAGGACTCCTTCGGTCCGCCGCCGGTCGGCTCGCCCGAACATTACCAGCTGCGGCTGCTGGCCCGTCTGATCATGCCCACCCTCGAGCGGCTCTACATCGTGATCGGGCTGCTGCATCAGGCGGGCCAGGCCAGCCACACCCGTCAGTCACTGCAGGCACACAGCCATCGGGTCGCACAGAAGATGTCGCGCCTGTACGGCTTGAACGCGCCGGAGTTCTTCGACGTGCGCCTGTTCAACCAGTTCGTCGACGCGCTCATCGAAAACGGCGTGGTCTCCGAGCAGGAGGATGCGGGACTGGTGTGGGCGCCGCTGGTCGAAGACGTGCTGAAGGCATCTGAGGGTGTCATCGATCCGGACTTCCGCTTCGCCGTGCGTCAGGAAGACTGAACGCCTGGAGGCCGAACGGCTCAGGCGGGTCATGAAGCAGCGCCGCGGTAGACGTCGTACCGGACCGTGCGCCCGAGAATCTGCCAGTCGGGAACTTCGATCACAGGGTCCTTGAGCCGACGCTTGAGCACGACACGTTCGCCGGCGGCCGCCACAGCCGCGTCCAGCCAGCGCGAGAGCGGTCGCGTATCGGCGACGGCCAGCTGCGCCAGCCACTGCATGCGTTTGCCCGGAAGCGCCGACTTGGCCCGCGTGGGAAACATCGGATCGAGATAGACCACGTCCCAGTGTCCCTCGCGCTCGAGCAGCGGGAAGGCGTCGCCACAGATCGCGGTGACGGTGTTCGCGCCACTGCGTCGAATCAGATCCTGCTGCAGAATCCACAGCGCCGGAAGGCGCTCCACCAGCGTCACGTCGCAACCCCGGCGCGCCAGCACCAGGCCGTCCACACCCCACCCGCCCATGGCGTCGAGCACGCGCAGCGTACGCCGGCCGCCGAGGCCGCATGCGCGAGCCACATCTCCGCCCTGGACCGCACGACGCTCGAGCTCGGAGAGCGTTACCCAGACCCCGCGCTCCCGTCCGCGACACAACGACACGTGGTCGGCGACTGCCCAGAGGAAAAAGCCCTCCTCAGCCCTCGGAGGCTGCAGACTCTCGATGACGATGACGTGCTCGCGCCAGGCATCGACCATCGGTCGAGCCTCGGGATGATGGAACAGGGTCAGCGCCCGCGGCGCGGCCGCAGGGGGGGCATTCATGAACTCATGGGTCGCCACGGCGAATCACCGCTGACGTAGCGCGGATGTGCGGCTGCCGCCGGGACGTCCTCGCCACGCTGCAGCTGTTCGAGCGCAATGCGCCCGACCGTTTCCGCTCGGACGGCGACGTCATGGACGAACAACTGATCCTCCGGCCACCAGTCCGGCCGGTCGCCGACGCCGACTGCCGGCGGCAGGTTCTCCGGTGGGTGCCGACCCTGATGCAGAGCATCCGCCAGCCACGGCACCGGCGCGTGCTCAGCGTGGAGTAAGTATCCGGCCAGGTAGTAGGCGTCGCGGCGCGATCGAGTCAGCGTGAGTAATTCTCCCGCAACGCACCGGCCATCACGCTGCGCCTGCGCAGCCAGCGCTCGAGACGACGCCACCGGCACCACGCCGGCACCGCAGGCGTAGGCAACGCCCTGGGCCACAGCCGCAGCGATGCGGACGCCGGTGAACGACCCCGGTCCGGCGCCAAAAGCGACGGTCGTGAAACTGCGGCGGTCTACGCCGGCCCGTCGTACCAGCGCTTCGAGGCTGCCCAGCACGACCTGGTTATGCAGCCGCTCGACCTTCTGTGTATCCTCGATCCAGCGCCCGTCGACGTGAATCGCCAGCGAACAGAACGGGCCCGAGGTTTCCACCGCCAGTAGAATTGCCATGCGCTATGGTAGCCGAGGCCGCCAATCGTCTCACCTGGGGAGGACATCGAAAGTGCCTGCGAACCGACTCGATCTCGACGATGCACTGCAGGCCATACTCGAGGACACACGACCCATCATCGCCACCGAACGCCTTGCGGTGACCGACGCCCTCGGTCGCATCGCTGCCTCATCCGTGCTCGCACCCATGGATCTACCGCCCTTCCCGGCTTCAGCCATGGATGGATACGCCGTGCGCTGTGGCGACCTGAAGGGTGATCCGCCGTACCGAGTCGCCATCACCGGCACCAGCTCCGCGGGCCATCCGCTTGCTGCGGCCATCGACCAGGGCTGCGTGCGCATCTTCACCGGCGCCGTGATCCCCCAGGGCCTGGACGCCGTGGTGATACAGGAGGACTGCAACCGAGACGGCGACGCGGTGATCATTCGCGAACGGGTACGCGACGGCGACAACGTCCGGCCGGTCGGACACGACGTCCGCGCCGGCGCGCAGATCCTGGCGAAAGGGCAACGGATCACCCCCTTCGATCTGGGCTGGCTCGCCGCCTGCGGCGTCGACCGGGTCGACGTTTACCAGCGCGCCCGCATCGGGATCTTCTCGACCGGCGACGAGCTTCTCGACCCGGGCGCTGCGCCCGGGCCCGGGCAGATCTTCGACGCCAATCGCATGACCCTGCGTGCGCTGCTCGCGAACCTGCCGGTGACCGTGCGCGACTACGGGATTGCCGCCGACCGTCCAGAGGCGATCCGCCGGCTGCTGCAGCGGGCGGACTGGGAGTGCGACCTGGTCATCACGAGCGGTGGCGTTTCCGTAGGAGAATCGGATTGGGTCAAGCAGGTGGTCGAGGAAATCGGCCACCTCGACCTGTGGCGGCTGAATCTGAAACCGGGCAAGCCGGTGGCCTACGGCCGTCTGGGCCGATCCGCGTTCTTCGGCCTGCCGGGCAACCCTGTGTCGACGATCGTCACCGCCCTGCTGCTGGTCAAACCGGTGATCGTGCGCCTCTGTGGTGGACGTTCGGCCGATCCGCTGGTGGTAACCGCCCTCCTGGAGGGTTCTCTGAAGCATCAACCGGGCCGCGAGGAATTCCAGCGCGGCTCGCTCGAAGACCGCGATGGCACGCTCACTGTGCGCGTCACCGGCGATCAGAGTTCGAATCGTCTGGCCAGCTTCACCGCAGCGAACTGTCTGATACGCGTGGGCAGGGACCTGGGAGATCTGGCAGAGGGCAGTCAGGTCGACACGCTGCCCTTCGGCGGCATGCTGTGAGTGGCGTGCCGACTTTTCGAGCAGGAACCCGAAGCGTCGGATACCAAGACTCGCCGCGAAGCCCGCAGCGAGCCTTGTCGTCGCCGAGCCGCGCCGAAGCGCGGCCGAAAAGCGCCTGAGCTAGCGCTTTCTGGCTGGCGCTTTCTTGCGCTTGGCGGCGGCCTTCTTTCTGGCTGGCGCCTTTTTCTTCGCCGCTGCCTTCTTTCTAGCCGGCGCCTTCTTCTTGGCCGCCGCTTTCCTCTTGGCCGGCGCCTTCTTCTTAGCCGCAGCCTTCTTCTTCGCCGGCGCCTTCTTCTTAGCCGCCGCCTTCCGCTTGGCCGGCGCCTTCTTCTTAGCCGCCCGCTTTACTGAAGCCCGCTTGGCTACTGCTTTTGCCGCGGCCTTCCTGCGCGCAGGCGACTTCCGCTTCGCGGCTGACTTCTTCCTGGCGGCAGCTTTCTTCTTCCTGGCGGGAGCCTTCTTCTTCGCCGGAGCCTTCTTCTTCGCCGGAGCCTTCTTCCTGGCGGGAGCCTTCTTCTTCGCGGGTGCTTTCTTCTTCTTGGCGGGAGCCTTCTTCTTGGCGGGAGCCTTCTTCACCGGACGCTTCTTGGTCGCGGCTTTCCTGGCGGCGGCCTTCCTGGTAGGCGCCTTTTTCTTCGCTGGGGACTTTTTCTTGGCAGCCTTTCTGGCTGCTGGTCGCTTGGCTGCGGCCTTCTTCACTGAAGCTTTTTTGGCAGCGGGTTTGCGAGCCGCCTTCTTCTTGGCGGGCGCCTTTTTCGCTGCGGATTTAGCTTTCGGCATAAAGAATCTCCTTGGATTTCTTTCCTGTCTCCGTTGGCCGCTTGCAACATCTCATCACAGCCAGCGATTTCCCTATTCAGCCTGATAGCTGTACTACTCTTAGTCAGTTCGTAGTCGGTTCCTAGTCGGTCTCTTCGTTCAACTCGTCACCAACTCTCGGTCCACACTCTCGTCTGCTCTCGTCTACTCTTGTTACTTCTACTTCTACTTCTACTTCTACTTCTGCAACTTCCACTACAACCGCTGTCTGCTTTGGCCTCTGCTTCGACGAATTGTCCGCAACTCGAACTCCGCTTCAGCTTATGCAGCGCAATTGCACATCAACGATAGCCCATAGAAACAAAACTGCAATTGGAAATTTCGCCGCATCATACTGACAAGCATCACAAAGATCACTAGCCTTAGTTCGCGTTTTACGAAGACTTCAGCGAAGCAAGAATGCGCTCGAGTACGACTTTCACTTCGCCACGACCATCGACTCGCGCAAACGTCACATCGCCCGCATCGGCTTTCGCTCGATAAAACGCTACCAACGGATGCGTCTGACGCTGATAGACATCGAGTCTTTCGCGGACCGTCCCTTCCTGGTCATCATCACGTTGAATCAGCGGCTCACCGGTTTCATCGTCCTTTCCGGACTCCTGCGGAGGATTGAAGTCCACGTGGTAAACCCGACCGGAGGCAGGATGAACACGCCGACCGCTCATGCGTTTTACGATGTCCTCGGCGGGAACGGTGATTTCCACGACCGCGTCAATGGCGACGCCAGCCTCGTCGAGGGCTTCCGCCTGGGGAATCGTGCGCGGAAAGCCGTCGAACAGAAAACCATTTGCGCAGTCGGGTTCGACGATGCGTTCTTTGACCAGCTCTATGATGATCTCGTCAGAAACGAGCGCGCCGGAATCCATAACGGCCTTCACTTTGCGGCCGAGAGAGGAACCCGCGCTGACTGCCGCCCGCAGCATGTCCCCAGTGGATATCTGGGGGATCTGAAACGCCTCGCAGACGAACTGGGCCTGGGTCCCCTTCCCCGCACCCGGCGGTCCGAGCAGAACGATTCTCATGAACTCTCTCCTGTCATTGCTCTGTCGTAGTCATTCTCGTTGTCGCCGTTCTCGTGATGGGTGCGTCAGCGCGGCTCGACGCGTGCCTCGAGAACCCCCGGCAGATGATCCAGCCTATCCACCAGAATCGCCAGTTCGCGCAGCGAACCGACCCGCGTATCCAGCCCCAGAATCGCAACGCCGGTGTCGTCATCCACGCGGCCCGTGTTGCCGAGCAACGAAAAACCGGCTCCACTCAGCAGTTCGGTGACGTCCCGGAGCAGACCCGCTCGATCTTCGGCGCGCACCTGAATCCGATAGACTTTCGCCGCCGATCCAGCCGAGCCCGGCAGCAACTCGAGCTGAAGCTCGTCTTCGACCTGCGGATGCAGTGCTTCCAGGGCGTCCAGCGTCTGGCAGTCCCCGGCACCCACCGCGCGGCACAGCGCCTGCGGATCCGCCAGCCCGAGGCTGCGCGCTGCCTCCTGCCAACGTGCCGCGCCGGGCTCGCCGAGAGCCAGAGCCGCGAGCAGCGAGCGCAGGCGCTCCCTGCCCTCGACTTCGTTTACCGACGGATCGCGGGCCCGAAACCAGTCGTGGATCTTCTCGCGCGCGCGACCGCTCTTCGCGTATCCCAGGTATCCATCCAGCCAGCAGCGCTGCGGGCTTGCCTCATCGCCGGTAACGATCTCCACGCGTTCACCGGTTGCCAGCGGCGCGTTCAACGCGCGCGGCCTGCCCTCGATCAGGGCGCTGCGACAGCGGTGTCCGATCTCAGTGTGCACCCGGTAGGCAAAATCCACCGGAGTAGCACCCGCGACCAGGTCGAGCACGTGGCCGCGGGGTGTGGATACAAAGATCCGTTCATCCTGAAAAAGCTGACGCAGCTCCTCGCCGATGTCCTGAGATGCGCTTCGCTCGACGTCGTCGCGCCACTCGACCACCTGCCGGAGCCAGTTCATCTTCTCGGCGTAGGGTCGGTCTTCAGCATCTCCAGCCTTGTAGGACCAGTGCGCACAGACCCCAAGCTCCGCCTGGTCATGCATCTCCCGCGTGCGGATCTGAACCTCCAGCGTGCGTCCGTCCGGCCCTATCACGGCGGTGTGGATGGAGCGATAGCCGTTCTCCTTCGGAGCGGCGATGTAGTCATCGAACTCGCTGGGGACATGGCGCCACTGCGTGTGGATGACGCCCAAGGCCGCGTAACACTGAGCGATGTCCGGTACCAGAATGCGCACGGCGCGAACGTCGTAGACCTGACCGATTCCGATGTTCTTCGCGCGCATCTTCCGCCAGATGCTGTATATGTGCTTCGCCCGACCGTAGACCGTCGCCTCGATGCCCTGTTGCCGCAGATGGCGTTCGAGTTCCGCTGCCATGGCGGTGATCTGCTTCTCGCGCTCTTCGCGTCGGCCGTCCAGCTGCCGGGCAATGGCCATGTAGACGTCTGGCGCCAGATAGCGTAACGCCAGATCCTCCAGCTCCCATTTGAGCTGCCAGATGCCCAGTCGGTTGGCGAGCGGAGCAAACACCAGGTGTGCCTCGCGGGCGATACGCTGCTTGCGCGCTTCGTCGTCGCCCTTGGCCGCGCGCAGCGCGACGACCCGTTCGGCCAGTTTCAGCACAGCCACCCGGGCATCGTCGATCATGGCGATGATCATGCGCCGGACGTTATCGGCCTGATCCCGGCGTTCACTGGTCTGCAGCCGGGTATTACTCATCTCCAGGAGGCTGGTGCTCGCCATGCGCAGCACATCGTCGAGCAGATGGCCGACGTCGTCACCGAGCGCCCGCCGGACCTGTCCAATGGTGACCAGTTCGACCCGCACCGGCCTGTATGCGAGAGCGGCAACCACCGACGCCGTATCGAGATGCAGATCAGCCACCAGCTCGGCGAACTCCATGCCGCTTTCCAGGTAGGCTTCGCCGCGCGGGCCGAGTCCGCGCACGAAATCGCACGCCTCTCGCACCAGATCGGCGTCCAGCGCCGCGTGCCGGCGCTGCAGATCGGCGACCCAGCTATCGACCTCGATCAGTCCATCGGCCGTGCGGGCGACGTCGTCGCGTACTTTAACCATGCTGGCTCACTCCCGACCGTCGAACGAAGCAGCCCAGGGTCTCGACGTGCGCCGTATGCGGAAACATGTCGAAGACACCGACTTCCTGCAATGTGAACCCCTGACTCTGAAGTCGTGCTGCGTCACTCGCGAAAGTGCGCGGATTGCAGGATACGTAGACAATCCGCTCGAGCGCCCGCGAAGCTACCCACCGTTCGAGATTCGGCCCGGCGCCGGAACGCGGCGGATCCAGCAGAAGATATCGGGCATCCGGCAGCTCTGGGCAGCGCGAATCATACAGATCTGCCAGCGCAAACTCAGCCTGCGCGGACAGACCGTTCAATGCCGCGTTGCGCCCCGCCCGCGCCACTGCCCCCGGCGAGCTCTCGAAGCCTCTGACCCCCAGGCCCGCGCGCGCGAGCGCCAGGGAGAAATTGCCGATGCCGCAGAACAGGTCGTTGACCATCGCCCCCCGGTGTGGCGCCAGGGCAAGCACGGCGGCGCGAACGAGTCTGCGGTTCATGAACGGGTTCACCTGAGTGAAATCCGTGGGCAGAAACTCGAAGCACAGCCCGAAGTCAGGATTCACATACGACAGGCCACGACGATCCGCCGCAGGTGCGAGCTCGGCCACGGTCTCGTAGCCGCCGCTCTGAAGAAACAAGCGCACACCGGAACTCGCTGCGAATGAACGCAGGCGCGCGCGATCAGCATCGCCAAGCGGATCCAGATGGCGCACGACGATGGCGAACGTGCGATCGCCTCCTGCGAGCTCGACCTGGGGAACGCGATCAGGTCGCTCGAGCTCGGCGAGCACGCGGCGCAACGCCGGCAGGCAGCGGGCGAAAGGCAGCGCCAGCGTCTTGCAATCGCTCATCCGCGCGACACGATTGCTGAAACCCTCGCGGAATCCCACCAGCGGCTCGTCGCCCACCAGACGCACCCCGAGCCGGGCCTTGTAGCGATAGTGAAACTGGGGGCCACACACCGGTTGGCGAACCAGCTGCGGCGCTACGGATTGCTGGCGAAGCAGGTGCAGCAGAACGTCGGCCTTGTGCCGCACCTGTGCCGGGTACGCGATGTGCTGCATGGCGCAGCCGCCACAGCGGGGGAAATAGGGGCACGGCGGCGTCTGGCGCTCGATGCCACGACGTGGCGGCGTTTCCGCCTCGCCGTACCAGACGCCCCGGCGCCGTTTCAGCACGCGGACCGTAACGGATTCGCCCGGTAGGGCGTTTCGCGCCAGAACCCTGCGATCTTCGAACCATGCCTCGCCGAGCCCGTCTTCGCTCAGAACCTCGATGACGACGTCAATCTGGCGCGGCCCGCGGCGCGCCATCAGGCCTGCCGCCCGGGCAGCAGGCGCCGGCTGGCCAGCGGCCTGGAACCGAGCAACGGCGCCAGCGCCTGTCGGAAGATCTTCTTCGCAGCGACCCGGGCAACCCGGGACTGAAAGCGGGCAGCGTCGATGTCGGCCAGCACGGCCCCGGAGTATCCCCGTGCGCTGCCCACCGCCAAGACGAACCCGACTTCCGGATGCAGCACGTAGTCAGCGTCGGCTCGCAGCGGCTCGCCGGTCTCGGCGTCGCGCGAGAAATCCAGCCCGTAGCCGAGGGCGTCGAGCAGCAGCTTCTCGAACACGCGCAGGACAACGTCCGGCGGATCGCCGGTCTGCAGGCGCTGCAGCGTCCAGCAGGCGCCACCGTACACCGCGGGAACACCCTCGTGCTCCGCAAGCAGCCGGTTGATCAACTCGATCACATAGAATCCGGACGCAAGCGCCGTGCCGGACAACCAGGCATGCTCGGTCAGCTCGCATCCCGTCATCGTCTGCAGGCTGCCGCGACCGCTCCAGCTTACCCGGACGCGGTTGAACGGCTGCAGCACGTTGCCCCGTTTGCCACCGCGCACGCCGCGGGCAACCAGGGCGACCCGCCCGTGGTGTGCGGTCAACAGGCTGACGATGGCGCTGGTCTCCCGATACGGCCGGGCGTGCAGCACCAGCGCCGCCTCATCCGCGACCCGGGTCATAGCCAACTCTGCGCAATCCCGCGGCGCTGTTGCTCCAGCCCGGGCGAACCTTCACCCAGAGTCGCAGCATGACCCGCTTGCCGAGCAGCGCTTCCGCGTCCTTACGGGCCTCGCTGCCGATGAGTTTGAGCTTCTCACCGCCGTGGCCTATCACGATGCGCTTCTGACCGGCACGCTCGACGAAGATCTCCGCGGCAATGTCGACCAGACGCTCGGTCTCATCAAAGGCCTCGATCACAACGGCGAGGTGATGGGGAACCTCGTCGCCGAGGCGCCGCATGAGTTTCTCGCGGATGATCTCTGACACCAGAAAGCGCTCGGACTGATCGGTGATCTGATCCGCGGGAAACAGATGCGGTTGCTCCGGAAGACGCCGGAACACGGCCTGCCGCAGGGCGTCCAGCCCTTCGCCTCTGAGCGCCGATACCGGAAAGATCTCCTCGAACCGGCGACGTTCCTGAAATGCCGCCATCGCAGGCAGCAGCGCTTCCTTGCGTTTCAGCAGATCGATTTTGTTGAGCACAGCGAATCGCGGCACCGCATGGCGCTCCAGATGCTCCAGAACCAGTTCGTCCGCGGCGGTCCAGATGTCACGATCAACCACCATCAGCACCAGATCCACGTCGGCCAGGACCGCGGTAGCGGCCCGCACCATCTGGCGATTCAGCTCACGGTGAGCGTGATCGTGAATACCCGGCGTATCCACGTAGATCGCCTGACTTTCGCCTTCGGTGTCCACGCCGAGCAGCACGTGTCGCGTGGTCTGGGGCTTGCGCGAGGTGATCGAAAGCTTCTGACGCAGCAGATGGTTGAGCAGTGTCGATTTGCCGACGTTGGGTCTGCCGATCAGCGCCACATAGCCACAGCGTTGCATCGCTCAGGACACCGGGTCGTTGTGGGCGTGCTCGGCGACCCGCTCGAGCATGAGCGCGGCAGCCTGCTTCTCCGCGGCGCGCCGGCTGCGACCCTCGCCGGTCACCTCCAACCCGTAGGCGCTCACCCGACAGCTCACCGTGAACACCTTGGCGTGGGCAGACCCCGCCGTGGACTCGATCGCATACTCCGGCAGCGGTAGATTGTCGCCCTGGAGCAGTTCCTGAAGCCGGGTCTTGGCATCCTTGAGCGCCTCCGGATCGAGATCGCGCATGCGGGACTCGAGCAGCCGCAGGATCACGGTGCGGGCCGGTTCGATACCGCCATCGAGGTGAACGGCGCCGATCAACGCCTCGAGGGCATCGGCAAGAATGGAATCGAGCCGATGACCACCGCTGCGCCGCGCCCCGGCGCCGAGCCGCAGGTAGCTGCCCAACTCGACCTCCTTGGCGACGTCAGCCAGCGTCTCCTTACGAACCAGGTTGGCCCGCAGCAGCGACATGGCATGTTCGTGGGCGTCCGGCAGCTCACCGTAAAGCGCGTTCGCGACCACATAGCCGAGTACCGCGTCTCCGAGGAATTCCAGACGTTCGTTGTGGGTCTTGGCGTAGCTCTTGTGGGTGAGCGCGCGCTCGAGCAGTTGCGCATCCTCGAAGCGATACCCCAGAGCGCGCTCGAGACCCGCGCTGTCAGCTTTTGTACTCGTAGCGTTTCTCGAAGCTCATGACGACATCGACATTGAAAAGCAGGTGCTCGCGGCGCTCGTATTTCACTTCGAGCACCGTCCCCTCCCGGCTCCGGTCGACGGAAATGATATCGCGGATCTCGAAGTCCCGCAGGTTGTTGATCTTCATCCGTTTCTTGAGCATGTCGTTGAGACTCTGGCGGCTCATCGTGCGGACATCATTGGCGGGCAATCCCTCGATCACCGACTGCACCGTGTAGAAATCGATGTAGTGGGGCACGAGTTTGAGGGTGACGAGGACCCCCCCGACGATGAGTATCAGCACCAGCAGACTGCCGATGGCCGACAAACCGCGCTGACGGGGAGCCGCGGACGATTGTGTACGAACCTGCATCGCTAGTTCCTCCTGGCCGGGCCCGGCGGCTCGCTCGGCGAGCTGCATCAGGGCGTTCCAATATTCCTTAGTCTAGCCAGCGATTGCGTGAGAAGGTTGGCAACGCCAAACCCGGTTCCTTGTGCATCCATATGGCAACAGCCTTGCCTACGATGTTGTCCGCCGAGGCAAAGCCCCAGACCCGGCTGTCTTCGCTGCGACCTCGGTTGTCGCCCATCATGAAATAAGCGTCTTCCGGTACCACCCATTCCCGGGCCGGTTCGCGCACCGGATAACGATAGACGGGATGGGTGTCACCATCGAACGTCTCCAGGTACTCGCGTACCGGAACCGGTGCTTCGAGCGTGGGCAGGTCGACCTCGAATTCCTGCACCAGTTCGTAGCTGGCCCGCTCACCGTTTATGTACAGAGTCTTGTTGTCGTAGCGGATCCGGTCGCCGGGAACGCCGATCACGCGTTTGATGAAGTAGCGCGGATCGTGAGGCGGAATGAACACCATGATGTCGCCCCGCTGGGGCTCGCCGACCGCGACGAACTTGGTACCGAGCACCGGCAGCCGCAGGCCGTAGGCATACTTGTTCACCAGGATGAAATCACCGATCTCGAGCGAAGGCAGCATCGATTCCGACGGAATCTGATACGGCTCGGCGAGGAAGCTGCGCAGCACCAGGACCACGAGCAGGACGGGAAAGAATGAACGCGCGTACTCCACCAGCCGCGGCTCCGCCAGCACCCGATCGAGCTGGTCGCCGCGGGTCCCACTGGATTCGAGAGACGCCGCAGCGCGCTGACGACGCGGCTTGAGCAGTAGCAGGTCGAACAGCCAGACAGCCCCGCAGACCAGCACGGCCCAGGTGAGCACCAGCGGGAAATCGATATCCATCAGCGTTCGACCTTCAAAGCCGCCAGGAACGCCTCCTGCGGTATCTCCACCCGACCGAGCTGCTTCATGCGCTTCTTGCCGGCCTTCTGTTTTTCGAGCAGCTTCTTCTTCCGGGTGACGTCACCGCCGTAGCACTTCGCCGTCACGTTCTTGCGCAGCGCCTTCACCGTGGACCGGGAGATGATCTGGCCACCGATGGCAGCCTGGATGGCGACGTCGAACATCTGGCGCGGAATCAGCTCTTTCATCTTTTCCACCAGCTGGCGGCCACGCGAGTGCGACTGATCCCGATGGACGATATTCGCCAGCGCGTCGACCCGCTCGCCGTTGATCAGAATATCCAGTTTGACCAGATCCGCGTGTTCGAACCGACTGAAGCTGTAGTCCATGGAGGCGAAACCGCGGCTCGATGACTTCAGACGGTCGAAGAAGTCCATGACGACTTCGTTCATGGGCAGGTCCCAGACCATGGAGACCTGACCGCCCGTGTAGGTCATGTTCTTCTGCACGCCGCGGCGCTCCACGCACAGGGTCATGACGTTGCCGACGTAGTCCTGAGGCACCAGAATGCTGACCTCGACGATGGGCTCGCGGATATCGGAGAAGTTCGTCGGCAGCTGCGCCGGGTTGTCCACGTAGTCGAGGCTGCCGTCCGGCAGCTCCACCTCGAAAACCACCGTGGGCGCGGAGGTGATGAGGTCGAGATCGTACTCGCGTTCCAGCCGCTCCTGAACGATCTCCATGTGCAGCATGCCGAGAAAGCCGCAGCGGAACCCGAATCCGAGCGCCTCCGACGTCTCCGGCTCGTAGAACAGCGACGCATCATTGAGCGTCAGCTTTTCGAGTGCTTCGCGGAAGTTTTCGAAGTCCTCGGAGTTCACCGGAAACAGTCCGGCGAACACCTGCGGTTTGACCCGCGTGAAACCGGGCAGCTGGGGTACGTCCTGGTGGTTTGCCAGCACCAGCGTGTCTCCGACCGGGGCGCCGCGGATGTCCTTGATGCCGGCAATCACATAGCCGACCTCGCCGGCGGCAAGCACCGGACGCACCGTGGGCTTCGGCGTGAACGCGCCGACATCGTCCACGACGTGGGCGCGCCCGAGGGACTTGATCACGATCCGGTCGCCCTTCCTGATCTCACCCTGAACCACGCGCACCAGCGAGACGATTCCCAGATAGTTGTCGAACCAGGAATCGATGATCAGCGCCTGCAGCGGCGCTTCCCGGTCACCCTCCGGGGCCGGAATCCGGCTGACAAGACGTTCGAGCAGTTCCGGCACGCCGGCCCCGGTCTTGGCACTCACGCAGATCATGTCATCCGTGGAAAGACCGATGATCTCCTCGATCTCTTTCGCCACCCGTTCCGGCTCGGCCTGCGGGAGATCGATCTTGTTCAGAACCGGCAGCACCTCCAGACCCTGTTCGATGGCGGTATAGCAGTTGGCCACCGATTGAGCCTCGACGCCCTGCGCCGCGTCGACCACCAGCAGGGCGCCTTCGCACGCGGCCAGCGAGCGCGACACCTCGTAGCTGAAATCGACGTGGCCCGGCGTGTCGATGAAGTTGAGGTGGTAGGTGCGGCCATCCGCAGCCTGGTAGTCGAGGGTTACGCTGTGGGCCTTGATGGTGATGCCGCGCTCGCGCTCCAGATCCATGGAGTCGAGGACCTGCGCCTCCATCTCACGGTCCGCCAGTCCGCCACACAGCTGAATCAACCGATCGGCCAGCGTGGACTTGCCATGATCGATGTGGGCGATGATGGAGAAGTTGCGGATCTGATCGATTTGCGCAGGCACAGACTTCCGGGCCCCGGGCATGCCGGGAGGCAGTTTAAAGGCGCGCGAGTTTATCGCATCGGGGTGGCGGTAGCGAGATTCCCCACTCGACCCGACCGGCGCGGCCCACGAAGCCGAACCATGGCAGCCCCCTGGGCGGCGGTCACTCGGGAACCCGCAGCGCCAGGAACCGCGGCGCTTCGCCACGGATCACCAGGACGGGCACCGAGCGGCCGGCAGGCAGCGCCTCGACCAGCTCGTGGAAGGTCGCCACGTCGCTGACCTCCTGGTTGTTCAGCCGGGTGATCACGTCCCCGGGCGCCACCCCGGCTTCCCCCGCCGGCCCTTCGACTTCCGTGACCCGCACCCCGCCGGAAATGTCCAGGCGCTGGGCCATGGCTTCGGGGAGTTCCTCCACCTGCAGGCCGATGCGGGACGGCGCTCCGTCCTCGGGCGCGGCGAATCCGAACTCGGCCGCCTCACGCTCGGCGAGTTCGCCGATGGTGACGCCGATGTTCATCTCCTTGCCGTCCCGGACGACCAGCAGCTTTGACTCGGAGCCTACGGGGACCCTGCCGACCACGTGCGGCAGGTCAGACGAGAAATCGATGGGCGTATCGCCGAAGCGGACGATGATGTCGCCGGTCTTGAGTCCGGCGCGCTCCGCCGGACTGTCTTCCAGCACCCGGGTCACCAGGGCGCCGTGTGGTCGCTTGAGGCCGAAGCTTTCGGCAAGATCCCGGTTGACCTCCTGAATCACCACGCCGAGCCAGCCTCGCGCCACGCGACCGGTTTCCTTGAGCTGGCGCACCACTTCCATCGCCACGTCGATCGGAATGGCGAACGAAACGCCCATGAAACCGCCGGAGTTGCTGTAGATCTGAGAGTTGATGCCGACGACCTCGCCGTCCAGGTTGAACAGCGGCCCGCCGGAATTGCCCGGGTTGATGGCAACGTCGGTCTGTATGAACGGCACGTAGTTCTCGTTGCGCTCCGTGGGCAGGCTGCGTCCCTTGGCGCTGACGATGCCTGCGGTGACCGAATAGTCGAAACCGAAAGGCGAGCCGATGGCCAGCACCCACTCACCCACTTTGAGCCGTTCCGAGCGGCCGAGCTTCACCGTTGGCAGGTCCTGTGCATCCACCTTGATCACGGCGAGGTCGGAGCGAGGATCCGCGCCCACCAGTTCGGCGCTGATCTCGCGGCGATCGTTGAAACGCACGATGATCTCGTCGGCGTCCTCGACCACATGGTTGTTGGTGAGGATGAGGCCGTCGCTCTCGAGCACGAACCCCGAACCCAGCGAACGGGGGCGGTCGTAGGGCAGCTGGGGTCGTTCGCTGTCCGGCGGAAAGAAGCGCCGGAAGAACTCCTCCAGTTCCTCGTTGCGCGAATTCGAGCGGGCCGGAGCATCGCGATGCTGAACCGTACTGATGTTCACCACCGCAGGGGCATTGGCTTCCACCAGACGGGTAAAGTCGGGCAACTCGCGAGCCGCCACCGCGGCGGAGGCCAGCAGGGCCATCAGACCGGCGAGCCATGCGAATGCCTTTATGTCTGCTTTCATGAATCCGTCCTTTTCAGGCGCGCGTTCACCTTCAACGACCGCACCAGCGCACCAGATCTGCGGGTTACCAGTATCAACGTGCCGGCGAGGGCCGTCAGGCCAAGGCCCGCTGGCCAGACCTCGGCGGCGCCAGCAGATCCGGCGGCAACCGCACGCCCGAGCCACGCCCCGGCGAGCAGGGCCGCCAGCGGCAGCGCGAACAGGGTCAACGCCAGGCGGCTGAGCGCTGCGGAGGTCACGGCCACGCTGACCCTTTGACCGGCGGTCGCCGCCGCATCGAGCCCCAGAACCTCCAGCGCTACGTCACGCTCCCCGGGCACGCACACGCAACGTCCGGGGCCGGCGCAGCCGGCGCGGAATCGTACAACGGCGGAGCCGTCACGCTCCACCACCTGCCCTTCACGGATGATCCAGCGTTCGGTCACTCAGCGTTCGGCGGGGGGACCGCCGGCGCCGATCGCCGCGTCCCGGGGCACGACCGAACGAGCGATACGCTGCGCCGTCGGCGTCGGAATTTCACCCACCAGCGTCACAAGATAGGGTGCTCTGTCCGAAATCTCCACCCGATGGGTCACCGCCACGGTGGCACCATTGCGGGAGACCATGGACGCGGCGCCGGAATCCGGCATGTCCTCGACGAACAGCGAGAACGCGGCCAGTCCGTCCGAATACATCATCGTGTCCACTGCCTTGAGCGAACTCGGGGCGCGTCGTATGTCGGCCGCTGCCATGCTGAACCCCTCCGGCAGCCAGCCGACCTGCCAGGAAACCTCGCTGCTGGCAACCGGTTCCGGCTGCTTCGTCGCCAGCGTGAGGTGGCTGACCAGCGAGCCGTCCTTTCCGTCTGGTTCCAGCATGGCGGGTTCCACCGCATCGCCGAAGCGGATCTGATTGAACTGGAAGATCTCGAGGCGCTGACCGTCTCCGTCCACCAGCTCCGAGCGCAACAGCAGCCGGGTCACCTTGTCCAGCCACAAGCGATAGCCATAGCGGTCGTCGTCGAGCGGCGTCACTGCAAGTCGGACAGCGACCCGATCGGCAACGCGATCCTCGCCGAAGAACGACAGGCCGTAGTTCTCGGAGATGCGGTCGTAGCGGCGCACGAACGCGCGCGCAAACGGACCCGACGGAATGCTCTCCTCCAGTTCCAGCAGCGCATCACCCGGCATCATGATGCAGGCCACCTCGTCGCCACGCCGGACGATTTCGCGCGGCGCCCCGTTCAGATGCACCAGGCGCTCGCGCTGCTCGCCATCCACCACCATGTGCACCACTCTGAGGCTCGCCAGGTCGTGGCCGCTGAAGTAGCTGAATACGCCGTCGTAGGAGAGTTCGCTGAAAGCCCGGTTCATGTCGTCGAGCCACTGACGGGGTGATTCGGCGGCGGCAGAGGCCGCGCCCAGCGCGACGGCGAGCCAGACAGCGCCGGTCAGCGCACTGCGCGGAAACTGGCTCATGGCGCCTCGTAGGTGGCCAGCTTGACGAACGACATCACGCCGGCCTGATTCAGCGCCTGCTGCTGGGCGTGATGCAGCATGTAGGCCTGGGCCCGGCGTACGTCGCGCGGGGTTACGCTGCCGACGACCCGCTCTACCGCGGGGCCACCGCTCCGGGGGCCGGTATCGTCGAGTGTCGTGGCGACGACGGGCGTGACGATCCCGGGGCCCGCATCGTTCGCGGCAACGGCCGGGACCTCAGCGTCGCGGCTGCCGAGCCCGTTGAAGCCGAGCACCACGGCGAACGCGACCGATGCTGCCACTGCCAGGCCCGTGTAACGACCGAGCCGCGATCGAGCCGGCGACCCGGGCTGCGCGGTTGTCGCACTCCCGGCGGCGACAGCGGCCGAGCCCTCCGACGCCGGCGCCTCCGTCACACCGGGCGCGGCGACGGGAGTGGTCTCGAGCGCTTCCCAGATCCGGTCGCGCAGGCGCCCGGAAGCCCGCGCGGGTTCGCCGCGCAAGGCGTTGCCAATGAGGTGGTAACGGTCCCACAGCGCCCGCAGTTCATCGTCGCGTCCGAGCTCGTCGAGTACGCGGCGCAGCTCGAAAGCATCCGCCTCGTCGTCCATGGCAGCCGAAAGCGATTGCCGCAACTGTTCAGTCATGATCCTGTTCCTGTTCCTCTCCACCAGGACGCCCACCAGGACGCCCACCACAACGCCCGGTAGAACGCCCGGTAGAACGCCGACCAGAACGCTCTACGCGTGATCTCCCCGCGAGTTCTCCACCAGACTTCTGCATCTGCGTACGGCTCACGTCCTACTGAGGCCAGCATTTGCCCGGGAAGTTCCCGGCAACGACCACCCGTCCGCAACGGCATGTCCCATAAGGCTAGCTTCTGTGCGGTGCCGGCGATGCACCGCGCTCCCCGCCGGGATCGTGTCGGACAAACCCGGTTCCAGCAACACCCCTCAACGTTGCCTGTCCAGCAGCGGCGCGATGCGCTTATCGATCGCTTCCCGCGCTCGGAAGATCCGCGAACGCACCGTGCCCACCGGGCACTCCATGATATCCGCTATCTGCTCGTAGGTGAGACCGTCGAATTCCCGCAACGTTACCGCGCTGCGCAGGTCGTCCGGCAGATCGGCGATGGCGGCATTGATCTCCGCCGACAGCTGATCGCGGGCCAGCTCCGCCTCGGGGTTCTCGACGTCGCGCAGCGCGTCGGCGCCATCGAAGTGCTCGGCGTCCTCAATCTCCACGTCCACCCCCGGCGGCCGCCGGCTGCGCGCGACGATGTGATTCTTGGCCGTGTTGATGGCAATGCGGTAGAGCCAGGTGTAGAAGGCGCTCTCGCCGCGAAAGCGCGGCAACGCCCGGAACGCCTTGATGAAGGCCTCCTGCACCACGTCCTGGACGTCTTCCGGGTCGCGCAGATAGCGGCCCACGAGATTGACGATCTTGTGCTGGTAGCGGCTGAACAGCAGATCGAAGGCGCGCCGGTCCCCACTCTGTACTCTGCGAACCAGTTCTTTGTCGGTCTCCTTGGCCACCCGCCCCGTCGCTGTCCGAAGATTGGCCTGATATTCTGCCGGCAAGCTCATGTTTATACTAGAAACCGTTCTGCATGCGGGCCCCGGCAGGAGCACCGGGCGCTCCACCCAGGCAGCATGCGCGCCTTCCAGACAGCGGGACCCGGCATGAACCAGCGCTTTTCCACGGACATCCTCATCATCGGCGGCGGTGCCGCCGGCCTGTCGGCGGCGCTGCGCCTGGCACCCCACGCCCGGGTGACCGTCCTCTGCAAGGGCGACCTGGACACCGCCTCCTCGACCTGGGCCCAGGGCGGCATCGCCTCGGTTACCGATCCGGAGGACAGCGTCGAATCACACATCGAAGACACCCTGGTGGCCGGCGCCGGGCTCTGCGACCCGGCCGTGGTACGCCAGATCGTCGAAGGCGCGGCGGAAAGCATCGACGACCTCGTGCGCTGGGGCGTGAATTTCGACTCTGAAGACAACCATTTCCATCTGACCCGGGAGGGCGGGCACTCGTTCCGCCGCATCCTTCACGTCGCCGACGCCACCGGCCGGGCCATCATCGAAACCCTCACCCGCCGGGTTCTCGACCACCCGCGCATCGAACTGATGCGGGACCGGGTCGCCATCGATCTGATCAATCTGTCGAAATTCGGCCGGCACCCGAATCGCTGCGCCGGCGCCTACGTGCTCAACCGCTCGAGCGGCCACGTGGAGGTGTTTCAGGCCCGGTACGTCATCCTGGCCACGGGCGGCGCCAGCAAGGTCTACCTGTACACCAGCAACCCCGACAGCTCCACCGGCGACGGCATCGCCATGGCCTGGCGCGCCGGCTGCCGGATCGCCAACATGGAGTTCAACCAGTTCCACCCGACCTGTCTGTTCCACCCCCACGCCAAATCGTTCCTGATCTCCGAGGCGGTGCGCGGCGAGGGCGGCATCCTCACCCTGCCCGATGGCGACCGGTTCATGAGCCGCTTCGACGACCGCCTCGAGCTCGCGCCCCGCGACATCGTTGCCCGGGCCATCGACCACGAGATGAAGCGGACCGGCGCCGACTGCGTGTATCTGGATATCAGCCACCGGCCGAAATCGTTGATCGACAGCCACTTCCCGACCATCGCCCGGCGCTGCCTGGACTTCGGCATCGACATGAGCCGCGACCCCATCCCGGTGGTCCCGGCCGCTCACTACACCTGCGGCGGCGTGCTGGTCGACCAGAGCGGCGTTTCCGACGTGCCCGGCCTGTACGCGATCGGCGAGGTCAGCTGCACGGGTCTGCACGGAGCCAACCGGCTGGCCAGCAACTCGCTGCTCGAGTGCCTGGTGTACGCCCGGGCGGCCAGTGACCACATTCTCGAACGCCTCACGGAACCGTTTCCAGAGGTCACCGCCCCGCACTGGGACGAAAGCCAGGTCACCGATTCCGACGAGGACGTGGTGATCGCCCACAACTGGGAGGAACTGCGCCGGTTCATGTGGGACTACGTGGGCATCGTGCGCACCGACAAACGGCTGCAGCGGGCCCAGCGGCGTCTCGACCTGCTGAAGCAGGAGATCCACGAGTACTACAGCCACTACCGCGTGAGCAACGACCTGATCGAACTGCGCAACCTCGTACACGTCGCCGAGCTGATCGTGCGTTCGGCGCTGTCACGCCAGGAGAGCCGTGGCCTGCACTACAACCTCGATCATCCCGACAGCCTGCCGCGATCCGAAGACACGATCCTTTTCCCGGGGTTCTCGGACCGCCTCGACGTGCTTCAGCCCGTCGCGAGCTGACGCTTGAGCTCGCGGCGCAGGCGAGCGAGCTGCGGCGGGTCGACTTCATCGTGGAAAATCTCGAGCGCCGGCCCGGCGCCGAAGTGAATGCACGTTCGCCAGCGCCCCAATCTGGCGCTACGCACCTGCCCGAGATCGATGCAGCAGGCGTCGTCGGCGACCGTCGCATCCCCCCCGCGCAGCCACCACCAGAGCAGCAGCGGCAGTGCGCCCGAGGCACCGAACCAGAGCCAGCCGACGCCACCGACCGCCACCGACAGCCAGCGATGGCGCCGGTCGCGCAGACGACCCGCGTGCCGGGCAAGCCTCACGACGGCTGGCGCGGCCGCGGCGGCTTTCTCGTCGCCGCAGGCAACGCCCACCGGGGCCTAAAAGCCGCCGTGGGCGGCGCGAATTTCTGCGATCAGCTCGACGAGATCTGGATCCGGCACCGGCTCACGCCCCTGAAGCCATTCGAAGATGTCCCAGTCGTCGTGCTCGAGCAACCGCGCGAAGCGCTCTCTGTCGGCCGCGGTGAGGTTCAGCAGACAGCGCTCGACAAAGGGCTGCAGTGCCAGCTCCAGCTCCAGCATGCCGCGCCGGCTGCGCCAGCGCAGGCGTCCGTCGGTAATCTGCCGGGGTGCGGAATCGGTCATGGTGGGTTGATCGTCCTGAGCCGATGAGCTGCAACGGGGCCTCGTCAGGCGATCGCAACCGCCAGCGCCTCGACAGCCCGGATTCGGCGCGTGACAATTGTGCAGCGATTCAAGCGGTACTTTCTAGAGCCATGATGCACCAGGACTGGGAGCGATATCTGCAGGGCGCTGACGCCAGCGCCGGCAGCGGGGCGGCCGGGATCGCCTATCTGCCGGAGCTTGCCGCCGTGCGCTTTTCCGGGAGCGACGTGCGCAAGTTCCTGCAGGGCTAC
Organism: Pseudomonadales bacterium; assembly: GCA_040219135.1. Classification (GTDB taxonomy): domain Bacteria; phylum Pseudomonadota; class Gammaproteobacteria; order Pseudomonadales; family Azotimanducaceae; genus UBA7803. The sequence continues at coordinate 455,034 of JAVJTA010000003.1, read as the reverse complement.
CTCACCTGCGATACCGACGATCTCGGCGCCGGGCGGCTCACCCCCACCGCGCTGTGCAATCTCAAGGGGCGGGTGGTGATGAACGGCTGGTGCGTACCGCTGCCGGAGGATTCCGAGGGCGCTCAGGCAATCGCCCTGATCCTGCACCAGAGCCTGGTCGAGCGGCTGCAGAGTTTTCTCGAGGCTTACCTGAAGTTCTCGCGCAGCGCGCTGACGGATCTACGCGACAGCGTCCTGGTATTCGGCACCCTGGATGCCGCCGGGACAGACGCAGCAGACGAACCGGACGGAGCGCTGATCATGGATCCACGGCGCCGACTCGACCTGGTGTCGACTCTGGACCAGGCGATCACACTCTGGGACGGGCACTCACACATCGACGCGGCCACCTGGCACGCCTCCCTCACCGCCGACCGCATCCCGCTGGTGTCGACCGCGGTCTCCGAAACCTTTCTGCCACAGATGCTCGACCTGCAGGCGCTGGGCGCGATCAACTTCGAAAAGGGCTGCTACCTCGGCCAGGAAGTGGTCGCAAGAGCTCAGCACCGGGGGCAGGTGAAACGCCGGCTCGCCCGCCTCGGCTGGCGCGGCAGCGCCCACCCGGTGCCCGGTGCCGAGATCAATGATCGCGCCGGCAGGACCCAGGGCGTGGTCGTGCAGACGGCGACCGATGGCTCCGGACTGCTCCTCGCCGTGTTGTCCCGCGACGCGCCCGGCGACCTGCGACAGGGAGATGTGGATCTCAGCCTGGACCCATGAGCGTGTCTATACTCCGCGTATCTGCCACCGAGGAATTCACGCGCGCATGGCTACCAACCTGGCCGATAAGATCCGTGACGAGCTGACCGGTGCCGTCAAGAGCGACCAGCTCGAGCTGCCGACCCTGCCCGAGGTGGCTCTGCGGGTGCGCGACGCCGCGGACGACCCGAACGTCTCGGCGCAATCGCTGGGCCGGGTGATCGGCGAGGACCCGAGCATTTCCGGGCGCATGATCAAGGTCGCCAACTCCCCCCTGTACCGCGGCGCCCAGACCATCGAAGATCTGAACATGGCGATCAGCCGGATGGGCGTCGACTTCGCCGCCAACCTGGCATCCGGCATCGCCATGCAGCAGCTGTTCCAGGCAACCTCCGAGCTGGTCGATCGCAAGCTCCGACAGGTCTGGGCCCACGCCAGCGCCGTTGCCGGAGTCAGCGCCGTCCTGGCCAGGAACTTCAGCAGGCTGCGGCCGGACGAAGCATCTCTGGCGGGTCTGACCCATGTGATCGGCGTGCTGCCGATTCTGTCCTGGGCCGAGGACCATCCGGACCTGCTCTCCAACAGCATGACCCTGGACCAGGTGATCGACAGCATCCACCCGAGCCTCGGTACCATGATCCTGCAGAGCTGGGACTTTCCCGAGGAAGTTGCCCTCGTCCCCTCTCAGTACACGAACTTCGGACGCACCGCGCCCGGCGCCGACTACGCCGACGTGGTCATGGTGGCGAACCTGTACTCATTGCGGGGCACCCGGCATCCCTTCGCACAGATCGACTGGTCTGGAATTCAGGCATTCAGGAACCTGGGGCTGGATCCGAGCCCGGAGTCGGCCGATCTGGCTGAGCTGCAGGAAGACCTGGCCGCCGCGACCTCGGCGTTTGCCGCCTGATCCCGGGGCCCCTCGGCCCACCAGGGAAGCTAGCGCTTCAGTTCCGGCTTGAACAACCACTGGATGCTGGAGAAGTCCAGGCGCCCTGCCGTGTTGATCTGCTCGTGCAGGGCGAACAGGTTCTTCGCCAGCGCGCCCATCGGCACCGAACTGCGCGACGCCTGAGCGGCCTCCATGGCAAGGCCGAGATCCTTGCTCATCAGATCCACCAGGAACCCGCCCTGGTAGCCGCGCGCTGCCGGCACCCCGTCCATGACGCCGGGATACGGGTTGTACACGTTCAGGGACCAGTTGCCGCCCGAAGACTGCTTCATGATTTCCGAGAGCACGGCCGGGTCCAGACCGTTATCCGTACCCAGCGCCAGGGCCTCCGCGGTGCCGGCCATGAGCACGGCGAGGAGCATGTTGTTGCAGACTTTGGCGGTCTGGCCCGCGCCCGAGTCGCCGGCGTGGAAGACGTTCTTCGCCATGGCATCGAGCACCGGTCGTGCCCGCTCCACCGCGCCGGGAGCCCCGCCGACCATGAACGTCAGGGTTCCCGCCTCGGCGCCCGCGGTGCCTCCGGACACCGGCGCGTCGAGCATGTCGAGGCCGCGTTCGGCCGCGGCGGCCGCAACCACCCGCGAGGTCTCCGGATCGATGGTACTGCAGTCGACGAGCAGCGTGCCGGGCGCAGCGTGGGCGATGACCCCGTCGTCGCCGAGATAGAGACCGCGGACGTGGCGTCCCGCCGGCAGCATGCTGATGAAGCACTCCACGTCCTTGGCGCATGCACCGGCGCTGTCCTGCGCCACACCGCCTTTCACCGCCGCAATCGCGTCAGACACCAGATCGAAGATCTTCACGCTGTGGCCGGCGCCCAGCAGGTTGCGTGCCATCGGCCCGCCCATGTTGCCGAGCCCGACGAAGCCTATTCGACTCATGTTGCGTCCTCCTCCAGATCGTCCAGCGGGTTGTGTGGCCACGGCGGCTCGAAGTGCTCCGCCACGTAGGCCTCGGGTAGCGCCTCGAGCGTCGGGAAGCGCCACTGCGGCCGGTTGTCCTTGTCGATGATCAGCGCCCGCACACCTTCCGCGAAGTCGGGATGCCGGGCGCAATGGGTAGCCACCACCATCTCCATGCGGAAGGTGTCGGCCAGCGTCATGTCCCGGGCGCGCTGCAGCTGCTGCACGATGATCCCCACGGAGGCGGGACAGCCACGGTTCATGGCCTTGATGCCACCATCGATCCAGTCGCTGCGCCCGGCAAGACCGCGCACCCGCCCCACCGCGTCGAGCACGCGGCCGTCGGCGGTCAGGTCCTCCGGAACGGCGTCGCACTGCGGCACCGGCAGGGGGGCGGCCGGCAGCCCTTCGAGACAGGCGCGGACGCGCCCGTGGTCGTCGGCGCCACCGGTCCAGGGCAGTTCCAGCAGGGCGTCGCAGACAGCGCCCCGCCGCGCGGCCGCAACGCTGTAGTCGGCCACGCCGAGAGCCAGAACGTCGGCTGCATTCATGTGCGCGCCGGTCATGGCGAGAAACGTCGCCGCGTGGCTCGGCATGTGGCTCAGCAGCCAGGTGGCGCCGGCATCGGGAAACAGCCCGATGGTGACCTCAGGCATGGCGATCCGCGACTTTTCCGTGACCACCCGGTAGCGCGCGCCGGAGTAGACGCCCAACCCGCCGCCCATCACCACGCCGTGGCCGACGCTGATCACGGGCTTGTCGAAGGTGTGCAGACGATAGTCGAGCCGGTACTCGGCCTCGAAAAAGCGGAACGGATAGTCGTCGACCTCTGCGCCTTCCGCGCGATTGCGCGCCATGGCGCGGTAGAGCGCCTGAATGTCACCACCCGCACTGAACGCACGATCGCCGGATCCCGTCAGCAGCACCGCGCCGACCTTCGGATCCGCGTGCCAGCGCGCCAGCGCCGGGTACAGGATGTCGATCATCGGCAGGCTCAGAGCATTGAGCGTGGATTCGGCGTTGAGGCGAGCCTCCGCCAGCACATGGTCCGAAGCGGTCGCATGCTCGAACAGCAGCAGCGGAGCATCCGCATCGTTGATGGGCCGGTTCATCGACGCACCCTCATCCGTTGACCCTCGTTGCCCCTCACCCATTGACCCAGGTCGCCGGACGCTTCTCGAGAAACGCGATGACGCCTTCGGTCTGGTCCTCGGTGTCGAACAGGCGCACGAAGGATTCCCGCTCGGTGGCGTAGGCCGCCTCGATGTTGCCGCCGCGCGCCGACTGAATCAGCGACTTGCAGTAGGCCACCGCCGGCGGGCTCTGCCGCGCGACCCGCTCGGCGAGGGCCAGCGCGGTCTCCAGCGCCTTGCCGGAGTCCACCACCTCTTCGACCAGACCGATCCGGGCTGCCGTCGCGGCATCCACCCGCTCGCCGCAGAGAATCATGCGCTTCGCCCAGCCCTCCCCCACCATCCAGGAGAGATTCTGGGTGCCGCCGCCGCACGGCAGCAGACCCACCGTCGCCTCCGGCAGCGCGAGCTGCGCATGGCCCTCGGCAACCCGGATATCGCAGGCCAGAGCGCACTCGAGCCCCCCGCCCATGGCGTAGCCGTTGATCGCGGCGATCGACACACCGCGGAATCCCGCCAGGGTCTCGAATGCGGAACCGAACGCCATCGCCATGGTAGCCGCCACGCCTTTGTCACCCGACGCGAACAGCTTCAGATCCGCACCAGCGGAGAAGAACTTCTCCCCCGAACCGGTGATCACCAGCGCGTACACGTCCCGGTCCGCCTCGCACTGGGCCACCAGATCCTTGAGCCCGTTCAGGTTCTCCTGATCCCAGGTGTTGGCGGGCGGCACGTTGATGGTGATGAGCACCGTGTGGTCACGGCGTTCCACCAGCAGCTTGTCCGTGGGCGATTCGATCATGGCGCGGGTCTCCTGGATGGGCGAAGAGGGTCGACGATACCGAGATAGGGGGCGATCCGTCACTACCCTGATGTCGGAAACGCCTCGGCAGGGGGTGTGGGTTCATTCGAGATCCTTTGCGCGCGGCCGCTTCCGGAAAAGCACCTTTTCGAAAGCGGGCGTATCTGGAGACGGACGGGCTCCTGGGGCGCTGGGAGCCTGAACATTCGAAAAGGTGTTCTTCCGGAAGCGTCCGCACCCAGCCGCCCTCGCACGAACCACCGCTCCTGCCGGTCGTTTCCTTGAGCTGATATGAGACTCGCCTGCCGTGTTCAGTGCGCATGCGAGCTGGGTCAGGGAGCGGAAGGTGTCGCGGTGCACCCACCCCGAACGCCAGGGAGTGGAAGGACGTCGCGGCGGACGCCGGGAATGACTTTCCGAAGCTTTCAGGCTCCCGGCAACACAGGAGCCCCACCGACTACGAACACGCCAACGCGAAGGAAAGTCATTCTCGGCGGCCAGCCTCAACCGACCTTTCAATCCCGAAATCACTCCACGTCGAACCAGTCGATCGTCTCGATCCCGTGCGCCTCGAGGTAGGCGTTCGCCTTGGAGAAGTGGCGGCAGCCGAAGAAGCCCCGGTGCGCCGACAGCGGCGACGGGTGCGGCGCGGTCAGAACCAGGTGGCGATCACGATCGATGCCGGCACCCTTCTTCTGGGCGTAGGCGCCCCAGAGCATGAACACGAGATGCTCGCGCTGCCGGTTCAGGACGCTGACCACGCTGTCCGTGAATGTCTCCCAGCCGCGGCCCTGGTGAGACCCGGCCCGGCCGCGCTCCACGGTGAGCACCGCGTTGAGCAGCAGCACGCCCTGCCGCGCCCAGGGTTCCAGACAGCCCCGGTCGGTGCCGAGACGCCGCTCCGGGGTGCCCAGGTCGTCGTTGATCTCGCGGAAGATGTTGATCAGCGACGGGGGCTGCTCGATGCCGGGCTGGACGGAAAAGCACAGGCCGTGGGCCTGCTTCGGGCCGTGGTAGGGGTCCTGGCCGATGATCACGACTTTCACCCGTTCGAGGGGACACAGATCGAGAGCGGCGAAGATGTTGTCGCTCGCCGGATAGATCACGCGCCGGGCGCGCTTCTGTTCCCTCAGGTACGTCCGCAGCCCCTGCATGTAGGGCGCATCGAACTCCTCTGCCAGTGCCGCCTTCCAGGACGCCTCCAGGCGCACGCGGCGCCCCTCGGCAGCAGACGCACCGGCAGCAGGTCCGTCAGCCATCCTTCGGCCTCATCAGCGGAAACAGCAACACGTCGCGGATCGATGGTGCGTCGGTCAGGAGCATGATCAGGCGGTCGATGCCGATGCCCTCCCCCGCCGTTGGCGGCAGGCCGTATTCCAACGCCCGGACGTAGTCCTCGTCGTAGGTCATGGCTTCGAGGTCGCCACCGCTCTTCGCTTCCGCCTGCGCGCGGAACCGCTCTGCCTGGTCCTCTGGATCGTTCAGCTCGGAAAAACCGTTGGCGATCTCGCGCCCGGCAATGAACAGCTCGAAGCGGTCGGTCACGTGCGGGTCGTCGTCGTTACGCCGCGACAGCGGCGAGACCTCCGCCGGATAGTGGGTGATGAACGTCGGCTGGCGCAGCTTGTCCTCGACGAACTGATCGAAGACCTCTGTCTGCAGGCGCCCGAGACCCCAGCTCTGCTGCACCGGGTGTCCGGCCGCCGCCAGCTTGCCGGCCAGGCGCTCGGCGTCGTCTACGTCGGCGGCGTCGACGCCCGCGTGGCGGACGATGGCCTCGGCCATGGTCATGCGCGCCGCGGTCCCGCCCAGGGTCAGCGCCTCGCCCTGATAGCTGATGTCGACGGATGCCAGCACTTCTTCGGCCAGACCCTGGAGCAGTTCCTGGGTCAGCGCGATGAGATCCTCCATGTCGGCGTAGGCCCAGTAGAATTCGAGCATGGTGAACTCGGGGTTGTGGCGCGTGGACAGACCTTCGTTACGGAAATTGCGATTGATCTCGAACACGCGCTCGAAGCCGCCGACGGTCAGACGCTTCAGATACAGCTCGGGTGCAACCCGCAGATACAGGTCGAGGTCCAGGCTGTTGTGATGGGTGATGAACGGCCGCGCTGCCGCGCCGCCGGGGATGATCTGCATCATGGGGGTTTCCACCTCCATGAACGCCCGGGCATCGAAGAAGCGCCGCACGTAGGCGACGACCCGGGAACGCGTCTCGAACACCCGCCGCGACTCGCGATTCATGATCAGGTCGAGATAGCGCTGGCGGTACTTGATCTCCTGGTCCGCCAGGCCGTGGAACTTCTCCGGCAGTGGCCGCAGATCCTTGGCCAGCAGTTCGATGGTCTGCGCCTGCACGGTGAGTTCGCCTTTGTTGGTGCGCATCAGCGTGCCGCGGACACCGACGATGTCGCCGATGTCCCAGAGCTCGTTGAAGTCGTCATAGGCCGCCGCGCCGACGTCGTCGCGACGCACGTAGCACTGGATCTGCCCGCTGCCGTCCTGCAGCGTGATGAAGCTCGCCTTGCCCATGACCCGGCGCAACATGACGCGCCCGGCCACCGCGGCCTCGAGGCCGGCAGCCTCGAGGGCCGTTTTGTCCTCGTCGGCACAGCGCTCGTGCAGTTCCTGCGCCATGGCGTCGCGGCGGAAGGTGTTGGGAAACGCCCGGCCCTGCTCGCGCCAGCGTGACAGCTTGTCGCGCCGAACCCTGATGATGTCGTTGTCGTCGGTCATGTTCCCGCCCGCAGGTTCCGCTTAGAGCCCGGCCTTGAGGCTGGCCTCGATGAATTCGTCGAGATCGCCGTCGAGCACGGCACCCGGATCCGAGCGCTCCAGGTTGGTCCGCAGATCCTTGATTCTCGACTGGTCCAGCACGTAGGAGCGTATCTGGCTGCCCCAGCCGATGTCGGCCTTGGCGTCTTCCACCGCCTGGGCCTCGCTGCGGCGCTTCTGCATCTCCAGCTCGTAGAGCTTGGCTCGCAGCTGCTTCCAGGCGCGGTCGCGGTTCTGGTGCTGGGAGCGCTCGCTCTGGCACTGCACGACCACGTTGGTCGGCAGGTGGGTGAGCCGCACGGCGGAATCCGTGCGGTTGACATGCTGCCCTCCGGCGCCGCTGGCACGGTAGGTGTCCGTACGGACGTCGGCCGGATTGATCTCGATCTCGATGTCGTCATCGATCTCCGGCGACACGAACACCGACGCAAAGGAGGTGTGGCGGCGGTTGCCGGAGTCGAACGGCGACTTCCGTACCAGCCGGTGGACGCCGGTTTCCGTGCGCAGCCAGCCGAAGGCATGGTCGCCGGCGACCTCGATCGTGGCGCTCTTGACGCCGGCTACGTCGCCGGGGGACAGCTCGACGATCTCGGCGTCGAAGCCGCGCTTCTCGCACCAGCGCAGGTACATGCGCAGCAGCATCTCGGCCCAGTCCTGGGCCTCGGTGCCGCCGGAGCCGGCCTGAACGTCGACAAAGGCATTGGCGGCATCCGCCTCGCCCTGAAACATGCGACGGAACTCCAGCGCCGCGAGCTGGGCTTCGAGAGGATCGAGCTCGGCTTCCACGTCGTCGAGGGCCTCGCGGTCGCCCTCGGTTGCCGCCAGCTCCGCCAGTTCGCTGAGGTCGTTCAGCGAGCTGCCGACGTTCGCCAGCCCGCTGACCACGTCGTCGAGCGCCGCGCGTTCCTGATTCAGGCCCTTGGCGCGGGTCTGATCGTCCCAGACCTTCGGGTCAGCGAGTTCCAGCTCGACTTCCTCGAGACGCTGGACCTTGCCGTCGTAGTCAAAGGTACCCCCTGAGCGCCGCGTCGCGCTCCATCATGTCGCGAAGACGTTCGCGGATGGATGTGATTTCCGCCATAGCTCCTCGGGTTCGGCCGCAGGGAAAAGCGCGGCAGTTTATGCCAACGGGGCCAGATGCTCCACCACGAGCTGCAGCGTGGGCAGCGGGCCGTAGTCGTTCTCGGCCAGCCGGAATGCTGCCCGGACCCGTCGGACGTCGCCCAGTGGCGGCTGGCGGAAGGCGATCGCGTCGACCAGACGGCCCTCGTACCTGACCACCAGCTTGAGGTGATCTTCGCCGACCACCCGCTGGCTGACCACGTCGAACTCGCCGTGGAACAGCGGCTCCGGAAACGCCTGGCCCCATGGTCCGGCACCGGACAGGCGCTGGGCCATGTCGAGTGACAGCTCGTGGGCTTCGAGCGGGCCATCGGTCAGCAGGGTCCGGGTGAGTGCCGCCGGCGGCAGCACGCGGCGCACTTCGGCGTCGAATGCCCTGGCAAAGCGTTCGTAGTGGACCCGCTTGATCGACAGTCCGGCCGCCATGGCGTGACCGCCGAAGCGTGCCAGCATGCCCGGATAGCGGGCAGCGACTGCATCGAGCGCGTCGCGCACGTGCAGTTCCGGCACCGACCGGGCGGAGCCCTTGAGCTCGTCGGGTGCCGCGTCACCGGCATCGGCAAAGGCGATCACCGGGCGGTGGATCTTTTCCCGCAGACGCCCGGCGACGATGCCGACGATGCCCTGGTGCCAGCCCGGCTCGTACACACAGACCCCGTAGCGGTCGGCTGCGTCCACGCGATGGCCAGCGACGATGAGCTCGGCATCGCGCACCATCTCCAGTTCCAGCGCCCGGCGGGCCCGATTCAGCTCGTCGAGCGCGCGCGCATGACCCAGCGCTTCTCCGCGATCTTCCGCCAGCAGGCAGCGGATACCCAGCGTCATGTCGTCGAGACGTCCGGCCGCATTGAGGCGTGGCCCGAGACCGAAGCCGAGATCCTGGGCCGTGAGCCGGGCCAGCGGCCGCCCGGCCACCTCCGCGAGAGCTTTGATTCCGGGACGGCAGCGCCCGGCGCGCATGCGGGCGATGCCCTGATGGACGAGGATGCGGTTGTTGCGATCCAGCGGCACCACGTCCGCCACCGTACCCAGGGCCACCAGATCGAGCCAGTCCGCCAGGTTCGGCTGGCTCCGATCGCGGAACCAGCCGTCGGATCGCAGCCGCGCCCGGACCAGGCCGAGCACATAGTAGATGACCCCGACGCCGGCCAGCGCCTTGCTGGCGAACGGGCAGTCGGGGAGATTCGGATTGACCAGCGCGTAGGCGGCCGGGAGTTCCCGCCCGGGCAGATGGTGGTCGGTGACGATCACGTCCATGCCCGCCGCGTTGGCGGCGGCGACCCCGTCGACGCTGGAGACGCCGTTGTCCACGGTCACCAGCACGCGCGGCGCACGGCGCGCCGCCAGGGCCACGATCTCCGGCGACAGCCCGTAGCCGAACTCGAAACGGTTGGGCACCAGAAACTCCACCTCCACCGCCCCGAGCGCTTTCAGCAGCGACACCGCAAGCGCCACCGCGGTGGCGCCATCGGCGTCGAAATCACCGACCAGGAGGATCCGTTCCTGTTCCACGATCGCCCTGGCGAGACGCGCAGCGGCACGCTCGGCATCGTTCAGGGCGTCAGGCGCGAGCAGCGCCCGCAGAGAGCGGTCGAGCTGCTCCGGACGGGTTACCCCGCGCGCCGCATAGATGCGCCGCAGCAGCGGCGGCAGGCTGTCTCCGAGGGCGATGTCCGAATCGGGCTGCGGCCGGACCAGAATCTCCGGCTGCACGGTCGTCACGCCGCGGTCCGACGCCGCGACCGGGCGCTCACTCATCGTCCAGATCGTCCACGCGGATCCGCGTGATATCGCCCACCACCTCGGACAGCGCCTGCACCTGAGCGAGCGCGTCGTTCATCACCCGCTCGGCAACCCGCGTGGTGACGATCACGATGGGTACCCAGGCCTGCTGACTGTCGGTGTGGATCGCCTGAGCCCGCTGCTCGGCGGATTCGATGCTGATGTTGTGTTCGGCCAGAATGGTGGCGACCCGGGCAAAGACACCAGGACGATCCAGGGCCGGAATGCGCAGATAGTAGGCGCTCTCGCTCGCGATGATCGGCACCACCTCGAGACCGGCGCCGTTGCCCCGCTTCGGCAGTAGCGCCTTGCCCCGGGCGATCTCCACGAGATCGGCCACAACCGCCGACGCGGTGGGCATCTGGCCCGCCCCGGCACCGTAGTAAAGCGTGTCCCCGGTCGCGTCACCGTGAACGACGATCGCGTTCATGACCCCGTTGACGTTGGCAAGAAGCCGGTATTCGGGGACCAGCGTGGGGTGTACCCGGATCTCGACACCGGCCGCGGTAAGACGCGCCAGGCCGAGGTGCTTGATGCGGTAGCCGAGGCGCCGGGCGTAATCGACGTCCTCGACGCTGATGCGGCTGATGCCTTCCGTGTAGACCTCGGAAAACCGGAAATCCATGCCGAACGCCAGCGCCGCAAGTATGGTCAGCTTGTGCGCCGCATCGATGCCCTCGATGTCGAAGGTCGGATCGGCCTCCGCGTAGCCGAGACGCTGCGCTTCGGCGAGCGCGTCTTCGAACGCCTCACCCTGCTCGGTCATCGCCGTGAGAATGTAGTTTGACGTGCCGTTGATGATGCCGGCCAGCCATTGCACCCGGTTCGCGGCGAGGCCCCGGGTGATCGCGGTGATGATCGGGATCCCGCCCGCGACCGCGGCCTCGAAGCACAGCGGTACGTCGTGCTGCCGGGCGAGATCGAACAGATCATCGCCGTGCAGGGCCACCACGGCCTTGTTTGCGGTCACCACCGGCTTGCCGGCCTGCAGGGCCGCCCGCTGCAGCTCCAGCGCCGTGTCCTCGCCACCGATCAGCTCCACCACCACGTCGACCTGCGGATGACCCGGAATGCTGCGCACGTCGGTGGAGAACCCGATGTCGCCCAGCGCCACGTCGGGGCGGGCGCGGCGGCTGGCAACCTGGGTGACCACGATCGGACGACCCGCCCGGTCGCCGATGTTACGGGCGTTTTCCGAGAGGATCTTGAGGACGCCTTGAGCCACGGTGCCCAGACCGCAGAGACCTACCCGCAATGGCTGCAAACGCGGCTCCTTTTTCGTGTTACGAGGAAGCCGCCATGGTACGGAGGTTGGAGAGTGCGCTCAATCGACCGCTGGCGCGCGGCGGCTGCCGCGGCATCGACCGGTCAACGATCAACGCGCCGCCGCAGGCTGAACCCCGACGATTTCGGCAAGGCGATCGGCGGGCATGTAGCCGGGCAGAAGCCGGCCGTCCTCGAGCACGATGGCCGGTGTGCCGCTGACGCCCATTTCGCGGCCCAGTTCGTACTGGTCGGCGACCGCGTTCGGGCAGGTCGCTTCGGGAATCTGCTGGCGCGCCTTGAGCCGGGTCAATGCCGTGTTCGGATCCGCCGAGCACCAGGCCGAGACGATCTTCTGGTACGACTCGGAGCCGATGCCGGCCCGGGGATAGGCGAGATAACGGACTTCCACGCCCATGTCGTTGAGCTGTGGAACTTCCTGGTGAAGCTTCTGGCAGTAGCCGCAATCCACGTCCGTGAATACGCTGATTGCCGCCCTGGTGGGGCCTTTGGGGCTGAAGACCACCATGTCTTTGCGCGCTACGGTTGCCATCAACTCCCGGCGCCGCTCGGTGCGTCCGGCTTCCGCCAGATTGATCAGGTCGTCGGCGCCGAGCTCGTAGAGATCGCCGGCAAACAGGTAGCGGCCATCCTCGGTCCCGTAGAACACGCTGCCGCCGGAAAGCTCCAGAGCATATATGCCGGGAATTGGCGTCGCTGCGACTTTCTCGATCGGAATGTCCGGACGCAGCGACTTCAGGTTCTCCACCAGACGGGCAGCTCCGTCGGCAGCGGTCGCTGCGGCGGCTGCGGCCAGCAGAGCCAGGGCCGCTGCGATGGTCGAGATCCGGCATGTGATGGGCGTCACAGAGCCTCCTGATGTTGCTCCTGATGTTGATAAAGGGCTCGAACCCTGCAGGTTCGACCGCCCGTCGAGCGGGAAATTCCTCCGCGATTTCGCTGCGGCGCGGATTTCAGCCACGGGGATGATGAGCGCGGTGGATTTCCTGCAGGCGCCGCTGAGCAATGTGAGTATAGATCTGGGTCGTGGACAAGTCTGCATGACCCAGCATCATCTGCACGGCGCGCAGGTCGGCTCCGTGGTTGAGCAGGTGGGTGGCGAACGCGTGGCGCAGGGTGTGGGGCGAGATGTCACGCTCGATGCCCGCCTGCCTGGCGTAGCGCTTGATGGCGTGCCAGAACGTCTGCCGGGTCATGGCGCGGCCGCGCCGGCTCGGAAACAGAGCGGACGTCGCTCGGCCTTGGACCAGCACCGGCCTGGCCTCGTCCAGATAACGCTCGACCCAGCGCAATGCCTCCTGTCCCACCGGCACCAGCCGCTCCTTACCGCCCTTACCGACGATCCGCAGCACACCCTGGCGGCGGTTCAGCGACGTCAGCGTCAGACCGGTGAGTTCGGATATCCTCAGCCCGGAGGCATACAGCAGCTCGAGCATGGCGCGGTCGCGCAGGCCCAGGGGGGCGTCCACCACCGGTGTCTGAAGCAGCACCGCCACTTCCCGCTCGGACATCGACCCCGGCAGGCCCCGACCAAGCTTCGGCAGCTCGAGATCGGCGCTCGGGTCGACGCTGAGCCGCCCTTTGTGAACCTGATGGCGATAGAAGCCGCGAACGCACGACAGCCATCGGGCCGAGGAACGCGTCCGATAGCCGGCCTGGAAGCGCTCGGCGACGCAATCGAGGAGATCCTGGGAAGCGAGATCGAGGAGCGGACGGTGAGCGGCCCGCGCCAGATAGCGCAGATCGCGACGGTAGGCAGCCAGGGTGTTCTCGGCCAGGCCCCGCTCCAGCCAGACCTCGTCGAGATAGGTCTCGATGGCTGCCTGTGACTCCGGCGGAACCGGGGTCGGAGCAGCCATCTCAGGGGCAGCCAATGGCCCGGTTGCCCGGAATCAGACCTTTTCCCTGATCCGCGCCGATCGGCCGGAACGGTCCCGCAGGTAGTAGAGCTTTGCCTGGCGCACGTCGCCGCGGCGCTTGACCTCGATGCTGGCGATCAGCGGGCTGTGCAGCTGAAACGTGCGCTCAACGCCAACACCGTGAGAGATCTTGCGAACCGTGAAGGACGAATTCAGGCCGCGGTTGCGGCGGCCGATGACCACGCCTTCGAACGCCTGCAGGCGCTCCCGGTCGCCCTCTTTGACCTTGACCTGCACGACCACGGTATCGCCAGCGCCGAACTCCGGCGCCTCGCCTCTCATCTGCTCGTTCTCGAGCGCCTCGATCACTTTGTTCCTGCGCACCTTCTCGCTCCTAACCGGTGGTCAAACAATCGTTCAGTCTAATTCTGATCGCCGTCGTCAATCAGCGATGCCAGCAGCCGGCGATCCTCTTCCGTCCAGTGGCGTCCTACCAGCAGGTCGGGACGTCTCTGCCAGGTCCGCAACAGGGCCTGCTGGCGGCGCCAGCGCGCTACCGCGCTGTGGTCTCCAGACAGCAGAGCCGAGGGCACGCGCCGGCTGGCGACGTTTTCCGGGCGCGTATAGTGCGGGTAATCGAGCAAACCATCAAGGTGGGACTCCTCGGCCGCAGAGGCCGCGTTGCCGAGTGTTCCCGGCAGCTGGCGCGATATCGCGTCCATCACCACCATGGCCGGCAGCTCGCCGCCCGTGAGCACGTAGTCGCCGATGGACAGCTCCTCGTGGACGGCGACATCAATGACCCGCTCGTCGATGCCCTCGTAACGCCCGGCCACCAGGATCAGACCCGGAAGCCGGGCGAATTCGCCCACGCCCGCCTGATCCAGCCGCCGCCCCTGAGGTGACAGGTACACCACCGGCACCTCTGCAACGGCCCCCGGCCTTCGGCTCCAGGCCGCTTTGGCCGCCTCGATCGCATCCAGCAGCGGCTGGGTCAGCATCACCATTCCGGGGCCTCCGCCATAGGGGCGGTCGTCCACGGTGCGGTGTCGATCGCGGGTGAAGTCCCGCGGGTTGAACACCTCGACCTCCAGAATCCCCGCGCTCACCGCCCTGCCGAGCACCCCTTCGTCGGTCGCGATCCGGAACATCTCCGGAAACAGGCTCACCACCCCGAACCACATCGATGCCTCCTCAGGTCGGGTCCTGCCAGTCGACCCGGATGAATCCGCCGGCAGGATCGACCTCGAGCAGAAACGGATCGGCAAACGGCACCAGAGTCCGGCGTTCTCCGGCCACGATCACCAGCACGTCGTGGGCGCCGGTCTCGAGCAGCGATTCCACCGTGCCGAGGGCCGTGCCATCGGCGTTGCTGACGCTCAGGCCGATCAGATCCCGCCAGTAGTACTCGCGGTCCCCGTCGAGTTCCGGCAGCGCGCTGCGCGGTACCGCAATCTCCGCCCCGGACAGGCGCCGCGCGGCTTCCCGATCGGCGATTCCGCGCAACGTCGCGACGAAGCCGTCACCGTGGGTCCTGATCGACAGCAGGTCGATCTCCTGGAACGTACCGGCGCGGCCGATCATCCAGGGGCGATAGTCGAGAAGGTTTTCCGGCGGCTGGGTGGAGGAGGAAATCCGCAACGCCCCGGAGACTCCGTAGGGCCCGGCGATTCTGCCGACGACGACGAGGTCGGGCATCGCATCGGCACTCACAGTGGGCACCGCGAGGCGGCGCGGGAACCTGTTATGCCGTGGCTGGCTCCGCCGCCTCGGCGTTGGCGCGGGCCTGGGAAAGCAGTTTCTTGACCTTTTCCGACGGCTGCGCGCCCTGGCCAATCCAGAAATCGGCGCGCTCGACGTTCAGCCGCAGCTTCTCTTCGCCGCCGCGAGCGACGGGATTATAGAAGCCGAGACGCTCGATGAAGCGTCCATCGCGGCCGACGGTGCGTTCTGCCACCGTGATCTGATAGAACGGATTCTTCTTGGATCCGTGCCGCGAGAGGCGAATCGTGACCATGGAACACCCTTGATTCGAAAGGCGCGGTATTGTAAAGCAAGTCCGCGAGCATGCAAGGCCCGGAAACCGCCGGCTTCGGCTCGGATCAGCGCGAGAAACCCGGCGGCCGGCGGTTCCCCTGCATGGCCTGCATGCCGCGCATCATCTTCTGCATGCCGCCCTTGCGCGTGACCTTTTTCATCATCTTCTGCATCTGCTTGTGCTGCTTCAGCACGCGGTTGACGTCCGGCACCTGCACCCCGGCGCCGCGCGCGATGCGCTGCTTGCGGGAGCCGTTGATGACGTCCGGAAAACGCCGTTCGTGCGGCGTCATGGAGTCGATGATGACACCCATGCGGTTGAACAGGCCGTCATCGAGCTGCGCCTGGGCGGCGGCCGGCAGCTGCCCCATGCCGGGCAGCTTTTCCATCATGCTGCCGAGGCCGCCCATGTTCGACATCTGCGCGAGCTGATCGCGGAAGTCGGCCAGATCGAACTTCTGGCCCTTCTGCATCTTGCGGGCAAGCTTCTCGGCCTTCTTCTTATCGACCTTGCGCTCCGCCTCCTCGATGAGCGACAGCACGTCGCCCATGCCGAGAATGCGTGACGCGAGCCGATCCGGATGAAACAGCTCCAGGGCGTCGGTCTTCTCGCCCATTCCGATGAACTTGATCGGTTTGCCGGTTACGGACCTCACCGACAGCGCCGCGCCGCCACGGGCATCGCCATCGGCCTTTGCCAGAATCACGCCGGTCAACGGCAGCGCGTCGTTGAACGCCTTGGCGGTGTTGGCCGCGTCCTGGCCGGTCATGGCGTCGACGACGAACAGCGTTTCGGTCGGCGAGAGCTGGTCGTGGAGGGCGCGGATCTCGCCCATCATGGCGTCGTCGATGGCGAGGCGCCCGGCGGTGTCCACCAGCAGCACGTCGGCGAACTGGGTATTCGCCTCCTTGACCGCACGTTCGGCAATCGCCGCCGGCTGTTCGTCGCCGCGCGAGGCGATGAAGTGGGCCCCCACCTCGGCCGCGAGGGTCTGCAACTGCTCGATGGCCGCCGGGCGGTAGACGTCGGCGCTGACCACCGCCACCTTCTTCTTGTGACGCTCCTTGAGATAGCGGGCGAGCTTGGCGACGGTGGTGGTTTTTCCCGCACCCTGCAGGCCGGCCATGAGCACGATCACGGGTGGCTTGGTGTTCAGATCGAGGCCGTCGTTGGCCTCGCCCATGACCCGCACCAACTCCTCGTGGACGATCTTGACGAACGCCTCGCCAGGATTGAGCGAGGTATCGATCACCTGGCCCAGCGCCCGCTGCTTCACCTGGTCGATGAAATCCTTGACCACCGGCAGCGCCACGTCGGCCTCGAGCAGCGCCATGCGCACGTCGCGCAGCACGTCGCCCACGTTGTCTTCCGTCAGGCGCGCGCGGCCGGTGAGGCCACGCAGCGTCTGGGTCAGCTTTTCCGAGAGACTATCGAACATGTTTACCGCATGAATCGCTATTCAAGGGCACGATTATAGCCCCGACGACAGCGGCCCTTCACGCCCATTGGCCGTTATGCCAAACTCCCCTTCCACTCGCGAATACCCAGCAATCCCGGATGGCAAGCAACTGATGGCGACCCTCACCGGCCTGACGGCGTTTGCCAGCGTCGGGGCCGCGTCGCTGTACGCGCTCGGTGCCGCTCTGCAGATCCGCAGCATCTGGCACAGCCGCGCGCTGACAGCCGGCACGCTGGCAGCGATCGTCGTTCCGGCGCTGCTGCTGCACGCGACGGCCACCTACCTGCAGATGGACACCGAGGCCGGCCTCTATCTCGGGTTCTTCACCGCCGCGAGCCTGACGGCACTGCTGATGGTGATGTTCCTGGTGCTGGCCGCCGCGCACCTGCCGGTGCAGAACCTGCTGTTGCTGGTGCTGCCATTCGGCACCGCCGCGGTGATCGGTGCCCAGATCGGCGAGACCGGATTCGAAGCCCGCCAGAGCCTGCCGCTGGCGCTGGGGATGCACATTCTGTTCTCCATCCTCGCCTACAGCATTCTGTTCATGGCGGCCTGCCAGTCGCTGCTGCTCGCCTATCAGGACCACGCGCTGAAAACCAAGAGCTCGATCCGCGCGCTGCGGCTGCTGCCACCGCTGGAAAGCATGGAAGCGTTGCTGTTCAGCATGCTCTGGACCGGAATCGTCACCCTCACCGCCGCCATTGCCACCGGATTTCTGTTCCTCGACGACCTGTTCGGCCAGCGGGTGGTCCACCACACCGTGCTGGCCATAGCGTCCTGGGTGGTCTACGCGGTACTGCTCACCGGCCGGCATTTCTTCGGCTGGCGCAGCCGCACGGCCACCTACTGGACGCTGATTGCCTTCTCTCTGCTGGTGCTCGGCTACTTCGGCAGCAAGTTCGTGCTGGAAATTCTGCTGGAAACCGGCCGCGCATGAGCATTGCCATCGCACCATGAACCTCTCCGAACTGTCGTCCGAAACCCTCGCGATCATCGTCGCCGTCCTGGTGGTGATGTCCGGCTACTTCTCCGGATCTGAAACCGCCATGGTGGCTCTGAACCGCTATCGTCTGCGGCATCTGGTCAAGGAAGGCCATCGCGGAGCCACCAAGGCGGACCGCCTGCTGAAGCGTCCGGACCGGCTCCTCGGCGTGATCCTGATCGGAAACAACCTGGTTAACTTCACCGCAGCAAGCGTTGCCACCGTGCTCGGCATCCGCCTCATGGGAGACACCGGCGTGGTGCTCGCACCGGTCATCGTCACCATCATCTTTCTGATCTTCTCCGAGGTGGCGCCGAAAACCATCGCCGCTCAGATTCCGGAACAGATCGCCTTCCGCAGCGTGTACATCCTCGAGCCGCTGCTGCGCTTCCTTTATCCGGGCGTCGTGTTCATCAACGGATTCTCCAACGTGCTGGTGAAGCCGTTCCTGCCGAAGCACGCCGACGAGGGCCCCCGCGACAGCCTGACGGCAGACGAACTACGTACCGTGGTGAACGAAGGAGTGGTGCTGCCGGAGCAGGGTCAGAACATGATGCTCTCCATTCTCGACCTGGAGAAAGTCACCGTGGACGACATCATGGTGCCCCGGTCGGAGATCATCGGTGTCGATATCGACGACGACATGAGCAGCATTCTCAGCCTGCTGGCGTCCAGCCAGCACACCCGGCTGCCGGTGTACAAGGACGAAATCGACAACATGCTGGGCATCCTCCACCTGCGTCGGGTCGCCCGTTATCTGTCGAGCCCGGAAATGAACAAGGCCGATCTCATGCAGCTGACCGAAGAGCCGTACTACGTTCCGGAGGCCACACCGCTGCATACCCAGCTGATCAACTTCCAGAAAGAGAAAAAACGCATCGCCCTGGTGGTCAACGAGTACGGCGACGTGCGCGGGATCGTCACGCTCGAGGACATCCTCGAGGAGATCGTCGGCGAGTTCACCACGGACTTCGCCGCCAACCTGCCGGAGATCCATCCCCAGACCGACGGCAGCTTTCTGATCGACGGCCTGGCGGTGCTGCGCGACATCAACCGCGCGCTGGGATGGGATCTGCCGACTCACGGACCGAAGACCCTGAACGGTCTGGTGCTCGAGCACCTCGAGACCCTGCCGGAGAGCAACCTGTGTCTGCGTATCGATGACTATCTGATCGAAACCCTGCAGATCAAGGACAACGTGATCAAGAACCTCAAGATCACCCGGGCGTCGGTCGCTTCGGGCGGCGACGCCTCGGGCTGACGCGACGATCAGCATGGCGCGGAATAAGCTGACCCGTCGACGCTCCGCTTCCCGCGGGCCTGCCCCCCTGACCCACCCGGCCAGCGGATCGCTCGGCATCGCGTACGCGCGCGTGGTGGAGATCGCATGCCGTCTGCCGGGCACCGAAGAAAGCCGGTCCTACGGCACGCCGAGCCTCAAGGTGAAGGGCAAGCTTTTGTCAAGGCTGCGCACGGAAGCCGAAGGCGGCCTGGCGATCCGCTGCGATTTCGTGGATCGGCACATGCTCATGCAGGCAGACCCGGAGACCTTCTACGTCACTGACCACTACCTCGACTACCCGATGGTGCTCATCGATCTCCATCGCGTTCGATGGGACGCCATGCCGGGGATCATCGAACAGGGCTGGCGGCTGGTTGCGGCGCCGAAGCTGATCGCCGAACTGGAGGCGAGGCACCGGGAATAGCGGTGCGGGACGGCGTCGCCGCCCCGCCGCCATTCTGAGGGGGAACCCCTGAACCCCTAGGACTTCCAGCGCCGGTTCAACGCCGACATGATGGCGTTGTAGGACGCGGTGATGGTGTTGCGCGACACGCCGATTCCGTAGCGCCGACCGTGCGCACCCTCGTCGATGGACACCACGCAGATGGCCTTGGCGTCCTTGCCCGAGCCCATGGCCTGCTCGTGATAGTCGATGACGTTGAGCGGCTCGTTCAACGTCGCCCCGAGCCCGTTCACGAAGGCTTCGATGGGGCCGGTTCCTTCGCCGTCGATGGTCACCTGCTGCTCCGACACCTCCACCCGTGCCACACAGCGCTGGTCGGCCTTACGCCCGGTCAGCAGATCGAAGTCCAGCAGCTTGTAGGGACCCTGATCCGAAACGTACTCCGTCAGCAGCGCGTCGAAGATCTCGTTGTTCTTGACCTCGCGGTTGAGTTCCTCGGTGAGGCGCTGGATCACCTTGCTGAACTCGACCAGCATGTCCCGGGGCAGCGATATGCCGTACACCTCCTCGAGGATGAATCCCACCCCGCCCTTGCCGGACTGGCTGTTGACCCGGACCGATTCCTTGTACGAGGAGCCGACGTCGCCCGGGTCGATGGGCAGGTAGGGAACCTCCCAGCGGCCCCGGTCGACCTTGGCCATTCCCTTCTTGATGGCGTCCTGGTGCGAGCCGGAAAACGCCGTGAACACCAGCTCACCGGAGTACGGATGGCGCGGATGCACCGGCAGCTTGGTCACCGCCTCCGCGGTCTCGCGGATCCGCGGCATATCGTGCATGTCGAGCTCCGGATCCACCCCCTGGCTGAAGAGGTTCATGGCCATGGTGATGATGTCGCAGTTGCCGGTGCGCTCGCCGTTGCCGAACAGGGTGCCTTCCACCCGCTCCGCGCCGGCCATCAGAGCGAGTTCCGTCGCAGCCACCCCGGTTCCCCGGTCGTTGTGCGTGTGCAGACTGATCACCGTACTGTCGCGACGCGGGAAGTTGCGACAGAACCACTCGATCTGATCGGCGTAGATGTTCGGCGTGGCCATCTCCACCGTGGACGGAAGGTTGATGATGATGGGCTTCTCCGGGGTCGCCCCCCACTCATCGGCCACGGCAGTGCAGATCTCGACGGCGAAATCCAACTCGGTGCCGGTGAAGCTCTCGGGCGAATACTCGAAGGTAATGTCCGAATCGAGTTCAGCGAGCCCCTCCTTGACCAGCCGGGTGCCCCGCACCGCCAGGTCGACGATGCCGCTTCGATCCATGCCGAACACCACGCGGCGCTGCAGTTCCGACGTGGAGTTGTAGAGGTGGAAAATCACTTTGGGCGCGCCGCGCAGAGCCTCCACGGTGCGGGAAATGAGCTCCGGCCTCGCCTGGCACAGCACCTGGATGGCCACGCCGTCGGGAATCCGGTTTTCGTCGATGATCCGCCGGATGAAGTCGAAATCCGGCTGCGAAGCCGCCGGAAAGCCCACCTCGATCTCGGCGAAACCGACTTCGAGCAGCAGATCCCAGAGCTTGACCTTCTCCTCGACGCTCATCGGATCGATCAGCGCCTGGTTGCCGTCGCGCAGATCCACGCTGCACCAGCGTGGCGCGCGCTCGATCAGGCGGTTCGGCCACTGGCGGTCGTTCAGCGCGATGGGCTCGAACCGACGGTACTTGTGGAAAGGCATCTTGCCCGCGCCGAAGCTGCGCGGACCGTCGGCTGCCTGCTCGCTGCCGACGGTGGAAACTCGGGAATCGCTGTGCTCGCTCATGGTCGTCCTCGCGTCATCGACGCGCCGGGCGTGATCAGGCCCGGAGCTTGGAAATATTCGGAAATCGAGTTGGGCGCAGTGCCCTGGCAGGACAGATAGTAGCCGGCTACGCCGGCAGTCGCAGCGACAGTAGGAGGGCTTGCTGTGCGGATCGCGTGGTCACTCGGCGTGCACGACATCGTAGAACCGGATCGCGAACTATAGCCAGAGAGCGGACGTTAAACAAGCCCGGTTCGGCTCGCATGGCTGTCCCGAACGCACCACCTCAGAGGTGCTTATCCGAGTTCGATGCGCACCGCCGCGGCCGCCGCCCGCGCCCGCGCCCGCGCCCGCTCGACGTCTTCGCCCAGCGCCAGCGCCACGCCCATACGCCGTTCGCCCCGGACCTCGGGCTTGCCGAACAGCCTGATCTGCGTGTCGGGCTCCTCCAGGGCACGCTCGAGGCCGACATAGCGGATCGACGAGGAGTCGCCCTGGGCCATGATCACCGCCGACGCCGCGGGGCCGCGGCTGCGGATTCCGGGGATCGGCAGGCCGAGAATCGCCCGGGCATGGAGTGCGAACTCCGAGAGATCCTGACTGATCAGGGTGACCATGCCCGTGTCATGGGGTCGCGGGCTCACCTCGCTGAAGTAGACCTCCTCACCCCGTATGAAGAACTCCACACCGAACAACCCCAGGCCGCCGAGCGCAGCCGTGACCCGCTCCGCCACTCGCTGACACTCGGCCAGCACCCCCAGGTCCATGGGCTGCGGCTGCCAGGATTCGCGGTAGTCGCCACCTTCCTGACGGTGTCCGATGGGGTCACAGAAAGCGGTCCGAGCGGCTGCGCCTCCGGCGTGGCGCACGGTGAGCAGGGTGATCTCGTAGTCGAACGGCACGAAGCCCTCGACGATCACCGTGGCAGCGTCACCTTCGCTGCGACCGCGGCCGCCACCCTGGGCGTAGCGCCAGGCCGGCTCCACGTCCGCCGCCGTCCGCAGCGACGACTGCCCCTTACCGGACGAGCTCATCACCGGTTTTACCACGCAAGGCAGGCCGATCGCCTCCACGGCGCGCCGGTACTCTGCTTCGCTTCGGGCGAACCGGTAGGGCGACGTGCGCACGCCGAGTTCTTCCGCCGCCAGGCGCCGGATGCCTTCTCTGTCCATGGTCAGGCGGGTGGCTCGGGCAGTGGGAATGATCGTGTAGCCCTCCGCCGCCAGCTCGACCAGAGTCGCCGTGGCAATCGCCTCGATCTCCGGGACCACGAGCTGCGGCCGCTCGCGCTCGACCAGCGCTCTGAGCGCCGCACCATCGAGCATGTTCAGCACGTGACTGCGATGGGCCACCTGCATGGCCGGGGCGTTGGCGTAACGGTCGACGGCGATGGTCTCCACACCCAGACGCTGCAGCTCGATCACCAGTTCCTTGCCGAGCTCGCCGCTGCCGAGCAGCATCACCCGGGTGGCCGAGTCATCCAGCGGCGTGCCGATGCTCACGCTGGAGTGAATCACGACGCCGGGTCCGCCGTTTCCTGCGGTTTGATGCCGGTACGAAAGCGCCGGGCGTTCTCCACGTAGTGCTGAGCCGACGTGCGCAGGCCGCGGATCTCTTCCTCGGAGAGCTCGCGAACCACCTTGCCAGGCGATCCGAGCACCATGGAGTTGTCGGGAATCTCCTTGCCTTCGGTGATCAGGGCGTTGGCGCCGATGAGGCAGTTGCGGCCGATCTTCGCGCGATTGAGTATCACCGCGTTG
This sequence comes from Pseudomonadales bacterium, assembly GCA_040219135.1. Lineage (GTDB taxonomy): Bacteria > Pseudomonadota > Gammaproteobacteria > Pseudomonadales > Azotimanducaceae > UBA7803. The sequence continues at coordinate 431,974 of JAVJTA010000003.1, read as the reverse complement.
ATGCCGATCAGACTGTTGTCGCCTATCTCACAGCCGTGCAGCATGACCTTGTGCCCGACGGTAACGTTGGCGCCGATGACCAGCGGGCAGCCGGGGTCGGTATGCAGCACCGAGCCGTCCTGGACGTTCGAGCCCTCACCGACCGTGATGAGTTCCGTATCGCCGCGCAGCACCGCATTGAACCAGACGCTGGCGTCACGCTTCAGCAGCACGGAGCCCAGCACGACCGCGCTGTCCGCGACCCAGTAGTCACCCTCCGCCCTGACCCGGCGATCGTCCAACTGCAGCAGCACGTGTTCCTCCCTCGCGCCCGTCGAGCCGGCGCACACCTTCACAAGACAAATTCCTTACAGCCAGGACGTGGTATGGCCGCGAGGCACCGGGGCATAGTAGCCAGCGGATTGCCGCAAGCAAACCACCAACGGATAAGGGTCATCCATGCCCCGACTACCAGCTTTCGAAGTGCTGGTGGACATGGCCCGCAACGATCCGAAAGGACTCGAGACGTTGCGACGTTCCTTGACGGACGCCGTGATCGCCGCTGCCAGCAACGACACCACCCGCCGCCGCCTGCAGGGGTTGCAGTTCCGCGTGGACATGGAGCGGCGCCGGGCAACCACACCGCTCGCTGCCACCATCCGGATATCCGAGATGATGTGCCAATCCCTCGCGCACCTGCACCGGACCATGGTGGCGCCGCACGAAAAGGAAGTCGAGCCGGCCGACGGTGGCCGACCGGCATCGGTGATTCCGTTCGCGCCCCTGCCGGACTGAGCAAGGCCGGACTGAGCAAGGCCGGACTGAGCGCGGCCGGACTGAGCGCGTGCACGCGTGCCGGCAGGGTTATACTCCGGTCGAAATCGCTGCCTGTTCGAGAACCATGAATTACTGCAGCGCGTGCGGCAAACCCGTCGTGTTCCGCGTTCCCCCCGGGGACAACCGGGAGCGCTACATGTGCGAGCACTGCGACACCGTGCACTACACCAACCCGCGGATCGTCACCGGCTGCCTCGCGACGTGGGACGGACAGGTGCTGCTGTGCAAACGCGCCATCGCGCCACGCCGCGGCTACTGGACCCTGCCGGCCGGTTTTCTCGAGAACGGCGAGACCGCCGAAGACGGTGCCATCCGCGAGACCTGGGAAGAAGCGCGCGCAGAAGTCGAACTCGACGACCTGTACACGCTGTTCAGCCTGCCCCACATCTCGCAGGTCTACATGTTCTATCGGGCCCGCCTGAAACGGCCCGATTTCGCGGTCGGCGAGGAAACCGAGGCCATCGGCCTGTTCGACGAGCGGCAGATTCCGTGGGACGATCTCGCGTTTCCCGTGATCCGTGAGACCCTGGAGCACTATTTCCACGACCGCGCGCGCGACGCATTCCGAGTCCGCAGCCGCAGCCTGATCGTCGACCCGGCGAAGCGCCGCGGCTGGAGATAGTGCGGCTGGAGATAGCGCGGCTGAAGCGCCGCGGCGGGAATCAGCGCGGCTGGAATCAGCGCGGCTCGAGACAGCGCGGCTGACGATAGCCGCTGCCGGGGATCGTCAGCTCCAGCCCGCCAGCGCCCAGGCCCACACCACCAGCCCCACGGTCAGCCCCGCACACAGCCACTGCCCGCTGCGTCCCAGCACACGGACGTCCACGGAACCGGTGACGAGCCCAAGCGCGAGACCGCAGCCGAAACCGGTGACGTGGGCCATCACGTCGGTGTTGCCGCCACCGAATCCCGTATAGGCCAGCAGCGCGACCCCGCCGAACACGGGCGCGAAACGGCGGCGCCAGTCCCAGCCGCGCGTGTAACCGCGCCGCCAGACGAAAGCGCCGACCAGCGCCAGGGCGGCAAAGGTCGCCGTCGACGCGCCGACCGAGCGGAACCCGGAATTCTGCACGAAGGCGTTGATGCCGTTGCCGCACGCGGCCGCCAGCAGCACCAGCAGCCAGCCGAGCCCGGACCCCAGATAACGGCCGACGAACAGCCCGAAAACCGCGCCGAACGCAGAGTTCGACATCAGATGCGCCAGATCGCCATGCAGCGTGAGCGCAGTCACGGTGCGCCACCACTCACCCTGAGTCACCCGGGTGGCGTCCATCACGCCGTTCTCACGCCAGTTCCAGCCGAAGGCTTCCGCGCCTTCCAGACTCGGCAGCGCCCAGATCGCCAGCAGGTAGCCGAGCACGCCGAACCAGCCGCTGTCGATCGTCTGCACCTCGCGTACTCGATGAACGACGCCGCGGTTCTCGCGCTGATAGCTGTCGAGTTCGGCGTTGGCCGCAACGACATCGCCGGTAAGCACCCACAGGGACCAGTCGTGGCCGTCGAATTCGATCTCGTGGTCGATGCCGACCGCGGTCAGCACCAGAGCCAGATCGTTGAGCGGCGGACGCGCCCGGTTCCTGCGGATGCAGGTGCTGGACTCCGGATCCACGCCGTCAGTCGTGCAGGGCGACCCGGTCGTAGATCGCAGTGACGCGCTTGAAATCGAGAACCAGGGTGTGGGAGAAGTGATCGGCCTGATCGTGCAGGTGAAACTTGAAACGTTTCTGCTCGTCGCCGCGCTGGAAGGCATCGTACTCCTTCACCAGTTCGCGCACGTCGCTCACGGTCTCACGGCTCCAGGTGGCCCGGAACGGTCCGAGCACCGCCCCGCCCTCCAGGCAGATGGTGATCATGTGGTTGGTAAGGCCCTTGTCTTCGCTGGTCATGACGCCGCTCCGCCGCTACTGCGCAACTCGGTTGAGCCGCCAGCATAACGCGATCACGTCGCCCTCGGACAGGGTCGGGCAGTTGCCGCAGCCGATGGCAACCGGCGCCGCATCCGCGCTATCCTCGCCCTGATTCCCTACCGGAAACGGCCATGGACCGACGGACCTTTCTCCAGGCCGGCGCGCTGGGCGCGCTGCTCCCGACCGCGCCGTCCGGGGCCACCAGCGGCGCAGACCAGCGGGTCCAGCGCTACCGGCGTCTCGGCCGAACCGGCTTCGAGATCTCGGATATATCGTTCGGCTCCAGCCGCCTGCGCCACGGCGAGGAGCGCCTCGTGCACCACGCCCTCGATCGCGGCATCAACTACTTCGACAGCGCCGACAGCTATACCGGCGGCAGCTCCGAGGAGGTGCTCGGCCGGGCGCTCAAGGGTCACCGCGACGAGGTGTATCTGGTCTCGAAGACCAAGTGCTGGTCGGACACGAACCACGGCGAGCTGATGGAAACGCTGGATCGCTCCCTGCGGCGCCTCGACACGGATTACGTCGACGTCTACATGAACCATGCGGTGAACGACGTCGACCGACTGCAGAACCCGGAATGGGGCGAATTCATCGAGCGTGCGAAGACCGCCGGGAAGATCCGCGCCGCCGGCATGTCCGGCCACGCCGGGAGATTGATCGAGTGCCTCGATCACGCCGTCGACCACGACCTGGTGGACGTGATCCTGGTGGCCTACAACTTCGGCCAGGACCCGGCCTTCTATGAGCAGTTCGCGCGCTCTTTCAACTACATCGCGAAACAGCCGGACCTGCCCCGGGTACTGGAGAAAGCCAGGGCACAGGACGTCGGTGTCGTCACCATGAAGACCCTGATGGGCGCGCGCCTCAACGACATGCGCCCCTACGAGTCCGACGGCGCCACGTTCGCCCAGGCGGCGTTCCGCTGGGTGCTGTCCAACCCGAACGTCGACGCGCTGGTCATCTCCATGACGGAGGAAGCGCTCATCGACGAGTACCTGGGCGCATCGGGCAGCCGCGCAGTCAGTCACCGCGACGTCGAGCTGCTGCGCCACTACGCGAAGCTCAACGGCACCAGCTACTGCCGCCATGCCTGCAACGATTGCGCAGGTGCCTGCCCCTACGGCGTGCCCATCGCCGACGTGCTGAGGACCCGCATGTACGCCACCGACTACGAAGACGCCGCCTTCGCCCGCTCCGAGTATCAGGCGCTCGAGACCAACGCCGCAGCCTGCATCGGCTGCAGCGGCGCGCCCTGTCAGGACGCCTGCAGCCACGGCCTGGCAATTGCCGACCTGTGCGGACCCACCCACGAGATGTTGAGCTGAATCATGACCGGGCTCATCGCCAGCGACCTCGGCACCGACGCCCCCTGGGAGACCAAGCTGGCTCGACTGCGTGAATGGTTCGCTACCCAGGGCCGCGTGCTCGTCGCGGTATCCGGCGGTATCGACAGTACCTTCGTCTGGAAAGTCGCCACCGACGTGCTCGGTGACGATGCGCTTGGCGCCACTGCGGTTTCGGCATCCCTCGCGTCCTGGGAGCAGGAAGCGTTGACCAGGCTGCAACGCGAGGTCGGGGGCAATCACCGCGCCGTCGCGACCAGCGAACTCGACAACCCCGACTACGCCGCCAATCCGGTGAACCGCTGCTATTTCTGCAAGGACACGCTCTGGGAGACACTCGAGTCCCTGGCCGCCAGCGAGGGCTTCACCTGCATCGTCGACGGCTACAACCTCGACGATGTCGGCGACTACCGGCCAGGCCAGGACGCGGGCCGCGAGCATCAGGTGGCGAGCCCGCTGAAGCTGGCCGGGTTCCGCAAACGCGACATTCGCGCTGCCGCGCGCTCGCTCGGCCTGTCGATCTGGGACAAGCCCGCCATGGCCTGCCTGTCGTCCCGGTTCGCCTACGGCGTGGCGATCACCGAGGAAGGACTGGCCCGGGTCGACGCCGCCGAACGCTGGCTCCGGGAGCGCGGATTTGCAGAGCTGCGCGTCCGCGTGCACGCGGACCAGCTGGCTCGGCTGGAACTGCCGGTCGACCAGGTCGACCGCTTCCTGCCACTGCGCGAAGGCTTCGTCGCCCGCCTGAAGGAACTCGGCTTTCTCTACGTCAGCCTCGATCTCAGCGGCTTCAGGAGCGGCAGCATGAACGCCGTGCTCGCCCATCGCGCCGAGCCCGTCGTGCCGACAGAATGACCGCGTTCGCCAACCTGGACCACGAACGTCTCGCGCGGCAGGGATTCCCCGAGGTGGTCTACGCCGATGCCAAGACGCCGGAGCAGGTTGCCGCCATTGTTGCCGAGTTCGCCGCGCGCTCGGGGCGCGCCCTTGCCACCCGCGCCAGCGCCGACCACGCCCGAGCGGTCGCGGAGCGTGTCCCCGAAGCGGTCTACGACCCGGTCTCGCGTCTCATCGCCCTCGGCAGGCTCGAGCCGCCCGACGCCATGGCCGCCCACAGGGTGGCCGTGGTCTGCGCGGGAACCAGCGACATTCCTGTCGCCGAGGAGTGCGCCGGAACGCTGACCTGGGCGGGAATCGAGGTGGTCCGCCACTTCGACATCGGCATCGCCCGGCTCGAGCGTCTGCTGGCCGTCGAGCACGAACTGCGCGAGGCTTCGGTGTGCGTCGTGGTGGCAGGAATGGAAGGCGCATTGCCCACGGTAGTCGGCAGCCGCATCGCCTGCCCGGTGGTTGCCGTGCCCACGAGCGTCGGCTACGGAGCCAATCTGAACGGCCTGAGTGCGCTGCTCGGCATGCTGACCAGCTGTGTTCCCGGCGTCACCGTGGTGAACATAGACAACGGTTTCGGCGCCGCCGCCGCCGCCAATCGAATGCTGCGTCTGGCGGCAGCCTACGCAACGCCTGCCGGGAACGACCATGCACGTCCATCTTGAACCGTTCTGCGGCGCCAGCGGCGACATGCTGCTCGGCGCCCTCGTCGACGCCGGTGTCCCTCTGGAAGTGCTCCAGGGCGCCATCGACGCATTGCATCTGGACGGACTGGTACTCACCGCGCGGCGGGTCGATCAGCTGGGCATCGCGGCCACCAAGGTAGACGTCGCCGCGCCCCACGAGCACGAGCACCGCCACCTGCCCGACATCGAACGCATCATCGGCGCCGGCGCGCTCGGCGATGCGGTGAAGTCGCGGGCGATCGACGTGTTCCGCCTGCTCGCGGAGGCGGAAGCCCGAGTCCACGACATGCCCGTGGAGCAGGTGCACTTCCACGAAGTGGGTGCCCTGGACGCCATCGCCGACGTAGTCGGCGTGGTCGCCGGACTCCACTATCTCGACGTCACCAGCATGAGCTGTCGTGCGCTGCCGTTCAGTCATGGCACCGTACGCTGCGAGCACGGGCTGCTGCCGGTACCGGCACCTGCGGTGCTGCGACTCGCCGAAGGCCTACCCACCGAGCCGCTGGACGTCTCGGGCGAAACCATCACCCCGACGGCGGCCGCTCTGCTGCGCACGCTGGTGACCGATTGGGACGACGCGCCGCCGATGCTCGTCCACAAACACGGCTACGGCGCCGGCAGCAAACGATTTCCGCGCGCCAACGTGCTGCGCCTGGTGCTCGGCGAGCGACAGCGCGAAACCGACACCGAACAGCTGGTGCTGCTCGAGACCAACATCGACGACATGAATCCGGAGTGGCTGCCGGACGTGCTGTTGCGGCTGCTCGACCACGGGGCACGGGATGCCTGGCTGACGCCGATCCTGATGAAGAAGGGCCGGCCCGCGCACAGTCTGAGCGTGCTCACCGAACCGGCCGCGGTTCCCGAGCTGCGCGAGCTGATCTATGCCCACACAACGACCCTCGGTATCCGCGAGCGCCGTCTCGACCGGCATCACCTGCCGCGCACCCAGATCACCGTGCAGACCGCCTGGGGCCCGGTGCGGGTCAAGGTCGCAACTCTGCCGGACGGCGAGCAGCGGGCGGCGCCGGAATACGAGGACTGCCGACGGATATCCGAAGCCAGGGATCTGGCCATGTCGATCGTCTACGAGGCGGTGCTGACCGCCTGGCGACAGTCGTCCTGAGCGGGACGGCCTGGACTACTTGTGGCGCTCGTCCCGATCCCGATCCTTGTACCGCTCGTTGCTGCGCTTGCCCCGGTCCAACCGCCAGTCGGCGACCTCCCTGGCCGCGTTCGCTACGCTCTGATCATTCCACTGGCGTGACTCGTCGAGTACCGGGTCGCGATCGCGCAGCCGACGCATGGTCCTCTGGGTGTCGATGTAGCGGACCAACGCCCGCTCGCCGTCCGGGCGGATCGTGAAGGGACCGAAGTTCACGCCTTCGCGGGTCGCGAAATACCACGCACCTTCCGAACGGAAGAACCGGTCGCTCTGGAAGAAACGCACATCCGCCGCGTCCTTGGCTCGGTGCATAGCAGGCTCCGTCTTGCTGCCGATCCGTCGGATGCTAGACCTCACAGCACTCCGGGACAACCATACTCCGGGACAGCCATATTCCGGGCAGCCAGGGCCGGACATCTCCGGCGCATTCATTGCGGATTCAGGTAGCGGCGTTAGCATGATCGACATGCCTAAGGGATCTCTGGTCATATCTGCCCTGCTGCTGACCGCTGGAATCGCTGCCACGGCCTGCCCGGCCGCCGCCGCCGACCTGCGCTGCGACAGCGAACTCGTCGGCCGCGGCATGACGCCGCTGGAGGTCCTGGAACGCTGCGGTGAGCCCGAATTCGAATACGGCTGGACCGACTACCGCTATCCGGGATTGTTCGTGCGCGTGGACCTGTGGACCTATCACCTGGGCGAGAACCGCTTCCGCCGTGAGCTCATGTTCGAGAACGGACGCCTGCGGCGCATCGAAACCCGACGCAAGCCACGACGCAGCCTGGCCGCATCCGCTGCGGCACTGGGCTCGCAACCGCACTGAGTTGCTGCCGCGCTACTCCAGCGCGCGGACGACGACCGCCCACAGTTCCTCGAGCTTGCGGTTGCTTGATTGGACGAGGGCCAGGCGCTGAGCTGCTTCGGCGAGGGTCTCGCGCCCGGCAATCACCCGCAGGTCGAGGTAGTCGCGGATCAAGGATTTCGCCTGGTCGCGTTCCGGGTCGCCGAGCAGATCGGCTCGGAGGTAGGCGGTACCGATCGCATTGGCTTCCGCAACCACCGCCTCGCTGCGGCTGTCGAAACGCTGCAAAGCCAGCGAAAACGTGAACCCGATCAGCAGCGCCAGCATGCCGAGCATGGAAGCCTGAACCGCGTTGATGTGCGCCACGCTCGGGTCATCGATCGAAGTCTGCGAGCGACGCCCGAGCCGGTACCCCGTTTCAATGGCGACCAGCATGGAAGCGAGGAGCGCCGCCGCGATGACCCAGCTGCTCGTGTCGTACATGGTATCGATCACGCGATGGCGACGCGGGCGTTGCGGAACAGCCGCAGCCAGGGACCGTCCTCGCCCCAGGCGGGATCGCGCCAGCTGTTGCTGAGCGCGCGGAACACGCGCTCGGGGTGCGGCATCATCACGAGGACACGGCCCTCCGCCGCCGTCAGTCCGGCGAGCCCCCGGGGCGCGCCGTTGGGGTTCGCCGGATAGCGCTCGGTGACGCGATGTTCGCCGTCGACGTACTGCAGGCAGACCTGATGCGCCGCCGCCTCCCAGAATCCGGCCGCCCGGTCCGCATCGGCGAACTCCGCCCTGCCCTCGCCGTGGGCCACGGCAATGGGCAGCACGCTGCCGGCCATGTCGGCAAGCCACGGCGACCCGGCTGCAACGACCCGGACCAGGGAAGTCCGGCCCTCGAACTGCTCGGAGCGGTTGCGCACGAAGCGCGGCCAGTGATCGGCCTGCGGAATCAACGACTTCAGGGCCGACATCATCTGACAGCCGTTGCACACGCCCAGCGCCAGGCGATCGCTTTCGAAGAAGCGGGCGAACTGCTCGCGCACGCCGTCGTGATAGATCACGCTCTTTGCCCAGCCGCCGCCGCCGCCGAGCACATCGCCGTAGGAGAAACCACCGCAGGCCGCCAGTACTGGGAAATCGTCGAGGGACACGCGACCGCCGAGCAGATCGCTCATGTGCACGTCGACCGGCTCGAAGCCGGCCCGCTCGAAGGCTGCCGCCATCTCGACCTGCCCGTTCACGCCCTGCTCACGAAGCACGGCAACTCGGGGACGTGACCGGGCGACGAACGCTGCCGCCACGTCCTCGGCGGGATCGAAGCCGAGCGCACAGCTGAGTGCCGGAGCATCCGCCGCGATGGCGGCGAACTCCTCGTCCGCGCACCCCGGCTCGTCGCGCAGACGCTGCATCCGGTAGCTCGTTTCGGCCCACTGCTGCTGCAGCGTCGTGCGATTGGATTCGAACAGCACCTCGACGCCGCTGCGGAACACGATGCTGTGATCGTCGCGGGGTGCGCCAATGTCCAGACACGACACACCGGTGAAGGCCTCGCGCACCAGGTCGACGTCGTCCGTCCGGACCTGAACGACGGCACCCAGTTCTTCGGCGAACAGCGCCGGCACGGCGTCTCCGAGCTGCGCCAGATCCACGTCCAGGCCGCAGTGCCCGGCAAACGCCATCTCCAGCACGCAGGCCAGCAGCCCGCCGTCCGAGCGGTCGTGATAGGCGAGCAGCCGGCCAGCGCGGTTCTGCGCCTGCACCGCCTCGAAGAAAGCGACCAGAGCGGCGGGATCGTCCAGATCCGGAGACATGTCGCCGAGCTGACCGAAACACTGCGCCAGCGCGCTGCCGCCGAGACGATTCAGACCGCCGCCGAGATCGATCAGCAACAGCCGTGTGGGGCCTGCATCGCGACGCAGCTCGGGCGTAAGGGTCCGTGCCGCATCCGCCACCGGCGCGAATGCGGAGACGATGAGGGTCAGCGGCGCCGTCACTTCCCGGTCTTCCCAGCGGGTGCGCATGGACAGACTGTCCTTTCCCACCGGCACCGCGATACCGAGCGCCGGACACAGCTCCATGCCTACCGCGCGCACGGCGTCGAACAGCGCCTGCTCGTCGCCTCCTGCGCCGCCGCCGGCATCGCCGATCGCGGCCATCCAGTTGGCGGAAAGAACCGTACGCCCGAGCTCCGGGACGTCGGCGGCGCACAGATTCGTCAACGCCTCCCCCACCGCCATACGCGCCGAAGCCGCGGCGTCGATGAGCGCCAGCGGCGGACGCTCGCCCATTGCGAACGCTTCGCCCTGGTGCGAGCGATGGCCGGCCAGCGTCACGGCGACGTCGGCCACTGGCACCTGCCACGGGCCGACCATCTGATCGCGGCTCACCAGGCCAGTGATGCTGCGATCACCGATGGTCACGAGAAACTGCTTGCTGGCGACCGCAGGGAACCGCAGCACCCGGGTCACCGCCTCCGCGAGATCGACCTCATCGAGTACGAGCGGCGCGCGGTCCGGTGCGCACCGCTCGAAAGCCCGTTCCATGCGCGGCGGTTTGCCGAACAGAACCGACAGCGGCAGATCCACCGGGCTGTTGCCGAAGTGCGCGTCGTTCACCTCGAGGTGCGCGGCCGTGGTGGCCTCGCCGACCACCGCGTAGGGGCAGCGCTCGCGTTCGCAGAGCGCGACGAAGCGATCGAGTCGCGAAGGCGCGATGCCGAGCACGTAGCGCTCCTGAGCCTCGTTGCACCAGATCTCGTGGGGCGCCATGGCCCGGTCTGCCGTCGGCACGTCGCGCAGTTCGAACTGACCGCCCATACCGGCATCCTTGACCAGTTCCGGCAGCGCGTTGGACAGACCGCCCGCGCCGACGTCGTGGATCAGCGCAATGGGGTTGTCGGCCCCCAGCGAGCAGCAGGCGTCGATCACTTCCTGGCAGCGCCGCTCCATCTCCGCGTTGTCCCGCTGCACCGACGCGAAGTCGAGGTCCGAGTCGCTTTCGCCCGAGGCCACGCTCGAGGCCGCGCCGCCGCCGAGACCGATGAGCATGGCCGGGCCACCGAGCACCACCAGGTTCGTACCGGGTTCGAACGGTTGCGCGTGCACGTGCTCTTCGCGAACGCTGCCGACCCCGCCGGCGATCATCACCGGCTTGTGGTAGCCGCGCACCCGCGACGGATCGTCCGGGTCGGCCTGTTCGAAGGTGCGGAAGTAGCCGGCGAGCGCCGGGCGCCCGTACTCGTTGTTGTAGGAGGCAGCGCCGACCGGCGCTTCGAGCATGATCTCGAGGGCCGAGGCGATCCGCGGCGGCCGGCCGGTGGCGAGTTCCCACGGTTGCTCGAAGCCCGGTATACCAAGGTGCGAGGTCGTGAAGCCGCTGAGACCGGCCTTGGGCTTGGACCCCCGGCCGACGGCGCCCTCGTCGCGGATCTCACCGCCGGAGCCGGTAGCGGCCCCCGGGTAAGGCGCAATGGCGGTCGGGTGATTGTGGGTCTCCACCTTCATCAGGATGTGGCTCGCCGCCCTCTGATAGCCGTAGCGATGGGTGTCCGCGTCCAGGCTGAAGCGGTCGACGCGATGACCCTGAATCACCGCCGCGTTGTCGGCGTAGGCCGATAGAACGCCGGCTCCGTTGATGTGCCGGAACGTGTTCTTGATCATCTCGAACAGCGAGTGCGGCTGGACGCGGCCGTCGATCGTCCAGGTGGCGTTGAAGATCTTGTGGCGACAGTGCTCCGAGTTAGCCTGGGCGAACATCATCAGCTCGACGTCCGTGGGGTCGCGGCCGAGCCCGCGGTAGGCTTCCACCAGATAGTCGACCTCGTCCTCTGACAGGGCCAGGCCCAGCGAGCGGTTGGCCGCGACCAGAGCGCCGTGCCCCTGAGCGAGCAGCGGGATCGTCGACAGCGGACGCGGCTCCGCGTCGCCGAAGACGCTGGCGAGCCCGTCCTCGTCGACCAGACGCTCGGTCATTCGATCGAAGAGCAGCGAGAGATCGAGATCCGCCAGACGATCCGCATTGACAAACCAGCGCACGCCGCGTTCGACCCGCAGCACGTGGTCGAGGTCGCAGATCCGGAAGATGTCCGTCGCCTTGCTCGACCACGGCGAGATCGTCCCCTGCCGCGGCACCACCGTCGCCACATGGTCGCCGGCCCGATCCGGGCGATCGCTGAGCGGGCCGTAGCTCAACAGGCTCTCGCAGCGGGCGAGTTCCTCGCCGTCCATCCCGCGGGTCACGTTCAGCAGGTGCACGAACTCCGCGTACAGCGGGCCATCGCCCAGACCGAGCTGACCGCGCAGCTTGTCGAGGCGGAAACGGGACAGGGCCGGCGGCCCCTTGAGCAACAGCAGGTCGGTCATGGGTTCCTTACGTCGTCGTCGTCGTCGTCATAGTCGTCGTCGGACCGCGCCGCCGTCCCCGAGGTGCCGGCACGGCGCGACGCGAAGAACTGCCTCACCAGCGCGGCGGACGCATCCGCCAGCACGCCGCCAACCACGGCGACCCGATGGTTGAGGTGCGGGTTGTCGAGCACCTTGGCGGTGCTGGCGACGGCGCCGGCTTTCGGCTCGGCGGCCGCGTACACCAGCATGGCGATGCGCGCGTGAACCAGGGCCCCGGCGCACATGGTGCACGGTTCCACGGTGACGTACAGAACCGAGCCCGGGAGCCGATAGTTGCCCACACGGCGCGCCGCATCGCGAAGTGCCGCGATCTCGGCGTGCGCCGTGGGATCCATCGCCCCGATCGGCCCGTTCCTGCCCTCACCGATCACCTCGCCGTCGCGCACGACCACGGCCCCGACCGGCACCTCGCCGGCGGCACCTGCCGACGCCGCCAGCGCCAGGGCGCGGCGCATCCACGGCTCGTGCTCCGTCGACGTCGCAACGTCGGCCATCGAGTCACTCCCACTCGATGGTGGCGGGCGGTTTGCTCGACACGTCGTACACCACCCGGGAAACGCCCTCGATCTCGTTGATGATCCGGTTGGATACCGTCTCGATCAGTTCGTACGGCAGACGGGCCCAGCGTGCGGTCATGAAGTCGACGGTCTCCACGGCACGCAGGGCGATGACGTCGGCGTAGCGCCGGGCGTCTCCGACCACGCCGACGGATTTCACCGGGAGGAACACGGCAAACGCCTGACTCACCCGGTCGTACCAGCCGGCACGGTGCAATTCCTCCAGAAACACCGCGTCCGCCTCGCGCAGCACGTCGGCGCGATCCTTGGTCACCTCGCCAAGCACCCGAACGCCGAGGCCCGGTCCCGGGAACGGGTGGCGGAACACCATCTCCCGAGGCAGTCCCAGGTGCAGTCCGATGCGGCGCACTTCGTCCTTGAACAGCTCCCGCAGCGGTTCCACCAGCTTCAACTGCATGCGCGCCGGGAGCCCGCCGACGTTGTGGTGCGACTTGATGACGTGCGCTTTGCCGAACTTGCTCGCCGCCGATTCGATGACGTCCGGATAGATCGTGCCCTGGGCCAGCCACTTCACCCCGGAGATCCGATGGGCCTCGCGGTCGAACACGTCGATGAACGTGTTGCCGATGATCTTGCGTTTGTCTTCGGGGTCGTCGTGACCGGCGAGGCGCATCAGGAATTCGGCTTCGGCATCCACCACCACCAGATTCAGATCCAGCGCGTTGGAGGGGGCAAACGCCTCTTCCACCTCGGCGCGCTCGTTCTTGCGCAGAAGACCGTTGTCGACGAAGACACAGGTGAGCTGCTCACCGATGGCCCGGGACAGCAGAGCGGCAACCACCGACGAGTCCACGCCGCCTGAAAGACCCAGGACCACGCGCTCGTCGCCGACCTGCGCGCGCACCGCAGCGATGGCGTCGTCGACGATGTTGGCCGCGTTCCACAAGCCCTCACAGCCGCACAGGTTGCGGGCGAAGTGGCTGATGATCTCCTGTCCGGTGTGCGTGTGGGTCACTTCCGGATGAAACTGCACGCCGTAGAGGCGTCGCTTCGGATCTTCCATGGCGGCGATGGGTGCTGACCCGGTCCGGGCCACCACGACGAAGCCTGGGGGCACGTCGGTCACCTTGTCGCCGTGGCTCATCCACACCGGCAGCTCGCCGCCGGCACCCTCGTTGACCACGCTCAGGAACTCGCTGTCGGCGCTCACCTCCACCACGGCGTGGCCGAACTCGCGCTGGGTCGAGCCGCCGACGCTGCCGCCGAGCTGCGCGGCCAGGGCCTGCATGCCGTAGCAGATACCGAGAACCGGCACGCCGAGATCGAAGATCACCCCCGGGATGCGCGGCGTGTGTTCGGCGGTCACGGTTTCCGGACCGCCGGAAAGAATCACGCCGCGCGGGGCGAACTCGCGAATGAACGCTTCCGGCGCGTCGAACGGATGGATCTCGCAGTACACGCCGGCTTCGCGCACGCGCCGGGCGATGAGCTGGGTGTACTGAGATCCGAAGTCGACGATCAGCAGCTTCTGATCGTGGAGGTTGTCGGTACTGCTCATCAGCGCGCCGTCAGCTCAGCGGGTAGTTAGGCGCTTCCTTGGTGATCGCCACGTCGTGCACGTGACTCTCCACCATGCTGGCGGCGCTGACCCGCACGAACTGCGGTCGGGTTCTCATGCTGGGGATGTCGGGACATCCGGTATAGCCCATCGAAGCCCGCAGGCCGCCCATGAGCTGATTGACGATGGGACTCACGGGCCCGCGGTAAGGGACCCGGCCCTCGATGCCTTCCGGCACGAGCTTGCGGGTATCCTGCTCCGGTTCCTGGAAGTAGCGGTCGCTCGATCCGTGGGACTTGCCCATGGCGCCGAGAGATCCCATGCCGCGATAGGCTTTGTAGGTACGTCCCTGGTAGAGCTCCACCTCGCCCGGCGCCTCGTCCGTGCCGGCAAGCAGACCGCCGACCATCACCACGCTGGCGCCGGCGGCTATGGCCTTGGCGATGTCGCCGGAGTAGCGGATGCCGCCATCGGCGATCACCGGGAGGTCCGCCGCGTCGGCCACCGTCACCGCCTCCGAGATGGCCGTGATCTGCGGCACGCCGATGCCGGTGACGATCCGCGTGGTGCAGATCGAGCCGGGGCCGATGCCCACCTTGATGGCATCCACGCCCGCTTCGATGAGGGCTTCGGCGCCTTCCCGGGTGGCGACGTTGCCGGCGATCAGCCCGACGTCGGGGTAGCGCTTGCGCACCCAGGAGATGCGCTCGAGCACGCGCGAGGAATGACCGTGCGCGGTGTCCACCACGAGCACGTCGACCCCCGCCTCGATGAGTGCGGCGATGCGTTCTTCGGTTTCCGCACCGGTGCCGACACCGGCCCCCACCCGCAGCGACCCCTGCGCATCCTTGCACGCTGCGGGGAACGCCTTGGCCTTGTTGATGTCCTTCACCGTGACCATGCCGCGCAGTTCGAACGCGTCGTTGACCAGCAGGACTTTCTCGATCCGGTGACGGTGGAGGATGTCCGTGATCTCTTCGAAGGAGGCGTCTTCACCGGCGGTGACCAGCTTCTCCTTCGGCGTCATCACCTCGCGGATCCTGGCGTCCATGCGCCGCTCAAAGCGCACGTCGCGGCTGGTGATGATGCCGACCAGCGCGTTGCCTTCGACCACGGGAACGCCGGAGATCTTGTGATCCATGGTCAGGTCGATCAGATCCGCCACGGTCCGATCCGGGTGGATGGTGATGGGATCCCGGATGATGCCGCTTTCGAACTTCTTCACCGCCCGGACTTCCCGCGCCTGCGCCTCGACGCTCATGTTCTTATGGACGATGCCGATACCGCCCTCCTGGGCGAGGGCAATGGCGAGCCGGGCTTCGGTCACCGTATCCATGGCCGCGGACATGAGCGGGATGTTCAGGGTGATGTCCCTGGTCAGCCGGGTCTTCAGCGATACTTCGGACGGCAGGACCTGGGAATACGCGGGGAGGAGCAGTACGTCATCGAACGTAAGCGCGTCGTGGGCGATACGCAACATTGAGGACTCCGCAAAACCGAGATTTTACCGGCGAGCTATCGGCATGTAAATCGTGCAAGTAAACTCTGGCCATGCCCACCCCGCCCAGGTCTCCGCTTCAGCCCGCCACACCGCAGATGCCGGCCGCCGGTCGCCCGGTGCTGACGGTCAGCGCCCTCACCCGTGCGGCCCGCGTGCTGATCGAAGACCACTTCCACCTGGTGTGGGTAGAAGGCGAGATCTCTAATTTCCGCCGGCCGGGCTCAGGGCACTGGTATTTCACCCTCAAAGACGACGACGCCCAGTTGCGCTGCGCGATGTTCGCCGGACGCAACCGGGCGGTCCCGTTCCAGCCCCGGGACGGAGCCCAGGTGCTCGTCCGCGGCCGGGTCAGCCTCTACGAGGCCCGCGGCGACTTCCAGCTCATCGCCGAGCACATGGAACCCGCGGGCGAAGGCGCCCTGCGCGCCGCGTTCGAAGCACTGAAGCTCCGCCTCGAAGCCGAGGGCCTGTTCGATCCGCAACGCAAGCGCACGCTGCCACCGCTGCCGCGCCGGCTGGCGGTCATCTCCTCGGCCAGCGGGGCCGCGCTGCGCGACGTGCTGCACGTCATCGAGCGTCGATTTCCCGCCCTGGAGGTGGTGCTGCTGCCGGTCGCCGTGCAGGGCGAACGCGCCGAAGCGGAGGTCCTCGCCGCGCTCTCGAAGATTCCCGCCGTCGAGCCGGACGTGGTGCTGCTGACCCGCGGTGGCGGCTCGCTGGAGGATCTCTGGACCTTCAACCTGGAGAGCGTCGCGCGGGCCGTGGCGGCCTGCCCGGTGCCCACGGTATCCGCCGTTGGCCACCAGACAGACGTCACGATCACCGACTTCGTCGCCGACGTCCGCGCCCCCACGCCGTCGGCGGGCGCCGAGCTGATCACTCCGGATCAGGCGGACTTCCACAGCTATTTCGCCCAGATGGGCGCGCGCCTGGGGCGTGCGCTCGGCGCCGATCTGGACGCCCGGAAACGCCACCTGACCCACCTGCGAGCGCGCCTGAGCGATCCGCGCACGCGTCTGGCCCAGCAGATGCAGCGCGCCGACGAGTTCGAGGAGCGGCTGCGCCGGGCCATGGGCAACCGGCTGGAGCGGCGGCGCGACGCCGTCGCCTCGGCGCGCCGCAGCCTGCTGCTGCTGCGTCCATCACAGCGTATCGCCCGCCACCGGGAACGCATCACCGAGCTGGATAACGCTCTCGGCGCCGCCGCCCGGCGCACGCTGGCCAACCGCGAAGCCAGGCTCGCCGGCGCGGCACGCACGCTGCAGGCGGTGAGTCCGCTGGCAACGCTGGGCCGCGGCTACTCGGTGTTGACCCGGGCGGACGCCGCCGGTGGCCGAGTCCCGGTGACGTCCATCGATGCGGTGGCAACCGGCGCTGCGCTCACCGCGCACCTTCAGGATGGCGCCCTGGACGTAACGGTGGAGCGGGTCGACGGGGACAACCGGCTGCCGAAGCTGCCCGAGGCCTGAGCGCACTAGCGCTTGCGGCCCTTGTGGTGCCGGACCATGCGTTTGCGACGGCGTTCCTGACGCGGCGTGAGGGTATTGCGCCGCCCGGCGAACGGGTTGTCGCCGGTGCGCAGCTCGATCTTGACCGGCGTTCCCCCCAGATCCAGCGCCTCGCGGAAGGCGTTCTCCAGGTAGCGCACGTAGGAGTCCGGCAGCGACCCGGTCTGGTTGCCGTGGATGACGATACGCGGCGGATGCGACCCGGCTTTGTGGGCGAAACGCAGCTTGATCTGGCGACCACGCACCATGGGCGGCGGATGCGCCTCCACCAGGGCGCCGAGCAGCCGGGTCAGGTGGGAGGTACCTACGTCCATCTCGCCGGCGGCGTAGACCCGGCGCACCTCGTCGAGCAGATGGCCGACGCCGGTGCCGTGCAGGGCCGATATCTGGTGGATGGGAATCCACGGCGCGAAGCGCAGGCGCCGATCCAGCACCTGACGGTTGCGCTCGCGGTCATCGGCGCTCAGACCGTCCCATTTGTTGAGCGCGATCACCACGGCGGAGCCCGCATCGGCGGCATAGCTCAGCAGATGCAGATCCTGATCGACCAGGCCTTCGCGGGCGTCGAGCACCAGAATCACCACCTGCGCCCGCTCGATGGCCTGCAGGGTCTTGACCACTGAGAACTTCTCGACGACTTCGTCGACACGGCCCCTGCGCCGCACGCCGGCGGTATCCACCAGCACGTAGGCGACACCGTCGCGCTCGAACGGAATGTCGATGGCATCGCGTGTCGTGCCCGGCTGGTCGTACACCACCTGGCGTTCCTCGCCGAGCAGGCGGTTGGCAAGCGTGGACTTGCCGACGTTCGGGCGGCCGACCAGGGCGACCCGGATGGCGTCGTCGCCGCCGGAGGCCGATTCGACTTCCGGGGATATGGGCGCGAGCAGCGCTTCGAGCCGCTCTGCCAGGGCGCCGATGCCGCGATTGTGCGCCGCTGAGACGAAGGCCGGTTCCTCGAAGCCCAGGCCGGCGAATTCGGCTACGGCCTGATCCTCGGCCACCCCGTCCATCTTGTTCACCACCAGCAGCACGCGCCGATCGCGGCGCCGCAGGCGGGTGACGATCTCCTCGTCGGCAACGGTCAGGCCGGCTCGGCCGTCCACGAGGAACAGCACCAGGTCGGCCTCGTCCATGGCCAGCTCGGCCTGACGCTCCATGGCCGTGGTGAGGTCACCGTCGTCGCCGAGCAGACCGCCCGTATCGATCAGGGTGCAGGTCAGCGCGCCGAGGCTGGCGCGGCCGTAGCGCCGGTCCCGGGTGAGTCCGGGGACATCGGCCACCAGCGCGTCGCGGGCACGGGTCAAGCGGTTGAACAACGTCGACTTGCCGACGTTGGGGCGACCAACCAGGGCCAGCGTGGGCAGCATCGACCGCTACCTCAGCTCCACGCTGAGCGCCCGCAGCCGGCCGGAGTTACCGAGCACGTAGAACAGCTGGTCTTCCACCAGCGGCCGCGAGCGCACGCCGTCGCCGTCGACCTTGATGCGGCCGAGAAAGCGTCCGTCGCTCTGGGCCAGCACGTGCAGGTAGCCGTCGCCGTCGGCCACCACGAGGTAATTGCTGAACGCGATGGGTCCGCTCAGCCTGCGCCGGAACAGGCCTTCCTGTTTCCACAGCTCGTCGGCGTTGCGCTGGTCGATGGCGGTGATCACATCGTCGTCGTCGACGACGTAGACGTGGCCGTAGCCCTCCGCCAGATCGACGTGGCTCGAGATCTCTCTCTCCCACAGCAGCGAACCGTCGCTGGCACGCAGGGCCTTCAGCCGGCCCTGGTAGGCCGCCACGTAGAGGATCCCTCCGGACAGCAGCGGCGTACTGTCGACGTCGACCATGCGCTCCAGTTCGGAACGGCCTTCCGGGAGCATCACCCGGTGCTGCCACACCGGCTCGCCGTTCGATGCCCGCACGGCGGCCACCATGCCGTTGTCGAAGCCCGCGTAGACCACGCCGTCGCTGTACACCGGCGTGCTGGTACCACGCAGCGTGAGCACCGGCACCTGGTTGTCGAAACTCCAGCGGATGCTGCCGTCATCGCGCTCCAGGGCCAGAAGCCGACCATCGATGGTGCGCACGAATACGAGACGGGCGCCCGCCACCGGCGCGGCCAGCACCTCGCTGCCCACCTCACTGCGCCAGGCCTCGCTGCCATCGGCGGCGGACAGCGCCACCACCTCACCCAGTGTGGTTCCAACCAGTACGTAGCCGTGCCCGGTGCCCACCGCGCCGGCAACGAAGCTCGGATCGCGGCGATCGAAGATGTTGAGGCTGCTGAACATACCTTCGGGGTTCTTCGCGATCCGCGTGCGCCAGGCGAGCTTGCCGGTAAAGCGGTCGCGGGCCTCCACCAGGCCGTAAGCGTCCGCCGCATAGGTCCGATCGGCCAGCACTGCGGGTCGGATGCGCACGTACTTCTTGCCGAGGCCATCGCCGATGCCGGCCGACCACTCCCGCCGCACCCGCACCTCCGGGTCGAACTTGACCAGTTTGGCGGGCTCGAGCTTGCTCTTCTCGTCATCGTCGTCGCCGACGAACGGCAGCCAGGAGAACCAGCTGCAGCCGGAGACCAGCGCGGCCCCGAGCAGGAGGCTGGTGCTACGACTCGCTCGGTGGCGCGTTCGGGTCTGCGGTATCTGCAATCTTCATCTCCAGGACGGGTCGCTGTTCGTCGGCGGACAGGTAAGACATCGCGGTCACGTAGGACTGGTTGGCCAGGCTGCGCTCACCGCGGGACAGGTGAACGTCACCTTTCAGTTCGGCCGCCAGGGCGCGGTAGCCGGCGCCGCGGACCTGGCCGAGAACGGCCAGCGCTTCATCGCCGCGTTCGTTGTCGAACAGCACCCGGGCGAGCCGCAGCCGTGCCGTGTCTTCGAGTTCCTCGGCGCTGGCGACCTCGAGCGCGCGCCGCAGCAGTGGTTCCGCCACCGCGCCGTTGCCGCCGGCGACGGCCTCTTTGGCCTGGCGCATGAGCACGACGGCAGGATAAGCCGTGCCCTCCCCCTCCCTGACTATCCGTTCGGCCAGCGCCTCGCGGGCCGAACCATCTGCCGCCAGGAATTCGGCATACAGATCCGACGCATTGAGAATGCGCTCCTCGACATGGCCCTGGTACCAGCGCCAGCCGACGATGCCGGCGACCACTAAAACCGTGCCGACCAGCAGCGACACGCCGTGGCGCTGCCACCAGTCCCGCAGCCGCGCCAGCTGCTCCTCCTCACTCAGATAATCGGACACCCGGTCCTCCTGTTAGCCTGTGCGTCGAAGCCCGCGTCGACTCCAGCCCTCACGTATTGCGCAGCCGGTCGATGAGTGCAGCGACATCGAGAGATTCCTGGGGACGGTCCTCGCGCAGGTACTTCAGCGCGGGGCGGCGCTCCCGGACTTCGTCTTCACCGATGACGATGGCGAAGCGCGCGCCGGACTGGTCGGCGCGCTTCATCTGATTCTTCAACTTGCCGCCCCCGGCGTGGGTGCGGATTCTGAACGCTGGCACTGCATCCCGCAATTTGTCTGCAAGTTCCAGTGCCCAGGCCTGGAAGCCCTCCGCCATGACGCACAGGTAGACATCGGCAGCGGCGGAAAAGTCCACGGCGTCGACAACGGCCTCCTGAAGCAGCATCACCCGTTCCAGCCCCAGGGCGAACCCCGCTCCCGGGGTCGGTCGGCCACCGAGGCGCTCGACCAGGCCGTCGTAGCGGCCTCCGGCGCAGATCGTGCTCTGCGCGCCGATGTCGTCGGTCACCCACTCGAACACCGTGTGGGTGTAGTAGTCGAGCCCGCGCACCAGACCCGGATTGACCTGATAGGGAATCCGCAGTCCGTCGAGCAGCCGCCGCAGCCCGTCGAAGTGCTCGCGCCCGGCGGCGTCGAGAAAATCCGGCAGCTGCGGCGCGTTCCTCAGCAATGCCTGGGTCCCGGCGTTCTTGCTGTCGAGGATCCGCAACGGATTCCGGGTCAGACGACGCTGGCTGTCGTCGTCGAGCTGATCCCGCAGCGGCCCGAGATAGGCCACCAGCGCTTCACGGTAGGCGCTGCGGGCATCCGCCGAGCCGAGCGTGTTGAGTTCCAGGCGGACCCGCGCGTCCACGCCGAGGGCACGCCAGCACGCCAGACCCATGGTGATGAGTTCCGCATCGATGTCGGGACCGGGAATGCCGAATACTTCCGCGCCGAGCTGGTAGAACTGCCGATAGCGGCCCTTCTGGGGGCGTTCGTAGCGGAACATCGGACCGGCATAGAACACCCGCTGAGTCTGATTGAACAGCATTCCGTGCTCGATCAGCGCGCGCACACAGCCGGCGGTTCCCTCCGGGCGCAGGGTGATGCTGTCGCCATCGCGGTCGGCCAGCGTGTACATCTCCTTCTCGACAATGTCCGTGGCCTCGCCCACTCCGCGGCTGAACAGTTCCGTGGATTCGAGCAGAGGCAGCTGAATCTCTTCGTAGGCGTGGCCGCTGAGCACGGCGCGGATCCGCTCTTCCAGCGCGCGCCAGCGCCGCGCCTCTACCGGCAGCACGTCGCGCATGCCCCGAACCGACTGCACCATGACTACTGCCCCAGAACCAGTGTCGCGACGTTGTCGCGGGTGTGCGGAGCCAGAGGCACCGGTTCGCCGTTGAACGTCAGGCGCACGCCCGGCGCGTAGCCGAGCAGGATTCGGAACGGTCCCTGGCCGATCAGCTGAAGTTCCGCGCCGGCCCGGCCCAGGTTGCTGTAGAGGCGCGTGCCGCCGCCGCTCTTCACTTCCACCCAGCAGTCGTCGCTGAATCCGAAACTCAGGCGATCATCGCCGGTTGCGGTGATGCGCCGCGCCGGGCCGGCCCCGGAAGCAGCCAGTTCGCTGTCGCTCGCTGCGGGCGGCGCGGACGCGTCCACCGTCGTCGGCTCGGCACCGGTTGTCGCCGGATCCGGCAGCGCGGCCGCACGCTCGCCGGCGCGCGCATCTGCTGGAGCGCTCGTCGGCGCCCGCGCCGAGGGCGCGGCGGCAGCGGCCGGCGGCTCGATGCCGACGGGCGCGGTCGCGGTAGTCTCCGGCGCGCCGTCCAGCACCGGCGCAGCGCTCGACGCATCGTCTGTCGACACATCGGCCGTCGACGCATCCAGCGCCGACGTATCGTTCATCGTCGCATCGCCGTCCCCGCC
Organism: Pseudomonadales bacterium; assembly: GCA_040219135.1. Taxonomy (GTDB): domain Bacteria; phylum Pseudomonadota; class Gammaproteobacteria; order Pseudomonadales; family Azotimanducaceae; genus UBA7803. The sequence continues at coordinate 409,740 of JAVJTA010000003.1, read as the reverse complement.
CTCCGGCCACAGCGCGAGGATGAGCAGCAGCAGCGCCACCAGCACCCCGGCTCCCGCAGCGCCGAGGACCATGACCGGGCGGTCACGGATCCATTCCCAGATCGGCAGCTCCGGAGCGGCCCCCTCGGGCGGCGGGGGATCCTGGGCCTTAGGGAAGTGCTCGAGCAGCGGCCGCGGATCGAGCTCGAGCAGCCGTGCATAGGCGCGCACGTAGCCGCGCGCGAACACCGGACCGGGCAACCGCTCGAGGTCGTCGGTCTCGATGGCGTCGATCATGCTCATGGACAGGTTCAGGGTCTCCGCGACCTCGCGCACGGTCACGCCGAGCGCTTCGCGTTCCGCGCGCAGCGCTGCGCCGGGGCTCGTTTCCGGTCCGGTCACTGTGCGCGCCCGTCTGTGCCCGCGAGGTCCATGCTCAGCCCTCTGCGAGGCAGCGCTTTGCCTGAGCGGAGTCGGGATAGAGGTTCTTCAGAGCCAGTTCGTAGCTCGCGCGACCATCCGCGTCGTCGGCCTGGCGCGCCAGGCGCAGGCCAAGACACAGGCTGCGCGCGGTCTGCCTGGCGCGCACGCGGAACATGTCGAAGTATCTGGTCGCGGCCGCGTAGTCCCCGTCTTCGTAGGCGAGCTGCGCAAGCTCCAGGCCGCTGCGCGGCAGCAGCGCGTTGAACGACAGCGCGCGCTCGAACGCCTCGCGGGCGCGGTCCCGGTTACCCACCTTGAGCTCCGTCAGCCCGAGATTCTGATAGGCCGTGGCCCGGTCACGGTAGGCCGGGTCCTGGACCAGCAGCCGCAGCGGCTGCAGCGCGTCCTCGAAGCGCCCGCGGGAATAGAGAAAGGTGCCGTAGTTGTTCAACGCCATCGCATAGCGAGGATCGTGACGCAGCGCCTGCCGGTAGGAACGCTCGGCCAGATCGGGGTCGTTGTTCGACTGGTAGAGAACGGCCATCAGGGTGTGGGCTTCGGCGGAACTCGGATCGATCTCGAGCGCCCGCGCCAGCGGCTCCCGGGCCCGGGTCCAGTCACGCTGCTCCAGGTAGCCGCGCGCCAGGTCCAGGTGAGCCTGCAGCTGCACGCGCTTCGGCGCCGGCTCGCGGCCGGTGGATTCCGTGACGCACCCGGCGAGCAGCCACAGCGCAAACAGGATTCCCAGGGTCCGGGTAACCCGGTTGACGGTCATGCCACCTCCTCGGCTTTGCGACGGGCGATATAGCGTTCCTGACGCCGGGTCCGATCCTGCACCTGGCCGACGAGCTGACCGCAGGCGGCATCGATGTCGTCACCGCGAGTGGTGCGCAGCATCGTGGCGTAGCCGCTGTTCATCAGCAGCGTCTGGAACGCGCGCACGGTCGCCTCGTCGGGACGCTGGTAGCCGGACGCGGGAAACGGATTGAACGGAATCAGATTGATCTTGCAGCGCACGTCGCGCAGCAGCCCTGCCAGGGCGCGTGCGTGCTCGAGACTGTCGTTGACGCCCTTCAGCAGCGTGTACTCCATTGTCAGAGAGCGACGCTCGCCGAGACCTTCCACGTAATGCCGGCAGGCGGCGAGGAGTTCCTCGATGGGGTACTTGCGGTTGAGCGGCACCAGCTCGTCGCGCAGCGGATCAAACGGGGCATGCAGCGAGATCGCCAGAGACACGTCGGTCACCTGCGCCAGCTTGTAGATGCCCGGCACCACGCCCGCGGTGCTGACCGTGACCCGCCGTTTGGAGATGCCGAAGGCCAGATCGTCCATCATCAGATCCGTGGCCGCGACCACGTTGTCGAAATTCAGCAGCGGTTCGCCCATGCCCATCAGCACGACATTGGTCACGGCGTCGTTGCGGGCCTTGAGTTCGGCGTTGGCGAGGTAGACCTGGCCGACGATGTCGGCCGTGGACAGGTTGCCATTGAAGCCCTGTTTGCCGGTCGAGCAGAAGCTGCAGTCCAGCATGCAGCCGACCTGGGAGGAAACGCACAGCGTGTTGCGTCCGCGATCGGGGATCAGCACGGTTTCCACGCAGTTGCCGTTGGCGACCCGCACGACCCACTTCACGGTGCCATCGACGGACTCGCGTCGCGTCACCACTTCGGGCAGGGCGAAATGCGCCCGGGCGTTCAACCAGGCGCGCTGTCGTTTCGACAGATCCGTCATGTCGTCGAAGCTGAGCACGCCGCGATGGTAGGCCCACCGGATGATCTGCCGCGCGCGGAACGCCTTCTCGCCGCGCTCGACGAAGAACGTCTCCATCTGCGTCCGGGACAGCCCGAACAGGTTGACCCGGGGGTCGCCCTCGGACGTCACGACAGGTGAACTGGCGTCTGCGGCGGTCAAATTCAATCTCGCGCGCAGATGTCGCTGCTATCAAAAAAGAAGGCGATCTCACGCTCGGCGGACGCCGGCGCGTCGGAGCCATGCACCGCGTTGGCTTCCAGCGACTCGGCGAAGTCGGCGCGGATGGTACCGGGCTCGGCGTCCTTCGGGTTGGTGGCGCCCATCAGCTTGCGGTTCGCGGCAATGGCGTTCTCGCCTTCGAGGACCTGCACCACCACCGGGCCCGAGGTCATGTAGGCGACCAGATCGTCGAAGAAACCCTTGCCCTCGTGCTCGGCATAGAAACCGCGGGCCTGATCTTTGCTGAGACGCAGCATCCGCGACGCGACGATTCTCAGCCCGCTCTTCTCGAACCGCGAGACGATCTCGCCAATCAGGTTCCGACCCACCGCGTCGGGCTTGATGATGGAAAAAGTTCGCTCCACGGCCATGAGAGTCTCCGTCGCTGGTTTGAGTTCGGACGCCGGCTTTGCAAGTCACGCCTATGTGCTTGAAAAATCAAGAAATGGCGCACAGCGGCGGCCGCGTATTATACGCGTTTGCCGGCGAGATCAAACGGCTTTGGGCGCCCGCGGCGAAGCGCCCGCGGCGAAAACTAAGCCCGCGGCCGATAGAACACTGCCCGCGGCAGAACAAGAGTCCCGCGACTCCGTCAGCCGCCCGCCGCGGAGCGGGCGCCGCGCAGCCGGGACACCACGTCGGCGACCCGGCCACCGACGTAGTCGACGTCTTCCTGTGTGGTGTAACGACCCACCGTGAAGCGCAGGGAGGCGTGGGCGAGGTCGTCCGGCACATTCAATGCCTTCAGCACATAGGAAGGTTCGACGCTGGCGGAGGTGCACGCCGACCCGGTGGACAACGCCACGTCGTCGAGCGCCAGGACCAGGGTTTCGCCGTCCACGCCGTCGAAGGAGACGTTGATCAGCCCGGGCAGGCGGCGCTCGGCGTCGCCGTTGAGCGAGGTGCCGGGCAGCTGCATCAGATGGGCGAGCAGACGGTTGCGCAATCCGAGCACACGCTCGTTCTCGCGCGCCATGTCACGCTGGAGAATGGCGCTGGCTTCCCCCAGACCGACGATCTGGTGAGTCGCCAGGGTGCCGGAGCGCATGCCGCGTTCGTGACCGCCGCCATGGATCTGAGCCGTCAATCGCACCGGTGGTTCACGCCGCACGTAGAGCGCACCCATGCCTTTCGGGCCGTACATCTTGTGCGCCGAGATCGAGATCAGATCCACCGGCATGCGCTGCACGTCGATGGTCACCTTGCCGGCGCTCTGTGCAGCATCGGTGTGCAGCGGCACGCCGGCGCTGCGGCATACCGCGCCGATGGCGGCTACGTCGTTCAGCACGCCGATCTCGTTGTTGGCGTGCATGAGCGACACCATCAGCGTATCCGGACGCAGCGCCTCGGCGACCTGGTCCGGGGTGACGATGCCGTCCGCACCCGGCGTCAGATAGGTGACGTCGAAGCCCTTGCCCTCGAGGTATGCGCAGGTGTCGAGTACCGCCTTGTGCTCGATGCGGCTGGTAACGATGTGACGTCGACTGGCGCCGTCGGCCAGCCCTTTGATGGCGAGGTTGTCGGATTCCGTGGCACCGGAGGTCCAGACGATCTCACGGGGGTCGGCGTTGATCAGACTGGCGACCTGGGTGCGAGCCTCTTCGACCGCCTCTTCCGCCTCCCAGCCGTAGACGTGGGAGCGCGACGCCGGGTTGCCGAACTTGCCTTCCACCAGAAGGCAGGCGCTCATCTTCTGCGCCACCCGCGGGTCGACCGGCGTGGTCGCGGCGTAGTCCAGATAGATGGGCTTCCCCGTGCGCTGGCCCACTACAGAGTCCGCGCGGCGATGAGGTCGATGTCCTGGCGGCTGGCCACGTCGCGAACCTCGCGCTGCGCGACGAGATCGTCCAGCGTCACGCCGGACAGAAAGGCGTCGATGCGTTCGGAGAGCGACGTCCACAGATCGTGGGTCAGGCAGGTGGCGCCGTCCTGGCAATCCGCCGTGCCCTTGCAGCGGGTCGCGTCCACGCCTTCGCCGACGGCGGCAATGATGTGCGAAACGGTTATATCAGCAAGCTGCCTGGCAATTTCGTAGCCGCCGCCCGGCCCGCGCACGCTGCGCAGCAGGCCGGCGCGTTTGAGTTTGCTGACCAACTGTTCGAGGTAGGCGCCGGAAATCGCCTGACGCTCGGCGACATCGGCCACACTCACCGGACCGTGCTCACGATGCAGGGCGATGTCGAGCATGGCGGTCACCGCGTAGCGGCCTTTGGTGGTCAGTCGCATAGCCGGGCAGTATGCAATACCCGACTAATTTGGTCCACTATTCCTGCCCGCGCCTTACTCAGCACCGTCTCTGGACGCCGCGTCGCCGCGAGCGGGATCGAGGTCGCGGAGCACGCCGCGCAGCATGGCCACTTCTTTCTCGTCGAGCCCCGCGCGCAGGAACAGGCGCCGTAGGCGGGTCAGGGTCTGACCCGGATTGTCCGGATCGAGGAACTCGCCGTTCACGAGCACCGTCTTCAGGTGTTCGATGAAATCGTCGAAGGCGGCGGCGCTGGCCGGCGGCTGATCCCAGCCCGCCTGCGGCGTCACGATGCCGCTCTGCTCGAACAGTTCGTAGCACACCACCTGCACGGCCATCGCCAGGTTCAGCGACGGATACTCCGGATTGGCAGGAATCTGCAGGTGGCAGTGGCAGCACTGCAGTTCCTCGTTGGACAGGCCGTTGGTCTCACGGCCGAACAGCACCGCCACCCGCTGGTCGGCGGGGCGCGCGAGGATGTCGGCCGCCACCTCGGCTGCGGACTTGACCGGCCAGGGGATGCGCCGCGAACGCGTGCTGGTGCCCACCACCCAATGGCAGTCGGCGATGGCGTCGGCCACGGAGTCGAACACCTCTACCGCGTCGAGCACGTCGGTGGCGCCGGCGGCGCGCCATTCCGCCTGAGGGTCGGGAAAGCGCTTCGGATTCACCACCGCCAGCCGTGACAGGCCCATGGTCTTCAGCGCCCGGGCGGCGCCGCCGATGTTGCCCGGGTGGCTCGGTTCCACCAGCACCACCCGGATGCGGGAAAGTCGTTCGTCGGTCACCGTTTACCTGTCATATGTCATTACTCCTGTTAGGATACCGCGCCTTTCACGCCGACCCGCTTCGAACCATGCAGCCACAGACCAACATCGCATTGCGCGCCGCCCGCCAGGCGGGCCAGATCATGCTCCGCGCCATGGACCGGCTGGACGCGCTGAACGTGGAGGAGAAGAGCCACAACGACTTCGTCTCCAACGTCGACCGCGACGCGGAGACCGCGATCATCGACGCTCTGCACAAGACCTACCCCGAGCACGGCATCATGGGCGAGGAACACGGAACCGCCTACAGCGGCAGCAGCGCCGGTGCGGAAACCGAATTCACCTGGATCATCGATCCTCTGGACGGCACCACCAACTACCTGCAGGGCATCCCCCACTTCTGCGTCTCCATCGCCCTGCGCCACGGCCGCCAGCTCGAACACGGCGTGATCTTCGACCCGTTGCGCAACGAGGCCTTCGTCGCCTCCCGCGGGCACGGGGCGCAGCTCAACGACAAGCGCATCCGGGTCAGCGGCCGCACCCGGCTCCAGGAAGCGGTGCTGGCCACCGGCATTCCGCCGGGCGCGATCCGGGCGCACCTCGACGCCTACATGGACATGCTCAAGGATTTCACCGGCACCTGTCGCGGCATCCGCCGGGCCGGGTCGGCGGCGCTCGATCTCGCCTACGTCGCGGCCGGCCGGGTCGACGGGTTCTGGGAGTTCGCTCTGTCGCCCTGGGACATCGCCGCGGGGACGGTGATCGTCCGCGAAGCCGGTGGTTTCGTCGGCAGCCCTTCCGGAGGCGATCAGTTCATGGGAACCGGAAACATCGTTGCCGCCAACACCAAGATCTTCAAACTGATGGTGCAGCATCTGCGGCCGCACCTGACCAGGGATCTGCGCTGAGGCCCAGGGAACCTCTGATCCGGGGTTCCCTACGGCGTGGTGTCGAGCTCTTCCCCTTCTTTTTCGGGAATCAGCAGGTCCTCGCGGCTGATGTTCATCGCCATAAGCACGCTCGCGGCGACGTAAACCGATGAGTAGGTACCCACGACGATGCCGATGGTCAGGGCGAGAGCGAATCCGCGAATGGACTCGCCGCCCGCAAGCAGCAGCGCCAGCAGCACCAGCAGGGTGGTCAACGAGGTCACCAGAGTGCGCCCGAGCGTCTGGTTGAGCGAGCGGTTGATGACCTCGAGCGGCGTGGCCCGGCGGATGCTGCGGAAATTCTCGCGGATTCGGTCCGACACGACGATGGTGTCGTTCAGCGAGTAGCCGACCACGGCCAGCACGGCGGCCAGCACCGGCAGGTCGAAGGTCCACTGGAACAGCGAGAAGCAGCCCACGACCACGATCACGTCGTGCACCAGCGCCACCACCGCGCCGACAGCGAACTGCTTGGTGAAGCGGAACAGAATGTAGAGCATGACCGCGCCGAGCGCGGCGATGAGTGCCAGCCCGGCGTCGTCGCGAAGCTCTTCGCCCACGGCGGGCCCCACGTAGTTCGACTGCAGCATCTGGACGCCCGGATCGAAACTTTCCAGCGCTGCCAGGATCTCGTCGCCCATCTCGGCCTGCTCGGTGCTCGCCTGAGGCGGCATCCGCACCAGCAGGTCGCGCTCGCTGCCGAAGAACTGAACCACGCCGCCCTCGAATCCGGAACTCTCGAGGAACTGACGGACCTCGGTCGGGTCCTGCGCGTCCGAAAACTGGACCTCCACCAGGGTTCCGCCGGTGAAGTCGAGCCCCAGGTTCAGGCCTTGAAACAGGATATCGCCGAGGGCCAGCAGGACGAAGACGACGGAGCCAATCGCCGCGATGCGGCGTTTGCCCATGAAATCGATCTGCGGCAGCGTCATATGGCCACCCGCTCGAGCTTGCGCCCGCCGAACATCAGATTGACCAGCGACCGGGTGACCATGATGGCGGTGAACATCGAGGTGACGATGCCTACGGCCAGGGTCACCGCAAAGCCTTTCACCGGACCGCTGCCGATGGAGAAAAGAATGATGGCGACGAAGAACGTGGTGATGTTGGCGTCGAGAATGGTGACGATGGCCCGATCGAAGCCGGCCTGGATGGCCGCCTGGGGTGAGCTGCGCGCCAGCTCCTCACGTATGCGCGAGAAGATCAGCACGTTGGCGTCCACTGCCATACCCACGGTCAGCACGATGCCGGCTATGCCGGGCAGCGTGAGGGTCGCCCCGAGTATCGACATGATCGCGATGATCAGCACCAGGTTGGAGGTCAGGGCCACGTTGGCGGCGAATCCGAACCACTTGTAGTAGAACAGCATGAACACCATCACCAGCACGAAGCCGATGATCACCGAGGTGCGTCCCTGCTGGATGTTCTCCTCGCCCAGGCTCGCCCCCACGGTGCGCTCCTCGACGATGTACATGGGTGCCGCCAGTGCACCGGCGCGCAGGAGCAGCGCCAGGTCCCTGGCTTCGCCGAGTTCGAGACCGGTGATGCGGAAGCGGAATCCGAGGGCGCTCTGGATGGTGGCGACATTGATCAGGCGCTTTTCTTCCACCGTGTAGGGCACGACCTCGGTCTCGCCGTCCGCGTTGGTCACGGTCCGCGAGCGCACCTTCAGCTCTTTGAACAGAATCGCCATGCGATTGCCGACGTTGTCCTGAGTGACGGCGTTCATGCGCCGCCCGCCCTCGTTGTCCAGGGTGATGCTGACCTGAGGCTGGCCGGTCTCCGGGTCGAAATCCTGGACCGCGTTGGTGACCTGGTTGCCGGTGACGATGTTGGCCTTTTCCAGCGTCTGCGGCGCTCCCTCGTAGTCGTAGGTCTCGGTCTGCGCTGGCCGCACGTTGCCGCCCGCGACCAGCCGGAACTCCAGGTTGGCGAACTTGTTGATGATCTCCTTGGCCCGGGCGCTGTCCTGGATGCCGGGCAGGTCGAGCACGATGCGGGCGCGGCCCAGCCGCTGCACCAGGGGTTCCGACACACCGAGTTCGTTCACCCGGTTGCGGAGACTGGTGAGGTTCTGGGAGATAGCGAAGTCCTCGAGCTCGGTGATCTTCGCGTCGGTGATGGACAGGCGCAGACCGGGCTGACCGTCCACGGTCTCGGAGCTGATCTCGAACTCGTCGAACTCCTCTCCGATCAGGCGTTCGGCCTCGTTCCGGGCCTGCTCGCTCTGAAAACTGATCTTCAGCGACCGACCGTCGAGCCAGTTGCCGGGCGAGTAGCGGACCCGATTCTCCACCAGCAGGTCGCGGATCGCTTCCTGGTTGCCCTCCATGCGGTCGCCGAGGAACTTGTCCATGTCCACCTGAAGCAGGAAGTGCACGCCACCGGACAGGTCGAGCCCGAGGTTCAGCGGTTGCCCGCCGAGGTCCTGCAGCCAAGCCGGCGTGGTGGAGGCACGGTTCAGGGCCACCACGAAGCGGCGCTCGGCGCCGGTGTTCAGCGCCGCGGAAACCAGATCGCGGCCACGCAGCTGCGCTTCGTCGCTGTCGACGCGGATCAACCCGCCACCGGCATCGAACTCCGAGCCCACCACGGTGATGCCGCCGCGCTGCAGGGCTTCTTCGGCCCGTCGCAGGGTGCTCTCGTCGACGCGGGCGTCGGCGGCCGTCGCTTTGATCTGCAGTGCCGGATCGGGCTGAAACAGATTGGGGGCGGCGTAGAGGCAGCCGATCAGAACGACGAGCAGCACGAACACGCTGCGCCCGGGATGGTTGGTGTTGGGCGGACGTTTTGCTGCCCGCGGAAGTCCCAGCAAGCTCTCCCCCGTGATACCCGGCGATCTAGCCACTAAGACTCATCCAGCGACTTGATGGTCCCCTTAGGCAGCGTGGCACCGACCGCGGACTTCTGAATGCGCAGCTCCACATTCCCCGCTACCTGCACCTTGATGAAGTCCTCTTCCACCTTATTGACCTGACCGACCAGCCCGCCGGCAGTCACCACTTCGTCGCCCTTCGACAGTCCTGCCATGAGCTGCTGGTGCTCCTTGCGGCGCTTGCTCTGCGGTCGCCAGAGGAGGAAGTAGAAAATCAGCACGAAACCGCCGAGAAACAGCAGATTGAGCAAGCCGGCGTCCGCCGGCGCCGCGCCCTCGGCCGCGAAAGCCGTGGTTTCAAAGAGGTTCATCTGGGGAAATCCAACCGTTTTGCAGGGTCTCGATGAGGCTGCGAAATGTACCCGTTTCGATGGAGTCGCGCAAACGGGCCATCAGGCCATGATAGTAGGCCAGATTGTGGTGCGTCATGAGCATGGCGCCGAGCATCTCGCCGCAGCGATCCAGGTGATGCAGGTAGGCGCGGGAGAAGTTCGCGCAGGTGTAGCACGAACACGCCGGATCCAGCGCCTGATCCGCCAGGCGATGCCGCGCGTTGCGGATCTTCACCGTGCCGCGGCTGGTGAAGGCATAGCCGTTGCGACCATTGCGGGTCGGCATGACGCAGTCGAACATGTCCACGCCCAGCGCCACCCCGCGCACCAGATCCTCCGGCGTACCCACGCCCATCAGATAGCGTGGCCGCTCGGCAGGCATGTGCGGCAGCAGACCGCGAAGCACCGCGTCCATCTCCGCCTTGCTCTCGCCCACGGACAGGCCACCGATGGCGTAGCCGTCGAAGCCGAGGCGCTGCAGGCCGTCCAGGCTCTCACGCCGCAGATCGTCGAACATGCCGCCCTGGACGATGCCGAACAGCAGCCCGGGGTCGCCGGCGCCGTAGGCCCGGCGGCAGCGCTCCGCCCAGCGCAGTGACAACGTCATGGATACCCGCGCCTGGTCTTCGGTGGCCGGATGCGGCGTGCACTCGTCGAACACCATCACCACGTCCGAACCGAGGTTGCGCTGCACGCGCATGGAGATCTCCGGCGTCAGCTCGACGCGGTCGCCGTTCACCGGCGAGCGGAACACCACGCCGTTCTCGGAAATCCGCCGCAGCTCGCCCAGGCTCCAGACCTGAAAGCCACCGGAGTCGGTGAGTATCGGTCCAGGCCAGTTCATGAACCGGTGCAGGCCGCCGAGATCGCGCACCCGCTCGTCGCCGGGGCGCAGCATCAGGTGAAAGGTGTTGCCGAGCAGGATCTGGGTTCCCACGTCGGCCAGCGCCGCCGGGGTCATGGCCTTCACCGTACCGTAGGTGCCGCAGGGCATGAACACCGGCGTCTCCACCGTGCCGTGGCCGGTGCGCAGACGTCCGCGGCGGGCCGCGCCGTCGCTCGCGAGCAGCTCAAACACCGGCGCCCTCCCCGCCCGCGCGCTCCAGGAACATCGCATCGCCGTAGCTGAAGAAGCGGTAGCCTTCGGCCACGGCCACGCGATAAGCCGCCATGACCCGCGCGTAGCCGCCGAAGGCGGACACCAGCATCAGCAGCGTCGAGCGCGGCAGATGGAAATTGGTCAGCAGCGCATCCACCACGCGGAAACGGAACCCGGGAGCAATGAACAGATCGGTGTCCCCCGACCCCGCCTGCAGTCCGGCAGAGCTCCGGGCAGCGGATTCCAGCGTCCGTACCACCGTCGTGCCCACGGCGACCACCCGGCCGTCGCGCGCCCGGCAGCGCTCCACCGCCGCGACCACGTCGGCGGAGATCTGGTAGCGCTCGACGTGCATGCGGTGGGACTCGATGTCGTTCACGCGCACGGGCTGAAACGTCCCGGCGCCGACGTGAAGGGTGACGTAGCCGACGTCGACGCCCAGCGCCGGCAGCGCATCCAGCAGGCTGCGGGTGAAGTGGAGTCCGGCGGTGGGTGCCGCCACGGCCCCGGGATGGCGGCCGTACACCGTCTGATAGCGCTCCAGGTCCCCGGGCTCGGGGGCGCGCTCTATATAGGGCGGCAACGGCACCTCGCCAGCGCGCTCGAGCAGCTCCGCCACGGAATCGGCGGACTCCAGCCGATAGAAGTCGCCGTCCCGCTCCACCACCCGCAACGCGGACCCGGCCACCGTCAGCGTGCGGCCGGGCTTGAGCGGCTTGCTCACCCGCACCTGACAGAGCACGCGGGTGTCGGACTCGATGCGCTCCACGAGGATCTCGGCCTGGCCGCCACTGTCCTTGCGGCCGTGCAGGCGCGCCTTGATGACCAGGGTGTCGTTCAGCACCAGCAGATCCCCGGGCCGCAGCAGACCCGGCAGGTCGGTGAAGGAGAGATGATCGATCCGGTCCCGGCGCAGGTGCAGCAGGCGGCTGGCATCGCGCCGCGCCACGGGATGCTGGGCAATGAGCCCCTCGGGCAGCGGGTAATCGAAGTCGTCGACGCGCATTGGCTTGACCGACCAATTGAGGCGAAGCGGCGGATTCTAGCAGCGACCGCCGTTCGCGGTCGCGTGCCGCTGACGGGCTGCGTCAGTTGCCCGGGTCTGCGCCGGCCGCGTCATCCAGGGCTCCGGCACGCCGCCAGGCCTCACGACCCTCGAGCCGACCCCAGTAGCGCTCGAACGCCGGCCGTGGCGCGATGGTGCCGAACTGCATCCCCCAGCCGATCTGTGATCCGACGTAGACGTCGGCCGCGGTGAACGTCTCGCCGGCGATGAAGCCGTCACCGGCCACGGCGCTCTCCAGGGTGTCGAGCACGCGCTGGAAGTTGCCGTAGCCGGCCGTCATCTCCTTGTCGGCCGGAACCTCGAATCCCAGCGACTTGTTGGTGACCGCGGCCTCCACCGGACCAGCGGCGAAGAACAGCCAGCGGTAGTAGGCGCCGCGCCGGTCGATGGGAGGCGCCAGCGCGGCATCTGGAAACGCGTCGGCGAGATACGCGCAGATCGCCGCGCACTCGGTGACCACGACGTCGCCGTGGCGGACGGCGGGGACCTTGCCCATGGGGTTGATCGCCAGGTATTCGGGCGCCTTCATGGTGGTGCCGTACTCGAGCAGGTGAGTCTCGTAGGGGACGCCCACCTCCTCCAGCATCCAGCGGACGATCCGGCCCCGTGACATCGGGTTGGTGTAGAAGATCAGGTCGCTCATGAGGATTCTCCCGTGCGCTCGCCGTCATTAGGCCACGGATCGCGTGGAATCGGCAGGGGGCGGCGTTGTACCATCCGCGGCTGCCGCCCGGGTGGCGAAACTGGTAGACGCGCCAGACTCAAAATCTGGTTCTGGAAACAGAGTGTCGGTTCGACTCCGACCCCGGGCACCATTTCCTACTTCAGCGACCAATCATTACCACCGATGAACGGTGATAACCCCATGATTCTGCGGATAATTGGACATAGGTGTCAATTGGCGTAATCTAGCGGCACTACCGTACTGAGTACCGTACAGGGGTTCCGACATGCCGCAGCGCCTCCGCGACTACCGTATCCACCTGAAGAACGAGCGCGCCCGATTGGCTCCGCGCCGCGAACCCTACTGGCGCCACATCGACGTCGGCCGGCATGTCGGCTATCGCAAGATGGACAGCGGCAGTGAGACCTGGATTGCGCGCTGGACCGACGACGAGGCCCGCTACCACTACAAGAGCCTGGGCTCGCTGGCGGCACGGACATGGTCGGATGCAAAGAAGGCGGCCGAGGCGTGGTTCGGCCAGTGCGAGGCCGGCGTGGTTCGGGCCGGAACGGTCGAGCAGTTGTGCCGCGACTACGTCGACAACCGCCGGGTCGAGGTCAGCGAGCGCAATGCCGCGGACGCTGCGAAGCGATTCACCGCCTACGTCTACGGCACCGGGTTTGGACGCAAACGTCTCGACAAGTTGGGATCCAGGGACGTCGAACGCTGGCGCAATGAACTGCTGGCCCGGTCAACCCCGCTCAACACCGAGCGGACCGGATCCATCGTCAAGGCGGCGCTGAACTACGGTTTCGCCCATGGCGACGTCGGATCGGATGCCGCCTGGCGCAAGGTGTCCATGCGCATGGGCGAAGGCGAACGCAACGAGTTGGACTTCTACTGGCCGGTCGAGCAGCGCCGGATGTTTCTCGCCGAGTGCCCCGACGATCTACGGGACTTCCTCCAGGCCATCGCCCACACCGGAGCGCGCCCGCAGGAGATCGCCAGCGCGCTGGTCGAGGACTTCGATCCCTTCGCGCGGAAGTTGGTCCTCCGGCACCGCAAAGGCCATAAGAGCCGGCTCAGGACGCGAGACTTCCACCTGTCCAACGATGCCGCCTTCGCGTTCTTCAAGCGCGTGGCGAAGGGCAAGACGCCGAAGGCGCCGCTTCTGACCAGAACCGATGGGTCGGGCTGGTATTCGGACAAGGGGCACGGCGCCTGGGTGGCGATGGTCAAGCGCATCCGCCGGGCGCACAAGTTCGACGACCGCCTGACGGCGTATCACTTCAGGCACTGGACCATCACCGACATGCTGAATGCCGGGATCGTTGCGGCCAACGTCGCCACCATGGCGGGCACGTCCATCGAGATGATCGACGCCTACTATAAGAAATACGTCGCCAGCGCCGTTGACGAGCGGCTGCGCGGGCTGGAGACCGTCTGACATGGGAAAGAAAAAGCCGCCGCCGGTGACCTTGGACGTACAGCCCGGGCGCATCGTGTACATCGGCTACGGGCGCACCAGGGACGTGCATGGCACCACCGATCGCGAGATCAAAGAGGCGATGGAGGACGCCTACGACCGCGAACAGACCCGCATCGCTCGCGAGAACGCCACCAACCCCCGGACCGACTATCAGCCGATCCTGGATGAATACGACCGCTACGTGAAGGGGCACCAGGGCAAGACCCGAGGAGCGATAGCGCACGTCAGGCGCAAACTCGGAGTCGACTCCGGCACTGTCAAACGGGCTTTGGAGTCCAGAAACAACGCATAGCGGCCGCTAAGCGGCATTTGCGTGCCCCCACCTTGTAGCAATCCTCAATCCGCGCAATAACATAGAAAGCCGTCCACTAGTACGGAGACGGCTATGCCCCACCCTGAACACCCTATCGAGCGGGCGTCATGGTCCCCTCGCGAGTTCGCGGCACGCCACGGCGTTTCCCACCCGGTCATTTACAAAGAGATCAACCACGGCCGGCTCGGCTATCTCGAACTCGGGAAGCGATGCAAGCGCATCAACGAGCAGCACGAGGCCGCGTGGATTGCGCTGAAGAATCAGGAGCGGGGTGCAGGATGAAAAAGGGCCGGTACTCCGAAGGGAGCCCGGCCCGGTACATCTTCAAGACTGGCGTCACGAAGAATACCGCACCCGCCCCCGTAGTTGAAATCCCCACCCGCAGAGCCGCCTGGCTGCGCCTGGTGAATGCCACCCGCCGACCCGCCGACGTCGTGCTGCTCGAAGCCCACCGGGCCATTGTGGCTGGGAGGTTGGGATGAGAAAACCGCGCGACGTCCAGCGCAGCCGCGTCTACGCATGGGAACGGTCCTTTCGCCAACCCGAGCAAGGCCTTGGTGAAATCCGTGCGAAAGATCCCTTCCCGCCCCAACTCCTGCGGCTCTTCCAGGATGCCTGGAAATGGGGAAGCGAACGGATGGGCCGCCATGACCACAAGTTCGCCGACTGGTGGGGCGACGAAGTCCCGGCGCTCACCTTTTCCCCAAGACTGAAGCGATTCTCCGCCCATGCCGGCTTCGTGTCTGTCGGCGGAGGCTGGTTGAAACCCGGAATCGCATTCGGCACTGCCGGTTTCATCACGCCGAGACACACTCTGCTCCACGAACTCGCTCACGTTTTTACGATGTTCGATGGCGATGGACGGCCGTTCGGGGCTGCTGGGCATGATCCGCGATTCTGCCGTGTGGCGCTTGATCTGTATGCTCGCTATCTCGGGGTGGATGAGAGCAAGGCGCTTGTATCGGCTGTCGAGCAGCGTGTGCGCATTGCCGATACGTGGTCCCTGCCGGAGGTGTCGCCATGACGTCCTTCGAGCAAGCCCTGGCCGAGCAAGTCCTACACGTCTGCTGGGCCTACCGTCTGCATGGCGGTGACGAGACCCGCATGGTCTGCCCAAACGGCGCAACGCGCGACGAGGTGATCGACATCCTCGCCCTGAAGTTTCCGGGCCGACCGCTGAGCTATCTGAAGCCTGTCATTGGTGGCTGCGATGGACGTTGAGCAGTTCCTCGCCCGGCTGGATGGCGTGAAGCCTCGCGGCAAAGGTCAGTGGTACGCCCGATGTCCGGCCCATGAAGATCGCGGCCCGAGCCTCAGCGTCAAGGAGACCGACGACGGCCGCATTCTGATTCACTGCTTCGCCGGCTGTGGTGCTGCCGACGTGGTCCAGGCGGCTGGCGTCGAGTTATCCGATCTGTTCCCCGAGAAGTTGGAGCCACGACCGGCAACGAGCCCGCGATGGCCGGCCCGGGACCTGCTGTTCATCATCCGCGACGAAGCCACACTGTGCGCCTGCGTGGTCGGCCGGCTGATGCAGGGGCACGAGTTCACGACCGGCGAACTCGAGCGCGTCCAGATGGCGGTCACGCGCATTCACCATGCGCTAGAGGTGGCGAATGTCCGTTGACGATACCAAGCGCCGTCTCGACCTCGCCGTGAAACGGGCAGCGAATGGCGACATCACCGAGGACGGTCTTGCCCTGACGTTCTGCGAGGCGGAACCCATGCTGCGCTACGTGGCCCTGTGGAACCGCTGGCTGGCATGGGACGACCGAGCATGGCGGGAAGACGACACGCTTGCGGTCTATGACCGCATCCGGGCGCACGTACGCGCGGCCACAGCCAGCGACAAGGACTGGCTGAAGGCCACCATCATCGCGTCCGTCGAGCGGCTGGCGAAATCTGACCGCCGCTACGCAGCGACGGCTGACCAGTGGGACCGCCACGACTGGCTGCTGAACACGCCGACCGGCATCGCAGACCTCGCCACCGGCCAGGTGCACGACAGCGACCCAGACGCACACCTGACGAAACTGACCGGCTTCGGCCCCAGCGGTGACTGCCCGACCTGGCGCCGGTTTCTCGACCAGGTGGCCGGCGGTGACGCCGACTACGTGGCGTTTCTGCAACGGGTGGCCGGCTATGCCGCGACCGGGTCGATCCGGGAACACGCGCTGTTCTTCCTGTACGGGTCCGGCGCCAACGGCAAGGGCACGTTCCTGAACACCCTGCAGAAGGTGCTGGGCGACTACGCCACCGTGTCGAGCATGGAGACGTTCACCGAGTCCAAGGTGGACCGTCACACAACCGAACTGGCCATGCTTCGCGGTGCCCGACTGGTGCTGGCCCAGGAGACCGAGGAAGGGCGAGCGTGGGCCGAGTCCCGTATCAAGGCGCTGACCGGCGGCGACCCGGTCACGGCCCGGTACATGCGGCAGGACAATTTCACCTTCTATCCGAAGTTCAAACTGCTGATCGCCGGCAACCACAAGCCCCGGCTACGGAACGTAGACGAAGCCATGCGCCGACGCCTGCACCTGCTGCCGTTTGTGGTGACGTTCCGAGGCGAGAACCGGGACCCAGACCTGGCGGACAAACTGCTGGCCGAGGGGCCGGGGATAATGCGGTGGATTGTGGAGGGTGCACTCGCCTACCAGGCTGAAGGATTGAACCCGCCCGAGGTGGTGACCAATGCGACGGCGGATTACTTCGCCGGCGAGAACATGCTGCAGGAGTGGCTCGCGGAACGCTGCGACCTTGGGCCGGATTACTGGGAGCCTTCCAGCCGGCTATTCGAGTCCTGGAAGCACTTCGCGGAACGGGCCAACGAGAAGACCGGCACCAAGAAGACCCTCGGCGAGCGACTGGAGGCGGCCGGCTTTCGCGGTGGGAACACCGCCAGTCGCGGCGGCCGTCATTGGCAGGGATTGCGACTGAAATCCGAGCCATTTGGTCAAGAAGCATGACGCGCAACACAAACAACGTGGGCACTACTTATCGACGTCTCGCGCGCGCGCGCGATACGTCTATATGGGAAGGCCATGTTGCATACGTTGCGGACCCGATTCCGAGGCGCTTCTATGACTGACCCGGAGAACCCATGACCGCCGAACTAGGTACCAACGGCAAGCACGTTCCTGGACTAGCAACCACCGTTCAGCGTCTGCACTACGACTGGTCGACCGGCGCAGGCGGATTGTTCATGCCGGACGGTTGCTGCACGGACATGCAGGGCGCCATCCGGCTATTCCGAAAGATTGATCCCAACGTTCGGGTGATACGCACATTCGCCGGCCCTGCCCGCGACACGACTTACGAAAGAGTCGGCCGTGACGAATGGGTGGCTGTCGATCCCCACGGAGGGCGATGGGGACCGCACCGCCTGCCCGCGCATGACCGACGGGAGCCCACGCATGACTGACGACACCCGCCACCCCGGCACCGACGCGTTTCACCGCTGGTGCAGACAGAACAGGCACCTACTTGGGCGAGACAGACTGCGACCTGCGTTCGAGGCTGGCTTCGAGGCTGGCTACCGCGAGGCGCTGAGGGCCGTGACGCAGCCTGCAGACGAACCGAGGGCGCGCGATCATGCGTGATGGACCGAACGGATACACCGTCGGCACGCTTCACCCGACGGCTCGGCGCCGGCAGTGGCACGCGCTGTCCGAGCGCGAGGTGGCGGACCTCGCCGATGCCATGGTCTACAGCCTGAAGTTCGGACTTCGCGTTCGGGACGTAGCCGGGGCCGACCAGGCGCATGAGTGGCAACTGGCTCAACAGATCCGGCAGACCATCGTCGATCATCACCGAGCGGCAGCCCGTCGTTGGCTGGAGCAGCAGCGGTGATGACCGACGACGACCTGCAGCGCCAGGTCGACGCACTCGAACAGCGGCTTCGGGACGAAGGCTGTCGTGTCACCGTTGACCGATCATGCGACGACCGAGGAATGGCGTTCCTGCTCCACATCGGCGTGCGCGCGCTGCAGGATCGCGTCCGGGATGGTCGTGATCATCCAGGCTTCATCGACCTCGGCACAGGAAGGAAGGCGAGCCGGTGGTGGCCGCTCGACGACTTCGTTCACTGGACGACGACCCGGCGAGTGCCCGGCACGCAACTGGAAGAACGAGGAAGGACGCGGAAGAACGCGTGTAGTGGCGCGCAAGGCGGCCGGGCGAAACTGACCCCTCGGAACGGAGCAGATCATGAGTGACGAACGACGAGACCAGATCCTCAATCACCCGAAAGCGAAGGCGAAGCCGAGGCTCGCCATGTACCTGGCCACCCACTGCACCCAGTTGCCGGCGGCGGTGGCGATCTCCGCTCTTTCGGCAGCGCAGCGCGACCTGGGCGATTCGAGCGATCCGAAGCCAGACACTGAAGAGCAGCAGCGCGCCGCCGTCGCCGGCCTCGGGGAGTCGATATTCGAACGTCGCAGCCGGCAGGCTCAGGCGCGGCCCGATTTTTCAGCACCCAACGCAGGCGAGACTCGCAGTCGGGAGCCCTCGACAGACAGGCTACCCGAGGCGGAAGCCGTGTTCGCTGCCCGCCGGCGCGGAGGAGCAGCGTGAACGTCCTGGACGACAGCCATCCTGCCATGGCGCCGGTTCTCAAGATTCGGGCCAAACGAAGGGAACAGTTCGGGATGCTGGCCGACCTGGAGAAAACCCCCGTGACCGAGACCGAACTTCGGGAGGCCATCGGCGCTGACCTCGATGCGCAACTCGCGCGCCACGACCCGGCAGGCGCGGTGTGGCCGTACGCGCGGACGAACTCGGCGCCAGAGCGGCTGCGGCTGGATTCTGCGTCCATGCTGGTGGCTTTGCTCGGCAGAGACAAGGTGATCGACGCCCTGGTGAGCGTCTTGATCAAGGATGGCTACGACCCGAAGGCCGCCATATCCGCCGAGGATCGAGCCACGAAGACCCAGGCCATTCGCGCCAAACTGAGTGAATTCGAAGATCTCGAAGAGCGCGCAAACGTCAAGGTTGAAAGCGCCACCGGCTGCCTTGTCATCCGCCGCCCCGACATTGATCCGCGCGTGATCTTCGAAGTCTGGGATGATGTCTTCGCCGCCGAAGGTGGCTCCCGCAAGTACCTGCGCCAACTCGGTCGAGCCGGCCATGCGAAGCACCGAGCCGTGCTCGCCTACTCAGACGAGTACATCGCCGGCCACGCGGAGGTGCAAGCGGCGACAGCAGAACTTGCCCGGCTGGAATCAGGCTACCGCCACCTCCGCGAGCCCTGGTCAGGGGCCAGCAGCGAGGCCCGGAGCCATGGCGACAAGCAGATCGCCCGCTGCAAGCGCGAACTGGCCGAGGCGCGGGAGCGAATGCTGGAGGCCGAAAGCGCGAGGGACAAGGAGGCAGCCGAGTGGCAGGCGTTCGTCCGGCCGATCCGGGCTCTGATGGAGTTCACGGGCACAGAGCGCGGAGTGAAGGTGACGCCCAACGCTGCGACGGCACCACCGCCGGACAAGGACACTCCGTTCGCTCGAAACGCCGTGTCAGAAGCGGCACTCGAAGCGCGGAAGAAGTGACCGGCATGCTGGCCTGGCATGTCGTCATGCGGAGGGTGCCGCATCCTGCGGCTGGTGGGATCACTCGGCGAGTACCCGACCCGAAAAACCCCGAGAGCCGGCGGTCCGAACCTCCTGGGCGCGGCCGGCGCTTGTTTTTCCCGGCGGACTCCGGGGTCCTTCCCAGGGGTTTGCTCGCAAGCGCGCTCACGCGCCGGCCCGATCTCTGGCGCGGTCATCCAGGAATCGAACGCCCATCTGCCCAGCCACGCACGGCCGCTGTGAACCCTGATTCCCGGTGATCGTCAACCGCCGGCAGTTCGCCGACTTCGTTGGCGTGAGCGAGCGGGTCGTCGGTCGTTGGGTCGCTCAGGGAATGCCGGTCCGCCGGCAGGGTGGCAAGGGCCGGGCGCTGGAAATCGAGAGTTCGGACGCCGTCGGGTGGATGATCGAGCAGCATCTGACGGCCGAGTTGGGCGAGCGAACGGGATCCGCCGACGACACTGCCCCGATGAGCGAGCACCGTGCTGCGTTGCTTCAGCAGCAGACCCGAAAACTGCGGCTCGCGAATCAGAAGACCGAGGGCGACCTTGTCCCGGCCGATCAGGTGCAGAGCACGTTCACCGAGGTCGCCACGATCTACGCGACGCAGTTGGACAGCCTGGCGGGTCGGCTGGCTGCCGGGAACGCCGTGGAGCGACAGCGAGTTTTCGATGAATGCCGCCGCATCCGAACTGAAACAGCCGATTCATTGCAGGCTCTTGTCGACGCTCTCGAAAGGCGTGGATCTGGTGAGGCCGCCGCCGAAGCGGACGCCGTGGGAGTGGGCGGAGGCGAAGCGCCGGCTGCCGAAGGAAGCGGCTGAGCCGGGGCCATACCGCTCGTCACGAACGCCATGGATACGAGGAATTTCCAGAGCGATAGCGATCCCCGGGCTGCGCAGCGTCGTTGCCGTCATGGGCAGTCAACTCGGGAAGACCGACGGCTGCTGTCTGAACGTCATCGGCTGGCAGTTCGACGACGATCCCCGGCCGGTGCTCTACATCGGCCCGACCGAGAAGAACGCGGTCAGCGTCAGCCGGGACCGGCTGGGCAAGATGATCCGAGCCGTCCCGAGCCTCTACGACGGTCTTGCGAAAGGTCAGCAGGACCGGGATGTCGAGAAGTTCATTCATGGCGTGCGCCTGGGCATCGGCTGGGCGAGTTCGGCGACGGAACTGGCTTCCCATCCGGCCGCGAAGGTGTTCATCGACGAGCGCGACCGCATGGATGACGTTCGTGGGGAAGGCGATCCGAACACCCTCGCGGAAGCCCGTGTGGCGACCTACGACGGCATCGTCGTAACACTCTCGACGCCGACCCGGGGCATCGTCGAGACCGAGGAAGTCGGCGGTCTGGAACGCTGGAAGCCGGCGCCGGCCGAAGACCTGCAGTCGCCCTCCTGGAAACTGTGGCAGGAAGGCTCGCGCCACGAGTACGCGGTTCCCTGTCCCGAGTGTCGGGAGTACTTCATCCCCCGGTTCAAGTTGCTGTCGTGGCCGAAGGACTCGACCCCGGCGGAAGCGTTCGAGGCGGCCGCGATGGCCTGCCCGGCGTGCGGGTCGCTGATCGCCGATAGCCATCGGGAGTGGATGGCCGACCACGGTGTGTTCATCGCGCCCCAGCAGCGCCCCCAGGCGCTCCAGGACGGCGACACGGCCGCAAGGGTGGTGGAGGGTACCCGGGCGGTGGATGTGCCCTACGGCGACTTCCTGGAGCCGCAGCATTCCGGAAGCCTGACCTTCTGGGTATCCGGCCTGTGCTCGAAGTGGCGCACCTTCGGGCACCGCGCGAGCAACTTCCTGAAGGCCATGGAAGCCAGCGACCCGGGGCGCGTGCAGGCGGAGATGAACACCGGCTTCGGCGAACTCTACCGGCCGCGTGTGAACGTGCCCGACTGGCAGGTCGTAGCGAACCTCCGCGAACCCTACAAGCAGGACGACGTGCCCGAGTGGGTCCAGGCGCTGACGTGCGGCGTCGACGTGGGCGGCCGCGTCATCCATTTCAGCGTCTACGGGTGGGGTCCATCCATGGCCTGCGCGCTGATCCGCCATGGCGAGATCCACGGCGAGACCAAGTTCGAAGCACCCTGGCGCAAACTTGATGAACTGCTCGAGTACCGTTGGGGCGATCTCTCCATCCGCTGGATGATGGTCGACTCCGGGTTCAACCCGTCGAAGTCGCTCAGCGGCTCGGTGGACGACGAGCACGTGCCGGCGAACATGGTCTACGACTTCTGCCGTCGGCACCGGGGACGAGTGTTTGCCGCGAAGGGCTGGCCGACTCGGGCGAAGCCGATCAGCACCAGCATGATCGATGTGAACGTGAACGGCCGGAAGGTCCCGAACGGGCTGCAACTCGTGAACTTCGACACCGATTTCTTCAAGTGCTGGATCTACGACCGCCTGGAGATGGAGCCCGACGACCCGGGCCGGATGCGCCTGCCGGAGGATGCAACGGACGACTACTGCCGGCATATGACGTCGGAGGCGCGGACGGTGAAGCCATCAGGCAAGGTCGAGTGGTTGAAACTCCGGGAGAACCACTACTTCGACGCCGCCGTGCTCAACGCAGTCGTCGCGCACATGCAGAATCTCAACATGCTGACCGAGGCCACCTGGAAGTCGTATCGCGGCGGGCAGGACCGCTCGACAACACTGGCTGATATTGCAGAGCAACTGAACGGATAGGAGATGCGGAAATGCCGACCGTGCGAGACCTTGTGCAGCAACTGAGCCTGCATGACCCCGACGCCGAGGTCGTCTTCGAGAGTGGAGAAGGCGGCGTACTGACCTACTACCGTGTGAAGGGCCGAGGCCCGAAGGTAGTGCAGATCGAGTTCGACGTTGACACAAGGGCGCAAGAAGCGACTAGCATCGTTCGAGAAGAGGCGACCTCGCCGTCCTTGGACCTCAACGCGCAGATTGGCAAGAACGTCAGATGGAGGCGTTGAGCCGCATCGAGGTCGCGAGTCAGGAGGGTGCGTTCCGTTCTTCTGGCACCAAACGTGGACAGTCTTGGTGGAGCGGTCGGCGTTGATGGATCGTCGCCCCTGAAGCCGCTCAAAACAGCCTGAACGCCTCGCCCCCGTCCGCGATCTCCACCAGCGCGAGCGCCGCCGACCGCTGCTCATCGGTCAGGCTCCGCACGAACGCCGCCCAGAGCAATTCCTTCGGCTGGTCTGTGAGGCCGGCCTCGCGCAGTTCGATCAGCAGCCGCAGCGATTCCTCGGACAGTGGTCCGGCTTCCTTCCAGGCGGCGATGGCGGCGTCGAGGTCTTTCACGATTGAGAGTATGCCAATGCACCCAGGATGGCGGGCGAGATGCTCTGCCGCTTCAGGCAGACGCCGCGTGAACGATCATTCCGATCCAACAGAACACCACCAGCACCGGAGCAACGCTGGCAACCACGACGGTCATAACCAGCCACGCAAACCCCGCAGCCCAGCGTTGCTTGTACCAGAGGCCGACCGGGCCAAAGAGAAACGCGAGAAAGAACGCGAGGCCGTCAGAGAACTCGGCGGTTCTGGCACCACAGTGCGGGCACCGATCAGCGTTCTTGCTCACCTGCTGACCGCAATCCGGGCACGGATGCAGAGGGGATCGCTTCGGACGGCTTTTCTTCCAAAACGATGGTCTGACTATCAGGACCAGTGCAGCAATCAGGCACACGACGAGCAGTCCGAACATCACCATTTCGGCAGACGAGTATTGGCTGGTCAGCGCCATAGTCACTTCCCCAACGGCACCACGTCGATCCGTACCTTCGCCGAAGCGATGATCTGGGCCATTCGTATCTTCCTCCCGTTGAAAGATTGCCCGACCCACACGGAGCCGGGCAAGGGGTCAATCTGACCGATGGGTGAAGCCGTCCCGTAGTTGATGTTCAGATCCCGAAGCCGCGAGCCAGTACCGTGTCGGCTAGGTCGGGCGCGTGATGCAGGACGGTGCGGGCTTTGCTGATCAAGCCTCTGGAAAGTGTTTCGTCGCGAAACGCTTTATTGCCACGCCCTCCCTTTTCGGTCGTCTCCGGATAGATCCTCGCCACCGCCATCGCTTGCTGGTCCCGGCTCATGCCAACGTCGGTCAACGTCCGACCCTTGTCTGCTGACACGACATGGGTTCCTGAAGGATTGGCGGTCTGTCGGGTCGCCATCCGCCCCGCCGACTGTTCCTCGATGTGCAGACGCCTTCCGTCGTCGGGACGTCCCCGCGAGCCAGTTTGTCTGCACGAGCCGGGTCGGCCGCTGCGTGCGCTGCGCACTGCTTGGCCAGCGTCGTGAACTCGTCGTTAGAGAGCGAAGCAATGGCCGGCTCGAACATCAGCATGAACGCTTCGACGTGGCGGGGATCTTCTTCGATCCCGAGTTCGGCGATCATGGTCTGGTAAAAAGCGTGGTTCATCTGGTTCATCGCCCGCTCCCGTTGTGCTTCCGTCCCTCCAGTTCCCGGCGGTGCTGATCAATCTGGCGCTGCCGTTCCCGCATCCGTCTCGCTACGTGGCCGTGATGACGCTGTAGCCAGATCACAGCCCCGATGCCGAGGCACCCGGCACCGATCAGTACCAGGACCAGTTCCCCGGCGCTCATGGCTGATGCCTCGGGCAGAGGCCGTGCACGTCTCTCAGCGGTCCGTGCTGGCGGCAGAGGCACTCCGGCTCGATCTCCAGCACTTCCCACCGTGGCGGGTCTCCAGGGGCGGCGATGTCGACGTACGGGGTGCCTGATCGGCAGATGTGAATCCTTCCGGCCCGGGCGAGACGGTCGAATTCGGAGCGGGTGAGTTTCACGATCCCGAGCGGGGACCTACGATAGGTGCTAGCCATTGTCTGCATCTCCAGTGCAGGTGGTGGTTAGCGGTCGGGCTGGTGGTGGTTCACCGGCTCGGCCGCGCCTATGGGGCACTGAAAGGGAATTGCCGTACGGAAGGGGTACAGGCCGATTCTCAAGGTCTAAGCCATTGAGGAACAAGCCATTTTCGAACTAGTGAAGTTCCGACCCCGGGCACCAGCTTGTTCCAGGCGCTGCAGTGCGACGCCTGACTTGATGATGCGGCGATGACGGCACCGAGCGGGTCAGATCCGAACGCACCCTCCATCCGCCCGATGACGGAGCCGGAAACCAGTACCGTGGCCGCGCTGTGGTATCGCGCCGGGAAAGCCGCCTACCCCTATCTGCCGGGCTGGCGGGCAATGACCCCGGCACTCGCCGATCAGGTGTTCCGCCAGCACATCGCTGCCAACGACGCCCTGTTCGTCATCGAACACGCCGGGTCCATCGTCGGCTACCTTGCCCTCCAGCACAGCTACATCGACCGCCTCTACGTCGACCCACACCACCAGGGGCGCGGCTACGGCAGCGCGCTGCTCGCACACGCCAGGCGGCTGTCGCCCCAGGGGCTGGAGCTGCACACCCACCAGCAGAACGCCGCCGCCCGCGCCTTCTACGAGCGGCGCGGATTCGTCGCGGTTCGTCTCGGCATCAGCCCGGCCCCGGAGTCGGCCCCGGACGTGGAGTACCACTGGCGGCCCTGAAGGCGATGGTGCCTGCAGGGCTGGTGCTAGAATCCGCCGCACCTCCGCCAGATCGACGGCATGCAACCAGGCCCGATTCTCTTTGTCGTCAGCGTGACCATGCTCGCGATGGGCGACCTGATGCTGATCCCGGCGCTGGTCGGAGCGTTTTCCCGGTTCGAGGACTCGCAGCCGTTTCTCGACGCGGCCGCGGTAGTCCTCGTGCCCGCTCTGGTGGTGTTTGCCGTAGCGCGGCGTCCCAACGTCCAGGTGGTTCCGCGCCAAGCCTTCTTCATCACCACGCTGGTGTGGACCATCGCCGGGCTCGCCGGCGCGCTGCCTCTCGGCCTACACGAGCATCTGCGGATCACGGACGCCTTCTTCGAATCGATGTCGGGCATCACCACCACCGGATCGACGGTGCTCGTGGGTCTCGACAACCTGTCGCCGGCCATTCTGCTGTGGCGCTCCATGCTGCAGTGGATCGGCGGACTGGGTTTCATGCTCATGGCCATCGCCATTCTGCCCATGGTAGGGGTCGGCGGGATGCGCCTGTTCCGCTCGGAATCGTCGGATTGGAGCGAGAAGTCGCTGCCCCGCACCCGCGACCTGGCGTCTCAGATCGCCCTGCTCTACCTTGTTCTGACGGGCCTCTGCGCGGCGGGCTACTGGCTGTTCGGCATGCCCGGTTTCGACGCCGTCAACCATGCCATGACGACGCTCGCCACCGGCGGCTACTCCACCTCCGATCTGTCCATGGGCAAGTACGACAGCGCCCCGATTCTCTGGACCAGCACCCTGTTCATGCTGCTGGCGAGCATTCCGTTCGTCCTCTACATCCGCGCCCTCCGCGGCGGCCCCGGGACCGTGCTGCACGACGACCAGGTGAAGTTCTTCCTCAAAATGGTGCTCGTGGTCGTCCTGGCGGGGACCGCGGTGCTGGCCTCCCAGGGCGACTACTCGACCCTGGAGGCGCTGACTGCAGTGGCGTTCAACGTGGTCTCGACCATCTCGACCACCGGTTTCGCCAGCACCGACTACACGCTCTGGGGAGAATTCTTCGTCGGCGGCTTTCTGTTTCTGATGTTCACCGGCGGCTGCTCCGGCTCGACCGCGGGGTCGATCAAAGCATTCCGCATTCAGATCGCCTTCACGCTGCTCAATCTGCAGGTCAAGAAGCTGGTGCACCCGAACGGCGTGTTCGTCGCCAAACTCAACGGCAACCGCATCGATCCCGAAATCACCGCCGCCCTGGTGGCCTTCATATTCGCCGTCGGACTGACCGTCATCGGGGTCAGCATCGTGCTGACGCTGCTCGGCATCGACTTCCTCACCGCGCTCTCGGCAGCGGCCACTGCCGTTACCAACGTCGGGCCCGGCGTCGGACCGATCGTCGGGCCCGCCGGCAACTTCTCGACCCTGCCGGATCTGGCCAAGTGGCTGCTCGCCGTGGCCATGCTGCTCGGCCGGCTGGAACTGATGACGGTGGTCGTGCTGCTGTCGCGCAGCTACTGGGAAGGCTGAGGCCCGGCAGGGTACGAGCGCCCCGTGGCGCCCGTTAATGAGATGCCGGCGTGACCGCCGATCCGACATGCCCATAGCCGGCGGCGCGGGCATC
Organism: Pseudomonadales bacterium; assembly: GCA_040219135.1. GTDB lineage: Bacteria > Pseudomonadota > Gammaproteobacteria > Pseudomonadales > Azotimanducaceae > UBA7803. The sequence continues at coordinate 382,900 of JAVJTA010000003.1, read as the reverse complement.
TTCGTCCGTGCAGAAGCGGACATCCGGATCCCGCCCCAGCCAGGTCTCGTAGTCCGGATCCGTCGGCACCAGATAGCGGGTCATACCATCGATCTGAACCCCGAGCACCGGACACGGGGCATCGGTCGGCTCCCCGGGCAGGCGCGAACCGCGGCGCCAGGCGCCCGGGTCGGCGAACTCGCCGCGCCAGATGCCGAGCGGCACGGCACGAGCGCTGCGCGACGCCGACTCGATGTCCGAGTTCGACCGGGCCACGACCAACCCCTCCTCGGCGAGCCGCACGCTCAACGAACTGTTTTTCGTTCTGCAGTCATAGCCAGGCGCTTCGCCGTTTCCGGGGGTACAGGTCACCGACTCGAAGGCGAGAAGCTTCTTCAGATCGAACGCCACCTGCACACCGCAGGGATAGGACTTCTGATCGACGACGCAGAACTGGCCGAGTTCCGGGGCATCGATGCCGGCCAGGTCGATGGCGGTACCGTGATAGTCGAGGGTGTCACCGTCGATCACGACCAACGAACCGGGCTCCGTGCGCTGGGTCGATTCGGCGACGCCGGACCCGACCAACGCAAGCGCCAGCGCAGCCGTGACGATGAAGCGCGATGGCGATATGCGAAGCAATCCGGTCAATGCGCCTCCAGAGTCGAGAGCTACGCTGTTCTAGAGACCTGATCCGCTCATTGGTTCCCCTCGCAGACGCGGTCCGCGCGTACCGCCGGTCGCCCGAAGGTACGCACCAGCGCCGCTACCTGGTCACAGGTCAGCGGCGTTTCGCTGACGCGTAGATCGTGCAGTTCGCTCAGGCCCAGCAAGCCCTCAGGATCCCGGAGCGGATTGCTCGACACATCGAGCACTTTGAGGTTTGCCAGCCCGGCGAGCGGTGCGAGGTCGACGATCTCGTTTCCGGACAGATCGAGGCTGCGCAGACGCCTGTGACCAGCCAGCGGGCCGACGTCGCCGATGGCATTGTCCGCCAGCTGGAGCAGGGTCAAGTTCTCCAGCAGTTCCAGTTCATCGACCCGGGACAGTCGGTTGTGCGAGGCATCCAGGTATCTCAGACCCGTCGCTGACTGCAGCCCGTCGAGGGTCTCCAGACGATTGTCGTTGACCCGCAGTTCAACCAGCCACGGCAACTGGCGCAACGGCGTCAGAGCGCTGATCTGGTTGTACTCGAGCAGCAGGGTGCGCACGGATGGCACCGAGGCGAGCCAGCTCAGATCGGTGAGTCGGTTGTGGTTCAGGTCCAGATGCAGCACGAGCGGCAGAGCGCCGATCGCAGCGATCTGATTGAAGCTCAGGTCCAGGCGGATCAAACGCCGCAGGCTGCCAAGCGGTTCGAGGTCATGCACCTCGTTGTGCGCAAGATTGAGATCCTGCAGGTTCACCAGGGTCTCGATGCCGTCCAGGGATCGGATCGGCGTTTCTGGCGATCCCGGGCAGTGCAGCGCTTCCACCTCTCCGGCCAGCGCCCAGCCGAAGCGCGGGCCCGTGGCGATGACACAGTCGCGCAGGTTGACATCGGCGAACGCAATCTCGTCGAGCGGCACGTACACGGACGTGCCCTCGCCCGGCTGACAGCCCGCCGCGGCCAGAGCCAACATGACCACAGCTGCGGCCTGCCGCCAGCGCCGACGATTTCGGGTATGGATGTGATCCAACGCTTCTCCGCATGGCTTCCGGACGGCGCCGACAGATTGCCTCAATCCACCGGCTTTTGCATGCCGGTACGGTACCATGCAGGCATGACGTCGACTCTGGTTTCCGTGGAACCCGGTTGGAGTTCGGTGCTGCCACCGCTGATCGCCATCGCGCTCGCCATCGTCAGCCGCCAGGTCCTCCTGTCGCTGCTGGCCGGCATCTGGCTCGGCTGGTGGCTGCTCGGGTCCGGCAATCCGCTGACCGCGCTGGCGGACGGCGTGGACGGCATCGTCGGCGTGCTCGGGAACGCCGGTGACGCCCGGGTGATCGGATTCACCCTGGTGATCGGCGCGATGATCGCCACGATCGAGCGCACCGGCGGCGTGCGCGGCTTCGTCGGCTGGCTGGAACGCCGGGCCTGGGTGACCTCGCCGCGCCGCGCCGAATGGCTGGCCTGGCTGACCGGCATCGTGATCTTCATCGAGTCGAACCTGACCCTGCTGGTGGCCGGCGCGGTGTCGCGGCCGCTGTTCGACCGTCTGCGCATCTCCCGCGAGCGGCTCGCCTACATCATCGACTCGACGTCGGCGCCGGTGTGCATTCTCATCCCGCTGAATGCCTGGGGCGCATTCAATCTCGGCCTGCTCTCCGGCACCGGACTCAGCGACCCGTTGAACACCTTCGTCCGCGCGATTCCGCTCAACTTCTATTCCATCCTGGCAGTCGCCCTCGCGGCCGCGGTGATCGCCGGCGGCTGGAACTTCGGCGCCATGGCCAGGGCCGAAGCGCGCACCCGGGAGGGTCGCCTGCTGTGGCCCGACGCGGCACCGATGATGGACCCGTCACTGCTCGGCAGCGACGCGGCTGCGACCTCGGGACCAGGCTTCATGCTCGTACCCATCGCCGTGCTGGTGGCCATGGTTCCCGTTGGACTGTACGTGACCGGCGACGGCGATCTCGCCGCGGGATCCGGTTCGACGTCGGTGCTGTGGGCCGTGCTGGCGGGACTGGCAACGGCCTGGGCGATGGCGCTGGGCGGCCAGCGCCGGCGCCTGGCGGAGCTGATGGACGTGTCGCTGAAAGGGGCCGGCGGGCTGCTGCCGGTGGCGCTGATCCTGCTGCTGGCGCTGGCCCTCGGAGACGTCACCGACACCCTCGGCACGGGGGTGTTCCTGTCCCGCGTGGTCAGCGACAACGTACCCCTGGCCCTGCTCCCGGCCCTGGTGTTTCTGGTCTCCGGATTCACCGCCTTCGCCATCGGCTCGAGCTGGGGCACCTTCGCCATCATGATCCCCGTGGCGATCCCCATCGCCCTCACGCTGGGGGCCGAACCCGCCGTGCTGCTCGGCGCGGTGCTGTCCGGAGCGGTGTTCGGCGACCACGCCTCGCCGATCAGCGACACCACTGTGGTTGCCTCCATGGCTGCGGCCACGGATCACATCGACCACGTCCGTACCCAGCTGCCCTACGCGCTGCTGGCCGGCGCACTGGCGCTGCTGGGCTATCTGGCGATCGGTCTGACCCTGTAAATCCCGTCGACTCAGGCCACCAGTGCGTGCTGGGTCTCGGTCGCCCAGCCCAGGGCCTGCACGTAGACGTCGCCGGCGCCGACGCCGATCTGCCGCATGCCGCCGGGCCCCCGTTCGTAATCGATCACCCGGGCGAGCGTCTTTCCGAGCGGACCGGCGTGACCGCTGAGCGCCCGACAGACCTCGGCGTCGAGCGGCAACTCATCGACCACCGCACTCATGGGCACATCCAGCAGCGCATCGAGCACCGACAACAGCCCCACGGTGAAGTACTGGTTGGCGTCGTGGGCGCCATCGTCACCGCCGAGCAGCTCGCAGAACCGCGCACGGATCAGTGCGGTGGTGATCAGCTCGCTGGGTTTGCCGTCCGACAGCCGCGACATCAGCAGCAGGGTCGCCCAGCCACGCAGCCTGCTGGTTCCTACCATGATCAGCGCCTGGCGGATCGAAGTGACTTCGGCACGCACCCCGCAGTAGGCCGAGTTGATGTACTTGAGCAATCGGTAGCACAGCGCCGGATCGCAGCTCACCAGGCGCTCGAGCTCTTCGATGCCGGCCTCCGGATCCTGCAGCCGGGTGATCAGCTGCAGCACGGCCAGGCGATTGGTCTCAGGCCGCGTCCCTGAGATGACCCGTGGTCTGCAGAAGAAGAAGCCCTGGTACAGGTCGAAACCGAGCTCCCGGCAGGCCGCCAGCATGTCGTAGGTCTCCACTTTCTCTGCGATCAGCCGCGACGAGTGCGCCCGGACCCGGGCGACGTGGTCGGCAAGCTGTGCCGCGCTCAGCGCCTGCACGTCGAGCTTCACGTAGTCAGCCACCGCGAGCAGCGCATCGCTGTCCGGGCCATAGACGAAATCGTCCAGAGCGATCCGGTAGCCGGCCTGCGACAGCGCCTCGAGTCGCGCGATCAGAGCCGAGTCGACACGAACGTCCTCGAGCACCTCCAGCACGATCTGCTGCCGATGATCGGGCAGCGGCAGGTCCCCGTCGAGAAATCTGCGGCTGGTATTGATGAACGCGGGATGCGCACCGACCAGATTGCTCAGGCCGATGTCGATGACGCCGCTGGAAACGACCTCCGACGTTGCCCGGTCACCGTCGACGAACTCCGCCCGGCCGCAATCGCCATCACGAAACAGCAGCTCGTAGCCCGCCACGCGCAGGCCGCTGTCGTAGATGGGTTGTCGCGCCAGGTAAAAAGTCTGCACAAAGCCCTTCGACACGCTGAATCGAAGGTTGAGGATTTCCCATCTGCGCGGCGCAAAGTGTGACCCATGCACGCATCAGGGAACCCCTTACATGTGACTCAAGTCTCGATACGACGGCTACTGCCGCAACAGACGTCGCGCGATCACCCAGCGATGGACTTCCGAGGGGCCTTCGTAGATGCGCATGGCGCGCACCTGTTGAGCCATGAGCTGCAGCGGCAGCTCCTTGGTCATGCCCATCGCGCCGTGGGCCTGCATGGCGTTGTCGAGAATCCCGGTCGCCATTTCGGTGGCGAACACTTTGATCATGCTGGCCTCGGTGCGGACGTCCTCGCCGCGGTCCTGCTTCCAGGCCGCGTGCTGCACCATCAGCCGGCAGGCATGAATGCGGGTCGCCGCGTCCGCCACCCACCACTGCACCGCCTGCCGGTCCGCCAGCAGCGCGCCGAAGGTCTCGCGCTGGTTGGCCTGGTCGATGAGCATGGCCAGCGCGCGCTCCGACATGCCGATGCACCAGGCGCCCATCTGCAGCCGCCTGACCGTAAGCCGGAGCTGCATCGGGCCGAAGCCGTCGCCCTCTTTGCCGAGGAGCTGCTCCTTGGGGATCCGGCAGTCCTCGAACACCACCTCGTAGGTGCGATTGCCGCCGATGATGGGTATTTCCCGGGCAACGTGAAAGCCGGGCGTGCCGGCGTCGACGATGAACGCCGAGATACCGCCGCGCGAACCTTTTGCCGGGTCCGTGACCGCCATGACGATGGTGAACGCCGCGTGCTTGACCCGGCTGATCCAGATCTTGCGGCCGTTCAGCACCCACTGATCGCCGTCCAGAACCGCCTTCGTGCGCATGCCGGCCGGGTCGGCGCCGGCGCCGGGCTCGGAGATCGCGATGGCGGAAATCATCTCGCCGCGCGCGTAGGGATCCAGATAGCGTTCGCGCTGTGCCCCCGACGCCGTTGCCAGCAGCATGTGCAGGTTGGGGGAGTCCGGCGGGAAGGTGAACGGTACCACCGTACGACCGATGGCCTCGTTGACCCCGACCAGAGCCACCGCCGGCAGATTGGCACCCCCGGTGGCTTCCGGCGCATCGAGGCCCCACAGCCCGAGCTCCCGGCACCTGGCATTCAGCGGCTCGAGCTCCTCGTCAGTGAGCGCACACGGTTCCCCGGCCGCTTCCCGGGCGAGCACCGCCGGTTCCAGCGGCATCAGCTCGGTGGCGACGAACCGGTCCACCGTCTCCCCGAGCATCCGGTACTCCTCGTCGAGTTCGAAGTCCATGTCGTTCCCCAGCAGCGCGGACAATTTCGCTATTATGCCCATTCCCGCAACGGCGCAGCGATCGGACGGAAGCCATGAGCGAAACACCCATACTGGTCGGCGCAGCTCAGCTCGAGCAGCGCATCGACGACCCGGCCAGCGGCCGCGAACCGGTTGAGCTGATGATCGACGCCGTGCAGCGCGCAGCCGAGGACACCGGCGTGCCTGGCCTGCTCGACCAGGTGCAGTCGGTGCGGGTCATTCGCGGCATCTGGCCGTACAAGAACCCGGCCGCTCACGTCGCCCAGGCGATCGGCAGTCCGGGCGCAGAAACCACGCTCACGCCGTTCGGCGGCAATTTCGTTCAGACGGTCCTCAATCAGACCGCGCTGGAAATTCAGAGCGGCGCACGCGACCTGGTCGTGCTCACCGGCGCCGAGTGCGGCAATACCCAGGCGAAGGCCCGCCGCGCCGGCGTCGATCTGAACTGGCAGGCCCTGCCCGGCACGCCGGATCGCCTGATCGGCGACGAAGTGGACATGCGTCATCAGGCCGAAAAGATGCTGCGCATCGGCCAGCCGATCCAGATCTACCCGCTGTTCGAGAACGCGCTGCGGCACCATCGCGGCGAGACCATCGAGGCGCACCTCGAGCGGATCTCCGCGCTGTGGGCCGGGTTCAGTCAGGTGGCCGCCGACAACCCGCACGCCTGGATCCGCGAAGCGAAGAGCGCCGAAGAGATCCGTACCATCAGCGAACGCAACCGGCCGGTGTCGTTCCCCTACCCCAAGCTGATGAATTCCAACAGCAACGTCGACCAGGGCGCCGCGCTGATCCTCTGCTCCGAGTCGCGGGCGCGGGCACTCGGCATCGCCGAGGAAAAATGGATCTACCCGTGGGCCGGTACCGACGCCCACGACCACTACCACGTTTCCAATCGTGACAATCTCTACACCTCGCCCGCCATCCGCATCGCCGGGCGGCGGGTCCTCGAACTCGCCGGACTGACGCCGCAGGACCTGGACCTGGTGGACGTCTACAGCTGTTTCCCGGTGGCCGTGCAGGTGGCCGCGGCGGAGATCGGCCTCGACGTCACGCGACCGCTCACCATCACCGGAGGCCTGACCTTCGCCGGCGGACCGCTGAACAACTACGTCATGCATTCGGTGGCGCGGGCCGTGGAGCTGCTGCGCGAGCGGCGCGACGAAAAGTGCCTGATCACCGCGAACGGCGGCTATCTGACCAAGCACGCCTTCGGCGTGTACTCCGCCAGCCCGCCCGCGCAGCCGTTCCGTCACCAGGACGTGCAGTCCGAAGTGGATGCGACCCCGCGGCGCGAGGTCGCACTCGACTTCCGGGGCGACGCCACGGTGGAGAGCTATACCGTGATGTACGGCGCGGATTGTCCGAACATCGGCCACGTGGTCTGCCGCCTGCCGGACGACCGCCGGGCCTGGGCCAACTGCGAGGACCGCGAGGTGCTCGACGCCATGACCCGCGAGGAATTCTGCGGCCGGCCGGTCAAGGTGGCCGATCATCGCGCCCGGTTCTGAAGCGACCGTGAGCCCGGACGATGCGCAGCCCGCGGCGCGGCGTGGGGTGCCCGCCGGACTGCTGCGCCGCCTCGCGGCGATGGTCTACGACACCATGCTCATCATCGCGTTGTGGATGTTCACGCTGTTTCCCATGGTGGCCGTGAGCAACGACTTTGTTTACGGCGCCGCGGTGCGCAGCGTGCTGTTCCTCGAGATGTTCGGATTCTTCGCCTACTTCTGGGTCAGCCGCGGTCAGACGCTCGGCATGCTCGCCTGGGGTCTGGAAGTCTGCAGCGCCGACGGCTCACCGTTCACCCTGACCCAGGCGACCCTGCGGTTCTGCGGTGCCCTGGCATCCTTCGCCTGCCTCGGTCTCGGCTATCTGTGGATCCTGATCGATCGAGACAACCGCAGCTGGTCCGACCTGCTGTCCGGCAGCCGCGTTCTGCGCGTCCCCAAGGCCGCCCGATAGCAGGCTGCGGCAGATACCCGTTTAAACTAGAATCGCGTCGAACCCGACACGACTGGACTCTATGAAATACTCGACCAAGACCGGTTCTCTGACCGACCAGACGACGCCGTGCCTGATCACCAGCCTGGCCCAGGCTCGCAGAGTCGCCGCGCAGCAGCGCCAGACCGCTCTGTTCGACACCGCTACCGGGGATTTCGCAGACAAGGCCGGCAAGACTCTGCTGGTGGCCCTGCCGAAAGACGCCAGCGTGAAGCGTCTGCTCGTCGCCGGGGGTGCCGACCAGGAAGTCAGCCCCGCCGACTACCGGAAAATCGTCGAAGCCGCGGCCCGGGCGCTGCGGCCGCTGAAAGTGAGTTCCGCGCTCTGGGCACTCACCGGGACCCAGGTCAGCGACCGGGACCTCTACTGGCGGGCGAGCATGGGTCTGTCGGCTCTGGCCAACGCGCTGTACCAGTTCAGCGAGCACAAGACCGGCGACAAGGAGACCATGGCCCTCAGCGTGCGCACGGTGCAGATGCTGGCGGACGCCCGCTCCCGCGCCACCGTCCAGCGCGCGGTCCGCGAGGCTGGCGCCCTGCAGTCGGGGCTCGACTTTGCCCGCGATCTCGGCAACCAGCCGCCCAACGTCTGCAATCCGAACTACCTGCTGCGCGAAGCGCGCAAGCTGGCGCGCCTCGACAAGGTCAAGGTGTCGGCGCTGGACGAGCGACGCATGACCGAACTCGGCATGGGCGCATTCATGTCGGTGACACAGGGCAGCGACACGCCCGGCAAGATGATCATCGTCGAGTACCGGGGCGGCCGCACCGGCGACGCGCCGGTCGTGCTGGTCGGTAAAGGCATCACCTTCGACACTGGCGGGATCAGCCTCAAACCCGGCGCCAACATGGACGAGATGAAGTTCGACATGTGCGGCGCCGCGAGCGTCCTCGGCACCATCCGTGCCGCGGCCGAGGCGAAGCTCAGACTCAACGTCATCTGCGTGGTCGCGGCGGCGGAAAACATGCCGAGCGGCAAAGCCAGCCGCCCGGGTGACATCGTCCGCACCATGTCCGGTCAGACCGTGGAGATTCTCAACACCGATGCCGAGGGGCGCCTGGTGCTGTGTGATGCCCTGACCTACGTGGAACGCTACAAGCCGAAGGCGGTGGTGGACGTGGCGACCCTCACCGGCGCCATAATCGTCGCGCTCGGTTCCCATGCCTCGGGCTTGTTCAGCAAGGACGATGATCTGGCCAACAGGCTGCTCGACGCCGGCGCGTGGAGCGGTGACCGCGCCTGGCGCATGCCGCTGTGGGACGACTACCAGGACATGCTGAAGTCGAATTTCGCGGACATTCCCAACATCGGCAGTCCCGGCGCCGGGTCGATCACCGCGGCCTGCTTCCTGGCGCGATTCACGAAGAAGTATCCGTGGGCGCACATGGACATCGCCGGCAGCGGCTTCCAGGGCGGCGCCGCCAAGGGCGCCACCGGCCGGCCGGTGGGCATGCTGTTCCGCTATCTGATTCAGGAGACCGAGTGACCCGGGTCGACTTCTACATCCTCGAGGACGTCGATTTCAACGCCGCCTGCCGCTTCGCCTGCCGGCTGGTGGTGAAAGCCATGGGTGGCGGCAACCGGGTACACCTCCACGTCACCGACGAGCCGGCCGCCGCCGACCTGGACGACATGCTCTGGAACTATCCGGAGCATCGCTTCGTGCCGCACATCCGCCAGGATCGGATCGAGGCGCCCGGCCGCGATCCCGTGGTCGTCGGCTGGCAGGACCCGGCGCAGCCGGAGGGCGTTCTGGTGAATCTGTCGGATCACATACCCACCTTCTTCGGCCGCTTCGATCGGGTCGCCGAGATCGTCGTGGACGCCAACCGGGAAGCCGGCCGCGATCGCTACAAGTTCTATCGGGATCGCGGCTATCCCCTGTTCGACCACCATCTGGACGACTGGGAAGCGGCGTGAGCAACGGCAAGCGCCAGCCCGGACGCAATGCCAGCGGCCTGCTCGGCGACCTGGAGTCGATCCGCTCGCTGCTGGAGGAGCCCGATGGATTGCCCCCGGAGCAGCGCGAAGTGAAGGACAGCGACGACGCCCCGGCGCCCGCGCGAGAGGGCGACGAAGACGTGCCGCTGCTCGAGGACGTGGTGCACGGCGGGGTCAGCGTCAACGAGACCTTTCTCGCAGGCGAGGGCGACTTCCAGGAGGCGCCCGGCGCGTCGGGACTCAACGACGAAATCTTCAAGGCGCTGCTGTCGGACGAGTGGCGCGAGTCGGCGCGCGCGCTGCTCGATCAGGCCCGCGAGGCCATCGAACAGCACCAGACCGAGTGGACGCCGGAACACACCGACGAACTGAACGCGGCACTCAAGGTGCGCATCGACGAAACGGTGCAGAACTGGCTGCGGGAGGTCGTCCAGAGCCGCGCCGAGGAACTGCGCCAGGCGCTGCTCAAGGGCCTGAGCGAGCAGATCCACATTACCATCGATGAGCAGTTCGGCAACGACGAGGATCCGGATGGAGAATAGTTTCGATCCCCACCGCATCGAGCAGACGCTGTACGACGAGTGGGAGAACGCCAGCTACTTCGCACCGTCCGGAAACGGTCCGGCCTACTGTATCGTCATTCCTCCGCCCAACGTCACCGGCAGCCTGCACATGGGCCACGCATTCCAGCACACGCTGATGGATGCGCTGATCCGCTATCATCGGATGAAGGGCGACCGGACGCTGTGGCAGATGGGCACCGACCACGCCGGCATCTCCACCCAGATGCTGGTGGAACGGCAGCTCAACGCCGAGGGCAGAACGCGCGCCGAGGTCGGCCGCGACGCCTTCGTCGAGCGGGTGTGGCAGTGGAAGGAAGCGTCCGGCAGCAACATCTCGCGCCAGCTGCGGCGCATGGGTTCGTCGCTGGACTGGAGCCGCGAGCGCTTCACCATGGACGACGGCTACGCGGAGGCCGTTCTCGAGGTCTTCGTGCGGCTGTTCGAGGACGGACTCATCTATCGCGGCCAGCGCCTGGTGAACTGGGATCCGCAGCTGAAGACCGCCATCTCCGACCTGGAGGTGGAGTCGAGCGAGGAGCAGGGGAAGCTCTGGCACTTCCGCTACCCGCTGCTAGGCGGCGCCACAACCAAAGACGGCAAGGACTATCTGGTGGTGGCCACCACCCGCCCGGAGACCATGCTCGGCGACAGCGCCGTCGCGGTGCATCCCGACGACGAACGCTATCGGAGCCTGGTCGGAAAACGCGTGCGCCTGCCATTGGTTGGCCGCGAAATACCCATCATCGCCGACGACTACGTGGACCCGGAGTTCGGCACCGGGTGCGTGAAGATCACCCCGGCCCACGACTTCAACGACAACGAAGTCGGCGCCCGTCACGACCTGGCGCTGATCAACGTGATGGCCGAAGACGCCACCATCAACGGCAACGCGCCTGCCGCCTACCAGGGACTGGATCGCTTCGAGGCGCGCAGGCGCGTGGTCGCGGATCTCGAGGCTCAGGGCCTGGTCGAGCTGATCGAGGACCACAAACTCATGGTGCCCCGTGGGGACCGTTCCGGCGCCGTCATCGAGCCGCTGCTGACCGACCAGTGGTTCGTGAAGATCCAGCCCCTGGCGGACCCTGCCATTGCCGCCGTCGAGAATGGCGACGTCGAATTCGTGCCGAAGCAGTACGAGAACCTGTACTTCTCCTGGATGCGCAACATCCAGGACTGGTGCATCTCGCGCCAGCAGTGGTGGGGACACCGCATCCCGGCCTACTACGACGAAGCCGGTCAGGTCTACGTGGGCCGCAGCGAGACCGAGGTCCGGCAGCAGCACGGCCTCGGCAGCGGGATCGTCCTGCGCCAGGACAGCGACGTGCTGGAAACCTGGTTTTCCTCGGCGCTGTGGTCGTTCGCGACCCTCGGCTGGCCGGACGAAACCGCGGACCTCGAGGTCTACCACCCCACCGACGTGCTGGTCACCGGCCACGACATCATCTTCTTCTGGGTCGCGCGGATGATCATGATGACGCTGAAGTTCACCGGTGAGGTGCCGTTCCGCAAGGTCTACATTCACGGTCTGGTGCGCGATGCCGAAGGCCAGAAGATGTCCAAGACCAAGGGCAACGGGCTCGATCCGCTGGACCTGATCGACGGCGTCAGCGCCGATGAGCTGGTGGCGAAGCGCACCTCGAACCTCACCCAGCCGCAGATGGCGCCGCGCATCGAGAAGCAGACCCGCAAGGAGTTCCCCGACGGCATTCCCTCCTATGGCACCGACGCCCTGCGCTTTACGTTCTGTGCGCTGGCCACCAGCGGCCGCGACGTGCGCTTCGACCTGAACCGCATCGAGGGCTACCGGAATTTCTGCAACAAGCTATGGAACGCGGCGCGTTTCGTGCTGATGAACTGCCGCACCGAAGACGGCGCGGCCGTCGACCCGGACGGTGCCGCCGAGTACTCCCTGGCCGATCGCTGGATCCGCTCGCGCCTGCACCATCTGCTGGCGGACTCCCACCGCGCGCTGGACACCTATCGCTTTGACCTCTATGCCAACGCCGTCTACGACTTCGCCTGGCACGAGTACTGCGACTGGTATCTGGAGCTGACCAAGCCGCTGCTGTGGAGCGAGTCGACCACGCCGGCAGCCCTTCGGGGGACCCGACGCACCCTGCTCACGGTCCTGGAAGCGCTGCTGCGCGCGGCGCATCCGATCATGCCGTTCATCACCGAGGCGATCTGGCGCGAGGTGGCGCCCCTGCTCGGCAACGATCGTCCGACCATCATGCTGGAGGGTTACCCCGAATCCGGGGACTTCGATGCCGATGCCGAGGCGGACGCCGCCGTGGACTGGCTGAAAGGCGTCGTGCTCGGCATCCGCAACATCCGCGGCGAGGCCGACATCCGTCCGCGTCAGACCGTGGACGTGCTGTTTCAGGGGGGCAGCGAGCGCGACCGCCAGCTGGCTACCGCCACCGAGGATCTGTTCAAACGCCTGGCCACCGTCGATGCCATCGACTGGCTCGAACCCGGGGCGGCCGCACCGGCCAATGCGCTGGCGCTGGTTGGCGATCTCAAGGTGATGGTCCCACTGGCGGGCCTGATCGATCTGGACGCCGAACGCACCCGCCTGGAGAAGGAGATCGGCCGCAAGCACCAGGAAGTCGGCCGGCTGCAGGGCAAGCTCGGCAACGCCGGCTTCGTCGACAAGGCGCCGGCGGAAGTGGTCGACCGCGAGCGTCAGAAACTGGCCGACGCCGAGGCTGCGCTGCACACCCTTCGCGAGCAGGTCGCCGCGCTCGGCAACGCGTGAGCGGCCGCCCGGGTCGCCGCCTCGCGACCCTGGCGCTGCTCGCCGCCGCAACCGTCCAGGCTGGCTGTACCATGCCCGCGGTCAGCCCGGTGATCGGCGCCTCTGCCGCGACCGACGATCACGGCGATGCGGCACGATGGCCGGCCATCGGGGTGACGGGGGCGGAGCCCGGCCCCCTCGACCGCGCCGCGATCGCGCAGGCGCTGACGGAAACCGGCGCGTTCGCTGCGGTATCGGTCGGCCCCGTCGACAGCGGCTACCAGCTCAGCGTCGACGGCGAGCTGATCCACGACAGCCACTGCGGCCTGGTCGGCGCCAGCATCGGCGCCAGGCTGCTGTGGCGCGGGCAGTATCTGGACAGCTTCAGCTACCGGCTGCCGGTGCAGGCGCCAGGCGGCGGGCACAAGCGTCGGGAACGCGAATCGCCCAGCCCTGGCCTGTCGTCGACCCTCGCATCGCGCCTGGTGCGCGACTTCCAGGCGCGTCGGGCGTTCACGGCACAGACGCTGCACGCCGCGCTGCAGGCGAGCGACTACTTCAGCGCGCTGCGGCTGCCGGAAACAATCGACGTCTGGCAACGCCAGGCCGTGCAGATTTTTCGCGACCCTCTGCTCGGTGCCCACGCCCGCTACCGGCGCGCCGACCGCAATGCCGGTCACGTCGACGTGTTCGTGTACCCGATCCGCAGCCGCAGCTGGGATTCACCCGGACCGCTTCTCGCCGCCGAACTGCAGAGCGCGGGGGAAGACCTGGTGAGGCTGCAGGACCGGGGTCTGCTGCGCGCGCTGCGGATCGGACCGGTGGTCGAGCCGCCGCGGTCCAGCGCCATGGACCCGCCGAGCCGGCAGATCTCAGGCGAGTTCGCGGACCCGGGCTACCAGCCGTTCGATCTGCACGGCTACGTTCTGATCCGGGAGGACAAGTTCGTCAAGGTGCTCGCCACGATCGCCCGGCACGAAGCCGCCAGCACGGACATCGCGGGCTTCGTCTCGGTTCTGGCCGGGACCATCGACGTTCCGCCGGAATCACGCTTCATGGCCCGGGTGCGCCGCGCCTGGTCGGGTTCTGTGCTGCCCCCGGGCCAGGCATCGAGTCTCAGCCGACGGTCATCACCACCTTGCCGACCGTTTCGTTGCCGGCCACCAGCGCATGCGCCTGCTCCGCTTCCTGAATCGGCAGCACCGACTCGATCACCGGCTCAATGGCCCCCGACTCGAACAACGGCCATAGCCGATCCCGCAGCGCATCCATGACCGCGGCCTTCTCGCTGACGGGCCGCGCCCGCAGCGTGGAACCGATCACCCGCAGACGTCTCACCAGCAGCAGCCCCAGGTTGACGTCGGCCTGCGCCCCACCCATCAGTCCGATCAGCACCAGCCGGCCACCGGTGTTCAGGCAGCGCAGGTTCTGCGCGAGATAGGCGCCGCCGACGGGATCGAGGATCACGTCCACGCCGCCGCCGTCGGTCCAGGCCCTCACCGTGTCTTCGAAGTCGCCGGCGTGACGATCCGCACCGCCGTCGGCGCCCAGAGCCACACAGCGCTGGATCTTGTCCTGGCTCCCGGCGGTGACCAGGCAGGGATTGTGGAATTCCCGGCACATCTGAATGGCCGCGGTACCGACCCCGCTGGCGCCGGCGTGCAGGAGCACCCGCTCGCCCTTGGCCAACGCCGCTTCCATGTACAGATTCAGGTAGGCGGTCGCGAAAACTTCGGGAATCGCCGCGGCCCGGGTGGCGTCGAGGCCGACGGGCACCTTCAACACCTGTCCCGCCGGCACCACGACCTGCTCGGCGTAGCCGCCACCGGCCAGCAGCGCGCAGACCAGATCACCGGGGCGAACCCGGGAAACCCCGTCACTGACCTCGACGACTTCCCCCGCGCACTCCAGGCCGAGAATGTCGCTGGCCCCCGGTGGCGGCGGGTAGTTGCCGGAGCGCTGCACCAGATCGGCACGGTTGACCGCCGTCGCGCGAACGGCAATGCGGACTTCGCCGGGCCCCGGCTTCGGCGTGGGTGCTTCGGCCCAGACGAGGCTGTCGTTCTCTACTCTGATCGCTTTCATGATCGTTCCGCGCTCGCGCGCGTCCTGCTGCGGAGGGTTGTGGGGCTACCAGCGCATGCGCATCTTCACGCCCCGGTCGTGGAGATAGTGTTTCAGTTCGCTCACGCGATACTCACCGTAGTGCACCATCGACGCCACCAGCGCCGCATCCGCCTTGCCCGCGGTCAACGCTTCGTAGAGGTGCTCGGGCGTGCCGGCGCCGCCGCTGGCGATCACCGGAATCCGCACCGCTTCGGAGAGCTTGGCGGTGAGAGTGAGTTCGTAGCCATCCCGGGTACCATCGGCGTCGATGGAGTTCACCACCAGCTCACCGGCCCCGAGACGTTCGCCTTCCAGCGCCCAGGCCAGCGCGTCGCGGCCCACCGGGGTGCGGCCGCCGTTGATCACGATCTCGTAGCCGGACGGACAGACCTCACTCGCCGGCACGGCGCGAATGTCCATGGACAGGACCACGTTCTGGTTGCCGATGGCTTCGGCACATTCGGCGATGAGCGCCGGTCGCTGCACGGCGGCGGAATTGACGTTGATCTTCTCCGCGCCGGCCAGACGCAGATCGGTCGCATCCGCCACCGAGCGGACGCCACCGCCGACGGACAGCGGGATGAACACCTGTTCGGCCACCGCCTCGACGACGTCGAGCATGATGTTGCGCCGGTCGCTGGAGGCGGTGATGTCGTAGAAGACGAGTTCGTCGAGCCCGTCGAGGTAGTACTCCCGCGCTTTCTCGACCGGATCGCCGATGTCCTTCGTGTCGACGAACTTCACGCTCTTGGCGAGCTTGCCGTCGCGCACGTCCAGACAGGCGATGAGACGTTTGCTCAGCATGTGCCATCCCACGCCGCGAACCGCTCGAGGACGCCTAGACCGACGTGGCCGCTCTTCTCCGGATGGCACTGCATGCCGAAGTAGTTGTCCCGACCGAGCGCGCAGGCAAACTCGATCTCGTAGTCGGTCACGGCGTAGACGAGGTCTCGGGACGCCGGCTCCGGATAGTAGCCGTGCACGAAATAAAACTCGTCGCCGGGCACCACCCCCGCCAGCACGGGATGCGGCAGGACCACGCGGACTTCGTTCCAGCCCATGTGCGGGATCTTCAGCTCGGGTCGATCGAAGGCGAAGCGACGCACCCGCCCGGCAATGAGACCCAGGGTCGTCGTGTCGTTTTCATCGGAGACTTCCAGCGAGATCTGCAGTCCGAGACAGATGCCGAGTATCGGCGTGCCAGCCCGGAAGGCGTCGACGAGCGCCGCGTCGAGCCCGCGCTCGCGCAGGCTGCGCATGGCGCTGCCGGCGGCACCGACGCCGGGAAAGATCAGCCTGTCCGCCGCGCGCACACGCGCCGGGTCCGCGGAAATCTGCGCGCTCAGACCCACTTCCCGGCAGGCTCGCTGAACGCTGCGGAGATTGCCGGCGTCGTAGTCGATGATGACCGCCAAGGCGTTTTCCGATGACTTCTCGAAGGAGCGCGGATACTATCTGATTGCATGTCTCGAGGCATCCTCCTGGTCAATCTCGGCACGCCCGCGTCATGCGAAACCGCCGACGTGCGGCGCTATCTCAATGAGTTCCTCATGGACGGTTACGTCCTGGACGTGCCGTGGCCGCTGCGCCGGCTGATCGTCTCCGGCTTCATCCTGCCGTTCCGTCCGAAACGCAGCGCCGAAGCCTACGCGGCGATCTGGGACCAGGCGGGACCCGGAACCGGTTCACCGCTGCTGCACTACAGCCGCAACCTGGAGACCGCAGCCCGGGCCGAGTTCGGACTGCCCTGCGAACTCGCCATGCGCTACGGCGAACCGAGCCTGGCATCGGCAATCGAGCGGCTCGAAGCGCAAGGCGTCAAGGAGCTGCTGCTGGTGCCCCTCTACCCTCAGTACGCGGATTCAACCTGCACCACGACCATCAGGGCGGTGGAGAAGCTGGTCGGCGGGCGCATGAAGACGCAGGTGCTGGCACCGTTCTATGCCCGCGACGACTACATCGACGCTCTGGCGGGCACGGTGCGCGATCACCTGCCGGAATCCTGGGACCACCTGCTGCTCAGCTACCACGGCCTGCCGGAGCGGCACATCACCCGGGCAGACCCCACCGGCAACCATTGCCTGCGGTCGCCGGACTGCTGCAGCACACCGTCCCCGGCCCACGCCACCTGCTACCGTCACCAGTGCTATCGCACCGCCGAACTGCTGGCCGACCGGCTCGGCCTGGACGCCGGCCGCTACAGCGTCAGCTTTCAGTCACGACTCGGACGGCTGCCGTGGCTGCAGCCCTACACGGATCAGACCCTGGCCGCGCTGCCGGCGCTGGGCGTCACCCGGCTCGTGGTCGCCTGCCCGGCGTTCGTCGCCGACAACCTGGAAACGCTGGAGGAGATCGGTCTGCAGGGCCGCGAGACGTTTCTCGAAGCGGGCGGCGAGAGCTACACGCTGATTCCATGCCTCAACGACCGCGCGGACTGGATCACGGCGCTGAGCGGCTGGTGTCGCGACGCCCTGGCTGGCGCCGGCGCCGTTCCCAACTGACCCGTTGCCCGGGCCTCAGACCCCCCGCACCTCGAACCCCGGCGACGGAAAGTGCACCATGACCGGGCCGGTGTCGTCCGTTTCGCGCTCGATGACGATCTCGTCCACCGACCAGGCCGCCAGCTTTCCGCGCACCGGAACTCGCCCGTAGTCCACGGGCGTGACCTCTACCGCCCGGCCGACGGAGAAGCCTTCCGGCAGCCGGCTGTCGATCGCCGGAAGCACCGGACGGGCGCCCCTGGCCGCCGCCAGCGCTGCCTCGCCGTTGCTTTCCCGGACCTGGCCGTGGCCGAAGTCAGCCATCCGCTCCATCCAGCCCAGCACCTCGGAGAAGTCGTCGACCAGCGGAGCGTTCACTGGATTGTTGCGGAGGAACCACAGGCAGTGATACACGGCGAAGTCGGCAACGCACGGCCGGGGCCCGAACAGAAACCCCTGGGTCACGGCAGCGTTCAGTTCGTGCAGCGCCGGGGCGAGATAGCCGCGTGCCGCCTCCGCCGAGTAGCTGGTGATGCTCGCGCCGGCGGTAAGCTCGGCACGGTCCTTCTGAAACGCCGCCATCTCCTCCGGGGGGAAGCTGCCCATCATCGGCCCCAGGGCGGCCGGCGCGAAGTTCAGAGCCACGGTGATCCGGAACAGATCCGTGTCGGCCCAGTCGGCGACCCGCTCGGCGACGAAGCCGTGGGCGTAGAGCTCCTCGTTGCCGAACTGACGAGCCAGCGCCCGCGCGATGATCCGGGTGTCACAGTACACGTTGGCGTCGATCTGCAGCACCGGCGTCTTGCGGTAGCCGCCGGACAGCGGCATCAGCAGAGGCCGCGGCATGATGCTCGGGATCACCACAGAGTGCCACTCGGCGCCCAGGTAGCCGAGCAGCAGGCGCACCTTTTCAGAGAACAGCGACGCCGGGTAGTGGTGCAGGAAGATGTCCATGAGGGCTCCGATCAGACTGTGTCCGCCAATTCTGACACGGCCTCGTAGAAGTTCTGAACCAGCGGCTGGGAAAACATGGATTTCCGCGCCACGAAACGTACCGGCCGGTGCAGACCGGCCTTGCGCAGGCTGATCCACTGATCGTCGGCCACCCCGAGGGTGCGCGCCACGCCCTCGGGCACCAGCCCGTGACCGAATCCGGCCAGTGCCATCTGCGCCACGGAGAAGAACGACTCGAGGGAGACCCGGCGGCGCAGCGACCAGCGGCGCATGTCCTCCTCGATGGAGCGCCAGGCCCCGGAGCGGGACTCGATCGTGATGACGTCGAGCTCGTCGCCGAGACGGTAGCGCAGCGGCTCCAGACCGGAGGGCAGGATCACCATGGATTCGCGCCGGATCACCTCGCTCTGCAGATCGGTGTCAGCGTCCGGGGAACCCGTACAGATGCCGAGCATGTACTCGCCGGAGCGGATCCGATCGAGGACCACGGGCGATCGCTGGGCATGAAAGGTGAACTCGACCTCCGGCATGCGCTGCTGCACCCGGGCGAACAGGCGCGGTCCCCAGCTCGCGAGTATGGCTTCGGAAACCCCCATGATGATCTTGCCGCGGCGCAACGCCTTGTCCTCGAGGAACACGCTGCGCAGCTCCGAGATGAGCGGCGTGACCTTCTCCACCAGCCGGGTGCCGTGATGAGTGAGGACCACGCGGCGGCCGTGGCGCTCGATCAGCGCCCGGTCGTAGAACCGCTCCAGCGCGGCGATCCGCTTGCTCACCGCGGACTGGGAGATCTTCAGCACCGTGGCGGTCTCCATCATGGTGCCGGTCTTGGACAGCGTCACCAGGGTTTCGAGATTCTCCAGCATCGGCGGCTCTATGATTCCATAGGGATCGGAATCATATTCCATGGGAGGCCACCACTGCCGCCGACCACGAGTGAAACCAGACGCGCAAGATCTCGCGCACGGCCGACTGCCGACTGGCTCTGACGCCTGGAACTCGCCCGGCACGACGCTGACCTCGCGGGAGAAAGTCGCGATGCGGGTTGTCGGGCAGTGGGACCGACTGCATAGTTCTGACACCGAGCCTGGAGCCGCCGCCATGAGCTATTCCCTGGACGATTTCTGCAGCGACACGCGATCGATCCTCGAAAAGCAGGACGACCCTGACGGCCGCGAGCAGATCAGGCGGAAACTCGAGCAGCTGCTGCGCGATCCGGAATTCCGCACCGAGTACCTGGCTGACGACACGGCCGGGGTTTCGCAGGCCTACGAAGATCCGGAACTCGGTTTCTGCGTGCTGACCTACAACATGACGACCCCGCGCACCTCGCCGCCGCACGATCACGGCGATTCCTGGGCGGTGTACGGCCAGGTCGAGGGTCACACCGACATGACGGTCTGGGAGTCCGGAAACGGCAAGGTCACGCCGGTCCGGACATTCCGCCTGGAGCCGGGCCAGGCCGGGCTGTTCGACGTTCGTGAGATCCACTCGATCGAGTACGTCGAAGGCGCGCAGTTCGTCCGCGTGACCGGTGTCGACCTGAGCAACGTCAGCCGCCGGGTATTCGATCCCGAGACCGGAGCCGTCAGGGAGGTCGGGCACGTGGCGACCAGGTCGGTCGGCCAGCAGAGCTGACGGGCTCGTCGGTCAACCGCCAGGCTCCGCTGCCCTTCGAGCTTTTCGATCTCCCGCGGTTGCCGTAGCCCGTTACCGGCCCACCGCCTATCTATTCCGAACGAGGATAAATCGTATTCCGGCTATTCGCTTTTTTCATGTAAGGGCATGATGCATTCTGCGCGCCATGCTGCTCCCCGCCATCCTCCTCATCAGCGTCTTCGCCACCGCGGTGCTGTCCGGCATCCTCGGCATGGCCGGCGGCATGATCCTGATGGCAATCCTGGTCTCGACCGTGTCCGTGTCGGCGGCGATGATGCTGCACGGCGCCGTGCAGGCCATGTCCAACGGCTCCCGCGCGGTCTTTCTGCGCGAGTACGTGCAGTGGCGCATCCTGCCGCCCTACCTCGTCGGCGCGGCACTGGCCGTGGCCGGTTTCACCGCACTCAGCCTGGTGCCGGACGCGGGCGTGGTGCTGATGCTGGTGGGGGTGATGCCGTTCCTCGCCCGCGCCACGCCGCGGCTCAGATCCCTCGACATGAACCACTGGCCGACGGCGCTGAGCTGCGGCGCCGTGGTCACCGCCGCGCAGCTGCTGGCGGGTGCGTCCGGACCGCTGCTCGACATGTTCTATCTGAATTCGACGCTGAGCCGCCACCAGGTGGTGGCGAGCAAGGCCATCACCCAGACCATCGGTCATCTGCTGAAACTGCTGTACTACGGGGTGCTGGTAGGCGGCGCCGACACGCTGGCGCTGTGGCTGTACCCCGCGGCCATGGCCGTGGCGGTGGTCGGCACCCGGGTGGGCACGAGACTGCTGGACCGGCTGGCGGACGACACCTTCCGCCGGGTCAGCGGCTGGGTGATTCTCGCCATCGCGGCAGCGTGCATGGTGCAGGGCGCGCGGACTCTGTTCTGACCCGGGCCCGGCGCGGTTGCCGCCGGGCGTGCGCTCACACCGGCTTCACCACGAACAGCAGATCGCCGGTGTTCACCTGCTGGCCGGAACTCATGTTGACGCGTGTGACCTCGTACTCGCGACTTTCGTCGTAGAGTTCGAATTCGCCGTTGTAGTCGGCAAGCTTCAGCGGGGTGAAGATCTTCATGGCTTCGAGCTGACCGATGGTGTGACGCACCGAAATCCGATCGCCCACCGCGACGTAGTCGGGCTCCGTGGGAGCCGGCGTCGAGTAGAAGATGGCCGTCGCCGGCGCCAGAACCTTGAGCTCGTCACTGCCATCGATGCCGATGGTGTCCTTGTCGATGCCGGCGGTCATCTCGCCGGCAGACGCCTCGATCTCGTGAATCAGGCTGTCGATGTCCGTGCGCTGCAGGAACTCAGGCAGGTAGCCGGTATCGTACACGCCCTTCTGAAAGACCTCGTCCGCCAGCACCCGGCGCAGCAGCGGAATGTTCGTGCAGATGCCGTTGATGCTGATGCGGTCGAGATAGCGGCGCAGCTTGGCGATGCCGCTGGCGCGATCGGCGGCATGCACGATCACCTGAGCGACCATGCTGTCGTAGTAGGGCGACACGAACTTGCCCGGGGCAGCGGCGGCGATGATCTCGACGCCGGCCTCTTCTGGAAACTCACACTCACGGATTTCGCCCGGATGCGGCTTGAACAACAGCTCGCCCGAAGCGCTCAGCTGAACACGCTCGGCGGTGACGCGGGCTTCTATGGCGTAGCCGTTGTCGGCAATCTCGAGGTCGGCGATGGATTCCCCGGACGCGATGCTGAACTGTTGACCGACGATGTCGACACCGGAAACCCATTCGGTGACGGGGTGCTCGACCTGCAGCCGGGTATTCATCTCCATGAAATAGACGGCCTCGTTGGCCACGTCGTAGATGAACTCCACCGTGCCGGCGCCGACGTAGCCGACCTCCTCTGCCAGCGCCGCAGTATGGCGCATGACCTGCTCGCGCAATTCGTCGGGCAGCATGGTACAGGCCGATTCTTCGAACACCTTCTGCTTGTTGCGCTGGACGCTGCAGTCGCGCAGACCGAGCACCCGTGTGTTGCCGTAGTTGTCGCGCAGCAGCTGCGCTTCGATGTGACGCAGCGAGGTGACGTACTTCTCCAGGTAGACATCGCCATTGCCGAACGCGCTGCGCGCCTCGGCGGTCACCCGGTGAAACAGCTCGTGGAACTGATCCGAACTCTCGACCACCTGAATGCCCTTGCCGCCGCCACCGTGCACGGCCTTAATGAGCACCGGGTAGCCGATCTCCTCGGCCACCTGAGCGGCGCGCTCAACGTCGGTGAGGATGCCGTGGCTGCCGGGCACCACGGGCACACCGAGGCGGATCGCCGTGTTGATGGCGTTCGACTTGTTGCCCATGGTGTCCATGCTGGCCACCGGCGGACCGATGAAGTTGATGCCGTGGGATCGCACCAGCTCGGCGAACTGGGCGTTCTCCGAGAGGAATCCGATGCCCGGATGCAGCGAGTCGACCCCCTCGTGCTCGGCGACCCGGAGCACGCTCTGCGCGTTGAGATAGCTCTCGTCCGGCGTGTTTCCGCCGATGCAGACCAGAGTGTCGCGCCGGGTCAGCATGTCCACCGCCGCGGACTCCATGTCCGGGTCGGACTGCACCAGCACCACCTCGATGTCATTTTTCTGAGCGATGCGGATGAGCTTGGCCGCCGTGCAGCCACGCGCATGAATCAACGTCCGCTTCACCGGCCGGATCAGATCGCGATCCGTGTATCTGGGCCGGTGCGCCACCACCACCGGCCGTTGCTGGCTGAGAATACCCGAGAGTACGCGCTGCACCACGTCCTCGACGGACTCCTGAGGTACCGGAATTTCCGGATCGATGCGCCGCAGTTCTTCGTCGAGCTGCGGCTGGAACGGATGCTTGACCAGCCCCTGCATGGAGCCGGGCACCAGCGACAGGTAGTTGGAAAGAATCGACGTCAGCGGCAGATTCGAGGGCACCACGATCTGGCCGGCGAACGGCATGGACGTGCCGGAAAGGTAATAGGTCTGCGCCAGCGGGTGGGTGACGAAGCTGGCCTGGGCGCCACCGGTGCAATCGCCGAAGCCGAACATGATCACGGGCAGGTCGTGATCGCGCACGAACCGGGTAACGCGGTCGTTCACCGCGGCCATGGAAAACAGCGCGCCCGCACCTTCCTTGGTCTGCATGCCGCCGGAACTGACGAAGCAGACCACCGGCAGGTGCTGCTCGGCGCACTCCACCAGCAGGCGGCAGAATTTCTCCGCGCTGGCCATGTCGAAGGAGCCCGCCTGGAACTCGACGTTGGAGATGACGACGCCGACCCGCGCGCCGCCGTTCACGCCTTTGAACTCACCGATGCCGGTTACGATGCCGCAGGGCGAGACGTCGTTCTTGAGCGCGCTCTCGATGGCCAGGCGAAATCCGGGGAACTCGCACGGGTCTGAGCTGATCAGCTCCGAGAACTTCTCCTCGAAACGCACGAAGAACGTCTCGACGAAGCGCTCGTGAGAGGTCGCCCGCGTGTTCTTGAAGCGGCGCAGCACGTTCTGGATCAACAGGTCCCGGTAGGCGATGTTCAGTCGGTTCCAGAAATCCTTGCGCCGGCCGATGTTCTTCGGCGCGATTCTCCCCTGGTAGCCCTTACCGTCGCGGGCGGCCTGAATGAATGACAGCAGCAGCACGTCGAACAGGTGGGTGACCACCACGAACAGCGTGTCCGAAAGGTGCGGAAAGCTGGTCTTCTTCCACTCCTCCACCGAGCGGAAGAAGTCGGTGTTCTTGGGCAGACGCATGACCCGCAGATACCAGTTGTTGAACTGGCCCTGCAGCCGGGTTGCAAGATCCTCGGAGGACGACCCGTCCGACATTCTCCCCAGGGTGACGCCCTGGGCGGCCAGGCTCAACGTCGTGTCGAGCAGGCGCTCCAGAGAAGCCTTGGACAGCGACTGTTTGGCCTGAGCTTCTTCGGCGATGCTGTCGAGGTTGGCGATGATCTGGTCGTAGACCGAGTCGAACAGCAGCAGGTTCTCGCACTCGGTGAGAAAGTCGCGGCGCAGATCGTCGGCGATCAGCACGTCCAGCGCCGTCAGGTCGCTGAAAGGCACCGGCGTGGCCTCCGTACGCGGTTCGGCCACGAACTCACCGAAGCGATCCTGCAGGATGGCACGGTTCACCGCGATTTCGGAGCTTCCCGCTGCAATCTGGGCGCGCGCCAGGGGACCGAGTTCATCCTCGACCAGCGAGGCCAGCGAGCCGACGGTAATCACCAGGTTCAGCTCGTTGGTCAGCTGGTTCGACAGATAGACCTCGGACTTCTCCTCTACCCCGGACTTGCGCAGCAGCTTCCTGCCCTCGTGGCTGAATCTGCGACGCAGCCGCGGCAGCAGCCTGGTGTCTGCGGCGAGCGCAATCGCCAGACTTCTGGGTTCGGTGAGATCCTCGACCCGGAAAATCTGGCGCACGTCCTCGTGATGCTGGAGGAAGTCCTTCAACGCC
Source organism: Pseudomonadales bacterium (assembly GCA_040219135.1). Lineage (GTDB taxonomy): Bacteria > Pseudomonadota > Gammaproteobacteria > Pseudomonadales > Azotimanducaceae > UBA7803. Next base: position 358,360 of record JAVJTA010000003.1, on the reverse strand, counting down.
CGCAGATTGCCCACTGCATCCGCCTTCCAGCGGTTGTACAGGAACACGCCCACGGTGGTGACCAGCGCCGCGCGCGCGTCTTCGTAGTTCTTCTTCGGCTCACCGAAGATCAGCTGGGCAATGCGGCCGCGCTCGTCGTGCACGGCCTGCTTCTTCTCGTTGTAGTTCTTCCAGGCGCGCGACAGATTGTCGTCGTACACCACCCGGTCGGGGTCCTGCATCCAGCGAAGGAAGGTCTGGCGTCGCTCCAGGTCGGCGCGGACGTCGAGTTCACCCTTGGGCAGTTCCTGATCCGCGAGACGCCCGTACTGGGACTTCGTCGTGGCCTTGATGCGCTGGCGCACCTTGAGGTAGCGCAGGTAGCGGTAGGCCACTCCGAACACGTTCAGGTACTCTGTCGGCGTGCGCGTGACCTTCATCGAGGCGGTGGCCTGCATGCGCCGCAGCTGCTCGGATGGATTCAGGTAGCGTTGCAGGCTCTGGCGGTAGTGATCGAGGATGTACGGATTCTCGGCGACGAACTCCTTGACCTTGTCTTCCACCCTCATGAGGCTGGCAACGATGGCCTGGCGCAGGTTTTCCAGCTTGTCGCCGGTCTCGCCGGGCGCATAGTCGATCACGCCGTCGATGTTGCCCTGACTGTAGAGCTCGAACGGCGACAGGCCCACGTACTTGGCGCACTCCTGCCAGGACAGATTGAGGCGCCGCGCGATGTTCGCGAGCCCCTTGGGCTGAATGGTGCTGAACACGCCGTCACGCACCGACAGGATCATGTTGCTGGCTGCCAGCGGAATCGCCCCACCCGAATAGCCGAGCCCGAACACGATCCCGAGGTTCGGGACGTCGACGTTGCTGGCCTCGGCAATCAGCCGCGAGATGCTGTGGGCCTGGTTGTTGCGATTGGCTTCTTCACCGGCGTCGGCCCCGGGTGTGTCCATGAGCGTGACGATGGGCATGGCGCGCTGGGAGCAGGTCTGAATGCGCCGGGCCGCTGCTAGGTGGTGCTCGGGCATCCACACGCCGTTCTTCACCGACCGGTTCTGGGCGATGAAACCCACCGTGCGGGGCTCGCCGTCGAAGTCCATCTCGAGCGTGGCGGCGTAGAAGGGGCCGTCGGATTCCTCTTCCAGCACGCGGCCGAGCTCGCCGATGACCTCCGGTGCCGAGAGGCGACCCGGATCCTCCGCACGCGCCACCACGGCCTCGATGTAGGAATCCACGTCCAGCTTGGCGAGCCGGTCGCGCTGGCGCAGAATCTCGCGCTCGCCGAGCAGACCGGGCAGGGGTTCTTCGATGTCGGTCGTCGGGAACAGGGAGAAGTCCTTGGCCAGACTCTCCGCGATCAGGTACAGACGATCCCCTTCGACGAGTTGTTTTTCCACGCTCAAAGCAACCCGGTGTAAGATGCCGGGTACTTTAGTCGGTTAACCTCGGATTCGCAAACACACATATCCGTAAGTGGCCGATTTTGCTGCAAAAACCGTTTCCCCAGGTGCCCCGAAATGATCTCCCTGCCCTGCGCCGTGCTCACCATCTCCGACACCCGCAGCGCCGACGACGACGCGTCCGGCGACCTGTTGGCCGGGCTGCTCCAGGGCGACGGGCACCGGCTCTTCGACCGCGCCCTGGTCCGCGACGACATCTATCAGATCCGCGCGGTGGTCTCGCGCTGGATCGCCGACGATGCGGTGAGCGCCGTCATCACTACCGGCGGCACCGGATTCACCGGCCGTGACAGCACCCCGGAGGCGCTGCAGCCGCTGTTCGACAAGACCATCGTCGGCTTTGGCGAGCTGTTCCGTCAGCTCTCCTACGACGAAATCGGCGCATCGACCCTGCAGTCGCGGGCCGTGGCCGGGATCGCCAACGCCACGCTGGTGTTCGCCCTGCCGGGATCCGGCAACGCGGTGCGCACGGCCTGGGAGAAGATTCTCCGCCACCAGCTCGACTCGACGTTTCGACCATGCAATCTGGTGGAACTGATCCCGCGCTTCCGTGAGTCGTGAGCGGTTCAGCTGTACCCGTGGGCGCGGGTAGAATACGCCCTCCTATCGCCCGGTCTTCGCCGGGTGGCCAGCGACGAGGATTTCTCCAGCCATGAGCAGCAACGCCTACATTCTCAGCGCCGCCCGGACCCCGATCGGCAGCTTTCAGGGCGTGCTGTCGTCCCTGAGCGCGCCGGAGCTCGGCGCCCACGCCATCGGCGCCGCGATCCGGCGTGCCCGGGTCGACGGCGATGCGGTGAGCGAGGTGGTCTTCGGCAACGTGATCAGCGCCGGCGTGAAACAGGCCCCGGCCCGGCAGGCGATGCGCGCAGCCGGCCTGCCGGATGGCTGCGGCGCGACCACGGTGAACAAGGTCTGCGGCTCGGGAATGAAGGCCAGCATGATCGCCAACGACCTGATTCGCGCCGGCAGCGCGAGCATGGTGATTGCCGGCGGCATGGAGAGCATGAGCAACGCGCCCTACCTGATCGCCAAGGCCCGGGGAGGGCTGCGCATGGGCCACGGCGAGCTCAAGGACGCCATGTTTCTCGACGGCCTGGAGGACGCCGATACCGGTGCCTCGATGGGCAGCTTCGCGCAGCAGACCGCAGACGCCTACCAGCTCACCCGCGAGGCGATGGACGAGTTCGCGATCCACTCGGTAGAGCGGGCGCGTGCCGCCATGGCGTCCGGCGCGCTCAGCCACGAGATCGCGCCGATCGACGTCGGCGGGTCGACGCTGAGCGAAGACGAACCCCCACAGCGGGCGAAGATAGACCGCATCCCAACGCTGAAACCGGCATTCAAAGCAGACGGCACCATCACCGCGGCCAATTCGAGTTCCATCTCCGACGGCGCGTCCGCCCTGGTCATCGCCCACGGCGACGCGCTGAACGGCGCCGAGCCGCTGGCGCGCATCGCCGGTCACGCCACCCACTCGCGGCACCCCAGCGAGTTCACCCTGGCGCCCGTCGACGTCATCGCCAGACTGTGCGAACAGCTCGGCTGGGCAGTTGGCGACGTCGATCTGTTCGAAATCAACGAGGCTTTCGCCATGGTAACCATGCTGGCGATTCAGGAGCTGCATCTGGATCCCGACCGGGTCAACGTCTACGGCGGCGCCTGCGCCCAGGGCCATCCCATCGGCTCCACCGGCAGTCGCCTGATCGTTACCCTGGCCCAGGCCATGACGGATCGAAAACTCAAGCGCGGCATCGCCGCATTGTGCATCGGCGGCGGCGAAGCCACCGCCATCGCCCTCGAGCGGAACTGAAGTCATGACCACCACGAGACTGCCGATCATCGCCGGTTTCGGCGGTATCAATGCGGCCGGACGGGCGTCGTTCCATCATGCGTATCGACGCCTCGTCATCGAGACTCTGGGTGCCGCGGAGCGCAGCCGCACCTACCGCAGCCTGGCCCGGTTGATGAACCTGGACTCGGATCCGGAGCATTCGGAAACCCGGGCCTGGATCGACGCGCATACCCTGATCCGGCGCATCGAGCTGTTCGATCCGGACAACGTGCTCTGCCACAAGGCCGCCGTGCTCCAGGCCATCGATGGCGACGGCCTGGGATTCACCCTGTCGCGCCGCCACCTCCCGGACCACGTTCCCGCCCACTGGGAGGTGCAGGACGCCGGCGACGGCACGGTGCGGGTGCGCGCAGTGGAAGGCATGGATGTGCTGTTCCCCGACCGCCGCAGATCCAGAGTTTCCTGCGCCGGGCAGGTGCCGACCGGCTTCGACCCCGGCGCCCTCTACCAGTCCCGAAACCACCCCCGCGCGCTGCAGCTCACGGTGTTCGGCGCCTCCGATGCGCTGCGCTCCACCGGCATCGACATCGAGCAGCTGAAGCAGGCCGTGGCGCCGGACGAGTTCGCGGTCTACTCGGGCAGCGCCATGGGCCAGCTCGACGCCGACGGCTACGGCGGGCTGCTGCAGAACACCCTGCTCGGCAAGCGTCCGACCTCGAAGAACGTCGCTCTCGGCCTGAACGAGATGCCCGGGGACTTCGTCAACGCCTACGTCCTCGGCTCGGTGGGCGGCACTGCCGGCGTTATCGGCGCCTGCGCCACGTTTCTCTACGCGGTACGCCAGGGCGTGGCCGACATTCAGGCCGGCCGCAAACGCGTGGTCATGGTCGGCAACGCCGAGGCTCCGATCGTTCCCGAGGTCATCGAAGGCTACCGCACCATGGGCGCGCTGGCCGAAGACGACGCGCTCATGGCCCTGGACGGCCGCACCGATCAACCCGACTACCGCCGCGCCTGCCGCCCGTTCTCGGACAACTGCGGATTCACCGTGGCCGAAGGATCGATGTTCGCCATTTTGATGGACGATGAGCTCGCGGTGGAACTCGGGGCGCGCATCCTCGGTTCCGTGCCGAACGTCTTCGTCAACGCCGACGGCTACAAGAAATCGATTCCCGGCCCGGGCATCGGTAACTACCTGACCGTGGCGAAGGCCATGGGTCTGGTGCGAGCAATTCTCGGCGACGACGGCCTCAGGCACGGAACCTACGTGCAGGCTCACGGTACCGGCACCCCGCAGAACCGGGTGACCGAGTCGCACATTCTCAACGAGCTGGCACGGGTAAACGGCATCGAGCGTCTGCCGGTCGGCGCGGTCAAAGCCTACCTCGGGCATTCCATGGCCCCCGCTGGCGGCGACCAGCTGTCTGCCGTGCTCGGACTCTGGGACCACGGCTGGCTGCCGGGCATCACCACCATCGACCACATCGCCGACGACGTCCACGCGAGCCATCTGCAGCTGCCCCTGGAACATCTGGAAATGGATCGCGCACGCACCCACGCGGCCCTGATCAACTCGAAAGGCTTCGGCGGCAACAACGCCACCGGCGTGGTGCTGTCTCCGACCCGCACCGCGCAGATGCTGGAGAAGCGCTGGGGCAAAGCCGCCATGCAGGCCCACGCGCGCCGCGCCGAGGCCACAGAGCAGAAGGCCGCCGACTACGATGCCGCCATGGATCGCGGCGAGATCGCGCCGATCTACCGCTTCGGTGAAGGGGTGCTGGACGGCGACGACCTCGACATCAGCGCCACGGCAATCCGCATTCCGGGGTTCGCCAGACCGGTACGCCTCGACCTCGAGAACCCGTTTCGGGACATGGTGGATTGATCGGGGACCGATCAATCCAATAGCCGATCCGCGCGGCGGATCTGCACGGCCCCATGGGCGGCGGTCCCTCTTCTGACTCCCCATGAGCGGACCGAGGGGACCGATCAATCCAATAGCGATCAGTGCAGCACGTCGTTGGCGCCGCCCAACTCGTCGAGCCGCTCCTGCGCAGCCTGGCGGATCAGCACGCCGTGCTCGGAAGGAGACGCTTCGCTCAGCTCGATGGCGCGCTGATAGGATGCCCGCGCCGGTGAGACGAGACCGAGCCGGTGCCAGAGCTCGCCCCGCTCCAGATGCAGCGCCGGCTGATCCGGCGCCAGCGCGAGCTGAGCGTCCACCACGTCCAGCGTTCGATCCCACAGGGCGATACGGGAATACACGGCCTTGACGTTGTTGAGCATGCGCAGACCCACGGCCACGGGGGTCGCTTCGGCAAACAGGTGCGAGCGCGACTGCTGGCGCGCATCGAGCGGCAGACGCTGAAGGAATCCGTCCACGTCGATAGCCTGCATGACGAACGGATCCACCAGGGTACCGTCCACGTCGACCAGGAAATGGCCGGGGAAATTCACACCCACGGCACGGTGCCCGGCCCGCCGCGCGACGCGGATCAACACCACCGCCAGGGTGATCGGGATGCCGCGGCGCTGCGCCAGCACCCAGCCGAGATTGCTGTTCTCCAGCGCGTCGTAGTCATCGCGGTTGCCCGCGAACCCGAGCCGGTCGAGGGACTCCCACGGCGCAGCGTCCGGTGCGCACTGCATGCAGACTTCGTCGAGCCCGATCTCGATGTCCTCGATCCGCTGGCGCGGCTCGATCAATCGGGCCACCAGGGCAGCCACCCCGGCCTCGTCCATCGAGCCCGCAGGGCACTCCCGAAACGCGTTCAGCAGATCGCTTTCCACGACGAGGACCCCGCGACCTCAGCGGGTCAGAAGCGATTCGATGGTGGAAAGCAGTTCCTGCCGCGCGAAGGGTTTGGCCAGGGTAGCGTCGGCACCAATGTGACGCGCGGTTTCCAGATAGTCGCCGGGGCCGAGACGGCCGCCGCCGGAGATCGCGACGATGGGAATCGTGTCGTTGGTCCGGCGGATCTCGGAGATGGTTTCGATGCCCTCCTTCTCCGGCATGATCAGGTCCGTAATGACCAGGTCGAAACGCTCCGCGTGCAGCAGGCCGATGCCATCGCGGCCGTTCTCGGCCATCGTCACCTCGTGGCCCTCGAGACGCAGCATCTCGCCGATCACCTCACGCACGGAGGCATCGTCGTCGATGACCAGAATGGCACTCATGGCGTCGTTACTGCTCCGTTCATCATCTAGTGCTCGCGGGTCTTGCGGAACTCCACGTCGGGCCAGCGATCCTGCGCCAGCTGAAGATTCGCCCGGGTCGGCGCGAGGTAGGTCAGGTACCCGCCTCCATCGATCGCGAGATAGTCGCGTAGCTTGCTCTTGAACTCTTCGAGCTTCTTCGCGTCGCTACAGTACACCCACCGGGCGGTGTACACACTCGCGTCTTCGTAAATGCAGTCCGCCCGATATTCGTCCTTCAGTCGGTACGCGACAAGATCGAACTGCAGAGAACCAACCGCACCGACCACCAGGTCGTTGCGGGTCAGCGGCTTGAACACCTGGCTCGCCCCTTCCTGCGACAGCTGGTCCAGACCCTTCTCCAGCTGCTTGGTCTTCAGCGGATCCCTGACGCGAACCCGCCGGAACAGCTCGGGAGCGAAGTTCGGAACGCCTTTGAAGCGGAACGACTCTCCCTCGGTAAACGTATCGCCGATCTGAATGGTCCCGTGATTGTGCAGCCCGATGACGTCGCCGGGCAGCGCTTCCTCGGTGCGCACCCGATCGCCGGCCATGAACGTGACGGCATCGGCGATCTTCACGTCCTTGCCGAGACGCACGTGGCGGATCTTCATGCCCTGAGTGTAGCGGCCCGAACACACCCGCAGAAAGGCGATGCGATCGCGGTGCCGGGGATCCATGTTGGCCTGGATCTTGAAAACGAACCCGGAGAACGCCGGTTCCGCCGGGCACACCACGCGGTCCCCGGTCTCACGCGGCTGCGGCGGCGGCGCGAAACTGACGAACCCGTCGAGCAGTTCGCGGACGCCGAAATTGGCCAGCGCGGTGCCGAAGTAGACCGGCGTCAGGGTAGCGCCCAGATAGTCGTCCCGATCGAAGCTGTGGCTGGCGCCGCGCACCAGATCGATCTCGGCGCGGAACTCGTCGTAGTCGCTGCCGAGGAGCTCTCGCGCCGCATCGCCGTCGAGCCCGTCGATCACGCGATAGTCGTAGATGTGGTGACCGTGGCCGGACTGGTAGCAGACGATGCGATCGCGATACAGGTCGTAGACGCCCTTGAAGCGCCGACCCATGCCGATGGGCCAGGTCATGGGGGCGCACTGGATCTGCAGAATGTCCTCGATCTCGTCCATCACCTCCACCGGATCCCGGATCTCGCGATCGAGCTTGTTGACGAAGGTGAGGATGGGGGTGTCGCGCAGCCGGCACACTTCCATGAGCTTGATGGTGCGCGGTTCCACGCCCTTGGCGCCGTCGATCACCATCAGGGCCGAGTCGACGGCCGTGAGCGTCCGATAGGTGTCCTCGGAAAAGTCCTCGTGGCCGGGCGTGTCCAGCAGATTGACCACCGCATCACGATACGGGAACTGCATGACCGACGTGGTCACCGAGATGCCGCGCTCCTGCTCCATGGCCATCCAGTCCGACGTGGCATGCCGATCGGATTTGCGCGACTTCACCGTGCCCGCCAGCTGAATCGCGTTGCCGAACAGCAGCAGCTTTTCGGTGATGGTGGTCTTGCCGGCGTCCGGGTGCGAGATGATGGCGAACGTACGCCGATTAGACGCAGTCTTGGTTTTCTCCATAACTAATTGATCTGATTGACTATTGAAGAGACGTCTGCGCCGTCGAGTGGCGCATCATACCTGACCCGCCGAAAACCTGCGCGGTACCCATGGCCGCCGCGTCGCCGCGCAATGATCCGCGTCGTGCGGCGCCTGCTTTGGAGGCCGCTGCTCAGCCGCTGCGCTGTTCCGCTACGGCGCGGTAGGTTTCCAGATCCAGCGCCATCACCTGGGCGTCTTCGTGGCCCTTCTCCGACGGGTAGTAGTTCCTGCGCAGGCCGATCTCGTTGAATCCCAGCGAGTGGTAGAGATTGATGGCCACCAGGTTCGACGGGCGCACCTCGAGAAACACCATGTCGGCTCCGCGAACCCGGGCGCGCTCGAGCATGTGGGTGACCAGGGCGCGGCCCAGGCCCTCGCCCTGCCGGTCGCGGCGCACGCAGACGTTGAGCAGATGGGCCTCCTCGGAACCGAAGGAGAGAATCCCGTGACCGGCGATCTGCGCATCGAGCACCAGCACCCGGCACTCGTGGGGCGCCGCCAGGCAGTCGCTGAAGTTGCCCCGGGTCCAGGGAAACTGATAGGCGCGGATCTCGTTCTCCAGCACCTGATCGAGGTCGACGGCGAGCATCGGCCGGAACGCGATCATTCGCGCGCGCTCTGCAACTGCCGCCACAGCGTGCGCTTTGCGGCGACGTCGCGGCTGAGCCGTTCGAGCGGCGGAAGCAACAGCCGCCGCGGGCCGTTTGCGCCCCAGGCCTCGGCCAATCGGTCCGCCAGCGCTTCGCTGCAAAGCACCAGGCGCACGCCGTGATCAGCCACATCCTTGTCGACGAAGGCGGCGAGTGCGCGCGCCGCGCTCGAGGCGGTCCCGGCGCCCGCGGACGGCCAGTCGAAGCGCCGCCCGACCGGCCGCTTCTGCCAGTCGCCGGCCGCGGCCGCGAGCACGTCCCTGACGAACCGCCGATCGCGGCGGGAAATGTCGCCCTCCACCAGAACCAGCACACCGCCAGCCACCAGGGACAGCGCCGACCAGGATTCGCCCGTACGAACCGACTCGCGGGAACGCGTCACATCGCCTGCGCCCGCCATGTTTCCGGCAGGGGCGGTCGCCGCGCGCCGGGCTGTCGCGGCATCGGTCGGCTGCGCATTCGGCGGGCGCCGGTCGACCGACTCTGGCGTCGGCGCGATTGCGGCATCGACCGGGGCCGTCGGTGGCGTCGCCGCGGCGGAGGCCGTTCTGCGCAACTGCCAGGGAACGATTCCCAGGTCCTTGAGGATCTGTCTGCGAAGGCCCTGCATGCTCGGCGATTCCGCTCGCGACGCTTCCAAATGCATGATTGTACACGTATAACCGCGTTTCCCAGGACAGCGAACCGGCACATGAAGTATCTGACCGACGACATCCGCATTACCGGCATGGAAGAGGTGATCGCGCCGGAAGCGCTGATCGGTGAACTGCCCATTACCCCGGCCGCCTCACGAACCACCTTCTCGGCACGCCGGGACATCAGTGCCATCCTGCACGGCCGCGACGGGCGCCTCATGGTGGTCATCGGGCCCTGCTCCATCCATGACCCCAGCGCCGCGCTCGAGTACGCGGACCGACTCGCGGAACAGGCAAAGCGCCACCGCGAACACCTGCTGATCATCATGCGCGTGTACTTCGAAAAGCCGCGCACGACGGTGGGCTGGAAAGGCCTGATCAACGATCCGCACCTGGACAACAGCTTCGACATCAACCACGGCCTGCGCCTGGCCCGGGGTCTGCTGCGCGACATCGCCGATCGGGGACTGGGCGCCGGCACGGAGTATCTGGATCCGATCACGCCTCAGTACGTGGCCGATCTGGTGAGCTGGGGCGCGATCGGCGCCCGCACTACCGAGAGCCAGGTACACCGGCAGCTGGCATCCGGACTCTCCTGTCCGGTGGGATTCAAGAATTCCACCGACGGTTCGATCCAGGTGGCCGTCGACGCCATCGCCTCGGCGGCGCACCCGCACATCTTTCTCTCGGTGACCAAACGCGGCCACTCCGCCATCTTCTCCACCGCCGGCAACGAGGACTGCCATCTGATCCTCCGCGGCGGTGGCGGCAAGCACAACTACGACAATCCCTCGGTGCACTACGCCAGCCGGCTGCTGGAGCAGGCTGGACTGACCACCCGGCTGATGATCGACATGAGCCACGCCAACAGCGACAAGGACCACCGCAAGCAGCTCAAGGTCTGCGAGGACGTGTGCAGCCAGGTCGCCGACGGTGAGCCGCGCATCTTCGGCGTGATGCTGGAAAGCAATCTGGTGGAAGGAAACCAGAAGATCGGTTCCAAGGATTCCATGACCTACGGCCAGAGCGTCACGGACGCGTGCCTGGGCTGGGACGACAGCGTGCACGCTCTCGCAGAACTCGCCAGCGCGAACGCAGCCCGCATGGCCAGCGACTGAGCGACGGGGCAGGCGCCCCGCATGCAGGTCAGACGAGCTGGTCGGTGCGCGCAGCCATGATGAAGTCGTTGCGGTGCAGACCGCCGATGGCATGGGTCCACCAGGTCACCGCCAGGCTCCCGTACTCGACCACCAGGCGCGGATGATGGTCTTCAGACTCCGCCAGCTCGCCCACGGCATTGGCGAGTTCGAGCGCAGCCAGAAAATTATTCAGCTTGAAGCGCCGGGTGAGCATCGGCACGCCGTCCTCGGACCGCACCTCCCAGCCGGGCAGCGCGCCGAGCAGCGCGCCCCACTCCGCCTCGGGCACCGCCGGCGAGTCGCCGGTGCAGGGTTCGCAGGCCTGTCTTGCCAGATCAGTCATGTGACCTCCCGTCGCCACCTGGTTTGCCTGGGTCGCGACCGGTCGTCTCCGCCGGTTCGGGTTCTTCCGGCGTTGCCCCGCCGGGCCTGGGCTCGCTCGACCCGGCACCGGCCGCTCGATCGGCCCGGCGTCGCCGCCAGCGCTGCAGCAGATACTTGCCCGGACCGGACAGCGCGTAGCCCACGAACAGCACCAGCAGTACCCGCGGCGGATCCGCCAGCATGACCGCAAACACCAGCACCACGGCAACCAGGGTGATGAAGGGGACTCTGCCCTTGGCCGAGAGGACCTTGGGGGAGTAATACTCGAAATTGGACACCATCAGCAGACCGACACCGGCCGTCAGCAGCGCCATCAGCGCCGCCACGGTCACCGGCGGTTCCGCTTCACCCAGGCTGTCGCTCCAGATCCACACGGTGCAGGCGATCACCGCCGCTGCGGAAGGACTGGCCAGCCCGGTGAACGTGGTCAGCTCGCTGCGCGTATTGAAACGCGCCAGCCGCAGGGCGGCGCAAGCCATGTACACGAACGTGGCAATCCAACCGACCTTGCCGAGCGGCTGCAGGCTCCAGGAAAACGCCACGAGCGCCGGCGCAACCCCGAAAGCCACCATGTCGGAAAGAGAATCGTATTCGGCGCCGAAGCGGCTTTCGGTACGGGTCCACCGGGCTACCCGACCATCCGCGGTATCCAGCGCCATGGCGATGAAGATGGCCAGCGCCGCGGCGATGAAGTGGCCGTTCATCCCGGCGACGATGGCGTAAAAGCCGGCGAACAGCGCGCCCGTGGTGATCAGGTTCGGTACCAGGTAGATGCCCCGGCGGAAGCGGCCGTCACCCTGCTCCACGGCATCGTCGGACCCGCCGGCCCGATCCGCATCGAGCCCGGCTAACGGATCGTTCTGCTCCGGCGGGGATTTGCTGGCGTGTTCCACATCGGTGGTCATGCTGACGGTGGAGGGATGATCAGTTCTTGTCGCGGTCGACCAGGCGCTTCTCCTGAATCCACGGCATCATACCACGCAGCTTTTCTCCCACCTGTTCGATCTGATGGGCCTGACTGATCCGGCGCATGGCTTTGATCGACGGCGCGCCGGCCTGATTCTCCGTGACGAATTCGCGGGCGAAACGGCCGCTCTGAATCTCCCCGAGAATGCGCTTCATTTCCTGCTTGGTCTCTTCGGTTACCACCCGCGGGCCCCGGGTCAGGCCGCCGTACTCAGCGGTGTTCGACACCGAATACCACATGTTGGCAACCCCACCTTCGTAGAACAGGTCGACGATGAGCTTGAGCTCGTGCAGGCACTCGAAGTAGGCCATCTCCGGCGCATAGCCCGCCTCGACCAGCGTCTCGAAGCCGGCCTGCACCAGCGCGGCGGCGCCGCCGCAGAGGACCGCCTGCTCGCCGAACAGATCGGTCTCGGTCTCTTCCCGGAACGTGGTTTCGATGATTCCGGCACGCCCGCCGCCGTTGCCGCAGGCGTAGGACAGCGCCGTGTTCTTGGCCTGGCCGGAAGCGTCCTGGAAGATCGCGATGAGCGACGGCACACCGCCGCCCTCCACATAGGTGGATCGGACCGTGTGGCCCGGCCCCTTCGGCGCGATCATGATCACGTCGAGGTCGGCGCGCGGTTCGATCAGGCCGAAGTGGATGTTGAAGCCGTGGGCGAATGCCAGCGTCGCGCCCTCTTTGACGTTGGGCAGGATCTGGTCGCGATACAGGGCCTGCTGATGCTCGTCGGGGGTGAGCACCATGATCAGGTCGGCGTCCTTCACGGCCTCCGGAACCTCGGCCACGGAAAATCCGGCGTTCTCGGCTTTGCGCCACGAGTCCGACCCGCGACGCAGACCGATCACCACGTTGTCCACGCCGGAGTCCCGCAGATTGTTGGCATGAGCATGGCCCTGGGAGCCGTAGCCGATGATGAGCACGCGCATCTTCTGGATGATGGAGAGGTCCGCGTCTTTGTCGTAGTAAACCTGCATGGTCATGTTCCCTCGTTTGATTTCCCCGTGTGTCCGAGCGATCTCAGGCGCTGAGCACCTTCTCTCCCCGGCTGATGCCGGATACGCCCGAGCGCACCACTTCGAGAATGGTGGTCTTGCCGATGGCGCGGATGAAGGCGTCGAGCTTGTCGCTCGGCCCGGCCAGCTGCACGGTGTAAGAGCTCGCCGTGACGTCGATGATCTGCCCCCGGAAGATGTCACACGTGCGTTTGACCTCGTCCCGGGCCGGCCCTTCCGCGCGCACCTTCACCAGCATCAGCTCGCGCTCGACGTGGTCGGAGTCCGACAGGTCGATCACCTTCACGACCTCCACCACCTTGTAGAGGTGCTTGATGATCTGCTCTATCTTGGAATCGTCGCCGATGGTCACCAGGGTGAGACGCGACAGCGTCTCGTCTTCGGTGGGGGCCACCGTCAGGCTCTCGATGTTGTAGTTGCGCTGGGCGAACAGACCGACCACCCGGGACAGAGCACCGGCCTCGTTCTCGAGCAGCACGGCGATGATGTGACGCATCAGGCATCGACTCCCATCACGGCGGTATCGCCGAGACTGGTGAGCGCCTTGTTCAGATACATGTCGCGCATGGATCCCCCCTTGATCGCCATGGGGTAGACATGCTCGCCGGGGTCGACCCAGACGTCGACGAACACCGTGCGCCTTTTCAGCCTGTCACTGAACGCCTCGCGCATCACGCCTTCGAGGTCCTCTCCCCGCTCGACCTTGAAGCCGACATGGCCGAAGGCCTCGACCAGCGTCTTGAAGTCCGGCAGCGAATCGCTGTACGTGCTCTGCGAGTGGCGCCCGCCGTACTGCATGTCCTGCCACTGCTTCACCATGCCCAGCGCCTGGTTGTTCAGATTGACGATTTTGATCGGCAGACCGTATTGCAGGCAGGTGGACAACTCCTGCATGTTCATCATGAAGCTGCCCTCCCCGGTCACACAGGCGACCACCGCATCGGGGTGGGCGAACTGCACGCCCATGGCTGCCGGAAGACCGAAGCCCATGGTGCCGAGGCCACCGGAGTTGATCCAGCGCCGGGGCTCGTGGAACTTGTAGTACTGGGCGGCGAACATCTGATGCTGGCCGACATCGCTCGAGACGAACGCCTTGCCTTCGGTCACCCGGTAGAGCATCTGCACCGCGAGCTGCGGCAGGATCGCCTTGCCGGGCTCGGCTTGCAGCTCGTGGTTCAGACCGTGCTCGGCGCGCCAGGCGCGGATCTTCTCCCACCACTGCGCCAGGGCTTCCGAGTCCGGCAGGGCCGGCGCCTTCGCAAGCTCCGCATCGAGGATGGCTTCCATGTCTTCGAGCACGCTGGCCACCTGGCCGACGATGGGGACGTCCACGGGAACGATCTTCGAGATGGACGCCGGGTCGACGTCCACGTGGATGATGGTCGACCCGGGGCAGAACTTCCGTGGATCGTTGGTCACCCGGTCGTCGAAGCGCGCGCCGATCGCGACGATGACGTCGGCTTCGTGCATGGCCATGTTGGCCTCGAAGGTTCCGTGCATGCCGAGCATGCCGAGGAACTGATCGTCGTTGCCGGGAAACGCGCCCAGACCCATCAGCGTATTGGTGATCGGAAAGTTCAGGCGCCGGGCGATGCGGGTCAGCGACGCCGACGCGTCACCGAGAATCACCCCGCCGCCGGCATAGATCACCGGGCGACGGGCATTGAGCATCACGTTCACGGCCTTGCGGATCTGCCTGCCGTTACCCTTCACCGCCGGATTGTAGGACCGCATGGTGACGCTTTCCGGGTAGACGTAGGGAGCGGTCACCGCCGGATCCGTGGTGTCCTTGGGCACGTCGATGACGACGGGCCCCGGGCGGCCGGTGGTGGCGATGTGAAACGCCTTGCGCACCACCTGGGGAATCTCGGCGCAGTTCTTCACCATGAAGCTGTGCTTCACCACCGGACGCGACACGCCGATCATGTCCGTCTCCTGGAACGCGTCGGTGCCGATCAGATCGTGGGCCACCTGCCCGGAGATCACCACCATCGGCACCGAATCCATGAAAGCGGTGGCGATGCCGGTGATTGCGTTGGTTGCGCCCGGACCCGAGGTGACCAGCACCACGCCGGGCTTGCCGGTCGCCCGGGCGTAGCCGTCGGCCATGTGCGCCGCCGCCTGCTCGTGACGAACCAGGATGTGCTCGACCTTCTGCTGCCGGAAGATCGCATCGTAAATGTGCAGCGCCGCGCCGCCCGGATACCCGAACACGTACTCCACTCCAGCATCCTGGAGTGCGCGGATCAGCATGTCGCCGCCGGAAAGTGACTCAGCCATGGTCGCTCTTCGCGTGGTCGCTCGTTAGTCTGAGGTCCGCAGACGTCCGAGCGGAACCGTTGCTCGGATCGTCTGCCGGGCGTATCGTTGTTCCCAGCGTTGCGTTTCCTGCATAACCGTTTGATTTTGAAGACGGTTTGTTGCGGCGCAAGCAAGGGAGCCGCGTATTCTTGAGGTTCGATTGGGCCGTGTCAACGAAACTGCGACGTGGCTCGCTAAATTCCCGGACGCGGAAACGTAGCATCCCTTTGCTGCCGCCCGATGCTGCTATGGAATGCTGCTATGGTTAGCTATGGTTAACTGAGGGCGGCGACGGTCGGAAAATGCGCGCTGCCGCCCGCCCAACGTCCAGCCGGGTCGAACGGGCCCGGGACACTTGGAGACCACGATCGATGCGCCTCACCCGCCACATCGCCATCGTCCTGTGCATCACACCGCTGATGATGGGCGCTTCCGTGTACCGCTGGGTCGACGAGAACGGCGTCGTGAACTACACGCAGCTCAAACCCGAGGGGGTGGACGCGGTGCTGGTCAGTGCCGACACCGGTCGACGCATCGACGATCCCCGACCGGCGGTGACCGACGCCTCCCGGTCAGACGGCGACGCACCGCTCACCGAAAAGCAGGAGCAGATGCTGTCCGATCTCAAGGCGGCCGAACGGGCCCGTCAGGAAGAGATTGCCCGGGTGCGTGAGGCGAACTGCGATGAGGCGCGCAACGTGCTGCAGCGGCTGACCTCCCGCGGCCGTATCCGCGTGGTCGGAGACGACGGGGTGGAGCGGGTGATGCCGGACGAGGAGCGTCAATCGCGCATCGACGACGCCCAGCGCGCGGTCGCCTCGAACTGCGTGGACACCGCCAGCCGCTAGGAGCAGCAGGCTAGCGCGCTTCCAGCCAGGCCAGCGTGGCCATGCGCCCGGTCCGCCCTTCACGCCGATAGGAAAACCAGCGCTCGTCCGAGTAGGTGCACCAGCGTCCGCCCAGCACCTCGCGAACGCCCGCCCGCCGCAGCAGCTGCTCACCGAGTGCGAACAGATCCAGGCGGACTCTGCCGGCATCGGCTCCTTTCCCCGGCGCCGGATCGCTCGCCCGGAAGCAGGCGTTCACCAGCTCGCCGCCCGCGTCCATGGCGGCCACCGCATCAACGACATCGCCGCCGACTTCGTAAGCGCCGGGGCCGATGGCAGGGCCCAGCCAGGCCACCAGTTCGGACGGCGCCACCGGCAGCGCAGCGATCAGACCCTCCAGCACCCCGCCGACCAGCCCGCGCCAGCCGCCATGGGCCACGCCCACCAGCGTGCCGGCCCGGTCGCAGACGACCACCGGTACGCAGTCGGCGCTGAGCACCGCCAGGCCAAGCTGCGCATGGCGGGTCCAGGCGGCGTCCGCCTCGGGAACGCGGTCGACGCGGGCCGGTGTCGCCTCGATGCAGCGCGATCCGTGCACCTGCGCCAGCCACTGCACCGCGCCGACGCCGGTACGCTGCATCAGCACCCGCCGGTTTCCCGCCACCCGCGCAGGGTCGTCTCCCACGTGGTCCGCCAGGTTCCACGACGCCCCGCCGTCGGGGCCGATGCGGCTGGTGGTCAGCGCCCTGACCCCGGCGGGCCAGAACGCCGCGGGCGGTGCCACCCACGACGCCGGCAGCTCAGTCAGCATGTGCATCGAAGTCCGCGGTCAGCGACCCGATCAGCGCCGCCAGATCTGCCGGAGCATCGGCCCGCAGCCGCAGCTCGCGGCCACTGTCCGGATGCCGCAAGCGCAGCTTCCAGGCGTGCAGCGCCTGACGCTGGAAGCCACGCAGCCGGGCGACCGTCTCCGGATCCGCCTGCGCCGGCAGGCGCATGCGGGCACCGTAGCGGGCGTCGCCCACCAGCGGATGACCGGCGGCGGCGAGATGCACCCGGATCTGGTGGGTTCGTCCGGTCCCGAGTTCCGCCTCGACCAGAGTGTGGGCGCGGAACCGCTGCAGCGGCCGTACCCGGGTGAGCGCCGGACGGCCATCGTCGCGCACCGCCTGCCGGGTGCGCCGCAGCGGATCGCGGCCGATCGGCTGATCCAGCGTCGTCGCAGCATCGAGGATGCCTTCGACAACGGCCAGGTAACGGCGCGACACCTCGCGCCGGGCCATCATCTTGCCGAGGGCATGCTGGGATTCGAGGGTCCGCGCCACCACCAGCAGGCCGCTGGTGTCCTTGTCGAGCCGGTGAACGATACCCGCCCGCGCCAGGTGGGCGAGTTCCGGGAATCGATTGAGCAGGCCGTTGACCAGCGTCCCGCGCGGATTTCCGGCCCCGGGATGCACGACCAGGCCCGCGGGCTTGTCGATGACGAGTAACGCCGCATCCTCGTGGACCACGCGGAACGCCACCTCGTCCGCTGCACTCCAGTCCTCGCGCGGGACGATCTCGGCGTCGAGCCGCAGCGTCTCGCCACCCACCAGCCGGAGCTTCGGCTTCACCGCGGCACCGTCCACCGTGAGCGCACCTTCCTGGATCCAGCGACTCAGCAGCGCCCGGGAGTACTCGCCGAACAGCTCCGCCGCGACCCGGTCGACGCGCTCGCCGCCGAGCGCCGCTGGAACGGTGTCCTCACGACTAACGCGTCGCATGGTGGGCATGGTGTATGGTGCGATTCGGTTGCAAGGCGGCTCGAGATCATTAAAGTGGCCGGGTTGTCGGCTAGTCTCCCGGGGTTTGCCCCGCGGATCAATTGGAGCGAACGGATTTCATGAAACCGGCCAGGACGATGCGCCAGTCCTCCCCGATGCCGGGGCGACTGCTCTGGGTGCTGCTCGCCCTGGTCCTGCTGGGCGGCTGCTCGCTGATCCCGTTCTGGGGCGGGGACGACGATGAAGACGATCCCGAAGCCGATCTCAACGCCACCGAGCAGCTTCTCTACCGCAACGTCCAGCGCAGTCTTGCGGCCGGCAACTACCAGCAGGCGGTGGAGAATCTGGAACAGCTGGAGGCGCGGTTTCCGTTCGGCCGCTACGCCGAACAGGCGCAGCTCGAGCTGATCTACGCCCACTACATGGGCTTCGATCCGGAGGCGGCGCGTAGCGCTGCGGATCGATTCATCCGCCTGCACCCGCAGAGCGCGAATGTCGACTATGCCTACTATTTGAAGGGGCTGGCGTCGTTCAACAAGAACCGCGGCCTGATCGACCGTCTGTTCGCCACCGACATCGCCAAACGCGAGATGACCTCGGCTCGCGAAGCCTATGCCGAATTCACCGAACTGCTGACGCGCTTTCCCGACAGCCCGTACGCGCCCGACGCGCGCAAGCGCATGCTGTTCCTGCGCGATCTTCTGGCCCGCCACGAACTCCACGTCGCCACGTTCTACATGGAACGCCGGGCCTACGTCGCCGCGGCCAACCGCGCACGCTACATCGTCGAGAACTACTCCAAGGCAGATGTGGTTCCCGACGCGCTGGCCGTACTGGTCGAAGCCAACTACAAGCTCGGTCTCGAAGACGCAGCCAACGACGCGCTGCGGGTGCTGTCAGTCAACTTTCCCGACTACGACGCCTTCGACAGCGACGGCAACCTGGTTCTGGCCGAACAGATCCTCAACCGCGACCGGTCGTGGACCAACATCATGACCCTCGGGTTGCTGGATCGCCCCGACGTACCCCCACCGATCAAACTGCAGCGCCGCGATCAGGGGTAACCTCGCACTGCTGCCGGGCTGTCTGGCGCAGTGCGCTAGTCTTAAGGACAGCTAGTCTTAAGGATAGACTGAAAGGACTCGCGTCCCGACCGGACCCTGATGCTGGCCCATCGCGCGGAAATCATCGACGAGATCGAGCGCCGCCGCTACGCGCTCAACCTCAGCCTGCTGAAGATCTACAGCTACTACCGGCTGCTGGTCGGCCTCGGGCTCACGACTCTGTTTCTGCAGAATTTCTCCGGCAGCGCGCTGGGCGAGCTGGATCCCATGGCGTACCTGCGCAGCGCCCTCATCTATTGCGCCATCAACGTCGTCAGCGTGGTGCTGCTGCAGACCATCCCGCGACGGTTCTTCCACACCCAGGCGCTGGCAACCGGGCTCGCTCTCTACGACATCGTTGCGCTGACGGCACTGATGTACTTCAGCGGCGGGGTCGGCAGCGGAATCGGCCTGCTCGTCCTCGTGTCGGTGGCAACCGGCGCGATCCTCGTGACGGGCCGGCGCGCGCTGCTGCTGGCCGCCGCAGCAGCCATCGCCGTGCTCTACCAGGAGTTCTACATCTCGCTGTCCGCGCCGGACCTCCACGACGACTATTTCCAGGCCGGCGTGCTCGGTGCCATGTGCTTCGCCGCAGCGCTCGCGCTGCAGTACCTGTCGCAGCGGGTTCGCGACAACGACATACGCGCCCTTACCCAGGCGGCCGAACTCGCCGACCTCGAGCGGGTGAATCGTCAGATCGTCCAGCGCATGCGCACCGGCATCGTCCTGGTGGACGCCGCCAACCGGGTGCGCATGGCGAATCAGTCGGCCCGGGCGCTGCTCGGCCTGTCGAGCGAAGACGACCTGATGTTCCTGCCCGAACCGCTCGAGACGCACCTGAATGCCTGGCGCGCCAATACCGAAATCCGGGTCCCGCCGTTTCAGGTGAGGCCCGAGACGCCGGAGATCCGCATCAATTTCCTGCCGGTGCGCAGCGACGATCCGCTGGCGGACGTCACCATCTTTCTCGAGGACACTTCCGAAGTGCAGCAGCAGGCCCAGCAGCTCAAGCTCGCCGCCCTCGGTCGGCTGTCGGCCAGTATCGCCCACGAGATCCGCAATCCGCTGGGCGCCATCAGCCACGCCGCCCAGCTGCTGCGCGAGTCCCAGGACCTCGCGCCAGGCGACCACCGACTCACCGAGATCATCCGCGACCACTGTCTGCGCATGAACGGCGTGATCGAGAACGTGCTGGAGACGTCGCGACGGCGCCCGCCGAGCCCGGTGCGCCTGGTGCTCAGGGAGCACCTCGCCAGCTTCGTCGCCACCCAGAAGGAAACCGGCGTCGACGCGGACATCCGCATCGAGTTCGATCCGCCGGATACCGAGGTCCGCATCGACAAGGGCCAGCTCGACCAGGTGTTGACCAACCTGGTCAGCAACGCCGTTCGCCATGGCCGGAACGATGCCGACGGCCGACCGCTGGTGCGCCTGCACGGCGGCGTCGACCCACGCACGGAGCGGCCCTACCTGAACGTGATCGACTGCGGACCCGGCGTGCCCGCCGAGTATGTGGAGCGCCTGTTCGAACCGTTCTACACCACCGCACGATCCGGAACGGGACTGGGGCTGTACATCTCGCGGGAACTCTGCGAGGCCAACCAGGCGCGGCTCACGTACTATCGCCACGAGACCGGCGGCGCCTGCTTCCGGATCGTCTTCAGCCATCCGGATCGCATCACCGCCTGACGCCGGGCTCGAAAACGGACTGACAGGAGCCACCCCACATGCCGGAACGAAAAGCGGAAAAGACAGAGGACCGGAAGGCGGACAGACCGGCCGAGAAACAGGCGCTGGTCGTGGACGACGAGCCCGACATCCGCGAACTCCTCGAGATCACCCTGGGCCGGATGGGGATCAGCACGATCGCCGCCGCCGACCTGAGCCACGCGCGTGCGCTGCTGGCCGAGCGCAGCTTCGATCTGTGCCTCACCGACCTGCAGCTCCCGGACGGCAACGGCGTCGATCTGGTCAGATTCATCGGCGAGAACCACCCGCAGCTGCCGGTCGCGGTGATCACCGCGTTCGGCAGCATGGACGTGGCCATCTCGGCCCTGAAGGCCGGGGCCTTCGACTTTCTGCAGAAACCGGTGGAGCTGGAACAGCTTCGCGCCCTGGTGGACGCGGCGCTGAAGCTCGCCGACGTCGACGACGGGTCACGGGAAACCGGCACCCGGCTGATCGGCACATCAGCGGTCATGGATCGGCTGCGTTCCCAGATCGGCAAGCTGGCCCGGAGCCAGGCACCGATCTATCTCAGCGGCGAATCGGGATCCGGCAAGGAAGTGGCCGCCCGCCTCATTCACGAGCAGGGGCCCCGGGGCGAAGCCCCGTTCGTCGCCGTCAACTGCGGCGCGATTCCCGGGGAACTCATGGAGAGCGAGCTGTTCGGTCACGTGAAGGGCAGCTTCACCGGTGCCGTCGCCGACAAGCAGGGTCTGTTTCAGGCGGCCGAGGGCGGCACCCTGTTTCTCGACGAGGTCGCCGATCTGCCGCTGCCGATGCAGGTGAAACTGCTGCGCGTCATTCAGGAGAAAGCGGTGCGGGCCGTCGGCTCCGCCCAGGAGCACGCCACCGACGTGCGGATTCTCTGCGCCACCCACAAGGATCTGGCTAACGAGGTGGCGAACGGTCGGTTCCGTCAGGACCTGTTCTACCGTCTGAACGTGATCGAGCTGGCCATTCCCAGCCTGCGCGAGCGGCGCGACGACATCCCGGAACTGGCCGCGCAGATACTCGAGCGTCTCTCCGCGGACTACGGCGAAGCGCTGCCGCGCATCGATGCCGACGCGATGCGCGCGCTTCAGCAGCACCGGTTTCCGGGCAACGTGCGTGAGCTGGAAAACGTCCTGGAGCGGGCGTTCACGCTCTGCGAGGGCGGCACCATCCGCCCCTCTGATCTGCAGCTCGGGCCGGCAGCAGAGACGCCGACGCCGCAGGCCGTCGCAGCGCCGGCGGCGGGTCTCGACGACGCCAGCGCCGACCCGGCGGGTGCCGCGCCGGCGCCTGCCGTGCACCTCCCCGCCGGCGAATCGCTGGAGTCCTATCTGGATAAGATCGAGCGCACGCTCATCACCGAAGCACTGGAAGCCACCCGCTGGAACAAGACGGCGGCGGCCAAGCAACTGGGCATCACCTTCCGGGCGCTGCGCTACCGATTGAAGAAGCTCGATCTGGAGTGAGTTCCGGGCGGACAGCAGCCGACGGCGCCGGATCACGCCCGGCGGCGGCCGGATCTGCTGTCAGCGGCCACGGCGCGGCGCTGCAATGGCGCCATGGCCAAGCGCGGATACACCCTGGTCGAACTCCTCGCCGCGCTGACTGTGGCCGCCGTCGTGCTGGCTCTGGCCCTGCCCGCGTTCCACGGTCTGGCAACGTCCTGGCGCGGAACGGCCGCGCTGAACCAGCTGCTCGGCGCGATCGCCTCGGCGCGGTCGCTGGCCATCAGCTCCGGCCGGGTAGTGACCCTGTGCCCGGGCCTCAGCAGCGGTTGCCTGGGCCGGAACCAGTGGCATCGCGGGTTCGTGCTGTTCATCGACGAAGACGCGGACGGACGCCTCGACCCGGCCGACCGGGTGGTCACCGCGCTGCCCGAACTGGCACCGGGCGAACGGATCTACTGGCGTTCTTTCCGCAACCGCAGCTATCTGCAGTTCCATCCCCGGGGCTTCACCCGATGGCAGAACGGCAGCTTCCTCTACTGCCCACCGGGGTCGGAAGCCAGCGCTGCGAGAATGGCAGTCATCAACGTCCAGGGGCGGGCACGGCCGGCCCGGGACAGCGACGGTGACGGGATCGTGGAAGATGCCAGCGGACGCAACGTGCGTTGCCCGCCGTGAACGGCGTCAGGCGCAGTCCGGGGGCCGCTCGCGGCCTGCGGCCCAGCGCGAGAACTCCTCGAGCGGAATCGGCGGACTGAAGTAGAAGCCCTGCAGGGAATCGCAGCCCGCCTCCAGCAGGACATCGGCCGCCTGACGCGTCTCCACACCCTCGGCCACCACCGACATGCCGAAATAGTGGCCGAGATCGATGATCAGTCCGGCCAGATAGCGGTTGGCTTCGTCATGCTCGATGTTGTTGACGAAGCTGCGGTCGATCTTCAGCTCGTCCACCAGCAGGTTGCGGAACTGCGCCAGGGAGGAACTGCCGGTACCGAAGTCGTCCATGGAGATGCGCACGCCACGTCCACGCAGTTCGGCGAAGTCGCCGAGCAGGCGTTCGACATTGCGGACGATGCCGTTCTCGGTGATCTCCACGACCAGGCGGCTCGCATCGACGTTCCACAGCGTCAGCTCGTCGTGAATGAGCTGAATCAGCGCCGGCTCATCGGTGGCATCCGGATCCAGGTTGATCGACAGCGGCGGCAGCCAGGGATTCGCCGCCAGATCTCGTATCGACTGGCGCACCACGTGGCGGGTCAGCGCGATCATCTTTTCGCGTTCCAGGTGCGGCAGGAACTGGCCCGGGTTCAGCAGTCCGTCCGGATGCTCCCAGCGCACCAGACCTTCCGCGCCGCACAGCTGATGGCCGTCGGCAGCCACCTTCGGCTGGTAGTAGAGCTTCAGCTGATGCTGGAACAGGGCCTCGTCGACTTCATCGTTGAGCTGCCAGACGCGGCGCATGTCGCCGATCACCGTGTCGTTCGCCAGCTCGAAGACCTTGTCGCGGCTGCGCGCCGCCTCCCGGGCGGTCTCCGCAGCCCGGAACAGGGCTTCGGCATCGGCCTCGCTGCCATCGCCACAGGCAATCCCGGCGCGGACCTCCAGCGGAATCGCGACGCTCTGATACTCGAACGGCTCTGCGAACAGCCGCTCCAGCTTCATGCCGGCGAGCCTCGCGTGATTGCGGTCCTTGAGTCCGCGGATCAGCAGGCAGTGCTTGGCGTCGTGAATCTGTACGAGCTGATCGTCGGGGCGCAGCACCTGGCCGAGGCGGCGGGCGTACTCGTTGGTGGCAGCCCCTGCGGCTTCGCTGCCCAGCAGGCCCGTGGTCCGGCCGACACCCTCCAGGGACGCCACGCATACGGCAATGAATCCGCTGCCGGCCGCCTGGTTGTCGACCACCAGCACGGGCCGGCTCACAGAAAGTACTCGGCTGCGTCGATACCGTATTCGTTGCGCGCGAGCTCGCGGGATATCCGGACTTCCTGCTCGGCAGCGACCTTGAGATCGACGATCAGCAGATCATCGCGCGGCTCCTTGTCACCGTCGAGAATCAGCATGACCTTCGGCCGCAGCCGCCGGCCCGGGTTCTGCCCGCAGACGACCCCCACCTCGCCCGTGGACAGCTCGACCAGGGCGCCGTTCGGAAACAGGCCGATGGACTGCGCGAACAGCTCCACCAGCTCCGTCTGGAACAGCTCCGGACAGCTCTTCTGCAGCTCCACCATCGCCTGATACGAGGATGCGGTTTCGGCATAGACGCGCGGGCTGATCATGGCATCGTAGGAGTCGACGATACCGGCAATGCGCGCGAACATCGGGATTTCGTCGCCTTTCAGGCCGTCTGGATAGCCGCTGCCGTTCAGGCGTTCGTGGTGCCAGCGTACGGTGTTGACGACCTCTTCCGGGGCGCCCATCTCATCCACCATCTGCAGCGAGTGGACCACGTGGGATTTGACCGTCTGATACTCCTCGGGGGTCAGCTTGCCCGCCTTGTAGAGCATCTCCTTGGGGACTTCGATCTTGCCGATGTCCACGAGCGAGCAGCCGAGGGCGAGATTCCTGATCTGGTCCGGCGACAGGCCGAGCTGACGCCCGAGCAGGCTCCCCCACACCGCCAGCGCCATGCAGTGCTCGTGGGTGTTGCGGTCGAAGTGCTGGACCCGCATCAGCGTCACCAGCGCATCCTTGTTGCGCAGAATGCTGCTCACCAGCGGGTCCACGGCCGCCTTCAGCGATTCCACAGGGACCTGACGGCGCGACGTCAGCTCGCTCCAGAAATCCTCGAACGCGCCCACGCCGGCGCTCAGCGCCTGCTTTGCCGCCGGCAGTTCCTCCTCGAGTTTCTTGATGTCCCGGTAGCGATCGCTCGGCACCACGGGTTGACCGGGCTCGAACGTCACCTCCGCCGGCGCGTCGCAGGCGGCCACGCCGGCGGCCTCGGCGATCTGCGGATCGTAGCGGCGCGGATCCACCATCACCACCGAGCACAGATCCGCTACCTGGCGGATGTCCTCCAGGGTTCTCAGGTAGAAGCCCTGGACAGTGAAGGGGGTCTCGAGCCAGGGCCGGTCGAGTTCCGCTACGTACATCCCGAGCGACAGGCGGTCTACATCAACTTGGCGCAGCATTCCTTCTCCGCGTCCCTTGCAGTCTATTCGCAATGATAGAGGTCGGCGCCCGATGCTGACGTGACCCGACGCACGATATCGGTTCCATCGCCTTACAGCGGAGCCGGCGTCACACCTCCTCGAGGTCGACGTCCCCCGGGAGCTCCCGGAGCAGGGATATCCGCCGGACCGTGGGCGATTCACGACGGTACTCGAAGTAGACGCGCATGCCCGGTTGCAGCATGGTGAAAGCGCCGTAGCTGCCGCCGATCTCCACGCTCATGTCCACGGCGATGTCGTAACGCATGCCGTCGATGACGAGGGTCCGGGCGGCCAGATCGAGTTCCTGGATGACGCCCGTATCCTCGGTCAGGCCGCTTGCCTGCGCCGCCTGCGCGCCTGCCGAGAACGGCAGGAGCAGCATCGCGAACAGTCCGATCAGTGCTGACTTGGTCACGGCACTTCTCCTCTAGTTGATGTCGTCGAGTTCGCGCCAGGACAGACGGCCCGTGCGGGTGTCATCCAGAGGCTCGATCTCGAACGGTACGCAGTCGTTACCACCGCAGGCGAACAGCCAGTCGGAGTCGCCCTGACCGCCCAGGGTGGTCAGGTCCACCAGCGCGCCGTCGAGGTCGGACTGGTTGAACAGCAGACCGGCTGCATAGGCCTCACCGTCCACCGTCAGCAGATCACCTGCGTCGATCTCGCCGTCGTTGTTGAAGTCGATCACCGGGCGATCGAGATCACCACCGGTCACCGCATCGAACAGCAGGATGGCGCCGGGACGGGTACCGTAGCAGGAAAACTCGTCCAGGCTCGGCAGCACCGTGGTGGTGATGATCGCGCCGTTGCGCAGCAGCAGGCGGCGGATGGCCTTCTCGCCGGGGAACTGGGCCGACGGCGGCGCACGGCCGGACGTATCGCCATTCGCCGCGCCGGAGACGGTGTCCGTAGCCCGCTCCATGTCGAGGTCGATGTACCAGCCGTAGGTGCCCTCGGTAACGCCGTCGTCCGGCTCGTACTCCACCACGTTACGGGTCAGTACGCGCCGGGTCACGGGCGGGGCCACCGAATCGTCGACTTCGTTGGTCAGCACCTGCTCCACCAGGCGCAACTCCTTGCTGTCGTCGAGGGCCGTCGCCGGGCTGTCCTCGCCGCGATCCCAGATCGCGTAGATGGACTGGATTTCCTCGTTGTCAGCGTCCTCGCGGGCGATGTAGCTGCCCGTTCCGAAGATGACCAGGAAGCCATCCTCGTCCGGATGCTTGATCACCAGCGGCTGGGTCAGGATCGGCTGCAGCCGCTCGAAGCCGCCTTCGTCGTAGGTCGCCGTGAAGATCCGCGTGACCGACCAGTCACCGGTACTGGTGGAGCAGACGAGCGTTACCGGATCCTGGTCGCAGAGATCGAACCGGTAGAGGTTACCCAGCCGGTCGCCGGCATACACCCAGTCGACGGTGCCGTTCAGATCGATGTCCACCAGCGCCGGGGAACCGAGGCCGTTGGGATATCCGGCCAGCTGCTCAGGCGCGATGGGCACGCCCCGGCCGGTATCGAGCTTGACGTAGTCACCGGCGCCCCAGCCGTCCATACCGCGGTCCGGGAACAGCACATACAGTTTCGCCACGCCGGCGGTGGAGTTCGGCCCGTTGCCGAAGATCGCCACCCACTCGTTGCCGTCGCCGTCCGGCACGTTGCTCATCGCCAGGCTCGGCAGGCTGAGCGAGTACCCGAGATCCTTCACCGGGGCACCGAACGGATCGGTGGCGGCACTCGGCGAAGAGTCGTCTTCGTCGGTGAACTCCCACATCACCACGTCTTCGGCGTTGTTTTCGGAGCTGAAGTCGCTGCCCGGATCCGTCACGTTCAAGGCGAAGAAGCCCTTGCCGCCGGCGCCAAGTCCACCGAGCAGCACCGAGTTCCAGCTCCGCGACCCGACACCCGGACCTGGTCGCACGTAGGCGTCGCTGACTCGCGGAGACAGATCCACGAAGTACTGGTGCTGGTAGAACGGCGAGGTGAAGTCCTCGAGATCGCTGTGGTAGTTCTGCGAGGCATCGATCACCTTGTTCGGTACGAAGCCGAACAGCTCCTCTCCGGTGGCGGCATCGAAGCCGTGCAGAATGCCGTCGTTGGCGCCGACATAGACCACCGGCAGACGACCCTCTTTGTCATCCTGGAAGTCGGAGTAGAGATCGCCTTCAGGGTACGGCGCCTGGTCGCGGTTCAGACCGCGCGGACTGCCGACGAACACCGGGCTCGAATTGACGATGTCGCCGAGCAGGCCGCCCGTGGTGTTGCGCCGACGCAACGGGCCGCCGGGCTGTTCCGCCGAGCGCACACCGCGGATGTAGTCGACTTCATCGGCGTTCATCATCAGCTGCTGATCGGGGGTCAGGTCGCCGTGGCGGAACGGAATACCTTCCCGGTTCGCCGGGTCGAAGGTCACCAGCACGCGATTGTTCGGCAGCTTGTTGGCGGGATTGAGCTGCTCGGAGGCAACCCACTCCGGCGTCGCCGCCAGGGTGCCGTCCGGGTTGAGCAGCGTCGCCGACAGCTCGCCGGTGAAGTCGCGCAGGTCGTAGAAGCCGCGATAGAGCAGCGTGCCTTCCTGCAGCGAGGTGGAGTTGAACGCCGCCGCCGAGGTGGACGACGCCGCCTGGGTGAACTCCAGGAACGCCGACTCCAGGGCCGTCTGCAGTTCCTGCGGGTTCACCGCGCTCAGGAACTGACCCCGGCCGTTGACCGCCGCGTGGAGCATGTCGTCGATCTTGCCCTGGGGCGTGCCTTCCGGATCCGGCCAGGCGAACGGCACGGTGGGATCCACCGGTATGGTCAGAGGGTCCACGTCGCCGACCACACCGAAAGCCACAGTGAAGGTCTTCATGTGCTGGTGCATACGCGCGTTGCCGGTGGCCGGGAAGGTCCCGGCCGGCACGGCCACACGGTCGCGCTGCGCGACGGGCACCAGGTCGTCCATACCCGGGCGGATGTCGCGCTCATAGAAGTACATGGCGACGTCGGCCAGAGTCTCCTGAATGCCGTCCGCGTAGCGGCCGCCGTCGAAGTCGCTGGAATTGTCGCCGTCTTCGTTGTCCTGCGCCGGATCGCCCCCGTTCCAGTAGCCGTCCGAGAACAGCAGAGTGAAGTTCTGCTGGCAGAAGCCCTCCGGATCCGGGAGCAGCGGGTCGTAGTCGCCGCTTCCGGCGAACAGGTCGCCGGCCCGATCGAGCGCTCGCCGCAGCGGCGTGCCGCCACCAGAGTTGGTGCGGTAGATCTCGTCCATGAGGGCCAGCTTGTTGCCCTCGCTGTAGAGATCGTTCATCTCCGCCATCTCTTCGGTGCGATTGTCGTTGATGGTCTCGTAGCCGACCCGGACGTCCTGCACCTGGGAGATCACCTTGCCGAGGCCGTTCTTCGCCGCGTACTCCCGGGTCCGGTAGTACTGGAAGAAGTTGGCGAAGTTCTGGATTTCCTGGGCATAAGTGCAGTCCAGCGGGTCGCCGTCGTCGGCAGCGCAGTCTTCACGACCCGGGCCGCCGTCGAACGGCGCGTTGCCGGGCCGGATCTCGACCAGGGTGTGCGGGTCATTCCAGGCCAGCGGTGCCGTTGCCGTGGTGCTGTAGTAGTGCGGGATGTAGATCGTGTGGTTCTGATCTTCCCGGTTACCATTGGTCTGCCAGCGCGGAATGTTGTCCGACCGATAGGTGTGGTTGTTCATGATGTTGAATGTATCGAACGGATCCCGCGGATCGAGCCGTACCGCCACGGGGTTGGCGTCGGCGAAATCGTTGTTCTGGTTGTCCAGACCGATCCACGGCGTGTAGTGGACCTCGGGGTTGTAGTAGAGGCGGTTGTACTGAGCGTTGCGCACGCGCCACACGCCGTACTGGTTGTTGTCGGTGTTGTTGTCGTTCTGCAGGCCGGTCAGACCCGCCACCGTGGGGTTGTAGTCCGCGGGCGTAATGCGCCCGTTGGTGGAAGTGTCGCCAAAGATATTGGTGTCGAGATCCCACAGATAGTAGTAGGTGGTACTGCGCTCGTTTGACGTCGCGATCGGATCGTTATCGACCACGAAGCCGCCGTTGTCGTCGGCGCCGCGAACGCTCACGTTCCAGTCCATGGAGCCGGAGTCGTCCATCATCACCAGGACGTTGGGCGACACGCTGGTGGACTGCTCCAGCGGCACGTTCGACAGGTTGAACGTCACCGACACCTCGCCGGCCGGCGGCGGCGCCGGCGGATCCGGGGCCTCGTAGACCACGATCCGGGCCTCGTAGTCAGAGCTCTGATCGCTGCCGTCGTTGACCCGATAGGTGAAGGTCACCTCACCAACGAAGTTGATCGGCGGCGTGTAGGTGAAAGAGCCATCCCCATTGTCGATGGAAACCACCCCCACAACCGGAAGCGTCTGGGGCAGGATGGTCAGCGTCGCCCCCATGGGGTTGCCGAACGCGTCGAGCCGCGCACCTTCCACGTCGTAGGAGCCAAACAGCAGGCCGTCGTTGACGTCCACCTCGAGAATGTCGTTCTCGAGCATGGAGAAGTTGCGCTGCGCCGGCGCCGTGGGCGGGTCGTTGATCGGATTGACCGTCACCGTCACCGTCGCCGAGCTGGTGTCGCCGTTCGAGTCGGTCATGGTGTAGCTGAAGAAGTCCACACCGTAGTAGTCGGCTTTCGGCTCGTACTGAATCTGACTGCCGACGATGCTCACCGTGCCGTTCGGGCCGCCGATGGGATCGTCGTTTTCGTCCAGCACGATCACCGGATCGCTTTCGCTGGCACCACCGACTCCGGCTGCGGTAATGGCCGTCGGCGGCTCCGCCAGGTAGTCGTTGGCCAGCACGTCGATGAGGATCGGTCCGGCGTCCTCGTCCATGACAGCCGAATCGTCTGCCGCCGCCGGGAAGTCGTTGACCCCGGAGACGTTGATGGTGAACGTCACGTCGTCCGACGTGTTGTCGCCACCGTTGGCCAGACCGCCATCGTCGGAAAGGTTGATCGCAATGTCGGCGCTGCCGTTCGCGTCCACGGCCGTCTGAAAGGTCAGATCGCCCGAAGCCGGATCGATGGCCGGCGGGGTGCTGAACAACGCCGGGTTCGTATTACCCACCACGTTGAAGACGAGGATCTGAGTCGACTCGTCCGCCGGGCCGGGCGACATACCGGTCGCCCACGCGCTGACGGTTACCGGACCCGCATCCTCGGCGACGTTGACCGTCGGGCCCGGCGTGAAGGTCGGCGTATCGTTGACCGCGGTGACGTTGATGTCGAACGTCTGATCCGGCGACGTGTCGTCGCCCCCGCTGGCCGTGCCACCGTCGTCCTGCACGTTCAGGGTAATGGTTGCGCTGCCGTTGGCGTCATCGGCCGGGGTGTAGCTGAGGTCGCCGCTGACCCCATCCACCACGGGCAGCGTGGCGAACAGTGCCGGATTGCTGACGCTGACGATGTTGAAGGTCAGCGTCTGTGCCGCCTCCTCCGCCGAGCCGGTGTCCAGCGCCGTCGCCCACCCGGGCACCGTCTGTGAGCCGGCGTCCTCGAGAATCGTCTCGTCACCGCCCGCCGCGAACGAAGGTTCGTCGTTCACTTCGCCGATCGAAATGTTGAATGCCTGGTCGGCCGATGTGTCGACGCCGCCGTCTGCGGTGCCGCCGCTGTCGGACACGTTCAGCGTGATCGTCGCCGTGCCGAATCGATCCGCGGCCGGCGTGAACGTGAGGTCGCCGTTGGTCTCGTTGACCAGTGGCTGCACGTCGAACAGGCTCGGGTCGGAGTTGCCGACCACGTTGAAGCTGAGAATCTGTGCGCTCTCGTCTGCGGGGCCTGCGCTGATGGCGGACGCCCAGCCGGGTATCGTCACCACACCGGCATCTTCGTCCGCGCCGACGTCGCCGCCGGAAGTGAAGGACGGCACATCGTTGACCGCGGTCACCGTGATGTCGAAGCTCTGATCGGCCGAGGTGTCGTCGCCACCGTTAGCGGTTCCGCCATCGTCCTGCACGTTCAGAGTAATCGTCGCCGTACCGTTCGCATCTGCGGCCGGCGTGTAAGTCAGGTCACCGCTGGTGCCGTCCACGGCCGGGAGCACGTCGAACAGCGCGGGGTCACTGACGCTGACGATATTGAACGTCAGTGTCTGCGTCGCCTCTTCCGTCGAACCGGTGTCCAGCGCCGTCGCCCAGCCGGGCACGGTCTGTGCGCCGGCATCCTCGATTACCGTCTCATCGGAACCGGCATTGAACGAAGGCTCGTCGTTCACATCGCCCACGGTGATGTTGAACACCTGGTCTGCCGAGGTATCGATACCGCCACCGGCAGTGCCACCGTCGTCGGAAACGCTGATGGTCACGGTCGCGGTCCCGAACATGTCGGGCGCCGGCGTGAACGTGAGGGTTCCGGCCGGGTCGACGGTCGGCGCGGCGGCGAACAACGGGGCATTGTCGTTGCCGACCGTGAACGTCACGGACTGACCGCTCTCGTCGGCTGGTCCCGGACTGATGGCCGTGGCCCACGTGACGATGGTCTGTGGACCGGAATCTTCGTCGACGGCAACGTCCGCGCCAACGGCGAACGACGGGGCGTCGTTGATGTCGGTGACGTCGATGGTGAAGGTCTGGTCGCCGGAGGTATCGCTGCCGCCGCCGTCGTCGGAGACGTTGAGCGTAATGTCCGCGGAACCGGAGCGATCGGGCGCCACCGTGAAAGTAAGATCGCCCGTGGCGCCATCCACCGCCGGCTGCACGCTGAACAGACCCGGATCGGTGTTGCCGGTCACGTTGTAGGTGAGCGCCTGCGCGGATTCGTTAGCCGGACCCGCGCTGCCCGAGGCCCACGCCGCGACAAGCGTTCCGCTGCTGTCCTCGTCCACGGTCTGATCGGAGCCCGCGGTGAAGCTCGGCGGGTCGTTGGCCGGATTCACGGTGATGGTGAAGGTGTCGCTGGCGGAAGTGTCGGTACCACCGCCGTCGTCGTTCATGTTTGCTGTGATGGTCGCCGTGCCGAAGGCGTCGGGCGCCGGCGTGTAGGTCAGCTCGCCGCTGTCGTCCACGTCCGGCTGCACCGAAAACAGCGCAGGATTGCTGTTGCTGACGATGTTGAAGCTGAGGCTCTGCCCCGATTCGTCGGCGGGACCAGGGCTCACCGTGGCCCAGGCGGGTACCGTCTGCGCGCCATCGTCCTCGTCTACCGTTTCGTCCCCGCCGGCAACAAACGTTGGCGGGTCATTGACCGCCGTCACCGTCAGGGTGAGATCCCAGCCGGCGCTGCTTGGCGCAGCGTCCGAGGCCGTGAATCTGAATGTCTGGATGCCGCTGGCGTCAGGGATCGGATCGATGACCACGTCACCGGTGAACGGATTGAAGCTGACCACCGTGCCCACGGAATCGCCGGAGGTACCGGCCTGGGCATAGGTGACCGGAGGCACCTCCCCGGAGAAGTTCGGAGGCAGACTCACGTTCTGCGACGCGAAGTCCTCGGTGAGCGCTCGGTTCTCGTCCGGGCCCGCCGTCAGCGCCCAGCCAGCCTGGCTGATGGACGCCAGTGCCAGGGCGAGCAGCCCGTCCCGGATCAGCCTATTGATGTTCAGATACTTCATCACAGCCTCCACATGGCCCCTACGCGCCACGGCTCAATCAACCAGAATTCCAAACGTGCCCTGCAGCAGAACCTGTGCATTGGCGCTGCCGCCCACGCCCCGCGAGGTGATGCGGAACATGGCGATTCGATCCACCGGATCCGGATAGTCCGGATTCAGCTGCCAGGGATTCTCCGACCGGGTGACGTCACCCAGGTGCTCGATCAGATAACGCGGCGGTTCCGCCACCACGGCGCCGGGATTGGTCGGCGCTACGACGCTGCCACCGCCGGTCCACACGCCACCGTCCTCCCAGGGATCGTCGTCACCCGGGTCTTCGGCCACCGTCCAGAGCCCGCCGCCGCCGCCGTCCGTGAAGGCGTCGGTGTCGTCGACGCTGTCGACGTTGAGTCGCAGCCATACTTCCGCGTCCTTGAGCGCCAGTTCCGCCGCCTGGAACGCCAGCAGGGTGTCGTGCTCGTTGCGCGCCATGCGGGTTTCAAGGGAGGTCGTCTGCACCGATGACACGCCGATGATGGTGAGCACCAGCAGCAGCACCAGACTGATGAACAGGGCCACCCCGCGCTCGCGGCGGTTGAACGACAACGGTATGAATGCTCTGGCCTTCACTATGCAGCCTCCGGATCGGCGTTCCTGAGGAGAATGGTCTTGCTGAAGGTGCGGCGCAGGACCTGTCCGTCTTCGGTCACCGCGTCCACGCTGTTCACCGTGACCATGATCCGCAGCGACACGACGTTGGCGTCGTCGATGTCCAGGTCATCGGCTATGACGTACTCATTGGCGTTGGGAATGCCGTCGTTCAGGGTCGTATCGATGCCGTACAGCACCTGCAGATCCTCGACGCCCTGAACCAGCTCGACGGGCGCGTTTCTGCCCACCTTCTGCCACAGCGCCAGCGGCGGGTTGCCCTGGTTATCGAGTCCGGCGCCTTCGGCGATGAAAAAGAAGGTGCCCTGGACTCGTCCCACCAGCGTGTCTTCCTGGTAGGTGCGACCGATCGAGGAAATGTTCGCCAGCTGGTTGCTGAACAGCCCGCCGCCGGCTACCGCATGCTGCAGGAACACCGTGTTGCCGCCACCGCCCGGCATGCCGGTCACGCGGAATACGGCGGCCTGCTCGCAGTTCGACACCATGACAATGTCGCCCACCTGGATGGCAGTGGTGTCGACGATGCGCGGATTGCTGTTCGCGCCGGTGGGAAACAGCTCCTGCATGAGCCGCCAGCCGGGGGTCTCCATGCTGCGCACGGCGAGCACGTCAGTGCCCACGACGACAGCATCGGCGTCGATGCCGTTGGCAGGGATGTAGCTGTTCGCGGTCAGGGTCGGATAGGTTCCGAGATCTCCCGAGCCGGCGACATTGTCGACGCCATGCACCGGACGGCGGATGTCGAATTCCGGCGTCAGGTTCGAGTTGTCGACGTTACCCGCAGTCAGTGCCCAGACGATGTTCTCCTGGGCGTTGGCGCAGCCGAAATAACCGGCCTCCCGGGCTGCCCGGGAAATGAATTCGAGCGCAAAGCGACCGTTCTCCTGCAGCCGCGCCTGGCCGTTGAGAATGTTGTAGGTCTGGGTGTTGCCGACGAACAGCTGGACGATGCCGGTGACCACGATCAGGCCCAGCGCCAGTGCCAGCATCAGCTCCACCAGCGAGAAGCCGCCGGCCCGGTTTCTGTTCAGATTCGCTTGTCCCACCACAGCGCTCCTCATGCCTGGCTGTCGATGACCACGGTCTGCAGCTGACCGTCGGTGGCCGACCACTGCACCGTGACCCTGGCCTGAAAGACCTGCACGCCGTTCGGCAGCACCACCACCTGGACCTGAACCGCGCCGTCGCCGTCGGGCAGACCCGGCTGCTCGGCAATGGCGGGAATGACGCCGGCGGCGCGCAGGGCATCGCATTCGGCATCGTCACGGAACTCACCGAGCTGACACTTCCACGCAGACTCGTCGAAGGTCGCCATCTGTGCCGCGCTGCAGTTCGCACCGTCACCCAGACAGCCCGGCGCCGCCGGCGGCACGTCGCCGATGGCGATCCCATCGTAGGCCGCGCTCGGGTTGGCCTTGATCCGATCCATCATGTCGTAGGCCAGCGACACCGCTTCACCGCGCTCCAGCGCCATGCGGTTGTTCTGCAGGCTGACCATCTGCAGTGCGGTCACACCGAGCACGCCGATGCCCATGACCAGCACCGCCACCAACAGCTCGATGAGCGAGAAGCCGGTACCGGTCCGGCGGCCGTCGAATCTCTTCACGGGACGACGCAGATCAGTCATGGGTGGCACTCCAGTTCCTCGTAGTCGGCGCGTCCGGTGGCGGTGATGTCGACCGCCCGGCCCGGATCCACCGTATCGTCGGTGCTGCACAGCTCGATGCGACCGGCCCCGGCGTTCGCCAGCATGCCGCGGGTGTTGAAAGTCAGCCGCTCGATGTCGTCGAGGGCGCCGGTGGCATCGAAAGTCACGCCCTCCATGGCCTCGTAGCGGCGCAGCACGTCATCGTCGTCGTCGCAGTCGCTGTTGCCGACCACCACGCAGTAACCTCCGCCCCATTCGTTGGCATCGTCGTCGTCCTCGGCCTGGAGGCTGACGTTGATCCCGCGGCGGATGGCCTCGCTGCGCGCGTAGGTGATGGCCAGCAGGAAATCGTTCATGCGCGAAGCCATGGTCCGCTGGCGGACGAAATCGTTGAACGCCGGCAGGGCGAAGCCGATCAGCACCGACGCGACGGCCAGGGTCACCATCAGCTCGACGATGGTGAAGCCGAGAAATCCGCGGCGGGCGCCGGAGAACCGGGAAGTTCCCGGGAACCTGCTCTGCGTGCGATTGCTCATAAGCTTCTGCTTCCGTTCTGCCGGAGGCGCTCGATCGCCGGTCCGGAATTCATTGCACGGTGGACTATAGGCAGGTACGGGCGGGAGGGAACGCATGCGCCGACGAGCGGGGGAATTTCACTGGATGAGCGGTCGAAACCCACGCCCGGCGCGGCTTCACTCCTCCCATCCGGGATTGCCGTCCCAGGTCCGGGCGCCGGCCTGGTCATAGGTCATAGGGCCGTCACCGTCCATGGGACCGCCGGCTACCGGCGTCGCCGTCAGCGTGAACTGGTCGTCGTCGGGAACGGCCAGAGCGATCACGTAGCGCCCCTGATCCACGGACGCCGGATTGCAGACGTTGGCGAGCACGGCCCCGGTATAGGTGAAGTTCTGCGCGGCGAACCGCTCCAGGCCCTGGGCGCAGTTCAGCAGGTCGGCCTGGGCCTCGGTGCGGTAAGTGCGCTGGCTGTACTGGTTGTACAAGGGCAACGCGACGGCGGCGATGATGGCGAGAATCGCCACGGCAATCATCAGTTCGACTAGGGTGAAACCGGCCAGGCCGGATGGTTTGCGGGCACTACGCATCTGCCAGATCCTCAGCTGTCCTCATTCAGCTTAGTCACTGACTGGCAAGCCCGCCCGCCGGGCGGGACGAACGGTGCTATTCCCCCGACGAAGGGTCCTGTCCGAGCGGGATGCGCTGGCTCAGGTCCTCGACCTTGAGGATGGAAACGTCGAACACCACGGGTCGGCCGGCCAGCGGGTGATTGAAATCCACCTCCACGGTGCGTTCGAAAACCCGCTTGACGATCCCGGGCAGTTCTCCTTCCTGGGCGGCGAACGAAACCACGAGGCCGGGTTCGAGGTCGACGTCGCGGAACCGGGTTTTGTCCAGTATCTGCACGTTATCCGGGTTGTGGTCGCCAAAAGCCTGCGCCGGCGGCAGTTCGATCTGGGCGTCGTCTCCGGCCCGCATGCCGAACAGCGCCGCCTCGAAGCCGGGCAGCAGGTTGCCGTCGCCCACCTCGAAGGTGGCCGGCCGGCCGCGCCGGGTGGTGTCGACCTCTTCGCCGGTTTCCAGCAGCAGCGCGAAGTGCAGGGTCACCCGGGAGTGCTCGTCTATGGCAGCAGCGGAATCGCTCATGGGGAAGAGGGTTCCTGTCGCTCGCGACGGTGCTCGGCGATCATCACGCCGATCCACAGCAGCGCGCCCAGCGTGAGCGCCGTGTCGGCCACGTTGAAGGCGGGAAAGTAATACTGCTGCCAGTGCAGCAGCACGTAGTCGACCACGTAGCCGTGCACGACGCGATCGATCAGGTTGCCCACCGCGCCACCGACGATGAGTCCGTACACCCAGCCCATGATCCGCTGCTCCGGTGGCAGACGGCGCAGTTCGTAGACGATGAACGCGACGAAACCGAGCGCCAGGGCGATGAAGAACCAGCGCTGCCAGCCGGCGGCGTCGTCGAGCAGGGAGAAGGCGGCGCCTTCGTTGTGCCAGCGCACCCACGACAGAAACGGCGTCACCGGGATCTCCTCGCCGAGCTGGAGCACCCGCGCCACCTGGATCTTCACCAGCTGATCCAGCGTTGCCACCGCGACGCCGAGCCACAACCACCTAAGCATTGGCGAAGAACTCACGGGTCTCGACGATGTCGCGGTCGATCTGAGCTTTCAGCGCGTCGAGCCCGTCGAAGGCGCGTTCGTCTCGGATCTTGCGCTTGAACTCCACCGTCAGCAGGCGACCGTAGACGTCGTCGGCAAAGTCGAACAGATGCACTTCGAGCAGCGGCTCCTTGCCTTCCACGGTCGGGCGCACGCCGACGTTGGCAATGCCCTGGTGGGTGCGATCGAGGCCATCGACGGTGACCGCGAACACGCCCTGCAGCGGCGTGCGGTAGCGCTGCAGGCGGATGTTCGCGGTGGGCACGCCGAGCTGGCGGCCGAGCTGACGGCCATAGACCACCCGCCCCATCATGAAATAGGGGTGTCCGAGCAGGGCCTCGGCGAGGGCGAAGTCGCCGTCCGCCAGGGCCTTGCGGACCCGCGTGCTGCTGACCCGCTCGCCTTCCAGCATCAGCGTCTGCATGCGCTCGACCCCGAAGCCATGGCGGCCGCCGGCTTCCTCGAGCATCTGAAAATCGCCGCGGGCACCATGCCCGAAACGGAAGTCGTCCCCGACGACCAGGTGGCGCACACCCAGCCGGTTCGCCAGCAGCTCGTCCACCACCCAGTCCGCCGAGGTCCTCGCTGTGCGTTCGTTGAACGGCAGGCACAGCACGCGATCCAGCTCGGTCCGTTCCAGCAGGGTGATCTTCTCGCGAAACCGGGTGAGCCGGGCGGGGACCGCGTCGCCGCGGAAGAACTCCCGCGGCGTGGGTTCGAAGGTGAGCAGCATGCTCGGCGTGGCGAGATCGCGGCTCTTCTGCACCAGCTGGGAGAGCAGCTTCTGGTGACCGCGATGCACGCCATCGAAGCTGCCCACGGTCAGCACGCATCCCCTGTGGCGGGATCTGATGTTGTGCAGGCCGACGACGACTTCCATGAGCGCCATTATACGGGTACCCGCCGACCCCGGGTCACGCCCGGTGCAGGAGCCGGCCCGGACGCTCGCCGAGCAGCACGATCAGCAGCAGATAGCCCGCGCCCCCCGCCGCAACGCAGAGCGTGATCCAACCGGCGCGGGTCCAGGACGCTGCCTCGATCCACGCCGCCGGTTCCGGCAACCACCACCACAGGCCGATGCCCATCGCCACGGCCGCTGCAGCGGATCGGGCAAGGCTGACCAGCAGCTGGCGGCTCGGACTCAAGGCGATCAGGCCGGGATGCGCCGGCCGCAGCAGGCCACGCACCAGCAGCCACGCATGCACCCAGGCCGCCGCCGCGGTGGCGAACGCCAGGCCGACGTGGCCGAACCAGGAGAACAGCGCCAGGTTGAGGGCCACGTTCGTGGACACCGCCACCACCGCAAAGCGGAACGGCGTGGCCGTGTCCTCGCGGGAGAAATAGGCCGGAGCCACCACCTTGACCATGACCAGGGGTACCAGCGCCAGGGCAAAGGCCTGCACCGCCAGCGACGCCATGAGCGCATCCAGCGGCGTCATGGCCCCGCGCAGAAAGAGGGTAGCCACCAGCGGCAGCGCCAGCACGTACAACGCCACGGCAGCCGGCATTCCGAGCAGCGCGCCCATGCGCAGCCCCCATTCCAGAGTCGCTGTGAATCCTTCCCTGTCACCGCTGCTGGCGAGCCGCGAAAGGTTCGGCAGCAGCACGGTACCGAGCGCAACCGCGACCAGGCCGATCGGCAGTTCGAGCAGGCGATCCGCATAGTAGAGCCAGGAGATACTGCCCGTGGTCAGGGTCGAGGCGAGCATGGTGTCGATCAGGGTATTGATCTGACTTACCGACGCCGCGAACATCGCCGGCAGCAGCAGGCGCCCAACCTGACGGACGCCGGGATGACTCAGGCTCGGCCGCGGCACGACCAGCAGGCCGAGGCGGACCAGTGACGGAATCTGAAAGGCGAGCTGAGCGAGACCGGCGACAAAGACCCCCCAGGCCAGAGCGTAGACCGGCTCCTCGAAGGCGCCGGTGGCGAACAGCATGGCGCCGATCAGCGACAGATTCAGCAGCACCGGGGTGAACGCCGGGATGGCATAGCGTCCGTGACTGTTCAGCAGCGCGGCGGCAAAGGCGGTCAGCGAGATGAAGCCGAGGTAAGGAAAGGTGACCCGGAGCATGCCGGTGGCGATGTCGAACTGATCCGGGGCATCCCAGAAGCCGGGAGCAAACACCACCACCAACGCCGGTGCAAAGACGACGCCGAGCAGCACCACGGCCCAGACCGCCAGCGCCAGATTCCCCGCCACCGCGGCGACGAACGCCAGATAGGTCGACGGCGACTCGTCGCGATAGCGCGCCAGCACCGGCACGAAGGCCTGGGCGAAAGCGCCCTCGGCGAACAACCGACGAAAGAAGTTGGGGATGCGGAAGGCGACGAAGAACGCGTCCGCCGCGGCGCCGGCACCGAAAAAGTAGGACAGGACCATGTCGCGCGCGAATCCGGAGATCCGCGAG
Organism: Pseudomonadales bacterium; assembly: GCA_040219135.1. Taxonomy (GTDB): domain Bacteria; phylum Pseudomonadota; class Gammaproteobacteria; order Pseudomonadales; family Azotimanducaceae; genus UBA7803. The sequence continues at coordinate 318,774 of JAVJTA010000003.1, read as the reverse complement.
AGCAGGGTCATGCCGGCGACCACCGAGCCCTGTGCGGCGACGTTGTTCTGACGGGCGGCCGGCTCAGTGCTGGTTGACATACCCCAACCCCGCCGGCATATTACCGCGCCTTTCGAACCACGATCCTCGGAGACCGATTTGGCGAACACCGCACAAGCCCGCAAGCGCGCCCGGCAGGCAGAGAAACGCCGCGCCCAGAACGCCAGTCAGCGTTCCATGGTACGCACGTACATCAAGCGCGTGCAGGCTGCGGTCGGCAGCGCTGATCACGATGCCGCGCGCACCGCGCTGGCTGCCGCCGTGCCCGTCATCGACCGGATGGCCGACAAGGGCATCATGCACAAGAACAAGGCGGCCCGGCACAAATCGCGACTGAGCGCAGCGGTCACGGGCCTGAATTCCTGAGCGCTCCGCTCAGCATCACCAGATTGTCCCGATGCACCAGCTCGGGTTCCAGCCGGAACCCGAGCCGCGCGCCGATTTCCGAGCTCGCCGCCCCCTTCAGCCGTTCGGCCTCGTCGCTCGAATAGTTCACCAGTCCCTGCGCCACCACGCGCCCCTCCGCGTCCACGCAGCGCACCAGGTCGCCCCGCGAAAACCGCCCGTGCACGGCCACCACGCCCACCGGCAGCAGGCTGACGCCGCGGGAATTCAGCGCCGCCACCGCACCCGCATCCAGTACCAGATCGCCCTTCGGCCGCAGCTGTCCGGCAATCCAGCGCTTGCGGGCGTCCATCGGCAGAATCGAAGCGCTGAGCAGCGTACCGACGGATTCGCCGGCGAGAATCCGCGCCAGCACGTCCGGCTCGCGGCCGCTGGCGATCACCGTGTTGGCGCCCGAACGGGCGGCGATGCGGGCGGCCTTCAGCTTCGTCACCATGCCGCCCCGGCCGAGCTCGCCGCGGGTTTCTCCCACCATGCCGTCGAGACCGGCGTCGTTGGCATCCGCCCAGGGAACCAGGGGCGCCGACGGATCGTCCCGGGGATCCCGGCGGTACAGACCCTCGGTGTCGGTGAGAATGACCAGCAGATCCGCCTGCAGCAGGTTGCACACGAGTGCCGCCAGGGTGTCGTTGTCGCCGAAGCGGATCTCGTCGGTCGCCACGGTGTCGTTTTCGTTGATCACCGGGATCACCCCGAGATCGAGCAGAGTGGTAAGCGTGGCGCGGGCGTTGAGGTAGCGCTGGCGGTCGGCCAGATCGTCGTGGGTGAGCAGCACCATGGCGGTGCGCCGGGCGTGGGCGGAGAATGCCTTCTCGTAGGCTTCCACCAGACCCATCTGGCCGACCGCGGCGGCGGCCTGCAGCCCGTGAATCGTCGCCGGACGGCTGCCGAGCCCGAGGCGCGCAACCCCCTCGGCGACGGCTCCGGAAGATACCAGCAGAACCTGGCGGTCGGCGAGCAGCTGGCGGTGGATGTCCTCGCACCAGACGCCGATACGATTCCGGGCAAGGCCGGTCCCGGGATCGGTGAGCAGCGCGCTGCCGATCTTGACCACTACCCGTCGGGCACGACCGAGCTGCTGACGGTTCTGCTCCTCGCTGCTGGTCATGACTCGGGAACGCGCTCCGGCTAGTCGCGGACGTAGACGACTTCGACGTCGTGATCGTCGTCGTCATCGCCGGCACCGTCGAATCCGTCGATGTCTCCGGCGCTGTCACCCGAGACCCGACTCGGGCGTTTTTCCAGGGCGCTTTTTAGCACATCTGCACCGATTCGCGCTTCGAGCTGCGCCTGCGCCCCGGCAAACGCCTCATCGCTGGCGAGCCTGAGCCGGTGTCGACGCACGGCTTCCAGCAGCGGCCGCGCGAGTTCGTCGAGACCGGCGCCGGTCACTGCAGACACCGCATACAGCGGGCGGTCCGGATAGGCGCGGGCCAGCTGCTCGAGCAGCGCCGCGCGACGCGCGTCGTCGATCAGATCGACCTTGGTCAGCACGGTCCAGATCGGCCGCTCGGCGAGCGCCGGGCTGTAGGCCACGAGTTCGTCCTCGATCAGCTGCAGGTTGTCGAGCGGCTCGGTCGCGTCCGTCGGCAGCGCCTCCACCAGGTGCAGCAGAATGCGCGTTCTCGCCAGGTGGCGCAGGAACTGCACGCCGAGCCCGGCGCCCTCCGCCGCGCCGCGGATGAGACCGGGAATGTCCGCCATGACCAGACTGTCGTCGCCGCCGCGTTTGACCACCCCCAGATTGGGGACCAGCGTGGTGAACGGATAGTCGGCCACTTTCGGCCGCGCCGCCGAGACCTTGCTGATCAGGGTCGACTTGCCGGCGTTCGGCATGCCCAGCAGGCCCACGTCAGCGAGCAGCTTGAGCTGCAGCCGCAGTTGCCTCACCTCTCCGGACTGACCCGGCGTGGTGCGTCGCGGGGCGCGGTTGGTGCTCGACTTGAAATGGGTGTTGCCGAGCCCGCGGCGGCCACCGTGAGCGACGGTCAGGGTCTCCCCGGGCTCCGTGAGGTCGCCGAGCGTTTCGAGGGTCTCCTCGTCCACCACCGACGTTCCCACCGGCACCCGGACCCGCAGGCTCTCACCGCGTGCCCCGGTCTTGTTGCGCCCGGCGCCGGCCTCGCCGTGATGAGCCCGATAGAGGGGCTGGAAGCGGAAGTCGACCAGGGTGTTGAGCGCCGCATCGGCGACCAGCACGACATCGCCGCCGTCGCCCCCGTCACCGCCGTCAGGGCCGCCTTTGGCCACGTATTTTTCGCGTCGGAACGACAGGCAGCCGTTACCGCCCTTGCCGGCTTCCACGCGAATGCTGGCTTCGTCGATGAACTGCATAAAAAAAACCCCGCGGGGAGCGGGGCTTCGTGCTTCAGGCCTCCGCCGAGGCGGGTTCCACCGTCACGAATTTACGGCTCTTCGGGCCGCGGGTGACGAATTTGACCTGGCCATCGGCGGTGGCGAACAGGGTGTGATCGCGGCCCATGCCGACGTTGGCGCCGGGATGATAGCGGGTCCCCCGCTGGCGGACGATGATGTTGCCGGCCTGAACGGCCTGGCCGCCGGACTTCTTCAGGCCCAGGCGCTTGGATTCCGAATCGCGGCCGTTGCGGGTACTGCCGCCTGCTTTCTTGTGTGCCATGGCACGGTGTCTCCTCTAAGTGCTCAGCTGTGTGCTCAGCGCTATGCCGGGCAGAGCCTCAGGCGTTGATGCCGGTGATCTTGACGTCGGTGTACCACTGACGGTGGCCCTGGGTGCGCATGTAGCCCTTGCGCCGCTTGAACTTGATGATGCGGATCTTCCTGCCGCGATCGCTGGCGACCACTTCGCCCTTGACCCGGCAGCCGTCCACATAGGGCGCGCCGACGGAGACACTGTCGCCGTCCGCCAGCAGCAGCACCTTGTCGAACACCACTTCCTCGCCCGGTTCGGCGTCGAGCAGTTCGAGGCGCACGACTTCGCCTTCGGTCACCCGGTGCTGCTTGCCACCGCTCGCGAAAACAGCAAACATACTTTCTTCTCCAGCATCGACCCGGCGTTCCGGACCGGAACGGCCGAGGCGTTAGATGAAACCGGGAAACCGACAGGGATCCCTGCGACGCCGAGAGCATGTGCGGGGCCACCTTGGCCCGACGGCATGATGCCAGCTACCTGGTCGCTCGAAGGCGCGGTATTCTACGGGCAAAAATATTCGATTACAACGAGTTAGGCTGGAGGAACTCGGCGAGAATTCGATGATCTGCACCCCCGCAGTCCGTCACGGTACGGCGGCGGCGGGCCAACCTCAGCACTGCCAGGATCACCCGTAATCGCTACCAACGCCATCAGCAAGAGCGCCGGCCGGGAAGCCGCCAGACATGCCGGACTGGGCAGCGTGTATGCCCTGGTGGCGGACGATTTCGCCGCCGTGAACGAGTTGATTCCGCGCCAGCTCACCTCGGACGTGCGGCTGGTGGAGGACATCGGCCGGCACATCGTCGAGAGCGGCGGCAAACGCCTGCGCCCGCTGCTGGTGCTGCTCGGAGCCCGCGCCTGCGGTTACGAAGGCGTCGACCACGTCCGCCTCGCCGCGGTGATCGAATTTCTCCATACCGCAACTCTGCTGCACGACGATGTGGTGGATCGATCCGACCGCCGCCGGGGCCGCGCAACCGCAAACGCCACCTGGGGCAACGCGCCCAGCGTGCTGGTCGGCGATTTCCTCTATTCCCGCGCCTTCCAGCTGATGGTCGAGCTGGAGAACATGGACGTCATGGCGATCCTCTCGGACGCGACCAACACCATCGCCGAAGGCGAAGTGATGCAGCTCGCCAACGTCGGCAACCTGGCCCTGACCGAGGCCGACTATCTGGAAGTGATCCGCTGCAAGACGGCGCTGCTGTTTCAGGCGGCAGCCCATACGGCCGGTGTGCTCGCAAGCGACGACCCGGAGGAAATCGCGGCGCTCAGACGCTTCGGCCTGCATTTCGGTCTCGCCTACCAGCTCGTCGACGACTATCTCGATTACGCCGGAGATCCCGGCGTGATGGGCAAGAACGTCGGCGACGACCTCGCGGAGGGCAAGCTGACGCTGCCGCTGATTCAGGCCTTGACGATCGCACCTGCCGCCGACGCGGACCTGCTGCGCGACGCCCTCAGCAAGCGTTCGGCAGAGCGACTGCACGACGTGCTCGCCGTGGTCCGTCGCTGTGGCGCCCTGGACTACGCGCAACAGGCGGCACGCGCACAGGCGCTGCGGGCGCTCGACAGCCTGAGCGGGCTGCCGGACACCGCGCACCGCGACGCGCTGGAGGCGCTGGCCAACTACTCGACCGCCCGGCTCAGCTAACGCACCGGGTGAGCCATGCCGGATCACGAGCCTCGGTCGGCCCATTGCTCCTGGCAAGCCTGCTCGCTGCAGCCGTCGCCACCGCCGCCGCAACCCCCGCGACGGCGCCCGTGGACTTCTCGCCCTGCGAGCTGCGCGGCAGCGGCGGCCAGGGTCGTGTCGATGCCCGTTGTGCCACCATCGACGTTCCGGAAGACCCCGAGGACCCGGATGGAGCCAGCGTCAATCTGTTCGTCGCCCGCATTCCCTCGCTCGCGCCCGAGGCCGCGGCCGATGCCGTGACGATCATCAACGGCGGTCCCGGCGCTTCTTCGGCGGCGCTGTACGTCGACTTCGAACCCGCCTTCGCCGGATTGCGCCGGGAGCGCGACATCATCCTCGTCGACCAGCGCGGCACCGGTCGTTCCAGCGCCCTGGTCTGTCCCAACCTGGAAGCCGCCACCGTCGACTTCGACGAGGACCTCGTGCGCGCCGCCACGCGGGCGTGCCTCGACGGCCTGCACCACGACCCGAGGCAGTTCACCACCAGCGTCGCGGTGACGGACCTCGAGCGGCTGCGCGTGCGTCTCGGCTACCGCGCCTGGAATCTCTACGGCGTGTCGTATGGGACCCGGGTCGCCCAGCACTACCTGCGACGCTACCCGCAGGCCGTTCGCAGCGTGGTTCTCGACGGCGTGGTGCCGCCGGGATTGACCCTGGGTCCCGACGTCGCGCTGAACGCCCAGGCCGCCCTCGACGACATTCTGCGGCGCTGTCGCGAGGCCGCCTACTGCGCGGGCGCGTTTCCCGATCCGGGCGCACAGCTGCAGCGCCTGGGTGCCCGGCTGCGGGAGGATCCGGTGGAACTGGAGGTGCCGGACCCGGTCACCGGACGGCAGCGAACGCTCACCCTTCACTATGCTCATCTGGCCATGACCCTGCGCCTGCTCAGCTACGCGCCGGAGACCGCGGCACTGATACCCCTGATCATCGACGAGGCCGAGGCGCGTCGGAACTATCTGCCGCTCGCCGCCCAGGCTCTGCGGATCGAACGGGATCTGGAGCAGGCCATCAGCTTCGGCATGCACAACAGCGTGGTGTGCACGGAGGACGTTCCGTTCTACGCCGGCCTCGAGACCCTGTGGCCGCAACTGGAGCGCACCTATCTCGGCGGCGACCAGGTGCGTGCGCTGCAGACCATCTGCGCGATCTGGCCGCGCGGGGTGCGCGATCCCGACTTCGACGCACCGCTGACGGCCGCCTCGCCGGTCCTGCTGCTGTCGGGCGAGCACGACCCCATCACGCCCCCCGAGTACGCCGAGCGCGCGGCCCGATCGCTGCCTGCGAGCCTGCAGGTGGTGGCACCCGGGCAGGGGCACGGCGTGATCGCCCGGGGCTGTGTGCCGAACCTGGTCGCCGACTTCATCGACAGCGGCAGCCTCGAGAACCTGGACAGCGCGTGCGTCGAGCGCCTGGCGGCGGACCCCTTCTTCGTCGATCTGCTCGGGCCGCCGCCGTGATCCGCGCCGAGGGACTGGAAAAATCCTTCGGCCGCGTGCGGGCCGTCGACGGCGTCAGCCTCGAAGCGCCGGACGGCCGCATCACGGCTCTGCTCGGACCCAACGGCGCCGGCAAATCCACGACACTGCGGATGCTCGCCACGGTGCTGCGCCCGGACGCCGGGCGCGCCTGGGTGGACGGTTGCGACGTGGCTGCCGACCCGACCGCCGTGCGCCGGGCCATCGGCGTGCTGCCCCATAGCTCGGGCCTGTACGAGCGCCTCACGGCGCGGGAAAACGTGGCCTACTTCGGCGCGCTGCACGGCATGTCGAAGGCCGCGCTCCGGGCCAGGACCGACGTGCTCGTGGAACGGCTCGACATGTCGGAGTTCGCCGACCGACGCGTCGGCGGTTTCTCCCAGGGCCAGCGCATCAAGGTGGCGCTGGCCCGCGCGCTGGTCCACGACCCGAACAACGTGCTCCTCGACGAGCCGACCAACGGGCTCGACGTGATGGCGACGAGGGCGCTGCGCGAGATCATCGCGAACCTCAAAGCCGAAGGTCGTTGCGTGGTGTTCTCCAGCCACGTGATGCAGGAAGTCGCCAGTCTCTGCGACGACCTGGTGATCGTCGGCGACGGCAAGGTGCGGTTCTCCGGATCCCTGGAGGCGCTGCGGCGCCACACCGGCGAACAGGACCTGGAAGACGCCTTCGTCCACGTCGTCGGGAAGCCGGCAGCATGAGCGGCTTCGGCGTCGTGCTGGTCAAGGAATGTCGCGACAACCTGCGCGACCGCCGCACCCTGCTCGCGTCTTTTTCTCTGGCTCTGCTCGGCCCGGTGCTGTTCACCGGCATGATGTCCTTCGTGCTCACCAGCACGCTCGGGGAATCCCGCGACGCCTTTCGCCTGGCCGTGGTGGGTGCCGAGCACGCCCCGCAGCTCGTGGCGTACCTCGGCCGGCAGAACCTGGAGCTGGCGGAAGTCGACCTCGACGACCCGCGCCAGGCGGTGCGCGACGGGCGCGAGGATCTGCTGCTGGTGATCGACCCCGACTATCCGCAACGGCTCGCCGACGGCCACAGCGCGTCGCTGAGCCTGATCTACGACAGCTCGCAGATGGGCACCGCCCGGCGCAATTTCTCCCGAGCCGAACAGCTGATCGGCCAGTACGCGCGCAAGCTCGCCGTGCTGCGCCTGCAGCTGCGGGGAATCGATCCGGTGGTGCTCGGGCCGATCCAGGTCAGCGCGATCGACACCGCCTCCCCGGCAGCGCGCGCCGTGACGATCCTCGGTGTGCTGCCGTATCTGCTGGTGCTGGTGGTGTTCATGGGCGGGTTCTACCTCGCCATCGACGCCACCGCCGGCGAGCGCGAGCACGGCTCCCTGGAACCGCTGCTGTCGCAGCCCGTCTCGCGCGCCCAGCTCGTGCTCGGCAAGGTGGCTGCCGCCAGCGTTTTCAGTGCGGTGTCCACCGCCCTGTTCCTGCTGAGCCTGTCCGCGTCGGTGCCCTTCGTGCCGCTGCACCGGATCGGGATGTCGCTCAGCATCGACCTGATCACGTGCCTGAAGGTCTTTGCCGTGTCGACGCCGCTCATCGCGCTCGGCGCCGCACTCCTGACCGTGGTCGCGTCTTTCGCCAAGAGCTACAAGGAGGCACAGACCTACCTGACCGTCGTCATCCTGGTGCCGACCCTGCCTCTGATCATCACCCAGATGCTGAACCTGGCGCCCAGCGCCCCGCTGATGCTGATTCCAAGCCTGTCCCAGTCGACGCTGATCACCGCCCTTATCAAGGGAGAGCCGCTGATCGCGAGCCACGTGGCCGTCTCCGTGGGCGCTACCGGCACGCTCGCCCTGCTCACGACCTGGCTGGCAGTGTCGCTCTACAAGCGCGAACGCATGCTGGTGTGATTTACCCTCGGGAGGCGGTTGTCGCCGTCGCCGACCGCTCTTACAATACGCGCCCCGCAGGCCATCGCGGGCCCGCACGCCGCCGCGGGACTGTCGGAGTGTAGCTCAGCTTGGTAGAGCACCACGTTCGGGACGTGGGGGCCGGAGGTTCAAATCCTCTCACTCCGACCATCTTGAAAATCAAAAGGTTAACCCGCAGTTTTCAGGCCTCAGAACCACCCGCCCGGCTCCGTCTGAATCGGGCGCAATTCCCTCAGAAATCCACGTCCAGGTCCTCGCTGTCCTCGTCGTCGCCGTCTTCGTACTCCTCGCTCGGGTTCTCACGCTGCAGGCGGAGAACTACTTCCGCCAGCGGCATCAAGATCTGCTCGACTCCCCGGCGGCCCTTGTAGTTGACGCACGCCAGTCCGGTTTCATCGTCCACACCGACAACGAAGTGCATCTGGCCTTCGTACGAGAACACGCGGCCGATGATCCGGTTTTCTAGGGCGTTGATGTACTGACGAAGCTGGATCATGCGCGCGGAAGGGCCATGCGCCCTGCGGGAAGATTGGTTCGCAGCGGAGCTTGAAGCACGCTGAACAGCGAATGTGTAGAACGCGTCACAGATCACTGCGAAGGACGCTCAGGCCAGGCTGTCTCCCCTGCTTTCGACCCAGAGCAGCCCTTACTGCTTTTGGAATCGCCACTCAGTGGCGGAGTTGGAGAATCCAGCGCCGTGGTCTAGTCCTGAGCTATCGCAGATCCATGCCAGAACGCGCGTAGGCGTCACTTGCCACACGGAGTCGGTGGCCTCAGGCATGTCCCAGTTGTACTTCTCGTTATAGGTTCTAGCCCAATCAACAGCGTGGTCTTCCGGCAACTCCGTTGCGATACCCTCAATCAGAACGACCTCATCCGCGCTCTCCAGGTTGACCTGAACTGTGGCGTTCCGCGCAATGTTCCTGCCCACAGCGGAGCCCGTACTGAACCATAACCATGGTGAACGCCAGACGCCCCATACGGGCCTCGATGACGGAAACGGTTTTGCATGGGTCGTGATCCAATAGCTACGAGCGGTGGCCATTCTGGCATCGACCCACATCCAGGGTAGGAGCTTCCCGGTTTCGACGTAGCCAGAGAGACTTGGTCTTGTTGGCGTTGGAAATTCCATCGAGAATCACTCGGCGATCTGATGAAATTCAAGTATCTCGAATTCGCCATTGCAGGGCGACCGCCCGCTCCTTGCCGTCAGCGGCCGACCCCACCCGCCCGACAGGAGAACCTGGCCGCAGAGTCTGCTTTCGGGATCCGGCTTTTGACTGCGTCCGACAGGTCCGCATACTTGCCACTAAGCAACGTTCAGGGATGACGACCGTGGCGGAGTTGCAGCGTATCGAAGCAGACCGCGTGGACGCGATCGTCGACGCCCTGGCCGACGACGGAGCCTGTATCGCGCTGAATGTTCTGGGCGCCGGGTTGTGTCGTCGACTGCTCGCCGATTTCGAAGGTCATCTCGATGCCGTCGTACCCGGCCAGGACGATCTGGGATATCGGGACGCGTTCTACGGTGCCCGCACGAAGCGCCTGCACGGTCTGTTCAGCAAGTCGTCGGGCATGGTCGACGTGCTGACCCATCCGCTGTTTCTGGGCCTCGGTCAGCGGCTGTTCGTCGATTCCGGGCTCGCGAACGATCTGCGTCTGAGCAACGCCGAACTGATGGTGCTCTACCCGGATCAGGGGGCGCAGACGTTTCACACCGACGCGGTCTCCTGGCGTCGGGCACAGAGCGTCGAGCCGAACGAATTGCTGGTCAGCGCGAACTGCGCGCTGACCGACTTCACCGCGAGCAACGGCGCGACCCGCGTGGTGCCCGGCAGCCATCGCTGGGAACCCGGCCGTACGCCCCGGGACGACGAGATCTGTCTCGCCACCATGCCCCGGGGCTCGGCGCTCATCTATACCGGCAAGGCCATCCATTCCGGGGGCGAAAACCGCGATCCGGCGCCACGCGTGGGTCTCTACCTCGGCTACATCGTCAGCTGGTTGAAGCCGATCGAGAATCACCTCGTCACCAACGACCCCGACGACGTCCACGCCCTGCCCGAGGGCGCCCGACGCCTGCTCGACGTGGTGCCGGGCGGATTCGCGCCGTACGCCTGAACCCACCGGTTACAGCGGTTTGCGCCGCGGATTTGTGATCGAGGTTCGAGCAGCGCACAGCGGTGCTGCGACATACTTCCGCTCGGACGCGCGATGTCACAGCGGGGAACCGGGATGGCCGAAGGGTCAGACACGAGCATGCAGGAGTACGTCGACAGCTGGCGCGGCCTCGTGCTCGGCCGCGTGTTCACCCACGAACAGGCCCTGCACTTCGTACTGGAAGTGGACGAACTCACGGGCCTGTGCCGGGTCAGCCGCCGCCAGGGCCGGCGCACCGAAATCATTCACATGCCCCTCGGCGAGGTGCTGCTGCGGGTGAAAGGCGACCTCTAGGAACGCTCTGATCACGTCTGCGCGCCACCGACGGCGCGTTCGAGCATGGTACGATCCCGCCCAAAAGGAGGGAGCGGGCCATGCAGACGTTTCGCCTGGACGGCAAGCACGTGGTGATCACCGGCGCTTCTTCGGGATTCGGCAGCCACTTCGCCGGAGTGCTCGCCAGCGCCGGCGCCCGGGTGGTTCTGGGTGCCCGACGCACCGACAAGGTGGCGGCCCGGGTGGAGGAAATCCGCGGCGCCGGGGGCGAGGCGCTGGGAGCCGCCCTGGACGTGCGCAGCTCGGACAGCATCCGGGCTTTTCTGGATACCGCCGAGTCGAACTTCGGTCCCATCGACGTGCTCATCAACAACGCCGGGGTCGAAGCTGGCGCCAAGACCTACATGATGATCGACGAGGACGACTGGGACTTCGTCATGGACACCAACCTCAAGGGCGCCTGGCTGATGGCCAAGCATTACACCGAACGGGTGGTGGCCAACGGCCAGAGCGGCGGCAACGTGGTGAACATCTCGTCCATCACCGACCGCCGCACCATCAAAGGCCAGTTCCCCTACGCGGTGTCGAAAGGCGCGCTGTCGCGTATGACCGAGGTCATGGCCCTCGAGGCCGCCCGGTACCGGATCCGGGTCAATGCCCTGGCGCCCGGTTACATCCTCACGGACGTCAGCCGGCTGCTGCTCGAAAGCGATCAGGCGCCGGCGTTCATGCAGGGCATTCCCATGCGTCGCTTCGGCGACTTCGACGACCTCGACGGACCCCTGCTGCTGCTGACCTCGGACGCCTCGAGCTACATGACCGGTTCGGTGCTGGTGGTGGACGGCGGCCACGTCTGCGCCTCTCTGTAGCGGGAATTTCCGCAACGGGAGTCATTGACCATCAACGCGAGCATTCAGCCATGAGCGACATCAGACCGTTCCGCATCGACGTCCCGCAGCGCGACCTCGACGACCTGAAGACCCGCCTGTCCCTCACCCGGTTGCCGGAGCGCGAAACCCCGGACGACTGGTCCCAGGGGGTGCCCCTGGACTACATGCGCCAGATCAAGGACCACTGGGAGCATCAGTACGACTGGCGTCGGGCAGAGGCCGCGATCAATGCGTTCGACCAGTTCATCACGCCCATCGACGGCGTCGACATCCACTTCATCCACGCCCGCTCGCCGAACCCCGACGCTTTGCCCCTGATCATGACCCACGGCTGGCCGGGTTCCGTGGTGGAGTTCCTCAAGGTGATCGGACCGCTGTGCGATCCGGCGAGCCACGGCGGCGACGCCGCCGACGCCTTCCACGTGGTCTGCCCCGCCCTGCCCGGCTACGGCTTCTCCGGCAAGCCCACCGAGCCCGGCTGGGGCGTTGAAAAAATCGCCGACGCCTGGGCTACGCTGATGGCGCGGCTCGGCTACTCGAGCTACGTCGCCCAGGGCGGCGACTGGGGGTCGGCGGTGACCACCGGACTCGGCATTCGCGACACCGACCACTGTCGGGCGATCCACGTGAACATGGTCTCGGCGCGCCCCGATCCGATCGACGACAACCTGAGCGAGATCGAAAAGCGCGGACTGGCCGGCATGAAGCACTACCAGGACTGGGATTCCGGCTACTCCAAGCAGCAGAGCACGCGGCCCCAGACCCTCGGCTACGGCCTGGTGGACTCGCCGATCGGGCAGGCCGCCTGGATCCTGGAGAAGTTCTGGGCCTGGACCGACTGCAGAGGCCATCCGGAGAATGCCCTCAGCCGTGACGAGATGCTCGACGACATCATGCTCTACTGGCTCACCGCCAGCGGCGCTTCGTCCGCGCGCCTGTACTGGGAAAGCTTCGGGTCGTTTTCCGCGGGCGAGGTCCAGACGCCCACCGGCTGCAGCATCTTCCCGAAGGAGATCTTCGTCTGCTCGAAGCGCTGGGCCGGCAACCGCTACAAGAACATCATCTACTGGAACGAGCTGGACAAGGGCGGGCACTTTGCCGCCTTCGAGCAGCCGGCGCTGTTCGTCAGCGAGCTGCGGGAGTGCTTCCGGCTGGTGCGCTGATGACCGGCAACGCCCCGCTCTGGCGACCCGACCCGGATCGCGCCGCGGCCAGCGCCATAGCGCGTTTCGCCCGGCGCGCGGCCGAGATCAGCGGGCGCGATCTCGATGCCTACACGGACCTGCACCGCTGGTCGGTGACGGAACCCGGCGCCTTCTGGCAAGCGGTGTGGGACTTCACCGACATCGTCGCCTCTCGTTCTGCCGACGTCTCCGTCGCCGATCTGGAGCGTTTTCCCGGCGCGCGCTGGTTTCCGGGCGCGCGGCTCAACTTCGCCGAAAACCTGCTGCGCTACGACGACGATCGCCCGGCGCTGATCTCGATTCTCGAGACCGGCGTGCGCCGCGAGTTCAGCTACCGCGACCTCCGCGCCCGCACCGGCGCACTCGCCGCGCGGCTGCGGAGCCTGGGCGTGATGCCGGGCGATCGTGTGGCCGGCTGGCTGCCGAACGTTCCGGAGGCCGTCATCGCCATGCTCGCGACCACCAGTCTCGGCGCGGTGTGGTCCTCGTGCTCGCCAGACTTCGGTGCCAGCGGCGCGCTGGATCGTTTCGGCCAGATCGAACCCAGGGTGCTGTTCGCCTGCGACGGCTACTACTACAACGGCAAACGGATCGACACCACGGCGAAGATGCGTCAGGTTGCGGACCAGGTACCCAGCATCGGTGCGGTGATCTGGACCTCCCTGATCGACGCGCTGCCCGAGGGCGCGGAGCACCTCGGCGCGATCTTCGACGGCGAATCGCCCGATCCCGTCTTCGAGCAGCGCGCCTTCGCCGATCCGCTGTACGTGCTGTACTCGTCCGGCACCACCGGCAAGCCGAAATGCATCGTCCACGGTGTGGGGGGCACGCTCATCCAGCACCTCAAGGAGCATCGCCTGCACACCGATCTCGGGCGCGACGACGTGCTGTTCTTCTTCACGACCTGCGGCTGGATGATGTGGAACTGGCTGGTCAGCGGCCTCGCCAGCGGCGCGACCCTGGTGCTGTACGACGGCTCGCCGTTCCATCCCGGCCCCACGAGCCTGATCGACCTGGCGGAACGCGAGCGGATCAGCGTGTTCGGCGTCAGCGCCAAGTACCTCGCGGCGCTGGAGAAGGCCGGCGTGCGGCCCGAGCAGAGTCACGATCTCGGCGCGCTGCGCAGCATCCTCTCCACCGGCTCTCCGCTCGGCGTCGACGGCTTCCGCTACGTCTATCGCGACGTCAACCCGGACGTGCATCTCGCTTCCATATCCGGCGGCACCGACCTGATCTCTTGTTTCGTGCTGGGCGCGCCGACGCTGCCGGTTCATGCGGGAGAGATCCAATGCGCCGGACTCGGCATGGCCGTCGACGTCTGGGACGACGCCGGCCGCCCGCTGCGCGGGGCCAAGGGCGAGCTCGTCTGCACCCGGGCGTTTCCCTCCTGCCCCATCGGCTTCTGGAACGACCCCGACGGCAGCCGCCTGACCGATGCCTACTTCGCCCGCTTTCCCGGCGTCTGGGCTCACGGCGACTTCGCCGAGATCACCGACCACGGCGGCTTCGTCATTCATGGCCGCAGCGATGCGGTGCTGAATCCCGGCGGCGTACGCATCGGCACGGCGGAGATCTACGGCGTCGTCGAACAGCTTCCGGAAATCGAGGAGTCGATCTGCGTCGGCCAGCAGTGGCACGACGACGTCCGCGTGGTGCTGTTCGTCGTCATGCGCGACGGCGCGCTACTCGACGACGCGGTGCGCTCGCGCATCCGCGAGGCGGTCAGGAACCAGGCGAGCCCGCGGCACGTGCCGGCGCGCATACTCGAGGTGCCCGACATTCCGCGAACCCGCTCCGGCAAGATCGTCGAGCTGGCGGTGCGCGACGTGATCCACGGGCGCAACGTGACCAACACCGCAGCGCTCGCCAATCCCGAGGCGCTGGCGCACTTCCGCGACCGTGCGGAACTCACCGATTGAACGCGCCGCGCTGGCTCACAGCCCTGATGCTTGCCGCCATCGGCGGTTGCGACACGGGTCCTGCGCAGGCGCCGGCAACGGCACCGGTGCGTTCGGTGTTCTTCGGCGATCTGCGACTGCCCGGCGACCAGCTCGACGACCCGACGACGCGTCGGCAGCGGCGGCTGGACTTCGCGGCCGTTACCGGGCCGGCTTCGGCGCGTCCCGGCGGGACCTGGGAGGCCGCACGGGCGGCCGCCGAACGCGCCTACGAACCCGGGGCGTTCACCACGTTCGCCGCCGTCGACTACCTGCCCGACGTCGATGCGAAGACTGCGATGCGCACCGTGATCCTGCGCGGCGCCGAGCAGGCCGGGACGCCGCCGGGTGAACCCCAGCCACGCGGCCCGGCGGCGCTGTGGGCGTGGATGGACGAGCTGCGGGACCTGGGCATCGAGACGCTGGCCGTAGCGCAGCCGGCGGCTGAACCCGCACTCCCGGCATTGCCCGCAGACGCGTTCGTGGCGAACGCCGCCGAGCAGCGCGCGCGCAACGAGCCCCTCGCCGCCATGGTTCACGCCGAGGACCAGCCAGCGATCGATTCCGCGCTCGGATACGGCATCACCCTGGAGTCCAGAGGGGGCTCGAACCCGTTCCAGTTCGGTCTGGTCGCCGGCGGAGCGCACGTGAACGGCGCCGCAGGGCTGACCGGCGTCTGGGCGACGGCCAACACCCGCGAAGCGATCTACGCCGCCCTGCGGCGCCGCGAGACCTTCGCGACTGGAGGGCAGCGCATCGCGCTGCAGCTGGTCGCCGGCGCTGCCGTCGGCGACGAGGCACCTGCCGGTTCGGCCGCGGGCATAACCATGGGCGGTGATCTGCTGCCCGCAATGCAGGAGCCGCAGTTCTTCGCGCGCGCGGTCGCCGACCCGGACGGCGCCCCGCTGCAGCGCCTGCAGATGATCAAAGGCTGGGTCGCCGGCGGCACCACCCACCAGCAGGTCTACGACATCGCCTGCGCCGACGGCGCCAACCCCGACAGCGCCGCCGGGCGCTGCCCCGACGGGGCGGCCGCGCCCTGCGACCCCGGCGCCGCCGCTGGAACCAGCCGGCTCGAAGCGACCTGGCAGGATCCGGCGTTTCCGACCGACCAGGAGGCCTACTACTATCTGCGGGTTCTGGCGGGAGCCGGCTGCGAAGCGACCCCGCAGGCCTGGTCGTCACCGATCTGGTATCACGGCGGGGCCCGCGAAGCGCCTGCGCCGGAGCCGGTACCGCGCTGACCATCGAGGTGTGGTAGGTTGGACGCCCACCGTCAAAGAGACACCGGCGTGTCGGAACTCGATCGGCAGTTCGTCGAGCTTGGCGACAACGTGACTCAGCTCATCAGCCTGCTGGAGGAATCCGATGAGGCGTTCTGGGTCCCCTATCTGCGCCGCGGGCTGAACCAGGTCCGCGAGAACCGGCTGTCCGGAGCGACCTTCATCCTCGGCTGCTACGGCGGCCAGGAGACCTTTTCGGACCTGGTGATCGGACGCCAGTTCGAGCGCTCCGACCCGCTCAGATTCCGCAACCTCAATGCCCGCCTCGAGTCGCTGCGCACCCGCACGTTCGAGTCCGCCAACGCCATCACCTCGCGTCGCGCCTGGTAGGCGCGCCGACCGCGCGGTGGATTTGACACATTTGTTGTGCTATTTCTGGCCGTCGGGGAATGAGAATTTCGGGAGACAGTAGTCGTGTTCAAACGCAAGACCGGCCCCAAGAAGCCAGCCACCAGCACTCTCAGCCACCTTTTTCACGGTATCGCCATCCGGCCGGGTGAGAACGCCTGCGACGCGGCCCTGGCGCTTTCGCAGGAGCGCTTTCTGAGTGAAGAGGCCCCACGGCTGCCGCTCACGGGCTGCAGCAAGGCGCTGACGTGCTCATGCGTGTATCGGCATTTTTCCGACCGCCGCACCGACGTGCGCCGCGAAGCGGATCTGGGCCTGCCGCCCCGGTACATTCCGGAAGATCAACGCTACGGCAGGGGTCGTCGCGTTACCGACGACGCCTGAGACAAGGCACCGCGAGCCATTCCCGACCGCGGCGCCTAGTCCGACGTCGCCTTCGCCCTGCCGACCAGCAGCGGCGGGTTCCGGCGAAAACGCAACGCAAACGCAAATTTGCGGTGCCACGGCTGGGCCTCGCTCGTCCAGATCTGCAGCTTGGGGCGGAATTTCGACGGATCGTCCAGCGCACCCACCTTCAACACGCAGACACCGGGCGTTGCTTCGCTCAACGAGTAAAGGTGCGTGCCGCAGACGCCGCAGAACAGCCGGGTCACCAGGTGGCCGGCCTCGGACAGGGTGGCGAACTCCGCGGGATGCCCGCGGGTGACCCGGAACTGGTCCTTGGCCACGCCGACGACGTAGGCGGGACCGCCTCCCGACGTGTACTGGCAGGCGCGGCAGTGACAGGCCGCCTGAAAGCGAATGGGCTCGTAAAAGCCGAACCGCACCTCGCCGCACGCACAGCCGCCGCTAACTTTGGTTCGATCTTCCGAGGCCCGCCCTTCCGAATCCGCCGCCATGGTGCTCCCCGCCACCGCCGGTCCCCGCATTCTGCCATTCAATCGCGTCGGGGCGAAGGCAGCGACAGCAGCAGCACCCCGGATGCGAGATTGCACACGGCGACCAGCAGCAGCGCCAGCTGATAGCTTCCGGTCACGTCGCGGTAGTACGACACCAGGAGCGGCGCGACTGCGCCGAGCAGCAGGGCGAACGGCAGACCGGCGCTGCGCACCGCGCCGAGATAGCGGCGCCCGAAGTAAGCGCCCCATATCACCTCCTGGAGCGGGATCATTCCGCCCCAGCCGATGCCCAGCAGGACGTAGGCGGCATAGATCATCCACCGCACCTCGACCTGCACCGCAGCGACGATGGCAAGCAGCGCCACGCCGGTCAGACCCGCGCCCATGGCGGCCAGCGGCCGCGGCGACAGGCGGTCGATGAACACACCCCAGACCGGCTTGGAGATCATCGCCGGCACCGAGGCCATGGTGATGGCCAGCGCCGCCGCGCCCCGGGACAAACCGCGATCGGTCAGGTAGGGCACCGTGTGCAGCAGCATGACCACGATGTTGATGGTGAACAGGCCGAACGCGAGCACCAGCAGGTAGAAGCGGCCGCTGCGCAGCGCCTGGGCCCGGGTCAGAGAGTTGGCAAAGTCCTGCTGCGCCTTCACCGCCAGGCCCCGGGCGACGTGCTCGGCGCTGTGTCCGTCCGGGTGCCAGCCGTGATCTTCCGGCGCCCGGCGCATCAGCAGCGCCGCCGGCAGCAGACAGACGAAGGTCGCCACGCCAAGGACCGTCCACGCCGTACGCCAGCCGAGCGCGTCGATCAGCACCGTGGTGGCCGGCATCAGCAGCACCCCGGCGAACGAAACCCCCATCGCGGCCCAGGCCACGGCCTGGCCGCGCTTCTCGACGAACCACCTGGCCATGGTGACGTTGACCACCAGATTGCCGACGAGGGCGCAACCCAGGGTCAACGCCACGCCGTTCAGCACCAGCCACTGGGACAGCGACGCCACCTGGCTGTGCGCCACCAGCACCGCCGCGAGCAGCACCGTGCCGAGCAGCATCAGCGGCCGCGCGCCGAAGCGGTCGACATAGGCGCCGATGAAGAACCCGGCGAATCCCATGACGAACTGGCCGACGGAACGCGACAGCGTGTACTCGGAACGGCTCCAGCCCAGTTCGTCGATCATGGGCAGCATGAACGGCCCGAGCACGTAGCTGAACATGCCCATGGCGAAGAACTGGGCAACGAATGCCGCGCCCACCAGCCAGTAGCCGTAGTAGAAGGGTTTCGTCCTCAGCCTCGCGCTCAGGCTCCGGTGAGCGCGTCGATCACCGAGTCCACCACGGCGTCGGCCTTCGCCTGCATGTCAGCGTCGGTGGCGTCCTGAATCGGGTGCGGTACGAACACGCGCCGCGCCGCTTTCATACCCAGCGCCGTGGCCTGAGTCTCCGCGGCGTCCACGAACTCGCTGGACGCGATGGAGACGGACGGCCTGCCCTGGATCTCGAAATATACCGTGTCATGCAGACTGCACGTGGTACAGGAGCCTCAGTCGGCGAGCGCCTCGACGACGAAGTCGGCTTCGGCCACGATCTGCCGGCGCAGTGCTTCCGGCGCCGGCTTGGCGAACGTCGGCTTGGCATAGCGCTTCACCGTGATCGCCGGGGCCCGCTCGCGCAGCCGTGCCTCGAGCCGGTCGAGCAGCACGTTGCCGCGCGGCTTCGAGATGTCGAGCAGCGCCACCGTTCCCGACAGGCCGGCGGGCCGCGGCGTGACGTCGCGCTCAACGGGAACGCGTTCGTCGGTGGGATCAAGTATCGTCGTCATGTCACCTCCTCGATTTTTACGGAAACCGGCTGTGAGCCGATCTCACCGATGGCCCAGCCGTGAAAGGCGCCGGAGAACTTCCCGGCATCCGATCCGGCCACCACGATGTGGATGTCGTCGTTGCTGCGGAACTTCGGCAGGCGACGGTCGAGATCCGACTCACTCATCTGCGCGGCCGCCGCGCGGCGGAATCCGGTACCGGAACGCTCGCTTTCCACCAGCTCGCGAATCGGCCGGGCGCTCACCTCCTGAATCCGCTCGCGCACCTGGTCCTTGCTCCAGCCGTCCTTCACCAGAGTATCGAGGTGCTCGGGGCAGATCACCACCAGGGTGTTGGTCACGTAGTGCATGTTCGGGCTGAAGGCGGATTCCAGGCACATGCCGAAGGTTCCCGCGAGCTGGGCCGCGCTGCGCGACTCCTGGTCCACCATCTGCACCGGCCCGCTGGTCATGGCGAACACGCTCACCACGGACTCCTCGCGGGCGAAGCCGCGCTCGACATGCAGAGGCTCCCAGGGACCGCGCTCCTCCCACTCGGCGAAACACAGAGTGAACTTCATGGGGTTACCGAGGGTAGAGCGTTCCGTGCCTCCCGGCCGCGCGCCGCCGATGTTGCGAACGGCGAGCCGCAGCGCGCGACCGATCGTCGCATTGGCGCGATTGCCCTGACCGAGCGCGCCGAGCTTCATGTTCATGCCGAGGCGCTCGCGGATCGGACCGTTCACCACCATCACCGGAGCCGCGCCCATGGTGGTCGCCATGACCCCGTGGATGTTGAAAGCGTCGGTGCACACCGCTTCCAGCGCGGCCAGCACGACCGGGAGATACTCGGGGCGGCAGCCGGCCATCACCGCGTTGATGGCCACTTTCTCTACCGTGGCCTCGCCCATGTTCGGCGGCACCACGGCGACGACCTCCTGCGGATCGCGCTGCGTTCCGGTGAGCATCCGCAGGACCTTTTCCGGGGTCGGCGGCACCACCGGCAGGCCGTCGGTCATGCCCTGATCGAAAAGGAACTCCATGGCATCGTCTGCGCTGGCAATCTCGATGCGCCGGGCCCGCAGCGGGCTCCCGGACGCCCGCGCCTGGAGCCGCTCGGCGATCGCCGGGTCCACCGACAGACTGCCGCAACCGGGCCGCCACTGGGGCAATGCCGGCCAGTCGACTTCCGGTTCCGCGACAACCTGATCGGCGGCCATCTGCTGACACAGCGTCTGCCACTCGTCGCGCACGAAACCCACCAGGGTGCGGTCCCCGGCAGCATCCGCGGCTCGGACCATGAGCGTCGGCACGATCTCCACGTCCCAGTCGAACGAAACCGTGAGCTCGTCATCGTCGAGCAGGGAAAACGGCAGATCGTGCTCGCGCTCGAGCTGCCGGTTGCCATCGCGCTCCTGGCCCACTACGAGAAACGTGGCAGACCCGGCGAACGCCCGGACCATGGCGGCGAGCACCGGCATGACTTCCTGGCAGGTCGGGCAGTCGCGCTTGACGAAGCAGACCAGCGCCGGCCGTTCGCCGGCGAACCCGCGGGTCTCGCCACGACCGTCGGTCAGTTGAAATCCTTCGTTCACGGCACCCTCCTCAATCGACCTCGTCCACCACCGGCGGGGTTCATGCCGGCAGCGCCTTCAGCATGCGCTTCAGGGCGAAGTGACGGTAACTGGTGAGCAGCAGAGATTCCACTTCCGGCCACATCACGCCATCCTCGGCATCCAGAGCGATCCAGCCGTTGTGTCCGAGGTAGGCCGGAATCGTGAAGCGCTCGTCCATGGTCAGCTGCGACTGCTGCTCGGCACCGACCCAGAAGTGCAGCTGCAGGCGGCGCCGGTAACGGCTCGCGGTACAGAACGTCTTCTTGCCGGCGCGCCACGCAGGATTGCCGAACTGCTCGGTCTCCGTCACCTCGGGCAGGTGCAGGCAGCGCTCACGCAGCCCGCCGAGAAGCTCCTGCACCCGCGGCGGCGACAGCGGGTCGAATTCTTCCGGATCCACGCTCTGGAGCGGCGGCTCGACGTCCACGGGCGGCCCCATTCGCGCGACGAGATCCGGCGACGCCACCCGCGCATAGGCTTCCCGAACCAGGGCAGCAATTCGGCTCCAGTCCATGCCGCGGTCGAGCTGAACGCCGAGCCATCCGCGCGGCCCGACATAGGGCGGCACGAAGCAGACGCCGGGCTCCGCTTCGACGTAAAGCTGCTGAGCGCCAGAAGGCATGTTCAGCCACAGCGCGATGCGCCCATCGCCGTGATGGTTGATCGCGTAGGTGGCGAAGGTGTGCTTGCCGACGCGGAAGTCCGGCGAGCCGTGGGAACTGACCTCGGTCGCTTCAGGCAGCCCGAGGCAGATCTCGCGGACGACGTCACTGATGTTCCTGGCCACGTCTCACCCCCACGCCGGCAGACGCCTGGTACCATACTGCGGCGACGCGCCGGCGTCTCCCTCCCTCTGAATGTCTCGCGCCCTGATTCCGCTCGCGACCCAAATCCGCTCGCGGCGCTAATCCCGCTCGCGGCGCTCGAGCATGTCGTGGAGGGCGCGTTCGCCCAGCGGCTGGGGCTGCTTGACCCGGAGGCTCTCGTGCCACTCCCGGGCGAAATCGCGCTGCAGCGCGCCGTTCACCGCGGCGGTCACGAGCATGGCCAGCAGCGCACCGAGACTGGCCAGCGCCATGTCGCGATGACCGTCCCAGACGTCGCCCTGGGTTCCGAGGTAGTGCATGCCCAGATCGCCGCCGAACACCAGCGCGGCGGCCCATTCGATGAGCTCGTAGAGCAGCGACAACGACATCATCAGCAGCAGCGGCAGGAAATAGCCCCAGAAACCGCGCGCCGACGCGATCCGGACGAACAGCTCCCGCGCCGGATACCCGAGCAGGGCGCCGAACAGGAAATGCGCCGCGCGATCGTAGTGATTGCGCTGCCAGCCGGTCACATCGCTCACCGTCCGGCCGGTGAGCGAACTCGCCCAGTCGTCGTAGGGTACCAGCGAGTACGTGTAGTGGGCGCCGACCGCGTGCATGCAGAGAAACAGAAAGACCAGCGAATAGGACAGGCGCGACAGCGGAAAGCGCCGCCGGGTGAGCACCAGCGCGGCCACGAACAGGACCGTGAGCGCGTTCTCCAGCAGCCACGTCTCGCGGTCTACGGGTGCGACCGCGAGCGCAATCCAGAAGCCGCAGAAGGCGACCGCCAGGGTGATCTCGAATCCCCCCGGTCTCAGCCGTGACGCCACCATGGCCCGGTCTCCTCAACCACGAGCGAGGCCCGAGTATAAGCAGTGGCGGCCCGTTGCGGGGTTCGCGCCGCTCCGGGTGCTGGCTTATGATGACCGGCTGACCGCGTCATGCAGGAACCGCCCATGAGTCGACAGGATCGTATTGCCCAGGTGGCCGCGCGCTACACCGGATCAAAGAAGTTCAGCGGCATCGAATGGTACCTGGAGCAGCGCGGCGATTGTCTTGCCGAAGGCACCGCGGGCTACGCCGACGCCGCCAGCAGAACGCCGATTCCCGACGGCGCCATCTACCGCATCTACTCGATGACCAAACCCATCGTCTCGGTGCTGGCGCTGATGCTCATGGAGCGCGGCAAGCTGCGCCTGTTCGATCCGGTGTCGACGTACAACCCGGCCTTCGCCAACCTGCAGGTCCTGGACTCCAGCGGCACGCTGCGCCCGGCGGAGCGACCGATTCTGGTGGAGGATCTGTTCACCCATCGGGCCGGCTTCACCTACGAATTCATCACGGGGTGCCACATCGCGCCGCTGTACGATGAGCAGAGCATCAGCAGCGACGGTCTGTGCACGCTCGAGGAGATGATGGAACGACTGGCCGAGCTGCCGCTCGCCTTCCAGCCGGGAACCCGGTTCCGCTACAGCGTCGCAACCGACGTCCTCGCCCACGTCATCGAGCGCGCCGCGGACCGCCCGCTCGACGAGCTTCTGCAGGAGCACGTGTTCGATCCGCTCGGCATGGCGGACACCGCGTTCCACGTGCCGGAAGACAAGCGCGACCGGCTGATGCCCATGTTCGGGGTCACCGATATCAGCGAGTTCGCGCCGCTGCATCCGCGGCCCCAGGTGCTCACCCCCGCCGACGTCTCGGACATGTACCCGTGCGACCGCACGAGCTTCCGCCGCGGCGGGCACGGTTTGTTCTCCACCCTGCACGACTACGCGCGGTTCGCCCGCATGCTGCTCGGCGGGCGCGATCCGGACGGCCGCGTGCTCCTGTCACGCAAGACCCTGGAGATGATGCGCGCCAATCGCATCCCGCCACACCAGCTCCCGCTCACCATCGGCATGAACGCGCTGCCTGGATACGGCTGGGGACTCGGCGTGCGGGTGATGCTCGACGTCGGCCAGGCCATGGCGCTCACCGGCAACGGCGAGCTCGGCTGGTCGGGTGCCGCCAGCACCTATTTCTTCGTCGATCCCGCCGAGGAACTCCTCGGCGTGTTCATGACCCAGTTTCTCGGCGCCGTGCTGCCGCTCAACGAAGAGCTGCGCAGCGCCGCCTACCAGATGCTCGACTGAAAACCACGCAAGGAGGACTCACTATGTCGGACGCCATGGAGAAAGCCAGACAGACGCTCGAAACCCGGATCGGCCAGGCCTCAGACCCGACCGACTGGTTCGAAATCACCCAGGACCGCATCGACAAGTTTGCCGACGCCACTCTGGATCATCAGTGGATCCACATCGACCCGGAACGCGCGGCCAAAGGGCCGTTCGGTACCACCATCGCCCACGGCCAGCTCACCATGTCGATCATGAGCTTCCTGCCGGGCGGCGGCGGCACCGGACTGCCGGCGGTGGACGGCGTGCAGCTCGGCATCAACTACGGCTGGAACCGCGTGCGTTTCCCTGCGCCGGTTCCCGTAGGCGCCCACGTGCGCACTTTCGGCACCCTCAAGTCCGTGGAAGCCAAGGGCAACATGCTGGAACTGGTGAACGAGCTGACCATGGAGGTCAAGGGCCAGGACAAGCCGGCCTGCGTGGCGGAAAGCGTCCTGCGCCTGGTGTTCTGAGCCGCCGCCACAGCGACCGGCGGCCGCCGGTCGCTTGCCGGCCACCGCCCGCGCCAGTAGAGTTTCGAGGTTCCATGGGGGGAATCGATATGTCCGAGGCAGCCGAATCCAGCGAACTCGCCGAGTTCCGCGACGAAGTCTCCGCCTGGCTCGATAAGAACTGTCCGAAGGGTGCGCGCGGCCCCGGCCAGATCGCCAGCGGCAGCACCAAGATCACCCTCGAGCCCGACGTCAAGCGCTGGCTCGAGCGTTGCGCCGAGCGCGGCTATACGGCCCCGACATGGCCGGCCGAGTACGGCGGCGGCGGTCTGACGCCGGCCCAGGCCCGGGTGCTCTACGAAGAGATGGGCGCAATCCGGGCCCGTTCGCCGCTCATGGGCATGGGGCTGTCGATGATCGGACCGACGCTGCTCGAGTTCGGCACCCCGGAGCAGAAGACCCGACATCTGCCGAAGATCGTCCGCGGCGAGGTGCAGTGGTGCCAGGGCTACTCGGAGCCGAACGCCGGCTCGGACCTCGCCGCACTGAAGACCCGGGCGGAAGACCGCGGCGATCACTTCGTCCTCAACGGACAGAAGATCTGGACGTCCGGCGCCGCCACCGCCGACTGGATGTTCGCCCTGGTGCGCACGGATTTCGACGCGCCGAAGCACGACGGTATCAGCTTCGTCCTGCTGACCATGGATCAGCCCGGCGTGTCGGTACGGCCGATCCGGCTGATTTCCGGCAACTCGCCGTTCTGCGAGACCTTCTTCGACGACGCCATCGCCCGGAAGGAAGACCTGGTGGGTGAGCTGAACAAGGGCTGGACCGTAGGCAAGCGCCTGCTCCAGCACGAGCGCTCCGGGATCGGCGGCCTGTCCGGCGGCGCGCGCCGCGCTACCCCGGGTGAGGGCCTGGCCCGACTCGCCAAGCAGTATCTGGGCGAGCACGACGGCCGGATCGCCGATCCGGGCATGCGCTCGACCGTCCTCGACTACAATCTGCAGCGGGCAGCGTTCGCGCTGACCGCCCAGCGCGCCAATGAGGAAAACAAGTCCGGTACGCCGGGCGAAGCCACCTCCATCTTCAAGCTCGTCGGCGCGCGCCTGCAGCAGAACGGCGCCGATCTGAGACGGCAGATCATGGGTACCCGCGGCCTCGGTGTGGACGGTGAGTTCGAACCGGGCGAACTCGAGGCCACCACCGAGTGGCTGGCCAGCAAAGCCACCACCATCTACGGCGGCAGCGACGAAATTCAGGCCAACATCATCGCCAAGCGGGTCCTCGGCCTTCCAGACTAAAGTCTGGAAGGCTTGGCAGTCGGACGACGTCCGACTGCGGCCTTCCTTCGAACGGCCCATTTCAGGCATAGAGAAGAAGGCGGGCCGACAGTACGCACTGAGGAGTCAATTGCCATGACCTACCACACCATCGACGTCACCACGCTGACCCCGCACATCGGCGCGGAGGTTGCCGGGGTCGACCTGGCCGGACCCCTGTCCAACGAGCAGTTCAGCGACATCTATCAGGCGTGGCTCGACTGGAAAGTGCTGGTGTTCCGCGATCAGCACCTCGACCGCGAGCAGCACAAGGCCTTCGCGCGGCGTTTCGGAAGCCTCCACGTCCATCCCATGCAGCACAGCTACGGCGGCGATCCGGAGATCCTCACGGTGAAGACCACTAAGGAATCCCGATACACGGCGGGCAACGGCTGGCACACCGACGTCACCTGCGACGAGATCCCGCCGCTCGGTTCCATGCTGTACATGAAGGAGACCCCCGAGGGCGGCGGCGGCGACACCCTGTTTGCCGACATGTACCTGGCCTACGAGCTGCTGTCCGACACCATGAAGCTGATGCTCGACGGGCTGGTGGCGGTGCACGACGGCGCCCTGCCCTACCTCGGCAGCTACGGCGTCAGCCCGCCCGACGGTCAGACGTATCCGAAGCACGAACATCCGGTGATCACCACGCATCCGGGCACCGGACGCAAGGTGCTGTACGTGAACTCCGGGTTCACCGCGCGCATCAAGGGCCTGGCGCCCTGGGAGAGCCGCCTGCTGCTCAAGGGCCTGTTCGACTTCATCGCAACCGAAGTGCGCCTGCCGTGCCGGGTGCAATGGGAACCCAACATGCTGACGTTCTGGGACAACCGCTGCACCCAGCATCACGCGATCTGGGACTACTATCCGAGCACGCGCCACGGCGAGCGGGTTTCCATCGTCGGGGATCAGCGTCCTGCGGCCTGACCGGCTGGGCGTAGCCGGCGTCAACGTCGGCCACGCCGAAGACGCGCGGGTGCGTTCCGGCGTGACCGTGATTCTCCCCGATGTGCCAGGCGTCGCCAGCATGCACGTGGTCGGCGGATCTCCGGGTACCCGCGAGTCCGATCTGCTGCGTCCGGAACAGATGGTCGAGCGGGTCGATGCGCTGGTCCTGGCCGGCGGCTCGGCCTTCGGCCTCGATGCGGCCAGCGGCGTGCAGGCCTGGCTGCGCGAACACGGTCGCGGCTTCCCCGTCGCCGATCTGCGGGTGCCCATCGTGCCCGCCGCGATTCTCTTCGACCTGAACAACGGCGGCGACAAGGCCTGGGGCCGCTACCCGCCGTACCGGGAGCTCGGCTACGCCGCAGCGCAGGCGGCAACGCCCGACTTCGCGACCGGCCGCCACGGTGCCGGCTTCGGCGCCACCACCGCCACCACCCCCGGCGGCGTGGGATTCGCTCAGGAAACCCTGGCCTGCGGCGCCACGGTCGCCGCAATCATGGCCGTCAACGCCGCCGGATCGCCGCTGGTGGGCGAGACGGACCACTTCTGGGCGGCGCCGTTCGAGCGCGACGCCGAGTTCGGTGGCCGCGGCCTCCCCCGGCCCTGGCCGGAGAACGCCACCCGGCTGCGCACCAAGGCCGGCCACTCCACGGCGGGCATGAACACCACCATCGGCGTGGTGGTCACCGACGCCGTACTGACCAAGCTCGAGGCCAAACAGGTCGCCATCATGGCCCACGACGGGTTTCCCCGGGCCCTGTATCCGGTGCATTCTCCGGGCGACGGCGATCTGCTCTACGTGCTCTCCAGCGCCACCCGGGCGCTGTCACGCACCGAGCTGTCGCTGCTGTCCCTGGGCACCAGCGCGGCCAACGTGGTGGCCCGCGCCATCGCCCAGGGCGTGTTCGCCGCCATGCAGACCGCGGAGGTGCCGTGAGCCAGACCCAGCAGGCCCTGCTCGACCGCGTCGCGGCAAAGCGCGACGACCTGGTCGCGCTGACCCAGGCGCTGATCCGCATACCGTCCATCAACCCGCCCGGCGAGCACTACGACGACTGCGCGAACCTCATCGGTGAGCGCCTCAGACGGCGCGGGTTCGACGTGCGCTACGAACGCGCCGTCGGAGCCATCGGCGACTCCGACCGCTACCCGCGCAGTAACGTCGTGGCGCGCCGGGAAGGCGCGCGGCCGGGCCCCACCGTGCATTTCAACGGCCACATCGACGTGGTGGCGGTGGGTTCGGGCTGGACCGTCGATCCGTTCGCCGCGGAGCTCCGCGACGGCCGCATCTACGGGCGCGGCAGCTGCGACATGAAGGGCGGGCTGGCCGCCGCCATCATCGCGGTGGAGGCCTTGCTCGAAACGCATCCGGAGGTGGGGGGCAACCTCGAGATCTCCGGCACGGCGGACGAGGAGTCGGGCGGCTACGGCGGCGTCGCCTATCTCGCCGAGCAGGGCTATTTCGACCCGGGCCGCGTCGATCACGTGATCATTCCGGAACCCCTGAACAAAGACCGGGTGTGCCTCGGCCACCGCGGGGTCTGGTGGGCCGAAATCGAGACCTTCGGGCACCAGGCCCACGGCTCCATGCCGTTTCTAGGCGACAGCGCCATCCGCCACATGGGCGCCGTCCTCGCGGCGTTCGAGCAGGACCTGTTCCCGCGGCTGCGCGGCAAACGCACGCAGATGCCCGTGGTTCCCGACGGCGCGCGGGAATCCACCCTGAACCTCAACGGCGTCCACGGCGGCGAGGGAGAAGGTTTCGACGGCCTGCCGGCGCCGCTGGTTGCCGATTCCTGCCGGCTGGTGCTCGATCGGCGCTTTCTGATCGAGGAGGACCTGGCCGAGGTCAAGGCCGAGGTGCGGGACATCCTCGAAGGCCTCAGCGCCAGCCGCGACCGCTTCCGCTACCGGCTCACCGATCTGTTCGAAGTGATCCCGTCGATGACCGATCGCAGCGACCCGGTGGCGCAGGCGGTGGCGGACGCCATCGAAACGGTGCTGGCACGGCCGGCGCAGTTCGTGGTCTCCCCCGGCACCTACGATCAGAAGCACGTCGACCGCATCGGCCGCCTGCACAGCTGCATCGCCTACGGCCCCGGAATTCTCGATCTCGCACACCAGCCGGACGAGTACGTCGGCGTCGACGACCTGATCGATGCCGCCCAGGTCATGGCGCTGTCGGCCCGCCGCCTGCTGGGCGGTGCATACCCATGAGCCGTCTGCACGGACGCGTCGCGCTGGTCACCGGCGGCGCTTCCGGGTTTGGCGCCGGCATCGTCCGCAAGTTCGCCGCCGAGGGCGCGCGGGTGATCATCGCCGACCTCGACGCGGCGGCCGCCCGGACCCTGGCCGGGGAACTCGGTCCCGCCGTCGACTGGGTCACGACCGACGTCTCCAGCGATGCCAGCGTCGCCGCCCTGGCCGGCGTCCTCGAGGACCGCGGCGCCGCCGTGAACGTGCTCGTCAACAACGCCGGCATCGGTCAGTCTCCCGCAGCGCTGGAGTCCATGGATCCCGATGGCTTCGAGCGAATCCTGGCGGTGAACGTGCGCAGCATCTTCCTCACCGCCCGACACCTGGTGCCCGGCATGCGTCAGCGCGGCGGCGGCGCGATTCTCAACATCGCTTCCACCGCCGGCGTGAGTCCACGGCCGGGCCTCACCTGGTACAACGCCTCGAAGGGCTGGGTCATTACCGCCACGCGGTCCATGGCGGCGGAACTGGCGCCCGCCGGAATCCGTGTCAATGCGCTGAATCCCGTCGCCGGCGAGACACCGATGCTCGCCACCTTCATGGGGGGCGACAGCCCCGAGAAACGCCATCGGCTGCTGGAGACGATTCCGCTCGGACGATTTTCGACACCGGAAGACCTCGGTAGCGCCGCCTGCTTCCTGTGCTCCGACGAGGCCTCGCTGATCACCGGCGTCGCATTGGAAGTGGACGGCGGCCGCTGCCTGTAGCCACCACGGCGGCCCGCGAACGGGTAGACTGCCCGCATCGTGATCCGGAGCAAGGTTGCGCGTGCATGACGTCGACCTGAGGCTGGTCTTTCCGATCGGCTCACCCAATCGACCCGGCAGCCGCTGGCTGCTCGGTGCCGTGATTCTGGCTGCGCTCCTCGGATTCTTCTGGGTCTGCGAGGTGTTCGCTCCGGAGACCGCACCAACCCAGGAGCGGCCGTTCGGCCCGGCCCTGTTCTTCAGCGTGATCATCGCCTACATCGTGCCGATCTTCGGCTACATCGGCGAACGCACCGAGGGCGCGCTGGAGGCGCTGCGCGGGGAGCTGGACGCGGACGACGCCCAGGTGAACGCCTGGCGCGACCGGATACACCTGAAACCCATGCGCTGGCTCGTGATCGTGCTGCTGATCGGCATCGGCCTCGGCATTGCTCACAACGCGCTGCTGTTCGTCACCCTCGACGATCTCGACCTCGGCCGTCTCGGCTCGCCGGAGATCGCTCTCATTTTCGGCACCGAGCTCACCTGGGTGGTGGTCACCATCGTCGTCGCCGGACTGCTCGACAACGCCAAGGTTCTGCACCGGGCAGCCCGGCACTGCGTCGTGCCGCTGCTCGACACGCGGCGCCTGCGGCCGTTCGCCACCGTGGCCGTCATCTCGACGCTGGCGGTCATCGGCGCCCAGGCCGCGTTCCCGATCATGAACGTCGGCGGCAGTTCCGACGCGGTCGCGTTCATTCCGGGCCTGATCGCCACCGGGGTTCCCATGATCCTGCTGGCCGCCATGCCGATCTGGCCGGTGCGCCAGCGGATCAGCGCCGCCAAGGCCCGGGCGCTGGAGGCGGTGAACCGCCAGCTCATGGCGCTCCCGGCTGCGGACCCGGCCCGGCCGGAAACCCTGGCCGCGCTGGCGCCGTTGCTCGCCTACCGCCGTGAGGTGCAGCAGATTTCCGACTGGCCCTTCGACCTTGGCGTCGTCGCCCGCCTGTGCCTGTACCTGATCATCCCGCCGCTGACCTGGGTCGGCGCGGCCCTCATCGAAAATCTCGTGGATACCTTTCTGTAATGAGCACGCACGCCCCACCCCCCAGCCTGCTGTCGCTGCACGTCTATCTCACCCGCCTGGTGGAAGGCCGGCTGTGGCTGCAGGTGTTGATCGGCATGGGTCTCGGGCTCGCCACGGGAATCGCCATCGGCCCCGAAGCCGGCCTGCTGGCGCCGGCCACCGGCGAAGTGGTGGGCAACTGGCTGGCGTTCCCCGGGCGGCTGTTCCTGGTGACCATTCAGATGGTCGTCGTACCGCTGGTGTTCGCGTCCATCATCCGCGGCCTCGCCGGCGGGCCGGAACTGGCCGAAATCAAGCGCCTCGGCCTCTGGGCCACCGGGTTCTTCGTCGTCAGCACCACGGTCGCCGCCGCCATCGGAATCGAACTGGCCCTGCTGATCGAGCCGGGCAGCTACCTGTCCATCGAGCAGGCCATGGTCCCGTCGGATGGCGCCAGCGTGGCGGCGGCGACGCCTCCGAGCCTGCAGGCCCTGCCCGACGTCGTCATCGACCTGCTGCCGGGAAATCCACTCAGCGCCATGGTGGAGGGACAGATGCTCCAGGTGGTGCTGTTCGCCTTCGTCATTGGATTCGCGCTGGTGAGCCTGCCGCGGGCCACGTCACGACCGCTCCTGGACGTGCTCGGCTCGCTGCAGGAGGTCTGCATGGCCGTGGTCCGCTGGGCAATGACCATCGCCCCGGTAGCCGTGTTCGGGCTGATGGCCCAGCTAACCAGCCGCACCGGCTGGGAGACGCTGATGGGACTCGGCGTCTACGTTCTGACGGTGGTGCTGGGGCTGATCCTGGTGCTCGGGCTGTATCTGGTGTGCGTGCGCGTGTTCGCCGGCATCGCCCCCGGGCGGTTTCTGCGCGACACCCGGGAGCTGCTGCTGCTGGCGTTCAGCACGTCCAGCTCCGCGGCCGTGATGCCGCTGTCCATCAAGACCGCCACCGAGCGTCTCGGCGTCCGGTCCAGCACCGCCCAGTTCGTCATCCCCCTCGGCGCCACCATCAACATGAACGGCACGGCGCTGTACCAGGCGGTGGCGGCGGTCTTCCTCGCCCAGGTGTTCCAGGTCGACATCGGCACCGGCGGCCTGGCCCTGATCGTCGCCATGGCGGTGGGCGCCTCCATCGGCTCGCCGGCGACGCCCGGGGTCGGCATCGTCATCCTGGCCAGCATTCTCGGCAGCATCGGCGTCCCACCCGAAGGTGTCGCGCTGATCATCGGCGTCGACCGCCTGCTCGACATGAGCCGCACCGCGGTGAATGCCAGCGGCGATCTCGTCGCCTGTCTGTTCCTCGACCGCTGGGTCACGCCGCCGGAAACTCTGACGGCGTCTGAGGGCGATCGCCTGCCGGCGTCCGGGCCGTCCGGGCCGTCCGGGACAGCTAGAGCATCTGCCGGCTGACGCCGCGCGGCTACTTCAGCGAATCCCGCAGGCGCCGATAGGCGTGGGCGATCTCTTCGCCGAGCTGGCTGGCCGCCGCGCCGATCTCACCCGACGACTCCTTCGCTGACTCCCGCAGGCGCTCGAGCTTCGGTTCCAGGTGCTCCCACTTCCGCTCCACGTCGTCCCACTCGTCACGCAGTTCGGCGCCCAGCAGGTGCGCCCGCACGCGCAGCTCGTCGCGCTCCTGGCGCAGCTTGTCGACCACTTTCTCCAGACGATCTTCGATGTCACTCACGCGATGTACTCCGTTTTCGAAATTGGGGTGCCTGGGACGCTCAGAGATCCTCGGTCCGCTGGTACTGCTTGGACAGGGTGCGCTCGTGGGCTTCGATCTGCTCGGCGATGCCGCGAAACATTCGAGCCACCTCGCGATCGTCAGCGTTCGCCGCGAGCTCGGCGAAGGTCTGCTGCAGATAGCCGTTCTCCTGCCCCAGCCACTGGGTGAGTCCGAGGTTGGTCAACGGCTCCGCCGGCGGCGCAACCTCCGCCGGCAGCTCGACGGTGTACTGGGCATAGGTCTGCAGCACCTTGTCCGGCGCGTCGTCGAGCCAGCGCTGCAGCGCCCCCAGCAGGTTGCGCTGCTCCACCTCCACGGTTTCGAGCAGCATCCGCAGCCGCTCAGGATTATCCCCGGCGGACAGGTCGTCGAGCACGTCGCGAATTCGCGAGAGGTGCCGGATGCCGTGCTCCACCACTTCGCGGCCCTGCTCGAAGGTCACGCGCTGATGCTGGCTCATGGATGGTGCTCCACAGAAGACCGTCTCCGTCAGAAGAACTCCGGCAGATGGCCTTCCAGCTTGTCCGCCGAGAGCATTGTGAGTTCCTTGTCGATGGTGAGGGCGACCAGATCGGCCGAAGGTCCGCTCATCTGAGCCCGCAGCTGGCCGAGAAAGCGCGGCGGCGCGACCAGCACCAGGCGCTCGAGGTCGCCGCTGGTGCGGCCCTCGTCCAGGCGGCCGGCCAGCCGCTTGGCGAAGACCATCATCTCGTGATCCTTGGTCGTGTTCTTGTTGCCCATTCCGTGGCGCCCGGCGCCAGCCGAATCCTTGGCGCTGCCCTCGCGATCGCTGACCAGATCGCCCTCGTGCAGACGGTGCTCGGGCGACAGCAGGACGTCGAACTCCTCGAGCCTGCGGTTCTTGTGGCGGTTGAACAGTCGGGCTCTCGTTCCGTCGGCGACGACGACCCAGGTATTCCCCATCAGGACCCCCTTTCGGTCTGCGCGATTGATATGCGTGCGGGCCACGGGCGCCCGATCCCGGTCCATTCTCCCCGCCATGGATCTACAAGTAAAATCCGCCTCAGCCTCCTCCGAGCAGCAGAAGGGCGCCCCCGAACAGCACGCCGGAGGCGGCGAACACCACGAAGCAGTAACCCATGATGGCGCGCATGTTGAGCCCGGCCACCGCCAGCAGCGGAATGGTCCAGAACGGCTGAATCAGGTTCGACCACTGGTCGCCGTAGGCCACGGCCATGACGATGTGGGGGTAGGCGACGTCGAGCTGCCGCGCGGCTTCGATGAAGATGGGACCCTGCACCGCCCACTGGCCACCGCCCGAGGGAATGAAGAAGTTCAGCACGCCGGCGGCGAGAAACGCCCAGAAGCCGAGCGTTGCCGGACTCGAGATCGCGACGAACGCGCCGGAAATGATGCCGACCAGCGCGGTGCCGGTCATCAGCGCCATGATGCCGGCGTAGAACGGATACTGAAGAATGATCGGGCCGACGGTGCGGCTCGCATTGCCGATCAGACCTACGTAGTGCAGCGGCGAGCGGGCCAGGACGAGACCGAGCCCGAGGAACGACCAGTTGACGATATCGAGGGTCAGGTTGAGCCCGCGTTCGGCGAACCACAGCAGCAGAAACCACAGGACCAGGCCGCCCATGGTCAGCGACAGCGCGCGCCGGGTTTCCAGCCAGCGACCCCAGGTGTCCGCCACCTCGCGGGGTGGCTCGGCGTCGGCGGCGTCCGCTTCGCCGCGGTACTCGCGGCAGCGATCGGGGCCCATGGCCGCGCACAGCCAGGCCACCGCCACCACCGTCAGCGCCGCCAGGGCCAGATTCCACGGGGCAAAGATCGTCTCGGTCACGGGAATGATGCCGGTCATGGATTCCAGAGCGTGTCCGGGGGTAGCGACGAACAGCGCCGCCGAGCTGGAGTAGCCCATGTGCCAGACGACGAAGCCGGCGTAGGCGCTCGCGACCAGCAGCGGATAGTGGATCGGCAGGCCGCGCTCGCGAGCGACGGTGGCGACCCGCAGCGCGATCAGACCACCCACGACGAGCCCCAGTGACCAGGCGATCAGACTGCCGACTCCGGCTACCACCGCCACCAGGGCGTAGCCCTGCGTTGCACTGCGGGGCAGCCGGGCCAGCCGCGCAAGGACGCTGCGCACCAGGTCCGTGTGAGCCAGGGCGTGGGCGCAGATCAGGGTGAGCGCGATCTGGGCGATGAAGCTGAGCAGCCCGGTGAGCCCCAGACCCCAGATCTCCACCGCGGCCGCCGGCGATTCGCCGGCAAGCGTCACCGCCATGACGAAGGTCACCAGGGTGAGCAGAATCGCGAAGACGAACGCGTCCGGGTAGAAGCGTTCTACGAAAACGACGAACGGCGCCGCCGCGCGCTCCAGCATGTTCAACGGTCGCCTCCCCGCAATGCCCGGGAACATGGTAACCGACCACGATTGCTCTATGATCCGGGCAGCACCGTCGAAGGGCCGCGAACATGCCTATCACCCCGATCTACGCTGGCGCGTTGGCCCTGCTGTTCGTCGCCCTCAGCGTCCGGACCCTGCGCCTGCGCCGCCGTCTCGGCATCGCCATCGGCGATGGCGGGGACGACCTCATGCTCCGGGCCATGCGCGCCCATGCCAACTTCGCCGAGTACACGCCGCTTGCCTTGCTGCTGGTGCTGATGCTGGAACTGCAGGGCGGATCGCCATGGCAGGTGCACGCCCTCGGCGCGATGCTGCTGGCGGGTCGCACGCTGCACGCCTTCGGCGTCAGCCGCACGCCGGAGCGCTACGTCTACCGAGTCTCCGGCATGGCGCTGACGTTTACCGTGATCATCGGCGCCGCGCTCGGCGCTGCCGGCCTGAGTCTCTCGGGGCTCTGACCACACAGCGAGCGCTGCCCGAATAGCGTCGGACGCTCGGATCACCGGCGGGCCGCCGCTCCCACCGGGGCGCCGCGGCTGATATCCTCGCGGCTTTCCGGGGAGAGGGGCGTCGATGCAGTCCGTCGTGGTGCTGATTCTGGGTATGGCCGGCATGGCCTTCGGCTGGTTCGTCTACTCGCGATTCATCGCGACCCGAATCTTCCAGCTCGACGACGCCTTCGTCACGCCGGCCCATGAGTTCAACGACGGCGTCGACTTCGTGCCGACCAACCGCTACGTGCTCTGGGGCCATCACTTCACGTCTGTGGCCGGCGCCGCGCCCATCGTCGGCCCCGCCATCGCCGTGTACTGGGGGTGGCTGCCGGCGGTGCTGTGGGTGACGCTCGGCACCATGTTCTTCGCCGGCGTGCACGACTTCGGCGCTCTGTGGGCCAGCAACCGCCACAAGGGCCGTTCCATGGGCGCCCTCGCGGAAACCGTGATCGGCCGGCGCAGCCGGGCGCTGTACATGATCGTGGTGTTCCTGGTGCTGCTGATGGTGAATTCCGTGTTCGGCGTGGTCATCGCCAGCGCCTTCGTCGCCACGCCCAGTGCGGTGTTCCCGGCCTGGGCCGCCATCGTGGTCGCGCTCGTCATCGGCCAGCT
The DNA here is from genome assembly GCA_040219135.1 of Pseudomonadales bacterium. GTDB lineage: Bacteria > Pseudomonadota > Gammaproteobacteria > Pseudomonadales > Azotimanducaceae > UBA7803. Next base: position 283,294 of record JAVJTA010000003.1, on the reverse strand, counting down.
GGTACACCGCCGGTTCAACCTGATCGTGCTCGGCATGGTCGGCGTGGCGGTGCTGTACTGGACCATCTACGCCGGCACCGGGCTGCCGATCACCCTGCCGGCCGAACTGTTCGGCCTGGCCGCGCAGGCCAACTGGATCATCATCCTGTTCGTTTACGCCGCCATTGCCTCCATGCTGCCGGTCTGGGTGCTGCTGCAGCCGCGCGACTTCATCAACGGCATGCAGCTGCTCGTGGGCCTGGTGCTGCTCTACGGCGCGGTGTTCATCTTCATGCCGGAGATGACCGCCCCCGTGTACAACAACGCGGTGAACGAAAGCGCGCCGTCGATCATTCCGCTGCTGTTCGTGACCATCGCCTGCGGCGCGGTCTCCGGATTCCACGGCATCGTCGCGTCCGGCACCAGCTCGAAGCAGCTCGACAAGGAGACCGATGCGCGCTTCGTCGGTTACCTCGGCGCCGTGGGCGAGGGGTCGCTGGCGCTCATCACCATCGTCACGGTCAGCGGCGTCGCCCTCGCCGCCACGCCGGAAGCCTGGCACCTGATCTACGACGAGTTCGGTTCCGCAGGTGCCGGCGCGTTCATCTCCGGGGGCGCCAACCTCATCGAGCAGGGCTGGGGGATTCCAGCCGGGTTCGCCCAGACCATGCTCGCCACCATGGTCGTACTGTTCGCCGGCACTACTATGGATTCGGGCGTGCGTCTGCAGCGCTACATCATTCAGGAGTGGGGCATCATCTACCGCATTCCCCTGCTCACCAACGGGGTGCTCGCTACCCTCCTGGCGGTGGCCGCCTGCCTGCTGCTCGCGTTCGGCGCCGGCGGCACCTCGGGGACCGGCGGCATGATCATCTGGCCTTTGTTCGGTTCCACCAACCAGATCCTCGCCGGCATGACCCTGCTGGTGATCAGCGTGATGCTGATCAAGCTCGGCCGGCCGAGCTACTACACCATGCTGCCGATGCTGTTCGTGTTCACGATGTCGTTTCTCGCCGCCTGCGTGACCCTGGTTCAGTTCTTCCAGGACGGCAACTACCTGCTGGTGGTGCTCGACGTGATCGTCATCGGCACGAGCCTGCTGGTGATGCTGGAAGCAGCCGGCGCCATCGCCGCGTTCCGCCGCGGTCAGGCGAACTCCGCAGATGCGGTGCGATTGCCAGACGAGGGATCGCATTGACCCAGGCCGATCGCCCGAAGGGTGCGGGGCAGGATTTCCTTAGAGAATCATCGTCAGGAACAGCAACGACCCCTGCAGGTGCCCGAGCCGCGTACCCACGCGCCAGGCGAGAGCATGCCAGGACCGGCGTCCCCGCATCGCCTGAAAAACGAACCAGGGGATGCGCAACCACTCCCGGAGAGCGGCAAGGTTGTTCGGCCCGCGTAGACCCACCCCACGATAGCGCTTGTAGAGCTGCACCTCGCTGCAGGCCCAGGTGCGCGCCTGCTTCAGCATCTGCCGCGGATTTTCCCGTTGTCGAACGTGCACGACCGCGTCCGCGGCGAACGCAAGCGGCGTGCCCCGGAGCTGAATCTTCCAGCAGTAGTCGGTGTCTTCGAGAAACCGCACCGATTCGTCGAACCCACCCACGGCTAGATGCAGGCTGCGCGGTAGGCCCAGGCCGCAGCCGCCGGCGTGGGGAAGGAAGCCGTACTTGCAGCACTGCAACCCGGACTGCTGCTCGTGGGTCACGCGCCTGCCAGGGTTGAGCCGCTCGAAGTCGAACCGGCTGGCAACGAAGTCGTGCGCACCAAACGCGCGCGCGAGATTCTCCACCCAGGCGTCATCGACCTCATCGTCGGCGTCGCAGAACGCCAGGTAGTCACCGGTTGCCGCCGCAGCGCCGGCGTTCCGGGCGGCGGAGGCACCGCGTCTGGCGGATGCATCGATGACCTTCAGCCTGGGCAGACGATCGGCAAACCCAAGCGCCACCCGGCGTGAGTCATCCGAGGAACCGTTGTCCGCGACGATGACCTCCCACGGCGGCAGGCTCTGCCGCGACAAGGCGTTGAGTTGATCCCGCAGCGTGGTCGACGCGTTGAAGCAGGGAACAACGACACTCAGCTTCAAAATGGCTCCTCGCAGGCGGTTACCGCTACCTGCATCCTGCATTATCGCCGTCCCGAGCACGTCGCGGTATCACGGATTTGTAGTCCTGTCCGTGGGAAGGGTCAGTGGGGGTATCCGAGGTCGGCGTGGCTCCTCAGGGCGCGCAGCCAGCCGGGCTCGCTCGACTTCTGCCACGGCTGGAAAACGGCCCGGCCGCGGGACAGCAGTTCCGGGACCGTGACCGATCTCAGCGACGTTTCCTCGAGAAATCGTTCCAGCGCGGCGAGCATCGGTCCGCGATCCGGCAGGTCGTCGCGGCCCCAGGCGAACAGCTGGTCGTGCAGGAGCACGACGGCCCCGGGGCCCACGCCTCGCAGGGACTCGAGCAGCTCGTCCGCCGAGCGCGGCTCCCAGTCGGTCGTGCTGACGTTCCAGGTGACCACCAGGAACCCGCGGCGCGCCAGCGCGATCCGCGTGGGCCAGTCGAGATCGCCGAACGGTGGCCGGAACAGCCGCGGACGCCGGTCCGGCACCGCCGGGTGCCGCCAGTCGAGCTGCCGGCGTCGCTCCCGTGCCGTGACGGTCGGCAGCGAAGCGTGACTCCAGGAATGCACGCCCAGGGCGTGCCCTTCCGCGACGATCCGCTCGACGATGTCCGGGTGTCGGTCGACCATGGCGCCAAGGACGAAGAACGTGGCCCTGGCGCGATGGCGGGCCAGCACGTCGAGCACCTGCGCGGTCCATTCCGGGTGGGGGCCGTCGTCGAACGTCAACGCGAACACGGGCGAGTCGGTCTCGACCCGGGTGAGGGCGCCTATCCGCCGGGTCACAGCGGCCGGCATCCGCCGCCACAGCCGACGCCAAACCCGGGCGGACCGGACGCCGAGCCACGGCGCCGTTTTCTGGTGCGGATTTTCGCTCACGTCTCAGAATAACCGCTCTCCGATGCAGCGGTCTGTTGCCGCAATGTCAGCCACTGTGACCGCCGCCTGCGAGTCTGCCCGGCGCGCCTCAGTTCGACGTGTACGCACGCACCAGGCGCTCGAGAAACTCGAGCGCGTCGTAGAACGACTCCACCTGGACCCGCTCGTCGCGCCCGTGGGCGCGATTGTCGGCAATGTCGGCGAACAGGCCGGAAACGCCGTACACCGGAATTCCCGCCCGCCGGAAGTACAGCCCGTCGGTCGCGCCGGTGCTCATGGTCGGCACCACGAGCACGCCGGGCCACATGGACTCCGTGATTTCCAGGATCGGTGCCATCACCTCCTCGTTCAGCGGCGAGGGCGGGCTGGCCAGGGCGTCGGCCACGGGCGCGATCGACACGCCCGGATCCGCGATGACCTGGGTCAGCGCCGCCTGCACGCTCGCCGGATCGACCCCCGGCAGGATCCGACAGTTCACCGTCGCCCGCGCGCGCTGGGGCAGCGCGTTCTCGGCGTGGCCGCCGGCGAGCCGGGTCGCCACACAGGTGGTCCGCAGGCGTGAATTGAACGCCGGGATCCCGGAGAAGTACGCCACGCTCTCCGCTTCCGGCGGGGTCTGCAGCAATCCCTCCGCGAGGGCCTGCTGCTCTGCCGTCATCGTCGCCGCGCCCTGGGAGAAATAGGCGCGGGTCACCTCGTTGAGCTGCACGGGAAACTCGTGTGCAGCCACGGCGAGCAGCGCCCGGGACAACTGGTAGATCGCGTTGTCGTCCCGCGGCAGGGAGCTGTGGCCACCGGGGTTGGTCACCTCCAGGGTGTAGCTCTGATAGACCTTCTCCGCGGCCTGCACGCCGTTCACCGTGCGCCGCCCGTCCTGAATCGCCCCGCCGCCGCCCTCGTTCAGCGCGAAGGCCGCGTCCACCAGCTCCCGGTGGTTCTCGAGCAGGAACTGCACGCCGTTGTGAGGACCGCCCTCTTCGTCCGCCGTCAGCGCCATGATGATGTCGCGATCGCCCCGGTAACCCTCCTGCACGAGCCTGATGAGAATCGCCGTGTAGATGGCGGCCTCGTCCTTGTCGTCGGCGGTGCCACGCCCGTAGAAATAGCCGTCCCGCTCGATGAACTCGAACGGCGGCAGCGACCAGTCCGCCGGGTCCGCTTCCACCACGTCGAGATGGGCCAGCACCAGCAGCGGCCGCGCCGTCGGCGCCGGGCTGCGCAGACGCGCCACCACGTTGCCCTTGCGCGGCGCCGGCTCGATCACCTGGACGTCCTCGGGCGCAAAGCCGGCGCCGATCAGGCGTGCCGCCACGGCGCGCGCGGCGGCGGTGTTGTCGCCGTTCGAGTCGGTGGTATCGATCTCCACGAGCTCGGCGTAGATCTCCCGCGCGAGGCGCTGCTGATCGGTCAGGGTTCGTGCCTGCGCGAGGGAAGCAGCCGCCAGCGCCACTGCCATGAACAGGAGCAACGGCAGGAACAGGTTCGATTGACGTGACACGTTGACAGATCCCTCCGACGGCGGCTTCAAACGTCCTTGAGTATCTCACGCGCGGCGTTGTGGCCGGGTATGCCGGTGACCCCGCCCCCGGGATGCGCACCGGAACCGCACAGGTACAGACGAGCGATGGGGGTACGGTAGTCGGCGTAGCCGAGCATCGGCCGGTTGCTCCACAGCTGATCGAGGCTCAGCGAACCGTGGAAGATGTCGCCGCCCGTCAGCCCGAACTTGCGCTCGAGATCCAGCGGCGAATGGATCTGCCGCGCGATGATCGAATCGCGGAAGTTGGGGGCGAACTCGGTCACGGCATCGACGACGGCGTCCGCTGCCGCATCACGATGATCGTCCCAGGACGCGCCCCCGGGCAGCACCGGATCGAAGTGCTGGCAGAACAGGCTGGCCACGTGCTTGCCCGGCGGCGCCAGCGAGTCGTCCAGCGTCGACGGCATGAGCATTTCCACCACCGGACGGCGCGAATAGCCGTGCTCGCGGGCATCGCGATAGGCGCGCTCCAGATAGTCCATGGTCGGGCCGATCACCACCCCGGACTGATGGTGGCGCGCCACCGCCGTGCCCGGTCTGCAGCTGAAGCTGGGAAGCTCGTCCAGCGCCACGTTCATGCGGAACGAAGCCGAAACGGTCCTGAACGCACGCATCCGGCGCAGGAACTCGGCGTCGAGGTGCGCGGAATCGAGCATCTCGAGAAACAGCCGCTTCGGGCCGACGTTGGCGGCGATCCGCCGCGCCCGCAGCACGCCGCCATCGGCAAGGCGCACACCGCATGCCTGACCCTGCTCCACCACGACTTCGGCGACCTCCGCGGCGGTGCGGATCTCGACGCCCAGCGCCTCCGCTTCGGCACGCATCGCGGCGGTAATCGCCCCCATGCCGCCCAGCGAGTGGCCCCAGGCGCCGTCGACCCCGTTCACCTGGCCGAACACGTGGTGCAGCAGCACGTAGGCGGAGCCGGGCGTGGACGGTGCCGCGTAGTTGCCCACCACCGAGTCGAACGCAAACGCGGCCTTGATGTGGTCGTTTTCGAACCAGCCGTCGAGCACCTGAGCCGCCGACTTGGTGAACATGTCCACGACGTCGCGGCGCTGGGACTGGTTCAGCCGCTTCGCGCGCAGCGCGACGCTGCCGGCGCGCACCAGGTCGAGAAACCCGCCGCCGACGTTGGGCGGCGTGCGCAGCAGTTCGTCGCGCAGAAACCCCACCACTCCGTCCAGCATCTCGAGGTAAGCGGGCAGGTTTCGCGCATCGTGCGCCGACAGCCGCGCGAATTCGGCCTGGGTCTCGGCGCGGTCGCGATGAAACGCCAGAGATCGAGTCGACGAAATCGGAAAAAAATTGCTCTGGGGTCGCAGCACCACGCGCAGGCCGTGCGCGGCCAGGTTCAGATCGTCGATCACTTTCGGGTGCAGCAGGCTCACGGTGTAGCTCGCCACCGAGTTGCGGAACCCCGGGTGGAACTCCTCGGTGACCGCGGCGCCGCCGACGATGTCGCGTCGTTCGAGGACGAGCACCTTCTGGCCTGCCTTCGCCAGATAGCAGGCGCACACCAGGCCATTGTGGCCGCCACCGACGACGATCACGTCGTAGCCGCTGTTGCTCCGGCTCACTTCACGGCTCCGGGTCCAGGCCCGCAAGACGCCGCGCGATGCTCACTTCGCTGCGGAAGTAGTCGGGATGGAAGTTGCCGTAGCGGCGCGCGCCGTCGGAGTCTTCCTGAAACAGCAGAAACCCGTGATCCGTGGCGTCGAACACGCGAACCCGGACGGGTTCGCCACGGCGCCGACGGCGCTCGAGCTCCGCCAGCGTGAACGCGTTCGGCGCGCTGGTGTCGTGGGAGGCGATCAACCACGCCGACGGCACGTCGCGGGCGGCGAGCAGGTCCAGAGCCCCCAGTGAGTCGTAATCCCAGCGCAGTCCGGGCGGCGTCACGTACGGCCCGACCAGGCGCACCAGCCAGTGCGGCCAGCGCAGCAGATCCGCCAGCGTCCGGTCGAGCTGCTGCATCCACGCACGATCGCGAAAGCGCTCCGCCAGCGCGTCGAAGCGGACCCAGTCGGTGAAACCACTCGCCACGACGTCGACACCGGCGTCGGCGAGCTCGCCGGCCTCCGCAACGGCGGTCGCGTCGAAGCCACGGCGCTGAAACCACTGCTCGGTTTCGATGCGCGCCTCGTCGCGCGGCGAATCGATCATGCCGTAGCTGGCGATCACGAAACCGAGGCGTGTGCTGCGCGACGCCGCCAGCGGGCCGATCCAGCCACCCTGGCTGTAGCCGGCCACGCCGATGCGCCCGGCGTCGACCTCCGGTTGCTCGGCGACCCAGTCCGCGACACCCGCCAGATCGTCGGCGAGCTGGTGGAAATCCATACTGAACGAGCCGCCCGAGCGCCCGGTGCCGCGCTTGTCGTAAACCACCGCAGCGATGCCGTGGGCGGCGAAGAAGTCCGGCGTGGCGTAGGTCCGGGTGGCGGCGTCGTCCCCCGATCCGTGGGCGATGACGATGGCGGGATGCGGACCGGCACCCTGGGGCAGGGTCAGGCGCACGAACAGACTGACCCCGTTCGTCTCGAGCACCTGCGTCCGGGTCGGCAGTTCGAGGATCCGGCCGTCGAGGTGGCGGCCATCGGTAAACGTCAGGCTCAATACGCCCCCGTCGACGTCGAGTACGCTGCCGCTCAGGGAATCCGGCGTCAGCCCCTCTCCGGCTTCCCAGCGCCCGTCGCGCAGCGCGTAGCGACGCGTCTCACCATCGTCGAACACGCGCAGCCGCAGGGTCTCCGGGGTGCTCTCGCGCAAGCTGACGAGACGTCCATCCGCCAGCCGATAAGCGCCGAACCAGGCGTCCGGCAGCGCCGGGCTGCAGCCGCCGAGCACGGCCACCAGCATGGCTGCAACGATTCCGCGCATGGTGTCCCCGATTCAGGTTTGGCGTATTGTCCCCGATCGGGATTGGATTTCACACGATTCACATGGAGGGGGCGCGTGCGGTTGCAGGACAGAGTGGCGGTCATCACGGGAGGGGCGAGCGGCATGGGCAAGGCCACGGTGCTGCGGTTCCTCCAGGAAGGTGCGCGCGTGGTGGTGGCCGACTACAACGCGGCGACCGGCGCCGCCGCCGTGGCCGAAGCGACCGCCGCCGGCTTTGCCGAGCGCGTGGTCTTCGTGCGCACGGACGTGGCCAGGGAAGCCGATGTCGAGGCCATGCTGCAATGCGCCGTGGACCGCTTCGGCGGTCTCGACGTGGTGTTCAACAACGCCGGTGTCGGCGGCGCCATCGGTCCGCTCACCGAGACCCGGGTCGAAGACTGGGACTACACCATGGACGTACTGGCGAAAGGCGTGTTCCTCGGCATCAAGCACGGCGCCCGCATCATGCGCGCCCAGGGCCGCGGCGGCGCCATCATCAATACCGCGTCCATCGCCGCGCTGAGCGGCGACGCCGGGCCGCTGGTCTACTCCGCGGCCAAGGCCGCGGTGGTCAACATGACCCGGTCGGCGGCGGTGGAGCTGGCCGGCGACCGGATTCGGGTGAACGCGATCTGTCCCGGATTCATCGCGACGCCCCTGGCCGAGGGCGGACGTCCGGACCAGACTCGGGAGCGCTTCGCGCAGGCCCAGCCGTGGCCGGAGTACGGGCGCGGCGAGCACATCGCCGGCGCGGCCCTGTTCCTGGCCAGCGACGACGCCGCATTCGTCACCGGCGAAGCGCTGGTGGTGGACGGCGGCCTGACCGCTGCCGGACCGGAGCTGTCGAAAAAGTTTCCGCGCACCTCGGCGCGCCGTTCCCGGTTCAGCGGAATCACCCGGGGCAGCACGGGAGAGCCGCCGGCCCTGCGCGACGTGTAGCGGATACGCCGCGCTCGGCCGCCGCGCCCGAACTCAGGCGCGCCGCGCCACGGGCAGCTCGGTCATCTGGATCTCGGTGATCTCCAGCGCATCGAGCACATCGGCCAGCGGCACGAATACGCGCTCGACGCGGCGGCCGTGCAGCAGCCCGGCCACCACCGTGGCGCCCATGCACTTGATCACCGTGTAACGAACGCCGCCGCGGGTAAACGACTGGCCTACCAGGGTGTCGTAGCCGTTCATGTTCAGCACCTCATCAGGAACCATTACCCTAGCCCATCCACGACCGGAGCCCGCACCCGGCCGTCGGCCCGACGCAGCCGTTCGGCGGACTCCGGCGACGAACGGTCAGCGGCGGCGGACGAGTGGCGCACCAGGAAGGGGGTACGCAGACCATGAACTACGAATCGGCCAGGGCCTATCTGCTGTCGAGACCGGAAGCCGAAGAAGACTTTCCCTTCGGTCCGGATGCGCGGGTGCTGCGGATTCGCGGCAGGATGTTCGCGCTGCTCGGCACCCGCAACGGCATCGACCAGGTGAACCTGAAATGCGACCCGGAAGAGGCGCTGATCCTGCGCGACGTGTTCGACGCGGTGCAGCCGGGCTATCACATGAACAAGGCGCACTGGAACACCGTGCTGCTCGACGGCTCCATCCCCCCGGGCGAGATCGAACGGATGATGGACCGCTCCTACGCGCTGGTGGTGAAGTCGCTGAAAAAAGCCGAGCGGCAGGCGCTGGAAATCCGCCACGGCCCCGCAGCACTGTACCGGTAAGCGCCCGCGGCGAACAAAAACAGCCCGCGGCGAATAAAGCGCCCGCGGCGAAAAGCGCCCGCGGCGCCAAAACAGCCCGCGGCGCCAAAAGAGCCCGCGGCGCTCAGTCATCCGGCGCCTCGTCAATCCATTCGTCTTCGAATTCCGACCACACGCCGTCGCGCGCGTCCTCGGCGTCTTCGCCGCCGTGATCCATGAAATCGAGGGTCGGGCTCGACCCGACCACGACGCTTCCGACCATGTCTCTGGCGCGCCGTACGGCGCCGTCGCCGAACCGCTCGGACACCGCATCGAGGGTCGACTCGAGACGCCGGCGGCGCTCGCCGCCGCTGAACAGCTCGAGCTGACTCGGCTGGGCGGCGCCCTCGAGATCGAACGCCGCCATGCCGACCAGCCGGTAGGGACCCGCTGCAGGAAACGCGTCCAGCAGCTGCAGGGCCGCCGCCAGCAGATCACCGCCGGCATCGGTGGGGAGCACGTGGCGCTGCCGGCTCAGCAGGCGGAAATCGCTGGTCTTCAGGCGTACCCGCACGCCGTAGGCCAGATAACCCTTGCGCCGCAGGCGCCGGCCGATCCGGTCCGCCGCCCGGGTCAGGTGCCGGGCGATCGCGTCGCGGTCGTTGACGTCCTGCTTCAGGGTTCGATCGGCCCCCATGCTGCGGGCCGCGCGCCGCCGCGCCACGCGGCGCGGATCCTGCCCCAGAGCCAGCGCCCGGAAGTGCGCGCCGGCGGCGCCGAGGCGGCGCTCGAGATCCTGCGGGTCTGCTCGCGCGATGTCTCCTACGCGACGGTACCCGGCCGCCTGCAGGCGTTTCTGGGTCACGGGGCCAGCACCCCAGAGCACGGCAACCGGCATGGGCGCGAGCCACGCAGCCGCCGCCTCCGGCGGCACCACGGCCACACCCGCCGGCTTGGCCTGGCCGCTGGCGACCTTGGCCACGTACTTGGTTCCGGAAATGCCGACCGATGCCGGCAGGTCGGTGGCCTGGCGCACCGCGTCGCGGATGCGCCGGGCCATGACATCGGGCGGGCCGAACAGATGCTCCGCTCCCGACATGTCGACGAAGGCTTCGTCCAGACTCAGCGCTTCCACCCGCGGCGAGAAGTCGTCGAGCACCGCCATGAGCTGGCGCGAGGCGGCCTCGTAGCGGTCGAAGCGCGGCGCCACGACCACGGCCTGGGGACACAGCTTCAGCGCCCGCACCATGGGCATGGCGCTGCCGACGCCGAACGGTCGCGCCTCGTAGCTGGCGGTGAGGACCACGCCACGTCCGCTGCGCGATCCCACCAGCACCGGGCGCCCACGCAGGCCCGGGTCGTCACGCTGCTCCACCGCCGCATAAAACGCATCCATGTCGGCATGGGCGATGATCTCGGGCCACGTTCGGGTCAGGTTGGCGGGCAAGAGGCACCCCGGCTAGGGCGGATCACTGTATGTTCATACAGAACCCGGCGGCGCACAACCCGACGCTGCATGCGTGTCGACGGCGCCTGCGTGGGCGCCCCGTGTTGACGCTCGTGCTCAACGGCAAGCATATTTCCTGGCGCAGGCTGGTCCGCCGACCGCCCTGCTGCCCGTGTCCCGTCGAGGAGCATGCATGACCAGGGCCGGAAACGAAGCCGCCGGCGGGGTGCTGGACCTGCTCGAGCGCGCCCTGTCCCTGGCGGAGGAGGAGCGCCGTCCGTTTCTTCGCCGCGAGGTGTCGCCAGCGCAGCTCGACGCCGTGCTGGCCATGCTCGACATCGCCGAGCAGGCCACGGCCATCATGCCGACCGGCGCCATGCGACCGACGCTGCGCGCCGCGGTGGATCGGATCGGCGAGCAGCTGGGTCCGTACCGTATCCGCGACACCCTGGGCCAGGGCGGCATGGGCGAGGTGTATCTGGCGGAGCGCAACGACGGCATCGTCAACCAGGAGGTCGCCATCAAGGTGATCGGCGGCGCCGCGCTCGGTGAGCGGGCACGGCGCCAGTTCCAGGTCGAGCGGCAGATTCTCGCCGACCTGCAGCACCCGTGCATCACCACCCTGCTCGACGGCGGCACCACCGCGGACGGCCTGCCTTACGTCGTCATGGAACGGGTCCCGGGAACGACCCTGGAGCGCTTCCTGACGCAGCACGCGCCGTCATTCGAGGCCCGGCTGAAGCTGTTTCTCGCGATCGCCGATGGGGTTGCCTACGCGCACCGCCACCTGATCGTCCACGGTGACCTGAAGCCCAGCAACATCCTGGTCACCGGGGACGGCCAGCCGAAGCTGCTCGACTTCGGCATCGCGCGCTCGCTGGCGCCGTCGGACGGCGACGCGGATTCGGGCCTGACGGGATTGATGACGCCATCCTATGCCAGCCCGGAACAGGCGCGCGGCGAGCCGTTGACCGTCGCCAGCGACGTCTACGCCCTGGGCCTCGTGCTCTACGAGTGCCTCACCGGGCAGCGGTTCCACGATATGTCGTCGTTGACCCCGGCGCAGACGCAGGAGCGACTGAGCACCGTGCCCGCGCCGCTGGCGAGCCAGGTCGCCGGCGCGACCGACCCCGCTGCCGCGCGGCGGCTGAAGGGGGACCTCGACGCCATCATCCGTCGCGCGCTCGCCATCGATCCCACACGACGCTACGCCTCGGTCACCGCGTTGAGCGACGATCTGCAGCGCTACCTGACCGGCTATCCGATCCACGCCCGGGACGCTACCTGGCGCTACCGCGCCGGCCGCTTCTGCCGGCGTAACTGGATCGGCGTGAGCGCCGCGGCCGTCATCGCTCTCAGCCTCACGGCGGCGACGGTGATTTCCACGATCCAGGCCGGGGTCGCCCGGACCCAGAGGGACATTGCCACGCGCGAGGCGGCCACCGCCGAGGATGCCGTGGAGTTTCTGCAGTCGATGCTGTTCTCCGCCAATCCCTGGGAGGGCGAGCGCAACGAAACCACCATCGAAGATGTGCTCGACTACGCCGAGGGCGCCATCGCCGACGCCTTCGTCGAGCGGCCGGAATCGCGGGTCTACCTGCTCTCCGCCCTGGGAGAAGTGTTCATCGGCCGCGGCGACATGGACAAGGGACTCGACTACGCGCGCCAGGCGGTGGCCCTGGCGGCGACGGCGCCGGATGTCTCGAGCCTCCGACAGGCCGCCGCCCAGCGGGCACTCGGACGCGCAGCCCTGGAACAGCACGACCTCGACACCGCCATCGCCGCGTACCTCGCCGGGCTGCGCATTCTCGACGGCGCCGCCGAACCGGCTCCGGAGTTCTACGCCAGCCTGCTCAACAATCTCGGCGCGACCTACAACGAATCCGGAGACTTCGCCCGGGCCGAAGCCTCGTACCGGCAGGCGCTCACGCTTCACCGGAGCGCCGCGTTGGACGATCCGGAGGGCTACAGCTCGACCCTATCGAATCTGAGCCTGCTGCTGGTCAACCGCGGCGAACTGACGGAGGGCGACCGTCTGCTCGAGGAGTCGATCCGGTACCTGGCCGCGAGCGCAGCCGGCGACGCCAAGCACGGCATCGCCCTCGGCAACCGCGCCGGTCTGCTGGTACGGATGAACCGCCTCGACGAGGCCGAAACCCTCTATCAGGAGGCCGTAAAGCGCCTGCAGCGCTCGCTGGGCGAGTCCCATCCCGACACGCTGATGATGATGACGTCGGTCGGCTACTACTTCCTGGTCACCGAACAGTTCGACACGGGTGCAGGGATCATGGGTCAGGTGCTGAGCCGGGCAGACGGTGTGCTCGAGCCTGGGCATCCGCTGACCGCCTACATCGAGAACGTGGCCGGCGCGCTGTACTGCCACAGCGGCGACGTCGAGCGCGGCCGGACGTTGCTGCAGGCTTCGATGGACACCCGTCGCGACCTCTATGGCTCCGACCACTGGAGTGTCGGCTCGAGCATGAGTCTGCTCGGCGAGTGCCTCCTGCTCGGCGGCGATCGCGACGCGGCAGTACCGCTGCTGGCGCAGGGTCACGCGGCCATCGCCGCCGCACTCGGACCCGACGATGAACGCACCCGGATCGCGGCCAGGCGACTGCTGGATCTGTAGCCTGCAGCCGTTCAGGCCGGCCAGCGCCGGCCCGGACCTTCTCCGGCCCCCCAGGTCTCGGCGATGACCCAGACCCCGTCGGCCGTCGCTACGCTGCCCATCCAGCGCCCGCAGCCGGTCGCGGACGGACTGGCGGCCAGCTATGGAAAACACCGACGATCAGAGGGAAGAGGAGCGGAAATGCTGGAGCGGGACACGAGACTCGAACTCGCGACCTTCGCCTTGGCAAGGCGACGCTCTACCAACTGAGCTAGTCCCGCACGGGCCGCACATTTTGCCCAAACCATGAGGAATTACAAGCCTTCCACAGCCCCGGGGTCCAGGCATTGCCGGCCTGACCCGGTTTCGCCGGCAGCCCGTGACCCGTACCATCCCTGCCAGGCGCTACGCCGGGAAGAGGAAGCGAGTCGACATGGCCACATGGTTGCGCCTCGTCTGGGAGCAGCTGAACTCGAGCCTGTGGTTCCTGCCCGGGCTGATGAGTCTGGCGGCCATCGTCCTGGCGCTGGTCTGCGCCCGGCTCGACGAGCTTGCCGGGGCGTCGACGCTTAACCTCGGCTTTCTGTACCACGGCACCGTCGAGAGCGCCCGCAGCCTGCTGTCGACGGTGGCGGGGTCGATGATCACCGTCGCCGGCGTGTCGTTCTCGGTAACCATGGTGGCGCTGTCGCTGGCGTCGTCGCAGCTCGGGCCACGGCTGCTGGTGAACTTCATGCGCGACCGCGGCAACCAGGTAGTCCTGGGCGGCTTCATCGCCACCTTTCTGTTCTGCCTGCTGGCGCTGGGCAGCACACCGGAGACCCCGAACCGGTTCGTGTCCGTTTCTGCCAGCGTGGCCCTGCTGCTGGCGGTGGTCAGCCTGATGCTGCTGATCTACTTCATCCATCACATCGCCGCGTCCATGCAGGCGGACCACGTCATCCGCGCGGTTGCCGCCGACGTCGACCTCTGCCTGCGCAGCATTTTCCCGGACGACGGGGTCGAACCCGACGATCCCAGCCCGCCCGAGTTCCGCGCTGGCGACGCCAGTCTCAGCTCGGAGCGGACCGGCTATCTGCAGGGCATCGACGAGGCCGGTCTGATGAAGGTCGCCGTGGAGCACGATCTGCGGCTGCGCGTGCTGCGCCGACCGGGCCACTACCTCACCCGGTCGATACCGCTGATTCAGGTGGCCGGGCGGGACGTCGTGGACGCGGACCTGGCGCGACGCATCCAGCGCGCGTTCATCGTCGGCGGCAGCCGCACCGCCGAGCAGGACCCCGAGTTCGGCATCCACCAGCTCGTGGAGATCGCCCTGAGAGCCCTGTCACCGGGGATCAACGATCCGTTCACCGCGACGACCTGCATCGATCACCTGACCGGCATCCTGTGCACCGTCGCGGCCGTTCCGGAACGCCCGCCGCTGCGCTGGGACGGCGACGGCAGCGCGCGCCTGCAGCTCGACGCCATCGACTTCGAAGGCGTGCTGGATGCGGCTTTCAATCAGATCCGCCAGGCGGCGGCCGGCACCGCGTCGGTGAGCATCCGGCTGCTGGAGGCGCTCAGCTTCATCGCTGCGGCAACCCGGCACCCGGAACGCCTCGCGGCCGTGGAGCGCCAGGCGCGCATGGTCTACGAAGCCAACGCGGAGCGGCTGATCCGCGCCGACCGTCAGGCGCTCGAGGCGCGCCTCGAATCCCTCGAGAGCCAGCTCGAGGTCAGCGCGAAACACGGAACAGCGGCCGGGTCCACACCGACTGCATGAGCGGGTCGAGTATCCGGTAGAGGCGCCCCGACACCTGCACCGGCCTGCCTCGCTCCACCGCGCGCACTCCTTCCCGAACCACTACCGAGGCGTCGTACCAGATGAACGCCGGCGTCGCCCGTTTCATGTCGGTGAGCCCGCCCACATCGTGAAACTCGGTGTGGGTGAAGCCCGGACACAGCGCGCAGACGTTTACGCCGCTGCCCCGCAGGGTCGCCGAGAGACCCTCGGACAGGGCCACGACGTAGGCCTTCGCCGGCCCGTAGTTGGTATCCCCGCCGCGGGCGACCCGTCCCGCCACCGAGGCCACGTTGATCACCCTTCCCCAGCCGCGTTCGCGCATGGGCGGGACGAAGCGATGACAGAGCTCCGCCACCGAGATCATCATCAGGTCCAGATAGCGCCTCTGCACGCGCCAGTCGCGCTCCTCCAGCAGATCGGGACCCGCCGCGCCGGCGTTGTTGACAAGGTAATCAACAGCTATCCCGCGCTCGCGCAGCGTCTGCTCGATGGCGGCAGGTGCGTCGGGTTCGGCCAGATCGGCGACCAACACGGTGACGGCGACTCCAGAATCCCGGCGCAGCGCGTCGGCCAGGGTTTCGAGTTTCGCGCGGCGTCGAGCCACCAGCACCAGATCGAACCCCTGCCCCGCCAGCTGGCGCGCGAACTCGGCGCCGAGCCCGGCCGATGCCCCGGTGATGAGCGCGGTGCGCGCCGGCTTCATCGGCGCCGCTCGACCGCGGAAACCGCGGAGACGTCGAAGCCCGCGGGCGGCGCCGGCGCGGCCAGTAGCGCGGCCTCGAGCATGCGCCGCAGCTGATCGACGATGGCGGCTTCGGCGACGGCGTCGTAACCCTGCACCCTGGGCGTGTGCACGTGGCCCACGGCGACGGCGCTGCCCGACTCGCGCACCAGACGTACGGTGCGGAACGAGACCTCGTTGCTGAGATAGCCGCCGCCGCTTCCGCTCACCGCGGTCTGGCCGTCGAGTTCGGCAAGGGAAGCCGCCTCGAACCAGCCGCGCTCGAGCGACTCGACGCGACGGTTGTCGCGCACCGCGTAGGGCTGCTGCACGCGCTCGAGTGCCGCCGCCGGCAGCGAGAACTCGACGAACTCCGGTCCCGGCAGATCCCCGGGAGGCAGGCCCGGCAGCAGCGGACGCGTGCTGCTCGCGCCGGTAACCACACCCTGATTGTCCGCTGCCGTCGCGGAGCGCCGCCGCCCGGGGAAGCGTTCCAGGTCGAACTGATCACGCCCCATGCTCACCGTGACCAGCAGATCGAGGTCGCCGCTGCGGAGCAGCGGCGCGAATACGGATTCCACCAGGCCGGCATCGAAATCGGCGAAGCGAACCGGCAGCATCACCGTCTGCACTTCCGCGCGTCGACTGCCGGACCCGAGACTCGAGCCGTCCAGACGCAGCGCGGCCACGCCGGACGGGTTGCTCTGATCGATCCGCTCATCGAGGGCGAAAGGATCGAAGCCGGACAGAGCAACCCGCAGGGGGGCGTCCGACTCGTAGTGCAGATCGGCCATTCCCCGGGAACCGGACTCGAACGCGGCCAGCGCCTCGGTGCACGGAACCGGTGGCGCACAGCTTTCGCGGAACGCCCGGCGAGCGGCGAGGCGCTTCCAGTAAAGCCCGCGGTCGTCGAGTGCGCCCGCCTGGACCGCGGCGCGACCCTCCACCCACAGCGCCGAGCCCGCCGCCCGGGCCGCGGCAACGGCGGCTTCCGGTCCGACCGCCGCGGCCACCGGATCGCGGAGCAGGCCCTGCGCGCCGGCCAATGCCAGCTGCGGCAGCACCAGCGTCGCCCGGGGCACGCGGTCCTCCTCGACGTCGTCGGCACGCACCGCGCCCGCGACCAGCAGCACGAACACGCCGAGCATCGTCTTCATGATTCCTCCCGCCTCAATCCGCATCGAGACCGTAGACGTCCTTCGCGCGGGCGGGCGAGATCAGACCCGCCTCCAGATCGTCGCGCACCCGCTGCGGATCGCGCCGCGCCACGTCGCCCATGCCGCCGCCGCCCGGGGTTTCCATCACCAGCACCCCACCGGCGGGAACCACGTCGCGGCCTTTGCCCTTGAGCACCGCAGCGTCACGCACGTAGACCCGTCCGGTAGCGCCGTCACCGCCGCCACGTCGACCGCGGGCCGCATGCTCGATGCGGTCGAACATCTTCGAGACCACGAACGCCTCGCCGTGCCGGTGGCCGACCTCGATCACCTGCCCGAAACCGCCGCGGAATTCGCCCGCACCCGCCGAATCGACCCGGTACTCGCGCCGCCAGATCACGAGCGGCGAGGTCACCTCGTTGACCTCGGTGGGCGTGGTGCGCACGCCCGAGGGAAACGCCGTGGTGGACAGGCCGTCCTTGCCGGCGCGGGCGCCGGTGCCGCCGTTGTAGATGGGGTTGGTCACGAATTCCGACGCCCGGCCGGTCGCAGACGCATGGGCATTGCGGAACACCGGGTTCCAGATGCACGACGCCCCCTCCGCCGGGACCCGCCCGGGCAGCGCCGCGTCGAGGGCGCCGAGAATCACGTCGGGCAGCATCTGGCCGATGGCGTGGCGGGCCGATACGGCGCGCGGCGGCCGCGCATTGAGAATGCAGCCCTCCGGCGCGGTCACCCGGATCACACCGAGGGAGCCTGCATTGTTGGGTACGTCGTTGCCGACGATGCAGCGCACGCCGAACGAGGCGTAGGCCTGGGTGTAGGGCAGCGGCACGTTGATTCCGAAGGCCGACTCCGCCGAGGACCCGGCAAAGTCCACCTCGATGGCGGCGGCGCCGATCCTGACCCGGCAGACCAGCTCCACCGGCTCGTCGTAGCCGTCGATGCGCATGCGGTTGCCGAACTCGCCCGCCGGCAGGCGCGCGGTCTCTTCTTCCATGGCGGCGCGTGACAGACCGAGGATCTCCTCACCCGGGCCGTCGAGATCGTCGAGATCAAAGTCCTCGAGCATCTCCACGAGCTGGGCGGCCCCGGCGTCGTTGCACGCTGCCAGCGAGTAGAGATCGCCCTCCGCCACAACAGGATCGCGCACGTTGCGGGCGATGATCGCCAGCAGCGTCTCGTCGCGCCGCCCTTCCCGGAACAGATGCGTGATGGGTATCTGCAGCCCCTCTTCGAACAGATCGTTGGCATCCGGGCCGAAGCCCCGGCCGCCGACGTCGGCGATGTGGCTGGTGGAGGCGAACAGCGCCACCGCGCGGCCGCGATGGTAGACCGGCGTGACCACGGTGAAGTCGTTCAGATGTCCGGTACCGTCCCAGGGATCGTTGGTGAGGAGCACGTCGCCGGGTTTCTGGATCGCCAGAGGAATCCGCGCGAGGAACTTGCCCACCGAGGCCGCCATCGCGTTGACGTGACCCGGCGTACCCGTCACCGCCTGGGCGAGCATCCGCCCCCGGGTATCGAAGACACCGGCGGACAGGTCGCCGGCTTCCCGCACCACGGTGGAGAACGCGGTGCGCATGAGGGTCTGTGCCTGCTCCTCGACGATGGCGAGGAGCCGGTTCCAGACCAGCTGAGTCGTGAGCCGGTCGAACGCTGACGAGGTGTCGTTCATCGCGCCTCCTGCCGTTCCAGCACCAGATAGCCGCGCGCATCCACAGACAGCGCAAACGCCGCGCCGACCACGGTGGTGGTCTGATCCTCCACCACCAGCGCAGGACCGGACAGCCGGTCACCGGGCGCCAGCTCGCTGCGCTGAAACAGGCCCGCAGGGATCGGGCCGCGCCGCTGCGCATCGAAGATCTGACAGTGCTGCCGCGGCGCGCGATCCCGACGCGCGGGGGACGGCAGGCGCAGCGGTGGCTCAGGCTCCCGCGCCACCACGGTGAGCGTCCAGCTCAACACCTCCACGTCCAGATGCGGAATCACCCGTCCGTACAGGCGCCGGTATTCGGTCTCGAAGGCTTCGTGCAGCCGGGCACGGTGCCCGGCGTCGAGAACCTCCACGGGCACCGGCACCGCGATCTCGTAGCCCTGTCCGAGATAGCGCATGAACGCCCGCCGTTCCTCGCACCAGGATTCCTCCGGCGCCGCGCCACGCACCACCTCGACGGCCTCGTCGTACATTTCCGCCATCACCGCGTTGGCAGCGTCGGCGTCGAAGGCCGACAGCCGCTGATAGCGGCTGCGCACGACCTCGTAGCTGATGGGAGCGAGGAGAAAGCCGATTGCGGAACCCACCCCGGCCCCGCTCGGAATGACGATCCGATCGATCTTCAGCTTGTCGGCGAGCGCGGCCGCGTGCAGCGGAGCGGCGCCGCCGAAGGCCACCAGCGTCCGCGGAGCGAGCTCCGCGCCCCACTCCGCCGCGTGCGCCCGGGCGGCCGCGGCCATGTTCTCGCCGACGACCTCGGCGACCCCGAACGCGGCCAGCCGCACCTCGAGATCGAGGGGGTCGCCGACCTCGAGCGCCATCGCGCGCTCCGCCGCGACAACGTCCAGAACCAGCCGCCCGCCGGCGAAATGGTCCGGCAGAAGTCGTCCCATGAGCAGGTCGGCATCGGTGACCGTCGGATTGACGCCGCCGCGCCCATAGCAGGCCGGGCCCGGCTCCGAACCGGCGCTGGCGGGACCGACGTTGATGCGCTGCAGTCGATCGACGCCGGCAATCGAACCACCGCCGGCACCGATCTCCACCATCTCGATCACCGGAATCCGCACCGGAAGCCCGCTGCCCTTTTTGAACCGGTACACGCGATCCACCTCGAAAGATCGCGACAGCAGCGGCCGGCCGTCATCGACCAGACAGATCTTCGCCGTGGTCCCGCCCATGTCGAAGGACAGCACCTCGTCGTAGCCGCCTTCCAGCGCGACCCGGGCCGCCAGCATGGCGCCCCCGGCGGGCCCGCTCTCCACCAGCCTGATGGGAAACTCCGCGGCGGTTGCCAGCGTCGTGAGGCCGCCGCCGGAGGTCATCAGCAGGATCGGACAATGCAGGCCCAGCGCGCGCAGCTGGTGCTCCAGACTGGTGAGGTAGCGCGCCATCAGCGGTTTAACATAGGCGTTGGCGCACGCGGTCGACAGCCGCTCGTACTCGCGGATCTCCGGGCAGACGTCGCTGGCCAGGGTCACCGCCGCGTCCGGCAGCTCGCGGCGCAGCAGTTCGCCCACCGCGCGCTCGTGGGCCGGATTGACGTAGGCGTGGAGAAATCCCACCGCGACGCTGGTCACCGCGCGCTCGCGCAGGCGCGGCAGCAGCGCCCGCGCCGCGTCCAGATCCAGCGGCAGCAGCACCTCGCCGGCGGCATCGAGGCGCTCCGGTACGGTGAAGCGCAGCGGCCGCGGCACCAGCGGCGGCGGCCGCTCGATGTTCACGTCGTACTGCTCGAAGCGGTTCTCGAACGCCATTTCCAGCGCGTCCCGATGACCCCGGGTGGTGAGCAGCGCGGTGACCGCGCCGCGCCGTTCGATCAGGGCGTTGGTCGCGAGGGTGGTGCCATGCAGCAGCAGAGCGATCGCATCGGGCGCGACCGCGGCGGCGTCGAGCACCTGACGAATTCCGGTGAGCACGCCATCCGCGGGATCATCGTGGGTAGTCAGCACCTTGGCCGTGGTGCGCCCGCCCGGACCGGCGCCGTCCAGCACCACGTCGGTGAAGGTACCCCCGATGTCCACGGCGATGCGAGCGCCCTCCCCGACCATGGCTACGCCTGAGCCACCGCGGGTTCGACCGACTGCCCCTCGAGGCGCCACAGGCTCGAGCGGATTCCCACCAGGGTGATGATGAGCAGCATGGCGGTCGCGCACACCATCAGGGCGTTGCGCGGACCGAAGGATTCCACCAGCAGGCCGTTGAGCACGGCGCCCACCGGTCCGGCGCCGAAGAACGAGAACGAATAGAAGCTCATCACCCGGCTGCGCTGGGCCACCGGAGCCTGCTCCTGCATGATGGTCCGCGACATGGTCATGGCCACACCGCCGCACACGCCCCAGAAGAACAGGCTCACCACGTACAGCGGAAAACTCGGAGCCAGCGCGGCGGCGCACAGCACCAGCGACCCGGCGGCCTGGGACAGCAGCAGCGCCCGTCCCTGGCGATGGATGTCGCCGAGGCGCAGCAGCAGAATCACGGTGGTGACCAGGCCGAGGCTGTTGAACGCGTTCATCAGGCCAAGGTCGGAGGCCCCGCCCGCATACACCTCACGCACCAGCAGCGGCATGGTGACGATGTAGGAACCCATGAAGAAGAACCCCATGCACATGTTCTGCACCACGATCATGCGCATGGCGGGCGACGAGAAGACGGTCCGCCCGCCCTCGACGAGCGAACGCAGCAGCCGCGGCGCCACCGCATCGATGCTGTGGCGATCGTTGGCGATGCGGCTGAAGCCGAACACGCCGACGCTGAGCACCAGCGCCTGGATCAGCAGGATCGGTTCCGGACCGGCCACGTCGGCCAGCGACGCCACCAGAAAACCGATCACCTGCAGCCCGAACTGGGACATGCTGGTCAGCATGACGGTGCGCTGCACACGCCCTTCCGCCACCTGGCTCAGCAGCCCGTCGCGGGCCGGCGTCACGAACGCCTGCGCGCAGCCCATGAGCACCGCGTAACCGATCATGGTCGCAAAGCTGAGCCGGCCCGCGGCGACCAGGGTCAGCAGCAGCAGCGGCGCGACCGTCGCCAGGGACTGGGCGAGCAGGGCCACGCGGCGGGCGCCGAAGCGATCGGCGTAGCTGCCGCCGATGAGGATCAGCAGAGTGCCCGGCAGCAGCAGCGACATCTGCGCGACACCGACCTTCTCCGGCGTCTCGTTCAGCACCATGGTCACCAGCCAGGCGAACGTGACGCCCTGAATGCCGAAAGCGAGAAACCAGCTGCCGGTTCCGAGCAGATAGAAGTGCAGAGGACGCATGGAGATCCCATTGCGGCGGAACCGTCGAGTTTACCGGCCGGAACGGTCCCGGCGCGAATCCGGCCGGCGCGGGGGCAGGTGTGACGCTCTGGCCCGACCCTGGCCACTGCCGTAGAATTTCACCTTCATCCTCCGCCACGGGACCCTCCATGCAGGGCCATCGGAGCCTTCTCGTCGTCGTGCTGCTCGGGGCGCTTGCTGCCGCCGGGCAGACGCCACCGGGCGGCGCGGACCAGGGCCCGCTGCGATCCCGGGTCTACCTGCAAATCTCGCCGGATGGCAGCGAAGAACTCGAAGCGCTGTTCAGCACCCTGGAGGACTCGGTGGCTGCGGGGGAAGTTCAGCCCGACCCGGTGGTGATCGTCCTGCACGGGCCGGAGGCGTTGCCGTTCCTGCGCAGCAACTACCGCAATAACCAGATGCTGGTGGATCGCGCCGCCAAGCTGCGGGCCTTCGAGCGCATCGACCTGCGCATGTGCGAGACGTGGATGCGCAGCAACGGCGTCGGCCGCGACCAGCTGCTGCCCTTCGTCAACACCATCCCGCTGGCGCCGGAAGAGGTTCGGCGCCTGGAGCGCGACGGTTATCTGCCCTACAGCGCCGTGCGGCCGCACTCACCCCTGCTCTGAGACACCTGGCCAGGCGCGGTTCCCGTGAGTCACCAGGCGTTTATACTGCGCTTCCACGCCGCCTCTGGAAGCGACATGGCTCGAGCGCCGGCAACGACCGGACAGCAAGACCCGGACGCCCTGCTGGCCCACGCCGACGCCGTGTGTCGTCGTCAGGGAATGACCTTCACGGCGCTGCGCCGCGAAGTGTTCGGGCTGCTGAGCCGCCACGGTCGGCCGGCCGGCGCCTACGAGCTGCTCGACGAGCTGAGAACCAGCCGTCCGAACGCGGCCCCGGTGACCGTGTACCGGGCCCTGGACTTCCTGGTCTCGGCCGGGCTTGCCCACCGGATCAACACCCTCAACGCTTTCACCGCCTGCCGTGGCAGTGACGAGTCGCATCGCGGCTTGATTCTGATCTGCAGCCGCTGCTCCCAGGTGATCGAACTCGAGGACCGCCGGGTAGAGACGTCGATTCAGCGCTCCGCCGCGGATTTCGCGTTCGCCGCGGATCACGCACCCGTGGAGGTGGTGGGCACCTGCGCCGACTGTCAGCGCTCTGCGTGACCCGCGCCGACGCTGAGACGCAGGTTCACCACGTGAGCCAGGGCCACCACGCTGGCGCCAACCAGCGTCAGCGCCGCCTCTGAGGCACGACCGAACAGGTGGGAGGCGGCTATGCCCATCACCGTCAGTCCGATCGCGCCCACCACCACCACGAGGGCGACCCGATGGCGGCGGAAGCCCGTGTAGAGGGCCCAGCCCGACACCACCAGAGCGATCGCGAACAGGGCCCAGTGAACGCTCGTCTCGGTCTCACCGAGCCAGATCGCCACCGACGGCGCCGCGACCAGGGCAACCGGCAGCAGCAGACAGTGCACCAGGCAGGAGCCGGACAGCACCAGCCCGATAACGTCGACTCTCATTGCGCGCGTTCCAGACATTGCAGGGATTCCACGCCGGGCGTTCCAGTTCGGCGACTTCCAGGACAGCGTAATAATATAACAGTCTATGCTTGAAGGAGCGATGCCACCGGTACACTCATGCTCGGCACCCTGATCAAATGGACCTTCCTGTTCTGCGCGCTGGCGCTGCCGGTATCGTGCTGGCGTGTTGACGCCCTCCCCGCCGACATCAGCGTGCTCGACGAACTCGCCGAGGAGCCGCAGCAGCGCGCGCTGACGAAGCCGCCCTTCGACGTGGAACAGGGCGGTGTGCGCTACCAGGTGGAACCCTTGTACCGCTACCGGCTGCAGGGGCTGGTGGTGTCCCGACGTGCCCACGACGGCGACCGCATGCTGCACCGGCGCTGGAACGACCATCTCAACGTCGCCGACGTCTGCGTGGTCTGGGGCGCCAACACCGCCATCGACCTCGCTGCATTCGATTTCTGGAGCGGCCAGTTCACCTGCTTCTACCGCACCAGCGACGAATACGCCTGGCGCTCGTTTCGACCGGCGCAGATGGCGAACAACCACCTGCTCTCCGAAGACGACTATCTGCGCGAACGCATCGCCGCGGTGCAGGTCGGCGACCAGATCCGCCTGGAAGGCTACCTGGCCCGCTACCGCCACGACGGCGGTTTCGAACGTGGGACCTCGACGGTGCGCACCGACACCGGCAACGGCGCCTGCGAGACCGTGTACGTGACCCGCTTCGAGGTCCTCAGCCCGTCGCCCTCGGTGTGGCCCGTGGTGCAGAGCGCGGCCGGATTCGGCCTGCTCGGCAGCGTGCTGCTGTGGGTGCTCGCCGCGACGCGCGGCTGGATCTGACGGCAGCGGGCCGCGGCTACTCCAGGCGTTCGAAGCTCACGCTCTTAATCAGCACGAACACGTCGAGGCCCCGGCGCAGGCGCAGATCTTCCAGAGCGGCCAGCGTCAACCGCGCGCGAACTCTGGCGCCGCGGAGTTCGACCAGCGCCTCGACGAACCCGGAGGCGATATCCGTGGTCAGGTCCACGAGTCGCCCAGGAAGGATGTTGCGGATCGACAGACCCTCGGGCCTGGTGAGCGCCAGCGACACGTCCCGGGCGCGGATCCGCAGGCGCACGGCGTCGCCGACGGCGGCGCGGACGAGCAGCGGCATGGTGAGCCTGTCGCCGGCGACATCGACGTGGGTGACGTGCAGCCGCGGATCGTGGTCCACGACCGTCGCCTCCACCAGCACGCCGGCCTCGAAACGGCCGGTCAGCGGCTGCAGATCCAGCCGCTCCAGCACCGCGGCCGCGCGATCGTGCATCTGCACGCGGCCCTGGGCAAGCACCAGGAACCGGTCCGCCAGGGTCGCCACCTCGTCGATGTCGTGGCTGACGTAGAGCGTCGGAATGCCGAACTGCCGCGGCAGATCCTCCAGATACGGCAGGATGTCGATCTTGCGCTGCCGGTCGAGGGCCGCGAGCGGCTCGTCGAGCAGCAGCAGACGCGGTGCGCTGAGCAGCGTCCGACCCAGAGCGACCCGCTGGCGCTCGCCGCCGGACAGCGTGGCCACCGCGCGCGCCAGCAACGGTTCGAGGTCGAGCGCTGCCACGACCGCCTCTCGGGCAATGCCCGGATGCTCACGCCGGCGTTTGCGCGCGTAGGCCAGGTTGCCGGCGACGTCGAGGTGCGCGAACAGGCGGGCGTCCTGGAACATGAAACCCACCGGGCGCCGGTGCGGCGGCACGTCGATGCCGACGGCCGCGTCGAACCAGACCGAGTCGCCGAGGGCCACGCGCCCGGCGAGCGGCGCCTCGAATCCGGCCAGCGCGCGCAGCAGCGTGCTCTTGCCGCTGCCGCTCGGGCCGAACACGGCGGTCACGCCATCCAGCACGATGTCTTCCGAAAGGTCCAGGTCGAAACCCGCCCGCTCGATGCGCACCGCGACGGAGAGACGATCAGCCGACATGCAGTGGGTACCGGCGGTTGAGCGAGTACACCAGCAGCAGCACGACGAACGAGAACGCCAGCAGACCGGCGGCGAGCACGTGGGCGTCGCCGTAGCGCAGGGTCTCCACGTGCTCGTAGATGGCAATGGAAATCACCCGCGTCTCCCCGGGGATGTTGCCACCCACCATCAGCACCACCCCGAACTCGCCCAGGGTGTGGGTGAAGGTGAGCACGCAGGCGGTGAGAAAACCGCGCGCAGAGAGCGGCAGCGCGACGCTGAAGAACGCATCGAGCGGGGACGCGCCGAGACTGGCCGCGGCCTCCACCGGTCCACGGCCGACGGCTTCGAACGCGGCTTCCAGCGGCTGCACCATGAACGGCAGCGAGTAGATCACCGACGCCACCACCAGACCGGCAAACGAGAACGTCAGGGTGTCCCCGGTCAGCGTGACCCACAGACCACCGAGCGGCGCCGACGGGCTCATGACGACGAGCAGATAAAAGCCGAGCACCGTGGGAGGCAGCACCAGCGGCAGCGCGCTGACGGCCTCAACGGCGGGCTTGATCCGTGAGCGCGTTCGCGACAGCCACCAGGCGAGCGGCGTTCCCAGCACCAGCAGAATCAGCGTCGTTACCGCCGCCAGATGCAGGGTGAGCCACAACGCGCCCGAGTCCGGCATCATTCCGTGCCGTAGCCATACTCGCGGATGACGGCCCGCACTTCCGGGCGGCGCAGATAGGCGAGCAGGTCCCGGGCGGCGGAGTTGTCCTCCGCCCGCATCAGCAGCACCGCGTCCTGACGCACCGGATCGTAGAGGGCCTCCGGCACGTCCCAGCGGCTGCCCCGCACGCCGTTGCGCGGACTCTGCACGGCGGAGCGCGCAATCAGTCCGAGTTCGGCGTTGCCGGTGGCGACCATGGCGAAGGCCTGGCCGACGTTCTCGCCGAGCACGATGCGCTCGCGCAGCGTCTGATACAGCTCGAGCCGCTCCAGTGTCTGACGCGCCGCCATGCCGTAGGGCGCCAGATCGGGGTTGGCGATGGCCAGACGGCGGAATCCGGCGGCCCGCAGCGTGGCAGCGCCGTGCGCGCCGATCAGCGCAGGATCCGCGCTCCACAGGGTGAGCCTGCCGAGCGCGTAGGTGAAGCGGGTGCCGCGCACCGCGAGGCCCTGAGCTTCGAGCCGCTCGGGGCGTTCCTGATCCGCCGCCAGCAGCACATCGTACGGGGCGCCGCCGCTGATCTGGGCGTAGAGCTTACCCGTAGATCCGCCGGTCAGCGTGATCGCGTGGGGACTCTCCCGCTCGAAGTCGGCCTCGAGGCGCTCCATCACTTCGGCGAAGTTCGCGGCGACGGCGACCAGCGCCACGTCGGCGACGGCGACACGGGGAGCCAGCAACGCAGCCAGCCAGCCCGCCACCAGCGCCATACGCGCCAGCCAAGCTCCGGGGCGCCGGCGGGCGCGCCGGCCACCGTCCAGTCGTTTCATGTTTCTCCTCCGCGACAGCCAGCAGGCGCGACAGCGAGCAGATTACCGTCAAACCGACGCTCCGTCTGCCGAGCGCAGCCGGCGCCGACGTTTGCTCATGCCCGAGTCGCTGGCTATCCTGCGCGGTCTTTCGAGATTCGGAGCCCCGAATGAAGTCCGTCAAAGCGGATTTTCCCGCCGCCACTGCACGTAGTTCCGCCGCTCTTATAGCCGCCGCTCCTATAGCCGCCGCTCCTATAGCCGCCGCGGCGCTCTGCGTCGCCGTGCTGGCGCTGTCGATCGCGGCGCCCACGATCGCCTCGGTGGATTTGCCGATCCCGGGTATCGACCATCAGACCTTCACCCTCGACAACGGCCTCACGCTCATCGTCCACGAGGACCACAAGGCGCCGATCGTCGCCGTCAACGTCTGGTACCACGTGGGCGCGAAGAACGAGAGGCCCGGCAAGACCGGCTTCGCGCATCTGTTCGAGCACCTCATGTTCAACGGCTCGGAACACTACAACGACGACTACTTCAAAGCGTTCGACAAGGTGGGCGTCACGGAAATCAACGGCACCACCAACTCGGATCGTACCAACTACTTCCAGAACGTCCCGAACACGGCGCTCGACATGGCGCTGTGGATGGAGTCCGACCGCATGTGCTGCATGCGCCCGGCAGTGGACCAGGCGCGTCTCGACGAGCAGCGCGGGGTGGTGCAGAACGAGAAGCGCCAGCGCGAGAACCAGCCCTACGGTGATGCCTTCAACATCATTCTGGAGAACACCTACCCGAGCGGACACCCCTACGACGGCACCGTGATCGGCTCCATGGACGATCTGAACGCGGCGTCTCTGGACGACGTGCACGAGTGGTTCGAGACCTACTACGGACCGAACAACGCGATCCTCGTGGTGGCCGGCGACGTGGACACGGCCCACGTGCTCGAGCGCGTGCAGCACTACTTCGGCTCGATCCCACCGGGGCCTCCCATCGAACGCCACGAGGTCTGGGTCGCACCCCGTGAGGACGACCACCGTCAGGTCCTGCAGGATCGGGTTCCCCAGGCGCGCATCTACAAGACCTGGAACGTCCCGGAACGCAGCAGCGACACGTTCGATCTGCTGCAGCTCTTTGCCGACGTGCTCGGCAACGGTAAGAACTCGCGACTCTACGAAGCGCTGGTCTACGAGCAGCAGATCGCCACCGACGTCGCCGTGTTCGCGTTCGGCCGCGAGCTCGGCAGCCTGGTGATCGCCACCGCCACGGCCCGACCCGGCGAGTCGCTGGCGAAGGTGGAAGCCGCCATGGACGCGGAACTCGAGCGCCTGCTCGACGACGGCCTGCGTGCCGAGGAACTGGAGCGGGTGCAGACCCGCCACCTCGCCGGGTTCATTCGCGGCGTGGAACGCATCGGCGGGTTCGGCGGCAAGTCCGACGTGCTCGCCGAGAGTCAGGTGTACGACGGCAGCCCGGACGGCTATGCGCGGCACCTGCGCACGATCCGTGACGCCACCCCCGGTGAGGTCCTAACCGCCGGTCGCGACTGGCTGCGGCGCGGTACCCACGTTCTGGAAGTGCATCCGTTTCCGGACCTGAGCGCCAGCGACGCCGCCGTGGACCGCAGCGCCATTCCGTTTCCGGACGATCAACCGGCCGTGAGCTTCCCGGAATTCGAGCGCGCCACGCTGAACAACGGGCTCGAACTCATCGTCGCCAACTGGCCCGCGGTCCCGGCGGTGGAGCTGTCGCTGCTCGTGGATGCGGGCTACGCCGCCGATGCCGCCACCGGCAACGCCCGGTTCGGCACGGCGAACCTGACCATGAACATGCTCGACGAGGGCGCCGGCAAACTGGATGCGCTGGAGATCGGTGCCCGCTTCGACCGGCTGGGCGCGACGCTGAACCTCGGCGCGAATCTCGATGCGGCCTTCGCCGACGTCGCGGCGCTGAAGGCGAATCTGGCAGAGACGGTGGACCTGTTTGCGCAGGTGGTCCTCAACCCGACGTTTCCGGACGCCGAGCTGGAGCGGCTGCGCCAGCAGGCGCTGGCCGGCATCCGCCAGGAGATGAGCCAGCCCCAGACCATGGCGCTGAGACTGTTCCCCCAGCTCGTCTACGGCAAGGGACACGCCTACGCCATGCCGTTCACCGGGTCGGGCACCCTCGATTCGGTGGCCGCCATCACCCGCGATGATCTGCTCGCCTACCATCGCGGCTGGTTCAAGCCCAACAACGCGACGCTGATCGTCACCGGCGACATCAGCATGGCCGAGGCCCGGCCGCTGATCGAGCGTCACTTCGGACGCTGGGCCGCCGGACCCACGCCGGAAAAGCCCATCGGCAGCGTGAAACCGGCCCGGCAACCGAGCGTCTACGTCGTCGACCGGCCCGGTTCGGAACAGTCCGTCATCATCGCCGGCCACGTGGTGCCGCCCTACGATCACCCGGAACGGCTGGCCCTGGCGGCCGCCAACGACGTGCTCGGCGGCAGCTTCTCGGCACGGCTCAACATGAACCTGCGCGAAGACAAGCACTGGTCCTACGGCGCCCGCAGCATCATCGCCGACGCCCGGGGGCCGCAGCCGTTCCTCATGTTCGCGCCGGTGCAGACGGATCAGACCGCCGCCGCCATGGCGGAGCTGCGCCACGAGCTGGAGGCACTGGTCGGCGCGCGGCCGCCGAGCGCGGAGGAAATCGCCAAGGTGAAGGATCAGAGCACCCTGACCCTGCCGGGACGCTGGGAAACCCACCGCGCGATTCTCGACGCCATAGGCGAGATCGTCCGCTTCGACCTGGCCGACGACTACTGGGACAGGTATCCGGAGCAGGTGCGGGGGCTCGACGTCGCCAGCGTGACGAAGGCAGCCGTGGACCAGCTCCATCCGGATCGGGTGACCTGGGTCGTGATCGGCGACTGGACCCGGATCGGCGCCGCCGTGCGCGAGTTGAGTGCGGGCGAGGTGCGCCTCATCGACACGAACGGCGTGCCGCGGAAATAGAACGAGCGGAATCGGAGCGCCGCACGCCGCACCCTGACCTAAGGTAGGGCTCTCACCAGCCACCGAGGGCAGCGAAGATGATGACCGAACAGCAGCAGCGACAGGCCGTGGCGACCCGGGACGCCGGCTACGACGGTCGCTTCGTCTACGCCGTGGTGACCACCGGGGTCTATTGCCGGCCGTCGTGCCGCTCGCGCCCGGCGCGCCCCGAGAACCTGCGCTTCTTCCCCGGTCCCGCCGAAGCCGTCGCCGCCGGCTACCGTCCGTGCAAACGCTGCCGGCCGGACGAGGCGCTGCCGCGCCTGCGCGATCTGGTGGCCGTCGCCCGTCACATCGACGCGCACCGCGACCAGACGCTCACCCTCGCGGGTCTCGCCCGGCGCTTCGGCTGGTCGCCGGCAGGATTGCACAAGGCATTCAAGGCAGCGTACGGAGTCACACCGAAGGCGTATCAGGATGGTGCGCGGTTGCATCGATTCAAGCGCTCGCTGCAATCCGGCAGCGACGTTACCGGGGCCATTCAGGCCGCCGGCTTCGGCAGCACCAGCCGGGTCTACGGCGCGCCGGCCCGCAACATCGGCATGACGCCGAGCGCTTACCGCGCCGGCGGCGCCGGTGAAGCCATCGCCTACGCCAGCCGCACCACGCCTCTGGGAACGCTGACCATGGCCGCGACCGCCCGGGGCGTGTGCTTTGCGGAATTCGGCGACGACGCCGCAACGCTGCGCGACCGCCTCGCCGGCGAGTTTCCGAACGCCGAGCTGTACCCGGCGCCCGGCGCCGACAGCGCCGAGCTGGACGCCTGGATCGAGGCGCTGGTCGCGCACCTCGACGCGGCCGGACCGCGCCCCGAGCTGCCACTCGACCTGCGCGGGACGGCGTTCCAGATCCAGGTCTGGCGGTTCCTGCTGAGCGTTCCCGAGGGCACGGTGCTGAGCTACGGCGAGGTGGCCGCCGGGATCGAACGACCGCGCGCAGTCCGCGCGGTTGCGTCCGCCTGCGGCGCCAACCGGATCGCCGTGCTGGTGCCCTGCCATCGAGTGCTGCGCGGCGACGGCGGGCTCGGCGGCTACCGCTGGGGCGTCGAGCGCAAACGCGCGCTGCTCGATTCCGAGCGTGCGCGGCGGCACAATTCCACCGAATGAGTACCCACCCCGAAACCCGAAACGACTCGCGCCGGAAGCGGTCCGCCCGGATCGGCGCGCTCACCCTGATCCTGCTGCTCCACGGCGGCTGCGGCGGCGGTGGCGGATCCGGCAGCAATGCCCCGCCGACCACACCGACCGCGCCGCCACCGGCAACCGCGCCCAGCGTGGTCTCCACCAGCGCCTACCGGCCCTCCGCCGGCCACGCCGACGCGCTGCGCCCGTGCACCTACGCCGGCACGGCCACCGAATCCTGCAGTCTCGGCAGGCTGCCGTTTCTCGGCATGGAAACCATCGCCCCGCAGATCGACGACGTGCTCGACCGCACGCTGGTCTCACACCGCTGGATGGGGGACAACTTCGCCGGCGTGCTTGCTGAGCTTCCCGCCGACGTGCTCGGACTGTTCCGCTCCATCACCGCCGTGGTCATCGCCAGCGACATCCGCCCCGCCCACTACGACCCGCAGACCGGTGCCATCTACCTCGACCCGGAGTTTCTCTGGCTCAGCGTGGCGCAGCGCGACACCGTGTCTTCGGCGCCGGACCCGCGCAGCGATTTCGGCCGCGATCTGGCCTTCCACATGCCCTGGCGCTACGTCCGCGACAACCAGCGGCTGACCGTGTTCATCAACCTCGACGGCTCGCGCGATGCCGACCAGATCGTCGAGATCATGGGCTACCTGCTCTATCACGAGCTGGCCCACGCCGTGGATTTCATGGCGCCCGCGCGCATGGCGGGGCTGTCATCCGCGCAGACCGCGGCCGCCGCCATTGCCGCCCACGCACCCCTCTCGTCAGAGTTCGTCGCGGCCCAGCCTTTGACCTCGAACACGCTGAAAAGCCTGGCCGCGGTGTCGTTCCTCGGCGACACCGCCACGGCCCTGCAGCGCGGTCTGCGGCCGGAGGATCTGATCGACGAGTTTGCCAACGACGGCGCCACCCAGTATTACGCCTACACCACCCAGTACGAGGACTTCGCCACCCTGTTCGAGACCGCGATGATGAAGTGGCGGTTCGGCTACGACAAAGACACCGCCATCGCTCACTGGCCGACGACGGGCGATTTCGACGACTCGGAGATTGCCTGGGGAGTACGCGGCCGCCTCGGCGATCAGCTGGTGCTGAGTCGCGCGCTCGGCGCCGGCCAGGGCCTGTACGCGGGGGATCTGGACGACTTCGAAACGTTCCTGCTTGCCGAGCCAGCATCCCGGCCCATGACGCCGGGTTCCACCTGGGGCGCCAGCCTGGTGCTGGCGCCGGTGGCCGGTCAGACGGTGCCCGGCCCGGCCGCCGGGGTCGACCGGCGCCAGGCGGACCCGTTCCTGGAGCGGGTCGGCATCCGCTGACCGATCCGCGCGTCAGCCGCCGGCCTTTTCCCGGCGCCGGCGTTCGAGAATCTGCACCAGCGCGATCACCTCGGCGGGATCCATGCGCCCTACCGGGCCGCTGCTGTAGGTGGATGCCAGCACCTTGCCGTCACCGCGCACCAGGAACTCGGTGGGCTCGATGAACCCGCCGCGCTCGTTCCAGAACGCATCGATCGTGTCCGCGATCTGCCGGGTGACGCCCCAGGCCACGGGAAAACCCAGCGGCTCGGCCACCTTGCGCGCGTCCTCGAGGTCGTCGACGCACGCGCCAATCACCTGCACACCGGTCTCCGTGAGCACGTCCCGACGGGTTTCGTAGCCGTCTAACAGACGGCGGCAGAACGGTCACCAGTGGCCACGATAGAACAGCAGCACGGTGTAGGGACGATCGAAGCACGCCGGCGTCGTCAGAGTGCCGCCGTCCGTCAGGTTCAGAGTCAGGGCCGGAAAACTCGAGCCCGGATGCAGTCGTTCACTCACGATGTCCTCCTCGGATCGTCCCGTTCCGCTACCATCGAACTCTCTGTCATTGCGGAGACCCTACCATGCCCAGACTCGAACCTCTGCCCCGCGACGCACTGCGCGAGTTCGAACCCGCGCTGAAGGGGGTCGAACGGGCCATGGGCTTCGTTCCCAACAGTCTGCTTACGCTGGCCCGCAAGCCCGACATCCTGCGCGCCGCGCTGGGCCTGTTCCAGGCCATCCAGCAGCCCGGCAGCATACCGCCGCCGCTCAAGTCCATGATCGCCAACGTCGCCAGCCAGGCGGCCGGCTGCCGCTACTGCCAGGCGCATACCGGGCACACGGCGGCCCACGTCGGCGTCGCCGAGGACAAGCTGACCGCGCTCTGGAACTTCGAGGACAGCCCACTGTTCGACGCGGCCGAAAAGGCCGCGCTGCGGGTCGCCCGGGATGCCGCCCAGGTGCCCAACGCGGTCAGCGATGAGGAGTTCGCCGCGCTGCGTGAACACTTCGCGCCAGACGCGGTCGTAGAGATCGTCGCCGTCATCTCCATGTTCGGATTTCTCAATCGCTGGAACGACACCATCGCCACCGAACTGGAATCGTCACCGCTCGCGTTCGCCCGGGAGCGTCTCACCGAATACGGCTGGTCTGCGGGCAAACACGCGCCCTGAGCGTGGCACAGATCAGCGGAGGAACCACGCCATGCCGAGTACCCGCAAAGTCGAATTCAACAACGCTGACGGAGAATCCCTGGCTGCCGCGTTGACCCTGCCGGACCATCCCCCGCGGGCGTTCGCGCTGTTCGCCCACTGCTTCACCTGCGGCAAGGACAGCGCCGCGGCATCACGCATCGCACGCTCACTGGCCGCACACCGGATCGCCGTACTGCGCTTCGACTTCACCGGGCTTGGCGGCTCCCAGGGCGACTTCGCCAACACCAACTTCAGCTCGAACATTCAGGATCTGGTGGCCGCCGCCGCCTGGCTGCGTGCCGAACACGAGGCGCCGGCGCTTCTGATCGGCCACAGCCTGGGCGGCACCGCGGTGCTGGCCGCCGCGGCCGAGGTCGCCGAGTGCCGCGGCGTCGTCACCATCGGCGCACCATCGACACCCGAGCACCTGCAGCACCAGTTCGACGGCAGCCGCAGTGAGATCGAAAACCGCGGCGTCGCGACGGTCAGCCTGGCCGGGCGCACGTTCCGCATCAAGCGCCAGTTTCTCGAGGACCTGCAGGTGCATCCGCTCAGCGAGCGGATCGCCGGGCTGCGCCTGGCGCTGCTGGTGTTTCATGCTCCCCTCGACGACACGGTCTCCGTAGACGAGGCGACGCGGATCTTCCAGGCCGCGCGCCATCCGAAGAGCTTCATTTCGCTCGACGGCGCGGACCACCTGCTGTCGGACAGCGCCGACGCCCGGTACGTGGCCGACACCATCAGCACCTGGAGCCAGCGCTACCTGCCGGCGAGCGAAACCACCGATGCCGAGGTCGCTGGCGGCGACGTGCTGGTGACGGAACTGAACCGGAAGTTCCTGCGCCAGGTGGCGAGTGACGACCATGCCTGGCTCGCCGACGAACCCCGACGGGTCGGTGGCAGCAACCTCGGCCCCGATCCCTACGAGCACCTGCTCGCCGCCCTCGGCACCTGCACCTCGATGACCATCCGCATGTATGCCAACCGCAAGGAATGGCCCCTGGAGGACATCGACGTCCACCTCAGCCACAGCCGCGAGCACGCCAAAGACTGCGAGGACTGCGACGAGAAGTCCGCCCGGATGGAGGTGATCCGCCGCGAGATCACGTTCTACGGAGATCTCAGCGACGCGCAGCGACGTCGGCTGCTGGAAATCGCCGACCGCTGTCCCGTACACCGCACCCTGGAAGCGGATCTGCGGATCGAAACCCGGGAGCGCTGATTCCCGGCGCCTCCGGCGCGGGTCACGGGCTCACGACGATGTCGATGCGGCGGCCGGCGCCACCGCGCCTTCGGCCGGATAGAGATGGCAGGCCACACTTCCGCCGCCGGCGGCCGCGACGTGGCGCGGCATCCGGGCAATACATTCGGGCATGGCGTTTGGACAGCGGGTATGGAACGGACAGCCGGACGGCGGCGCGAGCGGGCTGGGGACCTCGCCGGTCAGCGGCTGGTGGCGGCGGCGACGTTGCAGCCGTGGATTGGGCACCGGCACGGCGGAGAGCAGCGCTTTGGTGTACGGATGCAGCGGCTGGCTGAAGATGCGCGGTGCCGGCCCGCTCTCGACAATGTGTCCCAGGTAGGTCACTGCCACCCGGTCGGCAATGTGCTCCACCACCCCGAGGTCGTGGGAAATGAACAGGTACGCCATCTTCCGGGCGCGTTGCAGCGCCTCGAGCAGGTTGAGAATCTGGTTCTGAGTCGAGACGTCGAGCGCGCTCACTGCCTCGTCCAGCACCACCAGTCTGGGTTCCAGGGCGATGGCGCGGGCGATGGCGATGCGCTGACGCTGACCGCCGGAGAACTCATAGGGATAACGGGCCATGTGGTGGGCGTCCAGCCCAACCTGCTCGAGCAGCACCCGGACCCGCTCGTCGAGGGCGACGCCCCGCAGGCGGCCGTGCACGCGCAACGGCTCGCCGACCGTGTCGCGAATCAGCTTGGATGGGTCCAGGGAGGAGTACGGGTCCTGAAACACCATCTGGAACTCGGGGCGCATCCGGCGCAGGGCCTCGCCACGCATGGCGGTCAGGTCCTGACCGTCGAGGCGGACGGTGCCGCTGGCCGGCTCCACCAGGCGCATCACCGCGCGTGCCAGGGTCGACTTGCCGGAACCCGATTCGCCTACCACCGCAAGGGTCTCGCCAGGATGGACGTCAAAGCTCACACCGTTTACCGCCACCAGCTCGCGGCGCCGCGCCAGCAGGCTGCCGCCGATCCGGAACACCACGCGCAGATCGCGCACCTCGAGCAGCGGCACGCTCATTCGGCCCCCTTCAGGTCGAGTACGTCGATGCGCACGCAGCGGCTGCGGCGCGGCCGCTCGCCTGGAAGCATCACGAGCCCGGGCGAGCCGGACCGACACGTATCCGCAGCGTAACGGCATCGGGGATGGAAGCGGCAGCCGTCCGGCACTGCCCAGGGCATTGGCGGAGTGCCGGGTACCACCGCCAGAGGTTCACCGCGCCGACCGAGCTGCGGCATGGCGCGCAGCAAGCCCTCCGTGTAAGGGTGGGCGGGCGCTGCGAACAGCGTTTCGACGTCGGCCTCCTCGATGATCTGGCCGGCGTACATGACCGCCACCCGATCGCAGATGTCGGCCACCACACCCAGGTTATGGGTGATGAACAGCATGGCCATGCCGAAACGCTGCTGCAGGCTGCGCAGCAGTTCAAGCACCTGAGCCTGCACCGTGACGTCCAGCGCGGTGGTGGGCTCGTCGGCGATCAGCAGCCGCGGCTCGCAGGCCAGCGCCATGGCGATGGCAGCCCGCTGGCGCATGCCGCCGGAGAATTCGTGAGGGTAGGCACCGGCGCGCTCCCGCGGGCTCGGGATGCCTACCAGGTCGAGCACCTCCACGGCACGATCGCGGGCTGCGCGGCGCGGCAGGGCGAGGTGCTCGCGAACCGCCTCGGCGATCTGATCGCCGATGGTGAAGGCGGGATTCAGGCTGGTCATGGACTCCTGGAACACCATGGCGATGTCGTTGCCGCGCAGCCTCCGCAGCGCGCGCTCGTCGAGCCCCAGCAGATCCTGACCATCAAACACGATCTGTCCGGCTCGGAACCGTCCCGGCGGCATGGGCAGGAGCTGCATCACCGCCAGCGAGGTGACCGTCTTGCCGGACCCCGACTCACCCACCAGTCCCAGGGTCTCGCCGGGCGCCACCGAGAATGCAACGTCTTCGACGACCTGCACCCAGCCGCGGTCGGTGAGGAAGTCGATGCCGAGCCCGCTCACCTCCAGCAGGTGCGCTGTGGAAGCCGCTGTCATTCCCTGCGAACCTCCCGCCCAAGGGAGTCGCGCAGACCGTCACCCACCACGTACAGGGCGAGCACGGTCACGGCGATTGCCAGGCCAGGAAACACGATCAGCGATGGCGCGTGGCTGATGTAGCGGAAACCGCGCCCCACCATGGCTCCCCAGCTCGAGTCCGGCGGCTGGGCGCCAAGGCCCAGAAACGACAGGCCGGCCTCGGCCAGCATGGCGACCCCGGCGAACACCGAGATCTGCACGAACAGGGGTGAAACCACGTTGGGCAGCACGTGTTTGCGAATGATCCAGGTGCGCGTACAGCCGATGCTGCGCGCAGCTTCGACGTAGGTCTCCTGAGCCACCGCCATGGTGGTGGCGCGCATCAGCCTGAGAAACGTGGGCGAAAGCAGTATGCCCACCGCGATCATGGCGTTTGTCAGGCCCGGACCCAGCACGGCGATCAGGGCCACCGCGAGGATCAGCGGCGGAAACGCCATCAGCGCGTCGGTGGCACGCATGATGATGCTGTCCATCCTCCCGCCCCACAGGCCCGCGACCAGACCCGGAGGCACGCCGATGGCGAGCGCGATGAGCACCGCCTGAGCCGCCGCCAATAACGATATGCGCGCCGCGAACAGGGTGCGGCTCAGCACATCGCGACCAAGCTCGTCGGTGCCGAACCAGTGATCGGCGCCCGGCGGCTCCAGCACCGTGTCCAGATTCTGTGCCAACGGGTCGTAAGGGGCCACCCAGGGCGCCAGGGCGGCGGCGGCAGTGAGCGCGGCCAGGAACACGAGCGACCACACCGCAAGGCGCTGGTCGCGAAAGCGGCGCAGCAGGCGCGCGAAGCCGCTGCCGGAGGCGCCATTGAAAACCGCTTCGCTCATTGCGGACGCACCTTGGGATTGAAGTAGCCATAGGACAGGTCCACCAGCAGGTTGACCAGCACCGCCACGAACACGGCCATGATCACCACTCCCTGGATCATCGGCAGGTCGCGGGTGAATACCGACGACACCGCAAGCTGGCCGATGCCGGGCATTCCGAAGATCTGCTCGACGATGATGGTGCCGCCAAGCAGGCTGTTGGTCTGCAGCCCGAGTATGGTGACCATGGGGATGGCGGCGTTCTTGAGGGCGTGCTTGGTGACCACCTTACGGTAAGGCAGGCCTTTGGCCCGAGCAGTGCGCACGTAATCCTGTTCCATCACGTCGACCATTGCGCCGCGCAGCTGACGGGTCAGGATGGCCGATGCCGACAGCCCCAGGGTGAAGGCGGGGAGCACGATGTGCATCCACCAGCCGACCAGGCTGTCGCCGAGTGCGGTATAGCCGGTGGCCGGAAACCACGGGTTCCAGATCGCCAGCATCAGAATCAGCATCAGGCCTAGCCAGAAGTTCGGCACCGCCAGGCCGACCGATGAGCCGATAGTGACAAGCCTGTCGGCCAGGCTACCAGGGCGGGTGCCGGCAATCACGCCTGCCGGGATGCTGATCGCCAGCGAGAAGATGATTGCCGTCAACGCCAGCGACAGGGTGACGGGCAGGCGTTCGACGATCACGTCCAGCACCGGCTGATCGGAGAACAGCGAGGTGCCGAGGTCTCCCTGCAGCACGCCGCCCAGCCAGCGCAGGTAGCGGACCAGCACGGGGTCGTTCATGCCCATTGCCTCGCGGATGGCTTCCACCTCTTCCGGCGTAGCGTCCTCGCCGGCGAGCTGAAACGCCGGATCACCGGGAATGAGCAGCACCAGGGAGAACACCAGGAGCGAGACGATCAGTAGCAGCGGAATCAGCGCGAGCAGCCGCTGCAGCACAAACCGGATCATCAGCGGCGCACCGTCACGCCGCGGAACTCCGGCTTGTTGCCGGACGCCCACACCTGCATGCCGTCCACATTGGGACGCGTGGCGAAGGTCGACGAAGGCAGCGACAGCACCACGTCCAGCGCCTCCAGCGTGACCTCGCGGGTGGCAGCGCGCAGCAGCACGCCGCGCTGCGTCGGATCGATCTGGCGCCGGGCAAGCGTGGTCAGGCGCATTACTTCCGGCGTGGAGTGGCCCCCCGGGTTCGGCAGCGAGCCGGGGGTGTAGAGCAGGTCCAGCGTCTGGGAAGGATCGGGCCGCCCGCCCCAGGTGACCAGCGCTGCGTCGCTCTCGGTGGCGCCGTAGAAGCGCTCGCTGATCTGGGCGCCTTCCAGCATGCGCGGCCGCGCCTCGATGTCGACTGCTTCGAGCTGCGCGTGGATCGCCTCGAACAGGGGCAGAAAGGCCGGAATGTTAGGCACGATCAACTCAAAGCTGAAGCCGTCCGAAAGGCCCGCTTCGGCGAGCAAGGCACGGGCTTTGTGCGGATCGTAGTCGTAATGGAGTCGTCCCAACGCCGCGTCGAACGCCACGTAGCCTTCGGGGAACGGTTGCACCGACGGTTGCCCGTAGCCGAGACCGAGGGCGTTGACGATGGCCTCCCGGCGGATTGCATGGTTGATCGCCTGCCGCACCCGACGGTCGCCGAAATGGGAGCGGGCGCGGTTCAATTGCATGTGGCTCACTTCGAGCCCGACCCCGGTCTGCACCTTGAGGCCCGAGATCCGCGCCTGTTCGATCTGCAGGGTACCGATGGTGGCGCCCTCCGCCTGCCCGCTGCGCACCGCGTTGAGCCGGGTGGTCTCGTCCGGAACGAGCAGCAGCTCGAGGCGCCGGACCCCCGCATCCGCGGGCTGCCAGTAGTGATCGAAACGCTCGTATACGGCGCGGTTTCCGAGCCGGAACTCGAGGTGCCGGAAAGGCCCGGCACCCACCCCGCGACGATCCAGGCTCGGGTCGTCGAAAGCGGCCGGACTGATCATCATGCCGGCGCGGTCGGACAGAATGAGTGGCAGGGCAGCGTCGGGATGGGTGAGGTGCAACCGAAGGCGGTGGTCGTCGACAATCTCCACCTGCTCGATGCTGTCCAGCTCCGAACGCACCGCCGAACCGGGAATGGACTGGGCGCGTTCGAGGTTCGCGGCCACCGCAGCGGCATCGAGCGGCGTGCCGTCATGGAAGCGCACTCCCCGGCGCAGGGTCAGCTCGAGGTACCCGCCGTCGTCGCCGTAGTGCCAGCCGGTGGCGAGCCCGGGTACGGCGTCCCCGGCGGAGCTCATGTGAATCAGTCGATCGTAGACCGGAAACAGCCAGGTGTTGTCGTAGCTTGATGTGGCGCGGTGCGGGTCGTAACGGGTGACTCCGGTCGCCACGGCAAAACGGGCGGTGGCCTCCGGATCAGTTTCAGCCGCTACCGGATCGTACTGCTCGTAGCGGCCGCAAGCTGTGCACGCGAGTACCAGCGCAGCCCCAAGCCCCTGGCAAATACGCGCGCGACTCACGATTTCTCGGGATCCATCAGTTCTCCGTCCGAGATTGATGCTAGCCGAGCGGATTGCCCGGGGCAAAACCATCAGCACCTGGAGCCAGCGCTGCCTGCCCGCGAGCGAAAGCACGAACGCCGGCACGCGCCACGGGCTCACGAGGGCGTCAGACCATCAACCCCAGAGGCGGTCCGCCGCCGGCGCTGCGGAACCGGGAGAGGTTCGGCAGCACCAGCGGCAGATCAGCCTCCGCCACGCCGAACCACAGCGCCAGATCGGCGTAGAACTCGTCCACGCTGGTCGTCGGGATGTAGCGGCCACGACCGACGTCCAGCGGGTTGTCAGCGACCAGCTCAGGGTACTCGCCGTACAGAGCCCCACCGGCGACGCTGCCGCCGAGGACTAGCTGGTGGCCGCCCCAGCCGTGATCCGAGCCCTTGCCGTTGGAGGTCAGCGTTCGTCCGAAGTCGGAGATGGTGAAGGTCGTGACCCGATCCGCCACGCCCAGTTCCACCAGCGCCCGCTGCAGGCTGTCGAGGCCCGCGGCCAGAGCCGGCAGCATGGCCGCCTGGTTCTCGAGCACGTCGTCGTGGTGGTCCCAGCCACCGAACGTGACGAAAAACGTCTGGCAGCCGGCGTCGAGCTGATCGCGTACGCTGATGATCCGGGCGATCTGCGCCAGGCTGCTGGAAAACGGATCCGCCTGGAACGCCGTCGCCAGCGGCGGCGCCGCGGCCAGCGCGTCGCGGAAGGAACGTCCGGCATCGATGGCCTGGCGCAGCTGCGTGGCGTAGCTGGCGCGGAACGGGTCGGCATAGGGCGCCGCCAGCAGGGCGTCCAGGGCCGACGTGAACAACGCGCTGTCGGGGTCCTGGGGATCATAGCCCGCCACCTGCCGGACGCCCTCGTCAGCATCGACGCTGTAGCTCGAAACCGTAGCCCCCGTCTGAAACACGTTGGTCCCTGACAGGGAGATGTTCATCGAGATCGGCGCGACGCCACGACCCGCCGCCACCAGATCCGCCAGCCGCCCACCGACACCGCTGCCGGAGCGCAGGTCCGGCAGCGACGTCTGCCACTGCGCGATCTGATCCGCGTGGGAGAACAGTCCCAGCGGCAGGCGGGCGCTGCCCTGCGCCACCGCATCCGGGTCCGTCGGTTCCACCAGGGTACCGACGTTGGTGACCAGCGCCAGATCGCCGGCGCCGTAGTGGGCGGCGAGGGGTGCGAGCGCCGGATGCAGCGCGAAGCGGCGGCTGCCGTTTCCCGGGAGTTCGATCAGCTGGTCCCGGGGCAAGGCGAGATCCGAGCGGATGGCCGAGTAGTCGGCATAGCCGTCGCTGTCATAAGGGACCAGCATGTTGTAGGAGTCCGCGCCGCCGGCCAGCAGCACGCAGACCAGCGCCCGGTACTCATCGCCGGGACCCGCGTGCGCGGCCCGGCTCACCAGACCGAGCTGGGTACCGGCCGCCGCCATCACGGCCGCGCCGTGTCCGATGAACCGCCGTCGACTAAAGGCCATCGCTCTCTCCTCCCGTTCCTGCCACCGCTACCGCAGGCGCGCTCGACGCCAGGTACAGGGCGAGCCGCGCGCGCAGTTCCGGATCTCCCTGGACCGGCACGATGGCATCGCGGATCACCTGCCGCGTGCCCGGATCCAGGCTCCCGGCAGCCAGCACCAGATCGAGGCGATCGAGCAGCGCCTCGACGTCGTCCGCAAGCGCCGTCCAGTCCGCAAGGTCGAGGCGGATGGCCGCGAAGCCCTCGGGGGTGTCGATGGCCTGTGGCCCGAACAGCGTGTAGGCCAGCAGGTTGGTCATGCCGACGATGGTCGACTGGGTGGTGATCTGGAACTCCGGCGCCACCAGCCCGGCATCGCGCAGCACGCCGGCGGGCGAGAAGTCCGGGGAGTAGAAGTTGAACACGCTGGGCGCCGACAGCACGTGCTGGCCGAGCAGAAACTGGGCCACGTAACCAAGCCCCGGATAGGTGCCGTCGTCGCTGGTCACGCCGGCGCCGCGGGTCAGCGCCACGTAGCGCAGGAACGGCTCCCTGAGGTGCAGGCCGTCAGCGGCTTCGGGATCGGTGAGCACGGCACGCAGGACCCGCGTCATGTCACCCCGGGGCGTGGTCGCGTCGCCGGCGAATGCCGCGGCCACCCGCGCGACGTAGGCGGGAGACGGGTTCGACGTCACCAGCCGCTGGATCAGCAGCCGGCCGATGAAGGGGCCCGCGTTGGGGTGCTCGAAGAGATTGTCCAACGCGGCGTCGATGTCCGCGATCCCGTTCTGACCGGCCGGAACCACGGTACCGTCGAGCAGACGCTTCTCGCCCGGCTCGTGGTAGGCCTCGAACATGCGCATGGGCACGTGCAGAACCGGCTCTTCCTTGCCGAAGTAGCTGATACCGCCAGGCTGCGCCGGGCCGAACGACAAGCCCGTGAACACCCTGGCGAATTCCTGGATGTCGTCGTTGTCGTAGGTCGGAATGCGTTCGCCCGCGGCATCCAGCAGCGGCGTGCCGTCGGCGTCGAGCTCGTACAGCCCGATGCTGAACAGCTGCATCACCTCGCGTGCGTAGTTCTCGTCCGGAAACGTCATCGCCACCGGATCCGAACGGCCGTTGTTGACGTGGCTCAGATAGACACCCATCACCGGATGCAGGGTCACGGCGCCTAGCAGATCGCGGAAGTTGCCGAAGGCGTGCTCCAGCAGCGTGTCGTAGTAGCTGGCGAGCCCGAGCGGATTGATGAACAGCGTGTCGACGTTGTCGGAGACGACGAAGATCTGGGTGAGCGCGTAGGCTACCCGCTGGCGCAGCTGATCCGGTGCGGTGAGGGTTCGTTCCCACCAGGCGAAGCGTCTGAATACGCCCGGCGGCGGGTTCGCGTTGATGTCGAAGCCGTACTCGGCCAGGTAGCGCTGCACCACCGGCAGGTGCCGACTCGGCGGCAACGCGAACTGCTCGTCGAGCCAGTCCGACTCGCCGTCGCGGGCCACCGCGTCGATCAGCGCGGCGTCCGGTCCGAAGGTGGTCCTGTGCAGCAGCTTGGCGGCACTGGTCAGCTCCGCGACCGTTGGCGCGGCCGGAGGCGGTGGCGCGGGCGGAGGCGTTGCGGGCGCCGGCGCGCTGCTGCCGGCGTCGCTCCCGCCGCCTCCGCCACAGCCCCCGAGCCAGAGCGCGCCGATCAGAATCCAGCCGAGCCTGCGCATGACGATCACCGTTTGCTCCAGCCGGATTCGAGCCGTCCGCGCAGGAACGTCACCTGTTCCGGCTCGAGCAGATTGCGCAGACGGATCAGCAGGCGCACCTGGGCCACCTTGATCTCGTTTTCCGTATCCACCGCCTGTCTGACCAGGTCCAGCGCCCGCTGCTCGTCGATGCGCGGCTGATCGAGCACCTCGATCAGGTCGAAGTAGGCGGACTGCATGCGCCACTGCTTGGCAGCGACCTCCTGCTGAAGTTCGACCACCAGTTCCCCGATGGTGGCGTTCTGCTCAGGGGTCAGGTCGATCTGGCGGCGGAACGCCATGATCAGTTCCACCGGCAGCAGCCGGCCGTCGAACGGATCGTCTTCGCCCGGGGCCGCCCATGCGCCGCCGGACAGCGTGCCGGTGAGCAGCGCCGCGAGCAGCGCCGGGACGATGAATCGTCGCTTCATGTCGTTCTCCTGGTAGCCATCTTCAGACTAGTCAACGTCAGATCAGGGCAGTGCCGGCGGGTCGAGGACAGCGCCGCCGTCAGCGATCCGCGGCAGGCCGAGATAGGCCGGTCGGGCCGGTCGTTCGAGCCAGCGATCACTGGGCGCCTGCCAGTTGGTTCCCGACGTGAGCTCGGCAAGCAGCACCTCCGGCGACGACAACGCGTCGACGCGGGGGCTTTGCGGCCACCACAGCCACACCAGCAGCGCCGCGGCCGCGGGCACGAGCAACGGGCCGACGCGCCGGGCGTACCCGCCGCGCGGCGACCGCCGTTCGGCGGCGGCGAGGGTCGATTGGAACGACGGTGCCCTCTCCATCGCGCCGCCGAGCCGATCGGCGAAATGCTGCCGCAGCCGCTCCTCGAGTTCGTCATCGGTCATCGTCTACCTCCAACCGGCGCCGCAGGTTCTGCTTCGCCCGGTGATAGTGGGTGCGCGCACTGCCGATGCTGATGCCAAGGACAGCGGCCGCTTGCTCGATGCTGAGATCGGCGTAGAACACCAGTCCGAGCAGTTCCCGCTGCCGCGGCGGCAGTTCGGCCAGCGCCGACTGCAGCCGCGGATCGGCAGGTTCTCCGGGTTCTTCGGGCTCTTCGGCCGTGTCGAGGCGCAGGGCGAGCATTCGATACAGCCGGCGCCGCCGGTGCGCACGCCGCGCGACGTTGCGCAGCACGCCGAACAGCCAGGTCTTGAGGCTCGAGCGCTCACGGAACCTTGCCCGCCCCGACACCACCAGCAGGTAGGCCTGCTGCAGCACGTCCTCTGCCGCGCTGCGGTCGTGATCGGTGAGCAGCAGCGCCCAGGCGAAACAGGCCTCGTGAAGCCGTTCGAGTTCGCGGCGGGACACGGTTGGGTTGTTCTCGAGCGCATCTTGCATGGGTTGCAGC
The DNA here is from genome assembly GCA_040219135.1 of Pseudomonadales bacterium. Taxonomy (GTDB): domain Bacteria; phylum Pseudomonadota; class Gammaproteobacteria; order Pseudomonadales; family Azotimanducaceae; genus UBA7803. Next base: position 238,729 of record JAVJTA010000003.1, on the reverse strand, counting down.
TGGCCGATTCGTTGTTGAGTGCCGCGAACGCCCCGACCATATGACAGGCGCGGAGCGGCTGTCAGCCATGGGCCGAAGCCGATCGGTGCGCTAAGGTATGGCTCGCCCGGGATCGACGAGGTAGGTCATGAACAAGTCCGTCGCACTGTGCGACTTTCTGCTGGGGTCCCTGCTGGTGTCCCTGTTGGTGTCACAGGCCGGGTGTCACACGCCGGCCGACGACCCCCCCAGCGACGGCACGGCGGCAGCGGAGCGCCCGCGCGAAGCGCGTGAACGCCTGCTCAGCGACATGCCTCCCGCCGGGGAGGTGCCGGAATCTCTGCTCGAAGAGATCCGCTCAGATCTCCGCACGCGAGTCGGCTCCGATCGACCGCTGATCGTGAACCGGGCGGAACCCGTGGTCTGGCCGAGCGGCGCCATGGGCTGCCCGGTCCCCGGTATGGCCTACACCCAGGCGCTGGTACCCGGATACCACGTGGTCTTCGAGGTCGACGGCGACCGCTGGGACTACCGGGCCAACCAGGGCGGCGCCTTCCGGCTCTGCGAATCCGCCGGCGGGCGGGAGACTCCCGACCCCGCGAGCCCGTAGGGAACCTCTGATCGAGTCTGCGCGACCCGGGCCGTGCCGAAGCGATCTGGCGGCCACATCGTGTAGAGTGCTTGCCATACGGCCGCACTGCGCCAACCAAGGAACTCAGCATGAAGCTCGCCATTCTCTCCTGCGCGCCACGCGCCTACAGCACCCGCCGGCTCAAGGAAGCTGCGGTGCAGCGCGGCTACGAGGTCAAGGTGCTGAACACCCAGAAATTCGCCATCGACCTGCAGCGCGGGTCGCCGGACCTCTACTATCGCCAGAAACCGCTGAGCGACTACGACGCCGTGCTGCCGCGCATCGGCGCCTCGCTGACCTATTACGGTACCGCCGTCGTCAGGCAGTTCCAGGAAATGGACGTGTTCTGTGCCAACACCGCGCACGGCATCCTCAATTCCCGGGACAAGCTGCGCAGCCTGCAGATCCTCAGCCGCCACCACCTGGGCATACCGCAGACGGCGTTCGTCCGCGACAAGAAAGACGTGCTTCCGGCCATCGAGCGGGTCGGCGGCGCCCCGGTCATCATCAAGCTCATCGAAGGCACCCAGGGGATCGGCGTGCTGCTGGCGGAATCCGTGAAGGCGGCGGAATCCATCATCGAGCTGCTGCAGAGCCAGAAGCAGAACGTGCTGGTGCAGAAGTTCGTGGCCGAGAGCAAAGGCAAGGACATCCGCGCGTTCGTCGTCGGCGATCGCGTGGTCGCCGCCATGCGCCGGGTCGCCCAGGGCCAGGAGTTCCGCAGCAACGTACATCGCGGCGGCGTCGCCGAGCCCGTGGATCTGCCCGAGGACTACCGCGCCACCGCGATCCGCGCCTCGCAGATCATGGGCCTGCGGGTGGCCGGCGTGGACATGCTGGAAAGCGCCAGCGGCCCGCAGATCATGGAGGTCAACTCTTCGCCCGGACTCGAGGGCATCGAGAAGGCCACCCAGCTCGACGTGGCCGGCGCGGTCATCGAGTACATCGCCGCGCAGGTGGACTTCCCGGAGATCGACATCCGCCAGCGGCTCACCGTGAGCAAAGGCTACGGGGTCAGCGAGATCTACATACCCGAAGGGTCGGAGTTCGTCGGCCAGACCATCACCGGCACCGGGCTGCGGGAGCAGGACATCAACGTCCTGACGCTCTACCGGGGAATTCGCGTCATACCCAACCCGCGCGCCGACCGGGAGCTGGAAGCCGGTGACAAGCTGCTGTGCTTCGGCAAGCTGGAATCCATGCGCGGCATGGTGCCGGCGCGAACCCGGCGACGCCGCCAGCCGAAGATCAAGGAGCTGAGCGCCGGCTAGTCCGCGTTGCAGCATCTGCAACGATGGCGGACGCAACCCGGGAACTCGAGATCAGGCGACTCGACGCCGGGCACGCGGCGGCCATCGTCGCCTGCTTCACCCGGGTCTATGGCGACAGCTACGCCAACGGGTTGTTCTACGACGCCAGCGCCCTGGCCACGGAGATCGGCAGCGGACGTCTGAGCAGCGTGGGCGCCCTGACCCCCGAGGGCCGGATACTCGGCCACATGGCCATGGTGTGCCATCCGGACGCCCAGGTCGCCGAACTGGGCAACACGGTGGTCGATCCGACGGCGCGGGGCGGCGGTCTCGCCTGGCGGATCGGCCGGGCCCTGTCCGACTGGTGCGCCGAACGCGGCTTCCCAGCCTACCTGCACTACCCCACAACCGCCCACCACATCATGCAGCGACAGTCCGTGAAGGAAGGATTCGAGACCGGTCTGATGCTCGGCTACGTGCCAGCGGAAACAGACGGCCAGACCGGTCCGAACCGGCAACGCCTGCGCGGCGCCTGCACCATCGTCTTCAATCCTCTCGGTGACTGTCCGACGCCGTCGGTATATCTCCCGGCCCGCTACGCCGATCTGCTGCGGAATCTGGCCCGGCCGCCGTGTTTGAATCGCACCTGGCTGACCGCACCGTCCCGCCCGCTGCCGTCGACCACGGCGAGCGTTCTGACGAGTCAACCGCGCCGGGGGCTTGCCCGGCTGGAGATCCGCAGCGCCGGCGCCGATCTGGACACCACGCTTGCGGACCTGCGGGCGCGGCCGTTGCCGTGTCTCCAGGTCGACCTGTCCCTGGCCGACCCCGGAATCGACGCCGCCGTCGAGATCGCACACTCGGCGGGCTTCGGGTTCTGCGGCTGGCTGCCGGGCTACCGGGCCAGCGACGTGTTGCGACTGCAGCGCGTCGACCCTGAGGTTACCGATCTGCTACCCGCCGTGGTCAATCCCACGGCCCGGGAGCTGTTGCGCTGGTGCGGCGGCAGATGACCGCTGGGACGCGACGCATGGATTTCAGAGGCTGTTGGAAAGGCGGAGGTGGCGTCCCCTAGGGACTCCATGATTAAGATTCTGTGATTTCTCCTGAGACGCCAGACGTCGTCCATAGCCCTGTTAAAACACTGATAAAGTAGCCATCATCTCTCCCAAACAATCTTGTTGTGTCTCAAAAGAACCCGATGTAAGGTATGGGCTCAGTATGGGCTGCGTCAGAGAGGCAGATGGGCAAGCAAACCAGTCTCACCGTCGCGGGCATCGATTCCCGCATCAAGAAGGCCCTTCCCAAGCTCTACAGCGACGCGGGAGCCAGGGGGCTTTACCTCAAGACCACAACCGCCGGTACCGGCTCCTGGATATTCCGATGGCGAGACCGGGCCACCAACAAGCTTCGGGACATGGGTCTGGGGTCCACTACCGAAATCACGCTTGCCGAGGCCCGCGATCTGGCCCGCGACCTTCACCGCCAGGTACGCGATGGCGGTGATCCCATTGCAGAACGCCACAGGAAGCGCCAGGAGCGCATTGCCGAGCAGGCGAAGGCCCAGACCTTCCGGCAGGTGGCCCAAGCCTTCTACGCGGCCAGGATTGAAGCCACAGGCTATAGCGAGAAGCATAAGAAGCGGTGGCAGAGCACGATGACCATGCACGTCTATCCGAAGATTGGGGCCATGCTGGTCAAGGATGTTGAGCTTGCACACGTGGAATCCGTGCTCGCACCGATCTGGGCGGATCACCTCGACATGGCCCGCAAGATCCGACAGAACCTTGAGAAGATAATTGGCTACGCCATCGCCGGCGGGCTGCACCCCGGTCCGAACCCGGCGGTATGGCGGGGCGTGCTGGACACCCGTCTGGCCGACACTACTGGCATCCGCAAGGCGAAGCCGGTGCAGCACCACAAAGCCCTACCCTTCGCAGAGATAAACCCTTTCATCGTCGATCTGCGCAGCCGCGATGGTATAGCGGCCCGCGCCGTCGAGTTCCTCATTTATACTTGGGCACGGTCTGGCGAGGTCCGGCGCGTCGAGTGGGCCGATATCGACCTGGAGGCTAAGGTCTGGACGGTGCCTGCATCGAAGTCGAAGAACGGGAAGGCGCACCGGGTGCCGCTCTCTGAGCCCGCCGTCAAGCTCCTGAAAGCCCTCCCCCGCCACAAAGACTCAACGTTCGTATTCTGGGCGCCCCGTGGCGGTGCGCTCTCTGACATGGCCCTCACGGCGGTCCTGCGGCGCATGGAAGTTAGCGCCACCATTCACGGCTTCCGCTCGACTGGTAAGGACTGGGCTCGCAGCCGCACCAGCTACGCTGACGAGGTATCGGAATTGGCCCTGGGCCATGTGAACAGCGACAGCACCCGGGCAGCGTACGCTCGTGATGAACTGATCGAAGCCCGTACCCGGCTGATGCGGGACTGGGCCAAGTTCATCGACAGCAAGCCAGTGAAAGCAGCGACCGTCACCGCAATCAACGCCAAGTCCGCATGACCTAGGGGGTGGGCACCCCCCACCCTTCACGAAAAACCGAACACAAAGGCGAACCGCCGCCGCGTGGGTGACTAACGGTGACTGATCAGACCGCAGAACTAGTTCCCATTCAAGAGTTGACCGTACAGCAGCAGCACGCCGTTGCCCTGCTCGCATCCGGAATGGCACCGAAAGAAACGGCCGCCGAAGTGGGCGTAGCTTGGGGCACGATCAGAAATTGGTCGTCGGCGCACGGACCTTTTCGGGCGGAACTCCACCGCCTGCGCCGCGAGGCCCACCGGCATGCGCAGAGCGCAATCTACGGTCTCGCTGAATCCGCAGTATCGACTCTGCGGCAACTATTGTTCGATCCCGCAGTCGCGCCACGCGAGAAGATCGCCGCCTGCAATGCCGTCTTGCGATACTCAATGCCAGCCCATGCGACCGTGACTCACACGCCTGAGGATGCCGCCCAACAAATCGCCGAGATCTTGAATCGATTGGAAGACTTCGATGGCATCGACTACCCAACGTGACTACCACTCCAGCGCCAACCGGATCGCAGCACGCGCCCAACTGCGGCGGATCGCCAACGAAGCATCTCGGATCAGCGGCCGCGATGCGCAAGCCGTTCTCGGCGCGCTAGTGCTCTCTCAGCTGCGTGATCAATACGACCCACGTGCGTTGGCCACCGCCACGGAGTTCGAGATTGGATTGCACCACATGGACGTGGTACGGGAAGTCACGGCCGAGGTAATGGCGATCCTGGAAGCTTGATTAAGATGGGGTCTATGGTTACCCCACTTTTGAACACTAACGGGGTAATTCAGATGGCGAAACCCAGCAAAGCCAGCTCCGGGAAGTCACCGTCCAAGTGATGGACTCGCTTGCGTCGTAGCGTGTCGCCACTGCTGTCGCCCATTTTGGTATTCTTGTTGAACTAGGGGGAACAGCATGATCGACATTCAGAAGCTGACTATCGGAGTCCGGCCTGCACTGAAGGTCTTTCGGCTCCACACGCTCGGAGGAAGCCTAGTTGATTCCCTTCTTGCAGCCCGAGGATCGACGAAACCGCTAGCTCCTGACTACTTCCACACAATTGGCACCAACGTTGAGAAGGGAGCCTATCGACTGGCCAGCGAGGACAATTCGAATGTCCTCACTATGCAACCTGCTGATGTCATCTTCACGAAGGATGCCTACGACCTGGAATCTTCGATAGACCTTGGGGAGTTCCTCAGAGAGTTCGACGCCATCTGGAAGGTGTTGGATGAGACGTTACACTTTAGAGATGTCCGAAGAATCGGGATCGTGGCAGAAACTCGAATCTGGGGTAAGAGTGCTCATCGGTCTCTATTTCACCGATTGATGAACCTGGACATTCCGAACCCTTTTAAGTTGAACCTTCGATTTGAAGAACGACGCCAGACCAAGGAAGGGCTCGCTCCGGATCTGGAAAAGAGCGACTACGTCAACATCATTCATTCGTACTATGCCTCCAGTCTTGACACTGAGCATCCCGAGGACGATGCGGTTAACGCGAACCTCGATGTTCAGAGGTATTACATGCCTTGGTTGACTAGTGATGTACCCCGTTCGGCCGCCCAAGTTTCGAGAACCTTCGAGAGGGAGTTCGCCCGACTGGACAAAATCCTGAAGGAAATCGAAGGTTACCCACCGTGACGAAACCGAGTCGACGCGGCCGCTCCGGCAGACGACCTCCAGGACCGGTGAGGAAGGCTAAAACTGATCTCTCGAGGGTAGAGACAAGTGCCACGGACGATGAGCCGGAAGAACCTGCTGTAGAGGACCACGCCACAGCTTCACAGAGATTTCAACGCGACACTGGCTACACCGAGTATACAGTCCCACCGGCTGCCCACCCCGACGACACACCAGTTACCCTGAACATGCTAAAGAACGTTGTGTTCAGGTGGCAGACCATAAGCGCCATTCTCGTCTTAATCACGCTGGTCGGTGCAGCGGGGAGGTGGATCGGGAGTGTGGAATCGGACTTGAATTCGCTGGCAAGGTCAGTCGAAGGAATACAAGATCGAGCGGATTCCCTCGCCAGGGCGGAGGCGGAGAACAGAACCCGGGTATCTGCGATGGAGCGCCTACTCGATAGCCTTCACCGTCAGGTGCTGAGGCTCAGCGAGTACCTTGTTGGTCCAACCTCAACTGAAACTCCGAGCCGGAACGAGTCGAGAGAATCCCAGCAAACGTCCGAAAAACCACCAGCACTTCCGCCGTGACTTCCCGTGCTTCGTCCATTTTGTGCAGGCCCAGTTCGAATTCGACGGCGGTGGATAGAAAAGGGGGGGGCTTCCAATGCAAGAATCCGGTATGCCGGAACTCATCCAACTTGTCGTAGTTCTGGTACTGACCTGGATACCCATCTGGCGGATTCTAAAGAAGGCTGGTCTGAGCCCGTGGTGGTCGTTGCTATTGCCAACTGGCATCGGCTATCTGGTCATACTCGGTGTGCTGGCATTTCGTCCATGGTCAGATCAGGAGGTTGGTTGAAATGGCTGGCGATGCTGGACTAGTCAATCTCGTCTTTCTCCTATTCATCGGTCTCCCGTTCTTCATTGTCCTCCCAGCGTGGTGCTATGTTCGGATACTTCGGCGGGCGGGCTACAGCGGCTGGTGGACCATCGTGATGTGGATCCCGTTAGCCAACGCCATTGCCATCTGGGTGTTCGCCTTCATCGAATGGCCGCGACACACGCGGCCCGTGGAGTCCGTGGGAGGCTCGTCCTGACCGTGGACGCTGTTGTCGGAGTTCTGCATAGGTACCTGAATGTCTACTACGGCGTCGAGTTGGCGATTGGTGTCGGATTCTTCGGCGCGTCACTGGTTTCGGGGCCATTCCTGGTGTTCAGCAATCAACAGGTGGCCGACGCATCGCTCCTATTCTTTTGCTTCGGGATTGTGTCGCTGTTCCTGAACAACATTCTCGGAGCGATGGAGCGACAGATTGATACGTCTGGGAATAGGCCAGCTTTGCTGGAGTGGATGGGACGAGGGGTCTGGTCGTTGATCGTCTTCGGTGTCCACGCTGTCCTGCTGGCAGTTCCATTGTATCTGGGCTACCGAATTCTCTACAGCCAATAGCGGTGGGTCATCGGCCCACCCTGGCGTACTGACCGGACACCTCTCTTTGACGATGCGGCGCTGGCCGACTGTCGCGGATATACTCCTGTCCGAAGGTGTGCCTCAACATGGGACGGAGAGAGTGCTAACCGACATCTTCGCCTACCGCTACGCGGACGTACCCATCTGGGAGCGGTTCGATGAACGCGACCGGCGCTTCATCGTGCAGGCATTCCGCATCGTCACTGAGCAGTTGTACCCACCGTACACAAATGGGAAGACGAACGAGCCGGCTCAGATGAAGTGGAAGGTTATCCACGACCGATTGAGTACGGAACTCGGTGTGCACGAACTTAGCCCGCGCGCCTACTCCTACCCAACCACCGTCGGTGGCAATACGCATACGCATAGAGGTACTTGGTCTTGGGATTACGTCTGCAAGCAGTACGTGTGCAAGGATTTCGACGCGAGCTGCGACCCCGATACGTTTATGAAGAACCGGCTTAGTTTCTTCGAGATCGCGTTCCGTGAGCGAGGCGATGAAGTAGAGGAGGCCAACAGGACACTACCCGCCACTGTGCTTGGTTGGAAGCAGCGTGTCGCATCGAAGCGAAGGGACTACCGTGACGATGGGTCACCCACGGTCTTCGAGACTAGCAACCGGAAACTCAACGAGGATTTCCGTGCAGCGGTTGACGAACTCAACAGCCGTATCCGGCAGGCTCAATACGATCTGAACTACCACAACGGCTTGATACAGGTTGCATCGGACCCTGTAGTTGAGCGCGAAGTCGAGACACCTTTCTGGATCTTGGTGGACGATTCGAAGTGGTCCAACGTCGATACGGACATGAAGGAAGCGGTCGACCTTCGCGACTCGGGGGGACGCGACCCTGCCTGGTACGCTGCAAGGGCCCTTGAGAGCGCGATCAAGATTATCTCAGGCGACAAGGGCTGGACGCGCGGCACCGAAAAGGGAGCTTCCCACTACATCGACAACCTTGTGAGCAAGAGCAACGGCCGATTCATCGAAGTCTGGGAGGCCGATTCCCTGAAGCACTTCTTTGGCAACGTCCGTGCCGACCTCGGACACGGCCCAGGCGCGGAGCCCATGCCCGAGCTGACCCAGCAGCAGACCAACTGGGCCATACAGTTTTGCATGAGTTGGATCAGGAGTCTCATCGAACGAAGCTAAGGTTGGGTCGCCATCGAGATGGGGCCTGCATGACCGGGACGTGGAGAGAGAACAGCACCAGGCAGCGACAGTGGAAGACGGCAGGATTGCCGCTCGGCGACAGCTGCGCGCCATCGCACGCGAAGCCGCTCGTTTGAGTCAGCGCGACCCGCTGGCGGTGTTGGGCGCATTGGTGCTGTCCAGACTGCGCGATCAGTACGATCCGAGGGCACTAGGCTCAGCCACCGAGTTCGAGTTGTCCTTGCATCACGGCGACGTTATGCGGGAAGTCACAATGGAAGTGCTATGCATTCTCCGGGCTTAAACCGTCGTCGCTTCGATTCGAGGTCTCTTGGTCTTGGCTGTCATTAGACTCCGCCGACTTGGGCAACCTAATCAATACGCCCGACTGACTACCTGGCTTCACAGCAACATCTACAGTATGAGTGGCGGCATGGACACCATTTATCGCGATCTCGAACCTAAGCTGTCCCACTCCTTTCACCGGGAGCCCTTGTATGCGATTCAAAATCCGGTGCCTATCCGATGATTGATTGAAGCTGAAGTTGGTCTGGAATGATTGAGATTCCCCGTTGGGCTGCGTGATGGTTAACTTCTGCTGAAGGTCTTGGCCGGGTTCCTCGTCCTCTCCTCGAATCCAGAGGGCAACTGCGACGCATTTGCCGAGCAACACTCGCGGCTTAGGGTTATCTACGTGAATCTCCTCCAACACCTCAAAAACACTCATGGTGTTGGTCTGCTGGTCCACCGAGACGGAATCAGCAACGACAAAGAACTCGATTCTGGCCACCTAGGCCACCCGAAGGTCAACTGGGTCTTCGATCGATCCGGACCCGACTCTCCCCACCTGAGGATAGAGAGTCAGCCCCTCCTCGTGAATCAGTTCCCCAAACCTACGGTACGTCACGTCCGCCAACGTCCGCTGCAACTCCAGGCTCCGGCGCGCAACTTTGGGGGCGATCTGTATCTCAGCGATGTCCAATTGGGACAAGTCCTCAAGATATGACGATGCGAACTCAGTGGGGCAATTCTCAAGGGCAATCGCAATTGCAGACAGTGCGCCTTCAAACGGAAACGACTCACCGGGCCTGAGGTAAGACAGCTGTCTAGACACAAACTCTCGAATGTCACCTTCTGAGATCGCCTCGCTTTCAATATCCGTTTTGAGTTGCTTGAACTCGTTAGAGTGCCGTATGACGGTGCGCACCGCCTCGATCGTCGATATGACCGCAAGGCTGTCACGCATACGTTCTGCAACCAATTGATCCAATGCAGACATAGTGGCTAGACCGTTGTCCTGTCAGTAAAGTACCGTGCGCTTGAATCAGCTACCCGATAATGGGGGGCGAGATGCAAAACCTCGCCCAAGTTACTACTGAGTTTGCTAAGCACAAGCGGAATTTGGGTCGATCCGATAGATTCCATGCCCACCACAAGCGCTCCATGCACAATGCGGCCCTCCGGCGTGTAGTAGAGTACGACGTCACCGACGTCCGCATTCTCCAGATCAACCTCCTTGTACCCGTCTTCTTCGATAATCGTCTCCAGCTGCGATTGCTCGAATATTCCAGTTCGCCTGGAAGCCCACACCAAGCCGAAACAATTATAGATGCCACATGGCCGTCGCCGAATCTGTGCGCTGGGCTTTAGATGGGCAAGCATCTTTGACCAAAGCCTAGCGACATCCGCAACCTCACCTGGCAACGTTTGACCGTTGTCAATGTGAGTACCAAGCCGTGTGGATAGCTCAAGTTCGCGCTCTGGGGTGCCCAGAAGCCTAGCAGTGCTGAATAGCCCCATTTGCCTTCCCCACAGCCCGGTTGTCACAGCAAGCTAGCACGCACGCAAAGCGCTAACTATCCCGGCGAGTCTAGCGAAATGTGGTCCCGAGGTATGGACGAGGGTATGGGCTAAAGAGGCCCGTTCAGAAAATATTCAGGTATTTCAGCCAGATACACAGGCATATGGCGTCCCCTAGGGGAGTCGAACCCCTGTTGCCAGGATGAAAACCTGGAGTCCTAGGCCACTAGACGAAGGGGACTCGGTTGGAAGGCGCGCATTCTATGAACGGCATCCGGGTCCGTCAAGCCGAACGCCCCGCTTGACGGCGCGCCGGAGGGCGCCCGGGAACGCTCGGCCGCCTCGACTACACTGAGAGGTATCGGAGATCGAAGCGGTCGACCTCGGGGGCTCCCGAGGAGGTGGAATGATGGTGGAATACTGGGATCTGGTGGTCATCGTCAGCGCTGCCGTGGGCGGTCTCTGCCTGATCCTGCGTCAGGGTCTGCGCGCGCTGCAGCGGCGTCAGATGCAGAGGCTGGCGAGCGACGTCCGGGCTCTGCAGCGCTGCTGGGAGACCATCGCCGACGTCCCGGCAGATCTGCTGGACGGACCGTTCCGGCAGACCATCGGCCGGATCATGCTGAATCGCCTGGGCAGCGCCCGACGCCTGCAGCCGCAGCACCCGTTTCTCGCCACCCAGCGCGCCCAGATCGACCGGTTCGTCGCCGAAGCGTCGAGTCACGGCGCCCGGCGCGCGACTGAGACGCAGACCCTCAGCGCCCTGAACGACCTGCTCGGTCTGCTGCAGCAGCCGGGTACAGCCCGGGCCGTTCCGACCCCGGAGCGCATCGCCGCCGAAGCCGCCGTGTCGCGCCAGCTCACCCAACTCGAATTCCTGCGCGACCAGCGCGCGTCCGTCGAGAGCGACTACCTGCGGCGGGTCACGCGTGCACTCGGCGCCGGCCGGACCGTGGCCGCTCAGCTGCCTGGCGGCAACAGGGCCTTCCCCACCCAGTGACGGGCGAAGTGCTGGGCGGTGCGGCCGCTGCGCACGCCGCGCGCGAGGGCCCAGCGTAACGCCGCGGCCCGGGCCTCGTCGTTCCAGGGCTGGCTCAATCCGTGTTCGGCCGCGAGCCGCGCGACCCAGTGCTGCACCACCTCGAGGTACGCCTGCTGCTTGAACGGATAGAAGGACAGCCACAGGCCGAACCGATCCGACAGCGAGATCTTCTCCTCCACCGCCTCGGACTCGTGCAGCTCGCCCTCACGCACCACGACCTGTTCGTTGTCGGTGGTGTACTCCGGCAGCAGGTGACGGCGGTTCGAGGTCGCATAGATCAGCACGTTTCCCGAGGCCTTGAACACCGAGCCCTCCAGCGCGCTCTTCAGCTCCTTGTAGGACGCATCCTCCGCTTCGAACGACAGGTCGTCGCAGAACAGCAGGAACCGGTACGGCTCGTCGCGCAAACGCCGGACGATGTCCGGCAACGCCGCGAGGCGGTTCTTGTTCACCTCGACCAGGCGCAGTCCGGCAGCGTGGTACTGGTTCAGCAGCCCGTGCACCAGCGACGACTTGCCGGTGCCGCGCGCGCCCCAGAGAAGCACGTTGTTGGCCGGCAGACCGGCGAGAAACTGGCGCGTGTTGGTGTCGATCTGGGCCTTCTGATCGTCGATCCAGAGCAGGTCGTCGAGGCCGATGTCGTCCACCGAACCGTGGGCCACCAGGCCCGCCCCGAGCGGACCGGATCGCCACACCGCGGCCCGGCAGCGGGACCAGTCCACGGCCGCGGGCGCCGGCAGAATGCCGAGCACGCGCCGGCTGAGCTCACGGGCATCGTCGATGAGAGCGTCGAGGCGATTCTTCATGGGCGGAATTGTACTGATTCGGGTGAGCGGAGCCGACGACGATGGTAAAATTCCCACGGCTTTTACGCCCCGCACCAGAGAGCGAGCTATGTCCGATCACGACGGGCCCGAGCGGCGCACAGGCAGCAAGGACCGACGCACGCGCAAACAGGACCGGCGCGACCCGGAACGCGTCGCCGACGAGCTGGTGCCACGGCGCAATCCGGACCGGCCGGACCGGCGCAAACGCTGACGCGTTGCGTCAGTCGGACCGGCGCCCCAGCACCTCGAGCAGCAGGTCGGGCCGATCGGTGATGATGCCGCCCGCACCCCGCGCCACCAGTAGACGCATGTCGTCCACGTCGTTCACCGTCCAGAAATCCAGATGCACGCGCTGTGCGGTGGCGGCGATGAACTCCGGGTCAGAGAAGTCGTAGCCATCGCGACGCATGGGCAGCTGCAGCGCCGCCATCCTCGGCCGCGCCAGGCCGACGAAGCCGAGCCGGTACTGCACGTAGAACCAGCTCACCTCGGCGCGGTAGGCGCTGGTCGCCACGGCCGGACAGGCGTCGCGGAACGCCTCCAGCGCCGTCTCGTGGAATGAGGCGACTAGGGTTCTCCGGGCTGCGTCGAGTCGGGTCAGTTGTGCACACAGCGCTTTCGCGGTGTCGGCGGATTCCGGCTTGATTTCCACGTTGTAGCGCAGCTGCGGAAAGCGTTCGATCACCTCGTTAAGCGTCGGCACCCGCACGCCGCGCCCACGATACGGCGGCGTCAGCGTGTCGTAGGGCCAGCGGTAGGCGGCGTCCAGTGCTTTCACCTGCTCCAGGGTCAGGTCGGCGACGGCGCCGCTGGCGTCGGTGGTGCGATCCACCGTCGCGTCGTGCATCAGCACCAGCGCGCCGTCGCGGGTCTGGTGTACGTCCATCTCGAGCACGTCGACACCGAGATCTACGGCATGCTGGAAGGCCAGGAGCGTGTTACTCGGACGCAGACCGTCGCCGCCCTGGTGGGCGATGACCATCGGCCCGGCGACGTCGAAATACACGGATTCGAGCTGTGCCCGGGGCGCCAGGCGCTGGCCCAGCACCAGCAGCACCAGGGCGGTGAAGATCAGCAGCCAGTTGCGTTGTCGTGGCGTCATGGCCCCGCTCACGCCGGGCGGCGCAGGGGGACGACGTTGCCGCGTTTCTTGATGTAGATGCGGTGTTCGCGGCCGGGGCCGTGAATGCCGATCCTGCCTTCCGTGAACAGCCGCAGATCCAGGGTAGTCGGGCTGCCGCCGCGCGCTTCCAGCACCAGATCGTGCCCCTCGAGCCGCCATTCCCCCTGCTCGACCCGGTCGCCCTCGCAAATCCGGTAGTGGCCGTGATCGAGCCCACCGTCGAGTTCGAGCTCACCGTCGTGATCCTGCCATTCCCAGCTCCCAGGCAGGTCCAGGCGCCGCAGCCAGCGCTGCCGCTGTGCCCGCGTGCTGCGCACCCAGTACACGCAGACCGCGGCAACGACGATGACGATCAGGAGCGAACTCATGGCTCAATCCTGTCCCACACCGCCACCCGGTTCAATACCGCAGAACTCGAACAGCGCCTGCCACGCCCGCGCGTGGTCGATCACGCTCTGGCGGGTTCGACGCCACTCGCTGGTGGCCGAACCCGGAGCGAGCACCTGATCGAACCATTGCCGGTAGGCGGCCGGGCGCACGGCCGCGAGGCGCTGCGCCAGGCGTTCCAGTTCCACGATCCAGGCCTCGTCACGGCGCATGCGCGCCGCCAGATCGGGCTGAATGCGATCCACGTAGAACTTGCGGAACACGTTCTGCAGCCGGCCGGTGTCCACATTCGGCCGGCGGTTCCGGCAGATGCCCGGGGTCGCCCGCGCGAGCAGTGCGGCGGCGCGGTCCAGATGGCGCCGCCAGTGCGCCCAGGCGCCACGCGCCGGGCCGGCCCACGAGCCCTGCCGCAGCAGGCCGAGCCGGCGCTCGAAAGCAGCGACGTCGAAGCCGCCGTCGAGAACGCCCGTCAGGCTGTCGTTGAGACCCCGCAGCAGATCGGCGAGGTCCCCCGGCGCCGCCGCACCGGCTGCGCCGAGGGCCACGCGGAATTCGTCCTCGGCGAAGGTGGCGTTCCAGAACAGTGCCGGCAGCATGGCGCGCTTGTCGACGCCGAGCGCCGCCAGCCACTCCGCCGCATCGGCGCCGCAGCGATCGGCCGCCGCCAGCCAGGAGACTTCGTAGCCGAGACGCTGGCTCGCCGACTGCACCCGGCCCAGCGGGCTGTTGCGGAAACCGACCAGAGCGCCCATGTCGCAGCCGTGCAGCTCGAAGAACTCGGCCACGTCGATGGTGCGCGCCGGTATTTCCAGGGTGAGCGCGCGCCGCGACGGGTACGGCGGTCCCGGGCTGAGTTCCGCGAGCGCTGCCTCGGAGCTCGTGATCCGGGCGATGCGGTCGACGTAATCTTCGAGCACGGCGTCCGGCGTCGACGGCTGGCAGCCGCAGAGCGCCAGCGCAACGGTCAGCGCCAGCGAGCGCCAGACGCCGTTCTGGCTTGCACTAATCCAGCCACTCACGCCAGACGTCGACCAGCTCCGCGTCCACCGAGCCCTGCAGATTGCGCTCGATCTCGGTGAGCGCCCGATCGACGACGTCGCGGCTCGAGGCCGCGGCCACGAACGTGTACTGGGCCCGCTGCAGCAGGTCCTGATGATCGCTTTCGCAGACCGCGACGTTGCTGGCGCGACCGTAGCGTTCACGAATGCCATTGAGACGCTGGCGCTTCTCCTTCAGCGAGCGGCAGCCAGCGACGTAGAAGTCGATCGTGAGAACGCCGATGCTCACCCTGCGGTCGCGAGGTCCGTGGGCGTGATGCTGTAGAACACGGTATCGAGACCTTTGTACCGACGACGCTCCTGGAACACCATGCCGAGGCGCTGCATGACCCGCACCGAGCGCTGATTGGGGGTGTCGGTCGCCCCGACGATACGGGCCAGACCGCAGTCCTCGAAGCCGTGGCGCAGGACTTCGCGGGCCGCCTCGGACACCAGCCCCTCGCCCCAGTGGCGCGGCAGGATACCGTAGAGCAACTCGATCTCGGCGGCCCGCTCATCGGCGGCGTTCATGCGACGCAGGCCGCAGAACCCGACCAGCTCCCCGGGCGCGTCGCGCAACTCCACGGCGAACAGCCCGGAGCCGACCTCACGAAAGCACGCCTCGCTCGCCTGAACGATCTCACGCACCGTCTCTTTGGAGATTATCTCGTTGTCCCACAGATACTTACGTACCGCTGGATCGGTCCAGAAGCCGTGCAATGCATCCACGTCGGCCTGGCCGATGGGACGCAGTATCAGCCTCTGCGTGCTCAGTTCCGGCATGGCTTTTCCCCCGCCCGCTGGCGAGTTTGCCATAGGCAGGGACATAAGCGAACATCGGGCGCTTTGCGGGAGGGGGACCCCATGCGCTTCAGCTTCTGGCCGACGCCGAGCCTGCCCTACGCCACCGTCCTGGATCTCGCCCGGCACGTGGAGCGGACCGGCTGGGACGGCGTCTGGTATGCCGATCACTTCATGCCCAACGCCGAAGATACCAGCACGCCCTGGCCGGAGGCGTGGATGACCCTGGCGGCGCTGGGCGCCCAGGTACCGCGGCTGCGCTTCGGCACCCTGGTGGCGGGCAACACCTACCGCCATCCGGCCGTGCTGGCGAAGATGGCGGCGACCCTGGATCACATCACCGGCGGCCGCGTGGTGCTCGGTCTCGGCAGCGGCTGGCAGGAGAACGAACACCGCCAGTACGGCATCCCCTTCCATACCGTGGGCGAGCGGCTGGAGCGGCTGGACGAAGCCTGCGAGGTGATCAAGGCGCTGTTTACCGAGACCGAAGCGAGCTTCGACGGCCGCTACTACCAGCTCGATCGCGCATCGCTGGAACCGAAACCGGTGCAGTCGCCCCTGCCGCTGCTGATCGGCGGCGGCGGCGAGAAGGTGACCCTGAAGATCACCGCCCGCCACGCCGACGAATGGAACGTGTGGGGCACGCCGGAAATCCTGCAGCACAAGATGGCGATTCTCGATCACCACTGCGCCAACGTCGGCCGCGACCCCGGCCGCATCGCACGCACCGCCGTCGCGCTGCTGTTCATGAGCGACGACCAGGGCTTCCTCGAGAAGATGCGGGGCGCCGACATTCAGCAGCCGCACCTGGTCGGCACGCCGGAACAGATCCGCGGCATCATGCAGGAGTACGAATCGCTGGGCGTGGACGAGTTCATCGTTCCGGGGTTCACCCTGGGGCCGCCGGACCAGCAGATGGCCACGCTCGACCGGTTCATCACCGACGTCGCCGGCCGCTGAAGGAGCCACGCATGACCGACGCTTCCACCCGCGACGTGCGCAAGCCGGGCACCGGCGCCCCGGCGACCCCGGTGCCGGCCGCGACCATCCTGATGCTGCGCGACGGAGCCGCGGGGCTCGAAGTGTTCATGGTCGTGCGCCATCACCAGATCGATTTCGCCTCCGGCGCGCTGGTGTTTCCCGGCGGCAAGGCGGACCCGCAGGATTTCGACCCAGCCCTGGTTGCCCACCTCGACGACTGCGCCGCCGACGAGGCCATGCGCGCCATCCAGGTGTCGGCGATCCGCGAAGCCTTCGAGGAATGCGGCATCCTGCTCGCCAGAGAGGTGGACGGCGACGGTCTGATCAGCGGCCCGCGCCTGGCCGAACTGGAGTCCTACCGCACCAGCCTGCACGACGGTTCGGTCCCCGTGCTCGACTTCCTGCAGAGGGAACGCCTCGAGTTCGCCTGCAGCCAGCTGGTGCATTTCGCCCACTGGGTGACCCCCACGATGATGCCGAAACGCTTCGACACCCATTTCTTTCTCGCGGCCGCGCCCGCCGATCACCTGGCCGTCCACGACGGCCACGAGTCGGTGGACTCGGTGTGGATACGCCCGGCCGAGGTTCTCGAGCAGGCGGCCCGCGGTGAACGCACGGTGATCTTTCCGACCCTGCGCAACGTCGAAAAGCTGGCACCGTTCGCCACCGTGGCCGAGGCCATGGCGGCCGCCGCCGCGGCGCCGGTGGTCAGGGTGGAGCCATGGACCGAGCGCCGTGACGACGGCACCTACCTGTGCATTCCGGCGGAAGCCGGGTACGCGGTGAGCGAAGAAAGGATGCCGGACCGCACCTAGCCGGCCGCACGTGGCCCGCCGCACCTGGCCGGCCGCACCTGGCCGGCCGCACACCTAGCCGAGCGGAAGATCGTCGCCCAGGCTGCCGAGCAGTTCCGCCACGGTGAGCAGCATGGCCTCGTAGTAGCTGCGCAGCTCGCGGCGCCGCGCCTGGTCCTGGAACGGATTCAACGGGTCGTGGACTCGCAGGCGCCGCAGCTCGCTGAGGATCTGGTCCCGCAGCTGACGCGCATGGTAGATCTCGAGGAGGTCTACGAGTCCTTGATCGTTGTGGGGCATCCGTCGGTTCCGCCAGGGTTTCCCTAAATCTAGTGGGCGCCCGCGGAGCCTGCCAGGCGGGTGCGCGAGCTTGCGGATCAATTCTCAAACTCGTAATTTCATGGATCACGACCGGTCCCGTGCACTACCCGTCCCGTCAACCACCCGAACTCAGCCAAGAGAGGAAATCCGCCATGGCCGCTGCATCCGACAAACTCGAAACCCACGACGTGCTCTACGAGGTGGCCGATCACGTGGCCACCCTGACGCTGAACCGGCCCGACGTTCAGAACACCATTTCCGGGCCCATGCTGGACGCCCTGACCCGCCGGCTGCTCGATGCCAACGCCGATCCGGACGTCCGCGCCATCGTGATCACCGGCAGCGGACGGTTCTTCTGCGCCGGGCTCGACCTGCGCGGCGGCGGCATCGCGACCGGTCTATCGGACAAGCGCTCGACCCCCACCAACCTGGATCTGCGCAATACGCCGCCCACGGTGCTGCACAGCCTGGACACCCCGACCATTTGCGCGCTGAACGGCTCCGCCGCCGGTTATGGAATGGATCTAGCTTTAGGCTGCGACATACGTATCATGGCGGACGCCGCGAAACTGGCGGCAGCCTTCACCGCTCGCGGCGTGGTGCCGGAGTCGGGAGGCACGTGGATTCTGCCGCGCCTGCTGGGATGGTCCAAGGCGGCGGAGATCATTTTTACCGGCCGTACGTTGCCCGCCGCAGAGTGTGAGCGCCTCGGTCTGGTGTCGAAGGTGGTTCCAGCGGACGAAACCCTGGCCACCGCTCAGGCACTGGGCCGCGAGATCGCCGCCAACGCGCCGCTGGCTGTGCAGGCCTCCAAGCGCATGATGCGCATGGGGATGAACGAGACCTTCGACGACCACGTCCATCACGTGTTCCTGCAGTTGCTGCCACTGTTCCAGACAGAGGACTTCAGGGAAGGCATGGCCTCGTTCATGGAAAAACGCAAAGCGGAATTCGAAGGGCGGTAACCCGCCGGAGGCCAGGAAGGCCTCGACAATCACAAGGAGCCACAGATGCGCCTACTATCGACCGTCACCCTGCTGCTGCTCGCCCTCGGATGGGCCAGCCACAGCGCCGCCGAAGGCGGCCCGGAAAAGGGTCAGTTCACGATTTCGCTGCTCGGCGGCGCCTATCAGGAGCCGGACGACACGGACCTTCGCACGGGCGACGAGTCCTTCGGCGGCGCCCTGGGCTGGGCGCCCACCGACCGTATCTCCATCGAAGCGATGTGGTTCGACTTCGAACCCGGCATCGAGGTCGGCGGCATCCGTGCCGAGGGCGAGATGGACTACTGGTCGCTGAACCTCATCACCAAGGTCGGCAACCCGACCAACTGGCAGCCGTACATCGTGGTCGGCGGCGGTCGCGGCGAGTACGAGTACCGCAACCTGCGCAGCGACAGCCAGGACAACCTGTGGCACGGCGGCATCGGTTTCTTCAGCAACCTGAACAGCCGTCTGGCGTTCCGCGCCGACGTGCGTGGCGTTTATCACAACGAAGCCGACGACATCACCCCGATGGCCACCGTTGGCCTGACCCTGATGCTCGGTGGCCGCAGCGCGCCGCCGCCGGCTCCGGCGCCCGCCCCGGCCGCCCCGGTGGACAGCGACGGTGACGGCGTGGTGGACGGCAGCGACCGCTGCCCGAACACCCCGGCCGGCGTGCAGGTCGACTCCCGCGGCTGCCCGCTGGACAGCGACGGCGACGGCGTGCCCGATCACCGCGACGCCTGCCCCGGCACTCCGGCCGGCGCCAAGGTCGACGAGCGCGGCTGCGAGGTCAAACTCGAGAAGCCCGTGTCGTTCAACCTGACCGTGCAGTTCGCCCTGAACTCGGCGGAAATCACCGGCGTGGGCATGCAGGAGATGTTCGACCTGCTGCGCTTCCTGCGCCAGTATCCGTCCGCGACGGCGGTGATTGAAGGTCACACCGATAGCAGCGGCGCCACGGACTACAACCAGGGCCTGTCCGAGCGGCGCGCCCAGGCGGTGGTCCAGGCGATCACCAACTCCGGCATCGGCGCCAGCCGCCTGACGGCCCGGGGTTACGGTGAGTCCCGACCCATCGCCAGCAACGACACGGCGGAAGGCCGCGCGCAGAACCGGCGCGTCACCGTGGTGGTGTCGGGTACCACGATGGAGTAGCGACGACGGTCGCCTGCCGGACGCCGAGTCGTCCGGTAGGCGGGCGTACCGACATCACGCGCCATCCGGCACGACTTTGCCGCTCCGGGGCATTCGGGTATCATCCCCGCCCTTCGGGGCGTAGCGCAGCCTGGTAGCGCACTTGACTGGGGGTCAAGTGGTCGCAGGTTCAAATCCTGCCGTCCCGACCAACACAATCAGAGTTCCAGAGCAAACCCGGCCAAGAGCCGGTTTCTCTGCCACGGTCTTGTACCAGTCAAGTGCCGACTTCCCGAACACCTCACCTGGCCATCGTCCTGCAGCCCATCGCTGAACTCGGCGTTTCGCTACCGATGGTGCAGCAGTCCGGACGTGCCCAAGTGGCTGCCCGATTGGCTGAACGCCCATCTTTTAGCCTGGCGTCGGAAGTCGAGGCCCTGTTCCGGGTCGAGGTCTGAGAACACCGGCGCGCTCGCCTCCTGCCCGCCATTCGTCGAGGATTCGGGGCTTCCGGTGCCCGGCAGGAAGCTACAGAATCGGGCATCATGGCGATCGCCCATCGGGATTGTTACGACCCATGCGGACCAACGCCGAGCATCGGATATTCGTCACCACCATCGGTGACCTGCTGCTGCGCGCCGCCGATCAGGCTGGCGACCGGCCGGCGCTGATCTTCCCTGACCGACGGCACAGCTACGAACAGCTGGTCGACGCCGCCTACGGCCGCGCGCGCAGCCTCATTGTCCATGACGTCGGACCGGGCGACCACGTCGGCATCCTCATGGCCAACTGCCTCGAGTACATGGAGCTGCTGCTCGGCTGCGCGCTCATTGGCGCCGTTGCGGTGCCGATGAACGCGCGATTCAAGGCGGCGGAGTTCGCCTACGTCATAGACGATGCGGATCTCAAGCTTCTGGTCACGTCGGACCTCATCGCCGACTACGCCGACTTCGGCGCCCGGCTGCAGTCGGCTCTGCCCGATCTTGCCAGGGCGGACGACGTGCATCCCCTGCGGCTCGCGCAGGCGCCGCGGCTCTCCGGCATCGTCATGCTCGGTGCGCAGACGCCGCGAGGATTCATTCCCCGGGACCGGTTCGAAGCCGCGGCCCGGGAGTGCCCGGCGGCGCAGGTCGACGCGCTGCGGGTGCGCGTTCTCCTGGAGCAGCCGGCCGTCATGATGTACACGTCGGGGACCACGGCGAATCCCAAGGGGTGCCCGCTGAGCCACGGCCTGCTGGTGCGCAACGGCGTCAACATGAACCGCGAGCGCTACTTCCTCGACGGGAACGACGTGTTCTGGGCTCCCCTGCCGATGTTCCACATGGCCGCCATTCTTCCGTTTCTCGCCTGTCTCGACGCCGGCGCCGCCCTGTCGTCGATGACCCACGTGGAGGCAGGCGCCGCGCTGGCGATGCTGGCGCGCGATCGCGTGACCGTCGCCTTTCCGAGCTTTCCGACCGTCACCAACGACCTGATCAGTCACCCGGACTTCGCGTCGACGGACCTCTCTGCACTCCGTCGCATCAACAACGTCGCGCCGGTGGAGATGCTGCGACGGTTCCAGGACGCCTTCCCGCAGGCCGTGCAGACGGGCGCATACGGCCTCACCGAGGCAGGGGGCGTGATCGCCTTCAACCATCCCGACGAGAGCCTGGATGAGCGATTGCATACCTGTGGCGTGCCGTTTCCCGGTCTCGAGGTGCGCATCACCGACCCGGAGACGCTCGAGGAAGTGGCGCCAGGCGAGCGCGGCGAGCTGTGGGTGCGCGGCTACTCGGTGTTCAGCGGCTATCACAAGAGCCCGGAAAAGAATGCCGAGAGCTTCCACGATGGCTGGCTGCGGACCGGCGATCTGTGCAGCGTGACCGCGCGCGACGCGATCTGCTATCACGGGCGCATCAAGGATATGCTCAAGGTCGGCGGTGAAAACGTCGCGGCCCTGGAGATCGAATCCTGGCTGGCACGACACCCGGCGGTGCAGCTGGCGCAGGTGATCGGACGCGAGGATGCGCGGCTGCAGGAAGTTCCGGTGGCCTTCGTCGAGCTGGCGCCCGGCGCGAGCGCCACCGAGGCGGAACTCATCGACCACTGCCGTGCGGGGCTGGCCAGCTTCAAGGTACCGCGGGCCGTGCGCTTCGTGGACGAATGGCCGATGTCGAGCACGAAGGTGCAGAAGTTCAAGCTGCGTGAGCTGCTGAGCTGATGCCGGAGTTGTCCGGGGCCGCCGCGAGGCGTTGCTGATGCGGCAGGTCTGATGCCGCAGGCAGACAGCATGCATGCGCAGCAGCCGTGGCCCGCGGCTCGCGTGGGCTGGTACGCGACCCTGATCCTCACCCTCGCCTACACGTTTTCCTTCGTCGACCGGCAGGTGCTGAATCTGCTGGTGGAGCCCATCCGCCAGGACCTCCAGCTCACCGACACGGGTATCAGCTTTCTCCAGGGGCTCGCCTTCGTCATTCCCTACGTCGTCATGAGCGTGCCCATCGGCCGTCTGGCGGACCGTTTCAACCGGGTTCTCGTTCTGATCGGCGGTGTCCTGGTATGGAGCGTCACGACGTTCGCCTGCGGCCTGTCGAGCAGCTACGGGCAGCTGCTCGCCGCACGCATGGGCGTTGGTGCCGGCGAAGCGTCCGTCACGCCGGCCGCCTGGTCGCTGCTGGCGGACTACTTCCCGCCGGACCGGCTTGCCCGTCCGGTCAGCTTCTATCTGATGGGGCCGTACCTCGGCGGCGGCCTGGCGCTCATCGGCGGCGCCCACGTCATCGACTGGGTAGGTGAAGCCGGCGTGATCGAGCTGCCGCTGGTCGGCCGGGTGGCCGCCTGGCAGTTCACGTTCATGGCCGTTGCGCTACCGGGCCTGGCGATCGCGGCGCTGATTGCCACGCTCCCGAATCCGCCGCGTCGCCATATCGGCCGGGCACCGCCGCTGGCGCCCGGGTGGCGCGACGTGCTCGGGTTCATGCGCAGCCAGTGGCGCATCTACTGCGCGGTGCTGCTCGGCGTGCCGTTCCTGGTCGTCGTCCTCTACGGCCTGCAGGGCTGGGTGCCGACGATTCTGGTGCGCGTGTACGGCTGGAATCTGGCCGACGCAGGCCGCATCTACGGCGTCATCGCGCTCGTGGCGGGCTCTCTCGGCGTGTTGAGCGGCCCGATCCTCGGCCGCTGGCTGGAACGACGCGGACACACCGACTACCCGTTGCGTATCGGTGCCTATGCCGCGGCGGCCATCGCGCTGTGCATCGCCCCGCTGCCCTGGCAATCATCCGGTGCGGGCGCGCTGGTCTGCATCGGGGCGGCGAGCTATTTCGTGACGCTGCCACTCGCGCTCATGACCTACGTCACCCAGCTCGTGACCCCGAACACGATGCGTGGCGTACTCGCCGGCCTGTACGTCGTCTCCACCAACGTCATCGGTCTGGGGCTCGGACCGACGCTGGTGGCAGTGACCACCGACTACCTGATCGGCGATCCGACGCGCGTGCACGTGTCACTGACGCTGGTGTCGCTCGTGGTCGCACCCGTTGCGCTGCTGCTCATGGTCAGCGGCATGGGCGCATTTCGCGAATGGCACCGCACGAGTCCACTCACGCAGCCTTCTGCACCAGCTCGATGACGTTTCCCTCCGGATCGGCGAAGAAGCACAGCTTCATCGGCGCGTTCTCCCCGATCAGGGCGCGGTCCGAACGCAGCACGGCGCCCGCCGCCTCTGCCTTTGCGAGCACCTCGGCGAGGTCTGCGCAGTAGAAAGTGAGATAGGCAACGCCCGTGCGCCCGGTCAGATACTCCGGGGCATCGATTCGCTGCGGCGCCGACGGCGCGCTCATCAGTTTGATCACCTCGGCGCCCGGTGTCTGCAGCCACACGCAGAGGTAGCCGTCGGCGGCCAGCGTCAGCGGCCTGCTCAGATCCGGCGGGATCTGTGCCCGCCGCACCTCCACGCAGCCGAGCACACCGGTGTAGAAGGCATACATGCGCTCGAGGTCGATGACGGCGATTCCGACTTCCATGGGCGATGACTGTTTCATGTTTCCCTTCCGAACGGGGCGGCGCGCAACCCGACTCCGTGGGATACTCAGGCGCAGCACCAACGGAGAGACTTTATGGCCGCCTACTTCATCGCTCAATACCTGGTCAAAGATCCGGCGCTGTACCAGGAGTACTCGGCAGGCGCCGGGCCGACCCTGCAGGCCGCCGGCGCCGAACTGGTGGCCTTCGATGTGGCCGCCGAGACCGTGGAAGGTACGCCGCCGGGCCCGCAGACCGTGATCATCAAATTCGAGTCCACGGAGGCGGCCAAAGCGTGGTACGAGTCGCCGGAATACCAGGCCGTGGTCGGCAAGCGGCTGGCGGCGACCGAGGGCTTCGCCATCATCTCCCAGTCGATGAACCCCGGCGGCTGAAACGCGCGCCGGCCTCAGCGGCGGGCCTGGGCCTCGTTGCGCTGAATCCGGGTGGGGATTCCCGTCGACTCCTCGAGCAGGTACTGCACGAGCGCCCAGTCGACGCTCTCGACCCGGTCACCGGCGACGGCCCTGATGTGGCGCTCCAGTTCTTCGGGCGGTACCGTGCCGTAGATGTCTTTGTGCACCTCCGCATACAGGTCGCCATCGCGCCAGCCCACCTTGTAGGGCTCGTTGACGATCCGCACCGGCATCCCGCGGCGCACCATCTCCGCGAGCGTTTCCACGTGCTCGTTGTACATCCGGATGCAGCCGAGGCTCGCGGTCTGACCCACGGCGAACGGCTGGTTGGTGCCATGGATGAAGTAGCTCGGGATGCCGAGGACGATGGCGATAGTGCCCATGGGATTGTCGGGGCCCGGCGGCACCACCGTCGGCAGCGGATCGCCCCGCTCGGCATGCTCCCGGCGCGCCGTGGGGCCCGGAGTCCAGGTCGGATTGGGCACCACGCTCTTCACTTCCGTTTCGACCAGCGGCGTCGGAAAGTCCAGCCGGCCCAGCCCCACCGGGTAGGTGACCACCATCTGGCCACCCGGCGGGAAATAGTAAAGGCGGAACTCGGAGACGTTGATTACCACCCCTTCCCGGGCGCCGGACGGCAGCACGTAGCGGGTCGGCAGGTCGATGACGGTGCCGTCCCCGGGCAGCCACGGATCGATGTCGGGATTGGCGTCGATGAGTTCCCGCCAGCCCAGCCCCTGTGCTTCCGCCACCGAGGCAAGCGTGTCTTCGTAGCGCGTCTTCAGGGGTACCACCCCGCCGACCACCTGGGTATCGACGCCGAGGCCATAGGCCGCCGCCCGGGCAGGGGGTGCTGCAGCCAGGGTCGCGAACTGAACGACGGCCAGGGCCGCCACGAACCACCGAGAGACAAGCGCTTTCATGCGGCGCATTGTCCCCGTCCTGGGACGAATTCCAAGTGTTTTCGTAACGAACCAGCGCCGCATCGTGGCGGAATCAGGGTCCGCCGGATACCTTCAGGACCTGTCCAGTTATCCACGCCGCGCCCGGCGATACCAGAAACAAAGCCGCCGCGCCCAGGTCGACCGGCGTGCCCAGGCGCCCGGCAGGCAGACGCAGCGCTTTTTCCAGCCGCGGCAGATCCTCGTCGCTGAGCTTCATCGCCTTCATGGCGATCTCCGTCGGCACCATGCCGGGCATGATCCCGTTGACTCGGATCCGCGGCCCCAGTTCGGTCGCGAAGGTCTTCGTCAGCAGGTTGCAGCCCGCTTTCGCCGCGGCGTAGTGGCCGCTGCCGGGAATCACCGTTTCCGCCGCCAGCGAGGAGATGTTCAGCACCCGGCCGCCGTCCTGCATGTGGCTGGCGGCGATCCGCGTGCACACCCAGATGGCGGTCAGATTGAGCGCAATGGTGGCATCCCACTCGCTGCGCGGCAGTTCGACCAGCGGCATCTGCAGCGGCGAGCCGCCGGCGTTGTTCACCCAGACGTCCAGGCCGCCGAACTCGCCGATGGCGGCCGCCGCCAGCGCTTCGACGGCGGACTCATCGGTGACGTCGGTGGCCACGGCGATCGCCTGCCCGCCGCTGTCACGGATCTCGGCCGCGACCCGCTCGATCTCGTCGGCGCGCCGGGCCGCACAGACCACGCGGGCACCGGCGCCGGCGAACACTTTGGCGATTCCTTCGCCGATCCCCCGGCCTGCGCCCGTGACCACCGCCACGTCGCCCTGAAGGCTGTAGAGCTCGTCGATGCCCGTCATCGTACCCGCGCCTACCACGCGTGCACCCTGACCGGCATCGACGTGTAGCCCTTGACGAAGCTCGACTGCACCCGCTCGATGTCACCGGTGATCTCGATGAAGCGGAAGCGCTTCATGATCTCTTCCCAGAGCACGCGCAGCTGCATCTCGGCGAGGCGGTTGCCCATGCAGCGGTGCACGCCGAAGCCGAACGAGAGGTGATGGCGCGCGTTGGGGCGGTCGATCCAGAAACGGTCGGGGTCGGGAATGACTTCCTCGTCGCGGTTGCCAGAGACGTACCACATGGCGACCTTGTCGCCGGCGCGGATGGTCTTGCCGCCGATCTCCACGTCGCGGTTGGCCGTGCGCCGCATGTAGGCGAGCGGCGTCTGCCAGCGGATGATCTCCGAAACCATGTTGGGGATGAGCTCCAGGTTGCTCCGCAGCTTGTCGTACTCACCCGGGTTCTGATTCAGCGCCAGCACGCCGCCGGAGATGGAGTTACGGGTGGTGTCGTTGCCGCCGACGATCAGCAGGATCAGATTGCCGAGGAACTCCATGGGCGGCATGTTCTGGGTGTCCTTGCCGTGGGCCAGCATCGACAGCAGGTCCGGCTTCGGTGGCTGATTCACCCGCTCCTCGCGCAACCGGGTGAAGTACTCCAGGCACTCGAGCAGGGCCGCGCGCCGCACCGGCTCCGGCGTGGGCCCACCGGCCAGTTCGCCCGAGGTGGCCATGTCCGACCAGTAGGTGAGCTTGCGCCGGTCGTCGAACGGGAAGTCGAAGATGGTCGCCAGCATCTGCGTGGTGAGTTCGATGGACACCCGGTCCACCCAGTTGAACTCCTCGTCCACGGGCAGGGCGTCGAGGATGCGCGCCGCACGCTCGCGGATCGTGCTCTCCAGCTTCGCCAGATTCATGGGCGCCACCACCCCCTGCACGGTCTTGCGCTGGACGTCGTGCTTGGGCGGATCCATGGAGATGAAGTTGACGGTCTGAAAGTCTTCGGGACGATCGGCGAGGACGATACCCGGCGCCGACGAAAAATCCTGGTGGTTCGCCTCGATTGCCATGATGTCGCGGAACTTCGTGATCGACCAGTACGGGCCGAACATACTGCCGGCGCAGTAGTGGACGGGATCCTCGGCGCGCAGGCGGCGGAAATACGCCCAGTGCGAGTCGCTCTGAAACAGCTCCGGGCGGCTGACGTCGATCGCGTCCAGCGACAGCGAGTACGGGTCCGGAACGGTCTCTTCGATTCGAGTGGCTTCGGCCATGGTCTGCCCCTGTTTTCTCAACCCGTTGCCGACTTTACACCACGCGGACGGCCGATGGGGCATGCCGGCTACTTCGTTTCGATGAGAATCTCCCGGTAGCGCGTCGCGCCGGCGTTGCGCGCGCTGTGAGTGACGGGGGCGGACGGGCCTTCCCCCGAAGCCGGGACCAGCCGCTCGCCCTCGACGCGAAAAGGGAATACCGCCCCGGTCGGTGCTTCGAACGCGCCCAGCAGCCGGTCCTGGTGATCGAACACCTCGAGCGTGCTGCCTTCGATCACGTAGAAGACATAGTCGTGCACGTGGGTGTGCAGCGGCGTCCGCTGGCCGGGTTCGAGGTCGAACTCCCAGACGCGGATGCGTCCGTCCTCGTAGACGATGCGGTCCCCGACTCCGGCCATGGCACTGTCCCCGTTCAGAAAGGCTCGCGGGAGTTTATTCGACCTGCGGACCGACTGTCTCTGGCACGCTGTGTCCCGGTATGCTGAGGTGCCCGACCAACGCGAGACATCGCCATGCTGGAAATGCGACCCGGATGCGAACGCTGCGACCGGGATCTCCCCGGGGATTCGCCGGACGCTCTGATCTGCAGCTTCGAGTGTACCTACTGCAGGGACTGCGCGGCCGCACTCGACGGCGTCTGCCCGAACTGCGGCGGCCGGCTGGTGGCGCGGCCACGACGTTCCGCCGCGCTGCTGGAGAAGTTCCCGGCGAGCACCGAACGAGTGTTCAAGCCGTGACCGGGGTGCTGCCCGCGGCGGCCGCGACCTGGGAGACCGTCGACGACGGTGTCATGGGCGGTCGTTCCAGCAGCCACATGCACGGCAGCGACGGCGGCCTGCGCTTCGAGGGGACGGTGTCCCTGGCCAACGGCGGCGGCTTCGCGTCGGTGCGGGCGCCGCTCGGAGTCAGACTCGGCGACGCCCGGGGACTCGCGCTCGAGGTGCGGGGCGACGGCCGTCGCTATCAGCTGCGGCTGCGCGCAGATGGGGAATCCCGCAGCATCGCCTGGCGCTGCATTTTTGCGACCAGCGCCGACTGGCAGACCGTGACTCTGGCGTTCAGCGACTTCGAGCCGGTGTTCCGCGGCCGCCGCGTTGCCGACGCGCCCTGCCTGGATCCTCGGCAGATGCAGCTGATCGGCTTCATGACGGCAGACAAGGCGCCGGGACCGTTCCGGCTGGAGATCCGTTGCTGCCGTCCCGTCTGATTTCCTGGCGTAACCCCTGGTCCCGGCCGGATCAGCGCACCCCTTCGAACAGCTTCACCAGCTCCTGAAATTTGCGCCGCTGGTCGTCGGCGTCGCCGCTGACGATGGCTTCGTCCACGCAGGTGGCGGCATGGGACTTGAGAATCTCGGACTCCACCTTGACCAGCGCGGACTTTACCGCCGCGACCTGCTGCAGGACGTCGATGCAATAGCGATCGTCCTCGATCATCCGGGCAATGCCACGGACCTGGCCTTCGATCTTCTTCAGCCGCCTGAGGGTCGCCTGCGAGGCTTCCGCCTTCATTGCAATATACTCCATAGGGGTATAGCGTATGCGGTCATCATAGACACCCGCGCAGCCGGGCGCAACGCCAATGGACCACGAACACTGCCACGACCCCCAGCCGCCGGCGGTCTCCGAACCCGCCTGCTGCCACGGCGATCACACCGCGGCTTCGGATCCGTCCGAGCCGGGCGGAAAGTACGACAAGGTTCCCGCCGGCTACTCGGGCACCATCTACACCTGTCCAATGCATCCGCAGGTGCGGGATACCCGGGCATCGCCCTGCCCGCTCTGCGGTATGGCGCTGGAACCGGCCGGCGTCGTCACCGGTGAGGCGGACACCGCCGAACTGGACGACATGACCCGGCGCTTCTGGATCAGCGCCGTTCTCACCGCCCCGCTCCTCGTCTACACCATGGGCGAAATGGTTCCCGGTCTCGACCTGCACACCATCGTGCCACCGGCCTGGGGACCATGGCTGCAGCTGGTCCTGGCGACGCCGGTGGTGTTCTGGGGCGGCTGGCCGTTCCTCGAGCGGGGCGTTCAGTCGCTGCGCACACGCAATCTCAACATGTTCACGCTCATCGCCCTGGGCGTGACCGTGGCGTTCGTCTACTCCCTGGTCGCCACCCTGGCGCCCGGTGCGTTTCCGGCCGCCTTCCAGGGGCACGGCGGCCACGTGGGCGTGTACTACGAAGCCGCCGCCGTGATCACCACCCTGGTGCTGCTCGGTCAGGTCCTGGAGTTGAAGGCGCGCAGCAAGACCTCCGGCGCCATTCGCGAACTGCTCGAGCTCGCGCCCGCCGAGGCGCGCCGGATCGGCACCGACGGCACCGAGGAGACGGTCCCCCTGGACCAGGTGCAACGCGGTGACCGGCTGCGGGTGCGGCCCGGAGATCGGATCCCCGTGGACGGCAGCGTCGTCGACGGCCGCAGCAGCGTCGACGAATCCATGATCACCGGCGAGCCGGTCCCGGTGGAAAAAAATCCGGGCGACGCGGTCACCGGCGCTACGGTCAACGGCACCGGCAGCTTCGTCATGACCGCGAGCCAGGTGGGCGACGACACCGTGCTGTCGCAGATCGTGCGGATGGTGGCGGAAGCCCAGCGCAGCCGCGCACCCATCCAGCGGCTCGCGGACGTGGTGGCGTCGTGGTTCGTGCCCGCCGTCGTGCTGGCTGCGGTGATCACCTTCGTCACCTGGAGCCTGTTCGGACCCGAGCCGGCGCTGGTCCTGGCCATCGTCAACGCCGTCGCCGTGCTGATCATCGCCTGCCCCTGTGCCCTGGGCCTGGCGACGCCCATGTCGATCATGGTCGGCACCGGCAAGGGCGCCCGGCTCGGCGTGCTCATCCGCGACGCCGAATCGCTGGAGACCATGGAGAAGGTCGACGTCGTGGTGGTCGACAAGACCGGCACCCTCACCGAAGGCAAGCCGCGCCTGACCACCGTCGAAACCATCGGCGAGCAGGACGACGTGCAGCTGCTCGGACTCGCCGCCTCGGTGGAGGCGGTCAGCGAGCACCCGCTGGCAGGCGCCATCGTCAACGGCGCCCGCGACCGCGGCGCCGCCATCGCCGCCGCCAGCGCCTTCGAATCGGTGACCGGCGAAGGCGTGGCGGCAGACGTCGGCGGCCGGCGGGTGGCCGTGGGCAACCGCAAGCTGATGGAGCGTCTCGCCGCCCTCGACGCCGATCTGGCGACCCGGGCGGAGACCCTGCGTGGTGACGGCGAGACGGTGATGTTCGTCGCCGTCGACGGCAGACCGGCGGGCTTGATCGGCGTTTCCGACCCGATCAAGGACAGCACGGCCGACGCCATCGCCAGCCTGCACCGGTCGGGCGTCCGGGTGGTCATGCTCACCGGCGACAGCGCCCGCACGGCGCGCACCGTGGCGGAGGCCATCGGCATCGACACGGTTCACGCCGATGTCTCGCCCGAGGACAAACATCGCATCGTCCGGGAACTGCAGGAGCGAGGCTCGGTCGTCGCCATGGCCGGGGACGGCATCAACGACGCTCCGGCGCTGGCCCAGGCCGATGTCGGCATCGCCATGGGTACGGGTACCGACGTGGCCATGGAAAGTGCCGGAATCACCCTGATGCGCGGCGACCTGCGCGGGGTCGCCCAGGCCCGCGCGCTGAGCCGGGCGACCATGAAGAACATCCGCCAGAACCTGTTCCTGGCGTTCGTCTACAACAGCCTCGGCGTGCCCATCGCCGCCGGGGTGCTGTACCCGTGGCTGGGGCTGCTGCTGAACCCGATGATCGCCGCCGCGGCGATGAGCCTGAGTTCGGTGTCTGTCATCGGCAACGCCCTGCGGCTGCGGCGGATCCAGATCTGACCATCCACATCTGACCATCCACACCTCAGGAGGAGAGAGACCTGTCATGTCACGTCATCTGCTGATCGCCCTGGTGGCCGTGTGCGCTGCCGCCGTCATCGCCGCAAGCGCCTTCTACTCCCGCCCTTCCCAGGCCGGAGAACCGGTCATCACCGTGCACCGGACGCCGTGGTGCGGCTGCTGCGGTGACTGGGTCGACCACCTGCGCGAGCAGGGCTTCGCGGTCACCGTGCACGAGCACGAAGACCTGTCGCCGGTGCGGACCCGGCTGGAGGTTCCCGTGGCGCTCGGCAGCTGCCATACCGCCGAGGTCGACGGCTACGCCATCGAAGGCCATGTGCCGGCCAGCGACATCCGTCGCCTGCTGCAGGAGCGCCCGGAGGGCGTGCGCGGGCTGTCCGTGCCCGGAATGCCGGTGGGCTCTCCGGGCATGGAGGTGGGCGATCGCAAGGATCCCTTCGACGTGGTCGCCTTCGGTGAGGACGGCACCGCGGTGTTCAACGAATACCGTCCCTGACGCAGCCATCACCTCCCTGCAGGTAGACCATGAGCGTACCTTCGACCCCGATGAATCCCAACCGGCGCCGCCTGCTCCGGGCCCTGGCGGCCAGCAGCCTGGCGACGGCGCTCGGACCGCTGCTGCCCGCCTACGCCCGCGCCGCCGCGCACGGCACCAACGGGGCGGCGAGCGTGCCGGGAGGCGCCGCCCGCGATGTGTCCCTGGACATCGCCATACGCCGCGAAACCCTCGACATCGCCGGAGGCCGTGCGGCGGCCGTGAGCCTGAACCACAGCGTTCCGGGGCCACTCATCGAGCTCTGGGAGGGCCAGCAGGCGCTGCTGCGGGTAACCAACCATCTGCAGGAGGACAGTTCGCTGCACTGGCACGGCCTGCTGCTGCCTTTCGAGTTCGACGGTGTCCCGGGGGTGACTTTCCCCGGCATCGCCCCCGGCGCCACATGGGAGGTGCGGTTTCCGGTCCGTCAATCGGGCACCTACTGGTATCACAGTCACTCCGGCCTGCAGGAGCAGCAGGGCGCCTACGGACCGCTGATCATCCACCCGCACGAGCCGAAGCCGCACGACTACCAGCGCGACTACGTGCTGGTGCTGTCAGACTGGACCTTCGAAGACCCCGACCGCGTGCTGGCCAGGCTGAAGAAACTCAGCCACTACTACAACCGCAACCGGCGCACCGTCGGCGATTTTCTGCGCGACGTCGAGTCTCGAGGACTCGGCGCCACCGTGCGCGAACGCAGCGCCTGGGGCGCCATGCGCATGACGCCCACGGACATCGCGGACGTGAGCGGCGCCACCTACACGTACCTGATGAACGGCCTGCATCCACAGGCCAACTGGACCGGGCTGTTCCGGCCGGGCGAACGCGTCCGTCTGCGGGTCATCAATGCCTCCGCCATGACCTACTTCAACGTGCGCATTCCCGGCCTGCCGATGACGGTGATTCAGGCGGACGGTCAGAACGTGGCGCCCGTTGAGACCGACGAGTTCCAGATCGCCATCGCAGAGACCCTGGACGTCGTCGTCGCACCGGACGCTGACCGCGCCTACACGATCATGGCCGAGTCCATGGACCGCAGCGGCTATGCCCGCGGCACCCTGGCACCCCGCCCGGACATGAGCGCACCGGTTCCACCGCTGCGGCCACCGCCGCGACGCACCATGGCCGACATGGGCATGGATCACAGGGGCATGGACCACGCGGGCATGGATCACAAGGGTATGCCTGACATGGCCGACCACGGCGGCCATCAGATGGCCGTGCAGGCGAGCCCGGTGGTGTGCCACGGACCGGACCACCACGGCGCCGGCAACAGCGGCGTCGCCGAAATCCAGCGCAGCCGCGTCGACGAACCCGGTACCGGACTCGACGAGGTCGACCACCGGGTGCTGACCTACGCGCAGTTGCGCAACGTCCACGCGATGCGGGATCGACGGGTCCCCGCGCGCACCTACGAACTGCATCTCACCGGCAACATGGAACGCTACATGTGGTCGTTCGACGGAAAGGCGTTCCACGAGGTCGACAGCCCCATCGATTTTCCCTACGGCGAACGGGTACGTCTGATCCTGGTGAACGACACCATGATGGAACATCCGATCCACCTGCACGGCATTTTCATGGAGTTGGAGAACGGTCAGGGCGAGCATCTGCCGTTCAAGCACACGGTGAGCGTCAAGCCCGCCGAACGACTGAGCCTGCTCATCACCGCGGACGAGCCTGGACGCTGGGCTTTCCACTGCCACCTGCTCTACCACATGGAGATGGGCATGTTCCGCGTCGTGCGGGTTCGGCCGGAAGCCATCAGCACGTGAGGCGCGCGGTTGCAGCACCGTGCGTCGCGCTGATCGCCGTCGTGGCAACGGCCGCCGCGGGCGCTCCATCAGCCGCCGCGGGCGCCCCAACCGCAGAAAATCCCGCCACCGGCGCGCCCGCGGAGTGGCCGATGCACATGATGGGCGCTCATGCCTACGGCAAGCTGCTCGTCGACCGCCTCGAGTACGGGGATGCGGACGAGGGCGATTCGCAGCTCTGGGACGTACGCGCCTGGTACGGCGGCGACTACCGCAAGCTCTGGTTCGAAACCGAAGGCGAAGGCGGCGCGGGCGACGCGCCCGACGTCGCCGAACTGCAGCTCCGCTACGACCGCACCTTCGCCCCGTTCTGGAGCTGGCAGGCCGGCATTCGACACGACCTGCGGCAGCACGCCGAAGACACGAGCTACCTGGCGGTCGGCCTGCACGGTCTGGCACCGCAGTGGCTGGAGACCGATCTCAGCGCCTATCTCAGCGACGACGGTGACCTGAGCGTGCGCGCCGAGCTGGAATACGATCTGCTGATTACCCAGCGCCTGATCCTGCAGCCGCACCTCGAACTCGACGCCAGCATGAGCCGCGTCGATGGCGTCGATCTGGGCCGCGGCATCAGCGGCAGCGAAGCCGGGCTGCGGCTTCGCTACGAGATCCGTCCGGAACTCGCCCCTTACCTGGGTGTGCGCTGGGAGCGGAGCTGGGGCAACACCCGGGATCTGCGTCGCGCCGCCGGGGAACCGACGTCGTCGACGTCGCTGGTGATCGGCGTTCGGGCCTGGTTCTGACCCGGGTGGCGTTGCGACCCCTGTCAGTCCTCCGGCAGTTCGTCGTCCACCGGATGCACCAGCGGCTTGAGGAAGTGCAGGGTGAAAAAAGTGACCACGCTGATCACCAGGGCGATCTCCAGCCGCTGCGATGCCACCGACAGGCCGATGGCGCCTGTGGCCCAGAGGGCGGCCGCCGTGGCCGTGCCTTTCACGCTGCCCCCTTCCTTGAGGATCGCGCCCCCGCCGATGAACCCCATCCCGGTGATCAGGCCCTGCACCACCCGGGCTTCGGCGTCCGTGGAATCGAGCACGTCGTAGCCGATGAGCATGTAGGCGCAGGCGGCGATCGCCACGAGCGGAAACGTCCGCAGACCGGCCGTGCGCTCGCTGCGTTCCCGGTCCCAGGCAATGGGAATCGCCAGCACGTAGGCGAGCGCCATGTCGCGGAAGTGGCGCAACACCAGCGACCAGTCAAGCAGGGAAACGAACCAGTCCGGCATGTCGACACCCCCTCCCGAAGCCCGGATTGCGCGATCAGCCGCCCGCCGCGCCATTGCCCTCGCGACGCGCGACCACCATACGAAGGCGCCGCTCGAGGTCCTCGATCCGCACGGGTTTGGCCATGAAGTCGTCCATGCCTGCTGCCATGCAGGCGGCCCGATCCGCGGCCATCGCGCTGGCGGTCATGGCCGCGATGAACGGCCGCTCGCCGAGCCGGGCGCGTATCTCCCGCGTCGCCTGAAGACCGTCCATGCGCGGCATCTGCACGTCCATGAGCACCATGTCGAAGGCGCCCTCGGCGGCCGCTTCCACCGCGGCCTGGCCGTCATCCACGACCACCATCCGGGCGCCGAGGTTGCGCAGCATCTGCCGCACCACCTGCTGATTCACCGGATTGTCTTCGGCGACCAGAACGGAGATCTCGTGGAAACTCGGACGGCTCTCCGGGCTGCGGACCTCCGCCGCGTCGGCCTCGCGGACGACGCCGAGCAGGTCCTGGAGTGCACGCAGCAGCTCGCTGGCTCGGACCGGCTTGCGAACGATCGTCGCGATGTCGGCATCGCAGGTTTCCCGGGACTGCAGCGGCGCAACCAGCACCACGGGCGGGCGCGCGTCGTCGATGCTCTGCAGCGCCGCAACAAGCTCCACGCCGCTCAGCGTCGGGGAGTACAGATCGGCGACGATCACGTCCCAGATTCCGGACTGGTACTCGTCGAGCAGTCGGTCCGGGCGACCGAACCCGGTCACCGACATGCCCACCGCGCGCAGCATCGCCGCCAGCGCTTCGCCGCTGCGGGCGTGGGCCTGGATCAGAGCAACACGGCGGCCTTCCAGACCCTGGCCTTCCACGCTGCGCCGTGCCGGCGCCCGGTCGAGCACGACGTAGAACGAGAACGTCGAGCCGACACCCGGCTCGCTGGTCAGCGCAACGCGCCCTCCCATCAGTTCGACCAGGCTCTTGGAAATGGAAAGTCCCAGGCCGGTGCCCCCGTACTGCCTGGTGGTGGAGGCATCCGCCTGAACGAACGGCTCGAACAGCAGTCCGGCCTGATCCGCCGGGATGCCGATGCCCGTGTCCATGACGCGGAAATGCACCTCCTCGCTCTCTCCATCGCCCGGCACCACGTCGACGGCCACCGTGACGTCGCCGGCGGCCGTGAACTTCACGGCATTGGAGATCAGGTTCACCAGCACCTGACGCACGCGCAGCGCGTCGCCGAGAAAGAACCGGTGCTGCCCGGGAAGCATCTGCAGGACCATCTCGATGCCCTTGGCCTGGGCCTGCGGTCCCACCATCTGCATCGCTTCGAGCACGACTTCCTCGACGTCGAAGCGGACCCGCTCGAGCCGCACCTGATTCGCCTCGATCTTGGAGAAATCCAGAATCTCGTTGATGATGGTAAGCAGCGATTCGCCGCTCGACCTGACGATGTCGACGTAGCGCTGCTGATCCTCGTCCAGGGGGGTTTTCAGCAGCAGCGAGGTCATGCCGATCACGCCGTTCATGGGCGTTCGGATCTCGTGGCTCATGTTGGCAAGGAACTGGCTGCGGGTGTGGGCCGCCTGTTCCGCCGCCGCCCGCGCCGATTCCAGCGCCGCTTCCCGCTCCCTCTGCTGGGTCATGTCGGTGACCCGGGCGAGCATCAGATTCTGGTAAGGCGCATCCAGCCGACGCAGGGCCAGATTGCCCCAGAACGTCTGACCGGACGCCGACTCGAACTGGCACTCGATGCCCCAGCTGGGGTCGGCCAACGCGCGCTCGACGATCGCCGGCAGGTCGTCGCCCGAATGGTCGGCGAGAAAACCAGCCCGGACCTGACGCCCGATGAACGCCAGGTCCTGCGACTCGAACAGCTGCTCGGCGCGCCGGTTGGCGCGGAACACCTTACTCGCAGCCAGATCCCCGTACACCAGGGCGTCCGACGACTGATCGAAGATCGCCCCCATGATGGACTCGCTGTTGCGACGGCGCTCCCGGGCGGAGATCTGCAGACCCAGCATCACCCCGACGAAGACGATGTAGAGCAGCGAATTGACCGTGACCGTCATCGGATCGATCACCGGATCGGCAACCGCGTAGGCGGTCATGATGTGGATGGCCGCGGCGGTGCCGAGGAACGCCACCACCAGCAGGACCCGGTGCAGCACCATGCCGCAGATCAGCACCCCGACGAAGCTGGCGACGAGGCTGTCGAAGGACAGGTTGGAGCTGTAGAGCATCGAGCACAGGTACAGCACGACCATCGTGTTGACGAGGTAGGCGCCCCAGCCCGCATGGCGGCGAAACGTCGCGGAAACGAAGGTCAGAGCCAGAAAGGTCACCTGGAACACGACCGTGAGATAGCGCGCATCGGCCACCAGCGTCGCATCGCTCGGATTCGCCAGACCGGCCGCCAGCAGACCCAGCGCCCCGAGCGCTGCAATCAGGCGATAGGTCGTCAATGGCTCCAAATCTGGCAGTCTGAAAGGCCAGTTCATCGATCGCTTTTTCAACCCCTGATCGCAAAGTGTAAGACATCCCCTGGCGCGCCGCCTTCTCCAACCCCCTCCCCCGTGGCAGCATAGCGGCATGACCATCTCGAAACTGCTGCCGCTGCTCCTGCTGACGACGATTTCCGGCCCCTGCGCGCTCGGCGCCCCGGACGGCGAGGCCGGCACGGACTCCGAAACCGACACCGCGCAGGACTTCGCCGCCTGCATCGTCGATCTCAAGACCGAGGCCCTGGCCGCGGGCGTGTCCGCGGCGGTGGTGGATCAGGTGCTCGACGCCGTGACCCGGGTCGATCGGGTGATCGAGCTCGATCGGGCGCAACCGGAGTTCACCCAGACCTTCACCGACTACTACAACCGCCGGGTGACCGCCCAGCGGGTCGCCCGCGGACGCGAGATGCTCGCCGAGCATCGCGCCCTGCTCGAGCGGATTCAGCGCGAGACCGGAGTGCCCGCTCACTATCTGGTCGCATTCTGGGGTCTGGAGACCAACTTCGGCTCCTACTTCGGCAACATGCCGATCCCCGATTCGCTGGCGACCCTCGCCTGCGACCAGCGCCGCAGCCGGTACTTCGCCGGCGAGCTGATCAACGCCCTGCGTATCGTCGACGCCGGCGACATCAGCCCCGACCGCATGGTCGGCTCCTGGGCCGGCGCCATGGGCCACGTGCAGTTCATGCCTTCGGTGTTTCTGCGCTACGCCATCGACGCCGACGGCGACGGCCGTCGTGATCTGTGGGGCAGCGTCGAGGACGCCATGTCGTCCGCGGCCAACTTCCTGCGTGGCATCGGCTGGGAGCCGGGCCAGCGCTGGGGGCGCGAGGTGCGCCTGCCGGCGGGTTTCGAGTTCGGTCTGGCCGGGCGCGATGCGAAGCGCCCGCTGGGCGAATGGGTCGATCTGGGCGTCACCGACGCCTACGGCCGGGCCCTGCCGACTCTGGATCTGCCTGCAGCACTGCTGGTGCCCTCGGGCCACACCGGGCCGGCGTTTCTGGTCTACCGCAACTTCGACGTGATCATGCGCTGGAACCGCTCGGAGTTTTACGCCCTGTCCGTGGGGCGCCTGGCCGACGAGATCGCCGGAGCCGGACCGCTGCGCCAGCCACCTCCCGCAGACGCCCTGCGCGCCACCCGGGATCAGGTACGGCAGCTGCAGACCGATCTGGCGCTGCTCGGTTTCGACGTCGGCGAGCCGGACGGCATTTTCGGCCCGGCCACCCGCGGCGCGCTCAGCCGCTTTCAGCAGCAGCACCGGTTCGTCGCCGACGGGCATCTCGACAGCGAAGCGCTGGAAGCCGTCCACCGGGCCGCTCTAGAATCGTCCACCCCAACTACAGGGAGCGATTCGTCATGACTTCCGTCCACAACGGTTCCTGCTTCTGCGGCGCGGTCAGCCTGGAGGTATCCGGCGAGCCTGAAGGCATGGGCTACTGCCACTGCCGGTCGTGCCAGTCCTGGTCCGGTGGTCCGGTGAACGCCTTCACGCTGTGGCAACCGGGAGCGGTTCGCATCCTCGAGGGTGAGGAGCACGTGCGCACCTTTGTGAAGAACCCCCAGACCGAACGCAGATATTGCGGCAAATGCGGCGGCCATCTCATGAGCAACCATCCGACCTTCGGCCTGGTGGACGTTTTCGCCGCCACCCTTCCGACGCTGGAGTTCAAACCCGGCATGCACGTGAACTACGAGGACACGGTGCTGAGAATGCACGACGGATTGCCGAAGCTGCGCGACTTTCCGAAAGAACTCGGCGGTTCCGGCGACGTGATTCCCGAGTAGTACGCCCAGCGTCCGTGAATCAGCCTGACGAACGACCCGGCGCCCTCGCCGGCACCACGGCCTGTCACTGGGGCAGCGTGAACCAGTGGGAGTGCGACGAGAACGACCACCTGAACGTGCGCTACTACGCCCACAAGATGAATCAGGCGCTCCAGATCCTGATCGCCGAGCGGGCACGCATCGATCCACCCGCGGTCCTGCCTCGGATCCGGACTCAGCACATCCGCTTTCTGAGGGAATCCCGCGCCGCCACGCCGGTGCGCGTCGACTGCGCCATCAGCGCAGTCACGCCCGCGTCGCTGCATGTGCTGTCGCTGATGCACGACAACGTCTCGGGGGAGGTTCTGGCCGCGTTCCAGACCAGCCTGGACGCCACGGGACTCGCCCTGGCCGACGACCGCACGGGGCCGTCATTCGCGGTACCCGAGTTCGCCCGCCCGCGGGGACTCGATCCGGCGCAGCTGCCGGGCGCGCCGGACACCTGGGACCAGGCCCGCAGCGCCGGTTTCCGGATCGTCGGTCGCGGCGTCATCGGCCCGGAGGAGTGCGACGCGCACGAGGCGCTGCTACCCCACGTCTACATCGGCCGGGTGTCGGACGGCATGCCGAATCTCTGGGCCCTGCTGAATCCGGCTTCGGAGCAGGCGGCACGCGCGGCCGGCGGTCTCGGTGGAGCGGCGCTGGAGCAGCGGCTGACGATTCTGGCGCCCCTGCACCGCGGTGCGGTGTTCACCCAGCTGTCCGGCGTTCGCCGCATCGGCAACAAGACCCAGCAGATGGCCCACGTGCTCTACGACGAGACCCACAATCGGGTCGCGGCAACGGTCGAGGCGTTGGGCGTGGCGATGGATCTGACGACGCGACGGGCGGTGCCGATATCGGCACAACGGCGCGCGCATCTGGAGGCTCTGCTGCTCCGCTAGCGAATCCAGATCAGGTCTGCGCTTCGCGGCGCGCCACACCGGTCCGGTTCAGGCCTTGAGTACCCGCAGCACGTCTTCCAGCTCGACGATCATCTGCTTGATCAGCAGTTTGAACTGAGTCTGGTCCTGTCTGGCTTCTTCGCCTTCCAGGCGCTGCCGGGCACCGCCGATGGTGAATCCCTGCTCGTAGAGCAGCCCGCGGATCTGGCGGATGACGATGACGTCCTGGCGCTGGTAGTAGCGACGGTTGCCGCGGCGCTTGACGGGTTTGAGCTGCGGGAACTCCTGTTCCCAGTAGCGCAACACGTGGGGCTTGACGTCGCAGAGCTGGCTCACCTCGCCGATGGTGAAGTAGCGCTTGCCGGGAATCGGCGGCAGTTCATCGTTCTGACTCGCGTCCAGCATAAGCCTCTACCCGCGCCTTGAGCTTCTGCCCCGGCCGGAACGTCACGACTCGACGTGCCGAAATGGGGATTTCCTCTCCAGTTTTGGGGTTGCGGCCGGGCCGCTCTCCCTTTTCGCGCAGATCGAAATTTCCGAACCCGGAAAGCTTGACCTGCTCATTGCGTTCCAACGAGTTACGGATCTCGCTGAAGAACATTTCGACGATCTCTTTGGCTTCGCGCTTGTTGAGGCCCAGTTCCTCAAACAGGCGATCGGCCATCTGCGCCTTTGTCAGAGCACCCAAATGGCGTCTCCTCTTTTTTCTGCTGCGCGTATCGCTGGTAGGCGGTCCTGCTGGTGCGCGTGTCGTTCACACCCCCGCCGTCCGCTCAGTTCCCCCTGAACGCAATCGGGCACCGACGGCACGCTCCAGAGCCGCCAGCACGTCCGCCATGTAGCGCGCAATTCGATCCTCAGTAAGAGTGGCCGAGGCGTCCTGCAACGTCAAGCCCACTGCCAGACTTTTCTCATTAGAATCAATGCCCTTGCCTTGATACACGTCAAATAGCGTGAAGTCGATCAACACCTCACCCAGGGTTGCGCGCACGGTGGCTTCCAGCGCCGCCGCCGGCACGTCGCGCGCCACCAGCAGCGCCAGATCGCGGCGCACGCTGGGGTATCGAGAGATGCCGCGATGCCTGGCAACCGATCGAGCGAGAAGTTTTTCACCTTGTATTTCAAAAAGATATACGGGTTTTGTAATATCTAACTTCGCTTCGATCTCCGGATG
Organism: Pseudomonadales bacterium; assembly: GCA_040219135.1. Taxonomy (GTDB): domain Bacteria; phylum Pseudomonadota; class Gammaproteobacteria; order Pseudomonadales; family Azotimanducaceae; genus UBA7803. The sequence continues at coordinate 197,623 of JAVJTA010000003.1, read as the reverse complement.
CAGGCGACCCAGACGGCCCACCACCGCGTCACCGAGGCGGATTTCGGCGCTCTGCCCCGGATGCAGCACCGGGTCGCGGGCCGGCACGAAGGCCGGATCGCCCTGCCCGGTCCAGGCGAGCAGACGCTCCACCACGCCTTTGACGTCGAAGAAGTCCACCACCTCGGCAGGCTGAGCCCAGTTGGGCGGCACCCGCGTACCGCAGCACACGGCGCCGACCCGGAGTTGCTGAACCACCGGATCTCCGGGCAGGAAGCACAGGCCGATTTCGAACAGGCGCACCCGTTCCTGCTGCCGTGTCAGATTCACCCGCAGGGTCTCGACCAGACCGCTCAGCAGCGTGGTGCGCATCACCGACTGCTCTGACGACATCGGGTTCTCGAGCGCCAACGCGGCGACGCCCGGGTCGAGCAGGTCCTGCAGGCGCGGGTCGACGAAGCTGTAGGTGATCGCCTCCTGGAATCCGAGATCGGCGAGCAGGCGTTTCAGCTCAGCCTCTGGCGCGCGCTCCAGGGGCACGCGGCGCAGGCTCAGCGCCGTACTCGGCTGCCGCGCCGGCACCCGGTTGTACCCGTAGATCCGACAGATCTCCTCCACCAGATCGGCCTCGCGCTCGATGTCGAAGCGGTGGCTGGGCGCCTCGATGGTCCAGCACACTCCGTCGCTCTCGCTGACGGTGCGTTCGACGAGCGCAAAATCCAGGCGCGCCAGCGCGCCGTCCACCTCCGCGGTTTCGATGCTTGCGCCCACCAGTTCGTGCAGGCGCCGTTCGCGCAGGCTCACGTGGCGCCGCGCCGGCAGATGGTCCGGCGCCACCGCCTCGGTCACCGGACCGGCCTCGCCACCGACGATGTCGAGCAGTAGCCTGCTCGCCCGTTCCATGGCTCGATGCTGCAGATCGGAGTCCACGCCGCGCTCATAGCGATGCGCGGCGTCGGTGTGCAGACCGTAACGCCGCGCCGTTCCGGCAACGGCCAGAGGCGCGAAGTACGCGCACTCGAGAAACACGTCTAGGGTTGTGGTCTGAGTGCCGCTGCGCTCGCCGCCCATCACGCCAGCCATGGCCACCGGGCCGCTGCCGTCGGTGATCAGCAGCGTGGTGGCGTCCAGGCTGACCTCCTGACCGTCCAGCAGCGTGAGTCGCTCGCCGTCGCGCGCCATGCGCACGACGATCCGGTCGTCAAGGCGGTCGAGGTCGAAGGCGTGCATCGGCTGGCCGAGTTCCAGCATGACGTAGTTGGTGACGTCCACCACGGCGTCGATGCTGCGCAACCCGGAACGGCGCAGTTTCTCCGTCAGCCACAGCGGGCTCGGCCGGGTGATATCCACCCCGCGGATCACCCGTCCGAGGTAGCGCGGGCAGCCATCGGGCGCCTCCAGCGCGACGGCAAACGTGTCGTTGATGGAGGCGGGCACGGCGCCGCCCTCGACCGGCGGGGTCACGGCCATGTCGTTGAGCACGCCCACTTCCCGGGCGAGGCCGCGAATGGACAGGCAGTCGCCGCGATTGGGGGTCAGATTGAGTTCCACCGCGACGTCGTCGAGCGCCAGCGCCTGGCTCAGTTCGGTACCCGTCACCGCGGACGCCGGAAGCTCGAGAATGCCGTCGTGATCGTCGCCCAGGCCGAGTTCGGCTGCACTGCAGAGCATGCCGCGGGATTCCACGCCGCGCAGATTGGCCTTGCGGATCCTGAAGTTCTCCGGCAGGACCGCGCCAACCCGGGCGAACGCACTCTTGAGACCGACGCGTACGTTCGGCGCGCCGCACACGACCTGCTGTCGCTCGCTGCCGTCGTCGACCTCGCACACCGACAGCTTGTCCGCATCCGGATGCGCCGCGACAGCCACCACCTCGCCCACGACCACACCGCTGAACTCACCCGCGACGCGCTCGAAGCCTTCCACCTCGAGACCTGCCATGGTGAGCTGTTCGAACAGCGCTTCTCGGTCCACGGGCGGGTTCACCCACTCGCGCAGCCAGGCTTCACTGAACTTCATCTCGGCTCCTAAACGCTAGTTGAACTGCCGCAGGAAGCGCAGATCGTTTTCGTAGAACAGGCGCAGATCGTCCACCTGGAACAGCAGCGTCGCCAGCCGATCCACGCCCATGCCGAAGGCGAATCCGGAGTAGATCTCGCTGTCGATACCGGACATCTCGAGCACGTTGGGATGCACCACCCCGCAGCCCATCACCTCGAGCCACCCGGTCTGGCTGCACACCCGGCAGCCGTCGCCGAGGCAGTGCACGCACTGCACGTCCACCTCGGCGGAGGGTTCCGTGAACGGGAAGTACGAGGGCCGGAAACGCACGGCCAGCTCTTTCTCGAAGAAGCGCTGCAGAAACTCGATCACCGTGCCCTTGAGATCGGCGAAGCTGACGCCACGGTCCACCACCAACCCTTCCAGCTGCTGGAACATGGGGCTGTGCGTGAGATCGGAATCGCGCCGGTACACGCGTCCGGGACAGATCACCCGGATCGGCGGCTGCTGCTGCTCCATGGTGTGCACCTGCGACGGCGAGGTGTGGGTGCGCAGCAGCGTGCCGTCGGCGAAATAGAAGGTGTCGTGCATGGCCCGCGCCGGATGGTGCGCGGGAATGTTCAACGCTTCGAAGTTGTAGTAGTCGTTCTCGATCTCACGGCCGGTCACCACGGTGTAGCCGGCGCCGACGAAGATCTCCTCCATGCGCGCCAGAGCCTGGGTGACCGGGTGCAACCCGCCGTTCCCCTGCCGGCGTCCAGGCAGCGTTACGTCCACCCGCTCCGCCGCCAGCGCTTCGGCCATCTGCTCCCCTGCAAGGGAGTGCTTGCGCGCACCGATGGCTTCCTGCACGACGTCCTTGGCGTCGTTGATGCGCGCGCCCGCCGCCGGGCGCTGGTCCGCCGCGAGCTGCCCAAGAGATTTCAGCAGCGCGGTCAGCTCGCCCTTCTTGCCGAGAAAGCGCACCCGCACGTCGTCGAGGGCGCGCTCGTCGCCGGCCTCCTCGACGGCGCGCCGGGCTTCGGCCACGAGCCGTTTCAGAGTGTCATCCAGATCGCTGCTCATCTCACTCGCTCCGCCAACTGAACCCGGAAAATCAGGACTCCTGCAAACAAAAAAGGGAAGAACTTGCGCCCTTCCCTTTCGTCGACGCTCGCGCGTCCTCTGCGCCTGGAAAGGCGTGCCGTGCAGGCCCCCAGAACGCGGTCATCGATGTGTCCCGGCCCCGCAGTCGGGGCCCGGGATCGGCTTACGCAGCCTTTGCGACCTCGGCCTCGAGCGCGCTCCTGGCCTGTTCGGCCAGAGCAGCGAACGCCGTCGGCTCATGCATGGCCAGGTCGGCCAGCACTTTTCGGTCCACCTCGATCGCCGCCTTCTTGAGGCCGGCGATAAATCGGCTGTACGACAGGCCGTGCAGGCGCGCCGCCGCGTTGATGCGGATGATCCACAAATTGCGGAACTGGCGCTTGCGCTGGCGGCGGTCACGGTACGCATACTGACCAGCCTTGATGACCGCCTGCTTGGCGACCTTGAACTGGCGACTGCGGGCACCGTAGTAGCCCTTCGCCGCCTTCAGAACCTTTTTGCGACGGGCACGGGATGCCACGCCTCGCTTCACTCTCGACATGCGATGGCCTCCTTATCGTGCTTTGGTCGGCAGCATCTGCCGGATCCGGGCGACGTCCGCCTGAGCGACGTTCTCGAGCCCGCGCAGCTGGCGCTTCCGCTTCGATGCTTTCTTGGTGAGGATGTGATTGCGGTTCGCCTGACGATGCTTGTATCCGCTGGCGGTCTTGCGGAAACGCTTCGCGGCGCCGCGATTCGATTTCAACTTCGGCATGATCAACTCCACGCGTTCTTTGTGGCCTCCGAGGACTCGCGTTCCCGGGGCGTCGTTGGTCGGCTTGGACGGCGTCGTCGACGACGCCCGCGCTCGACTATTGAGCTTCTTGTTGTGGGGCCTTCTGAGCCTTCTTCGTTTTTTTGCTGGGAGCCAGCACCATGATCATCTGCCGGCCCTCGAACTTGGGTTCCGACTCGACCTGGCCGATCTCTTCCAGATCCTCCGCGATTCGCTTCATCAGGTTCAGACCGATTTCCGGATGAACCACTTCGCGACCGCGGAAGCGCAGCGACACCTTTGCCTTGTCGCCGTCTTCGAGGAACCGTGTCAGGTTCCGCAGCTTCACCTGATAGTCGCCCTCTTCCGTGCCGGGACGGAATTTCATCTCCTTGATCTGGATCTGCTTCTGCTTCTTCCGCTGAGCCGCTTTGGTTTTCTTCAGCTCGAAGAGGTGCTTACCGTAGTCCATGACCTTGACCACCGGCGGATCGGCTTCCGGCGCGATCAGCACCAGGTCCAACGCCGCGCGACGGGCTGCGTCCAAAGCTTCGTCCCGGGAAACGACACCGACCTGCTCACCGTCGGCACCCACCAGGCGCACATTCGAGGCTCGAATCTCTTCGTTGAGAAGCGACTTCTCGACGCGCTTACCTCCACCCTTTTTAATAGGCGCTCTCCATCTCGGTTGTCGTTTTCGGCACTATCATTGGCACCATCCATTGGCACCGTCGGCACGTCGATCTCCACGCGAACGGACATCACAATTCGGACACATGGTTCGAGAACACGATTCGAACACATATGAACGGCCGAGCAGAACCCTCCTTCTCCAGGGATCCAATCGGCTGGAACTCGTCCGGAGCGGACATGCCGTACCGGTGACCGTGCCCGGCCACCCGCAGGTGGCGCGAACGCGGACCGCGAATTCTACTGCCGCAAAGTGCACCGCACAAGGGCTCACTGGGCCGCGGCGGGTGCGCCAAGCCAGGAAATCCGTGGGCTGGAAGACGACACTGCCGCCCGGAACATCGGCCGGACACGGCTCCCGCCTCCGGGGAGGCGGCCGAATCTCGACTTGCCGGGCATCCTCGGCTACAGTTCTCGGCCTTCTGAAACCTCGGACCCCGAAGGTTCGAGAACCAGAGGCGCGTAGCTCAGTTGGTTAGAGCGCTACCTTGACATGGTAGAGGTCCCCGGTTCGAATCCGGGCGCGCCTACCACCCCTGATGAATTCGCAGCCTCCGTCCGCGGCGGCAACCTACCGCCCGCACGCATTCAACGCCTTGAAGATGGCGACCGACGAGCCCGTGAGCGGGAACTGAACGGGGGGCATCGCCTCCTGCCCCGAAACGACGGTCACGGTCAACGCGCTGCGCACCCGCAGCTGATAGATGAAGTCGTCGCTGAACCGGACTGGCAGCACGATCGAACGGCGATTCGCACTGACCCGCCATGGAGCCGACTGTTCACGCCGCCGGTCGAAGGACCAGGCTACCGTCGTCAGAGCGTCGATTCGATCACGAGGGAGGAAGATGCGGATCTCCGGAAGACCGGAAGGCGACGCGCAGCGCACGATCATCCTGGCGTCCACGGTCTCGATGGAGGCGATGTGAACCGATCCGTTGCGCTCGAACGGATCGGTGAACCGCTCGTACTCCCAGCGGGCCGCGTCGCCATGACCGGCTGGCGCTACAGCCACCAAGGCCATGACGGCAATCACTCTGCCAACGAACCCGATCACCATCTGACCTGCCATACCACCGCGATCCATCGCCGGAGGCCGGCCATTGCTGGATCTACCCCTTCTGGATCGGCGTTGTCTCAGCTCTGCATCCGCGCCAACTACCCGGACCCGGCGACGACGCCGGTCCGAGACGCCATGCTACCAGAGCCACCAGCCGGCAATCCCCAGGGCATAGATCAGCATCGAAAGCGCCACCCCGTGCAGAACACCGGCCATGGCGCCGGTCTCCTCTTCTACGAAGGTAAACGCGACGTCGGTACCCTTCTCCACTGCCTGAGACATGAGCCACTCCATCGGCAAGGTCCTCTCGAAGGATAGCCGAGAAATGCGTCCCTGGCTGGCTTACTGTACCGTCTGGACGGTTTATTGCTAGTCTCCCGGCATGGCGAAGCGACCGGACAGCAGGACCCGTGTGCTCGATGCCGCCGCCGCCATCGTGGCGCGGGCGGGTGCTGCGCATCTCACCATGGACGCCGTCGCCGCCGAGGCTGGCCTGTCGAAAGGCGGCCTGCTCTATCACTACCCGAGCAAGAACGCCCTGCTCCAGGGCATGCTCGGAAGGCTTCTGCACGAAGTCGGGTCCCGTGCCGCGCGCCTGCGGGACGACGAGACCCGCACGGATCTTGAAGCCTGGGTACTGGCGGAACGGGACCAGACCGACCGGGAGCGGGCGACGGCGCTGGCGTTGCTCGCCGGTTCCGCCGAGGATCCGTCCCTGCTCGATCCGGCCCGCGACATGGTTGCAGACGTGTTCCGGCGCGTTGCCGACGAGGCCGCGGATGCCGATCTGGCCCGAATCGTTCTGCTCGGCGTCGAAGGGTTGCGGTTCCTCGACATGTTGAATCTGCTGACCCTGAACGACGCCGACCGGCAGCGTCTCTACCAGCGCATGCTGGCCCTCGCCGCCCAATGAACTCAAAGCTGAACCGGAAGCTGGGCGCGAAGCGGATGCTCGCTCTTAACGTCACGCTGCTGCTTTCCGGCTGTGGCGCCAGCGAGGCGCCGGTGGTCGCGGACCAGTCCGTTCGCCCGGCCCGGATCTTCGCCGTCGGCGCCGAGACGCGTACCGAGACCCACGCGTTCGTCGGCCGTGTGGAAGCCGCTCAGACCATCGATCTGACCTTCCGGGTTCCGGGTTTGCTGACCGCCCTTCCGGTGCTGGAGGGGCAGGCGGTGCGCGCCGACGACCTCGTCGCCGCCATCGACCCCACCGACTACCAGCTCGCCCTCCGCGAGGCGCAGGTACAGCGCGAGCTTGCGCGCCAGGATCTGGCGCGCAAGCGCAAGCTTCTCGATGAACGCGGCATCTCACAGTCGACCGTGGACGAGGCCCAGGCGCTGTTCGAACTGCGCGAAGTGACGGTGGCGCAGGCCAGCGAGAATCTCGAGCGCACCCGGCTGCGTGCACCCTGGGATGCCTTCGTAGCGCGCCGCTACCTGGACAACCACGTCAACGTGCGGGTCGGCGATCCCATCGTCCGGCTGAGTGACCTGACGGAACTCTACATCATCGCGAACGTTCCCGAGACGCTGATCGCCACCGTGACGCCCGAGCGGGTCATCGGCATGCACGCGCATTTCGGCTTCGTGCCGGAGCAGCGCTTCGAGCTCAGCTTTCGCGAGAATTCCGGCGAATCCGATGCCGTGGCCCAGACCTTCGAGATCACGTTCGCCATGCCGCGCCCGGAGGGCTGGAACATCCTCCCCGGCATGACCGCCACGGTCGAAATCGAGCTGACCGCACCCGACGCCGCTGAGGAACTGCAGATCCCGACGTCCGCGCTGGTGACCGACCCGCAGAAGAAGTACTTCGTGTGGGTCTACGACGACGCCACCCACGCGGTCGCCCGGCGCCCGGTGACCGTGGGCCCGGCTGCAGGGGCGGGAATCTCCGTTCGCAGCGGCCTCGAGCCCGGCGAGCTGATCGTGGCGAGCGGTGCGGCCAGCCTGCAGCCCGGCATGCGCGTGCGCATGCTCGGCACACCGGTGACCGAACTGCAACGAGACGAGCGCTAGCGCGGACCCATGCGCGACATCGCCAGCTTCTCCATCGAGCGCCCCCTCTACACCTGGCTGATCATCCTGGCCTGCTGCTTCGGCGGCCTCTACGGCATGAACAGCGTCGGCCGCCTGGAGGATCCGGCGTTTCCGATCAAGAACGCCTACATCATCACGCCGTATCCGGGCGCCTCCGCCCTCGAGGTCGAGCAGGAAGTCACCGACTTGGTGGAAGCCGCACTGCAGGAACTGCCGGCTCTGGATACGCTGACGTCGAAGTCGCTGCCCGGCCGCTCGGAGGTTCAGGTAGAGCTGCTGCAGATCTACGGCGACGACGACATTCCACAGATCTGGGACGAGCTCCGGCGGCGGGTGGAGGAAGCCTCCCGGCAGCTGCCGCCAGGCGCCCTCCCGCCGCTGGTGGAGGACGACTTCGGCGACGTCTACGGCATTCTCTACGCCGTCTTCGCGCCCGACTACAGCGCCGCGGAAATCCGCGACATGTCGAACTTTCTTTCCGCCCGGCTGCGGCTGGTGCCCGGAGTCGCCAAGGTGGCCACGGCCGGGGAACCAATCGAAGCGATTCACGTGGAGCTCGATCAGCAGCGTCTGGCCCGGCTGGGACTGCCCGCCGATCTGGTGCTCGCCAGTATCGGTGCGGAAAACCGGGTCGTCGCGGCCGGCTCGGTGTCCTACGGCGACAGGCGCCTGCGGATGGCGCCGGAACTCGCCTTCGACACCGTGGACGACATCAGGGACATGCGCATCGGCCGTCCCGGGTCGACGGAGATCGTCCGCCTTGCCGAGGTCGCCACGGTGTCGCGTGGACCGGTGGAGATCCCCCCGCAGATCATCCGCCACGACGGGCAACGGGTCTTCACCGTCGGCGTCTCGGTGAAGCCGGGCGAGAACGTGGTGGACGTCGGCGAGGCGATCGATGCCCGGCTCGGCGAACTGCGCGGCGAGCTGCCGCTCGGCGTCGAGGTGCATCCCATCTACCGGCAGCACGCCGTGGTGCGGCTGGCGATCGACGACTTTCTGAAGAACCTGACTCTGTCGGTCGCCACCGTGGTCGGCGCGCTGTGTCTGTTCATGGGCTGGCGCGCAGGCACCGTGGTCGGCAGCGTGCTGCTGCTCACCGTGCTCGGCACCATCGGCCTGATGGCCCAGTTCGGCATCGAGCTGCAGCGCATCTCGCTCGGTGCCCTGATGATCGCCATGGGGATGCTGGTCGACAACGCCATCGTCGTGGCCGAAGGCATGGTGGTCGGCGTGCAGCGCGGTCAGACACCGGCTGCCGCGGCCACGCAATCGGTACAGCGCACCCAGTTCCCTCTGCTCGGCGCTACGGTGATCGGCCTCCTGGCCTTCGCGCCCATCGGCCTGTCGGACGACAACTCCGGCTATTTCCTGCGTTCGCTGTTTCAGGTCGTCGCCATCTCGCTGCTGCTGAGCTGGGCGCTGGCCATCACCGTGGTTCCGCTGCTCGGCAGCCGTCTGCTGAAACCACCGCGGCAGGCCGATGCCGGCCTCTACGCCGGCTGGGGCTACGCGCCTTATCGCTGGCTGCTCACCCTCGGGCTGCGCCGATCGTGGATCACGGCCACGCTGATCGTGACGATCACCGGCATCTGCCTGTGGGGCTTCGGCTCCGTGAAACAGGGGTTCTTTCCGGGGACAAACACGCCGCTGTTCTACGTCGACTACTACCTGCCTCAGGGTACCGACATCGAGGCCACCTCCGCGGAGGTGGCCTCGATCGAAGCGCTGCTGCGCGCCGATCCGGACGTGGTCAACCTGACCAGCTTCATCGGCCGCGGAATGACCCGGTTCACGGCCACCCTGCGCCCGGAGCAGCCCAACCCCGCCATGGCTCAGCTGGTGGTCCGCGTCGCCGACGCCACGGCGCTGGACGCCATCATCGAGCGGGTGCGCGCGCAGATCGCCGAACGCGCACCGCAGGCCGAGTTCATGGTGTACCGCAGTCAGTTCACGCCAACCGGAAATTCGAAGATCGAGGCGCGTTTCTCCGGACCGCAGATCGAAGTGCTGCGCGCTCTCGCGGACGAAGCTCTGAACGTCTATCTCGCCCACGATCTGGTCGACCGCAAGATCGACTGGCGCCAGCGCGAACTGCAGATCGAACCGGTGTTCGACGAGGACCGGGCGCGCCTCGCCGGCGTGACCCGGGCCGACATCTATCAGTCGCTGGCATTCGCCACCCACGGGGTGCAGATCGGCCTGTTCCGCGAACGCGACAAGCTGCTGCCCATCGTCGCCCGCGCGCCAAGGCGCGAGCGCAACGACGTTCAGAACCTGCCCGGCCGCCTGGTCTGGAGTCCCGCCCAGGGCGCCAACATTCCGATGTCGCAGATCGTCTCGGCGTTCAACCTGACCCCCGCCGACAGCACCATCCGGCGGCGTCAGCGGATCCGCACGATCACCGCGCAGGCCAACGCACCGCCCGGTCTGAACGTCACGCGGGTGTTCGAGGGGATGCGTGCGGACGTGGAGTCGATCGAACTGCCACCCGGCTACACGCTCGAGTGGGGCGGCGAATTCGAGGGCAACATCGAGGCCCGCGAGCTGCTGCTGAACAAGGTACCGCTGACGTTCGGCTCCATGTTTCTGATCACCGTGCTGATGTTCGGACGCCTGCGCCAGCCGCTGGTGATCTGGCTGACCGTGCCGATGGTGGTCTGCGGCGTGGTGGTCAGCCTGCTGGCAACCGATCTGTCGTTCACGTTTCCGTCGTTCCTGGGCCTGTTGAGCCTCTCCGGCATGCTGATCAAGAACTGCATCGTGCTCGTCGACGAAATGGACAAGCGCATGGCCGAGGAAGGCCAGACCCTGGCGGTGATCATCGCCGCGAGCGTGAGCCGGCTGCGCCCGGTGATGCTGGCGGCGGGCACGACGATCGCCGGAATGTCGCCACTGCTCGCAGATCCGTTTTTTCTCGAGATGGCAGTCTGCATCATGGGCGGACTGGCGTTCGCCACCCTGCTCACGCTGATCGCGGTGCCCGTGTTCTACCGGATTGCGCTCGGCCGCAGCATTGACGCCGATGCGGTCGTAGCGCCGATCCCCGCGGTGTAGCGCACCGAACCGGCAGGAAACGATCTCATCCGACGGTCGCCGCGCGCAGCCTCCGCCAAAGGACCAGGCCGGCGACGCCGATCAGCGGCGAACTGACCAGGCCCGGGAAGTATCCGCCCGCCGCAACCGCCAGTAGCGGGTGGGCGATGCCATTCATGACGCCGGCGATAGCCAGGAACCAGGCTGCGCCCAGCGCCCAGGGCGAAGCCGAGCGCAGACCGGGAATTGCGGCGATCCAGAGCCCGATGCAGACCAGGTTGAAGCCGACGAATACGCTCAGCGGCATGGCCGGCAATCCGAGCAGCGCCGGAAAGCGACCAGGGCCGCTGCGCCGAGTGCGATCATGCTGGGAAGCAGGCTCAGCAATCGCCGTTCCTCCTGACCCGCCGGTCACGCCCGAAGCGACCGAATCGTGGCGCAGTACACTAGTGCGACCGCACGCCGGATGCGCTGACGACCGGGAACTCCTGCGCCGAACGGGCGAGCCGCAACTCGTCACGCGCCAGTCGGGTCACCTGAACCGCCGCGCTGACGTTGAGCGCCGCGATGCCGACGGCCACGGCCAGGTCCGGCCAGCGCGACCTGCTGGCGAACACGCCACCGGCGGCGGCGATCACCGCTAGATTGGTGATGGCATCGTTGCGGCTGCACAGCCAGATCGACGTTCTGTTGCTGTCGCCGTTGCGGTAGCTGAACAGCAACGCGGCAACGGCCACGTTCACCACCAGCGCGAGCACGGCAACCCCACCCATCATCGCCGGATCCGGGTCGCTGCCCTGAAGCGCACGGTAGGTCGCGCTGCCCAGCACCCACAGACCGAACGCGGCCATCGTGGCGCCTTTGAACAGCGACGCCTTCGCGCGGGTCGCCAGCGCGCCGCCGACCACGAACAGGCTGATCGCATAGTTGGCCGAGTCCCCGAAGAAATCCAGCGCATCGGCCTGCAGCGACATGGAGTCACCGAGCGCACTCGCAACGATTTCCACCACGAACATGAGTGCGTTCGCGAGCAGCGCAATCCACAGCACCCGGCGAAATCCGCGATCCAGTACCTCGCTGTCGGCAACGGCGCATTCCGTACAGCCGGCCATCAGACCTCCTCGTCGAGTTCGGTGGGCTCGTTGACGTGGGACACCATGTCGGCGATCACGCACTCGATGTGGGCGTCCCGCGGGGAGTAGAAGATCTGCCTGCCTCGGCGCTCGGAGCGGACGATCCGCGCCCCGCGCAGCAGACGCAGATGGTGACTGACCAGCGACGGGGAAGCGTCGATCTGCCCGGCGATGTCGTTCACGCTGGTTGGCCCGGACAGACAGCTCAGCACGATCTTCAGCCGGGTCGTATCGCCCAGCAGCCGGAACAGATCGGCGAGCTCACCGACGCGCCCGTCCGGCAGGCTGGCACGCTCAGGCAGGGGCAGCACGGACATAATATGGCCTATATATGAACAGCTATTGAAATCTACGCAGTTCAGGCCTCCGCGTCAACGGGACGCCCACGCGGCCACATGGATTGCGATAGGCTTGAGCCTCGTCCAACCTGGATCACCCGGCCCCATGAGCACAGACGCGGAGGCCGCGCGACTGCGCGCCCTCGAATCGACCAGACTGCTGGATTCCGGCCCGGAGGAATCCTTCGACCGCTTCACCCGGTTGGCGGGCGCCATGCTGGGGGCGCCGGTATCGCTCGTGTCGCTGGTGGACCGGGACCGGCAGTACTTCAAGAGTCACTTCGGCCTGGGTGAGCCGTGGGCGACCCAGCGCGAGACGCCGCTGTCTCATTCGTTCTGCCAGCACGTGGTCCGCAGCCGCCAGCCGCTGGTGATCAGCGATGCCGAAAACGACGACCGTGTGCGGGGCAACCCGGCCATCGAAGATCTGGGCGTACGCGCCTACCTGGGCGTTCCCCTGCTCGGGGTGCGCAATCAGGTACTCGGTTCGTTCTGCGCCATCGACAACGCGCCGCGCCAGTGGCGCGCAGAAGACGTCCGTATGATGCAGGATCTGGGCGCCGCGGTGATGCGCGAAATCGAGCTGCGCAGCCTCTCCGCGGAGGCCCTGTCCGGTCTCGTCACCCTGCAGGAACTGGAAAACCAGCGCGACGAGATGGTCCACATGCTGGTTCACGACCTGCGCAATCCGCTGACGTCCCTGCTAGCCGGTCTGGACATGCTGGAGATCCTCCCGGGCATTACCGGGCAGCAGAGCAAATACATCGAGCGGGCACGCAACGGCGGCCAGGCCATGCTGGAAATGATCAGCGAGATTCTGGTGGTGAGTAAGAGCGAGGCCGGGAGGCTGGAGCTGCAGCGCACCCTGATCGACCCGTCCGGCCTGATCGAGGATTCGGTGGATCTGCTGGCTCAGCTCGCCCAGTCAGCAGGCGTGAACGTCACCACCCACCACGCCGACCTGGCGCCATTCAGCGGCGATCTCGCCAAGTTGCAGCGAGTACTGGCAAACCTGATCGCCAACGCACTGGCGCACACGCCCCGGGGCGGCCACGTCGACGTCAGCGTGATGCCGAACGCGGAAGGCGGTGCCGCGGTCTTCACCGTTGCCGACAGCGGCGTGGGCATCTCCCAGGCCGATCTCGGCCGGATCTTCGACAAGTTCGAGCAGGCGCATCTGACCGTGGGCCGGGAACGCTCCACCGGACTCGGCCTGACCTTCTGCAGGACCGTGGTGGAGCAGCACGGCGGCCGCATCTGGGCAGAGAGCGAACCGGGCCAGGGCGCGTCATTCGCCTTCACCGTGCCCTTCGAGCCCTCGCCCCCGGCGGAATCCCATCGCTGAAAAGCATTTCCAGTCCCGTGCTCAGACCAGACGGGTATTACCCATTGCCCCCGCCCTGTCGCAGAATGCACCAAGCGGGGATCACGCCTGATGAAGACCGTTAGCGACGTCCTGACCCACACGGGGGCGAGAGACGTGTTCTGGATCCCGCCGATTGCCACCGTGTACGAAGCCATACAGACCATGTCCGACCGGCACGTGGGCGCCCTTCCCGTGCTCCAGGAGGATCACCTGGTGGGTATCATCTCCGAGCGCGACTACGCCCGGAAGGTGATCCTGAAGGACAAATCCTCGAAGACCACCCGGGTCTCGGAAATCATGACGGCGGACGTGATCACCGTCGGTCAGGACAACACCGTGGAGCAATGCATCCGCCTCATGCGCAAGCATCACATCCGTCACCTCGTCGTGGTGGAGGAAGGACACGTCGTCGGCATGCTGTCCCAGCGCGATCTGTTCACCGAGGTCATCGACGAGCAGGCACAGACCATCGATCAGCTGCAGCACTACATTCGCGGTCAGTAGCGGATGGAGCCCGGAAGGGTGGTGCGCAATCTCCGGCTCAACCCCACGGCATGACGTTCATGTCGACCACGGTGACGTCGCTGTGGTCGAGATCGGCCGGCGGGGGCGTGCGCTCGAGATACTGCATGGTGTCGACGAACAGCCGGGCCTCGGCATCGGCCGCCCTGCGGGTGCTGAACGGACCGCGACGGCCCTCGCGGGTCAGCACGTACCAGCGATCATCCTCACAGACGATACGGTCGGCGCGGCGGCTGAGGTTTGGCCGCATCCTGTCTCTCGGATCATCTGTCTTGCGCATGACGGGCATTCTTGCCCGGCGGTGCCCACCACCGCGTGGCGGGTTCCACATGCACTTGTGAAGCCCGACTTACGATTCCGGCCCGCCGCGCTCAGCGTTTACAATCGCAGCGAGCGAGGGGAGAAACGCTATGGCGGGTACCGAAGCGACGGAGCTCGAAAAGGCGGTAGCGAGCGGTATGACGATCGCCTACCACGCCGCCCGGGAGGGCGATCGGCCGGCGGTCGTCAGCCGCTGGGGTGACCGCACGTTCAGCGAACTCAACGGCAACGCCAATCGCCTGGCGCGGGTGCTGCGCGCCCACGGCCTCCGCGACGGCGACAGCGTCGCGGTGGTGACGAAAAACCGTCCGGAGTTCATCGAGGCCCTGGCCGCGACCACCCGCACGGGTATCCGCTTCACGCCGATCAACTACCACCTCAAGGGCGAGGAGATCGGCTACATCGTCGACAACTGCGAGGCCAGAGCCTTCGTCGCGGACGCCTCCCTCGGCCGGCCGGCCGAGGAAGCACTTGCGCACGCCCCCGGACTGCGCCTCAAGCTCGCCTGCGGCGGCCGACTCGCGGGCTTCGACGACTACGCCGGAGCCATTGCCGACGAAGACCCGAACGACATTGCCGACCCCTGCCTCGGCCGGCGCATGCTCTACACGTCCGGCACCACCGGCCGTCCCAAGGGCGTGTATCGAGCCACGCGACAGCCGGAGCCGCCTCAGTACGAGGGCACGCTGTCGGACTACCGGCCCGGCGCAGACATGGAGCTGTGCACGGGACCGGCCTACCACGCCGCCCCTCTGCTCATCGACATCATCCAGCCGCTGGTCTCCGGCGTGGGCGTGGTGCTCATGGACAAGTGGGAGGCCGAGGAAACGCTGCGCCTGATCGAGCAGCATCGCTGCACGCACACCCACATGGTCGCGACCATGTTCCACCGCCTGCTGCAGCTGCCCGAGGAGGTGAAAGCCGGCTACGACCTGTCGAGCATGCGCTTCATCATCCACGGCGCCGCGCCCTGCCCGGTGCACGTGAAGAAAGCCATGATCGACTGGTTCGGGCCGATCATCTGGGAGTACTACGCGGCCACCGAAGGTGGTGGAGGTTTCATCGTCGGCAGCGAGGAGTGGCTGAAGAAACCGGGCACGGTGGGCAGACCCGGGCCCGAATTCGACAACAGGATCCTCGACGACGACGGCAACGAACTGCCGCCCGGCCAGGTCGGCACCATCTACATGCGGGCGCCGGACAGCGGCCGCTTCGAGTACTTCAAAGACACCGAAAAGACCGGCCGGTCCTATCGGGGCGATCACTTCACTCTCGGCGACATGGGCTACTTCGACGAGGACGGCTATCTGTTCCTCACCGGCCGGACCGCCGAGCTGA
Source organism: Pseudomonadales bacterium (assembly GCA_040219135.1). GTDB lineage: Bacteria > Pseudomonadota > Gammaproteobacteria > Pseudomonadales > Azotimanducaceae > UBA7803. The sequence continues at coordinate 181,965 of JAVJTA010000003.1, read as the reverse complement.
TCATCTCCGGCGGCGTGAACATCTATCCCCAGGAGGTGGACAACGAGCTGCTCAAGCACCCGGCGGTACTCGACGTGTGCACCGTCGGCGTGCCCGACGAGGAATGGGGCGAAGCCGTGCGCTCGGTGGTGCAGCTTCGCGAGGGTCACGAGCCCAGCGCCGCCCTGGCCGAAGAACTCATCACCTGGGCCCGGGAGCGCCTGGCCAACTTCAAATGCCCGCGCGCCGTCGACTTCGTCGCCGACCTGCCGCGCTCGGCGGCGGGCAAGATCCAGCGCCGCGTGGTGCGGGCCCCCTACTGGGAGTCCGCGAACTGAGCCAGGCGGCCGGCACCGACGAGGGAAAACCCATGCACATCGATCTGCTCGATCCGGCGAGCTTCGCCCACGGCCATCCGCACGAGCAGTACGCCTGGCTGCGTGACCACGTCCCCGTCTACCGGCACGAAGAGCCGGACGGCCCGGGCTTCTGGGCGCTGACCCGCTACGAAGACGTGGCCGCCGTCGGCCGCGACCCGAAGACCTTCTCCTCCGAACCCACGATCATGATTCCCGATCCGGCCCAGGGGTCCGGCATCGACTTCGGGGATCACAAGATGATGCTGATGATGGATCCGCCGGATCACACCCGCTTCCGCAAGACCATCAGCCGAGCCTTCACCCAGGGACCGGCGGCCGCGCTGCGGCCGCGCATCGAGGCGCTGTCGCGCAGCATCGTCGATGGCGTGATCGAGCGCGGCGAGTGTGACTTCGTCGCCGACGTGGCCGGCGAGCTGCCTTCCTTCGTCATCGCCGAACTCATGGGTATCCCGCTCGAAGACGGTCGCGCGCTCTATGCCCTGACCGAGACCATCCACTCGGCACCGGGAACCCTGCCCGAAGGCGCCCAGGCCGACGCGGTGATGAAGATGTTCGGGTACGCACAGGGGGTATACCGGGACAAGCTCGACCACCCGGCCGAGGACCTGGCCAGCCAGATCGTGCACGCGGAGGTGGACGGCCGGCGCCTCGACGAGCTGGATTTCCAGCTGTTCTTTCTGCTCCTGATCGACGCCGGCGGCGACACCACGCGCAACCTGGTCGCCGGGGGACTGCACACGCTGCTCGAGCATCCCGACGCGCTGGCCGCGCTGCGTGCCGATCCGAGTCTGATCCCGGCCGCCCGGGACGAGCTGCTGCGCTGGGTGAGTCCGGTGATCTACATGCGCCGCACGGCGCTGCGCGACACCGAGATCGCCGGCCAGCAGATTCGCGCCGGGGACAAGGTGGTGCGCTACTTCGGCGCCGCCAACCGGGATCCGCGTCAGTTCGACGGTGCCGACACCCTCGACATCGGCCGCACGCCGAACGCCCACATTGCCTTCGGCGCGGGCACGCACGTGTGTCTCGGCCAGCACATCGCGCGGGTTGAGATCGACTGCATGCTCGCCGAGGTGCTGGCGCGCCTGCACGACATCGAGCTTGCCGGGGAACCCGCGTGGCTGGCGTCGAACTTCATTTCCGGCATCCGCCACCTGCCGATCCGTTTTTCGCAAGGGAATCCCTCGCAAGGGAATCCCTCCCCAGGGAATCCCTCCCCCGGGAACCGCGGATGACACCGAGCCGCCGACGTGCGTATTCTTGGGGCATGATCCAACGCACCGCGAGCCTCGTCTTCGCCACGCTCTGGGCAACCGGAACAGCCCACGCCGAGGTGTACGCCTACGTCAACGACGACGGCGACTACGTGGTCACCCGGGAGCTTCCGCACGCGCGCGTCGGCGAATACGCCGTGCTCACCGACGACGGCGAGTTCCTGCGCCTGGTCAATCCCCACGAGCTCGACGTGCCCATCACCCACTGGCGTCCCTGGTTCCTGCCCAAGCAGCCGGACCCCTACGATGGCAATCCCGACCTCTACGAGGAGCGTGAGGGCGTGGTCGAGATCGAGGAGCTGGACGAAGCCGACGAACGCTGACTCCGGATCAGCTTCCTGCGCTCACAGGTGCCATGTCAACGAGGCACGCAGCGTGCGCGGCTCGAGCGGGTGGAAGTGCACGTCCTCGACGCCGTCCGCTGGCTCCCCCGCAAGGCGGGAGGCGTAGTAGTAGCTGATGTCGTAGTCGCTGGAGTCGAGAACGTTGAACAGGTCGATGCGCAGCTCCAGGGCAGAGCGGCGGTAGGCAACGCCAGCGTTGACCAGCAGCGAATCCGCCGCGCGCACGGAATTGTCCTCCACCAGCGGCGCCTCGCCGAGGTAACGCAACCGCGCACTGGCGCTGAAGCCGTTGCGCCAGACGGCGTTCATGCCGAGACTGAACGTGGACGCCACCGCGCCCGGTACCTTGTCGCCACCACTCTGCTCGCGGACGAATTGCGCGTCGGTGACGGTGTACGCCGCATCCAGCGCCAGCCAGTCCGTCGCCTGCCAGAAGCCGCTGGCCTCGATCCCACGGCGTTCGGTCGCTCCGTTAGTTTCCGTCGCGCCGGCATCACCGACGAACACCAGTTCGGAATCCAGCTCGAGCCAGAAACCGACCAGACTGACGTTGAAGCGATCGCCACGCTCGAGCCGCAGACCGAGTTCGGCGCCCTGGGATTCGACCACAGCGTCCACCGGATCCATTCTGGACCCGGTCACCGGGTCGACCTCGATGGTTACCCCGCGGACGTCGTTCGAGTGGAAGCCGCGGCCCCAGTTGGCGTAGCCCTCGAGGCCTTCGCTGAAGCGGTACGCCAGACTCAGTTTCGGCGACACCAGCGCGTCGTCTCCGCTACCGCCGTTGGCCTCGCGGAACGCTTTGACGTCCCAGTCGTAGTAGTCGCCGCGCAGGCCCAGGGTCCCGCGCAGTCGCTCGCTGAGCGCCACCTCGAGCTCTCCGTAGATCCCGGCGGAGCGCTCTTCGACTGCGTCCTGGCGGACGGCCCCGTTGCGGACCCGCGCGGCCGTCCGGTACAGGCCCACCCGGTCGATGTCATCGAGCCGGGCATCGAGTCCCCAGCGGAGAATGGCCGAACGGTTCCCCGCAGCGACATCGTGGGCCCCCTCGACCAGCAGGCCATAGACCCGCCGCTGATCGCGCTGCTCGAACTCGTCGCCGTCGATCGGATTGTCGAGGAGATACGTGAAGTTGGAATAGAGCCCGAAATCGTAGTCGATGAGGTAGGCCGTCAGCTTCCAGGTTTCGAGCTCCACGGAGCCGCTCAGCGCGTAGCGCTCGGTGCTGCCGCCGAGGTCCGGATCGATGAATCCGAGCTCGTCGATCAGGCCGGACCTGACCGCGCGGTGCGGGATCTGATCGGTGCTGTTCCAGGCTGAGTCGTAACCCTGACCGTCCAGCACGACCCGCGCGCCCGCGACGTCGAACGCGTAACGCGCCTGCAGCCTGTTCTGGGTCAGGTCCTCGTCGATCTGCCAGGGCCCGTCGTAGCGGGTCAGGTCGACGGCCCCGGTCAGGACCCCGCGCGCCATCTCGACACTGCCTGCGGTGAGCGCGCGCCGGAACCCGTCCGCTCCGATGCCGACGGACAGCAGCGTCTCGGGCAGCCGCTCGTAGAACTGGAAGTCCACCGCCCCCGCCGATGAGAAATCGCCCTTGCCCGCATGGTAGGGACCTTTGACGTAGCGGGTGGTCGCGACCATTTCGGGGATCAGGAAGTTGAGGTCCAGGTAGCCATGGCCGTGGCCGTGGGTGCGCATGTTCAGCGGCACGCCTCCGGCATGGGCCGAGAAGTCGGTGCCGTGATCGAGATTGAAGCCGCGCAGGAAGTACTGATTGGCCTTGCCCGTGCCGGAGTGCTGGGTGGCCACCATGCCGGGGACCGCTTCCACCAGCTCGCCCACCCGCAACAATGGCGGCAGGCGGATGTCCGCGTAGCCAACCAGGCCTTCCGAGGCCGACCCGGCATAGCCGATGGCCTGTTCGGCACGTCCGTAGACGACCACCTCCTCCACCAGCGGCGCGTGCGACTCGTGGGCCACGGTCGTCGCCGACGTCATCGTCAGGAGAAGCGCGCTGACATACCTCCACCCCGAACTCAAGATCATCCGGAACACTCACTGCGGCAACCATTTCGGCCCATGGTACCTCAGGATTCCGGTCGCTGTGTTTACGGGATGGACGGAGAAAAACGCTCAGGACGCGGGCGCCACCGCCCGCGTCCTGAGATCATCACCGGGCGCCCTGAAGGGTGCCCTGAACGCGGAGCTCCCCGATCAGTTCATCGACAGAGTCTTCTTTATGCCGAGCTCGAAAGTCCGGCCCAGCGGGTCGCCGATGTACGGATCGTAGCCCAGCTGGTGGCGGGCCTCCGACGGATCTTCATCGAGGACGTTGACGATGGACAGGGACAACTTCGTCTCCCACGGCGCATTCCAGTTGAAATACAGGTTGTGGGAGTAGTACTCGTCGACCTTGAGTCCGTAGTTGATCGTCTGCAGGACGCCGGCCGCGTCAAAAACGCTCGCCGGGCCACGGTCGTCGTCAACGCCGTCCACGTACCGTACCTCGTAGCGGAAGTTGAAGTCGCGCCAGGAGTAGTTGACGTTGCCGATGGCCCGCAGCTCCGAGATCGTGCCCGGGAAACGCTCGTAGTTGGCGAACCCGACCGCATCGTAGGCGGGCTGGATCGGCACGCCACCGAAGGAGAACTCCGACTGGTCGTACTTGTCGACGAAAGTGGCGTCCAGCCCGGCCGTCAGCACGCCCTCGTAGACCTCACCGAAGTCGTACGACAACGAGATGTCGAAACCAGCGGTCTCGACCGGCGATCCGTTCACCACCGGCGCCGAAATCCGCTGCATCTGGTTTGCAAGCGTCGTGCCCTGAACACAGGTATCGTTCTGATCGAACACCACCAGATTCCGCAGCGGATGATTGCAGTTGGCGAACTGCCCGCCGGTGCCCGGGCCGTTGCCCACCGCGTTGGACACCGCCGCATAGGGGACCGTCGTGATCTGGTCTTCGAAATCGTAGTTCCAGTAGTCGACGATCGCCCGGAACCCACCGAGCTCGAGAATGAACCCGAGGCTGAACGTATCCGCCTTCTCGGGTGACAGGGCAGGATTACCGGAAAAGTCGATGGACCGGTACTGGTTGGCCGCTGCGGGAATCGGCTGCAGACCGGTGGCCTGCAGCGACCGGTTGACCGGCGTCGGGCCGCGGAAGGTCGAACCTGCCGAACCCCTCAGCGCCAGCCACTCCGTCGCCTGCCAGCGGACCGAAATCTTCGGATCCGTGGTGTCGCCGGTCAGGCCGCCGTAATCCTCGTAGCGGATGGCAAACTGCACGTCGAGATTGTCGAGAACCGGCACCGCCAGCTCGCCGAACACGGCGTAAACGCGGTCATCGAGCGCCTGCGGAATGAACTGACCGAGGAAGATCAACGGTCCGGTGGGCAGCGAGCAGCTGGTGTCGCCCGGTGTCGGGCACGGCGTCACCCGGGTGTCCCACAGCGGATTGGTCGGCCGAGTGGTGTAGTCGATCTTGCGGTACTGGCCGCCGAGGGCCCAGCCGACCCGCCCACCGGGCAGTTCGAAGCCCCCGATCTCACCGTTCACCACGGCATCGACCACCAGCTGCGACTGGTCCTGGATGACCGTGTTGCGGGTGATCATCCACTCCTGAATCTCCAGCGAATTGGCGTTCGCCGGAATGAAGCCGGGATTGGTGAAGCCATACGGCGCACTCGCCGGCACCGCGTTGGCGAACGGATTGAAGTACAGGCAGGTCGAGCCCGGTTGGCCGAACGGGATGCCGTTGCAGTCGTCGCCGCCGAGTCCATCCAGAGCCGCCTGCAGCCTCGTGATCAGCGTGTCCACGCCGCTGCGGGTATGCTGGGAATCGGAGAAGGTCACCGCCAGATCCCAGCCGATTCCTTCGGTCCAGCCGCTCTGCAGCGTGCCGGACAGACTGCCGGACACCCGGGTCATGTCGAAGGTGTTGCGGTTGGTCTGACCGCCATTGCCGCCGGTGATGCCCGGCACACCGCCCCAGCCGTTCGGCCGCCAGAAGAAAAGCTGCACCTGGTCGGTGGCATCGATGGTCGCCTGGGGCAGCCCCGCCTGCTGCAGCGCAGCCAGCGCACCCGGGTTGTTCGAGAACTTCGACGGCCCCGCCGGGTCGTTGTTCACGGCAAACTGGAACGCACCCGGACCGTTGGGGCCGGAGGTCGGCGGATAGGACGGCGAGGTGCGGTAGTCGGGCAGTATCGTTTCCGCCCACAGCGCCTCGATGTGGAACTCCACGCCGTCGGCAATCTCGGTGTTGAGCTCGCCGTAGAGCTGCTGCTGCTCGGTCTTCTCGACGATGTTGTCGAAGGGAATGAAGGTGAACCGGCAGGCAGGCCCGCCGAACGCCGCCGGCAGGCCGTCCTGGTAGCCACCGAGGTCGTTGCAGTTCGAGTCCACGGTGATGCCGGCCACCGGCGTTCCGAGCGCGGCACCGGGCGCCGGCGCGGTGCGAGGTATGTAGTTGCCCGGCGTGCCGAAACCGGACCAGCCGGTCGGGTTCACCAGGTACGGCGGTGTCGCCCAGTCCCGCTCGGTGGACCGCAGCTCCGCCCGGAACTGCTGGGCGTAGGACACCAGAATGTTGGAGCTCTCGCCCTGCCAGCCCCAGTTCACGCTGCCGGTCCAGTCGCCGTCGGAGCCGTCGATGTCCCGGTACTCGCCGGCGAACTCGAAGCCTTCGAGATCGCGCCGGGTGATGAAGTTGACCACGCCGGCGATGGCGTCGGAACCGTAAGTCGCGGCGGCGCCGTCCTTGAGCACCTCGACGCGGCCGATGGCGGCGATGGGCAGCAGGTTGGTGTCCACCCCGGCCGGTCCTTCCGCCGGCGTGTAGGTGGTGCGCCGCCCGTTCATCAGCACCAGGGTGCGCATGCCACCGAGGCCGCGCAGATTGACGTTGCCGGTGCCGATGGTGCCCTGGTTGGCACCGAACTGATTCGACTCGCCGACGATGGACGTCACGTACGGCATCGCCCGGATCAGGTCGAGGGCCGTGGGACTGCCGCGGTCTTCGAGTTCCTGGGCGGTGATCACATCCACCGGCAGCGCCGCGTCTTCCGGTGTGCCGCGGATATACGATCCGGTGACGATGATTTCTTCGATTGGCTCGGCGGCGAAGGCCCCGTGGCCGAGCACCAGAGACATGATTCCGACAGCCGCCGCGCGGGCGGCCACGGGAATCGGACGTAGGATCTCCATATTCTCTCTCCCCGATTTGTAAACCCCTGCGTTCCGGATTCCACCACCATTGGCGAGCGCCGGCAAGGAGTTATTGCATTCGGGAAGCAGTTGTGGCAGTCGCTATGCCAGCAGTCGTTCGGCGCGGATCTCCTGAATGCGGTCGCGCAGCGCGGCGGCCTCCTCGAACTCGAGGTTCTTCGCGTGCTCCAGCATCTGCAGTTCGAGCTTCTCGAGCAGCCGGCCGAGCGCCTTCGGATCGTCCGGAATCTCGAGGTCCGGCTGGCGCGCCTGGCGACCGGCCGCGGCGGCGCTGCGCCGGCCCATGCCGGGCGCCGCGACCCGGGCGCCCTCCATCACGTCCGCCACCCGCTTCAGGATGGTCGTCGGGGTGATTCCGTGCTCGGCATTGAATGCCACCTGCTTGACCCGACGCCGTTCGGTCTCGTCCATGGCCCGGCGCATTGAGCCGGTGATCCGGTCGGCGTAGAGGATCGCGCGGCCCTCGACGTTGCGCGCCGCCCGACCGATTGTCTGGATCAGCGAGCGCTCGGCGCGCAGAAACCCTTCCTTGTCCGCGTCGAGAATGGCCACCAGAGCGACCTCGGGCATGTCGAGGCCCTCGCGCAGCAGGTTGATGCCCACCAGCACGTCGAACTCGCCGAGGCGCAGATCGCGGATGATCTCCATGCGCTCCACGGTGTCGATGTCCGAGTGCAGGTAGCGCACGCGCACGCCGTGATCGTCGAGATAGTCGGTGAGGTCTTCGGCCATGCGCTTGGTCAACGTCGTCACCAGCACGCGGAACCCGGCCGCCACGGTGCTGCGGATCTCGCCGAACAGATCGTCGACCTGGGTGGATGCCGGGCGCACGATCACCTCGGGGTCGACGAGCCCCGTGGGCCGCACCACCTGCTCCACCGTCTGTCCGGCCATGCGGGCTTCGTAGTCGGCCGGCGTCGCCGAGACGAAGATCGTCTGCGGTGCCAGCGCCTCCCACTCGTCGAACCGCAGCGGCCGGTTATCCAGGGCCGACGGCAGCCGGAAGCCGTACTCCACCAGAGTCTCCTTGCGCGAGCGGTCCCCTTTGTACATGCCGCCGATCTGCGGCACGGTCACGTGGCTCTCGTCGATGATGAGCAGCGCGTCGCTCGGCAGGTAGTCGAACAGCGTCGGCGGCGGCTGCCCCGATTCACGACCGGACAGGTAGCGCGAGTAGTTCTCGATGCCGTTGCAGTAGCCGAGTTCCTTGATCATTTCGAGGTCGAAGCGGGTGCGCTGCTCGAGACGCTGGGCCTCTACCAGCTTGTTGTGCTGGTGCAGGTACTCCAGCCGCTCCTTCAACTCGTCGCGGATGTCGTCGATGACCGCGAGAATACGTTCCCGCGGGGTCACGTAGTGGGTCTTCGGGAACACGGTGTAGCGCGGCAGTCGGTTGATCACCTCACCGGTGAGCGGATCGAACACGGAGATGTTCTCGATCTCGTCGTCGAACAGCTCGACGCGCACGGCTTCCTTTTCCGATTCCGCCGGGAAGATGTCCACCACGTCGCCACGCACCCGATAGCTGCCGCGCTGGAACACCATGTCGTTGCGCACGTACTGCAGCTCGGCCAGGCGGGTGAGAATGTAACGCTGGTCGACTCGATCGCCGCGGTCCAGGTGCAGCACCATGCGCAGATACGACTGCGGGTCGCCGAGGCCGTAAATCGCCGAGACCGAGGCGACGATGATCGTGTCGCGGCGCTCGAGCAGCGCCTTGGTGGCGGACAGGCGCATCTGCTCGATGTGGGCATTCACCGAGGAATCCTTCTCGATGTACGTGTCCGACGACGGGACGTAGGCCTCCGGCTGGTAGTAGTCGTAGTAGGAGACGAAGTACTCCACCGAGTTGTGCGGGAAGAACTCCTTGAACTCACCGTAGAGCTGGGCCGCCAGGGTCTTGTTCGGCGCCAGCACCAGCGTCGGGCGCTGCACCGCTTCGATGACCTTGGCCACCGCGAAGGTCTTCCCCGAGCCGGTCACCCCGAGCAGGGTCTGGTGCGACAGACCGGACTGCAGACCGTCGACCAGGCTTTCGATGGCGCGCGGCTGGTCGCCGGCCGGCTCGTAGTCGGCGACCACCTGGAACTCCGAGAGGGACTTCACCATGCAAAGAGTCTACCGGACGGTGCCGGATCGGTCAGTCTGGAACGCCGCTCAGGCGGCCCGATGGTCGCCTTCTTCCGCGGCGGTTTCCTGGGCCAGCGACCACGACGCTGACTGCTCGATGTCGAACAGACCGTTGAGGATGAGATCGAACAGTTCAGGGGCCAAGCCGTAGCGATAGTGCGACGAGTAGGCAACCACGTTGAAGTAGAACTCCCGCATCAGCGGCCCTGACGGCCGCCGCCCGGCAAGAAAGTTGGCCCACATCCGGAGAAGAGCCTTTTGCTCTTCGTGCTCCATAACGCCCTCCGAGGATCTGCTGAGAAAGGTATCACAGACCCCCCGGGGTGATCATGACAATCGAGGCACTGAGCTCAGGATTTTTCTTCTTCGGCATCCGCGGCGGGGGCATCCGCTTCGGCGGCGGCTTGCTTCGCGCCTTCAGCCTCAGCTTCGGGGGCCTCGGCCTCCGCCACGGCAGCCGGCTCCGGCGCCTTCGGCTTGGGTGCCTCGATGAGCTTGTGGTTCAGCAGAATCGCGACCTTGTCGTCGCCGCGCACCCACTGGCGCTGCTTGTTGCGGATGGCGTAGCGCTGGTTGCGCTTCCTGTAGATGGTGTACTCGTCAGAGCGTGCGACCACTTCCATGACTTTCTCCGGATCGGCTGGTGTGAAATGAGCGCGGCACTCTACCCCCCGATGGCGGAGTTGTCGATTGGTAGGTCCATAAATCCAGGCAATTCAGTACAATGCGCCGCTTCGCCAGAACCGGTGCCCGACTTCCCTGCCCATGGCTGACCCCCGAGACAACCACCGTATCAGCTACGTCGTCCGCTTCGCCGGCGACTCCGGCGACGGCATCCAGCTCCAGGGCCAGCAGTTCACCATGGCCTCGGCGCTCGGCGGCAACGATCTCGCCACCCTGCCGGATTTTCCGGCGGAGATCCGCGCGCCGGCCGGGACCCGATACGGCGTCTCGGCATTCCAGATCCAGTTTGGCGGCGAGCGCATCACCACGCCGGGCGATGCCCCCGACGTGCTGATCGCCTTCAACCCGGCCGCCCTCGTCGTGAACCTGCCGCAGCTCGCACCCGGCGCCATGATCGTCGTTGACGAGCAGGCGTTCACCGAGCAGCGGCTGAAGCGCGCAGACCTGGCGTCGAACCCTCTCGACGACGGCAGCCTGGACGACTTCGAGATCGTACGCGTCGGCATCTCCCAGCTCACCCAGGAGGCGGTGAAAGCGTTCGGCCTCGGCACCAAAGACTCGCTGCGGTGCAAGAATTTCTGGGCCCTGGGGTTGATGCTGTGGATGTTCGATCAGCCGCGAGCGCCGTCAGTGGCCTGGATCGAGCGCAGGTTCGGCGCCGACGCGGCGCTGCGCGACGCCAACCTGGCGGCTCTCAACGCCGGCCACGCCTACGGCGAGACCGCGGAGCTGGCCCACGTTCTGACCCAGCACCCGACGCCGGCCGCGCCGCTCGCGGCCGCCGAGTACCGGACCCTCACCGGCGCCGAGGGCCTGGCGCTGGGTCTGCTTGCCGCCGGCGAACTGGCCGACACCGAGCTGATGTTCTGTTCCTACCCCATCACCCCGGCCTCCGCCCTGCTGCACCATCTGGCCAACCTCGAAGAGGCCGGCGTGTCGACGTTTCAGGCCGAGGACGAGATCGCCGCCGTGTGTGCCGCCATCGGCGCCTCCTATGCCGGCAAACTGGGTATCACCTCGAGTTCCGGTCCCGGCATCGCGCTGAAGACCGAAGCCATCGGTCTCGCCGTGGCCACCGAGCTGCCGCTGATCATCGTCAACTCCCAGCGTGCCGGACCGTCCACGGGCATGCCCACCAAGACCGAGCAGTCGGACCTGTATCAGGCCGTCTACGGGCGCAACGCCGACACCCCGGTGCCGGTGCTGGCGGCGCGCTCTCCGGGCGACTGCTTCGAGACCGCCATCGCCGCCGTACGGATCGCCCTGCGCCACATGACACCGGTGTTTCTGCTCACCGACGGCTACATCGCCAACGCCTCCGAGCTGTGGCCGATACCGGATCTCGCCGGCTACCCGGCGATCGCCAGCAATCGTCCCGACGTCGCCGCCGCCAGCGGCGATGGCGCGGTCCGGAACGTCTTCCGCCGCGATCCAGCCACCCAGGGACGGGTCTGGGCGGTTCCCGGGGACCGTCAGTTCATCCACCGGATCGGCGGCATCGAAAAGGACATCGCAACCGGCAACATCTCCTACGATCCCGCCAACCACCAGGCCATGACCCACATGCGCGCCGACAAGATCGCCCGGGTTGCCGACTTCCTGCCGGACCAGGAGCTCGAGCAGGGCCAGCCGGGCGGCCTGGTGGTGGTGGCCTGGGGATCGACCTACGGAGCCGTGCACAAGGCGGTGGGCGACGGCATCCGGGCCGGGCTGCGCGTAGCGCAGATCCATCTGCGCTACCTCAATCCCCTGCCGAAGAACCTGGCCACGCTGCTCGGCCGCTTCGATGCCATCCTGGTGCCGGAGCTGAACAACGGTCAGCTGGCGACGCTGCTGCGCGACAAGCTCGGCGTGCCCGTGCACCAGTTCAATCAGGTGAGCGGCCAGCCGTTCGCCGTCGCCAACGTCAAACACGCCATTCAGGAACACGCCGAACCGCGCATGCGCGAGGTACGCCCATGACCACCCAGACCAGAGAACTGACCTTCAAGGACTACGCCAGCGATCAGGAAGTACGCTGGTGCCCGGGCTGCGGCGACTACTCCATCCTCAAGGCGGTGCATCGGGCCCTGGCCGACGCCCAGGCGGACCCGGCGAAGACCGTGTTCGTGTCCGGCATCGGCTGCTCGTCGCGACTGCCCTACTACGTGGAAACCTTCGGTTTCCACACCATCCACGGCCGCGCGCCGGCGCTGGCCACCGGGGTGAAGCTCGCCAATCCGGAGCTCGACGTCTGGGTGATCACCGGCGACGGCGACGGGCTGTCCATCGGCGGCAACCATCTGCTGCACGCCCTGCGGCGCAACGTCGACCTGAACATTCTGCTGTTCAACAACGAGATCTACGGCCTCACCAAAGGCCAGTACTCGCCCACTTCCCGGCTCGGCACGACCAGCCCATCGAGCCCGGAGGGCTCCTTCGACGCCCCGGTGAACCCGGGCCTGTTCGCGGTGGGCGCCGGCGCCACCTTCATCGCCAGGGCGGTGGACATCGACCAGAAAGGCCTGCCGGGTCTGCTGAACGCGGCGCGGGCGCATCGCGGCGCGGCGTTCGTCGAGATCCTGCAGAACTGCATCGTCTACAACCAGGACGTGTTCGACGACGTGGTGGCCAAGAAGACGGCGGCAGACACCCAGATCCACGTGATTCACGGCGAGCCGCTGATCTACGGCAGGGAGCGCAACCGCGGCCTGCGCCTCGATCCGGGGACCTTGAGCCTGCAGGCAGTCACGCTCGGCATCGACGGCGTGACCGAAGCCGATCTGCTGGTCCACGACGAGACCAATCCGGTGCTCGCGCAGCTGCTGGTCACCCTGGCGCCACCGTTGCCCACGGCCATGGGCGTGATCCACCGGCGCCAGGCGCCGGCCTTCGACGCGACCTTCGCCACCCGGAAGCCCGGCCACCGACGGGTCCGAGTCGAGCAGCTGCTGCACCGCGGCAACGTCCTTGATCGACGCTAACCTACTGCGCACCACGGCCGCCCGGCTGGCGTTCAGCCTGCTGCTGCTCACCCGGGCGGCGGCCGGCGCCGAATTCGACGTGCTGATCCACGACGGCACGGTCTACGACGGCAGCGGCGCACCCGGGCGGATCGCCGACGTGGCGATCCGCGGCGACCGCATCGTCGGGATCGGAGACTTCGAACCCGGCCAGGCCGGCGTCGCCATTGACGCCGACGGTCTGGCGGTCAGCCCGGGGTTCATCAACATGCTGAGCTGGGCCACCGACTCGCTCGTCGAGGACGGCCGTAGCCAGAGCGACATCCGCCAGGGCGTCACCCTGGAGGTGTTCGGCGAAGGCACCTCCTACGGTCCGCTCAACGACACCATGAAGGCGGTCCTCAGATCGCGCCAGGTGGACATCCGCTACGACGTCGGCTGGACCACCCTGGGCGGCTATCTGGAGTTTCTCGAGCGCCGCGGGATCTCGACGAACGTGGCCTCCTTCGTCGGCGCCACCACCCTGCGCATTCACGAGATCGGTTTCGACGACCGGCCGCCGAGCGCCGCGGAGCTGGCGCGCATGCAGGAACTGGTGCGCGAAGCCATGCGCGAGGGGGCGCTCGGCGTCGGCTCGTCGCTGATCTACGCACCCGCCTTCTACGCCGACACCGAGGAACTCATCGCCCTGAACCGGGCCGCGGCCGAATTCGGCGGCATGTACATCTCGCACATGCGCAGCGAGGGCAACCGGCTGCTCGAATCCATCGACGAGCTCATCCACATCGCCGAGGCCGCCGGCGTTCCTGCGGAGATCTACCATCTGAAGATGGCTGGCCGCGACAACTGGGACAAGTTCGCCGACGTCGTCGCCCGCATCGAAGCCGCCCGGGCCCGCGGCGTGAGAATCAGCGCGGACATGTACACCTATACCGCCGGGTCGACCGGGCTCGACGCCGCCATGCCGCCGGACGTGCAGGAGGGCGGCTTCGACGCCTGGGCGCAGCGGCTGCAGGATCCGGCAACGCGCGTCCGGGTCGCCCGGGAAATGCGCACGCCGACCGACGACTGGGAAAATCTGCTGCTGGCGGCCGGAGCGGAAAACGTCCTGCTGGTCGGCTTTCGCAACGAATCCCTGCGCCGGTACATCGGCCGCACTCTGGCCGAGGTGGCGGCGGAACGCGGCACCTCGGTGGAAGACACCGCGATGGATCTCGTCGTCGAGGACGGCAGCCGCGTGCAGGCGGTGTACTTTCTGATGTCCGAAGGCAACGTCCGCCGCCAGGTAGCGCTGCCCTGGATGAGCTTCGGCTCGGACGCCGCTTCGATGTCGGCCGAGGGGGTGTTTCTGAAGCAGAGCACGCACCCCAGAGCTTACGGCAATTTCGCCCGCCTGCTCGGCCGCTACGTGCGCGACGAGGGCGCCCTGCCGCTGTCCCAGGCGATCCATCAGCTCAGCCAGCTGCCGGCCGGCAACCTGGCGCTGCGCGACCGCGGCACCCTGGCGCCCGGCTACTTCGCCGACGTAGTGGTGTTCGACCCGGATACCATCACCGACAACGCCAGCTACGACGCTCCGCATCGCTACGCCAGCGGCGTCCTCCACGTGCTGGTCAACGGTGTGGCCGTGCTGCGCGACGGCGAGCACACCGGCGCAACCCCTGGTCGGGTGGTTCGGGGCCCGGGCTGGGAGGGGTGGCGCGCGCCCTGACGCAGGCGCCGGATACACGCGTCGTTACACGCGTCCGTTACACGCGTCCGTAACACGCGTCGTTACACCCGAGCCGGCCGACGCATCATCCAAAGAGCCGGTTGCGCCGGGCGTACTGCCAGGTGACGAACCCCAGGGCCAGCACCAGCAGAACGCACAGCGGCTCGAACGCCGCGCCGAGCAGCTCGCGATACTTCTTTGCCCAGAACAGCGCGAAAAAGAAGTGCGCGGTGGCGAGGAATCCACACCAGAACAACAGGTACTTGGCCCAGCGCTGGTCGCGGAAGCCGCACCAGGCGACGTTGCCGAGCACTACAGCGACGGCCAGAACCGCCGTCGGGATGATGAAGTGCCGGCCGATCAGAAACGTCTGCAGGACGGCCAGCGCGGCGACCCCGGCGGCGAGGGCGAAGACCAGCTCGAAGGCGTATCTCAGCGACAGCCTGTCGCGCACCGCGCCGCTCCGGGCTCAGGCGGCAGTCGCAGTCTGTGGCTCATCCGAACGAGCCGCCGCCTGCCCGGTGGCCGGCACCGGATTGGTAAACCGCAGCGCACCGTCTTCAAGGGGCGCATTGCGGATCATCCTGCGATCCACCGCGTAATTCTGGGTGTTGCGCCACGGCCCGCGATCGCCCTGCTTCGGGAACAGGTGCATGGCGCGCTGCATGTAGCCGGCGGAGAAGTCGTCGATCCAGGGCCGCGCGACCATGTTCTGGTCTTCTTCGCGCAGCTGCGGCGTGCACTGGCGCATCCCCGTCGCCTGCATGTGGTTCAGCAGCCGGCACACGTACTCCGAGGTCAGATCCGCGCGCAGCGTCCACGAGGCGTTGATGTAGCCGAAGGTCTGCACCAGGTTCGGCACGCCGGAAAACATCATGCCCTTGTACGACCAGGTTTCCGGAAAGCTCACCGGCTCGCCGTCCACCGCGAACGCCACGCCGCTCATGACGGCCAGCTTGAGCCCCGTCGCCGTCACGATGATGTCGGCTTCGATCTCTTCCCCCGAGGCGAGCCTGATGCCGCTTGCGGTGAAGCGATCGATGTGATCGGTGACGACCTTGGCTCGGCCGGATTTGATCGACTCGAACAGGTCCGCGTTGGGAATCAGGCACAGCCGCTGGTCCCAGGGGTTGTAGCTCGGCGTGAAGTGTTCCCGGACGTAGTCGTCGCCCAGGTGCTTGCGCACTGCGTTCAGGAGCATCTCCTTGACTTTGCCCGGCCGGGTGCGGGTGCGGTGGTAGAAGAACCGCTGCAGCTGTACGTTCTTGAAACGGGTGATGGCGTAGGCCCAGGTCTCCGGCAGGAACCTGCGCAGGGTGTTGGCGACCGCATCCAGATCCGGACGCGACACCACGTAGGTGGGCGAGCGCTGCAGCATGGTGACTTCGGCGCCGCCTTCGGCCATGGCCGGCACCAGGGTCATTGCCGTGGCGCCGCTGCCGATCACCACCACCCGCTTGCCGGCGTAGTCGAGGTCCTCGGGCCAGAACTGCGGGTGCACCACCTGACCCTTGAACGCGTCCAGGGTCTCGAACCCCGGATCGTGGGGTTGCTCATAGCTGTAATAGCCGCCGCACATGAAGAGGAAATTGCAGCTCACCTCCACCGGCGCCCCATCGTGCTCCGCCACCACCGTCCAGCGGGCGTGATCCGTGGACCAGCGTGCGGACTTCACCGAATGGCGGAAACGGATGTGCTCGGTGATGGCGTGTTCTTCCGCCGTTTCGTTGACGTACCTGCGGATCGACGGGCCGTCGGCGATCGCCTTGGCCTCGCGCCACGGCTTGAACACGTAGCCGAGGGTATGCATGTCGCTGTCCGAGCGGATTCCGGGATAGCGGAACAGATCCCAGGTGCCGCCGATGGCGTCGCGCCCCTCGAGAATGGCGAACGTCCGCCCCGGACACTTCTCCTGGAGGTGGTAGGCGGCGCCGATGCCGGACAGGCCGGCACCGACGATGACGACGTCGTAGTGTTGCACGGGCAGGATCCTCGAGTTCTTCAGCAAACAAACCGGCGATGATCGCATAACGCGCCAGGCCGCGCACGGCAGCGGGATCGGCGAACCGGAGACGCGACGCTGTTACCGAAAGTAACCATATCGGCCCCGAACATGAACGCAGCACTGGACATCGGCCCAACGATGACTACAATGCACTGACCATTATGGTCTGACCATTGCGGTCAGATCAATATGGTACGAGCAGACGCGCATTGGCTCTCCGGCCCCCGCCACGAGGATTTCGCACCATGACGCCGACCAAGCACGAAGAGATCGCCGACAGCCTGACCCACGACATTCTCGTCGGCCAGTACCGGTGCGGTGAGCGGCTGCCGTCGGAACGGGATCTGGCGGCACGCTTCGACGCCAACCGCGGCGCGGTCCGTGAGGCCATGAAGAAGCTCGAGCAGCTCGGCCTTGCCAGCATTCAGCCCGGCGGCGCCCGGGTGGCGCCGCTGCACGAGGCGAGCCTCGACGTGATCGGGCACATGCTCGCGCTGGGGGAGGTGCCCGACGAGGATCTGGTGGATCAGGTGCTGCAGGTGCTCGGCAGCCTGGTCACCCTGGCAGCCGAGTCCGCTGTATGCCGGGGCAGCGAGACCGAACTGCTGAAGATCCGTGACCGGCTGCGAACGCTGCTGGAGGCAACCCCCGACCGGGCCAGCCACGCCCAGGCGCGCATCGAGCTCATGACCGCAATCATGGAAGCCAGCGGCAATCTGGTCTGCCGGCTCATCGCGCGCAGCCTGCTGCTCCAGTTCGCGCCGCGTATGGTGCCGCTGGAAGACCACGTGGTGGTGGACTACGACACCCATCGTGCGCTGGCACGGCAACTCGATTCGGCGCTCGCCGAACGCGACGTCGTCGCCGTGCGCACCAGCATCCAGTCCATGACCCGCCTGAACCGGGAATCCGCGCGTCGCGCGTTCGCAGCCGTGCGCGCTCCCGCCGTCGAGGTACAAGCCCAATGATCCGCAAATTCATCGTCCCCGCCGCGATTCTCATCGCCAGCGTCTTCGGCGCGGTCACTCTGCTGGCCACCAGCCCGGAACTCAAACCGAGCATCCCGGAACCGGTGGCGGCCACGGTCCGCGTGCTCGAAGTGCAGCCGCGATCGGTGCAGCTCACCGTGCACTCCCAGGGCACCGTGGCGCCGAACACCGAATCCGAACTCATTCCCGAGGTCTCCGGCCGGGTGCGCTGGATATCCCCCTCCCTGGTCAACGGCGGCAGCTTCGAATCCGGTGAAGCCCTGCTGCGTCTAGAGGATCAGGACTACCGCTCCGCCGTAGAGCGCGCCCGGGCCGCACTGTCTCGAGCCGAGGCCGAGTTCGAGCACGCCCAGTTCGAGTTCCAGCGCATGGAAAGCCTCGAGGCCAAGCAGCTCGCCAGCCGTTCCGTGCTGGAGAACGCGCTGCGCGCGTACCGGGTTGCCGAAGCCACGCTGCAGGACACCCGCGCGAGCATCGAACAGGCGGGGCGTGACCTCAGCCGCACCGAGATCCGCGCGCCGTTCACCGGCCTGGTACGCCGCGAGTCGGTGGACATCGGCCAGTTCGTCAGCCGCGGCGCCGCGGTGGCCACCCTGTACGCAACCGCGGACGCCGAGGTCCGCCTGCCCATCGCCGACCGCCAGCTCGCGTTCCTGAACATGCCGGTGGGCATCCGCGGCGAGCTGCCCGTCGAGCTGCAGCCGGGCGTGACGCTGTCCGCCGAGTTCGCGGGCCAGCAGCTCACCTGGCGCGGCCGCATCGTCCGCACCGAAGCGGCGATCGACACCATGAGCCGCATGGTCAACGTGGTCGCCCGGGTCGACAACGACGCCGACACCCCGCCGCTCGCCGTGGGGCTGTTCGTCAATGCCGAGATCGAGGGGCTCATCGCCGACAACGTGATCGTGCTGCCGCGCTCGGCACTGCGCGAGGGCAACCGGGTGCTCGTGGTCGACGCCGAAGACCGGCTGCGCTACCGCCAGATCGAGCCGCTGCGGCTGTACCAGGACGAGGTGCTGGTGGCCCACGGTCTCGCCGCCGGCGAACGGGTCTGCATATCGCCCATTCAGACCGCGGTGGAAGGCATGCCGGTGAAGCCGGTCACGCAGGTTCCCGACGCGGCAATCGTCAGCGTCCGCGTGAACGGCTGAGCTCATGTACAAGGCCATCGCCTGGTTCACCACGAACCCCGTCGCCGCCAACCTGCTCATGGCCGTACTGCTGGTCGGCGGCGGGCTCGCCATGTTCACCGTCCATCAGGAAGAGTTCCCCAACATCAACACCCAGATGGTGAGCATATCCGTGCCCTATCTGGGCGCGGCGCCGGAAGAGTCCGAGCAGGGTGTGTGCCTGCGCATCGAGGAAGCCATCGAAGGCGTGGAAGGGATCGACAAGATCCATACCACCGCCGCCGAGGGGGCCTGCAGCGTGCTCGCCGAACTCGACCTCGAAGCCGACTCCAACGAAGCGCTGAACGAGATCAAGAGCCGGGTCGACGGCATCAACAGCTTCCCGGTCGAAACCGAGAAGCCCATCGTCTCGAAGGCCGTGATCACCCGGGGTGTTGCCCAGATCGCCGTCTCCGGCAACGCTGACGAACGCACCCTGAAGGAAATCGGCAAGGAGGTCCGCGACGACATCGCCGCGCTGGACGGGATCTCTCAGGTCACGCTGACCTACGTGCGTCCCTACGAGATTTCCCTGGAGATTTCCGAATACGTGCTGCGCCGCTACGGCCTCAGCCTGGACGACGTCGCCCGCGCCGTGCGCAACGCCTCCCTCGACATGCCCGGCGGCACCATCCGCACCGAGGGCGGAGAAATCCTCATCCGCACCAAGGGCCAGGCCTACTGGGGTCAGGAGTTCGAGGACATCGTCGTGCTGACGCGCGGCGACGGCACCAAGGTCACCCTGCAGGAGCTCGCCAGCATCCGCGACGACTTCGAGGAAGGCGATCTGCGCGCGCGCTTCAACGGTGAGCCGGCGGTGGTGGTCAAGGTGTTCCAGGTCGGCAAGGAAGACACCATTCAGATGGCCCGCGACGTGCGCGCCTATGTGGCCGAGTACCAGGCGCTGCTGCCACCCGGACTCAGGCTCACGGTGTGGACGGACGAATCGAAACAGCTCACCGAGCGGCTCGACACGCTGACCAACACGGCGCTGTCCGGATTGGTCCTTGTGGTCATCATTCTGGCCCTGTTCCTGCGTTTCCGTCTCGCCATGTGGGTGGCGGCGGGCATTCCGATCGCCCTGCTCGGCACGCTGGCGGTGTTCCCGTACGCGGACATCTCCATCAGCACGATGACCGTGATGGCGTTCATCCTGGTGCTCGGCATCCTGGTCGACGACGCCATCGTGGTCGGCGAGCGCGTCTACGGTCACGAGCAGATGGGCAAGGACCCGGTGCAGGCCGCCATCGACGGCACCTTTGAGGTATCCGTTCCGGTGATCTTCGGCGTCCTCACCACCATGGCGGCGTTTCTGCCGCTGATCATCGTTCCCGGCCGCATGGCCGAATTCTTCGGCGTCATCGGCAGCGTGGTGATCATCGCCCTGGTATTCAGCATCATCGAATCCCAGCTGATTCTGCCCGCCCACCTGGCCCACCGGAACCACTCCGAACCGACCCACGGGTTGTCGAAACGATGGAACGGTCTTCAGGCGCGACTCTCCGGATGGCTGGAGAACGTGGCCAGCCATCATTACAAGCCGCTGCTGTCTAGGGCCGTGGAGTGGCGCTACGCCACCGCTGCGGCGGGACTGGGGGTGCTGATCCTGGCGGTCGCGCTGATCGCCAGCGGCCGCGTGGTGTTCGGCTTCTTTCCCGCCGTGGAAGGTGACCGGATCTATGCCCAGCTGGAAATGCCCGAGGGCACTTCGGTGGACGTTACCTCCCGCGCCGCGGAACGCATCGAGGCCGCCGCCGAAAATCTGCGAACGGAGCTGGACGAACAGGTGCCCTCGGAATCCGGCTCGATGATCGTCAACATGCTCTCGAGCATCGGCGCCATCGTCGAACGCGACGGTCCCGGCCGGGGCAACATGCCCGGACGCAGCCACTTCGCCGAGGTCGTGATCGAACTCAAGCCGCTGGCCGAACGCAACGATCTCTCGGCGAAAGCCATTGCCCGGCGCTGGCGCGAATTGAGCGGAGACATTCCCGACGCGGTGAAGCTGAGCTTCAACGCCGACGCGTTCTCCGCCGGCGAGCCGATCAACTACCAGCTGTCCGGCAAGAACGTCGACCGCATGCGCGAGGCGGCGGCCGCGCTGCGGGCGGAGCTGACCCGCTACGACGGCGTGTTCGACATTTCCGATTCGTTCCGCTCGGGCAAGCAGGAGATCAAACTCGAGCTGCTGCCGGAGGCGCGGAATCTGGGACTGACCCTGAACGACCTCGCGCGCCAGGTGCGCAACGCCTTCTACGGCATCGAGGCGCAACGCATTCAGCGCGGCCAGGACGAAGTGCGGGTGATGGTGCGGTTCCCGGAGGACGAGCGCACCTCCATCGGCAATCTCGAGGACATGTACATCCGCACCCCCGACGGCTCCGAAGTGCCGTTCTACAGTGTGGCGCGGTTCGAAATCGGACGCGGCTTCTCCAGCATCCGCCGGGTCGACGGCCATCGGGTGGTGAACGTCACCGCCGACGTCGACCGCAGCCAGGTGAGTCCGGAGGAAGTGAACGCCAGCATCCAGAGAGAGGTCATCCCGGCCCTGATGGAGAAGTACCGGGGCATCAACATCGGGCTGTCCGGCGAACAGGAAGAGCGCACCAAGGCCATGACCGGCCTCGCCTTCTCGGCCCTGCTCGCGCTGGTGATCATCTACGCATTGCTGGCGATACCATTGCGGTCCTACGTGCAGCCCCTGGTCATCATGAGCGTGATTCCGTTCGGCGCGGTGGGCGCCATCGTCGGCCACTGGATCATGGGCGAACTGCTGGTGTTCTTCTCCATGCTCGGCATCGTCGCGCTGTCCGGCGTGGTGGTGAACTCGAGCCTGGTGCTGGTGGACTACATCAACCGGCAGCGCCGCGAAGGCACGAGCATTCACGAGGCGGTGCTGAATGCCGGCGTGGTGCGTTTCCGGCCGATCCTGCTGACGTCCGTGACCACCTTCGTCGGCCTGGTACCGCTCATGCTCACGGCCACGCCGGCCACCGCCTTCGTGATTCCCATGGCGGTATCACTCGCCTACGGCGTGTTGTTCGCCACGTTCATCACCCTGTTTCTGGTGCCGGCACTGTACAGTATCGCCGAGGACGTGTTCGGCTGGGATGCGGTGGCCCAGGGCGTTGCGCCGGCAACCGAAGGCGCCGCGGGTAACGCGCTTACGGGCGACGCTCCGCGGGCGTAGACTCGATCAGGCCGTCAATGCGGGAGGGATCATCGTGCGACTCACCCACCTTCATCAGGTCGCCGCCCATGCCGACGATCTGCAGGAGTCGTGTCTGTTCTACCGCGACAAGCTCGGCGCGCGCCTGCTCGCCACCTTCGACCCGCCGGGCCTGCTGTTCTTCGATTTCGGCGGCGTGCGGCTGATGCTCGAGGCGAACGCGGACCCGGCCACCCTGTACTTCCGCGTCGACGATATCGATACCGCCTACCGGACCCTCAAGGCGAAGGGCGTGAAGTTCGAGGACGCGCCGCACTTCGTGCACCGCGACGACACCGGCGTGTTCGACAACCCCGGCACCGAGGAGTGGATGGTGTTCTTCCGCGACCCGGGCGGTAACACCCTGGCGCTGGCCAGTCGCCGCTGAACGCCGGGCGGACCTCAGCCTCGCCGCAGGGCAGCCGTGATGGGCAGGCGGGCGGCGCGCACCGCGGGAAACAACCCGCCGACGATCCCGAGCGCCACGGCCCAGATCAGGCCGAGCAGCATCAGCCGGCCGGTCACGGCAAAATCGAACGCCACCTGGGAGAAGGTCGAGGAGTTCAGGGTCGAAACGGTCATGCCGTTGAACCCGATATAGGCAATGCCTGCACCCAGCGCGCCGCCGAGCAGTGCCAGCACCAGCGCTTCGAACATCACCGACACCACCACCGGCAGGCCGCGGAATCCCAGCGCCCGCAGGGTGCCGATCTCCACGGTGCGGTTGGACACCGCCGAGTACATGGTATTGAGGGCCGCGAACACCGCGCCGATGGCCATGATGCTGGCCACCGCATAGCCGAATCCGGTGATCAGCGAAGCCAGCCGATTCGCCTGAGCCCGGTAGTAGTCGACCTCTGAGATCACCTCGAGATCGAGTCGGGGATCGTCCTCCACCCGGGCCGCGATGTCGGCGATGAGTGCGGGATCGTCCACGCGGATGCGCATGGAACTCTGAAACCCGCCGACCCGGAACGCCGCCTGCGCGGAGTTGAGATCCGCCCAGATCTCGGACTCGTAGGCAGACCCGTCCGCCTCGAAAATGCCGACGATGGTCCAGGTGCTGTTGCGCAGTTCGATGCTGCGGCCAAGGTCGAGGCCCTCGAATTCGGCCGCCGCGCCGCGGCCGACGATGACCTCGCCGCGGCCGGGTTCGAAACGTCGCCCTGCCACCGTGCGGATCTCCGGGCGGATGGCGAACGCCGCATCCTCCACGCCGCGAATGACCACGTTGGCGGCACTCTGATTCGAGCGCTTGGGAATGTCGGCCACGGTGTAGAGTTCGCCGCTCGAGGCGATCACACCAGCGAAGCTCGCGACGATGTTGCGGGCTTCGTTGCTGATGCCGCTCGAGAGTTCACCCGTCGAGCCGCCACGCAGCACGATGGCCCGGTCCGGCTCGCCGCTGCGCTCGAGCGCGCTGCGGAATCCCGCGCCCATCGCCAGCAGCGCCACGAGTACGGCCACCACCCCGGCGATGCCGACCACGATCACCGACGACGAGCCCAGGCGCGAGCCCACGTTGCGCAGATTCATCCAGGTGATCTCGAGGATCTGACCGAACACGGCTACTGCTCCCGCAGCGCGTCGACGATGGTCAGGCGCCGGGCCGCCAGCGCCGGCACCGCCCCGACCGCGAGGCCCAGCAGTCCCGCGAGGGCGAAGCCCAGGGCGACCGTGGTCCAGGAAAGCTGAAACACGCCGGTCACGGTTTCCAGCGTCGGCGCGAGCGCCACCGTCGCCAGGGCGCCGAGACCGAGCCCGAGGGCGCCGCCGACGACGAACAGCAGCACCGCCTCCGCCAGCACCAGCAGCGACACACCGGTGTCCGAGAATCCGAGGGTCTTGAGCACGGCCAGTTCGGGTATGCGCTCGCGCAGGCCCTGGGCCATGGTGTTGCCGGTGAGCAGCAGGATGGTGAAGAACACCGCACCGAGAATGCCGCTCATCATCAGTCCGATGTCGCCGATCTGGCTGGCGAACTGACGCTGATACTCCGCCTCCGTCGAGGTCCGTGTCGGGTTCAACGAGTTCTCGAACGCGGCATCGATGCGGCTCGCCACCTCCGCCGCGGCGTCCGGATCGACCACCCGCACCACGAACCAGCCCACCGTGCCCGAACCGAACTGCGCCGCCTCGTCGAAGTAGTCGTACTGGAACAGGAAGGTGACCGGCTCGCTCTCGCCCGGCGGACCGGTGTAGGTCCCCACCAGGTCGAACTCCCACAGCCGGCTGCCGTCACGCCGGGGGTAAATGTCGGCGGTGATCGGGATGCGGTCGCCCACCGACCAGCCGTACTCCTCGGCCAGGGACGCCGGCACTACGGCGCCGGTCCGCGTGTTCGCGAAGGCTTCCAGCTGCTCCGGCGCAATGCGGTATTCAGGGTACATGGAAAACCATTCCCGCGGCTCCACCGGGTACTTGGGGAAGAAGTTGCTGTTCTCCTGGTAGTAGCCGCCGAACCAGTTCGCGTGGGTGACCGCCGCCACGCCATCGACGGCGGCGATCTGATTGAGATGCGCCAGCGGCAGCGGGTCGATGATCGAGTACTTGGGTGACGTCACCAGCCGGTCGACGCCGGCCACTTCCAGCCCGCCGGAGAACGACTCGATGACGTTGCGCAACAGGGCAAACAGCAGGAACGCCACCAGCACCGACAACAGGGTCAGTCCGGTACGCACCCGGTGGCGGAACAGATTCGACCAGACCAGCCCGAACCAGCTCATGCCGACGCTCCTGCCGGTTCCGCCGCGTCGACGAGCAGCTTGCCCTTGTCGAGGTGCAGCGTGTGGCGCGCATGATCCGCCGCCCGTGGGTCATGGGTGACCATGATGATGGTCTTGCCGTGATCGCGGTTGAGAATGCCGAGCAGTCCGAGGATCTCGTCCGCGGACTCGCGATCGAGATCGCCCGTCGGCTCGTCGCAGACCAACAGCGACGGATCCGCCACCAGCGCCCGTGCGATGGCGACCCGCTGCTGCTGACCGCCGGAAAGTTCGCCCGGTTTGTGGGTCGCCCGATCCGCCAGATCGACGATCTCCAGCGCCGTGAGCGCGTTGCGCCGGCGCTGCCGGCGCGACAGCCGGGTCAGCAGCAGCGGCAGCTCGACGTTGCGCACCGCACTCAGCACCGGCAGCAGGTTGTAGAATTGGAACACGAAGCCGATGTGGCGGGAACGCCAGGCCGCCAGCGCGGAGCTCGACAGACCGGTGAGACGCTGACCGGCCACCTCGACCACGCCGCCGGTCGGCTGATCGATGCCGCCGATGAGATTGAGCAGCGTCGACTTACCGGATCCGGACGGGCCCATGAGGGCGACGAAGTCCCCCTCCTCGATGTCGAGATCGATGTCCTCGAGGACCTGCAGCACCTCCTTACCGCGTCGGTAGCTCTTACAAACCTTGTCGAGATGGACCATGGCCGTCATCGGCGGCTTCCTCAGTTGACGATTTCGACGCGGCGGCCGTCCGCCAGGGACGCCAGCAGTTCCTTGCCGAGCGGCGTCACCACCCGCTCGCCGCCGCGCAGGCCATCGACCACCTGCACCCGATCGCCGCGGCGCTCGCCGACGGTCACCGCCTGCCGGCGCACGGTGCCGTCGCGGACCAGCCACACGAACTGGCCGCCGGCGCGATCGACGGCGGCGGCCGGGATGGTGACCGCGGCTTCCGCCGGGGCCCCGGTCGCCGCCGTCGGCTGGGCTTCGAGAAAGGCGACCTTCACCCCCATGTCCGGCAGCACCCGCGGGTCGCGCTCGAGCAGCGCGACCCGGACCCTGACCGTGGCCTTGGTGCGATCGGCGGCGGGGATGATGGCGATCACCTCGGCGGGAATGCCGCGGTCCGGATAGGCGTTCAACGTGACGGTGACCGCCTGGCCGGGCAGGACCCGGTTTATGTAGGCCTCGTTCACGTCCACCTCCACTTCCAGGGAGTCCATGTCCACCAGGGTGCATATGCCGGTACGCGTGAAGCCGCCGCCGGCGGAGACCGGCGAGATCATTTCTCCGGGCTGCGCCGCCTTGGCGATGACGATGCCGGTGAACGGCGCGCGGATCTGCATGTCGTCCACCACGCGGCGCTGCACCGTCACAGTCTGCTCGGCCACGGCGATGTCCTCGCGGGTGCGCTCGATGCGCGCGAGCAGCACGTCCACGGCGAGGCGGTCGCGATCCAGGTCGGCCTGACTGGCCAGACTCCGCGTGGCAAGGTCCTCGGTGCGCTTGAGGTCCAGGCGCGCCTGACGCAGCTCGGCGTCGAGCTCGCCGAGCCCGGCGCGCACCGCGCCGAGGCGGCTCTGCGCCAGCGCCAGCTCGGCCTGGGGAATCCGATCGTCCAGGGTCGCCAGCAGCTGGCCCGCCTCGACCCGCATGCCCTCTTCGATCAGCACCTCCACCACCTTGCCGGTGACCTTGGAACTCACCGTGGCCTGGCGTCGGGCCACGACATAGCCGGTGGCATCGAGAACGCTCGACCCGGGTGCCGTGACCGGGCTGGCGGCTGCGACGGCCGTCGGTACCACGAGGGTGGAATCGTCGGGGAACTCGAAGAACCAGGCAACGAACGCCAGGCCACCGACCACGGCGATGATCAGAAACCATTTCAACGGCCGCGCGGAGCCGGAAGACGGTTCGTCGTCACGGTCGATCCTGAGCTGCTCGAGCAGTTCGCGCTTGTCCACGCATTTCCTCCCGAAGGGGCGACAGGTTGACCAATGCCCCGGGGTAATTCAACCGAATCGCCTACCACGCACAGGGCCGCGTCGCGCAGAATCCACCCATGCCTTGCGCCAGCGATTCCGCGCCCCGTCCTCCCACCCACTGGCACCGCCGGGTCTGGACCCTGACCTGGCCGGTGGTGCTGGCCAACCTGTCGACGCCGCTGGTCGGCGCCGTCGACACCGCGGTGATGGGGCGCCTGCCGGATCCAGCCTACATCGGGGCGGTGGCGGTGGGCGCCGCGGTGTTCAACGCGATCTACTGGATGTTCGGCTTTCTGCGCATGGGCACCACGGGCCTGGTGGCCCAGGCCGCTGGCGGCGGCCGCGCCGCCGAGATTGCCGCCATCGCGGCGCGCGCCGTCGTCGTCGGCGCCGGGCTCGGCGTGCTGCTGGTCGCCCTGGGTCGACCCCTCGCCGCGCTCGGGCTGTGGATCTTTCCGGCCAGCACCCAGGTGGAAGACCTTGCCGCCACCTATCTCACCCTGCGCATCTGGGGCGCGCCCGCCCTGCTCAGCCACTTCGCCGTGCTCGGCGCCCTGTTCGGCCTGCAGCGCATGGGCGCGGCGCTGCTGGTCACCGTGCTGCTGAACGTGGCCAACGTGGCGCTCGATCTGCTGTTCGTCGTGGTGCTCGGCTGGGGCGTGGCAGGCGTGGCGCTCGGCACCGCCATCAGCGAGTGGCTGGCCGCCGGCGTCGGCCTGGTCCTGCTGCTCCGGATTCTCGCCGCGCGCGGCGCCGTCAGGCCGTCCCGCGAGGTCCTTCTGCAGCGCGACCGCCTGCTCGCTCTGTTCGGGGTCAGCGCCAATCTGATCGTGCGCTCGTTCTTCGTGCAGCTGCCGTTCTTCGCCTTTACCGTGCTCGGCGCTGGACTCGGCGACCGTACCCTGGCCGCCAACGCCGTGCTGCTGCAGCTGTTCTTCTTCATGTCCTTCGGTCTCGACGCCCTCGCCCACACCGCCGAGACCCTGACCGGCAATGCCTTCGGCGCCCGCGATCGCGCCACCCTGCGGGCCGCTGCGGGCTACACCCTGGGCTGGTCGGTGCTGGTGGCGCTGGCGGTGAGCGGGTTCTACGCCCTGGCCGGCGGCGTGCTGATCGATCTGATCACCACGCTGCCCGAGGTTCGCGCCAGCGCCCGGGCGTATCTGCCCTGGATGGTCCTCGCGCCGCTGGTCGCCGTGGGCGCCTTCCATCTGGACGGCGTGTTCATCGGCACCACCCGCACGGCCGAGCTGCGCAACAGCATGTTCGTCGCCGTGCTCTGCTTCATCGCCACGGTCTGGCTCACCCTGGATCACCTGGGCAATCACGGCCTGTGGCTGGCGATGACCGTGTTCATGGTCGCGCGCACCGTGCTGCTCGCGGCGCGCTACCCGCGCCTCGAGCGCCTGGCCGCCCCGTGAGCGCTCGTTCAGGGCGCGTTCAGGCACCGCCTGGTAGAACTGCACTACACTTGCCCAAACGGTGATCCGCGTCCGTGCGCGTTGAGTCCGTGAGCCGATGGCGCGTTGAGAAAGCCGAGGAGAATCCCATGGTCCGTGTTCTGCTGGTCTGCCTGATGCTGATCCTCGCCACCGGCTGCGCCGGCCGTCGCGGACCCATCGTCGACATGCGCGGCGTCGACGCCGCCCAGTACCGGTTGGATCGCATGGAGTGCCAGGAATACGCCGAGCAGGTGGCCGTTGGCGGCCGCGCCGCGGGCGGCGCCGCGGCGGGCGCCGTCGTTGGCGGCCTCATCGGGGCCGCCGTAGGCAACAGCGATACCGCGAAACGGACCGCCGGCGCCGGTGCCGTGGTGGGCGGCGCCCGGGGCACCGGCGACGCCGTGCAGGAACGCCAGATGGTGGTTCGCAACTGCCTGCGCAATCGCGGCTACGCCGTGCTCAACTGACCTGAGCTTCAGCACCCGGGATATAAGCAGACACTTCCACGTCAACGCCGCGCGCCTGGATCCGAAACCGCTGCAGCAACCGCACGTGCCGATCCTGGTGGGCGGCCACAGCCAGGCGGCGCTGCGCCGTGCCGCCCGCTTCGGTGCCGGCTGGTACGGCTTCGCTCTGACCCCGGAGACCACCGCACCGCTGCTGCAACGCCTGGACACCGCGCTCGCCGCCAGCGGCCGCAGCGGCGACGACTTCGAGATCATCGTCACGCCCAACGTCGCCGACGACGACGCGATCCGCGCGTTCCGCGATCTCGGCGTGCACCGGCTTGTGCTGCACCTCGGGTCGCAGCGTCCGGACAAGGTGGCAGCGCGGCTCGCCGAATTGGAGCGCGCCATCGCCGCGGCGGCCTGAACGCGCCGCGGCTGGATCTGCGTCAGGTGAACGACGCGTCGGCGTCCAGCGGCCACAGCGGGCCCGGCGCGCGGCTGCGGGGGAAGATCTCGATGTGATGGGTGGATAGTCCCGGCGGGTCGGCGGTGACGATGGACCGGGCAATGGACTGAAAGCCGGCGCGAAAGTGATTGCTCGACTTCAGCGCCACGTAGCGGCAGCGCACCACGTCGACACCGAGCGCCAGAAACGGTTCCGGATCGAAGGTCTGGCTGCGCCGCGATGCGACGATAATGTCCATGTCGTCCACCACCAGGCGCGCCATGGGCCCGAGCTTGAGCGGCGCCCCCTTGAACATGGCCTGCAGGGTGATGCGCCCGTCGTGGAGGCTCTTGACGTAGCCGCGCACCGGCAGCGGCTCGCCGTGCAGCTCGTCGTAGCGCCCGCCCAGGGCCACCTCGATTGTGCCGCCGACGCCGGCCCGATGCGCAGCGGCAGCGGCCTCGGCATCGACGATGAAGCCGAAGCAGGCGTTCTCGAGGCCGGCGTCGAGCATGGCTCGCAGCAGGTGGGTGCCGTCCCCCGGACAGCCGGCGCCGCAGTTGTCCGAGGTCTCGTGTATCACCACCGGGCCTTCCCCCGGTTCGTCCGCCAGCCGTCGCGCTTCCGCCACCGCCTCCGCCGCAGACAGGCTCATCGGCCGGAAACTCTCGCGTTCCTGCCACAGCGCGAACGCCAGCTCGTGGGCCAGGTTGGCGGCCGCGCGCGCCGCGGCGGCGCGATCGTCGCCCATCGCGGTCACCACCACCGAGCTGCCGACGTACTCGATGTCGGTGTAGGGAAAACCGTGAAACCAGCTGACGTCGACGACGCCGGGCGCGGCTTCCGCGGCCAGCATGCGTTCGAGCCACGCCTGGCCGACGCCGAGGAATGTGGTGGTGGTGGGCATGAGCAGGGGCAGTCGAACCACCTCCACGGCGGTGGTCGTTGGAGTTTTCGCCAGCCCGGCCACGAAGGCCACGGCTTCCGCCGCGCGCTCGTGGAGATCGACGTGGGGATAGTGGTGACAGGCGAACACCCCGTCCAGCGCATCCGCCATGGCCTGGGTGATGTTGCCGTGGAGATCGAAGCTGGCCGCCACCGGAACGTCCGGACCGACCCGTTCGCGCACGGCGGCGGCCAGATCGCCCTCGAGGTCCTCGATTCCCTCGACCACGCCGGCGCCGTGGAGACACAGCACCACGCCGTCGAGCGGCGCGCCAGCGGCAAGGCCGTCGAGAATCTCCCGACGGAAGCTCTGGTAGCAATCGAGCTCGATGGTGCCGGAAGGCTGCGCCTGGGCGTAGAGCAGCGGCACCGGCTCGATGGCGGCCGCTTCGCAGGCGGCCACCGCGCCGCCGATGTCCGACTGCTGATCGCGGGTGCGCAGGATGCGCTCGCCGCGAATCTGATGAAAATCCGCCGCCGTGGTGAGATCACGACAGTAGGTGTTGGTCTCGTGGACGATGCCGGCCAGGGCGATGCGCAGGGGTCGGGTGCTCATCCAGATGATTTAACCTGCGATTCCCCCGGCCGACAAACGGCGTTTATCATCCGCGAGCCCTCTTAGCCTCGGAGATCTCTATGGCAGCGCCCGCCCCCGGCAGCCGCGAATGGCTCGATCTGATCCGCGAGCCGATCATCGATCCCGACCGCCCCATCGTCGATCCCCACCACCACCTGTGGCGGCGGCCGAACTTCGACTACCTCCTCGACGACCTGTGGGCGGACACCGAAACCGGCCACAACGTCGAGAAAACCGTATTCGTCGAGTGCCGGGCCTGCTACCGGGAGGCCGGGCCCGAGCAGCTGCGCTGCGTCGGCGAGACCGAGTTCGTCCGCGAACTCGCCGAGGCGAGCCGGCGCGACCCCGACAAAGCCACCATTGCCGCCATCGTCGGGCACGCCGACCTGACCCTGGGCGACGCCGTGGAGGAGGTTCTCGACGCCCACGAAGCGGCCGGCGGCGGCCTGTTCCGCGGCATCCGCCACGCCGGCGCCCGCGATCCGCACCCCCAAGCGCTGACCATTCCCGGGCGCGCGCCCGAGGGTCTGTACGCCGACCCCGACTTCCGCAGCGGGCTGACGCGGCTCGGCGCCGTCGGCTTCAGCTACGACACCTGGCACTACCACCACCAGAACCGGGCGTTCGCCGACCTGGCACGGGCGGTTCCCCGCACCACCATGATTCTCGATCACTTCGGAACCCCGCTCGGGGTGGGGCCGTACGCCGACCGGCGCGAGGAGATCTACGAGCAGTGGCGTGAGGACATCGTCGAAATCGCCGCCTGCCCCAACGTCGTGGCCAAGCTCGGCGGCCTTGCCATGCCCGACAACGGCTTCGGCTGGGACAAGGAGACGGCGCCGCCAACGTCGGACGACTTCGTCGCCGCCCAGGCGCGCTACTACCTGCACACCATCGACGCCTTCGGCCCCGAGCGCTGCATGTTCGAGAGCAACTTTCCGGTGGACAAGCGTTCGCTGTCCTATCCGGTGCTGTACAACGGCCTGAAAAAGATCGCCGCCCGCTTCAGCGAGGCGGAACAGCACGCCCTGTTCTACGGCACGGCAGCCCGGGTCTACCGCCTGGACTAGTGGCCCGCTTGGGCCCGAAAAGAGCCTGTGTGGAGCGCTGATGCCAGATGGAGCAGTGCAGTACACTGCCATCCATGCCGACCGACAATTTACGCATCACCCGCACCCATCCGCTGATCTCGCCCGCGGTGCTCGAAGAGGAACTGCCGCTGCCGGCCGCCGTCGGGGATCTGGTGAGCGCTGCGCGCGCCACCATCAAAGCCATTCTCGACGGGGAAGATCCGCGCCTGCTGGCCATCGTCGGACCGTGTTCGGTGCACGATCCGGCCGCGGCCCTGGACTACGCTCGCCACCTCGAGCCCGTTGCCCGTGAGGTTGCCGGGCAGATCTTCTGTGTAATGCGGGTGTACTTCGAGAAGCCGCGAACGGTGATGGGCTGGAAAGGGCTGATCAACGATCCGGGCCTCGACGGCACCTTTCAGATCAACCGCGGGTTGCGCCTCGCGCGGCAGCTGCTCATCGACGTGGCCGATACCGGTCTGGCGGCGGGAACCGAGTTCCTCGACACCACCTTCGGTCAGTACTACACGGATCTGATCAGCTGGGGCGCCATCGGCGCGCGCACCGTGGAAAGCCAGATTCACCGCGAGCTGGCCTCCGGGCTTTCCATGCCCGTCGGCATCAAGAATCGCACCGACGGCGACGTGCAGGTGGCCATCGACGCGATCCGCGCCGCCGCCCACAAACACCTGTTTCCGTCGCTGACCAAGGAAGGCGCACCCGCCATCCTCGAGACCAGCGGCAACCCGGACTGCCACCTGGTGCTGCGCGGCGGCAGCGAACCGAACTACCAGCCGGAGGCCGTGGCCGCCGCCCAGACTCTGCTGCGAAGCGCGGAGCTTCCCGATACCGTCATGGTGGACTGCAGTCACGCCAACAGCAGCAAGGATCCGCTGCGCCAGCCGGAGGCCGCCCGCTCGGTGTGCGCGCAGCGCCTGGCCGGCAACACCGGCATCCGGGCGATCATGGTTGAGAGTCATCTGGTCGGCGGCCGCCAGGACATCGGCCCCGCGCTGCGCTACGGCCAGAGCATCACCGACGCCTGCCTCGGCTTTGAAGACACCCGCGCGCTGCTGCTCGAACTGGCACAGCGCCTGAGCTGATCCGTTGGTTCAGCGGCCGGCCGCTGCCTCCTTCGAGGCCGCAGTTTTGCCGAAGGCGAAACTGCCAAGCCGACGGCTACGCCGAGTCGACGGCCGTTTCCCGGAGGGAAAACGGCTAAGCCGCTGCCTTCGGCAGCGGCCGGTACCTGATCATCACCCGCGACCCGTCCGCCAGGCCGTTGCGGAACCGCGGCCCCCACATCAGCCAGGACAACCGGTACTTGGCGCCGAACACCTCGAGCAGCCGGGCGTGCTCGGCGGGATCGGTGACGACCGATGCCTCTGCCAGCGTCGACGGCAGCGCCAGATAGGCGCCGTCGGACTCGGTCCACACGCCCTCGTCCCCGACCCACAGGCGCGCCCTGTCGAGCCCGCTGCGCACGGCCCGGGCTCGCCAGGCATCGCTTGCGGTCACCACCACGGCGTCGCCCGCATCGGCCACGAACCAGACCTCGGCCTGACAGCGGCTCTCGTCGCCATCGGCGCGAAGCGGCGTGACGTAGACCAGATCCGATTCGGCCATGGCCCGCTGCAGCGGTACGCCGCCGGCGGCGGCGAGCGGCCGTTTCGGCAGCAGCGCGGCCACTGCGCCGACGCCAAACGCCGCGCCGGCGCCGCGCAGCAAGCGGCGTCGACCGATCCCGGATCCCTGCAGATCGACTGTCTCGCGTCCCATCGTCTCTCCCGTCTGCCTCAGACCTCGACGGTCTTCAAGCGCTCGGCGATCTTCGCCGACCAGATCTTCGGTCCCTGCTGATGCACGGACTCGCCGCGGCTGTCCACCGCCAGGGTAACCGGCATGTCCCTGACCTCGAATTCGTAGATGGCTTCCATGCCGAGCTCCGGAAATGCCAGCAGCGTGGACTTCGTGATCGCCTTGGCAACCAGATAGGCCGCTCCGCCCACGGCGATCATGTAAACGGCCTGGTTGTCGCGGATCGCGTCCACGGCGGCCGGCCCGCGCTCGGCCTTGCCCACCATGCCGATCAGGCCCGTCTGCTCGAGCATGGCGCGGGTGAACTTGTCCATGCGCGTCGCCGTGGTTGGACCGGCCGGCCCCACGACCTCGTCGCGCACCGGATCCACCGGACCGACGTAGTAGATCACCCGATCGGTCAGATCCACCGGCAGCGGCTCGCCGCGTTCGAGCAGCTCGACGAGCTTCTTGTGCGCGGCGTCGCGGCCGGTCAGCAGCCTGCCGTTCAGCAGCAGGGTCTCGCCGGCCTGCCAGCCGGCGACCTCCTCCCGGGTCAGGGTATCGAGATTCACCCGACGCACGTCGTCGCCGAGTTCGAAGGCAATGTCGGGCCATTCAGCCAGATCCGGCGGCTCGAAGGTGGCGGGACCGGAGCCGTCGAGGGTGAAGTGCACGTGCCGGGTGGCGGAGCAGTTGGGGATCACGGCGACCGGCTTGTTGGCCGCGTGGGTCGGATACTCCTTCACCTTCACGTCCATCACGGTGGTCAGCCCGCCGAGTCCCTGGGCGCCGATCCCGAGAGCGTTGACGCGGTCGAACAGCTCGAGGCGCATCTCCTCGGCGTGGCTGGCGGGACCGCGCGCCCGCAGCTCGTGGATGTCGATGGGCTCCATCATCGACTCCTTGGCGAGCAGCATGGCCTTTTCCGGCGTGCCACCGATGCCGACCCCGAGCAGCCCCGGTGGACACCAACCCGCACCCATCTGCGGCACCACGGACAGCACCCAGTCGACCACCGAGTCCGATGGGTTGAGCATCGCGAACTTGGCCTTGGCCTCGCTGCCGCCGCCCTTGGCGGCAAGTTCGACGCTCACCTTGTCGCCGGGAACGACCTTGTAGTGGATCACGGCCGGGGTGTTGTCCTTCGTGTTCGCCCGGCGCCCGTCCGGATCGTCGAGAACCGATGCCCGCAGCACGTTGTCGGGATGACCGTAGGCCTGGCGTACGCCTTCGTTGATCATGTCGTCGAGGCTCATGTCCGCCTCCCAGCGCACGTCCATACCCACCTCGACGAACGCAATGACGATGCCGGTGTCCTGGCATATCGGGCGCTTGCCCAGCGCGCACATCCGCGAGTTCACCAGTACCTGGGTCAGCGCCGCCTTGGCGGCCGGAGACTCCTCCTTCTCCCAGGCTTCGCGCATGGCGCGGATGAAATCCACCGGATGGTAGTAGCTGATGAACTGCAGGCCGTCGGCCACGCTCTGGATGAGGTCCTGCTGGCGGATGGGGGACTGGGTGGGTGTGTGCATGCGACGCTCGAACTGTGGCTGGGTCGGCGCCATTCTACCCCAGCAGCCGGGCCTGAACTTGTCAGCCCCGGGGAGCGCGTGTGAAACTCGACCGCCATCACCCCTCGTCTCTCAGGAGCTTCGCCGCCGATGAAGATCGCCTTCGCCGCGCTCGTCCCCCTCACGCTCGCCGCCTGCGTACAGACGGGCGCGCCGCGGCCGGACGCGCAGCCGATGGATGCGCCGCCACAGGCGGATCGGATCGCCCAGCGACATCTCATCGTCGACACCCACATCGACGTGCCGTACCGGCTCTATCGCGACAACGACGTCGACGTCAGCCGCGCGACCGACGGCGGCGATTTCGACTATCCGCGGGCCAGAGCCGGCGGCCTGGATGCGCTGTTCATGTCCATCTACATACCGGCCGCGGTGGACGAGGCGGGCGATGCCACGAGCTTCGCCGAGGATCTCATCGACGGGGTCCGCAACCTCGCGGAGGACAACCCGGAGAAGTTTGCCATCGCCACCTGCACCACCGACGTGCTGGCAGCCAAGGCGGAGGGGCTGATCGCCATGCCTCTGGGCATGGAGAATGGCGGCCCGATCGCCGGCGACATCGACAGCCTCGACCACTTCCGCGAGCGCGGCATCCGCTACATCACCCTGGCGCATTCGAAGTCGAATCACATCTCCGACTCCTCCTACGACGACGACGAACGCTGGGGCGGTCTGTCGCCGTTCGGCAAGCGCCTGGTCCCGGCAATGAACCAGCGCGGCGTGATGGTGGACGTTTCCCACATTACCGACGCTGCCTTCTGGCAGGTGCTCGAAATCAGCAAGGTTCCGGTGATCGCCAGTCACTCGTCGCTGCGCCACTTCACTCCGGGGTTTCAGCGCAACATGAGCGACCGCATGGTGTCGGCGCTGGGCAGAAACGGCGGCGTCATCCAGATCAACTTCGGCTCCGGATTCCTCACCCGGGAGGCCCGCGACTACGCCGGCGCCATGAACGCGGCGCGCGAGGCGCTGCTGGCCGAACCCGGCATCGCCGACGACGATCCGCGCCTGGTCGACTTCAGCGACGATTACCGCGAGGCGAATCCCTATCCGTATGCCGACATCGACGACGTGCTCGACCACATCGACCGCGCCGTGCGTCTGGCCGGCATCGACCACGTCGGCATCGGCTCCGACTACGACGGCGTCGGCGACAGCCTGCCGACAGGACTGAAGGACGTCAGCGCCTATCCCAACCTGGTGGCCGGGCTGCTGCGGCGCGGCTACGACGACGAAGAGATCGCCAAGATCCTCGGCGGCAATCTGCTGCGGGTCTGGCGGGAGGTGGAGACCTACGCGGCGGAGTCCGGCTACGGGCCGCTGTGCAGCCGCTGAGTCGCGGCGTCAACCCGACAGCTGGGCGATCAGCCGGCGCATGAAGCCGATCCCCTGGTCGAGCTGGTCGAGGCTCAGATACTCGTTCGGCTGATGGGCCTGGTCGATGCTGCCGGGACCGCACATCACGACCGACAGGCCTGCTTCCTGGAACTGCCCGGCCTCGGCGCCGTAGGCCACCGACTCCGTGGTGTTCTGGCCGGTGAGCTGTTTCGCCAGCACCACCGCGGGATCGTCCTCGCGGGCGTTGAACCCGGGCACCTGGCTGCGAATGTCGAACTCGATCCCGGTGTCCGGATGCACGCGCTGCATCTCGGGTTCGAGATCCTCCCGGGCGAAGCGCTCCAACTCCTGGAAGAACGTCATGGGATCCTCCTCCGGCAGGGTGCGGATGTCGGTGATGAACCGACACTCCCGGGCGGTGATGTTCTGCGCAGTACCGCCGTGGATCACGCCGCAGTGCAGGGTCGAGTAGCCCGGTTCGAACGGGCACTCCGGCTCGGCCCGCTCGCGGTTCTGCGCCTGCCGCTCGGCGAGCCAGTTGACCAGCCGCCCGGCCACCATCACCGCCGGCACGCCGAGATTCTGTTTGCTGGAGTGGGCCTCGAAGCCGTTCACCCGCGTTTCGAAGATGAACATGCTCTTGTGCGCGGTCACCACCCGCATCCCGGTCGGTTCGCCGACGATGACCGCCCGTGGCCGCGGCAGATTGGCCGTGATCGCGTCGATCAGCCGGGGCGCGCCGAGGCAGCCCACTTCCTCGTCGTAGGACAGCGCGAAATGAATCGGGTAGCGCAGGCTGATCATGTCCGGCACCAGCGCGAGGGCAATGGCGATGAAGCCCTTCATGTCGCAGGTACCGCGGCCGAACAACCGGCCGTCGCGCTCAACGATGGCGAACGGATCCGAATGCCAGTCCTGGCCGTCCACGGGCACCACGTCGGTGTGCCCGGACAACACCACGCCGCCCGGTACCATCGGCCCGACGGTGGCATAGAGACTGGCCTTCTCGCCGCAGTCGCTGGCCACCACCCGGGCTTCGACGCCATGGCCGCGAAGATAGCGGGTGACGAAATCCACGAGCGCCAGATTGGAGTCGCGAGAGACCGTGGGGATGCCCACCAGGGCCTCGAGCATGCCCCGGGGTGTGTAGCGGGTACCAGACATGGCGCAAGGATAGAGGTGCGTCGGTGAAAACGCGATAGCGCCGGCTCCACGCCGCCATCGCCCCAGGAAACCGGGTTTTCTTGATCCAGATCAAAGATCGGCACGCTCCCTCGGGTCGCTGCGGGTTCTCCCTATTACCACCGCCGCGCAGCGCCCGCATAAAGGCGGGCGCCAATCACGGCCCGATTTCGAATCAGGAGGACACTGTCATGCGGATCGCCCCAACCCTCACTTTCGCCCTGGCCTTCGGCCTGGTCAGCGCCACCGCGGTTCCCGTCCGCGCCCATGAAGCCGGGGACTGGCTGGTGCGCGGCGGATTTCACAACATCGACCCGAAATCCGACAACGGCGATATCGTCGAGGTAGCGGACGACACCATGATCACGTTCTCGATCCTCCACATGGTCACGGCGAACTGGGGCCTGGAACTGCTCGGCGCTCTACCATTCGAACACGACATCTCCCTGGCCAATGGGCCCCGCGTGGGATCCACCAAACACCTGCCGCCGACCTTCAGCGTGGTCTACCACCCGCTGCCCGAGGCGCAGTTCCAGCCGTACCTCGGTCTCGGCGTGAACGTCACCCTGTTCTTCGACGAGGACACCCGCGGGGCTCTGGCGGGGAGCGACCTCGATCTCGACAACTCGGTGGGTGCGGCCGGCGTGGTGGGCATCGACGTGGCGCTCGGCGACGGCTGGTTCCTCAATGCCGACGTGCGCTACATGGACATCGAGACCGATGCCCAGCTCGACGGCGTGGAACTGGAGACGGTGCGGATCGATCCCTGGGCATTCGGGCTGAGCGTCGCCTACCGATTCTGATTGGGAGTACACTGCGGCGATGGCCCGGGATTATGCCTCCAACGTCATTGCTCAGATCGTCAGCTCCTATTTCGAGCTGCCGGTGCGCATCGACTGGAGGAAGGCGTCCGGCATGCCGTTTCCGGACCGCTTCGAAGACGCTCAGCTCGAGTTCTCGGGCCTGGCCACCGCGTGGATGGATCTCAAGCAGGTGGTCTGGCGCGCCAGACACGTGCGCTTCGTCCCGGGCATGCCGGCCCGGGTCGAGGTCACCGAACCGCGGGTGGAAATCGCCGTGGGCAAGGATGAACTCACCCGCTGGCTGAAGCGCTTCGAGCTGCCCTACCGCCTGGAACTGGCCGAAGACGCGATCATCGTTCACACCGAACTCGCCGGCATGCCGGTGGCGGAACTCGAGGCGCGACTCGAAGTGGTGGGCGGTTGGTTCGTGCTGCAGCCGGTTCGCGCGAGCATTCTCGGCGTGCCCAACTACGTGGCTTCGCTGTTCCGGACCTACCTGCCGCTGCCGCCCCTCGCCGGCAACACGCGTCTCGAGTCCATCGACCATGAACCCGAGGTGCTGCGCATGACGTTCGCCCTCGAGGACTTCGAGGAGGTGATCACTCCAGGACTGCTGCCGCGGCTGCAGAAGCGCCTGCTGCCCACCCTGGAGATGCCGTTCGGCAACGGTCGCTTCGGCGCCCGCGCGGCGCGACCCAGCAGCACCGGCTGACGCCGTCCGCTGGGCCGGAGACCATCAGGGTCGCTCACCCGGCGGCCAGGGAAAATCCTCCGGCACGTTGAGGTCGCTGCGCACGAAGGCGTTCCAGTCGAGCGTGGCCGCGTTGGCCGCCTGCTGGTGCGCCTGAGCCGCCGCACGGTTGCTCTCGGCGTAGGCGCTGATGCAGCCGCGGAAGGAGTCGACATCGGCGAGGAAGCGCTGCCAGAGCACGTCGTTCTGATCATCCGCCGGGCGCGTCGGCGCCGCGCAGCCGTGAGCCGGCGGCGGCGTGTGGGCCGCGGCGAGCGGGCTCAGCAACGCCGCCAGCAGCACCCTCAGACACAACGCAGAGACTCTTTTCATCGAACGACGGCCAGCAGGCGGAGGTGCGCCCATGATGCACCGATCGCGTCATCGACTCACCGGCAAGGCCTGGGAATCGTTAACCAGACCCCGCACGGGCCTTGATCCGCAGCACAAAGCACCGCACCCTGGGGCAAACGGGGAGGGGATCGATCGATGCTGTTACTGCGAATCGGGGCCGCAGCAGCGTTTGTGATCACGCTGATCGGCGGCGCTACCCTGCTCGCCGCGCGCCTGTCCGACGGGCCCATCGGGCCCATTGCCGGTGGTCCGTTCGACTCGGGCGAGCCGTACCGCGGCAGCGAACCGGACTGGCGCCATCTCGCGGATCGAGACACGGTGGAGTTTCAGCTCGTCGACCCGGCGCGCTCGCGGACCACGTGGATCCTGGTGCAGGACGGCCGCCTGTTCATTCCCTGCGGCTACATGAACACCGAATGGGGTCGGATCTGGAAGCGCTGGCCGGTCGAGGCGGAAGTGGACGGCCGGGCCCTGCTGCGGGTGGACGGCACTTTGTATCGGCGTCAGCTGCGCCGGGTGCGCAGCGGCCCGCTGCTGGAGCCGCTGGTGGAAGAACTGAACCGTAAGTACGCGGTGGGGGCCACCGCCGATGCCGTGGCCTCGGGATCGCTGTGGTTGTTCGAGCTCGCCCCGGCGTCGGAAAGTGCCGGCCTGGCACAGCCGCTGCGCGGCTGAGCGGCCGGCGGCGACGCCGCCTACCAGACGCCGTCGAGCAGCGCAGCCAGCACCAGCGCCATGCCGCTGACGCGGGCGAACCGGAACCCGGCCGCCGCATACCACAGCGGCCACAGGGCGGTCGGATAGCCGCGCGGCCGCGCTGAGGGTCGCGGCCGCAGACAGATCCACAGCAGCGCTGCCAGCGCCGGCAGCGCCACCAGGATCAGCAGGTAGGCCCAGTGTCCGCCGCTGACCGCCCACGCCAGCGCAGCGGCGACCTCCCCAAGCGCCACCAGGGCGAGCAGCCGCGGTGCCCACACCGGACCGAGCAGTACCGGCAGCGTGCGCACGCCCCGGGCGCCATCGTCGCGGGCCTTGTCGGTGTGTTTGGCGAGGACGACCACAGTCGGTCCGAGCCCGGCAATCGCGGACAGGACTCCGATCTCCGGTCCCCAGTCACCGCTGACCACCCAGTACACGCCGCCCACCATCAACGGTCCCCAGACCACGAACACGGCGATCTCGCCGAGACCGAGGCGTTTCAGCGGCCAGGTGTAGGTGAGCAGGACCAGGGCGCCGGCGCCGGCCAGCACATACGCCGGGGTCCCGGCCATGGCGCCGACCAGCAGACCGAACCCCAGCGCGGCCGCACCGGTCAGCAGCAGCATCAGGGCGTGGGTCGTCGCACCCATCAGACCCTGGGCGAGCGGGTGAGCGCCGTAGCGAAGGCGGAAGTAGCTGTCCCGATCCAGACCCACCAGCCAGTCGACGTAGTCGTTCAGCAGGTTGCTGGCGGCGTGGGCGAAGACCAGCCCGACGCTGACCAGCAGCAGCCGCCAGCCTTCCTGCGGTGTCCACGGCAGCGCCAGCAGCCCGCCGAACAGACACGCGTGCAGCGTGAGCGGCAGCACCGCGGCGCGGCTGGTGATCAGGTAGCGGCGCAGCCAGCCCATGCGCCGCCAGGCGGCGGCGGAGACGCTGGGCATCCGCAGCAGCGTATCGCTGAGACTCGGCGTGGACGAGGACACGGCCGCTCCGCGCTAGCGGGCGGCGGCGTTGCCGAGCGCGGTCCTGAACCCGGAGTACTTCGGCTGGTCGATGGCGATCTGGTTGACCACGGTCGCGCGCAGATGGTCGGCGAGGCCCGGACGATCGAGGTCGATCGAGCCGTCGCGCAGCCCGCGTACCAGTTTCCAGCGCAGCGTCGACAGGCTGTCGTCGCTGCCGAGCAGCGCACGCAGTCGCGCCTGCTCGGCCTGGCGCGCGGGACCGCCGAGTTCGAGTTCGCGCAGCACGATGTCGAGGCTGTTGCCCGCCACCCGGGCGAGGAAATTGGTGCGGCCTTCGGTGGCGGCCATGACGTCGTCGCGCAGGAAGTCGCGCACCGACACCACCAGCTCATCGATCCGCGGCATGTCGTCGCTGTTGCCGGTATCGCCTCCCCCCACCAGCTCGACCGGTCCCGGGATCAGCAGGTTGACGCAATCCACCTGGCACTCGGAAGAACGCCGGCCGATGGCCGGCCTCTCCACGGTCTGGTCGGGCCCGCTGCGGTAGTGTTCCGCCATGCCGAGGCAACCTACAGCCCACCAGTAGGAACCGAACACCTCCCAGAAGCGGACGTGGTCCGGGTCGACGGGTTCGCCGGTCACGGACTCGTAGCCGGCGAACAGATCGCGATACTCACCGAACCCGCCCACCGGCTTGTCGCTCACGCCGAAACGCCAGGAATTGGTGCAGATCCAGCCGAGGTCGCGCATGGGGTCGCCGATGTGGGCGACCTCCCAGTCGAGCACGGCCTTGATGCCGTGCTGGTCCACCATGAAGTTGCCGTTGCGGAAATCGTTGTGCACCAGCGTGGTCCGGGGCTTCGCCGGCAGGTGCTGGAGCAGCCAGCGGGCCGCGTAGTCGATCATCGGCTGCGGCGTCTCAAGCAGCCGGTAACGCTCCCACATCTGCTCGACGAACTGCTCCGGCGTGTGCTGCTGCAGCTTGTCGACGAGTCCGGACGCGTGCACGTCGATGCTGTGAATGCGCGCCATCAGCTGCCCGCACTGATAGGCCAGCTTCGGGCGCAGGTCGGCGAACTCCGGCGCCCGGGCGATGCGCGCGCCCAGGGCCTCACCGTCCAGCCACTGCATGAGGAACCCCTCGCCGAGACCGTCCTCGGGTTCCAGCACGTAGTAGACCTCCGGCTCCGGAACGCCGACGTCCCGGGCCAGCCGCATCAGCAGCGCCTCGGTGGCGAGGCCCGGCGACACCCGGCCCTCCGGACCCACGCCGCCGGGTGAACGGCGCATGCACACGGTCCTCTCGCCGCCGGCGGTGACCACGGTGAGCCGGTAGGTCTCCTGACTGGCGCCACCGGACAACCGCTCCGCGGTCACCAGACCGCGGCAATCCGGCAGCGTCCGTCGGACCACGTCGGAGAGCCGGGTCTCGAACTCGGCGCTTTCCATGTCAGCTTTCTTTCACCCCTTTCGGCGCGCGCTGGTTCATGTAGCCGAACATGTAGCCGGCCACGCGGCGCATCTGAATCTCCTCGGCGCCCTCGGTGATCCGGTAGCGGCGATGGTGGCGATAGATGTGCTCGAACGGCTTGTGTCGCGAGTAACCGAGCCCGCCATGCACCTGCATGGCCTGATCCGCGGCCTGACAGCACAGGCGGTTCGACCAGTAGTTGCACATGGACACCTTGTCCGAAACCGAAAAGGCGCCGTCGCGATCCATCAGCCAGGCGGTCTTGTGAATCAGCGCGCGCAGCATCTCGCACTGGGTCTGCAGCTCCACCAGCGGGAACTGGATGCCCTGGTTGCTGGACAGCGGCTTGCCGAACGGCTTGCGTTCCATGGCGTACTTCACCGACTCGTTGACGCAGAACTGGGCCGCGCCCAGGCTCGACGCCGCCTGGCGGATGCGGTTCTCGTTGAAGAAGTGCTGCACCACCTGCAGGCCGCGGCCCTCGCCGCCGAAGATGCTGGCATGGGGCACACGCACGTTGGTGAACGACACGCGACCGTGGTCCGTCGGCATGTTGAAGGTCCAGAGCATCTCTTCGATCTTTACGCCCTCGGCCTTCATCGGCGTGAGGAACGCGGTGATGCCTTCGCCGTCGCCCGGCTTGCCGCTGGTGCGCGCCATGACCATGTCGTACTGCGCTTTGTGAATGCCCGTGTTCCAGGTCTTCTCGCCGTTGATCACCCATTCGTCGCCGTCACGCTCGGCGTGGGTCTCCATATGAGTGGCGTCGGAACCGTGGTTCGGCTCGGTGATGCCGAAGGCGAAGCCGCGCCGCCCCTCGGCCAGATCGTCGATCCATTCCTTCTTCTGCTCTTCCGTGCCGTAGTTCAGCATCAGCAGCAGGCCGACGTTGTTGCCGACGATGGAGTGCTCGTTCTGCAGGTCGTTGTGCAGCCCCAGACCCTTCACCGCCAGATGCTCGCGGATGATGGCCATGCCGAGGTTGCTGCCCTCCATGCCGCCGTATTCCTTCGGCAGGGGGTAGCGGTAGAAGCCGGCCTCGTCGGCCAGGCGCTTGGCCTTGTGCAGCAGCTGCTCCCACTCCTCGTTGGGCAGGCCGCCGCGCTCCCAGTCGGTGCGCGCATCCTCCCGGCGGTGGTCGAAGAAGCGGATGTTGTCGTCCTGCTGCTCCAGCGGCTTGATCACTTCGTCGATGAAGTTGTCGAGCTTGCCGAGCAGTTCCTGGATGTCCGGTGGAATGTCGAAGTTCATGGGATCCCCCTCACGACGTCTGCGGCCAATGATTGCGAACGGATGCTCTGTAACGCGTTATATCCCGACGAATCTACCACCCCGGCGCCCCGGGACTCCACCACGCGGCTGTATTAACATCTGGCCCGCCGCCGGAAATCGCCGGCGGCGCACGATTCCAAAGAAATCGACGTACTGGACGGGTTCCCAGGGGAGGAAGGCGAATGACGATGTACGATCTGCTCGACGAGGTGAGACGCGAACTCACCGGGCCCGGGGCGCAGTTCGAGGTCACCGTGGTGGACGTGCGCGGCAATCCCACCCGGACCTATGCCAACGCCCCCAGCAGTCTGCGCGAGGTCTGGCTGGCTTCCGCCGCCTTCGCCGACCGCGACTACCTCGTCTATCACGACGAACGGTTGAGTTACGCCGAGGCCCACCGCCAGGTGGCGTCCATCGGCGCCTGGCTCCGCTCCCAGGGAGTCGGCCCCGGCGATCGCGTCGCCATCGCCATGCGCAACTACCCGGAGTGGCTGCTCGCCTACTGGGCCACGGTCTCCATCGGTGCCGCCGTGGTCGGGGTGAACGCCTGGTGGGTCGGCCGCGAACTGGTCTACGGATTGAACGATTCCGCCCCGAAAGTGCTGATCGCGGACCAGGAGCGGCTGGAGCGGGCCCGCGAGCACGCCGACGAAATTCCGCCGATGATCACGGTCGGAGTGCGCATTCCCGAACCGCTGCCCGCCGGCGCGGTGCCGTGGCAGGCGCTGGTGGAGCACGGTGGCGAGCTGCCGGCTGTCGAGATCGACCCGGACAGCGATGCCTGCATCTTCTACACCTCCGGCACCACCGGGAATCCGAAGGGCGCCCAGCTCACCCACCGCGGCTGTGTCG
Source organism: Pseudomonadales bacterium (assembly GCA_040219135.1). GTDB lineage: Bacteria > Pseudomonadota > Gammaproteobacteria > Pseudomonadales > Azotimanducaceae > UBA7803. The sequence goes on along the minus strand of JAVJTA010000003.1, from coordinate 137,249 downwards.
CCAACCTCATGAATCTTGCCTACGCGGCGGCCTCTGCTGCCGCCGTGGGCATCCGTATGGGCAAGATCCCGGCGCCGGAGGAAGGCGCGACACCGCCCCCGGGCGCAAGCCTCGTCACCACCCCGCTGTTCCACGTCACCGCCAACAACTGCGTCGCCCACGGCACCACGCTGACGGGCGGCAAGCTGGTGTTCATGTACAAGTGGGACGCGAGCGAAGCACTCCGGCTGATCGAGCGCGAACGCGCCACCGCGCTCACCGGCGTACCGGTGATGGCGCGGGAGCTCATCAGCCACCCGGACTTCGACAAGCACGACACGTCGTCGCTGCTGTCCGTCGGTGGCGGCGGCGCCCAGCTGCAGCCGGATCTGGTCGGCAAGATCGACGCGAAGGTCAAAGGTGCCCGGCCCAACACCGGCTACGGCATGACCGAAACCTGCGGCATCATCACCTCCATTTCCGGCGACTTCTTCGTCGACAAGCCGGACAGCTGCGGTCCCGCGATGCCCACCTTCGAGACCCGGGTGGTGAGTCTGGACGGCGCCGAGCAGCCGCCGGGCGGCGTCGGCGAGCTGTGGGTGCGCGGGGCGCCGGTCATCAAGGGCTACCTGAACCGTCCGGACGCCACCGCGGAGTCCATCACCGACGGCTGGCTCCACACCGGCGACATCGCCCGCATCGACGAACACGGCTTCATCTTCATCGTCGACCGCGCAAAGGACATGGTCCTGCGCGGCGGCGAGAACGTGTACTGCGCGGAGGTCGAGAGCGCCATCTACGAGCATCCGGCGGTTACGGAAGCCACCGTATTCGGGGTCCCGGACGACCGCCTCGGCGAGGAGGTGGGCGCCGCGATTCACCTCAAGCCCGGGGCGCAGGTCAGCGCCGACGAGCTGCGCGCGCTGTGCCGCGAACGGATCTCGGCGCACAAGGTGCCGCGCTACATCTGGTTCCTGTCCGAGGCCCTGCCGCGCAACGCCAACGGCAAGTTCCTCAAGCGGGAACTGAAGGAAACACTCGACGTGGCCGAAGCCGTCTGACGGCAGGCCCCCGCTGAGCACGGAGTAGCCGATGAGCTGGCTCGACGCGAAGGATCCCGAGTGCACGAAGCGCGACGATCACGTGAGCCTGGTGATCGAGCCGCGCGGCCGCGATCTGGGTGGCTTTCAGGTGCGCCGGGTGCTGCCGGCGCGGGAGCGGCGCAGCGTCGGGCCGTTCGTGTTTTTCGACGAGATCGGTCCGGTGGATTTTCCGGTCGGCGAGGGCATCAACGTCCGTCCGCACCCGCACATCGGCCTGTCTACGGTCACCTACCTGTTCGCGGGCGAGATCCTCCACCGCGACAGCCTGGGCTACGTGCAGCCGATCCGTCCGGGCGCCGTCAACCTGATGACCGCCGGCCGCGGCATCGTCCATTCGGAGCGCACGGCGGACGCCCTGCAGGCGTCGGGTCAGCACCTGCACGGAATTCAGACCTGGATGGCGCTGCCGGACGGTCACGAAGAAGTCGAGCCGGCCTTCGAGCACGTGCCCGCCGGGGAACTGCCGGTGCTCGACGACGACGGCGTGCGCGCCACGGTGATCCTCGGCACCGGCTTCGGGGTGAAGAGTCCGGTGGCCACGCCGATCGATACGCTCTACGTCGAGCTGGTGCTCGACGGCAGCGCGCGCATTCCTCTGCCCCAGGACACGGACGAACTCGCGGTCTACGTGGTCAGCGGCTCGATCCGCATCGGTGCCTGCGCCCTCGGCGCCGGCACCATGGGCGTGCTCGCCCCCGGCAGCGACGCGCATCTGGAAGCACTCAAGGCCAGCCGGGTGATGCTGATCGGCGGCGAATCCGCGGGCGAGCGCCACCTCTGGTGGAACTTCGTCTCGTCCAGCCGCGAGCGTATAGAGCGGGCCAGGGCCGACTGGCGTGACGGCCGCTTCGCGCCGGTGCCCGGCGACGACGAGTTCATCCCGTTGCCCGAACGCTAGCCGCGCGATGGATTTCCTCACCGAGGCTCTGATCTTCCTCGGTGCCGCCGTGCTGGTGGTGCCGCTGTGCAAACGCCTGGGGTTGAGTTCCGTGCTCGGCTACCTGGGCGCCGGACTGCTGATCGGTCAGCCCGGCCTGGGTCTGGTGCAGGACGCTCACGGCATCCTCCACTTCGCCGAAATCGGCGTCGTGCTGCTGCTGTTCGTGATCGGCCTCGAGCTGCAGCCGCGGCGCCTGTGGGTGATGCGGAGGCTGGTCTTCGGCCTCGGCACGCTGCAGGTCGGCTTCACCGCCCTCGCCATAGCCGCCCTGCTCCTGCTGCTCGGACTCGACCCCGGCGCCGCGAGCCTGCTCGGCTTCGCCCTGGCGCTGTCGAGCACCGCGTTCGTGCTGCAGCTGCTCGGCGAGCAGAAAAAGCTCAATCAGCTGCACGGGCGGGCCGCCTTCGGCACGCTGCTGCTGCAGGACGTGGCCGTGATCCCGGCCATTGCGGTGGTCAACCTTCTAGCCGCTGGCGGCGCCTTCGGCGCCAGCCAGGTCGGTGGCGCCGCCGACGGGCACGCCGCCGGGCCGCAGCCGCTGCTGATCCTGGCGGTGCTCGCCGGCGCCGTGGCGCTGCGCTACCTGCTCCGTCCGATCCTCAAGTTCGTCGCCGCGAGCGGGGTTCGCGAGCTGTTCACCGCGGCGGCGCTGGCGCTGGTGGCCGGCGCCGCGCTGGCCATGGGTCACGCCGGGCTGTCCATGGGGCTCGGCGCCTTCGCCGCCGGCATGATGGTGGCGGATTCGCCCTACCGGCATCAGCTGGAGACCGACGTCGACCCGTTCAAGGGCCTGCTGCTCGGGCTGTTCTTCATGGCCGTGGGCATGACCGTGGATCTCGGCCTGCTGATCGGCGCGCCGCTGACCATCCTCGGGCTCACTGCGGCCCTGGTGCTGGTCAAGATTCTCGTGCTGATCCCCCTGGCCCGACTCCAGGGCCTGGGCGGTCCCGACGCGTTGCGCACCGCCATCGTGCTGTCCCAGGGCGGCGAGTTCGCATTCGTGCTGCTCACCGCCGCGGTCAGCGCCGGCCTGGTCGGCGACGGACTGGCGCAGACGGCGGTGCTGGTGGTGACGTTGTCCATGGCGGCGACGCCGCTGCTCGTGGCCCTGGGCGACCGCTGGATGAACGTCGACCGCGACGCCGACGCGCGCCCCTACGACCGCATCGACGATGCGCCCTCGCGCGTGGTGGTGGCGGGCTTCGGCCGGGTCGGTCAGATCGTCGCCCGGGTCCTGACCATGCGCCACATCCCCTTCACCGCGCTCGAGATCAATCCGCACCACGTCGACTTCGTGCGCAGCTACGGCAACGAAGTGTTCTACGGCGACGCCACCCGCCTCGACGTGCTGCGCTCGGCGGGCGTACCCAACGCGCGCGCCCTGGTGCTCGCCGTGGGCAACGAGGAGGCGTCGCTGAAGATCGTCGAGATGGTCCGGGCGACCTGCCCGGGCGTCGCCATTCTCGCCCGCGCCACCACCCGCAACCACGAACTTCAGCTGCGCGAAATCGGCGTCGACTTCGTCCTCCGCGACACGCTGCATTCGAGCCTGCGGCTGGCCCGGGAACTGCTGGGCAGGCTCGGCCTGTCGGCCACGGAAGCGGCGGAGGCGGTGGCCCGGTTCGAGGCGCACGACGCGCGGACGCTGGAGCGCCAGGCTGCCGTGTTCCGCGACGAGGAGGCGTTCCGGCGCGCCACGGTCAATGCCGGGGAAGAGCTGAAGGGGCTGTTCGCCGAGGACGCGGTGGCGGAACCCGACGAAGGCGGGCCCGCCGGCCGCTGATCAGGTCGGGTGCGCTCTCACGAGCTGCACGACAGCATGGAGCAGCCGACCCGGTTCCGGGCCCAGTCCGGCCGCCGCCCCGCCCAGGCCCCGTGTCCGGGGTGCTGGTCGTAGGGCGTGCGCAGCACGTCCTGGAGCTCGGCGATCACGCTGAAATCCCCCTGCTCAGCCGCGTCGATGGCGAGCTGCGCCAGATAGTTGCGCAGAACGAAGCGCGGATTGACCGCATTCATGCGCCGCCGTCGCGTCGTCGGATCGGCGCCGTCGGAGCGTAGGCGCTCGAAGTACCGGGTCAACCACCCGCGAATGCGCGCGTCGACCTCACCGTGGATCTCCTCCGGCCGGTAGTAGGCGTCGCGCAGCGCCGCCAGCGGGTCTTCGGCGTCCGGGCTCACGTCCGCCAGGCAACGGTAGAACAGGGTCATGTCGGTCTCGGTCGCCTGCAGGACGGCGTCGAGCTCCGCGAACAGCGCCGCGTCCGCGTCGCGCCCGTCAGCGAGGCCGAGCTTCTTCGCCTGGGTCGCGTGGGCGCCCGCCAGGTAGTCCTGCTCGAAGGCTTTCAGGCCCGCTTCCAGCGGCTCGGCGGCGCCGACCAGCGGATACAGCGCGTTGGCCAGCTGCAGCAGGTTCCACTGGGCAACCCGCGGCTGATGGCCGAACCGGTAACGCCGGCCTCCGGCGTCGGTGGTGTTCGGCGTCCAGTCCGGATCGTAGTCGTCGAGCCAGCCGTAGGGGCCGTAGTCAATGGTGAGCCCCAGCACCGACATGTTGTCGGTATTCATCACACCGTGGACGAAGCCGACGCGCATCCACTCGACGATCATCCGCGCCGTGCGCCGACACACCTCGGCGAACCAGGCCGCAGAGCGTTCCGCTGGCGCCTCGATCGCGGCGAGGTCGGGAAAGTCGCAGGCGACGGTGTAGTCGAGAAAGCGCTGCAGCAGCCCGGTCTCGCGCCGGGCGGCGAGGATCTCGAAATGGCCGAAGCGGGTGAACGACGGTGCCACCCGGCACACCACCGCGCCCGGCTCCGGCGCCGGATGGCCGTCGTAGAGCATGTCGCGAACGACCTGTTCGCCGGTGAGGGTCAGCGACAGCGCCCGGGTGGTGGGCACGCCGAGATGGTGCATGGCCTCGCTGCAGAGGAACTCGCGGACCGACGAACGCAGTACCGCCAGGCCGTCGGCGCTGCGCGAGTAAGGCGTGGGACCTGCGCCTTTCAGCTGGAGCATCCAGTGCTCGCCGCCCGGGTTCACCACCTCGCCGAGATTGATGGCCCGGCCGTCGCCGAGCTGGCCGGCCCAGGAGCCGAACTGATGGCCGCCGTAGCAGGTGGCATGGGGATCCATCCCGGGCAGCAGGCGATTGCCGGTAAACACGTCCGCGAACGCCTGGGTGGCGCAGTCCGTGTCCGCCAACCCGATCAGCTCGGCGACCTCGGGCCAGAACGCGACGAGCCGGGGTGCGCTGACGGGAGTCGGCGCGATCCGCGAGTACAGCGCGTCGCGCACCTGGCGGCGTCCACTGCCGGTGCCGGGGTCCGCCGGCAGCTCACGGACGAAACGATTGTCGAAGCGCAGGGCGCCGAGACCGGGGGGGACGGATGCGGTGTTCATGAGCAGATCGGACAACGGTAACCCCGGAAGGGTCCGCGTGGCGGACCCCTCCCGGCGTTCAATGCCGCCGGACTACATCTTCATTTCGAAGAAACACAGCTTGTTGCCGTCGAGGTCGCGGACGTAGGCGCCGTAGAACACCGGCATGCGCTCGCCGGGCTCGCCTTCGTCCGTGGCGCCGAGTTCGATGGCCTTGGAATACAGCTTGTCCACGCCTTCACGGGACCCGCCGGGAATCGCCACCATCGTGCCGTTACCCGGATGCTGCGCTTTCTGGTCGTAAGGAATGCACACCGCCAGCATGGCGGCGCCGGGGCCGGTGCCGTAGAACTTGATCCGGTCCTGGCCGAACAGCTGCTTCGCCCCCACTTCCGCGAGCAGCGCATCGTAGAAGGCCGTCGCGCGGTCCATGTCGCTGGTGCCGATGGTCACGTATCCGATCATTGTGGTTCTCCGGTGGTGGGAATTGCGCCTGCCCGGGCACGGCTCGCCGCAGCGTGGCCTCACCCGGGCCTGTCTGCCGCGCAATCTGGCCGAACCCGCCCGGAAACGCAAGACGGTTATTTAACGTTTGCGTTAACTGTCCGCTTCGCCGAAGATCCGGCGAACCGCCCCGGACAGGGAGCCTGCCGCCATGGCCTGGCGTCACGCCATCATCGTCGTCTTCGTCACCGCCCTGCTCGATTCCATCGGCTTCGGCATCATCCTGCCGGTGCTGCCCGGGCTGCTCGTGGAGGTCACCGGCGAGAGCATGTCGGACGCGGCACGCTACGGCGGCTGGCTCATGTTCGCCTACGCGGCCATGCAGTTCTGCCTGGCGCCGGTGATCGGCAACCTGTCCGACCGCTTCGGCCGGCGTCCGGTTCTGCTCACCTCGCTGTTCGTGCTCGGCGTCGACTACCTGATCATGTGGTGGGCGCCGACGTTCGCCTGGCTGCTGCTCGGGCGCCTCATCGCCGGCGCAGCGGCATCCACCTACAGCACCTGCAACGCGTTCATCGCCGACGTCAGCCCGCCGGAAGTGCGCGCCCAGAACTTCGGCCTGATGGGTGCGGCGTTCGGGCTCGGCTTCATCATCGGTCCGGTGATCGGCGGCCTGCTCGGCGAGTTCGGACCGCGGGCGCCGTTTCTCGCCGCCGCCGGCATCGCCTTCGCAAACTTCCTGTACGGCGCTCTGGTGCTGCCGGAAAGCCTGGCCAGGGACCAGCGCCGGCCGTTCGACTGGCGCCGCGCCAACCCCACCGGCACGCTCACCGCGCTGCGCCGCTACCCCATGGTGTTCGGTCTGATCGGCGCCTACTTTCTGTTTTTGCTCGGCCACCACGTGCTGCCGGCCACCTGGAGCTTCTTCACCATGGAGAAGTTCGACTGGTCGCCGCGTGAAGTCGGCTATTCGCTCGGCTTCGTCGGCCTGCTCATGGTGTTCACTCAGGCGGTGCTGCTGCGCGTGCTGCTGCCGAAACTCGGCGCGCGACGGGCCGGGCTCGCCGGATTCCTCTGCAGCATCCTGGCGTTCCTCGGCTACGCCGTCGCCGGCGAGAGCTGGATGATCTATCTGTTCCTCCTGATCGGCGCCCTGCAGGGCTTCGCGACCCCGGCCATGCAGGGCATCATGTCGGTCAACGTGCCCGCGAACGAGCAGGGTGAGCTGCAGGGAGGTCTGGCCAGCATGTCGAGTCTGACGGCCATCATCAGCCCGCCGGTGATGACCGAGATCTTCGCCTTCTTCACGGGGAGCGATGCTCCGGTGTATTTCCCCGGGGCGCCCTTCGTCGCCGCCGCACTGGTCACGGTGGTGGCGCTGGCCGCCTTCCTGCGCGTGACCGCGCACCTCGAGCAGCCCGAACGGGCCGACGTCGGAGCCGCCTGAATCGATGCTGCACCTGCGCCACGGCCCATTCGAGCTCGACCTCGCCCCCGAGGTAGGCGGCAGCGTGGCCGCGTTCCGCGCCCACGGTGTCGATCTGCTGTTCAACGACGAGCGTGCCCGCCGCGGCGTCGACGACGTGCTCGGCATGAGCGCGTTTCCGCTGCTGCCGTTCTGCGGCCGCATCGCCGGGAGCCGGTTCGAGTTTGCCGGGAGGCGCGTGGAACTGCCCGGCAACCTGCCGCCGGAACCCCACGCCATCCACGGCCACGGTTGGCGCGACGCCTGGACGACGGAGTGGTCGACTCACAGCTCGGCCGCGCTGCGCTTCGAACATCCGGCAGACGCCTGGCCCTGGCGCTACGAAGCGCGCCAGACCCTGACCCTGGATCGTCATGGGCTCAGCGTGGAACTCGAGCTGACCAATCTCGACGCCGCCGAGATGCCAGCGGGGCTCGGCTGGCATCCCTACTTTCCACGCCGCGACGCCGCGCTGGCGGCAGACGTCCGGAACATCTGGCCGTCCGGCGCCGACATGATTCCCGCCGGCGCGGCGGCCCTCGACGACGCCTGCGATCTGCGCCGTCCGCGCGCCGTCGCGGGACTCGCGCTCGATGATGCTTTCGGCGCCGGCCCGGGCGGCGCCACGCTCATCTGGCCCGACCGCACGCTCGCGCTCAGCGCCGAGCCGCCCCTGGGATTTCTGGTGGTGTACACGCCCGCCGGACGCGACACGTTCTGCGTCGAGCCGATCAGCCACGTGCCGGACGCGGTCAACAGCGCGCTGGCGCCGGCGCTGACCGGATTGCGCGTGCTCGGCAGCGGACGGTCGCTGGCGACCCGGATCACTCTCAGCGTGGAGCTGTCCGGGGGCGGGCCCTGACGGGCCGCAGCCTTCCCCACGGTGGCGACCGCGCTCTCCTGTCTGTTCTTCATGCTGCTCGTGGGCGGCTATGCCTGGCGCGCGACGCGTGGCCAGACCCACACCAGCGACGGCTATTTCCTCGCCGGTCACGGTCTGAGCGGCACCTTCATTGCCGGCTCGCTGCTGCTGACCAACCTCTCGGCGGAGCAGCTGATCGGGCTCAACGGGTCCGCCTATGCCTACAACCTGTCGAGCATGGCCTGGGAGGTCACCGCCGCCGTCGCGATCGTGTTCATGGCGCTGGTGCTGGCGCCCCGCTACCTCGCCGGCGGATTCACCACCCTGCCCGAGTTCCTCGAGAGCCGATTCGACGCCCGGGTGCGGCGCGCCACGGCTCTGCTGTTTCTGCTCGGCTACGGCCTGGTGACGATTCCGTCCGTTCTCTACTCGGGGTCGCTGGCGCTGCTGCAGCTCATCGACGTGCCGGGATGGCTCGGCCTGGACCGTTCCGGCGCGCTCATCGTCACGGTATGGGCCGTGGGTCTCGTGGGCGCCGCCTACGCGATCATCGGCGGTCTCAAAGCCGTCGCGGTCTCCGACACGCTGAACGGCATCGGCCTGCTGGTGATCGGCGTGACCGTACCGGCGCTCGGGCTCGCTGAACTCGGCGACGGCAGCATTCTCGCTGGCCTGACGTTTTTGACAAGCAATCACACGGAGAAGCTCGATGCCATCGGCGGCCCCGGTGACCCGACCCCGTTCGGCACCCTGTTCACGGGCATGATCCTCGCGAACCTGTTCTACTGGGGCACAAATCAGTACGTGATCCAGCGCACCCTGGGCGCGTCGAGCCTGGCGGAGGGGCAGAAGGGCGTGCTGATCTCGGGGCTGTTCAAGATCCTGGTCCCGTTCTTCATGATGATTCCCGGGGTGATCGCCTTTCACCTCTACGGACCCGGCCTCGCCAGCATGGACGACGCCTATCCGCGGCTGGTGGAGGACGTGCTGCCGGGCTATCTGTCGGGGTTCTTCCTGGCGGTGCTGCTCGGCGCGGTGTTCAGCTCCTTCAACTCGCTGCTGAACAGCGCTTCCACCCTGTTCGCCATGGACCTGCTGCGGCCGTGGCGGCCGGCGCTCGGCGATGCCAGCCTGATCCGCGCCGCGCGTCTGTTCGGCGTCGTGCTGGCGCTGTTTTCGTTCCTGGTGGCGCCACTGCTGCAGTACGCGCCGGAAGGGCTGTGGCAGTTCATCCGCAAGTTCACCGGCTTCTACAACGTTCCCATCGTTGCCATCGTGCTGATCGCGGTGTTCACCCGCCGCTCGCGCCTGCGCGTGCCGCCGGCCGCCGCGCTCTGGGCGATCGGCTTCCACCTGCTGGCGTACGGCGTGCTGACGTTCCTCTGGGACAGCGGCATACACTTCATCCACGTGTACGCGCTGCTGTTCGGCGCCGAAGTGATGATCATGCTGGCTTTCGCCCGGCGCCGCAGCGAGCCCGCGCCGGCGCCGCGCGACGCCGCCATCGACATGACCCCGTGGCGCCACGCCCGCGCCTTCAGCGTGTTCCTGCTCGCGCTGATGGTGGCCGTCTACGTGCTGTTCTCGGGGCTGGGCCTGGCCCGTTGAGGGCCGGATGAGCGGGCGCTCAGGTGCCCGGCGGTCCCACCTCCACCGCCTCGTAGAACTTCGCCTCCACGGCCTTCGGCGGGTGCTCGCCCATGGCCGCCCGGAACCGGGCCATGTGCGGGGTGGCGAAGTGCGCCTCGAGCGCTGCCATGGACGCCCAGCGCTCCGTGATGCGCACCACGTCCGGATTGTTCAGCTCTACGCTGAACGTGTAGTCCTCACAGCCCGGCTCGGCCCGGCTCTCCCGTTCCATGGCTTCGATGGCGGGCTTCAGCGCCTCGATGGTCTCGGCGCTGGCGGTGACGATGGCGTTGACGACGATCATCCGGTGGTCTCCCCTGGTTGTTGTCGGTCGGGTTTCAGCGCGCCAGCGGCGAGCGCGCCTCCTCGGCGAGGGCGGCGAGTGCGTCCTCGAGCTTCATGACCTCCTGGGCTTTGCCGCCGAGACGGCGCACGGCCACCGTACCCTCCTCGGCCTCACGCTTACCCACCACCAGCATCACCGGAACTTTGGTGACGCTGTGCTCGCGTACCTTGTAGGAGATCTTCTCGTTGCGCAGGTCGACGTCGGCGCGCAGGCCCCTGGCCTGGGCAGCCGCCAGCACCCGCTCGGCGTAGGCGTCGGCCTCGTCGGTGATGGTGGCCACCACGATCTGCTCCGGCGCCAGCCACAGCGGGAAATGCCCGGCGTAGTGCTCGATGAGGATGCCGCAGAACCGCTCCAGCGAGCCGAACAGGGCACGGTGGATCATCACCGGGTATCTGCGCTCGCCGTCGCTGTCCACGTAGGTGGCGCCCAGGCGCTCGGGCAGGTTCAGGTCCACCTGCACGGTGCCGCACTGCCAGTCGCGGCCGATGGCGTCGCGCAGCACGAATTCGAGCTTCGGCCCGTAGAAGGCGCCCTCGCCCGGGTTCAGGGTCCATTCCACCTGCATCTGATCGAGCGCCGTCTTCAGCGCGGCTTCGGCGTGGTCCCAGACCTCGTCCGAACCCACCCGGCGTTCCGGGCGGTCGGAGAATTTGACGGTGACCTCGTCGAACCCGAAGTCGTGGTAGATCTCCTGAATCAGCCGGGACGCCTTCACGCACTCGTCGGTAATCTGCGCCTCGGTGCAGAAGATGTGGGCGTCGTCCTGGACGAAGGCGCGCACCCGCATCAGCCCGTGCAGGGCGCCGGACGGCTCGTAGCGGTGCACCTTGCCGAACTCGGCCAGATACAGCGGCAGATCCCGATAGCTCTTGATGCCCTGCTTGAACACCTGGACGTGGCCGGGACAGTTCATGGGCTTGAGCGCAAACACCCGTTCGTCCGGCGTCTGGGTGAGGTACATGTTCTCGCCGAACTTCTCCAGGTGGCCGGATTTCTCCCACAGCGACTTGTCCAGCACCTCCGGCGTGTTCACTTCCTGATAGCCGGCGCGCCGCTGCTTTTCGCGCATGTAGGAGATCATGGCCTGGAACAGGGTCCAGCCCTTGGGATGCCAGAACACCGAGCCGGGACCTTCCTCCTGCATGTGGAACAGGTCCATCTCGCGGCCGAGCCGGCGATGGTCGCGCTTCTCCGCTTCTTCGAGCCGGGTCAGGTAGGCCTTCAGGTCCTTGTCGTTGGCCCAGGCGGTGCCGTAGATGCGCTGCAGCATCTCGTTGCGCGAGTCGCCCCGCCAGTAGGCGCCGGCAATGCTCATGAGCTTGAACGAGGTGCCGAGCTTGCCCGTGGACGGCAGGTGCGGGCCGCGGCACAGATCGACGAAGTCGCCCTGGCGATAGAGCCCGATTTCCTGGTCCTCCGGGATCGAGGCGATGATCTCGGCCTTGTAGGCCTCGCCCATGTCCTCGAAGAGCCTGACCGCTTCGTCGCGTTTCCAGACCTCGCGGCGGATGGCTTCGTCGCGCTTGACGATCTCGCGCATGCGCGCCTCGATCTTCTCGAGATCCTCCGGCGTGAAGCGCTCCTCCCGGGAGAAGTCGTAGTAGAAGCCGTTGTCGATGGTGGGACCGATGGTGACCTGGGTGTCCGGATACAGCTCCTTCACCGCCTCCGCCATCACGTGGGCGCAGTCGTGGCGCAGCAGCTCCACGCCGTCCCGGGAATCCCGGGTGACGATCTCCACGGTGGCGTCCTGCTCGATGGGCAGATACACGTCCTTGAGCTGGCCGTCGACGCGCACGGCGATGGCAGCCTTGGCCAGCGACCTGGAAATCGACGCCGCCAGCTCCTCGCCCGTCACCGCGCTCTCGAACTGGCGTACCGACCCATCCGGCAGTGTGATGTTCACCGTTTTCACCATGGGACTCAGGATCACTGGCTGATAAGGGGCCGGCATTTTGCCAAAGCGCGCGGCCGCGGTCGACGCCGCATCAACCACGCCCGGCAGCGCTCCGGTGCGGCGGATCGTGTAGCATGCCGGCCAGGACACGGATCGGTACGGTCATGCTGAGCGATCTCGTCAACGACTATCCGGAGCTCACCGCGGTGGTGGTCCTGGTATTCGGCTTCATCCTCGGCAAGCTGGCCGAGGCCGCCGTCCGCCAGGTGCTGGTGATCGCCGACCGCCTGGTCGCCCGCTACGGCACCCGCCAGCAGACCCTGTTCTCGCCCCTGTTTCAGCGTGTCTGCGGCCTGATCACCTACGTCACCGTGCTGGTCATCGCCGTCATCGTGGCGGTGCGGCTGCTGGACATCGAGCAGCTCTCGAGCTGGCTCGACGCCGCCCTCGCCTACGCGCCGCGGTTCGTCGTCGGCCTGGCGATCATCGGCATCGGCAACGTGGTCGGCGCCCTGTTGCGCAACCTCACCGCCGGTCTGATCAGCGACGGCAACACCGACGCCCTGGTGCCGCGCCTGATCCACATCGGCGTGGTCACCATCGCCGTCATCACCGGCCTCCAGCAGCTGGGTCTGGACATTTCCTTCGTCACCCAGCTCGCGCTGATTCTGCTGGCATCGCTGGTGGGCGGACTGTCCATCGCCTTCGCCCTGGGTGCGCGCCAGTACGTGGCCAATCTCATGGCGCAACCGGAGCTGGCCCGCTACGCCACCGGCGAGCGCCTGCGCATCGACGACGACGAGGGGGTCATCGTCGAGATCTACCGCACCGGATTGACGCTTGCCACCGACGAGGGTCTTGTGGCCATCCCGGCGGCCCGCCTCGCCAACGGACGCGTGGTGCGCATCACCAGCGAGCCGGTCGGCCGCTGACGCCATGGCCGAAGCCAACCCGCTGAAAGTCGCTTTCGCCCGCAACCACCCGGCGGAGCTGGCGGCATTTCTCGCCGCGCAGCCGACCGGGCAGCTCCTCGCCGCGCTGCACGGCCTGCCCGCCGATGTCGGCGCGGGGGTGATCGCCAAGCTGCCGCACACGATGTCGGTGAAGCTGCTCGCCGATCAGAGCGACGAAGTGGTTGCCTCGTGGCTGGCGCGGGCGGCGCTCGACGATGCGCTGACCCTGGTCCTGCACCTTGGTGAGGAGCGCCGCGAACGCATTCTCGCCACCCTGCCCATCCGCCAGATGCGCCGCACTCTGGAACGTCTGGTCGTCTACCCGAAGCGCACCGTTGGTGCCCTGGTGGATCCCACCGTGGTCCGGGTCGCGGCCACCACCAGCCTCCAGGAAGCCATCACCATGCTGCGCGCCGGCGACTACGGCGAGCTCGAATGGATCTGGATCGTCGACCAGGACAGTCGCTACGTCGGTCTGCTCGATCTGAGCAAGGCGCTGCTGGCGCGCTCGGATCAGTTCCAGGTCGGTGAGCTGGCCGTGCACCTGGAGCCGCTGCGCGCCGAGACCGCCCTGCTCGCCGCCCGCGACATCAGCGAGTGGATGAAACACCCGGAGCTGCCGGTGGTCGATCACCAGAATCATCTGCTCGGCGCGTTGTCCCGGGTGGCGCTGGTCGCGGCGCTGGCCGAGGAACAACCCAGCGAACAGGGCGTGGTCGACGGCATCACGTCGCTCACCGAGGAGTACTTCCGGGTGATGGGTCTGTGTCTGGGCGATCTGCTGGGGCTGAAGGACTCCCGATGACGCCCGCCGGCGACATCGAGAACGAGTACGCGCGACGCTATCCCGCCGAAGCCGCCGAGCAGCTCGACGGCCTGCCGATCCGCGATCTCGCCGACGCCGCCGCGAATCTCGATCCGGCGGTTCTCGCCGTGGTCATGGAGTACCTCAGCCCGCTCAAGGACGCGGCCCTGTTCGACCTGCTCGATCGCAGCGCCCAGCTCGCGATCCTCGAGCGAGCGGCGCCCCGGGTCGCCATTGCCATCCTCGGCGAGGCCGAAGACGAACAGCGCGACGCCCTGCTCGCCGACCTGCGGCCGACCGTCCGCGACGATCTGATCCGGCTGCTGGCCTTCCCGGAAAACACCGCCGGACGGCTGATGGATCGCTCATTCGTCGGCGCCCGACCGAACATGACCGTCGCCGAAACCCTGCGCCAGCTCCAGGAATCGGCCATCCGCCGCGCCCGGTCGCTGTACGTCATCACCCCGGATCAGCGTCTCGCCGGCCGCGTCGACATCCAGGACCTGGCGCTGGCGGCCGACGGCGACGAACCGCTGCGCAACTACATGCAGCCGGTGGAAGGATTCGTCACCACCCTGGCGCCGCGCGAGGAGGTGGTGGATCTGCTCGACCGCTCCCGGCTCGATTCGGTGCCGGTGGTGGATGCCGACGGCAAGCTGATGGGCGTGGTGCGCTACCGCAGCCTGTTCCGCGCCATCGAGGACGTGGCCACGGCCGATCTGCAGAAGATGGTCGGCGTGAGCGCCGACGAGCGCGCCCTGTCCACCGCGGGGTTTTCCGTCAGGCGGCGGCTGCCGTGGCTGCACATCAACCTGCTGACGGCTTTCCTGGCCGCCGCCGTGGTCGGCCTGTTCGAGAACCTCATCGCCCAGTTCACCGCCCTCGCCGTGCTGCTCCCGGTGGTCGCGGGGCAATCGGGCAACGCCGGCTCCCAGGCCCTGGCCGTGACCATCCGCGGTCTGGCGCTGAAGGAGATCGGCATGCGCGAATGGCGCAAGGTGCTGAACAAGGAGCTGATCGTGGGCGCCACCAACGGCGCGGTGCTGGCGCTCACCTGTGGTCTCGGCGTGTATCTCTGGAGCATGAGCCTGGGGCTGGCTCTGGTGATCGCCGTGGCCATGGTGCTGTCGATGGTCGCCGCCGGAATCTCCGGGGCACTGGTGCCGATCCTGCTCACCCGGTTCGGTCAGGACCCGGCGACGGCATCCTCCATCATCCTCACCACGGTCACCGACGTGGCCGGGTTTTTTTCCTTCCTCGGCACCGCGACGTTTCTTTCGTTCATGCTCTGATCGGCGGCGGCGGCTGAACGTAGTCCGGCCGGCCGATGCCGGTGAGCAGACGGCCGAGCAGGTCGTCACCGGTGATGATCCGCGGCTGCTCCAGCCAGATCAGCACGACGTCGTCCTCGATCACGTCATCGGCATTCTCGGGCCGGGTTTTCAGTTCTCTGATCACATCGCCCAGCGTCGTCTCGTGTCCGCGCACCACGACCGGTCGGTGGCAGTACTGGTAGGGGTTGAACGACTCCGCGCCGTACAGCGCCGCGCGCGTGAAATCGCCGACGTGCAGAGCAAGCAGCGGCTCACGCTGATCATCCACCAGAATCACCCAGGTATGCGGCAAGCGGTTGATCTGCACCAGAAACGGATCGTCGGCGCGCGGCTCGATGGGCGGAAAGCGCGGCAGGTCCACATCCACGGGCAGCTCGACGATGCTCTCGGGCGCGACCAGCTCGCCCTCTTCGACCGTGGTCAGGTCGTCGATGTCGAGGAAATTCAGGGCGCCGATGCCTTCGACGTCGCTGACATCGGTGCCCGGCGAGCGAACGTGGGCCTTGAGGATGTCGCGCAGCAGCGGCTCCTCCATGTACTCGACGGCTTCGCGGCCCAGCCACCAGTCGAGGAACCGGCCGGTCGGACGCGCGAACGGGTAGAGCAGAAACTGGTAGAAGCGGATCACCGGCGCCAGCAGCGACGCGGTCTTCAGCGGGTGCCGCGAGAAATACGCCTGGGGCATGATCTCGCCGAACCAGGTGATGACGAAGGTGGAGAAGAAGAACGCCAGCACGCCCACCAGCACCGAGTCCGCGAGCAGCGCGACGAGCACGTTGATGGACACGTTGCCCCAGAGAATGGTCGCGAGCAGAAAGTTCGAATCCCGGCGCAGGGCGAGCACCCGCAGCGCCCGCGGGTCGCGCCGCGACTCCACCTCCAGGCGCAGCCGGCTGAGGCGGTAGAACGCCAGATTGCAGCCGGAAAACATCGCCGACTGGGTTACACAGAAGGCGATCCCGAGCCAGGTGATATATTCGGGCATGAGGGCGCCGGCGCTACTCCCGGGTGACGTCGATGATCTGCAGCATGATGTCCCCCATGCGCTGCTGCAGCGTCTTCAACTCCTCGAGCAGCTCATCCTGGCGGGCCTTGAGCTCGTCGTACTCGGCGCTCAACTCGCGGACCCGCTTTTCGTCGATGGGCATCTGTCGAGCCTTCCGTCAGCGATCCAGGATCGCGTTCCAGGCGTCGACCCGGTCTGCCTGGGCCGCGAGCAGGTCCTCGGTGTCTCCGCTCAGACGCACCGCCGTGATGGTGTCTCCCTGGGCGATGCTGTCCACCACCTGCTGATCCTCCTCGCCCTGCACCTGGCCGAAGATGCTGTGAGCGTCGTCGAGCCACGGGGTCGGTACGTGGGTAATGAAGAACTGGGAGCCGTTGGTTCCCGGCCCGGCGTTGGCCATGGATAGACGTCCGGGACGGTCATGGCGCAGCGACTTGTCGAATTCGTCTTCGAACTTGTAGCCGGGCCCGCCGGTGCCGCGACCCTGCGGGCATCCGCCCTGGACCATGAAGTCACTGATCACTCGGTGGAACTTCAGACCGTCGTAATAGCCGCGCCCTACGAGATTGACGAAGTTCGCCACCGTCACCGGGGCCTGATCGGGGAACAGTTCCAGACGGATGTCGCCCTTGCTCGTCTCCATGACTGCCTGAATCGTGCTCACGAGTGCTCCTCGTTTCGGGCGCCGGCCTTGCGCAGATCCGGCGCGTTGTGGGAATGCATGGCGGCGCCGCCGTCGACGCCCTCGCCAAGCGCCTTTGCCGCGCGCTCGTTCTCCATGATCTTCGACATCACCGCCTCACCGGCGCGCTCGAAGACGTCGCGATGCCCGATCACGTGGTTCTGCGAGGCGCGATAGGCGTCGAGCATGCCGTTCACTTCGGGCATGACGTAACGGGCCACCAGCTCCCAGCTGCGGAACGTGTCTTCCCGGTTCGCCCAGTCGTGGGCAAAGCCGATCACCGTCCCGAAGCCGCCGGTGAGATCGATCATCTGGCGGATTGCGGCGACCAGATCGTCCGGCGTGCCGATCACGCTGGCACCCCCGGCGTCGCTCATCTCCTCCACGGCCTGGTCGGGGCTGGCGAACGGTTCGGCGCCCGGGCGCATCAGGGTGCCCACCGTGTACTCGTTGTGCCAGCGGTACAGCCCCTGCTTCGCCTGCGCCTTGGCCTGGTCGCGGGTTTCCGCGATGTGCCAGCTCATCACCACCCGCCAGTCGCGGCGATCGACGCTGTGCCCGTGCTTGGCCGCCGCATCCTCGGCAAAGCTCCACTGGGTGGGCAGGGCCTGCAGCCCGGCCGTGGACATGGAGCCGATGGACAGCACGCCGGTGCCGTATTTGCCGGCCAGGGTCATCCCCGACGGGCTGACCATGGACGCCACCGCCATCGGGACTTCGTCCTGCAGCGGCAGCAGCTGCAGCGCCGCGTCCTTGAGGGTGAACCAGTCGGATTCGTGGGTGAACCGCGGTTCGCCGCGCAGCAGCCGCTGGATCACACCGATGGCCTCGTCCTGGCGGTCGCGCTGGAGCATCGGATCGATGCCGAGCATGTAGGCATCCGACGGCAGCGCCCCGGGTCCGGAGCCGAAGATCACCCGACCGCGGGTCATATGGTCGAGCTGAACGATCCGCTGAGCGACGTTGAACGGGTGATGATAGGGCAGCGACACCACACCGGTGCCCAGTCGGATGGTGTGCGTGCGCTCGCCGGCCGCTGCCAGGAACATCTCCGGCGACGCGATCATCTCCCAGCCGGTGGAGTGATGTTCGCCGCACCAGAACTCGTCGTAGCCGAGGCGATCGAGGTGCTCGGTCAGGTCGAGATCGCGCCGGAACTGGAGCGTGGGATGCTCGCCGATCGGGTGATGGGGAGCGAGGAACGCCCCGAAGCCTAGTTTCGCCACTGCGGACTCCCGCGTCAGTTTCAATGGATGCCCGGCATCTTACCACTCCTGCGCGGCAGAACCGCGGTGCGCTGCGGCCGCGTGCACCCGCCGCCGCCTCAGACGAGTCTGGCGCCCAGCGGCACGTCGGCGTCCGGCACGCACAGCGCGATGCGGCCCTCGGCGTCGGCGAACCCGGTCACCAGGCACTCGGACATCAGCGGACCGATCTGCTTTCTCGGAAAGTTGACCACCGCCACCACCAACCGCCCGACCAGATCCTCGGGCCGGTAGCGGTCGGTGATCTGGGCGCTTGACTTGCGCACACCGAGCTCGGGGCCGAAATCCACGCGAAGCACGTAGGCCGGTTTGCGCGCCTCGGGAAACGGCTCCGCGCCGATCACCCGGCCCACGCGCAGTTCCACGCGGGTGAAGTCGTCCCAGCTGATTTCTTCCATCGTCGTCTCCCGTTTTTGCGGTCGGCGCGCAGCGCCCGGCGCCGGGCGCCGGGCGCCAACGGTAACCCCGCACGCACATCGTGTGACGCCGTTCCGGCACCGCCGGCGGGACCCGGTTACCATCGCGGTGAGCGAATTTCATCTGTCGATACGGATGTCGATGCCTGCAACTCTGCCCGACTGGTTTGCCGCCGACCAGGTCTTCAACACCGAGGACGGCTGGTTCGTCGGCGTGACCCGCGGGTTCCGCATCGGGCCGTTCGCGCAGCAGACCCAGGCGGAACAGCACAGCCGCGATCTCAGCGCCCACCTGCTGCGCTGCCGCAGCACCACCGAGCAGGTGCGGGTGGTACGCCAGTTCGTGTTCGATCAGATCCACGAGCACGGCCGTCAGGTGCGCAGCGGTCTGCCGCCGCGCGAGCCGGCTGCAGCGGACGCCCCCGCACCGCCGGTGCGGGCCGGCGAAGCGCCGAAGATCTGGTTCCGGACCAACCGCGTCTATGCGGTAGGTGACGTGTGGTTCTTCAGCACCCGCGAGGGCATCGACATCGGTCCCTACGCGAGCCGCGACCAGGCGGAACGCGACCTCGAGTGCCTGATCGACATTCTCCGCCGCAGCCGTAACCCGGACCGCAACCTGGCGGCCATCCGCCGCTTCAAGGACGGGCTGGATCCCGGCGGCGGCCGCTGACCACGACGACGATCGAGCCGGGCGGCGCCAGGCTGCGGAACATCTTCCTCCGGCGCGGGTCGAAAACCCCGCCAAGCGCCACTGCGAGACCCCTATGATCCGTCGAAGACTCCTGAACGTGCTGAGCGCCGGTCCCCTGCTGGCAATCCTGCCCGGGTTTGCCCGCGCGGCGGACACCGCCCCCCGGGAGGCCACGGCCGACGCCGCCGCAGCATTCGAGCCCCTGAAGCTCTCCACAGCCGAGTGGCGCGAGATCCTGCCCGAAGACCGCTACCGCGTGCTGTTCGAGGAAGACACCGAGCGCCCGCACAGCAGCCCGCTCGACAAGCAGTACGATCCCGGCACCTACCTCTGCGCCGCCTGCCGTCTGCCGCTGTTCGAGTCCGAGCACAAATACGACAGCGGCACCGGCTGGCCGAGCTTCACCCAGCCCATTGCCGGCCACATGGGAACCAAGACCGACTACAAGCTGATCTGGCCGCGCACGGAGTACCACTGCGCCCGCTGCGGCGGGCACCAGGGGCACGTGTTCAACGACGGTCCGAAACCGCGCGGCGAGCGCTGGTGCAACAACGGCCTGGCTCTGCAGTTCGTGCCGGAAGGCGAACCGCTGCCGGAACTGAGGACCTGACCATGCCGACGAACCGACTTCGCGCCCGCGTCGGCCGCTGCGCCGCGCTGCTGCTGGCCCTCATCGCCGGCAGCGCCGTTGCCGGCGAAGCCGCCGCGGCGAACGAACACGAGGCCAGGGCGATCTTCGCCGGCGGCTGCTTCTGGTGCATGGAACCGCCCTACGACAAGCTCGCCGGCGTGAAGTCGACGATCTCCGGCTACATCGGCGGCAGCGTCGACGATCCGAGCTACGAGCAGGTGAGCAGCGGCACCACCGGTCACGCGGAGGCGGTGGAAGTGACCTACGACCCGACGCTGGTCGACTACGCCACGCTGCTGCAGGTGTTCTGGCGCAACATCGATCCGGTTACCGCGAACCGCCAGTTCTGCGACCGCGGCAGCCAGTACCGGTCCGCGATTTTCTACCTGAACGCCGAGCAGCAGGCTGCCGCGGACGCGTCGCTCGCCGAACTGAAGACTTCCGGCCGCTTCAGCCAGCCCATCGTCACCGAGATCGTCCCCGCAGGGACTTTCTATCCGGCCGAGGACTACCACCAGGATTACTACGAGAAGAATCCGCTGCGCTACAAGTTCTATCGCTACAACTGCGGCCGCGACCAGCGTCTGAGCGAGCTCTGGGGCGAACAGGCGGGCGGTTGAGCACGCTGCGCCTCAGCGCCCTCCGGCCTCGGGGACGCCGCTGATGTGGCATACCGAGGCGGTGCCGGTGGGCTGCCCGTACTGCGGTGAACGGATCGAGGTGGTGGTCGACCCGTCGGTGAACGACCAGACCTACATCGAGGACTGCTCCGTGTGCTGCCGGCCGATCACCCTGTCGGTGAGCGTGGATCCGCAGGGCAATGCCAGCGTCGAAGCCGCCCGGGAGGACGACTGACGGCAACGGCCGACGGCGCTCGACCCGGGCGCCGCCGCGCCGGGCGCCGCCGCGCGGGTCCCGCGACGAGCCTTGAGACGCCGGGCGCCGAAACGGTACCATGCGCACGCGTCCGCACAGCGGTCGACTGCCCCGACCGCACCGCGGCAACGGGACCCTTCCGCGGATAAAGAGACTGTTCCAGCGTGCGGCTTGTCATCGTCACAGACGCCTGGTTTCCCCAGATCAACGGGGTGGTGCGAACGCTCTCCACCACCCGTGACCGGCTCATCGGCCTCGGCCATCACGTCGACGTCATCGCCCCGGACCGGTACCGCAACGTTCCCTGCCCCACCTATCCCGAGATCCGCCTGGCGCTGTGCACGCCGGCCCGGGTTGGTCGGCTGCTCGAAAGGCTGGAACCCGAAGCGGTACACATCGCCACCGAAGGACCCCTCGGCTGGGCGGCCCGCAGCTGGCTGAAGCGCCGCGGGCTGCCGTTCACCACGTCGTTCCATACGCTGTTCCCCCAGTACCTGGAGCTGCGCTTCGGGCTGCCGGCGTCGCTGAGCTTCCGCGGCATCCGCCGCTTCCACGGGGCCGCCACCGCCACCATGTACTCTACACCCACGCTGCGGGCGATGCTGGAGGAGCATGGATTCAGCAACCTGGTGCGCTGGGTGCGCGGTGTCGATACCGAGCTGTTCCGGCCCGGCGAACCGGAACCGCTGGCGTTCCCGCGCCCCATCCAGCTCTATGTCGGTCGCATCGCGGTGGAAAAGAGCATCGAAGACTTCCTCAAGCTCGACACCCCGGGGACCAAGGTACTGGTGGGCGACGGCCCGCAGCGCGCCGAACTGGCGCAGCGCTATCCGCAGGCCCGGTTCCTCGGCACCCGACGCGGTGAAGAACTGGTGCGCCACTATCGCGCGGCCGACGTGTTTGTGTTCCCATCGCGCACCGACACGCTGGGCCTGGTCATGCTCGAGGCGCTCGCCTGCGGCGTGCCGGTGGCCGCGTATCCGGTCCAGGGGCCCCTCGACGTGGTGAGCACGACGGGCGTCGGCAGGCTCGACGAGGACCTCGCCGCGGCGATCCGGGGCGCCATCGGCATCGATCCCGGGCGCTGCCGCGCGCGGGCGCTGGAACACTCCTGGGACCAGTCGGTGCGGGAGTTCCTGAACAACCTGGCGCCGATCCCGGCGCCGGGCCTGCAAGGAGAGACGGCATGAAGATTCTGGTTCTCGGCGGCGACGGTTTCTGCGGCTGGCCGACCTCCCTGCACCTGTCCCAGAAGGGTCACGACGTGGTCATCGTCGACAGCCTGGCGCGGCGCAACATCGACAACGAACTCGAAGTTCAGAGCCTGACGCCGAT
Organism: Pseudomonadales bacterium; assembly: GCA_040219135.1. GTDB lineage: Bacteria > Pseudomonadota > Gammaproteobacteria > Pseudomonadales > Azotimanducaceae > UBA7803. The sequence continues at coordinate 115,206 of JAVJTA010000003.1, read as the reverse complement.
TCAGACCCCGGGCGCGCGGCTGGCCGCCTGGAAGGCGCTCACCGGACGCGAGATCCGCTTCGAGCGCCTCGACGTGGCGGCGGAGTACGACCGGCTGCTGAGCCTGTTCTGCCGGGAACGTCCGGACGCGGTGGTGCACTTCGCCGAGCAGCGCGCGGCCCCGTACTCGATGAAGTCGTCGTGGCACAAACGTTACACGGTCAACAACAACCTCAACGCCACGAACAACGTGCTCGCGGCCATCGTCGACAGCGGGCTCGACGTGCACCTGGTGCATCTCGGCACCATGGGCGTGTACGGCTACTCCAGCGTCGGCGTGCGCCTGCCGGAAGGCTATCTGACCGTGAAGATGACCAACGACGACGGCCACGACGTGGAGCAGGAGATCCTCTACCCTGCCAATCCCGGCAGCATCTACCACATGACCAAGACCCAGGATCAGCTGTTCTTCGCCTTCTACAACAAGAACGACGCAGTGCGCATCACCGATCTGCATCAGGGTATCGTCTGGGGCACCCAGACGCGGGAAACCCGCGTCGACGAACGGCTCATCAATCGCTTCGACTACGACGGCGACTTCGGCACGGTGCTGAACCGCTTTCTCATGCAGGCCGCCATCGGCTTCCCGCTCACCGTGCACGGCAGCGGCGGCCAGACCCGGGCGTTCATTCACATTCAGGACACGGTGCGCTGCGTCGACCTCGCCATCGCCAACCCGCCGGCGGCCGGCGAGCGGGTGCGGATCATGAATCAGCTCACCGAGACCCACCGCCTGATCGATCTGGCGAACCTGATCTCCGGCATGACCGGCGTGCCCATCGAGCACGTGCCGAATCCGCGCCGGGAGGCCGATCGGAACGATCTGGAAGCCTGCAACGAAGGCCTGCTCGGCCTCGGTCTCGATCCCACCACGCTGCGCCATGGGCTGCTCGACGAGGTCACCGACATCGCCCGTCGCTACGCCCATCGCTGCGATCGCGCGCGCATTCCCTGCGTGTCCCACTGGAATCGGGGGCGGGCGGATTCAGCGACCGATGCGGCGCCTCTGGAAGACGCCTCGTCTGCCGGCTGAGTCTCAACGACGTCGGCGCAATCGGCTGCGGCCGCGGCTGGCGAAGCGATTGAACAGCATTCGCTCGCCATGACGCTGATCCGCGACCCCGCCCTGCTCCTGCATCGCCTCGAGCTCGACCTCGGCCTGCTGCCGGCAGCGCAGCGCGCGGCCGCGCTGTTCCCGCTGCGCGTGCCGGAAGGCTTCGTCGCGCGCATGCGGCCCGGCGACGCCGACGATCCGCTGCTGCGGCAGGTGCTGCCGCTGGGCGCCGAGCTCGAGGACGCCGCGGGATTCAGCGACGACCCGGTAGGTGACGGTGCCGCGCTCGCCGCTGGCGGCATCATCCACAAGTACCGCGGCCGGGCCCTGCTGGTCGCGACCGGAGCCTGCGCCGTGCACTGCCGCTACTGCTTCCGCCGGCACTTCCCCTACGCCGGGGCCAACGCCTCCGCCGATGGCTGGGAGCAAGCGCTGGACTACCTGCGCCGCCATGACGATGTGAGCGAAGTGATCCTCAGCGGAGGCGATCCTCTGACCCTGTCCGACCGTCGCCTCGGCGCCCTGGTGGGCGCCCTGGCCGCGCTGCCGCACCTGCGCCGTCTACGCGTCCACAGCCGACTGCCAGTGGTGCAGCCGGAGCGCGTCGGCGAGCCCCTGCTCGACTGGCTCAGCGGCACCCGGCTGCTTCCGGTGATGGTGATCCACGCCAACCACGCCAACGAGATCGATGCATCGGTCGCCAATGCCCTGGCGCGGCTCGCCGGGCGCCGCGTCGCGCTGTTCAATCAGGCCGTGCTGCTGCGCGGGGTCAACGACACGGCAGACGCGCTGGTCGCGCTGAGTGAGCGTCTGTTCGAGGTGGGCGTGACGCCTTACTACCTGCACCAGCTCGATCGCGTCCGCGGTGCCGCCCACTTCGAGGTCCCGGAGGCGCGCGCCCGGGCGCTGCATGCGGCCATGGCCGCGCGGCTGCCCGGCTATCTGCTGCCGCGCCTGGTGCGCGAGCAGGCCGGCGCCCCGGCGAAGACGCCGCTGCGCTAGGTTCCCTAGCGTCGGTCCCCGCGGGGTCAGGTCGTCGGCACGTCGCCGAGACTGCCGGAAAGAAAACCGGGATCCTGAACGCGCTGGATGAAGTCCGACTCGTAGGCATCCTCCGGCGCCGCGCGCACGGCGGCGTCGAGCTGCTCGGCATCGCGCCCCACCAGAATCCGCCAGCGACCCTCGCGCACGCCGTCGAGAATGATGGTCGCAGCCTCGGCCGCGCTGAGCGGCGCCTTTTCCCGGAAGTCCACGGCCTGCTGGTAGATGGCGGCGCGGATGTGGTCGTCGGGCACGTTGTCCACCGGCATACCGCGGGCCTTGAGCCGGGCCCGCGCCTCAGCGACTTCCTCGGCGCCCATCTCCATGGCGTCGTGACCGCGCAGCACCTTCATCGTGTTCTCGGCGATCGAGGTGCCGATGTGCCCGGGCATGACCAGCGAGACGCCAACGTGGGGCGCGTTGACCCGCAGATCGGTGATCAGCGCCTCGGTGAAGCCTTTTACCGCGAACTTGGCCGCGCTGTAGGCGGTGTGCGGAATGCCGGGGCCGATGCTGGCCCAGAAGCCGTTGACGCTGGACGTGTTGACGATGTGGCCCACGTCGGCGGCCACCAGCAGCGGCAGGAAGGCGCGGCTGCAGTAGTAGACACCGAACCAGCAGACGCCGAAGGTGCGCTCCCACTGGTCGCGGTCGTCTTCGAGGAAGCTGCCGCCGCCGCCGATGCCGGCGTTGTTGAACAGCAGATGGACGTGATCGGTCTCGTGTTCGCGGAGCACGGCGTCGCGGAACGCCAGCACCTGGGCCTCGTCGCCGACGTCGCAGCGATGCACGCTGACCCTCACCGTCGGGGCCGACTTGAGGCACAGGCTGCTGGTCTCCTCGAGGTTCTCGACAGAGACGTCGCAGAGACCCAGGTGACAACCCTCGGTCGCCAGCTGCACGGCCAGCTCGCGGCCCATGCCGCTGCCGGCGCCGGTGACGATGGCCAGGCGATCGGCGAAATCCTTCATGAGACTCTCCTCCTCGCGACGGCAGATCGACCGCTGACGGTCGACGCGCATGCGGATCTGTATCGACGGAATGGCCGTGTTATACCATGTTCCAACTTTGTCCGATCACCGAGCGCGCTCTCACGGAGGTCCGCATGACCGTTCGCCCACTGCAGGACGTCGAACCCATCACCGAAGACGACGCCTTCATCGCCCGGGCGCTGAAAACCGCCCACATTCCTTCACTGATGTGCGCCCTGGTGCACATCACCGGCGATCCGGAAATCATCCGCGGCACGATCCGCCCGGAGATCAGTTTCTTCGGCGACGAGCAGGGCAACATCCCCGAGTCCGAGCAGGCTCAGATCCGCGCCCTCGCCCTCGACGCCCTGAAGAAGCTGCGCGACGGCGCGCCCCTGCCGCCGCCCCCGTCCCAGGCGGTGATTTCCGAAATGGTCAACTTCATCGTCGGCCGCGAGCTGACCTCCGACTACGGCGAGTTCCTGCACGCGGAACTGGCCCTCGACGGCGGAGATCCCTACAAGCCCGAGGGCCTCGATCGAATTCCCAGGGAGGACCGGGAGGCATTCAAGGTGCTGGTGATCGGTGCCGGGATGTCCGGACTGCTCGCCGCCATCCGCCTGCAGGAAGCCGGTATCCCCTTCGAGATCATCGAACGGCACGAGGACGTCGGCGGCACCTGGTACCAGAACACCTACCCGGGATGCCGGGTGGACAGTCCCAACCACATCTACTCCTACAGCTTCCGGCCCGCCGACTGGCCGCAGTACTACTCGCCGCAGAAAGTCCTGCGCGAGTACTTCGATGACGTGGCCGTCGACTACGATCTGAAGCGCCACACCCGCTTCGGTACGGAAGTCACCCACGCCCGCTACGACGACGATACCGGCACCTGGGACGTGCACGTGAAGTCCGCCGACGGCGAGGAGGTGCTCCGTGCCAATGCCGTGATCAGCGCCGTCGGTCAGCTGAACCGGCCGAAGTGGCCGGACATTCCGGGGCAGGAGAAGTTCAAGGGCATCGCCTTCCACTCCACCGAATGGGAGCACGAGCACGATCTCACGGACAAGAAGATCCTGGTCATCGGTACCGGCGCCAGCGCGTTCCAGTTCGCCCCGGAGATCGCCAAGGTGGCCGAGCGGGTCACCATCTTCCAGCGCACCCCGCCGTGGATGGCGCCGGTGCCCATCTATCACGACGACGTGCCGGGCGAGAAGCACTGGCTGCTCAACCACATCCCTTACTACCTGCGCTGGTACCGCTTCGCCATGTTCTGGAACGCCGCCGAGGGCGTTCTGTTCGCGGTGAAGAAGGATCCGGCGTGGAACGGCCGCAACAACACGGTCAGCGCGGAAAACGACGAGCTGCGCCAGCTGTTCACCGACTGGATCGTCGAGTGCTGCGACGGGGACCAGGAGCTGATCGGGAAATCCGTGCCGACCTACCCCCCCGGCGGCAAGCGGGTGCTGTTCGACAACGGCAACTGGATCCGGGCGCTGAAGCGCGACAACGTCGACGTGATCACCGACCCCATCACCGAAATCACCGCAACCGGCATCGTCACCGAGAGCGGCAAACGCTACGACGCCGACGTGCTGATCTACGGTACCGGCTTCCAGGCGAGCCGCTTCCTCTGGCCCATGCGGGTCAGCGGCCGCAACGGCATCGATCTGCAGGAACACTGGGACGGCGACCCGCGCGCCTATCTGGGCGTGACCATCCCGGGCTTTCCGAACCTGTTCTGCTGCTACGGGCCGAACACCAACATCGTGGTCAACGGCAGCATCGTGTTCTTTTCCGAGTGCGAGGTGCGCTACATCCTCAGCTGTATCCGGCTGCTTCTCGACACCGGCCACGCGGCCCTGGACTGCCGCGGCGACGTCCACGACCGCTACAACGAGATCATCGACGAGGGCAACCTGAACATGGCCTGGGGCGCCGCCGACGTCCCCACCTGGTACAAGAACGCCAAGGGCCGCGTCACCCAGAACTGGCCGTTCTCACTGGTCGAGTTCTGGCGCCAGACCCGGGAACCGGACCCCGACGACTACGAGTTCCTTGACCCGGGCCAGCGCGCCCGACGCACGGGCACGTAGCTCAGGCTGCCAGGAGCTGCGGCTCCTCGTCCGCCTTCCACGCGTCGATGAGGGCCCGGTTGTCCAGGTCCCAGGGATGGAAGTCCGGGCGCAGGAACTCGCGCCACTGGGGGAAGAGCCGGCGCAGCACGCCGGGCCGGCCGAACAGCCAGTTCATGCCGCCGAGCCACACCCGCGGGTCACGATGGCGGCCATCGGACTTCAGCATCATCCACACCCCGCGCAGGATGTCCTCGAGGAACACCCGGGTGACCGGCAGCAGCGCCTTGCGCAGCCAGTCCATGTTGCCGCCGGCGGCCGCGTAGACGTCGAAGGTCACCGCCTTGTGCTCGGCCTCCTCGATGGCGTGCCAGCGCCACATGGCCGCCAGGGTCGGATCGGCCCCGTCGAGCCAGGCCGGGTCGGTGAGCACGCCCTGGGCGAAGATGGCGGTCAGGTGCTCGAACGCGGCGGTTTCCATGAGCTGGGCGTAGCGCGAGGTCTGCTGCCGCGACGCGACCCGGGCGGCGAGACCGTCCTCGATATCGGCCAGCCGGTAACCGCGCGCCGCGCAGAGCAGGTCGTTGTACTTCGCGTGCTCGCGGCGGTGGATCGCCTCCTGACCGATGAAGCCGCGGATCTCCTGGGACAGCTTCGGCTCGACGATGTCCTTCTGAAACAGCCGGACGCTGTCGATGAAGTACTTCTCGCCGACGGGAAAGGTCAGGGACAGGGCATTGAAGAACGCCGTCCTGAAGGCGTCGCCGCCGTGCCAGTCGGAGGCCAGGGCCTGCTCGAGATCGAAGCTCGGGTGGCGCGGACGGATGCTGACGTCGCCGGGGGTATGTGACAGTGCCATGGTGTGCTCTCGGGTCGTTGTGATGGGGGCGCATTCTAGATACGCTGCACCATTGTGATAGGTCATTTACGGCCACAAAGGGGGTCATTTCTGGCCATGCCCGAGGTGCGATCGCATCCGCTGTCGCAGGATCGTCGTCCGCCCGGCGCACGGCCATGAGCGAGCCGGCACCCGCGTCCGTCCCGGCGGCCGTCCCGGCGGCCGGCATCCATCGGACCTACCTGACGACGCTGCTGGACGAACTGGAGCGTCGCGGCATCGCCGCCACACGGCTGCTGCCCGACGGACCACCGGCGGAGATCACCCCGCAGGCGCTCGCTGATCTGGTGCGGCGCGCCGTGACGCTGACCGATGATCCGGCGTTCGCCCTGCACTACGGGCTGCGCCTCAACCTCGCCAGCCACGGCATTCTCGGCTACGCGCTGATGAGCTGTCGCAACGGCGATCAGCTGCTGTCCCTGCTGGTGCGCTACGCGCGGCTGGCGGTCCCGCACATCGAACTCGCCCGGGCGCTGCAGGGCGATCGCGTGCTGCTCACCTGCCGAACCCTGGCCGACCTGGGCTCGCCCACCCTGTTCGTCGAACTGGTGATCGCCACGCTGGTCGCCGCGGCGAGGAGCCTGTTTCCCGGACCCATTCCCGGGGCCGAGGCGTGGTTCGACTATGCGCCCCCGGCCCACGCCGCCGACTTCGCCCAGCTCAGGCTGCCGGTGCGGTTCCAGCAGCGCCACAGCGCGCTGGTCTGTCACCGGCGGTTTCTCGACATGGAGATCGGCAGCGCCGACCCGGCGCTGGCGGAACTCTGCGCGCGCCAGTGCGAGGCGCTTCTCGCCACCATGCGCGAGACCGTCGGCGTCAGGGAGACCGTGCGCCGGGCGCTGCTGAACGCGGCCGGAGAGTTTCCCGGTCTGCCCGAACTCGCCCGGCGGCTGGCGATCAGCGAGCGCACCCTGCGGCGGCGTCTGCGCGCCGAGCAGACCAGCTTCCGCGCCATCACCGACGAGGTTCGAGAAACCCTGGCCTGCCGCTATCTCTCCACGACCACCCTGCCGGTCACCGACATCGCGGCGCTGGTGGGCTACGACGACCCCGCCAACTTCCGCCGCGCGTTCCGGCGCTGGACCGGAGTCTCGCCGGCCCGCTACCGGGCCGGGAACGCGGCTTGAAGGCGCCGCGCCGCGACCGCATCATGCGGCCCTGTGTCTGACCCCGTGAGGCCTCCGTGACGAACATTTCGATGCCTTTCCCGACCCTCGCCGCGGCGAGCGCCGCCGCCCGACTGAGCGTGCTGGTCGTCGCCGGCCTGGGGCTCAGCGGCTGCGGCATCAACAACATTCCAGCCTACGACGAAGCGGTGAAGGCCCAGTGGGCCCAGGTACAGAATCAGTACCAGCGCCGGGCCGACCTGGTGCCGAACCTGGTGGAGACCGTGAAGGGTTTCGCCACCCAGGAACGCGAGACGCTGCAGGCGGTGGTGGAAGCGCGCGCCAAGGTCGGTCAGATGCAGGTCGACGCCGACATCATCGACAACCCCCAGGCGCTCCAGGCCTTCGAGCAGAACCAGGCCGCGCTGTCGAGCGCCCTGTCCCGACTCATGGTGGTCGTGGAGCGCTATCCGGAGCTCAAGTCGAACCAGAACTTCCTCGCCCTGCAGTCTCAGCTCGAGGGTACCGAGAACCGCATCAGCGTCGCCCGCCGCGACTACATCCAGGCGGTGCAAGCCTACAACACCGAGATCCGGACGCTGCCCGGCCGGATCTGGCACAGCGTGCTGTACAGCGAGATGCCGATACGCGAGACCTTCGAAGCCACCGCTGGCGCCGAACAGGCCCCTCAGGTCGAGTTCTGATGCCTGATCGGGGCCCGTGGCCGGGACCCGCCCGGCGCGCCGCCGGACTGCTGATCATCGCCCTGCTGAGCGTCGCCGCACTGGCGCCCGGCGCCGGCGTGGCGGCTACCGCCGCCGCGTATCCGGACCTCAGCGGCCGGGTCGTGGATGCCGCCGACATCCTCAGCCCGTCCACCGAACGGACCCTGACGGCCGAACTCGAGGACTTCGAACGTGAAAGCCGCGGCACCCAGGTCGTGGTCGCCACGGTACCGTCGCTGGAGGGGCGCGCGATCGAAGACTACGGCTACCAGCTCGGGCGTCACTGGGGCATCGGTCAGGCCGGTACGGACAGCGGCGCCCTGCTGATCATCGCCCCGGCGGAACGCCAGGTGCGCATCGAAGTCGGCTACGGCCTCGAGGGGCAGCTCACCGACGCCGTTTCCTGGGACATCATTCAGGGCCGGATCCTTCCGGAATTCCGCGAGGGCGACTTCAACGCCGGTGTGGCCGCCGGCACCCGCGGCATACTCGCCGCGCTGGACGGCAGCTACGAACCGAGCACGGTCCGCGCCGACCCGGGCGAGCGGCGGCGGCTGCCGGCCATCGTGTTCTGGATCATCGTCGGCCTCATCATCCTCTCGAGCTTCGGCCGCGGCGGTGGCGGGGTCGGCCGCGCGCTTCTCGTGGGCGGTATGCTCGGCGGCGGCCGTGGCGCCTTCGGCGGCGGCGGATTCGGTGGCGGCGGTGGCGGTGGCTTTTCTGGCGGCGGTGGCAGCTTCGGCGGCGGCGGCGCCTCCGGGGGCTGGTAGGGGAGACACGACGGATGCCACTGATCAACGACATCGAACGCCAGCAGATCGCCGACCAGATCGCCGAAGTGGAGCGATCCACGGACGCCGAGCTGGTGACCGTGCTGTGTGCGCGCAGCGACGACTACCGCTACATCCCCGTGCTCTGGGCCGCGCTGCTGGCGCTCGGCGTGCCGACCCTGGGTCTGTTCACGGCCTATCCCGGCGACGTCATCGCGGTCGCCCAGCTTGCCGTGTTCTGTGTGCTGGCGCTGCTGCTGCGCGTGCCGGCCCTGGGCATCCGCCTGATCCCCCGCCGGGTGCGGCACTGGCGGGCGGCGAACATGGCGCGGCGAATGTTCCTCGAGCAGGGCCTGCATCATACCGACGGCGACACCGGCATCCTGATTTTCGTCTCCGAAGTCGAGCACTACGTGGAGATCCTCGCCGACCGCGGCATCGACCGGCACGTTGCCCCCGAGCGCTGGCGCGCCGTGGTCGACGACTTCGTGATGGCGATGAAGTCCGGCCGCACCCTCGCCGGGTTCGAACGGACGATTGCGGAGGTGGGGGAAATTCTCCGTGAGGCGGTGCCGAAGACCGCGGGCAATCGCAACGAACTCGACGACCGGCTGATCCTGATCGGCTACGACTGAACGTCGCCGGCGCGCTCAGCGATGCAGCCAGGCCGCCAGCGCCAGCAGGCGCTCCTCCTTGCGCCAGGGACCCGCCGGCGGCCGTACCGGTGGCGGCGCCGATCTCAGGAAGGCGTCCGGATCGGACTCGTCCAGCGTCGTCGCCGCCCGAGCCAGCACGGTCTTTTCGTCCTGCTCGAGCCGGTCCACGGCCAGCGCTCGAAGCGCTTCCCGGAGCGCGTCGCGAACGGCCTCCCCTTCGGCCACGTGGATCTGCGCATGGGAGCCGAGCAGGCGTTCGAGGTCGGCGCCGATGCGGCCACGACCGGTCAGCAGCACCGCACGGGTCAGTTCCAGACCCCGCTGGCGCAGCGAGTCCTGATACCCGGACAGGGCCAGGCAGGCCGAGGCCACCTGGCGTTTCCGGCCGCGGCGGACGACGGCCGCCGGATCCGCCGGCCGCGGCCGGCGTTCGAGCCCGTGCCAGCCGCCGGCGACGTGATAGGGTTCCAGCACCTCCCGGTCGTCACCGCTGACCAGGTCCACGCGGCCGACGGCCAGACAACGGATCCCCGAATCCCCGCGCGCCACGGCGGCGGTATTCACCCAGCCCATATGGGCTTTGAAGGCAATGCAGACCTGCTCCATGAGACCCTCCCGCGGTGCCGGGCATCAACCTTCAACCTTTTCGGCGGCGAAGGCAAAGCGAAACCTGCGGCGGCCCGGCCAAATGGTTGAAGGTTGATGCCCGGCACCTCGGTTCTTGCCGGTTTCTTGCATACAGACCCCTCCGGGACCTAAATTGCCGGGTCGGCTGAAGAGATGTTCATGACCATTCGCGTCGCCCTGCACCACGAGACCCGCTACGACTACGACCGTCGGGTCACCCTGGGCCCCCAGATCATCCGTCTGCGCCCGGCCCCCCACAGCCGCACGCCGGTGGTGAGCTACGCGCTGCACATCGAGCCGAAGGGTCACTTCCTCAACTGGCAGCAGGATCCGTTCGGCAATTTTCAGGCCCGCGCGGTGTTTCCGGAGAAGGTCGAATCCTTCGTCGTCAGCGTCGACCTGGTCGCCGAGATGGCGGTGTTCAACCCGTTCGACTTCTTCCTCGAAGAGAGTGCGGAGACCAGCCCGTTCCGCTACGACGCCCTGAGCCGCAAGGACCTCGACCCGTATCTGGCCGCCGACCCGCTGACGCCGCGTCTCGAGGCCTGGCTGAGCGACTACGGCACGCCGTCGGACGAGCGCACGGTGGATTTCCTGGTGGCGCTGAATCAGCGTCTGTCGAACGACATCCAGTACGTCATCCGCATGGAGCCCGGGGTCCAGACGCCGGAGGAAACCCTGACCCTGGCGCGCGGCTCGTGCCGCGACAGCGCCTGGCTGCTGGTGCAGATCCTGCGCCACTACGGCATCGCCGCGCGCTTCGTTTCGGGCTACCTGATCCAGCTCAAGGCCGACCAGAAATCCCTCGACGGACCGTCCGGCACCGACCACGACTTCACCGACCTGCACGCCTGGACCGAAGCCTACCTGCCCGGGGCCGGCTGGGTCGGCATGGACCCGACGTCGGGACTGTTCGCCGGCGAAGGGCACATCCCGCTGGCGGCGACGCCGCATCCGTCCACGGCCGCACCGATTTCCGGGCTGGTGGAGCCGGCGGAGTGCGAGTTCGGCTTCGACATGTCGGTGCGGCGCATCTTCGAGACGCCGCGGGTCACCAGGCCCTACACCGAGGAAGCCTGGCACGCCATTCAGGCGCTGGGACATCAGATCGACTCCGAGCTGAAGCGCGGCGACGTGCGTCTCACCGTGGGCGGCGAGCCCACCTTCGTCGCCATCGACTACCCCGACGGCGCCGAGTGGAACACCGACGCCGTCGGCCCGAACAAGCGCCGTCTGGCCACGGATCTGATCCTGCGCCTCGCCGAACGCTTTGCCCCGGGCGGTGCCCTGCACTTCGGCCAGGGCAAATGGTATCCCGGCGAGCAGCTGCCGCGCTGGGCGCTGACCCTGCTGTGGCGCCGCGACGGCGAACCGATCTGCCGTGACCTGGCGTTCGTCGCGCATCCGGACAAGGACCAGGGCGCGACCCGGGCCGACGCCGAGAAGCTCGGGCGCAGCGTCGCCCACCGCCTCGGCCTCGACGAGGACGCGGTGCTGCCGGCCTTCGAAGACCCCTGGCACTTCCTCGCCGAGGAGCGCCGGCTGCCGCAGAACCTGACCCCGCAGACCAACGAACTGGACGACCCGCTGGCGCGGGAGCGGCTCGCCCGAGTGTTCGAGCGCGGCCTCGGCCAGCCGACCGGCTACGCGCTGCCGGTGCAGCGCTGGAACGCCCGCAGCGGCCGACCCGAGAGTCGCTGGATGAGCGAACGCTGGAGCACCCGCAGCGACAAGCTGTTCCTGATTCCCGGGGACTCCCCGGTGGGCTACCGGCTGCGCCTCGGCTCCCTGCCCCACATCGCGCCAACGGCGTACCCCCACGTGCATCCGCGGGATCCGTTCTCCATGGTGGGCGATCTGCCGCCCCGTGAGCGTCTCGGCCAGGCGTATCAGGACGGCAACGGCACCGACGAGCGCGCGGCTCCCCTGGAACAGATGCAGATCGCTCAGCCCTACGAGAGCGCGAACAGCGTGCGCACCGCCATGGCGTTCGAGGCCCGGGACGGGGTGCTGTACGCGTTCATGCCGCCGGTGGAAGACGCCGAGGATTACCTCGAACTGCTGGCAGCGGTGGAAGACGCCGCCCGCGACCACGGCAAGCCCGTGGTGGTGGAAGGCTATCTGCCGCCGGCGGATCCGCGCATCAACGTCGTCAAGGTCACCCCGGACCCTGGCGTGATCGAGGTCAACGTGCATCCGGCCGCCAGTTGGGACGAGATGACCCACATCACCACGGCGCTCTACGAGGAGGCCCGCGCGTGCCGGCTCGACACCCAGAAATTCATGCTCGACGGCCGTCACTCCGGCACCGGCGGCGGCAACCACGTGGTGCTCGGCGGCGCCACGCCGGCGGACAGTCCGTTCCTGCGTCGGCCGGACCTGCTGCGCAGCCTGGTGGCGTACTGGCAGCAGCACCCGGCGCTGTCGTACCTGTTCTCCGGCATGTTCATCGGCCCCACCAGCCAGGCGCCGCGGGTCGACGAAGCGCGCCTGGATTCGCTCTACGAACTGGAGCTGGCGTTCGCCCAGACGCCGGATCCGGACAGCGGCCGGAGCGTGCCGCCGTGGCTGGTGGACCGGATCTTCCGCAACCTGCTCATCGACGTCACCGGCAACACCCACCGGGCGGAGATCTGCATCGACAAACTGTATTCTCCCGACGGCCCTACCGGGCGCCTCGGGCTGGTGGAGTTCCGGGCGTTCGAGATGCCGCCCCATGCGCGCATGAGCCTGGCTCAGCAGCTGCTGCTGATGGCGCTGGTAGCGCGCTTCTGGCGCAAACCCAACCGACACGGCCTGGTGCGCTGGGGAACCACCCTGCACGACCGCTTCATGCTGCCGCACTTCGTCTGGCAGGACTTCAACGACGTGGTCACCGACCTGCGCGCCGACGGTTACGCGTTCGACCCGGCGTGGTTCGCACCGCACTTCGAGTTCCGCTTCCCGCGTTTCGGCGCGGTGGAGCATCACGGCGTGGCTCTGGAGCTGCGCCAGGCCCTGGAGCCCTGGCACGTCATGGGCGAGGAAGGCGCCATCGGCGGCACCGTGCGCTACGTCGACTCGTCCCTGGAGCGACTGCAGGTGCGGGTCAGCGGCTTCGACCGCGAACGCTACCTCGTGACCTGCAACCAGCACGCGGTGCCGCTGACGGCCACCGACGTGCCGGGCGAGTTCGTCGGCGGGGTGCGCTTTCGCGCCTGGCAGCCGGCGGCGAGCCTGCACCCCACCATCACCGTGGACGCGCCGCTCACCTTCGATCTCTACGACCGCTGGAATCGCCGTGCCGTGGCCGGCTGCACCTACCACGTGGCACACCCGGGCGGGCGCAACTTCGAGCACTTCCCGGTCAATGCCAACGAGGCGGAGAGCCGCCGCCTGTCACGTTTCCAGCCGTTCGGTCACACGGACGGCGCGTACCCGGAGCCTCCGACGCCGGCGTCGGCCGAGTTCCCGACCACCCTCGATCTGCGCTGGAAATGAGCGAAGCGCAGCAGACCGGGGACGCACTCGGCGAGCTTCTGTCCGGCTACCGGCCGCAGCCGGGCAGCTACGACGAACTCATGGGCGCAGACGGCCGCCCGCGACCGCACTGGCAGCGCCTGCTCAAGGACTTTGCCGCCATGGGCCCGAGCAAACGGCGCGGTGTGGGCACCACCGCGGAGTCCCTGCTGCGTGAGCACGACGTGGCCTACGTGGCCGCGGACAGCGGCAACCGCCGCCCCTGGCATCTGGACGTGTTCCCGCTGGTGATTCCTCCGGCGGAGTGGAAGAAACTGGAAGTCGGCCTGATCCAGCGCGCGCAGCTGCTGAATGCGGTGGTGGGCGACATCTACGGCGCCCAGGAGTTGCTCAAGTCCGGCACCCTGCCGGCACCCTCGGTATTCGCCAACCCGAACTTCGTGCCCCACTGCCACGGCTACAAGTCACCGGACGACGTGCTGCTGCACTTTCTCGCCTTCGATATCGCGCGGGCGCCGGACGGCAGCTGGTGGGTACTGTCCCAGCGCACCGAATCGCCCGCCGGAATCGGCTACGCGCTGGAGAACCGGATCGTCACCTCACGCACGATTCCCGACCAGTTCAACGCCTACAACCTGCACCGGCTGGCCGGCTTCTTCCGAAGGTTCGCTGAGCACTTCGCGCGCCTGGGCGATCAGCATCTCACCGTGGTGCTCACCGGGGGACCGGACGAGCAGGACTACTTCGAAGACGCGCTGATCGGCCGCTACCTGGGCTACCCGGTGGTAGAAAGCGCGGACCTCACGGTGCGCGACAACCGCGTGTTCCTGAAGACCCTGGAGGGGCTCGAGCGGGTGGACGTGATCCTGCGCCGCATTGCCTCGGACGCCAGCGACCCGCTGGAACTGCGTTCCATGCCCGGCCGCGGCGTCGCCGGGATGCTCCAGGCCGCACGCAGCGGCAACGTGCTCATGGCCAACGCCATCGGCAGCGGGATCGCCGCCAGCGAAGCGCTGCTGTCGTTCATGCCCGGGCTGTCCAAAAAGCTGCTCGGTGAAGAGCTGATCCTGCCGAGCATCGCCAGCTGGTGGTGCGGCCAGGCCAAGGAACGGAACTTCGTCATCGACAACCGGGAACGGCTGACGCTGCGTCACGCCTTCGCGCGCAGGTCCATGCTCACCGCAGGCGCTTTCGAGTTCGGCGCATCGGATCCCGGCCTCGACGACGTCGACACCCTGAAATCCCGGCTCGACCTGCGCCCCTACGACTACGTCGGCATGGAGCGCATCCGCCCGTCTACCGTGCCCTGTCTCGGTGACGACGGCGTGCTGCGACCGGTGCCCATGGTGATGCGCGTGTATCTCGCCATCACCGAAGACGGCTACCACCTGCTCCCCGGCGGTCTGGTGAAAGTGTCGGGTAAGGATCTCGGCGGCAACAGCCACCTGAGCAAAGACGTCTGGGTGCTGTCCGACGAGACCATCGAGCGCGAGACGCTGATCAAACCGCTGCGCGCGGCGACCCTGAAGCGCAGCGACCGCGACCTGCCGAGCAAGACCGCCGACGACCTGTTCTGGCTCGGCCGTTACTTCGAACGCGCGGACGGCGGCGTGCGTCTGTATCGCAATCTGTTCCTGCGCCTGGCCGGCGAAGCCTCACTCGGCAACGTGCCTGTGGCGCTGAACATTCTCACCGCGCTGCTGGTCTCTCAGGGCCGGCTGTCGCCGTCGCGGGCGCGGCGCGCGCTGGCGTCGGGCAGCCGCGCCGTGGAGCACGAGATCTGGAGCATTCTGTTCGATCCGGACAGCCAGGACAGTCTGGCGCAGGTGCTGCGCAACGTCGCCCGCACCGCAGACCACGTTCGCGAGCGCCTGTCGCCGGACGCCTGGCGCATCGTCGAGCGCCTGACCAGCGTGCCGAATCTGCGCTGGCGCGTGCACACGGTCAGCGACGCGGTCAGCGTGCTGAACGATCTGATCGAAGCGCAGTCCGCAGTCAACGGCCTGATCCACGAGAACATGACGCGCGGCTACGGCTGGCGCCTGCTCGACATGGGTCGGCGCATCGAGCGCGCGCGTTTCACCATCCGGGTACTGCGCGAACTCACGGTGCGCGCGGATCGCGACCACCCCGGCGTGCTCGGGCTGCAGCTCGATCTGGCGGACAGCCTCATCACCTACCGCTCGCGCTACCGGGCGGAACCGCAGATCCCGG
Source organism: Pseudomonadales bacterium (assembly GCA_040219135.1). Lineage (GTDB taxonomy): Bacteria > Pseudomonadota > Gammaproteobacteria > Pseudomonadales > Azotimanducaceae > UBA7803. The sequence continues at coordinate 99,571 of JAVJTA010000003.1, read as the reverse complement.
CGGTGCTGGATCTGGTGCTGGCGGACGAGAGCAACCCGCGCTCGCTTGCATTCCAGCTCAGCACCATGCGCGCGCACATGGACGTGATGCCCCTCGAAGACGTCGACGGCCACCTGTCCCGGGCGCAGAAGCTGCTGATCAGCACCCACACCGAGATCATGCTTGCGGACGTCGACAAACTGGCCAACACCACGTCGAAGGGTGGCAACCGCACGCACCTGAACCGGTTGCTCAACCGCAGCGAGAAAAACATCGAGATGCTGACCCAGCTCATCACCCAGACCTACTTCAGCCACAGCGTGGGGCACCGGGTCACCGGCAACGTCATCCGCGAGAGCAACGACGATGCTTTATGACGTGCGCCACGAGACCCGGTTCAAGTACGGCGGCTCGGTCTCCATCTCGCACCAGATGCTGAAGCTGCGACCGCGTCGCTCCGGCCGTCAGAACGTGGTCGAGTCGGAGCTCAGCGTCGCGCCCAGGCCGATGGTCCAGCGCAACTGGACCGACTACTTCGGCAACGAGGTGGAGTTCCTGACGGTGCAGGAACCCCACCGTGAGCTGGTGATCAGCAACGTCTCCAAAGTCGAGGTACTGCCGGGCATGAACATCATGCTCGACTTCTCTCCTTCCTGGGAGGTAGTCGCCCAGTCCATGCAGACCCCCACCAACGCCCAGGCGCTGAGCGCCTCCCAGTTCTGCTTCGAGTCGCCCTACGTCGACGTTCACGCCGAGCTGCGGGAATTCGCCCTCGCCAGCTTCGAGCCAGGACGTCCGCTGCTCGAGGCGGTGATGGCGCTGACCTCGCAGATCTACGAGGACTTCACCTACCAGGGCGGTGTGACCGACGTCTCGACCCCGGTGCGCCGGGTGCTGGAGCTGAAGAAGGGCGTCTGCCAGGACTTCGCCCACCTGGAGATCGCCTGCCTGCGCGCCATCGGCCTGCCGGCCCGCTACGTCAGCGGCTACCTGATGACCCATCCGCCGGTGGGCAAGGAGAAACTCAAAGGCGCCGACGAATCCCATGCCTGGCTGTCGGTGTGGTGCCCGGAACTGGGCTGGGTGGACTTCGACCCCACCAACAACCTGATTCCGAACATGGAGCACATCACCGTCGGCTGGGGTCGCGACTACGGCGACGTCAGCCCGGTGAGCGGCTTCATCTTCGGCGGCGGCTCCCACGAGGTGGCCGTGGCCGTGGACGTGATCCCCGCATCCACCGCGGCCCCGGCCTGAGCGACGCCCCTCGGCCGCGTTCTCGGATCGAATTCCATGATAAAGAAGCTTCTGGCCGTCATCGTGCTGCTGGGCGCCGCCTACGCATCCCTCGACGGCACCGGCATCGCCGATCGGTTCTCCACCGACACACCGGCATCGACGTCGGGCTCGGCGGCGGCCATCGAGGCCGCCTACCAGTCCCACCGCAGCGACGTTCAGGTCGGCGGGGTCGGCGAGGTGGTGCGCGTGCTCGCCGATGACCGGGACGGCAGCCGCCACCAGCGGTTCATTCTGCGGCTGAACTCGGGCCGAACCCTGCTGGTCGCCCACAACATCGATCTGGCGCCACGGATTCCCGGCCTGGCGGCCGGCGACAGGGTGGAATTCTACGGCGAGTACGAGTGGAACGAGCGTGGCGGCGTCCTCCACTGGACCCACCACGACCCGCAGGGCCGTCACCCGGACGGCTGGCTGAAACATGGCGGCAGGACCTACCGCTGATCCGAGCCCTGCGCAGACCCGATTGGCGGATGCAGCCGACGAAGCCGACGGGTGTGAACCGCGCGCCGCTCAGTCGTCCCTGCGATCCTGCCCGTAGTAAGCATCGATCTCGCTCGCCGTCCCGGCAAACAGCGCGTTCGGAATCGGCAGGGTCAGGTTGTACTGGGCGACCCGCCAGCCCGCCGGCGTGTCGAGCAGCACGCCGGTGCCACGCATCTCCCCGTAGCGGTCGTGGTGCAGGCGCTCTTCGAACCAGGCCGCGTCGCCGGCCACGTGTACGAAGCGCTCGACGGTCCGATAGGTCCAACCGGTACCGCTGTCGAAGCGGGACTTCGTGTAGGCCTTGAACTCGGCCAGCGGCCAGTACTCGTTACGGTCGGTGCCCAGGAACACGGCATCGTCGTGAAACAGGGCGAAGTAGCCGTCGAAGTCCGCCTGCGCGGCCCGCTCGTGAAGGCTGTCGAGAACCCGACCGATGGCCGCCTCGTCCGCCGCGGCCTGAACGGACCCCAACACGCCGACCAGGACGACCCATGACAAGGCGTTGCGCATCCGGTTCGCTCCACGGTCAGCATCTGCTCTGATCGTAATCCATCGGACCGTAGGATAGGATCCCGGCATGGCGCGCCTTCGACAATCCCGGCACCTCGGCCTGAGTCTGGCCCTCGGCGCCGCACTGCTGTTGCGGGTGCTGGTGCCCGCTGGCTACATGCCGGCCGCGCTGGCCGACGGCTGGCTGCTGCAGCTCTGCCCCGACGGCCTGCCCGCCGCCACCGTGCAGGCCCTGCTGGGGCCCAGCCACCAGCACCACGAGCATCATGCCCCGCCGCACGGCGCGCCGAACGACCTCGCAGCGGCTGACGATGCCATCGCCGTGCCCGACCAGTGTGAGCTGGGCGGGTTCGCCATGGCCGCCATCGTCGATGCCGCCGGTCTCGCCGACGCCGCCGGGCCACGCCGCGGCGACGCGCGCGGCGAGCCGACACACGCCCCGGCGCTGCATCAGCGCGCGCTCTTCCAAGCCAGAGCCCCGCCCCCTCTCCTCGCCTGAACGATCGCCGGCACGGCCGGCGCAACTGGCCGGCCGCCTGCCGGCCGAATCAGGTTTAGCGGAGAGAACCCATGCAACCAGGAAGCATCTGCCTGATGCTGTTCGTGTGCTCAGGCGCCACGGCGGCCCCACCGCCCACAATCGAAGAACTCATCGTCACCGGCGAGGCGGACAAACGCACGTTCGAACTCGCCCGCACGGTCGACATCGCGCCAGACTCGGCGCTGCTGCTGCGCAAGGCCGTCGGCGCCAACGTGGAAAGCAACGGCCCGATCACCGGAATCGTCCAGTACCGCGGGATGTCGCGCTCGCGCGTCAGCTCGCACATCGACGGCGCCGTGATCAGTCCCGGCGGCCCCAACTGGATGGATCCGCCGCTGTCCTATGCCCCGGCGGCCCATCTCGACTCACTGGACGTGTACCGCGGCATCGCCCCGGTGAGCGCGGGCCAGGAAACCATCGGCGGCGTGGTTCACGCCAACACCTGGAGCGGCGACTTCGCTGCAGCGGGCGCCACCATCGACGCCCGCGCGCGCACCGGCCTGCAGTCGGTCAACGACGGAACCCTCGTGAGTGCCGCGGTGGTGCTGGCGACTCCCGGCCAGCGCTTCAAACTCTCTGGCCTCACCGAGGAGGCGGACGACGCCGAGTTCGCCGACGGCCGCATTCTGCCGAGCGAATACCGGCGCGATCGCTACGACCTGGGCTACAGCGTGCGCCGCGGGGCGCACACCGTGCGCGTCGACTACGGGCGCAACGAGACCGGCGACGCCGGGACCGCGGCACTGCCCATGGACATACAGTACATCGACGCGGACCTGTACCGCCTGGGCTACGAATTCGCCGGCGAACGCTACACCGTCAGCGGCCGGGCGTATCGCAGCGACATCGGTCACGGCATGAGCAACTACCACCTGCGCACGCCGCCAGCCAGCCCGGCCATGTACCGGCGCAACCTCGCCGCTGCACAAAGCCGCGGCTTCGCCCTCGAACTGGCCCTGGACGGCTGGACGCTCGGCATCGACGGCCACGCCGAGCGGCACGACAGCGACATCGACAACCCCAACAACCCGATGTTCTTCGTGACCAACTTCAACGACGCCGAGCGGCAGATTCTCGGCGCCTACGCGGAGCGCCAGTTCGGCTTCGACAACGGCGTGAACGTGGAGCTGGGCGCGCGCCTCAACCGGGTGCACATGGATGCCAACGAGGTCGACGCCACCCCGGCCTTGACCGGCATGGCGCCCGCCGTGGCGCTGCGCCAGGCGTTCAACGACGCGGATCGGTCGCGCACCGACCGCAACGTCGACTGGACCGTGAAGGCCTATCTGCCGCTGGCCGATCGCACCGTGCTGTACGCCGGCCTGGCCCGCAAATCCCGCTCGCCGTCCTACCAGGAGCGTTACCTGTGGCTGCCTTTAGAGGCGACCGCAGGCCTCGCGGACTTCCGCACCTACACCGGCAGCGTCGACCTGGATCCGGAAGTGGCCCACGAGGTGGAGCTGGGCTTCGACTGGGAAAGCGACCGCGCCCGGATCGCACCGCGCCTGTTCTATCGGTACGTCGACGACTACATCCAGGGCACGCCGTCCGGCAACGGCGCCGCGCTCGTGTTCGTCAGTATGATGAACATGATGAACGGCACCAGCAGCCCGCCGCCGCTGGAGTTCAACAACGTCGATGCCGCCCTCTACGGCGTCGACCTCGACTGGCGCTACCAGGTGAGCGAGCGCTGGTCGCTGGACGGCGTGGTGAACCTGATACGCGGCGAACGCGAGGACATCGACGACGATCTCTACCGGATGGCCCCAGCCAATGCCTTCGTCGCCGTCAACTACCAGCGCGCCGCCTGGGGGCTGTCCCTGGAGACCTTCGCCTACGCCGATCAGAACAAGATCTCCGCCACCAACGGCGAGCTGAGCAGCGACGGCTACGTGGTCTTCAACCTGAAGGGACACTGGCAGCTGACCGACCAGTTCAAGCTCGGCTTCGGCGTCGACAACCTGCTGGACTCGGATTTCGAAGACCATCTGGCCGGGATCAACCGGGTCATGGGCAATCCGGACCTTGCCGTCGGCGAGCGCATGCCGGGGCTCGGCCGCAACCTGTTCGCCCGCCTGGACTTCAACTGGTAGGGCGGAACCGGCCGGCACCGCGAGCCGCGCCTGTGCCCATCAGGCGTACTCGTCGTGCCGGCGCCACCACGCGTAGGGAGACTCCTGGGGCCACCCGGCCGGCGAATCCTCCCAGGTCTCCTGACGGCCGTAGGGGGTCAGATCCAGCAGGCTCCAGAGGCTGCCGAGGGTTTCGACCCCGCGCCGATCGGTGAAGTAGGTCCGGTACACGTCGTCGCCATCGCGCAGAAACACGCTGACGCCGAAGGTCTCGCCCCGCTCTGTGGTCAGGCCGAAGTCGCGGTTGAACGAGCTGCCCGCCGACGAGTACCAGGGCAGGGTCCAGTTCATGCGCGCGCGGTAGGCCTCGAGCTGCGCCAGGGGCGCCAGCGACACCAGCGCGTAGCTGACGTCACGCGCGTGCAGGTGCGCCGTGTGGACGATGCTGTCGACAAACATCGAACAGCCCACGCAGCCGGCGTCGGGCCAGCCGCCCACGCCCTCGGCGAACATGAAGTGATGCACGATCAGCTGCCGGCGCCCCTCGAACATCTCAGCGAGGGAACACACGCCGGCCACACCCTGGAATCGGTACCCGGAATCGATACGCACCGCCGGAAGGCGTCGACGCGCCGCCGCCAGGGCGTCGCGCTGGCGCGCCAGCGCCTTCTCTTCGGCCTGCAGCGCGTCGAGCTGCCGGCGCCAGTCCGGCTCCGAGACGATTGCAGGAAGACTCGGGCCGCTCATGCGCTCGCCTCAGGCTGATGGATGGCGGCTGCGCTCGGATGGCGCCGGACGCACTCGAGCCAGCGCGCGATGTTCGCTGGCGCGCTCCCCGTCTCGAACAGGGTCGGCGTACCGAGGTCGATGGCAACCTGAGCCGTGATGTCGGCAATGCTGTAGCGCTCGCCGGCGACGTACGGCCGCTCACCGAGCTGGGCATCGAGCCAGGACAGCGCCTCGATGGCGGACGCCCTGGAGGCTTCGGCATACTCCGGGACCTGCCGCACCCGGTCGCGGAAGAACTCGAGGGTGTGCTGAAAGTAGTCCGCCACCGAGCGGAACAGCCCGAACTCCAGGCGCCGATTCCACATTTCCACCAGCGCTTCCTCCTCGTGGCTGCTGCCGAACAGGGCGGGCTCGGGGTGCAGACGTTCGAGGTAGCGGCATATCGCCACGCTTTCGGCGATGCAGGTCCCGTCATCGAGTTCGAGAAGCGGTATTTCGCCGCGTGGATTGCGCGCCAGGAACTCGGGCGAGCGCTGCTCGCCGGCAATGAGGTCGACGGCGACGCAGTCGACCGCCAGTCCCTTGGCTGCCAGGAACGCGTTGACCCGCTTGCCGTTCGGCGCCCGGGCAAAGTTGTAGAGCTTCATCGGCTGTCTCCTCGACGATTCGCACGCTCACCGTGAGCGCCGACATGGTCCGCGTAGCAGGATTCGAACACCGTTGCCCAGCCGGAGGCGTAGCCCTCACGCCGCTGGATGCCGGCTTCACCGAGACGTTCCCAATCGCTGTGGGTCAGTGTCACGCGGCAGCCATCGCTGCCCAGCGGGTCGAATCGCACCGCCACCCGGGTGGCCTGATCGGCCGGCAGACCGAGGCGCCAGGCGAGTTCCACGACGTTCCCCGGCGTCCACACCAGCACCTCGCCCCAATCGAGTTCTCGACCATCCGCCAGGGTCTCGAAGATCCGGCCTCCGACCCGCGGCTCCACCGTCACGTCCACGGACCGCTCACCGTCGGCATCCCGGGCCCGGGTGTGGGTGGCCAGCGGCCACCAGGCGCCCATTTCTTGCGCGAACGCCTGGAACGCCCTGGCCGGCGAACAGCCTACGTCCAGTGTCTTAACTATTGGAGCCAATTCAATCGCTTGCATCGTCTTCCTCCACGTAGTCTTTGAATCGATCCAGCGCTTCGTCCCAGAAGCCGTCCAGCCAGGTCCGCAGTTCCAGCAGCGCGGGCGCGTGGATTCGGTAGATGCGCGCCGTGCCACGCGGCTCGTCCCGTACCAGGTCGGCCGCCTTGAGCGCTTTCAGGTGCTGCGACACCGCCGGCCGACTCACCGGCAGGTCGCGGGCGATCTCGCTGACCGAACACGGCCCGCCCCGAAGCCGTTCGAACACCGCCCGACGGGTGGGATCAGCCAGCGCAACGAGCACGTCCTGGTAGGCCATTGAGAGCGGTTGCCTCCCTTGCATCACGTTGAGTAAGTCATTAAGTAAGTTATAGCTTACGGTAAGCTTATACTTACGCTCTCCTGAGTCATTGTCAACCGCACCGCGTTCGCGGCAAAAAAAAGCGCCCCGCAGGGCGCTTTTCCTTCGTCACCGGGCGAGTCGTGCCGTCAGGCGGCGTGATAGCCCAGCAGCGCCTTGGTCTCGAGGAACTCCTCCAGACCCCACTTGCTGAACTCGCGGCCGTTGCCCGACTGCTTGTAGCCGCCGAACGGGGCTGCCGGATCGACCCCGGCGCCGTTCAGGTGCACGTTGCCGGCGCGGATCTCACGACCCACCTTCGCGGCGTGCTCCAGATCGCCCGAGCTGACATAGGCCGACAGCCCGTAGACGGTGTCGTTGGCGATGCGGATCGCGTCTTCTTCGTCCTTGTAGCCGATCAGCGACAGCACCGGCCCGAAGATCTCTTCCCGGGCGATGGACATTTCGTTGCTGACGTTGGAGAAGATGGTCGGCCGCACGAAGTAACCGCGGTTCAGCCCGTCCGGACGACCGACGCCGCCGGTCTCGAGCTTGGCGCCCTCATCGATGCCCTTCTGAATGAGGTTCTGCACCTTTTCGAACTGAACGGCGGAGACCAGCGGTCCGATCTGGGTCTTCTCGTCGCTCGGATCGCCCACCTTGATCTGTTCGGCGGTGGCCTTGGCGATGGCGGCAGCCTCCTCCATGCGCGACATCGGCACCAGCATGCGCGTGGGCGCGTTGCACGACTGGCCCGTGTTCATGCACACGCCGAAGGTGTCCCGGGCGATCACTTCCGGGAAGCTGGCGTCGTCGAGAATCAGGTTCGGCGACTTGCCGCCGAGTTCCTGGGCCACGCGCTTCACCGTCTTGGCCGCTTCCTGGGCCACGGAGATGCCGGCTCGGGTGGAACCGGTGAAGGACATCATGTCGATGTCTGGGTGCGACGACATGGCCACGCCGACGGTCGGTCCGTCGCCGTTCACCAGGTTGAACACGCCCTTGGGCACGCCGGCCTCGTGCATCACTTCGGCGAAGAGGATGGCGTTCAGCGGCGCGACCTCCGACGGCTTCAACACCATGGTGCAGCCGGCGGCAATGGCCGGTCCGACCTTGGCGGCGATCTGGTTGAGCGGCCAGTTCCAGGGCGTGATCAGCCCGCATACGCCGATCGGCTCGCGGACGATGGTGTTCTTGCCCACCACTTCCTCGAACGGAAACTCCTTCAGAGACGCCAGCGAGTACATCAGGTGCCCCAGTCCGGCCGGTGCCTGGGCCGCGTTGGCCAGGCTCATGGGCGCGCCCATCTCCTGGGACACGGTCTTGGCGATGTCGCCCATGCGCGCCTTGTAGGCCTCGATGATCTTCTCGAGCAGCGCGGCGCGTTCCTCGATGGTGGTCTTCGAAAAGGTCTCGAAGGCCCGCTTGGCGGCAGCAACCGCCTTGTCGACGTCCGCCTTGGTGCCCATGGCGATGCTGCCGATGGGTTCTTCCGTGGCGGGATTGATCACCTCGAGGGTTTCCTTGCCCACGGGATCAACCCACTGGCCGTCGATGTAGAACTTCTTCTCGTTGCTCATGGCGTCGTGTGCCTCCTGTCCATTCATGTCCGGTGCGCGCCGTCGAATGACAGCGCGCGACGGCACGACACGGGTCGCGCCGACCTACGTATTCAGGTAGCCGGACAGGTTAAATGAATCGGAGCGACGCGTCAGCCGCCATCGAGCAGGCCGAGCAGGCCGCCGCGGGCCGCGACGATCGTCTTCCACTCCGGGTCGTCCTGGGCTAGCGCCAGCTGACGGGCGCTTTCGTGGCGCGCATTGCGCTGGGACGCATTGGCGCCCGCGTCGAGCAGGGCCCGAGCGACCTCCTTGTGGCCCTGGCGCACCGCGCAGATCAACGACGAGTCCCCCACGGCGTTGCGCAGGTCGACGTCCGCACCCGCGGCGAGCAGGGCCCGTAGCGCAGCCAGATGACCGCGATCCGCCGCGACCAGCAGGGCCGAACTGCCGGTGCCGGTAACGGCATCCAGCGGCGCGCCGGCGGCGAGCAGGGAGCCAAGCAGCACCGGATCGCCGGCTTCGGCGGCGACGTGGAGCGGCGTGGTTCCATCGGCGGCGGCGTCGAAACCGGCGCCGCGCCGCAGCAGGAGCTCGGCGGCGCCCTGACGGCGGTTGCGGGCCGCCCACCACAGCGGCGTGCGTCCGGCCGCATCCACGATGTCGGCGCTGGCGCCCGCATCGAGCACCAGCACCAGCGCGGCCTCCGGACCCCGTTGCGCCAGAACGTGGGCCGCCGTCATGCCTTTGGCATCGCCCGCACCGGGTCGGGCGCCGGCCACGAGCAGCGCCCGCAGCGCGGCCTCGCGACCGGCACGCGCCGCGACGATCAGGGGCGTGGCACCGCCGGCATCGCGCTGTTCGAGCAGCTCGGCGCGCTCGACCAGTCTGGCGATCAGCGCATCCGGGCCGGATCGCGCGACCACATGCAGCAGATTCTGCCCGTCGGCGAGCGGACCCGGACGCGCGCCACGCTGCAGCAGCAGCGTGGCGACTTCGACGTGTCCGGCGAGGGTCGCGCGGAACAATGCCGGCACGCCGGTGGCGTCGACGACGTTCGGATCCGCGCCCCGGACGAGTAGTTTCTCCACCAGGGCGTGCTCTCCGGACCAGGCGGCCACCGCCAGCGGCGACCAGTCGCGCATGGCGGTCGAGCGCCGCAACGATTCGAGCTGGTCCAGGCTGGCGCGCTCGGAACGCGTTACCGCCTGCGCCCCGAGCAGGCGCCGCAGGGCGTCGCCGTCGCTGCGGGCAGCCAGCATGCGTGCAGTCCAGCCGGCGTCGTTGGCCAGCTCCGGGCTCGCCCCGCCCTCGACCAGGATGCGCGCCAGGTCCGCGGACCCCGCGGCCACGGCGAGATTGAGCGCGCTGTTGCCGGCTCCGTCGCGGGCGTCCACGGCAGCGCCCGCCCCGAGCAGCGTCGTCAGTGCAGCGGGCGAGCGCGACGTCACCGCCACGTGGAGAGGCCGGTTGCCGGCGCCGTCGATGGCATCGGGATCGGCACCGGCCTCGAGCAGCGCCGCCAGGCTATCCTCGTCGCCGCTCGCCACCGCAAGGTTGAGCGGCAGGCGTCCGTGCCGATCGACGGTGTCCGGCGGGGTCTCCCGGGCCAGCCGGCGCACAGCGCCCGCCGAGCCGGCCGCGGCCACCGCGTGCAGGCTCCGATCGGACGCCGCAGGGGCCGCAGGGGCCTCGAGACGCTTACGCGCCGGCGCGTAACCGGCGGCCGCGGAGCGCGCGTACCAGACCTGGGCCTGCAGCGGATCCGCCGCCGTGCCTCGGCCCTTGTCGTGGAGGGTGCCCACCAGGTAGGCGGCTCCCGGGTGGTCCTGCTCGGCGGCCCGGGTCAGGCAGTCGAGTGCCTGGCGCGGGTCGGCTTTCCCGCCAAGGCCACGCTCGTAAAGCCGCCCGAGCTCGTAGAGCGCGTCCGCATCGGATTGCGCCGCCAGCGGTCCCAGCAGGATCCGGGCTGCAGCGTAGTCGCGGTGCAGCAGCGCGCGCTGCACGTCGTCGGGGAGCGCGGCCGCCGCTGCCGGCACGGCCGTCAACGCGCCAGCCAGCAGCGCCACGGCGAGCGCGGTTCTCCTAAGCCTGTCCATACTTCGTCTCGATCTGGATGCCGACGTCGCGCAGAAATCCGGTGGGCAGGATGCCGCCGGCGCAGACGATGACCACGTCGTTGGCAAGGGTCCGTTCCTGTCCGCGCTGCTCCAGGGTGACCGAATCCGGTTCCACCCGGACGACGTTCGACTCCATGAGCAGCACGATGCGCTGTTCGGTGGCATAGCGTTCGACCTTGTCGCGGTTCTTGCGCTTGGCCCGCGCAAAGGCGTTCCCGCGGTAGCACAGGGTCACCTGGGTACCGGGTTCGTCGGCCAGGCTGTGCGCCGCCTCCAGCGCGCTGTCGCCCCCGCCCACGACCAGGACCCGCCTGCCAGCGTACTGCGCCGGGTCGACCAGCGAGTACACGACCTTGGGCAGATCCTCGCCCGGCACGTCGAGGGTGCGTGGCGTGCCGCGGCGACCGAGCGCCATCAGCACGGTCCGCGCGCGGTAGCTGTTCCGGTCCGTATCGATGCGGAAACCGCCTTGCTGCGGTTCGAGGTCGAGCATGCGCTCGCGGTAGTGGATGTTGATGCCGGTCTCCGACTCAACCTGCTGCCAGAACGCGATCAGCGTCTCCTTGTCGGTCTCGCCGAACTTCACCTGACCGACCATGGCGAGGGTCGCCGGCGCGGTCATCACCAGCTTGCCCCGGGGGAAGCTCGCCACGGTGCCGCCCAGGGCGTTCTGCTCGATGGTGACGTAGCGAAGCTTCTGCTCGTGGGCCAGCAGGGTGGCGGAGAGCCCGGCCGGACCGGCACCGATGATGGCGACGTCGAGCTGCCCCTCGTCGCGCGACCGGCCGATCCGGGCGAGGATGCTCTCCATGGCCTGACGGCCCTGCTCGATGGCATTGCGGATGAGCCCCATGCCGCCGAGTTCGCCGGCGATGAACAGCCCGGGCACGTTGCTTTCGAACTCCGAACTCAGCGCCGGAATGTCGACGCCGCGCTCGCGGGTGCCGAACACCAGGGAGATGGCCCCGACCGGGCAGGCGGTCTTGCAGGCGCCATGGCCGATGCAGTCCGTCGGCGACACCAGCCCGGCCTTACCGCGGATCACCCCCAGCACGTTGTGCTTCGGATATTCCGGGCAGGCGTGCACGCAGGCCTCGCAGCCGATGCACAGGCTGGTGTTGATGACAGGATGCAGCGACGGCGGCGACATCAGCCCGGCCTCGCGGCTCTCCTCGAGGATCGCCCGGTTCTCGCTTTCGCGCCGGCGCCTGCGTGCCACAGACCACCCATAAAGCAGCACGATGGGAACCGCATAGGGTGCGTACCAAAGTAATTCCATTGCCCGCCCTGGCTACCGCGCCGGAAAGTCCGGACTAACCTTTAGATGTTGCCGCCTGAGATCGCCACGCCGATGTTGCCACGACGGCCGCTGACGTGTTGCGACGGGCGTCCAATGCGTGACCTACATCACAGATGGGGAAATAATTCCCCATTGATACTATCGCAGGTATACTCCCGGCGCGAGGCTCATGAACACCCGTAGCAGCACAGCAGCAGCGCCCCTGATGAACGCGGGCAACCGCGTCGGCGCGCCGCTGACGCCAGCGCCGGCCGGGGACCGGGCGTGGCTGACCCGCGCCACCCGGGGCTACCTGACCGTCGCCGGATACCTGCTGGTCGGCGCCGTGATCGTGACCGCCTGGAGCGTGCGCCACGACAACCTGATCACGGCGGAAGCCGGGCTCGGCTACCTGCTCGGCATCGTCGGCACCACCCTCATGGGCCTGCTCCTGCTCTACCCGGCGCGCAAGCGGATGCGCGCCCTGCAGCGCCTCGGGCCCACCAGTGTCTGGTTCCGGGTCCACATGGTGTTCGGCATCGTCGGCCCGCTGCTGATCATTCTCCACAGCAACTTCAATCTCGGTTCCTTCAACGGCCGGGTCGCCCTGTTCTGCACCCTGGTCGTCGCCGGCAGCGGCATCGTCGGCCGCTACATCTACGCGAAGCTGCACTACGGCCTGTACGGCCGCAAAGCCAGCCTCGCAGGGCTGCGCAACGACGTCGAGGCGATGCGCGACGGCCAGTCGGCCATGTCGAGCATGCTGCCGACCCTGACCGAGGACCTGGCGAGCCTCGAAGATCGTCTCCTGAACGACCAGCCTGGACTGGTCGGCGCCTTCGGTCGCGCGATCACCATCGTTCCCCACGGCGCCTACCTGCGCTGGACCCTGAAGCGCCAGGCGGGACAACGTATCAGGGCGCTGGCTGCCTCTTCCCCGGTCATCGCCGCCCACGAGAAACGTCTGCGCAGCAACGCCCGACGCTACATCGAAGCGCGCCTGCGGGCGTTGCGCAAGTTCGCCCAGTTCCGCGCGTTCGAGACCCTGTTCAGCCTCTGGCACGTGGTGCACTACCCGCTGTTCCTGATCCTGGTGCTGGCGGTGATCGTTCACGTCCTCGCCGTGCACATGTACTGAACGTGAGCACGGCCCGTTGAACCTCCGTTTCGCCCTCTGGCTGCTGGCCCTGATTCCCCTGACCGCGTCGGCGACCAGCATCGAATCGCTGGTCATGCCGGGCCCGGTCATCGAAGGCCACGCCGACGTCGAACAGGAGTGCAGCTCCTGTCACGCGCCTTTCAGCCAGGCGACCCAACGCGGACTGTGCCTGGAATGCCACGAGGACATTTCCGCCGACCTCGCAGCGAAGCACGGTTTTCATGGCACCGACGGTCGGCTCGAGGAAACCGCCTGCCGCGACTGCCATACCGAGCACGAGGGCCGCGACGCCGACATCGTCGGGCTCGTTCCCGAAGCCTTCGATCACACCCTGACCGGATTCGTCCTCGACGGCGGCCACAGCACCCTGTCCTGCGCGGACTGTCACGCGGCGGACAGCCCGTTCCGGGACGCCGAGCCCGCCTGCCGCAGCTGTCACGAAGCGGACGACCCCCACCGCGGCAACCTCGGCGATGACTGCGCCGCCTGCCATGCGCCGAGCGCGTGGGACGACGTCGGCTTCGACCATACCGCGGAGACCGATTTCGCGCTGCTCGGCGGGCACGACGGGCTCGCCTGCGAAGCCTGCCACATCGGCCAGGTCTACGAGGACACGCCGGCCGAATGCGCGAACTGCCACGCCCTCGACGACGTCCACCACGGCGAGCGCGGCAGCGCCTGCGGCGACTGCCACAGCGAAGAGCGCTGGCAGGAAACGCAGTTCGACCACGCCGCGGAGACCGGCTTCGCCCTGCACGGCAGTCACGCGGATCTGACCTGCGCGGCCTGTCATCTGGACAACATGGCGCTCGCGCAGCCACCCCAGGCGTGCGCCGGCTGCCACAGCGCCGACGACGTTCACCAGGGCCAGCGCGGCGATCAGTGCGGCGACTGTCACGGCGAGCGGACCTGGGAGGTCGAGTTCGATCACCTGGACCGGACCGGTTTCGCGCTGCGCGGCGCTCACGCAGCGCTGGCCTGCAATCAGTGCCATCTGGGCAGCCTCAGCGACGAGCTGCCGACCGACTGCGCGCAGTGTCACCAGGCCGACGACCCGCACGCCGGCGACCTGACGGACTGCGCTGCCTGCCACGGCGTATCCGAATGGAGGAGTCCGATACGATTCGACCACGATTTCGCCCGGTTTCCGCTGCTCGGCATGCACAAGCTGGCGGTCTGCGAGCAGTGCCACTTCACCCTGGAATTCCAGGCGGCCCCGGACGCCTGCGACGACTGCCACGGGGACGACGACGTCCACGACGGGAGCCTCGGCCCGGCCTGCGACGATTGCCACGTTCCAAGCGGCTGGGCCCTGTGGGAGTTCGACCACGACAACCAGACCGATTTCCCACTGACCGGGGCGCATACGGATCTGGTCTGCGCCGCGTGCCACGAACCCGGAGACCCCGACGCGCTCGACGTCGCTCAGGCCTGCGCGAGTTGTCACCAGACCGACGACGTCCACAACGGTCAGTTCGGCAGTCGCTGCGAGCGCTGCCATAATACTGATTCTTTTCAAGATGATGCGGGGTTTTTCTGATGCGAAGTCTAGTTGGACCGCTCGCGCTTCTGGCCCTGCTTGCCTCACCCTCTGCCCTGGCACAGGCGGCCTACGATCACTTCCGGCACGGCTTCGACCTCGATGGCGCCCACGCCGACGTCGCCTGCGAGCAGTGCCACGTACAGGGCAACTTCGCCGGCACACCGCGGGAGTGTTACGTCTGCCACGACGGTTTCGGGATCTACGCCGCCTCCGCGGCGCCGACCAGCCACGTCGCCACCACCCAGCAGTGCGATGCCTGCCACACCACCGCCACCTGGCTCACGCTGACCGAAGTCGACCACACCCAGGTCCTGGGCGCCTGCACGAGTTGCCACAACGGCATCGTGGCCGACGGACTACCCGCGGGGCACATCCAGACCAGCGCCGGGTGCGACGATTGCCACAACACCGCGCTGTGGGACATGGTGCTCTTCGATCACTCCGGGATCGCGGGCAACTGCGTTTCCTGTCACAACGGGCTCGACGCTACCGGCAAGGGCGCAAGCCACATCTCCACGACGGACGTCTGCGAGGACTGCCACGCGGTGGATTTCTGGGAGCCCGCCATCACCGTCGATCACACCCAGGTGCTCGGGAGCTGTCAGAACTGTCACGACGGCGTCACTGCGACGGGCAAGCCGCCGGACCACGTTGCGAGCGGCGAAAACTGCGACGACTGCCACACCACCAACGCGTGGACGCCGGCGGTGTTCGACCACGGCGCGGTCGCGCCCGGTACCTGTTCCAGCTGCCACAACGGCATGCAGGCGACGGGCAAAGACGTCGGGCACATCAGCACCAGCTCGGAATGCGACGTCTGCCACAGCACCGTGGCCTGGACGCCGGCCATGTTCGACCACACCGGGGTCTCCGGTTCCTGTTCGACCTGCCACAACGGCACCGACGCCACCGGCCAGGACGCCGGCCACTTCCAGACCACGCGCGAGTGCGACGACTGCCACACCACGGACTTCTGGTCGCCCGACACGTTCGCCCATACCTCCCCGGACTACCCCGGCGACCACGCCGGCAACCTGGCCTGCACGGACTGCCACGGCGGGAACTCGGAAGCGGTCACCTGGACCTCCGCCGCCTATCAACCCGACTGCGCCGGCTGCCACGCCGGCGACTACCGCTCCGGTCCGCACAAGAAGCACGAAAATCCGGACACGTCGTACACCGTATCCGAACTGCGCGACTGCACCGGGGCGTGTCACACCTACGCGGACGACACCCTGACCACCATCAAGGATGCGCGTCCCGGACCCGAGCACCGGGTGAACGCGGGGGGCTTCTGAGTGAAATGGATCCTTTCCGCCGCGGCCGTGACTGCGCTGCTGATCGCGCCGGCGCGGGTCCAGGCGGCTGCGCTCATCACCGAGGTGTTCCAGTACCCGGTGGGCGCCGAGGCGACCGAACTCGAAGTCGCCCTCGACGTCGTCGTGGATCTGCAATCGCCGTTCGCCAGCGACGACGGCCGCACCTTCGAAGCCCGGCTGACCGAAACCGGACCCGACGGGCTCGCCTGGCAGATGGCGGAACTCGAGTTCGGCGAGGCCGACGACGGGCTTGCCCGGGTCGCCGTGGAGGGCTCGTCCAGCCGCGGCTTCGTCGTGCGCGTCGAATTCACCCGAGCCATGGAAGTGGTCACGCTTCCCCAGCACGCCAACAACCGCGTCACGTTGAAGTATCTGGACCGGAACAGCTTCCGCAGAACGGCGGGACAGGCGGCGAAAGACCCCGGCAAAGACGGCCGCTGGGCCATCGACCTGGGCATTGACGCGCCGCTGCTGGACATCGACCGCGTGCCCCGCTCACTGCTGGTCGGGCGCTCCCTGTACCTGGCACCGCAGCGCGCCGGCAACACGCGGCTCGGATTCTTCGATCGGGCGCTTGCGCGCAGCGTGCTGCGTCAGGTCCAGGGGACGTTTCCCAGAGCCAGCGTCGTCCACGTGACGGCGGCGGAGGCCGACTACGGCGTCGCCATGCAGGTCAATTCCGAGCGAGTGGCCCAGCTCTACGCCGGGACCACCGGCACCAGAGACGAGACCGCGACCGAAACCCCGGGTCTGACGATCAGCATCGGGCGCCCGGGCGATCTCGACGAACCCGTCGAGGCGCCGGTCTCCGAGCTGATCGACTGGCAGGCGGAGGCCGACGACAGCCTCCTCAGCGAAGCCAGAGAAGCCTACATCGCCGGCGACTACGACCGCGCCATCGCGCTGTACACCAAAGCGTCCGGCGAACGGGCATTCCGGCTGGAAGCGCTGGAAATGCTCGGCGTGAGCCGGGAGCAGAACCGTCAGACGGCCCACGCCAAACGGCTCTACCAGCAGGTGCTGGCGGAGTATCCCGGGACCGAGGCGGCCGACCGGGTCGACGCCAGACTGCGCGCACTGGTCAGCATCGACCGCGGTGCCCGAACCCTGCGCAAGCCGAACGCCGAGTCCGCACTGGCCTGGAACGTGACCGGCAACGTGTCGCAGTTCTATCGACGCTACAGCATCGACATCGACGGCAGAGGCAGCACGGTACCGATCAACGGTCTGTTCACCGACGCCTCGGCCAGCGCCATGCGCATCGGGCCGAAGTCGAGCCACGAAGCCCGGCTCTCGGTCGGCCACATCCAGGACTTCACCAGCCGCGAGGGCGGCAGAACGTTCCGCGTCCAGGAAGCCTATTGGAAGTCGACCAGCGAACCACTCAATGCCGGCATTCAGATCGGCCGGCAGCGCCAGCGGCGCAGCGGCGTGCTCGGCCGCTTCGACGGTATCAACGCGAGCTACTCGCCCGTCTCGAACATCGAGCTGAACGTCCTCGGCGGCTACCTGCTGGAGTCGAGCTTCGACAGTCCCGGCACCGAGCGCAGTTTCTGGGGCGTGAACGCCGAGTTCGACATGCTCGACAACCGGCTCAGCGTGGTGCCGTTCTATGTCGAGCAGAACTACGAAGGCGTGGTGGACCGGCAGGCGGTCGGCCTGCAGGGCGAGTACTACAGCGAGCGCGCCAACTACTACGGCATGGTCGACTACGACCTGCACCACGAGGCGCTCAACCACGTCTACCTGACCAGCAACCTCCGCATCGGCCAGGAGACCCGGTTCTCCACCACCATCGATCACCGGCGCAACCCCTACCTCACCACGCGCAACGCCCTGATCGGCCAGCCGCTCCAGGATCTCTCCGAACTGGAGCTGCTGCTCGTGGAGCAGTCTCTGGAGGACTCCCTCGAGGATCTGGCCAGGGACCGCAGCGCGCTGAGCACGATGCTGCGGGTGAGCCTTCACGGCAGCCTGCGGAAGGGCTGGGCCTACTCCATGGACGCTTCCTATACCGATTTCGACGCGACGGAGTCCTCGCTCAACGTCCAGGCCCTCGACCCCCATCAGGACTTCTACTACAGCGCCCAGATCCGCGCCGACGACCTGTTCGGCCAGGGCAACTACGGCTCGCTGCAGGCCCGCTACTACGACTCGGACACGAGCCAGTCGGTGGGCGTGTTCTTCAACAACCGTCTGGCGATCGGTGAATCCTGGTGGCTGTATCCGCGCCTCCAGGTGGATCAGCGCAGCCAGCTCGAAACGGATCAGGATCAGCTGCGCGTCAAGCCCTCGCTGCGCCTCGACTACCGCTACAGCCGCGCCCTGCGCTTCGAGCTGGAGGCCGGCTACGAATGGACCGACCGGGACATGGCCGTGGGGAGCATGATCACCCAGGGCATCTTCATCCGCGCCGGCTACCGGGCGATGTTCTGACCCGGAGCGCGCTCCGCGGGCATTCGATCTGCGGCCAGGATCAGCTCGACCGACGCATCCGCTCCGGCATCCGCTGCGGGCACCACCACTTCGATGTCGCCGGGATCGAAGGTAACGTTGCCGCTGCGGGACAGTCTGGCGACCACCTCCAGCGGCGCGGACGGGTCGAGTCCCGAGAACGTCACCCGCGCCGGGAGCTCGGCGACGGTCAGACGTTCGACGCCGAGCGGCATGCGCTCGCCGATCCGCCTGACGAACACGTAGGCCCGGGCCTCGGGCGCCAGCGTTGATCCGTCGCCGCGGTAGCTCACCGTGGCCTGCAGCTGCATTCCGGCCGCCGTCGCGTTGGCCGCGGTCGGCGGCGGCGCCGGCGGCAACCCGACGCCCGGGGCAGGCCAGGGAACCGTGGGCTCGAGCGCCGGACTGGATGCGTCTACGACCTCCCGAGACGCCGGCTCGACGCTCCCGGCCGTTGCCTGCCACAACAGGACCAGCGCCGTCGCCGGAACCGCAGCCACCGCCAGGCCGAGCAACCCGCGCACGAGGGCTCTGGATCGATGGGTCGGTGGCTTTGCGTCCACGGGCTGTTTCATCCGGCTCCCGGCTCCGATTCAACCGTAGGCGATGCGCAGCAGGTCGATGACGCTCTGAACCTGCTGGGCCCAGAACCAGGCGGCCACGGCCAGCACCGCGGCGCAGTAGCCGAGTGCCAGGACCTGAAGAAGCTTTCTGCTCATGATCAGGAGAACCCGATCCAGCGGCCGCTGGCCGCCACCGTGAACCACAGAGTCAGCGAGGTCACCGCGACGGCGCGCAGCACCCAGGGGCTGAGTGACGCGTGATCGAAGCGCAGCAGGGGCCGGCGAATGGCATAGACGAACACCACGCCCGCCGCGAACGCCGTCATCTTGGCCCAGAACATCTCGTTGTAGTAGAGCTTCAGCGCCACGGCCGAACTCATGAAGACGCCGGACAGCAGGGACCCGATCAGGGCGATCGTAAACCAGCGGTCGGTGTTCTCCGCTACGACCTCGGAGGGGACGTCACGCAGCATGACCCCGAGCAGGCGCAGGTCGGAGAGCAGGACCATGCCGCCGAGGGTCGCAAGGGACAGCAGGTGGAACATCTGCACGACGGCGAACACGCCACCATACGCTTTGGACATCTGCGCCAGCCGGGAGGTGTCGAGCCACTCGAAGAACGGGAAAGTGTCCATGCAACGCCGCTACGGGAACCGGGCCAATTCGTCGACGCAACCAGCCGCCCAGTACATCAGGTACGGCAGCTCCTTGTTGCAGTCGAACCAATCGTAGGCGATGGCGCGGCCGGTGACGACCACGCCGGACCACAGACCGAGAGACAGCATGGCGCCGATACGCATCCGCTGCGGAGCGACCGGCTCGTGATCCCAGGAGCCGTCCGCAGCCTGCATGCGGGCGCGGAAGAGAAACGCGTTGACGCCCGCAGCGATCATCAGCACCACCTTGATGCGGAACCAGATGCTCTGCGTCGTGCGCACGGGAATGGCGTAGTAGAGCAGCAGGCCGCTCAGCACCATCACCGCAAAACCGAGCATCATGGGGCGATCGAGGCGTTCGGCGATCTTCGACGCCGGCACGCCGGGAAAGATCAGCCCGAGCATGCGCAGGTCGATGACGAACAGCATGCCGAGGAAGACCATGAGGGTGAGCACGTGGGTCGTCTCGATCCACGCGTACATGTACAGCGATTCGTGCAGCGCCGTGCTCCAGGCGTGCTCGTCGAACCAGCGCGCCAGGCTCAGCAGCAGTTCATTGAGCACGCCGCTGCTCCGCGACGAGCACGCTTGTGAGCTCCGCTGTAGATGACGCGTCGAAGATCGGAATTCCTCCCCCCGGAAGTGCCCGATTGTAATCGATCCACCGGTCCCGACGCCTCACCCGTCGACCGCGGAGTCCCCCGCCGCCTTTTCGACTCCCGGCACGAGCACCCGCTCGCTGACCCGGCCACCGCCATACGTGCGTGCCGCCGAGAAGAACCCGGCGGCCTCCAGTTCCACGGTGACCGCGTCGACGCCGCGATTCTCCCAGAACCAGCCGTGCCAGCCGGCGAACGGTGCCCGATAGCTGCCCTGGTCGCTCGCGCCGCGGCTGCGGCGGAAGCTTTCAGCGAACCCTTCCGGCGCACCGTCGGGTTCGGCGTGCAGCTCCGCCACCACGTCGCCGGAAGCCCGCCAGGCGTAGACCAGCGCCTGATCCGTCTCGAGCCGGTATTTGTATTCCACCGATTCGAACGGCTCGAGACGGAACGCCACCTGGTCCGGCGCGTAGGGGCGCTGGTCCACGGCCAGCGCATCCTTTTCCAGCTCGGCGAGGGCCAGCAGACCGGTGACCCGACCACTGCCGAGCGGATCGATGCCGTACTCCGCCGGCAGCACGAAGGCGACGAGCGTCACCAGCGCGGCAGCGAGGGCGATGCCGGTAGCGATCAGGATGCGGCGCGCCGAGTCCCCGCTGTCGGGGCCCGCGCTCATGCGACTGTGACCCTCAGGTAAGGCAGCAGAAAGCCGGTGAGCTGATAGCCGGTCAGCAGAAAGCCCGCGAACATGAGTACCGAGTTGGCAGCGAAGGCCTGCCGCGAGAAACCCGCCGACAGACGCCAGCGGAAGAGCAGCGCCACGACGAAAAGCAGCGCCAGAACCTGGCCGATTTCCACGCCGAGGTTGAAGCTGAGCAGGTTCTCCAGCAACCCGTCCGGAGACAGGGCCATGGCCTGCAGCCGGGTGGCGAGCCCGAGGCCGTGAAACAGGCCGAACACCACCACCGCGATCCGGGTATCGGGCTCGATGCCGAACACCAGACGGAAACCGCCGATGTTCTCGAACGCTTTATACACCACGGACAGGCCGATGACCGCATCGATCAGATGGGCGTCGACGGCGAGCCCGCCGAGCACGCCGCCCACCAGGGTCAGGCTGTGACCGAGGGTGAACAGCGACACGTACAGCACCACGTCCTTGAGGCGGTAGAGAAAGAACACCACGCCGACCAGAAACAGCAGGTGATCGTAGCCGGTGACCATGTGCTTGGCGCCGAGATAGATGAACGGCCCCACGGCGGGGCCGACGATACCCTGGACGAAGGTCGCGTCGTCGCCGGCGATGGTGTGACCGAACGCCGACCCGGCAGCAACCAGCAGTCCCAGGGCCACCACAAGCCCGCAACGCCGGACAGCGGACGCGCACATCCCCAGGCCGGATTTTCGTCGAGCCACGGACAAACCCGGGTCAGTCCGATTCCGGCAGCATGTAGATCTGGTGGCAGGCGACGCAGACGTTGTAGAGCTGGCCGCCGACCTCGAACAGCGCCTCGTCATCCTGGGCCTCGGCAGCTGCCATGGCACGCTGGCCCATGGTGACGATGCCGCGGGCGAACTCGTCCCAGTCCGGACCCTTGCTGCGGCCCGGCAGCATCAGCAGGTTACCGCTCTCGGCGACCACGGCGGCGGCGTTGCGCACCCGCGCCCAGCCTTCGTCGTCCACGGGCGCCAGGTCCTCCTCGCCGTCGAGGGTGAAGATGGTTCCGGCAGAGCCCCAGATGACGTCGGTGACCGGATCGAGAACCCAGTTCATGAAGTCCTTGTCGTCGAGCACCGGTTGAAACGGCGACGCCGTCCCGGTGGCCGACGGCTGCCGGCCCTCGCTGCAACCGCTCGCCGCGAAGACGCAGAAGAGCGCCGCAACCGTGACGACGACCGGCCCGATTCGTCCGAACATGCGACTCCCCCTTGGAGATCGATCAGCGACCGCGCGATTCCGCCGCCGCATCAGCGCGCCAGCAGATTCAAAAACTCGGCGCGCGTCGACGCGTTTTCGCGGAACGCACCGAGCATGGCCGACGACTTCATCAGCGAATTCTGCTTTTCCACCCCGCGCATCATCATGCACAGGTGCCGGGCTTCGATGATCACGCCCACGTCCTCGGCGCCGGTCACCGTCTGCAGCGCCTCGGCGATCTGAAAGGTGAGCTCTTCCTGAATCTGCAAGCGGCGGGCGAACATGTCCACCACCCGGGCGATCTTCGACAACCCCAGAACCTGCCCGTTGGGAATGTAACCCACGTGGCACTTGCCGATGAACGGCAGCATGTGATGCTCGCAGAGGGAATAGAGCTCCACGTCCTGGACCACGATCATCTCGCGGTTCTCGGCCGGAAAGAGCGCCCCGTTCACCACCTCCTCAAGGGTTTCGTGATAGCCCTTGGTAAGAAACTGCATGGCCTTGGCCGCCCGCTTGGGCGTGTCCACGACCCCGGGACGGGTGATGTCGTCGATCTCGGAGATGATCGTGGTGTACGCCTCGATCAGGCGATCAACTTGCTCCATGGCAACCTCGAGGTGAACGGCAGGGGCGCAACTGGATGAAGTGTGCCAAATTCCGGCAGCGGCGGCGAATGGCGGCCGCCGACGCCAGCACAGCGACGGCTCAGATCATCAGGTACAGCGCCGCGGTCAGCGCTGCGCATGCCAGGGCATAGGGCAGCTGGGTGATCACGTGATCCATGTGGTCGCTGCCCGCGCCCACCGAGGCCAGCACTGTGGTATCCGACACCGGCGACGCATGATCGCCGAAGATGCCGCCACCGGCGACGGCGGCCACGGTCTGGTACACCAGCGGCGTCGTCATCGCGCCCGCGGTGTCGACGGCCACCGGCAGCGCCAGCGGCATCATCATGGCGAACGCGCCCCAGGACGTGCCGGTTGCGAAGGCAATGGCGGCGCTGAGCAGGAACGTCAGGGTCACCAGCCAGCGCGCATCGATATCGCCGGCGAAGAACGCGATCAGCGCCTCACCCACCCCGAGCTGTCCCGCCACCGCGTTCAATGCATACGCCAGGGCGACGATGAGCAGCGCCGGCATCACCCCCTGCGCGCCCCGGGTCAGCGTGTCCACCAGGCCGTGCACGCCGCCGAGCTTGCCACGCAGCGCAAGAATCCCACAAAGCAGGACCACGCCGGCCAGGAAGGCTTCGACGATCTTCACCGACCCGAGCTGAATCAGAGAGTACGCCGCCACCCCGACCACCACCGCTACCGGCAGCGCCAGTTCCAGCAGCAGGGAGGCGGCGACCTCGGGTCGCTGCCAGTCGTCCTCGCCGCCGTCGGCGAGCGGCACGGCGCCGGGACGCAGCAGCGCGCCGGTCTCGCGCACGCGCCGCTCGGCGCGGCGCATGGGACCGAAGTCCGGCAGCCAGCCAAGACACAGCAGCAGGGCAAAGGCGAGCATGAGCAGCGGGTAGAAGTTGAAGGGAATGGCCGCGATGAACACCGCGAGCCCCTCGGCGGCTGACACCGAATCGCCGCCCTGGGCGGCAATCAGGCTCGCCACGTACGCGCCCCAAGCGGTGAACGGAACCAGAATGCACACCGACGCGGTGGTGGCGTCGAGAATGAACGCGAGTTTCTCACGGGGCACGCCGGCACGGTCCGCCAGCGGCCGCATGACGGCGCCAGTCATGAGCGGACTGAAGTAGTCGTCGACGATGACCAGGCCCATCGTCCAGGTGGTCAGTTCCACGCGACGGCGGTCGTGGGCGGCCCCGGCAAAGCGGGCGGCCAGCGCCCCGAGCACGCCGGCCCGCTTGAACAGCTCGAACAGCACGCCGATGAGAATGACGATCTGGCAGATCCAGATGAAGTCGGCATTGCCGAGCGCGCTCTGAAACAGCTCGTTCAGACCGACGCCCGGTGCCGCGCCGAGCATCAGGGTGCCGACGAAGGCTCCAAGGAGCATGGCCAGCAGCGCCGAGCGGGTGGTGAACGCCAGCACCAGAGTCACCACCAGCGGCATCAGTGACCACAGCCCCCAGTCCTGCACCTGTTCGCCCCCCGGAACCGACGGGGCAGAATACGGGCCGTTGGCGCGCCGGTCCACGTCCCGGACCCTTGCACCGGCCACGCCGACCCTGCTACACGTATGGGCCATGAACCGTCAGCGACTCTGGATCAGACGCGCGTACGAGCCACCGGGCGCCACCGAAGGCTGCCGGATTCTCGTCGACCACCGGCGCGCTGGGACGAGTGTCGAACCCGTTGTTTCCGCGAGCTGCGCGACCGCGACGGAGCCGTCGACGAGATCCGCGCGCAGCTCGCCCGTGGTCGGGTCACACTCGTCTACGGCGCCCGGGAAGGACGCTGCAACCAGGCCGTCGCACTGCGCGAATTCCTGCTTCGGGAATCGGCCTGATCCGTGTTGAAAAGTCGCACTGAACTGCTGTTCTCCATCGGTTTCCGGCCGTTCTATCTGGGGGCCGCGGTGTTCGCCACGCTGGCGGTGCCCGCCTGGTTCGCCGCCTATGCCGGCTGGATGCCACTCGAGCCGGTGCTGCCCGGTTATCTGTGGCACGCCCACGAAATGCTGTTCGGCTTCGCCCCGGCTGTCATCGTCGGCTTTCTGTTCACCGCGGCCCGTACCTGGACCGGTTTGGCCACGCCGTCGGGCCCGGCGCTGGCGGCCCTGTTCGGACTCTGGCTCGGCGCCCGGGTTCTGATGATCACCGGTCCGGCCGGGCCGGCCATCGCCGCCGACCTGCTGGTGCTGCCCCTCGGCGCTGCCGCCCTCGCGGTGCCGCTGTGGCGCAGCCGCAATTGGCGCAATGCCTTCGTCGTGCCGCTGCTGCTCCTGCTGGCCGGTCTGGCGGCCGCCCATCACGGCGCCTATCGCGGCTGGGTCGGCGTCCAGTGGCTGACCCGGTCAACGACCACGGCCCTCGACCTGCTGGCCCTGCTCATGGCCGTGATCGGCGGCCGGGTGATTCCGGCCTTCTCGGCCAACGCCATCGCGGGGCTG
Organism: Pseudomonadales bacterium; assembly: GCA_040219135.1. GTDB lineage: Bacteria > Pseudomonadota > Gammaproteobacteria > Pseudomonadales > Azotimanducaceae > UBA7803. The sequence continues at coordinate 74,248 of JAVJTA010000003.1, read as the reverse complement.
TCGCCGCGCCATTGGCCGGCGCTGGAGATCGCGGCGCTCGGCGTGCTCGGCGCCATCGTGCTGCTCGACGCGAGCGGAGCCGCGACGGCGCTGCCTGGAGCCGCCGCGCGCGCGCTGTTCGTGAGCGCCGCGCTGATCCATCTGCTGCGACTCTGGGGCTGGCAACCGTGGCGCACCCGCAGCAACCGCCTGCTGATGGTGCTGCCCCTGGGCTATCTGTGGCTGCCCGTGCACCTGCTGCTGCGCGGCCTGCTCGATGCTCCTGGCGGATCGATGCCGCCGCCCGCGGTGCACGCCCTCGGCGTCGGCGCCATGGCCACACTGATGCTGGCGATGATGACGCGCAGCGCCCTGGGACACACGGGAAGAGCCTTGATGGCCGGCCCGGCGGAGACGGTGATCTTCATCGCCATCACGCTGGCGGCCCTGGCCCGGGTCGCCGGCCCGCTGCTGTTGCCGCAGGCGCAGGTCGTCTGGGTGGGCACGTCGGCGGCGCTGTGGACCCTGGCGTTCGCGCTGTTCGCCGCCCGCTACGCACCCATCGTCGCCGGCCCGCGCGTGACCGAGCCCTGATCCGAACGCGACCGCGGACGAAACTCAGGCGAAACGCTTCAGCTCGCGCCGCGCAATGACCATCTTGTGCACCTCGTCCGGACCGTCGGCAATGCGCAGCGCCCGGCCGTTGCGCCACATGGCCGCCACCGGCGTGTCGTCGGAAACACCCAAGGCGCCAAGACACTGAATGACCCGATCGAGCACCGCCATCATCATGTTCGGCACCACCACCTTGACCATCGACAGTTCCTGGCGGGCCTCGCGTTTGCCCACCGCGTCCATCTTCCACGCGGCGTACTGGGTCAGCAGACGCGCCTGATCGATTTCCATCCTCGAGGTGGCGATCCAGTCCTGAACGATCTGCTTATCGGCCAGCAGGCTGCCGCCGGCCTCACGGAGGTTGGCGTGCCGACACATGATCTCGAAGGCCCGCTCGGCCATGCCGATGGCGCGCATGCAGTGGTGAATCCGGCCCGGTCCGAGTCGAGCCTGGGCGATCATGAAGCCGCCGTGCTCCGGCCCGAGCAGATTGCCGGCGGGCACGCGGCAGTTGTCGTAGCGGATCTCGCAGTGCCCGCCACCGCCGCTGTGCCCCATCACCGACACCGAGCGGACCAGATCGAAACCCGGCGCGTCGGTGGGGACGATGATCATGGAGGCGCGCTCGTGGGGCGCGCCCTTGGGATTGCTGACCACCATGACGATGGCGAAGGCGGCGCCCACGGCCCCGGAAGTGAACCACTTGTGGCCGTTGATCACCCACTCGTCGCCGTCCCGTTCCGCCCGGGTTCGCAGCCCCGTCGGATCCGCGCCGGACACCTCCGGCTCGGTCATCGAGAAACAGGAGCGGATGTCGCCGTCTAGCAGCGGGCGCAGCCAGCGCGCCTTCTGCTCCGCGGTGCCGAACTCGGCCAGAATCTCGGCATTGCCGGTGTCCGGCGCCTGACAGTTGAACACCCGCGGTGCGATCGGCGAGCGGCCCATGTGCTCGCAGAGAATCGAGTAATCGTGATTGGACAGTCCCGCGCCCCATTCCCGATCCGGCAGGTAGAGGTTCCACAGGCCGAGTTTTCTGGCCTTGTCGCGCAGCGCCTTCATCACCGGCGGATCCTCGCCGTCCGGCGTCGCCGCCGACTGCTCGGCGTAGTCCCGCTCGGCCGGGATGATGTCGTCGTTGAGCATCCGCAGGACCTGGTCCTCGACGATGCGCGCTTCCTCCGAAATCGCGAATTCCATGGTGCGCTCCCTCAGTACACGTCGTGCACGGTGTTGTAGACGTTGAATTTGCCGGTTGGCGTGATCAGCCGCGGGTCTTTGATGACCTTCTTCAGCTTCCGCGTCTTGTCGTCGACGACTACGATCGCCGACTCCTGGTCGAGGGCGTTCCAGAGCGAGAACCAGACCTCGTCGCCAGCCTTGTTGTACTCCGGATGCACGACCCGCCTCGCGCCTTCGTCGATCCCCGCCCACTCGGCGATGGGCAGCACTTCGTAACCCGCGTCGAGATCGTTGATGTCGAACACCGCCACCGACTGGCTGATCGCCTCGTCGGGATTCAGCGGCGAATCCACCCACAGGTTCGATGAGTGGTGATGGGTCTTCACGAACAGCGACCCGCCGCCCTGCCCTTTCAGTACCCGGACGGCCTTCCAGGCGTTCTGCGGGTGCTGCTCGGGGTCGGTGCCGATGAAGGTGATCTCGTCGCTGCCCAGCGCGCTGGTCACCCAGACCGGCCCGAACTCCGGGTCGAGCAGGTTGGCGCCCCGGCCCGGGTGCGGAATCGACGTCACGTCCACCAGCGCCTCGAGATTGCGGTCCTTGGAGTCGACCACGGCGACCTTGTTCGACTGATTGGCGGCCGTGAGGAAGTAGCGCTGGGTGCGGTCCCAGCCGCCGTCGTGAAGGAAGCGCGCCGCATCGATGGTGGTCTCGGTGAGGTTGTCGATGTCCTCGTAGTTGACCAGCTTGATGAGCCCGGTCTCCTTCACGTTGATGATGAACTCGGGATGCTGGTGCGAGGCGACGATGGCGGCCACCCGGGGCTCCGGATGGTACTCCTGGGTGTCCACCGTCATGCTGCGGGTGGACACGATTTTCAGCGGTTCCAGGGTCATCCCGTCCATGAGCACGTACTGCGGCGGCCAGTAGGCGCCGGCGACCGCGTAGAGGTCTTCGAAGCCCTTGTATTTGGAAGTCTCCACCGAACGGGCTTCCAGACCGATCTTGATCTCGGCCACCCGCGCCGGCGGGCTCATGTACAGATCGATCATGTCGATCCGGCCGTCGCGGCCGATGGTGTAGATGTAGCGGGCCGACGCCGAGGGCCTGGAGATGTGCACGGCGTAGCCGGTCTTGACGATGCTGACGATGTCTTTGCTCGAACCGTCGATGATCGCCACCTCCCCGCTGTCGCGCAGGGTCACGGCGAACATGTCTTCCACGTCGTAGTCGTGCTGCGGGGCCGCGGGGCGCTCCTCGGCCGGTATCAGCAGATTCCAGCTGCCACGCATCTCGGCCATGCCCCACTCCGGCGGCTCCGGCGGCGGGTGCTGCAGAAAGCGCGCGAGCGCGTCGATCTGCTGCGTCGAGAGTTCCCCCGAGGTGCCCCAGTTGGGCATGCCGGCCGGGGTGCCGTAGTTGATGATGGTCTGCAGATACTGCGTACCTTTCGCGCGCGTCAGATCGGCGGTGAGCGGCTTGCCGGTGGCGCCTTTGCGCAGCACGCCGTGGCAGCCGGCGCAGCGCTCGAAGTAGACCTGTGTCGCCAGGTCGAATTCCTCCTGGGTCATGGCCGGACCGTCGCCCGCCACCAGGCGCTCCAACCGCGCCTGTCCCACCGGACTCGACGCACCCCCTTCGTACTGCAGCTCCGGTGTCTCGACCCCCGGGTGTGGGCCGCCTTCGGCGCCGGCGGCGCCGGCCAGCTGCTCGCGCCGCGCGGCGACCTGGTCGGGCTCGACGTAACCACCGTCGTTGCCCCAGGCATTCAGCGCATAGCTGAGAATCCCGGCGATCTGCTCGTCGCTGAGGTAGTTCAGATGCGGCATGACGGCGTTGTAGGTCGTGCCGTTGACCTCGATGGGGCCGGACACGCCCTGCAGCACCGCATCGATGCCGCGCCCCGGCTCGTCGAGCAGGTAGTCCGAGGCCGCCAGCGGCGGAAACACGCCGGACATGCCGGTGCCGTCCGCCTGGTGGCACGCCTGGCAGTACTGCTCGTAGCCCTGGCGGCCGACGTCGAGCCGGGCCTGCATGCCAGCCTGGGCGACCTCGGCCTGATGCACCGCCGGTGCCGCCAGCGCGGCCGCCGTGAGCCCCAGCACGCAGCCTCCGATCAGCAGGCGATGGGTCGTCGAAATGATCGTCATGGTTGTCTCCCTTCTATATTCACGCGGCATGTATTGACGCGGCGCGGTCAAAGATCCACGCGCAGCGACAGCGCCCCGTAGCGTCCGGGCCCGGCCAGCAGATCGACCAGCGGATCGCCCTCCGGCCGGCCGCGCACCGAGGCCCAGTGCCAGTAAGTCTGATCGGCAACGTTGAACACCCCCAGGTTCACGCGAACCCGGTCGTTCGGCGCGTAGCCGACGGTCACGTCGAGCAGCGCGTAGCCGTCCGGCTCGAACAGCGTTGCCGCGCTGTCATCCACCCGGTTCTGCGCGGCGGCGGCGCGCAGCGCCAGCGTCCCCTGCCAGCGCGCCGTGGGCTGCCAGATCAGGCGGGTCATCAGACTCGGTGGATCCACGGTGTTGAGCGGCTCGTCCGTCACCCGGTTCTCACCCCGCGTCCAGCTTGCGGCCGCCTGCAGATCGAGCGACGGGGTCAACCGGGCGACCACGGACAGCTCGGCGCCGTAGATGCGCGCCCGCTCGATGTTGCGCGACTGAAACAGCAGCGCCCCGCTGGCCGGATCGAACCCGAGGCTGGCCTTGGACTCGATGAAGTCGTCGTAGTCGGCGCCGAACAGGGTCGCCGTGAATCCGATCGCATCGCCGCGATACTTCAGTCCGAGCTCGAGCCCGTCCGAGGTCTCCGAGCGCAGGTCCGGGTTGGCGATGGCGCGCACGTTGAAGGGCACCGAGAAGTCGAGGCCGATGTTCACGTCCTCGAACGGCGGAGCGCGGAAGCCGTGGGCGTACTGCGCGAACAGGTCGACCCCCGGCGCCAGTCGCCACTGCAACCCGAGCCGCGGAGCCAGGGCGGACTCGCTGACGTCGACGGCCGGCGTGGTCGGGAAGTCCTCGCGGAACACTGCGTCGACGTCGGCATCGAGGCGGTAGTGTTCCAAGCGCACCCCGGGGATCACGGTGACCGGACCGAGCGACACCTCGTCGTGCAGATAGACGGCGGCTTCGAGCACCTTCGAGTTCGGGAAATCGCGTACCGGCAGGGTTTCGCCGAGCAGAACGCTGCTCACGGCGCCCGTGTCGAGGTTGCGCTCGAGCCCGTCGCGGAGCTCTTCGACGGTCGAGCGGCGCACGCTCGCGCCCCAGCCGAGCCGATGGCTCACGCCGGCCAGGTCGAAGCCACTTTCCAGATCCAGCAGCAGCCCGACGTCGTCGACCCGATAGTTGAAGCGGCGCTCGATGGCCACGGGCGGTTCGAGCAGGTCGCGACGTTCGTCCGTGCGCTGGTCCGTGCGGCTGCGCTGGCCGTAGCCGATCACCCGACCCGCGTCGACCCATCCGCCGGGGCCGGCGAACGCGAACTCGAGCTGGAGCGCCCGGCGGGTGCGCCGATCATCGCCCGCGAGGAACGTGGTATTGCGGAACTGGCGGCCGAAACCCAGCACGGCTTCCGGGCGGCTCGATACCTGCTCGTCGAACGTCTCGCCCTTCAGCCGCAACGCGTTGCCGCCCGGCAACGTGTAGGCGAGCTTCAGCACGGCGGCGCCGCGATCACGATCGAGCGGTTCTTCCAGCGACGTGCCCGATGCATCGCGCTGCTCGGCGGCGAGATAGGACGCGTGCAGAACTCCGGCCAGCGCGCCGGATCGTCCTGCGATCGAGCCGTTCATGACGCGCGCCTGGTCGGCTCCGGAATAGGCAGCGGCCGCGGTAGCGGCCAGAGACTCAGCGCCGAGGTACTCATCGGGATCACGGGTGACCACCGCCACGACGCCGCCCAGGGCATCGCTGCCGAACAGCGTGGACGCCGGGCCACGGAGAATCTCGATGCGCGACACGGCATCCGCGATCAGATAGTCCTGACCGGCATTGGCGAAGGCGCCGACGTCGAACTGGTCGGCCACGGGCACCCCGTCGATCAGAGTCGTCACCCGGTTGCCGGAAAGGCCGCGGATGGTGAACTCGGTGGCGCCGAAGCGGCTGTCCGCGCGGGCCACACTGACGCCGGGCACGTAGCGCACCACGTCCTCGGCGCCGACCGCGATCTGCTCGATCAGCGCGTCGCGGGTAATGACGTCCACTGTACCGACCACATCCTGAACCGGTCGCGGCAACCGGGCGCCGACGACGAGGATCTCCTCGATGCGCTCGTCCGCGCCGTCGCTCGCGAACGCTTGAGGGCCCCCGCCCGACAACAGCAGGGTGCCGCCGATCAACGCTGGGGCAATGACATTCATGCAACACGCAGGGTAACGCCGGCCAACGCCGCCACCATCGGGAATAACCCGTATTTGTCGTCCTGGCCCGCTTGCGGTAGCGTCGCGCCCCGAATTCACCTTTGTCGAGACCACCATGACGCGCGCGTTCGCCACACTGCTGTGCCTCGCCGCCTGGCTTCCCTGTTCGGCCGGCGCCGCAGCCGCAGCCGCAGCCGCAGCCGCAGACAACACGGATACCCGGCCGGAGGAACTCAGCGAGCTGATCGACGACGGCAAGGTGAGCCTGTCGTTCCGCTACCGCTTCGAGCACGTCGACGACGACGACTTCGCCGAGAAGGCCGACGCGTCGACCCTGCGCTCACGCCTGTCGTTCGCGTCCGGCGACTATCGCGGCGTGTCGTTCTTCGTCGAGGCCGACGACGTGCGTGAAATTCTGGTCGACGACTTCAATGCCGGCGCCGGCAACACCCCGAGCCGCAGCGAGTTCCCCGTGGTCGCCGACCCCGAAGGCACCGAAGTCAACCAGGCCTACCTGGACTACCGCGGTTTCGCCGACACGCGGCTGCGCCTCGGCCGCCAGCGCATCAACCTCGACAACCAGCGTTTCGTCGGCGGCGTCGGCTGGCGGCAGAACGAGCAGACCTACGACGCCGTGTCGGTGGACTGGAACCGGAACGGCACCCGGGTGTTCTACGCGCTCGTGGACAACGTCAACCGGCCCTTCGGCGACGACGTGCCCGCCGGCGACCACCGTCAGGATCCCAGCCATCTGCTGAATGTGAGCACGGATCTGCGTGATCTCGGCCGCCTGGTCGGTTACTACTACGCCATCGACAACAAGGACGAGCCGGCCTTCTCCACCGGCACCGCAGGCTTGCGCCTCGATGGCGCGCGCGACCTGCGCGACCTGATCGTCGGCTACCTCGCCGAATACGCCCTGCAGCGAGACCTCGACAACAACCCCAGCGACTACCGCGCCCACTACTGGCACCTGAGCGGCAGCGTCACCTTTGCCGAACTCGAACGCTCAGGCCGGCTCGATGCGCTGACTCTGAGCGCAGGCTGGGAGGTGCAGAGCGGCGACGCCGACACCGCGGGTGAAGCCTTCCGCACGCCGCTCGCGACCCTGCACGCCTTCAACGGCTGGGCCGACCGATTTCTCAGCACGCCGGACGCCGGCCTGGACGATCGCTACGTGAAGCTCACGGCCGAACGGGGCCCATGGGTCGCCGAGGTCCACGGACACCTGTTCGAGGCCGCCGACGGCGGCGCCGACTTCGGTGAGGAGCTGGACCTGCGGCTGGGCCACCGCATCAACGACCACGTTCAGTTCGACGTGATCGCCGCACTGTTCGACGGCGACGGCGGCCTCGCCGACGTCACCAAGCTCTGGTTCATGGTCACCGCTCAGTTCTGAGCAATGATGCGCCGGCCGATCGGTGAGCGCTCAGGACGCGGACGGCGGCTCCGGAACCGCGCCGCTGGGCTCCGGCCGAGTCGCCAGGAACACAGCGGCCGTGCCGAGGGCGCCACCGATAAAGAGCTTGAGCGCCAGTGTGTCGACCACGAACAGCGTGAACGAGAAGCTCACGGCCAGCGTGATCAGGGCTGCCCATTTCGCCCTGCGCGAAATCGCCCGCTCCTCGCGCCAGGCCCGGATGTGCGGGCCGACCCGCGGATTGGCCAGCAACCGCGCTTCCAGCTCGGGCGAATGATGGGATGCCGACCAGGCCGCCAGCAGCAGGAACGGTGCGGTAGGTATCCCCGGCACCGCAACGCCCACAGCCGCGGCGCCGAGCGCAGTGCCGGTAATCAGGCGGAAGCCGAGTTTGCGCCAGCGGTTCACAGGCAGTCCGGTGGGGGGCGTCGGCCCCGATTCGGGCATACTAACAAAGCGTTCGCAGCAACCAAGGAGACAGCGATGGTGGCAGAAGATCCGATTCTGAGTGCGCTCGAGACGGTCGCAGAGCAGGACCAGGACATCACCCAGAGCCTGTACCAGGCGTTCGCGGCGCGCCACCCGGAACACGCGGCGCTCATGAACCACATGGACGAGTACATGCTCGGGCGCATGATGGGCGACGTACTGACGCTGCTGATGACGCCGCCCGACGACATCGACGGCAACTACCTCCACTTCGAGGTGTCGTCCCATCGCGCCTACGGGGTGACGCCGGAGATGTTTCCTCCATTGCTCGAGGTGGTTCGGGATACCGTGAGGCAGTTACTCGGCGCGCGCTGGAACGACGCCGCCGACGCGGCCTGGCGCCGCCGCATCGACGAACTCGACAGCGCCATCCACCGCGCCGACTCCGCCGCCTGACATGTCACTGCAACCTGCCCTCGGCGCCGTATTCGCACTGCTGATCTGCGCCGCCAGCGCGGGCGCCGAGACCGTCACCCTGCACCGTGACCAGTGGGGCGTGCCCCACGTCTACGGTCCCAGCGACGAAAGCGTGGTGTTCGGCTACCTTTACGCGCAGGCGGAAGACAACTTCTGGCAGGTGGAAGACACCTTCATCCAGGCCATCGGCCGCTACGCCGAGGTCAACGGCGAAGCCGCGCTGGGGGCCGACTATCTGAACCGGGCGCTGCGCGTGGTGGAACTGTCCCGGGCCGAATGGCAGCGCATGGATCCGCACGCCCAGGCCCTCACCCGCGCCGCCGCCGCGGGGCTGAACGCGTGGGTGGCGGACTCGGGCACCCGCCCGCGACTCATCGAGCGTTTCGAACCCTGGCACTTCGTCGCCTACGCGCGCTTCGCGACCTATCAGCTGTTCGTCTTCAACCGCGCCGGCATCCGCCCCGACGAGATCGCCGCCCGTTCCGACGCGACGCTGACGGCCGCCAGCTTCGAGGCCGGCAGCCTGGCCCCGGTGGCGCGCAATGCGGTCGCCGACGCCCAGGCCCAGGCAGGCTCGAACACCTGGGCCGTGGCGCCGTCGCGCAGCCGCAGCGGTAACGCGATGCTGTTCATCAATCCGCATCAGCCCTACTTCGGTCCAGGCCAGTGGTACGAAGGCCACGTACACAGCGACGAGGGACTGCACTTCTCCGGCGCCGGCTTCTTCGGCTCGCCGCTGCCGACCATCGGCCACAATGAGCATCTGGGCTGGAGCCACACGGTGAATGAGCCGGACATTGTCGACGTGTACCGGCTGACCCTGGTGCCCGGCGCGCAGGGCGAGCCGGCCCGATACCGCTTCGGCGACGGCGAGCGGTCGGTGACCGAGTGGACGGACACCGTACGGGTGAAAACCGAGGCCGGGCTGGAGTCGCGCCGCTTCCGCTTTCAACGCTCCCACCATGGCCCCATCGTCGCGACCAGGAACGGCCAGGCTCTGGCCGTGCGCATGGCGCGGTTCGAAGACGGCGGGCAACTGGAACAGCGCTACGCCATGGTCCGCTCCCGCAACCTCGAAGAGTTCAAGGCCGCCCTGGGGCAGCTCGCCTCGCCCATGTTCAACACCATGTATGCGGACGATCAGGGCAACATCTACTACGCCTACTACGGCGCCGTGCCGCGGCGCGACCCGGCATTCGACTGGTCGCAGCCGGTGGACGGCAGCGATCCCGCCACGGAGTGGCAGGGCTACCACCCGCTCGGCGAGCTGCCCACGCTGACCAATCCCGCCGCCGGCTACCTGCAGAACTGCAACGCTACCCCGTTTCTGGCCACCGGCGGCGACGGCAACCTCGATCCCGCCGGGTTTCCCCGCTACATGGCGCCAGAGGAGGACAACAACCGCTCGCGTATGTCGCGCATCCTGCTCGGCGGCGAAGGCCGCTTCAGCTACCGCGGGCTGGAAAAGCTCACGTGGGACACGCGGGTACTGGAAGCCGACACCCTGATCCCGGTTCTCGCCCAGGAGGTGGCGGCCCGGGATCTGCCACCGGCCCGGCGCCATCGGGCGGAGCGCGCCGTGCGCCTCCTCGAGCGCTGGAACCGGCGCAGCAGCGTCGAGTCCAAGGCAACCACCCTGTACTTCTTCTGGCGCCACGCCACGCGCCAGCTCGGCATCGACGACCCGGTCGCCGCTCTGGAACACGCCCTGGACGGAATGCAGCATACCTACGGCGGATGGCAGGTGGCCTGGGGCGAGGTCAACCGCCTGCAGCGCCGCCACAGCGGCGGCGCCGAGCCTTTCGATGACGCCGCGCCGAGCCTGCCCATCGCCGGGGGTCCGGGAAACCCGTTCGGCACGATTTTCAACTTCTACGCCAGACCGGGAGACGGCGATCCGCGCATGTACGGCATCGCCGGGCATTCGTACGTTTCCCTGGTGGAATTCGCCGAACGGCCGCAAACGAAGTCGATTCTGGTGTTCGGCGCCAGCGCCGACCCCGATTCGCCCCACTACTTCGATCAGGCCCGGCTGTTCGCCGACCGGCGCTACAAGCCGGCCTGGTTCGAACGCGACGCGGTCGTGGCCAGCGCCCGCTCCACGAGGACCCTGGAATTCAGCCCCTGAGGTTCAACCGGCAGGCTGCCGCGGGAACGCGGCGAAAACTCTGGAGACCGCCGCACGCACGCCTTCCGGTTCGAAGGCGAACTCCGCGTCGGAACCCCGCGCGCGGGCCACGCCTTCCCAGACCAGCGTGTTCTGTGCGGCATCGATCACGTCGACGTGCAGCGTGCCCTCGGTGACCTGACGGACCTCGGTGTCGTAGTCGCTCCAGACTCCGTAGTGGCGATGGAACACACCGTAGCCGAAGTCGACCCCGGGACGCCGGGCCAGGCCCTCGATCACCTCTTTCGATTCGACGAAGAAGTTGACCTCCAGATCGGCGTCCCCGTCGACGAAGCGGTAGCCCCGTGCCTCGAGCTCGGTCCGGGCTGCCCGGGTCAGGTTCTGACTGAGTATGGTCCGCATCCCGCCCTCACGGTCCGTACCGAGAGGCTGGTGGAACGTGAACGTGTCGTAGTCCAGGAAATCCGTACCCGGCGCCCGCGCCACCTCCACCCGGGGGGCGGCGGCACAGGACGCGAGCAGCGTCGCCAGCAGGGCCAGAGCGGCGTGCGCGACAGGGCTTGGCATCATCGTCATTCCTCCAGTTCGTCACGGTCAAGCGGGATCAGGATTATCCGGAGCAGCACGATCGCACACCGGCTGACCCAGTGCGATGAGGGCTGTTACGGAGTTTGCGTGGACCGGGCTTTGCTCCGGAAGCCGGAGGGAGTAAGGTTTCTTTTCCAGTCCCGGGACGGGAATCAGCCCTTCGGAAGACCACCATCGGAAGACGACTATGAGCGACCGAGAAACGCCACCGGATCCCCTGGAACGGTTCCGCGAGCTGGTCACCGAGTGGGAGCGCGGCTTCGACGCGCTGGCCAACCGCTTCATGGGTACCGACGAATTCAGTCGCACCATGAACCAGTTCCAGAACGCCCAGCTGACCATGCAGAAGTCTTTCGCCGACGCCATGGCGAAGAGCCTGGCCAACGTCAATCTGCCCAGCCGCGACGACGTGCTGCGCCTGGGCGAGACGGTGCACGAGCTGGACATGCGCCTGGCGCGCATGGAGCAGCGCCTCGACGAACTGGCCCAGGCCGCCGGAGTCGCCGCGCCGCGGCCGCGCAAGGGTCCGCCGCGCACCCGCAAGCCACCTTCCGCGAGCGCCGGACAGTGAATCAGGGAGCACGAGCATGAGCACCACGGAAACCCCGGAACCAAGCACCACCCAGCGGGTCCGCGAGATCGTCGACCAGGCGATCCTGCGCAGCGTCAAGGGCCTGGAATTCATCACCTCGCCCGCACCGGCGGTCGGCCTCACCCCGAAAGAGACGCTGTACGAGCGTGGAACCCTGCGCCTGTACCACTACCTGCCCCAGGCCGACGAGATCTACCGGATCCCGGTGCTGCTGGTCATGGCCACCACCAACAAGGCCTACGTGTTCGACCTCGCGCCCGGTCAGAGCATGGTCGAATACCTGCTGAAGAACGGCTTCGACGTCTACGTCATCGACTGGGAGCCGCCACGGCCGGAGGAAAAGAACCTCGACCTCGCCGACTACACGCAGGACTTCATTCCCACCTGTGTCCGCGAGGTGCAGCGCGACTCGGGCGAGGAGGACATTTCCATCGTCGGCTACTGCATGGGCGGCGTGCTCTCGCTGATCTACGCCGCCACCCATACCGACGGGCCGATGAAGAACCTCGCGTGCCTCACCACGCCCGTGGACTGGTCGGAGATGGGCCTCACCCGGATCTGGTCCGACGAGAAGCATTTCGACGTCGATCGGCTGGTGGACACCCTCGGCATCGTGCCCGAGGACGTGGTCACCGCCTCCTTCGAGATGTTGCGGCCGGCGCAGCGCGCTGCCGGCCAGATCCGGGTCTGGGAACAGATCTGGAACGACGATTTCGTCAAGTCCTTCCGCGCGTTCGAGCGCTGGGGCAACGAGACCCTGCCCCTGGCCGGCGAGTACTTCCGCCAGACCACCAAGGAGCTGATGTGGGGCAACAAGCTGTTCAAAGGTGAACTCATGGTGGGCGGGCGCAGGGCCGACCTGAAGAACATCACCGTCCCCATCATGGTCGCCATGGCGGAACACGACCACATCGTCAGCTACGCAGCCAGCAAACCGCTGCTCGAGCTGGTGGGATCCCAGGACAAGGAGGAGCTCGTGCTCAAAGGCGGACACGTGAGCCTGATCGCCGGCCCGAACGCCGTGCGCCGCATGTGGCCCAGGCTCAACCACTGGCTCGCGGAGCGTTCCACGTGAGCGCGCTCAGCGAGCGCTATCCGCGCACGGTGGAAATCGCCCGGGGTGAGGTCAGCCTGGCGCTGATGAGCGGTGACGACGGCCCGGAGATGCTGAACTTCGCCAAGGGCCTGCCCACCCACGACCTGCTGTTCCTGCGCCGCGACATCACCCATCCGAAGGTGCTGGCGGCGTGGTCCGCCGAGATCGAGGCCGGCCACATCACCAGCCTCATCGCCCGCGAAGCCGGCACCATCATCGGCTGCAGCGCGGTGGTTCGCGACGAGCTGTCGTTCTCGCCCCACGTCGGCGAGCTGCGGGTGCTGGTATCCGCCCAGGGCCGCGACCGCGGGCTCGGCCGGGTGCTCATCCAGGAAAGCTTCCTGATCGCTCTCAGCCACGGCCTGGAAAAACTGGTCGCGCAGATGACCGTCGATCAGAAGGCCGCCATCGCGGTGTTCGAGGAGATGGGATTCAAGGCCGAGGCACTGCTCAAGGACCACGTGCGGGACGCCGACGGCACCAAACACGATCTCGTGGTGCTGTGCCACGACGTCGAGCGGTTCCAGGCCCAGATGGAAGCCTACGGACTCACCGATCTGCTGTAGTACGGGTGTGTCTAGTGGGCCGCTCCGCCCTCCTGGCTCAGGCTCCCGTGAACTTCGCCGGACGCCGTTCGAGGAATGCGGCCACGCCCTCCTGGTGATCGGCGCTCTTGAAGCACTCAGCCAGTGCCTTCGTATGGCGCTGCATGTGCCCGCCCACGTCCGTGCCCAGTCCTTCGTAGACCAGCGCCTTGATCCGTGCGTGGGAGAACGGTGATCCCTGCAGAATGGCATGGGCCAGCTGGCGCGCCTGCGACTGCAGCGCGTCGGCGTCGACCAGTGCATCCAGGTAGCCGAGCTCGAGCGCCGCGTCGGCGCTCAGGAACTCGCCGGTGTAGAGCAGACGCAGCGCGCGGGCCGGGCCGATCAGCCGCGGCAGCAGCCAGCTTCCGGCACCGGTGTCGGGAACCAGCCCGCGATGGGCGAAGTTCCAGGCAAAGCGCGCCCGCGGGGTGGCGATCCGGATGTCGCACTGGGAGGTGAATTCCGCCCCCATTCCCACCGCCGGTCCGTCGATAGCGGCGATTACCGGTTTCGGGCACGCCACCAGCGGCCACCAGCGGTCGTGATCCTCGGCGCTGCCGCGCAGGCCGCGCTCGGCGCCCGGAATCGTCGCCAGATCCGCCAGGTCGGTGCCGGCGCAGAACGCGCCCGGCACGCCGGTGAGAATCACGACCCGGACGTCGCCGTCCTCCCCGGCGCGGGCCACGGCGTCGATGAACTCGCCGAGCATGGCGTAGGTCATGGCGTTCTTCTTTTCGGCGCGGTCGATGGTGATCGTGGCGATCGCTTCATCGACCTCGTAGCGTATGTGGCTGGCCATCGCGGTACCTCCCTGGACGTGGACCAACCAATATAGCGGGCGGATGAGACTTGCGCCGCATTTCGGTAGGCTCAACCACCCGCAGAAGGAACCTGGGAGAGAACCATGGTGCTGAGATTCGTCGCCGGGGCGCTGCTCGGCCTCGCGCTCGCCGGCTGCGGCGAGACCGGCGACCAGGCAACCGACGATCCCGGCCACGCCACGCCTTACCCGGCGACGGACCCCGACCCGGCGATTGCCGATCCGCTGGCCGGCCTGGTCCCGGGCTGGAACGTCTTCGAACCCGGCGGCGACACCGCCTGCTCCGACGGCTCGCCCTACCGCTTCTTCGTCCGGCCCGGCGACCCGGCGAAACTGCTCGTGTACTTCCAGGGCGGCGGCGCCTGCTGGTTCGGCGCGAGCTGCGATCTGCATCTGGATCCAAGCTACAAGCCCACGGTCGAAACCAACGAGATGGACCGCTACGGCGGCATCTTCGAGTTCGACAATCCGGAGAATCCGTTTGCCGACTACAGCGTGGTGGTAGCACCGTACTGCAGCGCCGACGTGCACCTCGGCAACAACGTCGCCACCTACGAGGCGCCGGCGCGGGAGGCGGCACCCGCACAGGGTGAGCAGGACGCGGTGCCTTCTCACGACGCTCACCCCGTCACCATCCAGCACAAAGGCGTGGTCAACGCCCAGGCGGCCCTCGACTGGACCTACGATCACTTCGGCGACCCGGACGAGATCTTCGTCACCGGTTCCAGCGCCGGCGCGATTCCGTCGCCCTACTACGCGTGGAAGATCGCCGATCACTACCCGGATGCGCGCATCGCCCAGCTTGGCGATGGCGCCGGCGGTTATCGAAGAGATAACCGCTTGGCGGTCGCAGAGCGACCGCACGGCGGTTATCGGCGCGGTGGCGGCGAGGTCAACGCCACGCGGCTGGAACTCTGGGGCACCCTGGACCACCTGCGCCAGTACCCGGAATTCGCCGACCTGAGCGAAGACGACTTCACCTACGAACAGCTCTACGTCGTCGCTGCAAAACGCCATCCGGAAATTCTGTTCGCCGAGTACGACGCCGCCGAAGACGCGGTGCAGAAACGCTTTCTCGCCATGGGCGGCAGCGACGTGGAGACGCTGCGCGATTCGCTGCTGGCCAACCACGCCGACATACGCGCCGAGGTCAGCAACTTCCGCGCCTACGTCGCCGGCGGCGAATCCCACACGATTCTCGCGCGTCCGGAGTTCTACACGTTTCAAGTGGGCGGCGCGCGCATCCGCGACTGGGTGGCGGACCTGGCCGACTTCCGCGACGTGGCCGACGTGATCTGCAGCGACTGCGCGGAGCCGGAACTCGTGCCCGCGCCGCCCGAAGGACGGTGACCGGCACCCCGACCGCCGGCACGTGAGCGCGCGCCCGCACACAGCCGGCGCGGGCCGCGTCCGCGCTCACTTCTACGGTCGCACCCTGGCGGGCTACGCGTTCGCCATGGGATTTCTCGCGTCCGCCTTCTTCCTGCATTCGCGCGGCATCTTCTTCCCCTACTGGATGGCGGAGTTCGGCGTCGGCAAGTCGGAGATGTCGCTGGCGGTGACGCTGACGCTGTTCACCGGCGCCTGCGCGGCGCCGCTGACCGGTCACTTCCTCGGCGTGTACCCCGTGCGGACGGTGGTTCTTACCGGTTGCCTGTGGCTCGCCGCCGGCTATCTGGCGCTGCGCTTCGTCAACAGCTTCGGCGCATTCCTCGTCGTCCTGCTGGTGTTCCAGAGCCTCGGCTGGACCTGCGTTGGACCGCTTGCCCAGACCAAACTCATGGTCAACTGGTTCAGCCGCCATCGCGGCATGGCCCTCGGCGTCGCCATTATGGGGATTTCGGTCGCCGGCATCGTGGTGCCGCCGCTCGCCACCGTGCTCGCGGAAACCCTCGGCTGGCGCGACACGTACACCGTCTACTCGCTGATCCTGCTGACGGTCGCCGTTCCGGTCACCTGGTTCCTGGTGAAACAGGAGCCCGCCGACGTCGGCCAGCTCCCCGACGGCGACCCGGCGCCGGCACCCAGCACCGTGCCGCCGCCGTCCAGCACGGCGCCGGAGCCCGGTCTGATCGCTACCTACCGGGAGTTCCTGGCCTCGAAAGCGTTCTGGAGCGTGGTGCTGACCTTCGGCCTGATGAACGGCGTGTACAGCGCGATGATCACCCATCTGCCAACCTACCTCAGCACCGAGCGCGCCTTCTCGCTGCAGCAGGCGGCGTGGATTCTGAGCGCCGCCGGCGGCGCGGCGATTGCCGGAAAGCTGGTGTTCGGCTACCTGATGGATCACATGAACGCCAAGGCCACCGTGCTCTTCGCTGTGACGTCCTACTTCGTCTCCACCCTGGTGTTCATGAACGCCGCCGGCTACCTGCCGGTGGTGGCTGCCGCCGTGCTGTTCGGCCTCGGCTTTGGTGGCATGGTGCCGGTGCGATCGGTGCTGATCTCCCGGCTGTTCGGCGTGAAGAAGTTCTCCCGGGTGAACGGTCTGCTGTCGTTTTTCCTCGCGCCCGCGACGTTCTGGGTGTTCATCACCGGCTGGGTGGCGGACAGTAGCGGCAGCTACCTCGCCGCGTTTCAGGTCTGGGCGGCGGCGTTCCTGCTGGCCGCCGCCGTCACCGCGCTGATCCGCCTGCCGAATCGCGAAGACGCCGTGGACTGATCCGTCCGCACATCAATTGCTACCGCCGGGCAAAACCCAATCCAGGCCACCGCAGGCGCACTGCTAGACTTACGGCAACGCAGCAGGACCTTCTCGCAATGGAACGCTCACTCGCCTCGTTGATCGTGATACTGAGCTGTAGCGCCCTCACCGCGCAGGCAACCACCAGCGCCGAGATCCGCGGATTTTTCGAGGGTCTGGACGCCGGCGCCGGGCCGACGATCGGCAGCCAGAGCCTGCACCACCCCGCGCGCCTGTCGACCATCTACCGCGACCGCGACCATCAGCCGATCTGGAACGGCAACGGCCCCCTTTCCGGTCAGGTCGATGCGCTGCTGCGCGCCATCGACGTTTCAACGTCTCACGGACTGAATGGCGGCGACTATCACCATCGGGCTCTGACCGCGTTGCCTGGCGGCGATCGCCAATCACTCGCCTTCGAACTGCTCGCGACCGATGCGTTTCTGCGCCAGGTCCGGCACCGGGTGAGCGGCGCCGTGTCGCCGCGGGATCTCGACCCGGACTGGCACATCGTCCCCGACGAGATCGACCCGGTAAGCGTGCTGGACCGGGCGCTTGCCGGCGACGGGAACGTGTTCGGTCTGCTCGACGGCCTGTGGCCAGACAGCGACGACTACCGCCGCCTGGTGGAACGCCGCGCCCGCATTCTGTCGCTCGGTGAAATCGAGATTCTGCAGGTTCCGGGCGGGCCATTGCTGAAACCCGGCCAGAGCGGCGACCGGGTCCGTCTGCTGAAGGACCGGCTGCTCGGTCCCGACCAGCACAGCGACCTGTTCGACGCCGAACTCAAGGCCGCCGTGGTCGACTTTCAGACCTCCGCCGGCCTCGAACCGGACGGAATCGTCGGCGCTGCCACCCTGGAAGTGATGAACGCCAGCCGCTTCTCCTGGATCGATCGAATCGATGCCAACCTGGAACGCTGGCGCTGGCTGCCGAGGCACGAGCCCGACACCTACGTGCGGGTGAACATCGCTGCGTTCTCGCTGCGGGTCATCCAGTCCGGCGAAGACGCCTTGCGCATGGACGTGATCGTCGGCAGGCCCTACCGGCGCACGCCGGTGTTCTCCGAGACCATCAAGTACCTCGTCTTCAATCCGTACTGGAACGTACCGTTCAAACTCGCCGTAGAAGACAAACTGCCGGACCTGAAGCGCGACCCGGCGCCGCTGGCGGCCCTGGGCTTCGAGGTGCGCCCCGCCGGACAGGACCGGTTCGTGCCGGTCACCGAGTTCGATTGGAGCGAGGTCACCCGGGGCAACTTCCGCCACCTGCTGCGACAGCACCCCGGGCCGAAGAACGCCCTCGGACAGATGAAGTTCATGCTCCCCAACGACCATGCCGTGTACCTGCACGACACCCCGTCCCGGGAGCTGTTCGGCAAGAAGGAACGCGGCTTCAGCTCCGGCTGCATCCGTCTGTCACGGCCCCTCGAACTGGCGAAGTGGATCCTCGACTACGACGGTCGACCCGAGCAAGCGCAACGCGTGGCGGCCATCGTCGACGGCGGCGAGACCACCACCGTGTACCTGCGGAAGCCGCTGCCGACGTACCTGGTTTACTTCACCGCCTTCACTGACGACACTGGTGAGGTGGTATTCCGCCGTGACCTGTACCAACGCGACGCGGCCGTCGTTGCCGCTCTGAGAGCAGGATCGTCCACCTGATGCGAATCACCTTGTGCACACTGCTACTCGCGTGGGCTACCTGCGCCACCGCCTGGGACGACTCCCGCCTGTCGGTGCCGCTGGTAGTCGACGAGCGCACCGTGCCTTATCCCGAGTTTGCCATCTACGTGATGCCAGATCAGACCTTCGAAGTCGGCTTTCGCGACGCCAGCGGCGGCGGCACCGTGGCGTTCCGCGGCAGCACCCAGCCTGCAGGCGGGGCCAGGCTGCAGGCGCCTTCGGATCCGGGCCTGGAACGGCTGGTGGCGCACAACGTCGCTTCCGGCGAGCGTGCCGTGATCAACGTCTTCACCATGGTTCCCGCGAATCGCGTCGATGCCAAGGGGGTTCTCAACGGCTACCGGATCGGCGCCTATCCCCGAGAACCTCTGCGCGGTCAGGACATCTATCTGGCGCCGACCGGATTCGTCGAGGTCACCGCCGCCAATGCCGCGACCCGTGTGTCGCCGAACTTCCGCCTCGAGCAGTTTCTCTCCAAGCAGGACCTGGGGGAGCCTTACACCACGCCACGCTACCTGGTTCTGCGCGCCAATCTGCTGCTGAAACTCGAAAACATTCTCGCCACCCTGAACCGAAGCGGACGAGCCACCGACGGACTGGTCGTAATGAGCGGCTTCCGCACGCCGTTCTACAACAAGGCCATCGGCAACGTACCCTACAGCCGCCACGTCTGGGGCGGGGCCGCCGACATCTACATCGACGAAGCCCCGGCCGACGGCCGCATGGACGATCTGAACGGCGACGGCAAGGTGGATCGCAACGACGCCCGCTGGTTCGCCGACTTCGTCAACGAGATGTCACGGAGCGGCGACTTCGGCCCGCGCATTGGCGGTCTCGGCGTGTACGGCAGCAATGCGGCCCACGGGCCATTCATCCACGTCGACGTGCGCGGCAGCCGCGCACGCTGGTAGCCGCGCGGTGTCGATCAATCGTCGGTGAACGCGCTGAGGTGATACTCGGTCGCCTCGTCCACTTCTTCGAGACCGATCTCCCGCGGCGTCGGCGCATCGCCGCCGGCCAGTACCTCCAGGGTCGTACGCACGCCGTAGGACAGCGAGTCCAGGTGATAGCCGCCTTCGAGGACCAGAGCCAGACGACCGTCGCAGAGTTCGTCGGCGAGATCGCGAACGATGGCGGTGACGGCGGCGAAGCCCGGATAGCCTACGTTGAGCGCCAGATCCAGGCGATGCGGGTCGTAGCCGGCGGACACCAGAATCAGATCCGGTTGGAACCAACGCGCCGCCGGCAGGAGGATGTTCTGGAATGCTGCAACCAGGGCCAGGTCGCCGCTGCCTTCCGGGAGCGGCACGTTGACCGTGGTGCCACGGCCGAGACCCCCGCCCACCTCCTCGAGATCGCCGGTGCCCGGATAGAACGGCGCCCCACGGTGGGTATCGAACAGCATCACGTCGGGATCGGCCCAGAAGATGTCCTGGGTGCCGTTGGCGTGATGGGCGTCCCAGTCGATGATCAGCACCCGACCGCCGCCGAGCGCCGCCTGGGCGTGTGCGGCCGCCACGGCGACGTTGTTGAACAGGCAGAAGCCCCGGGCCCGAACCGGCTCGGCGTGGTGCCCGGGCGGGCGCACCAGGGCGAAGGCGCTGTCGGCGGCCCCGGCCATCACCGCCTCCACCGCCTTGACTGCGGTGCCGGCGGCCACCTCGGCCGCTTCGATACTGCCGACGGATACCGCCGTCGTGTCCTCGTCGAGCCAGGCGCTCTGACCGCGCAGCGCGTAGATGTCGTCGAGATAGGAAGTGGTGTGAACCCGGGCAAGCTGCTCCCGGGTAGCCACCGCCCCGCTCTCGAAGCGGACGCCGTCCACCGGGTCCCGAGTCAGCAGATCACGAATCGCCGTGAGCCGACCCGGGTGCTCGGGATAGCTCCACTTCACCTCCAGCCCGTCGAGGATCTCGCGCACGCGGCGCTCCAGGCGCCCGGGCAGATACGGGTCCTGCACTTCCGGCTGGTGCGCCAGCATGCGTTCATCGTAGAGCGCGAGTACGCTGCGATCTCCAACCAAACCGTCTCTCCATCGCACGGAAGCGCACAGTATTCCAGTTGCGTGCCGCCGCTGTCATGTCCGACCGCTGTGACACACCACACGAAAGTCCGGCTGATCGCTGTCCGTAGCCACGGTAGCATGCTTTGTCAGGTATCCGGGCGGTGAGCGAATTCGGGAGATGACGATGTACCGAAGGCTTCTTTGCGCTGCAGCCACCTCGCTGCTGTTCGCCTGCGGCGGTGGCGGCGGCAACGACCCGGCGCCCGCCCCGGCGCCCGGTCCAGCGCCCACGCCGGCAGCGGATCCCTTCGGCCTGACCCAGCGCCAGGCGCTCGCCGTATTCGACCTCCCCACCGGCGCCGGCCCGGTGGGCAGCTACGACCTCGCGCGGCGGTTCCCCGGTCTCGGCTTCAGCAGCGCGACCTTCCTCTCGGGCGTTCCGGGCGACGATCGCCTGGCCGTGCTCGAACAGGCAGGGCGCATCCACGCGTTTGCCAACGATCCAGACGTGTCCAGCAGCCGCGTGGTGCTCGACCTCAGCGGCGAGGTGCTGTTCTCCGGCGAGCAGGGTCTTCTCGGACTCGCCTTCGATCCAGACTTCGTCAGCAACCGCTATCTGTACGTGCATTACTCGGCCGCTGGCCCGACGCGTTCGGTGATCGCCCGCTTCACCTGGGACGCCGGCAGCGATCTAGTGAACCCGGCGAGCCGGCGCATTCTGCTGCAGCTCGAACAGCCGTTCTCGAACCACAACGGCGGCATGCTCGCGTTCGGTCCCGACGACTATCTGTACATCGCCTTCGGCGACGGCGGCAGCGGAAACGATCCGGGCAACCGTGCCCAGGACACGGGCAACTGGTTCGGCTCGCTGCTGCGCATCGACGTGCACCCGCAGAATCCCGCCGACCCCTACGACGTTCCCGCCGACAATCCGTACGTCGGCGACGCCGGAGCCCTGGACGAAATCTGGGCCCACGGCCTGCGCAATCCGTTCCGCTTCTCCTTCGACCGAGCGACCGGCACGCTGTGGCTCGGTGACGTCGGCCAGAACGCCGAGGAGGAGATCGACATCATCCGCCGCGGCGGCAACTACGGCTGGCGGGTCTACGAGGGCAACCGCGACAACATCGCCGCCGGCAACAGCCTGCCGCGCCCGGCGTTCACGTTTCCCGTGCACACTTACGACAACAGCGGCGGCGCCGCCGTGATCGGAGGCTACGTGTACCGCGGAACCGGCACGCCGTCGCTGCGCGGCCGCTACGTCTACGCGGACTTCGTCACCGGCCAGGTGTGGGCGCTGGCCTGGGACGGTACCCGGGTCACCGCCAACGACCCGATCGCCCAGACCTCCACGCCGACTTCATTCGGCGAGGACAACGACGGTGAGCTGTACCTGGTGAGCGCCAGCGGCGGCATCTTCGGTTTCGACGAGAGCGGCGGCGGCAGCGGCGCCAGCGTGCCGGATCAGCTCTCGGAGACCGACCTGTTCGTCGACCTGGCCAATCTCACGGCGGCCGCCGGGCTCATCGAGTACGACCTCAATCAGCCGTTCTGGTCGGACGGCGCGGAGAAGCGCCGCTGGATTGGTGTGCCCGAAGGCCAGCGCATCGGTTTCAGCGCCAGCGGTGCCTGGACGTTCCCCAGCGGCACGGTGATCGTCAAACACTTCGAACTCGCGCTCACCGAGGGCGAACCCCTCAGCCGGCGACGCCTCGAGACCCGCGTCCTGGTGAACACACCCGCCGACGGCTGGCGCGGGTTCACCTACCGCTGGAATCCCGCGCAGACCGACGCCGATCTGCTGACCGGTGGCGCCTCCGAGCTGATCACCGTGCAGACCGCCACGGGTCCGCGCGAGCAGCGCTACGACTACCCCAGTCAGACCGACTGCCTGCAATGCCACACCCTGGCCGCCGGCGCCGTGCTCGGCGTGAAGACCCGACAGCTCAACCGGGCGCGGCTGTTCGACGAGACCAACGTGACCGACAATCAGCTGCGCGCCTGGAACCACATTGCGCTGTTCGACCGCGACATCGGCGAGCCGGGCGGATACGGCGCCTTCGCCGGCGTCGCCGATGGCAGCGCGACGATCGCGGCGCGCGCCCGCGCCTACCTGGACGTCAACTGCGCTCAGTGCCATCGTCCCGGCGGGTCGACCCAGAGCAACCTGGATCTGCGCTTCGCCACCGCCGAGGGCGCCATGAACGCCATCGGCGCGGCACCTCAGAGCGGCGACCTGGGCGTTGCTGGAGCAGCCATCGTCTCCCCAGGCGAGCGCGACCGCAGCGTGCTCTGGCTGCGCATGACCCGCACCGACGGAACGCGCATGCCGCCGCTGGCGAGCCATCGGGTGGACGACGCGGGTGCAGCGCTGGTCGGCGATTGGATCGATTCGCTATAGCCGCATTGCCCGCCGACTTCGCCTCGTTGCAGCCGGTGCACTCTGAGGTGGACAATCAGGCCCCTGGAGCGACAACGTCACACATAGATGGAAGAAGACGAGCTTCAACCCGCCGGCGCGAAACGCGAATCGCTGAAGGCGCAGTACGACGACGTAGTCGCCGAGGGTCTCTATGCAGAAGGCATGGCCAGAATGGCCGTCTACCATCAGCATTGCCAGGACCCGGTGATCTTCAGCACGCTGGGCGATCTGCGCGGTCGATCGCTGCTGGATCTTGCATGTGGAGACGGGTTCTACACGCGCCGCTTCAGGCGCCTCGGAGCGGCACCGGTTACGGGGGTTGATCTATCACCTGAGGCGATCGCGCGGGCCGAAGCCATCGAGAGCACGGAGAAGGCGGGAATCGAGTACCGAGTGGGAGACGCCGTCGGGCTCGCATTTCGTCACAGCTACGACGTCGTCACGGCTATCCACCTTCTCCATTACCTGGAGAGCAAAAGCGAGATCGCAGCACTCCTGCGTGCGGTTTTCGACGCTCTCGACGACGGCGGACGCTTCGTCACCATGATTGCCAACCCGGAATTCGACCTGAGCAAACACGACGCCTCAGATTCGAAGACGAAGTTCGGCTACTACTTTTCGAGTGCAGAACCCGACAATGGCGGCATCCTCCGCTTTCATCCCGGTGGATTCGAAAAGGAACGCGAGCTGACGTTCGAGCTGAGGCGCTGGAAGACCGAGTTCATCGACGGGATTGCACGTGAAACCGGCTTCGAGCCGCGTTGGCATGAACCGTTCATCAGCGCGGCGGGGCTGGCTGAGTTCGGCGGAACCTACTTCGCGGACTACCTTGCCAATCCCCAGAGCAAACTTCTGGAACTGCGCAAGGCAGTCTGACTGGAACGTCACATCAATGAAGCGAGCCAAGCTGGTCCTGATCGGCGGTACGTCCCATGCGGGCAAGTCGACTCTGGGACGCCGCCTGGCCGAAGAGCTGGACTGGAACCATCTATCGACGGATCAGCTTGCCAGGCATCCCGGGCGACCGTGGAATGCCGGCGGCAACCAGATACCGGACGACGTTGTGGATCACTACACCCGCCTGTCGGTTGCGGAGCTGGTGGACTCGGTCCTCTCGCACTATCGAAGCAACGTCTGGCCAATCATCGACGCCATCATCCGATCGCGATTGAACAACCCCTTTGATCCTGGACTCGTGTTCGAGGGCTCAGCCATTCTCCCGGAATCAGTCCGCGCGGCAGGCTACCCTCGGGTTGCTGCGACCTGGCTCACGGCTCCCAACCGCGTGATCACGGAGCGTATCAAACGAAGCAGCGATTACGAGACCCGCACCACGGCCGAGCAAAGATTGGTCGACGCCTTCATTCAACGGTCCATCGCGATTGATGAAATCCTCAGAGCGGACACCGATGGCGAGTCGATGCTGGATGCGACTTCCGGAGACGTTGCCGAGCTGCTTGGACTGCTGGCTTAATCAGACTTCTCAGCCTCCCGGAATCTGGGAGCAGAACGATGGCGATCTCCGGACCGTTGAGCCACATCGACATCTCGGTTGGATATCCGCAAAGATCCATCCCCTTCTATGATGCGTTGCTCTCGTCGATTGGCTACCGACGGTGGTTCGTCGATGACCCCGACTGGACCGGGGCGAACCCTCGCAGAGCGACCTGGAGTATCAGATGCACCGACGGATCAGTATTCGGAATCGAAGTTCGACCCGCTCGGGCGGACAGTCGCGACCGACGCTACGACCGCTATGAACCGGGACCGCATCACCTGGCTTTCCACGCGGATAGCGAAGAAGCCGTCAACCGAGCGCACATTGCGGTGGCGGAAATCGGTGGTGAGGTACTCGACCCGCCGATGGACTATGGGGGCCACCCGGCCTACGGCAAGCAGTATTACGCCGTCTTCTTCGCAGACCCTGATGGGGTCAAACTGGAAGTCTGCTACGTCGAGGCCGCGAACCCGTGACGCGAGCCTGAGCGCGGCGGGTGCCGTGAGCCTCAGATCGCGATTTCGCCGTCGACGAGCGGTATCTGCCTGCCCGGATCCTGCTCCAGACGGATCTGGCTCTCCTCGTCGCCGATACGATAAGTGACGTCGTACCCGACGGTTCTTTCGACCGTCTCAGCTACCGTCGAGCAACGCTGCTCGGTCGTGGTGTAGGTATCGTCCGCCTGAGCGTGTTCCTGAGCCTTTCTTCCTGCGTAGGCGCCAGCCGCGGCACCCGCGACGGTGGCGAGCTTTTTGCCATTTCCCCCGCCGACCTGGTTGCCGAGCAGGCCACCGAGTACGGCGCCGGTCGCCGTCCCCAGGACCTTGTGCTTGTCCCTGGGCTCTGCCTGGTGCGTGATGGTCACGTCTTCGCAGACCTCACGGGGAACCGATACCATCTCGGTGGCCGGAGCGACCTTGACCACCTCGGCGGACGCGGGCGGAGGCACAATGGCATCGCCCCGGATGCTGTAACTCGTCGCAATGGCGCCACCGGCGGTCGCGACCACGCTGCCGACGATGATTCCCTTGATCCAACCACTGGTCATCCGTTTCTCCTGAAGTTCGTTGAGCGCGGCCGGGAACGGCGAACACGCCTGGTTCCGGGTTGGGGGAGAGGGGGGAGAGCCAGCGCGTTCTCCCGGCCGCCCGGCAGAAGATAGGCCGATCCGATGTCGCTGCCTGTGTTCGGAATCACGAAATCCACTCGAGGTGGCCAACCGGATCGGAGCAGGAACCAACGCACGCGCTCAAGTAGTCCGGTCCTGACCCGCTGCTCTCGTCAGCGTCCCGAGTTCCTCCGCCAGGAGGTCGTAGACAACGCGGATGCGCCGGCTGGTGTGCAGTTCCCGATGAGACACCAGCCACACCGGGATCTCCGGGTCGAAGAGGTCCGGCAACACGCAGACGAGATCGTCGAAGAGCCCGCCTGTATCCATGGGCAGAAACCCGAATCCGAGACCCTCGCGGATGAGCTGCAGCATGCAGTTGCCGCTGGCGGCATGAACGCGGAACTGTTCGAGACGCAGCTCAAGCCCCTGCTCCGCCAGTCCAGCGATCAGCGCTTCGGTGTTGTCGATACCGACGAAATCCTGATCTGCCAGATCGTCGAAGCTGCGCGGCGTGCCGACCTCGTCCAGCAACCGTCGCGCGGCGTAGATGCGGCCCCGCAGAAATCCGATGCGGCGGAACGAGATCGGGTTGAGTCGGCTGAGCATGGCGGATGGCTATATCGGCCTCGCGACGGATGAGGTCGCGAACCTCGTCGGAAGCCACCACCTCGATCACGATACCCGGCGCCTGCTCGCGGAGCTTTCGCAGCATGGGCGGCAGGTAGTAGGTCGCCAGCATTTCGCTGGCCGTGATGCACACGCGTCCTTCAATAGCCTGAGACTGCCCGGACGCTGCCAGCGAGACCCGGTTGGCCGCCTCTGCCATCGCTTTGCGTCTGATGCAGCGCGCGGGCGGCGGCAGAAAGCGATCCTTCCTCGCAGGCAGCGAGAAACGCCCGGACCTGATTCCAGTCGAAGGCGATATCGTCCCAATTCATCTATTTGCGTATGCCACACCATCAGATATGGGCATTCTATACGCTATCAACGTATGTCCAAATGACCCCTCGAACGACGCAACAGCCACCGAGGTATCCGTCATGGCCGTCACATCCAGCGAGTTCTGGGACCGGGTCGCTCCCGGTTACAGCAAGCAACCCCTCGCCGACGCCGAAAGCTACGCCCGCAAGCTGGCCACCACGCAGGCGCTCATGCGGCCGAACATGAATGTGCTGGAGTTCGGCTGCGGGACCGGATTGACGGCGCTGGAGCATGCTCCGTACGTGGCACACATTCTGGCGACCGATGTCTCTGCCGCGATGATCGAGATCGGCCGCGAGAAAGCTGAGCAGGCCGGAATCGACAACGTGGGCTTCAGGCAGTCCGGCGTGGAAGACTTCGAGTCACCGGACGGCCGCTACGACATGGTGCTGGCGCTGAACCTGCTGCACCTGCTGCCGGATCGCACGGCGGCACTGGCCAAGATCCATCGGCTGCTGAAGCCCGGCGGAATTTTCGTATCGAGCACCGTCTGCCTCGCCGAACGGATGTGGTTCCTGCGACCGGTCATCCCGGTGATGCAATGGATCGGGAAAGCACCGTACGTGAGTTTCGTGAAATCAAACGAGGTGTTGCGGGAGGTGGCAGCGGCCGGCTTCGAGGAACAGGAGCACTGGACCCATGGCCGCGCGAACAGCCTGTTCCTGGTCTGCACAAAGGCCGCAGAGTCGCGCGAAGATCTCAGTCGAACGGCTACTTCGTAGCGAGAGCTACTGCGTGACGCGAAAAAACCAGATGTCGTTAGGCGGCTGCTGAGGTCTGGGGCCCACCTCCATCGGCGCAACCTGACGGCAGGCGCGACCACATGAACCCCAGATCGCAGGAGATGTACACATTGCCATCGAGCCATATCCCCCCCGCGGTTCTCGACGTGCCATCGCCCACCAACTCGAACTCGAAGTCCCCGCGCAGGGGCGACCAATCTGCCACTGGAGCCGAAACCACCTCTCCCGTGCGGAACGGTCCGCCGGCGAGTGGGCCGGTGGGGCCGTCAGAAAAACGCTGATAGACCATGAGCGCCAGAACTGCGATCACCAGCATAGAGGCGAAGCCCAGCAGCGCGCGGCGTATCCATGTGGCAATGCGACTTGTGGACACGATGACCCTCCAGGCGGCGTACCCGTATCTGCGTGGGCACGTCCATTTTCACATGAGCGGACAGGACGAGCGCAACGACTTCAAGTACATGCTGGACCTGATAACCGACGGGCTGGAACGGAAGCTGGCGGAATCCTGAAAACCCCGGCAGCCGGATTCAAGTAAGATCGCGCCATGCGACGATATTCTGCAACGAAGCGGGGAGATGAATCGTGCTGGACACCTTGTTTTCCGTGAGCGGCGCCCTGGCCATGGTCGGGTGGGCCGGACTGGTTCTGCTCCCGCGCAACCGCGTCGTCGTCACCGTCGTCGCTCGTCAGATCATCCCGCTGCTGATCGCCGGGATCTACGCGTTTCTCATGGCCACGCACCTCGGCAGTGCCCCGGAAGGGAGCGGCTTCGGTTCTCTGGCCGAAGTCTCTGCCCTGTTCACCGTCGATGGCCTGCTGCTGGCCGGCTGGGTCCACTATCTCGCCTTCGATCTGTTCGTCGGCAGCTGGGAGGTCGAAGACGCCCAGAGCCACGGCGTTCCGCACCTGGCCTTGATTCCCTGCCTGGCTGCCACCTTCCTGGCCGGACCCCTGGGACTCGCCCTGTACCTCGCCGTGCGCACGATAAGCGGCTGGTTGCGCGGTGACGAGCAGCCGGCAGCGGGCACGGCGTGAGCGCGCCCGGCCAACGACTGCTCGAGGCGCACGAGCCGGCGCGTTCGGGAACGGGCACCGAACTGCTGAACCGCCATTCGGCATGGACCCTCTGGGCCGGCGTCTACCTGGCCCTCGCCGCGGCCAGTCTCGTCCTCATGAGCGTCGACGAACGCCTGCTGCAGGGCGTGTCGGTGTGGACCAAGCCGTTCAAGTTCCAGCTGTCCCTCGCGGTCTACTTCCTGACCCTCGCCTGGTTCGCGTCGCTCCTCGGCGACGGCTACTTCCGCACCTGGCGCGGCCGCCTGATGACCTGGATCCCGATCTTCTGGGCGGCCGCGGAGGTCGCCTACATCACCTGGCAGGGAGCCATCGGCGAAACCTCGCACTTCAATCGCACCACCCCCTTCCACGCCATCGCCTACTCGCTCATGGGCCTCGGTGCGGTTACGTTGGTCAGCGTTTGCCTGTGGATGGCACTGGAGATTCTCGTCGCCACCCGTGGCCGGCGCCGCAGCCCCTACGTCTGGGCCGTGGTCTCCGGTCTCGCCTTGACGTTTGCGCTGGGCGGCGGCTTCGGCGGCTATCTCGGGAACCAGAGCGGCCACTGGGTGAACGCCCCCGCCACCGATGCCGGCGGCCTGTGGCTGTTCGGCTGGACCCGGGAGGGCGGCGACCTGCGGGCCGCCCACTTTTTCGGCATGCACGCCATGCAGGTGCTGCCGCTGATCGGCTGGCTGCTCGCACGCCGGCTGAGCCGGCCGGCAGCCCTCACTGGGGTCGGCCTCGTGTCGCTGGTCTACGCGGCGTTCACCACCTTCGTGTTCTTCCAGGCCATCGCCGGACGTCCGCTGCTCGCCTGATCAGCCCGGGTCGCCGAGAAACAGCGTTGCCGGATGCTCGAGCAGCGTGCGGATGCGCTGGATCATGGCGGCGGCGTCGAAGCCGTCGACGAAGCGGTGATCGAACGAGCTCGACAGGTTCATCATCGTGCGGATGCGCACCTGACCGTCCACCACCATGGGCCGGTCCACGGCCTTGTTCACGCCGATGATGCCCACCTCCGGGTAGTTGATCACCGGCGTGGTGACGATCCCGCCCATGCGGCCGAGACTGGTGATGGTGATGGTCGAACCGGACAGCTCCTGGCGCCCGGCCTTGCCCTCCCGTGCCGCCTCGGCAACCCGGGCGATCTCACTCGCCAGACGCCACAGGTCGAGCCGCTGGGCGTCGCGCACCACCGGCACCTTGAGTCCGTCCGCCGTCTGCGTGGCGATGCCGAGATGCACCGGCCGGAACGTCTGCAGCATATTGCGCTCGGCATCGTAGCGGGCGTTGCACTGCGGAAACTCGGCCAGCGCGCGGATCAGCGCCGCGGCGATGAAAGGCAGCACGGAGAGCCGGCGCTCGTGCGTGTCGTTGAGGTGGCGGCGCAGACGCTCGAGCTCGCTGACGTCCACCTCCTCCACGTAGGCGAAGTGGGGGATCTCGCGCTTGCTCTGGGACATGCGTTCGGCGATCACCCGGCGCACGCCGATCACTTTCGCTTCCGTGAATTCCTCGCCGTCCGGTTCCCGCGCAGCAGCCGAAGCCGGCGCGGTTCGCGGCACCGGGGCGCCTTCGAGAAACGCTTCGAGATCGCGGCGCAGAATGCGCCCGCGCGGCCCGGACCCGGGCACGTCGTGGAGGTCCACGCCGGCTTCCTTGGCGCGCCGACGGATGGCCGGCGAGGTGATCACCGGGCCACGGTCGTCGTCGCGGTCCCGGGCCGCCGCCGGCGTGTCCGCGACGGCTGGGGCACCCGCCGGGGCCTGCGCCGGCTGCTCGTCCTGCGCGTCGCGCACCGGCTCGGCTTCCGGCTGCGCTACCGTGTCCTTCGCGGACGCCGTGTCCGCAGACCGGATGTTCTCCGGCGTCGATCTCTCGCCGCGATCACCGGCATCGCCGCCCTTCTTGGTGACAGTCTTGCCGACAGTCTCGTCGACCGTCTCGTTGGCGGTCTTGTCCGCGGTCTTTTCGGAGCGTTTGCCTGAGCCGCTACCTGCACCTCTGCCGACGCCTTTCCCCGCGGCTTTGACAGCAGCCTCCAGCGCGATCAGCTCGGCGCCCACCGCGACGATATCGCCGGGCTCACCGCTGGTGCGCAGCACTTTTCCGTCCACCGGGGCCGGCACCTCGACGTTGGCTTTGTCGGTCATGACGTCGCAGACAATGTCGCCTTCCTTCACCACGTCACCGGGCTTGACGTGCCACTCGACGATCTCCGCCTCGACCGTGCCCTCACCCAGGTCCGGGAGCTTGAATACGTACTCGCTCATTCCGCCTCCAGCACCTTTTCGATGGCCGCAGCGAGACGCTTCTGACCAGGAAAGTAATCCCACTCGAAGGCGTGGGGATACGGCGTGTCCCAGCCGCACACGCGTTCGATGGGGGCTTCCAGGTGGTAGAAGCATTCCTCCTGTACCGTGGCCGTGAGCTCGGCTCCGTAGCCCGAGAACCGGGTGGCCTCGTGCACCACCACACAACGCCCGGTCTTCTGCACCGAGCGGCGGATGGTGTCGACGTCCAGCGGCGCCAGGGTGCGCAGATCGATGATCTCGGCGTCGGCCTCCACCCGCTTTGCCGCCGCCTGGGCGACGTGGACCATCGTGCCGTAGCAGAGAATCGTCAGGTCCTCGCCCTCCTCCACGACCTCGGCGCGGCCGATGGGTACCGTGTAGTAGTCCTCGGGCACTTCGCCCTTCGGATGGGTGCTCCACGGCACCGCCGGTTTGTCCGGGTCGCCGTCGAAGGGTCCGTTGTAGATGCGCTTCGGCTCGAAGAAGATCACCGGATCGTCGTCTTCGATGGCGCTGATCAGCAGGCCCTTCGCGTCGTGGGGGTTCGACGGCATGATCACCTTGAGGCCGCTCACGTGGGTGAACAGGCCCTCCGGGCTCTGGGAGTGCGTCTGGCCCCCGCGGATGCCGCCGCCGCACGGCGTGCGGATGGTGACTGGAGTGAAGAAATCACCGGCCGTGCGATAGCGGATGCGCGCCAGCTGACTCGCGATCTGATCGAACCCCGGGTAGATGCAGTCGGCGAACTGGATCTCGGCGACCGGGCGCAGGCCGTTCACCGACATGCCGATCACCGCCCCGATGATGCCGCCCTCGGCGATGGGCGCGTCGATCACCCGGTGCTCGCCGTACTTGCGCTGCAGCCCGTCGGTGGTCCGGAACACACCGCCGAAGTAGCCGACGTCCTCGCCGATGATCACCACGTTCGGGTCGCGCCCGAGCATGATGTCCTGGGCGGAGTTCAGCGCCTGGATCATGTTCATATGTGGCATGACGTGTTCCTTGCTGGCCCGCGCTGAATCACTGGTCCTGATCTTCTTCGAGGGCGCGCAGCTGATCGCGTTGTTCGAGCAGGTGCTGGGGCATGTCCTTGAACACGTCCTCGAACAGTTCGCTCTTGTCGAGGAACGGACCTTCGGTCATGGTGCCGTAGCTGCAGGCTTCCTCCCAGCATTCCGTGACGTGGTCGCGCAGTTCCTCGATGAGCGCTTCATGGCGCTCGTCGGACCACATCCCCTCGACGATCAGGTGCTGCTTGAGCCGTTCGATGGGATCCCCCAGCGGCCAGGCCTGGGCTTCGTTGCGGGGCCGGTAGCGCGACGGGTCGTCGCTGGTCGAGTGCGCGCCGGCACGATAGGTGACGTGCTCGATCAGCGTCGGCCCGTGACCCCGACGGGCACGTTCTGCCGCCCAGCGGGTCGCCGCATACACCGCCAGGA
Source organism: Pseudomonadales bacterium (assembly GCA_040219135.1). GTDB lineage: Bacteria > Pseudomonadota > Gammaproteobacteria > Pseudomonadales > Azotimanducaceae > UBA7803. The sequence goes on along the minus strand of JAVJTA010000003.1, from coordinate 42,049 downwards.
AATCGTTGCCGTCCACGCGCAGCGCGGCGATGCCATAGCCCGGCCCGCGCGCCGCAAACGTGCGCCGCTCGCCGCCGGCGAAGCCCTGAAACGTGGAGATCGCCCACTGGTTGTTGGTCACGTTGAGAATCACCGGGGCCTGATAGACCGCAGCGAAGGTCATGGCGTGGTGGAAGTCCGCTTCCGCGGTGGAGCCTTCACCGATCCAGGCGGCGGCGACGTCGTCCTCGCCCTTGATCGCCGCGGCCATGGCCCAGCCGACGGCGTGGGGATACTGCACGGTGAGGTTGCCGGACACGGAAAAGATGTTGCCCCGCGCCCAGTGGTACATGATCGGCATCTGCCGGCCCTTGCACATGTCGCGCGAGTTGGACAGGCACTGGCACATCAGGTCCACCAGATTGCGGCCCCGGGCGATCTGCAGGCCCTGAGTGCGGTAGTGGGGAAACAGCATGTCCGACGGCAGCAGCGCCTGAGCGGCCGCGACGGACACCGCTTCCTCTCCCGTGGACTGCATGTAGAAGGTGATCTTGCCCTGCCGCTGCATGCGCAGCATGCGCTCGTCGAACAGCCGGGTGAGCAGCATGTGGCGCAGGCCCACCTGCAGATCGTGCTCGTCGAGATGGGGATTCCACGGGCCGAGGCCTTTGTGCTGCTCGTCGAGCACCCGGACCATGTCTTCGGACAGGTGCACCATGTCGCGCACGCGGGTGTTGATCTCCGGGCGTTCCACCTCGCCCGCATCGGACAGGTGCACGTAGCTGAAGTCCGGTTCCTCCCCGGGGCGCGCCGGCGTCTGGGGCACGTGAAGGGTGGGTTTTCGGCTCATCGACGGCTCCCGAACACTGGGTGCGCCCATTGTGCGGGATTCGCCTCGCAACTTCAGCCGAGGGCAGCCCGGCCGCAGCGCCGATTGACTGAGGCCCCGTGGCCGCTACCCTGGCGGGAAACCCGTGTTGACGAGCCCCATGCAGGTACCCGATCGTGCACTCGAGCAGGTTCGCGACCACGGCTACGCAGTAGTCGAAGGCTTCCTCGACGCTGACGAGCTGCGCGCGGCCCGGCACGCGCTCTGGGACATCTATCCCCACCCCGACGACTACTTCGCCGACCCGGACGCGCACCCCAAGCTGCGCCGCCATCAGTTCGCCGGACTGCGGCTGTTTCCCTTCGACTGCTGGGCCATCGACCGCCTCGCCTACCACCCGGATCTGGTGGACGCCGCCGAGCGGCTACTCGGGTCAAAGGATCTCGACCTGTACAAGATCGAACTCTGGGGCAAGTACGCGGGCGCTGTGGACTACGACCAGGTGCACCACTACGACTACGGCAACCACTCTCTAGTGGTTCCCCGGCGCGACGGTCGTTGCCTGCAGATGACCACGTTTCTGCTGCTCTCCGACGTCTCGGAGCAGGACGGGCCGACCCGCCTGGTGCCGGCGCCACTCGCCGCCAACACGCCCTTCGTGCCGCGCGAACAGCCACCGGGCGCTTTTGCCGACGACGAGATCGCGATCACCGGACCGGCGGGCACCCTGTTCATCTACCACACAGGCATTCTGCACCGCGGTTCGGACTTCACGGCGCCACGGCGCTCGCGTTTCGTGCTCCTCGCCGACTACCAGGTCCGCGGCCTGCCATGGATGGGCAAGATGAGCTGGCCGGGGCGCGCACTGCAGGCAGGCTGGCAGGACGTGCTGGTACGCGCCAGCGTGCGCGAGCGCGACCTGTTCGGCTTTCCGCCGCCGGGTTCCGACTACTGGAACGAGCAGACTCTGGCCGACGTGGCTGCCCGCTGGCCGGGAATTGACCTGGCTCCCTACCGTCCGGGATGAGCGGCTCCGCGCGGGCGCGGGGCCCCTGAGCCAGCTATTCGATCGGGATCATCACCACTTTGCGGAACGCGGGACGTTCCGCAAGCCGCGCGTACCAGGCTTCCAGATGGGGCAGCTTCGGCCGCTCAGTCACCAGCTCGAACCAGCGGTGCGCCTGCGGACCGAGGGGAATGTCGCCCAGGCTGAACGCCTCTCCGGCAACGTAGCGGTGCTGCGCCAGGTGCGCATCGAGCAGCGCCCAGATCCGCCGGCCCTGGCCGATGCTGCGGTCGATCGCTGCGTGGTCCCGCTCGGCCTCGGGGGTGCGCACCAGGCCCCAGAACACCGGCGTCATCATCGGCATCACCGTCGTCAGGGTCCAGTCCATCCACTGATCGGCCAGGGCCAGTGCGCGCGGGTCATCGGGCCACAGCGAACGGCGACCGTAGCGGCCGGCAAGATAGCGGGTGATGGCGTTGGATTCCCAGAGCACGAAGCCGTCGTCGTCGATGGTGGGAATCAGCCCGTTCGGATTCTTCGCCAGATAGTCGGCATCGCCGGTGCCACCGAACGGGCCGCCGACGTCGATGCGCCGGTAGTCGAGCCCCAGCTCTTCGGCGAGCCACAGCGGCTTCATGACGTTGGCCGACGTGCGCCGGCCGTAGATCGTCAACATGCGATCGCTCGATTCGGAGCGTCGCGCAGCTTGCGCCGTTGCGCGAGCAGTGGGTGCAGGCGACCGCCGCCGGGTAACGCAGCGTCCGGGTCCAGAACCACCTCACGACAGCGCCGGCGCGCCTCGTAGCCGAGTCTGAGCCAGCGCTCGTGTGGCATGGTGCGCACGAATCGGTCGGCAGGATACCAAGGTGCCACGTACTCGACGTTGGGCAGGGCGCGCGCCTCCCGGCTCAGATTCGGCGTGCCGCCGTGCCAGGCGCGGTTATCGCGGAACACCGCAGCGCCCGGCAGCGCGCCGACCAGCGTGGACTCGCGCATCCAGGCCGGCTCGTGCTCCGGCCGCGGTGGCGCCTGCCCGATCCCGTGGCTGCCCGGAATGTGTCGGATTGGCCCGTTCTCCCGGGTCAGCTCGGTGAGAACGAAGTTCACCGTGATCATCGGCGGCGTCAGCTCAAGCGCCAGACGCTGCGCGGCGCCGTCGAGGTGCGCGCCATCGAGCGCCGTGCCCTGGGCCCGGTCGCCGGCCACCGCCCGGGCCAGAGCCAGCCGCTCGGCCGGCAGACCGAAATCCTCCTGAAAGTCGCTGTGCAGGTGCTGGTACTCCATGGCGCCCGGCAGGCAGACGTCGCCGCCGCAGCCCCACACCAGGAAATCGTCGGCCCCGAACAGGGCGGCCAGCAGTGGCGCCAGGTCCGGCAGCTCCAGCAGCGCGGCCCAGGCCGGATCGTGCAGCATCTGACGCGACGCGGAACAGGTGCCGAAGCTGTAGCGATGCGGCAGCCTGCCGGTCTCGCCGGCATAGCGGCGTCCGCCCTTCCCGGGAACCGACAGCAGCGTTTCCAGCGCCCGGTCGCACCCCTGCTGCAGGCGCGCGCGCCTGCCCGCGTCGAGCAGATCACGGACCACCACGAAGCCGTCGCGGTGGAAAATCCGCGCCGCACGGTCGAACTCGTCCGGGGCGCAGATCTCGAGCCCGGCGAGACCGTTGCGCCGCGCCAGGCGCTCGCGCAGGGCGACGACCTCCGGGTCGTCGTAGCGGCGCCGCGACGGGCAGCCGGAATCGGGCACCGTGAAGCCCCATTCCCCGTGAATCGGATTGCCGTCGGCATCCACGGTCTCGTTCGGCGGGGTCGCCTCGTCCCAGCCGCTGGTCGCACCCAGGTATTCCATAGGCGTCGATTAGATCTCCACCAGGGGCGCCCGGTAAAGGGGCCGAACGCATTCCGTTCCACCCGGCCATCGCGATTCAGGTAATCTCGGCAGGGTCGCAACACGCCCGCGGATTCAGGGGGAGATCATGGAAACCGCACCGCAGCTGGCCGGATTCTCGGCCGCCCGCCTCGCCCGCATCGACCAGCATCTGCTGGACAACTACGTGGACCCGCAGAAGATTCCCGGCTGCCAGGTGGTGGTGGCGCGGCGGGGTCACGTGGCCCACCACAGCGTCCTCGGGCTCATGGACATCGAGCGCAGCCGGCCGATGGCCGACGACACCGTGTTCCGCATCTACTCCATGACCAAACCCATCACCTCCATCGCCCTGATGCAGCTCTACGAGCGCGGCCTGTTTCAGCTGAACGACCCCGTGCATCGGGTGCTGCCGCAGTGGCGCGACCTGCGGGTCTACGTCGGCGGCGAGGGTGAAGGCATGGAAACCCGCGCCCCCGACCGGCCGATGAGCTTCCGCGACCTGCTCAGCCACACCGCCGGACTGTCCTATGGCGCCACCAACCATCCGGTGGACAAGGTGTACCGTGCCCTCGGTGTGCGCCGCACCGACGGCGAGACCCTGGACACCTTCGTCGGCAAGCTCGCCGGCGTGCCCCTGCACTACTCTCCGGGCCAATGCTGGATGTACAGCTACGCCACCGACGTGTGCGGCTATCTGGTGGAAGCCCTGTCCGGCATGACCCTCGACCGCTACTTCAAGAGCCACATCTTCGAACCCCTCGGAATGACCGACACGGCTTTCCACGTCGACGCGAGCCGCCTCGAGCGCTTCGCCGCCAACTACCAGCGCGCCCGGGACAAGTCGCTGGAACTCATCGACGACCCGTTCGCCAGCAGCTACGCGGCAGCGCCCGCGTTCCTGTCCGGCGGCGGCGGGCTGGTCGGAACCGCCGCCGACTACCTGAAGTTCTGCGAGATGCTGCGCCGCGGCGGCGAGCTGGACGGCGAGCGCATCATCGGCCCGCGCACCCTGCGGCTGATGACCCGCAACCATCTGAAGGACGGTCGCGATCTCACCCAGATGGCCATCGGCGCGTTCTCGGAGACGGCCTACGAGGGCACCGGTTTCGGCCTCGGCTTCGCGAGCACCCTGTCGGAGGTGGCGGCCGGAACCCTCGGCGGCGGCGACTACTTCTGGGGCGGCGCCGCCTCCACCATCTTCTGGGTGGACCCCAACGAGGACCTGGTGGTGATCTTCATGACCCAGCTCATGCCGTCGTCCACGTTCAACTTCCGCGGCCAGCTGAAGAACATCGTCTATTCCGCCATCGAGGACTGAGCCATGGCCTACCGGCACATCGAGGTGGAACGCCAGGAGCGCATCGAGATCATCCGGCTCAACCGGCCGCGCTACCGCAACGCCCAGTCACGCGTGCTGCTCGAGGAGATGACCGAGGCGTTCGCCGCTGCCGACCTCGACAACGACGTGCACGTGATCGTGCTGGCCGGCGCCGGCGAGCACTTCTCCGCCGGCCACGACCTCGGCACGCCGGAGGAACTCGAAGACCAGAAGCAGAAGCCGTTCGGCGAGGGCTCGCTGGCCCGGGTGAGCCGCTCCTGGCACCTCTACGTGGAGAACTCGCTGCGCTGGCGCGACGTCAAGAAACCCACCCTGGCCGCGGTGCAGGGCTACTGCATCTTCGGCGGCTTTCTCATCGCCTCGTGCATGGATGTGATCATCGCCGCGGACAACGCGCGCTTTCTGCCCTCCCACCTGCAGCTGTTCACCGCGCCCTGGGATCTGGGCGTGCGCAACGCCAAGCGGATTCTGTTCGAGAACCGTTTCATCGACGCGTCGGAGGCGAAGGAACTGGGTCTGGTGAGCGAGGTGGTGCCGGTCGCCCAGCTCGAATCCGCGGTGCTGGATCAGGCCCGGCGCTGGGCCGAGAACGACCTGCTGACCCTGCGCATGATCAAGCAGTCGATCAACGGTGCCCAGGATGCCATGGGCTACCGCACGGCGCTGCACGCCGCCCACGCCAACTACCTGGTGCTGGAAATGACCCGCGCGGAACGGGAAGCTCACCTGAACCCCGGCGAGCGGCAGCTCGGCGGGGTAGCGGCGGCGCTGGCCAAGGACCGCGCCGCGGGCAGGGACTGACGCGGCGCGCTACATGTTGAGATCGAGCCACGCGACGTCGTTGACCAGCGGCTGATAGAGAAACAGCGGCTGGGGATCGGCCACCGTGTAGGCATCGCCGTACTGATGAATGTAGATGCACAGCGCCGGCAATCCCAGCGCGGACCAGGCCGGCGGCGTGGCGTTGGCGACGTACGGTACGATCGGTTCGGCGCCGCGGAACATGTCGTTCCAGACGTCCATGCAGTCGGCGGTGTCGGAGACCTGGGATTTCGGCCAGCCGTTGTCGTTGAACTGCACGATACGACCTTCGATCACCAGACTGTCGGCCCGTGTGCCGTCCGCCAGCCACTTCGCGCGAGCCAGCCGCACCGCCTCCTGAAAAGCGCTCATGGTGGAGCGTGCAGCGGCGCGCCGCGACTCGTCGTCGACATCGATGAACCGCGGCAGAGCCACCGCGGCAAAAATCGCGATCAGCACGATCACCACCACCAGTTCGACGACGGTGAAGCCTCGCCCGCGGGGAAAGGGATTGTGACGCTTCATATACCAAGCGTAGCAACGAATCCCGCCGTCGGTAGCCGATCATCGACCACTCGGCGGCACGGCGCCGGCCACGGGAAGCCTGAACCCCGACTGAACGGCGACGACAGAGAAAGCCTGGAAAAACACTGGCCGCTTGCTACGATGCGCGCGTCCCTCGAGGGACGAACCTGAACCTGCCGAGACGAGAATCATGAAGTATCTTTCGCGTTCTATTGCCACGGCCGCCATCGTCGGCGCGTGGACCCTGAGCCCCGTGGCGTCAGCGGCCCAGCCCGGTCCCTACGTCGGTGCCGGCGTAGGCATCTACACCCTCGACATCGAGGACATTAACTACGACGACAGCGCCGCCCTGTTCCGGGGGTTCGGTGGTTACCGGATCAACGACAACTGGGCCATCGAGGCCGACTACCAGCGCTTCAGCGAAGCCGAGGACGACATTCTCGGCACCGACGTGAAGCTGGATTTCGAGGCCTGGGGGGTTTCGGTACGCCCCATCCTCCCGATCGGACCGATCGACCTCTACGCCCGGGCCGGCTGGACCTGGTACGACGCCGAGGCCAACGTCGGCGGCTTCGGCTCCGTGGACGGCAGCGACGACGACTTCACCTGGGGTGGCGGCGTCGACTTCCACCTGGGTGATCTGCTGACCCTGCGCGGCGACATCTCACGCATCGAGATCGAGGATACCGATCTCAATCTGGTGAGCGCGGCGATTCTGTTGAAGTTCTGACCCTAGGGAACCTGGCAGTCGCAGGGGCGATCCGCGGATCCCGATCCGAGGCCGACGCCGTTCGGATCGCTCCTGCGCCTGCGGTCATTCGTACTGTTCGATCTCGTCGCGGTACTCGAGGAACAGCGCGTAGTTGTGCTCGATGGCCGGCGAGCCGTCCTGCTGTATCCGCGCCACCTCGAGCTGGTTCTTCACCCACTGGTGCTCGGCCCAGTTGCCGCCCGCGGTCTTCACGACCTCCATCTCCGCCGTACCGAGACGCATCGCGTCCCCCACACCGGAGAAGATGTCGCCCAGCGACGGCCCTTCCTGCTCCAGGTTCTCCAGCTGTTTGCCGAGGCGCTCGCGCAGTTCCGCCGTGCGCTTGAGCGTGCGCACGTAGCCGGTGACCTGAGCTTCGCTCAGCCGACCGTTGCCGGGCGGGTCGTAGGTATCCCGGGCGGCCTCCTCGGCCACGTTCGCCTGGCGCTCGAGATCACCGAACATGCCGCCCGTCGCCGGCGTGGTTGACGTGGCCGCCGGATCGGCGAAGTCGGAAAAGCTCGGCGCCAGCGCGAATCCGATGATGCCGGCCACCACCATGTTGACGAGGAAAGCGACGATGAGCGACACCACGAAGTGCCCGACCCGCCGATCCTCGGGAACGGTCATGAACACGGGGATGAAACGCCAGGCCAGCACCAGGCCGTAGATGCTCGCCGCGAGGCCGATCAGCCAGCCGATCCAGGGCAGCGGGCTGAACATGCCGCCAAGCACCGCCGGGACCATCGCCAGTGACAACGTAGCGAACGCAGCATCGTAGTTGCGCGCGCCCTTGAACACGCCGGCGAAGAAATCGAATATGAACGCCACCACGAATACGTAGGCCAGCGACCAGACCAGCGACACCAGAAACCAGAACGGCGCTCCGGCCATCGCACCGAACATGAACGGCCGGTTGAACAGCCACGACAGCACGAACCCCACCAGGGCGGCGCCCACGTAGACCGGCAGCGTGATCAGCATCAGCGTGCGTAGCCAGGGCCGCTGACCCTGCTGGTACTCCCGGGCAGTCGCCTCAGGATCGGTTACGATACCCGCCACCCAGCGGCGGGTGGCATCGAGATCCAACGAACTCTGGTCTGACATGAAATTCCCTCCTCAACCGGACCAGAATGATACCGCGAATTCCGCCGCGTACCCGAGCGACAGGAGACCACCATGAAAGACAAGCACCGCACCACCCGCATCGGCAATCACGAACTGTCGCCGCAGTCACTGATGATGGGATACGGCTACGACCCCCGGCTCTCGGAAGGCTCGCTGAAGCCACCGATCTTTCTCACCTCCACGTTCGTATTCGACTCCGCCGCTGACGGCAAGCGCTTCTTCGAGGGGATCACGGGACTGCGCCCGGGCGGTTCGGAGGGGCTGGTCTACGGGCGCTTCAACGGGCCCGACCAGGAGATCCTGGAAGACCGCCTGGCGCTGTGGGAGCGCGCCGAGGAAGCAGCCGTGTTCTCCACCGGCATGTCGGCCATCACCACGGCGCTGATGGCCCACGTGCGCGCCGGCGACGCCATCATCCACTCCGGTCCGCTGTACGCGGCCACCGAAAAGCTCATCGACGCGGTGTTCGGCAAGTACGACATCAGCTTCGACAACTTCGCCGCGAGCGCGCCTCTCGACGATGTCCGCGCGCTCATCGAGAAAACCCGCAGCGCCCGCCGCATCGGCGCCATCTACCTGGAAAGCCCGGCCAACCCGACCAACGACCTGGTGGACATCGAGGGCATCGCCGCGGTCCGGGACGAGATCTACGGCGACACCGAGGACAAACCGCTGATCATGGTGGACAACACCTTTCTCGGCCCCGTGTACCAGCAGCCCACTCTGAACGGCGCCGACATCTCGATCTACTCGCTCACCAAGTACATCGGCGGCCACAGCGACCTGGTGGCCGGCGGCGTGGTCGGCTCGAGCAAGGCGCTGCTGCCGATCATGACTCTGCGCAACACCATCGGCACCATCACCGACCCGCACACCTCGTGGATGCTGCTGCGCTCGCTGGAAACCGTGGCGCTGCGCATGGAACGGGCCGACAGCAACGCCCGCAAGGTGTGCGAGTTCCTGCGCGGCCATCCGAAGGTGGAGCGGGTGGGCTACCTCGGTTTCCTCGACCCGGACAGCGAGCAGGGGCGGATCTTCGCCCGCCACTGCTCGGGCGCTGGCTCGACGTTCTCACTGATCCTAAAGGGCGGTGAAGCGGAAAGCTTCCGCTTCCTCGACGCGCTGCAGCTGGTGAAGCTGGCGGTGAGCCTCGGCGGCACCGAGAGTCTCGCCTCTCACCCCGCCGCGATGACTCATCTCAGCGTTCCGGCCGCACGCAAGAAGGCGCTCGGGATCGGCGACAACCTGGTGCGCATCTCCATCGGCATCGAGGATGCCGACGATCTGATCGCTGATTTCGATCAGGCGCTGAAGGCGGTGTGACACGGACCCTGTGTCTGCCGGCAGGAGCGTCGCCCGCTCCGGGCCGGCCAACAGTCTTCAATCACTGCGTTGATAGATCTGGATCAGATTGCCGCAGGTGTCGTCAAAGATCGCGTACCTGACACCGCCGCCTTCCACGGGGTCCTGAGTGAAGAGAACGCCGAGTCCGCGAAGACGGGCATGCTCGGCGTCGATGTCGTCAACTTCAAATGCCGTGAAGGGTATCCCGTCGCTCCTGAGAGCCTGCTTCAAGGCTTTCATCGCCGGATACTCGGCGTTTGGTTCAAGTACCAGTTCGGGTCCATCCGGGCATTCAGGGGAGATCACGGTTAACCAACTGACGTCCCCCATGGGTATGTCGGCCTTTTTGATGAAACCGAGTTTCTCCGTGTAGAACGCCAGTGCGGCCTTCTGGTCTCCAACCGATATGCTGGTAAGCGTGATTCTCATGTTCTACGTTACGAGGTCGCACCCGGTCAAAGTAGGCTTGACGATCCACGATGTCTGAGTCGCGCTCGGGAACGAGCACGAAGACAGTCAGGTAGGCGAGCATTGCGAACAGGACGACGAACAGAAACACCGGGAACGTCCACTCTTTCTACGCGCCGCCAGTCGAACGTAAACCACCAGAAATAGGGTCGCCAGAAAACAAAGTAACCGACCCACGCCGAATGGACCCAATGGGAACGCGAATCACGTCGGTCAATTATCGAAGCGACACCGCCCAGTATCCGCACAACCCAGGCCGATGACAATCGAGATGAAGACCGACAGATACTCAAATGTCGTCAACGGATGTTCCCGGTAGCCTCAACAAGCCAAAGTGTATCGTTTCGACACAGCGGGATTCTTGCGAAATTGCGTTTCGCCTCGGAGGCGCGTCAACCATGAGCACGCGGGGTGATTCATCGACTAGGCGCGCAAATCAGAGGATAGGATACCCGGCCAGTATTCTCGCCACGCCGGAGCAGTAGGCCACGATCTCGTGGACGGGCGTGCTGAGGCCCAACGCCTGAGCAGTCCGCATCAACTCTTCCCCGCTGTACGGATATCCGTAGTTTTCTGGATGCCTTCGACAGTCGGTCGCGTAGCTGCGTTGACGTTCCCTACGCTCCGCTTCCAGCGTCCCCGATGGCGCTACTGTACTGCAGGCACTCATCGTCATCAGGGCTGCGGCGATGGTCAGCCTAACTGCAAGTCGTCCCGTACGTTCACTCGATCGGATGTAATCGTGGACCAGACTCATCGTATATCTCGCATTGCGCTTCCAAGTTGACCGATCCTCTCGAGCTGCTCAGCCGTCCGCATGCGCAGAATCTGCGCTCCACATGGTTTTTCTGTGCGCCCGAGGCGCGCTACCATGCAGAGGAGTCGTTTCCGGTATCCGGCGATGAAGCTCCAGTTCCAGGACTGGCTGGTCGATACGACCTTGAATCAGCTGCAACGCGGTGAGGAATGCGTGCTGCTTCAACCCCTGGCGATGAATGTGCTGGCATGCCTGCTCGAACACGCCGATCAGGTCGTCTCAGTTGACAGGTTTCTCGATAGCTTCTGGTCGGGTCGGCACGCAGAACCCGGCATGGTGGCCCGTTGTATCGCCCAGATCCGTTCCGGGCTGGGCGACGACGCCAGAAATCCACGCTATGTGGAGACCGTACGCAAGCGTGGCTACCGCGCGATTGGTCCGATTGGCAGGCCCGAAGAAAAGGCGACTTCTGTACCCCTTTCATCAATTGCCGTTGTTCCATTCGACGATCTGAGTCCCCTCGGCGACCACGCCTGGTTGTCCAACGGACTGGCTGAGGAACTGATATCTGCGCTTGCCCGAATCGATGGTCTACGCGTAACCACGCGATATTCTGCAGACGTAGCCAAAAAGGCCGGAGCTGATGTCCATGCCATCGGTCGACGTCTCGATGTCGGCAGCGTGGTCCAGGGTGCTGTGCAGGCCGTCGGCGAAAGCGTCACCGTCGTCGTACACTGGATCGAAGTCGACGACGAGCTGCGTTTGTGGTCCGGGCGTTACCAGCGTTCTCTTGCGGACGTGTTCGAGGTTCAGAACGAGATAGCGGTCGGCATTGCTGAGGCAATACGGACGGAGATGGGGATCACGGACGCACCGTCAGCGGTTCTGGCTTACCGCTACCGCACCCAGGACGTCCGCGCCTGGACCCTGGTGCGTCAAGCGGCTGAGCTGGCGAAAACCATAGACGTCACAAAGCAAGCGGACGCCTGTGACCTCTTGCGCCGGGCGATCGCGATCGACCCCGAGTACTCGGCGGCCTTTGGTTTGCTGGCTCGATTCCAGCCGATGCTCGACCACCGGGTCGGCAATCGCCTCATACCAGGCGATGCGGAGGGCCGAGTTGCGAATGCGCGGCGGGCTCTAGAATTCGATCCAACCAACGCCGACGCGTACTTCGTTTTTGCCTACCATTCCTGGGTAGCCGGCGACCGGAGAACGATGAAGCGATTGCTCGACCGGGGAATCCGCTACAACCCCAATCACAGCGTCCTGCTGAACCTGTCGGCCCGTGCCCTGTTGAGTGATGGCGACTTCGACGCGGCCCTCGTCGTTGCTCATCGAGCTACCCGGGTCGATCCGTTGATGGCGCCTGCGCACATGAACGTCGGCCGCGCCCAACTCTTTCTCGGCAATCACGAAGCAGCCGTCGAAGCGTTGGAAGCCGGCGTGGCGCTTGCCGTCGAGACCGGCGAGGAATCCGGCCCCCACGGCCATCTGGCAGAGGCTCGCCTCTGCCTCGCCCGGGCTTATCACGCAGTAGGACGTGCCGAAGAAGCCACCGCGACCCTGCTCGACGCTTTCCCTGAGCATGCGGACGCCGCGCGGGCCGGAGTCGAGACGGGGGGCTGGTGCGGCATGAATCGCGCCCTCGGGGAAGCTCTGATGGCCGTTGAGGACCCCGATCCCATTGGCGGACCGTTCCGACATCCCCACAATCACCGGGAATCGCTTTTCCTCGCGGCCGACTGCAAAGACAGTGTCTATCGCTGTCTCGATCTGAAAAGCCAGGCGCCGGAGTACGGCATCGTCAACTGCGGATTCACTGGGATCGTGACGCCGGCGTTCCTGCTAGCGACCTTGCCAGCCGACTACCTGGCCGAATCACGCTTCCAAGCGGTCATCGAGCGAATGCAGGCGCGCGTTCGACGCACGCCGTTCCGCAAAGGTATCGCCTTCCTCGAGAGCCATCCGGCGTAGCCAGCCGGTTGCACCGGCCGGCCCCGTCCGTCGTTCCGGTTCCCGTCAGAACTGATTCATCGTGTTCGCCGCACCGCCCGCCAGCAGCGCCTTTTCACCCAGGAAGTACTCCTTGTGGTCGTCGCCGACATTGGAGCCGGCGAGATCCTGGTGCTTCACCGCGGCCAGCTCGCGACGGATCTCCTGACGCTGCACCCCGAGCACATAGGCCAGCATGCCCTCCTCGCCGAAGTAGCCTTCGCTCAGGCGATCCGTGGACAGTGCCGCCGTGTGGTAGGTCGGCAGCGTGATCAGATGATGGAAAATCCCCGCGCGCTTGGCGGCGTCACGCTGGAACGTCTGGATCTGCCGGTCGGCCTCGATGGCCAGCTCCGATTCGTCGAGCTCGGCCGCCATCAGCGACTTCGCATCCTTGGTCGGATCCGGGTACTTCGAGACGTCCTTGCCGGCGGCTTTCCACTCTTCGTACACGTGCTCGCGGAACTTCAGCGTCCAGTTGAACGACGGCGAGTTGTTGTACACGAGTTTCGCGTCCGGGCGCTTCTTGCGGATGGCGTCCACCATCGCCGCGATCTGCTCCACGTTCGGCTTCTCGGTCTCGATCCACAGCAGGTCGGCGCCGTGCTCGAGGCTGGTCACGCAGTCCAGCACCACCCGGTCGAATCCGGTGTCTTCACGGAACGCGTACAGCCCGTTGTCGAGCCGCTTCGGCTTGGCGAGTTGTCCCTTCTGGTGGATGGTCACGTCGCCGTCCTTCAGCTCGCTGACGTCGTGGACCGGCTCCGCGTCGAGGAAATCCAGGTATTTCTGGCCCAGATCGCCGGGAGACAGCGGCACCGGAATCTTCTGGGTGAGGCCGGCGCCGAGCGAGTCGGTGCGGGCGACGATGATGCCGTTGTCGATGCCGAGCTCCAGGAACGCGTAGCGCACGGCGTTGATCTTCGAGATGAAATCCTCGTGGGGCACGGTGACTTTGCCGGCCTGGTGGCCGCACTGCTTGGCGTCGGATACCTGGTTCTCGATCTGGATGGCGCAGGCGCCGGCCTCGATCATGCGCTTGGCCAGCAGGTAGGTGGCTTCCTCGTTGCCGAAGCCGGCGTCGATGTCGGCGATGATCGGCACCACGTGGGTCTCGTAGTTGTCGATCTTCTGAATGATGGCGTCGACGTTCCCGCCGGCGGCGCGGGCTTCGTCCAGCTCGACGAAAATGTGCCGCAGCTCGCGGGCGTCGGCCTGCTTGAGGAACGTGTAGATCTCTTCGATCAGGTCGGACACCGAAGTCTTCTCGTGCATGCTCTGGTCGGGCAGCGGGCCGAACTCGGAGCGCAGCGCCGCGACCATCCAGCCGGACAGATAGATGTAGCGGCGATCGGTCGTGCCGTGGTGCTTCTTCACCGACATCATGGTCTGCTGGGCGATGAAGCCGTGCCAGGCGCCCAGGGACTGGGTGTACTTGGACTGGTCCTTGTCGTAGGCGGCCATGTCACGGCGCATGATGTCGGCGCAGTGCTGAGCGATGTCGAGACCGGAGGTGAACCGGTTCTGCAGCCGCATGCGCACGACGTATTCGGGATTGATGGCCTTCCACTCCTCGCGCTGCTGAAGGTTCGCTTTGACTTCCTCGATCTGTTGCAGATAGCCGGCCATGGGCGCTTTCCTGTTCGGTGATGTCGATAGAGGGGTGCGAAGAGATTCCCGCCCCCCGATGAGAATCGCGGCAAGTTACCAGCGATGGGCAGACAATAAAATGGAATATCTGAAAATCAACATATTCCGTATACGACTGATTCAGTCCTGGCAGAATGCCGCCTCCGCCGCTGTCGAGTCCGCGTCGTGCGCACCGCCCTGACCGAGCTTCTGGACCTGAGCGTGCCGATCGTGCAGGCCCCCATGGCCGGCGTCTCCACGCCGGGACTGGCGGCCGCGGTGATCAAGGCCGGCGGGCTCGGCTCCATCGCCGTCGGCGCGATGAACGCGGCCGCAGCGGACAGCGCCATCTCGAACGCCCGGCGCGCCGCGGCCGGGCCGCTGAACGTGAACGTCTTCGTCCACCCGGCGCCGCGCCGCGACCGGGCGCGCGAGGCCGCCTGGCTGCGCCGGCTGGAGCCCTGGTTCGGCGAGTTCGACGCCGAACCGCCCGCCGTGCTGGAGGAAATCTATCGACCGCTGGACGACGATCCGGACCTGCTCGCCGTGCTCCTCGATCATGCGCCGGCGGTGGTGAGCCTGCACTTCGGACTGCCCGACGCTGCCACCCTGCGCGCCCTGAAGGGGGCCGGCTGCCGCCTCCTGGCCACGGCGACGTCGGTTGCCGAAGCCGTGCAGCTCGAAGCAGCCGGCATCGACGCGGTGATCGCCCAGGGGTTCGAGGCCGGCGGCCATCGCGGCGCGTTCGGCTCGGGACCGGATGAAGGGTTGTCGACCTTCGCGCTGCTGCCGGCCATCGTGCACGCCGTCGATGTACCGGTGCTCGCCGCCGGGGGCCTGAGCGACGGCGCCGGAATTGCCTATGCCCTGGAACTGGGAGCCGCCGGGGTGCAACTCGGCACCGTGTTCGTCGACTGCCCGGAATCGGCGGCCGCCGACGCCTACCGCCAGGCGCTGCGGAATCCGGACCGGCGCACCGCCATGACCTCGGTTTTCTCAGGGCGACCGGCCCGCGGCCTGGTCAATCGTTTCGTCCGCGAGCTGGGCGAACACGACGCCGAAGCCCCGGACTATCCCCTCGCCTATGACGCCGCAAAACGGCTCGCCGCGGCGGCCGGCGCTGCGGGGTCCTCCGAGTTCGCCGCGATGTGGGCCGGTGAGGGCAGAACCCGGCCGAACCCGATGCCGGCCGGCGCGCTGCTGCGGGCGCTCGAGGAAGAGGCCACGGCCGGCCGATGACGGGCGCCGAGATCCTGATCTTCGGCAAGCTGGCGCTCACCTTCGGCGTGCTCCTCGGCGTTCCGTGCTGGGAGCTGTATCGGCTGCGCCGCGAGCGGCGGCGACGGAGTCACCGCAGACCGAACACGAACAGCGTCTGACCGCCCGTTATGGCGATGCGCTGCTGCCCGTCCACGGCAAAACCCATGGGGTTGGTGCGGATGTGGGCGCCGGTATTGAAACGCCACAGCGGCTCGCCCTGCGCCGCGTCGAGGGCGAACACGTAGCCCTCGTTGGTGGCGCCGAACAGCAGCCCGCCGGCGGTGGCCATCACCCCCGACCAGGGCGGCGACTGCAGCGGAAACTCCCACTGTTTCTCGCCGGTCAGCGCATCCAGAGCCAGCACCGCCCCCGACGCGTCGTCTCCCGACAGCGCCTGCTCGCCGCCGCCGAGGAACGGCGTGCCGGGTTGGTACTCCGCATCGGCCTTGTAGTACACGGCCCCCATGCGCCGGTTGGCGACGAAGAACTGTCGGGTCTGCGGGTTGTAGGACGGCGAGAACCAGTTGGTGGCGCCCTGCAGGCTCGGCCACACCAGGGTGCCCTCCTCGCTCGGTTCCTTGTCCGGCAGCAGAATCGGCCGACCGCCGGCGTCGATACCGGCCGCCCAGGTCTGCTTCGAGTACTGCTCTGCCAGCACGAACTCGCCGGTCTCGCGGTCGATCAGGTAGTAGAAGGCGTTGCGGTTGGCAAGGGCGATCAGGCGCCGCGGCTGATCGTCGATGGTCGCATCCACCAGCACGGGGATCTGGTTCGCATCCCAGTCGTGGGTGTCGTGAGGCGTGAACTGAAAGTGCCAGCGGAGCGCACCCGTCGCCGGGTCGAGCGCCAGCAGCGAGCAGGTGAACAGGTTGTCCCCCGGGCGCAGGTCACCGTTCCAGTCCGGCGCCGGATTGCCCGTGGTCCAGTAGAGCAGATCGAGGTCCGGATCGTAGGAACCGGTGAGCCAGGTGGAACCGCCCCCGGTGCGCCAGGCCTCGCCGCCCCAGGTCTCGCTGCCGGGCTCGCCCGGCGCCGGCACCGTGTAGGCGCGCCACTGGCGCTCGCCGGTGCTGGCGTCGTAGGCGTCGATGAAGCCGCGCACCCCGGCCTCGGCACCGCTCACCCCGACGATGATCCGCCCGTCCAGGGCCAGCGGCGCAAGGGTCAGCGAGAAGCCGACGGCGTTGTCGGCCACGGTCGTTTCCCAGCGCACCGCCCCGGTGCCCGCGTCCAGAGCGAACAGGCGAGCATCCAGGGTCGCTACGTAGACCGTGTCGCCGAGCAGGGCCACGCCGCGATTCACCTTGGGGAAACCGATGTGCAGCACCTCCTCAGAGATGTCGGGCGCCCAGTGCCAGAGCAGCCGGCCGCTGCGCGCGTCCAGCGCCGAGACGCTGCTCGGCGATTCGGTGAGATAGAGGATGCCGTCGGCCACCAGCGGCGTGGTCTCCTGCAGCCCGGCGCCCGGAATCTCCGTGGGCTGCATCTGGTAGGCCCAGATCACCTTGAGCGCCGCCACGTTTCCGGTGTGCACCTGCGTCAACGGCGAGAACCGCTCCGAGCGGTAGCCGCCCGAGTAGCTGAGCCAGTCGTCGCCGTTGCGCTCGTCCGCCAGCAGGCGCTGATACGGCACCGCGCCGATCGCGGTCATGGGCACCATCAGACCGAACACCAGGAATGCGCTGAACCGCTTCATAACCCCCCTTTCAGGCTCATCAGATAGGAGACCAGGTCGTCGGTCTGGGTCTCGGTCAATCGGGTGGCGTAGCCGGGCATCAGGCTGTGGCCGAAGGCGCGCTCGTAGCTCAGCAGACCGCGCTTGTCGAAAGAGTGCAGGCGCCCGCTCAGGTCGCGCAGCTGCACCGAGAACTCGTCCTCGCTGACCCGCAGCCCTTCGTACTCGCCGTCCGGCGCGGTCAGGCGCAGTGTGAGAAACGCGTTGATGTTCCCCGTGAGCTGACTCGTGAGGATGGGCGAATCGGCGTCCGGGTTGGTAAGCGCGCGGCGCAGATACTCGGCATTGCGCCGCAGGCCGACGTCGCTGAGCTCCGGCCCGACACCGCGGCCCTCACCACGGCTGATGTGGCAGGCCGCGCAGTTCTGCGTTTCGTACAACACGCGGCCGCCGGCCGGGTCGCCAGGCATCGGTTCTGCGGGGAGCCGCCCCAGGCTTTTGACGTAGCCGGCGATCTGCCACAGCTCGCCGTCGTTAGGCGCCCAGGTGCGCGGCATGCCGGTGCCGGGAATCCCCTCCAAAATCACCTCGAACAGCGCGTGATCGTCACGGGCGTAGCGCAGCGTCGGCCGCCTCAGACTCGGGCCCTCACCGCCGTCGCCGAGCATGCCGTGACAGCGCGCGCAGTGGACGCGGAACAGGGCCTGCCCGGATTCGATGTCCGCATCGGTCAGGGTTGGAATCGGCGAAGGTACGGGCTCGACCGCCGCGGCAACCGCAGCAAGCAGCAGCCCGGACATCCAGACTGACAGCGCGAGCAATCGCCTACCATGGCATCCGCCGGCGCGCGGTCGTCGCGTCGCGGTGTGCATGTCGAATCTCCCTCCGTTCGCCTGGAACATACCCCATCCCGGTCTGGAATCAACCGGAGCCACGCGTGCGCCGGGAAGTGGTAGGCTTGCGCGATGAGCAAGAACAGACAGGTCCTCATCGACTCCCTGCCGCGGGGCAAGCTGACCGCCGACAACTACCGCATCGAAGCGGCCGAGATGCCGAAGCCGGCCTCCGGCGAGGTGCTGGTCGAGACCCAGGCGTTTGCCATCACCGCCGGCACCCGTGCCGGTCTGCAGGGCAGCGCCAGCTATGCGGGGGCGCCCCAGGCCGGCATCGTCATGAACGGCACCGGCGTCGGCACCGTGGTCGAAAGCCACGACGCCGCCTTCAAGCCCGGCGACCGGGTACTCG
Organism: Pseudomonadales bacterium; assembly: GCA_040219135.1. Taxonomy (GTDB): domain Bacteria; phylum Pseudomonadota; class Gammaproteobacteria; order Pseudomonadales; family Azotimanducaceae; genus UBA7803. Next base: position 23,449 of record JAVJTA010000003.1, on the reverse strand, counting down.
GCCCCACCGGCTGGCAGACTCACGCCGCACTTGCCGCGCGCGCGCTCTCCCTCATCCCGTCCGACCACGACCCGATCCACTACCTCGGGCCCCTCGGCGTGAACGGCCTTACCGCCTATTTCGGACTGCTCGACGTCGGCGCGCCGGCCGAAGGCGAGACGGTCATGGTCTCAGCCGCCGCGGGTTCCGTGGGCCACCTCGTCGGCCAGATCGCCAAGCTCAAAGGCTGTCGCGTGGTCGGCGTCTCGGGCAGCGACGAAAAGGGCCAGTTGCTCACCGGGGAACTCGGCTTCGATGCCGCAGTGAACTACAAGGACGGCGATTTCCGCGCCGCCCTCAAGGCCGCCACCGCGGACGGTGTGGACGTGTACTTCGACAACACCGGCGGCTTCATCCTGGGCGCCGCGCTGTTCCGCATGAACGTGGGCGGACGCATCGCCTGCTGTGGCGTCGTGTCGCAATACGACACGGATTCACCGGAGCCGGGACCGAAAGGCGTGCCGGGACTGCTGATCAACAAACGCATCACCATGCGCGGCTTCCTGGTGTTCGACTTCGCCGACCACTACGCCGGCGCCCGCCGGGAGATCGCCGGCTGGCTCGCCGACGGCAGGCTCAAGAGCCTGGTCGACGAGGTGCACGGTCTGGAAGCGGCCCCGGCGGCGTTCGTCGACCTGCTCGCCGGCGGCAACGTCGGCACCCGCGTGGTGCGCCTGGACCGGTAGCTCCTGCGGGCGAGCGCCCATGAAACTCCGCCTCGGCTCCCACACCGTCACCACGTCGAACGACGCCAAAGTGCTGTTCCCGGACGACGGGCTGACCAAGGCCGACGTCATCGGCTACTACCGTGACCTCGCCGACCACATGCTGCCGCATCTGCGCGACCGCTGCCTGACCCTGCAGCGCTTTCCCGACGGCATCGGCGCCAAGGGCTTCTACCAGCAGAACCGCTCGGCGTACTTTCCGGACTACGTCGGCCGCCGGCGTCTCGACACGGCGGCCGGGGACGACACCGTGGACCACATCGTCGTCGACCATGCCGCCGCCCTGGTGTACCTGGCGGATCAGGCGACGATCACCCTGCACGGCTGGCTCGCCGTCGCCAGCCAGCCGCGGAACCCCGACCGGCTGGTGTTCGATCTGGATCCGGCCGACGACGATTTCGCCACCGTCGTGCGGTGCGCGCGGGAGGTGCGCGGGGTGCTCGAACTGGTCGGCCTCGAACCCTTCGTCATGACCAGCGGTTCCCGCGGCCTGCACGTCTCCGCGCCGCTCGACGGCTCGCTGGAGTTCGACGCGGCCCGGGCGCTCGCCCGAACCCTCGCGGAAGCCGTCGCCGCCCGCCATCCCAACAGCTTCACCGTCGAGCAGCGCAAGCGGGCCCGCAAAGGCCGCCTGTACCTCGATCTCGGCCGCAACGCCTACGGCCAGACCGCCGTGCTGCCCTACTCCCTGCGCGCGAAGCCGGGCGCGCCGGCGGCGACGCCGCTGGACTGGGACGAACTCGGTCGCCGGGATCTCACGCCGCAGCGTTACGGATTGAAGAACCTGCGGCGCCGCCTCGCGCAGAAAGACGATCCGTTCTCCGACTACGCAAGCCATGCGCGCGCACCGCAGCCGGACCCGGACGCCCTGGCCGCCTGGCAGCGCGGCGGCTGAGCGGGGCCACCGGCGGGCGCGCGCTAGCGCAGCCCGTCGAGAAACTCGATCAGCAGCTCGTTGACCCGCTGCGCCCGCTCCTGCTGAATCCAGTGCCCGGCGCCGTCGAGGATTTCCGAGCGCACCAGCCCCGGCAGCGTGTGCGGAAATCGCTCGATCGCCGGCGCGCCCCAGATGGTCGGGCCGTCTTTCGAGCCGCCGATGAACAGCGACGGCTGCTCGATCGGCCGGCCGGCGAACGCGGCCAGATCGGCGAAGTCCCGATCGACGTTGCGGTAACGCGACAGCGGGCCGAAGAAACCGGAGTACTCGAACTCGCCGGTGTAGACGTCGAGATCGGCGTCGCTGAGCCAGTCCGGCATGGTCTCCGGGTAGACGAACTTGTCACACAGGCGCCGACCGCGCTCGACCAGGGCGATGTTCGGCCCGTCCACCACGTCGCCGGAAGCACACCAGTAGAAGCCGAGCAGCCAGCGACGCACGTCGGCTTCTATCTCCGCCTCGGCGCGGCCCACCTGCTGAAAGTACTCGACGTAGAACTCGTTGTCGGCGCCGGCCATCAGTCGCATGCGCGCGGTCGGCGCCGGTTCGGATGGTGACGCCGGCGGCGCGTAGGGTACCGACAGGCCGGCCACCGCCGGGAACAGGTCCGGACGCAGCAGCGCGCTGGTCCAGGCGATGGGCGCGCCCCAGTCATGGCCGATGATGGTCGTCGTCCCGCAGCCCAGCGCTTCCACCACACCGACCATGTCCCCGACCTTTTTCACCATGCGGTAGTCGTCGACCCCGGTCGGCTTGGAGGAGCGACCGTAGCCGCGCACGTCCACGGCAACCGCCCGGTAGCCGGCATCGGCGAGCGCCGGCAGCTGTTTGCGCCAGGAATACCAGGATTCCGGAAATCCGTGGACCAGAATGACGGTCGGCCCGTCGCCCTGGGCCACCGCGTGAATCCGCTGACCGTTGGCCGTCAGCGTCAGATGCTCCAGCTCGCTCATCGATCGATCCCCCCGACAACAGTTCTCATCATGGCCGCCACGACGATGGCGTCCGCACCGCGAATGTGGCACAAAGCTTACTTGGTTCGAGGAGGCGCGGCACGGTCATGGCGACGCGGGAGGAATCGAAAGCCGAACGCCGGCGGGCCATCGTGCGCGCCGCGCGTTCGCTGATGCAGGAGACCGGCCAGGCCGGATTCTCCATGCGCGCGCTTGCCGAGCGCGCGGGCGTAAGCATCGCCACGCCGTACAATCTGTTCGGCTCCAAGCAGGCCGTGATGTATGCCGTGCTCGACGCGGATCTCGCGGATTACCAGTCGCGCCTGGAACGGCTGAAGTCGGATGAACTCGACGCGTTCTTCAAAGCCGTGTCGCTCGCGACCTCGCTGTACTCGGCGGAACCCGGTTTCTACCGCGCCGTTCTGTTCGCCGCCTACAACGACGGCGGCACCGAGTTCCGCGCCATGTTCGGTGGCCCCCGCCACGCCATGTGGCGGCATCTGGTCCTCAACGCCAAGGCTGCGGGCCTGCTCGACCCGGAACTCGACGCCAACTCCTTCGCCATCAACCTGGGCCACATCCTGTTCTCCTGCATCATGGAATGGGTGAACGGGTTGATCTCGCTCGAGGAACTGGAAGCACGCGGTCAGTATGGGTTCGCCGTGGCGTTGCGCGGCATGGCGACACCCGACAGCACGGACCGGTTGCGCACGAAGGTGCTGGCCATGCAGAAGCGACTGCGGTCGCTGTACAAGAAGCGCGCGGCAGAGGCCGCGACCACAGCTGGCGACCCAGCCCGGTTGAAGGTCGTCGGCGAGGCTTAAAGAGAGCGCGCATGAGAGAAATGGAGATAACCGACGCGATGTTGCGATTAATCACGACGCCGCGCCAGCGCCTTGGGCGTTAGGCGGGGCCCCAAGCGCCCTTCAATACTTCCAACGGGGCAAGGTGCAGCACATTGGTGCAGCCACGGTTAGAAACTCCTCGGCTGATCCTTCGGCAATGGGAAGAAGACGATTTCCTTCCGTTCGCCCGCATGTGCGCAGACTCTGAAGTAATGCAATGGATAGGGTCTGGCCGGACTCTCTCTGACGAAGAGTCCGCCTCCGCAGTGGCAAGGTTTAGGTCCTTCTGGGCCCAGAATGCCTTCGGGCTCTTTGCCGTCGAGATTAAGGAATCTGGCGGCTTCGCTGGATTCTGCGGGCTCTCCATTCCCAGCTTTTTGCCAGAAATCCTGCCGGCTGTCGAAATCGGCTGGCGCCTGGCTCGAGACTCCTGGGGTCAGGGCTACGCCACGGAGGCAGCAAGCGCTTCGATGCGCTTCGGCTTCAGCACAGCCGGACTCGATGAGATCGTCTCCATTCATCAGATCGGAAACACTGCTTCTGAGCGCATTATGGAGAAACTTGGTATGGTCCTTGAGCGGAGCACCGTGGACCCAGCATGCATGAGGCCGGTCAATGTCCATCGCATCAGCCGTACCGAATGGCTCTCAACCCACTAATCAGGCCCCGCCTAACAATGGCGATGCAGCGGACCGCCCAAACCGTCACCAAAATTGCTTTCGCATGCCGCCGTATTGCCCGGCCGCTGATCGCATGCGTTAGGCGGCAGAATAGGTGCCTCAGTGCCTGCATTCGTCTTTGACAGGAGAAGGTGCATGAGGCCTATGCGCCAGCCCGAACAAGGAGAACTTACCATGACCCGTCTACGTATCGTTTCGCTGTTGGCACCAGCAATCCTTGCTACGCTCCCGGCATCAGCGTTAGACCAGGACAGGAAGGCGGCAGATCCAGCTATGCGCGTCTTCTTGGACAATGATCATGTGCGAGTGCAAGAGCATCGGCTCGCTCCGGGAGAAAGCGTTGGAATGCACTCGCACCCGTGTTACTTCATCTATGTCACCCAGGACGCTAAGGTTCGGTTCACCCTAGCGGATGGCAGCACTCGCGAAGCCGTGGCGAAAGCGGACAGCGTTTTCTGGCATGAGGCGGGCAGCCACGCCGTCGAGAACATTGGCGACACGGAAGTGCGGAACATCGTGACGGAATTAAAGACCTGCGATCGTTAGAACCTAAAGCAAGTCCGAGGCGCCGCCTAACCATGGCGTCTATGGACTCCCCCGTCGATAGTGCGATGTGCGTGTTCCTATAGTGGCTCCTGATCGTTCGCTGTCGTGGACCGTCTCACCTTCCTGGTTGTCATAAGAACCGCTTGCAGTCGTCTATTCGGCGTCGTCGATGAGGCATCGTGACCTCGCGCCATCATGGGATCCGCAGCCGGCGGGCCTATCGATGCATCGAGCACGAGACTCGGCATGGTCATCGGCCTGGTGCCGGCTCCGGATGACGGTTGACTCATGACTCGCTGCAAGGTGAGGTGGGCATCAGCGAACTCGATAGTTCTCTTCCCGGGTCCAGACCGACCAGACGATTCGGCCGAGCTTGTTGGCAAGCGCGATGGTGGCTTTGTTGTGATGGCTGCGCTGCTCGACCTCGAGCACCCAGCGCTGCAGCCCTGAAAGACCTCCCGGGTCCTTGGCCGCCTGGCGGTGTGCCGTCAACAGCGCCGAACGCGCCCCATGAGTAAGCAGCATCCGCAGGTAGCGGTCGCCTCGCTTGGAAATACCGCCCAGACGTCGCGACTGGCCGGAGCTGTACTCTCTGGGGGTGAGTCCGAGCCAGGCGCTGAACGTTCGGGATCGATGGAAGGCGTAGATATCCGGTACCGAACCGATCAGCGCGCTGGCGGTGATGACACCTATGCCGGGAATGGTCAGCAGGCGCTGAGCTACGGGGTCGTGCTTGACGATCTGGCCGAGCTGCCGGTCAATGTCACGCAACCTCGACTCCAGGTCCCGGATCTCCTCGAGCACGGACTCCAGAGAATGGGTCAGCACGGCAGGTGCTTGATCCAGAGCTTGTCGCAGGCGCGGAACAATGCCCGCCGTACCCACCGGCAGGTGCACTCCGAACTCGGCGAGCAGCCTACGGGCGAGACAGATTCGCTGGCGCCGTGTGTCTACCCACTGCGAGCGGATCCGATGCAGACCCTGCAGTGCCTGCTGGTCGACCGACTTGATGGGCACCGCTCGAAGATCCGGATCTCGGACGGCTCGCAGCAGGGCATCCGCGTCAGCCGCGTCGGTCTTGTTGCGGCGGACGTAGGGTCGCACGTACTGCGCGTGCAGGAGCTTAGGATGATGCCCGTAACCCTGCGCCGCGCGGGCCCAATGGTGCGCCGTGGCGCAGGCTTCAAGGACGATGTCCGCCTCGGGCTGTTCACATAGGAACCGCTCGAAGCCGGATCGAGACAGCCGCTTGCGGCTCAGAATCCGGCCCGACCGGTTGGCCAGGGACACTTGAAAAACAGACTTTGCGACGTCGACGCCGATGGTCGTAGTATCCATGCGATGGACTCCTCCATGCCGATATTGCAACTGGCACTATGATGCCGATCCAATGGCAGGGGGAGTCCATCCTATCAATGCAGCGGACCGTTCAAACCGTCACCAAGATTGCTTTCGCAATCTGGCCGCCGGCTTGCCCGGCCGCTGCAAATCTATATTCGGCTTCTGTGTTGAGGACCGATCCTCGAGCCCTGACGACTAAAACGCACACGTCGCCCCAATTCGTTAGCCAGTCTCTTGGACTCATGCGATCACCGGGTTCACGACGCGAACGGTTCAAACCGTTTTCATCAACGAATAGCAGCTCAGGCAGGATCTTCTATGCAGTGTGCGTAAGTATCGATCGCCTCGTTTTGTGATCCGGCCGAGAGTGGTGCGGCCCCCAGTCGAGAACTGTCGCGGTGTTAGCCCCAGCCAAGACGCAAACTGCCGGCCGTTCTTGAACTTTCGACCATTACCGATGGTGGCAACGATCGCGCTGGCCGTCATCGGACCCACACCGTTTATCTCCGAGATCCTGGCTGCTCGATCGTCTGATCGAGCATGTGTTTTGATCTTTCGATCGTAAGACAGAATCTCTGCGCGCAGATCTTCAAGACAGGCGTACAGTGCATCCAGGCCTGCCCAGAGCTAGATCCGGCACCAACTCCGAGTGCGCTTCGCGCACCCCCCGCCAGTCCCGCTTCAGTGATCCCAGACCTTCGTTGATGACAACACCGAACTCGGCCAGGATCCCGCGCAGTCGGTTGGCGGTCCGGTTCTGCTCGGTCACTAGTCCCTTCCGGACGCTATGCAGCACCCGGATGGCCTGTTGTTCTTCATCCTTTATTGGAACGAACCGCATGTTCGGTCTGCTCATGGCTTCGCAAATCGCTTCAGCGTCGTTCGCATCGTTCTTCCCGCTGCGACCCTGATTGCGGTAAGGAATGACCAGCTTTGGATCCATGATGCGAGCATCATGTCCCAGGTTGCGCAGTTCTCTCGCCCAGTAGTGGGCTCCGGAGCCTGCTTCCATACCGATACTGCACCGTGGCAGGTTCGCGAAGCACTCCAGCACCTCTCTACGCTTCAGCGTCCGCTTGAGCACACACTGCTCCTGAGCGTCGACGCCATAGATCACGAAAACACTTTTGGACAGATCAATCCCAACGCGGATAATCTCCGACATGGACTTTCCCCTTGAATGGTTAGTTGGCACTTCCATTGTCGAGCGCTCCGCGCTCGACGGGAAGGTCCATGTCATTCGTTAGGCGGCAGGAAGATCATCCAGGGAGAAGGAGATGAGCAACATACATACGACCGGGAAGTGTCTCTGCGGCAGCGTTCAGCTCACGGCTGACGTTGACGAGAGCGTAGGCGCTTGCCACTGCGATATCTGCAGAAGGTGGGGAGGCGGTCCGTTGCTGGCACTAAATGGTGGTACCGGATTGGAAATCTCCGGAATAGAAAATGTCATTTCTTACGCATCCACTGACTGGGCGGAGCGAGCGTTCTGCTCTAAGTGCGGGACGCATCTTTTTATCCGCGTAAACGGTAGTGGACGCTACATCGTTCCAGCTGGCCTGTTTCCGCTTGATGAAGTACTGCAGTTTGATCATCAGATATTTATCGAGAAGCGGCCTTCGTACTACTGTTTCGCGAACGAGACTAGCGATCTAACAGGGGAGCAGGTGTTCGCACAGGCTAGTCAAAATGACACCTAACGAATCGATTAAGCGGACCTCCCTAGCTGCCATCTTCTTTGCTTGCGCAAAGAAGCTGCTATGCGCAGGAGAAAGGAGTGGTTCGACAGAATGCGGGAGGCATACCTGCTCGATGGCATGCCGCCGCTGGACGATACCTGCCCCGCCCATTACTTGGGGCCGGCACTGGAGGCAGACGACATAGGCAATGGGCGCTATGGTGCCACGCAACCGATATTGATAGCCCGGCACTATCGACTCATGGGAAGATCAGCCCCGCCGGGGTTTGAACCATTGGCCTTCCCAATCAGAAACTTCTCTTCACCATGTTCAGTCGTTTTCTTCGACGTATGGCCTTACTGCTGGTGGCCGCGGCCAGTGCCTATGGGCAGGCAGAGCTCTCGCCCGAGACATCATCGCTATTGGCAAAGGCCATCGCCGGCGATGCCACAGCGCAGTACTGGGGCCGAGCACGGCTCGAAGTTCGGGCCCCGCGTTCTCGCCGGCCAGAGCCAGAAAGACTGAGTCGAAGCCGCGCATCTCGTCGCGCGCCGTCGCCGCGTGACCGACCAGCGCGACGCGCCCGAACTCACTTCGCAGCAACGCGGCGATTCTGCCCGCCCCGAGCGCAGCCGGGACCCAGCGCATGACGTTCAAGCTTCGGGGCAGTATCGGATAGCCCGCTCGCCGGATGGCAGCGAAGCCCTGGGCAGTGGCCTGCATTGTGTCTCTCAGGAGCGCACGATCCGCGACCACCGCGTCGAGGTCCAGGCCATGGCGATACACCGCCCCCGCCAGCGGCAGGATCAGGGCGATGTGACTCCAGTGCCAGGCCATGATGGGAACGTAGCGCTCGATCTTCAACCGTGGGACGGCCGGGAAGCTCGCGCAACAGCGGGGCCAGCGCCGGCCGCTGCTGCGCCTGAACGCAGACCATCGCCTGATCGAATGCCTCCGCCATCGGCGCACGGACGATGTTCAGGCGCACGGTCGCCTTCTCGCCGGTCATGGCGTTGCTCAGGCAGAGGCCTTCCTGCTCGAGTCGCGAGGCTTTGTCGCCCCGCGCGAGCACCGAGACATCCACCCCTTTGGCCAGCAAACGCGCGGGTGAAACAACCCGTGACGCCTGCCCCGATGACGAGCACTTTCATGAGCAGACCATCTCGATCGCGCCGCGTACCGCTTGTCTTCAATGACAGAAAGTTGGAATCATGGCGCCCGGTGGTGAGCGCGACTCTACGGGATGTCCGAAGCATCGCGGTAGCCGGCAGAGGGTGCGCATGACGCAGGTAAGAATGGCGCTGGTAGACGATGTCCCATCGCTTGTGCAGTTAGTCCGGGAGTACTGGCAGTTCGAGGGAATCCCGGCGTTCGACGGCGATCGCACTTCCGTCCAGCTCAAGCGCCTGTTGAGCGAGCGGGATCTCGGGGCCGCCTGGATTGCCCTCGACGAGGACCAGCCGGTCGGATACCTGCTGGCCGTCTACGTGTTCAGCCTGGAGCACTTCGGCCTCACGGCGGAAATCGACGAATTTTTCGTTCTGCGCGCGTACCGGGGATCGCGTGTCGGCAGCGAGCTGCTGGCGGTTGCCGAGTCCGAGTTCGTTCGAGCCGGCTGTACCAATGTGTCCTTGCAGCTGGCCCGGGGCAATGTGGATGCGAGAGGCTTCTATCATCGCTATGGGTACCGGGAGCGCGCCGGCTACGAACTGCTCGACAAGACGTTGCCCGCTGTCTGACAAAGCGCGTCCTCGAGACGATCACACTGAGGGTCTTACTCATGGAAGTCTGGATCGCGAAGCTCCTGGGTCCGATCATCGTGGCGCTCGGCATCCCGATGGTATTCACCCCTCTACGCCTTCAGGAAACCACCAGGCGGTTTCTCATGGACGGTCCGCTGGTGCTGATCTCGGGTGTGCTGGCAATGACCGCGGGCCTAGCCATCGTCAACACGCACAACGTCTGGGTTCTCGATTGGCCTCTTATCGTTACCCTGTTCGGCTGGGCGCTCGCTTCTGGCGGGGCCGTTCGCGTTGCAGCGCCGGGCATCGTCGACCGGGTCGGCACCAGCATGATGAACCGGCCGATGCTCACCCGTTCGGTCGGCATCGTCTGGGGGATGCTCGGCGCGTTTCTGACCGTCAAAGGCTACTACTAGGCGGCCGCCAGGTTCCGTCTACGCCGGCCGAGGCGCCGCGCTACATCGAAACACTTCGGTGTCCGGAATGAACGCATACCACGCGAACCAGCACCCCGTCGTCGTGGACGCCACGCGCTCGACCTCGATTGCCAGCACGCGATCGTTGTCGCCGAGGAACTCTGCAACCGCAGCGCTGACAAATCTCGGAAGGTCGATGGACGGGATGCCGTCGCGAGGAGGGCCGCCCGGCTGGATCTGCCGAGCGGGCACGAGCGCATCGTCGAGTTCGAAGCCGTTGAGCTGCCGCTCTTCGACCGCGAGCGCCCAGAGCAACAGGAGCGGAACCGCCAGGAGGCGTGGGATCCATGGCATATTCGATGACCCCATTGGGACGGAGCGGCGAACGGCCGTTACCCCGTCCATGAGCGAACGGAACACTCGGGTTGGACGATCCGACGGCGCCAAAGTTACATCGAACAACATGCCGTCCGGATCCGAGCCGGACAATCCGTACCCGGACGATCGGGCGCTGGTGGCGCGCATCCGGGCCGGGGACGAGCAGGCGTTTCGCGACGCCGTCGTCCGCTACAGCCCGGGAATGATCGCCACCGCCCGCGCCATCGTCGGCGCAGCCAACGCCGAGGACGTCGTCCAGGAGGCCTGGCTGGCGGCCTTTCGCCAGATCGGCGCCTTTGAGCATCGCGCGGCCCTGGGTACCTGGCTGCAGCGGGTGGTCACCAATCGGGCGATCTCGGACCTGCGCCGCCGGGCCCGGGAGATCGCGCCGCCGGACCGCGGGGACCGCGACGACGTGGCCGCGGACTGGTTCGACGAGCTCGGTCACTGGGCGACGCCTCCTCCTGTCTGGAACAGTCCTGGCGCCGATGAGCTGCTGGAGGCCGCGGCGTTGCGCGACTGCATCGACAAGCACATCGACCTCATGCCGGACAACCAGCGCCTGGTTCTGCTGATGCGGGACCTGCAGTCGGAAAGCTACGACGAGATCTGTAACAAGTTGAACCTGTCCGCGTCCAACGTACGGGTACTGCTGCACCGCGGCCGGACACGGTTGATGAAGATGATCAATGGCTACCAGGAGACGGGCACGTGCTGACCGGCAGACCAGGCGCATGCTGACCTGCAGGGAAGTCACAGAGCGCAGCACCGACCTGCTGGAGGGTGCAAGCAGCGCTCTCGACCGGGTGCGCATCTACGCGCATCTGGCGATGTGCAGGCACTGCCGGCGTTTCAATCGCCATCTGCGGTTGCTGGCGCGGGTGCTTCGCCATCACGAACCCCGACGCCAAACCGAGCCGGTGCCGGACCAGATCATCGAGCGCATCCTCACCCGCGTGGCAGAGGAGGGACAGAGCCCCCAGGACCCATCAACCTGAATCACCCGCTGATTGCCGGACGGAGCCGGCGGATCACACAACCCAGGAACCCGATCATGTCCATCGCAATTTCCGCGACAACCCTGCAGGACCGCTTCATCGACGCACTCAGACCAGCCGACGGCATCGCGCCGCTGCTGCTGCGCCTGTACCTGGCCCCCGTCATGGTCCAGGCCGGGTGGACCAAGTTCATGGCGTTCGACGATACCGCCGCCTGGCTCGGCAACCCCGACTGGGGCCTGGGGCTTCCGTTACCGGAGCTGCTCGCGTTCCTCGCTGCCGGTACGGAACTGGTCGGCGGCATCGCCCTGCTGGTCGGCCTGGCCACACGATGGTTCGCGATACCGCTGATCTTCACCATGCTGGTGGCGATCTTCGCGGTGCACTGGGAGAACGGCTGGCTGGCCCTGTCTGACAGTTCGAGCTGGCTTGCCAACGAGCGGGTGATGGAGGCCGCGCCGCGCAAGGAAGCCGCCATCGCCATCCTCAAGGAGCATGGCGACTACGGCTGGCTGACCGCGCGCGGTCCGATCACCATTCTCAACAACGGCATCGAGTTCGCCGCCACCTATCTGATCATGCTGATTTCACTGCTGTTCACCGGGGGCGGGCGCTACACCAGCGCGGACTTCTGGATCGCGCGCGCCGTCGCGCCCGGCAGGCTCGACGCGGCCCATGTCCGAAGCGGCTGTAACGAAACATCATCCCACGCGTCCATTGCAGCGACGAACCACTGACCCTCATCCTCAAGGAGAGATTCATGAAACTCAGCATCCATCGTAAATCTGCGGCCGCCCTCGCCGGAGCCTCCGTCCTGGCAGCACTGGGAGCGCCATATGCCGCGGCTCAACCCGGCGACTCGACGCTGTTCGCCGTCGCCGAACTCGACCAAGGCTACCTTCAGGTCGCCAGAGCCGACGCGGAGGGCAAATGCGGCGAGGGTAAGTGCGGCGAAACCAAGAGCGATGCCGAAGGCACGTGTGGTGAAGGCAAGTGCGGCGAATCCAAGAGCGACGCCGAGGGCAAGTGCGGCGAATCCAAAAGCGACGCCGAGGGCAAGTGCGGCGAAGGCAAGTGCGGCGCGGCCTGATCTGACCCCGCGGAACGCGGCCTGCCAGGGAACCCCAGTGCGCATCGCCATCCTCGGCAACTCCGGTTCCGGCAAATCCACGCTCGCGCAGTGGTTGGCCCGGCGCCACGGCGCGCCGCTGCTCGATCTCGACAGCGTCGCCTGGGAGCCGGGCCAGATCGCCGTGCGCCGGGCGGCCGAGGCAGCCACGAGGGAGGTGCGTGACTTCTGCGAATTGCACCGAACCTGGGTCCTCGAAGGGTGCTACGCGAGCCTCGTAGAGGTCGCGCTTGCCTTCGAGCCGCGGCTGATTTTTCTCAATCCCGGGGAAGCGCAGTGCATGGAGAACTGTCGCGGCCGGCCCTGGGAACCGCACAAGTACCCTTCCAAGGTGGAACAGGACGAACGCCTGGCGTTCCTGCTGTTCTGGGTGGCCGACTACTACCAACGCGACGGCGAAATGTCGCTGTCCGGACATGCGACCCTGTTCGAGTCGTATGCCGGCGAGAAGTACGAACTCACCGCCCGCCCTGAGCTGGACGACGCCGCGCGTGAACCGCCGGCCTGGTCGACCTGACCGGACCCCGGACCTACGGCGCGCTCAAACGGAGTTATCGATTTCGGCCCGGATCTTCTCGGCCTCCTGGACCAGCTGCGCGTTGCGCCGGATGTCGCCACGATGCATCGCGTGCATCGCCTCTTCCATTTTCTGCTTGTAGGCCTTCTTGAGCTTTCTGGTCGGATCGCGTTTGAAAAACACCATGGAGATTGCCCAGCTTTCTGTAAATCAACCGGAAGCCCGTGCTTTTCCACGAGCCTCCAATTACCCAGTGCAACCTGTCTCGCGTGAATCCACCGTCAAAGCCGGTAGATCCGCTTGACGTTCTCACCCAGCACCTTCGCCCGGGTGGCGGGCGCGAGGGCTTCGGCGTAGCGCTGCAGATCGTCCACCCAGGTGTGGGGGTGATCGGGATGGGGATAGTCCGTGGCCCACATGAAGCAGTCGGCGCCGACCTGGTCGATCACGTGCGGCGCGCAGGTCTCGTCGGGGTCGCCGGAGATGAAGCACTGGCGGCGGAACAGCTCGGTGGCGCTGGCCCGGCGGATGTTCAGCGACGATGAAAACGCGTCCAGCCGATCGAGCATGGCGCCGATCCAGCCGGAGCCCGCCTCCAGCACGCCGAGCCGCAGCTCGGGGAATCGTTCCAGCGTGCCCAGAGAGAAGAACGAGATCAGCGCCTGCTGGACGATGCTGCGCAGCCAGATGGCCTCGCCCCAGGCGCGCCCTTCCCGGGGCCAGTCGAAGATGCCGTCGGCGGCGCTGTGGGGTGTGAAGGTGGGATGAATGGCCAGCGGCACGTCGAGTTCGCTGCAGCGGGCGAACAGCACGTCGTGATCGCTGTGGCCGTGAATCACCCGGCGGTGGTTGAACGGGTTCACCCAGGCGCCGCGGCAGCCGTCCTTCACTGCCCGTTCCAGCTCTGCGGCGGAGCCCTCGACGTCGAGCAGCGTGAGCATGGCGATGGGCACCAGCCGGCCGCCGGAGTCGCGGCAGAAGTCGGCGATCCAGCGGTTGTAGGCCCGGGAGTAGGCGAGGCTCAGCTCCGGGTCGGTGAGTTCCACCTCCCAGAGCAGGCACAGGGTCGGATAGAGCAGGCAGATCTCGAGATTCTCCTGATCCATCAGCGCCAGGCGCTCGCCGGGGTCGCTGGCGCCAAAGGGCATGTGGTCGGCGTACCGGCGTTCCGGACTCGGCCGCAGATCGTCCTCGCCCATGGCGCCGAGTATGCCGAGCGACCCGCGATTGGAACGTGCCGACGGTTGGCCGTCGATCTCCAGATACTCATAGCCCTCGTCGTCCACGCCGATGCGCAGGGCCCGGTCGCGATAGCGCGCTTCGAGGTAGTTCTCCCAGAGATCGGGGGGCTCGAGGACGTGGCCGTCGGCATCGACGGTGCCGGAGTACGGAAAGCGTTTGATCTCGTAGGACACGTGGACTCCCCCGTGGACTATTTGTCGAAACCGAGGCCGGCCAGCGCCTTGGCCATTTCTTCGGGCGACACATCGCGCAGGTGCTCGTGGAAACTCCAGCAATGACCTTCGGGATCCCGGGCCTCGTAGCGGCGATCACCCCAGAACTGATCGGCGGGATCGGAGACGATATCGGCACCGCCTGCTCGTGCCCGCTGATAGTGCGCATCGATCCCGTCCACGTAGACGATCAGCGCCTGGGTCGTGCCGCCGAGCGAGACCGGGCTGGCAAGGCCATGGGCGCCTTCGGCGCCGAGCATGATGCAGCTGTCGAACACGTCGAGTTCCGTGAGTGCGACCCGCCCGTCCGCGTCGACCACCCGAGCGTCGGGACGCTCGGAAAAGCCGAACGCCGACTCCAGGAAACCGACGGCGCCGGCCACATCCGCATAGGTGAGTCTGGCCAGAACTCGCGGCATGCCCCGAGGGGGATTGTCGACCATCTGCTTTACGCCTCCCGCCGACGTTGGACTCGATTCTATCCCAGCGGCTCTGGGCACGCCCGCCGGCGTATGCTCCAGGGTTATTAACTTGTAGCCAATCATTCCTTCCGTCGTGCCCGCCCGCTGGCTACCGTCGTTCGCTCCATAGAAGCCGGTGGCCACGACCGTGTCCGTATCGATCCTGAAGAAGTCTTCTCAGCCCGGCGCCATGCCGGCGGGCCCCGACGCGGCTCTGGTCGCCGAGCTGAACGGCCTGGCCGGACGCCTGGAATCCCAGCAGCTGTGGTGGGCCAGCGGCTACCTGGCCGGCCTCGCCGCCTCCGGCGTGCAGATCGCCGGGACCGAAGCCATCGTTGCAGCCGAAGCCGCGCCCGCAGAGACCTGGACGGTGTTCTACGCCACCGAAACCGGCAACAGCCGCAGCGTGGCCCAGGAACTGCTGGGGCGAATCTCCGGCCTGGGCGTGCCCTCGCGCGCGATGGATCTGGCGGACTTCCGCCCCGCGCAGCTGAAGAAGGAGACCCGCGCGCTGTTCGTGGTCGCCACCCACGGACTCGGCGACCCGCCGGACGGTACCGAAGCCTTCTTCGAGTTCCTGATGGGTGACCGCGGACCGCGGCTCGACAATCTGTCCTACGCCGTGCTTGCCCTCGGTGACAGCAGCTACGAGGATTTCTGCGAGGTCGGCCGCCGGCTCGACGCCCGTCTCGAGGCGCTCGGCGCAAAGCGCCTGGAGCCGCGCGTCGAGTGCGACCTCGATTTCGAAGCGCTGAGCGAGGACTGGCAGGCCCGGGTACTGACCCACGTCGAGGCCGACCGCGTCGAGGCCGACCGCGTCGAAGCCGACCGCGTCGAGGCCGACCGCGTCGAGGCCCCCGCCTCCACCAGCGCCAACGGCGCGGCCCCGCAGCTCGTTCCGGTCGGCACCCAGAACTACACGCGCAAGGATCCGTTCCCGGCCGCCGTGCTCGAAAACCAGCCCATCACCGGCCGCGGCTCCAGCAAGGACGTGCGCCACGTGGTGCTGAGTCTGGAAGGCAGCGGGCTCAGCTACCTGCCCGGCGACGCCCTGGGCGTGTGGCCGACCAATCCGCCGGCGCTGGTCGCCCAGTTCCTCGAACTGCTGAATCTCGACGCCGACGCCGAGGTGACGATCGATGGCGAAGCCACGGCACTGGGCCAGGCGCTGGCACATCGCCTGGAGCTGACCCTGCTCGGGCGCAGCGTCGTCCAGAGCTATGCCGAGAAGTTCGCGATCGCACCGCTGAAAGCGCTGCTCGACGCCGGCGACCGCGCGCCGCTCAACGACTACCTGGCGGACCGTCAGATCATCGACGTGCTCGCCGATCACCCGGTTGCCATGACCGCCCAGGATCTCGCGGACACCCTGAAGCGGCTGACGCCGCGGCTCTACTCCATCGCTTCGAGCCTGGAAGCCAACCCCGACGAGGTGCACGTCACCGTCGGCGTGGTGCGCTACGACGCCTTCGATCGCGAGCACTACGGCAGCGCATCCAACTTCCTGGCCGCACCCGGTGATAGCGTCCCCGTATACATCGCGCCCAACCCGCGTTTCCGGCTCCCCGACGACCCGGACGTCCCGGTAATCATGATCGGCGCGGGCACCGGGGTGGCGCCCTACCGCGCGTTCGTCGAGGAGCGCGACGCCGCCGGCGCCGGCGGCGACAACTGGCTGTTCTTCGGCGACCGCAATTTCGACTGCGACTTCCTCTACCAGCTCGAGTGGGCCCGCTACCGCAAGGACGGCGTGCTGACCCGCCACGACGTGGCGTTCTCCCGCGACCAGCAGGCCAAGGTGTACGTGCAGGACCGCGTCCGCGAGCGCGGCACCGACGTGTTCGACTGGCTCGAGCGCGGCGCCCACCTCTACGTCTGCGGCGACGCCGACCACATGGCGCCGGACGTTCACGAGGCGCTGCTGAACGTCATCGAACAGGGCCTTGGCCGCGACCGCGATGCCGCCGAGGACTACCTGCGCGAACTCAAGGAAGCCAACCGCTACCAGCGCGACGTCTACTGAGGACGGACGACGGACATGAGCAGTAAGGTCGATGCCGCCCAACTCTCCGCCGTCGAGGTGGTAAAGCAGAACAGCGACTACCTGCGCGGCACCATCGCCGAGAGCCTGCTCGACCCGCTCACCGGGTCGATCCCGGAGAGCGACGGCGTGCTGACCAAGTTCCACGGCACCTACCAGCAGGACGATCGCGACCTGCGCGCCGAGCGTACCCGGCAGAAGCTGGAGCCGGCTTACAGCTTCATGATCCGCGCACGCATCTCCGGCGGCGTGCTGAGCCCACAGCAGTGGCTGCAGCTCGACCAGCTTGCCCGGGATCACGCCAACGACGCGATCCGCGTGACCACCCGCCAGACGTTTCAGTTCCACGGCGTGGTCAAGCGCGATCTGAAGAAGACCATGCAGCGCATCAACGAGATGATGCTCACCACTCTGGCCGCCTGCGGCGACGTCAACCGCAACGTCATGTGCACGCCGCTGGCCGAGGTGAGCGACGTGCACGCTCAGGCGCTCGAGACCTCAGAGGCGCTGTCGGACCGACTGCTGCCGCACACCGGCGCCTACCACGAGATCTGGCTGGACGGAAAACGGGTGACTCCGGCCGATGATGAGGAACCCGTCTACGGGCCCACCTACCTGCCGCGCAAGTTCAAGATCGCCGTGGCCATTCCGCCCTGGAACGACGTCGACGTGTTCGCCCACGACGTCGGCTTCATCGCCATCGAACGCAACGGCAAGCTGACCGGCTACAACGTCACCGCCGGCGGCGGCATGGGCGCCACCCACGGTGACCCGGCCACCTACCCGCGCCTCGGCACGGTGCTCGGGTTCTGCGGAGTCGACCAGGCGGTGGCCGTGGCCGAACAGATCATGTGCGTGCAGCGCGACTACGGCGACCGCAGCGAGCGCAAGCACGCGCGTCTGAAATACACCATCGACGACCGCGGCGTGGACTGGTTCAAGGGTGAAGTCGAAGCACGCCTCGGATTCACGCTGGGCGCGGCGGAGCCGTTCCAGTTCCGGCACAACGGCGACCGCTTCGGCTGGCAGCAGGATCCCGAGGGCCTGTGGCACCTGACCCTGTTCATTCCCGGCGGCCGCATCATCGATCGCGGCGAGACCCGGCTGCTCACCGGGCTGCGCGAACTGGCCCGGGTGCACAGCGGCGAGTTCCGCTTCACGCCGAATCAGAATCTCATCGTCGCCCGCGTCGCCGAAGCCGACAAAGCGGCCATCGAGGCGCTGGCCGAGCGCCACGGCATCGATGCCGGCGGACGCCTGAAGCCGTTTCAGCGCGACGCCATGGCCTGCGTGGCCCTGCCCACCTGCGGGCTCGCCATGGCGGAAGCCGAACGCTACCTGCCGGATTTCCTCACCGCCCTCGGCGAGCGGCTGGAACGGCACGGCCTCGCCGACGAACCGCTCAACGTGCGCATCACCGGCTGCCCGAACGGCTGCGCCCGGCCCTACGTCGCCGAGATCGCCCTGGTCGGCAAAGCGCCCGGCCGCTACAACCTGATGCTCGGCGGCAACCGGGTCGGTGACCGGCTGACCACCCTGTACCGGGAAAACCTCAGCGAATCCCAGATTCTCGACACCCTGGACGAACTGCTCGGCCGCTACGCCGAGCACCGCCAGGGCACGGAAGGTTTCGGCGACTACCTCGTCCGAACGGAGCTTCGAGACAGCACACCATGAACCCGCGCGCAGCAACAGGAACCGGTCCCATGACCCACAACGCGACGTCCACGGAACGAGCAGCAGCGGCAGACCCGCGCGCGGCGGAGTTCCAGCACTGCGTCGTGGAGACCACGGCATTCACCGATCAGGCCCACCTGGACAACTGGAACCAGCGGCTGGCCCGACTCGACGCCGCCGGCCGGGTGCGCTGTGCCCTGGAGCACCTGCCCGGCGTGCACGCCCTGACCTCGTCCTTCGGCGCCCAGGCCGCCGTGAGTCTGCATCTGCTGACGCGCGAAGTGCCGGACATGCCGGTGATCCTGCTCGACACCGGGTACCTGTTCCCGGAAACCTACCGGTTCGTGGACGAACTCACCAACCGGCTGCATCTGAACCTGAAGGTGTACCGCAGCGCGCGCAGCCCGGCCTGGCAGGAGGCGGTGGACGGCCAGCGCTGGAACGAGGGGCTGGACGGCCTCGAGGCCTACAATCGCGAGAACAAGGTCGAGCCGTTGCAACGGGCGTTGCAGGAACTCGCGATCGGGACCTGGTTCACCGGATTGCGCCGCAGCCAGGCAGCGACCCGGGCCGAGACGCCGTTCGTGCAGTTCAGCAACGGCGCCTTCAAGGTGAGCCCCATCGCCGACTGGTCGGATCGCGACGTCTACGCCTACCTCACCGCCCACGACCTGCCCTACCACCCGCTGTGGGAGCAAGGCTACGTCTCCATCGGTGACACTCACACCACGGTGCCGCTGCACGAAGCCGGGAGCGCCGAAGACACCCGCTTCTTCGGTCTGAAGCGCGAGTGCGGCATTCATGAAGGCGAGACCTGGAGCATATAGACTCTTCCCGGGCTTTCTCTGGAGCGACCCGCGGGTCGCAGAGCGATGGTGGAACTCCTGCTTGCGGCGGCGCTCGTGGCCTGTGACGGCACGGCGGCCGCGCCGTTGATCGTCGCCCACCGCGGCGGCATGGATTCGGGCTTTCCGGAGAACACCCTGCCCGCTTTCCGCCACGCCGCCGCTGCCGGCGCGGACCTGATCGAACTGGACCTGCGCACCACGCGTGACGGTCACCTGGTGGTGCTCCACGATCCCAGGGTGGATCGCACCACCGACGGCCGCGGCCGCGTGCAGGAACTGGACCTCGAGGCGCTGATGCGGCTCGACGCCGGCGGCGGAACACGCGTGCCGACGCTGCTCGAGGCGCTGCAGGCCACCCGGGATCTGAACGTCGAGCTGTTGTTCGACCTCAAGACCGGCGCGCCCCTGAATCACGGCGACCTGGCCGACGCGGTGCGGCGGTTCCACGACCCAGCGCGGGTCTGGTTCGGCGTGCGCACCCTCGCGGACCGGCAGCGGCTGGCAGCGCTGCTGCCCCAGGCGCGCTTTCTCGGCTTCGTGCCAGACGTCGACGACGTCGATGGCTTCCTCGCTGCCGGCATGGCCGCCATCCGCCTGTGGCCCGCCTGGCTGACGAGCGACCCCGGCCTCGTGGAGCGCATTCATGGCACCGGCGCCCAGGTCTGGGTGACCGCCGGGCGCGCGTCTGCGGAACGGCTGGCGGCGCTGGTGGAACTCGGCGTCGACGCCGTGCTCACCGACCACCCCGCCGCCGCCGTCGACCGCCTCCGCTGCCGCTGAGCGCGCGACAGGATAAACTCACGTCGATTCGGGAGGGAACGCATGCACGACATCGTCATCGTCGGCGCGGGCAGCGCCGGTTGTGCCATCGCCAGTCGGGCCACCGAAGATCCGCGCCGGCAGGTGCTGCTGATCGAGGCGGGTCCGGACTATCCGGATCTGGCGGCGACGCCCTTCGATCTGGTAAACGGCCACAACAACTCCTACCGCGACCACGACTGGAACCTGTCCTACGAACCAACCCGCGGCCGCCGGGTGGCGTTTCCCCGAGGGCGCGTGGTCGGCGGGTCCAGCGCCGTGAACACCACCATCGCCCTGCGTGGCATGCACGAGGACTACGACGAGTGGGCCGATCTCGGCAACCCGGCCTGGGCCTGGAACGAGGTGCTGCCGGCGTTCAAGCGGCTCGAGCGCGATCTCGACTTCGGCCACGCCGACTACCACGGCGACGCCGGCCCGATCAGCATCCGCCGCTATCCGCCGGACGAACTGCTGCCCCAGCACCAGGCGTTCCTGGAAACCGCCCGCGACCTCGGCTATCCCGACTGTCCCGACGCCAACGACCCGCTGTCCTGGGGCGCGGGGCCGACCCCGCTGAACAAGCTCGGCCGACTGCGGGTCTCCTGCGCGGTCGGCTATCTGGCGCCGGCACGGATCCGCCCGAACCTGAGCATCCGCCCAAACACCCTGGTGCGCCGGGTGCTGAGCGATGGCAAGCGCTGCATCGGCGTCGAGGTGGAGAACGCGGCCGGCGAGGTGGAACGGATTCTCGCCCGGCTGGTGGTGCTGTGCGCCGGCGCGATCATGTCCCCGGCGATTCTGCTGCGCTCCGGGCTCGGGCCGCGCGCGCCGCTCGAGGGGCTCGGCATCGACGTGCTCGACGACCTGCCCGGCGTCGGCGCCAACCTCTGCGACCACCCGGCCCTGTCCATCGCCTGCGAGGTCCGCGACCCCGGCCTGATCGATCCCGAAGCGCCGCTCATGCAGACAATCCTGCGCTACACGGCGGAAGACTCGGAAAAACGCAACGATCTGCAGATCGAACAGCTGAGCTTCATCGGCCGTCCCAGCGATCCGCCGCGCTTCGCCATCGCCGCGGTGCTGGAATACCAGTACGGGCGCGGCGAGCTGCGCCTGACGTCTGCGGACCCCCACCAGGCACCCGAGGTGGACAACCGCTTCTGCGAGGACGAGCGCGACGTGCGCCGCCTGGTCGGCTGCTTCCGCGACGCGTTTGCCTTCACCCGGGTGGGGCCGCTGGCCGATCTGATCGAACGGGTCACGTTTCCGGACCCGGCGCGACCCATGGGCGACGAGCAGATCGCCGCGCTGTGCCGGCGCTTTGCCGGCAGCGGCTACCACCCCAGCGGCACGGTGAAGATGGGGCCGGCGACGGACCCGATGGCGGTGGTCAGCCAGCACGGCTGCTGCCACCGTCTCGACGGGCTGGTGGTGGCGGACGCCGCCATCATGCCGAGCGTGCCGCGCGCCAACACCAACCTCACCAGCATCATGATCGGCGAGATGGTGGGAGAATGGCTGCGCACCCGGCCGGCGCGATACGGGCTTTGATCGCGGTCGGGAGACCGCTCCTACGGAGGAGTTGATGATGGATCTTGCGATTCGGAACGTGCGCGTGCTCGACGGCAGCGGCGGCGACGCCTTCTACGCCGACGTCGGCGTCAGCGACGGGCGCATCAGCGCCGTCGGCGAGGTCGGCGCGGCCCGCGATGAGATCGACGGCGGCGGCGCCTGTCTGGCGCCGGGGTTCATCGATACCCACGCCCACGACGACGGCGCGTTCTTCCGCCATCCCGGCATGGAGTTCAAGCTCGCCCAGGGCGTGACCACGGTAGTCAGCGGCAACTGCGGCTTCAGCGCCGTGCCGGCGGATCCGGAGAAGGATTCGGTGGCCGCGAGCGGCGGCATCCTCGCCGGCCTCGAAGGCGAATTCACCGACCTCGACGGCTACTTTGCCGCCGTGCTCGCGCGCCGACCGGCCATCAACAACCTGATGCTGGTGGGCCACAACACCGTGCGTTCGCTGGTCATGGGCATGGAGAAGCGCGCACCGAAGCCAGCGGAACTCGCGCAGATGCGCGGCCACGTGGAGCGCGCGTTCGAGCAGGGCGCCTGCGGTTTCTCCACCGGTCTGATCTATCGGCCCGGGCGCTGGAGCGAGACCGACGAGATCATCGAGCTCGCGCGGCTTGCGCAACCGTACGACGCGCTCTACACCACCCACATGCGTAACGAAGGCGACCATCTGCTGACTGCCGTGGAGGAGACCCTGCAGATCGGCCGCGAAGCCGCCGTGCACGCGCACATCTCCCACCACAAGTCCGCCGGCCGCGCCAACTGGGGCAAGGTGCGGGATTCCCTGGCGCGGGTCGATCGGGCCCTGGCCGACGGTCAGCCGGTGACCCTGGACGTGTACCCCTACACCGCCGGCAGCGGCCGCATGATCGAGTACTTCAATCTCGACAATCCGAGCCGCGAGCTGGCCGAGGTGATCCGCATCGCCAGCTGTCCGGCGTTCCGCGAGTACGAAGGCCGCATGCTCACCGACATCGCCGCCGAACTCGGCATCGACGTGACCCAAGCGGTGACGCACGTGCTCACAGCGCCCAAGGGCGATCGCACCATCTGCATCCAGTTCATCATCGACGAGGCGGACGTCGAGACCAATCTCGCGCACCGGGACATGATGGTGGGCTCCGACGGCATCCCCGATCTGCGCGGGCGTCCGCACCCGCGACTGTTCGGCACGTTTCCGCGCATTCTCGGCCACTACGTGCGCGAGCGCGGCGTGCTCACCCTGCCCGAGGCGGTTCGGCGCATGACCAGCCTGGCCGCGAGCACCTTCGGCCTGGTCAACCGCGGCCGCATCGAGCCCGGCTACTGGGCAGATCTGGTGCTGTTCGATCCGGACACCGTGGCCGACGGCGCCACCTACGACGAGCCCAAGACCCCGCCGCGCGGCATCCGCCTGGTAACGGTGAACGGCGCCGTGGCGCACCGCGACGGGGCAGCCACCGAGGTCGGCAGCGGCCGCATGCTGCGCTACCGGCGCCCGGCGTTCGGCGAGTCCGAGGGTTAGGGCCTGTTCACACTCCGCACAGCGCCGCGTTGCTGTCCGAAATCGTGGCCTGGAAGGCGCGAGGAGCGTGGTTGAGCATCGCTCAATGAGCGACGAGCAACGACGCAGGACGCGATTTCGGGCGCAACCCTCCGGGTCGGGGCCACTTTTCCCCGACTCTTCG
>JAVJTA010000002.1:0-397142 GCA_040219135.1 Pseudomonadales bacterium | reverse complement strand
CACATCGGCGGTTTGTGCGGCCGCCAGGGTAGGCGACCCCACCCCCGGCAAGCTGCGACGACGCTGGAGGCACGTCCCGGGAGCCGCACTCCAGATACCTCCGATTTGCCGCGTCCGGGTAAACAGCTTCAGAGGTTTGTGCCGGTTTTACGGTATCTGGAGTGCGGCTCCCGGGACGTGCCTCCAGCGTCGTCGCAGCTTGCCGGGGGTGGGGTCGCCTACCCTGGCGGCCGCACAAACCGCCGATGTGCCCACACCACAAACAAGCGCGACGCTGAATTCTGAGGCTCGAATCGTGGAATCGCGCTGGAGGGCGATGGCCGAAACGGCCCTCAGAGACCGTAAAACCGGCACTTCCCTCTGAAGCTGTTTGCCCGGACGCGGCAAATCGGAGGTCGCTGAGGGCCGTTTCGGCCGTCGACCACCAACGAGACTCCAGATAACCGAAAGGCAGAAAGTCAGCGACGCGCGACGTAAGCCTTGGGATCGACGTGCTTGCCGTTCTTCAGCACTTCGAAGTGCACGTGCGGCCCCGTGGAGCGCCCCGACGTTCCCATGGTGCCGATGGCCTGCCCTTTCTTGACGATCTCGCCCGTGGCCACGGCGACGGAGTCGTGATGACCGTAGCGGGTCACGTAGCCATCGCCGTGGTTGATCTCGACCATCAGGCCGTAGCCATGGCGTTTGCCGGCGTAGGTCACCACCCCGCTGGCCACGGCCACCACGTCGGAACCCTCGCGTCCGGCGAAGTCGACGCCGGCGTGCCAGGCCATCTGACCGCTGAAGGGATCGACCCGTTTGCCGAAGGCAGAGGACATCCAACCCCAGGTCACCGGCCGACCGGCCACCTCGGTACCCTGATGGTACTCGCGGTTGCGAAGCAGCGATTCGAGGACTTCGAGTTCCGACTCGCGCGACCTCAGTTGAGCCGCAAGCCGCTTCAGGTTGGCCTGCAGATCCGGCCAGCCGAGCGGGCTTTCCCGCACTGCGGTCGGGCCGCCCACCGGCGCCGGCTCGTCGAACGAGAACTCACCTTCTCCGAGTTCAGCCACCTCGGTCACGCGCGCGCCCAGCGCTTCCATGCGCATCAACCTGGCCTGCATCGCCGCCAGCTGTCGGCCGACCGCCTGAGATTCCGCCGCCGAACGCTGGCGCAGCAGATCGAGCTGATCGCGCTGTTCGGCGATGCGTTGCTGCCATTTGTCTACGAGGGCCGGATCGGAAGAGGAGGAGGAGACGAAGTAGGCGGTGAAGGCGGAGGTGGAAGCGAGCAGGGACACGGCCAGAAACGCCAGTCCCAGGAAGTGCGCGCCGCCTAAACGCAGGGCGCGAACACTTCCCCGCGCACGCCCCGATTCCTTGAGCAGTATGATCCTCATACTTTTATTGTAGTTCTGATACCGTTGTTATCTTTTTTGGACGCGTCTCTTGTGGACGCATCCTTTATGGCCCAATCTACGGCCGTATCTGTGGCCGTATCTGTGGCCGCATCGGTGATGAACGGCCGGCGACCGTCACAACAGGCATTCAAGTGTCCCGAAGCAAGATAGATGATCTGCTGAGCGAACGCCACCGGCGATTTACTCCGTTACAAACTCTTTTGCGCCGCGCGGCGTTCCAGGAGTCCTGGACCGAGCAGCTTCAGGCACTGCTGCCCGAACCCTTGTGTCGCGACTGTCGCGTCACCGATGTTCGCGGCGACACCGTCATGGTGGTATGTCGCAACGCCGCCAGCGCAACACGCCTGCGATTCATGAACGACGAACTCGTCGGAGGGCTCGTCCAGCTCGCTGACTTCAGCCGGGTCCGGAAGCTGCGAATCCGAGTCTCTTCGACCTGAACAACCCACCGCCGGCGGCCTCAGCGCCGCACACTGATTATGTCGGCTTGCCCGTCAACGGTGTGTGAACTGCTCGGCACATCGCGCTTGCCACGCGCACGCAATCGACGGTGACCTCGGCACGGTGTGCCCGCGGCTGTCAGGCGCTTTCCGCCGCCACCCGCCGGCCGAAGGCGATCGGCGCGTGCTCCTCGTCATCGAACGTGACGATTTCCCAGGCTTCCTGATCCGCGAGCAGTTTGCGCAGCAGTGCGTTGTTCGGACCGTGCCCGGACTTGAACCCGGTGAACGCGCCGATGACGCTGTGACCGAGCAGATACAGATCGCCGATGGCGTCGAGAATCTTGTGCTTGGCGAACTCGTCCGCCAGGCGCAGACCGTCGTCATTGAGTATCCGGTAGTCGTCCACCACCACCGCGTTGTCGAGGCTGCCGCCACGCGCCAGATTCATCGAACGCAGCTTTTCGTAGTCGGCGAGAAAACCGAACGTCCGGGCACGACTGACTTCCTTGACGAACGCCATCGTGGAGAAATCGACCCGCGCGACCTTCCCGTGCTTGCGGAACACAGGGTGCTCGTAGCGAAGCGTGTACTCGATGCGGAATCCGTCATGGGGCCGGATCTCGACGGTCACGTCTCCCTGGGTGTGGGACACCGTCTTGAGGATGCGGATGAACTTCTTCGGAGCGTTCTGCTCTTCGATCCCGGCGGACTGCAGGAGGAACACGAACGGCGCCGCGCTTCCGTCCATGATCGGCAGTTCGGGCGCGCTGACGTCGACGAACGCGTTGTCGATGCCAAGGCCGGACAGCGCCGACATCAGATGCTCGACCGTGGAGATCGAAACCCGGCCATCGGTCAACGTCGTGGCCATGGTCGTGTCACCCACGTTCTCCGCCCGCGCAGGAATGGACACCGGCCGGTCGAGATCGGTGCGCACGAACACAATGCCGTTGTCCACCGGAGCCGGGCGCAAGGTCAGGTAGACCTTCTCACCGGTGTGCAGGCCGACGCCGGTCGCCCGAATCACGTTCTTCAGGGTTCGCTGCTTTAGAGCCTTGGTCATGAACGCGTCATCTCGATGTGCCGGCATGCTAGCAAAGGGCCCGTCCACCAAGTATGGCAGGCATTCACACAATTGTTACATTGTGTTTCCCAGGGGGGCCAGCAAGGGTGCCAGCAGCCCTCTCGGGCGACGCGCCGGGGGCGCGGACCCGGCCGCCAACCCCCGTCGGCACCGGGCCGCTGCTCGAACCTCACCCGCTCAGTCCGCCTGACGTCGGAGGAAGGCCGGAATGTCGATCCACTCCATGTCGTCGGTCTCCTGATCCAGAGCCAGATTGCTCTGCTGGGAAACCACCGCATCGCGCTGCCGGAAGATCGTCGGCCGGTCGAGCTCGTGACCATAGTCCGGACGACCATCCGCGGGACGTGTGTCCCCATGGCGCGCCTCCGCGGCCCGCGACTCCCCGTTGCGCAGATCGGCACGGCCGTCTGCGTGGCCGTCGACACGGCCGTCGGACTGAGCCTGCTGGGCCTGCACCGGCTCCGGCGCCAGGGTGTTGTTGACCACCACGCTGGGCTTTACCGGATCACCGAGACCCGTGGCAACAACCGTCACCTTCAGCTCGTCGCCCATGTTCGGGTCGATGACCGTGCCGATCACCACCGTTGCCTGGTCGGAAGCGTACTCCTCGATGACGTTGCCCACGTCGATGAAGTCGCCCATGGCCAGGTCCGGTCCGGCGGTCACGTTCACCAGGATGCCGCGGGCGCCATGCAGATCGACGTCCTCGAGCAGGGGGCTGCGGATGGCCGCTTCCGCCGCCTCCTGGGCGCGATGCTCTCCGGAGGCCCGGCCGGTGCCCATCATCGCCATGCCCATCTCCGACATCACCGTGCGCACGTCGGCGAAGTCCACGTTGATCAGACCGTGACGGATGATGAGATCGGCGATTCCCTGAACCGCACCGAGCAGCACGTCGTTCGCCGCAGCGAACGCCTGCAGAATGCTCGCCCGCTCGCCGAGCACACCCATCAGCTTGTCATTGGGAATGGTGATCAGCGAATCCACGTGCTCCTGCAGCTCGATGATGCCGCGCTCGGCGACCGCGAGGCGTTTCTCGAACTTGAACGGACGCGTCACCACGGCGACGGTGAGGATTCCGAGCTCTTTCGCGATCTGGGCCACCACCGGCGCCGCCCCCGTGCCGGTGCCACCACCCATACCGGCAGTGATGAACACCATGTCGGCGCCGGACAGCACCTCGGCGATCCGATCGCGATCTTCCAGAGCGGCTTCGCGGCCGACCTCGGGGTTCGCACCCGCGCCGAGGCCGCGGGTAATCGTGCTGCCGAGCTGCAGCAGCGTTTTCGCCTCCAGCGCCTTGAGCGCCTGGGCGTCCGTGTTGGCCGCAATGAAGTCCACACCTTCGACGTTATTCGTCACCATGTGCTGGACCGCGTTGCCGCCCCCTCCTCCGACGCCGATCACTTTGATCACGGCGCTCTGCGGGGCACTGTCTACGATTTCGAACATCTTCGAACTCCTTCAATCAAAAATTTTCGCTGAGCCATTTCTTGAGACGGCTGAAGCCGCCCGTGCCGCGCGCTCTTTTTCGGCCGCGTTGTTCTTGTTCCCGTTCCCGGCCGTACATCAACAGGCCGACGCCAGTGGCGTACACGGGATTCCGTACGATGTCCTTCAGTCCGGCCACGTGTCGTGGCGCCCCCTGACTCACCGGCATGTGGAAGATCTCTTCCGCAAGCTCGATGACCCCTTCGATCTTCGATGCTCCACCAGTGAGCACGATTCCCGCAGCGATCAAGTCCTCGTAACCGCTGCGCCGCAGCTCCGCCTGGACGAGCGTGAACAGCTCGTCGTAGCGGGGCTCCACCACTTCCGCCAGCGCCTGGCGGGACAGCTCCCGGGACGGCTTGTCGCCGACACCGGGAACCTGGATGGTCTCGTCCGGTCCTGCGAGCTGAGTCAGCGCGCAGGCGTAACGGATCTTTATTTCTTCGGCGTTCTGCGTCGGTGTGCGCAGCGCCATGGCGATGTCGTTGGTGACCTGGTCCCCGGCAATGGGAATCACCGCCGTGTGGCGAATGGCGCCGTGGGTGAAGATCGCGATGTCCGTGGTGCCGCCACCGATGTCCACCAGGCAAACGCCGAGTTCCCGCTCGTCCTCGGTGAGCACCGCGTAGCTCGATGCCAGCTGCTCGAGGATGATGTCGTGCACGTGCAACCCGCAGCGCTCGATGCACTTCTCGATGTTCTGCGCCGCGTTCACGGCGCAGGTCACCAGATGAACCTTGGCTTCGAGGCGCACACCGGACATGCCGAGAGGTTCCTTGACCCCTTCCTGACTGTCGATGATGTATTCCTGGGGCAGGATGTGAAGGATCTTCTGATCCGCCGGAATCGCCATGGCCTGAGCCGCGTCGATGACCCGATCCACGTCCTGGGGATACACCTCGCCATCGCGGATGGCGACGATGCCATGAGAGTTCAGGCTGCGGATATGGCTGCCGGCGATGCCCGCATACACCGAGTCGATCTGGCAGCCGGCCATCAGCTCGGCTTCCTCCACCGCACGCTGGATCGACTGCACCGTCGACTCGATGTTCACCACCACGCCCTTCTTCAGGCCGCGCGACGGATGCGAGCCGATACCGATGATCTCGAGTTCACCCTCCTGATCGATCTCGCCGACAATGGCGGCGACCTTGCTGGTGCCGATGTCCAGGCCGACGACTCTTCTGAGGTCGTTATCGGAGGGCATAATCGGTTCCCGTTTCCTTCCAGCCCACGGCAATGCCGTTGTCGTAGCGTGCGTCCACGTGCGCCACCTGGTCCATGCGTTCGGCAAGCACCCGGCGGTAGGCTGCCAGCACCCGGTCGAGCCGGACGCTGATCGATTCGTTGCCGAGCGCAACCGTGGCGCCCCCGTCCAGGGTCATGAGCCACTCGCCGAGCGCGTTCTCCTCGAGCCGGACGACGGACAGACCGGCCGCGTCCACCCGTGACTCGAGCATCTGATAAACCTCCATGGCGCGCCGCGGCGGCGACAGCGCGGTAGCCAGCGTCGGCACGCCGCTGATCCGGTCGGCCAGCTGAACCACCTTGCCGGCGCTGTTCAGATAGCCGCCGGCGCCCCAGGCGGCAACCACGGACTCCTTCTCCACGCCGATCACCAGGCCGTCCGGCCAGAGCCGGCGAACGGTCACCGAACGCGGCCACGACAGGGCCCGCAGGCGCCGCTCCAGCCCGGCCAGATCGAGACTCAGCACGCCCTGCTCGAGGCTGCCGCTCACCACGTCGCGGATCGCCGCACGCTCGGCCGCAGACAGCGCCCCTTCGACCCGCACCGAGCGCACCGGACGGTCGAGCTGCAACCATACCGACCAGGTGGCCAGTCCCAGCCCGGCAAGCAGCAGCGCGGCGCCGAGGCTACGAATCATGGCGCCCTCCGGCAGCGAGCTCCGCCAGTCGATTGGAAATCTGGTTGACGTTGCCGGCGCCCTGCACCAGCAAGACGTCGCCGGCGCGCACCAGACCGGGCAGCAGTGCGAGCGCTTCCTCCGGCGTTTCGGCAAACAGCGGGTTGGTAGCGCCGCGCTGACGCACCCCCTGGGCCAGGGCCTTGCCGTCGGCGCCGGGAATCGGCTCTTCGCCGGCCCCGTACACCTCCAGCAGCAGCAGCACGTCCAGCTCCGACAGCACCCGGACGAAGTCGTCGTAAAGGTCGCGTGTGCGCGTGTAGCGGTGCGGCTGATAGACCATCACCAGACGCCGGTCGGGCCAGACGCTGCGCGCCGTTTCCACCACCCGGGCGATCTCCGTCGGGTGATGGCCGTAGTCGTCCACGAGGGTGACCGTGACGTCGCCGACCGGCACCTCGTCGGTCACCTGGAAGCGCCGCCCGACGCCGGAGTATTCCGCCAGGCCGCGGACGATGGCGGCGTCCGCCAGACCCTCGTCGGTGGCCACGGCGATGGCGGCGAGGGCGTTAAGCACGTTGTGCCGCCCGGGCACCGCCAGGGTGATCTCGAGATCGTCGTGGCCGGCGGGCCTGATCGCGCGGAAGCGCCAGCGCCGCCCGGTGCTGTCGAGGTCCGTCGCGCGGAAGTCCGCATCTGCACCGAAGCCGTAGGTCAGCATGGGCCGGGCCACCTCGGGCAGGATGGCGCGGACTTCCGGATCGTCGTTGCAAAGCACCGCGGAGCC
Organism: Pseudomonadales bacterium; assembly: GCA_040219135.1. Classification (GTDB taxonomy): domain Bacteria; phylum Pseudomonadota; class Gammaproteobacteria; order Pseudomonadales; family Azotimanducaceae; genus UBA7803. The sequence goes on along the minus strand of JAVJTA010000002.1, from coordinate 390,072 downwards.
GTAGAACGGCAGGCGATGCAGGAACTCGACGAAGGTCCGCTTGAGGTTGTCGAAATCGTTGCCGTAGGTGCTCAGATGGTCCCGGTCGATGTTGGTCACGACGGCCAGCATCGGCTGCAGGAACAGAAACGAGGCGTCGCTCTCGTCGGCCTCCGCGACGATGTAACGGCTCGCGCCGAGGCGTGCGTTGGTTCCGGTGCTGTTGAGCAACCCGCCGATGACGAAGGTCGGATCGAGATCGGCGGCCTGGAAGATCGAGGTGACCAGACTGGTGGTGGTGGTCTTGCCATGGGTGCCGGCGATGGCGATACCGTGGCGGTAGCGCATCAGCTCACCGAGCATTTCTGCCCGCCGCACCACGGGAATGCGCTGCTCGTGGGCAGAGGCGACTTCCGGATTGCCCGGATCGATGGCGCTCGAGACTACCACCACATCGCAGCCTTCCACGGCGGCGGCAGCGTGACCGATGTTGACCTCCGCGCCGAGCCGGATCAGACGCGCCGTCACCGCGGAGGCTTTGAGATCCGAACCGGAGACACGATATCCCTGATTCAGCAGCACTTCGGCAATCCCGCACATGCCGGCACCGCCGATGCCGACGAAATGAATACGGCGGATACGACGCATCTCGGGCACCTGGTAGGCAACAGTCTCAGCCACGCCGACCTCCACTGCGCCTGTGCGTTCTGCGGCGCCTGGCCGGCTGCTGTTCGAGCTGCACGCGCAGCACCAGGCCGATCATGGCACAGCTCACCAGCAGGCTGTTGCCGCCGTAGCTGACGAACGGCAGGGTCAGACCCTTGGTAGGAAGCACGCCGGTGTTCACGCCGAGGTTGATCAGGCACTGCACGCCGAGCATCAGCCCGACCCCGTAGGCCAGGTAGCCGGCAAACGGATTGCCGCCGTCGAGGCCTGCGCGGCCGAGGCGCAGGATCCGCACCACCAGCACGGCGAACAGACCCAGCACGGCCAGTGCCCCCACCAGCCCGAGTTCCTCGCCGATCACCGCGAAGATGAAGTCGTTGTGGGCTTCTGGCAGATAGAACTGCTTCTGAATGCCTTCGCCGAGGCCGAGCCCGAAAAACTCGCCGCGACCGAAGGCGATCAATGCCTGCGTGAGCTGGTAGCCGCTGCCGAAGGCGAACTCCCAGGGGTCGATAAAGCTCACCAGCCGCTGCAGACGATACGGCTGGAAGACCGCCAGCGCACCGAGCAGCGCTCCGCCCACGGCGACGATGGCGAGAAAGTGCCGCAACCGGGCGCCGGCGACGAAAAGCATTCCGCAGGCCGTGACCGACAGCACCACGGCGGTGCCGAAGTCCGGCTGCAGCAGCAGCAGGCCGCACAGCGCCGCGAGCATTCCGATGGGGCGCAGCAGCGCCTGCACGTCGTCCTTGAGGTCGCCGTGAAAACGCGCCAGATAGCCGGCCATGTAGACCAGCAGCAGGAACTTGCAGACTTCCGCCGCCTGCAGCGAGAACGCACCGAGACCGATCCAGCGCCGGGCGCCGTTGGCCTCGAGACCGATGCCCGGGATCAGCACCAGAACGCACAGCACCACGGCCGCGAGCCAGGCCAGGCGGTGACCACGCTGCCACCAGTCGAGCGGCACGCACAGCACCAGGGCCAGGCCGACGAGGGCGGCCGCCAGGTAAACGCCGTGCTTGATGAGCAGCGTGTCGCTGATGGCGACGGACGCCGACGCCACCATGACCGTGCCGAGCGCGAGAATCGCGACCCAGCAGAGCACCATCACCGGGTCCATCTCGCGGCTCACGGCTGTGATCGCGCTCATGTCTTTAGTCACGCTCATGGCTGTATCGCGCTCCTGGCTGTAGTCGCGCTCATGGCTGTAGCGCCTGTGCCGCGGCGGCGAAGGCTTCGCCCCGGTGGGCGTAGCTGCGGAACATGTCCAGGCTCGCACAGGCCGGCGAGAGCAGTACCAGGTCTCCGGGCAGCGCCGCCGCAGCCGCCGCCGCCACCGCTGCCGCGATGTCGTCTACCCGGGTGACGGGTACCACCCCGGCGAGCACCCGCTCGATGGCAGCCGCGTCCCGGCCGAGCAGTACCACGGACTTGACATAGCGACCCACGGGAGCGGCGAGGGCGGCGAAGTCCGCACCCTTGCCGTCGCCGCCGGCAATGAGAACCAGATGCCTGCGTGCAGCATCGCCGAGCCCCGCCAGGGCGGCCAGGGTCGCGCCGACGTTGGTTGCCTTGGAGTCGTCCACGTAGCGCACGCCGCCGCGTTCGGCCACGTTCTGACAGCGATGCGGCAGGCCGCGGAAACCGGCGACGGCCGCGGCCAGATCGGCGGCCGAGGTGCTGGCGTCGGCGACCAGCGCGAAGGCGGCAAGTACGTTCAAGGCGTTGTGCAGGCCGGCGAGCGGCAGCTGGCCGGTCGAGACGATCGCCTCGTCGCCGCGCAGGAGCCAGGTCGTGCCGTCGACATCGCCGAGGCCCCAGTGGCCGGGCTCCGGTCGATCCGGACCGAAGGTGACGAGTTCGGCCACGGCGTGCTCGGGCAGGGTGAACGGATCGGCGCGATTGGCCACGGCGCGTTCCGCGCCGGCATAGATCCGACGCTTGCTGGACACGTAGGCTGCGAAGCTGCCGTGGCGATCCAGGTGGTCCTCGGTCACGTTGAGAATCGTCGCCGCCTGGAACGGCTGGCGGCCGGTGCGTTCGAGCTGAAAACTCGACAGCTCGAGCACATAGCAGTCGTGCCCGGCGCCGAGCAGATCTAGGGCCGGCTCGCCGAGATTGCCGCCCACGCCCGGTCGCCGACCCAGACGCGAAAGCAGATGTCCGGCGAGCGCGGTCACCGTGCTCTTGCCGTTGGTCCCGGTGATCGCGAAAACCGGGGCGTCCACCGCCTGGCAGAACAGATCGATATCGCTCTCGACCGTGGCGCCGGCAGCCGCGGCGCGGCGCACCAGCGGGTGCTCGAGGCCGATGCCCGGACTGACGATGACCCGGCCCACGCCGGTGAAGTCCGCGCTGCAGGCCTCGGCACCGAAGCGGAATTCCGCACCCGGAGCAACCGCCCGGGCTGCCGCCCCGTTGGGCGGCGCGTCGCGGGTGTCGAGGACCAGCAGGTCTTCGCTGCCCGCCAGAAAGCGCAGGCACGAATAACCCGTCACTCCCATGCCGATGATGGCCGTGCGCATGGTCACCTCAGCTTCAACGTCGACAGGCCCACGAGCACCAGCACCAGGGTGATGATCCAGAATCGCACGATTATCCGCGGCTCGGGCCAGCCCTTGAGCTCGAAGTGGTGGTGAATCGGCGCCATGCGGAAGATGCGCCTGCCGGTCAGGCGGTAGGACGCTACCTGGAGGATCACCGACACCGCCTCCAGCACGAACAGGCCGCCCATGATGAACAGCACGATCTCGTGGCGCACGATGATGGCGACGATGCCGAGGGCCGCGCCCAGGGCCAGGGCGCCGACATCGCCCATGAAAACCTGCGCCGGGTACGTGTTGAACCAGAGAAAGCCGAGTCCGGCGCCGATCAGCGCGCCGCAGAAGATCGACAGCTCGCCCGCATCGGGTACGTAGGGAATCTGCAGATACTCGGAGAACTGCGAGTTCCCCACCAGATAGGCGATCAGGCCCAGCGCAGCGCCTACCATCACCGTCGGCAGTATGGCCAGGCCGTCGAGCCCGTCGGTGAGATTGACCGCGTTGCTGGTGCCGACGATGACGAAATAGCCGAGCACCACGTACCACACGCCCATGGGAATCAGCACTTCCTTGAAGAACGGCACGATCAGTTCGGTTTCAGCGGGCAGTTGCGCCGTGAGGTACAGAAACAGCACCGCCGCCAGGCCGCAGATCGATTGCAGCAGGTACTTCCAGCGGGCGATCAGACCGCGGCTGTTCCTGCGCGAGATCTTCAGGTAGTCGTCGATCCAGCCGATCACGCCGAAGGACACTGTGACCAGCATCACGGTCCAGACGTAGCGGTTCGAGAGGTCCCCCCAGAGCAGGGTGGTGATGAGAATCACGATCAGAATCAGCGCGCCCCCCATGGTCGGGGTGCCGGCCTTGGAGAAATGGCTCTCTGGCCCGTCTTCACGCACGCTCTGACCGATCTGGTGATGGGTGAGCCGCTCGATGACGAGCGGACCGATCAGCAGCGAGGTCCCCAGCGCCGTCATCACGCTGACCATGGTGCGGAACGTGAGGTACTGAAACACGGCGAAGCCGCTCACGTACTGGGCCAGGTACTCGGTGAGCCAGAGCAGCATCAGCGCGATCCCTCGAGCAGCGCTTCCACCACCGCGCGATCGCTGAACGGCCGCCGCTCGCCGCAGATCTCCTGATAATCTTCATGGCCTTTGCCAGCGACCAGCACGGTATCCCCGAACGTCGCGCCGGCGAGCGCCCGCGCCAGCGCATCACGCCGGTCGGCGCACTCGTGCGCCGGCACCCGGCCCGCAAGGCCGGCGCGCATGTCGGCGATGATGGCAAGGGGATCTTCCGAGCGCGGGTTGTCGCTGGTCAGCCAGAGTTCGTCCGCCAGCGCCTCCACGGCCGCAGCCATCAGCGGCCGCTTGCCGGGATCACGGTCGCCGCCGCAGCCGAACACGCAGACGAGCTTTCCCGCGGTGGCCGGCCGCAGCGCGGCGACCACCTTCTCCAACGCATCCGGTGTGTGGGCGTAGTCCACCACCACCGCCGGACCACCCGGCGCGCCGAAGCGTTCCATGCGGCCCGGCACCGGACTCAGCTCGAGCGCCGCGTCGACCACGTCGGCGAGCGCCACACCGCTCGCACACAGAACCGCCAGCGCGGCCGCCGCGTTCGCTACCGAGAATTCCGCCTGCACCGGCAGGCGCAGCGGCGCCTCACCCCAGGGAGTAAGCCAGCGGCCGCGAGCGCTGCCGGAGGAGAAGTCCAGATCCCGCCAGGTCACGTCGGCCCCTTCGCGCCCGTAGCTGATGCCCCTGGCGGTCGCAGGCAGCCGTCCCAGCAACTCGCGACCGAAGGCGTCGTCGCTGTTGAGCACGGCGAGATCGAGACCCGGCCAACAGAACAGACGCGCCTTTGCTTCCGCATAGTCTTCGGCACTCTCGTGGTAGTCGAGGTGGTCCCGGGACAGGTTCGAAAACACCGCCGTGCGGAACGGCACATCCACCACCCGGTCCTGGGCCAGCGCGTGGGACGACACCTCCAGCACCGCCCAGGTGCACCCGTCATCGCGCAGCGCCGCCAGTCGCGCCTGTAAGGTCAGCGGATCCTCTGTGGTGAGACGCGCCGGCTGCAGCGCGCCGACGCGGCCCCAGCCGATGGTGCCGAGATAGCCCGCCGACCGACCGACGCGCCCGGCCAGGTCGGCGATGTAGTGGGCAATGGAGGTCTTGCCGTTGGTCCCGGTCACCCCGACACAATGCAGCGCCGCGCCGGGATCGTGGTGCAAGCGGGCCGCCAGGGCGCCGCGCCGGCGACGCAGCTCGGGGACCTCGATCACCGGCACCGCCACGCCCGCCACCGCGCGTTCGGCCAGAATCACCGCCGCGCCGCGGTCGGCGGCGGCCGCGGCAAACGCGTGTCCATCGGCGCTTGCGCCGCGAACGGCGACAAACGCATCACCCGGAACGACGCGCCGCGAATCCTCGCAGAGCCCGGAAACCGTCACTTCAGCCACCGGCGCCGCCACGAATCCCTCCAGCAGCTCCGCGAGCGCCATGCCCTGAACTGCGCTCACAGCGTGATACCCGCGTCGGGACGAACCCCGAGCAGGCGCAGGGCTCGGGCGGCGACGTTGCCGAATACGGGCGCCGCCACCTCGCCGCCGCCCTTGGCGCTGCCGCCGGGCTCGTTGATCACCACCACCATGACGAAGCGCGGTTCGCTCGCGGGCGCGACCCCGGCGAACAGCGCCACGTGGCGCTCGTCGTCGTATCCCTGGGGACCCACCTTGCGCGAGGTTCCGGTCTTGCCGGCGATCCGATAGCCGGGGACATGGGCGCGCGGCGCGGTACCGCCGCGTTCGGTCACGGTTTCCATCATGGTCAGCACCGACGCGGCCAGGCCGGGATCGAACACGGGGCGGGTGCGCGCCGGACGGTCGGACCTGAGCACGCTCACGGGCAGGCGTTCTCCGCCCGACGCCAGGGTCAGATACCCCTGGGCAAGCTGCAGCGGCGAAACGGCAAGGCCGTAACCGTAGGCCAGGGTGGTCCGCACCACGGCGTTGTCGAGACCCTCGTCGGAAAGCCGTCCGGCCACTTCACCGGGCAGGCCGGTGCCGATGAATTCCCCCACCCCGGCGCGATTCAGCACGTCGTACACGGCACGCGGCTCGAGATCCAGAGCCACCTTAGCGATGCCCACCTGGCTCGACTTCTGCAGCGCCTGACTCAGCGAGATGATGCCGCGATTCACCGGGTCCTGGACCAGCTTGTTACCGACCCGGAAGTAGCCGGGCGCGGTGTCGATGGCACTGTCGGGCCGCCAGCGCGACGTCGCCAGCGCTGCCAGCACCGTGAACGGCTTGATCGTCGACCCTGGCTCGTAGGTATCGGTGACGGCGCGATTGCGCATGCCCTCGCGGCTCGCGCTCGCCAGGTCGTTCGGGTTGTAGGAGGGCTCGTTGACAAGCGCCAGCACCTCGCCGGTGCGCGCATCCAGCATCACCAGCGAGCCGGACTTGGCATGATTCCCGGCGACCGCCGCCTTCAGCTCCCGGTAGGCGACGAACTGCAGGCGCATGTCGAGACTGAGGGTCAGGTCTTCACCGTAATCCGGCGCGGCCAGGAACTCCAGATCTTCGATCGTCTCGCCGCGGCGGTTCTTCAGCACCGTCTTGCGGCCCGGTCGCCCACGCAGGTGCTCGTCGTAGGACAGCTCGATGCCCTCCAGGCCGAGATCGTCGATGTTGGTCATACCGACCACGTGGGCGGCCATCTCTCCGGCCGGATAGTAGCGACGGTACTCGCGCTGGATGTACACGCCATCGAGGCCGAGCTCGCGAACCCGCTCCGCAACCTCCCACGGCACCCGACGTCCCAGATAGAGAAACTCGCGCCCGGCACTGGCCGCCAGTTCCCGGGCAAGCGCCTGGGGGTCGCGTTCGAGCACGACGGCGACCCTGGCAACCGCCGATTCCGCAAGTGTGACGAAGCTCGGGTCGGTCCAGATCGCGGCCACCGGCGTGCTCACGGCCAGCGCTTCACCGTGGCGGTCGTAGATGACACCTCGATAGGCGGGCAGGATCTGCTGTCGGATCGCGCGGGCGTTGCCCTGCTCCTGCAGAAACGCCCGGTCGCTGACGTTGAGAAACACCACCCGCGCACCGACTCCGGTGCAGCCGGCGAGGAAGGCGATCACCACCAGATAGTGCCGCCAGCGTTTCACGGCGCGAGTTGCTCCACGGTATCGGGGAACTGCATGTCCAGCTGGGTTTCCGCCAGGTGCTCGACGTTCTGGTAAGCGGACAGAGCGCTGCGCTCGAGCAGCAGTCGGCTGTATTCGGCGAGGTGCTCATCCTGCGCCCGCTGCGCCGCCTCGAGCTCGCCGTGCAGCAGCCGCACCTCGTGGCTGACCAGCGCGACCTGAATGCCCGAAGCAACCACACCACCAAACAGCACCAGCAGAGCGAGAACGCCACGCAAGGTCACGCCGCCTTCTCCACGCCGCGCAGCCGGGCGCTGCGGGCACGCGGGTTGTCGCGCAGTTCGGCCGTGCCCGGAGTTACCGAGGCGCCCAGCGAGCGCGCGCGGGCTCGCGAGTCGACGTCACGCACCGGCAGACGCCGCGGCAGCCGCGGCGGCGTGGTCAGGGTGCGGAAATAGCGCTTCACCAGCCGGTCCTCGAGCGAGTGAAAGCTGATCACCGCGAGCCGGCCGTTGTCGGCCAGACGCTCGAACGCCGCGCGCAGGCCTGCCTGCAGGGCACCGAGTTCGTCGTTGACCTGGATGCGGACCGCCTGGAACACGCGGGTCGCCGGATGTTTCCCCGGCGTCGGCCGTGGCTGCGCAGCGCGAACCAGCCCGGCCAGCTCGCCGGTGGTGGCCACGGGGCGGGCAGCGACAATGGCCGCGGCGATACGCCGCGCAAAGCGCTCCTCGCCGTACTCCTTCAACACCCGGACGATGTCCTGTTCCTCTGCCTCGTTCAGCCATTGCGCCGCGGTGAGTCCGCGACTGGTATCCATGCGCATGTCCAGCGGCGCGTCGTGGCGGAAGCTGAAGCCACGCGCCACGTCGTCGAGCTGGGGCGAAGAAACCCCCAGGTCCATCAGCACACCCTGAACCGCGGCGATACCGAGCTCGTCGAGCAGGCGATCGAGCTCGGCGAAATTCCCGTGACGGATCTGCAGCCGCGAATCGCCGGCGGCAAGGTCCGCCCCCGCCGCAACGGCGGCTGGATCACGATCGACCGCCAGCACCCGGCTGTCCGGGCCGAGCAGCTCCAGCAGCCGCCGTGTGTGTCCGCCGCGACCGAACGTCGCATCCACGTAGACCCCCTCGCGAACTCTTCCCGTGTCGCTCAGACCACACACCAGCGCCACCGACTCCTCCAGCAGTACCGGCCGGTGCACGTCGGTCAAACCGACAGCCCTGTGAACTCTTCGGCGTCCGCCAGCTGTGCCACCGAATCGTCGGAGAGCCACTGCTCCATGTTTGCCTCCCACAGGGTTTCGCTCCAGATCTCGACCTTGTTGCCCTGGCCAACCAGCACGACCTTCTTGTCGAGCTCGGCATAGTCCCGGAGTTTCTGTGGCAGCAGGACGCGCCCGGTGGCGTCCGGCTCGAGGTCGGTGGCATGACCGATGAGCAGGCGCTGCAGGATGCGTGAGCGCGGGTTCATGTTCGGCAGCGCTTCGAGCTTGTGCTGCAGAACCTCCCAGTGCGGCAACGGATAGAGCAGCAGGCAGTGGTGGCGGGTATCGATGGTGACGACCAGCGAGCCGTCGGACATCGCCGCGATCGACTCGCGCAGCCGCGCCGGCAGGGCCATACGACCCTTGCCATCCAACGTCGCGCTGTTGATGCCCCGCAACATCCCCGGCCCGTGGCGCACGCAGTCGTCAGCCTTTCGGATCTGACCGCAGCCCCCACTTTTCCCCACAATTTACCAACGAGAGACACTACGGCCGACCCGAGGGCCTGTCAAGGCGCCGAAATTCGGATAACTAGCGGAAATTTAAGGATTTTTGGGGCTGCCGGTAGAATCCTCTCGAATTACCCGAAGATAAACCTCAGGTAGGTGGAGTTATCTAGAATTCACATTAAGAATTAGACCGATTTTGCATAGATCGGCCTGTCGGAAAGTCGATCTGGGTATTAAGGTGCCGCCAGACCGGAACTTCCGGTGGAAAAAGTGGAGTCGGCCGATAAGCCGGGTTCTGTCTAGGCGATCCATCTGGATCACACGTGATCCATCGGGATCACACGGGCAGTCATTCATCTAGGACCTGCGTCACCACAGGCCTCCAGCGGCCTACCCGAATCCGGTGCGGACCACACCATGGGATTCCTATTTGGCCTTGCTCCGGGCGGGGTTTACCTAGCCACGCCGTGTTACCACGCGTGCGGTGCGCTCTTACCGCACCCTTTCACCCTTACCGATTCGTGCCCGTAAGGGCACGCGCCGGCGGTCTACTCTCTGCTGCACTTTCCGTGGGCTCGCGCCCCCCAGGGGTTACCTGGCGCCCTGTCCTGTGGAGCCCGGACTTTCCTCGCGCGGCTTCCCGAGGGAAGACGCCCGCGGCTGCCTTGGCCGACTCCGTCGCCAAGCCTACTCCGCCGCGAACGACACCGCTACGGAATGCTCACGCCTTCATCTGAATCGCCAGTTCGTAGAGTTCGCGGCGGTTGCGGCCGAGCAGCTGGGCGCCGAGGCGCGCGGCCTGGGCCGGTGACAGCTCACGGGTCAGAGCCTCCATGGTGCGACGAACCTCGAGCCCGATGCTTTCCGCACCGGCCTCGAGCACGCAGACGAACTCACCCTTGAACCGGTCGTCGCCGCTCAGCGTTCTGCGCAGCACGGCGGGAACATCGCACAGGTACTGCTCGTGGCGCTTGGTCATTTCGCGGCCGACCATGAGTCGGCGCCCCGGCGCGAGGCGCTCCAGGTATTCCAGCGTCGACGCCATGCGATGCGGCGCCTCGAAGAACACCACGGCCACCGCCATGGCCAGCAGCTCGCGCAGCCGCTCCTCGCGCTGCCCGGGTCTGGCGGGCAGAAAGCCTTCGAACAGATAGCGGCCGCCGGGCAGCGGGCAGACCGAGAGGACTGCCGCGACGGCACTGGCACCGGGAACGGGGACCACGGTCACGCCCGCCGCCCAGCAGGCGCGGACCAGCTCGAAACCCGGATCCGAGATCAGCGGGGTACCGGCATCGGACACCAGCGCCACCGAATCGCCCGCCCGCAGTCGCCCGAGCACCGCGTCGCTTGCCGCGGTTTCGTTGTGGCTGTGCAGGGCTACGATGGGCACACCGGTCACGCCGATGGCGTCTAACAGCACCCGGGTGCGTCTGGTATCCTCCGCGGCGATCGTCGCAACCGTGGCCAGGACGGATGCCCCTCGACGGCTGAAGTCCTCCAGGTTTCCAATGGGCGTCGCAACGACGTAGAGCACTCCTGCCATGACCAGAACATCCATCGCCGTCTGGGTCCTCATTCTCGCAGCGTGGGGGTGCCAAAGCACGCCGCCGGTCGACGCCGGCGACGCCCGGGCGGACGTGGGCGAGGCGGTCGTCGATGGCTCGCCGCAGGCGTTGCTCGACGCTGCGGCAGCGAGTTCCGGGTCACGGGCCGATCGCCTCTACCTGGACGCAGCTGAGGCGCTGATCGCGGCCGGAGACTTCGCCACGGCGCGTCTGGCCCTGGAAGCCGTCGACGCCGACCGGCTGCGGCAGAACGACACGGCCCGCTATCTGCTCGCCCGGGCCGACGAGGCCCTCAATCGGGGCGATGTCGAAGCCGCCAGATCGGCGCTCCTCGCCGTCGACGCCGGGCGCCTGCGGGATCCAAGCGCCGCGGTGTTCACCAGCGCCGAGCTGCTCGCCCGGGAGGGCCGCCCGGCGGCCGCAGCCGGCTATCTCATCGACTACCGCCCGGACTCACCCGACGGCGAGCTGCAGCAGCGTCTCAACGATCGCATCTGGGCGTATCTCGGCGAGGTGCCGCCGTTCCAGACCCTGGCCATGGAGCGGCGCAGCAGCGGGGTCGCACGCGGCTGGTGGCAGCTGAAGGATCTCATGTTCCGCAGCTTCACCCTCCAGGAGCAGCGCCGCCGCCTGGCCACCTGGCGCGAGTCACGCCCGGACCATCCCGCTGCCAGGCAGCCGCCGTCCGCCCTGCTCGCACTCGAAGCGCGTAGCGCGCCGGTCTCACGGGTCGGCCTCCTGCTGCCGCTGTCCGGACCGCTCGGTCGGGCAGGACGCGCGGTCCGCGACGCTTTCATCGCCACCTATCTGAGCCACCGCGACGCCATCGAATTCGAGGTGGACGTCTACGATTCCGCCGCCGAGCCGCTGGCAAATCTCTACGAGCGGGCGCTGGTCAGAGGCACCGGCGTGCTGATCGGTCCGTTGGCGAAAGAGTCCGTAGCCCAGATGAACCAGCTGAACCCGGAGATTCCGGTGCTGGCCCTCAACTACCTCGGCGACGATGACCTGCCGGCCCCCAACCTGCTGCAGTTGGGCCTCGCCATCGAGGACGAAGCCGAAACCCTGACCGAGTGGCTGCGCGACGCCGAGGTGGAGCGCCTGTTGCTGCTGCACAACGACGAAGACTGGGCGCTGCGGGCCAAGCAGACCGTCACCGGCGAGTGGTCCGGCGCCCTCACCGTGCAGGCCGTGGAGGACATACGCACGATGACCGAAAGCGTCGGCGTGGCAATGCACGTCGCCGCCAGCCAGCAGCGTCACAGCGAACTCCAGGACCTGCTGGGTGAACCCCTCGAGTTTCTGCCGCGCGCCCGGGGCGACGTCGACGCCATTCTCGCCCTCGTCACCCAGCTCGAAGCCAGCGCCCTGGTGCCGGCACTGAAATTCCATTTCGCCGACGACGTGCCCGTCTACACGACCTCTCAGACGGTGCGCGGGGCCAACGTGAATCGCCTGCGCGAGTTTGCCGGCTTTCACGTCAGCGAACTGCCGTGGAACGCGCTGAACGAGGCCTCCTACCGCGACCTGGAGCAGGCGTTCGACCTGGACGGCAGTCCGCTCATGGCGCTGTACGCCCTGGGGGTCGACGCCTTCCGCCTGTCGGAGCGCACCCCGCTGATCCTCGACGGCAGCTTTACGGAACTGCTCGGCAGCACCGGAGAACTCGAGTTCCGCCCCGACGGCCGCATCCATCGCCGCCTCGCCCGCAGCATCGTCACCGACGGAACGATAAGAGCCCTCAGCGACACAGGAGCCCTCAGCGAGACAGGAGCCCTCAGCGAGACAAGAGCAAAAGCCCTCAGCACCCAGCGACCCGACCAACCCACACCGGGAGATGCCGGCGTCGGTCGCTGATCGGTCCGTGACCGGCACTGCCAGCACCGGCGCCTGGGCGGAGGCTGAGGCCGCCGCCTACCTCCAGCGTCAGGGCCTGCGCCTCCTGGCACGCAACTTCCGCTGCCGGGTGGGAGAACTCGATCTGGTGATGAGCGACGGTGCGACGCTGGTGTTCATCGAGGTCCGCAGTCGCAGCAGCGACCGCTTCGGTACGGCTCTGGAGAGCGTGACGCCGGCCAAGCAGCGGCGCCTGCTCGCTGCCGCCCGCGCCTTCCTTTCGCGCCATCGGCACGGTGATGCCACTTGTCGATTTGACGTGATATCGGTGACGAAGCGACACTACTCTCCCGATTTCCACTGGGTCAAAAATGCCTTTGGTCAGCATACGTAGGCCCCTGCTTGCTCTGCTCCTGCTGGTTGCCGGCGGCTGCGCGGCCTTTTCCGACGACCCCCGGGTCCGCACGCCGGGCGTCATCATCGACGATCAGGTGATCGAAACCCTGGTCAAGCGTGAAATCTGGAAATCCGACGCCGCTTTCGACAGCGCCCACCTGATCGCCGTCAGCTACAACGGCGTGCTGCTGCTCACGGGTCAGGTGGAAAGCGCGGAACTGAAACGCAAGGCCGAAGAAATCGCCGCCGGTCTCGAGAAGGTGCGCAAGGTGCACAACGAACTCGAAGTTGGCGGTCCCATCTCCATGGTGGCCCGCGCCAACGACAGCTGGCTCACCACGAAGGTCAAGACCAAGATGCTGGCCGATGCCGAAGTGGCCGCCCGCAAGATCAAGGTCGTCACCGAAAACGGCACGGTCTACCTGATGGGCATGCTGCCGCGGGGCGAGGCCGACGCGGCGGTGGAAGCGGCGCGATCCGTGTACGGGGTGCAGAAGATCGTGAAGGTGTTCGAGTACATCGATCCGTCACCGGGCGTCTAGCAGATAGGGTTCATTCCGAGGGCGTTGCCCCGGTGCCCATCGCGCTCCCAACAACCACCGTCGTTCGACACCGGTTGGAGTTGGAACCCCAACAACCAGACGACGCTGCGTTCACGGACGTTAATCGTACAAGGACGTCGAGCAGCGGGCGGGGCGCGGGAGATCACTTCGTGAGGCCGTGAAGCGAGGGCTCAGTCGGGAAAATGACCGGCCTCGGGCATTTTCCCGACTGAGTGAACCGCGGAGCGGCCGAGCGAGGCCCAAGAAGTGATTTCCCGCGCCCCGCACACCGCCGGACGATCTTCTACCCGGCGTCGGAGGAGGCGGCGTCACTTCACCACCTTCAGGTGACTTCCCGCCGCCTTGTCATCGCCCCCACCCGGCGGCGGCTCGTTGCCCGGATCGGGAAAATGCTCGGCCTCGAAAGCCATGCCCTCGCCGGTCTCTTTGGCATAGATCGCCTCGATGCTGCGCATCGGCAGGTAGACGGCGAATGGTTTACCGCCGAAGCGGCAGTGGCAGGCCACCGCCGAATCGTCGATTGCCAGATCACGTACCGCGTGGGGCGCAACGTTGAGCACGATCTTGCCGTCGTTGACGAAGTCGGCCGGAACCGCAACGTCGTCCGCCAGCGCGTTCACCAGCAGGTACGGGGTGAGTTCGCTGTCGACGATCCAGTCGTACAGGGCTCGCAACAGGTACGGGCGTTTCGGCCGCTTGCTCATGCTGCTCGTACGCCTCCCGCGAGGAGGACTTGCACGTCAGTCCTGCATTTCGAGCTCGGATTCGGTGAGGCTCGCCCGGAACGACTCGCGCTCGAAGATATGCTGCATGTACTTCTGCAGCGGCTTTGTGCTGCGCTCCGGTAGAGAGATGTCCGCCGCCTTGAGGCGCCAGAGGATGGGCGCGACGCAGCAGTCGACAAGGGTGAAGTCCTCGTTCATGAAGAACGGCTTTTCGGCAAAGATCGGCGCGACGGCGATGATGCTCTCGCGCAGCTCCTTGCGGGCGCGGGTGATCACAGTCTCGCGCCCCTTACCCGCCATCACGATGTCAAGCCTTCCGCTCCATTCCCGCTCCACGCGGGTGATCCACAGCCGCGACAGCGCGCGGGCAACGGGATACACCGGCAGCAGCGGCGGATGCGGGAAGCGCTCGTCGAGGTACTCCATGATGACGTTGGCTTCGTAGAGCACAAGATCACGGTCGAGCAGCGTGGGCAGGCTGTTGTACGGATTGATCTCTGCCAGATCCTCAGGCTTGTTGCCCGGGTCGACATCGACGATATCGCAGGTTACGCCCTTCTCGGACAGCACCATCCGTACCCGATGCGAATAATGGTCACGCGCGTCGGAGAACAGTGTCATGGAAGAACGTTTGGTCACTAAACTCATTTAGCTTCACCCAGAGGCAATGAACAAGCGAAAGAACGCATAGTTGGTAGATGCCAGCCGCCGGGTGATTCCCGACAGCCCGCCGCTATCTGACCGCCTTGTGGTATTCCCTGCCGAGCAGCCAGGTGAATGCATACAGGATGAGCAGGAACAACAGAACGTACACCCCGATCCGGTGTCGTTCCAGCCGGCTCGGATCGCCGGTGTAGTAGAGGAAATTGGCAATATCGTAAACGGCCTGATCGTACTCCTCAGGCGTGTACGTGCCGGTCCCCTCTTCCA
The DNA here is from genome assembly GCA_040219135.1 of Pseudomonadales bacterium. Lineage (GTDB taxonomy): Bacteria > Pseudomonadota > Gammaproteobacteria > Pseudomonadales > Azotimanducaceae > UBA7803. Next base: position 374,992 of record JAVJTA010000002.1, on the reverse strand, counting down.
CGACCAGTTCGTCGCACTGCTCCTTCGGCACGTCGGCGGCGCAACCCAGGCGCTGGATACCCTGGAGCTCGACCAGCGCGTGGGGCATGCCGACGTTGACGAACACCTTGTTGTTGACCCCAAGCGGTCGCGAGTCGTCCACGTAGAAGGTCTTGAGATAGTTGTAGATCCACTCTGTGCCGCGCACCCTGGCCACCATGGTCAGATCCGGCGGCGGCGCGCCGAACCAGCTCTTCGCTGCCTCCGGATTCATCGCCGAGAGCATCCTGTCGCCGATCTTCTGGCCGGTGAAGATCAGCTGCTGGGCAACGATGTCGTAGGGGATTTCGAGATCGTCTGCGGTACGCTCGTAACGCTGAAACTCCAGCGAGTGGCAGCCGATGCAGTAGTTGACGTAGTGGCGGAACCCGCTCTGCAGCGACGGCAGGTTCTGCAGATCAGGGCTCATCGGCTCCATGGGATAGCTGGATTCCGCGGCCATCGCCAATCCCGGCACCAGCAACGCTACAAGGACGGCGAGCAGCGTCCTGTTCCTGTTCAGGCGGATCATCGGTCCCCTCATCATCGCATCGTCACCCGGTCCGGCACGGGCTTGGTCTTCTCCGCCTGGGTGTACCAGGGCATCAGCACGAAGTAGGCGAAATAAATCACCGTGCAGATCTGCGCCAGCATGGTGGCGGGCCCGGACGGGGGAATGGTCCCCAGATAGCCGAGAATGAAGAAACTGATCACGAACAGCGCCAGCGCTATCTTGGACAGGTTGCCCTTGTAACGGATCGACTTGACCGGGCTTCGGTCGAGCCAGGGAAGCACGGCCGGCAGCACGATGGCCCCGGCCATCACGACGAAGCCCAGGAACTTCGCGGTCAATCCGAACAGCGGGAACGTCGACGCCCGCAACATCGCGTAGAACGGGGTGTAGTACCACACCGGAGCAATGTGATCGGGCGTCTTCAGCGGGTTCGCCATTTCGAAGTTGGGCTTCTCCAGGAAGTAGCCGCCCATCTCCGGCGCGTAGAAAACGACGGCGCAGAAGATGAACAGGAATGCGACGATGGCCGGCAGGTCGTGGCCGATCGTGTAGTACGGGTGGAAGGGGATGGCATCGCGGGGTATGCCATTGGCATCCTTGTGCTTCTTGACGTCGACCCCGTCGGGATTGTTGGAGCCGACGTGGTGGAGCGCGACGATGTGCACGAACACCAGCATCACCAGCACCAGCGGCAGCGCCACCACGTGAAGGGCGAAGAAACGGTTGAGGGTGATCTCGGACATCAGAAAGTCGCCGCGCACCCACTGCATCAGGTCCGGGCCGATCAGGGGAATCGAGCCCACCAGGGAGACGATCACCTGGGCGCCCCAGTAGGACATGTTGCCCCAGGGCAGCAGATAGCCAAAAAAGCCTTCCGCCATCAGCACGACGAAAATGGCCATGCCGATCAGCCACAGCAGCTCCCGCGGCTTGCGGTAGGAGCCGTACATCATGGCGCGGAACATGTGCAGATAGACGACGATGAAGAATGCCGACGCGCCGGTGGAATGCAGGTAGCGGAGCAGCCAGCCGTACTCGACGTCGCGCATGATGTACTCGACGGAAGCGAACGCGCCGTCGCCGCTGGGCACGTAGCTCATGGTCAGCCAGATGCCGGTCAGCAGCTGATTCACCAGCACGACGATGGAGAGCACGCCGAACAGATACCAGAAGTTGAAGTTCTTCGGCGCCCAGTAGCGGGCGAGATGGTAATTCCACGTTTCCATCAGCGGGAAACGCTCGTCCACCCAGTCGACCATGTTGCCCAGGGCTACCGTGACCTTGCCCTGCTTGCTTCCGGATTCGGCCATCAGGCGGTCTCCTCGTCTTCTCCAATCACCAGGACCGTGTCGCTGACGAATTCATAAGGCGGCACCGGCAGGTTGTCCGGCGCAGGCACACCCTTTACCACGCGCCCGGCCATGTCGAATCGGGATCCGTGGCACGGACAGAAGAATCCTCCCTGCCAGTCGGGATCGAAAGGCTCGGGCGTGACTTCTCCGTAGTATTTCGGGGAGCAGCCGAGGTGGGTACACAGGCCGATGTACACACCGATTTCCGGGCGTTTGGCGCGGACCGGATTCTGCGCGTAGGCGGGTTGCATCTCGGTGTTGCTGGAATCGGGGTCGGCGAGATCCGGATTGTCGGCTTCGAGGCGTTGGATGACTTCTTCGGTGCGTTTCAGAATGAAGATGGGCTGACCGCGCCACGCCGGAACCGGCCCCAGCATCTCGCCGGACTGGAGTTTGCCGATATCGACCCGAACCGGCGCTCCGAGGGCTCGGGCTTTGGCGCTCGGTTCCCAGGACGCGACGAAGGGAATGGCGGCACCGACCACGCCGAGCGCGCCGACCGTGGCGGTAGCGCCGATCAGGAAATAGCGGCGCTGCTTGTTGATGGCTCCGGTGTCGATGCTTTCCGCCATCTCCTCGGCGGGTTTCAATTCCTGATCACCCTGGCTCACAGCCCACTCCAGACAGATTCGTGAAGGCGAAAAGTTTACCACACACCACCTCGGCCCGGACGCCCGAGAGCGCCCGGAAAACGCCTGATAGCGGCATGAGTTCGGTGATGCGTTCGATCACTCCGGGTACCTGGTCGAGGGGGTCCTCGACCCGGAACAACCGGAGTGCAGGCACGTCAGCGCTTTGAGTACTGGGGCCGCTTGCGCGCCTTGCGCAAACCGACTTTCTTCCGTTCTACCGCGCGCGCGTCCCGGGTGAGGAATCCGGCCCGGCGTAACGGCGCACGCAGGGTTTCGTCGCGCTCCACCAGAGCACGGGCAATGCCGTGTCGTATGGACCCGGCCTGGCCGGAGTTGCCGCCGCCTGCCACCGTGACCTTGACGTCGAGCTTATCCGTCATGTCTGCCACTTCCAGAGCCTGGCGGACGACCATGCGCGCGGTCTCACGGCCGAAATACTGATCCAGGGGCTTGTTGTTGACCTGAATGTTCCCGGTGCCGGTGCTGAGAAACACCCGCGCCGTGGAGGTCTTGCGACGACCCGTGCCGTAGTTCTGCGTGCCTGCCATACCTTACAGTTCCAATGGTTCCGGTTGTTGAGCGCTGTGCGGATGCTCGGCGCCCGGATAGACCTTCAACTTCTTCAGCATCGCACGGCCGAGCGGGTTGCGCGGCAGCATGCCTTTGACGGCCTTTTCGATGATCCGCTCGGGATGGCTGTTGCGCATCTCCTCGAAGCTGCGGCTCTTGATTCCGCCCGGGTAGCCGCTGTGACGGTAGTACATCTTGTCCGTGGTCTTCGCGCCCGTCACCCGGACCTTCTCGGCATTGACCACGACTACGTAGTCGCCGGTGTCCACATGGGGCGTGTATTCGGGTTTGTGCTTGCCGCGCAGGCGCCGGGCGATCTCCGTCGCGAGTCGACCCAGGGTCTTGTCCTCGGCGTCGACGACGAACCACGAATGTCGGACGTCTTCCGCCCGCATGCTTACAGTCTTCATGAGCTGGCCTGCCCGCCTAAATCTGGTGCGAATTCCTACGCAAAAACGCCCGCGCCGCCCCGGATGCATTATTGGGGGAGCGGATTTTTGGGAGCGCGAATCTTAGCGGAGGGTGCTGGGCATTACAATGGGGCCCATTCGGCATGCGGATGGCGGTTGCGGGCCGCGACGCCGTCGTCACAGCGTTGCCTCCGCACCCGCTCATTACGGCACCTACGCCCGGTGGGTCCGCGCCAGATACTCGTGGGACTGCATCTCGAGCAGCCGGCTCTCGGTGCGCTGGAACTCGAAGCGCAGCCGCTCACCGCCGTAGAGTTCGCTGACAGGCGCCTCGGCCGACAGGATCAGCTTGACGTTGTGGTCGTAGAATTCGTCAACCAGACTGATGAAACGGCGGGCCGCGTCCTCGTTGCGGGCGCTGAACCGGCGCACGTTGGAGATCAGCACGGCATGGAAGATGCGCGACAGCTCGATGTAATCGTTCTGGCTGCGCGGGCCCTCGCAGAGTTCGGCGAACTCGAACCAGGCCACGTCCTCCGCGACCCAGCGCGCGCGAATCGGGCGTCCCTCGATCTCCAGCACGACGTCACGCTCGGGCTGCTCCGGGGCCAGGGCGAGAAAGCTGCGTTCCAGGGTCTGCTCGGCGGCGCCGTCGAGCGGCGCGTGGTAGATCTCGGCCCGCTCGAGAACCCGCAGCCGGTAGTCGACTTCGCCGTCCACGTTGACCACCCGGGTGTGCCGTTTGAGCAATTCGATGGCCGGCAGGAATCGCCGTCGCTGCAGACCGTTGTCGTAGAGCAGGTCCGGGGCGACGTTCGAAGTCGCCACCAGAGTCACGCCGCGTTCGAACAGACCTTCCAGCAGTTCGGCAAGAATCATCGCATCGCCGATGTCGGACACGAAGAATTCGTCGAAGCACAGCACGCTCGCCTCGTCGGCGAACCGATCCGCCACCCGTTCCAGAGGGTTGGGCGTGCCGGCCAGGCTCTCGAGCTCCCGGTGGGTGCGCTGCATGAAACGATGGAAGTGCATGCGCGTCCGGTCGTCCGCCGGCAGACACTCATAGAACAGGTCCATGAGCATGGTCTTGCCCCGACCCACCCCACCCCACAGGTAGAGGCCGCGCACCGGCTCGGCTCTGGATCGATTTCCCCCGAGCAGGCGGCCACCGCCGAGCAACCGCTCGAACCAGTTGCCGGCATCCGCCCGGCGCTCGCTCAGGGAGCGATAGAGCTCGTCGAGCAGATCGACCACCTGCTGCTGGGCGGGGTCGCGGGCAAACCCATCGGTCTGCAGCAGGGCAAGGTAACGGTCCTGGGGTGACATGGCGGGAACTTTAGCCTGACGTCCGATCCGTGCCTACCCGCCGCGGCACGCCCACGAGCGTCGAAACCGGCCCTGCCACCAGGCCGTCGGACGGGCGCGGAGCCAGCTTTTCTGCTAATTTCCGCCGCCATGCGGGAAATGATGCGATATGTGCTGCTGCCGGCGCTGGTGGGCGCCGTGGTCGGCCTGGCGGTGATGCTGGCGACCCGATCGCCATCGACGCCGAGCCCCAAGCCGGGCTACGCCGAGGCGGTCAAGGCAGCGGCCCCGGCTGTGGTGAACATCTATTCGAGCAAACTGCAGACCCCTCCGATCTGCCAGTTGCCCCGCTTCAAGGAGTGGTGCGACCGATTCACCACCGGCGATCAGAACCACATGCAGAGCTCGCTCGGTTCCGGCGTCATCGTCCGCGAGGACGGCTACATCCTGACCAACAACCACGTCATCGCCGGCGCCGACGAGATCCTGGTGGCGTTCAGCAACGGCCAGGCCACCACGGCGACCGTCATCGGCTCCGATCCGGAGACGGACCTGGCGGTGATCAAGGTGGAAGCGAACGGCCTGCGCCCGATTCCCCTGGGTGCGTCCGCGTTGGTCGAGGTCGGCGATGTTGCGCTGGCGATCGGCAACCCGTTCGGCATCGGGCAGACCGTGTCGTCCGGCATCATCAGCGCCAAAGGCCGGACCGGCATCAGCCCCAGCCCCTACGACGATTTCATCCAGACTGACGCGGCCATCAATCCGGGCAACAGCGGTGGAGCGCTGATCGACGCGACCGGCAACCTGATCGGCGTGAACACGCTGATATTCTCCCGCTCCGGCGGCTCCGAGGGCATCGGCTTCGCAATCCCCGTGCAGCTCGCCATGACCGTTCTCGACGAGATCATCGAAACCGGCCGCGTCACCCGGGGCTGGCTGGGGGTCGAACTGGCGAGCACGCCGGACCCGGGCATGGCCGTGGGCCTCGAAGTCACCCGCGTGCTGCAGAAGGGACCGGCCGACCAGGCCGGCCTGCGGGTCGGCGACCTGATCATCGCCATCAACGAGCAGCCCGCGGTAAGCTCGGCCGTCGTGAGCCGACTGATTGCCCACGCTGCGCCAGGCTCGTCGATCCTGCTGGACATACTGCGCGGCGAAGACCAGCTCACGGTGACGGCCCGCTCGGGTGAACGTCCGGTTCCGAACTGATCCGGGCCCATGAACCCGGTCCCCGCCTTCGGGCACAACGGAGCGCAACATGAATAGCCCGCAGCTTTCGCTGTCGGAGCATCGGCCCCTGGCGGTACCGATCGTCATTTTCCTCTCGCTGATGGTGGTCAGCGTCGTCCTCATGGTCGCCGGCGCGATCCTCGGGAAGACCTCGCTGGCCCCGCTCACCAGTCCGGTGGAATGGCTCGGCACGCTCGACGTCGAAGCCGCTTTCGACATTGTCTCCAATGCAGCTGAGGTGGTGGCCGCGGTCCTGGCCATCGCCATCACCGTGGTGGCCATCGTCGTGGAACTCGCGGCCAACCGCTACAGCCACGAAATCACCCGCCTGTTCCTGCGCGAGCCGGTGAATCTGCTGGTGCTGGGCCTGTTCGTCATCACCACCCTGCAGTGCGTGTGGACATCCGCAGTCATGGCGCCGGTCAGCAGCGATGCGGTCCTGCCCCACGCCGGCTTCGCCATCACCCTGGCGCTGGTGGTGCTGTGCCTGCTGCTGCTCGTTCCCTACATCTATTTCGTATTCGCGTTTCTATCACCGATCAGTGTCATCCAGAGGATCAGCCGGGATGCCTACCGGCGCATCCTCCGGGTGCGGATCGGCAACGTGCCGGATTCCCAGTCCCGCGTCGAAGAGGCCGTGGATCAGCTCCAGGACGTGGCGCGCAGCGCCATCGCCCAGGGCGACCGCAGCATCGCCATGGCCGCCGTCGACGCGATGGCCAGACTGCTGATGGATTACGTCGAGGTCCGCGATGGCCTGCCCGACGACTGGTTCCGGGTGACCGACGCCATCGCTTCGGATCCGGACTTCGTCGCGCTCGCGCCGGAAACCATGACCGAGGTCCAGACCCAGGGCCTGTGGCTCGAGCGCAAGCTGTTCCGCCGCTACCTGTCCCTTCTCGGACAGACCACCGGACAGTCCGGCGACGTGGCCAACGTCATCGGCATCAACACCCAGCAGATCGGCTCCGCCCTCGGTGCCGACCGGCCGCAGCTGCTGGAACTCTGCCGCCGCAGCTTCAACAGCTACCTGCGCACCACCATCAACGCTCGAGATCCTCGAACCGCCTATTTCCTGATGAACCAGTACCGGGTGCTGGGCGAACAGATGCTGAAAAAAGGTCGGGAGTCCGACGCCGTCAAGGTGGCCGAATACCTGCAGGAGTACGGCCACCTGGCGAACCGGATGGGCATTCCGTTCCTGCTGGAGACCGCCGCCTACGACGTGATGCAGCTCATCGAGCTCGCGGTGGAAGGCGACGCCGCGGCGCTGGACCCGCTCCTCGGCTGCTTTCTCGCCCTGGACCAGGAAATCACCGGAGAGGACCGGGACGAGATCCAGCTCGGCGTACGCCGCGCCCAGATCCAGCTGGCGACGTTCTTCCTCGAACGTGGCGACGATGAACGCACCAACCGAATCATCGACGACCTGCGCGGCGAGAAACGCGAGCGCCTCGACCACCTTCGCAGCAGCCTGCTCAGCGACGACCGGGCCCAGTTCTGGGAGCTCATGGACCGCGGCGCCAACTTCCGCTATCTGGCGCCGGAACGGCGCGGTTTTCTGGCAGAGGTGTTCCGCCGGCTCGACGCCGGCTGAACCACCGCGCGGCAGCCGCGCTCAGCGGTTGTGGTCGAGGCCGCGAATCCGCAGTTCGGCAGAGCGGGCGTGCGCCTCGAGCCCTTCGCCGTGCGCCAATACCGCCGCGGTGCGCCCGACCTGCTCGGCGCCTTCGGGGCTGAGACGGATGATCGAGCTGCGCTTCTGGAAGTCGTAGACCCCCAGCGGTGAGGAGAACCGCGCCGTACCGAAGGTCGGGAGAACGTGACTGGGACCCGCAGCGTAGTCACCCATCACCTCGGGCGAATGGGCGCCGACGAAAATGGCGCCAGCGTGGCGGATCCCGTCGAGAATCGCATCCGGGTCGGCCACTGCCAGTTCCAGGTGCTCGGGCGCGATGCGGTTGGCGATGGCCACGGCGTCGTCGAGATCCCGGGTGCGGATCAGCGCGCCGCGGCGGTCGAGGGACTCGCGTATGATCGCAGCCCGCGGCCGTCCGGCCAGCTGCCGCTCCATTTCCGCCAGCAGCGCATCGAGATAGCCCGCGTCCGGCGACAGCAGAATGGCCTGGGCGGCGGCGTCGTGCTCGGCCTGGGAGAACAGGTCGAGCGCCATCCACTCCAGCGGGGCAGATCCATCGGCGATGATCAGCACCTCGCTCGGTCCGGCGATCAGGTCGATGCCCACGGCACCGAACACCTGGCGCTTGGCGGCCGCAACGAACGCGCCGCCGGGACCCATGATCTTGTCCACCCGAGGCACCGTGGCGGTACCGAAAGCCAGCGCCGCGACCGCCTGAGCGCCGCCCACGGCGAAGCCCCGGGGAACGCCGGCAACGTGCGCCGCAGCCAGGACCAGCGGATTGCGGACGCCGTCCGGGGTCGGCACCGTCATCACGATCTCACCCACGCCGGCCACCCGGGCCGGTATCGCCGACATGAGCACCGTGGACGGATACGCCGCCTGACCGCCCGGCACGTACAGACCGACCCGGTCCAGCGCCGTGATCCGCTGGCCGAGCACGCTGCCGTGCTCGTCGGTGAAGGACCAGTCCTGCTCGAGCTGATGGCGGTGGTACTCATCGATGCGGGCGGCCGCCTGCTGCAGCGCCAGACGCTCGGCATCCGCCAGCGACTCGAAGGCTCGACGGAACTGATCGGCGTCGATCAGCAGATCCGCCGGCGCCTCGGGCGACCAGCGGTCGAGGCGCGCGGTGAGTTCCAGCAGAGCGGCGTCGCCGCGTCGGCGCACGTCGCGGATGATATCGGCGGCGATGCGGTTGACCTGATCGTCCTCGCCCACCTCCCAGGACAGCAGCTCGTCGAGGGCCGCCGTGAACCCCGGGTCGGCAGTGTCGAGCCGACGCAGCGCCAGGCTCACGACGCCGCCGCTCCACGCAGCGAACTCACCAGCGCCTGCACCTGGTCGAACCGGGTTCGCATGGACGCGCGATTGACGATCAACCGGGTGCTGATCTCGGCGATGGTTTCCAGGGCCTGCAGACCGTTTGCCTTCAGGGTGTTGCCGGTATCGACGATGTCGACGATGCAGTCCGCGAGATCCATCAGCGGCGCGATCTCCATCGCCCCGGACAGCGGAATGATCGTTACCTGGCGTCCCTGGCGCTCGAAGTAGCGCCGGGACACGTTGACGAACTTGGTCGCGACCCGCAGCGGCCGACCGGAGAGGTCGGCACCCGGCGGCGCCGCGGTCATGAGCCGGCAGCGGCCGATGCCGAGATCGAGGCGCTCGTAGTAGCCACCGTCGCCATGCTCGAGCAGGGTATCCTTGCCGACGATGCCGACGTCGGCGGCGCCGAATTCGACGTAGGTGGGCACGTCCGAGCCGCGCATGACGACGAGGGTGTGCCCACCCTGTTCGGTATCGAAGACCAGTTTGCGACTGCCGTTCAGGGGTTCGGTGGGCCTGATCCCCGCCGCCGCCAGCATGGGCAGACACTCCTCGAGAATGCGTCCACGATTGAGCGCGATCGTCAGGCCGCTCACGACGCTGCACCACCGGTCGCGCCGCGCTCCCCGCGCGGCGGCATCCGCGACACCCGCTGCACGTCGGCGCCGAGCTGGGACAGCTTCTCCTCGATGGTCTCGTAGCCGCGGTCGATGTGGTAGATGCGGTCTATGAGCGTCGTGCCTTCCGCCACCAGCGCCGCCACGACCAGGCTGAACGAAGCGCGCAGGTCCGTAGCCATGACCGGTGCCGCCTTGAGACGGTTCACGCCGTGCACCAGCGCCCGGTTGGCATCCGCCAGCTCGATTCGGGCGCCCAGCCGATTGATTTCCTGAACGTGCATGAAACGGTTTTCGAAGATCGTCTCGGTGATGCTGCTGTCGCCTTCGGCGACGGCGTTCATGGCGAGAAACTGCGCCTGCATGTCGGTGGGAAATCCCGGATAGACCGCTGTTTCGATGTCGACTGCGCGCGGCCGCCGACCCTCCATGTCGAGCTCGATCCAGTCTTCGCCCACGGTGAGCGTGGCTCCCGCTTCCCGCAGTTTGTCGAGCACGGCGCCCAGCGTGTGGGGATCGACGCGGTTGAGCCGCACGCTGCCGCGGGTAGCGGCGGCCGCGATCAGGTAGGTGCCGGCTTCCACCCGGTCCGGCATGACCCGGTACTCGCAGCCGTGCAGGCGCTCGACCCCCTCGACCACGATGTACGGCGTGCCGTGACCGGACACCCGGGCACCCATGGCATTGAGGAAGTTGCCGAGGTCTTCGACCTCGGGCTCACAGGCGGCGTTGCCGATTCGCGTGGTGCCGCGCGCCAGGGTCGCGGCCATCAGCAGATTCTGCGTCCCGCCGACCGTGACGAGATCGAAGCGGAAGTCGGCGCCGCTCAGACCGTCGGGCGCCCGGGCGATGACGTAGCCCTCATCGACATCGATGTCGGCTCCGAGCGCGGTCAGCGCCTTGAGATGCTGATCCACCGGGCGCGCCCCGATCGCGCAGCCACCCGGCAGCGACACTTCCGCCATGCCGAAGCGTCCGAGCAACGGGCCCATGACCACGAACGACGCGCGCATGGTTTTCACCAGTTCGTAGGGCGCACGCAGCTGGCCCAGCTTGCTGGCGCAGACCTCCACGCGCATCTTCTCGTCGACGACCACGCCCACCCCCAGGCAGCCGAGCAGTTCGAGCATGGTGGTGACGTCGTGCAGGTGCGGCAGGTTGTCGAGCACCACCGCTTCTTCGGTGAGCACCGTGGCCGCGAGAATGGGCAGCGCCGCGTTCTTTGCCCCGGAGATGCGCAGCGCGCCTGCCAGCCGCTTGCCACCGGTGATGAGCAGCTTGTCCACGGTCCAGGCTAGCGTCCTTCGTCAGGCGTGAGCGCCCGGATCGAAACGGCGTGCAGGGTGCCGTCGGCAATCAGATCATTGATGCACGCATAGACCGCCTGCTGTTTCCTGACCCGCGACATCCCCACGAATTCCCGGCTGATTACCGTGATTTCCGCCCGGTTGCCGTCCACGACGGCGGCAACCTCGGCGTCCGGCAGGCGCGCGAGAATGGCCTCGGCAATTCGTTCGTTCATCATTTCACCGCCTCTTGCGGGCGCCGATCGGCGGCAGCCAGCGGCAGCACGTCGTCCACGCCGTACAGGCCGATGATGCGCTCCAGATCGTCCGGAGCACCGGCGAAGGACACGCTCTTGCCCGCATGCTCAGCCGTCCGGAACCAGGTCATCAGCAGCGCGACCGCCAGGCTGTTCCCCGCCTCCAGCGGGGACAGGTCGACCCGCACGCGGTCGCCGGCGGCGGCAATCGCGGCCTCCCCCGCGCCACGGAGCGCGAGCAGATTGGCAAACGTGACGCTGCCCTCGAGCCGGAAATCGAACCCAGCGTCGCTCAAGCTTCGGCACCCGGCGTGCTGTCTGCGGTCAGAGCGGGCGCTTCGGACTTCAACAGATCGCCCCAGCCGTCGATCACCCGATCCATGTCGCGCCCGTACTTCGGGTCGTTCATGGCGCTGTCGAACTGGTTGCGATAAGTCAGACCCATATTCACGCCGTTGACGATGAGATTGCGGATCAGCCAGGAACCGTCGTCCTCCTGGGTCACCGAGTAGAGCACCGGATAGACCTCGCCCGTGCTGGCATGAATCTCCATGGTCACGGTCTGACGCTTCGGATTTCGCGGCGGCTGATCGGGCTCCAGCACCACCACCTTGCCATCCTCGAACTCGGTGAGCGCCAGCGCGTAGGTCCGCACCAGACCCCACTTGAACGTCTCGGCGAACCGCCGCGCCTGTTCCGGCGTCGCGTCCCGGTAGTGCCCGGCCATAACGCTGCGCGCGAAGCTGTCGAAGTCCACCACGTTCGACAGCAGCGCTTCGACCTCGCGATAGAACCGCTCGGGATCTTCCTTCGCATACCCCTTGGCGCTGGCGATGAGTTCCAGCACCGAGTCGGAAGTTCCGCGCACCATTTCTGTCGGGGTGGCCGCTCTGGCCGGCGAAACTCCGGCCTCCGTCGGAGCCGGGTCCGCGGCGGCGACCTGGCCGGATTCGGCCGCCCAGCCCGGCGGGGCCAGCAACGCGCCGATGGAGGCCATCAGGAGCACGCCGAGGCCGAGCCGGCGCCTGTGCAGATTTGAAGTCATCAATTCGAAGCTCCTAATCGGGTAACCAGGTCGCCGATGAGGTTCTCAAGTACCAGCGCGCCCTGGGTCTCGGTGATGAATTCCCCCTCGCCAAGCGTCTCAGGGTCGGCGCCGGGACTGAGGCCGATGTAGCGGGCGCCGAGAAGGCCTTCGGTGAGGATCCTTGCCCCGGTGTCCACGGTCAGCGGCCAGGCAGCGTCGTCGATCTCCATGTCGACGATGGCGCGACCGTATTTCGGGTCCACCTCGATTCCCGCAACCCGGCCTATCGTAACACCCGCCATGCTCACCTTTGAGCGCAGGCGCAGGCCGGCCACGTCGTTGAACTCGGCTTTGATCAGGTGCACCGACTCGCCGGTGGACAGCGTGACCCCGCTGACTTTCACGATCAGCACCACGATGGCGAGGATGCCCGCCAGCATGAACGCGCCGACGCTGATCTCGATGGTTCGCATCCGCATTAGTTGAAGTCTCCGTACATACCCAGCGTAAGGATGAAGTCGATGGCGAGCACGGCCACGGACGAGGTCACCACGGTGCGCGTGGTGGCGAGGCCGATGCCTTCCGCCGTGGGCTCGGTGTCGTAACCCTGATAAACGGCGATCCAGGTGACGACCACCGCGAACACCACGGTCTTGATCATGCCTTTGCCGATGTCGTCCCAGATCTCCACGGTGTCCTGCATGCCGGACCAGAACCCGCCCGAGTCGCTGCCGAGCCACTGCACCGCCACCACGCTGCCGCCGTAGATCGCCACCACGTTGAAGATCGCCGTGAGCAGCGGCAGGCAGAGAATTCCGGCCCACAGCCGCGGCGCCACGATGCGATGCAGCGGATCCACCCCCATCATCTCCATGCTGGAAAGCTGCTCGGTGCTCTTCATCAGCCCGATTTCCGCGGTGATCGCCGAGCCCGCACGACCGGCAAACAGCAGCGCGGTCACCACCGGACCGAGTTCCCGCAGCAGCACCAGAGCAAGGCCGAGTCCCACCGCGTCCTCGGCGCCGAAGCGCGCGAGCTGGGTGTAGAACTGCAGGGCGATGACGGCGCCGATGGAGAACGCCGACAGCACGATGATCACCAGTGACAGCACGCCGATGTTGTAGATCTGCCGGCCGAGCAGAGCCATGTCGCCGCGCCGCGGCAGACCGGCGAGTGCCGTGACCCACATGACGGTCGCGCTGCCCAGGCCGCGCAGCCGTTCCAGCGTCAGAATGCCGAGGCTGCGGAGCAGAACGATCATCGACCACCGTCCCCGAGCACGTCGTAGAGCAGATCGTCGGCCGGATAGTGAAACGGAACCGGCCCGTCCGGCGAGCCGTGCATGAACTGCTGCACCCAGGCAGAGGAATCGTGGCGCAGGTCGTCGGGCGCGCCATGACCGATGACCCTGCCATCGGAAATGATGTAAAGCTTGTCGGCGATGCTCGAGGTTTCGTGGATGTCGTGGGACACGACCAGATTCGTGGTACCCAGGGACAGATTCAGGTTCTTGATGAGCGACACCAGCACACCCATGGATATCGGATCCTGGCCGGTGAACGGCTCGTCGTACATCAGCAGACCGGGATCCAGGGCAATGGCCCGCGCCAGCGCCACCCGCCGGGCCATGCCGCCGGACAGCTCGCTCGGGAACAGGTCGCGGGCGCCGCGCAGACCCACCGCGTTCAGCTTGAGCAGCACCAGGTCGCGGATCGTGTCTTCCGGCAGGCTGGTGTGCACGCGCAGCGGAAACGCGACGTTTTCGTACACCGACAGGTCGGTGAACAGCGCGGAGGACTGAAACAGCATGCCCATGTTTTTGCGCAGCTCGAACAGCTCGTCCCGGGACAGTCTGCAGACGTCGTGCCCGGCCACCAGCACCTCACCGGCATCGGGCCGCACCTGGCCGCCGATGATCCGCAGCAGGGTGGTCTTGCCCGTCCCGCTGGGGCCCATGATGCCGGTGATACGGCCACGCGGAATGTCCATGGACAGCCCGTCGAAGATCTTCCGCTGGCCGCGCGAGAAGTGCAGGTCGCGGATCTCGATGTAATTGTCTTCTGACACGCCCTGTCGCCTGGTTCGAAGCGGCGCAACTATAGCATCGGAGCCGGGGGAAAAGGCGTGGGCAGCGGCGCTGCCACGGCCGTCTTCCGCGAATTGCGCAAGCTTGTTGGCTGGCCCGACTTCCGTCTAAAGTGAGCGCCTGTTTTCGATCGGAAGTCGGTTCGACCCGTCGTCGCCTATGTGGGTTCCCCTGCTCGCGCTCATTGTCGGATTCATCACGCTCGTGTGGAGCGCGGATCGATTCCTGTCGGGCGCCGCGAGCACGGCTACCCATCTCGGGGTATCGAAGCTGCTCATCGGTCTCACGGTGGTGTCCCTGGGCACGTCGGCGCCGGAAATCCTGGTATCTCTGACTGCCTCCATAGAAGGCAATCCGCTGCTTGCAGTGGGCAACGCCATCGGCTCGAACATCGCCAATATCGGCCTGGTGCTCGGCATCACCGCCATGATCGCGCCGCTGCCGTTCTCCCAGGGCGTGCTGCGCACGGAGCTGCCATGGCTGCTCGGCGCCACCCTGCTGACGCTGGTGCTGCTCTTCGACCTGCGCCTGTCGATCCTGGACGGGCTGATTCTGATCGCCGCCCTCGTCTACATTCTGTACCGCCTGACCAGCTATAAGGGAGCCGGCAACGACGGCGTCACCGACGCGCTCCAGGACGAGCTGCAGGAACTGCCCCAGCTCAGCCTCGGCCGCGCGGTACTGTGGCTCGTCGCCGGTCTGGTGACTCTGCTGCTGAGCGCGGAGCTCCTGGTCTGGGCCGCCGTGAAAGTGGCCGAGTGGCTGGGCGTGAGCGAGCTGATCATCGGGCTTACCGTGGTCGCCGTGGGCACCAGCCTGCCCGAGCTGGCCGCGACCGTGGGAGCCGCCGTGAAGGGCCACACCGACATCGCCATCGGCAACGTGGTCGGTTCCAACATCCTCAATCTGCTGGCGGTACTCGCCGTGCCGGCCATCGTCAGCGCGCCGGAAATCGACATCGAGGTCCTCTGGCGCGATTGCGGCATGATGCTCGCTTTGACCCTGGCGCTGGCGCTGTTCGCCTATGCCGTCGGTTCCCGTCCGGTGATCACGCGCTTCGAAGGCGCCGTCATCCTTGCCGGCTGGGTCGGCTACAATCTCGTTCTGTTTCAACAGGTTGACATCTAGTGGAGTTCCCGGACGACGTGCTGGCACGGGCGCGGCCGGTGCAGCTCGTCAGCTTCGACGTCGATGGCGTGCTGACCGACGGCCGCATCTACTACAGCGCGAACGGCGACGAGATCAAAGCGTTCCACGTGCAGGACGGCAGCGCCATCAAACTGCTCGCCGAGCACGATGTGCGCACCGCCATCATCACCGGGCGCTCGTCGACGGCGGTAGCACGGCGCGCCACGGAACTCGGCGTCGAGCACGTGTTCCAGGGCGTCGTGGACAAAGCCGCCACGCTGCACCGCCTGATCGACAGCCTGAGCCTCGATGGCGCCGCGGTCGCCCATGTCGGTGACGATCTCCCCGACCTTGCTGCCTTCGCCATGGTGGGCCTCGCGATCGGCGTAGCCAACGGCCACCCGTCGGCACTGGCGCATACCCACTACGTCACCGGGCTGCGCGGTGGTCACGGCGTAGCGCGTGAAGTGTGCGAGCTGCTGCTGCGCGCCCGCGGGCGCTGGCCGTACGACCCGTGAGTCAACCGGACGCCGTCAGCCCGGTCGGCGCGGACAGCAACCGCACCAGCCGGGTCGGGCGCGGCTGGATCATGCTCGTTCTGCTGCTGGTTGCCGCGGGCATCGCCCTGCTGGTGCTGGAGCGGCCCGGCCCGGGCCCGTTGACCACGACGCTTACTGCGGGCTTCGAAGGCGAGCCGGACTTCTACATGGAGGGGGCCGTGGTCAGCCAGTACCGCGCCGACGGAACCCTGGAGTACCGCCTCGCCTCTGACGACGTACGTCACTTCGAACGGGAGGCCATTACCCGCCTGAGCCAGCCGGTGCTCACCCTGCTCGACAGCGACCGGCCCCCGTGGCAGCTGAGCGCGGCGCACGGTACCCTGCGCCGCCCGCCGGCGGGCGCCGACGAGGAAACCGTGCTGCTGCAGGAGAACGTCATTCTCGAACAGACCGGCGCCGACCAGCAACGCCTTCGCCTGACGACGCCGGCGCTGACCGTCTATCCGCGGCGTCAATACGCCGAAACCGATCATGATGTTATCATCGACAGCCCGTACGGCCGCACTACGGCCACTGGTCTGGAAGGTGATTTACAGCTTGGCCTGCTCACGTTTCATTCGTCGGCCATCGAACCCGTCCAAACGGTGCTCGAGCCGGCGCAGTTCAAGTAGCCGCACGGCACTGGTTCTCGGACTGCTCACCGTGCTGCTTCCCGGCGGCGCCGCGCGTGCGCTCCCGGAAGATGCCGACCAGCCCATTCAGATCGAAGCCCAGCGCGCCGAGTACGACCAGAACGCCGGCACCGTGGTCTACATCGGTGCGGTCGAGGCTGTCCAGGGCACCATGCGCGTCAGCGCCGACCAGATGACCATCGAGACCGAGGGCCAGAAGGTCGTGCGGATCACGGCTACCGGCACGCCGGCCCGCTACCAGCAGCAGCTCGAGGCCGACCAGGGCGAAGTCAAGGCCCGCGCCCGAACCATCGTCTACCTCACCCGTGAAGAGCGCATCCATCTGCAGAGCGACGCGTACCTCGAGCAGGGTGGGAACGAGATTGCCGGCGAGCTGATCGACTACGACATCGTCGCGGGCAAGGTCAATGCGGAGTCGGGAGAGGAAGGCCCGGTACGGGTGACCGTGCAGCCCGCGGCACGCACCGAGTAGCCGGTGCCAACCCTGTCGGCAGAGGCACTGCGCAAGGCCTACCGCACCAAGGTCGCGGTGGAGAACGTGAGCCTCAGACTATCGGGCGGCGAGATCGTCGGCCTGCTCGGTCCCAACGGCGCAGGCAAGACCACCACCTTCTACATGATCGTCGGGCTGATCCGCGCCGATGCCGGCCGCATCGACCTGGAAGGACACGAACTCACCCGGGCTCCGATGCACGAGCGCGCCAGAGCCGGCATCGGCTACCTGCCCCAGGAAGCCAGCGTTTTCCGCAAGTTGTCGACCGAGAACAACCTGCGCGCCGTGCTCGAGCTGCGCCGCGACCTGGACCGACGCGGCCAGCAGGAGGTGCTCGAAACCCTGCTCGACGAGTTCAACCTGCAGGGCGTACGCAAATCCATGGGCGAGCGCCTCTCGGGCGGCGAACGGCGGCGCCTGGAAATCGCCCGGGCCCTGGCAACCGAACCGGCTTTCATGCTCCTCGACGAGCCGTTCGCCGGCGTCGACCCGATCTCGGTATCCGACATCAAGAACGAGATCCGCGCCCTGGCAAAGCGCGGCATCGGCGTGCTGATCACCGATCACAACGTCCGCGATACCCTGGACATCTGTGACCGGGCCTACATCGTCAACGCTGGACACATCATTGCAGAAGGCAATCCTGCAGCCATACTTGACGACGCCACCGTGAGAAGCGTTTACCTGGGAGAAGGATTCAGGCTCTAGCCGGCCGGGCAACCCCGACCGGCGCCGACATTACGCGGTATGAAACAGACGCTGTCGATAAAACTGGGCCAGCAGCTCACCATGACCCCGCAGCTGCAGCAGGCGATCCGCCTGCTGCAGCTGTCGAGTCTGGACCTGCAGCAGGAGATTCAGACCGCACTCGAATCGAACCCCATGCTGGAACTCGAAGAGGAGTCGGAAAACCTCGCCGAGGAAGGGCTGGAGGCGGACGAGCGTGACTCCACCGACGAGCCGGGCGACCACGACCCCGATCCCGACCCTTCCGGCGACGACGACGACGACGACCGGGCCGAGCACAACGGAGACGAACTGAACCTCGAGTCCCTGCGGACCGACTCAGACGGCGACGCTGACGAAGCGGCCGTGGACGGCGAGTGGGATTCGCCGATTCCCGAGGATCTTCCGGTGGACACCCAGTGGGACGACATCTATCCCGGAGGTGCCGGCGCAAGCGGCCCTGGACCCGACGAGGACTGGGATCTCGATGCCCGCAACAGCGCGACCGAGAGCCTGCAGGACCATCTGATCTGGCAGCTAAACCTCACGCAGATGTCCGACGTCGACCGCATGATCGCCGTCGCCATCATCGACGCCATCGACCCGGATGGCATGCTCACGGCAAGCGTGGAAGAGATCACCGAAAGCCTCGGGCCCTTCGACGACGAGTCGACGACCGTCGACGTCGACGAGGTGGTGGCGGTGCTGAAACACATCCAGCAGTTCGACCCGACCGGCGTGGCGGCGCGAAACCTCGGCGAGTGTCTCAGCCTGCAGCTCAGGCAGCTACCCGCGGACACCCAGTGGCTGGAACCCGCGCGCTGCCTCGTCGAGCAGCACATCGCTCTGCTGGGTTCGCGCGACTTTGCCGCGCTGAAGCGCAAACTCAAGCTCAGCGAAGAGGAACTCGCGGAGGTCATCCGGCTGATCCAGTCGCTGAATCCCCGACCGGGTTCCAGCATCGCCGCGGACGTTCCGGAATACGTCGTCCCCGACGTGCTGGTGAGCCGGCGCAACGGCCGCTGGCAGGTGGAGCTGAACGGCGAGGCAACGCCGCGCCTGCGCATCAACGACACCTACGCCAACCTGGTGAAGCGCGCCGACAACAGCAGCGAGAATACCTACCTGCGCGACAACCTGCAGGAAGCACGCTGGTTTCTCAAGAGCCTGCAGAGCCGCAACGAAACGCTGCTGAAGGTGGCTACCCGGATCGTCGAGCATCAGCGCGGGTTTCTCGAGTACGGCGAGGAAGCGATGAAGCCGCTGGTGCTGCACGACATCGCCGAAGCGGTGGAGATGCACGAATCCACGATCTCCCGCGTGACCAATCGCAAATACATGCACACCCCGCGTGGCATCTTCGAGCTGAAGTACTTCTTCTCAAGCCACGTCTCAACCAGTTCCGGCGGCGAGGTGTCCAGCACCGCCATCCGGGCGTTGATCAAGAAGCTCACCGCGGAGGAGAATCCGAGAAAACCGTTGAGTGACAACAAGATCGCCACCATCCTTGCCAAGCAGAACATCAACGTTGCGCGGCGGACCGTGGCGAAATACCGGGAGTCGCTGTCGATTCCCCCATCCAACGAGCGCAAACGGCTCGTTTGAAACCCGAGGAGGCCTAACATGCAGCTCAGCATCTCCGGACACCACGTCGACGTCACGGACGCCCTGAAGAACTACACAACCGAAAAGCTCGGCAAACTCGAGCGGCACTTCGACCAGATCACCAACGTTCACGTCGTGCTTTCGGTCGAAAAGGTGAAGCAGCGCGCCGAAGCGACGATTCACGTGAGCGGCGCCGAGCTGTTCGCCGACGCGGACTCCGAAGACATGTACGCCGCCATAGACGCCCTTACCGACAAACTCGACCGCCAGCTCCTCAAGCACAAGGAAAAGCTGGTCAATCGTCATCACGGCCGCTGATCGGGCCGTTCCACTCACCACCAGGTAGCGCAATAACCAGCCCATGTTCGACATCACCAGCATTCTGGACCACAACACCACCCGCGCCGACGTGGACGCGCAGTCGCGCAAACGCGCCATCGAGATCGCCGCGGAGGTGCTCGCCGAGCGCAACGAAGATCTCACGGCGCGCACGCTGTTCGACGAGTTGATGAACCGCGAGCGCCTGGGCAGCACGGCGCTCGGCGACGGTGTCGCCATCCCGCACTGCCGTACCGCCTGCGACCGAATCCACGGCGCGTTTCTGCGGCTCAACGAACCCGTGGACTACGACGCGCCGGATGGGGCGCCCGTGGACCTGCTGTTCGTTCTCGTGGTACCACCGGAGGAATCGAACGCTCACCTCGAGGTCCTGGCGGCACTGGCACGCCTGTTTCAGGACCCGGACAACCGCCGGTCTCTCAGAGAGCAGGCGTCGGACAGTGAGCTCTACAAGGAGCTGGTGAGCCTGGTCAGCAGCCAGGCCGCATGAAGCTGGTGATCATCAGCGGGCGCTCCGGGTCGGGGAAAACCACCGCCCTGCGCGCCCTCGAGGACGCCGGCTACAACTGCATCGACAATTTCCCCATCAACCTGCTGCAATCCCTGGTACACAACGCGCTGCGCGACCCGGCGCAGCGGCGTAGCAACGTGGCGGTCTGCATAGATGCGCGCAGCCGCGACCTGGAGCGATTTCCGGAAATCGTCATGGCCCTCGATCGGCTGGAACTCGACAGCCAGATCATCTATCTCGACGCACTCTCGGCCACGCTGGTAAAACGTTTCAGCGAAACCCGCCGACGCCATCCGCTAACCGACGAACGAACCGATCTGCTGCAGGCGATCGAAGCGGAGAGCGAGGTGCTGGAAAGCCTCTCGGACCTCGCCGACATGAACATCGACACGACCAATCTGCGCGGGCACCAGCTCACGGACCTCATCGCTGCCCGGGTAATCGGCAGCACTCGTTCCGGTCTGTCACTGCTGTTCCGCTCCTTCGGGTACAAGTTCGGCGTGCCGGTGGATGCCGATCTGGTGTTCGATATCCGCTGTCTCCCCAACCCCTACTGGGTCGCCGAACTGCGGCCCCTCACCGGTCGCGATCCGGCGATACAGGAGTTCCTGGGAACGGACCCGACGGTCATGGAGATGCAGAACGACCTGAGCAGCTTTCTGGAGCGCTGGCTGCCGCGCTTCGAGGAGGATCACCGCACCTACATGACGGTTGCGATCGGTTGCACGGGCGGTCAGCATCGCAGCGTCTACATGGCTGAGACCCTGGGACGGCATTTCGCAGGTCACTTTGCGAGTGTGCTGGTACGTCACCGGGAACTGGACTGATCCCTGAGGACGCCCCTTGCCGCATACGTCACTCACCATCGTCAACCCGTTGGGCCTGCACGCCAGAGCAGCGAGCAAGTTCGTTAATCTGGCGAAAGCCTACGCGAGCGACATCCGCCTCAGCAAAGACGGCAACGCAGCCGACGGCAAGAGCATCATGAGCGTGATGCTGCTGGCCGCCCCCGTGGGCAGCGAGCTGGAGCTCAGCGTGACCGGTCCCGACGAGGACGAGGCGTTCGCCGCCCTGAGGGATCTGATCAATCAGGGCTTCGGCGAGCTCGACTAGTAGTGGAGCGCTCTTTTCAGGACCAGCTCGACGAGGTCATAGCGTCGTTTGGCTCCGGCTCGCTGGAGGAGACCCGCTACCTACTGGAATCCCTGCGGCCGCAGGAGATCGCCAACGTCCTCACTTCCACCCCACCGAAAGTGCGCTGGGTGCTCTGGGAGCTGCTCGACGAGGACCAGGAGAACCAGGCGCTCCAGTATCTGAGCGAGGACGTCCGCGCCCGCTTCCTGGAGTCCATGGCTCCGGCTCAGCTGGTGGCCGCCGCCGACGAGCTGGAAACCGACGACTTCGCGGACATCCTCCAGGAACTGCCGGAAACCCTGTCGGCGGAAGTCCTTGCAGCGATGAATGCCAAGGACCGGGCCCGGGTGGAAGCGGTGCTGTCCTACGACGAGTACAGCGCCGGCGGCATCATGAACACCGACACCATCACGGTGCAGCCGCGCCATGCGGTGGAACTGGTACTGCGCTACCTGCGCCTGCGCAAGGACCTGCCGGACCCGCTGGACTCCCTGATCGTGGTGAACAAGCAGGACGAGTACGTCGGCGTATTGCCGCTCTCGCGCCTGCTCACCGCCGACGTATCGGTTACCGTCAGGGAGATCATGGACACGGACGCCACCGCCATTCCCGTGGCAATGGCCGACACCGAGGTGGCGCGGATCTTCACCGACCAGGATCTGGTGTCGGCGCCGGTGATAGACCCCGAAGGCCGGGTGGTTGGGCGCATCACCATCGACGACGTGGTCGACGTGATCGTTGAGGACGCCGAGGAGGCGCTGCTGGCCACCGCGGGTCTCGAGGTGGAGGAGGACACCTTCGCGCCGATCATGATCACGGCGCGGCGCCGTGCACTCTGGCTGGGCATCAATCTGCTCACCGCTTTTCTCGCCTCCGCGGTAATCAACCTGTTCGAAGAGACCATTGCCAAGGTCGTGGCGCTGGCGGTGCTGATGCCCATCGTCGCCAGCATGGGCGGTATCGCCGGCACCCAGACCCTGACCCTGGTCATTCGCGGGATCGCCCTGGGTCAGATCGGCCGCGCCAATCTCGGCTACCTGCTCAACCGGGAATTTCTGGTCGCCTGCCTCAACGGGCTGCTGCTGGCCGGCGTGGTGGCCGCAGCGGCC
The DNA here is from genome assembly GCA_040219135.1 of Pseudomonadales bacterium. Taxonomy (GTDB): domain Bacteria; phylum Pseudomonadota; class Gammaproteobacteria; order Pseudomonadales; family Azotimanducaceae; genus UBA7803. The sequence goes on along the minus strand of JAVJTA010000002.1, from coordinate 352,483 downwards.
GCCACCGTGTTCCAGGACCTGGTGCTGGGCGGGGTGATCGCGGTGGCCATGGTCGTGAACCTGATCATGGCCGGAGTCGCCGGCAGCCTGCTGCCCTCGATTCTGCGGGCGATGAAGATCGACCCGGCGCTGGCCGGCGGCGTGGTGCTGACAACGATCACTGACGTCACCGGGTTCTTCGTGTTTCTGGGGCTGGCGACGCTGGTATACGCCTGAGGGGTTTCGGAGCGGTTGATTCTGAAGGGGCTGTCGGCGCCGGGGGATTCGGAGCGGGTGATTCTCAAGGGGCTGTCGGCGCCGGGGCCGCGCGCGGGGGAAAAGGCACTTTGCTGCCCTCACTCGGGTGCCTCCGGCACTCCCCTCTCTCCACGGAATTGCCTCCTGCGGAGTCAATCCGTTTCGTTCGGCCTCGCTACACGGGCTGCAAAGTGTTTTCCCCCGTCACGTCCCCGTCACCGACGTCCGCTTCTGAAGCACCCGTCCTTGCCGGGGTTCGGCCCGACCATGCCCCGTCGCCAAGGCCGTCATTGCGGGTACGCATACCGCTGACAAATACCAGGACCGCTGATCCTGCAACCCAGCAACCGGGGACTGAACCGCCCTCCGCCGGCCGGTTGGCGAAGGGCGTGGGGTGCGGCGGGCGGTGCGGGAAAAAGATTCGTGAAGCCGTGTAGCTCGGCCGAGGGAGGCGACTTGACCGCGCAGCGGGCAACGTCACCGACCGAGGGAACCGCGGAGCGGCCGAGCGAGGCTCACGAATCTTTTTCCGGCGCCGCCCGCCGCGCGACAGTCTCTTCTACGACCCGCTGGCGCGGAGGGCGGTTCAGTCCCCGGCGATCGTCATGGAGGAGATCAGCAGACTCGGCGCGCGGATGTTCCCCCGCTCGTCGACGTCATCGCCGATCAGTTCCAGCCCCGCGTACATGTCGCGGAGATTGCCGGCAATGGTGATCTCGTCCACCGGGAAGGTGATCTCGCCGTTCTCGACCCAGAATCCGGAAGCCCCGCGGGAGTAGTCTCCGGTCACGCCGTTGACCCCCTGACCCATCAGTTCCGTGACCACCAGGCCGCGATTCATGCTGCGCAGCAGTTCGGCCACCGGGCGGGTTTCACCGTGCACGGACAGATTGAAAACGCCGCCGGCATTGCCCGTGGTGCGCATGCCGAGGCGGCGCGCGGAGTACGCCGAAAGGACGTAGTGTTCCGCCATACCGTTGGCGACGAACGGCTTCGACCAGGTGGCGACACCGTCACCATCGAAGCCGGCGCTGCCGATCCGGCCAGGCAGATGAGGTTCTTCGATCAGGCTGAGGTGGCTCGCCGCGACCTGGCTGCCCAGCGCATCGAGAAGGAACGACGCCTTGCGGTACTGGGCACCGCCCGCGAGGGCGCCGAGCAGGTGGCCGATCAGCCCGGACGCCACTTCCGGCGCGTACAGCACCGGGAACTTTCCGGTCTGCACCCGGCGCGGCGACAGTCGTTCCACTGCCCGCTGTGCGGCGCGCCTGCCCACGCCGGCCGCGTCGTCGAGTTCGTCGGCATCCCGCGCCAGGGTGTACCAGTAGTCGCGCTGCATGCCGCGGTCGTCTTCGGCGATTACCGCGCAGCTCACCCCGTGACGGGTGCCGAGATAGCTGCCGATGAAGCCGTGACTGTTGCCGTACACGCGACAGCTCTGCTGGGTGCTGACCTGAGCGCCCTCGGAGTTCACGACCCGGGGATCGTGTTCGAACGCCGCGTTCTCGCATTCCAGCGCCAGCGCTTCGGCCCGGGCAGGATCGAGCTCCCACAGGTGGTAGAGACCCAGCTCCGGCAGGGCGGCGGGCATGAGTTCGGCATCGGCAAGGCCGTTGCACGGGTCCTCCTGGGTGAACCGGGCGATGTTGGCGGCAGCGCGGACGGTCTCGTGAATCGCCTCCCGGCTGCTGTCCGAGGTGCTGGCTGAGCCCTTGCGGGCACCGAAGTAGACGGTAATCCCGAAACCGCGGTCCTGGTTGAACTCGATGGTTTCCACGCTGCCCTTGCGAACGCTCACCGAAAGCCCGATGTCGGCGCTCACGGAAACCTCGGCCGCGCTCGCACCCTGCTTGCGCGCTTCAGCGAGTATGTCGGCGACCAGGGTCTTCAGCTGCGCTTCGTCACCGCGCAGGTCGCTGGACGCGGGCAGGTTGGAAGCCGCGGGGGTCAGATCGGTGGTCATGAAGCAACCTTCCTCGGGTAGGTATCGAACAGCCATCGCACGGGGTTCGTTGCGGATCCGGATCCGGTAAGCTGTCGGCCATGAGCACAGCCGAACGCAGGCCGGGGATCGATCCGGTCGATACCGACGAACCGATCAGCAAGTCCGAGCGCAAGCGTCGCGCCCACCGCCTGCAGGCGCTGGGCCGGCAGCTGACGGAACTCAAGCGCGACGACCTCGCGGGACTCGAGCTGAGCGATAAGCTGCGCGATGCGGTTCTCGACTACCAGCGATTCACCTCGCACGAAGCACGGCGTCGGCAGCTCCAGTTCATCGGCCGGCTGATGCGCGACCTGGATCCGGAACCTCTGCAGCAGGCGCTGGACACGCTCCACGGCCAGTCCGCCGAGGCGCGCTACGAGTTTCATCAGGTGGAACTGTGGCGCAAACGGCTGCTCGAGGAGCCGGACTCGCTGACCGCGTTCCTCGACGCGTTTCCCAACGCCGAATCGCAACCCCTGCGCCAGCGCATCGCCCAGGTGCGCAATGCCACCTCGGAGATCCAGCAGAAAACCGCTTTCCGCAGCCTGTTCCGGTTTCTCAGGGACGTGATTCATCCGGCCTGAGTGCCACCCACGGTCACCTGATCGATCTTCAGCGTCGGCTGTCCGACGCCCACCGGCACGCTCTGGCCTTCCTTGCCACACACGCCCACGCCCTGGTCGAGAGCCAGGTCGTTGCCGACCATGGAAATACGCGTCATCACTTCCGGGCCGTTGCCGATCAGGGTGGCGCCGCGGATCGGCCGGGTGACCTTGCCGCCCTCGATGAGGTAGGCCTCCGTGGCCGAGAACACGAAACGGCCGGAGGTAATGTCCACCTGACCGCCGCCGAAGTTCACCGCGTAGACCCCACGGTCGACGCTGGCGATGATCTCTGCCGGATCGTGGGGCCCGGGTTTCATGAAGGTGTTCGTCATGCGCGGCATCGGCAGATGCGCATAGCTCTGCCGGCGACCGTTGCCCGTGGGTTCCACCCCCATCAGGCGCGCGTTGAGCTTGTCCTGCATGTAGCCGGTGAGAATGCCGTTCTCGATGAGCACGCTCTCGCCGGTCGGCGTGCCCTCGTCATCCACCGTCAGGGAACCGCGCCGGTCCATGAGACTGCCGTCGTCCACCACGGTGCAGAGCGTCGACGCCACCTGCTGGCCCATGCGCCGGGCGAAGGCGGAACTGCCCTTGCGGTTGAAGTCGCCCTCGAGTCCGTGTCCCACCGCCTCGTGCAGCAGCACGCCGGGCCAGCCCGGACCGAGCACCACCGTCATGGCGCCGGCCGGCGCGTCGTCGGCGTCCAGATTCACCAGCGCGGTGCGCACCGCTTCGCGGGCGAGCCCGAGATGAAATTCGTCTGCGCCTACCCGGGACAGATCACCACGGCCGCCGCCACCGGCGGAACCACGCTCGCGGCGCCCGTTCTGCTCGACGATCACCGAGACGTCGAGCCGGACCAGCGGGCGGACGTCGGCCGCCAGGGTGCCGTCAGACGCGATCACCAGCACCGCTTCGTGGCTGGCGGACACCCGGACGTTGACCTCTTTGACCCGCGGATCCTGACGCCGCGCCTCGGCATCCACCGCCATGAGGAGGCCGACCTTGTCGGTTTCCGGAAGGCTGGCGATGGGATCGACCGCGGGATAACGCGGCTTTGCGGTGACCACGTTCCAACCGCCGGCGCGAACGTCCTGGCCCTGGCGGGCGATGGAGCGGGCCGCGTCCGTGGCGCTGGTCAGCGCCGGCAGAACGATGTCCTCGGCATAGGCAAAGCCGGTCTTCTCGCCGCTCACGGCCCGCACACCGACGCCGCGATCGACGCTGAAGCTGCCGTCCTTGACCGTGCCGTCCTCCAGGGCCCACGACTCCGAGCGCTGATGCTGGAAGTACAGCTCACCGACGTCGATGGAACGGCTGGCGAGCTTTCCCATCAACCGCTCGACGTCGCCCTGATCGATACCAGCCGGGGTCCACAGCACGTCGCGGGCCTGCTGCAATAGGTCACTCATCGTCGCTCACATCCTTCTGCTCGGCGTCCCCGTCGGGGCCGCCGGTAACTGCCGGCGCGTCCGGGTCCCCGGCTTCTTCGACGCTGGCCGGGCTGCTGACATCGAACACGCTGACGAACTTGACGTCCGGGTTGTCCAAGGTACCACCGATCCGGTAGCGGGCGCTGCTGAACTGCTCGAGGGGCTTGCGCAGAACGCGCTCGCCGACCAGCACGCCGAGCCCGACCAGCGGGTTGGCCAGCGCCACATAGGCCGCGTACCAGGGCAGGCTCTGACTCACGGGAAGGGTCACGATCATGTCGTTGTTGAGGACGCCGGTCTTCATGTCGACCCTGCCGGTCACGCGAAATCGGCTTCCGGTTCCGGTGACCTCCATGGGTTCGACGAACTCGAGCTGGCCTTCATTCAGACCGATTTCGGCATTCAGCTCGTCGAAACTGACGCCGCGGCCAAAGACGTCGCCGAAGTTCAGCGCCATACGCTTCGCGATGGCGGTGAAGTTCAGCAGGCTGAAGATGCGCTGGGCGCCGGCGCCGGACTCGACCTCGAGAAAGCGGCCCTCGGTGGCCCGGGCCGCCGCCGTGCCGCGCAGCTTCAGCAGATCCACGGCCAGCGGCGATCCGGTCCAGGAGAAGGCACCGGTCAGGGTGGCCGTCTCGGTCTCCACGTTCGCCGCATAACCCCACTGCGGCAACACATCCGCCAGATTGCCGCCATCGAAGGACCCGGTGAACCGGGTTTCGTTCGCCTCGCCCCGCCACAGCAGCGCTTCGGACGAGGCCAGCACGACGCCGCGGACGCTGGCCGCTATCTCCTCCACCCGCAGATCGGCGCCCTGTGGCCGCAGCTTGAAACGCCAGGTGCCGTAGTCCTGCTCGCCGAGCTGCAGGCGTTCGATGCTGACGTCGGCCGCCGGCAGCTCGGCGATCAGCTCCGGGCCGACGGGATCTTCGCTGGCTTCGCCCTCCGCTGAATCGCCCCCGGGGGCGTTCACCGCCTGCAGCGCGACGAGCAACGGCGTCTCGCCGCTCTGCGTGAGCGTGCCGACCACCTCGTCGCTGGTCACCGCGATGTCGAAACCGGCGCTGCTGACGGTACCGGCCAGCGTCGCCGAATTGACGGCGAAGCCGCCGACGTCGATGCGGCCGACTTCAAGGTTCGCAAGGCGCAGCGGCAGCGGCAGCCCGACGCCGGAATCGCCACCCGGAATCACCTCTTCCAGGGCAAAGGCCGCCACCCGGCCCGTCAGCTCCAGATCGCTCGCCGATACGTTCTCCGGCCCGGGATCCGCGGCGAATCCGATCGCGCCGCGCAGCGGCGTGTCGATGAAATGCAGCCAGCCGGTCGCATCCCGATAGGCAAACGACAGCGCCCGATAATCGCTCGGGAACGCCAGGCGGACCTCGACCGGCACGACCTCCGCGGCGTCCTTGGCATAGCCCGCCGGCAGCTCCACCCCCAGGCCCTGCAGCGGCGAAGACACCGAGATTTCGCTGACGCCCTCGGGGGTGACCGCGATCGCCAAATCCGCGCGGTAGTCGAAGCTGCCGTCCGCGACCCCGGGGTCCGTCAGATCCGCGAGCCGCCAGACGTCTTCGGGTCGGGCACGGCCCGAGAATCGCAGGTGCACGCGCTCACGGCCGCGTACCGTCTCGGTACTGGCGGCGACGGTCACCTGTTCGCCGAACATCTCGCCACTGACGCCGGCCGCATCCAGGTAAAACGGATAGCGGTAGCGGACACTGCCATTCAACGCGCCGACCGCCACGCGGAATCCCGGGAGCGCGAGATCGACACCTTCGAGATCGGCCCGCAGCCGCACCGCGGGCTCCGTATCCGTCGTTCCCAGAGGGACGTTGAGGTCACCGGTCAGGCGCATCGGCCCGGTCCCCTCCCAGTCCGCTTCGACGAACGCGAGCCAGCCCTGCAGCGGCGTGGTACGTACGAAGGTCAGCATGTCCGAGGCAGTCGTTTCGGCATCCAGGGACAGCCGTACCGCGGCGCCGTTGTCGACCACCCGGACCTCGGAACCGGCAAGCTCGGCACCGGCGCTGAGCCCGGCATCGACGACCACGTCGACCAGGCTGCCGGCGACCGCGAAATCACCGGTCAGTCCGGTCACCACCGGCCAGTCGGGGTGATAGCGAAGCTGCGCATCGCGAACGTGCCCGTCGAGTTCGAGGCGCCGACCGAGCTCACCCGGCCGGTCCTGAAACTGCCCCTGATAGGCGATTCGCGCGTCCTCCAGCACCCCACCGCGCGGCGCCCGGTCGAGCCAGTTACGCAGACCGTCGGGCAGCTTGTACGGTACGAACTGCTTCGCCTCTGCCACGCCCATGCGATCCGTACTCACCAGCAGCAGCAGACGCTGACCCTCGCGATCCGGCGGCCGGGTCATGGCGAAACTGCCGGCGGCGCGGGTGCCGAGGGCCTCGGCGCGCAGGTTGAGACCGCGGATCCCGAAGTAGTCGGCGCCGAACCAGGCCTGCACGGCACCCTGGGCGTAGGGCAGGTTCCAGCTGTCGCGGAACACCTCGGGAAACGCCACGGTCAGATTCTGGGCATTGAGATTGAACTGCAGCCCGCGGCCGTAGCCGAGCAGCTCGCCGCTCGCTCGCGCGACCGTGGGCACGCCCTTGTAGCCGTCGACGGCGAGCCCGCCGAGCGTCATGGCGTAGGCCAGCCCGTCGCCGCCGAAGCCGTAGCGAAGGCGCAGGTTGTAAGCCTGGCCGCGCACGTTCAGTGCCTGCAGCCAGCTTTCCGCCGGACCCACGCCGGCCAGCGCCTGGCTCAGAAACGCGCCCGCGCGCGCCAGATCCAGCTCCGGCATCCAGGCGGAGATTCCGCTGCCGTCGCTAAGCAGGTCCACCTCCGGCAACACCCAGACGTCGGCGCCCCGCTCCACCCGCCACTCGCTGACGACCCCGGTCTGAACCTCACCGCTGCCTCGCAGGCTGCCTTCGAGGCGCACGGCCAGGGTGACGTCGCCGGGCATGTCGAACTGCTCCGCAGCGAAGCTGAGGGTCCCTCCGGCGTCGTCCTCCTGACGCTGCCAGGCGGCATCCAGCCGCGTGATCTTGAGCGGCGAGAAGCCGAGCACCGTGCGCGGCAACAGAAAGCCGTCGCTGTGCATTTCGACCCGGGCCTGCGGCTCGCGCAACGGCCACAGCCCTTCGCGGCCGTAGTAGTCGACGGCGACGCTGCAGGGGGCGGCACAGTCATCAGCGTGGTTTCGCACCCTCGCCGAGTGACGATGCTCGCCGCCGCGATTGATACCGAGATAGCCGACGTGCATCTCCACCGGCGCCCAGCCCTGCCGGAGAAAGCGCACGCTGCCGTCGAACTCCAGCTGGCTGCTGTCGCGCAGGAATGGCAGCGGATCGAAGCTGGCTCCCGCCGCCGTGCCCGCCAGACGCCATGGCTCGCCCCAGCGTTTGCGCAGGTCGATGCGGGCGTCCTCCACTTTCAGGCGCCGTGCCACCGGCGTCCCGCGCAGCACGCTTTCGAGCATGTCGATCTCCAGCACCAGCCCCGCCACGTAGCCGGCGGGAACGTCGACGCGTTCCGCACGAAGCACCGGATTGAGCATGCGCCAGTCGCCGGACAGACCGGTGACCCTGATCCCGCCCACGGACAACAGCTGATTCACCGCCAGTTCGAGATCGTCCAGCAGCGTGAACGTCACGCGGCCGGCGACCTGGAACAGGGCCACCAGCAACATGCCGAGGGTGAGGATGACCAGCAGGGGCCTGAGAACGAGTCGGAGCAATGAGGGAAAACTACCTGGCGCGTTGGCGTGCAGGATATATGACCCCGTGCTCACCGGTGAAATTCCCGACGGCCGGCGTCGTGCGACGCCCCTAGGGGCGCTTCATCTCCTGAATCAGCATCACGTCGAACTGTCCCGGGCCGTAGCTGGGTTCCACCTGGATGCGCACGCGACGGCCGATGTCCGTGGAGAGACGTTCGAGCTGTTCCGCATCTTCGTCCAGTAACCTGTCGACTACGGCTTCCGGCGCACGGATCAGGTACTCGCCCGGCTCCGCAACCTGTGCTCGCCCCCCGCCGGCGCAGCGCGCGCCGGCATCCTGCAGGATTGCCCGGAACAGCTCGATGCAGGTGCTCTGGGGTGACTTGACCAACCCCAGGCCGCTGCATTCGGCACACGGCTCGCAGACCTGCTGCACAAGCGACTCCCGGGTGCGCTTGCGGCTCATCTGCACCAGGCCGAGCGACGAAAAACCATCGATGCGGATGCGCGCGGGATCGCCTTCGCAGGCCTTCTCCAGGGCGCGCATGACCTGACGCCGATGTTCTTCGTCCTGCATATCGATGAAGTCGATGACGATGATGCCGCCGAGATTGCGCAGCCGCAGCTGCCGCGGAATGGCCGCAGCCGCCTCCAGATTGGTGCGGAACACGGTATCTTCCAGACAGTTCGCGCCGAGAAAAGCGCCGGTGTTCACGTCGATGGTGATCATCGCCTCGGTCTGCTCGATGATCAGGTGGCCGCCGGATTTCAGGCTCACCCGCTTCGCCAGGGCACGGCCGAGCTCCTCCTCCGCACCGAAGCGCTCGAACAGCGGCCGCGGCTCCTGGTAGAAGGTCAGCCGCTCGATGAACTCCGGCAGAAAATCGCCGCAGAAATCGCGGACCCGCTCGAAGGTGTCGCGGTGATCGATGTGAATGCGCGCCAGTCCGGGTCCGGCGAGATCACGCACCACGCGGATGTGCAGGGGGATCTCCTGGTAGACGAGACCCGGGCAACCGACCTCGCGCTTCTTTTCCACAATCCGGTCCCAGATCCGCGCCAGCACGCGCACCTCGGAATCCACCACCGCCTCACCGACGCCTTCCGCCGCGGTGCGGGCGATGAAGCCCATGCCCACGCTCTGCAGCGCCCGCCGCGCGTCGATGAGCTCACGCAGCCGTTCGCGTTCGGCTTCGTCCTCGATGCGCTGGGAGATGCCCAGGTGATCGTTGAACGGCATCAGCACCAGATAGCGCGAGGCAATGGCGAGTTGGGTGGTGAGGCGGGCACCTTTTCCGGCGATGGGATCCTTGGCGACCTGCACCATGAGCTGCTGACCGTCGTGAAACAGATCGCGGATGTCCCGTGGCCGCTCCGGCGCCTCGCCGAGCATGAGCCGCGGGCCGTCGATATCACGCACATGAAGAAATCCCGGACGCTCCAGACCGACGTCGACGAATGCGGCCTGCATGCCGGGCACGACGCGCTCGACGCGGCCGAGATAGATGTTGCCGGTACGGCTGTAGCCGTCCGCCCGGGCTAGATGCAGCTCCTGAACCGTACCGCCGACCAGCAGGGCGACCCGGGTCTCGAAGTCGTTGACGTTGATCAGCAGCTCTTCAGCCATGGGAACGCTCGTGCCAGGTTTCGATGCCACAGGCGCGCAACAGCCGTTCGGTCTCCGCCAGCGGCAGGCCGACGACCGCGCTGTAGCTGCCGCACAGACTGACCACAAATATACCGCCAATGCCCTGGATACCGTAACCGCCGGCTTTGTCCGCGCCTTCGCCGGTGCGCCAGTAGGCCTCGGCTTCCCAGCTCTCGATGTCGCTGAACGTCACCTCGGAGGTGACGCATTCGCTGCGCTCGCCCTGCGCAGTCCGCACCACCACGCCGGTCATCACCCGATGGGTGCGGCCCGCCAGCGCCCTGAGCATGGCCACCGCGTCGGCGCCGTCCGTGGGTTTGCCGAGAACCCGGTCGTCCAGGACCACGACCGTATCAGCACCGAGCACCACCGCATCGGCTGTTCCCCGGGCCGACCCCAGTTCCGCGAATACGGCGGCGGCCTTACTCCTGGCCAGGCGCAGCACGTAGTCCGCCGGGGGTTCCTGCGGAAGCCGCGACTCGTCGACGTCCGCGGCCCGGGTTTCGAAGTGCAGGCCCATCTGGGTCAGCAGCGCGGCCCGGCGAGGCGATCGGGACGCGAGAATCAGCCTCACCGTCTACACCACCCGGAAGCGCAGGCGCAGATTGCCCAGCACCAGGGCCACGAGCGGCCACAGCAGCATGCTGGTCACCGGTGGTCCGAGCAGTCCCCAGCTCAACGCGCGGTCGTCGACCAGATTCAGCACCAGGGCCCGCAGCAGTTCGGCGCCCAGCACCAGCAGCAGCACCACCCCGGACTGCTGCACCACCGAATACATGCGCAGCCGCTCGTAGAAGCGCCAGGCGACATAGGTGATCGCCGCCAGGATCAGCCCGTTGACGCCGAGCGGTTCCGCCAGCAGCACGTCGACCAGCGCGCCGATGATCCAGGCAGCGATGAGACCGATGCGATGCGGCAGCTCCATCACCCAGTAGAAGATCACCAGCGCTACCCACGCCGGCCGCAGCCAGCCGAGCCACTGCGGCCAGGTCTCCGGAAGGTGGACCACGGAGAGCACCATGGCGGTAGCCACCGTGAGCAGAATCAGCCAGCCGCCCTGGGTGGGATTCACCGGTTCGTCTCCGCATCTGTCGGGCCCTCGGCGGCACCAGCCGGCTCAGCGACTGCCTCCGGTTCGGTGCCGGACCCGGCACCTGGCTCCACCACACCGTCGGCGCCATCCAGCAGGGCGTCGTCTCGGGAAAGGACCACGAGCACGTGGCGCGATCGATCCAGTTCAGCCAGCGGACGCACCGACACGGAGGCGAACGCGGCGGTGGCCTCGACGACCACGGCATCGACGATGCCGACCGGATAGCCTGGCGGGAAGCGGCCGCCGAGACCCGAGGTTTCCAACAGGTCTCCTTTGCGGATGTCGGCGGTGACCGAAACGTTCTCGAGCTGCAGCGCGTCCAGAGCCCCGGTGCCTCCGGCGATGCTGCGCACGCCGTTGCGATTCACCTGCACAGGCACCGCGTGATTCGGATCGGTGACCAGCATCACCCGGCTGCTGAATCCGCCGACCTCGACCACCTGACCGAAAAGACCTCTGGCGTCGATCACGGCATCGCCAATGCGAACGTCGTCCCGGGAGCCTTTGTCGAGCATGACCTGATGCGTGCCCGGTCCGGGCGTGACGCCTATGATCTCGCTGATGAGGACTTCCGAAGGCAGCCGCGCCCGGCTCCCGAGCAGAGCGCGCAGGCGTTCGTTCTCGGTTTTCAGCGCCATGAACTGCTGGGACACCTGAGACAGCTCGAGCACGCGGCGCTCGAGCTCGGCGTTACGCTCGAGCATGCCGTCCCGGGTGGCGACGACGTCGCCCACCTCGTCACCAACCAGGTACGGCATTTCAGCGATGAGCGTCAGCGGCGCCACGACGGAGAGCAACGCGCTCTCCACGGGTTCGAGCAGACGGGTGGTGGATTCGAGCGCGACGAGACCGGCGGAGACCAGGGCCAGCGCCGTCAGCAGATATCCCGCACCGGACTCTCGAACGAACAGTGCCTTAATCGGCGCGCCCCTTTTGCCAGACCCACGGGAATCATTATGTAGGAGCGGTCTTCAGACCGCGACAGGTCGGCGGCGGCCACTCCAGTCCGCGATTCGCAGATGTCGGTCACTCGGTCGACAGCAGATCCGCGTTGCCGGCCTTGTCCATCATTTCCAGAGCTTTGCCGCCGCCGCGGGCTACACAGGTGAGCGGATCTTCAGCGACGATGACCGGCAGCCCCGTTTCTTCCTGCAGCAGCACGTCCAGGTCGCGCAGCAGCGCCCCGCCGCCGGTGAGCACCAGACCGGTCTCGGCGATGTCCGAGGCGAGCTCGGGCGGGCACTGCTCGAGAGCACTCTTCACCGCCTGCACGATCATCGACAGCGGCTCCTGAAGTGCCTCGAGGATCTCGTTGCTGTTGAGCGTGAAGCTGCGCGGCACCCCTTCCGCCAGGTTGCGCCCGCGCACGTCGATCTCGCGGATCTCCTTCTGCGGGTAGGCGGCGCCGATCTCCTGCTTGATCCGCTCCGCGGTGGCCTCACCGATGAGGCTGCCCTGGGTGCGGCGCACGTAGGCGACGATGGACTCGTCGAAGCGATCGCCGCCGACCCGAACGGTGTCGGAATAGACCACACCGTTGAGGGATATGATCGCTATCTCCGTGGTGCCACCGCCGATGTCCACCACCATGGTCCCCACGGCGTCCTGCACGGGCAGGCCGGCGCCGATCGCGGCCGCCATGGGCTCCTCGATCAGGCGCACGTCGCGGGCGCCGGCGGACAGCGCGCTCTCGCGGATGGCGCGGCGTTCCACCTCGGTGGACTTGCACGGCACGCACACCAGCACCCGTGGGCTGGGACGGATGAAACTGTTCTCGTGGACCTTGTTGATGAAGTACTTGAGCATCTTCTCGGTGACGAGGAAGTCGGCAATGACGCCGTCCTTGAGCGGACGGATGGCCGTGATGTTGCCGGGCGTCCGGCCGAGCATACGTTTCGCTTCGAGGCCGACAGCGGCCACGCTCTTCTGGTTGCCCTGAACCCGGATCGCGACCACCGAGGGCTCGTTGAGGACAATGCCCTGATCGCGAACGTAGATCAGGGTGTTGGCTGTACCCAGGTCGATGGACAGATCCCGGGAGAACAGCCCACGGATATTCTTAAACATGTATGGAGAGACTCAGCCTTTATGTGGGGAGTATAGAGTGCGTGCGCCATCAGCGCCCGGCCGCCGCTGCTGACCGGTTCCCGCCGGCAACAGACCGCACGGCGGCGCTACTCTAACAATTTGCACGACTGCAAGGAATGGCGCGTGCAATTCGCGCCAGCGAGGAGCGTTGGCATCGTCGGGAGGTTGGATTAGGCTTGCGCGCCTATGGCCGACATCGACCTCACCCATCTCTGCCGGCTCGCGCAGCTGGCCCTGGACCCCGCCGAGCAGCGGGCTGCTCAGACCGACCTGGCACGCATCATCGGCATGGTCGACCAGATGCAGTCGGTGGCGACGGACGACGTGGAACCGCTGGCGCACCCCCTCGGGCACGCAGCCCGGCTGCGCCGCGACGAGGTCACGGAAACCGTCGACCGCGAGCGCTTCCAGGCGCTGGCGCCGGAGGTGCAGGACGGCTTCTATCTGGTTCCCCGGGTCGTCGAGTAGTGGCGTTCACCACCCTGGCCGATCTGGCGGACGGGCTCCGGAGCCGAGCATTCTCGAGCCGCGAGCTGACTCAACGGTTCCTCGAACGCATCGCCGCCCACGACCAGGACCTCAACAGCTTCATCAGCGTGGCCGCCGAGCGGGCCCTGGATCAGGCCGACGCGGCCGACCGACGCCTGGCGCGCGGTGACGCAGGCCCGCTGACCGGGGTTCCCATCGCCCACAAGGACGTGTTCTGCACCGCGGGTCTTCGCACGACCTGCGGATCGCGCATGCTCGAGAACTTCATCGCGCCCTACGACGCCACGGCAGTGGCGCGCCTGGACGCCGCCGGCGCCGTGACCCTGGGCAAGACCAACTGCGACGAGTTCGCCATGGGCTCCTCCAACGAAAACAGCTACTTCGGCGCCGTAGCCAATCCGTGGCGCCTGGAGCGTGTTCCGGGCGGTTCCTCCGGAGGCTCGGCGGCCGCTGTGGCCGCCGGGCTCACGCCCGCAGCCACCGGCACCGACACCGGCGGCTCGATCCGCCAGCCGGCCGCTTTCTGCGGGCTGACCGGCATCAAACCGACCTACGGACGGGTATCGCGCTACGGCATGGTGGCGTTCGCCTCGAGCCTCGATCAGGGCGGCGTGCTGGCACGAAGCGTGGCGGACGCGGGCCTGGTGCTCGCCCTGATGAGCGGCTTCGACCCCCTCGACTCCACCTCGAGCGAACACCGCGATCCGTGGCTGCAGGCGCTTCCGGAAGGCACGATCGGCGTGCCCGAACGACCCCCGGTCATCGGCCTGCCGACCCAGTACTTCGCCGATCTGCGCCACGGCCAGAGCCAGCTCGACGAAGCGCGCCGGGTGCTCGAGGCCGCAGGCTGCGAGTTTCGCGACGTCGATCTGCCCCACACCGGGGTGGCGATTCCCGCCTACTACATCATCGCCGGCGCCGAAGCGTCGACGAACCTGTCGCGTTACGACGGCGTGCGCTTCGGCCACCGCTGCGCCGATCCCCAGTCCCTCGACGATCTGTACCGGCGTTCGCGCAGCGAAGGCTTCGGCGCGGAGGTGAAACGGCGGATTCTCACCGGTACCTACGCCCTGTCGGTGGGCTACTACGATGCCTATTACCTGAAGGCGCAGAAGCTGCGTCGCCTGATTCAGAACGATTTTTTCACCGCCTTCGACGCCGTGGACCTGATCCTCGCCCCGACGACGCCCGGCACCGCGTTCGCGCGCGGCGATCTCACCGACGATCCGGTAGCCATGTACCAGCAGGACATATTCACTACCCCGGCAAGCCTCGCCGGCCTGCCCGCCATGTCGGTGCCGTGCGGCTTCGAGGACGGTCTGCCGCTCGGCATGCAGCTCATCGGCCGGCACTTCGGCGAGCGCGCGCTGCTCGAAACCGGCGCCCTCTACCAGCGCCACAGCGCCTGGCACGAGGAAGTGCCGGGAGGCTTCGCGCCATGACCGGAAAAACGACCTGGGAGGCCGTGATCGGGCTCGAGATCCACGTCCAGCTCGCGACCCGAAGCAAGATTTTCTCCGGCGCATCCACGGCGTTCGGCGCCGAGCCCAACAGCCAGGCGTCCGCCGTGGACCTCGGCCTGCCCGGCGTGCTGCCGGTGCTGAACGAAGAAGTCGTGCGTATGGCGGTGAAGTTCGGCCTGGCCATCGGCGCCGAGATCCATCCGTACTCGGTGTTCGATCGCAAGAACTACTTCTATCCCGATCTGCCGAAGGGCTATCAGATCAGTCAGTTCGCCCACCCGGTGGTCGGACGCGGTGAGCTCACCGTGCCGCTGCCGGATGGTTCCGAGCGGGTCGTCGGCATCACCCGCGCGCACCTCGAGGAGGACGCCGGCAAGTCCATCCACGACGCCATTCCCGGGCTCACCGGCGTGGATCTGAACCGCACCGGCACGCCGCTGCTGGAAGTGGTGTCAGACCCGGATCTGCGCTCGCCCGAGGAGGCCGCCGCCTACTTCCGGCAGATGCACGCGCTGGTCCGCTACCTGAAGATCTGCGACGGCAATCTGGCGGAAGGCAGCATGCGCTGCGACGCCAACGTTTCGGTGCGGCCTGCCGGCCAGGCCGAGTTCGGCGTGCGCACCGAGATCAAGAACGTCAACTCGTTCCGCTTCGTCGAGCGCGCCATCGCCTTCGAGATCGAACGCCAGATCGAGGTGCTGGAGTCCGGCGGCACGGTGGTCCGGGAAACACGCCTCTACGATTCCGAGCGCGACGAAACCCGCAGCATGCGCAGCAAGGAGCTGTCCGAGGACTACCGCTACTTCCCGGACCCGGATCTGCTGCCGGTGCACATCGATCCGACCCTGCTCGCCGCGGTGCGCGCCGAGCTGCCGGAGCTGCCGGCGGCCAAGCGCCAGCGTTACATGGAAGCCCTCGGCCTGTCCGCCTACGACGCCGGCTGGCTCACCCAGGACCCGGACATCGCCGGTTACTTCGAGGCCGTGACCGCCACCGGCGCGGATCCCAAGCTCGCGGCCAACTGGGTGATGGGTGACCTGTCCGCGGCGTTGAACCGGGACGAACTCAGCATCGATCGCTCGCCGCTGAGCCCGCCGGCGCTCGCGGCCCTGATCACGCGGATTCAGGACGAGACGCTGTCCTCGAAGACCGCAAAGACCGCGTTCGACGCGCTCTGGGCTGGCGAAGGCGAGCTGGATGCCATCATCGACGCCCACGGTCTCAGACAGATGAGCGACGCCGGCGCGCTGCAGGCGCTGGTGGATCAGGTGGTCGCGGAGAATCCGGCTCAGGTGGCGCAGTTTCGCGCCGGCAAAGACAAGGTGCTGGGCTTCTTCGTCGGCCAGATCATGAAGGCGACCCAGGGCAAAGCCAATCCGAAGCAGCTCAACGAGCTGTTGCGCAAAGCGCTTTCCTGACGACCCGTGGCCCGACGTCGACGGTGGCGGCGGGTCACCCAGCGGGCCGCTTCAGTTTCCCTTCCGATTGATGAAGTCCCAGACCGCCCGAAGCACGTCGCGGCGGCTGATCTGGCCCACCAGCCTGCCGTTCTTGACCACCGGAAAGCGGCGCCGGTGCTCCTTGCGGAAGCGCTCTGCCAGCGAATAGATGTCGGTCTCGGGATCCACGGTATCGACGTTCGGCTGCATGTAGTCGGCGACGATGCCGGCACTCTCGTCGTAGTAGCTGCCGTGAATCACCACCTCCATGACATCGACTTCCGAGAGCACGCCGACCAGGTGACCGTCGCCATCCACCACCGGCGCACCGGAAATCCGCTTGTCCAGCAGCACGCCCAGGGCCTCGACGACGTTGGTCTCCGGCGTGAAGGTGACCAGCTTGCGCGTCATGTAGTCGGCGACCTTGACGGACTTCATTACGCGCCCCGCGTCCTGTTGCTCCCCGGATTGGCGCACATTGCGTGATCCCACAGTGCTTGTCCACAGGGCTTGTCCACCGGGGCTCGGTTGGTGCAGCCCGCGCCAGCGCCGTTCCCGGCCCCCGCAGCCGACCGGGATTACCCTCGGCGCCCCAGAGGTAGTATGCTTCCCGGTTCCAACGATTTCCGCGCTGCGTCCTGCAGCCAACTTGCTGATTCAAAAGGGGGAAAATTGAGCGCAAAACCATTACCCGTGGTCGAATACCTGAAGATCCCGGACCAAGGCGATCCCTACCTCGAGGGCCACAAGTGCGGCAGCTGCGGGGCTACGTTCCTCGGCGAGCGCCAGGTCTGCTCCAAGTGCGGCGCCCGCGACCAGATGAAGACCGTGAAGCTCGCCAACTCCGGCAAGCTGTACTCGTTTTCCATCGTGCACCGCTCGTTTCCCGGCATCGAAGTGCCCTACGTCAGCGCCATCGTCGACCTCGACGACGGGGTCGCCGTGAAGGGCAACCTCATCAACGTCGAGCCGGACCCCGAAAAGATCAAGTTCGACATGCCCGTGGAGGTCGTGTTCGACGACGCCCTCGGCCGCAAGGACCGGGACGGCAATTCATACCTTTCCTACTTCTTCAAACCGAAATCCTGACGGGAGGCAAAGACATGACGGACGCATACGTAGTTGGTGTCGATATGATCAAGTTCGGGCGGTTCCCTGACCGGACCGTCCCCGAAATCGGTGCGGAAGCCGCCCTGCTCGCCCTGGACGACTGCGGTCTGAAGATCCAGGACATGCAGGCCCTGTACTGCGGCAATCTGGGCCAGGCCAGCGCCATGGTCGGCCAGCGCATTCTCCAGCAGATCGGTCAGACCGGCATTCCGGTGGTCAATGTCTCGAACGCCTGCGCCACCGGCGCCACCGCGTTCCGGGAGGCCTGGGCTTCGGTGAAGGCCGGCCTCTACGACTGCGTGCTGGCGGTGGGCGTGGAGCAGATGGGCAAGGGCCTGCTCGGCGGCGCCGGCGGCGCCACCGGCATTCCCAAGGAAGGCCTGCTCGGCTCCGGCACTATGCCGGCCGTGTTCGCCGAAGCCGGCATGGAGCACACGCGCAAGTACGGCACCACCTTCGAGCAGTTCGCCAAGGTGTCGGTGAAGAACCACCACCATTCCACCCTCAACCCGAAGGCCATGTACCAGATCGAGACGCCCCTCGAGACGGTGATGAACGCCGAAATGATCGCCTATCCGAACACCAAGCTGATGTGCTCGGTGAACGTCGACGGCTCCGCCGCGGCGGTGATCTGCTCCGAGAAGAAAGCCAAGGAACTCGGCCTGATGAAGCGCGCGGTCAAGGTTCGCGCTTCGATCCTCACCTCGGATCCGTGGCAGGAACGCGACCTGGTCATGCCTGACGTCAACAGCTGCACCCGCCTCGCTGCCAAGCAGGCGTACGAGATGGCGGGCCTCGGCGCGGACGACATCGATCTGGTGGAACTCCACGACTGCTTCGCCACCGCCGAGATTCTCCACTACGAGAATCTGGGCCTGTGCGGCGACGGTGAGGCCGGCCGCCTGATCGACGACGGCGAGGTCGCGCTGGGCGGACGGGTTCCGGTGAACGTTTCCGGCGGCCTGCTCTCCAAGGGTCATCCGCTGGGTGCCACCGGCATCGCCAACATCTACGAGGTCTCCACCCACCTGCGCGGCGAAGCCGGCAAGCGTCAGGTCAAGGGCGCCCGCATCGGCATGACCCACGTCATCGGCCTGGGCAGCGCCTGCGGGATCCACATCCTCGAGAAGGTGTAAGCCGCACGACCTTCGGCCGGCCCCCTCTCTCGCCGAGGGAGGGGGCCGCGTCGCCCCGGCGCCTGCAACCACCACCCGCCCCATGCGCATCGGCATCGTCAGCGATACCCACAACAACGTCCGCAACGTCAGACGGATCGTCGAGCTGTTCAACGACGCCGCGGTGGATCGGGTGATCCACACCGGCGACATCACCCAGGCGAAGACCCTGGAGGTGTTTGCCCATCTGGATGCGCCGCTCTACGGCGTGTTCGGCAACAACGATCAGGAGCGCGGTTCGCTGGAAGCCGCCATCGAGCGTTACGGATTCACCTTCCGCGATCCGCCGTTCGAGCTGAACTGGCACGGACGCCGCATCATCGTCGTGCACGACCCGTTGGAGTTCGAGGGAAATCTGGCCGGGCATCACGAACTGGCCCTGCACGGCCATACCCACTTCTACCGGTACGAGACCCGGGACGGACAGGTGTATTTCAATCCCGGCGAGTGCGCCGGGCACATGAAGGGCCTGAACGCCATCGGAGTGATGGATCTGGCCGATTTCTCGGCCGAGATTCTGAAGTTCTAGACGAACCGGGCCCGGCGCCAGATCGGCGAAGGAAAAAAAACGAGCCCGGCCGGTGGCCGGGCTCGTGAGGGTCAGAGGCCCGTATCGGCCTCAGCGTGACGCGTGCTGGAGGCTGATCACCAGACGATTGACGGTGTCTTCGAGCTCAGCGACGCGCGCCTGCACGGCCGCCAGCTCCGACTCCTTTTCGGCCAGCTGCGACTGCTGCGAAGCAACGATGCTGTTCAGCTCCTTGACGCCGGCAACCGCGACGCTGGCAACGTCCAGAGGTGCAATGGACTTCTCATCCGTGCCCACTTTGAACACGGCACGGAAGTCCTGAGCGGTGGGACCGATGTGCTCGTAACCCTGCGGGTCGTCCTTGTAACGCCACTTGGTGATCTCGAGGCGGCTGATGTCGGCCAGAATGTCGGAGCCGTTGAGCGCCTGGAAGTTTTCCTTCGAGTTGACGTCGGACTGCTGAGTGAGCGCACCACGGATGGTCAGGTTACCGCTGCCATCCAGCTTGAACTCCTGCT
This sequence comes from Pseudomonadales bacterium, assembly GCA_040219135.1. GTDB lineage: Bacteria > Pseudomonadota > Gammaproteobacteria > Pseudomonadales > Azotimanducaceae > UBA7803. Next base: position 332,942 of record JAVJTA010000002.1, on the reverse strand, counting down.
CGCCCGTGCCCGCCTTGGTGATGTCGAACGCACCGTCGCGGTTCTGGAACACCCAGCGCACGCCGTTGCTTTCATCAAACAGATCGAAACGCAGAGCACCGCTGCGGCGCAGCTCGAACATAACCTGGGGTGACAGGGGATTCGCCGCGATCTGATCTTCTTCGACCAGAAGCTTGGCGGTGCCGTTCTGCCGCCATACTTCGAGCGGCGCTTCCGGAAGACTCGCCACCGACTTGCCAACCCCGATGTTGCCGTTGCCAGAGATAAACAGGCTGTCTTTCGGCGCATTGGGCAGCAGAATGATCGGCAGCTGGCCGAGCACCTGCCCGATGCCGAAGCCGCCGTCGTCGCCGGCAATCCGCCACTGCGTCGTAGTGTTGTCCAACGTGAGCGTGACCGCGCTGGCGACGGTGTCGGTAACCGTCGTGCTGCCGGGCAGGTTACAGGTGACCTCTCCCACGCCGCAGTCAACGTCGCCTGCGCTCGCCGCCATGGGCGCCAGCGCGAAGGAAGCCGAAATGGCTGCTCCCAGAATTCTAGATTTCATCAAACTTCTCCAAGTTCAAAAACGATTGAGCACGCCCCGTGCATCGCAGAGCGCCAGGCCTCAGCCGATTCCGAGTCTCGACAGCCTGACCAAGTGCCGGGCCATTAAGCCACATCAGCTAGCCATGTAGGGCGCGCAATATGTATAAAGTTGCGACTGAATGATGAGATTCCTCCCACCGCAATGCAGAGCACCAGCGGATCCGACAGACCCTGCGTGATCGGGATACTGCAGCCCATGTATCTGCCGTGGGTCGGCTATTTCGAGCAGGTCGCGGCCGTCGACCACTTCGTTCTGATGGACGACGTTCAGTACACAAAGCGCGACTGGCGAAATCGCAATCGGATCAAGACCGCCAACGGCGCCCTCTGGCTGACGGTCCCGGTGCGGCACCCCGATCTGGACTCACTGATCAAGGAAGTAGACATTGACTACCGGCGCGACTGGGTCCGCAAGCACCTGCGCAGCATCGAGGTGAACTACCATCGCCGCCCCCATTTCCGGCCCTTGTTCGACGAGATCGCGGAGACGCTGGATCAACGCCCGCAGCGACTGGTCGATCTGAACGTCTCCCTGATTCGACTGTTCATGAAACACCTCGGGATCCAGACCCCCCTTTCGCTGTCCTCGGCAATACCAAGGGATCAGCGACGCTACGGCGACGCCGTGGACGCTCGCAACGAGCGCATCATCGAGATCTGCCAGCACCACCGGGCGGACGTTCTCTATGACGGCAAGAGTGCTGCCGACTTCATCGACCGCGCCCGGTTCGCCGCGGCCGGCATCCGGGTGGTGTTCCAGGACTACCGGCCGGTTCCCTACCCCCAGGCGTTCGGTGAGTTCATGCCTTCACTGTCCACCCTGGACCTCGTCATGAACGTCGGTCCCGCGGCCGGCGAAATCATGCGTCAGGGTTCGAGCGCCCGGCTCCAGGAGGCTCAGGCTTCCTCCGAAGGCCGATGAAGGTCCTTTTCGCCACAGGCGCGCCCCGCACAGGCACGACGCTCGTCGACAAGATGCTGTCCATGCACCCCCGCATCGAGGTGCTGTCGCAACCGCTCCCCCTGCTCTACGTCGAGATGAAGGCCCGCTTTCTGAGGGACCACCACCCGGGCAAGGCGGACGAACCATACCCCCTCAACGACATGTTCCGGTCGAACCACTACGCGATCGATGATTTCACCGCGTATCTCCAGACGACACTCATCGACGAGCGGTTTTCCGCGCGCATTCTGCGCGCCATGGTCGGCTACAACGGCCAGTACACGAAGCCGGCAGACTGGATGTCGTTCCAGCGCGACTATCACGCAGGGACTCTGGTCGACTACCTCACCGGTTACTGTCGCCGGTTCGGCGCCGGGCCGGAGACCGAGGTGATCGGAGCCAAGGAGTCGTTCTGCGAGGAGTTCATCCCCTACTTCATCGATCGCGGTGCCTGTGTCGTGCAGATGATCCGCGACCCACGGGACAGCATTGCCTCGCTTCTGTACAAGGGCGGCGCCCCGCATGCCGGCATGTCAAGGCCGTTGCTGTTCTACGTGCGGCAGTGGCGCAAGAGCGCGCTGTTTGCGCTGGCTCATCGTCATCGAGCCGGCTACTGGCTGCTCCGCTACGAAGACCTCACGGCCGAGCCGGCTGCAACGCTCAATGCCATGGTGACGTCGCTGGAACTGGAGCCGTTCGATGCCAGCCGATTCGACGCGACCCTGACGACGGCCGACGGCGAGCCGTGGCCGTCCAACTCCTCCTACGACGCCACCACGGCGCTGAGTCGGGCGTCGGTCGGCAGCCACCGGTCCGTCATGCCGCCACAGGTCTGTCGGTTCATCGAAGCCTGCTGCTACGACGACATGATCGCACTGGGATACACACCGGGCATCCCGGCACAGAGCCGACGAGCCGTGCTCTCCAGCCATCATGACGACACGCCGCTCACGCGGGCCCACCTCGCCTGCTATCAATGGTCCCAGGCGCGCGAACGCGAGGAACTGGAACGGATCGACGCCATCGAGCGGGGTGAGTTCGTCGACGACCTGTTCATTTTCCCGCTGGCATTTCGAGCGCTGGAATCCGCCCGGGAAGCCGGGCAATGAGAGTGGTTGTCGAGGCTCGCGCGTGTTCGATTCTGCGCAACCTGCTTCTGGGCGCGCCGGAGGGGACTTTCCTGCTTCCGGCCAACGTCTGCCCTGTGGTCCCGCTGACCTTTCGCACGCTGGATCGCCCGTTCGAATTCATCGACATCGACGGAGTCGATCTCTGCATGGACCGCAGGTCCATCGAGGAGCGCCTGGCCGAAGCTGGCTCCCCGCCCGTCGTCGGCGTCCTGTATGTCAGAACCTACGGCATCGAACAGGACCTGACCGGGCCGTTCGGCGCCTGGAAGCGCCAGCATCCCGAGCTGCTGCTGATCGACGACCGGTGTCTGTGCCGCCCGGAGGTCGACACCGCTGAATCGCAGGGTGCCGACGTCGTGCTGTTCAGCACCGGCTACGGCAAGTACGTTGATCTTGGATTTGGCGGATTCGCCCTTCTGAGCGACAGCGCAGGCTACGTTCGCAGCGCAGAGCCTTTCGTGGAGACGGAAGCCAGGCGTCTCGAGGCTCTGTACAAGCAGCACATCGCCGAAGGGCGTGAGCTCGTGTGCAAGCCTCACCCCGGCTGGATTCCATCAGAGGGTCTCGAAATCAGTACGCCAGCGTACCTGGAAGAAATACGCCGGCGGATCGGACCCATCGCAAGCCACAAAGCGATTCTCAACGACGTCTATCGAAGCACGATCCCGGAACGCCTGCAGCTCGGCATGGGCTACTGCAGCTGGCGGTTTCAGCTGCGAACGCCGAACAAGGCGGCTCTGCTCGAGGAGATCTTCCAGGCAGGTCAGTTCGCCAGCGGACACTACTATCCGGCTTCCCGACTGTTCGGTGGCTCATACTGCCCGCGCGCCGAAGACCTTTACGCCGACGTCGTCAATCTCTTCAATGACTTCGCCCTCGATGAGTCCGGGGCACGGACCATTGCCGAACTGATCAAACGCCGGAAATCGAGCTGACCCACATGTTCATCTTTCTGATCTGCACCGAGCGTTCCGGGAGCAATTTCCTGACCAGCCTTGCCGGCGGCTTTCCCGACGTCTCCGCGCCGCCACCGACGCACCTGTTCCGATTATTCGCCAACACCCGGGCGCAGTACGGAGACCTGCAGCGCGAGGAGAACTGGAAGACGCTGGTCGACGACATCGTCGAAAACCACGCTGCCAAACTCGGCACCTGGCACACGTCCATCGACCGAACGGAACTGCTGCGCAAAGTCACCCGCCGCGACGCGTTCGAACTGCTCCGGCTGATCTACCACAAAGAAGCGCTGGCCGACGGCGCATCGCGTTCCTTCGTCAAGGAGAACCAGACCCATACCTTCGCCGAGGCGCTGGCCGACTTCTTTCCCGACAGTCAATTCGTGATGATGGTCCGGGATCCACGCGACGTGGCCAGTTCGTGGGTCAGGACGGATTCGATCCCAGGAGGCGTACAGAAAGCGATCGACACCTGGCATCGGGACCAGACCGAAGCCCTGCCCGTGTTCCGGAAACTCGATTCCGCGGGGCGCGCGCACTTTCTCCGCTACGAGGACCTCATCGCCGAACCACAAACGCACCTGAAGGCGCTTGCACGGTTCATGGGGATCGCCTACGACGACTCCGTCCTCGAGTACTATCGCGACCCCCGGACCAGGGCGAACGCCGAGCGCATCGAAGCGTGGCAGAACACCGGACGCCCCATCATGAGGGACAACGCCGGGGGCTACCGTCGCGTTCTTTCGGACACCGATGTCCGCTACATCGAACTGCGCTGCGCTCGTCTGATGCAGCGGTTCGGCTACCCGACGGAAAGCGCAATCGACACGGACGCGATCGACCGTGCCGAGCTCGCTCGGCTCGAAGGCCAACTCACCCCGGGCCGCTACCAGATCGAGGATGACCGCGAGATGGAGATCCGCAAACGACGACTCGACGCGATCCACAGGGTTCTGGCGCGACGCCTGACATGAGTGACTCCCGCCAGGCCAGTGCGCGGCCCAGATACACAGTCGTCGTGCCAGTATTTCAGAGCAGCGAATCCGTCACTCAACTCACGGAACGAACCGTCGCGGTCTTCACACGCACGGTACGAGAGCCGTTCGAGATCATCCTGGTGGACGACGGGTCCACCGCACCATCGACCTGGTCGACGTTGCTCAATCTCAACGCGCGGTTTCCCGGGCACGTGACTGCCATCCGTCTGACCCGGAACTACGGCAAGGCGAGCGCAATCCTCTGCGGGCTCCGTCAGGCGCGCGGCCGCTGGGTCATCACCATCGACGACGACCTGCAGCAGCGCCCGGAGGACATACCGCAACTCATCGCCGAGGAATCACACGACGTCGTCGTCGCGCAGTTCACGTCACGACGGCACAGCCCGCTCGTCGTCGCCACCAGCTGGATCAAGAGCCGGTTCGATCGCATTATTCTGGGACTTCCCTGCCGGATGTCTCCCTTCAAGCTGATCAGCGAACCGGTGGTCCGCGCTCTGATCGACCTGAATCCGCACAAGCCGTTCATTCCCGCGATGCTCGCCCACATCACCACCGACTTCATGCCGGTTCCCATCGAGCACCAGCCCAGCGCCCACGGCAGAAGCCGGTTCAGCCTCTACCGTCGGCTCAGGCAGTTCTCCAATCTGGTGATCGGCAATTCGAACCTGCTGCTGCGCTGCGTCGGGGGGTTTGGCGCGATGGTCGCCTGTGCCGGGCTCCTGTTTGCAGTTTACGTCCTGATCCGCCGGATCCTCGGATACATCCAGGAACCCGGATGGGCCAGCCTGGTGTCGCTGAACCTGGTGTTCGGCGGTTTGACCCTGATTACGCTCGGAATCATCGGCGAGTATCTGATCCGCATTCTCGACAGCCTCCAGGAAAAGCCGGCGTTCGTCGTTCGCGAGATCAGAACCGCCGCCACGTCCGCAGAGCGACACGACACCGAAGCGACGGCGCGGCCGCCTGACGATGCGTGACGCTGTACCGATCAGCATTGCGATTCTGACGACCCTCGTCTGCATTCTCATCGTCACGCCCGAGGCGGCGGACCTCCTTCGCAGTCCCAGCGCTGGCAGCCAGTTGTCCAAAGGGTTCGCCATCCTCAATGGCCGACACCCCTTCGTCGAGATCGACAGTTCGGTGTATGGGCCCGCAATCTTCTACCTCTCCGCGCTGGCCCAGTCTGTGACCCCGGAGAGTCCGGCGGGCGAACTGATACTCATCATCTGCGGATACGGCGTTGCCTACGCGTTGATGTTCTGGACGCTGAGAGCGCGTGTGCCCAACCCCGTCCTGCTCGGACTGTTCGTGCTCGCCTGCTTGCTCACGCTGCCGGCTTTCCACAAGTACCACGTTGTGCTCGCCCCTGCGATCTTCCTTGCCTGCCTGCAGATGGCCAGCCGACGGCATTCCGCGGTTGCCACCGGGGCCTGGCTTGGCGCCGGCAGCGCGCTGGCCGGGCTGTTTCGACTCGATTTCGGCGCTTACTGCGTCATCGCGTCGCTCGCGTTTCTCATCGCGTCGCGCAACGTCGACGACAGAAAGCCGCTGGGTTCCTCGGTCGCTGCCCTGTTCGCCGTCGGCGCCCTGATCGCGGGCCCCTGGGCCCTCTACCTGCTCATCGCCGTGGGCCCACTCGAATCGATGAGTCGGTTCGCCGAGACCACCGCCGGCGTTTACACCGGGCTGGCGAAACCCCTGCCAGACCTCGTCACGACCGCCCCGCTCTCCGCAGGCAACCGTCTGGTCGTCAGCTACTGGTCGATGAAGCTGCTGCCGCTGCTGGTGATCGTGTTCGTCGTCATCCGCTCCTTCCTCTCCGGACCCCGGACACCGGAATCCCTGCGCGGCCAGGCGTTTCTGCTCTCGAGCGCACTCGCCTGCGCGCTGTTCTACCTGCAGGCCAGCCACCGTATCGATCTCAACCACGTCCAGCAGGTATTCGCACCCGTGGCCCTCGTTGCCATGATCGGCGTCGCCACCGCCTGGGCCGGCGGATACCGGACCACCGCAGCGTCACTGCTCGCGTTCCTGCTCGTCGGCACCCTCACAGCCGCGGTGGACGGCCGCCTGCTCGACGTACCGGGGTACGCTCCTGACCGCATCGTTCGGGTCGTCGGCGGCTGGCGGATGTCCAAAGCCGACATTGTCCGGGTGACTTCCGAGAGATCGCCAACCGGAGGCAATCCTGCCTACGGAATTCGACGAGCGCGCGAGACGACGTCCGTCGGAGACGCGGTGCTGTTCCTCCCCTACGCAGCGCAGAGCTACTATTTCGCAGACCGGCTGTTCGATACCCCGTTCGGCTGGCTGAACCCCGGCCGGTTCCTTCGTCCCGGCGCCGAGCAGCGCTTCATCGATGCCATGGTGGACACCGTTTTCATCGCCGACGTCCCCAGGTTCTCCTTCGATGGTCTCGCAGAGCGCAACATGCGCCACTACGCACCGCGCCTGACCCGACACATCTATGCCGGGTACGGCATCTTCGACGTCGCAACCCCCTACGTCCTGCTCAGCAACGACCCCGACGTGCTCATGCATCGAGGTCGCTACACGTTCACGCTGGTCCGGATCTCGGCAGAACCTCGATTCGAGTCGGCCGCCGCGGGAACGCCCGCTGACGCCCCGGGGGTCGTCTCGACCGTGAATACGCTTCCGCCGGAACTGGCCGCCGGCTTTCGGCCGGCGCCAGTACCCTGGAAAGGCGGCCTTCTGCTCGGCTTGAGACGATCTCGTGGCGGGCCGGACAAGGACGCCTGCGCAGCTCTCGTGGCGCAAGCCGGCTCCAGGAGCTACGCGGTGGCCGACCGGGACGGATTTCCGGCCGCCTGGTCGAAGATCGGCGCGTTCGACCTGATCGACACCCGCAACGTCGAGCCGGGCCGCTACGATCTGATCATTGCCCCGATGGCGGGATGCACGAACGGGGCGGGAGGATCTGCGTCAACTTCGACCGCGCCTCACCCAGGGCGAACCGGGGTCGTCATCGAGTTCCAAGAAGATCCGGTCCGCCACGCATCGGGCGCTCGAACAACGAACGCGGAGAACAGAGTCGACGCATGAACATCCCTTTCAACAGACCACTGATTACCGGACGGGAACACGCCTATCTGGACGCCGCGGTGGCATCCGGCAAGCTGGGCGGCGCCGGCGTCTACTCGCGGCGATGCCAGGATCTCCTGGAGCGGACCATGCCCGGCAGCCGCTGCTTCGTAACCACGTCCGCATCACATGCTCTCGAGGTGGCCGCGCTGCTCTGCGACCTGGCGCCCGGAGACGAAGTCATCGTGCCTTCCTACGCGTTCCCGACGACGGCGTCGGCCTTCGTCCGCTGCGGTGCCCGGATCGTCTTCGTCGACGTCGACCCGGCGACGATGAACGTCGATCCCGAGGCCGTGCAGCAGGCGCTGTCGGATCGCACCAGGGTCGTCGTTGCCTTGCACTATGGCGGCGTATCCTGTGACATGACGGCCCTCAGCCGGATCTGCGAAGCGCAGGACCTGATCCTGGTCGAAGATGCAGCGCAGGCCGTTGGCGCCAGCTATCGGGACCAACCCTGCGGATCCCTGGGAAGATTCGGCTGTTTCAGCTTCCACGAGTCCAAGAACGTTCATTGCGGTGAGGGTGGCGCCATCGTCTGCAACGACCTTCGCTTTGCCGACAGACTGGAAATCGTGCTCGAGAAGGGAACCGACCGCAGCAGGTTCTTCCGCGGTGAAGTAGACAAGTACACCTGGCAGGATCTCGGATCGTCCTATGTGATGAGTGAACTGACCGCCTCGTTCCTGCTGGCCCAACTCGAGGCAGCGGACGCAGTGACGCTCGATCGGCGTCGATCCTGGTACGAGTACGCCGATCGGCTCGAGCCGCTCGCCGCGCTCGGCCTGATCGAGCTGGCAGCGCCACCCGACCACTGCTTTCACAATGGCCATCTCTTCTGGATCAAGCTCGCCGATCCAGCGACTCGGGACCGACTCACCGACCATCTGCGGCAGCAGGGCATCCACTGCGTGTTCCACTACCAGCCGCTGCACAGCTCTCCGGCCGGAAAGCGCTACGGTCGTTTCTCCGGCGTCGATGCGGTAACGACCCGTGATGCGGGGCGCCTGCTGCGATTGCCCATGTATTTCGAATTCCGCAACTCGGGCGCCGTCGTGGAAGCCATCGAATCGTTCTTCCATCTGTGACCCCGCGCCGATGAAGCTGCGCCGCTGGGGCACCGCGCTTCGGGCACTCACCGCACTGGTGCTGGTGGCGATCATTCTCCACCAGGTCGACTGGCCGGTGCTGGGCGCCACCCTCAGCAACCTGCAGCCACTCGCGGCCGCCGCCGCCATGGCCAGCTTCGCGGCTGTATCGCTGCTCGAAGCCCTGCGCCTGCTGCTGGTCATGCGCCCGAATGCACTGACTTTCCTCGCGGCGCTCAGACTCCAGGTAATCGGCAGCGCGCCCGGCAACGTCACTCCGGCGCAGATCGGCGGCGATGCATACCGGATCCACCGACTCAACGCAGAGGGGCTCGAACTGATACCGACTTCCGCCCGGCTCGCGACGCTGCGCATGCTGAGTCTCGCGATCGTCGCTACGGCCGCGACGACCCTGCCTCTGCTCGATCGGACGCTGATCACCGGAGCGCTGTCGTTCGAACCCGGTCTTGCGACCGGGCCCGGAACGTATACCGCGTACGCGGTTGCCTGCGTCGGTCTGATACTGATCGTGGCTCTGCTTTGGCGAGTGCGCAGCCGGGTGCGCGGGCTGATCGATCGGCTCGGCCCGGCGATCCGCGCCACGACCGTCGCGCAGCTGTTGATCGTGACCGCGCTGATGCTGATGCTGCGTGGCCTGTGCCTTCTGCTGCTCAGCCGATGCGTCGGGCTGGACGTGACCCAGGCCCAGGCGTTGCTGGTCACATGCCTGGCGATCCTGGCGACCGTCATGCCCGTGAGCGTGGCCGGGATCGGCATCCGCGAGGGCGTGATCGTTGCCCTGCTGACGACGTACACCGGGAGCTACGAGGGGTCGGTGGGCGTTGCCATTCTGAGCCGCGGATTGATGATTGCTCAGGCCTGCCTGGGCGTAGGCTGGTGGCTCGGGGAGCGTCGAGGCCGATGATACGGGCCGCTACCCGCCGTCGAGTCCGTCCGGCACTCCGTCCGGCACCATCCCCAGAACCGAACTGAATCCGGGCTCCCACCGGTCCGGGTGGTCGTCCACGTGCGCCACCGGCTCCCGGTCGATCGTCGGCTCCATCTGGATCAGCATCGCGGTGCCTTCGTCCAGCACACCCGGAGAGGACGTCCTGCTGGCTGCACTGGAGGTGGTGGGGAAACGCAGGATCTCCCGCACGCCGGCGTTGCTGATGACGACATGATCCGACTGTACCGCGACCAGCTCGGCGTTGCCGGGCAGCCTTTCACCGATCGAGAACCGTTCGCCACGACGGTTCGGCAGCGCGACGATCGCCACCGAGGCGGCGGATCGATCGGCGACGAACACGCCCTGCAGGACGAGGGCGAGATCGGTCGCTTGCGGACTGGCGGGCACGGACGTGACGAGCCCGCTCGTCTCGTCGTGCACGCCGAACAGGTTCCTGGATCGGATCAGGTCCACGCTTGCCCGGCGCAGCGGTACTTCGCCAACCGCAGGAGCCATGCTCGAACCAGCGACTTCACCTGCGGATGTATCCTCGAAGAAAAAGTAGCGGGTGCTGTCGGCGACCGTGTACAGGATCCCGGCAAACAGCAGCCAGCGCACCAGCACATCGGCCCGCGTAACGCTGCGCCAGGAAATCACACCAAGGATCCGCTTAGATCCATCAGCGGCGGGCGGTCAAACAGCCCCGTCGCCGCGCAGCACAGTGCCGAACGCCCGCACGAGGATCTTGAGGTCGAGCCACAGCGACCAGCGCTCGATGTACTGCAGATCCAGCTCCAGCCACCGATCGAAGGACAGCCTGCTCCGGCCGGAGACCTCCCGCAGGCATACCAGCCCGGGCCGGAAGCTGAATCGGCGACGCTGAATCGCACTGTCGAAACGCTCGACGTCCCTGATCGACATCGGGCGCGGACCGACCAGTCCCATGTCGCCCAGAAACACGTTGAACAGCTGCGGCAGCTCGTCGATGCTGGTCCGGCGGATGAAGCGGCCGACCCGGGTGACCCGAGGGTCGCGCGCCATCTTGAAGATCGGGCCATCGGCTTCGTTCAGATGTTCGATCTCCTTCAGGCGCGCCTCCGCATCCTCGTGCATGCTGCGGAATTTGTACATCCAGAACCGGCGCTTATGCAGCCCGACCCGCTGCTGTCGGAAGAACACCGGGCCTCTGGAGTCGAGCTTGATGGCGATCGCCACCAGCAGGAACAGCGGTGCCAGCAGCACCAGCGCCGCGATCGTCACGAACAGGTCGAAGAGTCGCTTGACGAGCAGTGCCGTCTCGTCGTGGACGACCGGTTCGAAACTGATGACAGGCAGTTCATCGACGCGATCAAGGCTGATCCGACCGTGATCGAAATCGAACAGGTCCGCCAGCAGCTTCAGACTCACGCCTTCCTGTCGGCAGGCATCCGCAACGCCCTGAATACCATCGATCAGGCTCCGGGGTACGCACACCACGACCTCGTCGATCACCTGATTCGAAAGCACCTCACGGATTCGCGCCAGATCCCCGACGACCTGGACGCCGGCCACCTCGCGCCCGATCAGCGACGGATCCGGGTCGAGCGCACCGACGATGTCGACACCCCACTCCGAGGCATTGCGATACTTGGTGATGAGACGCTGCGCCCGCGACCCGGTGCCGATCACCAGAACCTTGAGGAAGTTGCTCTTCGTTTCCCGACGACTGGTCAGATACCACCACTTCAGGAAGATCCGATCGACCAGCAGCCCACCACCAAGCAGCAGCGCAAACGCGAGCACCATCTGCTCGCTTACTGCCTGAACGCCACTGAGGTAGACGAACAACAGCATACCGCCAACGACCACGAAAACATGGCGCAGACAGAACCATACCTGAGAGGTCAGCGTCTCGTTGCGGATCTTCAGCTGCGGGGCGACCCGCAGCGTGGCGAAGATCGCCAGAAGCAGCGGAACGGGGATCAGCTTGAGGAGAACGACCGATTCGTCTGCGGAAATCTGGCCCAGGTAGTAGACGACGTCGATTGCGACAATGTAGGCAAGGGTCGTGAAGAGTACGTCCTTCACGGCCAGCAATCGCCTCATCGCGCTGTCTCTGGAGATCCTCATCGCTTTACCCTGGCCTGAACCGGCCAACCTGCTCCACTACACCCGATTCCCCGCAGGCTACTCACCGCGGTCGTGCTTGGCCAACAGCAGAATGTAAGTAAAAAGCTTTACAAAACAATACACTGAATCCGAGAAGGCGTCTACCTTCTTGCCTATTCTGCCTTCCTGTCCGGAATTCAATCTGTCTGGCGTTCAATGACGGGCGAGGGCCTGGACGACCGCGAGAGGCGTCCGTTCAGGCGCCTCTTCGTTGCGCAGGCACATCTCCAGAGCGTTGCGGACGAGTGCGTCCGGCCGCAGAACATTCCGGTAGTAGTCCAGATTTCGCAGCATCATCTGCGTCCGCAGCCCTCGATTTTCCATCAGCGCGACCACCGCGCCGACACACTCGTCAGGCAACGAGAACGGCAGATAGTTCTTTCCGGCAGCGAAATCCCCGGGGACCTCATGACGCAGCGGCTCAGACACGATCGCCCGGCCCATGGCTACATACTCGCCGAGCTTCCAGCCGTTCGACCCGTGCAGGCCGGTGGTCGTCACGCAGATGGGCGTTTTCTTGACCAGCCTCAGGTAGGTCGGCTTTGCAGCCACTTCGGCCGGGCAGATCAGATCGGGCGCCATCTTCCGCGCCAGATCGGTCGGAGCGAGACCACCGACGAAGGCGGCACCGAGTTCGGCCTTAAGCGCCCGAACGCAGGCGATCCGGGACTCGTTGATCTGATCCCGGTCGCGCCTGCTCGCCTGGGAGTCGTTCCACCGCGACGCGCCCCATACCCGGGTGAGGAACAGCACCCTGGGCGGCAAGTCGACGCGGACGTCACGCTCGAACACCCGCATCCGCGGCTGGAACTTGACGTCCAGACCAAGGCGGCGAGCACAGGAGCCCACCGAGCCGGTGCCCTGGGCGAGGCGCCACACGGCCGGCCAGTCGACGCCGTCGTCCCAGACGTCGTAGTTGAGGCCAAGCGGGCGTATTCTGCGTCCGCGATCACCGAGGCTGCTCACTGTGCTGCACTCGAAACCGCGCTTGAAGTACCAGTCGACCTCGTCGAGGAAGCGAAGATCGATCTCGGCCGTGTCGCGCATGTCGAAGCAGACCATCCGCCCCCCGACCTCCGCCAGGACGATGGTCGGTTGCTCCGCCAGAAGGTCCGCCAGCCTCGACTGCCGCCAGGAGCGCTGTTTCAAGGTAATCGTCCCTTGCCGCCAGAGCCTGCCAAGACCTGTGTAGATCTGACTGCAATGGTAGTGATCCTGGTTGTGGTAAACGGTGACGGCAATGACCACGAAGTCGCTCTACTGCTTGCATACAACGGACAGTACGGTAACCCAGAGCCCGGCGTATACCAATCCGCAACCTAGCCAGTCCTTGTCAGCCGGTTGTTTGATTCCTGCATCAGACGAAGAACAACTCGATACACGTCACCGGCATCCGTCGATCAAAATAGCAGCCATTCGCAGAGGAGCCTCTCCGGCTTCGTCTGAGAAGAGAGGTTTCATCGGTGATCCGCAAAGTGCATCAGATCGTTTTCAGCAGTGCGGGTGCGGTGGAACTCAAGGGCTACTCCCGCAAGGCGGCGCGGTCGGTACAGTCGACCTTTTCCGATCACGAGTACCGACTCTGGTATCTTGATGACGCTGCACGGTTCATCGAACAGCACTTCTCCCCGGAGGTTCTTCGCGCGTTCGATACGCTCGTGCCGTATGCGTACAAAGCCGACGTATTCAAGCTCTGCCTCCTCAAGGTGCTTGGCGGCTGGGTCGTTGATATCGGCGTCAGGATGCTGAGAAGCCCTCTCGCGCCGATCATCGTCGAGCAGCAGCCGGAATTCGTGGTGTTCCGTTCGACCGGGGTATGGGATCCGCCCTGGAACTGTTCCCTGGCGCTGGTGTACGCCAAGCCCGGTCACGCGGTTTTCGACACTGCCCTGGACTCGATCGTCGAGCACTGCGGGTCCCGGTACTACGGAAGCACGCCGCTGATGCCGACGATGTCGCCTTTCGGTCGCGCGCTCGCCTGCCACCAGGTTCACGAGAACATCCGTATCGGAAACGTCGTCGATGTGCGCCTGCGCAGCTTCAGGCGAGGGTTCGCGTTGAATCCCAACGGCCTGGTGGCCGCGCGCAAGCCCGCCAGCGTGTCTGCTGGCGACATTGCCAGTATCGGTGTCGCCGGTACCAATGCCTACAACCAGCTCTGGCGCGCTCGCAAGGTCTACGGAGAGGGCGACGACCAGCACCCGTAGCTGCGCCGCCCCCCAGGCAAGCTCCAAAGGCCCCTAGCTTTGCCGCAAGCGGCGGCGCAACGCGCCGGCGTAAAGCCGGGCCGACAATCCGTTGGGTTGCCGAGAAAGAAAACCCGAGCTTTCAATACGCCAGCCTTCGGTAATCAGGCGGCGCGCTTGCGGATGTCCGATCTCCTTGTTGCCGCCGCTCGGATAGATGGTGATCTCGCCGGCATAAAGAGTCTTACCGTTCCACATGAAATCAAAACGGGCGTAGTCGATACCCCGACTGAGTTTCGAGGCATATGCGAGGGCCTGCTGGTAGGGCTCCGAAACATCGAGTCCCCGGGGGAGCTCGGTCGCAGGTTCATCCGGCGGGCTCGACGGCCCCCAGGTGGGTCGGCCCCGAAGGTCGAGATAAACAGTCCACTGGTTCGGTAGCTTGTTGTGTCCGATTACGGATCCAAGGAGTGGCTGGCCATTGCTGGCGCGAATGTTGAACTCAAGCAGATCCTCCTCGGCTTTTCCGATCGAGCGCTCGACGAACAGCCGGGGTTTCACGCATCCGTACGCCCATTCGTGGTCGCGCAACCCGTGCCTCGAGGCGAGCCAGACATCGGTCTTCTTCTTCAGGTCGGCCCGATCGACCATCCCATTCCGGATGGCATAGTTCTGCTTGTAGGCGTGGTTGGTCTTCACCAGGACATCGCCCTGCAGCAGTTCACCGGGTATGTCGTTGGCATCGTCGCCCACCCACAGCGTGGCTGGAACGGCGAGATCCGGACAGGTGCGTTTGACGTGCTCTTTGCAGTCCAGCTTGTCGCACATGACGACGAATTGAGGGTTGTGATCGACCAGCTTGCGCCACAGCATTCGCTCGGCGTAGGTGCGGGGCACCGCGAGCCGCGGGAAGCGCTTGTGCGTGCGCAGATAACGCAGAACCGGGCGCCAATGGCGCATCGCCAGGATCGCCTCCGCAACCGCCAGTACCAAGGGGTCAGCGGCAAAGCGCCACGTCCGATCCGCTCGCTGCGCTGCGGTCCGCGTGGTTGCGCACCCGTTGTTTGTAGTCTTCCTCCCGGTGTCGTCAGGTACCGGGGAGAAGGGCTCCTGCTGTATGCGCGATTCCGCCATGCCGACCAGTTTGCCTCAAAGGCGGCCCACGATTGTGACGAAAGGTAATGGGTGTGTCTGCCCTCGTGGCACGCGTACCCGTAGAACAACCCCCAGCCCGAGACAGCAGCCCTTGTCAGCCGGTTGTTGAATTCCTGCATCAGACGAAGAACAACTCGATACACGTGACCGGCATCCGTCGATCAAAATAGCAGCCATTCGCAGAGGAGCCTCTCTTGAACGCAGACTGCTCGCCGGTCACCTTCATCGGCCTCGATGGAGCCGAACCCACACTGCTGCGCCGCTGGATGGCGGATGGAACTCTGCCGGTGCTGGCCGGTATCGCAGCATCGGGAACCTGTCGCGACGTCGAAACGCTCCCCGGTATGGGCGACGGCGCAACCTGGCCAACCCTGATCTGCGGCGCCGGTCCCGCCCGCCATGGCCGCTATTTCCGCCGCCAGATCCGCTGCGGATCGCACGAGCGCTACCTGTTCGATGTCCAGAACGACTTCGCCTGCACACCGTTCTGGGAGCCCGCGAGCAAGGCAGGGCGGAAAGTGGCCATCCTCGATCTGCCCTACTCTCCTGCCGTCCCGGATCTGAACGGCGTGCAGATCACGGACTGGCTGATTCACGATCGCTACGGCGCCGTCCGTGGTCATCCCAAGGCCTTCGTCACCGATGTTCTGGCTGAATTCGGAGACGATCCGCTCGAGGGGGACAGCGACCGCTATCGACGCGCCGATGACTGCATGGAACACGTACTCGACCTTCTGATCCAGCGGGTCCAGATGAAGGCATCCCTGGTCCGAAAGGTCGTCGAAGGCGACCGGTTCGATCTGCTGGCAACGTCCTTCACGGAAGCTCACGATGCCGGGCACCTGATGTGGCACCTGCACGACCCAATGCATCCGCGACACGACGCCGCCTGGCGGACCGCCCACGGCGATCCGATCAGAAGGCTGTACCAGGAGATGGACGCGGCGATCGGCCGCATTCTCGAAGACGCCGAGCCCTCAGGGACCGTCGCCCTGTTCGCCGGGCTGGGCATGGGGCCGAACTATACGGCCAACAACGTGCTCGAGACCGTGGTCAATCGACTCGATGGCAGGAAACCGCCCGCACGAGTGCGCAAACGCCTGCAGTCGATGGGAGCGCCTGCACCGGTGTTGAAACTGGGCGGGCGCCTGGACAACGTGCTCCGGCATCGATCGGAGAGCGGCGCCCGATTCTTCGCCCTGCCGCACAACGAGAACAGCGGCGCGATCCGAATCAATCTCGAGGGCCGCGAACCACACGGCAGGGTCTGCCCGGAGGACTTCGAGCAGACGTGCGACGAGATAGCCGACGCGTTCAAAGAACTCGTCAACCCGGAAACCGGCCGACCGGTGGTCGAGGAGGTGGTGAAGATTTCCGAGCACTACACCGGTGAACGAAGGGTCGATCTGCCTGACCTTCTGGTCGTGTGGCGCCGTTCGGAACCGTTCTCTGCGATCTACTCGCCACGCGTCGGCAGGATCGAGGACGCCGGCTCGTGGGGACGAACCGGAGACCACACGGCGAACGCCATGCTGATTCTCCGCGGACCTGCCGGCAAGCTGGCCTCCTGCAGGCAGCGCGTACGCGTCGTCGATGTGGCGCCGACCATTTCCGCTATGCTCGGAGTGCCTATGCCGGACGTCGAGGGAACGCCGATCTGTGAGCGATAGACCGGAAAAGACGGCGGTCCTACTGCTCAACCACTTCGTCGACCGAGCTCTCGTCGACCTGTATGGGCAACTGGGCGCCGACTGCGCCGACACGCGCGACGTGTTCCTGCTGTCCGACCGGACGCGGGCCAGCGTCTCCACTGCGCGGCTGCCACGGGGATCCAGGGAGTTCACGTTCACCACTCGCGACCTGACGAACCTCGGATATCCGGGCAAGGGCGGCAGCATCGGCAGCCGCGAGGGTTTGCGCAACATGACCCTCGGCAACGCCGACCTGCCCGTTCTGCTGTTCTTCAAGCACCACCCCGACTACAGCCGCATCTGGGTGGTCGAATACGACGTGCGCTACTCAGGAAACTGGGAAAGCCTGTTCGCCGAGTTCGACGGCAACGATGCCGACCTGCTCGGAACGACGCTTCAGCGTCGCGACCAGTGCCCGAAATGGAGCCACTGGCACTCGCTCGATCTGCCCACCGTGGATACTGATCCCGGTAACTGGGTGCGCGGCTTCTTTCCGATCTATCGGATGTCCGCCCGGGCGCTCGTCGCGTTGGACCGAGCCTACAAGGCTGGCTGCCGTGGACACATGGAAGCCCTCCTCCCGACGGTTCTGGTCAGCCAGGGGCACAGAATCGAGGACATCGGAGGTCTCGGCGAGTTCGTCCAACCCGGAAACGAGAACCGCTTCTACCAGAACCAGCCCGCCACCAACCGGCTCTCACCCGGTACTTTCGTCTACCGACCGGTGCTCGAGTGCGTTGGCGACCAGCCGAACACGCTGTGGCACCCGGTGAAGACCCCGAGACCCAGGTGGAGAAACGGCCTAAAGCGTCTGCTCAGCACGGCCGCCACGATTGTTCGTGATCAGCTGCGGGACACGCGCCGCCGCTCGTGACGCTGCTCCCACAGCGACAGATTCAGCAACGGCCACAGCCCCCAGCCCAGATCCTGCGAACCTTCAAGGTGACGGTCGAAAATGGCTCGCAATGCGGGGCGGTCCACCGGTAGTCCGAGGATGTCGTCGCGCGCGATCACGTTGTCCTCGAAAACCTCGCGCAGAGACGATCGCAACCAGCGGCCCATGGGCACCTCGAAGCCCCGCTTGCCCTCGCTCTGCCGCGGCGTCACCCGCGCCAGCGCCCGGCGCAGCGGGATCTTCCCGACGCCGGAGTCGACATCCAGGCAGGAACGCCAGTCGACCCGCAGCGCGGTCTCGATGACCTCGCGGTCGAGCAGTGGAACGCGTACCTCCAGCGAGTGGTGCATGCTGGCCCGGTCGACCTTCATCAGAACCATGGTCAGGTGGCCGACGAATTCATTGTGTCGAATCCAGTTCGCAGCGAGGTCCGGATCGCTGTCGGTGAATTCGAAGGACCGATAGTCCACGGGCCACGACGGCAGCTCGGGAAACACCCGCTCGAGCAGTCCCGGCGCCAGATGGGTGTGTTTGCGCTGCTGCCACTCGCCCAGCGATCCCCACCGGTCTGCCTCGCGCCCGGTGCGACGCATCAGCGCGTCGAAGCGTCGGCGCACCGCCCTGCGCACCGGGGAACCGGCGAACGTTCCGGCAGCAGCCAGCATTGGCGCCATCCTGCCCACGTAACCCCAGAACAATTCGTCTCCGCCGTCCCCGGACAGCACCACCTTGAACTCCTGGGCCGCGAGGCGCGATATCAGCAGGGTGGGAAAGATCGAGTAGTCGCCGAACGGTTCGCCGCAGGCCGCCATCACTTCGTCGAGCAGGCCGACTGCCGCATCGGCGCTGACATGCTCCACGGTGTGCTCGACGCCGAGCGCGCGCGCGTACATCTCGGCCGTCGACGACTCGTCCGTTGGGTCGCCGCCGGTACCGATGGTAAATGCCCGCATACCCGTGCCGCAGGCCTGACGCATCTTCGCAACCACCAGCGGCGAGTCGATGCCGCCGGAAAGGAAGGAGGCTACCGGGACGTCGCTCACGAGTTGCCTGCGCACCGCGGCAGTCAGCGCCGCATCCACCGCCTCCAGCGCCTCGTCGCCGGAAAGATCCGGCTCAACCCGCTGCGGGAACTCGAAGTAACGCCCCTCGCGAATCCGGCCGCAGCCGGAGATCTCGATCCAGCTTCCAGGCTCCAGCATGTGGGTGCCGTCGAGAATGCCATACGGAGCCGGCACGTAGGCAAGACGCAGGTAGAGGGCAAGCGCGGACTGAGACACACCCAGCGCCCGGCTCCAGGGATGCGCCAGGATCTGGTCGTACTGAGAGGCGAACACGACACCGGCCGACGTCCTGAGGTAGTACAGCGGCTTGATTCCGGCGTGGTCCCGGGCAAGCACGAGACGCCTCTCGTAGGTGTCGTAAAAAGCGAGCGCAAACATGCCGTTGAAGCGGTCGAGCGCAGCGGTTCCCCAGCGGGCCAGCGCCCGGAGCACGACTTCCGAGTCTCCTCCCGATCGGAACACGTCGCCCTCGCGCTCGAGCTGCCGGCGCAGTTCGCGGAAGTTGTAGATCTCGCCGTTGAAGACCAGCGCGTAGCGTCCGTCCGGCGTCAACATGGGTTGATGCCCGGCTTCCGACAGATCGAGAATGGACAGACGCCGGAACACCAGGCTGCAGATCGCATCCGGTGAGACCCAGAACCCTTCGTCGTCCGGGCCACGGCGGGACATCAACGCACTGATCGCTGTCCAATCGGCCCGGGACTCGTCTGGACCCAGGCAAAGTTCTCCCGCTATGCCGCACACGATCCGGCGCTCATGCCAATTGAGCGTGCATTGTGGGAGATCCGGGCGCGCGGCATTGTGATCGAATTGTAGCTTTCCAGCAAAGACACCCAGCCCCCGAGCGCAGCCGCTCGAGCGGTTCACACGCTCCGTCCGGAGCTTTACAAACTCATGTGTGAGGCACGATCGGCCCGTAAGATCGGCGATGGTAGAATCGGTGGCTGTATCGTCCCCGCGCACGCGCTGCGCCGGGCGCAATCATCAGGGCAGAACCGTGACCGACCGTATTGCGGATGCGCAGCCGACCATGCCGCCGACAGTGCAGCCAGGGAAGCCGCAGGCCAAGCGCGCTGTCCACGATCCTGCGCCAACACCGCCAGATTCGCACAGCGCCACACCGCTGCAGGCGAGACACTGGTTTCTGCACCGCTACGACTCGGATCCCGCTTCACAGAATCTCGCGCTGCTGGCCCGATACCGGGGGCCGGCAGCCGCCACCGACATCGCCTCAGCCTGCCGACGCGCGATGGGACTGCACCCCCAGTTGCTGCAGCGTTTCGAGGCCGACGGCGGGCAGGTGCGGATCCACCCCGCCGCTGCGGCGTTCGAAGAGCCCCAGATCGTTCAGGTCGGCTCCGAAGCCGAGCTGTCGAGCGCGCTGCACGTCGCCCAGCAGCGCCCCCTGAGCCTCGAATCAGGCGCCACCGCCGCGGTGACGCTCGTTCAGTTTCAGCAGCAGTCGTGGCTGTGCCTGGTCGCCCATGCCTGCGTCGCCGATCATCGCTCGCTGCAACTCGTGCTGCTCGACGTCGCCCGGGAGCTCGGATGGCGCGACTCGAGATCTCCGCCCAGCGCCTCCCGGGTTCCGTGCACCGAAAAGGCGAACGGCACCGTACCTGACCGGTCCAGCGACGTCGACGAAAGGTACTGGCTGGACCGACTCGGCGAGCACCTGACGCCATTGGAGCTGCCGACCCTCGGACCGAGGCCAGCGAGCAAACGCCACGCGGCGGTCCGCCGGACCACCCGCCTGACCGACACCATTGCCGAACGGATTCAATCGATCCAGCGCCAACTGGGATGCTCGGCCGAGGCCCTGTACGTGGCGGCCTTCCTGGTTACCCTGCGCCGCTGGACACACCAGGAGTCCTTCGTCATCGGCTTTCCCAACGACCTGCGCTGTGCCAGCAGCGCAGTGGGCCCACTGACTGACATCCTGCCTTTCGGGATTCACATTGAACCAGGAACCACGCTGCGATCTCTGCTGAGTCGGATTGATTCGCTGCTCGCCGACGACCGCGCCCACGCGGGCATTCCCTTCAGCCGTCTGACGCAGCTGTTGAAAGCGCCCCGGGACGCCTCGCGTCACCCTGTTCACCAGGCGGCGTTCCGGCTCTCGGAGACCGGTCCGATCGCGATCCGCGAAGACGCGTGGTCACTCGTCGAAACCCGGTCGCATGAGTGCCCGAAAACGCCGTGTGATATCGAACTGTGGGTGGACTGCGACGACACAGCCACCATCCTGAGCCTGCTCTACGACGGGGCGATTCATGACGACGGCATGATGCGCCAGCTTCTGGCTCACTGCGTCAGCGTGCTGACGCACGGCAGCGCAAATGTCGACTCCGACATAGACGCTATCGCGATCGTCGACGCCGAAGAACGGGAATCGATTCTGGCACTTGGCTGTGGACCGGAGGCCCCCGTCGAACACCGGACCGTTCAGGCGATCTACGCCGACGCCGCCAGGCGCTACGGCGAACGGCCGGCTCTGATCCATGGCGGGACGACGCTGTCCTACCGCGACCTCGACCGTCTGAGCAACCGCATCGCGAACACGCTCGAGGCACTCGGCGCTGGTCCCGACACCTGCGTCGGTGTCTGCATGGACCGGTCCATCGACATGGTCGCCGCGGTCCTCGGGATTCTGAAAGCGGGGGCGGCCTATGTACCGATGGATCCCAGCTACCCCGAGGACCGGCTGCGTGTCATGGTCGAGGACTCATCAGCGAAGCTGGTCCTGGTCCACCGCAACCGGCTCGGCGCGTTCGCGTCCGGTACCCCGACCGCTGTGTACGAAGACCTGCTGCAGACGATCGAACAGACATCCGACGCGCGCACACCGGCTGCCGGCGACCAGGAGGCGCTCGCCTACGTGATCTTCACGTCCGGCTCGACGGGCCGTCCGAAGGGCGTCGCCATGCCGCACCGGAGCCTGGTCAATCTGCTCGAATGGCAGGTGGCGCGAAAGCCGTTCGCGGGCGGCGCCCGGGTGCTCCAGTACTCGAGCCTCAGCTTCGACGTGTCGTTCCAGGAAATCTTCTCCACGTTCGCCTCCGGCGGCACGCTCTACCTGATCGGCGACGACGAGCGGCGTGATCCGCGGCGGCTGCTGGACGCCATCATCGATCTGCAGATCCAGCGCCTGTTCCTGCCCTACGTCGCGCTGCGCCAGCTGATCGAGGTTGCGAACGCCACCGACCGGTGTCCGTCGAGCCTCGGTGAAGTGATCACAGCCGGGGAGCAGCTTCGGGTCGACGCCGCGCTGCAGGCGTTCTTCGGCCGGCTGCCGGGCGCAACACTGGACAACCAGTACGGGCCGTCAGAGACCCACGTGATCACTGCTCACATGCTGTCGGGGAATCCTTCGGCCTGGCCGGGGCTGCCGCCGATCGGCCGACCGATCCAGAACAACCGGACGCTCATTCTCGACGGCCACGGGGCCCCCGTCCCGATAGGCGTTCAGGGCGAGCTCCATCTGGCCGGTATCAACGTTGCCCGGGGATACTTCGGCCGCGGCGATCTGACCCGGGAGCGCTTCGTCGTCAATGGTCTGGTGGACGGCCCGACCTACCGGACGGGCGATGCGGCGAGATACCGACCCGACGGATCGATCGACTTCCTCGGCCGCACCGACTTCCAGGTCAAGATCCGCGGCTACCGCATCGAACCGAACGAGATCAACGACGTCCTAGGCAAGCTCCCGGGCATCCGGCAGTGTCTGACCAAAGCCGTCGACGGCGAGCAGTCCGGCACCCGGCTGATTTCCTACGTGCTCGTCGACGATACGGCAGAGTTCGATCAGGAGTCCCTGTTCCGGGAGGCCCGGAGAGTGCTCCCCGAATACATGGTGCCCTCGGCCGTCGTTCCGCTGACGACTCTGCCGTTCACACCCAGCGGCAAGGTGGACCTGCTTGCCCTTCCGGTTCCGGAGTCTCCGACCCGCAGCGCGCGCCGGATTCGCCCGCCCGGCAACGCCACGGAGTCCGCGCTCGCGGAAATCTGGCGACAACTGCTCGATCTCGACGAGGTGGGCGTCGAGGAGAACTTCTTCGACATCGGCGGCGACTCGCTTCTCGCGGTACAGCTGTTTCTCGCCATCGAGCGGCGTTTCAGATTGGAGCTTCCACTGTCGCTGCTGGTGGAACACCCGACCATCGCTACTCTGGCACTGGCGGTCGATGGGGACTCAGACCCCGAGATCGCCGGATACCGGTCCCTGCGCAGGATCCAGCGCGGCAATCCCGCGCGAATGCCGCTGTTTCTGGTCCATGGCGGCGGCGGCAACGTCGTTCTGTTCGGCCGCCTCGCGAGGGCGATTTCGCCGGAGCTGCCGGTCTACGCGTTCGAGTGGGACGGCTGGAGCGGAGCGCAAGGTCAGACCTCGATCGAACACATGGCCGATCTCTACGTCGCCGAGCTATGCCGATTCCGGAGCTCCGGCCCCTACCGGCTGGGCGGTCACTGCATTGGCGGCCTGATCGCCATGGAGATGGCGCGGCGGCTGCGCGATCTGGGCCACGAGGTCATCGATCCCCTCATCGTCACCGACACGCCGAACCTGGCGGCCGCCAGCTATCACCCGGACATGCCGTCCGCCGGTTCTCCCGAAGCGGATCGACTGAGCGTCGAGAGAGCAAGCCTCGAGCGGGCGCTCGCCGCCTGCGTATCGCATCCGGATTCGGACCGCGAGTCGTTCGAACCACCCGCCCACCACCGCAACCGTCCGCGGCGCCTCCTGCTGCGCTATCTGAAACGCGCCTATGCGCTGCTCGGCTACGGCAAACTCGACGGTTTCCGCGTCAATCAGGCGCTGGACCGCCTGGCGCTGCGCGTGCACCGGCTGCTGCGGCGTAAGGTGCCGATGAAGCATCGGGCTCTGCACGCGACGACCACGCTCACTCGTGCCGCACGCCAGTACCGACCAACTCCGTACGATGGCACGATCGTCTACTTCCGAACGCGATTGTTCCTCGGCGAGAGCCTCGGTCTGGGCGGCTGGTGGGCGGACACGTTCCTCGGCTTCGCGGAGCTCTGCCCCGGCGGCATCGACGTGCACTACGTCAATGCCACCCACAACGGCGTGGTCGACCATCCGAGGACGGCCGAAGTCATCCGCCAGGTGCTGTCCTGAAGATGTCGGCGCCCGAGCCGCTGGTCACCATCGGAATTCCCACGTACAACCGGGCACATGGGACGCTTGCCCTGGCTTTGCGCAGCGCGCTGCACCAGACCTACCCCCGAATCGAGGTCGTGGTGTCCGACAACTGCTCAACCGACGATACCCCACAGCTCATGGCAGGAATCGACGATCCGCGCTTTCGCTACGTGCGCCATCAGCAGAACCTGGGGGCCAACGGCAACTTCAACGCCTGCCTGGACGCGGCGCGCGGCGACTACTTCCTGCTTCTCCACGACGACGACCTGATCGACCCCGATTTCGTCGAGACCTGCGTTGCCGCCATTCCGGAGAACCGTTCCGTCGGCGTGATTCGAAGCGGCATGCGCATCATCGATGCGGCGGGAGAAACCGTTCAAACCCTCGAGAACCGAAGCCGGGCAACCACCGTCGAAGAATTCGTCATTGACTGGCTCGAGGGCAGAACGTCGGTCTACTTCTGCAACAATCTGCTCAACACAGAGGCCGTTCGAAGCATAGGTGGATTCGGCACCAGACACGATCTGTTTCAGGACGCCGTCGCCTATGTGCGGGTCACCGCAGCCCACGGCTGCGTGAACGTACCGGACGTAAAGGCCAGCTTCCGGCGCCACGACAGCAACATGGGTGGAGCAGCGCTGCTCCGAAACTGGTGTGAGGACAGCCTCGAGGTGCTGGATACCATATCCGAATTCGCCCCCGACCCAGCCATCCGGAAAAGAGCCAAGGCGTTCCTCTGTCGCGTCAACTACGGCTACGCCGCCAGCCTGGACTCGCCGTGGCAGCGTTTGAAAGGCTACCGGCTGGTGTCGCGGTACTTCGATGCCAGCGAACCCGCTCTCCGCTATGCGTACCGCCATGACATCCGGCCACGGCTCCGGGCGTTCAAACGACGACTGACCGGTGCCCGCCAGGGTACGCCGGATTCGCGGACCAGCTGAGTGTCCGCACCCGCTATGATGCATCGGGAGGGCGACCCGCCCACTCTCAGGATCGCGATGGTGGTCAGCGAGTTCCCTACCGTTTCGGAGACCTTCATCGTCAACCAGATCGTCGGATTGATCCGACTCGGCCATCACGTCGACATCTTCTCTCTGAACCGTCCGAGAGATTGCCCGGTCCACGGAGACATCAGCCGCTACCGCCTCCTCGATCGCACGCACTACCTTCGCCACGACTCGATGTCCGCCCGCATGGTCTCGGCAATTCGCCACCTCGCAGTCACGCCTCAATGGCTGTCGGCGCGCGGCGTCAGCCGGGCCCTGCTGATCCTCCGCACCAACACTCGACAGACGAGACTGAGCCGTTCTGCCTTGACCACGATGGTCTCCCGGGAGCTGCGCAGCGGCCCCTATGACATCGTCCACTGCCAGTTCGGCAACCTCGGTCAACGCTGGGTGCCTGTCATGAGAAGCGGGCTCCTGCACGGCGCACTCGTCACGTCGATTCGAGGTCACGATGCGACGCAGAAGGACCGCTACAACACGGGCTACTATCGCGAGCTGTTCCGCAATAGCCGGCTGCTGATGCCGGTAAGCCGAAGCCTCGCTGAACGGCTGCTAAGCCTTGGTTGTTCGCCCCACAAGATTCAGGTGCTGCACTCGGGCATTGACTGCCAGCGATTTCACTTTCGCTGTCGCAAACGAGCTGGACCGGAACCCGTCCGCATACTCTCGGTCGCCCGTCTCGTCGAGATGAAAGGCATCGAATACGGAATCGAGGCGGTAGCGCGCATGCTGCGCTCCGGGTCAGAAGTCCACTATGACATCGTCGGTGACGGACCGCTCAGACCACAGCTGCAGGCCTTGATCCAGAGGCTGGGGGTTACCGCCAGCGTGCGGATTCATGGCTGGAAGCCACACGAGGAACTGGTCGCAATCCTGCAGGCGGCCCACCTGTTCCTGGCGCCAAGCGTCACGGCTGAGAACGGTGAAACCGAAGGCATCCCAAATGCGGTCAAGGAGGCAATGGCCGTCGGACTTCCCGTCGTGGCAACGCGTCACAGCGGCATACCCGAACTGGTGATCGACGAAGTTTCCGGATTTCTGGTCCCGGAGCGGGATTGCGACGCCCTGGCAGCCGCATTGACGAAGCTGTTGAATGCGCCCGGCCGCTGGCCAGCGATGGGCCAAGCGGGGCGGGCCCACGTGGAATCGGAATTCGACACGAACCGGCTCAACCAGCGCCTCGTCGACCTGTACCGCGCAGCCCTGGACGAAGCAAGGACCTGACGGTTCTTTTCCACCGGTAGATCATTCGCTCGCGCATCCCGATGAGCGGAAGCCACTCGTCCAGGTAACCGTCCGGAAAGTACTCGACGGGAAGATCCACCAGCCGGGATCTCCGGTCGATCCATTCGAGGCTCCGGCGCAGCCGCTGTCGCAGTCGGCGCAGCAGGGGCCGATCTGTCTTCCGCGCCGTTTCGAGGTGCTTGCGGTAAAGCTGCATGGCGAAAAACGTCGTTCGCGGTTCGTTCCCTGTCACGGACTCGTGAGACGGATCGCGCCGCAGGTAGGACACGATTTCCGGCACGTAGACCACCGGCCCCAAGAGCGCGAGCCGGGCAAAGAAATCCTTGTCCTCGGCTGCGTGACAGAACTGAGGATCGAACCAGCCAACGGCATCGCCGTGCGATTTCCGGAACAGCGTCGTATGCGGGGCCACCGGCAAGGTCGGCCAGAGCACGGCCCGGTAGGAGTCCTCGATTAAACACGGGTCCCGTCGACCGGCATCCGGCAGCCAGCGAGACCCGGTCGGCAGCCCCTGGCCATCGACCAGCGCCCAGTCCCCCACCGCCATCACCGCTTCCGGAAACCGGCTCAACGCTGAGTGGAGCAGCACCAGCCGATCTGCGGGCATGGGATCGTCATCATCGTGGAATGCAATCAGCTCTCCCCGAGCGAGCCGCGACGCCTCGGTGCGAGCGACGGCGATGCCCCTGTTCGGCTGACTCGCGTAGCGAATCCGATCCCCATAGCCACGCAGCACCTCGAGCGTCGAATCCGTAGAGCCATCGTCCAGCACCACGATCTCCGCCGGCGAATAACGCTGCGCGAGCAGAGATCCAATCGTTCCAGGCAGAAGATGCGCACGGTTGAACGTGCAGACCACAATGGAAATCAGCGGGCGCTCTGACTCAGCGCTGTCAGGTCCAGAGCGTTCCATGGTTTCAATCGCCACCGATCGGAACGAAGCGGAAATCCGTTGTGACTTCCAGGTCGCCGGCTACCACTCGGGAGCCGCGCAGCGTGAAGCATGGTTCTTTGTGACCCAGTCCACGCGAGTACCAGCCTGCCAGGGGTGACTCTGAACCGAAAAAGCTGTGCCATTCCCAATCGGGGCTCAGGCGGATTTCAAGTCTCTCGCTCGCGCCATGGCGCGTGGCAGCGCAGGCGCCACCGTCGAGCTGCAACCGGACATCGGGATGGAAATGCAGATTCAAGTCGATCCGTCGCACACGCGACGAAGACGATCTGAATCTGTCCCGGATTCTGAACGCGCTGTCCTCGACCTCGAGTCGACGCTGATGAACCACGCCAAGCCGGCGATAGCCTGCGTGTTCGCCCTCTACCCAGGACACGCCGTCAGCCGTTCCGCGGCCTAGAAGACGCGACGGCGCATGCGTCAGCCACATGAACGCCCCACCCTGAACGGATTGATCCTCTCCGTCGACCATTGCAGTGTTGTGGGCAGCCGTTCCACGGAAATAGGGGCGGAAAACGGGATCACCGTGATAGGCATAGGTACCGGGATCGACCAGCCACCACGCTCCGCGCCGGGCTGCGCAGAAAGACAGGGCGTCGGCGTGCCCGTGAGCCGCGATCGACAGATAGCCGAGCGGGCCAGCGTCAAAAACCGCGTGCAGGTTTCCCTTCCGGACGATCACATAGCCGCCATCCGGGAACTCGACCACAGCCGGATCGCACGCCGAACGGCCGCCGTGCCCCATATCGTCCTCGGGGACTTGCTGCCGTCCAAGCCAGGCGATCCTGGCGTACCAGAACGCTCGCTCCGATGGTGGTGGCGCTTCCGGCCGACTCTCGAGCAGGTACTCGACCATCGACAGGATCTCGCCTTCCGGAGCCATGTCTGCCGATGCGTCGAATCGGTTGACCACGGCTTCGTCGGAGTCCCCGATCTGCGGAAGCTCGCCTTCTGCTGGAGCGAGAGCGCGCAGGAACCTGTGCATGGCCCGCAAACGCTCCCGATAGACATCGGGCATCGGCACGCCGAAACGCGCCGCCAGACAACCGGCGAAGGAAAAGTAGTCCAGCAGCTCCAGCTGATATTGAATCGCCTGCTCGCGCGCTACCCCATCGGGCCAGACCTGCAACTGGATTTCGCGCTCCAGCTCTATTCGGGAAAGACTCACCCAGCGCGCGCTGCAGGGGCCGAAGTCGAACACAGTGGCCATACACAGCAGGCCCACGAGTTCTCCGACAAGATGATTGTTGGCAGACGAAAACCGCGACAGATTTCGCTCGATGAAGTACCCGTGCTGATAGAGCGCACGAACCAGCGCCTGACGGTCTTCGCTGCACGAGAGCAGACCGCCCGCGTCTCGGAGCGAGAGGAGACTGTGAACCATCGACCAGGCAACTGCCCGGAGACCTACCTCGATGGCGCTGCACCAGTGAACGCCTGTACCGTACGGATTGGCCCGAATCCACGAGTCGATCTGGCGCGTTACCGCGGTGCGATATCGTATCTCCCCAGTGGCCACATAGGCGACCGCCAGCGGAACCAGATGCTGATGCCGGGATATCTCCCAGAGAACCTTGATGTCGCCAACGACTTCCGGTCGCCGATAGTCGATTCCCAATCCGTAGCTGCGGGGCGCTCGCCGTCCGGTCTTCGGGTCCCGGTGCCAGTCGACGTCGACTCCGATATCGAACACCTGTCCGAACATGGGTATCCGCCCCGCCATCAGACCGTTCACGGCGGCCAGATCCAGGCAGAAAAGCGCATTCCATCTATCAGCGAGCGCCTTCCCGTCGTCGTCAGAGCCGCCGCCGAACAGGGGCAGATCCGCCTGAAGGCAACACGTCTGTCCCGGGGACCACCCGAGCGTCAGGCGGGCGTGCTCCAGCCGCTGCGCCAGCGCCCTGCGCAACCGGTGAGCGACCTCGCCGGTCGACATGGTCCTCAGCCGGTTGATCAACAGGCGGTAGTTTCTCAACTCGGGTTCACCTATCTAGGTTCGAAGTACGCGGATCCTCGCTACCAGCAGATTCCATCATAGTTGCGCCGGTCGACGTGCCGGCCCGGTATCCTGACCAGATCGATGACTCGGGTGCTCTCAGGCACGCGATCGACGATCGCTTCGAACTCCGTCGCCGAGTTCCCGATGACGACGACCTCGGCGTCGTCAATAGCGGCCTCTATGGTGTCCACCATCAGATTCGAGATGTGCGGGATCTGATTCAGGATGTAGTCCCGGTTGGAACCGACAAGCTTCGCCAGGTTGACGTTGTGGTCGAAGATGCGGATCTGGTGCCCCTTGCCGAGCAGGCGCTCTATCACCTCCACCATCGGGCTTTCCCGCAGATCGTCGGTCCCGGCCTTGAAGCTGAACCCGAGGACCGCAATGCGACGGCAACCGGAACGTTGGATGAGGTCCAAGGCGCGGTCGACCTGCTCCCGATTACTGGGGAGCACGGACGACAGCAGCGGCAGGCTCAGATCCAGGCTCTGGCCCATGTAGCAAAGCGCCCGCACGTCCTTAGGCAGACAGGAACCACCAAAGGCGAAGCCGGGCTTCAGATACGTCGGCGAGATGTTCAGCTTGCGGTCCTCGCAGAAGATACCCATCACTTCGTGACTGTCGATGTTCTGGGCCTTGCAGATCGTGCCGATTTCGTTGGCAAAGCAGACTTTGATGGCATGCCATACGTTGTCCGCGTACTTGACCATCTCGGCTACCTGAATGGGAACCCGGAACAGGGGCGCCTCGAGATCACCGTAAATCCGCTCGAGCGCTTCACCCGATCTGGTGTCGAACTGACCGATCACCGTCTTCGGTGGATGACGATAGTCCTGAACGGCAGAGCCTTCTCGCAGGAACTCCGGATTGTGGCAGACGCCGAACGCCACCCCGGCGTCCTTCCCCGATTTTCGCTCCAGGGTCGGGATAACCGTACCCGCCATGGTTCCAGGCAGGACGGTGCTGCGGATCGCGACGACGTGATAGGTGTCCTTGTCGGCGAGCGCAGCCCCCACCTCTTCGCACACGCGCTCGACGTAGGCCAGGTCCAGACTGCCATTGCTGCGACTCGGCGTTCCCACGCAGACCAGCGAGAGTTCAGTGTCCAGGATCGCTTGTCGGGCGTCCTGAGTGGCGCAGAGAGACCCCGACCGCACCGCCTCGCCGATCAGAGTCTCAACGCCCGCCTCGATGATGGGCGACTTGCCGCGCCGGATCAGGTCTACCTTGACCGCGTTCGGGTCTACGCCGATCACATGATGGCCGTCGTTCGCCAGCGCCGCAGCCGCGACCACACCGACGTAGCCCAAACCAAACACGCTTATTCGCACATCAACGCTCCCGCTGTTCCGCATCTGCGGATTCTGCCAATCCGGCCGACCGGCATTCTATTGCCTCTGCGGGACGTTTCCTTACCGGGTTCGGCGGTAGAGTTTGCGGATGATGTAAACGACCACCGCGGACCCGCCAGAACATGATGCTTACACGGGCGAGATAACCCGGCTGGGGGACCTCGCGTTATGCTCTGACCCGTCCCGCACGCAGTATGATCACTCGACACCGGGCCGAAACAGATCCTACATTTCCACGTTGGACCCTTTGCGCCATCCGCGAAGCTTAGATGTGATGAACCTACGACGATGACAATGTCGGCCCCTCTTCGCCTGCTGCTCTACCTGGTGATCCTCACCGCGTTCGTCTCTGAGTTCCGGGATGTGGTGGAACGTCTGGGGGTCGCCGGGAAGCTCATCAAGTTACTTCCCGACGCGCTCAGCGGGGTGGTTCTCATCTGCGTCGCCCTCGAACTGGCACGACGGAAGCTGCTCTACGTTCCGCCGAGGTACCTGGCCGTCGGGCTGCTGTTGGTGCTGCATCTCGCAATCGGCGCCATCGTGAGCGACGTATCTCCGGATACCGCGGTCGCGGGCATACGGAGTTACTTGAAGTACCTCCCGTTGTTCCTTCTGCCGCTGGTGGTACCACCCTCAGATCGAGAGATTCGACTCTGTTTGATGTTCATTCTTGGCCTGCTGTTGATCCAGGTGCCCATCTCAGTCCTCCAGCGTCTCATTTCTACCGATCTGTCGGGCGACGTGGTTCGGGGCACCATGTCCAGCGGTGCCGTAATGTCGATCGTGCTGATCAGCGCCATCGGCGTCCTGTTCGCCTTCCATCTCCGTGGCAGCCTCAGTCGAGCCGTGCTGCTGACCCTTGTCGGGCTCCTGTTCATACCGACGATGATCAACGAGACGAAAGGTACCGTGATACTGCTGCCGTTCGGGATTCTTCCCGTCGCCATGATGCACGCTGACCCGGGAAAGCGCCTGAGGCGGGTGGCCGGACTGCTCGGTGTGTGTGTGTTACTGCTGGGGGCATTCACCGTCGTGTACAACCAGATGTACTCGGATCGTGGCCAAGGAATCGTCGAGTTCTTCCTGGAGGGTGGCGCGTCGACGAACGTCTACAAGCAGAAGGACATCGGTGAAGGGAAAGGCGTCGGCCGTATCGACAGCATCATGTTTGCCTACGAGGAGTTTCGTGGGGATCCCATGAAACTCATTTTCGGCCTTGGCATCGGGAACGTATCAGACAGTCTGATACCGGGAGAATACGTCGAGGAGTACGCCGATCACGGAGTCAACACAACGACCTATTCCGCACTGATCTGGGAGGTCGGCATTCTCGGAATCGTGCTTTCGCTGGTGCTTCTGAGCTTCATCGCCCGCGACTCGGCGACCCTGAGGGTGGAGCATGGTCCGGCAGGGTCACTTGGCCTGGGCTGGATCGCCGTGTGTCTCGTGGTCTTCGTTTCCATGCTGTACAAGGATCTTCTGCACCAGAACGTCGTCGGCTACGTGTTCTTCTATCTCGCCGGCGTGGTCGTTTCCCGCAGAGTACTGATGGAACAGGCCGATACTTCACTGAGCCGGCACGATATGCCTGCAGTAATCGGCCCGCCATCCGAGGCCCGGAATTGGACCGTACGTTGAGCGGATCGTCGCCGGGAGCCGCCACCGCCTCCGGGCACACCATCGCCTGTCCACGGCCTCATCCAGGCTGCTTCTGAGACTCGGCGGCATGGTGATCAGCCACAAACATCGCTACGTCTTTCTCGAGCTGCCGTACACGGCGACCCGTGCGATCAGCAGGGAGCTGCGGGAGCACTACGATGGCGAGGAGATCCTGTGCAAACACTCCAATTATCCGGAGTTCGTCAAGTACGCTTCCGCCGCGGAAAGAGAATACCGGGTCCTCTGCGGTATCCGGAATCCTCTCCAGATACCGATCAGCCTCTACCTCAAGTACCGGAACACGCCGATCACTGATCTCTGGCTGGGGGACCTGAACAGAGACCGCTGGAACCCGGTGTCGAACCTCTATGACCGGATGAGCCGACCGCAGGTCCTGTTCGCGAAGCGAGAGGATTGCTCCTTCGATGATTTCTTCCTGAAGTACTACCGGTTTCCCTACGACAACTGGTCACGCGTGAGCATTCCTCACTGCGACGTCGTGCTCCGCTTCGAATCGCTTCAGAGCGACTTCAGCCGCGCCCTGGACCACCTGGGCATCAGTCAGGTCAGAGAGCTTCCGCGCAAGGGAAACGCCGTGTCCTGGTCGCACGATCCGGCGAGCTACTACGGCGAGCGATCGCGGGCGCGGGCGGTGAGGGTGTTCGGACCCTACATGAGACGCTGGCAGTACGAGTTCCCGGAAAGCTGGGGAGAAGCCCGGGACTCCGTGTCTGCGGAACTGCTCGATAACGTGCTTGCGATGGGACGCGTTCCCTACTGGACCTGGGTGCGAGGCTTGCTCGATGTAGAGCTTCGCCGAAGAGCAAAATGCTGGGTCCACAGGGCCTGAGCAGACCGTGGAACCGTCCATGCCCACTCGACGTGTCGACCCATGCCAGCCTGATCGCGAGGATCCGACGAGCCCCGGTCTCGATGGCAAACCCAATCTGATCGTCATCGGTGCCCACCGGGCCGGTACGACTGCGGTGTACCGGTTCTGCCAGGAGCATCCGCAAGTCTACATGTCACCCATCAAGGAGACTAACTTCCTCGCGTTCGATCCTGACAACCCGGCTCATCTAAGGGACCACGAACAGTATCCGGTCCGCACCCTCGAGGAGTATCGCGACCAGTTCCGGGGGGTGTCCGCCGAGCCCGTGGTAGGAGAAGCCTCGCCCAACTATCTCTACAGTCAGCTGGCGGTGGAAAGAATCGCAAAGCATCTACCAGAAGCCGGGCTGCTGCTGATGCTCCGCAATCCGATTGACCGGCTGCGTTCGATGTATCTGGCTCAGGTCAGAGACGGACGCACCAGGCGGAGCTGGCAGCAAGCGATCTCGAGCGTCCCATGGCTCAAACGTCACGCTTACTGCGACAACGTGGCGCGCTACGTACATGCGTTCGGCAGGCAGAGACTGATCGTCATGTTCTACGAAGACCTGGAAGCAGATGCAAACGCCTTCTGTTCCGACCTGTTCGGCCGCCTTCGAGTCGACCCGACATTCGTTCCGAACCTGCAGATCCGACACAACAAAGGCGGCGTTCCGCGGTCGAAGCTTCTGCACAGATTGACCACCAATAAACGCGTGAACACGATCGCCGGCTCACTGGTCCCGCATTCCTGGATCAACGCAGCCAAATCCGTGCGCAATAAGAACCTCGATCGCCCCCCGCCACTGGAGGCCACGGAGGTCACCGCCCTTCGGAAAGTGTTTCGACCGGATGCCGAACGCCTGGAGCTGCTGCTCGACATGGAGCTGGTGGACCGGTGGCAGTTGGGACGGCCTGAGACGTAACCCGCCCGATTGACCGTCCCCGCCATCCCGAAGCGACAAGTCCCCTGATCGATCGACAGGCCATGCTCGCAACTGCGAAATCGGCGATTCGTCACACTCCGCGCCTTTCTCGGATCACAAGCAGCCGCCGTCGAGGCTGCTAGAGTGAAAGCACGTGATACCATTCGCCAACAGCAGTACAAACCGTTTACATATGAATTACATACTCCGCTTGACGCCGTTGCTTCTGCTTCATTCCCTGGCCTTTGCAGCCGTTCCGACGGCGCCGCTGCTGGGGGCAGGAGGCAGCTCTTCGACCTGGGTAGTCAGCGCAAACGCTGATGGTACCGGCACGGGTACCCTGGCGAGTCCGATGACCCTCGCTCAGGCTCACGACCGGGCCAGCCCCGGAGACCGGATCCAGCTGACCGCAACGGGTGGTGCGTACGCTCTCGACCGGCCGATTGCTCCCCCCGTATCCAAACTGACCTACGAGGCCTACCCTGGCCAGCAGCCCCGAATCGTCAGCTGCACCGGCGATGCCGCTGGTGGCACAGTTCCCAAGGTCTGCTTCTTCGTCAAGAACCGGCGCGATATTTTCATAAGAAACCTGACAATCGATGCGCCGGACGCGTACATCTATGCGTTCGCCGAAGACTTCGTTCGTCTCGAGCTGTCCGGGGTGACTGCCAGGAACGCTTCGCTATCCCGATCCAGTTTCGTGTTTCAAGGTCAGTCGGAAGATCTGCGCATTGCCAACGCCGACTGGAGTGGGCGAACGCTCGCCGGTGAGTATGGCAACGGCAATGATCTCATTCAGATCGGCGGCGGCGTCAGATTCATCGAGATCGCTTACTCGACCTTCCGCCAGGGAGAGCACAATCTCCTCAATCTCAAAGGCTCTTACGCTTTCATACATCACAACAATTTCGACAACACAGAGGTGTCAGATGGCACAACGGGCTACCGCGCCTTCAGCCTGAGTGCCCCGCGCGGATTGAGTGGCGCCTCCTCCTACGCAGATCCCGGTCCGCCGTACGGCTATCATCTGGTCGAGCACAATCGGATCGCGTCAGGTGATCCAGGCCCGAACTTCAACGCCGCCACTGCCAAGTTCCAGACCGCCGACACCATCATCCGGTTCAACGAATTCCGCGCCAGGAGCCCGCGCCAGCTCGAGATGATCCAGATGCAGACGTGCTGCTGGGGTGAGGGAAACGCCCCCTTCAGGGCGCCGGTCGTCGAAGACCAGCGAATCTACAACAACCGATTTCCGCAGATGGCGGAGACCTTTTCGCGTTTCCGGACCCCCACCTACCCCGAGAACCCGAGAACCATCAATGCCGGAAGCTGGATATTCAACAACCATTTCGGCCGCTTTCGAAACAGCAATCCGGAATTCGCCAGGTTTTCCTGGGACATTCATCCGGACCTGCAGCGTGCCAGCGAGATCTCAGGCTATCGGGTGGAGTCCAACTCATTCCAGGACAACGCCGACCTCGTGACGTGTTCCCTGAGTGACACCACGGCGATGATGGCCCTGACGGAGTGCGGCAGCAGGCATTCCGGCGCGATCCAGCGCAACCGTTTCGGCAGTTCCGGAGGCGCCGGCCAGGGACGAGCGCTGACCGTGACGACCGGCAGCGGTTCGAATGCCCGACAAATCGCGGTGGAGGACGCCCGGGTGTTCTACCCGAAACTCGTCTCGCCGAAGTCGGGGCGGGTGATCTTTCCCGGCGATCTGATCACCGTGGCAGGGACCCAGGCACGGGTAACCAGCATCAACACGAGTACGAACACCATCTTCGTCGACCGACCGGTCTCATGGACAGCCCAGACGCCTTTGAATCTGTCGGAGCATCCGCCCGGGTACACGGGCCTGCCGCCAACTGCCCAGTCGGGTGATCCCGGCTGAGGGGTTCGGTGCAGTCTGTCGCGGCGTTCCGTGTCACCGCCCGGCCACGACCTGCACCAGGCGCTCCAGGTTCTCGCGACCGAACTGCGATCGCGCAAACCGCACGGCCCGATCGCCCATGCTGCTCAGGACCTCCGGTTGGCTGAGCAGCAAGTCCACACGCCGCACCAGCCGACCGAAGTCGCCATTGGCGCAATACCCGATGGATCCGTCATCCAGCACCGAATCCGGGTTTGAATTCAACGAGACGACTGCGAGCCCCCGCTGCCAGGCCTGAATGAAGGTATTGGAATAACCCTCGGCCGTGCTGGTGTTGACCAGCAGGTGTGACCTGGCCAGCACGGCGTTCGCTTCTGCCTGCGGAAGCGGCCCGAGGTAGGAGAGGTTGGGCACACGCTCGAGCTCCGAAAGGACTCCCGCCATCCGGGTCTCATCTGCGTCAGGTGCCCCTACCATGACGAACTCCACATCGCTCCGATGTCCCAGTGCGCTCGCCAGTTGTACGAACAGATGCGGCTGCTTCGTCGGTTTGACGTTGGCCAGCCACACCACACGGAGCGGCCCGGGCTTCGGCGCGCAGGCTTCCGGCATCGGCTGATAATTCGGAATCACCCAGTCGGCTGCGCGACCATAATGGCGCGCCATCAGATCGCTCTGCGTTCTGGTCTGGGTAACAATGGTGGAGGCATGCCGCAATCCATATTCGATGAAGCGCTTTTCCAGGTGATGGTGGACCTTCAGCCATTCGAACGCCGGCGCAGGAATGACATCCACGTCGCTTGCAACGTGCCAGATCGATCGAATGCCGGCATGCTTGGCGTAGTAAGCGCAGACACCGGTGAAACCGCTGGACGCCCGCTGGTAGACAACGTCCGGTCGAATCACTCGCAGCTTGCGCAGGAGGTCAACGCTGTCGAAGACATCCGTGTACCGCTTCAGCCCGGGGATGCCCTTCACAGCAACGATCTGGTGATCGTGCGGTGTGAAACCAGCGGGAGCCCGCCGGGTCAGATAAAAGATCTCGAAGTCGCCGGTTTCCGCCAGGGCCTCGACCAGGAACTTAGCCTGATACTGAGAGCCCCCCATGAAGGCCTCCCAATGCGCGGGGATGACTAGGCAGATGCGCTGCTTTCGGAGGTCGCCGTCAGCTCGCGCATCCGCCGCGCTCAGGGCTTTTGGTCTGCGCCGATTCATCGCTGATTGATCGCCAGCGCCAGTGCATCCCGGAAGGCGCCAGAGCACAGCTCGTCGACTGCCCGGCGCTCTCGGGGTGAAAGCGTCTCGTGCTTGTCGAGGCTGTCCTTTCTCAACATTGTCGACGCCTGCTTCGCCCCGTTCAGCCCGAGCTGCTTGCACAGCGTGGTGAGATCTTCGACTGGGTGCTGGACGAGCTGATCGTAGCTGATGACCGTCAACCTCGATGGAATTCGTGCAGCCAGCTCGTGGAGTTGCTCGTTCTTGCCGACGTAGCTGGCGCAGGCCCGGGTCAGGCGCGCCAGCGCCCGTGATCGTGTTGTCCGAAATTCAGCCGGGAACTGCTCGTACGCCCCGGTGCCGCAGCTTTTGAAGAGCTCAGCGAGGGAGAACTCGGACCAGTTGTACACCATGGAGCGAACGACCGACCGCGGATTTCGAATGAGCCACACCAGTTGGTATTCCGCATCGGCTTCCAGATATTCGACGTAGCTGGCATTCAGGTAGGTCGTCTGAAACACCTGTCGCCCGTCTGGGACATCCGCGAGCCCGGCCAGAACGCAAGCCCCGGCCAGCTCTCTGTCCCCATGCCAGCGCTCACGCCAGTCGAAATCCGCAACACCATCGACCTGAGTCAGGGCCGCCGTCAAGGCCGTACCCCCAGAACGCTGACACCCGGAAACGAGGATGGCGCCAGGGTATCGCGGGAGAGCCCGGAGCAGATCGCCGCGGGTCCGCACATCACGCGCGAAGTTGCGCCACAGCCCTACGTTGCGCCCCCGATCCGTGAACGGCAGGGCGCCCTTCGCCGATCTCGCAAGATAGAGGAGGTACTCCCTGCTCCTCCGCGGCCATGAGGAAGACTGCGTCAACATACCCCGCCGCTTCGAGCCTCAGCAAGCCGCCTGCCAACACCGGAATCCGCACCCGAGCCAAGTTGAGCCTGCCACCAGAGCTCGAGATTCAGCAGCGTCCAGAGAACTTTTTCATGATTGACCCTTCCCGAGACATGCTCGTCGATGTACCGGTGGAGCTCGTCGCGATCGTAAAGACGGCGAGTCACTGACCCGTTGCTGGTGAGGCTATCGGCCAGGTACTCCCGCATCGGACCTTTGAACCACTCGTTCACCGGCACCCGGAACCCGACTTTGGGCCGGTCGAGGATACTCCTGGGGAGCAGTTCCCGGACAGACTCTCGGAGAAGGAATTTGGTGACGTTGCCGCGAATCCGAAAACGATCAGGCACGGACGCGGCGAACTCCACCAGATGATGGTCCAGGAAAGGCATTCGCGCCTCGATCGAGGCCGCCATGGTCATTCTATCGCCTCGCTCGAGCAGATTGTCCGGCAGCCAGCTTGTCTGGTCGAAGTACAGGAGCTGTCGGAGCGGAGAGGAGGCAGTGCTGGCAAACGGCTCGTTGAGGAACTCGGCAAGCTTCCGGGTGCCCGCACAGGCGGCCAAGCCGCTGGTCGCGGCAGAACCTGGAGCGAGTCGCCGCCGTTGATCCGGGGGCAAGGCGCCGAACCACGCCGGGTACCGATCGGCAGGTAGTTCAAGATCCATGGCCTGAAGTGCCGTCCGGGCACGCCTGAACCGATAGGGCAACCGGGAGACGATCCCCGGAATCAAACCCCGCCGGACCCATCCGGGAAGCATCTGATAGGCTCCGACCCATGGCTCGAAGCGGTGCTTGGGATATCCGCCGAGCGTCTCGTCGCTGCCCTCCCCGGTCAGGACCATCTTCACGTGCCTGGCCGCATGAAGCGACAGCAGGTAGATCGGGATGTCCGACGGCTCCGAGACCGGCGCATCCCGGTACCCGATCAGCTCGGGAAGCAGCGACATCATTTCCTGTTCGGTCACGACGAGTTCGTGATGATTCGTACCGAAGTGTTCTGCCACGTGCCTGGCGTGGTCCAGTTCGCTGTACTCGTCCATCTGGAAGCCAACCGAAAAGGTCTCGATCGGGCGGTCGGAATACCGAGTCATCATGGCGACCACCGCCGAGGAGTCGATGCCACCGCTGAGAAACGCGCCGAACGGCACGTCGCAGACCATTCGCTTGTCTACGGCATCGCCGAAAAGACGGGCAAATTCCCGGGCGGGGTCCTGCGACACGGAAACAGCCGTGGCGTCCTGTCGATCGGGGGGAAAATAAAATCGTTCCACCGTAAACCTACCGGAGATGAACGTCGCGACACATCCCGGCGGCAGCTTGAAGATGGATTCGAACAGGGTCATTGGACCAGGGACGTACCGGTAGCCCAGGTACAGCCACACGGCAGACTCGTTGACGGAGGTCTCGACGCCGGGGATCTGCAGGAGCGACTTGATCTCGGATGCGAAGGCGATTCCAGACCCGATCCTCGTGACGAACAGCGGTTTCTTGCCGAATCGATCTCTCCCGAGAAACAGGCCTTCGCGTTTCGCATCCCAGATGGCGAACGCAAACATCCCCTCCAGTCGCCTTACGCAGGCCTCTCCCCAGCGAGTGTAGGCCGCCAGCACGACCTCGGTATCCGATCGAGTAGAGAACTCGAAACCTTCCAGCTCGAGCTCCGCCCGCAAAGCGCGGTAGTTGTAGATCTCCCCATTGAATACGATCTCGTTGCCAGACCGGGAGTCCGCCAGAGGCTGATGTCCGCCTTCGAGGTCGAGGATGGAAAGCCTGCGATGTCCGAACGCTACATGCCAGCGACCATCCCGTGTTCCATGCTCGGAATATCCGTGGTCGTCGGGGCCCCGGTGTGCGATGGCGTCGGTCATTCGAGCGAGCACCCCAGGACCGGGAATCCTGCCCGTCTCGAGCATCCATCCCGCTATCCCGCACATGATAGCGCTCCACTCGGACTGCCCGGTATCCGGCCCCGCTCCTGAACCGCCATCATCCCGAGCAGCCACAAACCCATCGGCGGACAGCGGGACCTGTCCCTGGCATCCGCCAGCCCGTCGATACCCCGCTGCGTGAACAAGCCAGTCGCCCCGAGCTCCCGCCGGCACTCGTTCCAGAACGCCTGCTGATCTGACCATCCGGCCATCGGTGGGTCGAACCCCTTTTTTGATGCTCGCAGCAGCTGCGGCGGCAGGCCGGACGCCGCTGTCTTACGGAGCACGTGCTTTCTCGTAAACCCTGGGAGCTTGATCACGGGCGCGACCCGGGCCATCAGTTCGACGAGGCGATGATCCAGGAACGGCACACGCGCCTCGAGTGAGTTCGCCATCGAGCACCGATCGACCTTGCACAGATAGCGCTCCGGCAGGGCAACTGTGTGGTACCAGTGAGACAGCGCCGCGCGCGGATCCGCTTCCAGCTCTGCAGGAACGAGCTCCTCGATGACATCGCGAACCGGACGAACCCGCCGATTTCCGCCGAGCAGCGATTCGCGAATGCCGGAGTCGAGCCCAACCTGTTTGCCTTCGAGGCGGGCCATGAAAGGCTGATCGAGAGCGCACATCAGGCTGTCGAGCCTGGCCACGCCGGCCGACCGCTCCACATTCGTGGCCAGTGCGGCTCGAATCCCTCGCAGAAGCAACCGACGCGGAAGTGTGGGCAACCTTTGCCACCAGCCGGTCAGTTTCTCGCTGAGATGATGTGGATATCCCCAGAGCACCTCATCGCCGCCGTCGCCCGTGAGAACGACCGTCACCTGCTCGCGAGCCAGCCGACTGACGATGTATGTCGGGACCGTAGACGAATCGCCGAAGGGCTCGTCGAAGTGCCAGGCCAGCGTCTCCAGCAGGCCCTCGGCATCCTGTACACCCACGAACCGCTCCAGATGATCGGTCCGGTATTGGCGCGCCACGAGCCGAGCCAGAGCACGCTCGTCATCGCCGTCCGGAGAGAATCCGATCGTGAAGGTTTTGATCGGCTCTCTGGAAATTCCCGCCATCGTCGCAACGATGGACCCGGAGTCCAGCCCACCGCTCAGGAAAGCCCCCAGCGGCACATCGCTGCGCATGCGCAGCCTGACGCTGTCTTCGAAGAGCTCAGAGAACGCCTCCAGCGCGGCGTGTTCGTTGCTGATCGACGTGTCCGCCCGGGGCAGAGGAAAATCCCAGTACTTGTCGGTGCGCACCCGACCGTTTCTGAGCGTCAGCGACTGGCCGGGCGCAAGCTTCTGAATTCCGGTGAACGCCGTGTAGGGCGCCGGAAGATAGGTCAGGCAGAGCAGGGTATCGAGCACCTCTTCGTTGAAGACCCGGGGCACGCCAGCTGCGAACAACGCCTTGATTTCCGAACCGAAGTAGAAACAGCCGGAGTGAACGGCGTAATAGAACGGCTTCTCTCCCAGACGGTCTCTCGCGCAAAAGAGCTGGTGCCGCTCACCGTCCCACAGCGCAAACGCCCACATACCGTTGAACTTGTTCAGACACGCCTCTCCCCAGGCTTCATACGCGTTGAGGATGACTTCGGTGTCTGAAGTCGTCTGGAACCGATAACCCAGACCGACGAGCTCTCCCCTGAGCTCGACGTAGTTGTACAGCTCACCGTTGTAGCTGATGGTGAAGCGTCCACTGATGGAGGTCATCGGTTGCTGACCCGATCCAACGTCGATGATCGAAAGTCGCCGGTGTCCGAACACAGCCTGCCCGAGGTCGGCTATCGCTCCATCGTCCGGACCGCGATGATGCAGGGATTCAGTCATCCTGACCACAGCCGATGAACCGGGCCTCGCGCCCGCATCCAGGGCTACCACTCCCGCTATACCGCACATGGCAGCGCTTCCTTGCGGCTGAAAGCGCTCATGCCGCGTCTCCGAGAACACGCGAGTACACATCGAGCAGGCGCCGGCGAACGACGTCGGTTGTGAAGTCGCGAGAAATCCGCCGATTGAATTCCGCGATCGTCCGTACCAGCCCACGATCCCGGCAAAGCCGGACCAGGTACGTCGCGTACACCTGAGGGTCCGTGCTTGAGGTGATCAACCCACTTCTTTCGTTCTCCACGATCTCTGCAATGGCACCTACTGGACGACTGACCACGACGAGCCCCGCGAACATCGCCTCGAGGATGACGTTGGGCAACCCCTCAGGGTACTGGGTGGGGAACAGCAGAATCTGCGACCCCGCGAGGAGCGCGCTCTTTCTTGCGCCACGGACCTCGCCCACGAACTCTACCGCCCCCGGAGCTCGCCTTGCCGCGTAGCGCTCAGCGGCCGGACGGTCGACCCCTTCGCCGGCAACGACCAGTCTCAGCATGTCACCCCGAAGCGTCTGGTTGGCGCATGCGACCGCCTCGATGGCGGTGCAGACCCCCTTCTCCTCGAGAATCCTCGACATGAAGAGGCAGGTCATCGGCGTCGCTTCATCCGGGACCTTGGCAGCGACATCGAGGTCCTCGAGGCCGGTGCTGTCGGCGACAGTTGTCTCAATCTGCACCGGAACGTCGCCGTGCAGACCCAGTGCCAGGAGCTTTCGGTAAAAACACTCCCCGAGAACGATCACCAGATCCGCTCGTGCATAGGTAAGGCGGAACAACGCACTCAGCGCACGGCTGGCGTCTACTCGACGCTCAAAACTGTCCTCCCAGCCGCGAAAAAAAACGACCACCTTCTTTCGCATGATCTTTGCGGCAAGGACAAACGCCCAGTCTCTGAAGAACGAGTTTGGATTGAAGGAGGGGTTCACATGGATGACCGAATAGCGCCAGGACCGCCACAGAAAGCCGCCGAAAATGAAGAGGCCACAGAGAAGCTTGTCGAGCCGGGTGCGTGTGAAGGGCCGGTTCACGAAGAAATAGTCGACGCTCGGCAGCCGGTCGAGCTCGAGCGTGCGGTAGTAGTTGGTTACCCCGCCGTCAAGCCGCAGGTCAGGCGTCAGCACGAGCACCCGGCCGGTCGGCTCGCTGATGCCTGCAACCGTAGCAGCATAGCGCCAGTGACGACTTGCTGGATGGCCTACCCCGTTCAATGTGGCTCCCCGACTACTCTCAAATGGGCCTCATGTACCTTCCGAGCTATCAGCGGATAGCTGCGCTGACTGCATACGTAGTCCCGCCCTCGCAAACCCATCGCTCGCGCACAGCAGGGTGACCGGAGCAGCTCGAGAATTGCTGAAGCAAACGCCTCGGGTTGCCAGGGAGCAACCAGACCACCTCCGCTGTCGCGAAGCACCCTTGTCTGCTCAGGATGGTCGTTGGCCACGACCGGCGTCCCCTGCGCGAGATACTCGACCAGCTTCGTCGGCGACGTGGAGTTCAGTACGGGTGTGGGATAGAACGGAGACACACAGACATCGGCGGTGCGCATCCACTTCCACGCCTCCTCCCTGGCTACCCAGCCAGTGAAAACCACCGAGTCCTCTATCCCCAACGATCGCGCTACCCGTCTGAGCCTTTCGCGATCCTCGTCGGACTCCCCGCCGACCATCACGAGTCGAGCCTGTGGCACTCGTTCCCGCACGCGAGCAAATGACTCGACGATGAACTCCAGGCGGCG
The DNA here is from genome assembly GCA_040219135.1 of Pseudomonadales bacterium. Taxonomy (GTDB): domain Bacteria; phylum Pseudomonadota; class Gammaproteobacteria; order Pseudomonadales; family Azotimanducaceae; genus UBA7803. Next base: position 289,355 of record JAVJTA010000002.1, on the reverse strand, counting down.
GATCCTGACCATCGTGCCGACATAGCAGACGACGGGCCCACCTATATCGAATCGATCACCCTTGTTGAAGTCGTCCAGTCCCGACTCCGACACTCCCATCGGAACGGGCTCGAGAATGTCCGCGTTGACACCTTCGGCGGCGATGTCCAGCTTCATCTGCTCGCTCTGAACGAACGCGAAGTCGGCGTACTTCAGTATGATCCGGTAAAGCAGGAACTTCGACACGTACCCCCGGACCCTGGAGGCGAGAGGAAATCTGGCAGCCCCCGTCTCAGCATCGTAGATCCAGGACTCCGGAAACGGATACGCAAGCCAGAATACATACTTCGTTCCCGCAAGCCTCGCTGCCAGCAACGCCAGCACGCCACCGACGAACCGATCTTTGACCTGAATGAAGTCATAGTTTCCCCGGGCGGCAAGCCTGAAAACCCGGAACACATGCAGCGTTCTCTGCAGCTTCCTCAGAGCCTTAGCCAGGGCGCCGTTGCCCTCAGCCGACGGGCCGAGCCACACATGCCCTCGCGCGTAAGGAAGCCGGGTCGTGCGCCTCAGCGGCGCTTCGGATTGCATCACCCAGTCGATTTCATCGCCGAGAGCCGTCATCTCCTCGCCGAACAGCACGCTCACGTCCACTCGGGACGGCGGATAGGTATCGTCAGTCAGGAACAGGTATCTCACGACCGTCCCTTTCGTTCCTCAAAGACGCAATCGTACGCCGCCTTGAGGGCCGGTACCTGGTGTTCCCACGAGAGGCTTTCCAGCACACGTTGCCTGCCGATACGGCCCATACGCTCGCGCATGGCCGGTTCGGCAAGCAGGCGCTCTATCTGGTGCGCGAAGTCGATGGGATCGTTGCAGCGGGCGTAAAGGGAGGACTCTCCGGCACTGAAGCGGCCCTCGGCGAGCTCGAACTGCACGATCGGCTTCTCCAGCGCCATGTACTCCATGATCTTGTTCATGGTCGACTTGTCGTTCATGTCGTTCACCCGATCCGGGTTGACGCAGATGTCCGCAGAGTTCAGCACTTCAAGCAGAACCTCATCACTGACGCGTCCCGTAAACTCGACAAAGGCATCCACTTCGTAGCGGACGGCCAGTTGCTGTAACCACTCAAGCTCCGTACCGCTCCCGACGAGTGTGAACTGGATATCAGTACGACCGCGATCGTGCACGAGATACCGGATGCTCTCGAGCAGCAGATCGATACCTTCCTGGCGACCCATTACCCCGACATAGCCAACGAGATACGGACGGCCACGCTTTCTCTCCGGTACAGGGGGAATGATCTTCAAGCGATCCAGCTTGGGCCCGCTGCGCACGACGAAGACCCGATCTTCAGGCATCCGGCCCCTTTCAATGGCTATCCGACGGTAGGATTCGTTGGTGGCAATCGATACGCGGGCATGCGCGAACGTGGTTCGCTCCAGCCACAGCAGAAGCCGGTAGAAAAAGTCCTTTCTGCCGAATTTGGCCAGGTAGAGTTCCGGATTGATGTCGTGGTGGTCGAACAGCAGCTTCACACCGAACAGCCGAAACGGAAGGGCAACCAGAAAGATCGTGTCCGGCGGATTGCAGGCATGAATGACATGAAAACGGCGCTTGAGAAAGACGCGCACCGCCAGGATGAACTGCATGACGGCTGCCCAACCGTATTCCAGCGCGTAACCGACGGCACCATCGGCCTCAAGCGGCAGACCGTAGCGATGAATGTGAACCCCGTCGAGGAACTCGTACCGGCGCTCGAAGTCCTTGCCGGTCGGGCAAATGATGGTCACCTCATAACCGAGGCGTTGCAGGGTGGTCGCCTCCTGCCAGACCCTTCGATCGAAGGGGCAGGGCAGGTTTTCGACGATTATCAGAACGCTTCGCGTTTCGTCCTTCCCGGCAGACGCCGCCTGGTCTCCGGGGTCCTGATCGACCGCTGCATCAGTGTTGTCGATGTCTTTAAGACGCAAGACGTCGTTGTTCATGCCGGAGAGCTGTCCTGGGTACTGGTACCGGGGGGTTTGGATCCCATTCGGCATCATGCCTTAGGGCCAGGGGCTATTCCCAAAGGTAATGTACTGAAATCGTAAGGTATCCCTTCGGACCTACCTGGAAGATGTCACCGCGCGATGTCCAGTGCCGCTCTCCACTGCTCGCGAACGCTGTTCCAGAAGTAGCGCTCGATCTCGTCGGGAACCCGGCTGGGGGAAGTCCGAGCACCTCCGGCCAAGGCTTCTTCAAGCCCGGTTGCCCAATCCCCCTCCGCAGGAATCACAAATCCAGTGCCGGTCCTGCGAACGATATCCGCTACCGCTGAGTCAGAAGGCACGATCGCCAGGATGGGTGGCCCCGCCACCAGGTATTCCGGCAGCTTCAGGTGCATGATCAACCGGCTGTTCGGCACATCGCCCAACACGAGGAGTGCGTAGTCGTACTTTCTTATTTCGCTCACCACGCTGGCCTGCTCGACGACGCCATGCCAGGTGACGCCAGACGCACATCCCGTGTCCTCCTGCTCTGTGAATTCCGGCCCCTGGCGTCCGTAGAGGTGCAGTTCCGGCCACATCCGCCCCCTTGCCCTCACCGCCCTCAGGGCTCTTAGAACTTCAGCCCCTGGCACTTTATTGCCTTTGAACATCCGGCCCATGAACACGATTCGGGGCTCACGCCGCGCGCGATCTACACGGCCGGCCCAGGCCGGCTCAGCCGGGCCGGAGTCGACATGGTGGCCGATGGCCGCGGTCCGGTCGCGCGACACGCCGAACTGCTGCTCGAGCCACCGCCTTGCGCGGTCATTCGTCGCGACATTGAGATCGCAACTCTGAACGAGCCGTCGTTCGAGGCGCCGGACCAAGGGCCGGTAGGGTGGAAACACCCTTGTGAAATAGGTCTCGTCCGAACTCCAGAGATCCTGCCAGTCAATGACCCATCGGATTTCCGGAAATCGGCGTTTGAGTCGAAGACCCGCCAAGGCCAGTGGATGAGGAGGCAGGCATGTCATCAGGGTCACCGAATCGCCGCACTCCAGATGACCACGAATTCTGGCTCCCAACTCGGCGACAACGCGGCCCACATACAGCTGGTGACGGTTGTGGACGTACAACGCGGAATCCAGAAACCTGGCGGTCCGGTGAAAGCCGACGCGCCTGACGAGCCACAGCGGATTTCCTGACGGAGTAACCTCGATGCGATTGAGACCATCCTCGTTAAATCCGCCACCGGATACGAACACGACCTCGGTAGCGGCGTTCGCGAGCCGAGCCAGGCTCTTCACGCGCGCGTTAGCGTTCCGCCGAATGAGCACGTAAACGAACGTTTTCCGGCCGCCCGCAGCCATGGACTCATCGGCGGTATTCGAGGGATCAGGCTCCACGGTTCCGATCCAATCGTGGCGCGTTGGCATCGCGGGCCAGACCAGCCCGGCGCTACTGCATTGCCTTGGAAGGAAGCGGCCCGTCGCCGGATTCGACCAACCTCGGCGACCTCCAATCCGCGTCGGTGCGCTCTATCTCCCATTCCAACAAAGGCCGCACGGCGCCCGGAAGCGTGCCCGCAAAGTTCCCCCGCGAACTGTCGTCGCCGAAGGCGTCGATGACGTGGAAGCACAGGATGTCACGCTCGTAGCACTGGTCGATGCGCATCGGCTCCCATGCCGCAACGAACGTCTCGACCGTATAGGTATCGACCTGCAGAAGATTACCCGGGACCCACATCCTCACCAGATGCCGACCACGGGTCCAGTGCTTCTTCTGCAGCACCGGATTCCGGGTGTCGACCGCGGAGAACACCTGTGCGCCATCACCGTTCTGCACACCGTTGAGAACGAGAATACCCTGGCCGTCCTGCAGCACGTCGACTTCGAGCTCGATACAGAACGACTCACGAACGTCGACGCAATCGGTAACGACGCCGTCGCGAGTCCGGAGCCGGGCAGACAGCAGACGGGCAATTCCTTTTCCGGGCGCGTCCTCCGGCGCCCAGGTCCGCTCGGCCGACAAGCCGAGCCCCGCCCCCAGGTAGGCGGCTACGGTCTCACTCGCCGGCCCTGTCTGCACCACCTGACCATTCTTCAGCCACACCGCACGGTCGCACATGCTGGTAACGGTCTGCGCGTTGTGCGATACGAACAGTACCGTCGAACCGTTCTTCGCAACGTGAGACATCTTGTCCATACACTTCTTGCGGAACCGGGCATCGCCCACCGCGAGCACCTCGTCCACGACGAGCACGTCGGGCTGAACGTGTGCGGCTACCGCGAACGCCAGGCGGACACGCATTCCCGAGGAGTAATGCTTGACCGGCGTATCGATGAACTGTCCCACTTCGCTGAACTCGACGATCTCGTCGAATTTCGATCGAACCTCCGCCTGAGACATGCCGAGAATGGAGCCATTGAGCGCGACGTTCTCCCGACCGGTCAGTTCCGAATGAAACCCGGTGCCGACTTCGAGCAGCGACCCCACCCGACCCCGCACCGTGGCCCATCCCTCTGTGGGTTCGGTGATCCTCGACAGGATCTTCAGCAGGGTGCTCTTTCCGGAGCCGTTCGATCCGATGATGCCCACCACCTCTCCTGCGGCAACCTCGAACGACACGTCCTTCAACGCCCAGAACGTCTCGTCGAGATCACCGGCGGACGCAGCCTGCCCACGTAGCAGGCCGGCAGCGCGACGGAACGGCGCGGCCACAGCAGCTGCGATCCGATCCTGGATGTTCTGCTTGTGCGCCTTCAGCCGCCCGATGTGGTAGCGTTTCGAGAGGCCGTGCGCTTCTATGACCGGGCGACTCATGGATAGCTCCTATACCACATCCGCGAACGTGCGCTCCATGCGCTTGAAGTAGAGCGTTCCGACGACCAGCAGACAGATCGAGACCGCCACGGAAATCAGAATCGAGGTGTCGGGGGCCGTATCCGTGCCCAGCAGCGCCCAGCGGAAACCCTCGATGACGCCGACCATCGGGTTCAGCGAGTACATGGCGTGCCAGAACGGGTCTTCGATCAGGCTGGAGGGATAGACGACCGGGGTGGCGAACATCCACGCCTGTACGAGGAACGTCATGGCATGGCGTACGTCGCGGAACTGCACGTTCATCGCCGTGAGGATGAACGAGACCCCGAGGGCGGCTCCGAGTGCCAGCAGCAGAAGCGCCGGAAGCCACACCACGTTGGCCGTCGGAACGATGCCGTAGAACGCCATCATCACCAGCAGCACCGTGAAGGCGAGCGCGAAGTCCAGGCAGTTGGCGAGAACGGCGGACAGCGGCATTGCCAGCCGCGGGAAGTAAATCTGCTTGAGGATGTTGCCGCCTCCCACCAGGCTGTTCGAAGCCTTGGTGATGCTGTTCGCAAAAAAGTACCAGGGCACCAGGGCGGCGTAGCTGAAAATCGGGTACGGGATTCCGTCGGATGGGATCTTCGCCACCTTGCCGAAGATCACGCTGAAGATCACCATCGCCATCAGCGGCTGAAACACCGCCCAGGCGAACCCGAATATGGTCTGCTTGTACTGTACCTTGATGTCGCGCCAGGCGAGGAAGAACACGACCTCACGGTAGTCCCACAGCTCCTTCAGGGACACGGCGCGCCAGCCGCTGGTCGGCTCGATCCGGACTTCGAGTTCACGATGCGTGCGCCCTGTCAGACTCGTCTCGCTCATGCCGACATGACCTCCCGGCTGAAATGGCGCCCCTGCTCGGCCCTGAGTTCGTCGCAGAGCCTTCCCGAGGGGAGTTCCACGTCCTTGTAGGTCAGAACCTGGTCCCTGGAAACATCCCGCTTGAGCCGACAACCTTCCGCGAGACCGATGGGTAGCAGAGCGTCACGCTCGACGACGTCCGCGTTCTCGGCCAGACCGTACGTCATGTACTCGCCCAGGCCGTCCAGCGTCGCTCCGGCTTCGAGCGGGGTCTTGGCGGCAGCCACGACTTCGACGCAGGGCGCCCCGAGGGGTGCAAGCGCCGCATCGCCGAGAAGAACGGCACGCGCCACCGTGTTGGGCACTTCGAAGTGGCAGAGATGATACGGCGTGTAGAAGCAGTACAGCGGCCCTTCGCCGAGCTTGTAGAGGTTGAGATAGTGCTGCTGCGTCGGATGATCACAGGTCCCGAGGACGAAAACGCCGGGGCCCGGTTCCGCGCCCACGACGTAATCGACGATTCCCGGCCCGTCCAGCAGTTCCTCGACCGGGAACGCGTGCGTCGCCTCCTTGATCGGGGTGCCCGGAGCCAGCGTGGGCCCGAACATGCCGCGCCGCGCCACCCGCATACCGGTCGCGTTGGCGACGATAGCCTGCTCGAAAGAGATCTTGGTGCCATCGGCGAAGGACGTCACCATGTGGGGTTTCTGCCCCCACTTGCGGGCAAACTCCGCCTGGGTCGTCGGATTTCTGTAGGGATCGTGCAGCCCCTTGATGTTGCCACAGAGCACGGGCTTGACGCCGATGCCTTTGACGAAACGGTACAGGTTCATGATCACGCCCGGCTGATCCCCGTCGGCGTTGGTCAAGACCACGCCGGCTCGATCCGCATGGACTTTCAGGATGGCGCCCAGCGTGCCGTCGAGTTCCGCGTTCATCATGACCACGTGTTTGCCGTGCCTGATGGCATGAAGCACGACGGCCGCGCCGAACTCGATCGTCCCCGTCAACTCGACGATGGCGTCCACCGATTCGCTTTCGCAGATCAGCAGCGGATCCTCCGTGACCGCCCGCTGCCCACGGGCGATGGCGGCATCCAGGGCCGCCGCAGAAGCCACCGTGGTGATCGCTTCCTCATCGACGCCGGCTTCCAGATACGCCCGACGCGCGCCGTCCACGTGCCGGTTGCTGATGGCAACTACCTTCATACCGGGCGTCGCCGATTCGATCTGCAGGGCGAGTCCGCGCCCCATGAAGCCGGCGCCGATCATGCCCACCCGGATCGGCCGACCCTCCGCTTCACGCGCTTCAAGAAGACGATCGATGATGATCATGACGTCAACCGCACCCCGTCAGGCCGCCGGCAGAGCGGGCCAGCCCGCGTCCTTGTCGGAGATCATGGAAACCTCGCGCGGCCAGCGGATCCCGATGGCGGGGTCGTCGAAACGCAGCCCGCGCTCCGCGCCGGGCGTGTAGAACTCGTTCACCTGGTACAGCACCTCGGTATCGTCCTCCAGGGTCTGAAAGGCATGGGCGAAGCCCGCGGGAACGTAGAGCATGCGGCGATTTCCAGCGGTCAACTCCACGCCCGTCCACTGCCGGCAGGTGTCCGAATCCGATCGAAGATCGACGATCACGTCGAAAATCGAACCCCGGATGCAGCGCACCAGCTTTGCCTCCTGATGGGGCGCTACCTGGTAGTGGAGCCCGCGCAGCGTCCCGGCCAGGGCGTTGTACGAGAGATTCGTCTGCGCATGAACCGTCGTCAGCCCGGCCGCCTCGAACTCGCGCGCGCACCACGCCCGGGCAAAGAACCCGCGCTCATCGCGCACCTGCTCGAGATCGATCACGAAAGCGCCGGCAAGCTCTGTCTCAGAAAAGTTCATGCGATATCCCGACCAGCCTCAGGCGACCGCCGCCTGAATGGCCGCGGCATCCGTCACCCACTCGATACGGTCATTGAGCCGCCCCTGCTCTCTGAGTTGCGCCAGCACCTTCAGACGAACGAACTGCGACTCACGGAAGTTCCGCTCCGCAAACGCCATGCGCTTCAGGCCGGCATGCAGCTGACGGATGGATTCACCGAGGTCGATGCGTGGCAGATGATCGGGCGCCAGATCGCCGTACAGAGAGAAATCGACCTGATAGGAGCGCTTGTCGGGCGCCGCGTCCGGATTGACGGCAACATCCGTTCCCGGGATCTGCTCGGCCACCGCCGCAGCAAGCTCCTTTACCTGATAGTTGCAGGTCGGGGTGCCGACGTTCACAGCCAGGAAGGCGCCTCCACGGTCGGCCGTTCTCTCAGACGCCCACTCGATCGCCAGCGCCATGTCGTTGGTATCGATGAGCGGGCGCCATGGCGTGCCATCGCTCAGGATGTCTATCCGACCGGACGCCACTGCAGACGCGACGAAGTCGTTCAGGACCAGGTCGAGACGCAGCCGTGGGCTCATCCCGCAGGCGGTCGGAAATCTCAGGCAGGTCACGATGAAGTCGTCGTCAGCCAGTTCCTGAAGGGCGATCTCCGCATCGATCTTCGATCGGGCATAGGCGGTCAGTGGATTCAACGGATCGGATTCGCGTCGCGGCGCGCCGTCCGCCTGACCGTACACGCTGCAGCTCGAAGCGAATACATAGCGCTTCGCCCCGGCATCCTTCGCGAGACGGGCGAGCCGAATCGCCGCCCTGCAGTTCACCGCATCGGTCGCCTCCGCGAAGGCCTTGCCCATCGGGTCGTTGGAGATCGCCGCGAGGTTCACCACGACGTCGAGCCCCTGGAGGGATTCCGGACGCGTGTGACGCAGGTCCCCGAACATCTGCACGTCGAGCAGCCGTTCCGGAAGGCTGTCCGCGCCGGTCAGACAATGGGCGAACAACCCGAGATCCAGCCCCGAGAGACGTGCTTGCGGAAAGGCGTTCCGCAGGGACCGCACCACCGCGGGTCCCACGTATCCCATGTTGCCGGCAATCAGAATCTGTTCCGGGTGCATCGTCCCTCCGCTGCTGCTTGCACTAGTCATCGCCAGGCTTTCCACGGTGCCTCGCCGCTGGCCCAGAGACGATCGAGCTCGTTCTTGTCCCGCAACGTGTCCATGGGATGCCAGAATCCCGTGTGCCGGAACGCGGCAAGACCACCGTCCTGCGACAGGCGTTCGAGCGGCTCCCGCTCCCACGACGTCGAATCGCCATCGATGTAGCCGAGGACCTGCGGCTCGAGCACGAAAAATCCGCCGTTTATCCAGGCGCCGTCGCCTTTGGGCTTCTCCCGGAAGTGATCGATCCGCGTCTGGTCGTGGGCCAGAGTGAACGCACCGAAGCGGCCCGGCTGCTGGGCCGCGACCAGCGTCGCCAACGCCTCCTGACTCCGGTGAAATTCGATGACCTCCGAGATGTTCACGTCGCAGAGCCCGTCGCCGTAGGTCATGCAGAACGTCTCGTCCTCGAGGTACTTCGCGACACGCTTGAGACGTCCGCCCGTCATGGTCGCCTCACCCGTGTCGATCACGGTGACCCGCCACGGCTCAGCCCCGTTCTCGTGAACCTCGGTCCGGTTGTTGCGCAGATCGAACGTCACGTCGGATCGGCGCAGGAAATAGCTGGCGAAGAATTCCTTGATGATCTCGCTCTTGTAGCCGGCGCAGACCACGAAGTCGTTGATGCCATGTGCCGAATAGCACTTCATGATGTGCCAGAGGATCGGCTGACCGCCGATCTCTACCATCGGCTTGGGACGGATCGAGGTTTCCTCCGAAAGCCTGGTGCCGAGACCACCCGCCAGAATGACCGCCTTCATGTTCGACTCTTCATGTTCGATCCTTGCGCGCCGACATGGCGCGCTGAACGATCGAGTCACGTTGCGCTCCGGCGCGCGGCTTGCCGCCGGGCCTGCCGCGCGGTCCGCCGCCCCTGGATTCTAGGGGTGCGAAACTCATGGCCTTGTCCTGCAGCACCTGCTCGATGATCGGCAGATCGATCGTGCGCTTCTCCTCTGCGTAGCCATAGACCAGCGCGGTGTTGCAGATGAGGTTGATCAGCCGGGGAACCCCGCGCGACGCGTGCCAGATCGTGTCGATAGTCTCATCAGCGAAGATCTCTGGAGAGCCGTTGGCGAAGCGCAGGCGATGGTCGATGTATTCCCTCACCAGAGCCGGGGTTTCCAGCGGACCGAGGAAGCAGTCGTAGGTTATCCGCTGGGCAAACTGCTCGAGGCTCGGTTGCCTGAGCAGATCCCAAAGCTCCGGCTGCCCGACGAGGATGGTCTGCAGCACCTCGCCTTTCTCCGTGTTCACATTGGAAAGCATCCGCAGCTGCTCGAGGTACTCCGGGCCGAGATGCTGAGCTTCGTCGATTACCAGGGTCACGGGCTGGCCGCGCTGATACTGGAATATCAGAAAGCTGACGAACTCATCGTACAGTTCCACTTTGGTCTTGGAGCGGTAATCGAGATCGAATGCCAGAAGAACCCACTGAAGAAACTCGACGAAGGACTCGCACTGAGTGTTGCTGACCAGGCCAACCAGCACGTTCTCGTCGATCTCCTGAAGCAACCGACGGACCAGCGTCGTCTTGCCCGCACCCACTTCCCCCGTGACGACACAGAATCCCCCGCGCGCCATCAGCGCGAGCTGCAGCATCGAGAGCGCCTTGCGGTGCTGAGGGCTGAGGAACAGAGCACCCGGTTCCGGCGTCGCCGCGAACGGGGGCTTGTCCAAGCCGTAGAAGGATTGATACATGAATTCGCCGAACTGCTACTGGCCGTGGTAATAGTAGCTTTCGAAGCGCTCCAATTTATGTCGCGACTTGTTAAGCACTGACCCTAGAACATTGAAGCGGCTTGTTAACTCCGCTGCCTTTTTCAGCTCCTCGATGTCGGTTCGTCCTTCCTCGACCACCAGCAGCAGCGCGTCGAGCTGCGAGGCGAGCGAAAGGACGTCGTCTCCAACCAGTACCGGGGGAAGATCGACGATCGTAATGGTGGATTTCATCCGCCCGATCCGGGAGAGCATCTCACTCATCGCCGACGAGCCGACCAGTTCCGGCACATCCAGGTCCTCCTCGATCCGGCGACCGGGCAGAAGGAACAGATTGGATACGTCGTGCGGTCGCACCAGAATATCCTCGATGGGCGTCCGATCGACGAGATGATCGACCACGCCGACCTCGACCCCGAAACCCAGGGTATCGGCGAGATTCGGCTTCCGCAGGTCGGCGTCGACCACGACCACGTTGTCGGGTCCGCTTTTCGCGAGGCTGCAGGCGAGGTTGATCGAGGTGAGAGATTTTCCTTCCTTGTCGCCCGCGCTGGTGATGCCGATCCGAGTCCAGCCGTTGGGACGCATCTGCAGCAGCAACCGGGTTCTCAGCAGCCGGTAGACATCCACTGCAGCCAGATCCTGACGATCCGGATAGAGCAGCACGTGTCGATCCCTGAGATGGTCGTGATCCAGCTCGATGGAACGCGCCTCGGGGCCCGCGGGCGCCGGCTTGCTGGAGGCGGGTTCGCGGCTCTCCGCCTGCATCCAGCTCCGAACGCTCTGATTCTCACTGCGCGCTCGTTCGACGGCCTTACTGAAATGATCCATGATGCCCTTCCGTTCCGGAGAACTCGGATTCAATACGCGTTCGCTTACAGCCGCGGCACGATGGCCAGCGGCGGCGCTCCCAACACGTCAACGATCGTCCTTGAACTCCTGACGGTATTGTCGGCGTACTCCCTGACGGTCACCGACCCGAGCCCGGCCCCGAATGCAAACAGCCCCGACAGCAGGAATATGCCGATCCGGTTGGGGCTTTCCGGCAGACTCGGAAGAAACGCGCCGCTGACGAGCACGAACTTCTCAGCGCTCTGACCGGCTTCCAGCTGCTGCGCCAGACTTGCTTCCATCTGCTTGTTGCGCAGTTCTTCGTACTTCTGCAGCTTGTTCTGGTAGTCACGACTCAGCGCCAGGAAGTCGCGTTCCACCATCGGCGTCTGGAACAGCCGTGCTTCGTACTCGTCGAGCTTCTGCTGAAGGCTTTCGAAGTTCTTGCGCTCGACCTGCAGGTTTCCCTGGGTCGTGTCGATCTGCGTCTTCAGCGCCACGTAGCGGGGGTTGTCCGGGGGCACGGCGAGCTCGTCCGAGCCCGCCGAGCGCCGCACCACGGCCGCCTGAAAGCCGCGTTCGACCGACGCAACGGCATTCTCGAGGCGGCGGATCTCGGGATGTCCCTGCGCATACTGCTGCCGCGCCTCGCGCAGCTGGTCCTGCAGCCGCGCCAGCTGGTTCATCAGTTCGTCGACACGTGCCGCACCACCGGTCTGGCTCGACAGCGTCCGGATCTCGCGCTGCATTCGGACCATGTCCGGATGCTCGGCCGAGTAGCGGCCGGAGTCGCGAAGGTACTGCGCAGTGAGCATGCTCAGACGATCGCTCGCGGACAGCAGCCGCGCGCCGTCTTCGTTCTGGACTTCCTTGTAGGGCTGCGTGAGCGACAACTCCGCCTGAGCCGTCTGGATGGCGTCCTGCAACGAACGGATCCGCGCTTCCGACGCTTCCATATCCGCCTGGGTGTCCTCGTAGAGCTTCAGGTTGAGATTCATCATCTCCGGAAGCTGCCTGAGCTCCTGCTGCTTGAACCCGGCCAGCCGCTCCTCGAGCTCGGCCACCTCGGCGGCCAGTTTCTCGGCCTCCGCACCGATGAACTCGGTGACCTGCGCCGCCTGTTCTTCGCGGGCGAGCTTGTGCACATCGAGATATCGCTGCGCGAGCTCGTTGGTTACCGCTTTGGCCGCTTCGGGCGTCGGCGCGCTGTAGGCGACGGTAAAGGCAATCGTGGCTACCCGCTGGCCGGTCTTGTCGGGATCGGAAGCCTGGACGTCGACCATCGCGACCTCGACGTTTTCCGACACCTGGCGCACCACCCCGGACGGATCCTTGGATCGCTGCTCGGGGTAGAGGTCGTGGGCCTTGGCAATCTCCAGGACGTTGTCATAAGTCAGGATGCGCTGGCGGATCTGTTCGATCTGCTCCTGCACGTAGGTCGACACCGTGCTCTCGACCAGCTCGGACGGAACGCCCTGTCGCTCGATGAGAAATCGAGCCTCGGAGCGGTATGTCGCAGGCAGCAGCAGCGCCACGGCCGCGCCGACGCCGAGCACCAGAACAAACGCAAGCAGAAAACTCCACTTCCGTCGCATCAGGATGGCCCAGTACTCTGAAAGATCGATCGGCTGTACGTTGCTGCTCATACCGGTACTACTCCGACAATTACTCAGATCTGGCTCGGAGGACGGAACGAGAGAAACAGAGAAACCGCGTTGCTCGATGCGCTGTCGACCTCGTTCTCGCGATCGACCCAGCGGTAGCGGTACGACAACCCGAGCGACCACGACGGGCTCAGCGCGCGCTCGATTCTGGGCTCGATCTCGACGTAGTCGCGATCTCCACCGCCGACCCCGGTGGACTCGCTGATCCGATACGCCCGGCTCTCGACGCTGATCGCGACTCGATCGGATACGCTCCGGTAGAACTGGAGTCGAGCCGTGTCTCGCTCGACCATGTCCCCGGACGTGCTCGGCACCAGCGATCTCTCCAGGCTTGCCGCGAGCCGGCCGCGTTCGAGCGACTGAATGCCGCGCAGCCGCACCACGAAGCCGTTGTCGGTTTCCTGGTCGGTTTCCGCGCGCCGTCCGCCGACCTCGATGGATCCGAAGAAGCGGTCGGAGAAGCGCCGGTCGAGGCCGGCGACGATCTCGTAGGAATCCACGGTCTCGTCGACCTCCGGGTCGAAGCGTGCAGCGCGCGCACGCAGCCTGAATGTGCTTATCTCGCTCAGGTTCCTGGCAAGCTCCACGCCGACTTCGTGCTGCTCGCCATCCTGAACGTCGACGCCCGGCTCTTCGTCGTACTCGTTCGCGTAGTAGCGGTAGGCCAGCCCCAGACCGGTACGCGCGCCGAGCTCGAAGTCCACCCTGGGACTCACGTCGGTCCGAATGCGCCGGATCTGTGTCTCGACCGAGCCGACATCGACGTCGTCCGGTGGAATCGACGTATCGTCATCGACGACGAAATCCTCGTCTCCTGCGCCGCCAGTGAAGTCATCGAGTGTATCGGCGGTGCGCAACAGGACGTCGCGACGGACGGATCCGCGCAAGCCGTACCGCACCCGTTCGCCTTCCCAGATGCCACGCACCTGGAGGAACTCGATGTCTTCATCGTCGAGATCGACACCGGAATAGTCCAGGTAGGTCGCTCCGACGATGGCAGCAAAGTCGGCGCGCTCCGTCACCTGACGCAACGTCAGCTGGCCCGTCAGCGTGTTGACCAGACCATCCTCCTCGTCGGTAGGCGACATCCGGACGTTGTCGTCGTGGCGAACCTCCGCCCGCGCCGCCGGTTCGACGACCCAGGCAGCCTCGACGCGCTGCGGAACGACCACGTACAGCGCCGCCGCCGCGGCAATGGCCGTGACGCAACGCGTTTTTTTCGGTGAGCGGGAACTCGCTATCATCACAGTCTCCCCCATGGCTAAGGAACGACCACGACGTCGTCAGCCTTCAGCCGAATGTTTTGTCCGAGGTTGCGGCCATCCTTCACCTGGTTGTAATCAAAGTCGTAGACGACCTCCCGGCCGTTTTCACGGCGCAGGACCTTGATGCTGCCCGCCTGAGCGAACGGCGTCAGGCCGCCCGCCAGGGTCAGCGCCTGGAGCACGTCGACGTAGCGACCCACTTCGAACTGCCCCGGATTGGACACTTTTCCGGTCACATAAATCCTCATCCCGCGGAGTTCCGTCACGGCGACCGTCACCACCGCATCGGGGATGAACCGGATCAGCCGTTCCGTGATCAACTGCTCGAGCTCAGCCGGCGTTCGTCCGGCGGCCTGAACGTCGCCGGCCAGGGGAAACGAAATGCCTCCATCCGGACGCACGATGACGCTGCGGTCGAGATCCGCCTCGCGCCAGACGGAAATCTGCAGGACGTCTTCCGGACTGATTCGATAAGCGTCCAGCGCGTCGCTCAGACCTTGCACCGGGGCACCTGGACTCGACGCGCCTGCGGCGCAGCCGCTGCCCAGCGCAATCCCCAGCAGAACCGCCGTCAGATGCTTTCTCAGGGTGATCCAGCGAAGCATTGAAACTCCCGTAGGCACTCTATGGAAACGTCGCGCTCAGGCAATCATCCGGCAATTGACCGAATTGTGAAGCCTGCCAAATCAGCACGTTACACTACATTATCGGAGCAGATAATACGCCTCGCCCGGATGCGCCGGTGTGCCCAACATGTAAAGCACCTGCGCCTCCGGGCGGTCATCTGTACGGGCAACTGTAAGGTCAATCGTACGGTCGAAGCGCCTGCGGGGGAGTGACGATCCGAACCGTCTCCGGGCAGCGGCAGTCCGGGCCGCCCGTCGCAGCCTGGCAAGTTTACTGTCTACTCGGCCCCGACTCTCCGACGCGGTTCATGCGCCAAAGCGCTCGAGGAACTCGCCGATCCGCTGGGCGTTCTTGCCGAGATCGCTCATGCCGACTCGAGACACGCTGCGGACGTCGACGACGGAACCCTCCGCGCCGGGGCGAACTCGAACCACCAGGTCGTCCTTGAAACCGAACCAGAAGCTGGTGTCCGTCGCCTCCACCCGACCCGCCGTCGGGTCGACGTTGACCACCTCCAGCCCCATGTCCTGAAGCACCTGTTCGGCCCTGGCCACGGCGGCAGCCGGGTCGAGGTCGCTGTCGAGGGTCTGGACCCAGGGGTACGCCCCTGCCTGAAGCGGCGCGAGCTCTTCGGCATTGTAGTCGAGCGGGTTGCTGCCTTCGCCACGCAGGGCGACCACGGCATCGAACTGCGGTGGGTCGTCGGTGTCGGTGGAAATGTTGTGGATCGGCGGCACCGACACGGCCGTTCGGTACTGCAGCCCCATGAGGGCGACGATGAGGAGGCACACGAGCGTGCCCAGGTACACGCCCGGTTTGTCGTTCGCCAGGTCGCGCGCGTGCGCCGCGATGATTCCGGCGATGCCCGTGACCAGGCCGATGGCGGCAAGTGCCGAACCCGCCATCAGCATCGTGAAGCCGGTTCCGAACGCCCACAGCCCGAAACGCGAGCCGAGCGCGCCGACGAGCAGCAGGACCGCGGCGATCACGGCGCCGATGAGAATGGCCTTCGACCACCAGCGGCTGCCGTCGGCTCGTGCAGTGTCTTCCGTCACGTGATGGTACTCCCGCCGTCGATCACGAAGTTCTGACCCGTGGTGAACGCGCCTGCCCGCGATGCCAGGTAGACGGCGATCCCGGCCACCTCCTCCGGCTCACCGATGCGGCGCAGCGGATCTCCCGCCGTGCGGCGCTCGAGGATCTCGGGATTCTCCCACAAAGCCCGGGCGAAGTCGGTACGGATCAGCCCCGGGGAGATCGCGTTGACGCGGACATTGTGGGGACCGTTCTCCACCGCCAGATTGCGCACCAGCTGCAGATCGGCCGCCTTGGAGATGCAGTAGGCGCCGAGTTCGGCGGAGCCCTTCAGCCCACCCACGGACGAGACGATGATGATCGCCCCGTCCCTGCGCTCCACCATCTCCGGCAGCACCAGCTGGGCCAGCCAGTGGTTGGAGATGATGTTGGTGTTGAGGATCTTCTCGAACGCGCTGTCGGGCAGCTCACGCATGGGGCCGAAGAACGGATTCACCGCGGCGTTGCACACCAGCACGTCGATCCTGCCGAGCTGGGACCGGGTTTCGGCGACCAGGCGCTCGATCTCCTCCTGGTGGCCGATGTGCGCGGCAATCGCCACCGCGCGCCCCGGCTGACCGTCGAGTTCGGCGTTGATGGCATCCGCCACCTCGCCGCAGGCATCGGCCTTGCGGCTGGAGATCACCACCTGTGCCCCGTGACGGGCCATTTCCTCCGCGATGGCCCGGCCGATGCCTTTGCTGGACCCGGTAATGAGCGCGACCTTGCCGCCGAGGTCGAAAAGACTGCTGGACACGGTTTCCCCCTGACTGTCGTTCTGATTGACGCGGTCGGGCTAGGCGAGCCCGAGTTCCGCCTTCGCGAATGCCGTGATGCCCTTGTAGTCGGCCTTGCCGTTGCTGGCGCGGTTCAGGTTGTCCTTGGCGAGGATCCGTTTCGGAGTCTTGTAGCCGGCCAGGTGCTGGCGCACGTGGGCCTGCACCGCGGCCTCGTCCAGCGCGGCGCCGGGCTCCGGCTGAACCACCGCGGTGACCATCTGCCCCCACTTCTCGTCCGGCACGCCCACGACCAGCGCGTCCACCACCCCGGGGTAGGTCTTGAGGACTTCCTCGACCTCCTCCGGGTAGACCTTTTCACCGGCGGTGTTGATGCACACGCTGCCGCGCCCGAGCAGGATCAGGGTGCCGTCGGCGGTGACCTTGCAGTAATCACCGGGCATGGAATAGCGCACGCCGTCGATCACCGGGAAGGTGCGCGCGGTCTTTTCCTCGTCTTTGTAGTAGCCGCGGGGAATGGCGCCGGAACGGGCGACGAATCCGGCCACGTCGCTGCCCGGCTCGACCTCGCGGAAGTCCTCGGTAAACACCTTGCAGTGCTCGCCGATCTGGAACTTGGCCACCTCGGTGGTGCCGTCCGCCGTGGTGTCCGAACGCCCGAAGCCCACCGCCTCCGAGGCGCCGAAAGAGTCCGTCAGCACCATGTTGCGGTTGTGCTTGAGCAGCCCCTGCTTCACCTCCGGGCTCCACATCACCCCGCTGGAAATGATGCCGAGCAGCGAGCTGATGTCGTACCTGCCCGGATTCTGCTCCAGTTCCCGGAGCATGGGCTTGGCGAAGGCATCGCCGACAATGGCCAGCGACGTGACCTTGTGCCGCTCCACAGCCTCCCACAGCTCGGCGGGATCGAAGCTCGGGTGGTTGAGGGTCACGACGGTTCCGCCCATGGATAGCGCCGCCAACGAGGTGAGCAGGCCGGTTCCATGCATCTGCGGGCAGCAGGGGATCATCGGTCCGGCGGGGGTCGCGGCCACGTTACGGCAGTGTTCGTCCAGGTCCGGCGGCGGCACCATGCCGGTGGCCGGGGTCGCGCCCGCAGCCCCTGCGTGCCAGAGATCGTCCTGCGCCCACATCACCCCTTTCGGCATGCCCGTGGTGCCGCCGGTGTAGATGAACAGCAGGTCATCGCCTGAGCGGTCGAGCTTCAGCGGCTCGCCCTCGCCGATCTCCGCCAGCTCCTCGTAGCTCACCGCGAACTCCGCCCGGGGCAGCTCCTCGTCGGTGACCTCCACCCACATCCAGACGTCGGGAAGACGCGGCCGCAGATTGGCCACGTGGCCGGCAAACTCGGCATCGTAAACGACGATCCGGCTGTCGGAGTTGTCGAGGATGTAGTGCAGCTCCTCGTCGACATAGCGGTAGTTGACGTTGACGTGGACCAGGCGCGCCTTGAAGCAGGCCGCCAGCAGCTCGCCGTAGGCCGGCCGGTTGCGCATGTAGAACGCCACCTTGTCACCCGCCTGGGCGCCGCGGTTGAGGAACCGCCGGGCCAGATTGTTCGAGCGCCGATCGAAATCGCCCCAGGTGATCGTGCGGTCTCCGTGAATCAGTGCCGGTTTGTCCCGCGGCACCGTCCGCCCCACGCCATCGAGAATGTCGCCGTAGTTCCAGCCCATGATCGTCAGTACCCTGCCTTGCGTCCCACCGGTTCCCCATCCACGATCTGATCCAGGTATTCGGACAGACCGTAGCCCTTCATACCATCGCACTCGAACTCCGTCATGCCTTCGGTGATGCGCGTCATCAGCTCCTCGCCCTCCGGCGTGCGGCGCCGGTTGCGCAGCGGAATCAACGACATCACCCGGCCCGAGACCTGGTACTCGCGCTCGTCGGTACGGGCGCGGAACGTCATCGTTTCCTGACACTGATTCGCGTCGTACACGGTTTCGAGCGTCGCCTCGCGGATCATGACGTATTCGCCGTCGCGAAGCACCATGCCCCCCGCCCGGGGCGCCTCGCCCGGACGGCAGGTAATCGAGATCATCATCGCGAAGTCCGCCGAGAAGTTCATCGGCAGCCAGCGGTACCAGTAGATCGCCTGCCAGAACCGCGGCCCCCAGGAGTGGTCGCGCAGGCCCAGGCCGTCCACCGGAAACACCTCGTCGCCGATGCGGATGGTGCCGCGCCCGCGGGTGTGCTGCTCGGTGTGGCCGCGGGCGAAGGACTCCTCCGCCTTCTGCTCGATGGGGCTGCCGTCGGCGTTGACCGGCTCGCCGCCGAACATGGGCGAGACGCCCTCGAAGGACAGATCGACCTCGCTCTCGACCACCGGATTGTTCTTGAACGCGCTGGCCGGGTCGGCCATGTCCTGGGGATTGGCCATGATGCACAGCTTGCCGCGGTAGCTGAGATCCAGGCGCTTGTGGGGCTCCACCACGGTCACCTTCATTCCGCCGCCGTCCAGCGCCTCGTTGTCGCTGCGCTCGGGGCGTTTGAACATGAAACCGACGCGACCGTCGGGCAGATAGACGCAGCAGGTCATTTCGCCCCTGCCTTCGTTCGGTCGGTTGGCGATGCGGAACCAGCCTCCGAGCCGGTGCGACCGGTCGAAGACGTTGAAATACATGCTCTCGTTGAAGTTGCTGGCGGATTCGACCGGGTGGAGGTAGTCGTCCTCCGGCACCAGCTTCACCACCACATCCGATCGGCTCGCCATCGTGTCCCCCTGCGTTTGCTTCCCAGGGGGCGATACTACCGCAAGCGGAGGGCCGGGGACCTAACGGCCCGCAGCTGGCAGCCGTGGGCCGCTAATCGATGTCTTCCAGATCCAGCACCAGGTCCCGGTCCGGGCTCACCTGCTCTTCCATCGAGAGTACCGAGCGGTACACGTAGCCGGGGATGACCGTGGGCTCGGCACGCTCCTTCGGACCGGTAGGACGCGGCAGCCTGAGACCGCCGCTGGCGTTGCGGGCAGTGATGTAGGCCATGGCTTCGCGGCGCGCCTGGTCACGGGTGCGAAACGGGCCGATTTCTCCTTCGCGCGCGGAAAAGTACCAGCGCCCGTTGACCTGGAAGAACCGATCGTTGGTACGGAAGAAGCTGCGCGTCAGATCGCGGGGATCGCTCTTCCTCATGTCAGTTACCTCGCATCCAGAACCCGTGCAACCGTGCCGCCGAAACTGCCACCGGTTGCGATACGAATTGGACCACAGCGGCGCCACCTCGTTGGTCAATTCTTGTGACAGGCTGTTGGTCGGATGTGAGGGATGTAAACCCCGGATTACACGGCGCGGCGCAGACGCGACCAGCCCGATTCGCTATAGTGCGCGCGCCATCCCCAATCCGAGTCTCGAGGTCGACTGTGCCCGCATCATCCATGGAGGAACTCGTCTCGCTGTGCAAGCGCCGGGGCTTCATTTTTCAGTCCAGCGACATCTACGGCGGCCTCCAGGGCATGTACGACTACGGTCCTCTGGGCGTGGAGCTCAAGAACAACCTGAAGGCGGCCTGGTGGCGCGCCATGGTCTACGAACGGGACGACGTCGAGGGTCTCGACGCCGCAATTCTGACCAATCCGCTCACCCTCAAGTACTCCGGACACGAAGACACCTTCACCGACCCGCTGGTGGACTGCCGCAACTGCAAGGCCCGCCACCGTGCCGACCATCTCGAGGGCGAAGCCTGCCCGAACTGTGGCTCGACCGACCTGACCGAGCCGCGACCCTTCAACCTCATGTTCAAGACCAACGTGGGCCCGGTCGCCGATGGCAGTCATTTCGCCTACCTGCGTCCCGAGACCGCCCAGGCGATCTTCACCAACTTCAAGAACGTCATCGACTCCACGGCCCGGCGCCTGCCGTTCGGTATCGCACAGATCGGCAAAGCGTTCCGGAACGAGATCACACCGCGCAACTTCATCTTCCGGGTGCGCGAGTTCGAGCAGATGGAACTCGAGTTCTTCGTCGAGCCGGGCACCGACGAGGAGTGGCACGACACCTGGGTCGAAGAGCGTCTGACCTGGTGGGAGAAGCAGGGGGTGAACCGCAATCGCATCGAGCTGTACCGGGTGCCGGACGACGAGCTGTCGCACTACTCCAAGGCGACCGTGGACGTCATGTACCACTTCCCCCATGGTCTCGAGGAGCTCGAAGGCATCGCCAACCGCACCGACTTCGACCTCGGCTCTCATACCAAGGCCCAGGCCGACTACGACATCAGCGCCCGGGTCATGAAGAACACCGACTCCAACGCCAAGCTGGCCATTCAGAACCCGGACACCAACAACTGGGTGGTCCCCTACGTAATCGAGCCCTCCGCCGGCGTCGACCGCGGTGTGCTGGCGGTGCTGAACGAGGCCTATCAGGTCGAAACCCTGGAAAACGGCTCCCAGCGCACGGTGCTGGCGCTGAGACCGCACCTCTCGCCGATCAAGGTGGCCGTGGTGCCGCTGAAGCGCAACCACGACGGCATCGTCGCCAGGGCCAGGGCCATCAAGCAGGAACTCCAGGCCCTGGGCCTCGGCCGCATCCTCTACGAGAACACCGGCAACATCGGCAAAGCCTATCGCCGCCACGACGAGGTCGGCACACCGGTTTGCGTGACCGTCGACTTCCAGACCATCGAGGACGACGATACGGTGACGGTACGCGATCGCGACACCATGGCGCAGCAGCGCGTCGCGGTGACCGAGCTCGCCGACTACGTGAAGGAGTATTTTCGCTGATGGCCAGGGCCGTGGTGTCCACCATCGGGCGCGACCGCCCGGGCATCGTCAACGAGCTGTCGGAGGCCGTGTTCGCGGAGGGCGTGTCCATCGAGGACAGTCGCATGATGGTGCTCGGCGGCGAGTTCGCGGTGCTGATGTCCGTGGTCGGCGAGGACGCCGCCCTGGCGAAGCTCGAAGACCGGCTGGCAGAGCTCACAGGCCCCGCAGACCTCGCCTACCTGTTCCGCCGCACCGAAGAGCGCAGCGTCAGCCGCAACCTGCCGTACCAGGTGCGCGTGATGGCCATGGACCACCCCGGCATCGTCCACGGTATCGCCAGCTTCTTCTCGGCGCGCAACATCAACATCCGCGAGCTGGAGACCGATGTCGAGCGTGCCCCACACACCGGCACGCCGATCTTCAATCTGACGCTGACCGTCGAGGTGCCACACGGCACCAGGGTGGCTCAGCTCAGAGGTGAGTTCGAGGCGTTCTGCGACGAGCGCGACCTGGACGGGACGCTGAGCGTCCCGCTGTGACCTGATCGGCTCCGCGCGGGAGCGATCCGCGCAGCGGCGGCTCCAGCGGGCGATCGTCAGCGGGTCAGCGGCTTGAGCGCGATTTCCACCCGGCGGTTCTCGGCACGCCCCTGGGCCGTGCTGTTGTCCGCGATGGGATAATGCGGACCATAGCCTTCGGCATAGATTCGATTGGCCATCACGCCCTGGCTCTGCAGGTACTGGGACACGCTCGCCGCCCGGCGCTGGGACAGATCCATGTTGTAGGCCACGGTCCCCGTGCTGTCGGTGTGGCCAGCGACGTCGATCAGGGTCTGGTTGAACTCCTTCGCCACTTTCACGACGGAATTGAGCACGGGGTAGAAATTGGCGTTGATGGCCGCCTGGTTGACGTCGAAGGTGATGTTGCCCGGCATGTTGAGGATGATGTCGTCGCCGATCCGGGTCACGCTCACGCCGGTGCCGGCCAGCTCGTCGCGCAGCTTGGCTTCCTGGCGATCCATATAGGAGCCGACGCCGGCACCCGCCAGGCCGCCGATGCCGGCGCCGATCAGGGCGCGCTTGCGGCGCTCGTCGGCATCGTCACCGGTGAGCACGCCGGCTACCGCGCCGATGGCGGCCCCGATTGCAGCTCCTTTGCCGGTATTGGAGGCCTGACGCTCACCGGTGTAGGGGTTGGTCGTGCAGGCGGCGAGAACGCCCAGTACGGCCACGCCACAGCAGAGCGAGATCAAAGGCCGGATATTCATGTACTTTCCTCAAGGTCAGCGATTCAGGAGCTTCGCAATTGTGAACGAGTGATGCCAGCCAGACAACGAGCAGAACGCCGGCCGGCGCTCCAGCAAGACGACTCGTGAGCGATTCGATATAGTTGACGCGAGCGTGGAGGCAACCCGAACGGCATGAAATGAGCCAATGGCGTGGCTCACGAAGATCTCCTGAGGAGTGTTCGCTTGAGAATTCTCATTACCGGTGGCGCAGGCTTCATCGGATCCGCGGTCATACGCTACCTGATCAATCACACGCAATCCGAAGTCATCAACGTCGACAAGCTCACCTATGCCGGAAACCTCGACTCCCTGACTACCGTCGCGCGGTCGCCCCGGTACCACTTCGAGCAGCTGGACATCTGTGATCGTGGCGCTCTGGGCGCTTTGTTCCGGGACTCGAAACCGGCCGCCGTGATCCATCTGGCAGCAGAGTCCCACGTCGACCGGTCGATCGACGGTCCAGACGATTTCGTGCAAACCAACGTCGTCGGAACCTATCAGCTGCTGGAAGCGGCTCGCAGTCACTGGACGACTCACGATTGCTTCGACTCGTTCCGGTTCCTGCACGTTTCTACCGACGAGGTCTACGGAGACCTGGGCGACAGCACCGACCTGTTCACGGAAACCACCTCCTACGCTCCCAGCTCCCCGTACGCCGCGACCAAGGCAGGCTCGGATCACCTGGTCCGATCCTGGGGTCGCACCTACGGCCTGCCCACCCTCGTTACCAACTGCTCAAACAACTACGGACCCTGTCAGTTCCCCGAAAAGCTGATACCGCACATGATTCTGACGGCGCTGGCTGGAGGATCGCTGCCGGTCTATGGCGATGGAAAACAGATTCGCGACTGGCTCTACGTCGAGGATCACGCGAACGCCTTGTGGACCGTTATGCAGAAGGGCCGTCCGGGGAGCACGTACAACATCGGCGGTCACAACGAGCGACGCAACATCGACGTCGTCACCGCCGTCTGTGCGGCACTCGATCGCGAGGCGCCCGAGCACTCGCCGCCAGGCGGCTACGCGCAACTCATCTCGTTCGTGCAGGACAGACCAGGACACGACGTCCGCTATGCCATCGATGCCGGAAAAATCGAGCGCGAACTGGGATGGAGGCCACGGGAGACCTTCGAGTCGGGGCTGAAAAAGACCGTGAAGTGGTACCTCGAGAACGCGGACTGGTGGAGGCCGCTCGTCGAGGGAAGCTATCAGCTCGAACGGCGCGGTCGAAGCGCCAATCCCTCATGACCAGGCGGGGAATAATTCTGGCCGGCGGGTCCGGCACGCGTCTCCACCCCATCACTCTGGGCGTGTGCAAGCAGCTCCTGCCTGTCTACGACAAACCAATGATCTACTATCCGCTTTCCACCCTCATGATCGGTGGAATTCGCGAAGTCATGATCATCTCGACACCCCAGGACACGCCGCGCTTCCAGCAGATGATCGGCAATGGAAGCCAGTGGGGGATGCGAATCGAGTATGCGGTCCAACCCGCGCCTGAAGGACTCGCGCAGGCGTTCATCATCGGCGAGGAGTTTCTCAACGGCGCCGCCAGCACTCTGATACTCGGAGACAACATGTTCTTCGGCAGCGGTTTCGGACAGCTGCTCAGAGATGCCGCCGCAGCCGATTCGGGAGCAACGATCTTCGCGTATCCAGTAAGCAACCCGGAGGATTTCGGCGTGGTCGCATTCGCCGCGGACGGCGCGGTCACGAGCATCGAGGAAAAGCCGAAAAAGCCGAAAAGCAGATACGCCGTCACCGGCCTCTACTGCTACGACGCTGATGCCGTCGAAATCGCCAAATCGATCAAACCCTCGGAGCGCGGCGAGCTGGAAATCACCGACATGAATCGTGTCTATCTCGAGCGAGGCTGCCTGGACGTCAAGCTGATGGCCCGCGGCATGGCCTGGTTGGACACCGGCACCCATGACTCGCTGCTCGAGGCCGCGCACTTCATCCAGACCCTCGAGAAGCGTCAGGGCCTGAAGGTGGGCTGCCCCGAAGAGATCGCCTGGCGCATGGGCTGGATCGACGACGATCAACTCCTTGCGCTGGCTGCGTCGCTGACCAAGAGTGGCTACGGTGAGTATCTGCGCAACCTCATGAACCAGGACGTATGGTCGTAGTCGAGACAACGCTGCCCGGTGTGCTGATCGTCGAACCGGATGTGTTCCGCGACGACCGCGGTTTCTTTCTCGAGACGTTTCATGCCAGGCGCTATCGTGAGGAGGTCGGAATCGATCTTCCGTTCGTCCAGGACAATCACTCCCGCTCGCGGAAGGGAGTACTGCGGGGAATGCACGCGCAACGACAGAATCCACAGGGCAAACTCATCCGCGTGTCGCACGGAGAGGTATTCGACGTTGCCGCCGACATCAACCCGGCTTCGCCTACGTTCGGTCAGTGGACCGCCGTCGTCCTTTCGGAGCGGAACGCGAAGCAGCTGTGGATTCCTCCAGGCTACGCGCACGGATTTCTGGTCATTTCCGATACAGCCGACTTCGAGTACAAGTGCACTGACTACTATCGCCCGGACGACGAAATCGGATTCATCTGGAACGATCCCGACGCGGCGATAGACTGGCCGGTCAACGAGCCCGTGGTTTCCGAAAAAGACGGGCGCCTTCCGACACTGCGACAGATCGCTCGACAACCATGACCATTGTCGTGCTGGGCGCAAACGGCCAGGTCGGAACCCATCTGCGCACGGCTTTGCCATCCGCCGTGTTCTGGGACAGATCAGCCGCAGACCTGCTGCATCCTGACCATGTCGAAGCGGCGCTGCGCGATCAGGCTCCATCCATCATCGTGAACTGCGCAGCCTATACCGCAGTGGACAAAGCGGAGCTCGAGCCTGCGCTCGCCTGGCTGGTCAATGCGGAGTCGGCCGCAGCCATTGCCCGCGCCGCCCGAACTGCGGGCGCTGACCTGGTCCATCTTTCCACCGACTACGTCTTCGACGGGTGCAGCGACCGTCCTTACAACGAGAACGACGGAACACATCCGATCAACGTCTACGGCCGTACCAAGCTGGCGGGTGAACTGGCCACGGCGACGCTCTGCCAGCGCAGCTGGATCCTGCGAACGAGCTGGGTGTTCAGCGAGCATGGCGCGAACTTCGTCAAGACCATGTTGCGCCTCGCCGCCGCTCATGAGCAGATCCGCGTGGTCGCAGATCAACTGGGACGACCCAGCTATGCAGGGGATGTGGCGAATCTGATCGCCGCGCTCGTCGCGCGGCTCGGCGACAATCCACCCCAGCCGGGCTTGTATCATCTGGGCGGGGGGGAACCCACCAGCTGGTTCGAGTTCGCCAGAACCCTGTTCCACGAAGCCCGGCAGGCGGGCCTGATCGATGAGCCGCCGAAGGTCGAACCGATCTCAACGGCAGACTATCCGACGCAGGCGCAACGTCCGATGAACTCGGTTCTGGAACCGAACACGTCATTCCTCGAGGCGCTTGGCGCCAGCCTCGACTGGAAAGCCGGCTTGAAGGCAATGATGCGGAAAATCTGATCGACGCGGACTGGCGGTCAGTCGAGCCGAAGTTTGAAGTCCGCCTTCCCCATGACGAATACGGACGAGGAGCTGAATCCGGAACGCGCGTACTCGGGTATGTTGTATCTATCCAGGTCTTCTTCCGGAACGAGTTCCGTCAGGTCGTACTTCTCGGGCAGAGGAAACAGCATGCCCAGCGTGCGCTCGAGGTCCAGCACGCCGTAGCGCCTGACGTGGTCCGCCTGTCCGAACCTGCGCACTCTCTCGTCGTCATCGACGCCACCGAAGCAGGAATCCCAGTGACCCGACAGAATCGGAATCGAGAATACCTGGCGACCCGTCTCCTTCAGACTCCTCTGCAGATGGAAGAACACCACAGCGGCATCGCACGGCACGTGTTCCATGACGTGGGAATGAATGATGAGATCGTAGGTATTCGAGGGAATCTGTTCGCATTGCGCCGCGAGATCGAGCGGCTGCACGTCGGCAAACGGGAAATTTCCGGGCTCGAGATCGTAGACCTCGTAAACCACGCCTTCGACCTTCCTGATGCGCTCGTAGATGCCCCGCTCCGGCGCGATGTGCATGATCCTGCTTCCCGGCTGAACGAGCCCGAGCCGATCCAGGAGTAGCTGCGCTACCCGCGTTCTCTCGAGAGACCCGCACTGGACACACCGGACGGATTTGCGCGAGCCCATGTCAGCGAACGATGTGCACCCGCACAGATTGCACAGATGGCTCTGCGGGTTGGATCCGGATTCCATCGGCTTTGCCTTCCTCATCCAGCGATCAACGGGTCCCGCATTGCCGACTTCAGCTTTCTGAGCGTCTCGGCAAGCGGGGTCTTGGCCTTCCAGCCCAGTTCGCGGTGAGCCTTGCCCACATCGAGCACCGCGTAGGCGAGATCGAAGTCCCTGGCGACTTCGTAGGAAACGCTGAGCCAATCAGTCAATTCGGATTGAATCAGCGCGATGATCTCGTTTTCCGTCCTGCCGTGGCCGCTGCCGATGTTGAACGTTCCTTCGGTCTGAAGCTCCGATCCGCACAGGTCGCAGATCAGTTCGGCGACATCATCCGCATCGAAGTAGTCGCGCTTGTTTTCGCCCCTGCCGTAGATCGTAAGCGGCTCGCCGGTGCATGCCGCCCGCACGGCAGCAGCCACGAACCCGTGCGTTCCGCGAAGCTGCCACTTGCCCACCGGATTGCCCATCCGTAACACGGTGACCGGCACCCCGGAGGTTCTCGACAGATACGCGAGACACTCCTCCACCAGGAGTTTTCCGAGACCGTAAGGCGTGACCGGCTCCCGACTCGACGCTTCGTCGATCGGTACTTCCGGTCGGCGACCATAAATCTGCCCGCCGCTCGACGCGTAGATGATCCTGCAGGAGGAATTGACGGAAACGACGTCGTCAAAGAACCGAATCGCTTCCACGACATTGGTTTCGACCTCGAGGTGAGGAGCGCCGGCATGGGATCCGGGTCTGGAGCGATGCGCCAGGTACACGAGAACCTCGGCGTTCCGAAGCTCTCTCTCCGCCGCGGGGCTGTTCGCCTCGACCGCGCGCAGCGACGGAGCGAATCGCCTGAGAAACGGAACATGCGGAGTGTACGAAATCGTCACCGCCGGAACGCGGCGGAGGTGCAGTGCCTCGCAGACATGTCGACCAATGAACCCGGTTCCACCCACCAACACGATTGCCATTCACACCGCCCGCGGCGCAGACGCCTGCTGCGCTGGTCTTCTATTTGAATCCACGTACCGAAACTAGCCCGCGGACTGCAGCTTCACAAGCGGCCGCCAGTCCAGATTGAGCCGCTCGCTCATGTCGTCGAGGAACTCGATGCTGAACCGTTTCGCCCCGAGCGAGACGCCTGATTCGGCACTTCCGGCAGCCGCGCCGAACTGGCCGACCGGACATGCCGTCGTTGCCGCCTGCTCCGATACGTACAGCATCGCACCATCCCGGGCGAGCCCGCCCGCGGCGACCTCCAGGAGATCGCCCCGCGCGGGCTCGGGCGCCATGTCACCATCCACGATCATACAGTCGCAAGCGAGATCCCCGGACTCCAGCGACGCGACGAACTCGTCCGTCGACTCGAAGTGGGAGACCTCAGCGAACATCCGCTCACCAACCGCAGCAGCGAGCCGACCGTCCTTCGACAGAATCGCCACGCTGCAGTTTCTGTGGATCTGGAAATGACTCGCAAGGGCCCTGAAGATGCTTCGACCAAACGGGGTAACCCCGCACTCCCGACACAGGCCCTCGGGCGAGAACAGACTCTCACTGTCGGCGCCGCGGTCGCACAAGGCGCCGCAGACGTTGCACGCGTCAACCGTCTTCCTGCGCATGGCGTCCAACCGCGCAACCGAAGCGAGGCTGAGCGGATGCGCCACCACCGTGTTCTCAGACAGAACGGCAGTGAGGGGCGGGAGCGTCTTGGTCGTAATCGACGCCACCTCAGCAATCTCTCCCAGTCGGTAACCGTTGGCCTCCATCCAGTAGGACATCTCTACGTCCATGTTGGCCTGGGGCACCAGATCGTTGTAACCGCCAACCGACTGAAGCGCCTTCCGGTCGGCAATGAAGACACCGCCCTGGACATGGCGAAACAGCCGATCGGGATTCTCCAGCGCGTACGCCCCGCCGCGAAACCGGGAGAAGTCGGGATGCTCGGGCAACTCGCGCCCGTAGGCAAACCTGGGAAGCACGCTGAGGTGGCCGGCCATCGGCACCTCCGGGTTCGACCTCATGTAGCTCAACAGGGACCGTTCCCAGCCATGGTCCTTGACGAATCCTTCCTTGCTGCAGACGTAGATCAGATACTCTTCACGGCCCGCGCGAAGTGCCACGTTCGTAGCGGGACCACACAACAGATTGCGCCGTTGCCGAAGCAGGCGGACATCAGAGCGACCGCGACAGAGCTCGACGAGCCCGTCCCAGAAATCCTGATCGCTCGCATTGTCCACCACCGTCAGGGTGAACTGGGTGGTCGTGTGCGACAGGATCCGACGGACGATCTCGTAGGTTTCCTCCCGGTCGTCGTAGCCTTCGGTGTTGTAGGTCACCAGCAGGACTTCGAGGGTGTAACCTTCCCAGATGTCCAGCAGACGCCTCATCGTCTTCGCCGTGCCGATGCGATGCTTCAGAAGTTTCCCCGCTCGCCGCACCAGCGCGTCGCGGCGGGGCGCACTCATCCCGAACAACCGCCGCAGGCCGGCGGCCAGGTCCAGAGCATCAGCCGGTTTCACGACGATGCCTTCGATTCCATCGCGAACGTAGTCGGGGATCGCCGAGATCGCCGTAGAGACCACCGGAACTCCCGCCGAGATCGCCTCGAGAATGACCGTTGGAAACCCATCCGTGTCGCCATCATCGGCCTCGACGCAAGGTGAAACGAGGAAGTCCGCACCCGCGTAGGCCGCGGTGAGCTCGTCTCTGCCTTCGATGACCCCACCGAATCGGACGCTCGCGAGCCCGAGTTCCTCGACCCTTTTCCGATAGTCCGCTTCGAGCGGCCCGTATCCGTACAGCGTCACGTGGATGTCCAGGTCCTCGAGATGTGCCAGAGCATCCAGCAGGTACTCGATGCCCTTCTTCTGAATGAACCGGGCAATGGCTATACCGTGCATTGGACCGCGAGGCGACCGCGACCGATTGCTCCGCAGGGTATCCAGCTTCTTGAGATCCACAGCCTGGAACGAATACGCGATCTTCTCGCGCGGCACCCCCTGCTGCGCCAGGAACTCCCGGTGGAAATCCCCGTACACGAGCACTTTCAGACATCGCGGGTCGTTGGCAACCGACGCTATCTGATTTCTTTCCCGGTTCCGGTGGTGAAATATGTCTACGGCATGAGGCATGAAAGTGAAGTAGACAGCCGATGCTTCACAGGCGGGCCGGACGAACAGCGCCACACCAGGAAACGCGAAGTGCGAGTGGCACAGGTTTCTCTGGTGCTCGACGAACAGAGCGGCCAGTTCCTGTGCGTCGCGAACCTGATACGCTTCGATCGGGAAATCCAGTTCGGCGGACTCATCGACCGGCACCGCATAGTAGACCTTGACGTCGTACCCGCAGCTGACGAGCCACCTGATCTCGTTGAATACGAAGGTCTGCGACCGAGCCGGGAAGTCATAGACGAAGTAGGCAATCCGAAGCTGCTCCAGACCCCTGCTGACGCGCTCCGAAAAATGCCTGTCGAGCACCCTAGCGCGATTGCGCTCGAGCCCCACCGTATGCGTGATGTTCGAGAGATTGCTGGCGTCGAGATAGTAGTCAACGGCGACGAACGGAAGAAACAGCGGTGTGTAGTGCTTCGTGAACCGAATTATCAGTTCCCAGTCGACCAGCCGCGTCAGGGACTCGTCAAAACCACCGCAGAGATCGTAGATCACCCGCCGGTGGGCGAAGATGTTCAGATCGATGTAGTTGCCTTCGAGCAGCCGGTTCCGATCGAAGTGACTTGCACGGACCCTGCGCGAATCTTCGCCGAGATCGTGGGACTGCAGTCCGGCATACACTGCTGCAATCTCGTCGCTCTCCTCCAGCGCGGCTACGACCATGAGAAGGAAATCGGGACGCCAGGCGTTGTCGCTGTCCAGATAGGCAAACACGTCGCCGGTCGCCAGGCGCATCCCCGCGTTACGAGCAGCGCTGACTCCCCGATGTTCGTTTTCGATCAGCACGACCTGACCAGCGGCGATCTCCCCGGCGTAGCGCTCTCGAACCAGCTCGCGCGTCGAATCCTCGCTCCCGTCGTCTGACACCAGGATCTCTGCTGGCGCCAGGCTCTGCGACAGTACCGAGTCGATTGCCCGGACGATGGTTGTCTCCCGGTTCCAGGTCGGGATGATCACGGAAACCTTCAGTCGCGTCGAGGAGACGACCGAGGTTGCGTACTCCCTGACGCTTGCAGGGGGAGTGTCGTGCAGAATCGGACCCTGTTCGCCGAAGCGCTCAAGCAATCCTGACTTGCCTGACCAGAGCTGTTCCTCCGAACGGAACGAAGCACCCTCGTCTTTGAAGTCCTTCCGCTCGACCACCCCGGCAGCCGACGACCCTGCCTGCCGCGGGCGGGTCGGCGCGCCCTCTGGCGGGATCGCCGACGGGCGACGTCGACCGTGGTACTCCTCGTGAGCGGCCCAGTCCTTATAGGCCTTGCTCCAGGAAAAGAGCCTGCCGGAGCTGCGGAAAAGGACGCTCTTCGCCCGGGACTTCGCGCCAGCGGGGAACGGAATCGCCAGCCATGCGGACCGCGCCAGACGCGACGCTGCCGGCCGAAGCCCAAGGCCCCAGGTCTCAGCGCCGGATCTTCGGATCGCTCGAAGCGGACGGGTCAAGCGGAACGATCTGCTGTTCTCGAACACCCGAATGATCGCATCCCGCTGGGCAAGGTCCGTCTCCCTGCGGGACAACGACTGGCCCAGTTTACGGATCTCGTCCTGGTACTCCGCGGTCGTGCGGGTCGCTGTCTCCAGGTCTTCCTGCAACGCGGCAACGCGATCGACGCCGCGGCCGACATCGGCTTCCAGTTCTTCCACCCTGAGCGCGAGGCCCGCCCGCGTCTGCTCGGCGGCCCGCAGCTCAGAAGCAAGGCGTTGCGCTTCTGCCTGCATCCGCGCAGCCGATTCTGCCGCCTGCCTGAACTGGGCAAGCTGATCGGCATCGCGCTGCTTCAGCAGGTCGACGGACTCGAACACCTGGTCGATGCGCTCGGCGATGCTGGTGATCCCAACTGACAGCGGCTTCAGATGCTCGGCAACCGACTTCTGGGTGGCGCCAACGGGCAACTGGCCGCCGAGCAGCTCCTTGATCTTCGCGTTCTCCGTGCGCACCGCCAGCGTGGTCGACTGCATCCGCCCGAGCAGACGCAAGGCCGGTCCAAGCTCATTCATGACTCGTGCGGCGCGGACGAAACGCCTCTGATACCCGGCGCTGCCGTCCGCAAGCTTCAGCAGCGCGAGGTCCATGAGCAGGCGGTGAACGGCAAGCACGATGGGCGGCATCTCGTCGGATTTCTTCTCCCTGAGACCGGCTGCTGCATGATGACGCAGGTCGCGATCGAGGAAGTCGTCGGTAAAGCGTCTCCGTGACTCGCTCGAGGGCCCTGGTGACAGGTCGCTGAGATGGCCGGCGATCCGGTCGATTTCTTCGCCCGGAGATTCCAGCAGACGGTCGTAGGAAACGAAGATCCTGGAATCGGCTTCCGTGTGGCGAAGGATCATCATGTAATGCTGCAGCCAGAGCAGAACACCTGCGGAAGCCTGAATTCCGTCTCTGGTGAGCAAAGACTGCGCAACGCTCTGCGGGCTGCGGACCGACACGACATATCTCGGTTCGATTCCCTTCCTGGCGAATACCTCCTTCCAGAACGGCAGGAGCACCGCAACCCGAGGGTTCTTGAAACAGAATCTCTCCGACTCCTCGAGCTTCTGGGAGAGCACGTCGGCGGCAGCGGCAAGAAGATCCTCGATCTCTCCGCAGGTCTGCTCCTCCGCGGAATCCGCACCGAAGCTATCCCAACGCGAACCGAGCCTGGCCAGTACCTGGTCGCACACGCGGTTGATCTGAAGATCTTCGAAGAAGCCGCGCGGGTTGTTGCCCTCGACCGGAGGCATCAGGTTCGTTCCAAGCTCGGCGCCGACCGATTCGACTGCCCGCGCCAGCACGCTCGTTCCGCTGCGGTGCATGCCCAGTACGAGGATGATCTTCTGCGTGCTCATATTGTCCACTCGGTTGCGCCATCCAGGCTCTCGACGCTGCCCGCGACGTCGAGGTTCACCACCCCGGTCGCAACCTGATCTCCCGTCGGCTGAACCTTGAACATCACAGCATCGAGGATTCGATGAAGGTAGCCCGTGTGCTCCAGACCCGGGCTCGTGCCCTGCACGCCCGCGTTGAGGAAATAGAACCCCGGATTCATCAGGCATCTGAACGCGAAACGGACGCTGCAGACCTCACCCGCACGAACCGCCGGAACATACCTCTGCCACCCCGGATAAACGCATCCGCCGACCTCGCTGCCGGTCACCGACTTCACCATCATTCCGAAACCGACGTGCTCGGCAGCACGATCGAACCGCACCTTGTAGCGGTACTGATAGGTATCGCCGGTAACCAGTACGTTGACCCTCTTTCCATCGCCGGACACGATCTCCTCGTCGAAAATCGAAGCTCCCGCCGGCGCGTACTCCACGCGGCTCTGGGAAACGATCCCCGGTGAGAAGAATGCCTGCTCGTCTTCCGATCTCTCTTCGCCCGCCGGTGTCGCGGTTGCAGGAGCCCCCGGCGCCTGCCTTACAGCCTTCGAGGTGTTGCTCTGCAGACAGGCGAAGTCGCGCCGGACGCTGGCGCGCTCCCCGGGAGATGCGAACAGCAGCTTCGTGTACCAGGAGAGGCCCGTCTGGGAATCTCCGGAAAAGATCAGTTCTCCCCCGTCGATCACGATGACCCGGTCGCAGAGCTCCGCCACCAGCGATGCAGAGTGAGAAACGAACAGAAGCGTCGTGCCGTGCGCGCGCATTTCCTCAAGCCTAGCAAAACACTTGCGCTTGAAACCCTCATCGCCAACCGCGAGCGCCTCATCGACAATCAGCACTTCGGGGTTCCTCGCCACGGAGACCGCGAAGGCCAGCCTGACGACCATTCCGCTCGAATAGGTCTTTACCGGCTGCTCGACGAAATCGCCGATGTCGGCGAACTCGAGAATCGACCCGATCATCTCGTCGAGCTGCCGGGGTGGAATTCCCAGAACGCGCGCGTAGAGCCGAACGTTCTCAATGCCGGAGAACTCGGGATTGAAGCCCGAGCCGAGTTCCAGCAACGCGGCCACGGAGCCGTTGACGATGCAGGTGCCGCTGGTCGGTTCCAGCGTACCTGCCAGAAGCTGCAGCAGAGTGGACTTGCCCGCCCCATTTCGCCCGACGATACCCACGCACTCGCCACGGCTGATGTCGAACGAGACGTCGCGCAGAGCCCAGAACAGTCGCTCCGATCCGCCGTTTCCCGACAGCAGCGGCACCCGGTTTCTGAGCGCACTGACGAGACGCTGACTCGGGCTTGCGAAAACGCGATAGCATTTGCTCAGGTGTCGAGCAGACACGGCGATCTGGCCATCAGAGGACATCGGAAAACCCCCGCCGAAGACTCTGGAACCACCAGAAAGAAAACCCAAGGAAAACCAGCGAGGCTGCGACCAGTATCAGAAAATCGTCGACCGCAGGAACCTGCCCGACCATGGCGAGCATCCGTACCTGCTCGACGATTCCGGTGATCGGATTCAGATAGAGGTATTTCCGATACGGCTCCGGAATCATCGAGACCGGATAGAAGATGGCAGATAGAAACAGGGTGGCTGTCGCGACGATCCCTACGATCTGGCTGAGATCGCGGATATAGACTCCCAGAGCACTCAGCAACCACGCCGCCCCCAGAGAAAAGCCAAGCAGCGGGATCATGGCGAACGGGACCAGCAGCACCGTCATGCTGGGCGCTCCGTGGACCAGCCCGTAGAAGGCCAGCCACACGAGAAACGAAGCAACCGCCCTGAACGTAGCGGCCGCGACCACGACGATCGCCAGCACCTCCAGCGGAAAGACGATCTTTTTCACGTAGTTCACGTTGCCGACAATCAGACCAGGACCGCGGGTGAGGCACTCCGAGAACACATGAAACACGATCAGACCAGCGAAGAGATTCAGCGAGTAGTCGATGGTGGAATCGCTACCCGTTCCGAACCGCGCCTGGAGAACCACACCGAACACGAACGCGTAGACGGAAAGCAGAGCAAGCGGCTGCGCAACCAGCCAGAACCAGCCCAGCACCGATCCCTTGTAGGAGCGCTGGATCTCGCGCTTGGCCAGGGCGAACGTCAGCGAGCGATTGTTCGAGACGCTGCGCCACAGCGCAATTGGGCTTCGCTCAAACTGACTCATCAAACAACCGGTTCGATCCCGTCGGGCACAATTCTTTCTTCTTCGCGCATGCAGATCCTGCGGCCGCTTCAATCACCCGCCCGCCCGTGTCCGCAACGGCCAGACTCACTCGAGATAGGAAGGATATCTGCCTCTCTTCGAGAGCGCGGGATTATAGAAGGGGTCTCCCGCAGTTACGAACTCCGCAATCGACTCCCGGAGCTTCTCGACTTCCTGCACCGGCAGCGATTGAGACACGCGGGTCGCAGACTCGAAGTGGGTCATCCGGATCTTTGCATTGTAAAGATTTCGCCACCCCCGACGGTAGGCACGGATGCAGAGTTCGACGTCTCCGGTTATCGCAAACCCCTCATCGAACCCGCCCAGGTGGTCGAACTTCTCCAGGTCGATGGCCATGCAGGCGCCCGTGCAGCAGAGCACGTTCCGACTGACAAACGGGTCTACGAACATGTGGCCATCGTCAGGAATGGCTGGAACGCCTGAATAGATGTGATCTGCAAGACCGCCGATGCCGATCACGACGCCGGCGTGCTGAATCGACCCATCCGGGTAGGTCATCATGGCACCGATGACCCCCAGATCGGGTTGAACGGCGGACTCTACGAGCCCGTCAAGCCATCGGTCAGAGCGGATCTCGACATCGTTGTTCAGGAACACCGCCACGCGGCCGGACGCCTCGCGCCTGCCGAAGTTGTTGAGCCGAGACCAGTTGAACGGTTCGTCGAGCCGAACGACCCTGAGTCGATCGAAGCGCTTCGGCGCTTCGCTCAGCCACCGTACGCTGGCCGCTTCGTTTGAACCGTTGTCGACGACGATGACCTCGAGACCGCTGGTACCGGCGCGCTCGTAAACGCTGACGATACAGGGTTCGAGCAACTCGATTCGGTCGCGGGTCGGGATGATGACGCTCGCATCAACCGTATCGTCCGGCCGACGCAGCGGAGCGCGACGCCGTCGCAGGCGCAGATGAGCCTGAAGCCTCTCCGCATCGTCCTCAGCCAGCGATCGCGAGCGCGGGCTGCGGTAGGCGACCCAGGCGCCGGGTGCATGCCATACCGAAAGGCCGAGTTCGACCGCCCGCAGCAGCAGCAAGTAGACGCTGACGGATGCGCTATCCCGACGCAGCAGTCGGGAAAGCGCACTCATGCGAACCAGAACGACGGGGCCGACATAGTCCTCTTCGTAGAGCAGTTCCGGAGAAAAACCCGGCTTGAAGTACGGCTGAGAAGGTCCGAAAGCGCCAATGACGTGCTCGTCGCAGTAGACGATGTCGGCGTCCCGGACACGGGCCACCGAAAGCATGATGCCGACCGAACTCTCGGAAACCTCCGCCGAGTCCATACCGATGAGCGCATACTCGACGTCAGGATCACCCGCGCCGACACGGCGGCAGGCAAGATCCCGACCATCGACGCGCAGCACCGCGGCGGTCTGAAGCGCTGAACCGGATTGGTTCCGCCGCAGCCAGGCACGGAACCTGCGCTCGTCGCGACGGTGTTCGTATGCGAACACGTCCCTGCTCCAGGTCAGCAACGCGATATACGCTCGGGGCCGCCACCATGTCCCTGGCAGCCGCACCAGGACTTCCGACCACCCGCGAACCGCACCCACGCTCACCAGCCGCAGGAGATAGCGAAGTAACGCGAGCGTTCTCTGGCGGCGGTTCAACCCGGAGTCCCCGGCTACTGCACGGCCGATCGAATCGATTCCCGAAATGCCCGCGAGACGGCCGGCGAAACGGATTTGTTGGTGAGTTCGACCAACCTGGCAATTAGAATCCAGTCACCGGAATCCGAAGTATCAGAATGCGCGTTCTTCACGTCTACCGAACCTACTTTCCCGATTCCCATGGTGGGCTGGAGGAGGTCATCCGGCAAATCTGCGAGAGCACCAAAGCATCCAACGTCGAGAGCCGGGTCCTCTCGATCGCGAACGAATCCCACCCGCAGGTAGTCGTGCGCCGGGAAGCAACCGTCTACCGGGCGCGTCAGACTTTCGAGATCGCATCCTGCAATGTCTCTCTCCGCGCATTCAGGCTGTTCCGCGAACTGGTTTCCTGGGCCGACATCGTGCACTACCATTTTCCATGGCCCTTTGCCGACGTGCTCCACCTCAGCGCGCGCGTGGACTGCCCAACCGTCGTAACTTACCACTCGGACATCGTGCGTCAGAGGTTCCTCGGGAGCATCTATCGGCCTGTCATGAACCGATTCCTGAGATCGGTCGACGAGATCGTCTGCACGTCCGAGAACTACTTCGCGACCAGTCCAGTCTTGTACAGATTCCAGGACAAGGTGTCGATCATTCCGATCGGAATCGACGAAGATACGTACCCTTCGGTGAGCCGGGAGGACGTGGATGGTGTGCGCTGCGAATTCGGTTCCGACTTCTTTCTGTTCGTCGGGGTACTCCGCTACTATAAGGGGCTGCACATCCTCCTGGACGCAATCAAGGGAGCACCCTACCAGGTCGTAATCGTCGGCTCCGGACCGACCGAAGCGGAGCTGAAGACCCAGGCCCGGTCGCTCGGCCTGGACAACGTGCGATTCACCGGATACGTCTCGAACGCGACAAAGGTGGCGCTGTTCAAGCTGTCCAAGGCGATCGTGTTTCCGTCGTACCTTCGGTCCGAGGCGTTCGGAGTGACGCTGCTCGAAGGAGCCATGTACGGCAAGCCATTGATCTCTACCGAAGTCGGTTCGGGAACCAGTCACATCAACATCGACAGGAAGACAGGCTTCGTCGTGACCCCCGGGTCTGCCAAGGCACTTCGCGACGCCATGGATCAGCTCGACGATCGGCCAGGTCTTGCGCATTCGATGGGAATTCGGGCACGCCAGCGATTCTCGAAGCTCTTCACCGGCTCGCTGATGGGAGACCGATACGTCGAACTGTACCGACGCCTCCTCGCAAAAGCTCCAGAATCGCGCTGAAACGGCCGGGCAGCACAATCACCAGTCTCAACATAGCCATCGATGCCAGGCCGCTGCTCTACCCTCACACCGGTATCGGTCGCTACACGTCCGAAATCGTCAATCGCCTGGGCCAGTCACACCACCGGCTGTTCCTCTACGGGCACAGCAGCAGACCGGGACGGCTCACCAGCACGATCGCGTCGCAGGTCAACTATCCCCGCTGGGCGAAGGAGGACGACATCGATGTGTTCTGGTCACCCCGCCACCATTTACCGCTGAGAGTCAGAGCCCCCAGCGTCGTCACCGTGCACGACATGGTCTGGCGACGCGCTCCAGCGACGATGCGTCGGCTGGGATATCTGCTGGACGCGACCCTGATGCCGCCATCGCTCAGAAAGGCTCACGCGATCATTGCCGTCTCGGAATCCACCCGCAACGACATCGCCTGTTTCTATCCGCGACTCGCGGATCGAATTCGGGTCATTCCGGAAGCGGCGTTCCTGCACGGGGGACCGCCGGACTCCCCGCCCGTCCGGGAGAAGGAAATCCTGTTCGTTGGGACCTTCGAGGCACGCAAGAACCTGAACAGGCTGCTGAACGCATTCGCTCTTCTACGTGAGGACGAGCGGATCTCGCACCGTCTGCTACTGGCGGGCCGGAACGGATGGAAGGTCGACGTCGAGGGCACGATCGAGCACCTTCGACTCGGTGATCGGGTTTCCATCATCGACCCGGGCTCGGACGATGACCTCGCCGCTCTGTACGCGCGCTGCGATTTTTTCGTCCTGCCGTCGCTGTACGAAGGCTTCGGCCTGCCGATTCTCGAGGCATTGTCGTTCGGCAAACCAGTCATCACCTCCTCGGTATCCGCCATGCCGGAAGTCACCGGGCAAGCGGGCCTGCTGGTCGACCCGTATTCCGTGGACGAGATCCACAGGGCGATGCGAAAACTGATATGCGACCGCGAACTCTACGAGGGCCTGGCCTCACGCGCAGCGGCCCAGGCCGGGAAATTCTCCTGGGATGATGCCGCTTCTGCGACCCTCGACGTCCTCGAGAAGGTCCGCTACGCGGGGGCGGCATGACGGTGTGGTGGGCCCACCAGGACTCGAACCTGGGACCAATGGATTATGAGTCCACTGCTCTAACCAACTGAGCTATAGGCCCGAGCCGCGGATTCTACCGCCTCACAGCCCCCGAGGCAGCCAGCGCCAGCTGATCCCCAGCCCGATGGCCACCGGCAGCCAGAACAGAAACCACGTCGCACCGACGTCGGCAACGAGATGGTGCCCGTCGAGCAGGTAGGCGGGGAGCGCCAGCCCGAGAATTCCGAGCGCAAGCTTGGCATCCGGCTCCTGATAGTTGCGGATCAGGACGATCAGCACCGCGGCGATGAGCGCCAGAAACAGCGCCAGGCCCACCAGGCCACCCTGATAGGCCACCGACAGATACATGCTGTAGGGATGCTCGAACTCGATGCCCTCGACCATCACGATGCTGGGCGTGTTGATGCCGAGACCGAACCAGGGCCCGCCGCGCAGCAGCTCGCCCACCGCGTCACCCCAGATTTCGGGGCGGAAGCTGGTGCCGCGCGGGACCAGCAGCGAGCGGCTGGGCACATTGGCGACCAATGCGCCCACCACCACGCCAAGCACCGCAGCGAACGCAGCGACGCCGGCGACGAAGCGCTGGGGGTCGAGAATCAGTCGGGCCATCAGGAACACGCCAACACCGATCAGCGTGCTGAACCAGGCATTGCGGGAATCGGAAAGGAATATGGTCCACGCGAGCAGCAGCGCGCTGGCCAATGCGATCAGCCGCCACAGCCCGGACCGGTCGGAGAGGGCGACGTCGAGAACCAGTATCAGCACGACGGCGTAGACCCACGCCGCCACGACGTGATTGGCCAGCAGGCCGAGTCCGCGCAGCCTGCCGTCTGCCGGCTCGAAGACGTAGAAGAGCGCCAGGGCGGCAATCACCGTAATGATCCCGGCGACCGCCATGGAACGACCGACCCAGCGCCGCAGCTGGCCGCGCATCTGGCACTCCGCGAACGCGATGACGAAGGTCAGTACCAGCCCGCCGTGCAGAAACACCCGCAGCACCGCGGGCGCGCTCACGGTCTCAGACCACAGACTGCTCAGGCACAGGTAGCCGAGCAGGATCATGATCAGCCACAGCAGCCGCCGACTGCCGATGTCGCTCCACTCGGGCCAGGTAATCAGCATCAGCGCCGCCAGCAGGTACGCCGGCACGTTCGCCGCCGCAGGCCACGGCACGCTCAGCGCGGCCACGAAGCACAGCACGATCAACAGCGAGTTGACCTGGAGACGGTCGTGCAGAAGCTCGTGGATCGGGGTCACCTGCTATGCTCGGGGGCGAGCGGGGATTCTAGCCCGACCACGACCACGCCATGAAGGACACCGGAATACCGTGAAGCCGCTGAAGCTGTTCTGGGCCCGCGGCACCGGCAAGGGGGCCGGAGCGCGCAACGCCGGCGACTGGTACTCGCCGCTCATCTGCGCCCACCTGAGCGGCCGCGAGGTGGAGTACGCAGCACCCCACCGCTGCGACCTGGTGGCCGCCGGCAGCCTGCTGCAGCGCCTGAACCGGCCCCACCGGCTGCACCGACTCGGGCTGAGCCGGCGCCTGCACATCTGGGGCACCGGGTCACTGCGCGCGGAGGATTCACTGACGGCGCAGCACAGCGTGCACGCCGTCCGCGGCGTTCTGACCCGCGAGCGGATGGCGGCCGCCGACCCGTCGGTACCCCTCGGCGATCCCGGCCTGCTGGCAGACACGCTGGTCGAGGCGAACGGCGCGAAGCGCTGGCCGCTGGGGATCGTGCCCCACCTGGTCGACCGCGATCATCCGGAGGTGCTGGCTTTTCTCGACCGCCACCCCCGGGCGAAACTGCTCGACGTCACAGCGCCGGTACCGGAACTGCTCGGCAACGTCGCCGCCTGCGAGCGGGTGTTGTCCTCGTCTCTGCACGGGCTGATCTTTGCGGACGCCTACGGCGTGCCGAACGCCTGGTTCGCGGCCTCCGACCGGCTCATCGGCGGCCGCCACAAGTTCGACGATTACTACAGCGTGTTCGCGATGCGCCCGGACCCGATGCGCCTGGACGCAGTGAATCCGGATGAAATCGGCACCGACTACGCCCGACCGGGCATTGACGCCATCAAGGCCGCCCTGGCGTCGGCTTTTCCCCGGCTCTAGCGGCGAGCACCAGCGCCGGGATCCAGAAGCACGGCCAGAACAGCGACCCGCGTACCAGCAAGTGGTCGCCGCTGGTCGCGTTGGCGAGCAGCACGAACCCGAGCATCCAGGCCCAACCCTGAACGTCCGCGGCGGCATCCCGGACCCCGCGCCACAGCAGAACGGCGACGGCGCCGACGAACAGCGTCAGCCCGACCAGCCCTTGATGGTAGAGGGCGGCGACGAAGATGCTGTGGGCGCGCTCGCCACGGACCCCGGCGAACTCCACCGACAGCGGCGTGGCGATGCCGCAGCCGACCAGCGCCGGGCAATCCCGATAGGCGGTCCAGACCTGCTGCCAGACCACATCGCGGTAGGACAGGCCCCGGGATAGCCAGATCTCGATGGCCCGGTCGACGCCGATGAGCCACAGGCCGACGCCGGCGACCACCAGCGCAGCCATGGCGGCCCAGGCCGCGGCACGCGGCTGACGGCTGCCGACCAGAGCGAGCGCGGCGAGCAGATAGGCTGCCGCCGCCGTGCGGGCGCCGGCGAGCAGGGCGAATGCCAACGGCAGTGCCAGCGCGGCGACCCAGCGGCGCGAACGGCGACCGGCGAGCATGAGCGCCAGCGCCGGCAGGGTGCTACCGAGCACCAGCACCGATCCGTGTACCGGGTTGTCGAGCCCCCAGACGCCGACCAGACGCGCCGGCTCGCCGGTGCCGGCCAGCCCCCAGGCGACCAAAGAGGCCGCCGCGGCTACGTTCCCCGCAGCCAGCAGCAGCAGCGCCAGACTTTCGCTCAGTGACGGACGCCGGTGAAGCACCTGGGCCATGCCGAAGCAGCACGCGAGCAGGCAATAGGCGGCGATCAGCAGATCTTTCTCGACGTCGACGCTGGCCCCGGCACTCCAGGCGAGCGACGACGCAGGCACCAGAACCAGCACCAGCACGGCCGCGCCGCCGGGCTGGCCGAACGCCGTCCGCCAGCGCCAGCCAGCGAACGCGAAGCCGTGGGCCGAAAGCGCGGTCAGATAGAGAACGAGGTTGCGGCCGGCCTGATCCGGAACAAAAAAAAACTCAGGCTCAGCAGCGCGAACAGGGCGCCAAACGCCTGCTCCGAACGGGTGAGGGCTGCAGGGATCTGCAGCCCGCCGGGACTCAGGCTCACCGTCCGGCGCCCGCCGCGCTCAACGAGCCGGGCTCAACGACCGCCGGTGTTGTCCAGCCACTCGTCGAGGAAGCTGCGCAGATGCTCCGACCGGCTCGGGTGACGCAGCTTGCGCAGCGCCTTGGCTTCGATCTGGCGGATCCGCTCCCGGGTGACGTCGAACTGCTTGCCGACCTCCTCGAGGGTGTGGTCGGTGTTCATGTCGATCCCGAAACGCATCCGCAGCACCTTGGCTTCCCGGGCGGTGAGCCCGCCGAGGACCTCGCGGGTGGCTTCGCGCAGACCTTCACCGGTTGCCAGATCCACCGGCGAGCCGATGGTGACGTCTTCGATGAAGTCGCCGAGATGGGAATCCTCGTCGTCGCCGATCGGCGTCTCCATGGAGATCGGTTCCTTGGCGATCTTCAGCACCCGGCGCACCTTGTCTTCCGGCATCTCCATGCGCGCGCCGAGCTCTTCCGGGGTCGGCTCGCGGCCCATCTCCTGGAGCATCTGTCGGGACACCCGGTTCAGCTTGTTGATGGTCTCGATCATGTGCACCGGAATGCGAATGGTGCGCGCCTGGTCCGCAATGGAGCGGGTGATGGCCTGACGGATCCACCAGGTCGCGTAGGTCGAGAACTTGTAGCCGCGCCGGTACTCGAACTTGTCCACCGCCTTCATGAGGCCGATGTTGCCTTCCTGGATCAGGTCCAGGAACTGCAGGCCGCGGTTGGTGTACTTCTTGGCGATGGAGATCACCAGACGCAGGTTCGCCTCGACCATGTCCTTCTTGGCACGGCGGGCCTTCGCCTCGCCGAGGGAAATACGCCGATTGATCTCCTTGATGTC
The DNA here is from genome assembly GCA_040219135.1 of Pseudomonadales bacterium. Classification (GTDB taxonomy): domain Bacteria; phylum Pseudomonadota; class Gammaproteobacteria; order Pseudomonadales; family Azotimanducaceae; genus UBA7803. The sequence goes on along the minus strand of JAVJTA010000002.1, from coordinate 246,236 downwards.
GGTGACCGTGAGGCCCGTGTCGCCGGTCAGCACCTTGAGCTTCTTCTGCGAGCGGACAATATCGTCCTTCTGCGCTTCGAGACCAGCGGAGTAGTCCTTCTTCGCCTTGATGTGCTTGTTGATCCAGGCCTGCGAGGTCTCGGAACCGAGGTACTCCTTGCGGAACACGTCCCGCGGCATGCGCGCACGACGTATCGCCGCCATCATGATGGCGCGCTCGTGCTTGCGAACGCGGTCCAGGCCCTCACGCGGCAGATCCATGATCTCGTCGAAGTGACGCGGCACCAGCTTGAACGGCGAGAAAGCGTCTCCCAGTTTCGCGAGCTGCGCCTGCGCCTCCTTGGTGTGACGACCTTTGTCCTTGAGGACCTTCTGAGTCTTGTTGAACTGGCGCTTCAGCGCGGTGAACCGGCGCTTGGCTTCCACCGGATCGGGGCCCTTGTTCTCTTCCTCGTCGTCATCGTCGTCGGAAGCCTCCTTCTTCGCGCCGGGCTGCACCTGGGCGGCCTCGGGCACGTTGTCGGTGGGATCGAGATAACCGACCAGCACGTCGGACAGGCGGTCTTCCTTGGCGGCCTCGGCGTAGACCTCGAGCAGATACTCCACGGTGCCGGGGTAGTAGGCCGCCGCGTGCAGCATGTCCCGGATGCCTTCCTCGATGCGCTTGGCGATGGCGATCTCGCCTTCCCGGGTGAGCAGTTCCACGGTGCCCATTTCGCGCATGTACATACGCACCGGATCGGTGGTGCGTCCGGCTTCCGTTTCCACGGCGGCGAGGGCCGCGGCAGCTTCTTCCGCCGCCAGCTCGTCGGCCGTGTTCTCTTCCGAAGACAGCAGATCATCGGCATCCGGTGCGGTTTCGTATACCGTGATGCCCATGTCGTTGATCATCCGGATGATGTCTTCGATCTGGTCCGGGTCGGAAATATCGTCAGGCAGGTGGTCATTCACCTCAGAGTAGGTGATGTATCCCTGCTCCTTGCCTTTGGCAATGAGTTCCTTCAGTCGCGATTGCTGCTGGTCGATTTGAGTAGCCATGTCACCTCGTAGTGATGCGTTTTGCCGGCCCGGGGCTGGAGGTTCCCAGGCGGCGGTCTGCGTCTGCGTTGCCCGGCGGCCCTGGACCCGAGTGCTACCCCCGCGGCGCCCGCCCGCGGTAGAGTCCTGATCCCCAGCCGAACTCGCCATTATAGCGGCCTATCTGGGGACCCACCACCCGCTTTACAACTGTCTCCTTAGACCGGGAGCGCCCGTGATGGTTGCCGATCAGTGACCCTCGCGCTCGGATGGGCCGCGCTTCATCGACCAGTATTCGGCGAACTTCTCCCGCGATGGCTGCTGGCGCATCTCGGCCAGCTTACGCTGCCGGTGGGCACGCTCGGTGAGCGCCAGGTAGCGGGTAACCCCTTCGCCGAATTCGGCCTGAATCGCCGCCTCGGGCAGGCTCAGGGGACGCCGCAGCAACTCGATCAGAAGGACGTGCTCCGGGGTGCCCGACCAGCGCCCGAGAATCTCGGCGGCGTCGACGTTCGGGTTTTCGTCTATATATTTGACAACCTGGATGAAGAGGTCAGCCCCGTCCAGATTCGACAAGCGGGTTCGATCCGCTACCGGGAGGTTGAGCAGCGTCTGCGGATCCTGCAGCAGCAGCCCCAGCAGGCGCTTGGACAGCGCCGTGGTACGCGCGCTCGCCTGGCCGCTGGCCCGAGGCCGCGCCGCGGCAGAGCCGGCACGAACGGACCCGCGGCCGCCGCGGGGCGCCAGACCGGTCAGCGAGCTGAGCCGGTTGATCATCAGCTGACGCAGCACGCCCTCCGGCGCTTTGTCGATGTGCGGCATGGCGAGGCTCGCCAGACGCGCCTGGTCGTCCAGGTTGCGCAGGTCCAGACCGTCGGCCAGGCGGTTGAACAGATACTCGATGGCGGGATCCGCCGCGCCGATCAGCCGCTCGAACTCGCCCTTACCTCTGGCCCGGACCAGGCTGTCCGGGTCCTCGCCCTCGGGCAGAAACATGAACTTGAGCTTGCGGCCTTCCTCGAGCACCGGCAGCGCCGACTCGAGGGCCCGCCAGGCAGCCTGGCGGCCGGCGTTGTCGCCGTCGAAGCAGCACACCACCTCCTCCGTGTAGCGGTACAGCTTTTTGAAATGCTCGGGCGTCGTTGAAGTGCCCAGGGTGGCCACGGCGTTGGCGATACCTGCCTGGGCCAGCGCCACCACGTCCATGTAGCCTTCTACCACCAGCAGCCGGTCAAGGCGCCGCAGGGCACGGCGCGCCTCGTAGAGGCCGTACAGCTCGCGGCCCTTGTGGAATACCTCGGTTTCCGGCGAGTTCAGGTACTTCGGGCCCCCGGCGTCGCCGCCGAGCACACGGCCACCGAAGCCGATGACCCGGCCGCGGGTATCGCGGATCGGGAACATCACCCGGCCGCGGAAGCGGTCGTAGACGCGACCGCTGTCGTTGCGGATCAGCAGCCCGGCCTCCAGCAGCCGGGCCTCGGGCACCGCCGCGAGCGCTTCGCCGAGATCGTGCCAGGCATCCGGCGCGTAGCCGATGCCGAAATCCCGGGCCACCTCGCCGGAGAGCCCGCGGCCCTTCAGGTAGGCGACGGCTTCCGGCGTCTGCTTCAGCGACCGCCGGAAAAAGCGCTCTGCCCGACCGAGCAGATCGTAGAGATCGGAGTGGTCTTTCTGCGGCCGCCCCCCCTCCTCCCGCGGCACTTCCACGCCGGCGAGCCGGGCCAGTGACTCCACCGCCTCGACGAATTCGAGCCGGTCGAACTCCATCAGGAAGGTCAGCGCGGTGCCGCTCACGCCGCAGCCGAAGCAGTGATAGAACTGCTTGTCCGGCGCCACCGAGAACGACGGCGTTTTTTCGTTGTGGAACGGGCACAGGGCCTGATAGTTCTTGCCGGCCTTTTTCAGCGTCAGGCGCGCATCGATCACGTCGACGATGTCGACCCGGTTCAGCAGATCATTGATGAAGGACTGAGGGATGCGGCCCATGCGGGCCAATCTACCATGAATGAAAATCGCCCATGACTCAGCGGCCGTACTGATCCTCGAAACGGACGATGTCGTCCTCGCCGAGATAGGCTCCGACCTGCACCTCGATCAGCTCCAGTGGCAGCCTGCCCGGATTTGCCAGCCGATGGGTGACGCCGAGCGGAATGTAGGTGCTCTCGTTCTCGGTGAGGGTGAAGACCTCGTCACCGCGGGTCACTTCCGCCGTGCCCCGGACCACGATCCAGTGCTCGCTGCGGTGATGGTGCATCTGCAGGGATAGCTTCTGCCCGGGTTTCACCTTGATGCGCTTGACCTGATATCGCTCGCCGACTTCCACGCCTTCATAGCTGCCCCAGGGCCGGAACACCTCCGTGTGATTCAGATATTCCGGACGCGCGCAGCCCTTGAGCCGCGCCACCAGCTGCTTGACGTCCTGCACCCTGTCCTTGTCCGCCACCAGCACCGCATCCGCAGTCTCGACGACGATCAGGTTGCTCACGCCGATGGCGCCGACCAGGCGGTTCTGCGCCAGCACGTAGGAGTTGCGGGTATCGACGTCGAGGACGTCGCCAACGAAGTGGTTGCCGGCGTCGTCCTGGGGCGAAGCTTCCCAGATCGCCGACCAGGAGCCGACGTCACTCCAGCCGAAGGCCACCGGCACCACCATGGCGTGCCGGGTCCGTTCCATCACCGCGTAGTCCACGGAGATCGCCGGGCAGTCCAGAAACGCAGGCGCAGGGCGGAAGAAGTCGAGATCCTCGCTGCCGCCCTCGAACGCAGCGGTCGTGCACTGACGAATCTCAGGCTGCAACCGCTCCAGCTCGTCGAGAAAACGCTTCGCGCCGAACACGAACATCCCGCTGTTCCAGAAATGGTCGCCGGAGGCGAAATACCCGGCCGCGGTGGCGGCGTCCGGCTTCTCGACGAAACTCTTCACCGGCACGGCCGCGTCACCGGCGGCGCCAGGCGCTTCGATGTAGCCGTATCCGGTTTCGGCCGCCGTGGGCCGGACGCCGAAGGTCACCAGCGCGCCCCCGGCGGCAGCAGCAGCGGCGCGCGCTACCGCCGCCACGAAGGCGTCGACGTCGGCGACCAGATGATCGGAAGGCAGCACCAGCAGAATGCCGTCACCGTGGGCCCGACACACCTCGAGGGCAGCCAGAGCAATGGCCGGCGCGGTATTGCGGCCTTCCGGTTCGAGCATGATCCGCTGCCAGGCGCTGCCGATCTCACGGCACTGCTCGGCGACCATGAAGCGGTGCTCTTCGTTGCAGACGATCACCGGCGGCTGCCCGGCGGCTCGAGCCGCCCGCCGCAGCGTGCTCTGCAGAAGCGATTCGTCACCGAACAGGGTGTGGAACTGCTTGGGAAACAGTTCGCGCGACAGGGGCCACAGCCGGCTGCCGGTGCCGCCGGCGAGAATGACGGGAATGATTGGACTCATGAAGCGCGCAGTGCCCTCGGCGTTACCAGTTCGTCCATGTAACACGGAGAGCCCAGGGGCTCCACGACTCGAATGTAAGCTGAACCGGCGCCACAATCGCCGCGTCTGGTCAACCGAGCCGGGCTTTGACCCTGCCGCTGACCGCGCCCATGTCGGCGCGCCCCTCGACCTGGGGCTTGAGAATGGCCATCACTTTGCCCATGTCGCGCATGGAGCTGGCCCCGGTCTGGTCGATGGCGGCCGCAATCAGGTTATCCAGGGCGGCGTCGTCGAGAGGTTCGGGGAGGAACTCCTGGACGATGCCGATCTCGTAGCGCTCCTGGGCCGCCAGATCGTCGCGGCCGGCCTGCTCGAACTGACCGAGGGAATCCTGGCGCTGCTTGAGCATGCGGGTGAGGATGCTGACGATGTCGGCGTCCGCGAGCTCGCGGCGCTCATCGACTTCCACCCGCTTGATCTCCGCGTTGACGAGCCGCAGGGTGGCAAGACGCGGCTTGTCCCGGGCCTTCATGGCCGCCGTCGTGGCGGCGCCAATGGTGCTCTTGAGATCCGACTGGGTCATGGCCGGCTCCGAGGTGATTCCGACGTGAGGAGAGCGGGAGCGCGGGAAGCGCTCCCGCGGGATCAGAAGTTCTTTTCGAACCGTCGGGCTTCGCGCTGCAGCTTTTTGGCGTGACGCTTGACCGCGGCGGCGGCCTTGCGCTTGCGCACGGACGTGGGCTTCTCGTAGAACTCGCGGCGACGGACCTCGGACAGCACGCCGGCCTTTTCGCAGGAGCGCTTGAAGCGCCGCAGCGCCACGTCGAAGGGCTCGTTCTCTTTGACTTTTACACTCGGCATTCGATCACTCTATTCGACCACTCTGATTGTTCGTCTACAGATCCTCGGCCGGGAATCGGGCACTACCTGCCGCCGATACCCACGGGACCGCCAAAGCCGGCGAATTCTAAAGCGATCGCCGGGGCTTTGCAAAAGCCGCCTGCGGGTTACCATGCGCCCATGCTGGTGCTGGGCATAGAGACTTCCTGCGACGAAACCGGGGTGGCCGTGTACCACGCCGAGCACGGTCTGCTGGCGGACGCGCTGTACAGCCAGGCGGCCCTGCACGCGACCTACGGCGGCGTGGTCCCGGAACTCGCGTCGCGGGATCACATCCGCAAGCTGATTCCGCTGACCGAGGAGGTGCTCGGCAAAGCCGGCAGGACGCTGGATGACCTCGACGCCGTCGCCTACACCGCCGGTCCGGGCCTGCTGGGCGCCCTGCTGGTAGGCGCCACCTTCGGCCGCGCCCTCGCCTGGAGCCTCGGCGTGCGCGCCATCGGCGTCCACCACATGGAAGCCCATCTGCTTGCGCCGCTCATTGGAGATCGCGCGGAGAATCGCGAGCCGCCGCTGCCGTTCATCGCCCTGCTGGTCTCGGGCGGCCACACCCAGCTGGTGCTCGTGAACGGCCTCGGCGCCTACGAAATGCTCGGAGAATCCCTCGACGACGCCGCCGGCGAGGCCTTCGACAAGGCGGCGAAGATGCTCGGCCTCGGCTACCCCGGGGGCCCGCACCTGGCGCGCTGCGCCGAGGGCGGCGATCCGACCCGGTTCCGCTTTCCGCGGCCCATGACCGACCGCCCGGGGCTCGACTTCAGCTTCAGCGGCCTCAAGACCTTCACCCTGAACACCGTGGCCGCGCAGCAGCCGCTCACCGATCAGGATCGGGCCGACATCGCCCGGGCGTTCGAGGAGGCGGTGGTGGACACCCTCGCCATCAAGTGCCGGCGCGCCGTGGAGCAGACCGGCGTGGCCCACCTGGTCGTGGCCGGCGGCGTCAGCGCCAACGGCCGGCTGCGCCAGCGCCTGGCCGACCGCGTTCCGGCGGAGATCTACTACGCCGCGCCGCGGCTGTGCACGGACAACGGCGCCATGATCGCCTACGCCGGCTGCCGCCGGCTGCTCGCCGGCGAAGCCGCCGATCCCGAGTCAGATCTCGCCGTCGAGGTCCGGGCCCGCTGGCCCATGACCGAACTGAGCGTTCCGGGAGGTTGATTGGATACCGTATTCGTTCGCTCGCTTACCGTGGAGGCCATTCTCGGCGTCAACCCCGAGGAACGGGTCACGGCGCAGCCGGTGCGCATCAGCTTCGCCATGGCCACGGACGCGAGCGCCCCCGCGCGGGACGACGACATCGGCCAGGCTCTGGACTACGCCGTGGCCGCCGGCCGCGTGGCCGCACTCACCATGGAAGGCAAATTCAAGCTGGTGGAGACCCTGGCGGAACACATCGCCCAGCTGCTCCTGCACGAATTCCCGATCCAGCGGGTCCGTGTGGAGGTGGAGAAACCCGCGGCCATTCGCGAGGCCGACAGCGTCGGCGTGAGCATCGAACGGCGTAAGCGCTGATGCGGAGAGAACCGTCGCTGCGGCCGGCCACGCTGCTCGGCGCCCTCCTCCTCCTCGGCTTGCTCCCCGGCCTACTCCTCGTCAGGACCGCCGCGGCCCGGACGCCCGACGTCACCGAACTCACAGCGACCACACTGGCCGAGAAGATCCGCGCCGGCGAGCTGTCCGCGGCTGCGGTGACCGCCGCCTACCTCGAGCGCATCGCCGCCATCGACAGCGCAGGGCCGACGCTGAACGCCATCGTCGAGCTGAACCCGGAGGCCGAGGCCAACGCCGCCGCCCTGGACCGCTATTTCCAGGCGCACGGCAGCAAGGGTCCGCTGCACGGCATTCCCGTGATCCTCAAAGCCAACGTCGACACGGCCGACCGCATGCCCACCCACGCCGGCTCCCTGGCCCTCGCCGACCATGTCGCCGCCGTGGATGCGCATCTGGTGACCCGGCTGCGCAACGCCGGCGCGGTGATCCTCGGCAAGACAAACCTCAGCGAGTGGGCCAATTTCCGCTCCAACGAATCGAGCAGCGGCTGGAGCAGCGTCGGCGGGCAGACCAGGAATCCCCACGTGCTCGACCGCAACCCCTGCGGTTCCTCGAGCGGCTCCGCGGTAGCCGTGGCCGCCAGGCTGGCGCCGCTGGCGGTGGGCACCGAAACCGACGGTTCCATCATCTGCCCGTCGGCCATCAACGGCATCGTCGGCATCAAGCCCACGGTCGGCACGGTCAGCCGCCACGGCATCATCCCCATCTCCCACACCCAGGACACCGCCGGCCCCATGGCGCGCAGCGTCAGCGACGCCGCGCTGCTGCTCGAGGTCCTCGTCGACGCCGACCCCGCGGACCCCGGCGCCCGCCGCTTTCCCGATGGCCCGCCGACGTTCACCGGGGCTGCGACCGGCACCCGGCTCGACGGGGTGCGCATCGGCGTGTTCCGCAACTACTTCGGCGCCGGCGAGCTGGCGGCGGTGGACGCGATCGTCGAGCGCAGCGTCGAGCAGCTCGGCCGGCTCGGCGCGGAGCTGGTGGACCCGGTCGCCCTCACCCCGGACCCCGGGATGTTCGACGCCGAGTATCAGGTGATGCTGTTCGAGTTCAAGGCCGGCCTGAACGCCTATCTGGCCGACCACCCGGTGCCCGAAGACCGTGACACCCTGGCGGAGCTCATCGTCTGGAACCGCGACCACGCCGATACGGTCATGCCGCTGTTCGGCCAGGGCGTGTTCCTCGAAGCCGTCGACAAGGGCGGTCTCGACGACCCCGACTACCTCGCGGCGCTGCAGAACGGTCCGCTGCGCATGCGCGCGGCCCTGGCCGCAATCTTCGCCGAGCAGGATCTCGACGCGCTGCTGACTGCCGCGGGATCGTTCGCCTGGAAAACCGACTGGCTCGCCGGCGATCGCTTCATGGTGGGCAGCTCGTCGCTGGCGGCCATGTCCGGATTTCCCAGCATCACGGTGCCGGCCGGCAATGTCCGCGGTCTGCCGGTGGGGGTAGCGTTCGTCGGTCCGCCGTTTTCCGAAGCCGGTCTCATCCAGATCGCCCGCAGCTTCGAGCACGCCACCGACGCCCGCCTCGAACCCCGCTTTGTGCCGACGCTCGAGACGCCCTGATTCAGGGAGCGATGACTCAGGGAGCGATGATTCAGGGAGCGATGATTCAGGGAGCGAGCAGGGCGCGCAGGGCCTCGGCATCCGCTGTCCAGGCCTCCCCGGCGTCGGCGTCGTATACGCCATCGGCCAGCGACCGCTTGCGCGCCTGGAGCGCCAGGATCCGCTCCTCCACCGTGGCTTCGCAGACCAGCTTGTAGACGAACACGGCTCGCGTCTGGCCGATGCGATGAGCACGGTCGGTCGCCTGATCCTCCACCGCCGGATTCCACCACGGATCGTACAGAATCACCGTGTCCGCCTCGGTGAGGTTCAGACCCACGCCGCCGGCCTTGAGACTCACCAGCAGCAGATCCACCGCGCCGCTGCGGAACGTCTCCAGCGCCCGGTCGCGATCGCGGGTCTGGCCGGTGAGGATGCTGTAGCCGATGGCGAGCCGATCGAGTTCCGCCTCGATCAGAGACAGCATGCTGGTGAACTGGGAGAACACCAGCACCCGCCGGCCCTCCTCCAGCAGCTCCGGCAGCATCTGCATCAGCAGCTCGAGCTTTGCCGAACTCCTGACCTCGCGCGCCGCGTCCAGCTTCAGCAGCCGGGGATCGCAGCAGATCTGACGCAGCTTGAGCAGCGCGTCGAGCATGGTGATGTGGCTCTTCGCCAGGCCCTGGGCGGCGATGGCTTCGCGCACCCGGTCTTCCATGGCGAGACGCACGCTCTCGTAGAGTGCCGCCTGCTTCTCGTTCAGCGCCACCGTGCGCAGAATCTCGGTCTTCGGCGGCAGGTCGTCGAGCACGTCCTGTTTGCGCCGGCGCAGCAGGAATGGCGCCAGGCGTCGCGCCAGCGCATCGCGCACCGCCGGGTCGGCATCTTCCTCGATGGGTTTGCGCCAGTTCTGGCGGAACGACTCCTCGTCGCCGAGAAAGCCGGGCAGCAGAAAGTCGAACTGGGTCCAGAGCTCGCCGAGGTGGTTCTCCATCGGCGTCCCGGTGAGACAGAGGCGGTGGCGCGCGTCCAGGGCGCGCACCACGGCGGCCGCTTTGGCGCGCGGGTTCTTCACCGTCTGTGCCTCGTCCAGAATCAGCGCGTGGTAGGCGTGCGCCTTCAGCACGTGCTGATCCCGCGGCAGCAGCGGATAGGTCGTAAGCACCAGATCGTGCTCGTCGATTCGGGCGAAGTCCGCCTCACGGCCGGGACCCTGCAGCACCAGAACCGACAGGGACGGCGTGAATCGAGCGGCCTCGCGGCGCCAGTTGCTCATCAGGCTGGTGGGCGCGACGATCAGCGCCGGACGGTCCAGGCGCCCGGCGTTCTTCTCCACCAGCAGGTGCGCCAGGGCCTGCAGGGTCTTGCCGAGACCCATGTCGTCCGCGAGGATGCCGCCGAGTTCATAGGCACGCAGGAACTGCAGCCAATCGAGGCCCTGGCGCTGGTAGCCACGCAGTTCGGCCGACAGCCCGGCCGGCACCGCCACCCGCTCGATGCCGTCGAAGTCCGCCAGGCGCGCGGCCAGATCGGTGAACGCCCGGGGCGCTGCGACCGGCGTGCCGGCCGCCTCCAGCCGGGCCACGGCGGCAGCGTCGAAGCGCGACAGCAACAGCGCGTCCGCCTGTTCCGGGAGCCGGTCGTAGAGATCCCTCAGCGTCTCGAGGAACGGTCGCAGTCGCTCGCCGGGAAGGTCCACGTAGCGGTGGTCGCGGGAACTGCCGTCCGCCTTCGCGGCCAGCGGCAGGCTCACCCGAGCCGGTAGCGGCCGGTCGAAGCCCCGGGCCAGCAAGGGCGTCAGCAGCGGCAGCAGCGGCACTCGCGCGCCGTCTACCTCGAGATCGAAGCGCAGCGAGAACCAGCCACTGGCGCCTGCTTCGCCCGGACCGAAAGGTCCGACCGGATCGAAGGATCCGGCCGCCTCCGATGCGCCGGCCGGCTCCACCGAGCCGGCCCAGTCACCGGGCTGGAAGCTCAGGCGGAAACCGGGGTCCGTGTCCACCCGCCAGCCATCGCGGCGCAGTTCCGGCAGCACCTCACCGAGCAGTCGCGACCAGAGACTGGCCGCCTCGATCGGCGTGCCGGCGTCGCTCACCAGGTGCAGCGCTTGCGCCGGGAGCCGACGCGGCCGGGCGACCCGGAATCCGGCCCGGGTAAGGCGCTCGAGGGCCGCAGCCTCCGCCTCCAGATCACGATGCAGGCGCAACGCGCCGGACCCGGTTTCCACCAGGCTCTGGGGCGCGCTGGGCAGCGCCGGGACGGTGTGCCCGCCGTAGCCGAAGTGAAGCCGCAGTTCGTGGGCAACCGCGTCTTCCTCCGCTTCGCCGGCGAGCACCAGACCCGGCACCAGGTCGTGGCGTTCGCTGCGCTCGGCCACCGCCCCTGCCGGAACCGGAACCGGAAGTTCGGGAAACTCGTTGGCGAGCAGACGCGCGAGGCCGGGCGCGTCGCCGGCGAGCAGCGTCGGCGCCGACTTCAGCTCGTAAAGCTGCTCCGTCGTGAAGCCCGCGCAGTCGACCTCTCCCACCAGGGCCTGATCCAGGTCGACGAACAGCGCCGGCTCGGTGATCAGTACCAATGCTGCCGGCTCCGTGGTCACGTCCAGGCGCAGACGCCCGTCACCGGTTTCATGCCACGCCAGGTCCAGCCGTCGCGGCCCGGCCCAGCTGAGGGCCGGGCCGTCGATGCGCTCGAGGACGCAGCGTCCGGTCGCAACCAGGCGCTCGACGGCAAGGTGCCCCAGCCGCCCGCGCAGATCGGGGGTGAAATTCCATGCCTCGGGGCACAGGGACGCCAGCAGCCGCAGAACCTCGTCATCCGCCGCGGTCAGATAGCCGGGGGGATCGCTGCGGTGGATCAGGGTATCGAGGCGAACCACCCGCCCCTTGCCGAGGCTGCCGTCGCTCTTGCGCGGCCGGACCACGCGCAGCTCGATGCCGAGACCGGCGCCATCGGCGCGCGGCAGGAGCACGTAGATCAGCCGCTCCGGCACCGCGGAACGGGCGCCGGGGCCCGCATCGGCAATCCGCGCCAGCCAGCGGCGCAGCCGGTCGTCGGCGGCCGTGGCATCCTCGGCGCCGCCGCCGTCGGCGAGAAAGCGCCGCGCCATCAGACACACGGCAACCACGTGCCTGCAGTCGAAACCCACCGGGCAGGTGCAGGAGCTGAACAGATCCAGGGTGTCCGGATTCTCCCACTCGATGTCGATCTCCTGGGAATACGTGCGTCCGCCGCTGCCGCGGACCTGACCCGCCACCGAGACACTGTCTTCGTGGCTGTCGACGACGTCGAAGGCACTGACCCGGCCTTCCTCGAAATAGCGGCGGCCGCGCTCGAACTCCCGGGCCGGAAACGCGTCGCGGATGTGGCGCAGGGAGAATCGCGGAAACATCAGGACGCAGCTCTTGCCATCAGCCACCCATCTGCGCGGTAGCGACGAGCGCCTGGCGGGCCGCGCGAATGGCTTCGCCCAGGGCCTTGCCGGTGACGCCGCGGCCGCGGAAGCGGGCGGAATCCACCCCAGCGAGCTCCTCCGCCAGGGATCGCAATCCGGCGAGCGCGCATCCGCTGCAGGCCTCGACGATCGCGAACACGGGCCCCGGGTCGCGCTGCGGGGCCAGCGCGCCGATGGCGGTGAGCGCTTCGAGCAGCGCGGCCGCATCGGCCTCGCGCCAGTCGGCCAGGATCCGGCCGAATCCGGCGACCTGCTCGCCGAGCTGGATGAACCGGTTCGGCGCCTTCAGCCGCGTGCAGAGACTGCGCACCGCCGCAGCGTCGGCCAGGCGCCAGGCCAATGCACCGAAGCGCGTCTCCGGATCGGCGAGCGCCCGGGGAAAGTCCACGTCGAGGCGCTCCAGCTCGACGAACCAGGGTCGCATCGACTTGGTGCGCTCCAGCACCTCGAAGAACCGTTCCGGCGCCTGACCGCCCAGGGCCTTGCTGAATTCCTGCCAGACGCGTTCCGCAGCCAGCTCCTCGAGTTCGCCGTTGCGCGCCATGCGGGTCATCAGGTCCCGGGTCTCCGGCGCCACCTCGAACCCGGGCAGCTGGGCGGCGAAGCGGGCCACGCGAAAGACCCGCAGCGGGTCTTCGACGAACGCATCGGAGACGTGGCGCAGCAACCGGTCGCGCAGATCCACCTGGCCATGGACCGGATCCACCAGCACGCCGTCGGGATTCTCGGCGATGGCGTTCACGGTGAGGTCGCGTCGCAGCAGATCGTCTTCCAGCGTCACCTCGGGCCCGGCGTGACAGACGAAACCGGTATGCCCGGGCCCGGTCTTGCGCTCGGTGCGCGCGAGCGCGTACTCCTCGCCGGTTTCCGGATGCAGGAACACCGGAAAGTCGCGGCCGACCTGGCGATAGCCGAGACGCGTCATTTCCTCCGGCGTGCTGCCGACCACCACCCAGTCACGCTCCTTGACCGGGCGGCCGAGCAGCGCGTCACGCACCGCGCCTCCTACCAGATACACGTCCATGCCCGGAACGTTACCACCGATTCTGCGGCTTCGGCTCACGCCGCGTTCGCACTCCGACCTGAATGCGACCTGGATGCGGACCTGGATGCGGACCTGGATGCGCTTCCGGCCATGATCCGGCAGCGGCCGGCATTGGCCGGCAGCAGCGCAGCGTGCAAGACTTGCAACCGTTCCGAAGCCGCAGGAGCAGACCATGAGCCAGCACGGAACCTTCGACGGCGTCGCCGCCGCCCGGGCCATCGCCGACGACCTGCTCGCCAACTCCCCACTCGGGGAACGCGACGGCGCGCTGGCGCCAGCCAGCGTCGATGCGTTGAAGGCCAGCGGATTGCTGAAGCTGTGGCGGCCGCGCAGCCTGGGCGGCTACGAGCTGGCGCCGGCGGACTACGGCGCCATCGCCGCGGAAGTCGCCCGCGCCGACAGCGCCGCAGCCTGGCTGATGATGGGCGCCGCCAACACCACCTTCGACCTGCGCCTGGCCGACACGGACTTCGTCGAGGAGGTGTTTGCCGACGACGACGTCATCGTCTGCGAGACCTTCAATCGACCGCTGGGGGGACGGGTCGTGGATGGCGGATTCGTCGTCAGCGGGAGCACGCCTTTCGCCAGCGGCTGCAAGCACGCCGACTGGATCGGCCACACGGCGCTGATCGACGAGCGTTTCCTGCTGATGTTCCATCCGGCCGAGGTGCTCGGCATCGACGACGACTGGCACACCCTGGGCATGCGCGGCACCGCGAGCAATACGATCCGCGCGGACGAGGTGTTCGTGCCCACCCGCCGCGTCATCGAGTTCGCCACCGCCACCGCGAACAACCGCTACTTCGACGGTCCTCTGTACCGTATGCCGGAGGGCATTCTCACCACCACGTTCGCGCCGGTCAGCCTCGGCCTGCTGGCCGCAGCCCTGGACAGCGTCCGGGACATCGCGGCCACCCGAACCCCCTTCGCGAGCAGCACCACGCTGAAGCACCGGCCGCTGGCTCAGGTGAACTACGGCCGCGCCCTCGGCGCCTATCGGGCAGCCCAGGCCCTGTACCAGCGGACCCTGGAGCAGGCGTTCGAGCGGGCCGTTGCCGGGGACACGTTCTCGCTGACGGACAAGGCCGACCTGTTCCTCACCTGCGCGCACGTGCTGCAGACTTGCGCCGACGCCACGCGGCTGGTGGCCCGGGCGGTGGGCACCAGCGCAATTCACGAGGGCAATCCGATCGAGCGGGCGCTGCGCGATACCGAAGTGATCGCCCAGCACGCTTTCGGCGCGGAGGGTCGCTTCGCGACCGTAGCGCAGGCGTACTGGGGCGTGGACGTGGACTTTCCGCTGCTGGCGATGGACTGAGCGGCACCCCGGGCGCCCGCGGCGGTTCCTCAATCGGCGGCAGCCGCGGAATCCGGCGGGCAGACGTTGCGCGCGACCACCTCGTCGTCGTGAACGCTTTCCACCCGCACCGGAAATCCCCACAGCCGGTGCAGGTGCTTGAGCACCTCGTCCGTCGTGTCCGCGAGCGGGCGCCGCTGGTGCTGCACGTGGCGCAGCGTCAGGCTCCGGTCACCGCGCAGGTCCACCCGGGTGATCTGGATGTTCGGTTCCCGATCGCCGAGGTTGTACTGGCTGGCAAGCTGCTCGCGGACGCGGCGGTAGCCGTCGTAGTCATGAATGGCGTTGACCTCGATGGCATCGTCGGCCTCGTCGTCGACGATGCCGAACAGACGCAGATCGCGCATCACCTTGGGCGACAGGAACTGCAGGATGAAGCTCTCGTCCTTGTAGTTGCGCATGGCGTCGTGCACCACCGCGAGCCAGTTGCCGCCGGCGATGTCGGGGAACCACTCGCGGTCTTCGGCGGTAGGGTCCTCGCAGATCCTGCGCAGGTCGGAAAAGATCGCGAAGCCGAGCGCATAGGGGTTGATGCCCCGATATCCGGGGTGGTCGAAGGGCGGCTGGAACACCACCGCGGTGTGGCTCGACAGGAATTCCATGATTGCGCCCTCGGTGATCAGCCCTTCGTCGTAGAGCCGGTTCATGAGGGTGTAGTGCCAGAACGTCGCCCAGCCCTCGTTCATCACCTGGGTCTGGCGCTGCGGGTAGAAGTACTGTGCCATCTTGCGCACGATGCGGACAATCTCGCGCTGCCACGGCTCGAGCAGGGGGGCATGCTTTTCGATGAAGTACAGCATGTTCTCCTGCGGCTCGGTGGGGAACACGCGCTCGTCGTCGCTGCGCCGCTTGTTCTGCGACTCCGGCAGGGTTCGCCACAGGTCGTTGAGATTGCGCTGCACCCACTCCGCGCGTTCACGCTGGCGCCGCTGCTCCTCCTCGGCGGAGATCGGCCGCGGCCGCTTGTAGCGGTCGACGCCGTAGTTCATCAGCGCATGGCAGGCGTCGAGCAGCGCCTCCACCTCGCGCACGCCGTGGCGCTGCTCGCACTCGGCGATGTAGTTCCGGGCGAACACCAGGTAGTCGATGATGGAGCCGGCATCGGTCCAGGTTCGGAACAGGTAGTTGCCCTTGAAGAACGAGTTGTGCCCATAGCAGGCGTGGGCAATCACCAGCGCCTGCATGGTGAAGGTGTTTTCCTCCATCAGGTAGGCAATGCACGGGTTCGAGTTGATCACGATCTCGTAGGCGAGCCCCATCATGCCGTGCTGGTACTGGCTCTCCACGGTCACGAACTGCTTGCCGTACGACCAGTGGTGATAGCTGATCGGCATGCCCACCGAGGCGTAGGCGTCCATCATCTGGTCGGAGCGGATGATCTCGATCTGGTTCGGGTACGTGTCCAGACCGTACTCGGCGGCCAGAGTGCCGATCTCCCGGTCGAGTTCCCGGATCAGCTCGAAGGTCCAGTCGCTGCCGATGGAGATCGGCTCGCGGCGGAACCGGCTGGCGACCGCCTCGCTCATGCCGCCTCCCGCTTGTGGAACAGGTCGTGAAACACCGGAAAGATGTCGCCGGGCTGCATGATGTGACGCATGGCGAAGCTCTCCGGATGCGCCTGAGCGAGTTGCTCGTACTCGCGCCACAGCGCCTGATGGCTGCGCTGGGTGATTTCGATGTAGGCGTAGTGCTGCACCAGCGGCAGCAGGGTTTCGGCGAGGAACTTGCCGCACAGAGGCGAATCGTCGTTCCAGTTGTCGCCGTCCGAAGCCTGCGCGGCGTAGATGTTCCAGGCGTCGGGCGCGTAACGCTTGTCGACGATCTCCTTCATCAGCTTGAGCGCGCTCGACACCACCGTGCCGCCGGTCTCGCGCGAGTAGAAGAAGTCATGCTCGTCCACTTCCCGGGCCGTGGTGTGGTGGCGGATGAACACCACCTCGGTGCGTTCGTAGTGGCGCTTCAGAAACATGTACAGCAGCAGATAGAAGCGCTTGGCGATGTCCTTGGTCGCCTGATCCATCGAACCGGACACGTCCATCAGACAGAACATCACCGCCTGGGACGTCGGTACCGGCTTCTTCAGATGCAGGTTGTAGCGCAGATCCGTGGAGTCGAGGAACGGAATCCGCTTGTCGCGCCGCTTCAGCCGCGCAAGCTCGGTCCGCAGGCGCATGCCGGTGACCTCGTCGCCCTTTCCGGCCGCCTCGGCGATGCCTTCCTCCAGCTCCCGCACGCGCCGGCGGGACACGCCGCCGAGTGCGATCCGGCGCGCCTTGGCCTGCTGCAGGGTGCGGAACACGGAGAGCTTCGCCGGCACGCCGTCGGTGGCGAATCCGGCGCGTTCGTACTTGAAGCTGGCATCGCCCTTGAGGTGACGCTTGGTCAGGTTCGGCAGCGCCAGGTCGTCGAACAGATAGTCGAGGAACTCCTCGCGGCTGATCTGAAACACGAAGTCGTCCACGCCCTCGCCCGAGTTGGAGGCTTCGCCGCCGCCACCACCGCCGGCGCCGCCCGGCCGCGGTATCCGGTCGCCGGCGATGAACTCCCGGTTGCCCGGATGCACACCGCTGCGACGACCGCCGGAACCGTGCTGGAACACCGGTTCGGAGATGTCCCGGGCGGGGATCGTGACTTCCTCACCGCGATCCATGTCGGTGATGCTGCGCTTGTCCACCGCGTCGGACACGGCACGCTTGATGTGGCTGCGGTAGCGCTCGAGAAACCGCTGCCGGTTGACGGCACTCTTGTTCTTGGAATTCAGCCGGCGGTCGATGATGTACGTCATGAAACTGCCTATGGTTACCGAGGGCGAGGTCCCGCCGAAGCGGTCTCCGGCAAGCTTCGCTCGCCCGAGATCCGCTCCACGGTCAGGATTACTGCGATTTCCTGACCCGCAGGAACCACTCCGCCAGCAGCCGGACCTGCTTGTCCGTGTATCCCCGGTCCACCATGCGCGCGACGAAATCGTCGTGCTTGCGCTGCTCCTCGCTGGAGGACTTGGGATTGAAGGAAATCACCGGCAGCAGATCCTCCGTGTTCGAGAACATCTTCTTCTCGATCACCGAGCGCAGCTTCTCGTAGCTCTGCCAGGACGGGTTCTTGCCGTTGTTGTTGGCCCTGGCGCGGAGCACGAAGTTGACGATCTCGTGGCGGAAGTCCTTCGGGTTGCTGATGCCGGCCGGCTTTTCGACCTTTTCCAGCTCTTCGTTGAGGGACGCGCGGTCGAGAATGTCTCCGGTTTCCGGATCGCGATACTCCTGGTCCTGAATCCAGAAGTCGGCATAGGTGACGTAGCGGTCGAATATGTTCTGACCGTACTCCGAGTAGGATTCGAGGTATGCGGTCTGGATCTCCTTGCCGATGAAGTCCACGTAGCGCGGCGCCAGGAACTCCTTGATGTAGCGTATCAGCCGCTCCCGGGTTTCCTCGGCGAAGTGTTCGCGTTCGATCTGCTGCTCGAGCACGTACATCAGATGCACCGGGTTGGCGGCCACCTCGCTGGCGTCGAAGTTGAACACCTTGGAGAGGATCTTGAACGCGAACCGGGTCGACAGGCCGTCCATGCCTTCGTCCACACCGGCTGCGTCGCGGTACTCCTGCAGGGTCTTCGCCTTGGGGTCGGTGTCTTTCAGGTTCTCGCCGTCGTACACGCGCATCTTCGAGAAAACGCTCGAGTTCTCCGGCTCCTTCATCCGTGACAGCACCGAGAACTGCGCCAGCATGCGCAGCGTGTCCGGCGCGCACGGCGAGCGGCTGAGGGAGCTTTCGGTGATCAGCTTCTCGTAGATCTTGATCTCCTCAGATACCCGCAGGCAGTAGGGCACCTTGACGATGTAGACCCGATCGATGAAAGCCTCGTTGTTCTTGTTGTTGCGGAACGTCTGCCACTCCGACTCATTCGAGTGCGCCAGAACGATGCCGTCGAAAGGCATGGCGCCGATGGCCTCGGTGCCGTTGTAGTTTCCCTCCTGGGTGGCGGTCAGCAGCGGATGCAGCACCTTGATCGGCGCTTTGAACATCTCCACGAATTCCATCATCCCCTGATTCGCCTTGCACAGGGCGCCGGAGTACGAGTACGCGTCCGGGTCGTTCTGCGCAAAGTCCTCGAGCTTGCGGATGTCCACCTTGCCGACCAGCGCCGAAATGTCCTGGTTGTTCTCGTCGCCGGGCTCGGTCTTGGAGACTGCAATCTGCTCGAGAATCGACGGGTACTTCTTCACGACCTTGAAGCGGGTGATGTCGCCGTTGAACTCCTTCAGGCGTTTGGCCGCCCAGGGCGACATCACGCCCTTGAGGTAGCGCCGTGGAATTCCGTAGTCCTCCTCCAGAATCCGGCCGTCTTCGAGGGGATCGAACAGCCCGAGGGGCGACTCGTTCACCGGCGAATCCTTGATCGCATAGAACGGCGTCTTCTGCATCAGCGACTTGAGCTTCTCCGCGAGAGAACTCTTGCCGCCACCCACGGGGCCGAGCAGATAGAGAATCTGCTTGCGTTCCTCGAGGCCCTGAGCCGCGTGCCGGAAGAACGACACGATCTGCTCGATGGACTCCTCCATCCCGTAGAACTCGTTGAAAGCGGGGTATCGCTTGAGAACCTTGTTGGAGAAGATTCTCGATAACCGGGGGTCGTGGGCCGTGTCGACGAACTCGGGTTCGCCAACGGCCAGCAGCAGTCGTTCGGCCGCTGTGGCGTAAGCGCTTGAGTCGGATTTGCAGAGGTCGAGGTATTCGTGGAGGGTCAGCTCTTCTTCCTGAGCCGCGTCGTAGCGTTCCTGATAGTGTTCAAAGACACCCATCGTCAGCCTCCTGTGCTGCTTCTTCCCCCTCTGTTTTTCCGTTCCTTAATCTTCCGACTGAATTTTCGAACGCTTCTTCTTCGACTGCTTACTTCCTGCTGCAGATGCGCGCCGGGCTGGGCACGCTCCGTCTCTGCTGAAGGTCGCAGACTTCTCCGGCTCTTACTCGTTAGAGTAGACATGTGACCGGAAAGTGCCAGAGAAAATTGTTCGCATAATCTTCTCAGTGCGCGGCTATACTGGTGAACTCGCCGCTCTCCAGACACATCGCCGTCAGGCTTCGCCCCCACACGCACCCGGTATCGAGCGCGATCGCGCAGGCCTGGTTGGTCACTCCTTCGAGCGCGGCCCAGTGACCGAACAGAATCGTCGCCGGCAACGGATGACGGGCACGCAGCTCGTACCAGGGAAACCAGCCGGACGGCGCCTCGGCGAGCGGGCCTTTGTGGGAGAAGTCGAGCCGCCCGGCCTCGTCCACCAGGCGCATCCGGGTGAAGTAGTTGGTGATGACGCGCCAGCGGTCCATGCCCTCGAGATCTTCGCTCCAGCAGTCCGGCCGGTTGCCGTACATCCCGGCGAAGTAGTCCCGGAAACCGCTGCCGGTGAGCACGGCTTCTACTTCCCGCGCGCGGGCTCGGGCCTGCTCGAGATCCCATATGTGCGGAACCCCCGCATGGCTCATGACGTAGCCCAGTTCCAGATCGTCCACCAGCAACGGCAGGCGGCGCAGCCAGTCACAGAGTTCGTCGGCGTCGTCCACGCCAAGCAGCTCATCGAAGGTGTCGCTGGACTTCGGTGAGTGGCCGCCGTAGTGAATTGCCAGCAGATGCAGATCGTGATTCCCCAGAACGGCGACGGCGGAGTCACCGAGGGCGCGCACCTGCCGCACCACGTCCAGGGATCTGGGCCCGCGGTTGATCAGGTCACCCACCAGCCAGAGCCGGTCACGGCCGGGCTCGAAACGCAGGCGCTCCAGCAGCCGCTCGAACTCGTCGTAACAACCCTGGATGTCGCCGATCGCGTAGGTCGCCATTCAGGCGCCCGGCCGGAGCGCTGGACCCGCCGCCTGCGCCATCATCCCTCCGCCACGATCAATGCACCATCGTCGGCACGCACAGGGAAAACGCTGGGATCTCGACGTCGAAGACCTCGCCGTCGTCGTCCTGGAACTGGTAGCTGCCGTGCATGGCACCGACCGGCGTGGCAATGAGCGCAGCGCTGGTGTAGCGGAACGACTCACCGGGCGGGATGCGCGGCTGCTGCCCCACCACGCCCGGTCCTTCCACTTCCTGCACGTCGCCCTGTCCATCGGTGACCCACCAGTGCCGGTTCATCAAACGCCCGGCTGCGGCGCTGCGGTTGCGGATGATGATGGTGTAAGCGAACACGTAGCGCTCGTTGGCAGGGTCGGACTCCTGCTCGACGTAGCGGCTTTCGGCTTCGACGGTAAATTTCACAGCGACTGCCTCCTCAGGACCTGCCGGCATCGACGGTGTTGGCCAGGGCAACGAACTCGGCGACGCTCAGATCGTCGGCCCGACGGCCGGCATCGACGCCGGCAGCAGCCCAGTCGGGCGCGAGCGATTGTAACGCGTTGCCCAGGCGTTTGCGGCGCTGGGAAAACGCCTGCCGCAGGATCTGATCCAGCGCGGCCGGATCCGCCAGACCGAGCTTGTCCCGACGCGGCATCAGGCGTACCACCGAAGACCACACCCGGGGCGGCGGATCGAAGCTCTCCGGCGCGACGTCCAGAACCTGGTAGACCTCGCAGTGGTACTGGGTCAACACGGCGATGCGGCCCCAGGCCTTGGTGCCCGGGCTTCCGGCAAGCCGTGCGGCCACCTCGCGCTGCAGCATGAAGTGCATGTCCTCGATGGCGTCGAGGTGATCAAGCATGCGAACAATCAGCGGCGTCGAGATGTTGTAAGGCAGGTTTCCCACCACCCGCCAGCGCGGCGGGTCGTCGCCGAGGAGCCCGCTCAGATCCACCCTCAGCACGTCGTCGTTGACGACCTCGAGGTCGGTGAAGCGCGCCTTGAGGAACGGCACCAGGTCGCGATCGATCTCGATCGCCAGGTAGCGCGCCGCGGTGCCGTGCAGGTGCTCGGTGAGCGCGCCGCGGCCCGGACCGATCTCCAGCAGCCGGTCCGTGGCCCGCGGCCGGATCAGAGCCACCATCGCATCGAGCACGCCCTGGTCCACCAGAAAGTGCTGACCGAAGCGTTTGCGCGCGACCGGCCTGCGCCCCGTCATTCGAGCGCGCCGGCCAGAGCCAGCGCCGCCTGCAGGCTCCCGACCCGGGCGCGTCCGCTGCCGGCAATGTCCAGCGCGGTTCCGTGATCCACCGAAGTGCGAATGAACGGCAGCCCCAGGGTGACGTTGACCGCCTCGCCGAAGCCGACGTGCTTCAGCACCGGCAGCCCCTGATCGTGATACATGGCGAGAACCGCATCCGCACCGGCGAGCAGTTCCGGCGTGAACAGGGTGTCCGCGGGCAGCGGCCCCCGCACCGCTGCGCCGGCGCGCCGCGCGGCTTCGCAAACCGGGCCGATCACCTCGATCTCTTCGCGGCCGAGATATCCGGACTCACCCGCATGGGGATTCAGTCCGGCCACCAGGATGCGAGGACGATCGATGCCGAAGCGCCGCCGCAGGCCATCGATGAGCAGGCCGAGGCGCCGCTCGAGCAGTTCCGACGTGATGGCGTCGGGCACCGCGCGCAGCGCCAGGTGGGTGGTGGCAAGCGCAACCCGCAGGCCGCCGGCAACCAGCAGCATGAGCACGTCGGCGGCACCGGCGCGCTCGCAGAGGAACTCCGTATGGCCGGAAAATGCCACGCCCGCATCGTTGATCACCGACTTCTGCACGGGGCCCGTGACCATGCCGCGGAACCGACCGCTCAGGCAGCCGTCCGCCGCGGTTTCGAGCGTCTCTAGAACGTAGCGCGCGTTGACCGGGTCGAGCCGACCGGCGACTGCCGGCGCCCGCAGCGCCACCGGAACGACGCTCAGACATCCGGCCGAACGGGCAGGACGGTCGAGGTCCGTGTCGACGCTCAGCTCGAGGCCGAGCGCGCTTGCGCGGGCAACGAGCAGATCCGGATCGGCCACCGCCACCCAGTCCACGTCGCGCGCCCGGCTGGCCAGCGTCACGACCAGATCCGGACCGACGCCGGCGGGCTCCCCCGGGGTGACCGCCAGCAGGGTCATGGTGCTGCCGTCCTGCCCGAGGTCAGATCCGCACCTCGACGAAGGCCTCGTCGCGCAGTTCCTTCTGCCACTCCTGAAGCTCCTCGTCGAAGCGCCGCTGATGCAGTATCTGCAGCGCCATGCGGCGGCGCGCTTCCGTGCTCATGTCCTGCTCGCGGCGCTCCTGCACTTCGAGCACGTGCCAGCCGTACTCGGAGCGGAACGGCGCCGACAGCTCGCCCGTCGCCGTGTTCGCCAGTGCTTCGCGGAACTCGGCCACGAATTCGTCGCCCGAGGTCCAGCCGAGATCGCCGCCGGCGAGCGCGCTGCCCGGATCCTCCGAGTATTCGCTCGCCAGCGCTTCGAAGCTCGCGCCGCCGCGAAGCTGCTCGTAGATGTCCTCGACGAGCGCGCGAGCCTCTTCGTCGCTTCGAATCTCCGAGGGCTGAATCAGAATGTGGCGAACCCGGGCCTGCTGCTGGCTCTGGGTGCTGGCGCCCTGCACGTCGAGCAGCTGCACGATGTGAATGCCACCAGAGGTCTCGATGGGATCCGCGGTTTCGCCGATATCCAGTTCCAACACCTCCTCGGCAAACAGCGACGGCAGCTCGCCGGCCTTGCGAAAGCCCAGGTCGCCGCCTTCCAGCGCCGTGGACGCGGAGGAATGGGCGATGGCCATCTCGCGGAAGTTGGCGCTCTCGCGAAGCTGGGCAACGATGCTGCGCGCCTCCGCCCGCGCCGCCTCCACCGCCTCGTTGGTGGCGTCGTCGGCGATGGTGAGCAGGATGTGGCCGACCCGATACTCGTCGGACAACAGCTGCTGGTAGTACGGCGAGTTCAGCAGATCGTCGATGTCCTTGTCACTGATGGCGATGCGCCGCCCGACCAGGTTGCGTTGAAGGCGGGTCATCACCATTTCGCGCCGGATCTGCTCGCGGAACTCACCGTAGCCGATACCGTCGCTGGCCAGGGCGCCGCGGAACTGGTCCAGGGTCATGCCGTTACGATCGGCAAAGGAAACCACCGCCCGGGTCAGGGTCTCGTCGTCCACCTGTACGCCGCGGCGGCTCGCCTCCTGCAGTTGCAGGCTCTCGAGTATCAGGCGCTCCATGATCTGACTTACCAGCACGTCCTGGGGGGGCGCCTGAACGTTGGACTCGGCGATCTGTTTCTTCACGGTGTCGAGCCGCGACAGCAGCTCGGAGGCGAGCACTACGTCGTCGTTCACCACGGCGACGATGCCGTCGAGCTCGCGATAGGCGCCCTGGGCAGGCAACGCCGCCGCGGCCGCCAGCAGGCCGATCAGAATCGCTCTCGTCATCATTGATTCTCCATCCTGTAACCCCGAATGCCGCGCTCCAGCACCGACTCCAGCTTGTTGCCGAACCCGGCCAATCCCTTGAAAACGATCTGCAGGAAGATACCCTCGTCCGCCTTCACGGAGTCGATGAAGCGTCCGGTGGGGCTGTCGATGAAGCGTCGGGCCATGAGGCCGATACGCCAGCAGCAGTCGTTGTACTCGACACCGCCGAATCCCTCAATGGTTCGACCGCTCACCACGTCGTAGTTCCATCGCCCCATCAATGCGAAGCGTTCACTCACGGGCCAGTAGAAAGACAGATCGGTCTGGTCGATGTTGTCCTCGATGCGCTTGCGGTAGCCGAGGTTGACGATGTGCCGGTTGTCGCGCCGGTACTGCAGCCCCGCACCGAGTTCGTCCACCTGACCGTCGTTGGGATCCCAGATCACCGTGCCGTTCATGCCCCAGCCGCCGGCGATGCTGGCCGCGAGTTCCACGGCGAGCGCCGACGTGGTCTGCCGCTCGTCGTCGCCTACGGTACCCGACAGCGTGACCCGGCGGTCGTCGAAATAGACGATCTCGCCGACGCTGGCGCGGAAATACTCACGGCCGTCGCGCCGACCCAGGAACCGGGTCGTGAGGCCGACGCTGAGTTGGTTAGCGTCGCCGATCCGGTCGACGCCGGAGAAACGGTTGTCGCGGAACAGCTGGCTGTAGCCGAACGTCAGCCGGGAGGCGTCGAAGCTCGGCAGCTCGTCCTGATCCACGTATTCCTGATACAGGTAATAGAGCTGGGGTTCCAGTGTCTGCACCACGCTCGCGCCGAACAGATTCAGGTCGCGCTCGAAGAACAGCCCCGTGTTGACGCTGCCGAGGCCGATGCTGCGGGTCGGAGTCGCGTCCACCGCGTCGGGCACGTCGCGCAGGTCGTAGGCGGTGTAGCGATAGCCGCCGGTCAGGGTGAGAAAGCCCCAGGCGGAGGAAAGGGGGATGCGCACCCGGGGTTCGACATGGGCGCGGTCGCCCACGGCCGCGGCTATTCCGCTCAACGCGTCGTTGTCACGGGTGAAGGTGACGTAGGAGGCGCCCAGCGACCACTCCAGCGGCCCGAGCAGGCGTCTCGAGTAACTGAGGTCGACTTCCGGCAGCCGCTGATAGGGATCGATGAGCCCCTCGTCGAGACGTTGAAAGCGCTGCGCCCAGAGCCGTACGAGCAGGTCGCCGGCCGCGTACTCGATCTCGCCGCGCCGCTCCAGCTCGATCTGGCTGGATACACCCAGGTCACTGCCGAGGTTGCGGAAGTAGTCGCGGTCGCTGACGGCGGTGTAGTCGACGCGGGTGGCGAAATTGCCGAAACCGCCGGCGTGCTCCATGGCGTAGAGCCAGCGGTCCGCCGGCACGAACTCGCCGCTGATCAACCCTTCGGCCGCGAGCGCATCGAAGTCGTCGCGTTCGAGCTCACCGTCGTAGAGATCGTCGTCGTAGAGAAACGCGCCGGCCAGCGTGGTCTCCTCCCAGCCGGAAAGGTGGCGGAACTCCCCCTCCAGTCCCACACCACGGTCGGCCACGTAGCGCGGGATCAGCGTGGCATCGTAGTCGGGCGCGAGATTCAGATAGTAAGGCAGCGACACGTCGATGCCGTCTTCGTTGGAGTAGCCGAGGTTCGGGAACAGCCATCCGGATTGACGCTCGTCGCTGACCGGAAATCGGATGTACGGCGCGTAGAAGACCGGCACCGGACCGACCCGGACCACCGCGTTGCGCGCCCGACCGAACACCTCGCCCTGCTCCACTCGAACGGAGGAGGCACCGATCCGCCAGCTGTCGTTACCCGGCTCGCAGCGGGTGAACGAACCATCCGTCATCACCAGGGTGTTGGCCTCGTCCTGACCGAGGGAGCGCGCCTCGCCGCGCAAGCCGGCGTCGATCAGGACGAACTGGACGTTGTCCACGGTTGCCGCACCGGACTTCAGGTCGACGTCTGCCGCGGACCCCTGGACCACCAGACCGGGTTCTTTCAGCCGCACGCCGCCGCTGGCCTCGGCGCGGCGGCTGTCGTGGCGCAGTCGCGTCCGGGCGGCCTCGACGGTTCGATTGCCCTGGTCGATACGCACGTTGCCGACCAGCTCGATGTCGCCATCGACGTCGTAGCTGACGGTGTCGCTGGCGCCGCGGATGGGGAAGGTGTCCGGATCGCTGCCGAGCGGGTGGGCAAAGGTCAGTTCGCGATAGCCGCCGCTGCAGAATTCCATCCGTCCGGCCAGACGCTCCGCCGGCAGCTCGGTTCGCGGGACCCACAGCGAGCTCGCCAGATCGCCGGTCCCCGGCGGCGCTTCGGCGGGCTGCGCCCCGGCCCCTGAGGAACCGGTGGGCGCCCCCTCGGGCCATGGCCGCACATCGGCCACCGGCTCCGGCGGAACGGCTTCGGCTGCGGCTGCTGGAGCCGTCGCAGGCGCGGTCGCAGATGCACCCACCGCCGCATCCGCCCAAGGCAGGCCGAGCCATACGACGAGCCCGAACGGGCCCAGCCTGTTCCACCGGATTCGCATCGCCGGCATGATACGGGTTTTCCCGAAACGGCGCCCATGGACCGAGCTCTCCGCGACTGGACCACAGCCCGGATCGAACGTCTCGCCGCGGATCCTGCGCGGGGCCGCGCCGGCCCCGTCGCGCTACTTTCCTCGCGGGCGCTGGCGGTGGAAGCCAGCCACCGGCGCTTCTATCGGGTGCGCTGGCAGCCGACCGACGGTCCGGCAGCCAGCGCGGTGGTGATGAGCTCGCCTCCGGAGCTCGAGAACAACGACCAGTTCGTCGTCCTCGCAGGCGTTTTCGCCGACCACGGCATTGGCGTGCCCCGGCTGCTCGCCAGCGACCGTGCCAACGGCTGGTTCCTGATGACCGATCTCGGCGACGTCCATTTCGCCGACGTCTACCAGCGCGAAGGACCGGATGCGGTGCTGCCTGCGGCGCTCGACACCCTGCACCGGCTGCAGGCGGTGCAAGACCCGCGGATTCCTGTGTACACGCGCGGGCGCTTCGAGGACGAACTCGAGATCTACCGGGAGTGGTTCCTCAGCGCCCTGCTCGACGTCTCCGCGCCCGCCGCCCTCGACGAGGCCTGCGACATTCTCGTCGCCGCAACCCAGCGGCAACCCGTGTGCTGTGTGCACCGCGACTTCCATTCGCGCAACCTGCTGCGCTGCGAGGCCCCGGACATCGGGGTGTCTGGCGTCGGCGTGGTGGACTTTCAGGACGCGCTGATGGGGCCGGCCACCTACGATCTGGCGTCGCTGCTGCGCGACTGCTACCACCGCTTCCCGGAGCCCGCCGTGGCCCGCTGGCGCGACGCGTACCTGGCCGCCACCCCGCTTCCCGTGGACCGGGCCGGCTTCGCCCGGGACCTCGACCTCACCGCCCTGCAGCGCCAGCTCAAGGCCGTGGGCATCTTCGCCCGCCTGCACCTGCGCGACCACCGGGACAGCCACCTGCCCCACATCGTGCCGGTGCTGGAGCGGATTGCGGCACTGGCCGCCGGCTACGCGGAGCTGCACGGCCTCGCCGCGCACGTCGACGCGCTGCTGCCGGCAACCGGCCGCCGCCTGGGAAGCAGGGCGTGAAGGCCATGGTGCTCGCCGCCGGCCGCGGAGAGCGCCTGCGTCCGCTCACCGATCGGCTGCCCAAAGTGCTGGCCGAGGTGGGCGGCGAGCCGCTGCTGGCCCATCAGTTGCGCTGGCTGGCGAACGCCGGCATCCGCGACGTGGTCATCAACCTGCACCATCTCGGCGAGCAGATCGTCGCCGCCGTCGGCGACGGCAGACGCTACGGCGTGCACGTCCGCTACAGCCTGGAACCGGAACTGCTCGAGACCGGCGGCGGCCTGGTCAAGGCACTGCCGCTGCTCGGCAGTGATCCGTTCGTGCTGCTGAACGGCGACATCTATGCGGAGTTCGATTTCGCGACCCTGCCGCAGCATCCGGCCCGGGGGAACCTGGCCCATCTTCTGGTGACTCCACGGCCGGCGTTCCGCGAGCGCGGCGACTTCAAGGTCGAGGACGCCCGGATCAGCGCGCGCGGCGATGACTACGTGTACTGCGGCATTGCGGTCGTCGATCCCGCTGCCCTCGCCGGCCGGCGCGTCGAGCCGTTCTCGCTGCGCGACGTTTTTTTCGAGCTCATGGACCGCGGTGCGCTCGGCGCCCAGGTGTGGCGCGGCTACTGGAGCGACATCGGCTCCCTGGATCAGCTGCAGGCCGTCGACGCCCGTCTTCGACCCAGGCCGTGAACTCCGTCACGATTCCACGCCGGGCGGCGTCACGCCAGCTGCGCCGGCGACGGCGTAGCCTCGACGGATGGCCGCCGCACACGTTTCCGCCACGCGCTGGGCCGGCAAAGCCCTCGGCTCTGCCGCCGCGCTGATCTTCGCTCCGGCGGATCCGGCCGCGGTGGCGTGGTGGCTGACCGCCGGATTCGCCCTCGGACACCTCGTCGACAGCCTGGTTTTCGCCACCCCGGAAGACCCGACGACGGTGCCGGCCGACGATCGGGAAGACCATGTGCTGGCGCCGGCCACCATGCGCTTCGCCTTCGCGGCGCTCGGTCGGATCGCCGCCGCCTCAGGCAGCAGCGGACCGGAGCACGTGCGCTGCGCGACCCGGCTGATGGCGCGACTGGCCTTCGACGACGCCCGGCGCCAGGAAGCGCTGGTGTGGTATCACGCCGGCCATGACCGGGCCTTTCCCTTCGACACCGTGAGCCAGCCCTGCCGCGCGGATCTCGCCGCCCACCCGGTACTGCGCGATCTCAGCATCGACGCGCTGTGCCGGATGGCGGCGCTGGCCGACACCCCGGCCGCCACCGAAACGCTGCTGAACCTAGGCGAGGCTGCCGGCATCGGCCGGGACGTACTGGCCACCCAGGCGGTGGCCGCCGCTGCCCTGCTGCCGATGCGATCCGACATCGAGCGTGCCTGCGACGCACTCGGGGTCACCCCCGGCGACAGCGCCGACACCGTCCGCCTGGCCTACCGGCGCCGGGTCTCGCGCTGGCATCCGGATCGCCTGGGCGCCGACGCCGGCGCCGAGGAGCGGGCCCTGGCGGAACGACGGATGTGCGAGCTGCGCGACGCCCTGGACACGCTGCTGGCCGCTGCCCCGCGCTGACGCACGGCGGCGCGGCAGGCAATTGCCCCCCGGGCATCGCCCCTGGGGGTAGGGCCCGGTAGAATCCGCGCCATGGATCAATGGATAGCCCCTTCGATACTTTCCGCCGACTTCTCCCGCCTCGGTGAGGAGATCCGCGCCGTGCTCGCGGCCGGCGCCGACGTCATTCACTTCGACGTCATGGACAACCACTACGTACCCAATCTCACCATCGGTCCGCCCGTGCTCAAGTCGCTGCGCCGGGCCGGCATCGACTGCCTGATCGACGTGCATCTGATGGTCAAGCCGGTGGATCGGCTGATCGGCGATTTCATCGACGCCGGCGCCAACATCGTCAGCGTCCATCCCGAGGCCACCGAGCACCTGCACCGGACCCTGTCGCTGATCCGCGAAGCCGGCGTCGGTCCAGGCATCGTGTTCAACCCGGCGACCCCGCTCAGCGTGCTCGAAGAAGTGATCGATCTGGTCGACCTGGTACTGATCATGTCGGTGAATCCGGGCTTCGGCGGGCAGGCATTCATCGAATCGAGCCTGGACAAACTCGCCCGGGCGCGCGCCATCATCGACGCCTCGGGGCGCGAGGTGCGGCTCGAGATCGACGGCGGCATCAAAGCCGACAACATCCGTCGCGTCGCCGACGCCGGTGCCGATACCTTCGTCGCCGGCTCCGCCATCTTCGGCAGCGCCGACTACGCCGCCACCATGGGCGCGATGCGCGAAGCCCTCGCGCGCCCCCGATCATGAATCACCGACCATGAAGTACCGACCATGAAGTACCCGCAATGAGGTACCCGCAATGAAGGGCGACCAGGAAGCTGCGCTCATCAAGCGCTACGCCGGTTACCTGTTCGACCTCGATGGCACGCTGGTGGACACCGCTTCGGACATCAACGCGGCGCTGAACCACGCTCTGGTCAGCGCCGGCTTCCCGGCGGTCGACGAGGACCTGACGCGGCACTGGATCGGCCACGGCGCGCGCATTCTCATCGAGCAGGCGCTGGAACGGCACGGCCGCTCGCCGGAATCCGTGGACGCGCTGCTCGACCGCTTCATCGATCACTACGAAGCAAACATCGCGGCGCTCAGCCAGCCCTACCCGGAGGTGGTGGAAACGCTGGAACTGCTGCGCGAACGCGGCGCGAAGCTCGCGGTGGTGACGAACAAGCGCACCCAGCTCACCGAACCGCTGCTCGATGCGCTGGACCTGACCCGTCACTTCCACAGCATCGTCTGCGGTGACACCGCCGCGCACCCGAAGCCGGCCGCAGACCCGGCCCTGCATGCCTGCCGGGCGCTGGGGCTGAGCCCGGATGCAGTGCTGTTCGTCGGCGACTCGGAAACCGACGTGGCCTGCGCCCGCGCCGCCGGCTGCCCGGTGGTCTGCGTGCCAGGCGGCTACAACCACGGCATACCGGCCGCGGAACTCGGCGCCGATGCGGTGATCGAGTCGTTCCGCGTGCTGGTCTGACGCGGACGCGGCGCCGGACATGGCGGACGACACAACCGCATCCACCGGTACCAGCGCGGAAGACGGCCCGGAGACGATCAGCGCCGAGCACTTCGCCGAGCTGGCGGCGCAGGGCTACAACCGCATTCCCGTGGTGTTCGAGACCCTGGCGGATCTCGACACACCGCTGTCCACCTACCTGAAACTGGCCAAGGGACCGTACTCCTACCTGCTCGAATCGGCTCAGGGCGGCGAGGAATGGGGCCGCTACTCGATCATCGGCCTGCCCTGCCGCACGGTGATTCAGGTCACCGGAAACCGGATCGAGGTCCGCACCGACGGCGACCTGATAGAGGCACTGGAGAGTGACGATCCGCTCGCCTACGTGGAAGCATTCCAGCAGCGTTACCGGGTCGCCGAGCTGCCGGAACTGCCGCGCTTCTACGGCGGCCTGGTGGGCTACTTCGGCTACGACTGCGTGCGCTACGTGGAGAAACGCCTTGCCGACAGCGCGCCGCCGGACCCCCTGGGCACGCCGGACATGGTGCTCATGGTTTCGGAAGACGTGGTGGTGTTCGACAACCTGCGCGGCCGCATGCAGCTCATCAGCCTGGTGGATCCCGCGGAGCCCGGGATCTACCTGCGCACCCTCGAGCGCCTGCAGTCGTTGAGCCGCGCGCTGGCGAATCCGGTCCCGCCCATTCCCGAGTCCACGGCCAACCAGCGTCCGGAGGAGAGCGATTTCGTCTCCGAGTTCGGCGAGGACGCGTTCAAGCAGGCGGTGGAGAAGATCCGCGACTACATCCGCGCCGGCGACGTCATGCAGGTGGTGCTGGCCCAGCGCATGTCGATCCCCTTCGCCTCCGACCCGATCAACCTGTACCGGGCGCTGCGCAGCCTGAATCCCTCACCGTACATGTACTTCATGGATCTCGCGGACTTCCAGATCGTCAGCTCGTCGCCGGAGATCCTGGCTCGGCTGGAGGACGGCGTGATCATCAACCGGCCGCTGGCCGGCACCCGACGCCGCGGCCACACCCCGGAAGAAGACCGGGCGCTGGAGAAAGAGCTGCTCGCCGATCCCAAGGAGCTGGCCGAACACCTGATGCTCATCGACCTCGGCCGCAACGACGTCGGCCGGGTGGCCGAGACCGGGTCGGTGGAGGTCACGGAGAAATTCGTCATCGAGCGCTACTCCCACGTCATGCACATCTCGAGCAACGTCACCGGCCGCCTCAAGGACGGCAGGAGCGCCATGGACGTGCTGCGCGCCACCCTGCCGGTCGGCACCCTGTCCGGCGCGCCGAAGATCCGCGCCATGGAGATCATCGACGAGCTCGAACCCGTGAAGCGCGGCATCTACGGCGGCGCCGTTGGCTACCTCGCGTGGAACGGCAACATGGACACCGCCATCGCCATCCGTACCGCGGTGGTCAAGGACGGCACCCTGTACATCGAGGCCGGCGGCGGGGTGGTGGCGGACAGCATCGGGCGGCTGGAGTGGAAGGAGTCGATGAACAAGGGACGGGCGATCTTCCGGGCGGCGGCGATGGCCGAATCCAAGTTTCAGATCTGAGGGAGTTGGCGGCCGCTTTCCGAGCGCCACTTCTGGCGCCTCCGAGTTGCCGCCTCCGGGCAAACAGCGGCGCAGGCATGTGCCGGTTTTACGGCGTCAGAAGTGGCGCTCGGAAAGCGGCCTCCACCGTCCCTCCTAATCCCACTGGTGTCGGCCGTCGCCTGCAATGATCGCGGCCGTCGCACGGATGGATCGTGGCGACCATCGATCTATGGCGCCCGGCCGCGCGACAACCAAACTGCGCGATCCGCGGTTTCGGGGAGTCCTGCGAGGGCGTCGGCGGACGTTCCTCGAGGCGCGCTTACGACCCCGTAAAACCGGCACGCACCCGTGCCGCTGTTTGCCCGGCGGCGGCAACTCGGAGGGGTCGAAAGCGCGCCTCGAGGGACGGCAGACAACTCAACCGCAACAGGTCCCCGAACCCGCCGGATCGCGCCCTCAAACGGGAAGGTCGCGCCGCGGCGGCCCCAGGAACAGCACCAGCAGGCTCGGCAGCAGCGCCAGATTGGCCACCAGCGCCAGCACCATGGCCACCGCGGTGAGCAGCCCGAACAGCTGGGTGGGCACGAAGTTCGAAAGCATCAGCACCGAGAAGCCGACGATGATGGTCAACGAGGTGAAGTACATGGCGCGACCAATAGTGGCGTGACTCCACGCCACCGCGAGGCGGACGTCGTTGTCCCGTTCCCGTTCCTCGCGGAACCGGTGCAGGTAGTGGATGGCGTCGTCGACGCCGATGCCGACGCTGATCGCAGCGATGGTGATCGTCATCATGTCGAGGGAAATGCCGGCATAGCCCATGAAGGCGATCACCGCCGCCGCCGCGAGCACGTTGGGGATCACGCCGAGGATCGCGTAGGTGACCGAGCGCAGCAGAATCAGGAACATCACCAGGGCCGCCAGCAGCACGTAGGCCAGGGTGTCCACCTGGGAGCTGAAGAGCTGCTTGAGCATGTTGTCGAACATCACCATCATGCCGGTGACCACCACATCCTCACGCGCGAACCCGAGATCCTCGGAGGCGAAGCGGCGGATGTCCTCGACCAGCGCCGCGCGATCGAAGGACGGCCCGCTCTCGACGATCCGGCCGTTCAGGCGCAGCTCGCCGCTGGACGGGTCGGCATAGGGGTCGATCAGCTCTGCACGCAGGTCCTGCGGCAGCGCGCCGAGCACGCCGGCAATTTCGGCGCTGGACAGCGGCTGGCCGTCGGTGAGGCGGCGCGACACCAGGTCGAGGGACGCCACCGAAAGCACCTTGCCGACTTCCGGACGCTCGTCGAGATAGCGGTGCAGCGCGAGCAGCCGGTCGAGCTTGGTGCGGGTAAACCAGTAGCGCTCGGGATAGGTCTCTTCCTCCACGGCGAAGAAGTCGTCCTCCGCCTCGATCGGCTCGTAGGGTTCGAACCGCACGACTACGTCGAACGGTATCGTCCCTCCGAGATTGCGATCGACGAAATGCATGCCCTGATAGATGTCGGTGTCCTCCTGGAAATACTCCAGGAAGCGGTTGTCCATGGAGACCTGGCTGATGCCGTAGGCGGCGAGCAGCGCGCAGATTGCGCCGACGCTGGTGACGCCGACGTAGTGCCAGCGCGCCCATCGCCCCATGACGCGGGTCAGGGCGAATTCCTCATTCAGGTTCGGCGCCGCGCGCCCGGCCGGCAGCAGCAGCAGCACGGCGGGAAAGAAGGTGAACGTGACGAACATGCCGACGCCGATACCGAGCACCATCATGAAACCGAACTGCTCCACCGGGACGATGCGGGCAGCCATCAGCGAGCCGAAGGCCGCCATGGTCGTCAGAGCGTTGTACAGACACGGCGCGAACTTGCTGGACATGGTCTCGCGCACCAGTTCGCCCGGCGACAGGTTCGGCTCGCGGAACGCCAGTTCGCGGTGGCGCACAATCAGGTGAATGGTCAGCGAAATGGTGATGATGGCGAGCAGCGCCATGAAGTTCGACGAGACCACCGTGGCCGGCATCTGCGCAGCGGCGAGAATCGCCACCGTGTAGAGCACGGTGACGGCGCTGGTGAGTATGGGCAGAAACACCCAGCGCCAGCGCCGGAAGAAGGCGAACAGCACCCCCATGATGAGCACCACGACCGAAGTGCCGAACAGCAGCAGATCGTCCTTGACGAAGTCGACCATGTCCGCGGCAATCATCGGCACACCACCGAGGTGCAGCATTCCGTACTGCTCGTAGCGCCCACGGATGTCGCGCACCTCGGCGATGAGCCGCTCGCGCTTGTCCACGTAAGCCTGCCGGAGCACGTCGTGGCGGGCTTCCAGCTCCTCAAGGCGCGCAAGTTCTGCCCCTGAAAGCGCCTCGCCCGCGGCCTCGAGCTCGCGCTGCCGGGTCCGCAGCGCGGCCCGCTCCCGGTCCACCCGCAGCAGATCGCCGTCCAGCGCCAGACCGATGCGCAGCGCGCTGGTTTCCGCGTCGTCGGTGATCAGCAGCTCGCTGAACAGCGGGCTGCCGGTCAGTTCGCGACGCGCCAGATCTCGATCCACCCCGGGCGACTGCAGGGTACGGAAACCGTCTGCCAGCTCGGCGATGGGTAGCGGGGGACTCTCCAGCAGCGGTACGTCGAGGATCGAGAACACTCCCGCCACGCCGTCCACGGTCATCAGGTCCTCTGACAGACGTGCCAGGGTGTCGAGGTTCTCCGGGGCGAGCGCACCGCCCTGGTCCGGGCGGAACGTCATCAGCAGGAACTCGTCGCCGCCGAACTGTTCCGACACCCGCAGATAGGTGGCAAGCTCCGGGTCGCCTCTCACCACCAGGGTGTCGGACGACGCGTCGAAGCTGAACTGGGTGGCGTAGTAGCCGGCCACCAGCAGCAGCACAGCCAGTGCGCCCAGCACTGCGCGCGGAAACGCCAGCAGCTTCAGGTAACCCTGAGCCAGGCCATCGAGAATCTTGGTAGAAATACCGGTGTCCGCGCGGAGTGAGAAGCCGCTATTGTTCGGGCATGAGTTCCAACATTCAACTGATCGATGCCGTTGCCAGGCTCCTGACCGACAACGAGCTGACCCTGGTAACGGCGGAATCCTGCACCGGAGGCATGATCGCCGCCGAGCTGACCAGCCGACCGGGCAGCTCGGACTGGTTCGAAGGCGCGTTCGTCACCTACCGGCTGTCGGCCAAGACCCGCATGATCGGCGTGCGCCAGCGCACGCTGGACCAGTACGGCGCGGTGAGCGAGCCGACCGTACGGGAGATGGCAGAGGGCGCGCTGACAGCCTGTGATGCGCGCATCAGCGTCGCGGTGACCGGGGTCGCCGGACCGGACGGCGGCGAGCTGTTGAGCCCGGTGGGTACAGTGTGGTTTGGCTGGGCGGTACAGACCCCGGACCCGCACTGCGTGCAGACGTCGCGCTACGAGCTGGCAGGCAGCCGCGCCGAGGTCCGCGAGCAGGCGGTGGCCATCGCCCTGGAGGGACTGCGCACGATTCTCGACCGCTAGTCCGCTGCGGCTTCCGCGTGCTCACGATCCGGAGTCGCGCGACTCCTTGAACGCCAGCTCGATCGCCTCCATCTGCTCCGGCGACACGGGCATGAACTTGCCCAGCGTGCAGGTGCCGCTGGTCCGCGCCGTGTACATGAAACTGTCCATCGCCTGGAAGTTGTCGAGATCGCACACGCGGTTGTTGCGCATCTCGAACTGCAGAATCTCGTCTGGTCGCAGACCAATGCAGCGCGTGCGCAGCTTGTTCAGCCACAGCCGCTCGCCGGACCCCTTGAACACGACATGCTGATCGTCGAGAACGTCGACGCTGCGGTACGCGTAACTGGACAGACAGCGTTCCTGATCGCCGGTGTAATCCGCCGCGCTTAGCGGCGTGCTGAGGATATCCTGCAACGCTTCCTGCCTGGCCTGCGCCTGGGCCTGACGTTCTTCGGCCGCCGGTCCGGAGGCGGCGCAGCCGACCAGCCCGAGGGAAATCCCGACCAGACACCCGCATATCGACCGTTTCATGCCAGCTCTCCCCTGCCTGCAGGATCCGGCTGAGCGCGGGGCACGCGCCCGACCGGAACCCAATCATGCCACGACCAGCGCCGGCGTACAGGGCGCGGCGCGCAACTGTCCGACGACTCGTGCGATGCCGCTCGGGCGGGTAAGATACGCCGTCCCGTACGAAACGACGCCATGCACCCATCAACCATCACAGCCGCGGCCCTGCGCTGGCGGGCTCCGAGCACTTTGCCGACTGCCTGAGCAACCGCGCCCGCGGCCAACGCGGGCTGCACCTTCGAATCGAGACTACGAGGTCGTGCCGACATGCTGCTGATGATCGATAACTACGATTCCTTCACGTACAACATCGTCCAGTACCTGGGTCAGCTGGGCGCCGAGGTGACCGTGTACCGCAACGACGAGATCAGCCTGGGGGAGATCGAACGTCTGGCCCCGGCGATGATCGTCATTTCGCCCGGACCGTGTACCCCCGACCAGGCGGGGATCAGCATGGACGTGATCCGCACTTTCGGACCGCGCGTTCCGACCCTGGGCGTCTGCCTCGGACATCAGAGTCTTGGCCAGGTGTTCGGTGGCCGGGTGGTGCGTGCCCGGGAGGTCATGCACGGCAAGACCTCGTGGATCCACCACGACAACGGCGGCGTGTTCCGCGACCTGCCGCAGCCTTTCGAGGCCACCCGCTACCACTCACTGATCGTCGAGCGCGACTCCCT
This sequence comes from Pseudomonadales bacterium, assembly GCA_040219135.1. Lineage (GTDB taxonomy): Bacteria > Pseudomonadota > Gammaproteobacteria > Pseudomonadales > Azotimanducaceae > UBA7803. Next base: position 209,794 of record JAVJTA010000002.1, on the reverse strand, counting down.
TCCGGACGTTCTGGAGATCACCGCCTGGACCGAGCATGCGGATGGCAGCATGGATGAGATCATGGGACTCAGGCACCGCGAGCACCCCATCGAGGGCGTGCAGTTCCATCCCGAATCCATTCTCACCCGGGTCGGCCACGACCTGCTGCGCAATTTCCTCACCGGAGCTGACCATGGACATACGGACCGCACTGGTACGACTGGCTGAGAGAAAGAACCTGAGCCAGGACGAGGCGCGCCAGGTATTCGCCCAGGTCATGTCCGGCGCGGCGACCCCGGCGCAGATCGGCGGGCTGCTGATGGCGTTCCGGGTCAAGGGCGAAACCGCCGAGGAGATCGCCGGCGCCGCCGAGACCATGCGTGACCTGTCGCTGCGCGTCGACGTCGACGTGCCCCATCTGGTGGATACCTGCGGTACCGGGGGCAGCGGCGCGAAGCTGTTCAACGTCTCCACCGCGGCGGCATTCGTCGCGGCGGCCGCGGGCGCCCACGTCGCGAAACACGGCAACCGCAAGATGACCAGCGCCAGCGGCAGCGCCGACGTGCTCGAGGCCGCCGGAGTCAATCTCGACCTGAAACCGGATCAGATCGCCCGCTGTATCCGCGAGGTGGGCGTGGGCTTCCTGTTCGCCCAGGCTCATCACAGCGCCATGCGCCACGCCGCCCCGGTGCGCCAGGAACTCGGCGTGCGCACGCTCATGAACCTGCTCGGGCCGCTGACCAACCCGGCGGGAGCAAGGCGCCAGGTGGTGGGTGTGTTCAGCCCGCAGTTCCAGGAGATGCTGGCCCGGGTGCTGAAACTGCTCGGTGCCGAGCACGTGCTGGTAGTGCACTCCAACGGATTGGACGAAATCGCCCTCGACGGCAGCACCTATGTGGTGGAACTGAAAGACGGCAACATCGAAGGCTACGAGATCACGCCGGAAGACTTCGGCATCCGTCGCCGGACGGCGGACGATCTGCGCTCGGATTCGCCGCAGACCAGCCTCGCGCTGGTGCGCCAGGCGCTGGGCGAAGCGGACTCCGCCGCCGCCGACATCGTCAGCCTGAACGCCGGCGCCGCCATCTACGCCGCCGGCGTCGCCGGCAGCCTGGCGGAGGGCGTGACCCTGGCCCGGGAAGCCATCGCCTCGGGCGGCGCCCGGGAGCGCCTGGAGCAACTGGCGCGACTCAGCTCGCAGCTGGCGCAGCCGTGAAGCGAACCGGAACCGCCGACGGCACCATCCTCGACCGCATCGTCGCGCGCAAGCACGAGGAGATCGCCGGGCGTCGCGGACGCATCGCGGCCAGCGAGCTGGAGCGGCGTCTGGCCACCGCGGACGCGCCGCGCGGTTTCACGGACTCGCTGGTGGCGGCGGCCGGCCGTGGCAGCGCCGTGATCGCCGAGATCAAGAAGGCATCGCCGAGCAAAGGTGTGATCCGCGAGGACTTCCACCCCAGCGCCATCGCCCGCGCCTACCGGGCCGGCGGCGCCACCTGCCTGTCCGTGCTCACCGACCACGACTTCTTCGCCGGCCACGAGGACTTCCTGCTGGCGGCGCGCGCCGCGGTCACCCTGCCGGTGCTGCGCAAGGACTTCATCGTCGACCCCTATCAGGTGCTGGAAACGCGCGCGCTGGGCGCCGACTGCCTGCTGCTGATCGTTGCGGCACTGGACGCCGCACGGCTGCGCGCGCTCTACGACCAGGCGATCGACGTCGGCCTGGACGTGCTGATCGAGGTGCACGACGCCGCGGAACTGGACCTGGCCCTCGGCCTCGCGCCCCGCCTGGTGGGCATCAACAACCGCGACCTGAAGACCTTCGACACCCGGCTCGAGACCACCTTCGATCTGCTGGCGCGGATTCCCGACGACGTGCTGGTGGTCACCGAGAGCGGAATCCGTACGCGGGACGACGTCGCCGCCATGCATCGCGCCGGCGTGCACGCGTTCCTGGTCGGCGAGGCGTTCATGCGCGCGGCCGATCCGGGCCAGGCGCTGGCCGCGCTGTTCGCCAGCGACGCCGGCTGAGCGCCATTCACCCCGCCGGCGGGCGGGCGTATCATCGAAGCCCTCTGCGCGACGCGAGGCCGCACCATGTCACCGCCCGGGATCCGCTGATGGCTTCGGCGCCCGCACCCGAGGTCATCATGAACCTGGTGCGGCCGAGCCGGCCGGCAACGGCCCGCGTGGTCAGCAACGACCCCTGTCTGCGGGGCAAATCGGCCAGCTTCGTCAGACACCTGGTGCTCGACGTCGGCGACACACCCCTGGCGCGATCGTTTCTGCCCGGCCAGTCGTTCGGCATCATTCCACCCGGAACCGACGAGCGCGGCCGGGCGCACAAGGTGCGGCTGTACTCGATCGCCTGCCCGAGCTGGGGCGAAGACGGCGCCGGTCGCTACCTGTCGACGACCCCGAAGCGGTTGATCGACGAGCACCAGCCTCAGCGGCCGGGCGATGACGCCACCGATCACCGGCTGTTTCTCGGCGTCTGCAGCAACTACCTGTGCGATCTGAAAGCCGGCGACCCGGTCTCGATCTCGGGACCCAACGGCCGCCGCTTCCTGCTGCCGGCGGACCCCGCCGCCCACGACTACCTGTTCCTCGCCACGGGAACCGGTATCGCGCCGTTTCGCGGGATGCTGCTGGAACTGCTCGAGCGCCGGCCGCTGCCATGCGCGTCACGCATCGAGCTGATCATGGGCGCGCCTTACACCACCGACCTGCTCTACGACGATGAGTTCCGGCGGCTCGCGGACCGGCACCGGAACTTCCGCTACCACACCGCCATCAGCCGTGAGCCCGACGGTCGCGGCCGCTACGTGGCCGATTGCCTGCGCGACGACGCGAGCCACTTCGGCGCCCTGCTGGCGAGCCCGCGCACGCGCCTGTACCTGTGCGGCGTGCTCGGCATGCAGGTCGGCGTGTATCAGGCGCTGGGGGGACTGGGGCTGACCGACGGCTATCTGAAGATCGACGGACCGCTGCGGCAGACGGCGGCGGCCCAGTGGACGGCGGCGGCCCTGGCACGCCATGCGAAGCCCACCGGACGATGCCTGCTGGAACTCTACTGAGGCAACGAAAAACGGGCCCGAGGGCCCGTTTTCCAGGAGCGTGCGCTACCCGGATCAGCGGGTGCCGAACACCACCATCGTCTTGCCTTTGACCGAGACCAGGCCCTGGTCCACCAGAGTCTTCAGCACCCGGCCGACCATCTCCCGGGAGCAGCCGACGATGCGGCCGATTTCCTGGCGGGTGATCTTGATCTGCATGCCGTCGGGATGGGTCATGGCATCCGGCTGCTTGGTCAGCTCGAGCAGCGTGCGCGCCACGCGGCCGGTGACGTCGAGGAACGCCAGATCGCTGACCTTCTGGGTGGTGCGGGTCAGACGTTCGGCCATCTGCCGGCCCACGGCGTAGAGCAGTTCGGTGTGCTTCTCGGCAAGCTCGCGGAACTTGGCGTAGGACAGCTCCGCCACCTCGCATTCCGACTTGGCCTTCACCCACGCCGAGCGTGGCGTGTCTTCGGTGAACAGCGGCATCTCGCCGAAGAAGTCGCCCTTGTTCAGGTAAGAGACGATGATCTCGCGGCCGGACTCGTCCTCGACGAGCACCGTGACCGAGCCCTTGAGGATGTAGTAGATCGAATCGCTCTTGTCCCCTGCGTAGATCAGCGTGCTCTTGGCCGGGTACTTGCGGCGATGGGCCGCTGCCAGGAACGCGTCGAGATGACCGTCCTCGTCCGTGGCGGCCGCATTGAATCCCTTCGCCATGAGGGGTCGGCCCGGACCCGATCGTCCCGCCGTCAGGCCGGTGGCCTGAGAGTTCTTGGATGCCAGCATCGTCGTTCCGCTCCTTCGTAACCTCTTGCTGAAATTAACTATGGCAAAGAAATCGAGGCTCGGTGTGACGCAATCGACAAAAGGCACCAATTCACACCCCGCATGAGGCACAGCCCGAACATTGCGCGAAACTTTTCTCCGTTATCCGGCTTACGCCACACCGCTGCCGCGTGGTTCACTGCGTCCACGACGCAACTGCTCAGGCCCAGGGAAAATGCACGCAGAGATCCGCTGGCAGGACAGAGTCCACTTCACCGCCGTGGCCGACTCGGGGCACACGGTGGCGATCGACGGCCCCGCCGACGCCGGCGGCGAGAATCGCGGAGCGCGACCGATGGAGCTGGTGCTGATCGGCCTCGGCGGCTGCTCGTCGTTCGACGTCGTCAACATTCTGACGAAAGGACGTCAGAACGTCGTCGGTTGCCTGACGGAACTCGACGCCGAGCGCGCCGCCGAGGCGCCGCACGTGTTCACGCGCATTCATCTGCACTTCAAGGTCAGCGGGCGCGATCTGGACGAGAACAAGGTGGCGCGGGCGGTGACGCTGTCGGCGGACAAGTACTGCTCCGCCTCCATCATGCTGCAGCGCGGCGGGGTGACGGTCAGCCACAGCTACGAAGTGATCGAGGCCTGACGGGACGGCCCGCGGAGGGCCGATCGGGTCGCGTCAGAGCCGGTAGGTGGTCTCGGTCATCACCCGCGAGAGCAGCGTCATGGCGTGCTTGACCGGTGCCGGGAACTCCACCCCGCCACGCTCGAGCGCTTCGGATCCGTGACGGGCTTCGTCCTCGCGCATGCGGGCGACGATCTCGCGGCTGCGGACGTCGGCGGCAGGGAGCGCTTCGAGGTGCTCCTCGAGATGCCGGACGACCTGGTCTTCCGTCGCTTCCACAAAGCCGAGGCTGACCCGGTCGCCGAGCAGACCGGTCACGGCGCCCATCATGTAGGAAAGGGCGTAGAACGCCGGGTTGAGCACGCTCGGACGGCTGTCGAGCTCGGCCAGGCGGCCTTCGCACCAGGCCAGGTGATCGGCCTCCTCGGCCGCGGCTTCCAGCAGAGCGCTTCGCACCTGCGGATCCCGCGCGGTGGCGGCCTGGCCCTGGTAGAGCGCCTGGGCACAGATCTCGCCGGTGTGATTTACCCGCATCAATCCGGCGGCGTGACTGCCGGCCTCCGGTTCGAGCTCGGTCTCGGCGAGCTCCCGCGCCGGGCTCGGTCTACGGTTCACGTGGCGCCCGGACAGGGTCCTCAGGGCGTTGTCCACCTGGCCGACCAGCAGATCGGCGAGACTGGCGGGCCCCCGCGCCATCAGCCCGACGCCCGCGGTGTGCGCCCGCCGAGCCGGAAGTGCCGATGGTAGCCGGTCTGACCGATATTGCAGAACAGGCAGTCATTGCAGAACAGGCAGTCGCTGCTCACGATTCTCGAATCCTGGTCCAGACTTGAAGAACGAGTGTACCGGAGGAGGCGTGAATGGCGGAAACCAAAGATCTGGCGATGATCCTCAACGCCGGCATTCCGCTCGTTGCCATCGAATCGGCCGACGAGCGGCGGGTGCTGCAGCTGCTGCTGCGTCTCGCCATGCAGCGCCAGCTCGGCTTCTATGAGTGGCGGGTGACCCGGGGCCTGGAGCTGGGTGGCTTCGGCGCGGCGCCGGACAAGGGCCGGGAACTCAGCGATCCCGAGGCCCTGCTCGCCCACATCGCCAGCACCCCGGGGCCGGCCCTGTACGCGCTCTGCGATTTTCATCCCTATCTGCGCGACGAGCCGAAGAACGTCCGCTACCTGAAAGACATCGCTCTCGACCAGGACCGCCTGAAGAACACCGTGGCGCTGGTCAGCCACAGCCTCAGCGTGCCGGCCGAGCTCGGCCGCATGACGGCGAAGTTCAACCTGCGTCTACCCAGCGACGACGAGCTGGTGGGGATGATCCGCGCCCAGGCGAAAACCTGGTCCGAGCAGCACGTGGGCAGCAAGGTGCGAACCGATCAGGGCACCCTGGACCAGCTGGTGGCGAACCTGCGCGGCGTGTCCCACGCAGACGCCCAGGTACTGATCCGCCACGCCATCTTCGACGACGGCGCCATTACCGAATCCGACATCCCGGAGGTCAACCGGCTCAAATTCGAGCTGATGGATTCGGAAGGCGTGCTGTGCTTCGAGTACGACACCGAGTCGCTGGCCAACGTCGCCGGCCTCGACAACCTCAAATCGTGGCTGACGTTGCGGCGCCAGGCGTTCATGACCGGCGGCGCCGACGGCTCCACCTCGGACCGGCCACGCGGCGTGCTGCTGCTCGGCGTTCAGGGCGGCGGCAAGAGCCTCGCCGCCCGCGCCATCGCCGGGTTCTGGGGCATTCCCCTGCTGCGTCTGGACTTCGGCACCCTGTACAACAAATATTTCGGCGAGACCGAGCGCAACCTGCGCAACTCGCTGAAGCAGGCCGAGCTGATGGCGCCCTGCGTGCTGTGGATGGACGAGATCGAAAAAGGCGTGGCCACCGGCGGCTCGGACAACGCGACCTCGAAGCGGGTACTTTCGACGCTGCTCACGTGGATGGCCGAGAACCGCAAACCGGTGTTCATCGTCGCCACCGCCAACGACATCGCCGAGCTGCCGCCGGAGCTGGTGCGCAAGGGCCGGCTGGACGAGATCTTCTTCGTCGACCTGCCGGACGCCACGGTCCGCGAAGAGATCTTCCGCATCCATCTCGGAAAACGCGGCCTCGACCCGGACCGTTTCGACCTGGCGGCCCTCGCCGCGGCGGCAGAGGGATTCACCGGTGCGGAGATCGAGGAGGCCATCGTCTCCGCCCGCTATCTGGCCGCCAGCCGCGCCAGCCCGACGGGCGCCGAACCCACTGCGGTCACCGAAGCCGACGTGGTCGGCGCTGTGAACCGGACGTTCCCGATGTCGGTCATGCGTGCCGAGAGCATCGACGCCCTGCGCCGCTGGGCCCGCGAGCGCACCGTTCCGGCCTGACGTCGATCCTCTGCCGGGCGTCAGCCCGCCAGGTCATCGGTCCCAGCTCATCGGTCCCAGCTCATCGGTCATGACAGGCCTTGCGTCGACGCCGCGCTCAGCCAGCAGGAAGCTGGCCAGCCAGCGCTCCCGGCGCGTTCCACCCAGCACCGCGTAGCGCCGCGAGCGGGGCAGCCGCGCGAGCCCGGCGCGCAGGTCCGCGACGCAGACCGAAGGCACCACGCCACTGGGATCGGGGCTCAACGTCAGCGGGCGCCGGTCGTCGAGCCGCTCGAGCGGTCGTACCACGGCCTCGAGCAGCCCGCGTTGGAAGCTGTCTGCCGGCAGGCTCACGGCCTGCCCGGACTGCACCATGACCACGCTGGCATTGCGCACGGCTCCGGTCACCAGCGCGTCCTCGCCGAACAGACCGCCGGGCTGGACCCGGGCCAGGCGCATCGAGCCGTCGGGCGAGCGGATCTCGGCAGCCCCGGAACAGAGTACGTAGCAGCAGTCTGCAAGGGCGCCGGCGCGGACGATGGTCTCGCCCACGGCAAACGTCTGCCGGGTCATGGCCCGGAGCAGGCGTTGCCAGGAAAGCGGCCCGAGCCGCTGCAACAGGGGCGAACTGAGAAACCGGCGCTGCCAGGACCCATCTGCGTGGTCCAGCTGAACAACCCCGAGAGGCTCCGCCCTGCCACCGGCCAGAGCCGCGAGCACGCCGGGATGGATGCTCGCGAACAGCGCCGGCGATAGCGTCTCCAGGCCCGCCGCGCCGGGGTAAACCGGCTCGCGGGTCGGCCGCGAAGCCGCCTCCACCACCCGCGACCGGCCGCCTTGAAGCAGCCGCACGCGACCTTCCAGCAGGTAGTAGTGGTCCGACAGGGCGCGCCCGGGACGGACCAGCCAGCGCCGGGCCGGAACCTTCAGCCAGCGGGTGCGCGCCGCCACGGTGCGCAGGGCCGGCGTCGACAACGCCTCGAAGCCAGCCAGGGACCGCAGACGATTGGTATCCATGAAGCGATCATGCCGGCGCCATTGCGCACGCGCTCCGGTCGATCACCCGGACCGCCGTACGACTTCGCCGCCGCTGACGGGTGCCGTGGCGGGCGCCAAGCCACAGGGCGATCGGGCGCCTCAGCGCGCGATCGCCCTGTGGCCGATGTCCTGTCTGAAGTAGCGGTTGCGCCAGTGCACGCCGGCGACGCCCTCGTAGGCGCGCCGCTGGGCGGCGGCGACGTCATCGCCGAGTCCCACCACGCACAGCACCCGGCCGCCGTCGGTCAGCACCCGGCCTTCGTCGGCGCGGGTCCCGGCGTGGAAAACCTTGAGGTCCTCGGCGTCGAGGTCGTCGAGGCCTTCGATGACGTCGCCCTTCGCGTAGCTGCCCGGATAGCCGCCGGCGGCCATGACCACGCCGAGCGCGACCCGAGGATCCCAGTCGAGCGTCACCCCGCCGAGCTCACCGGCCAGAGCCTGCCGGCACAGCGCAACCAGATCCGAGCGCAGCCGCATCATTACCGGCTGCGCCTCCGGATCGCCGAAGCGGCAGTTGAACTCGATCACCCTGGGCGCGCCATCGGGCATGACCATCAGCCCGGCGTAGAGAAAACCGACGTAGGGATGCCCGTCCGCCGCCATGCCGGCCACCGTCGGTTCGATCACTTCGCGCATGACGCGCTCGTGCACCGACGGCGTGACCACAGGTGCCGGCGAGTAGGCGCCCATGCCGCCGGTGTTGGGACCGCGGTCGCCATCGTCGCGCGCCTTGTGGTCCTGAGAGGTAGCGAACGGCACGGCATGGTTGCCATCGCACAGGCAGATGAAGCTGGCCTCTTCGCCGGCGAGAAACTCCTCCACCACCACCCGGGCGCCGGCCGCACCGAAGGCGTTACCGGACAGCATGGACCGTACCGCGTCCACGGCTTCGTCGACGCTGGCGGCGACGATGACCCCTTTGCCCGCCGCGAGGCCGTCCGCCTTGACGACGATGGGCGCGCCGCGTTCGCGGACGTAGGCTTCGGCCGCAGCCGGGTCTTCGAAGGTCCGGTACCCGGCGGTGGGAATGCCGTGGCGGGCGAGAAAATCCTTGCTGAAAGCCTTCGACCCTTCGAGCTGAGCGGCGGCTGCCGACGGTCCGAAGCACGCCAGGCCGGCGGCGTCGAAGTAATCGCGGATGCCGGCCACCAACGGAACTTCCGGGCCGACGATGGTCAGCGCCACACCTTCGCGCTGCGCCAGCGCCACCAGACCGGCGAAGTCGTCCACCGCGACCTGCACGTTGCGCAGTCCCGGTTCGCGCGCGGTGCCAGCATTACCCGGTGCCACCAGCACCTCGTCCACCCCGGAGCCCTGAGATGCTTTCCAGGCGAGCGCGTGCTCGCGACCGCCACTGCCAACCACCAGGATCTTCATGCCGCGTCCTCGTCAGTGACGGAAGTGGCGAATGCCGGTGAACAGCATCGCCATGTCGTGTTCGTCGGCAGCGGCGATGACCTCCGCGTCGCGGACGGAACCGCCCGGCTGGACCACCGCGCGGATTCCAGCCGCGGCGGCGGCGTCGATGCCGTCGCGGAACGGAAAGAACGCGTCCGACGCCATAACCGCGCCCGCGACGTCGAGGCCGGCTTCCTCGGCCTTCAGCCCGGCGATCTTCGCGCTCACCACCCGGCTCATCTGTCCCGCCCCGACGCCGACGGTGCGACCGTCACGGGCGTAGACGATCGCGTTGGATTTGACGAACCACGCAACCTTCCAGGCAAACAGCAGGTCGGCCATCTCGACGGCGCTGGGCTGGCGCCGGCTGACCACCTTCAGGGCACGGTCGTCGAGGCAGCGCTCGTCGGCGCTCTGCACGAGAAGGCCGCCGCCGACGCGCTTGTACTCCAGGCCGCGAGGTGAGGCGCCGAGCGGGCCACAGGCCAGCAGACGGACGTTTTTCCTGCGCCTGGCCACCGCCACCGCGGCCTCGTCGACTTCCGGCGCGATCACCACCTCGACGAACTGCTGTTCGAGAACGGCATCCAGGGTTGCAGCGTCCAGCGGCCTGTTGCAGGCGATGATGCCACCGAAGGCGGAGGTGGGGTCGGTGGCGAAGGCGCGCTGGTAAGCATCGAGAAGCCCGTCGCCCACCGCGACGCCGCAGGGATTGGCATGCTTGACGATCACGCACGCGCACTCGTCGAACGCTTTCACGCACTCCAGCGCCGCGTCGGTGTCGGCCACGTTGTTGTAGGACAGCGCCTTGCCCTGCAGCTGGCGCATGGCGGCCACGGTGCCGCTGACGACGGGGCCCGGCCGCACCTCGCGGTAGAACGCCGCCTGCTGATGCGGGTTCTCGCCGTAGCGCATGTCCGAGAGTTTGTCGAAGGTAAGCGACAGGGAGTCCGGCAACAGCTCGTCAGCGCCGAGGTAGGCGGCCACGAGCGCATCGTAGCGGGCGGTGTGGCGGAACGCTTTCACCGCCAGGGCCCGGCGCAGATCGAGCCCGATGCCGCCTTCCGCGAGAGCGGAAAGGACGCCCGGGTAATCGCGTGGATCTACCAGCACGGCGACGTTGCCATGGTTCTTCGCCGCCGATCGCAGCATCGCGGGACCACCGATGTCGATGTTCTCGATGGCTTCCTCGACGGAGCAGTCGTCGCGGGCCACCGTGGCCTCGAAGGGGTAGAGGTTCACCACGACCAGATCGATGGCCGCGATGGCGTGCGCTTCCATCACCGCATCGTCCGTGCCACGGCGGCCGAGAATGCCGCCGTGGATCTTCGGATGCAGGGTCTTGACCCTGCCGTCCATCATCTCCGGAAAGCCGGTGTGCGCCGACACTTCGGTGACCGCGATGCCGGCGGCTTCGAGGGCGCGGTAGGTACCGCCGGTGGACAGGAGTTCCACGCCGTGACTCACCAGGCCGGCGGCGAGTTCCACCAGTCCGTCCTTGTCCGAGACGCTGAGCAGCGCCCGCGCCGGTCTGAGAACATCCGCAGGATTCATAGCATTCCGTGTGCCTTGAGTTTCTTTCGCAGCGTGCCGCGGCTGATGCCGAGCACGTCGGCGGCCTGGCTCTGGTTGTGGCCCACGTAGCGCATCACGCTGCGCAGCAGCGGCTGCTCGACTTCGCCCAGAACCACGTCGTAGAGATCGCAGGGCAACTCGCCGCCGAGCGCGCTGAAGTACTCGCCGAGCGCCAGCTCCACCTGATCACGCAGAGTGACCGTACCGCTGGCGGCGTCCGGGGTCGCCGTCGGGTCGCTGGCAGGTCGGCCGGAAACGGGCGAGTTCTCCCTCACGCCGCCGCCTCGAGACCCATGGCATCGAGCCACTCGAGCTGTGCCCCGGCATCGTCGAGCCGGGTGAAGGAGCGCGCCGGACTCACGGCCGCGTCGGCGCCGAAACCGAGCGCTTCGAGATACCACTGCACGTGCTTGCGTGCGACCTTGAGACCGCGCTCGGGGCCATAGAACTCGTGCATGGCGGCCACGTGCTCGGCCATCACGCGCCACTTCTCCGGCAGGCTCGGCTCGCGGCGCGCGGGATCCGCCATCAGCCCGAGCAGCCAGGGCGCGCCCAGGGCCGCCCGACCCACCATCACGCCGTCCACGCCGGTGCGCTCGAGCAGCGCCCGCGCCTCGGCCGGAGTTCGGATGTCGCCGTTGGCGAATACGGGAATCCGCAGCCGCGCTTTGGCGGCAGCCACGCTATCGTGCTCGGCCTCGCCGGCGAAGCCGCAGGCCCGGGTGCGGCCGTGCATGGCCAGCGCCGCCACCCCTTCCTCCTGCAGGCGGTAGGCGATCTCGACGCCGTTGCGTCGATCCGGTGACAATCCGCTGCGCATCTTCGCAGTCACCGGAACCGGCACCGCGGCCACCGTGGCACGAACGATGGCGACGACCAGATCGGGGTCGGCCAGCAGCTGCGACCCCGCCGCCTTGCGGCAGACCTTTTTCGCCGGGCAGCCGAAGTTGATGTCGACTATCTGCGCGCCGTCGTCGACGTGGCGCCGCGCCGCATCGGCCACCATCTGCGGATCGCCGCCGGCGATCTGCACGGCCCGGGGCTCGATGCCGGCCACCGGCACCCGCCGCAGTCGCGACTTCTCCGTATTCCACAGCTCGCCGCGGGAAGCGAGCATTTCGGAGACCACGTAGCCGGCGCCGAAGCGCCAGGCAAGCTCGCGGAACGGCGCATCAGTGATGCCGGCCATGGGCGCCAGCAGAACTGAATTGCGCAGCTTGTAAGGGCCGATGCAAACCACGTTGAACGTCGCCGGGGGTGCGTTGCGTAAGGAGGGGCGAATGATACGCCTTCGACCGCCGAGCTCAACGACGGCGGGCGCCGAAGGCAAGAAAAATCAGATGAATCGCAGGAAATAGTTGACTGCCTCGGGGCCAGGGTCGTCGATGGTGAGCTCGATCTGCACCGGGGTCCTCGGCGGAATCAGCGTCATCCCCACGGCATCCCCGGCGAGATAGTCCTGCGGTTGGAAGCGACGTCCGGCCACCAGCATGCCGCGCACCGTGGTAAAGCGCAGTTCGAGCACCGGAAACGGCTGCGCGAAGTCGGCTTCGTTGACGATGACGGCGTTCACCAGCAGCATGCCGGGTCGGTCCGGGTTAATGCGCACCGCCAGGTTGCGGGTCGCGAGCAGCGCGAGATCGCGCTGCTGCGGCAACTCGCAGCCGAGCACTGCGCACAGTGGCGCATAGACGGCGCGCCCCGCCGGGTCATTCGCCCAGTCGTCGAACTGATACCACAGCACCTGGGCGACCAGCAGCAGCAGACCAACGCCGATGCCGACCCAGACCAGCGGCCTCCGCACCGGCTCTTCGCCGAAGCGCACCGGCTCGGTCGCGGCGGCGGCGTCCACCGCACCCTCCGTCACACGGTCTCCTGAAGATCGCGGCCGGGGCGCGCCGGAGGGCGGGTCTTGCGGGCGTTTGACCGCGGTCCGGGCCGCCGGCTCGGACCGCGCCGAGCTCGCGGCGGCGGCCTTTGCCGCCAGCAGCGACTTGACGACGGCGCCCGGGTCCGCACCAGCGGTCGGGAACCCGTCGTCTCCCGGCTGATCGGACTCCGCCAGATCCCGATCACCGACGATCTCGAAGGAACAGTCGACGTCGGGCTCTTCGCGCTCGAGCCCGGCAGCAACCGCACGCGCGGAGTCCGGGGGCGCCGGCGATTCCGCGCGCGCCTCCTGCGTTTCCTGCGCCCCCTGCGTCTCCTGGGCGTCGTCCGCGTCGTCCTCGTCGTCCTCGTAGCCGGCAAAAATCGGCCCTCGCGGCGGCGTCCGGCGGGCGCCGACGTCGGGTTGCGCGAGCTCTGGCAAGTTTGCATCGGCGTCCGCTTCGCCGCCCAGCTCGTCGAGGACGTCGTCAAGCGCCTGGCGGGCGTGGTCGTCGTCGGCGAAGACCTGGGCCGACTCCAGGGTCAGGTGCTCGACGCCGTTGAACACGGTGAGGCAGGCGCCGCAGCGCACCTTGCCGCCAGCCCGCTGCAGCTGAGCCTCAGAGGCGCGAAAGCGGGTCAGACAGCTCGGGCACTCGGTGATGAGGGGTTCGAGCTCTTCGTCGGTGGGGTGCGGCAGTCGCGTCATCAGATCAGCAGGATCCTCGTCGGCCATCGAGACGAATCCAGTCGTCTTCGTGCACGGGCGTTTCGAACACCACCGCCGGGTAGGCGGCGCGAATCATCCGGTCCTGGCCGTCGAGCAGCCCCGACAGCAGCAAGCGGCCGCCCTCGGCGGTCAGCGCCGTCAGCCGCGGTGCCAGCACCGTCAGCGGGTTGGCGAGAATGTTGGCCACCACCACGTCGAACCGGTCAGGATCCGCGGCGTCCAGGGCCTCCGGCAGCAGGATCTCGAGCTGCCGGTCGTCTATGCCATTGTAGGCCGCGTTGTCCCGGGTCGCGACCAGCGCCTGGGGGTCGTGGTCCACGGCCACGACCTTGCGTGCGCCGAGCAGACAGGCAGCGAGTGCGAGAATTCCCGAGCCGCAACCGTAGTCGAGCACCCGCACGCCGTCGAGGGGCAGCGCGGCGAGCCCAGCGAGGCACAGCCGGGTGGTGGGATGGGATCCCGAACCGAAGGCGAGTCCGGGATCGAGGCGCAGTACCGCGGGCGCGGCCCCGCTGCCGCGAGGCGGCGCTTCGAACGGCTCGTCGCGCGGAAGCAGCCACAGGCGGCCGCCGAAGCAGGCCCGCACAGCGTGCGCGCGCCAGCGCTGCTGCCACTCGTCTTCGGCGACGAAAGTCACGTCCAGCAGCCGCGCTCCGGCAGGTTGCAGAACGGAACGCAACGCGTTGAGATCGGCACCCGGGTCGATCAGCGCGTCGAGCCGAACCTGATGCCACAGCGGCTGCTGCCCCGGCAGCGGTTCCAGCAGCTGCTCCTCGCCCGCCGCAGACAGCGTGACCGCCACCGCGCCCCGACCGGACAGCAGCTCGCTCACGCGGTCCGCGTTGTCGCGGTCCACGGCGACGCTGAGCTGCAGCCAGGCCATGGGATTTCAGGAGATTCTGAACAGCGTGTCGCCGGCGCTGACCGGCTGCCCGTTGCCTGCCGTGACCGCGACGCAGACGCCGCTCTGCTCGGCCCTGATCTCGTTCATCATCTTCATGCTTTCGATGATGCACAGGACATCGCCTGCGGCCACCGGCTGACCCTCGCGCACGTAGGGTTCGGCGCCCGGCTCCGGCGCCGCGTAGAAAGTGCCCGCCATGGGCGCACGCACGGGCCAGCCGTGATCCGCCGGGCGTGCGGCGGACTGATCCGCCGTCACCGTCGCCGCGACCGGCTCCGCAGCACCCAGGGGACGGACGATGCGCACGCTCTCCTCGCCGCTGCGCACCTCGAGCTCGGAGATCCCCGAGGACTCGACCAGCTCCATGAGCTTCTTGATCTTTCGCAGGTCCATGCGCGCTTCCTCAGCCGACTCTGGCCAGCGCCGCCTGCAGCGCCAGTTCGTACCCGTGGGCGCCGAGCCCGGTGATGACGCCCACCGCCACGTCGCTCAGATAGGAGTGCTGGCGGAACGGCTCGCGGGAATGGACGTTGGAGAGATGCACCTCGATGAACGGAATGGCAACGCCGAGCAGGGCATCGCGCAGCGCGATGCTGGTGTGGGTGAAGGCACCGGGATTGAAGACGATGAAATCCACACCGTCGGCCTTGGCGCCGTGCACCGCATCCACCAGCACGTGCTCGGCATTGCTCTGCAGGCAGGTCAGCCGATGGCCGGCCTCGGCGACCAGCTTCTGCAGCCGCGCGTCGATGTCAGCCAGGGTATCGTGGCCGTAGACCTCGGGTTCCCGGCTGCCGAGCAGATTCAGATTCGGCCCGTGCAGGACCAGCAGACGCGCCATACCGGATTCTCCGCCTTAAGGCCCCGTGATGAGTATTTGCGGACCGCTCCAGCCGCGAATTCTGCCAGAAGCGCCGGATGGGAGCGATGGCCCGACGCGGGATCAGCGGCTCGCCAGCACTCCGTGCTGGCGGTCGAGCACCGCCTGCAGGTGGCGGGCGAGACGCTGCGCGCCGATCTCGCCCTGCACCCGCACGTCGGCGAGTTCACGGCCGTCGGGCGCGAAGAACACCAGGCTCGGAGGCCCGAACAGGCCGAACTCGTTCATCAGCGCCTTGTCCTCGGCGTCGTTCTCGGTGACGTCGGCGCGCAGCAGACGGAACTGCCGCAGCCGACTGTCGACCTCGGGGAGCGGGAACACTGAGCGTTCCATCACCTTGCAGGAGATGCACCAGTCCGCGTAGAGATCGAGCAGGGCCATCTGCCCGGCGTCCTCGGCCCGGGCCAGCTCCACGCGCAGCGAATCCAGGTTCGCCACTTCGTGCCATTCGGCCTCCTGCTGGGCCGCAGATTCCGCCGATCCGGCGCTGGCGATGGTCAATCCCGCCAGCGGCTTGAGCGGGTCCTCGGCACCGCTGGCGGCGCCGATCAGCAGCAGCACGCCGTAGATGAAACCGAAGGCGCCGGTCGCTTTCCACAGCTGCTGCCAGCCCTGACGCGGCGAGAAGTCGAGCGCACCCAGAAAGACGCCGCTGCCGATGGCGAGCGCCGCCCACAGGGCCAGGGTCAGGGCCGGCGGTACCACCCGTTCCAGCAGCCAGACGGCCACCGCCAGCAGCCCGACGCCGAATACGGCCTTCACGCCGTTCATCCAGGCTCCGGCCCTGGGCAGCAGATGGCCGCCGCTGGATCCGATGATGAGCAGCGGCACGCCCATGCCGAGGCCGAGGGCCAGCAGCGCACCACCGCCCAGCAGGGCATCGCCCGTGGTGCTCAGATAGATGAGCGCGCCGGCGAGCGGCGCGGACACGCAGGGCGATACCACCAGCGCCGACAGCGAGCCCATGACCAGCACGCTCACGTGCTTGCCGCCGCCGACGCGATTGCCCAGGCTGTTGAGCGAGTTCTGCCAGCTCTGGGGCAGCTGCAGCTCGTAGAACCCGAACATGGACAGGGACAGCAGCACGAACACGGCAGCGAAGAACACCAGCACCGGTGGCGACTGCAGCGCCGCCTGGAGATTGAGACTGGCGCCGAACAGACCCACCAGAGTGCCGACCACGGCATAGGTGAACGCCATGCCGAGCACGTAGGCCAGCGACAGCGAGAACGCGCGCCCGCGGGTGATCTGCTCCGATTCCCCGACGATGATGCTGGACAGAATCGGCACCATGGGGAGCACGCAGGGGGTGAACGCGAGGGCGATGCCGCCGACGAAGAACAGCGCCAGCGCCGTGAGCAGGCTGCCACTTCCGAGCAGCGATGCCAGCGCCTGTTCTTCCGTGGCCGGCACTCCGGTGGCCGGCACTCCGGTGGCCGGCAATCCGGTGGCGGATCCGGATGGCGCGGTGCCCATCACCCGCGGCGGCGCGGCGGAACCCGCATCCGCGGCGCTGAGATTGAAGGCCAGCCATTTCGTTTCCGGGGGATAGCAGAGCCCCGCGTCGGCGCAGCCCTGGTAACCGATGCCGACCTCGACCATTCCGGCGCCGGCAACGACGGGAATCCGTGCCTGGGCGCCGTGGTAGTAGACCTCCACCTCACCGAAGTACTCGTCCACCTTGCGCTTGCCCGGCGGGATCTCGGCCTCGCCCAGCACCACGTCGCTGGCACCCTCGCCTTCCAGCGGCCGGGTCTTGAACTCGAAACGGTGGCGGTACAGGTAGTAGCCGTCGGGCATCTCCCAACGGGCCAGCACCGCGCCGTCGCTGCCCAGTTCCGTGGTCAGGCGGAACGCCTCGTCCACCGGGAGAAAGGTGTCTTCTTCCTCTTCGAGCCATTTCGACAGCGCCGAACCGTCCGCTGCGTGGGCCGGCGCCGCCGCGAACATGAGCGCCGAGACGAAGATGGCTGCAGCGGACATGAAAGCCGCGGGGGGCACAATCGCCGCAGCTCGCAGCAGCTTCACGGCGAGCGCCCGCGCGCGGCCGTTTTGAAGTTTGGTCATGGTGTCGATCCGTGGCACGCTCGGTGAGTCCCGATTTCCGTTGAGGTCAGGCGACCCGTGAGTTCCGACAACCCGAAGCAGATGGAGTTCGCCCAGCAGTGCGGGCAATATACCTGCCGTCAACGTTCCAATCTGAGACCTGCTCCGTGAACTTCGCGTCGCCGTCCCACCGGCATGTTACTGCACCGTCGCCGGCCGCGGGTCGATTACCTGGCGCGCGGTCCAGGGCGAGCGGGCCGTTTGTCAGGACATCGGTTGCCGTGCTCGTGCTGCTGATCGGCGGCTGCGCGCTGCTCCAGGGCCGCGGCACCGACGCGGACGACGCGACGCCCGCGCAGCCGCCAGCGGCCCAACCGGAGGAGCCTGCGGATCCCGAACCGGTGCCGGCCGAGCCCGCCCTGACCGCGGCGGAGGCGGCCGAACTGGAGAGCCTGCTGGACCGTGCCGATCGGGCCATCGCCGACGATCACCTGACCTACCCGGCGTCCGGCAGCGCCCTGTCCCTGTACGACCGGGCGCGTCTGCTCGACCCGGACAACGAGCGCGCCCGCCGCGGCCTGGAACGCATCGTCGAGCGCTATCTCGAACTGGCCGTCAGCGCCGCCGAACGGCGTCGTTTCGACGAGGCCCGGGGCATGCTCGACCGCGCCCACATCGTCGATCCGGATCACGCCGGCATCGCCCCGACCTTCGCGCAGATCGAGCTGCTCGACGATGCCGATCGGCGGGTCATCACCCTGGACGGCGAGCACCTTCGCAACCGCGACCCGGCGCTGGAAAGAACGCTGCGCGAGGCCGGCGTCGCGAGCCGCGGCAGCGGCTGCCGCGCCGAAATCACCGCGCGCAACGACTCGGAGGGACGATGGATCTACCAGCAGATGAGCGCCGGAGGCGGCCTGGCGCGCATTCAGGCCCAGCTGAACATCGGCTCGCCGGCACGCATCGAAATCCTGTGTTTCCGTCCGTGACCGGTGTCGCGGCGACCACCACGCGCCGGCGACGCAGACCGGCGCCGTGGCTGTGCCTGGCGCTGCTCCTCGGCGGCTGCGCCCCGGCGGCACCGGAACTGGAGATCAGCGACGCCCGGGTCCGGGCGCCGATTCCCGGCCGCGACATGACCGCGGGTTATTTCAACGTGCAGAACCACGGCGCCGAGGCCGTGGTTCTGACCGGCGCGGACAGCGCCGCTGCCCGGGCCGTGGAGATGCACCTGACCACGAGCGACGGCGGCATGATGCAGATGCGACGTCTGGACGAGGTTGTAGTCGAAGCCGGCGACACCGTACGCTTCGAACCTGGCGGCCGGCATCTGATGCTGTTCGGCGTGTCGTCTCTGGGCGATGGCATCGACATCACGCTGCGCCGCAGCAACGGCGAGCCCATCGTGGCCCGCTTCACGACCGTAGCCGTGGGAGAGGGATGATGTGGCAGTGGATCCGCACACGCAGTAGCAGCCTGGGTATCGCCGGCAGAATCGCTGGCGCCCTGATCGGCGTGTACCTCGTGATCTGCCTGGTTCTCGGGTGGTGGTGGGACTACGAGCCCGACACCTTCGCCGTGCAGCAATTCGCCACCGCTCACGCCGAGGACCACGGCCGCAGCCTGGTGATCGGCTACACGACCACGGCTACCCTGATCCGCCTGGCCGATACGCTGCTCGACAAACGCGGCGGCTACCTGTCGAACGACCTGTTCCCGCCCGGCGTGTGGATGGACAACGTGCCGAACTGGGAGTTCGGCGTGCTCACCCAGATCCGCGACGCCGCCCGCGCTTTCCGCATCGACTTCTCCCGCTCCCAGAGCCAGTCCACCGAGGATCCGGATCTGTCGGTGGCGGAGGGCAAGTTCTTCTTCGACAACTCCAGCTGGGCGTTCCCCCAGACCGAAAGCGAGTACCGCGAGGGCATCCGCCTGTTCGAGCGCTACCTGGACCGGCTGGCGGACCCCGCCCAGCCGAATGCCCAGTTCTACGCCCGTGCCGACAACCTGAGGGCGTGGCTGGAGGGGGTGGAGACCCGCCTCGGCAGCCTCTCCCAGCGGCTTTCCGCCAGCGTCGGCAAACGGCAGCTGAACGTCGATCTGGCCGGCGACCCTGCCGCTACTCAGGCGACGACGGCGCCGCGCGACGAGCAGTACCAGACACCGTGGATGCAGATCGACGACGTGTTCTTCGAGGCCCGCGGCCAGACCTGGGCGCTGCTGCAGCTGCTGAAGGCCCTGGAGCACGATTTCGCCGACGTGCTCGACAAGAAGAACGCCCGGGTGAGCCTGCAGCAGATCGTACGGGAACTGGAACCCACCCAGGACACGGTCTGGAGCCCGGTGATACTCAACGGTGACGGCCTCGGCCTGCTGGCCAACCACTCCCTGGTGATGGCCAACTACGTCTCCCGCGCCAACGCCGGAATCAGCGACCTGCGCCAGCTCCTGGCCCAGGGCTGACGCTATCGGGACCGGCCCCTTCTGGGGATACTGCGGCGTGACAGCCGCAGTCTGGTCCCGCAGGGACCAAACGCCGGGTTCTTATTCCTTCGACGAATGGCTAGAATACGCGCCGCCGTCACGCCGGGGCGCGCCATACGCGCGTTCGTAACTGGTCGCCTGCCAGCCCATTCAGGCAAGAATCAGGCACCCGGCTAGTCCGTCACTCTGGGATTTTTTTGGGGAACTCAATGATAGATCTAACCCTGATACCGCCTTTGTTCGGTATCGCCGGACTGCTCGCCGCATGGATCGTCTACGGCCTCGTCATGCGTTACGACGAGGGCGACGCCAAGGTCAAGAAGATCGGCGACGCCATTCACCTGGGCGCCATGGTGTTCATGCGCCGCGAATACACCATGCTCGCCGGATTCGCGGCGGTGCTGGTGGTGCTGCTGTACATCTCGCTGGGCACCGATACCGCCATCGCCTTCATCGTCGGCGCGCTGTCCTCGGCCCTGGCTGGCTGGATCGGCATGTATACGGCCACCAAGGCCAACGTGCGCACCACCACCGCTGCCCACACCGATGGCGCCGCCGCGGCACTTTCCGTGGCGTTCTTCGGCGGCTCCATCATGGGCCTGACCGTCGCGTCCATGGGCCTGCTCGGTCTCGGTTCGCTGTACCTGATGTTCGGCGGCGACGCCGAGACCGCGCACAACATTCACGGCTTCGGCATGGGCGCTTCCACGGTCGCGCTGTTCTCCAGGGTCGGCGGCGGCATCTTCACCAAGAGCGCCGACGTCGGCGCGGACCTGGTGGGCAAGATCGAAGCCGGCATCCCGGAGGACGACCCCCGCAACCCCGGCGTGATTGCCGACAACGTCGGTGACAACGTCGGCGACGTGGCCGGCATGGGCTCGGATATCTTCGAGAGCTACTGCGGCGCCATGATCGCCTGCATCGCCATCGCCTCGACGCTCAGCATCGGACTGCTCAGCAACCTGACCCCGAACATCGCCGACGAAGCCGCCTCGCGCGCAGCCCTCATGAGCCTGCCGCTGATGCTTGCCTCCGCCGGGCTGATCTGCTCGATCATCGGCATCGTCATCGTCCGCATCATGTCCGGACGCGAACCCGCCGTGGCCCTGCGCTTCGGCACCATCGGCGCACCGATCCTGTTCATCGCGGTCGCCTACTTCATCATCGACGCGACCGGGCTCTCCAACGGCATCTGGCTGGCGGCCATTGCCGGCGCCGTGGGCGGCATCATCATCGGCCTGGTGACCGAGTACTACACCTCCTCCAAGCCCGTCGTGCGCATCGCCGAATCGGGCCGGACCGGCGCCGCCACGGTGATGATCACCGGACTGGCCGTGGGCATGCAGTCCGTGGCGATTCCGGTGCTCGCCATCTGCGGCATCATCTTCGTTTCCACCAGCCTGGCAGGCCTCTACGGCGTCGGTATCGCCGCCCTCGGCATGCTCGCCACCGTGGGCATCACCATGGCCATCGACGCCTACGGCCCGGTGGCCGACAACGCCGGCGGCATTGCGGAAATGGGCGGACTGGGCAAGGAAACCCGTGCCATCACCGACTCTCTCGACGAGCTCGGCAACACCACCGCCGCCATCGGCAAGGGCTTCGCCATCGGCGCCGCGGCCCTGGCCGCACTGGCCATCATCGCCGCCTACGTGGAGACCGTGCGCCACAACATGGCGGACTTCACCCTGTACCTGGGCGACCCCATGGTGCTGATCGGCCTGTTCATCGGGGGCCTGATCCCGTTCCTGATTGCCTCCATCACCATGACCGCGGTGGGTGATGCGGCCATGGAGATGATCCAGGAGATCCGCCGGCAGTTCCGCGAGATCCCGGGCCTTCTCGACGGCAAGGCCGAGCCGGACACTGCCAAGTGCGTGGACATCGCCACCAAGGCCGCCCTGCGCCGCATGCTGCTGCCCGGCGCCATCGCCGTAGCGGTACCGCCCGTCGTCGGCTTCGGCCTCGGCCCGGAAGCCCTCGGCGGCACCCTGGGCGGCGGTCTGCTCGGCTGCGTGCTGCTGGCCCTGACCATGGCCAACGCTGGTGGCGCCTGGGACAACGCCAAGAAGTACGTGGAGAAAGGCAACCTCGGCGGCAAGGGCTCCGAGGTCCACGCCGCCACCGTGGTCGGCGATACCGTGGGTGACCCGTTCAAGGACACCTCGGGCCCGAGCATGAACATCCTCATCAACGTGATGGCCATCGTCAGCCTGGTGATCGCCCCGCTTCTCGTATGAGAAGCGGACCCGCTTCACTCGTATGAGAAGCGGACCCGCTTCACTCGCATGAGAAGCGGACCGCTGCCGGTCTGATCGACCCATCGATGCCTGCGGAGGCAGTCATGGTAGAGCTTGAACTCAGCGTGCTCAGCCTCCGCTACTCCTCCTGGTCCATGCGCCCCTGGCTGGCTCTCAGCCACGCGGGCGCCGACTTCCGCCTGCGCACTGCCGAACTGCCGGAAATGCAGCGCCAGCAGCGGGCGGACGACGGCAGCGTGCGTACGGCGGTCACCGACCTGTCAGCGCGCCGACGGCTCGGCAGCGTCACCGGTCTGTTTCCGGTGCTGCGCGTCGACGGCGCGCCGATTCACGAGGCGCTGGCCATCTGCGAGTGGGTGGCGGATGCCTATCCGGATGCCGGTCTGTGGCCGCGCGATGCGCTGCAGCGCGCCCAGGATCGCGCCGTGTGCGCGGAAATGGCCAGCGGATTCGCCGCTCTACGCGCAGAGCTCAGCTGCCATCTGTTCGCCCGGGTTCCCGACTTCGAGCCTTCCGCCGCCGCCCGCCGCGACATCGACCGCGTCTTCGAGATCTGGGACGCGCAGCTCGAACGCCACGGCGGACGGTTTCTCGGCGGCGGCTTCGGCGTCGTCGACTGCATGTACTTCCCGGTGCTGAGCCGGTTCCGCAGCTACGGCGTGGCGCTGCCCGCACGCCTGGAAGACTGGGCCCGGGAGATGGAAGCGAGCGCCCCGGTGCGCGCGCTCAGCGACGCGGCCCGTGTGGCGCCGCGCATCGAGATCTACGACGACTACGTGCGCAACCTGGGCGGTGATCCGGACGCGGCGCTGAAGTCGTAGCCCTGCTCAGCCGCACACCGGTCCGGCCGCCGGCCTCAGAGTGGCGGCTTGCAGCGCACCACCATGGTGCGTTCGACCACCGAGCCCTCGGCAGACCAATCCCGGGTTCCCACGCTGGAGCTGCCCTCGTCGCTCACCTGGGAGACGATCTCGAAGCCAGCGCTGCCACAGGCCCGGGTGGCGCGATTGCGGCATCCGGACCAGTCGTGGTAGCCGCCGGAGCACTGAATGCTGATGCTACCGTCCTCGTTGCGACGCACGTCGGAACCCGACGCGCAGGCACACAGCATCAGCGCCATCACGGCCAGCCGGATCAGCCGGGCGGGCGCGCCGAGGCGGATCGACCTCACGCCGTGAACGCCGGCAGCTTCTTCGGCACCAGTTCGTTCTTCAACCGGGCGTAGCGCGGCAGGCCGTTGCGATAGGGTGGGTAATCCTCACCGGCCACCAGCGGCTCGAGGTATCGACGCGCCGCCGCGGTGATGCCGAAGCCGTCGCGGCTGATGAAGCGTTTCGGCATCCGCTTCTCCACGTTGGCGACTCTGGCCAGGGATGCTTCCCCGATCTCCCATCGATAGGGCCTGTCGTTCTTGCGGATGATCACCGGCATCACCGCGTTCCTGCCAGCCAGCGCGAACTCCACCGCCGCCCGGCCGACCGCGTAGGCCTGCTCGACGTCGGTGGCGGAGGCGATGTGCCGGGCCGCGCGCTGCAGATAGTCGGCCACCGCCCAGTGATACTTGTAGCCGAGCGCCTCCTTGATCAGGTTGGCGAGGAACGGCGCCACGCCGCCGAGCTGGGTGTGGCCGAAGGCGTCCTTGCCGCCGGCATCCGCGAGGAAGGTGCCGTCGGGGTTCTGCGCCCCTTCCGAGACCACCACCACGCAGTAGCCGAGCTTCTGCACCGTCTCGCGCACCTTGGCCAGGAACTTCGCACGATCGAAGGGGACCTCCGGCAGCAGGATGACGTGCGGCGGATCGCCCGGCTCCTCGGCGGCGAGACCGGCAGCGGCAGCGATCCAGCCGGCATGGCGGCCCATGACCTCGAGCAAGAACACCTTGGTGGAGGTGTCGCACATGGAAGCGACGTCGAGGCCCGCCTCGCGGGTGGAAACCGCCACGTATTTGGCCACCGATCCGAAGCCCGGGGAGCAGTCGGTGAACGGCAGATCGTTGTCCACGGTCTTCGGCACGCCGATGCAGGTGATCGGAAAGTCGAGCTTCTTCGACAACAGCGAGACCTTGTTGGCGGTGTCCTGGGAATCGCCGCCGCCGTTGTAGAAGAAGTAGCGGATGTCGTGAGCGCGGAACACGTCGATCAGGCGTTGGTACTCGCGCCGGTTCTCCTCGAAACTCTTGAGCTTGTAGCGGCACGAGCCGAACGCGCCACCCGGGGTGCTGCGCAGCGCGGCGATGGTGCTCGCCGACTCCCGGCCGGTATCGATCAACTCCTCGTTCAGGGCGCCGACGATGCCGTTGCGCCCCGCGTACAGCCTGCCGATGCGGTCCCGATGCCGGCGCGCGGTCTCGATCACCCCGCAGGCGCTGGCATTGATCACGGCCGTCACGCCGCCGGACTGAGCATACAACGCATTGGCTTTCGCCATGACTACCGACTCCTGGATGTTTCCTTCGAAGCGCGCCATTGTCCGTGATGAAGGCGATCTGTGCGACAATTTCCAGCGTTCGCGCCGATTCGGGGCGCGTCACCAGAGACCCATGAAAGCAATCATCAATCTGTTCTGGCAGATCTGCCTGCTGCGGCAAAGTCCAGCCCACGTGCCGGCGAGCGGACCATTCGTCGCCCTGGTGGTGGGCGCCAACCTGCTCTGCAGCGTGCTGGTCTCCGTCGGACTCGACGAAGATCTCGACGTGCTGCGCACCGCCACCAGCATCATCGTCGGCCAGACGGCCACTGCGGCCCTGGTGCTGCTGGCGCTGACGCTGAAGAATCTCGGCGCGCGCTTCGTCACCACCGTCACTGCCATCTTCGGCTGCGATCTCATCATCACCGCCTGCTTCGCCGTGATGCTGCCGCTGGCGTCGCTGTGGGGGAGCGCCGTGATCAGCATCGCATTGATCGCCTTTCTGGTCTGGTCCGTTGCGGTGGCCGGATTCATCCTGCACCGCGCCATGGAGGTGCAGTTCGCCATCGGTATCGGCGTGGCGATGGCCATTTCGTTAATGAGCGTCACCTTCGGCCAGCTGGCCATCGGCGCGTAGTGTGGTGAAACCGAAGGTACTCAAAGTACGATGACCCAGCACATCCATTTCCTCGGCATCGGCGGCACCCTGATGGGCAGCCTGGCGCAACTGGCCCGGCAGCTCGGCCATCGGGTGTCGGGATCGGACAACGCGATCTATCCACCGATGAGCGATCAGCTGGCCGCCGCCGACATCGAAGTGTTCGAAGGCTTCGACCCGGTGCAGCTGGTACCGGCGCCGGACCTGGTGGTGATCGGCAACGCCGGTCTGCCACGCGGCCATCCCGGCGTCGAGTACGTGCTGGAGCGCGGTCTGCGCTACACCTCGGGCGCCGAGTGGCTCGGCGACTACGTCCTGCCGGAGCGCTGGGTGCTGGCCGTCGCCGGCACCCACGGCAAGACCACCACCGCCAGCATGCTGGCGTGGATTCTCGACCAGGGCGGGCTCGACCCGGGCTACCTGATCGGCGGCGTGCCGAAGAACTTCGGCCGCTCGGCGCGCCTGGGGTCAGCGCCCTTCTTCGTCGTGGAGGCGGACGAGTACGACACGTCGTACTTCGACCGCCGCTCAAAATTCGTCCACTACCGGCCGCGCACCCTGATCGTCAACAATCTGGAGCTCGATCACGCCGACATCTTCCCTGACCTGGCAGCGATCCAGACCCAGTTCAACCACCTGCTGCGCACCGTACCCGGCGGCGGCCTGGTGGTGGCCCCCACCGACGACGATGCGGTCAACGAGGTCCTGGCCATGGGCTGCTGGACCCCCATCGAACGTTTCGGCGCAAGCCACATGCGAACCCAGCCGCACAAGCTCGACAGCGGCCTGCGCTGGCACGCAGACGACGCCAGCGCCGACGGCAGCAGCTTCGCGGTGTGTCTGAACGACGACGACCTCGGCACCGTGAGCTGGGATCTGATCGGCGAGCACAACGTCAATAACGCGCTGGCCGCCATCGCCGCGGCGCGCCATGCCGGGGTGCCGGCAAACGTGGCGATCGACGCACTGTGCGCCTTCCAGAACGTGGCCCGGCGCCTCGATCTGATCGCCGAGATCGACGGTGTCTCGGTCTACGACGATTTCGCCCACCATCCCACCGCCATCCGTTCCACCCTGCAGGGGCTGCGCCGCCGGGTCGGCAGCGACGAGATCGTCGCCGTCGTGGAGCCGCGCTCCCACACCATGTCGCTGGGCACCCTGCGCCACGACCTCACCACCTGCTGCGCGCCCGCGGATCAGGTGTTCTGGTTCCGCGGCGACAACATCAAGTGGGACCTGTCCGAGGTGGTGCAGAACTGCGTCGTGCCGGCGCGCCAGTTCGACGATCTGGAGCGGCTCATGGATGCGCTGGCCGAGCTGCCGCGGAACCGGCGCCGACACCTGGTCATCATGAGCAACGGCAGCTTCGGCGGCATCTACCGGAAGCTGCCGGAGCGGCTGCGCCGGGGCCCTGCCGCCGCCGGCGACTGAGGCGAAGTCGGACGCCGCCCGGACGCCCACGGCGGCGCGCAACGGTGCGGCAGATTCCTTACACTCGGTGCTTCACTCCGGGGAGAGGACCCTATGAAGCCGTCGACCGCAGCACTCGTCACCACCGCCGTCATCGGCCTGCTGAGCGCGCGGGCGCTTGCTGCCGAGAGCTGGTATCCGTCGCGCTATGGCGCCGACGACACCCTGGGCGCCATCAACAACCTGTCGGCGGAGAAGGTGCTGCAGGCCGCGCGCCTGGTCACCACCGGCAAGACCTATCCGCTGGGGGTACCGACCGGCCCTGACTCGCCGGCCTATCCGCCGCGCCAGTACTCGATGACCGTGCTGCAGCTCGACGACGGCACCGGCACACCCCTCGGCAGCAACCGCGCCACCGGCAACGACGACCTGATGACCCTGTGGATGGGCATCGGCAGCCAGATCGACGGTCTCGGTCACATGGGCATCGAGCACCGCTACTACAACGGCACGCCGGCCAGCGAGTTCGTCACCCCGCGCGGCCTCACCAAGCTCAGCGTCGACAGGCTGCCGCCCATCGTCAGCCGCGGCGTGCTGCTCAACATGGCCGCGCACCTGGGCAAGGACATCCTCGACCCGGGCACGGCCTTCAACACGGCGCAGATCCAGGCCGCGGCTCGAGCCCAGGGAGTGACCATCGAGAAGGGCGACGTGGTGCTGTTTCATACCGGCTGGCTGAACGTGGCGGACACCGACAAGGCGCGCTTCATGGCCGGCGAGCCCGGCCTCGGCGTGGACGGCGCGCGCTACCTGGCCGGGCTCGGGGTGGTCGCCGTGGGCGCGGACACCTGGGCGCTGGAGGTGCTGCCGGGCGAGGATCCCGAGCAGATGTTCCCCGTGCACCCGGAGCTGCTCGCCAAGAACGGCGTGTACATACTCGAAAACATGGACACCCGGGCGCTGGCCGCGGACGGCGTCTCCGAGTTCCTGTTCGTGCTCGGCCAGCCGCGCTTCGTCGGCTCCGTACAGGCAGTGATCAACCCCGTCGCCATCCGCTGATGGAGCTGATCGCCGAGCAACGCGACGGCGTGGAAGCACACCTGCGCCAGCTCGGCTGGATCGGTGACGACGAAACCCTCGACGGCCTGGAAGTCCCCGGCGAGGGCAACATGAACCGCACCCTGCGGGCGCGCGTGACCGGCGCCCGCCGACCGCCGCGCACGCTGATCCTGAAGCAGGCGGTGCCCTACGTAGCAAAATACCCGCAGATCGCCGCACCGGTGGACCGGCTGGCCGCCGAGGCAGCCTTCTACCGCGCCATCGCCGGCAGCGCTGCCCTGGAGCAGCACACACCGGCCCTGCTCGGCGAGGACCCGGACACGCACCTGCTGTGCCTGGAGGATCTCGGAGAGGGCGGCGACCTGACCCGCCTGTACGGCCGCGGCGGATCCGAGCGCAACGATGCGTCGCTGGCGGCGCTGCTCGACTGGCTCTCGGCCCTGCACGCAATCGACGCGGAGACGGTCGACGTCCCCGACAACCGGGCCATGCGCGAACTCAACCACGCGCACATCTTCGAGATACCGTTCGCCGCGGACAACGGCGTCGCGCTCTCGGATGCGCTGCGTGACGAGCAGGCGCGCCTGGCCGGGGACCGCGGCCTGCAGGAGCGCGCCCGTGACCTGGGTGAACGCTATCTCGGTCATTGCGAAGGCACGGTCCGGGCCCTCCTGCACGGCGACTTCTACCCCGGAAGCTGGCTCGACCATCCCACGCGAACCGTGGCGGTGATCGATCCCGAGTTCGCCTTCGTCGGCCCGCCGGAGTTCGACGTGGGCGTGTTCAGCGCGCACCTGATCCTGTCCGGCCGTGGCGACGTCGAGGTCCGCCGTCAGCTCGCCGGCTACCGGGCGCCGCGAGGATTCGGCCCGGACCTGGCCCGGGCGTTCGCCGGCATCGAGGTCATCCGCCGGCTGCTGGGGGTGGCACAGCTGCCCCTCGACGCCGACGACTCCACCCGACTCACCTGGCTCCACTGGGCCCGCGAGGCAATGACCACATGAGCGACGCCGATTCCCGCATTCCGCTGTTCATCGACACCGACGTGGCGCTGGGCATCGAGCACGACGGCCGGCCGCGCGACATCGACGACGGCTTCGCCATCGTCGAAGCGATCAACGCGCCTAATCTGGAACTGCTCGGTGTGACCACCGTGTACGGCAACGCACCTCACGCCGACGTGCACCGGGTGGCCGAAGAGATATTGCGACTGAAAGCGGCCGACATTCCGGTGGTGGCGGGCGCCAGCGAGCCGCTGCCCCAGCAGGGTGAGCTGCCGCAGGCCAACGGGGCCGTGGCGTTCCTGGCCGCCGCGCTGCGCGAGCGGCCGGCGCACATCGCCGCCATCGGCCCGCTGACCAACCTGGGGCTGCTGGCCCTGCACCATCCCGATGCGCTGGCCAACGTGCTGTCGGTGGTCGCCGTAGCCGGACGCAGCGAGGACGCCGCCTTCTACCTGGGCGAGGCCGGGCCGGTGCGCGACTTCAACTTCGAGAACGACCCCCGCGCGGCACGCCTGCTGCTCGACGCCGGGGTGCCGGTGGTGCTGGCCGGATTCGAGCTGACCAGCCAGGTCGCCGTGACCGAGCAGGATCTGGAAGCGATCCGCCAGGTCGGCACCGCCACCGCCGACTACTTCTACCGCAACTCCCTCGCCTGGTGCCGCTACTGGACCCGCACATTTCCGGTGGATCACGGTTTCCACCCGTGGGACTCCGCCGCCATCGCCTGGCTGCGGCGCCCGGAGCTGTTCGTCACCGAGGAGCGCGGCTGGCGCCTGCGCGAACTGACGGACGGTAGCGACCAGCCGACGTGGTGGCTGGAGTGCGATCCCGAGTACCCGGGGAATCGGGTAACCTACTGCAGCGGATTCGCCGACGGCGGCAGGCGCGCGTTCGTCCGCGACGTGGTCACCACCGTCTACTGACCGACCTCCTGGCGGGCTACGGACTCGCGGGCAACCGAACGAGGAGAACAATGCAGCACGAACTCGACGACAAGCGCCTGGTCATCACCGGCGCCGGCAGCGGCATCGGCCGCGCCACCAGCATCCTCGCCGCCGCCGAAGGTGCGAAGGTGGTGGCCGTGGACCTGACCGAGGGTGTGGAAGACACGGTCCGGGAGATCAAGGCCGCCGGCGGCCACGCGCTGGCGGTGCGCGCCGACGTCAGCGACGAATCCCAGGTGGCGGGATTCATCCAGCGCTGCATCGACGAGTTCGGCGGCCTCGACGGCGTGTACGCCAATGCCGGGGTGAGCGGCGGCCGCAAGAGCCTGACCGAGCTCACCGTGGAGGACTGGCAGCACACCCTGGCGGTGAACACCATCGGCGTGTTCCTGGCGGTCAAGCACGCGGTGCCGCATCTGACCGCGCAGAATTCCGGCGCCCTGCTCTGCACCGCTTCCGTCGCCGGACTGCGGGCCAACGCCGGCGGCGTGGACTACAGCGCGAGCAAAGCCGGCGTGATCAGCATCGTCCAGACGGTCGCCTATCAGCTCTACGGCAGCGGCGTGCGCATCAACGCCATCTGCCCGGGCCTGATCGAGACCGGCATGACCAGACCCACCTTCGACCGGGCCCGCGACCACGGCAGCGAGGGGCGCATCGGCCAGATCAATCCCACCCGGCGCGCCGGCCAGCCCATCGAGATCGCGCAGATGGCGTGCTTCCTGCTGAGCGACCGGGCGTCCTACGTGAACGGCCAGGCGGTCCCCGTGGACGGCGGCCTGTCGGCCTCCCATCCGTGGGTGTTCCCGCGCGCATGAGTATCAGCTCTCCACGGCGACCGGCGGCGGCCGCTCTGACCCTGACGCTGGCGCTTCTCGGCTGCGGCGCGCCGAGCGATTCGACCCCGGACGCCGGAGCCGACGGCAGCGCGGCGACTGCGGAGACCGCCGCGCAGACCACGGCGCCCGCGCCCGCCGAGCCAGCCCCGCCGGCGGCGCCGGACGGCGAGACTCTGCTCGGCGCGCCGCCGGCCGGCTGGGTGGAGACCGGCGCGCTGGAAACCCCGGTGCTGCGCATGGCCGAATACGGCCCGCCCGACGAAGCCGATGACCTGCTCGAACGCCTGACCTTCGAAGCCCAGACCGGGCAACCGCTGCCCGACCCCATCGTCTTCGTCCAGGCGGTAAGCCGCGACCTCTCGGTGCGCTGCAAGGGTTTCGAGGACATCAACATCGCTTCGGGTCTGGAAAACGGTTACCCGACCTCGGTGCGGCTGATGATCTGCCCTCAGTTCAAGGATTCGCCTCACGGCCAGGTGGTGATGGCCAAGGCGATTCAGGGCAACGAGCAGTTCTACGTCGTCACCCGGCGCCTGCAGACGCCGCCCATGGCCGGGTCCGGACAGCCGTTGACGGCTCAGGAGATGGCGCAGTGGAGCACCCATCTGCGCGGCATCGCGGTGTGCGATACGCGCAGCGCGGACCACCCGTGCCCGGGCACCGACACGGAGCCGGACACCCCGTCGCCGTCCACGTCAACGCTCCCGGAGTGACTCGCGCGCGAAGCGCTGCAGCGGTTCGGTGACGAAGCCGAGCACGCTGCGCCTGCCAGCGACAATGTCCACCCAGGCGGTCGCGCCCGGTTGCAGCCGCACGGTCGCACCGTCCGCCAGCAGCGCCTGAGCCGACGGTTCCACCCGGCCGAGATAGTGGCTGCCGTGTTCGGTCGTTACGGCGTCGCCGCCGAGCCGGGTCAGCGTACACGGCAACGCGCCGTAGCGCGGAAACGACAGGGCATCGAGCTTCAGCCGACAGGGCAGGCCCGCGCGCAGAAAGCCCATCTGCATCGGCGCCAGCCGGACCTCGAAGTAGACGACCGGATCCACCGGTACGATGACGGCGATGGCCGCGCCGCGCTCCACGAAGTCGCCGGGGCGCACGAACAGCCGGTCGACGACGCCGGCCGCCGGCGCGACGACCGTGGTCTGACGACGCTCGACGGCGGCATCCACCAGCCGTGCGTTGCCCTCCGCCGTCTCGATCTCGAGCGCGGCGACGGTGTCCACGAGGGACTCGCGGAACGCGAGATCGGCGGCCTTGCGCGCCTCGCCCTGCACCACCAGCCGTTGTTCGAGGGCGGTCACCCGTCCGAGCGACTCATCGAGCTCGGCCCGCTGGGCCAGGTACGCCTGCCGCGCGCCGAGGACGTCGAACCGGCTCACCGCGCCGAGTTCGCCCGCTCGCTGCACGGAACGCGCGCGCGCCTCGGCCACGGCCCGCAGCTCCTCGCGCATCGCCGCGCGCCGCCGGGTCAGGCGCAGTTCGGTGCGCAGCGCCTCGATCTCGCCGTCGAGTTGCGCCAGGCGGCTGCGCTGGGCCGCGGCCCGCAGGCGCGCGGTCCGGGAAGCCGTGGCGGGATCGGCGGTCCCGTCGAGCAGGGCCAGCACCGCCCGCTGATCCGCCAGGGCGCGGCGCCGGGTCGCCAGGGCCATGCGCGCGGCCCGCAGCTCGGCCTCGGGCCGCTTCGACTCCAGGCGCAGGAGGGGCTGTCCGGCATCGACCCGGGCGCCCTCCTGCACCAGCGTCCCACGAACCCCACGCGTGGTCGGCGCGCGCACGGTCAAGGTGCCGGCGCCGCTACGCGCAGCGGCCGGCGCCGTGGTCACCACCTCCACCTCGGTGGTGGCAGCCCACGTCAGCAGCAGGGCGAACAGCAGCATCGCGGCCGCCAGACCCATGCCGACGCAGCGGGCACCGGGCAGTCGCTGCGCAAGCGGCTGATGGATCCGCCGGTCGCTCATGCGGACGCATCGAGCCGCAGCACCTGGTCACAGAGACGCAGCGAGGAGGCCCGATGGGCCACCAGCAGCACGGCCGCACGCGGCAGAAGACGTCGTACGCTGGCCAGCAGCGCAGCCTCGGCCGGCTCGTCGAGGGCGGCGGTGGCCTCGTCCAGAAGCAGCAGATCGGGTTCCGACAGCAGCGCCCGCGCCAGGGCGATTCGCTGTCTCTCTCCGCCGGACAGCGGCTGCCCACCGGCACCGATCCGGGTGTTGAGGTGCTCCGGAAGCCGTTCGACGAGCGCCCCCAGACCGCAGATTCCGGCCACCGCCGCGATCCGCGCGGGCGCCGCGGCCGGATCGCCGAGGCGGATGTTCTCCGCCACCGACATGCTGAAGATGACGGGCTCCTGGGGTACCAGACGCACCCGGGCGCCGAGACTCCGCCGGCTGAGCTGCCGGACGTTGACGCCGTTCAGGCGCACGCTGCCCGCGGCTGCCGCCTCGATGCCGGCGATGGCCCGGAGCAGCGTGGACTTGCCGCAGCCGGACGGCCCGGCAATGCCGAGCCAGACGCCGCCGAGCATCCCGAAGCCGACCACGCGCTGCGCGCCGGGCAGCGCCACCGAGTCCACCTGCACGCTCAGGCGCTCGCGCTCCGGCAGCGGGCGCGCGCCGTCCGGCTGCCACGGCGTTTCCCGGCAGTGCTGCTGCAGACGCTCCCGGGCAATCGCGGCAACCCGACGATCCGCGCGGGCGCGACGGAAGCCGACGAGGCGCAGCACCGGCGCACCGAGCTGCATGGAGAGCAGATTGAAGGCGATGTACTGACCCAGCGTCATGGCCCCGTCGATCACCGCGCCGACGCCCAACAGCATGATCGCGACGAGCGACAGTTTCTGCAGGAATTCCACGGCCAACGCGGCCTGACGACGGCGCACCGTGAGACCGCAGCGCGCCGCCGCCAGGTCGGCGTCGAGTCCCTGCCAGTGGCCGACGACGTGCGTGGCCAGGTTCATGCCGCGAATCAGTTCGGCGGCCGCCAGCGCCTCCGCAAAGCGCCGCGACAGCGTGCCCCTCAGGTCGGTCAGTCCGATACCCACGTGCTGCGCCCGGCGTCCGCCCCACGCCTCGGCAACCGCGTACAGCGGCATGAACGCCGCGGCGACCGCCAGAAGTGGCGGGCTGAACGCCGCCATGAGCACTGCCAGCAGCACGACGAAGGCGCAGTCGGCGAGCAACTGGGGGCGGGTCTCGGCCACGTACCGGCCGCCCTCGGAACAGGCCTGCAGAGCGTCCCAGCCCAGCGCCGTCCAGCGCGGCGCCTCGCGCGAGCCGAGCAGGCCGCGGAAAAGCGCGCTGCGTTGCGGATGCGCGCCCAGCTCGCTGCGCCGTGCGGTCACCAGTGTGTACATCCACAGGAACAGGTACTGCAGCACGGTGAGCAGGGTCACGCCGACCAGCAGCGCTTTCAGGGTGTTGGATGCCCCCTGGGTGACGACCTTGTCGATGATCAGCATCATGGCGACCGGCATGGCCAGTCCGAGAAGCTGGGCGCCGAGCTTCAAGGCAACCGTCAGCGCCGCCGCCGGCGCACGGCCGTGGCGCCGGGTCCCGGGCTCCGCCGCCGACGTCGCCGAGCCGGCGAAGTACCAGGCTTCGCAGGGAAACATCGCGCTCTGCAGCGGTTCCCGCAGCGGTCGCGCGGCGCCCTCATCGGTGTAGACCTGCCAGGCCTCCGCGTCGCCCTCGAGCAGCACCGCGCGCCCGGACGGCAGCAGGCACAACGCCCGGCCCGTCAGCGCCGCCAGCGCGCCCGCCGTGCCCACGCCGATACGCCGCAGGCCACAGCGGCGGCTGGCGAAGCTCAGCAGTTCCGCGATCGGTTCGTCAGTCGGGCGCGCCAGCAGCGCATCCGCCAGGCGCGGTGCGTGAGGTTCCAGCAGGCGACGCAGGAGAACCCGGGGAAGGTCATCCGACCGCCCCGTCGACGCGGACCGGGGCGCCACGCTGTGCAGAACCGGGGTTGCCATGGGAATCCAGCAGACGGCGGAACCTCACCATAGCCACGTCCTTGCGGCGGCGGCGTAGGAATCGTTGGAAACGCCGCTGCGGTCCTGGCTGCCGATCGTCGAAGACATCGGCCAGCTCTTCCAGCAGCGCGTCGAGGCCACCGCTCTCCGCCAGTCGCCAGACGAGCAGTGCCGGCGCGAGCTGGCAGCCATGGACCACGGGTGTCGACAGAACCGGCAGCAGCAGCGTCGGCAGTTCGGCGCCGGAAAGCGCGCCGCTGCCCCAGATCGCCACCACCGCGTGGCGTAGCGCGTCCGCCGCGGCGCCGTCACCATCGAGCAGGACGTCGTCAAAGCCGGCGGCAACCAGCAGCGCGCCGACTTCGGCGCCCAGCAGTCGCGCAAGGGCGGGACGATCCTCGCCGAGCAGCGCGTGCAGCAGCGCGCCGCGCAGCAGACGATACAGGACGAGATGCAGCGCCAGGCCAGACACCACCCCCTCCAGGCGCAGCGGCGGCAGCAGCCGGCCGGCCGCGGCGTGCGCCATGGCGCCCGCGAGCCGACCGGCATCGGCCAGGCTGGCGACCGGTCCGACGTGACGGCCCCAGCGCTCCGCCGTGGCAGCAAACGCCCGGTCGACGGACGACCCGGCAGCCGCCGCACGACGCAGGCGCTCGACACTGTCCAGGCCGACCCGTCTGTCGAGGAACCCGGGCGGCAGGATGCCGGCGTCCCGGTCGTCGGCCTCCAGCTCGAGGACGAGACGCTGGCCGGCGAATGCGCGCACCAGGTCGAGGCGGGAAACCGCCAGCGGCCACTGCACCGCCTGCTCATCGATGCCGGCCGCCGCCGCCCGGAGTCGATAGCCCTGTGCCGGGTCAACCTGGTCGTCCAGCGTGAGTGCGCGCCGATAGCCGTTCGCCAGCGCCTGCAACAGCAACGGACCGGCTGCCGGCGCCGGCGCCGCGCGTTCGGGATGCCGGCTCTTGCGCCGCGCCCGCTCACGAACCTCCAGGGCGAGGGCGGCCTCGCCGATGTCCACAGGCGCTCCCGTCAGCGCCCGCACGCCATCGAGTTCCAGCAGGCATTCACACCAGTCGAGCGCCACACCGTGCCCGCCGGTCGAGACGCCGGCGGATCCGGCGACGAGCCGCGGCGCCAGTTCCGCGAGCAGTCGCACCAGCGCGCGCCGACTGCGCACGCTGATCGCGGCACGACCCAGCGCATCGAGCAGCTGCGGAAGTGCCTGCAGCAGCCTGGCTGCAGGACCGCGAGCCGCGTCGTCGTCGCCCGCCAGAAGCGGGACGCCGAGCCGGACCAGGGCCGCCACCGGCCGGGCGATGTCGCCGGGCGCCGCGATTGGGCGCCGCAGCAGTTGCTCGCGCACGCTGTCCGCCCCAGCCCCGGCGCGCGCGTTGACCCGATAGAACTCGCGAAAGCGGCGCCCCAGGCGACCGTGGGAGGCGTGGTCGCGCAGCCAGTCGAACCCGCACCAGGAGAGCCAGCGCAGATGGCTGCCGTTGGCGGCGTCGGTGAGGTTGGTCAGAGCGTCGAAGCCGAGCAGCAACCGGTCGATCCAGGGGCGGCTGCGCCGGATCAGCTCCGCCCGATGATCGAACAGCGCAGGCTCCGCGAGCATCCAGGGCACACCGAGTTCGAGGCCGTTCCAGCGCGTGCCGCTGATTCCCCAGAGCGCCAGCGGTTCGCCGCGTCGGCACAGCGCAAACGCGCGATCGCTGTTGAGCAGACAGACCACCAGCCCCTCGACGGGACCCAACGGCCAGGCGCCGGCGAGTTCGAGCGCATCCTCGACCCGCAGTCTGGGCCCGAGTCTTACCACGTCGGCAAATCGAGCCGGTCGGACGAGGATCATGCGGGCTCCAGGGCAAAACCGCGACGGAACCACGACGGCGTGTTCGGCGCGAGCGAACGCGCCGCATCGATGGGTGGGAAATCGGCGGGCAAACCGACCGGCGTAGGACATCGACCCGACGCGGTGCAGGCGTTTACGGAAGTTGCCGTGAGGGGTCTGCACAGGCCGTCCATCCTCGGCGCACCCTGTCTCCGCCCGTGCGCTTGCCGGGCGGGAACCACAGCCAACCAACCACAACCAGCAGGACAATCACATGTGCGTAGCAGGAGACGAAGAATCAGGGGGAACCACCACCGCGA
This sequence comes from Pseudomonadales bacterium, assembly GCA_040219135.1. Taxonomy (GTDB): domain Bacteria; phylum Pseudomonadota; class Gammaproteobacteria; order Pseudomonadales; family Azotimanducaceae; genus UBA7803. The sequence goes on along the minus strand of JAVJTA010000002.1, from coordinate 173,379 downwards.
CGGATGACGGCAGCGGCGACATTCCGGAGATCCTGGTGACGGCACCGCGGCTCGGTCTGGACCAGGCCGTCATCGACAGCATCGACTGGTCCGAAGTCTGGCCGGCGATCGTGATCGGCGCGGCAACCGGCGGCTACAAGGGCGGCATCGGCGGAGCCCTGGTCACCGGAGCCGCGGCCGGAGCCACGACCATCGAATCCCAGGAGGGCATCGATCTCATCGACCTGTTCGAGATCAGAAACGACATGATCGTCGTTCCCGGCGTGCCTGCGCCCTACATTCCGCTCTACTGAGTCGACCAACGCACCAGGGGCGGCGCCGGGCGCCGCCCCTGGTATCACAGGTATCTGGCATCAGGTATCTGGTATCGGGATTCGGGGCATGACGACGCCAAGCGACCAGGAACTGGAACGACTGTTCGAGCAACACGGCATCGCGCGCCGGCATCTGTATCCCTGGTGGTACCTGCTCTACCGCGCGTTCGGTCTGGATCTCGAACCACCGATTCTGTTCAGCCTGACCCGGCACCTCGTCGTGGAAGGCGTCTCCATCGGCGTGATCATGATCGGCGGCAGCGCGCTGAGCACCTGGCTGTTCGGCTCGAGGCCATTCGTTCTGGCGCCGCTGTGGTGCCTGATCGTGGTCATTCCGCTGCTGAACTGGCGCATGTACCGGAGAATGCGGGCACGCATCGGCCTCGGCGCCGCGCGCTGAAACGCACGTCGGCCCCGGGCCGCGCCGGGTCAGAACCCCGCGTCGGCCATACCCATCACGCAGCCGCTGTCCGCCAGCACCGATTGCTCCAGCGCCACCGTGCGCGGCAGCAGCCGCGCCAGGTAGAAGCCGGCCGTCTGCTGCTTCGCCGCACCGAACTCGTCGTCGCCGGCGAGCGCCGCCATCTTCGCCCAGAGCCAGCCGTAGACCGTGTAGCCCACCAGATCCAGGTAGTCGGTGGCGGCGGCGCCCGGCAGGTCCGGGTCGTCGGCCGCGCGTTTCACCAGCTCGGCGGTTACCCGCTCCAGGCGGTCGAAGGCCGCGCTCACCGCGTCCCTATGGGCGCCGGCGAGGTCGGCGCGCATCACTGTCAGCAGCGCGTTCAGGGTCGCGCCGCCGTCGCGCAGCACCTTGCGGCCGATCAGGTCCATGGCCTGAATGCCGTTGGTGCCCTCGTAGATCTGACCGATGCGGGCGTCGCGGACCAGCTGCTCGACCCCCCACTCGCGGACGTAGCCGTGGCCGCCGAACACCTGCTGGGCCATGACCGTGCACTCGAAGCCGCGGTCGGTGAGAAACGCCTTGGCCACCGGAGTGAGCAGCTCGGCGAAGGCCTGGGCCTGGGCGTCGTCGGCGTACTTGCCGCGGTCGAGCTGCATGCCGGCGAACATGGCGAAGGCGCGGCCGCCCTCGGTCAGCGCGCGCACGGTAAGCAGCATGCGGCGTACGTCCGGGTGCACCAGCAGCGGATCGGCGGGGCCGTCTTCGTTCTGCGGTCCGGATGGCGCCCGTCCCTGGAGGCGGTCCTGCGCGTACGCCACCGCCATCTGGTAGGCGATCTCGCCGGCGCCGAGGCCCTGCAGGCCCACCGACAGCCGCTCGTAGTTCATCATCGTGAACATGGCCGCCAGGCCCTGGTTCTCCCCGCCCACCAGGTAGCCGGTGGCGCCGTCGTAGTTCATCACGCAGGTGGCGCTGCCGTTGATGCCCATCTTGTGCTCAATGGCGCCGGCGGCCATGGCGTTGCGCTCGCCCGGGCTGCCGGCCGCGTCGGGAACGAACTTGGGAACGATGAACAGCGAGATGCCGCGGCTCCCGGCCGGGGCGTCGGGCAGCTTGGCCAGCACCAGGTGGACGATGTTGTCCGCCAGGTCGTGCTCGCCGCTGGTGATGAAGATCTTGTTGCCGGTGATCCGGTAGCTGCCGTCGCTCTGCGGCTCTGCCTTGGTGCGCATGATGCCGAGATCGCTGCCGGCGTGGGATTCCGTCAGCGCCATGGCCCCCGTCCACTCACCGCTGTAGAGCTTCGGCAGGTACAAGGCCTTCTGTTCGTCGCTGGCGTGGGCGTCGATGCAGATCGCGCAACCCACCGTCAGGGTGCCGTACAGGTACAGACTCGAGTTTGCCGCCCAGAACATCTCCTCCAGCAGGCAGCCGAGCAGCTTGGGCATGCCCTGACCGCCGTACTCCGGGTTGCCGGACAGGCCCAGCCAGCCGCCGCCGGCCAGTTCGGCGAACGCTTCCTTGAACCCGTCCGGAGTGGTCACGGTGCCGTTGTCGAACCGGCAGCCCTGTTCGTGACCGGTCTGGTTCACCGCGGCCAGCGCGCCGCTGGCCAGCTTGCCGCCCTCTTCCACCACGGCCCGCACCAGGTCGTCGGAAAAATCCGCGAACGCCGGAACGCCGCGCCAGGCCTCCTGCACCTCGAACACGTCGAAAAGCAGGAAGTTCAGATCGTTGTGTGGCGCGCGATACTCCAGCATGCGTGCTCCTCCTGGGATTCTGGAGACGGATGAAACGCCGGTTGGAAGGCTGCGAAAACGTCAGATCGCGGCGATGGCGGCGGCGTCGGGACCGTGAATGGTAACCGGTCCTGCCTCGATCGCCAGCTTATGCGCCGTTTTGCGCGGCAGCAGTCGGGCGAAGTAGAACTCGGCCACGGCCCGCTTGCCGGCCAGGAAGTCGGCATCGGCGCCGTTCGTGGTTTCCAGCGCCAGCGCGGTCTCCGCCATGCGCGCCCAGCAGTAGGCGAGCACGCAGTAGCTGGAATAGAACAGATAGTCCACAGCGCCGGCGCTCACCTCGTCCAGGTCCTTCTGGGCGCGGCCGCCGAAAGCCAGCGTCATTTCGCCCCACTCTTTGGCCATATCGTCCAGCGCCAGGGCCAGATGCGGCAGCGGCTCGCGCAGCCGGGCGGCCAGGTCGCCGAGCTCGCCGAGAAAGTGCATCAGGCCCTTGCCCTGGGCCTGGAGAATCTTGCGGCCCAGCAGATCGAGCGCCTGGATCTGGGTCGTGCCCTCGTAGACCATCGCGATGCGTAGATCGCGCACGTACTGCTCGACCCCGGTCTCGCGGATGTAGCCGTGGCCGCCGTAGATCTGCACGGCGTGATTCACCGACTCGTAGCCGAATTCGGTGAGCCCGCCCTTGACGATGGGCGTGAGGAAATCGAGCAGCTCCATGGCGCGCTCGCGCTCCTCGGCGCTGCCGCGGTGGGTGCGATCCGCCACCTGACCGGCGTAGTACACCAGCGCCCGGCCGCCCTCGGCGATGGCGCGCTGGGTGAGCAGCATGCGTCGTACGTCGCCGTGGACGATGATCGGGTCGGCGGCCTTGTCCGGCGCCGCCGGCCCGGAGAGGGCGCGCATCTGCAGGCGCTCCTGGGCGTACGCCATGGACTTGAGGCACGCCGCGTGGGCACCGCACACGCCCTGCAGCCCCACCACCAGCCGCGCCGCGTTCATCATGGTGAACATGTAGCGCATGCCCTTGTTCGGCTCGCCGACCAGGTGGCCCTGCGCGCCGTCGAAATGGAGCACGCAGGTGGCGTTGCCGTGAATGCCCATCTTCTCCTCGATGCTGCCGCACATCACGCCGTTGCGGCTGCCGTCGAGGTTGACCTTGGGCACCACGAACATGGAGATGCCGCTGGTGCCTTCCGGTGCGTCCGGCAGGCGGGCCAGCACCAGGTGGACGATGTTGTCGGTGAGGTCGTGCTCGCCGGCGGAAATGAAGATCTTGGTGCCGGAAACCGCGTAGGTACCGTCGGCGTTCGGCTCCGCCCGGGTGCGCGCCAGACCGACGTCGGAGCCGGCATGGGGCTCGGTGAGGCACATCGTGCCGGTCCACTCGCCGGACAGGAGCTTCGGCAGAAACGTCGACTTCTGCTCGGCGCTGCCGTGGGCGCCGAGGGCGTTGATCACGCCGCGGGACAGCGCCGGGTACATGCCCCAGGCCGGATTGGCGCAGCCCACCAGATCCTCCAGCAGCAGGCCGAGGCTGTCCGGCAGGCCCTGGCCACCGTACTCCGGGTCGCCGATCAGCCCCGACCAGCCGCCGGCGGCGTAGGTGGCATAGGCTTCCTTGAAGCCTGCCGGGGTGGTCACCGTACCGCCCTGCTGCCAGTGGCAGCCCTCGACGTCGCCCACGGCGTTGAGCGGTGCCAGTTCGTTCTCGGTGAAGCGGTGGGCTTCATCCAGCACCGCGTCGATGAAGGCGCGGTCCGGCGGTTCCACGGCGCCGCCTTCGGTGGCAGGGGCCAGGGCCGCATAATGCCCGGCGAAGTCGAACACCTCGTGAACCTGAAAGCGAATGTCCTGGAGCGAGACAGCCATTATTCATCTCCAACGCATGAGCGCCGGAGTCTACCGCGCGAACCGGAAAATGATGTGAAAGGCGTGCCGCCTCAGGCGCGCACGTCGAGGAGGAACCCGAGCACCGAGTCGGCGGTTTCCACCACCACCGCGGCGGCCTGAACGTTGCGCTGATAGATGCGCAGGTCGGTGAGCGCATCAACCGCGCTCTCCATCCAGTCCGGCGGCGCGGAACCCGGCGCCTCGCGGACGTTCAACTCGGCGACCTCCTGGGCCGCATGACCCATACCGCGCAGACCGGCGCGGATGCCGTTGACCCCGGCGCCGAAGGCGTCAAAGGAACTGGGTCCGCTGCTCATCAGGGGATTCACTGCCATCACCGGCTCTCGCGATTCGGGTAGACCATCATTCACCGGGCGCCAGGCGGAATGCGTGACGCATGTCTCACAGTTACAGGCGCCTACAACCGCTGCCGCCGGGCGCCGGCGCGCGCCAGAGTGCGCGCATGCGGCCGCACCGGATCCAGTACCTGCTCCAGCATCTGCTGCCCGGCCGCTGCCTGCTCTGCGACACGCCGTTGCCGCCGGCCAGCGCGGTGGATCTATGCGAGTACTGCCTGGCCGCACTGCCCTGGAACATCGCCGCCTGCCCGCGCTGCGGCGAGCCGGAGCGCCACGCTGCCAGCGCCCCGGAGCCGTGCCGGCGTTGTCGTGAGCAACCGCCGCCGTTTGACCTGACCGTGGCGCCGCTGCGCTACGAGGCCAGCCCGAGGCAGTGGGTCGGTCGTCTCAAGGATCACCTCGGCATGGTCGAGGGCCTACTCCTGGGAATGCTGCTCGCGGACGCGGCTGCCGAACGCTACGCCGATCCGGCGCTGACGCGCCCGACGGCGTTGCTGCCGGTGCCACTGACCTGGCACCGCCTGGCCCGCCGCGGCCACAATCAGGCCCTCGCTCTGGCCGTCCCAGTCGCCCGGCGGCTCGAGGTACCGGTATGGCGGCGCGCGGCCGTGCGCCGCCGCCAGGGCCCAAAGCAACGCGGCCTGTCCAGGGTCGGCAGGATGCAGAATCCGATGGGTGCGTTCGCCTGCCGGCGGCGCTGGAACGAACCGGGTCCCTGCCTCGGCATCGTCGACGACGTCATGACCACCGGCACCACCGCCGCGGAACTCACCCGGGTGCTGCTGGAAGCCGGCGCAGGCGCGGTGCACGTGCTGTGCGCCACGCGCACGCCGCCGCCTGCCGGCCCGGAGGTCCCAGTCAGGGAACCGGGTTCGACCGGCGACGCTGCTCCCACGCATCGATACGATCGATGAAGGCCGCCGGACAACGATGCTCCGCACTGGGCCTGCCGCGAATACGCCCGAGCCACGCCGGTATGGCGCGCATCTCACATCCCGGCGACGCGATCAGCGCGGCGACGACGAACGACAAGCCCAGATGGGCGTAGAAGTAGCCGAGCAGGAGATTCAGAGGAAGCCCGAGAATCGGACTGTCGAGGCGCCCGGCGACCAGCAGGGCGCCCGTGGCTGCCAGCGCCAGCACCACGCCGGACACCAGCAACGGCCGGTGACCCCAGTCCCTGGAGAAACCGATGTTGACGACGGCATCGAATAGGCAAAGGGGAACGACCAGCAGCGGCCATCGAGCGTCCAGCGTCGAGAACGGTCGGGCCGTCGCGACGTCCGCATAGCGGACGATCTCCCACAACGCAAAAAGACACAGCGCGCCGAGAGCCAGGCGCGCCAGCCGACCGATCGGACCGGGCCGAATCAGCGAACCGGCGGCTACCCAGCGCAGGGAACGCGGCTCATCCATGCGACGACCCTTCCATCAGCATTGTCCGTGCTCCTGAACCGGCGGACAGGCGACGTCCCCGTACGAGCAGAACACGCAGCAATCTCCGGGAAGCGGTCGCAGCAGCGCGCCGCAGCCGACGCAGTCATAGAAGAACTGGCAGGCGTCGGTGGGCATGGTCAGCGTTTCGGCATGACCACACTGCGGGGAGACGAGCGTCGACGTCGTTGCGACTGGTGGATTCATGCAGCCAGCGTACTATCTGTAGTTACTACAGATTCAAGGCGAATACCGACATGTCCGATCATCGTCTGACAATCGGCAGGGTCGCCAATCAGACCGGCTGCCATGTGGAAACGATCCGCTACTACGAACGGGAGCGCCTGCTGCCCGTCCCCGAGCGCAGCGCCGGCGGAAACCGCCTCTACGACCGCGCTTCGATCGAGCGCCTGGTCTTCATCCGGCGAAGCCGGGAGCTCGGGTTCTCGATGAAGGAAATCCGGGAACTGCTGTCCCTGGTCGACTCTGCCCAGGTCTCGTGTGACCGCGTCAAGCAACTCGCCGATGCCCACGCCGGAGAAATCAGAGCCAGGATCGCCGATCTGCGCAGAATGGAGGCGATCCTGCGCGACCTTTCCAGCCGCTGCTCAGGCAAGGACGTACCGACCTGTCCGATAATCGACGCGCTGCAATCGCGCTAGTGAGCTGTAGCACTCAGGAACCTCTGATCATCCGCCACCACGGACCGCGTTCACGGGCCGCCCCGGTGGTAGACTGCGCGCCCCCTTGCCGCCGCGCCGCTATGACCGACAACGCCGACACCGCCGACACTCCGTACGCCGACCTTTCACCGGACGTGATACTCGACGCCATGGAGAGCGCCGGCTTCGCGCCCACCGGCGGGCTGCTGGAGCTGAACAGCTACGAGAACCGGGTGTTTCAGATCGAGCTGGAAGACGGCGGCTTCGCAGTGACCAAGTTCTATCGACCGGCGCGCTGGAGCGACGCCCAGATCGCCGAGGAGCACGCTTTCAGCCTGGAACTCGAGGAAGGCGAAGTGCCGGTGGTGACGCCGCTGGTCCGGGACGGTGAAACCCTGTTCCGCCATGCCGGCTACCGCTTTGCCGTGTATCCGCGCCAGGGCGGGCACGCGCCGAACATCGAGAACGAGGACAACCTGAAGGTGCTGTCCCGGACCATCGCACGTATTCACGCGATCGGCGCGACCCGGCGCTTCGAGCAGCGCCCGGACCTGTCCGTGGAGCGGCTCGGCCACGAGAGTCGCACATTCCTGCTCGAGCACCAGTTTCTGCCGCCGGACACCGAGGACGCCTACGCCAGCGTCACCGAGCATCTGCTGGCGCGGGTGGACGCCGTCATGAACGCCGTGCGCCGCGACCGCGAGGGACGCATCCACGGGGACTGCCACCTCGGCAACCTGCTGTGGCGCGGCGACACGCCGCATTTCGTCGACCTCGACGACTGCGTCAACGGGCCGCCGATTCAGGACCTGTGGATGCTGCTGTCCGGCGAGCGCGACGAGCGCCAGCGACAGCTCAAGACCATTGTCGAGGCTTACGAAACCTTCCACCGCTTCGACCCGGCGAGCATCGCTCTGGTCGAGCCGCTGCGCACCCTGCGCATCATGCACCACGCCGCCTGGATCGCCCGGCGCTGGCACGATCCAGCCTTTCCCCGGGCGTTCCCCACCTTCGACACGCCGCGTTACTGGTCGGAACACGTGCTCAGCCTGCGCGAGCAGATGGCGGCTCTCGACGAGCCGGCGCTGACGATCTGACGTGAGCGCTCAGGCGACGCCGAGCTGCTCGCGATTGCGGATCACGTTGCCGTAGCCGCCCAGCAGGTCCGCCAGCTCGGCCGGCGGGCAGTCGGCGATTCGCGACTCGAAGGCACGCATGACCCGGGGCAGCGGCTCGAACGCGCTGTCGGCAGCCGTCATGCCCATCCGGCGGGCCGCTTCCACGTGGGTCGGATACACCCGCATACCGCCGACGATGATCCGGTCGAGCGTGTCCGCCATGGCATCGTGGTCGGCGAAATCGCCGCTAAGCGGCGGCGCCACCTCCAGGTGCACGCGCCCTTTGTAGCCGATGATGCCGTCCACCATGCTGGCCAGGTCCTCGCCCGGGCGCTTGACGTAACGCCCGTAACGGCGGGCCACGTAGAGTTCGTGCGCCTTGCGGCGATCGCACGGATCGAGCTCGTAGGACACCGACACCGGAACCAGCCGCACCCGGGTGAGGAGCTCGCCGAAGCCGCCGAGCTCCCGGCGATAGGCGAGCGACAGCATCTTCAGCAGCGCCGGGTCGGTGCGATCGAATCCATCCTTGGCGCGGCCCTCGCGCTGGGCGATCCAAACCGACTCGCCTTCCTCCAGGGAATGGCGGATGTAGGTCGAGGTTCGGGTGATGGCCTGGTACACGGCCTTGGTGCCGGTGACGCTGCGCTCCACCACGAAACTCTTGTTCAGACGCATCAGGTCCGCCGCATAGGCTTCGGTGAGCAGGTTGTCGCCCACCGCCGGGCGAACCGTGCGATGCCCGGCCTGGTGCAGGCGGAAGTTGAGCAGCCCCGAGTCCATGACGATGTCGCGATGATTCGACAGAAAAAGATAGGGCTGCCCGGCCGGCAGCCGATCGAGCCCGCTGACGGTCAGCTCGTCGATGCTGTCGCGGATCACCCGCGCCATGTAGTCGGCGAGCCACAGCTGCACGTCCTGCACGCTGTCGAGGCCCGCCGTGCGGCGCTCGATCACGCCGCGCGCCACCTGCCGCGCCAGCCACGGCAGCCAGCGCGCCAGCCGCGGCGTGAAGAACGCGGCGGCCGCGCGCAGCAGCGTCGGGTCGTGGGCCAGGCGCCGGATCACCACCGCCACCTCATCATCCCGATAAGGCCGGATGGAGTCGAAGTTCTGCATCAACGCAAGGTAACCGGTGTCGGGGCAAAAACAAGCCCCGGCAGGCCGGCCCGGGAAGCCCCGGACCGTTTGCACTATCATGGCCTCCATAGCCTCCATAGCCTCCATAGCCTCCAGGGCAACCAGGGGCAACCAGGGGCAACCAGGGCCATGCTCTGAGGCCTTCGATCTGACGCGCACTCCGGGGGACGGGCATGTCGACACGAGCGCTGGGTATTCGCGAGTACCGCCGGGGTCTCACCGACCTGGGCAATGGTGCCTACGCGTGGCTGCAGCCGGACGGCGGCTGGGGCTGGTCGAACGCCGGGCTGGTGACCGACGGTGATGAGTCCCTGCTGGTGGACACGCTGTTCGACAAGTCCCTGACCGCGGAGATGCTCGCCGCCATGCGCCGCGCGGCACCCGGTGCCACCAGACGCTTCGACCGGCTGCTCAATACCCACTCCAACGGCGACCACTGCAACGGCAACGAGCTGGTGGAGGGCGCCGAGATCGTCGCCTCGAGAGCCTGCGCCGAAGAGCTCGCCCATGAGAACCCGGCGATGATGGCCGCCCTGATGGCACGGGCCCCGGAGATGGGCGAAGTGGGCGCGTTTTTCCAGCACTGCTTCGGCGCGTTCGATTTCCAGGGCATCCGGCAGACCCTGCCGACCCGCACCTTCGAGGGCGAGCTGGAAGTCGCCGTGGGCGACAAGACCGTACATCTCAAGCAGGTGGGCCCGGCCCACACCGCCGGCGACGTGCTCGCCTGGGTGCCATCGGAGCGACTGGTGTTCACCGGCGACATCCTGTTCATCGAAGGCCATCCGATTCTCTGGGCGGGGCCGGTGCAGAACTGGCTGGACGCCTGCGACTACATCGAGCGCCTCGAGCCGGAAACCGTCGTGCCCGGGCACGGTCCCATTACCGACACCCGCGGCGTGCGCGCGGTGCGCGACTATCTGGTGTACATCCGCGACGAGGCCAGGAAGCGTTACGATGCCGGCATGCCGGTGCTGGAAGCGGCCCGGGACATCTCGCTCGCCGACTACGACAGCTGGGGCGACGCGGAACGCATCGCGGTCAACACCGCCGTGCTGTACAAGGAGTTCGCCGGCGACAGCGGCCCCAACGACATGACCGCGCTGTTCGGCATGATGGCCCAGCTGCACAAAGAGCGCCGCCAGTGACCTGCGGAAACCCGTGAAGCATCGCAACGACATCTACGGAGACGACCTCGACGCCCGCAAAGCGGACGCCGACAATCCGGCCATTCCAGCGGCCACGGTGGTCCTCCTGCGCGAGGCGTCCGAAGTCGAAGTGCTGATGCTGCACAAGACCTCGAAGATCGCCTTCGGCGGCATGTGGGTGTTTCCCGGCGGGCGCATCGATCCAGAGGATTTTTCCGCGGACGGCGGCGCCGACATGGCCGCGCGCAACGCCGCGGTGCGGGAGACGCGGGAGGAAACCGGTATCGTGGCGCCGCCGGACGAATTCGTCTGGTTCTCTCACTGGACCCCGCCGCCGAGCACGCCGCGCCGCTTCGCCACCTGGTTCTTCGCCGCCCCCATCGACGAGCATCGCGTGCGCGTCGACGGCGGCGAGATCCAGGATCACCGGTGGCTGTCTCCCGCCGCCGCGCTCGCTCAGCATGCCGAGGGTGCCATCGATCTGGCGCCGCCCACCTGGGTGACCCTGCATCAGCTGTCCCGTTACGACCACATCCCGACCCTGCTCGAGCGCCTGCGTGACACCCCGCCCCGCTACTACCAGACCCGCCTGGCCAGGCTCGACGACGGCACCCGGGTGGCCATGTGGCATGGCGATGCCGGGTATCGCGACTGGGACGCCACCGTTCCCGGCGACCGTCACCGGCTGGTGATGCGTCCCGGCGGCTTCGTGTTCGAGAACAGCGTCGAAGACGACTGAGTTCCCATGGCGCTGATTCACCTGCAGGACGGCAGTCTGGCGTTCGGTCATGTGCCGTTGCTCGACCACGCGGAGCTGACCATCGATCGCGGCGAGCGGGTCTGTCTGGTGGGCCGCAACGGCGCCGGCAAGTCCACGCTGATGCAGATCATCGCCGGCGTGCAGCAGCTCGACGGCGGCACGTTGCGGCGCCGCGACGGGGTACGCATCGCGCGCCTGGCCCAGGAGGTGCCGGACGCGGAGACCGCGACCCTGTTCGAGGTGGTGGCCGCCGGGCTCGGCGATCAGGCCGGGCTGCTGGCCCGCTATCACGCTGCCAGCCTGACTCTGGGCGACGCCGACGCGGCGGCCCTAGACGCTTTCAGCCGCCTGCAGGCCGAGGTAGAAGCCGCCGGCGCCTGGGAAGGTACCCAGCGCATCGAGGCGACCTTGAGCCGTCTCGGTCTGCCGGCGGACGCGCGCATGGCCGAATGCAGCGGCGGCATCCGGCGCCGCACCATGCTCGGCCAGGCGCTGGTGGCCGAACCCGACCTGCTGCTGCTCGACGAACCCACCAACCACCTCGACATCGACGCCATCACCTCCCTCGAGGAAGCGCTGCTCGACTATCCCGGCGCGGTTCTGTTCATCACCCACGACCGCACCCTCATCGACCGCCTTGCCACGCGCATCGTCGAGCTCGACCGCGGCACCCTGCGCTCGTTCCCCGGCAGCTACGCCGAGTACCTGAAGCGCAAGGCCGAACTGCTCGACGCGGAAGCGGACGCAGCGCGCAAGTTCGATCAGTCCCTGGCCCAGGAGGAAGTGTGGATCCGCCAGGGCATCAAGGCCCGGCGCACCCGCAACGAGGGCCGGGTGCGGCGTCTGGAATCCATGCGCCGGGAACGCGCCGAGCGGCGCGAGCGCCAGGGCAAGGTGCAGATGCAGCTCGCCGGTGCCGAGCGTTCCGGCAAGCTGGTACTGGAAGCAGAGAACGTGGGCTTCGACTACGCAGCCACGCCGGTGATCCGCGACTTCTCCACCGTGATCCTGCGCGGCGACCGGATCGGCATCATCGGCCCCAACGGCAGCGGCAAGAGCACCCTGCTGAAGCTGCTGCTCGGGGATCTGCAGCCCACCGCCGGAACCATCCGCCGCGGCACCGGGCTCGAGATCGCCTACTTCGACCAGGAACGCGCCCAGCTCGACCCGGCACGCAGCGTGCGTGACAACGTGGCTGACGGTGCCGACCGGATCGACGTGGGCGGCAAATCGCGCCACGTGGTTGGCTACCTGCAGGACTTCCTGTTTCCGCCGGCGCGGGCGCAGTCGCCGGTGAGTTCGCTGTCCGGCGGCGAGCGCAACCGCCTGCTGCTGGCCAGGCTGTTCGCCCGGCCGGCCAACCTGCTGGTACTGGACGAGCCCACCAACGACCTCGACATCGAGACCCTGGAACTGCTCGAGGAAGTCATCGCGGACTACGCGGGCACCCTGCTGCTGGTCAGCCACGACCGCAGCTTCCTCGACCGGACGGTCACCGCCGTACTCGCCATCGACAGCGACGGCCGCATCGAGGAACACACCGGCGGCTACAGCGACTGGCTGCGCTACCACGTCGAGCGCGCCGCCGCGGCGAGCCGCCAGCGTCGCGAGGTGAGCCCGAACCCGGCGCCGAAAAAACCGGCAGCCGCGGCGAATACGCGCAGGCTGAGCTACAAGGAGCAGCGCGAACTCGACGCCTTGCCGGCGCTCATCGAGCGTCTCGAGGCGGAGCAGGCCGAACTGGCTACCCGCACCGCCGACCCGGACTTCTACCGCCAGGACGAGGCCGCCGTGGCGGCAGGGCTACGCGCCCTGGCCGAGATCGAGACCCGGCTGCAGCAGGCCTACGAGCGCTGGCAAGCGCTGGAGGGGTGAGCCCGCGAACGTCGGGCCGCTGGTTCAATACCTGCCGTGCCCCACCCGCCGGAACAGCAGCACGTCGCCGGGCAGCGTGACCACGTAAGCCCTGTGACCGATGAAGCTCAACGACGTGGGCCGATCCAGCCTGTCGGCAAGAACCTTGTAGCTGCCGTCGCGCTTGACCCTGAGCAACCGTCCGGTGTTCGGCAGCGCGGGCGCGCCAGGGTCCGCGGCCAGATCGACGTTCCCCTGAGACAACGCATAGAGATCCCCATGGGGACCGAACTCGACGTCGACGATCATCGGAACCCCGGCGGCAATCGTCCGACCCGCGTCCGGCGTCAGCAATCCGAGCGCGATGACCTTGCCTTCCTCAGCTGGATTCGGGTACGCGCCGAGCTGGCCGACGTAAAGCGTGCCGACATCGCCGGCCAGGCCGGTGGGGACGATGTTTTCGTACTGCTTCAACACCGAGATGCCGCCATCCAGGGTCACGTGCAGAATCCGGTTGAGGTGCCCGTCGGCCACGAGAAACCCCTGATCCGCACGCTGCATGGCGTAGTGCACACCGTGGACCAGGAAGTAGAAGAACGGCTCAGTGGGTGGATTCGCAGCGGAATACAGTCCCAGATCCGCAATCAGCTCCACATCATGCCTGGAGTTGACTCGGTAGACGCCATCCCCCGGCAGCGAGTCACCGTTGAACAGCGGATCCCCCACCAGAGTCACCAGCACGTAGGCCGTGCGGTCGATGAACGCCACATCGATGGCCCCGCCGATGCCGACGAAGCCGAGTGCCGGCGGCAGGCCCTTGGCAAACGTCCGTTTCCTGCCGCTGTATGGATTGATGCGGGTCACCTGGCCGATCGCGCCTTCCACGACATAGAGCGCGCCATCCGGGCCCACTGTCGAGCCGCCGGCGCCCTGCAGACCGGATGCCAGCACCTGACCATGCGGCGGTGCGGCGCCGTTGTTGGACCAGGCCGGACCGGCCAGGCCGAGCCCGACCAGAAGCCACAGCGCAACGCCGACCGCGCCGCTCCCAACGCTGCTCATAGGTCTCACACGTTTCCACATATCGAATCCCTCGCCCTCGGAGTTGAACGCCGGGCCTGAGCCGGCACGACTACCCTAGCGCCTGGCCGACCATGGACCCATCGTCCAAATTGACGATGCGACCGGATCAGCGGGAGCGCTACGGTACCGCCTGGGAGCGGCGCCGATTTCACGACAACCGGCGTAAACTCCGCCACGGGAGGCTGTTCGGCCATGAACCAGACGGAGATCGGCGCACTGTTCGTCGGACGCGAGGAGGCGCTGCGCTCGCTGCAGAGCGCCTTCGACTCGGCGGACGCCGGTCGAGGCGCCCTCGTCGCCCTGTACGGCGAACCCGGAATCGGCAAGACCCGTTGTGCGGAAGCGTTCGCTCAGCTCATGGAGGACCAGGGCGCGCTGGTGTTGTGGGGACGCTGCCTCGAGCAGCCCGGCGCGCCGCCCTACTGGCCCTGGACCCAGATCCTGCGTGAATACACCGATGCCAGCTCAGCGGACGAACTGCGCTCGCGGCTCGGCAGCAACGTCCCAATGCTGGCCGCTCTCCTGCCAGATCTTGCACAGCGTCTCGGCAGGGCGCCGACCGGAGTCCTCGCCTCCGACCATCCCGAGCAGCGCATCAGGCTGTTCGATGCGATCAGCCGGACATTGACCCGCGCAGCCGCCGAGTTGCCCGTCATCCTGATCATCGACGATCTCCACTGGGCAGACGCCTCATCGCTGTCCCTGCTGGAGTACCTCGCCGGCGAGGTCTCACGACACCGAGTGCTGATCGTCTGTGCTTACCGCGACGTCGAGGTCACGCGGAAGAGCCCACTGCTCGCCACGCTTGGCGAACTCACCCGCGTGCGCCGGTTGGAACGAGTGCGACTGACGGGCCTGAATCCCTCGGAGACCGGTTCTCTGACCCGCGCCTTCGTCGGGGAGACCATCCCCGAGTCGGTCGTTAAGGCGATCTACCAACAGACAGACGGCAATCCCCTGTTCGTCCGCGAAGTCGCCCGGGTGGTGGCAGAACAGCTTTGTCACGCCGCCGGTGAGGTGATTTCGGTGGACGTACCGGACGGGGTTCGGGAGGCCATCGGCCGACGCCTGGACCGACTGTCCGGGGCCTGCAACGAGCTACTCGGACTGGCGTCAGTGATCGGCCGGGATTTCGACCTCCCACTGGCGGCCCAGGCCCTGGGTGTACCCCTGGACGCCGCGTTGCGGGCGGCCGATGAGGCGCAGAGCGGCGGCATCCTCGAATTGCGCAACGACGCGGGCCCGACCCAGCACCGGTTCTCCCACGCCCTGGTCCGCGAAACGCTGTACGAAGAGATCCCGACGCTGGATCGCCTGCGCACCCATCAGCGCATCGCCACGGCCATGCAGGCGTTGCACCCGGGCGACGAGGCGGTTCTGTCCGAACTGGTTCACCATGCCTGCGAAGCCGCCCCGCTCGGCAACCACAACGAGGCGGTGGATCTGGCACGCGCTGCGGCGGCCCGCGACGAGCGCTTGCTGGCCCTGGAGGAGGCCTCGCGCCACCTGGAACTGGCCCTTCGTACGCTGCGCGCCCACGGCCGCCACGACGACCCCCGGATCGCCCTGATCTGGTCCGAAAAGGCACGCGTCGATTTTTCTGCCGGCCAAGTGCACGCCGCCCTGGAGGCCGCGATACAAGCCGCGGACGCCTGCCGAGGACGCGATCCAATCCTGTTCTCGCGCAACGTGCAGATCATGGTCCGGGTCAACTCGAACGCCGCCCAGGACAACGCCGCGGCTCTGCTCGAGGAAGCCCTCGCCGGCCTGCCGGACACCGCCACGGAGCACCGCAGTGCCCTGCTTGCCCATCTGGCACTGGCCCGCCGCGGCACGGCGCGACAGCTCATCGACGAGGCCGGCGCCGAAGCGGTCGCGTTGGCCCGGGATCTGGACGATCCGGTGGTCCTGATGAGTGCGCTGCGGCTCTGGGCCATGGGGCTGCGTGGCGACCCGACCACGCTTGCGGATCGGCTCGACCTTGGTAGTCAGGGCCTGGCGCTGCTGGAGCGCTGTCGGGACGCGGAAGCGGTCGCCGGATGCCTGTACTCGCATCTCCTGAATCTGCTCGAGGCCGGAGCCCTGCAGGAACTTGCGCCGTTGCTCGACCGGTACGCGGCACATGCCGACGCCCTGCACCTCGGGCGACATCGGTATCAGGCCGGCCTGATGGCGATCGCCTTGAAGCTGCTGCGCGGTGAATGGGCCGGACTCGAGACCCACCTCGAGTACTCCCTGGAGATCGGTCGGCGTCTCGACCGTCACGATCCCGACGGTATCTACGGGGCGCAGATGTTCCAGCTCAACCGCGAGCTCGGCCGCCTGACCAATCTGGCTCCACTGATACGCCACCTGGCCGAAGACCCCGAGCAACGGCTGTGGCGTCCGGCGTTGATGTTCATGTGCATCGAAGCGGGTCTGCAGGAACACGCGCGCCGAGCTCTCGAATCTCTGGCCGCCGACGACTTCGCCGTCCTGCCCCGGGACGACCTGTGGCTGATCAGTCTCGTGTTCTGCGCCGCCACCTGCGCGGCACTGGGCGACGCGCGGCGGGCGCCGGTGCTGTACCGGTTGCTGGTGCCCTACAGCGGCCAGGCGGCGGTGCATCCGGGGACGGTGAGCTACGGCGCCGTGGACGCCTACCTCGGCCTGCTGGCCGCGACCCTCGGCGAGCGGGACCAGGCCATAAGACATCTGCAGGCCGCCATAGACCTCAGTCGAGACATGCTGGCCTGGCCGGCGCTGGCCCGCTGTCAGGCCGAACTGGGCGAACTCCTGCGCCAAGAGGATCCGGAACAGTCGCTCCGGCTCCTGCAGGACGCCGAGCAGACGGCGGCCCGGCTCAACATGGCGAGCCTCTCCGCGCGCATCGCCGAATTGCTCCTCGGCAACGGCATCCGCTTGCCCGACGGGCTGACGGCCCGCGAGGCCGAGGTGGTCAAGCTGCTCGCCATCGGACGCAGCAATAAGGACATCTCCCGCGCACTCGGGATCAGCCTGAGCACGGTGGCAACCCACGTGCGCAGCATTCTCGACAAGACCGGCTGCGCCAACCGGACCGAGGCCGCGGCCTACGCAATCCGACAACAACTCAACTGAAGCGAGGATCTCACCATGGCATTGTTCATCATCGAGCGGAACTGGGCCCAGGCTCTCGACGGCGTGCCACCCGATCGAATGCAGGCGTTGCAGGAGATCAACGAGGAATGCAGCGTGAAATGGCTGACCTCGTTTCTCTCCGCCGACAAGCGTAAGACCTACTGCCTCTACGAGGCCAGCAACCCCGACGATCTTCGCGAGGCAGCGCAGCGGGCCAACATCCCCGCCGATGCCATCGTCGAGATCGCCGGAGAAATCGGCCCCGGGAAGCTCCTCAGCTGAGCGCGATCGGCCGTCGCGGGTCCGAGCTTGAAACGTGTTATAGCTTTGGTGTAAAACACGTTCTGTTGCAAGCTCGGAGTCAGTGATGGCGAAGACGGCCCGGGAACTCGCGAAGACCCAGCGCCGCGACGACATTCTGGGCGCCGCCCGCCAGCTCATGCGCGATGGCGGCGATCTGTCCATGCGAACCCTGGCCGAGCGGGCCGGGGTCAGCATCGCCACGCCTTACAACCTGTTCGGTTCGAAGCAGAGCATCCTGCTGGCCATCTTGAACGCCGACCTGAAAAGCTACGAAGACGCCGTGGGCCAACTGCGCGCAGACGAGATCGACGTGCTGTTCGAATCCACCGGCCTGATGACCAGCCTGCTGGGGCAGGACCCCGAGTTCTACCGCAACATGATCAGTGCGGCCAGCCGGGACGGTCCCGAGTTCCGACATATGGTCAACGGCCCGCGCTACATCGTCTGGAAGAAGCTCCTGCGCCAGGCAACCGCCGCCGGCCTGCTCGCCGATCACGTCGACCCGGATGCCTTCGCGATCGCCTCGAGCCAGCTGCTGGTCGCCAACGTGCTGGAGTGGGCCCAGGGGGCGCTGACCCTGCAGGAGATGACCGCGCGCAATCACTACGGCCTGGCATTGACCCTGCTGGCCATCGCCACCGGCCGCAGTCGGCCGCAGCTCGAAGCGCACCTGCGCGATGCGGAACGCACGCTCCAGCAACTCTGGCGTCGGGCTCTGTCGAAGCGGCTGCGCGACGGCGAGCTCAACGCGGAGGACCGCGAACTGCTCGCCGACCAGCTGAAACACCTGCACACTGACGACCAACTGGAGACCACCCAATGACCACGGCCACCCTGAGCCCCGTGCGGCGTTCGATCTCGCCGCGCCACGACGATACCTGGGCCACCATCGCTGCCCGGGAACTGTCCGATCGGCCCGAGGCGGAGGCGGTGCAGACGCTGCAGAGTCTGAACCTGCACGTATTCATGCGCCCCGCAGCGCCAGCGGAGTCGCCCCGTGCGGGCAACCCGATCCTGCCCAGCGACATCATTTTTCTGGAACCGCCGCTGGCGCCAAGGCCAGCAGGTTGATGCAGCCACGATGACCGCCGTGATCAGCCACGCCCGCGTCACTGCCGGCCACGGCGGCGCCGCCGAACTGGTGGTGACCCTGCGCCACGGCAACGGCGGGCTGTCCGACGTGACCCTGGATGCCCCCGCCGCCGCGGCCCTGTTCGACGCCTGCGCGGCGAACCACAGCGACGAACTGATCGGGCACGGCTGGGAGAAGGTCCAGCGCGCGCTCACCGTTTCCTGGAATCGTTTCGCCAACCGCTCTACCGAGGAATCGACCCATGTATGACCTGATCATCAAGAACGGCCGAGTGGTCGACGGCACGGGCCTGCCGGCCTTCGTCGCCGACGTGGCCATCGTCGACGGCCGCATCGCCCGGGTCGGCCACGTCGACGCGCCGGCGCGGCGCACCGTGGATGCCGGCGGCCGCGTGGTAGCGCCGGGTTTCATCGACCCCCACACCCACTTCGATGCGCAACTGCTGTGGGACGGCTATGCCAAGCCGGCGCTGGCCCACGGCGTTACCACCATCGTGCCCGGCAATTGCTCGCTGTCGCTGGCGCCGCTGAAGGCCGAGCACCGCATGCGTCTGGTGGGCATGTTCAACCAGATCGAGGAGATGCCCTACAAGGCCTTCGCCGAAGGCGTGGAGTGGAACTGGGAATCCTTCGACGAATACCTCGAGCGCATCGGCCGCGGCCTCGCCATCAACGTCGCACCGCTGGTGGGCCACAGCGTGCTGCGCCTGTGGGTGATGGATCAGGCCGCCACCCAGCGCACGGCCAGCGACGCCGAAATCGCCGCCATGCAGGACCTGCTGCGCCAGTGCCTCGACGCCGGCGCGCTGGGCCTGTCCACCAGCTTCGTCGACATGGACGAGACCCTGCAGCCGGTGCCGAGCCGCTATGCCGACACCCGCGAGCTCGACGCCCTGGCCGCGGTGCTCGCCGACTACGGCCGTATGCTGCAGATCGTGCCCGAGTTCTACGACGCGGACCTCACCATCGCCCGCGTCGACCAGCTCGCCGAGCTGTCGCTGAAGCACGGTATTCCCACCACCTTCTCGCCGCTGTTCGTCGCCGCCGACAACGTCGACGCGGTGGAACGGGTGATGGCCCGGGTGGACGAGCAGTTCGCGCGCGGCGCCCGGGTCTGGCCCCAGGTGCAGACGCGGCCCATCGACATCAGCTTCTCCCTGGCGGTGCCGAGCCTGCTGTTCATCCGCCTGCGCGGCTGGTACGCGCTGCTGCGCTTCGGCACCCCGGACGACGTGATGGGCGCCCTGCGCAACCCCGAGCAACGCGCCAAACTGGTCGACGAGGCAGGCCCGATGGCCGGGCTGTGGTCGCGTCTGGTGCTGCGCCAGGTCGACGGCGAAGAAAACCGGGCGCTGGTGGGCAAGACGCTGGGCGAGATCGCCGAACTGCGCGGCACGAGCCCGGTGGAAGCAATGATGGATCTATCCCTGGAGGAGAGCCTGCAGGCCCACTTCCTCGCCGCCGACATGGGCCACAACGACGACGAGCGGGTCGCCGCACTGCTCAACCACCCGCGCGTCCATGTCGGCGCCAGCGACGGCGGCGCCCACATCCTGTCGTTTTCCACCTACGGCGACACCGGCTATCTGTTCAGCCGTTTCGTCCGCGACTGCGGCGCCATGAGCCTGGAAGCCGCGGTGAAGAAGGTGACCAGCGACACCGCCGCGATCTGGGGGATTCCCGAGCGCGGTCTGGTACAGCCCGGCTACGTGGCCGACCTCACCGTGTTCGACCCCGAGTCCATCGCCCGCGGGGACGAGTATTTCGTCGCCGACGTGCCCGGCGACGGCAGCCGCTACGTGCGCGACTCGGTGGGCGTGGACACGGTCATCGTCGGCGGCGCGGTGGCCTGGAACGCGGCCGACGGCTACGGCGCCGACACCCGCGGCGCGCTGCTGCCAGGGCGGACCCTGCCCGCATGACCGAGCGCGTGATCGTCATCGGCAGCGGCATTGCCGGCATGTGCACGGCGCTGGCGCTGGCGCACCGCGACTTCGACGTCACCGTGCTGGAGCGCGACAGCGCACCGCCGCCCGGCGACGCCGATCGCGCGTTCTTCGACTGGCCGCGCCGCGGGGCCGCCCAGTTCCGCCATCCCCACGCATTTCTCGGGCTGATGTGCAACCTGCTGCAGGACAACTATCCGGACCTGCTCGAGGACTTCTACGCCGCCGGTGCACGCCGGGTCGACTTCAAGGACATGCTGTCGGCGGAGCTGGCCGACCGCTACCGACCCGAGCCCGGCGACGACAAGCTGTGGGTGCTGATGTGCCGGCGCGCCACCATCGAGACGGTGCTGCGGCGCTACGTGGGCCGCCTCAACAACGTGCGCATACTCAACGGCGTGACCGTCGACGGTCCATTCACTGAGACGGACGGCCCTGCGCTCACCGTCACCGGCGTAAAGCTGCGCCGCGACTGCGTGGCCGAGCACGGGGCGATGATCGAGGCGGATCTGGTGGTGGATGCCAGCGGGCGCAACAGCCGTTTCCCGCGCTGGTTCGCCGAACTCGGCCGCAACGTCGAAGAGGAGAACGACGACGCCGAGATCGTCTACTACACCCGCCACTACAAGCTCCGTCCCGGCGTCTCCGAGCCGTCCCGGGACGGCAAGGATCGCGCAGCGGGAGATCTCGGCTACATCAAGTACGGGGTGTTTCCCGGCGACAACGGCAACTTCGCGCTCATCGTCTGCGTGCACAACGACGAAACCGAGCTGCGCCAGGCGATCACCGACGGCGCCCGCTTCGACGCCATCTGCCGCAGCATTCCGGGACTCGCACCCTGGGTGGCCGAGGATGTTGCCGAGCCCACCACCGAGCCCTTCGGCATCGGCGACATCCGCGCCGTGTGGCGTCACTACGTGCGCGACGGGCAACCGCTGGCGCGCGGTTTCTTCGCCGTGGGCGATGCGGCGCTGCGCACCAACCCGCTGTATGGGCGCGGCTGCAGCACCGGCATCCTGCACGCCCACCTGCTCGCCGAGGTGCTGAGCGGCAGCGCCGACCCGGTCGAGCGCGCGCTGACCTTCGACGCCCGCACCGAGGCGGAGCTGCGGCCGATCTTCGACGCCAGCCTGCGCGAGGACAGAAGCGGCATCCGCCGCGCCCGGGCCGCCGCCACCGGCAAGCTGCTGGAGAAGCCGGACTCGTTCAAGGCACGCTTCGGTCTCGCCTTCGGCGACGCCCTTGCCGCCGCCACCCGCTACAACCTGCACGTGCTGCGCGGCATGCTGCGCACGGTGAACCTGCTGGAAAAGCCCGGCGCGTTCCTGAACGACCGGCGCACCAAACTGATCGTGTTCGCCTACATGTTGCGCGGCCGCGCCCGCAATGCCGGCGCCCGGATCCAGCGCGGCCCCAGCCGCGAGGAGATGCTGCAGCTGATCGGCGACTGACCAGGGCCGCCGCCTCAGGCGCAGCGGGCAATGAACCCGGACACCGCCGCGTTGAAGGCCGCCGGATTGCGCTCGTGCATGTTGTGCGACGCCCGCGGAATCCGCACGCGGTCGGCATGCGGCAGCAGCGCGGCCAGGCGGTCGACGAGACGAACGAAGAGCTTCGGTGACCACGCCCCCGTGACCAGCAGCACCGGGCACTCGAGGCGCTCGACCGCCGCCGCGTCGATGGGCAGCATGGCGCGCTCGCTCAGCAGTTCCGCACTGTGAAAGTTAATCCGCGCCTGTTCGAGGCGTTCGGCGCTCAGCGCCGCGAATTCCGGCGCCCCGAAGACGGCACTGCCGAACTTCGCCAGCGCCCGCTCCCGATCACCCCGGCGGATCGCAGCCGTGGCGGGTCCCAGTCCGGTGGCCGCGAACCGAATCAGCGGGAGCGCCGTTCGCGGATCGGTCAGCAGCAGCTTCACGACGTCGGCAGGCCCGGGCGGAAACGCGGTCACCAGCGGAATCACCGGCGGCTCGGCCAGCACCAGGCTCGCCACGTCGTCCGGCCGTCGCAGGGCATACATCAAAGCCAGATACGCCCCATAGGAATGGCCGACCAGGTGCGGGCGCCGCAGCTGCAGCGCCTCGATGACCTGCCCCAGATCGTCGACCTGCTGAGCCATCGAATAGTCCGCATCGACGGCGGGCGGCGGGTTTGGCCAGTGAAAGCGGCGGCTGTAGCGGATAACGCGCGCCGTCTGCGCGAGGTCGTCGAACTGCGCATCCCAGGTCCGGGCATCGCTGGCGGATCCGTGGATCAGCAGCACCTGCGGACCGTCGCCTGCCTCGGCGCAGTCGAGAACCGCGTCGGCGATACTGAGTTGGGCCACGGCTGGCTCTCCGGCTAAGGGTTTGGAGCATAATCCCTGGAAGAATCGACCACCAATCGGAGCAGGCCATGGCAGGTACCGACTTGAACGAGCATCCGATCCATCTCGGTCTCGGCGCCAGCGCGGAGATCGAGCCGGCATTCGGCGGCGACATGAGCTGGTATGCGGGCTACGGCGAGCGCCATGCCAGCGACGGCGTCGAAGGTCGACTGGTGAGCATGTACACGTTCACGGAACCGTGGACGTCGTGGGAGGTGCATCCCAACGGCCACGAGGTGGTGCTGTGCACGGCGGGCTCGATTACCCTGCACCAGGAGCACGCGGACGGGTCTAAGGCGACGCTCACCCTCACCGCCGGCCGCTATGCGGTCAATCCTCCCGGCACCTGGCACACGGCCGATGTCGACGGCAGCGCCACCGCGGTGTTCATCACCGCCGGTTACGGCACCGAACACCGGCCGCGCTAGTGGGCCGCTAGGCCTTCCGAGCGCAGCCGCGGCACGGTCACGGCGAGGCGGCCAGCGCGCGGGCGATGGACCAGCCGCCCATCAGCAGTAGCAGCGCGAACGCCAGACGTTTCAGAGCGGTCTCCGAGACCGCCGGCGGAAACCGTCGCCCGGCCCAGGTTCCGAGCAGCACCAGCGGCAACCCCACAGCGAACAGGGTCCATACCTCCCGGGTGAGGCCGCCGGATACCCCCACCGCCAGGGTGCGGAACGACGTGGTGAGCGCGAAGCTGGCGAGCAGCGTGGTGCGGATCTCGGCGACCGTGAGCGGCTGACGGTAGTTGAACCAGCCCATCACCGGGCCGGAGGCGGCGAACAGTCCACCCACCAGACCACCGGAGAAACCCGCGGTCCACGCGGCCCAGGGCGCGGAGACGGATTCCCGCGGCCGCGGGCGCAGCAGCATCGACAGGCTGCCGACGACGATGAACACGCCGAGCAGCAGTTCCAGCAGCCAGGTGGCACCGGCATCGAGCCGGCCGAGCAGCCACACGCCTACGGCGATGGCCGGCAGCATGCCGGCCGCCATCCAGCCGAACAGGCGGCGCTGCAGATGGTGGCCGTGACCGCGCAGGGCGAGGACGACGTTGACCAGGGCGAGCAGGCTCACCACCGCCGTGATCAGCGGCACCGGCAGCAGCCCGCCGCCGACCACCACGGCGATGATGATCATGCCCATGGCAAAGCCGGTCACCGCCTGCACGTAGCTGCCCACGGCGGTGACGAGCAGAAACACGGTGAGGGTGAAGAGGTCCATTCACGGGCCGAGGTTGCGCGGCCGCGCAGTATAGCGGCGTGCGGGCCGCGATCAGGAGGCGAGCCGAGCACGATGGCGGGGAACCAGCCGGGACAGCCGCCGCCACAGTCCCTGACACCGCCGACCCAGCACCGGGTGAGAATCGTCGGGCATTCCTGATATCGTGGTCCTCCCTCCAAGGAGCAGTTCATGGACCTGGCTCTCGCGGGCCGTACGGCTCTGATCAGCGGCAGTCACCGCGGTACCGGCATGATCATCGCCCGCCAGCTCGCCGGCGAAGGCGCGCGGGTGCTGGTCCACGGCCTCGAACCCGGCCAGGCGGAAGCCGCCGTGGCCAGTCTCGGCTGCGGCATCCCGGTGACCGGCGACATCAACAGCGACGCCGGCGCCGCCACACTCATCGACGCCTGCGCCGGTCATCGCGTCGACATTCTCGTGAACAACTACGGCACCGCGGAACGCGGTTCCTGGCGCGATTCCGACAGCGCCGACTGGATCACCGCCTACCAGAAGAACGTGCTGTCGGCACAGCGGCTGATCCGTCACTACCTGCCCGCCATGGTCGAGGCCGGCTGGGGCCGGATCATCAATCTCGGCACGGTCGGCTCCACCCGGCCGGCAGCACGCATGCCCCATTACTACGCGGCCAAGGGCGCCCTGGCCACCGCCACGATGAGCCTGGCGCGGGAGACCGCCGGGACCGGCGTGCGGGTGAACCTGGTGTCGCCGGGCATGATCCTCACGCCGGAGGTGGAAGCCGCCTATCTGGAACGCGGCCGCCGCGAAGGCTGGGGCGAAACCTGGGCCGAGGTGGAGCCCCACGTGGCGGCCGAGATCCCGATCCGCCGCATCGTCCGCCGCGAAGAGGTGGCCAGTCTGGTCGCCTTTCTGGCCAGCCCGCTGGCCGACGCGATCCACGGCCAGAACATCCGCATCGACGGCGGCAGCCTGGATACCCTGACGTGAAGCCGGCGGTTCTCGAGCATCTGCCCTGGCGCATCGCCGGGGTCGTTGCGCTGGCCGTTCTGGTGGTGCTCTACCAGCCCGAGACCGGCGGGGCCGTGAACGGCGTGGTGATCCCCATGGCGATGGCTCTGGCCACCTGGCTGCTGGTGCAGAAGGTCGTCGCGGTGGCGCTCGGCGCCGGTCTCCTCGCCGCCATTCACAGCGCCCCGGGCAGCGGTGACTGGGTGGTCGGCATCGCGTACCCTGCGCTCGCCGCCACCTGCGCGCTGATTCTCGTACTGGTGCTCGGCAGCCGATTCCGCCGCCACATGGCGGCCACCCACGAAGCCCGCTGGCGCCACCGCCGGCAACAGGACGAGGATTCATGAATCTCCCCACTGCGTTCGTCTCCGGTACCACCCAGGGCATCGGCTTGAGCACCGCCCGGGAGCTCGCCGAGGCGGGCTTCCGCGTGCTCATGGGCTGCCGCAGCACCCGGCGTGGGGAACTGGTTCGGGAACACCTGATCGGCAGCACGGGCAACGAGCGGATCGAGGTGGTGCCGCTGGATCTCGGCTCCAACGACTCGGTGCGTCAGTGCGCCGCGGAGGTTCGCCGCCGCACCGACCGGCTCGACGTGCTGGTGAACAACGCCGGCATGATGGCGTCGACGCGCGAGCTGTCCGCCGACGGCGTGGAGCTGAGTTTCGCGGTTAACCACCTGGGGCCCTTCCTGCTCACCGAACTGCTGCTCGAGGCGCTGCGCGCGAGCGCGCCGGCGCGCATCGTCAACGTGGCGTCCCGGGTACACCTGCGGGGCAGACTGGATCTCGACCGGCCGCTGTCCGAAGGCCGCTATCGGCCGATGGCCGCCTACGCGCGCTCGAAGCTCGCCAACGTCGTCTACACGCTGGAACTCGCCGAACGCCTGCGCGGCAGCGGCGTGACCGTGAACTGCCTGCATCCGGGCGTGGTCGCCACCAACATCTTTCCCAGCGCAAGCCGGCCGATGGCGCTGGCCACCGGGTTCGCCAAGCGCTTCATGATGAGCCCGGAGGAAGGCGCCGCCACCACCATCTACCTGGCCACGTCCCCGGAGGTCGAGGGCATCAGCGGCGCCTACTTCGATCAGCACCGGCGCCGCGACGAGCCCGCGCCCGCCGCCCGCGACCCTGCGCTGCAGAAACGGCTGCGTGAGTTCTGCGCGCGCCTGACGGGTCTGGAAGCGGAGGCCGAGACGACGTGAGCCTGGCCCCGCCGATCGCTCGCCGGATCTTTCTCGGCTACGAAACCTATCGCCGCGGCTATCAGGCGATCACCCTGGCGGCGCGCACCCGGTTCGAGAACGCCGAATGGCTGGCCGTGCAGACCGCCAACGCCGAACGGCTGGCGACCTACCACGATCATATGCACCGCACCGCGCACGACATTCTCGCGCTGCTCGACGGTGAGCCGATCAGTGCCGCGCTGTGGCGGGAGACCCGGCAGGCGTTCACCGCACTGCTCAGCCGCGAGTACAACGCCGAGCTGTTCGAGACCTTCTACAACTCGGTGCATCGCCAGCTAACCGACGACGCCGACGTCACCGACCGGGAAATGTTCATCACCAGCAGCTATCCGACGCCGCCGGTGCAACCCGCGGCGTCGCTGACCATCAGCTACCGGCCGGAACGGGGCATCGTCGCGATGATGCGCGACATTGCCCGGGACCTGCCGCTGGAAGTGCCCTGGCAGGATCTCGACCGGGACATCGGCAGCGTGCTGCGCTCGCTGCCGGAAGCGCGACCGGAGATCCGCAGCACCCAGGGCCTGTCGATGGAAATGCTGCGGCCGATCTTCTTCCGCAACAAGGGCGCCTACCTGGTGGGGAGGTTGTGCTACGAGGACCAGACCTGGCCCATCGCGCTGCCGCTGCTGCTCGACGACCAGCGCAGGCTCTACATCGACACGCTCATCTGCGACGAGGACGAGCTGTCGGTGATGTTCAGCTTCACGCGTGCCTATTTCATGGTGCACACCGAACATCCCCATGCGCTGGTGGACTTCCTGCATTCCCTGCTGCCGAACAAGAAGCGCTCCGAGCTGTACGCCTCCATCGGCCTGCACAAGCACGGCAAGACCGTGTTCTATCGGGACCTGCTCGAACACCTGGAGAACTCCAGCGACAGCTTCATCATCGCGCCCGGCATTCGCGGCATGGTCATGACCGTGTTCTCGCTGCCGTCCTATCAGACGGTTTTCAAAATCATCAAGGACCGCTTCGCGCCGCAGAAGCGGGTGACCGCCGACGAAGTGAAGCAGAAGTACCACATCGTCAAACGTCACGATCGCGTCGGGCGGATGGCGGACACCCAGGAGTTTAACAACCTCATCCTGCCGCGCGCGCGCTTCGACGAGGAACTCATCGAAGAACTCGAGCGCCAGGCCGGTTCTTCGGTGCAGATCACCGACACCGAGGTGAAGATCCGCCACGTCTACACGGAACGCCTGATGACGCCGCTCAACATGTATCTCGAGCAGGCCGACGAGAAAGCGCTGGTGGAGGCCCTGGAGGAGTACGGCAACGCCATCAAGCAGCTCGCCGCGGCCAACATCTTCCCGGGCGACATGCTGCTGAAGAACTTCGGTATCACCCGGCACGGCCGGGTGGTGTTTTACGACTACGACGAGATCTGCTACCTCAGCGACGTGAACTTCCGCGAGGTGCCCCAGGCGGAGACTCCGGAACAGGAGATGGCGTCGGAACCCTGGTACACGGTCGCCGAGAACGACGTGTTTCCGGCGGAATTCCGCCGCTTCCTGTTCGGCAAACCCCAGGTGAAGACGCTCTTCAGCGACATGCACGGCGAGCTGTTCGATCCCGACTACTGGCGGAGGCTGCAGGCCGCCATCGAGAACGGCAAGGTCATGGACGTGTTTCCGTACCGACGCAAGAAACGCTTCCGCCAGCGGGCGGCCGCGGACGCGGCCTCCCCCGCAGCAGCTGTTGCGGTGACTGACCCGGCGTCTGTCCGAGCGCAATGACCCGCGACCTCGCAGCCGACCACTGGCACGCCCGGGTGCGCGACGCCGAGGCCGTGCTTTTCGACTTCGACGGGACCCTGGCGCCAAACCTCAATCTGCCCGACCTGCGCGGCCGGGTGGCGGCCCTGACCCGCGCGCGCGGTGTGCCGGAGGCAGCGTTCGCCGGTCACTACATCGTCGAGATTCTCGACGCCGGAGCCGCCTGGCTCGACGACGCGGCGGCCGCGACAGCGCTCAAACGCGACGGTCAGCGTCTGATCCGCGACTACGAAATCGAGGCCGCGCGCAGCACCGAACCGTTTGACGACGCGCGCCGCGCGCTGGCGGCGCTGCGCGCCCACGGCAAATCCCTCGGCGTGATCACGCGCAACTGCCGGGCGGCGGTGCTGGCCGCGTTCCCCGATCTGGAAGACTGTTGCGACGGGGTGCTGGCCCGGGACGACGTCGTGCATCTCAAGCCCGACGTCCGTCACCTGATTCAGGCGCTCGAGCATCTCCGGGCGGAACCGTCCCGGACGCTGATGGTGGGCGACGGCCAGCTCGACATGCGTCTCGGCCGCGCCCGTGGACTCTACTGCGTCGGCGTGCTCACGGGCAGCAGCGACGAATCCGGTCTGCGCGAGGCGGGCGCGGACGTGGTGCTGCCCAGGGCCGGTGACCTGGCGCTGGCGCTGCCGGTCAGCGTCGGCGATTGAAACCCGCGCTCGGGCGTATCAGGGTGCCTGCTCTTCCTCCACTGCCGGCGGCATCAGGCTGAGCCGATCCACCCCCATGGTGAGCAGCAGGCTCGACGCCACGTAGATGGACGAGTAGGTGCCCACCACCACCCCGACCACCAGGGCGGCCGAGAAGCTGCGCAGCGCGGACCCGCCGAACAGCAGCAACGCCACCACCGTGACCAGCGTGGTGCCCGACATCGCCAGGGTGCGTTCCAGGGTCTGATTCAGCGACCGGTTGATGGCATCCGCCGGCGTCGCGTTGCGCATGCCGCGGAGATTCTCCCGGACCCGGTCGTAAACCACGATGGTGTCGTTCAGCGAGTAGCCGATGATGGCGAGCACGGCGGCGAACGCCGGCATGTCGAAGGTGAGCCCGCTGACCACGAAGAAACCCAGGGTCAGGATTACGTCGTGCACCAGCGCCACGGTGGCGCCGATGGCGAACTTGCCGGCGAAGCGGAACATGATGTAGATGCCTACGGCGGCAAACGACGCCAGCGCCCCCAGGCCGGCGGAATCGCGCAGTTCCTCGCCGATGGCAGGGCCGATGACGGCGGAGCTGACGATCTGTGCGCCGGGCTGCAGACCGGCCATCAGCGCTTCGAGCTGCCCCGCCAGGGCGCCGACGTCCGCCTGCTGCGCCGCCGGAATCCTCACCACCACGTCGCGCTCGGAGCCCGATGCCTGCACCAGCGCCTCGGCAAAGCCGCCGGACGCGAGCGCACCGCGAACGGCCTCGAGGGGTTCCGCTTCGGGAAAACGCACGTCGAACAGGGCACCGCCGGTGAATTCGATGCCGAATTCCAGCCCGCGGACCGCGAGCCCCACCAGCGACAGCACAACGAGCACGAGGGACACCGCGCTGGCGACGTGGCGCCAGCTCATGAAGTCTATCCGGTAGGTTCGCACGATCCTGGTCACCCGCCATGGGACGAGAAGGCCGGCATGATACGCCTCGGCCTGGGAACCGGAAACGGGGTCGCATCCCCAGCGGGGCGATGCCAGGATAGCCTCTTCGACGATGGAGGTTGCATGACCTATCTGATGCTCACGGCAGGGCTGATTCTGCTGGTGGTCGGTGGCGAGCTGCTGGTCCGCGGCGCGGTGGCGGTGGCGCTGCGCTTCGGGGTTCCGCCCATGTTGATCGGCCTCACCCTGGTCGGTTTCGGCACCTCCACGCCGGAACTCGTGACCAGCCTGGAAGCGGCGATTCTCGGCGCCCCGGGCATCGCCATCGGCAACGTCGTCGGCAGCAACACCGCCAACATCCTGCTGATCCTCGGTCTGTCGGCGCTGATCATGCCGATCGCCGTGGCGCGCAGCGTGCTCAAACGCGACGGCAGCGTGGTGCTGCTGGCGGCGCTGGCCTGTCTGGGCGCGGTGCTCATCGGCGAAGTCGGCCGGGTCAGCGGCGCGATTCTGCTGCTGCTGCTCGTCGGCTACCTGGTCATGACCGTTCGCCTGCAGAGCACGGCAGCGCCATCGAGCGCGAACGCCGAAGCCGCGCTTTCCGTTCCGCCGCCCGCACATCGCCTCGGCCGCGGCCTGCTGCTGGCCCTCGGCGGCCTGGTCCTGACCATCGCCGGCGCCGATCTGCTGGTCGGCGCCGCGATCGAGCTGGCCCGGGACTGGCGCGTTGCGGAAACCGTCATCGGCGTCACCATCGTTGCGGTGGGAACCTCGCTGCCGGAGCTGGTGACCTCGGTCACCGCAGCGATCCGGCGCCAGCCCGACATCGCCTACGGCAACATCGTCGGCAGCAACATCTTCAACGTGCTCGGCATCCTCGGCATCACGGCTCTGGTACAGCCGCTGGAGGTGCCCGAGGAGATCCTCCGCCTGGACATCTGGGCCATGCTCGGCGCCACCGCCCTGCTGCTGTGGTTTTCTGCGACCGGCAGGCGTCTGAGCCGCCCGGAAGGCGGGGTGTTCCTGCTCGCCTATGCTGGTTATCTGGGTCTGCTCGCCGTCTGAGCCGGCGTGCGCGCCGGTTTCCGGCGTCCACTGGCCAAGCCGCCCCGGACAGGTCACAATCCCGCCCACGGCTCAGGAGACAGACGTGCGGCGTACGACTTCAGTCCGGAACGAAATCGCACCGCTGCTGGATCGGCTGATCACTCAGCTCGACGCGGAGGGCAGTGCGACTCAGCGCGCCTACTTCCTGCGCATCCGCCGCGAGCTCGATCGTGCGCGCCACGAGGTCGAGCTGGTCACGCCCATCCGCGAACTCACCTCGACGACCGCCGTCGGCTTCAGCTTCTCCCTAGACGCCGGGGCGCTGATCGAGCGAATCCTCGAGAAAGCCGAAGAGCTCGGCCGCGACCTCGACGTGCCACCGCAGACCCTGCACTGAAACAGCGCCGTGCGCCTCGCCGAAATCCACCGTTACCCGGTCAAGAGCATGCAGGGCGAACGCCTCATGCAGACCCGACTGCTGGAGCTGGGTATTCCCGGCGACCGCGCCTGGGCCTTGCGCGATGAGGCCCGCGGCGGCCTGACCGGCGCCAAGCACCTGCCAGGCCTCATGGGCATGCGCGCCCGGTTCGCCCGCGAGCCCGACACCGAACGACGTTCCCCGGAAGTCCACATCAGCGTCGGCGGCGACGCGCCCGGGAGTCTGTCGAGCGCATCCGGCGACGTGGACCAGATGCTGAGCCGGGCCCTCGACCACCCGGTATCGCTGTGGCCGCTGCTGCCGGCGGAGCAGGTCGAACACTACCGACGCGAAGCCCTCCCGGACGGGGTCGATCTCCAGGACGCGCTGCGGGCGCTGTTCGGGCGCACGGAGGACGAACCGCTGCCCGACGTGTCCCAGTTCCCCGAGGTTCTCGCGACTCATCACACCCCGCCCGGCACCTACTTCGATGCGTTCCCGCTGCTGATCGTGACCCGCAGCAGCCTCCAGGCGCTTGCCACCGCGGCCGCCGGCGCCGGTATCGACGCCAATTTCGATCAGCGCCGGTTCCGTCCGAATCTGGTGGTGGAGGCCGACCTGGACGGGTTCGTCGAGAACGCCTGGGTCGGCCGCAGGCTGTGTCTCGGCGAGGCGACGCTGAAGGTGGAGATGGCGTGCCCGCGCTGCGTCATGACCACCCACGGGTTCGACGACATACCGCGCGAACCCGGAGTCATGCGCGCCCTGGTGCGCCACAACGACGGCAATCTGGGGGTGTACGCCTCGGTGCTCGAGGGCGGTGTGATCCGCGCCGGCGATGCCGTCGAAGTCCTCTGACCCGGTCCGAACCGGCGGCTGCCAGTGCACGGCGGTGCGCTTCGAGGCCCACGGCGAGCCGAAGTGGACCGCCTACTGCCACTGCCGCGACTGCCAGCGCCAGACCGCAGCACCCGTCAGCCTCTACACGGGTTTCGTTCGCGACCAGGTCCGTTTCGTGCGCGGCCAACCGGCAGCTCGGGCCTCGTCAGCGGGCGTTGAACGGGGCTTCTGCCGGGACTGCGGGACGCCTCTGTACTACGCGGCGCCGGAGCGCTTTCCCGGCGAGATTCACCTGTTCGTCGCCACCTTTGACGCGCCCGCCGGCTTCGCGCCGCAGAGCCACGTCTACTTCGAGGAACGGTTGCCCGGCTTCGATGTCCGCGACGACCTCCCGCGACGCTAGCCGCCTCCTCAGCTTTTCGATGCGCCGGTGGGAACCTCGTTGAACGGAATGCCTTTGTCCATGCGTGGCTCCTGGGGCAGCCCGAGCACCCGCTCGGCGATGATGTTGGCCATGATCTCGTCGGTGCCGCCGGCGATGCGTAGCCCCGGGATGCTCATGTAGGTGGCCTCGAACAGGCCCTTCTCAGCGGAGAACTTCTCGTCCCAGATGGCGCCGGACTGTTCCAGCAGATCCATGGCGAAGGATGCCATGTCCTGGGTCTTGGGCGCGCCGACCAGTTTGCCGATGGAGTTCTCCGGCCCCGGCGTGTCGCCCCGCGACAGGGCCGACAGAGTCCGGTAGGACGTGTAGCGCAGGCCGGCCTCCTGGCAGTACCAGTCGGCAAGCCGGGCGCGCACCGCATCGTTCTCGATGGCCGGCTTGTCGTCGATGGTGACCTTCTGCGCCAGCTTGAACACCGAGTCGAAGCCGACGTTGGCGCCACCGGCGCCGATCGACGCGCGCTCGTTCATCAGCGTGGTGAGCGCCACCTGCCAGCCCTGACCGACCGCGCCGAGGCGCTGGCTGTCGGGAATGCGCACGTCGGTGAAGTACACTTCGTTGAAGTTGGCGTCGCCCGAGATCTGCTTGATCGGCTTGATCTCGATCCCTGCGCTCTTCATGTCCAGATAGAAGTAGGTCAGGCCCTTGTGCTTCGGCACGTTGGGATCGGTACGCAGCACGAGGATGCCGTAGTCCGAGTAGTGGGCGCCCGAGGTCCAGATCTTCTGGCCGTTCACCACCCACTCGTCGCCGTCTTTCACTCCCCGCGTGCGCAGCGCCGCCAGGTCGGAACCGCCCGCCGGCTCGGAGAACAGCTGACACCAGATGTCCTCGCCGCTGGCCAGGCGCGGCAGGTACTTCGCCTTGGCGTCGTCGTCGGCCCAGGCCATCATGGTGGGCGCCGCCATGCCCTGGCCGATGCTGAACACCCCGCCGGGCACCTCGTACTTGGACTCCTCCTGGTTCCAGATCACCTGCTCGATGGCGGAGGCGCCACGGCCGCCGAATTCCTTCGGCCAGGTGATGCAGGCCCAGCCCGCGTCGTACTTGCGCTTCTGCCAGAGCTTGGCCTGCTCGATGTAGTTCTTGCCCTTCAGCTCGGCCTTCTTCGGCACGTTGCCTTTCAGCCAGGCTCGGGCTTCCTTGCGGAACTTCGCTTCGGCCGGGGTATCTTTGAAATCCATGGATCAACTCCTCGCTGATTCGTTCAGGCGGCGTTGCTGCGCTCGACCGCGGTGATCAATTTGTCCTGCCACTGCCGTTCGCTGCCGAGCGCCAGCGACAGAAGCTTCGCGCGCCGGTAATAGAACTGACAGTCGAACTCCCAGGTATATCCCATGCCGCCATGGGTCTGGATGTTCTCCTTGGAGGCGAAATAGTAGGCCTGGGTGGCGGACACCCGGGCCGTGGCGGCGGCCACTGCGAGTTCCGCCGCATCGGTGTTGAGCGCCCAGGCGCCGAAATAGCAGTTCGACTGCGCCAGCGTGTTCTTCACGTACATGTTCGCCAGCTTGTGTTTGATCGCCTGGTAGGAGGCGATGGGGCGGCCGAACGCATAGCGGCCCAGGGCGTACTCGCGGGCCTGGTCCAGCGCCGCCTGGGAGCCGCCGACCTGTTCCCAGGCAAACAGCACCGCGGCGCGATTGAGCAGTTTCTCGGTGAGGGACCAGCCTTCACCCGGCTTGCCGAGCGGCTCCGCGGCGGCACCGTCCAGGGTCAAAGTGCCGTGGCCGCGGGTCGGATCCACCGTCGAGACCGGCGTCACCGAGACACCGGCCTGATCCGTGGCGACCAGATACAGCGCCCCGCCGTCGCCGCTGCCGTGGCGCGCGAGCACCACCACGAGGTCTGCGATCGCGGCATCGGGCACCGGGATCTTTTTCCCCGAGAGCTTGCTCCGGGCTGCTCTGGTCTCCAGCGACTTCGCCGTGGTCTCCCCTGCGCCCTCGGCCAGGGCGAAGGTGCCGATCGCCTCTCCGGCCGCCAGCTTCGGCAGCCACGTTTCCTTCTGTTTGGCGCTGCCGGCCAGAAGCAGCGCTTCCGTCGCCAGATACACGGAGGACGAGAACGGCACCGGCGCGCAGGCCCGGCCCAGCTCCTCGGCGATGACGCAGAGTTCCAGGTAAGACAATCCGAGCCCGCCGAGTTCCTCGGGAATGACGGCCGCGGTCCAGCCCATGTCGACGATCTTCTTCCACAGCTCGGCGTCGTGGTCGGCGTCGCTCTCGAGCACTTTGCGCACCACGCCGGGTGGACAGTGCTCGCCCAGGAACCGTCGCGCCTGGTCTCTGAGCATGTTCTGGTCTTCTGAGAACTCGAAGTTCATGTCTTCCCCTGCAGATTTGTCGAGCCCCGGATTTTCTACACTTTGGCTGGAAAAGGCGAGCACGGGGGCAGCGCGTTCGCAGCGCGGGTGCCGTCCGGCGTGTGCTGTTGCGGGACCCGGCCTGCTAGACTCTGGCGCCATGACCACATCCCCGAACTACGCCGATCTCGGGTTCCTGCGGATCGCCGCCGTGGCGCCTGTGCTGGCCCTCGCCGATCCTGCCGACAACGCCGGGCGCATAGCCGCCCACCTGCGGACGCTGGCGGCCGACCACGTCAGTCTGGCGCTGTTCCCCGAACTCGCCCTGACCGGCTATTCCTGCGACGACCTGTTCTTCACCACCGACCTGCAGCGGCACGTCCGCAGCGCGCTGGTGAACCTCGCAGCGGCCACCCGGGAACTGGTGTGCGTCGTCGGAGTTCCCTGGGTGACCCAGGACGGGCGGCTGCTCAACTGCGCCGCCGTGCTGGCCGGCGGGACCGTCAAGGGCCTGGTGCCGAAGACCGTGCAGCCCAATTACGGTGAGTTCTACGAACGCCGCTGGTTCGTCTCCGGCGACTGTGTGGACGAGACTGTGACCGACGCTGAACTCGGTACCTTTCAGGTCAGTCGCGAGCAGCTGTTCCGCGTTGGGTCGCTGCAGTTCGGCATCGAGATCTGCGAGGACCTGTGGGCGCCCCATGCCCCGGGCATCGATCACTGCCTCGCCGGCGCCGAGCTGATCCTCAACCCGTCTGCCAGCAACGAGCTGGTGGCCAAGGCGGCGTACCGTCGTGACCTGGTGCGAATGGCCAGCGCGCGCGGTATCTGCGGCTACCTGTACGCCAGCAGCGGGCCGTTGGAATCCACCAAGGACATGGTCTTCGGCGGCCATCTCATCGCCTGCGAGAACGGCCAGACGCTCGCCGAGAGCGAACGCTTCGGGTTCTCCGCGCAGACGCTGGTCACCGAGATCGACGTCGAACGATTGCGCCACGACCGCCTGCACAACAACACGTTCGCCAACGCACCGCGTCCGACCGGCTACCGAAGGATCGAGGCGCTCACCGATCCAGTCGCGCTGCAGGGCCTCACCCGGACCATCGACGCCCACCCGTTCGTGCCCGCCGACGAGGCCCAGTTCGATGCCCACGCCTCGGAGATCCTGCGCATTCAGGTCACCGGACTGGCGCGGCGGATGCTGGCGGCCGGCAGCGACACCCTGGTGGTCGGGCTGTCCGGCGGCCTCGACAGCACGCTGGCGATGCTCGTGTGCCTGGATGCTCTGGACAAACTCGAGCGCGACCACATCTGCCTGCATGCGCTGACCATGCCGGGACCGGGCACCAGCGCCCACACTCTCACCACGGCGCATCAGCTGGCTCGCGCCGGCGCCGTACACCTCACCGAGATCCCCATCCACGCCGCGGTGCGCCAGCACCTCGAGGACCTCGGACACGAAAGCCGCGACGACGTGGTGTTCGAGAACGCCCAGGCCCGGGAGCGCACCCAGATTCTGTTCAACTACGCCAACAAGCATCGGGGTATCGTCGTCGGCACCGGCGACCTGTCGGAACTCGCCATCGGCTGGTGCACCTACAACGCCGACCACATGGCCAGCTACAACGTCAACGCCAGCGTACCGAAGACCATGGTGAAGTACCTGGTGCGCTGGTACGCACGCCATCGCGCATCCGCCGAGCTGGCTGAAGTGCTGGAACGGGTGCTCGCGACACCCATCTCGCCGGAACTGCTGGCCGCCGACGAGTCCGGAACCGGCCAGCACACCGAGGACATAATCGGCCCCTACGAACTGCACGACTTCTTTCTGTTCCAGTACGTGCGCAACGGCGCCCGTGCCAGCAGGATCTACCACCTTGCCTGCCTGGCCTTCGCCGGACGCTACCCCGACGCCGAAATCCATCGCTGGCTGGGGGTGTTCTTCCGCCGTTTCTTCAGCCAGCAGTTCAAACGCACGACCATGCCGCCCGGCCCGAAAGTGGGCAGCGTCAGCCTGTCACCGCGCGGCGACTGGCGGATGCCCGACGAGGCCTCGGCCAGGGCGACCCTGGCCGAACTCGCCGCGCTCGGCGACGTCGAGGAGTAAACCGTGTCAGCCATCCGAGTCCGACCTGCGTTCGTCTTCGTCCTCACGGTGCTCGCCTGGAGCTCCGCCGCCGCCCAGAGCGGCGCCAGCACCGCGTTCTGCGGCCCGGCCGGCGTCTGGATCCAGATCCTCGGCGCCGGCGGTCCGGAGCTCGACGACGGCCAGGGCGGCGCCAGCTACGTGGTCCTCCTCGACGGCAAGGCGCGGCTGCTGGTGGACACCGCGCCGGGTTCTTCCGTCGCCTTCGACAAGGCCGGCGCCGCGTTCGAGGACCTGGACGCCGTCGTCTTCACCCATCTGCACGCCGATCACGCCTCGGATTTCCCGGCGTTCATCAAGGGTTCCTACTTCGCCGAACGCAAAGCCCTGCTGCCCGTGCTCGGCCCGGACGGCGGCGACTCGTACCCCGATACCGTGACCTTCGTCGAGCGCATGATCGGCCCGGAGGGCGCGTTCGCCTATCTCGCCGACTTCCTTACCTTCCGCAGCAGCGGCGGCTACAAGGTGAGCGCGCGCAACGTGCCCGCCACCGGGCGCCGGGAGTGGTCGGGGTTCGGCAGCGATCACCTGAAACTGACCGCCCTTCCCGTTCACCACGGTCCGGTGCCGGCGCTGGCGTGGCGGGTGGCGATCGGCGACATGACCATCGTCTTCGCCGGCGACTTCAACAACCGTGGCGACCAGATGCGCGAATTCGCCAGGGGCGCCGACGCCCTGGTGATCCACCACGCCATTCCCGAGGGCGCCCGGGGGGAGGCCGTCGACCTGCACGTCACCCCGGGCAAGATCGGTGAGATCGCGGCGGCCGCCGGGGTGCGCATGGTGATTCTCGGCCATCGCATGAATCGCACCCGCGGTCTGGAATCGGTGAGCCGCAAGGCGATCGAGCAGCACTACGACGGGCCGCTGATCTTCGCCAACGATCTGGAGTGCTGGGGTCTGTAGCCATGAACGCCGATGCCCACGCCGTGCTGGATTTCTGGTTCGGTGAGCTCAGCGACGGGTTCGCCCGTGACGAGGTCCGGCGCGCCTGGTTTGACGCCGATGCGGCCCGCGACGAGGAGATTCGCGGACGTTTCGCGCCCCTGCTCGAGGCCGCCGCCCGCGGCGGGCTCGTGGCCTGGCGCGACGCAGCGCACACCGCGCTGGCCCTGATCATCGTCTGCGATCAGTTCTCGCGCCAGATCCACCGCGGCCGTGCCGCCGCTTTCGCCACCGACCCACTGGCTCTGGAGATCGCCCGCGACCTGGTCGCGCGCGGCGCCGACCGGGAGCTGGCGTTCGATGAGCGGGTGTTCGTCTACCTGCCGTTCGAGCACGCCGAGTCACGCCTCGACCAGCACACCTGCGTCGGTCTGATGATGGCGCTGCGCGACGGCACGCCGGCGGGGCGCCGGCACCTCACCGGCGTCTTCCTGCAGCACGCCCAGCAGCACCGCGACATCGTCCTCAGGTTCGGCCGTTTTCCCCACCGCAACGCCGCCCTCGGCCGTCACAGCAGCGCGGCGGAACTGGCGTTCCTTGCGGGCGCCGGCGACTTCGGCCAGACGCCGCGCGCGGCCAAACGGGATCAGGACTCCCGGGCCTGAGCCAGATAGTCTACGGCCAGGCGGCTCAGCGCCTGCACGCCGAGCACCAGCGCGCCCTCGTCCACGTAGAACAGCGGCGAGTGATTGGGGATCGCCCGTTCCAGCGGCACGTCGGCGGGACGTCCGCCGATGAAGAAGAACAGACCCGGCACGGCTTCCTGATACACGGCGAAGTCCTCGGCGCCGGTGATGGGATCGCCCAGACGCACGTTGCCGGCGCCGTAAACGGCGCGCAGGGTCGGCAGCATCGACTCGGTGAGCTGCTCGTCGTTGAAGGTCACGGGCACCCCCTCGTCGATGATGACCATGGCCTGTGCGCCCATCGACTCGGCCACCGATTCGGCGATACGTTCGATGCGCTCGTGAATCTGCGCGCGCATCCCCGGGTCGAAGGTGCGGATGGTGCCGGTCATCTCCGCGACGTCGGGGACGATGTTGTTGCGCACGCCGGCGTTGAACGTCCCCACGGTGACCACCGCCGGTCCGCGGGTCAGCTCGATCTGGCGGCTGACCACCGTCTGCAGAGCGGTCACGATGTGGGCCCCGACGACGATCGGGTCGACGCCGGCCCACGGCTGCGCGCCGTGGGTCTGGCGCCCCTGGACGCGGATCTCGAAACGCTGGGCGCTGGCCATGGCGCCGCGCGGCCGGTAGCTCATCTGGCCCACCGCGTCGCCCTGGCTGATGTGCAGGCCGAAGATGGCGTCCACGTCCGGATTCTTCAGCACCCCTTCGCGCACCATCATGGCGGCGCCGCCGTCCTCGCCCGCCGGCGGGCCTTCTTCGGCGGGCTGGAAGATGAACTTGACCGTGCCCGAAAGCTCATCGCGCATGCCGGCCAGCACGTCGGCCGCTCCCATGAGGATCGCCACGTGGTTGTCGTGACCGCAGGCGTGCATCACGCCCACGTCCTGACCGTTGTAGGTGCTGCGCGCGGTGGAGGCGTAGGGCAATCCGGTGCGCTCCACTACCGGCAGGGCATCCATGTCGGCGCGCAGCGCCACCACCGGGCCGGATTCGGCGCCGGGCGCGGTGCCGCGCAGGACAGCCACCACGCCGGTGTGCGCCACCTCGGTAGTGACCTCCATACCAAGGCCGCGCAGGTGCTCGGCCACCAGCGCCGCCGTGCGCGTCTCCCGGTTGGAAAGTTCCGGATGCTCGTGAATGTCCCGGCGCCAGGCGATGACCTGATCCTCCAGCGCCCGGGCGGCGTCGCCGATGCGTTCGGGCGCTGCTGCGGCAGCGCTCATTGCCAGCCAGAAGGCCGCGATCAGCAGCCCGCCACGAAACCACGATGCCGGATCAGTCATGGGATTCCTCGTCCTCCGATTCTCGAGCCCAGTGTACCGCGCCGCCGACGACCCGGATCGCCGTGCGCCCGGCTGCGCCGCAGCAGCCGCGCCCGGACCCACGCGTCACCGCGCCGATGGAGCCCCGCATGATACTGTGCTAACTGTTTTCAGTCGCCGAACGAAGGGGGAACTCATGGAATTCGACGTCCGCATGACCGACGAACTGCTCGCTACCACGCGTGCAGTGCGCAAGCGCCTGGACCTCGAGCGCGAGGTGCCGAGGCGCGTGATCGAGGAGTGTCTGGAACTGGCGGTACAGGCGCCCACCGGCTCCAACAGCCAGACCTGGCGCTGGGTGGTGGTGGACGACGACGCCAAGCGCAAGGCGCTCGCCGACATGTACCGGCGCAACGCCGGGGCCTACCTCACGGCCGCGGGCGCAGAAGCAGAAAAGCGCGGCGACGATCAGACCCAGCGGGTGTTCGGTTCCGCCGTGTATCTGGCGGAACACCTCCACGAGGTGCCGGTGCACGTGATTCCCTGCGTCCAGGGACGCCCGCCCAAGGACACCCCGCTGCCGATGCTCGCCGGGCTGTACGGGTCCATCTTCCCGGCGGTGTGGAGTTTTCAACTGGCACTGCGGGCGCGCGGCCTGGGGTCGGCCCTGACCACCCTGCACCTCGGGTCGGAAAAGGAAGCGGCGGAGCTGCTCGGACTGCCAGACAACGTCATGCAGGTGGCCCTGCTGCCGGTGGCCTATACCGTGGGCACG
Source organism: Pseudomonadales bacterium (assembly GCA_040219135.1). Taxonomy (GTDB): domain Bacteria; phylum Pseudomonadota; class Gammaproteobacteria; order Pseudomonadales; family Azotimanducaceae; genus UBA7803. Next base: position 133,031 of record JAVJTA010000002.1, on the reverse strand, counting down.
GATTTCAAACGCGCCGAACGGCCGCCGATCTCGACGATCACCCACTGGAACGGCTGGTAGACGGGCTTCGGCGGCGTTTCGGCGCTCAGTAGTCCTGGTAGCGTTCGCTGCTGTCGAGTTCGAATGTGAGCCGGCTCCGCAGGCCGACGATCGGTGCCTGCTCCGGCGCGGGCACGCGGAACCGCCAGCGCGACACCGCCGCCAGCGCCGCCTCGTCGAACACGTCGCGCGGGGACGCATCCACCACCCGGGCGTTGATTACGCGGCCGTCGGCGTCCACGTCGTAACGTACGACCACGTAGCCTTCGAGACCCGCCTCCCGGGCGGCCGGGGGGTAGACGGCGCCGGTGGCGGAGATGAGCGGCAGGGTCCTGGCGCCCCCCGCGCAGCCGATCATCAGCAGCAGCGCCAGCGCCAGCGGGATCCTGTTCATGCACTTGTCCTTGCGGCTGCGCGGGCAGCGTCGTTGGGAGTTCATGCGCCGATCATGGCATTGCCGTTCCCGCACCCGCAACCGCAGCGTCGCGCCGGCAACCGACCCGATGAGGTAGACTGCGCGGCATGTCCGATAACAACCAGAACGATGAGCCGGTGTCAGAGCCGCGCCAGGATGGGCCCGCAGGCAGCGACGACCACGGCCACCGCGCCGAGGCGGCGCTGACGCCCTGGCAGGTCGTCAGCAGCACACTCGCCAGTGCCTTCGGCGTGCAGTCCAGCCGCAATCGGGAACGCGATTTCCGCCGCGGCAGACCCTCCCACTTCATCTTCGCCGGCATCGTCTTCACGGTACTGTTCGTGCTCGGCCTGGTGTTCGTGGTCCGGCTGATCCTCAGCGCCGCCGCCTGAGTTCCCCGATCCCGGCCAGCGCGGCGACCATCTGCGCCTCGCGCCCCTCCATGTCACGCAGCACGTCGAGCTGGGTCCACGCCCGTGCGAGATTCTCGCCCCGTTCCGCCACCTTGAAGTAGCGGTCGCCGCACAGGTGATCGGTGAGAAACCTGACCGACAGCATCAGCGCCAGGTAGCGCGGCGCCTCGATCAGGGTCTGCACGTCGGCGGGCACCCGGGCGGCGCCGACGAAGCCGCGCGCGAGGGCCGCGAAGCGAGCCACGCTGAAGCGCGCGCCGGTCGCCGCCGAGCGGACCAGATCGCCGAAGTCCCAGGCCCAGTGGCCGACCATGACGGTATCCAGATCGAGGACACCGACCACCCGGTCGCGGTGCCGCTGGAACAGCAGGTTGTTCACCTTGCAGTCACCGTGAATCGGTCGGTCGGCGTCGGCGAAGGTGCCGGCCAGGTGCCGCCGGCGCTCGATCAGCGCCACGGCCTCGCCGATCGCGGAACCGCCCGCCGGCGCCCGAGCCAGGGCGGCGTCGAGTTCGGCGAGATAGTGATCGAGGCGCAGGAACCCTGGTATCGGCTCCGCCAGCAGGTCCGCGGAAAGCCCGGCCAGGGCGCGCTGAAAGCGTCCGAACGCGCAGCCGGCAGCCTCCGCCTGGGCGTCGCTGGCCAGCGTCTGCAGGGTGCGCCCGGGCACGAACCGGGTCATCCGCCAGACGCCGTCACTGGCCTCGTGCCACGGCACCCCGGCGCGGCTGGTGAGCAACGGCGCCAGCGCCACGCGACCGCGCAGATGGGCGGTCACGGCGGCGACCTTGCGGGCGATGCCCAACGGATCCGGGAACACCGCGCCGTTGATCCGCTGCAGCACCAGCCGCTGTCCGGGCATGCGCACCAGCCAGGTGTCGTTGATGTGGCCCTCGCCCAGGGGTTCGAGGCGGACCTCATCAGCCCGCTCCGGAAACCAGGCGGCCAGGGCGCGCCGGGCACCGCGCTCAGCCTGTGGCATCGCGCCGTTCCAGCCAGTCGAGCAGCGCCGGCACAGGCGCCAGCAGGTACTCGCCGAAAGGCCCCGCGGCGGCGGCGAGTCGACGCCGCGCTGGCCCGGCATCGGGCCGCGCGCCGGCGCGATCGGCGCGACGGTTCAGCTCACCGAGCACGACGTCGCCGACGTCCCTGAGTGCGGCGGCCGCCGCCGCCAACTCCTCCGGCCCCGCGGCTGCCGGCAGTTCGCGCCACCCTTCGGCCAGCGCCCGCAGCCGCCGGCGGGCCGCCGGATCCCCGGAGGCCTCGGCGCGCAGCAGCGACGCGATCCGCTGCGCGGCGGCGCTCTCCGGCGGCAGCACGTCGACCACCCGGTCGAGGGGCGTGTCGGCGTCGTAGGGACGCGCCTGGGGCATCTCGCGCCCCTGCAGACGCGCCGCCAGGGCCTCTTCACCGAGCAGCCGGCCGTACCACTTCACCGGCTCGAGCAGCTCGACCAGCGGCCGCCAGGCGGCGTCGACGCCGGCCGCGCGCAGACCCCGATCGACGTCGCCGGCCACGTCCACACCGGCGAGCCGCGGTAGCTGCGCGTGGGCCACCGCGAGCCGCCGCCGCAGGTCGTCAGCACCGCGGTCGGCCCCGGGCGTCGACCAGAACCGTTCGGCGAGCGCCGGCATGCGGCTCCACAGCCGCACGTCGAGCACCCGGGCGTCAACCAGCTCCGACCACAGGCACGCCTCGGCGCCGAGCAGCCGCCCGCGCGGCCGCGGCGGGGCCGCTGGGGCGGCGACGTCGCGCCACTGCCGCGTCCACGCCATGCCGGCGGCGACGTGTGCGAAGCGCGGGTCCTGCAGCAGGGCATCCTCACGCTGGGCCAGCTCGGCCTCGGGCGCCGCGGGATCGAAACCCATGTGCACGTCGCTCGGGTAATGCAGATCCAGATAGTAAGGGGCCGAGAACACGCAGTCGTGGCCGGCGGCCAGCGCCCGGTCGCGCGCGCTGGCGCCGCGCCAGGCCTGCACCGCCACAGCGGCAGGCAGCTGCGGGTGCAGCACCTCGTCCCAGCCGAGCGGAATGCGTCCGAGCGCGCTCAGCGCCGCGGCCACGTGGGCCGTGAAGTCGGCCTGCAGCGCGGCACCGTCGGCCAGTCCACGGCGCTTCCGGTACGCGGTGATGCGGGAGTCCCCGGCCCACCAGTCCGGGTGCACCTCGTCGCCGCCGAAGTGCACGTAGGCATCGGGAAACGTCTCGGCAAGCTCTTCGAACAGCGCCGCCACCGCAGCGCGCACCGCGGCGCGCGTGGGATCCAGGCACTCCCGGTGCACGCCGAAGCGTCGGGTCGCACGCGCGGGCCGGTTGCCCCACTCCGGGTAGGCGGTCAGCCAGCTCGCCGTGTGCCCGGGCACGTCGAGCTCCGGCACCACGCGGATGCCGCGATCGGCCGCAGCCTGCACCAGCCGCTCGAGTTCCGCCGCGCGGTAGTGCGGTGTGCCCGGCAAGCGCGGGAAACGCCGACTGGGAAAACGGAACGCCTGATCGTCGGACAGATGCAGATGCAGCACGTTGAGCTTGAACAGCGCCATGGCCTCCACGGTGCGCAGCAGATCGTCCAGCGGGATGAAGTGGCGGGCGACGTCGAGCATCAGCCCGCGCCAGGGAAAGCGCGGCGCATCGACGATGCGCAGAGCCGGCAGCGGACCCGGCGCCGCGACCAGCTGGCTCAGGGTGGCCAGGCCGCGCAGCACGCCCCACTCCTGCGGCGCGGCCAGGTGCACCCCGGCGACGCCGATCTCGAGCCGGTAGGACTCGTCGTCGTCCAGCGCCGGCAGCGCCGCGGCCGCCGCGGGGCAGTCCACGGTCAGCGGCCGGGCGGCGCCGCCGTCACCCCGCCCGGTCGCCGTCAGGGCGCGCGCCACCGCCCGCTCCAGGCGCGCGCTGACGTGCCCCGCATAGACCGGTTCGAGGCGCACCGCCTTGGCCAGTCCCGGGCCGTCGGTTCGGTCGACCTGCGCCGGTTGCGGCAGCAGGTCGAGGGATGGGTCGATGTCGTCGCTCACGGTGCTCCCCGGCGCTCGGATTTCGGCGGTGCGCTGTTGCACGTCTCCCGCCATATGCCACTATTCGGCCCTGATTGTCACACGGCGGACCGAGATGGAGATCAAGGAACGGATGCGCGCGGTGCTCGCGGCCGAAGCAAAGGCCATCAGCAAAGTGGAGATCGACGACGATTTCGAACGCGCCGTGCGTACCCTGGCCGCCTGTGAGGGCAAGGTGCTCACCACCGGCATCGGCAAGGCCGGCCACATCGCCCGCAAATTCGCCGCCACCCTATGCTCGACCGCCACCCCCGCCGACTTCATCCACCCGGCGGAGGCGGCTCACGGCGACCTCGGCCTGGTCAGCGCCAACGACGTACTCATCGCTTTTTCGACCAGCGGCAAAAGCCGCGAGGTGCTGGAAATCCTCGAGCTGGCCCGCCATCTCGGCGTGGCGACGGTGATCGGCGTCACCTCGCATCCGGATTCGACCCTGCGCGAACTGGCCGACTTCGTGCTCGACATGGGCACGATCGAGGAGCCCTGCCCGCTGGGTCTGACCCCGAGTGCCAGCATGGCGGTGATGCTCGCCATCAGCGACGCCATCGCGCTGGCGCTGCTCGAGGTGAAGGGGGTGACCCGGGAGGACTACGGACTGCGCCACCACGGCGGCTATCTCGGCCGCGCCGCGCGCATCGACAATCTGCCACACTGAACCGGGCCGCCTCACGGGCCGGCGAAATGGGCCTCGCAGATGGCGATGAAGCGCCGGGCGCCCTCGGACAGCGCGCGGTGGCGCTGGTAGTAGAGCCCCACTTCGCGCTCGAAGCGGGAGATATCCAGACCCCCGATTGGGTGAAAACCGCCGAGCTGGTCGAGCAGCAGGTTGGAGAGATAGGTCACGCCCTTACCCGCTTCCGCAAGCGCCAGACGCAGCTCCAGATTGCTCACCTCCCAGACGCTCGCGAACTGATTGCGCAACCGCTGCTCCTGGCCCTGACGCCGCGTCGCGTCGTCGAGATACGAGGTGAGCAGGGTGGTGGCGCCGAGCTCGGCCTCGGCGTCGTCCTTCAACGCCGCGAAGCGCGGGTGCGCCTCGTGCACCACCAGCAGCCGCGCCTCGGTAAAGAACGCCGTGGTGGCGAAGTGACCGGGCATGGCGTGCTGGAACGGGCCGAAGCCGAGCTCCCAGCGATCCTCCTCCACGCCGTAGATGATCTCGCGACTCGGCGCCACGTCGAGCTTCAGCCGGGTCAACGGGTTGCGCTCGCAGAATTCGAGCATCAGCGCGCGCCCGTGGACGCGGCTGACCACGCTGTTCATCGCCAGGTTCAAGGTCGACAGCGCGCCGCTGCGGATGCGCTGGATGTCCGCCAGCGCGCGCTCCTCCTCGTTGCCGAGGGTCTGGGCGAAGCTGAACAGGCGTTTGCCCGCCTCGGTGAGCCGCGGCCGTCCCTTGCGCAGCAGCAGACGCGTGTCGAGCTTGTGCTCGAGGTTCGCCACGGTCTGACTGACCGCGGACTGGGAGATGTGCAGACGCTCGGCGGCGCGGCTGAAGCCGCCTTCCTCGACCACCGCGGCGAACACGCGGATCTCGTTGCGCTCGATCTGCATCGGCTGAGAGTAGCAGCGGCCCTCGCAAGCCACCAACTTATCGATCGATCAGCCGAGCTTATGCATTAGCGGGGCTTCTGCGGCTAGAAGCAGACGCCGCTGGCGTCGCGAGCACTGACCGATCTAGGGTACTGGACCAGCCTGCAGGTTGACTTGGAGAGGGTCGCAACGATGGTCGGAAGCTCGGAAGTTCACAAGGGTCTCGACGGCGTGGTGGTGGACACCACTGCGGTCAGTCTGGTGGACGGCGGCCGCGGCCAGCTGTCCTATCGCGGTCACGACATCACCACGCTGGTGCAGCGGCCGTTCGCCGACGTCGCCGCCCTGGTGGCCACCGGGCGCTTCGATGCGGGCTTCGCGGCGGCGCTGGTCGCTGCGGGCACGCTGTCGGCGCGCGAGGAACGGATGGTTCTCGATCTGCCCGAATCGGTGCACCCCATGCACGTGCTGCAGGGCCTGACGCCGCTGCTCGATCCGACCGACGCGTTCACCGAGCACGGCGAAGCCGCCCAGGGATTCGCCGTGGCGGCGAAACTGCCCGCGCTCATCGCCACCCATTTCCGCCGCGCCTCGGTGGCGGAAATTCACGCCGCCGATCCGATCGCCCAGTTCCTGGCGCAGATCGAAGCGCCCGATCACCCGCAGGCGCGGCAGGCCTTCGAGGTCGCTCAGATCCTGCAGCTCGAGCACGGCTTCAACGCCGGCACCTTCACCGCCCGGGTGGTGGCAAGCACCCTGGCACCGGTGGAAAACGCCCTGTCGGCAGCCTTCGGCGCGCTTCACGGTGTGCTCCACGGCGGCGCCGATCAGGCAGCGCTGGAAACCGCGGATCGGGTGGGCAGTCCCGAGCGGGCCGCCGCGTTCGTCGACGCCTGCCTCGCCGGCGGCGACAAGGTGATGGGCATGGGCCATCGCGAGTACCGGGTGGTGGATCCGCGCGCCGTGCATCTGAAGCGCCTGGCCGGGCGCCTGGCGGCGGACACCGGGCACGAGGTCACATTCCGCACCCTCGAGGCCATCGAGGCGCGCTTCACCGAGCGCATGGCCGAGCGCGGCAAGGACCTCTACGCCAACGTGGAGTTCTACAAGGGCCTGGTGTTCCGGGTACTCGGCGTACCGCCGCGGTTCTTCACCGCGCTGTTCGGCATGGCCAGGGTGTACGGCTACCTGGCGCACTTCATCGAGAGTCGGGTGGACAACCGCATCGTCCGGCCCCAGGCGCGCTACGTGGGCCCGCCGGTGGACGCAGCCGCCTGATCCTTACTCCGGCGTGAGAACCAGGCGCACTCCGTCGGCATGGGCTTCGAAGCCCATGCCTTCGAGAAACCTGCGCCCTTGCCGGGCGCTGGCAAACACCTCGCGTCCCCCCTTGGTTTCCGCCAGGCCGATGGCGTGGCCGAGAAGCCAGCGACCGAGACCCTGGCGGCGATAGCCGTCGGCGACGATCAGCGCCACCAGTTCGAAGCGCGTGGGCGCGAGCGGACGGATCCCGTAGGCACCGACGACCCGGCCCCGATGCTTCGCCACCCGCACGAAGTTGAGTTCCAGCACGCGGGCCAGGGTGTCCTCGTCGACGCCAGCTTCGGCGAGCAGGTCCCAGGGTACTTCGTCCGGATAGGGCCGGAACACATCCACGTCCCTCGGGCGCAGGCCGCTCACCAGGCGCCGCTACCGGGCTCGCCCTTGATCGGCCCGCACAGGTCGGCGGTGACCCAGCCGCCGTAGTAACCACCCGGCTGCGCGCTGGCACGCTCGTCGCCGACACGGCAGTCGAGCACCCCGGGATAGAACGCGAACCAGCCGCGGATGGCGGTGAACTCGGCAAACGTCTGCGGGTAACACCAGGCGGCCGGATCGACGTCGGCCCAGGCGTAGCTCTGCGCCACCCCTTTCCACTCGCACAGGCTGCGCCCGGCGGTGACGCGCAGCGCATCCACGGCGACGTCTTCCGGCGGGAAGTAGTAGGTGGGCGCGCCCGCAGTCTCCAGCACCCGGCAGCCGCGTTCGGTGCGCGCCAGCAGCGTATCGCCACCGCGTACGCTCAGGCACACCGCCACCGGTTCGAGCCGCGGCGGCCGCGGAAAGTCCCACACCGAGATCTGCCCGGAGCCGGGCGTGTCGGTAAACGGTGGCCGCGCCTGACCGCGCCAGCGCCAGTGATCGCGCGCCGCCGCCACCCGGGGCGTCAGCGCCAGAACTTCAGTCTGTTCCACAGCCATTGACCTCGTGAAGTCTGCCCGGCCGGTGCGGCGCGGCGACCGCGGAAAGCCATGAACGCCCCGGTCAGCCGCCGTGCCATGCGGTCGTAGTGATCCCAGTCGTCCTCGACCGCGTAAGGATCCGCGCCGAACTCGCGCCGGAACTCGGCGTAGAACCCAGGGAAGTAGCGGGTCGTGAACGCCTCGCCTTCAGGCGACAGGTGCGCGGCATCGAGCACCCCGCCACACCCGGCTACCAGCAGCTCGCTGCCGGTGATCTCGCGAAACCGCAGCCGGGTGATCAGGGTCGCTGCGCGTTCGCTGAAAGCGGCGCTCAACAGCTGATGGTTGGCGAGCCAGGCCAGGTACATGCCGAGGGGCACCGCAGCGCGATCGAACCCGCCGGCTTGGGCAACGTGCCGGCCCACGTCGTCGAATACCATCCTCCGCTCAGGTCCCGAGACCGCCGAGGGCCTGGTCGAGATCGGCGATGAGGTCGGCAACGGATTCGATGCCGACCGACAGGCGGATCAGCTCGTCGTCGATGCCGAGCGCCAGGCGCTGCGCTTGTGGCATGCTGGCGTGGGTCATCAGGCCCGGGTGCTCGATCAGCGACTCGACACCGCCCAGGCTCTCCGCCAGGGTGAAAACCTCGACGCCTTCGAGCACTCGTCGCGCGCCCGTCAGCCCGCCGCGCACGCGAAAGCTCAGCATGCCGCCGTGACCCGACGTCTGCCGGCAGGCGAGTGCGTGCTGGGGATGGCTGGTCAGCCCCGGATAGGCCACCCAGGTGATCGCCGGATGGCCTTCGAGGAACTCCGCTACCGCGCGGGCATTGCGCTCGTGGGCCTGCATGCGCAGCGCCAGGGTCTTCAGGCTGCGCAGGCACAGATAGGCGTCGAAGGTGCTCTGGATGCCGCCCAGCGCATTGCTGAGGAAACCGAGCCGTTCCGCCAGAGCCTCGTCGTCGGTGACCACCAGGCCGCCCACGAGATCGCTGTGGCCGTTGACGTACTTGGTGGTGGAATGCAGCACCAGATCGGCACCGAGTTCCAGCGGACGCTGGAAGTAGGGGCTCATGAAGGTGTTGTCGACCATCAGCGTCGCCCCTGCCTCGTGGGTGACCGCCGCCACAGCCGCAATGTCCACCAGCTTCATCAGCGGATTCGTGGGCGACTCGATCCAGACCATGCGCGTGTTCGGCCTCAGCGCCCCGCGCAGGGCCTCGGGGTCGGTCAGATCGAGATAGGTGAAATCCAGTCCGCTGCGCCGGAACACCTGCTCGAACATGCGGAAGTTGCCGCCGTACATGTCGTCGCAGCAGACCATGTGATCGCCCTGGGACAACAGGTGGACCACGGTGGCGGCGCCGATGCAGCCGGACGCGAAAGCGAAGCCGAAGCGTGCGCCCTCGAGATTGGCCACGCAGGTCTCGTAGGCGCGCCGCGTGGGATTGTCCGAACGGCTGTACTCGTAGCCGAGGTGTTCGCCCGGCGACCGATGCTGAAACGTGGACGTCAGGTAGAGCGGCGTGACCACTGCTCCCGTGGACGGGTCCGGCGCCTGGCCGGCGTGAATCGCCCGGGTCTCGAATCCGAAGCGGTCGCTGTTCCAGTCCGCGGCCATGACCGGCTACGGAGCGAAACTGGAGCGCGCGCGCACGCCCCAGCGTCCGTCCACGCGTTCCACCACGTAGAACGACGCGTAGCTCGCGAGTTCCACGCCCTTCGGATCGTAGCGGGTGAATTTCACCGCGATGTGCACCTTGTCCGCGGAAGCCTGCACGACCTGGAGATCGTCCCAGGTGCTGTAGTCCCAGCCGCTCTGCTCGGCGAACGCGGTGAGGTCCATGGCCTCGAGGAACGCCGCCCGATCCGGATACACCACCACGGTCCCGCTCGCCACACGCACGTGAGGGAACACAAGGGAATCCGCCCAGGCGGCCTCGTCCCGGGCATTGAACGCCTGCAGGAACGCTTCCATCACCGCCAGCGCCGAGGTCTTCGCCTCGGCGAGCGCGGTCTCCTCGGCGGCCAATGCCGCGGGCACGAAGCCGAGCCCGCAGCAGATCAACGTCACGGCGCGCCAACGCCCCAGCGCGGCGCGCAGGCGCCGCGACGCGCGAAACGTTTCGGACGACTGCTGCAGGGTCATCGTCGGGCTCCCGAGGTGGTCTGGCGAAGCACAGTAGCCCCGTCACGACGGCGGTTCAAGAAGCAGCCCGAGGCCAGCCCGGCGCGGGCGACAGCGCTTGCCCTGCCGCGGAACATCGGCTAGACGTGTAACGCGGGTTGGAGGTGTAACGCGGGTTCGAGGTGTAACGCGGGTTGGAGGTGTAACGCGGGCTAACGATAATGTCGCGCGGCACAGCACGACACGCCGGCGCCACAGCAAATCGGAGGATCGATGCAGCCGCCCCCCCTGGACACCTTTGCCCCGGACCTGTTCCGGGACCGCACCGCCCTGGTCACCGGCGGCGGCCGCGGCATCGGCCAGGCCATCGCGCTGGCGTTCGCGCGCTTCGGCGCGGACGTGGTAATCGCCAGCCGCAAACCGGAAAACCTGGCTCCCACCGCGGCGGCGATCGAAGACCTGGGTCGACGCTGTCTCGCGCAGCCGACCAACATCCGCGCCCCGGAGCAGGTGGATGCCCTGCTCGCTGCGGCCCTCGAACGCTTCGGCACCGTGGACTTCCTGATCAACAACGCCGGCGGTCAGTTTCCCGCGCGCCCGCTGGATATCACCGACAACGGCTGGCGTTCGGTGGTGGACCTGAACCTCAACGGCACCTGGAACGTCTGCCAGCGGGTCGGCCGGCACATGGTCGAACGCGGCTTCGGCAGCATCGTCAACATCGTCCACGTCTACTCCTTCGATCGTGGCGCCCCCCCGTTTGCGCATTCCGGCGCCGCCCGCGCCGGGGTCGTGAATCTGACCCGGACGCTCGCTTACTACTGGGCGCGTAAAGGCGTCACGATCAACGCGCTGGCGCCGGGTTCGGTGGCCACCCAGGGTCTGCGTGAAGAGGAGTACGCCCACTCCGATCTGGACGACTACGAGCAGCAGACCCTGAAGGACATTCCCAGCCATCGTCTCGGCGAGCCCGACGAGGTCGCCGCCCAGTGTCTGTTCCTGTGTTCCCCTGCCGCGCGTTACATCAACGGCGCCCACCTGGTCGCCGACGGCGGGCAGTTTCTCGACACCTGGACCCCGATGCTCGATCCGAACGTCTGAAGCCGCGCGCGGAGTACACTCGCGCCACAGCCGGAGCAGCCATGTCACGAACAGACCCGAGCACCGATCAGGAAACCGAGGGAACCATCCGCTTCGCCTACGGCCTGGAACACCCGGACGGTCCGGTGGCCGACCCGGAACAGTTCCTGGCGTTGCGCGGCTGGCGCACGGTGCTGCGCCGTCTCGGCCTGCTGGGCCAGGACGCCGGACGCTACGGCGGCCTCGGTTTCGGCAACCTCAGCGCGCGCGACCCCCAGCAGCCGGAGCAGTTCGTCATCACCGCCAGTCAGACCGCCGGAACCCCCGCCTTCGAGGACGCTGATCTGGTGCGCATCGTCGCCGGCAATACCGCGCGTTTCTGGGTGGACGCGCTCGGTCACCAGCCGCCGTCGTCCGAGACCCTGACCCATGCCATGGTCTACCAGGCCGACGCCAGCGTCGGCTGGGTGCTGCACGGGCACAGTCCCGACATCTGGCAGCGTGCGGAAGAACTGGCGCTGCCGGCCACTGCCGCCGACGTACCCTACGGCTCGCCGGCCATGGTCGACGCCGTCGCCGGGCTGCTTGCCGCCCATCCCGGCCGACCCCTGGTGTTCGTGACCCTCGGCCACCGCGACGGTGTGTTCGGCTGCGGGCCCAGCGCGGCCGCCACGGGCGGCGCCCTGGTCGCCGCGCTGGCACGGAGCCTGGCATGAACGCAGATCCCCTCGCCGTGGACGGCGTGCCGGACCCGGTGCGCTGGCAGGACGGCCGGCTGGCGCTGCTCGATCAGCGCCGCCTGCCCGGCACCGTGCACTACCTGCCCATCGCGAGCCTGGCCGACGCCGAAGCCGCCATCACCAGCCTGGCGGTTCGCGGCGCCCCGGCCATCGGCATCGCCGCCGCCTACGCGCTGGTCGTCGCCATGGCCGCGGAGGCGCCCGCGGCGGATGCAGCGCCCGCGGCGGAAGCAGCGCCCGCGGCGGAAGCAGCGCCCGCGGCGGAAGCAGCGCCCGCGGCGGAAGCAGCGCCCGCGGCGGAAGCAGAGACGCCCGCGGACTTCCTTCGGCGCCTGCAGGGCCTGACCCGGCGCCTGTGCCGCGCCCGCCCCACGGCCGTGAACCTGGCCTGGGCCGGCGCGCGCCTGGAGCGGCGCGCGGCGGCCGAACCGACCCTGGACGCGCTCACCGCCGAGGCGGAGGCCATCCATCGGGAAAACCGGCAGATCTGCTTCGACATCGGCCGCCACGGCGAGTCGCTGATCACCCCGGGTTCCACCCTGCTGACCCATTGCAACGCCGGGTCGCTGGCGGTGAGCGGGCTCGGCACCGCTACCGCGCCGATGTATCTGCGCCACCGGGCCGGAGTGCCTTTCCGAGTGTTCGTCAACGAAACCCGGCCGCTGCTTCAGGGCGCGCGCCTCACCGCCTGGGAACTGGCCAGCGCCGGCATCGACGTAACCCTGATCTGCGACAGCATGGCCGCCAGTCTCATGGCCGCCGGCGCCGTCGACCTGGTGCTGGTGGGAACCGACCGGGTGACGGCCAACGGCGACGTGGTGAACAAGATCGGCACCCTGAACCTGGCCGTGCTGTGCCAGCATTTCGACGTGCCGTTCTACGTCGCCTGCCCCTCCTCCACCTACGACCCGCATACCCGCAGCGGCGCCGAAGTGGTGATCGAGCAACGCGACGCAAGCGAGGTGCTCGGGGACGCCGCGGCCCGCGTCGCCGTCCACAACCCGGCGTTCGACGTCACCCCGGCGGCGCTGGTGACCGGAATCGTCACCGAGCATGGCATCGCCCGCGCGCCCCTGGCCGACAGCCTGGCGCGCCTCATGGGCCGCTGATGTGGCACGGTCGGCCAGACGCGGTCGGCGAGACGCGGTCGGCCAGACGCGGTCGGCCAGACGCGGTCAGCGCGCCGGGTCCGCGGCGAATGGGCCGATCAGTGTCGAATCGCGACCGCAGAACGCGACGCTGGGAAAGCGCACGCTCATGAGCGCGCGAACCCGGCTGCGGTTGCGGTCGTTGACGTCCACCATCAGCAGGTGCCGGCCCGCCGCGAGGTCGTCGGCGAAGCGGGCGATCTTGTAGCAGTCGCGCGACAGGCCGATGAGCGCACCGCGCCAGGCGCCGAACAGCGCGCCGACCAGGATGAGCAGCAGCACCGTGAGCCCGTCAATCGGCCAGGCCAGCGGTTGCACGGTCATGGCGAACAGACCGACCAGAGCACCAACCGCGGCGCCGGTCAGCGCCCAGCGCTCCCCGGCGGGCACCACGTCGAGGCGCTGATAGGCGGTGGCGGAGTGGATCCGGTGCTGGTAGAGGCCGATCTCGTCGCGGGAGACGACGTGGAAATCGCTGTCACGCAGGCCGCATTCGCGCAGACTGCGTTCGACCTGCTGGCAGACGTGAAGCTCGTCGGCAAGGTAGTAGAGACGCCGCATCGGATAGCCTCCGTTCGCGTGTCTGACCGACCGTGTCTGACCGCGAGTATACGGATCGAGAACGGCTCCGTTAGACTGATTCCGTCTAGCCCGACCCGGCGACTAAACCTTTGGCACCAGACCCCACCCCCCGATGAGCCGCTACCGGCCGCCGCGACCGCGCTCCTCGCCCTACATCACGCCGGAAGGCTACGCGCGCCTGTCCGCGGAGCTCAAAACCCTATGGAAGGTCGAGCGGCCCGAGGTGACCCGGAAGGTCGCCGAGGCGGCCGCCCAGGGGGACCGCTCGGAAAACGCCGAGTACATCTACGGCAAGAAGCAGCTGCGCGAGATCGACGCCCGGGTGCGGTTTCTCTCCAAACGCCTCGACGAACTCCAGGTGGTGGACCGGAAACCGCCGGATACCGAGCGGATCTTCTTCGGCGCCTGGGTGACGCTCGCCGACGACGACGGCAATTGCCTGAGCTACCGGCTCGTCGGTCCGGACGAGTTCGACCTGGACCCTGCCTACATCAGCATCGACGCCCCGGTGGCCCGGGCTCTGCTGAAGAAGACCCTGGAAGATGAAATCGAGATTCTGCGCGACGGCAAGCCGCGGCGCTTCCGGGTCGCAGAAATTCACTACGGCCCGGCGACGGGTTCCGCCGCGACGCGCGTACAAGGGAACGACACAACCGAGTAGTAAACCGAGGAGTCGACATGACCAAGCATCCCGTAACCCCGTTCCGCGCCGCAGCCCTGGCCGGCGCGCTCGCCGCCCTGGTGGGAGTGGCTGCCGCTGCCGGCGAGCGCGGACCCGCGTTTCCGCTGTCGGTGGCCGACGCCGCGGCACGCGCCGAGGCGCGCTTCGTGGCCATGGACACGGACGGCAGCGGCGAGATCAGCGCTGCCGAACTCGCCGCCGCCCCGCGCCCCGAAGGCTCGCGTCGTCACGGCAACCACGACGGACCGTTCCACCACCCGCGCGGCGACGGCGACCGGCGACCGGAGGCGGACGCAGAGCTGTTCGACCAGCTCGATGCGGACAGCGACGGCCAGCTGTCGCGTGAAGAGTTCACCGCCGAGCGGATCCGGGAAGCACGCAGGGACGGCTTTCGCGCGCGGATGTTCGCGCGCCTGGACACCGACGGCAGCGGCGGCCTGAGCCGCGACGAGCTGCCGGACCCGAGCGCCCGGCTGGCGGAGATGGACGCCGACGGCGACGGCACGGTCACCCGCGAGGAGGCCCGCGCCCATCATCCGAAGCGCCCGCGGCAGGACGACGATCGCGGCTGACCCCGACGGGTGGCGGCTCCCGATGACGATGCGCTCATGGCGCAGGTGGTGCAGGGCGACCGATCGGCATTCGCGACTCTGGTCGCCCGGCACCTCGACCCAGTGCATCGTTACTTGAGCCGCCTCAGCGGATCGTCCGCGGACGCGGACGATCTCAGCCAGGAGACGTTCCTCAGAGTGTGGCAGCGGGCGGGCAGCTACCGGCCGGGCACCGTGGCGTTCACCACCTGGCTGCACCGCGTCGCCCACAACCTGGCCGTGGATGCCGCGCGCCGACGGCGTGAGCAGACTGGCGTGTCGCTCGACCTCGTCGAGGACGAGCACGCCGACCCCGCAACCCGGGCAGCCGACGACGAGAGCGCACGACGCCTCGACGGCGCCATTGCCGCGTTGCCGCCGAATCAGCGGGCCGCCCTGCTGCTGTGTCAGGTCCAGGGCTTTTCCAACCGCGACGCCGGCGCCATCCTCGGCGTCTCCGTGCGCAGCCTGGAATCCCTGCTGGCGCGGGCGCGGCGCAACCTGCGCCAGACCCTGCTGGACGCCGAGCCACCGCAGAGCAACCCATCAACCGGGAGCACCGACCATGACACCGCTTGAGTTCGAGCAGGCACTGGACCGATGGGGCGCCGATCTCGAGCGCTGGCCGCAGGAGCGGATCGGCCCGGCCGGCGCGTGCCTGACCGAGCATGCGTCCGCACGACGCAGCCTCGAGGCGGCGCAGCGCGTCGACCGGTATCTGGCCGGACTGGCCGATCCGGCGCGTGCCGCGCCCGCCCACCTGGCGGCACGCATCGTCGCCAGCACGCCGCGGCGCGACGGCCTGCAGCGCGGGCTCGACTGGCTGACGGGGCGAGTCTGGCGGCCAGCCGTGCTTGCCCTGTTCGTCGTGGCAGGCGGCTATCTGGCCGGCGCCGCCGTGCAGGAACCGCTCGATACCGACCTCGCCGACGAGGTGATGTCCCTGGCCTTCAGCGATATCTACGCGGAGGTGGACAATGGGCAGTAGTCGCTGGCTGCTGGTCGTTCTGATCGCCTCGCTCGCCGTCAACCTGGCGCTCGCCGGCTTCGTGGTCGGGCGGCTCAGCGGGCCCGACGGGCTGGCGCCGGCGAGTCTGGATCCGTCACTCGGCATGTTCCGGGTGCTGCGCGAGCTGCCCGAAGCGCGGCGCGAAGCCCTCGGCCCACCGCTGCGCGATCACTTCCGCGGGTTGCGCGGCGAGCTGCGGCGCATGCGCGAGGCGCAGCGCCAGATCAACGACGCCCTGGCGGCGGAACCGTTCGACGCGGACGCGCTGACTGCCGCGCTCGGCGGCTTCCGCGCCGCCCTGCTCGACAGTCAGCAGGCGAACCACGCCCTGCTGGTGCGCATGGCGCGTGCCATGACCGCTGAGGAACGGGCGCTGCTCATTGACGCCATGACGCGCGGCCGCCCGCACGGGCGCCGATCGGATCAGCGCGAGGGGTCGCCGCCGCGGTGATACCATGCGGCCATCGTGCCGCCTGGAGGGAGTCTTGGTCCCCGAACCGTCCGGCGCCGACGTCGGCGCCGCCCTCGACGCTTTCGTCGAGCGCTATGTTGCCGCCTGTCCACGTCTCACCGAGCCGTTCGACGCCGCCTGGCGCTCGCCGTGCGAGAACGGCGAACCTTATCTCGACGACACCGGAGAGCGTCGCGTGCCCTGGCAGCCGCTGCGCCGCCACGGGCCGGCCGACGACTTTGCCGGGCTGGAACGCGCGCTCGAGTTCGCCATCCACCCGGACATCAAGGACTACTACGGCCGCTACTGGTCGGGCGGCCTCGAAGCCGAGGCCGACGACGGCCACGTCAGCCTGCTGCAGCTGTGGAACGCCGACGACGCCGACCGCCTGGTGGAGAATCTGATCGGCCACGCCCTGGCGAAGCGCCGGGCACGGGCGCCCTTCACCGTATTTTTCGCCTGCACCGAGCCGGACTCGGAGCTGTTCCTCAGCGTCGACAACGGCTCCGGCGCGGTGGTGCTGGAGGCGCCGGGCCGCCGGCCGCTGCGCCCCGTGGCGGACTCGCTGGCCGACTTTCTGTCGCGGCTACGCCCGGCGCCGCCGCCGCAGCAAACGGCCGTGGAGTAGAATCCCCGCCCATGGACGCTCTGCACCTCGACCCCGTCGATCATCTGGCCGGCACGCTGACGCTGCCCGGGTCGAAGAGCATTTCCAACCGCGCGCTGCTGCTCGCCGCGCTGGCCCGGGGCACCACGCACCTCGACAACCTGCTGCACAGCGAGGACACGACGGTCATGATCACCGCGCTGCGCCAGCTCGGCGTGTCGGTGGCGCTGGCCGGCGACTGCACGGTGATCGGGCGCGGCGGCCCACTGGTGACGGAACCGGGCCACTGGGATCTGTACCTCGGCCTCGCCGGCACCGCGCTGCGACCGCTGGCCGCGGCACTGACCCTGGGCGGCGGCCGCTTCGTCCTCGACGGCTCGGCGCGCATGCGCGAACGACCCGTCGCCGACCTCGTGGATGCCCTGGCCCCGCTCGGCGCGCAGGTGCGCTATCTGGGTAAGGCAGGCTACCCGCCGCTGGAGGTGACCGGGACCGGCCTCGAGGGCGGCACCACGCGCATCCGCGGCGACGTCTCCAGCCAGTTCCTCACGGCGCTGCTGATGGCAGCGCCGCTGGCTGCCGCCACCGTGCACGTGGAGGTGATCGGCGAGCTGGTGTCGAAGCCGTATCTCGACATCACCCTGGACATGATGCGCCGCTTCGGCGCCCGGGCGACCCACCGCGACTACCACGCGTTCACCGTCGAGCCCGGCGGCTATACCGCACCGGCGCGCTTTCTGGTGGAAGGCGATGCCTCGTCGGCCAGCTACTTCCTGGCCGCCGGCGCGATTCGAGGACCCGGCGTCACGGTCACCGGCATCGGCGCCGACAGCGTGCAGGGCGACGTCGCCTTCGTCGACGTGCTCGAGGCCATGGGCGCCCGGGTATCGCGCGCGGCGGATTCGATCAGCGTGCGGCCGCCGGCGTCGGGTACGCTGCGCGGCGTCGACCTCGATCTCAACCACATCCCGGACGCGGCCATGACCGTGGCGGTGCTGGCGCTGTTCGCCGACGGGCCCAGCCAGATCCGCAACGTCGCCAACTGGCGCGTCAAGGAAACCGACCGGCTCGACGCCATGGCCCGGGAACTGGTCAAGGTCGGCGCCCGGGTCGAGGAAGGCGCGGCTCACCTGCGCATCGAACCGCCGGAGCAGTGGCGACGCGCCAGCATCGACACCTATGGCGACCACCGCATGGCCATGTGCTTTTCCCTGGTGGCGCTTGGCGGCGTGGCGGTGACGATCCGCGACCCGGGCTGCGTCGCCAAGACCTTTCCCGACTATTTCGACCGCTTCGCGGCGCTCGCCCGGACCTGATCAGGCCGGCTGAATGCGCCGCCGGAGGCGCTGCTTCGGCCGCGGCCGGATCACGTGGTCGCCGGTCCCCGGCGGCGGTGGTATAAGGTCCGCACGATTCACCGAGGGGCCCGACATGCGCCGCACCGATCGACCATCACCGCTCCGCTGGGTGCTCGCAGCCGCCTTTCTGCTGGCAGGAACCGCTGTCCTCGCCGCCAGCAAGACCGAGATCGACGCTCGCGTCGACAGCGCCCTGGCGCAGCTCTACGAGCGCTCGCCGGCCGCCGGAGAGCTGGCCGCGAAGGCCAGCGGCATTCTGGTGTTTCCCCGGGTTCTCAAGGCGGGATTCGGGCTCGGTGGCGAGTACGGCGAGGGTTCCCTGCTCGTCGGCGGGCAACCGGTCCAGTACTACCGGGTCGCGGCCGCGTCGGTGGGCTTTCAGATCGGCGGCCAGGCCCGGGCCCAGGTGCTGATGTTCATGACCGACCAGGCACTGGCGACCTTCCGCGCCAGTAACGGCTGGGAAGCCGGCGTCGACGGCAGCATCGCCCTCATCGAATTCGGCGTCGGCGAAGACATCAGCACCCACAGCGGCACCGAGCCCATCGTCGGCTTCGTGTTCGGCAACACCGGCCTGATGTACAACCTGTCACTGGAAGGCACGCGTTTCTGGAAAGTATCGAAGTAGCTTGAGGTAGCGTCGGCCGCCTTGTCAGCGGGCCACGAACAGACCCGAGTGGCGGCGTTCCAGATCGAGCAGGTAACGCTTGTTGTCGAGGCCGCCACCGAATCCGGTGAGGGCGCCGCTGCTGCCGATCACCCGATGGCACGGAATCACGATGGGCAGTGGATTATTGCCGTTGGCGCTGCCCACCGCGCGCACCGCCCGGGGATTGCCGACGCGCACCGCGATGTCCTTGTAGCTGCGGGTCTCGCCGTACGGAATCTCCAGCAAGGCGTCGAGGACCTGCGCCTGAAACGGCGTGGCGTCCGGCGCCAGCGGCAGATCGAAGTCGCGTCGCCGGCCGGCGAAATACTCCAGCAGCTGAGTGCGGACCCGGTGAAACGGATCGTCGTGACGCGTCCACCCCGGCTCCGGACCACCGGCCCGGCTGCCGCTGGGAAACACGACGCGTTTGAGCTTGCCGTCGGCAGCGGCCAGCAGCAGGCGGCCTACCGGGGTATCCAGATAGCTGTAGATCATCGCGCCTCCCACGCCGGGCCTCCGGCCCGCCGGGCAGCGGCAGCGGCCCGCGCGCTCTGCGAGAGCTTCCAGAGATACATCACCGCGTAGCCGCGCCACGGACGCCACGCGTCGCTGCGGCTCCCCGGGCGCCCGGCGGCCGCGGCCCGCACCGCCGCCGGCGCACCGATGGTCGCGGCCTCCAGCATCTTCAGCACCACCCAGTCGTTGGCCGGCAGCGCGTCCGGGTCCTTGGCCACCCGCATGGCCACGTAGCCGGCCGTCCAGGGGCCGATGCCGGGTATGGCGCAGAGCGCGTCGCGCAGTCCGTCCGCGGTCACCGACTCGTCGAGCTGCAGGCGTCCTGCCGCCACCTCCCGGGCCAGGCGGCGGATCGCCTCACCGCGTTTGCTCGGCATGCCGATTTCGGCGGGGTTGGCCTGGGCCAGCAGCGCCGGCTGTTGCAGGCATTCGACGCCGTAGCGCTCGAGCAGCCGGTGTGCCAGCCGCGTGGCCCGGTCAACGCTGACCTGCTGGCCGAGAATGGCACGCACCGCGGTCTCGAAACCGTCCCAGGCGCCCGGGATCCGCAGCCCGGGATGCCGCTCAATCACCGTCGCCAGCAGCGGATCTGCGGCGAGATCCGCGTCGACGGTGACCGGCTCGGCATCGAGGTCGAACACCCGGCGCACCCGCGGCAACAGGTCCGCCAGCGCCAGCGGACAGCCCTCGGGCAGTTCCAGGCGCAGCGCGCCGGCGTCCCAGACCACGCTGATCCAGCTCGACGCGGCATCCCCGGACGCCACGCGGCGCCGGTAACAGACCGCGGAGACCGTCTCGAAGCCGGCCAGGGCCCGGCGTTCGAGAAACTCGAACACCCAGGCGGCATTGTACGGCGCGCGCACCGGCAGGCGCAGCGTGAGCGCGCCGCCCTGCGCGACGGCCCGCCGCCGCCGCTGCGCGCGCAGTTCCGACGGGGTCCGCCGGTAACAGCGCCGCAGATCGTCGTTGAAGCGCCGCAGACTGCCGTAGCCGGCCTGGGTCGCCACCGCCGCCATGGGGAGGTCGGTGTCGTCGATGAGGCGTTTCGCCAGCGCCCGGCGGCGGCTCATGGCCAGGCTCTTCGGCGTGGCCCCGAACTCATCGCGGAACAGGCGGTTGAGATGACGGACGCTGAGTCCGAGGCGGGCGGCCAGTGACCGGCTCCCGGCCTCATCCACGACGCCCGCATCGATCAGGCGCAGGGCCCGGACCACCGTGCGGCTGGCGATGCACCACTCCGGCACCCGTGCCGCGGCCTCCGGCAGGCAGCGCCGGCACGGGCGGAATCCGGCCTCCTCCGCCGCCGCCGCGGACGCGTAGTAGCGCACGTTCACCGCCGCCGGCGCCCGCGCCGGGCAGACCGGACGACAGTAGATGCCCGTGGTCTGCACGGCAACGAACAACGCCCCGTCGAAGCGGGGGTCCCGGGACAGTCTCGCGCGCTCGCAGATGTGCTGATCGGGTAGCATGGACCTCTCGATGCTGCCGGCCGCCGCTGGCCCGCAGCTCGACTACTTTACCTCCGCATCAGGACAAAGACTCGCCGGAATCGGACATCGTGATCAGCTATCCCGACAGCGACGCGGCCCTCGACCGGGCCCTGCGTTCCGGCGCCGCGGAGCCGATGGAGTTCCAACAGACCGTGCGCCTCGAACGCCCGTGGCGGACCGAGCCGGACAGCCTCGAGCTGACGGCGAGCTACCGGATCTTCAGCGAGGCAGGCAGGCGCCGCGTCCGGATGACGCTCGGCGACCACGAGCTGTTTCTCGACGACCCCGTGCGCCTCGCCCCGGTGCACGTCGGCAAACCCTGGGGGCATGAGCTGTGGCTCACCGGCATCGAGGCACGGGGCGAAAGCAGGGTCGTCAGCGCGACCGGCGAGCTGCCGCTGTCCCAGTACCTGGCCCTGGCACCGAGACACCTCGTGAACGGCGCCTCGCTGGTGCTGCTGAAGATCCTCGATCCGAAGCCCGAGCCCGTATCCGGCGACCTCTACTTCGAGACACACGACGAAAAGCGCGAGGTCTACGTGGTCAGCCACGTTGACCCACGGGCCTGGCCCGACGGCCGTGGCCGGATCCGCTTCGGTATGAACCAGGCGCTGCGCGAGCGCTACGCCGACGACGGGCGCTTTCGCGCCGACTATCTGGCCGCGGTGCGGGCCTACGAGCGGGTTCGACGCGCCATCGACGAAGGCGCCGGCGACGACCCGACCCTCGAGTCGCAGCGTCGCGCCGCGATGGAGGCGTTCACCGAACTGCGCGAACTCGGCGTCGGCGACGTGGTGGTCGTGCCCACCTGGCTGCCCCACTCGCTGCAGCACGGGGTCCGGGTGATCGAGTTTCAGACCCCGAGCTACGAGCGCTACATCATCTCCTTCGCCCAGCGCGTGGTTACCCAGAACCACTGGGACAGCGAGACCGCGGTGGCGAACATGCGCCTCGACGCCCCGCCGCCGCCGCGCTTCGAGCGCGTGGCCGAGGGCGTGGAGCGCATCGTCAGCTTCGACGACTTTCAGGTCTGGCGGGTGACCCTGCCGCCGGGCGCGGAGCTTACGCTGCCGGCTCACTGCGACTACGCGGTCTGCATCGGCGTGCGCGGCAGCGTCAGAGTCGGACCGCTCAGCCTCGGTCCCGAGCAGGCGGCCCTGGTGCCGACGCTGGCTCTGCGCCAGCCGCAGCGCGGCGGCGCGCGCCTGCACAACGCAACGGACGTCAGCGCCATCGCGCTGGTAGCGGCCCCGGCACTGTGAACACCGGCGCGCCAGCGGGTGCCGCCCGCGTCTCCGTCGGCCGCCGCCTGTACCGTCGGCTCGCGCCGTTCGTGGTCTTTCTCGTCCTCTACTACGCCGTGCTCGTGTATCCGCCCCTGCGCATGCTGACTCTGGCGCTGCCGGACTTTCAGCCCGGTAGCGGCGTCCTGGTCGCGCTGCTCGCCGGACCGGCCATCGGCCGGCTGATCTACGAGTGGCTCCCAGGGCGCCCGGCCCGCGCCCTGGCGGCGCTGGTAATGACCTGGCTCGGCGTCTGCTTCATGGCCTTCTGTCTGCTGCTGCCCTGGGAGCTGCTGTCGGCCCTGTTGCCGCTGCCGTCCCAGGCCTCGGGGGTCGCCCTGCTGGGCGCCACGGCAGCGCTGACCGGGTTCGCCTTCGTCAGCGCCGAACGTCTGCACCTGCGCCACGTCGACGTGCCCGCCACCGAGGCAGCCCGCGGCCTCACTCTGGTACAGCTGAGCGACGTCCACGTCGGCTCGCGCAGCGGCCGATTTCTGGCCCGCGCCGTGCGCCTGGCGAACCGTGCCGACGGCGACTGCGTGCTGATCACCGGCGACCTCGTGGATTTCCGTCACATCGGCGCCGACGTGCTGGCGCCGCTGGCAGAACTCGATGCGCCCAGCTACTTCATCATCGGCAATCACGAACGCTACGTGGACTGCGCCGAAATCTGCGCGCGCCTGGAAGCGCTCGGCGTGACCGTGCTGCGCAACCGCAGCGTGACGAGCGGACCTCTGCAGCTCATCGGCATCGACGACGCCGAGCCGAAGAGCCAGGTGAGCCGCGTGCTGCCCTCGATCAGCCCCGCTACCGACGCCTTCCGCGTCCTCCTCTACCACCGCCCCGACGGCGCCCCCGACGCAGCCCGCTGGGGCTGCCACCTGATGCTCTGCGGGCATACCCACAACGGCCAGATCGTGCCGTTCAACTATCTGGTACGGCGCATCTTCCCGCTGATCCACGGCCTCTACGAGGTCGACGGCATGCGCCTGTACGTGTCTCCGGGCACGGGAACCTGGGGCCCGGTGCTGCGCCTCGGTTCGCGCTGCGAAGTCACCGCCATCCGGCTGGTATGATCCGCCAATCGTCACCGCGGAAGGGGGATTCATGACGCGGAACCGCAACACCAACGCGACGCTGCGCACGGTCGGCGCGCTCGTCGTCCTCGCCCTCTGCGCCTGCAGCCCGGCGCCGCAGCCCGAAGACACGACCACTCCAGCGGGTCAAGCCGCACCGTTGCCCGGCCAGGGTGAGGACGCCGGGCGCACGGTGATCTACCGCGACACCTGGGGGGTACCGCACATCTACGCGCCCAGCGTCGACGCCGGCTTCTACGCCATGGGCTACGCCCAGGCCGACGACCGACCGACCCAGCTGCTCATGAACCTGAAGATCGCCATGGGCGAGCTGGCGGAGATTGCCGGGGAAGACCAGATTCAACAGGACCTCGTCGCCCGCATGTTCGACCACTACGGAATCGCTCAGCGGCAGTGGCCGGACACGCCGGAGCCCATCCGCGCGCGGCTCGAGGCCTTTGCCGACGGGATCAACGCGTTCTACGCCGAGCACCCCGCGGACCGGCCGTCGTGGTGGGGCGAGCGCGCCGTCAGCGCGCAGATGGTGGCCGCGTTCGGGCGCATGTTTCTCTACAACTGGTCCATCGACGAGGCCCTCAACGATCTGCGCCGCGGCGGCGTCGATCCCGGTTTCGTCAGCCCGCGGCGGGCGTCGAATCAGTGGGCGGTGGCGCCGTCGCGCAGCGCCTCGGGCCACGCCCTGCTGCTGATCGACCCGCACCTGTCCTGGTGGGGAGTGTCGCGGTTCTGGGAAGTGCGCATCCATGCCGGAGAATTGCGCGGAAGTGGCGTGACCCTGGCCGGCAACCCCTACATCGGCCTCGGCCACAACGAGCACCTGGCCTGGGCCATGACCACCGGCGGTCCGGACACGGGCGACGTCTTCGCCCTGACCCTGGATCCGGACGATCCGACCCGCTACCGCTACGGCGACGACTGGCTGCCGATCAGCGAGCGCACCGTGACCCTCGGCGTGCGCGATGAGGGCGAGCGCGAGTTCACCCTGCGCTCCTCCGCCCACGGTCCCATCGTCGCCAGCACCGCCAGCGTCGCCTACGCCGCGCGGATTCCCTATGACGAGAACGCGAATCCGATGGCGGTCTGGGAAGCCCTGAACTTCGCCGAGGACTACCAGGGCGCCGTGGCCGCCGGCGACAGCCTCGCCATGTTTCCGCAGAACCTGATGGCGGCGGACAGCGACGGCAACATCTACTACCAGCGCACCGGCCGGGTTCCGGTGCGCAGCGACGGCTTCGACTACTCGCGGCCGGTGGACGCCAGCGATCCGGACAGCGACTGGCGCGGGCTGCACCCGGGACGCGACCTCCTCAGCGTGCTGAATCCCGAGCAGGGCTACATGCAGAACTGCAACATCCCGCCGGACGCGATGATGGTCGGTAGCCCGTTCCGACTCACCGCCCAGCCCGGCTATCTGTTCAGCAGTGCCAACTACGGCCCGAGCCTGGACGGCTGGACCAACCAGCGCGGCGCACGGGCCATCGAGCTGCTGGCCGCCGACGATTCGGTAACGGTGACCGAAGCCCTCGATTACGCCGTGGACGTGAAGCCCTACGGCATCGAACGCTGGCTTGCCGCCCTGAACGACGCCGTGGCGGCGGACGCGCCGGGCCGCCCGGCCGTGGACAGCCTGATCGCCTGGGACGGCCGCCTGACCCGGGAGTCGGTGCCCGCGCTGAAATACGCCTACTGGCGTCTGGCCCTGGCGGAACACCCCCGGGCCGGGGAGGTGCGCGCGGCGATCGACGACCATTACGCCATCGTCCAGGGCCGGGAGCCGGCCGCCGTGGTCCTGGACAAAGCTCAACGGCGACTGCTGGCGGAGACGTTTGCGGCCGCTCTGGCCCGCCTCGAGTCCGACCTCGGCACGACGGAAGCACCGTATGGCCGGGTATTCCGGGTCGGCCGCGACGATGCCTCGTGGCCGGTCGGCGGCGGTGGCGGCGACCTCATCGGCCTCACCACCCTGCGCACCATGGGCTACGGAGAACCGAACGAGCAGTACGAGCGCTGGGGCAATCGCGGCCAGACCTCGACCCAGATCGTCGAGCTGGGCAGTCCCATCCGCAGCTGGCTGTACCTGCCGGTGGGACAGAGCGACCGCCCCGATTCCCCGCACTACGCCGACCAGGCCGCCAGCGTGTTCTCCAACCGCGCGCTCAAGCCGTCGCTGTGGCTGCCGGAGGACCTGGCAGGCAATATCGAGTCGCGTACGGTGCTGAACGGCGCTCCGTGAATTCACACTGATCCCCTCGGGAGGTAGACGATGTCACAACAGCCGGAACCGTCGGAACTGATCGTCGAGCAGATCGAGATCGGTCCCATGCAGAACTTCACGTACCTGGTGGGCTCCCGGTCCACCGGGGAGGTGGCCATCGTCGATCCGGCCTGGGACGTGGACGCGCTGCTCGAACGCATCGCCAGCAAGGGTTACACCCTCACGGCGGCACTCGTCACCCACTACCATCCGGACCATGTCGGCGGCTCCTTCGGTGGCCACGACATCGAAGGTCTCGCCGCCCTGCTCGAGCGCCAGGGCGTGAAAGCCTACGTGCACCGGGAGGAAGCCGACGGGGTGCGTAAGGTCACCGGCGTGTCTGAAAGCGACCTGTGCCGGGTTGATTCCGGCGACCGGCTGCGCATCGGCGACGTCGAAGTCGAGTTCCTCCACACTCCCGGTCACACCCCGGGGTCACAGTGCTTCCGGGTGAAGAACACTCTGGTTTCCGGCGACACCCTGTTCATCAACGGCTGCGGCCGGGTCGACCTGCCGGGCTCGGACCCGGAAGCCATGTACCGCAGCCTGCAGCATCTGTGTGCGCTGCCCGACGACACCCTGCTGCTGCCGGGCCACAACTACGCCCACGTGCCCAATGCGACCATGGGCGAAACCAAGAAGCACAACACCTATCTGAACATCCGCGACCTGAACACCTGGAAAACCATCATGGGGGAGTGACGTCATGGACACCGGCACCTTCACCGGCTTCGAGCTCGAGCTCGAGGATCCGGGCATCGCCTGGTTCCGCTTCAATTCGCCGCAGCGCCTGAACGGCATGACCACCGGCATCAAGCGCGATCTGATCGAGGCCGTGACCCAGGCGCAGATGGACAACGCCGTGCGGGTGCTGGTGTTCACCGGCAGCGGCCGCGCGTTCTGTGCCGGCGACGACCTCAATGCCTACCGCGGAGCAGAACTCGGCGGCACCCCGCTGGTTGCCGACATCCCGCCCGGTCACGATTCGCCGCTCGGCACCTACAACGGCCTGCGCACGATTTCCCAGCAGCTCAACACCGTGGTGCGCGGGCTCGACAAGCTGACCATAGCGGCGGTGAACGGCATCGCCATCCAGACCGGCTTCTCCCTGGCGCTGTCCTGCGACTTCCGCATCGCGGCCGCCGGCGCACGGCTGGGCAGCGCGACCCTGCGTTTCGGCCTGCTGCCGGACGAGGGCGGTCAGTACCTGCTCGTGCAGCACCTGGGTCTGGCCCGGGCGCTGGACTTCCTAATGCGCAAGCGCATCGTCACCGCCGAGGAGGCGCTGGAACTCGGCCTGGTGCATGAGGTGGTGCCCGCGGACTCCCTGGAGGCCGCCGCTACGGCGCTGGCGAACGAACTCGCCAACGGGCCGCAGGTGTCCATGCGGCTGCTGAAACGCTCGCTGTACAACGCCGCCGAGCTGACCTGGAATCAGTCCCTGGACGAGATCGCGGCGAAGACGGCGGTGTCCGACCACCATCCGGACGCCCGGGAAGGCGTCGCCGCGTTCAAAGACAAGCGCGAGCCGCGCTTCAACGCCTGGCTCGATGGCGGCAGCGGAGGACACGGCGCATGAACGAGCGGATCCGCTACGAATCCCGCGACGGCGTCGCGGTGATCACCATCGACCGTGCGGACAGAATGAACGCCCTCGACGAAGACGTCATCCAGGGTCTTGCCGCTGGCTGGCGCCGCCTGGAGAAATCGGACGACCGCGTCGGCGTGCTCCACGCTGCCGGCGACCGTGCGTTCTCCGTCGGCGCCGACGTCAAGGCGCCGCCCCGGGAGATGTGGCAGGGCGTACCCGGAGTCGGCGTCGAGGTGAGCAAACCGATCATCGCCGCGGTGCACGGCTGGTGCATCGGCGGTGCCTACGTGATCGTGCAGATGTGCGACCTGGTGGTGGCCGCGGACAACACCCGGTTCCGCTACCCCGAGGCCCAACTCGGGTTCACCGGCGGGCTGATCGCTTCCGCCGTGGCGCGCATTCCCCACAAACTGGCCATGGAGTTCATGCTCCTCGGCCAGGACTTCGACGCCGAGCGCGCCCGCGACGCGGGCATGGTGAACCGGATCGTGCCGGCCGGCACGGAACTCGGCGCGGCCATGGCGTGGGCCGCGATCCTGCGCGATTCGGCGCCCCTGGTCGTCAGCACGCTGAAGCGTTTCTCGCTGGAGACGCTGAACCGCAGCCCGGCGGAGGCCGGCGCTTTGGCCCGCGAACGCCTGCTCACGGTGCGTGACAGCGACGATGGCGCCGAGGGGCGACGCGCGTTCGCCGAGAAACGCACGCCCCGGTTCCGCGGCCAGTAGCGACCCGCCTGGCCGGCCGCGCCTGGCCGGCCGCGCCTGGCCGGCGGCCGCTCAGGGTAGAGCGTGAGCGATCGCCGACTCCCCCCAGCCGACCAGTTCACCGTCGACGAACACCAGCGGCGTGGTTTCGTCCCGCGAGGTCAAACCGTCCTCGCGAGCGAGCCGGGTGCGGTAGAAGAGAACCCGGAACTGGCGCCCGTCGCGCAGGAACGACTCGGTCAGATCCGGCGTGCCGAGTTCCGCCATCAGCGAATCGATGCCGCGCCCGAGTTCCAGATAGCCGATGGCCTCGCGGTTGCGCTGCTGGCGCAGCTGCCAGTCGCCGCCGTCCTCCTGCCAGCCGCCCTCCGGACCGTCGTCGCGGACGGAGATGTAACAGCCGCTCAGAAACAGAACGGCAAGAACCATGACCCCTGCTGCAGATGCCCGATACACGTGACTGGTCTCCCTGGTTGTTGATCGGTACGCGCGGCGCGTTCGCCCGCCCGCACTCGTGAACCAGCACAGCAAGAACCAGGCCATTGCCTAACTAACTGAAAGCGCTGCGCTATTCGCTTCCGTTCCCGGCGAGGAGTTGGGAAATCGCGCCAAGTAATAGCCGCCCTCGTTGGTGCCGGGTTCAGCTCGGCAGCAGGTGGGCGACCGCGTCGCGCTCCTCGATCAGCTCCTGCTCGGTGGCCTTCATCTTCTCTTTGCTGAAGTCGTTCGGCTTCAGGCCCTGGACGATTTTCCAGTCGCCGCCCTGGCAGGTGACCGGGAAGGAATAGATCAGGCCTTTCGCGACGCCGTAGCTGCCGTCCGAGTAGATCCCCATGCTCACCACCCCGTCGCTGCCGAGCGCCCAGTCGCGCATGTGATCGATCGCGGCATTCGCCGCGGAGGCGGCGCTTGAGGCGCCGCGGGCTTCGATGATGGCGGCGCCGCGCTGCTGCACCGTGGGAATGAACTCCTTGACATACCAGTCCATGTCCACCAGTTCCATGGCTGCCTTGCCCGCCACCTTGGCGTCGTGCAGGTCCGGGTACTGGGTGGCGGAATGGTTGCCCCAGATGCACAGGCCCGTGACGTCGCTGACGTGCTTGCCGGTTCTGGTCGCGAGCTGAGCCATGGCGCGATTGTGATCGAGACGGGTCATGGCTGTGAACTGGCGTGGATCCAGATCCGGCGCATTGCGCTGGGCGATCAACGAGTTGGTGTTGGCCGGGTTGCCGACGACCAGGACCTTGACAGCGCGGTTCGCGTGATCGTTCAACGCTTTGCCCTGCACCGAGAAGATGGCGGCATTGGCTTCGATGAGGTCCTTGCGCTCCATGCCCTTGCTGCGCGGCCGGCTGCCCACCAGCAGCGCGTAGTCGGTGTCCTTGAAGGCGACGTCGGCGTCGTCGGTGGCGACGATGCCGTGCACCAGAGGAAACGCGCAGTCCTCAATCTCCATGACCACGCCGCGAACCGCATTCATCGCCGGCGGAATCTCCAGCAGCTGGAGGATGACGGGCTGATCCTTGCCGAGCATCTCGCCGGAAGCGATTCGAAACAGCAGCGCGTAACCGATCTGACCGGCCGCGCCGGTCACCGTGACTCGTACAGGCTTCTTCATGAGGGGTCTCCGTTGAACTGAACCGTCGAACTCAGACTGGCGCGCTGCCGCACCGGGGCGCGCATTGTAAGAAAACCGGCCGGGGTTCGCACTCGGCCGGCGCCGGGCACCTCAGCTTGAGGCTCAGGGCCAGTACAGCTCCCGGAACCACTCGCCGCCGCGTTCCAGATCGAGCACGTCGTCGAGCCAGGGCGCGTGCGGGTCCGGCAGCCCGGCCAGCGGGTGCCAGGCGGCCCGGTCGCTGTGCGACGGCTCCCCCAGGCCGGGTGCGCGGTCCCAGGAGCTGCCCGCGAACACGAAGTTGAAGCCCTGATGGCGACCGGACCGGTATGGGAGGACGCACAACGGGGTCAGCTGTCCCGGAGTGGCGCCGGTCTCCTCCTGGCACTCGCGGCGGGCCGCGTCGAGCACCCCTTCGCCGGCGCTGAGGTGGCCGCCGGGCGGGACGTGGTAGCCGTCCATGAACCCGGTACCCGAGCGGCGCAGGAGAAAGACCTCGGATCCCGCGGCGGCGGGACGGCGCAGCAGCACGTGTACCACCACGGGAAACCGGTCGCGGGCCATGCTCGTCCCCACCCTTTCGGCATTCCTGTTATCGTGCAGCGGTGACTCCGGCAGAGCAAATCGAACCACGCCCTGAATTCGCGCGCCTCAGCCGGAGGGTGGAGGAAGCCTCCCTCAACGCCTGGCCGGCCATGCAGCAGCTCCTGTTCGACGGCTGGCTGCTGCGCTTCGCCCGCGGCTTCACCAAGCGCGCCAACTCGGTGATCCCGCTCTACCCGGGCACGCCCGGATCCGCCGGTCCCGTTGCGATCGAGAGCCTCCCCGACCGGGTGCGCTTCTGCGAGAATCTGTATGCGCGCGAGCGGCTGAAGACCATCTTCCGGCTCACCTCCATCGGCGGCCACGAACCCCTCGACCGCTTTCTCGATGCCCGCGGCTACCAGCGTCACGACCCGACCGAGGTGCTCACCCGCGTGCTCGACGAGCGGCCGCCGTCGGCCCCCGAGCTCTGTCTGCTCCCGGTGGAACGCTGGCTCGACGTCTACGGCGACCTGACCGGCATGCCGGAATCCGCCCGCGCCCTGCACGGTGCGATCCTGCGCGGCATACCGCTGCCCTGCGCCTATGCGGTGGTGGGCACAGCGGAGGCACCGCTGGCCTGCGGGCTGGCGGTACTGGAACAGGATCTGGTCGGGCTGTTCGACGTGGTCACCCGGGCAGACGCACGCCGCGCCGGCCACGGCCGCGCGCTGGTCGCGAGCCTGCTGGCCTGGGCATTCCAGCGGGGGGCTCGCCGCGCCTACCTGCAGATGGTCGCCGACAACCATCCGGCCCGCGGCCTCTACGCCGGCCTGGATTTCGAGCCGCTTTACCGCTACTGGTACCGGATCTCGAGTTGACCAGAGCGCGGCAGGAGAAATCGAAGCGTTATAAAA
Organism: Pseudomonadales bacterium; assembly: GCA_040219135.1. GTDB lineage: Bacteria > Pseudomonadota > Gammaproteobacteria > Pseudomonadales > Azotimanducaceae > UBA7803. The sequence continues at coordinate 102,338 of JAVJTA010000002.1, read as the reverse complement.
AATCTGTCCGATTGGTCATTTTCGCTATAAGCGCCCGGACATCGTCAACTCTTGATTCGCCGACCCATTTCTGAGATGTTTCGTCCCTCGCGCGCGAAACGCACCTCCGGCCTGCGCCGAAAAATTACTAATATCAAGTAGTTACCGATAGCTACCCGAGCGGCACGTCGCGACTACTGATTTCCCCGGCGCAGCCGCTGAGCCGACACGCTCCGCAACCCCGCCGAGCAGCATCCGAGGCGAGGCTCACTTCGCGTGCCTGACGGAACGCTCCGGCAGGCCGACGGGCAGATACGCCCGGACGAACTGCCGTCGACGGAACAACCGACCAGAGAGCAGTACCATGAACCACAGGAACAACATCGGACTGCCCCCGAAGACAGGGCTGTACGACCCCGACACCGAGCAGGACAGCTGCGGTGTCGGTTTCATCTGTGACATCAAGGGCCGCCCCAGCCGCCAGATCATCGAAGACGCGCGGGACATGAACTGCTGCATGGAGCACCGCGGCGGCGTCGGCTACGAGAAGAACACCGGTGACGGCGCCGGCATGCTGCTGGGGTTGCCCGACAGATTCCTGCGCAAGGCGGCGCAGCGGGACCTCGGCGTCGAGCTCCCGCCTCGCGGCCAGTACGGCGTGGGCAACGTTTTCCTTCCCACCGACGAGAGGGAACGCGCCCACTGCGAAACGGTCCTCGAGGAGGAAATCGCAGCCGCCGGCCAGACCCTGCTCGGCTGGCGCAGCCTGCCCATCCATCCGGACGGCGCCGGAATCGGCAATGCCGCGCGCGCCGCCATGCCCTACTTCGCCCAGCTGTTCATCGGCGCGAACGGGGTTTCCGGCGACGACTTCGAGCGCAAGCTCTACGTCATCCGCAAGCACGGCACTCACCGCCTGCGCGGCGACGAGAACCTGGTCCAGCGCAAGCACTTCTACATGTGCTCCCTCTCCACCAAGGTCATTGTCTACAAAGGCATGCTGACGCCCGACCAGGTGTTCCCGTTCTACCCGGATCTCGAAGACCAGGACTTCGAATCCCACCTGGCCATGGTGCACTCGCGGTTTTCCACCAACACCTTCCCGTCCTGGGACCGCGCCCAGCCGAACCGCTTCATGAGCCACAACGGTGAGATCAACACCGTGCTCGGAAACAAGAACTGGATGAACGCGCGCCAGGGCGTCGTCGCGACGGATGCGTTCGGTGCGAGTCTCGAGAAGCTGTTTCCCATCGTCGAGAAGGACTGCTCCGACTCCGGCACCTTCGACAACGTGCTCGAATTCCTGCTCATGAGCGGCCGCAAGCTGCAGGAAGCGGTGCTGATGATGATCCCGGAGGCCTGGCAGAACGACACCAACATGGATCAGGCGAAGCGGGCTTTCTACGAGTTCCAGTCCTGCCTCATGGAGCCCTGGGACGGTCCCGCTTCCATCGCGTTTACCGACGGTACCTACATCGGTGCCGTGCTCGACCGCAACGGGCTGCGGCCGAGCCGCTACTACATCACCGACGACGACAAGTGCATCATGGCCTCGGAAGTGGGCGTAGTGCAGGTCGACCCGGCGCGGGTGGTCGAGAAGGGCCGTCTGCAGCCGGGCCGCATGTTCCTGATCGACTTCGCCCAGGGACGGATGATTCCAGACGCCGAGATCAAGGCGGAGTGGGCGAACGCGCGTCCCTACCAGCAGTGGCTCGACGAACAGCGCATCGACCTGGAGCAGCTGTCTCCCAACAAGGAGCCCCACGGCTTCCAGCCTGAGACGCTCATCCCGCGCATGCAGGCGTTCGGCTATACCGTCGAAACCATGCAGATCATGCTGCAGCCGCTGGTCAAGGAGCTGCGCGACCCGCTCGGCTCCATGGGCAACGACGCAGCGCTCGCGGTGATGTCGGAAAAGCCGCGCATGCTCTACGACTACTTCAAGCAGCGATTCGCTCAGGTGACCAATCCGGCCATCGACTCCATCCGCGAAGAAGTGATCATGGCGCTCGAGTGCTACATCGGGCCGGAGAAGAACCTGCTCGAGGTCACGCCGGAACACGCCCACCGGCTGCGCGTGCCGCACCCGATCCTCTCAAACGAGGAACTCGCGGCGCTCAAGCACATGGACTACAAGAGCTGGCGCACCCGCACCATCGACATCACCTTCCCGCCGCGCTCCGGGCGTGACGGGCTGGTGCAGGCGCTCGACCGCATCTGCGAGGAAGCTTCCCGGGCCATAGCCGACGGCTACAGTCTGATCGTGCTCTCGGACCGTGCAGTCGGACCGGAGCGGGTGCCGATCTCGTCGCTGCTGGCGGTGGGCACCGTGCACCACCATCTGGTGTCCACTCATGCCCGCACCCAGATCGGCCTGGTGCTGGAAAGCGGCGAAGCCCGCGAGGTGCACCATCACTGCCTGCTGATCGGCTACGGCGCCGACGCGATCAATCCGTACCTGGCCTTCGAAGCCCTGTGGGATGCCCACGAGCACGGCTACCTGGACGACGCACCGCACATCAACCGGCTGGAGGACGTCGTCTACGCCTACCGCAAGGGAACCGCCAAAGGCATCTTCAAAGTAATGGCGAAGATGGGCATCTCGACCCTGCAGTCCTACAAGGGCGCGCAGATCTTCGAGGCGGTAGGGCTCGCCAGCGACGTCATCGAGCGGGCGTTCGTCGGCACCGCCAGCCGTGTCCAGGGCGTCAGTCTCGAAGTGCTGGCCGAGGAGATGCAGCGCCGCCACGATGCGGGCTATCCGACCCGTGCCCAGAATGTGCGGGTCCTGCAGAACCCGGGCGACTTCCACTGGCGGCGCACCGGCGATACCCACATGTGGGATCCGCAGAGCATTGCCGATCTGCAGGTGGCGAGCCGGACCAACAGCGAGGACGCCTACTGGCGCTTCGCCGAGCACGTCAATCGCGAGACCACGCGCAGCGCGCAGCTGCGCGGGCTGCTGAAGTTCAAGCCCGGCGCCAATGGCGGCACCGTGCCGCTCGAGGAGGTCGAGTCCGCAAATGAGATCGTCAAGCGCTTCGCCACCGGCGCCATGAGCTTCGGCTCCATCAGCGCCGAAGCCCACGAAACCCTGGCCGTGGCCATGAACCGCATCGGCGGCAAGTCGAACACCGGCGAGGGCGGCGAGGACGCGGCACGCTTCAAGCCGTTGCCGAACGGCGACTCGAAGCGCAGCGCCATCAAGCAGGTGGCCAGCGGCCGTTTCGGGGTCACCATCGACTATCTGACCAACGCCGATGAGCTGCAGATCAAGATCATCCAGGGCGCCAAGCCCGGCGAGGGCGGCGAACTGCCCGGCCACAAGGTGGACGAGATCATCGCCAGCATCCGTCACTCGACGCCCGGAGTCGGCCTGATCAGCCCGCCGCCGCACCACGACATCTACTCGATCGAGGACATGGCGCAGCTGATCCACGACCTCAAGAACGCCAACCCGGAGGCCCGCATCAGCGTCAAGCTCGGCGCCGAGATCGGTGTGGGCACCGTGGCGGCCGGGGTCACCAAGGCCCGGGCGGACCACATCGTCATCGCCGGCGACACCGGCGGCACCGGCGCTTCGCCCCTGACCTCCATCAAGCACGCGGGCGTGCCGTGGGAGCTCGGGATCGCCGAGACTCACCAGACCCTGGTCATGAACAACCTGCGCTCGCGGGTAGTGCTGCAGACCGACGGTCAGCTGAAAACCGGCCGCGACGTCGCCATCGCCGCCCTGCTCGGCGCCGAGGAATTCGGCTTCGCCACCGCGCCGCTGATCGCGCTCGGCTGCATCATGATGCGCAAGTGCCACCTCAACACCTGCCCGGTGGGTATCGCCACTCAGGATCCGACGTTGCGCCGCAAGTTCCAGGGACAGCCGGAACACGTCGTCAACTACCTGTTCATGATCACCAAAGAGCTGCGCATGATCATGGCGGAGCTGGGTTTCCGCACGATCAACGAGATGATCGGACGGGTGGACGCGCTGGAAACCGAACAGGCGGTGAACCACTGGAAGGCGAAAGGCCTGGACCTGTCGGCCATTCTCAACCCAGCCGTGGAGCCGCCGGAGTTTCTCGGCAGCTACGCGATACACAAGCAGGACCACGGCCTCGAGAAAGCCCTCGACAACCAGCTCATCGAGCTGGCCGAACCCGCGCTGAAACGCGGCGAGAAGGTCTACGACGAGCAGATCATCGTCAACACGAACCGGGTGGTTGGCGGCATGCTATCGAATCGCATCATCCGCGACGTAGGGCCGGGAATGCTCCCGCACGACACCATCCACTTCAAATTCCACGGCAGCGCCGGACAGAGCTTCGGCGCCTGGCTGGCGAAGGGCGTCACCCTGGAAGTGGAAGGCGACGCCAACGACTACGTGGGTAAGGGGCTGTCCGGGGGTCGCGTCATCATCTACCCGCCTAAGGAAAGCGTGTTCAAGCCGGAACACAACATCATCGTCGGTAACGTGGTGCTGTACGGCGCCACGTCCGGGGAGGCGTTTTTCCGCGGTCAGGCGGCGGAGCGGTTCTGTGTCCGCAACAGCGGCGCCCACGCAGTGGTGGAGGGCGCAGGCGACCACGGCTGCGAGTACATGACCGGCGGCCGGGTGGTGATCCTCGGACGCACGGGACGCAACTTCGCCGCCGGCATGAGCGGCGGCATCGCCTACATCTGGGATCCCGACGCGCTGTTCGCGCCAAACTGCAACATGGAGATGGTCGAACTCGAGGAACTGAAGATCCCCGAGGAAATGGAGGAAGTCCGCTCGCTGATCGAGCGCCATGCGGACTACACGGGCTCCACCGTGGCGCGCACCCTGCTGGCGGACTGGAGCCGTTCGGCGCGTGAGTTCGTCAGGGTGATGCCCACCGACTACAAGCGCGTCCTGGAAGAACGCAGGGCCGCGGTCAGCGCCGGCTAGCCTGCACTGACCGTGCCCGCCGCTACGGCGCGGAACAGAATCAGAACGGATAGAGAGAATGGGAAAACCGACAGGTTTCATGGAGATCGCCCGCAACGCCGCGCCCTATCGGGACGCGTCCCAGCGGATGCTCGATTTCAAGGAGATCTACACCGATCACGACGTCGCCCGCCTGCAGGATCAGGGCGCCCGCTGCATGGACTGCGGCGTTCCGTTCTGCCAGTCCGAAGAGGGCTGCCCGGTGTACAACCTGATTCCGGAGTGGAACGACCTCGTCTACCGGCACCAGTGGCGTGAAGCCCTGGATCGGCTGCACAAGACCAACAACTTCCCCGAGTTCACCGGACGGGTCTGCCCGGCGCCCTGCGAAGGCGCCTGCGTGCTCGGCATCACCGATCCGCCGGTTACCATCAAGAACATCGAGATGGCCATCATCGACCGTGGCTTTGCCGAGGGCTGGGTGCTGCCGCGGTTGCCGAAGCAGCGTAGCGGCCAGCGCATCGCCATCATCGGCTCCGGCCCCGCAGGGCTCGCGGCCGCCGACCAGCTCAACCAGGCGGGCCACGAGTCCACCGTCTTCGAACGCGCCGACCGCATCGGCGGGCTGCTCATGTACGGCATTCCGAACATGAAGCTGGACAAAGTCGAGGTGGTCGAACGGCGCCTGGCGCTGCTGCGCGAGGAAGGCGTCCTGTTCCGACCCGGCACCACCATCGGCGACGGCAGCAACGGCACGCTCGACGCGCGCGCGCTGCACGAGGAGTACGATGCCGTGCTGCTCGCCACCGGCGCCACGGTGCCGCGTGACCTGCCGATTCCAGGAAGGGAACTCAAAGGCATTCACTTCGCCATGGAGTTCCTCACGGCCAACACCCGGAGTCTGCTCGATTCGGGTTTTGCCGACGGCAACTACGTTTCCGCCAAGGACAAGCACGTGATCGTCGTCGGTGGCGGCGACACCGGCACCGACTGCATCGGCACCAGCATGCGCCACGGCTGCAGGAGCCTGGTGAACTTCGAACTGTTCCCGAAGCCGCCGCAGGACCGCGCCCCGAACAATCCCTGGCCGACATGGCCGCGCATCTACCGCAGCGACTACGGTCACGAGGAAGCCGCCGCGAAGTTCGGCGACGATCCGCGCCAGTTCAGCATCTCCTCAACCGAGTTTGTCGACGACGGCAAGGGCAACGTCAAAGCCATACGCACCGTCGACGTCGAGTTCCGGGACGGCCGGTTCGAAAACGTACCCGGCAGTGAACGCGAATGGCCGGCCGATCTGGTGTTCCTGGCCATGGGCTTTCTCGGGCCCGAGGCACCCATCGCCGAACGTCTCGGAGTGGATCTCGACGAACGCTCGAACTACCGCGCCGACTACGGCAGGTACCTTACAAACGTCGACAAGGTGTTCTCTGCCGGAGACTGCCGCCGCGGTCAGAGCCTGATCGTTCGCGCGATCAACGAGGGCCGCGAAGCGGCACGGGAAATCGACCGGTTCCTCACCGGCTCCACGCGGCTGCCCTGAGCGGGGCCGCGCCTGCGGCGGCCGCCGGCTACAGCGCGGTCCGAACCGCGTCCTGCACCTGCGCGAAGGTGCGGATCCATGGCTCCACTTTGCCAACGCTGGCCGGCAGACGCGTCGCCGCCAGCTCCGCGGCCGCGCGGCTGTCGAACCGGCCGAACACCACCACATGGAGAGTGCGACCGTTGCGCTGCAACCGGTACCGGGCAAACCGCTGCGGCTCGGACTGTCGCGCCAGAAAGGCATCGGCGCGCTCGACGGTGGAGAAAGACGCGAGCTGCAGGGTGTAAGCCGAGCCGGGCTGACGCATGATCCAGTCGCTGGTCAGAACGCCGGCTACGGCCGGGCCCGGCGCCGACGTTGTTTCAGTCGCCGCGGGCTCTTCTTTCGCCGCAGGCGCTTTTTGAGTCGCCGCAGGCGCTTCCGCCGCAGGCGCTTTTTCAGGCGCCGCGGGCGCTTTTTCCGCCGCGGGCGCTTTTTGAGTCGCCGCAGGCGCTTTTTCAGGCGCCGCAGGCGCTTGATCCGGCGCGCCGGGTGATGCGGAGGCAGGGCTCTGGGGCGGCGGCAGGGCCAGCGGCTCGGCTCGCGCGAGTTCGCCGGACGGCGGGGTCTGATCCGGCTGCCAGAGCAGATAGGCGAGCGTCAGCACCACCACCAGAACCGCGATCAGGCTCTTGTGGAATGCCGGAAAGCGACGCCCGGGTGGACCCTCGCCGGCGGCCTGAATACGCGCCAGCAGCACGTTGGCCATCTGCTCGATGTTGCCCGGAAGTCCCTCGGACAGCCGTGTGAGCTCGCGGATCTGCAGGTCACTGAACGGCAGCGCATCTGCGCTGCCCTGCTGGACCAGTCGCCACTGCAGATAGGCTTGCACCTCGTCCGCGTCGAAACCTCTCAGGCGCAGCTCGTGCCAGCCGACGGCGCGCGGCTCGGCCAGCCGCTGCACGGCGGGGACGAGGCGCTGCTCGCCGAACAGTACCACCCGCATCGGCGAGGTTTCTGCCAGTTCCAGCAGGTACTCGAGGGCCCTGGACTCGAGCAGATCGGCATCGTCGATGAGGGCGACGCAGAATCGCTCGGAGCGTTCCTGAGCGCGCGCATGCTCCCGGATCAGCTGCCGCAACAGCTGCGTGTCTGCCTCCGCCGGGGCGGCCATACCGTAGCCCTGCACCACAGCGCTGAGCACCTCGCGACCGCCGTTGACCAGGCTGGCGCTGATCCGCGCCGCCTTGGCCCGCGGCTCCAGGCTTGCCGACAGCTGCCGGTACAGGGCGCTCTTGCCCACACCGCGCGGCCCGGTCACCAGCAGCACCCGGCGCGACCACTGCGACAGGTGCCGCAGTTGCTCCAGATGGCTGCGCCGGTCGCCGCCTTCGAAGAAGGCGGATACCGGCGCGGCGAAATTCACGGTCCGCTCCGGTGTCTGCTCGGCGTTCCGTTCAGTCATCGCACAACCGCCCACCGGCCGCGAGGGTCGCCTCGAGCGCGGCCTGGTCGATCGCTTCGGTGACCACCACCCGTCCCAGCGCCTCGGCCAGCACCAGCCGCAGGCGCCCGTCCAGCACCTTCTTGTCCATGCCCATCGCAGAACACATGTCCGCCGCAGCGAGTTGCGGCGGCGTTACCGGCAGGTCCAGGGCCGCCAGCAGAGCTTTCACGCGGCGCGCGTCGGGCGCAATCAGCATGCCCTGCCGCGCCGACAGGTCCGCGGCCATGACCATACCGACCGCCACCGCTTCGCCGTGGAGCAGTTTGTCGTATCCGGTGAGGGTTTCGATGGCGTGGCCGAAGGTATGACCGAAATTCAGGATCGCGCGCAGCCCGCCTTCACGCTCGTCGGCGGCCACCACAGCGGCCTTGATCTCACAGGAACGTCTTACCGCATGGGCGAGGGCATCCGGGTCGCGACGCTTCAGTGCTGCAGCCGCGCTCTCCAGCCAGGTGAAAAACTCAGCGTCACGGATGACACCGTACTTCACCACCTCGGCCAGCCCGGCGCGATACTCCCGGTCCGGAAGCGTCGCGAATACCGAGGTATCTGCAAGCACGCAGCGCGGCTGGTGGAACGCGCCAATCATGTTCTTGCCGCGCGGATGATTTACCGCCGTCTTGCCGCCCACCGACGAATCCACCTGTGCCAGCAGCGTGGTCGGGACCTGAATGAAGTCCACACCGCGCTGGAAGGTCGCGGCGGCGAACCCGGTGAGGTCTCCCACCACGCCGCCGCCCAGGGCGATGAGCGTGGTGGAGCGGTTGTGGCGGTGCTCGAGCAGGAAGTCCATCAGGCGGCCATAGCTCTCCAGGGTCTTGTAGCGTTCGCCATCGGCCATCAGGAACACGTCAACCGTGTAGCCGTCGCCGAGGGCGTCCTGCAGCGCGCGCAGATACAGCGGGGCAACCACGTCATTGCTGACGACGGCAACCTGCCCGCCGCGGATGTGCTCCCGCAGCAGCTCGCCGTGGCCGAGCAGGCCCTGACCGATGTGAATCGGGTAGCTGCGCTCGCCCAGTTCCACCCGTACGCACTGCGCGTTCGTCGCACTCATACCACCCCATCCTGCCTCAAGCGCTCCTCGATTTCTCTGGCAAGAACCCGCGGTCCCTGACGGTCGGTAACGAAGCGATAGTCAGCGATCTCCCGATACAGCGGATCGCGCTCCCGCTGCAGCCTCATCAGGGTTGCCTCGGGATCCCCGTTACGCAGCAGCGGTCGCTTCCGATCACGCCGGGTGCGCTCGACCAGGCGCTCCAGAGGACTGTCCAGGTGGATCACCACGCCGCGGGCAGCGAGCATGGTGCGATTGCATGAACTGAGCACCGCGCCGCCTCCGGTGGCAATCACCACGCCCTGGCGCCCGGTCAGGTCGTCGAGCACGTGCTGCTCGCGCTCGCGGAACCCTGCCTCCCCTTCCACGTCGAAGATCCAGGCTACGGGCGCCCCGGCGCGGGCCTCGATCTCGTGGTCCGAGTCGAAGAACTCCATGCCCAGAGCCTGCGCGAGCATGCGTCCCACCGTGCTCTTACCCACCGCCATGAGACCCACGAGAATGATGTTTGGTTTGCTCATACGAAGACGGCGCCATCCTGGCGCCGTCTAGTCTACAGGGCCACCGCGCGCGCGGCAGCCTGGAATCACGCTACCGGGTCAGGGAGTCCTGAATGATCCGGGGCGTAATGAAGATCAGCAGTTCCTGCTTGTCGTCGCGCTCAACGGTGCGTCGGAAGGCGCGACCGATGTAGGGCAGATCGCCCAGGAACGGCGTCTTCGTGGTCGAGTAATTGCGGTCGGTGGTGAAGATGCCGCCGAGCACGATGGTCTGGGAGTTGTCCACCAGCACTTCGGTCTGGATCTCGTTGGTGTTGATCGACGGAACCCCTTCGAACACCTGGCCGACGGTATCCTGCTTCACCGTGAGCTGCATGATGATGCGGTCATCGGGCGTGATCTGCGGGGTTACCTCCAGGGACAGCACCGCGTCCTTGAACGAGGTCGAGGTGGCACCGCTGGAAGACGCCTCCTGGTAGGGAATCTCCACACCGGATTCGATCAGCGCCGAGGATTTGTCCGCGGTGATCACCTTGGGCCGCGCCACCACCTCGGCATGGCCGTCCGAGGCGAGCGCCGACAGCTCGAGATCGAGCAGCAGGCCTTCGTTGGTGAAGCCGATACCGAAGCTCGAGGAGCCGGCTCCGGCAACGCCGAGGTCCACCACCAGGTCGGCCGGCGAGGTGATCTCGCCATCACCGTTGACGATGACGTTCTGCAGCTCGCCCAGGGTATCCAGCGAGCCGCCCAGGCGCAGGTTGCCGGCACCCAGATTGCTGATGTTGCCGCCGCCCCAGCGAATGCCGAGCTCTTCGGAGTAGTTGGCATTGGCGGTTACGATGCGGGCCTCGATCAGCACCTGGCGCACCGGAATGTCGAGCTGCTGGATAACCCGGCGGAACTCTTCGATCTTGTCCTGGGTGTCGGTGAGGATGATCGAGTTGGTGCGCTCGTCGACGATCACGCTGCCGCGATCGGACAGCATCGAACGTTGACCCTCGCCGCCCGCCGTGTTGAACAGCTCGAACAGCTCGCTCGCGCTGGCATAACGGATCTGGATGAAGTCGGTGCGCAGCGGCGCGAGCTCCGAGATCTGCTTCTGGTTCTCGAGTTCGAGCTTCTCGCGGGCCGCGATCTCGGCGGCCGGGGCCACCAGCAGAACATTGCCCACCTGACGCTTGTCGAGCCCCTTGGTCTTGAGGATCAGCTCCAGGGCCTGATCCCAGGGCACGTTCTTCAGCCGCAGGGTGATGCGCCCTGAGACGGTGTCGCTGGCTACCAGGTTGAGGTCGGTGAAGTCGGCAATCAGCTGCAGCACCGAGCGGACTTCGATGTCCTGGAAGTTGAGCGACAGCTTTTCGCCCGTGTACTTGAACTGGTCCTCACGCCGTTCCAGCTCCTCCTCGGTAACCGGATTGACGTCAATGGACAGGGTGTTGTCCGCCTGATAGGCCAGATAGTCGTAGTTGCCTTCGGCGTCCACCGTGAAGACGGTGTGCGGGCCCTGCTGGACCGCATCGACGATCTGCACCGGTGTCGCGAAATCGGTCACGTCCAGACGGCGCCGCAGATTCTGCGGCAGCTCGGTGTTGCGCACCTCGACCACGATCTTGCCCGCCTCGGTGGAGACGTTCACCGGGGCTTTGGGGTTGGACAGATTGATGATGACCCGGCCTTCGCCCTGGGTACCACGACGGAAATCCACGTCGTTGATGCGCGAGCTGCCCGAGGCGCCGCTCGACGCGCCGGAAGACGCCGGCTGGGAGAACTGCGGTTCTGCCGCCGCGGTGCTGGCCGCGCCAGCGCCCGCATCGGAGCCGACGAGCACGTACAGAGTATTGCCATCCACGCTGGTCTCGTAGCCCACCAGCCGCGTGAGGTTCACGATGGCACGGGTGCGATCCTTGGTGGAGATGATGGACACCCGTCGGGCATTGCCGATGCCCAGATCATGGTGCTTGTTGGCGAGCACGCTCTCCACACCCGGCATGTCGAGCACGATCCGCGCTGGCCGCTCGATGGTGTATCCAGTCGGCTGCGGCGGCGTGCCGTCGAACTGCAGACGGATCTCGGTCTTGTCACCCGGCAGCGACGAGAACTCGACGTTCTGAATCGTCGCGCTCCAGGCCGGCAGCGCAAGCAGGCACACAGACAACCCGGCGACGAGGCGTCCGAGCGCCCTCTTCACGGGGCCGCGCAGTTTGGTGTTCAGCATGATCTTCATCCTCTATCTCCACCGCCCAGCGATACCGTGCGCGAGCGTTCCACCCAGCCGCCGGTACCGTCCGGTACAATCTCGATCAGCTCGATTGCGGACTCTTCGATTCCCAGAATCCGGCCGTGGTCCGTTCCCATGTAATCGCCCCTCTCCACACGGTGCACACCACCGTCGCCATCCTGAACCAGCGCGAAGGTTCGGGGCCCCTGAGCCAGGGTACCCACCATGGTCAGGTTACCGATCGTGTACTGCTCCAGATACTGTTTTGGCCGGTTCGGATCCGGCTTCACTTTCGGTCCGCTCGGCCGGTTCGGCGCCCGCACTTCCACCGGCGGTTCGAACGGGCTGCGCATGTTGCTCGCCTGATACGCGAACGGGGCCACCTGCTCGAACGGCGGCAGCGGCTCGATCCGGCCCGGCGGCTTTGCCTGCACTTCGGCCATGAAGGCCTGCAGGTCCTGATGATTCCCGTTCGATCCACATCCTGTGAGCGCAGCGGCCACGGCAACTGCCAGCACCGTCTTTGTGCACCGGGCAGATACGCCGCGCCTTCGGAGTACGCTCTTACTCAGTATCTGCATCACTGATCCTCTTCCAGATACCTGTAAGTCTTGGCCAGAATCGACATCTTCAGATTCAGCGGCGATTGCTGCGGCTCTATCACGAAGTCGTGCAGCGTCACGATTCGCGAGAGATTGGCCACGGCGCTGACGAAAGAGCCGATCTTGTGGTAATTCCCGTCCACCACGATCTGAATAGGCAGCTCAACGTAGAACTCGGTGCGCACCTCGTCCTTGAGGTCGATGCTCTCGATCGTGAGCTCGTTGTCGAGCGCCGCCCTGGTTATATCCTCGATCAGGCCCGGCACCTCGGTGTCACTGGGCAACTGGCGCAGCAGTGACTCGAAAGTGGTCTCCATTTCCGCCATCTGCGCCCGGTAGGCTTCCAGGTTCGCCGCCTTGAAGCTCTTGGCTTCGAAGTCGCTGCGCAGGTCCTGCTCCTGGCGCTCGGCGAGGTCGAGCATGCTCTGCTTTTCGGTCAGGTACAGGTAGTAGCCGCCGCCGACCACCAGCACGAAGAGCAGCGCCATGACGATGCCTTTGACCGCCGCCGGCCAGGACCCGATGTTGTTCAGGTCGAGATCGGCGAGATCGAAGTTCCGCAGCTGCTCGATTGAGTCTTTCAAAGCCATGTTATTGAGCCCCCTGCGCCATCTGGTCGTCGACCACCTTGTTGGGGTTGGTCTGTACGAAGGTCAGGTTGAACGTGCTGGCCTGGGCGCCGTACTCGACGTTCTTGGGGTCTTCTTTGATGGTCTTCAGGTTCGGGCTGGCGAACCAGTCGGAGTTGTCCAGATTGCGCATGAGGGAAGAGATGCGGTTGTTCGACTCCGCCACCCCGTCGACGGTCAGCCGATTGCCCTTCATGTCGAGCTTCTTGAAGTGCACGCCCTTGGCCAGGGTGCGCACGAGCTCGTCGAATATGCGCACGATCACCGGGCGGTTGCCCTGCAGTTCCTGGATCACACGCATGCGGGCCAGCAGCTCGTCGCGCGTTTTCTGCAGGTTCTGAATCTCGAGGATCTTCTCGTCGAGAACCGCGATTTCGCGCTCGAGGAAGCCATTGCGCGACTGCTGGTTCTCGATCTCACCATCCAGATACCAGCCGGCGGCCAGTACCAGCACGATAGCGCCGACGAACACGCCGGCCAGGTTACCGAGAAATTCCTTGCGCTTGCGCTCACGTTCCCACTCACGCCACGGCAGTAGGTTGATGCGTGCCATCAGTCGAAGCTCCTCATGGCCAGACCACAGGCGATCATCATCGCCGGCGCGTCATTCGCCAGCGCGTCCGAGTCCACCTTGTTGGCGAGCGCCATGTCCACGAACGGGTTGGCGATCAGCGTGGGTGTACCCAGCTTGTTTTCGATCATGTCGGACAGACCGTCGATGGAGGCGGTGCCCCCGGCGAGAACGATGTAGTCGACGTCGTCGTACTGGCTGGATGAGAAGAAGAACTGCAGCGATCGAGTCACCTGCTGAAGCACGGCCTCTTTGAAGGGCTGCAGCACCTCCTCCTCATAATCGTCCGGCAGGCCGCCCTGTTTCTTGGCGAGCCCGGCCTCCTCGAAGGAGAGGCTGTACCGGCGTTGAATCTCTTCGGTGAGCTGCTTGCCGCCGAAAAGCTGCTCCCGGGTGTAGATACTGCGGTCGTCGGCAAGCACCGACAGCGTCGTCATGGTGGCGCCGATGTCGATGATGGCGACCACGAGCTCCTGGGGGTTGGAGCCGAGCTGGGGCTTGATCAGGTCGAAGGCGCGCTTCATGGCGTGGGCCTCGATGTCGACCACCGCCGGCTTCAGGCCGCCGAGCTGCAGCGCGGCTTCGCGCATCTCGACGTTTTCACGCCGGCAGGCGGCAAGCAGCACTTCCACCTGCTCGGGATTGCGGTCCGACAGGCCCTGCACTTCGAAGTCGATGGCAACCTCGTCCAGGGGGTACGGAATGTACTGATCGGCCTCAACCGTGATCTGGTTCTCCATCTCCTCGTCGGAGAGGGCGGAATCCATCTCGATGGTCTTGGTGATCACTGCCGACCCGGCGACGGCGACCGCGGCCTGTTTGGCCTGAGCCTTGGCGCGGCCCATCACCCGCTTGATCGCTTCACCTACGCCTTCGACGTCGCTAATATTCTTTTCCACCACCGCATTGGGTGGCAGCGGCTCTACAGCGTACGCCTCCACACGATACCGACCGTTATTTCTCGACAGTTCGAGAAGCTTGACCGACGTGGAGCTGATATCGAGGCCAAGCAGGACGTTGGACTTTTTCTTAAATAGGCCGGACACGGTGAAATTTCCTTATTAGCACGGGCACTTACGTCCTATTTATGCAGTCAAACATTAAACACTGGGACGGCGACGGTCGCAATCGCTTCCCTGTATTCGAATTCCTGCTGCCACATTGCACATGAGCACAAGATCGAAAAACATTCTGGGCCGCATTATGTGGTCGGCCCTGGCGGCTGTATGTGCCGCAGTCCTCAGTCTAGCTGGCGCTTTCCTCTACCTTGACCCGCAGATTCCGAAAGCTGCGACATACCGCCAAGTTCGGCTCGAGACTCCTTTGAGAGTCTATACGGCAGATCGCCAGCTGGTCGCCGAATTCGGCGAACGGCGTCTCATACCCGTTACTCTAGACCAAGTTCCCCCCCTGTTCGTGAGCGCGGTTCTCGATACCGAAGACAAGCGATTCTACGAACACAGCGGCGTGGATGTGATCACGCTGACCACGGCCGCCCTCGAGCTGATGTGGAATCGTGGCGAGATCACCCGCGGCGGATCCACGATCACCATGCAGCTGCCGCGCAATCTGGGTACGTTCTCGCTCGATCAGCTGTTCATCCGCAAATTCAAGGAAATCCTGCTGGCGCTGAAGATCGAGCGCGAGCTGAGCAAGGACGAGATCCTCGAGCTGTACATAAACGCCGTCCCGTTCGGCAAACGCGCCTACGGCGCCCAGGCTGCGGCCTACACCTACTACGGCAAACCCCTCGCCGAGCTCACCCTGCCCCAGCTCGCCATGCTCGCCGGCATTCCCCAGGCACCCACCGCCGGCAATCCGATCAACGATCCGCAGCGGGCCCTCGCGCGGCGCAACGTCGTGCTGTCGCGCATGCTCGAACAGCGCTCCATTACCCGGGAGCAGCACGACGCCGCCGCCGCGGCGCCAATCACCGCACGGCTCTACGAGCGTGGTCTCGAGGTGGCGGCCCCGTACCCGGCAGAATGGGTGCGTCAGCAGCTGATAGGCCGCATTCCCGACATCTACAGCGGCGGCTACGAGGTCGTCACCACGCTGAACGCCAGACTGCAGCACCGCGCCCGCGAGGCATTGCGCGAGGGCCTGGCGAGCTACGACCGCCGCCACGGTTACCGTGGCCCGGAAGCGCACATCGACGTCGACGACCGCGAAGCGTTCCTCGCCGCCCTGGGGGAAACCCGCGACTACCGCGAGCTGGAACCGGCTGTGGTCAACGCGCTTGCCGAAGATCACGCGACGGCGCTGCTCGCCGACGGCCGCGAGATCCGCATCGACATGGACGGACTCACCTGGGCCCGCCCCTACCTCACCGTGGACACCCGCGGCGCCACACCCAAGCTGCCCGGCGACGTGCTCGCCGTGGGCGATCTGATCCGGCTCCGGCGCGAACGCGTCGATGCCCCCGCGGCTGGCGACGCCGAGGGCCGCGACGCGCCGGCGGCTGCGCAGTCCCGGTGGGTGCTGAGCCAGGTACCCGAGATCCAGGGCGCCCTGATCTCGCTCGACCCGGACACCGGCGCGGTGCAGGCGATGGTCGGCGGCTACGACTTCACCATCAATCAGTACAACCATGCGATCCAGGCCGCGCGGCAGCCGGGCTCCGGATTCAAGCCCTTCGTCTACGCCGCCGCCCTCGCCTACGGCGTGACTCCGGCCAGCATCTTCATGGACGCGCCGCTGGTCTTCGACGATCAGAACCTGGAATCCATGTATCGCCCGGACAACGACGACAGCCGCTACAACGGCCCCACGCGGCTGCGCGAGGCCCTGTACCGGTCCATCAACCTGGTCACTATGCGGGTGCTGCTCGAGGTCGGTGCCGGCAACGTGCTCGACTTCTCCAAGCGTTTCGGTTTCGACACCAGCAGCTTTCCGCGCAACACCCAGCTCGCCGTGGGCGGCGGCACCATGGCGGTGACGCCCATGCAGATGGCGGTGGCCTACGCCACGTTCGCCAACGGCGGCCACCGCGTCGAGCCCTACGTGGTCGACGAGGTGTACGACATCGACGGCAACCGGATACTGAAGGCGCGCCATCCGGTGGTCTGCAGGACCTGCCCCACCGCTCTCGAACCCATCGATCCGTCGATCCTGTCGCAGCCCCGCGGTGCGGGACCCACCGCCGAGCCCGGCACCCTGGCGGAGCTGCTGGCCGCCGAGGACGCGCAGCCGCAGGCCGGGGTCACCGCCGAGGGCGCGCCGCGGCAGGCGCCGGCCGCCGAACTGCCCCCGATTCCCGCCCAGCGGGTGCTGGACGAACGGGTCGCCTACGTCATGAACTCCATGCTCCAGGACGTGATCCGCCGCGGCACCGGCCGCCGCGCGCGCACCCTGGAACGCGGCGACCTCGCCGGCAAGACCGGCACCACCAACGAAGCCGCCGACACCTGGTTCAACGGCTACAACCCGGACGCCGTCACCACGGTCTGGGTCGGCTTCCCCGGCTACGGCCCCCTGGGCGCCCGCGAGTACGGGTCCAACACGCCGCTGCCGATCTGGATCGACTACATGCGCGAAGCCCTCGCCGGCCTGCCGGAGAAACTCCCTCCGCAGCCCGCGGGCATCGTCACCATGAAGATCGACCCCGGCACCGGCCAGATCGCCAGTACCTCCGATCCGAAAGCGATCTCCGAGGTGTTCCTGAGCGAGTTTGCGCCGAAGGTCGACGCGAACCGGGTGCTCGATCCGGTGGGTGAGGAAGGCGAGGAGATCAAACCGGTGGAGATCTTCTGACGGCCGTTTTCGGGTGTGGAAGGTCGTTGGAGTCGGGCCGCCGATAATTGATTTGCTTCGCGCTGGCGCGGTTGTCGTCGGTCGGGCTCAGATCTAGCCGAATGCCTGAAATGCTCCGCAAATCAATTCTCCGCGTCCGCCGCGACGCCCTTCCACTCCCTGGTGCTGAGGGCGCCATACGGGTCTCACACGGTATGCGAGTCGCATGTCAATCCAAGGGAACGACCGGCTGGGCGGCGATCCGGGCGAGGGCGGTTGGGCGCGGACGCTTCCGGAAAACACCTTTTCGAATGTTCAGGCTCCCGGCGCCGCAGGTACCCGTCTGACTACAACGACGCCAGCTTTCGAAAAGGTGCTTTTCCGGAAGTGGCCGCGCGCACAAACGTTCGAATGAACCACCTCAGCCTGGCGGGCGCTACTGAACCACCTTGATGTAATCGCCGGCCCGCGGCTCGCCGATCGGATGCTGCCCGTTGATCACGCGCAGGGTCTGCTCGGGGTAGCTCTTGATCGACGCCTGCTTGGCGAGTTCCGCGTAGCTGTCCTCGGGCCTGGCCACAATCACCTTGATGCGCTGGTTGTTGGCGACCTGAAGGTCGGCGGCGGTCATGGCGCGGAACGACTCGAGCGTCTTCTGCCACTGTTCTTCGAACTCGGCGACGTTGCCCACCGGACCGACCTCGCCTTTGAACAGATAGACGCTGGAGTCCTTGTAGATCACGGCAATGCGCCGCGCCTGGGCGGAGCCGCCGGCGACGTCGATCTCGCCGACGAAGGCGGGATAACCGTTGATATCGCGGCTCTCACCGTTGCTCACGTCGTCGCGTTTGAGGGTCTTTTCGATGAACTCTTCGGGCGTCTGCTCCTCGGCGGGAGCGTTCAGACGCTGCACCGCGATCGAAGAATGGGTGGCCCCCTGAGACGGGCGGCCGATCACCTCGGCAGGGGTGTTGGCCACGTCCCAGCCGTCGGGAAAGTCGATCACCACGCGCAGCTGGCCGTGGTAGTAGGTACCGTCCTTGATCAGGCCGGTGGCTGCTTCGTCGCCGAAGACCAGACCGTCCATCAGCTCCCAGAAATCCCCCTCGGGCTCGCGCAGGGTCACCGGCATGATGCCCTGGGATTTCTCCACCGCGTCGTAAAGGCGTTTGTCGTTCCGCGGATGGGAGGAAAACAGGCCGTGATAAACGCTCGGCTCGCCCTTCACGTTCTTGCTGAACAGCTGATGGTCTTTCAGCACGTGGAGGACGTCGATCATCGCCAGGGGGTTGTAGCCCGCCTTCGCAAGAAACTCGCCGCCGTACTCGTCCGCCTCGAGCTCGAACTCGCGGCCGTAGCCGGAGCGCAGGGTCCGGGTGGCGGTGTTGGTGAGATCGGCGATGGCCCCGGTGCCGGTCATGATCGAGCCGATGAAGCCGAGCACGTTGCCGAAGGCGCCGAGGGTGTTGCTGCGGCGCGCATGCTTGCCCACGACGTGGCCGATCTCGTGGCCGATCACCCCGGCAAGCTCGTCCTCGGAGCGCAGATAGGCGATCAGCCCGCGGTTGACGAAGATATAGCCGTCCGGCAGCGCCATGGCGTTGACGGCGGAATTGTCGAGCACGTAGAAGTGGTATTCCTGACCGGCGTCCGGGGTCACCGCCAGCAGCCGCTCGCCGATGCGCTGGACGTACTCCTGCCAGCGGTCGTCCTGGTAGATCTGGTCCTTCTCCACCATCTCGCGGTAGACCTTCTCCCCGGGGCCGGCGGCCGTCCCGAGCGCCGGCGCCAGCGCCAGGCACACGAACACCGTCAGCCGGGACAGGCAGCGGGCCGGCGTAGGAACGATCCGGGTCAGCCCGGTGAGCGAAGAGGGCAACGAGAGCAAAGAGATGGCCTCCTGATCCGCCTGCAGAGCGCATGCCACACGGGCGGAATACTACAGCGTCAAGAGATTAGACCGAACAGACTGGGGAGGTTCCGGACGGTCGCGCCCTGAGCGAGCGACGCGAGGGCGACGCGAAGCAGCGGCGGCCCTGGGTCGTCAGGAGGACTCGGAGGAGCCGGGGGCCCCCGTCGCTTCCGGAGCTTTCGGTGCTTCCGGAGAATCAGCGGCTTCCGGCGTCCGCGACCGGTTGCCGAAACGGCGCCGGAAGCGTTCCACCCGGCCACCGGTATCCATCATCTTCTGCTTGCCGGTGTAGAACGGATGGCACGCAGAACAGACGTCCAGATGCATCTCGCCGCCGTGGGTCGAGCGGGTCTCGATGACGTTGCCGCAGCTGCACACGGCCTTGACGTCGGCGTATTCGGGATGGATGTCTGCTTTCATGTCCGCTGGCCACGGGTGGCGAAATTCAAGGGCGCGCAGTGTAGTCAGATGCCGGTAACATCGCAAGTGACGCCCCAGGGCGGCCCGATTCCGCCAACTTTTCTCTCAGAAAGGACAGTTCGTTGACCGCCTCCCCCGCCGTGGTTCGGGTGGCCGTACCCAAACCGCTGCCGCAGCTGTTCGACTACCTGGCCGCGCCCGGGACCACGCCGCCGGCGCCGGGCGCCCGGGTGCGGGTACCGTTCGGGCGCCAGACGCTCACCGGGATCTGTGTGCGCGTCGATCCCGAGGACGCCCATCCGGACCCGAAGCCGCTGCGCGAGGTGCTCGATGAAGCCAGCGTTTTCGGCGACGACCTGTTCGCCCTGGCGCTTTGGCTGGCCGACTACTACCACCACCCCCTCGGCGAGACCTTCGCCACCCTGCTGCCCGCCGCCGCGCGCCAGGGGGCGACGCTGGCGATCCGCCGCGATCCCCTGTGGAAGCTGAGCGACGTGCGCCCGGACCTGACCCGAGCGCGCAAGCAGGCCGCGCTGGTCGCACACCTGGAACGCGCCGGCGGCGCTGCCACCCCGGCGGACCTTCAGAACGCGGGTTTCAGCGACGGCGTGATCCGCGGCCTCGCGGCCAAGGGCGTGCTGGTCCGAACGGAGACCGCCGGGCGGGCGGCCGCCGGGCCGGAAACCGTTGTGGACGGAAGCGCCCCGGAGCTGAACGCCGAACAGCGGCAGGTGTGCGATGCCCTGCGCGCCGGGCTCGACCGATTCACGCCGGCGCTGCTGGAAGGGGTGACGGGCAGC
Source organism: Pseudomonadales bacterium (assembly GCA_040219135.1). GTDB lineage: Bacteria > Pseudomonadota > Gammaproteobacteria > Pseudomonadales > Azotimanducaceae > UBA7803. Next base: position 81,986 of record JAVJTA010000002.1, on the reverse strand, counting down.
GGCAAGACTGAGATCTACCTGCAGATCATCAACAGCGTGCGCCGCGCCGGGCGCCAGGTGCTGGTGCTGGTGCCGGAGATCGCACTCACGCCCCAGACCGTGCGCCGCTTCGAACGGCGCTTCGGCGCCGCCGCCACCCTGCACTCGAACATGACCGACGCGCAGCGCCTGGACGTGTGGCTACGCTGTCGCGCCGGCGAGGTGGGCATCCTCATCGGCACCCGCTCGGCGGTGCTGACCCCGTTCCGCGATCTCGGCCTGATCGTGGTGGACGAGGAACATGACGGCTCGTTCAAGCAGCAGGACGGGTTGCGCTACTCCGCCCGCGACGTGGCGGTCAAGCGCGCCAAGGACCTGGACATCCCCCTGCTGCTCGGTAGCGCCACGCCGTCGCTCGAATCCCTGGTGAACGCCACCTCCGGCCGTTACCGCCACCTGCACCTGCACGGCCGCGCCGGCGGCGCCGAGATGCCGTCGTTCCAGCTGCTCGACATCCGTGGCCACAGCCTCGACGACGGCATCAGCGATCCGCTGCGGCAGATCATCCGCCGCCACCTCGACGCTGGCGGCCAGGCGCTGGTGTTCCTCAACCGGCGCGGCTTCGCCCCGACCTATCTGTGCGCCAGCTGCGGCTGGCAGGCCCAGTGCCGCGACTGCGAGATGCGCATGACCCTGCATCGCCAGCCCGAAGGGCTGATATGCCACCACTGCGGCCAGCGCGCCCGGCTGCCCCGGGACTGTCCCGGCTGCGGGCGGCAGGACCTGATCGCCGTCGGACTCGGCACCCAGCGCACCGAGGAAGGCCTGGTACGGCTGTTCCCCGACGTACCCTGCTACCGCATCGACCGGGATACCACCCGCAGCCACCGTCGTCTCGAAGCTCAGCTCGCCGCCATCCGCCGCGGCGAGCCGGCCCTGCTGGTGGGCACCCAGATGCTGGCCAAGGGCCACCACTTTCCCAACGTCACCCTGGTGGCGGTGATCAACGCCGACGGCGGCTTTCTGTCGGCGGACTTCCGCGCGCCGGAGCGCACCGCCCAGCTGATCATTCAGGTGGCCGGGCGCGCCGGACGCGCCGAGCGCCCGGGCGAGGTGTGGATTCAGACCTTCCAGCCGGAGAACCCCACCCTGCGCTCGCTCATCGACGAAGGCTATCCCGGGTTCGCGCGCCGCGAGCTGGAGAGCAGACAGGCCGCCGGCCTGCCGCCGTTCCGGCCGATGGCACTGATCCGCGCCGAAGCCACCGCGGCGGAACCGGCGCAGGCGTTCCTGCAGCAGGTGCAGACGCGGCTGCGAACCGCCGCCCCGGACAAGCCGGGTGCGCTGGAGGTGCTGGGGCCCGCGGCCGCTCCCATCCCCCGGGTCGCCAACCGGCTGCGCTTTCAGCTCATGCTGCTGGCCGACACCCGGGCGATTCTCCACCGCGCGCTGCGCACCCTGGATGCAGAACCGCCCGGGCGCGGCGTGCGCTGGTCCGTCGACGTCGATCCCTACGACACGTTCTGAGGCGCGATCGGCGGCCGAGACCCGTCCCGAAAGCACACCTCACCGGCGAATTGCCCTATCATGCGCGCCGACATGCAGCACCCCCGAACCGCCAGCGGCTACGGCCGCCAGACCCGTTCCGCGCCGAATCGACGCACCGGCAACCGCAGCCGCCGCCCGAGTTCACCGGTACGCCGGACCCTGTTCCACGCGCCGAGCTTCTCCGCCGGCGTGGTGATGGGCGCCGTGGTAGTGCTGGGTGCCGCCTACCTGCCGGAGCTGCTGAGCCGGCCGGACACCGAAGCCACCGTGCCCGCCGCGGCGGTGCCGGAGGCGCGGCCGAAACTCACCTTCGAATTCGACGAGCTGCTGCGCAACAGCCGGGTCACCGCCGACCCGGAGCCCTATGCCAGCGAACCCGCGGCGGAGGCCGATGCGGCCGACGAGCTGATACTGCTGCAGGCCGCCTCGTTCCGCTCCCGGGATGACGCCGAGCGGCTGCGGGCGGCCCTGCTGCTCATGGACCTGCCCGCCGCCACCAGCGACATCACCCTGAACAGCGGGCGCTGGTTCCGGGTCACCGTGGGGCCCTTCGACAGCAAGATCCAGGCCCAGCGGGCGCTGACCCGGCTGCGCGAGAAGGACATCGCCGCGATCTGGACGAAAACCCCCGTGCGCTAGCGCGGGGTTCCGATGCGGCTCAGGGCGGCGTCTGCAGGACCATCAGCAGATTGCCGGCCATGTGGTTGTAGATTCCGTAGCCGGAACCGATGGCCAGCAGGCCATTGAAAGCGACCGGGCCGGCCGCACCGCCGAAGGATCCTCCCGAAGTCGGCTCGCCGACCACCGTATCGAAACGCCGGGTGCTGTCGAACGTCCAGCGCACCGCGCCGGTTTTCAGGTCGTAGGCGCGCAGGACGCCGTCCATGGCGCCGGCCAGGACCAGATCGCCCACCACCGTCGGCGCCTGGGAGATGCCGGGGTGGCAGAACGGGCGGTCGCCGCAGGCATCCTCCGCGTGCACCGTGGACCACAGGATGTCTCCCGTGTCGACGTCGAGCGCATGCATGCCCGGGCGCGGCGGGTCCGGGTAGCTCCTGCTGTCGGCCATGTCGCTGATGGGAACCAGCACCTTGCCCTGGGCCTGGGCGATGCCGAAATGGATGCCGCCCTGAATGCCGCCGCGACCGACCCGCGTCTGCCACACCAGTGCGCCGGTGTCGGGATTCAGCGCGTGCACGAGCCCGGATTTCTGACCGGCGATCACCAGCTGCCCGTGGTCGTCGCTGTCCGCCAGCAGCGCCGCGCCACCGAAGTCGAAATCCGGACCATCTTCTTCCGGGCAGCTGTCCCGGCTGACCGAGTCGCAGGCCACGTTCCAGGCGTCGCCGGCCGTGGCCTGGAACACCCAGTTGACCTTTCCGCTGGTCAGGCCCAACGCGAACAGCGCGTCGCTGGTCAGCGTCGCCGGAGAGCTCATGTTTTCGCCGGTGCCGAAGTAGAGCTGGTTGCGCGCCGCATCGATAGCCGGGCTGTTCCAGACGACGGCGCCGGACGGCCCCATCATGTTCGTGCCCGAGGCATTCCTGCTCTGCACCCTCGGCTCCTCCGCGATCGTGTACGTCTTCCAGCGCTCACTGCCATCGACGTCCGACAGGGCGACGATGGAGCCGCGGAAGGTACAGCACGGGTAACCGGGATCCGCGGCGCGGGTGACTTCCAGCGCAGATACCGGTACGTACAGGGTGCCAGCGTGCCAGGAAGGGGTGCCGGTGATGGTGGCGTTGGGATGGGCGTCTGCGCGAACGCGCCATCGCAGCTCCCCATCGGCCGCCGTGATGCCGTAGACGTTGCCGAGCACGTCGCCGAAGTACAGCGAGAACGGCTCACCAGGGCCCGACGCAGCCACCACGATTCCCGTGCGTACCTCGGCGCCGGCCTGAAACGACCACACCTGGCAGCCCGAACGCTGGTCCAGCGCATAGACCTGGCCATCGTGCGCGCCCACGAACAGCAGCCCGCCGGCAAATGCAGGCTGGGAGCGCACGCGATTGGCACCCGGAAATCGGACCGCCCAGCGCGGCTCCAGAGCGCGGATGCTGCCGCCGTCGATCCCGGCCACCGCGGCGTCGATGTGCCGGTTGTTGGTGGGCTGCAGACCCCAGTTGGTGGCGAGCACGGCCCCGGTCGGATCGAACGCGACGCCGTCGGCACACGACGGGATGTCGGCCACCTCGGCACCTGGCGCGACGCCGCTCAGGTATTCGGCCACTTCGGCTTTCTCCTGCGCACTGAGCGAGCCGGCTTCGGCAGCCATGACGCCGGTAGTCAGCGCTTTGACGATGGTTTCCGGCGTCATCAGGCTCAGCATCTCCTGATGCGGCGCTTTCTGTACCGTGCCGTCGTGACACATGGCACAGGCACGGTCGTAGTGCGCCCTGCCGGGCAACGCTTCCCGGGCGCGGCGGGCGATGTTGCCGAGCTCGACGCTGTTGTCCTTCGAGACCTCTGCTGCGGCCGGCCCCGGCCCCGCGTCCGTCCCGCCGTCGCCGCCGGAACAACCCAGTACGCCTGCCAGCAGCAGCCCCAGCGCCGCGGTGCGCGATCCGTTCACAACGCCTCTCCTCCCTCTCTCGCAAACGTCAATCTGATTCAACCCCGTGGTCGATTCAAGACTTCGAAACACCGGGCAGAACCGGCCACGAACGCAGCGCCGGTCAGCCCGGGGCGTTGAAGCCGCCCATCGTCAGAAGGGTTTCCAGGAACAGCCGGTGCGCTTCCTTCAGGCTCATGCGGTGGTCGAAGTAGACGGCAGCGCGCAGCCCGATCATCGTCGAGTAGGCGATCTCCGCGGCATCGGCCGGGGTGCCCAGGAGCGGCTCGGGCGCTTCCTCGAACACGTCACGCAGCCAGCCTTTGCACTGGCGGTCGAATCCCGTCTTGGTGCGCTTCAGCGTGCGGTCATGCACCGCGGCACCAAAGCACTCGAGCATGAAGCCGATTTCGCGCCGGGCGCTGGTCTCCCCCTTGAACCACAGATCCGCCAGGGCGCGTATCTGCTCTTCCGGCGCAAGTTCGTCCATCGCGTCGATGCGTTCGAGAAAGCGCACCGAAACGTTGCTGAAGTACTGCTCGAGGATGTCTTCCTTGCCTTTGAAGTAGTACAGGAGATGACTGGCCGACATTCCCGCCTGCTCGGCGATGTCGGCCAGCGTGGTCTTGATGTAGCCCTTGCGGATGATGCAGTCGTGCAGCGATTTGAAGATGCGCCTGCGCCGGGCGGCGCCGCGGGTGTCGCGCCTGGGCTGCGCGCGGACCAGCGCACCCTGAAAGTTGGATTGGTTCATGAGGTCAATTTATCACCGGCCGGGCGCTGCTGTCAGGAAGCCGGGAGACCCGCCGATCTTGAACTTAATTCAAATGAAACCTACTATCGAGCCGCGTCACATCGGGGGAGGTGCCGAACATGAGTCTTGACGCCGCCGCCAGGCTCGCCATCCACGAACTGCTATCGCGGGCCGCGTACGGCTACGACGAGCGCGACACCGAGATGCTCGGCGACTGCTTTGCCGGGAACGCCGCAATGACCATGCGCATCGCCGGTGGCGACGTGATCGGACCCTTCGAAGGGCGCGAGGCCATCATGGGGCTGATGACGGGAGCCATGGCGGAGCAGAACGACGTCCGCCGGCACGTGATCTCCAACGTGTTTTTCCTCCGCGAAAGCGCCGACAGCGCCGAAGTCGTCTCCAACCTGACGCTGCTCGCCACAGAGAACGGGGCCATTCAACTCGTATCCGCCGGCGTCTACCGCGACCGGGTACAGCACGACGGGACACGCTGGCGCATCGCCGAGCGTCATCTCGACCTCGACAGGGCGTACTGAGGCGAGCCGGTGAACATCGGCCTGATCCCCGCCAAGACCGCCCGCCTGGATCCGCAGCGCGAGGCGCTCATCGACGTGCCGAACGGGCGCCGCATCGGCTTCGGCGCGCTGGATCAACGCGTGCGGCGCCTGGCCAACGCTTTCGTCGAGGAGCTGAAGCTGGAACCCGGCGCCCGGGTCGCCCTGCTGGCCAGGAACTGCATCGAATATCTGGAGGTCTTCTACGCCTGCGCCCGGGTCGGGTTGATCGCCCAGCCGCTGAACTGGCGCCTCGGCCAGCCTGAACTCGCCAGAATCCTGATGGATGGAGAACCCGCTGCGGTCATCACCAGTTTCGAGTATCAGGAAACCGCGGCCGCACTGCGGACGTCGGTGAAGCCGGCGCACTGGCTGTCGTTCGGCGAAGGCAGCGACGGCAGCTACGAGACTCTGCTGGAGACCGGCGGCACGGCCGAACCGGAACGCAGCGCCCGGGTCCAGGGCGAGGATCCCGTACTGATTCTGTACACGGGCGGCACGACCGGCGAGTCCAAGGGCGCGCTGCACACCCACCACAGCCTGTTCATGGGCATGCTGAACCAGACCGTGGCCGAACGCATCGTGCCGGGCGACGTCTACATGCTGACCGGACAGATGTTTCACATTCCCGTCGCGCTGGCCATGAACTACATGGCCCACGGCTGCCCCGTGGTGCTCATCAACTTCGAGGCCAAGCTGGCCCTCGACGTCATCCAGCGCGAGCGGGTGTCGGCCTTCCTCGGGATCACCACCATGCTCAACTGGATGATGGCGGTCGAAGACTTCGAGCAGTACGACATCAGCAGCCTGCGCAACATCCAGTACGGCGGCGGACCCATGCCGCGCAGCGTGGTCGAGAACGCTCTGCGGAAGTTTCCGTGCACCCTGATCCAGGGCTACGGGCAGACCGAAGGGATGACCATGAGTTTCCTGTCCCAGGAAGATCACCTGCGGGCCATTGCCGGCGACCACCCCGAGCGCCTCGGCTCGTGCGGGCGCGAAGGCTTCGTGACGCAGATCCGGGTGGCGGACACCGACGGCAGCGACGTCCCCCGGGACGGCAGCACGCCGGGCGAGATCCTGGTCCGCTCCGAAGCGAACATGGTGGGCTACTGGCGCCGGCCCGAGCTGACGGCCGAGACCCTGCGCGACGGCTGGATGTGGACCGGCGACATCGCCACCTGGGACGCCGACGGCTATCTGTTCATCGTCGATCGCGCCAAGGACATGATCATCTCCGGCGGCGAGAACATCTACAGCACTCAGGTGGAAGCGGCGATCCACCAGCATCCGGCGGTACTCGAGTCGGCGGTGTTCGGCGTCCCCGACGACGTCTGGGGCGAAGCGGTCAAGGCGGTCGTGGTGCTGAAGCCGGGCGCCAGCGCCACGGCAGACGAGATCATCGCCACCGCCGGCACACATCTGGCGTCCTACCAGAAGCCCAAGTCGGTGGATTTCGTCGATTCGCTGCCCAAGGCGCCCACGGGCAAGATCCTCAAGCGCGCGCTGCGCGATCCCTACTGGCATAACCAGGAGACCCAGGTATGAGCGGGCTGCTGAGCGATGCGCTGCTGGTCAGCATCGGCCGTCAGAGCGAGCCGCGCCGGGAGCTCGTCACCCGTCGCGACATCCGCAAGTACGCGATCGCCACCGACAACCGCCAGCGGCGCTATCTCGACGGCGACCAGGCACCGCCGATGTTTCACGTGCCGTTGTTCTGGGACGTGGTGCCGCTGGACGAGCTGACCCCGGACGGGGTCTCCATCGACCGCCTGCTGCCGAAGTTCCCACTGGAGAAGGCGATGGCCGGCGGGCTGGAGATCGAGTACCACAAGCCGATCCATCCGGGCGACTGGCTGACGGCGACCCGGACGCTCACCGACATCTACGAAAAGGCGGGCCGCTCGGGACCCCTGATCTTCTACGAGGTGGTGATGGACATCGTCGACGACGACGGCGAGCTGGTGATCCGCGAGAAGACCACGAGGATTCTGCGATGACCGGGGTGGCGGCTCGCGTTGCCGGCCTGCGCGTGGGTGACGCGCTGCCGGAGCGAGCGCACACGTGCACGAACGTGCAGCTCATGCTGTACAACGCGGCGCTCTGGAACGGGCATCGGATCCACTTCGACGAGACCTACGCGAAAGAGGTGGAAGGCTACCCGGGCCTCGTCATCGCCGGCCCGCTGCTCGGCGACTGGCTGCACCAGTGCGTCGAGGAATGGCTCGGTGAGCACGGCACGCTCACCCGGATCAGCTACTCCAACCGGATTGCCAGCTACATCGGTGAGACGCTCACCGTGGGCGGCGCGGTAACGGCCGTGGATACGGACACCGGAACGGTGACGCTCGACGTCTTCGTCCGCAACGAAGCCGGTGACCTCGCGGCACCGGGCACTGCGACGGTCCGGTTCTTCGTCGCCGGGGCCGGAGCATCATGAGCGGCGTGCGCAGCGGCGTGCGCAGCGGCGTGAGTGGCGCCCTGGCCATCGTCGGCGCGGCCGACACGGCGGTCGGCGTCGTCCCTGACCGCAGTCCCACGGAGCTGTGCGTAGAAGCAGCGCTCGCCGCCATGGCCGATGCCGACATCCGCAAGGACGAGGTGGACGGCCTGATCACCTGCAATGCCTTCGCCGAGCCGATCATGTACCACGCCGAAGCGGTGGCCGAGTACCTGCAGATCTTCCCGAAGCTGTGCATCACTGCGGGCACCGGCGGTGGCACCACCCTCGCGGTGATCCAGCAGGCGGCGGCCGCCATCCTGGCGGGAGCCGCGAACACCATCGTCATCGCCATGGCGGACAGCCTGCGCAGCTTCATGACCCGCGAGCAGGCCATGCTGACCCAGTCCTCGACCGGCCACCCCCAGTACGAACAGCCCTACGGCATCACCGTGCCTGCCTACTACGCGCTGATCGCTCAGGCGCACATGGCCGAGTACGGCACCACGCCGGCCCAGTACGCGCAGGTGGCGGTCTCGGGCCGGGCCCACGCCGCGCGCAACGACAGCGCCCAGATGCGGGATCCGATCAGCGTCGAAGACGTGCTCGGATCGCGCCTCATCGCCGATCCCCTGCACCTGCTCGACTGCTCGCTGGTGTCCGACGGCGGCAGCGCCATCGTCGTCACCGCGGCGGAGCGCGCGGGCGATTTCCCGCACCCACCGGTCTACCTGCTGGGCTACGGCGAAGGCCACAGCCACGAACACATCAGCCAGGCCGCGAGCCTCACCACCTCCGCCGCCCGGGATTCCGGCAGCCGCGCATTCGCCATGGCAGGCTGCACGCCCGCGGACATCGACCTGGCTCAGCTCTACGACTGTTTCACCCCCACCGTGCTCATCGAGCTGGAGGATCTGGGTTTCTGCGGCAAGGGCGAGGGCGGCGCGTTTCTGCAGACCGGCGCGACCCTGCCGGGGGGCAGCCTGCCGGTGAACACCCACGGCGGCATGCTGTCGCACTGCCATCCCGGCAACCCCGGCGCCATGTTCGCGATCACCGAGACGGTGTGGCAGCTGCGCGGCAGCGCCGGCGCGCGACAGGTGGCCAACGCCCGGCGCGCACTGGTGCACGCCCAGGGCGGCATCATGTCGAGCCACGCCACCGCGATCTTCTCGCGGGACTTGGGCTGATCCCATGACCGGCAGGATCGAACCCACGCCAACGCCCCTCAGCGAGCCCTACTGGGCCGGCTGCCGGGCCGGCGAGCTGAGACTCCAGCACTGTGAAGGCTGCCGACGCCACCAGTTCTATCCGCGGCTGATGTGCAGCCACTGCGGCAGTCGTGATCTGAGCTGGCAGCAGGCAAGCGGTCGAGGCACCGTGGCGAGTTTCACCGTCGTCCGGCGCGGCGTCTCCGCTGCCTACCCCGCCCCCTATGTGGTAGCCCTGATCGATCTGCCCGAAGGCGTGCGCATGATGAGCACCCTGGTCGACGTCGACCCGGAGTCGGTGCGTATCGGTGATCCGGTGCAGGTCGCCTTCGAATCCGTGAATGAAGTCATCGCGCTGCCGGTGTTCAGACCCGCATCGGCTTCCACCGCAGCGCCGCCATCGTGAGAGAGCCGTTATGAGCGCGCGTCCTGTTCTTCCTGCCGTCATCAACCCCCAGGCACCGGCACAGTCGCTCGAGGCCAAGCAGCCGGACATCGACAACGGCGTCGAGCGCTACGGCAAAGACGACTATTTCTCCCGCGAAGCCATGCAGCAGGAGTGGGCGAAGATCTGGACCCGCAGCTGGCTGATTGCCGGCGCCTCGACGGATCTGGCCGGAATCGGGGACTACTTTCTGTTCGACGTCGGTCCGGAGTCGATTATCGTCATGCGCACCGACTCCGGAGTGCGCGCGTACTACAACGTCTGCAGTCATCGCGGCGCGCGCCTGCTGAGCGAACAGCGGGGCAACCGGAAGAGGATCGTCTGCCCCTTCCACAGCTGGAACTTCGCGCTGAACGGCGATCTGATCCGCATCACCGACGAAGACACCTTCAGACCGGAGGTCGTCGCCCACCGACCGGGCCTGACGTCGCTCGCCTGCGCCGAGCACTGCGGCCTGATCTTCGTCAACATGGACATCGACGCAGCACCGGTCGCCGAGTCCATCGGGCTGCCGCCGGGCTACCTCGAGTCCTATCGCATCCACGACATGAAGGTGGTGCGGCACGTCCGCAGCGAGTGGGGCGCGAACTGGAAGGTCGGCGTAGAGGCGTTCTACGAGAGCTATCACCTGCACTCGGTGCACCCGGAAACCCGCGGCGTCATGGGCGACCTGAACGTGCAGTACGACCTGTATCCCCAGGGTGCCAGCCGCATGATCGTGCCCCTCGGCCAGCCGAGCCCCAGAATCAGAGACCAGAGCACCGTGAACGAAGGCCTGCAGGCCATGCTGCGCGACGCGGGCGTCGACCCGGCGACCTTCGCCGGCACGGCCGCCGACGTCCGCCATGCGATTCAGCGGGCCAAGCGCGAACGATCCGCAAGGCTCGGCCTCGGCTACGAACGTTTCGTCGACGGCCAGCTGTCGGACAGCTGGGCGACCGGTATCTTCCCGAACGTGCAGATGGGCTGTCACCCGGAAGCCGTGTTCCTGATGCAGTTTCTGCCGCATCCGACGGATCCAGAACGGTTCTACTACGACACCATGACGCTGATGTTCCCGGTGGCAGATCCAAACTACCGCGCGCCGGCATGGATGGGACTGCCGGACGGCACGGACGTCAGCGGCGCCGTCCGGCCGCCGACCGAGCACTACGCCATCGACGAAGATCCGAACCTGGGCATGGTCCTGAGTCAGGACGCCGCGTTTCTGCCCTCGGTGCAGGCGGGCATGCGCTCCCGCGGCTTCAAGGGCCAGCTCTGGGGCGAGCAGGAACAGCGTCTGCGGCACTTCCACGTCGAGTTGCTGCGGCGCCTGGAGTAGCCGAGGCGCCGCCATGGAGTCCGTATGGATCTGATCCTGCATCACTTCGACATTTCACCCTTCGCGGAGAAAGTCCGGCTGGCGTTCGGCATCAAGCAAACGTCCTGGAAATCGGTGCAGATTCCCCTGGTGATGCCGAAGCCGGACCTGACCGCGCTCACCGGCGGCTATCGCAAGACGCCCGTGCTGCAGATCGGCGCCGACATCTACTGCGACACCCAGCGCATCGCGGTGGAACTCGAACGGCGACTCCCCGAGCGGACCCTGTTCCCTGACGGCAGCGACGCGCTCACGCTGATGCTCGCCCAATGGAGCGACGTCAGCTTCTTCCGCCCCGCGGCGGCGCTGTCCATGGGCACCAATCGGGAACTCCCCGAAGACATTCTGGAAGACCGCCGGCAGTTCTTCAGCTACCTGGACTTTGCAACGCTCGAGGTGCAGCTGCCGCATTTCTACAGCCAGTTCAGCGCCCACGCGGCGCTGCTGAATCGGGCCTTGGCCAGCGCCGGCGACTTTCTGCTGGGAGACGCACCGGCCTGGGCAGACATCCTCGGTTACTTTCCGATCTGGACCGCGCGATCCAACATCGCCGGCGCTGCGGAGCGGCTGGAACTCCTGCCGGCGCTGCTGGCATGGGAACAGCGCATGCGCGCCGTGGGTCACGGCGAACGCCGCGAGCTCGACGCCGGGGCCGCCCTGGAAATCGCCCGCAGCGCAGCGTCGACGGTGGTCGCCGAAGTCAGCGCGGACGCACAGCCGCCACTGGCGGTGGGTCAGGCCGTCACCGTGGCGCCCGACGACTATGGCGTGGTGCCCGTTCACGGCGAACTGCTGCGACTGACCCGGGACGACATCGCCATCCGCCGTGCCGACCCGAGGGCGGGTGAGGTGGTCGTGCATTTTCCGCGAATCGGCTACCGCGTCGAACCCGGCTGATTCGCCTGTCCGAGCATTGCCCGGGGGGCTGAACTGTGCTCTCATAATTATTGAATTAAATTCAAGAAACCTGCAGTCGCGGATCCTCCGCCTGGACGGGTCCCACGCTGCGGTCCTGCCGTCACGGCGATCTGGCACACGGGGAGAGGTGCAATGCAGAGATCCGTTCAGTCGTTCACCCGAACGATTCAGCAAATACTGTTACTGGGGATGGGGCTTGGTCTGGCTGCTGGCAGCGTGCATGGCGCGGCCGGGCAGACGGCTACTCGCGGCGGCGTGCTCGAGGAGATCCTGGTGACCGCCACGCGGCGCGCCGAGACCGACATACAGACCACGCCGGTCGCCGTTTCCACCATCAGCTCGGAGGAGTTCGACAACCTCTTTGCCCAGGACATCGGCGAAGTCGCCCTGCTCGTTCCGAACTTCAGCGCCGCCACTGTTACCGGTTTCAACGCCGCGTCGTTCGCCATGCGCGGCGCCGCCGAGACCGACATCATCGTCTACTTCGACCCCAAGGTCGGCGTGATTCTCGACGACTTCGTGATTCCCCATGTGCAGACGCAGCTGCTGGAACCGTTCGACATCGAGAGCATCGAAGTGCTGCGCGGACCCCAGGGCACGCTGTTCGGCAAGAACACCACGGCCGGCGCGATCGTGGTCCGTACGCGTCGCCCGGATCTGGATGCCTCGAGCATCGATGCCAGCGTCCAATACGCGCGTTTCGACGATCTGAAGACCAATCTGGCGTTCAACGTTCCGATCTCGGACACGCTGGCATTCCGCTTCGCCGGGCTGCACCAGCGCAGCGACGGCTACTACGAGAACGGCAAGGTCGACTTCCCCATCGACGCCTTTGGCGCCGGTCTGGGTGACGCCGGCCTGACCGACGGGTCACCGCTCGCCGGCGACGGTCGCGACCTCGGGGGGCGGGACGTGTTCTCCGGCCGCGCCAAGCTGCTGTTCGAGCCGAACGACCGCTTGTCCGTGCTCGGCCAGGTGGAAGTGATCCGCGATCGCAGCGAGCCCACTCCGGTCATCAACGACACCCCGGCGGCCTCCGGCCAGCTGGCCACCCTGCTGGGCTTTCCAGGGGTTACCAGCGGTGACCCGTTGAAGCAGGCCGGCCTGCACAGGAGCAGTATCGTCGGCCTGGACGGCGACCAGGAGGTCGACGTCCTCGGCCTGTATCTCAACGTCGAGTACGCGCTGGACAACCACACGCTCTACGCCCTCGTCGGTAACCGCGAGCAGGAGTCGCGCCTGCCCAACGAATACCTGGGCACCCCGTACGAGAGCTTCTTCGCGGCGACCCGGGACGATGACCGGGACACGTTTCAGTTCGAAGCCCGTATCGGCTCCGACCTGACCGGACCCGTCAACTACGTCGGCGGTTTCTTCTATCAGACCAACGACGCGGAATTCTGCGTCCTGCAACAGCTGGGCCTGCTGGAGTTCTTCGGTTCCGCCATCCCGGGCGTGCTGGACAACGCCAACCCGCTGCTGCTGTGCAACAAGCAGGACGCCGAGTCGTACGCCGTGTTCGCGGATGTGGACATCGACATCACCGACCGCTTCACTCTGGGTCTTGGCGCGCGCTACACGAAGGAGGAGAAGGACTACGTGGCCCGGGAAGGACTGCCGGTCAGCTTCATCTTCCCCGGCGGCGTGTACTCCGAGCCGCTGGACGGCCAGGACTTCTCCCTGGCCAGCAGCTTCGTGGAGCGCGACGGCGAGTCCTGGACTGAGCCGACCTGGCGGATCACCGGATCCTACGAGTTCTCCGATCAGCTGTTCGGCTACGCGACGATTTCGCGCGGCTTCAAGAGCGGCGGCTACAACGACCAGGCCGGTTCCGGCGGGTTCGCCAACTTCCCGGTGGCTGCCTACGATCCGGAGTTTGCGACGAGCTACGAAGTCGGCGTCAAGACCAATCTGCTCGAAGACCGGGTGCGCTTCAACGCCACCTACTTCTATGTGACCTACGAGGACTTCCAGCGCAGTACGGTGGTCTCGGTGCCCGGCACCGCGTTCCAGGAAACGCGCACGTTCAACGCCGCCGAGGTCGACGCCCAGGGTCTCGAACTCGAACTGATGGCGCTGCTGGCGGAGAACCTCACCCTGCGCGCGAACCTGGGCTGGCTCGATGCCGAGTACAACCGGTTCGTTCTCGATCGCAACTTCGACGGTATCGACGAAGATTTCTCCGGGCGCGACGTGGTGCGCTCGCCGGAGATAACCGCCGGCGTGGACCTGACCTACGAGCACTCGCTGGGCGAGGCCGGCAGTCTGTCGTTCAACCTGAACTACCTGTACGAAGACGAAAACACCTATTACTACAATGACGACATCGGCTCGCAGTTCGACACCATTCTGGAGGAACGCAGCCTCATCGGCGCGAGCGCGACCTGGACCAGCGCGGATCAGCGCTGGTTCGTTTCTGCGTTCGGCAAGAACCTGACGGACGATCGCTACAAGACCGCATCCCAGGCGGTGGGCGCGCTGTGGACGTTCTCGAACTACGGGATGCCGCGTTTCTACGGCATGAGGGTGGGCCTGCACTTCGGCGACTGATCGGCATGGCCCGGGCCCGGCGAGGACCCGGGCAGGGCCTGGTCGCTGCTGCATGAGAACGCGGACCGCGGGCGCCTGCTCGCCGGATCGCTGTGGCCTACCCCGGCGGCGACCGAAGCGGGACCGGATGCGATCGGACAAGTCATCGGCCCGAGGTGAGGCGAACCCCCGAAGTCGCCACAGACGGCGCATTTCAGCCGGCGAAATTTTGCTGGTAAGCTGATCCGTAAATTGACAAATTGGGCAGGGCAAATCGTCAGCGCCGCAAGCGGGTTCCGGACTCCGGACTCCAGACTCCAGACTCCGGGGGGAGAGACCAGTGACACGAGCGCAGGGGTTCCATCGAGGTGGAACGGCATGGCCGCCATTCGGTGCTTGTCTCGTCGCCGCGCTGCTGACGCTGATCCTGCCGACCACCCGGGTCCGGGCCGAAGGCGCCGAAGCGGGCGCGGCTGCGACACCACAAGCCTATCGAGCGGTCTCCGCCCTCGGGCGCATCGAGCCTCAGCACGGCATCCTGCGCCTGTCGGCGCCTTCAGTACCTGACGCCATTTCCGGTGCGCTCGTCGCAGAGCTCCTGGTCGACGTCGGCGAAGCCGTGTCCGTAGAGCAGCTGCTGGCGGTGACGGACACCGCCGCCGTCCTCCAGGCCAAAGTCGACGAGAGTGCAGCCCAGCTGGTGGTCGCCGAGCAGCAGCAGGCCGCGGCCGTCAGCACCGCCGACGCCGCCTGCGTGCGCGCGGGCGTGTTCCAGCGGGAGGCGGAACGGCTGGTACGGCTGCGCGAGCAGAACCTCGCGGCAGAGGACGAGATCGACCGGGCCCGGGGCAACGCCGAGGCGGGCGCCGCCGACTGTACCGCCGCGCGCGGCGCGGCGCAGGTCGGGGCCGCACAGATCGCGTTGGAACAGGCACGTCTGACGCGGCACCGGGCAGAACTGGACCGCGCTTTCGTGCGCGCGCCGAGCGCCGGTGTGGTGCTCGCCGTGCATGCCCGCCCGGGCGAGCAGGTCGGCCCCGCCGGCATCCTCGAGCTGGGTCGGGTCGATCGCATGTACGCGATCGCCGAGGTGTATGAGACCGACGTGGGCAACCTGCGCGTAGGCCAGACCGCCTCCGTCAGAAGCCCCGCGCTGCCGGAGCCGCTGGTCGGAAAGATCGAGCGAATCCGGCCACTGGTGCGCAAGATGGACGAAATCGGCACCGACCCGGCAGCTCGCAAGGACGCGCGCATCGTCGAGGTCGATGTGTTGCTCGAGGCTCCGGACGCGGTGGCCGCGCTCTCCAACCTGCAGGTCGAAGTGATCTTTCAGCGGTGAACGCGCTACTCGAGGGCCTGCGCCGAAGACCGCTGGGCTGGCTGCAGCTGCGGCACAAGCCGCTGCGTCTGCTGGTGGCGCTGCTCGGCATCGGATTCGCCGTGCTGCTGATCCTGATGCAGCTCGGCTTCCGCACCGCGCTGTTCGAGAGCGCGGTGCGATTTCACGAACGCTTTGTCTACGACATTGCCCTGTTCAGCCCGGACAGCGTGTTCATCGTTCGTCCCCAGCCGTTCTCGATCCGTCGCCTGTATCAGACCCTCGCCCACGACCAGGTCGTGGACGTCGCGCCGATCTACATTTTTCCCGGGATCTGGAAGGATCCCTGGGGCACCGAGCGCCGCGCGATCAACGTCGTGGGAATCCGGCCCGAAGACGATCTGCTCGATACACCCGGCTTCAGCGCCGCACGGCACAAGGTCATGCGCCAGGACGCGGTGATCTTCGATGCCAGCTCGCGCCCGGAGTTCGGAGCCGTGGCCGCAGCGGTGGCCGCACAAGGACCACTGACCACGGAAGTCAACGACCGCACCATCGAGGTGGTCGATACATTCACCATGGGCACGTCGTTCGGCATCGACGGCACGATCATTACCAGTGATGACAACTGGCTGCGGCTGTTTCCCGATCGCTCGCGAAACGACATTCAGCTCGGCCTGATTCGCCTGACCGACGACGCCGACGAGGCTGCCGTCGCGGAGCAGCTGCGAAGGGACCTGCCAGACGACGTGCTGGTGCTGACCAAAGCGGAGTTCATCGCGCGGGAGACCGCCTACTGGGACTCCGCCACACCGATCGGCTACGTGTTCTTCTTCGGTGCGGTGATGGGCTTCGTGGTCGGGGCGATCATCGTCTACCAGATTCTGTTCGCCGACGTGTCCGAACACCTGAACGAGTACGCGACCCTGCGGGCGATCGGCTACAGCAACCGCTTCGTCTCCGGCATCGTGCTGCAGCAGGCGGCGATCCTTGCCGTTCTCGGCTTCATTCCGGGCGTGGCGGTGGTGATCTGGCTGTACGGCAGTGCGGCGGCGGCGACCAACCTGCCGATCTACCTCACCGGAGAGCGCGCGGGCGCGGTGTTTCTGCTGACCCTGGTGATGTGCGCGATGTCGGCGCTGCTGGCGGTGCGCAAAGTCCGCCGGCTCGATCCCGCCGAGGTGTTCTGATGGCTGCCCCGGCGCCCATCGTGGTCCGCGATCTGAATCACGGGTACGGCAAAGGCGCACTGCGCAAGCAGATCCTGTTCGACATCTGCACCGAGATTCCGGCCGGCGAGATCGTCATCGTCACCGGCCCATCCGGTTCCGGCAAGACCACCCTGCTGACCCTCATCGGCGCACTGCGCTCGGCCCAGAGCGGCAGCGTGCGGGTGCTCGGCGAGGAGCTCGCCGGCGCCAGACCAGCCACGCTCGAGCGCGTACGCAGGCAGATCGGCTTCATATTTCAGCAGCACAATCTGCTCGGCGCGCTCACCGCGCTGCAGAACGTGGAGCTGGGTCTGCGGGTCAGCGGCCGCCGCAGCGCTACCTGGCGACGTCAGCGGGCGGCGGACATGCTCGCCGCGGTCGGTCTTCGCGAGCACCTGCACAAACGTCCGGAACAGCTCTCCGGAGGCCAGCGGCAGCGCGTGGCGATCGCGCGCGCGCTGGCTGCCGAGCCGCCGATGCTGCTGGCCGACGAGCCCACCGCGTCACTCGACAGCCATTCGGGGCGGGATGTCGTGGAGCGGATGCAGTCGCTGGCCCGGCAGCACGGCACCACGATTCTGCTTGTCACCCACGACAACCGGATTCTCGACATTGCCGACCGGGTGGTGCACCTGGAAGACGGTCGGCTCGAAACCTTCACGGAAGCGGTGATCGCCAACACCCAGCACATGATGCACATGCTTGCGGAGAATCAGCACAAGCAGCCCCTCGACGATCTGGTCGACGAGATGGACGTGGAGACCTTCACCGCGTCGCTTGTCGAGCTGACCCGGCAGTCGGAGATGTTCCTCGAGGCGACCCGCATGGCCGAGGACGAGGCTTTCCAGAGTTTGCTGGAACGGGCGCTGCACGCGTTCACCCGGCGCCTGGGCAAGTTGCTGAACGCCGAGCGAGCCTCGCTGCTGCTGCTCGACCGGGCGAGCGACGAGCTGGTACTGCGCGTTTCCCAGGACCTGCCCGTGCGCCCGGCGCCGCGGTTTTCCGTCGACCGGGGCATTGCGGGGGCGGTTGCCCGGTCGGGGCGCGCAGTCCGCATCGACGACGCGTACGCGGATCCGCGCTTCAATCCCGACATCGACCGTCAGACCGGGTTCAGAACCCGGTCGATCCTGTGTGTGCCGCTGCGGGACCGGGCAGGGGAAACCTTCGCGGTGATGCAGCTGCTCAACAGGCTGGATGGAGAGCCCTTCGATGCCGGCGACGAGGAGAAATTCGCCGAGTTCTCGGCGTCGCTGGCGCCGGTCCTGGAAACCTGGAACCTGCTATCCGGCAGCCGCGCGGCCCCGGGGGACGCGCCATGCTGAACGACCTGCTTGCCCTGCGCCAGCCGGGAAGCGTGCTGTCCGCGTTCGGCGATGACCAGTTGCGTCGCCTGGCGGACGGCGCCGGATCGCGGCGCTGCGCGGCCGGTGACGTCGTCGCCCGCGCGGGTGACGCAGCCGAGCAGGTCTACATCGTGGCAACCGGTCGCCTGGTCGGCAGCCGGATCGACAAGCACGGACAGGAACAGGTGCTGGCCGAAATGCACGCGGGAGAAATCGCCGATGCGCTGGAACTCATCGTCGGCGGCCTGCGTACCGTAGACCTGCGCGCCGTGGCTGATTCCTCCCTCATCGTGCTGAATCGGCGGACCTGTCTGGAGGTTCTGGAAGCGAACCCGTCGGTCTATCGGGAAGTCACCCGGCGTCTGCAGGCGCAGCTGCGCCAGCAGCAGCTTTCGGTGCATCTGAGCCGAGTGTTCGGCCCCTTCGACTCGTCGGAGATCAGTATCCTCGATGAGCTGACGGCCACGGCCGAGTTCATAACGCTGAAGAGCGGCGAGGATCTGTTCCGGCAGGACGATCCAGCCGATGCCGTCTACATCGTCATGAGCGGGCTGCTCCGGGTCGCCACGCAAACGGCCGAGGGCGCGGAGCACGTCATAAATCAGGTGCGCTCGGGTGAGTCGGTGGGTGAGATGGCGCTGCTCACCAACGAGTCGCGCTCAGCAACGGTGTATGCCGTGCGTGACAGCGTGCTCGCCTCGATCAATCGGGCGGATTTCGACCGGCTCATCGAACGCTACCCGAAAGCGCTGAAGAACCTGACCCGCATCATCATCGAACGACTGAAGCGCCGCAGCACACTCACGGTAAGACGCGAATACCTGCACACCAGCATCGGCATCATACCGACGGATCCCTCGGTCCCGCTGGCCGGGTTCACGCGGGAGCTCGCGACGCATGTGGGTGAGCACGGTTCGGTAATCCTGCTGACCAGCGACGTGGTGGATCGAGCGCTCGGCCAGCCCGGGGTAGCCCAGTCGGCGCCCGACCAGCCTGCCTACCTGCGGCTCGCCGAATGGTTGCACGAGCAGGAAGAGACCTATCGCTATCTTCTCTACCAGGCCGATGCCCAATGGACCCCCTGGACCGAACGCTGCGCCCGGCAGGCAGACCATATCGCCATCGTCGGGGTCAGCAGCGGCCAGCCGCAGGTCGGTGAAACCGAAGCCCGCCTCGCGGGATTCTGGCGGCGCGGACGGGAACCGCGACGCAAGCTGGTGCTGTTGCACCCGCCGGGGATCAGTCGGCCGACGAATACCCAGCGCTGGCTCGCGGAGCGCGCCGTGGACGCCGTCTGTCACATCCGCCACGAGCGACGATCGGACTACGCCAGGCTGGGCCGGATACTCTCGGGGCGGGCGATCGGCGTGGTCCTCGGCGGCGGCGGCGCGCGCGGTTTCGCCCATCTGGGCGCGCTGAAGGCGCTGGAGGCGCTGGGCGTACCCGTCGATCTCATCGCCGGATCCAGCATCGGCTCCGTGATGGCCGTGGGAATAGCTCAGGGTCACGACGCCGACGCGTCGATCGTCTATGCGAAGCGTTATTTCAGCTCGTTGCTCGACTACACCCTGCCGATCACGTCGCTGCTGAATGGCGCGCGAATCACCCGCAACATCGAGGCGTTCATGGGCTCCTGGGACATCGAGGACCTGTGGATTCCGTATTTCTGCGTGTCGACGAACCTCTCCACGGCCAAGACCATGCTGCACTATCGCGGTTCGCTGGCCCGCGCGGTGCGCGCCAGCGTGTCGATTCCCGGCGTGCTGCCGCCCGTTTCCGAAGGGGACGATCTGCTGGTGGATGGCGGCGTGCTGAACAACCTGCCGGTGGACCTGATGCGCGAACAGAACCCGACCGGTCTGGTGATTGCCATTGACGTGGCGCCACCGGAGGGGCCGCGCGCGAAGGGCGACTTCGGCCTGTCCGTGTCAGGCTGGCGGCAGCTGCTCGCGACGCTCAACCCATGGCAGCAGGCAGCGCCGATCCCGGGAATCGCGTCCACCATCCTCACGTCACTGGTGATCGGTTCGGCCCAGGTGCGGCGCACGGCGCTGGAGGAGGGCAACGTGGACTTCTACCACAACATCCGCGTGTCGGGAGTGAGCATGCTGCAGTTCGAGAGGGTCGAGGAAGTGGCCCGGATCGGCTACCAGGAATCGCTCGAGCCGTTCCGGGCCTGGATCGAAGCGGGCGGTCTCACGCAGACCTAGTGTACTGCGCCACTCTATTTGGCCCGCAGTACACTAGGCGCCCCGGCGCATTGCATTACCCCCGACCCGTCTCCACTATCTCCGTTCCCAAGCGATGGTCAGGACACCCATGGAGCAGCCGCACGCCACTACCATTCTCTGCGTGCACAAGGACGGCAAGGTCGCCCTCGGCGGCGACGGCCAGGTATCCCTGGGCGAGACCGTGATGAAAGGCAACGCGCGCAAGGTGCGCCGGCTGCACGACGACAAGGTGCTTGCCGGGTTTGCCGGCGGCACCGCAGACGCGTTCACCCTGTTCGAGCGCTTCGAAGCGGCCCTCTCCAAGTTCCAGGGCAACCTCACCCGGGCGGCGGTGGAACTCGCCAAGGACTGGCGCACGGATCGGGCGCTGCGGCGGCTCGAGGCCATGCTGATCGTCGCCGACCGCGACACGGCGCTGCTGATCAGCGGCAACGGCGACGTCATCGAGCCGGAGTCCGGCGTCGTCGCGATCGGCTCCGGCGGCCCCTACGCCCAGGCCGCGGCCCGGGCGCTGGCGGAGAACACCGATCTGGACGCGCCGACCATCGTCGAGCGCGCGCTGGCGATTGCCGCCGACATCTGCATCTACACCAATCACAACCGCACCATCGAGGTACTCGAATCGTCATGACGTTGATGACGCCCCGGGAGATCGTCCACGAACTGGACAAGCACATCATCGGCCAGCAGGACGCCAAGCGCGCCGTGGCCATCGCCCTGCGCAACCGCTGGCGGCGCATGCAGCTTGCGCCGGAGCTCGCCGAAGAGGTGACACCGAAGAACATCCTCATGATCGGCCCGACCGGGGTCGGAAAGACCGAGATCGCCCGGCGCCTCGCCAGGCTCGCCGGGGCGCCTTTCATCAAGGTGGAAGCGACCAAGTTCACCGAGGTCGGCTACGTCGGCCGCGACGTCGAGTCCATCGTCCGCGACCTGGCCGACGCCGCGGTGAAGATGGAGCGCGAGCAGCAGATGGCGCAGATGCAGCACCGCGCCGACGACCTGGCCGAGGAGCGCATCCTCGATGCCCTGCTGCCGGCGCCCCGCGCCGCCGGCTTTCACCAGGAGACGGAGAAGCCCGAGGACTCCGCTACCCGGCAGCTGTTCCGCAAGCGCCTGCGCGAGGGCGAGCTCGACGACAAGGAAGTGGAGCTGGAACTCTCCGCCGCGCCCATGGGCGTGGAAATCATGGCGCCGCCGGGCATGGAGGAAATGACCAGCCAGCTCACGAGCATGTTCAGCAGTCTTGGCCAGGGCCGGAAGAAACCGGTGCGGCTGAAGATCAAGGACGCGCTGCGCAAAGTGCGCGAGGAAGAGGCGGCGAAGCTGGTCAACGAGGACGAGGTCAAGGCCAAGGCGGTGGAGGCCGTGGAACAGACCGGCATCGTCTTCCTCGACGAACTCGACAAGGTGGCCAAGCGCGGCGAGACCACGGGCGCCGACGTCTCCCGGGAAGGCGTGCAGCGGGACCTGCTGCCCCTGATCGAAGGCTGCACGGTGTCCACCAAGTACGGCACGATCCGCACCGACCACATCCTGTTCATTGCCTCCGGTGCGTTCCACCTGGCAAAGCCGTCGGACCTGATCCCCGAGCTGCAGGGCCGCCTGCCCATCCGCGTGGAGCTGACCGCCCTCACCCCGGAAGACTTCCGGCGCATCCTCGTGGAGCCCGACGCCAGTCTCACCGAGCAATACCAGGCCCTGCTCGGCACCGAGGGCATCGAGCTCAGCTTCACCGACGACGGGCTTGCGCGCATTGCGGAACTCGCCTGGCAGGTCAACGAGGGCACCGAGAACATCGGCGCCCGGCGCCTGCACACGCTGATGGAGCGGCTGCTGGAGGAGGCGTCGTTCGCGGCCACGGAGCAGCCGAACCACAGCCTGACCGTCGACGCCGCCTACGTGGACGATCAGCTCGCGGCCCTGGTGAAGGACCAGGACCTGTCGCGCTACATCCTCTAGCGCCGCCGCCGGGACCACTCCATGCAAGCGCCGCGCAGGATCAACTACCACCGCAAGTCCCGGGTGCTGGAAGTGGAGTTCGCCGAAAGCCGCTACGAGCTGCCGGCGGAGCTGCTGCGGGTGTTCTCGCCCTCCGCGGAGGTGCGCGGCCACAGCGCCGACGAGCGGCGCCTGCAGACCGGCAAGAAGTACGTAGCCATCACCGGCGTCGAGCCGGTGGGCAACTACGCCATCCGCCTGGTGTTCGACGACGGCCACGACTCCGGGCTGTACGCGTGGGAGTTCCTCCACGACCTCGGCAGCAACCTCGAGCGCTACTGGCGCGACTACATGGCGGAGCTGAAAGCGGCCAATGCCTCGCGGCTGCCGTCGATACCGGTGGGCCAATGGAACCCCAAAGCGTAAACTGAGCGATCTCACCCGCAGTACTCGAGTCAGCCCGTGGCCCAGGATCGTCCCGTGGATTTCGGCTATCGCCAGGTCTCTCCCGAGGAGAAGACCCGTCTGGTGGGCGGCGTGTTCGAACGGGTCGCCGAGCGCTACGACGTCATGAACGACCTGATGTCGCTCGGCACCCACCGTCTGTTCAAGCGCATGACCGTGGAGATGTCCGGCGTGCGCCCCGGCATGCGCGTGCTGGACCTCGCTGGCGGGACCGGCGACCTGTCGGCGCTGTTCGCCGACGCCGTGGACGCCGCCGGCAGCGTGGTGCTAACCGACATCAATCCGGCGATGATGCGCGTCGGCCGCGACCGTCTGCTCGATCGCGGCCTCGCCCAGGTCGAATTCTGCCAGGCCGGCGCCGAGGCGCTGCCGTTCGCCGACGGCGTCTTCGACTGCGTGGTGATCGGCTTCGGCCTGCGCAACTTCACCGACAAGGACAGCGCCCTGCGCGAACTGGTGCGGGTGCTCAGGCCCGGCGGGGTGCTGCTGGTGCTGGAGTTCTCCAAGCCCGAGAACGGCGTACTGGAATCCGCCTACTCGGTGTTCCAGTCGTTCTGGCCCGGTCTCGGCCGGCTGGTGGCCGGCGACGCCGGCAGCTACCAGTACCTGGTGGAATCGATCCGCCTGCACCCGACCCAGAAAGCGCTGAAACTGATGATGGAAGACGCCGGCTTCGTCGACGTCGAGTACCACAATCTGGCGGGCGGCATCGCCGCCATTCACCGGGGCCTGCGGCCGTGACCCGGCCGCCGGGCGCCGATGCCGGCCGGACCGCGCCCGGCGGCCCGGAAGCCGTGCTGGCCGATGTCCTCGCCGATCTTGCCAACCGCAGCCTCGATCTCGACCCGGCGAGCCGCGCGCGCCTCGCGGCCCTGGAGGGCAACCGTATTCAGCTGAGCATGGATCTGGGGCCGCTGGGCCAGCGCGACCTGACACTGACGGTGATCTCCGGGCAGCTGCGCGCCTTCGCCCGCGCGGCGCAGTCGCCCCACGTGATCCTCCGAGGGAACCCGGCGGCGCTCGCTGCCTGGCTGCTCGGTGCAGACACCGATTCCGCCGGCGGCCTGTCGATCGACGGCGACACCACCGTGCTCGCCGAGTTCTCCGCGCTGCTGCGCGGATTCCGCCCGGACGTCGCCGGACCGCTGGAACGGGTGATCGGCGCCGAAGGCGCACGCACCCTGCTCGGCACCGCGGAACTGGCCCTCGCCGGCCTGCGCTCGGCCCTCGAGGGCGCGGGCCGCAGCGTCCGCGAAGGCGCCGCCCAGACCTTCGTCGACCGCGCCCAGGCGAGCCGGTTCCTCGACGACCTGGACGACCTGCGGCTGCGCGTGGACCGCCTGGCCGCCCGGGTAGACACCGAGGCGCAACGCAGGTCCGGGCCGCCCGGGTCCGGGCCGCGCAGGTCTCCCGCATGAAAGCCCTGCGCCGGCTCGTCAAAGTGGGCTGGACGGTGAGCCGCTACCGCCTCGACACGCTGCTCGAAGGCGACGAGCACAACGCAAGCCCCCTGCCGCCGCGCTACCGCTGGCTGCTCAAAGCCTCGCCAGCACGTCTGATTCCGGCCCCCAGACTGTCCCGCGGCGCGCGCCTGCGCCTGGCCCTGGAGCAGCTCGGACCGGTGTTCATCAAGTTCGGCCAGCTCATGTCGACCCGGCGCGATCTGTTGCCGCTGGACATCGCCGACGAACTGGCACGGCTGCAGGACGACGTACCGCCGTTCCCGGGCGAAGACGCGCGCCGGCTGGTCGAGCAGGCTATCGGCGCGCCGATCGAGCAGGCTTTCGGCAGCTTCGAACTGCAACCGATCGCCTCCGCGTCGGTGGCTCAGGTGCACGGGGCTACGCTGCCGGACGGCACCGAGGTGGTCGTGAAAGTGGTGCGGCCCGGCATCGAAGCCGTGATCCGCGAGGACATCGGGCTACTGCGCAGTCTGGCCGCCGTGCTCGAGGAACACTCCCGGGAAGCCCGGCGCCTGCACCTCTCGGAAGTCGTTGAAGACTACGAGCGCACCATCCTGCAGGAGCTCGACCTGCAGCAGGAGGCGGCCAACACCGCGCGCCTGCGCGCCAACTTCGCCGATTCACCGTTGCTCTACGCCCCGCGCGTGTACTGGGATCTGACCCGGCGCAACGTACTCGTTCTGGAGCGCATCCACGGCGTGCCCATCGGCGACATCGCGGCCCTGAAAGCCGCGGGTACGGATCTGAAGAAGCTGGCCGACCGCGGCGTGGAGACCTTCTTCACCCAGGTGTTCGAGCACAACTTCTTCCACGCCGACATGCACCCGGGCAACATCTTCGTCGACGTCAGTGACCCGGCGGACCCGAGCTACATCGCCATCGACTGCGCCATCATCGGCTCGCTGACCCGGGAGGATCAGGACTACCTGGCGCGCAATCTGCTCGCCTTCTTCAACCGCGACTACGCCGAGGTGGCGCGCCTGCACCTGGAGTCCGGCTGGATTCCCGAGGACACCGACCCGCGCGAGTTCGAGCGGGTGATCCAGACTCTGTGCGAGCCGATCTTCGCCAAGCCCCTGAACGAGATCTCCTTCGGGCTGTTCCTGGTGCAGCTGTTCGACACCGCCCGGGCCTTCGAAATGGAGATTCAGCCCCAGCTGGTGCTGCTGCAGAAGACCCTGCTCTACATCGAGGGGCTCGGCCGCGAGCTGTATCCGGAGCTCGACCTGTGGCAGACGGCGAAGCCGTTCATGGAGCGCTGGATGGCCGACCACGTGGGGCCGGCGGCCGCGCTGCGCGAGCTGGCCGAGCACGCGCCGATGATTCTCGAGCAGCTGCCGCGCCTGCCGGCGATCATGGCCCGCACCGGCACCCAGCTGAAGGCGCTGGAACGCGCCGTGGACCGCCACGGCGAGACCATGCAGGCGCTGGAGAAACGCCTCGACCGGCTCGACCGCCGCAGCCGCAGCCGGCGCCTCTCCGGCGCCGCCTTGATCCTGGCGGCCAGCGTCCTACTATGGGCGCCCATTGCCGACGCGCTGGCGAGCGACGCCCACGTCGGCACCCTGGCCGGCCTGATGAGTGCCGCCCTCGGCTCCTTTCTGCTGCTGCGTCCCTCCTAGGAATAGGAAGTCCGTTATGTCTGCCCCCAGCGAGCCCGATGTCATCGAAGCCCTCACCGAGGTGCTGAAACGCCGGCGCGACGCCGATCCGGACGACTCCTACGTGGCCTCGCTGTACCAGCGCGGCCTCAACGGGATCCTCGAGAAGGTGGGCGAGGAGGCAACGGAGGTGGTGCTGGCCGCCAAGGACGCGCAGCCGGGCACGCGCGACGACGCCCTGGTCGGCGAGGTCGCCGATCTGTGGTTTCACAGCCTGGTGCTGCTGGTGCACCTGGAGCAGGAGCCCGCCTGGGTGCTGGAGGCGCTCGCCGCGCGTTTCGGCACCTCCGGCCACGAGGAAAAAGCCCGCCGCTCCTGAGGCCAGCGCCCGCGGCGACTAGAGAACCCGCGGCTCATGGCGGGACCATGTCGCAAATGTCGCACCAATGTCACAATGAGCGTGCCAGCGACCTCTATAATCTGCGCGCCAATACACGGAGTACATCATGTTTGGAGGATTTGGTCTGACGGAGCTGCTGGTGGTTCTGGCCATCGTGCTGCTGATCTTCGGACCCAAACGGCTGAAGTCCCTGGGCTCGGATCTGGGTTCCGCCATCAAGGGTTTCCGCTCCGCCGTCAGCGACGAGGACAAGAAGGCCGAGGGCGACGACCCTCGGGTGATCGAAGGCGAGGTCAGCAAGACGGCCCAGAAGTCAGAGAGCAAGCAAGACACGAATGTTTGAGATCGGCTTCCCCGAGCTGATTCTGATCGCCATCGTCGGCCTCCTGGTCATCGGCCCGGAGCGTCTGCCCGAGGCGTTGCGCACCCTCGGCCTGTGGCTCGGCCGCATGCGCCGCAGCTTCACCAACGTGAAGACCGAGATCGAGAAAGAGATCGGCATGGACGAGATCCGCCGCCAGCTCCACAACGAGGCGGTGATGGAGGAGATGAAGCGCATCGAGCGCGACGTCCGCGACTCGGTGCGCGCCGGCGAGACGGGCAAGCGCTCGTCCCCGCCGTCGGGCGCAACCGCCGGCGATGCCGCGGCTGCGCCGGAGTCACCGTCCCTGGAACCGCACCCCTCCGACGGCCAGCTTCCGACCCCGCTGCCGCCGCAGTCGGAAACCACGCCGGCAGCGGCGGCCGGACCGGAAAGCAGCGAAGCACCGACAGACGATCCCGCGCCATCCACCAGGGCCGACACCGACACGAGGCGTCATGGCTAAACGCGACCCGAGCGAGCACGACGCTCTGGTGGAGTCCAACGAGCAGCCGTTCCTCGACCACATCATCGAGCTGCGCAGCCGCATTCTGCGCGCGCTGGGCGTGGTGCTGGTGATGTTCGTGCCCACCTACTACTTCGCCAACGACATCTACCAGTTCGTCGCGGCGCCGCTGCTGGCCCATCTGCCGAGCAACTCAAGCATGATCGCCACGGAAGTGGCGTCGCCATTTCTGACCCCGTTCAAGCTCGCGGTGGTGACCGCCGTGTTCGCCTCCATGCCGTTCATCCTGCACCAGGCCTGGGCGTTCGTATCGCCAGGCCTGTACCTGCACGAGAAGCGCTTCGCCATGCCGCTGCTGGTGTCGAGCATCGCGTTGTTCTATGCCGGCATGGCGTTCGCCTACTTCCTGGTGTTCCCGCTGGTGTTCCAGTTCTTCGCCGCGGTGACCCCGGTAGGCGTCACCATGATGACGGACATCAACCGCTACCTCGATTTCGTGCTGAAGATGTTCTTCGCCTTCGGTTTTGCCTTCGAAATCCCCATCGCCATCCTGCTGATGGTGTGGTCCGGCATCACCACCGCCGACAGCCTGGCGAAGAAACGGCCGTACATCATCGTCGGCTGCTTCGTGGTGGGCATGCTGCTGACCCCGCCGGACGTGATCTCCCAGCTGCTGCTCGCGGTGCCCACCTGGATGCTGTTCGAGGTGGGCGTGTTCCTCGCCCGATTCATCGAGAAGCGCGCGGAGGAATCGGCAGAACCGGTCGCAACCGCAGAGACCTCCCACGCGGACGCCGCGGAAACGGACGAGCCGCGCTGACCCGGGCCGCAGCATGAGCCGTACCCGCCAACAGGTCCTGGTGCTGTACCTCGAGAATTCGGCGCTGGATTCCCGGGTGGTGGGCTGGTCGGTGTACGACGGCAGCGGCGCGCAAGCGCACATGGCCGGTGATGCGGAAGAACCGCCCTACCCCAGCGGGCTCGATGCACTCAAGGACGGCTGGCGGCTGTTCCAGGCGAGCCCGCTGCTGCCCCACGCCAGCGGCGACGAGTTCCGCACCGGCTACCTCAAGTACGAGTTCTTCTTCGAGAAGCTGACCGATGGCTGACCCGATCCTGCTCACGACCGCGCAGGTGGCGAGCTTCGCGGCGCGCGGCTTTCTGCGCCTCGACGCCGTGGTGCCCGACGATCTGAACCGCGCCCTCCTCGATCAGGTGAACCACGTGCCGGCGAGCGAGGTGACGAGCATCCGCGAGCACTATGGCCGGGTGATGACCGGCTCGGCCATACCCATCGTCGCCGCCGGCACCCCGCTGGCCGACGCCTATCCGGCCGGTTCGCCGCTGCGCCGCCTGCTCGACGTGCCGGCGGTCGCCGGCGCTGTGCACAGTCTGGTGGGCCCGGAACCAGCCTTTGACCACCACTTCCTGCACATCACCTACCCGCCCGAGTTCTATCGGGCTCAGGGCGCGGAGCCGGTGTCACAGCCGTACCACCAGGATTCCACCGTCGATCCGCGCCGGGCCTTCGACGTGCAGCTCATGTACTTTCCTCACGAGGTCACAGCAGAGATGGGCGGCACCCGGTTCCTGCCCGGCTCGCATCTGCGCATCGTCAGCGAGGCCGCCATCGCCCGCTACCAGAACGTGCGCGGCCAGCAGCACGTGGTGTGCCCGGCCGGCACGGTGCTGGTTCTGCACCACGGCATCTGGCACGGCGGCGGGGTGAACCGTTCGGACCGGCTGCGCTACATGTTCAAGATCCGGCTGTGTCCGCAGCGGCCCCAGGTGCGGCTGTGGGACACCTCCGATCTTGCGGCCGAGCCCGGTCCCCAGCGGCCGATCTTCTGGACCGGCGCCGGTGTCGGTGGGGCGACCGGCGCAGCGGGCGCCAACGAAGCCGACAGGATCGCGGCGATCCTCACCCGGCCGGAGCCGTGGTACGAGAACGACACCGGCCGGCTCGAGTACCTGAACCGCATCCGCCTGTGGCGCTATCTGACAGGCGACCCCAGCTACGACGCCGACTACTGGGTCACGCGGGTGGAGAACGAACACTGACGGGGCCGAAGCGCAAGGCCTGACCCTGACCCGCGCGTTCCCCGATCCCGCGCCAGCGTCTACCATGAGCGAGCCCCGAACCGTTGGAAATTCCCCATGCGCTGGCGACGCCTGCGACGTAGCGACAACGTAGACGACCGACGCGGCCAGACACGGCGCGGCGCCCGTCTGCCCCTGCGTATCGGCGGCAAGGGCGGCGGCCTGGCCACCATCGTCATCGTGGTCGCCGTGCTGGTTTTCGGCGGTCCGGAAATGCTGACGACGCTGCTCGGGGCCGGCACGAGCCCGCCCGCCGGCGCGCCAGGGCCCGGCGCGCCGGGGCCGGGCGCGCCCATCGACGATGAGGCCGGCGACTTCGTCGCTGCCGTGCTCGGCAGCACCGAAGACGCCTGGAGCGAGATCTTCAGTGCCGGCGGCCGGCGCTACGCGCCGCCACGCCTGACCCTGTTCAGCGACGCGGTGGATTCCGCCTGCGGCTACAACACCGCGGCCGTGGGCCCGTTCTACTGCCCGCCGGACCAGCGCGTGTATCTCGACACGTCGTTCTTCAGCGATCTGGCCCGGCTCGGGGCGCCCGGGGACTTCGCCCAGGCCTACGTGATCGGCCACGAAGTGGGCCACCACGTGCAGAACCTGCTCGGCACCTCCGAGCGCGTGCGCGGCGCCCAGGCGCGCGCCTCCCAGGTAGACGCCAATCGGCTTCAGGTCGCCATGGAGCTGCAGGCCGACTGCTACGCCGGGGTGTGGGCCCACCATGCCAATCGCCATGAGCCGGTGCTCGAACCCGGCGACGTGGAGGAAGGCCTGGCCGCCGCCGCGGCCATTGGCGACGACCGGCTGCAGCGCCACGCCGGGCGGCGGGTATCGCCGGAATCGTTCACCCACGGATCGTCGGCCCAGCGTCAGGCCTGGCTGCAGCGGGGGCTCGAGTCGGGGTCCCCGGACGCCTGCGATACCTTTGCCCAGCGCTGATCTCACGCCGTCTTGTTTCTAGCGGTCTCAGCGCTCCAGCAGAAACGTCACCGGCCCGTCGTTCACCAGCGCGACCTGCATGTCGGCGCCGAATCGGCCGGTGGCGATGCGCAGATGGCGCGCGCGCAGGCGGCTGACGAAGTCCTCGTACAGCCGCTGCGCCAGCTCGGGCGGTGCCGCCGAGGAGAACCCGGGACGGTTGCCGCGGCCGGTGTCCGCCGCCAGGGTGAACTGCGAGACCACCAGCACCTCGCCGTCGAGGTCGGTGACGGAACGATTCATGGGCTTGTCGGCGTCGGGGAAGATGCGCAGCGCCAGGGTCTTGGCGGCCAGCCAGTCGCTCTGCTCGGCGCCGTCGTCGGGCTCTACGCCGAGGAAGACCAGCAGCCCCGGGCCGATGCCGGCGATGCGCTCGCCGGCGACCGTGACGCTGGCCTCACTCACCCGCTGCAGCAGGGCCTTCATGACCTCAGTCCGCTGCCAGTCAGCCGTTGGCGGCGCGTCCCTGGCCGTCGCGCTTGCGCTCGTGCTCCTTGAGCAGGCGCTTGCGTACGCGGATGGCGGCGGGGGTGATCTCGACCAGCTCGTCGTCGTCGATGAACTCGAGCGACTGCTCCAGGGTCATCCGCACCGGCGGGGTGAGCAGGATGTTCTCGTCGCTGCCGGAAGCGCGCACGTTGGTGAGCTTCTTCTCCTTCATGGGATTCACCACCAGATCGTTCTCGCGGCTGTGAATGCCCACCACCATGCCTTCGTAGACCTCGTCGCCGGGCCCGACCATCAGCCGGCCACGGTTCTGCAGGTTGAACAGGGCATAGCCCACCGCCCGGCCCTCCGCGATGGAGACCAGCACGCCGCTCGAGCGGCGGCCCAGTTCGATGTTGAGGCGCGGGCCGTAGCCGGCGGAGCCGAAGGTGAGTATGCCGGTGCCCGAGGTCATGGACAGGAACAGCGGCCGGAAGCCCATCAGACCGCGGGTCGGCAGCCGATAGCGCAGCACCACCCGACCCTGTCCGTCGGACTTCATGTCGCTGAGCTCGCCGCGGCGCTCGCCGAGGGCTTCCATGACCTTGCCCTGGTAGGGCTCCTCGATGTCCACGGTCACGTGCTCGTACGGCTCCATGACCTGGCCGTCGACTTCCTTGGTGATCACCCGGGGCCGGGAGACCGCGAGCTCGTAGCCTTCCCGGCGCATGGTCTCGATCAGCACCGACAGGTGCAGCTCGCCGCGCCCGGAGACTTCGAAGCGGTCGCGGTCCTCGGTTTCCTTCACCGACAGGGCCACGTTGTGTGAGGCCTCGCGCCACAGCCGCTCCTTGAGCTGGCGGCTGGTCAGGTAATCGCCCTCCTTGCCGGCGAACGGCGAAGTGTTCACGCAGAACATCATCGTCAGGGTCGGCTCGTCCACCACCAGCGGCGGCAGCGCCTCCACCTTATCCGGACTGCACAGCGTCTCGGATATGCCCATGTCGTCCACGCCGGTCACGCAGACGATGTCGCCCGCGGACGCCGTCGGCCGTTCGGCCCGTTCCAGGCCGTGGTAGCCGAGAATGGTCAGCACCCGGGCGCGCCGGGTGTTGCCGTCGCGGTCCACCACCACCACCGGCGTGTTGCGCTCGATCTGGCCCCGGCGGATGCGGCCCACGCCCATCACGCCCAGGTAGCTCGAGTAGGCCAGCGAGCTGATCTGCATCTGGAACGGGCCCTCCTCGTCCACGTCCGGCGGCGGCACGTGCTTGAGAATGGCGTCGAGCAGCGGGGTCATGTCGTCGCTGAGCTGATCGGGCTCGGGACCCGCCTGACCGAGAAGGGCCGACGCGTAAATGATGGGGAAGTCCAGCTGCTTGTCCGTGGCGCCCAGGCTGTCGAACAGGTCGAACACCTGGTCGATCACCCGATACGGGTCGGCGCCGACGCGGTCCACCTTGTTCACCACGAGAATCGGGTTCAGCCCTGCGGCGAACGCCTTCTGGGTGACGAAACGGGTCTGCGGCATGGGGCCGTCGACGGCGTCCACCAGCAGCAGCACCGAGTCGACCATGGACAGAATGCGCTCCACCTCGCCGCCGAAGTCGGCGTGGCCCGGGGTGTCGACGATGTTGATGCGATAGCCCGCGTACTCGATGGACGTGTTCTTCGACAGGATCGTGATGCCGCGCTCGCGCTCCAGATCGTTGGAGTCCATGATGCGTTCCTGGGACTCCCGCGAGATGGTGCCGGTCTGCTGCAGCAGACGATCCACCAGCGTGGTCTTGCCGTGGTCCACGTGGGCGATGATGGCGACATTGCGCATCTCGCCGGCCTTATGCTCGTTCTGCAACACTGACATTGATCCTGATTGACTCGGGGCCCGGTTTTCCGGCCATCGTGTCGGACGAGGCGCTCGACTGAGCGGCCCGGGCGGAATAACGACGCTGGCAGGGCGGCTGTACCGGGGCGGGCCCGCGGGGGCGGCGATTATGCCGGAAGCCGGGAACGCTGTCGCGGGGATTTCCGGCACGCCACAGCCGGCCCGATCCATCGTTCGCGGCGCGTGCAGCGGGCGCGCGGGCACATTTCCATCTCCGGCGGCGTGTGTCAGACTCTTCCGGCCAGCGACCGCAAAGGGCCCGCCTGCCCTGATTTGGTGCACACGGGAGTTGAACGCTGGGGGAGCGCCCCGATAGCGTGCACATGTGAGCGCTCGCATACCCCGACGACCGCGGCAGCGCGAAATTCTTCCGTGGCACAGAACTTGCGCACCAGCGGGGAACATCGGGGGTGGGATGAGCCAAATCTGGTCAACCCACGCGCTGCTGTTCCTCCCGGGCCCGACGACGGCCTGAAGGCGCGGCAGACTACACAGAACAAATCAGCAGGAGCAGGTACGAGAAATGGCCGACAAGACACTGAAGATGATCAAGGACCACGACGTAAAGTGGGTGGATCTGCGGTTTACCGACCCGAAAGGCAAGGAGCAGCACACGACGGTACCTGCGGCCCGCGTCAGCGCCGACGAGATGCAGGACGGCTTCATGTTCGACGGCTCCTCCATCGCCGGATGGAAGACCATCAACGAGTCCGACATGATCCTGATGCCGGACGACGAGACCTCGGTGCTCGATCCGTTCCGCGACGACACCACGCTGAACCTGCGCTGCGACATCGTCGAGCCGAGCACCATGCAGCCCTACGACCGCGACCCGCGCTCCATCGCCAAGAAGGCGGAGGCATACCTCAAGACCACGGGCATCGGCGACACCGCCTACTTCGGCCCGGAGAACGAGTTCTTCGTGTTCGACGACGTGCGCTGGAAGGTCGAGATGAGCGGCTCCTTCTTCAGCATCGGCGCCGAAGAAGCGGCCTGGGCCTCGCACTCGGAGTTCGAGGGCGGCAACCTGGGTCACCGGCCGGGCATCAAGGGCGGCTACTTCCCGGTGCCGCCGGTGGATTCCGCCGCCGACCTGCGCTCGGCCATGTGCACCGCCATGGAGGCCATGGGCCTGGTGCCGGAAGTGCACCACCACGAGGTGGCGACGGCCTGTCAGAATGAGATCGGCGTACGTTTCGGCACCCTGGTGAAGAAGGCCGACGAAGTGCAGATCTACAAGTACTGCGTGCACAACGTGGCCGACGCCTACGGCAAGACGGCCACCTTCATGCCGAAGCCGCTGGTCGGCGACAACGGCAACGGCATGCACGTGCACCAATCGATCTCGAAGGGCGACAGCAACCTGTTCCACGGCGACAAGTACGCGGGCCTGTCGGAAATGGCGCTGTTCTACATCGGCGGCATCATCAAGCACGCCAAGGCCATCAACGCCTTCGCCAACGCCTCCACCAACAGCTACAAGCGGCTGGTGCCAGGCTTCGAAGCGCCGGTTCTGCTAGCCTACTCGGCCCGCAACCGATCGGCATCGATTCGGGTACCGTACATCCAGGGCGGCAACCCGCGGGCTTACCGGGTCGAAGTGCGCTTCCCGGACAGCACGGGCAACCCCTACCTGACCTTCGCCGCCATGCTCATGGCCGGCCTCGATGGCATCCAGAACGAGATCCATCCCGGCGACTCCTTCGACAAAGACCTTTACGACCTGCCGCCGGAAGAGCTGAAGGACATTCCCACTGTGGCCCATTCGCTCGAAGAGGCGCTGCACGCCCTGGATGCGGACCGGGACTTCCTCAAGGCCGGCGGGGTGTTCAGCGACGGCGCCATCGACGGCTACATCGCGCTCAAGCAGCAGGAGGTGGACCACCTGCGGATGCTCACGCACCCGGCGGAGTTCGAGATGTACTACAGCGTCTGACCCCTGCACCGTGGTCGCCCGGCCGTGCGCGGCCGGGAGCGCCCGGTTTGTGGCCCTCGAAGCCCCAATTCTTTTACGAATTGGGGCTTTTTTTCGCATTACCGCTGTCAAATTGCTGGTGTAATGCCACCGGGACCCCCCACCTTCATCGAATGGCGATTCCGGAAGTACGATGATCAGAACGCACCTGCCCACAGCCCTGGCCCTCTTCGCGATCGTGCTGGCGACCCTGGCCGGCAACGACGCCGCGGCCGCGACGAAGATCTACCGCACCGTCGACGAAGACGGCAACGTGGTGTTCACCGACGTGCCGCCACGCAACGCCGAGCCCGAGACCGCCGTGGAGGTGGAGACGCCCAACTCGTTCGCGCCTCCGGACATCGCCAGCGAGGGCAAGAGCGTGGCGGAGTGGCTGGGTAACGACGGCGACCCGGAGGAGGCCGAGGAAGGGACGGTGACCAGCTACCAGTCGCTGCGCATCGCCAGCCCCGCCAACGACGAACCGTTGCGCGACAACGCGGGCAACGTCAGCGTCAGCGCCGCCATCGAGCCCGCGCTCGGCGCCGGTCATGTGATGCAGCTCTATCTGGACGGCAAGCTGGCCGAGACCGGCACCACCACCAGCTTCCAGCTGAGCAACGTCGACCGCGGCACCCACAACATCCGGATCGCCGTGGTCGATGCAACCGGCAGCACGCTGATCAGCAGCGAACCGACGGTGTTCCACCTGCAGCGGCGTTCGGTGATCCTGCAGCCGGCGCGCTCCAAGAAAAACTGACACCGGCCGGCGACCCGGCCCCCGACCGCCCATTGACCCGCGCCCTTCTGCGCACTATTTTGGTGCAACGGCGGGCGCTGCCATGGAGCGCGGGGACCAGAGAGCCGGCCTGCATCCCGCGCCAGCTCCTACCATCCGTGCCAGAGGCCCTGAAAAAATGGGCCCGGAAGACAAGTAAACACTAACCCTGACGGGGAGCGACAGTGTGTTCCAACGTCGTTCCCGACTTGGACCACTTCTTGCTCTTTCGATTACAGGCATCCCAGGCAGCGCAGCAGGGCGCGCCCAGGGGCCCCTAACCGGTGGTGGCCACACGCGCATGACCAACCTGAACAAGGTAGACGTCCTCGACTACCTGAGCACCGCCGTCATGGTGCTCACACCGGAGCTGCGCGTGTGTTATCTCAACTCCGCCGCCGAGGCGCTGCTTGGCTCCAGTGAGGGTCGCTGCAGCGGCGCCCTCGCCAGCGACCTGTTCGGCCCCGAACACCCCGAAGACGACGATCTGTTCGACGGACTCGACGACGTCGTGAACACCGGTGTCTCCATCACCCGGCGCGGCGCGCGTTTCCACACCCGCGATGGCAGCGAAGTGACCGCCGACCTGACGATCTCCTGCGAGCAGAGCAGCGGCCACGCGATCATCGAGCTGCAGCCGATCAACCGGCTCATCCGCATCAACCGCGACGACCACGCGCTGTTCTCCCAGGAAACCACCCGCGCCCTGGTGCGCGGGCTGGCTCACGAAATCAAGAACCCGCTGGGCGGCGTGCGCGGCGCGGCCCAGCTGCTCGAGCGCGAACTCGACAGCGAGCAGCTCAAGGAATACACACAGGTCATCATCGACGAGGCCGACCGGCTGAAGGAGCTGGTCGACCGCATGCTCGGCCCCAATCGGGAGCCTCAGAAGCAGGCGGTCAACGTGCACGCCGTCATCGAGCACGTGGTGCGCCTCGTCGACGCCGAGCGTGGCGGAGGCATCACGTTCACCCGCGACTACGATCCGAGTCTGCCCGACGTGTGGGCCGACGAGGCGCAGCTCATCCAGGCCATTCTCAACATCGCCTCCAACGCCTCCCAGGCAGTCGCCGGCCGCCAGAACCCGACCATCGGCATCCGCACGCGGATCATGCGTCAGTTCACCATCGGCTCGCGGCTGCACCGTATCGTGCTCGAGATCGACATTACAGACAACGGACCGGGAATCTCAGAAGACATGCTCGAACGAATGTACTTCCCGATGATCAGCGGCCGACCGGAAGGGACCGGCCTCGGCCTCGCCATCACCCAGACCATCATCGGCCAGCACGGCGGCATCATCGAATGCGAAAGCCGTCCCGGTCGCACCTGTTTTTCCGTGTTCCTGCCGATCGAGGGCAAGCCCCATGAGTAGTCGTGTGTGGGTGGTGGACGACGACCGTTCGATCCGCTGGGTACTGGAACGCGCCATGTCTCAGGCGGGAATACCCATCATCGCCTTCGCCTCGGCGGATCACGCCATGCATCACCTGGACGACGAACGCCCCATCGCCGTGCTCACCGACGTGCGCATGCCGGGCATGGACGGCATGGACTTCATCGACCGCATCCACGAGGCCTACCCGGAGCTCCCGGTCATCGTCATGACCGCGCACTCGGACCTGGACAGCGCCATCAACGCCTATCAGAGCGGCGCCTTCGAGTATCTGCCGAAGCCCTTCGACGTGGACGACGCCGTTGCCATCGTCCGCCGGGCGATCACCTTCGCCGAAGAAACCAAAGCACCCGTCAGAGCCCTGCCGGAACCGGAACCCGCCCAGGAGATCATCGGCCAGGCGCCGGCGATGCAGGAGGTGTTTCGCGCGATCGGCCGCCTGGCCAGCTCCAACGTCACGGTACTGATCCGCGGCGCCTCCGGCTCCGGCAAGGAGCTGGTGGCACGCGCCCTGCACCGCCACAGCCCCCGCGCGAACGGTAACTTCGTGGCCCTGAATATGGCGGCCATTCCCCGCGAGCTGGTTGAATCCGAGCTGTTCGGCCATGAGAAGGGCGCCTTCACCGGGGCCAACGCCCAGCGTGTCGGCCGATTCGAGCAGGCCAACGGCGGCACCCTGTTCCTCGACGAGATCGGTGACATGCCGCCGGACACCCAGACCCGACTGCTGCGCGTGCTGTCCAATGGCGAGTTCTACCGGGTGGGCGGCCATCAGCCGATCAAGGTGGACGTGCGCATCATTGCCGCGACCCACCAGGATCTCGAGGAACGGGTCCAGGACGGCAGCTTTCGCGAAGACCTGTTCCATCGCCTGAACGTGATCAGCGTGCACGTGCCCACCCTGGCCGAACGCAAATCGGACATTCCGCTGCTCGCCCGCCACTTCCTTGACAAGGCGGCGGAGGAACTCGGCGGGGAAGCGAAGATCGTGCGTCCGGAAACCCAGGAGTATCTGACCACCCTGCCCTGGCCCGGCAACGTCCGCCAGCTCGAAAACACCTGCCGCTGGCTCACGGTGATGGCGTCCGGGCGCGAGATCCACATCGACGACCTGCCGCCGGAGCTGCGCGCCGGCGCGGCGGGCGAAACCACCGGCGCTCCGGGTAACTGGGAGGAGTCCCTGGAGCGCTGGGCCGACGAGGTTCTGTCCCAGCCGTCCCACGAACCGCTGCTCGATCAGGCGGTGCCGCGCTTCGAGCGCATCATGATCCGCACCGCGCTCAAACACACCGGCGGACGCAAACGCGACGCCGCCGAACTGCTCGGCTGGGGCCGCAACACCCTGACCCGCAAGATCGCCGAACTCGACATGACCGACCTCTGAATCCGACTGCGGCGCTGAACCCGCCGACGCACCGATCCCACTGCTGCGCCGGGCAGCCGTTCCACCGAGGCAGTACACTGCAGGCGGAAAACCCTGGAGGTGGGACATGAGTAGAATTCCGCGACTGCCCGACGACGACTACACCCGCGATGCTGCCAGTGCACGGCGGCAGTTCATCGAAGCGCAGACCGGCGCGAAACTCGAGCACACGAGCCAGTACTCCTTCGACCCGGCGGTGCTGACCGGCAACATCGAGCACTTCACCGGCGTAGTGCAGATGCCGGTCGGATTCGCCGGCCCGCTGCTCGTCAACGGCGAGCACGCCCAGGGCGAGTTCTACGTGCCGTTCGCCACCACCGAAGGCACGCTGGTGGCGAGCTACAACCGCGGCATGCGCCTGACCCGGGACGCCGGCGGGGTCACCACCACGGTAGTGGACGACGCCATGCAGCGCGCGCCGGTGTTCACGTTTGAAGACGCGCGCCAGGCGCGGGCGTTCGGTGCCTGGATCATCGAGCATTTCGCCGAGATCAAGGCCGCCGCCGAAACCACGACCCGCAGCGGCAAGCTGCGCGACATCGAGCAGTATCCGGCCAGCCGCATGCTGTACCTGCGCTTCAACTTCACCACCGGCGACGCCGGCGGACAGAACATGGTGGGCAAGGCGACCCTGGCCGCCTGCCACTGGATCGCCGAAAACTACGGTGCCGGCAGCTACTCCCTGTCCGGCAACATGGACACCGACAAGAAGCATTCGGCGGTGAACGCCATGCACTGCCGCGGCAAGAAGGTCATCGCCGAGATCACCCTGCCGCGAAAGGTCCTGCAGGAGCGTATGCGGGTGACGCCGGAGCGGATGTTCGCCCAGCGTCAGACGTCGCAGCTCGGCACTCTGATCGCCGGCGCCGTGTACAACACCGTCCATCCCGCGAATGGCATCGCGTCGATGTTCATCGCTACCGGCCAGGACGAGGCGAACGTGGCCGAGGCGCACGCCGGCTTCACGTTCGCCGAGGTCACCGAGCAGGGCGACTACTACTATTCGGTAACGCTGCCCGCGCTCATCGTCGCCTCCTACGGCGGCGGCACCGGTCTGCCCACGCAGCGCGAGTGCCTGGAAGTCCTCGGCTGTTACGGCAGCGGCAAGGTGCGCAAGCTGGCGGAGATCATCGCCGCCACGGTGCTCTGCGGCGAGCTCTCCCTGTCCGCGGCCGTCGTTTCGGAGGAATGGGTGAGCAGCCACGAGGAGCTGGGGCGCAATCGCTGACGGGCTTCCCGCTGACCACCGCGAGAGCGCCGATGAACTATCTGCAGAACTTCCTCGACGAACTGCGCCGGCGCCGGGTCATCCGCACCACCACGCTGTACGTGGGTGCCGTGTGGCTGCTGATCGGTCTGTGCGACGTGGCGCTGCCGCTGCTCGGCGCCCCCGACTGGGTGTTTCCCTCGATCCTCTGGGCGTGCCTCATCGGCCTGCCGTTCGCCGCCGTGCTGTCCTGGTTCTTCGCCCTGGCGCAAGGGGGGA
This sequence comes from Pseudomonadales bacterium, assembly GCA_040219135.1. Lineage (GTDB taxonomy): Bacteria > Pseudomonadota > Gammaproteobacteria > Pseudomonadales > Azotimanducaceae > UBA7803. The sequence goes on along the minus strand of JAVJTA010000002.1, from coordinate 42,471 downwards.
TCGAACTCGACCCGGGGAACGCGCCGCTCGAGTCGAACCGTTCGATGTGGGATGTCGTGGTGATCGGCGTGCTGCTCGGCGGTCTCAGCGTGTCACTGTACTTCAACTGGTTCGGGACGGGCATGGCGGGCCCCTCCGGTGACGAGGTGTCTCTCGCCGTGCTGCCGTTCCGCGACCTGTCGCCGGAGCAGGACAAGGCGTATCTGTCCGAAGGTATCGCCGAAGAGCTGCTCGACCGCCTGGCGCGGGCCGGCGGTCTGCGGGTGGTGTCGCGGCGTTCCGCCTTCGCGCTCGGTTCCGAACCCGCCACGACCAGAGAAATCGCCGAGCGGCTGAACGTCGCCCACATCGTCGAAGGCTCGGTGCGCAGCGTCGGCGATCTGGTCCGCGTGACGGTGCAGCTCATCGACGCCCGCGCCGACGCGGCACGCTGGACCCTCACCTACGAGCGACCCATCGGCGACGTGTTCGCGCTGCAGGACCAGATCGCAGCCGACGTGTCGGGTGAGCTCAGGGTGTCCTTCGACGGCAGCCGCAATCAGCCCCGGCGGGTGGACCCACAGGCCCACGAACTGCTGTTGCGGGCACGCCATCTGTCGCGGCAGTTCACCCCCGAGGCGCTGGCGCGGTCGGCGGGCCTGCTGGAGCAGGCCCTGGACCTCGAGCCGGAATTCGCCGACGCCTGGGTCACACTCGCCGACGTCTATTCCACTCGGGCGGGCGAAGGCTTCATCGATGCCGCCGACGGCATCGCCCGATCCAGGGCAGCCGCCGAGCGCTGCCTCGAGATCGACCCGCACAACGCCAGAGCGCTCGCCGGTCTCGGCTGGCTGGCGATGCGCTTCGACAACGACCTAAGCCGCGCCGCCGACCTGCTCGAACGCGCCCTGGCACTGAACCCGGGAGATGCCGATGTGCTGAGCACCGCGGGCGGGCTGCTGTTCCGCCTGGGCCGCTTCGACGCGGCCATCCTGCTGGCCCAACACACGGTGCAGCTCGATCCGCTGTCGTCGTTCGCCTGGTCGAACCTCGGGGTCTACCGGCTCTACTCCCTGGATCCGGACGGCGCCATCGACGCCTACCGCAAGGCGCTGGAACTGAGCCCGGACTTCGTCGGCGGCCATTACGCCGTCGGCGCCGCGCACCTGCAGAACGGCGACCTGGACCTGGCGCTCGAGTCCATGGAGCGGGAGCGCGACGACGAGTTCCGCACCAAGGGCAGAGCGCTGGTGTTCCACGCCCGCGGCGATCGCGCAGCGTTCGAGCAGGAACTCGGCACCCTGCGAAGAACCTGGGGTGACGTCTGGCCGTCGGAGGTGGGCGAGGTCTACGCCTACGCGGGCGCCGCGGATCTGGCCTTCGAATGGATCGAGCGCGACATCGCGTCCGGTGCCGACGGTGCCGGCTGGGCGGAAGCGGTGCTGAACCCGCACTACCGGAACCTGCATGCCGATGAGCGCTGGCGCGCGCTGCTGGAACGCCTCGGCCTGGCGCCGGAACGCCTGGCCGCGATCGAATTCCGCTTCCGCAGCGAGCCGCGCTCGGTCTAGTGTACTGCGCGACCGTCGAGCAGCAGCGCGATCTGACGCCCCAGCCACTGCGGGAACCCGGCGACGTCCGCCTCATCCATGCGGAGCATGCGCGGTAGCCCGGCACCGGCAATGCCGTAGCCGATGGCGGCGGTGGCGACGAGAAAGATCATGCGTTTGGCCACCGCCTCCCGATCCCGGGCCGGCGGCAGCCGCGCCGCCAGCACCGGCACCAGTTCCGCAAACAGTTCCTCGACGTGGCGCGGGGGTTCCAGATCTTCGCTCAGCGAGTCTTCGCCGATGCTGAGCCAGGCCAGCAGCTTGGCGTGGCCGCCCCGGGACAGCGCCGTGAACAGATCGTTGAGAATCTCCGGCGGCTCCGGCGCGGGATCCCGCTGCAGCGCGCTGATGATGTCGCGCAGCAGGCGGTCGGTCATGTGCGCCACCAGGGCCTGACGCATGCCGGCGGTGCTGCCGAAGTGGTGGATGACGGTGGCATGGCTCATGCCGCAGTCGCCGGCCACGCCGACCACGGTCAGACCGGCGAGGCCGTGCTCGCGCAGTCGCGCCTCCGCGGCGTGCAGGATCTCGCTGCGCGCCTCCTGCGGCGTGCGGCGCTTGCGGGTCGCGGGGCGGATGGGTTTGCTCATGGCTACGGTCCGGTGCTCGCCGCGCACAGAATCTGCCTGCGGACGGCGCCACTATTGACATGATTGTATATATGGCTAGACTGCGCCTATCTACATCAGTGTTGATGGATTTCGATGAACGCAGTGAACACCCAGGCGGCCCGCTCCGCAACCACCGTCGATCCCTACCGCCTGCGTCCCGCGCAGGCCATCGCCGCAATCCGTGTGCTGCTGCGTGACCCCGAGGACACCGCCCAGGTATTCACCATCGTCCGCGCGCTGTCCGGCAAGACCCTGCTGCGCGGCTACAACCGCTTCTGCACCACCCCGACCGGGCGCGCGGTGCTCGCGGAAAGTCGCGCGCTCATCGACGTGCTGCGAAACCGCGACTACCTGCGTTCACTGCCCGCGGACAGCCTCGGGCGCGCCTACCTGGCGTTCATGGAGGGCGAGAACATCAGCGCCGACGGACTGGTCGAGGCGAGCAGCGACGCGGACGAAGCCGGATCGCCGGGCCTGACGCTTTACAGCTGCCGGCTGCGCGACATGCACGACCTCTGGCACGTCACCACCGGCTACGGCCGCGACACCATGGGTGAAGTCTGCCTGCTCGGATTCACCTTCGGTCAGACCCGCAATCCGGGTCTGGGCTTCATCGCTCTGATCGGCGCGGTGAAGATCGCGCGCGAGGCGGATCCGCGCATTTTCCGAGCGCTCTGGGCCGGCTACCGTGCCGGTCGCCGGGCCGCCTGGCTGCCGGCCGCGGACTGGGAACGGCTGCTCGGCGAACCCCTCGAATCCGTGCGCGCTGCGCTCGGCGTGCGCCCGCCCCGGGTCTATCCGGAGATGCGCCTGACCGCCTGACCGGCATACACTGACCGCTCGGCGGCGCGCGCCGCGGTCCGAGAGGTCAGCCCATGAGAACGACACCCCGCGGTCCCGCCGCGGCAACCGGGCGATGGCTGCTGGCCATGCTGCCGCTGGTCCTCATGGCCAGCGCTCCGGCCCTGGGCGCCTCCTGGCTCGACCGGCTGAAGGACGCCATCGGCGGTGAGACTACCACCAGCGCGCTCAGCACCGGCGACATCGCCGCGGGGCTCAAGGAAGCCCTTACCGTGGGCACCGACAACGTCGTCGCCCAGCTCGGCGCCAGCGGCGGCTTCAACCTGGATCCGCAGATCCACATTCCGCTGCCGGGCCAGCTCGAAAAGGCCAAGGACCTGCTGGCGCGGGTCGGCATGGACGGTGCCCTGAGCGATCTCGAGGAGCGCCTGAATCGCGCCGCCGAGGAGGCGACGCCGAAGGCCAGGGCGCTGTTCGTCGACGCCATCAGCGCCATGACCCTGGACGACGTCATGGGCATCTACAACGGTCCCGACGACGCCGCCACCCAGTACTTCCGCACGAAGATGTCGGCACCGCTGACCGAGGAGATGACCCCGCTGGTGCAGAGGAGCCTGGCCGACGTGGGCGCCGTCGCGACCTACGACACGCTCATGGAGCGCTACCGGAACATTCCGTTCGCCCCCGAAGTGGATGCCGATCTGAACGGCTATGTCGTGGACAAAGGCATCGACGGGATCTTCTTCTACCTGGCCCGTGAGGAAGCCGCGATCCGGGCCAATCCGGCCAAACGCACCACGGAGCTGCTGAAAAAGGTATTCGGCCGATAGGAATCGGCTTCAGGCCGATCGGAATCGGCTGCGGCGACAGGAACCAGCGTATGCCCATCAACATCCTCGGCATGATCGGCGTGACGCCGCCCGGCCGCTCCGCGGTGCACATCATCGGCGGCGGTATCGACCGTCAGTTCCTGGTGGATTTCGCGCGCCGTCACGAGGATGCGGGCTTCGACGCGGTGCTGGTGGGTTACACGTCCGCCTCCGCGGAAGGCTTTCAGGTCGCCCAGTACTGCGCCCACCACACCGAATCGCTGAAGTTCCTGGTCGCCCACCGCCCCGGCGTAGTCGCGCCAACCCTGGCGGCACGGACCATCGCCACCTTCGATGCCCTCACCGACGGCCGCCTGTGGCTGCACGTGATCAGCGGCGGCTTCGATGCGGAGCAGCGCCGCGACGGCGACTTCCTGCCCCACGACGACCGCTACGCGCGCAGCGACGAGTACCTGACCATCCTGCGGCGGCTGTGGACCGCCCGCGAGCCTTTCGATCACGACGGCCGCTTCTACCGCGTCGAGAAAGCCTTCAGCGAGGTGCGCTGCCTGCAGCAGCCCCACGTGCCGATCTGGTTCGGCGGGGTTTCGGAGCCGGCCATCGACACCGGCGCCAGGCACTGCGACACGTACGCCCTGTTCGGCGAGCCGCGGGCCGCCATCGCCGAACTGATGGCGCGGATTACCGCGCGCGCCGGCGAACACCAGCGCTCGCCACGCTTCAACGTCTCGTTTCGACCCATCGTGGCCGACAGCGAAGAAGCCGCCTGGCGGCGCGCCCGCGAGATCCTCGACCAGGTGCAGGCAGAAGGCAGCCGCGGGCGCCGGTTCGTACCGGAGGCGGAAAACGCCCGCCGTCTGGTCGGCCTGGTGGACCAGGGTGAGATCCAGGACGAACGCCTCTGGGTGCCCATTGCGGCCGCGGCCGGCGGTTCCGGCAATACCACCGCGCTGGTAGGCACCCCGGCCCAGGTGGCGGATGCCATCGCCCGCTACTACGCCCTGGGGATATCCGGCGTGCTGCTGCGCGGCTTCGATCCGGTGACCGACACCGAGCGTTTCGGCCAGGAACTCATACCCGAGATCCGCCGCCGCATCGCGGCCGCCGACCTCGACGCCGGGAAAGCCGCCGGGGCCGACCGACCGGCCGGGCACCGCCCCTGACGGTCCGGCCCGCCCGCCCCGTTACGCATTCTTGCAAGAACTGAAAGGACGTGTAACATTACGGAATCTTCAGATCAGTCATTCAGAGCGTAATGTCCCACGCCCGAACCCGCCCCAGCGCCGTGATCCTCGACCTGCTGCGCAGTGCCCGCAGCCGCCGGCAGACCGCGGCCGCGCTCATCGAGGCCGGCGCGCTGTTCGGCTTCACCGAGAACACCATGCGGGTGAACCTGTCGCGACTCATGGGGCGCGGCATCATCGACAGCCCGAGCCGCGGCCTGTACGCGTTGAGCCGGCGCACCGACGCCCTCAACGACTTCGTCGAACGCTGGCGTCTGGGCGAAGACCGGGTGCGTCCGTGGCAGCCGGGTCAGTGGCTTTTCGCCCACACCGGGGCAGCAGCCGAATCGAGCCGCTGGACGCTGAGCGCCCTGGGATTCCGCGAGGTGCGCGCCGGGCTGCTGGCGCGCCCGGACAATCTCACCCTCGACCTGGACGCCCTGCGGCAGCTCGCGGGCGGCCTCGGGCTCGACCCCGGCGTGCTGCTGCTGAGCGGCGCCCCGGAGGGCGGAACCATACCGTCTGGCTGGCTGGACGCCTGGCAGCCCAGGAAGCTGAACGCCGCCTACGCCGACGCCCTGTCCCGGCTGGCCGATAGCGCCAGGCGCCTGAACGACCTGGCCCCGGCCGAGGCGCGCCTGGAATGCTTCACCCTCGGTGGCGAGATGATCCACCGCCTGGCAAAAGATCCGCTGCTGCCAGCGGAGCTGGTCGACGTCGACGCCCGCGCTGCGCTGTGGCAGGCCATGCTCGACTACGACCGCCAGGGCAAGGAAATCTGGGCGCTGGCAAACAAACACGAACTCACCCACATGCCGCGGCCGCAGCTGGCGACCGCGTGACGAATCAGCGTGCCGGAGACAGCGAGGCAGACATGACCCATCCGACGACCCCGAGCCCCAGAGCGCTGTTCAGCGCCGAGGAATTCGCCGCCATCAGCGAACGCTCCGACCTCAAGGCCTGGTGGCTGGTGTTCAACAACTACGCCATCGTCGCCGCGACTTTTGCGGTCATGGCGCTGTGGCCGAATCCGCTGACCATCATAGGCGGCGTGGTCGTGCTCGGCGGCCGCCAGCTCGGCTTCGGCGTGCTCACCCACGAATGCGGCCACGGCACCCTGTTCGAGAGCAAGCGCCTGAACCAGGTGGTCGGCGACTGGCTGGCCGCGGCGCCCACGTTCAACAACATGGGGGCCTACATCCGCGGTCATCTCAAGCACCACCGGCTTGCGGGTACTGCCGACGATCCGGATCTGCCGAACTATGCCGACTACCCCATCGACCGGGCCCGTCTGCGGCGCAAGCTGTGGCGCGACATCAGCGGCCAGACCGGCTGGAAGCAGACCCAGGGACTGCTGAAGAGTTTTGCCCGCTTCGGATCGCTCAAGCCGGAACAGCGCCTGGCCCTGGCCCGCGGGCTGGTAGCCAACGTGCTGCTGGTCGCCGTCCTGGCGGCGGTCGGCCAGGCCTGGCTCTACGCCGTGTGGTGGCTGGCGTTTCTCACCACCAACCGCCTCGTGAGCCGTATCCGTCAGGTGGCCGAGCACGGCGCGGTGCCGGATCTGTTCGACCCCGACGCCCGTCTGAACACCCGCACGGTGCACGCCAACCCGCTCGAGCGGCTGATCTTCTGCCCGCTCGGGGTCAACTATCACCTGGAGCATCACATGCTGGCGTCGGTGCCCATCTACAACCTGCCGCTGATGCACCGGATGCTGCGCGACAAGGGCTACTACGAGGACGTGGATTTCCCCGAGGGCTACGGCGCGTTGCTGCGCCGGGTCAGCGCGCCGGAGACTGCGACCGCCTGAACGCCGGCGCGCGCCGAGCCACTCAGGCCGGCTCCGGGCCGGTCTTTGCGCTGCTCCTCGGTTCAGCGCTGTTCGCCCCAGAAGATGATGCGGTCGTGGCCGCGGTGGCGGCCGAACGCCGCGGTCCCAACGGGATCGGCGAGCCCGGTGCCCTGCCAGTCGAACTCGAGCCAGGGGTCGACGTCCACGCTGACGTCCACGGTACCGTCGTTGCCGAAATCCGGAGCCGCCAGCTCCAGCGGGTTGGCCGGGTCCGCGGCGCCGCCGAGCAGCGTCGCACCGCCGACCGGCCCGATCACGGCGGTATCGCCGTCTTCGAGGTTGCCGGTGTAGCCGCCGAGGGTCACGTCCGTCGCGGCGTAGACCGAACAGTTGTCCGCCCCGTGGGCTTCGAAGGCCGCGCCGGTGAATATCTGGGCCACCAGGGGAACGCGCAGGTTCTCGTTCTCGGGACCCACCGCGGGCAGCACCGCGAGCCGTCCGTAGACCACCGGGGTGGTGCCGAGGCTGACCGCCGTGCAGCTGCTGCTCGCCGCGCAGTTGCCGCTGCCGGCCGGATCGGTATCCGGGCCCAGCAGCGGCACCGGGTCCAGCAGATCGTCCACCGCCAGGCCGACGTCCAGGGGGTCGAACGGACCGTCCGGCGCACCGAGACGGGCGAACACGAGGTCGTTGCGCACCAGCGTGACCTCGCCGGCCACCCAGGTCGCACCGACGGCGCCGAGCCGGGCGCCGCGGTCGACCCCGTCGTCGGCGGCCTCGGCCGTCAGGCGCGGGTCGGCGGTGGCAGCCGCGCCGAGCAGTCCCGTATCGTAGTTCTCCGTCACGGCGCCGCCCACGTTCAGCGCCTGCAGCAGGTACTGCAGGCCGAGCGCCGGCTGACCCATGTAGGTGAACGTACCGCAGGCGGCGGTGACGCTGGCGCCCAGCACGTCGTAGGCCGCCGGATAGAAGCGTCCGACGGGATTGCTCAGCACGCCGGGCACCGGCCCGCTGCCGAGATAGTCGGCATCGTCCACCGCCGGACGCAGTCGGATCGCGCCCACCTCGTCGAACACCACCTGAGCGTTGCTGAAGCGACCCGCGGGAAGCACCGGCGCGAACAGGTTTCCGCCCAGGACATCGCCCGTGGAACCATTGCGTCCGCCGCTGCCGGGAACCACCAGCACTTCGCTCACCACCCGCAGGCCCTGGGCCGGCGTCTCGCGGCCGTAGTTGGGCGTCAGTTCGTCGTCCGCGTCCAGCACGTCCACGTCCACCTCGAAGGCCTCGCCGGCGGGCACGAAGCGCGTGCCGGTGGCCGTGGCGCTCTGCGGGTTGTCGATCCCCGCCGCGGACTGGATGCGGCTGATCTCGAGGCGTGCGGGACGCACCACGAAGGCATTGGAACCGCCCTGCAGCACGTTCGGGAAGCTCGCCGCATCCCGAACACCCAGGCGGATCGAGCCGACGTCCTTGTAGCGCGCGGTGACTACCGCCTGACCGCTGCTGAACGCCACAGCCTGGGGCGTGCCGGTGCCCACCGGTTGATTGTCCACCGTGGCGATCCGGGTGCCGGAGTTCGGGTTGACGTAGGTCATGTCGAAGGTCAGGTTGCGCGCTCCGCCGTAGCTCTCGATCACCCCGCACACCGGGTCGTCCGGGGTCACCCCGTACGCGCTGACGTGAACCGGGAAGCCGGCGCCGGCGACCTGGGTCGGCACCGGGTCGACGATCGGGCTCGGCGGCGGGTTCGGCAGGGCGTTGCCGGTAACCGTGAATCCCGACGGAGCGAAGACGATCGGGCCCTCGCTGTCGTCGTCGCGCACCGTCGAGTTGCTGGTCTGCTCCGCATCCACGTCGACCAGCGCCGGCCCTTCGCGGTAAGCGAGGGCGACCGTCACCGTGCCGTTGTCCGCAGCGACGAACTGGTAGGTGGCGACGCCATCGTCGGGGGTCGGATCGTCGAGCACGCCGTTGCCCGCAAGCAGGGCGTAGCTGCCCCTGCCGGTGCTGGTGCGCAGGGTGATCTGCTCCGCGTAGCCGGTGGCCGTCGCCCCGCCCGCGGTGATCGCTCTCACCCTCACCGGCTCGTCGACGCAGTGAATGCCGGCGCCGTCGTGGTCGATGTCGAGCCCGACCACACCGGCCGCGCACGGCCGGGTCTGGTTCATTACCGTCGACACCTGGGTCGCGCTCAGCGCGCGATCGAAGATCTTCACTTCGTCCAGCAGACCGTTCCAATGGCGTCCGGCGAAGTTCTGGTCCTGGCCGATCTGCAGCGGCAGGTTGTTGGTGATCAGGTTGCCGGCGAACGCCGTCGAGCCGACGTCGACGCCGTCGAGATACATCACCTGGCGGCCGGAACGGTAGGTGAAAGCGACGTGGTACCAGCGGTTCGCGCTGACCGTGGCCGTCGACGTGAACGAACGCGTCGTGCCGCTGGCGTCGTTCCACCACCAGTACAGGCGCGCGTTCTGGTCGACGTGCATTTCGTAGTTGGTGTCCTTGGAGAGAAAGCTCTTCAGTCCGGAGCCCGGAATCGCGCGGATGTTGATCCACAGCGCTACCGTGAGTTCGCTCACCAGATCGAGATGCGCGGCGTCGGCGAACGCCAGATAGTCGTCGTTGCCGTCGAACGCACCGTAGCGGCACGTGCCGGGGTTGCCGGGTATGGCCGGCGTGACGTTCTGGTTCAGGGCACCGTTCACCGCCCGGCCGTTGTTGCCCGCGACCTGGTCCACGACTTCGCCCGGTGACCCGTTCCAGACCGGCTCGTTCATGGCGAGGTCGAGCACAGGCAGGGGCGGTCCGCAGGAGCACAGGCAGCCGAAGTCGGCTGCATCGACGGCAGCCTGATCGTAGGTGACGGTCACGTCTTCCTCCAGGGTCACGTCATCGGCAGCCGTGACCGCACCGAACATCGTGACATCCTCATTGAAGCCGACCGTCCCCTGGCCGTAGAGAAACCCCGAAAACGTCGTATCGCTGTCGATCGTGAAATCGTTACTCGCCCAGACGAACAGGCTCGACGGATTACCCGCTGATCCTCGTGACGGCGAGTTGATCAGCACGTCCTGACCGATGCGCAGGTCGTTGGTGAAGATGCGCACCGTGCCGGAACCGACGACCCGCAGAATCGAGTCGTCGCGCAGATCGACCCGGTCGATCCAGTAGTCACCGGCGCGCAGCTCGAGCACCGCGCCGCCATCCACGCGCATGCGTCGCAGGTGATAGGTCGTGACCGCCGGGTTGACCCGCAGCGTGCCGCTCCGAACGCGGACATCCCGGTAGTCGCTCAACATCAGCGTCGTGCCGTCGTTTGGCGCGGTGAAGTTCTGCCCGCTGGTGGTATCGACGAATGGTCCGGGATCCATGGTCTGGCCGATTCCACCGCCGGCGCTGCAATGCACGGCCCCGCAGGAGCGAGCGCCGCCGTTGTCGACGTCGACGTCGGAGAAGTTGAGTACCGTGCTGGAGCCGTTCAGCAGCTGGGCGTCCTCGTTGAAATCGATGTCGACGCCGGGTACATGCGACGTCAGACCGTTGTCGAGGATCAGCGAACACGCCGTGCTGCTGTCAGCCGCCTGCGCCGAAGCCCAGGCCAGAGCCAGCAACGCCATGATCAGGGCCCGCAACGCGTTCATGGCACCGCCCTCACCAGAATCCGTCGCTGCGCCACGACGCCGCGGACATCGCAGCGGCCGTCGCTCTCTATGGTGTAGTGCGGCGTGCCGGCCACCACCTCGCTACGGCAGACCACGGCGGCGCTGCAGGCTTCCAGCCCTGCCGGCGTGAGGTTCCACGTCCAATTGCCGCAGGCGCCGGCGCCACTCGGCGCGAACACGCGATTCAGTCCGAGCTGAGCGCCGGACTCGGCGGCGAGGAACGCGCGATGGGAGACCACGTCCTGCGCAAACGCGTCCGACGACGCCCGCACCAGGTTCGTGATTGCCGCCACCAGCCCCACCACCACGACGATCAGGAAGATCGCCGCAATAAGGCCGATGCCGCGCTGGCGCGATGGCGTGCCGCTAGGGAGCCTAGGGAACATTGCGCACCTGCACCAGGTGTTCGATCCGCACCTGCTCGCCATCCTGGGTCACGGCCAGATCCAGATCCACCACGGCATTCCGGGTGAGCGTGGCGCCGTTCAACGTGAACGGCACGGCGCTGGCTACCGATTCCGCCACCAGCGAACGATCGGGAAGCGTCGCCGGCAACGACCCGGGGCCCGGCTGCGCGGCGACGAAGCCGTAGTTCTGATAGCGGTAGAGCGCGCCGCCGGCGACGCAATAGCTGATCGGATCAGTGACCAGGAAATAGCGCTGGGTGGGCGATTCGCTGGTGAACCGGTGGGCGGCGCTGAACGTCACCGTGACCTCGTTGCTGGCGTCCGGCGCCGACAAGGTCGCCGGCGGGCTCAATGGCCCAGGATTGCTCAGAGCGTAGACCGTGGCGTTCGCGAAGACCGCCACCCGAACGCCGGCTGGCACGGGCAGCGGCTCAACCGGCACGGAACGGAAGCTGGTCGCCGCGGAACCCACCGGGAGGGTGACGTAGCGGGAGGCAGCGACGATGGGCAGGTACTCGATGCAGGTGCCGCTGACCCGCACGCTGCCCGGCAGCGAATTGCGCAGCTCCCGGGACAGGCGATCGACGACGAAACGCGCCTCGGAACCGAGCTGGGTACGCGACACCGTGGAGGAGAAACCATTGCTCGAATCGCCGATGAAACTCACCGTGCCCATGGCGAGCGCGCCGAGGATCACGACCACCGTGATCAGCTCCACCAGGGTGAATCCCCGCGAGCGTTGCCGGAGCATCAGGCGCGTCATCAGTAGTTTGCCCGCAGTATCGGGAACCGCATCGTCGCCTCACCCGGCGGGGTCACGGTCACCGTGACCAGCTTGGCGTCACTGGCATCGTCGAGTCCGAAGGCAGCAACCTGGGCGGCGTCCGGGTAGCCAACGCTCACCTGGACGCGAAAGCGTGCGTACTCCGGACGCGGATTACCGTCCATGTCCAGCGGCGGCTGCTCGTCCAGACCGTCGTAGTCGTCGACGTCGTCGAACTCCGCACGGGTCTCGCCGTCGCTGCCCACCGCGGAACAGGGGACGGCCGCTGGCGCACAGGGCGGAACGCCGCCGACCGGGGTCGCTTCGTCGAAACGACGGGCCATGATCTCCTCGATGTAGGTTTCCGCCAGGGCTACCGAGCGGGTCTGCCAGATCCCGTCGCTCTGGTGGGTGAACGCGAACGCCAGCGCCTGACCAATGCCGAGCACAGCGATACTGATCACCACCATGGTCACGACCAGCTCCACCAGGGTGAAACCGCCTGACGCCGTCCGGAATCGATCAGCTGCAGGTGCCATCGTCAACGTAACCACTCGGGTAAATGCACAGCTGCCGGGTGCTGTCGCCATTGACGGTCAGCGCAACGCCCGCATCCGGAGAACCGACGGCGGCGCCGATGCTGACGCTGCCCAGGTCACCGGCGTGGTCGAAGGCCACCAGCAGCGGTGTCGCCGCATCGATCGGACCGCTTGCGGCACCGCTGGACGCCAGCACCGCGGTGTCTTCGGCTTCGACCAGCTCGGTGCGCAGCAGCCCATCCGCGCTGGACTCGGTGCGCAGACGCCAGTCGCTACCGGCCCGATCCAGCGTCAGCGAGATCACGGCATCGTGCCGCGAGGTGGCAAGCTGCTGAGCGAGTCGCATCTCCGCAATCAGAGCCTGGCTGACGATGGCAGGAGCAAACAGAGTCGGCGACACCATACGGCCCATGGCAAACACGCCGAGAATCGACAGCAGGATGATTACGGCGATGAGCTCCACCACGGTGAATCCCGCGGCGGCCCCAAGACACGAACACCCGGCAAGCCGGGTGTATCGTGCGCCGTGTCCAGGCTTCGTGCCGTCCATGCGCGAAGGAACCTCGAGACAAGCCGTCGTGCGCAACGGCACCGGCCGACGGCCGGCGCCCGCGGCGAACCTAGATGAGAACAGCGGTACCGCTGGTGAGCTGACCGGTAGCCGGATCGTAGGTCATGGTCCGGATGGTGTCGCCGACGTTGGTGGTCTCGCCGGTGTAGTAGTAGTCGCAGACACCGCCGTTGAACACGGCCGTGTAGTCGAAGCCCACACCGTCGACGTCAACGCTGCCGAGCGCCGCGGAGTCGGTCACGCTGGGCGCGCCGGCCTGCTGGACGTTGGCGAATACCGCCGCACAGTCATCGGAGTCGGTCACGTCGCTGGTCCCGCCGCTGTTGTCGTCGGTGCCGTAGGGAAATCCGGCGCCATTGGTGCGCAGGCCGGAAAAATCGTCCGGAGCCGGCACGCCATCGGCCGCGGTGTCGGTAGCAACGACTTTGGCATGGTAGAGCGAGATCCCCGTCTGCAGGCTGCCGAGCACGCCCTCGAACGCAGCCGTGTGCGCCTCGTCTTCAATGTTGATGAAGCGCGGCAATGCCGTCGCCGCCAGAATGCCGAGCAGGATGATGACCACCACCAGCTCGACGATCGTGAAACCAGAATGCTTCCTGTGCATGTTCGCTCCTCGAAAACCTGTCCTGAGATTCGACGCCCCCGCCGCCCGGCGACGTGATTCGTCCTCAAATATGAGACTAGACCCGATCTGAAATTCTGCGCGCCACAGGAACGGAGTCTGAGACCTGATTCACAAGCCAAAGCCGTCGCCGCGCCGTCAGCGATTCGCGACCGACGAGAGGTCCCACAGCGGCAGAAATACGCCCAGCGCAAGTACCAGCACCATCGCACCGATGGCCACGACAAGAATCGGCTCCACCGCGTCCGTGAGACCTTTGAGCTGGTAGTCCACTTCTTCCTCGTAGAACCTGGCCGACTGTTCCATCAGCTCGTCCATGGTCCCGGTCTCTTCGCCCACCGCCATCATCTGCAGGACCACGGGTGAGAACATGCCGCTCTCGCGTGCGGTCGCCGTGATGCTCGCGCCGCGCTCGATGCCCAGGCGCATGCCGTTGACGTGCTCGGCCATGTACTCGTTGCCGATAGCGCGGGAAATCACCGACAGGCCCTGGGTAATCGGCACGCCGGCGCGCGCGATCATTGCAAAGGTCTGGCAGAAGCGTGCCAGGTTGATGCGCTCGAAGATGCTGCCCAGCAGCGGCAGACGCAGCTTCCAGCGATCCCAGGCAAAGCGCCCGTCGGCCGTAGAGACCCAGTACTTCAGGCCGAACACCAGACCCACCGCACCCACGGCCAGCAGCGGCCACCAGGCAAGCATGAAGTCCGAAATCGAGATGATCACCCGTGTCTGCCACGGCAGCTCGGCGTGGAACTTCTCGAACACGCTGGCGAAAGCGGGAATCACGAAGATGTTGAGGATGATCAGGGCGATGCCGATGGTGATCAGAACGAAGCTCGGATAGCGGGTGGCGGTCTTGATGCGCTTGCGCGTCTCGCGCTCGATTTCCAGGTAGCCGGCGATCTGGCGGAACGCCTGGTCTAGGCGGCCGGTGTTTTCGCCGACGTGAACGACGCTGGCGTAGAGCTCGGAGAACACCGACGGATGCCGGCGCAGGGCCGAAGCCACGTCGGAGCCGGACTCGAGAACGCTGGACACATCCGCCAGCACCTCCTGAAGCCGGGGATTGCGATGCGACTCGGCAAGTCCGCGCAGCGCGCGCACGACCGAGATGCCCGCTCTGGTCAGGCTTGCCATCTGGTGGCTGAGAAGGATGACCTCGTCCAGGGATACCTTGCGCTCGAACCAGTCGAACCGACCGCGGGACTCGCGATCGAATCCCTCCGCTTCTTCGACGACCGAAACGGGCACCATGCCGACGGCGCTCAGCTCCCGCGCCACCGCCGCTGCGTCCGCTGCATCGCGGTGACCGTCTACGGCCTGGCCGTGAGCGTCACGCGCGCGAAAGGCGAACCGAGCCATGCGTTCAGTGCCTCGCCGGCCGATCGATCTGCATGGCGTTGTGCATGGTCTGGTCCACGCTCAGGCGCGCCTCCACATCCATCCGCAGGTCTTCGACCTGACCCGACAGAGCCAGCACTTCTGACAGAGAGGTCTGGCCGGCGATCGCATAGTCCAGGGCGTTCAGCACCAGCGGACGGAAGCCTTCCTGACTCCGGGCGAGACGCGCGAACTCCGTTGGATCTCCAGCTCGCAGACAGTTGGCGAGGTCTTCACGCAGTTCGAGCAGCTCGAACACGCCGATCCGCCCGTAGTAACCGGTCTGGTTGCAGCGATTGCAGCCCCGGCCCGACTGAAACTCGAGTTCGTGCGCCCGCTCCGCGCCGACCAGCGCATCCAGCCACGCCAACTGCTGGCTATCGAGCTCCGCCGGAGCGCTGCAGCGCTCACAGATCCGCCGCACCAGGCGCTGCGCGATGACACCGCGCAGCGCGGCCGCAACCAGGTAACCCTCCACGCCCACATCGAGCAGCCGGGTCGCGCTGGAGATCGCATCGTTGGTGTGCAGGGTGGACAGAACCAGGTGCCCGGTCATGGATGCGCGCAGCGCGATCTCCGCGGTCTCCAGATCGCGGATCTCGCCGAGCAGCAGGATGTCGGGGTCCTGGCGCAAAGTAGCCCGCAGCACCGCGGCGAAGGTCAGTCCGATCTTCGGCATCACCTGGACCTGGTTGACGCGCGGCAGCTGATACTCAACCGGATCCTCGACGGTAATGATCTTCTTTTCCGGAGAGTTCAGCTCGCTCAACGCGCCGTAGAGGGTAGTGGTCTTGCCGCTGCCCGTCGGTCCGGTAACCAGGACCAGCCCGTTCGGCCGGGTGATCAGAAAACGGAAACGCTTCAGCATCTCCGCCGGCATGCCCACGTCGTCCAGGCTGGCGGCAGCACCCCCGTGCTCGGCAAGTCGCATGACTGCCGATTCACCGTGCTGAACCGGCATCGTCGAAAGACGGACGTCGATTGTCTTGTTTTTCACACGGACTTCGAAACGGCCGTCCTGGGGCAGGCGCTTTTCCGAGATGTCGAGCCCGGCCATGAGCTTCAGCCTCGAGACCAGCGCGCTGGCGATCCGGGTTTCCTTGACCGTCTGCTCCTGCAGCACGCCATCCACTCGCTGGCGGATCCGCAGTACGTTCTCGTCCGGTTCGATGTGCACGTCAGAGGCGCGGATCTGCGCCGCGTCCTCCATGATCGAGTGCAGCAGCCGAACAACGGGCGAGGTAGCTTCCTCGTCACTGGCATCGTAGCCGAGGGAGAACTGCTCGGTGGTGAGCTCGCCGTCCAGTTCACTTGCGAAGCTGACGATGTCCGACGTCCGTCGATACGCCAGGTCGAGCATCGCCATGAGTTCGCTCTCGCGAACGACGGCCACGCTGATCGGAACACCGAGCTGTCGCGACAGCTCGTCGTAGGCGAAGATGTCCATGGGGTCGGCCATGCCGACCACCACGTCGCCATCACGATCTTCGAGCACCAGAGCGCGATAGCGGCGCGCGTAGGTTTCCGGCAGACGCGCCGCCACTTCCGGATCGAACGTGAACGACTTGAGGTCGTAGAACGGCGCACCGAGCTGCTCGGAAAGAAACTCGAGAAAGCGGTCTTCCTCGATGCAGCCCATGTCGATGAGTATGCGGCCGAGCTTCAGACCCTGCTTTTTCTGCTCGACCAGAGCCTGCTGCAGCTGCGCCTCGGTGATCTCGCCCTTGCTGACAAGCAGGTCACCGATCCGGATTTTTCGATGCGGGCCGGCCATCAGCTGAAACCCGTGGGCCCTCCCTCGCCAAGCTTCTCCTGCAGAAGCGCACGCACCTCGGTGCCTGCGTCGCTGAGAGCCAGCGCATCGCGATAGACGCCGGATGCGTCCAGCCCGAGGCTCTCCTGGGCCAGCGCGAAACCAACGTGCCAGCGCGGCGTTTCAGGCTCCAGGCCAACCAGGTGCTGATACACCACCAGCGCCTCCGCGTTGTTCCCGGTACGCATAGCTGCCAGCGCAAGCAATCCGAGATACTCACTGTCGCCTCGCGCGTCGGCCACCGATGGACGCAGTCGCCCGTAGGCTTCGGCATAGCGCCCGGCCTGCAGCGCGAGTCTGGCTTCCGCCTTCTCCACCACCAGGCGCGGCCGGGGCAGCACGGTCGCCCGTTTGCGCACGGACGCTGGTGCCGCCCCGCCGGCCCGCCCTGCCGCAGCAGGTTCGGTGTCGCCCGATGCGGGCGGCATGCCTGCAGCGACCGGCGCTGCCGCGGCGACCACCTCCGTCGCGCCGGCGCGCACGGTCACCGTCGGCTCGCTCGACGGCGCGCTCGTCTGCGTCTCGACCGCGACGACGATCGCCGTCCGGTCCCCGGCGGGCGGCGCCTCACGGCGCGGCTGCCAGGAACCGTTCATGACTTCGCTGTAGCGCGCCATCTCGTCGACAGCCGAGCGCAACGCGCGCGGGTCGTCGAGACTCGGCACCGGGGCGAGTTCCCTCCCGGCTTCCCGCCACCAGGCCGCTGCAGCGGGCTCCCAGGCTGGAACCCGGTGTTCCAGCGCGGCAGCAGGCTGCAACTGGAGCAGCAGCAGCATCGCCGCCGCAGCCCATGCAAGCATGAACGTGGGAAAGGCAATGGCGCCAAGAATTCGTCGACGGTTCATGTCCGTTCTCCTCGATCCTCTCAACCGCGTCGGTTCAACGAGCGCTTGAGTTCCTGCATGCGGTCCATACTGCGCTGCATGGATTCCTGCTGTTCCTTGCCGTTCACGACAATGGGTTTGAGCAGTATGACCAGCTCGCTCTTGACCCCCGTCTGGGACTTCTGCTTGAACAGGTAGCCGAGTCCGGGAATCCGGCCGAGGCCGGGAACCCGGGCATTGTTGTCCTCGCTCGAGTTCTGCATCAGGCCGCCGATCACCACGATCTGGCCGTTCGCCGCGCGGACGATGCTGTCCGACTCGCGGATCTGGCTGGCCGCCAGCGGCACCTGCTCCCCGCTGATGTTCTTGAGCTGCTCCTTGACCTCGCTCACCGTGGGATGGATGTGCAGGATCACGTCGCCGGCGTCACTGATCTGCGGCGTCACGTCGAGCGCGATGCCGGAGAAGAACGGAGTCAGTTCCGGCGAGTCGACGGTGTTGATGGCGCTGCCGGCAGTCACCGTGTTGGTCGAGATGTCCGTGACGAAGAACTCGTCGTCGCCGACCTTGATCACAGCCTTCTGATTGTTCACGGTGGCGATGCGCGGGCTCGACAGAACCTGCACGCTGCCCTGGGTCTTCAGCAGGTCGATGGCAGCTTCGAAATCGCCGTAGCTGGCATTCAGCGTGAAGGCGCTGCCCAGCGGGTTGAAGAACTCCGACCCGCCTCCGAACAGAAATTCGCCGGCAGTGGAGTGCTCGCTGCCCGCGGTCGTTACCACATTGCCCGCACCGTCGATGAAAGAGACCGGTTTGAACGTGCCGCCGGAAGCATCGCCGAAGGTGTTCCAGTTTATGCCGGCCTGAAAGCCTTCCCGCAGCGTGACCTCGATCACTTTGGCTTCGAGGATGACCTGCCGATGCAGGGTATTCTCCACCCGCGACAGATAGGAGCGCACGGCGTGCAGGGAGTCCGGTCGTGCACGCACGACGGCCAGTCCCACCTGGGGGGTCACGACCACCTGGCTGCCCGCGTCGCCGGCGACAATGGCGGTAAGCGTCTCCTTGAGCTCCTTCCAGAAGTCGGTCTCGCCCGTCGTGTTCACGCTGGTACCGACGACGCTGCCGCCACCGCGACCGCGATCGCCGTACCCGCCGCCGGAATAGTCGTTCTGGTTTGCCGAGCTGCCGTTGTTGTAGCCGTTGCGGTTGCTGCCGCCGGCATCGCTGACCTTGCCGGCGCTGACCTGCATCTCCGAACGCCCGGAGCGCTCGACGTTGAGGTAGTTCACCTGAAATATCTCGGTGCGCAGAGCATCCGGATACACCTGAAGCAGAAGACCGGCCAGCGTGTAGTCGTAGCCGTAAACGTCACGCATGATCGCCATCACTTCCGGCACGCTGACGTCCTTCAGATCGAGAGAAACAAGTCCTTCAACGTCCGGGTGGACCACCATGTTGTAGGGTGTGTCCTGCACCAGGCCTCGGAAGAACTCCTGGGCAGGAACTTCGGAAACCGCCAGGTCGAAACGCTCCTGAGGAACTTCTGCAGCCGCCGACTCTGGCGGCATGAGCGCCTCCATGAGCGCCTGGCTCAGCTCGCGCTGCTGCTGCGCGATGCGTTCGTTCTCCGCGATACCTTCTTCCAGCACCGTAACAGCCTCGTCCACGCTCTCCGTGGACATGGCGGTTCGTGGCCCGACCGAACTGCAGCCAGCCGCCATCAGCGCCGCGGCAACGGTCAGTAGTATTGTTGCTCTCACCGCAATTCCTTGTGCATTCGTGAGTTGCCGATCTCCAGAACCATGCGCGGCGAGCCGTTGACGCTCACCACGACCCGGTCCGCGCGGATCTCCCATACCTTGATTCCGGCCCGCGACTCGCCCTCGGTCATGCGCCGCCCGTCAATCACCGCAAACCGGCGATCCTGACCGATCAGGACCGAACTCAGCGATGGTCGCTGCGGCGGTGCCGCGCCACTCTTTCCCGATCCGGTCGCGCGCAGTGGCTGCGTCGGATCCTCGAGCGGCGGCGGCACGTTGGCCGTGGCGCCCGCGCTCAGCAGCAGGCCAAGCAGGGCGCTAAACGCCGATCCAGTTCTTTTCACGGCTGAGTGTCTCTATTTCCAGTGTGACCTTGGCCACGGGATAGTCCCGTACCTCGTAGTTCAGCAGGCGCCAGCCGAACTGCCATGGCCCGCGTTCCAGCTCGTCCAGGTACGCCAGGACGTCAAAGTAGCGGCCCTCGAACTCCAGGCGCATGGGATGCCGATAGATCCAGACCGGCGATCTTTCCGCGGTCGCGTCGACCTCATCCAGCGCGGGTCCGGACAGGTCCATGGGCTCCGCGGGGAGACTCTGGATCCGTGTCAGGGTCAGGCCCTGGTGCTTGCGGATCACGTCTTCGAGCAGCGATGGCATCCGTACCGGATCGACGAACCGGTCGAGCATGCCGCCGAGGGCATCGTTCATCTGCCGCAGCTTCGCGTCCAGGCGGTCACGCTCGCGCTCGAGTCGTTCGTCGGGGTCGGTGGCCAGCGCCTCCTGCAGGCGGGCGCGGTCGGCCAGCGCCACGTCGATACGGTCTCCGGCGGATCTGACGGCTCCGTCCAGGCGCGTATGGGTCTGGTCCAGATAGCTGCCCAGGGTCATGGTCCACACGGCCCAGGTGACCGCCAGCAGCGTCAGAGCGACCAGCGCCCGCTCCCGCACGGAAAGGGTCCGATAGCGGGCTACCAGTCGGTGAACGTGAGAGCCCATCGACGCCATCATCCCTTCTTGTCCCGCGCCGGACCGACGATGTCGAAGCGCAACAGGCCGGATTCCTGGGCTTCGAGCCGGAACTCGTCGAACCGGTGGCCCCGGAAGCTGTCGCCATCGGAGAGCCGTTTGAGGAACTGCGGCACGCGGATCGGCGCGTCGGTCTCGCCGGAAAGCAGGATGTGGCGGCCACCGTAGTTGAACTCGATCCGGCTCAGGGCCAGACCGTCCACATGGTTCGTGGCGAGATCGGCCAGATAGCCGGAAAAACCCGATTCGCTGACCTGTTCGTAGCCGTGCACGGCCTCCACCATCAGCGACTGGTTCTGGAACAGTTCACGCAGTACGGACACTTCGGTGATCAGCTGCGGGTCGGGGTCCGTATCCACCCGTGCCAGAAGTTCCGCGTTCTCCTGGGACACCGTCTGCCACTGCGCCTGCCGCTCCGCCTGCTGCGCTGCCAGCGACCAGGACCGCAGGCCCTGAACGGAAGACACCAGCACCAGAACCAGCACCAGCCCGATCCAGGCAATGACAACCTGGCGCACGGTCAGTGGTTCCAGCTTCGGCCTGAGGTCGTCGCCGAGCAGATCTACCTGCTGCATCACGCCGCGTTCTCCACCACAGGATCGGACTCGCGGCCCGCCTCCAGCAGACGACGCAGAGCGCCACCTATCACGGGAAGTCCAGCGCTCAGTGCATCGCGCGCCTCCCCGCTCGGGGCATCCCAGTTCACCGGAGTCAACCGGGGACCTTCGTGCAGGTGCACGTCCAGGTGGGCGCCGAGCTCCTGATTGAGGGTGCGTACCGGCACGGGAAGCATCGCGTCGAGGTGCTCGCAGACCTGGTCCTGCCAGCCCTGGGTGGTAGCGACCAGCAAAGTGCTGCAGGGTGGCTGACTCATGGCGCTCTCGTAGTAGTCGATGGAACGCTGTACCTGCAGCAGCAGGCGGTCCTTGAATTCCTCCCAAGCCTTTGCCGAGAGATCCTCGGGAATGCCGGAGATCCGTCGCGACAGAAAGAGTTCGTCACCGCGCGAGACGTTTACCACCCCGCTCGCCGGAGTCAGCCGGAGCAGGCTCACCGAGCAGTCGGGTTCAGGGTACAGACTGCAGGCGATGTTGCGCAGCGCCAGTTCCGAGACGTCGACGCTGCCGACCCGGATCCCGGCGCTCAGCACGCGGTCCACGAGACGCTTGAGGTTGTCCTTGTTCAACGCCACCACGAACACCATGGAACGCTCACGGCTGGCGGATTCGGGCAACGGAAACACATCGACGGCCGCCTGGTCCGGGGCGCAGTCGAGGGTATCCTGCAGGCGCCAGCGCACGGCTTCCTTGAGCTCCTCGTCCGGCACCGGCGGGCGCTCGAGCAACGTGACGGTGTACAGTTCGGGGCCGAGGACCAGGTTGCAGGCGGCGTCACCCAGGCCGACGCTGCGGCTCTGTTCGCGCAGCACGGCGCTCGCGTCGTTCAGCTGCGCGATGGAATCCGCGCGCATTTCCAGCACGTAGCGATCGTCCTGGCGCACGGCCACCGCCGCGGCCACGCTGCGCGTGGACACGTAGACGGCAGCGCTGCGGCGATCGCTGCGCGCGCGCCACAGTGGCCAGCCTTGGAGCCAGCGTGTCAGCATGGTCAACCGTTGCTCCGGGTTCACTCTGGTTTCAGTATAGAAACGATCCCCGCGCCTGCCGGACCTGCATCTCATGCCCGTCAACGTCGCCCTGTACCAGCCGGAGATCCCGCCCAACACCGGCAACGTGATCCGTCTGTGCGCCAACACCGGCGCCCGTCTGCACCTGATCCGGCCGCTCGGATTCGAACTCGACGACGCCCGGCTGCGGCGCGCGGGCCTGGACTATCACGAGTGGGCCCGGGTCACCGTCCACGACGATCTGGCTGGTTGCTTGACGGTTGTGCGCCCGCGCCGGGTCTTCGCCTACTCCACGCGGGGCGGAAACGGCTACTGGCAGGTGGCGCCGGGGCCGGAAGATCTGCTGCTGTTCGGGCCGGAAACCCGCGGCCTGCCGGACGCCGTACTGGCATCGGTGCCGCCCCGGTGCCGGCTGCGCCTACCTATGCGCGGCGCATCACGCAGCCTGAATCTTTCCAACGCGGTGGCCGTGGCGGTCTACGACGCCTGGCGCCAGCAGGGGTTTCCCGGCAGCTGAGGGTCAGTGGGAGGTCCGGGAGGGTGGTGCCGCGGCGGCCGCGCTCTGCTTGCGCAGAGCCTCGGCGAACAGCGCTTCGAAGTTGACGGGTGCCAGATGCACGGCGGGAAAGGCGCCTTTGACAACCAAATTGTCCACTGTCTCGCGAACGTACGGAAACAGCGTGCCCGGACACAGCGTTCCGAGGACCCGCTGGGCGGCATCCCGCTCGAGCCCGGAGACCAGGAACACGCCGGCCTGATGAACCTCGACGATGTAGATGGTTCTGTCGTTGGCCGCCGTCGCCCGCAGCGTCACGCACAGCACGACCTCGAAACGTTCATCGCCGAGGCGGTTACTGCGGGTGTTGATGTCGAGCTGAAACTCCGGCTTCCAGGGCTCGCCGAACACCACGGGGGAGTGGGGACTCTCGTAGGAGGCGTCTTTGAGATAGATGCGTTCGAGCATGACCTGGCCCTGCGCCGGCGGGCCGCCTGCCGCACCAGGACTGCTGCCGGATTCGCTCACCTGTGCCTGCCTCCAGCATCCATATGACCCTACCCCTTCACCACGGGGAGGTTCTGATTGCGCCACTCGGCCATGCCGCCGGTCAGACGGCTGACGTTCTCGAACCCCCGTTTGCGCAGCAGGGTGCCCGCCGCGCCAGCGTTCTGGCCGATCTTGCAGATGATCACGATGGGCCGCTCGCGGAACTTCTTCAGCTCGTCGACGCGGCTCTCGAGGTTGGCGTTGGGAATGTTGACCGCGTCGACGATGTGCCCCGCCTGGTATTCCTTGCGCTCGCGTATGTCCACCACCACGGCGTCTTCGCGGTTGACCAGATCGACCAGTTGCTGCGGGCTCACCGAGCGCCCACCGCGCCGCGTCTCGTTGCGGATGAACAGCGCCAGCAGCACAACGAAGGTGCCCACCAGGAACGGGTGATTGCCGATAAACTCGAAAAATCTTTGCATCGGAGGCCGGTGACTCGGGTTGGGCGCTTACAAAACCGCGCGATTATACACACCTGCCCAGGTGGTCGAACCCGGGTTCGGAAGGAACGAGTCTGTTAAACTGCGCCGCCTCGCGGTTGAGCAGCACAACCATGAAGAAGACCACTCTTCTCGTCGTTCTCGACGGCTTCGGCTACAGCGACAACGACGATGCAAACGCGATTGCCGCCGCCCACACGCCGCACTGGGACCGCTTCTGGTCGGAACAGCCGCACACCCTGATTTCCGCTTCCGCCGGTGACGTCGGCCTGCCCGACGGGCAGATGGGAAACTCCGAGGTCGGCCACATGAATCTCGGCGCCGGTCGCGTGGTGTATCAGGATCTCACCCGCATCAACCGCGCCATCGCCCAGAACGAATTCCAGCGCAACCGCACCCTGAACCGGGCCTTCGAGCGGGTCAAGAAGCGCGGCGGTGCGCTGCATGTGATGGGGCTGCTGTCTCCCGGCGGCGTGCACAGCCACGAAGATCAGATCTTCGCCTGTCTGGAAATGGCCGCTGCCGCCGGCGTCGAACGGATCTGTCTGCACGCGTTTCTCGACGGTCGCGACACACCGCCGCGCAGCGCCCTCGAATCGCTCAGAAGGGCCAGCGCCGTCACGGCGAAGCTCGGCGATGCGGTGGTCGCTTCCATCGTCGGCCGCTATTTCGCCATGGACCGCGACCGCCGCTGGGACCGCGTGGAGCGCGCCTACAACCTGCTGGTCCGTGGCGAAGCGCCGTTTCACGCCGCTACCGCCGAGGCCGGCCTCGAGCAGGCCTACGCCCGGGACGAGAACGACGAGTTCGTACAGCCGACGTCGATTCACGCCGAGGGCGAGTTGCCGGTGCGGTTTCGCGACGGCGACGCCGTGGTGTTCATGAATTTCCGCGCCGATCGGGCGCGGCAGCTGACCCGGGCCATCGTCGATGACGAGTTCAGCGACTTTCAGCGCCGCAGCACGGTGGCGCTGAGCGACTTCGTGACGCTGACCCGCTACGCCGACGACATCGCTGTGCCGTGCGCGTTCGAACCCGCTGTGCTGACCAATACCCTCGGCGAGTACCTCGCCAGGCTCGGCAAGACCCAGCTGCGCATCGCAGAAACGGAGAAGTACGCCCACGTGACCTTCTTTTTCTCCGGTGGACGCGAAGATCCGTACGAGGGCGAGCACCGCATCCTGATCCCGTCGCCGAAAGTGGCCACCTACGACCAGTGCCCGCAGATGAGCGCGCGTAAGGTCACCGACGAACTGGTCGGCGCCATCCGCTCCGGCGCCTACGACGTGATCGTCTGCAACTATGCGAACGGCGACATGGTCGGCCATACGGGCAATTTCGATGCCGCGGTGAGCGCGGTGGAGACCCTGGACGAATGTCTCGGTCGGCTGCAGACCGCCATCGGCGAGAGCGGGGGCCAGATGCTGATCACCGCCGATCACGGCAACGTCGAGAAGATGAGCGATCGGGCTACCGGGCAGGCGCACACGGCCCACACCTCGGAGCCGGTGCCGCTGGTCTATCTGGGCCCGCAGGAGGTCCAGTTCCGCGACGGCGGCACGCTGGCCGACGTGGCCCCCAGCCTGCTGACGCTCATGCACCTGGACGTGCCCGCCGAGATGACCGGGCGCAGCCTGGTGAAACTGCGGGAGCGGCGATCAGCCTGAGCGATTACGTGCGGGCCCTGCTCCTCCTCGTCATTCTCAGTGCCGCCGCCGCGCACCCGGCGGAAGGCGACCGCGAGCAGACCGAGGCCGCACTGGCGCGAATCACCGACCGGCTCAACGATCTGAGCGTCTGGCTCGGCGGCGCCGAACGCAAACGGGCCCAATGGCAGCGTGAGATCCAGACCAGCGACCGTGAGGTCGCGCGCCTGGCGCGCGAGGTCGACAGCGCCGCGGCCGCATTGACCGGGGTCCGCAGAGAGCTCGAGGCGCTGCGCGCAGAGCAGTCCGAGCTCGAAGCTCAGCGTGCCCGCCAGGCCCGCCACATCGGCGACCACCTGACCTCGGCCTGGCGCATGAGCGGCGACGATTTCGTCAAGCTGCTGCTCAACCAGCAGTCCCCGGATACCCTGGACCGCATGGTCCGCTACCACCGCTATTTCACCGCAGCGCGCCTCGAGACTCTCGAGGCCTACCGGCAGACGCTGACCCGCCTCGACGACAACCGCGCGCGCCTGGAGGCCCGTGCCGCCGACGCCGAGGCGCGCCAGAGGACCCTGGAAAAGGAACGGCAGGCGCTGCTGGGGAAACGCCAGGAACGCAGGAGCCTGCTGGCGCGCCTGGCGAGCGAGACCGAGGACAAGGAGGCGGAGCGCCGGCGTCTGATCGAAGACCAGGAGCGTCTCGAGGCGCTGCTCGCCGAGCTGAAGCGGCGTGCCCAGAGCCTGGACGGCCGCGCCTTCGCCCAGCGCAAGGGCTCGCTGCCGTGGCCGCTCAACGGGCGCGTGGTGAACGCCTTCGGCCAGCCGCGCGCCCAGGGTCAACTGGTCTGGCACGGCCTGCTGGTGGCTGCGGACGAGGGCGAACCGATCAGCGCGGTCTACCGCGGCCGGGTGGTCTTCGCCGACTGGCTGCGCGGCTTCGGCCTGCTCACCATCGTCGACCACGGCAGTGGCTACATGACCCTGTACGGCCACGCCGATTCGCTGCTGAAGTCCGTCGGTGACTGGGTCGAAAGCGGCGAGTCAATCGCCCGGGCCGGCCGCAGCGGCGGCATGGCGACCAGCGGCCTGTATTTCGAAGTCCGTCACGAGGGCCAGGCCACGGATCCGATAGTCTGGCTGGCCAAGCGCCAGGGGACCTAGAACGGATTGGAAATCGATGCCAGACTTCGCGGCATGAACCTGCGCCCTCTCACCCTCATCGGCATCGTGATCAGCATGGTCACGGGGATCGCGCTCGGCATCACCGGCTTCCGCACCTGGCTCGACCAGCCGCGGTCCAGCGCCGACGGCCGGACGTTCGAGGAGGTGCTGGACCACGTCAGCGCCAACTACGTGAGCGAAGTCGACCGCGACGATCTCGTGCTGGGCGCGCTCAAGGGCATGCTGGGCGAGCTCGACGACCACTCGCTGTTCCTCGACACCGGCGACTACCGCGACCTGCAGGCCGACACCAGCGGTCAGTTCGGCGGCGTCGGCATCGAATTGGGCATCAGCGATGGCTACTTCACCGTGATCGCCCCCATCGACGGCACCCCGGCAGAGCGGGCCGGACTGCAGGCCGGCGATCGCATCGTGGCCATCGACGGTGAGACGCTGCGCGGGCGCAAGCTGATCGAGGTGGTGGAACGGCTGCGCGGCACCCCGGGCAGCAGCGTGACCCTGAACATCGGCGCCCCCGAGCCCGCCCGTGAGGTCACCTTGACCCGGGCCACGATCGAGCTCGCCAGCGTCACCGCGCGACTGCTCGAACCCGGCTTCGGCTACGTGCGGATCTCGCAGTTCCAGGTGGGAACCGGACCCGCCTTCGATGCCGCCCTGGACGAGCTAAGGGCCGGGTCTCCCGGCGGCCTGCGCGGCTTGATTCTGGATCTGCGCGACAACCCCGGCGGCGTGCTGCAGGCCTCGGTGGCGGTGGCCGACGCGCTCCTCGACCAGGGCATGATCGTCTACACCGAGGGCCGTCTGCCGTCGAGCAGGCACACCTACCGCGCCAGCGCCGGCGACGCCATGCGCGCGGCACCGGTGGTGGTGCTGATGAACCGCGGTTCGGCGTCGGCGGCCGAGATCGTCGCCGGCGCCCTGCAGGATCACGGCCGCGCCAGGGTGATGGGTTCCACGAGCTACGGCAAAGGCTCGGTGCAGTCCGTGGTGCCGGTGTCGGGCAACAAGGCCATCAAGCTCACCACGGCCTACTACTTCACCCCGAGCGGGCGATCCATCCACCAGACAGGCATCGACCCCGACCTGCCGAACGAGCGCACCGACGAGTCGCGCGCGGACTACGACGCCCGCCTCATCGCCGACGCGCTGGCGCTGCTCAAACAGGACAGCGGCGACCGCCTCCACGCCCGTCTCTGACCCGGTATCCCTGGCGTCGCCGGGGGCTACCTCTGTATGCTCTATGATGCGTGACCGGGAGGTCGCGGAGCCGCCGCCGGCGCGGTCGGACAAAAGCACCAAGAATCGACCGACAGGACCCACACGACCCGATGAACCGGGCCTCACTCGTTCTCATCTGCCTGCTCGGCAGCCTGCTCGGTATCCCGAACGCGGCGGCGGATTCCGCGCCGGCGCATCTCGCCATTGTCGTCGACGATCTCGGCTACAGCCTCGAACGCGCCGCCCGGGCCATGGCTCTGCCGGGACCGGTGACCCTCGGACTGCTGCCGTTCGCCCCGGAAAGCGGCGAGATCGCGCAGCGCGCCCGGCAGAGCGGCCACGAGGTGATTCTGCACCAACCCATGGAGTCGCTGCCGGAGCAGCGCACGGCCGCACACGGAGGGTTCATTCCGGGGACGCTGACCGTGGGCATGTCGCCGGAGCGCTTCGACGCCCAGATGGATGCCGCGCTGGCCGCCCTTCCGGGCGTGGTGGGGCTGAACAACCACACCGGCAGCCGCCTCACCCAGGACCATGCCGCCATGCGCCGCGTGATGCAGCACCTCGCGCAACGCGAACTGCTGTTTCTGGACAGCCGGACGACGGCGGATACGGTGGCCTACCGCATGGCACGGGAGGCGCGGATACCGGCCCTGAAGCGCGACGTGTTCCTGGACCACGAACCCCACGGCCAGTCCATCGCCCTGGAATTTCAGCGCGCCCTCGGCATCGCCCGGCAGCAGGGCTTCGCGGTGATCATTGCCCATCCGCACACGACCAGTCTGGATTTTCTTGCCCGGGCGCTCGGGCGCCTGCCTGGCGACATCCGCATGGTCTCGCTCAGGGAGCTTGCGCGGCAGGCCCGTCCAGAAGCGCCTGTCCTGCCCGAAAATCCAGAGTTCCTGCGTAGATCGCTCGGCCAGTGATGGCCCCCATCAGGGTGCCGTGACTGGCGACGAAGGCCGCGCGCAGCGCCTCGAGATCGTCCAGATCCGATACCCCGCCGGACGCGATCACCGGCACCCCGGCCGCTTCCGCCAGGGCCACGGTGGCAGGCACGTTCACCCCGCTCAGCATGCCGTCGCGCTCGATGTCGGTGTAGACGATGGCGGCAATGTCGAGCCGCCCCGCCCAGCGCGCGAACTCCAGCGCCGAGCGTGACGACGTCTCGTCCCAGCCGGCGGTCGCCAGCAGGCCGTCCCGGGCGTCGAGTCCGAGGATCACGTGCTGGGGAAACGCCCCGCAGATGGCCTCCAGGAAGTCGGGGTCCTCGATGGCCCGGGTGCCGACGATGACCTGGGCCACGCCGGCGGCGAGGTACGCCTCGATCACTTCCTCGCTGCGGATTCCGCCCCCCACCTGCACCGGAACGTCCGGCAGCGCGCGGGTGATGGCGGCAATCAGATCGCGATTGCGCGGCTCACCGGCGAACGCCCCGTCGAGGTCCACCAGGTGCAGGCGCCGGCAGCCCTGGTCGGCCCAGTGGCGGGCCATGGCGACAGGATCGTCGGAAAACACCGTGACGTCGTCCATCCGGCCCTGCTTCAGGCGTACGCAGCGGCCGTCCTTGAGATCGATGGCGGGAATGAGCAGCACGCGCGGAAACCGGGGCCTCGAGCCTCTAGAGGCTGCCCTTGGTGGAGGGTATCTGACCGGCCATGCGCCCGTCCGGCATCACCGCCATGCGCAGCGCCCGGCCGAAGGCCTTGAACAGCGTTTCCGCCTGGTGATGGGCGTTGCCGCCGCGCAGGTTGTCCAGGTGCACGGTCACCTGGGCATGGTTGACGAAGCCCTGAAAGAACTCGCGCAGGAGGTCGACGTCGAAGTCGCCGATGCGCGGCCGCACGTAGTCCACCTGGTAGGTCAGCCCGGGACGACCGGAGAAATCGATGACCGCCCGCGACAGGGCCTCGTCCAGGGGAACGTAGGCGTGGCCATACCGGTAGATGCCGCGCTTCTCGCCCACCGCCCGGGCCACCGCCTGGCCGAGCACGATGCCGACGTCCTCGACGGTGTGGTGGGCGTCCACGTCCAGATCGCCGTCCGCCCGGATGTGCAGGTCCACCAGGCCATGGCGCGCGATCTGGGTGAGCATGTGCTCGAAGAACGGCAGCCCGGTGGCCAGCTCGGTCACGCCGCTGCCGTCCAGGTTCACGGTGAGTTCGATCCGGGTTTCCTGGGTGTCGCGTTTGACGGTGGCGGTGCGCGCCGTGCTCATCGTCCGGTCCGTGGCGGAAAAAAGAGGGCGCAAGTATACGCGCAGATCACAGCCGGTCCATGAGGTTGCCGTAGGGCAGAAACCGGTTGTCGCTGTTGGCGCGGATCCACGCGGTGAGCTCGGCGGGATAGCGCCCGCGCCGTTTCAGCTCCCGGGCCAGGGCGATGACCGGAGAGGCATCGCCGCTCTCCCAGCCGGCCAGCACCTTCTCCGCGCGAGTGAACAGGCGGATCAGGGCAACGATATCCGCATCGCTCAGGGGCTCGCCGGCAGCGGCCCAGTCGACGCCGGCACCGTCCCGGGCCAGCGGCGCGAGATCGCCGGCGGCCGCGGCGTCCAGGCCGAAGCGCAGCTCGTTCAGGCGCCCGGCCGCCTCGAGCAGACGGCGCAGCGCACGGTCGTCCAGGCGCGCCGCAGCGCCCGCATTCGGGTCCCAGTTCTCGACGCTCATAGCACTCCCAGCAGAGTCACGGATGCGAAACAGACCGGCAGCTTACATTGCCGATACAAACGGTTCATCCAGCTTTCACACCCCGCCAATCCCGATATGTTCCAATCCTCACGAAGTCACCCGGGCCATGGCCCATTCACGAGCAGTGCGGCCGCAGTCATGACCGCAGAAGAACAATTATGACGACGAATCGTATCTTCCAGGGGGAAGACCAGCACTGGTATTTCCACGTTCGCGGCAATCAGGCCGCGGGTCCGTTCGCCTCGGTCCAAGAGGCGGGCAGCGCGCTCAACGAGCACGTGAAAACCTGCCAGCGCCGTACGGATTTCAGCCTGGCCTGGCCACGGCACTGGATGCCCGTGCGGCTGTTGCGTCGCGGCGACTCGGCCGCGCGCCACAGCTAGCCGGCCTCCCCGGCTTCGCCGCGGGCGCAGCGCGCTCGCCGCAGAGTTCGGCCCGATCACAGCGTTCAGTTTCGAGTCACCGGTCTTTTCCTATACTCTGCCGTCCCTGATCCAGCAGCACCACGGACGGTACTCCCATGTTCAAGTTCCTGCGTCGGCTCCTGATCGCGGTGGCGGTGCTCTTCGTCACCGTGACCGCGGTGGCCGTCTACGGCCTGCAGGACCCGAATCGCTTCAAGCCCCAGCTTGAGAGCGTGATCGCCGCGCAGTCCGGGGTGCCGCTGAAGATCAACGGTGACCTGGCCTGGCGCCTGTGGCCGCCGATCTCACTGCGGGCGGAAGACCTCTCCGCCGACTATCAGGGCCAGGACTGGCAGGTCGGCCGGCTGACCCTGGATCTCGACGCCTGGAACACGATCCGCCACCCCGATCGCTGGCAGGTCCAGGCGCTTACCGTTAACGATCTGATCATGCGCGAGCGCGGCGCCGTGCTCACCGTCGACACCGCCACCCTGGCCGGGATCACCCCGAACCGCCCGGCGCCGGTGAACGCGCGCCTGACCTACGCGGCGAGCGCGGACAGCCCCGCCCTGCCTCTGGACCTCGACGGCCGCATCACCGTCGACCCGGAACAACTCACCATGAAGCTCGACCAGACCCGCTTCGAGACCGACGACGGCGCCGGCGTCTGCAGCCTGGATGCCAGGCCCGTGGCCAACCCCGCGCCGACGCCGCCGGCTACAGACGACGACGTGATTCCCGTCGCGGTGCTGAAGAGCTTCACCTGGAAAGGTGAGTGCGCGCTGGACTGGGTTCGGTTCGACGACAAACGGTTCGAGCGGGTGCTGGTGGATTTCGCCAACGAGTCCGGCGCGGCCACGGTCGCCGTGCGCGCGCCGGAGTTCTTCGGCGGCGAAGCGCTGGGCGACGTCGCCATCGACGCCAACGCGACCCCGGTACGCTGGACGCTCACGCCAACGCTCAGCAACGTCGACAGCCGTGCCCTGCTGGAATGGCTCGACCAGCGCTTCGCCTGGGCCGCCCCGCTCGCCTACGGCGGCCGGCTGACGCTGGAAGGCAACACGGCGGACGCGATGCTCGAGTCGCTGTCCGGCGAGACCCGATTCGACGGCGGCAAGGGGCGCATCGACATCTCGGCCATCCGCACCGAACTCATCGATCTGGCCGGACGCTTCAACGAGGCCGAGCGCATCCGCGGCTGGCCGGAGCAGTGGGACTACCAGCGCTTCGTCGGTACCTGGCGCATCGATCGCCAGCACCACGTGCTGGACATGGCGCTGGACAACCTGACCCTCGCTGCCGAAGGCGACTATCAGCCGGCCAGCGACCGCCTCGACATGCTCGTCGAGCTGACCTTCGGCAAGGATCCGGCGTGGCCGGTATTCGACGTGCCGCCGCTGCTCTACGACCTGCCCATCCCGCTGCGCTGCCAGGGGTCGGCGGCCGAACCCGAGTGCCGGATCGATCCGGATGCCGCCCAGCGCCTGGTCGCACGCGCCGTATCCGGCAGCGACCCGGAACTCCGCAGCAAGCTCGAGCAGACCATCGACGAGCAGGTGCCGGAGCAGTACCGCGACGCCGCGCGCGCCCTGCTCGAAGCGCTGGGGCGATCTCAGCCGGCCGCCGAGCCCCAGTGATCCGCGCGACCGGCTGATGGACTGGTTCGCCGAACGGCTGCTGGCCTGGTTCGAGCGCCAGGGGCGCCGCGATCTGCCGTGGCAGCAACCGATCGACGCCTATCGCGTGTGGGTCTCGGAGATCATGCTCCAGCAGACCCAGGTGACTACGGTCATTCCCTACTACGAGCGCTTCATGAGCCGGTTCCCGGACGTGGGGGCCCTGGCGGCCGCGGACCTCGACGAGGTGCTGCACCACTGGACCGGGCTCGGCTACTACGCCCGCGGGCGCAATCTGCACCGCGCGGCCCGGGCCGTCGTCGCCGAGCACGGCGGCGCCCTCCCCGACTCCGTCGACACCCTGACCGCGCTGCCCGGTATCGGCCGTTCCACCGCCGGCGCCATTGCCGCCATAGCCTTCGGCGCGCAGGCCGCCATCCTCGACGGCAACGTCAAGCGGGTGCTGGCACGTTTCCACGCGGTGCCCGGCTACCCCGGGGACGCAGAACCCCGGAAAGCCCTGTGGCAGCACGCCGAGGCGCATACGCCCGCGGTGCGGGTCGGCGACTACACCCAGGCGATCATGGATCTTGGCGCCACCGTGTGCACCCGCAGCCGCCCGAACTGCGCCCGGTGTCCGGTCGAATCGCGCTGCGCCGCCCGCAAGGCCGGCGCGGCCGAGCGTTATCCCAAGCGCAAGCCGAAGCGCGCCAGACCGGAGCGCGCCGCGCGCATGTTCGTCGTCGTCGATTCCGGCGGCCGCTGCCTGCTCGAGCGGCGGCCCCTCGAAGGCCTCTGGGGCGGGCTCTGGACGCCGCCGGAGCGCCCTGCGGAAACCACGGTGGGGAGCCTCTGCGACGAGTTCACCATCGCCGCGGACGACGTCGAAGACAGCCGCACCG
This sequence comes from Pseudomonadales bacterium, assembly GCA_040219135.1. Lineage (GTDB taxonomy): Bacteria > Pseudomonadota > Gammaproteobacteria > Pseudomonadales > Azotimanducaceae > UBA7803. The sequence continues at coordinate 9,477 of JAVJTA010000002.1, read as the reverse complement.
GCGAGCCCTTCCGCCACACCTTCAGCCACTTCCATCTGGACATCGAACCGGTCTTCGTCCGACTCGTTCGCGCCGGCCTCGGCGTGGCGGACCGTGACGACGTATGCTGGTACGATGCCGCGAATGACGCCGGCGGCCCCAGCATCGGCCTGTCCGCCCCCGCCGCCAGGCTCGTTCAATCCATCGCCCGGAACCGCAGCGAACCATGACCCGCACCGTGCACTGCCGTAAGTACCAGCAGCAGCTGGAAGGACTCGACGCACCCCCGATGCCTGGACCCAAGGGCCAGGAGCTGTTCGACACCGTGTCCGCCAGGGCCTGGGGCGAATGGCAGGCGCTGCAGACCATGCTGATCAACGAAAAGCACCTCGAACTGCGCGACCCGGAGGCTCGCAGGTACCTCTCCGTCCAGCGCGAGCGGTTCCTCGACAACCAGCCCGTCGACCGCGCCGAGGGCTACGTGCCGCCGGAGCAGCCGTCCTGAGCGACACCACGGACGAGGAATCCGGCGCCGGTACCTCGGATCTCGAGCGCAGCATCCCGTGGATTCAGAAGAACGGGATCGGCATCCAGATCATGGAAACCCTGGCGGTGGGCGCCATCCTCACGGCTTTCGCCATCCAGCTCGGCGCGAGCAACTTTCTCATCGGCCTGCTGGCCGCCATCCCGCACCTGTCGCAGCTCGCCCAGCTGCCGGCGATGTTCACGGTCGATCGGGTGAAGTCGCGGCGCGCGGTGTACACGTGGTCCGGCTTCGTCGCCCGGCCCATGTTCCTGGTGATCGCGCTGACGGTGTTCCTCCCGACCAACGAGCTGGCGCTGGCGGTCATCGTCGTCGCCTTCACCTTGCGCTACGTGGCCGGCGCCTACCTGTCCTGCGCCTGGAACACCTGGATGCGCGACCTGGTTCCCGACGAGGTGATGGGACGCGTGTTCGGCGAGCGCCAGAAGAAGATGATCGGCATCGGCATGGTGGTGAGCCTGCTGGCCGCCGGCTTCATCGATCTGTGGGGCCGGTTCTCGCCGTGGCCCCAGACGTATGCCTACGCCATCGTCTACACCCTGGCGTTCTTCGGCGGCATGTACGCGGTGGTGACGTCGCGGCACATCAGCGACGTGCCGGCGAAACCCCACGAGCACACTGCCCATCTGCTGACGCGGCTGCGCGAGCCGTTCCGCAACAGGAATTTCCGCCGTCTGATGGGATTCCACGTGAGCTGGAACTTCGCCGTGAACCTGGCGGCGCCGTTCTTCACCGTGCACATGCTCAGGACCATGCAGCTGGACCTGTTCGTGGTGATCGCACTGGCGACCCTGTCCCAGGGCGCTGCCTACTTCACGGTGACCCACTGGGGCGACGTCGCCGACCGCTTCAGCAACAAGGCCGTGCTGCGCGTGTGCGCGCCGCTGTTCATCACCTGCATCTTTCTGTGGACGTTCACCACCATGCCGGATATCCACGTCCTTACCTACCCGTTGCTGATCTTCATCCACCTGGCCACCGGTCTCGCCAACGCCGGTGTGTCGCTGGCCTCCGGCAACATCTCGATGAAGCTGGCGCCGAAGGGCAACGCCACCGGGTATCTCGCCACCAGCTCCATGGTCAACGCCACCGCCGCCGGCACCGCGGCCATGGTCGGTGGCCTGACGGCGGATCTGTTCGCGTCGAAAGAGCTGGCGCTGATCCTGCGCTGGCACAGCGAGACGCAGGCCCGGGAATTCAGCGCCCTGGATTTCACCCACTGGGACTTCTTTTTCTTCTTCGCGACCGCCATCGGCATTTACGCCCTGCACCGGCTGAGCCTGGTGCAGGAAGAGGGCGAGGTGCACGAAAGCGTGGTGTTCGATCATCTCCGCGCCGGCGCGCGACGCACCCTGCGCAACCTGTCCACGGTGGCCGGGCTGCGCGCCAGCACCGACTACCCGCTGGATACGCTCATGGAGAGCGGTGCGAACGACGACGAGCCGCCGGAAGCCCGCTGACGATCGCGGCTACTTGTCGAAGCTGTACATGAGATCCATGGCGGACTGTTCTCCCGACTGCGCTTCGAGCTGCCAGCGTTTCGTGAGTTCGTAGCGCACCAGGAACGCGCCCAGCGCGGATAACGTGTCGTACGTGTAGCGCACGTAGAGATCGTCGGTAATGCGTTTTCCAGCGACGATGGCGAAGCTGTTCTGGGACTCCGCCATGGCGGACAGCTCGTCGAGACCCGTCCTGCGCATCAGCTCCGAGGTGATCCCCTTGGACCGCGACAGCCCGAGGTTGATGGCTGCCGCCATGAGCTGACTGCTGTCGGAGTTCGCCGTCTGCTGGTCGATGTCGCGGCCGAGCACGAGAAAGCTCAGCGCCCGGGTTTCGGACATGGCGGGCTCCGAGAACACGCTCGAGGTGAGATTGTTGGCATCGCCCCGGATGTGCAGGCCGACCTTCACCTCCGGGGTCACGTCGTCGATGAGGCGCACCGCGCGCAGGTCGATGTAGGGCCGGGTTACCGGGCCGTTGTAGACCACCGTGCCGGACTCGATGGACAGCGTCTGGCCCTGGGCGGCCAGCACGCCGCCGGTGATGTTCAGGGTGCCCCGTAAGGTGGTGCGCCCCTGGGCGTCGAGGCGGGCCCGCAGGCTGCCTTCGAGCTCGGCGCTGATGCCGAGCGCTTTCAGCGCCACGTCGTCGCCGAGCACCACGTCGACGTCCATGCGCAGCCAGTTGCCGTTGCCGTTGCCGTTGCTTTCACGACCGACGACCACCACGTCCTCCGACGGGCTCGGCACGCTGCTCGGCAGCGTGTTCAACCGCACCTCGGCCTCGGGGATCTCGACCTTGCCGCGCACCCGGCCCTTGGCGTCCGCGTAGGTAAAAGTCAGGTCCGGGCTCACGGTGATCTCCCAGTCGGGGTGCCTGGCCTTGAGACCATTGCCCACCAGAGCCGCCTGCGCTGCGAGCGTGTTGCTGAACAGACCGGATCCAGACGCCGTCAGCCGCACGTCGCCCTTCTTCTGCCTGGCCGAGCCTTCGAGTTCGAAGGTGCCGCTGTCGTCCAGGCGCAGCACTACGTCGACGGCGGTCAGGGTGACGTCGGGATCGTTGAGCTTCAGGCGCCCTTCGTTCAGCCTGAAGCGACCCTGCGCGCGCGGCGCAGCCGGCGTACCAGAAATGTCCAGGCTGCCTTCGATGGCTCCGCCGAGCTCCTCGATGCGCTGATCGAACGCGCGCAACGGCGCCAGGTCCGTGGCGGCAACCCGCAGCGTGCCGGTCAGCGCGCCCTGGGCATCGAGCGGCTCCAGGCGTCCTTCGCCGGTGATCGTGAACGCCTCGTCGGTGGCCGTCAGGCGCATCTGCAGAACGCCGTCGGCCACGGTTCCCGTGGTCTCCAGGTCCGGCAGTGCCACCGGGTCCTCGCCTGTGGCCGGCACCACCGTGAGGCTGCGAGCCGCCAGCGCCAGTTCGCCGCGAGGATCGCCGGGATCGCCGCCCAGCGTCCAGCGGCCCTCGAGATACCCGGCGCCGCCGAGACGCAGCGGCACGAACGGCTGCAGCAGCTGCACCGGCGCGCGCACCAGCTCCCCCTGCGTATCGATTTCCCCACCCGCATAGACGAAACGCTCGACGCAGGCCGAAGCTTCACCGCCGGCGATACAGGCGGGAGCGACGTCGATGCGGTCGCCGAGCAGATCGACCCGGGTCGGCGACTGCAGCGACCAGGTCGCCTGCATGATGCTGACGCTGGCTGTCGTCAGACCGACCGTGAACCCGTCGTCGATCTGCCTCAGGGTTCCAGCGGCCCGGCCGTCCGCCCAGTTCAGGCGCCAGCGCAGATCATCGAGCGTGCCGTCGGCTTCGAAGTCCACGGCCTCCGCGGACACCTGCCCGCGCTCGACCCGACCCGCCTGCAGTTCGCCGCGCAGCACGCCGGCGTCCATGGCGGCGTCGAGCTTCACATCCGCCAACGCCACGTCGAAGCCTTCGAGCCGGCTGCCGGTCAGGCTCGCCGTACCGTTCAGATCCGGCCAGCGCCCGGTGACCCGCACCCGGCCGCGGGCGTCGCCGGCCACGCCGAGATCGAGCGCTTCCAGAGCCGGCGCGTCGAAATCCGCGTTCAGCGTCAGCGCCGCGCCGTCGATGCTGGCGCTGCCGGTGATGCGGTTGTCACCGACGCTGATCTGCAGCGGATCGATGACCCAGCCTTCACCGACCTGGGCGATGTCCAGCGAGCCGGCGACGGGCCGCTCGTTCAACGTGCCCGTGATGTCCTCGAGCAGCAGCGACAGGCGCTCGTTCTCGTAGCCGAACTGGAACAGCGCGCTGGCGCTGCCGCTGAGCTGCTGCCACAGCGCCTGCAGCGACACGTTCTCGGCGCTGCCGCCGAGGCGCACCCGGACCCCGTCGTTCCAGGCAATGGTGCCTTGGGCCCGCTGTGTTCCGCCGAGGGCATCGGCGCTGACGGTCCGAACGGTCAGCGGTCCCGCAACCGGGCCGTAGGCCTGCACCCGGGCCTGGAACGGCTCGAAGCCCGGCGTCTCGACCCGGGCGCCGACATCGGCGCTGAGGTTCGCCAGCGTACCGCTGAGAGCACCGCCGATGCCGCGAACGGCGGTCTCGCCGAACACGAGATCGTTCACCGCCACCCGCAGATCGACGTCGGGTTCGCTGACGTCCGCGAGGCTGCCGGTTCCCTCAGCCTCGCCGGAAACCAGACCGCGCAGCGTGTGCTGAACGCGGAACTCGTTCACACGACCTTCGAGCGTTCCTGCCCCGCTCCAGTCCTCGTCCGGCAGCGACCAGGTCACCGACGCCGACAGCTGCGGATTGCCGCCGTTGCCGAGCCGGCCCTCCACGGTGCCGTTGATCACGTCGGAGTTGAAGGCGACGGCACGCACGGTCAACCCATCGCGCAGCCACGTCGCGGACGCGGTGACCCGGATGGGGAACACCTGGTCGAGCACCAGGCGTTCCACGGTGGCGTCCGCCACATCGATTTCCACCGGCATGAACGGCAGCTCCAGGGGCGGCGGCGGCGTCAGGTCGGACGGTGCGCTGCTGCCGCTCAGCACCACGGCGCCGGCCCTGATCCGATCCACCAGCAGGCGGTTTTCGAACAGCAGCGGCATGAACTGCACGGCCAGCTCGAGCCCGTCGATGGTCAGGGTGCGATCCTCCAGGTCCACTTCGAGTCTGCCGATCTGCACTTCCCGCAACAGGGCCCCGGACACATCGACGAATCGCACCGGCAGAAAGCGCTCCGCCTGCTCTGCGAGAAACCGGGTGCCGCCGTCGCTGAGGGCGAGAAACGCCAGCGTGCTGCCGGCCAGCGCGAGCAGCAGCAGAAGCGCGCCGATGAGAATGACCAGGGCGCGTTTCACAGATCCGGTCCGAGGCTGATGTGCAGGCGCAGGCTGTGATCCGGATCGTCCAGCGGGTGCGCGATATCTATGCGCAGCGGGCCCAGCGGGGAAAACCAGCGCAGACCCAGACCCACACCGGTGCTGAAGTCCGGCGTGGTGTCGAACGCCGAACCGCTGTCGATGAACGCCGCCACAGACCAGTTGGGCCGGATCAGCGCATCGAGTTCCAGGGAACCCGTAAGCAGGCGCTTGCCGCCCACCACCTCGCCGTCCTCTTCGGGACCGAGTTCCTCGTAGCCGTAGCCGCGAACGCTGTTGTCGCCCCCGGCGAAGAACCGCACCGACGGCGGCAGGTCGTCGAACTCGTTTTGCCACGTCCAGCCCGCCTGGGCGCGGCTCAGCAGCCGGAAGCGGCCACCCAGACCGAGAATGTGGCGGCCACGCAGAATCATCTGCAGCAGGTCGTTGTCCGAGGCCAGCACCTTGGTCGCACCGCGCACGTCCAGGCTCAGGGAGTAGCCTTTCAGCGGCCGCGGCGCATCGATGCTGGTGGTGCGCGCCCAGCTGGTTCCAAACAGCAGAAGCCGGGAGTTACCGTTCTCGCCGCCGATCTCGAAGTCCTCCAGGGAGTACTGCACGTAGTTGGTCTCCGCCCAGGCGCGGGCGCGCCGGTGGGTACGGCCGACGGTCACACCCCTCTGCAGGCTTTTCGAGGTGTCGGTGTTCTCGTAGTTGAACTCACCCTTCGCAAACAGCCACTCGTGGGTGGGATCGCCGTAGGGCACCCGGTACTCCGCCCCGAGCTGGCCCTGGACCTCGGAAACCAGGCTGGTGAAGTTGGCCCGATGACCGCGGTCGTTGACGCGCCGGTAACGCAGGTCCAGGCGCGCCCGGGGGCCGGTGTCGGTTGCGTACCCAGCCCCGACCAGCGTGCTGCGGCGGGTGTTCGCGGTGGCGATGACCTGAACCGGCACCAGTCCGTCGGCACGGGCATCGAGATCCGGTGTGACCAGCACCCGATCGAAGTAGTCGCTCTCGATGAGGTCGCGATAGGTGCGAGTCAGCGCCTGGGAATCGTAGGGGTCGCCGGCGCCAAACTCGAGAAATCGCCGGAACAGATCGTCTGCAAGAACGGCCTGCTCGATCTGAATGTCACCCACCCGGTAGCGGTCGCCACTGTCCAGCGTGAGTTCGATGTCCGCCAGATTGGTCTCGGGATTCACCAGCACCTGACGGCGCTCGAAACGGGCATCGAAGTAACCCAGGTCCTGCGACGTCTCGAGCAAGGTCGACTTGGCGGCTTCGTAGCCGGCGTGGGTGAACGGTTCCTCCGGGGCAATGTCGAGCGTGGCAAGCGAATCCTTCATGCGGACCTCGTCGGCGAGGCCGCCGGCGATGTCGAGGTCGAAGCGCTCCACACGGACCGGATCGCCCGGGTCGACCTGGTAGTTGGCCTGCCAGCAGTCGTTGGCCCAGTCGAGGGTTCCGCTCTGAGTGGAGCGGTAGAAGCCGAGCGCCTCCATGGCCTGGCGGATTTCGTCCGGCGCCTGCCGGTGGCGCCGCTCTACCCACCAGCGCGGCGCATCGCAGGGCAGATCGTCAACCGTGAGAAACGCCTCCAGCACTTTCTCCGTGGCGTCGTCGACGCCGCTGATGCTGAGCCCCGCGTGCACCGGAGCCGCCCACCAGGCGACCGCCCACGACAACAGCACGAGGCACCGGCCACGAACTCCGAGGTTGCTCAACGTCGACCCTGCAAATCGGGATTTCCACACTACCCGGCGGCGGCCGGATAGCCTATCACGGCAGCCTGCCGGCTCTTTCTGCCAGCATGTATTGGACTGCCCGAAGGCGAAAGGATTCGCCCGCCCTCGACAAATCCGGGGTCGAGTTGAAATCTGGGGCCTCAGCGGATTAAATACGCCGCTTCCTCGAGGCCAGGTAGCTCAGTTGGTAGAGCAGCGGACTGAAAATCCGCGTGTCGGCAGTTCGATTCTGCCCCTGGCCACCATCTGAAATCATTCGTTGATAACCACGCCGCCCCGGAAACTGCCGACACGTGTCGGCACAACGCGGTTGCCGGTTCGATTCTGCCCCTGGCCACCAAGCAATTCAGTCACTTGCGGATTTCTCCATTTCAGTCCGCGTGTCACGCCGTACATTTTCGGAACACCTGTGCTCCGAAGATGCCGTGGCAACCATCCGTAAGACACCGTCAGCGACCTGGAAGGCCGTGATCCGCAAACGCGGCTGGCCGGCGGTGATCAAGACGTTCCGCACCAAACGCGATGCCCAGGACTGGGCGCGGCGCACCGAGGACGAGATGGTGCGGGGCGTTTACATCGATCGCGCCGCGTCCGAGCGCCTGTTGCTGAAGAAGGCTCTCGACCGCTACGAAACGGAAGTGTGCACCACGAAGCGGCCGTCCACTGCGCGACGGGAAAAGCCGGCGAGCGCCAACCTCAAAGCCAAGCTCGGCGAGCACGGTGCGACTGGAACTCGCCCTCCTTTCGCATCTCTACACCGTGGGCATCAAGGAATGGCGCACCGGCCTCATCTACAACCCCGTCGCCAACATTCGCAAACCCGCGCCGCATCGCGGCCGCGACCGGCGCCTCTCCAAGGACGAAGAACAGAAGGTGCTGCGCGCGTGCGACAAGCACTCCAATCCGATGCTCGGTCAGATCGTGCGGCTCGCGCTCCACACGGGTATGCGGGCCGGTGAGATCCGGATGCTGGGGCGGACGACCGGGGGGCTTCGTTACAGCCTATGTGTGCCGAGCGACCCGAGGACCCGGGCGCTCAAGGCATGCGGACGAAAGATCGGCAGACGGGTCTACTACCCTGCCATCGAGGTAGCTCGGATTATTGTCGGCGCTGACTAGCGTTCTCTCGACGCTCTGCCCGTAGTCGCAGCAAGATGCGCAGCCACCTCCGGTGATTGCCCTCAAATCACCAAGCGCATTGACTGTTCCGCTCTTTGCTGAAACCCAAGTCCGTCGTTGATGCACCCCTTGGCGTGATGGCCGACGCGCAACGGAGGTGGATTCCTGTCCGCGTCACTACCGGCGCAGCGGGTAGTGACGCGGGCGTCAAACCCAGGAACCGCGCGCGATTCCGGCGGATTTCTCCGGTGACCGGTGAGTGATCGGTTCTTGGAGTGCGGATTCATCGACGGCTATCCGCCCGCCACGGCGGCTAACGTGGCAAGGCGTCGAGCTCCGTGAAACGACGCCACGATCTCAGGATCGTCGGAGCATCTTCGAGCGCAAAACGGTCGTTCGCGAGCGAGTTCCAGGACTACCTGCGTTTCGGGCGACTCGAACACGGCTTCGTGCGCGTGAAGTGCAACGGCTGCCGGCACGAACACCTCGTCGCATTCTCCTGCAAGCGCCGTGGTTTCTGCCCATCGTGCGGCGCACGGCGGATGATCGAGACTTCTGCTCACCTCGTCGACCATGTCTTTCCGGAAGTACCCGTTCGCCAGTGGGTCCTCAGCTTCCCCTGGCCACTCCGGTTGCTGTACGCGAGCCGACCGGACGCGCTCGGGCGCTGCCTCTCGGTCATCGTCCGCGCCATCCAAACCGATCTGGCCCACCGGGCAGGGCTCACTGCCAGCACCGGCGCCCGTACCGGAGTCGTCACCCTGATTCAGCGCTTCGGCAGCGCGCTGAACCTCAATGCCTACCCGGCCAGGTCCACTTTCACATGCTGATCCTGGACGGGGGCAATTCGCAAAGCGAATTGCTAAGCCGATTGCGTCGCAATCAGCCGTGTATACGCCGGATCAGAACGGACCCCGGTTCCATCGCGTCGCTGCGCCTGACGCGCAGTCCCTCGAGCGTCTGCTGGATCGACTCGTCCGGCGAATACTGCGCAGGCTCACCCGCGACGGCCTCCTGATCCAAGACTCCGAAAAGCCCTGGCTCGACCTGGAACCGGCTGACACACTGGACCAGCTGAACGCCGCCTCGATACCACGTCAACAGCCGAGCACCACCACGGCTGCCCCCTGGGCGCACCGAGTCAAACCAGACCCCACCCGATCTGTTCGCCGAACGCTGAAATCACCTCGGCAACAGCCACGCCTGCGCACATGACTTCAAAGCTTCCCCTTTCTCCCAACCATCTGTA
>JAVJTA010000001.1:0-6511 GCA_040219135.1 Pseudomonadales bacterium | reverse complement strand
CCCCTTTCTCCCAACCATCTGTAGGCCAACAATCCCGACCGTCTTACGAAACCAGACCGCTCTCCATCGTCCGGTTTAACCTCGCCAACGTCGACCTCCCCTGACCCCCGGGCGCCTGTACCCCAAGCAATCGAGGAAAGGTCACGTTATCGTTCCTATCCTCAGCGCGGCCGGGTCGCCGATGCAGCAGCTGACTCTTAGCGCTTCCTACGCCGGCGAGCACTTGCCGGCGTCGGCACGATCGCGCGGCGCATGGGCGAGCTCGGGGCGAAGACGCCGTGGTAGCGGGTGTCCAGAAACTTCATGCAGAAATTTCAGAAATTTTCCACATGTTCCGGACGCACTCAGGCCCAGAATCAAGGGCTCAAGACGCTCTGCTAGAACAGTCAGTTACTGCAACGAATCGCGAACCGGAATACGTTCACCGCTCTTGTCAAAAATACCGTCCAGTGTGAGGTTGGCGACGACTGGTCCCTCGTCGGTCATCGTCACCCAGGCGATGTGATCAAAGTTGCCCGGCGGATCGAGCACCCATGCGCCTCCGGTCGTGCTGAGGCGTATGTAATCCATACCATTGCGCTCCTGATACTCGTAGGTATGCGCGTGGCCGGCAAACACCGTGAACGGCCTACCCGCCAGCGCGGCTTCGATCTCCAGGAACGTCTCGTCCCGAGGGTTGGCCTGCCAGACTGGACGATGCACGAAGACAAAAGTCCATCTCACATCCGGGTAGGCAGCAATCACTTCCTCGAAATAGGCGATTTGCTCATCACTGAAGGCAGCGCCGTACTCTTCACCTGTGACGAAGGCTGCTTTCACCTTCGCCAGAATCTCATTCTGCAGGGTCTTCGCCTGTTCCGGGGCGCTCTCTTCCAGCTTCGATAGCTCCGACATCCCTTGTATCAGCCAATCCGGAACACCTTGCGGCGGATCTTCGGTGTTCGTGCACAGGAACAGGACATCCTTGTACACGAAGTGGTAGTAGGCACGGCCCAGTCGCGCCCGCCAGACATCCACCGAGGCCGGATCGCCCATATCGTGGTTTCCGACGACATAGAAGAAGGGCATGTCCAGTCTCGCGACCGAAGCATCGATCTCATCCCATTCAGCAGCCAATGCTTCCGGGTTGTTGCTGTACCCCTCGATGAGATCACCCACGCTCATGACAAACTCGGGCTGCATCAGGTTCAGCTTGGTCATCGCCGCGTCAAAAACTCCGGGATAGGCACCTCCCGAATTGTCGCTGATCACCGCGAACTGAAAGTCGACGTTCGCGTCGGGAAACCCCAGGTGAGACCAGGGGTTCGATCCCGGTTGTTCGTCGATCTGAATCTGCGCCGCATCGCCTGCTGACGAATAAGCCGAGGCGGACAACGCGAAGGCACAGAGGATCGAATTGAGGAAGCTGCTGTATCCGCACCCAATCAGCTTGGCTTTCATGTGTATGCACCCATTCATCAAGTCGTAGAAGTTCATGCTGCGCAACGCGCGATGCAGGGATCACCTTGGCACGCACACAAGAGTTCTCGGGGGCAGACTCTGTGACATTGCCCGGAACACACCGTGGCGCCTTGACCAGAGATTGCGCCCAGCCTGAGGCACCTCCGCAGCATCAGAGCGATGACCGCTTTCGACACAGAACGGCCACTTCAGATACGGCTTGGCGGCTCTCCCGTCGATTCTCCGAGGTTGCGGCTTCCACTCTTTGCTGCGACAACCAGCGGACGCGCGTCAGGAACGTGTGGCTGCCCACGATTGCCTCCACTCCGCGCCGTTCAACTGTCGCCGACACCGACTGCGGCAGACAATTGCGTGCGGATCATCGTCAGGAAATCGGCGATGGCTCGCTTCTGCAAACGCTTCGGCAGCGCCAAGGCTGCCTCATACGCCGGAACGGCCAGCGTGGCTGCCAGCATGGTAGTGACGCGAACGGCATCGCGATCGGTGTCCGGCGCCAGCGCCAGAAAGCGGTCGATGAACAACTGCGAATTGCGCGCCGCATCTTCGTCGTCGAGCTTGCGCAGGGTCGGCAGGTATCGGGTCGCCGTCCACAAGCCTCGGGCAACGGGGGTGCTGCGGTAGGTCTCGAAGCCTGACTCCAGGCTGATCACGAACTTCTCTATCAGTGCCTGGGGCGTCTCGGCGCGCGCCACACGGTCGGCAACCCCGCGATCGAAGTCACTCATCATGCGTGAGATCAACGACTCGAGAATGGCCTCCACCGACCTGAAGTAGTGATAGATCGAGGTGTGGGTGATACCGGCCTGCGCGGCGATCTTGACCATCGTCAGCCCGTCGTAGCCGTCTTCGGTCAGCACAGCCTCAGTGGCAGCAAGGATGGCATCGATCCGCTCGATCGAGCGTTGCTGCTTCGGTGCGCGCTTGGTCGGCGGGGTTTTCCTGGTGCGGGCGGGCATGCGGATCGTCATTCCTCTGGTGAGTGTCGCCATCTTGCCACTGCTGCGGCGCTCGTTGGAATGGCCTGTCGGGAAATATATTGACACGGTGGCACATTATATTGACGATGTGTCAATATTTTGCGGAAGCCGAACCGGCACGCACCGAGGGACCTGCAGATGAAGCCAGCGGACGAAGAACATCCGGCCAGATCGGGTGGCGCCCTGCTCAGTCGACGCGGCTTCCTGGGGGCGGCTGGTGCCGTGGCCGTGGCGGCCGTGCCGGGCGCGGTTGTGCTGGCGTCGGCTGACGCCAGAGCCGATTCATCTGGCGATGCATCCGCCGACGCATCCGGCGATGTGCTCGATGTGGCCATCATCGGCGCAGGTCTGGCCGGGCTGACCGCCGCCCGCGATCTGCGCCGAGCCGGCTGTGAGTCGTTCGTGGTGCTGGAGGCGCGTGATCGCGTCGGTGGCCGCACCCTCAACCACGAGTTGGGCAACGGCTATGTGTCCGAGGCCGGCGGGCAATGGATCGGTCCGGGGCAGACGGCGGTGGCTGATCTCGCCAGAGAGCTGGAGGTCGCCACCTTCGATACCTACTACACGGGCGAAACGGTGTTCATCGCCGGCGACGGACGGGTCGCGCAGGACCTGCAGGGCACCTTCGGCACCGACCCGAAACTCGCCGAGCAACTGGATGAGATGGCGCGCGGCGTCCCTTCTGGGTCGCCGTGGAAGGCGGCGCGTGCCGCCGAACTGGATCAGTTGTCGGTTGGCGACTGGCTGGCCAAACAGAATCTCAGTGCGGAGGACCGCGTCGGTTGGGACACCACGACGATGCTCTCGGGTGGCACGTTGCCGGCGAAAATGGGCCTGCTGCATTTCCTGTCGATGATCAATTCGGCCAACAGCCGCTATGAACAGCTCGACTCCATCAAGGACAGCGCCCAGGAAACCCGCTTCGTCGGCGGCTCGCAGATCCTGAGCCAGAAGATGGCCGATGCACTGGGCGACAAGGTGCGGCTCGGAACGCCGGTCCGCCGAATCAGTGACTGGGATCAGGCCGTGGTCAGCCTGCACACCGATCAGGGGCTGATCCGCGCCCGACGGGTGATCATGGCCATTCAACCGGCGCTGTGTAACCAGATCGATTTCGCTCCGGCGTTGCCTGAGCTGCGTCGTGAAATGCAGCGCCATTGGCCGGCCTACGCGGCCGGGCGCAAGACGGCCCACGTGTATTCGAAGCCCTTTTGGCGGGACAAGGGCCTGAACGGCATGATCCTGCAAGCCCACGGTCCTCTGCTGTGGGCTTACGACAATTCACCGCCGGATGGCTCCATGGGCGTGCTCAATGCTTTCGTGACCCAGTCCGGACTGCCGAGTGACCCGCAGCAGGCCGAGCCCATGCTCTCGGCGCTGTTCGCCCAGGCACTGGGCGATGAGGCCCTGCACCCTCTGCAGTTTCACGATCTCGACTGGAGCCGGGAGCCCTGGACCATTAGCTGTGTGTCCCCCATCCCGCCGGGATTCTGGACGCGCTACGGCGGGGGTCTGCACCCGCCGGTGGGTCAATTGATCTGGTCGGGTACCGAAACGGCGGACATCTGGGCGGGCTACATGGATGGTGCCGTGCGCTCCGGGCATCGCGCCGCACTGCAGGCGCTGCACGCCCTGCGTCAGATCGGATGAGGGGCGCGCCAGATGTCAATCAACAAGCAGCAACAAGGTATCCGCCGAACGCTCGTGATCGGCAGCCTGCTCGTGCTGGCCGGACTGGTGCCGGCGGGCATCAGCTTCGGCTCGGAACTGCTGGACTATCAGCGTTTCAGTGAGGCCGTCGAGACGGCCAGTGCGGAGGCCGAGGCCAAGGGGGGAGCCTGGCCGCAACTGAATGGGGTCTGCACGCCCTGTCATGGCGCGGACGGCAACACGATCAACCAGCTGTACCCGCGTTTGGCCGGTCAGCCAGCGGCCTATCTGAATGCGCAGCTCAACGCGTTCGCCAGTAGCAAGCGGCCCAACCCGACCATGTCATCGCTGGCGATCAATCTGTCGCCGGCCGAGATCGAACAACTGTCGGCGTTCTTTGCGGCTCAGGCGGCCGAGCCCAACAGCACCTTCGAACCTGATCCGCAGCAGCGAGCACTCGGTGAGCAGTTGTCCGACGTCGGCAATTGCGCGGCGTGCCATGGCGCACAGCTGCAGGGCCAGGGGACGTTCTCCCGGCTCGCCGGGCAAGGCTACGACTATCTGGTCAAGCAACTTCAGGATTTCAAGACCGGCGCGCGCCAGGACGCCTCTGGCGTGATGCTGCCCATCACCGTTCAGCTGAGCGAACAAGACATCGCCAGCCTGGCCACTTACCTGGCCAGCCTCCAAGGAGCAGTCAATGCAAAATGATCGATGTGGTTCTCTACTGACGGCCAGCCTGCTCGGGCTGGCGATCACATTTGGTGGTCTGCTCGTTCCTGAGGCCTCAGCGGCCGACGGCAATGCAGTGGCACAAGCCAAAGCTGCCTCACCCGCCCCGGGTGTGCGTGCCAGCGTTCCAGGCAGACAGATCGTGCTGAACGGCATGCGCTATCACGTTGGCGACCAGGGCAGCGGCGACAAGGTCGTCTTGTTGCTGCACGGCATGCCGGACACTTCGAGCACCTGGAACAATCAGATTCCGGCACTGGTGCAGGCCGGGTATCGAGTCCTTGTGCCCGACATGCTCGGCTACGGCGAGACCGAGAAGCCGACCGACCCGAGGCGGTACTCCCTCGAGAACATGGTTTACGACATGATCGCCCTGCTCGACGCCATGGGTGTGCAGCAGGTGGAGATGGTCGTCGGCCACGACTGGGGTGCGGGGGTCAGCTGGGAGCTGGTGCTGAATTTCCCTGATCGCTTCCGCCGCCATGTCACGATGTCGGTCGGCCATCCGGACATGATGCTGCTCTCGGATTCGCCGGCCGATGTGAAGGAGAGCTGGTACATGTATCTCAATGCCCAGCCCGATTCGGCGCAGCTGTACGCCGCGAATGACGGGGCTTTCCTGAAGGACATCATTCTGCCGACGCACCCGGAACTGGACGAAGTCTGGGCGCGCATGAAAGAGCCCGAGGCCATGAACGGCATGCTCAATTGGGATCGGGGCAATACCATGGCGGCCATGTACCTTGCGGTTGCGACCAGCACTGCCCCGCCGCGCAAGTGCACCGTCCCTACGCTGGGGATGTGGAGTACCGGTGATACCTATCTGTGGGAAAGCCAGATGGAAGCGAGCCCGGCGCTGATGGGTGCCGCGTGGCGCTATTTGAAGGTCGAGAACGCTTCGCACTGGTTGATGCTTGATCAGCCGGAGCGGGTGAATGCGGCATTGCTGGAGTGGTTGGAGAGGAGCTGATCGCGGGATTGGTGGGGCATCGTTGCGGCGATTGTGCTTGCCGGGATTACCGTGGCCTTTGAACTCCGAGCAAGTCTTGCGGGGCCTGTCCCGAATTCTGTGCAGGAGCCGTGAATCACTGCTCAGACATCGAATTCTTCAGCAGGCGGTTCCTGCTGAAGCGCTGTCGAGCACCAATGTCCAAGAAGCTGACATAGCGCATCGGCGTTGGCGGTGAGCAGCTCGTTGGTGAGGTCGGTGGCCTGCTTCAAGGTCTCGCCGGCCTCGGCGGATCGGGCGATGGTGACCGTCATCGCGAGCTGCTGGCGCCACAGCGGGATCGTGTTGGCCAGGGTCGAACTGATCTTGCTCACCAGCGCCTTGTCGTTCTCCTGGACGAGCCGGATCGACGGCAGACTCTGCATGGTGACCTGCCGGGTCAGCTTGAGATCGTGGACCCGGCGTTCCAGGTCGTCGCGCTTCGCCCAACCATCTGTAGGCCAACAATCCCGACCGTCTTACGAAACCAGACCGCTCTCCATCGTCCGGTTTAACCTCGCCAACGTCGACCTCCCCTGACCCCCGGGCGCCTGTACCCCAAGCAATCGAGGACAGGCCACGTTATCGTTCCTGTCCTCGGCACGATGGCCGCGTGATTCCACGCTGCGGCTACGACTCGGAGGACGCACGGCCGGATCCGGTGGATCTGGAAGGCACCTCCGCGGAGGGGTGGTTCAGCGAG